>CAVSOB010000001.1:0-401021 GCA_963729525.1 uncultured Acidobacteriota bacterium
AGGCGAGAGCCGGGAAGGATATTAGGACAAGCGAAGTCGCTTGAAGAGGTGATGTGTATGCTCGAAACACGCGCCACTGCTGGAGTTGACATGCGGGCTGCACTGCCCTATTGTTTGCTCAAGGTTCCGCTAAAAAGCGTGAATCCATCGAGTCCTTTACCTTCTATTTCTGACTCAGGCCGCTATCGCCTTGACGCGTCGGGCGACGGCTTCGAGATGCGAAGTGCGCGGAGTTGCGCGTGATCCGCATCCTCGGGGATAGGCGCGCCGGAAATTCGAGCTTCGGGGACGCCGTAAATTCATAGTAGTCACGCGGAGAAGAAGCCGTTTTCGGAGGAGATCAGGAGGCAGTCAAATGAATCTGGCCCACTTGAATCGAAAACTCATTCAATTGTTCGTCGTTTTGCTCGCTTTGATAGTCGTTCCGGGCATTGCTCACGCGCAGAAAAACAAGAGTAGTGGTGGCGGATCAGCACCGGCGCCCCATCCGGCAGCCGCGCCCGCCCAACACTCCGCCCCAGCCTCAAGTGCTGGCCACCCTAGTACTTCGACCGCGGGTCATACCACGACCACTACAACTGGCAGCCATACCACCACTACAAACGGCGGTCACACCACCACCACGACGGCCGGCCATACGACCACCACGACGGGCGGCAAGACGACTACTACGACCGCAGGTAAGACCACCACTTCTACGGCTGGTGCCAAGACAACCACTACTACGGCCGGTGCCAAGACAACGACCACTACGACTGGAGCTAAGACAACCACCACTGCAACCGGTGCTAAGACAACCACCACAGCTGGCGGCAAGACCACGACTACAGCCGGTGGGAAGACCGCTACTACAACCGGCGGCAAGACCAGCACGACGGCTGGCGGCGGAAACGCCGCAGCTGCAAAGTCTGTCACCACCAAGAGCGGCGCCACGGCCCGCGTAAATTCAAATGGATATGTAAGTTCGATTCATACGGCCAAGGGCGCGACGATTAGTCGCAACGCGAGCGGCGGGCGTACGATTTCGTCCGAGCACGTGAACGCGAAGGGCGAGCACGTGCGCACCGTTAGTACCGGCCGAGGCCGCGGATACTCCGACCGCCGGTATACGCGCGGAGGCCGCTACTATTCGAACCGCACCTACTACTATCACGGTCACTATTATGCGTACGGCTACCGCGGCTACTACTACGGCGGATACTGCTGCTACTACGGCTACGTTCCGGCTTACTATTACGGCCCAGCATTTTACGGTTGGGCGTACAACCCATGGGCAGCGCCAGTAGCTTACTCATGGGGATGGGGCGGCGCACCGTGGTACGGATACTATGGCTACTACTTCAATCCGTATCCGGTCTACGCGAGTGCGGCACTTTGGATGACAGACTACGTAATCAGTCAGAACCTGCAGGCTGCCTACGAGGCACAAGCTCAGGCCAAAGCGAATGCAGCTGCGGCGGCTAATGCGCAGGCCATGGGTGACTACGCCGGCGGCGGTCAGGCCGAAAATGCTGGCGGAGGAGATAACAGTGGGCCTGCTCTTACGCCGGAGGTGAAACAGGCAATCGCTGACGAAGTACGCGCCCAGCTCGAGGCCGAAAAAGCGGCGGCCTCCGCTCCTCAGCCGGCTTCTGGCGGAGCAGCCGCAGGCGGACAGCAGAGTGCGTCAGCAGGCGGAGATGCGGCACAGCAAGAGGAAGTGCCTGCCGCGCTCGATCCGAATCACCGCACGTTTATCGTTTCGGTGATCCTGACCGAGCAGGCGCCGGACGGCTCCGACTGTTCTCTCTCGCCCGGTGATGTCGTGACGCGCATTGATGATAGCCCGGACGCGAATAAGAACGTCAAGGTCCTCGTCAGCAGTAGCCAGAAGGGCGATTGCCATTCGGGTTCGCAAGTGGCGATGGCCGTGGACGATCTGCAGGAAATGCACAATCACTTCCGCGAGCAGCTCGATCAGGGCCTCAAGAGTCTCGCCGAAAACCAGGGCAAAGATGGCATTCCTGCCGGCCCGAAGCCTGGCGGTCACGCGAATCCCGACGGGAAGGCGGAACCCGATCTCGACGTGGAAGCGCAACTGAACGCTCAACAAAAAGACGCCGACGCAGCCGAAGCCGAAGTGCAGCAGCAACAACAGCAGGGTGGCGCGCAAGGCGGCAAGTAGCGCGGTTGATTGAACGCGAGGCGCCGGGCAAGTATTCGTCTGGCGCCCGGGCTTCGCTGTAAAAGCTTGGTTGATAACCTTGACCTAACAACTCCGGATGGCTGCGGCATAAGTATTAGAAAGTAAGAAAGAATGGGTGCCCGAGCCCCGATACAAATCCTTATTTAGGTGAGGAAGCTATGTTTTCGCGGAGAGCAATCGTAGAGTCAATCGTTGCTGGAACAATTCTGTTTTCGTGCCTCGGACTAAGCCCTCGCAGTGCCGGCCAGGGGCTTCAACAGGCGCTGGAATCAAAATACGCAATCACAAAAACCACTGATGACAAGACGGACATCGTCACGGCGGGCGCCGTTCTCATCCTCGAAAAGGACAAGTTGTTGATGTACGCCACGACAACGCAGGCACCGCCGCAGAACATCTACAAGGACGGGAGGCTCTCCGCAGGAGCCTTTGCGGCACACGAGAAGATGCAGAGCTTCGGCACCATGCTAGGTCATCCGCCGCCGAAGACCGTGCAGACCCGCTACTACGTAACAGGAGAGAAGTTCTGGGTCACGCGAATTGATACGGCGGCCGACGGGGTCGTTTTCACGCTATTCACCGATGCCGTCCAAGATATCCGCTACTATTGCACGCTCAAATTTGTTTACCCGCATGGCGCGACGCCCGCCACCGATCAAGTGTTGAGCATGGTCGGTGAAGTCCTCAAAGTTCAGCAGGACGATTCAGCGCCTGCGGACAGAAAGGGAGACCAGCAGGCGGCGGCAGGCGGCCAGGATCAAGGCCAGCAGCAGCAAGCTGCTCAGCAAGACGCACAACCGGCTCAACCGCCACCCACCATTCAGCTTGGCCAGACGGAGGATGAGGTGGTCGGCATGATCGGGCAGCCGGAAAAGAAAGTCGCGCTAGGCTCCAAAGAGATTTTCGTTTACAAAGACATCAAAGTCACTTTTATAGGCGGGAAAGTAGCAGACGTTCAGTAAACCGTATTAGATGTGCCTACTGAACGTCAGTGACCTTTCCGTTTGTAAAGATCACCTTCATATCCGGGTAGTAGTACATTTCCTTCGCCCCCAGATTCACCATTTTTTGTGGCTGCCCTAGGATCGCCACTACCTCATCTTTCGTTTGGCCCAGGCCGATAGTCTTGGGCGCTGGCGCTGGTGCCTGTCCACCGGCCCCCTGCTGCGCTGGCGGCGCAGAGGAATCCGCGGGTGCAGCCTCCTGGGCGCTGTCGTCCGTCACCACCTCAGCGATTGTCTTCATCATGGTGTCCGCGGGTGGAAACGCGCCCTTCGAAACGGGAAATTTCAGCTGTCCAAAGTAACGGATGTTGTCAAACGGGTCGCTGTAAAACAGAAAATAA
Source organism: uncultured Acidobacteriota bacterium (assembly GCA_963729525.1). Lineage (GTDB taxonomy): Bacteria > Acidobacteriota > Terriglobia > Acidiferrales > UBA7541 > Palsa-295. The sequence goes on from CAVSOB010000001.1 coordinate 3,531, forward strand.
ACCCCGTCGTCTTTCACCTGGTAATCGGCCAGCCAAATTTTTTCGCCGCCAACGAACTTGCGCTGTGGAGTATTGGCCACTTGCTGACCCACCGAGCTCAACGCCATGCTCCACGACATCGTGGCGCCCAGCCCCATGGAGATCGCCCCATTCTTATATGTGTTGGTCGGTGAGGCATGTGCGTCCATGCTGCACATCAAAAGATTATCTTTGTGCAGCGTAAGAACGGTGCCTGCCTTGGCTACATCCGATCGGTCCGCCGTCAGCGTGGTTCGCTTGAACGCTGAGCTCAATCGCTTTTGAATTTCCGCCTTCTGATCCTGGCCATGAAGCGAAGGAGCCACAGCGGCTAGTGCCAAGATCAAAACCAATTGAATAATTCTTCGCATGATTTCCCTCCGCGAACCGGGATTCGCGTTTTGACTGATTGGCCCGATAACGTACACCGGCCTCTCGCCACAACGCAATTCCCCGCCTGGCTCTCGAGCCGCGGTGCTGTCAGCCTAGCCACTTCCTCACCGCGCTCCGATCCGCCGTCGCTTCCAGCATTTCTGCAATGGTCATCATCGACACAGGATGATTCACTTCTCCCGCAATCTCAGCGAGGGGCACAAGCACAAATTTCCGCTCTGCCATTCGCGGATGAGGAATCTCGAGACCCGGTTGTTTCACAATGTCTGACCCGTACAGCAGAATATCCATGTCAATCAGCCGAGGGCCTTTCGGCACCAGTCTCTCGCGGCCCATCTCGCGCTCGATCTCGAGCAGCAGTTCCATCAACCTCTGAGACGAAAGCTCCGTCTCCGCAGCAATTGCGCAATTGAGGAACCAGGGCTGTTCCCTCATCTCTAGCGGTTCGGTCTCATACAACGAAGACTCATGCGTCACGCGCACTCCTCGCTCGCCGAGCGCTGCAATCGCTCGCGCGATATTCCCCGCGCGATCCCCCATATTCGATCCCAGCGATAAGTAAAAAGTCGTCATCTAAGCGGCGGCTCCGGACTAAAGAACGAGCCATCATACCCGCACATTTCAGCAATGAACCATTTGCTCCGCTAAGGCAAGCTACGTCGCGTATACTCTTCTAGACGTTCGTACTCCCTTCCTGAGGTGATTCATGCGCTGGACTCCTGGCGGCGTCAGCGGCGACATCGAAGATCGTCGCGATAGCAGTGGCGGCGGAGGCTTTGGATTCGGAGGCGGCGGCATCCCGTTCGGCATCGGCGGACTTTTGGTGCTGCTCGTCCTGAGTTTCGTTTTCAAGCGGGATCTGATCTCTCCTTTTCTCCATACTGGTTCCCCGGGTGTTTCACCGGGCGTGAGCCGGCCGGTTGATCCCGCGCGCAAGGCTGCCGAGTCGCGCGAAGTTCAGTTCGTTTCCTTCGTTCTCGACGACGCACAATCCGACTGGGACAGGCTGATCCCCAATTATCGCCACGCCAAGCTGGTTCTCTTTCGCGACCAGACCAACTCGCCCTGCGGCGCGGCCGGAACCGCCACCGGCCCGTTCTACTGCCCCGGTGACGAAAAGGTGTACCTCGACCTCGGATTTTTTGATGAGCTACGCAGCCGCTTCGGCGCATCCGGTGAGTTCGCGCAAGCGTACGTGATCGCTCACGAAATCGGACATCACGTGCAAAAAATTCTCGGCATCGAACGCACCGTCCGCGCCGAACAGCAGCGCAATCCGGGCGCGGCCAATCAGCTTTCTGTGCTTCTCGAACTGCAAGCCGATTGCCTGGCGGGCGTCTGGGGCAATTCCACCGAACAGCGCAACCTGATCGATCAAAGCGACATCGCGTCCGCAATAAATGCCGCAGCCGCGGTAGGCGACGACCGTCTTCAAAAACAAGCCACCGGCCGCGTGATGCCCGACAAATTCACGCACGGCACTTCCGCCCAACGCGCGCAATGGTTCAAGACGGGCCTAACCTCCGGCAGCATCAAATCCTGCAATACATTTTCTTCGGGCCCATAAGAGACGAAAATTCGAGAGCGCCGTCTAATCCCGTCAGCCCCAAAGCGCTCAGGTCAATGACTCACCTTACGAACGGCTCTCGATGAATGCCCTGATTCGCGACCTCCGCTACGCGTTCCGAGCCCTCGCCAAGAATCCCGGCTTTTCGATCGCCGCAATCCTGTCTCTCGCCATCGGCATCGGCGCCAATACTTCCATCTTCAGCATCACCAGCGCGCTCCTGCTGCGCCCGCTTCCATACAAAGACGCCAGCCAGCTCGTCATCCTGTGGAATCGTTCGCCCGGCCTCGGCATCACGCAAGATTGGTTTTCCACCGCGCAATATTTCGACATCAAGAACGGCCACTCCGGCTTCGAAGATGTCGCCATCGCCTTCGGTACGAATGACAATCTCACCGGCAATGGCGACCCCGAGCGCATCGGCACAATTCGCATCTCCTCGAATCTTCTTCCGATGCTCGGCTATCGCGCCGCAATGGGCCGCCTGTTTCTCCCCGACGAAAATATCGCCGGCCGCAATCCCACCGCGATTCTGAGTTACGGCACCTGGACGCGCCGCTTCGGCTCCGACCCACACATCCTCGGTAAAAAAATCGCCATCAACGGAGTGCCGTGCGAAGTGGTCGGCATTCTTCCGAAATCCTTCTCACTGCCGCGCGAAGTGATGCCCACGCTGTACGGTGCTGAGAACCAGGCAGAAATTCTGCTGCCCTTTCCGATGCAGCCCGATGCCGCGCAAAATCGCGACCACGAAGACTACAACATCGTCGGCAAGCTCAAGCCCGGCGTCACCGTCGCGCAAGCGCAAGCTGAAATGGACACGCTCACCGCCCGCCTCCGCCAGGATCATCCCAAGGAATATCCGCCCAACGGCGGCCTCACGTTCGGAATTGTGCCGCTCCAGGAACAAGTGGTCGGCGACGCCCGCCGCACCTTGCTAATTTTGCTCGGTGCCGTCGCGTTCGTCCTCTTGATCGCCTGCGCGAACGTTGCGAATCTCCTGCTCTCCCGCGCCGTCGCCCGCCGCAAAGAAATCGCCGTGCGCACGGCCTTAGGCGCCAGCGCTCGCCGCATCATTCGCCAGTTGCTCACGGAAAGCGTCCTGCTCGCGCTTTGCGGCGGCGCGCTGGGAATTATCTTCGCGATTCTCAGTGTTCGCTGGATTCACGTGCTCGGCCCGAAAAGCGTTCCGCGCTTGAGCGACATCGGCGTGGACCGCCAGGCTCTGCTCTTCACCTTATCGCTCTCTATTTTCTCAGGAATTTTATTCGGCCTCGCTCCGGCCCTCCGCATCGCACGCCTCGATATGCACGCCATACTGAGCGACGGCACCCGCGGCTTTGCCGGCACGGGCGCCGTGTGGGGACGCGGCAATAATTTCCGCCGTCTCCTCGTCGTCTCCGAGCTCGCGCTTTCGGTGGTGCTGCTGATCGGCGCCGGCCTGCTGATTCGCAGCTTCGCGAGCCTCGAGAACGTCGCGCCCGGTTTCAATCCGCACAACGTCCTCACCCTCGAGCTCACCACCAACGGCCTGCGCTATAAAGATCGCGCCACCGTGCTCGCCACCTACCGCCAGCTCGATGAGCGACTCGAGCGCATCCCCGGTGTCTCAGCCGCAGGCGCGGTCACATCGCTTCCGCTGAGCGAAATGTTTGCCTGGGGCCCCATCACCATTGAAGGACGCACCCCACCCCCCGGCGAAAATTTTATCAACGCCGACGAACGCATCGTCAGCGGCCACTATTTCGAAGCCATGCAAATTCCGTTGCGCCAGGGCCGATTCTTCAACGATCTCGATACGCCAACCACGCAGAAAGTCGCCATCATCGACGAATATTTCGCCCAGCAATACTGGCCGCGCGAAGATCCCCTCGGCAAACGAATCCGCAGCGGCGGTCTCGATTCCAAAGAACCGTGGATCACGATCGTCGGCGTGGTCGGCCGCGTAAAACAGGACGCGCTCGATTCCGATCCGCGCATCGCTTTTTACTTTCCGCACTCGCAGTACACCACGCCCGCGATGAATGTAGTCTTGCGAAGCAATGTCGCGCCCGCCGCCCTCACCTCCGCCCTAAAAAAAGAAGTTCGCGAACTCGACCCCGATCTTCCCATCTACAACGTGCGCACCATGGACGACCGCGTCCAGGAATCCCTCGCCCGCCGCCGCTTCTCAATGGTGATGTTGGGTCTTTTCGCCGCCCTCGCCTTGGCGCTCGCGACGATCGGCATCTACGGTGTGATGGCTTACATGGTGAATCAAGGCACGCGCGAAATCGGAATCCGCCTCGCGCTGGGAGCGACGCAGAAGAATATTCTTAATCTCATCGTGCGCCAGGGAATGATTCTCGCGCTAACAGGTGTGGCCATCGGACTCGCTGGCGCTTTCGCTCTCACTCGCCTGATGCGCAGCCTGCTTTTCGGCGTGCGTTCAACGGACCCGCTGACATTCGCCCTAATCGCCGCGCTTCTTACGCTGATTGCGCTTCTCGCCAGTTACATCCCCGCCCGCCGCGCAGCCCGCATCGACCCCATGGTCTCCCTCCGCTGCGAATAATCACAAACAAAATTCCTTCAACGCCGGCCGATGCGCCTCAAGTGGCACAGGCACTCCTGCCCGTGCGCCTTCCCTCGCAGCACCCGTTCAAAATCTCCAAGCACGCCCCCTCGCGAAAGCCACCGCTCAAGCAATCTCGATTTTCTTTCTGTCTCGCACCCCGCCGAATCACAACCCCGCCTTCGCCCCCGACAATTTATCCACCCGCCCCGAAAATTCCTCCGCCTTGAAAATCGGCGGCGAACAAGCCCTCCCCGTACAAACAAACGCTGCCGCCCGCCTCAACTGCGGATACTGCACATCCGGATTCGGCAATCGCCCCTCCCGCGCGTCCCACCACTCCACACGTTTGTAACTCGAGGGATACCGCAGCGCAGCCTGAAAAAGATTCTGTGCCACAGGGTCATCCTTCCGACCCACAATCGTCAAATGCAGCGGCGCACTTCCTAATTCAAGATCAGCCAGCAACGCGCTCGACGCTGGCAGCCTGTAAACGACCGGAGGGGCCGCAAGATATCGCATCGCCTGCTTCGCCAAATCCTCATACGTGCCATCCCCCGAATAGTACGAAAGCAGATTCGCCGTGCGCGCCACCATCACGTTTTCATCCCGCTGAGGATGCGGCGTATAACTCTTATCCGTCGGCGTCTTAGAAGTTAGAAAACCCGCGCCCTGCGCGTCGCGAAAATTCTTAGCGATAAATTTCATCGTAGCTTCCGCGTGTGCGAGCCACTCGCGATCACCTGTCGCACCGTAAAGCGCAAGAAACGCGCGAGCCATTGCGATGGAATCTCCCAGATATGGCCCGGCCGCATCCTTGCTCGAATGCCGGAAGCCGCCGCCAGGTAAAGCCCGATTCGCGATAACCCATCGCGCGCTGCGCGTCGCGTCTTTCAGTACCTCGGTGTCGCCAGTCGCATCGTAAAACGCCACAAGCCCCGCAATCGCCCAGCCGTTTTCGCGCGCATATTCGTGCTTGTCCACGCGTGGCACGCCCTGCTTTCGCCGCGCCGCATCGCCCAACGCAAAATAATCCGCGCTGTGATGTCCTTCGATCAGGTCTGCGTCCTGGCTCGTGTAGAACGCGCCCTCCGGCGAAGTTAAAAACGTTTTCAGATAACGCCGAATTTCCTGCGCCGCATGCAGATATGCGGGATCGCCCCATTGCGCATACGCCAGCGAATAGACGCGCAGATTCTCCGCCTGCATCTGCATGATTTTTTCAAAATGTGGAGAATTCCAGTCGCTCCCCATCGAATATTGGTACACGCCGCCCCACACTGGATCGAGCAGATGAAGCTGCTCGGTCAAAGTCTGCCGCGCCATGTGCTCGGCCTGCGTGTCGCCGGTCAGGCGCGCGAGAGCCATCGAATATTCCACCGAGTCCCAGTCGAGATATTTCTGATTCGTGCCCCAGCTTCCCTGCGCGGCGTCATAGCCGGCGAGATAATTCTTCTTCAATTGCGCACGTAGCCCATCCGTTAGCAGCGGACTCGAAGGCAACCGAAGTTTCGCTTCCGCCTCCACCGACGGCCCCGGCGTCGGATCGTCAATGATCGCCTGCAGCATCGAAGCCATTTCGTCCGGCGCCAGGTAGCCCTGTCGCTTCACGATTTCATGGCCCTCCGCATCGAACACCACCGTAGCCGGCCACCCATAATCTTCGTAGCGGTTCGATAGGTCCGGCCGCGAATCCTGATCGGCCTTCACAGTGATGTAACGCGACTCAAGCAGCTTGATCACCGCCGGATCGGAGTAAGTGTTCGCGTCCATCACATGGCACCAGTGGCACCACACCGCTTCGAGATCAAGAAGCACAAAGCGCTTCTCGCGCTTCGCATCCGCGAACACAGCGTCCGACCACGGCCGCCACTTCAATCGCCCTGCATGCTGTGCATCCTGCTGTTTGGACCGATCTGCGCTCTGTGGCCCACCCGCACTGCTCGCAGCATCAACAGCCGGTGACGAGGTTTGAGCGAACGCCGCATTCGCAAGAAAGAATGTAAACAAGCAAGCGGCAAGAATCGCTCTCATAAGTACCTGGAATAGGTACGCATCATGCTCCGTTTCGGATTCCGCTAAAGGTTCGCGGGTCACGCTTAGTTTGTCATTCTGAGGGCCGCGGAAGAATCCCAGCCGCTATTCCTTGGCAATTCGAGCGTCATCCAACCGCAGCGACCGCTCGGAGAACCCCACATCCCAGTAGCGTCCAAATTTGCGTCCCGCTTCGCTGAACACCGCAACCTGCTTGAATCCGAATCGCTCATGCAACGCGAGTGTGGCCGCATTAGGCAACGTGTAGCCGGCGATGATGCGGTGTATATCCCTCCGGCGATCGCTTCAAAAAGCGCGGCGTAAAGACAGCTTCCAATGCCGCGCCCAATCACATCGTGGCTGCAATAAACCGTGGTTTCAACGCTCGTCTCATACGCCGCTTTATTGCGAAATCGCGTGGTGCCCGCATATCCCACCACAACGCCGTTTTCTTCGGCTACAAGAAGGCGATGACGGCCGGTAGTAGCAAACTGTTCGAACCAAGGCACGCGCGCCTCCACCGCATGCGGCGCGAGATCAAATGTGATCGGCGTATGGACCACGTAGTGGTTGTAAATCTCAGTGAGACGCGGAAGGTCACTGCGAAGAGCAGAACGAATATGGATGTCGCGCATAGCGGATGGTAGCTGCGATTAGAAATGCGGGTAGAGCCAAAGTGGACTGGCATCAACTTGAGTGCGCCTTGTCCTGAGCGGAGCCGAAGGGCTGCTCGCCGCCTCTTTCATAAGCCCCGGCTTGCCGGCGCTGATTCATTGACAGCCGCGGTGCAGCCACGTAGCCTCAAGACTAATCGGCGAATATATGAAAAAAGACTCGCGCCAATCGATTCGTACCCGATCCGAGAGGACCTTCGCTGGATTGCTGCTCATCGACGTTGCCCTCGGACCAACTCACGGCGAACCTCACGGTAAAGCACGCGGCATCATCGCAATTGGCGACGAAGCGCGAGGCTGGCTGGCGCTGGGCGGCTCAGCTCGTGGATACATCGCTCTCGGTGGTAGCGCTCGCGGCATCCTGGCCCTCGGCGGCAAAGCAATGGGAATCGTCGCACTCGGTGGAATCTCGGTGGGCTTAATCGCGATGGGCGGCCTGGCGCTGGGAGCCATCGCAATGGGCGGCCTGGCTGCGGGCGGCATTGCCGTCGGCGGCCTCTCAGCAGGCGCGTTGTCTGTTGACGGCCGCGAAGGTCGAAAGAAGATCTGAAAACCGTTCGCCGCGAAAATCCGCAGGCAAATTTGAGTGCGACGGTTTGCCGTCGCTTTCACAAGCCCTGGCTCGCCGGAACGGTTTGGATTCGGCGAAAGCATCGCCCAGCTAGCGCGACCCTCCTGCATCAATCAATGCCCAGAACCAGTCCAGCAAGTCCCATCACTTCACATCCTTCGCCTTGCAGAAATTGGCAACAGCCTCGCTGAGGTGAATCCTTTCGCCGTGAAACCACCGCCGCCGTTGAACAAGCATCTAAACCGTGTAGGACCGCAGGTTGGAGTCGCGACCGGGAGTTTTAATACACCGTAACGCGATTAAAAGTCACGGCAAATCGTTACGAATCAACAAGTTGAAGAATTCTAATAGGCGGTAAAAGGGGGTTGCAAATGCCAGGTGGATGCCTAGCTGAAAAGCGCAGGTTGGCGACGCGGCTCGTCGAAGCCGAAATGCTTGTAAGCGAGCGCCGTCGCCACGCGGCCACGCGGCGTGCGATCGAGCAGTCCGAGTTGCATCAAGTAAGGCTCGTAAATTTCTTCGATGGCGTCTTCTTCCTCGCTGAGCGAGGCGGCGATAGTATTTAGTCCCACAGGGCCGCCTGAATACTTCTGAATGATGGTGAGCATCAGATTTCGATCCACTTCGTCGAGGCCGTGCTCGTCGACGCCGAGCATCGCGAGCGCGTCGCGGGCAACGCCGAGCGTGATGTGGCCTTTGGCGCGCACTTCAGCGAAGTCGCGGACTCGGCGCAGCAAGCGATTCGCGACGCGCGGAGTGCCGCGGCTGCGCCGCGCGATCTCGGCTGCACCTTCGCGGTCCATAGTGATGCCGAGAATTTTTGCCGAGCGCTCCACGATGCGCTGTAAATCTTCCGGTGAATAAAATTCCAGGCGATGGACGATTCCGAAGCGCGAGCGCAGCGGCGCCATGATTAATCCCGCACGCGTTGTGGCGCCGATCAGGGTGAAGCGGTTCAACTGATACGGATGAACGCGCGCGCCGGGGCCCTGGCCGATAATCAGATCAATGCGGAAATCCTCCATCGCGGGATAGAGAATTTCTTCGAGCGCGGCTTGCAGACGGTGAATTTCATCGAGAAAGAAAAAATCGCGCGCATCGAGCGACGTGAGGACGGCGGTGAGATCACCCTTTTTTTCGAGCAGCGGGCCCGAGCTGATTTTGATGGCCGATCCCATTTCGTTGGCGAGGATCTGCGCGAGCGTGGTTTTGCCGAGGCCGGGCGGACCGTAGAGCAGGACATGATCGAGCGCATCGCCGCGATTGCGAGCGGCGTCTACCGCAATTTTTAGATTCTCTTTTACGCGCGACTGGCCGATGAAGTCTTCGATCTTCTGGGGGCGCACCGTGGCGTCAATGCGCGCGTCTTCCTCGAGGGCCTTACCCGAAATGATCCGGCTGCGATTGTCGGTCATTCGTCGCGACCTGCACGGGCCGATTTGTGCATTGCGGAGCTTCCGAGAATCTGGAGCGACGAGCGCAGCAATTTTTCGAAATCGTTGCCATTCGCCGCACGTGATTTTTCGACGGCGCGCTCGACCGACTTCGTATCGTAACCAAGATTCATAAGAGCTGAGGCTACGTCGTCCTCGAGTGGCGAGCGCGTGCTCGGTCTGCCCGCTTCAGGGACATCGATCACGACGAGCTTGTCGCGCAGCTCGACGACGATTCGTTCGGCAGTCTTGCGCCCGACGCCAGGGATTTTTACGAGCTGCGCGAGATCGCTCTTGCGAATCGCGGGAACCAGCTCTTCGATGCTCATCCCGGACAAAATCTTCAGCGCGAGCGAAGGCCCCACCCCAGACGCCGAAATCAGCAGCTCAAAACACTGCTTTTCGCGAGCGGTGACGAAACCATACAGGGTGATCTGGTCCTCGCGCACATGCGTGTGAATCAAAAGGCTGGTTTCGGCGTGGAGCGCACCGAGGCCAGCGAACGTGGAGAGCGGAATCTGCACCTGGTAGCCCACGCCATTCACATCGACGAGCACCTGGTTGGGGCGTTTCTCAATGAGCTTGCCGCGAAGCGAACCGATCATGTCGAGCGATTATTCCTGAGCGTCGTCGGGGTGTCAAATGCGAGGCCCGCAGGCCGGAAAAGCGCGTGCACCAAACGAGTGCACTCGAATCAGCAGCACAAATCCGAATTGATGAATATTGTTAATTTTCGATTACTTCGGAACTAAGCGCCACAGCGCTGCGTATACAAGAAGAGCGCAGCGAAAAGCATCTCGTTATGTTCGACATTCTCCGAAAATTCGGAGAGTGTTGAGTTTTTACTCATTTTTGAATCGCTGGCCCGAGCGGGCTGTTCGCTTTCGCACGTACGGTGTCCGCATGCGGAGCGATTTAGTCGTAACGATTGCTGCAAGGCTTTTTTTATGAATCTTTTGAAATGGCGCTCTCGGTGCAGAAGACGTCGCGTCTAAGAGTTTGCAAGGGGCGAGTGAGAACAAGGAGAAATAAAAATGGAACATCGTCGAATGAATTTGGTGGTGACAATCCTGGCGGCGCTTGCTTTGGCGATGCCGATCGCAGCGCGCGCCGATAATTCAAAGACAGACAAGCCGGTCTCCCGTGTCGCCGTCGATCTGCACAGCGCGGCGACTCTAGCCGGAAAAGATCTCAAACCTGGGACGTATCAAGTGTCCGCGGATGAAACAAAGATGACAATTTCGCGCGACGGTAAAGTGGTGGCGGAAGTGCCGATCGAGTGGAAAGACGGGCAGAGCAAGGCCTCATATACGTCCGTCGTAACTGACAGCAACCAAATCACCGAGATTCATTTTGGCGGCAAGACGAAATATATTTCGGTGACGGGCGGCACGGTAGCGGGAAAGTAACAAACTGATGCAGGCGGCTTTTGATGTGATCGCGGAATGGGCGGCGTTCGATGCAGCGAGCGCTGCCCATTTTTCTGTTCGATAAAGCAGCGGCGATAGCGTGGGTTACTGCACGCCATCGATCAGCGTGACTTCATCAATTACACCGATTACAGCGGTATCGATCGGAGAATTTGGGCGGCCGCAAGCAGTCATCGCGGAAAACCCTTCAGCGGAAAGCAGCACGCGCTCGCCTATTCCGGCGTCGACGGCATCCAGCGCGAGAACGGCGTCGCCTCGATCAGAACCGTCGAGGTTGAGCGGTTGCACGAGCAGGATTTTGCGCGCGTTGTGCGACGGATCTTTTTGAGTGGCCACTACGTCACCGATAACGCGTGCGATCAGCATCAGGAATTTCCGGGTTTCGCCGGAACATTGATTTCGTCGACGATGCCGACGATCGTTGCTTCTGTGGGAACTTCGACGGGAAGAAACGGAAAGCTGGCTTCCTTACCTCGGCACCAGTAAACGGTTTCACCTGCGCCGGCACCTACCGAATCGAGCGCGACGATCGCTTTGCCTTTATCGCGACCGTAGCGGTCGATGGGCTGAACGATGAGCAGGCGCTGGCCGGTGAGTGCGTCGTTTTTCATTGTGGCGATGACTTTGCCGATGACGCGGCCGAGAATCATTTTTCAGCCCTACCGTAATCTTGCGTCATTTCTTTCGGGCCGCGGCGAGTTCGGCTTCGTGATGAGCGTCTAGCTGGATTGCGTCGACGATGCCGATGATGGCGGCATCGACGGGGCGGTCCTTGCATTCGGCGGCCATGCGGGCGGAGCTGCCAGAAACGACTAGAACTGTTTCGCGGAAGCCGGCATCAACAGTATCGACGGCGATCAGGTAGCCGGATTCGTCGCCGCCTTCGGGGTTGATAGGTTTCACGATGAGGAGTTTTTTGCCTTCGAGGCGCGGGTCTTTGCGAGTGGAAACTACGGTGCCGACGATGCGAGCGAGGAGCATGGTCTAGAAAGAGTTCGATCTCATACGGCCGGGCTAGGATTCAACTCTCATCTTCAGGGGCTGAAGCCCCTTTCAACAAGCCACGTTTTACGCCGCGGTTAAAACCGCGACCTACAAAGATCCTCAATGCGACGCTCTTCTCGTTAGTACAGCATTCTTGTGAAACGGTGAAGCGCGATAGCGGCGAAGACGATTGTGCGCTTACGCGCTGAGCCAAGGCGCTTTGCCGCTTCGCGACGGCTACTTCGCGGCTACCATCGGAGTCTTGCCGATGGGCAACACGTCCTCGAGCGATTGATGCGGCCGCGGGATGACGTGCACGGCGATCAATTCGCCCACGCGGCGCGCGGCGGCGGCGCCGGCATCGGTGGCCGCTTTCACGGCCGCCACATCTCCGCGGACCATCGCGGTGACGTAGCCTGAACCGATTTTCTCCCAGCCGACGAGCGTGACCTTGGCCGCTTTCACCATAGCGTCCGAGGCCTCGATCATCGCAACCATGCCGCGCGTTTCGATCATACCGAGTGCTTCGCCCATTCTGGATTCCTCCGGCAACTACCTCTGAACGTAGTCTGGTATCCGTCTGAAACAGGCCTGATGTGCTTCAGGGCTAAAGCCCCTTTTTCTGGGCAATTGCCGCGGTTAAAACCGCGGCCTACAAAGCTACTGCGATTTACCCGTCGCGATCGATGGCGACTTTTCGAGGGCGGGCGAGCGGGCACAGCCCCGCGAACCCATGCGGGATCTTCGACATGCCGTGCTCCTACTGAAAAGAACATCAACTGCGCCGAATAAAATCAGCGGCGCGAGCGCTCTTTCTGTACGGCTTCATCCACGAGCGCTTCGAGTTCACGACGCGTCAGGGTGATTCGCTCGGAATCGGCGGCGTCTGCCGTGACTGGGCAGTCGGGGCCGATTGACGAAGCTGTTTGAACGCCGTAACGGGCGCGCGCCGCGAGCAATTTTTCCACATCTCCGCTGGAAAGCAAGACTTGTTTGCCGATTAGTTCGGTAACAAGAGAGACGCGAGCGAAGTGTTCGGTGGTCTCCATGCGGAAAAAAGCGGAGAGGAGATCCTGCCCGTAGCAGACCACACCGTGATTCGCCATCAAGATTGCTTCGTAACTCTGGACGAGCGGTTCGAGCGCTTCGGTGAGTTCGCTGGTGCCGGGCGTGCCGTAACGCGCGACCGGGATGCAGCCGAGGGAGAGAACGAGTTCACACAGGATCGCTTTATTGAGAGGAACACCGGCTGCCGCGTAACCAGTGGCTGCCGGAGGGTGCGCGTGGCAGACGGCATTGATGTCTGGGCGGCGGCTATAAATCAGAAGATGCATGCCGAGTTCGGAGCTGGCATTGCGGCGACCGCTCAGCTTGTGCCCCTGAAGATCGGTGACGACGAGATCGTCGGGCGTCATCATGCCTTTGCTGATGCCGGTAGGTGAAGTGAGAATGCGGCGAGGGTCGAGGCGAAGCGAGATGTTGCCGTCGGTGGAGGCGACGTAACCGCGGTCGTGAATCCAGCTGCCGACAGCGCAGATGTCGCGGCGGTGTTCGTCCTCTGTTTTCAGAGCCCCCGGCGAAATGGATTCGGGATACAAAATTGCCTCCATCACGAGATTGCGTGTGCGCGCAGCTGAGATCGCTCAGGCATCCACGCCTTCAGGATCACAGTTGCCCCATCGTGTCTACGCGTAGATGCCACGCAGTTTTAGGGCACGGGCCACGCGATCAATCGCTACAATGTATGCTGCAATACGATTATTCACCCCGTGGGTTTCTGCGTAAAGCACAACTTGATCGAAACTTTGTTCCATCACGTCCTGTAGGCGTTCATTCACTTCGCTTTCGCGCCAGAAAAAGCCCTGGCGATCCTGCACCCATTCGAAGTAGCTGACGGTAACGCCACCGGCATTCCCGAGAATGTCCGGAATGATAAAGATTCCCTTTTTCTCGATAATCGGGTCGGCGTAAGAGGTGGTGGGACCATTGGCGCCCTCGCAAAGAATTTTGCAATCGACCCGGTGGGCGTTTTTCGTGGTGATCTGATTTTCCGTGGCCGCGGGCACGAGAATCTCGCAGGGATGGAAAAGAACTTCTTGCGCGCTCATCTTGTCGCCGCCACCCGGGAAATCGGGGAGCGGTTTGCGCTGGCCATACACCCATTCGATGAGTTTCGGGATGTCGAAACCGCCTTCGTTGTAAAGCCCACCGTGGATATCCGCGACGCCGATGATTTTGTAGCCGGCTTTGTGCATCAGATCGGCAGCCTGGGAGCCGACGTTGCCGAAGCCCTGAATGATGACGCGAGCACCACGACGCTGCATTCCGAGTTTCTGAATGGCTTTGTCGCAGCAGATCATCAAGCCGCGACCGGTAGCTTCGGTGCGGCCTTGCGAACCGCCTAGTTCAAGCGGCTTGCCGGTGACGACAGCGGTAGTGGCCTGGCGAACGTGCATGGCATAGGTGTCCATCACCCAGGCCATTGTTTGCGCGTTCGTGCCGATGTCTGGCGCGGGGACGTCGCGCTCGGGACCAAACCATTCGCTCAACTCGGCTGTGTAGCGGCGAGTGATGCGCTCAATTTCGGTTTTCGAGAGCTTATTCGGGTCGCAGATGACACCGCCTTTCGCTCCGCCAAAGGGAATATTGACGACGGCGCATTTCCACGTCATCCAGGCGGCGAGGGCGCGGACTTCGTCGAGGCTGACGTCCGGCGCGAAACGGATGCCGCCTTTGCCTGGGCCTCGGATCGTGGAATGCAGCACGCGGTAACCGGTGAAGACTTCGAGCTTGCCATTATCGAGCGGGACTGGAATGTAAACCGTGATTTCTTTGCTGGGATATTTCAAATAGCGGTAAAGACCATCTTCTAAATTCAGCTTATGCGCGGCGATTTCGAAGCGCGCTTCCGCAGACTGATAAACGTTTAATTCATCCTGCGCAGCCGCAGACATGACACCTCCTGGAGGAATCTGATGAGCATGAATGAAATCTTTCGGAATTCGACGTTGTTATAGGCAGTCACAAAATTTACGCCAATATGGCTTATGAAGAGCGCGGGCAAGTATACGAATAGGAGCAACGCGGCGCAAGAAAAGGGTTTTTCAGAGTGATCTTTAGACCGACCAAAACAAAACAGTAATCAGTTTTGGGAATTTTGCGTCACGAATTCGCGGAGAAGAAGATTGGCGAGCCGGACGGTATCGTGGCGGATCTTGCCGCGCTGTTGCAGGAGATCGGCGGTGATATAAGGCAAACCCATTCGCTTTAGCTCGCCGAGTGAGGGCTTAACAATCTCAGCCCCCTGGGCGCGATAGCGGCGCAACATCTGCGGAGAAGCCGGAGTGCGATTGATCACCGCACAATCGAACATGCGAAGGCGGGTGTGATCGTAGATGGCGCGGATGTGATCGGCGACCGAGTAGTGCTCGGTCTCGCCGGGTTGCGTCATGAGATTGGCAATGTAGACACACTTTGCGCTCGAGCGGGCAATCGCTTTTGTAACGCCTTCGACCAGCAGGTTTGGAATGATGCTGGTGTAAAGCGAGCCTGGGCCGACAAGAATAAGATCGGCGTCGTGAAAAGCGGCAAGCACCTCGGCGAGCGGACGGACACGGCGTGGCACGAGATGGATGCGGCGAATTCGCTGCTTCGAGCGGGAAATTCTTGTTTCACCAGCAACGACAGAACCGTCTTCGAGTTCGGCTTCGAGAGTGACGTTCTGGGTTGTCGAAGGAAAAATCCGCCCGCGGGTTGCGAGCACTTGCGAGGATACGCGTACAGCTTCCGGGAAATCTCCGGTGATATTGGTAAGCGCGGTGAGAAAGAGGTTGCCGAAGCTGTGGCCTGCGAGACCTCGGCCCGCGGAAAAGCGGTATTGAAACAACTTGCCGAGAAGGTCCTCATCCTTGGAAAGCGCCACCATGCAATTGCGAATGTCGCCCGGCGGGAGAACTCGATAATCGCGGCGAAGCCGCCCGGAACTGCCGCCGTCGTCGGTGACGGTGACTACCGCGGCGAGATCGGAGATTGGCCTTTCAATTCGGCGTTTGGGATCGCCGATATGTTGCTTGAGGCCGCGGAGAACTGTGGAGAGACCGGTGCCGCCACCAAGTGCCACAATGCGAACTGGGCGGGCGCGAGGGTGCGGACTATTTTTCACGGAAGAAAATCGCAGCTAGGCGCTCGAACCCTCTCGCTCGGGGTAGAGCAACTCGGTGAAGCGCGGGTCTTCCTGCAAGAATGCGAAGTCTTCGTCGTTGCGGGCGTGATAGCGATTTTCGGGGCGAAGCTGGATGGCAATCTTCAAATTTTGCATCGCCGAGTCGGCTTCACCGGTGAGGCAATCGAGCGCGGCCATCGCATATACGATGTGGTCGGCTTTAGGAGCGGATTTGCGGGCGCGATCGAGATGCTCGCGCGCTTCGTCCCAACGTCCCAGATTCATTAGCGCTACGCCCTGTGTGTAATGATCCTCGGCCGACTTGGGCGAGGGGACCGGAAGGCGGGAGATGCGCTGCTCGCAGATGCGAACATGAACTTGTGCACGGTCGCGGAGCTCTCTGCTGGGACCCTCCAGTGCTCGCTCTAGGGACTGTTTGGCGCGCTGGAACTTCTGCTGCTGAAAATACTTAAGGGCCTCTTCGTAGAATTTGAGCTGAGCCAACTTGGCGCCGGCGTCCGGATCCGGGGGCATTGCCTTCGCTTTGATGCTCGTCTTCAAGTTCTTTGTTTTCAGCATCTTCTGGCTGCTTCGCGGCGAACGAGAAGTGCGGGCTGCACGATGTTTCACGTGGTGGCTCCGAATACTGTCGAGGAAACATAGCAAAGTCGCGCACTTGCGTCAATGCAGGCCTGAAGGTAGGCGCGGGGCAGAATTTGGCGGATTGGACACAGAATGTCATTCGAGGCGTAAATTCCTGCTAACTGGCAGTGCGGTGGAGAGTTGTCAGTTGCGAAGCATGGCGCGGCGGTCGCGTTGGCGGTGATGCGTGCCTGTGCTATAAGTAACCTCGGCTGCAAAACTGAGGAAATTGTGCCGTTTATTAATTTTCCCGCGCGCGAAATTAACTGCAAGCTCGTTTACTATGGCCCCGGCCTCGGCGGGAAGACCGCGAACCTTCAGTGGATCTACGAACATACGGGATCGAACCAAAAGGGAAAGATGGTTTCGCTGGCCACCGAGACAGATCGCACGCTTTTCTTCGATTTTCTTCCCCTCGACTTGGGAACCGTGCGAGGGTTTCGCACTCGTTTTCATCTGTATACTGTCCCGGGGCAAGTATTTTACGAGGCGAGCCGGCGACTGATTTTGAAGGGCGCCGACGGAGTGGTGTTCGTGGCGGATTCGCAGGAAGAACGGCTGGACGCGAACCTGGAAACACTCGACAACCTGCGGGAACATCTGAAGGATCACAATCTGAATTTCGAGACGATTCCTTACGTATTGCAGCTGAATAAGCGCGATCTGCCGAACGTTTTGCCGGTAGACGAGTTACAGAAACAGTTGAGTGTGAAAGGTGAGCCGTCGATGGAAGCTGTTGCGGTTACCGGGCAAGGCGTGTTCGATACTTTGAAGGAAGTTGCCAAGCTCGTGCTTGCGGATCTAAAGAAGAACGCGTAAGTCTTCTATTTGTTTATCCCGCCTGTAATTTTTGCTTTCCTCGAAACAGACTTTCACGAAATTCCATCCCGCGCGGCCGGGTTAGGCCATGGCGACGCCGCCGCGGAAGCTGGCGACAGCTTTCGCTTCGTCGGTGTAGGTGGGAATGGATTGGATCAAGCGCGTGAGTTCGAGAACTTCGCGGACGTGGCCAGTAGGATTGAGAAGCTTCAGGCTGCCGGCGTTGCGTTCAAGGGTGACGAAGGAGCGAACCAGAGTGCTGATCCCGGAGCTGTCCACCTGCTGAACGCCGGCAAGATTGACGAGGACGTCGCACGGGGCGGTTTCGGCAAGCCGGCGCAATTCAGCACCGAGTGAGTCATTGCTGACGCCGATCGTAATACGGCCCTGCAGATCGAGGATGGTGACGTTCCCGGCTTTTCGCGCCGCAATTTGCAGGCCCATGTCCCCTCCGACGCATTCATAACAATGGTGGCCACCGAGTGGGCATTATAACCCCGCAAATGCTTGAGTGAGCAAGCGATCGCGAGGCGATTCGCGCTGTTCACCGTCGAGAAATCATCAGGACACAAAAAAGGGAGGTGAAAGCCAAGCGGCGTTCCACCTCCCGGGGTGGGTGGGCTCGTTGCCGGATATCTTTTGGGTGGTACTTCCGCGTCTGACGTCCAGCAACCCGGCACGAAGCCGGTGTCCACGGATTAATTCTCAAATACCACGAGGGAAGAAATGGTGTCAACGCTAATCGTGATGAATGGCGGCGGGGTGAGGCGTGTCACAGGGCTTTTCTTGCGCAACCGGAACACGGGGTTGGTCCAACGTATCGCGAACTTTACGCGCTAAGTTGCGGGGGGAGTAGGGCTTTTGCAGAACCGGCAAGCCTTTCTGTTGAGCCTTTTGAAGCGAAGCGATGTCAGCACTGTAACCGGTTGCGAAAATCACCGAAACATCGGGTTTGATTTCGCATATGCGCGCGTAAATATGCGGGCCGCTTAGCTTGGGCAGCACAACATCCAGCAAAAGAAGATCGATTTGGTCGCGGCGGCTTTCAAACTCATGCAGCCCTTGCTCCCCGTCGGAAGCGAGTACCACCTTGTAGCCAAGATTGGTGAGAGTTTCGAAAGCGAGTTCGCGCAGGCCGGGATGATCTTCTACGACGAGAATCGTCTCGACGCCGCCGCGAACGGGTTGCATGTCCTCGACGGTCTCGACAGATTTGGTCGCGAGCGGCGCGGCTGGAAAGTAGGTGCGGAAGGTGGTCCCAACGCTCAACTCGCTATAAACATGCGTGAACCCCCCGTGCTGCCTGACGATTCCGTATACGGTGGCGAGACCGAGACCAGTGCCCTTGCCCAGTTCCTTGGTCGTGAAGAACGGCTCAAAGATGCGGTCGATGGTAGCCGCGTCCATTCCAATTCCGGTGTCGGTGACGGAAAGCATCACGTAGTCGCCCGGGCGAGCGAACGGCTGGTGAGCACAGTATTCCGCATCGAAGACGACAAGGGCGGTCTCGATGAGCAACGAGCCACCGTCGGGCATGGCGTCGCGAGCGTTGATGCAGAGGTTCATCAGCACCTGTTCAACTTGGGTCGGATCGGCCCGCACCAAAGAGAGAGATGGAGCGAGGATGGTCTTGATTTCGATATTGCTGCCAATCACTTTTTCGAGGAGGTTTAGAGTTTCGGTGACGCTCTGGTTCAGATCGATATTGCGCGGCTCGAGAATTTGGCGGCGAGCAAAAGCGAGGAGCTGGCGTGTAAGCGCGGCGGCGCGCTCGGCCTGCTGATGGATTTTTTGAAAATGGCGGCGGAGGCGAGCGCCTTCCTCGGTCTCTTCCATGCCAATATCGGACCAGCCCATGATGGCGCCGATCATGTTGTTGAAATCATGGGCGATTCCCCCGGCGAGCTGGCCAATGGCTTCGAATTTTTGAGCCTGCATGAGTTGTTTTTCCAGGGCCAGGCGCTCCGTGACGTCCTCGACGATAACTTCCGCGCACTCGCCGTTCTGTTCGGGGTCGATCACGCGGCGGCCGCTGAGTCGCACGGTGATGATTTTGTCGTCCTTGCGTTTCCATTCGACCGTCGCCTCAACGTGGCTAGTGGTTTTGTACTTTTCGCGAAGCTTGATGGCCGCGGCAGAATCGCGGTAAAGGGCTTCGATATTGCCAACAGCGAGAATTTCTTCGGCAGTGTCGTAGCCAAGCATACGGACGAAGGCCGGATTGACGGCTAGAAGATCTCCATCGGCGGTGACCCAGAGCATTCCGTAAGTTGCGTTCTGGACCAACCCTCGATAGCGAGCTTCACTAGCACGAAGAGCGGCAATGGCGCGCGTTTCCGCGTCGCGCAATTCCTTTTCTTCGCGCGCTCGAATCAGGGCAGCGGGGAGGCGCGCTAGCTGGTCTTTCAAAACGTAGTCGGTGATTCCCTCCTTGATACATTCCACGGCGAGGCGGTCACCGAGAGTGCCCGTCACGAGAATCAGCGGAATATTGAGATCGCGTCGCTTGATTTCGGCTAGAGCATCCATTCCCGTCCAGCCGGGCAGGCGATAGTCGGCGATGACGACGTCGAAAGGTTTCTCAAGTAATGTCTGAACGTAAATTTCTCTTGTCGCGACCGTATCGACTTCGAACTGAAGTCCGGATTTCCTGAGCTCGCGAAGGCAGAGCTCCACGTCGTCGGCCTCATGCTCCACCTGGAGTAGACGGAGCGGCGATTTTGCTCGAAGAGCTTCTTTTTCCGATGAGATCTCGGACATCAACCCGAAACTCCTAAGAAAAGGCGGAAGCAGGTGGCTTGCTATTGACGATCAACCAATACATGCCCAACTGCCTCACGACATCTTGAAACTCCGTGAAATTCACCGGCTTTTGGATGTAGCTGTTCACGCCTAGCTTGTAACTCGTGGCTACATCGCGCTCTTCCTTGGAGGACGTAAGAAGGATCACGGGTATGGCCTTCGTTCGAGTGTCGCTTTTGATCTGTTCCAAGACGCCGATCCCATCTACCTTCGGAAGCTTCAGGTCGAGCAGAATCAGACGGGGAGGCGAATCGAATTTCCGCGTGGAATAGGCGCCGCGGCAGAAGAGGAAATCGAGAGCGTCGGCGCCATCCTGCAAAAGGCAAATGTGATTAACCAGCTTGCTCTTCCGGAGAGCATGAATCGTCAGCTCGGCATCAGCAGGATTATCTTCGACCAATAGAATTTCGATGGCCTCAGGCACGAGTCACCTCTACGGGTTGGAGCATTGGTGCGGAGGCTGGATGGGCGCCAAGTGAGAAAAAGAATGTCGCGCCACGGTCTACTTCCGATTCGGCCCAGACTTCGCCTCCGTGTTTTCGAATGATCCGCTGCACAGTGGCCAAACCGACGCCTGTCCCTTCGAAATCCTCCTGGCGATGAAGGCGCTGGAAAACGCCGAAGAGTTTATCGGCGTATTTAGGGTCGAAGCCCACTCCGTTGTCGCGGACAAAAATTGTGGTGGCGCCGGCGGAGTCAAGTGTGCCGACCTCGATTACAGCGGGTTGGCGGCCGCGGGTAAATTTGAGCGCGTTGCCGAGCAGGTTGTTGAAAACTAGCTTAAGCAGTCCGGGGTCGCAGTCAACTTCGGGCAAAGGCTCGACGCGCCACTCCACGGTTCGATTCTCGGTCCCTGGCAAATCCGCGAGGGCCTCGCGAACGAGCGAGTCGAGTTTCGTTCTCCGGCGGCCCAGCTCTTTCCTGCCGACCCTGGCGAGATTTAAAAGATCATCCACGAGGTGGCCCATATGATTCGCGCCGTGAAGGATGCGTTCGAGGTACCGTTGAGTTTCATCGGATAGCTCTGCAGAGTGCTCCTCTTTCAAGATGCGAGCGAATCCATCAATGTGCCGGAGGGGAGCGCGAAGATCGTGAGAGACGGAGTAGCTGAAAGCTTCGAGCTCCTCGTTGACGGCGGCCAGATCAGCGTTGGAGCGTGCCAACCGCTGCCTGTGGAGTTCGACCTCTTGTTCGGCTTTGCGCCGGGTAGAGACATCGCGAATAGCGCTGGAGATGAGTTTGCCTTCTCCAGTTTCGAGTGGGCTGAGGCTGATTTCGACGGGAAACTCGGTGCCATCCTTGCGGCGGCCGTAAAGGTCCAAATCGGCACCCATAGCGCGGGGGCGAGGCATATGGGCATAATTCTGGCGATGCCCGGCGTGTTGCCCGTGGAAGCGGTGAGGAACGAGAATCTCGACCGGCTGGCCGAGCAATTCTTGACGCGGATAACCAAAGAGCTTCTCCGTCTGGGCGTTGACGAGCTGGATTTCGCCGGCGCGATCCACGATGACCATAGCATCCGGGGCCGATTCGAGAAGATTGCGAAATTTCAGCTCTTCCTGCTTGCTACGGCTAACGTCTCGATTACTCTCAAGAATCGATACCGGTTTCCCGGCCGCATCAGTGCGCAAAGCCCAGCGGCTGGACACAGTAATTTGTGTTCCGTCGCGGCGGGTGTGCACGAGTTCTCCCTCCCAATATCCTTTTTCGAAGACATCGGCTTGGATTTCTTCGAGAGGTTTTGGGAAAACCGTACGGAGAAATTCGTGAGTAGTCCTTCCGCGGACTTCTTCTCTTTGCCAGCCATACAGGCGCTCGGCTGCGCGGTTCCAATAGAGAACTTTTTTCTCGAGGCTACGGACGAAAATTGCGTCGTGAGTGAGGTCGAGAAGTTCGGCCTGCTCGCGGTACATCGACTCGCTGATTCGGAGATTGAGCTCGAGTTCACGGCGGTCCTGCACTTCCTTCTGAAGCGCGGCGTTTGCAAAGACCCATTGCTTCGGACTGGGAAGGTCCAGGGCCTGCGGCACGAGTCGAATCAGAAGGATCGCGGTTACAATCGACGCGGCAGCCGTGACGGCCTTGATGATGCCCGCGAGCCAGTAATTCGCATGCCAGAGATTCCAAATTTCCATTACGTGCGTGGCGCCGCAAGCGACGATGAATATTCCGAAGCAAGCGAAGATCCAGCTGAAGGGAAGGTCGCGGCGTTTGCGGATGAACCAGAGGAGCGTGACGGGAATCGTAAAATACGCCAGCGCAATCACCAGATCCGAGATTGCGTGCAGCCAGACCAGCCGGGCGTTCCAGAGATAACAGAAGCCGTGTGGCTGGAAGTCGCCCGAGCCGAAAAGTTGCCTCAGGAAATCCAAGGTTCCCCCGCAACGACACCTGTGACAAAGGCGCCTTGAATTTCATATCGGCAGCTAGGAACGAATGGATGAGCCAATACGCATCAGTGGGGAAATTTCAAAACGGAACAGGGACTTTCACCCGGGCGGACAGTCTGCGAAGGCTGTGCTACTACTTTGCGGCTTGTGCGGTCGCGGGTGGATGCTCGGCGAAGTACTGACCCATTTCGGAGGAGAGCTGCTGCATCCCCGCGCGCACGTTCTTGTCTAGAGCCTCCACAACGGCGGTGAGGGTCTTGCTCCCTATCGGCTCGTCATGGGAATAGTTGCCGCTCCAGACAGTCCTGCCCGCTTTGGGGTCGTATACGTCGAGATGGATAGCGAAACGCGCCACGAAGTCGGGTTTGTCGACTTCATAGAGAGATTTCAGATAGGAACGGACAATGAAGTCACCCCTGGCGTTAGTGCCGGGGCGGAGAACGGAGCTGTATTGTCTGGACGCGCGCAAATAGCTGACTAGGAGGTCCTGCATCATGTCTGCTGGAGATTGAGCCCAACGCTCGAACTCGTAAGTTCCAAGTTCAACCGGGCCGGCGCCGTACACAATTCGATCATCCCGGTAGAGATGCGAGGTGACAGGCCTGGCAACGAGCAGGGAGACGGAAGGCTGCGTGGACGGCTGAGCGGTGGGTGGAGACGGAACGTCGAGCACATAGTATCGCGTCGGACGGGTGCTGCCACATCCGGAGATAGCCCCTGCAAGTACCGCTACCAGCACAACGTAGTTCGCGCGACGCATAAGAGTTCCTTTCAAAACTTCACCCATTTTTCCGCTCTACTTCGAGCCGCCTGGTTCGTGCCGCTTCGGGCTTGAACTGCGAATCAAGGTGTACGGACGGGTCTTAATCGTTTCCGTGAATTCGCGCATGTTGTTCGAGACGGCGCGCAGGTTGTCGATGATCTCGTCGAGATTTTCCGCATTTGCATCCATCAAGTTATTTAGGCGGGTGGTCAATTCATTCGCTTGGGTTAAGGTTTTCTTCAACTTATCGATCGATTCCTTAACATTGGGGTCCGTAATGACACTATCCATGTGGGCGATCAAGTCGTTGGCTTTATCAGAGAGCGTGTTGAACTTGTCGAGGAGAGGGCCTATTTTCGCACTCGCTTCATTCACATGATTCAACGAGGAACGAATGGCGGGGCGATTCTCGCGGAGCATACCGTGAAGGTTGTCGAGGCTACCGGCGATATTCGCGCGATTCCGATCGTTAAGCAGATCGTTGACTCGGGTTATGGTCTCCCGCATTTCCATCACGCGATCGTTCAAATGGCTGATCAGCTCCTGAGCGGAAGGGCCGAGGCCGGAGAGCATGTCACTAAGGTCTGCAAAGCTGACGTATTCTTTCGAGGGCAGCGTCGAACCCGGCGGGGCGTGCGGGGCTTGGGGGGATCCGGGGAGAATGCCAAGAAAGTTTTCCCCCAGGGGACTGGTGCTGGCGACTGTTGCCTTGCTGTCGGTTTTCACCGGAACGCTGGGCTCGATCGAAAAATCAATTTCCATACGCGTGGCATCTTTCGGATCCGGAGCAACTTTTGTGACGCGCCCTATTTTCGGACCACCGGCATAGCTAACCTCAGTGCCAGGCGTGATTCCACCGGCATTCTTGAAGTAGGTACGATACGGAACCAGTCCGCTACTGAGACTTCCGGAGAGATAAAGCACGGTGGCGATCAGCAGAGCCGACGCCACCACGACGAAAAGACCAACGAGTGCCTGTTCTCGCTTCGATTCCATTGGCTTCCTTAATATCCCGCCCGATGTTTCGGGAAGGCCCCCTCAGGCGCGCGGAGTATAGCACGAGCCACTGCGCCCTCTATCAGCGCCGCAGTGGCGGGACCTCTCCCGTCAGCATCTGCAGATAATCCAGCTCCGTCGAAATTTCGGGCTCCGGAACACGATCTAGAAATTGGCGCACGCGTGGCTGCTGGCTCTTTTGCAGCTCGGCCGTGGTCCCATTGGCGACGATGACGCCTTTGTCGAGAAGAATCATTCGATCGGCGATCAGATATGCGCTGGCGAGTTCGTGTGTGACGACCACGATCGTCATGCGAAACGCCTTCTTCAATTTTAGAATCAGTTCATCGATGCCCGCGGCGATGATCGGGTCGAGGCCGGCGGAAGGCTCGTCAAAGAACAGAATCTCGGGATCCATGGCGAGGGCGCGAGCAATGGCGGCTCGCTTTTTCATTCCACCGCTCAGCTGTGCTGGCATGTAGTTCTCAAAACCGGAAAGGCCCACTTGGTCGAGCTTCAGGCGAACCATGATTTCAATCGTGGATTCATCCAGCGGCGTGTGCTCGCGCAACGGAAGCGCGACGTTGTCGCCGACAGTCATCGAGCCGAATAAAGCGCCGCCTTGAAACGACATGCCCATTTTTTTAAGCAGCTCATCCCTACTTTCATCCGTCAAAGCTGCAAAATTCTTTCCACGAATCCAGATTTCGCCGCCGCTTGGTTTTTCGAGGCCTACCAGCGTGCGCAACAACGTGCTCTTGCCGGAGCCTGAGCCGCCAAGGATTACGAGCGTTTCGCCGGCGTTGATGTCGAAACTGATGCTGTGCAGAATTTCGCGCTCGCCGTAATTCACGCGCAAATTCCGCACGGAGATCGCAGCACCCCCATCGGCGCGGCTTTCTTGCGGTTTCGAAATGAGCTCGGGCGACATATTTCAGTCCGGCATCGCAAAGTAAAAAATCGCCGTAAAAATAACGTCCACAAAGATGACCATGAAAATCGACTTCACTACTGCCGAAGTTGTCGAACGGCCCACCTGTTCGGATCCTAGGCCGGTGGCAAATCCCTCCATACAGCCAACGGCGGTGATCACGACACCGAACATCACGCTCTTGACCAAGCCGGTGAGGATATCGCGCCTCACCAACGCGTTCAGTGTGGCGAGGAAATAGGAATGCCACGTAAACGGGCCGTTGGTGACGCCGAACAGCCCCCCGCCTACGACGCCCATGAAATCGGCCCAAGTGGTAAGGCAAGGCATCATGAGCATCATGGCGAGTAACTTCGGCGCGACGAGAAAACGGACGGGCTCGAGTGCCATCGTTTCCATTGCATCGATTTCTTCGTTCACTTTCATTGTGCCGATTTCCGCGGCGAACGAAGAACCGGAACGGCCGATTACCATGACCGCCGTCATCAGGGGACCGAGTTCGCGTGTGATCGCGATCGCGACTGCAGCGGCAACGAATTGGAGAGCGCCAAGTTTGCGAAGCTGATATGCGCTCTGGAGCGCGAAAATTAATCCAATGAAAAAGGAGATGAGCGAAACGATCGGGAGGGCTTCGACCCCGACAGCCATGGCCTGATGGAGTGAGCGACTGAGGAGTTTTCGAACGCGGCCTGGCTCAACGAAGAGGGCTCTTGCGGCACCCCCCGTAATGCGAGCCAAGCCGCCTACATAGGCGAGGCCGTTAATTGTCGCTGCGCCGACTGAATCAGTGAATGCCATTGGTGAAACCGGGCAGGCGGCATCCCCGACAATAGCCCGCCGAACCGACCGGAAATTACCTCGCGGGAGCGGCCGGTGTGCCGCCACCCTGCAAAGCCTCTTGTTCGTTGTTATAGACTTCGAAAACCTTTATCAGCCGTGTGAGCTCAAGCACCTCGCGAGCCGTACGACTGAGACCAAAAAGGGCGAAATTGCTCTTCAGATCCCTAGCAATTTTCAGGCCCTCTACCAGAGAAGCTACTCCCGCGCTATCGATATATTTCACGCTGAGCATGTTTACGATCACCCGGGGTTTGCGCTGCGTCTTCAATAAATCGATGAGCACTTTGCGTATGTCTGGTGAGTTATAAAGAGTGATATCGCCAATGACGTCCACAATCGTGGCCGTGCCAGAATCACGTGTAGATAGTTCCATTTACAGAGGCCCCCTGCAGGCGTGCAGGGTGTTTTGCCAGAGATTAGGCCCGAATGCAATCACTTTTCGGAAAAAAGCCGGACAGGTGGGGGCTTCGCCGGAATGCGCCAGTTTGGGAAGGGAAACAGGCGGAATTGTCAGACGCGATCGTCGAGCGGAACGTATCCGCGCAAATCGTCTCCAAGGTAGACCTGGCGCGGACGGGAAATTTTTTGCTCAGGATCCAGTAACATCTCTTCCCATTGCGCGATCCATCCGGAGGTGCGCGGAATCGCAAACAAAACAGGAAACATCGTTACGGGAAAGCCCATCGACTGGTAGATGAGACCGGTGTAGAAGTCCACATTAGGGTACAGGCGGCGCGTGACGAAGTATTCGTCTTCGAGCGCGATGCGTTCGCATTCGAGCGCAATCTCGATGAGAGGATTGCGGCCCATCACGTCAAAAACGTCGTACGCTATGTGCTTCACGATCTTCGCTCGCGGATCGTAATTCTTGTACACGCGATGGCCGAAACCCATCAAAAGCTTTTCGCCGGCTTTTACGCTCTTGATGTACACCGGCACATTCTTCACCGAGCCAATTTCGAGGAGCATGCGGAGCACTTGCTCGTTCGCGCCGCCATGCAACGGGCCGTAGAGAGCAGCAGTAGCCGCCGCCGTGGCCGAGTAGGGATCAACATGCGAACTTCCCACTCCACGCATGGCGCTCGATGAGCAGTTCTGCTCATGGTCGGCGTGGAGAATAAAGAGAACGTCGAGGGCACGCTCGAGAGTCGGATTCGGCCGATACTTCAATTCCGTGGTGCGGAAAAGCATGTTCAAAAAATTGCCAGTATAGCTGAGGTCGTTATCAGGATATGCGAACGGCATGCCAAGACTGTGGCGATAGGCAAAGGCCGCAAGAGTCGGCATCTTGCCGACTAGGCGATAGGTCTGCTTGAGACGCGAGTCGGGATTGAAGATGTCTTTGGCATCGGGATAAAAAGTGGAAAGGGCCGCGACAGTGGAAATCAGCATGCCCATCGGGTGAGCGTCGTAGTGAAATCCGTCGAGAAATTTTTTGATACTTTCGTGAATGAAGGTGTGATGGGTGACGTGGTAGGACCAATCGGCGAGTTGCGCTTTGGTGGGCAGTTCCCCGCGAAGCAAGAGGTAAGCCGTTTCGAGATATGTGCTTTTTTCGGCGAGCTCCTCGATTGAGTATCCACGATACCGCAGGATTCCTTTATCTCCGTCGATAAATGTGATTTTGCTGGTACACGAAGCCGTGTTCGAATACGACGGGTCGTAACTCATCATTCCAAAGTCAGAAGGATCGATTTTGATCGGGCGCAGGTCGATGGCGCGGATCGTGTCGTGCTTGATAGGAATTTCATACTGGCGGCCGTTACGGTTGTCGGTAATTGTCAGTGAGTCGCGCTGCCCGGCAGTCGCAGCATTTGCGCTAACCGTTGTTTCTGACTTGGTAGGATTCATCGCTCAATCCCTTCGCGCCCTGACATGCGACGTTCACCGTGCGCAGACGCTATGCATCTAGCTTAAATGTATACCAAATTTCTGCGCTTGCAAAACCGGAATCGCCTCGACGCTAACAGATGTGGATGCGGCCGTCACCGTACGAATCCGTATGGTGAGATAACATGCCCCGCCTAAGCCACTTCCGGGGATGCTCTCGTGCTGTTCTGTTCAGCCAACTCTTGTGCCGTGACGTTGTGGCGATAGCGAAATAGTTTCTGCAGCTTTTTGTGTATAAACCAGTCGCCGAGCAGGCTTCCGATGATTCCAAAAGGCAATTCGTACTCGACTCGGTCTTCCAACCGACAGGACTTAGAACCTTCCGGTATCATCCGATGCGTGTGATCCCAGCGTCGAAATGGCCCGCGAATCTGTACGTCCCGAAATTGACGTCCTTCCACATAGTCGCGGTGCTCAAATTCCCACCGGATTCGAAACGGTCCGACCCGCACCCGCAAGGCTCCGCGATCACCATTTCGTATGCCAGGAGCCCGTTGCAGCACCTCCAGCGGCTCCCAGGGCGGCGTCAATCGCTCTAGCGCATCTGGCTCTGCATGCCAGCGAAAGACTTCTTCCGCAGGCGCGTTAATTATTGACTGCGCGACGAAGACTTTCTTGCGGCCCATATCTTAAGAGAGTGTCTCACGCCAACGTCTGCATTTGTGCAAGTGAACCCCACGCGGTTCACAAATAGGATCGAGTGAAGTTCAGCGCGATTCAGCCTTGATCGCACTATCAGCAACTGGCACTGGCTCAGTCGAAGGCATTATCGGTTGCTCCGGTGCAGCCGTGAGTTCCACCCGATTGCGTCCCATCTGTTTCGCGCGATAGAGTGCTTCGTCTGCCATCTGCAAGAGCGACTCCGCATCGAAGGTATTCCGTCCTCCGCTCGCGGCGATTCCGAGGCTCACGGTAATCGCGATCTTGTCACGCTCGGTCACGATGGGCTGCCTTTCGAACGCTTCGCGAATCCTCTCCGCAACACACACGGCGCCGGGCCCGTCGGCCGTGGGAAGGACAATCAAGAATTCTTCACCTCCGTAGCGCCCCAAAGTGTCGTAGGGGCGAATGCAGCTCTTAATGCGCTGTGCCGCCTCCGTAAGTACAGCGTCCCCCGCCAGGTGGCCATACGTATCGTTGACGTATTTGAAATGATCGATGTCGAGCAGAATGATCGCGAAGAAACCGCTCTCGCGCGTTTGCCGAGATCGCTCACGTCGAAGTGCATCGAGGCTCACACCGCGATTCGAAATTCCCGTGAGCGCGTCGTGCGTGGCCTGGAAGAGCAGTTTTTCGCGCGCAGCGATCAAATTATCTTGCAATTCCAGGATTCGCTTTCCTACGTGCAGGCGAGCTCGCAATTCCTGCGCGTCGAAAGGCTTCGTCAGATAATCATCCGCGCCCGACTCGAGTCCCCGAACGAGATCGTCCTTCTGGCTGCGAGCCGTGAGCAGCAGCAGGTACATATAGGGCCGCGTCGCGTCCTGACGAATTCGCTGGCAAATCTGGACGCCCTCGAGGCCTGGCATCATCCAGTCCAAAACGGCCAGACGGGGAGCTTCACGGCTCTCCAGCATGCGCACCGCTTCTAAGCCATCAGTCGCCACCACAATCTCGTGTCCCCATTTCTTGAGCAGAGTTTCGAGTACGCGTCGCGATACAGGATCATCCTCCGCAATGAGTATTCGCTCTTTTTCGTCCGTCATCATACCCTCTCTGGGTGGCTTGGTTGAATTGCCTCCGGGTATTTCGTAGCCACCACTTCTCTGAAGTTGCGCGAGAAAGTCTCGAGTTCCTGCAAGAGCCTTTCCACTTCACTCTCGAGAACGGTGAACTGGTCGTGCGCATGGGAAAGATCACCCGAACGCGCGGATTCTTCCAGGTCGGCGGCAGGCGTCGTCACCCCGGTCGCGCAGAGGTTGGACGCTGCTCCCTTCAGTGAATGTGCGGCTCGCTCGAGAAGAGGACGGTCGGCGCCACGAATTGCGTTTTGAATTTCGGACATTGTTTTTGGGCATTGGTCCGCAAAGATTCGAATGATTTCGTCGAGCAGGTCGCGGTCGCCTTCGACGTGCCTCAACGCGGCATCGATGTCAAAGGAGCTCGTTGCCGGCGCAATCGCGATTGGAGTTGTCTCAGGGACAGCATGGGTTTTCGAGTTTCTCAACCGCTCAATCGCTGCAAAGAGGTCTGCCGTACGAATCGGCTTGGTCAGATAGTCGTCCGTTCCGGCAGCTAAACACTTCTCGCGATCTCCCTTCATGGCGTGCGCGGTGAGTGCGATGATGGGGAGGTGATTGCCCGTCTTTTTCTCTTTTTCTCGAATCGCCGCCGTGGCCTCAAGGCCGTCCATCTCCGGCATCTGGACGTCCATCAGCACCAGGTCGACGGTTTCGCGTTCCAGGGCCTCCAGGGCTTGGCGGCCATTTTCGACCACCACTACGGTGTGACAGTGCTTTTCGAGCAGCCGAGTGGCGAGCGTTCGGTTGACGGCGTTATCTTCCGCTAGTAAGACTTTCATTGCCTTCCTCCCATCGCTTTGTGGCAACGCATCACGCGCCGGGCTTGAGTCATTCGCGAGTACCGCTAAAGCACTCAAAATAGCATCCAGAAGTTCCGACGGCTGAATTGGTTTCGCCAGATAGGCAGAGATCCCCAGCCTCCGGCACCGTTCGCGCTCGCCCTGTTGCGCACTTGAACTGAGCATCAGCACCGGAACCTGACCGAATAGGGAACTCTTGCGGAGGTTTTCGACGAACTCGAACCCGTCTATGTCCGGCATTTGCAAGTCGGAAATGACTGCGGCGAAGCGGGATCCTCGGGTCGCGGCGCGCGTGAGAATTTCGAGAGCTTCTGCGGCATCTTTCGCAGTCGCCACCCGCATCCCCCATCTTCCGAGCGTCTCAACCAGGATGAGCCGGTTTGTCTTGTTGTCATCGACTACCAGAACCGAAGCGTGAGAGAGAATTTTGGGATCGGGGTAATGCAGGGCTGGTTGGTCCGCGGCGATTTCGAATCGAATCGTAAAATGAAACTTGCTGCCCACACCCGGTTCACTCTCGAGCCACAGCTTCCCGCCCATCAGATCTACGAGACGTCTCGTAATCGCCAATCCAAGCCCGGTCCCGCCATATTTTCTCGTCGTGGAACTGTCGGCTTGGGTAAATGCCCCGAAGACCATGTCCTGTTTCTCTTTTGCAATTCCGATTCCGGTGTCGCGCACGCAGAAATGAATGATGGCAATCGCCTCGGTTGATTGCGGATCGCGCTCGATCTCGACGACTACTTCGCCACGCTCGGTGAATTTCACGGCGTTTCCGACCAGGTTCACAAGCACCTGTCGCACTCGGCTGATATCACCAGACAGGTAATCCGGCACATCCGGAGCGACTCTCCATGCCAGTTCTAGTCCCTTCTGATGAGCTCGGAAACCGAGCGCCTTCAACGTTTCGCCGACACCCTGACGCAAGGCAAAATCCGTCACGTCCAGGTCCAGCTTTCCCGCTTCAATCTTGGAAAAATCGAGAATGTCGTTGATCAAGCTCAGCAACGAAGCACCTGAAGTCTTAACCATGTTGAGATATTCGCGCTGTTCGTCCGTCAGCTGCGTGTCGAGCGCCAATTCCGTCATGCCGATGATTCCGTTCATGGGCGTGCGTATTTCGTGGCTCATGTTGGCCAGGAATTCACTTTTTGCTCGACTGGCGGATTCGGCGGCTTCCTTGGCATTGCGAAGAGCATCTTCGGCGAGCTTGCGTTCCGTTATGTCCTGATACAGCAGAAGGTATCCCGATGAGCCCGCCGGCCCGCGAAGAGCGACTGAGAAAACCTCCACGTCCACGATGCTTCCGTCGCTTCTTCTGCGTTGGGTCGTGACGTGAAGGGCTTTTCCGTTTAAAAGTGCATCATGATGAGCTTCTCCTTCGGCGCTGAGTTCCGCTGGAATCATGCGGGACATGTGGCGGCCAAGAATCTCCTGGCGGCGATACCGAAAGAGGCTTTCAAACGCCCGGTTGCACATTCGCACACGAAAACCAGGATTGAGAACCGCTAGACCAAGTGGAGTCATCTCGATAAGAGAGTTGAGAAAATTCGTGCGCTCCTCGAGTGCTAGTTCTGCTTTCTTGCGTTCGGTAATGTCCATGTACAGAAGGACGGCGCCTGACTGTATGCCACCGTTGAAGAGGGGAACTGAATAGGCCTCGACGTCAACGGAAGTGCCGTCACTCCTGTTCCGCCGAGTGACGACATGGCTGGTTTCACCACGCCCGAGCTTCTCTTTGTTGTTGTTGATTTCGTCGATGAGGTCCGGGGGTGCCAAGAGATCCGGCAGTTGTTGACCAAGAATCTCAGATTGACGAAAACGAAAGATATTTTCGAACGCTGGATTACACATCTTCACGGAATCATCCACGCCAATAGCAACAATCCCCACCGGACTGTTCTGGATGAGGGAATTCAAAAAGGCGGTTCGTTCCTCGAGGGACTGTTGGGCTTGATTACGCTCGGCAACTTCGTTCCGAAGCTCACTAGTGCGTTCCGTAACGCGCAGTTCCAGTCCCTCGCGCGCCCGCTCGAGAGCGGTATCGCGTTCCTGAATCTGGCCGAGCATTTCGTTGAAACGATCAAAAAGAAAACCAATCTCGTCGTCATTCTGCTTTGTTGCTCGTAGGGAATAATCTTTCCCAGATGAAACCGCGAACGCGGTACGGGCCAAGGCCAGAATCGGATCGGAAATGAGGCGCTGCAGCCGCGCAGCAGAAAAATACACGGACACGAACGAAAGAAGGATCACGCCAAGAGTCGTCCAGGCGAATTGAACCATTCGGCTGCGCAGCTCTTTAAGATCGGATTTCACGTAGATCTCACCGACTACGTCGTTCTTCAACCGAATTTCACGGAAAACTTCCATGAACCCAGAGACCGAGCGGACTCCCTCGGGAGAAACCGGAGGGGGCAGAAAATCTGCCGTGGATGCGCTGCTGCTGTACTTGGCAAATACGCTCCCGTCACGCTTGTAAATGCACGCTTCGACGATGTGTGGTTTTGAGCCGAGTGAGCTGAGAATTTCGTTGGCAGATTCCGCGTCGTCGAACGAAAGGGCCGCGGTGCTGTTTGATCCAGTGATTTGCGCGACAGTCGTGAGGTCACGCGCCAGCGCAGCTCGGGAACTCACGATGTCGTAGACCGCAAAAACGCCGCACGCCATGAGGACCGCTACCGCGCAGGTGACCAAAACCAGTTCCGTAATCTTGCGCCGGATTGAGTAGCCGCTTGATAGCATCATTTCAGCGCGCTCCCTGCAACGGATCGGTTTGGATCGCGCACGATTTTGGCCAGCGCCAGAAGTTTCGAACTAATCTTCAGGCCTGCTCGATCCGCTGCATCAGGGTTGATGACGAAATGGACGCGGTTATCTTCAATCGTGAACTGAATGGCGCCGCCGGAGGCTGCAAATCCGTCGCTTTCGCCGACCAGTAGAACCGCCCGGCCTTTCAGCCGATTGGCCAAATCAGTCGTGGGTTCGCGCGCCCAGGCGCTCACAAAAACTACATGGCAGCCCGCAAGGTCTTGGAATTGCGTGGCCCGTCCGAGGCCGACGCGGCGTTCACCTATCATCTTTCCCAGCAGCGCGTCTTCCAGTGCGGTCCCGAACGGGTCGCGTCCGTAGACACAAATGTCGAGCGGTTGCTTCGCGTCGCTAAAAGCGGACGGCGGCCAATCCACAAATTTTGCGAAGTTATAGAGGAACGCGGCTTTTACCTGATATTCAGTGGCCGCCTTCGTTTGAGCAATGAGAACTGACGAATCCACAATCGCATGGGAAATCAGAATGATGAAGGCGAGCTCGAAACCCAAGCGCATCGCGGAGACACGCGGCACGGCTGCGCCCGCCTGGTTGCAGGGAGGTCCCATGGCTCGTCCGCGCTTCAATCGGTTTCACTCCTCTCTAGAAACGCCAAGTGAATTTGCCGTAGATGCTGCGTGGCACCTGCGAGGAATTCACGCTCTGGAGTGGATCGTTGAACTCCACGTGATGCTCGCGGAGCAGGTTTTGACCGACCACACTCAAGTTCACGGATTCCGCGATTCGCCAGCTCAGTTGCGAATCCAAGCGGGTATAAGCGGCAATCTGCGGACTCGGGAGGCGATCTACAAAGTACGCGGCGGCATCCCAGGAAAGGCCATGGAACATCTCGACGTGAGACCGAAGCTGGGCCTGGTTAACTGGATTTGTGCCTTGAATGTCGGAGATACTTGTTGTGTCCTGGCTGCTCCGAGCGGCGTGCAGATGCATTTCCAGGAAGGAATATCCGGGGCTTAGGGTCCACCGATCGGTCACCTTCCAATTCGCAAAGAATTCTGCACCTAGGGTTGTGCCGTACAAACC
The DNA here is from genome assembly GCA_963729525.1 of uncultured Acidobacteriota bacterium. Classification (GTDB taxonomy): domain Bacteria; phylum Acidobacteriota; class Terriglobia; order Acidiferrales; family UBA7541; genus Palsa-295. The sequence goes on from CAVSOB010000001.1 coordinate 37,815, forward strand.
ATTTCCAAAGGTTTCGCGATGTATCAGGAGAGGGGGATTGGGTTGAACGATGTCAGGGAGTGGCTCGATACTCTCTAGATCGTGATACTGGTTAAGAAAAACCGTCCCGTCGATCGAGAGACGGGTAAGTGGTTGGGCGCGGTATCCGGCTTCATAAGCGATGACGTGTTCGGACCTGAAGTCCGAGTCGCCCAGCAATACTATCTCGGCGGGCCCGGGCAATGCCGCGAGAACTGCGCTGAGCCCCGTATCACGCCGAGTCGGGGTCCGGTTGGCGCGCGAAATGGCAGCCCAAAAAGTCTGCTGGCCGCTCGGGGTCCAGGCGAGACGGACCGTAGGCCCGGGTTCGAAACCCGTGAAATAACCGTTCTCCACTTTTGTTCCAATCGTCAAGAACAGGCGATCCGGTCTTATAGTGATTTGATCTTGTATGAAGAGAGTGAACAGATCAGCGGCGAAGTCTGGAGGAATAAACGCCTGGTCGATTGTGCCCACAGTCTGATCGGAAGTGTGGCGATAACCTAAACCCCAAATCAAATCTTGGCGGGAACCCCACGCAAAGTGATGTTGAAAATCGAGATCAACAGTATTGCGATCCTCGCGGGCTTCGGGACCGGAACGTGCGTAGCGGTCGAAATAGACCTGCAAGGTGGCGTCCGACCCGTTGGAAAAAGTGTGCTGCCAGCGGCTCAGGATGTTGCCGCCCGAGAGTGCGGTGAGACGAGCAACGTTCACATTGTCGGGAGGGTTGAATTCGCTGTGCACAATAACCGCCCCCTCGCTCCCGCTGTTCAGGTCTCCTTCGGTCGTCAGGGAATCTTTCGGGGACAGACTCGAATCCATGCGGAAGCCGCCGTGCAATAAATGCCAGCCGTCTTGTCCGTCCTGACCGTTGAGATCTGTAAACCGGTCGTAATTTTCATATTTTGCAAAGACCCGATAGGCCGTGTTTTTCGACGCGTCGCCACCATACTGAACAGTTCCAAATTCCTGATCGACGTTGCCCCCGCCTCCCACCAGCATGCCGCCGCGGGTATCGGCAGCCTTTTTCGTGATGACGTTGATGACTCCATTCACGGCATTGGCCCCCCAGACAGTGCCGCCCGGGCCGCGAATGATTTCGATTCGGGCAATGTCTTCGAGAGGCACGTCCTGGGTGTCCCAATAAACCCCGCCGAATAGCGGCGTGTAGACAGCTCGGCCATCGATAAGCACGAGCAATTTGTTGGCGAACTGAAGGTTGAAGCCTCGAGAGCTAATGGCCCATGTATTGGCATTGATTTGGGTTACATCCAAACCTGGCACCATCCGAAGCAGGTCGGGTATGTTGGTCGCTCCTGAGCGGCGAATATCCTCGGGCGTAATCACAAAAATGGCCGCCGCGACCTGAGACAACTTCTGCTCCTTCTTGGAGACCGACGTCACCTGGATGTTCATCAAGTCTTCGAGACTGGAATCCGCGAGTTCGGCGGCCTTCTGCTGTGACCACGTCGGCAACGCGTAGAGGGCGCAAGCAACCAAGCAAGGTAGGATCTTCAACATTTCGGTCGACCGCCTCTTGAAGCGTCTATGTAAGGAATTCAATATTTCACGCCTTTACAGTTTTCGATTCGTTATCAGCCAGTGTGGCCTCGCGCTTCCGCTCGCGTGAGAAAACAGCGAATCCCTCAGCGTGTCGAACGGAGCGGCAATCGTTCAGCGACAGCAAGGCCCGGCTCAAGCGGTATCGCGCGGCCGCCAGAATTAGCCGAGGCGGTTTGGTTTATCTTTTGGGTTAGTGGAAGAGGGATCAGCGCGCCTTCGGCTTCTTTCAGAAATACCAAGTCGCTGCTGGCCCCGATGCAATCCACTGAAATCATGTCTCCCAGGCGTACTTGCTCGGTTGAGAGCAAATTTGCGATTGGGTAAACGAGGCGGCGCTCAATAGCCCGTTTCAAATGGCGCGCCCCGTATTTCAGGTCTGTGCCTTCGCGAAGCAGGAACTGCCGCGCGCCCGGCATCACGCGGAACAAGAAACGGCCCTTGGCAGTCTCGAGCACGCGCTGTTGGACCATTCCCAGCTCGATCTCGAGAATCTGTTCCAGTTGCTCCGACCGTAATGGATGGAACACGATCGTCTTGTCGATCCGGTTCATGAACTCCGGCGCGAATTTCCTCTTCGCCGCTTCCGCCGCTGTTTTCTCCACCTTCTCGTCCAGCCGTGGCTTCGAATCGGCTGGTACCGTCGGCGCAAATCCCATTCCGCCTGTCATCAGTTCCGTGATCTCGCCGCCGCCCAGGTTCGACGTCATGAAAATCATCGTCTGCGACAAGTCCACTCGCCGGTTGTCGCCCAGCGTCAGCGTCGCCTTGTCCAGAATCCCCAGCAGCAGCTGCCACAGCGCGTCCGACGCTTTCTCGATTTCGTCGAACAGCAAAAATGAAATCTTCAGCTTTTCCGTGTGATATTGCGCGAGCGCTTCCTGCGTGATCAGCGGATGCGTCTCCCGGTGCCCCAAATACCCCGGAGGCGACCCAATCAATTTCGCGATTTCGTGCGAGTGCTGAAACTCGGCGCAATCCACCTTAATCACTGCCCGCGGATCGCCGAACAGTACTTCGGCCGTCGCCTCTACCACGCGCGTCTTGCCGGCTCCGGTCGGCCCGAGAAACAACAAGTTCCCCACCGGTCGCCCCGGCGAATTCAGGCCGGCACGAAACACCTGGTACAGGTCTACGACGGCCTGCACCGCTTCGTCCTGCCCTACAATCTTCCGCCGCAGCCCTCCCTCGAATCCCATTGACTCAGGGCTTTTCCGCCCCGGATCCAGTCGTTTTCCAACGCAAGCGTTCATAGCCGCCTCCCTGCACCTGTTATCGGCAGGTTGGCCACTCCTCATCGCTTCGCGTAGGCGGATTTCGTTGCTGGCGGCGCGTGTTTGCGAGATCAAGCGGGCCAAAAGGTGCCCGCGCATTCAGCTCAGGTTGCACCAAAATGGGAAAGGATAGGGCGGGCTTGACCGCTACCAGCTAAGAATGAAAAGGGCGTTCAGAACCTGCTCTTAACAATCCGTTAATCAGAAGGTGTTACAAGCGTCAGCTTGCTTCGGGGACTGCATTTCCCGTATGTTGAGGGCATCCAAAGAGAGAAAACGATGAAGCGCATCCTGGTCGTCGAAGACGACAAAGACATTGTAGAGCTAGTTCGGTACAACCTCGAGAAGGACGGGTACCAAGTGGGTGCGACTGGCGATGGGGCAACCGGGCTGGCTCAGCTCAGGAAAACTCCGCCCGACCTTCTGATTCTCGACCTGATGCTTCCGAAACTCTCGGGCCTTGAAATCTGCAAAGAGGTCCGCAAAGATGTCGGTTTGAATCGCCTCCCGATTCTAATTTTGACGGCCAAGGGCGAAGAGGCAGACCGCGTTGTCGGTCTTGAGTTGGGCGCAGATGATTACGTCACGAAGCCTTTCAGCCCTCGTGAGCTCGCGGCGCGTGTGAAGGCACTTCTTCGCCGCGCCGATCCTGGCACTCCTTCCGAGAAAGCGCTCGAAATTGGAGCTCTGCGCATCGACCCGGCAGCTTATCGCGTTACGCGCGCGGGAAAGCCCGTTCCAATGAGCACGCTCGAATTCCGGCTACTTTATTTTCTTGCCGCCCGGCCCAATCGCGTGTTCACTCGAGATCAGCTGCTGGATGGCGTGTGGGGCACGGAACGCTTCGTCACTCCGCGTAGCGTGGACGTCTACGTGCGCCGCCTGCGGGAAAAAATCGAAGCCGATCCCCAACACCCGGCATACATGAAGACGATTCGCGGCGCCGGGTATCTGTTCGAGACCCGTGCGAGCTAGGATTTTCTGGAAGATTGGGCTGACATATCTGGCCCTCCTACTTGGAGCTCTGCTGGCGGTCGATTTCTACTCCGCAGAAGTGCTGCGTCGCGAATACATCCGTACGACCAACGAGGAACTCGCTTCAATTTTGAATCTCGGCCGGGCGCGTCCGCCCGCAAACGATTCTTCGCAGCTTCGCTCATGGGCCGAATGGATGTCGCGATCGGGCGCTCGCATAACCGTAATCGACGGCAGTGGCAAGGTACTCGCCGATTCCGCCCAAGATCCCGAGACAATGGAAGACCGTTCCGATAGGCCGGAGGTTCAGCAGGCTTTCGCGACCGGGAAAGGCGAATCGCTTCGGTTCAGTTCGGCTTTGGAACGTCAGATGGTCTATCAAGCCGTGCGTTACCAACCGCCCAGCGGATCGCCCGTTGTGGTTCGGGCTGCGAAACCGCTGGCGAGCCTTGATGTCGCACTTGGCGAATTGCGCCGCCGACTGCTGTTGGCGTCCCTAGTGATATTTCTGATTGGACTCATCGCTTCGCTTATGATTTCGCGAATGTTTTCGGCCCGTGTGGAACGCCTGACTGAGTTCTCGAAGCGCGTAGCTGAAGGAGATTTTCGCCCGCTGACCGGTGACAGCTCCAGCGATGAGCTTGCGGACCTTGGAGCATCGCTCAATGAAACAGCGCGGCGCCTCGAATCCGAGATCGCGATGCTGAGCGGTGAACGGAATCGTTCAAGCGCCATACTTCGAAGCATGGTCGAGGGTGTGGCGGTGATTGACGCTCAGGAACGGCTTGTCTTTTGCAATCGCGCGTTCTCTGAAATTCTGAATATAGATTCGAAAAACAGTGAGGGCCGGCCACTCATCGAAGTAGTTCGTAATTCCGAATTGACCGGCCTGATCCGCAAGGCCTTAGACGGAGAGGAAGGTCTGCAGAGCGATATCGTGACCGGAATCGTTTTACAGCAAAGTTTCTCAGTGACCGCCGCGCCGGTAAAAGCACTCGAACCCGCTGTCAGCGCCTCCAAGACGAGCCGGGCGAATACGGCATTTCCTACACAAAAACCGTCGGGCGCGGTAGTTGTGCTTCACGACGTCACCGAGCTGCGGCGGCTCGAACGCGTGCGCCAGGACTTTGTGGCCAACGTCTCGCACGAATTCAAAACACCTCTCACTGCGATTCAAGGATTTGCAGAAACGCTGCTGGGTGGCGCGCTCGAAGATCCCAAAAATAACCGGCGCTTTCTTGAAATCATGCGCGACCACGCCAATCGGCTCGCACGATTGACGGATGATCTCCTGAAGCTGGCGCGTATCGAAGCAGGAAAGCTCGAGTTGGAATTCTCGCCGGTGGGGGTGATCGAGTTCATCGAGCGCTGTGCGGAAACCGCTCTGATGAAGGCTAGTCGTAAGCAGATAATCCTAGACATCGAAATTCCGCCGGGACTTCCCGCCGTGCGCGGCGATGCCAGCTTGTTGCGTGACGTTCTTCAAAATTTGGTCGATAACGCAATCCAGTACACACCGCCCGGCGGCCGAATCTGCGTAAGCGCGCGCGTCAATTCCAAGGAAATGGTGATCGAAGTTGCGGACACCGGCATCGGGATTCCACTTATCGACCAGGAGCGCATTTTCGAGCGCTTTTATCGTGTCGACGCCGCCCGTTCCCGAGAGGCAGGCGGCACTGGCTTGGGTCTTTCCATTGCGAAACATATTATCGATGCGCACGACGGACGCCTGTGGGTGGAAAGCACCGTGGGCGAAGGCTCGCGATTCTCTTTTTCGATTCCCCTGGCGAATTAGCTTCCCACTCCCCAGTCTTGAAATATTTACAGTGAATTCAACCACTTGCAATATCCGCCCCTGAGGATGTAGTTGCTGGAAAAAGGTATAGGCGCGCGCAGACAATCGGGCACCGGGAGGAACACACCGTGGCAGGAACTAAAGCAAATTCGGAAGCGATTTTTCAGAATGTGTTGGTGAATTACTTGATTTCGCAAGCGCGCACGGTTGAGTCTTCTCTGAATCGCGCTCTGTGGGCGCTAATGGAACGCAACGAACGGCTTGCCAGCGAAGTGTTCCTGACCGAGCCCCGGATCAACGAAATGGAGATTCTGATCGATGAGCACGCCATCCGGATGCTGCGACAACCGAATCTTCTCGAAACAGAAGTTCGCCTGATCGTAGCGACTCTTAAAATAAATAACGATCTTGAGCGCATGGGCGATCTGGCAGTCAACCTGAGCGAACGTGCTATCTCGCTAGCCGGAATGGGTAAGATCGAAACACCGCCCGAACTTGAGCCAATGACTACGGCTGTTCGCGCCATGGTTTCAAAATGTTTAGGAGCTTTGATCTACCAGAATGTGGATCTGGCAACGCAAGTCCTCGAAAGCGACGACATCGTCGACCAATATCGCGACCAAGTCTTCGAAGCGCTTCTCGCGGGAATGACAAAAGACTCTTCACTAGCCGCGCCGAACCTTCATTTCGTTCTCGCCTCGCGACACTTGGAGCGAATCGCGGATCACGCCACGAATATTGCGGAGGATGTGTTGTTCTGGGTCCGTGGTCTGGAGGTACGTCACGGCCGAGCGCGGCTGATGGACACGCATGAAGATGCCAAAGCGTCGTAACAGTTTTTTCACGAACTGGTCATCCGGCAGTGAACACGAAGGCCTACGCTGTGCCATCCCATTTTGTAGCCGGACGGGTGCCGCTAAGTTGGTCAGTTGGTGTAAGCGGCTTTAAGTTTCGGCTCGGCAAGTTCTGGCGCTACAGCACGTTGCGCTAGAAAACGCAGTCTACGACCTGCGCCCACCAAGGAGGCGCGGCCTGGACAACCCCCGGGGCCACGCCTCCTCAATTTTTCTTAGCGTCCATTTCACTTCGAATTGTTGCATATGTAACGCACCTGTAACAATTCAGACAAAAAATACGCGCCCAAGGAGAGTACTGCCACCATGAAGAAGACTCCGTTCGTTGTGTCGATCCTGCTGATTCTGGCGATTGCGGTTGCGGCACAACCCGCAGGCACCATATTGCTGAATGCCGCAGGCGCCACCTTCCCCTATCCTATTTATTCCAAGTGGTTTGACGTGTATCACCAGAAGGATCCGAATGTTCAGATCAACTACCAGTCAATCGGCTCTGGCGGCGGCATTCGCCAGCTCTTAGCTGGCACGGTAGACTTTGGTGCCTCTGATGGGCCCATGAGCGATGATCAGCTCAAGGAAGCAAAGTTCAAGATTCTGCATTTCCCCACCGTACTTGGCGCAGTGATTCCCATCTACAACATCGCTGGCGTATCAGGTGAGTTGAACTTCACTCAGAAAGCCATGGCAGGTATCTATCTCGGGACGATTACCAAATGGAATGACCCAGAAATTGCCGGTGCGAATTCGGGGGTAAAACTACCTGCCGCGGATATTGTTGTGGTTCACCGTGCGGATGGGAGCGGTACGTCTTATATCTTCACGGATTTCCTTTCCAAGGTCAGCGATGATTGGAAAAATAAAGTTGGGAAAGGAACTTCCGTACAGTGGCCAGTCGGGTTGGGAGGTAAGGGAAATGAAGGCGTGTCCGGGCTTGTAAAGCAAACGCCTGGTTCAATTGGATACGTGGAGCTGATTTACGCCGTTCAAAACGGCATCACGTTCGGAAAAGTTCAGAACGCTTCGGGGAAGTTGGTTAAAGCAGACTTGGCCGGAGTCACAGCAGCGGCGGCGGCGGCGAAGGACATCCCGGATGACTTTCGCGTATCCATCACAAACGAGCCTGGCCCAACGGTGTATCCGATCTCGAGCTTTACGTGGCTGCTGATTCCCGCGCAGATTTCGGATGCCGCGAAGCGCGACGCGATCAAAGGCTTTCTGAAGTGGATGCTCAGCGACGGGCAAGGATATGCTGAGGGTCTCGCATACGCTCGCCTGCCCAAATCAGTCGTCGACAGGGAAATGAAGGCCATTTCACTTATCAAGTAACATGACATCAACGGCCACGACCATCCAGCACACGGCTCCTCCCTATTCGGGACCGCGTGCGTTCGTTCGGCGTCTTCGCCACGGCGATGAGATCGCCCACCTTATTACGCTTACTTTCGCTGCCGCGATTCTTCTGATCACTTCCATGCTTGTCTGGGAACTCTGGGTAAACTCCCACCTTTCCCGCGCTAAATTCGGTTGGAACTTTTTTTGGACGCAGACTTGGGATCCGATCTTCGACAATTTCGGAGCCGCCCCTTTTATCTATGGGACGCTTGTCACCTCTATAGTTGCTCTCGTGCTTGCGGTCCCGCTCGGGCTCGCAAGCGCCATCTTTCTCTCTGAGCTTGCCCCTCGAAAAATCAGCGATGCAGTTTCGTTCCTGATCGACTTGCTCGCAGCCGTTCCCAGCGTTATCTATGGCCTACTCGGCATTTTCGTAGTCGTTCCACTGATGCGCTCGTGGCTCGGACCTCTTCTCATCAATACCCTCGGAAAACTTCCAGGAATCGGGAAGTTCTTCGCCGGTCCGAACTACGGCGTGGGATTCTTTACTGCTGGAATTGTCCTGGCCATTATGGTGGTGCCCTTCATCATTTCCGTATCGCGGGAAGTGTTGCTTACAGTCCCGCGCGAGCAGCGGGAAGCGGCCCTAGCTCTAGGCGCTACGCGGTGGGAATCGACATGGAAGGTGGTCGTTCCGTGGGCTCGGACGGGAATTATGGGTTCGATATTCCTCGCGCTAGCGCGGGCGCTCGGAGAGACCATGGCCGTTACGATGGTCATCGGTAACGACCCGAAGATCAGCGCGTCGCTCCTACGCCCGGGTTACACGATTGCCGCAGTTATTGCCAATGAATTCACCGAAGCAACCGGAGATCTCTACCTGAGCGCGCTGATCGAACTCGGTCTCGTCCTATTCCTGATGACGTTCATTCTGAATGGTCTCGCTCGAATTCTGATCGTGGCAACTGAGCGCGGCGGAGGACGTCCCGCATGAACCGCGCGCTCTTAATTTGGCGGAAATCGCTCAACATCGTAATGCTCACCCTTACAGGTGTAGCCGCTTTGTCGGTCGTCGCTGTCCTGTTCCTGATTCTCGGGTATCTGATCTGGCATGGTGGTGCCTCTCTCAGCTGGAATTTCTTCACGCAGTTGCCAAAACCCGTCGGTGAGACGGGCGGAGGGATGGCCAACGCCATTGTCGGCAGCCTAAAGCTTTTACTGCTTGCGGCCCTTATCGGTTTGCCGGTCGGTCTGATGGCCGGCGTGTACCTCGCGGAATTCGGAGGCCAGACTTTTTCTTTCGTGATTCGCTACACGACAGACTTGCTCAACGGTGTGCCGTCTATCGTGATCGGTATATTCGCGTACTCACTGGTTGTTCTTCCGGTGAAACACTTCTCAACTCTTGCCGGCGGTTTCGCTTTAGGGATGATGGTGATCCCGATTACAGTTCGCAGCACCGAGGAATTTCTGCGAGCGATTCCGGGAACACTGCGCGAAGGTGCGATGGCTTTGGGTGCAAGCAAGTGGAAGACAATCGCCACCGTTGTGCTGCCCGCTGCGAGTGGCGGAATTCTCACCGGCATGCTGCTGGCTTTGGCGCGCGTGGCTGGAGAGACGGCTCCCTTGCTGTTCACTGCTTTCAGCAATCGCTATTGGAGTCCCGGATGGGGCCAGCCCATCGCTTCGCTTCCCGTGATGATTTACACCTATGCGATTGCGCCATATGATGATTGGCACCGCCAAGCTTGGGCTGCTGGTCTGGTTCTCTTGGGGCTCGTGCTCATAGCGAATCTAGGCTGCCGTCTGGCCTTGAATCGCGGCGGCAATGTTCGGAGTGTATGACATGGCATCAGCAACTCAAGGGAAGAACCCCGCCGCGGAGCGGATTGCAACGGAGGTCCGGATGACCGAGCCGACATCAACGGGTTCCGAGAAGAGCTCACCGTTGCGTTTTAAGATTTCGAACCTCGACGTCTTCTATGGACCCAAACAAGCGGTATTCGGTCTCAATCTGAATATTCCCACCAATAAGATCACAGCGTTGATTGGACCGTCGGGATGCGGAAAATCCACGTTTCTGCGGACCTTGAACCGCATGAACGAAACGATCCGAAACACTCGCGTCCAGGGCGAAATCCTGCTCGATCAGCAAGATATTCACGGAATAGATGTGGTGGGGCTGCGTCGCCGGGTTGGAATGGTCTTCCAGCGGCCGAATCCATTTCCCAAATCCATCTACGAAAATGTGGCGTACGGTTTGCGGGTGAATGGCTTCAAAGGGCGCCTCAACGATCTTGTGGAGAAAAGCTTGCGCCGCGCGGCTCTCTGGGAAGAGGTGAAGGACTACCTTAAGAAGTCGGCGTTCGCTCTCTCCGGCGGGCAGCAGCAGCGCCTTTGCATCGCGCGGGCTCTCGCTGTCGACCCGGAAGTTCTTCTACTCGACGAACCGTGCTCCGCTCTGGACCCCGTAACCACGGCGAAAATCGAGGAGCTGATGTTCCAGCTCAAAGACAGTTGCACAATGGCCATCGTGACGCACAACATGCAGCAGGCGGCGCGCGCCAGCGATTTCACGGCGTTCATGCTGGATGGAAAGTTGATCGAGCACAGCGAGACTTCGAAGCTGTTTACAACGCCAACCGACCCGCGCACAGAAGCTTACATCACCGGTCGTTTCGGATGATTCTCCGGGCGGCGCGGAAATAGGTTCAGCTTTCGAACGAAGGGGACTGAGATTACATGGAGCGTCATTTTGAACGCGATCTCGAGGAACTAAAACAGCGGCTGCTCTGGATGGGAAGTCTGGCGGAGCGCGCTGTGCACCAGGCCGTGCATGCCGTGTTGGATGCTGAAGAGCACCTCGCTGAAATTGTGCTTAGCGAAGAAGATGCTATCAATGAAATGCAGATTGAAATTGACGAGCGGGTACAGCGGCTGCTGGCATTACAACAACCGATGGCTGCTGACCTTCGTTTTCTGTTGGCGGTTTCTCGCATTAACGGCGACCTTGAACGAATCGGCGATCAAGCCGTGAACATCGCGCAGTCCGCGATGCGCGTCCTGCGCCATCCACAGGTGAAGCCGTATGTCGATCTGCCGCGCATGAGCGAGCTTGCCGAGGGTATGGTTCGCGACAGCTTGAACGCGCTTGTCCGGGGCGATATTGATCTTGCCCGCAGCGTGCTTCAGCGTGACGACCAGGTGGATCGCCTGCGCGATCAGCTTTTCCGCGAGTTGCTTACTTACATGATGGAGAATTCCGCGGTCGTATTTGCCGCTTTCGAGCTAATTCTCGTCGCCAAGAATCTCGAGCGCATCGGCGACCATGCCACGAACATCGCCGAAGACGTTATCTACTTCGTAGCAGGCCGCGATGTTCGCCATCCCGCCCTCGATCGCCGTTAACTTCTAGGCTGCGAGCCGCGGTCCTCTACGGTCGACATACCAACACACAAACTAGAAAAACGCTTGCCGCTACCATCGCGAGCAGCCTGGCACCCACCGCGATGCTAAATGTGATCTGAATCCAGAGATGCGCATCTTGGCCTGGAACCATAGGGCAAACAGGATGGACTCGAATTGTTCGATCTCAAAGGCGGGCGGCGAAGGAAGCTAAATGCGCGCGAGGGCTGTGGCTTCGTCTTCTGAAAGATCCAGGATGGAATCCAACCGCACCATTTTCAACAGCATCATCACGCGCTTGCTCGGCGCAAAAAAAGTGCATTTTCCGCCCGCACGCTTCAACATCGTAAACGAGCGAACGAGAGCGCCAATTCCCGAGCTATCAAGCTCGGTAACACCCGCCAAGTTGACTGCGATGCGAGTCGACCCCGAATCCATCAACTGCTGAATCTGACCGCGGAACGCTTCTTCCGCCTCGCCTAACTTGAGCGGGCCTTCGAGATCCAGAATGGTGGCCTGCCCGGCTTTACGAATACCAATATTCACAGGTACCTCACAGCGAGTTGCAACGCTAACTGAATTGCGCCCCGCAATCAAGGGCTTGCACTCTAATCTGTCGTGTTCATCGGAGCCATTAAGGGCAGTTCCTTGACGTGCCACAGCCGCATTTGTTAGGCTCCGCGCGTTCTCTTTCCCCCGGTCTCCGGGCTCGGCGCGGGGGCGGGAGTGAGGACGCCCCTCCAGGGAGAGCAATGGAATCATCCTCGGCGCTCTTCGAACTCGCGAGCGTGTCTCTGGCGTGTCGCGATCAGGACACGCTTTTGAAAACATTTGCCGCACGCGTCGGTGCCACGCTGGGGGCTCGCGCGGTGTTCGTGTGGATTCACGATTCCGAATCGGAAGGGCTTGTATGCCGAATGCGCTGGACCGAGACGGGCGAGCGAATTGTGCCTGCGAGCGAGCCGGTCACGGAAGGTCCTCTATCCATCGTGTTTGAGTCGGCAAGCACAAGCCGGCTCACCGCGCAGGATTTGTCGCTGGATGATCTCGAGCATCTTGAGGAGACGAGCCGGGTCCGCGTCAAGACTGCCATGTTCGCCTCTCTTCCCGGTGTTGAAGGCCCGGAAGGGGTCGTCGAAGTCCTGAACAAGCGGGCGGGGAATTTCACGGAGGAAGACGCCCACTTTCTCGAAGAAGCAGCGCGACTCGCCGGGCAAGCCCTGACAAATCTCGGAGCAATCGAGGGCGAGCGTCATGCCCAGCTTGCAACTCTCGAGCGTCTTACCGCACTTTACGACCTTGGCCGGACATTCACGTCGACGCTTGAGTTGGAAGAGTTGCTGCCTATCGTCGCTGGCAAAATCAAAGATATTCTCGGCGCCGGAGCCTGCAATCTCTGGCTCGCCGCAGGAGACGAACTCCGCCTGGCCAACACGGCAGGAGTGGATCCCACGGTTGAACAAGGTGCGAGTGTTTCCGTGACCGAAGGACTGCTCGGCGAAATTGCTCAAGCGGGAAATCCGAAACTCCTCGAAATACCGTCGGAAGAGCCGGGGCTTGAGGAGCGCATCAAAGCGGGCGGGGAATTTGAGATCGAGTCGTGGATGGCGGCGCCGCTGCGAAAAGAAAACGAGGTCCTAGGTATTGTCGAGCTGGTGAACAAGACAGACGGCACTCCCTTTAACGAAGAAGATTTATTCTTCCTCGAAAGCATTAGCGAGCAGGCCGCCGTCGCCTTACACAATGCGAATCTGCTCGAATCCGAACGCAAGGTCCACGCCCTCGACGCTCTTCTGAAAATTTCGCAGGAAATCACGTCGACGTTGGACCTGGATCACGTCCTTTCCACGGTCGCCCAACAAGCCGCCTCCGTGGTGCCATTCGACAAGTTAGTGATCGGCTTTTTCGATCGGCGCAAATTCGTTTTGGGTGCCGTCTCAGGCGAGGCGGAAGTTCCAAAAACCCGCGAGATGAGCGAATTGCGTGACCGCCTTGAATGGGTATCGCAGCAAGAAAGGCCGGTTGCCGTCGATAACTACGACGACGGCTGGCACGCCGATCCCGAGGAGGCCCGTGCTCAGCTTGTTTCCTACCTCGAAGCCTACCAGTTCAACGGGGTGTACGCATTGCCGCTGCGTGATGACCAAGGCGTCCTTGGTGCGATGATACTTCTTAGCGGCGATGCCGACTTCCTTACTGATGCCAACAAAGAGACTGTCTCGATTCTCGCAAACCAGACGACTGTTGCTATCCGTAACGCCCAGCTATACCAGCAGGTTCCGCTTGCGAACATTTTCCAGCCATTTGCCGAACAAAAGAAGCGTCTGGCCGCCGCCATGCCGAAAGAGCGGTGGCGTTTGTATGCGGAACGCGCCGCCATTGTTGCCGCGATTCTAATTCTGGTCCCCTGGCCTGTGCGCGTGCGCACGGATGCCACCGTCGTCCCCGCCGAACGTCGCATCGTCAGCTCGATAGAAGGTGGAGTCGTTCAGCACGTTTTCGTTCACGAAGGTGAAACCGTTCAACCGGGCCAGTTGCTCGCACAACTTGACGATAGCGAGGATCGCATCAAGCTTGCCCAGGCCGAAGCCGCTCTCGCGCAGGCTCGCCGCGAAATTGCGGAAGCGGAATTTCGGAATGATCCATCGGCTGCAGGGCAAGCCAAAATGCGGGCCGACCTTCATGCTGCCGAAGTGAAGCTCGAACAGGAGCGCGTCGCCTCTGCGGATCTCCGGGCGCCGATCGCTGGTGTCGTGGTGACCCCGAAAATCGAAGAAAAAGCTGGAGTGATGGTCAAGCCGGGCGATCCCTTCGCCGAAATTGTTGACCAGCAGCAAATGGCGGCCGAGATGAGCGTTCCTGAAACAGACTTAGCGCTGGTTCGCCCTGGCAAGGATGTTGCTCTTAAGCTCAATGCATTCCCGACGGCAACATTCTTCGGGACCGTCGATCGCGTCGGTGCTCAAACTCATTCCGATGCAGGTGAACAATACTTTTTAGTTCGCGCTCTGTTTTCGAATCCCGGCGGGCGCGCTCGCGACGGAATGGTTGGCCGTGTTCGCATCCGTGCGGCGGGCGAGTGGGAATGGTTTGGCACCGGGTGGTATCCGGTCGGCTACGCACTATTTCGTGATCCATTCCGCTGGATTTGGCAGAAGGTGTGGAGCTGGCTTCCGTAAGCTGAAGGGGCAGAAACATAATGAGACGTTCAACGTATCTTTCAATCGCAACTTTGGCGCTCGCGTTAGCGGGCTGCGGCGATTCTTCACACGCGCCAGACTCAACTTCCGCAGCACCACCTCCTTCTGCTCTCGTCCCTTCGCGGCCATCTGGCCCGTCCGTTACTGCCAAAGCATCTGAACCAAACGATGTTCTCAGCGTGCTTTCTGTGGAGCATCAAGTGGACCTCGCCACCGAACGCGACGGTGTTGTCACCTCCGTCGCCAAGGATGAAGGCAGCGCCGTCAAAGCCGGAGAGATCCTCGGACAACTGGATGACCGCACACTTCAGATGGAGCTCAACAAGGCTCGCAACGATCTAGTCGTCGCCGAGAATAACGTGAAATTCAAAGAAGCGGAGCTGAAGGCCAAGGCCGCAGCTTTGAGACGCCAACATCAGTTACGTGAGTACGGGCTTTCAAGCGAAGCCGATCTGGAAGCAGCCGAATTTGAAGCAAAAGGCGCCGAGTACGACATGCATGGCTGGCAGGCCCTGGTCGAAAGTAGCCACTCAGAGATTCATCGCCTCGAAATTCAACTTGACCAGACTCGATTGCGCGCGCCGTTCAGCGGCGTGGTGGTGCGCCGCTACATTCGCGAAGGTCAAGCGGTCGCCAAGAATGATAAGTGTTTTCGCATCAGCCAGCTGGCACCTCTTCAGGTTCAATTTCAGGTTTCTGAGGTCTCCTCAAAACGCCCGGAGCGCGGCGCGCGCGTTGATCTTTCGCTTGTCGGCGATTCCAGCCGCACTTTTTCCGCCCACGTCGTGAAAGTTAGTCCTACGGTGGATCCTGCGAGCGATAGCTACGACGTCACCGCACAGCTGGTGGGAACCGGAATTTCCGATTTGCGTCCCGGCATGGCTGTACGTGTAGTCTGGCCAGGCACGTCAAGAGCGAAACCCTAGGCATCTCCATTTATGCGTTTTGGCCCCACCAGCATCCAGGTCTCAAGCGTCCTTTCCAAAGGACTCCGGCGCCCCAAGCTTCGTTCCGATCTGCGCATCAGCGAACAGACCGTCAATGGCGAAAAAAGCTACGTCATCAAAAACCACGAAACCAATTCCTATAACCGTTACGGTGAATTCGAATACCAGCTGCTTTTGTTGTGTGACGGCACACGTACACCGGCCGAGATATCACAGGCGCTTTCCGAGCAAGACCCCGATTCTGCAATCGCAGAATCCGAAGTTCTCGAATTTCTCGATTCGATTGAGCCGGCCATGTGGGAGCGGTCCCTCGGCGAAAAAAACCTCGCCGTTCTCGAACGAATCCGCGATGAGCGTAAGGGCCGTGTAGACCAGTCCAGCATGCTCTATATCAGCTTCAAAGCCTGGGACCCGAACAAAACTCTTGAGAAGCTCGACCCTGTTCTGAGCTGGATGTACACCTCTCAGTTCGTATACTTTTCGGTGTTTCTTTTCATTACCGCCACGTATTTCGTTGCCGGGGATTGGACGCGAGTTCAACATGACACGGCCTCGCTCTATTCGTTTGCCGATAAGAGTGCCTACGACATCTGGTCGTTCTGGTTGCTGCTGCTCCTCTTGGGTGCGATCCACGAATTCGGCCATGGGCTCACCTGCAAACATTTCGGCGGCGATGTTCATCAAATGGGCTTTCTGCTGATTTATCTGACGCCGGCTTTCTATACGGACACCACTGACATTCTCCTGTTTGATCGCACTTCTCGCCGCCAATGGGTGATCTTCGCGGGCATTTGGATCGAGCTCGTAGTGTGCAGCTTGTCTGCCGTAGTGTGGCACTTTACTCCCCCCGGCTCGACTGCGAACGATCTTGCCTACAAAATGATGCTTCTGAGCGGAATTCAAGGCGCCGTGTTAAACCTGAATCCCCTCATTAAAGCGGACGGTTACTATGCTCTTTCACAGTTTCTCGACATCGACAATCTGCGCGAAGATTCCTTCGTCTTTCTTCGTGCCTGGGCTGAAAAATACCTCCTTCGACGCGATATCGATCTGCCTCCTTCGAGTCGTCGCCAGCGACGCATCTTTTTTATCTTCGGTGTTGCCGCCATCGTGTACAGCGTATGCCTTCTCGGCGTCGTTATCATTTTCGCGAAAAACGTTCTACTTTCGAAGTTTGGCGATTGGGGATATTTTTTGTTTGCAGGCGTCCTTTACTTCCTTACCCGAAAAGGAATCAAGTCATACCTACCTGGCGCCCGTGCTTGGATTCGGAAACAACGGGAGTCCTATATGACGTGGAAATTAACGCGCGCTCAGACTCTTGGCGTGTTGGGAGCCGCACTACTTTTATTTGTGCCGCCAGTTCCCACCAGTGTCTCTTCCGACCTCGTTCTCGAACCAGGCAAAGAAACGCATCTTCGCACGTTGGTCTCAGGGCAAATCGCTGAGGTGCTCGTTGGCCAGGGACAAGAGGTCAAAGCGGGTCAACTTCTCGCCGTTCTAGAGAATCCGGAAATTGAATCAACTGCCAAGGTAGCCGGCGCAGAACTTACGTTGGCTAGCAGCAATCTTAGGCAGAATCAGGACCAGCCGGCATCCGGGAAATCCGCCCAGGCCGCGCGCGAACGCATTCGCCTCCAGAAAGAACTCGCCGTAGCCACTGTAAATCTCGATGCTTTGCAAATTCGTGCCCCGTTCGATGGGGTCATAACAACCCCCGGCATTCGCCAGCGTGTCGGTCAATTTCTGGGGGCGGGCGATGAATTTTGCCGTTTTTCCGACTCTCGCACGATGAAGGCGCGTATTTTCGTCTCTGACCGCGATCTGAACGACGTTCGTCCTGGCGCCCCTGTTAGGGTCAAAGTTGTGCCCTATGCGTTTCGCACTTACTGGGGCCATGTTGAACAGATTCTCCCTGCTGCCTCTGCTGATGACCCCGTCTCTCAGACGCAAAAGCTTACGCGCCTCGGGCAGGAGTTAACTAACCACTTCGTTGTAGTGATGGCATTTCAGAACTCCGATGGGAGTCTTAGCGGTGGAATGACTGGCGTAGCCAAGATTGCCGTCAAGAACCGGCCTTTAGCTTGGCAAGCCGGGCGAAGCATTTGGCGTTGGCTGCGTTCTCAGGTCTGGTGGTAATTGCGGAACCGTCCAATCGTTCAAAAAGAGAAAGGGCCGCCGTTCCTGGGACGACGGCCCTTCGGGGTTGCTGCTACTTCAAACTCCCGGCCTCGCGGAGCGCAAGGTCGGAAGACCTTAAAATTTCGCGATGACAAGTCGCATACGGCCTAACCGCGAGGCCAGGTAACCGTTAAGCTGCGCACGGTCATCAGTGGGTTCTTGCGCTCGAGCTTTTTCGCTGGCCCGGGCTTCTTGCTCTTTTTCACTGGCTTCGCTGTTGGATTCATATCCCCTATCCCCTGCTCTCACCGATCTGCGGCACTTCGTTCTTAGTGCAATCTCTGCGCCAAAGCTTTCTGCTCCTAGTTTCATTCAAACAAAACAACTTAGGCCATGTAGGCCTTCTTAGCATCGAGGCTTAAATATTTGAATTTGCTTGGTTATTGACTTATTCAACCCGGTCGGATCTCAAAACGAAATGAAGAATTTCAGCCGGAGGATGCCGTCTCTCTCGCAAGCTTACAAACGACTTGCAGTCGGTAGGAATGACCTATACCTTCGCACGGCTTCGGAAACCGCAGGGTAGGGAAAGCGTGGCGCTGAAGCAACCCATATCATTATTTGCTCGCCCAAGGAGCCCGCACCAACGGTTTTGTAGGCTCAATCTTGGTCGGCTTCTTAAGCTGCTTGGTCGTCTTTTTTTGCTTCATCGGCTTATTTTACTAATATTCTGGTCGTCCAGTATCTCCACAGCCGGGCGTGAGTCCAAAAGAAAAAGGGCTGCGTCGGTGTCCGAAGCAGCCCCCCTCCTAATCACGAAACTCGACAGCCGGTTCCTAATGAGTCCTCATCAGAGGCTTGGTGGATTCCAACTTCTTCGACTTCTTCAGGGTTTTCTTTGCCATGTCTTTGTTCTCCCTCTCGAGTTGCCCCTCTGGGGCGATGCTTGTTTATATGCAATCGAAGCGCCACTCTCTACCGCTCGCCGCATTCAGTAAGTGTCGTGAAATGTGCAATCTTCCCTCTCGCCGGTTGAGCTTGCGGATTTGCCTATCACTGCTGTATTGATTTACTCAACACAGCTGAATTTCTCAACGCTCTAGAGATCATATTTGCGGCAGAGGTAGTTCAATCGGTTCCGATCCACTCCCAAGAGCCGTGCCGCGTCCGACTTCACGCGCTTTGCCTGCTCAAGGGCCTCGCTCACCCAGCGCCGCTCGAACGCCTCCAACTCCTTATCGAGGTTAATCCCCGAACCAAGCGCCTTTGGCCTGCCGCGGTCTCGTCCCGCCGCCTGAACGATATCTGGCGGAAGGTCTTTCAGCCCGATTGTCTCATCGTCCGTCATTATAACCAGCCGCTGAATCGCATTTTCAAGCTCACGCACATTCCCTGGCCAAGGGTAGCGCTTCAGCGCTTGCAGCGCATCGTCCCCGATTCGCTTCGCCGGAAAGCTGTTCGCTGCGCAGTACACGCTGACGAAATACTCTGCCAGCACGGGGATATCTTCCGTGCGTTCTCGCAACGCCGGCACGAATATCGGCACCACGTGGATCCGATAATACAGGTCCTCGCGGAACCGGTCATCCCGCACCATCTGTTCCAAGTCCTCGTTCGTCGCGCTGATCAACCGGAAATCCACCTTGATTTGCTTCTTTCCGCCCAACCTCGTCAAAGACCTATCTTCAAGCACCCGCAGCAGCTTGCTCTGCAATGGCGGCGTTAGCGTCGCAATTTCATCAAGGAACAGCGTTCCCTGGTGCGCCAACTCTACGCGTCCTTCCTTCGTCCCCACCGCTCCCGTAAACGCGCCCTTCTCGTATCCGAAAAGCTCCGCTTCCATCAACCCTTCCGGAAGTGCCGCGCAATTCACGCTAACGAACGCCCGGTTCCGACGCGGGCTCTGTTCGTGTAGCGCACGCGCAACAAGCTCCTTTCCAACTCCGCTCTCACCGCGGATAATCACATTTGTCGTTGCGCGCGCCATACGCTTAATCGAATCGAACACATGCCGCATCGAATCCGTGGTCCCAATCAAGTCGCCGAGCGCGTTCTTCCGGCTAATCTCCTCGCGCAGCAGCCGGTTCTCGCGCTGAATATGCAGCTTTTCTACGGCACGCTCAAGCAGGTGCCGTAGCACGTCCGTATCGATTGGCTTGATGAAATAGTCGTAGGAGCCGGCATCGATCACCTTCAGCGCGGTTGATTTCTTCTCGTCGGAGCTCAGCACAATCACGAGCGTGTCAATATTGCTTCCGTCCAGCCTCGACAGCAGCTCCGTGCATTCCCGTACGCCTCCCGAGGCGATTGGCAGGCCCAATAGCAACACATCCAGCTCGCGCTCTTCGAGGAGCTTGACCGCTGCGTCGTAATCCTCTCCCTCGAGAACTTCAAAATCCGAGCGCAACGCGGAAGCGATCTTCGCACGCAATACGGCGTCATCATCCACAATCGCAATTTTGGGCTTGGTTGGGCCGGGAGTGATGGCGACTCTCCGTCGCTGGCTAGCGGATTCGCCTAATCTCTAGAATCCCGCTTAGCCTGTGCGATTTAGGCCGCGATTCTAGGTGCCGAGCGCCCGCCTGTCAACGGATGGGTGCGTCATCCTAGCCCACGGCGAAGAATTCGCCCATGATGGCTAAGCAACCTTGAGCTTGAAAGATTTAAGCTGGATTCTGGATTATGGACAATCACAGATTCCGGCTGTCCAATTGTTTTCAGCGATATGGAGGGCTGAATTGCGGTACTTCTACGCCCCGGCTGCCGCTTCGTCGGACTTCTCCTCTTCGGCCCCTTCCGCCGAGGACCGTACCAAGATCTCTATCCCGTATTTCTGCATGTCGAAATTCTGCTTTCGATCTGTCTTGTCGAGAATCTCCCGGACCCCTTTTCCGATTGCCGCTGCCATGCTGCCGGCTGTAACGATGGCTTTCCCCGCCACGGTTCCCGGCCCTTTCTCGCGGTCCTGAAACTTGATTTCCACTTCGAATGTCTTAGCCACCGTTTCCTCCAATCCGTTCTTAGCAAAAGCCGATTCGCTGGCTTCCAGAGTACTTTGCTCCCTTATCGATTCGCAACACACTCTTCGCTTTTTCCTGGTGGGCAGGGCCCCAAAAACCTCAGCCCGTCACGTCCCTGGAAAAGTACGTCTTTCGCTGTATCGACCGCCCAAACGGCGCTGGGTACGATTTTAGTCGTTTAGTCGCGTCCAGAGGCCCCGTGCAAAAGACTGGCCGCTCCAAAACAGGCACTCGTAAAAGTCGCTGCACCGGGTGCTGAGTAGCAATCTTCGTCAAAGTCTGACTGATGCCCACAAAAATCAAACGAGGCGCTCTTGCCGACCCAACACGGCTTGCTCCATTCGATAAAGATCTCCAGAATCGAATCCATGTCATCATCGAAACTCCCAAGGGCAGCCGCAACAAGTTTGCATTCGACCCTGAACAAGAGGTGTTCGCGCTGAAAAAAGTCTTGCCCGCCGGCATGATTTTTCCTTACGACTTCGGGTTCGTTCCCTCGACAAAAGCAGAAGACGGGGATCCTACAGACGTTCTGGTGCTAATGGATGAGCCGGCCTTCCCCGGAATCCTGGTGACATGCCGCGTGATTGGCGTGATAGAGGGCGAGCAGGGCAAGAAGAAAAAAAGGCAGCGCAATGATCGGATCGTCGGCGTTGAGGAAGAAAATCATAGCTACGCTCATATCAAGCACGTCGACGATCTAGGTAAAAAATTTGTGCAAGAACTGGAAGAATTCTTCGTCAACTACCACAGGCATCTGGGAAAGAAGTACCGGATTCTCGACGTAAAAGGCCCTGCTGAAGCGTGGCGCCGTATCGAAGACGGAAGAAAAGCGGCCCGGCGCAAAGCATAGTTCCGATCACTCTGAACCGCGAATCCGCGGATTAGAATCTACCGTAAGTAACAGAGAATAAAGGGCGTCGTGTGGTACCCGTCAATCGATCAAGAGCTTCCGATTAAGATCCCCACAGCGAATACCAGACCGCCTCCCACCACCACCTGCATCGAGGACGCGATGAGAGGCGTATCCATGTAGCGATGCCGGACGTAACTGATAATTGCCAGCTCGATCGCTACAACCACCATCGCCGCAACGAGCGCCGCGTGAAAATTTTGAACGAGAAACGGCAGCGTGTGCCCGATTCCTCCAGCTGCTGTCATCAGACCGGTCACCAGTCCGCGCACGACCGGCCGCCCTCGGCCTGTAAGCGAACCGTCGTCCGAAAGCGCTTCCGCGAACGCCATCGAAATCCCGGCGCCGAGTGACGCCGCCAGCCCGACACGAAATGCGTCCCAACTGCTATGGGTTGCCAGCGCCGCCGCAAAAATCGGCGCCAGCGTGGAAACCGAGCCATCCATCAGGCCCGCAAGCCCCGGCTGAATGATCTGCAGCATGAACATCCGCCGGCCCGCCTTTTCTTCCTCACCACGAGCGCCAGTGGTGACCTGCTCCTCTTTGAGCGATTCCGCCTTGGCGTAGTGCTGGCGCTCGATCTCTGCCAGATCGCCGAGCAGTTTGCGAATCGAAGCATCCGTCACGCGGTTGATGGCTCGTTCGTAGAAGCGGCGTGTTTCGAGTTCCATCAACTCTGCTTGCTTGCGGACTTTATCGACGCCTAAGGGGCGAACAAGCCAGTCGGGACGCCGTTCGACGAAGCCCTTCACGTCCTGCCGACGGATTAGGGGGATATGCTCGCCGAATTTTTCGCGATAAAGATCGAGCAGCGCTTTCCGATGCTGCGATTCTTCCGTTAGCATCTCCTCGAACATTTTGGCGGTAGCTGGGTACGTCTCGCGAAGTCCGTCGGCGAAATCGCCGTAAACGCGCCCATCTTCTTCCTCGAGAAAAATCGCCAGCGCCAGAATTTCGCGCTCAGTGAGCTCTTTGAAACTCTTCTTGGCCATCGTGGCTGCCCCCGGGACATTAAATCACGGAAGGGTGGCGGCCTTCAGCGCCATCTAGCAGCTCGATATTTAAGGCTACCGAAATGAGTCATAATAATGGTCGAGCGCATCCATTGAATAGCAGTGATTCGCAACCTGCCCTGAACCAGCCTCATGCGGAACGGAGGAAATAATGCTAGAGACACTCGGATTCATAGGATTGGGAAATATGGGAGCGGCAATTGCCGCAAATCTGCTCAAGGCCGGCTACGGCCTGCGCGTATACAACCGGACGGCTGCAAAGGCTGCGCCGCTCGTCGAGCAAGGCGCAACGCTCGCTTCGAAACCGGCGGAAGTCGCGCAACCCAGCGGAATTGTCCTGACGATGGTGGCGGACGACCACGCACTGGAATCCTTATGCCTCGCAAGCGGCTCGTTCCTCGAACGCCTCGGGTCAGGCGGAATTCACATCTCCATGAGCACCATTGCGCCGGCGACGGCCGAGCGCCTCGCCGAACATCACGCAAAATATGGAGTCACCTACCTGGCCTCGCCCGTTTTCGGTCGCCCTGAGGCAGCCGCAGCAGCTAAGCTCTGGGTCTGCACTTCTGGCCCCTCCGCAGCGAAGCAACGCGTGCAGCCGCTTCTCGCAGCAATCAGCCAGGGCGTTTTTGATTTCGGCGAAGGTGTCGCGGGCGCGAATGTCGTGAAGCTCTGCGGCAATTTCTTGATCGCATCAGCCATTGAATCGCTCGCCGAATCCCTTACGCTGGCGGAAAAGAATGGCGTCGATAAGAAAGCGGTAGCCGATATGCTCGGGAAGACGATCCTCGCCTGCCCCGTTTATCAGGGTTACTCCAAACAAATCGCCGAGGAGCGCTTCGAGCCGGCTGGCTTCCGCTTGGCCCTCGGATTAAAGGACATCACGCTTGCCCTCCAGGCTGCCACCGCGAAGTCGATGCCCATGCCTGTTGGAAGCCTGTTGCGCGACCGCTGGCTTGCTTCCGTGGCCAAAGGCCGCGAGAATTTCGATTGGACCGCCGTCGCGCTGAGCGTCGCCGAAGACGCGGGATTGAAAAACGAAGGACCGAAAAATGAAAGCGTGCGTACTGCCAGCCGCAGCGCGGATTGAAACGAATCCTCTGGAATTTGCCGACGTCCCAGTTCCGCAACCCGGGAAAGGCGAAGTATTGGTCCGCGTGAACTTTTGCGGCGTCTGTCGCACCGATTTGCATGTAGTCGAAGGCGAATTGCCGCCGCGAAAATCTCCCGTGATTCCCGGACATCAAGTGGTGGGCACAGTCGAGAAATGTGGCGAAGATGCCCGTCGCTTTCGCACCGGCGCGCGAGTAGGGATTGCGTGGCTCCACAGCACGGATCAGACTTGCGAATATTGCCGCGCTGGAATGGAAAATCTCTGCGACTATCCAGAGTTCACAGGCTACACAGTGGATGGAGGTTACGCGGAGTATGCCGTCGCGCGGGAAGATTTCGTATACGAGATTCCGGAAACTTTTGGCGATGAACAAGCTGCTCCTCTTCTCTGCGCCGGGATCATCGGTTTTCGCTGTTTGCGAATTTCCGGCATAAAAAAAGGCGGCCGCCTCGCGCTATATGGTTTTGGCGCGGCGGGGCACGTCGCGATTCAAGTCGCGCGACATTGGGGCGCGGAAGTCTACGCAGCCACCCGCGGCAAGAAGCATCAAGAACTGGCGCGCAAGTTGGGCGCGGCGTGGGTTGGCGAGGCCGCCGAAGCGCCTCCGGCCAAGCTCGACGCCGCCATCATGTTTGCGCCCGCCGGTGAATTAGTCCCGCCCGCTCTCAAAGCTCTGAAGAAGGCCGCAGTGCTGGTTCTCGGCGGAATTCACATGAGCCCAATTCCGAAGTTTGACTACGATCTGCTCTACGAGGAGCGCGTGATACGAAGCGTCGCAAACAACACGCGCAACGATGGCAAGGATTTCCTGCGAGTCGCGGCCGAAATTCCGATCCAGAGCGAGGTCACTCTCTTTCCACTGCGCGAAGCCAATCGCGCCCTGAATGACCTGAAAGCAGATCGCATCAACGGCGCTGCAGTCTTGGACTGCAGGCAGTGAAGTCACAGGAATTGCCGGCGACGATTGAAACTCGCTTCCTTCGCGCCCGCTGCCGTGGCCTTCCAGTGGCACAGGCACTCCTGCTTGCCCTGAGCTTCGAAGGGCCTGTGCGCCTTCCTTAGGCGCACCACATGAACGTGATAAGAATAGGAAGAATATCGCAATGAAGGTAGTCTCACTCAACGTGGCCACACCACGCACTGTCGTCTGGAAAGGTCACGAAGTCCGCACCGGAATCTTCAAAGAACCCGTCGAGGGACCCGTGATGATGCGGCGCTTGAATCTCGATGGCGATCGCCAGGCTGACCTCACCGTACACGGCGGCCCCGCTAAGGCAGTCTACGCGTATCCTTCGGAGCACTATCCCCTCTGGAAGGGTGAACTGCCCGCCATGGCGTTGCCATGGGGAATGTTCGGCGAGAATCTCACCACAGAGGGAATGAGCGAACAGGAGATTCACATCGGCGACAAATTCCGTATCGGCGAAGCCATCGTGATGGTCACCCAGCCGCGCACGCCGTGCTACAAACTCGCGCTCAAATTCCAACGCGACGATATGTTGGAGCGCATGCTGTCCAACGGTCGATCGGGGTTCTATTTTGCAGTGGAGCAACAAGGAATCGTGAAAGCGGGCGACTCAATCGAAAGAATCCATGAAGATCCTGGAGCAATCAGCGTCGCGGAAATTAACACCCTTTACAGGGACGGCGGCAAAGATGCTAATCTTTTGAAACGCGCAGCGAATCTGGAAGCCCTGCCCGAAGGTTGGCGAGACTACCTCCGCGAAGAACTCAAATCGCTCGAACACGCAACCTGACGGGACCCATTTGAAACTTGGCGGCTCACTCCTCGATAAGAGTTTCCAGGCCGGAATTGCGATCAAGGGATTCGACGGCCTGATTGAATGCATCGGCGGTGTTCTGATCTGGTTTATTAATCCGAACGCCATGAATGAATTCTTTCGGTTTGTCGTCGAGCACGACCTGCCGGGCAAATATGACGAAAAGCTCATCGCGCATCTTTTCCATTGGACCCAATCGCTCGCCAACGGTGGCAGGGAATTCGCTTCGGTCTATCTGATCACGCACGGTCTGTCGAAAGCCCTGCTCGTAGCCGGCCTCTGGATGAACAAACTCTGGGCCTATCCGTTGACCATCGTCGTATTCGCCATCTTTTGCGTATATCAAATGCATCGATTCACGCACACGCATTCGATTTTTCTCGTATTGCTCACGATCTTCGACCTCATCCTGATTTACCTCACATGGCGGGAGTATCAACAGAAGAAACGGGAGCGCGACCAAAGCGCGAAAACCGCCGAAGAAGCACCGAAGCCAAGCGAGTCGAACGCATAACGGCCCCGAAGGTCAAACCGAACTTCTCCAAGTGTCGCGCTCGGCCTCGCTTTTTTCAACTTCCCAGAACGACTGACCCCGCACCCTGCGCCGCCATCTCCGCGTGGAGCTGTTTGGCTCGCTCCAGAGCTTCTTCCACGCTGCGGCAAATGTTTTCGCAGCCCACGTGCTGCTCGAACTCAGCCTGCTTCATCAGCCGCGCCGGCTGTTCGCGCGCTCCGCACAGGATGACCCCTCGGCCCGAACTGTGGACCACATCCGCAAGCTTTTCCAGGGCTTGCAGCCCGGTAGCGTCAATCGCCGTCATGTTCCGTAGGCGCAGAATCACGATCGGCGGCAATTCCTCAATCTGCGCGATGATTTCTTCAATCTTGTCGGTCGCGCCGAAAAGGAACGGCCCGTGAATACGGAAAATCGTTACGTAAGATGGAATTTCCTTGTGTTGCAGGATGTGCGCGTAGCCTTCGCGAACATATTCTTCTGTCACCTGGGAAACGGTCGTTGTCGACGTGACTTTGCGGATGAACACAAGCGCTGCGAGTATCATCCCCACTTCCACCGCAACCGTCAGATCCGCGAACACAGTCAGTAAAAATGTAACTGCCCACGTACCGATTTCCAGACGTGACAGCTTCAATAATTCCGGAATCTCTCTCCATTCGCCCATGTTGTAAGAAACCACAAAAAGAATCGCCGATAGCACCGCCAATGGAATAAAACGAGCGAGCGGCGCGGCGAACAGCACAATCGCAAGAAGTGTGAGCGCATGAACCATTCCTGCAACCGGTGTTTTGGCGCCTGAGCGAATATTCGTTGCGGTGCGAGCGATCGCACCGGTCGCCGGCAACCCTCCAAAGAGCGGCGAAAAAACGTTGGCGACGCCCTGCGCCACAAGTTCCACGTTCGGATTGTGTTTGCCTCCGCTCATGCGATCGGAAACCACTGCGGACATCAGCGACTCAATCGCTCCGAGCATCGCGACGGTCACCGCCGGCGAAATCAGCGGCCGCAACAAGTCAAAACGGAATTGCGGCACTTGTAGTTTCGGCAAGCCGGAGGGAATTCCGCCGAACCGCGTGCCGATCGTTTCAACCGGCAGCTTGAAGATGGCCACGATTGCCGTCCCGATGAAAAGCGCCACGATATAGCCCGGCACTCTCTTCACGTATCGCGCAAAGACAATAATGAGTGCGAGGGCCAGCACACCGAGACCTGTTTCAAGCGGCGAAAGTGTTCGGAAATTTCGGACAAGAATTTCCATTCGGGCCAGGAATTCTCCGGGAACCTTATCGACTTTAAGCCCCAGGAAATCCTTGATTTGCGTGCTGGCGATAATTACGGCAATTCCGTTCGTAAATCCCACTACAACGGGCCGCGGAATGAATTTCACCGCCGTTCCAAGCCCCGTAATTCCAAGAATCACAAGCAGCACGCCCGCCATCAGCGTGCACATATATAGTCCGTCCAGGCCGTGCCTCGCCACGATGCCGTACACAACGACGACGAACGCCCCGGTGGGTCCGCCGATCTGAGTTGTCGATCCTCCCAGTGCGGAAATCAGAAAGCCGGCAATAATCGCGGTGTAAAGGCCCGCCTGCGGCGGCACCCCAGAGGCAATCGCGAAAGCCATCGCCAGCGGCAGTGCAACCAGGCCCACGGTGATTCCCGCCACGATGTCCGCGACAAATTTCCGGCCGTTGTAGTCCTTGAGGCACTGAACCGACTTCGGAAGCCAGTCATCGAGGATCATTTGTATTGGTTTTTAGGCGGTGCAGGAACCCGCTTGAGTCAATTATAGGGCACTGGCATGCCGATTAAGTCGCCGGTCACGGAAATGGAGCAAAGAAGATAAGAGGCAACTCACTGGGAACAGGCCACAAGGTGGTTTCAAAATAAAATAACCATTTGTAATAGAACGAACGGTCGTGCTATTATCTAGCCATGGCAAAGCGTTCACGCTCTCATCGGCTCGCCCGTTCGAGACAACCACTTACTGTCGCTGCGCCAGTTGCCGAGGCGGCTGTGACTCAACGCCGGCGCCCGCGCGGCATCAAGACTCGCGGGGCAATTCTCCAAAAAGCCGTGAACATCGCTTCGCTCGAAGGTCTCGAAGCTCTCACTATCGGAAAACTCGCCACCTCCCTGAAGATCAGCAAGAGCGGCCTCTTCGCCCATTTCGGCTCGAAGGAAGATCTTCAGTTGGCGGTTGTCCAGGAGGCCGGCCGCATTTACGTCGAGACGGTCATTCGGCCCGCGTTTGAAGCCCATGGCCTCGCGCGCTTGCGCGCTCTTTGCAAAAATTGGCTCGGCTATGCAGAAGACAAGGTTTTTCCGGGCGGATGCTTCTTCGCCGCCGCCTCCCTCGAATTTGACGACCGCCCCGGCAAAGTGCGCGACCTGATTGTTGAATCGCTTAAACGCTGGCTTGCCACGCTGGAGCAGGCGGTCCGCGACGCGCAGAACGCCGGTGAAATCCGCAAGGATGTGGTTCCCCGCGACCTTGTTTTTGAAATTCAGTCGCTCGCCATGGGCGCGAACTGGGCTTCGCGCTTGTTCGGCGACGATGGCGCGTTTCGTCGCATCCGCCGCGCAATTCTCGAACGGATCGACCAGGCAATAGAGCCGCATCCGAGGCAATAATGCGCATCCCACGAGGCGGGCCCATGTGCGTGAGCGCCGCTCTCGTTTGTTTGTTCGCAATGCCGTCACTACGCGCCCAAACTCCTCCTGCCGAATCCGAAATTCCGCTCCAGCGTTGCGATCGCTTGCCGGTGGCGATCGTTGAAGTAAACAAAACCGAGAAGCGATTCCTTGTGGACACCGCCGCCACCTCGATGCTCAACCAGAAATCGTTCAAGAGCGGACGCTCGACGGACGTTCGCGTTCAATCCTGGAACAAAACGACCTCTTTGAACGCTCGCGAAGTGGTCGTGAGCGAACTCAGTTTAGGCGACCATTACCTACAAAATCTCAAGCTGCCGGCCATCGACCTCAGCGCCATCGCAAAAGCGTGTGGCGGGCCCATTGATGGAATTCTCGGTGTTGATCTCCTGGAACAGCTCGGTGTGACGATTGATTTGCAACGCAGCGTCGCGCGGCTCGGCGTTCCCCCTCCGAATTCCTCTGAGCTTTCGCTGATCGCGGATATGGAGCGCTCGATGCAATCCTGCTCCGACGCGTTCAACGATGCCGACGCAATCGGTTTGGCATTCTGCTTCGATCGTGATTTTGTTTTGAGCTTGCCCGAAGCGGAGTACCGCGGCAGAGATCAGGCTGCCAACTATTTCCGCGAGCAGTATTTCAATATGCATCCCCACGTGCACATGTCGATGATCATGAACGATCAGCGCGTCGTCGGCGACATCGTCTGGAGTTCCTACGATTACACCCTCGAATCACCCGCCTTCCACTTCGCCGGGCGCGGTATGATGCTCTGCCGCAAAAGCGAAAATCGCTGGTATATCCTCAGCATGCACGAATCGCCGGCCACCTCGAGCGCGATTCCAAAACATTAGACCGCGAAGGACGCCTCTTGCTCGCGATTCGCAACGAGGAGTCAGCGAACTTTTTCAGCGACTCGCTGGCGGCACAATTCCTTTCAAACGTAAATATTCAACCATCTGTCCGTAATGATTGGACGAATGTGCGACCGCATCAATCAAAAGCCACATGCGGCTTCGGCCGCCCTTCGTAGCGATCGCCTCATTCATGTTTCGCTCGTTCGTCGCGGCGGCGGCTCGATGAAGCACGGAGAACGATCCTCTTAGGTACGCCATGATCTCCGCTTTTGTCTGGACCGACGCCGGCGCTGACTCATTCTGCGTCCCCGCGGGCGGTTCTTCGCCGAGCACAGCTGCTCCCAACTGATAATTGGCTGCGGCAAGATGCTTCACTTGCTCCGCGAAGGTCCGGACGCCTTTGAACTGGCCGTCGGTTGGCGCGTACGAATAGTCCGCTTCGGGCATCGTTTCCGCAGCGAGAACCACCAGCCGCTCCGTGTCGCTAATCCAAAAATCAATCACTTCGCTGACGGTTTTATTCTCCGCCAATGGCGACGCCTGCTTCTGCGCCAATGCGGATTTACCCAAAATCAGGATCAGCAGCACGGCTGGGATGTATCTCCGCTTTCTCATTCTTGTCTCCTAAGTTTGACGATCGCTCGTTGTCGCCGGCCACATCAGCGGACACCGAATTCGCTTCGCATGAACGCCTTCACTCCATCTTGTCCTCGCAGCTTCAACCAAAGCGGGCCGTTGTTTCCTTGCAGCTCGATCTCAAAATCAAAAAACGGACAGCATTTCCGTTCCCCCGAAATCCATTCCGCCAAATCTGCTAGCGATACGGTGCCGTCTTGAAAGCGAAACGCAAATCCATTCGCCAACTCGACCGTTTCAGCCCGGGCCCGCTCGATTTTGTACGTCAGCTGCATGTGACGTGCTCGCTCTTTCACGCTAAGAGCCTTCAAGTTGCAATAGAAACCCGATGTTTCGGTCATCGCTTGCCCCCTAAACGCCGCATGCACTGAGTCGGACCTCTGCAACATCCGTGCTGCCAAAGCAAAAGCTGCCACTAGGACAAAGGCTATCAGCACCATTGCTGCTACGGATTTTTCATACCCAAGGCGCCCATTCATGGTTCCTCCCTGAATACAGTGGCTTTCCTACAGGACTCATGCTAGAAGTTGAAGTTAACTTTAAGTCAAGGACTTTTTTGGGGGGAATCTCAACGTGACTATCGGAGACGTGGCCGCGAAAGCGATGCTTGCGACGTCGGCGATCCGCTACTACGAAAGGACAGGGCTGCTCAAGCAGCCGCTGCGAAAAAATGGGCGGCGCATTTATTCAGGCGAGGTCCTGCATCAGCTTGTCATCATCGAATTCGCGAAGGAGACTGGCTTTACGCTTTCGGAAATCAAACTGCTGCTCCATGGTTTCCCGGAAAACACACCCGCGTCAGCTCGTTGGAAGAAAATGGCCCGTGAAAAAATCCGCGAACTGGATGTCGCGCTGGCTAAAACGAAAGCGATGCGAGACATGCTGGAAGCAATCAGGTCGTGCCGCTGCCACAAGCTCGAGCAGTGTGCGGAGGGGCTGGAAAGAAATCGCCAGCGTTGGCACTTGAGCGCCAGCCCGAAACCGCTCGCCAAAGCGCGATAAGCCATTCGCGCGTCAGGCTGACGACAGTTACGCGACCGCGCTCAGATCGAGCGGAAGCGATCGCAGGCGCTTGCCTGTGCTCGCGGCGATAGCGTTTGCAATTGCAGGCGCCAGCGGCGGAACGCCCGGCTCGCCGATGCCGGTAGGCCTCTCCGTGGATTTCACAATGTGCACTTCAACCTTCGGCATTTCGCGCATGCGCGTGGGTTCGTAGTCATCGAAGTTGCTCTGCTCTACCATCCCATCTTTGAACGTCAGCTGATTTCGCAGTGCGATTGACAGTGCGAAGCCAATCGCTCCCTCAATTTGCGCGGTCACCACGTCGGGATCGATCGCCACGCCGCAATCAACCGCCGCCACGATTCGCTCAACCTTCAGCTTCGCAGCTTTGATCGAAACGTCCGCCACCATTGCGACGCTCGTATTGAACGAATGATGAAACGCAAAACCGCGCCCTCGCCCGTCGCCCACAGGCTGTCCCCAACCGCTCTTTCCCGCCGCGAGGCGCACCACCTCAGCGTAGCGAGGCTGTTGCGTGAGCAAGCCGAGCCGGAACGCGACTGGATCTTTTCCGGCGAGATGAGCAAGTTCGTCGATCATCGTCTCCATCACGTAAGCCGTGTGTGTATTTCCTACTGAGCGGAACCACAGGACCGTGACCGGCGTCTCGACGTTGTGAACACCAACTGCGAGATTCGCGATACCGTACGGAGTGTCCACCACTCCCTCGATCGTGCTGTTGTCCACGCCGCCCTTCATCATCATCGCTTCAAAGCCAGTACCCTTGAAGATTGATTTGCTGGCGATCGTATGCTGCCAGCCCGAAATCTGGCCGCTGCCATCAATTCCTGCTTTAACGCGATGCACCACCATCGGCCGGTAAAAGCCGCCTCTGATGTCGTCCTCGCGCGTCCAGACCACGTGCACCGGAGCCCGCCCGTTGATCGCTTTCACCACTTGCGCCATCTCCCCGGTCCAGTCCGCCGTGGTGCTCGCCCTTCGCCCGAAGCTGCCACCGCCGAGAAGAGTATTGATCTTCACCTGCTCGGGTTTCATGCCCAGAACCTGCGCAGCCACCACCTGATCGAGCGTTTGTAACTGAGAGCCCGACCATATTTCTGCACCGTCGGTATGAAGCTCAATCACGCCGTTCATCGGTTCCATCGGCGCGTGTGCGAGAAATGGAAACGTGTACTCGGCTTCCACCGTTTTCGCAGCGCGCGTCATACCCGCAGCGGCGTCCCCTCGCCTTTCCGCGGAAATGCCCGGCTGCTTCATCATCTGGCGATATTGCTCGAGCATCTCAGCCGTGGAACGCTTTTCCGCTCCGGAATCGTCCCAAGTAACTTTGAGCACGTCTCGACCGCGCATCGCAGACCAGGTGTCCTTGGCAAGAACCGCGACGCCGGCCGGCACCTGCACCACTTCGACCACGCCATCGATTGTTTTTGCTTCCGTTGCGTCGAACGAAGCTACTTTCGCGCCGAAGCGGTCAGGCCTTTTGATAACTGCCGTAAGCATTCCGGGACGAGTGATATCCAGCGCGAAAACCGCTTTGCCGGTGGTTTTTCCCGGCGTATCGAGCCGCGGGAGCTTCGTCCCGATCAGGTTCCACTCTTTGGCGGGTTTGAGCGTCACGTCCTTCGGCACCGGCATATGCATCGCGTCGGCGGCCAAATCTCCCAGGTTTGCTTTCCGCCCCGAGCGCGAATGGATCACCATGCTTTTCTCGACGACGATTTCACCGCCCGGCACATTCCACTTTTGCGCCGCTGCCGCGACGAACATCATCCGCGCCGCCGCGCCCACTTTGCGCATCTGTTCCCAGGCCTCGGCCATCGAACTCGATCCGCCTGTGCCCATGATCGGGCCAAAGAGTAGATTGTTGTAAACCCTGGCATCATTCGTCGCGAATTCGAATCGCACGGTGGACCAATCAGCGTCTAATTCTTCCGCCACCATGGTCGCGAGGCCGGTGGTCACACCTTGTCCCATCTCGAAGTGCTTGCTGAGTACTGTGACGCTATTGTCCGCGCCGATTTTCAGGAACAGATTGGGATCGTAGGGTCCCTGCGGCTCGCCGCCCTGTGCGTTCGCAATTGCGGGAAACGCGACGTAGGTTCCCAAAATAAAGGCGCCTGCGGCAACGGCGGCCGATTTCAGAAAATCGCGGCGCGAAGCATCAAGGACTGCAGGATTTGCGAGATTCGATGTGCGCATGGCTGTAGCCTCCTAGGCCAGCGATTTTGCTGCTTCGTGGATCGCGTGACGGATTCGAACGTATGTGCCGCAGCGGCAGATATTGCCTTCCATGCTCAGATCGATGTCTTCGTCAGTCGGAGCCTTGTTGCCATTGAGCAAGACGATCGCGGACATGATCTGGCCCGACTGGCAATAGCCGCACTGCACCACGTCGAGCCGCTGCCACGCCTGCTTCACCGCATCCGCGACGGTGCCTGAGACAGCTTCAATTGTCGTGATCGTTTTCCCCGCCGCTTCGCCCACCATGATCGAGCACGAGCGTGCGGCTTGCCCATCAATGTGTACTGTGCACGCTCCGCACATCGCTTTACCGCAGCCGAATTTCGTGCCGGTTAAATGGAGCCGGTCGCGCAGGGCCCAAAGCAGCGGCATTTCCGGGCTCACGTCCAAATCGTGCGATTCACCGTTAACTTTCAGAGTGATCATCCAATTTCTCCTCCTGCTGGCGCCGCAATGCGTCCGGCCCCGGTTGAATCTTGAAAGCTCGCAATCAATTCGGGCAAGCCATCCCGCCCGCTACCCAAATCTTCATGTCTTCAACAACTTTCTCATGGGGAATTGGGACCGGCTCGCGACCCTTGCCCGGATCCCAGCCGTACAGTACGAGCGGTTCGTCTTCCATGTGCTTGATCAGCGCTGCACCATCGCGATTGCCGTTGTGCTTAGGATCCTTTACGGCGCGGCACAGATCGCCGCTCGAGAGTCCCTGCCACAGCATCGATACCGGAGCAAGTTGCCAATGCAGCCCGCCGGGTGTGCCCGAGGTGGGATTGTTTCCCATG
The DNA here is from genome assembly GCA_963729525.1 of uncultured Acidobacteriota bacterium. Classification (GTDB taxonomy): domain Bacteria; phylum Acidobacteriota; class Terriglobia; order Acidiferrales; family UBA7541; genus Palsa-295. Next base: position 71,854 of record CAVSOB010000001.1, read on the forward strand.
TTGTTGTGGCAATTCTGGCAGCGCATCGCGCCTACGCCCTGATTGTCTGGCCCGCGCACAACGCGAGGAATGTGTACCCTGCGCGAATCGCCCTGCAGTGGTGAATTCAATTGGTGGCAGTTGAGGCAGCGCGGATTTTGAAGTACAGACGCGATTTCATCCCACGCCGCCAGACTCGCGGACTGGTCAGCCGCGGGCGGTTGAGTTGCTGCTGCGCCCGTCGATGAGCGAGCGATGCCGATCGCGGCGAGGATGAAAGCGACTGCGAGGGTGACGCTTCGAATGGGGAGTTCAGATATTCGCATCGGCGCCTCCGCCCATATATTGCAACCCGAGACTCATTGCGACGACCCGGTTCTCGCTTCAAATTTGGATGCCTGGAACGAATCGAGGATTCGAGATGGCACGATCGAGGTGAAAATAAAATTGGACCTCGAAACAGGCTCGTTACTTGATTGTCGCAGCACTTGAATTGGCCACGGCTCCCTTCTGCATGGCCCACTCCACAAATCCGGACGGCGCATTCTTCACACCATCGATCGCCGCATTCTTGGCGCTTGCGATTTCGCGCCACTGAAGCCCCGCCAAGTTGGCACCGCTTAAATCGGCATCGTCTAGATTGGCTCCAGCCAAATTCGCCTCCGCTAAGTCTGCTTCTCCGAGGTCGCTGCCACTGAGATCGGCGCGGTGAAAATTCACCTTGCTTAAATTGCTTCCCCGGAAGTTCGCCGACTTTAAATCTGCATCGGCGAAATCAGCGAGATGAAAATCGCTGTCGCGTAAATCAGCGGAATTGAAGTTTGCGCGCAATAGGCGGGCATTCGCCAATTTGATTCCCTGGAGAAACGCGCCGGAAACATCGACACCCACTAAAGGGATCCGATCGGCGTTTAGTTCCTGCAACGCTTCGATCCTGCCTCCGCTCCCGCCTTTTCCTTGCGCGGTGTTGATCACCTGCCAGGCCTGGTAGTGCTTCTGCTTGAGGCGGTCACCAGATTCGGAAAAATAAAACAGAACCGCGATGAGAACGCTCAAACTGCTCATGTACTCCAGAACTTCGAGAAACTTCCAATGGCTGAGGAAATAAGCGAGCCATTCCCAGCCATGCTCTAACTTGACGAAGGGCATCATCCACGACTGCGTGATGCGCCCGCGTCGAGAGGCCCAAGGCTCGGGGCGGGGACTGGGGGAGAAAACTCTCATGCCGGCTTTACGGCTTCCAGGAGACCGAAGAGGCCTTCGGCGAGAGTCGGATGAATAAAGACTGCGCCTTTCAGTATGGTGTATGGCGCATCGGCCAGAATCATCGCGCCAAGAATCTGCACGGTCTCGCCGCCTTCGACCCCGAGTATCGATGCCCCCAGGATGCGGTCCGTCTCGGCATCGATGATAATTTTCATGAAGCCGGCGGTTTCGTCGCGCTCGATGGCGCGGGACACGCTCAACATCGGAAACGTTCCGATTTTCAGCTTGCGGCCGCTGGCGCGCGCTTCCTTCTCCGTCATCCCCACGCGCCCGAGCTGTGGATCGGTGAAAAGAGAATACGGAACATAGCGATTCACGGTCGTCAGATTCTTGCCTTCGATGAGATTGCCGTAAACGATCTGATAGTCGTTGTAGGAAATGTGCGTGAACGCCGGACCACCCGTCACGTCGCCAAGCGCCCAGATTCCTGGCACGCTGGTCTCCAGCTTTTCGTTTACTTTGACGTAGCCGCGCGAATCGAGCGCAATTCCAGCTTTTTCCACTGCGAGATCATCGGTGTTCGGAACGCGTCCGGTCGCCGCGAGAAGATGGGAACCGCGAAAGGTTTGCGAGCCAGTTGCCGTGTTCGCGGTGAAGACAATTTCGCTTCCTTGCTTTTCTACTTTCTTTGAACTGGCATTTAAGTGGAAGTCGATACCTTCGGCTTCCAGCGCTTTCTGGAGCGCGACCGCGACGTCGCTGTCTTCCCGGCCCAGAATTTGACCGCTGCGATGAATGATGGTCACCTGGCTGCCGAAGCGCCGAAACATCTGCCCGAATTCGAGGCCAATATAGCCGGCACCGAGGACGATCAAGTGTTCGGGAACTTCCTGCAGTTCCATCAGCGATTCATTCGTGAGAGAGCCGATCGAGTCGATTCCGGAGATGCGCGACGGAGCAGGTCGCGTTCCTGTGTCGATAAAAATTTTATCGCTCTCGAGAATTTCGTCTCCCACCTGTACTTGCTTCGGCGAAAGAAAACGCGCCACGTCCCGGTACAGCCGCAGCTTCGGATGCTTATCGACACGGTGCTGCTGTCCATCGCGGAAATGCTGCACCACTTCATTCTTGCGCGCCACAATCGCCGGAAGGTCCACGCTCACACCGCTCGTATTCACTCCCCATTTCTTGCCCATGCGCGCGTAGTGGGCCACCTGCGCGGAAGCGATCATGGTCTTCGTCGGAGTACAGCCCGTGTTGATGCAAGTACCGCCGAGATAGGATTTTTCGATGAGCGCAACGGTCCAGCCGTGTTCGGTGAGCGCGGAAGAAAGGGGGTTACCCGCCTGTCCTGAGCCGATGATGATGGCGTTGTATTTCACGTTGTTTCTTTCTCGACCCTCCCGCGAGAAGCACCGAAAGGGGAGCGATGAGGGTAACCAAACAAGCGGTGAGGAATCCAGCGAAGAATACGGCTTCCAGCTCCGCGAGTTCTGGCGGGCAATTTGCGGAAAACTCTGTTTTGTAGCTATTAGAATTTTTCTTTGTGCTTTGTTTCCAATAACTTGACTCGATTTCTGAATTGATGACTGTTGCTATTAGAAATGCGGGGACCGTTCGTCCGGGGTGAGCCTGCTCTGAACAAGCGAGCGGCGAGTAAGCACTAAAAATGGGATAGAAAATCGCGAAATATTTGCGATTAGAAATTCTTAGTGGGCTGAGTTTTCTATGAGTTAGTTGAAATTCTAATTCCAGATTTGCGATTAGAAATTCGATTGTTAGCGATGGGGCGGTGTATTCCATCCGTTGGAGCCTCGGCCTGGCAAGAGCGGACAGGCCCTTCGTCAGCTGTGCCCCTCCTCTGAGCAAGCAAGAGTGCCTGTGGCACTGGGGCTCAGGCCGTGTCGAACTGGCCGCCGATTGTGTCGTGTGCGCCGTCATAGAAAAACGGGAAATGGTAGCGCGGTTTGGGGCGGGCGTATATCCGTAGAACTACGCAAACCTGTGGAAAACGGGGCAGCAAACGGTGATGCGGGGCTGGAAAGAGCAAAAGCCTTGGGATTCCAAGACCCAAGGATGGGCAATCGCCTGTCGCATGCATCCGGAAGAAGCCGTGCGTCTGGTAAGAATGAGGGGGTGTGTGCGGGCTAGCGGCGTTTTTGCTTCTTAGTGCCCTTTCGCTCCGGCTTGTCGTGTTTGCTGGATTTTGCGCCGGGGTCCGTGCCCGGAGTGAGCGCAAGCTCGTGAATCACTTCCGGCCCATACTTTTTCAGGTCGCGGGCGAGACCTTCGTCGGAAAGATCGATTGGACGGGAGCGCTTCCAATCGTGCTCGATCACGCGGCGCAGGCGGCGCACAATTTTGCGGTCATCCACCTCGATGGCCAGCTCGCGCCGCTCGTCGAAGCTTCCTGGAGCCAGATTCACCGAGCCGACGATGGCTCGCTCTCCATCCGCCATCACCAGCTTCGCGTGCAGCTTCAAGTGATGCATCTTATGAACTTTGATCCCTACGTCGTTAAGCACCCGCATTCCGCCTACGCCTTCGAGCAGTTTCTTTTCCTTTAGCGTGTGCGGGGCGCGCGCCATCACGCGCACGTCTACTCCGCGCATTTTCGCGCGTACCAATCGCTCGAGGATCACCGGATCCTGATAACGCTCGTGTTGCAACCACAGCGAGTGCTTCGCTCCGTCGATCAGTCTCGCGATGCGCTCGCGCGCGTTGCCAACCGCCCAAATCATGTGGGCGCCTTCACCCGGATCGAAGTGCTGGCGGTGCCAATCCGCTTCAAAGCCGTCGATTACTTCTTTCACTTCGTGCAGATGCTTCGTGCGGATGGCGTAGTCGCGGGTGCGTTCCAGATTTTCCGTGTTCCAGTTGAGCGAATTGATGAATGCGATTTTTGAATCCACCACCATGGATTTCTCATGGGTCACCGGAAACTTCGGGTTGCTGTCCGCCACCTCGACGCCCGCCGCGAGTAAGGCCGCCCTCGTGGCTTCATTTTCACCGGTGCCATCGCGCCGCACCGGGTTCAGCATCACGCGCACTTTCACGCCGCGTTTGTGGGCGGCAATCACTGCTTTGCGCATGGCGGGATCAGAAAAAATGAACATCTTGATGCGCAGCGATTCCTTCGCCTTGGCGATGGCTTTTAGAAACGCTTTGGGCGAATCATCGGGCAGGACAATCAGATGTCGCGACATCGGCGAACATTCTCCCTTTACGTGGCCGCAGGCGCCGCGTGCAGCGGCGTCTTCGCGCGCTGCATGGGCGGACATTGACGGAGCGAGGAATCGTTGAACTGCGTCCGGTGCATCTCCGCGTATAGCCCATTCGACGCCATCAACTCGTCGTGGGTGCCTTGCTCGGCCACTATGCCGTCCTTAAGCACGATTATTTTGTCTGCGTCGCGAATCGTCGACAAGCGGTGAGCGACCATGATCACGGTGCGATTTTTCATCAGCTCTTCGAGGGCTCGAATCACGGTTCGCTCCGATTCGCTGTCGAGGGCAGCCGTGGGCTCATCGAGCAGCAGTATCGAACTATTGCGCACAAAAACGCGTGCGATTCCGATTCGCTGGCGCTGACCGCCGGAAAGGGCTTGGGCGCCCTCACCGACCATCGTGTCGTAGCCGGCAGGCATTTTCTGAATGAACTCATCCGCGTTCGCGGCCTTCGCGGCTGCAATCACCTCTTCACGCGTGGCGCCCGGACGGCCAAAGGCAATGTTGTCCGCCACGGTGCCGCGAAAGAGAACGGTGTCCTGCAGCACGTAGCCAACCCGATTTCGAAATGGCTGGAGCTTCAGGGCTGCGATGTCGGTGCCGTCAATCTGAATCGTGCCGTGGATGGGATCGTAGAAGCGCGGAATCAGGCTCATCACGGTGGATTTTCCACTGCCGGTTGGTCCCACGATGCCTACGAGCTCGCCGGCTTTCACTGTAAACGAGACATCTTTGAGCACCGGCTGCTCGGGCTGGTAATGGAATGCGACATGATCGAATTTGAGTGCGTCGGTCAAAGGCGGCGGGTCGACTGCATCGGTGCGCTCTGGAGTGATCACGTCCGTCTCCAGGAGCGACTGCACTCTTTCCACACCCACGGCTGCCTGAGCCATGGTGTTCGACATCTTCGCCAAATCCTCGACCGGCTTGAAGAAGCGGCTCAAGTAAGCGAGAAATACGGTGAGGTCGCCGACCGTCATCGCGCCGCGCATAATCAGCGCCGCGCCGCGCGCGAGTACGATCGCGGTACATCCAGCGACCGCCACGTTGACGACAGGCGACAAGGAAGACTTGATGCGACGGGCACGCAGCGCTGCCTGCACGGAAGCCTTGCTTACAACTTCGAGCTGCTGCTGTTCAAGCGCTTCCTGGCCGAAGGCCTGCACTACGCGCATTGATTCGAGACCTTGCTGCACGGCGGAGACGATGTTGCTCTGCTTTTTGCGGACTTCGTGCGTGGCTTGCTTCACGGCTCGCTTGAAACGCGAGACGAAGAGAAGAAGAAAGGGCGTCAAACCGAGAGCGATGAGCGCAAAATCCCAGTTGAGCCAGAACATCAGGGCCACCATGCAGGTGATCGTGAGCAGATCGACGGCGATTCCCAGTGTGGAAGAACTGGCGAACTGCTGAATCGTATCGACATCGTCGGTAATTGTGCTCAACATCGAGCCGGTCTGATGGCTGTCGTAATAGCTCAACGAGAGCTTCTGTAAATGATGGTATGTGCGCATGCGCAGGTCGTGCGCGATCCACTGGCCAGCGCTTTCGGTGTAGTAATTTTGAACGTAGGACGCGATAGCTCCAATTAGAGCAATCGCGACCAACGCCAGGGCTGCCAGCGTGGCGAGCCGCATCCGGGAGGCGTTCACAATCAACGGCTCGACGAGGTGATCGAGCCACATCGGCAGTGGATGATGGCCGACCACAGAATCGAGAATCACTTTTAACGGCCACGGAACCGCCAGCGCCGCCGCCGTCTGCACCAGCATCGCCACCAACACCACACCCAGAGCCCCGCGATATGGGCGAACAAGGTCGCGAATCAATCCGAACAATGCAGCTTTCTCCTAACTTTCCAGAACGGCTGCCCTGGATCGGGCGGAGATGAGCGTAACTAAACAGGTGATGAAGAATCCAGTGAAGAATGTCGTACAGCTGAGTTGGACTTAGGAGCGGGTTACCTTTGCACCTACCAGAGTTTTGCTCTATGCCGTATCGAACAATTTCGTTCACTCGGAGCGGACACCGGTGTATAAGTGCGCGCATCGCGAGGCTGATAGAGGACTCGGCGGTCCTACTCGGGAGATCATGACGAACTTCGGCGCATATCAAGATGAAATCTACCTTGCGGGTTTAACCGGCACGCTTCCCAAACTTCCCGTGGATTTCGCAACTCTCGAGAAGCAGGCACACGCAGCGATGCCGCCGTCGCTGGTGTCCTACGTAGCGGGTGGCTGCGGGAACGAACACACGCAGCGAGCGAATGTGGCTGCATTCGAGCACTGGGGAATAATTCCGCGGATGCTGGCTGCCCGGCCGGTTCGCGACCTTTCGATCAAACTATTCGGAATGGACCTGCCCACGCCGATCTTCATGGCTCCCATCGGAGTGCTGGGGCTCTGCGCGCAAGACGGCCACGGCGATCTGGCAGCTGCTCGAGCTGCGGCGCAAAGCAAGGTTCCGATGATTGCCTCGACGCTGACGGTCGATCCGCTTGAAGTGGTCGCGAAGGAGTTCGGGGGAACTCCCGGATTTTTTCAGCTCTACACGCCGAACAATCGCGCGCTGGCGGAAAGTTTCGTGCAGAGGGCAGAAGCGGCCGGATTCAAGGGTGTTGTAGTCACGCTGGACACATGGATCACCGGCTGGCGCCCGCGGGATCTGAATCAATCGAATTTTCCGCAGCTGCGCGGGCACTGTCTGGCGAACTATTTCTCCGACCCTCAATTTCGCGCCAAGCTGGAAAAGTCTCCGCAACACGATCCGCGCGCTGCGATCCTCGCATGGGCGAAGGTGTTTCCGAATCCGATGACGTGGGACGATCTTCCGTGGCTGCGTTCGCTGACCAAGTTGCCGCTGGTGCTGAAGGGTATTTGCCACCCCGACGACGCGCGCAGAGCGATCGATGGCGGCGTTGACGGGATCTACTGTTCGAACCATGGAGGGCGCCAGGCAAACGGCGGGATCGCGGCTATCGATATGCTTCCCGCTGTGGTGAAGGCGGCCAGCAATACGCCGGTGCTGTTCGATTCCGGAGTACGCTCCGGTTCAGATGTTGTGAAGGCGCTCGCCCTTGGAGCTACAGCGGTTGGCATTGGGCGTCCCTATTGCTACGGATTGGCCCTTGATGGAGTGGATGGAATTATCCACGTGCTTCGCTCCATACTTGCGGAGGCCGACCTGCTGATGGCCATCGATGGCTATCCTACGATCGCCGATCTGCGCAATGCTGGGGTACGGCTGCCGCCGCTGTAGCTATGCTTGAAGAGATTTAAGCGGCTTTTTTCGAGCTGTCCTTCAGAAGACCGAGCCGCACGAGGCTTTCTGCGGTGGCGACAATGGCTTCCTCGTTCGAACGCGGCGCCCAGCCAAGGATGCGCCTAGCCTTTTCGTTGGTGGCGTTCTTCTTTTTGCCTAGCTCGGGCAGAATCTGCTTTGCCGCTGGATCTTTCATTGCGACAAGACGTACCACCCAGTCGGGCACTTCACGTGTTGGTACTCTTCTGGCTGCGGCGCCTATGCGGATCTTCAGCACCTTGGCGATTTCGTGCATCGACATGAAATCGCCGGCGACGGCGAGAAAACGTTCGCCCTTGGCGGCTGGATGAGTCATGGCGCGAATGTGCAGATCGGCGACGTCGCGCACATCAACGACGCCGAAATAAAGCCGCGGGGCGCCCGGCATGGCGCCGTTCATCATGCGTTGAACGATTAGAATTGAGGCCGAATAATCGGGTCCCAGGACGGGGCCGAATACGCCGACGGGATTGACAACGGAAAGCTCGAGGTTGCCACCTTCGGCGGCCATGAAATTCCACGCCGCGTGTTCGGCCAAAGTTTTCGATTTCGTGTAGGGGAGAACGTCGCCGCAGTTGGGGTCGGTCCAGTCACGCTCGGTGAACGGCTCGTTGCGCTGCTTATGGCCGTAGCCGATGGCGGCGAATGACGAGGTGAGCACGACGCGCTTGACGCCGGCGTCGCGCGAGGCGCGGAGCACTCGGACCGTTCCTTCGCGTGCGGGGACGATTAGCTCGTTCTCGTCCTTGGGAACGCGCTCGGGGAGCGGCGAGGCGACGTGCAGGACATATTCGCAGCCGGCGACGGCCTCCGGCCAGCCCGCGTCGCTTGTGAGATCGGCGGCAATGAATGACAAGCGATCGCCCAATTCTGCGCCACCTTCTTTCAGCATCGCGCGCACATCGCCCTCGCGTTTCAGATTTCGCACCGTGGTGCGAACCTGATGGCCCGCGGCTAGGAGCTGTAGAATCGCGTGGCTGCCGATAAAGCCTGAGCCGCCGGTGACTAGAATTGTGCTCATCGCTTTCTCCCTTCATCCGATTGGATGCAGGGCAAGGGCTGGGGTCTCAATTCTTCTGAGATCCTATAAAGGCCTTTTTAGCCAACGCCTTCGCTTCGGAACGGACAATCTCACTGACCGATTCATTTGGGTGGATCGTTGGGAACCGTGAAGGGCTTTCCGTCGCGCAGATAGAGGCGGGCAGCTTCGTCGCGAGTGAAGGGCCGCGCGCCGCGGCGGCCGAAGACGGCGATTTGATTACCGCTTTCGTCGACGGCGCGATCGCGGTCGGTCCCTTTCGAGACTGAGAGAGCAGGGCCACGAGTGCGATAGGTGGCGATGAGCTTGGGAGTGGGGCGCGGGCTGAAACCATAGGAATTTGGCGAATGTTCGGGCGATAGGATTTGCAGAATTCGAAGGCCGTTGCGGCCGTCTGCGACAAAGGCAAACGCGCTTGCGTCAACCATGCCGATTTTAATGTCGCGCACGTCGGTGAGTTTGCCGTCCGCGCTAAACATCTGATCAAGCTTCGGCGCTTCTGGTTTTTCCACATCGATAACGGCGATGCCCTCTTTGCCGTCTGCGACGTAAGCGTATGTGCGAGCCACGTAAATATTCCGCGCGTCTTCGAGAGGTACTGGCGCATTTGGAACGACACCGGGGTGAGCGAGATCGGAAACGTCGAGGACCTTCAGCCCGGCGCGATCGACGACGAACGCGTATCGGAACTGAATCGCGATCCCTTGCGGCGAATCTAGCGACGGCGCACCAATTTCGGCGGTGACGCGCGGCTTAAGCGGATTATCGAGATCAACGACAACCAAGCCGCGATCGCAAAGAATGTAAGCGTATGTGCCGGCAATCGTGATGCGGCGGGCGCCGTTTAAAATTCCGTCGGGGTTGAAGACCAGGGCGCGTTTCAGAAAATTATTTCGCGGGTCGCCGTCGAGAAGCGTGCTGACACCCGGCGTCTTGCTCTTGGGGTCCGGATCTCCGATGACCACGAGGCCTTCGTATTTGTCCGCGACGTAGAGAAAAGCGTAGAGCGGATGAATCGCTTGCTCTTCGTTTTCGGGGTTGTGCGTGCGAGCGGGGTCGACGGCGAGCGTCGAAGGGCTTGCGATGGCGGTGGCGTATTTCGTTTTTACGTAGAGCCGCTGCCCGAGAGGAGAAACGGGCGCGGTAACTGTGCGCTCGGAGAAGTTTTTGTTGTCGATGTTTGCAACGTCGTAGGCGCGGAAGCCTCCTTTGCCGAGCGCGGCGTATAAATACTCGCCGCGAAGTTGGACGTCGAGCACTTCGCCATCGTGATGATAGGCTTCTTTCAGTTCGCGATCGCGCGCCAGGTGCTGCTGATAATCCTGCGGGTAAGCGACGCGCTGCAAATAGCTGCCGATGATGGCGGGCGGCTCGTCATGCTCGGCGACCGCGACGGCGTCAAAACCTTTTGCGCCGTCAGCTACATAAATATAGCGGCCCATGAAATTCAGCAGGTTCGTGCCTTGAAGCAGGACTTGCGCCATCCAGGCGTTATTGTCATTGCGATTCGAGATGTGGCAGTCGTCGCAGCCTTTTGTTTCCTTTCCGCGCACCGTGTGCGGCACAAACGTGCTGAACGCGGTGCCACTGAGGCCCTCGGCGGAAACGGTTTGCTGCATGTAGTAGATCCAATCGCGATTTTGATTCTGGGAGCTCACGAGAATCGCGCATGAGGAGCGAACCGGGGCCACACGGTGGCCAGTGACAGTGCCGTCGACGCCGAGCATGAAACCATCATCGCGAAGGACTTGAAAATCGTAAGCCGTCCAGTTGCGCGTCAGGAGGCCTTCGTTGTGCAGCATCGGCTTGCGTTGATTTGCCATCATGGCGAGATGGCAGCCGAAGCAGTTCGGGGTCCAGGAAGTGTGGCAGGCATAGCAAGTCATGCGGCCATTGGCGTGCGCGAGTTGCGATGAATCGGCGGGGAGATCGCCCCAGGTTTTTCCGTCGGTGCGGATCGTCTTGGCCCAGCGAGATTTTTCGCTGTAGTGAATATTTCCGGGGGTGATCGTGTCCAGAACCTGCACCACTTCCCACTCTTTATCTGGCTCAACCATCGATCGTTGAAAAAGTTTGCCCTCGCGATATTCAAAACGCCGGGCATTCCAAGGAGTGCGTAGTGAACCGAAATGAGTTCCGCCGATGGGTGATGCTGGCCCCGAAGAAATCAGTGAAGCGTGTTTCTCGATCGTTCCGTGGCAATCGGTGCAGTCAAGTTCGATGGCAGCGCGCGGCTCCGCATAAAGTTTGCCGGTGCCGTGAGAATCCTGCTCGAAATGGCAATCAACGCAGTGCATCCCCTTTTCAAGATGAATATCTGCGAGGTGAACGACTTTCTGGAATTTCGCGGGGTCGCCGGGAGGGACAACTTTATTTTCTGCGTCGAGCAGATTTCCTTTGCGATCGCGTTTGTAGACGGCGCGAAAAACCCAGCCGTGACTGTGAAAATCTGCGAATTGAGTTTGCTTCAGTTGGGAATTGAATTCGGTCGAGCCGAGCTTTTCGAGGAAATCGAGGTTCGACCAGAGTCCGCGCGCTGCTGCGCCTTCCGGATTTCGGAGTGCCAGCTGATATCTTTCGTCGTTCGTGGGATTGTGTTGGTCGTGTGGATACATCGCCTCGCCGTCGGATTCGTTGTCCCACCACGTGTAACCGAAATAGGTGGTTTCCATGTTCGTTCCCGGATGAACATGGCAGATCATGCATTGGCTCGAGGGAATGGCTCGCGTGAAAGTGTGGCGGATGGGATGACCGGGTTCGTGCTTGGCGATGGTTGGATCGGAAGAGGCGCTCTCTCCCATGTGCCCGAAGCGCGCGTACGGACCTGAATGTTCCGGAGAGCGATCATTTGCGTACACAACGTGGCAGGCCGTGCAGCCGCTGCCGCGATAGTCGCCCGGTTCGTCGTTGGTACCGGGCAGCGACAGCATCGGATCGAGCAAACGCGTTTTTTGGAGACCGAGAAAAACGGGGTCGGTGCGAAGTAGAGTACCGAAACCGCGTTCACCGAGCTTGTCGTCGGGGCGTCCGGATTCCTCTTCGCGATCAGGATTGCCAATTTCGCCTTTTTTTTCCCCGCCGCGTTCAAAAACGCGCAGGACGTTCCCGGGTTGTGATATTTCCCAGCGCTCCAGTGGAGTGAGTTCTGGAAGAACTCCCTTCTGGCGGATTTCGTTGGGAGTGGGTGCCGGGAATGTGCGGATTCCTTGAGGGACACCGGAAGCCGAATAGCTTTCGCCGAAGCGCGCATTTTTCAGCGGGAACGAGCCGTTATTGTAAAGCGCCGCTCCCCAAAGCATCGCTCCGTGCGTCATCATACTGGTTTTTACTTTCATAACTTCTGCCGCGTGACACCCGGCTGTGCCACATGTCTCTGCGGCTACGCGCAGGTCTCCAGGATTGACGAAGCGGACGTACTCGTAACTCTCCCGCAGCCATTTCGTGTACAGGCGTTGCGGATTTCCTGACCGGCCAGCGAGGGCGGGATCATTTGGCTGCACATGCGCGCGATTTTTTATTTGATCGTATTCAGGCGTCTTTGAGTTTGCTCCTGGCGGTAGCGTTGCGGTGGAATCGCCGCCGTGACAATCGATACATGCGAGCCGAACTGTGCCGGTGGGATGCATCGAGGCCTCGTCGGTGGTGGTGTGGCAGGAAACGCACCCGGAATTCTTTCGATCCACGTCGGATTGCGATTGTCTGAGCAAGTGATGCTGCTGCGGATCGGATTGCGCGTGCGAGCGCCTTTGAAACAACAGCGAAACGCCGAGCGCGGCGAGCGTGGCAAGCAGTGAGGCTGTCGCTCGCTTCACGTTCCGCTGCCAAGTTTTTGCGATGTTGGCCGTCTTATTCATTTCGCGCGCCGATGCACCTATTCGTCAAAACTGAAACCTAATATCGGTGAAAAATGTGTACATCAATTTGCCGCCGTAAATGTCTTGCAGGCCCTGGCCTGGAATTAAAGTGGCGGCACCGGCGGTGATAGCAATGTTTTCCGTCAGCGGCGGCCTGTAACGGACACCGATGCTCGAATCAAAACCGATGTTGTGACGAATTGGCGATTGAAAAAGGATCTGCTCAAGCGTCTCGGTGCGTTCGAAGCGCAGGTAGTTCACGTTCGCAAACCCGCGTAATTTCGGGGTGATATCGAAATTCGCACCGAGGTTCGCGAGGAAAATACCGGGATTCACGAAATTGGCCTGCCCTTCGTCCTTGCTCGAACGCAAGTCGGGAAGAAGGCTGTTGCCAGAATTGAGCGCGACGCCCGAGCCCGTCAGCCGAATGCTCTCGCGGTTCCACAAGCTGAAGATTCCGCCCGCGAATTCCGGAAAATCATCGATGGAATCAAATCCGCGCGCGTGGCTGCTCGACGGATTTGCGGAGCCGGAAGCATAGAGGAGCGAACCCTTCAGCCGGAACCAGTCGCGATCCACCGAAACTTCGAGCGCCGCCATTTGCGCGTTGATCGTCACAGGCCTCCCTGCGATGGCATTGAAGCTGTCGGTCCCCAGCGCCTGGTAAAAAGCATGGGTCAGATTCACCGGCCCGATGTGGCCGTCGCCGGTCCAACCGATGTACGCGGCATGAACGCTGTGGGGCTGAATCACGCCACTCGAAAACACTTTGCCAATCGGCGAAGGGCGCACAAGAAAACCGTTGTCGTCGTAGTGGATGGTGGCATCGTCTTTATCGTAGTGAACGCTCAACTGCGCGGTGTAACCCTGAAACAGGAAATCCTGTCGAAAAACATTAGCGATGATCACTTGTTGATTGCGAAGCGCCATCGAATTCAAGCCGCTGTTCGTGTTCTTCTCGAGGAAATTGAAGTACGCGACGTTATATTGCCACTGATTCGAATTGAGATTGCCGAAGATGCGGACGCCGGGTTGCTCCTCTACAAACAAAAAACCACGGAAATCGCTATTGAAGCCCTGGATGCCGGCGCGTACGGAAAGGAAATCGTAGTTGGGGCCGATGTCCTTGAGCTTTAGCTCGCCAAAGGCTTCCTGCAAACCGATGTGTGCGTCGAAACGCGTGGTGCCTTTGGTCACGTCGGCGTTGACGATTCCGCGTTCCTGCACATTCAGATAATTCAGACTGACGGCGGGGGTGATTCGAACGCGCCAATCGACTGGACGGAAAGAAGTATCGCCGTGAAAGAGATCAAACGAAAAAAGAAACAGTTGATCGAGAAAAAACTGCTGCCCTTTGCCGAAGAAATCGCTGCTTCCAGGGCGCGCGGAGCTGATGTTGCTGGGCGTAGGCAGCTGGCGGAAGTCGAGAAACGTATCGCTTATGCCCGTAAAATTTAAGAAGATTTGCTGACCGATGATCGGGACGTCACCTTTCCATTTGTTTCGGTTGAACGGATCCCACTTACTGCCTCTCACGTAGGGATGTTCGCCACCGGTTCCATAGCGGTCCCAGTCAGGCATCGTAATCAGCCAGCGATCGGGCTGCGGATAGAAAACCTGATCGGAGGAAGGCAGCGCCTCCGGGGAAGTCTCCATTTTCTGTTGCTCCTGCTTGATGCCATCCTGGATCACAACCGGAGACGCGGAGGACGGTGTAGACGCTGAGGGGGACGGAGGATTCGAAATTCCGCCGGGAATCTGAGGGAACGGCGGTGGGGCAGAATTCGTCGAAGGAGTGGAGAGGAGCGCGGCTTCAAGAACGAAATCGTCGCCTGCTTTAAGCTGAATCACAGGATTTCTAAATTCCTCAAAACCTTCTGCTGTGATCGTTATTTCGTAAGCTCCTGGCTGTACTTCGAGAAAACGAAACACGCCCTGCGCATCGCTGATTTTTATCGATTGCTGGTCCGTCGCAATGCTGCGCAAAAGAATTCTCGCGCCAATCACAGGTCGCCCGTTTTCCTGACGTACGATTCCTTCCACCGCGGCATTCTTCGGGGCTGCTTGACCGGGCAAACGCTGTTGTGCCGCGATTTTTACCGGGGACGCCAGGCACCACAAACCGATAAGCAGGCAAAGCACCGCACGTTCTAAAAACCGCAGGCGCAATGGAGCTTCCACCCTCTCCCAGACGACAATTGGGGATTTGGTTTCCTGGACCATTCAATCATGATTGAACAACTGATTTGCGGAATCATTGAGAAGGGTGTGCGGGTGTGATACGAATAAATCACTCGTATGATTCAGGTCCGAAGCCCGATCCTTCGGGATGGTGCGCCTAGTCCGGCGGTCACCGCGTTTTGCCTTTCGATTTGCACATGCCTTGCGATCGCATTGTGTGTGGCGCTTGCCGCATGCAGCGGAAGTACGAGCGGAGGCGGCGGAGCGGCGCCTCCACCTGAACCTCCGCCAGCCACGGAAAGCCTGACGCAAGCTGACGTCCAAATGCTGGTGCAAGCTGCAGCCACTGCTGCGCAGTCCAACGCGATGGCGATCGCCGTGGTTGACCGGCTCGGGCGCATACTGGCGGTTTACAAACAGCCGGGCGCCCCCGCTTCGCTGCCGGGAAATTTTGGCGCTCCCGTTCCGCCCGATGAACTCGCCGTATCGCTCGCGCGGACTGGCGCATTTTTTAGCAATGACCAAGCGCCATTATCTTCGCGGACGGTGCGATTTATCAGTGGCGTGCACTTCCCGCCGGGAGTGATGAATACGGGAAGCGCTGCACTCTACGGAATCGAAAACACGAACCGCGGGTGCAATCTTGCGGCGAGCTTAAGCGCGACTGTGCCGCCAGCAACAACAATCGCGGGTGCGAGCCCCGGTTTCGGAATCACAACGGGCAAAGCAGATATCAACGACACGGTTCCAACTGCCGTAAATCCGGGCGGCGTGCCAATTTTTAAGAATGGGCAAGAGGTCGGCGGAATTGGCGCCGCATTGGCGGATGGGAATGTTGCCGAGTATGTTGCGTTCACCGCTGCCGGAATGGTGGCGACGGGCGGTCCCAGCACGGCAACCGATGGCATCGGATTTCCGGCATTTCCTGCGCCGGGAATCGTTACGATCGCGGGTATTACATTGCCATTCGTAAACCAGACGACGGCGCCGAGCGGCGTTACGCCCGGCACGTTCAATCCTGCGTTCTTTACCAAAGGACCTGTGGCGAGCTCAGGCGTTCCGCCTGAAGGCGATCTCATACCGACGACAAATGGACCGCTGGGAGGATTGACGGCGGCAGATGTGGCCCAAATCATCAGCAACGCCGTCGCGACGGCGAATCAAACACGCGCACAAATCAGGCTGCCAATCGGCGAGAGAGCAAAAATGGTGATCGCGGTGAGCGATCTCGATGGCACTTTGATCGGTCTTCATCGAATGACGGACTCAACCATATTCAGCATCGACGTGGCGGCGACGAAAGCGCGCAATGTGATTTATTTCAGCGGAGCCACAAGGCAAACTGCGGATTTGAACGACGTTCCGATGGGAACGGCGGTGACAAATCGAACCATCGGCTTTGGCGCGCAACCGTTCTTCCCGTCGGGAATCGATGGGACACAGCCGGGGCCGTTCTTTAATCTCTACACGATGGATGTCGCGCATCCCTGCACGCAGGGATTGCAGGTGCCGAGCTCGGCGTGGCCGATGGCGAACCAGAGCGGCATCGTATTTTTCCCTGGCTCAGAACCACTCTATAAGAATGGCGTTCTGGTAGGAGGCTTGGGCGTGAGCGGCGACGGCGTGGACCAGGATGACTTTGTAACGGCGGGCGGCGCGGCAGGATTCGAGCCGATCGCGTCCATCCGCGCGGATCAGATTGTGATTAATGGAGTGCGGCTTCCCTATTTAAAATTTCCGCGGAATCCGACCGACTGAATTTACCGAGCGGGGCTAGAAGAGTCCGCCCGCAATATTCATCCTTCCCGAAGCTTGTGGCCCGTGAGATTGCCCAAACCATCGTAGGCGGCATACTTGTACATCTCCGAGAGTGTCGGGTAATTGAATGCGAATTCGATGAAAACATCGAGCGCCATCCCGGACTCAAGGGCCATCATGCCCAGATGAATTAGTTCGGTGGCGTTCTCACCGATTATCTGGACGCCCAGCAGCCGGCGGTCAGCCTTCTTAAAAATCAATTTCATAAGGCCGGTACGATCACCGACGATTTGGCCGCGGACATTGTTCGGATAACGGGCGCGGCCCACTTCGTAATCGATTTTCTTCTCTTTGCAGGATTCTTCCGTTTCGCCGACCGCCGAAATTTCCGGAATGGTGTAAATGCCCATCGGAAGATTCGATGCCAGGCGCTGCTTGTATTGAAACCCGAACGCATGGCAGACCGCCACACGAGCCTGCTCCATCGACGTGGACGCGAGTGCGGGAAATCCAATCACATCGCCGGCAGCGTAGATCGAAGGTGCCGACGTTCTGTAATTCTCATTCACCTCGATATAACCGCGCTTATTCAAAGTGACTTCTGCGCTGTCCAGGCGCAGCTTTTCAACGACTCCGCGGCGACCAGCCGCGAACAGAGCCGCTTCCATTTCAAGAGTCTTTCCGGACTGAAGCGTGATTCGGACACTGTTATTGGTGCGTTCGATTTGCGACATACGCTCGCCGAAGTAGAATCGAACCCCGAGGTCCGCAAGGCTTTGGCGCAGACACTCTGAGATCTCGGCATCAAGAAACGGTAGAACTCGGTCGCGCCCGTCAACAAGCGCGACTTCGACTCCCAGAGCCGTGAAAATCGAGGCATATTCGCATCCGATCACGCCGCCACCGATCACAGCAAGGCTCTTGGGAATCGCACCCATTTGCAGAATCGAGTCCGAATCGAAGACAACCTCATCATCGAACGGAATTTCGGGTGCGCGGTGAGGCGCCGAGCCCGTCGCGATGAGAATGACGTCGCCGTGCAGGGTCAGCGTTTCATTTCGCGCGGTATGCACGGCTACGTCATTGGAACCCTCGAAAGACGCAAATCCGTAGATGAGATCCACTTTGTGCGCCGCCAAATTCTCTCGCAGCTTCTCGCGCTGAGTCTCGACCACCACGTCCTTGCGGTGCATGAAGTTCTTCACCGTCAAGTTGTCTTTCAACGAGTAGTCGACGCCATAGAGACCGCGCTGTTGAACTCCCGAATAATAAAGCGCTGATTCGCGGAGAATCTTGCTTGGAATCGTGCCGGTGTTAACGCACGCGCCTCCCAGGAGGGCACTACACTCGATGAGGGCAACACGCTTGCCGAAATAAGCCGCCTGTGCGGCCCCTTTTTCGCCGGCGGGACCCGAGCCGATTACCACGAGATCATACTTTTGCACTCAATACTCTCCTGAGCGGTCGCGTGCGCAAATTCTCGAATGCCAATTAGTCATGAAGCAGTGCGTTCACCTCGCGCAGCCGAGCTGCGAAACGCGCGGGGTCATACGCCGACGGATTCTGCAGCTCCTGAAACAACGCAGTGATAGCCGCACGAATCTCCGATGAACGCGGTAGTTTATCGTTTCGCTCGTACGCCACGAATAGCGATTGGATAGCCATCGCGGCCTGCGCTGCGGCATGTTCGCCCTGGCCGGAAATATTGTCTGCATCGCCCGAGATTTTTTGCAGCAGCCGAAGTGTCGAAGCGGAGTCGGCGGGAACAGAATTGATCTTCGATGATAGATCGCTAACAAGTTTCGCTGAATTATTCGCCGACGTCGCAACAGCGTCGCGATCTGGATTCAACTGGCTCATCAACTGCGCAAGGTGCGAGAGTTCGGAATCGAGCTTCGCAGCGCTGTCCGCATCCACCTGTATCACGAGTTCGTGAAAAATTGTGTAGCGCGACGGATTCCACGGCGGATCGCCGGGCCGCCGTCCGGGATAACCACGCGCTTGCCGCCAGCTATCTTGTGGCTGCGTCAGATTGTGATGGCACGCATAGCACTGCAGTTCGGAATACTCGGGCCACGCTTTGCTGCGAGTGCGAGATGCCAGGCGAAGCAGGGATTGCCTCAACTGCACGGCCTGGCCTGCCGTCAGTTCGCGGACGTCATACCACCGGTCGAAATTTTCAGGCCTCCCGGGTTCGCCGGCCTCTCGCCAGTGGCGGGGCATCACCGCCGAAAAAGAATCGAGCTCGAAATAAAGATCAGGATGCCCGGCAGCAATCATTTCGTGATCGACCGATTTTTCGTCGTTGCCCAGATGGCAACTGAGGCATTTCTCGCTACGTTTCGTGAGATCGCGCGTGTCGTACATACCCGCCGCAACGGATTTCTGATGGTTCCAGTCGCGTTCGGTGTGCGGCCCAAGCCACGCGGCCGCCGGCCCATGACAATTTTCGCAGCTCACGCCTTCGCTCAGGTCAAACGTGCGAGCCCGCTCCGCTGCCGGCACATCGAGCGCATGGCACACCAGGCATTTCGGCGCCGACTCAGCTTTACCCACACCCAAAATCGCCGCCATGCGCTCGCCGACTGGCCCTTTCAGCGAAGCGTAGGCTTTCGAGTGTTTGTCTTTGACGATCCAGGTGCTGTACTCGTTCTGCAGCACCCGATTTTCGGAGCGTGGCATTACACTGCCGTGGCAAGCACTCGACGCGCAGGAACCCGGGCCGGTGTAGCGCGCAGATTGACCAGCCTGCCCTTCCAGAGCGATACGAGGCGCATAGTTGCGCTCGGCCCCCGCGGGAAGCGAGACGCATACGATCGCAGCTATCACCGCGCTCAAAAATACAAGAAGCGGTGCAAGCCGTTGGCGTTCTGTTCCGAGATCGCTTTTCATTTTCAATTCAGCTGCAAACTGTTCGCTGGCATCTCAATGCAACAAGGACGTCCCCGCACCCGTTTGTGAATTTCTTCTGCTCGATACTATCGAATTCATTCAACTCCGATTCGTTTTGTTACGGCCCCTTGGCGGAAGAATAACCGCATCCGGGCTCATCTCCGCGTCGATCCTGCTTATGTCGAAAACGCAACATTCCTCGCACTGTCAGTTGTTTTCACCCTTGCGAATGAATACTCTCCCGTGGAGGAAGCAGCCGTTGATTTTTGACGAATTGAGAAAAATCCAGCACGAGTTCGGCTATTTACCCGCCGAGCAGCTGAAGAGTCTCGCCCAGAAAATTGATCTTCCTCTCTACCGCTTGCACGGGGTTGCGAGTTTTTATCCCCATTTCCATCTCACGCCGCCGCCAAAAGTGGACGTGCGCGTTTGCCAGGATATGTCCTGCCATCTTCGCGGTGCCGCCCAGTTTCGCACCGGACTGGATAAGGTGTGTGGGAAATCCGTGAATCCGGAAGTGCAGGTGAAGGGTGTCTCTTGCCTCGGCCGTTGCAACGAAGCACCAGCGGTGGCAGTCAACGGACGTATTTATAGCGACGTCTCACAAAATCAGATCGAAGCCATGATTGCCAATGCGCTCGCGGGCGTCGCACTGCCGAAACAATCGCCCACCCAAGATCGCGTGAACTGCGCCTCTGATCCCTATCCAGAAGGCCAGCACTACGGCGCGGTAAAACGGCTGCTGGAATCGCGGGATTGGACCGGCACCTTTGCGACATTGAAGGCCGCCGGTCTCCGTGGATTGGGCGGCGCTGGATTTCCCACCGAATCGAAATGGCAACTCGTTCGCCAGGCTCCTGGCACTGAGAAATATATCGTCTGCAACGCGGATGAAAGCGAGCCCGGAACATTCAAAGATCGTTTCATCCTGACGCATCTTCCGCACCTGGTGATCGAAGGAATGATTCTTGCCAGCATTCTTACTGGTGCGACGACGGGCATCCTATACATTCGCCACGAGTATGAAGAGCAGGAAGAGATTCTTCGCGCGGAGATCGAACGATGCAAGAAGGCCAAGCTGCTAGGGCCGAGTATCCTTGGAACTGGCCTCACTTTCGAACTCGAGATTTTTGTCAGCCCCGGCGGATACATTTGCGGAGAAGAATCGGCCCTCCTCGAAGCAATTGAAGGCAAGCGAGCGGAACCGCGAAACAAGCCACCCTTTCCCGTGCATGAAGGCCTGTGGAACAAGCCCACCGTCATCAACAATGTCGAAACTTTCGCCAACGTTCCCCCGATTCTTATGCGAGGGGCGGATTGGTACAAAGCGCAGGGAGTCGGCGGCGCTGCAGGACTGAAATTTATCGGCGTCAGCGGCGACGTCGTGCGTCCAGGCGTATACGAAGTGCCGATGGGAACCCCTGTGTCCGAGCTGATTTTCAAATTCGCCGCCGGAATTCCCGGCAACAAAAAGCTGAAGGCCTTTGCACCGTCGGGTCCTTCGTCCGGCTACTTGCCGGCTTCGATGGCGGACGTGCGGCTCGATTTCAAACCACTTGCCGACGCAGGCTCCATGCTCGGATCAGGAGCGCTCGTGGTGTGCTCGGAAGATCGCTGCATGCTGGACATGGCGCTCAACGCAACGGAATTTTATCGCAATGAATCCTGTGGCAAGTGTGTGCCCTGTCGAGTAGGTTCGAGTAAGTTGGTCGAGATGCTCGTAGGATGGACTCATGGAAAAAGCACCCCCTCGGATCTTCCCCTGCTCGATGAACTCGCGGACACCCTGCGGCTTACTTCGATCTGTGGCCTTGGCCAAGTGGTGCCGGCCCCGATTGCGTCCGTACTGAAACATTTTCGCGAAGAAGTGGATGCTCATCTATCCCAACGGCACTGCCCTGCCGGCGTGTGCGCTTGCAATGGAACGCACCCCCAATCCACCGCCTCTAAATCGGGGCGCTCATGAGCGCAAATCCGCTCATCGAACTCACAATTGATGGCAAGAAACTTTCCGTTCCGGCAGGAACCACAGTATTCGACGCCGCACGGATAAACGACATCGCGATCCCAACTCTGTGTCACCAACAAAACGAGCGGCCTGTGGGAGTCTGCCGCGTCTGTGTCGTTGATGTGGGCGCGCGCGTATTCACCGCCTCGTGCATTCGGCCCGTGGAAACCGGAATGGTGGTGAACACCGCCTCCGATAAGGTGAAACGCGCTCGGCGAACGCTGGTCGAGCTGCTGATGTCCGATCACCCCATGCCGTGTGCCCGGGAGCGGCATTCCGGTGATTGCGAACTCGAGGCGCTTGCGAAGCACGAAAGCGTCCCCCCCTCACGCTACGCTCCGCGAACGGACCGTCGCGGCACCGACGATTCGTCGATGAGCATCGCCGTCGACTTCGACGCCTGCATACTGTGCGACCGCTGTATCCGCGGTTGTAGCGAGATCCGCGAAAATTTTGTTCTGGGACGCATGGGCAAGGGCGTCACCGCCGGCGTCGCTTTCGATAACAACGCGCCGATGGGCGATTCCTCCTGCGTTTCGTGTGGTGAGTGCATGGTGTCCTGCCCGACGGGTGCTCTCACGAACAAGCTGGTCGCCCAGACCCATATCGCACAGACCGCCGAATCCGAGCCTGTTCCGATCGAGGTGCTGCAGGAGTTGCCGTTTTTCCAAGGCGTTTCCGGAACATTTCTGAGCCTGAATCGCAACGCAATCGTGCGCCGGCATTTCAAACCCGGCGAAATCATTTGCCGCGAGGGCGAGTATGGCTCTACCGCGTTTTACATCCTGGAAGGAAAAGCCAAGGTCTCCATCGCCAGCCCGATCGCTCACGTCAAGACGAGAGGAACCATCCGCCGATTCCTCGGTAAGCTTTCCAGCCGGTTAACGCAGCGGCAGAATGATTCGCGCGATGAAGAAAAAGACCAGCACTGGATTCACATCGACGCGCCGCTGGACCTCAGTTATGACAATCCAGTCGCTACGCTTGGGCCTGGAGACCTCTGCGGAGAAATGACGTGCATGAGTTTGTATCCGCGCTCGGCCACGATTCAGGCTGAGACCGAATGCACGATGCTCGAAATGCTGCGCAACGTCCTCGATATCATGCAGCGTAACAAAAGCTTCCGCGCGCAACTCGATCGTTCATACCGCGAACGCGCTCTCGATAGCCATCTCCGCGCCGTGCCGGTGTTCGCCGGCTTGACAGATGAATTTATCGACAGCCTGAGGGACAACGTCGAGCTGTTGCGATTTGCTCCCGGCCAGGTGATCTGCCGGCAGGGCGATCCTGCGGACGCTTTTTATCTTGTGCGAGTGGGATTTGTGAAGGTGTCGCAGGCGCATCCGGGCGGCGAAATGGTGCTCGCGTACCTTTCGCGCGGCGACTATTTTGGGGAAACAGGCCTACTGAAAGGAGATGTGCGAACCGCATCGTGTACGGCGCTCGATCACGTGGAAGTAGTCCGGATCAGCGCGCAGGATTTCAACACCATGACCAAGCTGTTTCCCGACGTGCGTCAGAAGTTTGAAGTAGCGGACGCAGCCCGGACACAGATGAATCGCGCCCGTCTTTCCGTGATCAGCAGCACGCCGCTCGAGAGTTTTCTCACACAAGGTTTGATGGAAGCGCAGAGCCTGTTGCTGCTGGACTTGAATAGCTGCACGCGATGTGACGCCTGTGTGCTGGCCTGCGCGGACGCTCATGACGGAGTGACACGGCTCGTGCGCGAGGGGCTACGCTTCGACCACTACCTGGTCGCCACTTCCTGCCGTCAGTGCCTCGATCCGCTTTGCATGGTCGGTTGTCCGGTGGGATCGATTCGCCGCAGGA
This sequence comes from uncultured Acidobacteriota bacterium, assembly GCA_963729525.1. Taxonomy (GTDB): domain Bacteria; phylum Acidobacteriota; class Terriglobia; order Acidiferrales; family UBA7541; genus Palsa-295. The sequence goes on from CAVSOB010000001.1 coordinate 95,125, forward strand.
ATTCGCTGGAAGTGATTATCGAAGATTGGTGCATCGGCTGCGGCCTCTGCGCTGAAAATTGCCCGTACGGCAATATCAATATGCATCCGTTCAACGTGTCTGCGGATCTGGCCGACGCGCCGGGCAAAAAGAAAGCGATGATCAAGCAGAAAGCGACTTCCTGCGACCTTTGTTCGGACTTTGCGGAGCCGAGCTGCGTTTACGCTTGCCCGCATGACGCGGCTCACAGAGTAGAACCGCGAAAATTTTTTGCCGGCTTGCTGCAGCAGGCTGCGGATAAGACTTCGCCGCATTGAAGTCTTTAGCCGGCTCAAAAGAGCGTAAACATCTTTGCGTATCGACGCCACACATCGGGCTTGGCTCGCCGCGTCGCTCGTAAGTTTAGGCGCCGCCACGGCCGTTTACGTCATATACGCCAATCGTTCCCCGTCGGGACCGAGCGGGGGCAGCCCGATAGGCCTCGCATTTGGAATTCTTGGCTCGGCTTGCATGGTGTTCGCGGGTTTGCTGGCGGCGCGAAAAAAAGTCCCCGTGTGGAGGCTGGGCCGCGCGCAAACGTGGATGCGAGGCCACTTGTGGCTTGGCCTGCTAAGCCTTCCGCTGATTTGCTTCCATGCTGGATTCAGATTCGGTGGGTTGCTCACGTCCGCGCTGATGATTCTCCTAATCGTAGTTGTCGCGAGCGGCATCTTCGGCGCCACCTTGCAGCATTACATGCCCAGCATTGTGACGGAACGGGTGCCGATGGAAACGATATTCGAGCAAATCGGCAACATTCGGACGCAACTAATAGCCGAAGCGGACGAAATGGTCGACGCGATGTGTGGTCCCCCGAGCCTGGAACTTGCGGCGGTCGCAAAAATCATGCCGGTGGGCGGCGCCTCAGTGCCCGACTCGTCAGGTGGAACACTTCCGCTGCGCAAGTTCTATAGCCACGAACTGCGGCCCTTCCTTCGAAACGAAGACAAAGTGTCTGCGCCGCTCGCCGACGAGACTAAGGCCACGGCCATGTTCGACGGGCTAAGAACGCTTCTGCCCGGCAACCTGCACGAAACGATCGATAACCTCGAGCAGATCTGCGAGGAAGAGCGGCAGCTGCGCCGCCAGATCAAATTTCATCATTGGCTGCATGGATGGCTCATGCTGCATGTTCCATTGTCGCTCGCACTTCTCCTGCTTGGCTGCGCGCACGCGATCATGGCGCTGCACTACTGAAAAATTGAAATAAGAGCGAGACATCGTGCCTCGATCCAGGCTCTCAACAAAAAAACTCGCACAGCGCATCGACATGGATTATTTCAAGCGCCCGCATCCGTTCCGGCGCTTGCGTTCGATCTTGTCGATCTGCCTTCCGCTGCTCGCGCTGGTTTGGCTGGGATGGTATGCGCTGGCCCGTAACAATCGCGTCTACAGCAGCGGCACGTTGTCCCGCTCGCATGCTGTCCTAACGCAAGAGTGCGGCGCATGCCATTTGAAGGAATCCGGCTCGTTCAGCGCGAAGGCAAGCGATCGCGCGTGCGAATCATGCCACGACGGGCCCATTCACCACACGAACCAATTCTTCCGGCCGAACTGTTCCTCGTGCCATCAAGAACATCGTGGTCGTCTGCGTCTCGCCGCCACGGCGGACACCAGTTGCACGCAGTGCCATGCAAACTTGCATAGCAACGGCCCTTCGCCGCACTTCGCACATGATATTACCCGCTTCGACGGCGGTCATCCCGAGTTCGCCGCCGTGCGCTCCGGTAACTCCGACCCCGGAACCATCAAGCTGAACCATGCAATTCATTTGCGCCACGATTTGAAAGGCCCCAACGGTTCGGTTCAATTGGATTGCGCGGATTGCCATCGAACAACCGGCGCGAATGAACCTTGGAAATTTGGTTCGACGAGGCCAGCAAGTGCCCGAGCGGACGTTAAAGACATTCCTCCTTCGAAGCAAATAGGCCGTTCGAACATGGTTCCGATCGCATATGCAAAGCACTGCAGCGCGTGCCATGGCTTGCAGTTTGACCAGCGCTTTCAAGAGGAAGTCCCGCACGATACTCCCGCCGTGATTCACGCGTTCCTTGTTCAGAAATTTCAGCAGTACATCCCGAGCCATCCCGCCGAGCTTCGCGAGACCGCGCCAAATCGCAATCTTCCGCAGCAACCTGTGACTACATCCTCGCGAGTCCTCACTTCGCAGGAATGGGTAACGTTGCGAGTAGCCGAATCAGAAGAGCTGCTTTGGCGGAAGACGTGCTCGCAATGTCATTTGTTGATCTTCGCGGCTGACGCGTCTCTGCCATCGATAGCAAACTCCAATATTCCACCTCGATGGTTCACGCATGCGGTTTTCGATCACGATTCGCATAAGTTTCTCACCTGCGTCGAATGCCACGCAGCCGCAACTACCAGCCAGGCTACAGCGGACGTCCTGCTACCGGGAATCCAGACCTGCGAGAAATGTCACCACCGTGGCGCAGAATCGGCCGAATCACGGTGTTTCGAATGCCACACCTATCACGATTGGACCAAGGAGAAAACTGTCAAGGGAAGTTTCACGTTTACCGGGATGGGCCGCGGGAACTAGCAACCTCTGACCCGCACGGATTGCGGCAGGACTTCACACGACGGCGCATGCGTGGTTACTTCGTCTTCATCACGTACACGCCGTCCCACACTCCCTGCGGAGCATTCTCTGAGAATTCCATCGCTCTTTCCAGGAATACCTTGGACGGGCCGTCCTCCGGAAAATCGGCGAGAATGTCGACAAACTTCGCAGCCGCTTCGCTCCACTTCTGACCGCGGTACGCCGCCATAGCTTCATCAAATCGCGCGAGTAGCTGTTCGTATTTCGATTTTTCCGCGGCGACGTCCATCAATTCGTAAATCGTCACCGGCAGGTTTTTCCCCTTCACCCGTATCTTGTCGAGCTCGCGGCAGACGAACTGGCTAGCCACATGACGATACGTCGCCTCACTGATCACCAGCTGCACGTGATATTCCTTCGTGATTCCCTCAAGACGCGACGCGAGATTGACGTTGTCTCCCATCACGGTCCACGAAAGCCTTCGCGCCGAGCCCATGTTTCCCACATTTACCAAACCAGTATTCAAGCCGATCCCGATCGATATCGGCGGCCGCCCAAGACCTTTCCATTTCTCGTTCAACTTCGCGAGCCCACGCACCATTTGCAGCGCGCACGAACTACCACGAAACGCGTGGTCCGCCTGCGGATAAGGCGAGCCCCAGAAAGCCATAATCGCATCGCCGATATACTTGTCCAGCGTTCCGTCCGTGGCGAACACAATCTCCGTCATTTGCCCGAAGTATTCGTTGAGCAGATGCACGAGTTCGTCCGGCGTAAGACCTTCCGAGATTGTCGTAAATCCGCGGATGTCGCTGAACAGTACGGTAAGTTCTTTCTCTTCACCGCCGGGTCGGATGTACTTCTCCGGATCTTTTTCGATCAGCTCGATCACTCCAGGTGAAAGGTACTGCGAAAAAGTCTTACGGATTTTTCGCTTTTCGCGCTCTTCGCGGATCATGCGCACGCTTGTAATCGCCACGTAGCTGGTCGCAAGCGTGCCCGCGGGAATCACAAAACTGAACCACTGGCCTTTCTCCGCGAACCCGAAATATACAAACCAGCCATAACCGGCGAGCGTCAGGAGCACGAGAATCGTCGAATAGAGCGGCGTGACGCGGCTGAACAACAAACCGAATCCAAACCCAAACAGCACGATAAATCCCAAATCAGCCATCTCTTGATAGCTTGTACGCTGCAGGAAACCCCGCCCCTTCTCTTCGTTGTGAAGCACGTTGTCGATGATGTTCGCATGCACCTCCACTCCCATATACACCGGGTCCTGATTTGCGAAGGGAGTGTTACGTATATCGCCGATTCCGAGTGCGGTCGGGCCGATTAGCACAATCTTGTCGCGAAATGTTTCCGGAGGCACGGCGCCAGAAATCACGTCCGACATCGAATAGTGCTGGTACGTGTGATACGGGCCGGTGTAATTGATCAGAGCACTTCCATCGCGTGCGTGTCGCAGCGTGTGGCGGCCAAACTGAATGCGCTCAAGGCCATCTGGCGCTATATAGGCAGCGATATCCTGGTCGTGAATCCGTTCGTACTCGCGGACCACTTCCAAATCTAGCGACGGAAAAAAATCTTGGTCCTGATAACGTATCATCAGGAGCGCATGTCGCAGAGTGCCGTCTTGGTCGGGGTTGATATTAATGAATCCGAAAGACGCAGCCGATTCGGCGAGCTTTGTAATGTTCGCTTCCACTCCCTCCCTCACCGTTCCACCGCCAGTTTTGCTCCAGGCGATGCCCATGTCGAAATCCGCTGCGCCGCGGTGATTCACTTTCAGCACCTGCGGAAACGCGTGCGCCCACACGATGTTGAAATATTCTTCGGCTAGTTTTGGGTTGGGCTGCGAATCGAGAAAAATGTGCGCCAGCAGGACGTTTCCGGCGCCCTTTAAAGCCGAAGCAAATTTTGTGTCCTGATCACTCGCCACCTCAAGCTCGTTCACCTGCTGTATAAGCGAAGGAGTCGCGTTCGCGCCGATTTCTTTTTTCAATCTCTCAAGCGCTTGCTGTGCAGAATTGCTCTCGGGATCGGGGAAGGTCACGTCAAACGCGATCACACGCGCTCCGCCTGAGCTCAATTGATTCACCAACCGCGCGTAGTTGTTTCTGGGAAACGGGAACGAGCCGATCGCCTGAAGCGTCTTTTCATCGATTCCTACAATGACGATACGATCGTCGTGCGCACGCTGGCCGCGCACTTCGAACCGCAGATCGAGAGAGCTCTGCTCGACGCTCTGAAGAAAAGCCAGGCCTGCATGAGGATTACCCTGTAATCCGGAGAGAGCAAAAAGCGTCAGGCCCGCCAGTGTAATTGCGATGGCGAGCCCGAGATCAATATGACGCAGCGCGAAATTTCCCGCCCACTCTGCCCAACGTGGCCGTGGCTTCTTCTCCAAAATCAAAGCTCCCGCAGCCGCGAGCTATTCACAGAGAGCGCTTCACCCCACCTGATCGCCCGGTGTGCCTGACGCAAAATAATGCGATTGAAACTCCGTCCGCCCAACTCATCCGCAGTTAGGACTGCCGGGCTTGCACGTCCCAGTGCCGCCGCCACCGCCGCGAGTGCCAAAGTATAGGCCGAGTCCTAATCCCACCGCGAGGCCCGAACCGATCAGCACATTGCGCACCACGTGTCCGTGATGGCCCGGCGTACCCGCGACTACCACAGCCGTTGCCGACAAACTCGCTTCTAACACATCCGCAGGAGTCTGCGAAGGTCCCGCGGGCGGCAGGTCGGAGCTGACCACAACCATCTGACCCTCCGAAACAGTAATGGTGTTCGAGGTCGAGCTCGAAGCGCCGGAATTGCCGCTGGCCACTGCGTTGCCGACAGGCGTCACCGAAACCTGCCCCTTGTAGCAGATCACGGTTGTCTTGTTACCTTCAAACGATGTGTAGAAGTCAGTGCCGATCACGCCGATCACCGCATTCGGCGTTTTCATTTCGAATTTTCCACCCGCTTTCGTCACCTTCGTTACCTGGCTGCGGACTTTGCCAAAATCCATCTCGAGCTCGGTCTGCTGCGACACATTGTCGTGTTGCACGATCCGAAGCTCGCTGTCGGAACCCACGCTCAGTATTGAGCCATCTTTAAGACCGGCTCGAACGCGACCTGTCTTCTCAGTCTTCAGCAAATCGTTCCAGTCCAGCTCTTCTTTCACTTTGGCCGTCTGTGAATTGCGGGTTGCGGCTGGAATCAATGCGTTGATTTGGCCCGCCACTTGATTACCGCTTGCCGGTTGCGCCATCGCTGGCAGACCGGTCATCAGCGAACACAGCACCATCGCCACAGAGCGCTTGAACAAGCTCATACGAAACTCCTTATTTCAAATTGACTAAGGTCCCTTGGAGTCAGTTTGGCAGAGGGCAAAACAGAGTCAATCGAACAGGCGCGGTGCGCTTCAACTTGGTAAACAGTACTTCTTTTTGCTGCACTAGAAAGATTCGCAGAAACACGGAGAGCCGGGCCGCCGATATCACTCGACGACCCGGCCCTCCTGGCTTTGCTGGGTCGTTAACCGCGCGTCACCCTCAGCGATTGACCAAGTGTTTCGAGCGGCTCAAAGGACGAGTCAGCACATACTGCTGTGATCACATCGTTACTCCGGCTTAATCACCGGGCGAAAGTGGCCGATACTGAGTTGCTGCCGCATCTGCCTCTGAACGTCCGCCGGAATGGTGACCTCCTGCGCGTCACCATAAGCCTCCTGATCGTCGGGATCACACGGAACCAACAAGACAGCGTGCGCCACAGCAGTGACCACGCCGTTCGAAACCACATTGGCCTGCGCAGTGATCTCACCGCGATCATTGATCCCGCCTGTCGAAGATACGTCCCAATTGGCACTCGCCGAGCCGATTAGAGAGTTGAGCGGTGTGATGGTCCCATTCTGGTAGATGAAGGCCCGCGGATTATCGAACACATAGTCTGCAAACGATACGCCGACGATCTGATTTTCGTCGTTTATGTCCGTGGCCTCACTCATCTTGTCCCCAGGTAATGTCCCAATGCTCTGCATGCCATGCTCTTTCGTCCAAATGAACGCCAGCCACCGGAACTGAAGCTGACTATTGATCACGTCGTTCGGACCATTCACGAATCCCGTGACCACGCCACGATTGTTGATCGCACCCGGCGTGTTCCAGCCGTGACCTCCGAGGTTGCCGAGATCGAGTGGCTTACCGTTTTCCCACAGTAAGGCGTGAATAGCGGTGTACGCCCCGATCGCAACGTCGCACTGCCCGGAAATTCCCACTGCTTGGCCGAAATCATTAATGGCCGTCGCTGCTCCGTCAGGGTCGCCCGGAAACGGTGGAAGTTCTTGTACCTGCCAATCGCCTCTGAAATCTCGCTGCCACAGCGTCGCTTCAAACTGCAAAAATTGGGTAGCCCCAGGACTTGGGGGCGCGCAAGTTGGGTCTTGAACATTGTTCTCGGCCCATCCCACAATCTGCCCGAGATCGTTGTCGCCGGCGCCAATCGAGTTGTTGCCGCCGAGTCCAGGAAGCTGTGTCATCACTCCATGCTGCCACGCGAACGCCACGCAGGAATTGCCGCTAACCAGACCGAAGGCCGGACACGAGAACGTCTCATTCAGAGGATCGTGCTTGCCGTTCTCCGATATCCCGGAGATCAGCCCGAAGTTGTTCTTCACGGGCCAGGCCACATCGCTGCCCGGACCGCCGAGCGTGCCGAGCGGGATTTGCCGGCCATCCACCCAGAGTGTCGCGAGCGGAACTCCGCTGGCTTCGGTCGAGAAGCCAGTCGCCCAGCCAATATTGTTGATCGCATTGCCGGCGCTGACGGTGCCGCCGAGCGTACCGAGGTCGATTACGCGATAGTGTCTTGTAGCCGGCTGATCTTGCGCAGTAAGCGGGACGGAAAGTACCAGCGCAGCGAGAAAAATTATCACGGCCACACAAGCCAATACTCGAGTTTTCATGTCTATCTCCTTGTTGCTATCGTCTTCGTGATGAACGCAGTCCGCTTTGCTTGGTCTCGGCCGAGAGGAAGAGATTCGAGAGAATGAAACCGAGAGACCAAGAAAGCGCAGAGCGACACTAAACCGAGTCTCGAATCGCTGCTGGACGTTCGCGGACTTCAAATCAATGACAGAGGAGGGCAGTTCCGACCCGCGCCGAATGGTTGAAATATCGCAATGTTATTGACACGATTGAATCTCGACCCGGCCATTGGTTCCGAAGCCAGCGGCTTTTGGACGCAGTATTCACGTCCGAAAACGTCTAGAAAGGCCCGGAGGACCGAGTACGATGAAACCGGTAAAACCATGACTTTGGATCGTAAAGTCTGCTCGCGAGCAAGATTGGCGCGCGATGCGCGATTCGACGGCAAATTCTTTATCGGAGTTCTAACCACGAGGATTTATTGCCGTCCGATTTGCCGCTCGCGCACCTCAAAAGAGAGCAATGTCCGATATTTTCCGAGCGCTGCAGCCGCTGCGGAAGCCGGCTTTCGACCGTGCTTGCGTTGCCGCCCGGAATCCTCTCCCGGAAGCTCCGTTTGGGCTGGCACGCAAAACACGGTTTCACGAGCATTACGGCTGATTAGCGAAACGGGTTTGGAAGACGGCGGCGTCGAGGCCCTGGCAGAACACCTCGGCGTGGGCTCGCGCCATCTTCGCCGTCTCTTTATGCGTCACCTGGGAGCCACACCCAGCGCCGTTGCGCAGACGCGACGCTTGCACTTTGCCAAGAAGCTAATTGACGAGACCAAATTGCCCATGACGCAGGTCGCGTTCGCCGCGAGCTTCGGCTCAGTGCGTCGATTCAATGCGGCCATCCGTCGCGTCTATCATCGAACGCCCACTCAAATTCGCAGTCTCGCTCGAACGACGTCTCGCCAGTCGGAAAATCAGTACGTTTTTTGCCTGAGCTATCGACCGCCCTACGATTGGAGACGGACGTTGGATTTTCTCGGGGCCCAAGCCACACCCGGTATGGAAGTCGTCGAAGGCGGTTGCTTTCGTCGCTCGATTTCGGTGAATGGAAATAGCGGATCTTTCGAGGTCTCGCTGGACGCGAGCCGCAACGCGCTCAACGTGCACGTTCAGATTAACGAGCCGCGTTTACTCTTCTTCGTTATCGAGCGTATTCGTGCAATGTTCGATCTGGACGCCGACTGGGCAACGATCGCGCGAACCCTGAGAGCCGACCCGGCTTTAACTCAACACATCAGCTTCAATCCGGGTCTCCGACTTCCGGGCTGCTGGAACGGCTTTGAGTTTACAGTGCGAGCCATCTTAGGAAAGCGGATAGACGCCGAGAGAAGCAAAGCCCTCGCCGGTAGAATGGTTAGAACTTTTGGGCAGTCATTCTGCCCCGCCGAAGGCCTTACTCATCTTTTTCCCAAGCCCGAAGTTCTAGCCCATGCCGATCTGGAAAGCATTGGCTTGCCGCGCCCGCAAGCGGACGCCATCAGAGGTTTGGCCAGATCCGTTCGCAACGGACAAATTAGTTTCGAAAAAGTAGTCAACCCCAACGCCCTTCTCAGTTGGCTCTCGGAATTCCCCGGCATCGGAGAACCAATAGCACAATGGCTGGCCATACGCGGACTTCGGGAGCCCGATGCATTTCCATCCGCCGATACCGATCTTGCTTGTGCGTTCTCGCTGAACAGCGCAAGTGAATTTGAGCAACGCTCACTCGCCTGGCGCCCTTGGCGGGCCTACGCGGCTATGTACCTCTGGACCTTCGCCACCGAAATCAAAGCCCGCGCAAACCTATCAGCTCGGATGGTCGGTCGCACGAGACCATCGAGCACACCCTTGAGTCAAGAAATACCACTCGCGGCGATATGATGTGACGAAATTCGCCCGGGTGCACCGTTCCTAGCGAAAACAGTAAGCGCGCCCAGTTATGACTTAATCGTAAGCACCGGGCACTTCGCGGCGCTGATCACCCGATATGCCTTCGTATGCGGCACGTGGCCTGCAAGAGCCTTACGGGGCTTCGCGCCCATGACGATCAGGTCGGCCTTATCCGCCCAGCGGAGAATTTCCTCTACCGGGTCGCCGATTATCATCATGAATTCGGGCTCGTACTCGAGGTTGGCCCTGACCGGCACCAGCTCCTGCAGCTGCCTGATAACCCAGTCGCGCCGCTTCGTGACGGCTTCCTCCGAAAACTCTTCTACATAAGAGACCACGTTCAGAAGCGTGATACGCGCGTGATGCTCCTGGGCTAGCGCGAATGCAAAGGCCGCTTCGCGGTCGACGCCTGGGCCAAAATCGGTGGCGAACAAGATGTTCTTGAACTCGGTCTTGCCCAGCGATTCATCCTTGGCATGCGGCCCTACGGTAAGGACCGGAACGTGCGACTGCCGGAAAGCTTCCTCCGCTCCCGAACCAAGGACGACTTTCTTCACGTTGCCGAGGCCACGGGTGCCAAGAACGAGCAGATCAATCTTGCATTCATTGATTAGAGACTCGAGGGTGGGCCAGAAAGAACCCTCCACGATATTCGCGTGGTACGCGATTCCGTGCAGACGGCCGGATTCAACGATCTTGGCGAAGTTCTCTTCGGCTTCACCTCGGAGTGCATCGATGGCCTTGGTGGCGATTTCTGGCGCTATCATCGGGTAGCCATCAAGAGTGATGACGTGGCTTAGATATATCTTGGAGCCGAACCGGCGGGCGACCGAAATTGCGTAATCGAGTGCGTGCTCGGACGCCGGTGAAAAGTCCGTAGCAACCATGATCTTCGAAAAGGAGACTTCCGTCGCGGGAGTGGTGACTCCTGCAGGTGCTACCGCTACTGCTAATCCCTGTTCATGAACCATTTGAACCTCCTCTACTGCCTGCGTTAAATCCAACAAGACCCCATACTCCAAATCCATCACCAATTTAATCTCGGTCGATTCTTGAATCCTGTGACACTCATCACAGTTCGATGCGGCGGGAGTCACAGAGCCGCTTTGTGGTGGGTCGGGGTCTGACAGGGGTGAGTGCACTATATCCCAGCGGCGATGCGATGGTGTCCCCTAAAGGTCCGAACGTGCACGTAGCCGCGCGGGAGGGAAGGGTCATACCGTAATCCACAATGCAGGAGGGTCGCTCAGGTGAATGCTCCGCGTAAACAGCGGATGACTTTAGCTTCGCAGAGAATAGGAGCTCAAGACTTTCATGTAGTTTGCTCGCTCAAATGCGGTAGGGTCGGGGACGTTTTGCTGACTCATGCTGCCGCACATCTGCTTGATGGAACTGTATTCGTGCTCTTCCATCCACCGAATAAGATCCGCTCGAACGGTATCAAGGTGGCCGATCCCGTGTTTTAACAGCGCCGACGCCATCATCGCGACGCGTGCTCCGGCCATTACTGACTTGATTACATCCGCGGCGCCGTGCACGCCTCCGGTGACCGCAAGATCCGCTTCAACGTGCCCAAATATGATCGCAACCCAGTGGAGACGCAGTAGCAGTTCCGTTGGATGGCTCAGCGTGAGGTTAGGAACCACCTCTAACGTTTCGATGTCGAGGTCGGGTTGATAGAAGCGATTAAACAACACGAGCGCATTCGCCCCGGAAGCATCCAGACGCTTTGCCATATTCGCCGCTGCGGTAAAGAAATGCGACAATTTTACGGCCACTGGAACCTGGACGGAGTGCGCCACGACGCGGACCAGATCGCAATAGTCTTGTTCAACTTCCATTCCCGTGCGCTCGGGATTGGCCACCAGGGAATAGATGTTCAACTCGATCGCGTCCGCTCCCGCCTGTTCCATTTCTCTCGCATATCGAACCCATCCTCGCGGTGACACTCCGTTCAAGCTGGCGATGATCGGAACCCGGACGCTCGCTTTAGCCTTATGAATCAGGTTGAGGTAGCCATCGGGCCCGAGGTTATAGGTCAGCAGGTCCGGGAAATAAGTCACTGCTTCCGCGAATTCTTCGGTACCGCGTGAGAGGTCGGAATCGACCGCTTCGCTCTCAGTGTCGAGTTGTTCCTCGAAAAGAGAAGGCAGCACGATTGCCCCAATTCCGTGATCTTCGAGACGGCGAATATTGTCGATCGATTCGCTAAGCGGTGAGGCCGACGCAACCATTGGATTGCACAGCTTCACGCCAAGGTATTTTGTCGTGAGGTCAATCATTGCTCGTCCTCTTGTTTGGCTGGCACGGTCGGCGGCTCCTGCGATTCCTCGGCTTTGGGACCCACAGGTTGCCCGGGTGCGGCCGCGCGATTCTGATACACGTGCCAATTGCGGTTCACGTCGTCCTGCGCAAGGCAAAGCAGCGTGCGCGCGGTTTCCGGCTCGCTTCTCGCAAGCATCGAGTAGCGCGCTTCCTGATACGCATACTGTTTAAATGGAATGCTGGGCGCCTTCGAATCAAGCTGAAACGGATTCTTCCCCTCGTTTCGCAGCGCTGGGTCATATCGCATGAGGGGCCAGTAGCCCGACAGCACGGCGGCCTTCTGTTGGTTCATTCCGAATTTCATGTCATAGCCATGGGCAATGCAATTACTGTAAGCGATGATGATCGAAGGCCCATCGTGCGCCTCAGCTTCAAGGAATGCCTTTACGGTGTGCGTGTCGCTGCTACCCATCGCAACTCGCGCAACATAGACAGAGCCGTAGCTGACCGCTTCCATCGCGAGGTCCTTCTTGCCAGTTCTCTTCCCTCCGGTCGCGTATTTCGCCACTGCGCCACGTGGCGTCGCTTTCGACATCTGGCCGCCCGTGTTCGAGTACACCTCCGTATCCAACACGAGGACATTGACATTGGTGCCCGAACCAAGAACGTGATCGAGGCCGCCCGCGCCGATATCGTAAGCCCACCCGTCCCCGCCCACGATCCAGATCGTTTTCCGCACCAGCGCATCCGCAACCGCTAGTAGATCCCGGGCTTCGCGCGAATCGAGGTTCGCGAGCTTCTCCTTGATCAGCCCAACCCGTTCGCGTTGTGCTGTAATTTCCTCCTCCGATGAATGATTCGCCTGAAGGATTTCAGTGACGAGTAATTCGCCGAACCTGTCTGCATGCGATTTCAGAAGCTCTCGTGCGTAATCAGCCTGCTTATCGACCGCCAGCCTCATGCCAAGACCAAACTCAGCGTTGTCCTCAAAAAGCGAATTCGACCATGCTGGCCCGCGGCCGAGTGCGTTCTGCGCGTAAGGTGTAGTTGGGAGGTTGCCGCCGTAAATGGAAGAGCACCCAGTGGCATTCGCAATGAGGAGCCGATCGCCAAAAAGTTGGGTGAGCAGTTTGATGTAGGGCGTCTCGCCGCACCCTGCGCATGCTCCTGAGAATTCAAAGAGTGGCTCGAGCAATTGAACGTCTTTGACGTGGGAGTGCGCCAGCCTGCCTCGCTCGACGTCTGAGATCGAAAGGAAGAAGTTCCAGTTCTTCGCTTCTCTGGCTCGCAAGGGTGCTTGCTCTTGCATGTTAATTGCTTTGTGTTTCACCTCGCTTTTGCTCTTCGCTGGACAGACCTCCACGCACAAAGCGCAGCCGGTGCAATCCTCCGGTGCCACCTGCAGCGTAAATCGCATCGGTTCGAATTCTCGCCAGCGAGGTTTGGCCCACTTGAAATCAGCCGGCGCGCCCGTCAACGCGCTTGGGTCGTAAACCTTTGACCGAATAACGGCGTGCGGGCAAACAAGGACGCACTTGCCGCACTGAATGCACAATTCCTCATCCCATACCGGAATTTGTTGCGCGATGTTACGTTTTTCCCATCTTGCCGTATCGGTTGGGAACGTTCCATCCGCAGGGAGTGCGCTGACGGGAAGGTCATACCCTTTGCCCTCCATCATGGCGCCAAGAACATCACGTACAAACCCGGGCGCTCGATCGGAGACCGGCGCGAGAATGTCAAACGCGCTCGTCGCTTGTGCTCCAAGGGAGACTTCACGCAGATGCTCCAGCGAAGCATCCACCGCCAAAAAGTTTTTCTGGACCAGCGCTTCTCCGCGTTTTCCGTAGGTTTTCTGGATGGCATCCTTAATGGACGCAATCGCTTCGTCTCTCGGCAAGACTCCGCTCAAGGCGAAGAATCCTGTTTGCATAATGGTGTTGATGCGGTTGCCCATTCCCGTTTCGCGCGCCACCTTGTACCCGTCGATCACGAAGAATCGAATCTTCTTTTCGATCAATTGTTGCTGAATTTTGCGCGGCAGATGATTCCACACCTCGTCAGGCCCAAACGGGGAATTCAGCAAGAATGTAGCACCTTGCTCTGCAGCGGCGAGGACATCCATCCGCTCCAGAAATTGAAATTGATGGCATCCGACAAAGCTGGCCTGGCTAATCAAATAGGTTGATTGGATCGGCTCGGGTCCGAAGCGCAAATGCGAAACAGTGACCGATCCCGCTTTCTTCGAGTCGTATACGAAATAACCCTGGGCATAGTTGGCCGTGTTTTCACCGATGATTTTGATCGAGTTCTTGTTCGCTCCCACCGTTCCATCGGAGCCGAGTCCGTAGAAGAGCGCTCGGACCGTTTGCGGTTTCTCGGTCGAGAATGTGGGGTCATACCGGAGGCTGGTGTGCGTGACGTCGTCGTTGATACCCACGGTAAAATGGTTCTTCGGGGCTTCCTGTTTGAGTTCATCGAAGACGGCTTTCACCATCGCCGGAGTGAATTCCTTCGACGAGAGTCCGTACCGCCCTCCAATCACCACCCGAGGCCCGCCTCCATCCGTCCGCGCGCCCGTGGCTTCGGCGAGTGCAGTTACGATCTCGGAATACAGCGGCTCGCCAACCGCGCCCGGTTCCTTTGTGCGGTCCAAAACCGCAATTGCCCGCACGCTTTTGGGCAGTGCCTCTAGAAAGGCGTCGGTCGCAAAAGGCCGAAACAATCGCACCTTCAGGACGCCGACTTGTTCTCCATGCGCATTGAGATACTCAATCGCTTCCTCGGCCGCTCCCGCACCCGAGCCCATCAGTACCACTACCCGTTCCGCCTTCGGGCTTCCCACGTAATCGAAAAGATGATATGCGCGTCCAGTCCGCTCAGCGAAGCGGTTCATCACATTCTGAACGATGGTTGGGCACGCGCGATAAAACGGATTGATCGACTCGCGTGCCTGGAAAAAGACGTCCGGGTTTTGTGCTGTCCCTCGCAGCAACGGGTGATCCGGGGTCAGCCCGCGCTCCCGATGCTGCCGTACGAACTTTTCATCGATAAGCGTCCGCAAGTCCTCATCCTCGAGCACACGGATCTTGTTCAATTCGTGCGAAGTTCTGAATCCGTCGAAGAAATGAAGGAATGGAATCCGCGCCTCGAGCGACGCTGCCTGCGCAACCAACGCGAAGTCGTGCGCTTCCTGCACCGAATTCGAAGCGAGCAGTGCGAAACCAGTCATTCGCGCTGCCATCACGTCGCTGTGATCTCCAAAAATAGAAAGCGCGTGCGTGGCGATCGTCCTTGCCGCCACATGAATCACGCACGCCGTCAACTCCCCGGCGATCTTGAACATGTTCGGGATCATCAGCAGCAGGCCCTGCGAGGCTGTAAACGTCGTGCCGAGTGCCCCGGCCTGTAGTCCGCCGTGCAGAGCTCCGGCGGCTCCGCCTTCGCTCTGCATCTCCACTACCGATGGAATCGTCCCGAAAATGTTCTTTTTGCCTTCCTGCTGCCATTGGTCCGCCCATTCCCCCATGGGGGACGATGGTGTTATCGGATAAATCGCAATTATTTCGTTGAGGCGGTAAGCGACCGAAGCGGCCGCTTCGTTTCCATCGAAAATCTTCGTGGCAGTATTTTTCAATGGACACCAAAGAGCACTTGGGCGGCAACGCAACATCAAACGTAGCCTTCCCAGCCCTTACAAGCGATTCATCGACTCATAGTGGTCTCAACGTTAAGAATGCTTCCGTGATTCGCGACACTTTTGGCGGTGACAATGGTCACATCGAGTCAGCCCCGACTTACGACCACACTTGTGGTAGGTGGTGATGAGAGGATTTCGCAATACCTATCCGGGATTGTGAAATATCGAGCTGTTTCTCACGGTTCGGATTCGTGAATGCTACGACGAAATGACGAGGTCAAACCTCTCGGTGCCTGTTAGCTGCAAAGCCGCTCTGAGCCCACCCACAGTTGAGCCAGATCCCTGAGGTTGTGCTTGTATGTACGCGTTACCAGGTATTCCTTCCCGCCTCTTACACGCAGCTTATACTCCCCCGTCGGTAACGGTTGGATCTCCTCCACGGCCGAAATATTCACTACCACCGAGCGGTGGATGCGAATAAAACCGTAGGGTTTGAGCTTCTCCACCATGGACGAGAGGGACTCGTGCACCAAATAAGGATTGGGCCGGTGCTGCAAGGAAACGTAATTACCTTCGGCTTGCACTGCCGAGATGTCGGCTAAATCCAAGAGCAGGATGCTACCGTTGGCCTTGAAGGCGATTCGTGGCGCCTGTCGTGCAAGGGCCTTCTGATCCTGAACTTCGCGGGCACTCATGATGGAACCCCTTGCTCTTCGTTTCGACTTCCTGCCGCCCGAAGTGAGAGTGACGAGTGCACCCTTGCCTTCAGAATCCCTGCCGTTGCCTGACAACTTGTTTGTAAATCCGTCGGCCGCCTCTCCGAGATTGACGTGGCGCCCGGAGAGACTCCAGCCACCCCACTATATTTCTGGTCCCGACTTCCCAAACCTTGGCGTTTTGAGCATTCTTTGCCAACGAGGCGTGGCCCTCGACCATCGCGACCAGGAAGCTGGCAGTCTCGTCTGGATTCAGGTCGCGGCGAACAGTTCCCCGGGACTGCCCTTTCCGCAAGAGCGCGGCAATTCCTTCCTGCCAGGCGAGAAATATCCTCTCCAGTCGCTTGCGGAACTGCTCGTCCAGCGGAGACATCTCCTGCGCCAAATTCAGCAGCGGGCAACTTTCTCGTACGTCTGCGGGCCGAGTTGGCAATCCCAGGATAATGCCAATCAAAATGTCGATAGATTGTCCGTCGCTAAGCAGAGGATGCAGCCACCTGTCGCGGACAAGTTTTGCGATGATTTCGTCAACGATGGCATAACCCAAAGCTTCCTTGCTTTCGAAGTGGTGATAGAGCGCTCCCTTGGTGACGTCGGTAGCGGCAAGAATTGTGTCGATGCCGGCACTCTGGAAGCCTGATTTGCGGATCTCGCGGAAAGCAGCTTGCAGCAAGCGTTCCCGTGTACGGCCCGGATCACGCAATCGTCGTTTCACGGGCGTTTCCTCTCGTTGCTACCTAACATACCGACAAGTATGTATGGTCAACCGTTGGAAAGTCAATCGAACCGATCTGCCTGACCCTTGGCTGCCCGCTACTATCGAATTTCGTATCCTCTGGCCAGTGTGTGTGTGAAAAGTTGGAGAAACAGTCGCTCTAGCCGTTTTTGGATCGTCCCAGAATTCTGTTAGTCCGCCACTCGTTAGCGCACTTTGAAGTATTGGTCCTGTTACCTCGCGGAATGGCTGCAAACGTGGAAGACCGTATGCTGCCTCAATTCCGGTTCAGCAGGAGTTTGTGAAGTTGCGAGTTAATGTTGCTCTCAATTTGCACACTAACTGTGAAACGCCGAGTGGTAGCTGACGTAAATCGCCACTCGACTTGGCACGAAAATCAGCACGGAAACTTTCCTCGGACAAAAAGGAGAAGATATGAACGCATTAAGGCGGTTGCGGAATTTTTGGATACCGGGAGTTGCGACGATTGTTCTGGGTTGCTTCAGTGACGCGGCGGCGCAACAGAGCTACAAAATTACCGATTTGGGCATTAACAACAGCAAAGACAACTTCAGCATGGCCATGGGCCTCAATAATCAGGGCTGGGCGGAGAACATGGATGGGACCGTGAACCCTCCCGAGAATAATTTGTTTACGTCAGTTGCAAGAGGCCGCGCCGTGATAAGCATCTACGGATTCAACATCGACCTGGGCACGCTTGGAAAACCCGACGGCAACAGTTGGATTAACTGGGGCGGCATCAACGACCGCGGGGAAGCCGTTGGTCAGTCCGAGACAGCTGATCCAGATCCGAACGGCGAAGACATTTGCGGCTTCGGCACACACCTCACGTGCGTTCCGTTTCTTTGGCGAGACGGCCACATGAGCGCTCTTCCGACGCTCGGCGGAAATAATGGGCAGGCCAGCGCCATCAATAACCGCGGTGAAGCCGTCGGATTTGCCGAAAACGGTGCCCTGGACTCCACATGCCCAGCCGGCACAACCAACAATCGGATTGCGTTGTCGGCGTTGTGGGAAAACGGCAAAGCCCACGCTCTTCCTCTGGTGGGTAACGATTCTGACGGTTTCGCATTCGGGATTAACGATCTAGGACAAGCGGTAGGCTACTCGGGAAACTGCACCACGGCGACTCACGCTGTAATGTGGAAAGGCAACACTGCCTTCGTGCTGCAGGATCTCGGAGGTACAGGTTCCAATTTCGCCTACGTTATTAGCAACCGCGGTCAAATCGCCGGGCAAGTCGGCAGTGCAGACGGCACAACCTTCTATGCCGCAGTTTGGCAGAACGGCGCGGACGGCGCAGTCACAAACCTCGGCGTTTTGCCGGGAGATTTTGCCGCCTTTGCCACCGGCATCAACAACCGGGGCCAAGTGGTAGGAAACAACTTTGACTCCAATTTCAACTGGTCCCGCGGCTTCATCTGGCAGGATGGTGTGATGACCGACCTTAACACGCTAATTTCCGCGGATTCCAACCTCTTCATAATCTCGGCTAGCAATATCAACGAGCGCGGACAAATCTCGGGTATGGCAACCGTGCAAACCGGGCCCCATGCGGGCGACATTCACGCCTATCTTTTGACCCCCACAAACGGACGCATAGGCGCCTCGATGGCAGATTTCGCACGTACACACCCACAATCCCTTTTGCCCGCGAATGTCTGCAACCACTCTCTGCAGAGATTCGGACTCAGCCGATTCCAGCGTTAACGGGCATTTTCGGAGCTGTATTCCAGGCATACGCTGCGTCAAGGCGCAAGACCGGAGGTTGTGCAGGACATTCTGGGTCACGCAAACATCCACGTGATCCAGAATGTTTTTCGCTAAACTTCCGTCGCTCACTTGGCGGCGTGGGCTTGTTCCAGCGTTAGCTTATACGCAACGTAATATTTGTAGATATTACTGACGTACTGAACGGTTTCTTGCCCAATGTCTTTCGCTACTACGAGTTCGACATTCCCAAACCATTGATCGGGGTTGAGCCCTTCTGTTGCTGCCCGTTTCCGCAAATGTGCAATTCGGTTGGGTCCGGCATTGTACGAGGCGAAAACCATGAGCGTCTTGTTCACAGGGTCGAGTTTGGGATCATCGAAATAAGTGTCCGCGATGTTGCGCAGCATCTTAGCGCCAGCTTTGATGTTGTACTCGGCGATTTCAACGTTGGAAATACTGATAGGAGGTGCGGCGGCGTTCTTGGGAATCACCTGCATGATCCCCACCGCGCCGCTGGGATTTTTCCGGCTCTGATCGAGAAGCGATTCCTGATAGCCCTGCGCGATTAGCATCAAGTAGTCAAAATTATATTCCGTGGCGTACTTTTGAAAGTAACGCACGTAGGCTTGGAACTTTGCCATTTCTTCGGTGGACGTGGAATCCCTCACCCATTTAGTGCTTTGCGCATAGCGCCGAACCAACGTATTGCCGAAGGCCGTGCCAACCGCGCGGCTCTTGATAAATTCGTCGAGGAGTTCTCTGAGCTGAGGACTGTCCTTGCGGGTTGCCCAGGCCAACTGTCCCTCCTCCTTGACAACGATATTGGGATGGACCACCAAGTTGGTAAAAATTCTTCCCGAAACAGGCGGGAGTTCACTCACCGGCTTTGCATCACCTGACCTAGGTCGCCTTTGGCCGAGCGGGGGCGTTACTTTTGACAGTTACATCGTGCTGAAATTCTGCGCACCATGTCTACCGTTCTGATTCTGGGGCATTTCGAGGGTACCAATTCCCTCACCACGCTTCCGGCCTTCAACAGCGCCGGTCTCGCGGGGTATTGTGAGCCCAGCCGCTCGGTGCCCTGACGCTCGGTGTCCTGATCACATCAGTGGGTGGCCTAAATCACAAAGGCGGAATGGAGTGGGCGGCTAAGGTTGGTCGCCGTATCTAGATACACGGCCGAATACGAATCAACAGGGAAGGTGTGATGCCCAAACAAACCTTTTCTTCGTTCGAGGCTTTCTTCGACGCCAACCGGCATGCCACTGTGCGTGCGACGCTTCTCGGGCCGGCGCGTGAAAATTGGGTGAGCTAGAAGAAAGTGTCCCATTTTGAGATAGGTGGTGCGGAAGCATTTCTCGACACCTATCCGGTCCGAAGCATTATCGACGCTCGGATTGGCGTTCAGAGCGCTGCAATTGAAAGAGATGCAATGGGGACTACAATTAACAACCACTCATAATTGGCGCGTATGGGGAGACCGTAATGCCGCGAACAAGACCGCTCATCTCTCCGCTGTTTCTAATAGCAGTAGCAACCCTTCTCAGCACGCAGGCAGGCGCGCAAGAATTGAAGCCGACCGGGCTACCGCGCTGGGACTCCACGAACGAAGTCTTATTTTTTGATGGCAATTGCTCCCTGGACCGTGTGGTTCGAGCCTACGCAGACGGTCATCAACGCGGCGCAGACATCGATATAGCCAAGGACTTTCCAGGCATTAAGGATTGCTACGTCGAAAGCTTGACGGCCGGACCCGATGGGACGACTCTAATAGCCGCCATATTGAACTTCGGGACGAATTCCAATATTCGAGAGACGATTCTGACTTATGATTTTTCGGGGAAATTGCTGAAAAGCTGGGACCCGGCTCCGCAGTGTGTGGAAGCCATCGCATATAGCAAAGACGACGACGCGGTTTTTATCCTCGGGGAACGCAGTCTTCCGAACGGCCCGTACGCTCCCAACTATCCTCTTCTGGTCGAGTACAGCCGCGATGGGAGCGTACAAAAGGTCATGATTCCAGCTGGTGCTTTGAAGGACGGCGGAGATTCCTTCCACGAGGGCGGCCAATTTGGAGAGACGACGCTGCGCGTCACGAAAGATCAAGTTTATTTCTATGCTCCCACGAATCGCGAAGCCGTCGTTACCGACCGCAACGGAGTCGTCCTCGCCGATCGCAGCATAAGCGACATAGTTGAGAAAATTTCAATGGAGGACGGATATCACCTCGTTCAGATTCATGCGCTGGATTTCAGTGATGACGGCGATATCGTGCTCGAACTGCTGCGGAGCAACGATATCGACTACACGGTCGATGTTTTCCGCATAAACATCAAATCTGGCGAAGCCGTCTCAGTCCGCAAGGCTCTCCGCGGCGGAGACCTAGGGTTTGTCGGACTCAAGGATGGGCGGTACGTATACATCGAGAAGGGCCAGAGGCTCGTCACTCAATAAAAGCGAAGCCCAAGAACCACTTCCACTTTCCACTTTCCACTTTCCACAGTACTATCAAATCTGTGTCTTGACAAATGCTTTAATCAGGGCGCAGCATCTGACTGCATTCAGCGGTCCTACCCACCGCGTTTCTGTCGCTCTCGGGTCGCCCTTCGTATTACGCTCCGCGCTTCAGCGAGTAATCACTGAACCGCAAAACAATTTTCCCCACGGTGTTTGGGCTTTCGGGGTTGGTTCCCAGCTCTCTCTTTGCGAAGAAAACACGGATATTCGAACGAAAATCAGGAGGATAGTCCCATGAGCAACGTGTTTCGGTTCTTGGCAATGTGTACGTTTCCTTTTGCCCAATTCTGTTCGGCCGTCCCACGGAAAGGAGCGCTCTCCCTTTGCTTGGCCCTGTGCACACTGGGCCTTTCCGCAAGCGCTCGTGCGCAGAGCTTCACCACGTTCGATGCCCCGGGCGCGGGCACAGGCGCTGGCCAGGGCACCTTCATCGACGACATCAACTCGGAGGGAGCGATCCTGGGAACCTACTTGGACGCGAGCGATGTGTTGCACGGCTTCCTGCGCGCTAAAGGCGGCAGCATCACGACGTTCGACGCTCCGGGCGCGGGCACTGGCGCCTTCCAGGGCACCATCGCCCAGAGCCTCAACTCGGCGGGGGCGATCACGGGATACTACCTCGACACGAACGGTGTGGCTCGCGGCTTCCTGCGCGCTAAGGACGGCAACTTCACGACGTTCGATGCCCCGGGCGCGGGCACTAGCGCCGATCAGGGCACCATCGCCGCGAACATCAACCCATCGGGCGCCATCGCAGGATACTACCTTGACGCCAGCAATGTTTATCACGGCTTCCTGCGCGCTAAGGACGGCAACTTCACGACGTTCGACGCTCCGGGTGCGGGCACAGGCGCTGGCGAGGGCACTTTCACCGCCCTCGCCGAAGGCCTCAACGAGGCGGGGGCGATCGCGGGATACTACCTTGACGCCAGCGATGTTTATCACGGCTTCCTGCGCGCTAAGGACGGCAACTTCACGACGTTCGACGCTCCGGGTGCGGGCACAGGTGCTGGCCAGGGCACCATCAACACAGGCATCAACTCGGAGGGGACGATCCCGGGAACCTACCTTGACACGCGCACTGTGTATCACGGCTTCGTCCGGGCTGCCGACGGCAGTATCACAACGTTCGACGATGCAAGCGCGGGCACAGCGTTCGGCCAGGGCACCCTCCCCCAGGACGTCAACCCGGCGGGGGCGATCGCGGGATACTACCTTGACGCGAGTAATGTGTTGCACGGCTTCTTGCGCGCTAAGGACGGCACCCTCACGACGCTCGATGCTCCAGGTGCAGGCACTGGCGCCTTCCAGGGCACCTTGGCCTTTGCCATCAACCCAGCGGCGGGGATCACGGGACAATACACTGACGCGAGCGGTGTGACTCACGGCTTCTTCCTGCGGAAGCCGTAAGCCAGCCCGGCCGGACTTAAGGATGGGCGGTACGTATACATCTACATCGAGAAAGACCAGAGGCTCGTCATGGTTTTTACCTGGTTCGCAAAATCGTAAGGAATGGCTCCCCGGGCTAGATTCGAACTAGCAACCCTTCGGTTAACAGCCGAATGCTCTACCGTTGAGCTACCGGGGAACCGTTGTGGCGTGCAGTGGCAACAATCTTACGATAGCGCTGATTCTTCCGCAATCGCGGGTCGCGCGATTCGCCCGCTGATTTTTCGCCCGTCGCGCTGACGAAACGCATTGACGCATATAGACTGGTTCGAATGGCAACGAGTTCCAGTGGCGCGCGAGCGGGCGTGCTGCCTATTTCCTACTGGCATCTTGTGGCGGCGCTGCTCTGCGGTCTTGCGCTCAGGCTGTATTTCATCTTTCATTTTTCGTTTTACTCGGGCGACACGAAATTTTACGAAGAGTTGGCGCGCAATTGGCTCGACCACGGCATTTACGGCCTGTTCGTCAACGGGCACCTGATGCCGGTTGACCAGCGAATGCCGGGGTATCCGGTATTTCTCGCGGCGGTTTATTCCGTTTTCGGTCGCACTCGGATCGCGGTGATGCTCGCACAAGCCGCAATTGATCTTGTCACCTGCGTTCTCGCTGCGCTGATTGCGGCTCGAATCGCGCCTGCTGCGAAAAAATCTCTCGCTGCAACAATCGCGCTGTGGCTCGCTGTGCTGTGTCCCTTCACCGCGAGCTACACTGCGGCGATCGTCACCGAAACTCTCGCGGCATTTTTCACAACGCTCGCGCTGCTGATACTTGTATGGATCTTCAGCGACTCCTATTTCGGCACGTCGGCCGTGCACACAACCGATACGCTTGATACGGGACCCGGGCAACAACAAACCGTGGTGCGAAGACTGGCTGGTGCGTTTGCGCTGGCGGGCTTTATCACCGGACTCGGAACACTGGTGCGGCCCGAAACGCCGCTCGTGCTCGCTGCTGCCGCAATCGTAATTTGGGTTCGCTGGCGGCGCATGCCGGAGTGGCCGAAGCTCGCGCTGGCTGGCGCGTGGATGACAGTCGGCTTGCTCGCCGCACTCACGCCGTGGGCGGCGCGGAACGCGCGAACTCTGGGCCGCATCGAGTTTCTTGCGCCGCGCTATGCCGAAGCCGCGGGAGATTACATGCCGCGCGGTTTTTACGCGTGGACTCACACTTGGATGATGCGCAACCGCGATGCGTACAGCGTGACGTGGGCACTCGGAAAGAAACCGATTCCGATGGACGCGATCCCTGACGCTGCGTTCGATTCCGCGACGGAACGGGCTCGCGTCGCGGATCTTCTCGCGAGTTACAACAGCGATTTGAAATTGACTCCATCGCTCGATCGCAAATTCGAAGCGCTGGCTCGCGCGCGTGCCGCTGCGCATCCGATTCGCACCTTTGCGCTGATCCCAATCGAGCGCGCGTTCGCGACCTGGTTCACACCGCGGGTTGACGTGCTGCGCTATTCGGGAGAACTTTGGCCGATGGGCGATCAGTGGCGCGCGAACCCGGCGGAGTTCGGCGCTGCCGCGATTTTTGGTCTCTTGAACCTCGCGTACATTGGCCTCGCAACAGTTGGCGCATGGCGCTACCGGTCGAATCCCGGATGCGCCGTACTCGTTCTTTACCTCGTGATTCGCACGGCGCTGCTCACGCAGTTGCAGACGATTGAGCCACGTTACGTCGTGGTGTGTTTTCCAGCAGTCGCGGCGCTTGGCGCGCTCGCGTTTGTGAAATGGAAGCAAGATCGCTTGCCGGCTGCGCGAGAAGACTCCTTGGAGGCGAACGTCGCCTGCGTTCGCTGATAGGTTAGGCGACAAAACGGTAGCCTACCCCGCGCACTGTCAGAAGATGGCGCGGCTTTGCCGGATTTTTTTCGATGTACTTGCGCAGGCGCACGATGAAATTGTCGATGGCGCGCGTGTCCGTGTCTTCGGAAAGTCCCCAGACATCTTCGAGAATCGATTTGCGCGAGACGTTGCGGCCTGTGTTGTGAATCAGGTGACGAAGCAGTTTCGCTTCCATCAGGGTCAACTGGATCGTGCTCCGCTCGGTGCGAAGTTCCAGCGTGCCGAAGTCGATTGTCTTACCTTCGAAGGAAACCGTTTCGCGCTCGTTCGCAGAATTTGACGCGGCTTCCTTCGCGGTTCTTGGCGCAGCTGCTTTGCTGCTGCGCAGCCACTCGTTTCGGCGTAGCAGCCCTTGAAGGCGCGCAAGAAAAATGGGCAATTCGAAAGGCTTGGAAAGATAATCGTCAGCGCCGGCGCCGAAACCTTCGAGCACGTCCTCGGGGCGGCCGCGCGCAGTGAGAATCAAAACCGGAATGAAATTCTTGGCTTTGCGCAATTCGGAGACGACTTCGAAACCGTCGATGCCGGGCAGCATTACGTCGAGCACAACGGCATCGAAGCTCCCATTCGATTCGAGCAGGCGCTTAAGGGCGGACTCGCCATCGCCGGTGACTTCGACGCCATAGCCTTCGGCTTGGAGATTGAAGCGGAGGCCCTCGGCAAGGTGCGCTTCATCTTCGACAATAAGCACTTTCGTCACGTTCGACTCCTTGGGAGTTCGAGCGTCACTGTAGTGCCGCGGCCTTCGCCTGCGCTTTCGGCGAAAACTTTGCCGCCGTGCGTTTTTGCGATCGAACGGACGATGAAGAGTCCGAGGCCCGTCCCTTTCACGCGGGCGGAAGTGCGGCCGCGCACACGGTAGAAGCGGCGGAAAATTCGCTTCAATTCGTCCGTCGGAATTCCGACGCCTCGATCGCGAACTTTCAGCTCGACATGTTTTTCGTCCGGCGTTTCGAGGCTGACTGAAACATCCACGTTGCCGACGGAATATTTGATGGCGTTGTCGAGAAGATTCGAAACTGCGGTGCGAAGCTCTTCCGGATCGCCCTGGACTTTGATGCCCGCGCCATTCGATTGCGAGACCCCTCCGCTTGCACCGTTGACGTCCGGCTCGTAGCGCAACCCAGCCGCATCGAGGTGATGGCGCGAGCGCGCGAGGTCCATGCATTCGCGGACGAGATTTTCGAAATCAACGTCGGTGCGATACACGGCGGAAGATTTGTGGCCGCTTTGTCCGGCGGCGAGCACCTGCTCGACAGTGCCGAGCAGCCGGTCGGAGTCGAGAAGCATCAGGCGGTAAAATTTCTGGCGCTGCTCGTCATCTAGTTCGCGGCGCTGCAGCGTTTCGAGATAGAGGCGAATCGAGGCGATCGGCGTCTTCAGTTCGTGCGTGACGGCATTGATGAAGCTGTCGTGCTGTTCGTTGCGACGGATTTCGCGGACGAGGAAGCTAGTGTTGACGATCATACCGCCGATGATCGCCGCAAAAAAAATCACGCCGAAAAAAAGCAGGACAGCTTCGCGGCGATTGAGAATGATCCAGCCGACGTTGAGCGCGACGGCGATTGCAACAAGGCACACGCCCAGCGCGACGAAAAACGCGATGGTCTTCCGGCGGCTAGCGATCGGCATGAGGCCTCGCGCGGATTGTACTGCGGAATGCGGCGCGGGTCGTAGTGCGTGGCTCGCGATTCGCCGGGTGGGACCCGTGACTCACGCTCGTTGAGTCGGAAAACACGAAATGTGCTTTCTTGTTGCGGTTAGAAATTTGGTAAGTCGCTTGTTTGCAGCAGGTTGACCTAAATTCTGTAAAACGACTGTTGCGGTTAGAAATGTGCGGATGGACGGTCTTAGGATGCGACAGCGGCTTGGACGCGGATGAAAAACTGTGATTTTTTTGCGATTAGAAAAAGTTAGTAAGCTGAATTTTGTGCGACTTGCGAGGAATTCTAATTCCAGATTTGCGATTAGAAGTTCTAAGTGAAGCTTAAGCGGCTGAAAAGGGTTGATGCGCGCGCGAGGCGAGCGTCGCGCCATGAAAGCGAGAGCAAGCTCTCGCACTCCAAATTTCCTGTGGTACGCCGCCGCTGACCTTTGCGCGCCAGCCGGCGGCGCGATTTGAAGCTCGATTTTGTTGTCGTATGGCACAGGTCACGGTAGCACGGAGGGGAAGATAAATTCGACTGGCCATTGGACGAGGTCAGAGACAGTTAGTCCTAGAACTGTACTTTTGGAGTGGCTCAGGCATCACGCGAGTTTCGAGATCGAGGAAGAACGCAGATCCCTCACTGCGTTCGGGATGACAGCGTGGTGCGGGGGTCAATGCGCCATGCCATCGTACAAAACCACGATCGGCGGGCTGCATTGTGCCCGGCGTCGGCTTCGGCCACGGCGTGCGCCTACTGAACCCCGACGGCTCTCACTTACGAGCAATTAGCCGTTGGCGGATTTTGCAGTTGGGCCGACTGAGAAGGCTGGGACGGCGCCGATTTGCTGGAGCATGGCTAGTTTGTCCCATTGGTCCCAGGCTTCGACGAGCTGGCCGTTGGCGATTCTGGCGAGGCTCATGCCGCCGATGGCGACGGGTTTGTTGGTGGCGGCGATGCCGAGGCCGTCGCCGGAGTGGCGCATGGTGGCGGACCAGCGGATGAGGACTTTGTCGCCGTCGGCGATGGCGTCTTCGACTTTCAGTTTCATGTTGGGGAAGGCGTTGAGGAAGCGTTCGTAGAATGGGAGGAATGCGCCGGGGCCGATGAGGTCGGAGCCGTCTTCTGCGACGCCGTGAGAGATTCCGTGGGGGGCGAAAAGTTCGGTGATGGTGGCGGTGCGGCGCTGGTTCCAGACTTCTTCGAACCAGCGTTTGAAGAGTTGGAGATTCGATTCGGGCATGGGTGCTCCTTATTCCTATTCCGAGGCTGTGGGGATGGTATCACTCGGGATAGATGACGGAGGAGTTTATTTGCGGTCGGATGGCTGCGACACGCAAGAAGACATCAAAGGCTCTTGGGAAATGCGCCGCGAAAGGTCGCGGCGCTTATTTCTTCCGAGAGGCGCCGATTGGGGGCCAACGGTACCAAGGAACGGCGCTATCGATGGCAGCGCGCTGCCAAGAATCGCGTAGGGGCACGGCATGCCGTGCCCCTACTGAGAAGCTTTCCGCTTCGCATGTGGGGATTATTTTCGTTTGGGCTTGGGACGGCGAGGCCGCTGCTTGGCTGAGATGGATTTGATGATGAGTTGGCGGCGGGATTTTGGGTTGATGGGAACTTTAGCGCGGTAGAGGGCTGTGTTAATGAGGTCGAGGATTTCGGGATCGTCGAGGACGCTGGGTGGAACGAGGCGGACGTGGCGGACGAGATTGCCGCTGCCTTTTAGGCGGTGATTGGGGTCGGGGAGGCTGGAGCCTTGCAGGAAGCAGAGCGTGACGTGATTGGGCATTAAGAGGATCGAGAAAATTGCCAGCGATGGCTTGTCGTTGGGGCCGAAGCCGATTACGAGGCCGTTGTAATTGTCGTAGACCATTTCGATGGAGCCCGGGAGGAGCTTGCGCATTTTGGCGAGGGCGCGGCGGGCTTGGGCGGCGATTTTTGGCGTGTATTTGGCGAGGAAGCGGGAGAGCTGCTGGGATGGAGTGGAGGTGCGGAGCATTTCGGCGCGATGATAGCACTGGTGCAAGGAGGGCAGGAACCTCGCTTCGCTCTGTTCTTGGAGCGCGCTTCGCGCGGGTAAGGGTTGTGTTACGGCTGAAGCCGTGACCTACAAGGACCGAGTACCCGCAAAAAGTCAAAAGAGCCGGCAGGATGCCCTTCGTTCCTCAGGGCAAGCCGACGCCACGAGGGAAAGGGCGATTTCAAATTGAAAATTTCAAATTTCAAATGAAGGCAAAAGCAGATCCCTCCACTGCGCCACGCGTCCGCGTGCGCCTCTGTGCGGCGGAAAACAAAACGCGCGGCTTTGCTCCCTTCGTTCCTCAGGCCAAGCCGGGCGCTACAAGGGAAACGGCGATTTCAAATTGAAAATTTCAAATTTGAAATGAAGCAAAAGCAGCAAGCGCATCAAAGGCTCGCGGGAAATGCGCCGCGAAAGGTGCGGACGCTGCGCGCTTATTCCTTGTGCCGCGCCTACGACGCTGACCTTTGCATGATGGTGTGCGCGAGCGAAGGACGGAAGTCTGCTGGCTAAGCGCGGCTTTGACGAGTGGATTGTTTGCGTGGGCGGACGTAGTGGAAGCGAATCAGGTAAATATTTTCGCCTTTGCCGTGTTTGGCGACTTTCAGCAGGTCGAGGACGCCGAGGAATCCTGAGGCGCGGGCCAGTTGTGGAGTGATATCGGGGAAGCCGATCGGCTCGATGGAATCGATTTCGATGGCGCCTTCTTCCATGCGGTAACGCGCGCCAACTTTGACGTGGGGACGCGTCCAGATGCGGACGCTGCAGGTGATTTCGCCGCGGCGGACGCCTTCGCGAAGGCGCTTGGTGAAGGTCATGAGGGAAATTCTAGCAAGTCAAAGGGTGCTACAAACGAAACGGTGATTTCAAATTGAAGAATTCAAATTTGAAATGAGGAGACGAAAGAGGCCAAGCGCGATTGAAGGGCGGGGCTGTGCCGAGTATGGTGTTCGGACACGGCATGCCGCGCCCATGCGGAAGAACCGAATGCCTAGGCGGAGACGAGTTTGGATTCGGAGGCGGCTACGGCGATTGCGGCCGAGGCGGCTGATGCAACGGCTGGAGCGTTGGCTTCCATGTGATTGGGCGCGGTGTAGGTTCTCAGTGCGGAGAGCTTGACGCGGTAGATGTCGCGGGCTAGGCCCAATTTGTTCATGAGCCAGATGCCGTACCAATTGAAATCAATTTCGTACCAACGGAGGCCGTGGCGTGCGGAGACTGGATGCGCGTGATGATTATTGTGCCAGCCTTCGCCCCAGCTTAGGATGGCGACCCACCAGCTGTTCGTTGAGAGATCACGCGTTTTGAAGCGGCGCGTGCCCCAGGAGTGGGTGGCGGAATTGACGAGCCAGGTGAAATGCAGGCCGGCGACGGTGCGCGCGAAAATTCCCCAAAGGACGAAGGGAAGTCCGCCGATGGCGAGAAGGATGAAGCCGAGCACTGTGATTGGAATGTAGTGGTATTTCGTGATCCAGACGTGAAACTTATCTTTCGCGAGGTCGGGGACGTAGCGCGAGAGCGTGGTCGTATCGTGGTGCATGGATTTGCCGACGAGAATCCAGCCCATGTGCGCCCACCATTTTCCGTCGATGGGAGAATGCGGGTCGCCTTCCTGGTCGGAATGCTGATGGTGAATACGATGCGTGGCCACCCAGAAAATCGGGCCGCCTTCGAGGGCGAGCGTGGCGCAGACCGTCATCGTGTATTCGAGCCACTTGGGAACTTTGTAGCCGCGATGCGTGAGCAGGCGGTGGTAGCACATGCCGATGCCGACGCTGGTGGCGAGCCACCAGAAAAATGCGGCTACGAAAAACGCTTTCCAGGTGAAGAAGAACAGAGCCACGATGGCGCCGAGATGGAAGAGCATCATGAACGAAGCAGTGATCCAGTTGATTTCGTTGTCGGCCGCCTGCTTCTTTTTTAGATCTTCGAGTTGAATCGCCACACGCTTCTCCTGTCTCTTCAATCGCCCCGGTGCCGGATTAGACTAGCAGGGACGCGCGAATGTGTTTGTAATAGTTGTGTAATACCGGAGGGGCACGCTCTGAATCGGTAATGAAGACGAAAATGGGCGATAGGCGCGGCCGGTTTTTGGCATTTTCTTACACAGATCGGCGCGATCAGGGGTGACAGATGCTGCGGTCCGCGAGCCTACTGCAGGCGTTGCGTAGTGGAATCGTGGCAGAGCAGATTTTCGAAAATGGCGAGGACGTGCTGGCGGTATTGGACGACGCGTTCCAGAACGGAACGAAGCTCAGGCTGGCGCTCGGATTCGCGATCCCACTTGGCGAGAACCGCAGCGGGGACGCGAATGTCGCGGCGCAGTTCGTCGGCGGAATGGCCGCGAAGGAAAAGGCCATAGAAGAACGCGGCTTCGCGCTGCGGGAACTGGAAGTCCTGCAGGGCCTCGTCGAGCGGGTTGGGCGTAGTCGCCATGGGCGAAATCGCAGTTTACAGATTTCAATGTCCGCGTCAAGTGGCGCGGCGGCGTAAGGTGAAATATTGATTGGGAGGAAGCGAAAATTTAACGTACGCGGTGGTATGAAAGTTGCTGTGCGGCGGGACGGGCAGGCGTGCGGTGGGCGCTTCCAAAGAACGCGCCATTCGCTTGGCGGCGCGACGATTGGCGGCGCAACTTTTGGAGGCGGGAAGGGTTAGATGATGGCAATGGGCCCGGCGCGCGATGGGACTCGCCTCGGGCTAATAGATGTAGGCGTACCCCGCTACATCTTCATGGGAGGCTCGTCCGCACAACGAGCCTCCTCTTTTTGTTGGCGGGGGATGAGATGGTAACCTGCCGGTCTAAAGACCGGCGCTACAAAACCGTTCGCCGCTGTTTCGCGGGACCAAAATGGGGCCGAGAAGTGAAGGCCGGTCCCTTTGCCAACCGGCTGGTGTGGTGAAAATCGTAAGGCAGTGTCACTTGAGCAAATCGCTTGTGCGAAACTGAAACTTCGGGATTGGCAAGACGTATTTATAGGCAGGAGATTTCTAATGCTTAATAAAACGACCATAAAAACCGTACTGATTGCAGGTGCACTACTGATTACGACGGCGGCGGGCGCCCAGGAGCAGAGCCAGAAGAATCATGACCAGGGAGGCAT
The DNA here is from genome assembly GCA_963729525.1 of uncultured Acidobacteriota bacterium. GTDB lineage: Bacteria > Acidobacteriota > Terriglobia > Acidiferrales > UBA7541 > Palsa-295. Next base: position 126,197 of record CAVSOB010000001.1, read on the forward strand.
GGCCGGGATGGATATGGGCGGGGCGCAGAAGCAAGACGCGAGTCCCGAAGCGCGCGCGGCAAATGACGCGATGTCGGGCAACATGTCCGACCACGACATGAACATGGGCGCGCATATGTTCATGACAGATTTGCGTCCTGCGAATGCAGCGGATGAAAAGCGAGCAGCGGAGATTTTGACGCAGCTGCGTCCGGCAATCGAGAAATACCGCGATTACAAAGTGGCGCTGGCGGAAGGCTTTCAAATCTTCCTGCCTAACGTGCCGCAGGAACACTATCACTTCACGAATTACCAGTATGCACTCGAGGCGCGATTCGGCTTCTATCCCGAGCACCCAACGTCGCTGCTCTACAAAAAAGTAGGCGACGGCTATCAACTCGAAGGCGCGATGTACACGGCGCCGAAGGGAGCAACTGAGGAGGAGCTGAACGAACGCGTACCGTTGAGCGTGGCGCGCTGGCACAAGCACGTGAATTTGTGCATGCCGCAGAAGGGAACCGAATTGCAGCAAGTGAACCTGAAGCAGTTTGGATTCCGCGGGTCGATTTCAACGCAAGCCGCGTGTGAGCAAGCGGGAGGCGTGTGGCGGCCGCAGGTTTTCGGGTGGATGGTGCATGTGTACCCGTTCGAGAGCGATCCGGCGAAGATCTGGGCGCACTAGTAGCTATTGCAGCGGGTGGGCCTGCTCTTCCGGGGACGGGACGGCGCGGGCGCCGAAGCCGCTGACGATTGCGGCGCCCAGCGCGAGCAGCAACCCAATCACGAAAACGAAAAATCCGAGCAGAGGAATCACTTCGAGCATCGAGAGCGCAAAAATTCCCGCGAGCGTCCCAGGCACCGCCTTGAAGCCGGGGAATGCAACTCCCGCGACTAGGCGTCCCAGCCCGGTGGCGCCCGCCGAACCGAGCACGCCGAGAATCAGAACGAGCAATGTGTTCGCGGGAACTTCGGCGCGCCCCAGACGCTCGCCCAGAGTTTCGAACCCCCAGGCGATAAAGAGCACGACTACGCCGGTGACCAACACCATGTTCGTGCGATTCCAGATCGTCCAGCCGGTATTGTTGACGCGTTTTTCGCGCAACAGCAGACATGCGAGGCCGACGCAAACGAGATTTGTGACGATCAGAAAAGCAATGCCAGGCGCGGTGGGCCGATATTGTCCCGGGACAATCGCGTAGGGCGTCGAAACTGATTCCCGGTCGATTTTGCCGCCACCGGTTTGCGTTACGTAGCCGCCGATGGCCGCGGCGTGTCCTTGCAACTCGCCTCCCGATTGCGATTCGATATGGCCGCCCACGGCCAGCGCATTTCCGTCAACCAAGCCGGAAATATAAATACTGCCGCCGATCGTCATAACGTCGCCGGTGACATGCCCGCGAATGTGAACGTTGCAGCCGAAACATTGCACCACGTTCGCGGTACCGTTAGGGCCAACCGTGATGTCATGGAAGAATTGCGCTCGATCTTCGGGATTTCTTGGTGGCCGTTGCGCTGCGACTGAAAAAGCGCAGAGGAACAACAGCGGAATTAAAAGGACTCTCTTCCCGTGCAAACGTGCAACTCCTTTGCGAGTGCCGAAGACGATGACATAGGCGCTACGCAAGCACATCCATAGTAAAGCAGACCGCCCCGGCAAAAATCACCGGGGCGAATCCGCGATACCGATATCGATGTGCAAGCTTCGTGAGAACTACTTCTTGGCGTGGGCGAAATTTTCAGCTACTTGCGGCCAGTTGATGGTGTTCCACCAAGCCTCGATATATTCCGGCCGGCGGTTTTGATACTTCAGGTAGTAGGCGTGCTCCCATACGTCGAGGCCGAAAAACGCCTTGCCGCCGTCCATGATGGGATTGTCCTGGTTGGCGGTTGACTCGATCACGAGCTTGCCATCGCGGAAAAGCAGCCAAGCCCAGCCGGAGCCAAAGCGTGTGGTCGCCGCTTGGTTGAGTTTCGTTTTGAAATCCGCGAAGGTGCCGAAGGCCGAATTAATTGCGGTGGCCAGTTCGCCCGAAGGCTCGCCTCCGCCGCCTTTCTTCATAATTTTCCAGAACATGGAATGATTCATGTGCCCGCCGCCATTGTTGCGGACGGCCGTGCGGATGTTTTCAGGCACTTTGTTGATCTGAGCGAGCAGTTCCTCAACGGAAAGCTTCTGAAGATCCGCATGTCCTTCGAGGGCTTTGTTGAGATTGGTGACGTACGCGCCGTGATGCTTATCGTGATGAATCTCCATCGTTTTCGCGTCGATGTACGGCTCGAGCGCGTCAAAAGCGTACGGCAAAGGCGGCAACGTGAAAGTCATCTGGGGAGCAGCTCCTTGTCCAGAAGTGGTGGTCATTGAAACTACCTCCTGATTTTCCTATCCTGCCTCATAATTATACGCGCCTCCGCGGGCGCAACGGTATACGTCCTCATATTTAATCTTGATTCGCTTTTGCGGCCATTTGCATTTAAGGAAGATGCAGCGAAGGAGCAAAATTTGCCGGCCACCGAACATATAGAGAAACATTTCACCGCCACGGCCGCCGTGCGCGACATCGTGATTGGAATGTCCGACGGGCTCACTGTGCCCTTCGCGCTGGCCGCAGGACTCACAGGCGCTGCCGCGGTATTAGCGAAAGGCACCGGAATTATCGTCACTGCCGGACTTGCCGAAATTGCCGCAGGCTCGATTGCGATGGGACTGGGCGGCTACCTCGCCGCAAAAACTGATTCCGAGCATTATGCATCAGAGCTCGATCGCGAATACCGCGAGACGGTGGAGCTGCCTGAGATCGAGACGGAAGAAGTGGCAAAAGTTTTTCGCGAATATGGACTATCGCAAGCGCAGATGGCGCCCGTGGTGGATGCAATCATTTCGAATCAGAAGCGCTGGGTGGATTTCATGATGCGCTTCGAGTTGGGCCTGGAAGCGCCGGACCCGGCACGTGCAGCGCGGAGCGCGGCTACGATTGCGGCGTCCTATATCGTCGGCGGGCTTGTGCCTCTCGCGCCGTACATATTAATGAAGGAAGTGATGCCGGCTCTGTGGGTAAGCGTTGTGGTGACGCTCGCGGCGCTTTTCGTTTTTGGCGCGATCAAAGGGCACTTCACGGGAGTAAAGCCGTTGCGCGGCGGATTGCAGACGGTAATTGTCGGCGGCTTGGCGGCAGCGGCGGCGTTTTTAATCGCGCGGCTGATTAGTTGAGAATTTAACTTCTTCAATGGCGGCGATTGCGAGTTCGCGGGCTACGCTGGGGTACTGCTCAAGAAATTCGTCGAGCGTCGAGCCGCCTTCCAAATACTCGGTCAGCACCTTGAACGGAACCCGAGTTCCGCGAAAGATGGGCTCCCCACCAAGAATATTTGGATCTTTGATCACGGCGCTTTGCATATTCGAAACCATTGTAAGCTAGAGTGTAACAGCCCAAGGCGTGGGCAGGAAGGCTGCCGTCTTACTGTTAGTCCTTTGCCGCCGCGACCGGTGCGGTTTTTGGCATCCAGTACGCCGGATCCTCGGCTGTGAAATCTCTTGGCATGTGGCTTAGGAGCGGGTTGACGACGTAGATGTTCGTTTCGATCGAATCGTACGCCGAGCGCGCGATTTCCTGCAGGCGCTGCTGGACGGCTGCCCCGGCTGCCTCCATCGCAGGCCCGCGGCGTGCTGCCGCATCATCTTCGTCCTTCAATGAACTGAGCGTTGTGAGCATCAAGTAACACGGCACCGGCGCGCCCGAGTGCACCGCATAGAGCACCCACGCCGGACTGCCCGCGACTTTCTCGTAAGCCGATGCGATGCTCTTCGCGGCTTCTGCGAACTCGCCTTCGTGGCCAGGGCGAATGTGGAAGACTGTCACCTGAAGCATGCGCATTTTTGCAAAGTTGATCGTGGCGGCGCGAGACCCCAGAGCATCCATTCGCTCGGCGATGAAGTTCGTAACGCTCGAGGTATTTTCCGCCAGCAAACGGTCTTGCAGGCCGGCAAGCTCGGGATGAGCTGCAACACCTGCAGCCATGCCAGCCCCCATTTTTTCAAGATCACCGAATGAGTCGCCAAAATTCAAAGCGAAGCTTTCGTCGGGGCCCGTCATCGACTTCATCTCAATCCAGTAGGCAGGAATGTTGAACCGCTCGTAGTCGTCGCGAATGTTCGACAACATGCCGTCGTAGGCTGCGTCTCGACCGGGCTTGAGTCTTTCGTGAACTACGTTGATGTAGCGCGGCGGCGATCCGGCTGACCGCGCGGCCGGCGCACCTTCCTGCGCGGGGGTTTGCGCAAGGGCCGGAAACCCAACAGCCAGGGCCGCGACGATTGCGGCAGTACCTGCTCGAAGCGATCCATTCAGTTTCATGCGAACGCCCTCGCTGAAACCTGCTTCACGGGCAAAGCCCATCTGCCCGGTTGCTATCAATGCCGGCGGTTAAACCGCAACCTACAAAGCTCCAAGGATTGCACGTCAGTTCTGGTTCTCCGCTTCGTTTCCGAGATTGCCGAATGGCCACAAGCCGAAAAGTTTCAGAAACACATCATCGTGCTTTTCGGTAAGCATGCGAGCCGTCCTTGCTCTCGGCCACGGGCTCGCAAAGCGATCGGTCCGGTCGGCAATCCAGAAGGCGGTGAGAGCCATCACAGTCGCGTTGCGATCCAGCACATCCGGCTTTACTTTGTCGAACGTGTCGACAGCCGAGTGATGCGTGTATTTGTAGTCCGGCGAATCCTGATTGAGGTTGATGCCCGGCAAACCTTCCAGAATAAACGGACCGGTGTCGGTTCCGAATTCGGCCTCGTCGTCCACTTCGAGATTTCCGAAAGCCTGCAGCGTTCCGGCGAATTTCTGCATTTCGGGGATCAAATCGTTGTGGCCGCCCATTTGAAAGCCGGTCACAGGGCCCTGGCCAAAATCAAGAATCACGGCCGCGATGTGATTGGCCATCTCATTCTGGTGAGTTTTTGTGTAGGCCAGCGAACCAAGCAGCCCTTCTTCTTCGCCCGTGAACAGGACGAAGCGAATCGTGCGGCGCGGCTTGAAACCGGATTTCAGAATTGCCTCGGCAGCTCCGAGCGTGACGGAAGATCCGCAGCCGTTATCCGTGGACCCTGACGCGAGATCCCAGGAATCAAGGTGGCCGCCAACGACGACGATTTGTTCGGGATTCTGCGTGCCGCGAATTTCGCCCACTACATTCGCGGATTGAACCGGCCCGTCAGTCACGCGATTTTGGACGTTAATCTTGATCCGCACCGTTTTGCCGCGCTCGATGTAGCGTTCAATCTGCTCCTGATCCTCAGCGGCCATGCTGACTACCGGAATGTCGAAGTAGGTGTTGAACCCGAGCGCGCCAGTATGGGTGAGGTGCATTCCTTCGGATTTCCGGCCGCCTTGCCCGCCGATCACAGCCACGGCGCCAGCTTGATGAGCGGTTTTCAGAAAATCGCCGAACCTAGCAAACGACGCGAATCCGCTTTTCGGTTTCTCACCCTTCTGCACTATCAGCAGCACTTTGCCACGCCATTTCCCCACATTATCCTTCAGCTCCTGCTCCAGCTGATAGTTGTTCACCTCCACGACGTCCGCTTCCGCGCCGCCTGCGGGCGTAGAGCCGACCCAGCCCATCGCGTCGATCATCACGCGGCGGTGAATCGGCGACTCGATCGACGCCTCCGCGGAAAGGCGTGTCCATCCGCGCGAGAGTTCCCAGAACTCCGTGTGGACGTTTTCGAGGCCAATCGCTTTCATCTTTTCAACGCCCCACTCGACCGCGCGCCCCGCTTCGGGCGACCCGGTGACGCGTGCTCCGATGTCGTCGCTCAACTCTTCGAGAAACTGATAGGTGTGCGTCTCCATGATGCCGGCGCCGGCCACGGCGGTGAGTGCCTTGAGGGTTCCCTCAGTGGCGGGCGACGCGACATCGGTCGAGCCCGTAGCGGATACGGCGGGTCGCGCAGCGACAAGCAGAAACGCGCTCAAGCCGGCAAGGACAATCATTTTTCGAATCATTCGAATCTCCTTTTCAAAAACTGCTACGTCCCGGACGGAGAGAATAGGACGGATTCAGGCGGGGCCCAAGAATTTCTTTGACGCACTGAAACGAGAATAGTTAGGGTCAGCCGATGGCCGCCTGCCAAGGCGTACGAGGCGGCTAACTCGTAATCGCGCGCCCGCATCATATATTGTGAGGGTGTTGGAAGTCAGCGAACCTGCAGCGGTTCGACCCCAGGGGCATTCCGTACGAGGCGTGGACTCCAATTCGCTCGCATACCTCACAAGGCGAAGCGCGCGCAAATTATGTGTTTCGCCTCGTGTTCGTTGTTTGGAATAATTCCAATTAATGATTCCGCGCTTCTCGCGCGGGCATGAATAACAAATTATCGTGAGCTGCGTCTAATTCTCACTGTACCGATATAAAATAGCCACTCGCGCGCGAAACGGGAGACAGCCCGGAGCGAGAGGAAATTGCAGGAAAGATTAAAGGAGAAAGAAGAGATAGCCATGAAGAACGACACAATTCAAATTCGCCGATGGGCCGCGACGGTGATACTTCTCGCGGCGCTGATAGGCGGCGGGCTCCTGGCGTCATCGCTCAAGAACTGGACAGGCCGCGCAGTGGTAGGCGCGGCGCCGGTGACGGTGCCGATGGCCAAAGAAGCGCTGCCGATCAGTCTTGGTAGTTTCACGAACGGATTTTCTTCCGTGCTGAAGCCCGCGCTTCCCGCGGTGGTGAACATTCACACATCCAAAGTTGTGAAGCAGAGGCAGGGAATGAATCCCTTCGGCAACGATCCATTTTTCCGCCAATTTTTTGGCGATCAGTTCGGGCCGGCACAGCCGCGGCCGCAACGCGAACAGAGCCTCGGCTCGGGCGTGATTCTTACCCCGGACGGCACGATTCTGACGAACAATCACGTGATTGACGGCGCCACCGATATCAAAGTGCAGCTGAGCGACAGGCGTGAGTTTCAGGCCAAGCTCGTCGGCACCGATCCGAAGACGGACGTAGCAGTTCTGAAGATAAACGCCAGCGGTTTGCCGACGCTTCCACTCGGTGACTCGACCACGTTGCATGTGGGCGATCTCGTGTTCGCGATTGGCGATCCATTCGGAATCGGCGAAACGGCCACGATGGGAATCGTCAGCGCCACAGGGCGCGGCGGACTGGGCATCGAGAACTACGAGGATTTCATCCAGACCGACGCTTCGATCAACCCCGGAAATTCGGGCGGCGCGATGATCGATCTGCACGGCAATCTGGTGGGAATCAATACCGCCATTCTGACGGGTGGAGGCGGCGGCAATCAGGGAGTCGGATTCGCAATTCCGATCAGCCTGGCGAAGAACGTGATGGACCAGATCATAACGCACGGCAAAGTGGTGCGTGGTTATCTGGGCGTCTACATCCAGGACGTAACGCCGGAAATGGCGCGAGCCTTCGGCCTCGAGCAAGCGGGTGGCGCACTGGTCGGCGACGTTTCGCCGAACACACCTGCTGCACGCGCGGGATTGAAGAAGGGCGACGTAATTCTGAAGCTCAACGGCGAGCCGGTGGATTCACGCAACCAGCTTACATTGCGCGTCTCGCAGACTCCGCCGGAAACTCCGGTGAAGCTCACTGTCTGGCGCGATGGCAAAATGCAGGACATGACCATCAAGCTGGGTGAATTGCCAGAGAAGTCCGCGAAAGAAGAAGGCGAGGAAGCCAAGGGCAACGGCGCGCTCGAAGGGGTAAACGTGGAGAACGTTACTCCGGATATCGCGCAGCAGCTGAATCTGCCTTCCGGCACTCAGGGCGTGGTGGTAACGGACGTTGATCCCTCGAGTCCTGCAGCTACCACCGGCCTTAGCCGCGGCGACGTGATTCAAGAAGTGAATCACAAGCCCGTGCACAACGTGGACGAGTACAACCAGGCGATCTCAAGCTTCGGGAAAAAGCCGGTGCTTCTGCTTGTCAACCACGGTGGGCGCACAAACTTCATCGTGGTCGAGCCAACGCAATAACGGAGTCATACATCTCACTCCCGGGGGCACGGTTGCCCAATCCAGCCGTGCCCTCGGATTATTTTCTTATTAGCCTTAATAGAACCAGCTCCTTGCCCCCCTTGGCGCTGGTGGTTTTCCAACGTGGTTTCTGGGTGGTTTCATGTATTCCGGCAAGGGGCCGATTACAGCATCATGCGAAGCTCATGCTATGCCACCGCTGCGTCTCCCCCAACTCAAACACGTTCAGAACACGGTAGCCTTTGCAACCCAACGCCCTAGTTTGGGTTTAAACCTGCTTACCAAGGAGCAGCCAACAGCCGTGCAAATTCCCAATCTGAGACGGGCGGGGCTTACCGTTACGCAAGCGCTATCCATTGGGTTATCGCTTTCAGCACGACTGGGGATAGAATGGTACTTCAGTCCCATTCCGCCCAGCCCCGTAGTCTAGTACTAAAGTATGTACGCCGTTCTTCTGTCTCGGCGCATCCTAGTGAGGACGGCACGGAGAAAGTCATGGCGCGGGTAACACATCGAGCGGTATTCAATGAGTCTCTTCTCCCGGACGGCGAAGCTCGCTGGGGTTCGTTTGGTGCTGGGTTCGGTATCGAGTGCCTGGCGCTAACCATCATTTTAGTCATACCTCTTCTCATGCCTCAGAAGATGGAAATGGTTCAGCGATATTGGACGACACCGATTGAGGCTCCTGTCGTAGAACCCTGGAAACCGCAACCGAAGCCGGTTGAGAAGCCGGTAGTGAAACCGGCCCCTGTGAAGGTGGCGAAGGTTGAACCCAAGCCCCAACCGGTCCCGGTCGAGGCTCCAAAACCCAAGATCATCAATCCGGTTTTCTCTTCGCCAATCGCGAAACCAGCTACCGCCAAAAAGAACACGAAAGCGCCTGATACTCCGGATGTCGCAAAGGCTTACCCAGACCAGACCATTCCTTCTATGGGCAGCTCTGCAATTCCCACACTTCGGAAGCCGCGTGAAGAAGTTCAAACCGGCGGATTCGGCGATCCAAACGGCGTTCCTGCCAATGGGCAGACCAATCGTTCGCCTAACATTGCTGCCAAGGGCGCGTATGATATGCCTACGGGCCCCGGTTACGGAAATGGAACCGGCGGCGCAAAAGGTGCAAAGGGTGTAGTCGCAAGCTCCGGATTTGGTAACGGAGTTGCAACCGGTTCAGGCGGGGGCGGCAACCACGGCCAGGTTCAGTCGTCGGGCTTCGCGGACCAAGCGACGGCCGCGCCAGCGCCCAAGGCAAAGCCGGTAGCAGCAACCACAGCGAAGACGACACCTGTGGAAATCTTGTTCAAGCCCAAACCGGTCTACACCGACGAAGCCAAGAACAAGAAAATCGAAGGTGACGTTTTATTGCAGGTTGTATTCACTGCTGGCGGTAACGTTCAAATCCTGCGCGTTGTTCAGGGCCTGGGTTATGGTCTGGATGATTCAGCGCAGGCTGCAGCGAAACAAATTCGCTTCAAGCCGGCTCAGCAAGAGGGTCAAGCGGTAGATTTTCCGGCTATCGTCCACATCACTTTTGCATTGGCTTACTGAGAAGGAAGAGGGGGGAAGGCAATGCGCACGTCCAAGAAGTTCATCCTGGCAACTCTGCTCATGGGCGCTGTGGCAGGCGCAGCTTCGGCACAATCAACGACAACCGCCGCCGATCAGACTCGTCCACAAGCCGGCGCTACGACAGCAGGTCCGGTTACGACCGTGGATCAGGCGATCGACCGTGTGATTGCGCGCGAGCACGACGAGATGGCCACTATTCGCCGCTATAATCCGATCATCGAGACGTACGTGCAGGATATGAAGCCGGACGACAAGATGGGCGCGATTCCGGTTCGCGACCATTACTACCTCGGCCAGGCCGATCTCGCCAAGGGCGTCGTGGATAATTCCATGCTCGCCAAGAAGAAGGGCAAGTTAGACAGTGTGAATCCCCTGGCGCACATGGGCGGCTGGTTCACGTCCTCGTATATTCCCGAGGGCTTCTTGCAGATGATTTACATCGATACGAGCGGGTTCGACAGGCAGCACTACCAGATTGACTACGTGCGCCGCGAATTTCTCGGCGAAGTCCGGTGCCTCGTCTTCGATTTCACGCCGCTTCCGAAATCCGGCAAAGGCCGCTTCAAAGGTCGCGTCTGGGCCGAAGACCAGGGCTACACGATCGTGCGCTTCAACGGCGTGTACACCCCGGTCTCAGGAATCAATGGTTTCAATCTTCACTTCGACAGCTGGCGCTTGAACGTTCAGCCCGGCCTCTGGCTACCTGCTTATATCTTCAGCCAGGAATCGGACCTGAAAGATTTCCTCGGCAGCCACGTGCGATTCAAATCGCAGACGCGTCTCTGGGGCTACAACCTCAAGAACGTCGGCCGCCAGGAAGAGTTCAGCGAGCTGACGATTGAATCGCCCAACGCCGTGCAAGACCAAGTGGCGCAGTCGCAGGACCGCTCCCCGATTGAAGCCGAGCGCGAATGGCAGCATCAGGCGGAAGTCAACGTTCTCGACCGCCTACAGCGCGTAGGCCTGCTCTCGCCTCCAGGAGACATCGACAAGGTTCTCGAAACCGTCGTCAACAACCTCGAAGTCACGAACAATCTCGACATCCAACCGGAAGTCCACTGCCGCGTGCTGACCACCGGCACTCTCGAAATGTTCTCTATCGGCCACACCATCGTGTTGAGCCGCGGCCTTCTCGACGTGCTGCCCGATGAAGCCAGCCTGGCTACTATGCTGGCCCAGGAACTCGCCGAGATCATTGTCACCAAGCCTTCCACCGATCAGTGGGGCTTCAACGATATGACCAACGTTTCCACCGTCGAAGCGCTCAGCCACTTCACCTTCAAGGACAGCCCCGAAGAGGTGCGCAGGGCCAGCGACAAGGCTCTCGAGCTGCTCAAGAATTCTCCGTACAAGGACAAGCTCGGCACCGCCGGCCTCTTCCTGAAGCAGCTGGACGCCCAATCGAAAAATCTGACGGCTCTAATCAACCCACGGCTGGGCAACAAAGTGTTCCTCGCCGGGCAGTTGATGGACACGGCTCCGAATCTCGATCCTTCAAAGATCGACCAGATCTCCGCCCTCCCGATCGGCGCGCGCGTGAAGCTCGATCCGTGGAGCGATCACGTCGAACTGCTCAAAGCCAAAGCAATCCCGCTGCTCTCCGCTCGTGAAAAGATGCCGTTCGAAGTCACGCCGTTCATGCCCTATCTCACTCGTTACCAGAAGCCGGGCACAGCGGTGCCGACGGATGCAACCAAAGCGGATATGGCGAAACAGCAGAATCAGTCGCAGCAGCAACAGCAGCAACCACAGTAATATTTCGCGTCACCAAAAAGCCCGGCGAGATCTCCCTCCCGCCGGGCTTTTTATTTTCGCGTGCCTTGGCGGTCGGCACAGCCCATTGGGAGTGCGGCGGCTTGCCGGGGCGGTTTGGATTCGGCGAAATCGCGGCTTAAGTCGCACGGGCCCTTGCCGTTTGGGACGGAGTCGACAACGCCTTCTTTAAATTTGAACCGTCGCCAAGAACCTCGGCGCCTTCCTTACCCGCGTAGCCTGCTCAAACGCATAAGCAATCTTGATCAACGTCGGCTCGCTCCAAGCCCGCCCAAAAAACGACACCCCCACCGGCATCCCAAGAACAAATCCCGCCGGCACATTGATATTCGGATACCCCGCCACCGCCGCGAGCGACGAACTCCCTCCCGTATCGTGGTCCCCCGTCAAATGGTCTGTCAGCCACGAAGGCCCAGCCGTCGGCGCCATAAGCGCGTCGAGCTTATGCTCGTCCATCGCGGCATCGATTCCCTCCACGCGCGCCAGCCGGTGATTCAATTCCAGCGCATCGCGATACGCCTGCTCCGTCAGCGGCCCTTTCGCTTCGGCCTTCAGAAAAATATCCTGCCCGAAAAACGGCATCTCCTTCTCGCGATTGCGCTCGTTGAATTCAATAATTTCTTTGAGCGAGTGCACCGGCACTTTGGGACCGGCAGCCGCAAGATAGGCGTTCAAATCAGCCTTCAGCTCGTATTGCAGCACTTCCAGTTCCGATTTGTCGAATTTCCCGATCGACGCGATTTCCACCGGATTCACCAGCACCGCGCCCTCGCGCTTCATCAGATCGAGAAGCGAGTCCATCAAAGGACCAATCGCGTCATTGAAATCGAAAAATTTCCTGATCACTCCAATCCGTGCTCCGCGCAATCCACTGCGGTCGAGAAATTTCGAGTAGTCCGCCTGGGCTTTTCCTCGCGCGCCTTCCGTAGCGGAATCCGCTGGATCCTTACCAGCCACAGCGGCAAGAAGAATCGCCGCATCCGCCACGGTGCGGCAGATCGGCCCCGCCGTATCCTGGCTGTGCGCGATGGGAATGATTCCTGACCGGCTCACGAGTCCGATGGTCGGCTTGATCCCCACCACGCCGTTCGCCGACGCAGGACACACGATCGAGCCGTCCGTTTCCGACCCCACCGTCACCGCGCAAAGATTCGCAGCCACAGCCGCGCCCGACCCGGAACTCGAACCGCACGGGTTGCGGTCGAGCGCGTAGGGATTGCGCGTCTGCCCGCCCCGCGCGCTCCATCCGCTCGACGAATGACTCGAACGGATATTCGCCCATTCGCTCAGGTTCGTCTTGCCGAGGATCACCGCTCCCGATTCGCGCAAACGTTGCGCTACCCCCGAGTCCTTCTCGGGCGTGAAGCCAAGCAGCGCGACCGAACCAGCCGTCGTCATCATGCGATCGGCAGTCCCGATGTTGTCCTTGATCAGCACGGGAACACCATGCATCGGCCCCCGCGGCCCTTTCGCTTTTCGCTCCGCGTCCATCAAATCTGCAATCGCCAGCGCATCCGGATTCAACTCAATCACCGAATTCAGCGCCGGCCCGCGCCTATCAATCGCCTCAATCCGCTCGAGATATTTCTGCGTGATCGCGCGCGCCGTGAATTTCCCGGCCGTCATCCCATCCTGCAATTCCGCCACGGTTATCTCATCCAGCTCAAATGGCTTCACTTCCTGCGTTACGGCGTCCCGCAGCTCCGCAGCCAACAGCGCCGGAATCGCCATCGCCGCCGCCCCAAGCGCCCCGCCAGTCTCGAGAAACTTACGCCGGCTCAACCCATTCGATTTCGATTGTTCGCCAATTCCGTTCACAAGAAGCTCCTCGCACGCCGATTGCGTTTTTCGCCTTTAAGTAGCACAGGCATTCCTGCCTGTGCCAACAAAACGCCCCTTCCCGATCCCCATTGCTTGGCTCAAACCGCGACCTCGTTCTTTTTGCCGTATGCCTTTTCCCCAATAGGGGCACGGCATGCCGTGCCCGAAGTCCCTAGCACCCCGCATCCCCCATCCCTTGACTCACACCGCGACCTCGTTCTTTTCGCCGTATGCCCGTCGTCGCTATTTCCCGCATTCGCCCGCCATGCATTGCCACGAACCTCTTAGACTCCCAAAGCCCGCGATTGTATCCCACCACCATTCCCAAACCGTCCACGAATGAGCGACACTGGACGCGCTATGCCGCGGCAATCCCTCCTCGAATATTTCCAATCCGAATCGCGCCCACCGCGCGAAATCGCGGTCGCCTGGCGCCGCGGCTACCGCACCATCCGCTGGACCTACGCCGAACTCCTGCAAACCGCTCATCAATTCGCCGAGCATCTCGTTGCCAAGGATCTCGCCTCGGGTGGCATCACCAAAGGCGACCGCGTCCTAATCTGGGGCGAAAATTCCGGTGAATGGCTGGCCGCATTTCTAGGCTGTCTCTTCGCAGGCGCGGTGGCCGTCCCGATGGACGCGATCGCCGACCGCAATTTTGCCACCCGAGTTGCGCGCCAAGCCGGTGCGCGCGCAGCCGCAGTCAGCCGTGAACTCGCCCGCGGAGCCGCGAACGATCTCGGCATCCCCATCATCGAGCTCGAAAGCCTGCATGCCGCGCCAGAGCGACAAACGATCCACGCATTCTCCTCCCCGCCGATTCAGCGAACCGACCCCGTCGAAATTGTGTTTACCTCCGGCACGACGTCCGAGCCCCGCGGCGTCGTGATTACGCACGGCAACCTGCTCGCTAACCTCGAAACCCTCGAAAAAGAAATCAACCGTTACCGCCGCTGGGAACGCTTCTTTCATCCCCTGCGATTTCTCGACCTCCTTCCCCTCAGCCATGTGTTCGGGCAGCTTCTAGGAATTTTCCTGCCCCAAATTCTCGGCGGCACATCCGTGTTTCTCGACACGCTCAATCCCGCGCAAGTGATCCGGGCCGTTCACGACGAACGCGTCTCGGTACTCGTCACCGTGCCGCGCCTGCTCGAATCGCTGCAATACCAGATCGAGCGCGATCTCGCCGCCAGCGGCCAGCTCGAAAAATTCCAGCACGATTTCAAAACGGCCGAAGGCCAGCATTTCCTCCTCCGCTGGTGGCGTTTCCGCGAAATTCACCGCCGCTTCGGCTGGAAATTCTGGGCCGTAATTTCAGGAGGCGCCGCGCTCCCCGCTGCCACCGAGAAATTCTGGCGACGCCTTGGCTACGCTGCCGTGCAAGGCTACGGCCTCACCGAAACCACCTCGCTCGTCAGCGTGAATCACCCCTTCAAACTCGGCGAAGGCTCCATTGGCAAAACTTTGCCAGGCCTGGAATTGAAGCTCTCCGAAACAGGAGAGATTCTGATGCGCGGCGAAAACGTCTCGTCCGGCTACTGGAAAGATTCCGGCGTATCCCCGGTGCTCGACGCAGACGGCTGGTTTCACACAGGCGACCTCGGCGAGCGCGACGCAACTGGGAATCTCTATTTCAAGGGCCGGCAAAAAAACGTAATCGTCACCCCTGCGGGATTGAACATTTATCCCGAAGATCTCGAAGCCGAACTGCGCAAAGAACCAGACGTGCGCGATTGCGTAGTAATCGGCCTCGACCGCGATGGCAACGCCGAACCATGCGCGGTCCTGCTCCTGCGCGATTCCGCAAATCCTTCTGAAATCATCGACCGTGCGAATTCCCGCCTCGCGGAATTTCAACGCGTGCGCTTCTGGGTCGTCTGGCACGAGCCTGATTTTCCGCGAACGCCTACGCAGAAACCGATTCTGTCACGCGTCCGCGAAGGCGCTCTCGCCGAGCTCGCGGGATGCGAACCGTCGAGTTCCCACGCCCAATCGGCCGTTCCTTCCACCGTCGCCGGAGTTCTCCAAGAAATCGAGCGCGGATCTTCATCGCCGAACAGCGGCTCGGATCTGCAACTGAGCTCGATCGAACGAGTGGAACTGATCAGCGCGCTTGAAGATCGCTATCAGCTCGACCTGAGCGAAGCTGATTTTTCGAGCGCCCAGTCTGTCGCCGATCTCGAAAAGCTGCTGCAAAAAGCGGAACGGGGACAGCCCATCGGCGATTCGGGCAAGGCCGCACCGGTATTCCGCTATCCGCGCTGGCCGCGCTGGCGGCCGATTCGATGGATTCGCGCGCTGGCATTTTACGGTTTGATTCGACCGGCCATGCTCTTGCTCGGCTGGCCGCGCGTCCGCGGAAGCGAAAATCTCCGCGGCGTAAAGGGTCCGGTCCTGATCGTCGCCAATCACGCGTCATACATCGACCCGGGATTCGTGCTGCATGCGCTGCCGGCGCGCCTGCGCTGGCGCACCGCGGTGGCAATGGGCGGAGAAACGCTCACTGATTTGCGACTTCCTCCCCCGGGCACAAAATTTTTTCGCTCGATCCTGACGCGCATTCAATATCCGCTCGTAATCGCCCTGTTCCATGTGTTCCCGCTACCCGTGCGCTCCGGATTTCGCAAAAGCTTTGAATTCGCCGGCGAGTTGGTGGACCGCGGTTGGAGCGTGTTGGTTTTCCCCGAAGGCGTGCTCACGCCCGACGGGGCAATCGGCCCGTTCCGCGCCGGCATCGGACTCCTCGTCACTCGCCTGCGCATCCCCGTAATCCCCATCCGGCTTGAAGGCCTCTTCGATCTGCGCGAAGCCAACAAACATTGGACCAGCCCCGGCCACATCCGCGTATCGGTAGGCGCCCCAGTCGCATTCCGGGAAACGGAAACCGCTGAAAACATTACCCAGGAGCTCGAGCGCCGCGTGAAGACCCTCAAATTAGATTAATTGCTCTAGAATCAAACTGATTCCTGCAACCTTTGCCCGTTCTGCAAGCGCCACGCCAGCAAGGGTTGTCATTCTGGAGCGCAGCGCGCTTTACGCGTCCCGGATTTTGCAGCGGGGCGAAGAATCTCAACGTAACAACCTCACCCCGATTTCCACAGGTCTGCGTAGTTCTACGGATATCCAACCCGCCGCCGCTGCGCTAACATGGATCGTTTTTGGAAGGAGGATTCTTTATGACAGAGAGCGGCAGCTCTGAGGTAACCGAGGCCCCATGCCAAGCCTGAGCCCTCTCGTCACCGGCCACTCACCTGCCCTGAGGATGGCCGTGGCCGACGAAGGGTCACTTGTCTCTGCCGTTTTAATCTACGGTTCTGCGATTAAGACTCACGCCAACTTTATATCTTTCAACTACTTACAATTTTCTAATCGGCGGTAAACGGGGGTATAAGAAATTGCAGCTGAGCTCAGTTGTTCATGGGCAGACGAAGCCGCGCTTCGCAACCGCGCTCAGTTTCGCGGTTCTCGAGCGTCAAAGTGCCCCCGTGCGCCTCGGCAATCTGCCGACTGAGCACAAGCCCAATCCCCGATCCGCCAGGTTTCGTGGTGAAGAACGGCACAAAGAGGTTCGTCGGATTCGGGATGCCCGGGCCGTCGTCCTGCACCCACACGTCGATGTACCCGTCCTCGCGATTCCAGCCCACCTGCACCCCACCCCCGGTTTCAAGCGAAGCATCCACCGCATTGCGCAGCAGATTGATGAGAAGCTGATCGAGCTGATCGGGATCGGCTTGGATTCTCACTTCGGGGCCGGCTTGCAGCTTCACCTGGAGACGCGATTCGAGTCCGGTGACGCGGCGAATCCATACGCCCACATCGACGCCTTGAAACGTGGGCGGCGGCAATTTTGCAAGGCGCGCGTAGGCGTTCATGAAACGTGCGAGCCCGTCGGTGCGCGCGGCGATGATATTCAGGCCGCTGCGCATGTCTTCCGCCCAGTCGGGATCGCGGTCCTTGCGGCCGAGCATGCTGCCAAGGTTTTCGGCGACGGATTTGATGGGCGCGAGCGAGTTGTTCAATTCGTGGCCCAGCACGCGGATCAGACGTTGCCATGCCTGGCGCTCTTCGTCGCGCAGGGCGCGGCTCAAATCGGTGATGACGAGCAGTTGATGGGCGAGGCCCGCTTCGCGAAAATTTCCGCGATGAATTTCCCATCGGCCGGATTTGCCGGGGAAGGCAATCTGCTCGATGCGCGGCGTGTCACCGGTGAGGCATTCGGCGAGCCCGAGCTCGGCAGCATTTCCTCCGAGAAGGCGTTCTTCCGGTTGATTCAAAATGCGCTCGCCAGCGCGGTTCACGAGCCGCAGCGCGCCATTGCCGTCAATCGCGAAGACAGCGACGTCCACTTCTTCCATCACTTTGCGAAGAAGCGCGGTAGCTTCGAGAGCGCCCAGGCGCTGCTGGCGCAACGTTTCGCCGAGTGCATTCACCTCCCGAAAAACTTCGCCGAGCGCATCGCCCTCGTTGGCGCCGCGCGCGCGAATTGAAAAATCGCCTTCGCGCAATGCAGCCAGAAGATTGGATAGCGTGCGAAGAGGAAACACGACGCGGCTCTGCGCCGTGAATGCGAAGCTGAGCCACGTGAGCACCATCAGCACGGTGAGCGTCCACTGCAGCTTCGAAGAATAGCTGCCGCTCCAGAGAAGAATTAAAGCGACGACCGTGCTCGCCAGGCCGGCGCAGAGGGCCAGGAGCAAGATGCGGCGTTCGTACAGGAGCGGTTTCAAAGGCTGTATTTTTGGAGACGGCGATAGAGAGCGCTGCGGCTCAAGCCCAGCGCTTTGCTTGCATGGCTCACGTTACCGCCGAAACGCGCGAGCGCTTTTTGAATCAGGACGCGCTCCACGTCTTCGATGCTCATTTCGTCCAATTTCAGTGACGCTTCGCGCGCGGGACGCAAACCAAGATCGCTGGCGCGAACTTGCGATCCCTCCGCCATCAGCACGGCGCGCTCGATCGAATGGTCGAGCTCGCGAACGTTTCCGGGCCAGGGATGATCGAGAAGAAGCTGCAACGCGACAGGCTCGAATCCTTCGAGCTGCTTGCGGTAGCGTTGCGCCGATTGACGCAGAAAATGGTGCGCGAGAAGCGAAATATCTTCCTTGCGCTCGCGCAGCGGCGGCAGATGAATCTCGATCGTATTCAGGCGGAACAGCAAATCTTCGCGGAAGCGTCCGCCGGCGACTTCGGCCTGCACATCGGCGTTGGTCGCGGAAAGAATGCGCGCATCCACGCGGCGCGTGGTCGACGATCCGACGCGCTCCAGTTCGCCGGTTTCGAGGGCGCGCAGAAGCTTGGCCTGGAGATTCATCGGCACGTTGGCAATCTCGTCGAGGAAGAGCGTGCCACCGTCAGCCAGTTCGAAACGGCCGACGCGATCCGACTTCGCATCCGTGAACGCGCCTTTCACATGGCCGAACAGTTCGCTTTCGAAGACGCCTTCGGGCAATCCGCCGGCGTTGACGGTGACGAGCGGACGTCCGGCACGCGGCGAGAGAGCGTAGAGCGTGCGCGCGATCACTTCTTTTCCGGTGCCGTGTTCGCCGGTGATGAGAACATTCGCGTCAGACGGGCCAACGCGCGCGATCAAGTCCAGCACAGGACGCATCGCGGCGGATTCGGCGATCAGCGTGGGGCGTCCATCGGCGCGGAGCAGCCGATTTTCGGCTTCGAGGCGCTGGCTCTTGCGCAGCGCTTGGGAAAGTTCGATCTGAGTTTTCAGGATCGCGAGAAGGCGCGCGTTCTCCCAGGGCTTCTGGATGAAATCCTTGGCGCCGCGACGCATCGCTTCCACGGCAAGCTCGAGGCTGCCCCACGCCGTCATCACGATGATGGGAAGCGTGCTGTCTTTCGCCCGAATGTTCGAGAGAAGATCGAGGCCTTCTTGGCCGGACGTGGTGTCGCGGGCATAGTTCAAGTCCATCAGCAGCCCGTCGAATTCGCGGGCTTCGAGTGCGGAGAGAACCGCGGCGGGAGATGCGACGGTTTCCACGTCGAATCCCTCGCCTTTCAGCAACAAGCGCAGCGCTTCGCGGATGTCCGGCTGATCGTCGGCGACCAAAATTCTCGTGCGGTTGGAATGTGGACTTGTCATGATGCGTGGAGATTCTCCCTGTATTTTACCGCCATTGCTGTCGCGAAGCGTTTCGGGTGTGTTGTTCATGGTTTTTTCGCTTTCGTTCGTATTCAGATCGTGCAAGAAGCTATCCACTGTGCTGCCTTTCCCCTCTCATCATCCAACGTACCAACCATTAATCGTGCCGTAACGCCGAAATCGGATCGATTTTCGTAGCGCGGCGCGCTGGAAAATAACAAGCAGCAGCGGCCACGGCTGCGAGGCCGAGAGCTACTCCGGTGTACGTAAACGGATCAGTGGTCTTGATGCCGTACAGCTGACTTTCGAGATAGCGCGACAGGAGCGCTGCGCCCACGATGCCGATGAGCAGTCCGATGACAGCGAGTTTCATTCCGTCTGTGACTACCATTTTGAGTACGTCGGAAGGTTCGGCGCCAAGGGCCATGCGAACCCCGATTTCGTGAAAGCGCTGCGTGACGCCGTAGGCCATGACGCCGTAGATTCCAATAGCGGCAAGAACGGTGGCGATGGCGGCGAATACGGCGAGCAAGAGCATATTGAGACGGCGCTGCGCCACTGCTAGCGAAAGCAACTGATCCATCGTGTGAATTTCCGTGATGGGCTGGCTCGGGTCTACACCCGCAACAGCGTGGCGAACGGCCGGAGCGATCGCGGCTGGATCTCCAGTGGTGCGGACGACAAGGCGCATGATGCGCGAGGGATTCTGCGCGTAGGGCAAATAGACCTGGCCGACTTTTTCTTCGCCCCACTCCCATTCGCGCACGTCAGCGACTACCCCTATGACGGTGAGCATCGAATCGCGGGCGACGGGCTGCCAGGGAGTTTTCGTGGGCGGGAATTTCAGGCGAATTTGCTGGCCGACGGGATTTTCGCCCTGCCAGTAACGATGGGCGAGAGCTTCGTTTAGAATTACGACGCCTTGGGCGTCGGGACCGTCGGAAGCGGCAAAATCGCGCCCGGATTTCACGTTGATGCCCATGGTGTGAAGGTAGCGCCAGTCGGCGACGCGATATTGCGCCGTGTTGGGCTTGTCGGCAGGCGCGATGGGCCGTCCGGCAATATCGAAATTGCAGAAATCGCCCCAGCCGCTAAGCGGAAGAAAATTGACGGCGCTGGCGGATTTCACTCCGGGCAAAGCACCAATGCGATCGATCGCTTGTTGATAGAAATTCATGACGGGCGCGCCGGCAGCGTAATGTGATTCGGGCAGCCAGATTTGAGCCGTGAGCACGTTATCGGGATCGATGCCGAGATCCTCCGACATCAAGAGATAAAAGCTGCGAATCAACAAGCCGGAACAGACCAGCAAGAGCAGCGAGAAAGCAACTTCAGCGATGACCAGCGCGGAACGCGTGAATTGGCTGCGGCGCCCGCCGATCGAGCCGTGGCTGCCTTCTTTCAGGGATTCGTAGAGTTCAGCGCGCGAGATTTGAATGGCGGGGGCGAGACCGAATAGCATTCCGGTGAGAACGGAAACAACCAATGTGAATGCCAAAACCATGCCGTTGATTCCGAGCCATTCGGAATGCGGAATTTCGCCGTAGCCTCCTTCGGATGGGAGGGCGAGGCGGAGGAGATGAAGTCCGCCATAAGCGAGGAAGACGCCGAGCGCGCCGCCAATGAGCGCGAGAAGCGCGCTCTCGGTAAGCAACTGGCGGATGATGCGGCCGCGGCCTGCGCCGAGGGTAGCGCGGAGGGTGATTTCACGTTCGCGGGTTGCGGCGCGAGCGAGAACGAGATTGGCGACGTTGACGCAGGCAATCAAAAGGACGAGAACGACCGCGCCGAATAACACGAGCAGGCCGGGTTTGAGGTTGCGCGCAAGATCTTCGCGAAAAGCGACAACGCGGATACCGTCCTGCTGATCGACGCCGGGATACTGCTGCTTCAGGCGCGCTTTGATCGTTTCCATTTCCGCCTGAGCTTGAGCCAGCGTGACGCCCTTGCGGAGGCGGCCGAAGACAATCACGGAATGGTCTTCGCGATGTAGTTGGGCGCGGTCGAGTGCCATGGGCATCCAGACATCGAACTGGCGGCTGGTGCCGAAGACGGAGAAGCCACGAGGAAGAACGCCGACAACGGTGAACGGTTTCTCGTCGAGCAAGATGTTCTTGCCAACGATGCTTGGATCGCCGCCGAAGCGGCGCTGCCACAAGCCATAGCTGATGATCGCCACCTGGTCATGACCAATCTGATCTTCGTCGGGGATGAAGTCGCGGCCAAGCATCGGCTTGACGCCGAGCAGGTGAAGGAAATTCGCCGAAGCATGGACGCCAAAAACCTGCTCGGGTTCGCTGGCGCCGGTGATGTTGTAAAACCAGGTGCGCCATGCGGAAAGTTCTTCGAACGAGTGATTCTGGTCGCGCCAATCGAGAAACTCGGCAGGCGAAGCAACGCCCCGCGTGATATTTCGGTTTGGATCGGTGTCCCATAGAAATACGATTCGCTGCGCGTCGGGGAACGGAAGAGGACGCAGCAGCACAGTATTGATCACGCTAAACATAGCGGCGTTCGCGCCGATGCCGATGGCGAGTGTGAGAATAGCGACCAGCGAGAAGCCCGGGCTTCGCCGTAACATGCGCCAACCGTATTGCAGATCCTGCCAAATGGTTCCCATGGAGTCGCCCCTGAGAGATGGTTAGAAGAGCAGCTATATTACTTCTTAACTGGCTCGTGTCCACCTCCCAGGCATTTATTCGTAACGCAATGCAAACATTTTGTGGGCGCGCATGACGGCCCTTGCCCGAGACATACACGCAAGAGGGCAATGCGCGCTCCACCTAATTCGCGGCCGCCGCTTTTGGCTTGGGATTTTTCAGGCCCGTTTTGAGCTTGTTCGTCACTTCGCGGAATACAAGCGGCGGCAGCACGTCTTTGCGAGCGGCAAGATAATCGCGGACGGCGCGCGGATCCCGCTTGGCCAGCTCGCGCAAGGCCCAGGACATCGCTTTGGCGACCATCGGATCGCGGTCGCGCTCGAGTACCCGGCAGACTTGCAACGTGCGATAGGTATCGCCGGTGCCGCCTTGCGATTTGCTGTTGAGCGGAACCGTGCTGACGAGGGCCGCACGACGCCACCAACGATCGGCAGAGCGAGCCCAGCCGTGAACCAAACTATTGGGAACGCGCCGGTCGCGCCAAACAGGGCCAGCCAGGAAAACCGCGAAGCAATCGACCGCTCCCCAGCTGGCGATGCCGCGGCCTAGCTGTTCGAGTTGCCAGGCATTCAGGTGAGAAAGCGCGGCTGGATGATGATGGATCAGCTCGTAGGCGATGAAGCGGTAGGCGGTTTGCGGTACGTCGATCAGGAGATTCGCGAGCTCGATCACGACGTGCGGTGCCGCATCTTTGAGCCGATGCGTGAATTCGCGGCGGACTTCGCGCAGCTCGGCTGTTGCCGCCGCACCGCCGAGGCTGGAAAGCCTGTCGTCGATTTCTTCGGCGAGCGCCGGCACTCCCGCGGGGACCGGCTCTTCGGTGGGCCGGGTAGGCTCCTTCATTTTTCTTACCACCAGTGCCCCTTGCTGATTGGGCGCGAGGACGATGCCGCGCGCGGATGAATTTTTCGAAAATTGATGAGCGCCTGCTGGATGAGCTGGGCGCTGCACACAACCACATCCCCGTAAATCTCGGAGACTTAGACGCGAATGGAGCGACAAGAGCGCGTCCGGTTCGACAGTTACTATTTTTCGTACTTCTTCCGAACGCAAGAACCCGGCCGACTTTATGTCTGCGGACTCGTTTGCGCCGGAGGCTTTGGGGCCGAACACGACACTCGACATCGACTCAGTCCAAGGTTTCAATTACGCCGCGCCTGCTTGCGTTTGCCCGTCGACAATCCAGCCATCGGCCAGCTGAATGATGCGATTGCCGTAGGCGGCCCAGGCGTCGTTGTGCGTCACTTGAATAATTGTGGTTCCGTCGTCATTGAGCCGCTTGAGCAGGTCCATGATCATTTTTCCCTGGCTCGAATGCAGGCTGCCGGTGGGCTCGTCGGCTAGAATCAGCTTGGGTTTGCCGATCACAGCGCGGGCGACGGCGACGAGTTGCTGCTGTCCGCCGGAAAGTTGGTTCGGATACAGGGCTTTTTTGCCGACGATCTGGAAGCGGTCGAGAATGTCGGCCACCATTCCTTCGCGCTCGGCTTTCTTGATGTCCCGGTAGGAAAGCGGAAGATCGAGATTTTCCGCGACGGTGAGATTATCGAGGAGGTGATATTGCTGGAAGACGAAGCCGATGTATTTTTTATGCAATTCGACGCGGCGGCGATTGTCGAGTTTGTGCACGGGGTTTTCGAGAAGGTGATACTCGCCCTTCCAGGCGCCATCCAACATTCCGACGATACCCATCAGAGTGGACTTGCCGGCGCCGGACGGGCCCATGATCGTAACGAAGTCGCCCTCGGCGATATCGAGGTTGATCCGGCGGAGCACCCACGTCTTACCCGCGCCGGATTCATAAGCTTTTTCCACGTTTGCCAGCTTGATCACGTTGCCTCGCTCTCCTTCGATTCTGAGTCGCGCGACGATTCGACGCTGAGCACGATCAGCGTCGCATCGTCTTCCCAATTGCCGCCGCAGAATTGCTCAACCGTGCTGAATATTTTCTCCTGCGCGATTTGCGAGTCGGCATCGCGGAAATCTTGCAGGACCTCGATCAGGCGCGAATCTCCAAACTCCGTTCCCGCGCCGTCGCGTGCTTCCGTCACGCCGTCGGTATAAAGCACGATGCGGTCGCCGGGTGCGAGTTGGATGTTTCCCGCCTCGAATGATTGCTGCTTAAAAATGCCCAGCACACCGCCGCCCACATCAAGCTTCTGATGCGAACCATCACGATGAAGCACGATGGGCGCGTTATGACCGGCATTGGCATAGGAAAGGCGGCGGGAGGGTCCGTGGAGATGGGCATAGAAAAACGTTATAAAACGGTCCGCAGCGATATTCCGGCACACAAGCTTATTCAATTTTTCGCAGAGTGCGTCGGGAGATAACGAAGGCGAAGAAAACCCGCGAACGCTGGCCTGGAAATTCGACATCAGCATCGCCGCCGGCATTCCTTTTCCCGCGACATCTGCGATGCATAGCCCCACCGAGTCGTCATCAAAAGGCAAAACGTCGTAATAGTCTCCGCCGACGATTCGGGCGGGCTGCCACGCTCCGGAAATTTGGTAACCCGGAATCTGCGGAATTTCCTGGGGCAAAAACCCCTGCTGGATTGCGCGGGCTTCTTCCACTTCGCGTTCGCGCCGCTGCAATTTGAGGGCAGCTTCGTCAAGCGCGTGGTTTTTTTCAAGCTCCTGCTTTTTCGCCAGGCGCTTCTTCTCGCCGGCTTCAATCTGTTTTTTCAAAATTTCCAGCAGGCGCACATTGGCCCACGGCTTTTCGACGAAGTCGCCAACGCCGCGCTGCATCGCTTCGACCGCCAGCCCGACGCTAGCCCATCCTGTCATCACCACAATCGGAGGCGTGCTTTCATTGGCCTGCAATTGCGTAAGCAAGTCGAGGCCTTCGCGGCCGGACGTCGTGTCGCGCGCGTAGTTCAAATCCATCAGAATGAGGTCGAATTCTTTCTTGGCGAGCGACTCGATGAGAGCGGAAGGCGACGTAACGGATTCGGTGGAGTATCCATGCCCTTTGAGCAACAGCCGCAGCGCCTCAAGGACGTCCGGCTGATCGTCGGCGATCAGAATTCGCGGCAGACGCGTATCGGGCCCGTGATTGATTTCAAGCGCCATTGTAGCCATTGGGTCACGACTCCCGACCTCAATTTCAAGGTCCGCTCAAATCGGAGTCTCCCAAATATGGGCAGGTCAGCTTCCAGCAGCCAAGTATTATAAGACGATACCACTCAAAGAGTTACAAGCTATTTTGAGCCGCGCGGACAGTCACCTTGACCAGTTGCGGGAATGCCTGTCGCGAATCCGGACAGCTGTCACTTGCGCCGTTGGTTGATTGCTATTCATACCTCAGCGCCACCATGGGATCCACGTTCATCGCGCGGCGAGCAGGGATATAACATGCGAGCAGTGCGACCAGAGCGAGCAGAGCGGAAACCGTGATGTAGGTGACCGGGTCCGTCGCGCTAACGACGAGGAATTGCCCCATCACGCGCGAGGCCGCCAGCACTGCCGCAAGTCCGAGCGCCAAGCCAACTCCCACGATGAGCAGCCCTTGGCCGAAAATCATTTTCAGCACGTCCCACCGCTGCGCGCCCAACGCCATGCGAACCCCGATCTCATGAGTCTTCTGGCTCGCCGCGAATGAAATCACGCCGTAGACGCCGACGAGCGCGAGAACCAATCCGAGGATTCCCAAGGCAGCCGCCAGGACTGCGCCGATCTTGAAAATCAAAAGCCCATTCAAAGTATTGAGGGCCTCCGTCATAGTCTTCACGTCGAATACGGGCAATTCCGGCGCAATCGACTGAATCACTCGCTCGACCTCGGGAATCATGGATTCAGGCGCAGCGGCCGTCCGCACCTGGAGCGCTGCGAACGTATTGACCGCGAAGTGCTGCGCAACAGGAACGTAGAAATATGGATTGATCGGGCCTGTCATGCCCTGATAGCGGGAGTCTTTCGCTATGCCGACCACTCTGATCGAATGTCCGGACTCGGCGCCGATCTTGAAGTACCTTCCCATCGGATCTTCATTCGGCCAGTATTTCTTGGCCATAGCCTCATTCACAATCGCCACGAACTGCGCGTTCTGATCATCGGCTTCGGTGAACACGCTCCCTTGAAGGATTGGGATACCCAGAGTCTGGAAGTAGTCAGGCGAGATTGTGCTGTAGATCAAAACCGGGGTAGGCTGCCCAGCCGGCAATTCGTAGCCTTCCACAATCACAGTGTCGCCGTTATTGACGTAGCCCAGAGGAATGGAATTCGCGGTGCTCGCCGATATCACGCCGGGTAGGGCGCGGATGCGGGCCAGCAGAGTCTTGTAGAATTCGCGCGCCTGCGCTTCGTTGTAACCGATTTCATTTGGGTCCATGAAGAAATTCACCAGATGATTTGGATCGAATCCAAGGTTCGTTCGCTGCGCTTCGCCCAAGCTTCTCGTGAAGAGTCCCGCGATTATGAGCAACATCAGCGAACCCGCCACTTGCGCCACTACCAGCGCATTGCGCACCCGGTGTCGCCCTCCTACCAGGCCGCGTCCGCCTTCATGTAGGATTTGTGCGAGATTTCCCCGCGACGCGCGGATTGCCGGCACGATCCCTACAATGAGGCCGGTGAACAGCGCTGCCGCAAACGCAAATTCAAACACCCTCCAATCGAATTGAAAGTCCAAGTGCACAGGTAGATCGGTGCCGAGGCTTATGTGGCCCAGCGAGGAGCTTCCCCAATAGCCAAGCGCAATCCCCGCTAACCCGCCGCAAACCGCCAGCAAGATGCTCTCCGTCAGGAGCTGGCGGATGAGCCTGATGCGACCTGCACCCAGAGCAGCGCGAATTGCCATTTCGCGTTCGCGCACGGTGGCGCGCACAAGCAAAATATTCCCTACGTTGACGCAGGCCAGGAGCAACACCAGTCCCGAAAGGCCTAGGAAGAGAGTTGAGATCACCACGATCGTGTTTTTGGGATCAGGGTTAGGCCGGGAGCGAAGCTCCGGAAAAACCTGAATGCTCAGGTCCTTGTCATCTTTAGGATTTTCCTGGGAGAGCCTTTGTGCAACCACATTGAGCGAAGCTTGCGCCTGTTTGATGCTCACAGCGGGCCGCAGCCGTCCAAACACGAAGTAGTTGCGGAATCCCCGATTTGTGGTGAAGTCGCTCGGATTGCCGGCGATTGTCGCCAATCCCATCGGCAAATATCCCTGCATTTCCGCCAATGGAAACAACCCGTAGAATCCCTCGGGCGCAACTCCGACGACGGTTACCGGGTGGCCGTTGACCGAGATTTTTTTACCCACGACCTGCGAATCGCCGCCAAATCGAGTCATCCAGTACGAATAGTCGAGCACGAGTACAGGAGCGGCGGTTTCTTCTTCCGACGGCAAAATGAATCGTCCGAGCGCCGGCTTGATTCCCAGTGCGGAGAAGAAATCGCCGCCGACGTAGCAGGTTACGATGCGTTCGGCTTTTCCGTTCACACTCATGCCATCGAGGCTGATCTGATAGGTGAATAATGATGAGAAGACATTGCCGGTTTGCGCGCGGATGTCACGATAGTCGGGCACCGAGAAAATGTTGATCAGCTGGCCGCCCTTCAGTTGATAGGCGAGCGTGGTGATCTGCTGCGGGTCTTTCACCGGCAGAGGACGGAGCAGAAACGCGTCCACCAGGCTGAAAATCGCAGTGTTTGCGCCGATGCCGAGGGCCAGCGTCAAGATCGCAACGGCCGTGAACCCGGGGTTCTTTCGCAGCGTCCGCATGCCGTACTGAATGTCTTGCAGCAGTGATCCCATTTTCGGCTCCTGCACTTCAGATCTTGCGACCTAATCTTGAATCCCAACTTGCGCGAGAAAATTTCACTCGTACCGCAGCGCGACCATCGGATCGACGCTCGCCGCTTTGCGCGCCGGAAGCCACCCGGCAAGCATCGCGACACTCGCGAGCGCCGCCGCGGCGGCAACAAAAACCAGCGGATCGCCCGCCTTCACGCCGAACAACTGCGATTCGACCAGGCGCCCCACGCCGTAAGCGAGGGGCAACCCGATCGCGAGGCCTATGCCGGACATCAGCACAACCTCGCGCAAAATGAGCCAGCCAACATTTTCCCGCGTCGCTCCCAGCGCCATCCGGATGCCGATTTCTCGCGTCCGCCGTACCACCACATACGCCATCACGCCGTAGAGTCCGACGGCAGCCAGCAGCGCAGCCAGCGAGCCCAGGCATGCCGAGAAGAACATCAGCAATCGGTCGTCGAACTCCGTGTCGGCTACTTGCGTCTCGAGCGACCTCACATCGAACACCGGCAGATTCGAATCGAGTCCAGCGACCACCCTCCTCACGGGATTGGCGAGCGTATCGGGATCTTGGCCCGTGCGCGCAAAAAATGTCACGCTTCCGAGAGCCGGCTCCTGTGTGTATGGCAAATAAACCATGGGGCGAAGCTTCTCGTGCACATCAGCAGTCTTGCTGTCCTTCACGAATCCGACGATCTCGATGTCCGGGTGATCCTTATTTTGTTTCGGGCCGATACCGAGGTGCATACCCACCGGATTTCGGCCGTTGAAAAACCGCCTCGCAATTCCCTCGCTGACGATGGCCACCTTCGGACTTTCCGCCGTGTCATTAGCTGTGAATTCGCGACCGGAAAGCAGCGGGATTCCCATCGTCGAGAAGTAGCCCTCCCCGATCCAATCCTCGTGGACGTGCATGTCTTCGGATTCCTGCGGGGCGTAACCTTCCGCAACCATGTCGGAACCCGCGCTGTTACCGGCAATAACCGCCATTCGAGAAACGCTCACCGAGCGAACGCCCGGCAGCACAGCCACCTGATCGCGAACCTTTTTCACGAGCGCGGCCGTTTGCGCCGGCGAATACAGGTTCAGGTCCGGCGACACGGCAAACTGAAGCACATGATCAGTGCGCAATCCCAGATCCTGATTCTTCAGGTTCAGCAGGCTCTTCGTAAAAAATCCCGCACCAGCCAGCAGAATCACCGTCAGTGCTACCTGCGAGACGAGCAGCCACTTCCGCAATCGCACGTTCGCCGTGCCGGCTGAAACATTCGCGCCTTGATCCTTCAGGGTGCCCTGCAAATCGGTATGAGTGGCGCGCAGTGCAGGCGCCAGCCCGAACAGCACTCCCGTTACGATCGTCAGTGCGATTGCGAAAGCCAGCACGCGATAATCGAGATTGGCTTCGAGGCCGGAAATTCCTTCGCTTTTCGGAATCGAGCCGACAAGCGCGCTAAGAGTCCAAGCCGCGAGCGCCATGCCCGCCAATCCGCCGGCGATCGAAAGCATTAAACTCTCGGTGAGAAGTTGCTTCACCAGACGCCAGCGGCTCGCACCCATCGTGAGACGCACCGCGATTTCGCGCTGCCTCGCTTCGCCGCGCGCCACGAGCAAGCTGGCCAAATTCACGCAAGCAATCAGCAGGACGAGCGCGACCATCGCCATGAGAGTCAGCAGCGGCTTTCCTGTACCCTGCTGCACGACTTGCCTGCCGTTCGATGCGGGATCAACAAGCAGCTTTTTCTCGAGAAATTTCTGTCGGTTCTTTTCCGATCCTTCGATTAAATGAACATCTGACTCCAGAATCGCATGGTAAGTGGGTGCCAGTGCCACCTGCGCCTTGGCCCGGTTGAATCCAGGTTTCAGGCGCCCGAGAACGGCGATCCAATAATCCTTGCGATTGTCGAGCCCGTTCCAACCCGGCGTCATTTGGGCCTTCATGGTGATCGGAATGAAAATGTCGGGGAGTTGCCCGATTTGAATTCCGGTGAAGCCCGCACGGGTGACGCCCACCACCGTCAAAGAAGTACGGTTCACGACAATCTGCTTGTTGAGAATGCCCGGATCGCTTCCGAAGTGGCGCGCCCAGTAGCCGTAACTAAGCACGGCCAGCGTATTCGCACCCGGCGCGGTTTCGTCGCTCGCGCTGAAGACGCGCCCCAACACCGGCTGCACTCCGAGCATCTCAAAATAATTCCCGGATACGAGTTCGGCCTGCGCCAGTTCCGTCGCGCCTTGACCGGAAACACTCACCTGCGCCGGAAAGCGTGCAAACAGACCCGAAAACGCCTGGTTGCGGTCACGCAAATCCTTGTACATCGGATACGAAAACATCCCCGAATCGTCGGGGCTGTCGCTCCAGATGTGCCCCTGATTCGAGCCCGTGTTACGCAGCGAGACGAGCTGTTCCGGATTCCGCACCGGCAGGCGTCGCAATAAAATCTGGTCGGTAAGCGAAAAGATCGCGGTGTTCGCGCCGATTCCGAGTGCCAGCGTGAGCACTGCAACCGCGCTGAACGCCGGGTTGCGCGCCAGCATTCTCAAGCCGTAACGAACGTCTTGCAGAAAACCCGCCATCATTTGGCCCTCACTCGTACCGCAACGCGACCATCGGATCCACGCGCATCGCGCGACGCGCCGGGATGTAGCAGGCAAAAAGCGCCACTCCCGCCAAAATGAATGCAACACCCGTAAAAGTGAGCGGGTCGGTCGCGCTGATCGCATACAGTTGGCTCGCCATCAGCCGAGTGAGAACCAGCGCCAGTGCAACGCCAATGGCAACGCCGACAAGCGCCATCCTCATTCCTTCGCCCAGCATCAGGCGCAACACAGTGGAGCGCTGCGCGCCCAGCGCTATCCGAATGCCGATCTCGCGGGTGCGCTGCGCCACCACATAGGAGAGCACGCCGTAGATGCCGATGCTCGACAACAAAAGCGCAATCACAGCGAAAACGCTGAGGAGAATCATCGAAAATCGTTGTCCAGCCAGCGATTCGCTTACAATTTCTTCCATCGGCTTGGCGTCGTAGACCACGTTCTCAGCATTCAGGTTCCGAACAGCATCGCGCACTGCCGGAACCATGGCCGCCGGCGATCCCTTGGTCCGTGCAACCACTTCCGCTGCCGGTGCCCCCGCCCAGAACCGATCGGGGAGTTGCATGAGAGGTATGTAGGCTTGAGCGCGGATGGGATGTTTCGCGTCTCCATCCAGACCGAGCCCCCAGTGCTTCACATGCCCGATGATGCCGACGATCTGCGGATCCATTTGGAAGATGCCGACGTGAATTCGTTTGCCAACGGGATCCTGATTCGGAAAATATTCACGCGCAAAACTTTCATCGATCACCACAACCTGCGGCGAATTTTCGTTGTCATCGGCGTTAAAAAATCGCCCGCTGCGCAGAGAAATCCCCATCGCCTTCAAATATCCGGGCTGCGTGATGTAAAAGAGCGACTGATGCATTTCGCTCTCATGCGCCGGCCGCGGCAAGTCTTCCGGCCAAAAAGGAAGTTCGTCATCGCCGTACATCGGCAAAGCGCCGGCTGTGGGTGCAACCGCTTCTATGCCCGGTACGCTTTTCAATTGCTCTTCCAAAGAACGAATCGCAGCGCGGCTCGAAGCTGGAGTTGATCCAAGAGAAGGCGACATCGCCACTCCAAAGGTCAACACGCCCTGTGGATTAAAACCCGGTTGCACGTTCCACAGGTCCACCAGGCTACGAATCATTAGTCCTGCTCCAACCAGGAGGACCAGCGCCATGGCCATCTCGATCGCTACGAAAGTCCCTTGCGCCCGGTGCCGCGCGCCGCTTCCGCCGCGTCCGCTTTCGCGCAATGTGTCCTGCACATTCGGCTGTGACGTTCTCAACGCCGGCGCCAGTCCAAATAAAATTCCGGCCGCTACGGACGCTACCACCGTGAAGATTAGCACCCGCCCGTCGAAGCCGATATCCTGCGATCGGGGCAGTGTCTCGGGGATCAATCGAATCGCCGCTTGCGTGCCCCATGCAGCCAGGCACAAACCGAGAGCGCCGCCGGCCAGCGCCAGCAGAATGCTTTCCGTGAGCAATTGCCGAATCACGCGCGATTGCGTCGCTCCTAGCGCAGCTCGAATGGCAAATTCTCGG
This sequence comes from uncultured Acidobacteriota bacterium, assembly GCA_963729525.1. Lineage (GTDB taxonomy): Bacteria > Acidobacteriota > Terriglobia > Acidiferrales > UBA7541 > Palsa-295. Next base: position 157,959 of record CAVSOB010000001.1, read on the forward strand.
GCCCGAGTCGTTGCTCGTGAGAGTTGCAGGTTGGCGACGTTTACACAGGCAATCAGCAGAACAAATCCAACTGCGCCGAGAAGTATCAGCAGGAATGGCTTCACTTCCTTGACAATAGAGTCGCGAAGGAACGATATGCGGATGCCTGCGCCTTTATCGGCGTCGGGATAGGCTGCGGCGAGTTCGTTCGCGATTCGATCCATGTCGGCGCGAGCCGCTGCTAGTGTCACGCCCGGTTTCAGACGCGCTATGGCTCGCATGCCTTCGTGCACGTCGCGCTGCTGAAACAGCGGGTCCGCATACTGGCCGATGGGAATGTAGATGTCTTTGATCTCGTCGAAATTCACGCCGTCGAGACGAAAATTCCGGGGAATGATGCCCACCACTGTATAGCCATCGCCATTAACATTGAGTGTCTTTCCAAGTACGTCAGGCGAAGAGCCGAACTTGCGCTGCCACAATCCCCCACCGATGAGCGCTACCTTCGCCGTGCCAAGGCGGTCTTCCTCCGCTGTGAACAATCGCCCCTGAACCGGATGAACGCCCAAAATCTCGAAGAATCCGTGAGAGACCATCCCGACGCGCACCCGCTCCGTTTCGCCGCTCCCGGTGAGGCTATAATCATCCTGGCGGTAGGCCGCCATGGCTGAAAATGATGTGTTCTGGCGCTGCCAATCCAGGAAATTTGGGTAAGAGATCGACGAACTCTCGAAGTTCGCCGTCTTTTCGGAAAGCGCTATCAACTTATCGGGCTCGGGGTAAGGAAGAGGCCTGAGGAGAACACCGCTAACCACAGAAAAGATGGCTGTGTTCGCGCCAATTCCGAGCGCCAGCGTGAGTACTGCGATAATCGAGAATCCCGGATTTTTTGCCAGCATCCGGATCGCGTATCGAATGTCTTGCAGCAGCGTCGCCAATTTTGCCCCTCGATGTAATTTCTCGTTGCCGCAATGTGAATCTAGAAGATCCAAACACACCCCTGCACAAGCGCCGAAAGACACCTTTGGGCTTTTGTGCCGGGGATTTTATGGAACCGCGTTACTAGACGCTCGCGGTCCGCGTGCCGATCGTTTCTTCCACGATGCGGCCGTCGAACAAGTGAATCGTGCGATCGGCGATGCTGGCATACCGCGGATCGTGCGTCACCATGCAGATCGTCGCGCCTTCGCGATGCAGTTGCCGCAGCAAGTCCACCACGGCTTCGCTGTTCTTCGAATCCAAGTTACCGGTCGGCTCGTCCGCCAGCAGGATTGATGGCTGGCCGACCAGAGCGCGCGCCACAGCGACACGCTGCTGCTGACCGCCTGAGAGCTGCGAAGGATAATGCTTCATGCGGTGCGCCATTCCAACGCGCTCGAGAACTTCCTGCACGCGCTTTTTGCGTTCCGCCGACGCCATGCTGCGATACGTGAGCGGCAGCTCGACGTTTTCGAAAACCGTGAGATCGCCGATCAAGTTGAACGCCTGGAAAATGAAACCGATTTCGCGATTGCGAATGCGAGTGCGATCGGAGAGCGAAAGATTCGCCACTGGCTGCTTGTTGATCCAGTAGTTGCCGTCGGTCGGCGAATCGAGCAAGCCGAGGATCGAAAGCAAAGTGGATTTGCCGCAGCCCGATGGTCCGGCGATGGAGAGAAATTCGCCGTTCTTGATATCGAGGTGCACGCCGCCGAGAGCATGGGTTTCTACCTCATCGGTGTAGAAAACCTTCGTCACGCCTTCGAGGCGAATCAGGGATTGTGCGTCGCTATTCATTCTGTGCTCCTTCGCTATCAAACTACGAACGACAAGGCCGAAATGTTCCCGCTTACTTCAATTGCACCCGATCGAAATTGTCCCAGGCGGACATGTCGGAGAGAATCACCGTATCGCCCACCTGCAAACCCTTCCTGATTTCTACCGTGTTTACCGACGTACGGCCCAATTCCACTTGCACGCGCGCCGCATCCGCGCCGTCGACTACTTTGAAAAGGCCCACGGTGCTGTTTGCTTCGCCATGCACAGGGCGGCCGACATACAGCACGTCTGTAAGGCGCTCGATTTCAACTGTGCCCTCGACGCTTAGGTCAGGACGCGCGCCGGTGGGCAAGTCGCCATCGAGGGCGACGTCCACAGTTACGGTACCGTTCACCACAGCCGGATCGATGCGCATCACGTGGCCGGCGATTATGCCATTGTGCGTATCAACGGATGCCTTCTGCCCGATCTGAATGTCTTTTGCCTGCGTCTCCGCGATTTTCAGCGCGGCTTTCAGGTGTGTGGGCTGTGCGACACGCGCGAGCACGGTGCCCTGCGTCACTTTCTGTCCTACTTCGACCGTAAGGTCCTGCAGCACCCCGTCAATTCCCGGCCGGACCTTCAATTGGTCAACCTGGGATTTCTTCAACTCGTACATCGCCCGCTTTTCGTCCACGTTGGCCTGCTGGACGGCGATCTGGGCGGCAATCGAATCGGAGAAAGTTTGGACCTGCTTCTCGGCAATTTCGTTTTGCTTCTCGAGCTCTTCCGCTTGCACTTCCGAGGTCTTCACGACGACGTCTGCCACGAGCCCCAGCGAGTAGAGCTTTTCGTTGTTTGCCTTTTGCAGTGCGGCGGTGTGATAGGCGGAACGAATTGCAGCTGCCTGCGCGCGCTTATCCATGAGCTGATTCTGGAGCTGCGCCTTCATGTTGTTCAGCGACGCTTCCGCGCCGCGCAGTTGGTATTCGGCGTCGAGCGCCGCTTGTTGCAACTCCGGATTGCGCATGTTGAGAATCACGGTGTCGGCTTTGACGAGCGTGCCGGGCAACAGATAGCGCGTCTCGACGGTTCCGTCGGTGATGGCAGGAATCAGGCGAATCGTTACCGGGACGAGCGTTCCAAGGCCTCGGACTTCGCGCAGCATCGGCCCGCGCTTCACCGTGTCCGTCCAGACAGTCGCGCGGTCCACACTAGGTGCAGCGGGCTTCAATCTTGAGAGAGCGTAGGTGACAAGCGGTATCAGTACCACGGCGACGGCGATATATATCGTCCGGCGGATGCGTTTTTGTCGTTTAGCTTCGGGGCGTGCTATGTCCACGGGAAACAACCTCGCCTATATATATCGCAACTCAAATTCCGGCGCGAGTGCGGCGATAAGTAGTTTATATTTATATGATTACGGATGATTCGAGGGCTCGACAAGAGGTCAGTTTGCCCGGACTTGGGAATCGTTCGTCCCATGACCGAACAACCGGCCAGACTCGGGAAAGCCGCTCTGGACATGGCTAAGAAGCAGCTTCGGCGCTCGCTTTGATTTCCTGCCAGCGCTTGGGACGCCTCTTGGCGTCGAGAACTTTCTTGCGGAGACGAATCGATTTCGGAGTTACTTCGACGAACTCATCGTCGGCGATGAACTCGATCGCTTTTTCGAGAGTCATTTCGCGTGGGGGGATCAGGCGAATGGCTTCGTCGGCGGATGACGAACGCATGTTGGTCTGCTTTTTTTCCTTGGTGACGTTGACGTTCATGTCGTCTTCGCGCGCGTTCTCGCCGAGGATCATGCCTTCGTAAACTTCGACGCCCGGCCCGACGAACATTTCGCCGCGTTCTTGAATTCCCCAAAGGGCGTACGCCACGGAGACGCCCGGACGATCAGCGACGAGCGCTCCGGTGGGACGCATGGCCATGTCGCCGACGTAATCTGTCCAGCCTTCGAGGATGGAATGGATCAGCGCGGTCCCGCGAGTATCGGTGAGAAGCTGGCCGCGCAATCCGATCAAGCCGCGCGAGGGGATGCTGAACTCCATGCGCACGCGGCCGGAATGATGGTTCACCATCTTTTTCATTTCGCCGCGGCGTGAGCCGAGAAGTTCCATCACGATGCCGATGAAATTTTCCGGGCAGTCGATGACCAGCAGTTCGAGGGGCTCGACGCGGCGGCCATTTTCGGTGCGCACCACGATTTCTGGTTTGCCGACCATCACCTCGTAGCCTTCGCGGCGCATTGTCTCGATCAAGATTGCGAGTTGCAATTCGCCGCGGCCCAGGACGCGGAAAGCGTCTGTGGCGCCCATGTCTTCTACGCGCAGCGAGACGTTCGTGAGCAATTCCCGATCGAGGCGCGAGCGGAGGTCGCGCGAAGTGACGTATTGGCCTTCTCGCCCTGCGAATGGCGACGTGTTGATGGTGAAGACCATCGTGAGGGTGGGCTCGTCAATGCTGAGCGGCTCGAGCGGCGCGGGATTCGCGAGATCGGTGATCGTTTCGCCGATTTGAATGCCTTCGACACCTGCGATGGCCACGATGTCACCAGCTTTCACTTCCTCCGCTTCATCGCGCTCGAGGCCCCGAAAGGTGAAAAGCTTGGTGATCTTTGTGGGCAGAATTTTTCCGTCGAGTTTCGCGATGCCTACTTCCGTACCACGAACGAGCGTTCCCTGGAAAACGCGCGCGATGGCAATGCGCCCGAGAAAATCGCTGTAGTCGAGATTGGTGACCTGGATTTGCAGCGTGGCGGCAGGATCTCCCGATGGAGCGGGAATTGAAGCGACAATTTCATCGAACAGCGGCTGGAGGTTTGTGGAGGAGTCGCCCAGCTTGCGGTGGGCGACGCCGGTCTTCGCGTTGGTGTAGATAATTGGAAAGTCGAGTTGGTCTTCGGTCGCGTCGAGATCGATGAAGAGATCATAAATCTCATCGAGCACTTCGGCAGGACGCGCATCGGGCCGATCGATTTTATTTAGAACAATAATCGGAGGAAGTTTTGCGGCCAGCGCTTTCTGCAGCACGTAGCGCGTTTGCGGCAGCGGGCCTTCGCTCGCGTCCACGAGAACGAGTACGCCATCCACCATGCGCAGAGCGCGCTCGACTTCGCCGCCGAAATCGCTGTGGCCGGGGGTATCGACGATGTTGATTTTTGTGTCGTGATAGGTGAGCGCGGTGTTCTTAGCGAGAATCGTGATTCCGCGCTCGCGCTCGAGATCGTTCGAATCCATCACCCGCTCGACGAGTTCCTGGTTGGCGCGGAAGATGCCGCTCTGGCGGAGCATGGCGTCGACAAGGGTGGTCTTACCGTGGTCGACATGGGCGATGATGGCGATATTGCGGATCGGGGCGGTCATGACCCTACCCTCAGCCGCCGGCCTGAATTCCGTGTGAAAATTGAGTTAAAAAATCGCATTTTGTAACGATTAGAGCTGACTCGTGCCCTTTATTTTGTGTAAATTACGGCGATTCCTAATCGCGGTGTAACGATTAGAAATTCTGGAGCTTCGGCCTGCGGACAAGAAGTTGTCCTTACCCATCGCGTCGGGCCCTTCGAGCGCCGAATTTGAGCTGCAAAATCGCATTTTATTTGCGATTAGAACTGCTCGCCACCCTTTATTTTGTTCAACTTACGCCGATTTCTAATTCCAGATTTGCGATTAGAAATCGCGTCTCTTTGACGATTGCGCCCGGCCAAAGAAAAAGGGCTGCATGTGCGACCCTGCAGCCCCGGCATAATTCCTGCCAATTTTTCAGGAGCAACAACCGCTCTGGCATTATACCACAACCCTGGGCTTTCTTTGGGGCCCTTCTGGGAGGGTCTGAGCGATGATAAAAGGGTACTTGGATAGCAACCGTTATGAATCCTACGGATAGCGCGATGGAAAAGATCGTGCGGGCTGTGACGGAACTCCTCGTCTGCGGCGTTTGGGTGTGGGTGGCCGTCAGCACGTCTCGGAGCCTTCGCTTTCTTGCCAGCAATACGATCCCTTTTTCCAAACGCACGATTTGGCTTGTGAAAATCCTGGCGCTGATTGTCGGAGCCGGCGGACTGATGGGAGCTTTCTCTGAAATCGGTCTGGCGTGGTATTTCGCAGCGGTTCCGGCGGTGGCCGTGGTGTTCCTCGCTCTGAGGGAGAAGGTGGAGGAAGTGGTGATTCTTAGACCCCTTCGAACAGGAGCATCCTATCTGCCAGCGTGGGAGAGCTATCGGCGATTACGGAGGAATGTCCTGCTTTCGTATGCGGGAATCGTGGTCTTATTCGTTGGAGTCATTTTAGCAGGCGTATTTGAGAGAGTCTTACCCGCGATGATGGAGAAGTCGATTCTTATCTTTCTGGGGCTGATTTTCTTGGGCCTACTCGCAAATCTCTACTCTAGGTTTTGGAAATTTAGTCACTGGCCTTGTCCGAGATGTGGAAGCTCGTTCCGAGGCTTGTGGGGATTTCCGTGGCTGCCGAAACGGTGCCGCTATTGTGGGCTGGGACGTTGGGAACAAAACCCCGAACATGACGCGTGAAAGCAGCGACGCGATCGAGGTAAAAATTTAGGCCAAAGTTAAAGGAGCCGACGAGACGTGGGTTACGGAATGGCAGCTTTGCTCCAAAGCGCCTCGGAGGTCTGCGTCGATACGGCTATCAGTTAGTGGCGGCCTTGCTTAGGGCTCGGGGTGAAGGTGGCCTTGTCGGTCATTGCTCCTTTATGATCGTAACTCTTCTCGTTTTGGCATGCGGTCTCGGTCCGATCACGATTTTTACCGATGGCCGGTTTGCGATCGTCGGAGCACAGGCAAGAGTGCCTGTGCCACTAAGGCCGGCGTTGTCGAATCAACAGGGAGATGCTCCAGCTGGGATCACGTACAAATTGAACTTCAATTTGAGCTTCAACGGATCTTGTCTCGGGCGCACTAGCCGTTAATGCGCATCGGCAGGAGCGGCAGTTCCGTCCGACCAAGTTGCTACCGGTATCATGAATACGGTCAATGGCTCCGGTGCGCCCTGAAATTGGGAACTCAGCAGAACCGGAGAACCGGGCGCGTCCGCACCCCAAGTCAGCGCGTCTGCTTGTGGAACGTAAAACATGAGGTGAGGAACCCAGTGCCCAGCCTGGTCGTTGAGATAGCCTTGAGCCGACATCATGTAGCACATCGCGCCAGGTTCCAGGGCGGGCAGGTCTTTCTTGACGAATGCCTTGATGCCGTCAGCGATCTGGGCTTTGGACAGTCCAGCCAATGCCAACTCTGTGCGCTTGATGGTGATTGGGAGGACGGCTCGTGCAGCCTGCGGATTGAAGCAGATGGGACCGCGCATCTTGGGGTTCCAAAATCCCGGCGCGTCGAACGGGGACATCCATGAGCGTTCTACAACACACACAAAGCCGTTCTTGCCTTTCACGGCAGTTTCGTAGCCGTGCGACGTAAGAACCAAGACCTCGGCATCGCCAGAGATGGCTTGCGGGGCCGCACTGCGTGCCATGGCAATCTCGGCAGTTTTATCGGGCATGAGGTATTGAGCCACTGGAGCCATCTGGGGATAGGGCGTTTTGACCTCTTGCGCGTGCCCTTGCCACGCTGTGCTGAGCACGATGACCAACACGAAAGTGCGGACTGCGATTCTTCTGGATTTCCCGACGTTCATACCGTCTCCTTTGCTTTGGGTAGACTGAAAAGCATCTCGATGTAGCGTCGCAGGTGGTCAATGCAATCGGCGGCCACGGCTGAGTTCTGTTGGGCCTTGGCGAGAACGAAGGCGCCCTGAATGACGGCCTGGGTGTAGAAGGCAAGGCTTTGCGCGGTCCAATCACCAGTGATGTTGTACTTGCGCATCGCTTCGGCGATATCCGCTTCGATGAAAGCTGCGTGATCGGTGATGGTTTTTTCGCAAGCTTCGCGGATGAGCGGATGCGTGTCATAGACTTCCTGAATCGTGGTGCCGGCGAAGCAGGTGTATTCGGGAAGCTCACCCTGCAGAATCACTTTGCGAAAATCGACATAGGCCAAGACGCGGTCGAGCGGATCGGGTAGCGCGCGATATGGCGCAGATGCAAACAGGCCGCTTGTCATTGCTCCCCAGTGCCGGGCGGCTTCGATGGCGAGTTCTTCCTTGCTTTTGAAGTGGTGAAAAAAAGCGCCTTTCGTGACGCCGGCTGCTTCACAGATGTCGTCGACTGTAGTGGCGGTGTAGCCCTTAGTGCGGATGACCATTAGAGCTGAGTCGAGGAGTTTTGTTCTTGTGTTGCTCGCACCTGCTGTTGCGACAGCCATTATCGAACTCCTTCGAGATGGTCCATACCGACTGGTTGGTATCACCGTACTAACTGGTATGCTGCCTGTCAAGCCCTTTCTCTGAAATATTCTTCGGACGTGAGTTTGAGGTGTGAGTAGTGGCTAAACTGATGAGGAAGTGTGGCTTATACGGCTACAGGGAGTCTGTTACGTCTCCTGTAGAATAACAAGATGAGACTCGCGTCGGACGAGAGGCATGTGTGCCGGTTCGCTGGCCGCTTCATCCGCAGCGAGAAAGGAGCCCGGTACTAAAACCCAGGTACTCCAAATTTATCCCAGCCGCGCCATTGCTGGCTACCACTTCGCCCTCAACAATCATCGTGCGGGTTGGGGGCTGCGCTTGCGGGGACGACGGTTCCAAATGGAGCCGGAGCAGGTCACCCAATCCGCTCAAGCCTCGCCTGCTGGCAAACCCTGACCCTGTCAGCAGGCCGGGCTTCTCGATTCTCTCGCCGATTGCATCGTCTGGAACTCGCCTTGCGTCCTAATAAATGTGGCGCTGTGGTTTCGCGCTAACTCGTTTGAAATCTTGCAGCGGGCGTAGCAGTAACGAGGGACTGGAAGTCTTGGGCCGACAGGTGGCAGAAAAACATGACGCGAGAGCTGCGGAAGCCTTCTGGACGAGCCCCAAGCGATGGTTGATCGCAGCATTTATCCTATGCCTGATTACCCCCGGCGGAGCAAGTGCGGAGGATCTAAAACCGCAGACCATCGCCGCATTCAATCGCTACGTACGGCTCACCGAAGCGCAGATTGACTCCCAGGTCGGCCGCCGCGAACCATTTCTATGGGTTGACAGCCTTCCCGAAAATCGTCGCGAAGCCGCTTACCGCGATTTGCGCGACGGAAAAGTGGTGATCGAGCGGCTTGAAACGCTCGACGAGGGCAAGAAAATCAGCGTTCCGGGGGGGCTCATCCACAATTGGGTCGGAACGATTTTCATACCCGGCGCCACACTCGCCCAAACGATCGCTTTCGAACAGGACTACGACCAGCAAGAGCAATATTTCCAGCCCGACGTGATGCGCTCGAAGATCTTGCAGCACAATGGGAACGACTTCCTCGTCGAGCTGCGTTTCTACAAAAAGAAAATCATCACCACTGTGATCGACACCACGCATGAAGTTCACTACCAGCCCGTGGACGCCACGCACCAATGGAGCCGTTCGCACACCACGCGAATTCAGGAGGTGGACGACGCCGGCAAACCTGACGAAAAACTTGAGCCTGAAGGACACGACCGCGGATTCTTATGGCGAATGAACACGTACTGGCGATTCGAAGAAAAGGACGGCGGGACTTATATCGAGAGCCAGTCGATTTCGCTGACGCGCGATATTCCCACGGGACTCGGCTGGATGATCGGGCCGTACGTGAACAGCGTGCCCCGCGAGTCGCTCACATTTACACTCGATCACACGCGGTCCGCCATTCTGCAGCGAATCAATTCAACGAGCTCCCACTGAAATTCCGCGGGGGAATTCCAAACTAAAACGTAGTCGAAGCGAGGAACGCATCTGCCAGCCCGTTCGTGTCGCGCGCCACCAGATTGCTGGCGAAGGAAAGGAAACTCACGGTATGGCCGTCACCGCTAATGGAAGGCGCCTTGCTGCTTCCGTTCGATGATGGCGCTAGTGTGCCCGCCGGCTGGCTGGCGACAATCGTAGAAGTGGTGCAACTGGTAGTGATATTGAGGCACGTATTTCTCACAAATACATTCTCGATACCGTTCGCCGTGTTTGCACCCAGATTCGAAGCAGCGGAAGCAAAAGCTATAAATTGCCCGGTGGTGTCGAACGATGGCCGCTCAGCAAGAGAATTCGCAGCTGTGCTTCCGTCGCGGGTCGAAGCGAGAATCGTTGAAGGCGTGCAAGTTGTTGTGGTCGCGTCAAAACAATTGTCGCGGATATACACTTCCTGCACTCCGCCCGAGTTGAAGCCGAGGTTCGTTCCCATAGACGTAAACGCAATAAAGCGCCCGTTTGTGCCCGAGACCGCGGTTTGCGTGCTTGCGCCGTTCGCTGGCGTTACCCCATCGGGCGTGGATACCAGATCCGTCTGCCCTGTACAGGAAGTCAACTGTGTCGCGCACGTGCGCGTGAAAACCTCCGCCAGACCGCTCGGATTCGGTGCAGTCGCACCTAGGTTCCGGGCAGTCGATACAAATGCTATCAGAGACGCAGCGGTTGATATTGACGGCGCCGAGCTCGGGCCATTCCCAGGCGTCGTTCCATCTGGTGTTGAAACAAGAAACGTCACAGGCGAACATGTGGTAGTCGGGACACCGCCGCACGTCACGCGCACGAAGACCTGAGGAGTGACTCCGTCAAACGTCGCATTGGAAACGAGATTTGTCGCAAGCGATACAAAGACCACAAACTGCCCATCCGGGCTGATTACGGGATTAAAACTGTCTCCGTTGCCCGCGCTGACTCCATCGGCTCCCATCGAAACGAGTACTGTTCCAACCGATGTCGACGTCGTACTCACTGGACGCCAGAAAACTTGACGAGTCTTGCCGTCAAGAGGCGCCGATGTCACCAAGTTCGACGCGGTGGAAGTGAACGCCACGTCGCCTCCCGATGAAGAAATCGTCGGTTCCCAACTCGGGCCATTCGCCGAATTTCCATTCGGATCGACGCTGGCCACGGTGTTCGAAGGAACACAGGAGGTATTCAGGCATGTGTTGCGCACGAACACGTCGCTGGATGCGTTCGTGTCATTCGTCGCCAAGTTGTTTGATATCGACGCGAATGCAACCGTCACCCCGGTCATGTCCGTAGAGGGTCCAGCTGTCATGTCGTCTGGCGTACCGCTCGCGCACATCGAAGTAGTGCCGCAGATTCCATTTGCCGCCTGCGAACCATCCCGAGCCAAGTCCAATATGATTGGCAGTCCCTTTGTCGCGGTGGGATCCACTGCGAACACCACAATGTTTGACGTTCCTCCGCCCGGCGCCGAATTGAAGACCTGTACTTGGTTGACTCCGCCCGTAGCAATATCCGCGAGAGTAAGTTGAGTCGTAAGAGAAGTAGAGCTGGCAAACGTCGTCGCTCGCGGACCTCCATTAAATTCAATGGCGGAAGTTGCATTGAAACCAGTGCCGGTCACGGTCAGTGACGGCGCTGCTGACGCCCCCGCAGCCACATTGGTTGGCGTGATTGTGGTAATCACCGGAAAGGGGTTCACAATTGAGTACGGAAAAATGTTGGATGTTCCGCCGTTCGGGGGCGCGGGCGGAGGCGCCGCAGGATTAGTAACTGCTATTGATAAAGTGCCTGCCGTGGCCAGGTCGGCCGCCGTTAGACTTACCTGCAGAGTTGCGCTGCTGAGAAAGAATGTGGGGCGGTTCGTGTTGTTCACGGTCGCAATGGATTGCGGCGCGAAATTAGTCCCGGCGAGAATCAATGTTGCGCTCGCTGATCCGGCCAGAACCGTGGCCGGCGAGGCGGAGATGATTGTGGGAACATTGCTGGGTGCCGGAGTAATCGTGAAAGTAAGGGTAGTGGCCGACGTGCCTCCGCCGGGTTGAGACGTAAATACAGCCACCGTTGCGCTACCCGGATTTGCGATCAGACTTGCTGGAACCTGAGTGGTCATCTTGCTGGTGGTCAGGAAAGTCGTTACTAGTGCAGTTCCATTCCATTCCACCACTGAGCCTGGAGAGAAACTGCTGCCGGTCACCGTCAAGGTGAACGCGGTACCGCCCGCCTGCGCAGTAGTCGGCGACATCGATTTGAGCGACGGCATGGGAAAATTAATTTGTTGTTGGCAGGCAGGGAGCAAAACCACGGTAAATAAAAGAGCCCAAAAATTAAAACCTAATTTTCGCTGCAAATCCCTCATCCTCGAATCACTCAGTCCCGTCTTTTCGTGTAAGCGCAATCGTAGAGACTACTAAAGATGTCGGTTGCGGGCAATCGGGATGCTTGGAGTCTTACTTCTGCGGAGCGCTTTTAGTGTGGCTTTTCGCCGCCCCTGTGTTTTACTCGGGAACAACTGCGGCTCCTGACAATGCTCCGCCTCGGCCCCCAATTCGGCTTGCGACTCCTGTGCCTGCTCTGGCTTGCGATTTGCCTGTGCGGCATCGCCAAAGCGCAGGACCAGACGAACGACAGGCCTGCGGAAAAAGTTTCATCCGCGGCGAATCAGAATCCTGAGCCTCAAACTTCCGCCGCTCCTCCCGATGGTTCCGACTCCGGCGATATCCTGACTGTCTTCCCCCATTCGGATACTGCCCCCTATTGGATCTCCGGCCAAGCAAATGTCATCTTGCAATGGCATCCCCGGTTTCGCGCGAAATACACCGGACCAAACAGCCTAACCCCATGGCCTCAGAGCGCCACCACTCACATCCTGACGCTCTTCACCGGATACGAGCTCACGCACACCACGGAAGTGTTCGCTGATGTGGAGTACGCCACTGGCGGTGGTATCGGGACGGCGCTGGGCCTCGCCGGCTACACCAATCTGGATTCTGTAAGGACAGTGCAAGGCGTAGCGCTCTCAAGGGCACCCTACCTCGCGCGGCTCATGTTGCGGCAGATCATTCCGCTCACGCAGGAGCGCGTTGAAGCGTTTCGCGACCCGTTGCATCTGGCCACTTCGCTTCCGGCGCGCCGAATCGAGTTTCGCATCGGAAAATTCGACGTAGTCGATTTCTTCGATGTGAATTCTTACGGCTCCGACAGCCACCTGCAATTCATGAATTGGACCATAGACAATAACGGGGCTTACGACTACTCCGCGAACACGCGCGGCTACACCGATGGCGCCATGCTTGAATACGACGACCATTGGTTCACTGTGCGCTTTGCGGAAACGTTGATGCCGAAAGTCGCAAATGGAATCAATCTTGATGCGGATCTAGCGCGCTCCCGTGCGTCGAATCTCGAGTTTGAGGCCCGCGGAAATCGCTTCCTCCGTCGCGCGGGAGCGGTGCGTTTCCTGAGCTATTTGAACCAGGCAACCATGGGCAATTACGAACAAGCCATCGAAGAGTACCTTGCGAGCAACAAGACCTCACCGCCGAACATCATTGCCACCCGCCGCCAGGGCCGCCACCGATACGGATTCGGACTGAATTTCGAGCAGGAAATCTTGCCGCAAGTAGGCATATTCGGGCGCCTCGGATGGAGCGATGGCCGCAACGAATCGTTCGCCTATACCGAAGACGATCGCACCGCCGAAATCGGCGGCTTCGCGAAGGGCAATTGGTGGAACCGCCGCAACGATCGCGCCGGCGTGGCGTTCGTCGCTAACGGAATCGTGAAAGCTCATCAGGAATATCTCGCGCTCGGCGGCCTCGGATTTCTCCTCGGTGATGGCAATCTCACTTACGGCCCCGAAAAAATCGTTGAGGCTTTCTACACCGCACATTTATGGCGCGGGTTCTACGTGTCTCTAGACGTGCAGCACATCAATAATCCCGGCTACAACAAAGATCGCGGCCCGGTGCTGGCGCCCGGCGCCCGCGTCCACGTCGACTTCTAACACCGCACGAACACACGAACATGAAAACACGAACACAATGTCATCCTGCTTGCCCTGAGGAACGAAGGGAGCGCAGAAGCCTGCCTGCTGCAGGCAGGGATCTCAGCGTAAATTGCTTGGCACTCGGTCACTTAAATCGCCCCCTTTCAGGTAGCCACGACGACGCCTCACATCGTCGTGGGGCTTCACGCTCAACCTCCCCGCAATCCACGCCCCTCGCATCCTTCTTTTTCCTCTGGTATCTCCAGCCTTCGCAGTTTAAGCTCCGCCCCTGCGGCACTGGGGCAATCATGCAGTTCACGGCGAGCCGCCGGAGGAATTGAATGTCACGCGCAACTTGGTCCGTCGTTCTGATCTTCGCGCTGGCCTCTGTATCCACGATCGCGCTTCCTGCCCGCGCGCAAGAGAAGCCTCAGCCCCAAACCCCCGCGGCGCCCGCAACGCAATCCGCCGAACCGCCGGTGGCTAAGCCCGCCGATGTCGCATCGCCTGACGCTATCCTTGCCGCCGTCTACGACGTAATCTCTGGCCCTGCCGGCCCGCGCGATTGGGACCGCTTCAGTTCCCTTTTCGCTCCCGGCGCGCGCCTGATTCCCATCGGCCCCCGAAAAGATAAGCCCGGCATCAACATCTTCGTCATGACGCCCAAGGACTACTCCGACCGCGCCGGCTCCTACTTCGACAAAAACGGTTTCGTCGAGCGTGAAGCCTCCCGCAAAACCGAGCGCTACGGCCACATCATGCAAGTCTTCAGCACCTACGAATCGCGCCACGACGCCAAAGACGAAAAGCCCTTCGCTCGCGGCATCAATAGTTTTCAGCTTTACAACGATGGCACGCGCTGGTGGATCGTCACCATCATGTGGGAGGAAGAAACGCCGGATAATCCGCTGCCAAAAGAATTCCTCACCCCGGTCAAATAGGTTTTGTTTCCAGCTCAGCTGAAGGCGAAGCCAATATCAGTCCTTCGCCCGCATACGTCATCCTGAGCGCAGCGAAGGATCTCAGCCTAAATTGCTTGGCACCCGTTCAATTGAATCGCCCCAATTCGGGTAGCCTCGACGACGTCCCTCTCGTCATGGGCTTTTGCTAGCGCCGGCCTTAACCACGCGAATCACGCGCCCACAGGCTCAATCGAATTTGCCTTGCGGCCAACGCATGGTTGCGCCAAGAATGGTGCCGCCAAATCACGGAGGCATTCCATGTACCAGCCCAACCTGCTAAAAGGCCGCACAATTTTCATTACCGGAGGCGGTACCGGCCTCGGCCGCTCCATGGCCCTGCGCTTCGCCGAACTCGGCGCCAATATTTTTCTCACCGGCCGTCGCGAAGAACCCCTGAAGCAAACCACGAACGACATTCGCGCCAAGGGAGCTCAGGCCGCCTACGGCATCGCCGATGTTCGCGACATCGCGGCCGTCGAAAGCGTAGTCGCCGCCGCCGAAGAAAAATTTGGCTCCGTCGACACCCTCGTCAATAACGCCGCCGGAAATTTCATCGCTCGCAGCGAAAAACTCTCGCCTAACGCGTTCAATGCCGTAATCGGCATCGTCCTCACCGGCACATTCCATTGCACGCTGGTCCTAGGCCGCAAATGGATCGCCGCCAAAAAGCCCGGCAACATCCTCAACATCGTCACCACCTACGCCGCCACAAATGCCGGCTCCGGCTACGTGATGCCCTCGGCCTGCGCCAAGGCGGGCGTCCTCGCCATGACGCGCTCTCTCGCCGTCGAATGGGCCAAGCATCATATTCGACTCAACGCCATAGCCCCCGGCCCGTTCCCCACCGAAGGCGCGTTCTCGCGCCTGATGCCCTCCAAGGAAATCGAGGAACGCGCGAAGAATAACCATCCCATGAAGCGATTCGGCCGTCACGAAGAGCTCGCCGACCTGGCCGTTTACCTCGTAAGCGACCACTCCGACTACGTAAACGGGGAATGCGTAGTGATCGACGGCGCCCTCTGGCTCCGCGGCGCCGGCGAATTCAACGACTTCGTCGACCTACCAGACGCCGCCTGGGACATGCTCGAATCCGCCCGCAAGAAATAAAAGGGCTAGAGCCAGCCGTGTGTTCACACTCGGCTGGCGCGTACCCACACCAAACCTGTCATCCTGCTTGCTCTGAGGAACGAAGGGAGCGGAGACTCGCGCGTATTTTCTTTCCCTCGCGAAGCGCGAATCGTGCGTCCCGTCTCAATTTGCGGGGCGAGGGCGCGAGCCGCAGTCAAAGGATCTCTCTCAGATTTTTCTTCGTTCTTTCGGCGCGTAGAATATTTTTCGCTCGAGTATCAATCTGCAAAATTCGAAAATCTCGCCGTAATTGTCGGCGGGTCGACTGGTAAATTTGTTCCTTCGTGCGCGTATGATTCCGCGAACCACTTCTTAGTTCCACGCATTTACTTCCGCCCAGCAATCACACAACGCGATCGCATCTCTCCAAGCTGTTGTAACTCAAGTGCTTCGCAGCGCAGCCCTGCGCTTGGGATACGATTTGCTATCGATAGTGATATTGTAATACGATGAGACTATCGATCGGCAATTGGAGGTTCCTAGCCATGGAGAGAGCCCGTGTCCGCGTTTCTCCCAAATTCCAGGTCGTCATCCCCAAATCCATTCGCGAAGAGTTGCACATCGAGCCCGGCCAGGATCTCGTCATGTATTCGCTCGAAGGCACCATCCGGATTCTTCCTCGCCGCTCTGTCAAAGAGCTCCGCGGTGCCGCCAAAGGAATGAGATGGAAAGAGGATTATCGTGAGCACTCGGACCACTTCTGAGCTTTACCTCGTCGACTCCTCAGGCTGGCTCGAATATCTCACCGAAGACTCAAAGGCTCCATTGTTCGCCCACTACCTGGAGAACGAGGCCGCCGTCATCGTCCCTTCGCTGGTCATCTACGAGGTCTACCGCCAGCTCGCCCGCCACCGTGGCAAGCCTCTCGCCGATCGCTTCTTGTCGCAGGCGCTCCACTGCCGCGTGGTCCCCCTCGATGAAATGACCGCTCTCGCCGCCGCCGATGCCAGCCTCAATCATCGCCTCGCCATGACCGACGCCCTCCTCTACGCCACCGCCCGCGCCCACCACGCGCAGTTCGTGACCACTAACACAAAACTCCGCGGCCTCCCCGCCGTCATCATCCCCTAACTCAAGCCGCTGCAAAGGAGCTAAGGGGACTCTTTATGCATGCTTGGTAGCCACGGCGCCGCCGTTCCTCGTCGTGGCCTTTCTCTGCCACGTCACTATTCGCCATCGGCGTGCCGATGCCAGGTTCCTGACGGCCTTTTCAGCCTCTCCTTCAGGGTCTTAGGTTTTCATTGTAGTAACTAGGTTCAATTTCTGTTAACATCAGTCGGGGAATTTTTTGAATGTTGAATAATTGCGATCAGAGGTTAACTAGGCGAACTCAAGGAAGCCTCAGGCAGGCAGGGGCGTCTGTCCCTGAACGGTCTCGCATCCCGCGAACCCACTTTCTAATCGCAAATCCGGAATTAGAATTGCAAGTAAATCCTATAAGAATCAGCAAACTAAAATTTCCTAATCGCAAATTTTTGGCGGTTTTTCGTATTGAGCCGGAGCACTTCTCCGCGGACCTACAAACCGGCGCCTTTCTAATCGAGACACCGCGATTAGAATTCCTCGCAACTCCAACAAAACAAAGTCTGAATGCCGAGTCTAATCGAGACAAAAACGGCGGTTTCTTCTCCGCATCTAGCGACGCAACTTCAGGCAAAACCTTGACCCTGCGAGCACCGCAAAGTAATCTACCTGCTTCCTGTTTCGTCGGCGCACCTGCCGGCGAGCACAGCCGATAAACCATGGACACCATTCAAATTACTTTGCCCGACGGCGCCACCCGCGACGTCCCCAAAGGCACCACCGCCGCTGACATAGCGAGGCAGATTTCGCCGCGCCTTGCCAAAGAAGCTCTCGTCGCGCGCACCAACGGCGACCTGATCGATCTTGCGCGCCCGCTCGACCACGACACCAAGCTCGCCATTCTCACCGCGAAAGATCCCGACGCGGTGCAGGTGTTCCGCCACTCGGCAGCGCATCTTCTCGCTGCCGCCGTGATGGAACTCTATCCCAACGTGAAACTCGGTATCGGCCCGCCGATCGAAACCGGTTTTTTCTACGAATTCGTGCGCGATGAGCCGTTCACTCCCGACGATCTCGCGAAGATCGAGGCGAAGATGCACGAAATCGCCTCCAAAGATATTCCCAACGAACGCAAACTGATTCCCAAGCCCGAAGCCATCGAGCTTTATCGCCAGCAAAATCAGGAATTCAAATGCGAGCTGGTTGAAGAAAAGGCCGATGAGCCGATGGTTTCCTTCTACACCACCGGGAAATTCATCGACTTCTGCCGCGGACCGCACATCCCTTCCACTGGCCGGATCAAGGCTTTCAAATTAATGAGCGTTGCCGGTGCCTACTGGAAAGGTAAAGAAAGCAATCCGCAGATGCAGCGGATTTATGGCGCGTGCTTCGTCGATCAGAAGGAACTCGACGAATACCTGCACAGGCTTGAAGAAGCGAAAAAACGCGACCACCGTAGAGTTGGAAAAGATCTTGAACTGTTTACCGTGAGCGACCTTGTCGGCGCCGGATTGCCCTTGTGGCTTCCCAAAGGCGCAACGATTCGCCGCCTGCTGGAAGAATATATTCTCGAGCGCGAACGCGAGGCCGGCTATCAGCACGTCTACACCCCCGACCTCGCAAAAGTGGATCTCTATAAGCGTTCCGGCCATTGGGAGCACTATCACGAAGATATGTTTCCGCCCATGGAGCTCGAAACCGAAGATCTCGTCTTGCGGCCAATGAACTGCCCGCACCACATCCTGGTTTACGAGTCGAAGAAACGCAGCTACCGCGATCTGCCCGTGCGCATCGCCGAACTTGGAACGATGTATCGCTACGAGCGCTCCGGTGTTCTAAGCGGTCTCAGCCGCGTTCGCGCGATGACCCTGAACGACGCGCACATTTTCTGCACCCCGGAGCAAATCAAAGACGAATTTGCCGGCGTCATGCGATTGGTCGAGCGAGCGTACCGCGATCTCGGGATCACTCAATACAGCTACCGGCTGTCGCTGCGAGGCAAAGAGAATGCCGAGAAATATGTGGCCAACGACGAAATGTGGGATCTGGCCGAAAACGTTCTCCGCGAAGCGATGAATTCGCTCGGCCTTCCTTACACGGAGGCTCCCGGTGAAGCGGCTTTCTACGGACCGAAACTGGATATCCAGCTCGCCGACGTGATGGGTCACCAGGAAACCTATTCCACTATTCAGATAGATTTTCATCTGCCGAACCAATTCGACCTCAGCTACATAGGCGCAGACGGCAAGGAGCATCGCCCCGTAATCATTCACCGCGGCGTGATAAGCACGATGGAGCGCATGGTTTCGTATCTGATCGAGCTTTATGGCGGAGCTTTTCCTGCCTGGCTCGCTCCGGTGCAGGTCGCCATCCTTCCCATCACCGAACGCCAAAACGCATACGCCGCAGAAGTGATGCAGAAATTGCTTTCCGCTGGCATTCGCGTGGAACTCGATGAGCGCAACGAAAAAGTGCAAGCCAAGATCCGCGACGCCCAGCTGCAAAAAATCCCCTACATGCTGGTAATCGGCGGCAAAGAAGCCGAAGCCGGCACTGTCGCGGTTCGCCATCGCACCAAAGGCGACCAGGGCCCGCGCCCCCTCGACCAATTCCTCGCCGACCTCAAAAAGGAAGTTGATTCTCGAGCTATCACTTAGCATGGCGCGTCAAAATCGCTTTCTTTTGTGAGGTAAAAGGGCTATTGCGGCTGGGCTTGGAGTGCGTGCTATACTTCTTGCCCTGTCTCTCCCGTTGAAAATTTCCGTGCGTGAGAGGCACAAAATTGGGGCGTCGAATCTTGTTTCTCTGGCCCCGGAGGTGGATTTATCCCAGCAGAACGGGGTGGTGGTCTTCGAGTGAATGAGCGCATCCGCGCTCGCGAAGTTCGCGTGATTGACGATGCAGGGAATCAGCTGGGTGTGATGACCCTGTTCGATGCAATGAAAACAGCGCGAGAATCTGGACTGGATGTGGTCGAGATCTCGCCCAATGCCGTGCCGCCGGTTTGCAAGCTGGTGGATTACGGAAAGTTCCTGTACGAGCAGAGCAAGAAGGCGCACGAGGCGAAGAAGCACCAGAAGAGTTCGCACATCAAAGAAGTGAAGTTCCGTCCTTCTACCGCCGAGCACGATTATCAGGTGCGAAAAAATCAGATCATCCGGTTTTTGGGTGACGGTTACAAAGTGAAGGCGATGATTTTTCATCGCGGGCGCGAAATGGCGCACCAGGATGTGGGGCGCGCGAAAATGAATCGTCTGCTGATGGACATCACCGATCACGCGCAGGTGGAATTCGGGCCGCGCATGGAAGCGAATATTTTGCTCGCGTTGCTCGCACCGAAAAAAGGCGCGGGCGCTGCGCCTGCGCCGAGCCGTTCGGCTGCTTCGGGCGGACCGGCGTAAGGGTTTCGAGCTAGCGGGTTGACTGCAAGATTTGTGTCGAGCCCAGAGTGAAAAGCGCACAGGCCCTTCGTGCCTCAGGACAAGCAAGAGTGCCTGTGCCACTTAAAGGCGCAAGAACTAGTTAGAACGAGGAAATTGTGAAGAAGAACAAGAAAATGAAGTTGAAGACGCACCGCGGTGCTGCCAAGCGCTTCAAGAAAACCGCGACGGGAAAATTTATCCGCCGGCATTCCGGCATGCGCCATTTGCTGGGCACGAAGAAGCCTCGCCGCATGCGCAAGCTCGGCAAGGCCGCCGTCGTGAATAAGGCCGACGTGCCGAACGTGCGGCTCGCGCTGCCGTACGGCGTCTAGTTTCGATTCGAATTTTTTCGTGCCGGGCAGAGCGTAACGGGTGCCTGCCGGCCGGTTCCCGACAAAGCTTCATCGCGCTCGGGATGGGTAGTTGCAGTTCCATGAGACAAACCCGTCTGCTGCTTGCGCCGGTGTGTTCCTGGGCGGCGGCATTCCGTTTGTCTCCCCGTTAAATTTCTGAATATTTCAATCGCCGATCTGGCGCAAATCAGGAGACTAAGCTATGCCTCGAGTTAAACGTGGAACCAAGCGCCGCGCACGCCGCAAAAAGCTGCTGAAGCACGCAAAGGGATTTTTCCTCACCAAGGGAAAGCTCTTCCGCTCGGCGAAGGAGGCGGTGAACCGCTCGTTGCGCTACAGCTATCGCGACCGTCGCACGCGCAAGCGCGACTACCGCACGCTGTGGATTCAGCGCATCGGCGCGGCCGCGCGTAACAACGGCATCACCTACAGCCAGTTGATTCATGGCCTGAAGGTGGGCGGCATCGAGCTCGACCGGAAAATTCTCGCGGACATGGCTGTGCGCGACGCAGCGGGATTTACCTCGCTCGTGGAATCTGCGAAGCAGCACATTGCGAAAGCCCCGGCGGGTGTAAAGGCTCCGAAGCAGGAGCACCCGCGCCATCACGACGAAGGCTAGGCAACGGCGAGGGGTCGCCGCGCTACAGGAGCTCGAGAAGTTGCTCCACCGTGATGTCGCGCTGTTTGAGGATGTCCGACAACGTTCCTTTGGCGAGAGTTGAGTGTTGCGGAATTATAGTGCGGAACACTTTGTCGCCTGCGCGTCTTTCCAGTGAGACGTGGCTTCCCTTTTGTCGAAGGACCTGGAAACCGGCTCGCACCAAGCGTTCGCCCGAGACGCTGAGGAGCCGTGCCACGCTAGTGCGCTACTTCGACGAAGGTCCAAAACGTCTGTGGCGACGAAGCTGGTGATTCAGGGGCGCCCCACGTTTCCAGGTAAAGCTCAATAGCCTCGCGCAAATTGGAGCGCGCCGATTCAACGTTCTCCCCTTGTGAGGTGACGCCAAGCTCGGGGCAGCGGGCAACGTACCATTCGTCCCCTTTGGTGATAAGGGCAGAAAAGCGGTAGTTCATGGCAAGATGCTAGCGAACTTAACGAAGTAACGCAACAAACGCGATCACGATCATGACGATCGAGGCGACCAAACAGACTCTCGCGCAACTGGGCGTGAATTCGCCGGAGAAGATTCCGGCGATATTCGCGGACTTGCGCGCGGAGTTTGATCGCGAGCTTTCGTCTGCGACGGACGAAGCCAATTGGAAGTCGGTGCGCGATGCGTGGCTTGGGCGCAAGTCAGGTGTGCTCTCGCAAGTTACTGACAACTGGCTAAAACCTGCTGCTCCGGATTTGAAGCGTGTCGTCGGGCAGGAACTGAATCAGATCAAAGCGCATGTGGAATCGGCGCTGGCCGAGCGGCAGGTTGCGATTGAAGCGTCGGCCGAGACTGCGGCGCTGGCGCGCGAGCGTATCGACCTATCGCTTCCCGGTATCGAGCGGCCGATTGGAACGCGCCATTTAATCAGACAAACCTCCGAAGAGCTGCAGCGCATTTTCCTCTCGATCGGGTTCAGCGTGGTGCAAGGGCCGGAGATCGAAACGCCCTACTACAACTTTGAGGCGCTGAACATTCCCGAGCATCATCCGGCGCGCGACAACATGGATACGTTTTTCATTGAGAACGCGAAGAATCACGACGTGCTGCGCACGCACACTTCGCCGATGCAGATTCGCACGATGGAAAAGCAGGCGCCGCCGGTGCGCATCGTGGTGCCGGGAAAAGTCTACCGGCGCGACAATCCCGACGCGACGCACGGCTACATGTTTCACCAGATCGAAGGGCTGGCGGTGGATACGGACATCACCTTCTGCGATTTCAAGGGGACCGTGGAATATTTCGTGCGCGCGTTTCTGGGGCCGCAAGTGAAAACACGGCTGCGACCGAGTTATTTTCCGTTCACGGAGCCTTCGGCGGAGGTGGACGCGAGCTGCCACGTGTGCGGCGGAAGCGGCTGCCGAATTTGCAAACAGTCGGGATGGATCGAGCTTTTCGGCGCCGGGATGGTGAATCCCGCGGTGTACGGATTCGTGAATTACGATCCGGAGCGGCTTTCGGGATTTGCGTTCGGGATGGGCATCGATCGCCTGGCGATGATGAAGTATGGGTTGAGTGAATTGCCGGTGCTCTTCCAGAATGACGTGCGGTTTCTGCGGCAGTTTCCTTAGAGCGGACGGCGCGGCGAGATGAAAGTTGTTTATAACTGGCTGAAAGAATTCGTTGACGCGAAGGCGAGTGCGGCCGAATTGGCGACGCGGCTTTCGTTGTGTGGCGTTGCAATCGATTCGGTCGAGGAAACGCCAGCCGGGCCCGTGCTCGATGCGGAGATTACTTCGAATCGGCCGGATTGCCTGGGGCATTACGGAATTGCGCGCGAAGTGGCTACGATTTATCGCCTGCCGCTCAAGCCTGTTCAGCCCAAGCTGAAAGAAATTGCCGAGAAAGCTGCGGATGCGGCACGCGTCGATATCGAAGCACCCGAATTGTGCGGGCGATTCACGGCTCGGGTGATGCGCGGCGTGAAAGTGCAGCCTTCGCCGGATCGGCTTCGGCAGCGCCTCGAAGCCATCGGGCAGAATTCGATCAACAACGTGGTGGACATCACGAACTACGTGATGTTCGAGCTGGGGCATCCGCTGCATGCGTACGATCTCGACAAATTGAACGAGCGCCGCATCGTGGTGCGCAAGTCGAAAGCGGGTGAAAAGATTCGCACGCTCGATGGCGCCGAACGAACACTGGCGAAAGAGACGTGCGTGATCGCGGACGGCGCGCGCGCCATCGGCATCGGCGGCGTGATGGGTGGCGCCGAAACGGAAATCAGCTTCAGCACGCGAAATATTCTGATTGAATGCGCCTGGTTCGATCCGATCGCGGTGCGCCGTACGTCGAAAGCGCTCGGATTGCGCACGGAGGCTTCCTACCGATTTGAACGCGGAGCCGACCCGGAGACCGCAGAGTTGGCATCGCGACGCACGGCGGAGCTGATTCAGCAAGTGGCGGGCGGCGAGATTCTCTCGAGCGTGATTGATGTGTATCCCCGTCCCGAACCGCTGCGGAAAATCAAATTCACGCGTAAGGAATTGCTGCGCGTGATGGGCGCGGACATTCCCGACCGCGACGTCGAGGACATTTTGAGCGCGCTCGGATTTCGTCCGGTGCGCGTTGACGGCAATCGCGGTGCCGCGGGCGCGCTCGTCGCGGAGTGGGACTGCCAACAGCCTTCGTGGCGCCGCGATGTGACGCGCGGCATCGATCTCGTGGAGGAAGTGGCGCGCCATTACGGCTACGAAAAGTTTCCGCCGCGCCTGCCGCCCGCGAAACAGCCGGCGCATGCGTTGCCTCATGCCGAAGCGATGGAGCGGATTATCGAGCGGCTTGTCGCGCTCGGGTATCACGAAATTGTCGCGATACCGATTGTCGATTCGAAGCTCGATGCGCTGTTTCGTCGCGAAGGCGTGAAGCCAGGCGTGATCGGCAATCCGCTGGCGGAAGATGCTTCGACGATGCGGTCGAACGGAATCGTGAGCATGGCGAGCGCGCTGGAATGGAATTTGAATCACGGGCAGCGCAATCTGCGGCTCTTTGAAATTGGACGGACGTACGAGTTGCATAATGGCGAGCCGAAGGAAACTGCGGTGCTGACGCTTGGCGCGACGGGCCTGGCGCGCGAGAAAACAATTTGGGAAGAGGCGCGGGAGTATTCATTCGCGGATTTGAAAGGCGATTTGGATCGCATTGGTGAGCTTGCCGGCGGTTTGGCGTGGCAGACGGACGGTCCGAGCTGGCTTGCGGGCGCGCGAGCGGCGAAAATCTTGCTCGCGCACGGCAATGGGTCCGCCACCTCGGTCGGGCACGCGGGACAGCTCGCGCGGCGAGTTGCCGATGAATTCAAGCTGCGGCAGGACGTGTTTGTGTCGGAGTTGCGGCTCGAGGCTTTGCTCGAAGCCGTCGATAAGAGGAACGCTGAGCTGAGATTCAAGCCGCTTCCGCGGTATCCGGCAGTCGAGCGGGATTTTTCGCTGATTCTTCCGGACGGCGTCATGTTTGCGCAGGTGGCCGAGACGATTCGCGGGCTGCAGATTGGGGAAGTCGAAAGTGTTGAGGCTGCGGATTTGTTTCGGGGCGGGCAGATTCCGCCGGGGAAGTTTTCTTTGATGGTTCGAGTGATGTTTCAGAGCGCGCAGGCGACGTTGACGGAGGCGGAGGTGTCGGAGTTTTCGGCGCGGATTGTGAAGGCGTTACAGGAGAAACTTGGCGCTGTGCTGCGAGCCAGTTGATCATCCCTCAGCGCCTAATGGCGCCTTTCCCCTTGCACCTTTTCGGCACGGACACACGACGAACCGGTGATGAACCGAGTTTATATTTGGTGGGCGGCGCTTTACTGGCGGGTCGTTCGGGCACGGCGTGCCGTGCCCCTACTGACAGGCGTATTCCAGATCGCGGGACGAAGTGCGTTGCGTGGTTGCTGCTAATGGATGACAATGCGGGCTGGCTTGGCGGGAGCCTTACATGAAAATTGAGATTTATGACCAGCTGTACAACGTGAATGGCGATCAGAATGAGGAGTACTTGAAGGAGCTGGCCGCTTACGTGGACGGCAAGATGCGAACGATCGCTGAGTCTACGCACATGGTGGATTCGCTGAAGGTGGCCGTACTGGCGGCGCTGAATATCGCGGACGAAATGTTTACGACGCGGCAGAAGCAGCAAGAGATCGAAGGCCCGCTGCGCAAGCGTGTGGAGAAATGCGTGGCGATGGTCGAGAAGGCGCTCGAGCAGTCGAATTGATGTCTTTTACGTACCGCTTCCAGCACCCCCATTTCGGAGAACTGCAACCTATCGCTCGGTAACCTTGTCTCCATAGCCTCGTGCTATTCTAGGCCGCTTCCAGCGGTCTGATTCGCTCTTGCTAATTCGAAACGAGGTAAAAACCTATGCGTTCGCAATTCTTGCGATTGTCAGTTCTTGCGACGGCGGTGATTTTCGGCGGTCCAGCTCGAGCGCAAGCACCGTCGGCCCCAACGCAAGGCCCCGTGCGCATCACGCTCGACGAAGCCATTCAAATGGCGCTCGAGCACAATCATAATCTCAAAGCCGCGCGCACCACCATCCAGCAGAGCGAAGCTTCGGAAATCACCGCCAACCTGCGTCCGAACCCCGTCCTCACCCTCGACGCTCAGTTTCTCCCCATCTTCCAGCCCGATAGATTCAGCGCCGATTACATCAACACGACGGCGCAATTCGATGCCGGCGTCAGCTATCTTTTCGAGCGGGGCAAGAAGCGCCAGCATCGCCTGCAAGCCGCGCGCGATATCACAGCACAGACCCGGTCGCTTGTGGCCGATAACGAGCGCAACCTCGCGTTTATGACCGCATCGCAATTTGTCGCGGTTCAGCTGAGTGAATCGACGCTCGACCTCGCCGAGCAGGACCTCAAGAGCTTTCAGCACACCGTAGATATCAGCGACGAGCGTTATAAGGCGGGCGATATCAGCCAGAGCGATTTCCTAAAAATCCATCTCCAGTTGCTGCAATTTCAGCAGGACGTTGCCCAGGCTCGACTCGCGCGCATTCAGGCGCTCGTGGGACTGCGACAATTTCTCGGCTACGAATCTGTGCCTTCGGATTTCGACGTGACCGGTGATTTTGACTATCAGCCCGTAAAGCCCAAGCTCGAAGATCTGCAAGCGAAAGCGCTGGCCGAGCGTCCGGACCTGCGCGCGGCACGACAGGGCGTGACCGCGGCGAACAGCCAGTATCTGCTCGCAAAGGCCAACGGCAAGGTGGACGTTATCGGCACATTCGACTATGACCATGTGAATGCTTTGAGTACCGGGTCATTCTTCGGCAGCTTCCAAATTCCGATCTTCAATCGCAACCAGGGAGAAATCGCGCGCACTCGCTTCGCGATCACGCAGGCGGACGAGCTGCGACTGGCGGCCAGCGATCAGGTGATGACGGATGTCGCCGAAGCGTATGAAGGCGTGCGTGACAACGATCAAATCGTGGTGCTCTACCGCTCCGGCTATCTCGATGAGGCCAAACTTTCGCGCGACATCAGCGAGTTTGCATACAAACGCGGGGCGGCGAGCCTGCTAGATTTTCTCGATGCCGAGCGAAGCTTTCGCGCAGTTCAGCTTGGGTACCGCCAGTCGCTCGCGTCATATCTGACAGCGGTCGAGCAGTTGCGGGAGGCGGTTGGCGTGCGTAATTTACCCTGAAACAGAGTCTCGGAGTCCGGGGGTAGGTCATTCAACTGACTGACAGGATGAAATAGGCATAAAGGTTGAGGCTACTATTGCAGGTTGACCCGCGTCTAAGTACGATGACCAGGGGGATTTCTCAGGGGTGCACACTACCCGCCGGACTGCACTGAGGCTGCTAAGCGTTGGCGTGGCCATTGCTGTCTTGTCCTTCGGCCTTCAGGCTGCGGGACACTGGCACAGTCAGTCGTATGAAGACCAGCACTGCCGCGTGTGCCATTTCGCGCACTCGGTTACGGTCAATCCCTCACATGCAACAGCTATTCCGTTGCCGGGTCTCGTCGCCCGGCTTTCAATAATTCCAAGCGTCGATCCGACGCCGGACACAGTCGTCCACCAGCTTTCCTCGCGCGGCCCTCCATCGGCGTAATTCAATCGCTTCGAGCTGATTGGCTCGTTTGCTGATCTCGAAATGAGGTTGGCGCTGCCGCTTTTGATTGCGGCCTTTATCCATGCAGCCAAACCTGCCCACATGGCTGGGCCCTTTAAAGGATGGAGGAGAGATGCACAGGAATTTCGCATTCCGGTTATTCGCATTTTTGAGCTTAGGTGTACTTCTGCATGCAGGCGTTCTTTTCGCGCAGTCTGGCAATTCCGGCACGATCAGTGGAGTGGCGAAGGATCCTTCCGGCGCTGTAGTGGTGGGTGCCGAGGTTTCCATCCACAATCCGGTGAGCGGCTACGATCGGACCACTACAACCGATAGCACGGGCAGCTTCACCTTTTCGAATATCCCGCTGAATCCCTATCATCTGTCGGTTACCGCGAAAGGATTCGGAACCTACGCGCAGGACGTTGATGTCCGGTCATCGGTTCCGGTCGCGGTGAACGTCGCTCTGACGGTGGCCGGGTCTTCCTCCACCGTTACGGTGGAGGGCGGTGGAGATCTAATAGAGAACGAGTCGACCTTTCACACGGACGTCGATCGCGCGTTGTTCGACAAACTCCCACTCGAGAGCCAATCTTCATCGGTGAGCTCGCTCGTCACACTCTCGACCCCGGGGATTGCTGCAGATTCAAACGGACTTTTCCACGGACTTGGCGATCACGCCGAGAACTCGTTTTCCGTGGACGGGCAGCCGATCACCGACCAGCAAAGCAAGGTTTTCTCGAACCAGCTACCTATCGACTCGATCCAGTCTCTCGAAGTAATCGCTGGCGCGCCTCCGGCCGAATACGGAGACAAGACGAGCGTTGTGATTAATGTCACCACTCGCTCGGGTATGGGCGTCACTACGCCCCATGGCAGCGTGGACGCCTCCTATGGCGCGTTCGGAACTGTGCAGGGCGGCGCCGACCTCGAGTATGGAGGCCAGAAATGGGGCAATTTCATCGCGGTTAGCGGGCTCAATTCCGGCCGCTTTCTTGATCCGCCCGAATTCTCCGTGTTTCACGATAAGGGCAATCAGGAAAACATATTCGATCGCGTGGACTACCAGCTCACCACCGCGGACTCCCTCCACTTGAATTTCCAATACACGCGTTCCTGGTTTCAGACGCCCAACTCTTTCGACGCCCAGAATGCAACCATGTGGTTCGGTCAGGGCGTGCCGGGGGCGGGGGGCGTGGGCGTAGACAACGGAGGGTTTGCTCCCAGTGCTGCGCAAGGCTGCACCACTTCGGCATTTTGTGGCGCGCTGGTCGGCCCGGCAGACCAACGTTCGAAAATCGGTACTTTCAATATTGCACCTTCGTGGACGCACTTGGTGAGCCCCGATACGGTTGTCACGCTGGGCTTTTACGTTCGGCGCGATGCCTACAATTACTATCCCAGCGCGAATCCGTTCTCAGATCTCGGCCCGCCGAGCCTTCAGCGAGAGACGGTTTCGCAAGATCGGACGTTGACTAACGCAGGCGTCCGCGCAAGCATTTCTCGCGTCAAAGGCATCCACAACGTCAAGGCGGGCATCGGCTACGAACAAACATTCCTGACCGAGAAAGACAGTCTGGGAATCGTTGATCCCACTTTGAACGCGCCTTGCTTGACGACTGGAGCCCTCGAAACTCCCGTTATCGGTCCTGCGAACGTCACAATGCCGTCACAATGCGCAGCCCTTGGATTTGCGCCGAACGATACGACCAATCTGAACGCGCCTGGCAACTCCGCAAATCCGAACTTCAATCCCAGCTTTGGCAATCAGTATCCCTTGTTCAATCCGACGTTACTGCCTTTCGATCTCACCCGCGGCGGATCTCTGTTTCGGACCGCCTCATCATTTCCGCTTCACACAGACGTAAAGGAGCTTGCGCTTTACGTCCAAGACACCATTACCTGGAAAGACTGGTCCTTCAATCTGGGCATCCGTGGTGATATCTACAACGGGCTTTCGAAGGCGACCCAGGCGGAGCCTCGGCTTGGCGTCGCTTACAACATCAAGCCTAGCAACACCGTTCTGCGTGTCTCCTATGCGCGAACTCTCGAGACCCCCTTTAACGAGAATCTGGTGCTGTCCAGCATCGGGTGTACCAACGATGTGCTGAACCCTCTGCTAGGATGCTCTGGATCCACAACAAATCCGATCGCGCCCGGCTTTCGCAACGAATTTCATGCCGGTCTGCAACAGGCGTTCGGCAAGTATTTTGTCCTCGACGGCGAATACATCTGGAAGTACACACACAACGCTTACGATTTCAGCGTTCTTGGTAACACTCCGATTACCTTCCCGATTCAGTGGGACCGGTCCAAAATCCCTGGCTTCGCAATTCGCGGATCTGTCCCCAATTTCCACGGTTTGACGGCTTTCATCGTCATGTCCAGCGTCGCTGCCCGGTTCTTTACTCCACAGGTCGCTGGAGCCGGAGCAAATCCCTCGAACCCGATCGGCGTTTTTCGCATTGACCACGACGAGCATTTCAACCAGACGACCCACATGCAGTATCAGCCTCGGAAAAATTGGCCTTGGGTCGGCTTCACCTGGCGATATGACAGCGGTCTCGTAGCGGGTGCCACGCCCTGCTTCGGATTGGAAGCCACGAACACTTGTCCCGGCTCGGTCCTCATTGGGGGCGTGCCGAATGTGAGCTTTGTGGCCAGCAACGTGGGATCGATTCCCTTGTCCGCAGATCAAGAATTTGAAGCCGGATTCACTTGCAACGGTGTACATGCTACGCCGACCGTCCCACTTCCTTTCAATTGTCCGGCGGCGACGTACGGGTCCACGCTCATAAAAGTACCGGCGCCGAACAAAGAGGATGACGATAAAAATCCACCGCGAATCCAACAGCGCAATCTGTTTGATTTGGCTGTGGGCGACGACAACCTCTTCCGCGGTGACCGTTACAAGTGGAGTGCTCGCGTAGAAGTGATCAACCTAGCCAACAACTACGCGCTGTACAACTTCCTCTCCACCTTCAGCGGGACGCACTACGTGACGCCTCGCGCCATTAGCGGGACGATCGCCTTCCATTTTTAGACTGGAAGCGGCAAGGAAGGCTCAGGCGGCGGGCTCTTAGGAGTCCGCCGCCTTTTTCTTGACGCTGGTCGGAATTCGCGCAAAACCGCATAGGGCCAAGTCCTAAAAATCCCTGTTGAAGCTGAATTTGTGTCCGTTGGCGGGAAGTCACACCGATTTGGCTGATTTCCAGTTGCAACTCGTTGTCAACTGAAGTATCGTTCGCAGTTGCAATTCAGTTTCAACTGGAATTGATCGGCTTCTACTTCCATGAAAAGGGCTTTGCCTTGAGCTGGCTCCGCGCCTTTCTTTACTTGGCCGTCCTCGCGTCTGCCGCAGTTGCGTTCCCCCGTGCCGCGCGGGCGCAGGACACCCGTTACTTCGTCGCCTACTCACACCACTTGGAGGAACCCGGTACCTTGGAAATTGAGTTCGACACGACCTACGGCACGCAGAAAATGGGCAACGCCTTCGTGGCACCCTGGGTGGAGCTGGAATACGGCGCTACGGGCTGGTGGACTACGGAGTTCTATCTCGACACGCAATCAACGTTCAATGACAGCACTCTGTTCACCGGCTTTCGCTGGGAGAATCGCTTCCGCCCGTTAATGCGGGAGCATTGGATTAATCCCGTGCTCTACCTCGAGTACGAAAACACGAGCGGCGCAGACAAGACCATCAAGGAAGTGGTCGGCTTTGACAATCAGTCGGATTTCTCCGCGCCGAACTCCGAGTTGAGGAAGGAACACAACCACGAGATCGAGACCAAGCTGATTCTCTCCAGCGATTATAAGGGCTGGAACATCTCCGAGAATTTCATCGGCGAAAAGAATCTTGGACACCAGCCTTGGGAATTCGGCTATGCGTGGGGGGTGAGCCGGCCACTGCGATTGGCTGCCACGGCGGAACGCTGCAATTTCTGCGTGGAGAATTTTGTGGTGGGCGCGGAGATGTATGGAGGACTTGGAACGGCGGCTCGGCTCACCCTCTCCGGGACCTCGCACTATTTCGCGCCGCTGGTCGCGTGGGAGTTGCCGAATGGAGTTTCGTTCACTGTTTCCCCGGGTTTTGGGTTGAATGACAACTCGCATCGCCTGCTTCTACGCTGGGGTGTGACCTATGAAATCAGCGGCTTTGGACGCAAGGTGAGGAGCCTATTCCAATGACGCGGCCGCACCTTTTCATGCTGGCAGCGACCGTCGCAACGTCGTTGGTCTTTGCTTTCGCGGGTGCCGCGCGAGAGAGGGAACAAGGAACGGATGACCGCGGCGTTCTACTCGTGATCGCGCAGGCCCCGGCAAAAGCGCGCGACTGGAAAAACCCTTACGAAGGCGATCCAGACGCAGTTCTCGCTGGCAAAAAGCTGTATCTTCAG
Organism: uncultured Acidobacteriota bacterium; assembly: GCA_963729525.1. Taxonomy (GTDB): domain Bacteria; phylum Acidobacteriota; class Terriglobia; order Acidiferrales; family UBA7541; genus Palsa-295. The sequence continues at coordinate 189,419 of CAVSOB010000001.1, forward strand.
CATTGCGCCGAGTGTCACGGAAAAAATGCGCGCGGCATGCGCAACGCAATCAGCCTTCGCACGCCGCAGGTACAGAACGCCACCGCCGGGGAACTCGTTTGGCTCCTGCGCAACGGAAATTTATTCCATGGGATGCCATCGTGGTCCGGCTTACCCGAACAGCGGCGCTGGCAAATCGTCACCTACCTCAAGTCCCTACGCTGAAATTTCTATGCGCCGACGCTCGCATGTACCAACGCGTTGCGTCATCAAGCGGCGCACGCGATTCCTGCTACAATATCGCGTGGAGTTGGCCTGCAACGCAGGTGACGTTGCGAAAGCCTATTTGAACCAACACTGGATCCCCGGGAGCCCGCGTCGTCCTGCCCTTGTGCAATCCTGGGCCGGTTCGCCGGCTCGCGACAGCCTTAAAGCAGGCGCAGGGCACCCACTTATTCGTGGGGTTCAGGGCCTAGTAACGCACGGCGGAGTGGACCGCTCCTGATCTTCGGCTGCCCTGCCGCCGCTGCCAATCTGATTTCAGAAAGCGAAACGTGCAAATTCTATTTGTCGGAGATATTGTCGGGTCGCCCGGCCGCAAAATCGTTCATGACCGCCTGGCTGACATCCTTGCGCAGCGCCGCATCGATCTCTGCATCGCCAATGGAGAGAATTCCGCTTCGGGATTCGGTATCACACCGCGGCTGGCCGAAGAACTTTTCTCCTGCGGAATCGAAGTCCTGACAGGCGGGAATCACATTTGGGATCGTAGAGAGATTCTGGATTTTTTTCCGCACGAGCCGCGCTTGCTGCGCCCCGCGAATTTTCCGAATGGACTTCCCGGTGCCGGCCTCTACGTTGGTAAGACAAAAGGCGGTACCGGCTACGCCGTAATAAATCTGCAGGGACGAACCTTCATGGCCTCACTCGATGATCCTTTTCGCACTGCCGATCGCGAGCGGGCAAAAATTCCCGCCGATGTGAAAGTAATTGTGGTCGATATGCACGCGGAAGCTACATCGGAAAAGCAGGCCATGGGCTGGTACCTCGACGGCAAAGTTTCCGCCGTGCTCGGCACGCACACGCACGTACCCACGGCCGACGAGCACGTTCTACCGGGCGGCACCGCCTACATCACCGACGCCGGCATGACCGGCCCGCACGATTCCGTGATCGGCATGGAAAAGCAGGGCGTGCTGCAGCGCTTTCTCGACGCAATGCCCGCCCGCTTCGTCGTCGCCGAAGGCGACGTGCAGATGAATACGGTGCTGCTCGATATCGACGAATCCACCGGCCGCGCCCGCTCGATCCAGCGCCTCAATTTTCGCCTCGATTAGGCGCTGTTTGCTTTTTTCTTTCCAGCCGGCTTGACCTTTTCGCCGTCGCTCGGCCAGTCCGCAAACATCGTATCGATCGGCCCACCTGTCCAGTATGAGTAGAATCCTTCGTCGCATGCCTTCAACGTCTTGCCGTACTTCTTCTCGAAGTGCCTGCCCCAATGCGGCCGGCTCCCGTCGGCATCGACAAACGCGTACTCGTCGGATAATCCCCACGTGCTGAACACACGGCCCGATTTCTTCATGATTTCGGGATCCGCGGCGAGCGCTGCCACGGCTCGCCCTGCATAGAGGGGCGTCTCCGAGACGGCATAGTCCGGATTCTTCTTCACCGCGTCGCGCCAATTCGCTTCCGTCACGCCGAAGCGCTCCAGCATCACCTCCGACCGTAGGAATCCCGGCGTCAGCGCAATCGCCGCCACGTTCTTGCGTCGCAGTTCGCGAGCCATCGCGAAAGCCAGCCGGATCACCGTCGTCTTCACCATGTCGAAAATCAGGTGCCCGCGATAGACGTACGAATCTCCGTCTCCGATCTCGACTATCAAGCCACTCACAGTGCCGGCTTTCGCTGTTTCGATCATGAGCGGCGCGGCAAACCTGCTGGTGATGATGTGCGTGTGGATCGCGTTCCGGAACATCGCGAAGCCTCGCTCGAGGTCGAGATTCCAGAACGTCTGCCCGAACTCGTATTCCGCGCTTTCGGAGATGTCGTTGACGAGAATGTTCAGCTTCCCCTCCTCCGAACGAATGCGCGCAACTAGCTTTTCGACTTGTTGTGGTTCCAAGTGATCGACAACGACCGCAATTCCTTTGCCGCCGCGCGCGGTTACAAGTTCAGCCGTCTCTTCGATCGTTTCGGGCCGCTTTGCGTAGTATTCCTCCGGCCATAGCTTTTGCCGTTCCTTGCCGCCTCGTTCTGCCCCGCCGCGGCTGCGCGCCGCATCGGCGCTCCGAACCGATCGGCTGCTTCGGCCGGTGCAATACACAGTCGCGCCGGCTTCGCCCAACGCCAGCGCGATGCCGCGACCCACACCGCGCGTCGCACCAGCGACAAGCGCCACCCGTCCTTTGAGAGTCTGGTTCGCGGACTCGGCCTTTACGGCTTGTTTCGCAACATCCTTTCTGGAAGAAGTCATCGCAGCCTCCACCGGCAGGTTAACTATTTATCGACAACCAGCACATTCCCGCAATCTTCATGCAACGCACAGCCGTCAGCAAGCGTCTCTAAACGAGATCTCCCACAAAATGTTCCGCCGCACTCAGCTCGGCGCAGCCGCTGTTTACGTTCTTTTCCTTATCGCAGCCGTGTATCTCGCGCCGGCCGCAGGCCAGAATTCAGAGCCGGAAATTCGCGCGCGCGCCCGCGTGTTTCCCGACGTCGGCCCAGGCTTGATCGGGATTAAACGCGACGCGGCCGGGCGTTATTACATTGTCGCCTCACCCGCGAACACAGTGTCAGTCCTGAGCGCCGAAGGCAAGCGTATCGGCGAGATTCCAAGTGCTGCGGTTCAAGACTCAGCTAGCCCGGACGCCAAGAAAAATTCGAAGATCGTCTTCGCCGCCGATTTCGACGTCGATTCGAGTGGCCACGTTCTCGTTGCAGACCGTGGCGCAAACAACGTGAAAATTTTCGCCCCTGATGGATCGCTTGCTGGCGTGATTCCGATTCCCGCGCCGACGTCTGTGGCATCTCTTCCCGGCAACGAACTCGCAGTCACGTCGCTGCGTTACCGCTGGCTGATGGGAATCTACGGATATGCAGGCACTCTCGTTCGCGCAATCGGAGATCCGGGAGATTTCGCGCACGGCACGGACGCGCATCGCACTCCCGATCTCGGCCGCGTTTCTTCAGACCCCGCCGGAAATCTGTATTTCGTTTTCTTGTTTCTGCCGGAGCCGACGGTGCGGAGATTCGATCGCTTCGGCTTCGCGGGCAGCGAGATCGCCTTGGACGAATTCGCCGCGACAGCTCGTCATCACGAGTTGTTCTCTTCCGATTCGGACGACAATCCGCGGCAGGTGAGAACACAGATCAATGCGCTCGCCGTCGATCCCACCACGCAGGAAATTTGGATTGCGATAGGAAACGAATTGCGCCGCTTCGACAAAAATGGCGTGCCAATCGGATCCTATCGAACTCTTTCTCCTGCGGGCGCGCCGCTGAGCGCGAAGGCAATCCTCATCGAATCCGACCGATTGCTTCTCGGCACCGAGGCGTGGGGCATCTTTGATTTCGCTATGCCCGCGAAAGCTTCCGCAAATTCATCGACGCGTTGATCGGAAGCCTTGCTGAAAATTACAAGCGCGTGAAAATATTTCGCGAAAAAGCAATGGGAAAATTCACATAAAAATAATTTTGGCTTCGCCTTTGTCCTGTGGAAATCCTGTGAGTAATGTGTGAAACCTGTGCGTGTTATTCGTTCAATTTTCTCTTGCTGTCTTCCTCGCGTTTAGGCAGAATCCCGTCTCGCGATTCTCTTAATTACAGCGAAACGCGAGCACTCGTCGGACGTTGCACTCCCGGGCGCGGGGTGCCACGAACTCTGAAAGGCCAGACTAAAAGCCTCACCCAGTCGTGAATCGATTTTCCACAGCATTTCCACATCAGTGGAAATTGCTCGGGGGCTAACTTTTGCCATGAATTTGTGGGACAAGATACTTCAGCACACTGAGCGGCGCGTCAATCCTCATAGTTTCGCCACATGGTTTCGTCCCACTCGACAGGAATCGGCTGAAAACGATCGCCTGGTCGTTCGCGTTCCCACCCGGCTTTTCTGCAAGCGTCTTGCTGAGACCTACGGCGAGCTTTTGCAGGCCGTACTTACCGAAATCGGCAAGCCGCAAGTAGTACTCGAATACGTCTGCGCAGAAGTGGAGCCCGCGCCGGCCACGCCGTCGACTCCGCAAGCGCAGGCCAAACTCGATTTTGATTCCACGCTTCCCCAACTCAATCCGCGGTATACATTTGACACCTTCATCGTCGGCGCTTCCAATCAGTTTGCGCATGCCGCCGCCGTGGCCGTGGCCGAGCAGCCATCAAAATCTTATAACCCGTTATTTTTGTACGGCGGGGTGGGACTCGGCAAGACGCACCTGATGCAAGCGATCGGCCACTCGCTCAAGCGCCGCGATCCGTCGCTCCGTCTCACCTACGTTAGCGCGGAAAAATTTACCAACGAGGTGATCTCCTCGATTCGTTTCGAGCGCATGGCCGCATTTCGCGAGCGCTTCCGCACTATGGATGTCCTGATGATTGACGACATCCAGTTCATCGCCACCCGCGAACGAACACAGGAAGAATTTTTCCATACTTTCAACGCGCTCTACGACCAGCAGAAGCAGATCGTGATCTCTTCGGACTGTCCGCCAAAGGAAATCTCCTCGATTGAAGAGCGCCTGCGCTCGCGGTTCGAGTGGGGGCTCATCGCGGATATTCAGCCGCCCGACCTCGAGACCAAAATTGCGATTCTGCAGAAGAAAGGCGAGAACGAGCACGTCCAGATTCCGGATGACGTTGCCGAATACATCGCCCGCGCCATTAAGTCCAATATCCGCGAGCTCGAAGGCGCGCTGATTCGCCTGATGGCCTACGCTTCGCTCACCGGCGCGCACATCGATCTCGTCACAGCGCAGCAAGTGCTGAAGAACCTGATCGACACACAGGACAAGAAAGTCACCATTGAGCAGATTCAGAAACGCGTGGGCGAAGTGTACGGCATCCGCGCCCAGGATCTGAAAGTCCGCAGCAATTCGCGAGTGATCGCCTTCCCGCGCCAGGTGGCCATGTTCCTTGTGAAACAGCTCACCTCGGCCTCGCTTCCCGAAATCGGCCGGCAATTCGGCGGCAAGCACCACACCACTGTGCTCCACTCGATCCACAAAATTGCCAACCAGCGCCAGACTGACAAAGAATTGAACAAAACGATCAACAGGCTACTCGACTCTTTCGGTTAGAGTTAGCGGTCTGGCTCACCGACCGCGCGCTTTCGGCCTGTGGACGGGCTGTGGAAGTTGCTGTGGGCGTCCCGATGGAAGCACAGAGGGCGCGAGTTACCCACCGGTCGCGCGGGTTTCCACAATGCAGTCGAACTACTAAGCGCCGGTGGGAATAGCACTTATACCGTTTTCCGCGATGTCCACAGGTGCGGCGACGGCGACGGGTTTTCTTATACTTACTTTATTCAAATAAAGAAAAGCAGTACAGTAGCCGCAGCCACAAAGGGGATTAACGCATGACGGAAGCGACGGCGTCTGCCCGTGCCACTCACGAAGAAAAAGGAACTGGCCCGATGGAATTCAGCGTAAAAAAGTTTGACCTGCTCGAAGAGCTGCAGCTCACGCAGGGCGTCGTCGAACGCAAGACGACCATTCCGATCCTCTCGAATCTCCTGTTCGAGGCCAAGGGCAATCGCCTCACCATCACCGCCACCGATCTCGAGCTAAGTATTCGCACGTCCTGCGAAGCGAAGGTGAAGAAAGAAGGCGCCGGCACGATCCCCGCGAAAAAACTTCTCGAACTCGTGCGCTTGCTGCCCGAGGAAGAAATTCGATTCAAGCTCCTCGAGAATCACTGGATCCAGGTCACCTCCGATCGCCGCAATTACAAGCTCGTCGGCATGTCCAAGGAAAATTTTCCCGCGCTGCCACAGTTTCCCCATGCGCTCGTGAAAATTCCCGCCAAGCTCCTCGCCGACCTGATAGCCAAGACCACCTTCGCCATTTCGCTCGAAGAGTCGCGCTACACGCTCAACGGCGCCCTCATGGTCCTGAAACCCGGCTCAATCACTATGGTGGCCACCGACGGCCATCGCCTCGCCATGGTCGAACGCGACCATAAATTCGAAGGCTTCTCCGCCGAAACGCGCGTCCTCGTCCCCAAAAAGGCGATGACGGAGGTCCAGCGCCTTGCCGCCGAATCGGGCGACGACGGCCAGGTGGAATTTGCGCAAGACGAAAGCCACCTCTTCTTCCAGTTCGGCAGCCGCCTGCTCACCTCGCGCAAACTCACCGGCCAGTTCCCCAATTACGAAGCCGTGCTGCCGCGCGAAGTCAGTAAAGTCGTCGTTCTTGAACGCGCCGAGCTTCAAGACGCGCTGCGCCGCGTCTCGCAATTAGCCGACGCGCGCTCGCACGCCGTGAAATTCATGCTCGCCAAGGAAGGCCTCGAAATTTCCGCATCGAGCCCCGAATACGGCGAAGCCAAAGAAATAATCGAGAAAGAATTCAAAGGCGACCCAATCGCGATTGGCTTCAACGCCCAATATCTCCTCGATTTCCTAGCCGCCGCCACCGACGGCCCCATCAACTTCGAGCTAAAAGACGAACAATCCGCCGGCCAACTCCGTCCCGTATCAGACGAGTCGACGCGTTACCGTTACGTCGTAATGCCGATGCGCATCTGATCGCATTGTTCCAACTCAATCGTCGGCGATCTTTTTGCGCGATCTTGGATGTCCTTCTCCCCTCGATTTCACGGTGTTTTTTCGTTCCCACCTTGGGCTATTTTGTTCGGCTTTAGAATCAACGTAACAGACTGAAACATAAGGAGTAATAAGCGCCTCAAGCCATCGATTTGTCTTGAGAATTCCGCCCGCTTCCGGTAAAATGTGTAGTCTGCAATAGTGCTTCCAGCCGGAGCCAGTTCGCCTCAGACATTTTGCTCGCGCCAGGGCAAATGAGGCCTCGCAATCCGGTAGTTCCCCTTCCGCGGGGGAGAATCAACGCTTCGCCGCGTCCCACCGAAAATTCGGAGCGGGACGGGATGGAGCAGCAACCCTTCGAGTCCCAGCTCGCATTCGTGCGAAATCTGGGGCCAATGGGCAAGGCAAGTGTCGCGGCCTTCCGCCGACCGCCTTCCCGAGCAGTTCGTGATTTTCGCGCAGTTTTATTTTTTATTTCAGATCGCGCTGTTACGTCAGGGCACGGCTTCAGCCGTGCCGAAACCAGCGCTTGAAGGATGCGGCTTCAGCCGCTGAGGGACTTTAGGTTTTGTAGTTTTCTGAGGAGACGCAAACGTAATGGCTGAAAAGGAACCCCCGAAGGGCCACAAGTACGACGCCACCTCCATCAAAGTTCTCGGCGGCATCGAAGCCGTCCGCAAACGCCCCGCGATGTATATCGGCTCCACGGGCGAACTCGGCCTGCACCACCTCGTCTGGGAAGTGGTCGATAACTCCGTGGACGAAGCCATGGCCGGCTTCTGCGATGAAATCAACGTCACGGTGCACGACGATAACAGCGTCACGGTAGTCGACAACGGCCGCGGCATTCCCGTCGACATGCACGCCACCGAAAAAAAGCCCGCAGCCGAAGTTGTGATGACCGTCCTGCACGCCGGCGGAAAATTCGATAGCGATACCTACAAAGTTTCGGGCGGCTTGCACGGCGTCGGCGTCTCGGTCGTCAACGCGCTCGCCGACTGGCTCGATCTCGAAATTTGGCGCGACGGCGAAGTCTGGGAGCAGTCCTACGAAAAAGGGGTCCCCACGTCGAAGCTCAAATCCTCCGGAAAAACGCGCAAGACCGGCACCAAAATCACCTTTCACGCCGACCCTTCGATTTTCGAAAAAACAACATACAGCTTCGACACGCTTTCGCAGCGCCTCCGCGAGCTCGCCTTCCTCAACAAAGGCCTGAAAATCACGCTTGACGACGAGCGCAGCAACAAAAAAGCCGAATTCCGTTTCACCGGCGGCATCGCCGAATTCGTGAAGCATCTGAATCGCGGCAAGCAGGTGCTCCACGATTCCCCCATCTATATGGAAGGCAAGCGCGCCCAGGTGGACATCGAAATCGCGCTGCAATACAACGACAGCTACGCCGAAAATATTTTTTCCTTCGCCAATACGATCAACACCGTCGACGGCGGCTCCCACCTCGCCGGCTTCCGCTCTGCTCTCACGCGCACGCTCAATTACTACGCCAGCTCCACCGGCATGCTCAAAGAGCAGAAGGACGAAGTCTCCATCAATGGCGACGACGTGCGCGAGGGCCTCATCGCAGTCGTCTCCGTAAAGCTCCCGCAGCCGCAGTTTGAAGGCCAGACAAAGGGCAAGCTGAATAGCGATATCAAAGGCCTCGTCGAACAGCTCGTCAACGAAAAGCTCGGCGAATATTTCGACAAGCACTCATCCATCGCCCGTAAAATCATCGGCAAGTGCATTGACGCCGCCCGCGCCCGCGAAGCCGCGCGCAAAGCTCGCGAGCTCACCCGCCGCAAATCCGCGCTCGATTCAAGCGGACTGCCCGGAAAACTCGCCGATTGCCAGGAACGCGATCCAGCTCGCTGCGAACTCTTCCTCGTCGAGGGCGAATCCGCCGGCGGCTCCGCCAAAGGCGGCCGCGATCGCCGTTATCAGGCGATCCTCCCGCTCAAGGGAAAAATTCTCAACGTCGAAAAAGCTCGCTACGACAAGATGCTCGGCCACGAAGAAATTCGCGCCATCATCACCGCGCTCGGCACTGGCATCGGCAAAGATGATTTCGACGCCGCGAAACTCCGCTACCACAAAGTGATTCTCATGACCGACGCGGACGTGGACGGCAGCCACATCCGCACCTTGCTTCTCACTTTCTTCTTCCGCCACATGCGCGAGCTAATCGACAAGGGCAACATCTTCATCGCCCAGCCTCCTCTCTATCGCGTGAAGCGCGGCAAAATGGACCGTTACATCCGCGACGAGCGCGATTTCGCCCGCGAGCTGATGAAGCGCGCCACCGAAGAGCATGTAGTGAAAGGCAAGACGGGCAAATCGCTCGAAGGTGGCGAACTAACTCAGTTCCTCCTCAACATCCAGGAATACGACCAGGTAGCCGCGAAGCTCAGCCGCCGCCTGGGCGACCCGAAACTCGTCGACATCCTGGCCGAGAGCGACCTCGAAAAGAAAACCGACTTCGCCGACAAAAAGAAATTGCAGGAGCTGGCCAAAGCCATCGAAAAAGCCAAGCTCGAGCTCGAATCCAAGCTCGTCTACGACGAAGAGCACAGCCTGCACGAGCTGCTTCTAAAAAATGGCGGCGAACACAAAATCAATTGGGCCCTCGCGGCCACGGCTGACTACAAGCGTCTCCGCACGCTGCATCAAGCGATCGAAGAAAACGACCGCCCCCCATTCACCATCCAGCATAACGGCGACAAAGTGACGCGAGACAATTCCTCCGCGCTCCTCGGCTACGTCCTCGAAGACGCAAAAAAAGAATTCACCATCACTCGCTTCAAAGGCCTAGGTGAAATGAACCCCGAGCAACTCTGGGCCACCACAATGAACGCCGAATCGCGCACTTTGCTGCAAGTGCGCCTCGAAGATGCCGTAGCCGCCGAAGACATCTTCTCAACGCTGATGGGTGAAAACGTCGAAGAACGCCGCAAATTCATCGAGGAAAACGCCCTCGACGTCGTCAACCTCGACATCTAATGAGTTTCGATGAACGACCGTTTGAACGTCGCCGTAGTGGTGGGTCTAACTTGGTTTACGTCAGGGCACGGCTTCAGCCGTGCCGTAAAGATTGCAAAGGGGAGCGGCTTTAGCCGCTGAGGGGAATGGCTGTACCGAAGCGCCACGCGAGCATACCCGGCACATATTTCGTAACCTCCCGCACTTGGGAGAGCCGCGCCATATTCAAGGCCGCCCCGCCGTGCGAGATTTTTATCGAAACGTTGCTGCGTTATCGCGATCAGGGAAGCTATCGCCTCCACAGTTTTGTCGTGATGCCCGATCATTTTCATACCTTACTGACGCCGGGAGAAACCATCGCCCTAGAACGCGCAGTTCAATTCATCAAAGGCGGCTCTTCCCACGCGCTCCGCGAAAAGCTTCTTTACAAGTTTCCAATATGGCAGCGAGGTTTCAGCGACCATCGCATCCGAAACGCCGCCGATTGCGAAGAACACCTGCGTTATCTGATAAATAACCCAGTGAAGAAGCTTCTCGCCGCCTCGGCAGCCGAATACCCATGGTCATCGGCGTCGGGCGTATTTTGCATGGACGAGGTCCCTCAGGGGTTGAAACCCCTGAATAAACCATCGTGAAACGGCACGGCTAAAGCCGTGCCCTGACGTAGGGAAAAATTTGATTTACCAGCTCACATTCAAAATCCTCCCGGGCCTGCGCGGCCTCTCCTGCTCCGATTTCCGCGCCACGCCTACCGACTCGCCCAACACCGAGCAAGGAGTCGCAATCGATTGCGCGAGCGAGCGCGACTGCAACGCGCTGCTGCAAGAACTCGAAGCGCACTTCGCCCCGCAGCGCTTCACGAACAACGCCTCGGCCTTCGAAACCGTAAAGACCTACGTCCTCGAAAAAATGGCAGGCAAACTCTGATGCTTCGAGCGCAACGAATTTCTAACCACAACAGTCGAATATTAGAAAACAACCCATCTCCCTGCAAACAAAGGAGAAAACAATTTTCTAACCGCAACACAAACGGCATTTCGGCATTAGAGCAGACACTAAAAAATGGAAAGGGAAATTGAAAACCGCCGAACCATTTCCCCTTTTCAAGTTTCCAATTTCTTAAGCGGAGCGAACTGTGGCTGACGAAACAAATCAATCAATCCTCACTCCGGTAGATATCGAATCGGAGATGAAAAAATCGTATCTCGATTACGCCATGAGCGTAATCATCGGGCGCGCCCTGCCCGACGTGCGCGACGGCCTCAAGCCCGTCCATCGCCGCATCCTCTACGGCATGTACGAGCTGGGCCTCACCTCCACGAAGCCGTATCGCAAGTGCGCAAAGATCGTCGGCGAAGTCCTCGGCAAATTCCATCCCCACGGCGATTCGCCCGTGTACGACGCGCTCGTCCGCATGGCGCAGGATTTCAACATGCGCTACCCGCTCATCGACGGGCAGGGAAATTTCGGCTCCGTTGACGGCGATCCTCCGGCCGCGATGCGGTACACCGAAGCTCGCCTCTCGAAGATCGCGGAAGAAATGCTCGCCGACATCGAAAAAGAAACCGTCGATTTCATCCCCAATTTCGATGAGAGCGAAAAAGAGCCGGTCGTTCTCCCCACGCGCATCCCCAGTCTTCTCGTCAACGGTTCCTCCGGCATCGCCGTCGGCATGGCCACCAATATTCCGCCGCACAATTTGAAAGAAACCATCGAAGCCGCGATCCTGCTCGTCGAAAATCCGGAAGCCACCCTTAAGCAGGTGATGAAGATCGTTCCCGGCCCGGACTTTCCTACCGCCGGCTACATCTACGGCCGCGAAGGAATTGAGCAAGCCTATAAAACTGGCCGCGGCAGCTTCCAGGTCCGCGCCAAAGCCGCCATCGAACAGCGTGGCAAGGATCGCCAGGACATCGTCGTCACCGAATTGCCATATCAGGTGAACAAGAAAAATCTCATACAGCACATCGCCGAGCTCATCAACAACAAGAAAATCGAAGGCATCTCCGATATTCGCGACGAGAGCGATCGCGAAGGCATGCGCATCGTCATCGAAGTGAAGCGCGACGAAGAACCGGAAATCATCCTCAACAAACTTTTCAAGATGACGCAGATGCAGGAATCCTTCGGCATGATCCTGCTCGCCATCGTGGGCGGCCAGCCGCGCGAGCTTGGCTTGATCCAGCTCCTGAATCTTTTCATCGCGCACCGCATTGACGTTGTCCGCCGCCGCACGCAGTACGACCTGCGCAAAGCCCGCGAACGCGAGCACATCCTGATCGGCTACCGCATCGCGCTCGACAATGTCGACGATGTGATCAAGGTCATCCGCGGATCATCCAGCCGCGCCAACGCCCGCGAGAATTTGCACGACTTCTTCTCGAACAAGAGCGTGCGCGTGATGGTGGCCGGCAAGGAACGCACCCTCGAAGGCATCAAGGTCGATCGCAAGAAGTACGGCATCGTTGCGCTCACCGGCGCCGCGATTGGTCCGGCGGAAGGCGAAGGCCTCACCTATGCCCAGATCGATGCGATTCTGGAACTGCAGTTGCACCGCCTCACGCAGCTCTCCGTTGACGAAATCCTCAAAGAACTCGGCGAAATCCGCAAGCGCATCGAGGAGCTTGAGGAAATCCTCGGCAGCGAGAAAAAGCTGAAAGCCGTCATCGTCGCCGAACTGCGCGAAGTGATGAAATCCTATGGCGACGATCGCCGCACCCAGATCGTCGATCGCGTCGAAGAAATTAAGCTCGAAGATCTGATCAAAGACGAGGAAATGGCTATCACCGTCAGCCATGCCGGCTACATCAAGCGCACTTCGGTGGACGTCTACCGCCACCAGTCGCGCGGCGGCAAAGGACGCATCGGCGCGAAGACGCGTGAAGACGATTTCGTCGAACATTTCTTCACCGCCTCGGCGCACAGCTACATTTTGCTGTTCACCTCGAAGGGTCGCATCTACTGGCTGAAGGTCTACGAAATTCCCGAAGCCGCCGCAGCCACGCGCGGTAAAGCGATCACCAATCTCGTCCGCTTGCAGGAAGGTGAGACGCTTACCGCCGTCGTGCCTACGCGCAATCTCGAAGAAACGGGCCGCTACGTTTTCCTTGCCACAAAAAACGGCACGGTGAAGAAAACCGAACTCGCCGAATTTTCGAATCCGCGCCCCTCCGGCATCATCGCCATCAGCCTCGACGAAAAAGACGAACTGATCGGCGCGAAACTAACCGACGGCAAACAGATGATTTTCCTCGCCAGCCGCGATGGCCAGGCCATCCTCTTCCGCGAGACCGAAGTTCGCTCGATGGGCCGCGGCGCGAGCGGCGTCAACGGGATGGATCTCGCGAAGGACGATTACGTTGTCAGCATGGACGCCGTCCAGCCCGACTTCGAAATCATCCGCAAGGAATACAAAAACGACACGCAGAATCTCGACGAGCTCGAAAGCGATCAAATCCGCGAATCGCTCACCTCGCTCATGCTCACCGTCGCCGAAAAAGGTTACGGCAAGCGCACCCCCCTCGCCGAATATCGCGTCACCTCGCGTGGCGGCAAAGGCGTCATCAACCTGAAATCCACCGATCGCAACGGCCCCGTCGTCGCGGCCCTGCAAGTCCGTGAAGATTCCGACGTGATGATCATCACCGGCCAGGGCAAAGTAATCCGCGTCCACTCCGGCGAAATCCGCGAAGCCGGCCGCTCGACACAAGGTGTGAGATTGCTGCGCCTCGAAGAAGGCGACCGCATCGCAGCAGCCGCCGCAATCCTGGAAGAGGAAGAAGCCGCAGTGGTGGCGCCGCCGGAGCCAGAAAAGAAGTAGCCCGTAGGCTTCAGCCTGGGCCAACGTAAGAAAACAGCGGAGCCGCCGATTCTTGGTTCATGCGCGATTTCGTTCTTTCGTTTTCGCTGTTGCTTCAGTAGGGGCACGGCATGCTGTCCCCAAATGTCCCCTTAGCTCAGCCTCGCCATCTGCCAGTTGGTCGCGTCGCATCCGATTGAGGTACTCTATCCACAAGCAGGAGGTGGCCATGCTGTCCAAACTCACGTACGCGATCAAGTTCGTTGCAGATATGGACCGCGCCATTCGCTTTCACCGCGACACGCTCGGTCTGCCATTGAAATTTCAATCGCCCGGCTGGAGTGAATTCGCAACGGGCGAAACCACGCTGGCTCTGCATCCAGCTTCCGAGAAAAACCATGCGGGGAAGGTGGAGTTGGGTTTTCAGGTGGACGATCTGCGAAAATTTCACGAGGAGATGGTCGCTCAGGGGCTGACGTTTTCGATGCCGCCTACAAAGCAGGAATACGGAGCCTACCTGGCGCAGTTTGTGGATTCAGAAGGCGCTCATTACAGCGTTAGCGGCGGGTGGCCAGAAAAATCCTCGTCACTTCAGTCTGCGGGGGGCGGCGGCAAATAATATCCGGGGCGCGTCCGCACGCTCACACCCTCCCGGTCCACCGTCACTTTGATCTCGTGGTATCCAGATTCCACATTCGGCGGCGGGCGATACCCCAGCGAATACTGCGCGTGAATTTCGCCGCCAATTTCATCCACGGCTTTCTGGATCGTGCTGTCGCGCTTCGCGTTCAAGAACATCCCCCCCGTCGCCTTGCTCGCAATCGCCAGTGAGTTCGGTCCTAGCGCATTCTTGCCGGTCTTCACCAGCCAGATCGCCAGCGCCATGTAATCGATGGGAGGATTTGACATGTTCCGCTCGAGATCGGGAGTCGGCGGTTTTCCCGGCGGCGTCGGAACCGGATACGTTCCGGGCGGACCGAGCGAGTGGTCCACCGGCTCCTTCTTCGCGCGCAAATCCGCCATCGCGGTGCTCAGCCCAATCGAATAGATCGTCACATTCGCGAGCTGTGCGCTCCGCAGCACTTCGCCGAGCGTGCTTTCGCTGCCTGTGTCCTGCGCTTCGCCAAGGACGACCAGAATCCTCCGCTGCACCAGCGGCCGTTTTTCGAGCAGCGAAATCCCCCGCGCCATCGCGTCGTACAGATGCGACCCCGAATTTCCCGTTTTGAGATTGTTGATCGCGTCACCGATTCGCTCCGGATCGGTGGTGAATTTTTTCAGCAAGCTCACGTCGTCGTCGTAGCCCACGATGGCCACTTCCGACGTCTGCGCCATCACGGTTTCCGTGAACACGATGCCCATCCGCTTCACCGACGGAAACATCGGATCGATGTGCGAGCTGGTTTCGACGACGAGCACGATCGAAAGTGAGCTGGCGCCGAGATCGAAGTGCTCGATCTTCTGTTCAACTCCATTGTCGAAAATATGGAAACTTTCCTTGGGGATATCGAGGAGCATCTCGCCGTTCGCGTTGCGCACCGTCACCGGTGCAGTCACCTCATTCACCCGCACGTGAATCGTGCGCTTCGCTTCTTCGGGGGTGGGCGGTTTTTCCGGTTCAATGCCTGGCTTTGTGTGCAGCGGTCCAGGCGGTGCTTGGGCGCGAGCCGGGGGCACCAGCGCCAGAAGCACCGCAAACAGTGCGATGAGAATTGCCGAGCCCGCGGTCCTCGATGAGCCCATAGAGGTATTTTATCTGATTCCGGGTTTGCCTCGGGGTGTTGCATCCAATCAGCGGGCAAAGTTCACGCGATGGAAATCGCCCTCGATACGCAACGCACGCCTTCAGTCCAACGGTACTAAAATAGTTGTTTGCGTGTTCATTTGCCTGCTTGCTGTCGCACTTATGGCCGCGCGCACTAGCTCACTCAGAGGGGGAATTGATGAAGCGTCCCAGCCACCTGCATATGGCGAAGCTCGCCTACGAAGATCCCCGATTCATGGAAAGCCTGGGGGCGCGGCCGCTGCGCATTCTGGCCGAGTATCTCGACCCGCTCGCCCGGCTGCGGCGTGAAAAAGTGGCGGACACGATCGTAATGTTTGGTTCGGCGCGCATCCACTCGCGCGAGCAAGCTCAGCAGGAGCTAAAGCAAGTTCGAGCGCGCGCGCGAGGGCGCCGCAACGCCCAATGGGCAGAACGGATTCGCCACGCCAAATTCCACCTGGAGATGTCGCGTTACTACGAAGAAGCGCGCGAACTCTCGCGCCGCATCACGAGCTGGTCCATGACGCTCGGCGTGCACCCCAAGCGCTTCGTCATCTGTTCGGGCGGCGGTCCCGGAATCATGGAAGCAGCGAACCGCGGCGCTTTCGACGCAGGCGGCTCGTCCATCGGCCTCAGCATCCAGCTTCCGCACGAGCAGCGCCCCAATCCCTACATCACCGAAGACTTGAATTTCTGCTTTCACTACTTTTTTATGCGCAAGTTGTGGTTCGCGCAGATGGCGAAGGCCCTGATCGTGTTTCCCGGCGGGTTCGGCACCATGGACGAGCTATTTGAAATGCTCACCCTGCTGCAAACGGGAAAACTTTCCTCGCACCACATGATTCTGATCTACGGCAGGAAATACTGGGACAAGGTGTTCAACTGGCGCCACATGCTGCGCTACGGAACGATCAACGAGCGCGAGTACAAGCTGCTCCAGTTTTCCGACAATGTGGACGACGCCTTCGATCGCGTCCGCGCCGAGATGGAAGAGCACCACCTCTCAGTCGACGAAGAGCAGTAGGCCGGGCTCGATTTTGCCTTCGACAATTTCGCCAATGAAGCCACCTGCACCAATCGCACCAAAAAGCAAAGCGGGGATGGAGCCCATGCCCCATCCCCGCTCCTTCATTTCCACCGTCAGAGGGAAGCGTTTATTGCCGTTCTTTTAGTTCTTCGAAACTTCCAGATCGGGCTCGAAAGCGGCGCCAAACATGGCTTCAAAGCGCTGCTTCTCATGCTTGTCGTGAACCAGCACCACCGGCGAGACGCGCACCGACTGCTTGCACTCGCGGCAGGTGGTCGCTTCGCCCTGCAGATCCTGCACGAATCCATCAGTGAAGTGATAAGCCGAGCGCGGGCGGCGAGCGTTCTTCACTCCCGCAATGCCGCAATGCGGACAGGTGAACTCAACGTGATCCTCGAGCGGATCGCGGTTGAGCGCAGCCCATCCTGTGTAGCGAACTCCAATTGTTTCCAGAGAATTTTTCATTATAGATTGCCTCTCAATCCCCAAGAGGGGGCCAGGAACATTTTAATTAGACGCTCGAAAACCGAAAATGGTGCACGCGCAATGCCAAAATCGTAATCGGATAAAATTGAATGACTTAGAAGAATACTAACAACAATTTTGCCGCTCGCTCGCTGTTGTCGCAGAATTCCCGGAACTGACGCGGCGCTTCGGTGTCTATTGCTTCCAAGAGGTCGCGATCTCCTCAGCGATTTACGGCGCGTAGCCGAAAAGCAGCGAACCTACGCTTCGGCTTCGATTCGAAGAAAACCGCGCGTTGTTACGTTCATCGTCCTGGTTTCTTGATTTGACAAGCTGAATTAGAAAAACGCCGATTGCGGTCGTGCGTGGAGGTGTGGCCATGAGCGATCTCGGACGTTTGTCGCAATGCCTGGTCGACAACGATCCAGCTGTACGAGTTCGAGCACGCCGGCTTCGCAGCAAAGCTCTCATGCTTTCCCTTGCACTCGAAGCCGCAATCCTGGCTGCCCTGCTCGTTTGGCCCCTGATCTCTCCGGGTGTCCTGACGGCGCATTACATTGTGACCCCGGCTCCGCCTTACTCGGGTGGCGGCGCAGCGCACCACGAGCAGTCCACGATGCATCGTCCGCATGCGTCGCCCTTTCCGACGATCTGCCCCGCAGTCTGCGCGCCCGCACTGCATCCGCAGACGCCCTCAAGTGCATCGGAAGCGCCCGACATCGGCCTGAATGACAGCCAGGGCGGGGAAGGACCAAGCCTGCCAGGTGTTGGGCCCGGCTTCTTGCCCGGCGGAACGGGCGATCGCGTCATCCTTCCGGAGCCGCCTCGCGCCGAGCCGCCTCACGTGCGGCCGACGTTGAGGAGCGAGGGCGTGATGGCAGCGATGTTGGTGAATCGAGTGGAGCCGAAATATCCGACCATGGCCATAGCGGCGCACATCTCCGGCGTGGTGCATCTGCGCGCCATCATCGGGAAAGATGGCGCCGTGCGCGAACTCGAGGTTCTGGACGGAAATCCGCTGCTGGCACGCGCAGCGCTGGTTGCCGTGCAGAATTGGCGTTACCAGCCAACTCGCTTAAGCGGGGAGCCGGTGGAAGTGGAAACCTACATCACGGTGAACTTTGTTTTGAACTGAATCTGTTGAACGCAGCGCCGAGGGAAAAGAAGAAGGGCGCCGCGAATTTCGCAGCGCCCTCAAACTCAAAAAGCTGCTAGAACTTGATCACAATGCCGGTCGAAAGCCGGCCGTTATTCTGGCTGCCCCCGAAAAGGCTTGTGTGAATCCAGTCGCCCTGAATGATGCGCCAGTGAAACGGTCCGGCGATTTTTGTATCGATTCCCACGCCCAGTGCCGAGGCGAAAGATGTGTCACTCCCATTACCGTTCCTATTCATATGGGCTACGCCTATCAGAAACTGGGCGAATGGCGACACGCGCGCTGGAAAGGAAACCTGCGGGCCAAACAGATAATTGTTCACACTCGTACCGCCCCCATAGTGCCCGTCAATATCCGCGACGCCGCCGATCCAACTGGCAAATTTGTATTGGCCCGCAAACTCGAATCCGTTCAGGTTGGAATCAGGCCGATTGTCGTTGTGCATGAACGAGTAACCGCCGAACAGTTCCACTTTGTCTGATAGAAGTCCTTGGGCGTGCGCCGCAAACGACACGAAGAATAGCAGGCCCATTAATATCGAAAGCTTTCGAACCATAGAACAGCCTCCTCAGGAGTATTGGGATTGAGTCCTCGCCGTGCGCCCAGCGCAGCGAAGCCCTTTTCGTATCCAGCTAGATTCGTTCGCCCTTCGCCTCCCCGGGAGAGAGGGTCGAGGACCTACCTTCAGCTGGAGCTCGATTGGATGTCTTCAGGACCTAAACGGTGACAACAAAAGACTTCTTCTACAGTGTCTATAGTAGGGGTTCGCCGGTGCCTTTGGCAATAATTTCCCGAGTGGCATCGCGAAGGCGAACGATTTCGTGCCAATCGTTGCCGGCAGAGGGATCCGGGACGACAAGCGGACCAAACGAAACCGTTACGCGGCCGGGACGAGGAAGCCGCGTCTTATCGCGGAGAATCTGGCGTGCACCACGAACGGCGACGGGGCAAATCGGCCGCTGCATATCCACCGCCGCTTTAAATGCGCCTAGCTGAAACGGGCGGATGCCAGTCATCGAAGTGAAGGTCCCTTCCGGGTAGATCGCAACCGATTCGTGGCGGCCGAGCGCTTCTTCCACATCTTCCGTCTGCCGTACTCGAGCCTGCGGATCGCTGCGATCGAAAGCGAGCTGGCCGGAGCGGCGGATGATTTTGCCGATCAGCGGCATGTCGAGCGCTTCTCCTTTCGCCACAAATCGCACGCCGAGCGGAAGCGACGCGAGCGCAACAAAAATATCCACATAGCTCGAATGATTGGGCGCAAAAATCCAAGGGCCGGAGGTCGCCAGGTGATTGAGAAGATCGCCGTTCTCGAGTTCCAATGGAATTGCAACCGCGCGCAGGATCAGCCGTGAGCCCGAGCGCGCGATTCGTGCCGCGCGGTCGCGATCGGAAGTAAGCGACACGCTAATCCACAGCCCGGTGACTATGACTCCGAAAGCCGAGAGGGCATACACGCCGTAAGCGGACTCAAGGGCGCGTTTCGATCCAGTTTTTATCCACGTCCATGCGCGCGGAATGGCGCTGAGAGCTGCAAGCCGAGCGATCTGAAGCCATGCAGCCTGCTGTTTTTTGCCGAGATTGCCCTCCAAGTAGAGTCGCCGCGTTTCGCTGCGACGAAGCTTGCCGCTGGAAGTTTTCGGAATGGACTGCGGTCGAAGCAACTCAACGGTGTCCGGCGGCACACCCATCGCAACGCTCACGGATTGCGCAATTTCGCCGGAGATGCGTTTCGCGGCGGACATATCGCGAACTTCCGCGGCAACGACGAGTTTCTCCGTTCCGCTGCGCTCGTCCGGAGCGCCAAAAGCAACTATGCATCCAGTGCGGACTCCCGCGACGCGCCCCGCGATTTCCTCCACCTCGTGCGGGTAGATGTTGCGACCGGCTTTGATGATGACGTCCTTGGCGCGGCCGGTGATGTAAATTTCGCCGTCCGCCCAATACGCGAGATCGCCGGAATCGAGCCAGCCGCCTTCGTGGATCAGTTCGCGCGTCGCGGCAGGATTTCGGTAGTAACCGCTGGTGGCTGACGCGCCGCGAAACTGAAGCTGGCCTTCGGCGCGCTCGCCAAGTGCTCGATCATTCTTTTCCTTATCGACGATGCGAACTTCGACGCCCGGCATCGGCTTTCCGGCGCCGACGAATTCGAGCGAAGCCGGATCATCCGGCTTCGCCCGAATCGCACGGCCGTTAGATTCCAGTGCAGCGCGCTCAATTCGATCCACCTTGAAGCCTGAACCCAGTGCCGGCGCGGAAACACCGAGGCACGCCTCTGCGAGTCCGTAGACTGGCATCAACGCTTCGCGATGAAATCCGTAGCGCGTGAAGCGCGCGACAAATCGTTCGAGCGTGGCTGCGGCAACCGGCTCCGCTCCGTTCGTCGCCGCCCGCCAGGAACTGAGATCGAGTCCCTCGATATCCTTGTCCGCCACTTTTCGCACGCAAAGCTCATACGCGAAATTCGGCGCGGGGCTGATCGTCCCGCGGTGATTGTGAATCGCCCACAGCCAGCGATCGGGCCGGCTCAGAAACGCCAGCGGCGACATCACCACCAGCGGAATGCCGGTGAAAATCGGAACGAACCAGGCGCCGATCAGTCCCATATCGTGGTAGAGCGGTAGCCAGCTAACGGCCACGTCGTCGGCCTGAATGTGAATGCCACCGACGATCGCTTGAATATTTGCGAGAAGATTGGCGTGCGTGAGAATCACGCCTTTGGGATCGCCGGTCGAGCCGGACGTGTACTGCAGGAAAGCAATGTCGTCGCTGCTGGCGTGATGCGAGAGATGTTCCACGGGCCGCCATTCGGTAGAAGGCGCGGCATTAGCCGGTTGGCCGTTCGCGAGCCGCTGCGCGTTCAGAACTTCACGGAGAGACGGCACGCGCGGCTGCAAAGTCCGGGCAAGCCCTTCGGCTTGCCGCCAGGTGATGAGAAATTGCGCCTCGGCGTTGCGCAGGATGTTCGATTGCCGCGCGGCGTACTCGGCGATACGGTCGGCGCGGAATGGCGGGTAGATCGGCACGGGAACTCCGCCCGCGAGCAAAATGCCCGCGAACGTGTAGAAAAATTCGGCGCACGTAGGCAGCATGATCGCGACGGTCTGTCCGGATTCGAGACCGCGGCGGCGCAGCTCATCGGCCACTGCGGACGATCGCTCGTAGAGCTCGCCGAAAGTGATCGTGCGCGGCTTTTCGTCTTCTTCGTATAGAAAGATGTGGGCGCGATTCGGTTCGGCGCGGCCCCGCAGGCGGATAATTTCGGTGAGCGTTTCGGCTTTGCGGATCTGTTCTTCGAGGCCGGCCGAAGTTACCGTGGAAGTTACGGTTGAAGTTACGTAGCGCGTCGCAGGCTGCGAGACCATGGACGCACCGGTTGCGCCGTTCACGCCGTTTGCTAAGGGATCTTCGCCCAGGATCGCATCGATCAGATCCTGCACCGTGTCGGCTTCGGCCACCACGCGATCGGGCAAACGCACACCGCACGTGTTGCCGAGCCGAAGCATGAGCTCGACGCGCTCGAGGCTGCCGAGCCCGAGCTCGCGTTCGAGATGCGATCGAGAGCCGCGCGCCGCAAGCTCTTCGAGTCCGCGCTGACCGCCGAGTTCGACGAGCAGCTGTCGGACCGTTCCCAGCGCGTCAGCCTCGACGATGGCCTTGCGATCGAATTGTATCTTGGCGGCGCCCACAGGAATGGCTAGGGCGAAGCATCGCCCGGCGTGCGAATCGCGAATTACCCCCGAAGATCTGAGCCTATCACCCGAATCTGGGTGCTTCAAGTTCGTAATCCCGCAATCAGCAGATTCCATCACTCTCAAGGCGTGTTTGATGAAGCGCTGTTTGTGATACTGTGGCGAATAATGCCAGCCGCCAAATTGCACTTTGAAAAGGAGAAGATCTGATGAGCTTGAGAAATATCGTATTGAGCAGCGTATTTGGTGGAGCGCTGATCTGCGGAGGAGTTGTACTAGCGCAAGCACCTTCACCGAACATCGGCGACAAATACCCAAGTCTTCAGGAAGCTCAACGCCACATTCATGAAGCCTACGAGAAAATTGATACCGCGCAGCAGGCTCATCACGGCGAACTCGGCGGCCACGGCGAAAAAGCCAAAGACCTTCTGGCCGAAGCCAACCGCGAACTCAAAGAGGCAGCGGAATACCTCAATCACGAAAAGTAAATGCAATAGTGCGGAAGGTTTTGAATCCGATCGCTAGCTGAGAGGGGCAGTCGTGGCCGAGCGGAAAAATCCCCGTCCGGCTGCCCACCTCAAAACGACTCGCGGCTGTTTGTCGTTCACGCTTACGAATTTCTTTGCCCTTCGTCTTTCCTTGCCTTTGCGCAAGCAATCGGCAATCAAACTTACTTTGCGTTTGTGGCCAGAGATTTCGCGAAGAGCCACGGGAATAATTTCGGCTCGTCGTAGGCTTTCACCCACGACTGATGGCCGACGCCGGGATACTCCGTGTAGTGCGCGTCGGTGCTTACCTGTTTCATCGCTGCATACATACGCTGCGATTCTGCGACCGGCACGATGTCGTCGGCGGCACCGTGAAAAATCCACACCGGAACATTGCCGACTTTCGCGGCGGCGTCCGAATAGCTTTTCGGGTCGTCGGGTGGCGTCAATTTTGCAAGGTCTGGATAAGCTTTCAGCGCCGCTGCGGGCGGTCGGATGCCGCCGCAAATCACGATCAACGCCGCAAACCGGCCGGGATTATTTTCAGCGAGGCGCCAGCACCCGTAACCTCCCATGGAAAGTCCCGTCAGATAGGTGCGTTGCGGGTCGCCATCGAATTCCTTAATCGCGGCATCGAGCGTGGCCATCGCGAGATCCTGCATCGGCGGATGAATCCACCAAAGATGCTTGGGGCATTGCGGCATCACCACGATCGCCGGGATCCGGCTGCGGTCGTTGCGAATGGCTGGTCCGATGCCCACGTCCGTCTCCAGCAAGCCGTCATTGCCCCTCTCGCCGGCGCCGTGAAGAAAAAGTATCACTGGCCACTTTTGGTGGGAGTTCCAATTATCCGGCACGAAAACCTGGTACTTGTAAGTGGTGCCCTGCACGGTGATCGTGCGATCCAGGAATCCTGTTTCGTGTTTCCTTGCGTAGGCGGGAGCGGCAACCAGTTGCGCTAACATCAGAATGAGAAACGGAAGCAGTCTTCGCGGCGAAACGTGCACTCAATTCCTCCCTTCTTTACTCTAGCATGACTGCTCTGTTGCTCCGCGTAGGTGTAACCCTGTAGTTTCAGGACTTTTGCTTCGAAATGTCGAGTGATCGTCTGATAGTTAGAAACCCTTGGATGTGAGAGAGCGTCTACTTAAAGGTGAGTGCGACCACAGGACGGCGGTTGGAGTTGGACGCAATGCGCGGGCTGATGCTGGTTTGGATCACGCTCACGCACCTGCCCACCGGTGCCAGTAAATACGTAAATCAGCCTTTTGGCTTCGTTTCCGCGGCCGAAGGATTCATTTTCCTCTCCGCCCTGTTTACCGGACGCATCTACTATCGTCTCGCCGAGCACGATGGCTATCCTGCCATGACTCGAAAAATGTGGGTTCGTACGCTTCGTTTGTACGGTTACCACGCCCTGCTGCTGGCCTTTGCGTTTCTCGTGGCTGTGCCCATTGCGTCGCGCGGCAACCGCCCCGGCCTTCACAATCTGCTGGACTTCTATTTCATGGTGGGCCCGAAACAGGCCATCACCGAAGCCGCCCTGTTGATCTATCGCCCGCCGCTTCTCGATATTTTGCCGCTGTACATTATCTTTCTGGCGATGTCGTCCATTTTGATTTTACTGGCCCGCCGGATTGGATGGACACCGATCCTGTGGGGATCTCTTGCGTTTTGGGCGCTCGCGCAATTCGGTTTTCGCGCCGCCGAACATAATTTTATGATGCGCTACATCCCCACGCGAATTCCCATTCACGAAATGGGCTCGTTCGATTTGTGGGCCTGGCAATTTCTCTGGATCGTAGGCATCTGGCTGGGCGTGCGATGGGGCCAGGAGAATTTGCCAATTGAGTCGATCGCGAGGAAGGTTGTAATCCCGGCGGCGATCATCGCTCTCACCCTTTTTATATTACGGCGCGCCATCGTGCACGGCTTTCAGCTGGGCGGGAGCGAGCGGCTTTTCGACAAATGGCACTTGGGACCGCTGAGGCTCCTCGATTTCGCGGCGGTTGCGGTTCTGCTGATCGTGGCGCAACCGGTGTTAAAACGCTTGGCTGTTCGGCCGCTGGTGCTGATGGGCCAAAGTTCGCTGCAAGTGTTTTGCGTGCACCTGCTGTTTTGTTTTGCCGGACTCACGCTCTTGGGCAATGCGTCCATGCTGAGCGGCTGGCGGCAAATCGGACTCATAACCGCAACCTTTGCGGCAATGCTGGCGACGGCAAAGATTTTCTCGAAGAGCGAAGCCAAGCACGAACGCTATCCCAAGACTTCCCCGGGTGTTGGAACGCAAATCATTTGGCCGCCTCAGCCCCGGCCTCCTCGCGCAACCCTTCAACCGCCCTCAGTGGAAACCGATTTGCCTGCAGTGGCCCAAGCGCATGGGACAGATCCTCAGTTTTCGTAAACTACGCGGTCTTACACGCTTTATAACCCCGCTTTACAGCCCATGCCCGATTCCCGCGCCCGGGAAATTCGGTAACTCTAGACACGCGAGGCTACCGGGATGACTTCCACACAAATTGCAGTGCTTGCGGTTGCCGTGATTGCTGTAATCGCTGTGGCCGCAGTTCTTATCTTGCAAAACCGCACCAAGAAACTCCGCGCCCGCTTCGGGCCTGAATACGACCGGGCCGTGGCAGAGAAAGGAAACAGGTTCAAAGCTGAGCAGGAGCTCGAGAAGGTGGAAAAGCGCGTCAAGAATTATGACATTCGGCCGCTTACCGCAGCGGATCGTGACCGATTCCAACAGTCGTGGCGCGCGGTTCAGGCCAAGTTCGTGGACGATCCTGCGGGTGCATTCGTGGAAGCGGACCAGCTTCTCGGAGCCGTAATGCTGGCTCGCGGCTATCCACCGGCTGATTTCGATAACCGCGCTACGGAAATTTCTGTTGATCATGGCATGGTTGTCGAGGAATACCGGGCTGGGCATGAAATCGCGCTCCGCCATACACAAAAACAGGCGACCACCGAAGATTTGCGGAGAGGAATGGTTCACTACCGCGCATTATTCGACGAATTAATGCGAGAAGAGACGGTGGTTTCCCGCGCCCGCGCTGCGGGCCGTAGTTAGCACGGCGTTGCATCAGCCAGGATGCTTCACGGTCCGGGCGCAATCGGCTTCAATCAAAAATCGAAAAAAAGGGAGTTAGCAATGACAGAGCATCTTCGCAGAGATCCAAGCCTGAACCCTGAGCTATCCGCCAAAGCCGATCCGAACCTCCCGGTTCCGGGAAGGCAGGTGGTAAACGATCCAGACTCGCGCCCTTTGGTGACTCCGCCTCCCGGAGATATCCACGCTGCGAGCGCCTCGAGCGTGGCAAGCGGCTCGGCAACGGGCGCCGCGGTAGCACGCGCACCGGAAGAAGAACGTGCAGCCCTATTTGCAGGCAATGAAGCAAGTGAGCTGCGCGCGCGATGGGACAGCATTCAGGTGGGATTCGTCGACGAGCCGCGTAAAGCTGTGCAAGAGGCCGACACGCTCGTTTCCGCCACGATCAAGCGGCTGAGCGAAGTCTTCGCCAACGAGCGGGAGAACCTCGAACATCAGTGGGGTCGCAACGAGAATGTTTCCACCGAGGATCTCCGCGTGGCATTGCGAAGATACCGGTCGTTTTTCTCGCGACTCCTCTCGATCTGACTGGGGCTGGTCCGCTCGGCGAAAACCGCTCGAAAGCGAAAGGCAAGTACCTTCGTACTGGCACCAACTGAACCGAGGGTCTATCGACGCGGTTGGCGTCCTGGCGCACAATTATCATGGATTCGGGGACTGTACGGCAGCCGGCAACCGCTCACCCCCATGAGCGCCGGCTGCTGAATGGCCTCCTCGAGTTTCTGCTCCTCCAACACCCCAATGCCCCTAGCGGCCGGCTCCCCCACCGGCCGCTTCCTCTTTTGACCTAAATCTGGACTTCTCGCTGTCTTCAAAATCGAAAAAGCCCGAGACCGTGTAAGCGGCCTCGGGCCTTTCTATGCGCGGAAGCGGCTGGGCAAAACTCACCGCGCAAGTGACGCACCCCTACAAGAGAGCACAAACCACAAAGGAGACTGAGCGGGGACGACGCTGTCTCCGGTCATTGCATCGTAGCAGCGGCTGAATTTAGTGCGGGCGTCCGAACGGGCGACGGCTCGTCAGCGAACGCGGCCGCATCCGAAAGCGCGGAGCCAGGGGCGGCGGCACGTTGTGAAGCGGTCCGCCACAATTGCTGCAGCGATCCTGAGGCGCGCTTTCCACGCGCAGCCAGTGGCCGCGCGCCGGACAATCCGGATTCAAACACTGCACCGTCCAACCGGGCAGATATTGCATTCGTTTGCCTCGCAAACCCACGGCCCCGGCGGCGGAAGGAGAAGCGATGCCGCCGAAGCGCCCCGACTGCAAAAGCGCCAAGAACTGGCGGGATTGTGCTCCGGAGGCTCTAGTGAGTCAAGGCAAATCTATACAATTAGTGGTGGTGCGGTTGCAGAACTGTGGAAAACGTGCCAGACGGAATAGTGGCTCGACTGCGGAAGGTTAGTATCTTGAGCGAAAAATAGGCTCAACTGCTTAGCGAAGGGCTGGCAGTACATCAGCGAACGTTCGAAAGCTTCGCTTCGAGCTGATCCACTTTCATCTGCGCGTCGGCCACTTGCTGCTGCTTGGCTTCGACCTCAGCTTTTTCGGCGTCAATGGCGGCGGCGCCGTCTTTGTCGGCAGCGTAGTTGGGCTTGCTGTAGTAGGTCTGTGAATCGAGGTTGAATTTGCGCTGCAAAATATCGAGGTCAGCCTTTGCGGCTTGCAATTGGGCCTTGGCGGCAGTGAGATCCGTTTGGATCGCCGCAACTTCCGCACTGGCTTCGCCGCCTCTAGTCTTTTCGTCGGGGGCTGCTGCGGGTGCAGCGCCGCCCGATTCGGTGCCAGCGGCCGGAGGAGGCGTAGCGGATCCAGCCTCATTCGTGGTTTTTCCCGCGTTGTCGGCCTTCTCAGCCGCTGAAGTGGCATCCTTTGCAGAGGCGTCTTTCGCGCCTGCTGCGGAATCATCGCCCTCGGCCGCAGCCGGAGCCGGACCGATTACGCTTACGTCGCCCGGTTTCTTCGGGATCGAATCGTTGTCCCAGACCTTGGCGGGTTTGGGTTGTTCTTTCTTTTGCTCCCTTGCGCGACGAGCGGCATCGGCGACATTGGAAGGGTCTTCCTCGTGATACTGCTGCGACTGCGGCGGACGCGCAAAAACCAAATTTACCGGCAACAGAAGCAGAATCGCGAGTCCTGGCCATGCGCTTTTCATCGCAGTTCTCCCGAAAGCATGTTTCGCTCGTCTATGATAATCGCTCTGTCGCTGGTGTGGCAAAGGGCCTTCCATGGCGCACCCAAAGAGGCAACCTGTACGGCCTGACAGGTTAGCTCGCACCATTGACGCAAAAACTGCGCTGCGTTGCAACGTATTGAAAAAGAATGGCATACTTCGCGCGAAGTCTCTCAAGGGATTGATTCCTTCGATGCGTCTTGAATCTCGATGAAAATTGCCCGACTCGCGCTACTACTGTGCAGCCTCGCGGCCTCTCCCGTCGCATTCGGAAAGGCTTTATATCTCGGCCAGGCACAACCGCCCCTCGCAGTTGAATCTCAAAACACGCAACCCGCCATTGTCCCCGCCAGGCCGGTGGAAAAGAAAATAACCGCCTACACGCTTCCGCCCGATCTTTACAAAAAGGCGAAAGCCCTCAGCCGCACACAGTTCCGTTTCAACATCATCAGCTTTTTCTACGGCCTCCTCATTCTCTGGATCATCTTGCACTGGAAGCTCGGCCCGAAATTTCGAGACACGGCCGAGAAAGCTTCGTCCAACGGTTTCATCCAGGCTCTTGTTTTCGCCCCGCTTCTGGTCTTGACGATCGCGATCCTGCAATTACCTGCCGACGCTTACGAGCACTGGGTGTCGCTGTCCTATGGCATCTCAGTCGAGCATTGGGGTGCCTGGTCTCTGGATTATGCGAAGGCGCAGCTTCTCTTGATCGTAGGCGGAATTTTTGTTGTGTGGATCCTCTATGCCGTGATCCGGCGGAGTCCGCGGCGCTGGTGGTTTTATTTCTGGCTGATCTCGCTGCCGATTGTCGTGTTCCTCAGTTTTATCGAGCCGTTTGTGATTGAGCCGATGTTTTTCACGTTCGCGCCGCTCAGCCAGAAAGATCCTGAGCTCGTCGCGCAGATCGAACGAGTGGTTCAGCGCGCAGGACTCACGATTCCGCCCGAGCGCATGTTCTGGATGAAGGCTAGCGAAAAAACGAACGCGATGAACGCGTACGTCAGCGGCCTGGGCGCTTCGAAGCGAGTGGTGGTTTGGGACACGAACATCGCCAAAGAATCTATTCCGGAAATCGTTTCGGATTTCGGACACGAGATGGGCCATTACGTCCTGGGCCATATCTGGAAGGGCCTGGCTTTCACGGCCGGCTTGCTGTTCGTGCTCTTTTATCTCGGCTTTCGGTGTCTCAGCTGGATGCTGAAGCGCTGGGGCAGCGGCTGGGGTATTCGAGGGCCAGATGATATGGCGTCGCTGCCGGCGCTGCTTTTGCTGCTGTCGATTTTCAATTTTGCGGCGGACCCAATTTCGAACGCCTTCGGCCGCTACGTCGAGAACCAGGCCGATGTCTATGGCCTCGAGGTGACGCACGGCGTGATTCCCGACGCCGGTCAAGCCGCCGCCGATTCGTTTCAAGTGGAAGGCGAGTCGTTTCTCGCCGACCCTGATCCGAATCCAGTGGACGTGTTCATGTTCTACGATCACCCGCCGATTTCCGACCGTGTAAAGCTGTGCCTTACCTACGATCCGTGGTCGAAAGGCCAGCAGCCGCAATTTGTAAAGTAAGAGGCCGCGCGATTTGCGTTAGCGGAGGCGCTTTTAGTGGAACAGGCTTCAACCTGCTCTTTTTGCTTTACCGCGCATGAATCGTCATCCGAATGCCATTCTTCGGTCGCAGCGTAACGAGCGGCTCCGGCGCCACCGTGGTGCCAGGCACCAATTCAAAACGAAACCGCTGCGCCAGCGCGCCAATCACCAGTGCCGATTCAAGCAGCGCAAATCCCTGTCCAATGCAGCGGCGAGGCCCATCGCCAAACGGAAAATAAGCTCCGGCAGGCAGCCGGTCGGCCAGCCCATCGAGCCAACGTTCAGGGCGAAATGAATCTGGATCGTCGAAATAACGCGCGTCCCGGTGCATCACCCACTGCGAAACCATCATCGTGGAGCCCACCGGGAAATCGTAGCCACCGAAGCTCGATGGCGCGATCGACGTCCGCGCCATGATGTAAGCCGGCGGATACATTCGCAGCACTTCGCTGATCACTGCATTCAAATAGGGCAGGCGCTCGAGATCGGCCACGCCCGGAGCGCGTTCTCCGAGAAAGCCTCTGAGCTCTTCATGCAGGCGCGCTTCGGCGGCGGGATTCTGGCTGAGCAGATACCATGTCCAGGAAAGCGTGAGCGCCGTGGTCTCGTGGCCGGCAAGAAACAGCGTCATCGTCTCGTCGCGCAATTGCCGCGGCGTCATCTGCGTACCGTCTTCGTCCATCGCGCCCATCAACATGGAAAGCAGATCGCTGTGGCGAAGCCCGTTTCCCTGCGCTTTGCGCTCCTCGATAATTCGATAAACGAGCGAATCGAGAAAACCAAACTCTTTCGTGGCACGCCGGTTTTTTGGCGTGGGCCATCCAGCCGGAATTCGAAACGGCGAACGAGCGCGGCGCAGCGAATAGCGCATCAAGAAAGTCATGGCCCGGCCTACCTGTTGAGCTTCGCCCGGAAGCGTGGTGCCGAAAAGCGTTCGCACGGCGGCCTCGAGCGTCAACTCCATCATCTCTTCCGCCATGTTGCGCGTGTCGCCGTCGCGCCAGTCCCGCGCCTTCATCTCCGCGCAATCGAGCATCGTGGGCGCGTATTCGTTGATCCGGTGGCGATGAAACGCGGGCTGGGCGAGCCGCCGCTGGCGCCGCCAGAAATCTCCTTCGCTGATCAGCAGGCCTTGGCCCAGCAGGCGCTCGGTGGTTTCTTTGGTCAGCGTGCTCTTGTGAAACTTGCTCTGCTGGAAAAGCAGCAATTGTTGGATGTAATCCGGATGGTTCAGCAGGATGCGGCTTTGCAGAATCACCGGGATGCGGACAATGTCGCCGTACTCGCGCGTCACGCGCCGCATCAGTTCCAGCGGGTCTTGCAGCAAATTGAACGAGACGCCAACGACGGGCAGCCCTTTCGGTCCTGGCGGAAGGCGATTTCCATTTGCGCTCGTGCGTTTGAATTCATGGGTCTGCGTTGATCCGTCTGAGTTCATATGATGTTGTGCGCTAGTTAGATGCGGCCAAACGTCAGAACGTACGTGGGCTTTCATTTCCCAACGCGCAAGTAGTTTACGTCAGCTAACGGTTTCTCACCTGTAAGATGCAGGCCGGCAGGCCGCTTTGTGGGTTTCCGGCATATTGTATAAGATGAACGTTCACGCTGTGTGCGGGCGTGCGGGGGTTTTTCTTTGGACTTCGAACAGCCCGAATGGCTCGAGCAAATGGCCGGCATTCTCGAAACATTGAACGAGGGTGTGCTCATCGCGGACGATTGCGAGCATGTAATCTTCGTCAACTCAGTGTTCGAGGAAATGACGGGGGTGTCTCGCGAGGAGGTTCTGGGTAAAGACCCCCTCCTGGTCTATTACGGACCAGACGAAATAGCATATATTCGCGAGCGGCGGCGGGAAGTTCAAGCGCTGGGCCGGATACGCCACGAATTCTTTCTTCCCACGAAAGATGGCTCGAAGCTTCCTGTGATTTCCAGCGCGAGAAATATGGAAGATCCCGACGGCCGCACTTTCACCATCATCAGCTTTACAGATATTTCCGAGCAAAAGAACGCTGAAGAACAGCTGCGCGCCGCGAATAAACTCCTCGAAGAGCGGCAAAGAGAGATCGAAGAAGACCTAACGCTTGCCGCTCGCGTGCAGCAAAGCCTCGCGCCCAAATCGCTCACCTGGGGCAGCCTCGAAGTAGAAGCTTTTTATCATCCGGTGCGCACGATTGGCGGCGATTTCGGCCTCGTCAGCGCGTTCGATACCGACCATCTGAATCTTCTCGTCTGCGACGTTTCCGGCCACGGGATCGGCTCCGCCCTCGTCGCGAACCGTATCTATTCCGAGACGATTTCGCTCCTGCGCGGCGGCATCCCGCTTGGCGACATGCTGCAGCAGCTGAACCGCTTCGTGATGAGCAATCTAGGCAGCTCGGTTTTCTTTTTCACTGTGGCTGCCGCGCGAGTGGAACGCAGCGCGCGAAGAATGGTGTTCGCCGGCGCCGGCCATCCGCCCGCGATGGTTGTCCAGCCGGGCGAAGAGCCTCGCCTGCTTGAATCGCGCAGCATGGTGCTGGGCGCGCTGCCAAATGCCGTGGATGGCGAGGCCAGTCTCGATGTGGACCTGCTGCCCGGCGATCGCATCGTGCTTTATACCGACGGCATCACCGACGTTTTCGATTCGAACGGCGAAATGCTGGGCGTTGAAGGCGTGCAGAAATTCGTCCGCGAAGCCGCTCTGCTGCCATTCAAGCATATGAAGCAGGGAATTCTCGACCGCGTGGCTGAGTGGCGCGAAGGCCCGGCATCCGACGACGTTTCGCTCGTGCTGGTTGATGTGCACTGACACGCTGCATGAGATAGCCTCGCTTCGCTGATGGCACACCTCGAATTCTCCCGGGATTTTTCCGTCGCACCGAATGAAGTTTTCGTTTTCTTCGTTCCGCAGCGCATGCCACTCTGGTACGGCACAGAAATGAAATCTCATTTCGAAGTGCAGGGTGGCGCTCCCGATTTTGCCGTAGGCCAGAAAGTACAAATCACCGGCAAGCTCGGCAAGCGCGACGTCTCGCTCACGGTGGTAATCACAGCCTATCGCTGGGAAAATCTGCTCGAATGGCAGTTTCAGGATTCTTACAGCGTGAGAGGATTGCAGCGCTGGGAACTGGAAAGCGTGCCATCCGGCACGCGTCTACACATGCGCGACTCGTATCAAATGCCCGGCCTATCCGGCCGCCTGATCGACGCTGCTTTCACACGTTTCGCAGTCGCGCAACGCGACCGCGCCTGGCTCGATCGTCTCCAGCGCTTAGCCGAGCGCCGTTAAATCGAATTGCCCGATCAGCAGAAATCGCGCCAGACCACCAGCCGCTCATAACGAAGCTGCCATTCCGTAACGCCGGCTTGTCCTGAGATACGAAGGGCGTCCCGCCGGCTCTTTTGACTTTAACGGCGCACAACGATGGATGAGCCAAGCCCACTATTTCACAACAACATAAAACGGCGGTTTTTTGCCGATGCGGACGAGAAATTTACTTGTGGGCGAAAGATCGAGCTCATGAGCCACATCGCTGATCGGCTTCCCATCAATCTCCACAGCGCCCTGCTTGATCAAGCGGTCCGCTTCCGCTCGCGACGCCACGCCGCCATCGCGCTGAAGAATCTTTGCTAACTTAATTCTGCCCTCCGCAGCTACCTGATGCTCGCGGATTTCCGAAGGCAGCTTCCGCTCGCTGAACACCCGTTGAAATTCGTCCTTCGCTTTCTTCGCAGCATCCTCACCATGAAATCCCGCCACAATCGTGTGCGCCAGCTGCATCTTCGCTTCTTTTGGATGCAGCACTGCCGTCCGCACCTCCTCCTTCAATCGAACGATCACAGGCGACGCCAAATCCGTCAGCAACTCGTAGTAAGTCCACATCTGCTCGTCCGAAATCGACATCAGCTTGCCAAACATCTCGCCGGGCGCTTCCGCGATGCCCACATAATTCCCCAGGCTCTTCGACATCTTGCGCTCGCCATCGAGCCCCACAAGAATCGGCATCGTCAGCACCACTTCGCCCGTCAGGCCGTATTCGCGCTGGATGTCGCGGTGAACCAGTAAATTAAATTTCTGCTCGGTGGCTCCCAACTCGATGTCGGATTTCAGCGCCACCGCATCGTAAGCCGTCAAAAGCGGATAGAGCAGCTCGTGTACGGAAATCGGCAAATTTTTATCGAGCCGAGACCGAAAATCCTCGCGCTCCAACATCCGGGCCAGCCGGTATTTCCCGCAGAGCTGCACGATCTCGAACGGTGAAAGCTTCCCCAGCCACTCGCTGTTGTAGCGAACCTCGGTTTTCTCACGATCCAGAATCTTGTACACCTGATCGAGATATGTTTTGGCATTGGCGTCCACTTGCTCGCGCGAAAGTGGCGGGCGCGTTTCCGATTGCCCGGTGGGATCGCCGATCATGGCGGAAAAATCGCCAAGCAGGAAAATTGCGGTGTGGCCCATGTCCTGAAACTGTTTCAGCTTCCGCAGCACCACGGTGTGGCCAAGGTGAATATCGGGCGCGGTGGGATCGACGCCCAGGTACACGCGCAGCGGCTTTTCTTCTTTGACGGACTTCTCAAGCTTCGCCTTCAGCTCGTCCTCGCGAATAATTTCCGCCACGCCCTTGCGCACGTACGCAAGCTGTTCTTCGACCGGCTTGAACTTCGCTTCCGCCACTATTTTTTCTCCGCGCTCGCCGCTAAATTTGTCAGCAGCACACGCCGCCCTTCCATTCGATATCGCCCTTCGAGAACGATGCGCACCGCTTCCGTATAAATTCGATGTTCTTCCTTCAACACGCGCTCGGAGAGCGTTTCCGGCGTATCTTCATCTCGAATCGGAACGGCCGCCTGCAGAATGATCGGGCCTGCGTCGAGATTTTCATCCACAAAATGAACCGTGCATCCAGAAAATTTCGCGCCGTGCTCGAGCGCCTGGCGCTGCGATTCGAGTCCCGGAAAAGCCGGCAAGAGCGAAGGATGGATATTCAGGATGCGCCCGCGGTATGCCGCGACAAACGCAGGGCTGAGCAGCCGCATGTAGCCCGCGAGGCAGACGAGATCAACTTTCTTGTCCTCGAACGCGGCGATCACCAGCTTGTCGTACGCTTCACGCTCGAGCCCTCGAGACGGAATCACCTGCGCCGGAATCCCGCGTGCCTGCGCTTTCTCGATCCCAGGCGCATTCTCGCGATTGCTGATGACGATCGCAATTTCAGCGTTAGGAATGCGCCCCGCGGCCACACTGTCCGCCAGCGCTTCAAAATTCGAGCCGCGTCCCGAGAGCAGCACTCCGATGCGTTTCTTCGTCACCGCAGGAAATTAGCATAGTTCCGGGAGCCCACAAAATCGCCAAAAGCCGCGACGGCGAAAGACCCGATGATTCCTTGACACATTGGCGCTCAAGAGGCATCTTGTCCGCAACATTGTGTGTCCAGGAGGCATTCGCATGTCGCAATTCCATTCCTTCGTTCTACTTCTCGCGGCGCTTTTCGCCATGAGCATCACCATCGCTTGCGCCGAGCAAACCGCGCAAAAACCCGCGCCGCCGCCCGACACGCGTAAAGCCGATGAAGCGGCCATCCGCGCCGCCTCCGCCGATTGGAGCAAAGCTTCGCAGGCCAAAGACCTCGACAAAGCTACGTCGTACTACGCCGATGAAGCCGTCTTTTTCGTCAATAACGGCGCCCGCGTGAAAGGGAAAGACGCAATTAAAATGGCGTGGAAGCCGATGCTCGAAACCCCTGGTCCCGGCCTCACCTTCGAGACAACCTATGTCGAAGTCGCGCGCTCGGGCGATCTCGCCTACGAATACGGCACCTACGATGAAAAAACAGAAGTAACAAAAGGCAAAGTTAAGGACGAAAAAGGCAAGTACGTAGTCGTCTGGAAGAAACAAGCCGACGGCTCATGGAAAGCCGTAGCCGACATCGACAACATCGGCGAGTGAAGCACCGCACCGGTTTTAGTGGCACAGGCACTCCTGTTTACCCTGAGGTACGAAGGGCCTGTGCTCTTGCGCTCACAAGGGTTGTTAGCAAGGAAGCCCTGATCGGAAGGGACGCACGAAAACCCCGCAGGCAAGAGTGCCTGCGCCACTTACAGCCCCAATTCTCCAGAATAAATCACTCGCGACTTCCCTCTCGCCGCCGACTCAATCCGCCCAATTAAATAAAATTTCTCGCGCCGCCGCTTCAATTCCGATTCCACGCGCGCCACAAATTTTGGCGGCACAACCAAAATCATCCCCAGGCCCAGATTAAACGTCTGCAGCAGCTCCTCCCGATCGATCTTCCCCAGCTTCGCGAGGTACTGAAAAATCGGAAGCACCGGCCACGATCCCAGCTCGACCACCGCCTGCACATTCTTCGGCAACGCCCGCGGCAGATTGCCCGTAATCCCTCCGCCGGTGATGTGCGCCATGGACGTCACCCAGCCGCGCGCCAGAACGCCCTTCAGCAGCGGCCAGTAAGGACGGTGCGGCTTCAGCAATTCGGCTCCAATTTTATTCCCGATCACAGGCACGTACGTATCCGGTGTAAGCTTGGCAACGCCAAACGCCAGCTTGCGCGCCAGCGAATAGCCGTTCGTATGCAGCCCGCTCGACGGCAACGCAATCAGCAAGTCTCCGGGCCGCACTCGGCGGCGATCGAGTTGCTTGCGCCGTTCCACCGCGCCCACGATGAATCCCGCCAGATCGTATTCGCCCGGAGGATAAAAATCCGGCATCTCCGCTGTTTCGCCGCCAATCAATGAGCAATGCGCCTTCTTCGCGGCGCGGCTCATTCCTTCGATCACCTGCTCCACCACGCGCGCATCCATCTTGCCCATCGCCAGATAATCGAGGAAAAAAAGCGGCTCGGCGCCCTGCGTCAAAATGTCGTTCACGCAGTGGTTCAGAATATCCGCGCCCACGGTGGAATGAATTCCGGTAGCGAATGCGATCTTCAGTTTCGTGCCGACGCCGTCCGCGCTCGCCACGAGTACGGGATCGCGCCAGCGCTTGCGATCGAGCTGGAAAAGAGCACCGAAGCCGCCGATCGGCGCGAGGACACCTCGTTGGAATGTCTTCTTGGCCATCGCGGCAATTCGCCGCTTGGCTTCGTCGGCAACCGGAATATTCACGCCGGCATCGGCGTAACGCATGAAGAGGTTCCGTTTCTGGAAGGGACCGATGGAATCTCGAAATCTAACGGCTCAAAATGTGTGGAACAAACGTCTCCAGCGCACTTCGCGCGGATGGATCAAAGCACTGAAATACGTTTCAAACCGCTCGGCCACGTGCCCAGGCTCCCACACTTCCTCCGGCGCGTCGATCGACATATATATGATCTCGGGCGTCCCGATAATATTTGCTCGCGGCACGAAGCCCCAATAGCGGCTGTCGTAAGAATTCTCGCGATTGTCGCCCATCATGAAATAATCGTCCGGCGGGACAGTGAGCGCGGGGCGATTCTCCATCGGATTCGGCGGCTGATTACGATAGGGCTCATCGAGCGCCTTCCCGTCCACATACACCACGCCTTGTTTGATCTCGATCGTGTCGCCCGGCAAACCGATCGTGCGCTTGATGAAATCCGGATTCCCCGGCAGCGGCGCGCGGAACACGATGATCTGTTGCCGTTTCGGGTTTCGCCACAAGGGCACGTGAAAATCCGTGAACGGAACGCCCATATCGTAGCCAAAGCGGCTCACAATCAGGTGATCGCCAATCAGCACGGTGGGCTCCATCGAACCGCTGGGAATTACTCGCGCCTGCACGAAGCCGCCCTCGATCACAAGAAAAGCCAGAATCACCCAGAACCACGAAAGCACCTCGCGCCAAACACGGTCACTCACTGTATCCGCGCGCTTCGCCTGAACTTTTTCTACAATGACCGCTTCTCCCGCCTCAGCTGCCACGATGAGCCTCCACTTCGAGTTGCACCAGCTCCGTTGGGTAGCTGCCGGTGTAGCACGACGTGCAAAATTTTCGTTCCGTATCTTCCACAGCTTCGCGTAACGATTCGAGCGAAAGATATCCGAGCGAATCGGCGCCCAGAAACTTCCGTATCTCTTCCGTCGATTGGTTCGCTGCGATCAATTCTTCGCGCCGCGGCGTGTCCACGCCGTAATAACAGGGCGAAATCGTCGGCGGACAGCTGATGCGCACGTGCACTTCCGTCGCGCCTGCTTCGCGCACCAGCCGGACAATTTTCCGGCTCGTCGTCCCGCGCACGATTGAATCGTCCACCAGCACCACGCGCTGCCCCTCCAACATTCGACGCACCGGGTTCAATTTCAGCTTCACGCCGAAATCGCGAATGGCCTGCGATGGCTCGATAAATGTACGCCCGATGTAGTGGTTGCGAATCAAGCCCATGCGGAACGGGATGCCCGATTCCCCCGCATACCCGATGGCTGCTGGCACGCCCGAATCCGGCACCGGCGTCACGATGTCCGCCGCCACGGGATGCTCGCGCGCCAACAAACGCCCCAGCCGCTCGCGGCTTTGATTCACGGGGCGGCCAAACACCAGGCTGTCCGGCCGCGAAAAATAGACGTGCTCAAAAATGCAGTATTGATGCGGCTTCTCCGGCGCGAATCGAATCGACTCGATACCACTGCGCGAAATCCTCACCATCTCGCCCGGCTCGATCTCGCGCACATATTCCGCGTCGATCAAATCGAACGCGCACGTTTCCGAGCCCACCACCCACGCGCCGTCGATGCGGCCCAGGTTGAGCGGCCGAAAACCGCGCGGGTCGCGTATCGCGAAAATTTCATCGCGCGTCAGCAGAACCAGCGAGTACGCGCCTTCCACTTGATTCAGCGCATCAGCAATCGCGCCCGAAAGATTTCGCGCCGTGCTGCGTGCAATCAAATGAACGATCACTTCCGTGTCGCTCGTCGTCTGAAAAATCGACCCGCGATGCTCGAGCCGCCGCTTCACTTCGATCGCGTTCGTCAGGTTCCCATTGTGCGCCAGCGCGATTTTGCCTTTGTTGCAATCGATCACCACCGGCTGCGCATTCATCAAAGTCGTATCGCCGGCCGTCGAATAGCGCGTGTGCCCAATCGCCGCCGCGCCCGGCAGCGACGCGATCACCTGCGGCGTGAAAATCTCCTGCACGTGCCCGAGCGCCTTATGCACGCGCACGTCGGTGCCATCGGTCGAGGCAATGCCGGCCGACTCCTGCCCGCGATGCTGCAGCGCGTAGATCCCGAGATACGTCAGCTTCGCCGCTTCGTCATTCCCGAAGACGCCGAACACGCCGCAGTGATCGTGGAACCGATCCTCGTCGAGTTGGATTTCCTTAAAATTCATGCGCTCTCGATGGCTGCCGCTAGAGATTCAGACCAAGCCTTCCGGAAGGAACTCACGTTCCTTCTTATAACAGGCGTGCCATTAAATTGGATGCGAAATTCGCTGCGGGTAACTGTTCCGATCCGATTTGCGGCCACTCCATATTGTGCCGCAACCGCGTTGAGCCGGGCAAGCGAAGCCGCCGAAAGCGACACGACCGCCCGCGCGCCCCGTTCGCCAAAAAGCGCTACTTCGACGGGTCCAGCGTCGCGCGTCAGGTTCACGTCCGCCGACAGCCCATCGCTCGTAAAGCACGACTCCGCGATCGTCACAGCCAGCCCGCCGTCGCTCACATCGTGCGCCGAAAGAATCAAACCAGCACCCGCGACGTTCACCAGACACTCGATCAGTCGCTTCTCAGCCGCCAGATCGATTGCCGGTGGCACGCCAGCAACGATTCCCTGAATCGTCTTCGCATAGTCCGACGATGAAAACTCCTCCTGTCTTACTCTGTCATCCTGAGCAGAGCGAATGATCTCAGCGCTGCCTCCATCCAGCAGCACAATCGCGTCGCCTTCCTTATCAAACGCCGACCCCACCGCGAAATCCGCATCCTCCAACACACCCAGCACACCCAGAATCGGCGTCGGATAAATCGGCTTCCCCAGCGTCTCGTTGTAAAAACTGACGTTCCCGCCTGTAATTGGAATCTCAAGCGCGCGGCAAGCCTCCGCAATCCCGTCCACCGCCTCGCTGAACTGCCACATCACCTCCGGCTTCTCGGGGTTGCCAAAATTCAAGCAGTTCGTTGCCGCCACAGGACGCGCCCCGCTGCACGCCACATTCCGCGCCGCCTCCGCCACTGCATGCATCGCGCCGACGCGCGGCGAAAGAAAGCACCAACGCCCGTTGCCGTCCGTCGAGAGCGCCAGCCCGCGCTCGGTTTCCTTCAATCGCAACACCGCCGCATCGCTCGCCCCCGGTCCAAACCGCGTATTCGTTCGCACCATCGAATCGTACTGCTCGGTGATCCAATATTTCGACGCGATCGCCGGCGACGCCAGCAACTCGCGGAAATTTTCGGTGAGATCAGCGTCGCCAGCTGCGAATTCAAAAAGAGGCCCGGCGGCGCCAGCTGGCGAAGCAGGCGCAGCAATCGGCCGCTCATACCGCGGCCCTTCCTCCGCAATTGCATGCGCCGGAATTTCCGCCACCACGCGCCCATGGTCGAGCACGCGCAACTTCCCGTCATCGGTCACTTTGCCAATTTCGACGGCATCCAGGCCCCATTTGCTGAACACGCCAAAAACTTCGCGCTCCCGCCCGCGGGCCGCCACCAGCAACATCCGCTCCTGCGATTCCGAAAGCATAATTTCGTACGGCGTCATCCCGGTTTCGCGCTGCGGCACGCGCGCGAGATCAATTTCAATCCCCATTCCGCCGCGCGATGCCATCTCCGAACTCGAACTCGTCAACCCGGCCGCGCCCATATCCTGAATCGCCACTACCGCGCCCGTGCGCATCGCTTCGAGACACGCTTCCAGCAGCAGCTTTTCCATGAACGGGTCGCCCACCTGCACGTTCGGCCGCTTCTGCTGCGATTCTTCGCTGAATTCCGCCGACGCCAGTAGCGACGCGCCGTGAATTCCGTCGCGCCCCGTTTTCGCGCCCACGTAAATCACGGGATTGCCCGCGCCTCGCGCTCGCGCAAAGAAAAGTTCCTCGCGCCGCGCAATTCCCAGCGCCAGCGCGTTCACCAGCGGATTATTCGAGTAGCACGATTCGAACTGCACTTCGCCGCCCACCGTCGGCACGCCAAAGCAATTTCCATAAAATCCAATCCCCCGAATCACGCCGTCCAAAATGTGACGATTCCGCGCGATCTCTTCCGGCGGATAGCTGCCTGCGCCTGTTCCCGGCTCAATTTCACCAAACCGCAACGAATCCATTACCGCAATCGGCCGCGCGCCCATTGTGAAAATGTCGCGCAGAATTCCGCCAACTCCGGTGGCCGCGCCCTGAAACGGCTCCACAAAACTCGGATGATTGTGCGATTCGATTTTGAAAACGGCGCAAATCCCGTCGCCGATATCCACCACGCCCGCATTTTCTCCCGGCCCCTGCACCACGCCCTTGCCGGTGGTCGGCAACCGCTTCAAATGCACCCGCGACGATTTATACGAGCAGTGCTCGCTCCACATCACGCTGAAAATTCCCAGCTCGGTATAATTCGGATCGCGCCCGAGAATTTTCTGAATGCGCGCGTATTCCTCGGCCGTTAGCCCATGCTCGGCGGCAATCTCCGGCGTCACCTGAATCTCGCTCTGTACTGCCTTCTGCATCTTCTATTTCATCTCCGCAATTTCCGACGAATTTCAGTAGGGGCACGGCATGCCGTGCCCTCTCGACCGCCAGCATTCACGCAGCCAGAAACACGCATCACGCTATTCTGGGTAGCCACGACAACGCATTTTTCATCGTGGGCCTTTCTATAACGCGCGCCACCCCACCCTATCGATACGCCGCACCGCAGCACGATGTTTCGCCACTCGCACGCAAATTGTGGCAGCAAACAAAAACGCGGGCAAGCAGAGGCCGCCGGCCACTCTGTGGAATTTCGCGGATTCTCGTGGAAAATTTATGCCGTCACCGCCACGCGGCTGCCGGAAGCCTTGCGCTCCCCGCGCGTGAGGTATTCAACCATCGACTGAAAAATCACAAGCCCATCCGACGAGCCGAGCGGCGATTCCACCGCCCGCTCCGGATGCGGCATCAACCCCAGCACGTTGCGCTCCCGGCTGCAAATCCCCGCAATCGCGCGCAGTGATCCGTTGGGATTATTTTCACGGTCGAACTCAAGGGAAGCCGCGTCCCCCCGAACCGCCTCCGCGCAATTCGTTCCATCCGGGTGCACGTAACGAAAAACAATCCGGTTGTCGCGTTCGAGCTCAGCCAACGTCGCCGGATCGCAGAAATAATTTCCTTCATTGTGCGCGATCGGAATCTTCAGCACGTCGCCACGATGCGCCGCGCCCGTAAACGGCGTATCCGTTCGCTCCACGCGGATATGCACGTGCCGGCACAAGTATCGCAGCCCCTTATTCCGCAGCATCGCCCCCGGCAGCAGTCCAGCTTCCAGCAGAATCTGAAACCCATTGCAGATTCCCAACACCAGCCCGCCGCCACGCGCAAACCGGTCCACAGCCTTCATCACAGGAGAAAACCGCGCAATCGCACCGGTCCGCAAATAATCGCCATAAGCAAATCCGCCGGGCAAAACAATTGCGTCAAATCCCGCAAGATCCTCAGACTGGTGCCAGATGAATTCGACCGGCTGCTCGATCACCGACGCGATCGCATGGCAAGCGTCATCATCGCAATTCGACCCGGGAAATTGCACCACTCCAAATTTCATCTTGGACGTCTCCCGATGCAATTTTAACACAGTGCGAATTCGCGCCGCTTCAGAGCGATATCATCCCAGACTCTGCATCAGCGCCTGCCTTCCACCGTGTAGAAGAGCAGTTGCTACGCCGCGCTGTTCCATCATTTGTAGCGCACCCTTCAGGGGGCAGCTGTCATCCTGAGCGCAGCGAAGGATCTCAGCGCTGCCCACGGGACCGGTTGCGCACCCGGCGTTTTGCCCTCGCGCGCGGCTTAGCTGACTTTCTTCGCGGCCTGCGTTTCGAATGCGTGCGCGCTTTCTCTTCACGTTTCACTTCAAGCCGCCGCTTCCGCGCCCAACCCGGCTTATTCACCTGACGCCCTCGCGCGAGTGCAAGCGCTTCAGCCGGCACGTTTTCCGTCAGCGTTGAGCCAGCAGCGACATACGCCCCATTCCCCACGCGAATCGGAGCCACCAGCGCCGTATCGCTGCCGATAAAAACGCGCTCACCGATGCTCGTCTGATACTTCGCCACGCCATCAAAATTGCACGTAATCGTCCCCGCGCCAATGTTCGACCCGCGCCCTACCGATGCATCGCCCAAATACGTAAGATGCATGGCCTTCGCGCCCTCATGCACCACCGATTTCTTCACTTCCACAAAATTCCCAATGTGCGCCCCGGAACGAATATCAGCGCCCGGCCGCAATCGCGAAAACGGCCCGATACTGGATTTGGCATGCAACCGGCTCGCAGTCGCCACGCAATGTGCGCCTACCGTAACGTCATCATCCACGCGCACGTCGTGCAGCACGCTGCCAGTCTGAATCGTGCATCGCGCGCCGACGCGAGTTTCGCCTAAAAGCTGCACGCCCGGCTCGATCACCGTGTCCGGCCCCACGGTCACGTCCGGATCGGTCACCACCGTTTCGGGCAGATAAATTGTCGCACCCGCCTCCATCAGTTGCGCCGCTTTTCGCGCACGGAAAATCCGGTCCACGTCTGCAAGGCTAGCGCGCGTGTTGCAACCAAGAATTTCTTCTGAATCTGCCGCCACCTGCGCCAGCACTCGTTCGTTGCGTTGCCGCAGTAGAGCAATTGCATCCGTAAGATACAGCTCGCGGTGCGCATTGTTCGGGCGCAGTTCCGCAAGGGCCGGCCACAGTTTTTCGAGAGTGAAACAATAAATGCTTGAATTCACTTCGCGAATCGACCGCTGCTCGGGCGTCGCAGCTTTTTCCTCCACGATCGCCTGAACGCGCCCTTCCGAATCGCGAACAATCCGGCCGTAATCTGTGGGATTCGCAAGTTCCGCGCTCAGAACAGTGGCAGCCCCCTCACCGCGACGATGCGCATCGAGAAGCGCTGCAAGCGATTCACTACGTAGCAACGGCGCATCACCCGGCACCACCAGAGCCACCTTCGCGCTCTTTCGAATCGCGCGACGCGCCACCTGCATGGCATGCCCCGTTCCATGCTGGGGCTTCTGCAAAATCACTTGCGCGCCGAGATTTTCTGCGACGGAGCCCACCTCGTCCGCTTGATGCCCCACGACAACCAAAATCTGCGCAGCCTTCAGCGGCAGGCAAGCGCGGATCACGTGCTCGATCAACGTGCGTCCACCGGCGCGATGAAGCACCTTCGCCAGTTCGGAACGCATCCGCGTCCCCTTACCTGCGGCAAGAATCACGATAGCTGTGTCGGAATGAGTAGGCATCGGCCGTTATTGTGGCGTGGCACTGCCGCCTTTGGCAATGATGAACCGGGACGAAGATGTGATCCTTGTAGCGGTAGCCTC
Organism: uncultured Acidobacteriota bacterium; assembly: GCA_963729525.1. Classification (GTDB taxonomy): domain Bacteria; phylum Acidobacteriota; class Terriglobia; order Acidiferrales; family UBA7541; genus Palsa-295. The sequence goes on from CAVSOB010000001.1 coordinate 232,828, forward strand.
AGGTGCAATCTACGAAGACGTCGGAACAGAAAGTGGAACCAATCTGCGAGTTGATTTTGTCTCCGCCGCATGCCCATTGGGCGTTTCCGTCCACAGCGATCGGTCAGCCAGCAGGCGCGTAACAAGCTGCGTGTGCGTTGCGTGCCCAGCCTTGTGCGCCTCGATGCGCGCCAGCAGCGGCCGTCCGACCAGCGCCAAATCCCCAATCAGATCAAGCGCCTTGTGACGCCCGAACTCGTCGGGGAAACGCAGCGGTCCGTTGGTGACGTTTTTGTCATCGATCACAATCGCGTTTTCGAGCGACCCGCCGCGGATAAGCCCCATCGCCTGAAGTCCCGGAAAGTCCTTCGTGAAACCGAACGTCCGCGCCGGCGCCAGCTCGCGGCTGAAAGTGTCCCGATTCACGCTCAGCTCGATCCCCTGCGGCGGAACCGCCGGGTGCCGGAAGTCCACATAGCAATGAACACGAAACTCATCGGCGGGATAAATCCCGAGCAGGCGATCGCCATCGGCAAATTCGAGCGGTTTCACCACCTTGATAAACCGTCGCTGCCGGCGCAGTTGTCGCGTTCCGGCCTGTGCCAGCAGGTCAATGAAAGGTTTCGCAGAGCCATCCAGAATCGGAAGCTCGAGCGCATCGATCTCCACATAGACATTGTCGACGCCACACGAGTACAGCGCCGCCAGCACATGCTCGGTGGTGGAAAGCAGCACGCCCTGCTTCATCAAGCTCGTCGCGTAGCTCACTCGAGCGACATTGCGAACGTGTGCTTCAATTTCAAAATTGTCGAGATCGACGCGGCGGAACACGATGCCCGTATCCGCGGGTGCAGGCACAAATCGGACCCGGCTTCGAACCGCTGTGTGAAGCCCGATTCCTTCAGTTTCGACTGGACGCTGAATCGTAAGTTGAGGGGGCATTCGCCGGGGGCGTCTCTTAGCATCTTGATGGCCCGCCGCGCACAAATATTAATGTTTTAGAATCAGTTAGATAAATTGAATACAAGCATAGCGCGGCCACGGCGGTGTGGTAGGAATACAACACAATGCAATGCCAGAATGTGGCGTTTTGGGATCCGCGCTACGGCTATGCCATCAGGCTAGAATGCTTAGCGGCGTCGGCGCCACGTGCTCGCCGGTGCTGCCCTGTGGGTTTTGGGCGTCCTCGGCTCCTTGGAAGACAGCCTGTAGCTGCTTGAACTGAGCAGCGCCGTTAATGGCCGAACTAGCTGGGCCTTCCGAGGATACCGCCACGGGGCTCGCCTGCAAAGTGGTCTCGAATCCTGGCACCGCCGGCGGACTTGGGCTTTGAATCGAAGTGGTGGATGCAGGTGGAGGCTGCGCCTGAGATTCGTTCTGAGCCGGGGCCAGAGTTGGAGCTCCGCTCGGGGCCGGATTCGAGAGATTGTTCGCGTTAGATGCACTCGTCTGCTGACTCGTTGTCGCCGCCTGGTTCAGCACGCCAAGCGTGCGCACCAGATTCAAAAGCGCCGGTGGATCGTTCGCGGATTTGATCAACGCGAGGCGATTATCGAGACTGATGCTCTGCGGATTGATGCCAAGCCTCTCAAGTACGCGATCGAGTTGAGCGAGCTGTTCTTGTTGACTGGGCGTTGTTGTCGCGCTCGACGTAGGTGTGACCTGCGTCGGCGAACTAGTCGTTTGAGCCGAGGCCGGGGGAAAAGCCTCAAGCGCAGGCTGTGCGAGACTTCGAAATTGAACGAAGTTCCCAGCATCCACCGGCGGAGGAGGTGGAAATACTGCGGAAAGCGTCACGATGTCGGGCAGCAACACAGTTGACTGACCGGCTCCCCCTGCAGGCAATTGCTCGGCGTTCTGCGACGAAACTTGATTCGCTGCGCTCGAAATATCCGTAGTGAGCGGGAAATTAATTGCGCTCATGATGATAGGCCCACAATCAATTCAAACAACTCAAAGCCTGTTCCACTTCGGGGCGGACAAACTCAGCGAGCCTCTCAATGCCTCAATGTTTCAAATTGGCTCGCGCCATCCCAGTCGGGACTTTGGCTTACCTGCGGTATCGGCAAGCGATAGGCAAACTTGAGCGAGTTCTTCAATTGGATTGCTCGTTGAAACGATGTAGCGAAATCGCCGCGCCAACACGCCTCACAGTTGTGCAGACGCTGCCACGCGCGTAAAATACGTGATTCAAGACCACGCAAATGGCTTCCCCCTTTAACATCATCTCGAATTTGCCGCCTAGCGCGCCGCCACCGACGGCAGCGCATCCGCGCCCGCCCTGGCTGCGTGTGAGATTTTTCGGTGGGCCGAATTATCAGGAACTCAAGCGCATCATGCGCACGCTCGACCTCCACACGGTCTGCGAAAGCGCGCGCTGCCCCAACATGGGCGAGTGCTGGGAGCATCGCACCGCCACGTTCATGATCCTTGGCAATATCTGCACGCGCGCCTGCGGCTTCTGCGCTGTACCAAGCGGCAAGCCGCTGGGTCCTCCCGAAGAAGACGAGCCTGAGCGCGTCGCCGAAGCCGTCGAACGCATGGGCTTGCGCTACGCTGTGGTCACCTCCGTGAATCGCGACGATCAGGCTGACGGCGGCGCCGCAATTTTCGCGCGCACCATCAGCATGATTCGCGAACGCGTTCCCGGCTGTAAAGTGGAAGTCCTCGTCCCAGATTTTCGTGGCGATTGGTCCGCACTCGAAACAGTAATGGCAGCGCGCCCCGACGTGCTCAATCACAACATGGAAACCGTGCCGCGCCTCTACCGCCGCGTTCGCAAAGGCGCCGTCTATGAGCGGTCGCTCGAACTGCTTTGCAGAGCCGCCGAAATGTCGCCAGGCCTGCCGACAAAAACCGGAATGATGCTGGGCCTCGGCGAAACGCGCGACGAAGTACTCGCCGCGATGGAAGAAATCGCCGCGCAGGGCACGCACATCCTCACGCTCGGCCAATATCTGCAGCCAACTCCCGAGCACCTGCCCGTCGAGCGCTTCGTCCACCCCGATGAATTCGCCGAATTCAAGCGCGCAGGCGAACCAATGGGCTTCAGGCACGTCGAAGCGGGCCCGCTAGTCCGCTCTTCCTACCACGCTTTCGAACAAGAAGAATCCGCCCGGCACTAGCACAAACGCTTTTCGAAACCGAAAAGCTTCACACCGAAACGACTCCGCAGTTGTTGATGGGTGTGCTGCCATTCCGTAACGCCCGGCGCCCCGCCGGCTCTTTTGTGGTTTAGTGGCACAGGCACTCCTGCCTGTGCTCCGACGAAGATCGAATTCCCAGTTCAAGCAAGATCATCGTCGGATCAAGTTCTCAAATTCCCACGGACAGCCACTGAAATCAAACAGGCACGTATAATCCTCACTCCATGAATCCCTGGCGCGGCCTCAAAGACCTACCCCGCGAAGTGTGGCTCCTCTCCGCCGCCACACTCGTGAACCGCGCCGGCACGATGGTGCTACCATTCCTTGTTCTCTACGTCACGCGCACGCTCGGAATCACGCCCGCGCACGCCGCCCTCTCGCTCACGGTCTACGGAATCGCCGCTCTCATCACGATGCCGGTAGCTGGACGCCTCACCGACATCGTCGGTCCAGTCGCGGTTATCAAGGCGTCGCTATTTCTCTCCGGCGTCCTGCTATTTCTTTTCCCCCTCGCGCACAGTTTCGCGACAATCCTCGCTATCACATTCCTCTTCGCCATCCTCAACGAATCCGTGCGCCCGCCGAGCCTCTCGATGATTTCCGATCTCGTTCGCCCACCGCAGCGCAAAGCAGCCTTCGCGCTCAGCCGCCTCGCCGTGAATCTGGGAATGAGCGTCGGCCCGGCGATCGGCGGCGTCCTCGCGCTGATTTCATTTCGCTGGCTGTTTTTTGTAGATGGCGCCACTTCGATTCTCGCCGGAATGGTACTCGCGATCGCCCGCTGGGATTCCGTGCGACTGAAACCCTCCCACGACCCCGACTGGTCAGATCCGGAAGAACTAGGCCGTGAGATCGAAGCCGATTCCGTGGTCCCGCTCGCAGCCGCGCATCCAGCCCAAGACTTGCGCGCATTCCGAAATCCTCGCATGCTCTACTTTCTTGCAGCGATGATTCCCGCACAGCTCGTTTTCTTCCAGCTCACCTCGTCGCTTCCGCTTTTCCTCGTGCACAATCTGAGCCTGCCCGAATCGCTCTATGGCACCGTGTTCACGATCAACACGCTGATCATCGTCGCACTCGAGGTTCCGCTCAACACCGCCATGGCGCACTGGTCGCATCGCCGCACCCTCACGCTCGGCGCTCTCCTCTATGCAATCGGTTTCGGCTCCTTCGCTTTCGTCACCCGCCCGGCGCAAATTTTTGTCTCCGTCGTCATCTGGACCTTCGGCGAAATGATTTTGCTGCCAGGCAGTTCCGCCTACGCCGCCGAAATCGCCCCGCCAGGAAGGCGCGGCGAATACATGGGCCTCTACACCATGTCGTTCAGCATCGCATTCTCACTCGGCCCATTCCTAGGCGCAGAACTCCTTCAGCGCTGGGGCCCGCACGGCCTATGGGGAGTAGCCTTCGTCTCAGGCTGCATCTCAGCATTAATGATGAGCCGCATAGGAGCAAACAACCCGAACCGAGCCCGGTAGCCACGACGACGCTGTCCTCGTCGTGGGCCTTTCTCCTCATCCCGTTTGTCATCCCGAAGCGAAGCGAGAGATCTGCTTTGGGTCTTCGGCGGTTTGCGTCAGGGCACGGCTTCAGCCGTGCCGAGAGCCATGCTGGTTGAAGGGGTTTTAACCCCTGAGGAAGATTTAATGAATCGAATTCAGAAATTCCTGCGCAAGGCTTCTCACATGCGCCGGGCACGGATCGCAATTCGCGCATCCCGCACAACAGCCATTCGCCGCAGCCACAGCCGGCATTTTCAGCACCGCATTAAAATACTCAGCCGCCTTCGCATTCCGCCCCAGTTCCACATTCAAATTCCCCACCAGCAGCAGAAAAATCGGATTCTGCGGATAGCGCATTACAAGTGGCTCCGCCACCGTCAACGCCTCTTGATACTGCTGCTCGTACGTCCGCAGATTTCGCGCCAGATAAAATCGCGCATCCACGGCCAGCAGTACGCCGTGTTCGACGCCCACTCGGATCTGCCGCAACCCTTCCTGCTTATTGCCGCCGGGAATCCCCATGAAAAAACGCAGAAATTTCACGATGGGCGAAAGCGTGTCCACGTAATAGTTGTAAAACCCAATCCCCACCGTCGCATCCGCGTTATCCGGATCAAGCTCGAGCGCCCGCAAAAATTCCGTGCGCGCCGCCACTCCATTGTGCGCCGCAGTTCTATTCTCATTGCGCAAGCCGTACAGCCGCGTCTTCAGCGCATACCCGATCCCTGCATAGAGATGATTTTCCGATGTGTCGTTTTTCGCGATAGCAGCCTGCGCCAGCTGAATCGCGCGATCCGCCGCCGCAAAGTAGGATTCATCCCCGGGTCTTTTGCCGCGTTTCTGCGAATCCATCATTCCCCATTTGATTTCCGCTGCGTCGCAGAACATCTTCCACCACCGCGCTTCCGCTTCGATCGTGTACGGCAAGGGATCGTCGGGATGCGCGCCCTCATACGAATGCAGCATCGCGATCGCGCCGTCCGGATCGCCGCCGTACATTTTTTCGATCGCCTGCGCAGCCTCGGGCGGAAGTTGCACCCGCCCCGCCAGCGCACTCTCCGTGGCCAACCCAAAAAGAAAGGCGCAGGCCGCAAAGCCGCCGAGTAAGCGACCGTAAGCAAAATTCCGCGAAGCTGTATCCTGCCCGATATTCATTTTATTCGTTTCACCCAGCCCAGAGCCCACGCTGCACTAACGTACATGGTGAAGCATTCAAGCGCAAACGGCAGAAATCCCAGATAGCCCGGAACAGGCATCTCGAAAATTTTCATGCTCTGATACATTGGAAACGTGTAATGCCATTTCGCCGCCGCCCAGTAATTCCAGAATTCCCACAGCCACCCGCAAATGAACCCCGCAGCCAGAAAACCATAAAAACGCCGCCTGAATCCTTCCGAAAGATCGCCAAGCAACGACGGAAGCCCAAGCCGGCGATTAATCGGATCGAGCAACAGCAGAAAACCGACCCACACCAGCGCGAAAAGATGTGCGGCAATCGCCCGTGGCACCACCAGCGGAACAACCAAGCAAGCCGCACCGCAAATCATCATTGCCGTCTCAGCGCCGCGCGAAATTTTCCACGGTTCACCGCCCACAGTTGGCAGCATCGCTTGCACTAGGTCAGAAGTTTCGAAAATTGCGGGCGTGATCGTCGCGAACGACCACCCATAGCCGAGCATCGCCGCTCCCCATGGCAAAGGCACGCCGACATACTCCCAATTTTCAAGCCGCAGATTGTAAGCCTCGAAGATCAACCAAAGGGGAATGGAAAGAAGCGCCATGCGCGCGAGCGAAAGCGGCGCATCGTTCAGACGCGACCGCCCGGTGATGGCAAACGTGGCGGCATCGGCAATCAGGATGTACGCACTCCAGGCGATCGGTGTGAAATAAGTAGCGACAGGTTCCACGCGATGGAAAAGCAGCCACTCGGCGCCAGCCAGCGCAACGAATCCCAGCCATCCGTGCGCGGGAAAGCTTCGCCGCCGCCGCGGCACACGAAAATATCCCACCACCAGCCCTGCAACAATCGCCGCTGTAATCCCAACTCCAAGCTTCACCATGCTCCGTCATCGTAACGCAGCTGCAGTTCTCTTTCCGCCGTTTTTAACCCCAGCCGCCGCGCCCTTTCTTGCTATGCTTTCCGTTCTTTTCCTATGCAAAAAAACGAAATGACCGAACCCGAAAAACTCGAACGCGGCCTCAACCTCCTCGAAGCCACCTCCCTCAACATGACGTTCATGATCGGCATCGGCCCATTCGTCGTCATCCCTTTCATCATCCGCGCCATGAACGGCCCGCAGTGCATTCTCGCCTGGGTCGTCGGCGCCGCGCTCGCCCTCGTCGATGGCTGTGTCTGGGCAGAACTCGGCGCCGCCATGCCCCAGGCCGGTGGCAGCTACGTTTTTCTGCGCGAAGCCTACGGACCAAATCGCTTGGGCCGCCTGATGTCGTTCCTCTTCATCTGGCAGACGCTTTTTCAAGGCCCGCTCAGTATTTCCTCCGGCGCTCTCGGATTTGCGGATTATTCGTTGTATCTCACTGCGAAAATCGCCCGGGTGGGTGGACAGCTCACCTTACATCCGCAGCAATTGGCCTCCGATCTTGAAAACTACAATCGCCTCGTCGCGATCATCCTGATTGCGATAGCCGTGGTGCTGCTCTATCGCCGCATCACCGCCATCGGCAAAATCTCCACGATTCTCTGGGTAATCGCCGCCGCCACGATCGCCTGGCTGATCTACGGCGGCGCAACGCACTTCAACAAGGACCTCGTCTTCACTTACCCCGCCGGCGCCTGGAGTTTTTCCTGGATTTTTTTCGCCGGCCTCGGTCACGCCTCCGTCCAAGCAATCTACAGCTACCTCGGCTACTACAACGTCTGCAACCTCGGCGGTGAAATGAAAAACCCGGAGCGCAATATCCCGCGCGCGATTTTTCTATCGATTTTCGGTATCGCCGCGCTCTATTTCGCATTGCAAACGTGCATTCTCGCCGTCATTCCCTGGCAGGAAGCCCAGAAATCGCCCTACGTCGTCAGCCTCTTCGTCGAACGCACCTTCGGCCCGCACTGGGCTTCGCTCGCCACCGCCCTGATTCTGGTTACCGCGTTTGGCTCCGTGTTTTCCGCCACGCTTGGCTATTCGCGTGTGCCCTACGCCGCCGCGCTAGACGGCAATTTCTTTTCAGTCTTCGCCCGCGTGCATCCCACGAAACGATTCCCCAACGTCTCGCTCATCGCCCTGGGCCTTGCGTCGATTTTCGTCTGTATCTTCATCGGTCTCTTTTCCGTCATACGCTCCATCCTCGCGATGCGCTGCCTCATCCAATTTGTGGCCCAGGCAGTAGGCTTGATGAGGCTGCATCGGCGATGGAAGGAGGACCGCTGGCCCTTTCACATGTGGCTCTATCCCGTGCCAGTGTTTCTTTCGATCGCAGGCTGGATCGCCATTTTTATTTCGACAGGGCGCCGTCCGATGCTCGCCTCGCTAGCGGCGATGCTCGCTGGAATTCTCGTCTACTTCACACGCGCCCGCATGCTCCATCAATGGCCATTCGAGGAGGCCGCCTGATGTCTGTATTTTTCTCGCGAAGCCTGCGCATTCCCAGCTTTCTGACTGTCTCTCAAGGTGGGAGCCCCCTGCTTCAGCAGTGGGAGCTGGACTTCATTCCAGCGAAAAAACGCTGCCTGCTACTAAAGGGCTTTAGCCCCGGGATTTTCTGCAGCCGCATCCTCAGAATTGCCCTAACCCTGATTACGCTAGCCACGACAACCACCGTTTCCACTTCCGCTCAATCCCTACCGGAGACTGTCGAAGCGATCGATAAAGCCCGAGTCACCACGCGCATCCTTTTCATCACCGCGCACCCTGACGACGAATGGGCCAGCCTGCTCACCTACCTCTCCCGCGGCCTCAATTCCGATGTCGCCCTCCTCACCATCACCCGCGGCCAGGGTGGACAAAACGCCATCGGCCCTGAACAGGGCGCTGAGCTTGGCGTCATCCGCACTGAAGAACTCCTCGCCGCTGACAAGCACTACGGCGTGCGCCAATTTTTCACGCTCGCCATGGACACCGGTTACGTAAAGACGCCCGAGCAAGCCCGGAAAATCTGGGGCGGCGTCGCGCTCGAAGATATGGTCCGAGTGATTCGCACGTTCCGCCCGCAAGTCGTGATCAACGGCTGGGGCGGCGTTCACGGCGGCCACGGACATCATCAGGAAAGCGGAATTCTCACCCCGCAAGCCATCGCCGCAGCCGCCGATCCCAAAATGTTTCCTGAGCAGATAGCCGAGGGCCTGCCCGCTTGGAAAGTAACGCTCGATCTGCGACCCGCGCGCGACCCCAATGTCACCGGCGCCGTGCCGCTTCCCATCAATGACGTTTCGCCGCTATGGGGCAAGAGCTACGTTGACATGGGCATGGAAGGCCACGCGCAGCACCGCTCGCAGGGCACCCCATCCTTCTTCGGCAATCCGTTTTTCCGCCGCCCGGTATCTCTTGTGCGCGAAAACGAAAAAGGCGATGCCGCCGGCACGTTCGACGCGAAGCTTCTAGCAGAGCCTTTGGCCTCGCTCGCAGAAACATTTCCGTCGTACCGCGAAACGCTGGCACCTTCACTGAACCAAGCGTCTGCAAATCTCGAAGCGGCGCGCAGCGCAGCGCTTTCACTGCACCGTTCAGACGCGGCGAAAGATCTCGCAAACGCGGCAAAGGAAATCGCGAAGCTGCGTGATGAAGTTTCGAAGCAAAACGCGAACGGCAGCCCCCAGTTTCTCTGGGAACTCGAACGCGAGCGCGAAAAGATCGACCTTGCGCTGAACGAAGACATCGCCCTGCCGATGATTGCCGATGCGGACCGCCACGAACTCTCCGTGGAGGAGAGCTTCTCTGTCGACGTGAGCTTTTTGGGCAAGCCAGCCGTGCCGGTGAAATACACCGTCGACGCATCGAGCCTATTGGTGCCCAAAGGATGGAACGTAACCATCAACAAAGGTGAGGGCGACAAAATTGAAGGCGACAAAAACTACAAATTCAAAGTTGAAATTCCCGCGGGTGCGACGCCTCCGAGCTCACCCGGCGATGTGATTTTGCCATACCCGCCGCCACTTGTACGCATCGCCCCAAAACTTGAAATCGATGGCTACTCGTTCACCTACGCAAGAACTGTCGACTCCATGAAAGCCACGACGACCGGCATTGACACGTATCCGCTCGAGTTCGTTCCCGCCCTCACACTCACTCCCGACCCCCAGCAGATCATGGTGCCCGCCGAGCGCGCCTCGCAACCGCTCACGCTGCTCACCCGCGTCCGCTATCACGGAACAAAATCGGCGAAAGTTTCCGTCGGTCTCGACGCGCCAAAAGGCTGGCAGCTTCAACGAATCGCGCCACTCGATTTTTCCGGCGCGGGCGATCAACTCATTCGCTTCACGGTCACCCCGCCCGCCCACGTTGCCGCCGGCGCGTATACGCTGCACCCGTTCGCGCAGCTCGATGGCGAAAAATTCACCACCTCGCTCGAACCCATTCCCTCGCTGCCCACGCGCGATTGGAGCCAGCCCGCCGACGTCACGGTGCACGTTCTGAATCTCGTCGTGCCGGCGCACTTGCGCGTCGGCTACATCGCCGCTAGCAATGATCCGATCCCCGACACGCTTCGCCAGATCGGCATTCAAGTGGATCTGCTGGACGAAGTTGCGCTGGCCTTCGAAGATCTCAGCCGCTACGACGCGATCGTCGTCGGCATCCGCGCCTACGATTTGCGTGCTGACCTGATGCGTTCGAATCGGCGTCTGCTGGATTACGTCCAGCAGGGCGGCTCGCTCGTCGTCCAGTATCAGCGCGATCCGCAGTGGGTTTCCGCGATGCCTTACACCGCAACGATGCCCGGCCAAACCTCGCGAGTCACCGACGCGAATTCGCCCGTGCATTTTCTCGCGCCCGATAATCCGCTGCTCAACTCGCCCAACAAAATCACGCTCGCCGATTTCGAAGGCTGGGACCAGGAACGCGGCTTATATTTCCTGGGAACATTCGATTCGCAGTATCAACCGGTGCTCGGTCTCACCGATCCCGGCGAACCGGAAACAAACGGCTCGCTCGTGTACGCCCACTATGGCAAAGGCGTCTACATCTACACAGGCCTCTCATTTTTCCGCGAGCTACCGGCGGGCGTGCCGGGCGCTTACCGCCTGATCGTCAATTTGCTGAGCCAGACTCAGCACAGCCAAGGGCACGATTAGAGATCGTTTGTTTCGGGTTGATGAAAGCGAACAAAAAGGGAATAAAAACGTGTCGCAACTGCAGCAAACAGGTTGCAGCAAAAAGCTAAGCGCTGGTCCGAGGCGTCCATTCGGTACCCGGAACGTCGAAAGCGAACAAAAGGCGAAAAACGCTAACTCGGCTTACCTCGTTTCGCGGCCTCGCGCCGGTAGGAACTTGGGGCACAGGCAGGATTGCCTGTGCTACTGAACCCCTCACCGCCCCGCGAATGCATTGAGCCGGAGATGGTCCGCATCCCCGAAGGCTGGTTCCTGATGGGTAGCGACGCCAGCCAACCCGGCCAGGACAACGAGCGCCCGGTGCACCGCGTCTGGATCGACGCCTTCGAATTCGCCGCGTGCCAGGTAACCAATGCCGACTACGCGAAATTCCTAGCCGCCCCAGGACATGGCAAGGTTCATCGCAAACCCCAGCACTGGGACGATCCGATTTTCTCGCATCCAGAGCAGCCGGTCGTCGCGCCGTCGTGGTTCGACGCGGTGGCGTACTGCGAATGGCTGAGCGCGCTCACGCATAAGCACTACCGCCTGCCAACCGAAGCCGAATGGGAACGCGCGGCGCGCGGCGGTGCCGAGCAGAAACTCTACCCCTGGGGCGACGCCCCGCTCGAATCCCTCGAAAATTACGCGTCGCGCTGGAAGACCGCGCCAGAACGCGTCGGCCGCGCGGAACGCAACGCTTACGGCTTATTCGATATCGGCGCTAACGTTCATGAGTGGTGTTCGGATTGGTTTGACGCTGATTACTATCGCGTTTCGCCCGAGCGCAATCCGAAGGGGGCGGCCGAAGGAACGCGGAGAGCTTCGCGCGGCGGTTCGTGGCGGCATCAGACAAAGGTATCGCGCTGCGCCGCCCGCGCCAGCATCCCCCCAGAATTTCAATACGCAGATTACGGCTTCCGCGTCGCTCGCGATATTCAGACGTCAGGTTAGCCGAAACAAACGACCCGACTCACAAGGGCAATCCCTCCCACCTGCGCAAAGGCGGCGCAGAGTTTATCCGCGCCGGAGCGCTCCAATTGTGGGAACCACAGTAACGAACCAGCGAAGGGTGGGCCACCCGCCAAGCCCTTGTAAACCCGCCGGAACAGAGGTTCTTTTCTTCGAAAGTGGTATCGAGAGTTCCATAGAAAGTGGCTATACACAAATACCGCGGGCTGAGTCTAAAAGGGTGGCATTAGTTCAGTCTGATTTCGGAGGGGACGATGGAACGCGTATCGGGGAAATGGAGTTCAAGCATTGTTGAGAATTGGCTACCACAGCAATTCAAAAGGGGCATCGTGAGTACTCATCACCGTTCAGTCATGATCGCGCTGCTAAGTCTGTGTCTGGCGGCGCCAGGCCGGTTGGACACACAATCGCACCAGGATTCGGGCTCCGGGATGAATCAGACAGACAGTGCAGTCCCCGGTCTTCACGACTTCGACTTCCTGGTTGGTCAATGGCAGGCCCATCATCGAAAGCTCAAGCAGCGACTCGCCAATAATCACGAGTGGGTTGAATTCGAAGGCACGTTGTTGAATCAACCGCTTATGGGGAGTTACAGCAATGTGGACGATACAGTGCTCAGCGTTCCCGGTGCTCCCTATCGCGGTGTCGCTCTGCGGTCCTTCGACCCGAAGACCCAGCAGTGGTCAATCTGGTGGCTCGACAGCAGGACACCATCCGAACCATTGGATCCGCCCATGATTGGAGGCTTCCACAATGGCGTGGGCACTTTCTATGGGGATGATACGGTCAAGGGGAAGCGAGTTCGGGCGCGCTTCATCTGGTCCAACATCACTCCGACAACCGGCCATTGGGAGCAAGCGGACTCGCCAGACGATGGCAAAACTTGGGAGACAAATTGGGTGCAGGACATCACGCGAGTTCGCTGATCGAGGGGATCGACAAAATAGGGAAAATGGCATCGCGGACCCAAGCCAAAATTAAAACATTCGAGAATGGATGAGATCGGCCTCAAGTTCCACCCGGATGTTGGCCAGTTCTTAGCCGACCCAGCTCTACATCGGTAAACTGTCAACATAAGTTACTCGCCTAAGGTGCAGGCATCAGAACAGGCTGTAAGCCAAGGCAAACTGCAGATCCCTCCACTGCCTCGCGCCGCCGCACGCGCGGCGGGAAGGCAAGACGCGAGGCTCCGGTCGGGATGACATCGCGTCGCACGCGCGCCACCGAATCAGACCGTCGCATACGCGACACATGGGGTGACATCCTTTCGCTTTGCGCTTTTCTGCGGTGCTATGCTTCGGGCGGTTTCCTGGAGGAAAAGCGAATGAAGCAGAATCTTGGGGGATTCGCTTGGGCTTGCCGCAGAGCCGCCGCACTCGTTGCAATTCTTGTGATCACATCCGGCGCCGCGTGGGCGCAGAAGAAGCCGAAAAATAAGGCAGCCGATCAGTCACCGATGCCGAAGGTGCCGATGCCTGCCTCCGACGAAATTGATAAGGACATCGGCGAAATGCTGGCCGCTTTCCAGTTGGGCAATGTGGAGATGATGCACAAGTATTATTCCGACAACGCGGTGTTCGTCAGCGGGGCCTTCGCCCCGCCGATCCTGGGATGGCAGAACTACGTGGGGGACTATCAGCGAAGTCTGGCGGCGTTTCAGGGCATGCAGCTTATCCGGCGCAATACGAACGTCTTCGTGCACGAGGATATTGCGTGGGCTTCCTACCAGTGGGAGTTTCTATCGTCCTACCAGAATAAGCCTTACTCAGCGCACGGGCAGACGACTCTGGTCCTGCAGAAAGTGGGGGACAACTGGCTGATCGTACACAATCACACTTCGCAGATATGCGACCAGGCGCCCGACCAACAACAGCAGCCACAATCACAACCGGCGGCAAAGAATCAACCTGCACCAGCTCCTACACCTGCAAAACCGCAGCAATAGCCGCGCCTAGAATCTCTGATACGCGTCCCAACCCCAGATTGCGCCCGCAATCACCAGCAATGCGCCAGACGCGATCATGAGCAGCGTGATCGGCCGGCTGAGTTTGTCGATCTTAGCGACGATCATGCGCTGCTCGGCGGCCATCGAGTCGCCGGCCGCGTCCAGAAAAACCTGATCGTCTTCATGAGCTTCGAGTGTGCCGCGATAGATGAGAAGGCAAATCAGAATCGCAGTCACGGCGCCCCACGCCATCATCAGAATGATGAGGAAGTCGTGCATCGCTTACCTCCCGCGCCCGCAGGACATGGAGCCTACAACCAAGTGGATGAGCGGCCCCCGGCGGGCCTGATTCCGGGGAGTATAGCACCAATAGAGTACATGGGAGATAGGTCAGCGATTATTGGAGGGCGAGGATGATGGCGCGGGCTTGGCGAGTTATAAGACGAGCAGAGTCTAGGCGGTGAGGCGCTCGTCGGGGAACTGGATGCCCCAGAAATTGCGGGTGGGGTAGAGGATCTCGACGCCCAGCTCGAAGGAACCGTCGTATTTCTCATCGCTCACCCGGATCACGCGGAATTCCTGGGTTTCCTGCGAGAGCCCGTTGAGCACCTCGATGCGGGAACCGAGTGCCGGTTGAAATGAAGTGCGAAGCAGCGCGCCGGTGCGGCTGACGGCAATCGCTTCCGCGGGCGTATCGAGAGGCTCGCCGTTGAAATCGTTGCTGAAAACTTTGATTGGGATGCGGATGAGAACGCGGCTGGCGCGCCGTCGCTCGATCATCGCGCGAGTTGTGGCCATTGCACGGCCCCCCTTGCCGGCCCACCTTACTTTAGGGCCGGGAACGGGCAGGGTCAAGCAGTCCTGGTGCGGAATGTGCTTCGTTGACAAACCTGCAGGTGCGCGGCAATGTGACTTTCGATCTTTTGGTTTGAGGAGGCTTCGAATGAATGGGACGGAGTTCCGAAACCGGCAAAATTTTGCCATCTATCTGGCTGGATTGGCTCTCGTGGTGGCATTGGCTTCATTCGGCCGCTCTCCAGACCCATCGGCTAACGAAAACGACTCCTGGAAAAGCGAACGGCAATATCCTCCGCTTGTGTTCACCAGCAACTCCTGGCTGGATTGCTCGATCTCTTCCAGCGCGAACGGACGGCAGATCATGACGACCACTTCGGGACAAGGTTTCACATTCGACGCGACGATGCTTCCGCTTCAAAATGGCAAGTTACAGCTGCAGGGCCAAACTGGAATGATGTACAAGTTCGAATCCTTTCCAACGGCGGCTGTGAAAGCTCACTTCACGGGTTTAGGCGACGGCATGATTACCGAGATGAAGTCGGAGGTTGAGGTTTCTGTGGCGCGTTTCAAGCAGCCGGCTGGAGCAGGAACCGCGATCCATTTTACTGCTGCGGATATCGCCGCCGATTCGGCTTACGTGGAGTTCACCGGGGTGTTTGTGCGCACCAGCGATCGCAAACCATTTCCGTTTCGCGTGCTTTTCGGGCGCGTCCGGGATGGAAGCGGCACGGTGGTTCCCGCCAACGCAGCGCCCGACACTACGATTCTTCGCAAACAAGTGACTCTTGGCAGCGTGCGTTTCCCCGTTACGGTGACGACCGCGCTGTACGAGGCGGAGGACAACGTCGCAAAATTAAAGCTACCGTAAGGCTTCGTCCGGTGCTTCGTTGACAAACCTGCAGGTGCGCGGCAAGTATGATTTGTCGAGTGGTGTCTCTCGCAAACGTCTGGCAGGAGGCTTTTGCAATGGTCGATAAAAGGGATTTATCGGCTCGCGGGCGCGCCGAAAGTTTCGCGAATCGCCTGGGCATTCGCCTGCCGATCCTGCTGGCACCCATGGCGGGAGCCTGCCCTCCGTCGCTGTCGATTGCCGTGGCCAACGCGGGCGGGCTTGGGGCGTGCGGAGCGCTGTTGATGAAGCCGGACGAAATCAAGGCTTGGAGCGCCGAGTTTCGCGGAGGCAGCCGGGGAGGATTTCAGATTAATCTTTGGATTCCAGAGGCAGCGCCGGTGCGAGACTTCGAATTGGAAAAACGGCAGCGCGAGTTTCTCGCGACGTGGGGACCTGCTGTTGCACCGGAAGCGGGTGACGCGAAGCTGCCGGACTTTGAAGCCCAGTGCCAGGCCTTGCTGAGCGTAGCTCCAAAGGCGATCTCTTCGATCATGGGAGTCTATGCGCCAGAGTTCGTATCCGAAATGAAGGTTCGGGGAATCTCGTGGTTTGCGACCGCTACGACGGTTGCTGAAGCGAAAGCTGCGGAAGCTGCGGGCGCCGATGCAATTATCGCGCAGGGCATGGAGGCTGGAGGGCATCGGGGAGCCTTCCATGCAGCGGACGCAGAACGGCAAATGGTCGGTCTGATGGCGCTTTTGCCGCAGGTTGTGGATGCGGTCACGGTGCCTGTGATCGCTGCGGGCGGGATCGCCGACGGACGCGGAATTGCCGCGGCTTTGATACTGGGCGCGAGCGCGGTGCAGATAGGAACCGGGTTTCTGCGAGCTCCGGAGGCGAAGACGCATCCTGCTTATGCTGAGAGACTCGCGCATACCGAAGCCAACGAAACGATGGTCACGCGAGCATTCAGTGGACGGCCCGGACGCAGCGTCGCAACCGCGTACGTCCGGGCTGCAACTGCTTCGGATGCTCCTCGTTCTGCGCCGTATCCTGTGCAGCGCGGGCTAACTCAGGCGATGCGTCAAGAGGCCTTGAAGGCGGGAGATGCGGACCGTATGCAATTGTGGGCGGGGCAATCGGCTAAGCTGGCGCGGAATGAACCGGCTGGCGTTATCGCTGAGCAGCTGTGGGAAGACGCCTCTCAGCTCCTGAAATAGCCCGCATTGCATCAAGCCGCCGGCGCTACTTCATGAAGTCGCGGACGAGCATTGCGATTTGATCCGCTGCGGTGTCGAGCGCGAAATGGCCCCCATCAACGATGTGGATTTCGGCCTTTGGGACGTCGCGGCGATAGGATTCCGGTTCTGAGGGGTCGAACGAGGACTCATACTTGCCCCAGATTACCAGAAGGCGCGGCTGCTTTTCGCGCATCCAGGCCTGCCACTTCGGGTAGTTCTCGACGTTCGTGCGGTAGTCATAGAACAGGTCCACTTGAATCTCCCCCTGGCCGGGTTGGTTGAGAAAATAAAATTCGTCTGTCCACAGGTCTGGGTCATGGCGTTCCACGTTCGGGTCGTCCCCGACGTGGCGTGCGCGCGTGGTCGCCAGCGAGAGAAGATTTGTGCGTAGTGCGTTTTCGTAGGCGGCGCGATCGGCCCAGAAGGCTCGACGCGTTTTCCAATTCTCCCCGAGGCCTGCGTTGTGAGCGACGGCGTCCTGGACGATCAGGGCCTCGACCCGTTCTGGATGGGCCAGTATCATGCGAAAACCGACGGGTCCGCCGTAGTCCTGCATGTAGAGCGAGTAGCGCGAAAGACCGAGCGCCTCGGTGAAATGATTCATGACGTCGGCGATGTGGTCGAAGGTGTACGCGAATTTTTTTGGGTCTGGCCAATCGCTGTGTCCGAAGCCCGGGTAATCTGGCGCGATGAGGTGGTAGCGATCGGAAAGGCGAGCGAACAGAGGCTCGAACATTCGCGAGGAAGAGGGGAGTCCGTGCAGGAGGAGAAGCGTTGGCGCATTTTTCGGGCCGGCCTCTCTGTAGAAGACGGAAAGGTCGTCTATCTTTATTGTGCGATACGAAGTCTGGTGTTCCATGGATTTTTCCCTTTCCTTTTCGCGGGCATGGGCCGTCGATTGAAGTGATACGAGCATCACGGAAACCGTGAAGGCAAGCTGGGAGACTTGCGAGCATCGAGTGCGACGTGGCGAGCCGAACGAACGCATCGTTTACCTCCGCTTGAGCTGAAGCACATCGAAGGAGAGATTTCCACATTTCCGAAATTTCCACAGCAAAAAAGTGTTTCTGGTCTGATTGACCGAATGTCCGCACAGAGTTACAACCGCGGTGCGAAAGCGTTCCGATCGACCGAGTCTCGGAAAGCACGGCAAGCGAAAGCTTGACGAGCTACACGGGGCTCGGAAGGATAGAACGGCTTCGGCAAAGTTCGGAGCAGTACGGCGTCACGGCGAGGCTCTAGGTCTGGATCAGCGGTGGGCAGGACGTGCTCCCGTCAGGCTAACGCTTGATGGAAGGCGCGACGCAAACCACGGACCTGACCTAGCGCTACTTGCTGTGGTTGGCTTCTGCCGGTAAAACGGTGAGAACGCTGGCAGCCTTTACTTTCGCGACTGGAGGGAAGGGGCGAGCAATCGCCCCTTTTCTTTTTGACCGCCGTTTCCGTTGCCAATCGGACCTCGGACTGAACGACCAACTTGCAAACTTTTAGGAGGTATGATGAAAAAAGCGCTACCGATGTTTCTGTTCGCAGCGATGCTGCTCACCGCCTGTACCGCGTTTGCACAGAGTCCAAACTTCGAACCCGGTCCTGTCTGGCGTGTGAATTATTACTCGATCAAAACCGGTCAAGGAGACGCCTTCTGGAAGGACTTTCGCGAGAACTTCAAGCCCATTTATGACGAATTCAAGAAGGCAGGCTATATCACGGATTACAAGGCATTCACCAATCCGGAGATCGACCACCCGCATGATTGGGATGTCGCCGTGGCGATCCTGTATCCCAATTGGGCGGCGCTAGACCAACTCGATGCAAAAGGCGCATCGATCGCTACCAAGCATTATGGATCACGCGAAGCGATGATAGACGCGGCCAAAAAAAGGGCTGAGTTGCGAGAGATAACCGCGAGCCGTCTTGCGCGCGAAGTGACGCCGAAGTAGCCGGCAAATCAAGATCTTCTGCGTAAGAAAGTCGGTCGTACTTTCCAATAAGCATGCGACTCGGGACCCGGCCCGAGTTTGTTCGATCAACTATTCGAGGCAGTATCCGGCTTGATGTTTTGGTTGAGGCGCAGCACGTTCTTGGGGTCGTACTTTTTCTTGATCTCCGCCAGGCGAGCGTAGTTCGGCCCGTACGCGTCTCTGACGAGCTTATCGCTCGTCTCGCCTAGCTGGTTTACGTAGACTCCGTGCGCGAAGGGTTGCAAACTGTCGCGTAGGGCCTTGACCCATCGCACCGCGCTCTCCTTTTCAGCCGGAGTGCTCCAGAGCCCCGTGATGTCCACCTCGTATCCCGGATGCCGCAAAGCAAAAGCCGTGTCAGTGATTCCCACACGCGAAATGGCGCCGTAAAGCGGCACAATGAACACCCGGTTGGTGGGTGGCGAATGGTCGGTTGCTGCTGTAATCGCCGCAATTACGGGCGCGCTTAGTTCAGGGAGAAAAAGATCCGTCTGGAAATGCGCGACGGGCGCTCGGAGAAACCCTGCCGTCTGAGACTCGAGATATGATTTGACGTTGACATTGTCCTCCTGCGGTTTAAGAGCTCGCAACGGCTTGAGCAATTCATTTCCCTGGTTTGGATCGCCGCAATAGAAGAGTTGCAACTGGAATCGCGCCCCCTGTCCGGACGGTAGGACTCCGCAGAGGACGCTCAATTCATCCGGCGCCGCTGCGACAAGCTTCACAAAAGTCTGCAACATTTCTGGAGTTCGCCCGGCCGGGTACATCAGCGTTCCCGCCAGAACGTCGGTCACCGGGTGAAGGCGGTACTCGAGCGCCGTCGTGATACCGAAGTTTCCTCCTCCGCCGCGAATCGCCCAGAAGAGATCGGGATTGGAATTCTGACTGACCTCCAGTTGCCTGCCGTCCACTGTGACAAGTTGGGCTGATATCAGGTTGTCGCACGCAGCGCCGTATTTCGACATCAACTGGCCCTCTCCTCCGCCAAGCGTGAGGCCGGCAATTCCTACGGTCGGACAACCACCCGAGGTGGTAGCCAGGCCGAAGCGCTGCGTTGCCTGGTCCAAATCGCGCACCAGTGCGCCTGCCTCTGCACGGGCCACGCGCTCGTCTGCCTCGACTTCGACTCGGCTCATTCCGGAAAGATCGATTACCACCCCGCCATCGCACACGCTGAATCCGGCCCGGTTATGGCCTCCGCCACGCACGGCGAGTAGCAAACTGTGGCTCTGGCTAAATTCGAGAGAGCGCGCGACGTCGGAAGCGCTGGCACAGCGCACGATCAGCGCGGGATGTTGATCGAATGCACGGTTGAAGATTAGGCGCGCGGATTCATAGTCGGGCGTCTCCGGTGTGATTACGTGGCCGCTAATCTGGGAGGCAAGTTTTCGGATGGCCGCCGCATCGGGCGGAGCTGCATTCTGTTCAAGTGGTTCGAGTGTGCGCTGCGCTTCAGCAAGCGCTTGAATCGGGCACCGGTAAAGCGCCGCTGCGGCGAGCGCTGTTTGCTGCACGAACTGTCTTCGAGTAGTGCGCATATGAATTGACCAGGGCGGTCTAACGTGAGCCGCGGACCCGATTGAGCCGGGGCCTGATTGTATAATACTGTCCCTCGGCGGAGCATGTAGAGACACCTACCGGAAGAGAAGAGATAGTGCCTTGCTGTTAGCGGGAGCGGCTTTTGGCGGGATTCCCGCGCCTCACCAGGCTGAAGCATCGATTCCGCTATAGGACGAGTAAGTCGAGTCGCGCGGATTGTGCTTCGTTGACAAACCCGGGAGCGCGCGGCAATATCAGTTGTTGTTTCCTGCCGCAGGAAATGCCCAAGTGGCGGAATTGGCAGACGCGCTAGCTTCAGGAGCTAGTTCTCGCAAGGGAGTGGAGGTTCGAGTCCTCTCTTGGGCACCATTCAAACCTCTTTACTACAATCGTGGCTCGTTCCGTCGACAATTCGGACTTGACCTAGGAGATGCGCGCCTGACCGTTCGCTCACGTATCGCGAAGTAGCGAAGGCAGCTGCCGCTGAAGGAAGAGAGGGCCTCCATGCACCGAGAGTTGCAGCGAGGGGAGATCCGCCTGGGACTATTTCTCATGTAGTCTGGATGAGGATGTGCGTGGCTTGAGGAGACATGCGTGGCTAAGGTTGAGCATGCGATAACGTATCGGGGAGTTGTGAAAGCTGAGCATTGCGATCATATGGGTCATATGAACGTGATGTGGTATGTGGGGAAATTTGACGAGGCCAGCTGGCAACTGTTCGCGGCGATGGGGCTGACGCGCTCCAGGATGGAAGAGGAAAAACGCGGTGTTCCCGGTCTCGAGCAGCACATCAAGTATAAACGCGAGCTGCGCGCGGGCGATGTGATCACGGTGCGTTCGGTGGTTGACGAGGTGAAGGAGAAGGTAGTGCGGCTAACGCACGAAATGACGAACGATGGAACAGGCGAAATTGCGGCCATCATGCATCTCGTTGCCGTCTACTTCGATACCGAAGCTCGAAAATCATTGCCGCTGCCGCCGGACATCCGCGAACGCGCGACCCGCATGATCGTGGCAGCAGCCGAGCGCAGATAGCTGGCTGAAATGTAGCTCACCTGTTTAGAGCTGAGGCTTTGGAGATTTTCGAAGTCTTTGAGCTGCAATCGCAATTCCCATTTTGAACCCAGTTTTCCACAGGTCTGCGTAGTTCTACGGATATACAGGCTCCCGCGACCACGCTACCATTGCCCGTTTTTATATGACGACGAAGACCACGCAATCGGCGGCCACCTTGGCTCAGAGGATAGGTTCCAGCTTCCGCCCTAGAGCCGCCACCTGCCAGATTCTAATCGCAAATCTGGAATTAGAATTTCAACTAACTCATAGAAAACTCAGGCCACTAGAAATTTCTAATCGCAAATATTTTGCGATTTTTTATCTCGCTTCTGCCACAAATCCGCACGCTCGCTCGATGGAAAAGAGATTCGCCGGTACCTTCGTGACAAAACGCCCACGGAAATACGTCCAACGCTCAGGAACCGCGCAGAACGGCGAGGAGTGCCGCGCCGTTTGGGCTGCCGAGGCCGGTGCAGGCGTCCCAGCCGGGACCTGCGGAGTAGGTTCCATTGTTCCCGGCGGTGATGTCGTGAAAGGTGGCTTCGGCTTTTGCGGAATACAGAAGCGGATTCACGTAGCCAACGTTCGTTCCCAAGGATTGATTGATCAGCGCGAAGAGGCCAGCCCACAGCGGTGCAACGGCGCTCGTTCCGCCGATCACCGATGGCTGTCCGTCGACGAGGACATTGTAGCCGGTGGCGGGATCGGCGTCCCCGGCGACATCAGGAACGCCGCGGCCTGCGAATCCATTCGGCGCTTTCGGGACATTCGCGCCTTGTTGAAAACTTGGCAGTGCGAACGCCTCGCTCACGCCGCCGCCCGTGGCGCCTTCGTTCGATGCGAGTTCGTTCCAGGTTTGCTCGCTGCTGATCGAGGAGCCGGAAAGTGTAAGTTTCGTCCCGCCGCAGCCAACGATGAAGGGACTCGAAGCGGGAAAATCTACGGTGGGATTTCCACTGGTGCTGCCGTCGGTCGAGCCGTTGTCGCCGGACGCGGCGAGCACTGTGACACCCATCGTCGAGGCATCCTGACACGCGGAATTGAGCGCGTTGCGCGATTGCGCCGTCCAGGAATCTTCCGGGCCGCCCCAGCTGATGGAGACGATGGACGGTCTCAGCTTCGCGTCGTGCACAGCGGTGGTGACTGCGTCAATGAAGCCTTGGTCTGTGTTGGGCGCGAAATAAACGGCGATCTGCGCGGCTGGTGCAATGGAGCCGGCGACTTCGATGTCGAGTTCCACTTCGCCATCGGGGCCGCTAGCGTCACCTGTGGGCGAATTTTTGGCGCCGTCGACGGAAACCGCGGTGACTTTTGGCGCAGAAATTCCGAGGTTGCTGAAAAATTGCGTGAGATCGGACGCGTCATATCCGCCACCGAGTTCGATTAGGGCGATGCATTGGCCGGAGCCGGTAGCGCCGGACGGGAACGCGTAGGCTTTCGCCACTTGCAGCGGAGAATAGGAGGCGTCCGTGGCGCTGGCCTGCTCGCTGGTATTTTTCTTGCGCAGACGGAAATGTGGTTTGGCCTGCGGGCGATTGTCAAGGCCGAGAACGCCTTCGATGATGCCGTCGAGGTCGGCGGGAATTGTGAGCGCGCCGGTGCGGCAGCGGAATGAGCCGGAAGCGTGTTCGTAGCGGCGCAAGTTTGCACCGAATGCGTTGTTGAAAGCTTGAACGGTGCCAGCGAGCTTTACGGTGCGGCTCGCAGGATCTTCGCTCGCGACTCTTAAGCCGTATTGCGAGGCAAATGCGCGAATTTTTTGTATGTCTGCCGGCGATGCGCCGTATTGTTTTGCGAATTCTTCGCGAGTGAGATATTTGCGATCGCGAGGGAGGCGGGAGCCCATTTGATCGGGAGTGGGGAAATCGCCGGGCTTTGCTCCGCGGCGCAGCAGCACGCTGACTTCGATTTGCTGATTTGGGTCCGCGGGTCCGACGTCCTGCCCGCTCGGAAACGCGGGCCGCGCGCTGCCTTTCAATTCCACCCGATCCTGTCGTGATGCCATGGTGTGCCTCCACGAGAATTGACCGGGAAGGAAATTATAGCGCGGACCCGAGGACGCGGCGGGGCGAACGCCAAGAAATTAAGCCGAGGTTCTTCGCTCCGCTAAGAATCCGGGACGCATAACCCGCGCTGCGCTCAGATGACTGGCGAAAAAAAAGAGCGAAAAAGCAAAATTCAAAAGAGCCGGCAAGATGCCGGCGCTACAACGGAGGAGAACAATGGCCTCGGGTCGTCCCGCTCTAAGATCGATCGCGAGGAACCTGAGCTACGTCGACGAACCGACGCTTCCTTTTGTCCTATTCGTGCGGTTCTTCTAGTGCGAGGAGTCTGAATACTTCACTGAGCAACCGTAGGGACGGGTTGCGGGCGTTGCCACAGGCTTGCCGGCCATGGATTGCTCTAGCGCGAGCGAGACGTAATTGGTTGCGCCGGGTACGTCCGCGAGATCGGTGGTCGGTTTGTCGTCAATCGCACCATCGTAGATCACCACGCCTTGAGGATTGATTACCACCATTTGGGGCGACGTCTTCGCGTCGTAGAGATGGCCGATCTCGCCGCTCGGGTCGAGCAGCGCGGCGGTGGGTGCGGCCTGCACTTTCGCGAGGTACGCGTTCTCGTCGTTCGCGGTGACGAATCCTTGTTTGCCCGGCGCGGAGGAGAGAACCGTGAACCAAACGACGCCCTTGCTCGTCCACTGCTTTTGGAGCTTCTGCATGTTTCCGCTGTTGTATTGCTTGCCGACGTAGGGGCAACCGTTGTTGTGCCACTCGAGGACCACGTATTTTCCGCGGTAGTCGGCGAGCTTGTAGGTCTTGCCGTCGCTGGCGGTAGCTGTAAACTCGGGGGCCGGCTCGCCGACTTTCGCTGCTGCGAGAAGCAGCGGAGCCACGCAGAGGATCGTTGTTATAGCAATCATGCCAATGAGCATCGCGTAAAGGTTGAGCGCTTCATTTTCGTCGTTCCTCCTTCAGTGATTGTACCGCCCGGAATACAAATCTGCAGCGATTGGGCGCACATTTACGTCGAGCCTTTCGTGACTGTTTTGCCAGGCTGGCCGATAGGCACATCAATCGAGTAGGCTTGATTGCCTGAAAGCTCGAGCACTCCCTTTAAGCGCGCGATTGGTTTCAGAAGCTGGTCCGACTTTTTCAGTGTGAGAGTAAAGCCCGTGGCGGTGGACGCGAGTGTTTGCGGCGCTGCGTTTGATATCTGCGACTCGGCCAGCGGAAATAAAACCGCGTTGGTGATTTTGTGACCGAGGTTTGCCGTGAGCACGAACGAGTCTTGCGTTTCGGCCACGGTAAATTTCCAGTTTGCCGGAGCTTGTCGCGGGAGGGCCTTGCGCGCATCGGCAAACAAATGAGCGCTCTGGCCGTCTGTTGGAGGCGGCTGCGATTTTACCGGCACCGTAAGCGAAATTTGTGCTTTGCCGGGGATGCACATTTCGCGGCAAACGAGAACCTTAACGTCCGCCACGAGCTGAAGGAGTTTTTGGGTCGCCAGGCTCGCGTCCGCAAGCATGGGCACAATCAATGTGACTGTGTCCTCGTAGCCGTAATCTACGATGGTCGTGGTTCCCAGCCTCCGGGGCGCGGGCCATTCGATTGCGCCCGCCTTTATGCCGGTGGGTAAATTCCACTGTATGCGAGGCGGCTCGCCCGAATCCCCTGGATTTACCCAGTAGACATGCCAGCCCTTTTCCAGTTCGAAATGCAACGCGACATTGAACGGATGTCCGGCTGCGATCGCTTGTTTCTCGGCGATAAGTTCCAGCGTCCCGTGAGGGATGGGCGTGCTTGCGGCTTGGACGCAGCTTGCCAATAGCAGCAACGCGGTGGTGCTAAGAGGCGTTCGGGCAAAACTGACGCGTGATCTACGGCCTGACATATTTTCTTAGACGCATAAACGTGCCAACTCGGTTCTGTCATCTAAGCGGCGGGCCAAATTTCAGTTTCGCGCGCGTTTGACTCGCGTGACCCAGCCGGTATCGCGTGATCTATGGCTTGCGCTGGTAGGTGTTTTTGAGTTCGTCCTGGATCACGTAGGCTTTGCCGCCGACGTTCTCGATGACGAGGTCCTCGTCGAGCGTGCGCGTGCGGTATTTCCAACCGTTGGGCAATTTAAGGCGGTCGGCTAAGGTGAGAAGACCCGCTTCGTTTAGCTCCTTGTCCACTTCCTGCGAATAACTTTGCATTACGTAAACGTTGCCGTCCGGCGAAAGAAGTTCGTAAACATTCTTGCCGCGCTCGTAGACGTAGCGATTTTGGCGCTGGACTGCGTTTTCCGTGTAGGGCACGCGTTTGTTCGAATGGATTGTTATTTCAAGCACGGCGAGGAGTCGGGCGTCGAGCCCGTCGAAGGATTCGACTTTTCCGAGCTTTTCGATGGCGTTGCGATCCATTATGAAGTAGCGCGGGCCGTTGAGGACGATGGCAGCAGCGTTCCATTCCTTTTTCAATTTCGCTGTGTCGAGCGACGCCCATTTTTCTGCAGGGCAGTCGTTCAAGCCCAGCGTGTTGTAGACGTCGGCAGTCGTGGAGAAGAAATGCTTCCTGACGACCAAAACTTCGCAGTAGCGGACGTTGCGAAGATGATCTCTTTCCCTCATGCCATTCGGGGCGGGGCCGGTCTGGGCGGACGTGGCTGCTATTTCGAAAATAAGGACCAAAAGCGCGAGGCAGAAGGTTCTGCGCATGCTTTTCCCGTCCATCCATTTGTCTCCTGGGTATCCGTAGCTTAGGGCGTTCGCTTGATGATGATGGCGGTGAGATCGTCTTTCTGTTCTGTGCCGCCAGAAAACTCCACGACGGCGCGATACAAGTTAGAAATGATTTCGCTTGGCGGTTTTTCTCTAGATGCGCGAATCTTTTCCTGCATCCGCGCGGAGCCGAACTGCTCGCCCTGCGCATTGGCCCATTCGAAGAATCCGTCGGTCGCGAGGACGAGCATATCGCCATGGTCGAGGTTGAGGCACAGCGGCGGATCGGAATCGAAACTGTCCGATATTCCCAACGGCAGCCCTTGCGCGTCCATTTTTTCGAAACAATCGTGCTTCAGCAAATAGAGAAACAATGGTCCGTGTCCGGCCGAAAGCAATTCCACACGCGGATTTCCAGGGGTGCACACGGCTGCGACAAAGGTGACGAAGCGGCCTTCCTTCAGATCGGCAGCGAGGGCGGCATTCACTTTACCCATCGCCGGAAATAGCCCATTGTCCGCGTTAAAGTTGGCTCTCGCGTAAGCGCGGCACACGGCTGCAAGCAGAGCAGGGCCGATTCCGTGGCCGGTGACGTCCGCTAAAGCCACGAGGACCTTTCCATCGGAGAGCGGCTGCCAATCGAAGTAGTCGCCGCCGGTCTGATCGGCAGGCTGATTCCACGCGGCGATCTCGAAACCCTCAACCACGGGCATCGAGGTGGGAAGCAAGGATTGTTGAATCGATCGCGCGACTTCTAGATCGTGTTCCAAACGCTCCACCTGGTGTTTTGTTTCGGCCTCGCCGAGCGCAGCTTCCGCTTGTTTTTTTATTTCTCCCGCAACAGCGCCCGCGACAAATCCCGCGACCAGTAGCGTGATCGCATAGACCGTCACAATCTTGTCCGGTGCCATAACCGACTCAGCTGAGGAGAATGAAGGTCTCCACCCGAGATAGAGGGCGGCTGCGAGATAGCTTGCCGCCGCAACGAATCCTGAAAGCCGGCTGGCCGCCGGATTCAAATGCAGAGTCGAGAGAATAATGAAAACAAAAAACACGAGGATCGCCGGGTTCGCTAGCGCTTTATAAGCAGGCTCAATCTCATTGCCGGGAAAAAACGCGATGAAGAACGCGGGCAAAGATGTCTCCAAAATAATATTTGCGATCCAGACTGCGCGGGGCAATGTCCGGGCGGTCTGAAGAGCTCGGTCGACAGTGCGCAACATCAGCCATTCGTAAAAGACGACCGCGGCCAGACATACGGCCATGATCATCCACACGCGAACATTTTCGCTGTTGTGGTAAACGGCCGTGCGGAGGGAGCGAACGACAAACACGATACCGATCACCACGAGCAAAATTAAAATGCGGAGGCGTTCGCTCTTGAGGCGCGCTTGCTGGAAAGCGGTAGACCTGTCGCAGTACTCGTTCATAGCCTGGCGGCGCACAGCATAGCTCTGACCCGGCTGGTTTGCTACAGTCTTGAGGATTCGGAGGTAACAGGAAAATCGAAAACTCGCTTCAGAACCCAGCTCCGCACCACGCGCGAGCGAATCTCGTGATCCATGCTGCGTTTGCGGCGGCCGGCATCGTCACTGTGCTGCTGGGGCCGATTCTGCCGATTCTCATCAACCGGTGGGCGCTTAGCGACGAGCGGGCCGGCCTTTTCTTTACGACTCAATTTTGCGGACAGCTAGCGGGTTGCCTTTCGACGGGGCTGCTGATTCCGATTCGCGGACGCGGTTACAGGCTTACATTTGCGGTAGGGTTTGCGCTGATCGCGTTCGGCGTGGCGTTGCTCGGATTGGGTAATGCTCATGCGGGGCTCGTGGGAACGGCGATGTATGGGTACGGGCTCGGTCTGGCGTTGACGGGCGGAAATTTGTGGGTGGCCGAAATCTTTCCGCAGCGTCGCGCGACGGCGGTGAGCATTCTCAACGTCACATGGACAATCGGCGCGATCGCATGCGGGCCGCTTGTGATGCTGGCTGAGGACTTGCACGTACTTTCGAAATTTCTGTTGGGGGTGGCGCTGTTTCACGCGATCTGCGCGCTGCTGATCGCGTTGTGGGAAATCGAGCCGCTCGGAAAGGGAGCCGATGAGCTCGAGGTTGGAGCCGCTGCGCGGCCGCGAACTCGCTTGATTGGCGCGGCAGCTTTTGCACTGGGCGGACTTTTCTTCTTGTACGTGGGCACCGAGAGCGCGGTTGGCGGATGGGTGGCGGCTTATGCGAATCGAGTGGAATCTATTTCTGCGGTGATGGCGGCGCTGACGCCGGCGTTTTTCTGGTGCGGGCTGGCGCTGGGGCGAGCGCTGGCACCTGTGACGCTACGCGCGCTTGCCACACGTAAGGAGAGAGAGAAAATTCTGCTGGGATGTGGCGTTAGTCTCGCGGCGCTGGCGAGCGGCGCATTACTTTTTGCAGCGACTTATCGGATCGCCCTATTATGCGCGACGCTTGCGGGCCTGGGGCTCGCGTGCGTGTACCCAATATTGGTGGGTTGGCTGGTTCGAATCTACGGCGCGCAGGCGCGACGATTCGGCAGCGTTGTGTTTGCGACAGGCAGCCTGGGCGGCGCGACGCTTCCGTGGCTTGTTGGCGCCATTTCGACCCACGTGGGCGCGCTGCGCGCTGGCTTGCTGGTCCCCATCGCTGCGTGTGTTGCGATGTTCCTAGTGAATGGATTTTTTCCAGGGCGGCGCGAAGGTTAGCTCCGGCAGGAGTTCAGCAAGCCCTCTGCGTATATCGCACCTTCCGCGGTTTCTTCGTGTTTGAAATATGTAAACACGTCGCCGGACGGCAGCAGCTTGTTCACTCTGCCAGCGATTTCATTGCGAGCTTTGGCTGAATAGCTTTCGTTGCGGAGGCGCAGGTACGAAAAATCTGCGGTAGAGATCTGGGGCGTGACGAGATTTTCGCTTTCAGCCTGGCATAACGCGGCATTCGCCTTGCGAAGGGCGGAGAACACTTCATCCTTAAACCAGGAGTCATGGCGAAACTCGAATGCAGCGCGAATCTCTTCTGGCAGGCCGGCTAGAAAATCTTCGAGCAGTTTCAGGTCGAGCTTCAGATGAGGCGGCAACTGAAAGAGAATCGGTCCCAGTTTCTTTGCTCTTTGCATCGGCTCCAAGGCACCAACGAAGTCTAATGTCTGGCCGGCTGCGTCGCGAAGCCGCATGAAATGCGTGATCCGTTGGTTTGCTTTGAAGGCAAATTTGAAATTCGGCGGAGTTGAATCGACCCAGCCCTGAAGCAGCTTTTGCGAGGGAAAGCGGCGAAACGTGTAGTTCACCTCGACCGAATTAAGCCGACTGGAGTAGTGGCCTAAGAATTTGGCGCTCGGAAGCTTTGCGGGATAGAAGTCGGGCTTCCAACTCGCGTATGCCCAACCTGACGTGCCTGTGTAAACCTGTCCCATATGGCCGCAAGTGTACTGCTACTTACCTTCAGATCGGCGCAATCAGATTCAGTTTTTTACGCGCTGTGTGGCGCCGCAGCTTTTTTTGCGATTGATGGGCGGATAGGGCCGGTGCCGGCTCCCGTGCGCTCAATCGCAGCCGCAATTTCGGTCAGGTCTTGATCGGTAAGTTCCAGTGACGCTGCGCCGATCCAGCCATCGACTTGCTTCGGAGTTCGCGCGCCCACTATTGCTCCGCTCACGCCGGGCCAAGCAAGGGTCCAAGCAATTGCGATCGATGAAACGGATACGTTGTGGCGCTGAGCGACCGGCCGCAGGGAGTCCCGCAGCGCGAGATTGCGGCTGAGATTCGGGTCTTGAAAGTAGGGCGAGCGCTGTCGCCAGTCATCGGATGCGAGATTTGCGATTCGTTCGCGCGAGAAACTGTCGGTGAGCAAACCGGATTGCATCGGACTATAGCAAATCACGCCGGTGCGATGGCTTGCGCACCAGGGAATCTCGTTGGCGGCGGCAGTGCGATTGATCAGCGAAAAAGGTGGCTGCAAGGAATCGACGTGGCGAATCTTTTCGCAGCGATCGAGCAAATTCACATCAAAATTGGACACGCCGCCGGCGCGCACTTTGCCTTCCTCGATCAGCTGTACCATCGTGGCCCAGGAATCCTCCACAGGCGTGCCGGTTTCGTCCGGCCAATGAAATTGATAGAGATCGATTCGATCGACGCCGAGGCGGTGCAACGAGGCCTCGCATTCGCGGCGTATGGTATCGGGCTTCAAAGTTCGCTGCGGCTCAGCCATGCGATCGTTTTCAAACGCCATGCCGCACTTGGTGAAAACGAGAGGACGCTGCGATCGAGGAATATCGCGGAGAAGCCGGCCGACCACTTCTTCCGAATGGCCCAGCCCGTAAATCGCAGCGGTATCAATCCAGTTGATTCCTAGCTCGATGGCATGCCGCATCGTGGCGATAGATTCGGCGTCGTCCTGCGGGCCCCATCCGTAGGCCCAACCGCCTCCGCCGATTGCCCAGGAACCGAATCCGACCGTCGTGATTTCCAAACCACTCGAACCCAGAGAACGTTTCGTTAATGCCATGGTGAATCTCCTTCGCCTTTATCGTTCACTTCAATACTACCCACAATCAGATTATTCTCTGAGTTGAAAGGTAGCAAGGGATTCGACATGAAAAAACTATTCGCAATTGTATTCGCGTTGTTGGTTGCTTCTGTGGCCGGCGCGCAAACGAGCGCAGTGATTGTATTCAAAGGCGCTCAACTGATCGACGGGACCGGCGCTCCGCCGATCAAGAAAAGCGTTCTCGTGATTGAGGGCGATCGGATAACGGTGGTCGGCAAGGAAGGCAAAATTCATTATCCGAAGAATGCGCGCGTGATCGAACTCGAAGGACGCACGATCATGCCGGGGATTATCAATGGGCACGGGCATCTCGGACTGGTGGTCGGAGCGCAAAACCGGGCGGACGGCTACACGCGCGAGAACGTGGAAAGCGCGCTCGTTCAATACGAGCAGTATGGCGTCACGTCGATGATGTCGCTGGGGCTGAATCGGGACCTCGTGTACGAGTTGCGCGATGAGCAGCGCCGCGGGACATTTCCCGGTGCCATGATTTTTACGGCCGGGCGCGGCTTCGGAGTTGAGAGCGGCGCACCACCAATTCCGGTGGCGGCCGACCAAGTGTATAGGCCGCAATCGCCGGATGAAGCTCGCGCACAGGTTCGCGAGATGGCACAGCACCATCCCGATATCGTCAAGCTGTGGCTCGACGACATGTACGGGAAATATCCGAAAATGGATCCGGCAATCTACAAAGCAGTGATCGAAGAATCGCACAAGCAAGGATTGCGCGTTGCAGCGCACGTTTTCTATCTTGCCGATGCGAAAGCGCTTATTACGGACGGCGTGGACGTGCTGGCTCACAGCATTCGAGACTTGCCTGTCGATGATGAATTAATCGGGATGATGAAAGCGCACTCGGTGCTCTACATTCCGACTTTGACGGTGGATGAATCGGCTTTCGTGTTCGCGGAAAATCCGGCCATGATGCAAGATCAGTTTTTTAAGCTCGCTGTGAGTCCGGAACTGCTACAACAATTCGAAAGCGCGGAATATCGTAAAAAGGTCGAGAACGATCCCAATCTGCCTAAGGTGAAAGCCGCGTTTGCCATAGGGCAAAAAAATCTGAAAACGCTCGAAGATGCGGGAGTCCTAATAGCGTTCGGCACCGACTCGGGTGCGAATCCGGCTCGCATTCCTGGCTGGGCGGAACATCACGAACTCGAGTTGATGGTCCGCGCGGGGCTCACGCCGATGCAGGCAATCGTCGCGGCTACAAAAAGTAGCGCCGCTGTGGTGGGATCTACGGACATCGGAACGCTCGAAGTTGGGAAGCGAGCCGATTTTCTCGTGCTTGCGGGGAGCCCGTTGGACCGAATCAGCAATACCCGGCAAATGCTCACAATCTGGCACGGCGGCAGGGAAGTAAAACCGCGTGCAGGTGCGCCGTCGCTCCGGGCGGAGTAAGATGTACAACTGGCTCGTAACATGGCTGTAACACTTCGGCTGTACGCTCACGCGCGTCAGGGATTGTTATGAACGCCAATGTAGTACCGGAGCCGCAGAACGTCTTCAACCGGCATCTTTCGTGGCTGCAGTTCAACGAGCGGGTTCTCGAAGAAGCGTGCGATGAGGCAAATCCGGTTCTCGAGCGCGTAAAATTCCTTGCTATCACCGCGAGCAATCTAGACGAGTTTGTGGAAGTGCGTGTGGCCGGCTTGCTGCAGCAGGTGGAGCATGGAATTCGCGAGCCCGGGCCGGATGGCAAAATTCCTGAAGAGGTGCTGAGAGAGCTCGCTGCGAAAATTCATCAGTTTGTCGGCCGGCAATACGAATGCTGGCGCGACATATTAGTGCCTGCCCTTGCGAAAGAATCCATTCGAGTACTGAGTCGAGCGGAGTTGGGTCCGGCAGCGCTTGAATATATTGAGAATTTCTACACCAGAAGTGTTGAGCCACTGCTTACGCCTGTCACGGTTGATCCGGCGCATCCCTTTCCACACGTACTGAACAAGGCGCTGTGTGTAGCGTTTCTTTTGAAGAAAAAGCGGCGCGGCGCGCAGACATTTCTTGGCGTGGTTACGGTGCCGCGCGCGCTGCCGCGTCTGGTTCTGCTGCCTTCAGAGGAAGGCAAAGTTGAGTATGTGTTTCTTCACGACGTGGTGCACGCTTTTGCCGAGCGTCTCTACCATGGGTATGAGGTACTCTCGGCGGCGCCGTTTCGCGTAACCCGCAACAGCAATCTTTATTTGGAAGAAGAAGAATCGCGCAGCATTCTTGATTCCGTGGATTCGCAGCTCCACCGCCGCCGCAAAGGCGCGGCCGTGCGAATGGAGATCGAGGCTGGGGCGAATCACGAGATCGTGGATCGCTTGCAGGCGAATTTCCGGCTCGATCCCTGGCAGATGTTTCATGTGAACGGCCCTCCGAACCTATCGCGGCTGTTTCACATGTACGACCAAACAGCGCGTCCGGACTTGAAGTTCAAGCCGTTCGCGTCGCGCGAGCTTGTTCTCAAAAAGGGCGCGTCGTCGATTTTCGAGACCATTCGAAAGCGCAGCGTGCTGCTGCATCACCCCTACGATTCGTATTCGGCGGTGGTGCGTTTCATCGAAAGCGCGGCGCAGGATCCGGACGTGCTTTCGATGAAGCAAACGCTGTATCGCACGAGTGAAAATTCGCCGATCGTGCGCGCGCTGATCGAAGCGGCCTCGAAGAAAGAAGTGGCGGTGGTGGTGGAGCTGAAGGCCCGGTTCGACGAAGCCTCAAATATTCGCTGGGCGCGAAATTTGCAGGAAGCGGGCGTCCAGGTATTCCACGGAGTGGTCGGGCTGAAAACGCACTGCAAACTTGCGCTTGTGGCACGTCGGGAAGCTAACGGACAGATTCGCCGTTACGCCCATCTCGGCACCGGGAATTACAATCCTTCGACCGCGCGCTTTTACACCGATTTGAGCCTATTGACGACGGATCCTCACATCACAGCGTCTGTGCACCATGTGTTTAACTATTTGACGGCGTATTCCGAGCGTGCCAGTTACTCGCCGTTATTCGTTGCGCCACTCAATTTGGGAAAAAGTTGCCTGTCGCTCATCAATCGCGAGGCCGCACACGCACGCGCTGGCCGTCCGGCATTTATCTTTGCGAAAGTAAACGCGCTGCTGGATGAAAGGATTATCGAGGCGCTTTATCGCGCTTCGCAGGCGGGTGTGCAAATTGAGCAGGTAGTACGCGGGGCCTGTGCGTTGCGACCGGGGTTGCGCGGAGTCAGCAGCCGGATTCGCGTGCGGAGCGTGATCGGCCGTTTTCTCGAGCACAGCCGCGTATTCGTATTTGGCAATGGCGGTAAAACGGAAACATACCTCGGCAGCGCGGACTGGATGCATCGAAATATTTACGAGCGCGTGGAGGTGATGTTCCACCTGCGTGATCCGGAGCTGGCCCGCCAGATTTTCGAAGAAGTGATCCAGCCGTATCTGGCCGATACGGCAAAGACGCGGTTTCTTTTGCCCGACGGAAAATACATACGCTCCCGTGAAGCGACGAAGCTACTCCATATGCGCAACGGGTTCGCGTTCAACGCGCAAGAGTTTTTGATCGGGGTTGCAGAAGGCCGCGATAATCTCCAGGCCGTTCCTCCCGTCGAGAGGCCTTTTAAAGCGGCCGGCCTTGTGGCGGACGCTCCAAAATCGGTTTGAATTCCGCAAATTTCGAACCTGCCGTAGACTGAAACGGGATGTTTCAGTCGAAAACATACGAGCACTCGTTCGAACGGCCAACTGGAATCGAGCGCCTGCAGCAGGTTGTGAGCTGGCTGCTTGGGCCGGAGCCGATCAGCGAGAAGCGCCCCGGGTATTTGTGGCCTCGATGGATTTTCCTCCGTGCGTTGGGGCTGATTTATTTTTCCGCGTTTTATTCACTGCTGTTTCAAGTCAAAGGACTGATCGGCGTGAACGGTCTTCTTCCCGCGAAGGATTACCTTCAGGCGGTCACGTCGGCTGTTCCGGGGGTTCTGCGGTTCTGGTATGCGCCGACGTTGCTTTGGATCAGCTCCAGCAATCGCATCTTGATGGCGATCTGCTGGATCGGGCTGATTGCGTCGGTGATTCTGATTTTCAATGTGTGGCCGCGAGGAACGCTCTTGGTTTGTTTCTTATGTTATCTGTCGTTTGTAGCAGCAGCGCAGGATTTTTCCGGGTACCAATCGGATGGAATGCTTCTGGAAGCGGGATTCATATCGTTGTTTTTTGCGCCGCCGGGGTTCCGGCCGGGATTGGGGCAAAGAAATCCTCCGTCGCGGGCTAGCTTGTTCTTACTGCAATGGGAATGGTTCCGGATCTATTTCGAATCGGGTGTGGCGAAGATTCGAAGTGGAGATCCCACATGGCGCAATTTAACAGCCATGGACAACTACTATCAGAACGGTCCGCTGCCAACATGGGTGGGATGGTATGTGCAGCATTTTCCGCACTGGTATCATGCGGGAACAGTTGTGCTCACCTTTGCGGTTGAGCTTGTGCTGGTGTGGATGCTTTTTCTGCCGCGACGTTTCCGGATTATTTGCTTTTGCATCGTGACGCCGTTCGAGATCGGAATCATTCTCACGGCGAACTACACGTTTTTGAATTATCTCGTCCTCTCGCTTGGATTCCTGCTGCTTGATGATCGATTCGTCGAATGGGTATTGCCGACAAAGGTACGCAACTTTTTCAAATCGACGAAAAGCGTCGGGGCCGGAAGCGAAGCGGTTGCGGCCACGGCCGAGAAGGGCGAAAACTGGCGCGCTGTATGGCGCGAGCGACTACGTCCGCTTCGAATGGCGATCGCCGGAGCTTTTCTTGGCGTGGTTTTCTACGCGGCGACGGCACAGCTCATCTGGATGTTTCTACCAACTCTGCCGCTGCCAATGTCGCCCGTATCGGCGCTCGAACCATTTCGCATTGCGAATCGTTATGGCTTATTCGCAGTGATGACGCCCGAGCGGTTGGAAATTGAATTTCAAGGATCGAGCGATGGAAAAACTTGGATTCCGTATCCCTTCCGTTACAAGCCGCAGGATTTGAAAAAGGCGCCGGGAATTTACGCGCCTTATCAGCCGCGCTTCGATTGGAATTTGTGGTTCGCATCGCTGGGCGGCTGGCGCGACAATCGTTTTGTTCTGTGGACAGAGGAACGGCTACTCAAGGGTGAGCCCGACGTCCTGCACCTTTTTGCCGGCAATCCCTTTGCCAGTGGGTCGCAGCCGATCGCGGTTCGCGCCGTTATTTATCAATATTGGTTTACGGACGAGAAAACCAAGCGCGAAACGGGCGATTGGTGGCGGCGTGAGTTGCTGGGAGCTTACGCACCCGCTCTCGAACGGCAGCCAGACGGCAGGATTGGCATTGTGGATTTGCCGATCGCGCGCGAATCGTTCAGGTGATGTGACACATGCAACCTGAAACCCGGTTTGCCGCAGCTCCCAGGGCTACAAACGCGCTTTGCGCGCCGCCTGAATTCCGTTAGCCTGTGCGTGGCGTCTTTCGCTCACCATGAAACACCCTCGCAACTATAAAGGGCTAAAAGACTCGGAGAAGGAACCGCATCCGAGTCATGTCACCGAAGAACAGGTGATTTCATACTTGTCGTCGATCTCCCAGCCAGAAAGCATCCGGCAGATAGCGCACGGAATGGAGTTGCAACATCACGGGCGCCGCTTTTTGCCGCGAATCATTCAATATTTGAAGAGCCGGGGTGACGTGGAAGAAAGTCGCGGCGGTCAATATCGACTCGCGGAGAGCAAGCAGTCGTCACATATCATGGCAAAAGGGAAAAAGTCTACCGCAGCAG
Source organism: uncultured Acidobacteriota bacterium (assembly GCA_963729525.1). GTDB lineage: Bacteria > Acidobacteriota > Terriglobia > Acidiferrales > UBA7541 > Palsa-295. Next base: position 269,082 of record CAVSOB010000001.1, read on the forward strand.
AGGGCCAAAAGCCGGCAGATGCGAGCTCCGCGTCAGCTACCCGGGTAGGTGAGGCTCGTAGAAGCCCTGATCCGAATTTGGTTTCCGGGCGAATCGTGGCGCACCGCGACGGATACGGTTTCCTGGTGCCAGATAAACCCATTCCGCGCGTGGAAAATGACCTTTTCATCGGGCGCGATGCCATGGCGGACGCGATGCATGGCGATCGCGTGTTAGCACGCGTCGAGAGACGAAAAGCGGATGGCCGCGCAGAAGGCCGCATCGTACAGGTGCTCGAGCGGGAGAATCCGACGGTCGTGGGGCTTTTCCGCTACGGCCCCCATGGAAACGTTGTGTTGCCGTACGACACGCGAATTCAACATGAGATATCGATTCCACCGGGCGAGGAATTGACGCCGGACTTGCGCGAGAAAGTGGGCGCGGCGCACGCGAGTGCCACCACGCCGAGTTATCGGCGATTGCGCCTGGCGGAGCTGGATGGTGCGGTGGTGAACGTGGAGATTACGCGCTATCCAAAAGGAGGTCTCGCGCCGGCGGGACGCGTGATTGAAATTCTCGGCCGGCCGGGAGACATTGGCGTCGACGTTGAGATCATTATCCGGAAGCATCATCTGCCACATGTTTTTCCCGCGGAAGTAGTGGCGGAAGCGAAATCTGAGCCGCAGCGAGTTTCCGAAGCGGATCTGCGAGGCCGTCGCGACTTCCGCGATCTGCCGATCGTCACAATTGACGGCGAGACCGCGCGTGATTTTGACGATGCGGTTCACGTGATCGAGTTGCCCAATGGGCGCTACGAACTGCAGGTGCACATTGCGGACGTGGCGCATTACGTGGAACGCAACTTGCCGCTCGATCGTGAGGCGCACCTACGCGGGACTTCGGTGTATTTTCCGAATCGCGCGGTGCCGATGCTGCCGGAGGAACTTTCGAATGGGATTTGTTCGCTGAATCCAAGAGTAGACCGGCTGGTTATGAGCGCGATCATGGAAATCGACGCGAGCGGAAACACGGTGCGCGCCGATTTCACTCCTGGAGTGATTCGTTCTGTGGAACGGATGACGTATACGAACGTTCACAAGATTCTCGAAGGGGATGCGGAGATGAACGAGCGCTATGCGCCGCTGGTCGGGGATTTCAGGCGCATGAAGGACCTGGCGCTGCTGCTCAATAAGAAACGCGTTGCGCGGGGGTCTATCGATTTCGATCTCCCGGAACCAATTATTGAGTTTGATGAGCAGGGTAGGATGCTGAGCATCGTCCGCAGTGTGCGAAACATCGCGCATCGGATTATTGAGGAGTTCATGCTGGCTGCGAATGAGGCCGTAGCGCAGTATCTTGAGCGTCGCGCTGTTGCTTCCCTGCATCGCGTGCACGAAAAGCCGGATCCCAAAAAGGTGATCGAGTTCGAAGAGTTGGCGCATGCGTTTGGTTATTCGCTGGGAGTGGAAGATCTTACGGAGCGCCGCATCGCGGTGCGCCATGGGCGGGTTCAACCGGCTGCGAGTGGGCGACGAGGACGCGAGGCGAGTCGCGGGCGGACGCGTCCGATGAGCGTGACTGTGCCGGGCGCCGAGGGAGTGGATATTCGTCCGCAGCAATATCAACGCCTGACAGAAAAAGTTGCGGGGAAGCCTGAGGAGCGAATTCTTTCTTACCTGATGCTACGTTCATTAAAGCAAGCGCGATACGCCGTGGATGTACTTGGGCATTTCGCGCTGGCGACGAAGGAGTACACGCACTTTACTTCGCCAATCCGCCGCTATCCGGACTTGATCGTTCATCGTGCGCTGAAGTGGGCGCTTGAGAATCCGGACATAAAGCCATTGCGCGCGACCCTCGCGGATGCAAAGCGGGGGAAAGAAGCCGAGATAGTAGCGATGCTCGGCCCGTATCGCCGTATTGAATTGGAGGAGATCGCCTCGGAAAGCTCGGAAGCCGAGCGCCGGGCAGAAGCAGCCGAGCGTGAACTGATGGAATGGAAGACGGCTCAATTCATGGAGGGCCATCTAGGCGAGGAGTATGAGGCGCTGATTATTTCGGTGCAGAAGTTCGGATTTTTCGTTGAGTTGGTCGAAATTTTCGTCGAGGGGCTCGTGGGCATTGACCGGCTGGAAGAAGTTACCGGAATGCGCTGCACCTTTCGCGAGCGCGATCACGTGATTGTCGCCGAGCCTTACCGCGGCGGGTCGCGAGGGAGCAAAACGCAGCGAATTTTCCGATTGGGCGATCGCGTGCGCGTGAGGGCTGAGCGAATCGATCCCATGCGTCACCGTGTAGAATTTTCCCTGATTTAGCAGGGGCCTTTTTTGCGCGACGAAGATAGTGTATCTCGCACTGAATCCTGGAGGCGCTCGTGGCGGCTCGCGTTTGTCCTGATTGCTTGCATGTAGTTTCCGTTGGCGGAGTCCTTGCCTATTCGAATGACCTTACCTGCCCCAATTGCGCCAAGCCGCTCGAGATTTCGTCGCTGAGCCGGTATCTCTCGGCTTTTGCAGGACTAATCGCGGCTGTGGTGGTGTGGTGGGTCGCTTCGAAACACTATGCGCACGATTCGTGGGCGCTCGCCTGGGTTCTCCCGATCGTGTTCGGCTACTTCGCCCTCAGCATTGTTGCTCCGATTGTGTTGGCGCTAGCTGCTGACTTGCAGGTACGAAGCGTTGAATCTGCGCCACTCCACGATGAGGCTCCTGCTCCATCAGATCATTCTTCGCACTAATCGGCTTCGGGCTAAACCAGTTCCTTTTCAGCACAGTTGACCTTCCGTTATAGTAAACCGCGGTACCATTGACCGTCTGAACGAGAACGTGTGAAATGGTTAGTCGATGAGTCGCTATATTTCATTTATGGGCAAGCGCGTGGAGGCTCAGTATCGCGTCGCGGACATCCATCAGAAATCCGTGGGGACGCTCGTGGCCGACACTGGCCGGTGCATCGTGATTGAAGAGCATTTACTACAGGGCGAGAGAAAGAAAACGATGCGAGTGGAAATTCCCTACGAATATGTGATTCGTCTTGTGGAGGCGCCACGAAACCCTGATGAGCTCGTAGCCGTTCACTCCGTTCCGCCCAAAGGCCGCCGTTAACTCTTCTTGAGATTTGCTTCTGGCCAGCCCCGCCTGGTTCATGCTTTCTTGACGATTCAATTCGTGCTACGCATATATTGATATTGCGGTGCAAGGGGGGCAAATGAAACCGACGGTCGGATTTATCGGATTGGGGCTGATGGGAAAGCCGATGGCGGGAAATCTGCTCAGAGCAGGGTTTCCTCTGGTGGTGTGGAACCGCACGAAAGCTCGGGCGGACGATCTGGTACGCGAAGGGGCGAAGTTCGGCGCGAGTCCTCGTGACACGGCCGGGCAGGTGGATGTGCTGATCACGATTGTGAGCGATCCGCCCGCGGTAGAGGGAATCTTGTGGGGAGGGGATGGCGTGCTGGCAGGTTTGCGTCGCGGAAGCACGTTAATCGATTCGAGTACCGTTTCACCCGACCTCGCGCGACGTGCCGCTGCCGCTTCCGCCGAAAAAGGCGTTGACTATCTGGATGCGCCGGTGACCGGAGGCGACTGGGGCGCAAAAAAAGGCGAGTTGGTTTTCATGATTGGCGGAAAGCCTGAAACGTTCGAGCGCTTGAAGCCGATCTTCGAGGTCATGGGCAAGAAATTCTTTCTACTGGGACCGAACGGCGCAGGGCAGACTGTGAAGCTGGCGATGAATCTGATTCTCGCGCTCGAAGTGGAGGCGCTGGCCGAAGCGCTTGCGCTGGTGACGAAGGCAGGGATTGCCGGCGAGAAGCTTGTGGAGGTGATGCAGTCGAGCATGGCGCGCGCGGGCGTGCTGGACGTGAAGGCGCCCACAATGTTGAAGAATGAATTTCCGGCGAGCTTTCCGCTGCGGCTGATGCACAAGGATATTCGTCTTGCGCTCGAACTGGCGAAGAAGGAAGGGCTCGATTTGCCTGCCGCCACTGCTGCTTTTGCGACCTATAGCGCTGTGAAGGATGCTTCGAATGACGACCCGGATTATGCGGCGGTGGCTCGCTTCTGGAACAAACCCGAACGAGCGGCAGCTACGGCGGGGAAACCGGAGGGAAAAAGCTGAGCGGCAGATCGCGAGCCGTGCGCAAACCGGATTGCGCTGCAAGAATTGAAGGAATCGAGTTGACGACGACCGCTGCGGTAGCTACGTCACCATGCGTGCCGCCGGGAATTACGAGCGCCAGATTCGGCTCGCCTTTCAGCTCGAGCGAATCGGCGGGATCTTTCGCGCCCACGAACATCTTCAACTCCATGTAGATTTTCTCTTTGCCTCGTTCCGTGCCGCGCGCGATTTGATGCACACCGGCCACCTCGCCACGCGCAACTTCCAGAAATTCGGTTTTCACAGTTTCTTCCGCGATCACAGGCTCGATCGTTTCGGAGATATCGTCGAGCTCGAATCCAAGGCCATCGGCGACCATCGCTACGGATTCAGGCAGGCCGTGATGCTTGATCACACCAGCACTGACCTGGACGCGAAATTCTTCGGGCGTCATTCCGGCGCCAATTTTCTTTTGCAGCGGCAGCCGGCGCTTCGATGCGTCAACGATACGTACTGCTTTAGCCCATTCGACGCATTGCGACGCAGCGCTGAACGTGAGAACGAGCTTGTCCATCACGAATCCTGGATTCACGCCTGTGCCTACTAAGGCGACGCCCTCCTCTTTCGAGGCTGCGTCAAGCCGCGCGGAAAGATCCGGATGCTTGCGGTACGGATAGGCAAGTTCTTCGCAGGTGGAAACAATGCAGCAGCCCGCGCCGAGGCATTCGAGTAACTGGTCCATCACGTTCGGTAAGTACGAAGAGGTCGAATGGATCACCACGTCTACGGGTTTCGCAAGCAGTTGGGCTGAATCCGCGGCGACCGTCACACCCCATGGTGCATCCTTGGCACCCACCACTTCGCCAAGATCGCGCCCGGCTTTCCTGGCATCCTTGTCGATTGCACCGACGATTTCCAGGGCCGACTTCTCTCGCATCAGGCGGACGATCGAAGCCCCGATCGGGCCGACCCCGTATTGCAGCACACGAATTTTCTTTTTCAACTTTTCCTCGAATCGGGACGAACAACTTCAGGACAGCTGCAAAGTTCTCCCAATCACATAGCGTGACACAAAAATGAGTGGACTACGTTAATGGGTTATCCGCCCGACTGCAACCGCATTTCCAAAGCTTGTCGCGTGAACGGCCACACCGCATAATGTGCCCACCACCCCGTGAATTCCCCATCCGACCTACGAACCACCGGAAAAAATTGGACGCGGGCCGCGCTTCAGACGCTCTTGCACTATGGAGGCAGCGCGGTGGTTCTTTTCCTGTTGTTCCGATTTCTGTCAGCCCGGAAGATATGGCACACGCTGGAAATGCTTCCTACGCAGTTGTGGATTTTCGTGCTCGTTGGTTATTTCACGACGCACTGCATGGGCGTGACGAAGTGGCGGCGCATGGTGGGCTTGGCCGGCGCCGGCATAGGGTGGATAAAGGCCGCGCGCTGCTATTTTGCGGGTCTTTTTGGCTCTTTGTTTCTCCCTTCGCTCATCGGCGGAGACCTGGTTCGCGCGGGTATGGCCATGCGAATTGGTCGAAGCAAAGCAGGAGTTCTGGTTGGAAGTGTCGTTGACCGCGGTGTCGATCTCGTGGCGCTAGGGCTTTTGGCGGGCATTGGTGCTTTGCTTGTACCTGGTTCGCTCGATCCGAAAGACCGCCGGATTTTTCTTGTGCTAGCCGTAAGCGCGCTGGTTGGAATTGCAATCGTTGCGGCGATTGCTGCGTTTCTTCCCGCTCGGGGATTTTCTTATCGCATGAGACGAAGATTCTCGCGAGTAAGAGTCGCGGCTCGTTCCGTGATGCGCAGCCCTGGCTCAGTGTTTGCCGCGCTTATCCTGGCTCTGTCGGCGCAGGTCGTCTTCATCGTGCTGAATATAGCTTTAGCGGAAGCGTGCGGGCTGCATTTGGCCTTTCGCATTTGGTTATTTGCATGGCCGTTAGCAAAACTTGTTGCGGCAGTCCCCATCACGCAAGGCGGGATTGGAGTGCGCGAGGCGGCCCTTGCTGCTTTGTTGCTGCCCTTTGGAGCCCCCGCAGTCCTATCGGTCGCCGCGGGAATCGCCTGGGAAGCTATTGTGATTGGTGGTGGTCTCGTTGCGGGGCTTACTTCACTCCTAATGACTCGGTTCAGTTCCTAACGTAATCAATGGACAATCCAGCGTAAAACAAAATCCCCGAGACGGAACCCTCCGCTCCGGGGATTATGAATCCTAGTACGTTTGAGGCGCCCTAGACGCGGGAACGGGTTGCACGGAGGAACTCGCGCAACGATGATACGTTCGGCCCGTAAGAACCCACTCGGCCTGCATCTACTGGCAGTCCTAGAATTTCGGCCTGCTCGATACTCATGCCCGCATCATCAAGCTCGGCAAGGCTATAGCCTTCCGCGGGCGTCAAACGACGCCCCGAACGGTCCAACGGGCGCGGTGGCCGGTGAGTATGCCAGCGCTTTCTCACGATGTCGAAGAAGTCGTCCCAATCTCTACGATTCCACATGAAGATCCTCCCGCACGCCCCGGGTTCAGAGATATGGATGCAGTACCTATGCCTTCGGTCGCTTCCCATTTTCCGCGGAACGAATATTTGCTCCGGGGACAGAAGCGCTGCCGATATTAACCCTGCCTGTGGTGGAAAGTCTCGCTTCAACACAAATTGTATCCAGTGAGTTATCGCTTTTTAGGCATCTGCCCGCCATCGGGGATTCCCGGTAGGGTAGTTACCGAGCTCCTTGAATTGGGGCGGTACTACACCCTATGTAAATCGCTGCTATACTTTGGAAAACACTTATACGCAGTCGAAATGTGGGCCGAACATGTCAATTGCGCATTGCGGCGGCGCAAAAGTATAAAGAATGCATAATTCAGTCATCGTCGTTCACTACCACGAATTGTGGCTCAAGGGCCGCAACCGCCGATTCTTTCTGGGCAAGCTGTTTACGGCGCTTCGCAAGGCGCTCGAAGGAATACCCGTCCGGAGGATCGAGCAGCCGGGCGATCGCTTCATCGTTCGTTTGAGTGATGGGGCTTCTTTGGAAGAAGCGACGTTTCGCGTTAGCCGGGTTCTTGGAATTGCATTTTACGCGTTGGCGAAACCGGTTGAGCGGAGCATGGAAGCCCTATGTCAAGCCGCATGGAACGAGGTTGAGCAGTTGCAATTCGCGAATTTCGCGGTAAGGGCCAAGCGCAGCGACAAGTCATTCCCTCACACTTCGATGGAAATCGACTCGGCGATTGGACGTTACCTGCTGGACAGGCTTCGTGAGCGGAGACGCGACGTGCGCGTGAAGCTTACCGACCCGGAGCTGACTTGCTACGTGGAAATCACGCCCGGCCCTGCGCTTGTATATGCGCGGCGGATTCCCGGCACCGGCGGACTTCCCGCCAACACGGCAGGACGCATGATGTGCTTGCTGTCAGGAGGCTATGATTCGGCTGTTGCGGCGTATCACATGATGAAGCGCGGCGCGCACCTAAGCTTCGTGCATTTCTATCGTGCTGGCGCTCGGCCTGGCGAATCTTCTCTCCACGTCGCGAGCGAACTTGTCCGTCGGCTTGTTCCGTACCAGTTTCACGCGAAACTATATCGCGTGCCGTTCGAGGCGATTCAGCGTGAGATCGTTCGCTACGCGCCAGAAGATTACCGAGTGCTGCTTTATCGGCGGATGATGCTCCGCATTGCGCAGGTTCTCGCGAAAGGTGCTCGTTCGCTGGCGCTCGTTACAGGTGACAGCCTTGGGCAGGTAGCGTCGCAAACGCTTCGAAACCTCATCGCGGTCGAATCAGCCGCTCGGATACCCGTGTTCCGCCCGCTGATCGGTACGGACAAAATGGAGATTCTCGCTACAGCTCGCAAAATCGGTACATATGAGACTTCTTCCGAGCCGTTCCAGGATTGCTGCCCGGTATTCATGCCTCGCACTCCGGCACTCTACGCCAGCGCGGGAGAACTTGACGAAGCGGAATCAAAGCTAGATATTAGCGCGTTGATTGCGCAAGGCGTGCGTGAAACCTCGGTGGAACGCTTCTATTACCGCGGCGGGAAGGTTGAAGTGGTTCCGCCCAAGCCCCGCTCTGTGAAAACAGACCGGGAAAGTGCTGCTATTGCGTAAGCTTCAAAGACCAAGTTACTCAACGTATTCAAAATCATTTGCGCGCCCATTCGATCGGCGCGAAATTCTCTGCGCTCGCCAAAATTTGGAAGAGAATAGACTGAAGAAAATCAGCGGTCGCGTCCGCCGTAACCGCCGCGATCGCCGCCTCGTCCGCCACCCCCGTGGCCACCCCGTCCGCCGCCCCCGCCCCGTCCACCGCCACCACCACCGTGTCCACCGCGATCACCGCCTCGTCCACCACCCCCTCCACCGCCGCCTTCTCTTTGCGGACGAGCTTCATTCACTACCAGCGCGCGGCCAAGAAAGTCTTTGCCGTTGAGGGCTGCAATCGCCTTCTCCGCTGCGCCGTCGTCATGAATCTCGGCGAAACCGAAACCACGCGGCTGTCCGGTGAAACGATCGCGCAGCAGCGTGAGCGAATCCGGTTGTATGCCGATTTCAGCAAACAGCGCTTGCACCTGCTCTTCTGTAGCCTTGAACGAGAGGTTCCCAACGTACAATTTCTTCACGGCCGCTCTCCTAGTCCCTGCCAGCACGGGACACGTTCACGCAACTGAGGAATGGAACTCCAAGCCGCAAAATGACGGTTTTCTGTACAGCGGCCAGGATGTCCCCAGGAACGCACGAGCATCTTGCGGCAAGTACCCCCCACAGTCAACCATCGCGTCGGGCGAGGAGACCCCAACTAGACAGACGTGCGCGAACGCGTCCGACTTACCTTGTTTGTCTATTTTAGAAAAGGTTTAAACAGGCCAAGGCTCCGAAATCAGTGGTACGATTCGCCCAATCGCTGCGGAGATTTCCATGCTTGGGACCATGATGGACTTTCCACTCACGCTCGTGCCGATTCTCGAGCGTGCCGGAAAACTTTATGGACAAGTGGAAATTGTTTCGCGCCGGCCTGACCGCACAATCGCGCGCACGAATTATGGCGCGATCTATCATCGCGCGCGGCGCTTGGCACGCGCACTAGAGCTTGCCGGACTTGCCCGAGGCGACCGCGTCGCAACGCTGATGTGGAACCATTCGACGCATCTCGAAGCCTATTTCGGCATCCCGGCTTCCGGTGGCGTTCTTCATACGCTGAACATTCGGCTGCACGCTGGCGAGCTTGCCTATATCGTGAACCATGCGCGCGATCGGTATCTGATCGTTGACGACGTGCTCCTTCCAATCTACGAGTCCTTCCGCTCGCAGGTCCATTTTGAGCGCGTGTTTGTTGTCCCATGTTGCGGGCAACCGATTCCGCGAGCGCACGAAAGCTATGAAGATTTGCTTAGCGCGGCCGACGATGAATTTAAATATCCAGTGCTCGATGAGAATGAAGCGGCCGCGATGTGTTTCACGTCCGGAACGACTGGAAAGTCGAAGGGTGTGGTCTATTCACATCGCGCACTTGTGCTTCACAGCTTCGCACAGTGCCTGGGAGACGCATTCGCAATAAATCACAACGAAGTGGTGTTGCCCGCGTCCTCAATGTTTCATGCCAATGCGTGGGGCGTTCCTTTCACCGCGACGATGGTCGGCGCGAAGCTCGTTTTCTCCGGGCCTCATTTGGATGCTGAAAGCCTGCTCGATTTGATTGAACGGGAAAACGTCACGATCGCGACGGCTGTGCCCACCGTGTGGTTCAACGTTCTGATGGCACTCGAGAAGGAGCCGGGACGCTGGAAAATCAACCACCCTATCCGCATCACGTGTGGCGGTTCGGCGGTGCCGGAATCGCTGCTTCGGCGGATGGACAAATTTGGATTCCGCATCACGCACCTCTGGGGAATGACGGAAACCACTCCATTCGCGACCACCGGCACGCTCAAGTCCACACTGGCTCACGGCTCCGAAGACGAAAAGTACAAGATTCGTGTGAAACAAGGATTACCGGCTCCGTTTGTCGAAGTCCGTGTGATGCGGCTGGAAGGCGAAGCGCCTCGCGATGGCGTGACGTTTGGCGAGCTCGAAATTCGAGGGCCCTGGGTTGCAGCGAGCTACTTCGAAGCGCCGGAGACTGCCGATCGCTGGACCCGCGATGGCTGGTTCAAGACGGGAGACATCGCAACGATTGATTCCGAAGGCTACGTAAAGATTGTAGATCGCAGCAAAGACCTGATCAAATCGGGCGGCGAATGGATCAGCTCGGTGGATTTGGAGAACGAGTTGATGGGACATCCCAGCGTGCGGGAGGCGGCTGTGATTGGTGTCGCGCACCCGAAATGGCAGGAGCGGCCGCTTGCGGTTGTCGTCGTGAAGCAAGGTGCGCAAGTGGCGCCAGAGGAACTGCGTGAATTTCTCTCCGCCAAATTCGCAAAGTGGCAGCTTCCGGATGCTTTTGTGTTTACCGACGAACTTCCACGTACATCGGTTGGCAAGCTCTTGAAGATGAAGCTCCGCGACACCTATGCGAACTGGAATTGGGAAAAGTAACGTTGCGAGCTATGTGCGATAGCTCGCGTTGATATGGACGTACTCGCCGGTGAAATCGCAGGTCCATATGCTCGCTTTGCCCTTTCCGGAATGCATCTCCATAACGATCGGCACATATTTCCCAAGCATTTTCTTATGCGCCACACTCTCAGAAAATGGATATTCGCCACCTCGTCGGCAGACGAGAATTCCCGCGAGCTTGATGTCCACGACCTCGAAGTCAAACGGTACCCCGGCCCGTCCGGCTGCGGCTAGGATGCGGCCCCAGTTGGGATCGGCGCCGGCAAGAGCCGTCTTCACGAGTGGCGAGTTCGCGATTGTGCGCGCGATTTGAGCAGCTGCTCGATCAGATGGCGCCCCTCGCACTTCGATTTCGATCAGGCGTTGCGCGCCCTCGCCGTCTTCTACAATTTTGAGTGCGAGTGTGCGGCAGACTTTCTCGAGAGCCGTGCGGAACGTCTTGAAAGCGGTGTTGTCGCTCGCAATTCTTGGAGCGCCGCTCTCGCCGTTTGCGAGAATTGCCACGGTGTCGTTGGTCGAAGTGTCTCCGTCTACAGTGATCGCGTTGAACGTGCCGGCAACAGCTTCGAGCAATGCCCGCGAAAGCAACGCCGGCGAAATCGCTGCGTCGGTTGCAAGGAACGCAAGCATCGTCGCCATGTTCGGCTGAATCATTCCCGCGCCTTTGCAGCAGCCGAGAATCCGTACTGTCTTTCTGCCAATACGGCAATTTACCGCCGCCCATTTCGGACGCGTGTCGGTTGTCATGATGGCCCGCGTAAACTGGGCAAAGGCTTCGGGCTTGCCGGTTCGCGTGCGGACCAGCTCCGGCACTGCCCCTAGGATCTTCTCGACGCGCAGGGGCATTCCGATTACCCCAGTCGAGCAAACCAGAACTTGCGAAGGATTGAGCTCCGACAGTTCTTGCGCCACTTTCCTGGCCGTCGCTTCCGAGGCGGAGTATCCACCCGCGCCTGTGCAGCAATTCGCGTTACCGGAATTCACGACCACCGCTCGCATTTTTCCGCGCGAACGCCGCAAGTGTATTTGCGACAGACGGACAGGAGCCGCCTGCACGCGATTGGTCGTAAACATGGCCGCGGCAGCAGCGGGCGTTTCGCTTACAAGCAACCCGAGATCGAGCCCCGATTTCTTTAATCCGCAAGCAGCGGAGGAAAACGAAAACCCACGAGGAATTTGTGAAGCTGTTACGGAGGGAATCATGCCGCCGAAATGGAAATTGCCGAATCACTGAGAATCGGCAGAGCGATGCGCTCAGGAATCACGGTGGCGACCACTGCGATCAACTGGCAGGAGCGTCGCTTCGGACATATACGGCAATCTCGTTCAATTTTCTCCGTCAGCGTGTGCCGCGACGTCGGCTCAAAACCCTGGCGGAGGAAGAAGTCCGGTGCATGCGTTACAGCGAAAACGCGCGCGATTCCGCGACGGTGCGCTTCCACGAGTGCGAACTCGAGCAACTTCGTGCCAGCGCCCCGCCCGCGAAGCTCCGGCTCAACTGCAAGCGAGCGGATTTCCGCGAGGTCTGCGCCGTAGCTTTCGAGAGCAACACAGCTCACGACGCGCTTCTTTTCTTCATGCACCAGGAAATGGCTAATATTTCGCTGAATTTCGTCTTCAGCGCGAGACAGAAGCAATCCCTGCTCAGCGTAACGCGCGATCAAATCAAAAATCGCGTGGCCGTCTGAAGATCTGGCTCGTCGCGCTTTCATTGGCTGTTCTCGATCTCCCCGAGCCGCGCCTTGAACTGCTCGAGCGCCGCGCGAACTGCCGCCGGCGCAGTTCCACCGGGCACGGCACGTCGTGCAAGCGCCGATTCGAGCGTTAGCACAGTTGCCAGATCACGCCCGAAAGCGGGAGAGAATTCCTTGAGACGCTCGATCGGCATGTCGCGAATCGATTTGCCTTCCTGTTCCGCGGCGCGCAATACTTTGCCTACCACTTCATGCGCCTCGCGAAATGGCACGCCGAATGCCACCAGATAATCCGCGAGTTCGGTTGCCACGAGCGAAGGATCCTGTGCGGCTTCGCGTAGCCGCATTTCGTTGAATTTTGTGGCTGCCAGAGTCGCCGCGGCGATTTGCGTCATGGCGAGAGCCTGATCGTGCGCCGCGAAAAGCGCTTCCTTATCTTCCTGTAGGTCGCGCTGGTAACTCGAAGGCAGTCCCTTGCAAGTCGTCAGCAGGCCGAGCAGCGAGCCGTAAATCCGCCCCGTCTTCCCGCGAATCAGCTCCCATGCGTCCGGATTTTTCTTCTGCGGCATCAAGCTGCTTCCAGTCGAAAACTCGTCGGGTAACTCGATAAAGCCAAATTCGGGCGTGGCAAAAAGCACCATATCCTCGGCCAAACGCGAGAGGTGCATTGCCAATGCAGTAAGCGCGAAGAGGAATTCGAGCGCGAAGTCGCGATCGCTCACCGCGTCGAGGCTATTGGCAGTGATGCCGGAAAATCCCAGGTCACGTGCCAGGGCTTTGCGATCGAGTGGAAACGCGCAACCGGCAAGGGCCCCCGATCCCAGAGGACACGAGTCCGCGCGCGCTGCGGCAGCTTTGAGGCGATCTGCATCGCGGACGAATGCTTCGCCATGTGCTAGCAGCCAGTGCGAAAGCAGCAATGGCTGGGCGTGCTGCATGTGCGTTGTTCCCGGCATAGGCACGCACATATTCTTTTCAGCTTGCCCTGCCGTGGCGCGAGCGAGAGCCGAGATCGCCTGCTGGATTTCAAGAGAGGCGTCTTTCACGTACATGCGGAACTCGGTGGCGACCATTTCGTTGCGGCTGCGGCCCGTGTGCAGCTTCGCTCCGAGCGGGCCCAGCTTTTCGATGAGCGCGCTCTCGGCAAAATGGTGGACATCCTCCGCGTTCGAACCGTCAAGCCATGCAGGTTCGGCCTTTGCGCGTCTCTCGATCTCGTCAAGCGCGCGGACGATTCGCGCACATTCTTCATCATTGAGGACGCCAGCCGCTGCAATTGCGCGCGCCCACGCACGATCAAGCGCAAGCTCCTGCGGAAGCAAGCGACGGTCGAATTGCCACGAACGCTCGAACTCGTAGAAAGAAGCGTCCGGGCCGCTTTCGAACCGCCCGCCCCACATCTTCTGTTTTTTTTTCTGGTCGGGGGCGCTGCTCATCCTGCCTCGGCTTGGCGGCGAATCTCGGCCTCTTGCGGCACGGTGATCGGCAGCGCGAATAGGTTGATGAAGCCTTCCGCATCTTTCGGGTTATAGCCGGTCATCGAGAAACTTGCCAAATTCGTGCGATAAAGCGAGAACGGCGAACGCCGCGACGCCACGCTCAGATTGCCCTTGAAAAGCGTCAAGCCCACGCTGCCGGTGACGCGCTCCTGTGATTTCGCGAAGAACGCGTCCAGCGATTCGCGCAGTGGCGTGAACCACATTCCGTAATAGACCATTTCGGCGTAGCGCAGAGAAAGCATCTGCTGGTAATGCGCTGTCTCGCGATCGAGGCAGAGCGATTCGAGCTCGCGATGCGCGACAATCAATAGCGTGCCGCCAGGCGTTTCGTACGCACCGCGCGATTTAATCCCCACGAGGCGGTTTTCGACCATTTCCATTCTTCCCACGCCGTTTGCGGCCGCGATTTCATTCAACTGTTCGATGAGCGCGACCGCACCGAGCTTTTTGCCGTTCACGAAAACAGGAACTCCTGCGTCGAATCCGATTTCTACCGTTGTTGGCTGATCAGGAGCTTTGGCCGGGGAAACTACCCACTGCCACATGGATTCTTCGGGAGCATTCGCCGGATCTTCGAGCATCCCGCCTTCGTGGCTCAAGTGCCAGATATTGCGATCACGGCTGTAAATGTTTTTGGTCGTCTGCTCGACGGGCACATTGTGCGCGCGGGCATACGTGATGGCGTCTTCGCGCGAGTTGATTTTCCACTCGCGCCACGGCGCGATAATTTTAAGTTCCGGTGCGAGTGCCTTGGCCGCAAGCTCAAAGCGAACCTGGTCGTTGCCTTTTCCCGTGCAGCCGTGTGCCAGCGCGTCGGCCCCCAGCTTCTTTGCCAATTCCACCTGGCGCTGGGCGAGTAGAGGCCGTGCAAATGAGGTTCCCAACAAATATTTGTGCTCGTAGACGGCGCCCGCGCGCAATGTCGGCCAGATGAATCTGATGATGAATTCTTCGCGCAAATCTTCTACGTAGGCTGCACTTGCACCGGTTGCGAGCGCTTTCTTGCGCGCGCCTTCCAAATCTTCGCGCTGGCCCAGATCGCCGATCATGGCGATCACTTCGCAGCCATATGTCTCTTTCAGCCAGGGAATAATGATGGAGGTATCAAGCCCTCCGGAATACGCCAACACAACTTTCTTCGACAATTCCTTCTCCTCGCGCGGTTGCGACCGCGAATTTCCTAATTCAGCAGCGTAAGCAGAATCGCTTTCTGCACGTGCAGCCTGTTTTCTGATTGATCAAACACGATTGAGCGTTCGGAATCGATCACGCCTTCCGTGACCTCCGATCCGCGATGTGCCGGCAGGCAATGCATGAAGACGGCATCCGAAGCGGCCTGCGAAAACAGAGCTTCGTTCACCTGGTAGCCCGCGAACGCCAGCTCACGCGCAGCAGATTCTTCCTCCTGCCCCATGCTCGCCCACACGTCCGTGTAAATCGCCTGCGCGTCTGCGACCGCATCTTCGGCAGAGTGCATAACTTCGATTTTTCCCCGGGTCTCGCGCGCCACTCGTTTCGCTTCGGCTACAACCGCTACGTCTGGCTCGTACCCGGCTGGCGTCGCCACGCGAATGTGCGCACCGACGCGCGCCGCAATCGACACCAGCGAATGACACACATTGTTTCCGTCGCCGACATATGCGAGCTTCAGGCCGCGCAATCCGCTGAAGCGCTCCTCGAGCGTGAAAAAGTCCGACAGCGCTTGGCAGGGGTGAAAGCGATCGGAAAGCGCATTGATTACTGGAATGTGTCCGTGCAGAGCCAGGCCATCCAGCGATTCCTGCGAAAATACGCGCGCGACGATTCCGTGAACCATCCGCTCGAGGTTCTTTGCAACGTCGCGAATCGATTCGCGCGCCCCAAGCCGTGTTGCCGTATGGTCGAGAAACACCGATGCGCCGCCCAGGCTTGCAATTCCCACCTCGAACGTGACGCGGGTGCGCAGCGACGGCTTTTCAAAAATCATGGCTAGAAACTTTCCTTCGAGCGCGCCGCGATAGCGATCCGGGCGCGCTTTGATGTCCGCCGCCAGGTGGAAAAGTTCGCGCACCTGCACGGGACCCCATTCCATTCCGGTCAGGAGATCGTTTGTGAGTGTTAGCGTTGTTGCGGTTGTGTTCATTTTTACCTCGCTGCAGCCACGGTCATCGGTTGCGCATGCGTTTCGGTTTTTTGTGTTTTTGATCGAGACTTCTCTAACGACTTGGCCGTTCGCGCCAGCACGGCTTCGAATTTCTCGAGAAACTCGGCCACATCGCGTCGCTTAATGACGAAGGCGGGAAGTAGCCGCAAAATATGTTCGTGCGTGCAATTCATGATCAGCCCGCTTCGCAACGCTTCCGCGATGAAAGGCGCGCCATCCACGGAGAGGTCAACGCCAAGCATCAAACCCTCGCCGCGGACTTCACGGATGAAATCGAATTTGCCTGCAAGCGTTTCAATTCCCGCCCGCACTTCCTTGCCGCGCTCGCGAATATTCGCCAGCAGATTTTCCTCTTCCACGATGGTAAGGAATTCGAGCGCTGCGGCGCAAACAAGCGGGCCACCACCGAAGGTGGTGCCGTGCATTCCCGGCGTGAACGCAGCCGCAAATTTTTCATTCGCTATGAACGCGCCCAACGGCAATCCGCCCGCAAGGGGTTTCGCTACCGCAACCACATCTGGAAGCGAACCGAGCGCCTGATACGCAAAGTAGCGACCGGTCCGCCCGAGGCCGCACTGAATCTCGTCGGCGATCAAAGCGGCATCGTGCTGTGTGGCGAGCTCTCGTCCGCGCTGCCAAAATTCCCGGCTGACCGGGAAAATTCCGCCCTCGCCCTGGATCGTTTCGACAACAAGCGCACACACCGAATCATCAAATTTGCGCTCGAGATCGGCCACATCGTTGAATTTTACGAACTCCGCGCCCGGAACAAGCGGAGTGAAGGGTTCACGATATTTTGCCGGGTACGTGATTGAAACCGCGCCGAACGTGCGCCCGTGAAATGAATTCTCGAGCGCAAGAATCCGCGTCTTTTTCGCGGCGATACCATTGCCACTTCTGCCCGCGCCGGCCTTTGCATTCGCATACGCTCGCGCGAGTTTGAGAGCTCCGTCAATCGCCTCTGTGCCGCTGTTCGTCAAGAACACACGATCGAGTCCCGACCATCGCGCGAGCTTTTTTGCCAACGGCCCTTGAAAGGGATTGTGAAACAGGTTCGAAGTATGAATCGCACGCCCTGCTTCGCGTCGAATCGTGCGCACAAGGCGCGGATGCGCGTGTCCGAGCGCATTCACCGCGATACCGGCGAGAAAATCGAGATACTCACGGCCAGTCGAATCGTATATTCGGCAGCCGCGGCCTCGTGTGAAAACGATCGGCGGCCGCTTATAGGTGTTCATCAAGTGTCGCGCTTCGTCCGCACGAGCACGGGACGCCGATTGACTGCTCTTTGCCGCTATTTTATTTTTTGCCATTTCTATCGCGCTATTCCTTGCGCAGCTTTTGTTGATGGAGCCTTCAACACCGGCAGCACTCGAGTCCCCGAACAACGCACAGCATTCGCAGCGTTCAAGAGCGCGCGCGGTGCGGTGCCTCCCACGATCCTAACTTCAGCCACGCCTCCCGAAAGCGCCCGTTTTGCCGCTTCGAGTTTCAGAATCATTCCACCCGAAACTTTGTTGCGCCGGATCATGTCTTCTATTTCACCGCCACGCAGCGCGCGCAGCACCTTGTCGCCATCGAGCACGCCGGCCACATCCGTCAGAAAAATCAACCGGTCGGCGCGAATGAATTCGGCGGCTGCCGCAGCCATGTGATCTGCGTTGATGTTGTAAATCTCTCCGTCCGCTCCCAGCCCCAGACACGAAGCCACTGGGACAACTCCCGCGCGCCACTGCGCACGCAGGAAATCAAGATTTACGCCGGTCAGATAACCGACAAAGCCCAGGCTCCGCTCGTTTTCATCAATTTGCATCGGCTCGGCCAGAAAGCACGCCGCGTCTGACGCGGATATTCCCACCGCCGCCTGACCCGCGAGCGAAATCGCCCCGGCCAGCCGCTTGTTGAGCAGCCCCCCAAAAACCATCATGGCTACATCGCGCGTTTCGCGGTCCGTCACGCGCAGGCCATTCACAAAGCGGCTCTCGATTCCCATGCGTTCCAGCGTCGCCGTAAAAATCTTCCCGCCACCGTGCACGATCAGCATTTCGTGACCCGCGCGCGCGAGTTCCGCGATTTGCCGTGCAATTCTTTGGACGCCCTCTTCGTGTTCGAGCAGCGCGCCCGCAATTTTTATCAAAAGCCTCATATCAACCCCGCCGTTTCGGGATATCCGAACATCCCGTTGAGATTTTGCACCGCCTGCCCCGCCGCACCTTTTCCGAGATTGTCGAGGCAGGACACGATCACTAATTGCTCACCTTTTGATTCAAGCGCGAATCCGAGGTCGCAAAAATTCGTATGCGTCACATGTTGCAGTTCGGGCAAACACCCCGCCCGCAGCACTCGCACCATCGGCCGCTCCGCATAAAATTTTCGGCACAGCCCTTCGACTTCTTCCGCATTGCGTGACGGCTTCATCCACACATACAAAGTGGAGAGAATTCCGCGCTCAACAGGCAGCAAGTGCGTCGTAAAAACAAAGTCGTTCGGCGCGAGCCCCAAATGTTCTGCGACTTCCGGCGTGTGCCGGTGCGTGAACAGGCCATACGCGCGGAAATTCTCGTTTACTTCAACGAAATGCGTCTCTCGCCTCGGCTCTTTTCCCGCGCCGCTCACGCCTGATTTGCAATCACAAACGATCCCGCGCGCCGTGTCGATCCAGCCCGCTTCGACAAGCGGCCGCAACCCGAGAATCACGGAAGTCGGGTAGCAACCGGGATTAGCAACGAGCCGAGCCACCGGCAACGACTCCGCATAGAGCTCCGGAAGCCCGTACACAGCTTCTTCCAGGATTTCTCCAGCGGGCGGCGCGAGTTTGTACCAGCTCTTAAATGTCTCCGGGTCGTGGAAGCGGAACGCACCGCTCAAATCCACAACACGCAGCTTCGGATTTGCCGCGAGCAGCTCGGGTACCAGCTCCAACGACGCTTCGTGCGGCGTCGAAAGTAACGCCACATCCGCGCCGCTCGTCGCAATTGCCGCGACAGATAGCGGTTTGCACGGCGCTTCGCCCCAGCCGCGCAGTTGCGGATAAAGCTCCGTCAGGCAGCGCACGTTCGCGTTCCCTTCGCGCAGGTAGAAAGTCGGCTTGTCGATTTTTGGGTGCCGAAGAAGGAGCCGGGCCAGCTCATATCCCGCGTAGCCCGTTGCCCCGACGACGGCGACCCGTAACGGGTCGTTCATCGAAGCAGTTCCTCCACGCGCTTTTGCACCGCTGCCCGAGCGCCTCGGGAAGGAGTAATCAGGAGTACTGTGTCGTCGCCGGCGAGCGTGCCCGCAATTTCCTTCCAGCGCTCGGAATCCACCGCCGCGGCGAGAGGCTGTGCGCCGCCGGGAGGAGTTTTCAAGACAAGCATGTTTTGCGCCGGTCGAATGTCGAGTAGGAATTCTTTGAGTGCGCGCGCCAGTGTGGCCTGTGGTGTAGCTTCTTCCGCTGCTGCAGATGAAAGTGGACGGTAGCCCTCGGCGGTCTTCACCAGCCGCAACTCGCGCAAATCGCGCGAGAGCGTGGCTTGCGTCACGCGCATGCCGACATGCCCGAGGTGGCGGCGCAGTTCGTCCTGGCTCGCCACGGCCTGGGCCGCGAGGAGCTTCAGAATCTGTCCTTGCCGGTATCGCTTTTGTACGCTCATTCAACCTTGTGCGTGATTATGCAACGCACTGAATAATCATACAATCGCTAGCTCGTGTGTCAAGAAAAATCGAATCCTTCTATGCAATGCATTCGCTTCATGAATTCTCCCTGTGCCTCACTCTCTCTAGCGTTACAATGCGCGGAGCGTGGACTCGCAATGGAAGGGGATCTCCCATCGCGGACGTTTACTCTCGAGCATGCTCGCTTCGTGATGAAAGGCGGTGAGATAATCAAGAATCAGCCGTGAAACGATCGCGCGCCTTCGACCAGCGGGATTTTCGCAACGCCCTGGGCCAATTCGCCACCGGCGTCGCGATCGTAACAGGGCGCAACAAGCGAGGCCGATGCATCGGGCTCACCGTAAATTCTTTCGCCTCGGTCTCGCTCGATCCACCGCTCGTGCTGTGGAGCTTGGGAAAAGTTTCCACTGAGTTTTCAGATTTCACTAAAGCGCGCCATTTTGCGATCAACATCCTCGCCGCAAATCAACAACATCTCTCACGCAGATTTGCAGCCCAGCTCACCGACCGGTTCGCCGAAATTGAATGCAGCGAAAGCGTCGAAGGCTGCCCACTGCTGAAAGGCGCCACCGCTCACTTTGTCTGCCGCGTGGTTCGTAAATTCGACGGAGGCGATCACGTGATTTTCCTCGGCGAAGTGATCCACTACCGCTGGCGGGAAGGCGAGCCGCTGATCTTTCATTCAGGGCAATACCACGTGAAGACGCACCATCCGGATTTGCCCGACGACAAATGACGGTCGTTGCCTAAATCCCATAATTTCCTAGTCCCACATGAATCTTTGGGGTTCTAGATCTGCGGAGCCGTACACTCTCCGCGTTTCCCAGACCTCTAGTGCCCTGTGCTAAGATTAATAAGTTCACTAGGCCCGTAGCTCAGTTGGCTAGAGCGCTACCTTGACACGGTAGAGGTCTGCGGTTCGAGCCCGCACGGGCCTACCATCCATCCCACTGATTCTACTCAGCGACAGTCGATACCTCATCGCAGGTCTTTTGGGTAACTCGTCACCATTCGTCACCAATTGCGAGAGGTTTTCGACGGCCAAGCGTAGATGAGCCGGCATCGGGAGGGTATAGACCTCCAGAGTTGTGGACATCCTGCTGAGACCGAGTTGTGCTTGTGTATCTCGCAGAGAAGCCCCGGCCGTTTGAAGCAAGGTGGCATGGGTCCTCCGGAGCGTATGCCAGTTCAGCGACGGCATTCCAATTTCCCAACCTGCCGGGTTCAAATGACGGTGCAACAGGTTGGTATCGTTCAACGGAGTGCCGTTGCGAGTCTGAAATACGAGATCGTCTTCCCCCGTTCTCGGAGCGTGCTCGTAGATTTGGATTAGTGAAGACACGAGTGCCCTTGGCAGGGGAAGCGTTCGCCTGCTGCCTTTGGTCTTGGGTGAGCCGAGCGAGCCGCGATAACAAGCCTGCTCGATTCGGATCTGGCCGGAGCGAAAATCCACATCCTTCCGGCGCAGTCCCAGAATCTCCCCGATCCGCCCACATCCGGTGGGTCACTTCAATGTATTCGAGTGAACCGGAAGCCTCGCTCACGAGACCTGACACGCATCTATCGTGAAACCGGCCGGTCATGCTCAGCACGTAGCTGCTCGCGAGATACTTAGCCAACTCAACTGGAGACCGAATTTCCGTTTCTGCACTAATTGAACCGGCGAAATTGATTAAACGAGTGTGAAAGCGAAGCTCGCTGACCATCCGAGAAATCCGAAGGCGTCCGATTTTCTCCAGTTCCACACTCTTTCCTTCTTTTTCTGAGGCAATAATGCTGCTAAAGAGACTTTCAAGGCTCAAAGCGGCGTTTTCTAAGGTTCGGGTTGTTTTTTCGCGATTATCAGCGCGACCCACCATTTCGGTCCAGAATTGTTCCAGGCGTGGAGCATTGCGGAGTAGCATGACGATTCCGGCAAGAATGGGTTGGAAGCACCCCGCTTCGCACAGTTCGATAAAATCCTCTGTTGCACCTGGCGAAGCCAGTCTCTGCTTTTCTTCCTCCGCCAGGTCCATGTAGAGCTTAATGGTGTCAATTTGCTTGCTTCGGCAGATTCTTTGATAGGACTTCCAGAAAGCCACTTCTCCAGGTAAGTCCTCAACCTTGGGTTTGTTCGAGCTGGCCACGGCAATCTGTCACTCAATATACTATTACCTCGGTCGCGATTGGCTATTCGGTCTGTGCAGACTCTGACTGGCTCCTCAATACCCGTCGTACCTTTCGACCTGGTAGTTGTCATTAACAAAAAAACGATTCTTCCAGCTTATGCGTTGGTTAGAGTCCGGAGGCCGGGTGGCGTGCAGGGATCCGAATTCGCGAGCCTTTCGTCCAACACCTCTCGAATCTTTCGGGTGAGGGCCTTGGGACGATAGGGCTTCTGAATGAAAGCGACTCGCGGATCGAGAATGCCCTGTCGCGCGATCGCATCATCGGTGTAGCCAGACGTGAAGATTATTCTTACTCTGGGTCTGAGTGAGCCAATCTGCAGTTGCTAGTTCCGGCCCACTCATTTCCGGCATCACGACGTCGGTAAGAAGAAGATCGATCGGCCCATCGAAATCCTGTGCGCATTGCAACGCTTCTCGGCCAGAGGAGGCGTCGAGAACGGTATACCCCATACTTTCCAGATACTCCTTTGTCATTTCTCGAAGAGAATCGGAATCTTCAGCGAACAAGATCGTCTCTTGGCCCCGAAGATTGGCGCTCTCCGGCTCTTTTGGCGCAGTGGGCGAGATGGTTTTCTGAACAATGGGGAGATACACCTTGAACACACTTTCCTTTACCCGACTCGCTGTACACCCAGATGTACCCGCCGCTCTGTTTTACGATCCCGTATACAGTCGCCAGGCCCAGACCAGTGCCTTTTCCAAGTTCTTTGGTTGTGAAATGAGGGATCAAAGATCCGAGATTGGGTTTCGCGGTCCATTCCGCAACCCGTATCAGCAACAGCGAGCAAAACGTAGCGCCCGGGGACGACCTGCAAGTCACGCCGGTGAGACTCATCCAACTCAACGTTATGAGCTTCAATCGTCAAGCGGCCACCCTTGGGGCATGGCATCGCGCGCGTTCACGGCGAGATTCATGAGCACCTGCTCGATTTGCCCTGGATCGGCCATGACATGGCCTAGCGACGGTTCTAGAGAGGTTGTGATTTCGATGTTCTCGCCGATTAGGCGGCGGAGCAGGACTTGAGTCTTGTCGACGACCGCCTTGAGATCAAGGACACGAGGCTGGAGCATTTGCTGGCGGCTGAAAGCAAGCAGTTGGCGAGTCAAGTCGGCGGCAGAAGACCCAGCTTGCTTCACCATTTCAATTTTCTTTGTGGCCGGATGGTCGGGAGGAAGCGCGTCGAGGACCACATCCGAGCAGCCGATGATGACTGCGAGCAAGTTGTTGAAATCATGCGCCACGCCACCGGCCAAGTTTCCAATTGCTTCCATGCGTTGCGAGAGGCGAAGTTGATTTTCCATCTTCTTGCGGGCAGTAATATCGACGATGATACTGGAAATCAGCATTTCGTCTTTGGTTTCCAGTGGCCCGAGGCTGATCTCCACCGGAAATTCCGATCCATCCTTGCGGCGCGCGAACAACTCCATTCCCACTCCCATTGGCCGCGCATGCGGGTCTCTCGAATAGCTTGCCCGGTGCTCTCCATGTGAGTGCCGGAGGCGATCAGGAAGCAAGGTTTCGACAGATTGTTCCAGTAGTTCCTCACGCTCGTAGCCAAACATCCGCAGGGCCTGCGCGTTCGCTTCTGCAATTCGCCCTCGCTTGTTGGAGATCACAATTCCCATCGGGGCGGACTCAATCAGCATTCGAAGCCTGTTCTCGGCGCACTTGCGATCCTCGACCTCTACTTCAAGTTCGAGGGCACGCCGCTGGAGACCGAGAAGTGACAAAGAGTTTTGGTGAGCCAAGCCCGTCTGCGCGGCAAGCGCCATCAAAACCCGCTCATCTTCTTCGCTGAATTCAACAGCCGAGAGCTTTTGCGCCACATAAATCCAACCATACAAGCGATCGCCCACCAGCAATGGAACAAGCAGAAAGCTATGAACAAGGGGGTGATAGGCGGGAAGGCCGAGTGTGCTCGGCTCGCCATGCTGGTTAAAGGCGCGCTGGGGGACTCGCTCCGATATCAAGGATTGGAAAATTGCCCCGCTGAATACAGGTGTTCCGATCTTTTCTACGATCGCCACGTCCATGCCGACCACGGTGAAAGATTCGAGATCGAAAGAGTCCTCTTTTAAGATACCGACCGCCGCGTAGTTGGCGCCCACAATTTCTCTCGCTGCGTTTCCGACTTTGCGCAAGAAAGCCGGGACGCCGCACGGCCGGGACAGATCGAGGCCGAACTCCAGCAAGGACGCAAGACGAACGCTGACCGCATCCAACTGCTTGCCCTTTTGAAAATAGGCGTCGATCAGTACAGGAATGGCCTCGCCTTTTTTCAGCGTGGATTGATGCGGCTCGAGCGCTACGGGTTGAATGTTTAGGGCCTGGTGAACGACGGCTAAGGCGTTTTCCGGCTCGCAAGGCTTGGTGATGAAGAAAGAAACGCCGCACGAAGCGCCCAGAGAACGAGTTTCGTGGTCAAGGAAACTAGCGCTGTGAAAAATTATAGGAATACTTTGAAGGCCAGGAAAGTCGCGGAGAGAGGAAACGAATTCGTAGCCGTTCATGGTGGGCATTAAGATGTCGGAAATAATAAGGGCCGGCTTTCGAAACCGCGCCACTTCCAGGCCCTCTTTCCCGTCGGCCGCTTCGATCACCTGATGTCCGAAGGGCGTGAGTAGAGACACGTAGAGTTTCCGGGTGTGAATGTCGTCGTCGACGATGAGAATTAGTGCCAAGAGAACCTTTCTGCCCGCGAATCGGGCTCCGTTCACATCCATAGCCCGCGAATACCGCCAGAGCTAGTCCGAATGCACAGGCTTGTAGAGTGCCCGCTCGATCAACGCCAGAAACTCCGCGTTCTCAACGGGCTTTTGCAGGAAAGCCTCGGCTCCCGCTGCCAAAGCTCGCTCTTCGTTCACTAGCGGGTCGCGAGCACTGACGACGATAATCGGAACAAGCATCAGGTCGTAATTCGATTTGATTCGTTGCATCACAGTGAATCCATCGCCGCCCGGAAGGCCCAGGTCGAGGACAATCAGGTCCGGCTTTTCCTTGCGCGCCATACTGATCGCCGAGATTGCATCCGTCGCCACAACCAAACTGTATCCTTGCGATTTGAGGCGTACACCCATCGCTCGGACGGTGTCTTTATCATCTTCTACCAACATTATTTTCTTGGCGTTCATTGTGCTCTACTCCCTCCGAGATTTTGATTTTTAAGCGTTCCTTGATACCGGCTGCTAACCAAGTGATGAATCGGTCCGGGGATAACTTCATGAATTCATCGGTTGCGCAGATGACTTGGCTGGAAATCGAGTAGTCCACATCAGCGCTTTCAGCTCTTTGCTCCCGGAAAGCTGCCTCGAAACCGCGAGACCATGACGTCACTGCCATGCTCATCCGTTCGAGCCACGATGTGGAAGAGATCGACATCCGCCCGGCTCTGCATGGGCAAAAGCACGTCCAGATCAGAGAGCATGCTTCTCTCCAAAATCTGCTGGATCTGACGCAGCACCCGCTCACGCACGCGCTCCGTTTGTCCCTTCGTCCTGGGGCGAACTTCGACGGTTAGGAGGGAAATGGCGGATGCGAACTTGCAGTCCTTTATCACCACCGGCGCAATCAACGCTTGGATTGTGAAAATTGGCAATGTGAAATGAAAGGTGGTTCCGGCGGTGCGTTTGGGGTTGACCCAGATTGCTCCGCCTTGCAAGCTGATCAGCTCCTTGCAGATGTAGAGCCCCAGGCCCAAACCCGACCGGCTTGTTGATTTCGTTTATTGACCTGATATAAACGGTCGAAGACGCGACCGGCGTGCTCCGGATCGATGCCGCAACCGTTGTCAGCGATCGAAACGAGGACGAAAGCTGGATCGTCTGCGAAAACCTCAGTCCGCAATGTGACCGTAGTATTCGAAGGGGAGAATTGGAAGGCGTTGTCCAGCAGATTGGTTAGGACTTGGAGAACTGGGGCCGGATTCGCGTAAACGGGCGGTATTTGATCCGGCGATTCGACCTTCAACGTGATGATCTTTTCTTTGGCTGCCGCTGCTTGTGATCGACGATCTGGGTGACCAGATCGGCGATCGAAACCGTGGTACGACGCACCGCCAGTTTAGCGGTGTCAGCGCGTACGCTTGAGTAAGTTGTTAATCATGTATTTAAGCTGGTTTACGTTTCGGAGGGAAATTTGAGATACTCTTTCTGGTTTGTGCTCAGGGAGCTTAAGTTTGTTCAACAATATCGTTGTGAACTGGTGAACTACTGCTAGGGGCGAACGCAATTCATGTGAAACGTGGGACAAAAACTCTCCTTTCATCTTTAGCTGTTCGTTGCGGCTCTGCGCTCATCATCTTCGGCTTTGTGCTGTTCGAGAATCTCATCTTTTAAGGCGCGGGTCGCTTCTCCAGGGTGTGGGTGCGTTCGGCACTCGTTTTTCCAACGCAGCGTTCAGCTCTTCAACTCACGACTTTGCGGTAGAGTTTGTTGTTCAAAACTCTGATTGCGTTGTTTTGATGGAAAGCTTTTGGGTTCGGTGGCGCTATGTCTTGCTCTCGCGCGAGGGCTTCATCAACTACTTTCAGAATGTGTTCCGGCTCCGCGGGCTTGCAGATCACCCTCGAGACTCACAAGCCTGGGCGAGAGCTTGTGCTTCTTCTTCGAGGTACGTCGCGCTGTAAAAGATAATTGCTGCGGCTTTCGGTCTCCCAATGCTTTCAGTTTCTGGACGAGCTGATACCCATCCATGTTGGGCATCAAGATGTCGGTGATTACCAGATCGGGGCGCTCGACCAGCGTTCTCTCAATCGCTTCGTGTCCGTCAGCAGCTTCCACCATCCGATGCCCGCGATAGGCCAAGAGCGTAGTGAGCACGCTGCGGTTTAGCGCGTTGTCGTCGACCACGAGAATCGTTGCCATACTCAAGCTCCCGCGCCTTTGGCAGGCAGTTCGCGAGCTCTGAAAGCAGCACGCTCGGTTCGATTGGGCGAGCAATGAATTTTCTCGCTCCTTGCAGCAAGGCGCGTTCTGGTCCCAGGTAGACCAGACCGACGATGACAAGAACACGAAAGGAATCTGGGCGAGGGCGGGATCGGCCTGCACCATGCGCATGAACTCGTAGCCGTCCTGGCGGGGCATGTGCACGTCGGAAAGAATCAAGTCGGGTCTTTGTGCGCAGGGCCAGGTCGAGACCCTCTTTCGCGGAGAGAGCCGCAAAAACTTCGTAGCCCGAGGGTTCCAGTGTGCCGCGCACAAGATCGATATTCACTTGCGTGTTGTCTACGAACAGGACGACTGCCAATTTCCTCCCTGGAGAAGACGGCGCCGCGGAGCTTTCTTCCTCGAAATGGGCGGCGAAACTCCTGACTGGCGCGTGCCTGTCCAGCAGGTATCTCCCAACCTGCGCAGAAAAGGATTCTGGATCAATGGGCTTGGCAATGTAGCCGCTGAAACCGGAGGCCAAAATCCTCTCGCGGTCCCCGACCATCGCCAACGCGGTGACTGCGACAAGCGGGATTTGACCGCACTCCGGGATCGGCGCTCAGGATTGCGGGCGACTTCGTAACCGTCCATTCGAGGCATGTGAATATCCACGAGGATGAGGTCGGGCTGCTCGCGCCGCGCGTGCTCGATTTCCTCCGCACCTTCGTGAGCTTCCAGGGCCTGGTGACCGAAGGCAGTGAGGAGATAGACCATGAGCTGGAGGTTCGTGGGATTGTCTTCGATTATGAGTATGCGGGCCGTAGAACCTCCTCGGCGACGGGCAGGGAAATGGTGAAGCGGCTACCTTTTCCATATTCACTTTCGAATGAAACGCGTCCGCCAATGATGGCAGGCGAATTTCTGGCTGACGTGCAAACCCAGACCGGTGCCTTCGTACGGGCGTGTGGAGGAGCTATCCACTTGAGTGAATGCCTGGAACAGCTTTGACTGGTCCTGTGGTCGAATTCCGATTCCCGTGTCCGCCACGGTGATTTCCGCGAGGGTGTTGCCATTGTCGCGCCGAGAGCGCAATTCGATCGTCACGGAGCCCTTGTCGGTAAACTTAATGGCATTATTGGCCAGATTGATCAGGATTTGAGTGAGAGAACGACGATGAGTTCGAATCATCAGATCGTATTCGGGAACTGAAATTTCGAAGTTGCAGCTGTCTTGCTCTCGGCGAAAGTTCGCAATGTTGTGCTGATGTTGTCGATGATGGATTGGCAAGTCAAAGATTCCAGATTGAATTCGACCTTGCCCGATTCGATCTTGGCCAGATCCAAGAGATCGTTGATCAGGGAAAGCAGGTGGCGACTGCTGGTCTGAATCGTGCGAAGTTGCTTTTCCTGGTCGTTCGTGAGCGGCCCGGGTAACTTCATCAACAAAGTTCCGGTGAAGCCTATAATCGCGTTAAGCGGGGTTTGCAATTCATGGCTCATGCTGGCGAGGAAGCGGTCTTTGGCGAGGCTGGCATTTTCGAGTTCGATGTTTTTCTCTTGCAGCGTTTGCTCGAAACGTTTGCGTTCGGTCACATCGCGCGCGGCAGCGAAAACACCTTGAAGCTTGCCGGCCTGGTCGTTGAATGTGGTGGCGTTATAACTCACCACGGTCTCGTGCCCGGCCATGGAACGGGCCGTTAATTCATAGTTGGTTACGCGAGTCTCGCGCAGAACCAGGCGGATGCCCTCCTCCGCCCGTCGCGGATCGGTGAAATAGTTCTTGAAAGGCGTGCCGATCAATTCGTCGCGGGTTCCGCCGGTGAGCGCTTCCATCTGTTGATTCACGTCGGTAATGATGCCCAGCGGGTCGGTGGTCATCAGTGCATCGATATTGGATTCGATGAGAGAGCGCGTGTAGAACTGAGAATCGCGAAGCTGCTTTTCCATGCCTTTTTGCGCAGTGATATCCCGCGCTCCAGCCAAAATTCCCAGGGCTGTTCCGGCCGTATCGGTGAATACGCCGGCATTGAAGCTGACCGGAATCCTTCGGCCGTAGCGAGTAATCAGGATCAACTCGTAGCTTATGACTCGTTTTTCGGCCAGGGTTTGTAAAACCCCGGCGCGGGCCAGTTCCGGTTCTGTAAAATATTCAGAGAACCGGGAGTTCACCAGATGTTTCCGCGAGTAGCCGGAGAGGCGGGTGGCTTCCTCATTTACGTCGGTAATTGTTCCGTCGGGAGCGATAGCGAACAGAGCATCGGCGGAAGCTTCGATCAATGACCGGTTGTAGGCCTGCTGTTCGGCGAGCTGCAAACCGAGACGAGCCTGCTCCGAGATGTCGCGTGCGGACGCGAAAATACCTTGGACCTGCCCGTCCGGAGTGCGGAAAATCGAAGCATTGAAGGAGACTGTTGCCTTCCGCCCAGTTTTGGACTTGAGTACCAACTCGTAGTTTGTGACACTTGCTTCCGTCAAAGTTCGCTTCACGCCCAGATCGGCGCGGTCGGGCTCTGTGAAATATTGCTTGAAAACCGACCCGATCAGTTCCTCACGCAGGTAGCCCGACATCCGGCACATTTGTTCGTTTACGTCGGTAATGAAACCGGTCGGATCCACTGTTACGAGGCCATCTACGGAGCTTTCGATTAAGCCTCGCAGATAGATTTGCTGCTCGCGCAGCTTTTCTTCCAGTCGCACGCGGTCCGTGATATCCCGCGCTGAAGCAAATATCCCGCGAACATTGCCGAGCGGATCGCGAAACACGGAAGCGTTGAAAGACACTTGCAGGTGACGCCGCGTTCGCGAAATAAGGGTCAGTGCGTATTCCGTCACAACGCCGGTTTCAAACGTCTGTTTGACGCCCTCGGTTGCCCGCTCCGGATCGGTGAAATAACCGGCAAATGGGCTGCCGATCAACTCCGTGCGGCCATAGCCGGTCATCCGGCACATCTGCTCGTTCACGTCGGATACAATCCCGGTTGGATCGACCGTGACCAGTCCGTCGACAGAGCTCTCGATCAAGCCGCGGTTGTAGGATTGTTGATCCCGAAGTTGTTGCTCGAGTTTCTTTTGTTCGGTGATGTCGCGTGCGGCGGCGAACACGCCTTGGAGTTTTCCCGACTGGTCGTAAAACGTCGTTGCGTTATAGCTAACGACCGTTTCCTTGCCCTTCTTCGAGCGCGCTGTTAGCTCGTAGTTGGTGACTTTGCTTTTCTCCAGCACGAGCCGGATGCCGTCTTCCGCGAGGGCCGGGTCGGTAAAATGAGTCTTAAATGGAGTGCCAATCAGCTCCTGCCGCGAGCACTCGGTCAACGCCTCCATCTGTTCGTTTACGTCGGTGATGATGCCGAGAGAATCGGTGGTCATCAGCGCGTCGATATTGGATTCGATCAGCGAGCGCGAATAGAATTGCGAGGCTTGCAGTTGGCCTTCCAGTTGCTTTTGCGCGGTTATGTCGCGTGCGGAGGCAAAGATGCCCCGAACGTTGCCCTTTGGATCGCGAAAAACGGCGGCGTTGAACGAAACGGGAATTTGCTTTCCGGATCCGGCCTGGAGCGTCAGCACGTAGTTCGTCACGGATCCCTTGTTGAATGTCAGCCGGACTCCTTGGGAGGCGAGCTCTCGTTCTAGAAAATAGTCCGGGAAAAACGAACCAATGAGCTGGCTGCGCGATTTTTCCGCCATCTGGCTCATGGTCTCGTTGACGTCGGTGATCACCATCTGTTCGTTCACGGTCACTAAACCGTCCACCGAGGCTTCGATCAGGCCGCGGTTATAGGCGCGTTCTTCGGCCAATTGGATTTGCAGCCGAGCCTGATCCGTGATGTCGCGAGCAGAGGCGAATATTCCCCGGACTTTCCCCGATTCATCCTTAAAGATGGCGGCATTGAAAGAGACAAGCAGTTCCTGGTTGTCTTTTCTCCGCAGGGTCAGCTCGTAGTTTGTGACCGCTTCTTTATCAAGAGTCTGGCGCACACCGTCGGCGGCTCGCTTTGTATCCGTGAAGTATTGATGAAACGGCGTTCCCAGCAGTTCCTTGCGGGAGTAGCCGGACATGCGGCACATCGTTTCGTTTACATCCGTGATGCTGAGTACGGGGTCAACCGTGATGAGCCCGTCGAGCGAAGCCTCGATCAGGCCTCGGTTATAGCCGCGCTCCTCGGCGAGTTGGGATTGCAGGCGCGCCTGTTCCGTGATGTCGCGAGCGGAAGCAAAGATCCCTTTAATGTCTCCCGATGGATCGCGAAAGACGGAGGCGTTGAACGAAACACGAAGGGGCGATTCACCTCGTCGCGCTAGCGTCAGCACATATTCTGTGACGACGCCCTTTTCAAACGTCTCTTTCACGCCAGCCGTAGCCCGCTCAGGGTCCTGGAAATAATCTGCGAAAGGCGTTCCGATCAGCTCCTCGCGGGAGAATGCGGACATGCGGCACATTTGCTCGTTCACATCGGAAATGGTTCCGGACGGATCGACGGTGATCAATCCGTCCACCGAGGCCTCGATTAGACCGCGGTTGTAGGCCTCCGATTCGCGAAGTTGTTGTTCAAGCTTCTTTTGTTCGGTGATGTCGCGTGCGGCGGCAAATACGCCCTGAAGCTTTCCCGTTGCATCGCGAAACGTGGAGGCATTATAGGAAACGACCGTGGCGCGGCCATCCTTGGCCTTGGCCGTTAACTCGTAGTTCGTTACTCGCCCCTCTCGCAATACCAGCCGGATGCCTTCCTCCGCGCGGCTCGGGATCCGTAAAGAAATTCTTGAACGGGGTACCGATGAGCTCCTCGCGCGAATAGCCTGTTAACGCCACCATCTGCTGGTTGACGTCGCTGATGATCCCCAGGGGATCGGTGGTCATCAGTGCATCGATATTGGATTCGATTAGAGAGCGCGTGTAGAACTGGGTGGCCTTTACTTCTTCGGTGAGGCGGATTTCGTCTGAAATATCCTTGGAAATGAGCAGAAATCCAATTGCCTTTCGAGAGGAGTCCAATCGAGGGGTGATGACTACCCGCGCCGTAAATTGTGCGCCGTTCTTGCGTCGCCGGTGAATCGTCCCTTCCCATTTTCCGTCGCGCAGAGCCGCGTCCAGCAACTCCCGAGGTTTGCCTGTTGCGACATCCTCCGGGGCATGCAGAATCGATGAGTTCGCTTTTCCCACCACTTCTTCGGGTTCGTACCCATAAAGCCTTCGCGCGCCCTCGTTCCAAAGCAGGATCTTCCCGTCCAAGTCTTTACCGATGATCGAGTACTCCGTCGACGACTCCAGAATATTTGCAATGAAATCGACCGCTTCCTTAGCATTCCCCACGATTGCGTTGTCAAATAACTTGGTCTTGCGAATCTCCTGGATGAAACGAATCTCGTGCGAGACATCCTTGGAAATAAGCAAGAAACCGATGGGCTTTCCTTGGCTATCGTGCCTGGGCGTTATCACTACGCGCGCGCTGATCCGCCTGCCATCCTTCCGCACACGCCCAATCACCCCCTCCCATTTTCCTTCGCGAAGCGCTGCCTCCATTATTTCGCGCGGCTTCCCCACTGCAACATCTTCGGGTGTGTGCAGGACCTCTGAATTCAGTCTTCCGACTATCTCCTCGGCCTCATACCCGTACATACGGCGCGCGCCTTCGTTCCAGAGCAGAATTTTTCCGTCCAGGTCCTTGCCAATAACCGAATACTCCGTGGAAGATTCAAGAATATTGCTAACGAATTCGACCGCTTGCTGTGCGGAAGTAAGAATAGAACTATCGAACAGGTTAGATTTCACTGCTGGCTCCGCTTTTGTTTCGAATCGAACCTTCGATTAGATAACGCTGCCCCACTTCGGCACTAGCAGGCTCTAAGCCTTCACGTCACGACGGATCGCTGAGTTTCCGGCGAATTTCTACTACTGTATCGACCCCAATAAGGATTCACATCAATAGAACGCGGAAGTCGTTTTGACTAAAGCGGCTTTCAGAATCGGCTCAAAACGAGCATATTCGAAGCCCGGCAAAATCGCGGCCGGCGGGATGCTACCGATCATCATGTGTCAAAAATTTCGGCCACCGAATGAAAACTCGTCACCAACTCGTCACCAAAACTAAGCTATTTCTGGGAATTTTCTGTGCTCGTAAACCGGAAAAGCAAGACAGGCAAAGGGATTTAACTCAAGTACCTCATAATTGACACGGTAGAGGTCTGCGGTTCGAGCCCGCACGGGCCTACCACATCACTTGCGCACGTAAACCTTGACGGATCTCACATCTTCCAGCGCCCGAATACCCTGCAGCGGATCGAAGTTCACGGCGACAACCTCCGCAAGTTTTCCCGGAGGCTATCTGTATGGCGATATCGTTCATCCAATGTAACAGCCGCGAAACGCGGGTTGAAAGTTGACTCCGGCCACCGCGGCGACTATAAGGGATGTGGCGGAAGTAAGGTGGAACAGAAAGTGCGGTGGACGTCCATGGTTAAAAACGAGACCAGCGCATGATTAATCGTCTAATCGCGCTGCCTCTTGCGATGCTCGTAGCGATGGTCTTCGCGTCCTCTGCAGATGCACAGGGACACGCCACATTCACTGGTCGCCAGATGAGAACAAATTCCGTCCGCCCGCGCCACTCGCACCGATTTTTCGACGGCTCGGGCTACGCGCCATACTTCTATTCCGATTACGATTCCGAGCCGGGTTCAAGCGAAGGACCTTCGCCGCAGAACTTCGAGCCCGCCGTTCAACCGGTCCCGCCGTCGCCAGCGTCGAGTCCGGGGCTGGTGCTCGAATTCCAAGGCGATCATTGGGTGCGTCTCACGAATTACGGCGAGTCGCAGACTGGTGAACAATCCGTCCAGCCAACAGCAGAGCCGGCATCTAATCCAGTGCCTTCTAGTCCTGCCGGTAGCCCTCGCCGAACTCAGGCAACAACTAAGGCAACCCAGCCGGCGGCCAGCGTACTTCCATCCGCCGTCCTCGTGTTTCGCGACGGGCACAAGGAAGAAATCGAAAAATATCTAATCGTGGGCACGACTCTCTATGCCAACTCGGACTATTGGACCAGCGGATCGTGGACGCGGAGGGTTCCGATTGCTGCCTTGGACGTCCCCGCGACTCTGAAACTGAATCAGGAGCGGGGGGCGAATTTCACGCTGCCTTCCAGACCGAACGAAGTGATGATGCGGCCCTGATTTTCCGAACAATCACTCGCCCCCTCGTTATAAATTGCGGTCTAAACTCTCCAAGGCCGCCCGGCGAATTTAATCCAATTTCAATATTTCTCTTGCCTTCGGCTCATGTAAACTTGCCGTCCTAATTCACCACACAGAGGCTCGATGGATAAGAAAAATTTCCTGTTTGTCTCCCTCACCGGCTTAATCAGCGACATCGCCTGGCAAGTTTCCAAAGAAGGCCACGAAGTCCGCTACTTCATCGGCGACAAGAAGGAGCGCGACATAGCGGACGGCTTCGTCGCCAAATCGAAAGACTGGGAAAAAGATAAAGAGTGGGCGGACATCATCGTGTTCGATGACACGCTTGGCCAGGGCGAGAAAGCGCAGGCGCTGCGCAAAGAAGGCAAGCCCGTCATCGGCGGTACCGCCTATAGCGACAAACTCGAAGACGACCGATCATTCGGCCAGGAGGAACTGAAGAAAGCCGGCGTCAACATCATTCCCTACGCCGAATTCGAATCTTTCGACAATGCGGTCGACCACGTGACGCAGAATCCCGGACGCTACGTCATCAAGCCCAGCGGCGAAGCGCAAAACGTGAAACGTCGCCTCTTCGTCGGGGAAGAGGAAGACGGGCAAGACGTAATCCGAATGCTCGAAGCCTACAAGCGCGCCTTCTCCGATGAAATTAAGGTTTTTCAACTCCAACGCCGGATGATCGGAGTGGAAGTTGCCGTGGGCGCTTTTTTTAACGGTAAGAACTTCATCAATCCAATCAACATCAATTTCGAGCACAAGAAGCTATTCCCCGGCGATATCGGGCCGCCGACCGGCGAAATGGGTACTTCAATGTTCTGGAGCGGCCCAAACCATCTTTTCAATCAAACGCTTCTCAAGATGGAGCCCAAACTCGCAGAAGAAGGATACGTCGGCTACATCGATCTGAACTGCATTGTTAACAACAACGGAATTTATCCGCTCGAATTTACCGCCCGCTTCGGCTATCCGACGATTAGCATTCAGCAGGCCGGCATGATTACGCCTATCGGCCAGTTTTTCTGGGATCTGGCGAACGGCGCGGATCCGAAACTCAAAGTGCGCAGCGGCTTTCAGATCGGCGTTCGCATCGTAGTTCCGCCGTTTCCTTTTGACGATGACGAGACCTTCGACTCGTTCTCAAAAAACTCCGCGATCATCTTCAAGAAACCACCCGCGGACGAAATTCATATCGA
Organism: uncultured Acidobacteriota bacterium; assembly: GCA_963729525.1. GTDB lineage: Bacteria > Acidobacteriota > Terriglobia > Acidiferrales > UBA7541 > Palsa-295. Next base: position 304,118 of record CAVSOB010000001.1, read on the forward strand.
AGACGTGAAGCAGATTAACGGCCAATGGCTCATCGCTGGAACGTCGGGCGTGATCTTGATCGTAATCGGTACCGGGCAAACCATGAAGCAAGCCCAGGCGCAGGTCTACTCGCGCATCAAAAATGTCTTGATTCCCAACATGTATTACCGCACCGACATCGGCGACCGCTGGGAGGAAGACAGCGATCGCCTGCACAACTGGGGCTACTTGCGCTGAGTATATTCGGTCTTTCCGAGGCTCACGGCTTCAAATTCTGAATCGCGGAATGGCCATTTCCGTTTCCGTTAGCGGTGTGCGCTGCGAACGGCTGGGAAACGAGTTCCAGATCGCGTGTCACGGAATGCTTGCGCGCAGCCGCCGCAATTGCATCTTCCTCGGCCTTCAGCATGATTCCACCGACGGCTCGCATTGCCAGCATCGAAACAAATTGTTTCCGCGAATCGTTTTCAAGCAGCGCTAGTATTTTCGCTTTTAGTTGTGAGAAGACGTTTCGAGCATCCGCCGAAGCGTCCACCGTCTCAAATTTAAATTCTTCGCTCAGCCGGTCAAATTCCGCCAGCAGCGCCGCCTGATAATTGCAGAAGCTCTCGTACATATCTTGCCCGGGATACAAATCCATCCCCGATTCCCAGTAGTCGAACCCGCGCGAAAAGACAACGCGTGGCACCAACTGCTCGATTCCCAGGCGCAGATAGAATACAGCGTCCGGCTTTAGCGCCACGCTGTAGATGCTGCGAATCCACCGCGCATCTGCTCCACGCACCATCGCGCGCGCCATCAGCGAATACACGTAACGGTCGGTCAGCACGATAAATCCAGCCCGTAGCGCCGGCACGATTTCGTTCTCGAACCGGTCCACAAAATCGGTCGCGTAAAAAAGGCTCTGCGTCACGCGCCCGAGATTCACTCCTTCCTTCGCGCGGCGGATTCCATCGCCGGCCAGCGTCGAACGCGTCATACCCGTATCAAGCACCGCGTGTCCCAGCTCTTCGAGCCACGGCTTCAAAAGCTCGATCTGCGTCGTGCGTCCCGCGCCGTCGGTGCCTTCGATCACAATCAGCTTTCCGCTGAAATTCGAAAGATCCATGCCGGGCAGGATTTTTCCATACGTTTCTCTCATGGCTGCATCCTCAATTCTGCTAAGTTGGCGATGTGCGACTTCACGATCTGCCTCACGCGCGTCTGCTGAATCTCGATCGGAAGAGTTGCGTCGATCACGGTAAGCCCAAATTCGGGAATCATCTTTTCGTACTCGTCAATGATGCGGCCTTGAAACAGGCGGAAGCTCTCTTCCGCGTCATCGCTGAGCCCCAAGTCCATTCCCGCTTCGTAGAATTTGAATCCGTCCCGCGCGTCCAGCAGCCGGCCGATAGCTGTTTCCAACGGAACACGAAAATAGAACGCCACCGTCGGCTGCACCGCGAATCCGTACAGCTCGCGCACCCATTCGCGATCCATTCCCCGTGCCACATCCCGCGCGAAAGCCGTGTACATATATCGGTCACACAGCACCACGGCTCCCGCCTTCAGCAGCGGCAGGATGCTGCGCTCCGTCCGGTCTGCAAAATCCGTCGAATGGATCAGCGAGAAAGTCGCAGGCGTCAGCAGCTTTTTCTTTTTGCCCAGCTTCGTCGTGTCTTTCACCAGTGGTGACGAATTCCATTCGCTGAACACGACCCCGTAGCCTCTCGATTGCAGCCACTTATGCAGCAAACTCAGTTGCGTCGATTTGCCCGAGCCGTCGATCCCCTCGACGACAAAAAGCTTTCCCGGAAATTGATGCTCGCCGCGCTTTCGCGCCGTGGAAATTGCCGGTCTGATTGCTGCACCTGATCCCCCACTCTGCATGCCTGGAGAAATGCCCATTGAACTCCCTTCGCGCGCGAAGCGGTGCGCACTTCTTCGCAAAAATAAAAACCGATTTGTCGTCGTTGCCGGCCCCTGAGTTCCGGCTCGCGACTCAATAAAGTCCGTCATGTTGGCGAACTTGTCAGTAAAGTTCGGAAGTCTGTGTATCGAACTGTAAACGATAAGGTACTAGTCCTAGGTCCCGACGGAGCTACGCAATTGAAGGAAAAGAAGGAGTTTAGCGCGCCGCGTTCTCGGCCCACCACTCGCGCCAATCGGTCGGATTGGTTCCGTAATGCGCGCCCGTAATTTCGCGCAGCGCCTGATACGTCCAATTCCGCGTGTTGGAATCGAGCGAAGGATCTTCGCCGAATTGCAGCAACGTCGGGACGGCAGCAAGCCTCTGCCGCTTGGTCAACATTCCCGATTGTGCCAGCGCGGATCCAGCTCTTTGGCGCACTTCGATCGAAGGATCGTTGCGGAAAATATCGAGCAGCGGTTGAATCGTCGCATCGGTCCCCAGCAGCGACAAGCCCTCCACCGCCCAGTAGCGATTTTTCTCATCAGGATCACGCGAATACCGACTCAACGTTCGAAGCGCCGTTTCAGGCTCGATACCGCGATTTCCAATCGCCCCGAGCATCCATAGCGCCCATGAACGTCCTGCCGGATCGGTCGCGATACGCTCGATCAAAAGGTCCGAACTGCCCCGCGTTTTTGGAAGATTGTAAGCAACCAGTTCCATTTCAATCGCCGCCGCCCGCACTCGCAAATCGGGCGAGTTCAGCCCGGAATCTAGCAGACTCGTCAGACGGGGGCTCATGGTCAATTTCCCCCGCCAGTCATCCATCCGAGAGGAAAGCTGCGGGCCGGCCGTATCGTAGTCGCTCGTGGCTTCTTCGAAGAGCAATTCGGCCTGCGCTTGCGGCGATAAATCAGCCAAATTCACGTCCGTCGTAGCTGGAAATTTAGCGGCGGCGGCAATTCCGTCGGCGCCCTTTAACTCGATCATTCGAGCAAACTGTTCCCAGACCACACGGGCGGACGTCGGTTTCAATGCCACGAAAAAGGCCAGTGGTAGTGCAATGACCGACGAAAAAATCGCGAGCCGCAAGCCGTGGCTCACCGGCCGCCGCTCGTCAATGGATACGGAGTTGTCAGGTCGCGGGATCACGGCGCGCTCGTTGTTGAATGTCTCGTTCAAATCTTCTGCCTGAAATGCATCTTCAAGCGTACGCGTGTACGCCGCAGGAGGCAAGGCTCGGGCGGCCAAATTGAAATTGGATTGCCTTCAAAGTTATCTTGTACCGAGGGACGGGTTTCGAAAAGGTTACAATCTGGAGCGAAGTGACACCTTCCGCCTATTTCACAGCCGCTTTCAAAAACACTACGGTGCGATTCCACGCATCCGCCGCCGCTTCCGGCCGGTAGGCATCTGTGTTGTTCGGATTCTCGAATCCATGTCCGGCGTTATCGTAGATTTTCAAGCTGACGAACTTGCGAAATTTCGTCATTGATACTTGAAATGCCTTCACGTCGTCCGGCGTGATGCCTTTGTCGAGCGCTCCGAAATTCCCAAGGACCGCCGCCCCAATACTCTGCAGGTCGGCCGGATCGGTGGGCAGCGCTCCGTAATTCACCACACACGCTTTCAGCCGTGGTTCGTGCGCCGCCAGCTGAATCGCCAGTCCCCCACCCATGCACCACCCGATTACGCCGATACTCTCTGCCTTCACGTCCGGTCGCGTCGCTAGATAGTCGAACGCTGCTTTCAGGTCCTTGATCGCGCGGTCTTGTGGTAAACCGCGCATCAGTTCGTGCGCTTCTCCGGGATCAGTCGCGATCTTCCCGCGATACAAATCAACCGCCAGCGACACATAACCCTGTCCTGCCAGTTTTTCTGCCTGCTCTTTTACCCAATCATTCAGCCCCCACCACTCATGAATCACGATCATTGCCGGATGCTTTCCATCCTTCTCCGGCGAGGCCAGGAATCCACTGATGGTCTGATCTCCGCTTTTGAACTGCACAGTCTCGGTCTTTGGCTTCTCGACCGCCAGAACGCTCGTGCACACGAACAGCGCCATACCCGCCATCGCCAAAAGAATTCTGCTCCCGCGTCTCGCGCGCCTATGCATTCCGATCGCCTGCGCAGTTTCCACCGGCCTCATCAACATCAATGCCTCCTGACTAGAATCTCCGCCTCGCCCCAACCCCCCATTCTATTCCGCCCGAAGAGTCTGCGCCATCATTCATGCAGACTCATGCCGGTTGCACTTGCACCGCCGAGCCGTACGCCAGCACCTCCGTCACACCCTGCATCACCTCGGTCGCGTCGTAACGTACTCCGACCACGGCGTTCGCCCCGCGCTCGATCGCATGCTGCATCATCAGCTCCAGCGCTTCTTCCCGCGTCTTTTCGCACATCTCCTCGAACAAAGTGATGTTCCCGCCCACCAATGTCTCGAGCGATGCTCCGATTGTCCCGAAGATACTTCTCGACCGCACCGTCACTCCGCGCACCAGCCCCAGATTCTTGACCACCCGATAACCCGGCAACTCAAACGTCGTAGTTACCATATTGATATTTACGCTCACGTTCATCGTCCCTCCTCGACGCCGGTCTGGATGCACACCCGTCGCTTTTACAATCGAACCGGCGCGCCCATCCCTGTCGTTGACGGTGCGGAGGTATATTCTTAGGAAGTCCCAAGCGGTGCAATCACAAAGTGATCGAGCTGGCGGGCATGTCGCTGACGAGCGCGGCTCGGCGAACAGAGAATGGGGCGAAGAATTCCGGGCTTCGGGTTACTTTGCGTCTGGAAGTCGCAGTGTGATTTGTGTGGGCTTCTTCGAACGAATCATGATGCGTTTCTCCCACTCGGAGAAAACGCCATTGGAATAGGCACGCAGGTCATATTGCCCGGTTTCCCAGCGCGCGAATTGGAAGTGGCCTTCTGAATCGGTGCGAGTTGCGTGCGGCTGGTGGCCGTCGGACGTTTGAATCGTGACGCTGGCATTGGCGACGGGGTTGTTGTGCGCGTCGACCACGATTCCTTCGAGCGTACCGACAGGAACCGCCATCTTTTGCTGCGCTCCGAAAGCGAGCGAAGCGATCATGAGCGTTCCCACGATTGCGATTATCGGTTTCCGCATGTTGGGTGCCTCCATTCGAATTCTTTCATCACTCTAGTTTGTTGTTTGGGGCGGCAGTTGCAACTTCACTTCCGTTTGTTGGCCAATTTTCACCTCGACATTGTGCTTCCAATTGGTCCACGCACCGGCATGATACGCGCGCACATCGTAATAGCCCTTCTCGAGTTGAGGAAAGAAAAAACGGCCGTCGCCATTGGTGATTGTCAACTTGGGCTTCGTGCCGTCTGCTCCCTGTGAGGTGACGCGCGCGCCCGCCACAGGCTTTCCCCCAGGCCCGATCACCGTCCCCGCAAGGGTTCCGATGCCTTTCGTGTCGGCGGCAACTGCAAAAGCAAGCGCTGCGACCACAAGAAAAATAACAACCGATCGCTTCATGGCACACTCCCCGGGAAACGTTGTAACAATTGTAGGCGCTGGGGAGCAGCCGGCGTTGAAGTCAAGCCCGCGTTGTTGTCGAAGAGAGACTCCTGTTCGCGTGGACAGGCGAAAGCGCACGTTAATATTTGTAGTGGCGGCTTGCGGTGGCGTGCGCCGGTTGGTCCTGGCGACCCGTGTCTGGATTCAGGCCGCGTTCGAGTGCAATGAAATAATTAAGCAATTGCAGTGGAACGAGGTGCGTGAAGGCGGCGAGCCACTCGCCCGATGCAGGGCCCGCTTCAGGCACGACGAGAGTGTGCTCGGCGGAGATTTCGTGATTTGCTGAAGGCGTAGCGATGGCGACACGGAGCGTTTTAACTTCACCTGCGGCACGCAGAATTTGGCGAGCACGGGCATCACTGGATCTTCCAGTGAGAAGGCCTATCAGGGCGGCGCGCGAATCAATCTCTGAAAATGGGCCGTGCAGCACTTCTTCGGTTTCGAATCCTTCGGCCGCGATGTAACAACTCTCTTTAATTTTCAGGGCACCTTCGCGGGCAGTGGGCCAGCCGACTCCTGTGCCGAAAAGAACGATGCGCGAGAGCGGTGCGACGTTCTTGGCGATTTGGCGAATCTGAGGCTCGAGAGTGAGCGCTTGCCGAATGAATTCGGGCATGCGCTCGACGGCACCCCCATCGATTCCGGTCGCTGAGAGCTTCTTGCGCTCCGCGATGCGCAAAATCATGAGCGCCAGAGCCGCGAGCGCTGTCGAGTAGCTCTTGGTGTAGGCGAACGAAACTTCCTGGTCACAAGTTTCGATGTGGAAATCGGCGCCACGAATTTCCGTTCCGCTCATTTCTCCAGTGACGGCGACGGTGAGTGCTCCGGCCCCTCGCGCGGCTCGCAAGGCTGCGATCGACGCGCTCGTGGTACCAGTGTGTGTGATGACAACGACCGCGTCGCGCGGACCAAACGCGATCGTATGGTTCACGAGTTCGAAGGATTGCTCGAAATGCGGCCAGATGCGTCCGGCGGTGAATTCGCGCATCCAAAGTTCTGCGATCTGCGCGGCATGAAGCGAAGTTCCTATGCCGACGAACGTGATGCGCTCTTTTTCCGCCATCGCGGCGGCCGCGCGCTCGATCGCGTCGCGTCGCGCGAAAACTTTCTCGATGAGCGCGGCCTGCGCATGAATTGCGTCGTAGAGATAATAGGGATGGGCCGTGCGCGGTTCGGGCATTTGCTTTTTCTCCCGGCACAGTGTATCCGATGAGATTCGATTCGCGCTGCTTCGATTAATTCTGGCCCGATTCGCCCCGAGCTGGTTCGTGCCGGCTCGATATTGCCGCTTCGAACCGCGCGCTGCCAATTTATCTGGCGAGGAGATCCAAATGGCTCGTTACATCTCGCAGCACACGCTGGCTTGCCTCACCCGGCAAGGCGCGGAGGAATTGGGGAAGCGAATCGCGGCGGCCACAGCGGTGACGGCAAAGCGCGTCCTGGTGAACATGCAGGAAGGCAAGATGATGGTGGAGTTCGAGGCGGCGTCGCGGGAAGACCTCGAAAAATGGTTCGTGAAAGAGAAATTTCATTTCGACTGGATTTTGCGCGTCGAGTTCGAGTTTGCCGAGGGCGCGCTGCGTCCGCTGACCTGAGACTGACGCCGTCTGAATACGAACTCATCGACCTGGCTGACAATGCGGGCCAGGCAACTTTAGTTTTCGGGTATCCTCACAAGCAACCGTTGAAACTTTTCTGACCCGTTTGCGTCATAATGTGGTCCATGCCATCTGCCACTCCGAATCCGAGTATCACCAAGCGCGAAATTCTGTCCGCCTGGGGAAATATTCTCACTGGCAAAGTCCCCATGCTCTCGATCGAAATCACTCGTGAATGTCCGCTCACCTGTCCGGGCTGTTACGCTTACGGTGACTCGCATCTCGGCGGCGAAACCACGCTTCGCCAGCTCAACGATCTTCGCGGCGATGCTCTCGTCGATGGCGTCGTCGATCTCGTCCGCAAGCACAAGCCGATCCACGTTTCGCTGGTCGGCGGCGAACCACTCGTCCGTCACAAGGAACTCAGCCGCATTCTCCCGATTCTTAGCGGTATGAACATTTTCACGCTGGTAGTCACGAGCGCTGTGATTCCCATTCCCGTCGAGTGGATGAAGCTCCGGCGGGTCCGCGTCGCTGTCTCGATCGACGGCCTTCCCGAGCATCACGATATTCGCCGCAAGCCGGCTACCTACGAGCGCATCCTGAAAAATATCGAAGGCCTCGAGATCAATATCCATTGGACGATTACGCGCCCGATGCTCGAACGCCCCGGCTACCTTGAAGAGTATGCCGCGTTCTGGAGCGCGCGCCCTGAAGTCGATCGCATCTGGGTCAGCGTTTACACGCCGCAGATCGGGGAACAAAGCCCCGAGACACTCCTGCCGGCCGATCGCGAAACCCTCGCTCGCGAACTGCCGATTCTTTACAAGAAATATCCAAAATTTCTCTTCAAGCCGGGTATGGCCAAGGCTTTGCTTCGCCCTCCGAAAAATCCCGACGACTGCTTGTTCGCGAAAATGTCCGCCAATTATTCCGCCGATCTCAAGAGCCGCGTCGAACCCTGCGTTTTTGGTGGCACTCCCGATTGCTCGCAATGCGGCTGCGCCATCAGCAGCGGCCTCCACTGGATCCGAACCGAAAAAGTGGTAGGACCTCTTAAGGTCGGCCACTTCGTCTCCGGCTCCATCAACACGGGCCTCTTCGTCAACAGACTCCGCGCTAGCTCAATCCATCCATCGCGCTGGCGCCCTGGCAACCAAGCCCCCAAACCCGCCCCCGACCTAGTCCAAATCCAACCCTAATCGGCGTTCGCATTTCAGTAGCACAGGCATTCCTGCCTGTGCCACAAGTAAGAACGCACCGGCATCATAGTGCTTGGCAACCGCACGAAATCGGACTCGGCGCTGGTCAACCGCAGAATCTTGGCGTGATCTCAACAACAAAAGAAAGCCCGTGAGTCCGTACACAGGTCGCCACGACGACGAATTTTTCATCGTGGGCTTTTGCTCTATCATCCTGCCTGTCCTGAGGAACGAAGGGAGCACAGCGAAGGATCCCCAACCGCAGAATCTTGGCATCACCGAACAACCGAGGAAGGTTAACTCCACCGCAGAAGAAACCCGCCGCCGACACCTAGCCGCCAGTCTATGAGGCCAGGACCTCACGGGCCGGCAAATTCTAGTGGCGAGGCTCGCGAGGAGCAATGCCCAACGAGCGCAACGCCTGCTCGTCAAGCTCGCGCGCGTGTTCCCACATCGCTACAATCGCCCCGACCACGCGCCGCACTTCCTCCTCGCAAAGCCGCAACACTTTGCGCACCATGCGCGCATCCTACTCCACGTCCCTCCGCCGCGCATTAATTTTCTGAACAAGTTGTCGTATGCAAAACGCTTCCTCGTCTGCAACGTAGCTTCCCACTTCTTGTGCACGGAAATCCCGATGCCTTCTAGCCACTTGCATCATTCCTTTATCGTGCTAGCCTAATGATGGCTATGAATCGAATCGCAAATTCGGACGGGTCGAGTGGAGTGAGTCGCAGGGGAGTACTCGTCCTCAGCGGCTCTGCCAATCGGGCCGAGCACAAGGCGCCCGCCGCCACTCGTTCGCCGAAATCGGCGGCGCAACAGATTTTAATACACGGTACCGCGATTAAATCTTCGCCTATCACGCTGCGAATCAATCACTTACCAATTTCTAATCGGCGGCAAACTGCCTCCTGTAGCCGCGCACCTCGCGCCCTGAAAAGAGAATCGAATGAATCTCAGTCAGCTCGATAAAGCAATCAAGTTCCGCACACTTCACGGCCTCACGGCTCAAGTCGGCCAACCGAGCAGCCCGCTCGGCCCCACGCGACTCGGTGCCTTCATCATCCCGAATCCGTGGGACACGGGCTCCGCCCGCATGCTCGCCGGTCTCGGTTTCGAAGCTCTCGCAACCACAAGCGCCGGCTTCGCTTTCACCCTTGGTCGCGGCGATGGCGAAGTAAAACGCGAAGAAGCCCTCGCGCATAGTGCCGCGATTGCCGCAGCCACCGATCTTCCGGTCAGCGCCGATCTCGAAAATACCTTCGGTCACGTCCCACGATTCGTCGCGCAAACGATTCGCCTCGCCGGTGCCACAGGAATCGTGGGTGGCTCAGTCGAAGACGCTACCGGCAACGAAAGCCGCCCGATTTACGATCACGCCCATGCCGTCGAGCGCGTTGCCGCCGCCGTCGAAGCCGCGCGTGCCCTGCCGTTTCCTTTCACGCTCACCGCCCGCGCCGAAAATTATCTTCACGGCCGCAATGATCTGGACGACACCATCCGCCGCCTCCAGGCCTTCGCCGCTGCCGGAGCCGATGTGCTCTACGCCCCCGGCCTGCCGAGCCTCGAAGCGATCCGCGAAGTCTGCGCCGCCGTCGCTCCGAAGCCGGTGAACGCTCTCGCCGGAATCAAAGGACTCAATTTCCCGGTCGCCGATCTCGTCGCAGCAGGCGCGCGGCGAATCAGCCTCGGCGCGGCGCTCTCTCGCGTCGCCATCGGCGCTTTTCTCAAAGCCGCAACGGAAATGAAGGAAAAGGGCACATTCGCTTTCGTCGACGACACCATCACGTCCGCAGAAATCAGCGCGCTCTTGAAGAGCACTGCCGCGCCACCAGCCAAACGCGCCGACGCAGCCAAACAAGGGGCCGGCTAGCGAGTCTCCAGCATGTTTGAAACGCTCACCGAAAAATTACAACGCGCCTTCAAGAACATGCGCGGCCAGGGCAAGCTCACCGACGAGCATCTCGACGCCGGCCTCGCCGAAATCCGCGAAGCGCTCCTAGATGGCGACGTGAACCTCGGCGTCGCTGACGAATTCATCGCTCACGTCCGCGAAAAAGCCCTCGGCCAGGAAGTTCTGCTTCAACTTTCGCCCGATCAGCAAGTGGTGAAAATCGTTCGCGACGAACTCGCCGATCTCCTCGGCCGCGAAGCGAAACCGCAATTCGGCTCGCGTCCACCTTCGATCTGGCTCGTCGTCGGCCTGCAAGGCTCCGGCAAAACCACCTCCACCGGAAAAATGGGCAAATGGCTCAGTGAACACGGCCATCGCCCGATGGTCGTTTCCACCGACGTCTATCGCCCCGCCGCTCGCGAACAACTCGCGCAAGTCGCCCGCGCCACCGGCACTCCGTGCTGGCCGGGAACCGGAACCGACAAGCCCCTCGAAATCGTGCGCGGCGCCGTGCGCGAAGCAAAACTTTCTGCCAACGACGTGATCCTCGTCGACACCGCCGGTCGCCTCCACATCGATTCCGAGCTGATGAACGAATTGCAGATGCTGAAGCGTGAACTGAACCCCGCGGAAATCCTATTCGTCGCGGACGCCATGATCGGCCAGGACGCCGTGCGCTCCGCCGGCGAATTTCACAAACAGCTCGGGATCACCGGCGTGGTCCTCACGAAGCTCGATGGCGACGCGCGAGGCGGAGCGGCCCTCTCGATCCGCAAAGTTTCCGGCGCGCCGGTAAAATTTGTCGGCATCGGTGAAAAATACGATGCCCTCGAGCCCTTCTATCCCGACCGCATCGTCTCCCGCATTCTGGGCATGGGCGATGTCCTCGGCCTGATCGAAAAAGCCGAAAAGCACATAGACGAAAAGAAGGCCCGTGAGCTTGAACGCAAGCTCCGCGAAAACGATTTCACCCTGGAAGATTTTCGCGACCAGCTCCGCCAGATCAAAAAGATGGGTTCGCTCGAACAGCTAATGGGCATGCTCCCCAAAGTGGGCCCATTCGCAAATCTTCCAAAGAACACCGAAATCGACGAGAAGCGCCTCACCTCCGTCGAAGCCATCATCAATTCCATGACCGCCGCCGAGCGCTCCGACGATCGCCTGATCGATGGCAAGCGCCGCAAGCGAATCGCCCGCGGCAGCGGCACCTCCGTACAGGAAGTAAACCAGGTCCTGAAGCAGTACTCAGACATGCGCCGCATGATGAAGCAGTACGGCAGCTTCGCAAAAACGAAAATGCGGGGCCTCGGCAAGTTTGCGGGCATGAAGCCGCCGCCGGGCCTCGCAGGCGAAAAGTAGGCCTTCGGACCGCCTACTGTGAAACCCCTAAGTCAGGCTTCAGATTATTGATAGGTGATGCTCATTGGTTCCCTTATAATGCTAAGATTACACTCAGGAGGAATTTCTAGTGTTGATGATTCGCTTGGCCCGATTTGGTAAGAAGAAGCGTCCCTTTTACCGCGTGATCGTGACCGAGAAGACTCGACCGCGCAACGGGCGCTTTGTCGAAATAATCGGGACTTACGATCCCCTTAAGAAGCCTGCGGCGATCGAGCTCGACCGCGAGCGCGCACAATATTGGATCAGCAAGGGCGCGCAGCCCAGCGACACCGTTCGCAGCTTCCTACGGAACCAGAAGCCTGCCTGAGCCGTCTCACTCCCAGCCGAGATATGTGCTTAGTTCACGTGCATGTTCGGGCGAATTCATTTTTATTCGCCACGCTGCGGAGGGTTCGCGATGAGAGAGCTCGTCGAGTCAATTGCGAAGGCGCTTGTCGATCATCCGGATGAGGTACAGGTTAACTCAGTGGAAGGTGAGCAGGTAACCGTGCTGGAACTCCGAGTCCACCCCGAAGATTTGGGCAAAGTGATAGGCCGCCAGGGCCGGACCGCGAAGTCGATCCGCACGCTGCTCGGTGCGGCCGGAATGAAATTGCGGAAGCGGTTCACGTTGGAAATTCTCGAGTAGCGCGTATCGAGCATTTACCTCACTCCAACCGCGTCACTGTGGCGCGCATCCTGCGCCCGCACGGAAGGCGCGGCGAAGTGGCTGCAGAAATCCTCACCGATTTTCCTGACCGCCTCACTCGTTTGAAATCCGCGCAATTGTGGAATGGGCGCACCGAGCCACCGCGCAGCGTTCTCGTTCGCTCCTGCTGGCTAAGCCACAGCCGCGGCGGCCAGGCCATTTTCCTTTTCGAGGGCTCCCAGTCAATCTCCGACGCCGAGAAACTGGTTGGCCTCGAAGTTCAAATCCTGCTCACCGAACGCATAGCTCTCCCGGCCGGCAGCTTCTACGTAAGCGATCTAGTCGGCTGTGAAGTCTACGAACGCGACAGCGGAAAACGAATCGGCCAAGTGCGCGACGTGCAATTTCCAGGCGAAGAATTAAAGGGAACGCCCCTGCTAGAAGTGGATTCCCCGCAAGGCGAACTATTGATCCCGCTCGCCCAAGAAATTTGCGTTCAGATCGACACCGCCAAAAGCCGGATAGATGTTGTGTTACCCGAAGGCCTCCGCGATTTGAATCTCGAATAACTGCGCGATCCTCAATGCATCGGTCCAAGCGACGTTTCAAGTTTCTCTACGGATTTCAATCACGCCGTCGTTGTAGCCCGCGGTTTCAACTGCGGAAAAAAACAGACAATCAGCGCGGGGGCTTTAGCCCCTGAAGGAATGCCAGTTGAGGTAGCATTAGCACCAATGCGCTTCGATCTCATCACAATCTTCCCCGAATTTTTCACCGGCCCGCTCGATTACGGCATCGTTCGCCGCGCCCGCGAAGCCCGCCTGATCGAAACGCACATCCACGACCTGCGCAATTTCACCCACGATCGCCACCGCACGGTGGACGACCGCCCATTCGGCGGCGGTGAAGGCATGGTCATGAAATGTGAGCCGCTATTCGACGCCGTCGAATCGCTCGTCGGTCCAGCCTCCGACGCAAATCCGCCCGCTCGCACAGCCATCGTCCTGCTCTCAGCCGCCGGCAAACTCTTCCGCCAGGAAACCGCGCGCCACTTCGCGCAACTCGACCGAATCATTCTCATCTGCGGCCGTTACGAAGGCGTAGACGAACGCGTCGCCGAGCATCTCGCCACCGATGAAATCTCCATCGGCGATTTCGTGCTCTCAGGCGGAGAACTCGCCGCCGCAATCGTCCTCGACGCCGTAACGCGCTTAATTCCAGGCGCGCTCGGCAACGAAGATTCCACGGTCAACGAGTCTTTCAGCGCGAGTGATGCAGGGTCAGATCATGCTCGGGGAGTTATGAGCGATGTACGCGGCACAAGTCACGAGTCGCAAATTGCGATTCACGTCAATCACGGCATCCTTGACTATCCTCATTACACCCGCCCGCCGTCATTCCGCGGCTGGGACGTCCCCGAGATACTCCTCGGCGGCAACCACGAAGAAATTCGCCGCTGGCGCCACCAGCAAGCCCTCGAAAAAACCAAGCGCAACCGCCCCGATCTTCTCGCAACACGGAACTCGATCAACAAGGGCGGCAGAGCGGATCTTCCTGACTAACAGGGCTCCGCCGGATTCCCCATCAAGCTATTTGAGTTTCGCGACTTCAGATTTAGCCTGACGCAAGATCGGAACGTCTGGATCGGCGTCTTTCCATAAAGCGAGAAATTCCTTATATGACTTCGTTGCCGCAGTCACATTGCCTTCCACAGCATAAGCGCGGCCGAGCCATAAATGTGCGAGGGCACCAAAGGGACAGTTCACGACTACGGCCGGCTGATCGATAAATTTCCGGAACTCCGCTGCCGCCTCTCTTCCCTGGTGCAAAAGTAAGTAGGCCTGACCGCGCAAATAAGCGGGGTACACAAGAGAGCCGCCTTCCACCTGAGGCCGCGGATATGCAAGTTCATATGACCCCGCAGGCTCGAGAGTCTTTAGGGATTCGGCCGGTTTGCCCTGATTCAATTGGATAGAGGCGCGGATGGTTGGCAGCCAATAGTTATTGAGCTCCGTATTTTGCGGAAATCGCTTTTCAAGGCTGTCTGCGAGTACTTGTGCGCGGGCACTATCTCCCGCGCGCGCCAAGACCAACGCCGCGAGCACTTGTGAGTCGCGAGTGTTGGCCAGCCTGAGGGCTTCCTCGACCCCCTCCCTCGCATGGCTGGTGTTCCCGAACTCCACTTCTCTTACCACGGCGTTCATCCGCCAAATCGCCGCGACTTCATTGAGATCGTTGCGCCTGGCCGATTCTACCGCCCGCCGGGAAAATTCCCGCGCTTTCGTGAGCTGGCCCGAATAGGCCCATGTGTCGGACTGCTGGCTCAAGAGCCAGTCTTCAGCTCCAGGTATGCTGGTGGCGAGATCAATCTGTTTCTGCATCTCCGGAGCATCGTTTTCAAGAAAGGCCACAACATACTTATCGGCGTGCAAGAAGGGACCATCGAGCTTGCGTTCCAGAGCTTTGCGGTAAGTGGCCTTGGATTCCTCGAGGCGGTTCAGCGGGGTGTAAACTTCCATCAGATTAGAGTAAGTGACGGCATAATCTGGATTCAACTCAATGGCCCTCAGATCCTCCGAAATTGCTTGTTCATAGCGTCCGAGATATTCGTAGTTCAAACCGATAAGCAGGTGGGGGATTTCGTCCCGTGGATAGGCCCGCGCCCAGAGTTCACAGGTCTGGTTGGCCTTCTCCAGATCACCGCTAATGGCGGTGTGGTAGAGCGCGGTGATATTGAATCTCTCGGGCTCACTGACGCGTTCCTTGAGTTCGTATGCTTTTTGAATGTTTTCGGCAGACTGGCCCGGTTCTCCTAGACCGATATACGCGCCTCCGAGCCTCGCGTGGGCGAGTGCGAAATTCGGGTCGAGCTCAATGGCACGCTTGAAATATGGAATGGATTTAACTTCGCCGAATTCACGAGTAGTCTTCATCGCCAGGGTAAAAGCTTGGAGGGCCTCGAGCGAAGGTGTCGTGGCCTGCTCGATCGGCGTGTCGTAATTCTGGATCGAGCTGAAAGACTCGCCCAGTTTTGCGCGCAACCCCTGCGCAGCTTTGCCGAGTGCGGCCAGGACGTGTCTCTTGTCGTCGGAAGTGATCTGCTCCCGCGCTAGGTTCTCGCCCGTGCGACAATTCAACACATTCAGGCCAACAACGTATGAATCTTCCAGCTTTGCAATCGAGCCGTTGATCACAGCAGCGCTTCCTGCGCGCTGGCAAAGATCGCGGGCGATATCGGGCGTCAGCCGGTCATCCGGAAGGCGGCCCATTAGTTTCAAGGTGTTATGAACTTTTTCATCTGACAGGATGGCGAGAAAAGGCGACTGTGCCAGTTGCACAGCCAAACCCTGCTTGAGCGTGTCGTCGAACACGGGATCGCCGGTGGAATTCGAAAAGTCGGCAATCACAATGGTGTCTTTCTCCGTTAGCGGCGAGCGACGATGAAGAGTGAGATAGGCAGCCGCGCCCAGGGCGATCACGAGAATCGCCGCCGATATGGCGTATTTCGGACGAATGCCCGCGGGCGGTCCGGCTTCTACAGTTGTCACAGCCGTTGCTTCGGGGCTGTCTCTGTCTTGAGCCGCAATCAAGCCGGATTCATCGCGTGATGGCTCAGCCGCTAACCTACTTTCCGTCGTTGGGCCCACGTAACGGTACCCTCGCTTTGGAAGCGTCTCTATAAACCGCGGCTTATTGGCTTCATCGTTCAGGGCCTGGCGTAGCTTTTTAACCGCAGTATTCAGACTATGGTCGAAGTCCACGAAGGTGTCCTCAGGCCAAAGCCTTTCACGAAGCTTCTCCCGGGTCACCACCTGGCCGGGCTGCTCGAGCAACATGGCCAGGACCTGAAAGGGCTGTTCCTGAAGCTTGATTTTGCGGCCGCTCTTGTAAAGCTCCCGGGCTCGTAGGTCCAGCACAAAGGCGTCGAATCGCAGGGGGAGCGAGGCTTTTGACGGATCAGGCATGGGTGCGCCTCGTGCAGAGGGAATATACCATCAGCGCATTACGTCGGACTAAGCCCTTTGGTGTCCGTGGCTTAATAGTTCATCAAAAGTTCGCTCGCAGTCCATCCTCGGTGCATTGAACGATTCCACAGGTCGCGCGAAGCTGGCCCAGTCCCCATCGCGCCCGAATCAGAAAACGGGCAGTGAGTCATGGAAAAGGAGGATTCAATGAAAACGCAGATTCTGGCGATAACAGGTGCCGTGGTTCTCTCGACCCTTATGGCAGGCGAGTGTCGGGCGCAGTCCCGAACCTTGGAAGCAAAGGTTCCCTTCGCATTCGAAGTCGGTGACAAAACAATGCCGGCGGGAAACTATCGGATCGAGTCCATGCCAACCGGAGCGGGCTCTCTGCAAGTGATCCGCAGTGCCAGCGGAGACGTGCGAGTAACACTCTCGACAATCGCGATTCCGGCGAGGAACGGAAGCTCCGAACCCGAATTGATTTTTCACCGTTACGGGAACCGCTACTTCCTCGCCCAGATTCAGACCGGCGATCATCACGCACGCGAGCTATTCGAGTCGCGGCTTGAGAAAGAACTCGCGCGTTCGCAAGCGATGAACGAAATTGCCGTTCTGATCCGCGTACCGGCAGGCAGGCCGTGAGCGCTGCCCGAGCTTCGATCGTCAACCTGTGCCTGTGCGAGCGATTCGGATAGGCTGACCGCCGCAAGACCGAACGGCCGGTTCAAAATCGACTAGGAAAAATGGGACTATTTCGGTAGAATTGCAGATTGTGCGTCGTACGCTGGCCCCACCTGAGCGGGTCTGCACGGATAAATAGAAATGAAACCGATACTTCGCAGTGTGCAAGACTCTCAACTCCGCAAGGATCTCCCCGAATTCCGCCCGGGCGATACCGTTCGCGTCAACGTCCGCCTGAAAGAAGGCGAGGGCGATAAAGAGCGCATCCAGCCATTCGAAGGCGTGGTGATGAGCCGCCGCGGCGAAATGCTGGGCGAATCGTTCACGGTGCGTCGCGTTAGTTTCGGAATTGGCGTCGAGCGAATCTTTCCCGTGCATTCCCCGATGATTGGCTCAATCGAAGTGGTACGCCAGGGCCGCGTGCGTCGCGCCAAACTCGGCTACCTCCGCGGACTGCGCGGTAAAGCCGCCCGCATCAAGCGTGTCGAGAAATTCGAGACAGCCGCTGCCGCCGCTGGAACCACAGAAACTAAGTAACCTCGCCACAGAATCTCAGACTAAATTTTTGGATTGCGGCGGCTTGCCGCCGCTTTGTTATGCCCCAGCTTGCTGGGAACGCCGCATGCGCCGGTCTCAGCTTGTGGTTTCCGCCTTCGATTAGCGCATCCGCACCGAAAAACCGACCGAGGCAAGCCTCGTCCTATGAAAGCGAGAGCAAGCTCTGGCACCCCAAATTCGCCACAGCACGTCTAGCAACAAAGCTCAGACCTCGCGGAAGAAGCGAGCCCGCACGCTGTCATCGATCGGCAAATTCGGCCCGCTGAACCCAACATAGCGTGAGGGCGGCGGAATTTCGGGCCATGTTACAATCATCACGAAACGCGTGTTGTAAAATGGCAGCATGAGTCGCGCCATCAGGCCGCAGCGCACCGCCAAGCCTGTGCTAGAATCCGCGGACGTGGAACGGCTCTGCTCGAGGCGTTACGAACGCGAGGCGCGGCAGCGCGGCTGGCTTCGTATCGCCGGACTTGACGAAGCCGGTCGCGGATCGCTGTTCGGTCCGGTAGTCGCCGCCGCTGTGATTCTCAGTCCCACTCGCCGCATTGTTGGTCTCGACGATTCCAAGAAAATAAATCCTGAGCGGCGTTTCATTCTCGCCGAACGCATCCGCCTGCACGCTTTGGCTTGGGCCGTCGCCGAAATTGACGCCAGCCGCATCGACGCCTGGAACATCTACCAGGCCAGCCGGCAGGCGATGGTCGCCGCCATCTCGCTGCTTCAGCCTCTTCCGGATTATCTCCTCCTCGACGCGCTCGAACTCGATCTGCCCATTGAGCAAAAGGCTCTGATCCATGGCGACATGCGCTCCGCCTCAATTGCCGCCGCGTCGATCCTGGCAAAAGTAGAGCGCGACCGCAGGATGGAGGAATACGACCAGCTCTATCCTCAATATGGTCTCGCGCAGCACAAGGGCTACAGCACTCCCGAGCATTTGGCCGCCCTGCGTCAACATGGCCCGACTCCACTGCACCGCTTCTCATACGCGCCGGTGAGGGAAGCCCGCTGCTGGTCCACGGGCGCCACACAGAATCTTCTCCCGCTCCCGGAGCAGCCAGTCGCCTCCGTCCCGGAGTCCTAGCGGTACCCTAGTACTGTGTTATCCCCTTCGTCACCACAGGCGCCGCGTCTCATAGACCCTCCATTTTCAGCCGTGCTAACCTTCCTTCTCTACCTGCAGTAGGGGGATAACGGGCGGAAGGCTCTGCCGTCGAGGCTACGCGCGCGAGGCAGACGAAATCATCCATGGCGTTCAATAAAAGCAAAGCGCTCGAAAACGCGCTGAAATTCCTCAATCAGGGCAAAGTCCCTCAGGCTATCGCCGAGTACCAGCAAATTCTCCGCAACGACCCGAAGGACCAAGCCACATTAATGACCGTCGGCGACCTCTACGCCCGCCAGGGCGATATGTCGCACGCCATCGAATACTTCGAGCGCCTTGCGCAGGTGTATCTCAACGACGGCTTCAACAGCAAAGCCATCGCGATCTACAAGAAAATCGCCAAGTTGGCGCCGAATGAACTTGCGCCGCTCGAACGCCTCGCCGACCTCTACGTTCAGCAAGGGGTGCTGAGCGAAGCGCGTCCGCTCTTCCTGCAGATTGCCGAAGCGCACCTGAAAGCGAATCACGCCCAACGCGCAGTAGAAGTGCTGCACCGATTACTCGACGTCGAGCCTGAAAATCTGCGTGTGCAGATGCGCCTGGCTGAGCTTTACAACGTGATGGGCCAGAAGAAGGAAGCGGCCCAGACCTATTTGAACTACGCCCAGCGCTTGTTCGATCGCGGCGAGCATGACGAAGCGGAGAAGCTCGTCCAGCGCGCGGTCGAGGTCGATCCCGCCAATGGCGCGGCGATGCTGCTGCGCGCGAAGTCGCTCATCGCGGGGGGCAAAAATGCCGACGCCATCGCTCTCCTCGAAACGCATCCCGAATCGGCCACCGGCAGCGAAGTCACGCAAATGTTGCTCGACTTGGAGCTCAAGTCCGGCCAAACCGAGAAAGCCGCCGATCGCGCTCGCAAGCAGCTCGCGCGCGGCCACCAGCACACGGCTCCGCTCTACACCGTCGCGGAAACAATGATCGCCGGCGGCCAGGGAATGGAAGCGATGCGCCTGCTCGAAGAGCTTCGCCATCCGATGATCGAAGCGGGCGAACAGGACAAATTCCTCAAAGCCGTCTCAGCCATCGTCGAGAAACAGCCGAAGGAAGCCGCGCCGCTTGAACTGATGGTCGATTTCTGCCGCTATACGAGCAATTCGCATCAGCTGCCGCTCGCGCTGAGTCAGCTTGCCGACCTTTGTGCCGCGACAGAAAATTATTCGCGCGCGGAAGAATGTCTGCAGGAGCTCATTGATCGCAACAAGGACGACGAGCGCCTCGTCGAACGCCTAAATCAGCTGCGAGCGCAAAGCGGCGGTACATCGCAGGCCACGGTCGAAGAGAAAGCGGCTTCAGAACCGCCGCCAAGAGTTGATGTGGACGAGAAGCCGATCGCTCCGCCTCCGCCCGCCATCATCGAGGAAACGTACGACGAGGAAATGCAAAAATACATCGCGCAAGCGCTCACGGATGTGGACCTCTTCTCGAGCTATGGCCTCACGCAGAAGGCGACCCATCTCCTCGAAAATGTGCTGCAACGCGCGCCGCGCCACACGCCCACGCTCGAACGTCTGCTCGACATGAACCTTGGCGCAGGAAACGAGCGCCGCACCGCGGAACTCGCCTCGCAGCTCGAACAGATTCATCGCGAGCGCAACGATACGGTGAACGCCGACCGCTTCCTCGAGCTTCGCCAGCGATTCCAGAAAGCCGCGGGTATGTCGGAGGAAGAATTGCCGGACGCCCCGCCAATCGGCGTGACGCCCGTCGCGCCTGTCGCATCAGCAGAAACACACGCATCGGTTGTAAGCGCCGTGCCTGCGTCCGAGCCGCCGACGTTCGACGCAACTCCCTCGCCAAGGGAGGCCGAAGCCGCCGCAGCCACCTCATCAGTTTTCCAAGAATTCGAAATTTCGCTCATTCAGCCCGAATCGCAACCTGTCCCGGAACCAGCCGCTTCTGCGCCGCCACCGGCGCCAGTCGCGGAAACGCATCCTGCGCCGCCAGCTCCCGTCGCCGCGCAACCCCCGGCCGCTGCACAGCCTGCCGCCGCGTCCGCCGAGGAAGTTGATCTTTCGGACGAGTGGGAAGCTATGATTCAGGACGTTGCGGACACGGCAACGAAAGCTCCCGCCTCGTCTGCAGTGTTGGCCTCGCCGCAAGCTGCCACCGAACCTCCGGCTGAGTTCGTCATCCCGGAAGAATCTGCGCCGGCGCTCGAACCTGAGCCTGCTTCTATTCCAGAACCTGCGCCAATTCCCGAAGCCGCCGAAATTCCGGAGCTGACCCTCGCGCAGGCCGATCTCGACGAACCTGCTCCTGCTCCCGCGCCACCCGAGCCCGAAGTGATCGAGCTGCAAGATATCGTTTCTCAGGAATTCGCTGAAGAAGCCGCGCCGGAACCAACCTTCGAACTCGTTGAAGACCCGGTCGCCGAAGCCGAGCCCGTCGATCAAGGTCAGGCGCTACCTGTAGAACTCAGCGCCGAGCCCGCTGCCGAACCAGAGCCCATTCCGGCAGCCAGCCATGAATTTGATCTCGAGCTAACAGCACCAACCAAATCCGAGAGCGCTCCTGAAGCGGCCACAACCGAAGACTTCATTAGCGAACTCGTCGCTGAAATCGATGGGCTCGACGCCCCGCGCACCAGCAAAGTTCGTGCGGACGCACATGCGAAAGCTTCCGGGGAAGTGCATGGAGAAGTCTTGCCCGCATCGCTCAGCAAAATATTCGAGCAAGAGCCGCAGCCGATGAAAGCCGTCACGCTCCCGCATGTTCCCGAGCCTACGAACGGCAACGTGCTCGAGCCCGCCATTCCGCAAGTCACGGCCGAAAGCCTGAATCAGCTGGCCGAAGTCTTCCAGGAATTCCGCGCCGAACTCGGCGAACTCGGCGAAGAAGATGAAGACCTCGAGACCCATTACAATCTCGGCATCGCCTATCGCGAAATGGGCCTGCTCGACGAAGCCATCGGCGAATTTCAGAAAGTCGCGAAAGCCGTGCAGAAGGGCAAGCCCTTCCGCTACGCGATGAACTGCTCCACCATGCTCGGCCTCTGCTTCATGGATAAAGGCGAGCCCAAGGTCGCGTCGATGTGGTATCAGCGCGCCCTCGAATCCCCCGGGCTCGAGCAGGACGCGGTTCTTGCGCTGCGCTACGATCTCGGCATGGCTCTCGAAAATGCCGGCGAATCGAAGCAAGCCCTCGACAGCTTCCGCCAGGTCTACGCGATGAATATCGATTACCGCGACGTAGCCGACCGCATCGCCGAACTCCAGCGTCACTAATCCCGCTAGTTTGTAGCCGCCTTAGACCCCCTTTTACCGCCGATTAGAAATTTGTATGTTATTGAAACGCTGTAGGTTAGCGGGAGTTTTAATCGCGGAACCGTTGATTAACTTTGTAGCCAGGTGGTGGGGGTTGTATGAGGTGGCCTTCTTTTGCAATCCGCACGCTGCTGCTAGCGGAACTCCTCGTCACCTTCCTTTTGGCGTTGTCGCCTTCACTGTCGGCCCGGCTTTCTGCCCAGACCATCTACACACCAGGCCGGGAGACAAACGTGCAGCGTCGCGAATGTGCGAAACAAATAAAACAGAGCTAAACACTCTTGACGAGGCCGACTTCGTTATACCATCACCTATCTGAACGTGCTGGCAGGCTAGATCCTCTCACCGTCCGGCCCAGATCTCACGCAAGACTGCGGTCCCGGACGGTAAGAGACTTGCGACTCCGTTTTTACTGCCCTGATGTGACCGCTGGGACCTTCCACGTGCCGTCGATGATGGATGGCGGTGTAGTTTTTGGCCAATAGAGTCTCATCATTAAAATGAACTTCCCAGCCGGTGAGGGGAGCCAGTTCGACTCTTTGTCGCTGCCGGGGGAGTCGTGTTGGATGAAAAGATCGACTGAACCATCGGCGTTGAACTTCAAATTGTCTCGCGCGCTCAACGTGTAGCGATTTAAGGAATTTCCGTAGAAGAAGTATTCAGCGTTGTACATCGTTAGCGACCAGAATCCGTCGACCGGAGGCAGCTCACCTTTGGCGAAGTGCATTACGTACTTGTTCGCGCCATCGTACAGTTTGCCCTCACTATCCACGTCGCTTGTGGGATACACGGCATCCTGAGGCCGGTTTGCGCCCAAGCCGATCGCTGTGACGAACGCCCGCTGCAAATAATCCGTGCCATAAACACCCATGCGAGTACTGAAGACCCATCCGTTCTCAAGCGTTCCGGCATCTTTGAAATGGCCCATAATCTTTTCATTCGCGATTCTGGGAACGTCTGCAAATCGTGTGGTCACTTGGGGATCCAGTCGTTTGAGGTCGAAGATATCCGCGTCGTGCTCCGGGAGGACACCAATCTTTCTCATCTTCGCGATCATCGGAGCATCGTCCTTTGCAGGAGGATTCTTCTTCAAAAGTTCTGCCAGGAGCTTGAAGTATTGCTCCGTGCTTAGCGCATTGACTTGGTCGCGCACGGCGGTTTTCATATCGATGCGCGGATCTACGGTTCCCCGGGGCGCGTTGTATTGTTTGCCATACGCACTTAGTGGAACCAGCGCGAGTTCATCTTGAATCCGGTGGACCGCATCGTAGTCCTCTGGGGTACCCGTACAATAGATGCGGCCGAGCAGCCAGACCATGTCGGTGGGCGACTTCAATTCCTCTACGCCATCGGGGAGTTTCCCCGTCCAGTGGGGGCCAGTGATCGCATACTTCTGAGCTCCAGTGCCTGTCGTGCGTTTGCCCGGGACCTGAAAAACGTCTGTCCATCCATCTAGCATGGGCATCAAGAAATAGCGGCCTCTCATGTCCGGGATGCTAAGGATGTACGGCTCCTTCGAAAGGTCCATCCAAGCGAACGAGTACAAAGTGTCCGCGTTAGGTGCGGTTACGTCACGGAATGATGCATCTGGATAACTTCGTGCACTGAAGATATTTCCCATCGGGGCGCGATTATCGCCAGGCGTAGCGACATTCGTCATCACGCGCCGCGTCATTTCCATCGTGACCAGGGGATAGCCGTAAACGTACGCGTCAACAGCCGCGTCGAAGGCTGCCTGCGTCTTGTCTTGAGTCTTCGATACTGCAGGAAGTGTCAGGAAGACAACGGCGATCGGGACAAATACAGCGATGAATTGATAATTAGTTCTCCACTTATACATACAGGACACTCCTCCTCTGCTAATTTTGTGAATCCTCTTTGCCGGGCAATCTTGAAATTTTCTTGCTGAGTATCTGAGCCCGAGACATTCATTGTGGGCTGCAGCGTACGACGCCGCGCCAGGCACGGTAACTGTCAAAAGTAACAGGGTGGCGTAAAGCACCCGGCGACGACACGGCCAATGGACGATACCTAGGAATGTGTTAGTTTCATTAAGATATGGACCGCCCATAGTTCATTCCATTTTGGAATCCTTAGTCCGTGGCGTTGATCCGTGCAGAACACCCTGTTACTTTTGACAGTTCCCTCGCGCGGTCGCCAAGCTTACATTCCCATCTTCGAGCCCACCATGCATCGTCGCGGAGCAGTTTGAGCTAGCAGTCAGTTCAGGCTCAGTGAAGCCGATCAAACCAGACAATTCAGCGAGGGAAGAGGAAATGAGGAAAACCATCAAGTTGTGGAAGAGAGAGGGCCTTGCTTTGGGTGCGCTGACCGTCTTTTTCCTGTCAACTGTGCCGCTGTTTGCACAAGATACGCCTGTTGGCCCGGAGGGAACTCAAGTTGCCACGCAGGAAACGCCAGTGGCAGCGGCGAATGCCGAGGAACTGAGAAAAGAGGCGCAGAATCCGGTAGCCAGCCTGATCAGCGTTCCCATCCAGGAAAACTTCAACTTCAACAACCAGCCGGGTGACCGCACCCAGAATGTTCTGAACATTCAGCCGGTGATTCCGCTCAGCGTCTCAAAAAACTGGAACCTGATCGTCCGCTGGATTACACCGATCATCTATCAACCCGTTCCTGTGCAGCCGCCCACACCGACGGTGCAAACCACAGGCGTCTATGGTCTAGGAGACATGAACCCCTCGTTTTTCTTGGTGCCGAAGAAGAGCAAGATCATTTGGGGCGTAGGGCCGACTTTTGTGTTGCCGACAGCGACCAACACGAAGTATCTCGGGCAGGGGAAACTCAGCATGGGTCCGTCGGTGGTCGTGCTAGTGCAGCCCCCACACTGGACGCTTGGGTTTCTTGCAAACAACGTCTGGTCTGTAGCCGGTCATTCCAATATCGACAAACCCACCGTGAACCAGTTCCTCTTCCAATGGTTTGTCAACTACAACATGAAGAAGGGCTGGTACCTCACTACTTCGCCTATCGTTACAGCCAACTGGCGAGCAACTGGAGATAACGCGTGGACAGTGCCGTTCGGTGGAGGAGTCGGAAGAATCATGAAGCTTGGATTCCAGCCGGTGAACATCACCGCGCAGTTCTACGGAAACGAGGTGCATCCCCCGGGAGTTTCGCCTTGGGGGCTGCGGCTACAATTTGTGCTGCTGTTCCCGAAGCTAACTAAGGAACAGGAGAAGGCGTTGTTGGAGAAGAAACTGCAACAGATGAATCAGGATCAACCACAAAAGCAGTGACTCAACGCATGCGACCAATGATTTCACATCCCCTGAAGACGGGAGCCGGGCGCCACATCCTTCGCGTTCGCCGCGAAGGGTGGGATTCCTCACCCTAAGGCTAACTCGGAACTGTCTAAGGGGACTCGGCACCACTTCTTACTTCGCGCCTTGGTATTGCTCGTCGCTCACCTGTTCCATCCAGTCGACAACTTTTCCATCGAGCTTTTCCTGGATGGCGATGTGCGTCAGGGCCGTGGTGGGTGATGCGCCGTGCCAATGCTTCTCATTCGGCGAGATCGAAACCACGTCACCCGGGCGGATCTCCTCGATTGGGCCGCCTTCGCGCTGAGTCCGGCCGCAGCCGGCGGTGACAATGAGAGTCTGACCGAGCGGATGCGTGTGCCATGCAGTCCGCGCGCCCGGCTCGAACGTTACGCTTGCGCCTGAAACAAGCGCCGGATCGGGCGCCAGAAAAAGCGGATCGATCCGCACAGTGCCGGTGAACCATTCGGACGGTCCTTTGGCGGAGGGTTGCGAGCCACATCGTTTGATTTCCATTCTGAATTCCTTCCAGTGGGATCTTCGGATTTATTATAGATGTTTTGATGGCCCAAATTCCGGCCTTCCCGCGCCTCAAAATTGCTCACAGTAGGTCAAGGTACTTGACCGTTTTAATGTCACTTTTGAGCCTCTGAAGAATCAAAGTCAAAAAGAGCCGACAGGGTGCCCTTCGTCCCTCAGGACAAGCTGGCGCTGCAAGGGACAAGACGACGTCGAAGGTGAATTCCGGCCTGAAGGCGGGCGCTACAGCGGAAGAGGCAACGGCTGTTGCCACTCCAGAAATAATCTCCGATAATCCTAGTCTGATGATCACCCGTTTGTTTCGAGTCGTGTGGCTCCTTATCTGGCTGGAACTCGGACTTGTGCTCATCCTCGTGCCGTGGTCGGCCATTTGGGAGATCAACTACTTTTTGTATCAGTATCCGGCGCTGTCTTTTTTCGTCAATAATCCTTTCATGCGTGGAGCGATTTCGGGTTTGGGCATCATGAACGTTTTCCTCGCACTCGAAGCATTTCGCCGCAGGACCGCCGCTGTTGCCAGCCAGGGTTAATCCACCAATCGCGCCGCCGACCGCTCGACCGATCGTCCGGCCAATCGCCCCACCAATCATTTGTTACGTGACGGACCGCAAGGCGCTCGCTGGGGATAAGACCGCTGCCGCGCTACTTGACACGATTCGCGCCGCTGCGGTGGCCGGTGTTGACTGGGTGCAAATTCGCGAGAAGGATTTATCCGCGCGCGAGCTTCTTGAGCTCGTCCGGGAGGCGGTTGCGCTCGCGTCCGTGCGCCGCGACGAAACTCACCCACACTCGGTTCACCCACGCGCCATTCAAACGATCGTCAACGATCGCCTCGACGTCGCGCTCGCTGCAGGTGCGGCAGGCGTGCACCTGGGACACGCGTCGGCACCGGCGCGCGAAGTGGTCCGTTGGTGCCGCGCGGGAAACGCCCCGGCGGATTTTCTCATCGGCGTCTCGTGCCACAGCCTTGAAGGAGCGCAGGAAGCGGAAAGCGCGGGGGCCAGTTACACCTACTTCGGCCCCATCTACGAGACACCTTCGAAGATCGCGTTCGGCAGGCCGCACGGCCTCGAGGAGCTCGCGCAGGTGGCGAACGCCGTGAGCATTCCGGTGATCGCCATCGGCGGCATAAACGCCTCAAATGCCGCCGATTGCCTGAGGGCGAAAGCGGCCGGCATTGCGGCCATTCGCCTATTTCAGAATACTTTCGATTCTGCAGCACTCACGAAGACGATCCAAGTGCTTCATAACTTGCCCTTGGAAACATAAGAGGGGTTTAATCTGCGAGGGAAGAAATAATTTGAGAAAGGCACTTCCACTTCACAGGAAAATGGCTACGCGCTGAGCCAGCGTCCGACTGGCTGAAGGCTTTCGACGTGATCGCAGATCACTTTGATTACGGCTGTGATGGGAACAGCTAGAATGAGGCCCATCGGTCCCCATAGCCAGCCCCAGAAGAGAAGTGCGACTGTGAGCGCCAGGGCATTGAGGCGTACGCGCCAGCCCACCAGCGCGGGCATCAGCAAATTCGCCGCGATCAGGTGGAGGAACGTCATCATCACGACGATGCCGATATACGGCTCAATATGCTTGAACTGCTTGAGCCCGATGATGATGGGCGGGAACCAGGAGAGAACAACGCCGAAGTAAGGAATCAGGTTCACGAAGCCGGAGACGAGGGCCGCGAGGAACGGGAACTCGAGCCCGATGCTCAGAAAAAACATCCAGCTCGCGAACACCAAGATTAATCCCACAAGCGCGGTGCCGATGACGTAACTGCGCAAGACGAGGGTGACCTCCGCGAGCGTCTGCTTCACGCGCGTGCGTTCGGTGGCCGGAAACAGCTGCATCGTGGCGTGCCAGACCTGTCGTTTGGCTGCGAGCATGAAGAAGAGGAGGAATGGCACAAACGTGGCGGCCACGAAGACAGCTTCGAGGGCACCGATCCGGGCAAGCACTGCGCTCCTCACAGGGTGAGAATCAGCAACCGCAACGATTCGCTCGCCAACTTTATCCGTGGGCTCGATTTCGGATACGTGGGACTCGAACGTCTCGAGTTTTTTTGAGACGGCACTGGCAGCCGCTTTAAGAGGTTTCTGGTAATTTGGCCAGTCCTGGCCGAACTGATCGAAGCGCAGAATCAGGGTCCAGGCGAGAAGGAGCACAAGGCAAATCGTCGAGAGAACGACGATCAGGGCGCCCAGCGCACGCGGCACATGCCATTCCTCGAGCCAGTTCACCACTGGATCGAGAAAATAGGCCATGAGGACAGCTACCACGAGCGTGACGAGAACCGTCGAGGCCCAGTAGCAGAAGGCGATCACGATGCCGGCCGCGATGATTCGCGCGCTTACCGAGTTGGCGGTAGCCGGTGCCTTGATGGAGTTGGCGGTTTCAACTGGCACCCGCGTACGATATCACAGCCGCGCGCGATAGGAACACAGTGTGCCGCGCCGGATAATGGCGATTTGCGTCGCGCAACAGGTGTGGTTACGAGTTGGTTTACCTTGTGGGCGGCCGATACGGTTGACCACAACTGCGATGATAGAATTATTGGCTTGCCTGTCGCGAGCCAGGACCCTAGTCGATGGTAACGGAACGCGCAAAACAACTTTTTGGTACCGATGGCATCCGCGGCATCCCCGGCGAATACCCGTTGGATGACGCGACGCTCGAGCGCCTTGGTTCCGCATTGGGCCAGCATCTTGCTGCGCAATCAGCGGCAGGCAAGAGTGAGCGGCGGGTCCTGATTGGCCGCGACACGCGCGAGTCCGGTCCACATATTGGGGAGTTGATTGCGCGAGGGTTGGCGTCGGCGGGAGCTGAGCCGGTGTCGGCGGGAGTTGTGACGACGCCGGGCGTTGCATGGCTCGTGAGCCGCGAGGGATTTTCCGCTGGCGTGGTGATTTCCGCTTCGCACAATCCTTATCATGACAATGGAG
Organism: uncultured Acidobacteriota bacterium; assembly: GCA_963729525.1. Taxonomy (GTDB): domain Bacteria; phylum Acidobacteriota; class Terriglobia; order Acidiferrales; family UBA7541; genus Palsa-295. Next base: position 332,661 of record CAVSOB010000001.1, read on the forward strand.
TGAAGCTGATTTCGTCGTCGGGAATGAAATTTCCGGACGCCGCGGAGCATGAGATCGAGCATTTGATACTTTCAGCGAATGGGAATGCGCCTGCTGCCAGAGCGGCGAATGCTGCGGCCGCAAATAGAGCGCATCCGGATGGCGACGAGAAATTGCATCAGGATTATCTCGGCGGGCTGCGCGCTGCGGCGCTACCGGGTGCGAGATTCGCGGGGATGAAAATCGTGCTCGATTGCGCGAATGGTGCAGCGAGTGAGCTTGCGCCCCAACTTTTTCGAAAGCTGGGCGCAGAGGTCGTTGCGATCAACAATTCGCCGGACGGGAAAAATATCAATGCCGGCAGCGGTTCGCTGCATCCTGAGGGAATGCAGAAGCGCGTCGTCGAATCCGGAGCTACGTTTGGAGTGGCGTTTGATGGAGACGCCGACCGCGCGATTTTTGCCAGCGCTTCAGGGAAGCTGGTAGATGGCGATGGCGTGCTGCTCGTTGCCGGGCGGTATATGAAAGCGGCCGGCAAGCTGAAGGGCAAAGTAATTGTCGGCACTACGATGGCGAATCTTGGACTCGAACGCGCGCTCGACGAATCGGGACTGAAGCTGGTGCGGACGGCGGTCGGTGACCGCTACGTGCTTGAAGAGATGCTCCGCATCGGCGCGAATCTTGGCGGGGAGCAGTCCGGGCATATTCTTTTTCTCGACGATGCGACTACCGGCGACGGGATGCTGACCGCTGTAAAGATCGCTTCGATCGTATCGCTTTCCGGGGCGCTCGATTCGCTTGTGGCTGATCTGCAGATTTATCCGCAGAAGATTGTGAATGTCCGCGTGCGGTCGAAGCCACCGCTTGAGTCGCTTCCGGAAGTTTTGCGGACGCTTCGCGAGGCGGAGAAGGCGCTCGGCAAATCCGGGCGCGTGATTTTGCGTTATTCCGGGACTGAACCGCTGGCTCGAGTTATGGTTGAGGCCGAGCACGATGAAGATGTTCGGCGGTGGACTGATTCTTTGGCATCCGCTGTTCGTTCCGCCATCGGCGCCTAACGCGCGGCTGGCAGCCCTGCAAGAAATCTTTCCTCGCACGTTCTTATCTTGTGACCGCAACGCTAGAAGACCCAAGAGACCAGTTGATTTGCAAGTTTCGGGGGAGGGAGCTCTCATGGCTTTCGGTCGAGCGGGCACGGCATGCCGTGCCCCTACTGAGGGCCACAGACATGCCTTGTGTTCGGTGGGAACTTTTTGCCTCGCTACGACATTACACAGAGTAGTGAGCTAAAAAGGCGAGAGCTTCAAGGCGGCGAGCACGAAATGGCGGCGATTCAACGGCATCTCAACGGAAATTTTGATGGCGACTGACGAGCAACTGATCCTTGAATTCCAGAAGGGCTCTCGTGAAGCTTTTAGCGAGCTTTTTCTTCGCTACCGGGAGCTGATCTACGCGTTCTTCCGGCGGCGGGTGAAAGATGCGGCGCGCGCTGAGGAGCTGGCGCAGGAGACTTTCGTCGCCATCCTGCGCGGCATCCAGCGATATGAACCCCGCGCCACGTTCCGCACTTATCTTTTTGGCATTGCCTACAAGATTCTGGCCAATGACCGCCGCAAATCGGGCCAGAACTCCGACGGCGCGGGGCCGGGATTCGACTTGCCCGACCCCTGCGCGCCCGGAAACGGTGAGACCGGGATGTGGGTTCGGGAGGCCATCGCAAAGCTCGACGCCAACGATCGAGAAGTGCTGTTGCTGCGCGAGTACGAGGAATTGAGTTACGAGGAAATCGCCGGCGTGCTGCGCGTGCCGCTGAATACGGTGCGGTCGCGGCTTTTTCGTGCGCGCCTGGCGTTGAAGGAAATTCTGGTGAGTGTCCCCGGCAAATCAGTGAGGAAAGAAAATGCGCTCAACTCATCCATTTGAGCAAGAAGAGGTGATGGCCTACCTCGATGGCGAAATCTCCGCCGACCGCGCGTCGGAAATCGCGCAACACATGCAGCAGTGCGGTGAATGCCGGGAGCTGGCTGCCGGTTTCCGCAACCTGTCGCGCGAGCTCGCGGCGTGGGATGTGGAACTCGCGCCCTCGCGATTGACGGAACAAATGAACGCCGAGGTGGCCTCTGCCGCTGCACACACCGGAGCCAAGGTTTCACAAAGTGAGATAGCGCCTATCCAGCGATTGATCGCCCAGCTTCGTTCGCTGAAAAGGCGGCCGTGGGTCTGGGCCGGTGCAGGATCTTTGGCAGCGATTCTTTTCCTTGCTATTACCCTCCCAACCCTAATGACAGAACGAATCGCACCACTGACAGCTGCCCACTACGGATCGGCCCCTCCAGGAAATGTGGTCGGAGGCGGGGTTGGAAAAGCAATCGTCGGAGGAACCGTTCGCCAATCGCAGCGGGAGGAATTGCAGGCTCTTCAACAGAGGATGGCACAACAAGAGGTTGCTAGTTCTCTTGAAAATAATCCTTCGGGCGATCGGTATTCCGTTTCCATCGAACCCGACCGTGATGCGCAACCCGTCACCGACCGACAGGGAAAAGTTTTCTCCGACCAGATAGCGTCTTCGCCGAATGCATCTGCACCCCTGATCGTGCGGACTGCTTCGCTTTCGCTGGTCGTCAAGGATTTCACGACCGTCGAATCCGCGGTGAAAAACGTGGTGTTGCAGCACTCTGGCTATATCGGCGAGCTCAATACGTCTACGCCATCCGACGCAGCAAAAACATTGTCCGCCACGCTGCGGGTGCCTTCCGCGCAACTCGAGCCGGCGCTTGCCGAATTGAAGCAGCTCGGCCACGCAGACCAGGAGTCGCAAGCGGGCGAAGAAGTGACGAAGCAGTACGTGGATCTCGTCGCACGGCTGAAGAATTCGCGCGCCACCGAAGAGCGCCTGCTGGGCGTGTTGCGCAACAACACGGGCAAAGTGAAAGACGTGCTCGAAGTGGAGAACGAAATCTCACGCGTGCGCGGCGAAATCGAAGGGATGGAAGCCGATCAGCGCGGGCTCCAGGCGCGGATCGACTTTGCGACGATCACGCTTTCGGTGACCGAAGAATATAAGGCGAGCCTGAACGGCGCGCCTTCGTCAACGGCCACGCGGCTGCACAACGCCTTCGTTGCCGGCTATCACAACGTGGTGGAGAATGTGACCGGGCTGGTCGCATGGCTGCTCGAATCCGGACCGACACTGCTCTTGTGGGCGGCTTTGCTTTTCTTTCCTCTTCGCTGGGCGTGGGGGCGCGTGCGGCGCGCCCTGACATCCGCGCCGAAGGCAGCTGCCGCGTGAGATTGACGCTTCGCATTTTCCGTTGCTACAGCTAGCAGAAAGGCCTCACCTCTGAAGAGATGAGCTACATTTCAAGGCTGGCAACATACGCCTCCAGGCAAAAGTAATCGCCTCCCCGAAGAATGCAGAAAACTGGAGATGTGGCTTTCAGAAACTGGATGTTTCTGGGTTTGTGGTCATGCAAGAATTCGTCTCTGCGAGCTAAGTCAAGTCCTGCCAACCCGTCTTTTCTTCGCGTTGAACCTTTAGGTCGTGGCAGCCCGCGTGCAAATCAAATAGTGGCTGTCTCTTATCCCGGGGTGGGCCGGTTTCGCCGCGCCGAAACCGGAATCTTGGGTAGAGCAATAAAGGGAGTCCCTCTGGGGCTCCCTTTTTTATTTCGCACCGGCACCACTGCGGAACGAGAGAGAAGAGAGCCAGCGAAGGACTGGCTACCAGCAATGGTGGGGCCTTGCAATTCGCACGCGCGGGCACGGCGTGCCGTGCCCCTACGGAGCAGCAGAGGGTGTAGAGACTGAAATCTGTCCTGCTGGCTATTCGGCGGACCATGATGGCGCGCTGCACTCGTCGCAGGCCATCTCGCCGTGGTCAAGTGCGCTGAGGATTTCAGCGATCGCAGGGAATTTGTGGCGCTCGATGATCCATTGCGCGAAGAGTTCGCCGTAGCGGTCCGTGACGAACACGCCGCCGCGCACAAAGCCGCGCGATGCGAACGCATCTTCGCCCAGAAACGCGCGTGCCGAGTTTCCCGGCATGTCCGCGCCAACGATGATTGCTGGCGGAAGCGAATCCGTGAGGCGGGGCGAGGGCTGCTCGAGAAACACGACCAGCGCGACCGCGTCTTTCTCACGCAACGCAGCTGCGCCAGCCGCGAGAGCGCGCAGAAACTCGTCACACGGTGCGCAATCTGTATCGAGAAACGCGATGACGAGGTTTCTCTTCTGTTTGTAATCCCAGGCGCGGACGGTGCGTCCGTCAGGAGTGTGAATCGTCAGCGGCGGGATAAGTTGGCGGATGCGCAGCACTGTACCTCTCAGATTCTACGCTTCAAATGCTAATGCCATGCGGAGAGCATTCGGAGCAAAAAAAGGGCGCTCCGCTTAGCAGAACGCCCTTCCTGAACCCATGCTGGGTTACTTAGTTTAGCTGCAGCCTGAGGTGCTGCCGCAGTTCGCGCATTTGTAGCAGCTGCCATTGGGGGTCATCAGCATGCCGCACTCGGAGCACGATGGTGCGTCGTCAATCGCGGCGCGCGGGCGAGTCGAAGCCTCCGGCTCCGCGGGAATCGCCAATGAGGCTGGTGTAGCAGCAATAACCGTAGGAACCGTTTCGGTGGTCACGGCGGCTGCCGCATCGACGTCGAGATAATCGAGCGAAATGAATTTCCCGCCGAGCCACCGGCCGATGTAGTCCACGATCGACTTCGCGTAACGGATTTGCGGGTTGCCGGTGTAGCCCGAAGGCTCGAAGCGCGAGTTAACGAATTTATCCACGAGGGCGCGCAGGGGTACGCCGTATTGCAATGAGATGGAGACGGAAAGAGCGAACGCGTCCATGATTCCGGAGAGCGTGGAGCCTTCTTTCGCCATCTTGATGAAGATTTCGCCCGGCGTGCCGTCGGAATATTTTCCGACGGTCAGGTATCCTTCGTGGCCGCCAATCGAAAACTTGTGCGTAATCGAGTCGCGCTCAGCTGAAAGTTTTCGCCGCTGCGTACCGGGGAAAAGATTCTGCTGCGCGGGAGCCGCTTCTGCCAGGGGCGCGACGGCAGCCACCGCGGCCGAGGCAGTTGCAGGCGTAGCCGCCGTTGAGGTTTTCTCGTCTTCTTTCTTCCCCGCGGCCGAAAGCGGCTGCGAGCGTTTCGAATTGTCGCGATAGATGGCCACGGCCTTGAGTCCAAATTTCCAGGACTCGATATAAGCCTCCATGATGTCTTCGACTGTAGATTCTTCGGGCATGTTGATCGTCTTGCTGATCGCGCCGGAAATAAAGGGCTGGGCCGCTGCCATCATGCGCAGGTGACCACGCCAGGAAATCGAGCGGCCTCCACCCATCGAGGTGAGCGAGCAATCGAACACAGCGAGGTGCTCGGGCTTGAATCCTGGCGCGCCTTCGATCGTGCCATTCGCGTCAATATAATCCACAATCTGCGCCACTTGCTCCGGCGGGTAGCCGAGCTTCATCAGAGCTTGCGGCACTGTGTTATTGACGATCTTGATCACGCCGCCGCCGACGAGCCTTTTCTGCTTTACGAGCGCGAGATCGGGTTCGATGCCGGTGGTGTCGCAATCCATCATGAAGCCGATGGTGCCGGTGGGCGCGAGCACCGAGACTTGCGAATTCTTGTAGCCGAAGCGTTCGCCGAGCGAGACGGCATCGTCCCAGGACTTTTGCGCCGCATGCAGCAGCGAAGGCTGGACGTTGTCTTCTTTAATTGGCCGCAACGCGTCGCGATGCATACGCACCACGTCGAGCATTGCATCGCGATTGCGCAGGTAGCCGCCAAAGGGGCCCATGCGCTCGGCAATCCGCGCCGATTGCGCGTAGGCTTCGCCGGTCATTAATGCCGTAATCGCGCCGCAAAAATCTCGGCCGCCATCTGAATCGTAGGGAAGCGCGAGCGACATCAGCAGCGCGCCGAGATTGGCGTAACCAAGTCCAAGCGGCCGGTAATCATGCGAGTTACGCGCGATCCGCTCGGTGGGGTAGCTGGCGTTGTCAACCAGGATTTCCTGTGCCGTGATCGTCACGTCCACCGAGTGGCGGAAACCTTCGGTGTCAAACTGGCCATTCGAGCCCAAAAACTTTAGAAGATTCAGCGAGGCGAGGTTGCAAGCCGTGTCGTCGAGGAACATGTACTCCGAGCATGGATTCGAAGCGTAGATGCGGTCGGTGGCTTTGCAGGTGTGCCAGCGATTGATCGTCGTATCGTACTGCATGCCGGGATCGCCGCATTGCCAGGCTGACTTCGCCATCTCCTTCAGCAAATCCTTGGCGCGATATTGGTCGCAGGCTTTGCCGTCGTTCACGTTGCGCGTCCACCAGTCGCGATCTTCTTCGGCGGCGCGCATGAAATCGTCGGTGACGCGGACGGAGTGATTCGCGTTCTGGAAGAAAACGGAGGCATACGCTTCGCCGTCGATCGAGGAGTTGTAACCCTGCTCGATCAGGACGTGCGCCTTGCGCTCTTCCTTCATCTTGGACTCGATGAATTCCATGATGTCCGGGTGGTCTGCGTTGAGGATCACCATCTTCGCGGCGCGGCGCGTCTTGCCGCCGCTCTTGATTACGCCGGCGAACGCGTCGAAGCCCTTCATGAAGCTAACCGGGCCGGAGGCGATGCCGCCGCCGGAGAGAGATTCCTTGCTGCCGCGCAGCGAGGAGAAGTTCGTGCCCGTGCCGGAACCCCACTTGAAGAGCATGCCTTCCGTCTTGGCCAGGTTCATGATCGAGTCCATGTTGTCCTGGACAGAATTAATGAAGCACGCCGAGCATTGCGGCTTCGCCTGCACGCCTACGTTGAACCACACCGGCGAATTGAACGCCACTTTTTGCTCGACAAGCAGGTGGGTGAGCTCGTCGCGGAAGATATTCCGGGATTCGGCGGAAGCGAAGTAGCCGCCTTCTTCGCCCCAGCGCACGATCGTATCGACAACGCGCGCGATCAACTGCCGGACGGACGTCTCGCGCTCCGGCGAGTTGGGCTTGCCGTGGAAATATTTCGATACCACTATGTTCGTAGCGGTCTGCGACCAGGACTTTGGTACTTCTACGTTTTCCTGGCGGAAAATTACCTGCCCTTTATCATTGCCGATGAGTGCAGTGCGACGCTCCCATTCAACTGCGTCAAATGGTGACACTTTTCCGTTTGTAAACCGGCGCTGAAATTCCAAACCGGTCGCCCGCCTCGTAACTTGTTGTGCTTCTGTATGTCCGTTCAATGCCGTTCTCGTTTCTGCCATCTCTGCCTCCGCGCCGGCAGTACTTCCGCCGTGATGTTCGCCGGGGAAGCCGTGCGGGAGAGCAACTACTATTTTACTCCCAACCGCAGGCGCCCCGGAACCCTTGTTGTTAACCGAGCTGTCTTCGAAGTTCATCGGGGAGCCGGTCGTTTACAGGACGCCGCACAATTCAAAATCGCGATTGCGCGCCCCAGACCGAAAAAAGAGAAAAGCCCAGCTAATCCGCGCTGGAAATCCAAGCGCGGTGTGATTTGTGGGCGGTCCCCTTCGGATTTTCGGTAAAACCCGGTCTGCTATCGGCGCATACCGGCTGCTCTGCTAGCGACAAACCGGTTCACGTTCCCCCGAGTCTGGGTGCGAAGTATCGGTGGTTGGATAAAAGTTGTCAAGAAAAATTCCTATGCTAACCACAAAATCTTTGACAGTAGTTGTCGAAAACGTCTATCCGTAGTGGTACGTGTGCAGAACGCTACAAGTTACTGTCTGCGAGTGTAGGGCATCTTATTGTTAGGAAAAGGGTCGCTACATCTCGCATGTGTTTCGTTCCCACGCGGTTCTATGCTCGAACGAGTGCCAGTGCATCACGCCGCTGAGACGGTAGGATGTGCCTTTCGAAGCAACACTCGGGTATTGACACGCGCTGATTCCTTCGAAAAAAATTAGAATAACAACATGGCTAGCACTGCAATCGAAATTGACGGCTTGACGAAGGACTACGCCCTGGGCTTCTGGCGCAAGCGAATGCGCCGCTCGCTCGACAGTCTTTCACTGGGAGTCGAAGATGGTGAAATCTTCGGGTTTCTGGGCCCCAATGGCGCCGGCAAGACGACGACCCTGAAGCTGCTGATGGGCTTGATTTTCCCGACGGCCGGAACGGCGCGCATTCGCGGAAAATCGATTGACGATGTCACCATGCACCGCGAAATCGGCTACCTTCCGGAGCAACCTTATTTCTACGATTATCTAACCGCGCGCGAACTCCTGGATTATTACGCCCGATTTTTCGGTTTCGCTGCCGCGGACCGCCGCGAACGCGTGGCGCGGTTTCTAGATCGAGTAGGCCTGACAGCCGCGGCCGACATCCAGCTTCGAAAATTCTCCAAGGGTATGCTGCAGCGCGCGGGAATCGCGCAAGCAATTTTGCACGATCCGAAGGTCGTCTTTTTGGACGAGCCCATGTCCGGGCTCGATCCCATTGGCCGCCGGGAAGTACGCGACATCATTCTCGATCTAAAAAACCATGGCTGTACCGTATTTTTCTCGACTCATATTCTTTCCGACGCCGAAATGTTGTGTGACCGCGTTGCCGTGCTGGTCGATGGGAAATTGCGGGGCGTCGGCACCCCGGGCGAAATCGTTTCGATGGGCGTCAGCGCAATGGAAATTCTTTTCGAAGTGAAGGAAGGTTGTGTATTACCGCAGGGCGTGGCGTTGGCGACCAAGAAAACAGGCGCGCACTACCGCGCTGAAGTTCCAGAAACGGAGCTTTACTCCACGATTGAAAAATTGCGCGACTGCGACGCGCGCATCATTTCCGTACAGCCGGTTCGGCCGTCGCTGGAGGAATATTTCTTCCGCATGGTGAATCGTGAGAAGGCAGCTTCTCACGCGGTGGAGGTACTCGCACGATGAGCGCGATACCGGGAGTGGTGGCCGTCAATACGTTTCGCGAAGCGGTTCGCGATCGTGTTCTCTACAATTTAGTTTTCTTCGCGCTGATGATGATCGGCGCGGCGATTCTGGTGGGACAAATTTCAATCGGGATTGACAGCCTCGTCATCGTAAATCTCGGCCTTTCGGCGATTTCGGTTTTTGGACTGGTGATGGCGATTTTCATCGGGGTAGGCTTGATCTACAAGGAGATGGAGAAGCGAACGCTCTACAGCCTGCTCGCAAAGCCGATCCGCCGCTGGCAATTCATCGTCGGCAAATATGCGGGCCTATTGCTCACGCTTTTTGTGAACACCTGCTTCATGACGATCGGCGTGGCCTTAGCTCTGTTTTACGTGAACCGCGCGTTCGCACGAACAGACGTGTACATACTGGTGGCGGTCTACTTCATCCTGCTCAAATTGGCGATTGTTACGGCGCTGGCGCTCTTTTTCTCATGCTTCTCTACGCCTATGCTGTCCACGCTATTCACCATTGGAATTTATCTCGCAGGAATGTTTTCCGCCGATTTTCTCAATATCGGCATGGTGACGCAAAATCCGGCGATCAAGGCGATCACGCGTATTCTCTACTACGTCCTGCCCAACTTCCATAATTTCGACGTCATCGGCCAGGCATCTCACGGCTTTGCGATTCCGCCCCAGCTGGTCGCGCAGAATACTCTTTACGCGCTCCTCTACTCGGCAGTTCTTTTGGTGGCTGCGGCAGCGGTGTTTTCAGGGAAGAATCTGAAGTGAGTGACCGACATCGAAATCCGCTCGCCTGGCTCGCTGCCATCGTCGTGCCGGTGTTACTCGTCTCTATTGTTGCGCTGCAACGAGGGATCGATTCCGAGCGCGGAGCACTGGAAAAGCAGGGCGACGAACTGCTCGTTCAATCGGGACCGATGCTGAAGCGGCTGAGTCTCGGTTACGACGCGTTGCTTGGCGATATCTACTGGACACGCGCTGTCCAGTATTACGGTGCCAAGCTTCCCACATCCGATCGTGACTTCCACTTGCTCGCTCCCTTGCTTAACGTTGCCACGACACTCGACCCGCACCTCGTGCCCGCATATCACTTCGGCGCTTTTTTCCTCTCCGAAAAGCAGGGCGGACCCGGCCGGCCCGATCTCGCAGTTGATCTGGTGAAGAAAGGCGTCGCTGCAAACCCGAATAACGTACAGATTTCCGCCGACCTCGGATTTATTTACTACATGAAGCTGAAGGATTATGAGAAGGCGGCGGCTACGTATCTGGAAACGAGCAAGATTCCCGGCGCGTCGGCACTGTTCAAAGTTCTGGCCGCGCGCATCGCCTCGAAGGGCGGCGCTCTCGATACGTCGCGCATGATCTGGTCGGAAATCTACGAGACCACGAAGGACGAGAAGATAAAAAAGCATGCGCTCGAAGAATTAAAGGGGCTGAAGGCTCAGTCGGATGAAATGCAACTCGATCAACTCGCGCAGGAATACCACACGCGCTTCGGCCACTACCCGCAATCTACTCGTGAGTTGGTCGAGGCAGGAATGATCAAAGGCGTCCCCGTCGACCCGGATGGCTTTCCCTACGCATTCGGATCAGATGGCAAATCTCAGCTCGACGCCCAAAGCACTATAAGGATTGATCCGGGCGTCGCCACTCCAAAATAACTGTATCAACTTCGCATTCGATTTCTATACGTAGCCCTATTCATAGCGAAGGGCTTCCACCGGATTCAATTTGGCTGCTTTCGTCGCGGGCCACACGCCAAAAATCAGCCCGATTCCTACAGACACCGTAAATCCCACAATTACCGCCCAAAGTGGCACGATCGCCTTTAAAGAACTCACCACCGGAATCAACATCACGATCGCGCTGCCGACGACTATTCCGATCAAGCCACCGGCACCCGTGAGCGTCATCGCCTCAAATAAAAATTGCCAGGTAATATCGCGGCTCCGCGCGCCGATAGCCTTTCGCACGCCAATCTCGCGCGTACGCTCCGTCACTGAAACAAGCATGATATTCATCACGCCCATTCCGCCAATCAGCAAGCCGATCGAACTCAGCACCACGATCACCAGAACGACACCGCCAATAATGTCGTTGAACTGTTTCACCATTTCCACGTTCGTCTGTATCGCAAAATTATCGGGCTTATCGTAGGGCACGTTCCGGCGACGCCGCAACACTTCGCGAATCTGGTCTACTGCCAGATCGAGCTTGCCCGGATACGCAAGAATTCGCATCGCCAGCTCAAAGCTTGCCGGGTAGATTTTGAAAAAGGTGTAATACGGCATCACTACGCGCCGGTCTTCATCCGCCGTTCCAAAAAGCCCCACCGGCTTTTCCAACACGCCAATAACGCGGAAATTCACGCCGTCTACGAGAACCTGCTTATCGAGCGCCGAGTCCACTTTCCCAAAAAGCGCCGTAGCGATGTTTTCGCCAAGAACCACTACGCTATCGCGATGCTCATTCTCGGTGTCGGTGAAAAACCGACCGGCTTTGATGTTCGCGTTGGAGTACACCTCGAGATATGCGGGGAACGTGCCGCGAAACTCCCCGCCCGCAACCTGGCTGCTTTGGTAGCGCACTGAGTGCGGCTGAGTCCACTCGAACACTGAAATCGCCGTCTGTTTCACCGCCGGGCATTGGGTCATCACCGCCTGGGCGTCTGCGAAAGTAAGCGGCTTGCGCTCGCGTTCTTCCTTCGGTCGGCGCCCGTTGAGTCCCGGGCCTTGATTAAAACGCGCCACCCACGCTGTGTCCAAGCCCTCGGACGCAATTTCCTCCGAAATCGAAGTGCGGAATCCCTGCACCAGGCCAACTACAAGAATGATCAACGCTACGCCGATCAATACGCCCAGCACGGCCAGAAAACTCCGCAACTTGTGCGTGCGAATCGTGTCAAACGCAAGCCCGAGATTTTCGCGAAAATCCTGACGCACCGGAATCACTCTAGTTCTCCGCCCGCAACGCCTCAATCGGATCCAGCTTCGATGCCCGCATCGCCGGATAAATTCCAAAAAACAAGCCCACGCCGGTTGACAAGGCCAGCGCAATTGAAACTGCATACAGCGGCGTCGAAATCGGCACGGGACTCGCCGCGCGCACAATTGCTGCGATCGCCAATGCAAGAATCACGCCAATCACGCCGCCCAGCGTAGCAAGCATCGACGATTCCACCAGGAATTGCATCACGATCTGGCCACGTCGCGCTCCCAGCGATTTCCGCAAGCCTATTTCGCGCGTGCGTTCCGTCACGCTCGCCAACATGATGTTCATGATCACAATTCCGCCTACCACAAGAAATACCGACGTCACCCAGATTGCAATGCCAAAAGCGTTTCCCGTGATGCGATTCCAGATCCCGGTAATCGAGTCTGGCATTACGATCGCAAAGTTGTCGTCCTCTTCATAGCGAAGATGGCGGCGAGTCCGAATGATCACGCGCGCTTCATCCTCCGCGGCAGACATCCACTCCGGCCCGCGTGCCTGCACGAACATCGTCACCGAATCGCCCTTCTGCAGCCAAACGGACCGATATGTTCGCAGCGGAATCATCACGAAGTTGTCTTGCGGCTGCCCGAGCACCGTCCCTTTCGGTTTCGCAATGCCGACGATCTGGTACTGACCTTGTCCGGCGCGAATTTCTTTCCCCAGCGCATCGACTCCCGGCATCAGCTTGTTCACCACGTCCATTCCAATCACGCAGACGTTCGCCGCGTGGTCCTCGTCTGCTTGCGTCAAAAGGCGCCCGCTCGCCACTTCGATCTGGCGAATGTCAGCGAAGGCGGGTGTAGTCCCGAGGATTGTGACGTCTTCGCTCAATCCGTTCCCGTAGCGCACATCGGCCACATTGTTTTGCTCCGCCGCTACGGCCGACGCAAGTTTCATCCCGTCGCGCAACGCTTCGTAATCGGACATGTCGAGGGGCGGCCGTTTCCGCGCTTTCGTCCATTGGTCGAGATTGGTAACGATGCCAATCTTATCGACCACGAGCGCGTTGGCACCCAGGTTCGCAACCTTTTCGGATACGTATATATTCAGTCCGTTGAGCACGGATATTACGGCTACGAGCGTCGTCACCGCCAGGATGACTCCGAGCAATGTGAGAAGTGTTCGCAGCTTGTGGGAGCGCAACGTATCGAGCGCGATGCGAAAAGTCTCCTGCAGAGCCACGGCGGCCTGCTGGATCTGCCTGAATCGGGTAGGTTCGTTCACTCTGGTCATTATAGACGGCTGACGAGCCAAAAAGTTCAGCGCGCTATCAAAAACAATCCCGTAATAGTCTGCCCTATCCGCCAGCGTGCGCGAGGAGAATTGCGGTTACAATAGGCTTGCACTTAGAGGCTTGCAAATCGGCTACCAGCCAGCGCAATCCAAACGAAATCGGACGCTCGATGCCCAAATCCTTTGCCACCTCCGTCGTCGCCGCAGCACTGGCTCTAGCTGTGCTCTGGTCTGGCTTTGCTCTAGCTGCCCAGCAGGCCCAGGCGCCGTCGGACGCTGAACTCCAGGCTCGCGCTGATAAGCTCATTGCCAACCAGCACCGGAATGAGCAGTTTCTCGACGAGTACGAACGGATCGAGCACCAAATGGATCAAACAGCCGGTATGACGCCAAAAATTCTCGAGGACCGGACTTACCGTATTGTCCCGAATGGCGCGGGGACCATGAAGCTACTGGTCAGCGAGCGCGGAAAGGAGGTCGAAGCGGCCGAATACCGCAAGGAGCTCCAGCTTTGGGAACAGACACTTGAAATCGCGCTGAAACCCGACGATTCACGCGCCAAGAGCGCAATTGCCAAATTCGAAAAGAAGAAAAAAGATCGCGCTGAACTGATTAACAGCATGAGAGAAGGTCTCCTGCGCAAATGGATCGGGCAGGAAACCGTCAACGACCATCTGTGCGACGTGATTCAGCTGGATCCCAATCCCGAATTCCGTCCGCACTCTACGCTCCAGGAAGCAATTGCGCACGTCAACGCAAAAATCTGGGTGGATCACAACCTAAACCAGCTTATCCGGGCGGAAGCTCACGTGATTCGGGACATCTCGTTCGGCGGAGGCATTCTCGGGAAACTCTATCGCGGAGGCGTTTTCGCCTTCTATCAATCTGAAGTCGCTCCAGGTGTGTGGCTTCCGACTCGCTATCAATACGATTACACCGCAAGAAAGTTTTTGTTCACTTTTGAGCAGCATCAGGTGATTGAAGTCTCACATTACCGCCGCGTTGGTTCGACGAAGGAAGCCCTCGCGCTCGCGCAGAGTGAACTTGCCAGTGGCAAGACCCTCACTGCCGACCCGTAACTTTTCGGCGTCTTTTGGGTTTAATCCGGTAGCTCCAATCGCGTCTAAGGCGCCTAATAGTTAGAAGTCTCGCGGCCTCTAAGGAGGCATAATGGCCACGCCATTCCTAGCTCGATTCTCGTTAGCTGCTTTTGCGACGCTGCTATTCGCATTCGGCGCAACTTCGTCTGCTCGGGCGCAAGACACCTCAGCGCCGCCTCCGGCGCCCGGATCGGCCCAATCACAATCGCAGGCGCAGTCGCAAACAACTCAGAAAAAAGTTTGGACGAATGAAAATCTCGGCGGATCGCACAGCCAACCGGACTCATCGGCCGCTCGTCAGCCAGTCTCGAACTCTGGTTCAAACGAACAGGCAAAACCAAAAAGCAAGAAAGACGCTAGGTGGTATCACGATCAGATCACAAAGCTGCAGGCACAAATACCGCCTCTCGATAAGACGATTGCCGAATTGCAGGCTGCACTCGAGGGCAAGACGCTCAACGAGCCGCTTCACTACGGCGGCAATCGAATCGGCGATTGGAAAGAGCAATTGAAGCAGCTTCAGACGAAGCGCGAGGACACGCTGGACAAAATCGCTGCGCTCGAAGACGAAGCGCGCCACAACGGCGTTGCCCCCAACGATCTTCCTTAGTTCTCTTACTTGCTCATTGCGAAAAGAAGCCCCGAGGCCCAACAGGCCCCGGGGCTCGCTCCGCCGTTTCGCTGAACGCTGCGTTACTTGGTGGCAGCCTGCGCCTTCCTCTGGCTCATCTGCTGCTGGATTTGCTCCTGAAACTTCCGCATCGCCTCGCCTGAACCTGGCGCGGTCTTTTCACGCCAAGTTTCATAGCGCCTGCAGTGCTCTTCGAGGTTGCTGAGGAATTTCGGATTGCTGAACATCGTCCGAAACGCCGCGACCGTCGGCTTCACTCTCTCCCAAACGCCCCATTGTTCGCCGGTGCTCTCGAAGAAGAGCTCTTCGTCCACCAGTCCGCGATTGGCGATGCCTGCCACCATGTCCCAGTAGCCCATCACCATCCGCATGTAGGTATTTTCCTGGCTGCCGAAGGGCGCGATGCGCATCACGTCCTCGGCGTTCTTAACGAAGAAGTTCTGGAAATACCAGTCACGCGCCTCTCGCAACTTCGGCTCGCGCCGCAGATCGTACAACTTCAACATCAGATTCACCTGCTCATGCGTTGCGTTTCCCATGTTTTTCTCCTATTTATGCTTGGTTTTTTACGCCCCGGTAACATCATTCGCAATTCAAACCGACTCATTGATAGCGATCGTGATGGCGAACCCACGCCATCCCGTGCGGCAATCCTTCTTCGTCCCGGCCCTTTGGCGTCAAATCCAGGAAGTTATAGGCCCCTATCAGAATATCCAGACCTCGTGAATACGTCGAGTAGGTGTGGAAAATTTCACCGCTCTCGTCCTTGTAGAACACGCTAGAGCCTGGCCACTCTTCGCCGCTAACGCTCTGCGTTCCGAAATTGTAGACAGCCTCGCCCTTCGCAAGCTGTTCTTTCGTAAAGGAAACGTGATAGTCGAAGTTGAAATCGCTCCCCGACGACGAGACCCACTTGAAGCTCCATCCCATGCGCTTCTTGAACACCTCGATTTCCGGAAGTGGCGCCCGCGAAACCGCCACGAACGTCACGTCGCGCTGCGCCAGGTGCACCACGGACGGATTGAAATGATCGGCCAGGAACGAGCAGCTAGGGCAGCCCTCTTTCCATCCCGGTCCCAGCATGAAGTGATATACGATCAGCTGGCTCCGCCCGTCGAAAAGCTGGGCGAGCGTCTCTTTGCCTTTTGGCCCTTGGAACGAGTACGGTTTTGCGACTTTTTCCCAGGGCAACTCGCGCCGCTCCCGGCTAAGCTCATCACGCAACTTCGTGAACTCTTTTTCTTTTTTCAACAGCTGCTTTCGCGCCGCAAGCCATTGGTCTTTTGACACGACCTGCGAGGCAATCGTCTTACTACTCGCCGTGCTAGACATGCTCATCTCTCCTTGCTTTCAGACTCCTGGGTTCACTCGCATTCGCGCGATCTTTGAACCGCTTCGAGCCCTGCAGCTTTCCGGCAATCGCTGCTAGCCCGCCAGTTGATATCGCCCCGGTTATGATGAGTGCTGCTGTCGCCACACATGCTGGACACATTTCTCGCCTCTTCGAATTTTTACGCTGTCTTGCTCATGCTCCCGTCTTCCGCCCCGCCCGATTCTCGGCACGCTTTCGAACGCTTTCGTTGATGTGCCCCCATCCAGTTGACACTCCCTTTCGATGGTCTTCGGCAATCAATCCCAGCGCCAGGTGATGAAACTGGATAAGCGTCACGCCGTCTGCCTCGCTCAAGCGGTATTGCACATTCGAAATCGCGGGATATGACATGAACAGCGGCCCGGTGATCTCCAGCAGCGACGGACGCTTAATCGCCTGCACCACTCCCCAGAAGTGCCCGTCTTCGTTGCCCAGATCGCGAAACCATCGGCCCCCCGGCCGGGCTTCGAGCTTCATCGGCATTGCCGTTCCGTCGCCTCTCTCGTTCCCCGGCCCAAGCTGTTCGAGCAGCGCCGCGAACGTGGTCTCTAGCGGCGCGCGCACTCGGATTTCCTCGTTGATGTTCAACGTCAGGTTTTCAAGCTGCATAGCCGTCCCAATCATCGTTGCTCTCCTTTGTGAAAATCAGATTAAAGACTGTTATTCCGCTTTCTCCGGGTCCTTTGGAGCCGCCGCTCGCTCTTCCGCTCGTTCCTTCACCCGCTGCAATTGATGTTTCCAGAAACGCTCGAACGTCTGCGTCCATTCGTACATAGGCCGGATTGCTTCCGCATCAAGGCTATAGAGCATGTTCCGCCCCTCCCGCCGCACCCGCACAAGTCCCACATCCCGCAACACCCGCAAGTGCTTGGATACCGAGGGCTGTTCGAGCCCCAGCGCAGCGACGATCTCCCCCACCGGCCTTTCCTGTATCGCCAAGTAGGTCAAGATCTCCCTACGCCGAGGCTCAGCCACCGCGTTAAACGCATCCGAAGTCGTAGCAGCTCTGGGCACGCCCCACAATACATTCCCATACAGGAATATGTCAAGCGAAAAAAAAGCCCCGAAGCCAACTTCAGCTTCGGAGCAGTAGGGGCGGGTCTAAGACCCGCCCGCGTCGCCCACACCTCCATCGCGCCACCTTTCCTCGCGACGACCTCCTTGCTTCCTTGCCTCTGTGTCTCCGTGCCTCCGTGGCACTCTTTACCGCGCCGCCGCCGCAACCTCCTTCTCAATCGGCGCGCCAACCAAGTTCCCCCACTCCGTCCACGACCCGTCGTAATTCTTCACATTGTCGTACCCCAGCAAATACTTCAGTACGAACCAAGTGTGCGAACTCCGCTCCCCAATCCGGCAATACGCGATAATTTCGTTATCGCCGCTCACGCCCTTCGCGCCATAGAGCTGCTTCAAAGCATCTGCCGACTTGAACGTGCCATCCTCGTTCGCCGCCTGCGCCCACGGAATATTCGCTGCCCCCGGAATGTGACCGGCGCGCTGCGCCGTCTCGCTCATCCCCGGCGGCGCGATAATCTTCCCGGTGAATTCATCCACCGACCTCACATCCACCAGATCAATCTGTTTTTTCTTGTTCACCGACTCAAACACGTCTTCCTTCCGCGCACGAATGGATTCGTCCGGCCCCGAAGCGCGATAGGTCGTCGCCGTCACCTTTGCAGGATCGGTCGTCAACGGCCGCTTCTCCTCGATCCACTTCTTCCGCCCGCCATTGATCAACCGCACATCCTTGTGCCCGTAATATTTCAACTGCCACAGCGCATACGCCGCGAACCAGTTGTTGTTGTCGCCATAAAGCAGAATCGTCGTGTCGTTCCCGACGCCTGACTTCCCGAGCAACCCCTCCAGCGTAGCCTTGTCGATCAAATCCCGCCGTATGTTGTCCTGCAACTGCGTCTGCCAGTTCCAACCCACCGCCCCAGGAATGTGCCCCTGATCGTAAGCCGTGGTATCCACATCCACTTCAATCAGCCGCACCTTCGGATCGTTCAGGTGCCCCGCCGCCCACTCCGTTGAAACCAACACTTCCGGATGCTTGTACTCGCTCATGTCCTTTTTCTCCTTGAAGCATGTGAAATTCGATGCCTGCCGCCCCCCTCTCAATTCAACAAAATCACCCTGGCTCCTTGCTCGCCTGGCCCCGCCCAGCCGCTCCCCGCCGTTCTCCCTTGTAGCGCCGGCATCCTGCCGGCTCTTTCGAGTTGTTTCACTCGGTGCAAAACCTCCGACTACCTCGGTTTCAGCCTCTTTTGTCCGTACCTCCGTGGGCAGCCACAAAAAAAAAGCCGCCGAGTTGATCTGGCGGCGGGTTCAAATCCCTTAAGCTGGTTTGCCTTCTTACTCTCCCAGCCTCCCCGTACCAGAACACACAAATCGACGACACCCACAACAACAGCGAGCGCAGACAATCCTCTGGCAGCAGTTCCTCATCCGCCAAAGCCTACACCCGTTCCCCCATGGTTGCAACAATTCGCCCGTCGCGTCGCGAGGGGTTATCACCATCCGCCGCACTTTACGCCCGCATGGAATGGGTATTGTTCCAAGTGGAACAAGGGTCTCGGCCTCAACAAACGAAGCTGAGACCCTTGCGTTTTGGATCTTAAGATAAAGACACTCTGCCATCCGAGTGGAATTTGGATTTGATGCAAAGCTTTTAAAAAAATCTCCCCGCGTTGACTTGCCCTTGCGCCGTAGCCTAACATGTGCGCCCACAATCGCTTCTAGCCATGATCGGCCAAACCATCTCGCATTACCGCATCCTGGAAAAGCTCGGCGGCGGCGGAATGGGCGTCGTCTACAAAGCCGAAGACACCAAGCTCCGCCGTTTCGTCGCGCTGAAATTTCTGCCCGAAGATCTCGCCCGCGACGCGCAAGCCCTCGAACGCTTCCAGCGCGAAGCGCAGGCCGCTTCCGCCCTCAATCACCCCAACATCTGCACCATCTACGAAATTGACGAATTCGAAGGCCGCCACTTCATCGCCATGGAATTCCTCGACGGCCAAACTCTCAAACACAAAATCGCCGGCCGTCCTCTCGACATCGAAACCCTCCTCGATTGGAGCATCCAGATCTCCGACGGCCTCGATGCTGCCCACGCCGCCGGCATCATCCATCGCGACATCAAGCCCGCCAATCTCTTCGTCACCACGCGCGGCCACGCGAAAATCATGGACTTCGGCCTCGCCAAGCTCGCGCCCGCGGGCCAGAAAGTCGCCGAAGGCGCCACCGTTTCCGCCGGCCTCGTCACTTCCGAAAACCTGCTTACCAGTCCAGGCAGCGCCATCGGCACCGTCACCTACATGTCGCCTGAGCAGGTTCGCGGCGTTGACCTCGATCGCCGAACCGACCTCTTCTCTCTCGGCGCTGTTCTCTACGAAATGGCTACCGGCGCAATGCCTTTTACCGGCGCCACTTCTGGTGTGATTTTCGAAGCTATTCTGAATCGCGCTCCCGTTCCTCCCGTTCGCTTGAATCCCGCGGTGCCCGCCGAACTCGATCGCGTCATAAACAAATCGCTCGAAAAAGATCGCACCATGCGCTACCAGTCCGCCGCCGACATGCGCGCCGACTTGCGCCGCGCAAAGCGCGAAACGGATTCATCCACGCGCTCAGCCGTCTCGCAACAGAACCTTTACGATCCCGCTCGCCCGGTCAGGCCATCGAAACGCTGGCCCATCTACGCCGGTGCCGCCGTTGTCCTGCTGCTCATCGCAATCGGTGGCTCTCATTGGTATCAAGCGCATTCCGCTCATCCCGCTGCTGCCGTCGGTTCCAAGCCTTCCGTCGCCGTCCTCCCCTTGCAAAATCTCAGCACCGATTCCGATAGCGCCTATTTCAGCGATGGCATGACCGACGAAATCACCACCAAGCTCTCCAAAATCCAGGGTATCAACGTCGCCCCGCACTCTTCCGTCACCGCGGTAAAAGCCACGGATCAAAATGCCGCGGACCTCGGCCATCAGCTAGGTGTCCGTTACTTGCTCGAAGGCACCGTGCGCAAATCTGGCAATCAAGTCCGCGTCAATGTCCATTTGATCGACTCGACCACCGGCTTCCAGGTCTGGGCCGACGATTTCACCGGCGAGATGAAAGACGTTTTCTCGCTCCAGGAACAAACCGCGCTGAAAATCGCGCAAGCGCTCAATCTCCATCTCAGCACCCAGGAAACGAAAGCAATCGAGCAGCGCTATACTCAAAATCCGCAAGCCTACGAGGCCTTTCTCGTCGGCCGCGGCCTGCTGCTCGACGAAACGCCCGAAAAAATGGAGGCCGCGCGAAAAAGTTTCGAGCAAGCCCTCAAATTCGATCCCAATTACGCTCCCGCCTTAGCCGGCCTCTCCCACGTCGAAGGACTCTACTATCGCGATCTTGATTCCAATCCCTCCCACCTCGCGCGGTCCGAAGAATTTGCGAAGCGCGCCCTCGCCGCTGATCCAGACCTCGGCGAAGCTCATATCGCAATGGCGCAATCGTATGCTCTCCATTTCGACTATCCACGTGCGGTGGTTGAGTTTCGTGAAGCCACGCGCCTCGAGCCGGACAATCCGCTGGCCTGGGATCTTTTATCCTGGGCGCTGGCTTACGAGCAGCCCCCCGACGCAATCGAGGCAGAAAGAGCGGCACGAGAAGCGATTCGGCTCCAGCCGACTTCTGCGGCCGCCCAGTATCACCTCGGCCGCGCGCTGATGTTTCAGACTCGCTACCAGGAAGCCGCCACCGCTTTCCAGCGCGCGAAGGAGTTGGGAAGCATCCGTTACCAAAACCTCGGAATGGCTCAGCTCGCCCTCGCTCAGGCCAACTACGATGAAGCCCTGAAGTACATGTCGGCGGAGATAGATACAAAGAAAACGACGATGGATCAATATTGGCTGGCAGCCATCTACGCCGCGAAAGGCGACAAAGACAAGTCCTTCGCCGCCCTCCAGCAAGCACTCCAGACCGGCTTCCGCGATTTCGCCACCCTCGACGCCAGCCCCTACTTCGCCTACCTCCGCTCCGACCCCCGCTACCAAAAGCTAATCGCCGAATACCGCAAGCAGTAGAGTTGCAGTTCTGCCGTTTGGTTTTGCGTTGAATCAGAAACGAATCAGAGGACAACCCGTTAAGTGAGAATATGAATTCTACTTCTGGCTGGAAAGTCCGGCGGCGCGTGCTGCGCCTTGCAAGGCGCCGCGGCGCCCGGGCGCGTTGCTGAGCGCCGTCTGAAATTCTGTGGCCGCCATGTGCGGCTGATTCTGCTTCAGGAGCAGGTAGCCGAGCTGTTCGCGCGCTGGAAGAATCGGGCCAGGGGTGACGGGGAGCTTTTCGATTCCATCCTCTCGATCGGCTGCCGCGCGCAGCAAGGTGACGGCTTGCTCGTGTTTGCCGTCGGCTTCGGCCGACCACGCGATAACCTCGTGAGCCAAAATGTCGACCTGAGCGGCCCAATAGTCATTGCTGGGTTGATTGGCAGATGAACGAAGTTGCATTTCGATCTGCCGCAAGCGATCGGCTTCCGGCTGAGCCTCCGCGACACGGCCACTCCGGACTAGCCCCATCCCTCGAGCCCATACTGCAATCGGTCACCACATGCGGCGGGGCTCTAACGGGAGGAACAATTTTTGCGGCGTCTGCCCATTCAGCCCTTTCGACGGCGAGGCGAATCGGCATGACTGTGTATGCGTATCCGATCTTGAAATCAGCTACGTCTAGGCCGGACACGCCGTGCAGTTGCTGAACCATCTGGTCCGCTTCCGAATCGCGGCCAGTTTGCAGGTAGGCGTAGACGAGATAATCCATGGCGTGAAGTTCTTCTCCCATATCGCTTTGCTGCTGCGCCGTTTTCGCAGCCGCTAAGTTGGAAGCGATGGAGTCGTCCCATAGGCCTAGCCGCGTGAATATATGTGAGGGCATGTGCAATGCGTGCGGCGCTGAGGGCGCAATCTGGGCATACGCCTTTGCCGCCTGGAGGCCTTTTGGCGCCATTTCCGCATTGTCATAAGCATGTAACAGATAATGGGGTATTCCCGGATGCTGTGGGTGGGAGCGATACAGCGGTTCAAGCAGGCTAGCCGCTTGCTTCTGCTTCGAATGCGTTTTGTCGGAGGGAGACGCGTTCGCCAGGAGCGCGAGCGCGTAAAACACCTGTGCTTCCACGTCCGCGCTGTTTTGTGAAGCAATAGCACTCATCGCGCGCTCGTAGTTCAGCGCGTGCGTGCGATAGGGAACGGAGTCAGCGTCCCGGTACAGGTCGCCTAGCGCCTCGATGAACTTGCGCTCACGCTCGGAATTCGTTACGAGCTGCTGGGCTTGCGCGATTTCCTTTTGCGCGCTGGAAACTGTCGCGGGCAAGATAGGCGGCTCCCAAAGCTGGCGAAAATATGTCATGGCGATCCCCCAATGCGCCATGGCGCACCGTTCGTCCTGTGTTACTACGGCCTGAAATGAACTGCGCGCGTCTGCATAAGCAAAGGAGTGAAGTAGCGCGACACCCCGGTCGAACTGCTGCTGAACTTCGGGCCGACACGAAATCGGGAAGGACACGACGCCAAGTTTTTCGGGTGCAGAATGGCTGTGGGCTTCCTGCTCAGCTGAAGATGCACTAAGAAGTAGCACCAGCGCAAGGATGAGCCGTGGTAAATGTGACAAGCTTTCTCCCGAGGTGATTGGCAACATAGCGACGAATATTACTCTGACCGGGAGGAAAACGCTCAATGCGCGCTATCGACGTTCCTTGACCGATGTGCGGGGGTCGTCTAGACTCATTGTTTCGTTTGGGTGCGCGATTCGTTCTAGTGAGAGAACGGAATTTGCTGGGCGAAACTCGCCGGGCGCGCGGGACGTAGTACATACAGAGATTGAGCGAAAAGCAGAGGAGAGGGATCGTTGCCGAAACGCACTTTTCAGCCGCATGTGCGGCGCCGCCATAAGAAGCATGGATTTCGCGCTCGAATGAAAAGCCAGGGTGGACGGAAGGTACTTGCGACACGCCGCAAGAAGGGGCGCCACAGTCTTACGCGCGTCTGATACGCCGCGGCATGATTTTCCCCGCGCCGCTCGCCTGGTGCGCCGGTCGGAGTATGACGCGGTGTATCGTGAAGGCCGCCGCCGGACGAGCCGAGAATTTGCCGTTTTTCTTCGCGCCAATGGCCTCGATGAAAGCCGGTTCGGATGGAGTATCAAGAAAGCGCTGGGGAGCGCGGTAAAACGTAACCGCATCCGCCGGCGAATCCGCGAAATCGTAAGACTGCACCGACAGGAGATTTCTCCAGGATGGGACATAGTGATTCATCCGCGCACGTCAGTGGCTACGGCGGAGTTTGCGGCGGTGACGAGCGAATTGCTGAAGCTGCTGCCGAAGCGCGCACCGGTAACTTGACGCAACACTCCCTTCCGGGGACGCTCCGTTCGGCCGGGAAATGGATTTTGCTGCTGCTTGTCCGCATTTATCAGGTTTTTCTTTCGCCGTTTTTTGGCGGCGCCTGCAAATTTTATCCCTCCTGTTCGAGGTATGGGTATGAAGCGATCGCGAAGCATGGGGCTTGGCGCGGAAGTGTGCTGGCTGTGAAGCGATTGCTGCGCTGCCGGCCGTTTACCAAGGGCGGTTTCGATCCTGTGCCGGCTGTTGTGGATGAGCCTGATGCGAGCGAACTTCAGGGGCTAAAGCCCGATCGCACTCCGATGGTAAACGTCGCGGCTGAAGCCGCGACCTGCAAAGATCAGGGCAGGCCCTTCGCAAACAGCGCGCAGGGTAAATCCTTCGCGCATGGCGCTCAGGGTAAACAGGAGTTTGTGCAGTGACGGAAATGAACGATCAGGTTCGCGCGATCGTTTTTATTTTGCTCGCGCTTCTGATTCTTTTTACCTGGGGACATTTTTTCAAGCCGCCTGCTCCGGCGCCGCAGCAAACACCCACGGGGAATGCGCAGGTAGCACCGAACGCGGGTGGGGGCTCGCCGGCGGCGCCCGTCGCGGGTATGGGCGCGCTGCCGGCTGTCGCGAGCAAACCTCCGTCAGCGGGCGCAGTGCAAGCTACGGAAGAAAAAACGACCGTGCTGGAGAGTCCGCTGTATCGCGTGGAGTTTTCGAATCGCGGCGGCGTGGTGCGGAGCTGGAAGCTCAAAAAATATCTGACGGACCAGAAACCGCCTCGGCCGCTGGATCTTGTGAACGCGGATGCAGCGAAGCAACTGGGCTGGCCTTTTTCGCTGGTTCTCACCGATAAGCAACTCGAAGCGCAGGCGAATTCGGCGCTGTACGAGCTGACGCCGGCCGTATCGGGAGCGAGCGCGGATTTGCAGGCGCCTGCCGATGTGACGTTCCACTGGAGCGACGGCCATGTGGACGTGGTGAAGAAGCTTTCGTTAACGCCGGATTACGAGTTGACGGTGGAGTGCGCGGTTACGGTGGACGGCAAACCGGTTCCGGCTGCGATTGCGTGGCGCGGCGGATTCGGCGACAAAGAGGTTTACAACGCGGCGCAGCTCGTCACCGTTTTTTACAAACAGAACGACAAGCTCAACCTGCTGCAATACAAGAAACTCGGCGTATCGGGAAATCAGGCGGAACCGGCTGTACAAAGTGGACCGCTGGAATATTTGGGCGTCGAGGATCAGTTCTTCACCGCTACCTTCATTCCGGACGGAACCAACCTTTCACTGTGGCACTGGATGCAGAATCACGACGTCCTTGTGGATGGGAAGACCGTCGGGGAGCCCGAAGCAGAAATGGCGGCGGGGACGATGGAGCCGGCAGCTTTAAAGGCGCGCGTATACGTTGGCCCGAAAGACTTGACGCTGCTGAGCAAGATGAAGCCGCCACTTGAGGATTTGGTGCAGTTCGGGTGGACCGGGATTATCGCCAAGCCAATTTTCGAGATTCTGAAATGGATTTACCGATTTGTTCCGAACTACGGATGGGCGATCGTGATTTTGACGCTCATCATCAATATGGCGATATTTCCGTTGAAGATGAAGAGCTGGCGTTCGATGCAGAAAATGCAGAAAGTGGCGCCGGAAGTCCGCCAGATTCAAGATCGCTACAAGAAATATTCGATGAGCGACCCGCGCAAGAAAAAAATGAATGAAGAAGTGATGGCGGTGTATTCGCGCGAGGGCATCAATCCGATGGGAAGCTGTATCCCGATGCTTTTCCAGATGCCGATCTGGTGGGCGCTATGGCGAGTGCTGAATGGAGCGATTGAATTGCGGCACGCGCCGTGGATTGGCTGGATTCACGATCTGTCGGCGAAAGATCCTTATTATATTTTGCCGATTGCGATGACGATCACGATGTATCTGACGACGAAGATGACGCCGCAGACCACGGCCGATCCTTCGCAGCAGAAAATGATGCAGTTCATGCCGCTTTTTATGGGCGTAATTTTCTTCCGGTTGTCGAGCGGGCTGAATCTGTATATGTTTACCAGCAACCTCGTCGGCATGGGGCAGCAGTATTATCTGAATCGCACGGAGCCGCTGCCGTCGAGAAGCAAATTCAAGAAGAAAAACGAATGAACGAAGGGCGAGGGCGCAGTCCGGCCGGGAAACGGCCTCCGATGAAAGAGAAACCGCGAGAGGAAGCGCATTTTGACCGGGCGCGCGCGGTGGAAGAAATAAAACGTTATCTGGATGTGTGCGTGCGTGGGATGGGGCTGGAACTGGAATACGAGATTTCCTCGGGCAGCGCGGACGCGCAAGGTGACGGCGGTTCGCAGCCCGGGGACGTGGTGGTGGCGTTTCGCGGCGCGGATGAAGCATTGCTGCTTGAACACAACGCCGAGCTGCTTCTGGCGCTCGAACATGTGGGGCATCGCTGGCTGCGGCTCGATCCGCGGCTACACGATCACGTGCGCTTCGATTGCGGGGATTATCGAACGACGCGGCTCGAGGAATTAAAATTATCGGCGCGAGTGGCGGCGCAGCGCGTGCGCGAGACGGGGCAACCGTTCCGATTCAATCCGATGTCGTCGCGTGATCGGCGTTTGATTCACTTGGAATTGAATGGCGCGGCCGGAGTGCGGACGATGAGCGAAGGCTCCGGGGATCATCGCCAGCTTGTGATTTATCCCGCCAACAATACGAATAAGAGATAGTTTTGCCGCTTCGCCGTTTCCAGCCACAGAGGTACTGAGACACAAAGCAAAGATCAGGAAAATCTATACTTCCACCGTGTAGCCCTTTTTCCCTACGTTGAGTGCTTTCGTCGCGCCGAGACGATCGCCTCGACCGGCGCATTCGTGGATGTGGCCGCAGAAAAGGCAGAGCGGCTGCACTCGATCGACCCATTCGCGCAGCGTGGGACTACCTGCATGTTTTCCGGCGGCAAATTCATCGAGACGCGTGCCCTGCGGCGGAAAGTGTACAACGAGATAGAGCGGCTTCAAATTGTCGAACGGCGCGAGCGCTTTCGCGATTTCCTCTTCCGAGTATTCCCCCGGCGTGTTGAAGGGCGTGATGTTGCTGTAGCCGAGGCCGGCCCATTGCGTGGTGCCGCGTTCGGATTTCAGGGCGCGGATTTGGCGATGAAAGTCAAAGAATCCAAAGCGTTCGCAGAAGGCGCGCGTGTCGTCGTGGCTTTCGTGATTTCCCGGCAGGACCCAAACCTTTTGGCCGAGTGGTTTCATGATCTCGCCGCAGCGGTCGAGACCTTTACCGAATGTGGATAGATCTCCGGCCGCGATATAGACGTCCGCAGGCTGTGCGATGAGCTTCTCGAGCGCGCCGGTATCGCCGTGGATATCGCTGAAAATTAGAACCTTCACGGCGCCACCGCATGGTGGGGAATGCGAGTCAAATTTTCCATGAACATTCCGTTCTGTTCCCAGCCTTCCTCCACCACTTTACCACCGGAATCAAACACGACGACGTAGGTGAAGGGTTGGGGCCTGCGGCGCTTCGGATTCACAAAGCGATTTTCGCCGAATTCGACGATGTGCAGGCCTTCTTCCGCGGCGGAGCGAATCACCGGGAAGCGCGCGAAGCCCCAGTACGTTTTCACTTCGAGAAGCTGCAACGCCTCGTTTGTGTACTGGTCAGGCGGCGAATCGGCGGTGAACGTGAACGGTTGCGGATGAAGATGGCGGAGATCGAAGCGCGATTGGTAGACCCCGTTGGTCGAGCGAATCACGCCGCCCCAGCTCAGCCACGATGGCGGAAGTGGAAGCGCTCCCATACGCTCTACTTCGATATGATTTTCGGCTGCGAAGGATTTCACTTGTACCATCACGAGATGATGGGCAGTCCAGCAGAGGGCGATGTAAACAAACATCGCGTAGCTTCCGCCGCGGCACCATGCTGAACGCTTTAGGCGAAAGCCCCAATCGCCGAGCGCAGGAAGAAAAAACAATACGCCGATGACAGAAATCGCAACGACAAGCACCCAGACGTGGAACGGGTAACCTACTCCGCTTGCCAGAACCCAACTGGCGATAGCAGCCAAAGTGAAAAGTATCCACATCTTCACGGAGCGAACGCGGCTTTCCGAGCGGTCGGTATAAATCCAGGCGATGATTTGCGGAAACAGCACGATTGACGTGAACGCGAGGTCGATAATGAAGAGCAGATCCCAGGCGACGCGCTGTTGGGAAATGGGCGTGAGCATGCGCGTGCCGAACGACGTCATACCATCGAGAAAAATGTGGCTGGCGATGCCGACGCCGTAAATTAACGTGAGCATGCCAAAGGAAGGCGCGTCGATTTTCAAGCGGCGCGCGGCCCAGCGCGTGAGCCAGGCGAGGATTGCGGCAAAAAATGGAAGGCCGACGAAGGAATGCGTGATGCCGCGATGATATTTGATGATTGCGAGCGGATCGCGGGAGATTGCGTCGGCGACCGTATCGATATCCGGGAAGACCGCACCAAGCGTTGCGGCAAAAATGGCGACGCGGCCGTTACGGTCAGAGAAATAACCTTTACCAAGAAGAGCGCCGGTGATGCCGTGGGTTACTGGATCCATTTACGGGTGGAAGAAAAGAAATTGTACACGATTGGGTGAAGGCTCAAAAAATCTCGATGAGCGGGTGGCGCTTGGGAACTACTTCGCCGATGATTTGGGCGGGGATGCCTCGCCGTTCCATCGCTGCCCGCGCGGAGTTTGCGGCGCCGGGCGCCAGCGCAACGAGCAAGCCACCGGACGTTTGCGGATCGAAGAGCAACGCGCGGAATTCGTCGGCGACGCTGTCACTGAATTCGACGCAGCTTTCCACGAACTCGCGATTGTTTTTCATGCCTCCCGAGAAAAAGCCGGCGCGAGAGGCTTCGATCGCACCCGGCAAGTACTCGATGCGCTCATGGTCAATTTTCAGGGACACGCCGCTGCCGATGGCCATTTCGCGCGCGTGGCCGAGGACGCCAAAGCCGGTGACGTCCGTTACGGCGTGAATGGGCCTTTCGGATTTTGCCGCGTCGTCGATTTCATGTAACGCTTCGGCAGCTTCGCGGTTCAGGCGGGTCATCGACGCGGTGGACGCTGCGATCCAAGGCGGCTCCGCTTTGCCTTGTTTCAGAGCTGTGGAGATAACTCCTGTTCCCACCGGCTTCGTGAAGAGGAGAACGTCACCGGGCTTTGCGCCCACGTTCTTCCAGATGTGATCGGGGTCAATCACGCCCGTGACGGCATAGCCGAACTTCAATTCGTCGTCGCGAATAGAATGGCCGCCGACGACGGTGCACTTGGCCTCCATCATTTTCGAAAGGCCGCCGCGCAGAATCTCCTCGAGAATTTCGGGTGGGCTAGCAGCGGGAAACGCGACGATCGTCAGAGCCGAGATCGGCCGGCCGCCCATGGCATAGATGTCGCTGAGCGCATTTGCCGCAGTCACCTGGCCGAATAGAGCGGGGTCGTCGACGATGGGGGTGAAAAAATCCACAGTTTGAACGATGGCGAGGTCGTCCGAGAGGCGGTATACGGCCGCGTCGTCGCTGGTTTCGAAGCCGACGATTACATTTGGGTCAGATTGAGGAGGAAGCCGCTTGAGCACAGCATCGAGGATGCTCGGACTTAGTTTTGCAGCGCAGCCTGCGGCCTTAGCGGTAGTAGTTAATCGAACTGCTTCTGCCAATTCAACCCTCCGAAACGCGAACTCCGATTATAGCGCCTTCGCGGGCGAGCGTTGGAAATGGAACTCGACTAGGGTGCATTTCGACGCGGTAGAGTTTCAGCTGGAAAATCGGCCGGTTGAGGGGCGAGATGGAAGTCAGGCTTGCGCGGCAGCCGAACGAATGGGGATTGTAATGGTCTTTGGCGTTTCGCTCTTGGCTTGGGGTGCCGCGAGCATGTGACAACGGCCGTCGAAAACAGCTCCTGGCTCAATGATCAAACAGGGCGTGTGAACCTCGCCTATGACAATAGCGCCGGTTTGAATCTCGACCCTTCCGCGCGCATTGATGATCCCGTCGAAGCGACCGCAAATGGTGACCGCGTTCCCCTCTATTGTGCCCTCCATAGAGGAATGTTCGCCAAGAATAAGAGTGCCAGTAGAGACCAGCGTCCCCTTCACGGTGGCATCGAGGCGAAAAGTTCCCGGCACCTCTAGCTTGCCGTCGAAGTGGACACCCTGTTCGAGAAAGCCAGTCCACTCGCCAGCGTCCTGAACTTTCCGATCAAACCATGAGAGAGGCACTCATAGCTCCTACGTACATAGCTTCACTTGGAAACAAGTTGGTCATAAAGTCGTCCCAAATCACTATCACTATAGTATTCAAAAATCAGTCTACCAGGATGTCCCGCCAGACCCGGATGGACGGATACCCGTGTGCCGTAAACGCGCTGGAGTTCTTCGATGGCTGCTTTTAAGTTTGCGTCCACTTGGATAGGTGCGTGCTCGGCTTTAGGTCTGGAGAGACGGCCGGCGAGGCGTTCGACTTGGCGGACCGTCATACCACCACGAGCGATCCGTCGGGCGAGCTCGAGCCGTTCCTGCGTGTTGGCGATCGCAAGGAGTGCTCGTCCGTGTCCCGCGCTGAGCTGTCCTTCCTCCAGGAGATCTTGAATCGGCTGATCGAGCTTCAGCAGTCGAACTGCATTCGCGATGGTGGCGCGATCTTTGCCGGTACGCTCTGCTACGTTCTCTTGGGTGAGATTAAATTCTTCCGTGAGGCGCTGAAAGGCCCGGGCCTGCTCGATCGGATTTAGATCTTCACGCTGAAGATTCTCGACCAGGGTCATCTCGAGGGCCATTTCTTCAGGAACATCGCGCACGACGACGGGAACGCGTTGCATCCCGGCCCGTTGGGCGGCGCGCCAGCGGCGCTCTCCCGCGATTAGTTGATAGCGGTTGTTGAAGCGGCGCACGACGAGCGGCTGCACGATTCCGCTCGAAGTAATCGAACGGCTGAGCTCGGCGAGAGCTTCCTCGCGGAAGCGCGTTCGTGGCTGGTATGGGCTCGGGTCGATCAGGTCTATATCGACCTGATAGAGCCCTTCACTCTGCGGAGTCGCCGGGGTCGCTCCCCGTAGGCTCACCGGCGCTTGCGTCGTCGGTGGATGCGACAGGGCCGGGGCTGTCGCCGCCGCTGCTCCCGATCCCGCTAGTACCGATGCCGGCGCCTGCGGCTGCTGCTGCTGTTGCGGGAGCTGCGGCGGCTCCGGTTCCCGAATTAGTGCGCCCAATCCCCTGCCCAGAGCGTTTCTCGGCATTGGCGATAACCTCCCTAGCTAGTTGAATATAGCTTTCAGCACCTTTACTATGTATGTCGTAAAATATGACGGGTTTCCCATGACTTGGAGCCTCGGCGAGGCGAACGTTTCTCGGAATCACGGATTCGAAGACTTGGGCCCCAAAAAAACTTCTCAGATCGGCGGCCACCTGCTTCGAGAGAGTCGTCCGGTCATCATACATTGTCAGCAAGATACCTTCTATCGCCAGCGCCGGGTTGATGGTGCGACGAAGACGCATGAGGGTGTCAAGCAGCTCGGAGACTCCCTCGAGTGCAAGATATTCGCACTGTATGGGGACCAAAATCGAATCCGCTGCCGCCAAAGCGTTTAGGGTCAGAAGGTCTAGTGCGGGAGGAGAATCGATGAGGATGAACTCATATCTGTCTTGTACCTGCTTGAGCACAGCTTTCAGGCGAAATTCCCGCTCGTCCGCCGATACCAGTTCGACTGCGGCTCCTGCGAGATTTTTGTCGGACGGTATGATGTCGAGGGATTCGACCTGTGTGCGAAGAATAATGCGCTCGAGGGATTCATTTAGGATCAGCGGCTGATAAAGTGTGCGCCTTGCTGGATCCTTGGGGAAGCCGAGGGCGCTCGTCGTATTGCCTTGAGGATCGCAATCGACGACTAGGGTTCGTTTCTCAGCGACCGCGAGTGAAGCTCCCAAATTGACAGTTGTCGTTGTCTTACCGACGCCGCCCTTTTGATTGGAGACCGCGATGATACGCGTCAAACCAACTCCTAAGTTATAGTGAAGCTGCAATCTACAAAAAGACAGGTTCGGATGCAATATGTTTCACGTGAAACAAACGCGAAAACTAGGCCAGAGCAGGGAATGTTCCACGTGGAACGGAAATTCGAGGAGGATACGTCAGATACGAGGAATTCCTGCGAGGATCACGCGTCGGTCCGTTTGCGGAATCTTGTCCGGAAAACCCCATTCGAACCGCTCGTCGGCCGCAACGCTCTTGGAGTCCACCTCGCCAACCCAAAGGATCAGTTTTCCATTTGGGGTAAGCCGCTGGTGCGCCCACTTCAGAAGTTCACCGAACTGGCCCAAGGCGCGGGCAGTGATCACCTCAAATCGTTGGTTTGAATCTCGGGACTCCGCCATCCGACCACGGATAGCTGTGACGTTATCCAGCCTGAGTCGCCGAATTACTTCGTTAAGAAACGCAAATTTCTTGCCATTGGGCTCGATTAGCAAGACATTGAGCGATGGTCGCGCCATCGCGAGAGGGATCCCTGGAAACCCAGCACCGGACCCGACGTCGGCGAGCCGACTTTTTTCCACAGGAAGCATCGGCAGTGCGAAGAAACTTTCGCCGAAATGATATCTCAATATCTCGCCCATCTCCGTTACGCTCGTAAGAGAGATGCTCTGGTTCCATTTCAGCAGCAGTTCGACATAGCCTCGGATTCCTGCTATCAGGTCCTCCGAGGGCTCAACCTCATAGGGTTTAAGAGCCGCTCTAACTTGTGCACTGGTTGGAGAGATCATCCGCAAGTTGACCTGGAAGCTATGCCGCTTGCCCCGCCTGCGTGCTGCCCTTATCCGAGCCTCGCGCTAAAGCTTCCCGAATGCGCCGCGGAGCTGCCAGGCCAATCATGAGGTCTGCGATCAAATGAGCTACGATTGTTGGCAGGAGAGTTCCGGCCCACGCGCGGACGCCTGCGAAGAGTACGCCCACGCTAAAGGTCGAGGCCACGCCCCTTCTTCCCTGGTACAAGTGTGCAATCGAAAATAGTAGAGAAGATCCCAAGATGCCCACGAGCAGTGAGCGAGACCAGTCCTGAAAAGCGTACTGGACAAACCCGCGATATATGAATTCCTCGCAGATCGCCACGGTAGAGACGAGAACGATGAAAACGACCCGTTCCATGCCATCCCGAGGGAATACCTTGAGAGCCACCTGGGCTGTTTCGGACCTAAGTGCATCCCGATCAGAGCTGAGCCGGTGAAGGCTAATGAATTGAATAACGAAAATCGCGACATTCAATACTACTATTATCGTAATAGTGGTTGATCGCACGTCTAAGTTTGAACCAAGCTGCTCGGGGCGAATGCCGTGGCGGGAGATCCGCCAGAAAATCAGCAGAGCGAAGCACCATTGGAAGACAATTGTGGAAGCATAAAGTGAGAGACGATCCGACTTCGTTGTGTCAGGAAGCGCGAGCAAAAAGCCGACGCGGCGCCGTCCTAAGAGCGGAACGGCGATTCCGAGGACGGCGATAATCAGTATGAAATCCCAGTGCATAGTCAAACCGTCTTTAGTGAATTTTGGTTTAGCCAGATCTGGCGCACGATTGTACCTCGCCGGAAATGAGAGGGCCGCAAGCAATTACAACTTTATGGGGAGTGAGTGAATTGATGCTTCAGGTTGACACCGATGGGGCGGAGCCGTATGTTTCTGGTTCGGAAATTTTTGCGATCATTTGTGCCGTGGTACGCGAAGGACTGAATGAAAATTTTGGTTATCGGCAGTGGTGGACGCGAGCATGCACTTGTCTGGAAGCTCGCGCAATCCCCGAGCGTTGAGAAAATCTGGTGTGCGCCGGGAAACGCGGGAATCGCGAACGAGGCGGAATGCTTTTCGCTCGACTTGAGTGATGTCCGGGCCGCGTCCGATCTTGCTGCGAAACTGAGCCCCGATTTGACGATTGTGGGTCCGGAAACGCCGTTGGTCCAAGGCATCGCCGACGAATTTGCCGCGCGCGGGCTTACACTCCTGGGCCCTTCGAAGTCCGCTGCGCAGCTCGAAGGCAGCAAGATTTTCGCGAAGAAATTTATGGAACGGCACGGCATTCCGACAGCCGCGGTGTATGGGATTTATGAGCAGGCTATCGATGCGTACACCGATCTTTGTTCTGTAGATTGGCCACTTGTGATCAAGGCCGATGGATTGGCTGCGGGAAAGGGTGTCCTGGTGACATCGTCACCGGACGAAGCGACTGCTTTTATCGATCGAGTGATGGAGCGAAAAGAATTCGGTGAAGCCGGCCGGCGCGTGCTTCTGGAAGAAGGGCTTCAGGGTGAAGAACTGTCGTTTATTATTCTGACGGATGGCAAAAACCTCGTGCGCATGGCGCCGACGCGTGATTACAAGCGTGCGTATGACGGCGATCAAGGTCCAAACACCGGAGGCATGGGAGCGTATTCGACGGATGATCTGTTGCCGGCAGAGCTTGAAAAGAAGATTGTCGAGACGATCGTGCAGCCCACATTGGCCGGCCTAGAGAAGGACGGAACGCCTTATCGCGGATTTTTGTATTTCGGGCTGATGCTCACTCCGCAAGGGCCGAAAGTGCTTGAGTTCAATTGCAGGCTCGGCGATCCGGAAACGCAGGCGATTATGATGCGCGTCGATTTTGATTTTGCGCAGGCGTGCATGGCTGCTGCGCGAGGCGAGCTCGGCGGCTTTCAGGCGCAGTGGGCCCCTGCCGCGAGCGTTTGTGTCGTATTGGCTTCGAAGGGCTATCCCGAAAAGCCCGAAGCAGGACAAGCAATATCTGGGCTGAATGCCGACGGTCGAGTTGGTACGAAGGGAGTGGTCGCTTTTCATGCCGGAGTTCGTCACTCCGGCCCCGCCGGATACTACACGAGTGGTGGAAGGGTCCTTGGGATAGCAGCTTCCGGAAGTGAGCTGGAATCATGTCGAGCGAGCGTATACTCCGTATGTAGTAGCGTTGGGTTTAGCGGACTCCACTTTCGAACTGATATCGCCGGGCCGACTAAGGCAATGGCTCGAGGCGTCGTCGAGGTCGGCAATGCCTGAGGTGACAAACCTGTTTCTCTGCCAAGTTCACCGGTTTCCGATGAAGGAAGTTGAGGAGGCGGAAGCGGTTCAGGATAAAGGGCTCAAAGGGTGTATACACGGGCGGCCTGGCAGCAAGCGCCAGGTTCTATTAATGGACTCGGAGACCCTTGGGGAGCTTGGAATTTCGGCCGGCGCGGTGAAGGAGAACATCACCACTCGCGACCTCGATTTCCAGCGTTTGGAAGTGAGCCAACACTTGCGCATTGGAGGCAGCTTGCTTGAGATCACGCTGCCGTGTGATCCGTGTTCCAGGATGGATGAAATTCGCTTAGGACTGCAGGAGGAGCTGCGCGGACAGCGCGGCTGGTTGTGCCGCGTCGTCGAGGGTGGGACAATTCGTCGTGGTGACCGGATCGAGGTGTTGGCTGGGCATCAGAAGGCGGTGCCACAGGAGATTCCAGAGTGACTGTTGGCGACGGCGCACACGGTGTAGTGGTTGGAATCTTAATGGGATCGGATACGGATTTGCCGGTGATGGGCGAAGCCGGCAAGACGCTCGAGAAATTCGGGATTCGGTACGAGATGGAGGTGGTATCGGCTCATCGGACGCCTGCGCGGGCGCATGAGTATGCAACGTCAGCAGCTGGACGCGGAGTGCAGGTGCTCATCGTCGGAGCCGGAGCTGCCGCGCACTTGGCCGGTGTGATAGCAGCGAATACCACTCTGCCAGTGATCGGTGTGCCGCTGGCGACAAGCGCTTTGAGCGGACTCGACGCGCTTCTCGCCACGGTGCAGATGCCGGGCGGAATTCCTGTGGCCACGATGGCGATCGACAAAGCCGGAGCAGTGAATGCGGCGATTTTCGCTGCTGAGATTCTCGGTTTGGCCGATCCAGAAATTGGGCGCCAGCTGGTTGCGC
The DNA here is from genome assembly GCA_963729525.1 of uncultured Acidobacteriota bacterium. Classification (GTDB taxonomy): domain Bacteria; phylum Acidobacteriota; class Terriglobia; order Acidiferrales; family UBA7541; genus Palsa-295. Next base: position 368,193 of record CAVSOB010000001.1, read on the forward strand.
ACAAGGAAGATTTGGTTCGCGGCGTAGCAGAGAAGAACGCCAAGCTTCAAGAGCAATTAAAGCACAAAAAATAATCGCGGGTGTTCGCAATTACTCCCTTCGCAACTACTGGCCGCAGGGCTTTCCAATTTTAGAATTAATTTCCGGACGGTTTTAGGAGCGTTGGTGCATCGGCAGGACGCTGCTCCTTCTGCTGAAGTGCGGGCTTAGGCTCGTTCGGTGGCTGGACGATCCACGCGAAACCGGACTCCAACCCGATTGACGCCATGGTTTCGCGAGAGTTCGCCGGAGAAATCGCCTGGATTGCGGCGCGCAGAAATTGTGTCGCATCGGGTGCTTTAATTTTATTGCTGGCACCTCTGAGCAGCATGGATGCGACGGACGCCATATTTGAATCAGAATCGGAAAGCTTTTGAAGGCGCGGATCCTTCTGTCGCAGCATTTCGAGCAGAGACGGAGACGTCACGCCCGGCGGATAATCGAACTCGATGAGCGTCGATGGTTGTCCCTTTTCCGGCGGCCAGTCCTGAAGAAAACGCGGCCTAGGTACGCGCGTTTCCCAAAAATCTCCGCGTTGGGGAAATTGTTCGATCGAATAATCAACGTGCCACACTTCCGGGCCGTAGCCCAGGATGAAATCCGCAATCACCAGCTGGACGAGGGGCTCGCCTTGAGGAAGGTCCATTTTGGCGTGAAGATTTTTCACAACTTCGTTGAGACGGTCGGCCAGGCCTTCTCCGACGAACTCGATGTCTGTGGCTTCACTACCCTCCATGCCCGCCTGGAGCTTTGGGCCCTGGGGTTTCACATGTCCGTGAACACGAGGAAGATCGCGATCGAGTCGAGCGATCTGAACTTTCGATGAGGGTGAAAACCAATCGACGGCACCGAGAATTACGCCGGCGCGCTGACCGGAAAGCGGAACCGGAGTAGGCGGATGGGTTTGAGCTTCGAAAGGATTTTCGACTGTAGCGATCAAGATAGCGTCTTTGACAACCGCGATCACAACGCGACCTGCAGCGAGATTGGCGATTACTTCCTCGCCGGGCTGATCGGAAGGATTTTGGGCGAGAGCGCGAGGTTCCCGGGAAAACCAGGAAACGAGAGTTATCCCGGCAAGAAATATGGGAACGAAAATACGGTGCAGCGAAAATATGCTCGCGGGAGGGAACCGGGGCGACACGAGGGTTAGCCTCCTGAGACCGACGCGATTTCCTTGCGTGCGATGGCTTGCACAGCAGTGATGGCGATGACCTTCGCAACATCCTCCGAGGAGCAACCGCGCGATAAATCGTTCGCCGGTCGTGCGAGACCCTGAAGAATCGGCCCTAGGGCTTCGGCGCCGGCGAGACGCTCAACGAGTTTATAGGCGATGTTGCCGCAATTGAGGTCTGGGAAGATCAAGACATTGGCGCGGCCGGCAACGGGCGAGCCGGGAGCTTTGCTTGCGCCAATTGCGGCAACCAGGGCGGCGTCAGCTTGCAGCTCACCGTCAATTGCGAGTTCTGGTTGGCGCGCTTTCGCGATGCGCAATGCTTCGCGGATTTTTTCGAAGTGGGCGTGCGAGGCTGAGCCTTTAGTCGAAAACGAGAGAAGCGCGACGCGTGGTTCGGCTTCGAGGAAAGCGCGGGCATTGTCGGCTGTGGTGAGCGCGATTTCCGCGAGTTCTTGCGCGCTAGGATCAGGCACCACTGCGCAATCCGCAAAAAGAAGCGCGCCTTTTTCCCCGAAGGCTGCGCGATTACCCTCTGGCGCGATCATCAAGAAAAAACTCGACACGAGACGCGCTTCCGGGGCAAGCCCAATCGAATGCAGTCCTGCGCGAACTGTGTCCGATGTGGAATTTGCAGCGCCGCCGACCGTCGCGTCGGCATCGCCCGCTGCGACGCTGAGCGCCGCAAAATAGAGGCGTTTGCGCGCAAACTCGTGGGCTTCTTCATGAGTGACGCCACCAGCGTGCCGACGTTCAAAATAGATTTCTGCGTATGAATTAACACGCGGGCTCGATAGCGGATCTACAATCTCGATGCCGTCAAGCTTCAACCCTGCTCGCTCTGCTGTAGCGCGAATGTTTTTTGCGCCGCCAAGAAGCGTGATTTGCGCATAACGCTCGGACGTCACCTGAGCCGCGGCGCGGATGACGCGTTCGTCTTCACCTTCGGGCAGAATGATCCGGCGCGGATAAGCCCGCGCTTTGCTTTTCAACCTCTCGAGCAAGTCCATCTATACGAACTTATCATGAATTCGGTGGGCTTAGGACGCGCGATGCGCGGCTGAACACGATGAGAGGCACGTCGATGCGCTATTTGCTCTGAGTTCTAGTAAGATTGAAGCGCAAAAAAACAGACTAATCGGAAAAAGGGACATGAGCATTCTGCACGCGATTACGGGTGGACTGAGGTCTCCCGACCGAATCCGGCACAACGGTAAGCGCTTAGCTGACATTTTAGAGGCGCATACAAAGTTCGTGCGCGGTGACGAGACGGGCGTTCGCGCGGATCTTGCCGGGGCGGATTTGTCTCGAGCGGACCTGCACAAGATGAATCTCGCCTACGTAAATCTGCAAGGCGCAAACCTTACCCGAGCCAACCTTCGCGAGGCGAAGCTCGCATCTGTCGATTTCAGCAAAGCTAAGCTGCATCGCGCAGACCTGCGCAAGGCGGACCTCACGGAAGCGAACCTCAGCGGAGCGGACCTCTCTGAGGCGCAGGTGGGTGGAGCGGAGCTTTTTCGTGCGGATCTGCGTAATGCCGATCTCCGCCGTGCAAATCTTGGGGCGACGAATTTCCGTCAAGCCGAAGTGAGCGGTGCAAATTTCGAAGGTGCAATTCTACAGACCACAATTTTGCGCGAAACCAACCTCGACGGCGTTGACCTTTCGGGCGTCGACCTGACAACCACGCTTCTGCCACCAGGCTATAAGCGTTCTAGCGCGGCCAGCGGTTAGGAGCTTCCACGTTCGTGCAGCCGAAGCGGACCGACACAACCCAGACGTCCTGGATCGAAGTGGAAGATTACCGCTTGCCCGGAGGATGGGTGGGACGCGAGCAAGTGGCTTCCCGAGCGCGCGCGTACTGTGAAGTTCTCGAGAAAGGACAAATTCTTCTATTTCGAGCGCTTCCGTTTCATTTCCCAGTTGAGGACCAGGAGTTTCTTCTTGCGCAGCAGTGGACCGAGTTGCGGCTTCATAAGAATGTGTCCTACCGCCCGTCAGAAGATATTTTGCGCGGCGTTTCAGGTGATACGCGGACGATCGAACGAATCCACACGATTATGCGCAACTACAGCGCTCAGGTGATTGAGTTTCTGACGAAATTCCTGACGCCTTACGCGACGAAATGGAACCTCGATTTTTCCAGCTTTCGCCCGTTCGAGGAAGAGGGCCGAGACCTTCCGATTCACAAACGAAACGACCTGCTGCATGTGGATGCCTTTCCCAGCCGGCCCACGCGTGGCGGCAGAATCCTGCGAGTTTTCACGAATCTCAATTCTAAGCGCGCACGGGTTTGGAAAACGACGGAAGGCTTTGAATCGCTCGCGCGGCAGTTCGCAAATGATGCCGGGCTGCGGCAAATCGCGGAGGGCGATACCGTCATCAGCCGAACCGTACAAACTTGGGGCGAGAAGCTGGGTTTTCGCGGGATGGGCAGATCGCCCTACGATATGTTTATGCTGCGCTTTCACGACTATTTAAAAGAGAACGCGAAATTTCAGGAAAGCTGTCCGAAATTCCGGCTGGAATTTCCGCCTTTCTCTACTTGGCTCGTTTTTACGGACTGTGTGGCGCATGCGGTGATTTCTGGTCAGTACGCCATCGAACAGACCCTTCTGATTCCTCCGCAAGCGCTGACAAATCCCGGTGCCGCGCCCTATCGGATACTCGAGGATCTCGCAGGACGCCCCCTCGTCGCCTAAATCTGCGACTCCCTTTGGAACTAGGGTTGACTTAGTACTCGTCTCGGACTATTAATCTGTTTTTCCAATCGGGTTAACCCAGCCCCGCTCGAATCAGCCTACAAGAAACGCATCTTTTTTCGAGGAGGGGTCTGTCTTGCGAACCATACCCAAGCTTGTCGCTGGTTTTCTGCGTCCACTTCGTTCTGAAAGCGTCCATTTCTCAGTCCGGCTCCGGCAGACATTGGCCGTCGTCGTGACATTCACATTTATATTCTCTTCAATCGGGGGAGCCGTATTTCCATTACCGGCGGAAGCGAGGCCGTTGCCCGCAGCGGGTACCGAGAGTTCTAGTGCGAACAGTGGTTGCGCGCTGAATTCAGCCAGGGGACAAATCCAACACGTAATCTTTATTCAATTCGATAATGTCCACTTCACCCGTGACAACCCAAACGTGCCTTCCGATCTCGAGCTGATGCCCAATTTGCTGAATTTTCTAACCAACAATGGCACGCTGATGTCTAAGCACTACACGCCGCTGAAATCTCATACGGCTGATGACATCATCACCTCCCTGACGGGCGTATACGGCGACAAGCACGGCCAGCCAATTGCGAACTCCTTTGACTACTTCACGCCTGCGGGAATCCCCTTCTTCACTTCCTCCTTTCAGTATTGGACTGACATCATCAGCGCGAAGAACGACGATCGCCCCTACATGATCACTCAGGACGGGAACAATGCTCCCGCCCCCTGGGTTCCCTGGACGCGAGCCGGTTGCAACGTCGGCGCCGTCTCAATCGCCAACATGGAACTGGAAAATGTGAATGGCGACATCAAGACCGTGTTTGCTAATGACCCCGCGAAGTTAACTCAGGCGCTGAACGAGGCGAAAGCTAACTTCGACGGTGCAGTGGCGGACTACGAAGGAATCGCGATTCACTGTGCCGCTGGCAATGGACTGTGTTCATCAGCTAATGGAGGAGAGCCCGACACCCTGAGCCAAGAACCGGGCGGATACTCCGGATTCAATGCCCTTTACGGCCACAAATTCGTGGCGCCGGTGATCAGTCCGAGTGGCCCGCTGAAAGATTTAGACGGCCATGTGATCTCCGACGCAGATAATCCACCGAATATCGGGTTCCCCGGTTTCGGCGGAATCTCGGCCGCGCAATCTCTGGGATATGTGGCGGCGATGCAAGAGCAAGGTGTTCCCATCACGTACGCTTACATTTCTGACGTACATGACAACCACGAAACTCTCGCAGGCCCGGAAAATCTATATGGTCCTAACAGTGTCTGCCAGATGCCTGCCGAACAGGGGAATGGCTTCGGCGACGCAGCACTTGGCCCCGGCGACGCGTGCCATATCGCACAGGCTCAGGCTTACAACAAGGCGTTCGGCGAATTTTTCGCACGCCTTGCCGCGGACGGCATCGACAAGACCAACACCTTGTTTATCATCACAGCAGATGAGGGCGACCATTTCGCGGGTGGGCCGCCGAGTCCGTCTACGTGCGACGGAGTGACCGTTCCGTGCACGTACAGCAAAATCGGAGAAATTGATTCGAATATGCAAACGCTAATCAACGCCGAAGACCCAGGCACGGCGAGCACCGGGTTCGATATTCAATTCGATATGGTCCCGGTCTTTTACCTCGACGGCGCGCCGGTTGTGGGCTCCTCGATTGCTCGCGAATTTGAACGGGACGCCGCGCAACTGACGGCCGTCAGTCCAATTACGGGCAATGCGGACCAGCTTACGGTGGCGCTTGCCGATCCAGTTGAGATGAAACTGCTTCACATGATAACCGGCGATCCACAGCGGACGCCGACGTTCGTGATGTTCGGTAATCCCGACTGGTATTGGCAGCTCAGTGGCCCTATCGCCAACGAAAATCCTGGGTTCGCTTGGAATCACGGCGGTATCCAGAAGGAAATTGTCACCACGTGGCTTGGATTGGTTGGACCGGGCGTGCAGAACAAAGGCATTGACGATGACGTCTGGTCGGACCACACAGACATTCGTCCGACGATGCTCGCTCTGACAGGTCTTAAGGACGACTACCAGGATGATGGACGCGTGCTTGTGGAAGAATTTAGCGATTGGGCGCTGCCGAAAGGCGTCAGGGCAAGCGCGAATGGCAGGGGTAATGACGATAGCCGCGGTGATTATGATAATGAGTTCGTTGAACTCGCCCGCGCCTACAAACAGATTAACGCACCCAACGCCGAGCTTGGACGAACCAGCCTGCGCATTTCTACGAAAGCGCTGGCGTCGGGAAGCCCGGGGAATGACTCACAGTACATCGAACTCGAGAACGCGCTATCGAACATCACACTCGCGCGCGATGTGCTAGCTGCCCAAATGCTGCAGATCTTGCAGGACGCTGAATTCAATGGTAAGCCCGTTCCGCCGGGACGTGCAGAGTTGCTTACGTTCCAGGCAAAGGTGCTATTGGATTTGGTTCATGCGCTCGACGGCGACGGCGGCGGCCGATAACCAACAGTCGACTAGGTATGACGAAGACGAGGACGGGGGTCCGAGTTTATTTCGGACTCCCGTTCTTATTTCGAGTGTTTGGAGCTTACTTGCCGGCGGAAAAGTCGGCAGGATCGGCGCTATAGCCGTATCCGCCGCGAGGGGGATTGGCGCGGCGGCGGGTTTCAATGCCAAGGCGTTTTATTTTTTGATTTAACGTCGAGAGAGGGATCTGAAAACGCTCAGCTGCTTCCGTCTGGTTCCAGTTGGTGCGCTCGAGCATGTCGACGATGATTCGCCGCTCCACTTCCTCGAGAATCTCGAACAACGAAGGAGCCGACGCTGTGGTGCGCCCACCCACTTCGCCTGGTAGCGGTGGCAGAAACTCGGCGAGCTGCAGGCGTACGCCTTTCACGATCTCGCGTGTGCGCACACTCTCGGGCAACAAGTCAATGTCGACTCCTTCTTGTGTGGAGAGCACCACTGCCCGCTCCACCACATTTTCGAGTTCGCGCACATTGCCGGGCCAGTCGTAATCCATCAACAGCTTCATTGCACCATGTGTGAACTGGCGGGCTGGCTTGCCGTTTTCATGGCAGAATTGCTCGAGGAAGCGGTCGATGAGCAGCGGAATATCTTCCTTGCGGTCGCGCAACGGCGGGAGCTGGACGGAAATCACGTTCAAGCGGTGATACAGATCGTCGCGGAAACGACCTTCGCGCACAAGCTTGGTAAGATCTTCATTTGACGCCGTGAGGATGCGGACGTCGACCTTGATAGTTTCCGTCCCGCCTAAGCGCATAAATTCGCGTTCCTGAATCACGCGCAAGAGCTTGGCTTGGGTTTCGGGCCCAATGGTCGATATCTCGTCGAAGAAAATCGTTCCCTGATCGGCAACCTCGAAGAGCCCTTTCTTGGAGGCGACGGCGCTTGTAAAAGCGCCTTTCACGTGGCCAAAGAGCTGCGATTCGAGCAGATCGACGGGAATCGAGCCGGTATTGACGGGGATGAAAGCCTTATCTGCGCGAGTCGAGGCCGAATGAATGGCCTTGGCGATTAATTCCTTACCGGTCCCGCTTTCGCCATAGATCAGAACGGTGGAACGCGACGGCGCGACCTGTGTGATCAAGTCAAAGACGGCAAGCATTTTTTCGCTCTTGCCGATGATGCTGGGAAAATTGTAACGCTGCTTAAGTGCGCGCTTTAGCTGGACGTTCTCTTCGCGCAGCCGGCGGCCTTCGATCGCTACGGAGACTTGTGCAATCAGTTCGTCGTTCGACCACGGCTTGGTGATGAAATCCTGCGCGCCGCCCTTGAAGGCTGCGCGAGCCATGTCGATGGAGCCAAACGCGGTGATTAAAATGATCGACAGATTCGGGTCGCGACGGCGAATCTCACGAAGGAGCTCGAGGCCGTTCCGGTCCGGCAGGCTCACGTCGAGCAACATCAAGTCAAACGGACGATCTTCCAGTCTTTGCAGCCCGGCTTCGCCGGTGTCCGCTGGCGTAACGTCGAACCCTTCCGACGTGAGCAGGGCTTCGAGGCCCTCTCTTATTTCGATTTCGTCGTCAACTACGAGTATGGAACCTTTAGGCATGGACGGGTTTTCTTGCTACGGGAAATTCGAGCCGGAAAGATGTTCCCTTTCCCGGCGTGGAGCGCACGTCAACTTTTCCCGCATGCTCCTTTATGATGCCGTAGCTCACCGAAAGACCCAAGCCGGTGCCCCGTCCGGAGGCCTTTGTTGTGAAAAATGGATCAAAAATGCGATGGAGGTGCTCTGGAGGTATTCCCGCTCCGGTGTCGGTAACCTCAACCTCAACCGAACCGTTGTGGGCGCCTGTTCGTACTTCCAACATGCCGCCGCTTGGCATCGCGTCGCGCGCGTTCATGAAGAGATTCAGAAACACTTGCTGTAAGCGCGTGATGGAGCCCAGCATCGTCGGCAATTCCTGCGTGTAATTCTTGATCACTTTCACTTGCGCCGTCTTGAATGGATGCTGCACCAGCGTAAGGGTTTCCTCAAGCACCTGATTCACGTCCACTTCGATGAACTCAGCGGCGCCGGTGCGCGAGAAGTTGAGCAAGTTGTTGACGATTTCGCTGGCCCGGAAGGTCTGTTTGACGATGCGTTCAATCGTTTTCTGGCGCGGATCGTCAGACGGAATCTGCTTTGCGAGCATCTGGATGTAGTTCGAAATCACCGCCAGCGGAGTATTCACCTCGTGCGCCACGCCGGCTGCCAGCAATCCGAGCGAAGTAAGCTTTTCGGTTTGTACCATTTGCTCTTCGAGACGCACGCGCTGGGTGATGTCGTCCAGCAGAATAAGCCGGCCGAGCCGCGTTCCATTCTTGCCCACGAGCGGGGCGATCGACGCGTTGATTACCAGTTGACTCCCGCTGCGTGTGTTCAACCGGAATTTATAGATTCCGGAAACATGGTCGCCTGCGGCCCGGGCAGCAATTTCGGAGACCAGATCCGAAGGCAGAACTTCCTGTAGGCGTTGTCGAATCGCGTCCTGGCGCGGCACTCCAAGTAGACCTTCGAGCTGCGGATTCCACGACTCGACGCGGTCTTCCAGATCCACTGTCAGCACCCCGATATGGAGCGATTCGACGATATTTTCACTGAAGTCCTTGAGCCGCTCGACCTGCATGGCCTTTTGCTCGAGCGACTGATAAAGACGCGCATTCTCGATGGCAATTGCGATGTAGCCGGCAATCGTCGAGAGGAGTTCGAGGTCGTCGGTCGAGAGATAGTCACCGTCAACCGTCTTCCCCAAGCCGAGAACTGCTACTGTGCGTTCGCGAAAACGGCAAGCAATGAAGTAGTTCAAGTCGAGTTCTTCAAGTGTGCGACGAACTGTCTCAGTCTCCTGCGAGGCGGCGCGGGCCGACTCGAAGAACAGACAGCCGCGCTGGAGCCCCGGCCGCGACGGATCGAGAAAACTGAGATCGAGCAAACCCTCGGGGCGCACGCCCATCGTGCGCGAAAGAACGAATTTCGCCGGATTCGCTGGATCTTCGAGAAAAATCGCCAGCCGGTCGACGAGCAGCGTTTGCGAGACACGGTCCAGAACCGAACCAACTAACGGTTCAAGCCGGACTTCGTTCGTAAGCGCAGAGCCAAACTCGATAAGTGTGCGGCGATAGTCCAGCCTGTCGCGATAGAAAAAGCGATCCAGTCGCGCCTGCACCCAGTCTCTCAGCGGCTGAAACAAAAATGCCGCAACCACGATCGCGATGACGCTGCCGGTGGGCCCCGCCGTTAAGGTCGTATGGAATGCCTCGCCGATTAAAGCCACAGCGGCAAAGTAGATGGCCACGACACCCGCAGTCGCAAATGTGTAAGCAAGGCCGCGCTTGAAAATGATGTCCACGTCCATGAGTCGGTAGCGGATGATCGCGTAGCCGAAACACAGGGGAATCAGCGCCAGCGAGCAGGCTGATGCCTTCATCCACGACGCCGGGACGATGCCGAAAACGTAGGGGACGATGTACAGCAACAGAAAAGGAATTGTGCCGGCAAAAGTGCCACCGGTCACCCACTTCAACTGCTGTCGGAGAATCGCCGTGGGTGCGCGGCGATAGCTCATCAAGAAAATAACCGCAGCGACCAGGAAATAAATTCCCAGGTTCGCTTGTTCCACTTTATCGAGCCAGTACCGAGTGCTTACAGCAGGCAGGAAGTTAAGTGTGCCGAAGGCGATGAAAATGTGTAGGGTCAAAAGAGCTGTGGGGATTGCGTAAGTGAGCGCCAGTTTTGGCCAAATCCAGCCACGTCGCTCTGGAAAAACGAGTGCAAAATGAACCAGGAGGGCTGGCTGAAAAAGCAGAGCGACAACGTTGCACCAGTAGATCGTGTAGTCGAACGAATTCAGCTTGCCGCTGTAGTGAAAGCTGTAAAGAACGAATGAAACAAGGCAGAAGATGTAAAAGTGAATTGCGCGGGGAGCATTCCAGCGCCTGGCGAAAATGAATAGTCCGATGAAAAGATAGAGCAGAGCCGTGAATCGTAGATAATTTTCGATCGAGGAGGAGTTATCCTGCGGCGCGGTTACGAGGGGCGCCTCAAAAGTAGCGCCGTCGCGTCGCATTCCGTATCGAACTTCCGTCCAGGGACCCGCCTTGAACAAAACTCGAGTCACGTCAGTCGCTCGGTGAATCGAGAAACCGCGAACAGACACCACGTAATCGCCCTGTTTAATTCCACCTCTTGCGGCGGGCGAATCCGCCACTACGTGCCAGGCGACAACGCCTTGCGGGCTATCCATCCAGGTGACGCCATCATCGGGAAGAATATAACGGGAGCGCTGCTGATAGTTGAGAACAGCAAAAATTACGGCCGCAAGGGTGAGGATCGCTAGGACTACCGCGCCGAGTCGCATGCGAAGGCTATCGTTCACGTACCCACACCCTTACCTGCCGCCAATATGCCAGCACGTCACTTTCCACAAACCACAGAATAAGTATCAGGGAAGTGGCTATTTTTGTTCATGTTAAGAGGTACTGATACTATATTTGCGAAAATAATTCTGTTTTTGGGATACGGTTTCCCAATTCCGGTAGGGATGGTCCGCGGCTAAAATTGAACGCTTAGGCCCCCTCGGAAGTACCGATATGAGGGCACAAGGACCACCCGACCGTCTCCCGTTGAGACTGGGACGTATCCCTGCGCTAAAAGGTTTCCGAAGTCAGCCAAGGCTTCCATGTGGCCGGGAAAGAAACTGGGGAGTTGCTGACGGATTTCCATGTTGAGATAGGGATCGAGATGGAACAGGGACTCGCCATATGGATCGAGGTGGGAGACGGCTTGTCCTCCAATCCATTTGTAGCCGACAGACACCTTCGTTCCGAGGTGGGGAACGCTTGCAGACACTCGCCCCGCGAGGCTTTGGCGGTATCGAGTTACAAGCTGGTCGCGCAACGGGCCTTCAATCGTGTCCTCGCCAGGCGCGAGAACTCCGGCGTAGTCATAAACGATCACGGTGTCAAGACTACCGGTCCAACGATGATGGAACGCGGCACGGGCTCCTGTCGAGCTAGTCCTTCCGCCATCATAGGCAAAAACGTCCGAGAAATAGTCTTGAAGATAGTCGGGGCCGGAAACCGGTCCGCGCCCGAAAACCGCGGTGTGACTCGAGCGGTCGTGAAACACGGCAGCGCTAACGCTCGAACTGTTGCCTAGCGTGTGTTCAACCGAGATCTCCGCGTGCAAATTATTTTCGAACACCGTCCGGCCATCGCGAAGCAGCAACGTCGGGAACGCGTCTAGGGAATTCATAGCAGACTGCAGCCCGGCTTGAGGGCTATCCGACGTCTGCTGCCAAGTGCTCATGGCCGCAAGTGCGGCCAATTGCCATGAGGAAGAAAGCTGAAAAGCAATCTCGCCACGAGGGCGCAACGCCATGGTGGAATCGCGAAGAGCTGCTGCCACGTAGTCGCTCCCATAGCGCAGACTTATGCGATCACTCAATGCCATTTGATTATCGTAGGACATTCGGGCGCCGCGGAAAATCGGGCCGTTGGCCCCCAGTTCAGATTCGCGGACCACTAGGCTTGTGACGGGGCCGTCCCCGATTTTGCCGGAGGGAACCCACTCCGCTACCAGCCCTCCAGCGGGGGATCCGCCCTCATAGCTGAACTGACCGGCTACGTAAAGCCGCCCGCGCTCGCCCACCGGAACGTCATAAGCGAAAGCTGTGGCCGGGGAGTCTGCAAGATTTGAAACTGAGCCCGGATGCTCGGAACCCGAAGTCAGATCGAAGCGTCCATGAATCGCTTGTGTTTGAGCGACTTCCCCTTGAGTGGGAATCCCCTCCACAATCACGTTGCCGTCCTGCCAACGCAAGATCGAGCGCGTAGCCGATGAGCTGCGAAGCACCCATATCCATTCGTCTGAGGACAGTTGTTCAGCCGGCTGCTTGCGCAGTTTTTCGAACGATGAAAGCACCGATCCGAGGACAATCTCGAGCAGCGTGGTCTGTTGATCGCTTACCTGGATGTGCTGTTGAATCGCCGGCAGGAAACCAGCAAGAGTTACCTTTATCGAGTACATTCCGGGCGCGAGCGTGGAGGTGGAGAAGCGTCCGCGATCGTTGGTAAGGAGTTCCGTGGGCGAAGAACTCATGAGGTTCTCGGCCGAAATCGAAACGGTGGCGCCCATCTGCGGCGTCCCCTTGGGATCCATCACGACTCCTGAGATTTTCCCGGAGTTCGGCGCAGCCGCCAGAGGCAACACGCAGAGTAACAACAACTCAAACCCCAGGCCCAAGACGCGAATCGCTCTAAGATTCACGGTACCTCACTTCCCCTGAGGAGCCGCAGAAGACGCTGCGGCCTTCACGGTGAATTCCGAAGCCGGCGTGATCGTTTGTTTCGCAAGATTGTCAGTCACGGCTACTTCCAGTTTGTATTTGCCAGGGCCGAACGAACCGAGTGTAACCACGTTCTGGAGGGTCATCTCCTCCCCGTGTTCGGGAATTTGCTCTGGAGTCAAATCGAATTTCTTCAGTGGCTCGGTTTCTTTCTCTTTCATCACACGGAACTGAACCGAAACATCTGCCTTGTGCGTTTTTTCATCCACTTTCAGATTGTAAACCTGCAGGAAAACGCCCATTGTTTCCGACGGTAAAAATGCGGAATCCATTTTGGGGCGAACTTTTACATCGCCTAATACGAACTGGCCAAGGCCTATGTCTTTGGCGGAGACCCGTTGAATTTGGTCCGCGATGATAAGCGAACTCGTCGAAAGTTTGTCTTCGTCAAATCGTGGCACGGCTAGTCGAGTATTCACGACACCGACGTTGTTGCTGTTCACGTCCTTCAGCACGATATCCAGGCGGTAGAGTCCTGGGCGGAGCGGAACCGCCTTTTGATAGATCGACGACGTGCTCAATGACTGCTGCAGCAGGGCGGCGGGCACATCCCGGTGCACTGTGTCCTCGAAAGTCTGAACGGGACGGCCGCTGAGCGTTGTGATCCGGGCGAATAGGTTTACGGTCGCCGAGTCGACGCCCTGTTTTTCCGCGAAGCTCAATTGCCGCGTTGGAATCTGTACCGTGATCGGGACTAACACCGTGTCCGACGTAATTCGCAAGAAGTCGAACCGGTATTCAAACTTTACCTGGTCTCTGACAACGCGCGACGTAACTACTGCTTCCAGATCCTTGAACTTGACCGGGGGGGCCTGCTGGATCTTGGAATTCAGCTCCAGGCGTGAGAACTCGTTGTTCTTTTCCGTCTGCATGCCTCCAAGGGGCGCTGCAGAGTGGGTACCATCGCTGTTGCTGAAGCGATCCGTTTTGCTCGCCAGACCCATGGCTTCCATCTGTGTTAAGCCCGCACCAGGGACATAGGTTAAAGCGTCTTTCTCGCTTGGGTCCATGGTGAGGTGAAACTCTCCCGTCATCGTTGGATCAACGAACTCAAGGTTGACATCCTCTCCTATGCCCTCAAGGTAGCGATAACGCCAATCTTCGAAGGGAAACGTAGATGTGTTGCCGCCGCCCTCGCTGGCCGGACGGTCGTAGGTGCCACCACTCGGATGGGAATCAACCTCGTCGGGCGGGCCCCACATGATGTAAATCCGTCCCCGGTCCGATTTCCATCCGGGGATACCGGAGGCATAGTGCTCGTTGGCGTACGCAATCCGGCGGTAATGCTCTTCTTTAAAGGTATTGTCAGCGGAATCGGGATCGGGGTTACGCCGCTGCCAGAACTGCTCAATGAATTGCTCGCGTTCTTCGTTAGTCTGAAGATGAACAAAAGCACTGCGTTCTTCGGGGGTGATGATGTAAACGACGTCTTCGTTCAGCCACTTCTTATACTGTGAGTCGAGCTCTTTGAAGAGGTCCCTATCGCTCTTTGCTTTCTGTTTTGCTGCCTGCTTTGCAGTTTTCTGATCCGTCTGAGCGGAATCCTGGGCGAACGCGCTCGGTGTAGACACAGACACCAAGCCACCAGCTAAGACCCCGAAAAGAAGCAGCTTCACCCCGTGGCCCATCGGTACCTCTTAGACGTCCCAAAGCCCAAAAGTCTAACCTGTCCCCTAGTACAGGTCAACGACGGAAGGGCCGTTAAGGGTTGGAATGGCTACTGCCGCCCGTGGGTTGCCCGACGCTTGAATTAAACCCCGATGGCCGCCATTCCGCGACGTCTGACCGCACCCTGACGGTTTCCTTCGGGGCTAATTGGATTTAGAATGGTTCTTCAAGGACTTGGGTGCAAGGAGCTTGCAGGTTTGAGTCCCTGCCTGTCCTTATCCGCGAAGCGACGTCTAAACAGGAAACATTCTGAGCGACCCCGGCGTAGTATCGAATGAGCGGTCCGTAAAGTCGGCTCGGGGTTCGCCTCGCAGTCATAAAGGTAGCTCTCATGAAGACATGGAAGAAAGTGGCGATTGGTGCGGGCGTTCTTGTCGCCGCCGGAATTTCGTATGGGATCGTCTCGTACGAGTTAAACAAAAACGTTGTAACGGTCCAAAGCGGCCGGGTGGTCCGGCAGGACTTGACTTCCATTGTGACGGCCTCCGGCGAGATTCGGCCGAAGAACTACACTAACGTGATGGGTGAGGGGTTCGGGAAAATCACGGAAATCAATGTTAGGGAAGGCGATCACGTCAAGAAAGGCGACGTGTTGCTTCACCTGGAAAACATCCAACCCGGCGCCGACGTCCAAGCCCAGATCGCAAGCATCGATGCCGCTGAAGCCGGAATGAGAGTGGCCGACGCGAATTACCAATCGGCGATCGCCACACTGGCGCAACGCACATCCGATCTTGAGAAAGCCAAATTCGATTGGGAGCGATCGCAGCAGCTTTACAAAGAGCAGCTCATCTCGAAGCAGGATTACGATGCGACGAGGGCCGTCTACAATGGCGCAACGGCGGCGCTGAATGCCAGCCAAGCGCAAGTGGAGCAGACCCGCGCGGCTCGCGAACAAGCGCGCTCGACTGCGGCGCAAAGCCGAGCCGTCCTGACGCACACAAAAGACGTCCTGCGTAAGACGACTTATACTGCGCCCATTGATGGCATCGTGAGTTATATCGCGGTGCGTGTGGGCGAAAACGTCGTGCCCGGCATTCAAAATGCCGAGGGCAGTTTTCTGATGACGATCTCGGATATGAGCATCGTCACATCCGAAGTGAAGGTAGACGAGACGGATATCACTAACGTGCGCGAGGGCCAAACGGCTGACGTGACCATCGATGCCGTACCCGGGAAAATATTCAAAGGCCGGGTGAGTCAGGTAGGCGAACTGGCGATTCTTCGGACGTCTGGTCAAGCTGCCACAACACAAACGACGGCTAATACCCAAGAGGCGCGCGATTTCAAAGTGGTTGTGACTATAGAGAATGCGCCCGCTTCGATCCGCCCGGGTCTTTCTTCGACGGCAAAGATTCAGACCGCGCAAAAGCAGGCTGTGCTGACGGTTCCGATTCAGGCGATCGCAGTTCGGTCGCAAAAAGAGCTGGACGAGCAAAAGCAAGGCAAGGGCAACAACGTTACCCTCGCAGCCTCCAAGCCGGCAGGGAAAGGCGCGCAGGAAGACATCACGGGAGTCTTCGTCTTGCGCGGCAAGAAGGTGGAGTTCGTTCCGGTGAAGACAGGGATTAGCGGCGTCACCGACATCGAAGTAACCAGCGGCCTGCAGGAAGGCGAAGAAATTGTAACTGGCAGCTACAAGGCTTTGCGAACTCTAAAGCCGGGAGCGAGCATCAAAGTGGATAATACCGTGCCGAAGCGCGAAGAGATGACGAGCTAAAGGGCCGGTTCAAACCAAGGAGCTCGTAAGAATGGCTGTCGAACAAGCCGCTGTCCTGCAAAGCTACCGCGAAGATCTGATTACCTCAGGAATTGTCATCCAGGTTGAAGATCTCTGGAAAACCTACGAAATGGGAGCAGAGAAGTTGCACGCCCTGCGTGGCGTAAGCCTGGAAATCAAGAAAGGCGAGTACGTCGCGATCATGGGCCCTTCCGGCTCGGGCAAGTCCACTTTGATGAATCTGATCGGCTGCCTGGATTCGCCAACCAAAGGGAAATACTGGCTGGCGGGCAAGCTCGTCAGCGAACTCAACGACGACGAACTCGCCTACATCCGGAATAAAGAGATCGGCTTCGTTTTTCAGACTTTCAATTTATTGCCGCGTGCGACGGCGCTGCACAACGTCGAGCTGCCCATGATTTATAACGGCACGCACTCTGAGGAGCGCATCGAGCGGGCCAAGGCTGCGTTGAAACAGGTGGATCTTGCGGACCGGATGATGCACAAACCGAATGAACTTTCCGGCGGACAGCGCCAGCGTGTAGCAATCGCCCGAGCCCTCGTGAACTCCCCGTCGATTCTGCTTGCGGACGAGCCCACCGGGAATCTCGATTCCGCCACGGGCGAAGAAATCATGGCGCTTTTCGCCCGTCTGCATCAGCAAGGAAATACAATCATTCTCGTCACGCACGAACCGGACATTGCCGCGCGAGCCCATCGCGTGATTCGCCTTCGCGATGGCAAGATCGAGCGCGACGAACGCACCCGCTAGCTGCCAGCGACCGCTAATTCCTCAGTTTGCGGGAGACTGCAACGTGATGATGCCCGTCTGCGTGCGAACCGTGTCCGTGCCCATCAGCAGAGCCGTATTGCCGTCCACAAAGTAGTAGGAGACGTTGAACGTCACGGCCGGATTGGTTCCCACAATCTTGGCCGTTCCGCGGCCGAAAGTGGCGTCAGGAGCCGCAATCGTGCTGTTCGTCGTGTCCAAAGGATCGCTTTGAAACACGGAGTTGAAAGTGTTGATGTCGAGATTTCCCAAGCCTACCGATGTGCCCGCTAGAGTGATCTGTCCGCTGGCATCCGTGCGATTCGCAGGACCGGTGTGAAGAATTCCCTGGCCGCCCAAGCCGAGGGCGAATATACCGGTGGCCGATGTTGCTAAAACGCGCTGCGGAATTGCCATCCCATTTGCCGTAGCCGCAGAATCGAGTTCCAGCATCACCGCCGAACCGGTTGACGTAAGGTACGCCGCAAATTCAAGCACGCTCGCACCCGAGGGACATAGCTTCAGATCGATACGCCCCGTCGTCCCGTCAACCGTGTAAGCGCACGAGGACAGCATCGAGGCTGACTGAATCGTTCCGGCATTATTTGCGTCAACAATTCCACTCTTGACGTTTCCGGCGCCGTCTGACACGAATACGCCGCCGCTCGCGTAGGCTCCCGTGCTCGAGGTGCCCCCATTCGTGAAGGGGTAGTTGCCGGCGGTTAACTCGCTTACTGAAAACGAATTTCCCGCGGAAGCGGCAAACATGTCCCCCGCAAGATAAGCATTACTATCGGTCTCGACGAGATGCACGTGCGTGCTGTCGATGACGTAAAACCCATACTGAATCGAGCTCGTCGTGTTGGATGTCAGCGTAATAGTTCCGCGGCCGGTGCCCGATCTCGTGGCGTCAAAGGAGTAAGAGCCAGTCAAACTTCGATCGCTCGTCAGCGCGGCTCCGTTGATCTTGGCATCGAGTATCGTCGGCGCCGTCAAGCCTCCCCCGCCGTTGGCGGAGAATTTGCCGGCCACTCCCATCGGACGGAAACTTTTGTCCGCTCCCGCGATGCTAAAGACGTACGGTCCGTTGATGATCGTCGGCGAAATCGTGAGGTCGTTTAGGTTCTGCTGGTCGAGGGTTCCGCTGCCGGTGACGTTTTTATCGAACCGGATCAGCAGGCCATGTTGATTCGTGGTTAGAACAAACGCCAGAGTGCCGGCGGATTGGAGTCCGGAGTTCAAGCTCACCGTTCCTCGTCCGTCCGGACCCACCAGATAGGCACCGTTGACGGCGAGCGGTCCTGATACGCCGGTCGAAAAGCTGTCGACATCTTCCACACCGCTCACGATCGTCCCGTTTCCATCGCTGACGAAGCTTCCCGCAACTGCGAAGTATCCGGATGAGTTGTCGCCGGAATATGAAAATGCAAAAGGTCCTTTTAGCGAAGCGTCGGAGTAAACGATTGTGGCGGTGCCTGATGCGGTCGCTGGCCCATCGGTCGCTGTGACCGTAATCATGGCTCCGGGTGGCGGAAAGAATGGCGCCTTGTAAAGACCGGTAGTGGGATCGATTGAACCGATGTCACCGCCTTTGGTGGAACTGATCGTCCACGTAGCATTCGGGTCGGCCACACTGTTCAGAGTTGCGGCAAACTGATGGCTGCCCCCCGCAGGTACCGTGGTGGTGGTAGGCGTGATGGCCAGCCCTGTGCCCGCACCGACCGTCACCACGGCGGTGTTGGAGGTGATGGTTTGCGGAGTCGTGGTGGTGCTGGTGCCGATCTGAGTCGCAACTGCTGTCACATCAACCATCCCGTTGTCGGTACCGCCGGGAGCGACCGCAGGCGCGGTGTAGATTCCAACTTGAACATCGGTGGTGGATGGGGCAATCGTGCCGATTGTTGAACTGCCCCCCGCCACACCATTTACTTCCCAAGTCACTGTCGTGTTTGTCGTCGTAGAGGCATTTGACAGATGCACGGTGGCGACGAATTGGGTCGTCATATTGACGGGCACGGTAGCCGTCGTCGGAGTGATGGAAACCGATGTAATTGTTGTCGCGCCGCTGCCGCCTCCGCAGGCTGCAAGTGAAAGAAATGAAGGTAGGATCACCGCCAAAGCAAAACAGAGCCGGGCTTTCCGTAGCATCAGATGATTTATCTCCAAACTCAAAGGTCCAGGCCGATGAGTGTCAAATTCAAAACAAACTTGTGCGATTTAGTAACATTCCGTCTAATCACTCTTCAAGTTCCATTTCTTTCCCGGCATTCTTCCGGACCAGAAGACCTGGAGCAACTTGTCAGATGTGCGCCGGATATGATGCCACGATCAAGGCTCAGGCTGTATTGGTTTGACGGGATTTAGACGCTGGCAACCGGCGCCACGGTTTCGTCGTAGTAGTCCTATTCCACTTCAAACTCCGCCGTCCGCATGGGTGAGGATCCGCCGCCCGTTTCTCCACTCTGCAACTCGATGCGATACGTTCCCGGTGCCAGAGTATCCATGGGGATGACGAGAGCCAGTGGGACAACGGGACTTCCCTTTTCGACGAAGGGTGAAGCGTCAATGGTTCCGGTGGCAAATATCGGCTTTCCGGTTTTCTGATCCACCACCTGGTATGCGACGCGGAGGGACGGCGGGTTTGGCCCCGCAACACCGGGGTCATAAATCTGTGCGTAGAGGGCTACCTTGTCTGTCTTTTTGAAGTGATTGCTGCCAGAGGGAATGACTTCCATTTGATGGACCACGAGAGGCGTGTGATCGGCGAGCAGGTCCGCGTCCAGGGCTCCGCCGAGATCGGACACACGCTCAAGATGTTTCGTGAGAGCGATGCCGCTGAGGTTGAACGCTTTACCGTCATATGCGTCGATGTTGAGTGGTTTTTCGTATTTCGCGAAATTTTGCCCGCCTCCTGACATAACCACTGCCAGGCGATATTGACCGGGTGCAATCACAAATTGGTTCTGATAGTGGATAGGAGACTTCGTGAGCTCTGTCCATGCGTCCTTCTCCAGATCAAACGTCTGCTGGTCGCTGAAACGAGCTGCGATTGAACCGTCGGGACGGTAGGCTATGCCTAGAACATTAACGTCGGCGTGATACTTTCCCTTTACTTTCTTGAACTCCACCGAAGACGGCGGAATTTCCATCGCGAGGTTGACTCGGGCTTCATTGGAAGCGGTGTAGAAAAAAGGCGCCTGAAAAGAACCTGCTGCGGAATTCGTGGACGCACCGGACGCATGCGCTTCAAGTTCTTTTTCGATCGGTTTTCCTGACAGAGCGTCCGTCGGCTTCACATTGCAGTAACCACTGCGCGCGCGTACGTTTGTCCCGCTCCGTTCCACCTTCACTTTTAGTGTGTGGCAACTTCCCTCTGCCGAGTCGGACGGTGCAAAACCAAGGAGATAGTATTCGTTTTGTTCGGCTGCTATCTTTTGCAGACCTGTGAGGAGGTCGTTGGTGTTGAAAATCGGGAAACCGCCTGTGCCGGTTGCCAGCGCATAGAGCACCTGCTGGTTCGTCGAGGCCGATTCAGGAAACGGTGGTACAATCGCGCGCGGCTGCGTGAGGTTCGGATTCGCGAAGGGCTGACCGATACCTCCGCGAGGCACTCCGCCGCCTCCGGTTCCCCCGCTCCCTTTTCCTCCCGAACCCCCAGAGCCCCCTGTTCCCCCTCCTCCCGATCCGCCTTTGCCACCCCCTCCGCCGCCCGCTCCGCCACCGCCACCGCCACCGCCTCCACCACCGTGGCCTCCACCTCCGCCGCCCCCGCCTCCGTGTTGTGGATCCACATCGAGGTCTGACGAAGGGTGGAATGATGCGAGCCTCATCCCGGCGCTCGCGCTGGCGGAATTGCTCGAACGCAGCGCAGCATCCAATTCGCCCGATGCATCCCTGTGCGGCTTCCATTGATTCATGGCAATGAGTCCGCGAACATCCAGCGGATAAATCGCCACATTCGCTTTGTTGCAGGCGTCAATCGTCGCCGTCAATTCCGAATCGCGCTCTGGTGTAAGCGGAAATCCGGCTGTCAATAGCACGAGGCTTTTGCGCCCAGCCACGGACGCCAAATTCTTCGCCAGAATGCGGATCGAAAGCAGCACACTATACGCACTAAAGTTATTCTCGGCCGAGGTGAGCGATGGGCCGTTCAATCCTGGCGCTGCACTGATATCCGTCGCCGAAGGAGTATTGCTTGAAATGGAAGAGTTTTTGATGCCCGCCACCACTTCCTTCAACTTGGCCGCGTCAGTCGTAAAATTTTGAGTGATGCGCAATGCGCCTGAAAACTCTACGACCGCCAGCGCTCGATCAGGTGCGACGTTCGCGTCAATAAACTTCGCCGCGGCCGCGCGAGCCCGAGGCTGATCGCTAGCGTCCATGCTGGCGTCATCGAAGAACAGTACCGTGTATCTCCGCTCGCCTGCCGCGGGCGAGCTTGGATCGGAGCCGAACGAAAAGTTCGCCACCTCTTGCTGCTTGTTATCGTCATATACCTTGAAATCTTTCGCCGCGAGATCGTGAACGTAGTTGCCTTTCTTGTCGGTGACGATCACATCCACTCGCACGAGCCGCGTTTCGCTGCGCACAACCGGGCCATTTTGTTGCGGTTGCGGAGCTGACTCCGCTGCAGCGGGCGGCGCGACTGGGGCAGGCGCATCCTGCGCCTGCGCAGGCTGAGGTGAGCCAAATATTTGCCATCCAAGCAGAAATGCGCAAAGCAAACTCCCCTCGCGCAATCCAGCGATGATTCGGTGGCTTTTCATGCTGCACCTCCCTACCCTAATACGGGATCTCCACAACACCATTTTCGGCCGAAAGCTGCGCGGCTTGCGAATCGCGAACCACCAGCCGCACGAGATACGCGCCAGGCTTTACGTCGAAGCTTGTCTTCACCGTGACGCCTGTATGGCTGAGCCTTTCGAGAGTCGTGTCGCGCAATCGCATTTCGAGAATTTTCTCTGTCGCGGCTACAAAATTTCCATTGCGATCGAAGAGAGCGGCCACAATCGTCAAATCGTTCTTGTTGCGCCCGTCCAACTTGTCAAAACGAATTCGCCCGACATCCACATGTGCGAGTATGGCGAGTTTCGCGTCGGTGGCGTCCACTTTGTAATACTGTGTGTGTAGCTGGATCGGAAGCCCGTGCTGCTCTTCTTGCGAGAGGACGGCCTCCTCGATTTCTTGTTTTACGGCCTCGGCAGGGGTCTCAACACGCTTAGGTGCATAAAAGCCTGACCGCGCCTGGATTGTATATTTTTCCTTCGACGCAAGATTGACCTTCAAGGTGTGAAAATGACCGTCATATTTCAAATTTTGTGGAACAAAACCGAGAAGGTACGAAGTCTCCGGGGCTGACACCAATCTGCGAAAACCTGAAACCAGATCGTTGCTGTTGGCAAACCGCTGCCCGCCCGTTCCGTCCGCCAGGCTCCACAGAACGTCCGACTGGCGCTCCTCCTGCTGAAGGCGATACGAAGTGTTAAATCCCGCCAGCGTTGGATCACCAGTCGGCTTCGCACTTACGTCGGGCAAAGCATCGACGGTGTAAAGTCCTCGAGCGTCGAGTGTGCTGACCAATACGTTGGAGCGCGCCGCACGGTCGATTACTTCGGAGAGATCATACTCGCGATGTGGTATCAAAAATCCAGGCGACATCAGCACGATGAGCCGCTGTCCGCTGACCACCGTCATCCTTTTGATGATTTCTTTTAGCCGCTGAAACGAATATTGGGTCTGCACGTCCCCGCTAGTGAGGATACGAAGCGCCGTCGCCTGCGCCACTCCCTGTGCCGCGCTGAGATATTGCTGATTGCTGCTAAACTCACATGCAAGCGCATCGTTTGTGGCTACCGTAATCGTCTGCAAATCATGCTGATTGATGATCAGGTCAGCCTGGAAGTAATTGATGCTCGGACATTCGCCGATGCCCGTTGCGCTGCCCGCCGTCACCGGACGCGGTTGCACCCCTTGCAGAGCTTCATGCAGTTTCGCGCGATCGTCCGTGAAATCGGTTTGCGATTGGCCGGATATCGTAAAGACCGCGAACC
Source organism: uncultured Acidobacteriota bacterium (assembly GCA_963729525.1). GTDB lineage: Bacteria > Acidobacteriota > Terriglobia > Acidiferrales > UBA7541 > Palsa-295. The sequence continues at coordinate 391,153 of CAVSOB010000001.1, forward strand.
GATCGGACGGCTGGAAAGAGCTCTCGACGTAATCGTCGGCGATGTTTCTGATCCGCGCTAGTTCTCCGAACGGAAGATGCACGTCATCGAAGAGGAGTGCAACGAATCGGGAAGGCCGCACAGGTGGCGCCGGCGTTTTTTCAGAATCACCCGGACGTGGCCAACTCGTTTCCGGTGCCGGTTGGGGGGCAACCGCGGAGGTTTCCACCGAGAAATGCGAGATCAGCTGCGGCTTGCCATCTTGAAAGACCCGAAAGTCGTCTTGCCGCAAATTCGGCACCGCTTGGCCGTGCGTATCACGAACAACTACTCGGATCGGAACCAGGTTTACCCGCACCGAGAACGGTGTAGATGAATCTCGAGTGTTCATTTCTAGCGCTGAATCTGAAGAATTGGACGGAGGGGACGCGGGCGCTGCGGTACTCGGCCCTGGATGCTGCGGGGCGGGAGTGCTGGGATCGGATTGCGCGTACAGGGGCGCACCTGGCAATACGGCAAAGGGCAAACCTAACAGGATGGTGAGGCTCGACAGCCGCAAAAAAAAAGTACGGAATGCCGCCCTAGCAAACATGCGCGCTCCGTCAATCCGATTCGTCCTGAAACCGTCGTCCCGTTTGCCGCGCGCCTGGAGGACACGCCAGTCTACTTGTACCGCCGAAGGGCGTCAACACAGGCCCACGCCGCGTTTGGTATCGAAATTAGAAGCGTGGCACCGGTATCTCAGCCCGTCGCGATTATGCGCGCAGAAAATCCGGCTGCCAGTCCCGTATCATTTTTTTGATCGCCTTGCGGTCGTTCAATTTCTCGTCGAGGACTTTCTTCGCCAGCACAAGCAGTTCCGCATCGCTCGCGAAACGAAGCGCCACCAGCTGATTCACGCTGAATTCGGGGATGCGAGGACGGAACTCAGCAGGAAATAGCTGCTGCATGCGAAGAGCCATCTCCAGACGGATCACTCGGTCCTGCACCGTGAGCGCAAATATCCTCGAATAAAACGCGAGAAGGATGAACGCGATCGCCAGCAGCAGGGCAATTACAGATTCACCCGAAAACGCGCGAATCAAACGGTAAATCGACCAGATCAGGTTGATTGCAAAAATCCCCAAAACGCCGACGTGAAACCCCGGCACAAACTTGGCGTGATTTTCAAAATTCTGAGTCATAGGCACACTCCGACGCGCCAGAGATGGGATTTAATGCGAGGAGTTTAGCAGAAACACAAAGCGGGCAGTTACCAGACAAGGCAAACCGTCCGCGGGACTGTGGGGGCTAGTTAGTTGCAGCGCGCGAACAGACGCTTGCGAGCGAAACCGCTGAGCGCCAGGAGACCACTTCCAAGTAGGAGCAGCGACGAAGGTTCCGGCACGGGCGTTGTTGAAGAAGTTGCAGTAACGGTACCGGAGATGTCATCTCCACCCACGGGACCACCATTCGGGCCCGGGGTAATCTCGCCCAAAAAGCTAAATCCGGTGTCGTCGATCGTAAAAGGCCCTCCCGTGTTCAAGGTTGGAGGCGTCCCGTCGGTGAAACCTCCGCAAGTTGCGGGCGACGCTGAACTAGAACCAAAACAGCCCAAGGCATTCAGCTCGAACATAAAGATGTCTCCATTCGGGCCGGTAAACGTGATACTGAAAAGCCCGCCATTCGCGGGCGTAAAGAAACTCAAACACGGCACCAGAAACGTGGGAGTATTACAAGTCTCACTCAGGCTAAGGCTTGGGTTAGTAATGTCTGTGTACTTGAACGTTACGGGGCTCCCCGAAGTCATGCCACTTCCGATGGGAGTGGTACCGAGCAGGCCAGAAGGTACTGAAAAGGTAAGAGTAAAAACGTCGCCAGGATTCGATAGCGCAGTTGATGGGAAGCCAGAGATCGCACTAAACGTGCCATCGACAGTGTAGCTGACAGTGCTATCGGCACTGGCGGTTACCGCCGTAAGACCGATTGCCAACCCCACGAGTGCCAAAACCCCACATAGTTTTCGCATTTCTGTCCTCGCCACCGACCCCAGAGATACGGCTGGGCAATAAGTTAGAGCAGCTGATAGACCAAAATGGAACACTGAAAACACTGTACTTAAGGGCCTGATTTGGACAAGTAGCGGAAACCATTTTCCCCGGCTACTGGGCCGTTCTGTCAACATTTTTCCCCTTCGCCGGGTTAGCCACAAATGAGACTGTGCGCTAGGCCCTGTGGGGGGCAATACAGCGAAAACCGTATGTCGAGCGGCCTCGTAGAGCTAAGGCGGCGCCTCAGTCCCAAAAATCGATTCCCGCCTTGCTGCGAAACATCGATTGTTGCCACCGTATTGAGGACTGCGGGTCCGTGACTTTGGCAGTCCCAGGGGCGGTGCCGAGACCCTCCACTGGTCGCTTCGCAGGAGCTTCGCCAGCTCTTTGCCCGTCTTGGGATCAGACACGATGAGCTAAGAAATTCGTTCGGCCGTGGAATTCTCATGGCCGAACGACGAAACAGCTGAGCCCCAGAAATGCAGTGAAGGTTGCAAAAATTCCACTGCGGCAAGAGTTGTGCCGTGTTCCGTCCGAACTAAGCGAGCGACCCGGCAGGCCAGATCATCGTTCGTTTCAAGGTTGGTAAGAATCAGTTTCTGAGAAGGAACGAGCGGAGCTGAAATTGGAAACAAACCGCCGTGAGAACTCACGTCAATGGTTTGCGTTTGCTCTTGAAAGGGCTCATCGGCGAGCCGTCCATATAGAAGAACAGGCATGCCCGCGAGCACTCGCCTGCCGCGGCGCTGCTCGAGACGTAGCGTGCGCGAATCTCCGGGTTCGCCCCCGACTCGCAGCCCACGGCGCAAGAGAGATACCAGCCCGGACATCGCCAATCTCACCTGAAAAATATCTCCTCCCCAGGGCCGCAATATTTGCGGCTCCGCCCTCTAGGATAAGGTTACTCCCTTGCCCTTACGGTGCAAGAGCCTGATGAAGCTTGGCGCAGTTTCGCTTCGATGGTAGATTCGCGACGCTCGGATTCACTGACGGCCGCATTCCTTGCCAGAATTTACTCAAGCCGTAAAGCCTTCCACCGATTCTCCCGATTCGACTCCCCGCCTTGCCGCAAAACTCAATCTGTTTGACGCCACGATGATCGTGATGGGCGGCATCGTAGGCTCTGGGATCTTTATCAATCCATACGTCGTCGCCCAAATTGTCCATACGCCGGTACTGATTCTTTCTGCGTGGATCGTGGGCGGAGCAATCGCGCTCGTGGGAGCGTTTATCTACGCCGAACTTGCGGACCGTATGCCTCAGGTAGGCGGTCAATACGCATACCTGCGCAAGGCCTATCATCCGGCGGTCGGATTTCTCTACGGTTGGGTGGCACTTCTTGTGATTCACGCGGGCGGCACCGCGGCGGTGGTCGTGACGTTCGCGAAATATTTCCAACTGATACTCACCGGAGGCTCCGACAAAATCACGGCTGTCACTGTCATCGTCGTGCTGACGGTCGTCAATTGCATGGGGGTGCGCGCCGGCGGCGCTGTGCAGAGTCTGTTTATGATTTTCCGCATCCTTGCTATCTCAACGGTTGTCCTGTGCGGCGCGTCGTTCATCTGGGGCTCTCCCGCAGCGCCCCGCATTGCATGGCAGCTGGTCAGCGACCGGCCGGCCTCCTTCGCATTGCTCTCCGCATTTGGCGCGGCCATGGTGCCGGTGCTATTCGGGTATGGAGGTTGGCAGACATCGAACTACATGGCGGGTGAAATTCGTGAGCCGCGCAAGAATCTGCCCAGAGCGCTGCTGTTTGGAGTTCTCGGCATTATCGCGCTCTATCTCACTGTAAATTTTGTCTATGTCCAGGCGCTCTCTCCGGCAGGACTCGCAGTTACTTCGACGCCAGCGTCGCAAGTTATGCGCCTGGCCTTTGGCCGGGCCGGATCTTCCCTCGTCGCCGCCTTGATTGCGATTTCCACTGTCGGGTTTCTCAGCCAGGCGCTGCTTTCCTATCCCCGTCTTTATTTCGCTATGGCTAGCGATGGGCTTCTTCCCGCCTGGTTCGCGCGAATCAATCCGCGAACGCTGGTACCCACCGGCACGATCATCCTGCAGGGCGCGGTTACAATCGCGGTCGTGCTTCTCGGCACGTACGAGCAGATTCTCAGCTACGTGGTGGTGATGGACTGGCTCTTTTTTGGCTTAACAGCAACCTGCATTTTCGTGTTTCGCACACGAGAGAGGCGCGAAACGGCCCTCGATGCCGCCCGGCACACGAAAGGTTTTCGAGTGCCCGGCCATCCTTGGACCACAGGATTGTTCGTCGCCGTCGCATGGTTCATAACGTTCAACACAATCTATAAATATCCTCGCAATGCAGGCGTCGCCCTGTGTATTCTCTTCGCCGGGTTCCCTGTTTTTTACTTCTTTCGCGAGCGCGCGCGGCGCTCGATCGCCTCAAAGCGAGACTAATGAGCCCGCAACGGCGTGAAATCCGGTCGGCCTATATTGAATGGGCGAAGCTCCGCTCAGACGCGCGCTACAAACTCGCCGGCAGCGACATGCTCGCCTACCCGCTGAAGGATTTACCCGTTCGCATCGAGCAACTCGAAATCGCGAATCCCAGCGATAGCTACGGCTATCCGCCGCTTGTCGAACGCCTCGCTAAGAAGTCCGGAGTCCCGGCCGACTGCGTCGTGCAAGCGCAAGGCACCTCAATGGCAAATCATCTCGCCATGGCCGCGCTTCTCGAGCCAGACGATGAAGTGCTGATCGAAGAACCAGCCTACGAAGCTCTCCTCGCCGTAGCCTATTATCTGGGCGCCAAAGTTCGCCGCTTCCCGCGCCGTTTCGAAGATGGTTTCAAGCTCGATCCGCGCGAAGTGGAGCGTGCCATTTCGCCGCGTACTCGACTGATCGTTGTCACCAACCTGCACAATCCGACCGGAGTTCGCGCGCCCGATTCCACCCTGAAGCTTGTGGGCGATATCGCGCGCAGTCTTGGAGCGCACGTCCTCGTCGACGAAGTTTATCTCGAATCCTGTTTCGACTCTCCGGGACAATCCGCATTTCATCTCGGCTCGAATTTCATTGCCACCAGCAGCTTGACGAAAGCCTACGGCCTTTCCGGCCTCCGCTGCGGCTGGATTCTCGCAGCTCCAGCTCTGGCTGAAAGAATGTGGCGACTGAACGACCTCTTCGGAGTGATGCCCGCACACCCGGCGGAATTACTCAGCGTCGTAGCGCTCGACAATCTTCCGCAAATCGCCGCGCGTGCAAAGGCCCACGTCGATACGAACCGCGCGCTGCTTAAGAAGTTCCTCGATTCGCGAAAGGATCTCCTCGCGATCTGGCCGGAAGCGGGCACGATTGTGTTCCCGCAACTAACGAGCGGTCATGTTGAAGCCTTCTGCCAATTGCTGCGCGAAAAATACGAAACCAGCGTCGTTCCCGGCCGCTTTTTCGAAGCCCCCGAACACATGCGCATCGGAGTCGGCAGCAAGACGGAAAATGTGCGCGAGGGACTTTCCCGCATCGGGGCGGCGCTCGATGAGTTCGCCACAAAAAACACCAGCGCGAAATAACTCCCGCCCGCCCTCACCAACCGCCGCTCATTCGCGCGTCCTCTTGTGCTTCGAAGCCTTGGGTCGAAGAAGTTCGATGAGCGCGTGCGCGGCCGCGGAGAGCGGTCGGTCCTGCCTATAAACAAGATACACGCGCCGCTCGATGTGCATCTGGCGCAGCCGAAGCTCGCGCAGATCGCCTCGCGCGATTTCCCCTTCAACGCACATGCGCGGCACGATCGCCACGCCCCGCTTCATCTCGACGAACCGCTTAATGCTCTCGATCGTCGGCAGCTCGATGTCCATCCGGAGCGTCACCCGGTGCTTCGCAAACATCTGAATCACGCGCCGCCGGTAGGGCGATTCCACGATATGCGCCACAAATGTCTCACCTTCGAGCGCTGAAATATCCACTTCACGCCGCTTCGCCAAATGGTGCCCCGGCCAAACAACCAGAGCTAGAGAGTCGCGATAAAACTCAACCGTAGTTAATTCGCGCTCCTCCGGCAGATAGGAAATCACGCCGATATCGAGCTGATGGTTCAGCAATTCGTGGGGCACGTCCCGCGAAAACACGCGATGCACCCGAATTTGAATTCCCGGATATAGCTTTCGATACTGCTCGAGAGCCGGAAGCAAAGCGTGAATCGAACTTTCGTTCACGCCGATCGCCACCTGCCCCCGTTTCAGGCCATTCAGCTGCTGCATCCCCTTATGAATTTCTTCGCGCAGGTTCAGCATTCGGTCCGCGTATTCGAGCAGAAGCATGCCGGCATCCGTCAGCGTGCGAGCGCCCGTGCCACGAACAAAAAGCGGCTGGCCCACCCAGTCTTCCAGCTTCCGCATAGCGATGCTGATCGCCGGCTGCGTCCGATACAGCTTCGCTGCGGCGCGCGAATAGCTCTGCTCCCGCGCCACCGTCTGAAACACCTGTAAAGCCGCCAGATCCACATACCCTCCAGGCGCCTGCCAGTGGCTCAGGTCCCTCCCGGTCGGTTTTGGGTCGGGAAGACCCGAGGCCTGTATAAGCGAGGCTTATTCTACATGCAACAATTATAAATTGGACACGCTTGGTCGCGCCGCGCTCCACTGTTCCCGACGTAGAGGAGTGTCCATGGACACGATCCACATCTTCGACACCACGCTGCGCGACGGCGAGCAGTCTCCCGGCTTCTCGATGCATCGCGAAGAAAAGCTTCGCCTTGCCCGGCAACTCGAACAGCTCGGCGTTGATATTATCGAGGCGGGATTTCCCATCGCGTCGCCCGGAGATCTGGAAGCCGTCCGCGCGGTGGCCAGCGAAGTCCGCAACTGCAAAATAGCGGCGCTCGCGCGAGCTCGTCAGGAAGATGTGGACGCCGCCTTGCGCGCCATCGAACCCGCCGTCCATCCGCGGCTTCATATTTTTCTCGCCACCTCCGATCTTCACCTGAAGCACAAATTGCGCATCGAACGACAGGAAGCGCTCGACCAGGTGATCGCCATGGTGCAGTTCGGGTGTGAACACACGGAGGAAGTTGAGTTTTCCGCTGAAGACGCAAGCCGCAGCGATATCGAATTTCTTTGTGAAGTGGCGGAAGCAGCCGCGGAGGCAGGCGCAAAAGTAATCAATCTTCCGGATACCGTTGGCTACTCAACGCCCGACGAATACGGCGAAATGTTTCGCACCGTCCGAGCGCGCCTGGCTGCATATCCCAAAATCATCTATAGCGCGCATTGCCACAACGATCTCGGCCTCGCCGTTGCGAATTCGCTTGCCGCAATCGCCGCAGGCGCGCGCCAGGTGGAATGCACGATCAACGGAATCGGCGAACGCGCTGGAAATGCTTCGCTCGAGGAAATAGCCGTCGCGCTTCACGTGCGCCAAAGCCGTTTCTGCGCCGCCACGAATGTTTGCCTCGAGAAAATCTATTCCACCAGCCGTCTGCTCACCGCGATCACCGGCGTCTCTGTGCCGCCCAACAAAGCCGTAGTCGGCGCCAATGCGTTCGCCCACGAAGCGGGCATTCACCAGGATGGCATTCTAAAAAATCCGCTCACCTACGAAATCATTTTGCCCGAAAAAGTGGGAGTCCCAAGCCGCCGGCTCGTCCTCGGCAAACATTCCGGCCGCAACGCGCTGCGAGCGCGCCTCGCTGAACTCGGCTACGAAACCACTCCCGCAGAACTCGCAGACTGCTATCGAATGGCCACCGAGCTCGCGGATTCCGCGAAGGAAGTAACCGACCGCGATCTACTTTCCTTTATTCATCAAGTTCGCCGCGGACACACCGCGTCGGCCAGTAGCTCCGCGGGTCGAGCGCGGCCCCGCGCCATCGCGGCATCTTGAAAATGAAAAGTTTCAGGCGGAAGTTTAACCGAAGAGTTGAAACGGCGAGTTGAAAGCGGAGACTTGAAAACGGAGAGTTGGAGACGAAGAAATGACCATGGGTTCCATTTGCAAAACAATCGCAGTGCTACCTGGTGACGGCATCGGTCCAGAAGTCACTCGCGCCGCCGTTCATCTCCTTCAGGATTGCGCCACCGCGCACAACCACAGTTTCGAGTTTCGCGAACTTCCCTTCGGCGGCGCTGCCATTGACGCCTTCGGCACTCCTCTACCAGCGTCGACGCTCACAGGATGCCGCAAGGCCGATGCGATTTTGCTAGGCGCTATTGGCGGCTCTAAATGGGACGTACTTCCGCTCGCAAATCGTCCAGAAAGCGGCCTGCTGGGGCTGCGGAAAGAACTCGGCCTCTACATCAATCTTCGCCCGATCCGCCTGCGCCACGCATTGCAGGGAATTTCGCCTCTCCGCCCCGATCGCGTCGCCGGATGCGATTTTGAAATCGTCCGCGAACTGGCAGGCGACATCTATTTCGGCGCGCACGAACTGCATCGCGACAACGGCCATTCGCGCGCACGCGATGTGGCGGACTATAGCTCGGTAGAAATCGAACGAGTGGCACGCTACGCGTTCGAGCGCGCCGCAGCGCGTCAGCGCCGCTTGGCCAGCGTCGACAAAGCCAACGTGCTCGCCACTTCCGTCCTCTGGCGCGAGATCGTCACAGCGATAGCTCGAGAATATCCCCAGGTTACGCTCGAGCATTTATATGTGGACAACGCCGCGATGCAAATCGTTCTTCGTCCGAAGCAGTTCGACGTAATCCTCACCTCGAATCTCTTCGGTGACATTCTGAGCGACGAAGCCGCCGCGCTGGCAGGATCGATCGGCCTGATTCCGTCAATGAGCCGAGGGTCTGGCAACGGTCCCGCACTGTACGAGCCAATTCACGGCTCCGCCCCAACCCTCGCTGGCAAGGATGTCGCCTCGCCTCTCGGCGCAATCTACTCCGCCACTCTGATGCTGCGCGAATCCTTTGGCCTCAATACCGAAGCCCAGTGGATCGAATCGGCCATCGATCGGGTTCTTGATCATGGCTACCGCACGATGGACATTGCCGAGCCCGGCAGCCGGATCCTGCGCGGCTCGGAATTCGCGGATCAGATTCGCGGGGAAATGCATGATGCGCTCGTTCACACCGAGCGCTACGGCTGGGGCGTTTAATTCTTTCGCAGTACGAGCGTGGCCGCGATCATGTCGTGCAGCGCCTGCTTTTTCTCGGTGAATCCCGCCATCATGTAGCCGATGCCCAGCGGAATCAGGCTGGTAACAATTTTCGCGAAGAAGCGCCCGGTTGCATGTCCGAAAGTGATTCGGCGTCCCTGCAAGTCAGTCACGATCAATCCCAGCGCCATTTTCCCCAGCGTTCCCTGATTGGGTGAACTTTCTAAATAGGCGTGGTATATCCAAGACGCAACGAGTCCCAGCAACGAAATCAATGCCAGCATCAAGATGAACGCCACCGGCGGTTCCGCGTTTCCATTCTGCATTCCCCTTGCCATGCTTTCAATCGACCCGACACCAATGAACGCGATTCCGATCAGAAAGAGGACTCCAAAAATAACGCCTAGAACAATCGAGTCGATGATATAAGCGACCGCCCGCAACCAGAACCCGGCATAGGGAGAAGGCAGCACCACAGCCGCCGGCGCAAGCGGATAAGCCGGCGCCACGCCCGCGGGCGCAATTGCTGGTGGCGCGTACGCCGCCGGAACCGCAGGCACGATCGGAGGACCGCCCGCCGGCGCGCCGCACACGCTGCAGAATGTCGTTCCCTCCGTCAATCGTGCACCGCATTTTGAGCAGAACACTTGTGCCTCGTTTCGGCGCGGCAGCGGCAAAGAAAACTAGAGCTGCCGCAGCACCAAACAGCCCGCAAGAATATCGTGCAACGCCTGCTTCCGCGCAGTGAAGCCCGCCATCAGAAATCCAATACCAAGAATCATGCCCGATAGAATTTTCCCAAA
>CAVSOB010000002.1:0-332575 GCA_963729525.1 uncultured Acidobacteriota bacterium
GCAGACTCACACCCTGGTTGTCGGCCCGATCCGCGGCCACGGTGAGAGTCGTAATCTCAATTGGACAGGCCAGAGGCAGAAATCCTCGCCGCCGACCTCTGCAAGGACTTCTGTCGAATCACTTTATTTGAACCGTCGACTATACGTGTAGTTGACGTTGCGGATGTCAGGACGACCGAACTAAGCCGTCGCCAGCTTGTCAGTTTGTTGGATCATGCTCGCCGCACTTATGCGCCAGGTCGCCATCTGTGCAATTAGCAATGCAATTGCAACGATGGGGCACGCTTTTGCTTTGTCTTGCCATCCTTTGAAAACACCCAAACATACGGCTCGCGGCCAGCGGGGGTTTGGGGATCAACGAATGCCCTAGTATAGAACTGTGGGACGTAATGTTGTTTTTTGGCATTCGACACGGCAATGGTCGTGCGCGTCGTCGAAGGGACGCTTTGGCGTTAGCTAACGGTTATGCATAATACCCTTAAGAGTCAACAGGAGTCCCCTAAGTTTTCACAATGACAAGCCCTCTCTTAACCGGTGGTGCTGGATTCGATTTTGAGGATAGTGTCGCGGCGCTTTACCTGTCCGGGCTCCTCCTCGAGAGCGGAGTTTTGGGTTTAGCTCAGTTTACCGTTTCGCGCGTGGCTCTGCAGCGTGCATCGTCTGGAGCCCCCCTCGATGACGTAATCGTAACCGGAGTCAGTGCGACTGGGGAGAATGCGACGCTTCATCTCCAAGTTAAATCAACACTCCAAATCGGGGAAGGCCCAACGAATACTGATTTCCGGGATGTCGTGACAAAGGCTTGGGCCACACTGCGGGCGGTGGATTTCAAAGAAGGTCGCGACCGAGTCGGTGCAGGTGCTGGGTCAATATCCCCAAAGCGTCTAAAGGCTGTGCGTCGAATCCAGGAGATTGCGTTTAATAGTGCGACCGCAGACGACTTCTGGGATCGCTTTGACGGCGTGACAAACTTGGAAACCCGGAATATTCGTGACTCCTTCGTGACAATTCTCAAGGAGATTGATGCGGCAGGAGCGGACAATCAACGAATTTGGCGTTTTTTTCAGCATTTCGTCGTACTTCAATTTGACCTTCATGAGACCGGCAGCAAAGACGCCTTCTATGCGGTTGAGCAACTAAAATCCGCGCTAAAGCCAGAAGCGGCCGGACAAGCGGTTCACCTTTGGGCAAACTTGTTGAGGTCGCGAAGAAGGTTGGGGATGCAGGTGGTTCCGTCGAGCGATTAGGCTTGCTAGAGCGCTTGAGTCCTGAGTTCTCGCTCGAAGCCGCTCGCAGCGCGAAAAAGGACTTGGAGCGTCTAGCCGCGATGGCTAAGGCGTACCTAGGTGAGATCCGATTAGACGTTAGCGGCTATCGCTTGCACCGATCTTCAGTTATAGAAAAGATTTCGGAGGCCCTCACCCGCTCTCGATTCGTGCAAATCACGGGGGAACCGGGCACAGGAAAATCAGTGGTGTTGCGGTCAATAGCGGAGGGTGAGGAGCGTAACGGGTTCATCTTCCTCTTGTCGGAGAAGCGTATTGAAGGTAACGGATGGGTCGGATTTGCTGCGGCAAACGGACTGACGTCTCCGTCAGCCGCAGTATTGCTTGCGGAGATTGGGGCATCGGCAAACCCAATCCTGTTTATCGATGGAATAGACAGGATCGTTATGAGGTCGGCCCAACAGGTTGTCACCGACATCTTGAGGATCATCGCAATAGAGCCAAGCTGCGCAAAATGGCGAGTCGTCGCGAGTGTGCGCGATGAAAACATCGAGCATGTTCGCACTTGGATTCCCGCCGAATTCCTTAGTCAGACCGGAGTAGCCTCCATAGAAGTAGGTCTTTTCAATGATGACGAAGCTGCGCAGATCAGCCGAGCTCTTCCTGCCCTTGCTCCTCTTCTGAACGCGGTTGGTCCCGCGAAGGAGATTGCCCGAAGGCCGTTTTTCCTTCGAGTTCTTGCCGAGGGAATTGGCAGGGAGGGCGGCGACACTCCTCAATCTGAGATCGAACTCATTGATGCGTGGTGGTCTAGGGGCGGCTACGATGCAGCTCGCGCCGATGCTCGCCGGCGTCAACAAGTCTTGCTGACGGCCGCTGAGAAGGGTGTTCTTTCATTTGGAAGAAAAATCAACGCCTCGGGTTTAGACGCGGACGCGGTTCAGGATTTGGTGGAGGACAGTGTCATCCGGGATGTGGAGCCCGGTATCACGATCGGCTTTACGCATGATGTGTTCTTTGAATGGTCCCTGTTTCAATTGGCTCGGAGTAGGGGCAATCTCTGGCTCGACCTGGTGAAAGGTGCGGGCGAGCCACCATTCTTTGGACGCATCGTTAGCCTGCTTTCTCAGCGAGCATTTGAACGTGACGAAGGCTGGCAGAAGGGACTGGAAGAACTGGAGACAGCCAGCGCTCGGTCGCAATGGAGGCGGGCGTGGCTGATTGCTCCTTTTGCGTCACCTCTATTCTCGACGTACCGTGCCCGATTTGATGGCGCATTCCACGAGAATCCAGACCGGCTCCGCCGGTTGCTGCTCGGATTCCAGGCGGAGAAAACACAACCAAACCCGCTGGTGTTAGGAGGATTTGCAGGAAAAGATTTGGATCGCCTTGCTCGATTGCGCCTTGCCGATCAATTGTCGTGGCCGTCTGACCTCCTTGCTTGGTTGCGATTCCTAGAATGGTTCTTGCCCCGATGTGCGGCGCTCCTACCTGCGTTGGTGTCTGACGCATTGCCAGTGTTTGAGGCTTGGATAACCGCGTTTGCGCAAACTGCAGCGGCCATACCGATTGCTATGAAACAAGCAATCGCAGACTGGCTCAAGGCAATTGAGGCCCATCGCCATCCCGAGGACGTTCGAGATATTTTGAGGCGTAACTACCAGAAGGGCTGGGGAGCGATTTCGGATGACGAACTGCAGGAGATGGAACGATCCCTTCGCTTCCAATTCTTCGCATCGACCAAGAGTGACCCGGAACTACAGCAAGCATACTTTCAACACCTTTCCGACATGAGTGGCCGGATACGAGAGGGTGCCGCGCTCATCGTCGAATATGCTCCTCTGATTCATGTAGCGGCGATTCCTAAGGCAGTAGACGTCTGTATCGAAGCATTCCTTGATGAGTTGCCGGAGGACGAAGAGCGAAATCGCAGCCCACTCGGAGGCGGTCGGGGCATCCGAGATTGGGACGAGCTATCGCTTGGAGAGGGCGGAGCCAGTTTCTTTCCCCCCTCACCGGCGCGCGAACCATTCAAGACGTTTTTTCAAACGGCACCGCAGGAGGCGCTCAGGCTTGCGCGCGCGATATGCAATCACGCGATGGACGCATGGAGGCAGTTAAACACGATGGACGTGCAATTTGGACGCACGCCGCGGGCCTTGGCTATCAAGTTTCCATGGGGCGAACAAGAGTTTTGGGGCAACATGCGTGTATATGGGTTTTATCGCGGAATCAATGGACCACATCTTTTGGACAGCGCGCTTATGGCGCTGGAAGAATGGGCGTTTTCTGAGTTGGAGAACGGAAGAGGTGCTGACGACATTATTTTCGATGTGGTGAAAGATAACAAATGCTGTGCCGTCCTCGGAATCGCGCTCGAAATTGCAATTCAAAGTAACTCAACGACCAATGTTTCCTTGGCTCTTTTAGGATCTTCCCATCTTTGGTTCTGGGACATCGCTCGTGCGAAAGCCGATTTAGTCAACGTGAGACAGAATGAGTTTGGCTTCACAATTGGTTCTCACAATCAGGTACAGCATGATGCCCTGAAAAAGGCAAACGGACGGGCAGTTCGGCGGCAAGATATCCAGACCCTTGCGATGATCTTTGTGGTCAGCCAAAACGCAGAGCTAAGGGAGGCCGCTAAGTCTGCGATTATGGAACTGCCAGACGCTCTTCCGTATGAATCGGAGGAGGACGCAAACTCAGCCGATGCCACCGCTTACTTGGCGGGAGAAGCAAAATCGTGGACGCTGTTGGCCGATCGCTCGCACTATCGTCTCTATAAAACAGATGAACCCGACAAAATTGCGATTGGCTTTGAAAACCCGGAAGCAAGCCGCCCTGAGACGCTCGCCCGTGCGAAAGAGGCCCACGAGGCACTTTCCTGGTTTGGGTTGGCTCACAATGTTCAAGAGATTTTGGAAGGCAAAGAACAGCCAGCAGACTTTTCGTTGTCGGAAGCGATTGCAAAGGTACAAGAAGAAAACACGAAAGCTCTGTTGAATTCAGAGTCTGACGACCCTCTCATGGCGGTTAAACAAGGCGCGATCGTCGGAGTAGCCGCAGTTGTGGCAAAGAATAGTGTGAGCGCGAAAGCTGAAGACATTGAATGGGCGAAGAACATCTTGCAGGAAGGAGCGACAAAACGTTATCGGCGAGATGAGAAACTACCTCCCGGATCGGTCCTCACGCACCATCCGGGGCGCGCGGCAGCGAAAGGTCTCTCCTATTTGATTCAGAGTGGCATCGACGAGCGCTGGGCTAAGGAAACGCTCTTGCGGATGATGCTCCATCCAATGGAAGCGGTGTACGAGAGCGTAGTTGCGTCGTGCATGGCCTGCTGGGCATACGATTCTCGATTTAGCTGGATTGCATTCTGGCTAGGTCTTGCTCTTGCGGATCAAGACAGCGGTCCCGACGATTGGAAAAATCCGACGGCGACGGCAACACGACGAAATAGCGACCGTCAGAAAAAGTTGGACCACGCTTTGGTTGCTTTAAGCGAAAAAAGAATCGGCGTGGATGGACGCTCCGGTTCCAGCCGTATTACCTCCTGAACCGGAGGATGAGGCGGCTCGATGGCGAAACTCCAGAGCGGTGCGACCTTTGTTTCGTTACGATCTTGCAGGGCGTGTCATCAGGTATACGCCGATTGAATTAATCGTCCATTCGAGGGAGGGGATGGAGCCTATTTTGAAACTTGCAGACGGGTTGCTCGCATGGACCATTAACGCGCATCCCCCGGAAAGAACCGAAGGAGGGCGACGGGTGTCGAGGTCCACGCCTCCGTATGAATGGTCCCGCTTATTTATGGTGTGGCTCGCGTATCTTTGTTCGGTTCTGCCATCGGATTTAGCCCTCGCGCGCTACGTCAAAGTGATCCTTGCAATCGATGACGATGACAGCTGTTTTGAGCTGTTGGATTCTTTTGTTGACCATTTTGTTTGTCGGCAGATACATGATGCAGAAAAGTTGACACCAGGTACGGTGGCAATAGTGAAGGCAATCGCGGATCGCGTTGCAGCAGCTGACTGGCGTTGGGACACAACCCGGGTCAACGGTAATTTGACGCGACAAAAACACACAATTCTAAAGGCCCTGTTCCTGGTAAACGTTGCGCGAGCGGACGGGGCACGCCGGTTTGCTAATGGGGATTGGTCGGAGATTGCCGTTGTCATTCCGTCTCTCGATAAACTGTTTCAAAGCCTTGCCAGCGTCACGGAGGATTGCTTTATTTTCTAAAGTTAGCGGAACGAAGTATTGACCACTATCCGGCTGAATCCCTGGCCGACACGCTTATGAATTTCCTCTTGGCCCAGGAGAATAAGCCGGCGGCACTGCGGTCGATTTCGGCACCGGAACAGATGGCGGCAGTTGTCCAGACCATTGCTGCTCGTGAACATCCGCTTTCAGAAATCCTTCGTGCAAAACTGCTCAAGCTCCTCGATCTACTTGTTGAGCTGGGCGACAGGCGAAGCGCAGCCCTCCTCGGGAGTGAACGGTTTAAGACGGCACGGCGAAACTCCGCGGGGGACGCTCGCTAGTGACAAGATATGAAATACGACAAGACCGGTATTAGGAGTTCGTCGAGATTTGCCGGAGGTGCTGCCCGTTCACCACAGAGACAATTCAGGGGACCTTGCGCACGCGAAGATACACTTTCGTACTTCATCCCACAACCAAATTTCTTCGATAAACCTTTTGTTTGAATGGAGGACAGGGATCACGTCAGTGCTTTTTCCGATCAAGAATCGCCAGCAATGATGTTGACTGCCTGGATTCCAACTAGGAGGTCAACCGAGTAAGCTCTTCAACCTAGCTCAGCCTCACATCCGCTGCTTGAACTTCAATATTTACCACACCATAATATACCCTTAGCAGCCCATAAGACGACTTGTCAGTACCTATATTGCTTGCGGCCCGCGTTATTAATTCCGCGCGGGAGTTTTAGTGCCTTAGTAGTTGACCACGTAGTTTTTCGGCTCTGCTTCATCACGAGACAATCCATCATGGAAACCTGTCAGAATCCGAGCTACTGCCGCCGGGCATTGCCATCAATCGGAGCGGGAACTGTCGGGCACAAAATTAGAACCGAATGCTGAGTGCCGTGCCACCGTGGGGAATCGGTGACTCGACGATCCTTCTGAGCTCTCGTGCGTCATGTTCGAGTCGACGCTGTATGAGAAGGCGAGCGCGTTCCCATAACTCTTTGGCCGATTCCCAAGACAAACCGGCCCGCCTGAGCCGCCACTCTCGTTCCGCCTCGAACCATGGTGAGGGTAGTAGCTGATTGACTCGCACACTTTCACAGTAGAAACTCATCCAAATAAGTTGCCGGTAAGTCGCTCCGAGCGGTTTGGCAACGTCGTGAAAAGCAGCTTTACCTTCGTCAGTGTGCTTGTCGAGCGCCGCCCAATACGGAAAATCCGACGCCGGTTGCAACGCGGGGACAGTGTCTACCGTCGGAGTCTCTGAGTTCGTGGACAAGAAAGCTGTGGCAAGAATGCACGCCTTATCCCACTGCCAAGTCGCCACAGGTAAATACTTCTCTGCGTTACGGATGATTTCTTTGCTTCGCGCTGAAGGACTTTGTGAGGTGGCCCAAGCGAAGAAATCCTTGGGTCGTGCCAATGCTTCGGAAGTGATCTTGAGAGCCCGCTGGTCTTGCACCACATTCAGCATGGACGTGTCCCCCTCGCGATACGCGTACGCAAGGGCGCCCAAGCCCGCCGCATCCTTTTGCTTGGAAGCCTCTGCAACCCGCGAGAGAATTTCGAGTTTGCTCCTAAGATGACGATCGATCGACAGTGAAGCTGCCAGTGGCCAGCACTCTTCACACGTTATAACAACTGTGCGCGAACGAAGCCATGCCGTGTCACCGATGGCCTCGAGGCGAGCAGCAACGCGTTCCACTACCGGAACGAAGCCTCGACGGACCGCCTTTTGCAGTAGCGAACGCAGCCGAGGATCCGTTGAGATCTTGCGCGGTTTGAGAAACATTTGAGCTTACTCAAACCTCGAGTCGAAGTACTCCTGGCCATGGCCTTTGTACTTCTCGACGCACGTGCAATCCAGACGGCAGTCATGTTTGTTGATGACAACAGTGACACCTCCGGCCGTCGCCGATTGCCGCAGGCGCTCTTCTGCGTGTGCATATGCGTCCTTGCCTGACGACAGCTTCCGCTGGGGCTCGTCCAGCGCGATCTGAGCTTGGTTCCCTGGAAAGTCCACTTTGCCGTCTGTCGACTGAATGACGAGCATTTTGTCGAAGTTGCCGTATTTGATGTTCTTGGCAAGTTCTTCGGGAGTTGAATAGCAGCGGTCGCCATCGCTCTGGCCGTCCGTCCAGTAAATCGGGTTCATTTTCGTCACCAGAACATCGCTCCCGGCTGGCAACGTCAGAAGAAGATCCAGACTGAAAACAAAGAGAACAGGGCCGTATTGGTTTGGTCCTTTGACGCGTCCACCACGATAATGAATGTCTACGTGGTCAACAAATATGCGGTCCCATATGCCATATTTCTTGTCGATCTCGTCAGACGGCTGATTGGTCTGGGCAAGACCGCGCCTCTCGACGTAATCTCGCGACAGCAATGCAGCATGCTCCAAAAACGTACAGCTCGTCGTGACCGTGTTCGCATGGTGGAGGCACGTGGCACCGATCCCTTTTAGTACTTGGTACACACCATCGGGCTTCATACCATAACCTCAAGATGAGCAGGACCACTGCCGCGAGTGTTCTCGGATATGCTGCTGGGCCCCATTGATCCGCCTCTGGACAATAGAGACCCGGTGCAGCGCGAAAGAGGTCATCTCGGAAGATCTGGACTTAGCACAAAATTTAGGAATTCGATTCCCAAGTTGGTGATGATCCCCCCTTGTGGGAAAGAGAGATCTGGTCCGTCGAGATTTGAGAAACCCCTATTTCTGAGATCGGCAAAGATTGAATCGATAAGACTCGTCTGTCCCTTTACTTCAGGAGACAAGATTTCTATCGCTGCGCCTTAGGTTCTTTGCATCATAGGAATTGAGTTCTTGTCCCACCCAATGTTCAAACCGCCAGCTCTCCATATGACATTTAGAGCCTTGATATGAGTGGGAGTGAATGCCTCGATGGCATTCAGAAAAACCTGTTGCTTGATTTCATCCGAGGTAATTCCCTTGGCGATATTCAGCAGGGCGTTTCGCAGATACTCGCGCTTCTCTCGCTGATGGGTTCCAATCGCAATAAGAGTCGCCTGAATTGTTGCAGAGACGAAGGCCTCGTTATCGGCCAGCTTTTCAATCCTGAATCCTGCGACCTTTTTCTCCATCTGGTCCAGGGCATCGGCCAGTTCCTTGAGCCACTCATCGCGCCTCCGCGCCACCGCCGGAGTGAGCACGAGCGACAAGACCTGATTTATCGGTCCTCCAATGACTGGAATCGCCGCGATCCCTGCCTTCGCGATTGCCTGTGCGGTGTCGGCCTCGGTTGGCTCTGGGTACCGTTCTGCCCGAGTAGCAAACAGCTTGATGGGGTCTTCGGCCATGCAAAAGAGCATAACTCAGTTGTTTGCATGTGATAAGGACTTAGCATGCAGAGCAAATGCCGATTGGTGGCTAAGGCCTCGGCGAGTACCTCGACTTCTTGGCTCCAGTTCCTGATCCTCAACTCGCTGTTCATGTGCCAAATGATCGGATTCCAAATCGAGGAGGCGATTAGTACCGCGAAACGCGCTTGTGGCCATTGACGGACCGACTCGCAGGATTTGTCGGATCGGAAATCATCCTCGGTCGATTTCCTAACGGAAATTTGATAGGTGTTGCAAAATCCTCTTCGCAGCAGCTATCTCAATATGCGACATTGGCCGCGCGAATGCCATTTCTGGCTGGATCACGGGGAGTACGGTTCAGAGGATCGCCATTTAACCCTTAGGTAGATGCCATTGCACGCCACCTCTGCATGCCATTTATTTGCGACCAATCTCCTAGCGGACGCCATAATCCCGGTCAGCCGAATGCCATTCCATGCCATCTCTGCAATCCATGCCCTCTGCCAGCCTCACGCCCTAGCTGATCTTGCGGCCGTGTTGAGAGATATTGGCGAGAGTGAAACGAAATTGTTGCCGTGCTCTGCAGCTAGTTGATGAAGAAGGACAAGGGCTTACCGTAGAGGCGAGCAAATTCTTGGAGTTCTACCACGTCCACCCTGCGCTCACCTGACTCGCATTTCGAAACGAAAGACTGTGGCCGGGCCAACTGCCGCGCCACTGCCGTTTGAGTGAGACCAGCCGCCACGCGAGCATTCTTTAGCCTCGCCAGAAAACCGCGGTATTGCTCGCGATATGGGGTCCGCTTCAAGACAACGCGGATTATTGCGAGCCATCTCTGAATATCCCAAATTAGGATATACTCCGGGCCCAGAGTCTTCTATGGAGACCAAGCTAGGTTCCTTGAGGCGACAAGTGATGGATCTCAAGGAGGGGTTATGAAGCGAGGTGCCGTACTTCTGGCCGTTATCAGCGCGCTAGCCGTCGGCTTTACTGCTGGCGCTCAGACTGGGCACGATGCGCCATTCGATGGTTACTGGTGGAGGGCCGCACCGCCCACAGAGAAGCTAGTGTACGTGTATGGTTGGGAGATGGGTGTGACTCAAGGTGAGTTAGCTGGCTGTCAGCACGCCCTGTACCCAGACCAGGAGGCCATAAATCTATGCGTGTCGACTGGTTTCATGAACAAGATTGTGGTTGGCGTGTCGATGGGCGAAATGGTAGCAATGGCAGACCGCTATTACGACGATCCGAAGCACGCAGCCGATCCGCCCGGCACTGCATTGGCCAATCAGCTATGGGACTTCTATAAGAAGACTCATCGATAGCCTTGGTGATCCCGCCCTCGAAGAACTTTGGAACTTCAAACTCAACCTACTACTTTTGAATGAGTTACCGGTTCCAACAGCGATGGAACCATGTGGAACCTTGGAACATTCAGTCCAGGACTAGTTCCAAGTTCCAGCCGAGTTCCAAAGCTGTTGGAACCGGCGAAAGGATTCATGAGAAAGGAGGATACGAGCAAAGTTCCAAAGTTTCTCCCCGGGGCGCATGATCATCGCTCTGACGGGACTGGACCGCTGATTTTTCTATAGCGGCCCCTGGCTAACTTCTCCAGCACTCGAAGTGAGATCGTAAGCTTCTTCAGCCTGTCGAAGTTTGATTTGCCCATGATTGCGGTGGCTTGCTCAAAAGTGAACTCGGCGGGCAGTCTCTGCCAATACTCTTGCAGCTTGCTCGTGAGCGTCATCAAGAGCTGAGCTTGGTCGGCTGGCACGTGCTCAAAACCAGCAGGCTTGTCAGGCTCGTCGTTGAGGCACACCGGCCGAATCAGGATTGGGTGCATGTCTTCTCCTCGCCGGATACCATTGATTACTCGCAATCCATCGGCATCGTAGAAATCCATTCCAAGCCGCACATCACAACGATTTAGGATATCGAGTGTTCCGCTGACATCTTCTAACCAGTCTCTAGGGTGGGTCAGCAGGCTCGGCGTGTATTGTGCTCGACGATCCTTTTTGCGCAGGTTGACAGTGAACAAGATTGCTGCTTGTGGGAATCTCGCCAGAAGTTTTTTCAACTGACTGTAAAGGTCGATGACATTCCGCTTGTTGAGAGTGTCGATACTGAATAGCAGTTCTAAGGGGTCGATGATTATAAGCGCATTCGGTTTTCGAGCTACCATTCCTATGAGAAATGTGACTTGCGCCTCCAGGTCTGTAAATTTCAATAGCTCAAGCAGCTTGGCCATGGAAGGCTCGGAGAAGGCGTCTTGCTGAAGGTACGCGTCTAAGTCCTCGGGGACACGAGGCACCGATACGCGAAGTCTGTCGGCTAAATTTAGGAGATTCCTCCTGTAAGTCGGGCCAGAACTCTCGAAGTCGAAGCTAATGATTGGTCTCCTTTGAACCTCGCGCCCGCACCAGGTAATTCCATTGAGTGCGCAAATTTGGATATGCGCAAGCAGGGGGACTTTCCGACCCCATATGTGCCAGCTAGGACCCCGAGCTGCCCCTCTCTTATCAATCCCGCTATGACCTCGGGGCGTGGCTCGACGTTGCGCGTGAAGAAATTGGAGTTGTCGAGCGCACATGCGTGCGGCACCTCAGAAGCAGATACGGTCAGCCGACCCTCGGAGGTCGTAGGACCTACACTTGCGGATGGCTGATCGTCTGAACGGCATTGTTCGTGCTCCTGGGAAGGCTGCATCACGTCCTGTGCTAGGGGTTGGCGAGCATGTGATCTTCGGCCAGCAGGGACGAGTTCGATCCTTGTTGGTGGTATCTGGGTATCATTGGGATTGCTAGGGAGTGTGCTCATTGTCCATACCTCGGGTGTTCCGATAGTCGTGAAACGGCTTTAGAGTCTCGGTCTTTCTGATGAGGACAACATGACCGGCCTCAAGTTTCAGCTCAATCGAGCCAAAGAAGCGTCGTCGCTGAAGATCAGCGAGCAAATAATCTAGCGAATAGGTCACTGACTCATCCTTCGCCATTTGAGGCATCCTTGGTCTCCCTTTCTTGTCGACTCTGGTGCCAAGCCTCAATCTGGAGGGATTCTCTCTGTGCGCTTCGCCGCTCTCTCTGACAGAGAGAACATCGATCGTCGAAAATCCCGTGACAGCTGTGGTGAACCCAGCACTTTCCACACACAGGCTTTCCATTGCAGCTGCATCCAGTGTCCTCGTAATCCTGTCCGCATTGCCAACAAGTGACTATCTCAGCTGCCCAAAAGGGTCGGTTGACCAGCTCGCTAGACATTGGATGTCTCCCCTTCGCCGAGCTTCGCGGTATCCGAGTGCTCAGGAATTACTGGCCTGGTGTGAGAGAGAACGTACTGAGCTAGGTATTTAGGATTGAAACGAACGCATCTGCCGACCTTCACGGCGGCGATGCGACGTTCATAAACCATTCGACGCAGACAGGCTTCCGTAACATTCAAAAAGCGAGCCGCTTCATTAATCGTGAGTAAGCTAAATCCCTTCTCGTGCATAAACCCTCCTCCACGGTTGGCGATCAAATTTCACGTGCAGCGAGTAGCTTCTACTCGTTCCCACGCCTTGTCGACCACCTATGGCGTTGGTGCTAAATGCTCAGCTCAAGTGGCTCAGGGAGGGCACTTAGAAGCGGAAGGGCCGAGCGGACAGTCCCGATTGTCTTGACAATCCTATCGTGTTAGGTTTATGTTCCTCGCGTGAAGTGCCCGATTCACGAGGTCCCCCTAGTTTGTTTCTGTCCGGCCTGCCGAGGTTCGCGCACGAGCGTCCGCAAGGCTCGATCTTCAAGAATGAACGGACGACGCGGAGGGAGGCCTTCCGGAAGCGCTAGGAAGGAGAAATAATTGCCATGATCTACAAACGCGGGAAAATCTATTGGTATAAGTTCATGTGGCTGGGGAGCCCAGTACGGGAGTCCACCAAGCAGGGCAATGATAAGGTTGCGCGTCAGATGGAGTCAGCGCATCGCACGTCACTAGCTAAAGGGTGAAGTGGGAATCCGTGAAAAGAAGGCCGCCCCCACCTTGGCATCTTTTCTCACCAACCGCATCTTGCCCTGGGCCGAAGCCACATTCGCGGCGAGTACTCCCAAAAATGCGAAATGGTATCGAAACGAGTGCCGGGCGCTTAAGTGACTTTAAACCTCTCGCCAATTCTCCGCTCGATGCCATCACAACCGAGCTGACGTCCGAGTTCACGGCCCAGCGCCTCAAGCAAGGCAGGCAGATCGCGACCGTAAATTCGTCGCTCCGCGTGTTGCGCCGCGTGCTCAACCTGGCCGTGGAGTGGGGAGTGATTGCCGCCGCGCCGAAGCTCAGAGTGCTTTCAGGAGAACGCAGACGTGAGCGTGTGGTCACCGCCGACGAAGAAGCCAAGTACCTGGCTGTCGCTGCCGAACCGCTGGGCTCCATCGCCTCGGTGCTGGCAGACACAGGAATGCGCCCGGAGGAATGTTTTCGGATGCGCTGGGAGTGTGTGACTTGGCTTAACGGACGAAATGGGGCCTTGCTCGTAACTCATGGAAAGACCGCTTCGGCGCGTCGCACCCTTCCGATGACTCCACGCGTGCGTGGTATACTCGAAAACCGATGGATCGCGGCAGGCAAGCCCGAAGAGGGCTGGGTATGGCCCGCCAGAACTCGTAGCAACCACGTGGAACCGAACAGTATTTATGGGCAGCACCTCAAGGCGCTCGAAGCGAGCAAGGTGCGCTCTTTCGTTCTGTACTCGCTGCGCCATACGTTCTTGACGCGGCTTGGTGAGTCCGGCTGCGATTCCTGGACTCTGGCACGGATCGCTGGGCATAGCTCAGTCGCCATATCGGCCCGTTATGTCCATCCAAGCGATGACAAGGTACTGGAAGCGATTTCACGGCTAGGTGGGCACAATTCTGGGCACAGCGAGATAGAGCAGCAATCTGAAAACGATGTGAAGTTGCTTTCAACCAACGTACAGTAAAAGCCTTAGCAGTCAACGGAGAGGTGCTGGAGTGGCCGAACAGGGCTGCCTGCTAAGCAGTTTCACCCCAAAAGGGTGACGGGGGTTCGAATCCCCCCCTCTCCGCCAGTTTTTGAAACATCACTCTTGAGTGACTCAAGCAACGGCAGTATAAACGCGGTGTGTTCTATGGGCGGACTCGGTCGCAAAGGTTTGCCGCGCGCGATTTCAGCGGAAAAACTTCGGGTGATGCTTGGAAGCAGCCGAGGGTTCTGTTCCTGGGACGCGTCGAATTCGACGCTCAGAGAATTATTGGCCCGCTGGCCCTTTCTGTTTTCCCATCCTCTTATAGCAACGCCGGCTAATTGAGCCGGCCTCTCGATAAATTGTCCGCATTCAAAGGATAGCCCCACCGTTTCACTACGGCCTAATCCCAGCAAGCGTGGAGGCTTTTGCGCGGTCGAGCAGAAGATCGCGTTCGCGCGTGTTGCGCGTGAGCGAGGCGGCGCGTTCGAACTCGGCTTGTGCCTCGGCGAAACGGCCGAGCTTGAAAAGGAAGTCACCACGGACACTGGGCAGTAGGTGATAGGCCTTCAGCGACGGCTCGGAGACGAGCCCGTCGACGATTTCGAGGCCCGCTGCGGGACCGGACGCCATTGCGACCGCAACCGCGCGATTCAGCTCCACAACGGGCGAGGGCGCGAGCTGCGCGAGATCCTTGTAGAGCTCCACGATGCGCTGCCAGTCTGTCTCTTGCGGCGTGCGGGCTCGCGCATGACACGCTCCGATAGCGGCTTGGAGAGCATAGAACCCACGCCCGCCGCCCAGTTTCTCGGCACGATCGAGCGCGGCCAGACCGCGACGGATCAGCAGTTGATCCCACATCCCGCGATTTTGATCGAGCAGCAAGATAGGCTCGCCTGACGGGCCTGTTCGCGCAGCGGAACGCGACGCTTGGATTTCCATCAACGCAACGAGCGCGTGAGCTTCCGGCTCCTTCGGAGCGAGCTCAGCCAGGATGCGACCGAGACGCAGCGCATCCTCGCAGAGAGCTGGTCGCATCCAGTCGTCACCAGCAGTGGCCGAGTAGCCCTCATTGAAAATGAGGTAGATCACTTCGAGCACGGACGAAAGACGGGAAGCGAGTTCGGATCCTCGCGGGACCTCGAAGGGAACGTGCTCCTCGGCAAGTGTCCGCTTGGCGCGAACGATGCGCTGAGCGACGGTCGGCTCGGGTGCCAAGAAAGCGCGCGCGATTTCGTCCGTCGTGAGGCCCCCGAGCAAGCGGAGCGTGAGAGCCACGCGTGCCTCGGTGGCGAGTACGGGGTGACAGGATATGAAAACGAGGCGAAGCAGGTCGTCACCAATGTCATCGTCCAGAGTGGCTTCGAAATTTGGCACGGCCATCTCCTGCTGCGCCTGAAGTTCGCGACCCAGCTCTGCGTGCTTGAGCTCGAGGCGCTTGTTGCGACGCCAGAGATCGATGGCACGATTTTTCGCGGCGGCCATAAGCCACGCACCCGGATTGTCTGGGATCCCGGATTGCGGCCACTCCTCAAGAGCGGCGACTAAAGCGTCCTGCGCGAGTTCCTCGGCAAGACCAACGTCGCGCACAATCCGCGTGAGTCCCGCGATGATTCTGGCGGACTCGATTCTCCAGACCGCGTCGATGGCGCTATGTGTGTCGGTAGCCGTCATGGCTACCCATCACACCATCTTCAATCCGCGGACGCAAGTTCAGCTCTTAAGCTTTGCAGTCGAAGGCTTCGGGCTCGAGCACCTGGCGAACTTCCGTTTCTCCTTCCCAACCTGGCCAGTATTTCTTGTGAAGCTCCATGAAACGCTTGGCGCCCTCAATCGCGTCTTCCTTCGATTTCAATTCAAAGATCGCAAAACCGCCCACCACTTCCTTGGCCTCGGCGAAAGGCCCGTCGACCGCGTTCACCTGTCCGCGCGAAAGCCGGACGCGCGCGCTCCGTGCAATCGGAGACAGGCCGCCGCTTGCAATCATCGTGCCGGATTTCTCCGCCTCTTCACCAAGCTTCGCCATTGCATCCAGGAATTCTTTGGGCGGAGGAGCTTGAATTTCACCGTGTTTCACCAACATCATGAATCGCATCGTCATTTCTCCTTTTTGGAGTTCGGTATGAAAGAGAGTCGAATCTCTGAATTCTCGCAACCTGCTGACCTCGCTCTCTAATTACGTGTCGAACGAGGGGCGATGAACTCGACAGATCGAAAGATTTTTTTGTTGGACCGTGGCTCGAATCGCATCTTCAAAATGCCGTCGCTGCGATTAAGGCTTTGCGGCCTTTTTCTGCAATTCTTCCCGCAGAGCCCGCATACGCGCGGCGTGTTCGGGAGTAATGACGTCCGCGGGGATATCCTGTACTTCGTACACCGGCCGGATCTCGACCTCGGTGCCCCCATCGAACGGAGCGCGCTTAAGCCATTCCACCGCTTCTTCCATTGATTTCACTTGCCACAGCCAGAAGCCAGCGATGAGTTCCTTGGCTTCGCTAAATGGGCCGTCTGTCACGGTGCGTTGCTGTCCTGAAAATTTCACTCGCTTGCCCTTCGAGCTCGGTTGAAGCCCGTCGCCTGCGAGCATCATGCCGGCCTTTACCAGTTCCTCGTTGAATTTCCCCATGGCGGTAAACATTTCCCTTGTCTCTTTGGTTGGTTGAATTCCTGCCTCTGAATTCTTGTCTGCCTTGATTATCACCATCACTCGCATCGTTTCGTCTCCCTAGTGATTTAGGTTCCACAATAACGCTTCCTGCTACCCCTGCTCGGCTGAGTCTTGCTTCCGTCTATGCGTCGAACGAGAGGCAACGAAATCGACATGCCCTCTTCCTTTTTTTGAGTCCTTCTCTTCCCGCGAACACGGCCGCAAAAAATATCGTTCCCGTCACAATAAGAAGCACACCCGAAAATGATAGCAATACCTGATAGAGAACCTGCAAAAACTCGGTGTGATCGAAAAGATAGCCCTGCAAGAAATGCTGAACAGCCATACTGGTAACCTGACCTAGTGAGTCCGCCTGCTCTCCAAGAGTTCCCAGAAAGCGGATCAGCACAATGGCCTCATCTGGATTCCGAAACAAGATGAAAAGCCCGAGGCCGATGAGGGCCGCGCCCGCAATTGATTTTCGATCTCGAAGAACTGCCTGCCGCCTTACCATAACCGCCCCCTGTGATGTTTCCCTTCCCTCACTTACACGTCGAACGAAGGGCGGCAAAATCGACAGATTTCACATTTCTCATGTGGCGTCTGTAAGTGCTGACAATCACTTGATTTATCTTACCGACGCTTGCGGGCGTGGTTTGAACTCGAAACCATGACCTCGCGGGCGGCTCTTCATTCTTTGGATATAATGAAGGCGACGGTAAATTCGATGCCTGCAGATCCGAATCGCAAGCCTTTTTCCGGCTTTCGCAATCCCCTACTTTACACTTCGACGTTGCTGCTGATCGCGCTCATGTACGTCGGCGGGACTTTCTACGTGCGCCGGCAACAGAATCGCGAGATCGAGCAGCGAACAGCCGCTGCCGCGGCAGCGAAAGAGCGAACGAACGATGTGCTTACCGTCGAACAGCTTGGCGGAAACGAGTTCAAAATCTTGAATTTTTATGCCACGCCTTCCGTCATCCACGCCGGAGAGCCGGTGCAATTGTGTTACGGCGTCTCCAACGCGAAGACCGTGAAGCTCGAGCCGCAAACAAATCCGGTCTGGCCTTCGGTAAGCCGCTGCGTGGACGTGACCCCAAAAAAAACTACGGAGTACACGCTGACCATCGAAGACGGCAGCGGAAACTCGAAGACCTCAACCCTCACCGTGCAGGTTCGCTAGTGATTTCTTCGTGGAATCATCCAAGCACCGGGCCCGTTGCGAATTTTTCCGACCAGCGCACTCGCGCCGTCATTTGCATGGTGATGAACAGCGTAAGAATCGCGCCGATTGTGATCGCGAGCCCCGTGAATCCCTGAAAGAAAAAGGCGTAGGAAAACAAAATCAGATAGATCACCTGGGCAAGCCCCGCTTCGATTGCCGCGAACCGCATCCCCACTACCAGGCGCAAGTAACTCACCAGCAAGAACACGGAAACCGCCGAACAGATCATGAATGCAAGGTGAATTGAAATGTGGTCTACCAGGTAAGCCATCAACAAATGAAACGAAAAAAAGGCGCACGCGAGAAAGAAATAGTTCATGGGGTGCAGATTGATGCCGCGAATCGTAGTCAGGACGAACAGCACAAAAAAGAAAAACAGCAGCGAGATGGGAGCGAAACCGCTGATTCGACCTGCGAGTGGACCCGGCTGCAGTTTTTGCGGAAGCGCGAGTCCGATTTTGTATCCCGAGACCAGGTTCTTGTAACTCCAGACTAGCTCCGAGCCACGACCGTTTCGGCTTTCCTGCGTCGGCGAAAGCGTATTCTCGGGAAAATCGAACCCTTTGAAATCGGTGGTGAGCCGTAGCTCGAAATCGCGGACCTGGCTTACTTGGTCGCCAAAATTGTAGTGCCAGGTATCTAAGCCCTGCGAGCGGTAACCGACGTTGAGCACCGCCGTCGAATGTGGCGGCACTGTTGCGCGTCCGTACGTCTCAGTTTTTTGATTTTCCAGCACGAGGGGCGTTCCATTCACGGTGAAAACCATGTCGTCGTAAATCGCCTGCTCTGCCGGCAGATGAAGCGTGAAGGTCACCTCGCGAGGCCGATCATCGAGATTCACGAACTCGTATACGCCGCCAAAATGCACCTGATATGTGCTGTACCAGAGGAGACCCTTGCGGCGGTAATCGGCGTGCAGCGCCGCATTCACTCGGCTTTTCTGCAAGGTGAGAGGGATATAACGCCGGTCGTCGATCGTTCGCAGAATTTCTTTGCCGTTTTCAACGACGGGAACCTGGCGCCACGAGCCTTCGACATACGTAGCGGTCGGCGGAGACTGTTCCTGTGGCGCGCCCCATGATGACGCCACTTTGCCCCGTAACTGTGAGTCGGACGAATAGGTACGGTAGAAAATCGTGCTGGCAAGGACGGCCCAGGCGATCGCGGTGCAGAAGAAGATGAAACCGATTGCGGCGATGCGTTTGCCCATTGAAGTTTTCTCCTTGGATTCGGAACGCAGTTCCATCCGCCGCGTACCAAGAGTGCTTAAATTAATCTGCGTTGTCAAGTACTTTATGTAATGAAGTTAATGATCCGGCGCGCACAGCGGTTTAGCTGCGGTCTGAAGGTAACAACGGGCAGAGAGAAAACGCCGGGGACTAGCTGTGGCCGCCCCCGAGTTCGCGGACAATGTCGCCAACGAATGATTTCGCGTCGCCAAAAAGCATCAGTGTCTTGTCGAGGTAATACAAAGGATTATCGATTCCCGCGAAGCCGGGACTCATACCCCGCTTGATCACCATCACGGTACGAGCCTTGTCCACATCGAGAATTGGCATGCCATAGATAGGGCTGCTCGGATCGTTGCGCGCGGCAGGATTCGTCACGTCATTTGCGCCGATCACGAGCGCCACGTCTGTTTGGGGAAATTCCGGATTGATATCCTCCATGTCGAGGAGCTTGTCGTATGGAATGTCGGCTTCGGCTAGGAGAACATTCATGTGCCCCGGCATACGCCCGGCCACAGGATGAATTCCGAATTTCACGTCTACGCCTCGCTTCGTGAGCGCGTCATACAATTCGCGCACCTTGTGCTGCGCCTGCGCAACCGCCATCCCGTATCCCGGGACGATTGCCACTTTGCTCGCCGCGCCGAGAATTGCGGCCGCCTCTTCGGGCGTCGCACTTTTTACCGGTTTCGCTTCTTGCCCGGCGGCGCCTTTCCCTGCCTGCTCCTGACCAAACGCACCGAACAGCACGTTGGAGAAAGACCGGTTCATCGCCTTCGACATATTCACCGACAGAATGAACCCGGAAGCTCCGTCGAGCGCGCCGGCGATGATCAGCAGCTTGCTATCGAGCACAAACCCCATCGCCGCCGCCGATAGGCCCGCGTAGGAATTGAGCAGGGACATCACCGTGGGCATATCCGCTCCGCCTATCGGGATGATCATCAGAACGCCGAAAAGCAGCGAGATTCCGAGAATCGCCGGGAAAAGATGCATGTGCTCAGGATGCAGTATCAGCACAATTGCTCCCACGATCGCGACACCCAGAACGGAAAGATTGACGAAATTCTGCGCCTTATATGTAATCGGCCGCTGCGGCAGCACTTCTTCAAGCTTCCCCGCCGCCATCAAACTTCCGGTGAACGTAAGCGAGCCAAGAATCACTTCTGCCGAAAGCACCGCCATCATGAATGGCGGCACGTTCGGCGCGCGCAAATAAAATTCCGATGTGCCCACCAGCGTCACGCAAAGCGCTCCAAACGCGTGGCTCAGCGCCGTCCTCTGCGGAACGGCTGTCATGTGCACAAGGCCCAGCGGCACGCCGATGATCGAGCCGAGCACCAAGCCGATCGCGATCCAGCGGTAATCCACAATCCCGTGATGCAGCAGGGTCCCTACGATCGCGAGCAACATTCCTAGTTCGCCGGCCCACACGCCGTACCGCGCCGATTTCGGCGAGCTCATCAATTTGAGCGACAGAATGAAAAGGATGGCCGCTATCAGATAGATGATTTGTAGGAGTAAGTCAGAGCCGGCAAGGAAATTCATGATTTCGTAGAACGGCTGGTCTTGAACATTTTCAGCATGCGGTCGGTGATCAGGAAACCGCCCACAATATTGCTCGTTGCAGCAACGATGGCGATCGTCCCAAGGATGGTCGCGAGAGTGCTCTTCCCCTCCCCAGCGAGAATGATCGCGCCCACCACAGCGATGGCGTCGAGCGCGTTCGTGAGCGACATCAACGGCGTGTGCAGCAGAGGCGAAACGCGGCGAATCACTTCAAATCCGATAAATGCTGCCAAAATGAAAACGTACAAATCGGTCAGCAGGTCCGACTGCACCATCAGCTTGCCCCCTTCCCCGCGGTTGCCAGTGCCGGCAGCGACAGGAATTCGCGGACGCGCTCGTTCACGATCTCGCCGCCTCGCGTGAGCAGCGTGCTTCGAACGATTTCGTCGTCGAGTTTGAGCTCGAGCTTGCCGTCATGAACCAGGTACTGCAGAAACGCAGTGATGTTGCGCGCGTACATCTGGCTTGCGTGATACGGTACGGTGCTCGCTAGGTTGATTCGGCCTATGATCGTCACGCCACTGGCTATTACTTTCTCGCCGGGCCGTGTCAGCTCGCAATTTCCGCCGCGTTCTGACGCTAAATCGACAATCACCGATCCGGGCGCCATTCCGGCTACCATGTCCTTGGTTACCAGCACCGGCGATTTCTTGCCCGGAATCACGGCCGCTGTGATCACCACATCGCTTTCCCCTACCACACGACCCAGCAGTTCTCGCTGCTTTCGGTAGAATTCCTCATCTTGCGCTTTCGCATAGCCGCCCGCATCCTGCGCGTCCTTCGCTTCAATCGGCAACTCGACGAAACGCCCTCCCAGGCTTTGCACTTGCTCCTTGGCGGCGGGCCGCATGTCGTATGCCGACGTCACAGCGCCGAGCCGGCGAGCTGTCGCAATCGCCTGCAGACCTGCGACGCCCGCGCCGATGATAAGTACTCGCGCAGGAGTAATCGTCCCTGCCGCAGTGGTCAACATGGGAAAAATGCGTGGCAGCGTGTCGGCCGCAATCAGCACGGCTTTGTAACCGCAGATCGTGCCCATCGAGGAAAGCGCGTCCATGGCTTGCGCGCGTGTGGTTCGCGGCATAAGTTCCACGGCGAAAGACGTCACTCCGGTCGCCGCGATCTGCTGAATAGTTTT
Source organism: uncultured Acidobacteriota bacterium (assembly GCA_963729525.1). GTDB lineage: Bacteria > Acidobacteriota > Terriglobia > Acidiferrales > UBA7541 > Palsa-295. Next base: position 21,524 of record CAVSOB010000002.1, read on the forward strand.
CAGCTCGCCGAGCGGCCGCAAAAAACCAATTAGCACCTGGTCGGGGCGGAACAGCGGCAAGTCCGCTTCGCCCGTTTTGTCATTCGAGCCGTGCGCGAGCACCTGCACGATGATCTCTGATGCTCGAAATACCTCGGCCCTTTGCTCGATAATCTTCGCGCCCTTCGCGGTATAGTCTGCATCCGGATATCCTGCTTCAATCCCCGCGCCTGCTTCGATCACCACCTCGAGCCCGGATTTCGCAAGCGTCGGGATCACCGATGGCACCAGCGCCACCCGGCGCTCTCCCGGAAAGGTTTCGCGCGGAACACCGACAATCATCAAAGCCCCCAAAGATTCCTTCAACACACGCAGTTGGTACGCGAATCCAGCCAACGGAAAACAAGCACATCGCCGACAGTCTTCGAACCGGTTATTTTAGCTGGAATCGCGCCGAAGTCTATCGAACATCGGCATTGCATGGCTGACTTCTGGACTAGAGTTTGCCCCAAAAACCAAATACCACGGCTCCCACGATGAAAAGAAACGAGACCACATGATTCCACCTCACGTGCTCGCCCAGATAGATCCATGCGAACGCGACAAACACGCACAGCGTAATCACTTCCTGAATGATTTTCAGTTGAAACGCGGTGAACTCTCCATAGCCGATGCGGTTCGCGGGAACCTGAAAGCAATATTCGAAGAAGGCAATCAGCCAGCTCACTACGATCACAGCGATGAGAGGCGCCCTTTTGTACTTCAGATGGCCATACCAGGCAATCGTCATAAAAACATTGGAGCAAATAAGAAGAAGAACGGTTTTCATAGGCCGAATCCTAACATCAGCCCTACTTCAAAGGTAATCGAGAGATACTGGTAGCCCTGGCGAACGCAAAGCGGCACCACGGACCCAGAGCCTATTTGCGGTATTCCGCGCGAATCCTCTATAATTGCTGAGTAATTGTGCCGAAACGAAAAGGGAGTTCTCACGCATCACGACGCTCGCCCCGGCGCCGAAAACAACCCGAAATGATCGATCTAACCGAAAAAATTAAGAAGAAGCTTAAAGACGAGATCGCCGCGCTCGAACACGAGCTCCATGACGAGTTGCCGAAAGAAATCAAGGTGGCACGCGCGCACGGTGACCTCTCAGAAAACGCCGAGTACAAGTACGCCAAAGAGCGTCAGTCGTTCGTCTCCACGCGCCTCGCCCAGCTCCACCAGCGCATGGCGGACCTCTCGATGCTAAATCTCAACAACCTCCCGAAAGACCGCGCCGCCTACGGTTCGCGAATTGTCGTACTTGACATTGCGAAGGGCTCCGAAATCGAGTACAAACTGGTCACAGTGGAAGAAGCGGACGCGCCAAAAGGTCTTATCTCGACCAGTTCTCCAATCGGGCGCGCCCTTCTGGGCAAGAAAGTAGGCGACGAAGTGAAGGTCACGACGCCGGCAGGCGTAAAAGACTACGAGGTTGTCCGCCTGGCGACGATTTACGACGAGGAATAACTGGGTGATGCTCGCCTCATGCTGAGCCGCACTATCGGTCGCTATCTATCATGGCCCATCAACCGGCTAGCACGGCTTATCGCCCCTACCCACATCCCCCCAAACGTCATCACCTGGGCAGCTCTCGGCTTGAATCTATGGGCGGGCATTTTATTCGCACAGGGCCGCTTCGCAGCCGGCGGCGGAATGATGATTCTCGCGGGGCTTTGCGATCTTCTCGACGGTCCCGTGGCGCGTATCCAAAATCGCGTTTCAATTTTTGGCGGCTTCCTTGATTCCATTTTCGACCGCTACGCCGACCTGATCCTTTTTCTCGGTTTGCTCGTCTACTACGCAAGCGTCAACCGCTTCGGCTATGCTTTTCTCGCCGGCGCAGCGATGGCAGGCGCCGTTATGGTGAGCTATGCCAAAGCTCGCGCAGCCTCGCTCGTGCCCAATGAAGACGTCGGCTTCTGGGATCGTCCCGAGCGCCTGGTCCTGATGATTATTGGTGCGCTGGCAAATCGCATGCCGCCAGTCCTCTGGATTCTCGCCATCGGCCCCAACATCACCGTAATCCACCGAATCGTACATACATGGAAGCAGACCAAAGAAGTCGTGACCACTCCGAAACCGGTTTCCATCCCCGCCCCGTCCGCGTCGCCATTAGAAGCAAATCTCTCTCACGGAGCGCAACGCCCATCTCCTCAGTATTTCTCGCGAACCGCGGGACGCGGGCGGTAATCGTGCCCAAGCTTCTCGGCATCATCGGCGCTCTCGTGATTTGTGCAGGTGTCGACTTGCTGTGGCAATCGCGCAACGAAATTAAATTCTGGCTGGCAGCCTATATCAACGTTTTCCGCTCAATTCTTCGCCGCCAGGAAAATTCCAAGACCAATCGCCTGCTCCCCGCCGCGGTCCCAGCCGCAAAACGCAAGCACGCCGTGCGCTTCCTCCTCGGCGTAGGATTTGCGTTCCTCTTGGGGCCGATGCTGATCGCCATCAGCGTCACGCTTCTGCTCTATAAAAACCTCTGAAGGCCAGACGAAATTGAAACCCTCCCTCATCATTCACGGCGGCGCTTGGAACATCCCCGATGAAGCCGTCGAGGATTGCCGCGACGGCATTCGCCGTGCCCTGAAAGCCGGCTGGAAAATTCTTTCGGCAGGCGGCGCCGCTATTGACGCAGTTGAAGCCGCCATCGTAATTCTCGAAGACGATCCCACCTTCGACGCCGGCATCGGCTCGCATCTGAATCGCGACGGGCGCGTGCAGCTCGACGCGATCATCATGAATGGCGCGACGCTGAAAGCAGGTGCAGTCGCGGCCGTCGAACGCATCCGCAATCCAATCCGCCTCGCCCGCGCCATCCTCGAGAAATCCGAACACATGATGCTCGTCGGAGCCGGCGCCGAAAAATTCGCCGCCGAAAACGGAATCCTCCTCTGCACGCCCGAAGACCTCGTTATCGATCGCGAGCGTTCCGCCTGGGGCCGCTGCCTCGAAGATACGCACGCAGCCGAGCATCATGTTGACCACGAATTCGGCACCGTCGGCGCCGTAGCCCTCGACAAGCAGAATCGCCTCATCGCCGGCACATCCACCGGCGGCACGTGCTGCAAATTCCCCGGGCGCGTCGGCGATTCGCCTCTCATCGGCTGCGGCTGCTATGCCGACGCGGAAGCCGGCGGCGTCTCCTGCACAGGACACGGCGAAGGCATAATGAAAATTGTCATGGCAAAAATGGCCGCCGATCTACTCGCCACAGCGGAAAATCCGGCGACAAAATCCGACGACTGCCGCTGGGGAATCGGCTGGGGCCCGCGCCCGATAATCCCGACGACCTCCGCCGGAGGCGACGCCCAATCTGTTGCCGACGCCTGCGTTCGCAAACTCGCTCATCGCGCCCACACCACCGGTGGCCTGATTCTCCTCGACCGCAACGGCAATCCAGCCGCCGCCTTCAATACCTCACGCATGGCCTACGGCTTCATCAACCCCGACGATTCCTTCACCATCGCGCCGTAACCGCGCCACATTTTTGTTACTGCTGCCTCATCAAACCGTCGGCGTATAATACCCGCATCCAATTCCACATAAGGAGATTACCAATGGCAATCCGCGATGCTATCTTGCCGGAGTTCGATCACGAAATGGGCACCACCCGAAAAACGCTCGAACGCGTGCCCGAAACCAACACCGATTGGAAGCCTCACGACAAATCCATGACCATAGGCCGCCTTGCCGGGCATCTAGTCGAATTGCCGACGCTCGTCCCGCTCGCCCTCGAGCGCGAATCGCTCGACTTTCGCCCGCCCGGTGCGCCTCCGCGGCAGCCCACCGTCATGTCCACACGCAAACAGCTTCTCGAAGATTTCGACAAAAACGTCGCCGCCGCCCGCGCCGCCATCGCTCAATCCAGCGACGAAGATCTAAAAAAGATCTTCACCCTACAAGCCGCCGGGAAAACCATCTTCTCGCTCCCACGCACGGCCGCCCTTCGCAGCTTCATCATGAACCACATCGTCCATCACCGCGGCCAGTTGACGGTCTATCTACGGTTGAACAACGTCGCCGTTCCTTCGATCTACGGCCCTTCAGCCGACGAACAGAACTAGTCCGCCTGCACAAAAAAAAACGGCTGGCAACTTTTGCTGCCAGCCGTTTTCACATCAGGCAAAGAAACCGCGCTTACCGGTGTCCGCCTCCATGACCTGCGCTGCCTCCACCATGGAAGCCGCCACCACCACCGCGCACTGCGCCTCCGCCATGGAAGCTGTTCCCGCCATGGAATTCATTACCTCCGCGGACTCCACCACGGAACCCTTCGTTACCATGGAACCGGTTGTCACCATGCCCGTCATGGTCCCAACCACCGCGATGATCCCAATCGCCACGGCCATAGTAACCGCGGCCATAATACGGATGCCCGTAGAAGCCATGGAACCAAGGGCCGGCGCCGATGAACACGCCGTTCACGAAGTAATCAGGGCCCCAATATCCGTAAGGCGCGCATGCGTACGGAGCATACGGATAGTAGCCGTAGGCGCACACGGGAGGCGCCCCAATCGCGACGCCAACCGGACCGACGCCGATTCCCACTCGCACCTGCGCGCTTGCAACCGCGCTCATCGAAAGCACTAAAATTCCAAGAACTGCCGCATATCCCACATATTTTAGATAACGCATCTGAGACCTCCCAGCTGGTCGGCGCTGTCTCGTTCCGACTTCGCTTCCAGCTCCGTTACTGCCTTGCTCATCACGCCACTCACCAAATGCAAGGCCCATGCCAAACCCCAAGCGTCCACTAAGTAGCTCTAAATCAGTAGCATAGGAGGGCACTGGCTTAAAAGCCGCAACTCGAAATTTGGCTGCCAACCACCGGTTCTGCTGCTTTTCAACCACTCAGCTAACCGTCCACAAAGCGATTTTCACGGCTCCTTTTCCAAACGTCCTCATCGTCACGGCGATCGCAGAGTTCTTCCACTCTTCCATAATCTTTGCGTTGCAATAACGCGCGGTTCAAGTTATTGGTTTTATGTCGAAGGCCGTGCTGCTCAATCCGAGGCGAAAATGAGAAATGTAGTCTACGCAATCAACCTTACCCTGGATGGCGGCTGCGACCACACCAACGGGGTTCCCGATGACGAACTGTTTGAATATTCTACGCACCTGGTTCGAGGTGCTGACCTGCTCGTCTTTGGGCGTAAAACCTATCAATTGATGGTTCCTTATTGGCCGGATGTCGCAAAAAATCCTTCCGAGACAAAAGCAGATCGCGAATTTGCGGAAATATTTGTCTCCAAAGACAAAATTGTTTTTTCCCGATCATTAGAGAGCGCTGAAGATAAAAATACGACAATCGTTCGTACCAACCTTCGAGACGAAATAGTCAGACTGAAACACGAGCCAGGCAAATATATTTTAGTCGGCGGTGTGAGCATTCCTTCACAACTGATAGAGCTTGGCCTAATTGATGAATATCATTTTGTCATTATGCCAATAATTGCAGGAGCAGGGAGACGGCTGCTGGAAAGTATTAGCCTGCAAAAGAAATTACGATTAGAACTTGTTGAGTCCAGGATTTTTAAGTCAGGATTTGTCGCGCTTCGTTACTTAAAACAGTGACAGGAAAAATTTGGCGAAACTCGCGCTGCTTTGCGTCAATACTCCTTAGTTCCTGTGTGTACCCTACTTTCCGATAGTGTCCGGTTACCGCTGTAACCGGACCCACTACCCTCCCGCCTTCCTCTGTTGAACCTAAACCGATCCGTGTGCTAGCATCCCCGTTCCGCAGGGTCACGCGCAACCGCCGGGGGGCGGCGTCGTGATGTTTGCTGTAACACGGATCTCAAATTCGCGCTTCAGAATTTCCCGCCACGAAATGCCTGTTCCGAGCGCGACCGATTCAAGTCTCGTTTTTTCAGTGCTGAAATCCAAACTTCCAACCGAGGTGCAACATGAAATCCTATACCACTGAATGGATACGCAACGTTGGCATTGTAGGCCACGGCGATACGGGGAAAACCCAGCTCGTGTCGTCGTTGCTCTTCACCGCCGGCATGACGCCGCGGCTGGGTAAAGTCTCCGACGGTTCCACCGTTACCGACTGGGACGAAGAAGAAGTTGCCCGCAAAATCTCCATCAATACCGGCCTCGCCTATGCCGAATGGCAGGCAGCCGGCCAAGCGGAAAAAACAAAAATCAATTTCCTCGATACTCCCGGCTATTCCACGTTCATCAACGAAACAAAATCCTCGCTCATCGCGGCTGACGCTTCTCTTATCGTGGTAGACGCAGCCGCCGGCGTTCAGGTAGTTACGGAAAAAACCTGGGACTACGCCACCGAATATGACCAGCCGCGCGCCTTCGTCCTGAATTGGATGGATCGCGAGCTGGCCAGTTTTGAGCGCGCGCTCGACTCGCTGCAGCACGTTTTCGGCCGCGGCGTTGTTCCCATCGAGCTGCCGATCGGCTCCGAGAAGAGCTTCCGCGGCGTGATTGATCTCATCGCGATGAAAGCGCTGCTGTATACGCCTGACGGCGACGGCAAAGCCAAAGCCGAAGAAATCCCTGCCGATCTCGCTGAAGAAGCAAAGACAGCCCACGAAGCGCTTGTGGAACTCGTCGCCGAAGGCGACGACGCCTTGATGCAGGAATTTTTCGACGAAGGAACGCTTCCCATCGACGACTTGAAGAAAGGCCTGCGTGAGGCCGTCCTCGCAAAGCGCATTTTCCCTGTGCTGCTCAGCTCCGCGCTGCACAATATCGGTGCCGACGCGATCCTGAATTTCCTCTGCGATATTTTCCCCGCTCCCTGCACACGCGGCAAAGCCAGCGGTCATAAGACTCCGGACCATAAAGGCGAAACGATCGAGCGCAAAGTGGCCGATTCCGAACCGCTCTCGATTTTCGTATTCAAAACCCTCGCCGACCCCTTCGCCGGACGCATCACCTATTTCAAAGTCCTGTCCGGCGTCCTGAAGAATGACGCGACTCTGACTAATTTCAATCGCGGAACGCAGGAGCGCCTCCAGCACGTGCAAGTGATGCAGGGTAAGACGGCTGTCGCCGTCAACGATTTGCACGCTGGCGACGTTGGCGCAATTGCAAAGCTCAAGGAAACCACTACGGGAGAAACCCTCGGCGATAAGAGCGCGACAATCTTCTATCCTCCCGCGCGCATCCCCGAGCCCTCCATCACGTTCGCGATTGAACCGAAAACGCGCGCGGACGAAGACCGCATCGGCGTCGCGATTCACCGCATTCTCGAAGAGGATCTCGCGCTGCGTTTCGGACGTGACCCTCAGACGAAGGAATTTCTACTCTCCGGCGCGGGACAGCAGCACATCGAGGTGGTCGTAGCCAAGCTTCGCAAGCGCTACCACGTCGATCTCACCCTTCATCCGCCGAAAGTTCCCTACCGCGAGACAATTCGCGGGAAGGCCGACGCCGAAGGCAAACACAAGAAACAAACGGGCGGACACGGTCAATTTGGCCTCTGCCGCGTCAAAATGGAGCCGCTTCCGCGCGGCAAGGGAGTTGAATTCGTTGACGATGTGTTCGGCGGCGCGATTCCCAAGAACTGGATTCCGTCCGTCGAGCGTGGCATTCGCGAATCGGCCGAGCGCGGCTACCTCGCCGGATTCCCGGTCACGGATTTCCGCGCCATCCTCTACGACGGAAAATATCACGACGTGGATTCGAGCGATATGGCCTTCCGCATCGCAGGGTCGCTGGCCTTCAAGGAAGCGATGAAGCAGGCCCGTCCCGCACTGCTCGAGCCGGTAATGCAGGTCGAGATTTACGCGCCCGATCAATACTCGGGCGACTTAATGGGCAACCTGAGCAGCCGCCGCGGGAAAATCAGCGGCAGCGAATCCCGCGCGGGAACCGTAGTGATCAAAGCCCAGGTGCCGCTCTCAGAAATGCTCAGCTACGCAAACGAATTGACGTCAATGACGCAGGGACGCGGCAGCTACTCCATGGAATTCTCGCACTACGATTACGTTCCGGGTGAGCTTGCGGAAAAAGTGATCGCAGCGCACAAGCCACATCACGCAGCGGAAGAAGGCGAAGCAGCCTCAGCCTGACGATTCTCAGTGGTTACGATTTGAATTGGCTCTGTTGAGTTCCCGGAGCCTCTACGCTCGGCACAGCCCACGTGGAGTGCGGCTTGTCCTGAGCGGAGCCGAAGGGCGGCTTGCCGCCGCTTTCCTAGTCCCAGCTCGCCGGGACGTTCTAGGCTAGCGCGTCGCGTAGCTGGCACAGTTCTCCCGGGCTTCGTCTGAGGTCAATCGCAGTTCGTGAGGGCACGGCTCTACCCGTGCCGCAGGAATTGCAAAGAGACGCGGCTTTAGCCCCGGAGGGCTCGCCTTGAAGTTCGGACTTCGTAGCTCGTGGTTACGCCGTGCCGTCGTTGTAGGCCGCGGTTTCAACCGCGGCAAATTGTGGCTCGAAAATACTGGGGCTTTAGCCCTGAAGCTCAATTCGTCAGGGCACGGCCTTAGCCGCAGAGGTAGGAAGCGTAGCCGTGACATTCGGTCCGGAATCAGCCGGATTTAACTGCCGTGGGTGAGATGCAAGCGGCTGGCTATGCTGCGGTGCTGCGGAGGCGTGTCCGTATTCTTCGCGTGAGTATCAGCGGGAGGCGCTGCCTGCGCATTCGCCGTATTCGCTACGCCCGGAAGCGTCCCTCCGGCTCCCGCTGGACAGGAAGAGCCCACACAGGGAGGTCCCGCCACTCGCAGGAGCGAACAACCTCCAATCCACACCGCCGAAGACAGTAGTAACGCGAGCATGGCTTTCTTCTTCATGATGCGCTCCCTCAGATGGCAGACGTGCGCTCTGGACAGGCCTATTCCTGATTCTATAGTTGCACACAATGCTGCGCGGGCCAGTAGGATTGTCGCGACCCCACTCGCATGAGTAACAGAGAATAGAAGGCGAAGCGTGAATGCTTAGCGCGGAAGAAAAAATCCAGTTTGCCGGCGGTGCTCCTCAAATGCCGGGCCGAACTGCGTCGCGAGAAAACCCTCTTCTCGTTTCGCTTTTACGACAAAGCCGGCCCCAATGACTGCAAAGGCTAGAATTGCGCGGTATTCGCCAATCGCGATCGCTGTGCCCGCTAGCGCCAGAAGAAGTCCTGTATAAATCGGGTGGCGAATTCGCGCGTAAGGACCGCTGCGAATCAGTTCGTGTTCTTTGCGGATAGTTACCTGGCCGCTCCAGTTCCTTCCGATGTGCCGCCGCGCCCAGATAGCAAAAGCCACTCCTGCAGCCGCCAGAAGTGCGCCCACCATTGCAATCCATTCGCGCTCGGGAAGAAATCTGCGATTCAGGACGCCGAAACGCGGATCCTCCGCATAGAGCAAAACGAAGCCACACACCATGTAAGCGACATGAAGCAGACGCGCGAGCGGCGACTCCCGCTTTTGCACGCGTTTCTGATTGCGCGCAGCCCAGATCCAGTAAACGCAGAACGCAATCCAAGCCGCTTGAATGATTAGAAATGGCGCAGGCATCGCGAATACGGACAGGCCGAAACAGACGGCGTCGTTCGTTCCCTCTTTCCGGTTGTTCTTTTTCGAGCGTCACACTTTGTCGCACTGAAATAGGTCTGTCAACCTCACCGCCTTGCATGTCCGTCTAACCAATTTGGCGCTTGCGATGCGTCGGTTGATGCCCGAAGCTTCTTCAACCATGAAAAAACCGGAAAAGCAGAAACGGTGGCGCGACGCGACGATCGCCATCCACCAGGGCGCCGAACATTTTCACGTAGGCGCGCCGGTCGGCACCACGATTGCGCGTACTGCAAATTTCACCTTCGAAAATACCGAAGAGATGAAGCGTTGGGCCGAAGGAAAAAGTTCGGCCTACATCTATACGCGCTACGGCAACCCTACGCTCACGATTGCAGAAGAAAAGATCGCGGCGCTCGAAGGAGCGGAAGCAGCCATCGTCACCGCCTCAGGCATGGCCGCGATTTCAAGCGCCCTGCTCGCTGTGCTCAAGGCTGGCGACGAAGTGATTTCGACGCGGCAAACCTATGGCGGCACATACCGCCTGATGCGCGACAATTTCCCGCGCTTCGGCATCGTCGTGCGCCACGTCGAAACCGACCTCGCGGGCATCCAGCAGCTCGTGAATCCACGCACGAAGGCGCTCTACATCGAGACGCCGACCAATCCGACGCTGCGGCTCGTGGACTTGCAAAAAGCAGTTGCGTTCGCGAAAGAGTGGGGTCTGATTTCGCTGATCGATAACACGTTTGCAAGTCCCGTCCTGCAGAAGCCGATCGAGCTCGGCTTCAACATCGTCCTGCACAGCGCCACGAAATATCTTTCAGGACATTCCGACCTGATCGCAGGCGCCGCGGCAGGCAGCCGCGCCATGATCAACGAAGTGCGCCACAACATCATCAACCTCGGCGGTTCGATGGACCCCGGAGCCGCGTACCTTCTGATCCGCGGAATGAAAACACTCGGCGTAAGAATGGAACGCCAGTGCGAGAACGCGATGATCGTCGCGAAATATCTTGCCAAGCATCCCAAGGTCGCCAAGGTGCATTATCCGGGACTCGCTTCGCATCCCGATCACAAACTCGCCAAGCGTCAGATGAAAGGATTTGGCGCGATGCTGGCCTTCGACTTGAAAGGCGCCCTTCCGGCCGCGCGGCGATTCTGCGATCGCGTGCGAATCTTTCTGCTGGCGGCGAGTCTGGGCGGCGCCGAATCGCTTGTCGTCCTCCCGATCTATACTTCGCATTACAACATGTCCGAAGCGGAGCTTCAGGCTGCGGGAGTTGGCGCGGGAACTGTGCGCGTTTCGGTGGGGCTGGAAGATCCTGCGGACCTGATCGAAGATTTGCGCCAGGCGCTCGCTTAAATTCCGCTGAAAGCTGGTGCGTTTTCATGCGAAATGCGGGATTCAAGCGCAAACCTCAAGAGGTCTTTTACCGCCGATTAGAAATTTGCAACTTGCTGATTGTGCTTGGTTTATGCGGACTTTTAATCGCGCTACCGTGTATTAAACCTGCCCGAGACTGGGGGCTAGAGCCACCCGCAAGCCGTCTCCGACCAGCGCCCCTTCCGGCGTCTTCCTTCAGGCGCGTCATCTGCTTAGATGCCAGCAACCATCGAGCGCGTTGCGCGGGAGGGGAATTCATGAGTAGAATTGGGGCCGGTCCCCCGCTGAATTTCCGGTCGATTTAGGAGGTCCCCTTGCGAGCTTCCGTCCAGCCGTCCGGGCTGCTGGCTTCCTTTTTGTTCCTGGTCCCTTCGATTTTCGCGCAGACAAATCCTCCGCCATCCGATCCGCATGAACTGGTGGTTCATCAGCCGCGCACTCTTTCGAGCCCCGCGGAACGATCGGCCGCCATCGATCTTCTGGAACATGCACGGCAAGATTTGAACATGCATACCTTTGGCGCCTACGAACTGAAAGCGTCGTTTCAAACTTCCGGCGCGACGCAGAATGAGGGCGACGGGACGATGGAGGAGCTGTCGAACGGGCCGGAGTGGCGATGGACGGCGCAACTGCAGGGGGTGAGCGTCGTTCGTGTGGGCGGCAACGGGCACGCGTACGGAGCGAATCCCAACGAGCCGGTTCCGATGCGTATTCAGGAAATTCGCGCGGCATTGCATTGGCCAATTTTCCGAAATGCAGGAGCCAGGAGCGTGATTCGATCCGCGAACGTGCATCTGAATGGAAAGCCGGTCACGTGCCTGCTGCTGAGTTCGGCTGTGCCGGAAAATCCCGCACCGCGCGCGTGGGTGGAGGAAGAGTACTGCATTAATCCCGCGACAGGATTGTTGCAAATGTGGTCGGCGGCCCCTGGAATCTACGCGGAGTACGACTATGAAGCCGCGGCGGAATTTAAAGGACACATTTTGCCGAGGCAGATTTCCATTTTCGAGGGCGGCACACTCGCGGTTCAGGCGCGCGTGGAGAGCTTTGGCGATCCCGGCGAGATTGATCCGAACGCTTTCACGCCGGGACCGGAAATGACGGATGCAGGCGAGTCGTTCATACTCTCCGGACCGCGCCGGTTTCCGATGCGCGTCGATCCTTCCGATGCGCCGACCTCGACTTACTTTCAGCCCGTAATCGTTCATGCGACTCTCGATGCGCAGGAAGGGCGCGTGCTAGACGCCGAGGCGCTGCAGAATTCCAATCAGGATTTGAGCCGTGCGGCGTTGGAGTTGGTGAGAAGCACATCGTTCCAAGCAACAGGATTTCAGCAGGAAGTTTTTATCAACGTGCAATTTCATCTGCCGGCGCAGCAGTTGGGTGGGGTAACGGTGTTGCATTTGTCTGTGCATTGGGTGATTTGGGAGCACCGGGGGAAACCTTCGCCGAGGAAGCCGGTTCGCGACGCGGCTTAGAGATTCTTCGAATTGGCGATTCGCGCGGGTTGCCGTTGCGCGAAGGCCAAGGGCTTGAGGTCAATTCCGGCCGAGGGAGGCCGGAATGGCACCTGAGCTACGTTGCAAAGCAAAATCGACCAGGGACAGAATCAGCGCGTTTCCGCCGTCATCACTTTCTGAACGATCTTCCAGGTTCCGTTAGCTCTCAGACATGACAGCATGTCAGTGAAATAACGCGGCGGAATCTGTAATTTCAACTTCAAAAGAGCGAGTTCTCTTACAACGTCTATGGACAAGATCTCATCGTGGCGCTCCAAGCCCAGTTGTTTCGGAGCTTTCATGTTCCGGACCGCTGCCAGCCACCCCTCAATCGGCGTCACGCTCACGTTGCCGTCCTCGCCGACTTTTGTCACTGAGCTCAAGTGATGAAAAATAGAGGCGAACTTGTCAGCATCCATTTCATAGGCAGCGTCGAAATAGGCCTGCGCGATAGCGAGCAGAGCGCGAATATCGGTGTCCATAGGAGAGCATCCTTTTTGTTTGGTGAAGTCATAACGACTTCGTCTTGTGCATAGCTGTTCGGGTTTATCTGCCGACCAGCGCCTGCAAGTGTGCGGGGTAACGCGCACCTTGAACTGTGATCTTGGACGCTGCGTCACTGATCTCGCGCAGGTCACCAGGGGTAAGCTCAAGCGCAACCGCTCCCATATTTTCCTGAAGCCGGTGCAGCTTTGTCGTACCAGGGATGGGAACGATCCAGGGTTTTTGCGCAAGCAGCCAACCAAGAGCAATCTGCGCGGGTGCGGCTTTCTTCCGCTTAGCGATCTCACCGAGCAAATCAACAAACGCCCGGTTCGCCTTTCGAGCTTCGGGAGAGAACCGAGGGACGACGTTCCGGAAGTCGTTAGTATCAAATTTCGTCGTCTCGTCGATCTTCCCCGTGAGAAAACCTTTCCCGAGAGGACTAAACGGCACGAAGCCGATCCCGAGTTCCGCCAGAGTCGGAATGATTTCCGCCTCCGGCTCGCGCCACCACAGCGAGTATTCGCTTTGAAGCGCGGTGACCGGCTGGACCGCGTGCGCGCGACGGATCGTCTGGGCACCGGCTTCGGAAAGCCCCAAGTGCTTCACCTTCCCTTGATGGATAAGGTCTTTTACGGCTCCCGCGACATCTTCGATCGGCACTGCAGGATCAACTCGATGTTGATAGAACAGGTCAATTACGTCAGTCTTGAGTCTTTTTAGAGAGGCGTCGGCAACTTCTCTGATGTGCTCGGGCCGGCTGTCGAGCCCCGCCTGCTTTCCGTTCTCGTCGAGCTTGAAGCCAAACTTCGTTGCGATCACGACCCTATCGCGAAAGGGCGCCAGCGCTTCACCGACAAGTTCCTCATTCGTGAACGGGCCATAGACCTCGGCAGTATCGAAAAACGTTACGCCCAGCTCGACCGCCGCCCTGATTACCGAGATCATCTGATTCTTCTCGCCGGCTGGACCGTAACCGAAGCTCATCCCCATGCAGCCAAAGCCGAGGGCTGAAACCTCCAATCCGCTCTTTCCCAGTTTTCGCTTTTTCATTTGATTCTCCATAGAACTCTGCATCTCCAGACTACTGCCGGAAGCGCTGCGGAAGGTATCCAAATCCTCCAAATCCATTGCCTAATCCTCTCTCACCCAAAGAATCCCGTTTGGACTTCAGAGTCCAGCGGTTATTCTTTTCCACGCGGAGCGACATCCGAATATGAGGGATCGACCAGAAAGCGCGCCGGACCTTAGAAGCCGTGCCGAACAAAAGCGCTCTGAGCTTGCGCACAAAATTGCCTCACTCATGGGTTCGAAAGAGAAATGGGTTACAGACGTGCCTGGCCTCACGTTGGTGCGCCGAACCGAAGTGGTGGCCGCCGGCTGCGGGACTTACGAGCCGAGCATCGCCGTGATTGCGCAAGGACGGAAAGAGGTGGAACTCGGGAAGAGGACGTTCGTTTACAACGAGTCCAGGTACCTGCTGACGTCCGTGGACCTACCCATCGTAAGCCGACCGCTCGAAGCCAGTGAAGAGCGACCTCTCCTAGCGCTCTCCATCTCACTCGATATCGCGGTTGTCCGAGAGCTCCTCAGCAAAGAGGAGCTTCCGCTCGGAGCGACAGCTTCAGATGACCCTGCGATGGCGACTGGAGAAACGACAGCCGAGTTGCTAGATGCATGTTGCCGTTTGGTAGAGCTTCTCGAGACCCCGAAGGACATACTGTTTCTCAGTGGTTTGATTCAACGTGAAATTATCTACCGGATACTTCAGGGGCCAGAAGCCGCGCGGCTCCGAGCCATCGCAACACGAGGGGACCAAAGCCAGAGAACGACGAAGGCGATCTCCTGGATCAAGTCGAACTTCGCAAAACCGCTCCGCGTGAAAGAGCTGGCCTACATGGCCGGCATGGGCGTTTCCACGTTTCACAATCATTTCCGAGCACTCACCGCGATGAGCCCTCTTCAGTACCAAAAACAGCTTCGGCTGCAGGCTGCGCGTTCGCGGATGCTCCTAGATGGCCTCGACGCTGCAAGCGCTGCGTTCGAGGTCGGATACGAAAGTGCCAGTCAATTCAACCGCGAATACAGCCGTTTCTTCGGCCAACCGCCGATACGGGATATTCGAACCCTTCGCTCGCCGGGCGGTCCGGCGCTGGAGTCGGTCAACTACCAGTAAAAAGGGCACGCGACAATCAGCCTGAGCAAGCAGACCATTCGCATTTTCCCGTCCCAAATTTTTGGGTCCATGACACACCGTTTTACGTGTTGCTTTCCCACAGGAAGTGTGGGATAGTCCTGTTGGAAACCCAAATGAAGGTGTGTATGAAACAGAAAACGGATGTTCTTCAAGGTACGCTGGCGCTGATGGTGCTTAAGACTCTGGATGTTTTGGGACCGCAGCACGGGTACGGGATTGCGCGGCGCATTGAGCAGATCAGCGGGGACCTGCTGGCGGTGAATCAAGGGACTTTGTATCCCGTGCTGTTGAAGCTGGAGCAGGAAGGGGCAATCGCGTCGGACTGGGGCGCTTCCGAGAATAACCGCCGGGCGCGTTTCTACCGGCTCACAAAAGAGGGGCGCAAGCAGCTACAGGTGGAGACCCAGGATTGGGAGCAAACGGCGGCAATCATTGGGCGGTTCTTCGAGGTGAAGGCGGAGGATTTGCCATGAGATCTCTGAGGCGGCTTTTTGCGCGGCTGGCCAACCTGGCGACCAGGCGGCGGGACGACCAACGATTGAGGGAAGAGATCGAAGGGCACATCGCGCTGCAAACTGAGGAAAATATTCGGGCGGGCCTATCACCGGCTGAAGCGCGTCGCCAAGCGATGCTGAAGTTTGGCGGCGTGGAAGGTGTGAAAGAGGAGTATCGCGCGGAACGAGGCCTGCCGTTTTTTGAAAATCTGCTGCAGGACTCGCGCTTCGCGATCCGCATGCTGGCCAAGGCGCCGGGCTTTTCTGGGATTGCGATTCTGACAATGGCCTTGGGCATCGGAGCGACGACGGGGATTTTCAGCCTGGTCAATGCGACGCTGCTGCATCCGCTGCCCTATCCGCACCCGGAAGAACTGGTGCGCATCGAGGACGATCTGCCTGGTGCGGGCACTACCGACGCGGGCATCTCGATTCCGGAGTTTAAAGATCTGCAGCGTTCGGGAATTTTTCAGTATGTTGTGCTGGAGATTTTCGGGTCGGCGAACCTGACGGGTGTATCGCAGCCATCGCGGATGCAGTATGAGGGGGTGTCGCCCGCGTATTTTGCGATGCTGGGGGTGAAACCGGAGCTGGGGCAGACGTTCGATCCTCAGGATCAAAGGCCGGGGTTCACGCTGGATGTGGTCATCAGTGACGGTTTGTGGAAGCGGGCTTTCGGGAGCGATCCGCACATTGTGGGAAGAAGTTTACGGGGAGACAACGATTTGTATCGGGTGATCGGGGTGATGCCGCCGCGTTTTCGCGACCCGGGGCGAACCGTGGGCGAGAGGAATACGGAACAGTGGGCGGCGTTGAATTTTTCGGATGATCCGGCTCAGGGCCCGAACCGCAGTTTGCGGTTGCCCCTGGAAACGGTGGGGCGCCTGAAGCCGGGGCTGACGGTTGCAGCGGCGCAGAGCCAGCTGGACGCGTTGGTTGCTTCGTTGCGGGAGCAATTTCCGGACGATTATCCGGCCGAGAGCAAGTGGACGGTGCGGTTAGTGCCGCTGAAGGAAAACCTGGTGGGCAACGTTCGGCAGTCGCTGATCCTGCTGTTGGGCGCAGTGACGCTGGTGCTACTGATCGGCTGCGTGAATGTAGCGAATCTGCTGCTGGCGCGGGCCAGCTCGCGATCACGGGAGATGGCGGTGCGACAGGCGCTGGGAGCGACACGCAAGCGGCTGGTGGGGCAATTGCTGACGGAGAGCGTGCTGCTTTCGCTGCTGGGCGGAGTGGCGGGGTTGGTGGTTCTGTTCTGCATGAAGGGATTCTTGTTGCGGCTGATTCCGGAGAGCCTGCCTCGGCTGAACGACCTTTCGATCAACTGGACCGTAATGCTGTTCGCGCTGGCGGCTTCTATCGCAGCCGGGGTAATTTTCGGGCTGGCGCCCGCGAGGCAGGCAGGGCGGTTGAATCTGACAGGTACGCTGAGGGTGGAGGGGCGTGGGTCGAAGGGTTCCACGGGGCAGACGCACACGCGGCGAGTGCTGGTGGTGACGGAGTTTGCGCTGTCGCTGGTGCTGATGGTGGCCGCGGGCCTGCTGCTGCGCAGTTTTTGGGATTTGTACAAGGCGCCGCTGGGATTCAATCCGCAGCATGTGATGTCGGTTCAGTTGTGGCTGCCGAACCCCAACGATCCGAAGACGGACATTTATGGAACGGCTGCTCAGGAGGCAGTGTTCGCGCGCGAATTGCTGCGGCGCAGCCGGTTGCTGCCGGGAGTGCAGGAAGCGGCGCTGGGAGCGGAGCCGTCGATTCCGCTGCACCACGACCGCAACCCGAGCGCGCTGATCCTGGAAGGACGCGAGACACAGAGCAAGCAGCCGCCTTTGGTGGAGCGGTCGCAGGTTACGCCGGAATATTTTCATTTGCTGGAAATTCCGGTGCTGCGGGGCCGTCTGTTCAACGACGGCGACGACGAGAATGCGCCGCAGGTCGCGGTGATCAACCAGGCGATGGCGGAGACTTACTGGCGGGGCGAGGATCCGCTTGGGAAGCGGCTGAAGGTTGGCCGTGGGAGGGCTGGGGTTGGCCAACGTGCCAGCAAGACCTGGATCACGATCGTCGGAGTGATCGCGGATGCTCGAACCGAGTCGCTAGCGAACGCGAGTGTTCCGCAAATCTATCTGAGCCTGTACCAGGAGACACCCAAGGAGCTGGCCATCTTTCTGCGTGGAGACCTGAACGCGAGCGCGATCCCGAAAGAGGTGCGGGCGATGGTGCAGTCAGTAAATCCGGAACTGCCTGTTTATGGAGCGCAGACGCTGGACGATGCGGTGTCGGCGTCGCTGGAACAGAGACGATTCTCGATGGATATTGTGGCGGCCTTCGCGATAACGGCGCTGCTGCTGGCGGCGCTGGGAATTTACGGAGTGATTTCATACATCGTGAGCGAGCGCACGCAGGAGATCGGCATTCGGCTGGCGCTGGGGGCGCGACGGGGGACGATCCTGCAGATGGTTCTGCGTGAGGGGCTGGGACTGGCGATGGCCGGCACCGGGCTGGGGCTGGTGGGATCGGTGATCGTGGCGCACCTGATGGCAGGGCTGCTCTATGGCGTAATGCCCACCGATCCTCTTACATTTGTTAGCGTCACCGTGGCGCTCACAGGTGTGGCGCTTGCGGCGTGTTACATCCCCGCGCGGCGGGCCATGCAAGTCGATCCGATGGTGGCATTGCGCTATGAATAGTTTTGGGCGGTTCTTCGAAGTGAAGGCGGAGGATTTGCCATGAAATCGTTGCGGCGGTTTTTGGCGCGGCTGCTGAACCTCGGGACGACGCACCCGCAGGATGAGCGGTTAAGGGAAGAGATCGAAGGGCATATTGCGTTTCAAACCGAAGAAAATCTTCGGGCGGGTTTATCACCGGCTGAAGCGCGACGGCAGGCGATTCTCAAATTTGGCGGCGTGGAGGGGATCAAACAGGACTATCGAGCCAAGCGAGGACTGCCGTTGGTGGAAAATCTTCTACAGGATGTGCGCTTTGCGATCCGTGGGTTGCGCCGCACGCCCGGACTGACCGCGTTTGTCGTAGTCACGCTGGCGCTGGGAATCGGGATGACGTCAGCAACCTTCAGCATGGTGGATGCGCTGATCTTCCGCCCCTATCCTGTGCCGCATCCGGGGAACATCGTTACGCTGGCGAGCACGACGCGCGACACCCCGTTCGATGGTTTCTCCTACCGCGAATATCGGGACATATGCGACAAAACGACCAGTTACGACGGAGTGATTGCGTACACCGATATGGAGGCGGTCGGCTTCAGCGCCCAGCCGGGGGCTACGCCGCAGGTGCGAGGCGGAATGATGGTTTCCGGAAACTACTTCGATGCGCTGGGCGTAACGCCGCGGCTGGGGCGCGGGTTTCGCCAGGACGAAGACAAAGTGCCGGGCCGCGATGCGGTTGTTGTGCTCGGGTCGGACTTCTGGAGGCATCAATTCGCGAGCGACCCGTCGGTGGTGGGCAGGACTGTTCGCCTGAACGGAAGAGATTTCACCGTAATTGGAGTGGCGCCGGAAACGTTCCCGGGGCTGCTGACGTTCGGGCATCCCGACCTTTACGTGCCGCTGGCGATGGCGCCTGTGTTTTCGACCAACCTGCAAAAGAATTTTTTCGAGGACCGCGACGATCGGGAGTTGAACGTAAAGGGGCGCTTGAAACCGGGGACGACGCTCGAGCAGGCGCGCAGTGAGCTGGCGGTAATCGCAAAAAATTTCGAGAGCGAATATGCAAATGTGAGCCGCGGTCGTGGCGCCGCCGTCTACACCCAATTCCAGGCGCGGACGATAGAGGACGAGAATTGGAAGTTTGGGGTGGTGTTTGTGATCCTGGCGCTGGCGGTGCTGGTGGTGGCTTGCACCAACGTTGCCGGACTTCTTCTGAGCCGTGCGCGGGCGCGAGCGCGCGAAATTGCCGTGCGATTGGCGCTGGGCGCCGGGCGAATGCGGCTCATTCGGCTGCTGCTAACGGAGAGCCTGATACTGGCGACCCTCGGTGGATTAGCGGGCATCGCGATTGGATACGGCTTCATTGAGTGGTTCCACAGCAAACAAAGCATCGTGTTTATGACTGACTTGCCGAATGCGGTGCCCATGCAGATGGATACGCGTGTGCTGATGGCATGCGTCGCCTTGTCGGTGCTGTGCGCGCTTCTTTGCGGCCTGGCACCCGCGCTGCAAAGCACGCGCGTCGACTTGGTGAACGCGTTGAAGTCGGCGGATGTAGACGTTCCAGGACGCAAGCGCTTGTGGGGCCGCAATATGCTGGTGGTGGCACAGGTGGCCATGTCGCTGATGCTGTTGACTGCTTCCTTCCTGATGGCGCGCGGTTTTCAACACGACGTGATGCAGGACAGCAATTTCAGGAAAGACCATCTGCTGATGACCAGTTTCGACCCACGGTTGATTCAGTACAACGCAGCTCAGACGCAGCGGTTCTACAAAGTGCTGGCCGAACGCTTGCGCGGAACTCCCGGAGTGCAGAGCGTGGCCCTGACGCAGAACGTGCCGCTGGGGCAGACCGACTTTGACGGGGTGACCTTCGTGCCGGACGGGTTTCAGATGCCGCCGGATCGCGCTAATTTCAGTTCGATGATGGACACGGTGGACGAGGGGTACTTCGAGACGATGGGGATTCCGATCTTGCGCGGCCGCGCTTTTCTGGCGTCCGATGGTGCTGATGCGCCGCGGGTGGCCATCGTGAACACGCTCTTCGCGAAGCACTTTTGGCCGGGAGGCGACGCCGTGGGCAAACGCATTCGTCTCGATAGCAGCACTGGGACGCCGGTGGAGATCGTGGGAGTGGCGGAAACCGTGAAGTATCAATCGACGGCGAGCCCGATGGATTTCGTGTACGTGCCGCTGGCTCAGCATCCTGTGGCGCGAATGGTTTTGATGTTGCGCACGAGCGGGGACCCGAGGCAATTGATTTCGCCGGTGAAGGATGTGGTTCGCTCACTCGATCCGAATCTGCCGCTGCTGCAGACGCGGGCTTATGAGGAGTTCTACCTGAACCAGGCGGTGTATGGGCCGCGAATTGCGATCGATCTAGTGGGTAGTATGGGTTTGGTGGGGCTATTGCTGGCTGTGGCCGGCTTGTACGGACTTGTGGCGTACAACGTGATCCGCCGGACGCGCGAAATCGGGATTCGCATGGCGCTGGGAGCGGGAAGATCGGATGTGCTGCGATTGGTGATGGGGAAGGGGCTCGTGCTGGTAGGAATTGGAACGGGGATCGGGCTGGCGATGGGTTTCGCGGTGGAGCGGCTGATGAACTCGATGTTGTTCGATTCGGGTGGGGTCGACATTTTGGCTTATGTCGTTGTGGTGCCGACGCTGCTACTCGTGACGATGCTGGCGGCTTATGTGCCGGCGCGACGGGCGTCTCGGATTGCGCCGACTGAGGCGCTTCGATACGAGTAAGTCCAGCTGGTGCGTGAGCTTCGGGTCTGGCCGCGCGCTCCGGCGAACAAGACCAACGCGAGCACGTCCAAGATTCGGGCTGACGCCGCTAGAGCTGGGCCTTTCCTAAAGTACACCGTACCTGTCGCCGATAAAATCGTAGTTGGTGTGCGTAGCTGCTGAGGTGTGTGCGTGCTCGAGCGGGAGATGTCGAAGGTGGTGCGAGCTTTGCGTGTAACGCTGCTACTCGCTGTCTGGCTGGGAACGGCACTCGCTGCGCCGGCACAAGATGGGCGCATCACCACTCGAGAAGCGAAGAATCATGTGGGAGAAAAGGCGACCGTTTGTGGGAAGGTCGTAGGCATTCACTTTGTTTCGAGCGGGAAGGGCCAGCCGACGTTCGTTCACTTTGACCAGCCTTATCCGGACCAGATATTTACGCTGCTGATTTGGGGAAACGACCGGGCGAAATTCGGACGCCCGGAAGAGATCTATCGCGACAAAGAAT
Organism: uncultured Acidobacteriota bacterium; assembly: GCA_963729525.1. GTDB lineage: Bacteria > Acidobacteriota > Terriglobia > Acidiferrales > UBA7541 > Palsa-295. Next base: position 42,982 of record CAVSOB010000002.1, read on the forward strand.
TGTGCGTGACTGGCAAAATCACGAGTTTCCTGGGGATCCCGGAGATAGTTGCCAGTAATCCCAATCAAGTCCAAGTGCAAAAGTAGTTGAACGCTCTGTGAAGAGACTGCCTCGCTCTCCGTCACGGTGCGTCTATATAATGCGGTCTGATTGTGATGACCCGGAGTCGGCAGGCATCTGGCGTGTCCTCTTTTCGTAAATGGCTGCTGGGCAAGTTCCATTGACCGGGGGTTGGCTAACTCGTAAGATTTTTGGGTCATCTCAGCCGGGGGTCATACTGAGGAGAGTTTTGAGACCTTGCCGGAAATCCGAAGGACGTTGTGCGACCGCTATCTGTGACCGAAAATTGTGAGCCAAAATAAGGACATGATGCGACAAATGCTTGCCACACGGGGCGTGCGCGCGGTGGGACTACTTGGTCTGCCCCTGGCCATTTCGCTCGGATTCGCCGGATGCAATGGCACTACCTCGACGAAGCAGGTAAAGACGCGGCCGCCTGGGGCGACGCCTGTGGCGCAGACGGCCAAACCGGAGTTTGTTCGCGAATCCCTGCCTTTCACACGGCAACAGCCCGACTACAGCGCCCTTCAGCCGATGATGCGGCCTTCGATCGACATCCTGGTAGAAAAGGTTGAAGCGGCATACAACACCGGACAGAAGTATTTGAAGGCGGGAGACCCCGAAAAAGCGCGGGCGGAGTTCGACAGGGCCGTCGATCTGATTCAGGCGAGCGGATTTCAGCTCGAATCGGACCCGCGGCTTTCGAAGCTGGTCGATCAGATCGGGGATGCCACAGAGGTTTACGAGCAACAGGAGGCTCAAAATAACGCTCAAGAGGAAGAGGAAAATCCGGGCGTTCCTGCTCCGATTGAGGAAATTGCCGAGTTGACGCTTCCGCCGGGCGACCCGCGCCTCTATTCAAAAGCCGAGCAGGAATTGATCGTGGTGCCGCATGACCTGCCGCTTACCGTGAACGATTCGGTGCTGCAATACTTGAGCTATTTCAGCACCTCGCGAGGCCGGGCGGTGGTGGAACACGGGCTCGAGCGGGCGGGGCGTTACAACGAAATGATCCGGCACACGCTGAAAGCCGAGGGCGTTCCCCAGGATCTGATCTACCTGGCGCAGGCAGAAAGCGCTTTCTTGCCGCAAGCGGTTTCGCGGGCCGGCGCGCGGGGCATCTGGCAGTTCATGCCCTACCGCGGCAGGGAGTATGGGCTCGAGCGCACCTACTGGATCGACGAGCGCAGCGACCCTGAAAAAGCAACCCATGCGGCTGCGCAACACATGAAGGATTTGTATGCCGTGTTCGGGGATTGGTACCTGGTGTTGGCAGCGTACAATTCCGGCCCTGGCAACGTGACGAAGGCTGTGGAGCGGACCGGGTATGCTGATTTTTGGGAACTGCAGAAGCGCCACGCCCTGCCGAGGGAAACGCAGAACTACGTGCCGATTATTATCGCCCTTGCGCTCGTGGCCAAGGACCCGGTGCTCTACGGCGTGCAGGTGATTCCGGAAAAGCCGCCGGTGGTGGAGACGGTGAAGCCGGGACATCCGGTGGACCTACATCTTGTTGCGGACGCGACCGGAGCGGACCTGGAAGATCTGCGGCTGCTGAATCCTTCGCTCTTGCGCAGCGTGACACCGAACGATCCGCAGTTCATCTTGAATTTGCCGAAGGGCGCGGGGCAGAAATTCGAGGACAACATCCAGCGTGTGCCGATCGACAAGTGGACGAGCTGGCGGCTGCACTCCGTGGAGAGTGGCGAGACGCTGGCGGATGTGGCGCGGCACTATCGCGTAACCGTGCCGGCCATCGAGAATGCGAACCATCTCGAGGCGCACGCGAGTCTACCGGCCGGGTTTCTCTTGAATGTGCCGACGGCGCCGCCGGTGGTGAAGCTTGTCCATTACCGCGTGCAGAAAGGCGACACGCTGGAAGGAATCGCCGAGCGGTTTGACGTGACCGTGGCGGACATCCGGCGCTGGAACCACATCAGCGGTGCCAAGGCGCCGCGGGGAGCGCGTCTGCGAATCTATGCGGGCGGCGAACCTGTGGCGGCTACACATGGCAAGTCGGAATCGGCTCAAACTGAGGCGGCCGGGGGCGGAACGAGTGCGGCCCCTTCGGCAGCGGTGCAGAACGTGTCGAGCGCACATCCGGAAAAGGGCGAACCGGTGCAACACCGGGTGAAGAAGGGCGAGACGCTCTATTCGATTGCACGGGCCTATGGAACTTCTGTAACGGCTTTGAAGAACTCGAATCCTTTTCTGACGGAGCGGGCGCTGGAGGCTGGGGACGTGCTGACGATTCAGCGGTAACGCCTCGGAACGAAGGGCGGATTTAGGCGTTCTGGATTCCCACCAAACAGTCTAGTTTCTTGAAGATACCCGGCCTTCAGGTGCTGCAAGAGGTTCCCCCTGTGGATTTTCCAATGGCGGGCAACATTTTAGTCCGCTTGCTCCTTGACAAATTTCCGAGACTCCGTTTATATGCGCGAAGGAGCTAAAGCCGTCCGGCAATCCTGAAAAACATCCACGGAGGTCCCATGTTCTATTCGAAGTCGCACGACGAGGAAGACGACGAGCTGCCCCGATTCGAAGAGGAAGAAGAAGAGAGCGAGCAGCCCCTGGGCGGCACGGTCGAGGTAGAAGAGATTACGATTGAGGAAGAGCCGGGCGAGGATGAAAGCGAGCCGACTCCGGCGGGTGCTGGGCGCTCGGCGCCCGCGCGGCCCTCGAAACCTGCGAAGAAGGCCAAGAAGGCTCCGGCTCGGAAAAAATCGAAACCGAAGAAGACAGCCAAAAAACCCAAGAAGGCGGCCAAGAAGAAAACGGCGAGGCGCAAGAGGCGTTAAGCTGGTTTCCAATTCGGAAGTGGTTTTGAAGGGGATTGCGTTCGCGCGATGGCGAGCGCAGTCCTTTCTTTTTTTGTTTTCATCCTGCGCGACAATCGTTACCCGGGTTTCGCTCCGAAACTGCTTCTCTTTCCACTTTGAAGTCATGCACGTCCAGATTGTTCCCGATTTGATATGTTCCACTTGCGGTAAACACAGGTTGATCGCTAGCATAGGCCAGCGATGGCGCTTGCTGTGGAGCAGATTCGGCGGATGCGAGGAGGAGCGCAGGCGCATTTGATGCGTTGCGTAGCCGCAAGTTCCACTGCGGCGTCGAGCCCGGCTCTTTCTTCGAGCCCTGGTGGCGTATCGAGCACTCGCCAACGCGAGGACTACGACTATTACGTGGTCAAGTTTCAGAACAACCCACAGGGAGCGAGGATCCTGGCGAATGAATTGCTGGCGACCAGGCTGGCGGCGAGGATTGGACTGCCGGCTCCGCCGGTGGCTGTGATCGAGGTGCGTGAAGATCTGGTCGCGCACACGGACGATCTGGTGATGCAATTGGGGCGCGGGCGCGCGCCCTGCCGGGCCGGGTTGCAGTTCGGGTCGCGCTATCCGGGCTCGCCGGCTGAAACCGTCGTCTACGATTTTCTTCCCGATGAACAGCTTCGCGAAGTTCAAAACTTGGGCGACTTCTGCGGCATGCTCGTGTTCGACAAGTGGACCTGCAACACGAATGGGCGGCAGGCGATTTTTTTCCGTGCTGCAGGCGATCCGCACTACCGGGCGCTGATGATCGACAACGGCTTCTGTTTCAATGCCGGCGAGTGGAATTTCCCGGACGCACCGCTGCGGGGAATCTATGCGCGGCACCGCGTGTACGAGGGCGTGCGCGGGATGGAAGCATTCGAGCCCTGGCTCTCGCGGCTCGAGGAGCGCGTCGGCGAAGCGGCGGTGGAGGAAGCGGCGAGTGAAATTCCGCCGGAGTGGTATGAAGACAAAGCCGACGCGCTTGAGAGGATGCTCGAGCATCTGCTGCGCAGGCGCAAGCTCGTGGCGGACCTGATCGTAGCGGCGCAGAAATCCTCCGCGCAACCGTTTCCGAACTGGAAGTGAGCGCGGGACGGCAATGGGCGAAGGATCGGCCTGGATGGCAGGCGGCGTCCGAAAGCTGCGATGAACCGGGGAGTGGGTTAAGCCAAGTAACAGCTACATTTGCGGGAGTCGCTGAACATGAATGACGAATGGAATGACAAAGAGAGTGACGAGCGGAATGAAAAAGGGCGTGACGAACGGAATGATGAAGGTAACGACCAACGAAAGATGCTGACGTATCGAATCCTCCGTTACGTGCCGAATCTCATTCGCGACGAGTGGGTGAACATCGGAGTGCTGCTCGAAGACGCTCCAGGCGCACAGCGCGCGATCAAACTCATCGAGGAAGATTCCGAATTCGCTCGCGTTCGACGCCTGAATCCAGCGGTGGACGATTCGTTGTTGCGAGGGCTGGCCGGGGCATTCGATGCCGAGCTTCGCAAATCGAACGAGGCCGTGGCGGCATACCTTGAGAAACTCGACCAGACACTGTCAAACGCCGTGCAGTTCGGCCCCGTGAAAGGCGTTTTTGCGGAGGATTTCGACGCGGAGCTCGACCGGCTCTATCAGAACCAGGTGGCGCCGCCGGCCCGGGCCCGTGGCGGGATCATCGAAAGTACTCGCGCGTGGATCAAGGCGCGGCTGAACGACGTGTTCCGGAGGCGACGTGTGCCGCAGCTTGCGCGCGGCATTCGCGTCGAAGAGTTCACGCAGCCGGGCGATCCCTTGCGCCTGGACTATGGCTACCGGAACGGCGTGCAAGGTTATATCCAGGCCGTTGCGCTCGGCCGCGACACGGCCCAAGCAAAAGTCCTCGCTTATACCGCGGAGAGGATTCGGGCGCGCATTCCAGATGTGGAGTTCACCGCGATCACGGAGATCGAGCCCGCACGGGATAGTACGCGGCACCAGTTCATGGTGAAGCTGTTCGATGAACAGCGGATTGCGGTTGTGCCGTTGAATCGAGTGGAGAGATTTGCCGAGGATTTGCGGGCGCGATTGCAGTAGCGCTGCGCGTTGTTATCGAGCCTCAGGGTCAGTTGCGGCCTGGCCGCCTTTCGCGGCAACACGTAAAGGCACCCTTTATTTTGAAAGCGAACCCCAGGACGGAAGTTTCCGCCGACCTAATAGCGCTTCCGCAGCCCAGGCTCCGAGATACACCGAAAGAGCCACCCCGTGCCCGGCGTAGGCGCCGAGTACGATCGCATTTTTGCTCTGCGGATGCGGCATAAAAACCGGGCGCCAGTTCTCGCGGAAAAGAATCGGACCGCTCCACCTGTGTGTGATTTCGATTTCGCGCAGCTCGGGATGCAGATTATGAATCCGCCGTTCGATGGACTCGAACAGATTTTTTGCGTCGCCTCTGGTTATGTCAATCTGCCGGAGATCGCGCGAGTCGTCTGCGTCCACCAGGCCAGCGCCGAAGATCACGCTTCCGTCGCGCAGGCAGCGGCCCCAGAGGTATGGCAGATCCACTGTGTAAAACGGATTCCGGCCGGCAAGACCGATGGCTTCGAGTCGTTTCTCATCCATGGGCTCGATGAGAACCGCGAGCGTGAGCTTCGGCTCGGCACGACCAGCAAGAGATGTGAGTTCCAGCGCGAGCGCATTGGTGGCGAAGAGGATTTGCCGGGCAGAGCATTGTGCGCTGCCTCCGTGAACGACAGCACGAACGACAGGGCGCCGCTGCCATTCGATCTGTGTGACCGGGTGGCTTTCGATGATCGTAGCACCGCGTTCGTCTGCAGCCCGGGCCAGCCCCGCCACGAGCTTTCCGGGATCGAGCGTCCCTCCCGGAACTTTTTTAACCACGCGCAGCGTTCCGGAATCGTTCCATTGAATCGAAGAATGTGCGAGTCCTTTGGTACGGCCGATTTCGAAAGCTCCAGGCAGTGAGAGCTCGCAATCGACCTTGAGCTCCGCGAGAATCCGCTCGAGGCCATCCAAAACGTTTCCGAGGCCAGGAAGATCGCCCGCGGCGGATTCCGCAAGCGCCATCCCGCCGGTACGGCCGCTGGCTCCCGCGCCGATGCGATCCGCCTCGAATACGGCGACGGATTTCTTCGGTGCAAGATGGCGTAGCCACGCCGCCGCGGCCAGGCCCGTAAAACCGCCACCCACGATCGCGAAATCGACCGACGGTGGAACCGGTTTATTGCGAATAGCGAAATCGATATGCCAGGGCGGAGCGCCCCAGCGCGGGTGCGGATTCGAACGAGAAGCCGGCTGTAGCCTCGAATGGGATTTTGGGGTAGACATAGACGCGGAAGATGGCCGAAAGGCCTCAGGTCAATCGTCCACGGGCGGGACGGAATGGGACCTGATCTAAGGGATTCGGCGCGGTTGCCAACTCGGCGCGGTTGCCAACAATGAACCGCGGGGCGTTTTTTTATCTAGCATTTTTCATCTAGTCGATAAGGCAACCGCGTGCCACCCGCTACAGAATCGATTCGGTCCAGTTTTCGAGCGTGTGCTTCACCTTACCCATGAACTGGTGCGCGACTGCGCCGTCCACCACGCGATGATCATAGGAAAGAGTGAGGTAGACCATCGAGCGGATCGCAATCGCGTCATCGACCACCACCGGACGCTTCTCGATCGTGCCGAGGCCGAGGATGGCGACGTTAGGCTGGTTGATGACCGGCAGGCCGAAAAGGCCGCCGAAGACGCCGGGGTTCGTGATCGAAAAAGTGCTTTCGGCCACTTCCTCGGGCTTGAGTTTTTTCGCGCGGGCGCGTTCGGCAAGGTCGTTGAGGGCGCGGGCGATGCCCAAGAAATTCTTCTCTTCGGCGTTCTTGATCACGGGAACGATCAGGCCCCAGTCGAGCGCGACGGCGATGCCGATGTTGCACTCCTTGTGCAGGACGATGTTTGTACCGTCGACGGAGGAATTCACCATGGGAAACGCGCGCAGGCCTTCGACGGCGGCGCGCACGAAGAAGGGCATGAAGGTGAGCTTCGTGCCGCTCGATTGCTCGAACTTGTCTTTGAGTTTCGAACGCAGCGCGGCGATTCCAGAGACGTTCACTTCGTCCACCGAGTACACATGCGGAGAAACGCGCTTCGAGAGAACCATGTGCTCGGCGATGCGTTGCCGCATCACAGACATGGGCTGAACTTCGTAGTGACCGAAGTACATTTTTTCGCGCGGGACGGCTGTTTCGAGAACAGCGGATGCAGCAGCGCCCCCCGGGGCGGGCGGTGGAGCAGAGGCCGCGCGTGCCGGCGCGGCGGCCGTTGCTGAAACACCGGATGCGCTTCGTGAAGCGCCGCCTTCGATGGCGGCACGAATATCGTGCTTGCTGATGCGGCCACCGGCGCCTGTGCCGGGAATTTGCGAGAGATCGACGTTATTTTCGCGCGCGATGCGGCGGACAAGCGGAGAGCTGCGAATTTTCTGGCCGTTGGGCCGCTGGGGTGGCGCCGCTGGGGCGGATGGAGCAGCTGCGCGGGGCACGCTCGGAGCAGGTGACGGGGCCGGTTTCGCGGGAGCCTCGGTTTTTGGCGGCGCGGACGCTTGCGCCGGAGCTTCTGTTTTCGCAGGGGCAGGCGGGGGAGCTGAAGCGCCAGCGGATGCTGATGCGCCGTCGGCGTCGATCACCGCGACGACGGTCTGGATCGGTACCGTCTGCCCTTCGTTGACCTTGATCTCTTTGAGCACGCCTGCGGATGGCGACGGAATCTCGGCGTCGACTTTGTCGGTGGAGATTTCAAAGAGCGGCTCGTCGCGCTCGATCTTGTCGCCGGGCTTTTTCAGCCACTTCGTGATCGTTCCTTCGAAAATGCTCTCGCCCATTTGCGGCATGATGACGTCAGCCATGGCACTCTCCGTGGTGAATTCTTCGTATCAATCTTCGAGTCAAACTGTTCGAATCGATTTCCCGTCAAATATCTGGCCATCAGTATTTTGCCAAGTCGCGCGCGGCAGCGGCAACTTTTTCCGCGTTGGGCAGAAAGCGCTCTTCGAGCGGTGGCGAATAAGGCACGGGCGTATCGAGCGACGTGACGCGCGCGATCGGTCCGTCCAGATCTTCGAACGCGCCTTCGCAGACAAGCGCCGCGATTTCTCCCGCGATGCCGCCGGTGCGCGTGTCCTCGTGAACGATCAAGAGCTTGTTGGTTTTCTTCACAGACGCGAGGATCGCATCGCGATCGAGCGGCAGAAGCGTGCGCAGGTCAATCACCTCGGCATCGATGCCCTCTTTCGCCAGCATTTCGGCGGCTTCCATGGACGTGTGCACCATCGCCGCGTAGCTCAAGATCGTGAGGTCCTTGCCTTCGCGCCGAACCACCGCTTTGCCAATTGGAACCGTATATTCTTCCGCTGGAATTTCTTCCTTGATGCGGCGATAGAGATATTTGTGCTCGAAAAAAAGCACCGGATTATTGTCGCGCACCGCGGATTTCAGGAGCCCCTTCGCATCGTAAGCGGTCGAGGGATAAATAATCTTCAGCCCCGGCGTATGCATGAAATACATTTCTGGATTCGCGGAATGGAACGGGCCTCCGTGCACACCGCCGCCCGAGGGTCCTCTCAATACCATCGGCACGGGCGCGCCCCAGCGATAGTGGGACTTCGCGGCGAAATTCGTCACTTGGTTGAAGCAGCAGGCGATGAAATCGATGAACTGCATTTCGACGATAGGCCGGAGCCCAAGATAACCCATTCCGCAGGCTGCCCCGACGATGGCCGTCTCGCTGATGGGCGCATCGATCACGCGCTCTGGGCCAAACCGCGCTAGCAAGCCTTCGGTGACTTTGAACGCGCCTCCGTAGACTCCGATATCTTCGCCGAGCGCGACGACGGCGGGATCGCGGTCCATCTCTTCGAAAATGGCCTGTCGGATTCCTTCGAGCATGGTGATGGCGGCCATCAGCGTCGTCCTCGCTTGCCGCGCCGGCTTTTTTCTTTCTGTGCGCGCTCCTCGCGGAAAGCTCGATCCTTGGGCCCGCGGCCGAAGGGGACTCGCAAAGCGGCGGCTTTGTCGAGGGCGTCTTTTTCTTCAGCGGTAGTCGTTACTGCTGGCGGATTTGCGGAAGCCTTCGGAGGCGACTTGGGAGCAATCTTCTCCGATCGCGCCGGCGGCGCGTCGTTTCCGGGGCTTGCCTGCGGTTGTTTCGCCTGCGCAGCCGCTTTCATTTCGGCGTCGGCATCGGGGTCGAGCGAACCGAAGGATTTCACCTCCCACATCGCCTCGACGCTGCAGTTCGGGGGCGTCAGTTCGTCTTTCGAGCGCTGCCAATCGGCTTCGATCGTGTGGCAGCCGTCGCAATAGACACCCTGCTCGGCAAGGTCGGGCGGAGGCAGCGGCGATTCCTCGGCGAACTTCTGGTCTTCGTCAAGTAATGCTTCGATTTTTGCATCGATTTCCGATTTCGTCCTGGCGTCCCAGATCTTATTTTCGGTGAGGAATTTTTCGTAACGAACGATCGGGTCGCGCGCCTTCCAGTATTCGACCATTTCCTTCGGCACGTACTCGGCGGGATCGTGCTGAGCGTGACCTTTCATGCGGTGGGTCTTCACTTCAATCAGCACAGGGCCATGCCCCGCGCGGCATTCTTCGACCGCTTCTTTCGTCGTTGTGTAGACGGCTAACACATCATTGCCGTCGGTGATCTTGCTGGTGATGCCGTACGCCACGGCGCGGTCGGCGAGATTCTTGACGGGCACCTGGCGCGCAACCGGAGTCGAGTAGGCCCACTGGTTATTTTCGACGACGAGCACGAAGGGAGCGCGTTGCGAAGCTGCCAAATTGAGGCCTTCGTGAAATGCGCCGGTGGAAGAGCCGCCATCGCCGATCCAGGTGAGTGCGACAATGTTCTGGCCGAGGTAGCGTCCGGCCATCGCGACTCCTGTCATCACCGGAATCAGATCTCCGAGCATCGAAATTGGCGAAACGGTGTGGTGCACTTTCAAATCGCCGAAGTGGCTGGTGCCGTCTTTGCCCAGCGTCGGCGAAGTGTATTTCGCCATGTGCTGGGTGAAGATATCGCGCGGCTTGAAACCCTTCACCAGTAGAGCCCCGATATTGCGGATCATCGGAGCGAGCCAGTCCTTTGGCTCGAGCGCGTAGGCCGTGCCGACCGAAACCGCTTCCTGGCCGAGGCTGGAATAAAGGCCGCCGACGATTTTATTCTGCCGGAAGAGGCGGACCATGCGGTCTTCGAGTTGGCGATTGAGCTGCATGTAGTAGTAGAGGTCGAGGTACTGCTCGCGCGCGAGTTTTGCAGCCGTGGTTCGCGTTTCCTTCACCGAGTTTGCGACGTGCATACGATGATCTCCACCATGCTTATGAAGGCTTATAAAGCAGCCGAGGAATTTCGAACCGCGACTGCGATTGGTTCCGTTACGTTGCGACGGCCGTTGGCGAGGGTTGCTTCCAGCTCCCCGGGCGAAAATGACGTAAGGCTATATCCAAAAACATCGGCAAAATGCGCGCTGAGCCGCGCTTTCGCTTCGGCGGTTTTGACTGGACCGCCAAGAATGCGTTCAAGCGATGTGGCGCGCGCGTCCTGAATCCCGCACGGAACGATCAATTCAAAATAGCGCAAGTCTGTCGAGACATTGTACGCGAAGCCGTGGGACGTGACCCAGCGGCTCAGGTGGACACCGAGCGCTGCGAGTTTCTCTTCTGCCGCGGCGCTGCCGCTCGCTGAGCCGACCCAGATTCCGTGCTTGCCCGCCACGCGATGCGCTTCGACGCCAAAATCACGGGTCGCGCGGATCATCGTTTCTTCGAGCTGCTCGACGTACCAGCGAATGTCGCGCCGATGATCGGCCAAATCAAGAATCGGGTAGCCGACAATCTGCCCGGGTCCATGATAGGTGATGTCGCCGCCACGATCAGTCGCGTGAAATTCGACTTGCATCTGCGCGAGTAAACGATCATTGGCGCGCAGGTTCTCACGTTTACCGTTGCGCCCGAGCGTGATCACGTGCGGGTGTTCGCAGAAGACCAGAACGTCTGGAATCGCACTCGCTTTGCGTGCTTCGACGAGCTCCCGCTGCAATTCGCAGCCGGGCGCGTAGGGCATGAGCCCCAGGTCGACCACCCAGCAGTTTTTCGTGACTCGATTCACAAATCCTTCGATTCATCAACAGCGACGCGCGGCGCTAGGTATCGATCGCTAGTAGTTAATCGAAAGCCCGCGGACGGCGTTGAAAGCATCGCCCATCGCTTCCCATACGGTCGGGTGCGCGTGAATCGTCGCGGCCATGTCGTCAAGCGTGGCTTCGAGGCCGAGCGCGGCTACTGGCTCAGCAATAATTTCCGTCGCGAGCGGGCCGATCGCGTGGACGCCTAGAATTTCGCCGTATTTCGCGTCGGCAACCACTTTGATGAAGCCTTCGTGCTGGCCGAGAATCGTGGCTTTGCTGTTACCCAGGAACGGGAATTTGCCGACCTTCACGTCGAAACCGGCTTCGCGCGCCTGCTTCTCCGTGTAACCAATCGACCCTACCTGCGGCTCACAGTACGTGGCGTTGGGGCAGCGTTTGCGGTCGAACGGCAGCACTTCTTTTCCCGCCATGCGCCCCACGGCGATGATGCCCTCCATCGAGGCGGCGTGTGCGAGCTGGGGCTGACCCGCGACGATATCACCGATAGCGTAGAGCTTGGGCTCGGCCGTTTCGAGAAAGGCATCGGTTTCGATGAAACCGCGGTCGAGTTTCGCTTTGGTTTTTTCGAGGCCGATATTTTCGGTGAGCGGGCGGCGGCCGACAGCAATCAGAACTTTCTCTGCGCTGATGGTCTGTGATTTCCCTGCCTTGTCCTTGTAGGTGACGGTTCCGCCCTTGCCATCCTTCTTCACCGATTCCACTTTCGCTTCGAGCTCGATCTTCATACCTTTCTTGCGGAGAATCTTTTCGAGTTCGGCGGAGATTTCCTCGTCCTCGAGCGGCACCACGCGCGGCAGTGCTTCTAGAAGCGTCACGTCCGTGCCGAACGTCTTGAAAATGGAAGCGAACTCGACGCCGACGGCGCCGCAGCCGACCACGATCATCGACTTGGGAATTTCCTGAAGCCCCAGAATTTCGCGATTTGTGAGGACTATCTTGCCGTCAATTTCAACGCCAGGCAGCGATCGCGCCTCGGAACCGGTAGCAAGCATCGTGTAAGTCGTTTCGATTTCGACAGTCTTGCCGTCTTTCTCCACCGAGACGCGTCCCGGCCCGGCGATGCGTCCCCAGCCGGTGATGGATTCGACCTTGTTCTTTTTAAACAACGCTCCAATACCGCCCGCATGCTTCTTTACGATCTTGTCTTTGCGCGTCAAGATCGCCGGCCAATTGATTTTAACGTCCTTCACTTCGAAGCCGAATTCTTCGGCGCGCTTGAAATGGTCGTAAATGTCGGCATGGTGTAGAAAAACTTTGGTAGGGATGCAGCCCACGTGGAGGCACGTGCCGCCGAGAAAGGGATCTTTCTCGATGACGACCGTCTTCAAACCCCACTGTGCGGCGCGAATCGCGGCGACGTAACCGCCCGGTCCGCTCCCGATGATCGCGAGATCGTATTTAGCCAAACTGGTTCTCCCCTTCTGTTGGTATTTCAGCCGGAACCAATAGATGCATGGAAGGGTGGTTACGACTTGCGACTCTTCCAAGTGCGCAGAGTAAAGAGTTTAGCAGCCGTGTCCAGCCGCCGCAACCCGCGGTTGCAGCCCCGTAACGGGAGCCGCTATCGAATCGCAAGCAGGCACGTCTGACTTCCTTGCCGAATTTCCCGGAAAATAGGTGAAGGGAACGCAACTAAATACGACTCTAAATCGTATTAAAAGTCAGAGAGTCGAGCGGACCATGGCCGTGGAGAAAGCGCTTTCAGCGAGAACGAAATCGGCGATACTGTCTATTAGCTTCGAGTGTTAGGGCCCCGAAATTCAGGAGGATCTCAATATGGCCGATGACTATAGCGCTGCGGATCCGATGTCACAGCCGGTGATTCCCGATCCGGTGCCAACGAAGCCGTCGCCCATTCACAACATTTTCGTGGGACCTAACGGGATTCGCGCTGGATGGCGACTATCCATTTTCCTGGCGCTGGATCTTGCGATCGTTTACGGGATCGCGCACATACCCGGGGTTCGATCCCTTCTGCCGCCCCAACAGATTTTCACCGCCAAAGGTTTGCTTTTCGGCGAGGGCGTGCTCAATTTGCTGCCCTTGCTCTTGGCCGCCGGGATTATGACCCTCATTGAGAAGCGATCTTTCGCTGATTACGGAATGCCGTTGCAAGAGGCATTCGGCAAGCGGTTTTGGCAAGGAGTACCGCTCGGTTTCGTGATGTTGTCAATTCTTCTCCTGCTGATCGGCGTCCTGCATGGATTTTCCATAGATGGCGTCGGAGTCGGCGGAACAGCTGCGCTCAGCCTCGCCATTCTTTATTTCATGGGATTTATCTTCGTCGGGCTCTTCGAGGAATTCTCATTTCGCGGGTACATGCAGTCCACGCTCGGTTCAGGCATGGGATTCTGGCCAGCTGCGATCATTCTCTCGATCATCTTCGGAGCAATCCACCTCGGAAACACCGGTGAAGCGAAGATCGGTGCGGTAATGGCTGGATGCTTCGGACTGGTTGCCGCTTTCGCTTTGCGGCGAACCGGAAATATCTGGCTACCCATCGGAATGCACGCTTCCTGGGATTGGGGAGAAACGTATTTTTACGGAACTCCCGACAGCGGTATTTTGGCCCAGGGGCATTTCCTCAACTCGTCATTCCACGGGGCGGACTGGTTGACGGGAGGAACCGTCGGGCCCGAAGGGAGCTTCCTGGTATTCGCCGTTCTAATTCTCTGGGTGCTTGCCATTCATTTCCTTTTTCCTGCTAAACCCACTGCAGTCGGACAGCCCGGAACCGACGCCAACAAAGCCTTCGCGGCGCGCACTGAATTCTAGATACGGCTGCGCAGCTCGCGTGCATCTTCTTCACGCCTACAGCATCAAACCCCTCCGCCCCCGGTAGTTGCCTTAATTGACAACGCGAGGGCATGCCGGTAAACTTTCCGGCTTTGGGTGAGGCTTTGGGCCTCCCAATGGGAACCTAACAATGGACAAGAAGCGACTCGATTATTACAAGAAAAAACTGGTGACGCGACGCGAGGAACTTGTGCGCGGCATCGCCCGCACCGAGCAAGAAGGCCGGGAGGCCGATGAAGATCCCACAGTGGATCTCGCGGACAAGGCCGCGAACTCCTACACCAAGGAGTTCCTCTTCGGGCAGACGCACAATGACCGCTCGCTGCTCCAATTAGTGGATGACGCCCTGGCGCGGATCAACAAGGACAATGGCTTTGGGGAATGTGTCTCATGCCATGAGGAACTTCAGCAAAAGCGTCTCGAAGCAGTGCCGTGGACTCGCTACTGCATTACCTGCCAGGAAAAAATGGAACAGGGGCTTCTGTAGCCCCGTTTCCTCCCTTCGTTAGCCACAGAGACGTTTGCGCGAAAGCCAAAAGGGCTTGAGTCTAAACAGCGAGGATAGAGTTGTGCGAGCTCGCGCGGTACGGAGATTTGCGTGGAAGGCCACGCCGTCTCGATTTGTCTTTCTTCCGCTCCTGAATTGGAGTAGTTTCTCTCTACCCCTTACAGCTAGAAGAGCGGACTTGTGTCCTTTCGAGGCGCACTTGATGCCGTTGTGTCTGTGCTCCTGCCGGCACCCTGCCGGATTTGCGGCGCTACGCTCACCGATGCGAATCGAATTCCAATCTGTGCCTCATGCTTTGCCTCGATAGAGCCGATTGTTGATCCCATGTGCTCGTGCTGCGGACGCCCCTTTGAGCTGGCGCCGCAGGTTGAGAAGGCTCCGGGACTTTGCCGACTCTGCCGCGCCAATTTCTATGCCTTCGAGCGCGCTCGCAGCTTCGCCTACTACAACGACGCACTGGCAGGTGCCATCGTGCTCTTGAAATATGAGGAGGTCACGCGGCTGGGACACTGGTTTGCCGAGCGCCTCGCCGAAGTGATTCGAAAAGCGGGAAACGAGTTTCAGGCCGACGCGGTGGTTCCCGTGCCTCTGCATCCGGATCGCCAGCGCGAGCGCGGGTACAATCAAGCCGAATTGATCGCGCGGCCGCTTGCCAGGCGCCTGGGACTCAAGCTCGGGTCATATCTGCTCATGCGCACGAAGCCCCGCCCTGCGCAACTGGTCCTCTCACGCAGCGAGCACTGGAAGTCCGTACGTGGCGCCTACGCGACGCGACAAGGGGTGCGAGTTGACAAGCTGCGCATCTTGCTGGTAGATGATGTATTGACGACTGGCGCGACGTTGGATGCGTGCTCGCGGGTGCTGAAGAAGGCTGGAGCCGCAAGCGTTTTGGGGCTGACGGTAGCGCGGGTCGTTGCGGGCTCGTCGCTCACGGCTTCCAAGCAACGACCAAAGTTACCAAGCCCTTGAAACCAACAGGGTGCGGTTGGCATCCTTAGTGACAGGGAAAGTCGTCGAGCGACGCAAAGGCGGCGCAGATGGAAAACCGGCTAAAGAGCGTGCTACGTCCGCGGCCTAACCTGGGCCTGGCCAAGACGACTGCGGGAGCTGGTGCGCCCAATTCGCAGCTCCCCGCTACGAAGCGCCCTTCGCTGATGCAAGCTCCCGTGCTGGTGCTGAACGCGACATTCGAGCCCATCAATGTCACAGCGGTTCGTCGCGCGCTGGTGCTGATGCTCAAGGGCGTAGCCCAGGCGGAGGAGACCAATCACACCGAAGTGCACTCCACTTCAAAAGCGATTCAGGTGCCGTCGGTGATTCGTCTTCTCACCTATCGCCACATCCCCCAGCAGAGCCGCGCGCTTTCGCGCAAGAATATTTTGCTGCGCGACCGGAATACTTGCCAGTTTTGCGGGAGCGCATTCCCTGCCGCTGAGCTGACGCTTGACCACGTGATGCCCCGTTCGCGAGGCGGGCGTTCGTCGTGGGAGAATCTCGTGGCATGCTGCTATTCCTGCAACAACAATAAAGGCGACCGCACGCCCGAAGAAGCAGGTCTGAAGCTGCAGCGGCGCCCGCGCCCGTTCACGCTTCATACTTCGCGACAGCTGATGCGCCTGATCGGACATCGCGACGAGAAGTGGCGGAAGTATCTCTTCTACTGATTTTCTCGATTTAGATTTTTCTGCTGCAACCTTTTCCGACCTCCGCTCGTCTAATCCTACAAATCACTTCTAGGACACACCCCGGGAAGTGGCACCGGATCTAATCCGGACCGCTTCCCTTCTTTTTTGTCTACAGCGGTTTTATTGCCGGAAGACGATCTTGATTCCGTGCCGCCAGTCTTCGTTGACGCCGATCCTGCTGATTTGAATCTCAGGCGACAGATATTTCAAGAGAATCTCCGTCGCGGAATGGAACCGAAGACCGGGCGCGACTAGCCAGACGAGCGGAGGCTTTGGATCCAAATCGATTCCGCTGAAATATCCGAAGCGCTGAAAATCGCCCTCGCGCTGATGGCGGCGCACTCGCAGCCAGTAGTCCACAGCCTGGATCGGCATTTGAATGTCTTCCGAGGCTTTCAATTCGATGATCACCAGCCGCCCGCGTCGCGTGACGCCAAGCAGGTCAAGCACGCCCCGATCTCCACCGCTCAAAGCTGGAACCTGCGAATAGAGGAACTTGGGATCCAGCTGCGCGTCCAAGCGTGATGGATCTTCGAGTACCAGAGTCTCGAGCCAGCGTTCGGGCGCTGCGCGATAAAAATAGTTCTGCGTGTCCGCGGCGAGCGAGTTGCGATGCAGCTCCAGTTGTCGAATGTTGCATTCGAGCGCGGGGATCTTCATGGTTGTCAATTTTTCGGTGGCTTCGCCGATGCCGAAAAGGAGGCCCTCGCGCGTCCAGCGGGCGAATTCCAGGCCACGAAAGCTGAATACGAGTTCACTCGTTTTTGGCGGGACGCGCGTCGCGATGGCGTCGGCGCTGCCGGGAATCATCGCGCGGATTCTTGCGAGCCAATCGCGGGCAGCCGCCAGAGTTGACTCCACGTCTCGCCGCGAAATAAGCGAGCTGTCCAGGTTTCCCGCGTCCCCCGGATCGATTTTTTTCATCTGCGAATCCGGCTCGCTGAATTCGTAAATCTCCGTGCGGGCAATCGGTGAAAGCGCGAGCGCGCGCTCACGCAAGATTCGGCTGCAGCCTTCCGGCACAAACAGCCTCAATCCCACGACGCCTCGTTTTTCAGAGTGGCCTCGTGTCCAATCCAGCCACAAGAGGCCGAAAGCCAGCATTCCATCAATGGCAGTGGCATTTTCGGAGGGAGAGGCAGCCAGGAATGCCCAGTCGTTTGCCCCTTCATGCATGCGTCCGCGCACGTACATGCCCGAGAATGAGTGCTCCAGGTCCGGGGCCGCGGATAACGATTCGGAGTGCGCGTCAGGAAATGCCTCCGCGAGAATGCGATCAAAGCGGGCGCGAAATTGCTCTCTCGTGATCCGGCCCGCTGGACGCGGTGAGTCCGTCCGCAGAAATTCGAGTCGGCCTGGTTTTGACTTGCCCAGACGATATACTTCGAGAACGATCCTGTCCGCAGCTTGTTCCTTCAGGCGGATAACTCGCCGCGTCAGATTCTTCTCGTCGGACCATAGGTGAACGAGCGGCTGTTTTCCCGCACGCCGCATTTCATATTGAAGATCCGCGAGCCCGGCGAGCCACTGACCGTCTTCACGAACTTCGACGGCGCCTGAACGCACAAATTCGCCTAATGCACGATCGAGTTCTGCCCAATCGTCCATCGAACCACCGAGCAGTCAGATTTAGCTGTAAGGGGTGAGCGTCAGTCGCCCAGGATCAGGCCTGTTACTCGGATAGAAGGATACTGCTGATTCCATTCTACGGGAACATGTTCCAGCGTTATTTGAAAGTCGCGCCGCTGCCCGCCTGGTAGGGGAGAATCTTTCGGCCCGACGAGCGACTCATTCTCGCGTAGGATTACCTGATTGAATGGGTCGTGGAATTCCAGCGTCACATCGAGCGCGCGGATGGTATGCGCGCCATCATTCCAAAGCGTTCCCGCGATGTACGTGAATTCCTGATTCAGAAAATTGTTGGCCTTAGCCATTTTGATATCTTTGAAGTGAATATGTTCGGAATAAGCCTGCTCTGTTGGACCAAACGGCAGCTGCGGAGCCACGCCCGCTCCATTCGAATGCGATCCGCGCGACAGCAAGATCACTCCCCCCAGCAGCAATAGAACGACGACCGCCCCAGCGGCGAATGCGATCGGAAATTGGCTGCGCCTTTCTCGCTGCGGAATTTCTTCGGGAGACATCGAAAGAGCCTGCCTTAGCGGCCGAATTGCAATCGAAGGATCAGCGGTTCGGGGAGGCCGGCCGCTGCCATGCGTTTCTGTACTGCTTCAATATCGTAGGGAACGCGCCAGAATTCCACAACCTTGTTGTCGACGTCTGCGATCGCGAACGCAGCGCGCGTGTCCCCGTCTCGCGGCTGGCCGATGGAGCCCGGATTCAGCAGGTACGTGGTGCCCGGTTCGATCCTAAGAGGTGAGAATTTATTTTCTCCCTCCGGCTTGAAGTGCAGTACGCCTACCTTGTCGTCCTCACCCCCGAGCGTGAACCCGCCTTGCAGATGGGTATGACCAAAGAAAGTGATCGGGGTCGCTGCCTCGATCAAGCTATCAAGGGCTTGTGCCGGAGCGAACACGTATTCATCCTCGTCGCGCGACGCCCCATGAACGATGGTAAAGCCGTTAACTGTCGCCGGCCCAGTCGGCAGTTTTTCGAGGTATTCGCGAAGTTCGGGACGCAGCTTATCGCGCGTCCACAGCGCAGCATTGCGTGCTACAGGATTGAAATCCTCGGCGTTGGCCAGGCCGCTTCCCGCTTTGTCGTGATTGCCGCGAATCGTGATCGCGTCAAGTTCACGGATGCGATCGATCACCTCATTCGGGTCAGGCCCATAGCCGACCACGTCGCCCAGGCAGACTGCTTTGTCCCACTTGCCTTTGACGGCATCGAGAGCGGTGTCGAGCGCCGTGATGTTGGCGTGAATATCGCTCAGAATCAGATAGCGCATTTCAACGTGCCCTTGTTTGGCAGGTTGCGGATTATAGTCGAACGCGCGGCGGGATGCACGAATCTCACCCAGGAAATCCGGCTCGCCCAGTGCCTCAGCGAATCAGCATACAATCACCGTAACTGTAAAAGCGATAGCCGGCAGCTACCGCATGACGATAGGCTGCCAGTGTGTTTTCGAGACCGGCGAACGCGGCGACCAATGCCAGCAAGCTCGATCGCGGAAGATGGAAATTCGTGAGAAGTCGATCGACGACGCGGAACGGCTTGCCGGGGAGTAAGAAGATGCTTGCTTCAAATCGCCCCGGGCGCAGGAGCGCGTTGGTGCCAGCCGCTTTCTCGGCAGCGTCTTCCAGCGCGCGCACCACCGTAGTACCCACAGCAAGAACAGGGCGATGTTCTCGTTTCGCGCGAGCGATCGATTCAACTGTATCCCCTGGAATCTCGTAAGACTCGACGTGAATTTTATGCTCTTCAAGTGACTCGGTGCGAATCGGCTCGAACGTCCCAAGGCCAACATCCAAGGTCACCTTCGCGATTTCGATCCCGCGCTCGCGGACCGATTCCAGTATCGCCGGCGTGAAATGCAACCCTGCGGTCGGGGCTGCTACTGCGCTTCCCTGACGGGCGTAAACGGTCTGGTAACGCTCGCGATCGATCGGCTCGTCCGCACGCTTGATATACGGCGGAAGCGGAATGTGGCCGAGGCGGTTGAGCGCATCGTGGAAACCGTTCTTCGATTCGAACCGCAGCACTCGCAGGCCGTAGTCGGCGCGGGCTTCCACCCGAGCCTCTAGTTCGCCTTCCCCAAACACAATGCGCTCGCCCACGGGAATCTTACGTCCCGGCCGTACAAGCGCTTCCCATGTGTCTTGCGTGAGTTGACGAACCAGCAACACTTCAATAGGCGAAGTGAGAAATTCATCTCGCATGGGACTTTTCGCTGTGTGCGGTTCGGCCCGCAGACCGGCGCGATGCCCAAACAGACGCGCTGGCAACACGCGAGCGTCGTTCAACACGAGAAGTTCGTTGCCCTGAAGGAGCGTCGGCAGTTCGCGAAATTGGCGGTCCTCCCAAGCTCCAGTAGCGCTGCTCAAGAGGAGCAGTCGCGATGCGTCGCGTTCCGAAAGAGGCCGCTGGGCTATACTTTCGGCCGGAAGTTCATAATCGAAATCGCTCAAATTCATCAGCGTGTCTTTGGCATGTATATTTCTGCTGTATCTTTGTCAACATTGTAGCGGATTGAGCGGCGACTTGATTGGTTTGAGGCCTCATATCCAGACGCATTCGCATAAGCACTTAGGGAAGGAAATATTGTGGCAGAAGGTTCCGTCGTTATCGGGCCGCGCGGTATAGAACGGTTGCGCTCGGGGCATCTTTGGGTCTACCGAAGTGACGTCCGCAGCGCCAAGGCCGAACCCGGAGCCATCGTACGCCTCACCGACGAACGAGGACGCTTTCAGGGTCGCGCCTTCTACAGCGACAAATCCCAGATCGCCATCCGGTTGCTTACACGCGAAGATGTGCCCGTCGATCGGGCATTCTTCACCGAACGCATTGGCAGCGCCGCCGCCTACCGTAAAATCGTTGTCGAGAACACAGATGCCTTCCGGCTCGTCTACGGCGAAGCGGACCATTTGCCTTCGCTCGTAATCGACCGCTACGGTGATTATCTCGTTGTACAAACTCTGAGCCAATCAACCGATCGCCTCAAAGGCCTCTTCATACAGATCCTGTTCGAATTGTTCTCGCCGAAAGGCATCCTCGAAAGGAACGATCCGAAGGTGCGCTTGCTCGAGGGCCTAGAGCAAAGTGTTAGCGTTCTGCAAGGCGAGGTTCCTGAAGAAGTTATCGCCGAGGAAAATGGCATAAGTTTCGTGAACGACTTGCGCCGAGGACAGAAGACCGGCTCGTTTCTTGACCAGCGTGAGAACCACCTGGCTGCCCGCCGCTATGCCTCGGGCGAGGTGCTCGACTGCTTCAGCTACAACGGCGGCTTCGCGCTCACGGTGGCCGGCCACTGCGAGCATGTGGAGGCGACCGATATGGCATCCACTGCGATTGCTGCCGCACGCCGAAATCAGGAACTCAACGCCATCTCCAACGTCACCTTTCGTGAAGGCAATTCCTTCGACATTCTGAAGGAGTACGACGACGCGGGGCGCAAATTTCAGATGGTCATCCTCGACCCACCTGCATTCGCGAAGAATCGGGATAGCGTCCCGGCCGCACAGCGAGGCTACAAGGAAATCAATCTCCGCGCCCTCAAGCTGCTGCAGCCGGGCGGCTTCCTCGTCACGTGCTCCTGCTCCTACCACATCCCGGAGGCGTTGTTTCTACAGATCCTCGCAGAGGCAGCTATCGACGCCCGCCGAAGCGTGGTGGTGGTTGATAGGCGCACCCAGGCACGAGACCATCCCATTTTGCTTACGATGCCCGAGACGCACTACCTTAAATGCCTTGTTATAAAGGTTCTAGAATGAGCAGGATAAGTGCATCATTCCATCACCAAAGAGCAGCTATAAAAATACTTGACTACTAGGCACGCATATTTTATTATGTGCGTGCGCTTAGATGCGCAAATTTCATAGACTTCAGGAGATTAGCTACATGAACACGATTACCCGATGGACCCCGTTTCACCTTTCTACGCTGCAGGACCAGGTTAACAGGCTTTTTGAGAGCACTGTGCAGGGGCGCGGCGATAATGCTGCCCTCACCGCTTGGACTCCGTCCGTGGATATCTACGAGACCGAGAATGAGCTGGTAATCAAGGCCGATATGCCAGAGATCAACGAGAAGGAACTGGACATCCGCGTGGAGAACAACACGCTTACGATCCGCGGCGAGCGGAAATTCGAGCAAACCGTAAAGGAAGACAACTACCTCCGGATCGAGCGGAATTATGGTTCGTTCAGCCGCAGCTTCGGATTGCCAAACACGGTTAACACGGAAGCCATCAAGGCGGAGTATAAGAATGGCGTGTTGACGGTTGAGCTCCCAAAGAGCGCTGAGTCCAAGCCGAAGCAGATCAAGGTCAACGTAGCGAACGGCAAGAACTAAGAGCGAAGAACTGAAATCGCAGGGCGTGACGGGGGGCCGGCGGTTCTGCTGGCCCCTTTTTTTGTTGCTGCTTTTTGTTGCCCCGTGAAAGTGAGAAGATTGCGAAATGCCAAGATTTGACAAACTGACTCTAAAGGCCCAGGAGGCCATGCAAGCGGCGCAGGAGATGGCTGCACGCTATGGACAGCAGCAGGTTCAGCCCCTGTACGTCCTTTGGGCGCTGCTTGCGCAGGGTGACGGCGTGGTGCCTCCCCTGCTCGAAAAACTGGGTGTGTCGCCCACGCAACTCGCAAGTGAAGTTGAGAAACAAGTGGAGCGCCTGCCGAAAGTTTCCGGAGGCTCGGAACAATACCTGAGCCCGGAAGCGAACAAGGTCTTGGAGCGCGCGTTCGAAGAAGCGCAGCGCCTGAAAGACGAATACGTCTCAACCGAGCACATCTTGTTGGGCATCGCCTCGGCGAAGCGCGACTCAGCCGGTGAAATTCTCACGAAGCACGGTGTGACGCACGAAACCATCCTGCAGGCTATGGCCACGATTCGAGGCAGCCACCGCGTCACGTCGCAAAACCCAGAATCTACTTATCGCGCGCTCGAACAGTACGGACGCGACCTGACCGATCTCGCCCGCCGGGGCAAGCTGGACCCTGTGATTGGCCGCGACGAGGAAATTCGCCGCGTGATGCAGATTCTCGCGCGCCGCACGAAGAACAATCCTGTTCTTATCGGCGAGCCGGGTGTCGGCAAAACCGCCATCGTGGAGGGTCTTGCACAACGAATCGTGGCGGGCGACGTGCCCGAAGTTCTGCGGCCGAAGCGCATTGTGACGCTCGATCTTTCGGCGCTGGTGGCCGGAGCGAAATATCGCGGCGAATTCGAGGATCGTCTTAAGGCTGTTTTGAAGGAAGTCACGGAATCCGAAGGCCAAGTGATTCTTTTTATAGACGAGCTTCACACACTCGTTGGCGCAGGCGCCGCCGAAGGTTCGATGGATGCATCGAACATGCTGAAGCCGGCGCTGGCGCGCGGTGAGCTTCGCGCGATCGGAGCAACTACGCTCAACGAATATCGCAAGTACATCGAGAAAGACCCAGCCCTCGAGCGCCGCTTCCAACCCGTATTTGTCGGCGAACCATCCGTCGAAGACACGATCGCGATTCTGCGCGGCTTGAAAGAGCGCTACGAAGTGCACCACGGCGTACGCATCAAGGACTCCGCAATCGTGGCGGCAGCGATGCTCTCGCAGCGCTATATCACCGGCCGGTTCCTACCGGACAAAGCCATTGACCTTGTAGACGAAGCCGCCGCCGGTCTGCGCATGGAAATTGATTCTCTGCCCTCCGAGATCGACGAAATCGAACGTCGCATCATGCAGCTCGAAATCGAGCGTCAGGCGTTGAAGAAAGAGTCGGATGCGCATTCGCGCGAGCGGCTGGGCCAAATTGAAAAAGAGCTGAGCGGCTTGCGCGAGCAGTCCAATACGCTCAAGGCGCACTGGCAAACAGAAAAAGAAGCCATAGGCAAGATTCGCAAAATCAAAGAGCAGATCGACCAGCTTAAAACGGAAGAACAACGCTACGAGCGCGCTGGTGACCTGGCCCGCGTGGCGGAAATTCGCTACGGCAAATTGTCCGCCGCCGAAAAGGAATTGAAGGCCGCGCAGGACCGCCTCGGCGAATTGCAGAAAGACCATCCGATGCTGAAGGAAGAAGTCGGCGAGGAAGAAATCGCGAAAATCGTCAGCAAATGGACTGGTATTCCAGTCGGAAGACTCCTCGAAGGCGAAATCGAAAAACTCATTCACATGGAAGAGCGTCTGCGCCAGCGAGTGGTGGGTCAGGAGGCGGCTTTAGCCATCGTCGCAAATGCGATCCGTCGCAACCGCTCCGGCTTGAGCGACCCGAATCGCCCGATTGGCTCGTTTCTGTTTCTAGGCCCGACTGGTGTAGGCAAGACTGAGCTCGCGCGTGCCCTCGCGGAATTTCTGTTTGACGATGAGCGCGCGATCATCCGTCTCGATATGTCCGAATATATGGAGAAACACTCGGTGGCGCGCATGATTGGAGCGCCTCCGGGGTACGTGGGCTACGAAGAGGGCGGCCAGCTCACCGAGCAGGTTCGCCGGCGCCCCTATTCCGTGGTGTTGCTTGACGAAATCGAAAAAGCGCACCCGGATGTGTTCAACGTCCTGCTGCAGATTCTCGACGAAGGCCGGCTCACGGACGGAAAAGGGCGCACCGTGGATTTTCGCAACACAGTGATCATCATGACGTCGAACATTGGCTCTACTGCAATTTTCGAACTCGCGGCGAAAGATCCGAAGAAGGCGCGCGAGCAAGCCATGGCGGCGCTTCGCGAGCTCTTCCGTCCTGAATTCTTGAATCGCATCGACGACATTGTGATGTTCCAGCCGCTCGGCAAGGACCAGATCGAGCACATCATCGAGCTGCAGATGCGCAACGTGGTGAAGCTGCTGAGCGAAAGAAAAATCACGCTGAAGCTCAAGCCGGCGGCGAAGACTCTTTTGTTCCGCGAAGGATTCGATCCAGCGTATGGCGCGCGCCCCATGAAGCGCGCCATTCAGAGACTGATTCAAGATCCGCTCGCCCTCAAGCTTCTTGACGGCGAGGTGAAACCGGGTGATACGGTGATTGTCGATGCCGATCCGCGAAGCGACGAAATGAAATTCGCAACGGAGACGGCGAAGGCGGGCGCTGCGTAAGAATCGCGCCAGGGAGTACCGAAAATGAAAACTCTAAAAACTGCTTTTTTGCTCACGGCTCTTACATTGCTACTGCTTTTTCTCGGATTGGCGTTTGGCGGCGAGCGCGGTATGACGATGGCGCTAATTTTCGCGGTCCTGATGAACGGCACCGCATACTTCTTTTCGGACAAGATTGCGCTCATGTCCAGCGGAGCCCAGCCAATCAGCAAAGAACAGGCGCCACGGCTTTATGAGGTAATGGAGCGGCTTGCGGCGAAATCAAATCTGCCCATGCCGAAGATGTACCTGATTCCTCAGGCCGCGCCCAATGCTTTCGCCACTGGCCGCAATCCGAGCCACGCGTCAGTCGCCGTCACGCAGGGCCTGATGGAATTGATGGACGACGAGGAACTCGAAGGCGTAATCGCGCACGAGCTATCGCACGTGCGCAACTACGACATCTTGACGTCCTCGATCGCTGCTACCATCGCAGGCGCGATCACGTGGGTTGCCAGGATGGGGTTCTGGTTCGGCGGTGGTGGTGGCGACCGCGAGCGTGGCGGTGCTCTTACAGGAATACTGATGCTGATTCTCGCCCCGTTCGCCGCGCTCTTGCTGCAGATGGGTATTTCGCGACAACGCGAATATCAGGCGGACGCCTCCGGTGCAAAAATGGTGGGCCATCCTTACGGACTAATCCGCGCGCTCGAAAAGCTCGGCGCCTACAACAAGCGCATTCCGATGGACGTTCCTCCGACAACCTCAGCCCTAATGATCGTGCAACCGTTGTCAGCCGGACAGATTTTCTCAAGCCTCTTCAGCACGCATCCGCCGCTCGCTGATCGAATCGCTCAGCTCCGCGCTATGACCGTTACTCGCTAATCCAGCCTCAGCTGGCTGAGCCCTTCTGACGGCGATTTCCGCCGAGTCTTGAGCGAAAAATGCGTAGGTAGTACCGCGAAGAAATCCTTGAAATAGGGTAAAAATTGCAGGTGCGGGAGCATGCGGTCGCAAGCCGCCCTACCCGGCTGTGAAGGTTAACCTGCTCCCCTGCATACAGATACGGAGGTCTGGGCCACTCTAGCTCGATTGGCGTTCCTTTTGCTCTTTCCCATCTTTGCAAGGGCGTTCACGGAGGAAAAGCAATATGGGTATCGATGATAAGCAGGAATATGTAGCGGCCGAGGCCGCGGCACCGCGTTGGGTTGGAATTGTGGTGATAGCGCTTGCTATCGTCTCGCTGGCAGCTCTGGGAACCGGCTGGAGCGCGTCGAACCACGCTAAGGAATTGGCGCAAAACCTCACAGCTGCTCAGCAGCAGGAAAAGCAGCAAGAAGAGGTGCTGAGCCAGCGTCTCGCGAAGGCAGAGGACACGAATGCGCAGCTGCAGGGTGAACTGAGCATTGTCACGGACAAGATGAAATTGACGCAGGGCGAGCTCACCAAAGCCCGCGCGCAGGCGAACAAGATCAAGGAAGAAGATGCCAAGCAGCTCGCGGATCTCCAAAACAATGTGAATGGAGAGCTCGCGACCAAGGCCGGTGTCGATGACGTGAACAAACTCGGCACCGACGTCAACGGTGTCAAGTCCGACCTCGAAACCACGAAGAACAGTCTGAACATGACGCGCGGTGAATTCGGCACGCTGATCGCGAAGAACCATGACGAAGTGGAAGAACTGCGGCGTCTTGGTGAGCGCGACTACTACGAGTTCACAATCGACAAGAAGGATCAGCGCCAGAAAGTGGGTGACCTGATGATCGAACTCCGCGGCGTCAATCCCAAGAAGAACGTCTATACCATCGCGATGTACATCGACGATGCGCGCTACGAGAAGAAGAACCGCTCTGTGAACGAGCCAATCTACTTTTTCTCGCGTGGCACGCACGCGCCGATGGAATTGACGGTCAATCAGGTAGGCAAAGATAAAATTGCCGGTTACCTGAGCGTGCCGAAGTCAGCTTCCAGCACACACGCGCAGACGTCTGGCGACTAGCCTGGAACAAAATTAGCCGCGAGCTGGCGGGCGCGGCGCAAAAAAGGGGCGTCCATCCGGACGCCCTTTTTTTTTACCGAAGGAGCAGGTTGCGATCAGCCGGCGCGTTTCAGCGCGCGGGTCTTGCGGCTCAGGAATTTCTTCGCGAGGGCGGGAAGCTTATCGTGCGGAAGTTTTCCCTGCTCATAGAGATGCATCTTGGCCTTGGCAGTCTTCCGGCGACGCCGCTGGCGTTTCTGCGCTACATACCGCTTGTCATATGCCATGCAAATTCCTCCAAACCTGCCGCGATCCCATTTTTCTTTGAATTTTCGGGCACCATGATTGTAGCGGAGAAGGAAAATGTTGCAAGGCTCGCTTGTGTTTTTCACTCTGAGTTCGGGTAGCATGAACGAGCCATGGCCGCGACCGCCATTTACGCCAGCCGCATTCTCACTCCGCACGAAGAAATTCTCGACAGCGTGATTGTCGTCGAAGACGGCAAGATTACGCAGATGGGCCATCGCGACGAAGTTCGCGTGCCCGACGATTCGGAGCACTTCGCCGCGGGCGACAAAATCGTCATTCCTGGATTCGTAGATGTGCACATTCACGGAGCCGGTGGCCACGATGTGATGGAAGGCACAGCCGAAGCGATCGCGAAGGTCGCATCCACAGTAGCACGACGCGGGACTACGTCCCTGGTGGCAACGACGGTGAGCGCACCGCCTGAGGAGACCTGTAAGAGCCTGCATGGGATCGCGCGGTATATTCGCAGCGCGCGAAATACTGACTCACGATTCGCCGCCGAGGTGCTGGGAATTCACCTGGAAGGGCCCTTTATCAATCCAGCTCGTCGCGGCGTGCATCCGCTCAATGCCATCACGCCACCCTCGAAGGAACTCTTCGAAGAATTCATCGCCGCCGCCGACGGGTTCATCCGAATCGTCACGCTTGCGCCGGAGCTTTCCGGTGCGCTCGAGCTGGTCGAACGCTCGGTGAGCAATGGCATTGTTGCTTCGATGGGCCACACCGACGCAACTTACGAACAAGCAGGCGCGGCGATTGAACGCGGCGTAACGCACGCTGCCCATATATTCAATGCCATGCGGCCGTTTTCGCATCGGGATACGGGCGTCATCGGCGCGGTGCTGACGAACCCGGCCGTGACAGCCGAGTTGATCGCCGACGGACATCACGTCGATTTACCCGCCGTGGAAATCTTGTTGCGGGCCAAGGGACTCGAGGGTGTGCTCCTGGTTAGCGACGGAACCGCTGCTACAGGAATGCGAAATGGAAATTACAAGCTGGGAAACGTTGAAGTGAGCGTCACTGATGGCGTCGTTCGCAATTCGGAAGGTAAACTCGCGGGCAGCACTCTCAGTCTCGATCGCGCCCTGCAACATATCGTCGCACTCGGCGTGCCGCTGCTCGAGGCAGTGCGTATGGTCACACTACTGCCCGCTCGGCGGCTTGGCCTGGGCGGCAAAAAGGGCGTGATCGCCGTGGGAGCCGACGCCGACATTGTGATTCTGAATCCTGACTTGCGGCTAGCGGGAGTGATGACGCGCGGCGCCGGGCTGGCTTGAGCGATTTAGTCAGGGACCGGGAGGAACTTAGTCTTACTTGTTGAGTGGAATCTTCAATTCTTCGGCGAGCAGGTAAGGATTAAACGGGCTGCACGCTACATAATGCCCGTCGATTTCGAGCGTGGGGACCTTCCGAAGCCCGTTGTTTGCGCGGAGCACCAATTCTTCTGCGTCCGGCTTGTCGTCGATATTGACTTCCTTGAAGGCGAGTCCGCGTTCGCGCAAAAACTGCTTTACGCGCCGGCAATCGCAGCACCAGGAAGTGGAATAAACTGTGATTTCAGCCATGAGCCCTTATCTTTGTACCTTAGCTATTTGATGCCGCAAAATGCGGCACGATGCCGTGTGCGCTGGCAGTTATCTGCCCCAATTTCTATCGTTTAGATGCGGCTTCGACGCGAACCAATGCTCGCTGCAAAGCTGCCGAGGCACTCTCCCAATCCGTCTCAGGCGCTCCAGTGGCTTTCGCAAGCTCAGCCTGGGCGCGATCAGCTGCCGTACGCGCGCGTTGCACGTCAATTTCCTCCGCGCGCTCGGAAGCCTCCGCCAGGACGATTACCCGGTCAGGCAGCACTTCCGCATAACCGTTCAGCACGGTGAGCCGCCGAACTTCCGAGCCCTTGTGATAAGTCAGAATTCCGAGGCCGAGTTCGGTGAGCAGCGGGGCGTGGCCTGGCAGGATGCCGAGGTAGCCGTCTTTGCCTGGCATCTCGACGGATTCAACCTTCTCGTCGAGCACGTGACGCTGGGGCGTTACTACTTCGAGTTCAATTTTTTCAGGTAGCATTCTTGTTTCGAGCCGCGAATCGCGCAGGTGGCGCTGCGACTAAGCTGTGGCCGCCATCTTTTCTGCCTTCTCGCGCACTTCCTCGATGCCGCCCACCATGTAGAACGCCTGCTCGGGAAGATCGTCGTGCTTTCCTTCGACGATTTCCTTGAACCCGCGCACCGTATCTTCGATTTTTACGTACTTGCCTGCCAAGCCGGTGAACTGCTCGGCCACGAACATCGGCTGCGACAGGAACTTTTCAATTTTTCGGGCGCGCGCTACGGTCTGCTTGTCATCGTCTGAAAGCTCTTCGATTCCGAGAATCGCGATAATGTCCTGCAGCTCCTTATACCTCTGAAGAACCGACTTCACCGCTCGGGCCACCGTGTAGTGCTCTTGTCCCACCGTGCGTGGATCCAAAATGCGCGAGAAGCTTGCCAGCGGATCGACAGCGGGATAGATTCCGCGCTCGACAATTTGCCGGCTTAAGTTCGTAGTGGCGTCAAGGTGAGCAAATGTCGCCGCCGGCGCCGGATCGGTGTAGTCGTCAGCAGGAACGTAAATCGCTTGTACTGACGTGATCGACCCGTGCTTCGTCGACGTAATGCGTTCCTGCAACTCGCCGATTTCCGTATTGAGGTTCGGCTGATAACCTACCGCGGAAGGCATGCGCCCAAGCAGCGCCGATACTTCCGAGCCGGCCTGCACGAAGCGGAAAATATTGTCGATGAAAAGCAGCACGTCAAGGTGTTCTTCGTCGCGGAAGTATTCGGCGACCGTAAGGCCCGTTAGGCCTACGCGCAAGCGCGCACCAGGTGGTTCCGTCATCTGCCCATAAATCAGCGCGCAGCGTGATTTTTCCGAATTACCCGGTACTACGACGCCTGACTCTTGCATTTCGAGCCACAAATCGTTCCCTTCGCGAGTGCGCTCCCCCACGCCGGCAAAGACCGAAACGCCGCCATGTTTCATTGCGACGTTGTGAATCAATTCCTGAATCAGCACCGTCTTGCCGACGCCCGCGCCGCCGAAGAGCCCGATTTTTCCGCCCTTGAGATACGGCTCGATCAAATCGACAACTTTGATTCCCGTCTCGAACATTTCGAGAGTAGTGGACTGATCTTCGAGACTGGGCGCCGGCCGATGAATCGGATATCGCTTCTCGGATTTCACAGGGCCAAGGTTGTCGACCGGCTCGCCCAGCACATTGAGCACACGCCCGAGCGTCGCACGGCCTACCGGCACAGTAATCGGTTCATCAAGGTCTTCCGCATTCATGCCGCGCACCATGCCCTCAGTCGGCTTCATCGCCACGCAGCGCACGCGCCCTTCGCCGAGATGCTGCTCAACTTCAGCCACTACGTCGAGCGGCTCCGGCACATTGAATCCCTCGCTCGTAATCCGTACTGCGTTGTGAATCGAGGGCAGATGGTGCTCCTGGAACAGCACGTCCACCACCGGCCCGATCACTTCGACAACGTGCCCGATTTTCGATTGATCCTTCGCCATATCTTCTTCCCCTTATTAGTTACCGAGCACTAACACTACGACATCGCGGACGACGCGCCGCTCACAATCTCAATAATTTCCTTTGTGATGGCCGCCTGCCGAATCTTGTTCATCTGCAACGTCAGCTTGTCGATCAATTCAGATGCATTCCGTGTAGCCGAATCCATCGCCGTCATGCGGGCTGCGTGCTCGGCGGCAGCTGACTCCAGCAGGATTCGAAAAACTTCCGACTCCAGATACCGCGGCACGAGTCCGCCGAACAACTCAGCCACCGGTTGCTCGTAGATGTAGTCCACCAGGTTCACCGTCCCGTCGGGCGACGGCTTCATCGGCAAAGATTCGGTCGCTGGATCGTGGACGATGTCCGACCGCTCACCCTTCTCCGTCGTGCCTTCCTTCAGCACGGCAGGATCAATCGGCAGGAGCTTCTCAACGCGCAGTCTCTGCACCATCACGTTCTTGAATTCATTGTAAATCGCGTAGACCGCATCCACTTCATCGGTCACGTACATCTCCGCCATTTTTGCCGCAATCTCTTTAGCCTTCGAAAATTCCACGGCGTTCGACACATTCAGATACTCGGCCGCAAATTTCCAGCCGCGCTTCCGCAGCGTGTCGCGGCCCTTTTTGCCCACCACAGCAACATGCAATTTCTTCGAAGAGTGTTCGCGCAAAAACTCCATCGCTCGACGCAACACGTTCGTATTAAACGCGCCAGCCAGGCTCCGGTCGCCCGTCAGCACCACGACCAAAATTCTCTCTTCGGGCCGCCGCTCGAGCAAAGGGTGCACCGGCGTTTCCATCCGCGCCGCCGCTGATCGCAGCACGCGTTTGATTTCCCGCGCGTACGGCCGCGCTGCAAACACTCCTTCCTGTGCCCGCCGCAGTTTCGCCGCCGCCACGAATTTCATCGCGCGCGTAATTTGCTGCGTGCTTTTCACCGAACGAATGCGCCGCCGATAATCGAGAAGTGTGGGCATCGAGCGTTGTGCTTAGTGCGCAGCCACCTTCTCCGGAGCCTTTGGGGCAGGCGGAGCTTCGGCCACTTCAGCGGCGATCTTGCCGGCGGCTCCCTTATCCGCCTTCGCCGCCTCTAGAGTGGCCACGAAAGTTTCCTTGAAAGCGTCGAGCGCTTTCTTCATTTCGCCGCGCAAGCCGTCATCGATGGCCTTCTTCTCGCGCAGCGTTTTCATCACGTTCGGATAATTCGTTTCGATAAACGGATACAATTCTTTCTCAAAGCGCAACACTTCAGCCACTTCTATATCGTCCAAATATCGGTTCGAGGCGGCAAAAATAATCAAGACCTGCTGTTCCACCGTCAGTGGCTGGTATTGATCCTGCTTCAGGACTTCCACGAGCCGCTGGCCGCGCGCAAGCTGTGCCTGTGTCGCTTTATCGAGCTGCTCGGTTCCGAATTGCGCGAACGCCGCCAGGTCGCGATACTGCGCCATATCCAACCGCAGAGTTCCAGCCACCTGTCGCATCGCTTTGATCTGAGCGTTGCCGCCGACGCGGCTCACGGAAATACCCGCGTTGATGGCAGGCCGGATCCCAGCGTTGAACAAGTCCGCTTCGAGATAGATCTGACCGTCTGTAATCGAAATCACGTTCGTTGGAATATAAGCGGACACGTCGCCAGCCTGTGTCTCAATCACGGGAAGCGCCGTCAGCGAACCGGCGCCCAGCTTGTCGTTCAATTTCGCCGCGCGCTCGAGCAAGCGCGAGTGCAAAAAGAAAACGTCCCCGGGAAACGCTTCGCGCCCCGGTGGCCGCCTCAGCAACAAGGAAATTTCACGGTACGATTGCGCGTGCTTTGAAAGGTCGTCATAGAAACAAACAGCATGCCGCTTCGAATCGCGGAAGTATTCGCCCATCGCGCAAGCCGCAAAAGGCGCGATGTACTGCATCGTCGCCGGTTCGGTCGCAGAAGCCGCCACCACAATCGTGTAATCCATCGCTCCATAGTCGGTCAGCGTCTTCACCACCTGCGCGATCGTCGATCTCTTCTGCCCAATCGCACAGTAGATACAAATCATGTCGCCGCCGCGCTGATTGATGATGGTATCGATAATGATCGCGGTCTTGCCGGTCTGCCGGTCGCCGATGATCAACTCGCGCTGTCCACGACCGATCGGAATCATGGAGTCGATTGATTTAATGCCCGTCTGAATCGGTTCACGAACTGGCTGCCTGTCAACGACTCCGGGCGCCAGGCGTTCGAGCGGCAGCCGCTCGCTCGTCTGAATCGGCCCTTTGTCGTCGAGCGGATTTCCCAGCGGGTCAACCACGCGCCCAATCAGCGCGTCTCCAACGGGCACGGACATAATCTTGTTCGTCCGCTTGACGATGTCGCCTTCCTTGATTTCCGTATAGTCACCAAGCAGCACCACGCCAACCTGATCCTCTTCGAGGTTCAGCGCGATGCCGGTCACGCCGTGCGGAAACGTGAGCATCTCGCCTTCCATGCACTTCTCTAGGCCGTGAACGCGTGCGATGCCGTCGCCTACGGAAATCACCGAGCCGATCTCATCCACCTCGACGGTCTGCTGATAGTT
Organism: uncultured Acidobacteriota bacterium; assembly: GCA_963729525.1. Classification (GTDB taxonomy): domain Bacteria; phylum Acidobacteriota; class Terriglobia; order Acidiferrales; family UBA7541; genus Palsa-295. The sequence goes on from CAVSOB010000002.1 coordinate 76,097, forward strand.
CTCGATCTGCTCTTTCAGTATTTTTGTGATCTCGTCCGCTTTGATATTCGCCATTACGGCTCCTATTCCGTTTCAAGCTGTTCGCGCAGCCGTTTCAGTTGATCTCGAACTGAACCGTCGTAAATCGTCGAGCCCAACCGCACCACTGCGCCGCCCAGCAGAGCACCGTCGATTTGAAAGCGCGCTTCCACTTTTTTGCCGGTGCGTTGTTCCAGGACAGAACTCAATTGCCGCTTCTCATCATCGTTTAGTTCGTGTGCCGAAGTCACTTCCGCGTCGACGATTCCGAGCCGCCCATTCAGCTCAGAAAGAAATGCCTGCTCGATTTCGGGAAGGATTTCCGTGCGGCGGTGGTCCACTACAAGGTAAATGAAATTCCGCACGGCCACGTCAAGGCCCATCTTCCCGGCTACCTCGGCGATCACTTTGCGCTTTAATTCGGCATTGAGCGCGGGGCTTTCCAGCGCGTTTCGCAAATCCGCTATCGAAGAGAACGCCTCGACGAACACTGCAAGATTGCCTTTTATGGTCTCGCTATTGTTGCGCTCTACCGCAACATCCGCCAGAGCGGCTGCGTACCGTTCTGCTACAGCGCTCAATTGACGCTCCTCTCCAGCTCAGCAACGAACGTCTCAAACAATTTTTCTTCGGCTTTCGCAGTCAGCTGCTGTCGCAACAGCATCTCGGCCTTATCCACTGCCATTCGCGCAGCCAGTGCTTTCACTTCGAGTCGTGCCGCCCGCTCTGCCGCGGCAATTTCCGCCAGCGCCGATTTTTCTATCTTTTGCGCTTCTTCCTTGGCCTGGTCTCGCAGGCGCTGCGCTTCCGCCTCGCTATCGCGTTTGGCCTCGGCTTTCATGGCTTCGATTTCTTTCGGCAGGTTGGCGAGCTTGGCTTCTATTTCCTTCTTCTGCTTCTCGGCCTCTTCGCGCGCGCGCGCGCCTTCTTCAATTTTCTTCGCCGTCTCTTCGGCCGTAGCGCGGAAAACCGGGCCGCCGTACTTCACGGCAAAGTAGCCGATGGCGCCAAACACGATTGCGAAATTCAGCCATCGGAACGCCCAACCGGTCGGAGTGTCGGCCGGCGAATTCTCTCCTTCTTGCGCCAGCATGGGAGTTACCGCGATTAGCAGAAACACCACAAGGAAGCTTATCCGCCGGACGAGTCTCATTACCTTGGCCAGCCTCCTGCGGGCGGCGCTGGCCTCTCCAGAATCATGTGTGCGATTTCGGCGGCAATCGTCGGAACAGTGAGTTCAAGCTCAGCCAGTGCTGCCTGGCTTTCGGCAGCAATTTTCTTCTTGGCGTTCGCCACATCTTCTTGCGCGCGCGAACGTATCGCTTTCAGGAAACGCTGGCGCTCCTCGAGCACGGCTTGGCGCACGGCTTCCTGCTCGGCATAAATTCCACCACGCGCGGTTCGAATGGCTTGGTTGTAGCTCTCAAGCTCCTTTTTCGCTTCTTCCCGTGCCTTCGCCGCCTCGGCTTGAGCTCCCTCGATGCGGGCCTTCCGCTCATCCATCGCCTTGAGGATTGGCGTGAAAAAAGCCCAGCGCATGAAGAAATAAAACAGGAACACGATAATGACGGTGGGCACAGCTTGGAGAAACAACTCGCCGAGTTGATGAAGAATTTCCATTTCCGATTATTCTGGTGCTGGGCGCCGCGCTCCGGGTCAGTCTACCCTGGCTATTCCGTTTCCCCAACGGAACACACTTCTAGGACTGCGAACAAAGCCCGTGATTATCGCATCCACTCCGCGCGTCCGTCAACTTAGGTAAACTGGCGCGCTGAGGGTTATGTCCGATAGAATAGGGCGGTTTACGGTGCGGCGAACTGCTTCCTGTCTAGCATCGCATCTCTCGGCCCGCGCGCAACTTTCAAGCAAGGAGAATTCGGATGCCATCGTTCCCCGGGGTCGACTACCTCGACTTCGACTCAATCCTCAGCGACGAAGAGAAACTCGCTCGCAATACCGCGCGGCAGTTTGTTGACGCCGAAATCATGCCCATCATCGAGCAGTACAACCGCGAAGGAAAGTTTCCTGTGCAGCTCGTACCGCACATGGCCGAGCTCGGACTTTTTGGCGCGAGTTTGAAGGGCTACGGCTGTGCGGGCATGTCCAACGTGGAGTACGGACTTGTCACCCAGGAGCTCGAGCGCGGCGATTCCGGATTGCGCAGCTTCGTTTCCGTGCAATCGGCGCTGGTGATGTATCCAATTCACGCCTTCGGTTCCGACGCTCAAAAAGATACATGGTTGCCTCTCCTGCAGCAGGGCAAAGCCATCGGCTGCTTCGGCCTCACCGAGCCGCAGTTCGGCTCGAATCCTGGCGCCATGCTCACGCGCGCGGTGAAAAAAGGAAATGAGTACATCCTCAACGGGGAAAAAATGTGGATCACCAGCGGCTCGCTCGCCGATGTCGCCGTGATCTGGGCGAAATGCGAGGACGATAAAATCCGCGGCTTTCTCGTCGAAAAAGGAACGCCGGGATTCAAGGCCTGGGACGTCCACGGAAAATATTCACTGCGCGCCTCGGTCACTTCAGGCCTGGCGATGAACGATTGCAAAATCCCGGCGGCGAATTTGTTGCCTGGCGTCGAAGGCCTGAAAGGACCGCTCTCCTGTCTTAATCAGGCGCGCTATGGAATCGGTTGGGGCGCAATCGGCTCAGCCATGGCCTGCTACGACTGCGCGCTCAATTACTCCAAGCAACGCAAGCAATTCGACAACAAACCCATTGCCTCGCACCAGCTCGTGCAGGAAAAACTCGTCTGGATGATCACCGAAATCACGAAGGCGCAATTCCTCGCCTTGCAAGTGGGTCGCCTGAAAGATCAAGGCAAGGTCCACCCGTCGCACATCTCCATGCTCAAGATGAACAACGTCTGGATGGCGCTCGAAACCGCCCGCAGTGCCCGATCGATCCTCGGCGCCAACGGCATCGTCGACGATTACCCCATCATGCGCCACATGAACAACCTCGAATCCGTGATCACCTACGAAGGCACGCACGACATCCACAAACTTATAATCGGTGAACGCATTACCGGAATCGCGGCCTTCGCATGAAAATCCAATTAGCCAAGAATCAACCGGCGCCTGATTCGAGCTCTGCGCGTGGATACCGGCGCACGGTTTTAGTTGCACAGGCACTCCTGCTTGCCTTGAGCACCGCAGGCTCCGCACTGCGGCGCGTAGGGCCTGTGCTCTTACTCACAGCGGCAATCACCCCCAAAACCGCCTACCCACAAGCTATCGCACAAAAACCCAAAATCCGCGCCGTCACAGCTTTCATTCGCCTCGATCGCGCTAATTACGAATCTCAGATCCAGGAAACCCTCAAATTCCTCCGAGCCGCAAAATCTGTGTTCGAAAAATCCGGCTACGAAGTCGAAACCGTCCGAATCACCACGCAGCCATTTTCCGAATACGCACAAGGCATGTCCACCGCTGACGCCTTGGCATTTTTCCGGGCCTATGATGCCCTCGCCGTAAAAGAAGGCTTCGACGCCTCCATCGGCCCAGCTATGACGAAGGATTCCGACGACCCGCGCAACGCTGAGCTGCTAGCGCAAATTCTCGCCACAGCAAAGACGCTCGAAGGCAGCGTCAGTATCGCCGGCGAAGACGGCATCCACTGGAAATCAATTCACGCCACCGCCAGAGTGATCGAATACCTCGCCGCACACACGGCGCACAGCCAAGGCAATTTCAATTTCACCGCGGCCGCGCTGGTTCCGCCCAATACGCCGTTTTACCCGGCATCCTTCACCGGTGAAGAAAAGCATTTCGCGATCGCGTTGCAATCCGCAAACGTCGTCGCAGATGTTTTCGCGTCAACGCACGTTCCCGACGACGCCGTATCGCACCTCCGCGATACGCTCGGCCATTACGCACAGGAAATTGAAGCCACAGGAAAACAGATCGACCAACAAACAGGCTGGAAATACGGCGGCGTCGATCTCTCGCCCGCACCGCTTAAAGAAGTCTCCATCGGCGGCGCCATCGAAAAATTCTACGGCGCTCCGCTCGGCTCGAGCGGCACTCTCACCGTAGCTGCAATCATCACGCGCGCCTTGAAGGAAATTCCGGTCACTCACGCTGGTTACTCCGGTCTTATGCTGCCAGTCCTCGAAGATTCGGTCATTGCGAAGCGCTGGAGCGAAGGCCGGCTCACCATGGATTCGCTACTTTCCTATTCCGCGGTCTGCGGCACGGGCCTCGACACGATCCCGCTTCCCGGTGATATCTCCGAAGACCAACTCGTACGCATCCTGGGCGACGTCGCCAGCCTCTCTGTCAAATGGCACAAGCCTCTTTCCGCGCGTCTGCTACCGATCGCCGGTAAAAAGCCCGGCGATATAACGGAGCTCGACGATCCGTTCCTCGTGAACGCCAAAATCCAACCGCTGCCATGACGACTCTGCGCTCGACAATCCTCGCTGCCTTTGGATATAACATAACGGCAGCGGGACGCGTCCTCGTCTGAACCAGCCCCGACACATCAGGAGCCGTAATGGAAAAAGAGCTTAGTCTGGAATTTCTGCGCGTCGTCGAACGCGCCGCCATCGCCTCCGCCCACACAATGGGCCTCGGTGATCGCCACAAATCCGATCAGATGGCCGTCGAAGCGATGCGCTCGGAGATGGACACCGTCCACATGGACGGCACCATCGTTATCGGCGAAGGCGAGCGCGACGAAGCGCCCATGCTGTTTATCGGCGAAAAAGTGGGCGCCGCTGTAAAGAACAAGAACGGAAAATACCCCGAAGTCGTAATCGCGGTCGATCCACTCGAAGGCACCAATCTCTGCGCCACCGGCGAACCGAACGCCATCGTCGTGCTCGCCGCGAGCGAACCGGGCGGCTTGCTCCACGCGCCCGACCTCTACATGGAAAAGATTATCGTCGGCCCATCCTGCAAAGGTGCTGTCGAACTCGATGCTCCCGTTGCCGATAACCTCAAAGCAATCGCCAAGCGCCTGAACCGCAGGGTCGAGGATCTTGTCATCATCGTTCTCGACCGCCCGCGTCACGAAAAGCTGATTGCCGATATCCGCGCCGCCGGCGCCCGCATCCGGCTGATTTCCGACGGTGACCTCTCCGCTGGCATCAGTGCCGCGGTTATCGGCACGGGTGTTCACGCCGTGATGGGGACTGGAGGCGCGCCCGAAGGTGTGCTCACCGCCGCCGCGCTGCGTTGCCTCAACGGCGAAATTCTCGCGCGGCTCGTCGTCTCGAAGCCCGAGCACCACGAGCGTATCGGACAAATGGGAATCAAGGACCCGAGGAGGATCTACAAGACCGACGAACTCGCCCCCGGCAAGAAAATCATTTTCGCGTGTACCGGAGTCACGGGCGGCAACCTGTTGCGCGGCGTGCGTTTCTTCGGCGAGGGCACTCGCACGCACTCTCTGATTCTCACGTACGACGACCGGCAGGTCCGGTTCATCGACACTGTGCATCTCTATAAGCGCGACGACGTCAAGGTCGTCTTCTACTAACCGCCGTAGCTCAGGTCCCTCCCGATCGAAATGGATCGGGATGACCTGAGGTGTTTATGCGCGACGCATTGCTACCGCTTGAGCGGCGAAGCGCAGATTAGGTACCTGAGTTACGCCGGTTATCGAAGGAAACTTTTCACACCCATATCGCGTATCTTCAAGCGAGAAGCACGCAAGGGGTGAAGTATGTCAACTGCGCCAATCGGTCCGCCCAGCGGTAAGTCTGTCCCGCCACAACCACCTCCTCCGAAGCGCAATGACGCAGTCCTCTGGATTCTCGCCATCGTGGGTGGCGGGTTTGTTGTTCTCGTTCTCGGCGGCTTGCTCCTCGGCAGTATGTTTATACGACGAGTTCACGTCAGCCAGACAGGCAAACAAGTCGAAATCGAAACACCGGCCGGAGCATTGCGCGTGAATGGTGATCAGCTCCATTCGACCGGCCTACCCGTGTATCCCGGCGCGCAACCGGATAAGTCGGAAGGTTCAACGATTGAGTTATCGGCGATTAGTGGCGCGGGACTCGGACTCGCTACGGAGAAGTACGTCACATCTGACGACCTTGACGAGGTATCCAGCTGGTATCAGCAGAATCTTGGTCCCGGCTACAAACGCGAAGAACACGGCTCAGCAACCCATCGCCAGCGCGTCAATTCGGATGCGGACGTCGCTTACGTTTACGAGAAGGGCGATACCACGCGCCTGGTAGCGCTGACCAAAAAGCCTGACGGAGTCGAAATCGAGCTCCTTCGCATCGGGAAAAAAGAGGTGCAGTGACAATCCCCATCAGACTTGTGTCTCTGACTGCGGCCAGCGCGCGAACGCGAAATTCCTCCGGGCGCCATGCGGGCGACTAGGAACGTCAACCTGTTATTGGCGATTGTCTTAGGAAGAACTGCGGTGGACTCGCCGTTCGAAACCTGTCCCGGCGATGAGAGTCGCCCGGCTTATCGCCGGCAGAGCCAAACGCTGTCCGCCGTACGGGGTTGGGCCGGGCTGACCCAGATCTCGTTGTGTGCTTCTAGTTCTCTGCGATTCTCAACTACCGATGAATCGCGGCCGCAAGGTGGCCTGGGTTCTGTCTTCGCGGCATCGAATGCGCCGAGTGCGGCATCCGGTCCGAAGCCTGCGCCACAAGCGGTCGCGAGTGGTTCGTGTTCACGTGCTCGCTAATCGCTTGCAACCTCTTCAGAATACCCTGCCACTGTGCCCAATCCAGTTGCCGCAGGAACGGCCGAAGACCCTGAATGAACGGATCCTCGAGCACCGTCTCGCCATTCGTCTCCGGAACGAAAAACCGGTTCAGACCGACTCCCAGCGCTTCGGCAATCTTTTCAAGCGTGCCAAGGCTGGGCGTCATCTGCCCGCTCTCGATTCGGGACAAATACGAGCGTGATACGCGAGAGCGCGCTTGCAACTGGCTCTGCGTCATCCCGCGCGACTCCCGTAACTGCCGGATTCGCTGGCCGATGTTCTCGACAGTCTCGCGATTCGGCCAGTTCTCGAACAGTTGGCGGTCGTCACCCGGTAGATCCTGCGGTGACGGCGTCGGAATGACGAACGCCACCTTAGGAGGCATTAAGCGCAGGCAACGACGACAGTTGCCTGTGCGAGTGCGGTATTGCACCAGTCCGCATACCTGACAGCGAATCACTTCTCGATCAAGTTCCATACTGGTTGCTACTGCATCTTTATCTGCCACCGGATCTCCTCGCAGACTATTCCGGCGATGCGAAAGGGAGGAACGTCACAACAGTGGGAAGGCAGGACTGGCGCGCGAGTGATTCTCCCCATCGTGCCACTTCTTGTCAAGCGATATTTATTACCCGGAATGCCCGTACAGTCTAGTCATCCCGGTCACGACGCACAAATGAAATGACTTCGCATCTGCTCGTCGTGGTTGGACCAGTTCTAAATTTCTTCGCCTGACATTTCGCGTCTTCCCATCCCAGCCAAAAACTGACTATGTCTTCCCTGTGTGACAAGTTCCGTATCGAAACTCATTCGACATCGGCCTTGCTCGTCCACTTTATGCAATCGTCATGCCACCCAATTTTCTGAATCTCTCACCCTGCTTTTTTCGCGCGGTTCGCTCGACTTTTGCCCTGCATTTTCCGTTCGATAGCCTCGAAATCGCCTCCCAAGCTCCTTGTGTTCAATACATGACGAGAACAAACGCCGAAAATCATTTTGCGACAACCTCTCGGATTCCGTCTCAAAATGGTACGCCGCGTCTCGCCGCTTCATTGGATCCCTCTCACCCGCGCCGCCAGATCCACAATCACCGCCGAGCCGCAACTATCTGCCCCCGCCAATCCGCCGATCGTGTGGCTGGCCATTGCCGGCAAATTCGGACCCGACGCGCCGATTTTTCGTCGCTTAAGCTCAAAATCCCGTCCCTCGTCCTTCGTGCTCAATCAATGACGAGAACACCGGCCGAACTCACATTGCGACATCCACACCTGTTATCGTCCGAAATCACCGAAACATCAGACACAATTTGCCCTGGTAGACACGCCGACGCCCTCCCTCGTCGTGGGTCTAGTCCTGTTTGGGATTCGTTGTCGTCGCCAATGCACCTACTACACCACTCGCAGTTGCATTAATATGATTCCCGAGGAAAAAATGCCGAGTCGAAACGACGCCTGGAACCTTCTCTGCGAATACACCCAAAGCGAGAGCCTCCGCAAACACGCCCTTGCCGTCGAAGCGTGCGTTCGCGCCTACGCCCAGAAGCTCGGTGGCGATGAGAACACTTGGAGCCTGGCCGGCCTGCTCCACGATTTCGACTACGAGCGCTGGCCCAACGCTGAGCATCACCCCACGAAAGAGCATCCCTACGAAGGCTCGCAGATCCTCCGCGAGCGCGGCTACTCCGAGGAAATTATTCACGCAATCCTCAGCCATGCCAGCTATTCCGGCGTTCCGCGCGTCTCGCCACTAGATCGCGCCCTCTTCGCCTGCGACGAACTCGCGGGCTTCCTCACCGCCTGCGCGCTCATCAAACCTTCCAAAAGCATCCATGAAGTGGAAACGGCGTCCGTGAAGAAAAAACTGAAGGACAAAGCCTTCGCGCGTGGCGTGAATCGCGACGACGTCTACAACGGCGCTCAAGAACTCGGTATTCCCCTCGATGACCACATCGCGTTTTGCATCGAAGCCCTTCGCGGCGTTGCTCCACAACTTGGCCTCAATGGTCCCGCCAGTTCCTGAATTGCAGCTGGGAGCGGTCGCAGCGCACTCGCGCGGTCGCGTTTTTTTGTCCACCGAGTGGCGCGACCTCGTGATGCTCAATTACGAGATCGATCCGGCTCTGCTCCGGCGATTTGTCCCGCGCGGCACGGAACTGGATTCCTTTGAGGGAACAACTTACGTCAGCCTCGTCGGCCTTCGCTTCGCCCGCACTAAGCTCTTCGGCTCAGTCTCCGTTCCCTTCCACACGGATTTTGACGAGGTGAATCTCCGCATCTACGTCCGCTGGCGCGAACGCAGCGAAGTCCGCCGCGGCGTGATGTTCATACGCGAAATCGTTTCGCTTCCCGCGGTGACGTTCGTAGCGCGTCTGGCATTCGCAGAAAACTATATGACCCTGCCGCTACGCCACTCGATCGACCTCACGGGTTCAGGCGGTTCCATCGAATACAGCTGGGAGCTGAAGCGCCAACGGTTTCATCTTCATGGTCAAACGGACGGTGACCCATCTCGCGCCCCCGACGGCAGCCTCGAACAATTTATCTCCGAACATTATTGGGGCTACGCGCGAAGACGTGACGGCAGCTCGCTCGAATATCACGTGGAGCACGAGCCTTGGAGAATCTGGCGAGCTACGAACGCCAAATTCGACGGCGACGGTGCCGCACTTTACAGCTCTGACCTCGGTAGCATTCTCTCGCAGCCGCCGCGCTCAGCATTCATCGCCGACGGTTCGCCGGTTCTTGTCTTCGCTCCGAGGCGCATCCAATGACTATGTCGTCTGCGAACACGCCCTCCCAGCCGAGCATCGGATGGATTCTCTACGATGGGGAATGTAGCTTCTGCTTCCGTAGGGTGCATCTCTGGGAAAACGTTGTTGGAAAGCGCGGCTTCGCTCTGAAGGATTTGCAATCCGCTTGTCGCAACGGCGTCTTCACAGTCACTCCGAAAAATCTTCTCGACGACATCCGAGTCCTGACTCGCGACGGTCAGGTGGTCGCCGGTGCCAATGCATATCTGTATGTTGCGCGCCGTATCTGGTGGGCATGGCCGTTTTATGCGATTTTCAGTTTGCCAGGATTCAATCGCCTTCTCTGGTGGGGCTATCGATCGTTCGCGCGCAATCGCTATTGCGTCTCGCGAAGAATGTCCTAATCCATACTCCGAAAATTTTCCACGCACAGTTGTGCTAGAATCCGCACCTTCTATGGACAAGGCCGGACAACTTCTCGGCGGTGCGCTGCGACGCCTTCATCGCCCCGAAGCCTCCCTCGCATGGCTCGTAAGCTCCTGGCCCAAAATCGTCGGCAAAGCTCTCGCCGCTCGCACCCGTCCGCTCCGCTGCGAAAAAGGCTGCCTCGAAATCGCCGCCGACAACAAAGCCTGGCGCAAGCAACTCGAAGACATGAAGCCGGAGTTCTGCGCGCGTATCAATGAAGCCTGGGGCGGGAAGCTGATTCGTGAAGTAAAATTCGTCGCCGCCAAGCCCGGTCCCAAGCGCATCCCCCGCGAACTCGACAACGAGCACACGCCCTTCGTCCGCCGCGGCAAGCGCTAGAATTTCTACCGCACCTTCGATACCCTCGACTCATGCCGCAGCGAACCGCTCTGATCGCGGGAGCAACGGGCCTCGTTGGCTCCCTCTGCCTGAGGCAGCTGCTCGACGATCCCGCTTACGCGCAAGTGATCTCGATCTCGCGCCGGCCGGCGTCCGAATCGCACCCCAAGCTCGTCCGGAAAGTCGTAGAGTTCGACAATCTCAGCCAGCTAGCTCCAGTTGCCGCGAACGACGCCTTCTGCGCCCTGGGCACCACCAATGCCAAAGCCGGTTCCCGGGAAGCGTATCGCAAAATCGACTTCGGCTATTCGAAAGCCTTCGCGGAATTTGCTCTGCGAGGAGGCGCGCAACAATTCGCGCTGGTGTCGTCGGTGGGCGCGAACGCTCGTTCGCGGACTTTTTATCTCCGCACGAAAGGCGAACTCGAAGAGGCAGCCACAGCGATGCCCTTCCATTCCCTTCACATCTTTCAGCCCGGCTTCCTGATGGGCTCGCGCACCGAACAACGCGCCGGTGAGGGCATCGGCCTTGCTCTCGCGAAAGCATTGCAATTCGCGTTCATCGGCGGCTCAAGCAAGTATCGCCCGATTCCAGCTTCCATCGTTGCTGCAGCTATGATCGCAGCGGTCAAACGCGCCGCGCCCGGTCGCCACATCTATCTGTTCGACGACATGCAAGCCTTGGCGAAGCATTCAACCGCGCCCAACGGCTAAAATTTAGATTCGAATCGCGCGAACTCGTTCTCTTCCTTCCACTGCAATCGCGCCTTCTCGCTACTCGCAAGAAATTCACGGCATTGCGCCCCGCCAGGCTTATCATTCAATTTTTCGTTCGCGCACGCAGCTACCATCGTGAAATCTTCCGGCGCCACCCACAAACTTGCCCCCGGCAAAAACGCATGCTCCAGGCTATCGCGCACCATCCGTTTCAGCGTGAGGTAATTTACGTCGTAGCCCTCCACTGCGCGCCGGAAATACCATGTCAGCTCCGACCGCACAATCGCCTCATCATCCGTCGCCAGCGCTACCGGCACACCCCCGCGCAGATATGTTGGCAGCACGTTTTCGCGCCACTTCATGTCGCGCACCACTTCGTGGCTGTACAGGCAATCCTCCACCAGAATGTGTTTCCCCGCCATCAACGCGACAAGCTCAACCGGATCCTGCTCGTAAATCACGTCCAAGCCGTGCCCGATTCGCTCGGCGTGTCCGATCTCGATTGATTTTCGGATGTGTGACGCATACAGCTCTTCCGGCTTCACCTCGCCCGGCGTCAATTCCCCCGCATGCAACGTGATGTGCACCTTCGGATAAACCCCATGCAGATAATCCAGCATCCGCATCTGCAGATCGAAATCGTTCAGCGCGTTGAACTCATCTTGCGACTGCACAAGATTGATTCCCACTACGCGCGGATCGGCGCTCGCAATCTCAAATCCCGCCACCATCTGCGCAAACACTTGCTCCTTCGGAAACGCGCGCAGCACTTGATTCAGATAGCGAAGTGTCACCTCGCATCCCACGTCCGGCTGCGCCCCGGCGCAGCCCAGCACTTGCCGCATTTTTGCTTCGCCGTCGTCCAGGTTCTTTCGTCCATCCGCCACCGCTTTCGCCATGCCGCCGGCCAGCATCTGCGACCGCATCGCGCTGAAATCGTTGTTCCACCCCACCTGCCTCCCAAGTTGAATCGCCTCGCCCTGATCCGGCGTCAACATCGTCTCTAGATACACCTCGTTCTGCGCCCCCGCGCGATGCGTCACCTCCGCCAGCATTTCGCCCCAGTGTTTGTTCGTCACCAGATCGAATTTCCCGAACGCCGCGAAAAAATGCAGCCGCACGTCGCGGTCCTCAGCCGTCGGGTGAAAATTGCGAATCGACAACGCGTCAATCACCAGGTTGCGGAACACGAAGTCGTTGATCGCCTGCGAGGCAGGTAATAATCCGCGAGCCGCATCGCAAGGCGGTGGCAATATCTTGAATGTCGCCCGGTCGATGCAATCTCCATCTTCCACCGCATAGTTGATGTAGCTCTCCGCATACACAGCACCGGTCAGGTGATGATGCAGGTCGCCACCCTTGGGCATCCGCTCGAGAAAGCCCATCAGTTCCAGCGGCTTTTCTCGTATTGACGCCAGATATTTCGCCGTACGCTCTTCCGCCGCCGACGCACCAGGCGGCTTGGAAACGGACGTCCGCGACGAATTCTGTGCGCCGGTTGAGAATGCCGCGAGCGCCGCGCACGCGATCGCACACAAGAATTTAAGGGATTGATGCTTCACGGATTTGAAGTCACTGCCTTCAGCGCCCCACCAGCACACAGTAGGCCCACTAGCGCCCATTAACACCATTTAGCGCTTAATCACGACGATAGACGCGTCCGCCTCGTACCCTTCGTCCTGCAGCGTTTTCATCGCCGCCGAACGCAACGAAGCGTCGTCCGCATTTTTCGGCGCGTCGCAATGCCGCCTCACCACTTCTTCGCCAACCACAATTCGCACCAGCCACTTCGACTTCGCCGAGTCCCACGAGACTTCCACCTGGTCTGCTCGCATCGTGCCTCCCCTGTGTGCCCTTCGCGCATTGTAATCCAGAGAAGGCCCGCACGACACCTCTCCGCTCAGCTCGCAACCCCTTCACCCGTTTTCAACGTCTAACAATTGCGCGCATCCTCGCCGGCTCAAAACCGCGGCGAGCTTGATCTCACTCATCCTCCAATCGATCTTGGCGCGTCATGACACACGCGCCCACCATGCTTTAAAATCCTGACCAGCATTTCGCGGCGGCAGCCCGTCGCGCACGGGCGTATTCTATTTCTGTATGCGTGTTCTGATTTCAGGCGCCGGAATTGCCGGCCCCACGCTCGCCTATTGGCTGGTTCGGTACGGATTTGAAGTTACCCTCATCGAAAAAGCGCCCGCACTCCGCACCGGCGGCTATCTCATCGACTTCTGGGGCGCCGGCTTCGACATCGCCGATCGCATGGAGTTGGTGCCGGAAATTAAGAAACGGGGCTACGCGGTCCAGGAGGTTCGCGTCGTAAATAGCTTTGGGAAACGCATTTCCGGTTTTCCTGCAGCCTCCTTTATCCGCGCCACTCAGGGATGCTACGCCAGCATTGCGCGAAGCGATCTGGCGGCCATGATTTACGAAAAGATCCAAGGCAAGATCGAAGCGGTTTTTGGCGACAGCATCGCGCTAGTCGAGCAATCCGAAAACGGTGTTCGCGTCGCTTTTGAAAAAGGAGCCCAGCGCGATTTCGATCTCGTCGTCGGCGCCGACGGACTTCATTCTCGCGTGCGCGAACTCGTTTTCGGCCCGGAAAACAATTTCGAAGTTTATCTGGGCTATAAGGCCGCAGCTTTCACGGTTTCCGGCTACCAGCCGCGCGACGAGCTCACCTACGTCATGTATACAGAGGTCGGCCAGCAGGTCGGCCGCTTTGCCTTGCGCGGCGACCGCACCATGTTCCTCTTCACATTCGCGGACCAAAGTCCCTCCGGCACGGACAACCTCCCGTCCCAGAAGGCCATGTTGAGAAAGCGCTTCGGAAATAGCGGCTGGGAATGCTCGCGGATTCTAGAAGAGCTTGACGCCACGTCCGAGCTTTACTTCGATCGCGTCAGCCAGATTCGCATGAACCCGCAGCGCGGCCTGTGGACCCGAAATCGTGTGACTCTCGTCGGCGATGCGGCATTCTGCGTCTCTCTCCTCGCCGGGCAGGGTTCGAGCCTCGCCATGGTAGCCGCATATATTCTGGCCGGCGAGCTTTACCGCTCCAGCGGCAATTACGCCGAAGCTTTCGAGCGCTACCAGAATCTATTCGCGCCCTTTATCGCCCGCAAACAGCAAGCCGCGCTTCGGTTTGCTGGATCGTTCGCCCCCAAGTCCGAATTCTATTTATTTCTGCGCAACCAGATCTTTAGGCTGCTCAGAATTCCCTGGGTAGCAGACCTTGCCATGGGCCGCGATCTCGCCGATAAGATCAAACTGCCGGAATATCGATAATCCGGCGCGCTTCGGCTCGTTCCGGTTTTCAAGGGGTACACAACGATGATCAAACTCGCTTATTGCATCACGAAAAAACCCGGCCTGTCCGACGAGCAATTCTTTCACCACTGGAAAAACATCCACGGTCCCATCGGTGCCAGCATCCCCGGCCTCCGCAGACTCGTCCAAAGTCACTGCATAAACATCCCAGGCGATAAACACCCGCCCGCGTACGACGGCATGGCAGAACTCTGGTTTGACACCGTAGAAGACCTGCTCGCAGCCCGCCAATCCCCCGAATGGCAAGCCTCCACAGCAGATGAAGCCAACTTCATAGATCACACCAAAGTCGCCTACTTCGTAACCCAAGAGCACGCCATCTATACTGATACCGAGTAGCCGTCGAATCTGGCGGCCTCAGCGAAGTACCTTAGATTCTTAGGAATCGCGCCTTGCGCTGTGCTAAGCATCTCCCTAGAATTTAGCCGCGTCTAAATAAGGCAGTTGGGTGCCGCCAACGTCAAACGGCTTCCAAGGCCGAGCAATTGCGCATGACAAGCCGAGCGCTGCAGGTGAGGAAGACATTAGCGGCGGTCAGGCCAATTCGGTTTCGCTGGGTGGCCTGGAGTCACCGCGGTTTTAATCTACGGTGGCGCGATTAAAAATCGAGCCAAACGGCTCGTTTTCAATCACATAGCAATTTTTAATCGGCGGTAAAAGGGCACCTAAGGATCTACGCCTCGAAGAAAAGGCGCGGAGGTTAAGAGTGAAGATTAGTCGCGAAGATGTCCTTCGAGTCGCCGAACTGGCGCACCTCGAACTAACGACCGAGGAAATCGAGCTCTATCGCGGCCAGCTCGATGAGATTCTCTCGTACATCGGCAAACTCGAGAAGCTCGACGTCTCGAACGTCGAGCCCATGGCGCAAGTCCTCTTCGCCAGGCCGAGTAACGATCAGCCGGAACTCCGTGACGACACGCCGGTTCCATGTGACGTCGCCGACGCTGTCCTCGCGCAAGCGCCTGACGCGGCAAAGCCTTTCTTCCGCGTCCCGAAGGTAATCGAGCGATGAGCGAGAAATCGAGCGGCGACCCGATGAGCGCAACCTCGACATGGACGATCAGCGACGTTCGCGACGCGCTGCGAACCAAGGAGATCTCCGCGCGCGAGCTTACCAAGGACTTCTTCGCCCGCATCGAGAACCGCAACCGCCAGCTGAACGCCTTCCTCGCGCTCTCGGTCGATCGAGCCTACGCGCAAGCAGACCGAATCGATGCCATGATCGCCAAAGGCGACGCGCTGCCGGCGCTGGCCGGTGTTCCCATCGCCGTCAAGGACGTCATCAGCACCCGCGACGTGACCACAACCTGCGGCTCCAAGATTCTTGAGACCTACGTGCCGCCCTACGACGCCACTGCGGTCGAGAGGCTCGAGCGCGCCGGTGCTGTAATCCTTGGCAAAACCAACTGCGACGAGTTCGCTATGGGTAGCTCGAATGAGAACTCTGCATACTGTCCCGTACGGAATCCCGTTGCCCTGGACCGGGTTCCAGGAGGTTCTAGCGGCGGCTCTGCTGCCGCTGTAGCGGCCGGACTGGCTGTCGCTGCGCTCGGAACTGATACGGGTGGCTCGATCCGCCAACCGGGGGCATGCTGCGGGGTTCCCGGCATGATGCCAACATACGGACGCGTATCTAGATATGGGCTTATCGCCTTCGCTTCCTCGCTCGATCGCATCGGACCGCTGACGCAAAATGTCACAGACGCTGCCGTACTGATGTCCGTTATCGCCGGGCACGACCCGAACGATTCCACTTCCGCCGCACTTCCAGTGCCCGACTACGGCGCAAACCTTGAACGGCCGCTCGCGGGTATCCGAATAGGAGTGCCAGAGGACTACTTCGGAGAGGGACTCGACTCGGAGGTTCGGGAAAAGGTGCTGGCCGGAATCGCGCTGCTCGAAAAACTGGGCGCGAAGCGAATTCCACTCCACATGCCGCACACCGACTATGCGATCGCCACTTACTATATTGTTGCCACTGCTGAGGCGAGTTCGAACCTCGCACGATACGACGGAGTCCGCTATGGTCTTCGGGTTCCGGCGACAAGTTTACGCGAGATGTACAAGAGAACTCGCGAGCGCGGCTTCGGTCCCGAAGTGAAACGTCGGATCATGCTGGGCACTTACGTTTTGTCGGCCGGCTACTACGATGCTTATTATCTGCGCGCTCAGAAGGTGCGCTCGCTGATCGCTCGCGATTTTGCCGACGCGTTTCAAAAGGTTGATGCGATCATCACGCCGACCACGCCGACTCCGGCATTCCGCCTGGGCGAGAAGACAGCCGATCCATTGCAGATGTATCTCGCAGACATTTATACGGTCACAGGCTCCCTGGCCGGCGTTCCGGGGATTTCTATTCCGTGCGGAAAGACGAAGGCTGGTTTGCCCGTCGGCATGCAAATTTTCGGTCCGCATTTTGAGGAGGGCCGCGTCCTGCAGCTCGCACGAGCTTTCGAAAAAGCGGACGGATTCACGATATGAGATCCGAATACCTGCGCTGCTCTTGCGACACCGCGGGCGCATTTTCCGGCACGCCTGGCGTTCCACGGCAAATAAGTCTTCCTGAATCTGCAGAAACTTTCCGGCCGTGGAATGCTTCTTTCCCTCTAATTAAGTCTGACCACCGGTCTGCTGGGCAGCGAAAGGAACCCGAAGCGTCCGCAAGCCACAGATTTCACAGGGGTTCGCGGAAGGGCGTGGCCGAAGAGTTTTTACCCGATGGAACGGAAGGACTATTGCTTGCAGATGGTGCGGCATTTAGTCTCGTTTCAGCATCGAAGATTTCCAGAGGCGGTAAAAATGGTTCGGGTACGGTCCAGCCAGAAGCTCTTTACCGAGGACGAAGTAGTCCGGCTAACCGGGATTTGCCTCGACCACTTGCGCGCACTGGCACTCAACAAGCATCTTGGAAAGCTCGCCCGGGCAGCCGAAGCCGCCGGCGCCGGAGCCGAAAAGTGGCTCTTCACAAATTCCGACCTGATGATTCTCACGGTTCTGCAACCTCGCTGCCAGCACTAGTTTCCCTGTCTCAAAAATTTCTTCGTTCCCTATCCCCGATAGCGCCAACCTGCATCTCACTCCATAGGTGAACGGGGGATGTCCGTGCGAGAAAAAGTTGCTCCATCAAAATTGGGTCAAACTCGCTTATTACTGGCTCTCTTCGCCGTCGCTCTGTGTTCGTTGATCGCATTATCAGCCAGAGCTTTAGCGAATCCACAGCAGGGGCAGCAATCGAAGCCTTCCGCGTCAGCCGGCTCAGCGGATGCGTCTCCGCAGAGCCAAACTCCACCCGCAGATTCCAAAAACTCACATTTCCCGCGCGGGAAAAAGCTAATCCTGAAAGATGGCAGCGTGCAGCTTGTCCGTGAATATCAGGTGGTGGACGATAAAGTTCGGTTCTACAACACGGAAAGATCGCAATGGGAAGAAATGCCCGCGGAGCTGGTTGATTGGGACGCGACCCGGCGGAGCGAAGCCGACCAGAAAAAGACCGACGCCGCGCTGCTCAGCACCGTGCACAAGCAGGAACAGGCGCGACGCATCATGCCACTCGACGTAGATGCGAGCCTGGAAGCGGCTCCTGGAGTTTTTATCCCGCCCGGCGAAGGGCTTTTTGTTTACGACGGAAAATCCGTGCTGCGCCTTACGCAAGCCCAGGCAAACAACAAGTTGGACAAGGGAAAGGTGGTTGAACAGGTGCTGGTGCCGATTCCGATTGTGCCGTCGCGCCGCAATCTCTTGATTCCGAGGCCGCATGCGGAGGTGCGCGTGCACAACGAGCAGCCAGAATTTTATATGCGCACCGCGGACGGCCGCGAGCCGAACATGGCTCTTATTCGGACGAAGGTCCACGGCGACTCGCGGCTGATTGAGAACGTCGACACCTATCTTCAAGTGATCTCAAAGACGAAGCGAAATGAAGTTACCGCTGAGCGCTGGCAAATTGCGAATGGGGTGTATCGTTTTACGCTGAGCCAATCGCTCGAGCCGGGAGAATATGTGTTTACAGAAATCGTGAAAGGCGAAGGAACAAATCTGTACGTGTGGGACTTTGGCGTCGACGTGGACGGCAAATCTTCTGCAGCGAAATAGAGACAGGCAAACCATCGACGCGCAAGCTAAAAGAGCCTAGTTTGCTTTTACAGTCTGTTTCTGAAGAAGGTCGGATAGCAGCGTGGCCAGCGCGGAAATGTGGAATGGCTTTTGAAGAACGTGCGCGCCTCTCTCCGCAAATGAAGCGGTCATTGAAGGTTCGAGTAAGTCTCCCGTGATAAACACAAATCGGGGCAAGGAGTTGCCGGTTTGAATCCTGAGCCGCTCGAATAACTGCTCTCCACTCAAGCCTGGAAGATTGAAATCGCAAAGGACGATCTCATAGGCGTTGGCTGCCAGCAAGGTCAGCGCCTCTTCCGAACTCGCGGCACATTCTACATTCATCCCCCGCGCGGAAAGGCCGTCGTGCACAATTTCGCGGATGCTTTCTTCATCGTCTACAATCAGCAGCCTTCGTCCACTCAAAGCATGCGAAACCGGAGACGCCTGCCGCGCAGGACCAGGAGTAAAAGTCTCGGGCCTCTTGTCCACAATCGCCGGAAGAACAATCCGGAACGTCGTGCCGATCCCTTCCGACGTTTGAAGCTCGATCCGCCCACCGTGATCTTTGACAACGCCTAGACAAATCGTGAGACCGAGCCCGCTTCCTCCTCCGGGCCTCTTGGTCGTAAAGAACGGATCGTAGATTTTGTCGGCAATTTCCTGCGGAATGCCTGGACCGTCGTCGGCGAATTCTGCGAGCAGGTTGCTACCTGCTTGCGACAGCGAGATTCGCACGTTTCCTTTATCGCGCACCGAAGAAATGGCCTGCTCCGCGTTCACGAGGACGTTCGCGAAAACCTGCGCGAGCAGTCTGGGATCTCCTTCTATTTCAGGCAGTGTTCCAGCAATCGTGACATCCGCAACGATGTTTCGTTGTTGCAATGATTTCTGGTGAGATTCGATTACTTTGGCGATGATCTCGTCCACCTTCACTCTTGCGCGCTTTTGGCCGGAAGGCACAGCCAAGGCCAGAAGATTCTGAACGATTGCTGCCGCGCGGCGAGCTTGCTGCAGGATTATTTCGACCTGGCGCCGAGTACCATCGTCCGTTGCGCGTTCGCGCAAGAGATCGCTTACGCCCAGGATCGCAGTGAGCGGATTGTTCAACTCGTGTGCCGCGCCAGCCATCATCTGGCCCATGGACGCGAATTTCTCTTTCTGCAAAAGCTGCTGTTCGAAGGTTTTCGTTTCCGTGATGTCGCGGACGGAGGAAACGACGCCGCTGATTTGTTGCTCGGCATCAAAAAGGGGACCAGCGCTTGCGCGAAGCGTCCGCCAGGTTCCATCCGCGTGGCGAGCCCGAAATTCCATCTGGGTGGAAGGGTTTTCTCCCGCCATTACTTGCCGAAACGCTTGGGCCACCGCCGACTGATCATCCGGATGCACGCCAAAGAGGTGCTGCTGGCCGACAAATTCAGCTGGAGCTGCGCCAAGAACTTCGTAGACTCGCGGGCTAACGTAGGTAAATCGGCCGGTCGCGTCAAATACAGCAATCATGTCCGGGAAGCAGGCGATCAGATGGCGGACGAATTCCTGTTCTTGATGTAAACGTTTTTCGATTTCGCGCCGCTCGGTGATATCGACGAGGGTGCCCTGGAGACGAACAATACGCCCAAAGGTGTCACGAATCGCGAAGCCGGAAGCGAGGCAGAAAACGTGCGAACCATCCTTGCGGCGAAGAACGACTTCCCGATCCTGGACTGAACCGCGCGATTGAAGTTCGCGAAGAAGCGCGTCGCGCTGGGAGGGATCGGCATAGACCTGACCAAAATTCTCCAACTGCAGCTCTGCCTTCGACTCGAACCCGAGCATGCGAACCATTGCCGGATTGGCATCGAGCACCTGTCCATCCGGAGTTGTAAAAAAGATTCCTTCTCGCAGAGATTCGAAGAACTCGTTAAAGCGCAGCTCCGCTTGATGTTGAGAAGTGACGTCGCGGGCCCAGCCGCTGATGCCCGCGGCAACTCCGTCCTCGGTGACCACCTGAACCCAGCAGTCGAAATAGCGAAGCTCTCCGGTTTTTTTCAAGCGCAGCGACATCCTGCCGTGGTCCAAACCGGTGTGAAGAAATCCTGCCAGCCAGACTTTAGCCTCGTCCGGCGATGGAGCCGCGATGAAATCGTGAATGCAGTGACCGATGAGGTTGTGAAAATCCTCGCCCAATATCTCCGCGAAGCTGCGATTCGCGACGCGGATTTCGCCCTGGAGAGAGATGGTGAAGACGGCTTGATCGAGGCTATCGATCAGCTCGCGGTAGTTATGCTGGGAGCGGGAAATTACGTCGACGAGTTTTTTGAACTGCTCCTCGCCGGAAGGCAGGGCGGCGGACGGCTTGTTCGATTCAGTAGTTGAATTCGACAAAATGAAGTCCCGCTTTCTGAGTGCGCTCGGTTCCAGGACGGTGCTGAGCAAAATTCCGCACCTGAAATTTTACACGTAGGCACGAGCATTGCGGCGCCGAATGCGCGCCAGATTTCCAAGTTGCATAACAGAGAAGATCACAGACGGGGCGTTTGCGGGAGGAGTGGCCCAGAAGAGAAAGATGGCTCCGGTTTGACGCGCCCGGTCTCGCGCACCGCGAAAAAGCGGTGCGGACGCGCCCCGTCAAGCCGGGGTAAGACAAAGCGGCGGCAAGCCGCCGCACTCCATATCCCGAGCTACGGTTGGCATTGGGCGGCGTTCTTGGACGGGGCGAGCGCAGCTACGCCGCGCGAAAAAAAAAGGGCGCTCTGCAGTGCAGAGCGCCCTCGACTATTTGAGAGAAGAATCCAACCCGGCCTTTTGAAGACCTAGGAAATGATTCTTCGCGTTGGCTAGCTTTCGGCGACGGCGTCGGTGTCCTTGCGCAGGAAATCGAGCGCCGCAGCCTCTTCGGGTGTGAGATCGGGACCGTTTTGTCCGAATCCGGCACCCATGCCCTCGCCCTCTTCCGGTGGCGGCAGTTCGGTGAGGAGCTGGATATTGCGGTAACGCTCCAAACCTGTACCCGCCGGAATCAGGCGGCCCATAATCACGTTCTCCTTCAAGCCGCGGAGGTAATCGACCTTGCCGGAGATGGCCGCTTCGGTGAGAACGCGGGTGGTCTCCTGGAAGCTCGCTGCGGAGATGAATGAGTCGGTGGAAAGCGACGCCTTAGTGATGCCGAGGAGCAGCGGACGGCCGGTAGCAGGACGCCCACCATCGTGAATGATGCGATCGTTTTCCTCGCGGAAGCGGAATTTGTCCACTTGCTCCTCGAGGAGGAACGTCGTATCGCCCACGTCTTCGACTTTCACCCAGCGCATCATCTGCCGGACGATCGTTTCGATGTGCTTGTCGTTAATGTTCACGCCTTGCAGCCGGTAGACTTCCTGAATCGAATTGACCAGGTAAGCCTGCGTGTACTTTTCGCCGAGGACGGCGAGGATGTCGTGCGGGTTAAGCGGCCCGTCAATCAGGGGCTCGCCGGCTCGCACGTGTTCGCCTTCCTGCACGTTGATGTGGACGCCGCGAGGAATCGAGTATTCCTTCGTGGTCTTGCTATCTTCGCTTTCGACGTAGATCTTGCGCTGGCCCTTGGCGATTTCGCCGTACTTCACGATGCCGTCGATTTCGCTGATGACCGCGGGATCCTTGGGCTTGCGAGTCTCGAAGAGCTCGACAACGCGCGGCAGACCGCCGGTGATGTCTTTCGTCTTCGTGGTTTCGCGCGGGATCTTCGCGAGCACGTCGCCAGGCTGGACTTCATCACCATCCACGACCATCAAGTGAGCGCGCGACGGCATCAGGTATTTCTTGGTGCGGCCGCCTGCGCCACGGATGTTGATCGTGGGCTGGTGTTTTTCATCACCGGGCGGCAGCGTGACAACGAGCTGCGAAAGACCGGTGACCTCGTCGACCTGCTCTTCGATGGTGATGCCAGGCTGCAGGTCCTTGAACTGCACGGTACCTGCGGTTTCGGTGAGGATCGAGAAGGTGTAAGGATCCCACTCGACCATCGTCTGACCGAGCGTGACCGGTTGACCGTCTTCGACCTTGAGACGGGCGCCGTACACAACGTGGTGGCGTTCTTTTTCGCGGCCCTTTTCGTCGACGACCGCGATCAAACCGGAGCGGTTCATCGAAACGATCTGCTTGCCGCGGCCCTCGACCACCTTCAAGTCGATAAACTTCACGAAGCCGTTGTTGCGGGCTTCGACTTTCGACTGTTCGGTGACGCGAGTGGCGGTGCCGCCGATGTGGAACGTGCGCATCGTGAGCTGCGTGCCAGGTTCGCCGATGGACTGCGCGGCGATGACGCCGACCGCTTCGCCCATCTCAACGAAGCGCCCAGTGGCGAGGTTGCGACCGTAGCAGCGTCCGCAAACACCGCGCCGGGATTCGCAAGTGAGCACGGAGCGAATCTTCACGCGTTCGATGCCAGCCGCCTGCATGGAATTGGCCAGCTCTTCGGTGATTTCCTGGTTGATCTCGACGATCACGTTGCCTTCGTAGTCTTTGATCTTCTCGAGCGAAACGCGGCCGACAACGCGGTCGCGCAATGGCTCGACTTCGACGCCGGCTTCGAGAATCGGTTCAACGTAAATTCCGTCGGCCGTGCCGCAGTCGAATTCGTTGATGATCACATCCTGCGCGACGTCGACGAGGCGGCGCGTGAGGTAGCCGGAATCGGCGGTTTTGAGCGCCGTATCGGCCAGACCTTTACGAGCGCCGTGCGTGGAGATGAAGTATTCGAGCACGGTGAGGCCTTCGCGGAAGTTCGAAGTGATGGGCTGCTCGATGACTTCGCCCGAGGGCTTGGCCATCAAACCGCGCATACCGGAAAGCTGCCGGATCTGCTGCTTCGAACCTCGAGCGCCGGAGTCCGCCATGACGTAGATCGGGTTGATCACGCCCTGCTTGTCCTGTTCTTCGAGAGCCTTGAACATTTCGTCGGCAACACGCTCGGTGACGTCGCTCCAGATGGCGATGATCTTGTTGTAGCGTTCGCCATTGGTGATGGCGCCGTCGAGATATTGCTGCTGCACTTTGACGACTTCATGTTCGGCTGTGCCGACCAGCTTCGATTTCACGTCCGGAATCACCATGTCGCTGATACTGATGGAGACGCCGGCTTTCGTCGCGTAGAGGAAGCCGAGTTCCTTCAGCTTGTCGAGCATGAGGACGGTCTTTTCGAGGCCGAAGCGCAGGTAGCAATACTGCACGAGCGCCTGAATGCCCTTCTTTTTGAGCAGGCCGTTGACAAAAGGCATATCCGACGGGAGGTGATCGTTGAAAATCACGCGGCCGACGGTGGTGTGCAAGAATTGCTTATTGAGCTGAATCGGCTCGGTGTGCGAGACGTCCTGGTCGTCGTAGGCGTTGGTGAGGTCGATGACTTCACCTGTGTAGCGCATGCGAATCGGCGTGAGCAATTCGACTTCGCCAGCTTCGAGCGCCATGATGCACTCCTCGCTCGAACCGAACGCGCGGCCTTCGCCCTTGGCTTGCGGCTTGGCTTTCGTCATGTAGTAGATGCCGAGGACCATGTCCTGCGTCGGAACGGCGAGAGGATAACCGTTGGCCGGCGAAAGAATGTTGTGCGAGCTGAGCATCAACACGGAGGCTTCGACTTGCGCTTCCGGTGACAGCGGAATGTGAACCGCCATCTGGTCGCCGTCGAAGTCCGCGTTGAAAGCGGTGCAAACGAGCGGGTGAATGCGGATTGCTTTTCCTTCGACGAGCACCGGCTCGAAGGCTTGAATGCCGAGGCGGTGCAGCGTGGGAGCGCGATTGAGCAGAACTGGATGCTCGCGGATTACGTCTTCGAGGATGTCCCAGACGATTGATTCCTGGGCTTCGACGAGCTCCTTGGCCTGCTTGATGGTGGTGCAGTGGCCGGCGGCTTCGAGCTTGTGATAGATGAACGGCTTGAAAAGTTCGAGCGCCATCTTCTTCGGCAGACCGCACTGGTGAAGCTTCAGCTCCGGGCCGACTACGATAACCGAACGACCGGAGTAGTCCACGCGCTTTCCGAGCAGGTTCTGGCGGAAGCGGCCTTGCTTGCCCTTGAGCGTATCGGAGAGCGACTTGAGCGGGCGGTTATTCGTGCCGCGCAGAACGCGGCCGCGACGGCCGTTGTCGAAGAGCGCGTCAACGGCTTCCTGCAGCATGCGCTTTTCGTTGCGCACGATCACGTCGGGCGCGTGCAACTCCATCAGCTTCTTCAACCGGTTGTTGCGGTTGATGACGCGGCGATAGAGGTCGTTCAAGTCGGAGGTGGCGAAACGGCCGCCGTCGAGAGGTACGAGCGGCCGCAACTCCGGCGGAAGAACCGGAATCACGTCGAGAATCATCCACTCGGGCTTATTGCCGCTCTTGCGGAACGCTTCGAGAACCTTGAGGCGCTTCGCGAACTTGATCCGCTTCTGCAGGCTCGGATCGATTTTCATTTTTTCGCGCAGCTCTTCGGAGAGCTTATCGACTTCGACGCGCCGCAAGAGTTCCTTGATGGCTTCCGCGCCCATCCCGGACTGAAACTTTCCGGGATATTCCTTCTGCATTTCGCGGAGCTTTTCCTCGGGCAGAATTTCCTTCTGCTTCAAACCGGGAACTTCGCCTGGATCAATGCAAACGAACGTTTCGAAGTAGAGGATGTGCTCGAGGTCGCGCATGGTGATGTCGAGGAGATACCCGATGCGGCTGGGCAGACCCTTGAAAAACCACACGTGCGAGCAGGGCGACGCCAGTTCGATATGGCCGAGGCGTTCGCGGCGGACTTTGCTGAGCGTGACTTCGACGCCGCACTTATCGCAGATCACTCCGCGATGCTTCATCCGCTTGTATTTTCCGCACAAACATTCCCAGTCCGTGACGGGGCCGAAAATCTTGGCGCAGAAGAGGCCGTCGCGCTCGGGCTTGAAGGTGCGGTAGTTGATGGTTTCCGGCTTGGTGACTTCGCCGTGCGACCAAGACCGGATTTTTTCTGGACTCGCCAGGCTGATGCGAATCGAGTCGAAATCCGCAATCTGGCTGGCGCGGTCGTAAGGACTAGATCGATACAATGGCTGACCCTCCTCCCTGATGAAACCAGGGAAAAATTCAAGAAACTTGTGGGCGCCCCCCGCGATGATTTGCGGGAGCGCAGAATTAATCCGCCGCTTCGGCCTTCTCGAGCTGGGGCTTCTGGCGCTTCATCAATTCAACGTCGAGGCAGAGCGACTGCAGCTCGCGCACGAGGACGTTGAAGGATTCAGGCACGCCCGGTTCGATTCCAGGCTCGCCCTTTACGATGGCCTCGTAGATTTTCGCGCGGCCGTACACGTCGTCCGATTTCGCCGTGAGCAGTTCCTGCAGAATGTGAGCCGCACCGTAGGCTTCGAGCGCCCAGACTTCCATTTCTCCGAAGCGCTGTCCGCCGAACTGCGCCTTACCTCCGAGAGGCTGCTGCGTGATGAGCGAGTAGGGGCCGATGGAACGCGCGTGAATCTTGTCGTCCACCAGGTGAGACAGCTTGAGCATGTAGATGTAGCCGACTGTGACGTTCTGCGCGAATTCATCGCCGGTCATGCCGTCGAACAGCGTGATCTTGCCGCTCTCTGGCAGTTCGGTGAATTCGAACAGATGATGAATATCCTTTTCGCGAGCGCCGTCGAATACGGGCGTCGCAAACGGAACGCCTTCGCGGAAGCTATGCGCGAGGTCGAGCAGGGCCTCATCGTCGAGATCGGCGATCGTCTTCCAAACCGAGGTGGGGCCGAACGCGTCCTTGAACCATTTGCGCACCGCTTCGGCGCGTGCACTCGTATCGTCGAGCATCTTCGTGATACGCGAGCCGAGTTCCTTCGATGCCCAACCGAGGTGCGTTTCGAGAATTTGGCCCACGTTCATACGCGAAGGAACGCCGAGCGGATTGAGAACGATTTCGACCGGCGTGCCGTCCGGCATGTACGGCATATCTTCCTTGGGAACGATGCGCGCGATGACGCCCTTGTTTCCGTGGCGGCCCGCCATCTTGTCGCCGACGGAAAGCTTGCGCTTCATCGCGATGTACGTTTTCACGAGCTTGATGACGCCGGGCGGCAATTCGTCGCCCTTCTTGAGTTTCGAGATGCGCTCGTCGGTGATCTTGCGAAGCACGTCGATCTGCCGAGAGGTCATCTCCTCGATTTCGTCGATCTTCTCGATTAGGAGCGGGTCTTTGTCGTTGAGGCGCAGGCGCTTCAGGTTGCGCGTGGTGATCTTTTCGAGAATTTCACGCGTGAGCTCGGCGCCCTTGGTGAGCAAGCGCTTGTTGGTGCGCTCGTCGTGCAAGTCGGCGACGAGCTTTTGGCCGCCGAGCAAGTCGGTCAAGCGCTTCAGGCGCTCGTCGGTGAGAATGCGTATCTCATCGGCGAGGTTCTTTTCGAGCTTGGCTACCTGCGTGGCTTCGATGGCCTTGTGACGCTCGTCCTTCTCCGCGCCTTTGCGGCAGAAGATCTTCACGTCGACGATGGTTCCCTCGATGCCCGGCGGGCAGTAGAGCGAAGCGTCTCGAACGTCACCGGCTTTCTCACCGAAAATCGCGCGCAGGAGTTTCTCTTCCGGCGTGAGCGTGGTTTCACCCTTTGGCGTTACCTTGCCGACGAGGATGTCGCCGGGCTTTACGGTGGCGCCGATGCGGATTACGCCGCTTTCATCGAGGTTGCGGAGGAAACTCTCGTTGATGTTGGGAATATCCCGTGTGATTTCTTCGGGGCCGAGCTTCGTATCGCGCGCCTCGATTTCATACTCCTCGATGTGAATCGAGGTGTAGTAGTCCTCTTCGACGAGCTTCTCGCTGACGAGGATGGCGTCTTCAAAGTTGTAACCGCGCCATGGCACGAAGGCGACGAGCACGTTGCGGCCAAGAGCGAGTTCGCCGCGATCCGTGCACGGTCCGTCGGCCAGCACTTGGCCTTGCTTCACGCGGTCACCCGCACGAACGAGCGGCTTCTGACTGATGCATGTGTTCTGGTTCGAGCGCTTGAACTTCGTGAGCAGGTAGATATCCGAGCCCACTTCGCGGCTGAGCACACCGGACTGATCGGACTCGACGCGCACGATGACGCGCTCCGAGTCAACCTGATCCACGATGCCGTCGCGGCGGCAAACGATCACGGCTCCGGAGTCGCGCGCCGTCACTCGTTCCATGCCCGTGCCGACGAGCGGGGCTTCGCCCTTAATCAGCGGAACGGCCTGGCGCTGCATGTTTGATCCCATCAACGCGCGGTTCGCGTCGTCGTTCTCAAGGAATGGAATCAAGCTGGCAGCGACAGAGACGAGCTGCTTCGGCGAAACGTCGATGTAGTCGACTTCTTCGCGATTCTTCAGAACGAAGTTGCCGGCTTGGCGGCAGTTGACGAGTTCGGTGGTGATCTTGAGACGCTCGTCGAGTGAGGCGTTGGCCTGCGCGATCACGTAGCGGTCCTCTTCCCACGCCGAGAGATAGAAGCAGTGCGGCTCGACGACTACGCGCCGCCGCTTCAACTCCTCGTTGGCATCTTCCACCTTTTCCTTTTCAACGACTTCGCCGGCCTTGAACTCGCTGTCACCCGCGTTGATGATCTGCACGAAGTCGATCACGCGGCCGCCCTTCACGCGGCGATAAGGCGACTCGATGAAGCCGAATTCGTTGATCCGCGCATAGGACGAAAGCGAGCTGATGAGACCGATGTTCGGACCTTCCGGCGTTTCAATCGGACAGATGCGGCCGTAGTGCGTCGGGTGAACGTCGCGCACTTCGAATCCAGCGCGTTCACGCGACAAACCACCAGGCCCAAGAGCCGATAGACGGCGCTTGTGAGTGATTTCGCTCAACGGGTTCGTCTGGTCCATGAACTGCGAGAGCTGCGAGCTGCCGAAAAATTCGCGAATCGCGGCCATCACAGGCTTGGCGTTCACAAGGTCGTGCGGCATGGCCGTGGACATTTCCTGGTACACGGACATCTTTTCCTTGATCGCACGCTCCATACGGACCAGGCCGATGCGGAACTGGTTTTCGAGCAACTCGCCCACCGCGCGGACGCGGCGATTGCCGAGATGATCGATGTCGTCCACCGCGCCGATATTCTTACGCAGCTTCAGCAAGTACTTGATCGCCGCGACAAAGTCTGACGGGTCGAGCGTTCGCTTATCGAGCGGCGTCTCCAGGCCGAGTTTGATGTTGAACTTCAGGCGGCCCACTTTGCTGAAATCATATTTGCGCGCGTCAAAGAACATGCCGTTGAAGAGCGCGGTCGCGGTTTCAAGCGTGGGAGGATCGCCGGGACGCAGCTTGCGGTAAATTTCGATCAGCGCTTCTTTCGGAGTGCGGATCGTGTCCTTTTCAAGCGTGCGGCTCACGATCACCCCGACGTCGTCGCGCTCCGGGAAGCAGACGTCAACCTCCGTGATGCCCGCTTCGGCGATGGAAGCCCACATCTCGGGCGTAAGCGGCTTGTTGGCTTCGAGCAGCACTTCACCGGTCTGGCGATTCACAAGCTCGCCCACAGTGACCGCGCCTTCGAGGTCCGCAGTGCCCACTTCCACCTGATTCACGCGAGCCTTGACGAGTTCTTTGTACAGCGGCTCAGTGATGCGCTTGTGCGCTCCGACCAGAACATCTTCCGAGCGCGGGTGCTTGATTTCTTTCGAGAGCTTGCGATCAATCAGGCTTTCGGAAACGTTCCAGAAAAGATCGCCCTCGCGCAAGGTGATGCGTTCTACTTGATAGAATGTGCGCAGGATGTCTTCATTCGACTTCATCC
Source organism: uncultured Acidobacteriota bacterium (assembly GCA_963729525.1). Classification (GTDB taxonomy): domain Bacteria; phylum Acidobacteriota; class Terriglobia; order Acidiferrales; family UBA7541; genus Palsa-295. The sequence continues at coordinate 105,214 of CAVSOB010000002.1, forward strand.
CCAGCGCGCGCAGGAAAATTGAGCCGAGGAATTTGCGCTTGCGGTCGATGCGGACATAGAGAATGTTCTTCGTGTCGTACTCGAATTCCACCCACGAGCCGCGATAGGGAATAATCTTGCCGAGGAAGTAGCTGCGGTTGTTGGCAGTCTCGAAAAACACGCCCGGCGAACGGTGCAACTGGCTGACGATCACGCGCTCGGTACCGTTGATGATGAACGTGCCGTTCTCCGTCATCAGCGGAATATCACCGAAGAAAACTTCTTGTTCCTTGATGTCGCGAATGGACTTCGCGCCGGTATCGGGATCCTTGTCGTAAATCGTGAGGCGGATTGTGACCTTGAGCGGCGCGGAGTACGTCATGCCGCGCTCCTGGCACTCATTCACGTCGTACTTGAGCTGCAGCGTAACCGGATCACCGCACTTGTTGCAGAACGTCGGCGTGTTCTTGTTGAACGTGCCGCACTTCGCGCACAACACATCGCCGGTCTTATAAGGGTTTGTAACAACGGATGCGCCGCAATTCCGGCAGGTGGCGCGCAAGTGGTGCAGGCCGCGCAGGTGGCCACACTTGCATTCCCAGTTGCCGATGGCGTAGTCGACGAAATCGAGCTGCGAAAGTCCGCGAAAATCCTGGATCGGAAATACCGACGTGAACACGGACTGCAGACCGGTATCCTCGCGCTCGCTCGGCAGCAAATCCATTTGCAGGAAGCGCTGATATGACTTCTTCTGTACGTCAATCAGGTTGGGAATCTGGACGGCCGTCTTGATCTTGGCAAAGTCCAGACGCTCCCGTTCCCGAGTGACGCGAACACCATTACGATTGCTCATGGAACCATCCTTATCAGGGCAAAGCCGGAAACAGCGAAGCGGATAGACACCCGCCCCGCCAGTCCGGGAAGGACATTTTTTTAGGTTTTAAATTCGAAAGGAGCGCGCGCGTACGCGAATTCCCTTGCAGCCACGGCACCGGGCCGCTCACAGGCTGCCAGCACTACTTAATCTCGACCTTGGCTCCGGCGTCTTCGAATTTCTTCTTGATCGTGGCAGCCTCGTCCTTGTTGATGCCCTCTTTAACCGTCTTGGGGGCGCCATCCACCAGATCCTTGGCTTCTTTCAAGCCCAGGCTGGTGACTTCGCGGACTGCCTTAATCACATTGATCTTGTTCGCGCCGACTTCGGTGAGAACGACGGCAAACTCCGTCTTCTCTTCCGCCGGAGCGCCGCCACCCGCTGCCGCGCCGCCACCCGCCACCATCACGGGAGCTGCCGCCGCCGCAGAGACGCCGAACGCCTCTTCCATCTTCTTCACAAGGTCCGACGCTTCGAGAAGCGTCAGTCCCTTGAGTTCTTCCAGAATCGATTCCACTTTGCTTGCCATCGCCGTTTGCATCCTCCTCGAAATTAAAAACCGTTTACCAAAAAACCCGTGCCTCAAAACATTGCCCAGAATCTCTTTACTGAACTCTTCGCGGCGCGATCGCCTACTGCGCCGGTTCGCTCGCGGCCGGTTCGGGAGCTGGAACGCTTGCGGGTGCCGGCTCAGCCGCAGCTAGTTCTGGTGCTCCTGGCGCCGCCGCACTGCCCCCGCTGAACTTCCCCGCTTTCACCGCTTCGCTCGTTACCACCGCCAGATTGCGCGGCAGAGCTGCCAGCGCCGTCGCCACTCGCTGCGCCGGCGAATTCAGCATGAACATGATCTTGCTAATCAGTTCTTCCTTGCTCGGCAGCTGCGCCAGTTGATTGATCTCTTGAATCGAGATGACGCGACCTTCGACGAATCCCGCGCGGAATTGAAATGCCGGAACGTCCTTCGCGACCTTCGTGAGAATCTTTGCAAGGGCTACCGGATCGGTCTTTGTGAACGAAATCGAATTCGTGCCCTTCAAATTCTTGAGCAGACCTTCTGCCGGAGTTCCGGCAGCGGCACGCTCGGCCACCGTGTTCTTCACCACTTCGTAATGTCCACCCGCCGCTTCAACCGACCGGCGCAGCTTCGTATCCTGCTCGACGGTGATTCCCTGAAACGTGGAGAGAATCACGGTTGAAACCGTGGCGAGCTGGCTTCGCAGCTCTTCCGACTTGCTCAGCTTTTCGGCCTTCTTCTTCATGATGCCGAACTCCTTCCTTACGCTCGTTGCTACTTGCGCTGTTACGCCGCAACCGCTACGGCTGCGTCTGCTTCTGCGTGATCGATTGGCACGCCCGGACCCATCGTGGAGGTGAGCGTGATTTTCTTGATGTACTTGCCTTTGGCTGCCGCGGGCTTGGCTTTGATGATGGCGGCGAGCAGCGCCTGTGCGTTTCCGGCCAGATTGTGGGCAGTGAAACTGATTTTGCCCACGGGTGAGTGAATGATTCCGGTCTTGTCGAGCCGGAATTCCACTTTGCCGGCTTTCACTTCCTGCACCGCCTTCGCGATTTCGAATGTGACCGTTCCGGTTTTTGGATTCGGCATCAATCCGCGCGGGCCCAGGACTTTGCCGAGGCGGCCGGCCGACTTCATCATGTCTGGAGTGGCAATTACGGCTTCGAAATCCGTCCAGCCTTCCTGAATCTTCTGGACCATATCTTCGCCGCCGACGAAATCCGCACCCGCATCCTGCGCCTCGCGCTGCTTGTCGCCGCTGGCGATGACGAGCACGCGCTTCGATTTGCCCAGGCCGTGCGGCAGCACTACCGTGCCGCGAACCATCTGGTCGGATTGCTTCGGATCGACGCCGAGGTTGAGCACCAATTCGACTGTTTCGTCGAACTTCACGAAGTGCGCTTTGCGAAGAAGTTCAGCGGCTTCTTCGAGACGGTAAGGGCGCGCCTCGACGAGCTTGCGGGCGCGATCAATATTCTTGCCACCATCTTTCGAACTGCGACCCATCAGTTTTTCTCCCGCTTTTTAACTCGGACTTCAACTCGCTACTTCTGGCCTGCCATTACGCTTCGACTTCGATTCCCATGTTGCGTGCGGTGCCCATGATCGTGCGAATCGCCGATTCAAGACTCGTCGTGTTCAGGTCTGGCAATTTCGTCTTCGCAATTTCAGCGATCTGCTTCTGGGTGACTTTCGCCACTTTGTTGCGGTTCGGCTCGGGCGAGCCTTTTACGATTCCCGCGGCGCGCTTCAAAAGCTCGGAAGCGGGCGGCGTCTTCAATATGAAAGTAAAGGTACGATCACTGTAAATCGTCACCAGAACCGGGATGATCATTCCATCCGGCTCTTTCGACGTCTTGGAGTTGAACTGCTTGCAGAAATCCATGATGTTCACGCCGTGCGGCCCGAGCGCCGTGCCCACGGGCGGCGCCGGTGTCGCCTTCGTTGCCGGCAACTGCAGCTTTACCATTGCTTGAACCTTTTTTGCCATGATTGAGTGCTCCCCTGCCTATTTCCGCGCGCGTTCCGCCGAACGCGCGTTATGCCACTTTTTCGACCTGTGCAAAATCCAGCTCGACCGGCGTTGAGCGGCCGAAAATCGTGACCGAAACTTTCAGTGTGCTGCGGTCGGAATTGACCTCTTCCACAACACCCGTGAAATTCGCGAACGGCCCTTCTCCGATGCGCACTTTCTCGCCGCGATCGAACGACAGCTTGGGCTTTGGTTTTTCCGCCGTGGTCGTCGCGCGATTCAAAATGTTCTGTACTTCTTCTTCTGTAAGCGGCGAAGGCGTCTGTCCGGAGCCGACGAAACCGGTGACACGCGGCGTCGAACGCACGACGTGCCAGGTGTAGTCGTCCATATCCATCTCGACCAGCACGTAGCCCGGGTAGCACATGCGGGGCGAAATCACTTTCTTGCCGCCGCGCACTTCGACCACCGACTCGGTCGGGATGATGATTTGACCGATTTTTTCACCGAGCCCGAACGCCGCCACGCGACCTTCCAGGCTCTCCTTCACCTTCTTCTCAAACCCCGAATAGGTGTGGACGATGTACCACTGCTTAGACATGCCTGTTCCCGTTACTTGAAGTATTTGAGCACCCGTTGAATCAGATAGCTGAATCCGCTATCGACCAGAAAAAAGTAGACTCCGAAAAAAGCCACTGTGACTGCGACGACCACCGTTGTCGAAATCACATCCGCGCGCGATGGCCAGTTCACCTGCTTCATTTCAACGCGTACATCGTGCAGGAAGCTGCGCAGCCGACGCGGATACGTAGCCAGCTTGCCGACAGGCTCGAGCAGCGCGAATCCGCTGACTTTCTCGTTTGCTTCTTCCCGATTCGTTCTCGCTGCCTGTGCCATCAACCTAACCGCCTTTGCCCCGTCAAACTTTTTCCAACCGCCCGCCAGCGCTTCCTGCAAAGAGCTGGCAGGGGAGGAGGGATTCGAACCCCCACTCTCGGTTTTGGAGACCGATGGTCTACCGTTGAACCTACTCCCCTTTACCCTGAGAACCCGCCAGCGGCGGGTCGAAGGGTTTACCCTGGCCGTCGCAATTGTCAGGGCAGCCCCTCTCAATGCTTGTCGACCCTTCAAGCGCCTACGGCGCTTTCAGGGCAAGCCGATGGTCTACCTTGCGCCTCTTCAGCAATTCCAGCTTTCGCTCGCGGCTCCAACCCTTGATTTCCTTCTCGCGCCGCCGCGCCTTTGCCACCGTCCCACAACATTCCGACCAGATCAGCTCGACTGGCCGCCGTCGCGCCGTGAACTCGGGACCAACTCCCCAGTTATGACGCTTGATTCGCTCATCCACATCAATTGCAATTCCCACGTAGAGCGAACCATCCCTGCATTTCAGCATGTAACAGAACCAGACCTGGTCTGTGCCAGCTCCGGGATCCGGCTTCGCTACTTCTCCAGTCACCGGGCCGCCCGTACCGCTCTACTTGACCTCTTTGTGCGCTGTGTGCTTCCGGCACGTATTGCAAAATTTCGACGTCTCGAGCCGGTCCTGATGCTTCTTCCGGTTCTTCGTGGTCGTGTAGTTGCGGTTCTTACAATCGCCGCATTGTAGTGTGATGATTTCTCGCATGGTCGTTTACTCGATGATCTCAGCAACTGCGCCGGCGCCCACCGTGTGGCCGCCTTCGCGAATTGCGAATCGCAATCCCTTCTCCAGCGCTACCGGCGTGATCAACGATATCTCTACCGATATGTTGTCGCCCGGCATCACCATCTCCACTCCCTGCGGCAGCTTCACGTCTCCCGTCACGTCCGTCGTGCGGAAGTAAAACTGCGGCCGGTAGCCCGTGAAGAACGGCGTGTGCCGCCCGCCCTCTTCCTTCGTCAATACGTACGCTTCCGCTTTGAACTTCGTGTGCGGCGTGATCGAGCCAGGCTTGGCCAGCACCTGACCGCGCTCCACTTCATCTTTTTCCGTGCCGCGCAGCAACAACCCGACGTTGTCGCCCGCTATTCCTTCATCGAGCAGCTTGCGGAACATCTCCACGCCCGTCACCGTCTTGCGCATCGTCGGACGGAATCCCACAATCTCGATTTCTTCGCCCACTTTCACTTTGCCGCGCTCGACTCGCCCTGTCACCACCGTGCCTCTACCAGAAATCGAAAAAATATCTTCGATCGGCATCGCGAACGGCTTTTCGATATCCCGCACTGGCAACGGCACGTTCTTGTCCACCGCTTCCATCAACTCCAGAATCGTCTTCTCCCACTTCGCATCGCCTTCGAGAGCCTTCAGCGCCGAGCCGCGAACCACCGGAACCGTGTCGCCCGGAAATTGATAGGTCTTCAAAAGCTCGCGCACTTCGAGTTCGACCAGCTCAAGCAGTTCGGGATCTTCCACCACATCGCACTTGTTCAGAAACACCACGATGTACGGCACGCCCACCTGCCGCGCGAGAAGAATGTGCTCGCGGGTCTGCGGCATCGGACCGTCCGTCGCTGCTACTACCAGAATCGCTCCATCCATCTGCGCCGCGCCCGTAATCATGTTCTTGATGTAGTCGGCGTGGCCCGGGCAATCGATGTGCGCGTAGTGCCGGTTCGGCGTCTCATACTCCACGTGCGACACTGCAATCGTGATTCCGCGCTCGCGCTCTTCCGGAGCGTTGTCAATCGAATCAAACGCCCGAAACTGCACCTTGGGGTTGTTCTTGGAAAGCACTTTCGTAATTGCAGCCGTCAACGTCGTCTTGCCGTGGTCGATGTGCCCAATCGTCCCCACGTTTACGTGCGGCTTACTGCGCTCGAATTTCTCCTTCGCCATCTCGCCTCACTCGTGCCGGAGGTTCGCGGCTGCTGCCGCGCTGAATCCAATTATTTCCGCTTCAAACTTCCGACGTCTCATTTTTCAGTCACCACAATGGAGCGGGGGACGGGGCTCGAACCCGCGACCATCTGCTTGGAAGGCAGAGACTCTACCACTGAGTTACCCCCGCTCATTCCCACCTTGATTCCTGCCGCCCGCTGCTGCGTGGAGCCTGGGACCGGGATTGAACCGGTGACCTCGTCCTTACCAAGGACGCGCTCTACCAACTGAGCTACCCAGGCTCGAACCGGCTTCCCTGACGCCTCCCAAATTTCTCTTTCGCCCAAAGCAACGCCGCGTATGGTCAGCTCTGTGATTTCGCTGCTGGTTCGCTGAACGTTTTCATTGACCTCTCGTTCAGCTCCTACGAGTCGCTGGTGGACGGGGGAGGATTCGAACCTCCGTAGCCCGCAAGGAGCGGCAGATTTACAGTCTGCTGGTTTTAGCCACTCACCCACCCGTCCCGCAAATTCGTTCGGGACGCTCGATCATGTCCCGCCAAAAAATCTTCGGGACACAACTGCATCGTCCCGCGCAAACAACCAGAACACGACCGGACATCTGTACGGGGAACATCGCAATGCAGAAAGGGCTCGTGTCGGAAGACACCAGCCCTAGCGCTTTTGTCGCGAGGAATCCGTCCGCAACCTTGCCAAAAATCCCTGTCCCTCAAAACTCAGCTGGCGGAGGGAGTTGAACCCCCGACCCTCTGATTACAAATCAGATGCTCTACCAACTGAGCTACGCCAGCCCTGCTCAAACCCAACAAAAATATCACAGAGGCAATCGAATTGCAAGCAACTATCTGAGCTCCGGCAAAACCATTGCCAGTAAAGCACTTATTTCTGCAAACGTGCATTCTCGTAACCTAGTGCGCAGCAGTTGGCTTCGCGAATATCGTGTCGTCGAGTGTTTCGTTATGCCGTATCTCGGTGAACTTGATCGTAAACGTCGAGCTCGGACTTTCTTGATGCACCGTGTACGGCAGCTTGATTCCGTCGACCTCACGGAAATCACTGAAATCCTCGGTAAAGACGGCCGGGCCTTCCAGTGTGTGATGCTGGCCAACGATTCGCAGCACCAATCCATTGTGTGCATCGAAGTAGATCCTGTCGGTACCAAGTTCGCCAGACGACGCTTCTACAACGTACGCGTCGCGATCATCGATCTTATCCGTGCCCGTTACCGTGATTTTCGAATAGACCTGCTTCAAATCGAGCGGGTGATAAAAATCCGAGTCGCGCTTCGTCTCCGCGAGCTCGTCGCCAGTTTGTTCGCGCAATCCGTTCTGCGGATCGGATGACCAACCGGTCGCTCCGTCAAAACCTTGCTGGAAAACAGCACCGTTAAAGTTGACCGTAAAAACGCTTCGATTCGGAGCTTTCTCTTTCACCATAACAAGCCCCGATAAATTCATCGCCGGAACGTCGATCGTCCCGGTTGAAATTCGCGTCGTTAGTTTCTTCCAGGCTTCGCGGCCGCCGATCGCTTTAATATAATTCTCAAGAATTTGATCCGCAGTCAGCGTGGGAACCGAAGCAGATGCGCCAGTTGCAGGCGCCGGTTTCGGATTAGATGGCGCGCTGGTCGTTGACTGCGCTGATGCTATGGGCCCCAGCGCGACCGTAATTCCGGCCAGCAGCGCGAGCCGCATTAAATTCCATTTCAGTGACAACTGCCTCTCCCCCACCGCGCTTCTCACCGATATAAATTGGAAGTTTTTGATGCTAGTTTGGTTGCGTTTGCAGAAGCAACAGCTCATCTCTTTCCATTTTACATGCATTCAGGGGCACAAACTTTACACCACCCTGCCCTAAACTTATACTCGCTTCTTGACTCTCTCTTCGACGAGCCGAGCATTAATCGCAGTCATCATCCTGGTCCTGTTAGCTGCAGGGGGCGTCGGTCTTTACTTCTATCGTCACCGAGCGGGCGAGCTAAACGGGCCGGCTGGCCCGGCAACCCCGCCACCGCCGCCATCGCTTCCTGGGATTACTGCCGCCGCTCCTCCGGATCTGCTGAGCGAGCTCCCATCAGACGCACCCGCTATAGGCTACATCGATGTAGCCGCGTTGCGCGTATTGAAAAATTCTCCCCTCGCAGGACTGCTTGGTCTAACCTCGCCCGGACCCGAGGCTGATCGTGAATATGCGGAATTCGTCCGTCAGACAGGATTCGACTACACGCGCGACCTGGATAAAACAGCCATCGCCTTCTGGCCACAGAGTTTCGCGGTCGAGCCTGGAGGTGGCATCGGTGAGAACCGAGTGCTCGCGATAGCGGACGGTCGCTTCGATCAACAGAAAATCAAGGCCTATGCTTTGCGCACCGGCAAGATCGTGCCGTCCACAAACCCGATGGCATACGAGGTCCCCGGCAATCCAACCATTTTTTTTCAGTTTCTTTCACCCACACGAATCGCGATCGCAAGCGGAAGCAATGCGCGCCGCTTGCTGGCCCAATCCTTGAAGCCGTCGCCGCGCGATCCGGTGATGAAGGCGCGACTCAATCGTGTAGCAGGCGCTCCGATTTTCGCGGTCGCCCGCACGGACAATTTACCGCAAAGCTTTTACGCGAATTTCGCCAACGCCCCGCAGCTCGAAAAACTGGCGCGAAGTGTTCGCGGCCTGTCGCTCGCGGGAAAGCCGGTCGGAAACGACATCGCCGCTGCTCTCGATGCGGAATGCGATTCGGTGAAAAGCGCCTTCGAGATTTCCACGCTGCTCGACGGCTTCCGGATGGTCGGCTCGATGGCGCTTTCCGATCCCAAAGCGCTCCGCCAAATGACCAAGGAACAAGGCGCGTTCGTGCAGGCTGTCATCCGCGAATTGAAAATTACGCGCCAGGACCGCTGGGTCCGCCTTCGTCTCGATATCACGCCTGAAATGCTTAGCGAACACCATCCCTCTCCCCTTGCTCATTGACAGGAGCTGTGTGAGCCTTCAATTCCGGAAGTCCTCGAGGTAAAACGCCTGACCGATATTTGGTAGCTGGTCTCGTCGGTTCCTTGGCAGCCACTCGCCTGATGCAGGGCGTCCTTTATGGGATCAGCCCCACAGATCCGCTCACATTGCTTTCCGTTGCGGTGGCTCTGTTCGGCGCAGCTCTGCTCGCCTGTTACGTTCCCGCCCGCAGCACCGTTGGCATCGAGCCCATCATCGCACACCGACACGAGTAATGACGGCGGGAGTACTTCTGAAAAGGTCTGGCACGTCGAGACAAATCCGATAGGCAAAATCTGGCAGGTTTAACTAGAACTAATCAGCAGCCGCTACAGCGGTGGGAATATTGCGCAGGTAGCGCCACGGATTCACAGGTGTGTTGTAAATCCGAACTTCGTAATGCAGGTGCGGGCCAGTCGAACGGCCGCTTGCGCCCTCATAGCCGATTACGTCGCCGCGCTTCACATGCATTCCCATTTGCGTGTTGAAATTCGAGAGGTGCCCGTACCACGTCGTGACGCCGAAACCATGATCGATTACAACCAGTTTGCCGTAGCCCGCACGCCGGTCGACGACCGTCACCACTCCGTCAGCTGAAGCCCGAACGCCGTCGCCATAATGCGACGCAATGTCCATCCCGGCGTGAAACGCTCCCTCACCACTGAACGGATCGAGCCGCTCGCCAAAATGACCGGTGATTTCACCGACCACAGGCCACAACGTCGGCACGATTCCAAGCGCGCTGAGTTGCATGGAAGGCATCAACCGCAATCCACCATTCGACACCGTCACGAGCGAGGCATTTTTTTCAAGATAGCTGAACTGGTCGAGCGTTTGTTGAAACTCCGCGGTCGTCCCTTCGGTGACGTCCGTGATTGCAAAAGGGGTCTGTTGGAAGCGGTTCAACCCGTAAGCCATAGCCACTTCGCTCGCGAGCGATTGCAGCGAGTTCAGGCGTTGGTTCGTGTCCTTCACTTCCGTCTGCAGTTGCTTATATTGCTGCTTCAGATTGTCCTGCTCGCGCCGAAGCGAATTATAGTTCGTCGCCTTCAACAGCATCCGGGAGTAAGACCCAATACCCGCCAAAATCGTAATCCCGCCTACGATGGCCAACACCATCAGCAGGTTCAGTACGTAGAAAGGCACCCGCAAGCGCCGCATCCCACCCGATGCGCTCGAGGCAATAAAAAACGTGTATGACTTACTCTTCATCTTCAGTTTTGTCCTGAATTAGCTTTATGCCAGTTGGCCGAATGCCGCGCGCACCACACCACGGCTAGCCGTTTCCCTCAGAAGTCTGAACCGCGAGCTTTGGTTCGAAACGGCACGGATTGTAGAGAGCATATCGCCTGCCGTCAACCCTAATCGTCCTTCCGCCTAGAGGCACCTTGGCTCTTTGCTTTCCCACTCCACCCTAAGTCTATAATACTCCTAGCTCTACCTTACTCTATCGGCGAACTCGGCTACAACTGTACTGAAGTTCAGGCATGCACAAAGAAGACCAACTGGTCGAAAGAATTGCCAGGAAAGTTCCTTCCATTGTGGGACGCCTTTCGTCGGGTGCGCTGCGTCTAGGCATAGGTGATGATTCCGCAATTTTGTCACCCAACGGCAGCAAAGACTGGGTTTTGAGCTGCGACGCCTCTTTAGAAGGAGTCCATTTTCTGGCGAAAGTGCATCCTCCTGACTCCATCGGCTACAAATCATTGGTCCGCGCCGCCAGTGATCTTGTTGCCATGGGCGCATCGCCCCGATACTTTCTAATGACCCTCGCGCTACCAGCGTCCCGAATTGGGATATGGCTCGACGCTTTTCTCTCAGGAATGGCTCGCGCGGCTCGCTATCTTGGAATGCGCCTAATCGGAGGGGATACCACCAAAAGCCGATTTGTCTCGGTCAGCATCACCGTGCTGGGCGAGGTGCCTCGCGGCGCAGCGCTTACCCGGTCGGGCGCACGCCCTGGCGACCTTATATATGTTACTGGGAAGCTCGGCCGAGCACAGCTCGGTCTAGAGCTTGTCCGGAGGAACCTGACGCACCGAGGCGAGCTTCAAGATGTGTTGCATCAGCACCTATACCCTCAAATTCCAATGAAACTTGGCGAATGGCTCGCCCGAAACCGAGTCGCAACGGCGACGATGGACATCTCCGACGGCCTCTCGACCGACCTGTCCCGCCTTTGCATCGCCAGCCGGGTTGGGGCCCGAATCGAAGCTCACCGCCTGCCATGCGTTGGGGTCCCGGCGAGCCTCTTCCGCAATACCAGGAAGCCGAAACTGGATTCCCTCCAACTCGCCCTTCACGGCGGCGACGACTACGGCTTGCTTTTCACGGTCCCTCCGCGGCGGGCGAAGGGGCTACGGGCCGCACCCGATTCTAAGAGTATTACCTGCATCGGCGAAATTACCCCCAGCCGCAAGATCCTCCTCGTAGGAGGTGAGGGCTCCGCGATGCCTCTCGAAGCTCGTGGATGGGATCCGTTCAGCCGCAAATGAATCACCCGGCGTGGTACAGTTTCGCCCATTACCTCGGGAGAGTGCGAAGCAATGCGATTCAACGCTCTAAGGTGTTTGCGGCCATCCGGAATCTTTTCGATCCTCCTCTTTGTCATTTTTCTCAGTCCTAGCCTCACGCTTGCTCAGTCAACGGTTCGAAAAACCACCCCCATGCCGCCAATCGCTTCTGGTTCCATCGCTGAACAACGCGCCGCTCGCGCGCTTGACTCCGTCCGCCAGAATCCGCTCGAGTTGCGCGAATTTCTCGTGCGCATGCCCAAAGGCACCGACCTTCATAACCACCTGGCCGGCGCCGTGTACGCCGAATCCTGGATCCGCGACGGAGTTGACGACAAGCTGTGCGTCGATCTCGACACACTCTCGCTCTTCAAAACCGAAGCTATGACCCGCAGCATCCCGCCGCAGCCCGTCTGTGGCGAAGGACACATCGCGGTTTCGCGCGCATTCGAGGACCAACACCTCTACGATTCGCTTATCGACGCTTTTTCGATGCGCTCATTCGTACCTTCAGCAGGCGTGAGCGGCCACGATCACTTTTTCGACGCCTTCGCAAAATTTCTGGTCATTGATCCGCGCCATACCGGCGAATGGCTTGATGAAGTTTCCTCCCGCGCCGCCGCCCAGAACGAGCAGTACCTCGAATTGATGGACACGCCGCCGTTCGCCCACACGATTCAGATCGCGAATGACCTCGGCTGGCAGGATGATCTCGCCAAATTTCGCCAGTCGCTGCTCGATCACGGTCTGCGCGATGACGTCGCAGTTGCTCGCGCTCATTGGGATCGGGCCGAAAAGCTTCGAAGCGATCGCCAGCATTGCGGGCGGCCCGATGCCGCCGCCGGTTGCAATGTCGAAATCCGCTTCCTTTATCAAGTGCTTCGCGGTTTTCCGAAGCAGCAGGTATTCGCGCAGGCGCTGCTTGGCTTCGAGGTGGCGTCAGTCGATCCGCACGTCGTCGGTATCAATTTCGTGATGCCCGAGGACGGCTACATCCCGATGACCGATTACGCGCTCCAAATGCACATGGTTGATTTTCTTCACGGCATCTATCCGAAGGTTCACATCACCTTACACGCCGGAGAAATCGCGCCGGGACTGGTTACTTATGAAGGTCTCTGTTGTCATGTCCGCCTCGCAGTTAACGAAGGACACGCCGAGCGGATCGGTCACGGTGTCGATGTGATGTATGAAAATCGTCCCAACGATTTGCTGAAGGAACTGGCCACGAAGCACGTGATGGTAGAAATCAATCTGACCAGTAACGATGTGGTTCTCGGCGTCACGGGAAACTCGCACCCCTTCCCGCTCTATCGCAAGTTCGGCGTTCCCGTTGCGCTCTCAACCGATGACGAAGGTGTATCCCGCATCGATCTCAGCCATGAATATGTCCGAGCGGTTCAAACCTACAATCTGCGCTATACCGACTTGAAAAAGCTCGTGCGCACCGGTCTCGAACACGCGTTTTTGCCGGGGCCCAGCCTTTGGGCAACACCAGATGATTTCTCTCGCACGCGTGCAGCCTGCTCGGCAGACTCCCTCGGTGCGGAAAGCCCCAGCGCAGATTGCGCTACCTTTCTGCAATCAAACGAACGAGCCCGGCAACAATGGGAGCTGGAGCGTCGCTTCCGAGCCTTCGAATCAACTTTTTGATCGACTCTCCGCTCGGCACAGCCCTTTTGGAGTGCGGCTTGCCGGGCCGGTTTGGATTCGGCGAAAGCCTCGCGTAGCTGGCACCATCCTCTTGCGTCTTCAGAGGTCAACAAAGCCTTCTTAATTTTTGAATTTGTTTGCAGCGCGATAAATGCCAGTGCTAATTCGGCTTGGGTACCGAAATTTTCTCTAACGGTTTCACCACAGCAGCGGCGGCCGCTGGCGTCACCGCTGACGGCGGCATTACGGGCGTTTTTGCTGGCGGCGTTGACGTCTTTGCCGGCGGCAAGGCCTGCGTTTGCGTCAATCCCTGCTCGGCGGCATCCGCAGGTGGCGCTGTGTCCGGTGTATCCACCTTTACCTGATGTCCGCCTGCTTCCCTTTCGAGCGGTACCACATTTTGAAAATCCTGCGCCGGGTACGCTTCGACCGCTTGCTGCATAAACTCGAGCCAGATAGGCAGGGCCGCGCGCGCTCCCGTCTCTTTCTTTCCCAGCGACACACGCTTGTCGTCGTTCCCCACCCACACGCCCGCCGTGATGTGCGGAGTGAATCCGATGTACCACGCGTCGGTGAAATCGTTCGTAGTGCCGGTCTTCCCCGCCGAAACGCGTCCTAGCTCTTTCGCGCGCACCCCGGTGCCAAACTGCACCACTTCTTCGAGCATCGCCGTCATAGTGCGCGCCACGTCGGGCTGAACTACGTCGGTCACCTTCGGCCGCGGCTCTTCGAGCACCGCACCATCATAAGAAGTCACACGCCGGATATAGTGCGGCTCTAAGTGAATCCCATCGTCAGGAAACACAGTGAACGCAGAAGTGTGCTCCATCAGGGTCAGGTCAGCCGAACCGAGCGCCAGCGGCAGATACGGGGGAAGCGGGCTCGTGATACCAAATCGACGCGTCATGTCGATCGTGTTCTGTACGCCAACGTGCTCGAGCAAGCGAACCGCCGGCACGTTGCGCGAATCGGCCAGCGCACGCCGCAGTGTGATGCGCCCCTCGAATTTCAAATCGTAATTCTTTGGCGAGTAGTTTTGGCCACCACTGCGGAATGTCACCGGCTCATCCACGATTGTGTCGAATGGCGAGGCACCTTGCTCGAGCGCCGTCGCGTACACATAAACTTTGAATGAGCTACCCGTCTGCCGCACAGCCTGCGTCGCGCGATTGAATTTCGATTGGTCGAAATCGTATCCGCCGACCATCGCCTTCACTTCCCCCGTCGGATTGTCGATCGCCAGCAATGCCGCTTGCGCCACAGGTTGCTGTTCCAGTTGCACGTGCAGCGTCGAACCCGCTACCTCCTTAATCGAAACCACAACGAGATCGCCGACCTTCAAGAGCTGGGCTGGCGATTTCTTACCCGTCCACGAGAAATCCGCAGGCGTCAACATCGCGTGGTACATGCCAACTCGAATCGTCGCGAATGTCGGCTCGACCGCCGTCACCAGCCCGGGAATGTAGTCGCCCTTCACAGGCGTGACACGCCAGGCCTCGTTTTGGTATGAGTCCAGTTTGCTTGAAGGATTCTGCGCGCTGGAATTTTGCGCGAGAATATTCGGCAGATTTCCCCGCCACCCATGCCGCCGGTCATAAGCGTGCAATCCATCGCGCACAGCCTGCTCCGCGGCTTTCTGCATCGCGACGTTCAGCGTCGTATAAACTCGCAGGCCCTGCTCATGAACTGCTGCCGTTCCGTAGGTATGTTCGAGGTACTGCCGTATTTCCTCAACGAAATAAGGCGCAAAATCATTGCGTGCCGACGACACGTGCAGCCCCAGCGGCTCTTTCGTTGCGGCGGCCGCTTGCGCTTGCGTTACCTTCCGATCGTGCGCCATCAAAGACAGCACCAGATTCCTACGCGCTAGCGCCCGCTCCGGATGCGCAATCGGAGAATAAATCGGCCCTCGAATGATTGCTGCCAGCATCGCAGCCTCCGGAAGCGTCAGCTGCCCGACCGGCTTGCCAAAATAATATTCCGACGCCGCCTCGAAGCCGTAGTTGCCCGCACCCAGATAGATCTGGTTGCAGTACATCGTGAAAATCTGTTCCTTCGTATAGTGGCGCTCGATTTCGATCGCGAGAATCGTTTCCTGCAGCTTGCGGTGAAAACTGCGATCCGCGCGATTCAGGAAAAGTCCGCCGGCAAGCTGCATCGTGAGCGTGCTCGCGCCTTCCTTCATTCCGTGGTGGCGAACGTCGTGCCACGCCGCCTCCAGCACCCGCGGAAAATCCACTCCCCAGTGCTCTTCGAAATGCTGATCCTCGGTGGTAAAGATTGCGTCCGTCAGGACTTTCGGAATCTGCCCGTATGTCAGCAGAATCCGGCGTTGCAACGCGAAGGTCCCAATGGATTGGCCGTCATCAGCATACAACTCCGTCACAACGTCTGGCCGGTAGTCCTCCAGCGCGTGAATCTCGGGCAGGTCGCTCGAATAAACAAAGAGAATTCCGCTTGCCGCGCCGATGCCTATCGCGCACACCACCAGAAATCCAAACGCGAGGCGGCCAAAAAGCGTGCCTCCGCCAATCTTCATCGTCGCTCGGTAAAATCGTTCCATTAAACGGTCATTCTATCGCATCCAGCCACGTCTGGTCGGTCACTACCTTTGTGAGATGTTTCCAAAATTTATTAAGGACAATCCAAAACCCTTAGATGCCAGTGGCGACGGGTGGAGTAGTATTGCCGACTGCGGAGAAGAGCCTAAGGCAGTCTCGGGGAAAATAATGGAAGCGGATCCAATTCTATTTCGCGATTTGACGTATGTATTCCTGGCCGCCGTACTGGGCGGCCTGCTCGCCTGGCGCCTGAAGCTGCCACTTATTCTCGGCTTCGTAGTCGGCGGTGTCGTCATAAGTCCCTTCACTCCAGGCCCTCACCTTTCCGATCTGCACACCTTCGAAGTGTTCGCGGAGGTCGGTGTTGTGCTGCTGATGTTTTCGATCGGTGTGGAATTTTCAATTCCAGACCTGATGCAAGTTAAGTGGGTCGCGCTTGGCGGCGGCACGCTCGGCATTTTGATGTCGATCACGCTCGCCCTCATTGCTTCCTGGCTCGCCGGATGGGGCACGACGCAGGGTATCGTCGTCGGTGCCACGATTTCCGTTGCGAGCACAATGGTGATGGCGCGCCTGCTTGCCGATCGCGGCGCGCTTGGCACCACCTACGGCCGAGTCATGATTGGCATCACCCTCGTGGAAGATCTAGCCGTCGTCTTTATGACTGTCGTGCTTCCCGTCTTCAACGGCCCCTCCGAAGGCCGCCTCCAGAAGATCGCCTGGACGCTCGGCAAAGCAGCTCTACTGCTGGTCCCTCTTGCATTTCTCGCGCTAACAGTAGTTCCGAGGCTCCTTCGTCGCGCCCGCCGCACCAAGGATCCGGAGATTTTCCTGCTGGTCGCCATTGCCATTTGTCTCGCGTCTGCAGCCCTCGCGCAAACGCTCGGTTTTTCCGTAGCGCTCGGCGCGTTTCTCGCCGGCGTTTCTATCAGCGGCTCGGAAGACTTGCATGAAGCTCACACCACGCTGCTACCGCTGCGTGACGCTTTTGTTGCTATGTTTTTCGTCTCCCTGGGCACCCTCGTCGTTCCCACGGTCATCGTCCACAATCTTCCGCTGCTCGGTATCATGCTTCTTCTGATCGTCTTCGGAAAATTCGGCATCTGGTTCGCTGTCATGAGAATTTTCCGCTATTCCAAATGGACTGCCATCGCCGTCGCCGCCGGGCTCACCCAAATCGGCGAGCTCTCCTTCATTCTGGTGGAGGTCGCGCGCAAATCCGGGATGGTGGGCGAAGAAATTTTCACCGCCACTCTCGCCGCATCTTTAATTTCAATTTTCCTGAACGTATTTATAGTGCGAGGCGTGCTGAAGTGGGTGGAACCAAAGCTGCCCGAGGCCGAACGTGCTACCGCTCCATCATTGAGGGAATCGCACGCCTGAAATTAACCTAGCGCCGCCTCCGCGTCCTTGACCGTCGGATATGTCTTGAAAAGCTGCGAGACGTGCGTCATTTCCAGAAGCGCTATCACCTGCTTGTTCATCCCAGCGAAGGCGAGTTTGCGCTGGCCTCTTTGAGCACCCACATGCGCGGCCACCAACGCTCCAAGTCCCGCTGAATCAATAAACTCTACATCGCTAAAGTCGATGACGAGCGCAGGGCCTGTCTCCGTGCGCATCGCGTCTTGAAAAATGAAAACGGTTTGAATATTCAGGGGCCCCTTAAGGCGCAGCACACGCTGACCTTCTCGCGCGCCGGCAGCCGCTACAACTTGCAGGTTTTCTTTCGGCATAGAGCCCGGATTCTAGCGAAAACGGCCCGGTCAGATTGTGAATATTCTGTTACAACGACTTCCTGCCCCTCACAACTCCCTGATTGGGCTCTACTTTCGCGACGGGTTCTCCTCGTCCGACACGATGGCATCCGCCTCGATTTCAACCAGCATCTCTGGCGAAACCAGTGCGCTTACCTGCACCATCGAGCACGCCGGCCGGATCTGCCCGAAAAATTCCCCATGCGCCCGTCCGATTTTTTCCCAGTCGCCAATATTCACGACGAAAATTCGCGTCCGTACGACATCAGAGAGCTTAGCTCCCGCCTTCGTCAGAGCCGATTCAATATTGCGGATCGTCTGCACCGTTTGCGCGTACGCATCGTTTTCCCCCACTACCTTCCCATTGGCATCTGTAGCCGTCGTACCTGCTACGTGCACATACGGTCCCATTCGCACCGCCCGCGAGTAGCCTACAATCGGCTCCCACGGCGTTCCCGAAGAAATATTTTGTCGATCCATTTTGGCTCCTGAATCTGATTCGAACAAAGCCCTGAAACGCTCTAGCCGGTAAGAGAATATCACGCACGCGGGTTTCGTTCTCGAAACCCGGGAACATCCACCGAAACTGCGCTGGACAGATTTTTCCGAACTCTCTAAGCTGTGTTTTCAGTTCCCCAGAGGGAGAAAGACCCGCAAATGAAGTGCAAGAACATTCTCGAAACCATGGGCAGCACGCCGCTCATCCGGCTCAATCGCCTCACCAAAGGCCTCGAGCCCGAAGTCTACGTGAAAGCCGATTACATGAACCCCGGCGGCTCCGTGAAAGACCGCATCGGCAAATGGATGATTGACGACGCCGAGCGCCGCGGCGTTCTCAAACCAGGCGGCACAATTATCGAAGGCACCTCCGGCAATACAGGCATGGGACTCGCGCTCGTGGCCGTCACACGCGGCTACAAAGTCGTCTTCACCATCAACGACAAGCAGTCGCGCGAGAAAATCGACTTGCTGAAAGCCTTCGGCGCAGAAGTGATCGTGTGCCCCACGGCCGTCGAACCTGAAGATCCGCGCAGCTATTACTCCGTCGCGAAAAAACTCGCGCGCGAAATCCCCAATTCCTACTACCCGAACCAATATGAAAATCCCATGAATCCGCAAGCCCACTACGACACCACCGGCCCTGAAATCTGGGAAGACACCGAAGGAAAAATCACGCACTTCGTCTGCGGTATGGGCACGGGCGGCACGATCAGCGGTGCCGGCCGCTACTTAAAAGAAAAAAATCCCGACATCAAAATCATCGGCGTCGATCCGGCAGGCTCGCTGTACTACGATTTCGTGAAGTCCGGCAAAGTTGGCAAGGCCACCACCTACGTCGTCGAAGGAATCGGCGAAGATTTCTTCCCCGGCACCATGAATCTGAAAATCGTCGACGACGTGATCCAGGTAAACGACGAAGAATGCTTCGTCTGGGCCCGCCGCCTCGCCAAGAAAGAAGGAATTTTCACGGGCGGTTCAGGCGGCGGCTGCGTCTCCGGCGCTCTGCGCGTGGCGAAAAATGGCAAGAAGAGCGATTTCATCGTCGCCTTCCTCCCCGACTCCGGCACGCGCTACCTCAGCAAAATTTACAACGACGGCTGGATGCAAGAGCACGGCTACGTTGACGCCGAAGTGGCCATCTCGGCCGCAGACGTGATTCGCGTGAAACATCAAAACGGAAAATCGCGCGACCTAATCATCGTCCGCCCCTATCAAACCGTTTTCCACGCGCTGCAGACCATGCAAAAAGAAGATATCTCTCAGCTCCCCGTCCTTGAGGACGACAACCACCCCATCGGCACCGTCTTCGAAGACCAGATTCTCAATCTCGCCCTCCAGGGAAAAGATCTCCGCAAACTCGTAATCCGCGAAGTAATGGGCGCCGCCCTGCCGCAAGTTCCCGCTAACGCCCCAGTCGAGCGCATCACCCACATCCTCAGCCACGACAGCCCAGCCGTCTTCGTAGAAATGCCCGGCGGCAAACTCGAAGTCCTGACCAAATTCGACCTGATGGACACAATCTCAGGCCTGGTCTCCCAATCCCGCTAATTTGGAGTGCGGCGGCTCGCCGGCGCTTTCTAATCCCCCGGCTCGCCGGGGGAACACCACGCGCTCGCCTTTAGGTGCACAGGCACTCCTGTTTACCCTACGAACCGAAGGGCCTGTGCTCTGACGAGCACCGCTTCACAACAAGCAACACCGCCATCGGACCGAGTTGCCGCTTCCCTCACCTCCGCCACCCGATTCATTGACACTCTCTCCCGCCCCACGTACAACAATAAAATACGCCATGAATTGCCGCCTCTCAGCTCTCGTCCTTGCCATAATGTGCCTCTGTGCAGCCTCGCCCGCGTGCGCGCAAGAGCAAGCCGGCCTCGGCATACCCACGGCACGCCTCGTCCCACGAGGATCCTTTCCCGCGCAACTCTTCGGCTCCTGCACCGGTGAAATCGCTCCCTCAATGGCGATCATTGCCGGCGGCGTCGCGGTGCAAGGCCTCAAACCGCTCGACACCTCAGCCGACCTCGATAAACAAGTGGCTGCCATCGCGAAATATGTCGAAGAAAATCACGGCAAACTCATCCTGCTCGAACGCGTCCGCACCTTGAAAAATCCTCCACCCAACGGTTCCTCCGATACCGCACAGCCCTTCGAAATCATCCAGCGCCTCCACGTCGAGCTTCCCATTTCCGCGCCCGTCGACGTAATTCTCCAACGCCTGCTCGAGCTCGGCCTTGATCGCTTCGGCGAAGCCGTTGTCGCCGCCAACGGCCGCCGCGAAGAAGCCGTTCTCTACCGCGTCACCGATGTCGATTCGTTCACGCACGCGATGCAACAGCGCTGCGTCACCGACGCCTGGAAGACGTGGTGCTCCGCCGCCGCCCCAAAAGATGCCTGCAAGAGCGCCGATCCACCTTCGGACCTCGAGAATTTGACTTTCAATGCACGATCGGATGAACAGATCTTGATGCCCGGCGTTGCCGTCACCTACTGGACACTGAGTTCCTTCCACAGCGCGCCCCGCAATCCCTCGAAGGACTTGCTCGGCAATATCACCGTTCATTTCACCGGTTCCGTCTCGGCGATGTACCGCATCCCGCCGGAAGAAAAGCCTTGAATCGTCGCACTCCGGCGAACTCACTCGAACTTACGCAGTTGCCACGCTGTATCATTTTCGTTCTAACCATAATTATTTTCGCGTTCCACCCGAAATCTGCCGCCGCCCGCGAGCCGCTCGAGCGCCGCTTGCTTCGTACAATTCAAATCGGCACCCCGCAAGATGTCACCGTCGCGGAAATCAAGCGCATCGCCGAAAATCCCAACGGCAAGTACATCGACAATATCCTCGCGCGCTCGGCACTCCTCGTCTTGCAACAGGACAATCCGAAACTGATTCCTTACAACGAACTCCTCGACAACGTCCTCAACAACCTCATACCCGAAAGCAACGCGTTCCCCACTCTCCCCGCCCTCCCCGATTTTCACGGCAAAGAAACCATTTTCACGATGGTCTACGCCATGGTGATGAGCGGCAATCAGGAACAAGTCACCGGCGTCCTCGAAAAACATCTCCTCACCGGCGGCAAGTACAAACAAGCCGTCGTAATCTCCGCGCTGCGCAATATCGGCACGCCGCGCGCCGTGGGCCTCATCCAGAAATATGCGGAAGCCGGCCAGGAAAGCAATCTCGCCCAGGCAGCCATTGCCGACGAAGACTATCCCGCCCTCTTCGAAATGCACGATCGCTGGAACATGATTCCCCCGGCCGCTCGTAACCGCGACAATCTCCGCGCCATCGTTCAGAGCGGCTGCGACCAGCGCGTCGCGATGGCCGCCTATTGGCTCGGCTTTTTCGCGCCCAGCATCGATCCCAATAAAGAAGTAGCCGACCTGCAAGCACTCGAAGCGATCGTTCACAAGAACACGCCCGATTGCGAAATGATGGAGCACGTAATCGCACTCAAGTCGCTCGCCCTGCGCTCCCCCAAATCCGTTGCTTACTGGAGCCGGCTCGCGCGCCAGACCTCCAATGTGTGGGAGCGCCACCAGATCGTCATCAATGCCTGGGGCCGCTTCGGCCGGAAATTTGCGCCCGCGGCTCTCGATCTTCTCAAGACCGAACCCTCGCAATACATTCAGTGGGAGCTTCTCAACGGTAATCTGCAGACGCGCCAGGACTACGTCTATCGCGACTACTGGGACATTTGGATTCCTGCGAATATCCTGGTCCCCATGGAATTTCCCGAAGGCGGCCGCCGCCCCCCGCAACCAAAGATGGACGAATCAGATCTGAATGCGCTGCTCCAGTGGCTTGAGTCCGGTGCCCGGCCCAAGGATCCCTGGGTCTATAATCACATGCTCTACCATCTCGCCGATTTCGTCTCGGGCAACGACACGCGCCGTCTCCTCCGCTTCTTCAACGCGCACCCGGAGCGCGCCAAGAATTATTGGATCGTCGCGAACCTACGAGATCCAGCCGCGCTTCCGTTGCTTGAATATTGGTCCACGCTGCCCGTGCCTCCCGATCAACTCGAAGTTCTCAGAAGCCTCATCGCGCGTCTCGATAATCGCAGCCATGCGCAGTCGTCTGCCGCGCGATCATGCTGCGAAGCCACCGAAATCTGCCTCCTCGACCATCTAACGCGCGCCGAGCCCCCGTCCCCATTTGAAATCCATTCCGAAGAAGACGCCCAAGCATGGCTGCACTCGACGAGCCCCGCAGCCTCCGACTTCAACATCACCTACGCCGACGACACCAAGCGCTCCGCCACGGTCACCTTCAAAGCCGGCCTCGACCAACACTGGGAATTCATCTACGACTGCTGGCGCCGCACCGACCCAGTCGCCATCACCTCCCGCTGATTTGGAGTGCGGCGGCTTGCCGCCGCTTTGTTACACCCGGCTTGCCGGGGGATGCCACCGCGCCGCCCATCCTCGGGCTCCGCCTTCAAATTTTCGTGTTGCCAATCTAGTTACTATCCTGTTATCATGAGTCGGGCCCATTTAAACAGCCTGCACCGCTGCAATCAGGAGGGCGGGCAACAAGGGAGTTAGCAACATGAAGCTTGACAAAGTTTTCGGCCGGCGCCGCCGCAGGGTTTCCCAACCCGACATCGCCCGCCACGCCCGCAAATGCACCATCTGCCACCACAAAGATCGCCCCGTGATTGACTTCGACTACCTCAACTGGCGCAGCACCCAGCAAATCGTTAGAGTATATGCCCTGCCTCATCGGGTGGCTCTCTACCGCCACGCCGCTGCAACCGGTCTCACTGCCCTGCGCAAATCCACTCTCCACTCCGTCCTCGATTCCCTCATCGAGCAAGCCGAAACTGTCGAGGTCACCGGCTCCACCATTCTTCGCGCCATGCGCGCCTATTCCTGCCTCACCAAGAACGGCGACTGGGTAAACCCTCCCAAGCGGGTCGCTATCCGCCGAAATCGGCAGTCGGCTCATCCCGCCTCGCGCATCCGGCAACGGAATTCTAATCGTTACACCGCGATTAGAAAATCAGCCAAGTCAATGAAAACAAATGCCTAATCCAATTCCTAATCGTTACAAATCGCGCTTTTCGCGCCGACGCCGTTGCTCCTGCCCCACTAGGGGCACGGCATGCCGTGCCCGAAGTCAATACAAGCAACATCTCCTCCACAAAGCTGCACGGTGCCGAGCTCCGGGTCTCTCCCTGACAGCGCCGGCTTGCCCCGAGCATCGAAGGGCATCCTGCGCGCAGTTTGCGTCCCGCTCGAATTCCGCGGGGCCGTCTCTTTTGGCCTCGTCCCGCCGTCGCGTCTACGGATGCTACAATATTTGTTTCCTTGCTTCTTGCCGTAACAACGAGAGGGCCTAACCACACACTCAATGCGAATTGATGATTTCAACGACCGGCTGAAACACTCTGTCCTCGTCGCCGATGGCGCCATGGGTTCGCTCCTCTACGAGTCCGTCGGTCCTCAGCGCTCCGTCGACGAACTCAATTCCTCCGACGCCGAATCCGTCTTTCGCGTCCACCAGACTTATATCGAAGCCGGCGCACAGGTCATTGAGACAAATACCTTCGGCGCGAACCGTCACAAGTTGGCGCAGATCGGCATGTCCGAGCGCGTCGCCGAGCTCAATCATCGCGGCGTCAAAATCGCCCGCGAAGCGCGCGAAGCCGCCAAGCACGAAGTCCTCATCGCGGGTTCGATTGGCCCGCTCGGCATCGTGCGTCAGGTCCGCGATTTGCCTCATGAACAGATTTTTGCGATTTTCAAAGAGCAGGCTGGCGCGCTCGAAGAACGCGGCGTCGATCTCTTCGTCGTCGAAACTTTCAGCGACCTCGACGAGCTGCTCGCCGCGATCGACGCGATTCGCTCCTTCTCGAATCTTCCCATCGTCGCCGAAATGACGTACTCGGAAGAAGGCGCCACGATGGGCGGAATGCGCCCGCAGGACGCCTGGGAAAAGCTGAAGGCAAAAAACGTCCAGGCCGTCGGCGCCAACTGCACCATCGGTCCTCAATACTTACTCCCGGTCCTGCGCGAGTTGAACGGAATCGGCATGCCGCTCTCGGCCATGCCCAATGCCGGCTTTCCCAAGCGCATCGGCGACCGCATCGTTTACCCGAAATCGTCGCCGGAATATTTCGCGCTCTTCGCCGAAGAAGCTGCCGAACTCGGTGTTCGACTGCTCGGCGGATGCTGCGGCACTACCCCGGAACATATTCGCGCGATGGCTGTCGCAGTGAAAAAGCTACGCCCACCGAAATTGGGTTCCGATGGACACTCGGCTGGCGCCGTCGAGGTACTTGAACCTCGAGAGCGCACGAAACGCCTCAAGACACGCGAGCCGGAAAGCAAGCTCTGGAAGAAATTGCAAGCGCAGCAATTCGCGGTGTCTGTCGAAATTGATCCTCCCAAAGGAGTTTCGATTGACCGCATCGTCGAGCAAGTCAGCCGCGTCATGGCCAATGGGCATGTGGATTCGATCGACATCAATAGCGGCACCCTTGCCCGCGTCGGAATGGATGCGCTCGTGCTCGCGGGCGCACTCGAAGCTCACGGCTTCGAGACGATTCCACATCTCACCACGCGCGACGCGAATATCATCGGCCTGCAGGCGATGCTTCTCGGCGCCTGGGCCGTCGGCGGCGTGCGCAACGTCCTCGCCATCACGGGTGATCCGCCATCGCTTGGCGATCATCCCGAAACGAGCGGTGTCTACGAAGTCGATTCCATCGGCCTCGTCAAAGTCCTCGCGCGGCTGAATCAAGGCACAGACTGGGCCGGCAAAGCGCTCGGCGGTGCCACGAATTTCACAATCGGCGTCGCTGTGAATCCCGTTGCGGAAGATATCGATGAAGAGCTGCGCCGCTTCGAAGCAAAAATTCAAGCTGGCGCTCACTTCGCCATGACCCAACCAATCTTCGATCCCGCGCACTGGCAGAAATTCTTGAAACGCCTCGGCGGCAAATCACCAGTTCCGGTGCTCGTTGGCCTCTGGCCGCTCACCAGCTACAAACAAGCCCTGCGTCTGAATAACGAAGTGCCCGGAATCGTGATTCCTGATGCCACCCTGAAGGAAATGGAATCTGCCGGCGACGCCGCGCGCGCCCGAGGTTTCCTGCTCGCTCGAAAAATGCTCGATTGGGCCCGAACGGCCCGCAGCGAAGGAATCGCCGGAGCCTATTTAATTCCGCCCTTCAAGCGTTACGAAGAAGTGCTTGAGTTGTTCTGATGATCTCGACGTCGTTTGATCTGGGCATGGTCGAATCTGTCCGGGTCGGCCATGTAAATCCAGTTGCCTCCGCCCGGCGTACTAGAAGTGGAGGATCTTTCGTGCGAATCTATCTAGCCGCTGCCATGTTTCTTTTTTTGCTGCTTGCCGTATCGCCCTCGAACGCTGGCGAAAATCTTAAGATCAACCCAAAACTCGACTACTCGAGCGATAGCAACGACGGCCCTCTCATCACCGGCGATCACATGGACACCGGCGCGGCGTCCGATCGCGTCAACTACGTTCTCATGTACGGAGAAGGTTGTTACAACTCGAAGCGCCAAGCCCGCCGCACAGTCGCGCTGTACGAGAAGTATCGGAGCCGAGTCAATTTTGTGATCGTTGACCTCGACAAACCGCTCTCGCCGGCGCAATCAGAGTTGGTTAAGAACCATTACACAGGCTCGATTCCGCACGTCACCGTTCTCGATAAAACCGGCAAGACCGTGTACGACGCCGCAGGCGAAGTGAGCGAAGCGGAAATCGGAGGTGTTTTGGACAAGGCTCTCGCTCAATAAGGCCGCAAAATTCAGAAGAACCAGAAACGCTTTTTGCCGCCCGGCCCGCGCGAATCGGATTTCCCCGAGCCATCCTCACTGATTTCCGGCACGAAAGGCAGCGGCTGTCCTTCGAAAGCGGCGCGCGGATTATCCACCAGCAGCGCGCGCGCCACGTCCTCACCATGTATCTTCGCCACCCAGTCGAAGGCCTCCTTCAAACGCAAAGGCCGCGACGTCAGGTTGTGCGCGTCGCTCGCCACAAAGTGCACCGCCCCCTCCGCGAGCCAACGCTGCGAACATTCCTGCGCCGATCTTCCGAATTTGCCGAGCAACGATTGAGCGGTCACCTGTACGTAGCAATCTTGTCCCAGCCACTTATAAAGCCGCTCGGGTTGCGCGCGAATCAGCGGATTTCGTTCCGGATGCGTGACAATGGGAATCAATCCTGCGAGTTGCAGGTTATGCAGAGCTTGGTCCAGCGAAGGAGGAATCGAAAAATCCGCAAACTCCACCAGCAAATAATTTTTCTGATTCAGCGTATACCGGTTCGGATCGAATCGAATATCTTCCAGGTTTTCGTAGCTGAGATGGAAATCGCAGCCAGTTGCAAAGATCAAACGTCCTTCGAAAATCCGCTGCAACTCATCGCGCCGCTCCTTGATTTTCACGGGATCGAAGACATGATCCGAGTGCGCGTGCGGCGTCCCGATCACGTGCGTAATGCCGTCCGCGATCGCCATTTCCGCCATGGCGATCGAAATGTCGATCGAATCCGGGCCGTCATCGAGGCCCGGAAGAATGTGGCAATGGATGTCGATCACTCACGCGAGAATAGCCCAGCGTCTGCCGCTTGACAATCATGCTGGCGATTTCGCGGCGCCATCTTTGTCCCGCTTTCGGACCCCTGCTATTATTGCTTGTTTGAAAGGAACGGATTCTCGAATCTGCTGGCCGATAAATGAGCGCAAGAGGAGCTGATGTGGAGCGGAAACCGGAGTTCTTTGCGGATAAGGGCATCAAGATCGGGATTATCGGCTGCGGTTACGTAGGACTTCCTCTCGCACTCCGGTTTGCCGACGTCGGCCAGCGAGTAACCGGATTCGACCTCGATCATTCCAAGATTGAAAAATTGAATGCCGGCCAATCCTACATCCAGCACATTTCCGCCGATAAGATCAAAGCTCACGTAGACGCAAAAAAGTTCGAGGCAACTTCCGATTTCACCCGCCTTCGCGAAATGGATGCGGTCCTCATCTGCGTCCCCACGCCTCTCGACGAGCGGCGCGAACCTGACCTGAGCTATGTCGAGAACACCACGCGGGCCATCGCCCCCAACTTGCAACGCAATCAGCTCATCGTGCTCGAAAGCACCACGTATCCAGGCACGACCGAAGAGTTGGTCCTCCCCATCCTCGAGAAGGCTGGTCTGCGCTGTCCGATCGCGAATGGGGAAGGGAGCGAAAACGTCGCTACCGATTTTTATCTCGCCTTCTCGCCGGAGCGGGAAGATCCGGGCAACAAACAGTTCGGCCTGGCGCAGATTCCAAAAGTAGTCGGGGGCGTAAATCCTCCAAGCGGACGCGCCGCCACCGGACTCTACGCGCAGATCGTATCAAAGGTGATTCCAGTGAGCTCCACCCGCGCCGCAGAAATGGTTAAACTGCTCGAAAATATTTTCCGCTGCGTGAATATCGCGCTCGTGAATGAATTGAAACAGCTCTGCCTACGCATGAACCTCGATATTTTCGAAATTATCGATAGCGCTGCCACTAAACCGTTTGGCTTCATGCCTTTCTATCCGGGCCCTGGTCTCGGTGGCCACTGCATCCCGGTCGATCCCTACTATTTGTCCTGGAAAGCTCGCGAATATGATTTCGCCACGCGCTTCATCGAACTCGCGGGTGAAGTGAATACGGCGATGCCCTACCATGTCGTCGACGCGGTCGCCTCGGCCCTCAACGAGCGCAACAAATCCATCAAAGGGTCCCGTATCCTTATTCTTGGCATGGCTTATAAGAAAGATGTCGACGACCTCCGCGAGTCGCCTTCCCTGAAGCTCCTGGAATTACTCACGGCTCGCGGTGCTGCCCTTGATTACAACGATCCTTACTTTGCCGCCCTGCACAAAATGCGCCACTACGATTTTTCCGACATGCGTTCCGTCGCGCTCTCGCCCGAGCGCCTCGCCAGCTATGACTGCGTTCTGATCGCTACCGATCATTCCAGTTATGACTATGACGCCATTGCCCGCGACGCCAAACTCGTGGTGGACACCCGCAACGCCACCCGGCGTGTGAAGCAGAATCGCGAAAAGATCGTTAACTGCTAGTGCTATCAACCACTTGCGGCGGGCGCGACCACTGTTAACTGAAAACTGCACCTGGTAAGACAGTCCCATTGCCCTCGACGTTTGCGAAAGCTATCGTTTCTGCATGGGAACCACAGCATCTCCAAAACCAGGCTGGAAGGCCGATCCTGGGCGCCGCCGCAGTATGCGCGTCCTGCTGAGTGTTCCCATTCTCGTAAGCGGAAAAACAGCCAACGATCAGGACTTTAAAGAAGAGACGCGCACCCTCGTCGTCAATGCGCATGGCGCTTTGATTGCACTCGAGGCGCAAGTCGTTGCGCAACAGAACGTCACGCTCTCGAATAAATCCACTCAGCAATCGATCGATTGCCGCGTGGTGCATCTTGGCAGCGCGCAAGGCGGAAAAACGCAGGTCGGCCTCGAATTCGTCAAGCCTTCAGGCAAGTTCTGGCAAATCGATTTCCCACCGGATGATTGGGTCGTACCGGAAAACTAGGCTGTCGCCGCCATTTCGCTTACTGAACAGCCGATACCAACTCCACCCGCAGACTTCCAAACGGCATCTCTGCGACCATCAGCACCGGTGTTCGCGCGGCATCATTCGCCAGCCACGCGGTAAAGCTCGTTCCCGGCACTTCCTTGCCTCGTTGAAGCAAGCGAATTGAGATCTTCGATACCGAAAAATTTCCCGCCGCTACTGCCACCGTCTCAGCCGGAACGTCGAGCTGCGCGCGCATTTCGTACACGTCATGACCGTCGTAAACCGGCGCCTGAAACTCCGGCGCCTCTCGCCAGTCGTTACCCCGTAACGCATACACCGCCCCAAGTGGATCGCGCGTCCCCGGGGTAACAATAACTCCTGCGATGTCACTTCGGGGGCGCTGTCCTTCAGCTAAAAAATGAAAAACCTCCGTCTGCTTTTGCCCCATCTCGTTCAAATACGCTTCATACTGGCGGCTCTCAAGTGTCGCCGCGTCGGTGTACGAATCGAATTGATCGTCAACCGCGATGACCGCACGCATCGGGCTCAGCGTGTGTGCTGACGCGCGAAAGTGCCACGTCCCCCATCCCATCAAGTCGCGGCGTTCCGGCACCGTTAGCTCAATGGACGCCGCATTCGCAAAACCTGACCACGCCACTCGATATTCGAGCTTCTCGCCGATGCGAAATGGCACCTGCACTTCGCGAGACGCGGTCGAGACGTTCTTCGCGCCATGCCCCGGCGATTGCGCCTTTCCCGATGGTGTTACCAATGCAGCGAAGCAAGAGGCTCCTACAATCGTCACGCACAGAATCGCCCCGGCAAGCCGGGGCTCAGAAAAGCGGCGGCAAGCCGCCGCACTCCAAAGGGTAAACACGACGCCTTCCTTGTCCGTGCCAAGCGGCTAGGCTATATTCAAGCGTACTCCAACGGCATCAAGCCGGCCACCGCGTCCGATTCCGCATTCCGCAAATCCCTCGGCGCGCATCAACCGGGAATCCCAGGAGAATCCCCGCAATGCGCTATCTCGTCACGGGCGGCTCCGGTTTCATCGGCTCGAATATCGTTGACGAACTCGTCCGCAGAAATCACCAAGTCGTTGTCCTCGACGATCTCTCGGCCGGCAACGAAACCAATCTTTCCTCCGTGCGCAGTAAAATCGATTTTCGCATCGGAAGTATCACTGACCTTGCCGCCGTTCAATCTGCCGTCAAGGACGCCGATTACGTGCTGCACCTTGCCGCTCGAACTTCCGTGCCGCGCTCCGTTAAAGATCCGCTGGACACCAACCACGTGAATATCGACGGCACACTCAACGTTCTCGTCGCCGCCCGCGACGCAAAAGTGCGCCGCATCGTCTACGCGGCATCCTCCGCCGCCTACGGCGAAACTCCTATACTACCCAAAGTTGAATCCATGCAGCCCGAGCCCATTTCTCCCTATGGCGTCGCCAAATATGTTGGAGAGCTTTACGCGCAAGCTTTCGGCCGCACCTATGGCCTGGAAAACGCGTCAGTCCGCTACTTCAACGTCTTCGGTCCTCGCCAGGATCCCACGTCGCAATATTCCGGGGTGTTATCGCGCTTCATGCTGGCCGTAATTCAGAATCAGCCGCCGGTGATTTATGGCGACGGCGAACAATCGCGCGACTTCACCTACATAGACAATATCGTGGACGAGACGCTGCGCGCCTGCGATGCGAAAGACGCCTCCGGAAAAGTTTTCAACGGCGGCACTGGTGCGCGAATCACTCTGAATCAGGTGGTAAAACTCCTTGAAAAAATCACGGGCAAGAAAATCAAGCCCCAATATGACCCGCCTCGCACCGGCGACATTCGCGATTCGCAGGCCGACATTTCACTCGCGAGAAAAATCCTCGGTTATCAACCTGTCGTTGAATTTGAAGAAGGGCTCCGCCGCACTTGGGCCTGGTACTCAAGCACCTACACAAAGGGTTAGATCGCTTTCCCATCTGCCCAATCTGATCCAATCGTCCAGCGCGAGCCGCCGATCTCCGGCACTACAGGCGCGCACTCGTTGGAAGCAACTGCCGCGGTTTCAGGATCTATACGTTGCGGCCATTCAGATGCTCCGGCAGTTCCACCAAGCTATCCAACATTAAGTCCGGGGGATGGGCCTTCATTCCTTCCATACCCAGCCCATAGCTGACGCCGCAAGCCCACGTCCCGGCGTTGCGGGCCGTTTGCACGTCCACATCGGAATCGCCGACGATCATCGCCTCGCGCGGTGCCACATCCAATTCGCGCAACAGCGTCTGGATCCCCATCGGATGCGGTTTCTTTTTCTCGAAGCTGTTGCCTCCATAGACGTAGCGGAAATATCGCAGCAAACCAAGCCCATCGAGAATCGCGCGGCTGAAATGCACCGGCTTATTTGTCAGCACCGCCATCGGATGCCGCTCGAGGAGCGCAAGCCCTTCGCGGACGCCCGCATAAGGCACCGTGTTGTCGAGCATGTGCGCGCGGTAGTAACTCAGGAAATGCGCGAGCCCCGTGTCCACTTCCTCGTCGCTAGCGCCTTGGCCCAGCGCGCGCCGCACCAGCATCGGCGCTCCATTTCCCACATAGCTGTAGATTGTCTCTGGCGACAACGGCTTGCGCTTCATGTGCACAAGCGTTGCATTGACGGCGTGCGCCAGGTCCAACTTCGAATCGATCAGAGTGCCATCCAGATCGAAGATCAACACGCGCACTTCAGCAAAACGGTGATTGGTTCCCACCAACGGCTCCCCCGCTCATCGCGCGCAAGCTTAGCGAGGCGTGAACAATCGGCTCGCAACATAACGCACTGAAATGAGCCCACACATTGTAAGGCAGGTAGCGCACGCTTGAGCTCGTGGGGTGAAAACGCAGGCAGGCGGTTACGAGGCGCGACGGCTCGACTTCTGCGGCCTCTCCCTGTATCATGCCTCCCCATGAGACTTTC
Organism: uncultured Acidobacteriota bacterium; assembly: GCA_963729525.1. GTDB lineage: Bacteria > Acidobacteriota > Terriglobia > Acidiferrales > UBA7541 > Palsa-295. The sequence continues at coordinate 136,836 of CAVSOB010000002.1, forward strand.
GGCGCGCAACCGAATCATTGGCAAGGTGGAAGAAATTAATCTCGGCGACATCATGGCGCACGTCGTCGTCCGCTCGGGTGAAGTGATTATCGAAAGCGTGATCACGCGTCGCAGCGCTGAAGAACTGAAGTTGAAAGTTGGTGACACAGTCGGCGCCATCATCAAATCAACAGAAGTGATTTTGGAGAAAGCGTAGCGGCGGCGCCGTCCCGCCATTTCGCCGGCAAGAGCAACGACTAACTAGAATCGGGCTTCGTGAATATCTCCACTCGACAATCCGGCACCGCGACAATCGTCGACATAAACGGCGACATCACCCTCTATAACGCTCCGCAACTCCGCGCGATGCTCGTCGAGCAGCTCAAGGACAAACACGCCGTTCGCCTCATCATCAATCTCTCCGCCGTGAAATACATTGATAGCGCCGGCGTCGCCTCGCTCGTCGAGGGCCTCAAGCTTTCCCGCGAGCTTAGGACCGGCTTCGCCCTCTTCGGCCTGCAGCGCAGCCCGCGCCAGGTGCTCGAGCTCACGCATCTCGTCAAAGTCTTCTCCATCTTCGAAACCGAGCCCGAAGCGCTCGCCGCCCAGTAAAAGTGGTATCGGATCGGGGCGTTGCAGGCATCTCGATCTAGCTTCTGCGCTCAAGAAGGATTTCAACTTCTTCCGTAATTTTTACCCAGGCCCGTTACTCTAATACTCCCCTAAGTACTTTATAGACAGTCGCTTAGAGATCTCCCGCGTGGAGCTTCGTTTGCGCTCTAAATACTGCACCCTCACAGGAGGAAAGCATGCCGGTATCGAGAAGGCATGGACTGCTCGCGTCTGCACTATCGCTTTTTCTTTGCGCGATCCTAGCTGCCTGCTCGCAAAATTCGCACGCGAGCAATAGCAATGAAGATCCGTCAACCGCCAAGCCAGGCTTTCTCAGCGGACTCTTCAGTTCCACCAGGCCGGTCACAGTTCCTGAAGGAACGGATCTAGCCATTGTTCTCGACGAAACTCTTTCGAGTGCGCAAAATCGGTCCGGTGACAAATTTCAGGCCAGTCTCGCTTCTTCCGTTGTAGTTGATGACAAGACTGTGATCCCGCAGAACTCGCGCGTCATTGGCCACGTGGTTGAAGCGCGCCCTTCTGGCCGCCTGCGCGGCGTCGCACGGCTCGACCTTACGCTCGACACGCTTGAAATAGATGGAAAGTCTTACGACATTGTCACCGCCGACAAAGGCCGCGTCGGGAAAAACCACAATAAACGAAACGGCATCCTCATAGGTGGCGGGGCCGCATTGGGTGCACTCATTGGCGGCGTTGCGACCGGGGGTGTTGGCGCGGCAATCGGTGCCGGCGCTGGAGCCGGCGCCGGCACAGCCGGTGCGGCCTACACAGGCAAGAAAGATATCCGCGTTCCAGCGGAGACAACTTTAACTTTTCAATTGGTTCGGCCCGTCACAATTTCTATCAAGAAGACTTGATTGCATCTCGGCCGACCGCTCCTGGTGAGGTCCGCCCGGCTTCTTCGGGCGGGCCTCGCTCGGTTCAACTCGGGCATCGAGTTCTGTACGACCATAGACAGAATCCCAGCATGAACTCCCAGCGCTCGCGACTCAATTCAGCAGCCCCTTAAACCGCTTCCCGAACATCTCCGCCGCAGTCTCATCCGAAACGAAGCGGTTCAACATCCCCAGGTCGGCATTGATAATTACATCCGTATCCGTCACCTCAACGGTCCCTGTAATCGGGGTACTCAGCATGGCCATCTTCGCGGCCAGCTCGAAATTCAGCACCGAGCCCTGCCAGCTCTTCGACTTCACCGCCAACTGCACGGGAATGGCCGTGTTCGGCTTCGACATTTCGTCGAACGACCGGTCGATCGTCTGCATTACTTCCGCCTTGCTGCGATTGTGCGCGATTGTAATCTTCATCCGCTTCGGTGACCTCAACCTCTATGCTGCGCGATTGCTTTTCGTTTGTCCATACGCGCCGAAGAGCATTTCGCCGACGAGTCCCGATTTTCAGTGGCGACTATTATTCTTCGGCTCCCTTTGCTCCCTTTTATCACAGAATTTTTCAAGTTGCCGAGGCAACACCAGTCTGAAATAGCAGGAAGGCAAGTCTCGGGGCCGCTGAAGGCCGGCAGGCACTCTAAGGCCAAGTAATTCTTATTTTTCCGTGTCGGTATGCCAGCCAGGATTTGTCCATTTCCCGTTGCGTAGAACAAAAATCTCGGTAACGCGACCGGAGGTGACGGATCGTTTCCCGTCTTCTTCGGTCTCATACAGGTATTGGCTGTAGAAAATTGCCACATCGCCGAAGCGCTGAATCTCGGTGCGCGGGAACTCCAGGCGGATAAGTTTTCCGCCACTGGCTTGAAACTTGGCCGCGGATCGAAGTATGTCCGCCTGGTGCCTCCACTCTTCCTGGCCGGAACCGATAACAATCGTGTCCGGCGGGACCATTGCTTCGAGAGTCTTTGCATCGTTGACGAACCAGGCTCGCCAAACTGCTTCGCGCGCCTTGAGGAGTTCCGCTCGGTCGTCCGCACGTACCGCCAGACCTGAGACGAACAGAATCGCCAGTGCACCCGCTATTGTTACGGTAGTCCAGATTACGCGACGCATATTTCCTCCTTGAAAGCTGGTCATGAGTTCCCTCCAGATTTGGGACTTTGGCACAGCGCGAGCAAGACGGCTCCCGCGGATGCGGAAAAAACGGAATAGTCCAGCGGTGATTTGATCCCGAAAGAGATGGCCATCGCCGTGCCAAAAAGAAAAAGAAGAATTGCGGCGCCGAAGGCTACCCAGCGCGGCCAGAAGCCAAGAATCAGCCCGATGCCAAGCGAAAGTTCGGCCACGGTAGCCGCCCACGCGAGGAAGGGAATGATGAACGCCGGCATGAAGGAGTTCACTTCGGCGGTGTACTTCATGAAATTAGCGAAGGTTCCCCAACCGCCATACTTGCCCCACAGGCCGAAGCGATCGGCGACGGCAGACAAGAAAGCAGCGCCGAGCGCAAACCGAGCGTAGAGAATTGCCACCCGCTCCGAGGTCAGGGTGCGCGTACCCCTCGCAGCTCGCTGCGCGATAGATTCCGAACCGACCAATGGTGCATCGCCCATGATTACTTACCTCCTTTATCTTTGGTTTCCGACTGGAAGGCTAGGCGGGGCCTCGTGGTCGCAAACGAAAAATGCGAGAAGCTTCATTGGCTTCTTGTCACTCGCGTTGGCCGACACCAGATGAACTCCGTTGGGGGCTTCATAAAAACTCTCGCCCGCTTTATAGATGGTTTCTGCTTTTCCTTTGACCTGCGTCCGAAGCGATCCCTCCAGGACATACCCGATCACCGGGCAGGGGTGACTATGAGGTATCGAGAACTCGCCGGGTCCATAGCTTACCTTCACGATCGTGACAGCGAGCTTCGCGCCATTCAACCGCGGCAAATCCGAGGAGAAAACCACTTTAGACCTTTCCTCTTTCTCCAGGGCTCTGAGGGCCGCGACCCGAGCCGCAACTGCCGAACCGCCGACCACAGCGGCACTCAAAATCACTAACGCAAAGCTGGTCCACATTCGCGTCGCGGTCATCACTGGCCTCCGTTCGTACGGTACTGTAAGCCAAAGTGGACCTGCCGGAAAGGTCCACTTACGGTATTCTCTATGTACCACTTTCATGAGGAGACGAATTCCGTGACGAAAAAGGCGAGTGCCTTTGCCTTAGCCCTGCCACCGCGGCATTCGAAAATTCCCGCCTATCGGTGGCTCTATGCCGCGTTGCGATCCGAGATTCTCGATGGCCGTCTGCGATCCGGCGCGAAGATTCCCGCCACACGCGATCTGGCCCGGCAGTACCGGTTGTCTCGAGGAACGATCGTGAGCGCCTTCGAACTGTTGAAGTCGGAGGGCTACTTGCGAGGCACGATTGGATCCGGCACCTACGTAAGCAAGGTCCTGCCCGACGCATTGCTTCAGGTGACGCGCGCACCCGGCCCGGAATCATCGCCGCATCGAAGAAAGAAGCGTAGCGTATCGGATTACGGCAAGCGCGTGGTTTTGTTTCCCAGCTACGAGATCCGACCGAGCCGCGCTTTCCGCGCCAACGTCCCCGCGCTCGATCGATTTCCCACGACCTTGTGGGCGCAGCTTACGGCTCGCCGCCTACGGCGTGCCTCGAGACTTCTTCTGCTGGGCTGCGATCCGATGGGATACGGGCCTCTCCGCGATGCGGTTGCCAACTATCTCAGCACATCGCGTGGTGTCAAATGTGGTCCCGAGCAGATCGCAATCGTCTCCGGGGTGCAGGAAGCGCTCGATCTGACGGCAAGCCTTCTGTTGAATCCCGGCGATCGCGTCTGCATGGAAAATCCAGGATTTATAGGCGCGCGAATGGCGTTCGAAGCATTTGGCGCGAAGGTCTCCGCGGTGGACCTGGACGACGAGGGAATGAAATTGCGTGGCCAGAACCTGCGTGATGCGCGGCTGGTTTACGTCACTCCGGGACACCAGTTTCCTTTGGGGATTACCATGAGCTTGCCTCGGAGGCTGGAGTTATTGGAGTGGGCCCAAAAGTTTGGAGCTGTGATTTTTGAGGATGATTACGACAGCGAATTTCGCTATTCGGGGCCGCCCGTTCCCGCTTTGCAGGGATTTGACCGCCACGGGTCCGTGGTCTTTGCGGGAAGCTTCAGCAAAGTGTTGTTTCCATCGCTTCGCCTTGGATATCTGGTGATTCCTCCAGACTTGATGAATCTCTTCGCGGCAACGATATCGCTGACAACGCGGCACGCGCCGCTTCCCGAACAGGCAGTGCTCTGCGACTTTATCACCGAGGGCCACTTTGGCCGCCATTTGCGGCGAATGCGGGAAATATACGCGGAGCGCTTGTCGGTACTGCTGGAAAGCGCTCGGGAAAAGTTATCTGGTTTGCTGGAAATCTCCGAAATCGAAGCGGGCCTGCAGACTGTCGGATGGCTTCGCGAAGGTCTCGACGACGAATCGGCTATGAGAGCGGCAGCGGCACACGGCGTCGAAGTATTTCCTCTCAGCTGGTACACCCGCGGCAGGGCTGCGCGAGAGGGTTTGCAGCTCGGGTTTGCCGCGGTGGACGCGCGTGAAATCCGGCGCGGCGTCCAAGATCTGGCGACCGCATTGGAAACGGAATCAAGAGGTTCTTAGAGCCTCTTCTACTTAAATCTTGGCCTCCAAATAGACGCTATCAGCCCATACATCACCCACGAGCACGGTGCGTTTCGCCGCGCCCGTCTGAACGAAACCAAGTTTTTCAAGAAGCCGAAGGCACCGCTCGTTCCGTGGGTCCACGTCCGCGATAACCGAGGTGACGCCACGCGTCGAAGCACGGCTCATAATCGCACGAACTGCCTCGCTCGCGATGCCCCTGCCCCATACACTGCGAGAAAAGATAAATCCGATCTCGTTCGTGCGCCACAATCCCGCCTTTCCGATTACGACCCCCTCATACAGAACGACGAAATCATCTCCCGTTCCGGCTTGATATGCGCGAATGGTGTCGCGCACGAACTCTTCGGTTTGCGCCAACGACTTGGGAGGACTAGACCAAAACCGCATTGCCTCGGGATCGGCAAAAATCGGATGGAGTGCCACTGCGTCTTCAGCTTTGAAACGGCGCAGTACGAGGCGTTTCGTCTTGATAACCGATTGGTTCGGGCCCATTTCCACGAGCAAATCTTATCCCAACTCTTCGCACCGGCTATTCCAAATCGCGATTGCTTCTGATATCACCACAACCGTGGTTTTCCTTGGCTCTCGAATTGAGATAGGCGAGGGCATCAACGAAATCGGCTTTTCGCAACAGCTGGGCCGTGGTCTGGCGACACCTTTGATACAATCGTGGTCTTTCGCTGTGCGCACGGCGCAGGCTTTGAGCGCGACGCAACGGCGCAACGCGGGCGAAGCGCGCGCGTTCCTGCTGAGGCCCACATGGCTGAGATTCGCCCCTTTCGAGCTTACCGGTACGATATCAACCGCGTTGCACTGAAAGACGTGCTGACGCAGCCATACGACAAGATCACGCCCGAGATGCAGGAGCGATATTACTCGGCGAGTCCTTATAACTTGATTGCCATCGAGAAAGGCAGGCCGGCGCCGGGAGATAGACCCGAAGACAATGTATACACACGGGCAGCGGCGAAGCTCGAAGAATGGATTGCTGCGAAAATTCTGGTACAGGATGGGTCGCCATCGATTTACGTCTACGCGCAGGATTATCTGGTGCCCGGGACGCAGACGCGGCGAACGCGTATCGGGTTCATTGCGCTGGGGCGCGTGGAAGACTACAGCGCGGGAGTGGTGTTCCCGCATGAGCGGACGCTTTCGGCACCGAAAGCCGATCGCATCGAGTTGCTGCGTCATACGCGGGCGCAGACGGGGCAGCTTTTCATGCTGTACGACGACACGTCGCGAAAGATTGAGACGCTGCTAGAGGATATTGCGCGAAGAAATACCGCGATCGAGATGCGCGATGAATTTGACGTGCTGCACCGGCTCTGGCCGGTGTCCGATGTGGACACGATCCGGCGAATCGAAGCGGCGATGGCGCAGCAGAAGCTCGTGATCGCCGACGGGCACCATCGCTACGAGACGGCGTTGAATTTTAGGAACGAGAATCGCGAGAAGGCCGTCGCGAAAGGTGAGAAATCCGAGCCCAATTCTTCGAGTCGGCCTGCCGGCAACAAAAACGCGGCGTACGAGTTCGCGATGATGACGTTCATCAACACGCATTCGAAGGGGTTGACGATTCTGCCCACGCACCGGCTGGTGCGCAATCTGGACGGCTTCGATTTCCAGCGTTTTCGCAAAAGCGTGGGGCCTTACTTCGATTGGTATTCGTATCCGTTTCGCGATGCGGACGAGCGTGCCGCGAGCTACGCGGAATTTCGGCGCGATTTTGAGGGGTCGAATCATGGGCGGCGCGGAATCGGAGTGTATTCGGGAGTGGCCAATCTTGGCGCGAATGCATTTTATTTATTTTTGCTGCGGCGCGACGTGGACCTCGAGCAGCTGCTGCCGGATTTGTCCGAGGCGCAGCGCGGCCTGGACGTGGTTCTGCTGCATCGTGTGATGCTCGAGAAGGGCCTGGCGATTACGGCGGAGGCGGTGGAGGCGGAGAAATTTATTTCGTACGAGCGCGAGATGGAGAAGGCGATTAGCGCGGTGGATCGCGGCGAGGCACAGATGGCGTGTCTGCTGAAACCGGTGCGCGTGGAGCAGGTGACGGAAATTGCGTTGGGAGGCGGCGTGCTGCCGCAGAAGTCCACTGATTTTTATCCGAAGCTTTTGAGCGGCGAGACAATTTACAGGATTGAGGGGCGCCTGCCTTGAGAGTGCCGCGGCGCCAGCGCGCAAAAAGGACATCATGGCCATCTTGGTAACCGGCGGCGCTGGTTATATCGGCAGCGTCACCGTCGAGCGATTAGTGACGAAAGGTGACCGCGTTGTCGTGCTCGACGATCTCGTTCACGGTCACCGCGAATCGATCGATGCCGACATCCCGTTGTATCAAGGGTTAGCCGGCGATCAGCGGCTTATAGCCCGCATCGTGAAAGAGCACGGGATCGAATCCTGCATGCACTTCGCCGCGCTCGCATCAGTGGCCGAATCCGTCAAAAACCCCACTTTGTATTTCGAAAACAACGTTCAGCAGGGAATTTCTCTCATCACCGCTCTCGCGGACGCAGGTGTGTGTCGTTTTATTTTTTCATCCTCGTGCACCGTGTACGGCGAGCCCGAGAAAATGCCGATTGGAGAGGATTGTCCACAGTGGCCGAAAAATCCGTATGGCTGGACAAAGTTCACTTTGGAGCGTCTTCTCGAAACCTATGACACAGCCTATCGACTGAGGTCGATCAGCTTGCGCTATTTCAACGCCGCCGGCGCCACGGAGCGGTGCGGTGAGGATCACGATCCTGAAAGTCACTTGATCCCGAACGTTCTCGCGGCCGCCGCCGACCCGCTCAAAGAAGTGAGTCTCTTCGGAAATCAATATCCGACGCCGGACGGCACCGCCATCCGCGACTACATTCACGTGGCCGATCTAGCCGACGCGCATATTCGCGCTCTCGATCATCTTCGGAACGGCGGCGCCTCCGACGCGCTGAATCTCGGCACTGGGTGTGGCTATTCAGTTTTGGAGGTGGTTGAGACAGCTCGACGCGTCACTGGTCAGCCGATTCGCACTCGAATCGAAGGTCCGCGACCGGGCGATCCCGCGCGCCTCGTGGCCGACCCATCCCGCGCAAAGGCCCTGCTGCGATGGCATCCCACGATGTCCGATTTGAACGAGATCGTCGAATCAGCGTGGGCTTGGCGGAAAAAATATCCCCGAGGGTACAGCTCGCACCTGCAGTTTCGAGCAAAATCCCGCGACCAAAAAATTCCGTAACGGCCCTTGCCCGAAATGAAGATAAGCCCTGCAAAGCAAGGAAAAGTCCGGCAGAAACCGGAACCTGAGAGCAACCGAGATACCGGGGCGGAGACTGCCTAGACACCCCTGCTCATGGTGATCGCGCCGACGCGGATCTCACGTTAAGATAGGTGGTGATAAGCCCTGTTCTCGACGCCAGTTTCCGACGAATGCGTTAGTCAGGACTGCCGAGAATAATTAAGATAACAATTTATCAACGAGGGGCGCTCACGACTGGGCGACTGTATTAGAATGACGGGCGTCTCTCGCGATGTACGCGCGTGGACTCGCGATCCAACTGAACTTGAATCGGCTCATCGACATCGGAGGTAGTCGATGGAAACCGGCTCCCGTCACCGCTCTTGGAACGTCCCAAATCTGAACTCCCGGATGTGGACTGCGATCTTAGTTTGCCTCGTTGTTACCTTGTCTTACCTCGCTTCAAGACTCGGGGGCGCACTCGAGCTAGGTCCGCAAATACTGTCACCACTTTGGCCGGGCTGCGCCCTTCTTGTATCAGTGTTGTTACTAACACCCCGGAGGATCTGGCCGATACTCATCGTGGTGGCGTTTGCCACCTTCACTTTCTATGATCTTCGGGCAGGAGTGCCGATTAGTTCGATTGTTCGGCTCCTTTTGGCCGATGCGGTGGAAGTGCTGACCGCCGCATTTTGTCTGAGGTATTTCTTCGCCGGCGTACCGTCGCTGAATAGCGTAAGAGCCTTGGCAAAGTATTCATTCTTCGCGGTGTTCCTCGCACCGATGGCAGGAGCCTTTGTCGGAGCGTTCGCCACCGGGCAGAACTATTGGACGAATTGGAGGATCAGTTTTTTTTCTGAGGCGCTGGCTTTTCTCACTCTCGTGCCGGCCATTCTAGGATGGGCCAGAAGTGAACCGAGAGGGGCCCGGAAAACGCGTGCGTACTTTCCAGAAGCAACGGCGCTGATTGTTACGTTGCTTCTACTGGGATATTTCACTTTTGTCGCCCCGGAGAATAGTAGTACACCAGCACTCCTCTATTCCCTGGTGCCACTTCTCCTTTGGTCTGCATTGCGTTTCGGATCATCGGGGGTGAGCACCTCCATGATCGTTATCGCATGTCTGTCGATTCGGGGCGCCGTACATGGCCGCGGTCCCTTCGTTGGATCAGGGGCACTTGGCAGCGTGTTGTCGCTACAACTGTTCTTATTGGTTGCAGCAGCATCTTTTATGGTTCTCGCAGCACTTGTGGAGGAACGAAGGCAGGCAGAGAAAAACCTACGCGAAAGCGAAGAACGGTTTCGCCTTGCAGCTCAAGCTGGAAAGATGTTCGCCTACGAGTGGGACGCTGCGACAAATTTGATTGTGCGCTCAGCAGAGAGCGCCCAAATCCTCGGGATCGATGAGAAGACGGAGCTGACCGATGAGCAAATACTGGCTAAGGTGCACCCAGACGACCGAGAAAGGCTTTTGGCGGCAGTCGGTGAGCTGAGTCCTGAGAAGCCCAAGCTTGAGCTCAGCTATCGCATGTGGCGACCCGACAGTACTGTAATTTGGGTGGAAAGGAACAGTCGCGCGCACTTCGACGAGCAAGGCCGGATGCTGCGGATCGTGGGGATGGTAGCGGACATCACCGAGCGTAAGCGGGCAGACGAGGAGCTGCGGGAAAGCGAAGAGAAATTCCGCAGCGTCTTTCGAGATGCTGGTGTGGGAATGGCCATCGTTTCACCGGAAGGCCGATTCCTTGCTGTTAATGAGACGTTTTCGAAGTTCCTCGGATATTCAGAAGAGGAACTGCTCGGCGAGACGGTTCAATCCGTTACTCATCCGGAAGACTGGCCGATGTTTTCGAAAAGGTTGGGTCAAGCGCTCGTGGATGGAGCTAGCTTCCAAGGGGTGGAGAAACGCTGCTTACACAAAAACGGACAAGTGCTGTGTGGCGAGTGCAGTGCTTCCTTGATTCGCAGTCCCGACGGCCAAGCGCAATATTTCATCGCCGAGGTGCTCGATATAACCGAGCGCAAGCGGACAGAGGAAGCTTTAAGGGAAAGCGAAAAACGCTTTCGCTTGGTCGCGGACACGGTTCCGGCATTGATTTGGATGTCCGGCACTGACAAATTGTGCACCTTTTTCAATAAGGGTTGGTTGGAGTTTACCGGTCGATCGATGGAACAGGAGCTGGGGGAAGGATGGGTCTCGGGAGTGCATCCGGAAGACCTGGAGCGCTGTCTACGACTCTATCGTGACGGTTTCGATGCTCGGGTGGACTTCGAGATGGAATATCGACTACTGCGCTTTGATGGAAACTATCGCTGGATTGTTGACTATGGAGTACCCAGATTTGAATCCGACGGCACCTTCTGTGGCTTTATCGGCTCTTGCGTTGACATTACGGACCGCAAGTTGGCAGCAGAGTCGCTCCAAGACTTGAGCGGACGGCTGATCACTACGCAAGAAGAAGAGCGCGCCCGCATCGCCAGAGAACTCCACGATGACTTCAGTCAGCGGTTGGCGCTCCATAGTATCGGCCTAGCTCAGCTATGGAAGAAGCTGCCTGAGTCGCAAGTAGAGGAACGGGCGGAAGTCCAAGAATTGTTGAAGACAACCCGCGAAATGGCGTCTGATATGCGTTCGCTCTCTTATCAACTTCACTCGACCAGACTCGAACATGTAGGTCTGGAAGTAGCTCTCAGAGCTCTTTGTAAGGAAATGAGCTCGAAGTACAACATCGAAATCGAATTTATCCAGCGTGGAGTTTCCTCCGAAATCCCGAAGGATGTGGCGCTGTGTCTGTTCCGAATTGCCCAGGAGGCGCTTGGAAACGTGGTTAAACATAGTCATGCGAAGCAAGCGCAGGCCGAGCTTCATGGAGCAGACAATGAAATTCATCTACGTGTGGTGGATGCCGGTGTGGGTTTTGACCCCGATGTTCGGAGGGCAGACGCGGGAATAGGACTCGCCAGTATGCGCGAGCGGCTTCGACTCGTCGACGGAACGCTATTCGTACACTCCGCTCCCTCGAAAGGGACAGAAATTCTCGCTCAAGTACCGCTGTCCGTCCTTGTGAATGAGGAGCGGCGAAGGACTCAGGCTGCAGGAGGATAGAGTGCAGGCAGTGGTGATGAGCCCTGTTCTCGACATCTATCTGAGAACCTTGTTTTCACAGTAACCCCGGTTAGTTGTGATGACGCTTGATTACAACGGTTAAGAGTCCCGCTCAAAGGTAGAACTCGAAGTTCGTTCGCCGCTGCAACTTGGCGCACCTCGCCTTTCTTGCTTCAGAAACGAGAATGTCCGGACCGGCTTCTCTCCAGTCACCTAAGTTGCAATCTGAAGCACCACCGTCCGGGAAACACCCAGTTGCTCGGCGAGATTGCGGGTGGAGGGCAGCGGGCCGCCGGCGGGGAACGCCTCGAGAGAATTGCCTTGGGCAATCCATTGTAAACCTGCCGGAACAGAGTTTCGCTTTTCTTCGAAAGTGGTATCGAGTGTTCCATAGACAACTGTTAGTTTGCAGTCAAGTAGCCCGGCAAAGTCAGGAATAGGGTTCCAGTAGAGCCTGTGGGACTATAGGCGGTGACGCTGACAGACGAGCCTGGATCCGCATAGAGGCGAACCGATTGCGTTGCGATATAGGTAGAGTACCCAGCCGATGTCTGGGTGTATGCGAAGGTCAACGGGACGAACACCGTTACGCTATTGCCGCCACTCGTGTGGTTGACGAACGCTTCAAGCTGGGTGTTTGCAGGTGTCACGTCCATTTGAATACTCAGCGTCTCACGACATACTTGAGACTCGAGTCGGCATAACTCAGGGAGTCCATGGGCCGCTGATCTCTCAGGACTCAGGAGCGCACCGACCTTGTCGACGCGTTAATTCGGGGAGTACAGGGTTGGGGCGGTAAGGGCAGAAGGCGCTCCCGAAGTCCATACTGCTTCTGCATCACAATTGGGACTGAACATGGCGAAGCCTATTTTACTGAGTGTCGACGACGATCCCGACGTTCTGAGGGCGATTGAGCGCGATCTGCGTACGAAATACGGCGCTGAATTCCGTGTGATAGGGAGTGATTCTCCCGAGGCCGCACTCACGCTGTTGAAGCAGTTGAAACTCCGTAATGACAGCGTAGCATTGCTGCTTGCCGATCAACGAATGCCTCACATGGACGGCGTCGCGTTCCTACAGGAAGCGATGCATGTCTTCCCTGAAGCGAAGCGGGCCTTGTTGACCGCTTACGCCGATACAAACGCGGCCATTGACGCCATCAATCAGGCCAGCATCAATTACTTCTTCTTGAAGCCGTGGGACCCTCCCAGCGAACACCTTTATCCGCAATTGGATGATCTGCTCGACGATTGGCAAGCTTCGTACCGTCCAAAATTTCAGGGCATACGAGTGCTGGGAACACGCTGGTCGCCGAGGTCCTACGAATTACGAGATTTCCTTGCCCGGAATCGCGTTCCATATCAGTGGATGGACGTCGAAATTTCTGCCAATGATCCAGAAACGAAGCGCCTGCTGGAAGTCTTGGGACCAGAAGCCTCCAGTCTTCCCGTTGTGCTTTTCCCGGATGGCACGAAGCTTCTTGAGAGTGTCCCATCGCAAGTGGCTCAAAGAGTTGGCTTGAAGACCCGCGCGCAAACGAATTTTTATGATTTGGCCATCGTGGGTGGAGGGCCGGCGGGTTTGGCTGCGGCAGTCTATGGAGCGTCAGAAGGCCTGCACACGGTGATGATCGAACGCGAGGCTCCCGGCGGGCAAGCCGGAATGAGTTCACGCATCGAAAATTATCTGGGGTTTCCCACGGGACTTAGTGGCGGAGACCTTGCTCGCCGCGCCGTCGTGCAGGCCCAGCGGTTTGGCGTAGAGATTTTGTCGCCTCAGGAAGCTGTTGGCATACGCACCGAAGGGTCCTACCGAATAATCAAATTAGCGGACGGAAACGAGATTTCCTGCCACGCGCTGATGATCGCCACAGGCGTGCAGTGGCGTCGACTCGAAGCGCCAGGTATCGATCGTTTGCAAGGGGCAGGCATCTACTACGGGGGCGGCGCCACGGAGGCCTTATCCTGCAAGGGTGAAATCGTTTATGTGATTGGCGGCGCGAATTCGGCGGGGCAGGCAGCGATGAATTTTGCGAAGTACGCCGAAAGAGTGGTTATCGTCGTACGCGGAAGCTCGCTATCGAGCACGATGTCGCAGTATCTGATTGACCAAATCAAAGAAGTGCCGAATATTCAGCTGTGGGCGAACGCGAGCGTCGCCGAGGCGCATGGCCCAACGCATCTCGAAGAGATCTCATTTCTCTGTTCGGATACCAATACGATTGAGCGGGTGCCCGCGACTGCGATGTTCATTTTTATAGGAGCGCTTCCGAGGACAGACTGGCTGGCAGGTGTCGTTGAGCGCGACGAACGCGGATTCATACTCACGGGCCCCGATCTGATACGAGATGGCCAGCGACCGAAGGGGTGGAATCTCGACAGAGATCCCTTCCTGCTGGAGACGAATGTCCCTGGATTGTTTGCGGTAGGTGACGTGCGCCACGGCTCGGTAAAGCGAGTGGCTTCCGGAGTGGGTGAGGGGTCGGTCGCCGTTCAATTCATCCATCAATATTTGAGCAAGGTCTAAATGGTCGAAAAATCTGACCTGCGTCGCGTGCCGGCATTCGCCGATCTGCCCGACGAGCAACTCGACTGGTTCCTCGGCAATTCGCAAGAGCTAAATGTAGCGGCAGGGGATACCTATATCCGCCAGGGCGATCCCGCGGACTGGATGTGTGTGATTCTCGAAGGCCAGTTTCAGTGGCGCGGTGACTTGGGCGGGGATACTGTCACATATCCAGCCAAGGCCGGCGACGTCACCGGGATCTTACCCTTCTCACGAATGAAACGGTACAGCGTAACCTTTCGAGCGCTAACCGAAGGACGGCTCCTGAAATTTCCGGCCTCCCTATTCCCCGAACTTGTACAGAAAATGCCGGAATTGACCGCGCGCCTGGTGGGGTACCTGTCTGACCGGGTTCGAGAAACCACGCGCGTCGAACAGCAGCGGGACAGGCTGGCGTCCCTGGGTAAGCTTTCAGCAGGGCTCGCCCATGAACTCAATAATCCAGCGTCCGCTGCGAAACGTGCCACGAGCCAGTTGCGCGACGTCCTGAAGAAAATACGCGATGCGAGCCACGAATTGGGGAGCCGTGATCTGACGGCGGCGCAGAAAGCCGAAATCGAAAAACTGGAAACTGCGTTCGTTCAGAGTAACGAGGTGCCGCCGGATCCACTGGCCCTGAGTGATCTCGAAGAGCAACTCGACTCCTTATTGCGGAGTCACGGCCAGAATGACCTATGGCAGATGGCAGCAGACCTGGCCCGGAAGAATGTCGAGCCGGAAGCGCTTGAATCGTTATTCGCCACGCTTGATGCAGACACTGCGCGCGCCGCACTGGTAAGGATCGCCGCGTCAGTTGAGGTCGCCACTCTGCTGAACGAAATCGAGAGCGGCACATCGCGTATCTCCGACTTGGTCCGTGCAATTAAAGAATACACATACATGGATCAGACCCCGTTGCAAAATGTCGACATCGTGAAAAGCCTGGAAACCACTCTTACCATTTTGAATCACAAGCTCAAGCACGGCGTCATCGTCGAGCGCGACTACCAAAAAATCCCGCTTCTTGTAAATTCATTCGGCAGCGAACTCAATCAGGTTTGGACAAACATCATCGACAACGCCATCGATGCCATGCGTGGCGAGGGCAGGCTTCAAATCCGAACCTATCGCGAGGACAATTGTGTCGTAGTTGAGATCGCAGATAACGGACCGGGAATTTCGCCCGAGGTCCAGCCGCATATCTTCGAACCTTTCTTTACCACCAAGGCAGTAGGCGAAGGCACTGGCCTTGGCCTCGACACGGTTCAGCGTATCGTGAAGAAGCACAGAGGCAATACTCAAGTGAGCTCGAAACCCGGCGAAACGCGGTTTCAAGTGTGGCTCCCTTTGGCGGAGGGTCTAATTTAGGATTGCTCTCGCCGGAGACGTGGTCAAACCCGTACTCATTAACGAATGCCAAGAAGACCCAGGGATTTTCATACCGGCCCCGCTGATTGGGCGGTCGCGCCGGCGCTGGCATGGCAAGCGGGATGAGGATCAAATGAATCGAAGGGATTTTGTGCGGCTTGGGTGCGCCACCGTGATCGCCGCGGGGGCCCGCAAGCTGCCCCTAGCTTTGGCGCAGCCGTCAACGCCTCGGCAAATCCCGACGCCGTCACAGCGCCCGAGATGGCGCACTTGGAACCGAAGACCACCGACGGCGCGGAGGTTGGGCGCGGCGCGCGGGCGTAGAGTTCGGCGCCCCAACTCAACGGTCAGTGGGTTGCCGCTACAGTCCCCGCCGGGGGATTGGCGTAGTAGCCTTTGCGAGCATAAACCTTATAGGCTTTCTCCCCCGCGGAAATCTGGATCTTGCGGAACTTGCCGTCCCAATTCTTGTTTTCGGGGTAGTAGCCTAGGCTGTACTGGTGGTGCAGTTCGTCGGAGATCTCGTCAAGGGCGGCTTCAAGTTTACCAATGCCCCGGACTTCCAACATCCTCCCGCCGGTGGCCTCGGCGAGTTTCTTGAGCAGGGACTCTCCGTGCCCGTCTTCTCCGTAGATGTGGAGCACGTCACAATTGTCCCGCTTTGAGGCGTCGTAAATCTGCAGGACATAGGCGATCGCGTCGTTTTCGAGCAGAGCTTCCAGGGCCTCTTCCATCGAAGACTCACTTTGGGAATCGCCGGAGAGGGCCACGATGACCACCGCCTTGCGTCCCACCTCGCCCGCCAGGTAACGGAGTGTGGACACGCGGATCGCGTCGTACAGGTGGGCTTCGCGGTTCTCATTAATGGGTCGCCCGTTGATGCCCACCGTCCCCCCGCCCCCGGGCATCCCCATGCTCGGCTCGGGCGACGGGCCTGGGTCCGGCAGTCCAATCGCCGCTGCACTTCCAACGGTATCCGCCTTTTCCTGCAGGAGCGCAACGTCGGACGTCGGCAACTGCACAGTTTCAACCCGCGAGGCGTAGCTCAGAATAAAGCCCAGGTCTGTGGGCCTTACCACGTGCTTCATGAACAGCCTCGCGGCCTGCGCCTCCTCGCCAAGAACCCGGGACATGTTAGTGCCCGTGTCCAAGAGCACGCCTACGTTCAGGACCACGTCGCTGTGGTGAGCAAACAGCTTGATAACCTGCGGCTGGCCGTCTTCAGAGACGCTGAACTTATCTTGCGCCAGGTCGCTGGCCAGGTGTTTCTTGTCGTCGCGCACCGTGAAATACACGGACACGAGATCCACCTGGCTGTGAAAGGCGCCTTCCTGGCCTCCTCTATCCTGGCCGAAAGCCGATCGAGGCCAATCAAAGCCCGCCAATACCACAAGCACAACGGACAAGCCGATTCGAATACGCATAGTTGCGCTCCTTCTCGCTTTGCAATGAAGGTGCACAGTTGGATGCGAGCCGGCTACTCAAGAGTTGTCGTGGGAACGTTCCGCGATGCCTGATTAAACGCGGAAGACGACGGAGAACTGCGGGGAATGGCGGAGATTCGAGCGCGCTTCGAAGCTGGGACCTGACATGGCGCTTCTTCAACTTCCCGCTGACATCGTAAGAGATGTCTAGGAGATTGGGAAAATGGTTTGCAGAGCTTCCTGATGGGGAGCAATTTCTGCGAATTCTCGCTGAGCGAGTTTTTCAACACCCACCCCTGTTCTCGACACTTGTCCAGGTTAGGGGCATTCCGTGGGTTATGCAGCCCGTCTTCGTTGACTTGCCTCAATATGCATCCTAAGATGCGCGAGCCATGCAGGATGCCCAATCTCTCGTCGGCCGCACTGTCTCGCACTACCGCATCATCGAGAAACTAGGTGGCGGCGGGATGGGTGTGGTGTACCGCGCAGAGGACACCAAACTCCGGCGCCAGGTGGCTCTGAAATTCCTTCCGCAGGATTCTTCGGCCGACAAGTCTTCGCTGGAACGATTCGAGCGCGAGGCGCAGGCGGCCTCCGCACTGAATCATCCCAGCATCTGCACGATTTACGACATTGACCAGGACTCGGGCGTGCCCTTCATCGCCATGGAATTGCTGAAGGGCATGACGCTGAAGCATCGCATCAACGGCCAACCGATAGCGCTCGATGCGCTGCTGGAAATCGGAATCGACGTTGCCGACGCGCTCGAGGCGGCGCACAGCGAAGGGATCATTCATCGCGACATTAAGCCCGCGAATATTTTCGTCACGGATCGCGGCCGGGCAAAGGTTCTCGATTTCGGGTTGGCAAAGCTGGTGGCGAAGAACGTGGGCGAGACGGTAACGGCGGGTGGCGTGACCATGGGCACCGACCCGAATCTGACAAGCCCGGGCACCGCTCTCGGCACGGTGGCGTACATGTCGCCCGAACAGGTGCGCGGCGAAAATTTAGATGCGCGCTCGGATCTTTTTTCTTTCGGCCTGGTGCTGTATGAAATGGCGACAGGGCAACAAGCGTTCAAGGGAAACACTTCCGGCGTGATTTTTGCGGCTATTCTGGAGCGCGAACCACCGCCGCCGACACGCGCGGTTCCCGAGCTACCCGCTGACCTCGAACGCGTAATCGCGAAAGCGCTCGAGAAAGATCCCAAGCTACGCTATCAGCACGCTTCTGATTTGCGTTCGGATTTGCAGCGGCTGAAACGCGACACGGAGTCAGGAAGGTCGGGATCGGTACGCATAGCTGCAGCGACAGCGTCAAGCCCGTCAGGAATTTTGCCGGCGTCCACTCGCGAGTCCGGCAGCTCGGCGGTTGCGGCGGTGGCGCACGAGCACAAGGGGAAATTGATTGCGATTGCGGTTGTGGTCGCGCTGCTGGTGGTGGTAGCGGGCTACGGGGTCTATTCGCTCTTGCGCGGAAAGGCGGCGATCCCGTTCCGGAATTTCAGGATCACGAAAGTCACCGACAACGGGAAGTCCATCCAAGCGGCGCTCTCGCCCGACGGAAAATATATTTTGAGCGTGGTCGCGGATGCGGGCAAGCAAAGCCTCTGGCTGCGACATGTCGAAACGAACAGCGATACGCAGGTGGTTACGCCGGAAGCCACACACTATTCGAGGCTCGCGTTTTCTCCCGACGCAAGCTATCTCTATTTCCGGCGTCCTACTGGCACCATGGAGGACGTGCACGACTTCTACCGCGCTCCCGTGCTGGGTGGGACGCCGAAAGTGATCGCGCATGACGTGGACACGAATATCACGTTTTCACCGGATGGGACACGTATCGCCTACGGGCGTGCCAACGATCCGGAAGTGGGCAAATTTCAACTTCTGACCGCCAATCCTGACGGCAGCGATGAAAAGATGATTGCCGGCGGGACTGCCCGGGAAATTCCGCGATTCATTCAATGGATGCCAGTCGGGAAGAGCCTCCTGGGTACAACACTCCAGGTGGGAGGATCGTTAGCGGGGCTCGAGAATTTTGATGTGGCTTCCGGAGCATCGAAAATGGTGGCTAATTTCAATGACATGCTCTTGGCTGAGCTTGTCCCATCGGTGAATGGCGCGGGCGTGTTCGTGAATCTGATGCGATTGGATTCGCTCGATTTTCGTTCTCAACTTGCGTTCGTTTCGCTTCCCGACGGGAAAATGTACTCGATTACCAACGATATAAATAACTACAGCGGGCTGAGCCTCTCGGCGGACGACAAGACGATTGCCGTGGTTCTTCGCAAGGATATTCACACTTTGTTTGTTTTGCCGAGCTCGGGAATCACGGGCAACATTCCGAGCCCGGCACTCACGCAAGAGAAGGATGTGGATACTTTCGGTTGGAGCGCCAGCGGAGAACTTTTTTTGGCGGAGCCGGGCAAACTTGTGCGGATTTCGCCCGACGGAAACAATCGGGTTGTCGTTCTGAACCAATCGGTCACCGAGCCGGTGGGCTGCGGTGGGGATGGTTCCGGTGCGCCGAAGCCACACCCGATTGTATTCGTCACCGGCCATCACTCACCAACCGGAATCGATGGGCGAAGTGTTTGGCGCGCGGATGCGGACGGCGCCAATGCGAAAGAAATTTCCGACACCAAGAGCGACTTCAGTCCTACGTGCTCTCCCGACGGGAAATGGGTTTATTACTACATCGGAGGAACAAACCGAATTAACCGTGTCTCGATTGACGGGGGGAAACCGGAAAATGTACCGGGTGTCGATGTCCCCGGCGGGATTGTTGCCTCGCCCTATTTCGACATTTCTCCCGACGGCAAGACGCTGGCGTTCCTCGCGACGATTTCACCTCGCCCGGGAACGGAACCTCAACAGAAGATCGTGCTACTGGCGCTCGATGGGGGACCGCAGCCCTCGCGACGAATCCTCGAACCCAATCCGCTGATGTCGAAGCCACCGGCCTTTTCACCGGACGGGAAGTCCGTGATGTATGGGATCCGGGAAAACGGAGTGGAGAATCTGTGGCTGCAACCGATTGACGGCGCGGGACCCGGCGGTGGCGGGCGTCGGCTCACAAATTTTAACGCGGATGAAATTCGCTGGTACGGCTACTCGCCTGACGGCAAAACCCTCGGGATCCTTCGCAACCATTCCGAGTCCGACGTGGTCCTCTTGCGCGAGTCAAGCACAGCGGCACAATGATCGATCCTGCAGTATAGCGATTCGCGTAGATTTCCTTGATCTCTTGAAAAACGACGGATCTCGTCAATCTCGATCTTCAAGCAAGGCAAGTCTCACGAGCAAAGCTACAAAATCGGTTACTGGCGTTGATCAGGAGTTGAGCCACGCGTTCATCAGGCGTTGACTCTCGCTTGATGCTGCTACAAGCCCATTAGCAACCCACCTGTATTAGATGACCGAGGCAGGAGCAAGAAAACTTGCAAGTGCGATAAGGCTCTCTCGATATGGCGCATTACTTGCGCGGCTGGGCGTCTCTCGTCTCATCTCCGCGCGTCTTGGTGCACCCGGGCTGGGACGCACTAGCGTTTCCCTGCTAACGGGTGGGGCGATCGCGGAGGCAGAACGTATGATCGCCCATTGGCAAAGTTGCCTTTAGAGCTGCGGCCCATTGTTGCGGCCTTGTGGACGCAACCGAGGCTTTTTTTGATGCGATTGTAGGCCAGGCCGAGGCGCTTCCTCAAAGCGCAGCCCAGGTTGCCGCCGCTGGAGATTACGTGACATTCCCTTGGTCGTGCTTTCGGCGAATAGCTTATCTCCTTCGCAGATGAAGGAACATGAGTCCTCGGCGCACCTGTCTTCCCACAGGAAACACGTAGGTGCTTCCAAGGGCGGTCATTGGATCCAGCTTGATGAGCCCGATCTTGTGATTGAATCAATTCGTGAAGTGGTTGAGTCAATTGGTCGTAGAAGACCACAATGAACAGAAACGCATCACAATTGTTGGACGGGCGGAGACGCGACAGCAGTCACCTTCGGAGATTTTGGCGAGCGAAGCTGCGAGAACCGCTCCTTCAGCTTAAGGAATGGCGTCTCCAGGAATCGATAACTCAATCCTGTAGCGAGGACGGTGCACGCTACCGCGATCGGAAATTGGAGCAGCGGATGCTGCGGCACAAAGCTATCAAACAACTCTCGACATGTCCATCAACAAGCGCCTGACAGTTTCAGCAGTTTGTTCGGCGCGCAGGCCGTGGACGGAAATCAGTGCCGCAGCGCCGCGCCTGTCCAGCTCGGTGCGAAATTCTTTTTCTGAATCGTGGTGCAGTGCGGGATCCCGCGGTAAGCTCCGGCCGTCACTTCGCGATCACGACAATTCAAGCCGCCTAATCAATTGTTTCAGAGGGCGCCCCGCCACAACGGGCCTGGCTATCACTGCGCGTGCTAGGGCGAGCAGACTGTTGAACAATTTCTTCTGCCTCCAATGAAGCCACGCGGCTGCAAGCCACAGATCCGCGATGGGCCGGTTGTCGGCGTGCCCCAGATCAAAAGAGTTGAGAAACTCAACCGTAGCTTTGAGGGCCACCGAGTACTCACCCGCCAGACACATATATTGGACCCATCTGCTGCAGCGGCAAGCGAGCGCAGTCTGTAGCGAGGCCTCGGACACGCCCAGCCGGGCGAGCAAAGCGGGTGTGACCACTTCAATCGAATTCATTGGATCTGGTTTGCCGGCTCTACGTGACGACGATGACACCTTAGCAGCAATGTCGCAGAGAGTCTGTTGTTCATGTTTGGTGATCGACACCTGATGTGCGTGAACCCGGTACTTGCCTACCACTTGCACGAGATTGGCGCATTGGAAGTGCTCTGAGATCCTTAAGAATAGGTCGTAATCTTCAGCCTGGAGAAACGCTGCGCGATATCCACCCACGACGGCGAAAGCTTCGCTGCGGATCAGGATGGTGGTTTGGGAGAATGCGCAGCGAACAGCAAGCGCTGCTCTGATTGCGTTATCGTCGGTGGGCTCGCCATACGTAACCAAGGTCTTATCTTTCGAATCGATCCATTCCCTTGCACCGCCCACTAGGCCTACCTCTGGATGTTTCTCCATGAAATCCACCTCCCACATCAAACGCTCGGGAAGGGATATGTTGTCGGCGTCCATGATAGCGATGTATTTCCCCTGGGCGAGAAAGCAACCCGCATTGCGAGCTTCAGGCAGGCTGCAATGTGGTATCTCATGCAGTTTGATTCGGTTGTCCTTCGCCGCATAGCTGGAAACAATTGCTTTCGAGTTGTCTCTGGAACCATAGTCCACGACGAGAAATTCAAACTCGCGGAAGGTCTGCCCAAGGATGCTTTCTATCGCCTCGGCAAGGAAGCGCTCGACGTTGCACACGATCATAACGACTGAGACTACAGGTTTACTCATTTTTCCCAAGCCATCTCATAAGTTCAAGATAGTCTCAAGTTTTTGCCTCACGCGATCACAACTTCCCGAGACTGCAAGTCCCAACGCGTCCTCGCGATAACAGAACGGCGTATCTTCGCCGTGTAGGAAAACGGGCCGGTACGACGGATTCGAGGCCACCTCCCGGGCTAGAGCCACGCCCCATTTCCCGGAGCGGTCAATCACGCCCACTCCGTGCCAGGGTAGCAGACTGCGTCCGCGGCTTATCATCCAGATGGCCAAGCGACAGGGGCGACATTGCGTGGTGACGTGAATGGCTTCGGGAAAGCACGCCGGCCGGGGATCGATGATGTGCAGCAAGGAATCGCGCAAGTAATAGCGTAACATGGCAATGCGGACTCGCTGATCGAGGTCACAGTAAGCCGGAGGCAGCCGGCCGCTCCGTGCGTGATCGAGCAGGTGGCACACGTCACGTATGGACAAGCTACGGAGGTTGATCATACCCAGCGTCTTGCTAAACCGTTCCGCCCATTCTTCGCTTTTGTGAGCGTTGCACCGCCAACGGCGTATCGATCCCCGTAGGCGCGCCGCTTGCTGCCCAGGATTGCCGAAGCCGGCAGCATGCGACAGAGCTTTAAGATCGTGTACCTGGATGATTCGCTCCCCGCCGAGGACTTCCACCAATCGGGAGAAATAGCTCTCATAACCGCACACTTCTTCCAGAGTGACGCCGAAAACAGCGGCGATGTAGGAGCCGTCGTGGATGATGTGAATCTCCAGGCCCGGCGGGTAAATGGATTTTGTTTTCAGGTGAAGGTGATGCAGTCGCACGAGCGCCGCGAGTTCCGCGAGGTCGGGCAAGCGGCGGGGACCGACCTTGGCCGGATTAGGCACCTTGAAGGGGAAGGCCATCAAGGTCAGCTGCAGAGGCTTATCGGCTCGCACACGCCGATCGATGGCGCGCAACAAGTCTGTACGCCAATGCTCAAATTGCATCTGCTCGAGGCTGCCCTTTCGCACGGCGCTTGAGGTCAGCAGCGCAAGCAGCCTTTCAGCAATCCTGCCACTGGCGGGAAACTCCGTCACGAAAGCCCCAACGGAAAAAGCTTCGAAAGGCACAACTGGGAGGTCTTATCCAACGAAAGAGAAAGGGAGGTGTGCGAGACGATGGGCTGCATGGCAGAGATCTTTCGTCTCCGGGTATTGTCTGCCGATTGTCAGATTTATTGCAAGGGATGGGCACGTTGGGGTCCGCAGCGAAACGTGATTCGATTTTCATAAGTCAGTGATAACAGATTGCTTGGTATGTCATCCCGAACGGTGCGTGATACTTGTCAGCACCGGAATACACGCCATACTTGCACTTAACGGGAAGTTGCGTTCTCAGCGGGAATCTCGCCTGAAACGGTGCCACATTGGCACGCGACAGGGCCGCTCGCGCTTGAGCTTAAGTGCTTCTCTGGCAACGGCTGGTTAGTCGGAGTACCGGACATCTTGCTTCTAGTACCAACTTTTCCGGTAACCGCGGTTGTCTCATTGGGTCAGTGCAACACCTCCTTTTAAGTGAAAGACTTTACATGCTTTGCCCAGGACGCAGCCGGTGTCACGCAATAACGGCCAGGCCTCAAAACACCGCATCAAATCAGCGCTCCGCGTCAGAGTGGGCCTGGCATCTCGCCCATCCATCAGAAAACACGACCTTTGAAGAGAGAAATTTAATGTAGATGGTGTTGCACGACCGGTTGAGCCCGCCGCGTTAATCAGGCGCAGTCGTCGACAGCACCAGGAAGGAGCGATCTCCCGCTAATTCCGGTCTTCTTCGTTTCACCGATGAGGTGAATGAGGGTTGGGACCACGTCAAACGAGCTTGCTACGCCGTAGTGCCCTGCGGGCAGGTCACTGTTCACAATAGAGAGGAAACCGTGTTGGCCGGTGTGGCCTCCGGTACGACGATAGGGGATCGGACCGATCTTACCAAACTGAGGACTCATGAAGCCAAGGTCCGCTCCCTCCCATACGACATACAGATCCGCTTCGGAAGGACCAACGGCATTGAAATTTTTCTTTGGGGCATAGATTTCGCGAACTGCCCTCTCACCGGTCTGCAGATTGCGGCAATCAGAAATAATATCTGCGATCTGCTCGCGGACTGTTTCGTATTGATTGGGCTCTACAAGTCCCCTTGCTTCACGGCCGACAACATTGAGGCGAATGCGCCCATCGTAATAAGACGGGAGAGCGAAGGCCTTCATGCGAGGCCAGAAATGAGAATAACGGGCTGCAGGCATCCAAGTTATCTGCGAAGAGGGGTCCGGACGTTTAATACGAAATCCTGCGCGCTCGATCCATTTTGCGAACCTTTTTGGAAGTTTCGTCAAAGAGCGGTGATTTGGAATGGACTGCGAGAGGAGAGTCTCCCAGTTAGCGTCTTGCGAGAGAAGAGGGGTGCCGTCCGGCAGGACAGCAGGAAAGTGAATAGGGCGCATGTATGACAGACCAAAGGCGAAGCGATGAAGCAATTCTGGGAGCAAGACCATTGCAGGCACGTCACTATCGTTGGGTCCCATTCCGTGCATCGCGAAAAGCAGCATCGTCGCGTCCGGGAATCTTTCCCAAAGATCGCCGATCATTTTATCCATTGCACGGTAGACATTTCGAAGCGCAGCAGCGGCTGCGGGGGCAGACTCGATCGTGTGCAGAGGATGATTTTCGTCCACGCCGTGCCACAAAGGTTCGATCGCGGAATGGCCTTCGCTGACTACGACAACGCCGAGGTCCCAGTCGGGTAGACGCTCCGCGAACAGCCATGCAGCGACTCGCGAGCGGAGATCTGTCGCACGGACGAGAGCTTCGCCAGCGGCTCGAGTTCTGTCAGCCGAGGGCCAGCAGAAGCCGTAGATCCAGTCTGTGGCTGGATAAGGACCGAAACGAGCGTTGAGTTCTTCGCGGAGTGTATCGGGGCGAGAAGCACGAGCGACACCGGGATCGTGGGCACCCCAATTGGTAATGCCACAAACGTTGGGGGCGAGTGAGAGATCGAAGTAAGGAAAATCGAAGACAACGGTGCGCGTCGAAAGATCAGAAAGAAAAGGGCGCACGGCTGTATGGTCCTGACGGACCGAATATGTGTCCCTGTCGAAGCTGACTGAGGACCAGCGACCGCCGTCACTGGGAGCCACCCCAGAACTGAGATGTTCCCAAGTTAGGCCTGAGTATTTCTCGCGGCCGTGGTCAAGTTTGTAGCAGGCCGCGTGCTCCTGAAAGTGAGCAAAGTTGGGAAGAATACCTTCGGCCTGGAATCGTTCGGCCAAGGTCAGCTCGAAGCCGTCGAGACCGATGGCAAGGATGCGACGAGAGCTCATCAGCATTAATATTCGCACAGATCGACACAAACGGATTCGTGCGCCGAGCGAAGCCTGTCCAATCTTAAACTGCGGCGTGGAAATCCTGAAAGTTTCAAGGCGACTTCGGGGTAACAAGAGTCTCTACAATTTTCAACACAGTGCACGAGATGCTGCCATACGCAGGATCGGATGCCGAATACGGACGGGGGAGAGCCCCAGACGCGCGGATCAACTTCTTACTTGTACTACGTAGATCCCTCCGGTGACTGGTCTCAATCCAGCCTGAAGCGCGTACAGGTCACTGGGAAGTACAAAGCAACCACCAACTAATCTTCGAACTTTTGTTCGATAGTTGGTATTCTCACTGCGGATCTCACTGCTGGGGATGGGGCACTATTTAAGCTGAATCTTCTTGCTTGCCATCTTGCATCGACGGGGCGGGGGTAGATTTCCACGATCGCGCTAGCCGACGCGTTTCCACGAGCCACCCTGCTACGACCCACACCATGCACTTGCGGTAGAATCTTTCTTGTGGATTCAGCGTTACCAGCCACCACAGCGTTTTTCTTGGAAAATGGGATAAGAGGAGATTTGGAATCGAGATGTAGTGGCGCGGGATGCCCCAAATGCCCGGCCGCTTCCCCGCTTCCCGGATTCCGCCCCGTCCGTGGTCGAACCACCACTTCAGCAAAAACTCTTTACTGATTCTGTTTTCGGGGATCTCGTGATAGACCACAGCCGACGGTTCATATCGCAGACGCTCTCGGGCGGCCATCAGCCGGCGACCAAACTCCGTGTCTTCATTATGGATCTCGCTGCCTGGAGCCTTGCCTAGGTCCGTACGAAAATTGCCGTATTTCTCAAACATTTCCTTTCGAAAGGCCATGTTGGCCCCATAAGGAGGCCGATCAAGTTCATGAGCATGGTCACCTAAGTCGAAGCGAGCATAAAGAGGGCCTCCCATTGGACCATCCGGTGCTAGCCAACGCGGAGATGAAAAGGTGTTCGCTGCAAGAATGCGTCCTCCGGCGCCGGCCCATTCACCATTGCACAAGGTGCCGGCCAAGTTCCACAGCCAGGTCGGTTCCACAGTCAGGTCGTCATCCGTGAAAGCAATTATTTCGCCCCGGGCTTGCTGAACTCCTGCGTTCCGGGCATGGGACAATCCTTGCGTTGCTTCAAACAGGTAACGGAAGCGGCCGGGATGGCGAGCGCAAAAATCCTGCACTACCTCGCGAGTTTGGTCGTTCGAGTTGTTGTCCACCACCAGAACTTCCCATGCGACGGAGTTGGGTAACTCAGAGGCTGTGATGCTCTCCAGCGCCTTCGCCAAACTCCGGCAACGGTTATATGTGCACAAGATGACAGTTATCTTCATATGCGCGCGCGAATCTGTTCGGGTGTGTCGCTATCGTTGAATATGTCGATCGTAATCTGCTGCCCTTCCTTGAAGCGGCGCAACGGCCCGGGAAATTGTCCATTGTATGTTGTCGTTGAGATGATGTGCTTGGGCGCAATCTCTATAGGAGATTCTTTGATGTGCAGTGTGTAGTCGGGGAAAGGGGTGTTGTCTTGTGCTGCGATGGACTCGAGCGTGGACGCGGCTATGCGCGTAAGGCTTGCCTTGGGCGAAAGCAATATGGATCCAGCTGTCCACCCACTCGCCTTTAGAAACCAACGCCTCGATTTCTCAAACTCACTCATCGCTCTCCGAAATACGGCGCGCGTCAAGCGACCAAGCTCCGCCGCCGACTGAAATCAAAAAGAGTAACGAACAAAACATCGCGAAATCAGTGCGCGCGTCGCTCACCATAAACCAGAAACCTTGATTGGCACGACTTAGTTCCGGAATCTTGGTCGTCACAATCGCGGTGCTGATCACAATCAGCAACGGAACGGCAGCTGCCTGTGTCCACAACCCAATCAGCACGAGAAACCCGCACGCAATCTCAAACGTCCCGACGAAATGCGCTGTGAAGTAAGGATGCGGAAATCCAATCCTAGTGAAGCGAACTGCACCCATTTTGGGATCGATGTACTTCAGAATCCCCTGCGTAACAAAGATCAGCCCGACAGCCAGACGAATCAGTACGATGCTCGCGGTACCCGCGGCCGGCTTAAACAAAGATTGAAAAAGTGAATTCATGAAGGTAGATCCCTCAGATTCGCATGCAGTAGCTCGTTTCGCGTGCCGCGGGACCGTCCCGAAATTACGCGCTCGCGACGGATAATGACGAGCGCCGAAGGATTTGAATGCTCAACCAGCAACCCAAAAATTCAAGCACGAATAGCAGCACCGCGCTGATCCGAAAGGCGAACGTCAATTTGCCACCTGCCATCCTGAATACATTGTCCGAACCAGGACTCAGAAAATGCGAATACCCACCGATCGCCAGAGGCACGGTCAAAAACAGAAGGAGCCAAGCACCGAGCTTGGGAAAATGAGCCCACAACGAAATCAAAGCAATCAAAGGGATCATATTTGCGATTCCAGCGAAGAGCGGGACTTGATCTACTTTGAGCGCCGCATCCCTCCTTGCGAGCAGTTCGAGATGCCAAAAGACGACCACGCCATGCGCGAGTATAAGCAGGGTCACGTACCAGTATAATTTCCGCATCAGGCGACCTCCTTCCGCCGAGATGCCCTCGATAATGGACGATGACTCTGTCACTTTGGTGCATCTTACGCTTGCACCCAGATAGGTGTCGATAACAGGGGATTATCACTACCTATCTCGCTTTGGGATAGGTGGTGGGAGGAGGATTTCGCAACATCTATCCGGCGCGAAAGGTGCGTCCCATGCGCAAAACCAAGTTTCCGGCTACGCGACTAACCGTCCAAGTGGAAGCGGGTTGTCGAAAACAGAATCGCAGCAAACTCGTCGCTGCCCGCTACGGGAGGCTTGAGTTCTCCCGACGCGCCTGAGATGCGCCGCTCGCAGGTTGCCCATTCCTTAATGGTGCACTGCTGTTTGCGGCAGTCAAATTCGCAGAGCGCGATGTCCCCAGGAACCTCTTGGATCACCTGATTTGTGACCCATCGCCGCAATCTCCGAAAAAGACTAGCTGGGTTGCTTCCGTGCACTAACATGTGCCGGGTCTCCCTCAATGCCTTTGTGGCTCTTTGCGCTCGGCCAGCGTGGGAATGAACTTAAACCACAAATTCCGGATTCAGTTCCCGACCGACGAAAATTCGTGGCATATCTGACCATCTGCGAACGCGATTCCAGAACCTCATATCCTCCAGGCCAATAGTCGTTGAGCGACTCCACGAGTTGCACAGCCTCTTCAAATTCATCGCGGGACGCCACCCGTACGAGCTCGCCATTCTCAAGCTGCTTAAACGCTGTATACATCGAACCAGCACCCTTTCGCTTGGTTGAACCCGTTCGGCTCAAAAAAAACTAGCGCTCCTCGCCGTAAGTAGCTGTGTTGGAGATCACGGTTCCATGTGACGCAGGAACACGTCGGCCTGACACGGGCCTCCTGTCGCAGTCCGTGCGCCACCTTTCCATCAGGATCGGGGCGGCGGTTCAGTTCTAATGCGCCAAATGTGTGGCTACAGAATTCATTTCGGCTGCCGCATCGCGACAAAATAGACGCGGCATTACGACAGACGAATTCTCCGGAATACCTTTCTTCGCGTCCATAGCTCCTCCGAACGGATCACTACACGGGTTCCCATCCCTCGGGCAGCATATCGAATGCCAGCGTGTCACGGTGGGCGTACTGATTGCCTTCCAATACGGCCACTGGCGTTAACATATGCCAGATGCGA
Organism: uncultured Acidobacteriota bacterium; assembly: GCA_963729525.1. Classification (GTDB taxonomy): domain Bacteria; phylum Acidobacteriota; class Terriglobia; order Acidiferrales; family UBA7541; genus Palsa-295. The sequence continues at coordinate 166,186 of CAVSOB010000002.1, forward strand.
TCATCGTCGAAGACATAGCACTCACCCGATTCACGCATCGTGAAGCGTTCCATTTCCTGCTTGTCGTTGTCGGTTATGATGACTTCGCCGCCTTGAGCGCCGCAGCGGCCCACCAGATGCGTGGCGATGTACTTTTCCCCGTCTTTATGTAAGCCCGGTGGGCTCGTGTCGCACGGCCGGCCAGGCGCAGCCGTGAACCTTATTAGATGAACGTTAACCAAATACTTCGTACCCACCGTCGACAGCGGTAGGTAATGAAGATGGCTAGCAATCATCTTGCGAACGCCTATGGAACCGGCGATCGCCGGGGGCAGCGGAGCGTACTCTCGCGGCTGGCCGCCGATTGTCGTGTTGTATTTTTTCAGCTGCACATAGGGCGTGCTCTCTTCGCTCAACCAAACCTTTACACCGTCCTCAACAATCTCGGCCCTGACACGATTTAAGGAACGATACCTGTCGCCCCCATCGTAGTATTTGTCCTTCGGAAGGAGCCAGGCGGCATGGGATAACGCTTCCAGCGAGCGTGCTATGTCTACATCAACCCTGAGCGGCTGACGAGTGAACCCGCGCTCGACGAGGTCGCGTCGCGACCTGGCATTGGTTGCAACCGGAATAAAGCTATCTTGACCCATGATTGCTCCTGATAAGTGCTTGGCGATTGCACAACCAATCAGCACCGCAAGGGCCATGCGCGCCGGGCGCGTTGGATAGCAAAACGATGGCGAGGGCTGGACACCGCTCGTCACCGCATCTTACGAGCTTTCGCTGGTCTCTTGGGTGCCTTCGCCTGCCTCGAGGATTTTGTTGCCTTCTTGGTCGCCGATCTTGATGCTCGCCGTTTCCCTGGTACTTTTCCGATTCTAGGATCTCCTGCCAGGACAAGATCGCAGGCGTGCAGCGCTGCTTCCTCGAAATCCTGCGCATCGGGTGGAAGAACCTGCCAGCCCGTCACCTTCTTGCCCAACACTTGGATGGATCGCATGTTGGGAAACTCCCGCCGCAGACTGCGGTGCTGGTCTTTGGTCGTAGCGAGCCACACCCCGTTGTCTGCCGCCTGATCAGCTTTGTCGCGGAGGATGAAGACAATCTTGTCCTGAACGTAGATCGCGAGGCAGCCGAACATCGAGCGCGTCTTGGGCGACAGCGTAGCGATCGCGTCGAGCACGAATTCATGCGGGACCAGCTTGCGCGGCTTGACGCCGAACAGAGCGTCGTCCAGCGGAAGGAAGGACGTGTTGCGACGGGACTTCGACATGCGAGCCAAAAATCGCGCTCCGTTCATTTCTGCCCAACAAATGACGACTTTGCTGGCAGCGTCCTCAGGCACGACGGCTGATGACTCACAAGTCAGTCTGAATCAATGCCAGGTGGCTGAGCGTACAGCAGTATAGCGAAAACTCATCCTAGTGGGGCTTGACCTTGCTCATTACCTCGAAGCCGAATTGAGGATTCTGGTATGTTCCGGTGACCTTTACAGGAATCTCGGCCCCAGCCTTCTTCCCCTTGAACAAAGGATCGAACGGCTTCAATAAAACTGATTTGATTCCGCTGGTGTCCTGCGATAAACGAGCTTCGGTCTTCAGCGTTCCATGCAGATCGATCCGTTGGTTCAAAAGGTTGAAGGTTCCGCTCATGCGAGCCGACGCTCCTGGCGCGTTAAAAGAAAGATCCGAAAACCTCGCGACTCCATCCCGCACTTTCGCGTGGCCCCGCAAGTCCAAGACTACATTTTCCAGATCGTCCGCATCCGATTTTGATGCCGTTTTATTTTTGTCTTCACTCTTATCTTTATCCTTGTCTTTCTTTTCGCCGCGCGCTCTCTCGCTCAGCTCATCGACCTGAGTTTGCCTGGTAGGTTTTGTGAACGCTGCTTCATCAATTTCGAAATCCCCCTGGAGGATAAGCTCCTTCAGAAACGGACGTCCCTCAGGAGGTATTACAACGTGGGCTTTTAAACGTGTCTGGCCATTCATCGGGGGACGTTTTGCCGTTACAAACAACCGCAACAAATCTTGTATTCGGCCTTTATTCACTTCCAGTTCCAGTGAGGTCGTTTTCCCCTTTTGCCCCGATTTGCTCGCTATGCTGCCGGCGCCGCCAACCACCGTCTGGAGAAATGATGTTTCTACTTCCTTCAAGAAGACGTCGCCGTTTGTCCCGTTCACGGTCGCGCGAAACCGCGAGTTCAGATGCACTTCGTGATCGCTGGTCATTACCTTGAAGTCGGGAATATCAACCGCACCGCGGACAGCGACATCGCCCAGCTGCCCGGCGAAATCGCCGTCCGATGACAGCGTCCCAGCGATTCCGTGAAATACACTCAGATTCGCTTGCTGAAATTTGTACGAACCCGAGAGTGGCGTTGAGCCCAGATCATTCAGGTTCAACGGCCCAAAGTGCCCGTCTGAGATAATTTCCCCCGGCGGCTCCGCGTTCTGCATGGTTACACGATAGGACCAGGGATTTGAGGGGCCATAAGATCGAACCACGAGCGAATGTATCTCAAAATTAAGCGGTGGTTTGTCATTCGACCGGTCAACTTCCAGGGTTGCACCGTCCGCCACTATTTCGCCGACACGGACTTCACTCGACTGCGAATTCGAACGGCCGCTGCTTGCGCCGAGCACCGGTACGTGTACGTGAAGTCCGTTCAGCAAAATCCGTGCGATGTAGCCGGGCCTCGCAATCAAATCAACGTAGCGAGCTTCTATAGCCATCCTCTGAACTGTCACCAGCGGCGGCGCATCTGCAGTATCAGGCGATCGGACGAATGTAACATTCTCCGCCACGCACCCCGGATGCGGGAAATAAACCGTGTGAAACTTCCCGAATGACACTTTCGAAGGAACGATGTTCTCTAAGCTTTCCGATACTTTCGATTGTGTGAACGGAGACTTGATCGCCGTGATGGTTACCAAGATGAACGCGATCGCGGCAAGCGCCGTAGCCACTCCCAAGCCCCACCGAAAAACACGGGGTCGTGCTCCGCTGCCAATTAAATTCTCGATGTATCTTGAGCGCAAACAGCACCTGGTCCGATATTGACGTCAGCTCAGTTGGGCGGGGCTTTATTGGCGGCGATCGACTTGTTAAATAAACGTTGAGCTTAAGGATCGCGAACCGTCGCAAATCTCACTTTATCAAGGAGACCGCTTGAAAGCAGGCTAGCGCCATACCTCGAAAGAGGTAGCCTCAACGGGACAAATGTGTAGGGCGACGAAGGACCTTCGTGTCTTCGAATGTGTGGCTTTTAGCCCGTGCTCTCAGCTTCTCCTGGTAGGCGTTGGTTCACGATAACGGGCAACAATCCGTCCCATCGAAAGCGGCTGAGCACGATAATTCCGCCCGCTCGTCATCGTGGACCAAGCTTTCCAATGAGCTCGTATCAACTTGAAGCTTCCTGACGCGAAACAGTTTTGCGAAATCGAAGTCAGCGAGTTTTTCGACAGCCACTCCTCCTCCCACCATCTATCTCAAACTGAGATAGGTAGTGATAATTCCTGTTCGCGACACCTATCCGGATTCTCTGATTTCCGACTTCTCATGCTGTGCCAGAGCAGATGCGCAATTGGTCTGCCTTCGTTGACTTGCCACTTGCCCCCAACCTAAGATGTGCGCCAAATGGTCGACTCTGCGTCACTCATCGGCCAGACGATCTCTCACTATCGAATCGTAGAAAAACTCGGTGGAGGCGGCATGGGTGTGGTTTACAGGGCCGAGGACGCCCGGCTGCATCGTTCGGTTGCGCTGAAATTTCTACCAGAGGAGTTTGCGCGAGATCCGCAGGCTTTGGCTCGCTTTCGGCGGGAGGCAGAAGCTGCCTCGGCGTTGAATCACCCGAACATCTGCACGATTTACGACATTGGCGAGCAGGGCAGCCATGCCTTCATCGCCATGGAATTTCTAGACGGCAACACGCTGAAGCAGCGCATTTCCCGGAAGCCGCTGCCGATTCACGAGGTGCTGGAATTGGGGATTGAGATCGTTGACGCACTCGATGCGGCTCACAGCAAAGGAATCACTCATCGGGACATCAAGCCCGCCAATATTTTCGTAACTAAGCGCGGGAACGCCAAAATTCTTGATTTTGGGCTGGCAAAGCTGACTCACGCGGGACAAGGATTCGGGATTTCCTCGATGCCGACGGCCACTGCGGAAGAACTGTTGACGAGTCCCGGCACGGTCGTAGGAACCATCGCTTACATGTCCCCCGAACAGGCGCGGGGAGAAGAAGTGGATGCACGGACGGATTTGTTCTCATTCGGTGCGGTTCTTTATGAGATGGCCACCGGGGAGATGGCATTTGCTGGCAATGCAGCAGCGGTGATCCACGATGCGATTTTGAACCGCACACCCGCTCCGGCGCGCGAGATGAATTCCGCGCTTCCTTTACGATTCGAAGAAATCATCACCAAGTCGCTAGAGAAAGATCGCAAGCTGAGATACCAACATGCCTCGGAGATTCGCACGGATTTGCTGAGGTTGAAACGGGACACAGAATCGGCCAGGACAGGGTTTATCAGCGCACCGACTGCGCCGGCCGTACGAAAACCGCGGCGATTGGTCTTCGCTTCAGCCGCACTCCTGGCCATTGCTCTCGCTGCGGGAGCCCTTTTGTTGCACAGCCATAGAACACATGCGCTGAGCGATAAAGACACGATCGTGCTCGCCGACTTCGCAAACGCGACAGGGGACCCGGTTTTCGACGGCGCGCTGCGGCAGGGACTCTCTGTTCAGCTCGAGCAATCGCCATTTCTGAGCATTATCTCTGACCAACAAATCCAGCAGACCCTTCAAATGATGGGGGAGAAGCCCGATGTAAAACTTACGCCGAAGATAGCCCGGGAACTTTGCCAGAGAACGAGCAGCGCAGCGGTGCTGGAGGGTTCGATCGCGCAAATTGGTATCCCGTACCTTTTGACCGTGAAGGCTGTCGACTGCTCAAATGGCAAGACGCTGGCCAGTACGGAAGCACAAGCGAGCGACAAGAATCACGTCCTTGATGTACTGGGTAAGACGGCGTCGGAGATGCGGAACAAACTGGGCGAGTCACTCAGCACGGTGCAGAAGTTCGATACTCCGCTGGAGCAAGCGACGACGCCGTCGCTCGAAGCCCTAAAAGCCTTTAGCTCCGGTCGTGGCGCAGCTTCTCCCACACTTGCAATTCCTCTTCTAAAACGCGCTGTCGAACTCGACCCAAATTTTGCGGTTGCCTACACCTGGTTAGGCATCTGGCATACGTCTGTCGGAGAACCCAGCGCCGCGGTGGACTACGCCCGCAAAGCGTATGAACTGCGCGACCACGCCAGCGAGCCTGAGAGCTATTTGATCTCAGCCATCTACTACAAGGAGGTCACGGGGAATCTCGAAAAAGCCGAACAAACCTGCAAGCTTTGGATCCAGGCTTACCCCCGCTCCGAAATGCCGCACACGTACTTGTCAGGCGGAATCTACCCCGCGATGGGTCGATATGAGGGAGTGGTTTCGGAAGCCAGAGAAGCAATTCGTTTGAAACCGGACTATCCCGTCCCCTACGTCTTTCTCATGGATGGCTATAGGGCTCTGAATCGCTTCGAGGAAGCGAAAGCGGTGTACAGCCAAGCTTTCGAACGCAAACTGTACCACCATTACTACCCTGCTTCTCTGTACCAGCTTGCCTTTTTGCGGAACGATGCAGCGGGGATGAGGCAGCAAGTCACAGTTTCGGCGGGCCAGGCCGGGGTAGAAGATACGTTGCTTGCATTCGAGGCCGATACCGCCGGCTATTTTGGCCGGCTGCGCGAGTCGGGAGAATTTACTCGGAGGGCCATGGAATCAGCCGAACGGGCTGGAAAAAAAGAAAGAGCTGCGATGTTTTCCGCCACGTCTGGACTCAGGGAAGCCCTGTCTGGTAACGCCGCGGAAGCCCGACGACGCGCCGCGCTGGCGATGGAACAGTCCGCTGGCGTCGATGTGCAATATGGCTCCGCGCTCGCCTTGGCGTATGCCGGAGACACGGGGCGGGCAAAAGAGTTGACAGAGGAGTTGGACAAGAGGTTTCCGGAAGCCACCATCGTGCAGTTCAATTACCTGCCAACCCTCCGCGCAACGCTTGCGGTAAATCGAGGGGACCCTTCAGAAGCCTTAGAGATTCTTAGAGCCGCCGTGCCGTATGAACTGGGAGTGACCACGTTCAGTGGCGAATACGCCTGGAACGGCTTGTATCCTGTTTTTGTTCGAGGAGAGGCCTATCTGGCCGCGCATCAAAGTAGCGAGGCAGCGGTAGAGTTTCAGAAAGTTCTCGACCATTGTGGAATTGTCTGGAACTCGCCGATCGGCGCACTTGCGCATCTTCAACTCGGTCGCGCTTACGCAGCGGAGGGTGACACCGCCAAGGCGAAGGCCGCCTATCAAAATTTCCTCACGCTTTGGAGGGATGCCGACGCTGAGATTCCCATCCTGAAGCAAGCCAAAGCTGAGTACGCCAAGCTGCAATAACTGTTAGAACTTGGGCCTTGAACCACCCCGCTTACCACCAGCTATCTCAGGAGTGCGACGAAATGGTGATTATTACTCGCGCGCCGGACATACCGCGCGCGAGAGCCCCACTGCCGATTCCACCGGATCTGCGGTGGCCCTCCGGCCACTTATCTCTTCGATGTGTATGCAATAGAAAATGGCATCCGCGGGACGGTCTTCGAAGCGAGCCTGATTTGCTGCATAGGCTGTTTGCCACCACAACGCCCTTTTTTCGAGTCGAAGCTGTGCTTGCAATCGCACTTCGCGATATTGAGGCGCGTCCGGAAGTTCTTCATAGCGTCCGACGACGACCACACTTGACCAGCGGAAATGGCTCAGGACCTCGTCAACCTCCACACACACCTGCGGATTCGAACGCATCCACTCTACCTTTTGTCCCAAGGTCGTAAAGCCGTAGAGGTGGTCAGGCTCGTAGGCGAAGTAGATCGGAACGATGTAGGGACGGTTTTGGTGGGCACATGCGAGCCTGCCGAACCCCTGTCGAGAAAGCATATCCCGACACTCTTCGTTGCTCATTTCACTTATTAGCATCAATGTACCCCCTTTGGACTCGTCGAATTGCGTCTCACTTGGACTTCACGCATACCTTCATGAGCGAGGCCGATTGGGTCGCTGTCGCTCAGCCGCGGTGGCCGTGCAGGAGCGCGAACGAACACAAGATCAGACTAAGGCCATAGAATCCAATTCCTGCTATGAAACCCACCGGCGCGTTGAACTCATGGCCCACCGAGAGCGCGGAGATGACGCCCACTGTGATCGACATGACGACAGAAAACAAATCGCAAGGAAGTCGATGATGTCGCGTGCTTCGCGGTGCATTCCGAAGAACGCCAGTTTGAGCGCTGTCTCTGAAAGTTTCATCATTGCAGTGAGCTTGAGGAAATTACCGAGATCTCAAGCCCAGCCGTCTTTGTCGCGCGTTGTGATGTGAATTGAGCGGCGTAGCAATCATTACACAATTGCTCAAAGCCATCGCCGACCCCATGGGAAACGAAAATAGCACCGCAATCGATGCAGATTAACTCCTCAGCCTTCTCCAGCCCTGGATTCGCAGTAATGCTTGCCATTCCCGCCTCCTTTTCGTTGCTGCCAGTCGAACCATCGAAATCAATTTTAGTTGGAGCCAATTCCCTTGTCCGTATCCCTGGTTACACGAGGTAGTGACTTGGGTCACATAGCGGAAGTGAGGAGTCGGAAACGGTCAGCAGAAATGGTGGACATTCCGCTTTAAGTAAATGTTGAGACATCCCCTGGCTGTTCTCGACAACAGAATTCGCTCAAGGCTTTTTCATAGTTTCCCAGGGATTGAGAAATGGCTCCAGGTTCCCGTATGGCACAGCCTAGCCGATTACCACCGATTTGTGGACGATCCGCTCCGAACTAACTGCGGCTTCAATCCCTGACCAAGTCCACGCCCGCCAGATGATGACCGAGGTGCACACAGTTTCGATCGTCGCGAAGAACACGTACGCTGGATAATTATCACTTCGGCGACAAGTTGGGTCTCTACACCGAGGTCCTGAAATCCTCGATGTTCGCCCAAAAAGCGCCGCCACTCAATTCGCTCATAGCGCATCCACGCCACCCCCGGATCGCGCTGAAAGTCGCAGCCGAATGCAAATGCGAGCATTGCTCCTGGACGTTCTTCAACCTGCGAGCGCCAATCGACTGCCGCTTTCGCCCTTTGCTTCAACTCGATCAAGTTATCGCTTAGCTCGCTTCTGCGCGATTTCGCACTCTATTTGACTTGTTGTTTCGCCCATTGCACGTCCTCCTCTAACGTTCGAATCGTTTTGTCGGGGTTAAATTTACCCGCTTCAATTTCGTTCTACCAGCGGTGATCAAAATTCCTGCCGCGACTGCTAACACACCGACCGCCTGTGACCTCATAAGTCAGCTCGCACTCGCTCTGCCGGGCAGGATCTGTAAACACCTCGGCCTTAACGTCACTTTTCTTAGAACTTTCCTCCGGCGGATGGGCAACACTGCAGCTACAGATAAATTACCGTCGAGACGCCGCATTTGACGAGCATGATATCCTGACCGAAATAGAAGAGCCGTCCAGGTAAGGCCATCAAACAGGCTGAACAATGGAGAACAGCAAATGAAAATCACTCTAGAAATCACAGCGGCAGCTCTATGCGAGATCGGACTCGCAATGCAAGATATCCTTGGCAAGTCAGCGCCTGACTCAACCGTTTACGTGTCGTTCGATGAAAAGGGAATCTTGATTCGGGAAGGCAGCAACTCAGCATTGGTTGAAGCCATGCCAGGGCCGGTCAGCTGAAGCGGCACCTTGTGGGCCTGGGCAAGGATAAGTCGTTGGCCAGTGGACGTATATTCGGATAGTCGGAAACTGGCTATAGCAAGCTGGCCGAGCGGCTGTAGTCCGGGTGGGTGTTGGTAAATCTGCTTCGAACTAAGTCCCGGTTAGTCGATTACAGGAGATAGGCGGTTACAATCTACGGACGCACAGTTCGAGCCCTGCAACGCAAGACGCATATAAAAAGGGCGGCTTTTGAGGGCCGCCCCTAGTTTAGGTTTGCTCTGGGAAATGAAATTATTCAGCCGGAGCGTAGTACCCGGCTCTCGCTTTGACGCTATAATCCCCCCGGCGAGCCCGCACGTGAATCGTGCGGAAAGATCCATCGTGCAAAAGATTCGGTGGAAGGTATCCAAGCACATATTGCGAACGGAGTTCCGCAGCAACCTGGTCGAAAGCTTTGCCGATCTCTTCGGTCGACTTGACGTTGATTGTGCGCCCGCCCGTGGCGCGTGAAAGTTGGTGCATCTTCGACCTGCCGTGATAGCTGACGCCGAACGCGACGTAAAATTCTCGATCGTCGTTCCCGGCTCATACTCGAGCGTTGCCGGAAGGCTCTTGATGAGATCGAACAGGCCTTCCCGGCCCGGCGCGATATTACGGTTAGCGCGTTAGTCGTCCAACTGGCCTGACTTGAAGGTGGTAAGTCTTGAGCCGAAAGAAGATTTATGAGAGAAAAAGGGGCCACTGGCCGTCAGTTGCGGAGATGGTGGTGCAGCAGGCAGCTAGGCTTTACGCTGGAATTCTCCATTCCAGAAAGCGAGTCCTCATGAGCAAAAGCCCTCGTTTCATCGTCATGGCTCTTCTTATTTTCTACGACGCCTGCCTGCTATATCCGCAGCCGAAAGCACAGCCGCCAGTCGTGGAAGATTTTGACCTCGAAGGTACGGCCCTCTTCCAGTGCCCGTGCACCGCTCACGCTTGCCCCTGCCAGAAAAATGGTGCACCAAATCGTGGAACGTGTGAGGCCGCTGACTTTGTTCACATTCGAACTGGCCGCTACGGCAAGCTGCGCCTCGAAGGGCTCAACGCTGTTACGGTTGGCAACCTGGTTGACAGAAATTCGGCCAGACTCTATGCCACTATCTATATCGACCAGAAGGCCGATTCCGCCCAGCGGGATGCATTTACCGCAATTTTACAATTCATGAATGGTGCCTACGAAACATCAGCTCTCCAGGCGTCGCAGATCAAATTTGTCCCCATGGTCTTCAGTGAATCTCTGGACAAAACGATTTACACGGTGAGTATCCCCGGAATTCTTGACGAGCGGACGATTCTTCATCGGGACGCTTCCGGAAAACCTCTTTCCAATGTCACCGCCATGGACACGTGGAGTAACACCGAACACTACGCAGACAACGAGTTGTACCAATACCACGACTCGGAGCTCCGCAGACAGTGGGACCACTCGGGCGCGTATGCCAATATCAAATACTTTAATCTCACCAAGAGAATGTACGACCGGAAAGAAATGCTCGGCCAGTTCGGCGATTTCTCCGGGCGCTGGACCTCGGAACAGCTCGCAATCATTCACAAGCAAGGACTGAAAGAATAGCGAATTGCTGGACCGCGATTGCCGCACGATTGACTTTGGGAAGCCTTGCTGATGGTCACTCACGCGCTGAATCCTGATCAGTCGCGTAATCGGAAGCTACGTTTTCCACGAAACGCTTTAGGCGGATAAGTGTCGATAAATCTTTTTCGCACAATCGATCTCGAAATGGGATAGGTAGTGATAATCTCTGTTCGCAACATCTCTAACGAAGTCGGCCTCGTCAAGAGTGTTTAACTCTTTTTTTATTTCTTTCGCACACACTCCTACCGTTGTGCAGTCCCGTTGTTTTTTCTGGGCGCTGCGCCGCAATTCTCGAGTTGTTGTCCGTGTCCAACCTACGGGCTCGGTTCGTGTCACTTCATCGACTCAGTGTTGTCCACCAACATCTCTCCGATCACGTGCGACCATGATGATGTATTCGAACTCCCCGCAATTGGGGGAGGCGGGTAGCCTATTCACTTGATCCGGTCACTGCTCCGCAGGACCACTGTTGCGATCAGGCATCCCCGCACGGACACTACCGCTTTCCTGCCGCGCTTTTCCTCGACGGCAGAACTCTTGGTAATCAATCTCATCACGCATCATGATCCAGAGTCGGATTCCCAGTTTCCTGGCTGCAGCGACTCTCGCCTTGCCCAGCCCTTTCTGCACCAGTTTGCGTCGATAGAAGCGCTTCAACTCCGGATCCCGCTTGACCGCGTGCATCGCCGCTTCACACCACAGATAACGCAGCAGCGCGTTCCCTTGTTTGCTCATCGCACCCTGCCGCTGCCGGCGCCCGCTGGAGTGTTCGCTCGGGATCATGCCGATGTAACTGGCCAGCGCCTTCCCATCGCTGAACCGCTTCGGATCGCCTAGGAACACTTCGGTGGCTCATGCGGTGATCGGCCCCACTCCCGGATGCGTCATCAGCCGTCGTGCATCGGTCCGTTGTTGTGTCTGCTCACTCACCTGCCGGTCGAGTTCGTCGATGGATTCCTGCAAGCGAGGATACAACGTCATCAGTGCTTTCGGTCGCTCGCTGGCGTGAGGAGCGAGAGGCAAGGCCCGGAGTTCGCCCTGGCCCTTGGCTCCATAGGGAGCGGCCTCGCCTGAGACCATGGTTGAGTGCCATCGATTGCAGCGTGTGCTGGACGCGGGATCGCAGGCGCACCCACTGATGACGGTGACGTAGCAACGTGCGTAGATCGCGTTGCTCGCTCGAGGGCATCCAGATCGTGGGGAAGCGATTCTCGGCGAGCAACGTCAGTAACAGTCGTGCATCCCGCCGATCATGCTTTTGTTTGCGTGTTTCTGCTTTGCGGATTTTCGCTGGATGACCGACGCGGCATTCGATCCCCAGCTCTTCCATCAACTCCAGGAACCATTGCATCGAGCCGGTCGCTTCGATCCCCACCAGAATCGAACCAGACAGTGCGGAATAAAACTTCCGCACTGTCTCGCCTTGATGTTCGAGGGTCTTCTCTTCCAACTCCCCTGTATCCGTATCCAACATTGCAATCGTCTGTTGTCGAGCGTGTAGATCGCATCCTATAATTTTCATCTCGGCCTCCTTCGATCCGAGCTCTGTTAGGTCTGGACACCACACAGTTTACTCGGCTCGTCGCGAGGCCGACTTCGTTATGCCATCAGTTATCCCGAAAGTGCGCGTTCCTTTAGACACTAAGCGGGCTACTTCCGAGTGGAACGGCATCCGTCCCTGGCCGGGCTTCACTTTTCGCTGAGGAGGAGGTACAAGTCGGCTTGGCCGCCTGGGCGCGCGTAGACGACTGTCGCGAGATCGCTCGAAAAATCGTAGGCGTTGCCGCCAGCGAGAAGCGGGAAAGCGAAGGGAAGCTTCAGCGCCACTTGAGTGGGGCCGGTGAGTTTACCGTCGTGCCAGGGCTGGCGATAAATTGTGACATCGGAGCGCGACGGGACCGCCCAGAGAAACGACTTGCCGTCGCTCGCCAGGGTGATGCCGAAGGTGACGACGCCGGGCAGCAACGAGGTGCACTTTTTATCTGCGAGCGAGAACTCGGAAATGCCGCCGGTCTCCCCAGGGAGGAACGTCAGCAAATACTGTCCGCCGGGAACAGCCACCCACGCGTGCCCGCATTCGTTCGTTGTCAGCTCCGGATTTGAACCGTTTGCGTTCGCTTTCCAAATCGTGCCGCGCGAGGCTCCCTGGTCGAAGCCATTCACGTAGATATATTTCTGGTCCGGGCTTGGAATCACATTTTGAGTGACGCCACCATTCCAGGGAATCTCGTGGACGCCGCTGCCATCTGCGCCAGCGATGAATATTCTGTTCGGTTCCTCTTCCATAAAATATAGATGAAAACTGTCGGGCGCCCAGTCTCCGGTTGCGAGCGATTTCGTGGTAGCAATTTTCACCTTGTCGCTACCATCCACATTTGCGGTCCACAGCTCGCTGCGATCGCTCGACGGCGTGGCGACATATGCGATCCGTTTGCCGTCCGGCGAGACTACGGGCTGCGTGGCGTTCTCCGAGGCGATGTCCGTGGATTGTTTGGAGCGGCCGTTGTAAGCGGCCAGTACACCGGAGGCCTTGCCGTTCACGAAGTAAATGCCTTTGCCGCCCGGGTCGCGCATCGGCGAGAAATCCGGTCCGGGGCCGAAGGTAACCTGCGTCAGAACTTTATTCTTCAAATCGTATTCCCACAGATTGTTCAGCCCGCTCACGGAGCGGCTGACCAAGAGCGACTTTCCCGGGTCGCCCCAACCTGCGTCTAACAGATTCGCCGAAACTTCACCCAGATCGTCCGCCGATTTGCGGCTCAGATCCACGTCGTACACGTGAAACTGATCTTCGATCACGGAAACTACCTTGGCATTTAGCACGAGCAAGTGATTGCCGCCTGGAAACGGCAGAATCCTGCGTGGCGGCAAGGTCTTCGCATCGAAGGTGTATACCTCGTCCTCACCCAGTCCTGACTTGTCTGCGCGTAGGATTCCACGTCTGCCTGCCCGCAGATAATAGAGGTACGCGCCATCCGGCGACGGAGCCATGCTAAAAGCGTTTACGGCGCGTCTCGGATTTCCACCCAGAGTGGGCACGGCCCAGATTTCGAACCCCACGGTGCTTCGGCCATAGTAGATTTCCGTGCCGTCGGGCGAAAAACTGTCCACGAATTTCCCGCCTTCGTCCTTCGTAAGCTGCAGGGGCTCGCCACCGGATGTTAGCATGACGAACACCTGAGCCACTCCGTCCACCGGCGAAGTGAACGCCACTGTGTGCCCATCAGGAGAAAGCTTCGCCCCATCCATCGGCTTGTTCCAGTGGCTGATTTGTGTCACCTTGGCGGGCCCGCTGGGCTTCGTCGCATCGCTCTTTAAGTGATATAGAATGAACGCCGCCACTGCGCACAGAGTTACCGCGCCCGCTGCGATATATTTCGTGCGCGCCGACTTCGTCGCCGGCGGCGAGGTAGGCTGCACCGCCGTCGCGCTCGCCGAACTGCCGCTGGGGCTCGCCACTGCGGGCGCCGGCTCTTGCGTCGTCTGCGTTCCCGACGACGAAATTCGCCCCGAGCTCGTATCCCGTCGCAGCCGCTTCAAGTCCGCGCGAATCTCTGCAGCCGACTGATATCGCAGGTCGCGATCCTTCTCGAGCGCCTTATTGATGATGTCCTCGAGCTTCTCAGGAAGCTCCGGGTTCAATCGCACCGGAGCCAGCGGCGCTCGATTCAAAATCGCCTCAGTAATCACTCCGGACGTCTCGCCGCGAAACGGCAGCGCCCCCGTCGCCATCTCGTACAGCACCACGCCAAACGAAAACAGATCCGTCCGCGCGTCGAGTTCCTTCCCCCGCACCTGCTCGGGCGACATATACGCCACCGTTCCCACCGCCGCGCCCGGGCTCGTCAGGTCTTCCACGCTCACGCCTGCCGTCATCTGCGCCGTCTGCACTACGTCCCGCGTCACCGTATGCACGGGGGCTCGATGAATCTGCTTGGCCAGCCCGAAATCCAGAATCTTGGCGTGACCGCGGTCGGTGACAAAAATATTTGCTGGCTTAATATCGCGGTGAACGATTCCCTTGCTATGCGCCGCTTCGAGCGCCTCCGCAATCTCGACGCTCAGATCGAGCAGCAGCTCCAGATCCATCGGCCGTCCCGAAATCCGATGCTTCAACGTGGACCCATCGAGGAATTCCATCGCCAGGTAGGTCTGCCCGCCATCTTCGCCAATTTCGTAGATGGTACAGATATTCGGATGGTTCAACGCCGACGCGGCCCGCGCCTCACGCCGGAATCGCTCGAGAGCCTGCGCATCCGAGGCCAATTCATCAGGAAGGAATTTCAGGGCAACATGCCGGCCAAGATTCGTATCTTCAGCCTTGTACACCACACCCATACCACCACCGCCGAGTTTTTCAATGATGCGGTAGTGTGAAATCGTGCGGCCGAGAATGGGTAAAGAATCAGTCATTTTGCGTGCATCTTACACCTAAACAACTAAAAAATTGGGAGCGGCGTTCAGATTGCGCGCTTAATCGGACGACGGGCGAAGAACGTGAGCAGAGTTGGATAGAGCGGCCGGTGACGAATCCCGTTGTCTGTTTTCCATCCGTTTGGATTCAGCGAGCTAGGTTTGGGTATCTTCATGCATGGCGTTATCGATTTTCGACTTTTTCAGAAAAACCGAGTTTTTCAACAGCCACCTGTGTTCTCAAAAGTTAGGCATCCTGGCTCTAGGAGTGAATTCACGCAATTAAGTCGTTCGACGTCGCAGGCGCCCGTTCGTGAGAATATTAAGCCGGCGTACGGCCCCATAAGACCATGTCCCTTTTTTGCTGATGACTTTCCAATCCAGATTCGGAGGTGCCGCCGAGGCGTATGACAGCTACCGCCCCGAATATCCCGCTGAGGTGTTCGAATTTATCCTCACTTATGTTTCGTTGGATCATCGTCATTTCGCGCTGGATCTCGGTGCAGGAACGGGAAGGGCAACTCGTAGTCTCGCGGGGCAGTTTGAACGGGTGACTGCTGTCGAACCCGATTCGAAGATGGCGGAAAAGATCCGTGGCCTTGCACCGGGCGTTGTCGTCCAGATCACGACAGCGGAAGACTGTGCGCAGCAACCTGACAGCGTCGATCTCATTGTCATCGCAAATGCCTTGCATTGGATGGACGCCCCGCTTGTCATGAAGAATGTCACGCGTTGGCTGCACCTGGGGGGAATTTTCGCCTTGATTGACCCGCCGTTTCCTCGCACGCCGGAACCTATTCGCGAAATTGTTCGGCAGGAATTCCATGAGCACTGGGAATCATTCCGCGACTCGCGGCTGAACAAAGCTGGCAATCGAAAAGAACGCATTTGGCAAAGCTTGATTATTTCGACTCCTGGACTTGCTCTCCTAGAAGAAAGGACCATAGCAAACATCAATCCTCTAACGGCAGCGGAGTTCGTCGGGTTCTGGCAGTCCACGTCTTACGGAAGTTCCTATGCTCGATCACTCAACGACTCTGCGCCCTATTGGCAAGATCTGGAGTACAGATTCAGGAGTGCTTGGCCGAAGGAAAAGATTCCCGTGGACTTCAGCCCTCTAGTCCTACTTGCGAAAAAGGAATAACAATTGCCCCAATTCACCAATAAATGAGTATGTCAAACCGAGTTCGCTGCAGGCAGGTCACCGCATTCTCGGACGGTCTCGAACGGATAGAAGATAGCCACGCAGGAGGTAGCGGACATTCTAGGTATCGACATCTCCGTCCTTCGCCTGATGATGCGCCAAGGGAAGATCGCAGTGCCCCCGATTCTCTTTGATTCCAGGACTAATTCAACCGGTCGGATCAGGTCCGAGATGACATCGAGGCGATGCGGACAGCTTTGAAATCTGAAAGCGCTGACTCCTAATGCCTGCCGCGCTTGGGTTTCTCTAAGCACGTGTTTCTCACTTATCGCAGCGTCCCAAGGAACATGATGACCCCGATTACATGATTGCTGCCTCAAACCATTCCGTTACCACGCTAGCTAGCAGAGAACCTCCTCGATGACATCTAGAACTTGTTGTTTGGTTAGACCGTTTTTGATGGCATGGTCCGTCTGCACCCTAACCACCTCTCTGATGCTTTGCAGTATCTGTTCTTGAATCTCACGAAGCGCTGGTTGCACTGGTTTCCCGAACGGTTCGCCACAATCAGGGCAAACTGTGCTGCAAGTCTGGTGGCTTGTTCCACATTTGGGATTGCGACATGTTTTTTTCAATGGTTCTTCCCCTTGCAGTTACAGGCTACTGAATAACCATCGTGGCGTCTACCCAGCGTTCGCGTTTCCGAACTTGAGTGCTGCGCGAGTGCGTGTAAACACTCTGATTGTGTAGACCGCTGAACCAAGGTTGGCACCCGGCCAGTCTGGCTTCGCGTTGGTAAAGAAACTGGGAGGTAAAGGATGCAATTGGCGAATGGCATGACTCTGAAGAGTTGGTTTCAATTGCGAAAAGAATTCTCAACCATGGAAAGCAATGCAAGCCTATTGGGGCGTTGAAAACGGAAAGCGAAAAGAAGTTCGAGCGATCCGTGTCGTTGACAAGCGATCTGAGAAGGACCTACCTAAATAGCAAGAAACCCGCCCGTTCCACTCGGCGCTCCACGGGGAAACCCCGCAGTTTCTACTCGCCTACTGACCGCCGCTTCAGACGTGAGCGCATAAAGAACAGTCCCAGCTCGGAAGTTGGCCTAATGTTTATAGAGCTAAACGGCCAAATCTTAAACATCCAACTCGGTCAGCATTGTTTGGGCTGTGCCCGAGCACTGGTGAGGCTTGGAGCGTGCTGGATGAGAGCTTCTATCTCAGCCTGTTTGATGCCTCTGTTTGCCAAGTCGGATCTTAGCCCTTCTTCCGACAAGAAATCTGAAGCTCGCACCATTGAACGGTGCAATGCCAGGAAAATAAAGAATTGTTCCGGCCTGCTCCCTTCAACCTTGGCGACTCCCCACTTTTTGTTGAGCATGATGAATCGAAACGCTTGAACAAAGCGCCGGCAGCACCTATATGGGGTGGGCGCTCACCGGCGCGCCTCATTGGTGTTTACCCTTCGGCTTGATCAGTCTGCACGGCAGAGCACGCCAAAGGCTATCGAGTCATGACTTGATTTCAGATGGAGAATTCCTGCGAAATGGAAGTTGTCCGGGCTGTATCAGTCTTGACGCGATGGCTCGGATTCAGTTTTGCGAGGATCTATTTGTTTTTCGCGCCTGTCGCCGGCTGGATCGAAATGTTCGACGTTAGACTCTTTCCCCGGACATTTTGTATTAGTGCAGGGCCTCAAGCCGGCGATGCCGTTTTCAACCGTTCTTTCCAGCGTTCTTCACAGTACGGGCAAGTCGGATGTTCGACTCGAGTGAAGATCCGTTCAAGAATACTCTCGCCAATCTTTTTCAATCGCTTTCGCCATTTTCTTGCCGCCACGGCGAAGCCAGTTTGGCTTTCTTCGACTGAGATCTCGCAGAATTTGTTTAACCTGCTTCTTTGTTCCAAGGTGCACATTCGCCGCCTCGCCTCCCATCGCCCGAAGGAGCGCATATTCATCGCGTTCTTTTGGCAGCTTATCAATCTCGATCGGATTCGAATCAGGGGATAAGCGACGGATAAGCCAGTTTTCGAATACTAACTGAACGGATCGTGAGACCGAACGGCTGACGAGATCGTCTTTTCGTAATAATGTTCGCCGCGTCCTTTTTCCCCCTCTTTCCAAACTGAAGCGGATGGAATCATTGCTTTTGCCTCGCGAGCCAAATATCCGCCTTCATGCATGACGATTGCGACGAACCGGCGTTGTCCGAGACTCCCCAACCCCGCCAGTCGTCGGACAACCTTGTAATCCGCGCCGGGTGGCAGAGTTTTCCGCCAAGCCTCCCGCGCCTCCAGCGGCACGTCTCGCCGCGGCACTGCTGGGTTCTTGTTTAGTTTGTCCCAAAAGTCTTGAGGAGGCTTAATCGCTTCAATGCCGAGCCGTTCGAGATTCTTTTCGTGTTCCGCTAGAACGAATGGGCATCCTCCCATTTTGTGGGATTCTAAGTAGCCCTCCAGAACAGCATCGCAACCATCACGAAATCCGATCGTCAGGTCCTCTGAATCCGTCACCATCCTTATGCTCGCAGCAAGGCGGACCAAGTCGTTCGTGTAGGGAAGCGGATACGCATCGTCGAAATCGTCGACACCCCAGCACAGCCGACCTTCACGATCCCGCCAAGTCCCGAAGCTTCCGACGTGCATGTCCCCCACGCCAAGGACCTTCGGTGCTTTGTGCAGGTCATCGCAGATTTCTGGCCACAACTGCGTCCAACGATAGTAAGTTCCACGGAAGAACAGGAACGGATCGCTCCGCATCTGTTCGTGCTTATCGGTCAGTTCGGATTCGACGACCTTGGTGCACCTTCGCATCCACGCTTCGTATTCGTGTGTGGCGCGCCGGATATCCATCATTTTTGACTTCAACGGTCAACTCACGTTCAAATTGCGGTAGATTCGAAACCAACGATCACTCGCAAGTGGCCGACGCATATTAGGTCCGTAACAAGCGCGACTGGGACTCGCCGTAAAGCCCGATGAGCTGGAAAACGAGATGATTCGGCCTCAAGCGCCAATTGCTCTGCAATTTCGGCATTTGTCAGATCAGCCCGCATCCCTTGCGTCACGCCAATTCTGAGCGTCGAAATTACGGAAGATAGGAAAGCACCAGGTGTAGTAGCAAGGCGCCGCCTCGAAGACGACAGAAAGCGGCTCGCCCCAGAGCCCAATTACCGTTCTGAGGGAAGCCTCGCGTGCGGAGCGGAGCTGCGCCTACCTTTGCGAACAAGACGGTGTCTGCGCAGAAGCCAGATCAGAATCGACAGCGTCATCCACACCACGAGCGCTGCTAAGAGGGCGAATGCGCCGTTCCAAATGGGCACTAACGTCCATGCTGTAAATGCGAAACCGATAAGGCCAATGCTTCCGATGGCCGCCCCGCGCGCATCCAGCGCAGCAGCTTCACGCCCGCGCATTGTCTTTGCTATTCCCGCTCTTTGTTTCTTTTCTCGCTCATGCTTTTCCACCAACGTAGCGCTGGCGGGGAAGATTGCGGGAAAAGCGAGGAACAAACCTCCAAATACGGGTCCGTAACGGCTTGCGAGCAATCCTGTAACAACTGTAATTGTGCCTCCTAAAAGGAATCGAAGCGCATACTCATACCACTTTGTCTTTTTTAAAGCCAAAATTTCGAAATGAACTCGCATTCGCTGTTATCGCAACAACGTGTACCAAGCGCCCATCGCGCAAGTCATCCATACGGTAAGGGCTAGGATGGCTGCCGGAGCGGCATTTACCTTGTATTTTGTAATCAGCCGAGTCGCGGCGGCGGCATACAAAAGCAGGGCAACGGCGCCGAAGATCATCGATCGAGCCTCCACCGCCACAAACATTTTTCCTTCTGTCATGATGGTCAACCCCATCGTGGCCATCGCCACCGAAGGCGCTGCGGCGAAGAGGCCGGCAAAGCTCTTGGGCTTCACCGCGTCGCCAAAAGCAGCGAAAAAGGAGACAACAGCGCCGCCGACTATGAAACGGATAAGGAGTTGGGTCACTCTATAGCTCTCCCCAGACGCCTTGCGATCAGCCAATCTTACCGAAACAGTACAACGCACTGTCCCGCCGGTATATCAGCACTTCTCGGTATGGCTCCCGGTCGGCGAACTTGCCGTCGCTACGCATACGTAATTGAAGAAGACAACCGCATCTCCCTGCGCCGAGTTTTGAAATGAGCCCGTTTCCATTAATTTTCAAGGCTAACCCGGCTTGACCCTACAGCTTTCCGCCGATTGTTCGCCTTATGTGCGGCAACTAAGGTCGGAACAGCCGCTGAATTTGGAGGATTTTATGAAAGCGCTTATATACAAGGGGCCGCGTGACGTACGAGTCGAAGAAGTTCCGGACCCCGCGATCGAACAATCGACTGACGTCATCGTCAAAATAACCACCACAAATATCTGCGGATCCGATCTTCACATGTACGAAGGTCGAACCGACGTGGAGGAAGGCAAGATTCTCGGACATGAAAATCTCGGTGAAGTTATTGAGGTGGGCAAGACTGTCAACCGCGTCAAGAAGGGAGATTTGGTCTGCCTGCCGTTCAACATCAGCTGCGGTTATTGCGAAAACTGCGAGCGAGGCTACACGAGCGCATGCTTAACGGCAAATCCGGGAAATGCAGGTGCGGCGTATGGCTATGCGGGGATGGGTCCATACGAGGGCGGACAGGCGGAATTTCTCCGCGTCCCGTTCGCGGACTTCGATTGCCTCGTGTTGCCCGACGGTGCCGAGGAACAGCAGAGCGACTACGTAATGCTCGCCGACGTCTGGCCTACTGGCTATCACGCGACGGAACTGGCTTGTCTGGTTCCGGGCGAATCGATCGTTATTTATGGCGCCGGCCCGGTGGGTCTCTTCGCGGCATATTCCGCTCTTCTCAAGGGCGCAAGCCACGTAATGATTGTCGACCGCGTGCGGGATCGCCTGAAACTGGCAGCAAAAATCGGTGCCATTCCGATTGACGACTCCAAATCTTCCCCGGTGGAGCAAGTGCTTGAGTTGACCGATGGAAAGGGCGCTGATAAAGGCTGCGAATGCGTCGGTTATCAAGCACACGATTCCAAAGGCCACGAACATCCCGACATGACACTCAATAATCTCGTTGAATCCGTGAAGCCCACGGGGCGTCTTGGTGTTGTTGGCGTCTTTCCATCCGAGGATCCCACGAGCAAAGATCCTCTGGAGAAGCAGGGCCAAATCGCCTTCGACATCGGCAAGTTCTTCGAGAAGGGTCTCACAATGGGGTCTGGTCAAACGAACGTAAAAGCCTATAACCGGCATCTCGCCAAACTCATCCAGACCGGGAAGGCCAAGCCTTCATTCTTAGTGTCACACGAACTCGCCCTCGACGAGGCCCCAGAGGCATACAAGCACTTTGATGCGCGCGAAACCGGTTGGACCAAGGTAGTTTTGAAGCCGGGCATGGCCGAAACCAAGAAGGGCAAAGCAGCGTCGGCGGGACAAGAGAAATAGCAGACGCTATGCGGCGGCCAGGAGCTAACCAATATGGCAAAAACTCGGGGGCGTTGTTTTTCTGGCTGGCCGACTGGTGTTAGTTGCGGCGTTCTTTGACGGCTTCGAGATAGGCGCCTCCCTGCTCATAGCCCCGTCTAAAAGCCTTACTCTGGTGATTGTCCGGATTGCGATCGCGCAACTTATCGAAACAGCTTTCGTAAGGCTGATTGCGGTTTTCCGCATGCAAAGCGGCCTCAAAACCACAACGGAAATCACGTTCATCATTCTCAAAATCGCTGCCGGCTGATTCGTATTTTTCCTTCTCAACATCTCGAACGCCAAGCCACCACATCTCTCGCGCACGGTCTATGCTCTCTGCGCCGGCGTTCTGGAGCGCGCCGCGTGCTGCTTCCGCCTGTTTGCTATTTTCAGCGGTAGCGATTAGGACCGTTCGCCCTTTCCTGAGTGCGTCCTCGTAAACAAATAGCTCGTCGGCTGGCAATCCGTCAGAGAAAGATTTTTCGATAGCGCCTCCCGCGGCAGCACCTATCGTGCCCAGCAAAGCCGCTCCCGCAAGGCCCACCGCAAGGACAGGTCCCACACCGGGAACGACCGCGCTCATTACCACGCCTGCAGCACCCATACCGCTCGCCAGGCCAACAGCTCCCCCAACAGCGGCGCCGAGCACCTTTCCCATCCCCGGCTGTTCGGCTTCGACTGTCGGAACGGCGGCGAGTTCCTTCTCTGTCGCTTCGGGAGTGAGGATAGTGATTCTATCTTTCGGGATGCCAAGGGGCAAAAGCTCAGCTAAGCCTTCTTCCGCTATGACACGCGATTGAAAGACACCGGCAATTGATTCCATCGGGCACCTCGGTGGCTAGACGCTTCAGGTTACAGCGACACCCGGATACGCCGACATACGGTAAATCATCTATGACATGTCGGATGGAGTGCCGAGATGAAATGGGCTAGGCTTCAAGAAAAACAGGCATGACGCACGCGTTTACACGTCATCTTGCACCAGCAATCTCAGACTGAGATAACTAGTGATAATCCCTGCCGGCTCAACCGGTCGATGCAACACCACCTGGTATAAATCTTTTTTCTAAAAGGTGGTGTTTATGATCCCAAAGAAACGGATACGGCTTTCTGCGATGCAAAGGGTTGAGGTATGGCGTCGTTGGAAAGCGGGAGAGTCGTTACATGCGATTGGTCGAGCGTTGGGCAAGAACAATGTGGTTATTTACCTTCTGTTGAAGCGCCATGGTGGGATTGCGCCGCCCATCCGCCGCCGTTCACCGAGTTCACTCACCCTGGCAGAACGAGAAGACATCTCCCGCGGAATCGCTTGTGGCTCGTCGATTCGCGGAATCGCCCAAGGCCTGCACCGCTGTGCCTCGACGATCAGCCGGGAAGTGGCCCGCCATGGCGGGCGCGCGCAGTACCGCGCCAATGAAGCCAATCAGCAGGCCTGGGAATCGGCCCTGCGGCCCAAGCCGTGCCTGCTGGCCACGCACACCACGCTCCGGGAGATCGTTGCGAGTAAACTGATGCAGGACTGGTCGCCCGAACAAGTTTCCGGATGGCTGAAGTGGCAGTTTCCCCAGGATGAGGGCCTGCGCGTGTCGCACGAAACCATTTATCGCAGCCTATTCCTTCAAGCGCGAGGAGCACTGAAAAAGGAGCTGATTCAGCACCTTCGCTCCCAGCGGCGGATCCGCCGCTCGCGGCATTCCAGCGTTCACGGACACTCCCAGGGCAAGATCGTCGATGCCATTTCTATCCGCGAGCGACCTGCGGAAGTCGAAGATCGCGCCATTCCCGGTCATTGGGAAGGCGATCTGTTGCGCGGGGCGCGCAACAGTCATGTGGCCACGCTGGTGGAGCGTCATTCGCGGTTCTGCCTGCTGGTGAAGGTGCCCGGCAAGGACACGACTACGGTGGTGGCCGCCCTGAGCCAGCACGTGCGCACTCTGCCGGCGACGTTGCGGCGCTCGCTGACCTGGGACCGCGGGTTGGAGATGGCCCAGCACAAAAGCTTCACGATGGCTACGGACGTACAGGTTTACTTCTGCGATCCCCAAAGCCCATGGCAGCGCGGTTCGAACGAAAACACGAACGGGCTGCTGCGGCAATACCTGCCGAAGAAGGCGGATCTGTCCTGCTACTCACAGTCGGACCTGGACGAGATCGCTCTGCGCCTCAATCAACGGCCACGAAAAACATTGGGATTTGAAACTCCGGCGGATAGACTGCAAGCCAGTGTTGCATCGACCCCTTGAGACCACCCCTGTTCGCACATCTATTATCTGAATCTCATTGCCCGGTAACCGCGTTAATCAGGACTTTACCCGCAATCTGTCTCAGTTCGTTGACTTGCTTTTTGGCCCCCCTTAAGATGTCCGGCAAATGGTGGACTCCACGTCACTCATCGGCCAAACCATCTCGCATTACCACATCATCGAGAAGTTAGGCGGGGGAGGGATGGGTGTGGTGTACAAGGCCGAGGACATCGAATTAGGCAGATTTGTGGCGCTGAAATTCCTCCCCGAAGACCTGGCCCAAGACGAGCAAGCCTTGGAACGATTCCGCCGGGAAGCCCGATCTGCGTCCGCCCTCAACCATCCCAATATCTGCACCATCTACGAAATCGGAAAGGAAGGGAACCGTCCATTCATTGCGATGGAGTATCTGGACGGGATGACGTTGAAACACAAAATCGGGGGCCGAGCGCTAGACACGGAAAGCATGCTGTCGCTGGGGATCGAAATCTCCCACGCTCTCGATGCGGCTCACGCGGCCGGTATCGTTCACCGCGACATCAAACCCGCGAACATTTTCGTAACAAAACGAGGCGTCGCCAAGGTCCTGGATTTCGGTCTGGCAAAGCCCTCGCTGAAGACACAATCGGGTCCGGGCGCCGAACCGACGGTCGAGGATTTAGAGGAGCATCTCACCAGCCCCGGCGCAACGCTCGGGACTGTCCCGTACATGTCTCCTGAACAGATACGGGGACAAGAACTCGATCCTCGAACTGATCTGTTCTCATTTGGAGCGGTGCTCTACGAAATGGCGACCGGCGCACTGCCCTTCCGGGCCGATACCTCTGGCCTGGTGTTCGAGGCCATTCTGAATCGCGCGCCGGTTGCTCCCGTGCGCCTGAATCCTGACCTGCCGCCGAGGCTTGAAGAAATCATCAACAAAGCGCTCGAAAAAGATCGCAGCCTGCGATACCAGCACGCCTCGGAAATTCGCTCCGACCTGCAACGGCTCAAGCGAGATAGCGACTCGGCACGCCTGGGAGTTGCGCAGCCTGGAATGGAGCGAAGAAAGTGGCCAATTTGGCAAATCCTTGCCGCAGCGTGCGGGGTTGTGGTGATCGTCCTATTGTGGGTTATCGCGGGGCGATGGAATGGGCCGGGGGCAGCCTTGCACACCACGCTCTCGCAAGTGACGTTCGCTGGGGGAATTGATGAATATCCGGCGTGGTCTCCCGATGGCAAAGCTCTGCTCTATACAGGGGAAGTCGGAAAAGTCCGCAAGATTTTTCGACAAGACTTAGCCGCCGGTCACGCCTCGCAACTGACGCACGGCGACTTTGATGACCTCCAGCCGACATGGTCGCCTGACGGGGAGGAAATTGCATTCGTACGCTCACGCCAGCCCGGCGCGAAACTTCAGCCCGGCGATGTTTTCGGGGAGTTCCAGGAGGGGGACTTATGGGTGATGGACCTCTCGACCGGGAAAGAAAGCAAAGTTGTAGAGAACGCGTTCGACCCGGCGTATTCGCCCGATGGAAGGCGCATTGCTGTGGATGCCTCGTGGGCCGGCCCGCGGCGAATTTGGGTACTCGACCGTGAAGGTCACAACCCGCAGCAGATCACGACCGATACAAGTGAAGAGCTATCGCACATCGCGCCATCATGGTCTCCCGACGGCAGAAAGATCGCATTCCAGAATCTGGAGCGAACGAAGTTCAACATTCGTGTTGTAAACCTCGACTCGAAGCAGATGAACTGGATTACGAACGACTTCCGCATCAACCTGCGTCCGTCATGGTGCGGCTCCGGCAGATTTATCTTCTTCTCATCGGATCGAAGTGGCGGCATAAATATCTGGAGAGTGCCCGTCAACGGGGACGGAACGGCCAGCGGGCCATTGCAACAGGTGACAACCGGAGCCGGACAAGATGTCGAGGTGGCGGTCTCACCCCATGGCAAACGACTCGCGTACGCCACGCTGCACCAGAATGCCGACATCTGGCGGCTTCCTGTTTCGCCGCAAACGGGACTGCCACACGGCTCACCAGAGGCGGTGATCAGCACGACACGAGAAGACAGCCGGGGTGCGTGGTCGCCCGACAGCGCCATGGTCGCATTCAATTCCGATCGCGTGGGGGACATGAATATCTGGCTGTACTCGCTGGCGGACTCAAGCTCACGGCAGCTCACCACCGGACACGGCGGCGACTATCAGCCGAACTGGTCGCCCGATGCGAAACGAATTGTCTTCTTCTCTTCTCGTTCCGGAAGTCCCAACATCTGGGAGGTAGAGGTTGCTAGTGGTGCCCTGAGACGGTTGACATCGAATTCGGGCGTGAACGTCAACCCGTTCTATTCTCCGGCCGGCTCGCTTATCGCCTACCAGTCTGACGAGGGCGGGCGGCTGGAAGTCTGGGTCATGAGCGCTGACGGCAGCAACCCGCGCCGGTTGACGAACGTCGGAGTGAGCGGACACTTCATGCGCTGGACTGGAGATGGTCGAGAGGTCGTTTTCCGCTGCACGTGCAGCGGAAAACCTGCCACGATGAAAGTATCTGTCGCGGGAGGCGATCCGCAGCCTTTCGCAGACATGAAGGGCGGTTCGCACATCTCGCTCTCGCCGGACCAATCTCGCATTATGGACGTCGTGGGCCACCGGGTGTTGTGGGTTTCTCTGGTGAACGGCGGAAAGCCGGAATTCGTCTACGAATTTCCCGACCCTGACGTGAGAATCGACTACCCCGTCTGGTCGCCGGACGGAAAGTGGGTCTTGTTTGATCGCTTCAGGCCACAGGGAGGCGACATATGGACTATGAGCGGCGTGGAGTGACTTGAAACGTGGCTTGACCCGAGACGCCAACCCCGATATCCCCATCCTCACCGCTGCGAAAGCCGAGGGCAAGGTCGCAATAACGACGTGGAATTCACGTTCGTATGGGCGCGGGGGCCGATAGGTGTTGATAAATCCTCTTCGCACCACCTATCTCAGATTGAGATAGCTGGTGATAATCCCTGTGGCTGTTGAAAAAGTCGGTTTCCCCGAAGAAAGCCGAAACTTGGATGATAGAAACTGTCTGGGAGACTCGGAAAAATCGTTTATGGAGCTTCCTGACGCGAAGCAATTTCTGACAATTCTCGCTGAGCGACTTTTTCAACAGCCACCCCTGTTCTCGACAGTAATCCCAAAGCAGGCGTAAGATGCGCGCAAAGTGGCTGATTCTTCATCCATTATCGGCCGCACGATTTCACACTACCGAATTCTCGAAAAGCTCGGTGGCGGTGGCATGGGCGTGGTGTACAAAGCGGAAGACACCAAGCTGCACCGCTTCGTTGCCTTGAAGTTTCTTCCCGATGGATTCGCGACGGACTCACAGGCTCTGAGCCGCTTCAACCGTGAGGCTCAGGCTGCTTCCGCCCTAAACCATCCAAATATTTGCACTATCTATGAAATCGGTGAACACAACGGTGAGCCTTTCATTGCGATGGAATTCATGGAAGGCACGACGCTGAAGCACCGCATTAACGGCAAGCCGCTGCCTGTTGAACAGGTATTGGAGGTGGGGATCGAAATTGCCGACGCACTGGATGCGGCTCACGCTGAGGGAATCGTCCATCGCGACATCAAGCCCGCCAACATTTTTGTTACGGAGCGGGGACATGCCAAGGTTTTAGATTTCGGTCTAGCAAAGCTGGCGCCTTCGCGCGGGGCTGTGAATCTTTCGGCGATGCCCACCGCCAGCGAGCCAGAAATGCTCACTCAACCGGGCATGGCGATTGGGACCCTGACGTACATGTCCCCTGAACAGGTGCGGGGTGAAGAGCTGGACCCGAGAACGGATTTGTTTTCCTTCGGGGTCGCGCTCTACGAGATGGTGACAGGGGTTCAGCCGTTCCGGGGCGAGACCTCTGGGGTGATTGCGGAAGCGATACTGAACCGCGCGGCAGTTTCCCCAGTCCGACTGAATCCCGACCTTCCCCCCAAGCTCGAAGAAATCATCAATAAGGCCTTGGAGAAAGACCGGAAACTGCGCTACCAGAGCGCCGCTGATATTCGCGCGGATTTGCAACGACTGAAGCGTGATTTAGATTCGGGTCGTTCGACACCCTTGACAGCGGATGCAGGGACAATCTCGGCTCCCATCGTTCCGACCAGTCCTCGTCGCCTGCGATGGGCTGCGATCGTGGGTGCCGGGTTCGTTGCAATGGGGCTGACAGTGGGCAGTTGGTTGTTTTTCTCCCGCAAGGCGCACGCGCTGACGGACAAGGACACCATCGTTCTGGCCGACTTCACCAACACGACCGGCGATACGGTTTTCGATGGCACGCTGCGGCAAGGGTTATCCGTACAACTGGAACAGTCTCCTTTTCTCAGCCTAATTCCTGAGGGCCGCATCCAGGACACCCTGCGCCTAATGGGCCAGCACCCCAGTGCACGGCTTACTCCAGAGATTGCACGGAACCTCTGCCAGCGTGTGGGAAGTAAGGCTTACATCGGAGGCTCGATTGCAAATCTGGGAAACGATTTCGTAATTGGCCTTAACGCAGTGACCTGCGCCACAGGGGATTCGCTCGCTGACGAGCAGATGACAGCGAACAGCAAAGAGCACGTTCTGAAGGCACTCGATGAGGCGGGAACGAGGCTGAGAGCTAAGCTAGGCGAATCGCTCAGCACGATTCAAAAGTTCGATACGCCCCTCGAGCAGGCCACCACTTCCTCCCTCGAAGCCCTGAAAGCCCTCTCGCTATCCTCCAGAGCTGAATCCAGCGCCGACGCCATTCCGCTGGTCAAACACGCCATCGACCTCGACCCAAACTTCGCCTTGGCCTATCTCTGGCTTGGAGGTGACTATTCAAATCTCGGAGAGAAAAGTTTGGCTGCGGAAAATACGAAGAAGGCCTACGAACTGCGTGGGCGGGTGAGCGAACGAGAGAAGCTCTACATCGAGTCTCAATACTATGACTTTGTCACGGGCGACCTTGAAAAGGCGCGCCAGACCTTCGAGGTCTTGGCAGAAACCTATCCGCGAGACGATGCTCCGCCAAATAACTTGGGTCTCATTTATCAGCAGCTCGGGCAATATGACAAAAGCTTAGCGGAAATGCGCGAGTCACTCCATCTAGCTCCAAAGAACCCTCAGAGTTACTCTAACCTTGTCAACGCCTATCTCTATCTAAACAGCCTGGATGACGCCCGAGCCACAGCAGAGGAGGCTCAGACGAAAAACCTCGATTGTCCCGAATTGCACGAATTTCTCTACGGTCTTGCGTTCCTGCAGGACGATGCAGCGGCGATGGCGCAGCAGGTAGCTTGGTCGGCTGGAAGGCCGGGAGTCGAGGATGTGCTGCTTTACAACGAGGCCGATACTGCCGCCCATGCGGGTCGGTTGGGCAAGGCCCAGGAGTTTTCCAGTCGCGCAGTGGCATCAGCCGAGCGCAGTGAAGAGAAGGAGACACCGGCGGGTTACGAGGCCGAGGCGGCTCTGCGTGAAGCCCTCTTCGGCAATGCTGCCGAGGCCAGGAAGCGAGCTGCAGCAGCGTTGAATCTTTCAACGGGCCGCGACGTAGTTTATGGAGCCGCCCTGGCGTTTGCCATTGCAGGGGATGCGGTGCGCGCCCGGCTATTCGCCAATGACTTGGCTAAGCGCTTCCCGGAAGATACCATCGCGCAATTCAACTATCTGCCGACGATTCGCGCTCAGCTCGCTCTCAACCACAACCAATCCGCAAAGGCCATCAAGATTCTTCAAGCCGCGACCGCTTACGAACTAGGGATACCGGGCACCGGCGCATTCACGCCTGGTCTGTATCCTGTCTATGTGCGCGGTGAAGCCTTCCTAGCAGTCCATCTGGGCAGCGAAGCCGTCAAGGAGTTCCAGAAAATTCTTGACCATCGCGGCGTTGTGTTTAACGAACCCATCGGCGCACTCGCGCATCTCCAAATCGGCAGAGCTTACGCGTTGCAGGGCGACACAGTGAAAGCCCGGGCCGCGTATCAGGACTTCTTAACGCTCTGGAAAAATGCGGACGCCGACATCCCAGTCCTCATCGCCGCGAAAGCTGAATACGCAAAGCTGAAGTAGCCACCTAGGTATTTACGCTCAAGCATGGCCGCAGTCGGATAGGTGCTCGAGAAATCCGCTTCGCACTAGCTATCTCAGACCGAGATAGGTAGTGATAATCCCTGTTCGCGACACCTATTCCACGTTAGGTCAATCGCGACAGCATTCGCGCCATGCAGGGCCACGCAGTTGACGTCGCAACGCTGCAAGATTCGCATCGCCGCAAATCCGCCGCAGCCACACCAGCCCCTGACGACCACACTTGATCTGTTCAAGGAAGCAGAGTTTAGGTTCGCTCTGGGAATGAAATCATTCAGCCGGAGCGTAGTACCCGGCTCTCGCTTTGACGCTATAACCCCGCCGGCGAGCCCGCACGTGAATCGTGCGGAAAGATCCATCGTGCAAAAGATTCGGTGGAAGGTATCCAAGCACATATTGCGAACGGAGTTCCGCAGCAACCTGGTCGAAAGCTTTGCCGATCTCTTCGGTCGACTTGACGTTGATTGTGCGCCCGCCCGTGGCGCGTGAAAGTTGGTGCATCTTCGACCCGCTGTGATAGCTGACGCCGAACGCGACGTAAAATTCTGGATCGCTCACGATGATCGAGTAAACGATCACGTCGGCGTTTTCTGCTGCAGCCAACGCATCCGATAACGTGCTCGTGCTCCCCTGATCCTCGCCGTCGGCCACAAGAACCAGCACCTTGCGCCCGTATCGCGTCTTCATCAGCTCATTCGACGCCAAATACACGGCATCGTACAGATGTGTACCCCCGAGTTTCGAACTCGCTGGCTCATCTGCAAGCAAGCTTTGCCCCGTTTCGTTGATGCGCGCTCGGTCGACGGCGCTGGCTAGAACCTTTTGTTCGTTGGTGAAGTCCTCCATCAACTCGACGTCGGTATCGAACGCATGAAGAAGGCTTGATCCGTCTTTCGAAGTACCGAATTGAGAAACATCTTCGCCGCTTTTTGCTCCGTGGACAGCAGCCGCTCCTGGCTCGAACTGGTATCGATCAAGAGTCCCAAGCTCAGCGGGGGGTCGGTTTCACGCGAGAAGTAAACAATCTCTTGCGGGTCTTTGTTCTCGGTTACCTCAAAGTCTTGCTTGCTCAAGGTCCGAACCAGGCGTCCACGCCAGTCTTCCACGATGGCGTACACATTCACCATAGAAGAGTTCACTCGGATAGATGGCGCATTTGAGGGATCTTGCGCATTTTGGGCGTGCAAGCTGCTGGGGCAAACGAGCAGGCAAGAAAACGTCCGTCTTCGCAGCCCATCGTTCAGGGCGAACAGCGCGCGCAAACCCATCAGCTCGGGTGGTCGGACGCACGAGACCATCGCGCACACCTTTGAGTCAAGAGATGCCACTTGCAGTGATATGATGTGACGAAATTTCGGCCGGGTGGAGGTGCTTATGAACCGGCTTTGCGTTGCATCGTTCTTCTTCGTCTTCCTTCTAGTAAGTCCAAGGCAAGCTCTCGCTCAGCGTGGCGGCCCCGGTGAAACTCGGGCTTTCAGCGTAACGGGTACCGTTTTTAACGAAAACAGTAAGCGCCCAGTTCTACAAGCGCGCATTATCTTGTCCGATGCCGGCGGAAATCTAATCGAAGAAATGACAACCGATGATTCCGGCCAGTTTAGTTTCCGCCAAATCAAACCGTCCAATTACATTCTCACCGTCAACGCTCCTGGACTGCAGCCAGAAACGGTGCATCTGGACCTGAGCGTTATGTCAGAAAAGGGACTCTCGATTTACTTAAAGTCGGTCGACCCTCCAAAGTCAGCTCCCGCCTCCAGTGTTTCTGCCCATGAACTGTCGATCCCACAGGGCGCCCGCGAATTGCTGAATGCGGGCCAAAAGAAACTGTATGTTGACAAGGATGCGAACGCCGGCCTGTTAGCTTTGCGGCAAGCTGTCGCCAAAGCCCCTAATTTTTATGAGGCATACTACGAAATGGGAGTTGCATATCTGACTCTCGGACGCCGGGAGGAAGCCGAAAAGAGCTTTCGTAAATCAATCGAGATCAGCAACGACAAGTACGCCGATCCCGTTATCGGCCTCGGCACCATGTTGCTCGATGCCAACGATCCGCAAAACGAAAAAATGATCCGGCACGGACTTGAGATAAACCCGAACGCCTGGCTCGGCCACTACGAGTTGGGGCGCAGTCTGTTCATGCAACAGCGGATTGCTGACGCTGAAAAATCGGCCGATCAAGCGCGTTCTCTTGCTCCTAACGCGCCGGTTGTATATCGGCTGCTTTCAAATATTCATCTTCGCGAAAAGAATTACCCCGCGCTGTTGCAAGATCTCGACGCTTATATTCAGCTTGATCCTGCCAGCCCAGCTGGAATCCGAGCAAAGCAGCTCCGAATGGAAATCCAGAAGAAAGTAGATGCGACTACACCTGCCGCTGATCGACCCGTGTCGGCAGGAAAACCAAATCCCTGACGTATGTTATCTGCTGGTATCCATAATTAGGGCTGGATCGTGATCTTTGTTCGAGCCTGCGCCCCTGAGAGAACCTGCTAGCCGACTACGAGGAGTATTTGTGTTCCCTTCGCCAAATGAACGTCGCGGCTCGTAGCACTTACCACTGAACCCTGAGCACCGGCAGAAGCCAGGCTTAAGCCCTGCAGGCCAATAACACCTCTGCTTTGCGGAGTTAGCCCTCCCTGTGGTCCGCCCAACCCGCCGGCCGTTGAAGCGTTTATATCCGTCTGGACCATTCCCCTCGGGTCCTGAATATCAGTTTGTTGTTTGGGCTCCCCTGCGAGCGCATAAATTGCGAGTTGGGCTGGCATCCGCTCGCCTTCTTTCGTTGCAACGTTATCGAAGACAATTCTAATCTTCGATTGCCGGGTTTCCTTCGAATACGGAACTATCTCTGTCACCTGGCCCGTGACTCGCGATCCTTTTCGTAATAAGACTTCACCATTCTGCTTCACGTCTTGAGTTGTCTCGGCCTCCACTGCATCGCCGGTCTTGGAATGGCGCGAGTCTAGGTTCGTAAGAAGTCTTGCAACGATTGCGGTACCGTTAGGAAGGTTTGTGCGGTTGCCGGCCGGCGCGCTCGTCTGCGCCCAGGCGTTTGAGATCGCAAGTGCCATCGCCAATATGAGGGTCGCAAAGCTTCGCATCATTGTCCTCCTCCTCTTGCGCTCCGTTCAGCATGACGTATTGTGGGCTCACACGTTTTTAGCCGTGTCCCCATCATCGTAATATACGCACTAACACGCAGTCGAGTTTCATGTTAACAGGGTGCTTGTTACCTTTGAGGGCCGCCGGGTACGGAATTGCTCGGGAGGGACGTGGCCGGCGCTCAGCTCAGTCCGAAACCTCTGGGTCAAAAAAAGAGGGCGGCCTTTCGACCGCCCTTTTGAGAGTTGTTAGCCAGCTCAGTTAGAAGATTAGCTTGCCTGTGATTTGCGCGATCCTCTGGTCCGTAGCTGCGGCCGCGAACGCCCCGTACGGGGAGGTTGGCGGTGTCTCTGGGATGAGAACCTGACCAAAGATCGACGCGTTGTTGTTTGGAAAGGGACCGCCGTAGTTTGCGTGGTTGAACCAGTTGTACGCATTGAGGCCGAGCTGGAAGGTCATGCGCTCGTTGATGGTAAAGTTCTTCCGTATGCTCATATCCCCACCCAGAAATCCCGGTCCGCGAAATGCGTTCCGGCCAACCACGCCTCCTGTGAAGTCCGTGCTGGGCATAAAATCAGCTGCCGTGACGCACGCCGTGAGCACGCAGCCTCCCACGTTTCCAAAGTTCCTGCGTGTGAAAGCGGCTGTCGGTTGCAGAAGGATTTGAGCGCCTGCCAGGTTATTCCCGGCAAGCATGCCCGCAGTTGAGAGATCAACGAAGCTGAACGGAAAGCCTGTACGATAGAACAGCGTACCGGAAAGCTGCCAGCCACCGATCGCGGCATTCATCAGACGATTCTCGCTCCTGAAGGGGAACTGATAGACATAACTGCCGGAGATCTGATGCCGCGCGTCATAATCCGAGGAAGCGTAGTTGGAGTTAATGCTGAAGGGGTTGATCTGCGATGGAATGCTGTTGATCACACTAAACGGCAGCACTCCCCCGTTCGAAAGATCATCAAGTGAGTGAGAATACGTGTAATTTACCCGCCCGGTCAGTCCATGCCACAAATTCTGCTGAAGGGAGACGGTTAAGCCATTGTAATTCGAAGTTCCACCGTTATACAGGTAGTTCACCCTCGCCACCCGCGGATCAGCTGGAGCGGCTGGAAGCGAGCCGAAACCGAATCCGTTCAAGACATTGTTGAAAATCAGCTCACTGTAGCCATGGTTACCAACGTAATTGAACGACAGCAGCGTGCCTGCTTTGAACGAGTGTTGGATCTCGAAGTTCCACTCCACATACTTCGGGTTCTGCAGATTCCGGCTGACGTCGTTCAGTGTCGGAACGCTAAGGTTGCCACTGGAATTGAGGCACTTGCCGGAAATCCCGGCGGCTGCACCCGCATAACCTGCTCCGCTGGACCCGCCAGTGGTCAAACTTCCGCCAGAATTGAAGTTAGACAAAAACGCGGTGTTGCATAGAGTCACGAGGTTCACACCGCTGGTCGGGAACGCGGTGGTGCCTGGGGAGTTCAGATCGAACGCGACGGTCCCGGTTGGCACGTTGAATTGATTGACGTTCGGGAAGTTTGTATCAAAACCGGTGAGAATCGTGCCTGGGTAGAGGTCGGGAAACACTCCTACTCCCGCTCGAATCACGGTATTTTGCCCGAATGGGCTCCAGGCCACTCCGATCCTGGGCTCGAACACAACCTTCTCAAACCCGGGAAGGATCGTGGTCCTCCCCGGAATGAACGATTCGTTGTAGGGAATCGTCGATCCGTGCGGCAAGCTGGGGAAAGCTGTTAGCGGTAGCGACGCACATGACTTCTGGCAGGCACCGCCCGAATTGCGGTCGGCGCGCAACGCCAGAGTCAACTTCAACTTCGGATTAACACGGTACTCGTCTTGGAAATAGAATCCAACGCTGTAATACGCGATGGGAAAGTTGCGGTGGGGGGCAAAATTATACTGGACGCTGCCAGCACCAACTTCATTGTGGGCAAAATCCGGCAGGACAGTGTTGACGGCCGGGTACAGGGTCAGCTCGGCCGGCGTAAAGTCGTTCACGTCATCTCGACGGAAGTTCATTCCCATCTTAAATGAGTGATTTCCCCTCGCTATCGACAAGTCGTCAATGATCTGGTACTGAAGGACGTTACGGCCTTGGGGAAAAAGGAAGCCCACTGCATAGCCGCCGGGGTTTCCCGAACCTGTTCCGAGAGAGGTCAACGATCCATCAACAAAGTTTAAGTTGCCCGGGAAGAGATTCAGAGCCGGCCCCGGGCTTAAGTTGCCGAAGATTGCTGAATAGTAGAGAACGGAACCGACGAAGTTGTTCACGACCGTCGGGGAGAAGGTGTGTGTGTAATTCAACTGGCCTTCATTCTGAGGCTGAGTGCTGGTGTCGTTGAAAGCCGAATTGATCGAGTCAGTGTAAGTTGGCTGAACCCCCCGGTCAAACTTGACGCGTCCAAAAATCTTGTTGTTTTCGTCGAAGTTGTAGTCGACGCGCCCGCTCAATAACCACTCTTTGTTACCGCTCGATACCGACTGGGTGTAGGAAGCCGTGCACCCACCGTCTTGGAGTGAGGCAGGAAGCGGGAGGCCCGTTACCGGGTCACTGATCACCCCTCCAGAGGAGGTAAAGCCAGAGCAGCCACCCACCGGGTTCGTCGCCGTGATTTTGTTTCGCACCGCGTTAGCGTGCCCTGGCGCCATGTTATATAAATTGAACAGGTTGTTGTAGAAGGCGGTGGTAGCTGCGCCCATCGGAGCGACGTTGGCGTTAACGAAATTTTCGAAGTCCTGCGTCGGTACCGTCGGAGAGTGGATCGAACCGAAGATGTAACGAATGCCCTCAGTGTTGACGAAAAAGTAGAGCTTCTCTTTGACAATCGGACCACCCAGTGAAGCGGCCCACTGGTTGTTGTTTGCAAAGGGACGCGTCCCTCCGAATGCTTTATTGATGGGATCATTTGCCGTCAGGAAACGCCCCGTCCAGTCATAAACG
Source organism: uncultured Acidobacteriota bacterium (assembly GCA_963729525.1). Lineage (GTDB taxonomy): Bacteria > Acidobacteriota > Terriglobia > Acidiferrales > UBA7541 > Palsa-295. The sequence goes on from CAVSOB010000002.1 coordinate 202,034, forward strand.
GCGTCGCCGTGAAACGAGTTGGAACCTGACTTTGTCGTATAGTCGACCTGAGCCCCCGCCTGACGGCCGTACTCACCCGTATAAGCGTTACTCGTAACCGCAACCGCCTGCAATTCATTGCCCCCGAGGAGCAGGTTGCTCGACCCGGAGTTGTTCAAATTTAAGAATGCGTCGTTGTAATCGTTACCGTTAAACGTGAAGAGGTTCGCGGTTCCAGGAAGGCCAAAGGCGCTAAAGTTGCCGAAACCTCCACCAGTAGAGTTATTCATCGTCACGCCCGGGGACACTTGGGCTATGTACGTGACATCGCCGCCGGGATTGGGAATTTCTTGGATTTGTTTGGTGTCGAAGTTCGAAGTTATGTTCGCGTCTTCTGTTTGCAACTGAACGCCGGGCTGACTCGTGACTTCTACGACAGTCGAGCTGCTACCCAGTTCCAGCTTCACGTTTGCTGAAACGGTCTGTCCGAGCAAAACCTCCACGTTTTGCGAAACCTGCTTGAATCCTGGATGTGCCACCAGTAGGGTGTAGGTGCCAGGCTTAAGCAGCGTGAATTGAAAGATGCCGCTGGAACCGGTTGTCGTCGTCTGCGTATTTCCAGTCGCATCTTTGAGAGCCACAGACGCTCCCGCGACTATCGCGCCGGACTGGTCGGTGACCGTGCCGGCTAAACCCCCGGTGACAACGGATTGCGCCATCGTGGCGCTGCCAACAAAGAGGAATACCGCCGTAACAATTGCGGCGACACCAAACACCACCTGAAATCGCTTCCAGTTCATAAACCCTCCTCAAAATTGAGCGATCGAAACTTGGTTTGAAGGCTCAACGACGCACCCGGAAGGAAATTGATTCTGGCGAGCCCTCGGCACGTTTGGTTCCAGAGTGGAAAAAAGTAAGTGGCCAATTATGTTCCGCTTACGAAGATCCGCTTAGCGTACTCTCCGCGTTATCCTATTTTGCGTATATGTAAAAACACATCCTACCGATAATGGATAGCCTTCGGACAATGCGTGCGAAACGCTGACCAGAGCCGAACTTAGGAATTCGGACGCTTCAACAACAATGTTTCTAGGTAGGTACTAATAGGTTCTACATGGATCACTCTATCGGGACTTAACCCGAGATTCCGTTTCCCAGCGCTAAAGGACATCGTACAAAAAGTACATGAACGTCACGCGCGAAGAACTGGGGGTAGGATGCCAACAGGCACATGCGCACAAGCTGAAACTGACAGGTCATCTTAGTTCCGTGACCTGGCCGGAAGTGGTATCTCTGGGAATCGATGATTTGGAGCAAGGACACGAATTCGTCACAGATAAAGTGCGCGGGGCATTGACTGATTCATCTGCGTTTCTGCCCGACGACGTTGCGACCGGCTCGACGCAGCTCACGAACTTCGCGACTTGTTTCTAATATGCCTCTGACCCCGCCCTACATACGTAAGCCCTCTAGGGAAGCTGCGGTGCCCGGAATTGCAGGAAATCGTCCCAGGATCGGACAGATAGACGGAGCAAATTTGCGAAACGATCGTTAACCTGCTGAAGCGTCGAAGATTATGGAAAGCTTGCCAAGGCAGATCGCGTGCATGTTTCTGTATGGGCCCGATGAGTTCCGGAGGAGGAAAGTAATGGAAAACCTCTGGCAAGACATCCGATTTGGTATTCGCATGCTCGCAAAGTCTCCGGGAATGACGGCAGTGGTGGTGATCACGCTGGCGTTGGGAATCGCTGCGAACGCCATCATTTTCAGTATCGTGAATGGCTTCCTCAGGCCGCTCCCCGTGAAGTCGCCGGACCAACTCGTCGTAATCGCCACACAACAGAAAGACGCGCCGATTTTCATGAACCGAATGTCGTATCCGGAGCTGGTGGATTTTCGCAAGCGCGCGAATTCCTTTTCTGATGTTTTAGCCTATGACGTGACATTGTTGGGACTGAGTTACCAGGGAAAAGCGGACAGGTTTGTGGTGAGTTATGTGACGGGAAACTTTTTTTCGGCACTTGGAGTAAAACCCGCCCTTGGGCGGCTGTTCCTTCCTAAAGAGGGCGAGGTGGGCGACGACAGTCCGTACCTGGTGCTGGGATACGAATACTGGCAGAAGAGATTCGGCGGGGATCCCGAGACTGTCGGGAAACAGGTCCTGATGAACGGAAAGGCTGCGACGATTATCGGAGTGGCGCAGCAAGGGTTTCGCGGCGCCTACACGATGGTGACGATGGACGGATATCTCCCGTTGAGCCGCGCCAGTGTGCTGGAGGAACCGCCTGCAGGTACGAATCTGATGACGGATCGTAGTCTACGTAGATTGAAAGTGCTGGGTCGGTTGAAACCGGGGGTGAGTATCCGGCAGGCTCAAAGTTCATTGAACGCGATCGCGGCGACGCTCGCGGAGCAATATCCCGCGACGGACAAGGGAATCAACGTACACGTGATGCCGGAGCGGCTGGCGCGGCCCGAGCCGATGCCGAATAATCTGGTGCCTGTGATTGCGATTGGGCTGTTCCTGTTTCTTGCCGCACTTTTGCTTGTGCTGGCATGCCTGAACGTGGCGAACATTCTACTGGTGCGCGCGACCGTGCGGCAGCAGGAGATGGGGATTCGCGTGGCGCTTGGTGCGGGACGAGCGCGGCTGATCAGGCAGGTGTTGACAGAGACGGGGATGCTCGCTCTTCTGGGAGGAGCAGCGGGAATTTTGCTGGCCTTGTTGGCAAGCCCCGGCCTGGTCGAATCCTCGAAACTGGGCGGAGGAGTGCCTATCCGGCTGGATTTCAGCTTTGATTGGCGAGTGTTTGCGTACGCAGCGGCAGCGATGGTGTTCACAGGAATCGTGGTGGGGCTGTGGCCGGCCTGGCGGGCGGCGCGTGCGGACGTGAACACAGTTTTGCGCGAGGTCGGAAGGACAGGAGGCGGGGTCGAGCGGCACCGCATGCGGGACATTCTTGTGGTCGCGCAGGTGGGTGGTTCGCTGATGCTGCTGATTGTGGCGGGGCTTTTCGCGCGAAGCTTGAAGAAGGCGCAGCACATGTACCTGGGATTTGAGCCCAATCACGTTTTGAATGTGACGGTGTATCCCCGCGAAATCGGCTACGACGAAGCGCGTACGAAGGAATTTTTCCGGGAGCTGAAGGATCGTGTGCGAGTTCTGCCCGGTGTGCAATCGCTGAGCCTGGCCTCGACGGTTCCGATGTCCGGCTCGACCGGTGTAGACAACATCTACGTGGAGGGCCACCCGACGCCTCCGGGTCAGCAGCCTCCCGTAACCTTCAGCAATGATGTTGATGAGGATTATTTCGCCACGATGCGAATTCCGCTGCTTCGTGGCCGGGCCCTCCGCGAATCGGACGATGGGAATGCACCGCAGGTGGCGATCATCAATCAAACGATGGCCACTCGGTTTTGGCCCAATGAGGACCCGATCGGCAAGCGATTCAGCCTAAAGAGCGCAAGCGGACCTTTTCTGGAAGTCGTGGGTGTCGCTGCCGACGGGAAGTACGTTTTTATCGCAGAGTCGCCGCAGCCGTATTTTTACCGGCCGCTGGCGCAGGATTTCCAGGCGTTTCGCACGCTCCAGATTCGAACGTCGGTGCCGCCCGAATCGCTGATTGCGCCCGTTGAGCAGGAAATCGGCAAGCTGGCTCCGGATCTTCCGATTTTCAATGCGGAGACGATGGAGCAACTACTGGAGGGCGGAAACGGGTTCATGATTTTTCACGAGGGCGCCGAGCGAGCTGCGGAAATGGGTTTTCCTGGGACTAATACTCGCGGTTGTGGGAGTGTTCGGCGTGGTGTCGTACGCCGCTGCGCTACGGACGCACGAAATCGGGATTCGCATGGCGCTTGGTGCGGGTAGGCGCGACATTTTGAAATTGGTGTTGAGGCAGGGAGTGCGCTCCATCGGCATTGGAGTTGCGCTTGGATTGGCGGCGGCGTGGGCGCTGACGAGGGCGATGGGCAAGCTACTGATCGGAGTCAGCCCCACTGATCCCATCACATACGTCGTTGCTGTCGCAATCCTGGCGGGGGTGGCTCTGCTGGCGTGTTATATCCCGGCGCGGCGCGCGGCCAGGGTAGAGCCCCTGGTAGCATTGCGATATGAATAAAAAGCCTCGGGCAGGCGCCCGACCAGATCTCCTGAATTCTTGCCGGAGTCCCGCGAAACAGGTTAGGCCTTCTGAATCGTCACTTCAGTGGCTTTGATCGCGGCGCTCGTCTTGTCCCCCAGGTAGTGATAATCCCTGTTCGCGACACTATTCCGCGTTAGGTCAATCGCGACAGCAATCTGCGGAACTTCTCTGGTGGCCGGATAATGCACCTTAACTCCGGCACAGCTCGGCTTCCCTCGGCGTCCACCTTCAAGAGAAAGCTGCAGGCGGTGAGCGATTTCGGCTCTGAAACGCGCGTCAATGGATAGTTGGGATGATGGGGAGCGTCCCGAATGCGACTGCACCTACAAGAGATTCTGCAACTTGCGACTCCGATGGATACCATGAGTTTCCAACGGAGAAGCCATTGGAACGATCCCGCATTCAAATCGGGAAAGTAAGTTCCTAGGTTTTGGCCGGCATGTCGGGGCCCGCAATTAACTGGCGAACAGGGAAAAATTCAGGGAAATGCGAAACTCGTTCCACGAGCTCGCTCACTGCAAACCTCCGACCCTAAGCCGGTTACCGGCTTTTAGTGCAGCATAGCGTCAAAGTGGAAGAGGGAACTAACAAGGAAATCTAGACCGGATGCAGGGAAAGGTGCCGCGAAAAATATTGGCATCGGCTCACCATTGCATGCAGTTCGGAAACGCTTTGCGGCCATTCGCCTATTAAGACCTGACTTAAGGACCGCCCGAGTGTCGCGGCATCGCACTTCGGGAATGGAGCTTTGGGTGCATTTTGGCCGATTCGATCTTGTATGTTTGGCGGCATTGTCGGAGTCTCTATTTTTGACATCTAATGTAGTTGCAAGCACGCGCAATCGGGCAATTTGGCCGGCAACCGCTGTGACTCAAAGCTCCGCAACGCGACTAGCGCCCGCAGGGACCCACGGTCTAGCGAAGCTCCCTGTCAAGCGCAGGACATATACATTGTTCTAATTGCTGCTGCGTCGTGCAACAGGCTTCAGAGGACGAAAATGCTAGACAACTCAAAAATGTCGGTAACAAACGAGGCAACTAAGAACCCATCTCTTCAAGCAGCTCGCAAAACACGGATCCTTGCGGAAGCAAAAGCGGGAAGAAATACCGTTCAGACGAATCGCGAGCCCTCACACTGGGATTTTAGAGAAAACGGTCTACTGTTCTGGGAAGAGGTGTCAGAAGCGCATAAGCTGAAGCGCGAAGATCCAGATGCATTCAAATCATCCATTCGTGCGCAAAAGATCGTGGCCTTTGTAGAGGATTCGATAAAATCGCAACGTGCTCTAGAAAGAGACTTTGAACAGAGTATCCCAAGAGCCCCAAGAGCCTTCCGAGATTTGTCGATTGCACGTGATCGAAAACGCAAGACCAAGGAACGTTTTGCCGCGATTGATCGTTTCGGCAAATCTTTTGGCAGGATACCTCGGAAGATAGGCATAGCCCTATTCCATTGGCTCGACGGCGGAAACAAGAACGAGGTCATTCAGGCCCTCGGCCGGACTGTCGCAGCACTAACGGCTGATCCGCAAACGGGGGAGTTAGCCGAAGTAGATGGAAGGGGACGAAAGAGGAAATCAGCAACCGTGAAGCGAATTGAACTTGCGGCGCGACTAAGCAATGACGGCATTAGCCAACGTAAGATGGCTCCAAAACTGTTTCCCAACATGCCCCAAGAGAAAGCCTACCTAAGAACCCGCGATTTGTTTCACGATTATCGATATTGGATCGCAATAATGGCACACCGCCTTCGAAGTCGATCCCAATCCTCTCCGAAGCCTCATCGCTAGACCGTATCCGTCGCTAAATTAATTTTCTTTTCAACGACGCTAGATTACTGCCTCGTCTTTCGCGGAAGATGGGTCCGGGAGACAAAACATGCCTTCGCGGAAACTTACAATCGAGTACCTTCCCGTGGCTTCTCTTCACGTGGATCCAAAGAATGCGCGGCGGCACAGCGACAGGCAAATCCGACAAATCGCGAAAAGCATCGAGGTTTTTGGTTTCAATGTCCCAATTTTGGTTGACGCCGATTTACGAGTCGTAGCCGGCCACGGTCGGGTATTGGCTTGCATGTCTGTGGGTGTTGAACAAGCGCCAGTGATCCGGCTGGAACACTTATCGGAGCACCAGGTTAGGGCTTTCATGATCGCAGACAATCGACTCAACGAGAATGGCGATTGGGACGATCGCCTTCTCGGTGAGCAATTCAAAGTTCTTTCGGAGGCTGAAATCAACTTTGAGTTAGACGTCACTGGTTTCGAAACCAGCGAGATTGAACTGTTTATCGAGAATCTCACCCCCGAGCCCGCCCGACAGACTGATCTGGATGACGTACTCCCCGAAGCATCTTCCATTCGAGTCAGTCGCAACTGTGATCTCTGGCGCTTAGGGAAGCATCGGGTCTTGTGCGGGGATGCATTGTCTCGTGTCAGCTACGAAGCCTTAATGGATGGCCAAAAAGCGCACTTAGTCTTCATTGATCCGATTTACGGCTATGTCTCACGATTCGGGGAGATTGACGATCCCGAGTTCGCACTGGCCTCGGCAGAAGTGAGTGAAACTGAGTTCACTAAATTCACTAGCAAGGTGTTCAGCCTCTTGGGCCCTAGCAGTTGCGATGGAGCACTGCAATTCATCTGCACGGGATGGAGACATACGCCGGAACTGCTAGCTGCGGCACGCCGAACGTTTACGGAATTTATAAACCTGTGTGTCTGGTGCAAGGAAGTCGCAGGCCCAGGATCGCTTTACCGCAATCAACACGAATTGGTTCTTATTTTCAAAAACGGCAAAGGTCGGCATCGAAATAATGATCAATTGGGCCGGCATCGGACCAACGTCTGGAAGCACCGCCGCATGAATTCCTCGACCGGCACCACCGATAAAGAGGATCCATCAAAATTGCAGCCCAAGCCGGTCAAACTGGTAGCCGATGTCGTCTTGGATTGCACCGCACGCGGAGAAATTGTACTGGACACCTTCCTTGGGATGGGCACAACCGTCATCGCCTCCGAACAGACAGGCCGCGCCTGCTTTGGCATAGAACTTAACCCGGTCTACGTCGACGCCACTATCCGTCGCTGGCAGAACTTTACAAGCCAGCAAGCCGTGAATGCGCTCTCAGGTCGAACGTTCAATGAAATTGAGCAGGAGATAACTCATGGATGACAGAAACCAAACGACTAACGAACCTATCGGTTACGGAAATCCGCCCGCACACACGCGTTTCAAAAAAGGGACGTCGGGAAATCCTAAAGGGAAGCCAAAAGGAACGCGCAATCTGGCGAGCGTCCTTCACCGGACGCTCCGAGAGCGCGTGGTTATCAACGAGAACGGGATTCGAAGGATCGTGACGAAGCTGGAGGCGGCCATCAAACAGCTAGTGAACAAAGCGGCGTCGGGCGACTTGCCAGCGATGCGACAACTTAGTTCTCTGGTTGGATCCGGTGAAATTGAAGCCACAGGCGATCAGAACAATTCAACGCTTGAAAAAGCGGACCAGCAGATTATGAATCGACTTCTCAAGAAACTGCAAGAGTCTCACGCCGAGAAAAAGGAAGGTATCAATGAATAAAAAAGAACTTCAAGCATTTGTGCGCCGCGACTTTGCGCTCTTTATAGAGCGGAGCTTCGCAGAGCTAAATTCCCAAACTGAGTACCAGCATAACTTTCACATTGAGGTTATTGCTGATGCCCTCGAACAATGCCGAACCGGAAAACTAAAGCGTTTGATCATCAACCTGCCACCACGATCGCTGAAATCACAAATGGCATCCATTGCGTTTCCCGCGTACCTTCTTGGCCACAAACCTTCGACCCAGATCATATGTGCAAGTTATGCGCAAGACCTCGCAGACAAGCTTGCTGGGGATTGTCGATCGCTGATGACATCGAAATGGTATGAAGAGTTATTCCCCTCAACCCGCCTAGCCGCGCGGAGATCGGCGCTTAGTGACTATGCCACAACGGCTAGGGGCTTTCGGTTATCGACATCTGTCGGCGGAGTTTTGACTGGACGCGGGGCCGACTTTATCGTGATTGATGATCCTTTGAAACCCGACGAGGCTCTATCGGAAACACAACGCAAATCGGTAAACGAATGGTACGACCATTCGCTGATCACGCGTTTGAATGACAAAAAATCAGGGTGCGTGATTTTGATTATGCAACGGCTTCACGAAGACGACTTGGTTGGACACGTCCTTCAAAAAGAGGATTGGAAAATAATAAAGTTTCCAGCGATTGCGGAAGAAAACACCAGCTATACGATTCGAACGCTCTACGGCGAAAAGACTTTCTCACGAAAGGTCGGCGATGCATTGCACCCCGAGCGCGAGCCTCTCGAAGTGCTTGCTCAGATCCGAGAAATCCTAGGTGAGTATCATTTCGCGGGACAGTACCAACAGGCCCCTTCGCCTTTGGGTGGAGGAATGATTCAGACCGATTGGTTCAAATTCTATACGCCCGAAGAATTACCAAGAGAATTTGATCTCGTTTTTCAATCTTGGGACACCGCGAATAAAAGTTCCGAGTTGAACGATTATAGTGCGTGCACCACTTGGGGCGTGCGCAAGGACCACCTTTATCTGTTGGACGTCTTCCGCAAACGTCTCGACTATCCAGATCTGCGAACAGCCGTAAAAGAGCTGGCTTTGCTATACGAAGCCAAAAATATTCTGATCGAGGACAAAGCTTCGGGAACGCAGCTCCTACAAGATCTACAGAATGACGGAGTGCACGGCGCGACGGCGTACGCGACCTCATTGGACAAGATCATGCGCGCGCATTCAGTGAGCAGCACCATAAAGAGTGGATTTGTTTACATCCCCGCGCATGCTGATTGGCTGCCAGAGTACCTGCACGAATTCGCCGCGTTTCCGAAAGGGAAATATGACGATCAGGTTGACTCAACTTCACAGGCCCTAGATTGGTCGAAGCAGGGGATGGGACGCTTGGGATACATCGAGTTGCTGAAACAGATTGCTGCACGCGGAGGAGTTCGCGCCGTATTTGGCAGCGGAAACAGTCGGCGAGGTCTTGAACGGATCTCCTCTGACCAACAGTCGAGAAAGAACGATGCTGACCTGAAGCCTCTAGCGCAAATAGAATCCAGGCCGTGTGAGGGTTGTGGTGGGACGATGACCCAGCGAATTGCGGGTGGACTCAGATGTATGCAATGCGCTGCGCAGTGGCTGCATCCCGACCACCGTCCACGTATATCTTCCTTAAGCCGTGCGGATGTCTTGAACTCGGTAGGAAGATTCCGTTGATGGGTATAACCGAAGAACGGTGCTTAGGTTGAGTACGAAGAATTGACGGGGCAGGCACGATTCAGGGATTCGATCGGCGGCTAAGAACTATGCGTTTGCCCAAAGTAATGCGGGATATGCGGCCGGAAAACAGCGGGCGCAAATCAGGAGAGAAATCAGCATCAACTGGGAAACGCTGGAAGAATTGTCCGTACCCCGAGAATGAGCTGCTAAATCGAATTGAAACTCGAAGAGTGAGCGGGCTTGGCTTGACTCGTTTTCTTCTTCCTCCGCGTCTCGGCGAGAAACCCATCGATGTACATTCTTGCCTGTAGGATTTTCATCCGCGACTTCATAACGTCCGCGTCAGAATCATCGAAGCAGATGGCGGGATTTTTCTCACAGTTCCTACAATAACTGCGGTTTTTTCACCGACCGAGGAGGAAATCGTCTTCGGCCTCGTCTTCTCGCGCTTCGTCGGCTAACACTTTAAAATATTTTTCATCGGAGACTTCGCTCTCTTCGATGAAATAGCCGTCTTCTTCACCAAGGTCGTCGTCGCGAAGGAACTGTTCGGCTCTGTCCCGCGTCGAAAACAAGATATCCAAGTTCGAAATGCCGTACACCTTCATTTGTCGCCATCCCTCCAGTCCCTTTTGCTGCTCGTGGAACAAAAAAGGCGGGATGTGAAGTCCCCGCCTCGGTGGGGACCTAGCGTGATCGCCACCATCAGGCGATCGTTCGTTTTGCCTGCTGCGGGCACTGTACTGCTGTTCTTTATTTGAATAAAGTAAGTATAAGAAAGCCTGTCGCCGTCACCGCAGCTGGGGACATTGCGCAAGACGGTCGATGCGCGATTCCCTCCTGGCTTGTACTTAGACAACCTTGTGAAGGATAGCGGCGAACAATGTCGCGCCACTCCTTGAATGGGTTAAGTCTAGTGATTCCACACATCGTGGACTCGGCTTTCAGTCTGACAACTCTGGTTCGGTTCGGTGATTCGTAGACTTTCACGAATCGTTTAGACCTCAAAGCTAACTTGCTTTTCTATTGGTGCGATGCCCCTAAAATCGAATAGTCGCATCCATTTTTTAAGATACCAGCGTGTAATAGCGGCCTCTCCCCGAGCCCATTGCATATAAGGATTTACGCTTTTGTTTCAATCTTCTTCAGGTTTTGAGTGTCCCGATATTTGTGTGTGGAGTGAGCTTTGCCGCCGGGGCGAGGGATAACCTTTCCCTTTCGACCCGAGAGGAATGGCACTTCGGCATTACGACGACACATCCAACGATTTCACGCTGGTCCTGGCAACTAAGGAGTCGGCTTCGGTTGTGGCAAACACTAGTTCCGATGCCTTGGTAAGTGACGTTGAGCAGAATAATGATCGGTCCGAATTCCGTGTACCGTCTCCCGTTGACCTTTCTTACCCGCAATCCCCCACCGGCTATTTGCAACTGCTGTGTGTTCATAGAACATAGTTTCCTCTCCCAATTCTAGTCGCAGTCGTCCGTTTTCGGTTTTTTCACAACGGGACGATAGTGCCGACGTTCTGGCAGATCTGATTTCGCCTACGTCCGGTACCAATCGACAAGCAAGGAGTTGAGGAGATGAACATGATTCAAACGGATTTGCAGAGAAAAAATCTGGAGGAGTTTCTTCACGATTTGATCTGTGGGGCGAGAAACTCCCAGCAGGTGGGCATACTCGTTGAAGTGTTGATGGCAATGCAAGTTCCTGGACCGGTGGGCGACACCGACGCCACCAAGCCAGGCTGCAGTGCTGATCCTCAATCTCCCGATGATTGCCCTGGTGATGTGGCCGTCTCTGCGCGTGCGAGTGCTGCCGAGACTCTCCAGTCATCTCTGGAAACGAAGCTACGCTATTGCCACCGCCCATGGTGTCCTGGGGGCTTTGGCCGAGGTTTTCGGGCTGTACATCCTGCTGGTCGCTGGAACCGACATCCTTCCCCATTCGTGGCGGTTCCAGCGCTGGAAGTTATGGATGCGGATTGAGCTGGTCCTGTGGTGGGTAGTCTTGCTAACAGGGTTCGCGACTTATCACACCTGGTACGCGGCGCCACGGTCGCACTGCTCACCGCCAGGGCACCGGCGAGTGGAGGCTTCCGATCAGATTGTACTCGGATGACAGGCAACCCGGAACTTATCAGTTCGCCGGTCGGATTAGTACCGACAAACGCCCTTGTGGTGACCGGAGGGATTGCTCACTATAAGCCGACTTATCGGTACCTATCGTGGTTCACGAGACGATAGCTTCGGGTTCCACAGTCAAGCATCGTTCAACACGGGCAGTGCGGATGCTTTTTAGTGTCAAAGCAGGCCGCGGTGGCCAGCGTAGTTTTCGTCGACGTCCAGACCACGCTCCTTGATAACCTCAGCAGCAGCAGCCAGTGCTGTTGCGATGGCAGGATAGCCAACGTATGGCAGCGCCTGGATGAGAACTTCCCCAATTTCTTTCAATGTGAGGCCGTTATTGAGCCCGGCCCCCATGTGGATGGCGAATTCATGGGGCTGACGCATGGCAATCATAACGGACATCGAAACTAGGCTGCGGGAGCGCCTATCCAGACCGGGACGAGTCCAGATATCTGCAAAGGCTTGGTCGAGCGCATACCCAGCGATCGGGGCACCGAAGGTGTTTGAGTCAGCGGAAGCGCTGAGTTTTGCGGCCGCCTGTTCGCCCATCATTTCGCGGACTACATTGATTCCGGCTTCTCTATTCGTCATGATTGAGTCCTCTTGTAAAGCTTCAAGTCACTTATGGGCGACTTCATAGCCCGAAAACGCTTCCCAAATATAGGGTCAGCACCTTCTTGAATTCTTCCACAACTCGGTCTTTCGCTTTATCACCCGCTTCTCCATAGAGCGTTATCAAGCCTCTGACTATCTGGAGAGTTACGTTCGCAGCCAGAGCTGCTCGTTCGTCTGAAAGGGCTGGGTTCTTCGCTCGAAAGGCGTTCGCGATGTTTGCTCGCAAGGCTCTTTTCACAGCGGGGTCGCGGCGTAGCCGAATCGGCACCGCGAGCAGTCTGAGATAAGCCGGACGTACCCGAAAAATTTCAGTGATCCGTTCGATAAAGCGCCTCGCGAACTCTCGATGACTGAGGTTCTCCGCCTGCTCTATCAATGGCTTCCATTGCTCTTCCATCTCCTGGGCGTACTGGCCCAACAAGGTAAGGGCGACGGCCTGTTTGTCCGCGAAGTAGTTGTAAAGCGCGCCGATCGAAGAGCCGCTGCGCTCCGCGATCGCGGTCATTGTCGTTGCTTCATAGCCAACCTCGACAAACAGTTCCGCCGCAGCATCCAGGAAACTGGCGAGCCTGCGTGAAGAGCGCTCCTGTTGCGGGGCGACCCTTATCGAATTTGACAAATTCGAGGACATCCTCGTATTCTATACCTTAGAAATCGAGGGTATCCTCGATTTCAGAAACCATCTTTCCAAGTTTGATGATTATGTGTCCAATCGAAGCATCGAGGTATTCGACGGGAGAGAATGGTATCTGAAGGGCGGGGTCTTCGATTCAATCCGCTGGAGTCGTGCGGCGCGAATGAGCTGTTGGGTGCAACGCGAGTCATGACTGCGTGGAACCAAAAGATCGATCGAGCGTTAGACCGTAGGTATGCGGGGCTCGGAGGTCCCGCTTCTTGCGATATTCACATTGACGATGACTCAAGTCAGACAAGCAAAAGAATCCTCGTTGCACAGATATTGGCATCAGTTTGGGTTGACCACCCCGACCTGAGTCGTTTCTTTGCACCGATTGGTTAGTTCGAGCAAGTGCCAATCGGGTGGTAACCGCTAGCCTGTCAACACCTGCCCACTTGCGAACATACGAACAGCGAGTTTCGAGCTCGGCTACCCTCGGCTGGATAACGCACCAGTTTTCAGCGAGGTAAATGCTGTCGTCTTTGGTTGCGAAAATGCACTTAATGGTCGACGGTCGAATCTGATACGGCTTGTCTGGGCCGTGGCCGTAGCTTTTTCGCGAGTGCTGCCAGCATCCGCGCAACAACCTGAGGATTTGCCGTAGCAACTGCAGCAGCCCAAACGGCAGTACGAGGAGACGACACAGCAGCTACAGAGCCGGATCGCAGCCTTAGAACAAAAGATCGAAACCGAGAAAGAGAACAGGGAAAAACAAAAGAGGTGACAATCTCGCTAGCAGAGCTGGCTCAAGAAGCAACCGCCCGCGCTGCATTGGTCGGAGCTGCAAACTTCGGACTGGAGAGCTACAGGCACGCATCGCGGGTGGCGGCATGAACAAAACTCTTCAAATTACTTATCTGGCCAGACACGGCGAAACAGATTGGACGGTTACCGGCCAACACACGGGCCGCACTGATTTACCGCTTACCGAGCGCGGGGAGGGCAATGCAAAGCGGTTGGGGGAGCGTCTTAGCGGACTGACGTTCGCGAAGGTATTCGCCAGTCCCTTGCAGCGTGCCAGGAGGACATGCGAGTTGGCCGGCTTCGGATCTGTGGCTCAAATCGATGGCGACCTCGTCGAATGGGACTACGGCGAGTATGAAGGCCGTTTGACGGTTGGCATCTTGAAAGAACGCCCGGACTGGCAACTGTTCCGCGACGGCTGTCCCGGCGGCGAATCTCCGCAGCAAGTCGCAGCTCGAGCTGATCGCGTAGTGAGCCGCTTGCACACGGTAGCGGGGGATGTTTTGCTTTTTTCCAGCGGGCATTTTCTCCGAGTGCTGGCCGCACGATGGATCGGCATCGAGCCAATCAATGGCAAATCTCTCATGCTGGACACGGCGAGCCTGAGCGCAGTAGGGTATGAAAACAGCATCTCGCACCCGGCGATCCGGCTCTGGAACGACACCCACCATGTGCCTGCGTCTACCGGGCAGGATGCCGCCGAAGTCCACGCGAGCGCAACCAGTTTGCAAGCGACGAGGTGACACGATGAAAGCTACACAGCTGCTTCACGACGAAGGCCAGAGTCTCTGGCTCGACAACATTACACGCGACCTACTGGACAGCGGCACGCTCAAACGATATATCGACGAGCTGTCCATCACTGGACTCACCTCAAATCCCACAATCTTCGACCATGCGATCAAGAACAGTGCGACGTATGACTCGGCGATCACTAAGAAATTAAAGAAAGGCGCGTCGGTTGAGGCGCTCTTCTTCGACTTGGCCCTAGAGGACCTCACCCGTGCCGCAGATCTCTTTCGACCAATTCATGAGAAGACGAACGGGGTCGATGGATGGGTCTCGCTGGAAGTGTCCCCGCTGCTTGCCTATGACACAGTCAGCACTCTCGCTGCAACCAAGGAATTGTTTGCCCGCGCAAATCGTCCCAATCTGTTGATCAAGATTCCGGGCACCAAGCAGGGCCTTCCCGCGATCGAGGAGGCGATTTTTGCAGGCATTCCAATCAACGTCACTCTTTTGTTTTCGCGCGAACATTACGTCGCGGCGGCTGAGGCGTTCTTCCACGGCGTTGAACGGCGCATCGAAGCGGGCCTCAATCCCCTTGTAGGTTCCGTGGCATCAGTATTTGTCAGCCGCTGGGACGCCGCTGTTGCCGGCAAGGTGCCGGAGAACCTGCGCAATCAACTTGGCATCGCCATCGCTAAACGCACATACAAGGCAGCCAGTGTCCTGCTGGGTTCGGCGCGCTGGCAGCGCATCTCAACCTCGGCGGCCGTCCGCAACGTCTGCTGTGGGCCAGCACAGGAACCAAAGATCCCAAAGCCTCCGACATTCTCTACATCAAGGCCTTGGCGGCGCCGTTCACGGTGAACACCATGCCAGAGGCCACGTTGAAAGATCTGGCCACTCACACTGAATTAGGCGAGTTACTCCCGACCGATGGCGGAAACGGCGAAGAGGTCCTGGCTCAGTTCGACAAGGCGGGCGTCGACGTCGATAGTTTGGCTGCACAGCTTCAAAACGAAGGAGCCGAATCGTTTGTGAAGTCCTGGAATGACCTCATGGCGGTGATTTCTTCCAAGAGCGCTTCGCTTGACAAAAGCGCCAGGGTGAACGCCGCCGGCTAGCGTGGGCAAGACCCACGTGGGAGCACGAGAGGCGGACACGAAAGGAGCATAACTATGGCATCACACGCCCAAACACCGGAAAGGCGAACGGCGTCCGAGCGCTCGGCATGGAGGGCGCTCGCGTCACACTACCCAGTGCCTCGAAGTTGCACCTGCGGCAGTTGTTTGCGGACGATCCCAAGCGCGGTCAGCGATGGCGATCGAGGCTGTGGGCTGTATCTCGATTACTCCAAAAACCGCGTCACCGAAGAAACACTCAAGCTCCTTGTCCAACTCGCAGAAGAGTCCGGCTTGCGAGAACGAATCGACGCCATGTTCCGCGGAGAAAAGATCAACATCACGGAAAAGCGCGCGGTTTTGCAATCGCACTGCGTGCGCCGCAAGGACGCTTCCATCCTTGTGGATGGAAAGAACGTGGTCCCCGAGGTTCATGCGGTGCTCGACAAAATGGCCGATTTTGCGATCGAGTGCGGAGCGGTGCGTGGAAAGGCCACACCGGAAAACGCATTCGAACGTCGTCAATATCGGCATCGGCGGCTCCGATCTCGGGCCCGTCATGGCCTATGAAGCACTCAAGCACTATAGCCAGCGAGATATGACGTTCCGCTTCGTTTCCAATATCGATGGCACGGACTTCGCGGAAGCGGTACGCGATCTCGATCCGGCGGAAACGCTGTTTATCGTATCTTCGAAAACCTTCACGACACTCGAGACCATGACCAACGCTCACACGGCTCGCGCGTGGTCACTCGCCGGGCTGGGTGGCGATGAGCGGTCGGTCGCCAAGCATTTTGTCGCGGTGTCAACAAACGCAGCGGAAGTCGCGAAATTCGGTATCGACACCGCGAACATGTTCGGATTCTGGGATTGGGTTGGTGGGCGCTATTCGATGGATTCGGCCATCGGGCTTTCCACCATGGCCGCGATCGGCCCGGATAACTTCCGCGCCATGCTGGATGGCTTTCACCAAATGGATGAGCATTTCCGCACAGCTCCCTTCGAGGCGAATCTGCCGGTGATCATGGGCTTGCTCTCCGTTTGGTACAACGACTTTTTTGGCGCACAGACGGTAGCCGTTTTACCTTACGAGCAATACCTGAAGCGGTTTCCCGCATATCTGCAGCAGTTGACGATGGAGAGCAACGGAAAACATATCACACTCGATGGGGAAGCCGTCGCTCGCGAACTGGTCCGATCTACTGGGGAGAGCCGGGCACAAACGGCCAGCACTCATTTTACCAGTTGATCCATCAAGGGACGCGGCTTATCCCGTGCGACTTCATCGCATTCGCTAAGCCGCTCAATCCGCTTGGCCGGCATCACGACATGCTGCTGGCCAATGTTTTCGCTCAAACCGAGGCGCTTGCCTTCGGTAAGACACCCGAGCAGGTGAAGGCGGAGGGCACGCCGGACTGGCTGGTTCCGCATCGAGTGTTTGAAGGCAATCGCCCATCGAACACGATTCTGGCCGAGCGGCTTACTCCAGAAACGCTGGGCAAACTGGTGGCGCTCTACGAGCACTCCGTCTTCACGCAGGGCGTCATTTGGAACATCGATTCATTCGATCAGTGGGGGGTTGAGCTCGGCAAAGTTCTGGCGCAGCGCATCATCCCGGAACTCGAGAACGATACCGAACCACCGCTCAGCCACGACAGTTCAACCAACACTTTGATCCACCGCTATCGAAAACTCAAGGAAGCATCATGATAGGTCGTGGTTTTGAGACCTTCATACATACGCGGGAGTTCGACCATGACGGCTGGTTCAGGCCTCGGGCTCGTATAAGCGTACGCTTCAGCTCTGAGAATCTGAGGTGACCAAGAATGGATAACTACACACAACAACTTCAAAAAATGAAGACAGATCCAGGTTTCATTGCGGCGCTGGATCAAAGCGGTGGCAGCACGCCCAAGGCCCTCATTTCCTATGGAATCAAGGAAAATGCGTGGTCCAATGAGGCTGAGATGTTTGCGCTCGTTCATCAAATGCGCACGCGAATCATTGCCAGCCCCAACTTCACCGGCGAGCGGATTCTTGCCGCCATCCTGTTCGAGCACACCATGGACAGCGACATCGAAGGGCAGCCTAGCGCGGACTATCTGTGGAATGTGAAACGGGTTGTGCCTTTTCTAAAAGTGGACCAGGGCCTTGCAGCGGAGAAGGACGGTGTTCAGTTGATGAGGCCGATGCCCAATCTTGCTGCGCTGCTCGCCAAGGCCAAAACGAAGCGCATATTCGGAACCAAAATGCGCTCATTCATCAAACAGGCCAACACGGCTGGCATCAAGGACATCGTGAACCAGCAGTTCGAAGCGGCTCGGCAGATCATTGCCGCGGGTCTCGTGCCGATCATCGAGCCCGAAGTCGACATTCACTGTCCGGAAAAAGCCAAGGCTGAAGCGTTGCTTAAGGCGGCGCTTCTCGAAAAACTCAACGAACTGCCAGTGGGTCAGCTGGTCATGCTCAAGCTCACCCTACCAGAGCAAGACGACCTCTACGCCGAGTGCGTCAGCCATCCGAACGTCGTGAGGGTGCTTGCGCTATCAGGAGGTTATTCACGCGAAGAAGGCAATAACCGTCTCCGCAGGAATCACGGCATCGTGGCGAGCTTTTCGCGGGCCCTAGTAGAGGGGCTGTCGGCCCAGCAATCCGATGCCGAGTTCAACGCTCTGCTGAATGAATCTATTGAGAGCATCTTTCAGGCGTCCACTGTGAAGACAAGCGATCACCGGAATATCGGAGATCAATCGGATACTGCATCGCGTACCGCGCGAGCAGTGTGAGAATTCCCAATTTCTTTTCAAGAGAGGAGCGCATATGCAACTTGGAATGATAGGACTGGGAAGAATGGGCGCCAACATGGTGCGACGGCTCATGAAGAAAGGACATGACTGCGTCGTGTTCGACAGGTCGCCGCAAGCCGTAACCGAACTAACGAAAGAGAATGCGGCCGGAGCAACTTCGCTCGAGGACTTCGTGAAAAAGCTCAAGAAACCGCGGGCAGCGTGGCTCATGGTTCCTGCAGCAGTCGTTGATCAAACCATCGCTGAGCTGCTCCCGCACATGGAACCAGGGGACATTCTCATCGACGGCGGGAATTCTTATTACATTGACGACATCGCGCGCGCCAAGCAGCTCGCACCTAAGCAGATTCACTACGTGGACGTGGGCACCAGCGGCGGCGTTTGGGGCCTGGAGCGTGGTTACTGCATGATGATCGGCGGCGAGAAGGAAGTAGTTCAACACCTCGATCCGATCTTCTCAGCGCTTGCCCCGGGTAAAGGTGACATTTCGCGCACTCCCGGCCGCGAAAAGCATGGTGGCACTGCCGAGCAGGGCTACCTGCATTGCGGTCCAAACGGCGCCGGCCATTTCGTCAAGATGGTTCACAACGGAATTGAGTACGGGATCATGGCGGCCTACGCCGAAGGTCTGGCGGTGTTGCGTTCCGCGAACGTCGGAAAGCATGAGGAGAAGATTGACGCTGAAACCACGCCCTTGCGCGATCCTGAACACTACCAGTACGAACTTGATCTGCGGAACATTGCGGAAGTGTGGCGGCGCGGCAGTGTAATCGCCTCCTGGCTGCTGGATCTTACAGCCACCGCCTTGCTCGAGGATCCAACTCTTTCGAAGTTCGCCGGGCACGTGTCGGACTCCGGCGAAGGACGCTGGACCATCAAAGCGGCAATCGATGAAGCGGTGCCCGTGCCGGTGTTAACCGCATCTCTGTACGAACGGTTCAGTTCACGTGGTGAAGCGGACTTCGAGAACAAGCTCCTGTCTGCCATGCGTTACGAGTTCGGCGGGCACTTGGAGAAAGCAGTAGGAAAATCAGGGGCTGATTAAGAAAGGATATATATGACCAACTCCCATTCGGATGCGCTCGTTTTCTTCGGTGCCACCGGCGATCTTGCTTACAAGAAGATCTTCCCGGCACTGCAGGCAATGGTGAAACGCGGACACCTGAATGTACCGGTCGTGGGTGTAGCCAAGGCCGGATGGAACCTCGATCAACTTCGCGCACGTGCAAAGGACAGCCTGGAGAAACATGGTGGAGTCGACGCCGCTGCGTTCGAAAAGCTATCCAGCTTGCTGCGATACGTCGACGGCGACTATCAGGACCCCGCCACATTCGAAACCCTTCGCAAGGAGCTCGGGAACGCACATTATCCCGCTCACTACCTGGCCATTCCGCCTGCTCTGTTCGAAATCGTCGTGGAACAGTTAGCGAAATCGAATTGTGCCCGGGGTGCGCGGGTTATCGTCGAGAAGCCATTCGGGCATGACCTTGCCTCGGCGCAAGAACTTAACAAAATCTTGCTGGGGGTCTTCGACGAAGCGGACATCTTCCGCATTGACCACTACCTCGGCAAGCGGCCGGTAAATAACATGTTGGCGTTCCGCTTCGCGAATACCTTCGTTGAAGCGTTTTGGAACCGCACCTACATCGAAAGTGTGCAAATCACAATGGCGGAGGACTTCGGCGTTCAAGGTCGAGGAGGTTTCTACGATCATACAGGAACCATACGCGATGTAGTGCAGAACCACCTCTTTCAAGTTCTTTGTAATTTGACCATGGAACCGCCGGGTGGATTGGACAGTGAGTCCTTGCGCGACGAGAAAGCAAAAGTGCTGAAAGCGATTTCCTCAATCGAAGAAAAGAATCTCGTACGCGGTCAGTTCCTCGGCTACCGCGATGAGCATGGCGTAGCAAAGGATTCGAAAACGGAAACCTTTGCTGCGCTCAGGCTGGAGATCAATTCCTGGCGCTGGAAAGGAGTTCCTTTCTACATCCGGGCCGGAAAATGCTTGCCCGTGACATCAACGGAAATTATCGGCAAGTTTCGTAAGCCTCCTACATTGGTTCCCGAAAGTGCCTTGACGGAAAACCATTTGCGCCTCCGCCTCAGTCCTGAGGTCACCATCGCCATGGGAATGATGGAACTGGCCCCGGGCGAGGGCTTGGCGATCCGGCCGACCGAAATGGTAGCCAGCCGGTCTCCGCGTGCTGACGAAATGGATGCGTACGAAAGACTGCTGGGAGCAGCCATGGACGGAGATGCCGGGCTGTTCGCGCGAGAAGACTACGTGGAGGAAGCTTGGCGCATCGTCGACCCGGTGCTCAAAATGAGCACGCCGATTTACCAGTATCAGACGAATACCTGGGGACCACGCGAGGTTGAACGAGTGACACCAATGGGAGGCTGGAGCAATCCAACCAGCCATGAACAATCGGTGACCGCAAGCGGGGCGGCGGCATAAGAAACAAGCACGTTGCCTCTTGCGTTCGCAGTGCCGGGAGAACGGTTGATGAAAATCGAAGTCTATAGCAATGCTGACGAAGTCGCCCAAAAAGCCGCTGCACTTGTGGCGGCGGAGGCGAGAGCTGCGGTCGCTGCTCGCGGCGCTTTTGTCATGGCCGTCAGTGGCGGGCACACTCCATGGCAGATGCTGCGTGCTCTCGCAGGTGAAGATGTGCCATGGGACGCCGTGCACGTGGCGCAGGTCGATGAGAGAGTTGCACCTGCGGGAGACCCGGATAGAAATCTCACGCACCTGCGCGAGAGCCTGCTCGAGCATGCGCCTTTGCGCCCTGAGCGTATCCACGCGATGACGGTTGAATCCTCCAACCTGCAGGCGGCATGCGAAGAATACGCGCAGATTCTGCGGGCCATCGCCGGTTCACCGCCTGTGCTCGACCTCGTTCACCTGGGACTCGGGCCCGACGGCCACACGGCTTCACTCGTGCCTGGCGACGCGGTCCTCGAAATCAAAAATGCAGATGTTGCGCTCACAGGACTCTACCAGGGAAGGCGGCGAATGACGCTGACCTATCCGATTCTCGATCGTTCCCGCCGGGTGCTGTGGCTCGTGACCGGAAGCGAAAAGGCGGTCATGCTTCCCCGATTACGCGCCGGTGATGCTCAGATCCCGGCCGGCAGGGTTCGCGCGGATCACGCCCTCGTGTTGGCGGATCAAGCCGCAGCCGGGCGACTGGATAAGGGTTCGAAAGCGGGAGTGGCTTGAGTCGAGTGCGCGAGCAATAAGCGGACGATACATCGCCGCGTTCGTTTGCGAGCCAATAGAAGGAGGGCACATGCGCGTCGGAATGGCCACCGATCACGGCGGGTTTGGGTTAAAGGAGGCCCTGCGCGAACGGGTCGCCACAGGCCGCCGCGATATCGGCCTAGTTCTTGTGCGCTGATGGAAAAGTGACGATCATGACTACGGGCGCATTCACGAAATGGCAAGCGGGACAGCCGGAAGACGGACTCGCCGAGTCAATTCGCTTGGCCGAGGATAGTCGTCGTGAGAGGAACTGGAAGCGGTGGGGGCCCTACTTGCCGGAACGCCAGTGGGGCACGGTGCGCGAAGACTACTCCCCTGGCGGTGACGCCTGGGACTATTTTCCTCACGATCACGCGCGAAGCCGCGTTTACCGGTGGGGCGAAGATGGCCTCTTGGGATGGTGCGACCGCGAGTGCCGCCTCTGTTTCGCTCCCGCTCTTTGGAATGGCAAGGATCCCATCCTCAAGGAGCGCCTGTTCGGCCTGACCAACGGCGAGGGTAACCACGGCGAGGATGTCAAGGAATGCTATTTTTATCTTGAGGCAACTCCTACCCACTCCTACCAAAAGGCGCTCTACAAATATCCGCAGGCCGAGTTTCCTTACGCCCGATTAGTCGCGGAAAACCGCAATCGTAGCTTCCAGGACCCTGAGTTTGAGCTACCGGATACCGGCATCTTCGACGAAAACCGCTATTTCGATATCTTTGTCGAATATGCCAAAGGCGGGCCAAACGATACCCTGATCCGCATCACTGCCTTCAATCGCGGGCCTGAGCCGGCCATGCTTCACCTGATACCCACTCTGTGGTTCCGCAATGTGTGGTCATGGGGTCGTGCGGATGAGGATTACCAAGCCCAACCTCGCATTCGCCGCCTGAACCTCAACACTCTCGAAGCTCAGCACTCGTCGCTCGGGCGCATCTTGCTCGCCGCCGGTCCTGGACCCTCGGGCCACGACCCTGTCCTCCTCTTCACGGAGAACGAAACTAATTTCTCAAGGCTCTTTGGTACACCGAACCACGGTCCATTTTTGAAAGATGCATTCCACGAATATGTTATCCGTGGGCGTTACGACCTCGTGAACGGCGAAGGCTGGGGTACGAAAGCTGCTGTTCAGTACCACTGCGAAGTCCTCCCGGGTGCCGAGTTCCGTGTCGATCTGCGCCTCTATTCCGAAGACGAAGCGCCGATGCAGCCTTTGGGCCCGCCTTTCGATGAAATCTTCGAACTTCGTATTCGTGAGGCCGATGAGTTCTACTCCGCCAAGCTCGCCAACACCAGCTCGGGCGAGAGTTCGAGCGTCGCTCGCCAGGCTTATGCCGGCCTGCTTTGGTCCAAGCAGTTCTACGAATACCTCATTCCTGACTGGCTGGCCGGCGATCCCAAGCAGCCTGCGCCTCCTGTGGAACGCAGCCAACATCGCAACAGTCAATGGCAGCACCTGCACTGTCGCGACGTGCTTTCTGTTCCGGATAAGTGGGAATTCCCCTGGTTTGCTGCGTGGGACCACGCTTTTCATCTCGTGACCTTGGCAGAGATAGATCCTGAACTCGCCAAACAACAAGCGATCCTGTTTCTGCGCGAGTGGTATATGCATCCGAACGGGCAACTTCCGGCATATGAATGGAATTTTTCGGATGTGAATCCGCCGGTGCACGCGTGGGCCTGCTGGCGCATTTACAAGATGGCTGGCCCTTGCCACCAACGCGATCGTCTCTTCCTTGAGCGGGCTTTACAGAAGCTTCTGCTTAACTTCACCTGGTGGGTTAACTGCGAAGACCATACGGGAAAGAATCTCTTCTCCGGGGGCTTTCTCGGATTCGATAACATCGGCATTTTTGATCGCTCGGCGCCGCTAGCGCAGGGCGTCACTTATGCCCAGGCCGACGGCACCGCATGGATGGCTTTCTACTGCGTCACCATGCTTGCCATGTCGCTCGAATTGGCCCTCCACAATCCAGCGTACGAAGACATCGCTTCCAAGTTCTGGGAACACTTTGTCGCCATCGCTGATGCGATGAACAATTTTCGGGAGACCGGGCTGTGGGACGAAGCAGATGGCTTCTACTACGACGGCCTCGATTTTCGCGGCGAAGGTCACCGAATTCGCGCCCGTTCCATGGTCGGTATCGTTCCGCTTTTTGCCGTCGAGGTTCTGGACAACAGCGTCATTGAGCAGCTGAGCGGCTTCAAGCAGCGCATGAACTGGTTCCTCAAGAACCGGGCCGATCTCGGGCATCAGATCGCCTATGCGACAACAGGAGAAGACCGCGGCCGGGGGCGTATGTTGCTCGCCATCCCCTCCCGGCAGCGGCTCGAACGCGTACTGCGATGCCTGTTCGACGAGCGCGAATTCCTTTCGCCTTACGGGATCAGGTCTCTTTCGGCGATCCACCGGGAGCATCCCTTCATCGTGAACACTGGCAACGCCGAGCTCCGCATTGATTACACTCCCGGAGAAGCCACCACCTCCATTTTCGGTGGCAACTCGAATTGGCGCGGCCCCGTGTGGTTTCCGGTCAACTATCTCCTGGTCGAAGCTCTTCAGCGCTACCACCACTTCTATGGTGACAGTTTTACAGTGGAGCTCCCAGTCGGCTCCGGCATCAGAATGAATCTCGCTCAAGCCGCGTCCGAGCTTTCCCGGCGCCTGATTCAGCTCTTCCTTCCTGACCGGTGCGGCTACCGTCCGTGCCACGGCCAGCAAGCGCGCTTTGCCACCGACCCGCATTGGCGCGACCTTATCCTCTTCAGTGAGTATTTCCATGGAGACAGTGGCCGGGGGTGCGGCGCCAGCCATCAAACCGGGTGGACCGCTTTGGTCGCCCGCCTTCTCCGGAAATTCGGTTCCAGTCGTTCACTCTCAGTTGCTGGAGCGACGCAATCTGCGATGGCAGGCACAAGATGAACATCCGTGAACAGAGGCCAAGGAGGCAGTCATGAGCACCACGCGAGCGGCTGTTGAAAATTTGACACCGGCACAACTCGATCAGCTCTGCGTCAATACCATTCGCACGCTCTCGATGGACGCTGTGCAGCAGGCCAACTCGGGACATCCCGGCACGCCCATGGCCCTCGCACCGCTCGTCTATACGATCTGGAATCGCGTTCTCCGTTTCGATCCAGAGAATCCGATCTGGCCCAACCGTGATCGTTTCGTACTGTCGAATGGCCATGCGTCGATGTTGCTGTGGTCTGTTCTCCATCTCACCGGCGTCCAGGCCGTAAATGCCAGCTATGAAACGGTGGGAAAACCTTCGGTTACGCTTGACGATATCCGTCGTTTTCGCCAACTCGACAGCAAGGCCCCAGGCCACCCCGAGTACCATTGGGTATCGGGTGTGGAAACCACGACCGGTCCGCTCGGCCAGGGTGTGGGCACGAGCGTTGGCATGGCGATCGCAGAGAAATGGCTGGCCCAGCACTTCAATCGGCCAGACTTCGAGATCTTCGACTACAATATATATGCCGTTTGCGGCGATGGCTGCTTGATGGAGGGTGTTGCGTCAGAAGCGGCATCGCTGGCCGGACACCTCGGCCTCGACAATCTCTGCTGGGTCTACGACAACAATCACATTACGATCGAAGGAAGCACGCGCCTCGCATTCACTGAGGACGTGGCGACGCGATTCCTCGCGTACGGATGGAACGTCTTGCGCGTCGGCGATGCGAATGACCTCGAACGCATCGAAAACGCGCTCGATATTTTCCGAAAGACGAAGGGCCGTCCGACATTCATTGTGCTCGACAGCCACATCGGCTACGGTGCGCCACACAAGCAGGACACTGCTGCCGCTCATGGAGAGCCGCTGGGTGAAGAAGAGATCCGACTCGCCAAACGCAGCTACGGGTGGCCCGAGCAGGCAAAGTTCTTCGTTCCTGAAAAAGTGTACGAGCACTTCGCAGCCGGCATTGGCAAGCGCGGCCCCGATGCCCGGAGCAAGTGGCTGCAGCTCTTCGATGCGTACCGGGCGAAGTACCCCGACCTCGCCCCTGAGATCGACCTGCTCGAGCGGCGCGAGCTTCCGGCGGGCTGGGATCGTAACCTCCCTGTATTTCCTGCCGACCCCAAAGGGGTCGCTGGCCGCGAGGCCTCGGGCAACGTGTTAAACGTACTCGCACAGAACATACCGTGGTTCCTTGGCGGCTCTGCAGATCTCGGTCCATCGAACAAGACCACCCTCACTTTCCCTGGCGCCGGTGACTTTCAAGCCGACAATCCCGGAGGGAAAAACCTGCACTTCGGTCTTCGCGAGCACGCGATGGCCGCCATCGTCAATGGACTTTCTCTATCGAAGCTCCGGGCTTTCGGGGCGACATTCTTCGTATTCAGCGATTACGCACGGCCCGCGATCCGGTTGGCCGCAGTAATGGAGTTGCCCTCTCTCTTCGTCTTCACCCATGACGCGATGGGTGATGGCGAGGACGGTCCTACCCACCAGCCGGTCGAGCACCTTGCCTCCTACCGCGCGATTCCGGGACTTATCACCCTGCGCCCCGCCGACGCCAATGAGGTAGTGGAGGCGTACCGCTATGTCATGCAACGACGCCACGAGCCTGCGGTGCTGGCGCTATCGCGGCAGCCCCTGCCCACTCTCGATCGCGAGTAAATATGCGCCCGCATCCGGGCTCGCTCAGGGAGCCTACGTGCTCGCGGATTCCCCCGGCGGAGGCCCCGAAGTGATCATTATCGCGTCGGGCAGTGAGGTCAGCCTAGCAGTGCAGGCACACGAGAAGCTGCTCACCGAAGGCATTCGCTCGCGCGTGGTATCGATGCCGTCGTGGGACATTTTCGAGCACCAGCCGCAAGCCTACCGGGACAGCGTGCTGCCACCGAATGTCGCGGCACGAGTCGCCGTGGAGCAAGCCTCTACCTTCGGCTGGGAACGATACGTTGGCACCTCGGGTCAGGTTGTGGGCATGAAAACCTTCGGAGCTTCGGCACCGCTCAAGGAATTACAGAGAAGGTTCGGGTTTGAACCGGACCACGTGGTTGGTGCTGCCAAACAGCAACTGGGAAGGGAGTGAGTTGAAAGCACATAGACGGCCCAAACTCGAATCATCTGAATTCTGAAAGTTGAAAGGAATTCAGATGACTCCCGTAGCATTCGTGTAAGCGCTGTCGTGCGTGGTGTGACGAAGACGGGAGGTGCCGGAGGCGCAAGGAGTAGAGGAGGTTGTGACTATGGAAAACGCTAGAGTCGTCGTCGTGGGTGGCGGTTTCGCAGGCGTGACCCTGGCTGAGGACCTCAATCGCCGGGTTGGGCGCGACGTTGAAGTAGTGGTCATCAGTAGTGAAAATCACATGGTCTTTACTCCGATGCTTGCGGAGGTGGCGGGCCGTTCTCTTTCCGGGCTCGACGTGGTGGTATCAGGCCGCCAGGTCGCTCCCCGGGCCACATGGTTAACGGCCACTGTAACCGGCGTAGATCTAAAGAGGAACGAGGTTGAATACACCCGCCCGGACGGGGAAATTGCGACGCTTTCCTATACTCACCTGGTTCTCGCTTGCGGCTCGGAGATTAACCTCGATGTGGTTCCCGGCATGGCAGCGCATGCGTACACGCTCAGGACAGTCGGCGACGGCTTCACCCTTGGCAACGAAGTCATCGCACGTTTTGAGCAGGCAGCCGTTGAGCCCGAAGACGCTGAGCGACGACGGCTGCTGACGGTTGTGGTGGTTGGAGGCGGTTTCACAGGAGTAGAAGCCGCGGGTCATCTGTTCGACCTGATGCGGAATATCCACTCCTTTTATCCGCAGTTAAGCCACAATCGGCCTCGGATGGTGCTTCTACAACGGGGCGCACGAATTGTCCCCGAATTTCAGCACGATTCCCTTTCGGAGTTTGCCCTGCGAAAACTCCAGCAAAACGGCCTCGAGGTCATGCTGAATACGGAGGTGCAAGAGGTTACGGCGCGATATGTCCGGTTGGGGACGGGAGAACGCATCAGTACGGGTCTTACTCTGTGTGCGATCGGGACCGCACCGGCCGCCCTTATCAAGAAAATCGGCTTGCCTATGGTACACGGCAGGTTGAAGACCGAGCCGGACATGCGGGTGGCAGGAGCGGCCAACGTGTGGGCGTTCGGTGACTGTGCGGCGGTCCCCAACGCCTGGAATGGACAGCTTTCTCCCCCCACCGCGCAGTTTGCACTGCGGCAAGCTAGGCAACTCGCTGCCAACCTGGTTCGGGTCCAACGCGGAGAGGCAACTAGGCCGTTTCGCTTTCGTCCGCAAGGACTTCTGGCTACGATCGGCCACCACAACGGAGTGGCTGAAATTTATCGGTTGAGATTCTCCGGCCTGCTTGCTTGGTTCCTGTGGCGAACTGTCTACCTGCTGAAGATCCCGACCTTCAGCCGCAAGCTGAACGTGATCGTAGATTGGACCTGGGATATTTTCTTCAAGCCCAACATCGTGCAGGTGCACGTAGAGCAACAGCAGCGATTTAAGCAGGCCCACTACGCCGCGGGCGACTTTGTTTTTCGCAAAGGTGAAGCGGGCGGTGCCTTCTTTGTGGTCAAGGCGGGGAGCGCCGGGCTTTACTTGGATGAAGCTTCAGAAACGCCCCTTGTGGCGTGGACTAAGGGCGACCATTTCGGGGAGGCGGCGCTTCTTGAAGGCACGGCGAACCTCTACAGAGCGTCGGTCAAGGCGGAAACCCCGCTGGACTTGATCGTTATCGAGCCTGAGGATTTCACCGGCCTCGCTGAGTCGCTTGGAGTGCTGCAGAGAGAGCTGGAGCATTCATTGTTCACGCGGCAGGCCTACGAACACCTGACAACGCTGGCAGCGGGAAACCCTGCCGTAGGGGCTCTCACCGTTGCCGACGTCATGACTCGTTCCGTCCAGACCTTGCCGCCCGACCTTGCCTTGGTCGATGCCGTAGCGAAGTTTCAGAGCGGGCACGTAGCATTCCCAATCGCAGAAGGTGAAATCTTGAAGGGTTACTGCAGCCGGCGAGAGCTTTTTAGCGCTCTTGGCCGAGGTCTGCCGTTCAAGACGCCGGTTCGCGATTTCATGCGGCAAGCTCCGCATACTGTTAGAGAGACCGACGCCGTGCTTGCTGCAAGTTTAGAGTTTCTTCGCAATGACATGGACATCATGCCGGTGGTTGCAGCTGATGGCAGCCGCAGACTCGTGGGGACCTTCACTCCGCTCGATGCCGCCCACAGGATCGCGGGAATCGCGGGCCAGGATTTGCAGTTTCGTTCTTCGGCAGCCGCCAGCGGGGACAATAAGAGCCGCTAACCCGTGTCGAGCA
Organism: uncultured Acidobacteriota bacterium; assembly: GCA_963729525.1. Classification (GTDB taxonomy): domain Bacteria; phylum Acidobacteriota; class Terriglobia; order Acidiferrales; family UBA7541; genus Palsa-295. The sequence continues at coordinate 230,785 of CAVSOB010000002.1, forward strand.
TGGCCAGCGTCTGCTGGCGAGTGTGCAAATCACATCCTATAATTCGCATTCTGCCCCCTTCGGTCCGAGCGTCGTAGGGTGAACACCGAACAGTCTACTCGGGTCGTTGTGAGGCCGACCGCGTTATGACATCGATGGGAAAGGTACGTCCTAGGACCGCTGACCACAACTTGGCTGAATAGTCGGCTTTTCGTTGAAGTCGCTGCCTGGCAGGAAGGAATTCTTAGTTCTTGCCGGGCGACGGGCAACCCGGAAGTTATAGGTTCGTCCGCCGGATTATTACCTCAAAACGAGATAGGTAGTTCTATAAAAAGGGATGTCAACAAAAAAGCTTCTCCTTCGGCCGGCAGCCGAGAAGTTGCTTTGATTTGAAAGGGGGGATCTTCCTCTTCGTTCCGTATTCTGGGAAGGGTTTTCACGTGTCAGGAGGATGCATTCGCCGGCCCTACGTTTGTGTTCGCCGAATAAAACTTCAAGGTGCCCGCAACGCAGACTAGGATCGCCCAAGAAAAGGAGGATCCAATGTCATTCTCCGCATCGAGTGTGAAGCCCTATAAAGGGTTCGGAATGGAGGGTGCCGTCGCAAAGTGGTATGCGGCTCTTACCAGTAATTCGCTTGAGGACTTTAGAGCGTTGGCCCGGAGCACGGCTCAACAGATACCGCTTCATAGTCACGTCCTCGAAATCGCTCCCGGGCCGGGATATTTCGCGATCGAATTGGCGAAACTCGGTGACTACAAAATCGCGGGACTAGACATCAGCGAAACGTTTGTTGAGATCGCCCGCGCAAATGCCGCAAAGGCAGGTGTACAGGTTGATTTTCGCCGAGGTAATGCCTCCAACATGCCGTTTGATGATGAAACGTTCGACTTTCTTCTTTGCCGAGCAGCCTTCAAGAATTTCAGCGAACCGAAGCGTGCCCTGGACGAGATGCACCGCGTGCTTAAGCGTGGTGGACAAGCTCTGATTATCGACCTGCGACGAGATGCATCCCAGGAATCGATTAAGCAGGCCGTAGATGGTATGAACCTTGGCATCGTCAACGCGATCATTACGAAATTGACGTTCCGTTTTATGCTGCTCAAACGCGCATACACCCAATGTGAATTCGAAGAGTTTATTTCCGCGACGAAATTTCAGGACAGCAAGATTCGAGAAGACCTGGTGGGACTTGAGATATTGCTCTCGAAGGACCGCGAGTCTCCATAAGCTGGACTTCACCTCAATCTCAAAACAAGATAGCTGGTGATAATCTGCACGCGTTGGTCGGAAACGAGGCTCAACGGCCAGCGCGTGCGCCTTGCGTGTGAAACTATTTCAGGTTGCCGTATTCGGCTTTCGCAGCAATGAGGACAGGAATGTCGGGTCGGCTTCCTTCCACAGCATGGCGATCGCGCGGCTGGGCGATGCGGATTGCTGGACGGGCACAGACGCGACAGCAGTCACCTTCGGAGAAGTTGCTGGGCGAAGCTGCGACCTTGACAGCTTCTGCACCCCCGACGATACTTGCGCTGTTTGGTCGCAACGATTCGATGAGGAAGCCAATTCGAAAGAAAGCCCCTGCGAAGACGACTCCGCCTCGACGCCCCGCAAAGCACGCGGGTGCCAAGCACCCTAGATCACAACAAGACAAGGCTTCCGTCACCCTAGATTCTAACGGGAAACTTACTTTCAATCATGCCATGGTCTACGTGAAAGACGTGGAGCGCGGACTCGCTTTCTACCGAGATTTGCTGGGGTTCAAGCTCATCGAAGACTTCCGCTATGAGAACAAGCCGGTGTATGCGCGCCTGTGCGCACCGGGCGGCGACGGTACGATCGCATTACACCAGGCGGGTCCGGAAGTTTCCGTTTTGAGCGACGGTGTACGTCTGTATTTCGAAGTCCGTGAACTCGACGACTTCTGCCGCAATCTCCAACAAAAGGGTTTCACATCACCCAGCTGCCACGCATGATGCCTTGGGGTTGGCGGCATGCCTATCTCAACGATCCCGATGGCCACGAAATCAGTTTGTATTGGGCAGGCGAAAATCGTATGAAGAAAACGGTGATGAAGGCCGCGCAAAAAGCTGCCCGGGCTTGATGCCGGCTATCTCGGAAACCGAAGCATACCTTCCTATAAGCCCGACCGTGGCATCGGCGAATCTTGCGGCGTTAACGAAATCGCCCGAAGGCCCGAGAGTTCCTAGCCTCCAGCATTACACATGATTAATTGGGCTGTTACACATGTCCTGAGATCCGACATCTCGGAACTGCTTATTGGGTTCGCGGTGCTTGTCACGCTTCTCGTCCTCACTGGCATGATCTTCCAGGCGATTGGCAGTGCGAGAGACGCGCGAAGGTTTCCGCCTCCCGGTCGACTCGTCAGCGTCGGCGGCCATCGGCTGCACATCTACTGCATCGGTAAGGGCACGCCAGCGGTAGTGATGGACTCCGGGTTTCCCGCCTCTTCGCTAAGTTGGACGTTCGTGCAGCCCGCAGTGGCAAGGTTCACTCACGTATGCAGTTATGATCGCGCGGGACTTGGTTGGAGCGATGCGGGCCCCATGCCCCGCTCGAGCCGGCAGATCGTCGAGGAACTCCGTGCACTCTTGCTCAATGCTGGAGTCAAAGGACCGTTTGTAGTAGTGGGGCACTCCTTTGGTAGCTTCTAAGCCGTTTAAAACAGGCATGGACAAATCCATAATGATAAGGTCGGGGCGATGCTTCAAAGATAGTTCAATCGCTTCTTCGCCGTCAGATGCTTCCGCGCAAACATCGTGGTCTTCTTCGACTTCGAAAAGCCTGCACAATGCTTTGCGGATGAGGGGATTGTCGTCTGCTACTAATACGCGCTTGGCCATTACACCCATAGAGAGGCTGGGACAAATTGACCTAGGAGTGATGGCCGACGCTATCGGGTTTTCAGTGCAAAGGTTTCGTTGATGACGCTGGCATCAAGGTTCTGACTGAGTGTGAAAGATGCGGATTAGAGAAGTACATCGTGGAAGGTCAAACGTCTGCGAGGAGTGTAGATCGAATAGGAGGAAGCGGAGAAAATAAGCGCCAGCAGAATCTGGACAGGAGCGACTCTACCGGCGCGGGTGATGTTCAATTGCGGCGAGTCTAGCAGAAAGAATTGTCTTGCGTTAGTAGCGCGCGCTGGCTTTGCGTGCTCGGTGCACTTTTGGAGCGCCTTCAAAATCGCGCACGTCCCACGGCACATACAGCGTCTCGCGGTCACAAGCGGTGCAGCGGAGGGTGAACATCGGGATGACAGAATCCTCGTCTGGTTGCTGCTCGCGAAAATGGTCAGTGATGTCCTATAGCGACTGGGTGTTCGATCCGCCACCTTCAAACGGCCAGCGCGCGAATGATTAAGGCTAACAGAAAACGCTCGCGTAATCGTGCAAATGACATTGCGCTCCACATGGCGTAGGTGTACAAAGAAATCCACTGAAGTCGCACCTCTTGCCGTTCGATGGCGGCCTCATCGCTTTCTTCAGCCGGAACGGGACATCTTTATGGCATCTTCAATCCCCACTTTTAATATTTTCAGCGGTTGTTTTGGTGACAAAGATGTAGTTTGGCTCGGTGCAATGGAAGGATTGGCTGAGGCGCGCGATCGCATGCTTGAGTTTGCTGCGAAACAACCGGGTGCGTATTTTGTTTTTTGCTCCGATAGCCAATTGATCGTAGCAGCGGTTGATACAGGTCGCTTGATGCGTGCGTCAGAACGAGCAAAGGCGAAGGGCGCGGCATAAAGCGCCGTCTTTGACAGTCAGTGCGCAACCCGAGACGCGCTAAATGAACCTAGTGAGGCTATCTGGGTTTCAACGAGCGCAACTTATTCAGCGCATCCGCAATTGCCACTTTTTCCTCGTGATGTTTGCTATCGGCGGAAATTGTCTGCAGTCGTCGGAAAATTTTCCACTCGGCGAGATGAATCTTAGCTTCTAACTTCTTCTTATCTACTTCTAGGAGAGCCTCCTGATAAGATATTTGCCACTCAGGGTATTTGAGTTTGCTCACAGTTCTCCACCCTTTTGACCGACGAGCTGAGTGCGCGTTTAAAAGAGAAGCTCCGGCGTAGCACCTCCGTGGGGTATGTACTCGTGCGCCCTGTTGGGGCTGGCTGTTCCTTGGATTAATTTTCCCCGTTCGGGCACGTTGAAACTATAGAGTCATGGCTCGATTTGTGGACGTGAAGTGCTGAGTTAAGGGGAATGGACGCACTGTAGAAATTCGAAAAGACGCGTTCTCGACGCAGCGCTAGGTGCAGAAACTTTCGCCGCCAATCTGAACTAATCACCCAATGTGCTACAGCGGCCCCGCCTCGAATCTGAATTCTTCTACCTCTGGAACTGAACGGTGAGCACTATGTGTGTTGCAGTCGGCTTCCCATCCGACAGCGCTGGTTGAAATATCCATAGCGCGACCGCTCTTTCGGCCGCACGTTGCAGTAAGCGCGGTCCAGACATTGGCTTTACTGCCGCCACGTTCCCGTTCTCATCGATCAGGGCGTCGAGTTGCACAATCCCGTCCATGTCGAGCCCTTTCGCCCACGGAGGAATGGATGGTAGAGATTGCGACAGAATTTTTGCGGGGATGATTTCCTCAGTACTCAGCTCATTTAGCTTTCCAGATTTTGCCTGTGCAAATGCTCCCTCATGGGAGCTAGGGGTGCCATTGCTTGTTTTCACTTTCGGCGTGGCGGACACGGCAGGATCTTGGACGACGTTGCTTCGCTGTGGGGTGTCTGCCGTCATCGGCGTGCCGATGGCAACAGCCGAACTTCGTGTTGGCGACGACTGCCCAGTGGAGGAAACCGCGTATTGGCTTGATTGAGTGGTGGATGCGGATGGTCGGTTGCTGTGAATCGAACTACGTTTAATGTGCCACGCGATGCTCAAGACCGCCGCTATCGAGACGAACGCGGCGATTCCTACGGCAATTGGGTTCCTGTACGCCGTGAACTTGCGGGTTGGGCAAATCCGGGATGCCGGCGTTGAAAATACTTCCGCATCGTTTGCGGTGTCCGAAATTGTCTCGCTTTGCTCTGCAGCACCCTCGGACGCCGCCTCGCGCTCGAACTCGGTTGCTCTTTTCTTGTCGGATTCTCGCTTGGCCAGCTGCTTGGCGTCTATTGCGATCAGCGCGGCTATAAGCTCCTGTTCATTCGCATCATTCCATTCTGGCTGATTTGTCGACTGAGGGCAGACGGGCGCCACGGTATTAGTTTCCAGAAAGGTCAGAGGGATGTCGCCGCCGGCTCGTGAGTTCGGCTCCTTCCCCAGCGCGGCGACCGGACTCGTCTCGCCCGGCTTTATTTTTTGAATCTCCGGCGTCTGTCTGGCTGCCAATGGTTGTTCAGCAGGGACATCCCAAAATTTCGGATCGCGATCGACGAATTCGAGGTCGGTGTAGTGAGCGAGCCCTCCTTGCCGTGACTCCAGCACTTTGCACAGAATTTCTCTTCCGGAGTGCTCATTTCGAAGAAAAACACATTGCCCGGGCAAGACGCTCGACTTCAGGCAAAGTACCGCACCGTTCTCGGAGACAATTGTCGTTTTTGTCGCCTCGGTGAATAGCTCTCGTCGGTCCGTCCCCTCAACGGGCTTCGACCCTTGGATCGTAACCGGAATTTCTAGTTCGCTTACTTGGGCACTGTGCACAGAATCAGGCCTTCCTTTTCGCACTGCTCGACCGAACTTATGACGTCACCTTCTGCCCGGGGTGGGACTATCGTCTTTCCTGCGCACGCGCCGGTCACACAATGAACGTTCGTCGGCCGGTTTTGCTGTTCATCTTCAAACCCCAAGACGTCGGCAGCAATAGTCGAGAAGTACTAATTTTGTGACGGTGATTTCCCGTTAGAGTACGTTTATTTCGCGGGGATTGCATCGCGATTGCCAGACATGACATCGCGCAGGTTTTGAATCTGGCCGCAATCTGCGCAATCGTCATTTACGCGTGAAGGTACGCGTAATCTTCTTGACTCCTGAGTCAGCTCGTCCTTCTTCTTGCTTTTGTTTTCTTTGGTTTCATCTTTTTCTTAGCCTTTATAAGTTTCAGTGCTTGCCCCTTGTGAATAGCCACGTGGTCGGTCTTTTCACTCTTGATGATGTATTGGGGCTCGTCTCTGGAGGCATGATGCATATAGCCTTTGAACCGCACGGCAGAAATAACTTTCTTGAAGATTACGCCACGAACTCTGCCGGCTTCTGAGTTCCATTCAACGTGGTCACCGCACTTAAAGGTCTTGGACATCGGACTCGCCTCGATTCAGGATCATTCGCACGTGGAGATTTGGGGTCGAATCGATCATTTTACTATGCCTACCACGCCAATTTTCCCTACGAGGCGATAATGGCGAGTAGATTGCCAATAATTCGAATTTGCGTATCTCCGCGCACCTTGGAAATTGGAGAAGAGGATGGTGAGGTCCCAACCTATTAAATATCGGCTTTAGGCAGTCGAGCACCAACGTATTGAGCATATACATCCCGTAACTTACGACTCCGATGTATACCATGATTTTCCACCTCCATGTTTCGGCAATTGATTGATTCTATTGATGATAGGGAGTTCGTTTTGTAATTTCTATCTTTCTGATGCCACCTACACGCCCGCTTGCGTCCCGGTATATATATCTATGAATTAACTAACTTATGTGTTTGATTACGTAAAACAAATGGGCAATCACCATCCACGAAGGCCTTGCGAAAATTGGCAATCGCCAATCACAAAGTTCTTGCGGACTCGAATGCTACGCGCTAACTTGTTCGTACTTCGTGTGTGATTTGTGAACCCCGTGATGGTCGCTGCGCACCGTGAGATACCTTGACGCGGCGACATCTGCTTTTAAGTCTCCGCGTGTTTCTACCCTTAAATTCAACTTTTGAGGAGACTTATGACTTTCACACGGGAAAAAAGCCCGGGACCAAAAACGGCGGAAGGTAAATCTCGGTCATGCAGAAACGCGCGACGTCACGGCCTCTTTGAAAAGACGCTGCGGTTGTCGAAGGAAGAGCTTCCAAAGTTTGATCGCCTCAAATCCGCTTTTCACGCTGACCTGAAGCCCGAAGGGGCAGTGCAGAAGTTCGTTGTCGATGATCTGGTCGCATGTTGCTGGATGATGACCCGGTCGCTCGGGCACGAACAGATTTCGATCCACAGACTGGTCGGCGCGAGTACAAACGAGACCGTATGCGCGGAGTCTCCGCAGCCGCCTGCGAGATCGTCACGCCAGACGCGGTTGAAATTTATAGAATGGGTACGAAGTCAGGTTAATAATGGGGTGGTCATTTCGGAGTCGGAAGAATTGAAAAAGCAAATCGCGGAAACCTTAGATGAGAACATATGCAAGACCTTAAGCGATTGGAAGAGCGACAGCCCTGCCGCATCAGCGATCGCGCATGCTTTGGTAGCAAAATGCGAGATGTTCAAAATGGATTTACCCGAAGCTTTTCGTGGGATCAAGGGGGAACGCGACCCTTTGACGACCGGTCTCTATCGGCAGCTCATCGGCAAATTGCTCGACCAGGAGGTCCGGAATCTTCTGTGCGACGGTGGAGGCGGTCAAACGCTGGAAGAGCAAGTTCAACAAACCGATTTATTCATGCGCTATGATGTGACAAAGCGTCGCAACTTCTATCAAACGCTTCGAGCATACGACGAGCTCAAGAACAACAAGAAGAACCGTCGCGCCACCAAGAGCGACTGAGTTTCTCACTGCCGGCGCGTCGGCCGGAATGCAGGCGCGCCGACAGCAACTCTTGTTGTTCGCTTTACGGGAATTCTTCGCTTATACCAAGTCTTCGATTCTCTTTTTTGCCTTCGGCCGCGTTTTGGCTAACTCGGACCAAAGCTTCTCTAGCATCGCTTCGAGATAGTTAGTCACTGAGCGTTTCTCTCGTTTCGCTTCTGCTTCCAGCTTTCGCTCAAAGGCGCCCGAAACACAAAGATTCAAAGTCTCAGTTTTTCGCACGGTTCGCTTCCGCACGATGAATATTACGACGATCTGATTGTTACCTCGTCGCGATCTCGTGATAAGGCGCTGGAGGAAGGCTGCGCCCTCGCTCTTATAACTGTTGGCTCCCGCGCTCAAGAATGCTTCGCACACCTGAGCAACGCTTCGACGTTCGGTCGATGCGATACGGCTGGATCCAGATTCTTATCCCAAACTCCGCACCGAAGTGTTGGAGCGCGACGATTGGCGATCCGAGTATTGCGGCAGTTCCGATCGTCTCCAGGTCCACCACTGTGCTCGCAAAGCCTGTTGGGTGACGACACAGACGAAAATCTGATCACGCTCTGTGCTGATTGCCACGGTGATATTCTTCTCCGATTAGCGGACTGATCGTCGAGTGGCTGGCGGGGCGGGCCTTCTCGGCCTTCCACCAATTCTGTGGAATGGTGCATCCGTGTAGGACTGCCCGCTGCACGCACCTCCGTAGACAACCGAGGTGACGAATAATTGTTGCCAGGTGGTGTCGCCGGCATTGTTGGCAGTGCCGCCAGCGTTAGCAGTAAATCCCGCAATGTCCCCTTGCGCGTCGGTACCGAAGAAGTCCAGGATATCGCCGGATGCGAGGCTGGGATCGGTGTTGCCGTTGACGGCGAGATTCGCGAAACAGGTATTGCCTACGCTTGTGATTGTGCCCGTGAGGTTGTAGTTGGCGTCTTCGACGAGGACGATCGTGGAGGTGAACGCTTGTCCGCCCGCATCCGGGGTGAACGATCCAACGTAGGTACCGGTCGCGGGCTTGTAGAGAATGGCGGTGAAGCCGCTACCGACATCATTCTTGCCGCAGTTCTGCGAGCCTGCATTGTACTTGACGTTTGTTCCGGTGACGGTCGTGCCGTCGGGGGAAAGTGTGCCGGTCATGGAATAGGATTCGCCATTATCCACCGAGATCTGGAAGGTCACCGTCGAAGTGAGGCTAAAATTCGCTGACACCGTGACGTTGTTGCCAGTGCCGGACGCGGAACAAATGGAGCTGGTGAATGCGTGGTCCTGGAAACCGTTATTCGAAAGTGCTTCGGTCGAAGCGCCGCTTGATTGAACGACTACGTCAAAGGTGAACTCAGTTTCGCCGATCTGGCCGGGAGGCGGATTTGCCGTGTTTGAGAGGCGCAGGTCCCACATGCCTCCGAGATTGGGAACTGAGGAGGGCCAGTTGCTGACGAGGTTGGCAGCATTGACGGTGCCGATACCAGTGGCGAAATCCCAGCCTTTTGTCGTTCCGAATGCGGGGCTGTAAGAGCTATTTGAGGTGGAAAGGGCGCCCATCAGCCCGTTCGTAGATGTGCCTCCCGGATCGTAACAATTGTAAATGTGAGTTTTGTTGAAGAATGAGCAGTTCACATTCATATCGCCCAGGGTGACGTCGTTAAATATGCAGGTCGTAGCGATGGCATTGCCCTTCGATGAATCGCAGGAGCTGTTGCCAGTTGACCCATACTCGGCCGAGGCGAGCTTGTAATACACCGGATTGGGATTGCCCTGGCGCGAGCCGGTCTTCTGGTCCACGAGCGACTGGATCGCGGCCATGACGGGAGAGGCGAATGATGTCCCGCCCCCACCGGACCAAGTAGAAGGATCGCCTGTACACGCAGCGCCTCCTGCTGCCGTGTCGGACCAACAGAAAACGTAGTAGTGGCTCCAGAGACCATTGGCCGCGAAGAGCGATACGTCCGGAGTGTCGCGCACGCCATCGCTCGGGTTGCCAAAGATCGATTGCCAAGAGGGCTTCGGCCATCCCGCACAAGACCCGCCCACAGCAGCGGTGTCGGGCGCGACTGATGCGCCGGTGGCGCAACCGCTCGGACCACCGCTTCCAGCGGCGGTGCTATGGAGTGACTTTCCCACCGTGGAATTGTTGCAAAAGCCCGTGGTGCCGTAGGTTTGAGAAAAGCCGAGAAATGTGGCCACCAACACGCTCGCGCAGGAGTCGTTCCACGGGATTTCCGGAATATAGGATTTTGCCGAGCCGTAAGTAGGTGTATTCGTCGCGTTCCAGTAGGTGCTGTTGGTTTGCGCGTAGGTATCACCGAAATCGGTGCCGCCGACTGCGACGTTGTAAACAGTGGAGGCGAACGCACTGATGCCGATTCCATCCGTTGCTGCAGCGGCGTTGTCGTCGCATCCTGTTGCTCCGCTGTCTCCGGCCGCAACGAAAACGGACACACCCTCAGCGACAGCCTGCTGGTAGACCGCTTTATAGGCTGCATTGGCTGAGGAGCCATTTACCGTCTCGCATTGTCCGTAGCTGATGCTCATGATGGCGGGCGGTTGCGCGGCTCCGTTGATGATGTTCTGTACGGCGATCAGCCCTCCGAATGTAGTAGTGGTGTCCGCGCAAACCGCCATTTCGATAGCTGCACTGGGCGCAACAGCGCTCGCCCATTCCGCGTCAAGGATGGCTTCGGCATCAGAGGGAGGAACCACGCCGGGAGCGGTGCAATTGTTGGTGCCGCTCGGAGGAGGCGGATGGACAGTTGTCAGCGAACCGGACGTGTAGCTGGAAAGGCCAAACTTTGAGCGGAAAGTGGTCCAGTCCGATGCGCTGAACAGGTCAGTGTCCTCGATCAACGCGATCGTTTGTCCCTTGCCGGAGTAGCCGGCGGTAAAAACAGGATTCAGGTTGTAGATCGTGGCGAGATCCGCGGGTACGACGGAGTAGTATCCGCTGGACTCAGTGAAAAGAGGTTGCGGCTTGTGCATCTTGTACAGCGGATGTGGCTGGAAGTCATGCAACGAGACGATGCCGACAACAGCCGGAGCGAGCGCAGCGGGAATTCGGGGATCGTTCATGTTGGCGATGTGCTTCTCACCGTTTACTTCAACGCGATGAAGCTCCGTGTGGAAGGCGCGGCGCACCTGCCCTGCGGTGCCAGAAAAATCGATCAACATCCCGCTCGAATAGACCACATTAACCTTGAACCCGTAGGACTCGAGCCAGCCCACGATCGTGTCGAGGTCTTGCGTCGCTAAGCCAAACGTCTCTCCGAACTTCTGAGCGGAGGCCCAATGGTGGAACCTCGGTGATCCTACTGTGTGGAGTTCATCAATAAATCGCCCTAGATCTTGCTCCTGCTCCGGAGACCGGCTCAGCTGCAGAAGCATATGATCGATCGGAAAGTTGTCGGCGACTTCACCACGATCATTCTCGGCTTTCGCTTCGGGATGAGTGTTTCCCTGCAATGTGACCAATCTTGTTTCATCGACTCTCTGGGTGATGAGGGCTCGCGCACGTAGTCCTGACTGAACTTGTGCGCTAGCAGAATTGACCGCGAAGAGAAATCCTAGGGCTATGAGCGGAAAGGTTGGTAATCCTGATTCTCGAAACATCGACCTCGACCTGAGAGGAATATGTTGTCCAGACGCAGGGCGATGAACGTCATTTCGACCCCCAAAGAGTAGGCGGGCCTTTTGTTCGTAGGACGGCGCCAGATCCTCATTAGATCGAATCTCGTATGTCTTCTCGTAATCCCTGGCGGGGACGCGCCGATACAGCGCACGGGCTATGCCAAGTAGGAACAGCGGGAGTACTTATCGGACACCCAAGGCTAACCCCTGGCCCTTTTGGGAGATACAGAGATTCCTGCATCTCATTGTGACGGGTGCCGCGAAGTCCCGTTTCGGAAACACTCCAGAAAATGACACAAAAGGTCGACCCAAACTGTCTATTTACGACTAGCAAACGGAATCGTCGCCTTGGACGGAGATCTCGTCACGGTACCCAAGCGGAAAGATCGGCGTAATTGCCTTCCCTTAATTCTTACCTTCTCTGGTGGTTATGCGAACTACGATCTTGCCGCGCTGCTCGTTTTTCTCTAGGTAGCGGTGCGCATCAACGATTTCGTCGAGAGAAAACACCCGATCGATGATCGGGCGGAAAGCATCGCAAGCGAGACGACCGTGCACATAGTTCAAGCCCGCTTTTCGACGGACTGGATCGTTGAAAATCGTAATCATGCTGTAAGGATGAAGACTTATCTCGCTCAGACACATCGGGATTATCGGCACTTCCGTGGGCCGGCCCGACAAAAGACCATAAAGGATCACTTTGCCGCCAAAGGCTGTGGCGGCAACGCAGCGCTCGAGGAATGGACCACCGATGCAATCGTAAACCAGCCGCACACCTCTGCCGTTTGTAAAAAGCCGAACGCTGTCGCTAATATTCTCTTCGTCCGTCACAACGACATGATCGGCGCCGACCGATTTGACGAATTGCTTCTTTGCCACCGTCCTGGTGGTTGCGATTACCCGCGCGCCCGCGTCCTTGGCGAGTTGGATCGCGCCAATTCCGGCGCTGCTACTGGCGGCAGTCACGAGGATCACGTCTTCGGCCTGCATCTGCCCGAAAGCAATCAAGCCGCCCCACGCCGTCATGTACTGCATCCATATTGAAGTTGCCGCTTCGACGCTTAGGTGAGGAGGCACCGGCATCAGCGTGTATGCGGGAAGGATTGCACTTTCGCCACACACGCCGTAGTCGGGCGAACCTAGGGGAACATTCGAGACTCGGTCGCCCACTTTCCAGTTCGTCACGTCCGGGCCAACGGCATCGATAATTCCGGTGGCTTCGTAGCCGATCCGCGAGGGCAACCTGGGTATCACTGCGTGCATATTGTTGCGATACAGATAGTCGGCGCGATTCAAACCGAATGCTTGTACTTTGATTCGGACCTCGCCTGGCCCTGGCTGCTCCTCGGGGAGTTCGTCGATTTGAAGAACTTCAGGACCGCCGAACCTATGAAATCGTACAATCTTCGGCATTCATGACCCCTGGACGCGCGACGAGGCGAATTTCAATACTGCTGGAGTTCGATGTGACCGTGTTCGATTTGCGTTAACTCTTTCACTTCCGCAATTTTTCCGTCTCGGACTTTCCAGATCGCGATGATGTGGATTTTGCCGGCTTGCTTTTCATAGTCCACAAACCGGTATTGATAGTAAGCCGAAGCCAAATCATTTTCGGAAAGGGCCATTTCAAAGGGCAATGGCGCCACCGACCACCACTCGGTTTTGGAGAGCATTTCGGTCATTCGTTGCGACATAGCATCGAGGCCACCTGCCATTACTTTCATATCAATCATCAATTTCAGATCTGGAGTGAAATGGCGATCGATATCGGATCGGTTGAGCGGAATCCGCCGGGCGCCTAAATTATTGAACCAACCGAAAACTCTCTCGACTGCAGCGAGGCTCGATTCAGGAGCTCGCGAATTTGATGCGGGCGTCGCGGTCGTAGTCATTTTTAGGCGTCTCCAACTTCTTCCTCTTAAGGGTTGCGCTGAACAAGCCGTTCGACGATGGCCGGTTGCGAGGCGAGGTCGATCGCTGTCCAGGCCATTGCCAGAGAACCATCCAGGACTGCCTTGTTAGCGGCTTCGGTAATGCAGTGAGCTGCAAACGCGGGCTGATGATTCACCGCGGGAAGCGAATCGATCCCGATCATCGGGTGAATCGAAGGAATTTCATGCGAAACGTTGCCCATGTCCGTTGAGGCGGCCATGCGTTCCATCATCGGAGTCATTTTGGGAAACGTCCGCCCCAGCGCTTCGGCATTTTCCTTGTAAATTGAGTTGATCTGGTGGTCAAACGTCATATCCGCGTAGGGCATGTCACCACCGTGAATTTCAAGCGTGGCGCCGGTTGCAACCGCGCCTGCCTCGAAGCATCGATAGACTTTTCTCCGAGCTTCTTCCAGTGCGCCCAAATTCTCGCCGCGAATAATGTATCGAGCAGAGGTGTGGCCAGGAACTACGTTGGGAGCGTCACCACCCTGAGTAGTGATGCCGTGGACTCGATCGCTCGAACAGAGATGCTGACGAAGCAGGCCGATCGAGACTTGCGCAACCGTAAGCGCGTCAGCGGCGTTGATGCCAAGCTCCGGAAACGCTGAAGCGTGAGCTTCTTTCCCCGTGTATTGAACCTCGAACATGGACGCTGCAATGATGTGAGCCTCGATCATTTCGAAGGGCGCGGGATGAACCATCATCGCGGCGTGAACCCCCGCGAACGCTCCCCGCTGAAGCATCAAGATTTTGCCACTGGCGTTTCCGACTTCCTCCGCTGGAGTGCCAACTACGCTGATGGTCAGTCCGACATCGTCCGCAACTTGCGCAGCAGCGATTCCTGCGCCGACGGCCATGGCGGCAATCATGTTATGCCCACAAGCGTGTCCAATCTGTGGAAGACAATCGTATTCGGCGCAAATCGCAACGTGCAGAGGACCGTTTCCTGCTTTCGCTACAAACGCGGTAAGAAGATCGCAAGGTCCTGACTGCACTTCAAATCCATTCTGATCAAGTATCTCGACGAGCCATGAACAAGCTTTTTCCTCTTGGAAACCTAGTTCCGGATTCGCGTGGATACGGTGGCTTAGGTCAAGTACTGCCTTTGAAACATCCGTTAATCGCTCTTTAGCGCCCTGCTTTGCATTCCCGTTCATCGATATTGGACCCTCCAATAGATACAACCTGAAGCGTAAGATCGTCACGACTGTGAAGAGATCGTCGGAACGGTCCTGAAATACTTGATCGGCCGCTTCGACAAGATGGCCATTGTTTTCATAACCGCGTAGTAGACGATTCCAGCCGCGATAATTGAATTTACAGAAGCAACGCCAATATGCAGCGATTCGCCGACTAAAAATCCCGTCAGCCAAGCAAGCAACGCAACCGGATTCACAGATTCCGATGACGGAGGCAGAGAGTCAGAAGCGCGAGTGACCGCCAGGCTCTGTCTGTCGCGAGCAAGAAGAAAGTAATCCACAATCAGCACCCCGCCAATCGGAGGCACGGCTATGCCCAGGATGAGCAAAAAACCGACGATGTGCTGAAGAATGCCGAAGATCGAAAACAGTATCCCCACTAGTCCCAGAATGATGGTCAGAATTCCACGATTCATCTTGTACCCGAAGACGATCTCGACCGTGTTGGCAGCATGAAGCGAGGCGCTATAAAGATTGGTGTCGTTCAATTTGAGAGTGGCGAGTACAACGATCGCCAGTCCGAGCCAACCCGCGACGCCGAAAATAATCGCGATCACATCCCGTGTGCGGGTCGCGTGGGACAGCAGAATGGCTGCCGTTCCCAGCCCAAACTGGCCAACGATCAACGAAATAACCATGACCCACAGGACATCTTTTCCGGTCCGGCAGAAGCGAGTGAAGTCAGGGGCCACAATTCCCCCGAGCACAGCTCCGCCAACTACCATGCTGGCGCCTGTGGCAAGCGTCAAGGATGGTCCGGGCGCCGGCGCTAGGACGATGCTAGACAGCGACGAGGTGGACAGCACGCGGTAACAGCCGTAGGCCACAAGCACGCTGAAGAGCGGAACGACAAAGCTTGCAGTCTTTGACACCCAACGAATTCCAAGAGTAGCGATTAGGACAACGATCGAACCGGAGAGAAATGAGGCTAAGGCCATGCCGACATGAAAGTGAGTGGCTCGGACGATCGCTTCCGCACAAATTGAATTCTGGACACCGAACCAGGCGGTGCAGCCGATGACGACGATAAGACTGATGAGCATCGACCCATATCTTCCGAACCCACTCCAACGCGCGAGCAGGCCAGTCGGTAGACCTTCGTTCGAGCCCGCGACGCCGATTAAAACGCTCACAAGAAGAAGCAGCAAAGTTCCGATCAGAGTTGCAAGAAGCGCACGCCAGAACGTCATGCCGTAGCCCAGAGCTGAGGCCACGACAAATTCGGACATCGCGGTCACAATTCCCAACTCGACCCAAAGGATGTCGAGCATCGGCCTGCGGCCTGCGGGCGGAACGCGTTCCAACGCGAAATCGTCAGCTAGTACCGCCGTCTCATCTCGCTGTTTTACCTTCACGATGCCGCCAATCCATGTTCCAATTCAAATAGACGCTCGAACCCACTGCTACGAACCGACCTTGTCGCCCTGTCAGACTGTCGCATTGGACTTCGCGACCTCATCTACAATCAGATCAACCCACGCAGCCAGATATTTCTCGCCGCGCCGTCCATCGGCCTCGCGAGCGTCGCCTAAAACCCCGTTCGCCGAAATACGAGCTACGCCATTGCGCATAAGCTCCGGGATAGCTGTCGAAAGATCGCCCATGAATCCTTGTTCGGCATGGCTCATGTCCACAAGGTCGGGATGCAGATATAGAAGGATCGATGTTTCAAATTCTCCGGCGTGAGCCCCGGAGGCCTCCGGCGAAATTCCAAAAACACCAGAGACTTTGTGCGATGTGTCCAACACTTTCTTCAAATCGCAGTAGGTGATGATGTGTTTCGTCGAACACCTCTGCTGCAAATTCTGTCCGGCTTCGCTAACCACCTGAAAGTTCCCCCCGTGGCTTGGAATTATCACCAGTCTCTTGAAGCCGTGCTGGAGAATCGTTTCACCATATTTAACGATCACGTCCCGCATTGGCGAAGCGTCAAGACTGACCGTTCCCGGGAACGCCATATGATGTTGAGAGCAACCGATCCGCAAGGTGGGCCCTACGAGAGCATGCCCAAGACGCTTCGCAACTAATTTGGCAAGAGAATCGCCAACGAGGGAGTCGGTTGCAAGGGGAAGATGCGGCCCGTGCTGTTCGGTGGCGCCGACCGCAAAGACAACCGTGTCATATCCCTGGCCGATTGCGGTTTTGACTTCCGGCCAAGTCATTTCTTCCAGCTGTATCGAGCGCATCGGCAGCCTCCAGAAATGTGATTTTGAAGATTCGTACGGCCAGAGTTACGAGACAGCGGCGCCGGTCGCCACCCTCGAACGCGAAAGCGGTCCTGCGGCTTTGGCTTTGATGCGCACTGCGTGGCCCGGAAGGTAGCCCATCGCAATTTCATCGAGTTCCACGATTTCGATGGCATCCTCATCGGCTCCGGCCAGTTGTGTTTTCTCAATGAGTTGACTCTTCGCTTCAGTGAGAGCTTGTTCGCGGGAGAATGCTTCGTAAGAAAACACGCGATCGATCTGCGCGCTGACAGGGGCGATCGCGACTCCAATCGCGTTCGCGACATCCAAATGATCCGGGCGGTAGACTTTGGATGCGCCTTCGATTTTGTCCGCCAGCAAAACGCTGCCTCCGCCCACGAGAACGACTGGCACGGGCGCTGCGCTCAGTTTCAGACCGTCTATGCACTGTTCCACCATTCGCTGAATCTCGTCGTCAGCTTTACTCGCCAAATCGAGGTGCGCTTTGCTGAGTTTGCGTTTGTCTCCGATATCGGCACGGCCTTTGGCAACCGCGACGTCAGTGGCAGTGAACGTCTTTCCACCGAATACGATTGCTTCTTCTTCTAAACGATAGCCGACGCTGTCGGGGCCAACACGGACTTGACCTTTTTCCTGGCGTATATAGCTTCCGCCTCCCAACCCTTTCGACATCAGGTCTGGCATGCGGAAGTTCGTCCGGACATCTCCGATGTCCACGGCAAGGGCTGATTCCCTAGGGAAGCCGTCGACCAAAACCCCAACGTCCGTTGTGGTTCCCCCCACATCCACAACGATTGCATCCTTCAAACCGGAGAGAAATGCACCTCCCCGCAAACTATTGGATGGGCCCGATGCAATGGTCAAGATTGGGTAACGCAGCGCAAAGTCGGCTGACATCAACGTGCCATCATTCTGTCCCAGAAATAGCTGCGCGTGGATCCCTTGCTGCTTCATTGCGTCCAGAAAACCCGAAAAAGCCAGCCGCGCGGTTTTCATCAGGGCTGAGTTCAGCACGCATGCGTTTTCCCTCTCCAGCAAACCGAGACTACCTATTTCATGGGAGAGAGAGATCGACACCTTGTCGCCGAACGCGGCCCGCAACTTTTCTGCTAAAGCTAGCTCATGAGTTGCATTGACAGGGGAAAATACCGATGTGATCGCGACGGACTCGACCTTGCCAGAAATTTCCCGAATCATTCGAGCAATTTGCTTTTCTTTAAGCGGGGCAATCTCGCGGCCGTCATATTCGTGTCCGCCATCAAGGATGAAGGTCTTGCGGGCGATTCGCTCCTGGAGATCTTTGGGCCATGAATAGAGCGGCGGAATGGAAAGCGTAGCGGGGGCACCGAGCCGGACGGCCGCGACTGTGCTCAGATTCTTACGCTCGGTTATCGCGTTCGTGCAATGCGTTGTTCCCAGCATCGCATATGTAATAGACTCGGCTTTCACCCCAGGCTGCGCCAGAATCTGTTTCAATGACTGAACGATGCCGCTCGTGACGTCCGGCGTGGTCCGCGCTTTGGTTTTTGCAATCAGCCGATTCTGCTTGTCGAGAATTACGGCGTCCGTGTGCGTGCCGCCGACGTCAATTCCGAGCCGATGATCCATGACCGCTCCTCGCACTTCCGTTACTGCCCAGAGGGTGATAAGGAATGTCGTAACCAAAATGATGGGGCCCAGCGAGCGCGATCCCAGCTTTCGTGCGCCATTTTGCGTGGCAGCGAATTCCGATAACGGTGACACGAAGTCCATACTTTAGGCCTTCGGTTGTTATCGGATACGCCGTATCTTGATCGAGCACACTAATCAGATCAGGCACCGTCGCGAGCACTTTATCAGCGGTCCTTGCGACCAGATTTTCGTTCTGAAACTTCATGTTGAGCGTTTGTCCGCCGAAATCGTGGGACCCCTGAATTGTGACCTCACCCTTTACGTGTCCTTTATCGGTGCGCCTGTCCAAATCGACGATCTTGCCTTTAAACAGGCGGATTCCTTTCGTGACTTTCAGCAATTGACTTAGGACATCGTGCTTTTCTTTCCTCGCCAAACGAAGAGTTTGCCCGATCCGACGCGTAAAGCTCAACATCCCCGGAAGTGTCGCTCTCTTGACGGTTTTTCCATCCATCGTGTACAGGGCCATCATTGCCATGCCGCCCATCTTGGATGAAACGGCGCGAGCAATTGACTCGGTCCACTCGTTGTTGATGGTGTTGAGTACCACGCTGTTTCCCTTTTCATCGGCAATAATCAGCGGCGTGGCTGGGACTCCATACAAATGAGGAATGACCAGCTGAACTTCCGGAAAAGCGCGCCCCATACAATCTGCGTCCAGGACGGGAATCTTTAAACGCGCGGCGACGGCGATCGGTATCGTGCCGTTGACGCCGCCTACTTCCGCCGACATAACCGCGAAGGCTTTCTTTCCGAGATGCTTCTCGAGCGCTTTAAAAACGGTGACGGCCTCATCGCCCCGCAGTATTTTCTCAATCAGCACTGTGGGCGCGCCGATCCCGGCCGAGAGCATGATGTACTTTTCGTCGGGAACGTCTCTTAGGGCCATCATTTCCGGGGGGCCGAATTCCTCGATAGCTCGCTGCGCCATGAGTTTTCCGACGTAGGGATCGCCACCTCCGCCAGTGCCCAGTACAGCCCCTCCTACGGCGATATCTTCGACGTCCTGGACACTAATGAATTGCTTCGCTTTGGGCTGCATTTTTTTCATTAGAAGTTCAACCTCAGACCGAACTGGATTTGGCGCGACGAACTCACGGTGCTGAAAATTTGTCCAGCATTCGCCGCGAGAATTCCATTGCCGGAGGCGTCCCGGCCGAGAAAGATTGCGTCTCCGTTTCCGCCGCTTCCGTTTGGACCTACCGTATTCGTAGGAACGGCGAAATTTGGATGGTTGAACAAATTGAAAATCTCGGCCCTGAACTGGAGAGCTACCCGCTCGGTTATCCGAGTGTCCTTAATAAACGCCAAGTCGATGTCTGCAAAGCCCGGACCATTCAAACTATTTCGACCAGCGTCGCCGAACTCTCCCGGGGGTTGAAGAGCGAAAGCGGTGGGATTAAAGAAACACGTGACCGTTCCAACCCGGGCCCCGTTCGGGCATGTTCCTGTATAAGGATTTCCAATCAGATCCGGCCTCTGGCCATTTACGATCGATTGCTGGTTGGCATTGTCAAATCCGAGAACGGGAGTGAAGGGAACGTTGCTATGGAAACTACCGATCGCCGATAGCATCCAACCGCCGATGAGGGTGCCCGCGACACCGCTCGTGTCTCCGCCGAAAGCCTTTCCGGGCCCGAAGGGGAGTTGATAGAGAACGTTACCCGTAAAATTGTGACGGATGTCAAAGCCGGAGCGGCCCCGATCCCCCAATCGATCAAAAAAGTTTTGCGCGGTGCCGGGTTCATTCACGGCATCGCTGGGGTTATATCCAGATGCGTCGTCGATTGAGTGGGAGTAGAAATAGTTAGCTTGCGCCGTTATCCCATGGCTGAATCGATGCTCGAAGGAGACCTGTAGAGCATTGAAGAACGACTGCGCGTCGGTGACGTAGCGCTCAATCGACCCGAAGTTCGGGTTAGGACGGGAGCCAAGCGAATTCTCAAACGGATTTTCGTCGCCGAGGCGTCCTTCGTGGTTTCCGCGCGTTCCCACATATGCGATCGTAAAAACACTGTTGGGGAAAATCTCGCGCTGAATGTTGAGATTGTATTGGAACACTTGAGGCCACTTCGGGAAATAAGTCAAAGTTGCGTTAGCGGTTGGAGCAACGGCTGCCGCATGTAGTGGGTTAAGAAATTCCGGCAGAATTGCCTCGAATGCTTGATAGAACGGAGGGAGCGATCGTGCATTACCATAAATATTCCCCCAGATTTGATCGTAATAGATGCCGAAACCACCACGGAGAACAGTCTTATTGTCGGAGCCGATCTTCCATGCGAAGCCCACGCGAGGGGCAAACAAGTCCTTAGGTGTCGAATTCATTAATTTCCCAACGGTCGGCGCCGTAGCGGTCGCGACGTTGATAATGTTCGACTCCTTGCCGTGTACCTCCGTGGGATTCGAATTGAATTCATACCGCAATCCCAAATTCACAGTTAAACTCCGGCTCACCGTCCAGTCGTCTTGGACGTAGGCTCCGAATATCCATTGGCGGAAACCCCGGTTTGAATCTGAACCGTCTGGCTGTGTGCCGACGAACACGAGTGGATCGCCCTTTAAAAAAGCTTCGAACGCCGGGTTGTTGGTAGTGGCGGGAACACCAAAAGCCGAAAGATCCTCAAATACGTACTCTCCGTTGACGAAAAGGTCGAAAGGCCCATTAATTTGATTACGCCTAAAATCGCCACCGAATCGAATCGTGTGATGACCGCGCGTCAGCACCAGATTGTCACTCAGTTGAAAAACGTTGGAATAATCCGACAGAGGATAGATCAGATTGTTTCCAATTGGACTCTGGCCGACAATCGAGAACACGCCAATCGGACGGCCGGGCACGAGAGAAATCGTGAGATCGGGATAGAGATTTGGAACGGAAGCTAAGTAAGTCGTCCGATTAAACCCAAACGATGCCTGGTTTAGAAGGCTCGAGCCGATGAGCCTTTGGTCTTGCACGGTGAAGTATTGATTTCGGCTCTCGTTGTTGCCGGGAAAACCGGGCACGAGTGTGCTCAAGTACGGAACGGTCGCGTCGCTATCATCGATGATGTACCTTACAAACACGCTGTGATTATTCGAAAAAATGTGATCGAGACGAACCAGGCCGTAGTCCTCTCGCGTCTTGCGTCGTTCGGAGCTGGTCAACTCGGCGGTTCCGTTTCCAAAATCCGTTCCGTTTGCTGGCGGCATAATTGCCAGAAACGGCGCGACTTGGCTATTGATGCCTACATTTACACAACCGGCTGGGTTTGCCTGCGTGCAGGAGGTCGGGTTAGAGGTGCTGGGCAGAAGTCCTTGATGCGCCAGGGCATCCGGAACGGTCGCGACGGTCGTGATTCCTTCACTCTCCCGGAACCCCTCATAATTTACGAAGAAGAAGGTTTTGTCCGGTGAGATTGCCCCGCCCACGCTTCCACCAAATTGATTGCGGACGAACGGAGGAATCGGCGCATCGGCGAGGTCAAAGTAGTTTTTCGCATCGAATGCATCGTTTCGGAAGAACTCGAACAGCGAGCCATGCAGAGTATTTTCTCCCGATTTCGTGATCATTTGAACGATTGCGCCAGAGTTGCGGCCGTATTCAGCGCTATAGTCGTTCGTGAAGACGCGAAACTCCTTAATACCATCGACACCCAGGAATTCACCTGAAACACCGCCGGGCGACAACGCGTAGTCTGGGTCGTTTGCATCCATGCCGTCGATGGTGTAGTTCGTCGCGGTCGACCTTTGCCCATTGACTGCGAACTTTTGGAACCCGCCCTTCTGAAACGGGCTTGGACCGGAGCTGGGAGTGGGAGCGACACCCGCCTGTAGCAAAACGAGCTGGGAGAGATCGCGGCCATTCAGCGGCAATCCCCTCACCTGGTTGTCGTTCACCAGACCACTGATGGATGACGTAACGGTCTCGAGCAAGGGCGTACCGCCCGGCACTTCGATTTGCTGCGAAACGCTTCCGACCTTCATCGCGAAATTAATTTGCAGGACCTGCCCTACCGTGAGGGGAATGTTGCGGCGAATCTCGGTGTTAAACCCCTTGCGTTCAACTTTCACGTCGTAGGCACCAGACGTGAGGCCAGCAATCGTGTAGGCGCCCGCGGAGTCCGTCGCAACTGTAACTTGATGGTTCGTATCAAGGGCTGTTGCGCTTACGCTGGCGCCTGGAACGACGGCTCCAGCCGGATCGGTAACGATGCCGACAATCGTAGCCGTCCCTAATTGGGCGTGTGTGGCATTGTTCAGCACAAAGAGCCCGCATAGCAGCGTAACTGCAATCACGACCCATCTCAGCGAACTTTGGTGTCCTGACATACCGACCTCCTTGACTAACACGAGATCAAATCACGCCAATCTGACTCCAGGCACGTTTCACGCACTCGTCCGTGATTCGCAGCCGTGGGCGACGAATACGGGGAGATTTTTTTATGCCTGGATCGAGAACGTCCCAGATTAGATTTCCTACGTAGACGCGGGCCAGTTTCTTGTCCGCAAGCAGACTCGGAAGGTTTGCATCGCTTCGACGAATGATCCGGAATCGAAGGTCGTTTGCCCGATAGGATTTCTCAAACAACTCCTGAATAAAGTGCGCTTTGTGCTGGTGCTCAGAATCATCCAGCACAACCACAACCGCCGAACGACGTGGTAGACTTTCCAGATCGGCGTTCATTTCAGGTCCGAATTCCACTTCGAGCGGAATCATCACGGTTTGATGTCCACGCAGTAGCCCCTTCATCAGCCCGATGACGTAGTAGTCCGAGAGAAAACAGCGAAAGGTCTGCCTTTTTTCGACCGGCATTTTCGACAGATCGGTGATTGAAAAGGCCGCTATTGGCAGTTGCCACGCGTGCCTTAGCTGCTGCACATAGTCTTCGGCCAGAGCAACGCTTTCTTCGACGATCGCAATAGAAGGATTTTCCTGCTCGGAGAGAAGCGTACGACTGAAGAAAAACCGTGCAAATGCGGAGGGTACGAGCTTTCGTTTTCGAAGCCCCGATTGCACAAAAGAAAAGAACTTTTCGTATTCGGCTACGGTCTCGCCATTTTCTCCGCTCGAAGCATCTTGGCTAACAAATGCGCCCCGGCCCCTCTCGAGCGTAAGCAATCCGCTATGGGCCAAATCTTCATAGGCGCGCCGAATCGTTGCGAGCCCTACTTTCAGTCGACTATCCGCCTGCCGGATTGACGGCACATGATCTCCAGGCTTTAATTCTCCGGTGGCCAGTGCCAGTCGGACTTGGTCCTTGATCTGTTCGTGCCAGGGAATCGAACTCTGTTTATCGATCATCAAGTGCAGCACGGAAGCCTTCCACGTCCATCGGGAATGCAGAATCAGAGCTATACAGTAGTTGCTCGTACCGTAGTGTCTTTAGGGCGCATGTAGGTCAGGCGACTCTGTCGAAGGCCCAGGTTGACTAGTGTTTCCGCCAATTTCAGAGCCGCCGCGGTCGGGCTCACCACCGGAACCTCATAACCTGCATCGCCAAGCTTTTTCTGGAGATTTTCAGCCACGCCCATCATGCCAGTGCAACCGAGAACCAAAACGTGAGCGTCATCTTCCCGAATCGCAGCAAGCATTTCGTCGAACAGCCCTGCCGACATAGCTTTCATGTCGACAAGACCAAGCACAGGTATTTCGATGGTTCGCACTGATGCGAGTCGGCCTGAAACACCCGAGGCAGCAACCAGATGCTCGATCATCGGAACAACGCTCTTAAGAACGGTTACGATTGAAAATCTGTGTCCCAGCGCGGATGCCAGAAGAACCGAGGCTTCGAGCGGCCCCACTACAGGGATGCTCAACAACTCCCGGGCCGGTTTTACTCCAGGATCACCGAAGCAGTCGGAGATCACAGCGTCGCATCCGTCGCGTTCGGCTTCTTGTGCTCGCAGCAAAATACCAGGAACCGCCATTGCCTCTTCAAATTCGCTCTCAACAGATCTCGGTCCTTGAGCAATGTTAACTACCGAAATCTCGGTGCCTGGAGATGCGTACTGACGAAACTCCACCGCCGCCTCTGCGTTGAACTGATCGCTACAGATAGGCACCACAATTCGAATCTTCATGGCTACCCCATGAGTGCGCTGGCGCGCACGATTGTGCTAATTTGCGCACACTATACAACTTTCTATCGTGCTGTCAAATGGTTCTTGCAAGATTGCGAAGAGGTTCGTTTGATGGATGGAATCGCCATGATTTGTGCCGATTTCCTAGCTGGAGCTCGCCCGGCAAGCGCAGTTTGGCTTACCAAGACATTTGCGGATGCACATTCAGAACTTGTTTCGCTGGAGGAAGCAACCGAAGCTCCCAGCATAATTGCCGTGGGAGGTGAAATCGGATTCCGCGTTGGACGGGTGGCGGCAATTCGGCTTGGGGGCCTCGCCATACAGGAGCCGGTCACGAAATTCTCTCCAAACACTGCAGGCTTATTTGCAGGCAGTGACTTGGCCGGGGTGATCGGAGGGGCAGCTCTGTGCCACTTCAGAGTCATTTTTGACTACCCACACCTCCTTAGAGATTCTTGACTCTCCTGCCCTCCCCTACAGCCGCCCAGCCGTTTCTCATATCGGACTCGCCAAGTCCGATCAGTTCCGGTTGATTACCTCGCCGCGATTTGTTCGTCTCAGTCTTCTATAGAGTAGTAGGATGATAGCCATTCTGCCGGGGTAAGTCTTGAACGGAGGCCAAAATGGCGACATTGGGATCCGCGCAGCTACCGGCGGAAGCTTCCGTCTCGAGCCGCGTTTCGACCGCTCCGGTCACGAAGCTTGCGCCGAGGCACTCTGCCCTCGTCCGCGTGACGCACTGGATCACCGCTCTCTGCTTTTTCGCCCTGCTCGTCACCGGCATCGAAATTGTAATCTCGCACCCGCGCTTCTACTGGGGCGAGACGGGCACGGTCTTGACGTCTCCGTTGTTTCAACTGCCAATTCCTTCCTCAAGAAGGTTGGTGCCGACGGGCTACAGCTACGTGCTGCCCGACCAAAACGGATGGAGCCGGGCACTGCACTTTGAAGCTGCCTGGATCGCGGTGCTGACAGGCTTGCTCTATGTAATTGCAGGTCTGCTCACAAGGCATTTCCGAAAAGACTTGGTCCCCAGCAAGGCCGATCTCTCATGGCGGGCGCTCCTAACTTCCTTTGTAAAACCTCTGCGCTTTGAACGGCCGAGTGACGCAGAGGCTTCGTCCTATAACGGGCTCCAGCGCCTCACGTACTTATTTGTGATCTTTGTTCTATTCCCCTTGGTCATCTGGAGCGGCTTGGCCATGTCGCTCGGCTTTGTTTCCGCCTTTCCTTGGTCCGTTACCTTGCTGGGAGGCCGTCAATCCGCTCGCACGATTCACTTCTTTGTCTCGCTGGCCCTGGTGCTGTTCCTGTTTGTCCACGTTCTGATGGTTTGCCTGGCCGGATTCCGGAGCCGCACCGGAGCGATGATCACAGGCCGCATCGGCACGCATAAGGAGCACACATGATCAAGCTTTCGCGTCGAAGACTAATGGTATCCGGAATCGTGGCGGCCGCGGGTGCATCGGGATTAATGGTGGCAGCGCGCCTGGTGGAGAAGTATGGATTGATTCCTCCTGATCACGGCGGAATCTACGGGCTCGGCGAAACGCTGACCTACGCCTCGCAGCGCCTGCTAACCAGGCATTCACTGGCGCGCGAATTCCCGCGCAGCCGGATTTCCCCGCGTCCGTTTCCGAACGAACTCGCGCCCCTCACGGAAGACTATAAGCGCCTTCAGGCCGGAAGTTTCGCGGACTGGCGACTCGCCGTCGATGGCTTGGTCGCTCAACCTGCTTCGTTCTCCATTGCTGACCTGAAGAGCTACCCCTCTCGCAGCCACATTACCGAGATCACGTGTGAAGAGGGCTGGTCATACATAGCCGAGTGGATCGGCGTCCCTCTCTCGCACGTGTTGAACCTTGTGGGAGTTCACCCACAGGCCAGATACGTCGTGTACACTTCAATAGAACCCGATACTTGGGACAGCATCGATATGGCCGATGCTCTGCATCCTCAGACTTTCCTCTGCTACGGCATGAACGGCCACGAGCTTCCAGTGGCGCACGGCGGACCGCTTCGCATGCGACTCCCTCGGCAAATCGGCTACAAGAACTTAAAATTCATCAACCGCCTGACGGTCACAGACAATCTGAAATGGTTTGGTAAGGGTCTCGGCTCTGCGGCCGCAGAGGCCGGCTATGCCTGGTACACCGGTATCTGACGCATTGTGGACCGTCGAGGTTCGAAAAAGACCCTGATCTCTCGGCAACTCGGAAGTTACCCCTGGTCGATTTCTGGCGGAAAATTGGATAAATGTTGAGAAGTCCGCTTCGCATCAGGCATCTATAATTCGAAAATTCGAAGTCCGCGACTCAACGATCTGTGCGGCAAAAGAATCCCGAAGGTCAATAGGTCAGAGGAAGCAAGACTAGAAACGGAAGCCTTCAGGTCCTTGCTAGCGACAGAATGTATTCTCCGGTCTTGAGTGACCGGGTGCGGATGAAAAAGCTTCTTAATTAATTTGTTCGAGGTCCAGATTGCTGGCGAACCGTGGCGCTGTCATTTCGCCAGGGCATGCTAGAATTCGCGCATGCCGCAGCCTCCAGAGGTAATCGCAGCCCGCGATCGAATGCACCAAGCGGAGGCTGAACTTAAGGCCGATATTGATAGCGTGCATCCAATCGACCTAGCCCGCCGTCGCATGTTGGTTGAAAATCTACAAAGTAGGATTCAGGAGTATGCGTCCCGATCCCACGAGTGAAGGGGTTCATTGTTTCCTCCAATCATTCAGACGGATTCTACTCTTGAGGTGAGCGTTCTGCGACTTCGGCTATGCTTAGGTTGAGCTAGGTGTGGTTTCTTCTGCTTGCGTCTATTGGGCGATGAGCGGCAGGGATTGGTAGTGGGCTAGTTTGAATTAGTGCCCATACTTCGCAGCAAGCCAGCCGATAATCGTTCCGCCTACTGCGCCGGAAACGAGAATCGGAACCGTGGCTTTTGTGATGATGGCGTCGGGGAGACTTAGCAGAATACCGAGGGCTAATCCAACAGCCCAGCCGGGCCACGTAAGTTTTATATTGCAGATAACGAATCCTAGTGCGAACCGAGCGATGAACGCGCCCAGCATGGCCGCTCGTTTGTCAGGGAAGCTCAACGGAATCATCATCGCGGTGTCTAGTCCACCGAAGATTAAACCGCACACGATACCTAGATAGAGTCGTTGCATTGTATTTCAGGCCGCGATTCTAGCAGAACTGTCCAATAATTCTACGATTGCTGCCGATTCTGGGCGAATGGTCAGCAGCTCGGAAGTAATCGTCGGTCAGTTCTGACAGAAAGTGTATAGATGTCGAGAAATCCGCTTACCACCAGCAATCTCAGTCTGAGATAGGTAGTGATAATCCCTGTTCGCAACAGTTATCTGGAAGAAAGACACTTTCCGATTAGCGTTAATCAGGCACTAAGCCGATTCACTAGCGGTACCCGCGCTCCTTGCAATCACTAAATGCGAGAGGCGCTCGCGCATCTCCGGTGACACATCGACTCTTGAGATTGAGCGATCTCCCATCCTGATGTTTACTCTTCCTTCCGGTTAATCCGCAATTTGCACTCCCTCTAGCTTGCGTAGGCCTCTGTCTCGAAGGAATTAGGGATGGCTGGGCTTGCTCTCGGACTGATGCTGCGGCTGCTGTTTCTGCTGCGGCTGTTGTTTCTGCTGCAGCTGCTGTTGTTGTTGCACGTGACGTTGCTGTAGCTGCTGTGTCTGTTGCTGGTGCTGTTGCTCTACCTGCTGTTTTTTTGCTTCATTGGCATTTTGCTGGGCCAGGCGCTGGTGGTCTTGCTCCTGTTTTTGCTGTAGCTTCTGGAGCTGCTGGTTCTGGTTGTTATAGAGTTTCTGTTGCTGTTGCTGGTATTTCTGGTCCTGCTTGGGATTGCCGGTGTTGGGAGGAGCGGGCTTCTCGTAGGGCGTAATTTCCTTGGCGTGTGTGACGGGCGGACGGTTGGCATTATCCCCCCCATTTGGCGGACGATTGGCATTGCTATCGGCACGGGCAGCGTTGTTATTGGCGCTGCGATTGGCTGGAGGCTGGTAGCGTCCGCCAGCTTCCTTGGCGGGGACAACATTCGAACCGCTAAATGATCCAGGGCGCTGCGTGGCCGCGACGGGGGGCTTTCCCTGATTGACTGAGGCGCGCAATTCGCGATTGCCCCGCGCCTCCTGAACATGCTGGTTTTGAGTGGCGACGGGAGCTATATGGCGATCGCGAGAATAGGCTTCTTCTTGCGCGGAGGGCCGCTCGTTGATGCCACCATCCCCGCCGTTGTAACTGACACGGTTCGAATTGTTGTATTCGATCCTGGTGTTGTAAACGTTATGAATTTCGTTGACGTTTACGTTGTTCACGGAGCGATTGTAGTAAAAGTGGTCGCGATCCCAGCGGCCACCTTCATAACCGTGGCCGAAATAGCCGAATCCATAATTGATGCCGCCATACCAACCGACGTGCGGGCCCCAATAACCTTCATGGAAGAAATAGCCGCCGTCGCCCCATCCCCAGTAGCCGGGTGTCCAGAGGAAGCCAACTTCCGGAGCTTCGATCCAGGTTCCGGGAACCCAGTAATAGTCATCTCCATCGGCATCCCAAGCCCAGTAACCGGGGGTCCAGATATAGCCGTCACTCGGACAGATGGGTTGTTCATAAACGGGGATGGGCGGCGGAGCGAAACCAACCGAAATGCCTATCCCAATTTGTGCGAACGATGCCGCAGAACCAGCTAGCAGAAACAGCGCGAGAAGCAAGTAGCGAACAACGGAAATTACGCGCATTGTTTGATTCCTTTCGACCGATTATCTTTCGCCAGTCAGGCTCGGTCCCTTCTCATGGGCTGGGCGGATGGGTAGACAGAGCAATCATAATCTCGAACAGAATTTCTATTCCGGATTCCGATCGGCTGACAGTTTACCCGAGACCTTCCGGTCTGCAATCTCCATCAAACAATCCTAAGGAACTTTCCTGGTCGCGTCTGTTCAAAATGACACACAGGCGTTTACACCACCGATCGAGTACGGACCTCTGCGAATCTGTTCGCGTTTAACTGCCTGATTAGTGCGTAACCGGAAACTGGCTTTGCAGATGGACTGGATGGACTGGGAGAGTTTGGCCCGGATACAAGATAGATGTCGCGAAATCCTCTTCGCACCAGCAATCAGGGTTTCCGAAAATACTCTTAAGGTTGAGGCCGACTAGATTCGACAGTATTATCAATAATGCTGACGGGAACGGATTCGAAACTCAAGGCGACGTTGGAGATGGGTAGTGAGAGGGGCTACGGAGCAGAGGCACGTAATCGCTTGGATGATAGACAAGCGAGATAGTCTGATCGTTCTGCTTTCTCTAGTCGCGGCGATTTGGTTTTTTCCTGATTCATTACACGCACAAGAAGCAAAAGCGGCCCCGCCAAATCTAAACTCGATTCTCGATTCTTTGGAACGAACCGCGGAACAGAACCCAGCCCTCTCTCGGCCCCACGAAGTGACGCGGGAATACAAGGTATTCGAGGGCGACAATCCGAAGCCCATCTCGGATGTTATGACCCAAATCAAGTTTACCCCTCCCGACATCAAGACTTTCATAATCACCGATGCGCAGGGTAACCCCAGGGGTAAAAAGATCGTGAGCGCGATTTTGGAGCAGGAAATTGTCTCTGCTAAGGAAGGTCACCGAGGAGAAATCAGCCGATCCAACTATGATTTCGTTTTCCTGCGCGACCAAGACTTTGGAGCGGTTCCAGAGTACGTGCTACACATCATTCCCAAGCGAAAGGAAAAGGGTCTGCTCCTTGGTGACATTTGGGTGGATGCTAAGACATACCGCATCAGGCAAATCATTGGAGTCCCACTCAAAACTCCCTCTTTCTGGGTCAAGGACCTCCACATCACCGTTCACTACGCCGAGGTGAATGAAATGTGGATTCCCGTTTCTGTGGATGCCATCGCCACAATCCGGTTTCTGGGCATTTACTCGCTTTCAGGTCACGATTTGGCACCGCCCA
This sequence comes from uncultured Acidobacteriota bacterium, assembly GCA_963729525.1. Taxonomy (GTDB): domain Bacteria; phylum Acidobacteriota; class Terriglobia; order Acidiferrales; family UBA7541; genus Palsa-295. The sequence goes on from CAVSOB010000002.1 coordinate 261,206, forward strand.
TCGCCGTTTCAAGTGCGGAAAGCCCCTGATAAGCAGTCTCGGTTGAGGCGTGCCTCTGCGAAATTCTGCGCGCCTGGCCTAGAAAGCGGAAATAACTGTTGCGAAATCCGCTTCCCACCAACTATCTCAAAATGCGACCTAGCGCTCGGAACAAAGCCATTACCTTTTATTCTTTGGCTTCGGCCCTGTCTTCAGCGTGCCTTTGAATTCTTTGGCCCGTTCGATATCAGCCAGTGTCCACAGTCGGATGAAGCTCTTGCCCACGCGCATGAGTTCAGGAGCTAAGATCTCGCCGCGTCGGATCCACATGTACACCGTCTGACGTGAAACTCCGATTCTTGCTGCTGCTTCATACGTGGTGTAAGTTCTCGGCTTCATCTCGGTACAGGCCAATAGTCAAGTATGAATCACCCTCCGTTGATTGGGGGCTGGGTGTTTAGCGAAAACATTACAGCTCTCGGCCCTTCGAGTACATACGCGATTCCCATCCGGGGCATTCCGAATAGATGTTGGGAAATCCGCTTCGCACCACCAATCTCAGACTGAGATAGGTAGTGATAATCCCTGTGGCTGTTGAAAAACTCGGTTTTTCTGAAAAAAGTCGAAAATCGGGTGATAGAGAATGTCCAGGAGACTGGGAAAAATCGTTTGTAGAGCTTCCTGACGCGATCCTGTTTTTGCAAATTCCGAGTGAGCGAGTTTTTCAACAGCCACCCCTGTTCTCGACAGTTATCTAGAAACACTCCAGTTTCCGATGACCGCGAGCTGTCCCGCGTGCGAACCAACTCCGGTGCGCATCATCTCAGCCATAAAGGCGATCTTGCCGCTCGCCTGCTAAAGGATTAGTATTCTGGCACGATCTAGGCGGCCTCAGTCTGCGCACGATCCGCGAAGGAGAATGACGATGCGAAGAGCGTTTTTTGTGTTGACCTTGTGGTGTGCCTTGGCGAGTGCAACGCTCGCACAATACGATCAACCCGCGCAACCTGGAGATGGATCGCAGGCCGCGAAACCTGACTTCTCGATGACTGCCTCCTACATTGAAGCTTGCAGTTGCGACATGTTCTGCCCCTGCTACTTCAACAACCATTCCACGATGCACGGGGACAAACAATTCTGCCGGGCGAATCTGGTACTGAAGGTAGACACGGGCTATTACAAGTCCACCAAGCTGGACGGCGCAAAGGTATGGGTGTCAACCGATCTCGGCAGCGATTGGAGCACTGGGAAAGATTCCTGGGTGGTCATGACATTTGATCCTAGCGACACGCCCGAACAGAAGGCAGCCCTCTCCGATATTCTTGGACAGCTGTATCCCTTCAAGTGGGAGAAGGCGGCGACCGACACAGTAGCCTTTTCCTGGAATGTCGACGATACAACGGGAGTGGCGCATGCCAAGATGAGCAATGGGAAAGGAGAAGTGGTGCTGGAGCGCGTCGCGGGGACGAAACCGAACCAGGAGATCGTGGTTCCGAATCTGAAGTACTGGCAAGCGCAATCGAACAACGGTTTTCGTATGTGGAAAACGAACGTTGAAAGCTATTCCGGACAAGGTCATGAGTTCGAATACAAAGGAACGAATGGTTTTTTGATCACCATTACCTTTTCTGGAAATGCGACCCCCCACCCTGCGGATTAGGTGCAACCCGCTAGGGAGCGGTTCGCCGGGTCGCGGCAGAGCGCGGGAAGAATGACAGGCCGATCTTCCGCTCGGCCTTTTCCTTCGCAGACGGCTAAGAGTGAGAGCCGACTCGGGCAGTACTGGTTCGGGCGAGCCAGAAAGGCGCCGTTTTTGGCGCAATTGTCCCTGTGAGCGCTGTTGGAGCGTAAACGTTTGTTGCCTGGGCTATGTTTCCCGTTTGAACAGAAGATCCAACCGCCTCCGTAGGTCGTCCACCGCTCGATAGAGATTGCCAACTCCCTCTGTGTCCGCGGTTACTTCCACAGTCTGAAGGTCGAGGCACAGATCATTCGCAAGTCGAGTGGCACGCTGGACACGTTGTGCCGTTAGAGCAGGCAAAACCGCGTAGGGATCTCCGGACTGCTCCTTTGCGCCGACCCATTGTTGAACGGCCCATGCGGTGTTGCGAATGTGGTCCACCGCATTGCGAAACTCGATGAGCACTCGGGGGTCAAGATCACCAGAGACTACTGAGTTTTCCAGTTCTTGTAGTTCCGCGGTGGTTGCCCGCAAGCGCGCAGTCAGAGACGATCCCGCAGGGTCAGACCCAGAATTCGTCATGAATCACCCTCCGTAATTGGGGGCTGGGTGTTCCAACGAGACATTACAACTCTCGGTGCTTCGAGTACACACAGGCTTTGAGTATCCGGTGAAGTCTTGTTACGTTTTCCCCGTGACCTTCTTGCCTGGTACCGACTTATGGTCTGAGAATCGCCGACGGAGCAAACGTATCAAAGCGAGGATCCCCGTGATGGTTCGATTCCAAGATTCTAATAAACGGTTCATATCAGAAACGACGCACACCGTAATTGTGAATGAACACGGAGCGCTGATACTCCTCGCGGCTTCAGTGGAGGTTAATCAGATAATCCGTCTTGAGAACCCAAACCTGGGAGAAGAATTGCTCTGCCGAGTCACCAGTTTGGGTCCCAGCTTCATGGGTAAGACGCAGGTTGCGATAGAACTCATCATGCCGACACCCGGATTTTGGGGCACCGGTTCTACCTCGAAGACTCCAGATCTAGGATAGGTGTCGAGAAATCCTCTTCGCACCATCTATCTCAACGTGAGATAGGTAGTGATAATCCCTGTTCTCGACACCTATCCTTGAGCTCAAGTTCCGGTTGGGGGACGTTAATCGGGACCTAGCCCCAATGTCGAACGGGATTAAGGATCTAAGTGGAGATTTTTGGCGACGGCTACAACCCTGAAGTTGTGGCGAAGGAGATTCCGCTTCAATCCCCTTCGCCTTGCTGCTCGGCATCGACTTCTTTCGGATTACGAGTTGGTCAATCGACTGTGATGCGGGTACCGAGCGTTGTTCCCATGACCTCTGCTATTGGTGTTCCGGTGCAGGTGTAGGTACCGGCGTTGTCCGCGCAGGCACTGGGGAGGTAGAGTTTGAAATCGAAGAAACCGCTGTAGGTTTTGCCGTTGGGCGCCACCTTATCGGTTTCGTCGACGGTGAAGATGTTTGTAACGAATTGGGGGGGCATGCCCAGGTATGCGGGGGGGTTGCCTTCCGTGCCGAACATCACACCGATATGGTGTAGTTTGACGCGGCCATCACCCAACTCCTTCCAGACGCCGAAGCAGATATTTCCGCCGGCCGGCGGCAGAAAGGCGTTTTCAAATTCAGTTCCATCCGCGTGCCAAGTCTTAAAGGATTCGAGGAACTGGAAGGGTGTGGGAGGGAAAGCAGGGGGAGGGGGCGCGGAGTTTGCGGTGTAGATCAGATGCCACAAACCCACGATGGTGGGTTTTTTCCACTCTTCGCTTTCTTGAACTAGCGATTTGCCGTCCACACTAGGGCTCACGAAGGGAATTGGAGGAGCCGCCGCTCCCACTTTGTACGGAAGGGGAGAGCAACCTCCAGCTTTGACGCCGGAAGCGGTGAACAAAAGCCCCAACCCCGCCAATGCAACAAGTGCGGAGAACCGCCCGCTCCGAAGTATTTTCAAGGTGATTCCAAGGATACGATTCATGTTCTTCTCCTCTTAGTTGAGCTATCGTGCGCAAGCTTTTTCCGAACCCGAAGGCCGGAAAAAAAGCAAAGTTTACGCAATTTGGTTGAACAGGCGGTGGGATGCAATGCCTAGGACCTCACTTCAGGTTTAATTTTTTGTCATCGAATAAATGAGTGATATCAATAGATTTGTGAGCCGACTCCTCACGCTTGACCGCGCCTTCGCGGGGGTGTTAGCATCCGCCAAAATACTTGCAGAGGATTCAGTTTTCGATAAGTTGAACACTAGGATCCATCTGGACTGGCGGGTTTGTCCGCGTTGTTGACTGGCCGGCTCGAAAAGAAAACGACCCCGTGATGCCTGCGGCAGATGCAGCTTACCGCGAGGCGCGTAGCCGGTTGGAACCTCACTATGCCTATTTCGATTCGCAAAGATTCGCCGTCGCCCTCGCCGCGGCCCCAACGAATTGCCTTCGATGATTTCGAACTGGATTTACGCTCTGGGGAGCTTCGCAAGCACCGCTCTCGGATTCGTTTGCAGGCCCAGCCGTTTCGACTCCTTGTCTTATTGCTCGCAAATGCCGGCCAAGTGGTTACCCGCGAAGAGATTTGCCGCGAGCTTTGGCCCACGAATACCTTCGTCGATTTCGAACACAGTCTGGCAGCAGCAGTAAATAAAATTCGCGACGCCCTCGGCGATTCCGCGGACACGCCCAAATATGTTGAGACGCTTCCGAAACGCGGGTATCGCTTCATGGGCGAGGTCAAGTCCGAACCTCCCGTGGTTATCTCACCTAGGGAGACGCAGGAGTCGGAACAGTTAGCTGCCGTTGTCACACACGAGGCACCGATAAGTCCCACGCGAATGCCCACCCGAGGACTAGCCTTGCTGGCGGCGGCAGCGCTAGTGGCAGCAGCGCTTTTGATATGGAAAATCGTGCGTGAACGCCGCGTCGTCGTGGGCAGCACTCCCCAGATCCAATCGCTTGCGGTTCTTCCACTGATAAATCTTTCGGGGGATGCAGGCCAAGACTTCTTTGCTGACGGGATGACAGAAGAGTTGACGACAGATCTAGGAAAGATCAGCGCTCTTCGCGTGATTTCCAGAACATCCGCCATGAGATATAAAGACACGAATGAGCCCTTGCGCGAAATTGCGCGGGAACTAAACGTGGATGCAGTGGTTGAAGGGACGGTGGCGAGATCAGGCAACCACCTGCGGGTCACAGCGAATCTCGTTCAGGCTTCCCCCGAAAAGCACCTCTGGTCCGAGAGCTACGAGAGCGAAGTTGGCGACGCTCTTACGCTGCAGGGAACGATAGCGCAGACAGTGGCTCGGGAAATTCAGGTGAAATTGACGCGGCAGGAGCAAAACCTCCTAGCAGCTGCCACGCCAGTCAATCCCGAGGCCCACGATCTATATCTCAAGGGCCTCTATACAATACGCGGTATGGAAAGCGCGGAGTCTTCCGAGAAAGCTATCGAGTATTTTCAGCAGGCCATCGACAAGGACCCTAGCTATGCGGCAGCTTATACCGCTTTGTCTAATGTTTATTCGACCTGGATTCCTGGGATGAACCACTCTCCACGCGACCTCATGCCGAAGGCCACGGGATTCGCACTGAAGGCTCTGACCCTGGATAATACGCTCGCAGATGCTCACTCTTTGCTGGGGATGATTGCGCTCTGTTACGACTGGGATTGGTCCGCGGCCGAAAAAGAATACGAGCAGACGATGGCGTTGAACCCCAACCATGTCTGGGCCCACGAATGGCATTCCCGTGGATTGGTCGCACAGGGCCGGACAGACGAAGCAATCGCAGAGGCCGAAAGGGTGCTTGCTCTTAGTCCCACGCCATTGGAATGGGATTCCCCCATCTGGGTTTTCGTTCTGGCGCGCCGGTATGACCTGGCACGGGAACGTGCCCAAAAGTTGCTGGAAGTAGCGCCCAACTGGGTCTGGGGACATTTCGAGATGGCGCTGATCTATGAGCAGGAAGGAAAATTAGAAAAAGCCGCTCAAGAATCCTTGAGAGCCGACGAATTGTTTGGAATGGACCCCAAAAGGGTTGCGCAACTCAAGGAAACGTTGGCTAAATCCGGGCCGAAAGGCTACTGGAAGCGTACGCTGGATAATTATAGAGAGTCCGCAAAATCTGACTACGTGCCGCCTGTTCTGGTGGCAAAAAGCTGCGTGAGGGTTGGTGATAAGGAGTGCGCATTTGAATGGCTGGAAAGGGGTCTCGAGGAACGCGATGATCTGATGATCAATCTGAATGTTGAACCTGTATTCGACAGCTTGCGTTCGGATCCACGCTTCCAGGAATTAGTACGCCGCGTCGGAATCCCACAGTGATCCTCAGCGCATCGCACTTGCCTAGATAGAGGCAGCGCCACGGTTCGGGGCTGGTTTCCTGGACTAGGCTTTGTGGATGGGTTGGGACGTTCAACTCTGGATAGGTGTTGAGAAATCCGCTTCGCGCCATCTATCTCGAAATGAGATTAGCCGACGGATTCCGCCGGTATGAAAGCAGCTTACAAATAAAGCAGCGGCCAAGGACACCGCTGCCCATGGTGAAGCCGACTCGTCGTTCAAGCCGTCGAAGACACGCCTTGACGTTACCTGAGCTAGAGCACTCGAAAGCCGCGGTTCTGAATAGTCTTGGGTCCCTTCAATCGCGTCGATCATACAAACACGCTATCGACGAATTCATCTGCTGGTATTGCTCGGAGCCGAGGTTGGCTCTGAATCGAGCCGTGGTCCTTCGCTATCGACTGCATCTTGAAAGCATTTCTCTCGCACCTTCAACAATCAACGTTCGATTGGCTGCAATTCGAAGAATTGCATACGAAGCAGCGGACACCGGTTTACTAAGCCCCGAACTTGTCGCCGGGATCAGGCGGGTCAAGGGCGTGAAACGCCTGGGACAACCCGTGGGTAATTGGCTCACCGCTCAGCAGGGTCGTCAGCTCCTGAGCTACGAGCGAGAAACGCTTCGCGGAAAGAGGGACCGAGCGATGCTTGCGCTTTTACTAGGGTGCGGCCTTCGGCGCTCGGAATTGGTGACTCTAAAGTCCGATCAGATTCAACAGCGGGAAGATCATTGGGTGATCGTCGACCTGGTTGGCAAGGGCCGTCACATACGGACGGTGCCGATACCGTCGTGGGTCAAGGCGGATTTGGACGCATGGATTTCCGCTGCTGGCATTCGTGAGGGGAAACTATTTCGCTCTATCAGGAAAGACGGTGCAGTCTGGGGATTAGGTGTGACGCAAAATGTTGTGTGGTACGTCGTAAAGAAATGTGCACAGCGCGCCGGGATCGACCGACTCGCCCCTCACGATTTGCGTCGCAGCTGTGCACGCCTGTGCTACAACGCGGGTGGAGAGCTGGAGCAGATTCAGTTTTTGCTCGGGCATATCTCGGTGCAGACCACGGAACGCTACGTAGGATGCAAGCAACAGCTGAATAAAGCGGTGAACGATCGCATTGAACTGGGATCCGGAGACACCGATTCGCACCATTAGTCTCGATCGTCGCATTCTGAGATAGGTAGTGATAATCCTGTTCTCGACACCTATCCTGTGTCTATGATTTTTTGCCTCTTATGTGCCAAAGCTGGCACGCAAATGTTCGCCTTCGTTGACTTGCCTCGGAGCACAACCTAAGATGACCCCATTATGGCGGATTCCCAGTCACTCATTGGGCAAACCGTCTCGCACTACCGCATCCTTGAGAAACTCGGCGGCGGCGGCATGGGCGTCGTGTACAAGGCCGAGGATACCTCGCTCGGACGATTTGTCGCGCTGAAATTCTTGCCTGATGATGTTGCAGGTGACCCTCAAACGCTCGAGCGCTTTCAGCGTGAAGCGCGGGCGGCTTCCGCTCTCAATCATCCCAACATATGCACGATTCATGAAATTGGGCAGCAAAACGGCCGAGTGTTCATCGTAATGGAGTTTTTGGACGGCTCGACATTGAAGTACCACATCGCCGGGCATCCTATGGAGATTGAAACGATCCTCGATTTGGCCGTCCAAGTAGCGAACGGACTCGACGCTGCGCACGCCGAGGGCATCGTCCATCGTGACATCAAACCGGCCAACATCTTCGTAACCAAGCGTGGCCACGCCAAGATCCTCGATTTCGGACTCGCCAAGATAGCTTTTGCTCCGCGCGTTGGCGAAGGCTTTGGTATATCAGCGATGCCAACAAGAACCGAGAAGGAGCAGCTAACAAGTCCCGGTATGGCGCTCGGCACAGTAGCCTATATGTCGCCGGAGCAAGTGAGGGGGAAAGAACTGGATGCGCGTACCGACCTGTTTTCGTTTGGAGTAATGCTGTATGAGATGGCCACGGGTGCGTTGCCGTTTCGCGGGGATACTTCCGGCGTAGTTTTCGACGCAATTCTGAATCGAGTGCCTCTGGCGGCGCCACGGCTGAACCCAGATCTGCCTGAGCGATTGGAAGAGATCATCAACCGGGCGCTAGAGAAAGACCGCAATCTGCGCTATCAGCACGCCGCAGACGTATGCGCGGAGTTGAAGAGGCTCAAGCGCGATACCGATTCAGGACGCTCGGGTTTCGTGGAACAACCACTCCTATCTGTGCAGGGGCAGGACTCGCAAAAATCAGCGGGAACTGCCCAAGCTAGCGCGGCAGCTCTGGCGATGCACGGCGCCAGCAGTTCGGTCGTGGTCGAAGCTGCGAAGCAACACAAGTTCGGGCTGGCTGCTGGCGCCCTTGTCCTCCTGGTACTGATCGGCGCGGGAGGCTACGGGATCTATTCACTACTCGGGAGCAAACCCAGTGCGCTGCCGTTTCAGAATTTCACGATCACGCGGATTACAGATAATGCCAAATCGCGGCGCGCTGCGATTTCGCCGGATGGAAAGTATCTACTGACGGAGGTGGAAGAAGATGCCGGCAAGCAAAGCGTCTGGCTGCGTCATTTGCCGACGAACAGCGACACGCAGGTTGTCGCGCCCGCGGAAGCGAACTATCGGGGTCTCGATTTTTCCCCCGACGGAAATTACTTCTACTTCCGAAAAGCGCAGACCTCAACCCGAGATGCGTTTGACTTATACCGCACGCCCGTACTAGGCGGCACGCCCCAGCTCGTCGCGCGCGACATTGATACCGACATTACATTCTCACCCGACGGCAAACGTATTGCCTATGAGCGCGACAACGACCCAGAAATTGGCAAGTTCAATATTTTGACAGCCAACCCTGACGGCAGGGACGAAAAAGTAATCGCTGGAGGGCCAGTCCCTACGAGTGGCCGCTTTTTGGCTTGGTCGCCAGACGGCAAGGAGATCGCCATCGCGAACACGAATGACGCCTCGGCGCCGCTGCAATTCCTCGATGTCGCCTCCGGCAAAACGCAGTCCCTTGCAGCGCTCAAGAATCTCATGTTGTTCTGGTTGGTGTGGATGCCGGATGGGCACGGCCTCATTGTTTCATACACGCGCCGAAGCATGGGTTCGCCATGGGTTTGGCCGGCGGCCAGATTGGATTTGTTTCTTACCCGGGCGGCCAGTTCCGCACAATCACCAACGATACAGACCATTACCTGACGCTGACTCTTTCGGCCGATGCAAAAACGCTCGCAACCGTTCAGACCAAGGGGATATTCGACCTCTATGTGATTCCAGCGGCAGGCACGGGGGTGAATCCTCCAGACCCGGCGATACCGCAGCGAAAGAAAGTATTTTTGGATTTTGCGTGGGCCGGCAGCAACGGCTTCTATCTCGCCGAGGACAATAACCTTGCGCGCGTTTCCCTCTACGGAGGCCCGGAAGCGATGCTCCTCAGAGATGCCGCGGTCGGGCGTCTCTCCTCATGTCCGGATGGACGCACATTGCTTCTTTCTATGATTGGCCAGGGACCCGACACCACAACGAACATCTGGCGCGCGGACGCGGATGGCTCCAATTTGAAGCAGCTCACGAACGAGCAAGACAGCGACAACCCCGCATGCTCACCGGACTCGAAATGGGCATATTACATAGACTATGCCGGAAATCGCATCGAGCGTGTGCCCTTAGCAGGTGACAAGTCGGAGATCGTTCCCGGAACGGCGATTCCCCATGGCTTCTAACGACAGGAATTGGGTTTTCGCCAGACGGCAAGGCGTCGCGTTTCTCGCTTGATCGGTACATCAAACGGTATCCATAAGATCGTGGTGGTCCCGCTGGACGCAGGGCCGAATCCCGAGGCGCGAATGCTAGATCCGAACCCGGCGATTTCCGACGGCCCGATATTCACGCCTGACGGGAGGGCACTGGTGTATCCGATTCGCCAGCGCCGCGTCGAAAACCTCTGGTTGCAGCCGCTCGATGATTCGTCCGGCCATCAGCTCACGAATTTCAAGACCTACTTGATGGGGGGGTACCGTTTTTCGCCGGATGGCAAAACCATTGGTTTAATCCGGCGGCACGGCGAATCCGACGTTGTACTGCTGCGCGAGGCTGGCGCGTCGCCGTGATCGCGTTAGCTGATTGATGAATCGCGCAAATTGGGTCCGGCAGACGCTCACGTTCGGCACCCGATAGGTGTTGCGAAATCCTCTTCCCACCACGTATCTCAAAACGAGATAGGTAGTGATAATCCCTGATGGCATAACGAAGTCGGCCTCCGAGCGGTTCGAGTAAACTTTGCGGTGTTGACCCGGCAAAGCTCGGAACCGAGGAGGCCGAGATGCAGATTATAGGCGTGGACTTACATACGCGACAACAGACGGTTGCGATGTTGGACGTCGAGACGGGCGAGATTGTCGAGAAGACTTTGCCGCACGAAGGCGATTCGGTGCGAGAGTTTTACTCGACTCTTGCAGGACCGACTCGTGTGGGGATCGAAGCCACCGGTTCGATGCAGTGGTTCCTGGCGTTGATGGAGGAGTTGGGGATCGACTGCGAGGTGGGCCATCCGGCGAAGATCCGCGCAGCCGAACCGCGGAAGCAAAAGCACGATCGAAGAGATGCCGCGCTGGTGTTGCAGTTGCTGGTGGAAAACCGCTTTCCTTCGATTTGGATGCCTTCGCGCGAACAACGGGACGTGCGCTCGCTGATCCTCTATCGGCATCAGTGGGTACGCATCCGAACCCGCGTTCAGAATGCCTTACAAGCCATCGCACTCAGTCACGGATTGCGGCGTGGCTCGTCGCTCTGGAGTGAAGCGGGCCAGCACGCGATCGCCTCGCTGTCACTCACCGGCTATACAGCTGAACGGCGGACCGCATTGCAGTTGCTGTATCGGCACTTGGAAGAACAGATCGAAGACTTGGATCGAAAGGTAGAAGAGTTGGCCTGGCAGCGGCCCCAGGCACGGCGGCTGATGACTCATCCGGGCGTGGGTCCGATCACAGCTCTGGCGACGGAAACCTTTCTGGGTGAGCCGAAGCGCTTCGTGGATGGAAAGGCGGTGGCCAGTTATGTGGGACTTATTCCCAGCGAACACTCCAGCGGAGGCCGGCAGCGATTGGGCCGCTTGAGCAAACAAGGGAATCCGCTGCTACGTTTTCTGTGGTGTGAAGCGGTGGGGCATGCGGTTCGCAAGGATGCGGAGTTGCAGCGTTTTTATCAGCACAAGCTCATGCAGAAGGGTCTGGGGAAGGCGAAAGTGGCAGCCGCCCGCAAGCTGGGAATCCGACTCTGGATCCTGCTGCGTGACCAGATTGATTACCAAGAGTTCTGTCGTCGCGGTCAGTTGCGATGGAAGCACGGTGGTGCCCATGCGGGAATGCCTGCTTGAGAACATGATCCTGCATAGCAGTGATCGAATCCCTGAATAGGCGACCCGCCTCCCCGAGGTGCGGGGAGTTCGAAGAACTCATCATGGTCAGCAAGGACCGAAGAGATGTCTGGTGGGCAACACCGAGACGATGAAGTGAGTGGGCCGAGCCGGTCGGGTGAACGTGAAAACGGAAAGAAGCAGAAATCGCGAGAGCAAATCGACCAAACGCTGCGCAGAGAGACAGGTGTGCTCAGAAAAATAAAAAATTAAGACAAAACGTTCTTGACGGAGCCGACTTCGTTAGAGATGTTCTCGACACCTATCCGGCGTCCCTGATTTTTTGCCTCTCATGTTGTGCCAAAGCCTGGCACGCAAATGTTCGCCTTCGTTGACTTGCCTCGGAGCACAACCTAAGATGAGCGCCAAATGGCGGATTCGCAGTCACCTCTCGGGCAAACCGTTGCGCACTATCGCATCGTAGAGAAGCTCGGCGGCGGTGGGATGGGCGTCGTCTACAAGGCCGAGGACGCCCGGCTTCATCGCTTCGTGGCGCTGAAATTCCTGCCGCAGGAAGTGGCCCGCGACCCGCAAGCTCTCGCCCGTTTCGAACGCGAAGCGCAAGCCGCATCTGCATTGAATCACCCCAACATCTGCACGATTCACGACATCGGCGAGCAGGACGGGCAGGCATTCATCGCCATGGAGTTTCTGGATGGCGCGACGCTAAAGCATCGCATCGCTGGAAAGCCCGTCGAGACAGATGTGCTGCTCGATTTGGCCATCGAGATTGCGGACGCGCTTGATGCGGCGCACTCGAAAGGAATCGTTCACCGGGACATCAAGCCTGCCAACATCTTCGTCACTGAACGCGGTCACGCCAAGATTTTGGATTTTGGATTAGCGAAGTTGGCAACTGCTGACGGTGCTTCGAGTCTTTCTCTGGCACCGACGGCCGCGATGCAAGAAATGCTGACCAGCCCTGGCACAGCCGTAGGAACCATCGCCTACATGTCGCCAGAGCAGGCTCGTGGTGAGGAGCTTGATGCACGCACGGATTTGTTTTCATTCGGCGCAGTGCTCTACGAGATGGCCACTGGCCGGATGGCGTTTCAAGGGAACACAGCAGCGGTCATCCACGATGCGATTCTGAACCGAGCGCCGATTTCCCTGAACCAAGCGAACCCCGAATTGCCATCAAAGTTGGCAGAAATCATCAATAAGTCGTTGGAGAAAGACCACAAGCTGAGATATCAGCACGCCGCCGACGTTCGCACTGACTTGCAATTGCTCAAGCGAGAAAAGGAGTCCGGTCGTGCGGCCGTCACAGCAGCGGAGACCGAGTCGAAGCCCCCAAAATCCATTGTGGTTCGTTGGGTGACGGTCGCTGGCATGGTGGTATTGGCAATCGCTCTGGCAATAGGGGCTTGGTTGTTCCACACGCGCAAGGCACAGGCGCTCACTAACAAAGACACGATTGTGCTTGCAGATTTTGACAACAAGACGGGCGATGGTGTGTTCGACGACACGCTGCGGCAAGGACTTTCGGTGCAGCTTGAGCAATCCCCGTTTCTTTCGATGATTTCCGAAAGCAAAATAAATCAAACCTTGAAGATGATGGGACGCCAGGCGGGAGACCGTTTGACGCCGGAAGTGACGCGGGAAGTCTGCCAGCGCACCGGCAGCAAGGCCATGCTCACGGGCTCGATTGCAGGGCTGGGCAACCAGTATGTGATTGGATTGAAAGCGGTGAGCTGTCAGAGCGGGGACGTGCTGGCGCAAGCGCAGGAGCAGGCCGCAGGTAAGGAAGGGGTGCTCAAGGCTCTGGACGCAGCAGCAGTCAGTTTGCGGGGCAAGCTGGGTGAATCGCTCAGCACGGTGCAGGAATATGCCACGCCGCTCGACGAAGCAACCACGTCATCGCTTGAAGCGCTGAAGGCCTACAGCTTGGGGATGAAAACGAACCTTGCGAAAGGCGATATCGCTGCGATTCCCTTCTACAAAAGGGCGGTAGACCTGGACCCAAATTTTGCAGCTGCCTACAGCGGCTTGTCGGAAATCTACTCCGACCACAACGAAGTGGGACTGGCGGCGGAGTATGCCCGGAAAGCTTACGAGCTACGGGAGAAGGTGAGCGAGTGGGAAAAGTTCAACATCGAGGCCTACTACTACTTCGACGTGACCGGAGAACTGGAGAAGGCGGCGCAGACCTATGAACTGTGGCGGCAGACTTACCCGAGAAGCTCTGGGACTTATCGAAACTTGGGAAATATTTCCAGCAACCTAGGGAACTACGAAAAAGCTTTGGAGGAATACCGCGAAGCGTTGCGCCTGGGACCGGATAACGTAAACAACTATGCCAACTTGGGCGTCGCCTACCAGAACCTCAACCGGCTGGAGGAAGCAGAAGCGGTGTACAAGCAGGCGGAAGAGCGCAAGCTTGACAGTGAATTCTTGCTCATGAACCGCTACGTGTTGGCGTTTTTGAAGGGCTATGTGGCGCAGATGGAACGGTTCGCCTCAGCGGCCATAGGAACGCCCGGCACGGAAGACTGGTTGCTGGCCATACAATCAGACACGCAAGCGTGGTATGGGAAGTTGAAGAATGCGCGTGAGCTGACACGCCGAGCGATGGATTCCGCCGAGCACAACGGCGCCAAAGAGTCGGCTGCGGGTTACCAGGCTGAATCGGCGTTGCGCGAAGTGGAAGCAGGCAACCGCAAGCAGGCGCGAGCTGAAGCAAATGCAGCACTTAAGCTGGCCCCCAGCCACGATGCGAAAACCATGGCGGCGTTGGCCCTGGCGCGGTCAGGCGATCCGGCAGGAGCAGAAAAGCTGGCTACTGAACTCGACAGGACATTTCCGCTGGACACGCTGGTACAGAGGTATTGGCTGCCTACGATTCGGGCAGCCGTTGCGATGGAGCGCAGAGACCTGAACCGGGCTGTTGAACTCCTGAAGGAGACGAGCGCGATAGAACTTGGCGCACCCAACAATTTCTCTCCCGCGCTGATGCCGGTTTATGTGCGTGGCGAAGCTTACCTCGCGCTGGGCGATGGCAACCGGGCGGCAGCGGAATTTCAGAAGTTCATTGACCACCGCGGAGTGGTGACAAATTTTCCCTGGGGCGCACTGGCCCGCGTCGGCCTCGGTCGCGCCTACGCCCTACAAGGCGACACCGCAAAAGCCCGCGCCGTCTACCAAGATTTCCTCACGCTCTGGAAAGACGCCGACCCCGCCATACCCATCCTGAAGGAAGCTAAAGCCGAATACGCGAAGCTGCAATAACTGTTAGAACTTGGGCCTCAAAAATGGCACCGAACCGAATAGGTGTCGAGAAATCCGCTTACCACCAGCGATCTCAAAGTGAGACCAGTCGAGCCGATTAATGGGGTTAACAACTCTTACCAGCATCTATTCTTGCGATTAACGCGAAGAATCAAGCGCCGCGAGTTCCTTCCGAGCAGTGTACAAGGGGATCCGGTAGTAGCCGAGTTCTCGTAATTCCGCCAAGCGGATGGCTTCTCTGTATTCGGCGCGCGCTTCTTGAACCTCTTTCCTCTTCGCTAGCACCTGTGCCAGCGTGAGATGTCCCTGCATTCTATCGGGCGTCAGCGCAACACCTATGCGGGCTTCGGACAGCGCATCGTCCAGTTGCCCTCTCGATGCCAGGACTTCTGCGTGCCGAGAGTAGCTCGCTGCTGAAAGCAGCGGCAGATCAAAGCGGCCTTGAAAAACGAGAGTGTGCCCGCCCAGATTGGCAGCCGGTTTCACGTTCCACAATGGGCCGTAGAGATTAAACTCTGCCGGCCCCCAAAGCATTCCAGACAGTTGCGAGGTGGAAATCAAGAGAGTCCCTTCCACCTGGCTTGGAGCGACAGCAAATCGCTTAGAGGCGAAGGGCCACGGGCCGGGCAAGACTTTGCAAGGTATGCCGTAATACTCGAGGTCCGCTGTACCGAAGGCTGTGATCCAGCAGTCCGTGATTCGGTTGCGTGCAAGATAGTTTCTCTCCTCGATGTGCCCTCCTCCGATGTCCACGTTCGAAGCGGTCAAATAACGATATGTCCCCTCCGGGCCTCCCCAGATTTCATTCGAATACGAAAGATAATTAGGAAACGCTCGTAGCGAAGAAACACAATGAAAAATCGCGAGAGCGATCACGACATACATCCACTTGCGCTTGCGAGTAGTCAGATGCCACGCCGCTCCTGCGGCCAGCACAATCAAGAACGGATAAATTGGCAGAATGTGACGAATGCCGATATTGAGTCGCGACGTCAAACTCATGCCGAAGAACACGCCTGCTGGGATCGTCAGGAAAAGCACCTCGCGTCTCTTCTCGTGCCATAGATATGGGCCCGCTACAAAACTGAGGAGGAGCAGCAGCAGAAACCCCAGTGTGCTTTTGATCACAAACGCAACGGGAAAGTAGAACCATTGTCCTTTGGGATAGAGATGGCCCAGGAGAAACGCCTGGCGTCCTCCCGATGAAGCGATCGTAACGTTTGCCAGACCGTAGAGATAGGATTCCGGCAGGAGCGGTACCAACCACGGAATCACCTTGGACAGCAAGACGCTGTGGACGCCGCCGTTCTGGATGGCGTCCTGAATGTAAACGGAGATGGATTCCGACATCTCGTGACCTGGAGGACGCGCAGAATAGCGGAAACGATAGAATCCCCAGAGAATGATGATCGCCAGAACAACAATTACGGCAAGAGCCACTGCCTGCCGAAGGAGTAATTGCTTCCATTCACTTCTGGCCACAGAATCTGCAGGGGTTGGCCGTCGCACCGCGGAGTCCGCCACCGCCAGAATGGAAAGACTTGGAAGCAACAGGATGCCGGAATGCTTCGCCGCTAGCGCCAGACCCGTGGCCAGAGCGCAGACGATCATCCGTGCCGGCGACGGCTGCTCCGTGTAGCGGTAGAAGGCATAGACGGCTGCGAAAACCCAACAAGTCACCGGCAAGTCCGTGGTTATCTCCGCGCCGTGTGTCAGAATCGTCGGCTCAAATACCAGCAGCACCAAGGCAAGAAGCGCTGCGCCTCCATCGAACATCTTTCGTGCGGCAATGAAGACGAAAATGGCCAGGAGCAGCGTGAATGACGCCGCAAAGAAACGCGTCTCGCCCAGGATTCTTTCGGCGTCGTTGGAATAAAGGAAATCATGCCCGTGCAAGAAGTCTGGAGCCTGGCCCGTGTCGTATGACCCGCAGGGTGCGCCGGGGTTTTTCGGCCGATCGAAGAGCAGAGGAATGGTATCGACGAGCTTTGGTAATGGTGGATGCTCTGGATTAACGCCGAAATCACCGCACTGCCAGTAACGGTAACCCGCGAAAATGTGATCCGCCTCGTCGATCGTTTGTGATTCCTGGCGCGCGTGAAATCCTAGCTCGGCCGCCAGGATCAGTAGGAGCAAGAGCGCCGCAACGACTTCGATGTAACCCTGCGATGGAAAACGGGGTCGCGTGCCCTTCGCCATACGGAACCTTATTAGACGGGAAGAAGCTTAAAGGCAAATTTAAACAAACCAAACGATATACCTAGGAGGTCGCAAGAACAACATTCCGTTGTCGCCATTTGGGACGTGAACCCGATAAGTGAGATGGAACCAGAAGCCGACCGTGATCCGAACAGCCGTGTAGATGCGCTAAAGAGGTATTTCCCGGATACATGTTGCGAAATCCGCTTCGCACCACCTATCTCACAGTGAGACGAATCGAGGGAATTGCTGGCGTTCACCCGTTCGAAGGCCAACGTAACTAATTGGAATGGTAGTGTCCCGCTTACAATTGTGTCTCGCGCCTCGCATGTCAGGGGTGACAAGGTGTGGGGATGGACAAAATCGAAAAAAGGGATAGCAGCTTTCATTCTGCTAGGCAGTCTGCTCACGTTGGCTTTTGAGCCGCCGTGGATCGACCTTCGACAGTTCGGCGCTCGACCGGTTCAAATCATAGTCGTCTAACTTCAAGAGCGACCTGACCGTCATCGCTGTAGTGCTGGCAATTGGCTGCTTCATGGACCTCACCCTGGACGGGAATTTCCTGAAGCTGACGCAACACCAGCAAATCGCCGGCGGTCTGCTGTCGTTTGTTTTTCATCTGTTCGGTACCGACTTGCCGGTAATGATTTTCATTTATTCCATTCTGGTGCCGCGCTATGCAAAGCTGACTCCCCCGGTGACAGCTTTCCTGATGGGGGGCCGCGAGTTATCCGGCAATGCATGTATTCGAATCGTGGACGGGCTACGATTCGCTCGCCCATGCTGTACTGTCGGTCATCGTCGTCTTTCTGATTTTCTTTCCTCCGGGCGTGATGAAATCGTTTCTCACCTTTCGCACCGGAAATGCTTGGGTGCACGTCTGGGCGTTCCGCGCGATTTCGCCGCACGTCACAGTTGATACTCGCCTGATTGTCCGTGACTTCGATATTCAGTGAGGTGATGTCTCTGAAAGTAAACTCCGGATAGGTGTTCGATAAATCCGCTTCTAACCACCTAATTTCGAAATGAAAATACATTGTGACAATGCCTTATCCTTAGTTTCCTTACTGCCGCGGACATCGCGTTTTCATAGGTGTAAGATATTCCGGGTTGTTCGATACGAGTACTCAGGAAATCGGAAATGGACAGAAAAAATTTGGACCGCTATAAGCGGATTCTTCTAGAAAAACGGGGCGAGATGTCGGTTGCGACCGCCGAAGCTGAGAGTCCGGTTCCGTCTGCGGGAGGACAGTGGGGTGATCCAGTTGACCAAGCGAATGCGGATGCAGAAGCGGAACTTCAGATCCATTTGCATCAAACCGATGGCCGCCTTCTCCGAGCAATCGAAGAGGCACTCGCTCGAATCAGACATGGAACGTTTGGCACCTGCGAGGCCTGCCGAAATCCAATTTCTAGAGCCCGCCTAGAAGCTGTGCCTTGGACTCGCCTCTGTCGCGATTGCAAAGAACGCGAACATTCGCTGTGAACGAAACGAGCTATTTGTTACGGGACTCGCTCACCATCTGGCCTTAATAGATGTTGCGAAATCCTCTTCTCACGCAGGGTCGAAAGACCAGGGTCGCAAGTCAAGGCGCGCTGAAATAAAAGGAGTTACTGTAACGCCCATGAGCTATGCCTTGCCTGACGTTGAGCGATTTTCATGAGGTTTCGCGGGCCGCAGGCCCGAAATGACGATATAAAAGGCGCCCACTTTGCGGCAGGTTTCGATCGTTTGCATCAGCACCTACCGAAAGGAGCGCCGTTGTGAACCAAGCAAATGGTACGTCACGCACGCTGGCTTACTGCGATTAGCTTATCAGAATCGTTCTTCCGGTATTCGGGTCAAGCCAGTTCGTGAATACTGCAACTTCGATGCTAATCGATGAGTCTTCAACGGGGCGGAGCCTGCCCTTGTCGCGAACGTATTTAGACATGCTGCCCTTCGAGATGGAGACGATAGTCGCGGACGTTGTGTGACATTAAGTCTCGGCGGTCCTTTCACACGCTTTAAGGTCTTGAACGAGGTCGCTGGCGCAGAAACTGTGATTGTGATAGTGTGACAAACTCCAGCCGCCGAAATCCCACATTCCACAGCAGGAGACATCAAATGACAATAAGGAAACTCACTTTCAGCAGTTTACTTGGCTTTACCCTCGTCTGTGCAGGAGCAATGTTGGCTCAGGATATCGGCAGCAAATACCCAGCCCTTGGGGAGGCTCAACGACACATCCACGAAGCTTCTGAAAAGATCGACGAGGCCGAGCAAGCACATCATGGACTCGGGGGCCACGGCAAAAAAGCGAAGGAACTCCTGGCGCAAGCCAACCACGAGCTCCAAGAGGCGGCGGAATACCTCGACCACGAGCATCATTGATCGCAAGGTGGATAGGCCGCCGGAAGGCCTCTCTTTTGGGGGGAAAGAACCGGTGGCTTTCCCTTGCCTCCAAATATTCCTCTAACCAAGGAATATTGTCCGCCAAAATATCTCGACTCGTGGTTAATAGCTGCGGAAGCTCAAGTGCAGGTCACGCTTCAAACCATTCGCTCTCATTTGTCAGTTCGTTTTGCAGTTTTTGTTTCCCGGACGTCGGAGATTTTGGCGAGCGAAGCTGCGAGAAACGTTCTTTCAGCCGAAGAAAGGGCGTCTCCAGGAATCGATAACTCAATCCTGCAGCGATGACAGTGCGCGCTGATGCGATTGGAAATTGGAGAAGAGGATGGTGCGGTCCGACCCTATTAAAAATCGGCTTTAGGCAGTCGAGCACCATCGTATTGAGCATATACATCCCGTAACTGAACGACTCCCATGTGCGCCATGAGTTTCCAACGGAGAAGCCATGCCATCACGGGAGAAGGCTCTCCTGGGATAGTAGCCCTCCGATGTCCGATTTGAATGCGATCGTCCAATCCGAGATTCCCCGCCAACAGGGAAAAATACAGGGAATTTTTCGAGGCCGGGCGAGACTAGTGCCGGATAAGATTCTGCAGGAGAGCACTTTGGCAGGATACTAGGATTTTTGTCAGAATCGGAACAGGGAAGATCAGGGAACTAACAGGGAAAATTCCCTGATACGAGCTTGCGGCAAAAGACAAAAGGCAAAGGTTCCCACCTTAATTCAGTCAACCTAGCCTACACTGGTAAATTATCGGGGCGGAAACGCTCTTCCACATCCAGGTAGGTATGTCGTTTTGCCATTCGATGAGGCGGGATTGCGCAGCTTTTCCGCCTCTTGTCGGTACCATTCTATGAGACCAAAGCTGCACATGCCATTCTTAACCCAATCCAAAGCCTGCGACGTTGAGTCTACTTGGTCGTCATACTTGGCTTTCGGGAAGCTGGACATCTCGTGGAGGAATTCCGGCAGCCAATGCGCTTGAGTGGGAATATGGACTAAGCCATTTTCAATGGTGGCAGTGACCGAATTCATGCGCATGATCTTTTCTACTTTAGGTTCGTAGCGAGTCGCGGCATGTACACCGTCGGCCCGGAGATCTTGAATGAGTTGAGTTCCCGAGGCTTTGTCTTCGATTAGGATGGTCTTGGCATTGTGCATTTCAGCTTGATGCTGCACAGCTCGTCTCAAGTCTGGGTAGTCTAAGCGTTGGCGAAATACGTGGAGTAGGTAGAGATGGCGTTTCCGAATCCCCCAGCTCGTGCAAACACTGTAATCGCTTTAGCTCTGTGCTTTTATTGGCAGTATCCCAGCTTTGAAATACCAGCTCAAACTCCTCAGGGAGCTCATTCGGTTCGTACGTCTTGAACCACGAAATCTTGACCATGCCGCCACCCAAAGGCGAAGGAGCCTGTTGGTATTGGCCAGCGAAATTGTATTCACCTTGAATCTCGCGCGTACGATTGAGTGTCTCGGGAGACTCACGTTCCGGGTGTAAGGCTTCTCCTTGCCGTCTCGTGAACGTCCGCTTACCGAACGGAGTACAGACGGTGTAGCTTTCATCCCTTTCCGCGATAGCCGGAAACGAGAGGAGCTCCCACCCGCCATGTTTCAAAACGTGGCCAACGAGATCATCCTCATGCAGCCTCTGCATGATAAGAATGATGCAGCCGGTGTTCTTGTTATTTAGACGACTTACAAGCGTGTGGTCGAACCAATCATTGACGGCCCTGCGTTGAGTTTCGGACAATGCCTCATCCGGTTTCAGAGGATCGTCAATAATGAACCAACCGCCACCTCGGCCCATCAGAGCTCCACCCACAGAGGTCGACAAACGACCTCCTTTCTTGGTCGTCATAAAATCATTTAATGCAGGCTTCCTGGCGGCAAGGCGGGTTGCGGGAAACAGTCCCCGATAGAAGTCCGAGAGAATCAATGACCGGCAATCTCCGGCCAGTTTGTCGGCGAGGTCTTGCGCATAGCTGGCGCAAACTATCAGAGAGGAAGGTTCGTGTCCGAGTAGATAGGCCGGAAATGCGATCGAGGCCATGTGAGACTTGAGTGATCGCGGTGGAACATTAATAATGAGCCGCCGCAACTTGCCGGTCCGACACTGCTCGAGCGCTTCGGCAATAACCTCGATATGCCAGTTATGAAGGTAATCTGTCTGGGGATTCAATTCATAAAAGCTTCGTTCAATAAAAGAAGCGAAATCTAACCGCAGCAATGCCTGTAATTCTACCCTAGTCATTGTTGCCATTTGTCTTCTCCGTTTTTAGATTTCTGTTGTCTCTTGAAAAATCGAGCCATGATCTTTTGGTCTACCTCAGAAAAATCTTGGCTGTTCCGTGCGACGGCAGTTTCAATCTCGGCAGCACGGGCGAACGTAGTGAGCTGCTTCATCGCTAGCAAATCGCCAGATACCGCCTTGTTGGTCACCTGCTTGACTGCCGCTTCCAGCTTGGTGACGGTAATCTCCACTCCGTTCTCGTCCGATAACGACCTTCTCCTGAAGAGTTCGCTCCACGATGGCTGAAAGACTAGGTGCCCCTTTTGGTCTGCCTCGCGGATTTCCGCTCACACCTTTGCGAAATTGAGAGTGCTTGGGGGGCTTGCCGTATCCGACATCTTCGTGCGAATGATCGTCATTATCTGACATCGACCATTTCCTCCTCGCGTTGAGCGAAAGTTTGTCCTGTGACTACGACATAGTTTTTGTGCGCATGGAAGAAAGTTCTGAACTCCATGGTTGTTGAACTTAAACAGGTATCTCGACTGGGTTCGGCTTTCGGGAGAAAGGAAAATCTTCTGGACACTTTTGCTTTAGTGTAATGTGGCGGTATTAAGAGCCTGGCCCGTGACGGCAGAGTGAATCTCAGACTCGATCACGATGTATCACGCTCAGCGAATCTCAGCGCTGGGTAGAGCTATAGCGCGTATTTGGGTTCTGAACACCTTCTCCTTTGGAATTCAACGGGAGAGCTTAAACGCACTCTGTCGCGAATACCAATTCTCGGCACGGCTCGGCGAGCTCCAGCTTTTGCAAGGCCGATGGTATGTCACCCGTTCAGGATTGATGAGGCTTTCACGTCGAAAAGGATGTTCCGGCAGGTTCATCCAGTGACCAAGTTCTGCGACGATGAATCACACCGCAGGGTCTTTAGAGCAACAGTCTGCAAATCGCCAGGCTCACGGGGCTTCGTAGGTCACGGGGATGCTGATCCCTCTAACGCATCGGCTACGGTTCGAGGCGCAGAGATGCGCGTTGCGGAGACTCGTGCTGTCAATCGGGCCTTACGCAAGGTCTATGGAATCGGGCTTTGCTCCGTCGTCCAGCGGCTGTCGCGGAGAAGTTTATGACTGCACCCTCGATCCGAGTTGGCAGGCAGTTTCCGTGGCAAGGCGGTGACGCGCACGGCCGAAACACGGGCCGTCAGCCGCGCACTGCGCAAAGCATATGGAATTAGGACCGCAGTCGATCGCAGCAATCGGCCGCAGCGGCTCCCAAATCTTCGGTTCATCATTAAACGCCCCACAGCGAACGATAGATCTCGAATCAGGCACTTGGCCTATATTTCCACCATTTGCATTATCGCAAGCTGGCCTGCGTGCCCCCGACAATTGACGTCACTGGTTAGTTGGTCTGGCCAAGACCGCCGAGCTCCGTCATAAAGCGATGGGCCGGTAGCAAAACAGATCGGTGAACCGATGAAGCTCAAGTCTCAAATTAATTAGTATCAACCACGCTTGAGCTTTCCAGTTGGACCCATCATTGACCGGCGCAAACGCAATCGCACTGCGGGCTCTCGTCGCTGGTCAAACCGGCAGACACGTGTGCAACGAGCTCCGTATCAGCCCGGCGACCTTTCTTCGCATGATGCGTGGCATGCGGGGCAAGATCGGAACGACGGATAATGGTTCTCCCACCGAGTTGGCGAACCGGCATGTCAGGTATGCCATTACATGTTTGTGATGGAGAAGTGAGCGCCTTCAGTTCGAGAGGCTCAGCGTGACAGGGTGACAGTTCAATTTAGAATGCTGCCCACAAACCGCGAGAGGCACCGCCATAAGTGGGGCGGGCTTCCCGTCCGCGCGGCTCGGCCAAAGTGATAGCTCACACTGACCCCGTAGAGATCGAGCGACCGAGGCCCGCCGGGATAACTTTGTCGCGGGGGACGAAAGTCCCCCAGACCGCCAGAGGCCGAAGGACCGAGCTGAACGTTTTGCATGTTAAGGGTGCCTATAACGCCATCAAGCCGCAACCGTCCGCTCCAGAATTGGGCGAGCGGCAAGCTCGTCCGCGTGAGAAACAAAGTCTTAACCTCTTCCGTCGGGGAAAGGCGCTCAAGGCTGTTGTCACGTTCGTAGGCTCCCGCGAAAACATGATCGAAATAGGCGGGGGATTTTTGGGGATACTGGTACACCTGGAAGGAGGCGGCCGGCAGAGGGGCCGATACGGGTCGGAGCATCGTTATGGCCGGCGCAACATACGCGTGCGCCAGGACGATCTGTACTACGGGTGTCTGTACTGCGGGTGTCTGTGCTGCCGCCGGCGCGTGGCTACCCAGAAATATTCCGAGCAGCACAATAAACCGTTTGTACATCACCAGATTTCTCTTCTCTTAATTCTTGCTCTTCATCACTGAAGCGAAGGAACAGCCTCCCTCGGCCTCCAAATCTCTCCTGGTATCGCCTGAGCGCCTGAGAATGAGGGGCTGGACTTCGCTCTGAGAGGAACTAGATTGCTGCGAACGAACTGAATTTACTCGGGTCGCGGTTCGGCTGTCTGTCCTACTTTGCACACAATCAGTCGGCTTTGGCAGTCACGGTGACATCCACGTGAGCGCCTTTTTTGAGCTTTACGTCATCGCCGTGTTCATCCGTCAAGGTGTTTTCAATTCGGAGATTTCGATATCGTTGATCGGTTCCGTTGACGGCAATTTGCACCTTTTCCGGTTGGCTCGTGTGCCGAGACGGAATTATCTTGTTTACAATCCCGGGCATCGTCGTGCTCGGCTGTTCTGGAATTCGTGAGATATCCAGATTCAATTCCGCTATTTTCGCTGACCTCGCCACGCGCGGCTTTGCCATTTCCTCCCTGACGCTGACACGCGTCGCCTCATTAGATGGTGTCTTACTTTTATTATGCGGCATGCTTACATCATGACAGTCGGGGTGGCAGCCATACAGTTCCCTTTTGCACAGTTCCGAGGTATGCAAAACGTCCTTTTCAAATGTGTGCAAAACTGAACAGAAACAGAAAAGTGCTCGCGTTATAAATGCGCGCAAGCCGGGGCACCGATGGTGTCGTAATCGCGTCCGCATCCACCTGCGCGGAAGCCCCCTTCGAAAGATTGACGACAGTCGGTGCCCGGCACCTCACATTCAGGCGTGCGCAGTGGAGGCACGAATGATCCGCCAGTTGCGAGAACGAATTGATTCGATTCCCGATTTGCTATTCTTTGCGGGTGTTTCCCTCCTTGGATTTACGGGCATAATCAGTTCTGCCATCTTCATCGACTACGCGATTCACCACTGAACCTATAAAAATTCAATGGGTCTCAAAATGCTGGCCCACACTACAGCACAATCGGAGCTGAGAGCGATTAGGATCGAGACTTCTATATAGCTTTTGTCTGGCGCTCTGGCACTCCCCGCAAGTTTCTTGTTGTTTCCTCGTCTTGAGAATGTATCCACAAGGGAACAGCAATCCAGAAGCAAAATTTCTAAATATCATCGTTCGAACTGTAGAAGCGCGGCCCGAGGCCGCAAGCGGCGGATGGAGTAGTTATGAATGATCTAAAATACTTGGAACGGCAAACGCATTCTCCGGAGACTTTGACCGATTTAAACCCACAGGAACTGCTTCAACGAATCCATGCGGCGGAAACAGCCATCTTTTGGCGCTTGCAGGGAATGCGAACCAGCTCAATAGAGCTTGTGGAAGGACAAGCAATCCAAGACGCCTTGGACGGTTTGCTTCGTCTCTCGAAAGAAACACTCGAATTCGCCGATTCGCTAGTCGAAGTGACTCGCGTCGCCGGCAGAGCTTGGGCTTAGGTCCCGTCTATATTGGGGCGGAGGCGCCTATCCCGCCCCACGCTTAGCCTCAGGCCCACCGATTGAGTTCGATTGCGCGATGCCTTTACTGTTGATTTTGTCAGATTGGACAGGGAGCGAGTACGTTCTTCGAGCCATTTAGTAGGCTGTTTGCGTGCCCGCGAGATCCTTGTCCTCGGCGTGCCGTCGCATGCAATCACGTCTGAACCGGTGTAAAGGCCCTCTCCCTCGCACGCCCGGCAACGCATCGCAAACGAGCGCTCGGTGAACGACCGCACGGAAAGCGAGCGTACGATAAGTTCGTCACTACCGCTCGTCGGCTGTCCTCCGACTCCGCCTTCGTTGGCTGCCGTAGAGGACGAAAGCGGAATCGGTTGGTGGCGATGAAGACAGAGAACTCCGCGATATTGCTGTTTCGCTTCGGCTATCATTATTACCTCGCTCGTGAGGATAGAGACTAAATTCAATGCTCGGCCGGGCGGATGTTGAGCGTTGCGAGAGTGTAGACGGATGCTGTGAACGGGATGGGAGCTCGTTATCAGCGTTTATCAAGCTCCCACTCCGGCACACGAAAGAACAGCGGTAAGCATTCTAGCTACTACTTGCTTGCTGACTCTTTCCTTGATTCATTTCTCGGCGAATTCGTGTCGAGTACCCTAACCAGATGACGGCCGGATTCCGGAACTCTAACTTTTCCGCCGATCACGATCTCCCTCGCCGTCAGTTTGCGGCCATAGACATCTTGGGTGGCGTCATCGTCAGGGCGCAGCGTCGAACCCTCGAGCGAAATGCCAGCGAAAAGGCCGCGCGAACGCGAGTAGCTGAGAACCTCAGCACGCATGTACGCATCCGTGTCCGCAGAAGCGTCGCGTCCTACTGGGCCTGCCGCCACCGAGGCATCTCCGCCCAATTTGACTTTGCTGTTGAGAATCGAATCCGCGCCTCTTTCATTCATCACGAGCAGAACGAGGTCGGTGGCTTCTCCGCCGATTTGGAATCCGACGCTGCCACCTTCGAGCGCGTACATCGCGGGAGAGCCCCATGGCCCCCGAAAATGCTGCCCGGTGCGGCAAACCATAGCGCCGCGGCCATAGCTTGCACCGACCACGAATGCCGCCTTCAGAACGGAGGGAAACACAATTACGCACTCAGCCTTCTCGATCACCTCTTGCGGGATGTTGTCGGGGACATTCATGATTTCTTGCATCACGACGCCACAATTTTCCAGCCGGTTTTGTTCTTTGTTCGCGGCGTAGACCACTACCGCGAGAAGCATGAAACACACAGTGAAAGTAACTTTACGAATCATCGCTGACCTCCATGATCAGAATTGCGGCCGCGGACGCTGAACGTCTCCGAAGCCTGTTTGAGTGCATTTTCAAGTCACGCCAACATCAGATGAAATGAAAGTATTTGATCTGATTGAAGCTCTGAAAAGCTTTCGTTATTGACCATTTGAGCGTGTACTTCGGCGGCGCAGCTAGGCGCGGAAGTTTGCTACACATATCGCATAATCTCTCTGAACACCTGTTCAAAGGGCCGGTCGAACGGAGTTAGGATCGGTGTTATCGCACGTAGGCAGAGCGTATTCCTTATTGGTTTACAACGCGCGTAAGATCCAAATGATCACACAGACAACCACTATGGTTCCTAACAGTCCATATCCCAACATTGTAGCCTCCTCAGGATCCTCGAATTCAGAATCCCGACGCATCACTTTGAACCAACCGCCCAGTCAATGTATGTTCCATTTGGCACACAATTCCAACAATTTGAGGAAGAGTTGGCCGGGATGTCGGACACACGCGTGTCAGGATGGCCCGTGTCTATTGGTCCGCACCCGCCGGCAATAGACGATAAGGATCCAAGCGAACGACCGTACATATCTCGAATTCGACGAGACATTTCTTCCTCAAGTTTCTTCGGTTCCTTACCTACCAAATTTCTCGATATTGCTTTTTCAGATCGACACGGATTTTATCCAAATCCGCCTGTTTACTGGCAGCCTGAGCAGCTATTCCGGTGGTTTGTAATTGCGTAATCTCTGCCTCTAGTAACCTTTCCTCTTTCGTCAGCAATTCGATTTGAGAGTCATCCATAACGCTCCTCCTGAGACGTGAAAGCGGGCGACCCTGAATGCGGTCGCCCTGCGTCCGTACACTCAACGAATTCCGAAGGCTCTACGGTGAAGAACTGGCCTTCTGATTTGTCACCTGCACCGTCAGCCTTGCGATCGCGCTATCCGATATTGACTTGGAACATTAGAGAAGGGTCGCCGTATGCCACTGCATACCATAGCCCATCCGCTCCCAGCACGAAGTACACGTCCTGCTGGTAAAACCACGCCGGATATGCTCCTGCATAGAACCAATAGCCGCCGTAAGAGTACTCCCGGCGTCCGTTGTAGTAGCGCCCACCATTTTCCTCGAAGCGGGCATGATGGTTGGGACCAAAGTGACTTTCGTTGTATTCGTGTCCGTACCGATCTTTCTGACCATTTCGTGCGTACTGGCCTTGTGATTGTTGCGTATAACCATTGGCTTGCTGTTGTTGGTGCTGCTGACTCTGTTCTTGGTTCTGCTGAGTCTTGACCTGTTGCTGATGTTGATTCCCTTGCTGCTGTTGCTGGCCTCTGGCTTGTTGCTGTGTATGCGTCTGCTGATTCTGTTCTTGGCTCTTCGCCTGTTGCTGTGTATGGTTCTGCTGGTTCTGTTGTTGGCTCCTCGCCTGCTGCTCTTGCTGTGGCTTAGCTTGCTGTTGCTGATTCTGCGGTCTTGCTGCCTGCTCCTGTTTTGCAGGTTTTGCTTGCTGTTCCTGTCTCTGAGGTTGGGCTTGTTGCTGCTTTGCAGCAGGCTTAGCCTGCGCCTCGTGCTGTGCTGGCTTAGCGCTCTCTTGCTGGTGCGCTTCCTGTGCGAATGCAGGAAGATTCGCTCCGAGAAGCAAAAACAGGGCGGTTGCGCTGATGAATCCGAGTACTTTCATGAGTGTTGTCTCCATTGCTGCGAATCCGTGCGCCAGACGTTAATCGCCCGACGCGGTCTGTTGTGTTCTTTCAATGACACACCGTTCATCTTAGAAGGAGCCCGCAGACGTATCTGTTCACTTGGGCACACATTCTCGCTTCTCTTGCGAATTTGTCACCGTGTGCTACGATACAACTAAGAAGAGCCGTGGCTCCGAAGCGTCCAAATCGCTCGAAAGCCGATGCCAAGAAGGCTTTCAACGCCCACGAATTTCTCGATTCGGCGGGTGTCGCCCGGAAGGTCGCGGAATTTAAGACGAAGGAAACGATCTTCTCGCAGGGCGATCCGTGTAGGGGTGTCTTCTACATTCAGAAAGGCGGAGTAAGGCTCTCCGTCGTGAATGAATCCGGCAAAGAGGCGGTTGTGGCTGTCTTGGGGCCGGGGGATTTCTTTGGCGAGGGATGCCTCGCCGGCCAGCCGATCCGGATTGGGACGGCAACCTCAATCGCGGCAACCACCGCCTTGATCATTGAAAAATCAGAGATGGTTCGGGTCCTTCACTCCGAGCATGAGTTTTCCGATCGTTTCATCTCGTTCATGCTGGCGAGGAACATCCGAATTGAGGAGGATCTGGTCGATCAGCTTTTCAATTCCAGCGAGAAGCGGCTGGCGCGTACGCTCTTACTCCTCGCGCGCTATGGCAAGGAAGACAAACTCCAACGGGTTCTTCCCAAAGTTTCGCAAGAGATGCTCGCCGAAATGGTCGGCACCACGCGCTCCCGCGTAAACTTTTTTATGAATAAGTTCCGGAAGTTAGGTTTCATCAAGTACAACGGCGGTCTTCAGATCGACAACTCGCTTCTCAGCGTCGTCCTCCACGAATGATGCAATTATCCAAACGACTGGACGAAGGGCGTCAATTATGCGCCCTTCGCGCGCGCCATCTCTGGCTCTCGAACCAGCTCCTCAAACAGCGTGCGGTAGTGAATCATAGCCTGACGCAAATCTTCTGTGCTGGCCTTGCCCTGCGTTTGAAGAAGTGCGCTTCTGTGGGCTGCACGGTAGTTCTCGAGAACGAGCGGATGATCCACCGAGATATCCGCGGCTCGCTGTTCGAAGTTTCCCACCGGATAACCTCGCGTGGACATCACGTCGCCCAGTAGTTGGTCGGCATCCGTTACGGCACCACCGGGGCTGTCAACGAATCGGGCCTGTACTTTGGCCCAAGAGTCGACAAACCGCGTGCGATCACCCTGAGCCAGCTCTCGGACGTGCAAGGCCTCCACCCGATCAGCTCGCTCGTCCAGTACCGCTTCTGCTTTCCGTTGGCCTCCGCCTTCTTTCACTGCGCGGGCGTACTCAGCGCTACCAAACTGAGTGCGCAGTCTGTCCGTTCGGCGTTTGCTAACAAATAGCCAAATGCCAGTACCTACGATGATCAACACCGCAACAGCAAGGGCTATATTCGTGATGCTTATCGCTGATAGATCCATGATCTGCCTCCAGTTTCGATCGGTTGTTTGGTTTCAAATTCATGATTTGTGGCGTCCCAATTTTGCGGAGCCTTTCCGCCCCACAGTTTTTCGATAGCTTCTTCCATCTGACCGATTTTCTTCCTGGATTTCCGTGGAATCTTCTAAATTCTGGCCCCCAGTCGATCGGACGCTCGACAAGGTCATCATCTCAAGGCCGGGATAAGGTATGGCCTCTTTCTAGGGTCCGCAGTGTCGACATCAGATGAAAATGAAGGTATTTGCGGGGCTGATCGCGCCGCGTACGTCCGGACTTTCTTCGCGCCCTCGTATATGCCTTTTGTGGTAACCAGGAAAAGGAAAAAACAAATCATTAGAGAAACAAAAAGCGCGACGTAGCCCAAAATAAAGACCACAAAGGCAGCGATCACTGGTACCACCGTATTAAACGGAGCAAAAGTCATTGGCGACCTCTTTGCGTGGCTGTTTTTTCGAGTGTCTATGCAGTTGAGCTGCCCTCAAACTGAAGGCTCGGCGCGACTTGTTGCGCGTGACTAGAGCTGTCGTCGACTGCGGTCCTAAACGCTTGCTGTTCCGCCTCGCATGAAATGCACCACGAGCAAAATCACGCCCACAACTAGGGCGACGTGAATGAAACCGGTCGTTACATGAAACGCGAAAAGTCCTAACAGCCATAAAACAATCAGAACTGCGGCAATTATCCCAAGCATGTTTTCATCTCCTTGCTTCCGGGCGCAAGAACATCTGAAGACCTGGTTCTTCTGAAACGTGCGATGTCTCTTCGCTTGCGGGGGAACACTAGACGCAAAAACAGTTTAGTCTTCATCACGGTAGCCTCGACTATAGATCTGGCGCAGGCGCAAAGATGTTCCGTACCGCACACTTACAAACAATCTCTTTGATCCGAAACTAGGTAAACAATCTTTGCGTTCGATTGCGGTTTCGTCAACTCGCAAAAATCGGCAGAGGTTTGCGTACCTGCGAACTTCGTATCCTTGGAATTCCGTTGCAGTCGATCACATCCAAGGCGGTGTATCGGCCTTCACTTTCACACACTCGGCAGCGCAGCGTAAAAGAGCACACGGTAAACGACCGCACGGTAGACTCATCACGACCGCTCGCCTCCTGTTCTTTGAAACCACATTCTTTGCTTGCTGCAAAGGACGAAAGCGGAATTGGTTGATGGCAATGAAGACAGGGAACTCCGCGATACTGCTGTTTCGCTTCAACTATCATTTTTATTACCTTTTTATTATCTTGCCTCGAGAAAATGGATGGAAAACAGAACGATGACGCATTCCATGCTCGGCCGAGCAGATGGTGACTTGAATCGGCCGGATTCTTTGGTAATGCGATTCTGCTGTTACAAGCTGCGTATGACCCAAACGATCACACAGATAAGCACGATAGTTCCGATCAGTCCGTATCCAAACATTGTCGCCTCCCCGAGAACAAGATCCTCGAATTCCGAATACCGATGAGCCATTTTGCACCATTAGTTTCCACGACGGATGTTCAATTCGGCACACAATCCGAACAATTTGTGGAAGGTCGGGAAGCAGTAAGGGTTCTTCCCAGGTCGAGTCGGCAGTCTCGACCTATAAACTCAGAATGTGAATGGGAGAAAGTGTGCAGAAGTGTACAGATGCTCGCAACGACTGCCTCTACAATGCGCGCATCAACGGCCAAAGGCAGGCCGAAGCAGCGAGCAGTGAGGATTACCGATGACCGACCTAGAATTCCCAGAATGGCAAGGACCGTACCTGGAAGCTTTGATGGAGTCCGACCAGAGGAAACTTGTCGGGCGCGTTGATTTCGCTGAAAGGGCGATTTTTGTGCGCTTAAAGGAAATCCAAAGCAGCTCTAAGAGACACACAGAAGAACAGGCTCTCGAAGATGCGCTCAGAGGTTTGACCTTTCTTAAGAAAGAGACCCTCGAATTCACAAGGTCCCAAGGACAGCTGCTCACTAGAATCCAGTCTCGGGTTAACTGACCGCCGTGTCATCGCGTTTGAATTGTGCGGATGAGCACACCTGGTTGCTGATGCCCGTTCTAAAAAGCGATCACACTTTGTAGCTTCCTTCGACTCTCAGTTTGATTGCTCCCGGGAGGTCAGAAATTCTTTGAACGACTTTTGCCACAGCTCTTTTTGGGGTTTGGTTTGCTCCCCATGCGCATGACGTATCACCCAAATACGCATATTGTCACATCGCTAGATAAAGAGGACCTCTGTAGCCCGACAAAAGGTTACATACCATGAATTCCGTGGACACAGCGATTGGCCAAGGTACTCAAGAGCCAAGTCCCAAATGGCGTGAACGGCTGAAGGCGCTGTGCAGCAACACTCCTCCGATCGTTCGAATGGTGTGGAAATCCGCTCCGAGCATCGTCGTGGCAGGCCTTTCGGCCAGATTGGCTGCCTCTCTGATCCCGCTCGCTATGTTGGCGGTGACTAAGTTAATCATCGATGCCATTTACGCTTTCCTGTCACACCAGCGCGCATTGCCGGCGAATTTTTGGTGGTTGGTTGTACTGGAATTTATCCTCGCGAGCTTGGGTACAATTTTGGTCCGTGTCCTCGATTTCTGCGACAGCGTGCTGGCCGACAAATTCACTCGCCACATCAGCACCCGAATTGTGAAGCATGCTGCGCGTCTTGACCTGACCAGTTACGAGGACCCGCTGTTTTACGACATGATGGAGCGTGCCAGAGTGCAAGGCACGGACCGTTTGATAATGATTCAGTCGGCCGGACGGCTGTTCCAGGAGGCCATAACAGCAGCCAGCCTGGCGGCTAGCATTTTCTTCTTTTCTCCGTGGCTTCTTTTCGCTCTCATCATCTGCGTCGTTCCGGCTTTCCTCGGCGAGACCCACTTCGCATTTTTAGGCTATTCGCTGAATTTCCGCCAGACTACCACTCGCCGCCAGATGGACTACCTGAGGGTCTTGGGCGGCAGTAAGGAAAATGCCAAGGAGTTAAAACTATTCGGACTGGGGTCGTACCTCGTGGACCGTTACACAGCGCTATCCGATGAGCTCCACCGCCAAACAGTGGGACTGGCAAAGCGTAAACTCATCTTTGGATCATTTTTGACGCTTCTGGGTACAGTTGGTTACTACGGAACCTATGCATTCGTCATCTATCGGACGGTTACGGGCGCACTGACTCTCGGCACCATGACCCTGTTAGCAGGAGCGATTGCGGGTGCCAGCACGAACATCCAAGCCTTCTTTTCAACTTTTTCTGTAATTGCTGACCAAGCGATGTTCATGACCGACTTGCTTAAATTCTTCTCGGTGCAGCCTAGGATTTTCTCGAAACCTGGCGCACTGCCTGCTCCGCGACCAATTCGGCGAGGCTTTGAGTTTAAGAATGTTTCGTTCTCATACCCATCAAATCCAAGGCTCGTCCTTAACAACATCAGTTTTACCTTGGAACCTTCGTCGCGAATAGCTCTGGTTGGGGAGAATGGCCAGGGGAAAACAACCATCGTAAAGCTCATTACGCGTTTGTACGATCCGACTGGAGGCCAGATCCTTTTGGACGGTGTAGACCTCCGTGAGTACGACCTGGAAGATCTATGGAAGGAGATTGGCGTCATCTTCCAGGACTTCACACGCTACGAGATGACCGTCTGTGAAAACATCGCTATCGGTCAAATCGAGGAGCAAGACAATCCATTTCGCATCCGTGCAGCCGCTCGCAAGAGCCTGGCAGACTCATTTATTCGAAATCTGCCCAAGGGTTACGAACAGGCCCTCGGATGCCGATTCGAAGAGGCAGTTGATCTCTCGGGTGGAGAGTGGCAGAAAATTGCACTGGCCCGGGCCTATCTGCGTGATGCCCAGTTGCTGATCCTCGATGAACCGACAGCGGCGCTGGATGCGAAATCCGAGCATGAGGTGTTCGAGCGATTCGGTGAGCTCACCGAGGGCAAGACGGCTCTTTTGATTTCTCACCGTTTCTCTACAGTTCGAATGGCAGACCGAATCATTGTCCTCGAGAATGGAACAATCGTCGAACAGGGGTCGCACGAGACGCTGGTAGGGATCGGTGGTCGATATGCAGAGATGTTCGAACTGCAGGCGGCCAACTATCGTTGAAGGTATCGAGATGCGCTCCCGCAGTGGTTCATCCACGCATCTCAAATTCATCCACCGCATCACGCGCTAGACCGCTTATTGCTCTATCGGGCGCTCCCAATGCAGCTCGAAACATCGGCTGCGTCAGACAGAATGCACTGTCCTAAAGAGAACAGATATGAGGATAGGCTGCGGGTAGGATGCGGTTGAGATGTAAAGGCGTTTACACACTGAAAGGAGACCTTCAATGCTATTGCTACTTGTTATTCTGCTGTTGGTGTTCGGCTGCGGCGGCGGATATTACGGATATTCCCGGTGGGGAACAGGTGGGGGCCTTGGAATCGTTGGGACGGTCGTGCTCGTCGCGGTGGTCGTGTACTTACTCGGCGGCCTGCGGTAATTTGGGTTACGATCGACTTTCCCTGGAACAACAAAGGCAACTAGAGAATTATCGATCCCACCCGCCGGTGTGACCCATATCACAAACTAGTGTGCCAAATGAGACATACAGATGCTCGAACCAGCGCTAGAGTGATGGCATTTCGGGTGGACAAGGAGGTGAAAAGTGTCAAAGACAAGAACCATGAAAGCAGCGGTCGTTGAGAAATTTGGAGAGCCATTGGTGGTGCGAGAAGTTCCAATCCCAACACCTGGGCCCGGGCAAGCACTGGTAGAAGTTTTTGCGACTGGAGTATGTCACACGGACCTGCATGCTGTGGATGGCGATTGGCCAATCAAGCCAAAGCTGCCCTTTACCCCTGGTCATGAAGGAGCAGGGATTGTGGCAGTTGTCGGGTCGGGAGTCACCCATTTGAAAGAAGGCGATCGCGTGGGAATCGCATGGCTGCACAGCGCGTGCGGACATTGCGAGTACTGTCTGTCCGGATGGGAAACGCTTTGCCTGGAGCAACAAAACTCCGGATATTCAGTGAACGGAAGTTTCGCGCAATACGCATTGGGGCAAGCAGATTACTTGGGGCGAATTCCCAAGAATCTCTCGTTTGTGGATGCGGCCCCGATCCTCTGCGCTGGCGTCACGACCTACAAAGGATTGAAACAGACTGGGGCGCGACCCGGTGAATGGGTTGTAATCTCAGGAGTGGGCGGCTTGGGCCACGTGGCTATCCAATATGCGAAGGCCATGGGACTGCACGTCGCGGCGGTGGACCTGGGACCAGAAAAAATGGCGCTCGCGCGGAAGCTTGGAGCCGATATCACGGTTGATGCGAAAACAAAGGACCCTGTGAAGGAAATCCAAAAACAAATCGGCGGCGCGCATGGAGTGCTGGTAACGGCGGTTTCATTGATCGCGTTCAAGCAAGCGGTCGGCATGCTTCGTCGCGGAGGGACTTGCGTTCTCAATGGTCTCCCGCCCGGGGAGTTTCCGGTTTCGATTTTCGACATAGTTCTGAACGGCAACACGATACGGGGCTCCATCGTTGGCACTCGCCTGGATCTTGAAGAAGCACTTGCGTTCGCCGCAGAGGGCAAAGTAAAGGCGACGATTGAGACATTGCCACTGGAATCCATTAATGACATCTTCAGCCGGCTCAAAAGGGGCCAAGTAAATGGGCGCGTTGTGCTCGGCATCAGGGAGGAAACGTTCGCGAAGGCAGCGATAGCGAGCTAATCCAGGCTGCGCCGCGCGTCGCATTCTGCACTCAGAGTCGCGCATAGACCGGATGTCTGCCGCTATCGAGGTCGTCGAGGGGAAATGATTTCATCCTGGGCATCGAGGTTGATAAATCCGCATGCCACTAGTAATCGACCCTGCAGCGGAATCCCTGACTGGAATATCAAGTAGGTGTGGTCCACACGTGACACTGATTAGAGTTGGAATGGCAATCGCCGGGCTGACGGAAAGGAGTACGGCAATGGGCGTCGACAAGATAGAAATGATTCAGCAGTTGAGGTTTGAGATCGAGATGATCGAGAAGGGGGGATACTACCCTCAGTTCGGGAAGCCCGCCCCGCCCCGGAGATCTTCCGTGACTCGATCACCTGCCTGAACGTAGGGCTAGAGGAAAAAGAGCATGCATGTTCGAGCTGCATCTTGAGCGAGTTTGCGCCAGCTGAAGTGCGCAACAAGAACGACGACATCTACCACAAGATCCCGCTGAACGAAAAGGGTGACACCGTCGAGTCACTCAAGACCGAAGGCGATCCCTACTAACTCCAAGCTAGTGTCCTCAGCTGGTTGAAAAAAACCGTCGCAAAACTGGAGCAGGAGGCGACGGCGAGCCAGTAGGCGTCGCGACCCACGTGCCCGATAAGTCAGATTATCTGAAACTAGCTGGCAGATGGACCAGGGCGCTCCTGCCCTGGATAGGTGTTGGGAAATCCTGTGGCTGTTGAAAAAGTCGGTTTTTCTGAAAAAAGTCGAAAATCGGGTGATAGAAAATGTCCAGGAGACTCGGAAAAATCGTTTGTAGAGCTTCCTGATGCGATCCAATTTTTTCAAATTCCGAGTGAGCGAGTTTTTCAACAGCCACTCCTCTTCGCACCATCAATCTCAGACTGAGATAGCTAGTGATAAACCTGTTCTCGACAGGTCGGTAATTGCTCGCTTCAACCGCCCACCCTTCGGAGAGGCTGCGAGTTCATACCGATGCACTGAGCCAACGCCTAGTGAGTGAGAGTATCGGACAATTCCACCTTCGTCCCTAGCCCCGCATACAAATAATCTTCCCCGTACGCCTTCTTCAATCGCGCAAACGCCGGCTCACCTGTGCAATGTCCCGGCGCAATCCTTTGCACCTTCCACTTCGTTTTCACATTCTCCACCAGCACATCTATTTCTTCCGTTGGCGTCGTCACCAGATGCAATCCCCCAAACACAATCTCCGTCCTCGGATCCACTGCGCTTGCCGCTTCCAGAATCGTCTCAATCCCCGCGTGCGAGCACCCGTCTATCAGCAGCAATCCATTCGGCCTTTTGATCGCCAGGGTCAATTCCGGAAGCTCCAGCGTTCCCTTCTTCTGCGAAACTGTTCGCACCAAGAAAACCCCCGACGCTACTTCCGTCGTTTCATTCACCAACACAAAATTCCCCTTGTCATACAGCTTGCCCGATATGAAGTGTTCCGGCTCTGTTCCACCGTAATACCGCATCTTGGCAGGCAAACTCTCGTCGGCCCGCAAATAAGTCTTTGGAATCGGTGCTCCCCCAAACCCATTCGAACCGTCTGACGGCACGTACACCGTAACGTTCGGATTCACGCTCAACACGTACTTCAACCCAGTCGCGTGGTCTGCGTGCCGGTGTGAGATCACCACAAAATCGAGCTTCGTCAGATCTACGCCCAGCGCCTTCACATTGTGTTCGAAAATCGAGGCATCATTCCCCGTATCGAACAAAATCAGCTTTCCATTGTGTTCTACCAAAGCGGAAAATCCCCAATCCTTCGTAAGCTCCTTCGATTCCCCGAACGCATCATAGAGAATCGTCACTTTGTCTTGTGACTGGCAGGGAACTACCGCCACACACAACAACGCCAAAATCCGCAAAATGTGAACTCGCAAGGAACACCTCCAAACGGAGTTTTCGACTTAGACATCCGGCCTGTGCATCGTATGCTTCTCCTGTTGTGGAAACAACGAATTGGCCACCAGAGCAGGCCCGAGGACGATCAGTGGACGATTGGTAGGGCAATCGGAAACGACGCTCAGAAGAGTGACCAAGATTATTCCGATCCAGATAGATATTAATGAATTCCTCTTCCCACCACGTATCTCAGACTGAGATAGGTAGTGATAATCCCTGTTCGCAACATCTCTAACGAAGTCGGCCTCGTCAAGAGTGTTTAACTCTTTTTTTTATTTCTTTCGCACACACTCCTACCGTTGTGCAGTCCCGTTGTTTTTTCTGGGCGCTGCGCCGCAATTCTCGAGTTGTTGTCCGTGTCCAACCTACGGGCTCGGTTCGTGTCACTTCATCGACTCAGTGTTGTCCACCAGACATCTCTCCGATCACGCGCGACCATGATGATGTATTCGAACTCCCCGCAATTGGGGGAGGCGGGTAGCCTATTCACTTGATCCGGTCACTGCTCCGCAGGACCACTGTTGCGATCAGGCATCCCCGCACGGACACTACCGCTTTCCTGCCGCGCTTTTCCTCGACGGCAGAACTCTTGGTAATCAATCTCATCACGCATCATGATCCAGACCGCCGATCATGCTTTTGTTTGCGTGTTTCTGCTTTGCGGATTTTCGCTGGATGACCGACGCGGCATTCGATCCCCAGCTCTTCCATCAACTCCAGGAACCATTGCATCGAGCCGGTCGCTTCGATCCCCACCAGAATCGAACCAGACAGTGCGGAATAAAACTTCCGCACTGTCTCGCCTTGATGTTCGAGGGTCTTCTCTTCCAACTCCCCTGTATCCGTATCCAACATTGCAATCGTCTGTTGTCGAGCGTGTAGATCGCATCCTATAATTTTCATCTCGGCCTCCTTCGATCCGAGCTCTGTTAGGTCTGGACACCACACAGTTTACTCGGCTCGTCGCGAGGCCGACTTCGTTATGCCATCACCTATCCTGCTATTCGACCCAACTTCGTCATTTTTTCATAATTTCCTTGTGGACGAATGGACGAAGAACAGCCCCATGAACATTGGGGTTTTCTGTCCATATGTCCGCGACGATGGAACCCGGCAGTGCAAGCGATTTCGGGCCAGGCCCCGCGTCTGAAGAATTGCCGAGATGACCCAGGTGAACCGCTGAATAGAGCCCGGGGGCCAGCTACGAATCGAAGGCTCGCGCTTCAGGGCAAGTGGGTGATCAGCACAAGGTCCGAAGTGGAACTGTCGCGTGCCAGCGCTACTTGCTTGCCGTCGGGCGAAATCGCGTAGCGCCGTACGCTGTTCGTCGAGAAATGAGTCCACTGCCGCGGCGGCGCTGGCTTTCCCTGGGGTGCTCCTAGCGGCTGGATCCACTGGATCCAAAGGTTGGTCACTCCCTTTTGTTTGACCGGGAAAATGACGCTGTGGCCGTCCGGCGTGCAAGCCAAGCCCTGTTGGGGCAAACGTGAAGTCCAAATCTTTCGGCATGTCGATCACCTGAGTTGGCGGGCCGCCCTCGGCAGCGACCACAGCCAGCTTGGGCACGCCCTCCGGGTCCGCAAAGTAAAACGCGGCGACTTGGCGACCGTCCGGCGACATCGCGGGCCATTGCATGAACAGATCGTTGAGCTTCTGCGGCGTTCCGCCGATTGTCGGCACGCGCATCATACGGGCCTCACTCCCTTCAGCTCTTGTGTAAACCACGAACTTGCCGTCCGGGGAGCAGACCGGAATAAAACTGGATGGACCGGGATCGAGCGCCTGCGGCACGCCGCTATTCAAGTCCACGCGCCAGATTGAGTAATCATGTTTGACACCCCGCACGTATACAATGCCGCTGCCGCACGAGGCGGGCCACAACAACGCCTCGCCTGGCAGGTGTAAGTCCGCGGGCTGCTCTCCCCCAAGCTCCAGCGTTGCTATTCGAAAGTTGCTGCCGCCGATATAGGCGTAAATAAGGTGCGTGTTCCCGGTCCAGGACAGCCCGGCTCCATCCCAGCGCGTGGTTCCCGGAGTGATTTGCTTCGCTGAGCCCGGGTTCGAGGTCGGCGCCAGCCACAAGCCAGCACGCGGAAGCAACTGCCCGGCCACAAGCTTGTTGCCATCCGCTGTGAGTTCCGGAACGAAATAGGAATTCAGGTCGTTCGAAATCTGCCGCAGTTCGCCGCTCGGGTAGAGCAATTCCCAAATCTGCTGCCGATAGTTTCCCAGCTTCTCATATCCGGCGAATACGATTGCGTCCGGGCTGGATCGCCACGAAAGACGACCAATCTCATTCCAATTGAGATTGCCCAGCGGAGCGGACGCTCCCGTTTTTAAGTCCACCACCTCGATGTTTTTGGCGTCGCGCGCGACATTTTCCCGGGAGACAACGGCGGCGTGCTGGCCATCGGGCATCCAGGCGGGCCCGACATCCACAAATGCCTGCGGCTCCTTCTTCGTGGCCACGATGTGTACTTTCGAGCCGTCCGCCTCCGCCGTCAGCAGGTAGCTTTGGTGTTTCGCAAGGTCCCTCCGGATAAACGCAAACTGCTTCGCCTCCGGCGAGAACGCGATGGTGGACGGCACATCGTCCAGCACGGATTCAGGAGTGCCACCAAGCGACGCCACGCGAAACAAGGTGGCTTTGGGTGCTCCCGGTGCCTGTGTGGAAAAATAGATGTAATTCCCGTCGGGAGAAAAGCGCGGTCCCCCTTCGAGAGATGCCAACGTGGCCAACTCCGCGATCTGCGCCATGCTTCCGGTGGCCAGTTGCAACATCCACAGGCTCGACACCCCGTGCTGCTGGCGCACGTAAGCCACCAGCCGCCCGTCGGGAGAGATGACGCCCACGTCAACATCGCCTGTCGTGGTGAGCTGGGAAATCTTCATGGGCGTCGCGTCGGTTTTGCCAGAAGGGCGCAAAGGAGATCGAAA
The DNA here is from genome assembly GCA_963729525.1 of uncultured Acidobacteriota bacterium. Lineage (GTDB taxonomy): Bacteria > Acidobacteriota > Terriglobia > Acidiferrales > UBA7541 > Palsa-295. The sequence goes on from CAVSOB010000002.1 coordinate 301,549, forward strand.
TTTCCATACCGCGAAAACAGCTATCACACCAACGGCCGAAATGCCGGCGAAGAGCCATGGACTTCGCCCCAGCGGGCGAACCGTCGGAACGGGGATCATCGTTCCGCTCGCTACTGCGGCGGAGGGCCCGCGCGCCTGTGTCACCCCGGTCGCAGAACTTGTCGGGTTGCTCACCGGAACTGTTTCGCTGCTATCGACTGCGACCCTCCGATCGGAACTTGTATCTCGCCTCAGCGGTTTCAAGTCAGCCCGAATCTCCGACGCGGACTGGTAACGGAGGTCCCGGTCCTTTTCCAATCCCTTGTTGACGATTCGCTCTAACTCCGCCGGAACCTCAGGATTCAGGCGTACAGGCGCAACGGGGACCCGGTTTAGAATCGCATCGGTAACCACTCCCGACGTGTCGCCACGAAATGGAAGAGCGCCCGTCGCCATCTCATACAAAACCACGCCAAACGAGAACAGGTCCGTGCGTGCATCCAAGTCTTTTCCGCGCACCTGTTCCGGCGACATGTAAGCCACCGTGCCCACTGTCGTGCCCGGGCTGGTCAGCAGTTCTTCCGCGGCGGTGGGCATTGAAGATGCGCTCATGCCCAGGGCGATACGGTGCGATGACGCGAGTTTTGCCAACCCGAAGTCGAGAATCTTGGCATGTCCGCGCTTCGTGACGAAAACGTTTGCCGGTTTGATGTCCCGATGGACGACCCCATCGGCGTGGGCTGCGTCGAGCCCGTCCGCTACTTGAATGGCTAGATCAAGGACGGTTTCGATTTCGATTGGCCGGCCACCGATGCGGTGCTTCAGCGTCGCACCGTCCAAATACTCCATTGCGATGAAGGCTTGACCGTTCTCTTCTCCAATCTCGTAAACGGTGCAGATGTTCGGGTGGTTCAACGCCGATGCGGCTTGCGCTTCCCGTCGGAATCGTTCCAGCGTTTGAGGGTCCCGGGCAACTTCGTCCGGCAGGAACTTGGGCGCCACGAACCGGTGTAGGCTCGTGTCCTCGCCCTTGTAGACGACACCCATACCGCCACCACCGAGCTTTTCGATAATCCGATAGTGGGAGATTGTGCGCCCGATCAAGGATTGCGCATCCGCCATTTCGCGGGATATTAGGCTGCACCTGGAGGTAAGTCAACGAATTGACCTGAGATTGCGACGCAGGGCCGGATGGGTGTCGAGAAATCCGCTTATCACTAGCAATCTCAAAACGAGATAGCTAGTGATAATCCCTGATGACATAACGAAGGCGGCCTCCAAACGGTTCGAGTAAGCTTTGCGGTGTTCACCCGGCAAAGCTCGGAACCGAGGAGATGTCATGAAAAGGGACGACCTCCGGTTGGTTATCCCCGGTGATATACATCGGTGGTGAACAACATACGGACCTGCAGGCAAGCAGGTCCAACAGGAGGTCGTCGATGTTCTACGCTGGCATAGATGCACCATGAAGTCGAGCACGATTTGGATCGTGGATCGAAAGGGACGAAAGGTGAGCAGTTCGACGGTAATGACCAGTGCGGAGGGTTTTGCGGCTGGGCTGGGGCGTTGGGTCCGCCGTGGATTAAAAGCAGCTGTGGAAGCAAGCGGGATCACGCCCTGGATCTGTCAACTGTTGAAAGATCTGGGAGTGAGAGTAGTGGTGGTGAACCCCAATCGCGTGCGGTTGATCGCCGAATCAAAAAAGAAAGCCGATCGTGTGGACGCCGAAACCCTTGGCCGAGCTATTGCGACTGGGCGGGTTGCCCGAAGTACATCAGCCATCGCTGGAAGCGCGCCGGCTGCGTACTGAGCTGAGCGTGCGTCGACAGCTGGTGCGCCAGCGAACTGGGTTGATCAATCAAGCCCGCGGACTACTGCGAGGATGGGGCGTGATGCTTCCTGTGCGCTTTTTTCAAAGCCGAGGAGGGTGGAAAGATCTCCAAGCCAAGAGACTGCCCGAGTATCTGCGTCCACTGCTGGAGACGATGAAGGGAGTCTATGAGCAGTTGACTCAAGCGATCCGCCAGGTCGAAGTGACGCTGAAACAGCGTGAGCACAGCGACGAACGAGTTGCACGGCTCGAGACGATTCCCGGCGTGGGAAGGGTGAGCGCCTTAACTTTGGTCGCTGCCGTGGACAAGATTGGGCGCTTTGGACGAGCCAAGCAGTTGACTGCGTACAACGGGATTGTGCCGACGGTGCGATCCAGTGGCGAGAGAGAACAGCAAGGATCGATTACGCGGCAGGGACGCAGCGAAGTGCGCGCGGTATGGATCCAAGCAGCGCACAGCCTGGTGCGCAGCCGGGCACCTGGCGCCCGACCTTTGCAAAAATGGTTTTGGAAAGTGGCACGGCGCCGAGGGGTGCGCACCGCGATAGTGGCCCTGGCCAGGAAGATGTTGAGTTTGGCGTTCTATCTCTTGCGGGATGGAACGCGATACGAACCGCTGCGACTGCGACAGGCAGCCGCCTGAACCAGAATCAGCGCGGAAATCGGGGAGACCGACAAGAGGCCTACGAGGAAATGAAGGGATGAACGCAGCCCGCATCTCGGCCTGGTCCTTGAGACCGTAAGGAGATAGGGCGCGTTCGCTGGTCAGACAAAATGGGCCACTCTGTGAGCCCGGATGGAAGGATGGCTGACCTCCCTCAAGTCTCTCACAAGGCTTGACGCGGCCGTTCCTTTTCATGGAAGGCCGAGATGCAGATGATAGGCGTGGACTTACATGCGCGACAACAGGCGGTTGCGATGTTGAACGTCGTGACGGGGGAGATGGTCGAGAAGACTTTGCAGCACGAAGGCGATTCGGTGCGAGAGTTTTACTCGACTCTTCCTCGTCCGATTCTGGTGGGGATCGAAGCGACCGGTTCGATGCAGTGGTTCCTGGAGTTGATGGAGGAACTGGGGATCGACTGCCAGGTGGGCCATCCGGCGAAGATCCGTGCAGCCGAACCAAGGAAGCAAAAGCATGATCGACGAGATGCCGCGCTCGTGTTGCAGTTGCTGGTTGAAAACCGCTTTCCTTCGATTTGGATGCCTTCGAGTGAACAACGGGACGTGCGCTCGCTGATCCTCTATCGGCATCGGTGGGTACGCATCCGAACCCGCGTGCAGAACGCCTTGCAAGCGATCGCACTCAGTCACGGATTGCGGCGAGGCTCGTCGCTGTGGAGCAAGGCAGGCCAACAGACGATCGCCTCATTGTCTCTGACTCGCTATACAGCCGAACAGCGGACCGCCCTGCAATCGCTGTATCAGCAGCTCGAGCACCAGATCGCCGACTTAAACCAAAAGGTAGAAGAGTTGGCCTCGCAGCGCCCTCAGGCACGGCGGCTGATGACTCATCCGGGCGTCGGACCGATTACGGCTCTGGCGACGGAAACCTTTTTGGGTGAGCCGAAGCGATTCGTGGATGGAAAAGCGGTAGCCAGCTATGTGGGACTGATTCCCAGCGAACACTCCAGCGGAGGCCGGCAGCGATTGGGCGGTTTGAGCAAACAAGGGAATCCGCTTCTACGTTTTCTGTGGTGCGAAGCGGTGGGGCATGCGGTTCGCAAAGATGCGGAGTTGCAGCGTTTTTATCAGCACAAGCTGGTGCAGAAGGGTCTGGGAAAGGCGAAAGTAGCCGCCGCACGAAAGCTGGGAATCCGGCTTTGGATTCTGCTGCGTGACCAGATCGATTATCAAGAGTTCTGTCGCCGCGGTCAGTTGCGACAGAAGCACGGTGGTGCCCATGCGGGAATGCCTGCTCGATAACATGATCCTGCGTAGCAGTGATCGAATCCCTGAATAGGCGACCCGCCTCCCCGAGGTGCGGGCAGTTCGAAGAACTCATCATGGTCAGCAAGGACCGAAGAGATGTCTGGTGGGCAACACCGAAACGATGAAGGGAATGGGCCGAGCCGGCCGGGTGAACGTGAAACGGAAAGAAGTAGCAATCAAGAGCAATCAACCAAGCGCTGCTGCGCAGACACACGGGTGTGCTCAGAAAAATAAAAAACTAAGACAAAACGTTCTTGACGGAGCCGACTTCGTTAGAGATGTTCTCGACACCTATCTGAAAATCAACAAGGTAGCAGCCATTCGACTTCGACATTAGGTCTCCGCTGTTGATGGACCCTGTTACTTTTGACAGTGGCATTAATTCATGCGATTCGGTACCGTCCGGCATATGGAGCCTTAAGCCCTGCGCACCAACGAGATGTGAAGCCCAACGTTTGCGGGAAGCTCCAACCCCGCCGGTCCCAGGTCGGGTGACTTTAGACAAAGGAGAACACGATATGCCCAAATTTGACGTCACGAAATTAAATTTAGCGATCGACAAGCTGCTCGAGACGACGGAGAACCCCAGGCATCGGTTTCTCCTCCAATCCTACAGCCGCCACCGTTACTTGGAGGTTGCAGGGCGCTACGAGGAGATTTTTGTCCCGGAGATGATGAGCATGGATCCCGTGTACCATTTCCATCAGGCTGGAGTCACTACTGTGGCGAGAGGACAGGACCAAGTGAAAGGCCTGTATCGCATGTGGGCGCAAACCAACCAGAGCATATTCTTCGTTGAGCATGAAGAGGTGGCGGTTGCAGATCATTTCGTCGCCTCCGTAGTTACTTCCTACCAGCAAGTGTCGGGAAAGGGACTCAAGGAAGGGAAATTCTTGTCCCATTTGCCGAGCGCCATCACTCACAAGTTGTTGGAAAAAGTGCTGGCTCAGAAAGAGCATAAGGCTAACGATAACGATTTATACCTTTACAAGACCATCGGGATGCAAATGGTTTGGCCTTACGATGACCGGGGCAGGCTTATCGGCGAGGACGTTTGGGAGCCGGAACCCTCGAAGGCTGAACTGTTCAAACTCGACCCGGCGGACGTCGTCACAACCGAACAAGCAGAAAAACTGCTCAGTCCGCTCATCAAGCCTTTGCCATCGTTCGATGAGTACGTGCTTGGCAAGAGCGCAACAGCGGGGCGATAGTTTTCAATCGAAAGGACCGAATCAATGAAATCTAGTTGCCGGAGCACTGCATTACTGTGCCTGTGTGCTGTATTCGCATTCATGCTCTTTGGTTGTGGCAGCAATCAAACGACGGGCGGCGCAAAGTCACCCGGACTTGAGGAAGCTGTCAGCACTGCCACAGATGCCTACATTTACGGGTATCCGCTTGTCACCATGGACATGACCCGCAAATTCTTTACGAACTATGCGACCGTTCAAGGCAGTCGTGGGCCAATGGGACAAATCATCAAGCTACGGTCCTATCCCGCCGTGGACGATCACGCGGTCACGGCTCCCAACGCAGACACTCTTTACACAACCGCGTTCCTTGACGTCTCAAATGAACCATGGGTCTTCAGCATTCCCGACATGGGCGACCGCTACTACCTCATGCCCATGCTAGATGGCTGGACCGATGTTTTTCAAGTTCCCGGCAAGCGCACCACGGGAGGCAAAGCACAGAGCTACGCCATCACCGGACCGGGATGGTCGGGTACTCTTCCAGTAGGAGTCACCGAATATAAATCCCCCACAGGCATAGTTTGGATTCTCGGCCGAATTTACTGCACAGGGACGCCAGATGATTACGCCAAAGTTCACGCATTGCAGGACAAAGTCTCACTTGTCCCTCTCAGTTCTTACGGCAAGCCTTACACGCCCCTCCCCGGCGAAGTGGACAACAATCTAGACATGAAAACTGCCGTGCGCGACCAAGTGGACGCGATGAATGTCAATACCTACTTCAACTACTTGGCCAGATTGATGAAGACGAATCCCCCTGCGGCAGAAGACGCGCCAATGGTGGCAAAGATGGCAAAAATCGGCTTGGTGCCGGGACAAGATTTTGATACGAGCAAACTGGCTGCATTCGATAAGGAGGCCATCAAAGCAGTACCTAAACTAGCTCAAGTGAAAATCATGGAATATTTCAAACAGGCCGGAAAGCCCGTCAACGGGTGGATGTTCACCACGAAGACGGGTGTTTATGGCACTCAGTATCTCGACCGGGCATTGATCACTGCTATCGGTCTCGGAGCAAACCGTCCACAAGATGCGGTCTATCCGACTGGGGAGAAAGACGCGGACGGTCACGACTTTGACGGCGCGTCAAAGAAGTACGTGGTTCACATCGACAAGGGCCAGATGCCTCCGGTCGATGGCTTTTGGTCGTTCACTATGTACGATGCCAAATATTTCTTTGTGCCGAATCCAATCAACCGCTACACGCTAAGTTCACGCAACAAGTTCGTAACAAACCCTGACGGTTCGGTAGACCTTTATCTCCAAGCTGACTCTCCGGGGAAGGCAAAAGAAGCCAATTGGCTCCCCGCGCCCAAAGCCAAATTCATTCCAATGCTGCGGCTGTACTGGCCGAAAGAGACTCCACCTTCCATCATCGACGGAACGTGGGCTCCGCCAGCCATCAAACAGGTGGGCTAAGAACTAGACCGTCAGCGGTTCGCGATCCATCAGCGAACCACACTCCTGGTAAGTCGCGTAATCGGAAACCAGCTTAGGCATGAGGAAGGAAGGGACCTTCGGGTCCGGATAGATGTTGCGAAATCCTCTTCGCACCATCTATCTCAGACTGAGATAACTAGTGATAAACCCCGTTACCAACACCTATCACATCTAGTGTCCGGCAGCGTTTACCAGGCGTGTGGAAGTGGTTCCCACTCGGCCGCCTGCGCTGGCCTGCTCTTTCCATCGTTGAACGTTCACTCCCATCACGAGGAGCCACAGCATTACCAACGCTTCCACGAGGAGGGCGGAGGCCAGATTGTAGGGGGACACATGGCTTGCGAGCGGCGGTACCAGAAACGTCAGCCAACACAAACCCGCGATCGCCATCAGCGGGCCCAGAATTCGTGGCATGAAGGTCGACCTGAAAATCAGATAACCGATCAGGATCCAATACAATCCGTGAAATCCCAGGCCGATGTTCACGCCGTGGGGCAGAAATTGCAGTAGCTCAAGAGTAAGTGCCGCGAAGTTGAACGCCGCCGCGAGCAGAGAGAGGCGCGTGCTCACCGGCTTAAAGATGCCATAGAAGAGCAGCGTCACAGCGATCATGCATGAGACCTCGATGATGCCGGCTGCGAGGTCCGCTGCGAAACTCAACCTGCCGCGAGCGAAGAACTCGGTGAATGCTGCCGTCAGCACAAGGAGCAAAAAAAGGATGCCGGCCATTCTCGCCTTGAAACGCGGCGACGCTTCTGCAATCCGCTTCATCACTACCGCTGCGCTCATACTCCTCCTCCATGCGAGCCATTGAATCAGGCGTTCATGCGAATTAGGCCGGGTTTCCCGATAGGCGACCAGCCGTACCGCTACGAAGATAGACGGTGGCTTTCATGCCGCCGGCCTGTTCCTTCCATCAACACTTCATAGAACCTTCGGCGGGCGAGTAACGGGCCACTCGGAAGTAAGCCGCTCAATATATGAGCAAGGCGCACTTTTTCGGATACTCCCCGGGTCGGTTCTAGAGCTTACCGTTGGACAGTCGTTGAATGAAGTTCCACAGGGCGTCATCAGTGGGGAATTTGTCGCCAAATTCGCTCGGAATCCATTCACCAGTAGGCTCCGTGAGCGAAATACTTGGGGCCGCGGGTTCCACGACGCGGAATTTAATCCATGACCTCTCGTCGAATTGGACTTCCTTACCCGGCGCCTTTTCTCCGACGACCCCGATGATCCGCTCTCTCTGAAATTTGTATGTATCGTTTTCGGTCATCGGCCCCTCTACTTCACCCGCAATTCCCGCATCGTTCAGAATGTGCTCCGATTGGGACGAGCTTTCAGGCCGTACTTCACGCTGGCGGAGAAAAATCAAGCTCGCCAACGCCTGCGAGAGGCACCCGGTCACATCGCCAACAACCTAAGAAACCGCTTTACTGTTTATTGTAAACGAGGATGTTATTTACATCCTGCCCCTTCGCGTTCTTGCCTTTGAACGTCGAGGTCCGCGTTTTCCCGTCTTCAGAGACTACCGATGTCACGGTCATCACAACTTGGCCGTCTTTCTTCATAATCGACTGGATGGTGTTGGAGTCGATCCGTTTCAACGCTACCGTATCAGCGTTGGGCGAGCCGGTAACGGGATAGTCCTTGCCGCCATATTTTGCGGTGTACTCGACGTGGGTGGGATTTCCACTGGCGTCGATTCCGTCTGAACTGTAGTTGATGTTATCCCCGTCAGACTCAATCTTTAAGGTGATGCTCTTCGCTGCGGGCCCGGGGCTATACGTTGACTTGGCAGGGTCCATCTTCCAGGCCCCAGACTGCTGATCGGCTGCCGCGACGGGCGCGTTCAAAGCAAGTACCACGAGCAGCAGTGTCATTGCGAAAGCGGCTAACGTCTTTAATCGCATAATCTATCCTCCTGCGGGATTTATAACGGCGGCGCTGAACTAAGACTGTTCAAAACGGCACACTTCAGATATTCGTCGGCACAACGGCCGTTGGAGTAGAAACGAGTTACTTTCTCAGGCTAGTGAGCCAAGCGTCTAGGATTGATACGCAGCTCGGCTCAATCGAAGTGAACGCGATCCCCATCCCGCCGTTGTTTCGCGAATAGGCGAGGGTGCTTGAGCGATGAGGTTTGCGCCAGAGTGTGAAATTCGCAGTCTGACCTTTGTCCCGGCGGGAAACGAGCAAGGGTCTCGACAAAGCATCCGAACAAGCTCAAATCCTCTGTGTGGGCCGCCAGCTGCTGTTCCGTCACAAGGTCCGTGACTTGAATCCCAGCAACAAAGGGGAAACGCAGCGCTCGATGCCTTTCAGAATGAATCGGCGGATGACCTCAACGTGTCGGATTCTATTCCATCCCGAATCCAAGGCCAAAAAGAATCAAACGGCGATAGTGGCAACGTTGCCCTTTAAACCGGAAGCTGGTTTGACAAGCAGGCCGGGACCAGCCGGTTCCGGATAGATGTCGAGAAATCCCCTTATCACTAGCGATCTCAGACTGAGATAGGTAGTGATAATCCCTGTTCGCAACATCTCTAACGAAGTCGGCCTCGTCAAGAGTGTTTAACTCTTTTTTTTATTTCTTTCGCACACACTCCTACCGTTGTGCAGTCCCGTTGTTTTTTCTGAGCGCTGCGCCGCAATTCTCGAGTTGTTGTCCGTGTCCAACCTACGGGCTCGGTTCGTGTCACTTCATCGACTCAGTGTTGTCCACCAGACATCTCTCCGATCACGCGCGACCATGATGATGTATTCGAACTCCCCGCAATTGGGGGAGGCGGGTAGCCTATTCACTTGATCCGGTCACTGCTCCGCAGGACCACTGTTGCGATCAGGCATCCCCGCACGGACACTACCGCTTTCCTGCCGCGCTTTTCCTCGACGGCAGAACTCTTGGTAATCAATCTCATCACGCATCATGATCCAGAGTCGGATTCCCAGTTTCCTGGCTGCAGCGACTCTCGCCTTGCCCAGCCCTTTCTGCACCAGTTTGCGTCGATAGAAGCGCTTCAACTCCGGATCCCGCTTGACCGCGTGCATCGCCGCTTCACACCACAGATAACGCAGCAGCGCGTTCCCTTGTTTGCTCATCGCACCCAGCCGCTGCCGGCGCCCGCTGGAGTGTTCGCTCGGGATCATGCCGATGTAACTGGCCAGCGCCTTCCCATCGCTGAACCGCTTCGGATCGCCTAGGAACACTTCGGTGGCTCATGCGGTGATCGGCCCCACTCCCGGATGCGTCATCAGCCGTCGTGCATCGGTCCGTTGTTGTGTCTGCTCACTCACCTGCCGGTCGAGCTCGTCGATGGATTCCTGCAAGCGAGGATACAACGTCATCAGTGCTTTCCGTCGCTCGCTGGCGTGAGGAGCGAGAGGCAAGGCCCGGAGTTCGCCCTGGCCCGCTTGGCTCCATAGGGAGCGGCCTCGCCTGAGACCATGCTTGAGTGCCATCGATTGCAGCGTGTGCTGGACGCGGGATCGCAGGCGCACCCACTGATGACGGTGACGTAGCAACGTGCGTAGATCGCGTTGCTCGCTCGAGGGCATCCAGATCGTGGGGAAGCGATTCTCGGCGAGCAACGTCAGTAACAGTCGTGCATCCCGCCGATCATGCTTTTGTTTGCGTGTTTCTGCTTTGCGGATTTTCGCTGGATGACCGACGCGGCATTCGATCCCCAGCTCTTCCATCAACTCCAGGAACCATTGCATCGAGCCGGTCGCTTCGATCCCCACCAGAATCGAACCAGACAGTGCGGAATAAAACTTCCGCACTGTCTCGCCTTGATGTTCGAGGGTCTTCTCTTCCAACTCCCCTGTATCCGTATCCAACATTGCAATCGTCTGTTGTCGAGCGTGTAGATCGCATCCTATAATTTTCATCTCGGCCTCCTTCGATCCGAGCTCTGTTAGGTCTGGACACCACACAGTTTACTCGGCTCGTCGCGAGGCCGACTTCGTTATGCCATCAGTTATTCACAAAGTGCGCCTTGCACAGATATTGAGCGGATTACTTCCGGGTGCGCCGTAGCCTAGGTGCAATTGCCAAAAAGCACCAAATTGTTTCAATCGTTCGGCAGCAAATGCATTGCGAACTCCTTCCAAGATAGAGAGACTAGACCGGGGAAAATTGACATTGACACGCACGAAGAATTGAGAGTACAAGTGCTACGTCCTCGCACTTAAGTTCGATCTCCCATCGAGTAGTATAAACATGGCAAGTACTTTGGACACCGAAATTCACGGTGGAGGTGTGTCTATGTCAGTAGTTCGCGTGGTGTTTCTCGTTGGTGCAGCCCTCAGCTTGTTGATATTCTCCCCAGCTTCGCCAGCTCAGTCGTTCGCGCCCAAAGGAAACTTGGATTGTAATGGACACAGTCAAATTCAAAAGCCGCTCAGACCGCAAGATAGTTGTACTGACTTTCGGGGTGAATACGGCAAACGGGGTTATGACAACGGCTATTACATCGGACATGACGAGCCAAGTATCGGCTTCAACTCGACAGCTCGTCACTCCGGCAACAACGTGCAGTGGGAAATCACGCTGCCGCGTGAACGCCCTCTGCCAGCGACTCAGTCTTTCGAGAACTTTATCACCTTCTGGTTCGCCATGGCGCTCTGCGACCCCAATTCAGGTTTTGTACGCGGGCCGTGCATCCCGGATAGTGACCTGAACAATCCCAACAATACGGGCTCCGCTTTTCTCGAGATGCAGTTCTATCCACCCGGAAATCCCCCCTTCATCACACAAATCAGTTGTGACCTGACCCACTGGTGTGCGTCTCTGCACATCAACAGTCTCGAAAACATGGATAACGGAATGCTCAATCCGAATTGCACGGAGACGACCAACTTTGCGTTCATCCAGCGCAACGGAGTTCCCACAGGGCCGCCGGGACCCGGCACCGCGACGGTCGCGACGTTTACTCCGAACGCTCAAACCTTGCTGATGAACCAAGGCGACCGACTGCGTATCACGATTAAAGACGTACCGGGAGATCCTGCTGGAGGAGTGCTCACCCTCATAGAGGATCTGAGCACGGGCCAGTCGGGGTTCATGATTGCCAGCGCGCAAAATGGCTACCAAACAACGGATCCGAACACCTGCGCCGGAACAAACTTTGGCTTCCATCCGGAGTTCGACACGGCGAAGTTTGGCAATTTTGTTTCTTGGGCCGCCCTGCAAGCCGATGTCAACTTTGCGATGGAAATCGGACATTTCGAAACCGCCGACGGCGATTCCGACGATCCGCCGTGTTTCCCTGGACCCACAGTGGCGGGTTGCATCGGCGCGGACGTCGATTTTGACGGCACCTCTTACCTGCTCGACTGGCCGGACGGCACGCGTAACAATGCCACCTCGGTTGCAATCAATTCCGTCAAAGGAGGCGGCATCGGTCCTCTAAGCTTTTCTGATGCAACTCATCAGTATGACCAGCCCTTTCCAATCGTTCAGTTCGAGACCGATGTCTCGGCCTCAGAGAGCACTTGCCAAACGAATGGCGTCGGATGCGTCGTGCCGCCGGTCGGCGCACAGTTCTATCCGTTCTATGCGCTGGCAAAGAGTGGTGAGGGTGGCGATGGTGGTGGTGGATCCGATAACCAAGGCGGCGATGACGGGCAACAAGGCTGCACACTGCTTTTCGGTAATTTCAGTGGCCCAGGCATCAACAACTTTGGTGGCGACGCGCAATATGGCCCGTCGAATTTGTACTGGTTCTTCGGCCAGAACAGCGGTGGCCCACAGAGCAATCCGTGCATCCCGCAGCCTAAGGGACAGAATGACTAGTGGTCTTTTGACTTAGTGGATCATTTCATTGGGGATGGAGCTTGCTTCGAGGCGACTATGTGTTCGCATTGGATTGAGCTCCATCCGAACCGTTCTTTGATTTGCTGAGTGCCTTCCGTTTTGCCCGGCGGCTCAAATACTACTAGATTGAATTACTTCCGATAAGCGCGATAGCTCACGAATCGTCGGCTACGCGGAAGTTATCTTGATCCCGAATTGACGGAAATCAATAGTATAGATGTTGATAAATCCGCTTCCCACCATCTATCTCAGGTTGAGATAGATAGTGATCCAACTCTGGATCTCGGATCAGTCATCCTTTGTCTTTGGAGTGGTGCCAGAGTACGTGCTGCATTATCATTCCCAAGCGCAAGGAAAAGGTCTGCTCCTTGGAGACATTTGGTGGATGCTAAGACATACCGCATCAGGCAAATCATTGGAGTCCCGCTCAAAACTCCATCGTTCTGGATCAAAGACCTGCACATCACCGTCCAAGACGCTGCGGTGAATGACATGTGGATTCCCGTTTCTGTCGACGCCATCGCCACAATCCGGTTTCTGGGCATTTACTCACTTTCAGGTCACGATTTGGCACCACCCATCGCCGTTTCAAGTGCGCAAAGACCCTGATAAGCAGTCTCTGTTGAGGCGTTCCTCTGCTAAATTCTGCTCGCTTGGCCTAGAAAGCAGAAAAGCTGTTTCAAATGTGTGCAAAACTGAACAGAAACAGAAAAGTGCTCGCGTTATAAATGTGCGCAAGCCGGGGCACCGATGGTGTCGTAATCGCGTCCGCATCCACCTGCGCGGAAGCCCCCCTTCGAAAGATTGACGACAGTCGGTGCCCGGCACCTCACATTCAGGCGTGCGCAGTGGAGGCACGAATGATCCGCCAGTTGCGAGAACGAATTGATTCGATTCCCGATTTGCTATTCTTTGCGGGTGTTTCCCTCCTTGGATTTACGGGCATAATCAGTTCTGCCATCTTCATCGACTACGCGATTCACCACTGAACCTATAAAAATTCAACGCGGTCGTTACTTTCTAAAAGTGTACAAAAGTGAACAGTCGCCCTCGAACACCATGCCCTAATATCACCCTTCAAATAATGAGGATCGAAGGGAGAGCTCATGAGCGAGCTACGCTATCCGGAGTGGCAAAAGCCCTACCACGCTGCTTTATTGGAGCCGAACCCGCAGAAGCTTGCTCAGCGGGTGAGTGAAGCGGAAAGAGCGATCTTATCCCGCTTACAGGAAATACGGATTGGTTCAGATAATCGCATGGAAGCACAAGCAATAGAAGACGCCCTTAATGGTTTGCGTGTTCTCAAAAACGAGACAGCGAAGTTCAATGGGTCTCAAAATGCTGGCCCACACTACGACACAATCGGAGCTGAGAGCGATTAGCATCGAGACTTTTATATAGCTTTTGTCTGGCGCTCTGGCACTCCCCACAAGTTTCTTGTTGTTTCCTCGTCTTGAGAATGTATCCACAAGGGAACAGCAATCCAGAAGCAAAATTTCTAAATATCATCGTTCGAACTGTAGAAGCGGCGGATGGAGTAGTTATGAATGATCTAAAATACTTGGAACGGCAAACGCATTCTCCGGAGACTTTGACCGATTTAAACCCACAGGAACTGCTTCAACGAATCCATGCGGCGGAAACAGCCATCTTTTGGCGCTTGCAGGGAATGCGAACCAGCTCAATAGAGCTTGTGGAAGGACAAGCAATCCAAGACGCCTTGGACGGTTTGCTTCGTCTCTCGAAAGAAACACTCGAATTCGCCGATTCGCTAGTCGAAGTGACTCGCGTCGCCGGCAGAGCTTGGGCTTAGGTCCCGTCTATATTGGGGCGGAGGCGCCTATCCCGCCCCACGCTCGGCCTCAGGCCGACCGATTGAGTTCGATCGCGCTATGCCTTTAATGGTGATTTCGTCAGATCGGACAGGGAGCGAGTACGTTCTTCGAGCCATTTAGTAGGCTCTTTGCGTGCCCGCGAGATCCTTGTCCTCGGCGTGCCGTCGCATGCAACCACGTCTGAACCGGTGTAAAGGCCCTCTCCCTCGCACGCCCGGCAACGCATCGCAAATGAGCGCTCCGTGAACGAACGCACGGAAAGCGAGCGTACGATAAGCTCATCACCATCGCTCGTCGGCTGTTCTCCGAATCCGCTTTCGTTGGCTGCCGTAGAGGACGAAAGCGGAATCGGTTGGTGGCAATGAAGACAGAGAACTCCGCGATATTGCTGTTTCGCTTTGACTATCATTATTTACCTCGCTCCTGAGTTAGGAGCTGGGAGAATGAATTCTACGCTCGGGCCGGGCAGATGTTGAGCGTTGCGAGAGTGTAGACAGATGCTGTGAACGGGATGGGAGCTCGTTATCAGCGTTCGTCAAGCCCCCACTCCGGCACACGAAAGAACAGCGGCAAGCATTCTAGCTACTACTTGCTTGCGGACTCTTTCCTTGATTCGTTTCTCGGCGAATTCGTGTCGAGTACCCTAACCAGATGACGGCCGGATTCTGGAACTCTAACTTTTCCGCCGATCACGATCTCCCTCGCCGTCAGTTTGCGGCCATAGACATCTTGGGTGGCGTCATCGTCAGGGCGCAGCGTCGAACCCTCGAGCGAAATGCCAGCGAAAAGGCCGCGCGAACGCGAGTAGCTGAGAACCTCAGCACGCATGTACGCATCCGTGTCCGCAGAAGCGTCGCGTCCTACTGGGCCTGCCGCCACCGAGGCATCTCCGCCCAATTTGACTTTGCTGTTGAGAATCGAATCCGCGCCTCTTTCATTCATCACGAGCAGAACGAGGTCGGTGGCTTCTCCGCCGATTTGGAATCCGACGCTGCCACCTTCGAGCGCGTACATCGCGGGAGAACCCCATGGCCCCCGAAAATGCTGCCCGGTGCGGCAAACCATAGCGCCGCGGCCATAGCTTGCACCGACCACGAATGCCGCCTTCAGAACGGAGGGAAACACAATTACGCACTCAGCCTTCTCGATCACCTCTTGCGGGATGTTGTCGGGGACATTCATGATCTCTTGCATCACGACACCACAATTTTCCAGCCGGTTTTGTTCTTTGTTCGCGGCGTAGACCACTACCGCGAGAAGCATGAAACACACAGTGAAAGTAACTTTACGAATCATCGCTGACCTCCATGATCAGAATTCCTTCTCAAGCTTTCCCCTCACCGGCAACTTCCCTCACGCTCCCCGTTTCCCGCCGGCGACTAGTAGAACGATTCCTCCCACCAGCGCCAGGCCGCCGAGTATCGGAGGAATGGGAACGGTCTCCTGCGTGTCTTTCGTCGCGTGGATCGGTCCCACATCGAGAACCTTTTCCCGGTGCGTATAGGTGAATCCTTGATACGCGAGCGCCAGCACGCCTAGAGTCACTAACAAAATTCCTACAATCGAAATTGGCTTCATGATTGTGACTCTGCGAGTTCGCAGTGATACTTCCGCCGCACGTCAGCTCGGTTTCCTGAGTTCACTTACGAGCTTCCGAGCTTCTCGCATCCTCTCCTTGTAGTACGTCGAACTGATCACGACCTTCTTGTCTCCCACCTGCACGCGTTCTTTGATTCCTTCTTTCGACAAGAACAACGCCAGCGCTATGTACGTCTTGATCTCTTTTTCCAGAAACTGAACTGCCAGTCGTTTTGACTCATCCATTTTTCACCTCGAGATGCCACCTATGAAAATGCGTGAAAGTCGAAGGAAAACCCGGCCCCAGGCCGGGCACCTTTTGTTCCAAACGCTCTTGCCGCCGCGATGACGGAGATAACTGCTATTCAAATCCGCATCGACGACTCAAGCTCCTAGATGCGTCCCAGGAGCAGGAGGACCAGGACGATCACCAGCACCAGTCCGATTCCTCCCGACGGGGCGTAGCCCCAGCTTTGGCTGTGAGACCATCTCGGTAATACACCGAGAAGTGCCATCACCAGAATCACGATCAAAATTGTTCCCAGCATTGTCAGATCCTTTTCCCGGCGTTACACCGGACTGCTAAGATTTGGTTTCTTCGCTGCTCCGCTAATTCGCGTACACGGCGATCGCGATTCGATCTTGGGGATACCGGCGGTTGTAGAGGTAATACCCGTCGTTGGCGTACGTGATATACACGTCATCGTTGTCGTACCAGTTGGCTGACCAGTATTCCGGCCACGGGTCCACTACACTGAACCAGAAACCTCCGTACTGAAATCGCGGATCCCCGCCGACGATTACCACTGGGTAGGTGTAGATCCGAAAGGCGTGTTCCGGGCCGAAATAACCGCGATAGCGATCTTCGGGAATCCGGTAACCGTTGTAGCCGCCGCGTTCCTGCCAGTCGCGGTGCTCCGACTTCCAGTTATGTGCGCGATGGTCCGTCCAGGCAGCGGCCTGTTGGCCTTCCTGTCTGTGCTGCTCTTGCTCCGATTGACGGGCGGCGTGCTGCTCGTTCTGACCCTGCTGTTGTTGCTGCTGTTGACCGTTCGCTTGCTGCTGGTGTTGCTGTTCCTGTCTTGACGAATTGGCCTGTTGTTGCTGTTGTTGCTGCTGTTTCTGCTGTTGCTCCAGCTGACCCTTGGCCTGCTGCTGGTGCTGTTGCTCCTGCTTTGCCGAATTGGCCTGTTGTTGCTGTTTCTGTTGTTGTTCCTGCTGACCCTTGGCTTGTTGTTGGTGCTGGTGCTGTTGCTCCTGCTTTGCCGAATTGGTCTGTTGTTGCTCTTTCTGTTGTTGTTCCTGCTGACCCTTGGCTTGTTGTTGGTGCTGTTGCTCCTGCTTTGCCGAATTGGTCTGTTGTTGCTCTTTCTGTTGTTGTTCCTGTTGACCCTTGGCTTGTTGTTGGTGCTGTTGCTCCTGCTTTGCCGAATTGGTCTGTTGTTGCTGTTTCTGTTGTTGTTCCTGCTGACCCTTGGCTTGTTGTTGGTGCTGTTGACCCTTCGCCTGCTGTTGCTGTTCCTGTTTTGCGGGTTTCGCTTGCTGCTGCTCCTGTTTCTCAGGCTTGGCCGCCTGCTCGTGATGCTCTTCCTGCGCGAACGCAGGAACAACCGCCCCGAGAAGTAAGAACAGTACTGTGGTGCCAATAAATCCAAGTGCTTTCATGACTTGTGCCTCCATTGCTGCTGATGACGAGCCAGACTTCCGTCGCCCGGCGCATTTTGTTATGTGCGTTCAATCACAGACTGCTCATCCTTTATTTGCTCACGCTTGGCGGCTTACGCCCCAATCCGAATGTGGGAAAGCGAGTGAAACAGTCCAAAAATGTTCAGAAGCCACAAGACCACGGCGATCACTACGACCCCGTTCAAGATCGACTTGATCTGTCCTTGCATCGGAATAAAGCTATTCACCAACCAAAGCAGAACCCCGACCACCACCAGAACAATCAGTATTTGAAGTAAAGGCATTTCGATATCTCCAGTCTCTTTGCACGTAGATACTCCGACCCGTCCAGGGCATTCACCCTATTTCAGTCTGAAGCCATGAACTGCGAATGGCGGGCAGAGTAGGAAGGAACCTGCGATTACTCTTTAACGGGGAGAAACGCTTGGACCTATTTTCGCCGGGTCCGAATGCTTCAACCGCAAACTTATCCTAGAAGATCCCGCGGCAGGTATCTGTTCACTTGTGCACACATTCGAGTTCTCTTGCGAATCCATTGTTGCGTGCTACCATGCCAGTTAAGAAACCGTGGTTCCGAAGCGTCCAAAGCGCGCAAAAGCCCCCTTCAAGGCGCTATTCAATGCCCAGGAATTTCTTGATTCGGCTGGTGTGGCCGGAAGGTTACGGAATTTAAGAAAAAGGAAACGATCTTCTCGCAGGGCGATCCGTGCAGGAATGTCTTCTACATTCAAAAAGGTGGAGTAAAGCTCTCCGTCGTCAATGAATCCGGCAAAGAGGCGGTCGTGGCCGTCTTGGGGCCGGGGGATTTCTTTGGTGAAGGATGCCTCGCTGGTCAGCCGACTCGGATCGGAACGGCCACCTCCATCGCGACAACCACCACGCTGATCATCGAAAAATCAGAGATGGTTCGGGTCCTTCACACCGAACATGAGTTTTCCGACCGCTTCATCACCTTCATGCTGGCGAGGAACATCCGAATTGAGGAGGATCTGGTCGATCAGCTTTTCAATTCCAGCGAGAAGCGGCTGGCGCGCACGCTGTTACTTCTCGCGCGCTATGGCAAGGAGGACAAACTCCAACGGGTTCTTCCCAAAGTTTCGCAAGAGATGCTCGCCGAAATGGTCGGCACCACGCGATCCCGCGTAAATTTCTTCATGAACAAATTCCGAAAGTTAGGTTTCATCAAGTACAATGGCGGTCTTCAGATCGACAACTCGCTTCTCAGCGTCGTCCTCCACGAATGATGCAATTATCCAAACGACTGGACGAAGGGCGTCAATTATGCGCCCTTCGCGCGCGCCATCTCTGGCTCTCGAACCAGCTCCTCAAACAGCGTGCGGTAGTGAATCATAGCCTGACGCAAATCTTCCGTGCTGGCCTTGCCCTGCGTTTGAAGAAGCGCGCTTTTGTGGGCTGCACGGTAGTTTTCGAGAACGAGCGGATGATCCACCGAGATATCCGCGGCTCGCTGCTCGAAGTCTCCTACCGGATAACCTCGCGTGGACATCACGTCGCCCAGTAGTTGGTCGGCATCGGTTACTGCACCACCGGGGCTGTCAACGAACCGGGCCTGTACTTTGGCCCAAGAGTCGACAAACCGCGTGCGATCACCCTGAGCCAGCTCTCGGACGTGCAAGGCCTCCACCCGATCAGCTCGCTCGTCCAGTACCGCTTCTGCTTTCCGTTGGCCTCCGCCTTCTTTCACTGCGCGGGCGTACTCAGCGCTACCAAACTGGGTGCGCAGTCTGTCCGTTCGGCGTTTGCTAACAAATAGCCAAATGCCAGTACCTACGATGATCAACACCGCAACAGCAAGGGCTATATTCGTGATGCTTATCGCTGATAGATCCATGATCTGCCTCCAGTTTCGATCGGTTGTTTGGCTTCAAATTCATGATTTGTGGCGTCCCAATTTTGCGGAGCCTTCCCGCCCATACAGTTTTTCGATAGCTTCTTCCATCTGGCCGATTTTCTTTCTGGATTTCTGTGGAATCTTCTAAATTCTGGCCCCCAGTCGATCGAACGCCCGACAAGGTCTTCATCTCAAGGCCGGGATAAGGAATGGTCTCTTTCCAGGGTCCGAAGTGTCGACATCAGATGAAATGAAGGTATTTGCAGGGGCTGATCGCATCGCTTACGTCCGGACTTTCTTCGCGCCCTCGTATATGCCTTTTGTGATAACCAGGCAAAGGAAAAAACAAATCATTAGAGAAACAAAAAGCGCGACGTAGCCCAAAATAAAGACCACAAAGGCGGCGATCACTGGTACTACCGTATTAAACGGAGCAAAAGTCATGGGCGGTCTCTTGGCGTGGTTGCCTTTTTCGAGTCTCTATGCAGATGAGCCTACCTTCACACTGAAGGCTCGGCGCGACTTTTGCGCGTTACTGATCTGTCGTCGAGTGCAGTTCTACACGTTTGCCGTGCTGCCTCGCATAAAATGCACCACGAGTAAAATCACGCCCACAACTAGGGCCACGTGAATGAAACCGGTCGTTACATGAAACGCGAAAAGTCCCAACAGCCATAAAACAATCAGAACTGCGGCGATTATCCCAAGCATGTTTCATCTCCTAGATTCTGGGCGCGAGTACATATGCAATTTCGTCCATCCGCAATGTGCCCATGCAGGTTCGTGTTTAGAAGAATCCCACACAGACCTCACACTAGCCCGAGACACGACGGAAAGCTGTACGGTTGTGCACACTTTCGCCTTTTTATTTCGCATTTACGCGGTCATACAGCGAAAGGCCTGCTTCACTCGCGGGCGCACCAAGTACGTCAGCATCCAAGCACCCGTCGCCATCACAAGCAGATGGAAAACGATCATCGCGACAATCGGAATCAATCTGTAACTCCAAAAAGCGAAAATGCTGAAAAGCGTGCACCCAATGCCCGCGGCGATGGATGCGATCGATGCGATCCGCGCCCATTCGCGCAATTCCAACACCCCAATCGCCAGACAGGCGGCAACGCTAGCGAGAACCAGAAGCGACAATCCTCCCGCGACTCCCATTCCGTCGATGGCAGCGGATACCGGCTGTCCTCCATCATCACTTGTCGTGCCCATCGCGGCGATGAGAAAGAAACCGAAAGAGCTCAGAGCCAGAATCGCCGCTCCCCAGAACGTCAGAACCGCGATGATTGTCACTCCGGTGGGGCGTTTCACGCTCTACGTGACCTCAAACACTTCGCATCGCAGACGAAGCAGAGTCACACCGCTCCTCAAGGCTCCAAGCAAACGATGTGACCTTCCGCTAGTTCAAACTCTGAAAAGCTTCCGTTAATCGTGATCTGGATGGCTATGGCGCCAGTTCCAGTAACTCTGCTGCTCTTTGTGGTGCCACGTGCTGTACTCGTGATACTCCTCGTGTCGTTTTGCTAGGTAACTTCGGTAGGCACGGTCTTCGCGTTCATCCCAGTTGTGGTAGTCATGGTGATGCGAGTC
This sequence comes from uncultured Acidobacteriota bacterium, assembly GCA_963729525.1. Lineage (GTDB taxonomy): Bacteria > Acidobacteriota > Terriglobia > Acidiferrales > UBA7541 > Palsa-295. The sequence continues at coordinate 322,346 of CAVSOB010000002.1, forward strand.
GTAGACTCGCACCTGAACGCTCGCTTGCGGTGTTGCCGCGGCTACGATAGATCCACTGCTCGCAAGCGCCGCTGTTAGGAATAGCGTGGTCACGAAACGATTTAAAGGGTGCATATCGGTAGTCTCCAGACCGCGATTCACGATTCGCAATCACGGTAGCTTCCACTATGTGCTTTCGCACGTACAAAGATGTCCTCTACAGCACACTTACAGAAAAACGGCCGCTTCTACCAGTTTGAATCCATCGCAGAGGCTCCCTCCTTTTGCGGATCTTGCAATCGTTGCAATTGAGCCCGTTGGCAGTTTCCCAATCGGAGCGGCCGCGCGGAAAAGGTCGTAGGTGAAGTTCATGGTTAAATCGATGAGCAACTGAGGCGGAGCTAGGAGTAAAGTAAGAATTGAGATGCGAAAGCGCCAAATTTCGTCGACTCCCCCGAGCGTCTCACCTTCTGGTCAAGCTTGGCTGGACGTCGAGCGCATGGCTTCGGTCGAGGTTACATCAGAAGAAAACGGCTATCCGATTGAATCCGCGCTGGTAGCGGCAGAAAACCGAGGTTGGCGTGCGGCGAACACAGGGACTCAGACAATCCGGCTAATTTTCGACGAGCCACAAAACCTCAAGCGTATCTGGTTGGTTTTCGAGGACAGCGAGAATACTCGCACGCAAGAGTTCGTCCTGCGATGGTCTCCTGACAGCGGACATTCTTTTCGAGAAATCGTGCGCCAGCACTGGAATTTCAGCCCATCAGAGTCAGTTCGGGAGGTAGAGGATTACGCTGTCGAACTCTCCGCTGTGACGATACTTGAATTGATTATTGTGCCCGACAAAAGTGGCGGTGCAGCTCGTGCATCGCTTGAAAATCTCCGTTTGGCTTAGTTCGAGAGAATCCCGCTCCCTGCGAGTTCAGAAACCTAGACCCATGCCCATTTCTCTAGCGGCTACTTGGGCGTCAACAGACAGTCCAACTGTCGTGACAGGAGTGCAACTGTGAACTCACCTTTGGTTCCGTCAGTCATCGGAAATGAATTGAAAATGCGGACCCTTTCTTTCCAAAATTACACCCTACTCACCGTTCAGTCGGTGCGGGACATTTTCACTACAACGCGTTACTTCACCGACATGGTCACACAGATGGATCTTATTGGAGTGGGTTCGTTGCAGATTGTCGTCGTTGCCCTCTTTTGCGTCGGCGGGGTAGTTGTAATGAATTCCGCGTCACAATTCAGCCGTTTCGGCGAAACGGTTCTGACGGGTGACGCCGTTTCGCTTGGGCTGCTCCGCGAACTCGGTCCGGTCTTCACCGCGCTTTTGGTAGCAGGCCGGAATGCTACCGGAATGGCTTCCGAGTTGGGCTCAATGGTGGTTACGGAGCAGGTTGACGCGATGCGAGGACTTGGCATTGACCCCATCCGCAAGTTGATGACGCCACGAGTAGTGGCGATGGTATTAGTGCTCCCATTGCTCGCGGCAGTGGGGGATTGTGCGGGACTATTTGGCGGATTTCTGGTCGCAAGTATCACACTGCACCTCAGTGCAGAGCAATTCTGGACACGCGCTGTCCATGCGCTGGTTTTTGGCGACCTTGCCACAGGCTTCACGAAACCAATCGTTTTCGGATTCATCATTGCAACCGTAGCCTGTCACGAAGGGTTTCGAGTCAAAGGCGGGACCGAGGGGGTAGGCCGCGCCACGATTGCCGCATTCGTTGTGTCATCCGTTGCTGTTCTAGTCGTGGATTTATTCCTCACTAGGCTCTTACTTTACATCTTTAATTTGTGACATGCTTCGCCCTTTGGCGAAACCTTCCGGATTAAGGCCGCTGTCGACTGTTTTCTTCCGCAGTTGTCGATTCTTTGCTGTCCATCATCGTTTTGTCCGCTTTAGTACGGCTATTGTCATTTTTCCTGGACTGTCAATACGATTGGATTCGGCTCAGATGTGACCGCTCCACTGATTGCCTGAGGCTAGATTTTCGATATGCATGTAATTCATGCTGTTCCCAACTGACTCGGTCAGGGTTTCCTGACTCGCGCCTGTACTGTGCTGTTTTGCGGCCAGGGGCGCTACTATACGGCGCCGCCATACCGGCGGCGGTTTTTCAGCGGACATCGTTTGCGGACTATTGACCGAGAGACGCAGAAATTCCCGACCACGCCACTAATCTCTGACGCACCTCGCTCTCAAGAGGATTGTATCGACACCGCATCGGTGGGCGCTGTTCCATTTCGCACAGCGGCCAGACAATGTCGGAAGGTAGGGAAAAAGCTTCGGTGGTGGGAATCCCTGTTTATCACGGTTATCTCGACGTCGGCGCCACGGTCAGAATGGATAAGGAATTGAGTAAACTGCTGCTTGCGGGAGAGCTAGAAATTACTTGTATGTGCTTAAAGCCTGTGGGACGTTGGACTTTAGCGGCAAACGGACGCCGGGTCTCACCAAACATAAACTGTGCAATGTTGAACAGCTTTGGAATCTCGCCTCAGGCTATTCTGTTGCATGGTCTCATCGTCTGTTCGAAGTGTATCCGTTAAGGTCGCTCGCTTCCCCAAGAAAGCGAAGTCGAAAAAGCCCGGTTTCGATGTGAAACTGTTCCTCGACTCGACCGGCTTGGGAAGAAAGGTTGGCAAGTTTCAAGCAAAAGAAGCCGTCTTTGCGCAGGGCGATCCTGCAAAAAATGTAATGTACATTCAAGAAGGCGGCGTCAAGCTTAGTGTGGTCAACGCAAGCGGTAGAGAAGCCGTTATAGCGATTTTGGGGCCCGGTGATTTCTTTGGCGAGGGTTGCCTCGCGGGTCAGGCTGTCACGATGGCGACTGCGACCACAGTTGCGCCAACCATCGTACTCGTCATTGATAAGAACGAGATGATTCGAGTACTCCACGGGGAACACGAGTTCTCCGACCGCTTCATCGCGTACATGCTGACACGAAACATCCGAGTCGAGGAGGATCTGATAGACCAGCTCTTCAACTCCAGTGAGAAGCGGCTGGCACGCACTCTGCTGCTGCTCGCACGCTATGGCGCCCCGGGCGAACCTCAAAAGGTGCTTCCCAAAGTATCGCAAGAGATGTTGGCGGAGATGATTGGCACAACGCGGTCTCGGGTCAATTTCTTTATGAACAAATTCAGGAAGCTAGGCTTTATCCAATACAAGGGCTCGATCCACGTAAACAATTCCCTCCTGAGTGTTGTCTTGCACGACTGAACTAAATCTCACGACAAGTGGAAACGCAGCTGTCGTTCGGTAGGTAGCGGCCGATACGAATAGTGTGCAAAATTGAACTGTTTCGCGCCCGATATTTTTGCATCCTGCCAGAATGAAAAAGAAAGAGCTCACCTCCGAACAAATTTCCGTCGTGCCCTGTCCTACCTGTGGAGCCGCTGCCGGTGAGCCTTGCGTGCTGCATTCAGGCGGTCCGCGCTCCGGGCCACACGTAGACCGGAAGTTTTCCGCGGCTGGGGCGATTGAACAAGAAAGAAGAATTTCCGTTGGTTCCTTACGTTGACAGAACTGAGCAAGGGAAAAGACCAGACACACCTACCGCGGGCGATTGAAGACCTGCGGCATCAGTGCGTCTCCCATGCCCTGTTTGTGACGACATGAGTGTTCAGACGATCATTCTGCGAGTAGCAAATCCTGACCAAACAGCAGTATCAAATTCAGTCGTAGCAATGACGGAAAAATGTCAGAACTGTCAGAAGCCTTTGATCCAAGGCACTGCAGGCTTGGTTGGTCTCAACGTGGCTGTTCATCCGTTGGGATAACTGTAATATTTCTGCGCCGACATCCTGGAACTTGTGCGACAACCTGAACGTGTTTTGCATCTCTTTCCCGCTTTCTACGCGTTTTCATCGGCTCCCGCTGCTCGCGTCGTGCGGAAGACGGATGTGGAATAAGTGCGAAACTGTATACAACAGAACAGATTTCCGTCTTCGGGGTGGCTAAGCTGGCTCTGCAGCCTAGTTGAGATTTGACAAAGCAGCTGCCTTGATAGGCCGCCCATGGCTCTTGCTCCCAATATCGCACTGCAAGTGATCGCTGCTTTCGTGATCTTTGTTTTTGTGTATGTTGCACTTTTTGTTTCTCTAATCATGTGTCTTGCCGTCTGTCTTGCTATCGGGAGCGGCATATATGAAGGCGCGAGACGAGTTCAGGCGTTCGCGGTGAGATCAGCTCCATCAAAGACTTTCGTTTCATCTGATGTCGCGCTCATTGCCGGTTTGGGCTCAGGGACTGCAATCTGAAGGTCGATCATGAACCTAACAGATGCAAGCACGACACAAATCATGATCGTCGATTTATTCGGCGTATGTGGCCGCAATTCTGATCCTAGAGCTGATCGCGAGAGGGTGAGTGCATCATCGTGTTTCCTTCCGTTCCCGAGCAGCGTTCGTAGTCGGCGCAAGCTAAGGCCGCGGCGTCACCGGTTTGCCGCACCGGGGCCGTCATCGGTTAGGGTACTCGACAAGAATTCGTTGAGAAACGAATCGAGAAGAATCCGCAAAGGAATAGGAGTCGGAATACGAATCGAATTAAGGTTAGGGAGACGATCTGATGAAAATGATCCGCAAGTTTGTAATTTCTCTTGGCCTCGTTCTGCTTGCAACTCCGGTGGTATTTGGCCAGGACCTTTCGCGATACCGGAATTTTGTACTCGGAACAAGTCTGGCCACAGTTTCGAAACAGGTCGGTCAGGACGCGCACCAGGCAACTCTCATTTCCGAGAGTCCCGCACTGATCCAGGAAATGAGGCATTGGCAGTTTGAAACTTCCGATAGCTGGGACCGGATGGGACCGGTTTCGCACATCTTATTCACCTTCTACAACGGGAAGCTGTACCGCATTGTAGTGGTTTACGATCAGCGAGCAGTCGAAGGTCTCACCGAGGAAGATATGGTGAAGGCGATCTCCGTGCGATACGGCGTCGGTGTCAGGCTTTATCCTGAGATCGATTTCCCAAGTCACGATGTGTACTCGTCACCGGACAAAATGATCGCTCGATGGGATGACCCACAGAACTCGGTGAGCCTTTTCCACTCGACCGGTTCGGAATCGCTCGGGCTTGCCGTGTTTTCAAAACGGGTGAACGCGCTGGCCGAGGCGGCGATTGTTGAATCCGCGAAACTCGCTAAAGAACAGGCTCCGCAAAAGGAAATCGATCGCCAGAAAAAGGAAGTCGACGACCTGGATATAGCGCGGCAGAAGAACATAAAGGGTTTTCGCCCTTAGATCGAAGGTAGGTGCGATTGATTCCGTAGAAATTCCGGCAGACAGCCGCCGCCTCGGTCTCTTCGAAATCGATGCCGCGGCCCATGTCTACCACGTACTCCGGTACCCTTTCCGCGACAAAGTCTTGCTCGTGGCTGCCTGGGACCGCCAAGGCGACCCCGGGGCCGAATTTGTGGCGTGCACATAAACCTCAGGAAGCTGCTTGCTAATGCGAGATTTGGTGGCCTCCGCTATGAGTGATCGGCCACCCCACGACCAACCCCGTTTCCGCCGTCGCCGCCCGTATTTTCGCGCGCGACCTTCGATGCGAATGTGTGCACAAGTGAACAGATCTGGGCCGCAAGGCCTTCTAAGCTGTTAATTCGCGGGTGAAGTAAGCGCGTAGTTTCTGGCAGAGCGCGGCAGAAAATCATGAAGAGTTCTCGCCCTTAGTTTAGGTCCAGGCGATCACAATCTTACTTTCGAATCTTTAGAATGAAATGAATTAAACGGAGGTTCAAGAAATGCCTGTGAATGTGACTCCTTTACGCGACCGCGTCCTGGTGAGGCGGTTGGAAGAGAAAGAAACCGCGAAGGGCGGCATCATTATCCCCGACACGGCTAAAGAGAAACCTCACGAGGGGGAAGTGATGGCCGTCGGAGCTGGCAAGATCGAAAAAGGTAAACGGGTTCCGCTCGATGTAAAGGTGGGCGACCGGATTTTGTTCGGCAAGTACACGGGCAACGACATCCTGGTCGATGACCAGGAGTATCTGATCCTCCGCGAGGAGGAAATTCTAGCGAAGGTTAGCGGAATGGCCAAAGCAGCATCCGGCAAGAAATAGTTTTGCCGATCCAAACACTTTTAGACCGGCCACAAAATACCCATTCACCCAGGAGGGTGAAATTTAATGGCAAAACAAATTGTTACTGGTGAGAATTCGCGTCAGGCAATTCTGCGCGGCGTCAACATACTAGCGGACGCCGTGAAGATCACGCTGGGCCCAAAGGGGCGAAACGCGGTGATTGAGAAAAAGTTCGGCGCGCCGATCATCACTAAGGACGGCGTGACGGTAGCGAAGGAGATCGAACTTCAGGACCCACTCGAGAATATGGGCGCGCAGATGGTTCGCGAGGTAGCCTCCAAGACCTCGGACGTCGCCGGCGACGGCACCACCACTGCAACCGTTCTGGCTCAGGCCATCTTCCGCGAAGGCGTGCGGACGGTTGCCGCAGGTGCAAGCCCGATGGCCCTCAAGCGCGGCATTGATAAGGCCGTCGAAGTCGCCGTCGAAGAAATCAAGAAGCTTTCCCGCGACGTGAAGGGCGACATGATCGCACAGGTGGGTACTATCAGCGCCAACACCGACAAACAGGTCGGCAACATTATTGCCGAGGCGATGAAAAAGGTCGGGAAGGACGGCGTCATTACAGTCGAAGAATCGAAGACGATGGAGACGACGCTGGAAGTAGTCGAAGGCATGCAGTTCGACCGCGGCTACCTTTCGCCCTACTTCGTAACCGACCCAGAGCGGATGGAATGCTTGTTGGAAGACGTTTACATCTTAATCCACGAGAAGAAGATCAGCTCGATGAAGGACCTGCTTCCCCTGCTCGAGCAGACCGCCAAGATGGGCAAGCCTCTTTTGATCATCGCCGAGGACGTTGAGGGCGAAGCGCTCGCAACTCTGGTGGTGAACAAGCTCCGCGGCACCTTGCAGTGCGCTGCGGTGAAGGCTCCCGGCTTCGGCGATCGCCGCAAGGCCATGCTCGAGGACATCGCCACCCTCACGGGCGGCAAAGCCATCACGGAAGATCTCGGCATCAAGCTTGAGAATGTGAAGATCGAAGACCTCGGCCGCGCGAAGAAAGTCACCATCGACAAGGACAACAGTACGATCATCGCGGGCGCCGGCAAGGCCAGCGACATAGAGGGCCGAATCAAGCAACTCCGTACTCAGATCGACGACTCCAGTTCGGACTATGACAAGGAGAAGCTACAGGAACGTCTCGCGAAGCTCGTCGGCGGCGTCGCAGTGATTAAGGTGGGCGCGGCAACCGAGACCGAGCTGAAGGAAAAGAAGGCTCGCGTTGAGGACGCCATGCATGCCACACGTGCTGCAGTCGAGGAAGGCATTGTTCCTGGCGGCGGTACGGCTCTTCTGCGCTGCCTGCCGGCCCTAGAAAAGCTGAAGGTTCACGATGATGAAGCGATTGGGGTGAATATCGTGAGGCGCGCCCTGGAGGAACCGACGCGCCAGATTGCCCAGAACGCGGGCCACGAAGGCGCTGTGGTGGTCGGCCGCGTCCGCGATTCAAAGGATGAGAACTTAGGGTTCAATGCTGAGTCGGGCGAGTACACCGACTTAGTCAAAGCTGGCGTTATCGATCCTGCCAAGGTCACCCGCTTGGCGTTGCAGAACGCCGCGTCAATTGCCGCGCTGATGCTGACCACCGAAGTCCTGGTGGCCGACACCAAGGAAGAGGAACACAAGGCTGCCGTCGGCGGAGGCCATGGCGGCATGGGCGGAATGTACTAAGAAGATTTGGATCCTGTGGAACGTCTGCTCCTTGGCCTCTTCACTCGAAGTTAGGAGTCGCCTCAACATTCGAGATTGCGAGCGAGATGAAGAAATTGATCGGGAGGTGAATCACATCCGAGTCTACTGGGAGAGAATCGGCGTACTGGGACCTATTTATCGTTTGGCTGGTAAAGGCTTGAACGATCGGGAAATCGCCAGCAAGCTGAACCTCGCAGAAAGCAAGGTTCAGGGCTGCATTTCATGGATGTTGCACTCTTTTAAGATGTCCAATCGAATGGAATTGGCTCGGGAAGCTGTCAGCACGGAGCATCCAGGCAGCCGGCACACTGGAAAGGTAGGACAAAATGGATCTTGATGGAGCACTTGAACTCGCAGTCGTGTCATCTTGGGATGACCTGGTTAATCCAGGTGAATCTTCTTCCATACATGTCGAGTATAGGAATATGTCCGAACTTCCTTTGAACTCCGTGGAAGTTTGGAAGATAAAGAATCGCGGCAATGGAACTTTAGTGTGCAGATACACCATCTCGTGATCTGGCTCCTCGCCCGTGGCCCAAGCAACTCTTGAAATGCATTTTGCAAACAATTATCGATCAACGATCTTGGCCGACAATCTTGATTTCATAATGCGGAATCAGCAGCAGTTCAGCCGACTTCCGGATCGTTCGATTTGCGGATTGGTCCAGATCGATCTTCCCAGCGAAGAGGAGAGGAAGAGCGCGGCTATTTGGAGCCGGGGCTTCCGTACTGACGCAACTGAAGCTCGGGCGGTTGAACTACCACAAGGGAAAGCTGCTTCAGTGTAACGAGTAACCAGTTAGAGTAACTCCCAGATAACTGAAAGGCGTGGTTTCCTTCTCTCTGCGTGTTACCAGCAGCCGCTGCACAGTTTCCGGATGGTCACACCACGCGCGGAAAGCTCTCCAAGCAATTGCACCACTCCCGGAGAAGGTTCACGGTCGCCCGGCACGATCACCGCCCATTCCAGATTCTCTCGAAATTCTTTTGACCGAATCTCCCACTGGCCGAAACACGGAGATTTTGTCTCGCCGATTTGAATGATGGACCAGTGCCGCGCTAACGCCAACGCGATAGCTTCACCAGGCTCCGGCCCGGATAGGATGAAGTGGTTGTTTCCGTGGATCAAGATGCCGACCATTCGTTTTCAAGCCTCTAGCCGCGGATCAGGAACCGGATAGCCAAGCGCAAAATGGTAGACGACTTGTCCGAGCTCAGGGGACAGATCCAAATATCGGTTCACTCGATCATCAAAAAACGCTCCGATGCCCGTTGCTCGCAGGCCCAGCGCCTCGGAAGCAAGATACATTCGCTGACCAGTAGCACCTGCCTCGAAATGCACGTAGCGATATCCACGTTCGCCGTAGCTGCGGAATGCACTCTCAAAATCGCCGATCATCGAGAATGCTACACAAGCGTTACCCGCCAGGTCTTGTCCCAGACTGAGAGCTGCGGCCACCACGCGTTGGTCTCCTTCCTTGATTTTTTCCAACTCTGCGTGCTCCGGCCAGTAGCGGTAAACACCCGGCTTCAAGCCGTCGACGCGGTGGATGTATAGATACAGTTGGACGAGAGGAGCCGTAGCGAAATCGGCGAAGAGACGTCTCTGTGCAGCTGTGAGAAGAATTGCAAGTTGCGAAAGCGAAATCGATTCCTCCCCACCCCTGAAGTCAAGAGCAGAACGCCGGTTACGAACGACATCGCCGAAGCTAGGACTTGTGGAGAAATTAGGCAGCAGGCTGATTTCACCGCGCCCGGATGGCTTCGTTTGGGCAATCGAAGGAATAGTAGTTTGCGTGAGCTTCGTAGCGGCGTGGATTCGCTCAACAAGGGGATAAGCTACTTGCTCCTCTGATAAGCGGTTGGGCCGACCTCCAAACAAAACTGTCTCGACTGGTTCCAGCGGCCGCACAGGAATGGATGGGCCGTGAAGCTCGACGATTAGCATGGGCCACTCATCCTTGTGCAGAAGGCACAGTTCCGCAACGCTGTCGTCCGGGAACTGGCCAAACGCAAAACTTTCGCATCCGATGGATCGAGCAGCGAGGGTGAGGGCCTGCCAGGCATGTCCGAGGTCGTGCAAGCAGTACCTATAGGCGCGGTCCTGGTATTTCCAGGCTTCGCGCCAGGCAATGCTCGTCAGAATGAAAATGAGCGGGGCAGAGGTACCGTTAAGTTTCCCGCCAAAATCTCCGATGGCGCGTTGTTCCACCGTGTGGGATGAGGGACGGTAATGATAGAGGCCATCGGGCCAGTCGACCAACCCTTGCGAGCAAAAGTGAAATTCGGTGGGATGGAGATTCCCGGAAGAAGGATTCACGCGCAGAGAGTAGACGGCTCCAGTGGACGAGACTCGCTTAGACGCACTAATCGAGGCGGAATAGAACATTAACTGCGACAGGAATTCCGCACCATCCCCATCCAGAGTATTCCCTGTTTTGCCCCTGAGCACTTCAAGAG
>CAVSOB010000003.1:0-275705 GCA_963729525.1 uncultured Acidobacteriota bacterium
TCGAAAAAGCCTACAGCGACCGAGACGTCTATCTGGTCTGGTTGAAGGTGGATAGCGCCGTCGATCGTCTGCGCGACGACACGCGTTTTAAGCAATTGTTGCGCCGGGTCGGACTCGCGAATTGAGGGTAATGCGTACATTGCGAAAAGTGCTTCTTCGGTCGCGAAAAACCACTACCCGCTCTATTTCGGAATCTGCCATCCGACGACTACCGCCGTGCTGTGGGTAGTGTGAGTGAGGAGTACGTACCAGTCCTCACCACCTTTGTGTGGCACAATATCGCAAAACACAACCTTGATCAGTTTCTTATCAAGAAATGTAGTCCGTCGATGTCATCTTTCGCGGCCTTTTTGCTGGCGTGAAACTTTTCAAACTCCTGGTTCGACATCTTTTAGAATCAAGACCTCCGGTTGTTCGCCGCCCAAATCGGTTTTCCACGCCCTCTCCGACAAAGTTTGCCAGGCAAATATTAATCATCTATGTTGTCACTTGAGCGAAACTCGGCGCCCGTCCTTGCGAGAACACTCGAATTGACCCGCAACCTGGAAGAGACCGGTTCCATGGGTTGATCTCCCTCAGGTGGGGGATGTTCACACCTTGTCACGGGTTCTACATCGAGGTTACATAAATGTCAACTTACCCATAATGGCGGACAGGTGACGGTGATGCGTCAATTGAGAGGCTCCCCTACCATAAAAACCTTGAATCCACGCGTGGTCGTGATTGCATTTCGTGCCGCTACAATGTTACTCGCGAAGTATCTAAGCCGCCATGCGGTATTTAATGCGTCCGGGGACGTGTGTAAGGCATTTATCATGCGTTCAACAACGTGTCGATAATGGTGAAGTTCTAGGGGGTGGGCGATGCGAGCAACGCTGCTTCGAGAGATGAAGGTGACAGTCTGGTCCATGCGGCTCTCCGCAACGCGGGAGGCCACGAGCACGGAAAGGAAGTTGCGCGCTTCGCTGAGGCTTTTTTGCGGAAGCGTCGCGATTTGTGCTTGCGTAACGACTTTACACGCACAGTCCTCTGGACCGGTCCGTTCCGGATCGAGTGCTAACGACATTCAAGCCATGCAGGAACGCATTAGCAACCTCGAAACGGAAGTTGCTGAGCTGAAGGCGATGATCAAGCAGCTTCATCCGGCTGCTGCCAGTACAGCGGCTGCCGCGACACCGGCTGTGCTTGCCTCGGCTGTTTCCGCGACGGTCAACTCACCGGTGCCGGGAGATGAAAGCCAATTCAATCGGCGGATCGCCAGGCCGTATTACAGGCCGCAGACAAAAAGACTCTGGAATTTCTTCGCGGCACAACGCTCGATTTGGGACTGGACACCTACTACGCGTACAACTTCAATCATCCTGTTGGCCGTGTGAACCTGTTGCGCGCTTATGACGTACTCAGCAATGAGTTCAGCTTGAATCAAGCGAGCGTGATTTTCGATCATCCGCCTGATCTAGCGAATGGCCGCCGCTGGGGCGGGCGCCTCGATCTGCAATTTGGGCAGGCGACCGCCACCTTACAGGGGAATCCAGTGAACGAGGCGAGCCGGAAATATACCGGAATATCTTTCAGGCTTACGGGACTTACGTCGTTCCCGCTGGAGCAAGGAGTGACGGTCGATTTTGGCAAGTGGTCGAGTTCGCTCGGGAATCAAGGGAAACTATACGAAGGACCAGATGAACTATTCGCGGTCGTACTGGTTCGATTTTTTGCCTTTTTATCACATGGGTGTGCGGCCACGTTCAAGGTAAACGACGATTCGCGATGAACTACTGGGTGGTGAATGGGACAAACCAAGTGGAAGGGACGAATGGTTTCAAAGACCAACTGTTTGGATTCGCCGCCAAGCCGATAAAAACCGTTTCGTGGACTTTGAACTATTATCTCGGTCAGGACCACCCGGATCGAATCGTAGTCACTCCCACCGGCCCAATTCCCGTCCAGCCCGGGCTAGGATTTGAAGCTATCCGCCCTGCACCGGATGGTCGCACGCATATTTTCGACAGCTACGCAACCTGGCAGGCCACGCCGAAGCTGACGTTCGCGGTGGAAGCCGATTATCTGATCGAGCGCCTGTGGAGGAATAGCGCACCGGGCAGGTCCTCAGCGCCTTCGCATGTGGACGGTGGCGCGGGATACGTTCGGTACCAGTTCACGCCAAAGATCGCCATGGCAACCCGCTTCGAGTATTTGTCTGATCGCGGAGGACTGTTCAGCGGAATCACACAAGCGCTAAAGGAAAACACCGTGACTTTCGACTACACGATGGCAGACGGATTTCTGATGCGGTACGAGTGGCGGCGCGATTATTCCAATCAGCCGTCGTTCCTGAGCGACGTGCAGGGCCTTCTTGTAAAGCAGCAGAATACCGCCACGCTAGGCGTTGTCTGGTGGTGGGGACGAAAGGAAGGCACCTGGTGAGAATGGCTCGGGAGACGAATTGCGGAGAAGAGTTTCGGAAGGACGTTGTGGAGACTGCACATGTCTGGGTTGTGAGCGGTTGAAGTAAGGAGCGTCGTCACGACAAGCGTGATCCCGCGAAGCCGGGCCGTCGGAGTGGTTGGGACGATAGAATCGGGCATCGCATTTAATGCAAGGAGATGATTGTGCTCAGTTACTGGTAAGCCGATTTCTCCGGACTTGTGCCTCAAAAATCAGGTGAACCGTTTCCCGTGTTATGGTTGGCTCCTCCGAGCGGTTTCGATGAATCGGTATGGCGGCGATTTCATCCAAGGAAAAACATGGAGCGCAGAGAATTTCTGGCTCTGCTGGGAACCTCGGCCTACGCCGAGTTGGCACGGCGTATCGGTTTGCAAGCCGCGCCGGACAATCCCAAGGCCGATGTAACGCTTCGCATCTCGCCCGTCGAGATGGAAGTCGCCCCGCGGAAAATGATCAAGACGACCGGATACAACGGTTCGGCGCCGGGCCCGGTCTTGCGCCTGCGCGAGGGCCAACCCGTCACCGTGGAAGTATTCAACGAAACCAAAATTCCGGAGTTGGTTCATTGGCATGGCTTGTTCGTTCCTTCCGAGGTGGATGGTTCCGAGGAAGAAGGGACGCCGCTGGTGCCTCCCGGCGGGTCCGGCGATATTCTTTCGTCCCCCGCCCCTCGGGGACCCGCTGGTATCACAGCCACGTTCATGCCGGTCGGGATATGAAGCGAGCCACTTACACGGGACAATTCGGATTCCTCTACGTTGAGCCGAAAGAAGAGCCGGGTCAGTACGACGCGGAAGTCTTTCTGGCGCTGCACGGCTGGGATCCCTATCTGAGCAGCCCAGGGCGACGAAGGTAATCTGGAAGTCAGTGTATTCGGTCTATTCCATGAACAGCCACGCGCTCGGTTCGGGCGATCCGGTTCGCGTGAAAGAAGGTCAGAAAGTACTTTTTCGCATCTTGAATGCCAGCGCCACCGAACAGCACCGCATCGCCTTGCCCGGTCACAGGTTCCAAGTCGTCAGCCTGGACGGGAACGCGGTGCCGGTGCCGCGCGAGGTGGACGCGATCGAGATGGGTCCGGCGGAGCGCGTGGACGCTGTCGTCATGATGAACCAGCCCGGCGTGTGGATTCTCGGCGAGGCGAAGGATCAGTGCGGAATGCCGGGCTGGGCATCGTGGTGGAATATGCGAACCACAGCGAAGCGCCGCAATGGACCGCGCCGCCGAATACTCCCTGGGACTACGCGATTTTTGGGCGCAAAGCGGAGACTCCCGAGCCGGCGGGCGGCGTCGTTCCGCTCGTCTTCCGCAAGAAATTCGCGGGAAACCGCTGGGTGGATAACTGGACCATCAACGGTAAGTCCTTCCCGAAGACCGATCCCATTCGAGTCCGTGCCAATTATCGGTACCGCCTTCGCTTCGATAACCAAAGTGATGAAGCGCACCCGGTCCACTTACACCGGCACAGCTTCGAGCTGACCAAGTTTGCCGGAAAACCAACGGCGGGCGTTAGGAAAGACGTAATCGTCGTGCCCGCCATGAAGCAAGTCGAGGTGGATTTTACGGCGGACAATCCCGGTCCAACGCTTTTTCACTGCCACCAGCAATTGCATCATGGACTACGGCTTCATGACGATGGTGCAATACGAGGGCTGAGATGTTCACCGTGAGAGTTCCGAGCGCTCTCGCTTTCGCCGTGGAGGGCTCAACGTGAACGTCCCGTTGATCGTCGCCGGATCCCTCGCCATCCTCGGCGCCGCTATTCACGGAGCAGGAGGCGAGGTCCTTATGGTGAGAAAGCTGTCTCCGGAAATGCTGCCGTCAAGCCAGTTCGGTGGTCCGCGGACGACCAAGCTGATGATCCACACCACGTGGCACTTGACGACCATCGCCTTCCTGACCGTGGGAGTGGCGTTCCTCCTGTCGGGCACGATCCTCCACGGCGATACAGCCCGGGGGATCGGCCTCGTCGGCGCGGGCGCCTCGACCGGCTTCGCAGCAGTCGCGGTGGGGTTGGGGGCTGCCTACACGCGATCCCCTCGATTCCTCTTCCGCCATCCCGGCTCCGCCATGCTCACCGCCATCGCGGCGCTGGCGTGGTGGGGAGTTATCTGAGAAGCAGCAACTGCGGGTCGCGGCAATCGCGGACGACCTCCGGCCTGCGCGTAAAATAGAGATTTAGAACTTCCTGACGCGAGGCAATTTCTGCGAATTCGTGGCGAGGGAGTTTTTCAACAGCCACAAAGATTATCACAACCTGTCTCAGTCCGGGATTGCTGGTGATAAGCGGATTTCCCAACTAGAGCCTTGCGTTCCCCTGCTGTAAGCTACGTTTATGGGGGAATAAAACCAAGCCGGACGGCATTGGCCTCTGCTGTTCATCGTGCTGCACATCAAGTCCTTGAACAAGGTCGCATTTTTGCCGACCCACTTGCCCTGCGCGTTCTGGGTGGAGATACGGAGACCATCGCTCGCTCCGCTGAACGGAACCCATCCGGCCGATGGATACGAATTTTTATCGCTGCAAGGACCCGCTTCGCTGAAGATGCTTTGACTGCTGCAGTTGAATGCGGCGCGCGCAAGTTGTGGTGTTAGGCGCGGGGCTGGACACCTATGCGTATCGCGGCGCCCTGCGCGACCGCGTGCGAGTTTTCGAGGTGATCATCCAGCTACGCAGGCTTGGAAACGCCAGCGCCTCGCCGATGCGGCTATTCCTTTGCCGCCCGGGCTAACTCTCGCGCCGATCGATTTCGAACGGGAAACTTTGGGCGAGGCCTTAGAGGCTGCCAGCTTTGATCCGGCGCAACAGACCTTCTTCACCTGGCTTGGAGTCGTGCCTTACCTGACTGAGGAAGCCGTATTCTCGACCCTCGGCTTCATCGCGAACCTGCCCAATGGCGCACACGTAGTGTTCGACTATAGCGATCCTCCAGCTTCCTTATCGCCGGAAATGCGCAGCAGCCATGACCGGCGTGCCACGCACGTAGGCGAGTTGGGCGAGGCCTGGATGAGCTACTTTGAATCGGACCAACTGGGCACCAGACTGATGGGCCTCGGGTTCTCTGAGGTCGAAGACCTGGGACCACTGCAGATAGCTTCTCGCTACTTTCCGGGTTGGCCCGATTCCCTTCCCGACAAAGGTGGCCATATCCTGCGTGCAACTGGGCCAGATGCGAAGGTAGGCTATTGGTGTTCCGGAAGACACGCCTCCGGAGATTTTGGTGAGCGAAGCTGCGAGAAACGCTCTTTCAGCTCAAGAAAGGGCGTCTCCAGGAATCGATAACTCAATCCCGCAACCAGGACGGTGCCGGCTACCGCGATCGGAAATTGGAGCAGCGGATGGTGTGGCCCGATCCTATTAAACATCGGCTTTAGGCAGTCGAGCACCAGCGTATTCGGCATATACATCCCGTACCGAGCGGGACGTCCGCTCCCGCAGGCACGGCAGTGCCAGCTTTCCGATTTAGCCAAAGCTCGCGCAGACAGCCAGCACTGTCCATGTAAGCATTCATGTGCACGATGTACACGAAGTTCACTCCTGTTTCGATTTGATTCCGCTATCCCCTTTGGTTTCAGTAGAAGTGGAATCTAAGGCCTCCGACGCCATGCACAGCTCGCAGCTCGCGGATTGAATCGATAGTCGCGGAATCGGCCTAAAGGATCGATGCCATAGGCGTCCACCAATTTGTGGATTCGCCTTCGCGTATCGAGGTCAACCCAAAGAACGAACCCCCCATTTGTGCGCTTCCGATTGGTGAACCCAAGAGATGTCAGAGCGCGTCCAACTTCGTGCGCATTCAATCGGAAGGTCTCCCGTAGCAATTCAAGTCTGATATTTCCTCTCCACGGTTAGTGCTTTCTGAGCGCACTTTCCCCTCACCTAAATGCACATGGATCCATTCGAACAAGAATTCCAGAACGGCACCGGAGGCGGGCGACAAGGCCTCGCGATTGATATCCTGCTGGATCTCGAAAAGATCGACCAGGATCCCGCACAAGTCCGCATTTTTCCCGAGTGGAAGAGCCAATGCGTGATAGAGGTCACGCGTGCGTGAATGCAGACGCTCGCCTCCGTCCGCTTTTTTGGCAAGGATAGCGAACCACACTTTTCGAGCCGATACTGCAGGATTTGCTGCTGCAGGATATCCGCGATGTAGAGGATCTTCTTATCCGTGGGTTTTGCCAAATTTGTGCGATTTGTCTCTTGCATAGTGATAATCACGCATCGACTGTTCAAAGCAGCGTCGTTGGGCAGCCCCGTGAAGCTAATAACCTTACGAGCAAACGCCTGGAACGAACGGCCTTTGCGGAGAGTTACCGATCCGCGCGTTGTGCCGGTTTTCAGCAGGTGAAAAAGCTCGCGTTTATTTACGGCTGTAAGCGTCTCGTCCACAAGGAGGGTTGGGTCCAGCTTTTCGTATACTTCGTAAAATGCGGCCGAGGTAATGTCCGCCGTAAGCAACGATCGCCGACAGACCAAATTTAGCACTTGGAGCAAAGTGGTTTTTCCGGAACGAGGCAGGCCAACCAGCGCAAGAATCAGGAGCGATCGGCAGCTTCTCGATGAACCAAGTACTCATTACAAACGCCGCGATCAAAATCGCGTCTTTCTCATTGACGTCGACACAACAAAGAACAAGTGCGCCAATGTCGGTCAAGATCGCTTAGGAGAGGCGTACGGTCGAGCTCCCCGAGGAAGGCGCACGTGCTTGAGAATACCTTCCTCCCGCGGAAAGGGTGTGAGCATACGATTCCCGTATTCGACCTCTGGTAGGTAACGCACCACTCCGTTTCGGTAGACGGCGAAGAGTGAATTCGCAGCATTATCAGGGTCCTCGATCATCTCGACCAAAGTTCCTTTGCCGAGTGCGGCGAAATCAATTTCGAGTTTGGGCACGGCACTTCCGGCTGTTGGTCCGTTTGCCGAATACGAATCAGGAAGAGTCGAAGAAAAGGTATTAGATTTACGATTTGATTTGCTCGAGCGCATGGAATACTCCAGAAAATGTTGTGGACGACAGCAGATTCAGATTCAAATCCAATCCTTCGTCCTCACAAAATCTGCGTGTTCCATCACTGGGTCAGCGTCCAATCCGAAATCCAAAGAATTCGGATTTTCAATTGAAGACTACTCACGGAAGTCAGCAACTCAGAAACCACATTGTATCATGGCCCTCGGATTCTCCAGGCACCGCATTGCTTCTGATGCAAAAAATGCGGTCGGCATGAGGAGGGTGAGACGGCGGGAATACGAAGTTCGGCTAAGAATGCTTCGCACACCTGCGCAACGAACGAAAGTGAATCTAGTCGGCCTCACGCCGGAGGATGAAGTCCAATTTATAGTTTTGGTGTGTAGGCGAGCGCCGCAGCAATTCCGAAGGTAAAAACTCTCCAGTCCATAGCCCGTGATCATCCGTATTACCAACATTAATTCGCGATGGCTAAGGGAGAATCCGAAAGAATTGGCGCCAGACGGGAGATTCGCCGAGGTATACGTCAGCACGGTAGACCCCCGGTGGAAAGTCAGCAAGCTGAACGGGCCAGTATGTGATGGGCAGAGAATCGGGCCGAATGTTGATATTCACTGGGCGTGATTCCGTCACCTCATGGTTGTCCAAGTTGTAGAATCTGGCGACCGCAATACCTTTGAACTTAGTTTTTGGGTTCCAGCTGATGAATAGAATAATCTGCCCGTCAGAGTGAGAGAATTCGTCTTTTGGGTCCCGCGGCCAACCAGTTCCATTTTTCTTGTCGAGTCCCAGTGCGAGTGAGCCGAAGCCCACCTGATCCTGGCCCTGGAGCGGAGTAATAAACTGGCCAGTGGCAGCCAGGCTTGCGAGGGTCGTCCTGGAGTCGGTATTCGAGGGTGGGAACTAACTAAACCGATTGGCACTGCGAAAGCAGGTGTCATTGCAACAGTCGAGCCGGCTAACGGAGGAAATCCCCCCTTAGACGAAGCGCTGTTGGTACCCGGCAATAGGCTGCCGCCAAGCAATCCGATCACGTCTCCGAATTCGTTGAGAACGGGGCCTCCCGCCGCAATCGGTCAAATGCCACCGACAGGCTTAAGCGATGGCCAGCTGGCGGCTGATTAGAATCCCCCACGACAGTAGCTTGTGAAATGATTCGCGTACCGGCCGGGGATATGCCCAACGAGTAGCAGTGATCGCCTACCTCGCCGACTTTGTCAGAGTGACTTTAGAATCGGTGCTCCCGGAGCATCCACTGCAAGAACAGCCCAATCTTGCCAGCGGTTCCAACTCGCAACCAGATTCGTAGCTATCTGCTTTCCACCAGAGAGCACGACTCGCAGATCGCTCGCGCCATCGATGACTCCGAAGGTTGTCAATACACGATCGGAATCCATGAAGAATCCTGAGGCGCGGTCAATGGATTTCCGATCGCGTCCAGTTTTTCCACAAATACGGTGGCCGCTTCGGTCTGGTGATAAATCTCCCCTGCATTCGGCGGGATGCGAACGTGCGGAACTGGCGCCGTCAATGGGCCTGCGACAACTTCGAACGGATAAGTGCCCGCAGATTCGCCGTCAATCCTCGCATCTACGGCCCAGAACCCAATCGGCGCATTTTCGTCCAACAACATCGTCCAGTAGCCCGAGAAAGGGGATTTATGAGGGTCGAACTCGAAATCCGTGACAACAACTACTTTCCCGCTAGGGTTCTTCCAGAGCGCTTCGAATTTGTGCGGACCAACTGGCCCCTCCCACTCGAAGTAGACAATGACCTTCCTATCCTGTCCTGCGTTGAACTGGGCCCGCGGGTCCTCAATTATGAACCGACCGTCGCGTTCGACGCCTTTGGTGCCGGAGCTGGTCCGAATTACACGAAAAGTTGGGCCTGCGGGCGCAGCAACGCCGCCTCCCGAAAGATTTTGTGTTGGAGGGGTTTGGCAATGCGCTGCGAAAGGGGACCACCAACACTGAACGCGATCAACAGCGATACTCCGACCACGTTAAAAACCCATCGCGATAAAAAGGCGTTCATATGGGCGGCATATTACCAGAAAGTAGCAGAACCGATTTATTCTTAAAATGGCCGAATATCTCACTCGTCACCTATTATGAAAGGCTAGGAAAACAATGAACAATCCGTCGAAAAATAAAATAGATGTTGATAAATCCTGTGGCTGTTGAAAGACTCGCTCACTTCGATTTCGCAAAAACTGCTTCACATCAAGAAGCTCTAGGAACGATTTTTCGCAGTCGCCTGTACATTTTCTATCAACCAAATTTCGGCTTTCTTCAGAAAAAGCGACATTTTCAACAGCCACTCCTCTTATCACCACCTATCTCAAAATGATATTCAAGCGCCGGAATCTAGGTCCACGATCAGTCTTAAGCACCCATCTTTGGTATCACCGCGCAGGTCGACGGCGTCGATGAAGTAGAACGGCTAATTTCGCGGGAACCAGCAGCCCGCTAATCCCCGTTTTGCGCAGCCTTAGAAAATTACAAGTTTCTAATGCCCAATTGGGGTCCTCAGTCGGTCGATTTCCCTAGGCTTTTGAAAGTGAAAGCAGGCTGGTTTTCTAATCCTTTGGTTCCTTGCGTTCAAATGTCGCACGTCGTTCCGTAGGGAGCGGCTCCGTGTAATCGCTGCTCTTGCTCGCCTCCTTTTTCTTGGTTCCTCTCGCACCCTCCTGTATAAACGGATGGCCATCATTCGAAAGGGAAACACATGACGATTGCTGGACAGGCATAGACGCAACACCAGTCAACTTCGGAGATTTTGCTGGGCGAAGCTGCGACATTGACAGCTTCTGGACTCCCCGACAATACTTGCGCTGTTTGGCCGAAACGAGCGTTGCGGACAGCCAGTGGCCTAACGGTTGTACGTTGTCAATCACGGATGGCGTCTTCTCAAAGAGGACGAGCCATGGGGGTCGCCGCAGATTAACTAGAGAGGAGGAAACGCAAGCATGGAGGAGGAGCGCGAGTACTTCATTTCACAGTTGATAGACGAACCGCGAAACATCTCTCTTTCTACTGAGTTTCGCAATTACTTAGTTGATGTGCTCAATTCACCGAATTTGCCGATAAACCAGTTACAGATCTTGGCTGAGTCAGACATATCTTTTTTTGCGTCTGAACCAAACATTCTCGGGCGGGTGTTTGAATGGAAGCGATCGATTGGGCGAATAGTCTATTTCTCGCCCACAATCCTGGAGATGCCCTCGGACATTAAGGCGATAATAGCGCACGAGTTGGCCCATGTCGTTCTTGGGCACCGAGAGGAATCGTCTTCAACTGCGGAAGTTTCCGCCGCCGCAAGGCACGACGAAAAGGAAACGGATAAGTTGGCGGAATCGTGGGGTTTTCGAGTGCCGGAATCTTATCGGAACAGACTCTGATCGGGTTTTTAATGCCAGTGCCTTTTCTCGGCCGCCGGGGTCACATTTAGGGTTTTGGTACAGCTCGGTTCGAAAACCGTCGAGTTGAACCCCTTGGTGAGACAAATTAATGAGTACACTGTCTCATTCCCGCCCGTACCTCGAGGTCTGTCCCGCGTCGAAAACAAGATATCCAAGTTCGAAATGCCGTACACCTTCATTTGTCGCCATCCCTCCAGTCGCTTTTTGCTGCTCGTAGAACAAAAAAGGCGGGATGTGAAGTCCCCACCTCGGTGGGGACCTACCTATAATCCAGGCTGCACACCTTGCGGCCTGCGCCTTGGGTTGCGAACAGCCTCCCGAAACCCGATCCAGTCGGGCGATAACACAGCGAGACCTTGAATCGGGGTAGCATGAGAGGCTGAAGTACCGCCCACGCAGCGCCTACGACAGTCTGCTTTTAGCGGACTTTAAGTTCCCGCCACACATAGAAATACAGAAGCTCGCGATACTCCCACAATTCGGCGATAGGAAGGCACCCCAGCGGGCAGGCGGCGTAATACGAACTACCGGTGGTTGTGAGATTTCCGGGGCCGGCGTGGTGGTGGCCATGGTATTCATTCGGAACTGTCCGCCTCGTGCGACTTCAGCTGTCGCACGTCTTTCTGTTCGATATTGTCCATCAATGGCCTCTGCGGGTAACGTAACGCTTCAGGGTGCCGGTGATTTGGACCGGCACAACCGCTACTTGATTGTACGCCGCCTCGCGCCAGGAAATTGGGCCGCGGGCGGGAATCAGGTGCGTGCCCCATCGGAAGATGAGTCCAAAATTCCACAGAATCAGTACGATCGTGGCGGTTTGAGCGAGTATCCAAGTTCGCCGGTCGTTCCAGACGCGCGCAAAATAGTTTATAAAACCTGCGAGGCCGAGAACGAAGAGAACCGTGAGAGAGACGAAGAACCGGTTCCCGAAAGAC
Source organism: uncultured Acidobacteriota bacterium (assembly GCA_963729525.1). Lineage (GTDB taxonomy): Bacteria > Acidobacteriota > Terriglobia > Acidiferrales > UBA7541 > Palsa-295. Next base: position 11,772 of record CAVSOB010000003.1, read on the forward strand.
GACAGGCCGTCCCAGTCCTTTCGCGAACCAAATGCCTAAAGTCGCAAGAAACGCATACTGCTCGGAGAGATATTTGCGGGCGAGGCGAAACGAGATCCATAACGCGACAAATCCATAGATCGCTGTGCCCAGCGCCATAGAGATAACATATGGCTTTGCAAATCCGTCCGCCGGGACATGGCCTCCGAGAGCGTCGTAAAAAGGACGCAGAGATGCGCGGCGAGCAAAAACGGAGACCAGAGAACCGCTGGCCCAATCGAGAAATGGTTATCGAGATGGCCGGTGGACGTGTACTCGGAGGGAAGAACGTTCCCTGCCGCGTCCGTTCTGCCCATACGGAAGGTAGGATTGGCCCTGAGCCAATCCTGCTTGAAATTGAGATCGTGCTGGATGAGCAAGGCGCGACCGAACGCGCAATATCCGACGCCGTCGCCGCGCACCCACGGATTAACGAGCGGCAGCGAGAGGAGGAACAAAACAACCAAAATTTTGTCGTAGCGCGAGAGCCTAACCAATCGGCGTTGTCCTTGGATGACTCCCAATTTTGTACAAGGCCAGATCTCCGTGCGATGGCGTTACGAGGCGGTCTTTGTATCAAACGCAAGCATGTGGTCCTGACGATCCCATTTTCGTAGTATCGCGACTCGAGTGCCTTCTTCGGTCATGCTGCGACCAATTCTACTAGAATCTTGCAACCGAAATCAGGGGTAGCTGAATTTGCCGAATATTCCTCTAAGATGGGCGTTCGCTTCCCAAGAGCTGCTCAAGGCGAACCAAAACGACCCATTCATCGCATGCATGATTGGACAGACCTACGAAAAGCTGGGCGACGAGGAGAAAGCTTTGGAGTACTACCACAAGGCTTCGACGGCAATCGCACACAATCCCGCCGCCGCATACGCTGTACCGCTCGCTAAGAAGAAGCTTGTCTCGCTAGCAAGCTAGATACGTTCGCTAAATTCTGATCACAGATATGGTTAATGCCTTTTTCGGGAGCTTCGTGCTTCAGCCCGAAATCGACGCGAGGCAAGAATTTGCGTGGTTGACTGTTCTGCGGGGGTTACATGTTCCGTCACGGAAACTCACGGCTCAAGGCATCCAACATTATGGGTTCGCTACAATTAACGCGTGCCGAAGCGCCTTTGCACAAGCCGGGCCGAGTGGCGGCTCCAGCCGGGAAAGCCGGCAGAAGCTCTGTCTTCGCATTACGGGCTCGACTGCGACTACGGAACCACAGTCATAACTTGCTGGCAGGATGGCGGGAGCGAACCGATTTACGTGTGTGAAAATCACGCGAAACAGCTGGGACGCTCTCGCGAACATTGGCCGGACATTCGCATCATAACGGCGGAATCGGACCCTAACAACGATCCGATAAAAAGCGAGGATCGAATCCAAATTACGGAGGTCGCTGCCGCAGAGCCAAACGACTCTGCTTCGTCGGAGGCTGCGCGCTGTCTTACGGATACGAAGGTCGAGCGGGCAACGACAGAGCCATCCGTCAGATCCTCTGCCCGCGACCTTACGTATGGAAATTCGGCGAAGGCTATGGTCGATGAAGCGATTTGGAATCTGGCAACCGGAAACTACCAGGCCTACAGGACCGCGCTACAACAAGGGAAGTCCGCTGCAGAGGCGGCACAAGCAGCTGGCGGGCAATTGGCCGTGGTCCATCGCAAAATCAGCGATTACACAGTTAGGCTAGAAGCTGTTCTTTCAGAATCAGAAGCAATAATCAACACAGGAGAGGTCATAGATAAACCGCTCGAACGAGCGCTGCTTGAAATTATCAGTAACGGCACAATGAGTGACTTAGAAAAAGATGCTGCTATTCAGCAACTCGGCGCTCTTCAAGAATGGGTTAAACACGGTCTGCATGGAGATATAACTCCCCTCCAGGCGAATCGAATCATACTGGCTATGGGCGACCGCCTAAACTGGGGAGGAACTTCTGCCGTTTCGGAGGAATTCAAGCCGGCTTATCGGGCGTTGTACAGTAGTCTGAAAACTGCAATTTGTACCGCCGTTCCTGAAGTGCAAAATCTTCACGATCGACTGACCAATTTGTATGCGGTCAAATCTGACTTGGAAATCTGCTGACCACGAAAGCGTCGTCGATTCCTGAGCCCGCGGATTGCACTCCAAATGAAAATGGCGACGAGGCGCGCTCAAAACGAATCAAACATCAAAGAACCGGTTCGCGCACACAACGAAATCCAATCACGATGCTCCGGACGTTGGGCTTTTGGATGTAACGAGAGGAAACGCGCGCCTGTCCCCTGACAAGCCCGCGAAAAGAGCCACCGCGCGTGACGCGATACTCTCCGCTGACCGGGCCCTTCGGGTCGGATTCCGGACTGCTTCCGTAATAGGTTATTCCGTACCAGTCCTGCACCCATTCCCAGACGTTCCCCAGCGTGTCATACAATCCAAATCTGTTCGGCTTTTTCTCACCGACGGGATGCGTCGTTCCGCCGGAATTGTCTCGGAACCAGGCAACCACATCCAAAGAACCATACCGGCAGGAACTATCTCCGGCGCGTGCTGCGTATTCCCACTCTGCCTCTGTCGGCAGGCGATAGCGGTATCCATCCCCCTTGCGATTAACCGACTCACAAAACCTCTGCGCGTCTTCCCAGCTCACACCCTCGACTGGGAGATTAGGGCCCTGACTATAGCTCGGATTGATAGCCATCACCGCCTCATACTCTGCCTGCGTGACCTGGTACTTGCCCATCTCAAAAGGTCGGGTGATGGATACTCGATGACTCGGCTTTTCTTCGGCGTAGCATTCATGATCTCCTGCTGAACAACCCATCATGAAGCTCCCCGCCGGAATGCTCACGAACTGCATGCGCTTGCCCTTTGCTATCCTGAAATATCGCGAATCAGAGGTTAGGCTTGGGCCACGGAATCACGCTACGCGGGAGTTTACACCGAATAGGTTGCGCGGTTCACGCCTGTTGTGATTCGCTGGGATAAAAGGTTCCGATGTGTCTGATGTGGCGCTCGGAGAGGGCGGTAAGATTGGGTTGGTGCTGCGAAATCTTGTGCTGTTGAAAAACTCGCTCACTTCGATTTGAGACAACGTGCTTCGCAAGTCGGCGCCCAGTAGGTTCGTGAAGGAACATGAGGCCTTGGCGCACCTGTCTTCCCACCGGAAACACGTAGTTGCTTCCAAAGGTGTTCATTGGATCCAGCTTGACGAGCCCGATCTTGTGATTGAGTCAATTCGTGAAGTGGTTGAGTCAATTCGTCGTCGGTCGCGAACAACTTGGAGCCGGCAGACAGAAGCAGAGCCCGAAGAGCGATGTTAGGTTGAGGCTTAGGTAAGCAGAGACTTTGAGCGCTCGGGGTTAATTGCGCCCGGGGACTTTTGGGTTCCAACCCTCGGGCGGCTTGTTGGTGTTTCGTCGGCTCCCACAGAATAGCGGTCGAGCACAGTGTGTGTCAGAATCGCAGCCATGAGATCCGACTCCAACACGACGGTACAATATTTGCGACAACAACTCAGGAAGTTCAAGGATGACCGCGACTGGGGACAGTTTTATGATCCCAAGAGCTTGGCAGAAGCAATTTCTATCGAAGCTTCCGAGTTGCTAGATGTGTTCCTCTGGAAAAGCGCCGCAGATGTCAAAGGAGCCATGAAATCTAAACAACGATTCCGAAAAGCAGTTGAGCGGCAACTCGCGGACGTATTTTGTTTTGGACTTCATCTGGCCAATGTTGCTAACATTGACGTAGCAAACGCGATAATCAAGAAAATAGAAATCAACAAGAAGAGGTATCCAATAAAGAAGTCGAAAGGTACAGCGGCTAAATACGACAAGCTATGAGCACCGTTTGGAGATCACTGCAAATCCCGAGAATTGGCTCACAGTCATCGGCATCAGCACATGGGCTCTGAACGAGGCCCTGTGAAGGATAGCTGCGACCACTGTCGTGCCGCTCCCTACGAACTAGCTGTTGCGACAGTATAGCGGCCTATCGCAGATAAGGGTTTCCGCTCCTTGATTCGATTTCCCTCAGGTCTTGAGTGTCCCGATATTTGTGCGTGGAGCGCTTTGCTGGCAACTTCGAATCAAAGCAATAGGCAGCCGCTGTTAACTGGTCTTCGCGAGAAATCGTTGCAGGAACTTCGCACCTTGATTCTTATATGTCTCTGATCCAGCTCTAAGAAATGCCTCGCAGATTTGTCCAACGCCGCGACCTTCCGATGTAGCAATAGCTTCTATACGTCCCTTGACGTGCAGCATGGAATGTAGCTGCACGCTGAACCCCTTCGTTTCCGCACGATGAATATTACGACGATCCTGATCCCTTGTTACCTCGTCGCGATCTCGTGATAAGGCGCTGGAGGAAGGCTGCGCCCTCGCTCTTATAACTGTTCGCTCCCGCGCTCAAGAATGCTTCGCACACCTGCGCAACGCTTCGACCTTCGGTCGATGCGATGGCTTCGAGCTTCTTCTTAAGATCTGATCGAACTCGAAATGAAAGTCTAGTGTCTTTTCGCATGCGTTCGCGGAATTCTACCATCCTCTCACTCTGGTTTGAACGTTCGAGGCCTTGACGAAATATGGAACCCAGTGTCATAATATGGGTGACATTGGGTTCCATCAAGGAGAGCCAAATGAAAGCGCATCGTAATATTTTCCTTTTGAATAGCAAGCTGGCCAGAGCTACCTGGGGTGGACTGTCCCGAAGCGCAATTCGAACTCTTAGGGCTCTAACAGAAGAATATAGTCTATTGGTATCGCGCGGAGATCTTCACCTTCTAAACGGCCGGTGGTATGTAACGCACGCTGGCCTGCTCCGAATAGCCCGATCCAAGAACTGCTGTGGTATTAGCTCCGCCGTCGTCACTCAACTGTCTGATCCGTCAGCGAACCGTTGGATCTTCAGGGCCACCGTATACAAGTCCCCACGGTCCCGCGGCTTCGTCGGCTACGGCGACGCCGATCCCTCAAACGTTTACCCAATAGTCCGCGGTGCCGAGATGCGTGTTGCGGAAACGAGTGCCGTCAATCGCGCTCTCCGTAAGGCCTACGGAATTGGTATCTGCTCTGTCGAGGAACTCGGCTCAAATCCTTCCTCGTTCGAGCCTAAGAAAAATTCCGATCCCACCAGTGGCAATGGCTCAACCAACGGCCAACCCCGACTCCGCGACAAACTCTGCCTCCTGATTCGAAGGTACGAACTCGATCCCAACTTAATAAAACGTTACGCGGCTGATTTCTGTGGGACAGAAACACTCCGCGATGCTAGCCGAGATCTGGTCGAGGCTTTCGTGTCGACCGTGGCCAAGGAAGCTGCGAATGATCGCGCCGCACTGATTTGCAAGTTGAATAGCTACTGCCAGCCTGAGGAGGTGCGTCCATGAAGCGTCAGTTTCCCGGTCTACATGCGGAGCCGGTTCGCGCGGACGATCTCGTTGAGGGCATATTCCTGGTACGAGTGGACAGAGCCTACTATCGCTGGCATCCGCAAAAACCTTTCTTCGTTCTCAGCTTCGCAATCCTCGAGCCGAAGGACTTCGCCGCACGCAAGATCTCGGGACGATTGTATTGCACCCACAAATCGCTCTGGAAGCTGAACTGGTTCCTGCGGGATTTCGGCTATGACCCGGACCTTCTCGGAAGAGACGAGGTCGATGAAAAGGCTTTGCTCGGCCTCACCGGCATTCTCCGAACCACCCGCAGATCTTTGGCCGGCCGTGTTTTTCTCAATCTCGAAGCATTTGCACCCTCCACCGAATGGGAATTCATCTCGAAAGATGCTCGCGAAGGTGTAATTGCGGGAGGCGACCGATGACCTACAGCTTCACGCAGATTAGCCAGTACCTTCGCTGCCCAAGACAGTATCGTTACCGATATCTCGACGGCTGGCGCGAAAAGGAAGATAAGGCCTCGATGATTTTCGGTCGCTGCTTCGAGAATGCTTTGTCCGCGTACTTCACTCTGGAAGATTCAACTGCCACGTTCTTCCGGGAATGGCGCAAATATCAAGACTCCGCGCTCGCATACAAGAAGAATGATTCCTGGGATCGACTCTATCACCAGGGTATTCACCTGCTCGAACGGTTTGCCCAGGATGACCGCGTTCGAATACGACGTCCAAACCAGAATCTTCAGGTGAAATTGACGCGCTCACTTCCGAATGGTAGCGACTTCGTGTCATACATCGATGCGATCGGTGAGATTGACGGTACGAACTGCATCATCGACTGGAAAACGACAACATCCCGATACGCCGAGCAGCCCCAAGGGCTTTTAGCGCTCGACCCACAGTTGATTTGTTATTCCTGGATGGCCGGAATTTCAGACGTTGCCCTCGTTGTCTTTGTCCGAAAAAGCGCACCCGAAGTTCAGTATCTGAAGACGTCCATCGATGAAGACCAACGTCAAGAGTTCGGCCAGCTCATTGAGACCACAGTCAGTCAGATTGAATCCGGTCACTTCCTTCCCCATAGCGGAATCCGTTTCCCGCAGAACGGCTGTGTGAGCTGCCCTCATCTGGGACTGTGTCTGGGCGATCAGCAACTGAGGGATTCGAAACTCATTCGCCGCCCAGGAGCGAGCGATCTTGATTGGCTTGACCAATTTGAGGAATAGCGGGCAACCGCTCATGACACCGAAACTGAATCGCCGCCGGGCTCTGTTCGTTCTCGGACGGATCGACGAGATTTTGGCCTGGGAACGGAAGGACCGAGCAGGAGCGGGACACTCGATTCGTGGAGTTGGGCCGTTACCTCTGCGAAGTCCGGGCCGGACAATATTGGCGGGTGGACAATCTGAAGTCGTTCGATGAGTTCCTCGAGAAGAAATTTCCGGAGTCTCGTCGGAAGGCGTACTACCTGATGGCGATTCACGAGCAGCTTCCCCGGCAGACTCATCGCGACCTAAAGCAGGTTGGCTGGACGAAGGCCGCCGAGTTAGCCAAAGTCGCTCGCCGGGACGGTCAGAGGTTCGACTGTGCAACCTGGTTGCACAAAGCGCAGGAGTTGCCGAAGGAAGAGTTCAAGCGAGAGGTAGAACGGCATCTGACCGGCCAGGAAACAGAGCCTTGGGAGATGATTTATTTCAAGGTCTATAAGAGCCAGCTGCAAGTAATTGAAAAGGCGCTCGAGACGGCCTCCCTAATGCTCGGCTCTCAAAAGGCCCGCGGCTATTGCTTGGAGATGATTTGTGCAGACTTTCTGGCAGGGGCAAATCTGGGAGAGACGGATTCGAGTTCTTTTTCAGTTTCGGTGCGTCGCCTGGTCGAGTTCCTTCCCGGACCTGAGAAAATTGAGCTCATTGAAAGCCTGAAAGAAACTGCATGAATATGATTTTCCCAAAACGTCCAAGGTCAAACTGGATCCCGAAGCCTACGCACAACTCCGTCGGCAGGTCTTAGATCGCGATGGTTGGAGATGCCAAAATTGCGGTAGTGCAAACCAATTGCAAGTCCATCATCTCCGTTTTCGCAGCGCCCTCGGAGATGATTCACTAGAAAACCTAATCACTCTATGTTTTTCCTGCCATGAAAAGATCCACAGGAATATCCCAACGGAGCTCCGTTCTATCTCCAAGAATCGTTGAGTCCTGAACTTTTTAAAATCCTTGCGCAACCAGCCACACAGGAAGAAGCCGTGCAGATTATGAAAGCGCAGATCACGAGAGGAGCGGATGTAGTCAAGCTCTTCACGGGCTCGCTAGGGTAGCGGGATTAGGTAAAACTTATGCCCGAACGCATCGCCGCCGGCATGCAGGCCGATCTCGTAGTCCTCAGCGCTGATCCCGCGAATGCGTCGCCAATTTTGCAAAGGTCCACTATACGGTTTGCGGCGGCCGCGTCGTGTACTAAGGCGTGATGGGGTCGCTGCTCGCTTTCTCTCCAACCGCCCATAGCAATCGCCCGAACGGCAAGTGGAACAACGACCAAACCTTTCCGAGCGAACGCACCACAAACCATCGACGTTGTCTGAAAAGCTCCCCGGCAGGAGATTTACGGGCGTAGTACAGCAGTGAAGACAAATCCTCATCTAACGCTCGGCATTCAAGTACTTTGAAACCCGAACGTTCGAGCGCAGTTTGTAATTCGTTTCGAATGTATTCGCGATGATGCCCCGGGTGCACCGGTTCATTTGCATGTAAGTCGAAATAAGTATCAAAGCTGTCGTTTATACTTCTTCCCATGAGCAAAAGCAGCCTATTGTAAATCGAAGCATGGTTCGGAGTCGTTACGAGAACGCGTCCGCCCGGAACGAGCACTCGGCGAATTTCGAGCAGTACGCGCTTGGCTGAAAAGGCATGGTGCTCGATCGTATCCATGTACGTAACGAAATCGAATGACCCCTCCGCGAATGGCAATGCATGCGACGAAACGTCGCATTCCCGATAATCAACTCCGTGGTCTGCTGCGATTCCCGCATACACTTTTGTAAACGAACCGTAATCCACGGCCGCGACCTTGCAGCCGAGTTTCGCGGCGTAGATCGCCATCGCGCCGATTTGAGCTCCGACGTCCAGAAGTTGTAGTGCTCCGGTTGTAGGTCTATGCTGCAGCACGTAGCGAAGGATGCGCACCTTTTCATCGCCGGCAACGATGCTTTGCCGAATCCAGTGGGCCGAGTGAACGGACGTGCGAGGGTCTGTCGCCAGCGTATTCAAAATTTCGTCAAATCCTTCCAGTGTTGGCACCGGCCCCAGCATCTATCCCCCAGTAGTTTGATTTATTGCCTCGAATGGTGTGGGGTCGCAACGACGTTGTGTTCTCTGGTAGGAATCAGTCGTTCGGAATCGTCCATCACCTGTGCGCGTCCTTGCGTGCGAAGACCGCCATCCGGTCACTGAGACCAAGGATGCCACATATAGTACCGATGCCGTGGAACGCTCTTTTCTTCCATGGAGTGCTCCCCGCGTCGAGGTTTGTCGTCTTCAAACTGGAATCGAGTGAATCCACGGACTCGACGACGAAGCCAGCATTTTCGACGCAGCTCTTGATGCTCCTCCTCGTGAATCCCCAAAGATGCCAGGGAGGATTATCAAAGGGGAACCATTGACGCCCAAGGAGTCGGCGCTCGGTGTTAACCAAACGGGGTATGAGCGAGCCCACATTGGGTGTGCTCGCAACTAGTAGTCCGCCCGGTTTTATGACTCGGTAGGCTTCTTTGAGCTCGGCGACTGGATCAGTCAAATGTTCGATCACGTCCAAAATGGTGACCACATCAAAGCTCGCCGGGGGAAAGCCTGCGGAGCGCAAAGTGCCCTGAGAAGCATTCAGCTTCAGAACCTCTCTGACATAAGTAGCCGCTTTGCCAAAGGGCTCAACTCCCACAACATCAAATCCGTTCTGATGCGCGTGGCCGAGAAAAGAACCCCATAAACATCCAACATCTAGCAGCTGGCCTCGACGAGATCCTAAGACAGCCAGTCGACTCAAGATCTGGGCATGCTCACGGTGCTTCCAAGCGGGAAAAACCAACTCGCTTTCGGGGGTTTTCGCTCCTGGGCTTTCCAGGAGCGAACCGCTCGTGTAGCGCGACACAACGTCTTGCTCCGGGAGAGGGGCAGTGAAGAAAACAGTGCAATTCCGGCACTTCTCGAACCGAAACTTCTCCCATGTCGTTACGAATTCTGACTGGTCAGCGTTGCATATTAGGCATTTCACGCCATGACCTCAGCTTTTCACACACCGCTACTTTTCAACCACAAAACTCCCAATGACCAACGGGTCCATGCCGGAGCTAAAACGTGCGGACAGCATCGGTTCGCATCGAAACGATCGGCTCGCCGCGCAGGTTGGATGACGTGTTCATAGCCACGGGCACGCCCCTCCACTCGCCGAACTCATGAATCAAGTGCCAAAAGAGAGTATTCACATCGCGCTCGCCGTTTGCGGCCGCGCGCTCTCATGCACATGCTTTACCGATGGAATCACGCAGCGCTTTTCCGGTTTCACCTGCACGGTCAGAATCATTGAACGGTGAGTCCGTGGCGGATTCTCGTTCGCCCACCAATCGTCTCCATCGAGGAATGCTACAATTTCGCCGCGTGCCTCAGGAATGGCCGCATTGAACGCCGATGCCTGACCGCCGTTTGTTTTTTGGATCAAACGGACATTCGGCACGAATTTGCGCACGATCTCGGGCGTGCGATCGGTCGAATGATCGTCCACGACGAGAATTTTCATTTCGGCTCGTGGGAAATCCTGCTCCAAAGCGCGGACGATAGCTTTTTCGATAAAGCATTCGTGGTTGTAGGTGTCGATTAGAATCGTGACGCTCGGTACGGCATTTCAGTTTCTCATCTCAAGAGAACCTCGACCGCGGTCTATTTCGCGTGCCAGACAGTATAAATACAATCCTGTGAATCCTCGCATCCGAAGGAATGGGAGCAGCAAAGTGGCGGCCGGAATCATTGCTGATTTCTTCCATGCCACTAAACGATTAGCTAGCCGGTGCCCCGTGGCGTGTGTCATCCTTTCCATCGCCCGTTCCACTTCCGCTGGTGCCATCGCAGCGAGATCGGAAGGTGTTGGCGGCCGCTCGCCAGCAATCTTTGTTACAAGGCCGGTCCGAAGGGCCATGCTCAAAACTTCGGCAGCACGATGAATAGTTAGAGGCTCTTCTTTCATCGATAGAACCTCAAATCCATTGCGCTCGAGGAAGTTTCGTAACGCCAGAGGACTCCACCGTGTTAGGTGATTGGGCGGATAATCCAGCGTTTCAACACCCTTTTGCCATCGGCTTCGATTTGGCACGCTCAAGGCGATGTATCCGCCATTCGCGAGGCACTGTTGCGCAACGTTGAGAAATCCCTGAGGATCGTCTTGATGTTCGAGTACTTCGAAAAATGTGACGACGTCAAATGTTTCCCCAGGATGTACCGAATGAAATTCTTCTGGGCGTATCGCAAAGACTTCGCGAAGACCGTAATTTTTGCGTGCAAAACGGATCGCGTTTTGATTGAGTTCGATCCCCGTCACTTCAAACCCGGCATGGCGAGCAGCAGCAAGAAAATTTCCCACGCCGCAACCGACATCCAGTAGTCGCCCATTCTTAGGAGCCTTCGGGTCAGACAAGAAAAATCGATGCCCTGGTTCCAGCGGCATCGCGGTTTGATCCCGATCCTGGTAGGTGCGTTCATGCCAAGCGGCGTCGGGCATAGCGGCGGGATGCCAGAAGTGCAGATCACATTTAGTGCATTCGTATAGCGATGCAGAGTGAAAGATCTCGAGAGCTGGGTGATCGGATGGGGCCCCGCATGCGGGACATTGAATGGGCGCATGGCCTTGGGTCACGAAAGAATCAAGCCGATTCTCAGTAGACACGTGTCCCTGCGGGATCACTAAGGCTTTGGTTGGCCGGCATAAAAGAAACCTCGAACTGAGCTCTCATTAGGGTCTATCGGACTGCAAATCGCGTTCTGAAACCGCGAGCCTTTGAAAAAAAGCTGGCGACACGTTCGGCTCCGCTCTTCCGAGGAGCGTTCGAAAGCGCTTGAAATTGTTGCGACTATACCAGTCCAATAGCTGATAAAAGCGTTGAGGTGGCAACGCGAGAGCGCAAGCGCCAACGACGCATTCGAACAACTTGTGTCCGAGGCTCGGGCGACGATGGTAGGCTTGAAATCTTTGCAACTCCGTGCGGAAGACCTGCCCGCGGCCTCCTACTCCAAATTGAGCCTTCGACCGTTCGAGGTCAAATTTTATCATTCCGAGCAACGCTTCGCTTACTTCGCGAGGAATACCGAACTCAGCCAGCCTTTCGGGAACATATTTCAAAAAGAACTCAGTAACCTGGAAGTTTCGACGCAGCCTGGTAATATCCGTTCGGTCGTGTGCGCACATATTCGCCGGGTGAATTCTGTAATAACACAGCGGACGGTCCAGAATAATCGCGCCGCCGAGCGCCAGGGCGCAGGCTATGATAGGCACGTCAGCGCAGAAAAAAAGTTCTTCCGGAATAGGAACAATTTGTTCGAGAAATTTTCGCCGCACCGACAGGCGGCTGGTTCCAAGAAGCGTGAGTCCTGAGTCAGCTAGGCGAGCGGACTCAATGCTGCTCAGATCGAGATGGCAGGTCTTCGCGGAAACGATCATCTCGCGAGCTGGTTCAAGATCATGCACCTCAAAGAACCCGTGTCCGACTGCCGCCAGCGTTGGATTCGCCTCGAAGACTTCACTCACGGCGGACAGTTTGCCCTTGGCCCACCAATCGTCTCCGTCGAGAAATGCCACGATGGAGCCACGTAATTCCGGTATGGCAACATTGAATGCTGATGCCTGGCCGCCATTTTTCTTTCTGATATAGCGAAGCTGGGGCAGAAATTTCTCGATAATAGAAGGCGTGCTGTCCGTCGACCCATCATCTACCACGACAATTTCTAGTTCCTTCCTGGGGAAATCCTGCTCCAGAACGCTCACGATGGCCTGTTCGATATAGCGCTCGTGGTTGTAAGTGTCGATCAGGACAGAGATAAGGGGTTCAGTCATTAGCGCGCCATCAATCCGGGTTTCTTCCCGCTCCGAACCGCGAGCGAAGGTCCGTAATACCTTTACGATTCAGGCCGATTGCGTGCCGTGCGGCATAGGACGCACCTAACACGGAATACCAGATCTTCGCAGGCAGGTTTATGATGAATCTCTGCGATTCAAACTTCTTTCTTCGCAACCATGTGCCTTGAATTCCACCATTGGCCGTAAGTTTGCGCGTTGCGTGGGAGATTGTGCGCATGCGATCTGATCCGCCAGCTAATTCCAAGTTCCGCTGTGACTCCTGTCCTTCCCAGACCCCTTTTTTCCCAAGCGGGTGGTAGCTATAGTCGTGATTTTGATGCACGGCCAAAACAGCTTCCGAGGCATCCACGACTGGCAGTTTCAAGTCGAGCGCTTTCCACACCAGCCAGTTATCCCAACGCACAGTTCCGATGACGAAATGAGGCATCTGATTGTCGTACAAGCCGCGGGAGAACAGAAAGTAATCAATCCACCAGCCATCGCGTTGTTGATTTGCAGCAACAGCGAGAGAGCGGATTTTTTGCCTCCAGTTTGGATCGGAGAAATCGACGGGGGCCGCGATGGGCGTGTCCCATCGGCGGCCGACCATCAGAAAGCGGGGATATGCTGTTCTTACGCGCTCGACGGCCCGAATAAAATCGTCCATCAAAACGATATCGCAATTCACGTGGCAGACAATGTCATGGCGGGCGGTCGCCTGAGCCTTGCCGAACATATAGTCGATACGTTTCATACCTGAATTGCCGCGGTCCACATGCGGTTCGTGACGCAAACCGAGCTCGCGACAAACGTCGGCCGCCCCGTCGTCGTCACCGAAAAGAATTATCTCGATGTCAGGGTGGAGAAGCGTCCAACTCTTAAGCGCATTGCGCTGAATGATCCCGATATGCCCCCGAAAAGGCTTGGGAGTGGAAAATATCGTGAGCATGGGCTCAGACGCTCCGAGTAGTCCTGACGTGCTCTTCTTCTAACGCCACAATCTCTTCGAGGATTCGATCCAAGCTGTAGGTGAGCTTCCAATTGGGGAAGTGGGATCGCAACTTGCGGAGATCGGAGATGTAGCAGATGTGATCTCCCTTCCTTGCTTCGTCACGATATTCCCACCGGATGCGCTTACCCGTCATTTGATCGACTCGGTCGAAAGCTTCCAGGATCGAGACGCTGTTTTCTCTTCCGCCACCAATGTTATAGACCTCGCCCGGCCGGGGATTCATAAAAAACTCCTCCGCAGCGCGGACGACATCGAAGCTGTGAATATTGTCGCGAACCTGCTTTCCTTTATATCCAAAGACGGTATAGGTCTCGCCCGCGATTGCCACTTTCACCAAATAGGAAAGAAAGCCGTGGAGTTGGACGCCCGAGTGATTGGGGCCCGTGAGGCAGCCGCCGCGAAAAACTCCCACATTAAGTCCAAAATACCTTCCATACTCTTGCGCCAGCACATCGGCGGCTACTTTCGAAGCACCGAAAATCGAATGCGTGGTGCGATCGATCCGGCAGTTTTCATCGATTCCGTTCCAGTCGTTGGGTTCCGCGTAATCGTAGCGCGTCGCTAGCTCGTTTAGCGGCTTCTCGTTAGGAACATCGCCATAGACCTTATTCGTACTCAGGAAAACGAGCCGCGCTTCAGGACAAAACTGCCGCATCGCTTCGAGAACGTTCGCTGTTCCCAGGGCGTTAACTTCAAAATCGACGAGCGGAATCTCTTTCGCCTTGTCATGTGAGGGCTGAGCGGCACAGTGCAGAATGGCATCGAAGCGGTGTTCCTTGAAAAGTGCAAAGATTCCCTCGCGGTCGCGAATATCGATATCGCGATGTTCAAACCGGGAGGTGGCCTCCTTCAAGCGGGCAAGGTTCCACGTCGTATCGCCAGCCGGGCCGAAGAACTCGCGGCGCATATTGTTATCAATGCCGATAACGCGGAAGCCCCGCCGGTCGAAGTGCTCGACGGCCTCCGAGCCGATCAAGCCGCTGCTACCCGTTATCAAAATGGTTTGCAATCGGTCCAAAGCCTCTTTATTGTAACCGCTCGGGGCGTGCTTCCGTCTTTGAAAAATGCCGCATCGGGGTTTCTCTGTATTGTTCAGCTTAAATATTATTGCTTATCTCTCGGGACCTTCCGGAGCCACACATTTAGACCATTCTTCGCAACTCACCCTCACCGAGGGGATAGGATAATGACCAAAATCAGGTGCGCGTTGATTAGCTTTGCTTTCGTAATCGTATGCTGTGTTTCGGGCTGTTCAAGTAGCGTAAAGCCCACTATTTCACCGACTTCAGTCGCGCTCGGGACTGGCCAGACAACGCAGTTCACTGCAAAAGCGCCCGGGAAGAACCTGGTTTGGTCTGTTCAAGGCATTCCCGGCGGTAACGCGAGCGTCGGGACGATTAACGCGGAGGGGAACTACACCGCTCCCTCGATGGGGCCGAGCGCCATCATAACGGTCACCGCCACAGTCGTTACAGCGTCTGGCGCGGCCAGCACAAATCCGCATGATTCCGCCTACGCGCAAGTGGCCTTCGTAGCTAACGGAATCGTTGCTCCCACAGCGAATCCGCAGGTGGCTTTGTACACTATTTCGCCGCCGGAAGATGCAAGCGTCACAATTCAATTTGGTCAAACGACGAACTATGGCCTCACCACCTGGACCCAATCCACCCCGACAGGAGGCGGCGCAGTTGCGATCTTCGTCGCGGGTATGCTGGCCAACACTACCTATCACATGCAAGCGACGGTGATGCTTAGCAGCGGGCTTACGTTCAAAGACATGGATCACACATTTACCACAGGAGCCCCACCCGCAAACCAACTTGCCAAACTCACCACAACGACTACTCCAGGGATGACGCCTCAAAGCGGCGTGGAGTTGATAGATCAGGTAGCCATCGGCGCCGCTCCTTTCAACGTTGCCGTGACCGACCTCAGCGGAAACGTGCTTTGGACGTACAACCCCGCCTTCGCAGCGGCCAGCTCAGCCGCGGCCAATCCCGTCAAGCTACTTCTGAATGGGCACTTCCTGGTCAATTTTAGTGGCCAGCCAGATGGCGGGAATTCGGTAATTCAAGAGGTAGATTTAAGCGGGACCGTGATCTGGCAGATAACGGCCGCACAACTGAACCAGGAGCTTGCCGCGGCGACTTGCAACGAATGCAACGTCAAAATCGTGGGAACGCACCATGACTTCGCGCCTTTGCCAAATGGCCATCTCGTCGTGATCGCCGCCACGGAACAGGTGGTGTCTGGAATCACGGTGACAGGAGACGTGCTGATTGACCTGGACCCGAACCACAAACCGGTCTGGGCTTGGAATGAATTCAATCATCTGGATATCAACCGGCGCCCCTACTTGTACCCGGACTGGACGCACACGAATGCAATTCTTTATTCCGCGAACGATGGCAATCTGATTATTTCGATTCGCCATCAAAACTGGCTGGTCAAAGTCGATTACGCAAATGGAGAAGGCGCCGGGGATATAATCTGGCGCCTCGGTTATCAGGGCGATTTCACACTAATGGGCGGCACGGACCCCACGGACTGGTTCTGGGCACAGCATGGGCCTGCGTTCGTCACCACAAATACCACCGGCAAGTTTTCGCTGGTGCTGTTTGACAATGGCGACGATCGAGTATTTGCCACGGGTGTTACGTGCGGAGCCGCGGGACAACCTCCGTGCCTATATTCCACAGTTCCTATATTGCAGATTGACGAAACAGCGAAAACAGCAACGTTGGCGTTTCATCCCAACCACGCCGGACTACTCCTTCTTTGGAGGTAACGCCGAGGTGCTCGAAAACGGCAACGTGGAGTACGACGAATGTGGGATTACCACTCCGGCGAATAATGGCGCAATTTACGAGGTCACACAGACTTCGCCACCGGAGACCGTGTGGCAAATGCAGGTTGGCGGACAATATCCGTACCGTGGGATGCGCATTCCAAGCCTTTATCCTGGAGTGCAGTGGTAATCCTTTTTGTTTGACGATTTAAGCGCGGGATTCACTGACGGGCCTGGTTTCCCGACTAGCCTGTAACGAACGATAGAGCTCCAAGTACCGTTTCGCTTGCACTTCAAGACGATATTCTTGAACGGCTCGTTGTCTGGCATTTCCGGCCATGGCGGCGCGGCCATTATTATCTTGTAGGATGTTACTGATAGCGGCTCGAAGATTAGGGACATCGCCGCGGGGAACCAGACGACCCTCGACGCCGTCGCGAATTATGTCGGGTATCCCGCCTGTGGAGAAAGCTACCACCGGAACACCGCAAGCAATGGCCTCCAGCACTGTGTTCGGAAGATTGTCCTCGAGCGCCGGCAGCACGAACAAATCTGCCGCACTATAGATCATCGACAGGATCCTGTCGCTGCGCACGTAATCCAAATGAACCTTCGGAATTGCGGGAGGCAGCTCTACACGCCCTCCGCCCAGGATCAGAAGACAAAGATTGGAACAGTCTTTTATTGTTTTCAAAGCTTCTACCAACAGCGTGAGGCCTTTGCGAGCTTCGCAGGCCCGATCGGCAAGAAAGAGAATAACGTTTGCATCTCGCCGTATGCCGAGCACATCCCGAGCGGCCCCGCGATCTCGTGGTTGAAAGGTATCCGTGTCGAGTCCGTAGGGGATGACACAGATGCTGCTAGCACCGAGCAAGGAACTTCGGCGCGCTTGCTCAGCAAGCCATTTGCTTGGCGTTACGAGATGAAGCACTCCGGGCATAAGTGCGGCGTAACCGGCACGTTTTCGTTTCCATGCGGCGCGTGAGAAATCATTCGGTGCGCTGCTCGCCAGCTGCGGACAGGCGCCGCAGGCTTCCATGAAGCGGCCGCATCCGCCGTCGAAGTGACAGCCTCCCGTAAACGCGTTCATATCATGCAGCGTCCAAACAATTGGACGGTCCTGCGGAACCTGTTGGAAGAAAGCCCGGTAGTCTAGAAAGCCCGAAAACCAATGGAGATGCAGAATCTGCCAGCGAGGCAATTGGCTGAGCGGCGCAGCTAGGTGCTGGCTGCGATCATCGCTGAAGTAAGTGGCGTCTGCAGCCCGCCCGGGAGAAAGACGCTCACTATCGCGGTGAATCAACCAACGTCGTGTTCGCCTTTGCAGCCCCGGTGCCAACCCTCGCGGATATTGAAATTCGACCACCGTCGGATCGCCCGACAGGCGGCGCTCGACGAAAAACTTAGAATCCTCGCCAAGCTCTAGCAGACCCGGTATGCAGCCGGTAAGCGGAACGAGCAGCCCCCCCTTGCAGGTCAGTGGAAGCAATATGCGTGATTTTCATGCGCGCTGCGCTTCTATAAAAACGGAATCAGCTTTGTGCGTATAGGCTTCTGGCTCAGGATTGAGCTGAAAATGCGTCCAGTTCGGGATTTGCACCAGGTAGACGCCACGCGAAGACAGGGAATTGGAAGTGATTTCCAACAGCTTCCTTCGGCGGGTCGCGCGGATTTCAGGTTCGTTGCCGCGCGAATTGGAGATGTCGTGCAATTTTCAACCGAAGAGTCTCCAGCGCGGGACGAAGCACTCTCCGCAGCGCATGGGTGTCGATCGCTTTCACGTCATTCAGCATCGATCGCTTCAGTTCAAGCGGAACGTGTGTGCTCATTATAGCAGGCACCCAGAAGAGCGAGTACGTCTCGCATAGTTTTTCGCGCACCGCATCGCTTGGCGTTACCTGCCCTAGAATCCACCGAATCACTCGAAGAGCTTCCGCCACGTCGCGCCCTTCGTATTTCGTCTTGCTTCGCATGCTTCCTTCATGGAAGCGAAAAAAATTGAGCGGCTCGCCCAAGTAGACCATCCTGCCCGTCAGAGCCATCGCCGCCCACAATTTCCAATCCCCGCATAGCCGTAGGCTTTCATCCGCTCCGCCCACGCGCTCGTAAATCTCCTTGCGAAAAACCACGCCACTCGCGTTCGGTACTATGTTCTGCTCAACGAAATAGTCCCGGCATTCTTCGCGACCATCCGCGCAGTAGTCATTCGCCCAGCGACCTTCATGCCGGCAGGTCAAATAATCATCGGCAAAACCATCCGGTTCGTCGCTCTCGGTCACGCGCCACGATCGGCAATACGCGAAGGCCGCCCTCGAGTCGCCGTCCAGCGCTACCATCAGGCGCTCGAGCAACCGCGCGTCCGCATAATCGTCCGATTCCGCAATCCAGACATATTTCCCTGTCGCCAGCCCCACGCCTTTATTCCACTGCTTGAACGGGTTCCCGGAGTTGCTGCTGTTGAACTCGATTCGCACCCGCGGATCGCCTGCGTACTCCGCCAGAATCGCCCGGCTCTCGTCCGTCGAGCAGTCGTCCAGCAGAACCAGCTCGAAATCCTGGAAATTCTGCGCCAGAATGCTTTCGAGGCGCTTCCGTAGGAAGCGCGCGTGATTGTAATTCGGGACAATGACGCTAACCGTTGGCATGTCTATCCGCATCGTGCGTTGCTAGCTTCTGTTTTATTCGAGACTTGAGCAACCGACTGAGGTTGTGTAGGTTCCATTTCACAGATTCGCGTTGATTAGAGAGCGACCGCCAGGCCTGCTGATACAAGACGCCGTGTTTCCTGGCAACAAATTCCCGGACCTGATCCTCGAACGCATGCGTCTTAGTTATCATCGAGCCTTCTGTTTGCCGATACTCGAAAAAAACCTCCGGCAGATATGCAAACTCCCAGCCATGCTCCAACGCGCTCAGCCAGAAATCCCAATCTTCCAGCCCTTGAACGGGCATAGTCCCATCGTATCCGCGATTTTGTTCCCAAATAGAGCGCCGATAGATAGCGCAAGCGTCGATGTAATTCCATCGTAAAAGCCGATCTCTTTCAAACGAGCCGACATGCCAACGCCCAGAGCGCATCCCAATGTATTTCGCGTCACCGTAGACGACACCAATATGCGGATTGGCATCCAAAATCCGAATTCCGTGCTCTATACAACCCGCGCGCAAACGGTTGTCGGCATCGAGGGGAAGAATATATTCTCCTTGTGAAATAAGGATGCCTGCATTTCGCGCTGCGGCCAATCCTTTGTTTTCCTGCTGAATTACATTAACGCCCTGAGCCTCCAACCTGTCGATCTCCCGGCGCGTTCGTTCGTCTGTGGAGCCATCATTTACGACGATCAGCTCCGTGTCGCTCCGTTTGAGATCCAACACGCTGGCCACTGCCTCCCATAGGAATTCGCCGTGATTGAAGCATGGGATCACAACGGACACTTTGAAAAGGTGGTTCATTTCGGCTCTAACACGGCACGATGCCTTGCAGGCTTCCTTGCGACCACGACGTAGTTCATGGGATTGTCACGGCCCGGATGCGTATGGTCAAGATATGCAAAGAGATGATTGATTCCGCGAATTATGATCGGACGGTTCAGTCGCGTATTGGTGATCGTATGTATAAGCACTTGGCCACACAGCGCCCATTTCCCTCCGTTGTTCATGATTTCGATAGATTCGAACCCTGCCTTCTGAAGCAGAAAACGGAAGCCATGCTCAGTGAAGCGAAAAAAATCGTGCGGTTCCTCGTGCAGCGGCCAATACATCGGCCCCGACAGAATCAATACTCCGTCGCATTCGAGAACCCTAAAAGCTTCCCGAAGCATAGCCTGATGGTCGGCAACGTGCTCAATCACCTGGGTAATCAGAACGGTGCCGTAACTCTCATCCTTGAATGGCAAGTCCGTTGCCGGGCAGATGACGTCCGCGCGGGATTCGCTGGATTGCACTACATCACATCCGAAATGGGCGTTCACACTCCCACTAAAGATCCCTTTGAACGGTTTATTGCCGCAGCCGATATCCAGCATTCTTCCACGTGCGTGCGGGGCCGTCTTTTGCAAGTCGGCGAACAGGCTGCGGTAATGAAGAAACCACGGATGGGAGAAATCCACTTGGAGACTGCTCAAACGCGGTAAGCCATTTTCTCTGGAATCCATCGATGAAATTGTAAGTAACAGTGAACCTCCAATTCCAACAGTTTAAATTAAATTCTTTGTCTGGACGCAAGCATAAGAGTTGTCTCGGACGGACACATGTATTTCCGAGCAGAGATGACTGCGTTCGCCGAAACGTAAAATGCGTTTATACTGTGATTTCAGGCCACCCCTATGAAACTCAGCGTACTGATAATCACCTACAATCACGAGCGGTTTGTTGCTCAGGCGATTGAGAGTGTATTGGCACAGCGAGTCAACTTCGATTATGACATCGTGATAGGGGAAGATTGCTCGACGGATGGCACACGAGCCGTAATCCAAGAGTTTCAACGGCGTTACCCTGAACGAATTGTAGCCTTTTTCAGAGAACGAAACGTCGGTGGCCTTCGAAATCTCGAGGCCACTCTACCAGCATGCCGAGGCCAGTACTTAGCGATCTTGGAAGGTGATGATTACTGGACATGCCCGAACAAACTGCAAAGACAAGTTGAATTCCTCGACAGTCATCCGAAGTACGCAATATCTTGTCATCGAGTTCGGTTCTTAGACGAAACAGGTTCCGGCCAGGCAGGGTCGCACCCGCCACACCCGGCCGGATCGTATACGATTGAGGACCTCCTTCGGGGAAACTTTGTCATGACCGGCTCGGCAGTAGTGAGACGCGACTTGGTCGCTCTTCTTCCACCCTCATTTTCCGATCTGAAAGCAGGCGATTGGGCACGCTCCGTACTCACTGCAAGGCATGGAACCATTGAGCTCATGGACGATATTATGGCTGTTTATCGGTTGCATGCCGGTGGCGCTTGGTCGGGGCTTTCCCCCGATGCTCGACTTAAAGAAACCGCAGGGGTGCTGCGAGCTTTGGACAAAGAGCTTGGCTTTCGGTACGCCGCCACAATACGCCAGACGATTGCCTCGCCTTATCTTCAGATGGCGCTAACGGCGCGATCGAACGGTAGACGAATCGAGACCGGGAAGAATCTCCTCCGCTGCGTTTGTAACGGTGGACTGAGTCTCGGCATGAGTGCGCGGACCTTGGCCGGTCTGGCCGCCTATACCCTTCTTGGATCCGGGTACAAGCTGTTCTCCAGAGCCGGCAACTCGGCAGACAGCGTCTGAACTTCTGGAAGTCCTAGATCACACGCACTCGGTCAGGGAACACGATTGTTCAAAAATTCGCACGGCCGCTAACATGGCAAATCAGCATAGCTTACTCACGAATCGGAACGCGCGAACAGAACCGTTTCCTCGGAATGGATCGTGAAATGATCGAGATAAAATCGATACCCGAGGTTCAAACCGGCGACCCAGTTGGGGATCGACGCGAAATGGCTAAGATCGTGGTAAAGGGAGATCGCTAACTGTGGCCGATGCTTCCTTATCGTCTTTTCGGCACCAATTAGCGCTTCTGGCTCAGCTCCTTCAATGTCCATTTTGATCACGTCGACTCGCTGAACCGAATTCGCCGACACAAGGTCATCGATTGTTTGCGTCTCTACCTCCACTCCCTTGCCGTCTCCAATTGGACGACTACCTGCCCCTGTGTCCTCGAACACAAATTTTTCGCCGGATCGACTCCAGAGAGCTCTCTGGACGACATCGATCTTGGCACCAAGGGCCGGGTTAAGGTCTAAGTTTCCTTGAAGAATCTTGACATTCGACGGCATGCACTCGAAGCAAAAAACCTGCGCCGCGTCCTGTGCGAAATACAGCGTTGTGTCACCCCAACAGCCGCCGGCGTCGATCACGACGTCGCCCGGCTTAACCCCGACACCGGCCCGCGTGCACCGATACTGTTCCAGCAAAAATGTGTGCAAGATCGCTAGCCGGTGGACATGAAGGCGAATCCCGTTGAAATTGCAAAGATCCAGGGAACCCAAAACGGGAATTTGCGTAAACGTGTCGCGCTTCTCGACATGTTTGTCGACTGACCGCCTCAGTTCCCAGTATCTCGCGTTGTTCACTGGCAAACGCACGTGCCGATGGCCCAGAACCCGATATGCCAAGAGTTTGACAAAGAGTTCTCGCGAGAATTCGTCCTGAAGCAGTCCGTATGCTCGATCCAGCCCATCAATTTCGAATACGTTCCTCAGCTGGTCCTGGGGAATTGCCGACGCGCGATAGAACCCTCGCGTTGCGGCCGCTTCAATGACTTTATCCTTGATGGAGATCACGAGCGAGGACGGGGATGGGATTCTAAATGGAGCCGCGGGAGTCGGGAATCGAATCAGGTCTACGTTATCAGGCTCATGACGCTGACAGCTTCGCAGGAGCTCTGACGTAAGATGCGTGAGAAAATCGATTTCGCCATGTTCGCGTCTAATCACCGGCATCCGTCCGATATGTAAAATCGCGAGGTCACAGAATCTTTTTCGGTCCAGCATTCAGTATATAACGCCTAACAAGTAGGCTTGCGCGTTCGTCGGGAATCGGGCTCTATACCTTCGATACGCAGTTCCGCTGATGCTAAGATAATGTTCGTGACGGGCTACTTGCATCCCAGGTATGCGGAATCTCTATGTGAATTTGGAGAACCATTGCACTTGCCCAAGAGCGGCGGCTGGCTGCTTACGCGCCCGGTCGACGGCGATCAGGCTGATGCGATGAGCGCCTACCCGCTGTTCGCCTGCCTCGATTGGAAATCTTTGAAGTCCGATTTCGATCAGCTCGGCAAGTCCCTCGTGAGCGTTGTCGTTGTAACGGATCCTTTCGGCGATTACGACGAAGCCTTGCTTCGCAACTCCTTTGGCGACCTGACGGCGCCATTTAAGTCCCATTACGCCTGTGATTTACGCCGCCCAATCGTAGAGCTCAATCTCAAAGCACCATGCGCGTAACGCTTGTATCGGCCTGGAGCAGGTCGACGTCGAACGTTGTGAGGATCCGGCTGCCCAGCTGGACGACTGGGTAAAAGTCTATTCGGTGCTAATTCAGCGCCATCAGATCACCGGCATTCGCGCATTTTCTAGAAACGCTTTCGCACAACAGCTGCGAGACTCCGGGAATAGTATGTTTCCGCGCCATCCGCAACCGCCAAACCGTCGGGATGATTCTGTGGTACGTGCAGAATGGAGTTGCCTACTACCATCTGGGCGCATATACCGAAGAAGGTTACCAATTGCGCGCCTCATTCGCTCTGTTTCGCAAAGCGCTTGAGTACTTCGCAGAATCTGGGTTGCACTACGCGAACCTGGGAGCTGGGGCGGGCATCGGTAGCGGTGCAGATGATGGCCTTACCCGCTTCAAACGTGGCTGGTCCACTTGCCTTCGTACCACATATATCTGCGGGCGTATCTTCGACCGCCAGGAATACGATCGCCTGGTGCGCGCGCGCGGCGTGGAAGCTACGGGCTACTTTCCGGCCTACCGCAAGGGGGAATTCAATTGAGTTCCCGCTCCGCTGCCCCCAAGAAGTACATCGAGATCGTGGAGCATTACGAGGCGTGCCTCGCGAAGTATGGGGATACTCATTTAGGTGTGGATTGGCCTAAAGTGGAAGATGCCGAAACGCCGATACCGGGTCATGCTGGAAGTCATTCGCCTCCCTCGTTCTCCCGTTGTCAAACTGATGGACTTTGGATGCGGTGCCTCTCACCTCTATGAACACATCCTTGCCACCGGCGTCGGCGGAATTGAATATATGGGTTTAGACCTCTCGCCCAATTTCGTCGAACTGTCGCGCAAAAAGTTTCCCCATAACCGCTACATTTGCACCGACATACTGGAGGAGCCGGAAGCCGTTCCCTCGTGCGACTATATTGTGATGAACGGCGTATTCACCGAAAAGCGGGGTTTGACCTTCGACGAAATGCTCGCCTATTTTCAACGCATGCTCACCGCCGTATTTTCCAAAGCGCAGCCTGGGAATCGCATTCAATGTAATGTCCAAGCACGTGGATTGGGAGCGCGACGATCTGTTTCATCTGCCATTCGATACGCTTGCCCGCTTTCTGACCGCGTCGCTGACGCGCAATTTCGTGATTCGCAACGACTATGGCTTGTACGAGTACACGACCTATGTCTACCGCTGATAGGGACGCGCGAATGGCTAAGGTGATTGTCTTCGGAGTCGCCGATTTCGCTTCGCTAGGCCACTTCTATCTGAAGCACGATTCGCCGCATGAGGTCGTGGCCTTCAGCGTGAGCGCGGAGTACATGCCTCCGGCCAAAACTTTCGAAGGGTTGCCGGTGGTTGAATTTGAAGAAGTTGAGCGCAAGTATCCCCCTTCCGATTACCGGTTCTTTGCGCCGATGTCTCATCGCAAGATGAATCGATTGCGCGAGGGCGTCTACAATCAGATCAAAGGCCAAGGGATACGAACTGGTTAGCTACGTCAGTTCCAAAGCTACTGTTTGGCCTGGGGCGCAGATCGGAGACAACTGCTTCATTCTGGAGGACAACACCCTCCAGCCGTTCACGCCCATCGGCAACAACGTCGTCATGTGGTCGGGCAATCACATTGGTCATCACGGCGTCATTCATGACCATGTGCTCTTCACCTCGCACGTAGTGCTCTCCGGTCATTGCACCGTCGAGCCATTTTGCTTTTTTGGCGTAAACGCCACCATTCGCGACGGTCTCAAGATCGCCGAGGGCTCGCTGATTGCCATGGCTGCCACCGTTCTCGCTGACACCGAGCCCTGGGGCGTTTACAAAGGTTCTCCCGCGAAAAAAGGCCAGGTGTTGAGCTGCTGACTTGGACTTCTGAAAGATGCATATCGGAACACGAGCGACTCCAAGAAGATGACACCGCAGAAATGGGTCAAGAAGGGTCTGATCTATAAACCCAGCGGCGAACGCCTGGTGGGCTCGAACACACGCTTCGGTTCCTACGGTGGACGCAACGGATCCGAAGAGTTTGGCGAATTTATTTCGGAACGCGAGACGAAATGAATCGCAATCGCATTAGCTATATCGACGTTGAAGCCGGCAACCCGTCGAATGTCCTCTATCGAGCACGACGCTCCCGTGCTCGATCTCGGCAGACTGGGAACTTTTGACGACTGCGGCGTTATGCCTTCTTGGATTTTGGATCTCGAGGGCAAGAAATATTTGTACTATATCGGTTGGACCGTAAGAACCACGATTCCTTATCACAACTCGATCGGGCTTGCGATCAGCACGCGACGGCGGGCGCACGTTTGAAAGATTCTCCGAAGGGCCGATCTTTGGCGAAACCTACTTGGAGCCATTTTTCACTGGAACGTCTTGCGTGCTTGGTTGAAAACGGGATCTGGAAGAATTGGTATTTATCATGCACCGGGTGGACGAGAGTCGAAGGAAGAGCTGAACCCCGTTATCACATCAAGTATGCAGAGTCGAAGGACGGAGTCAACTGGGACCGGCGCGGTATCGTTGCGATTGACTACAAATCGGACTCTGAGGCCGGGATCGTGCGCGTCATCCGTCCTCAAGGAAAACGAGCTCTATCACATGTGGTACTCGTATCGCGGCGGCGTGGACTATAGAACGAGTCTTAAAACGAGCTATCGCATAGGGTACGCGCAGTCCGAGGATGGGATCTCGTGGACCCGCATGGATGAATGTGCTGGCATTGACGTCTCGGCGGAAGGGTGGGACTCGGAAATGATAGAGTACCCGCACATTATCCAGTACCGCGCAGGAAATTTATGTTTTACAACGGCAATAAATTTGGTCATTCTGGATTCGGATTTGCCGAACTGGCCGACGAACAAGAAGGATG
Source organism: uncultured Acidobacteriota bacterium (assembly GCA_963729525.1). Lineage (GTDB taxonomy): Bacteria > Acidobacteriota > Terriglobia > Acidiferrales > UBA7541 > Palsa-295. The sequence goes on from CAVSOB010000003.1 coordinate 37,911, forward strand.
ACGCAGCGCCATCTGCGGAAGTCCTCTTGGAGCAAAGGCCATGGAGAATTTGAGAGAGAGCTTTCAAGAACAGGGATTTGTGCGCTCAACGGGTTTTTCAGAAGAGAGGAAGTCGAATGCGTTCGCGCTGATGCCAAATGGGTGTTTGTCAAGCAGATGATCAGCCAGGGCCTTGTAACCCGCACCGACCCTGACGAGCGGGAATTCGAGAATGGCATGTCGCGCTATTTTTCTCAAGATCTGGCAGGTTTCATTAATTGCGGCAAGACCTGCCAACATCTGATCAGCCTTCATAGACTATCTTTACGGGATAGTATCGTTGCTAAGCTTGTTGAACTCGGCGTCAAGCGGCCTAATATTTGCACGCGTCCGGTTCTCTACTTCAATTCAAAACATCTCGCCCAGTCGGAAGTTTATTACAAATCCCCTCCGCATCAAGACTGGCGAAGCATGCAAGGTTCTCTGAATGCGATTGTGGCTTGGGTACCACTTGTCGACGTCTCACAGGAGCTCGGGGCTCTCGAAATTATTCCGGGTAGCCACTTTTGGGGGCTTCAGGAATCCCGTGAGGACAAGTGGTATCGGCACATAGAGGGCCTCCGAGATGATCAGTACGAATCGGTTGATATGAAGGCGGGGGACGTGCTCTTTTTTTCAGCGTTTCTTGTGCATCGCTCCGGAGATAACGTCACGGATTCCATTCGGTGGTCATGCCATTTCCGCTATAACGACTTAGAAGAACCTACATTCGTATCTCGTAAATTCCCTAATCCTTACACCTACGCTCCGCAGCAGGAGTTGGTAACGAAAGATTTTCCCTCGATTGAAGAACTGCGAAAAGTGTTTTCAGCTGGGGCAGCCGCAGCAGCTTCCACGCAGAGAACGTCGTAAGGAACTGCCAAGGCCCATCAGAAGAGGCGCCGAAATGGCTGACAAAGAAAAGCATAGATGATTTCGCTATTTTCGGTGGCGAACCGAGTTTCGACCAGCAACTTCACGTCGGCCGTCCTAACATCGGGGATAAAGAGCTTCTTCTGAAGAGGATCGGTGAGGTAGTGGATCGTCGCTGGCTCACCAATGCGGGCCCTTGCGTCGAGGAGTTCGAGCAGCGCCTGCGGCAACTCCTCGGCGTCAGGCATTGCGAAGCAATGTGCAATGCCACCGACGGGCTTCAGCTGGCCATGCGCGCAATGGGAATGAACGGAGAAGTGATCGTACCGGCGTTTACGTTTATTGCGACCGCTCATGCCGTTCAGTGGCTAGGTTTCACTCCCGTTTTTTGTGATGTCGATCCCGCATACACATACGATTGATCCTGCTCGCGTCGAGGAATTGATTACGCCCCGGACGACAGGGATCATTGGCGTTCACCTATGGGGTCAGCCGTGCGACATTGAAGCTCTCGAGGATGTCGCCAAGAGGCATGGCCTCAAATTGCTATTTGATGCTGCCCACGCTTTCAATTGCTCTTGGCGTGGGCGCATGATCGGGAATTTCGGCGACGCCGAGGTATTTAGCTTTCACGCTACCAAATTCTTCAATACTTTCGAGGGTGGAGCGATCGCGACAAATAATGCGGAGCTCGCGTCGCGAGTTCAGCGCATGCGCAATTTCGGTTTCGCCGGCCTGGACCAGACCGATGCTCTTGGGACCAATGCCAAGATGAGCGAGGCTTCAGCCGCGATGGGGCTGACCAATCTCGAGAGCCTTCCGGAGTTCCTTGAAACGAACCATCGCAACTATCTGGCGTATCGGCAAGGACTCGACGGGATTGCCGGGAGTCCGCATGCTTGAGTACGACCAAAGTGAGAAACGAAATTACCAGTACATTGTCCTTGAGATCGAGGAATCACTAACAATATTGAGCCGCGATGCACTGCAGGATATCCTGTGGGCGGAGAAGGTGCTTGCTCGCCGCTACTTTTATCCTGGCTGCCACCGTATGGAGCCGTACGCGTCGACCATGCCGAATATCGGTAGCCGGCTGCCGGTTACTGAGCGGCTGGCGCGACAGTGTGCTCGTATTACCTACGGGCACAGCGGTGAGTATCGAGCAGATCGAAACTATCTGCGGAATCTTGCGCTTTGCAGTTTCGCATGGGGGCGAAACGGCTCGCAGGCTGGACGGGTTGCGAGCGACCCCGCAGTGGGCGGGTCGATGATATTCTCTTGCTCAGCCTCGATCTTTCGTGTTCGAGGCCATCACGTTCTCGCTTTCGATGGCCTCGGTCTTCCACTTAAGTTTCGGCCGGACCGCGCCCGGGGCTCGTCCGTACCAATTTCCCACCACCTCGCCTTCGACCACCTCGAACGCAACGGTTTTATTTTGCAGCAGAATTCCGACCGATCCGTCTTTCACAATCATTACATTGATGTGATAGGAGCCGGTGTTGAGAAAATCTCCCGGGATCTCTACCGTATGGCGGATCAGCCCAGCGGGAAGCGGCTCATGGCCTGAACCAGCATTGAAAACGCAGGTTTCTTCCGCGTCGTTCAGAATCATCGACACGTTCAAAACAGCATCCGCCACATAATTCCAGTAGGTGAATTCAATGCGCAGCGGAGTGTGCACGGTGATTAGGCCATCGGAACCGTACTGCGGAATCACACGCACGCTTCGAAGGCGCACACGGTGATCGCCCGGCGCAGTTTCAGGATCTTCCCATTCGGTTTCGAGCCTGGCTTCCACGTTTCCCTGCAAGTAATGACCCACAACTGCGTCCGAGTCTCCGCTCTCAACCACTCTGGCCGCCTTCAAGCCTGATGGCGCGGGGACACAGCTTTCGGAGTGCGACCATATTGTGGCTGACGAATAACAATCGTGCGACCTTGCTTTGAGATGTCGCCCATCTTGCCAAGGCATTTCTTCTGAAAGGAAGCGTCACCGACGGCGAGAACTTCATCGACGAGCAGAATTTCAGGTTCGAGATGCGCAGCGACTGCGAAAGCCAGGCGCATCTGCATCCCGCTGCTGTAGTGCTTCAGAGGAGTATCGAGAAAGCGTTCCACTTCCGAGAAGGCCACGATCTCGTCGAACTTCCGGTCGATTTCCGCTTTGCGCATGCCCAGGATAGCGCCGCTCATGAATACGTTCTCGCGGCCCGTGAGCTCGGGGTGAAAACCTGTGCCGACTTCGAGAAGGCTGCCCATGCGCCCGCGAATTTCCGCCTTGACCTTCGGTGGGACGCGTGATCCGCGCCAGGATTTTCAGCAGCGTGCTCTTGCCCGCGCCGTTGCGCCCGATCAGCCCCACCACTTCGCCTTCTTTTACCTCGAAGCTCACGTCCTTCAACGCCCAGATAAAGGGCGAGTCGCCGTTGGCTGGGCCCGCCGAATTACGAACGGAATTGCGACGCCGGTTGAGGCCTGAATTATGGTTGCTCGCGCCGCGAAGAAGACGGGCAGGTGCGCTAAGCGCATCGCCGATCAGGTGGCTCAACGCATTGTGTTGCACGCCCTGGTCGATGCGGTAGCGCTTCCCGAGTCCTTCCACTTGGATGACGGTCCGGCTCATCACCTAACCATCCACTTCAAAATATGCTTCACCAAGGACACCCTTAATCGGATTTTTTCCGACAGGCTAAAACCGGTTCGTTAGGCCGCTGTGACATCACGCGTCGCTGGTTCGTCCGAGCGCTTAAGACGAAAGAAACGGGCATCGCAATTAACGCAGCGGAACGGACGGACTCCGATTGCACGGAGTAGATACCTTTCGACGGCACCGCGCCGATGCGATCGAAATACCTCGGAACTACCGCAATGTGGACAGAGTCGTTTGGAGTCAGCCTTCATTTCTAATGCTCCCTGCTATTGTAATGCTCCTTGCCATGAGGCGAGCTGATCCGATTCTTCATACCTCCTCGATTTTCGTTTTTATCGGCTTAAAATAGCTTTTTGCTGCGACCTGATTGCACGTCTTAGCACAAGCAAATTCTCGCTTTCTCTTCGCCTCGTCGCTTAGACCACGTCCGCGATTTTTGTTTCCATCGACTGAAAATACATCGTCCCGGTCACCAGGACCACCAACACTGCCCCCGCCGACACCAGCAGCATTCGGCCCGGTGGGTTACCGGTGCCCGTGAGCGCCCACCTGAACCCTTCGATTACCCCGGCTAGCGGGTTCAAGCCATAGAGCGCACGCCATTTAGGAGGCACGAGCGAGCTGGGATACACGATCGGCGACGCAAACATCCAGAACTGTACCAAAAAAGGAACGACGTAACGCACGTCCCGGTAAATCGCATTGAGCGCCGAGAGCCACAGGCCTACGCCCAGCGCCGTCAGAATCGCCAGCAGCAAAAACAATGGCAGCAACAGAATTGCTGCAGTTGGGTGGATTCTGTAATAGATCATGATCGCGACGAACATTAAAAATGAAATGCAAAAATCCACCAGGCCCGATAGCACAGCGGATAACGGCAGGATCAACCGCGGAAAATAAACCTTCGTGATCACGTATTGGTTGTCGACCACCCTGTTCGTCGCGTTTTGCAACGCGCCTGCGAAGTACATCCACGGCAGCAGCGCGCTGTAATAAAACACCGGATATGGCAGCCCACCCGAGGGAATATGCGCCAATTTGCCAAAGAAAAGGCTGAAAACCAGCATCGTCATCAGCGGCTGGATCACGGCCCACGCGGCGCCTACGACGGTCTGCTTGTAACGGACTTTAAGCTCGCGCCACACATAGAAGTACAGAAGCTCCCGATACTCCCACAGCTCGGCGAGCGGCAGCACCCACCACCGCGTCGGCGGCACAATGCGCACCACCGGCACCCCGGGCGCCTGTATCTGTGTCGAACTGTCAATCGCGCTCATTCAGAACCGCCGTCCTCGTGCTTAAGCTTCTGCACATCATCCTGTTCAATATTACCCATCAATTGGCCTCTGCGGGTAACGTAACGCTTCAGGGTGCCGGCTAGTTGCAGTGGCACCACCGCAACTTGATTGTACGCTGCCTCGCGCCAGGAAATTGGGCCGCGGGCGGGAATCAGATGCGTGCCCCATTGGAACATCAGTCCGAAGTTCCACAGAATCAACAGGATCGTCGCGGCTTGGGCGACTAGCCAGGTTCGGCGTTCGTTCCACACGCGCGCGAAATAATCGATAAAGCCCGCGAGCCCCAGAACGAAAAGCACGGTAAGAGACACGAAGAACCGGTTGCCAAAAGACGAAAGTCCGTCCCAGTCCATGTAACAACCGATCAGATAGAGGAAGACAGCGAAAGCGATGATCGAATAAAGAGCAAGAATTTCGTCACGCTTGCGCAGCAGCCACATTCCGATCACGGCGGGGAGGGTAATGGGAGTCCAACTGAAGAGTCCGTGATTGGCGGAGACGCAGACTTTGAGGATTGCCGGCGCGTTCAGAGACCACAGGTTTTCATAGCCGGATTTAAAGTAACTGCCATAAATTATTTTCTTGGTGATAAGCGTGGGCAGAAACGCGGCGAAAACCACGAGTAGAAATGCCACGTTTCGTAGAAATTGTTGGCCGACTGATTTCCAATCGCGCTGGGTCAGTTTTTGCCAGTAGCTTGACAAGGATTCCAATGCCGGGAACAACAGGAGAATTGCGTTCGGAGAATAAACATCCATCATGAGGCCGCCCATTGCTCCCAATATGACCCATTCGGACCACGAACGGCCATCGCGCGTGCGATCCCAATACCAGACGAACAACGCGACGATGAATGCCGAGAGGGGATGAGACCACGATGGATTGAAGTACATGTAAAGCGGCAGCGAACTCGCGAACCAAACTCCCAGAGTGGCGAGAAATGCATATTGCTCGGAGACATATTTGCGAGCGAGGCGAAAGGAGATCCACAGAGAGAGGAAGCCATAGAACGCCGTCCCCAGCGCCATGAAGAAAACATATGGTTTTGCAAACCCGTCCGGCGGCACATGGCCTCCGAGAGCATCGTACAAAAGGACGCAAAGATGCGCGGTCAGCAAAAATGGAGACCAGAGAATCGCGGGGCCAACCGCAAAATGGTTATCCACATGGCCTGTGGCCGTGTACTCCGTCGGAAGAACATTGCCTGACGCATCCGTTCTGCCCATACGGAAGGTAGGATTGGCTCTGAGCCAGTCCTGTTTGAAATTGAGATCGTGCTGGATGAGAAGAGCGCGACCAAAAGCGTAATATCCGACACCGTCGCCGCGGACCCAGGGATTTACGAGCGGCAGCGAGAGAACGAAAAGAAGAGCCAGAATTTTTTCGTAGTGCGAGAGCCTAGCCAATCGCCGTCGTCCTTGAATGATTTCCCTCAGGTTCCAGCGGCAGCGCGGTAGCTGGCCAACAATGTGAGAAGGCCCGCTGTTCACTTCCAACCGGAATTCGTTTCGGGGACGGTATCCGCTGAGAATTTGACCGACCCCGGACTAGGAAGTATGAAAGTTGGGGAGCTTTCCCCAAGGCATATACTGGACTGAATTGATCGAGAAAGGAAAATAATATTCAGCTGAAGAATTTTATATTCTTCTGGGATCTGGCTGGTTCCGACTTGCCGCGCTCTTCGAGTGAACAGGTGCATCGCGATCTTTCGAAGAAAAAACTCACGATTGCTGGGCAGGCGCAGGCGCAACATCAGCGAACTTCGAAGATTTTATCGGGCGAAGCTGCGAGAATCGCTCCTTGAGCTTAAGGAAGGGCGTCTCAAGGAATCGATAACTCAACCCCGCAGCGAGGACGGTGCAGGTTAGTGCGATCGGAAATTGGAGAAGCGGATGGTGAGGCCCGAACCTATTAAAGATCGGCTTTAGGCAGTCGAGCACCAGCGTATTGAGCATATACATCCCATAACTTACGACTCCCATGTACGCCATTGGTTTCCAACGCAGAAACCATGCTGTCCCGTTGTCCTCTCGAATTACACAAGCCCCCACCAACAAGCAAGCGGCCGGCCAGCGAACCCAGTCCCAAATATTTGCTGATGGTGCAAGACTCGCGATAAGTGCTAGAAAGAAAAGCGGAGCGGACCATCGATACCCGAGCAGAGGCCTAATTCGTAGAAACCATCTCTCCGAGTGAAGCATTTGGGCGAGGATCGCTCCGAGACAAATGGGGACCGCAATTCCTGCGGCCATTCTCCACGCCAGCGAATCCATCGAAACGACTCGTCTCACAGCTCCGATGTCCGTTGCTGCACGAATTCCAATCAGCAAACACATCAAAATCATCGGCAGAGCTCCTCGGAGAATGCGCAACACTCCTGCCCAAATCAGATAAAACTGTTCCTCAACGGAAAGTGACCATGCAAAATTGAATATGGCGCCAGATCCTTCCCATCCGGCGAACCACGTGTACGTGAATGTTAAATATCCTGGAAGATAGTGAAAGAAAACATGATCTCGGCCGGTGCCGCGCTGCAGCGCCAGCACGAGAATCACATACAAAGCGAGCGTGGCATAGTAAAGCGGCCAAATCCGGAGTGTCCGCCGAATGTAGAAGTCGCGGAGCGAAATGCGACCATGCTTTAGCTGCTCACGCAACAAAAGAGTGGTGATCAGGAAGCCGCTAATTCCGAAGAAAACAGAAACCCCAAACGCCCCGTTTCGCAGGACCGGCACCTTGATGAGCGCGTTGTAATGAGCGGGACCGCTGACATACCACACGTGAGACCAAATCACACCAAGTATGCTCATCGCTCGGAGTCCGTCGAGTGACTCGAAGAACCGGATGCGCATGAACTGTGAATGACTCGGCAGCATTCAGAATCCGTCTCTGTCCAGGAGGCTCCAGCAGATCTTATCCCTTCTATTCCCTTCTATTTTTCCAAAATCAAATGCGATACGCGGTGAGAATTATTGTCTGGCGGAGCCTTACGCCGTTGTCGCACGAGTGGCACGCTCGGAACCCACCTTCTTACGCCAAAAGTCGATTGTGCGGCGAAGGCCTTCGTCCAAGCTGACTTTCGCTTCCCATCCCAGTACGGACCTCGCTTTGGTCGAATCTCCGTAAAGAACATGGATATCGAGCGGCCTGCGCGGAATTGTGTCCCAGAGAATCTGGCCGCGGAAGCCAGTCATATCGCGCACTTTTTCCGCGAGAGCGCGCACGGTTAGCTTCTCACCGGTGCAAAAGTTGAACACCTGGCCGATGCTTGCTTCGGGCTTGGCAAAACAGGTCAAGTACGCGTCCACGTGGTCATCTATATAAAGCAAATCGCGTTCCGGAGTGGGGTCGCCGAGCTTCACGACGTCGCCACGCAGCATTTGGACGATCATCCGTTCGACGAGAAAATGCGTGTTATCGCGGCGGCCGTAGGTATTGAAAGGGCGAAGCGAAGTTACAGGGAACTTGTACGCATCCAACATATAAAGGATGTATCTTTCCGCTGAGTGCTTGCTCACCGAGTAAGGGCTGTTCGGCGCCTGCGGCGTATCTTCCCGTTTGGGCAGCGGACCGTTGCCGAATGTCTCGGAAGTTGAAGCGAACAAAAAATGTTTGAAGTGAGGCACCTCACGAAGACAGGATTCGGCGAGGTTCACTGTGCCGATCAAATTCGCTTCGAGAACCTCGTTCGGATGATCGTAGCTATACGATACCGGACTAATAGCAGCCAGATGAAACACAACTTCCGGTTGCACTTCACGGACCGCATTCTTGACGGCAAAATGGTCGCGCAAGTCGCAAAAAACCATCTTCACGTTGTGATTGGCCCCAAGAACGTAGCGCCCGGTAACATACCGTTGTAACGAGTAGAGATCATGCTCTCCTTGCTCCGCCAGCCGCTCTAGCAAGCGGCTACCAATAAATCCGGTCGCTCCTGTAACAAGAATTCGCATCTTTTTAGGTTCCTCCGTTCTGGACCGACGGCTATTGCAAGCCTGCTTGCAGGCGTTTACAGAAGCTCTCGAAACTGAATTCGCTCCTCACGAACTGCCTGGCCGCTTCTCCCATCCGACGTGCGCGTTCAGGATCCCCGAGCAGCTCGATTAATGCGTTCGCTACTTCGTTCGCGCTGGCGGGATCAACCAGTAAGCCATGTTCACCAGTACGAATGAATTCCGCTGGGGCTCCCACGCGCGGACCCAGTACGGGTTTTCCGTGAGCCATGGCCTCCAGGTAAACGATGCCAAACCCTTCGCCGCGCGGGGCACGGGCGTCTAGTTCGGTTCGAGCCGGCATCGCAAAGACGCTACAACGATGATAGCAGACAGCAAGCTCTTCGGGGGAAACCGGACCGGTGAAGCGCACGGAAGCAGCGACGCCCAGCTCACGAGCCTTCGATTCGAGTCTCGTCAGATCATCGCCGCCGCCCACAATCCAGTACACGGCATCCGGTAAGCGGCGCAGCACGCTGGGCCACGCTTCGAGCATTACATCGTGGCCCTTGTAACGTTCGGACGAGGCGATGCGGCCAACCGTGAGGACCACCGGACGTTGACCGCTATCTGAAGACAACGGAGCTGGCACAGAACCGGCTGTTTTTTCTTTTGGGAGCGTTGGAGGAAGGATTAGGACACGCGGCTGGTGGAGAGAATGTCGTGCAGTTGTCGCGTCCAGGGTAAATCGAGTAATTGATACAAGTCGTTGTGCTTCACGCAAAGCTTTCTGCTTGGCCAGCGACAATTCACCCCAGACCTCGATCCCATACAAAATCACCCAGTACGGAACCCTCGTGAATCCTTGAATAAGGCGGCCGGCCGGTGCGATTCCGATGTGTGCGCAAATGATTAAATCGGGAGACCAGGAGATTGCGGCGGCGAACGCAGAAGCGAGAAAACGAAATTTCACGAATGGCCGCAATGCGAAACTTCCATCATTGCGTTGTTCCGGCTCTCCCGGGACGGAAACCATCCGAACGCTGTCATCTCCCAGGACATTTTGAAGCGCGGCAAAAAGCGTATGCACATAATTTTGGATTCCGCCCACAGCCTGGAGCGGTGGCGCTAGAATAAGCGCTCTCATCCTAGTGCACTGCCTCTCATAACTCCTGGCCCACAGACTCTGTCGGCAGTGCCGCTTTTCGCCGCAAAATCCCTTGGAAGATCTGCAAAAGTTCCGCTCCGTTTCGTTCCCAGGTGTACTGCCGAGTCGTCTCAGCGGCCTTCTTCCCCATCGTTGCGCATAATTCCCTGTCTTCGTAGAGCCGCTTGATCATGACACTGAGCGCACCCGCATCCGTCGGATCCTGAAGAACCAACCCGTCAACCCCATTCGTAATGATCTCGGAAACACCGGCTGCGGCTGAGGCGATGACTGGCAAACCGCAAGCCATCGCCTCGGCAACAGGAAGTGCAAATGCATCTTCAAGCGAAGGGCCAGCATACGCGTCAGCAGCTGCATAATAGAATTCCACATCGCGGCGCAACGGCTGAAAATGTACGTGATCAGCAATGTTACAATCGCGCGCGAGCATTCGGTAGGGTTCAGCGTCATCCTGGCCAACAACAACCAAATCGATCGGCAATCCTCGCGACTCACCCAGCGCACTCAGTAGGGTGGGGAGTCCCTTATTCCTCCAATCGTTTCCAATCAACAAAAGCACGAACCGCTCTGGGGAAATTCCAATTTTTGCCCGAGCTTCACCGCGTAAAGCAGCTGAGCGCGACGGGTTGAACACCTCATGGTCCAAACCGGCATATAGCACAGAAAGATAATCGCGCCGTCCATAAAAACGCCCTAAATCTTCAGCTATTTTTCGTGAGACTGGTATGAGACCTATCTTCTGACGTGCGTAGGCAAGTCGTTCAAGCAACGTCACCACCGAATAGTAGAGCTTGCGATGGAGAAGCCGTCCCCAACTGCTGACGGGATTTTGAGCAAACGCCAATCGCGCGGAATTCTTACGCCTGTATTCACCGAATAACACGTGAACCGACATCGCGTCGGCGTCCAGGCAATTGGGACCCGGAGTAAACACCAAATCGTAACGGACACCGCGAAATCGGCGCTCCCAGCTCCGCCATATGCGATTGCCTGCTAGCCACCACACGAAATTAAACAGGTGCGGGCCCGAAAGTTTTGGAATGCGATGCCATACAATCTTGGACAAGTCGAGATCTTCGACCCGCTGGCTATAAACATGGATCTCAAACGCGTCGGCCAGTTGCGAAGTCCATTCCAGCACGCATCGTTCCGTCCCATGCTGCTTATCGAGAAACGGGGAAATAACTGCCAGGCGAGGCTTTTTCACAGCGAACTCGATATTTTCATCCCGGATCACTTTTAGGAATCGATAGCAAAATGACTCAGATGAGAGACGCGTGCTTAACAGTCTACCTAGACCGTTTCCTTTAACGCGCAAAGAAAGATGCCGCCCGAAGTGAGCAGCGGATGAAGCCAACTTCTCGCCTTGCAGGCCTCATTGGGGATGATGATCAATTGGCCCGCCCATTCTGCAATGCGATCAAATGAATCATATACGCTGTAAGAGTAGGAAAGCCCATCTCCTTCGGTCAGGTTGTATCCTTTTCCGCCGGTCTTGAGATAGTTGACAATTCGCCATACGCCTGCTTTGTAGAGAGCCAACTTCAGAATGCGTACAGGCCATCTACCAAGGCCAAAGCGGTTCGAATCAATGATGATCACGGCTTTGCGTGCAACTCGCAACATTTCGGCTACCACAGCATCTGGGTGTTTCACGTGATGCAGCGTTGCGAACTCGCATACCACGTCTATGCTGGCATCCTCAAAGGGCAAAGCTTCGCCGACGCCTTGGATGATGGTGCCTTTCGGTATGTCTCTCTTTTGAACTGCTACGTCAATTTGGCCTGCCACTGGCTCGACTCCCCGCACCACCAAATCTGGCATATTATCCATCAGATGGCGGATTGCGCGGCCGGTTCCCGCCCCGATATCAAGTATGCTCCGCGCCTCGATCATCCTTAAAAACCCAAATAACAGACGCAGCGTAAGAGGGTCGTCGCCACCCTCGCCGGAATGCGCCTCATCGTACTGTGTGGCAGTGTCTGTATAGTATTGGCGCTGTATAAGGACGGCTTTGCTGAGATTGTCTGCCATCTATCACTCCGATCACAACGTTCGAAAACTCATGGACTGCGAACTTGGCTCGTCAGAACAGAAACCTGCGGCGGATTCCTTTTTGCCCGGGACGCGCCAAACTCGGTTCTGTCGGTGCTACTACGAGGATTTCGGGCAATGCAAAGAAAATACCCACTAATAGCCAAAAATATGCATTGCCAACATAGTTTTGGTAGGGGGCGAGACCTCCAAACGTGAACGGATAGAGCAATAAAAACGAATACCAGAAAATCGCCAAAGCGATCGGAAAGAACCGGGTCTGCCGCAAGCCAAGCAGAACTTGCCACATCGAATACAAAAGAGCTGCAGTCCAAGCGATCCACAAAAAGGGCGCCACAATTCCCATCTCAATAATCAATTGGCCGTAGCCCTCTTCTACCCACAGATTGAACGGCGGCCGCCCAAGAAGTTTCGAAACATACTGCGATCCTAAGGAGGCGCTTCCAATCCCGTTCCCCATGACCCAGTTTGGGTTTGTAAATGCCAGCATCAAATTGTGGATCGGATACTCCCAGGCACGGAAGCCTGCCTCGTAAGCGCTGCTGTTGGGGGACAGAGTCTCTTCGTAGAACGCTAGCCGCGATCCGACCTGGGCGGGGAAAATCACTAGGATCGCAGTCAATCCAAGAGCGGCTCCGATGAACGAGCGCCGGATGGCTTTAGTCATACCGTGCGCCTGCCGCAATCGCCGCGGCGCACCCCACAGAAACCCCAGCGCTAGCACCAGCACGCTTGCCGCGCTATACACGAGGGCCCCTCGAGAGCCGCTAAGTAGGACTGCACCGCCGACAATCGCCGTTACCACGAATACCAAGCTTCGGCTCCTCCGCGTAGAAAGCACCAAATAGCCCGAGCTTCCAACTAAGAGAATCGCCGCTAAAATCAAGTAGTTCGCAAGTCTGCCCGCGCTCACAAAGACGGACGACGGTAATGAAAAGATTTGACTCGTAAGCGGTGTAACTTTGTCTAATTCTCCCAGCTCACGCAGCTCAGGGGCGAGATCCGAAGGGTTGAGGAAACTGTGCCCCATGATCGCCTGCATGATTCCTATCGTCGCGATAATTCCGGCAAACACGGCATTGGCTACAAGAAACTTTCTGAGATCCTCGTCAGTCCGGACCAGCGCGTAGCCAACGTACATCATCGGCGCATAGAAAAAATAAATCTTGAAGCCGAGGATGCCGTACAGAACATGGGGAGAATTCGGATTGAAAATATGCATGAGTCCGAGCCATATAAAAATTACGAAAAAAAGCAGAAATTTGGGCCTGAAAGTTTTTTCTCGCCCGGCTCGAACGGCGGCGAACAGAGAAACATAGGTTAGAAACGCCAGCACATCCTTTCCGAAAAAGAGGGCGGTGCTGTTGCCCATGTATTTTCGGGCCAAGTCCTCGAAGAGCAGCCACGTCAAAAACGAGTAGAACCCCGCCCGCCAGTTTCGAAGAATTGTGATAGCAATTACGCAAACGATGAATCCGAGGGTGATGAATCTAAGGGAATTAAGGTCGCCGGCCGCAATCTTGCCACCGACCTCGTACGCCACGAACACGCCAAGAACGAGCAAGCTGAACCCGATCAAACTCTGGCTTTGTATCGTGGGGATTCGGCTACTTGGCATATCGCGTCTCAGTACTGCAAGCTCGCTAGTGTTACTGGCACGGCTTTCTCGCAACGGCAACGATGTTGTCACTAAACCTCACGCCGCGAAGCAAACCGAAACTCACCTGTTGCCAGGTAATACTCGGCTTGCCGGGAATGCCGCCATCGTCGGTAAAGTAAAACTCTGGCACTAAGAATCCGCTCTCTCCAAAAATCCTCAGGAAGTCCTTGCGTAGAAGAGCTGTTATGTGCGCGGGGTAACACGAATCGCTGAACGCTACGTAGTGCCCTCGAAAGAATAAAGCGGCCATGGACCGCAGGCTCTCGTTATTTGGCGTCGTGAGTATTATTGTTCCTCCGGGGATTAGAGTCTTCCACATCTCTCGCATCATCATACGAGGGTTCTCCAAGTGCTCGATTACCTCAACCGCGACGATCGCATCGAAGGCCTCTTTGTGACCCTCCAGAGGCATGTTTAGGTCTTGCTCAATCCATTCGACCACGCCTTCTAGGTCGTGCGGCATCCCTCTGATGTCCGCAGCAGCTACGTGTTCGAACCGTTGGCACGCGAGCAGCCTTCGCGCCAGGTTTCCAACGCCAGCTCCGAAGTCTAGAATTCTCCCTTTCAGGTCCTTTTCAAGGATCATTTGCTCTACGCGTGCGTAGATGGCATCCGAACTAGTCCCACCGCTCTTTTCAGCTGCGCTTAATCGGTGCTCAAGAATGCGAGTAGGCGTCAGACCCATCAATTCTCCGCTCACCAGAATCGACTGATACCGAATCTATGTGGACCTCAGTGGTCCAACGCCTTTCGGTATGCGGAAACGTGTCCTTCAATCATACTATCGAGGCCGAAAGTCTGCATTGCTCGTCGGCGGGCAGCTAACCCTAGCGACCCTCGGAGTGACGGGCTCTCTATGACCTCCTGTAGGCGTGAATAGAGAGCGTCTGAATCACCCGCTTTGAAACGCAATCCCGCTTCGCCCACCACTTCCCCCAGACCTCCGATGTCCGAGGCAATCACGACCCCTCCGCGCATCATCTGCTCGATGGCAGCCAAACCTGCAGTCTCCTCCCATTGCGAAGGCATCACGACCACTTGCATGGAGTGCACCGCTTCTGCCAACTCCTCTCCCCGTAGTTCACCCAGGAATTCAACCCGATTCCTGAATTGAAGATTCCTAGCCAGACTTTCGAGGTTTGCGCGTTCCGGGCCGTCACCCACAAAAACGAGCCGAAATTTGGACCCCTCATCATCCAGGCGTTTCGCGGCTCGCAATAGAGTTGCTAGACCTTTTTCTGAGACAAGACGCCCTACGGAGCCAATCTGTAGCAGATTTCCGTGGCCTTCAGAACTCTGATCTTGTGGACCGCAAACGCCATCTGCAATTCCGTGATACACCACTCCTGTTCTAGGGAGCGAGATGCGCTTCGAGACGTGGGCGGTCACCGCGATATTTCTCGAAGCCTTCTCGCACATCCATCGGCGCGGGAACGTAAGAATTAGACTGCGCACGCTTTTTCCCCAGCCCAGGTTAACGGCGTTACAACGAACGCACATTCGGTAGCGTTTCTGCATGAAATATCCCGGGCATAGACTGTGGTCCGGCTGGTATACAAGCAGTCCATTCGGACAGATAGACTGGTATCCGTGATGTTCGACGACGACCGGTTTGCGAAAAAGTCGGCCCAGCGCCATGGGAAGCATCGCCGGTCCCGCAACATGGATAACATCGGCTTCCCTTACGAACTCGATTAGGTTCAGCAAATTCGGATCTCGCACGAGCTTGTACGGTAACGAATCATGATCATCCATGCCGCTCTTGGTCCGGGTCACAACTGTTACCTCAATCTTCTCCACGCCGTTCGCGCGCCGCTCTGCCAATCCGCGTGCGAGCTCAGACACAACGGTCTGGATGCCGCCTGTGACTGGCAAAAACACTTTCGAATAAATCAGGATCTTCATGCGTGTCAGCGCGAACTATTCAGTGCCTCGATCATTCGATCCGCAATGGCGTCCCACGAAAAGAATTTCTCCTGTGCCGCACGGTTCGCCGCACTAAGTTGCTCTCGCAACCGCCCATCGCTCAGAACCTGCGCAAGATTCGTAGCGAGACCTTGAGAGTCGCCGTACGGAACAAGCCGAACACCAGCCTCGCTAATCGGGAAGGACCCCTCGGTAGTTCCATACCCCACGATCGGTAACCCGCACGCAATCCCTGCGATCGCGCTTCCGCGCCTCGGGTTCATTTCTCCCCGTACGCAAAGCATTGCGTCGGAGGACAGGAGTGTATCCCTCACTTCTTTTGCATCTCGTATTCCGAGGTTCGATATCTCCGCAGAGTCTCCGTCGAAGGCGCGCGTAATTTCCTCCCGCGCCTCTGCCGTTCCTCTGCCGAGAAATACAACACGGAGTTTCCTTCCGGTTGCGGCAATGCGTATCGCTTTCGAAATGTCGCTCAGCTCGTTATACAAATTCGGAGGGTCGCTAAGACAATAAATCGCCACTTTCTGCGTTTCGGACGGCCTAGATATTCGGAGCTTCGATCAGCCATTGAGGTTCCGGCAGATTCGCTCCAATTGGAATGAACACGGCCCGGTCCGATCGTCCGGCAGCCATGCGATCGTATTTAAGGGATCGGCAAAAATCGCGGTATCAACGTCACTCATAGATTTGCCGGATTACCCAATCCTGAAACGCGCCACGCACTTGCCCGGCCCATTTCGCCCCGCCTTGACGCCGCGACTCATGGAAAACAGCTGCGCAGCGAAGTTTTCGCCGTCTTAAACTTCGGAGCACGGCAAGAGCGCCCAACGGAAATCCGCGCCGCGACCAACTCAGCGCCGTGTACTGCAGAACGACCCAGGTACCCTCCCACTTCGCGCTTTCAGCCCGAAGTGTGCGAAGCGCGCGTATCCAACCCTCCGAATGCCACTCCACTCGCGCAATCTCGGTCTGGATTCCGCGACGCTGCAGCGCCTGCGCCAAGTACTCACAGTAATCCTGCACACCGTCCGCTGGGGTATCGCGCTTCCCCAAGAGTAAAACCACTCGTTCAGGAAAAATGCTAGCTTTGGGCGTTGAAACCAGCGTGACCATTCCTTCGCAGTATTTTTTGCGCGCCTTAGTCTCGGTCTAACTCAGGTGGTGTATCCGGAAGCGCCAAAATGTGGTTGCCATCAACATTTTCGATCTGATAACCGAATTGCTTCAGAATTTCCTCGGCTGTGCCTCGATTTGCATCTGAATGGAGCTCGCAAACGATCCACGGTTTATGTGCCCTTAAGGTTTTCGTCGCTCCTAGGAGTGCCTCGATCTCGGCACCCTCCACGTCGCATTTGATCGCGTCAGGCGCAGGAACTTTCCCCACAATATCGTCGAGCGCAACGGATTCGACCATTATGCTTCTACAGTTTTCGCCTTCTGTGAAACTTCCAACACCATGATCCGGAGAAGATGCTTCCGCGACGTTGAAGCTTCTGTTTCCCGTCGTCGACCAGACGCCCGCTTGAATTACAGTCATGTTTTGAAAGCCGTTGCGCTCGATATTTCTTCCCAAACGCACGGCAGTATCTGGGTCGGGTTCGAAGCTAACTACTTGTCCGGTTGGCCCCACCAGACGCGCTGCGAGTAAGGAAAACAACCCTACGTTTGCTCCCAAATCGTAGAAAACCATTCCCTGTCGGAGCCGCTCCACCAAAATGTCTTGAATGACCGTTTCAGCCTGCCCACGAAGGTACTGCTGTCCTGTTCTTGGGTTAAGCTCAAACCAGAGTCCTTTGCTGTGACCTGCTTCGATTTTCGTCCAAATTCTTTCGTCGCTGCTCACCATCCGATGGCTCACGACGTGAATCAAACCTCCTAACAAGGGCACTTTTCGAAGGGCGCGAATTGGTCCGGGAGAGCGCAGCAAGAGCTTGCTCAGCCATTGGTGATTCTCCGGCATTCTGTTCTCCGCCAACTTGCTGTTTCTCGCCACCCGCATGAGCTGGATTTCGATGCCCGAAGCCAAGAGGAAATTAGAATGTGCCCTGGGTCCCCCCGAATCAAGCACAACTTCTATCGAGTCATCAGCAAGCCGGTCGGGGACTCCTCTTTATCGCAGTGCCCCACATGCCTCGGGTCTTGGCAACGTGCATCTTGCTCTGGTCTGACTCCGCTTTCTGGGCGTACACGATATTGAGTGGGAAGTCCGCGAGCAGCGAACCCCACTTCTTGTCCCAGTCGGCTTCAATCTTTTGCGGGACACATGCGATGAAATCTCTATTTGAAAGCTCCTCTTGCTCATCTATGCAAACTCCATTCGGGTGGTTTGCATCAAGGAGCCAGCAAAAACAAAAGCCGCCCAAGCGTCAGGCGGCTCATTTCTCGGAGACTTCGCTTCGGAACATTTTCATTCCGCGCATCGAGCGATTGCTCGCTCAAGGCACCGTGGCGTCTCCTGCCCGGTTGCCGGGCTCGGAATTTATCCGAGCCGCTCCTGATGCTAGTGCAGATTATATCAGCAATCCTAAGAACGAAGGCTCACCCGAAAACCATGTACATCCCCTGAAGCATCTAAGTATGTGAGGACTCCCCCTTATCGCAGAGTCCCACACGCCCAAGGGCTTGGCAACGTGGAAGCAGACCCCTCCGACGACCAAGCCGCAGAGACTCTGTACTTAGCGAAGGAGTCCTCTCCAGCCCAACTCTCGCTCGCAATCTCCCGAACTAATCCAAATGGAAAATCAAAATGATGTCGGCGTAGTTGCACCAAAGGCGACGCTTAGGGGGAGTTTAGGTGTCCAAGAAGTATCCGCTGACGTAGCAGGTAGCCTGACCGGCGTCGCCAGTGGTAGCCACCTGAAACTGAATCGAATTGCCCGCCTCGACGTAAAAGCGTATCGCATGGGTTGCGTAGTATCGCCTGAGGTTGAAAACCCCATCCGAGATGAGCGCCGGGATCATAAAGAGCGTGAAGGGGCCGTTTATCTGCATGGTATAAAGTGAGCCGGAGGTTGATGTGACGAGCTCCGCGGAGACGGATTCCACTACGAGTCGCTTTTTGGCCGGTACCGGGCCGATTTCACCAAGGCCTGAGTTCACAGCGGTGGGGTTCGCGGTACAACTGCCTGCAAAGGGTTGGCGGCCGGGGTCATCTTTTGCCATGAGGGTCCTCCGACGGTGAGCAACGACAGGATAGCTGTTTTCGTCCCCTGTAGGACAGACTAATGCAGGACTCGATGCAACCCGGAAATTGCTGCTAGGCGCGCCAACGCTCCCGCATGTGCCTACAACCGTTTTTCAAGTAGGACTGGACTGGGCTCAACTCTTTTTAGAAGTCGTCGCGAAGAACGCCGCCCACTGCTGTTCAACCTTCGTGCCGCCACACTTGGGGCACTTGACCTTGCTCTTTTCATATTCGGCCAGAGTTAAAACGGTAGAGAATTTCTTTTCACAGGATTTACAGAGATACTCGTATTGGGGCATCGCGCCCTCCCGCTTATGAACCCGCTTTTTGTCCCCGCGCTTTGCCTTCCTCGCGGATGGCACTTCGAGCTTTGTCCAGAACGGCTGGAGGAATCTCTTTCATCTTGTGCGCCGTCTTTGCGTGTTCAGCAGCCTTCTTCAGGACATCTTCGTCCGTGTTGCCACGTGCTTCAAAAGAACAGCCGGGATTGAGGTCGTTGCATTTCAGAACCTTCGCCATGTTGGTCTCCTTGCGAGGGTAGGAAGGATAATCGGAATGCTAGGCTTCTCCACGTCGAGAAGTCAACTCGTGAAGTGCACGGAACCATCACGGCGAAAGCTGCTCAGGAAAATCTTCGTAGCGTGCTGAACCATCTGAGTTGTCCGAATAACGATTGGGGTGCGACAATGTTCCCCTCCATGGATAAACGCAGTCCGTCATGTCGCGCAGCGAGGCACTCCTAGAGGATGAAACGCGTTGTAGTTTTGATTTGCCTCACCTTCGGAATTTTCGTCCAACCAAGCACAGCACAATCGCCGCAACCTGACGAACCAGAAGCGAATCCGGGTCGCCCAACTGTTTCAACGCCTGCGGCGCTCACCCCGGTCGGTTATCTTCAGTTTGAAACGGGATTCACAGCTGCGAATAATTCACCCGAGTTTTCATCGCGCTATAGCTTCGGCGAAGCCATAAAGCTCTCAGTCGCTCCCCGCTTAGAGTTTCTGGTTGTCGGTGAACCTGTGGCGCGCTTCACGGCTGAGGGAACGACTGCAAACCGAGTGGCCGATATTTTCTTAGGTGCACAAGGTGTGCTCTACCACGGCGAAGGTGCGAAACCCACACTGGCGGTCAGTTATTTTCATCGCGTCTACGATGGAGGCGCACCGGAATTTGATTACGGAAGCCCTATCAACTCATTTCTGGTACTCGGCAGCGCTGATGTTCGAGGATTCCATTACGACGCAAAACGCCTTCTTCACCGAATTGGGGCAAGGAGCGGTACGTCGCGCTCAGTATGGTCAATCGCTAACCATTTCCCATCCGCTCGTGCGTGGGTTTACGATATCCGGTGAGATATGGCACTTCACGCAACTATTCCTGCGGAGCAATGCGGTTGGAAATCTTTGGGCAGTCAGCTACGTAGCTCGGAAGAATTTGGTACTTGATGCAGGCTTCAATCACGGACTGACCCGCACTTCTACGCAATGGGAAGCCTTCGTTGGATTCACGTACTTGTTGCCTCGTCGTCTTTGGAACGGGAACGCTCGGTACCAACATTGATAGACCGCGTGTGAATTGTTCTCTGGTCAATGGCGTCGGGGACGGGAGCCAGCAATCGCAAAACCGAACCGCTCGTGAGATGATGTCGAGCCTTTCGTATCAGGTATCGACGGAAGGGGACTCAAAATCTTGTACGGCAGCTAACCACAGGAGAGCACCTTGGATACAGGAAGAATCGTAGCGGAACTGAAAAGGGAAAGAGACCGACTCAGTCGAGCCATAGCAGCATTGGACGGAGAGGCACCAAAATCCGCCGCAAGGACGAGTGCTGTTCCGCATCGAGCTGCCCGCAGCAAAAGGAAGGGTAACCCTCACCCCCGCAGGTAGAAGGCGATTGTCGGACTTGATGAAGAAGCGATGGGCGGAGCGAAGAAAGAAAGTTTCCAAAGCGTAAGCAAAGCGAATCAAAAATGCGAAACGGGGAACTGAGCAGCTCCCCGTTTGCTTAGTCCGTAGCCCGCAGCGAGGTTACAAGCGTCGCTGGCGGTAGCGCACCGCAAGAGCGGTGTGTAAACGGCCACCAAGAGTCTAGGCAGGGCGGAGTCATCGTCCGGTGATTTCCTCCTTGCGCTAGCTACTTCAGCTTTCCGTTTACTCCCATGCAACGCCGATTGCAAGCGAGAAGTATTGGAGGGAGCTGGAGGCAAAAAACGGTAGGCGTTTTCATTGGGAGCCATCGCCGAGGACTTATATAACCCTCAGGGCATCCTACTGGCTCTGCTTATTCGACCTTGCAGTAGCAATACAGAAACTGCTGTGTGGTGCCAAACGGCGTGCGATGTAGTTCTTTCAAACTCTCTACCAAACGAAAGCGCGTGCCAAACTCGTTGTGCAGTGATTCGGCATCGTAGCGCATAACCTCAAGTCCGCTACATTTTGTCGGGCCTTCTGGTCCAAATGTGCTGACGATAACGTGCCCACCCGGATTCACAGACTTTGCGACGTTTCGGACATACGCAGCACGCTGCTCGATTGGCGTGAGAAAGTGAAACACCGCACGGTCATGCCAGACATCATAAGCGGGCGATTCCAACCGCACTTGTGTGATGTCCGCTGCAATCCAGTTGACTTGTTCTGCGAGCAGCCCCAACCGCTTCTTGGTCACTTCGAGAGCGGTTTGGGACACATCAAGGACGGTGATATTTTCGTACCCTCTTGCAAGAAGGTCGTCAACAAGCGTTGATTCGCCAGCGCCAATGTCAATGATGGAGGCCGAGTGTGAATGTGCTGCCCGCTCGACTAGCGCGAGGGATGTTTCAAGATGCGGACGGTACCAACTGACCGCTGCTGGTTGTTTCGTCGTGTAAACCTTTTCCCAGTGTTTCTTTGCATCCATGGAAGCGTCCCAACACAATAGTTTACACCCCGGCTCGGTGATATACGCCGAGCGCCCACACGAGCGTTTTACGTTGCGTGGCTAGGACAAACCCGGAAGCCTCCAATACCACTGCCATGCGCTCCGGCCCGTGAACAAATGTCCGAAATTTCTTGCCTGTCAGCCGTAACCAGAAGTTCGCCAGCGCAAACATGGTCCGCACGTACCAACGGTCACGCGGGTAGGTGAACGCCTGAAGTTCACGCGTCCGGGCTGCCGCTGCGTGGCCTCTCCACAAAACAGCACCAGTACGGAGGATGGGCGTGTCCTCCGACAAAGTTACTCGGTACAAATATTTGAGTACTTAGAAGGCTCAGAGTGCACCCCGTTAACTCGGTGATTCTATTGGGGGATTCCGACTGCCCGGATGGCAAGCGGAATGCACAATTGCCATTTTGAGATGATTCTTCACGACTCAAACTCGTTTCGCAAAGGGGTCGAGATGGAACCCACTTACGATATTTTCAAGCGCCGTGACGACGGTTTCCCGTTCTGGATTACGGCTGTTGAGACTCTGGAGGAAGCCAGGGAACGCACAACTACCTACGCTCTTGTCGTGCCGGGTGAATACTTTATTTATTCGCAGGGACAAGGGATTATCCTTGAGTGCGTCACCCCGAAGAAGGAAGAGCGCCGGGCCTCACGCCTAATCTGGTTTATGCCACAATCTTGGAATTCCATGCAGCACCGAACAGCCGCCTAGCCGATTGCCAACTCGAAGGCTCAAAATGCCTTCAAGTTTGGCCCGCCTTCGGGAGAAGAATATGGAGCATTCGACTACTCAACGGAGAGCAGTTGGTTTACTCGTGATTTTTGCCACGGTCCTGACACTCATAGCGGCTTGGAACCTAACCGAGACTCCCAGTGCAGAGACAGCAGTCTAGGGTCTGTCCGTGAATCCGTGTTCGAATCGCTGACCATGACCACTGGGGCAGGGCTAAGAGTAAAGTAGGAATTGAGATGCGTAAGCGCCAGATTTCGCCGACTCTGCCCAGTGTCCCAAGGTCTGGTCAAATCTGTCTGGACTTGGAGCATACGGCTTTGGTCGAGGTCACATCAGAAGAGAACGGCTATCCGATTGAATCCGCGTTGCAAGAAACGGAAAACCAGGGCTGGCGTGCGGCGGACCCAGGGACTCAGACCATCCGGCTAATTTTCGACGAACCACAAAAGCTCAGACGCGTCAGGTTGGTTTTTGAGGATAACAAGAATATACGCACGCAGGAATTCGTCCTGCGATGGTCTTCTGACAACGGAACATCTTTTCGAGAAATCGTACGCCAGCAGTGGAACTTCAGCTCACCCAACTCAGTACGGGAAAAAGAGGACTACACTGTCGAACTCTCCGGTGTGACGGTGCTTGAATTGATTATTGTGCCTGACAGGAGTGGCGGTGCAGCTCGGGCGTCGCTTGCACAACTCCGTTTAGCTTAGTTCAGTCGCTGTCACTCCCGGTCAAATATGATAGGCGGGGCTGTAATCGTGCTTCTTGGGCCAGCCGAGCAGCCGACGCTGGGTCCGCTGGGCCTCATTTAACGTTCGAACAAGAAGATTCCACATTACTAAGTTTGATTGTGACCTTTCCCCCCGGTTTCAGAGTAATGTCCTGAGACCAAGAGGAGTCATTGCTGCCCGCCTGTCCCCGAGCAATGACATCGTAAACCCCTGGCTTTACTTTTGTGATTGTGAAATTGCCTTCCTCATCGGCGTCGCCAAAAGGAACGAAGTCCGTCAGGTGATTTTCCGTGGCCCACGCCAGGGTAGCGAGGATTGCCTTGTCCGTAGCAATCAAGTCACTTCTGCACGACCCAGCCGCAATTGCCTCTTTTATAGCTTCGAGTTTTTTTTGGAGATAAAAGAGGTCAGGAGTAGTTCCTATCGTTTTAGTGAGTGATGCGGCCTCGGGGCCTTTCTCCAGAAAAAGGTAAACGTGTGCCATTCGCGCAGGGAGGTCCCCACCCTGGGTGATTGCGAAAACGCGACCCGTCACGATGCCCGCGTTTGGGGCCGGAGTTTTCTTCGCAGGACTGCTTGCTTCGCGGGTACTTGGGCTATCAACGTTGTCAACAACAAACCGGCAACACAGGGGATATTGAGGTTCAAGTCCGTTCTCCCCTCAACTAGAGGCCCAAATCGCTTTCTTGCATTGTACAGTGAACGGAACAACTCGACCGCGGCTGGTACAAACTCGCTGTTCCGGGTCATTTGGCAGAGTTGGGTAAATAAGTGGCCTGCGTTAATATTCGCGCCATGCCGAAGCCCCACCATATGTGAAAATTCAACGTGCCAAAGTGGATTGGTGAAACGCACGGCTGCAACCTGATGTTCGGAGAAGACCGAATTCGGGGAGGGTGTCCTACGCCCGCCGCCTTCCTCTCCAGAGCGGCAACGCACATGAATGCCACCCCTCATCCTCGTCGTGGGTATGGCAGAGCCACCGACCGCACCTCGTGCAACGAACTGTCGCCGGATTGTCGCACGGCTCATCGCTCTGCGCTCCCTGGTTCGGTCTCTCGCATTAGCAGGCCGAGGCGGCCTTGGGCATCACGACTTCCAGGATGTCCCCTTTGAGGGTTGCAGTTGCACTCGATGGTTCAACCTCTCCGGGCAGGTCTTGTATTCTGAATATGCGTCGCGGACGTGGCCCCTGGTAGGTGGTCTTCCCATCCATAGAGGTGACACTCACTTCGGTTTCGCCATCGAGAACTAGACGGCGCGGCTGAACGCTGATTTGAAGTTGGTCGGGGGTGAAAGACCCTGGCATCGTAGCGTGAAAGAAGAATACGTCGGCCGATTCCCTTTTTTCATTTCATGACAGCAGGAGTGAATGAGTTCATGTTCAGCGTGAAGCCAGTCGTTGATGTCTTTCCCGCTCGCTCGGTTACGCTTTACGAAAAGCTCATAAGCCCGACTCGCGACCAGGCCATGTATTTCGTTCATTCGGTCTTTCATAACATCAGCGGAAACGAGCCTTACAGATGTTCCCGCTAGAATCCGCTGTGCTGCTGAATGGGCTGTCATCTTAATACTCCTTCGCTTTGCAAATCCGATAGAATCCATGCTTTTCTACGCCTCGCCGCCCTCCTCTCCGGGTGGCAGGGCACAAGAATGCCACTCTTCATCCTCAACGTGCGTATCGCAGAACCACCGACCGCATCTCGAACAGCGAATCGTGGAGGGATGAGGGCATGGCTCGTCGTTACGCGATACGGCCTGACAGAAATGCTTCAGGTTCGCGTTTGCTAGTTCGTTCTCTCCCATCAGCATGCCTCTGACAGAAACTCGATTGGCAGGCTACCAACCACGCCCCCTTCTGGCATCGCTGTTTTTGTTTCGTCGGTAAGAGCGCCACGTCTCACTCACGACTCTTTATCCAGATACTCGCCGGGAACGTCGCGGCACCTCATGCGTGCGAACTTCCCCTCCGTCAGCGTCCTCGGCCTCCTCCACCCCCTTCACCACGTCGGCCTCGAACGCGTTTCCTTCTTCGAGCAACTCCTCCACACTCTCGGAATCCGCACCTTCGACATTGGATAGCCCCTGCAAATCTCCCGCTTGCCCTCCCGACCGCGCTCCCTGTCCCTCCAGCGCGAATGCCACCGTATCCACGCTTTGGCTTTCTCGCTGAACCTGTCGCTTATGTGCGCCCGCCTTTTTCAGAGCTGCCTTCTTCTTCGTCAAACTCTTCTTGGCTAGCTTCTTACTTCTTTTTTTCATCGGCTGCCTCAACGATTGCGAGGGTCAATGAACTTGTGGGCAGACGAATCCCAGAGACGATAGTCGCCCGGTACCGCCGACACTAATTTCTTCAAATCCGTTTTTGCTTGTTCAATGTTTTTGACAGATTCAATCCACACGAAAGACCCGTCAGACCGTTGTTGGAAAATTTCATAAGTC
Source organism: uncultured Acidobacteriota bacterium (assembly GCA_963729525.1). Lineage (GTDB taxonomy): Bacteria > Acidobacteriota > Terriglobia > Acidiferrales > UBA7541 > Palsa-295. Next base: position 63,507 of record CAVSOB010000003.1, read on the forward strand.
GAATTCATGAAGCACCTCGCACAAAGAGGTTCGTGGAGGACTTAACGATGTGCTTCGGGGCTGGGATAGTCAAGCCTTTGCATTTGACGGTCCAGTCTTTGCGGGTGCCGATGACACGTGGTTGACCACAGCTCGTGAGCGGGGATTTGTGGGGATTTCATGAACAGGACATTTTCAAAGAACTAATTGCGGCGTGTTAGCATCAGCCGTGGTGTCGTAATGAAGGGTTGGAGTTTAATTTTCGGCTTCATTTTGTGTTCCTGCGCTCTGGCTCAACAGGCTTCACCCGTCCTGCTTGGTTCATGGACGGCGACGGTGGGTCCAAACCAGATTTTCCGTGGCACATGGTTCGCGCAGGTTTCACTTCATAATCCCAATCGCGCAATCGGGTCATGGACAATTCTGAACGATGCTGGTGACGTGTTGCTGGAAGGGACGTGGTCGGCGCAGAAAACGGGCCAGCACTGGCAGGGCACGTGGACAGCGCGAACGACAAAGGGAGCACAGTCCCTGTCCGGGACTTGGACCGCCGATGCGGCGAGCCTGAATGCCGAGTCCTTGGCAGAGATGCTGAAAAGCACGGCAACGAAGGAAGTCACCGGCTCGTGGCGAAGTGGCCGTCACCAAGGCAATTGGTCGCTCAAAGATTTACGACAGCCGGTACGCAGATAGTGGGCTTACTTCAGCTTCGCGTATTCAGACTTGGCAGCAACGAGTACGGGGATATCGGCGTCCGCATCTTTCCAGAGGGTCAGGAAATCCTGATACGCGGCGCGGGCTTTGGCGGTATCGCCCTGTATGGCGTACGCACGGGCGAGACCGAGATGGGCAAGTGCGCCGATAGGTTCGTTGCCCACAACTCCGGGATGGACGATGACTTTCTGGAACTCAGCCGCAGCCTCGGTGCCCTCACCAGCCGCCAGATAAACCCGTCCGCGGACATACACGGGGTAAAGACGGGCCGCAACTCCGAATTCATAAGGTTCCGCGGCCCTCAGTGCCTCGATGGCTTTCAAGGAATTGCCGCGACTGAGTGCGAGCAAAGCGTGGATCGTCGGTAGGTAGCAGAACTGAACCGCTGTGTCTTCCGGGAATTGCTCAGTAAGGTGATCCGCTAGCGCCTCAGCGCGTAGGTCGTCGCTTGCGAAGACAGACGCCAACGCCACCCCATACTGAGTGTCGCGATCAGTCGAAAGCTTGAGTGCTACCTCAGATGGCTTTCTCGCCTCCCCTGCATTGCCGAAGAGAGCCTCCCGCAAGGCGGCACTGACCTCATATCCCGCCGCCGTCTCCTTCTCTTCCGCAAGCTGGGCCGAGGCCGATGCGCGGCGAGAAAACTCCCGAGCCTTTTGGAGTTTTCCGGAGTAAGCTGCCGTGTCTGCCTCGTTCGATAGCAGGGCATTTTCCACGCCGACTTCTCCCGCAGACCGGACTACTTGCTGCTGCATCCCAGCAACATCGTTCTGCAGGAAAGCGACCACATAGAGATAAATACGCAGGTCCGGGGAATCGAGTTTCTTTGACTGTGCCTCTGCCGCCGTCGTGCGGGCTTGGTCTAAGCGATTCAAAAAAATATACGCGTCAACGAGATTGGCATAATTCTGACTGTCTGCCGGAGAAAGGCGGACGGCTTCGGTGGCCATTGCCAGGCTCTTCTCGTAATTTCCTAAAAAACTGTAGATGACAGCCAGATTGGTCCGCGGTCCAACATCTCTTGAGTAGGTCTGCGCCCAAATTTCATAGACACGCCGCGCTTTTTCCAAGTCGCCCGTGACAAAATGAAAATAGTGCGATTCGATGTAGAACCTTTCCCGGTCGCTGACGCCAACACGTAGTGCATAGGCCTGACTTATGTTGTCTGCGGCCAGGCCCATTTCAGAGAGATTGGAATAAGCGTTTCCGAGTGCGGCATAGGCCATAGCGAATTTTGGATCGAGCTGGATTGCGCGAGTGAAAAATGGGACGGCAGCGGCGGAATTGCCCTTTCCTACCATCGTCTCACGGCCCACGCTGTAGGCCTGAAGCGCTTCGAGCGAAGGCGTAGTGGCCTGTTCCAACAGTGTATTGTATTTCGCGAGCGTCGCGCGCGATTCGCCAAGCTTGCCACGCATCTCTCCGCAGCCTTCCCAAGCGCCGCTAGCACATGCACCTTATCCTCGGACGTAACCTGCTCCCGAGAGAGAACCTCGCCGGTATGACAATTAACGGCATTGAGGCTGATGACGTACTCATCTGCGAGTTTCGCAATGGAACCTTCGATTGCGGCAGCGCTCTCGGTACGTTGGCAGAGGTCTCGGGCGATTTCCGGCGTGAGCCTGGCATCGGCGGGCTGTCCCATCAGGGGCAGGGTCTGACGGATTTGCTGGTCATCGACAATCCTCAGAAAGGGTGATTGTTCTAGCTGCACTGCAAGACCTTGCCGCAGCGTGCCATCAAACACCGTGTCTCCGGTCGTGTTCGTGAAATCAGCGAGGACGATGGTGTCCTTGTCCGTCAGCGCGTGCGACCTTGCTGAGAGAAAAACAACCAACTGCCCACGGCCAGTCCGATTAATAGCAATTACTGCGCCAGCGACCGCCGCATCGAATGGATTTCCGAGCGGGCTTCAAACCCGTCTCTGCGGGTGAGGCTGCTGCAAGACCCGAATCGGAATCTCGGCTTCAGCCGCTGCAAATCCGTGCGAATGTCAGCGGCGTGTCTGGTAGCGCAGCTTCCGGTCTTTCTCCAGCGCCTTGTTGATGATTTCTTCGAGCTTTGGGGGAAGGTCGGGATTAAGTCGCACCGGCGCAACTGGCGTGCGATTCAGAATCGCTTCCGCAATCACGCCAGAGGTCTCGCCACGGAAGGGCAGAACCCCGGTCACCATCTCGTAGAGCACCACGCCGAACGAAAACAAATCCGTGCGTGCATCTAACTCTTCGCCCCGCACCTGTTCTGGTGACATGTACGAGATGGTGCCAATCGCCGTGCCCGGTCGAGTAAGCTGTTCTAACTCGCTGACTGTGGGCATCGCCGAAAGATTTAGAGTACTGGCTGGGGGTGCGAGCTTTGCTAGACCGAAATCCAAAATCTTGGCGTGACTGCGCTCGGTGACAAAAATGTTGGCGGGCTTGATGCGCGATGGACGATTCCTTTGGCATGGGCGGCATCAAGGGCGTCCGCAATTTCAACTCCCCAGTCCATCTTTGCTCAAGTTCCAGCGGTCTACCGGAAATGCGATGCTTCAGCGTCACGCCTTCCATGAATTCCATCGCAATGTAAGGCTGACCGTTGTATTCGCTGATTTCGTAGATGGTGCAAATGTTGGGATGGTTCAGGGCTGAAGCAGCCTGCGCCTCCCGGTCGAAGCGGCTCAGGGCTTGCGAGTCCGCCGTGAATTCATCGGGAAGAAACTTTAGGGCAACGAAGCGGTGCAGCTTGGTGTCTTCCGCTTTGTACACCACGCCCATCCCACCACCGCCCAACTTCTCCAAAATTCGATAGTGGGAAATCGTGCGGCCAAATATTGGCGCGGAATCGGTCACTAGCGACGGATGTTAGGCTGCACCGTCAGGCAAGTCAACGAGCGGGGAAGCTAATGGGCAAGCGACAAGCGCAGCTAATTCAGCGTTGGTTGTGCGGAAGCGGCCCGAATAAGACGAAAGTGCCCAAGCACGTTCCGAATCCAGCCGGCCACCGCTGCCGCCAAACCGAGTGCGGCGTCCGAGATAGGAGATTTCAGGCTATTCTCGCTTCGCTCGTGCTCTCACACTTCTGCGGACTTGCGTGCCGTATGTTCAGGCTGCCCCGAACTGCCGGAAGTCGCTTCGGACGTAAACACCGGGATTGCAGAAAATGTTATAGGTTTGGCTTTGAGGGCTATCGATTCGGCGTATCGTGCTGCGGCATAACAAACAAAGTGCTCGAGACACACGTAGTATTCCAAGAACCTTGGCCTACCGCAGTTTCTGCTGAAGCAAGTGAGCGTCACATTCATAACCTACTTTGGGATTACTCCCCCTTCAGCTCAGGAGCACTCGGAGTACCAAATTCATGAATTCAGAAGTGATTAGAGTAGGGCTTGGAAATTACAGGCTCAGTGATGACCACAAAAGGTGACAAAACGGTTCCGTTGCAAGCGATTTGGGTTACAGGTTAACCGCAATTTCTGATTGTTCCGGCTTGCTACCGGCGTCGCTTTCGGTGCTTGTGAGGTGGCAAGGGAGCGTGAAATGGGGGGGGGGGGGGGGGGGGGGGGGGGGGGGGGGGGGGGGGGGGGGGGGGGGGGGGGGGGGGGGGGGGGGGGGGGGGGGGGGGGGGGGGGGGGGGGGGGGGGGGGGGGGGGGGGGGGGGGGGGGGGGGGGGGGGGGGGGGGGGGGGGGGGGGGGGGGGGGGGGGGGGGGGGGGGGGGGGGGGGGGGGGAAAAAAAAAAAAAAAAAAAAAAAAAAAAAAAAAAAAAAAAAAAAAAAAAAAAAAAAAAAAAAAAAAAAAAAAAAAAAAAAAAAAAAAAAAAAAAAAAAAAAAAAAAAAAAAAAAAGGGGGGGGGGGGGGGGGTGCATCAGGAGCTAAAAAAACAAAAGCCGCCCAAGCATCAGGCGGCTAATTTCTCTCTGAGACTCGCGCTTCGGAACAATTTTCGTTCCGCGCATCGAGCGATTGCTCGCTCAAGGCACCGTAGCGTCCCCCGTCGGTCGCCGGGTCGGAATTTATCCGAGCTGCTCCTGATGCTCTGCTGATTATAACAGCAAAAAAAAAAAAAAAAAAAAAAAAAAAAAAAAAAAAAAAAAACTCTTCTTTGCCCTCTGCGATTCCAATTGCGCTTAAACAAACTCAAGGTTGCTTAACCGCAACGACAAAGTCGAGCCCTCATGTGATGCTTTTCCCGTAGCACCCGGTTCACTACCGTAACTCCGTCAATTTAGTTTTGAATTCTAAATAGGAGCAGGCTATCAGTAACCGTTCCTTTGTCCGTATCCTCGTTGTAGATGATTTTGCTCCTTGGCGGCGTTTCGTAATCGAGAAGCTCAAGCAGAATCACACTATGCGCATCGTCGGGGTCGTGTCTGACGGGCCTGCCGCAGTTCTGAAGGCCGGAGCACTCCAGCCGGACGTGATTCTGCTGGACGTTGGTCTGCGTAGAATAAATGGGATTGAAGCCGCTCGACGAATTCGTAAAGTCGCTCCCAAGTGCAAGATACTCTTTTTGAGTCAAGAGATTGATGTAGACGTGGCGCGCGTGGCTCTCACTGAAGGACACGGCTACGTCGTGAAGTCGGATGCTGACAATGAACTGTTTTCCGCCGTTGAAGTGGTGATGCAGGGGAAGAAGTTCGTAAGCAGCACATTAGCGAGTCCCAATTTCGACGACCATGTGGATCCATAAGCCCCCCTCCAACTCCGCCGCCAAGAAGCTATCACATCGGCGGGCCGTGCCCCTCTTGGCAAAAAGAATGGTCGGTCGTTGCCACGAAGCACAATTTTGTTCCGATGACTCACTTTTTCTCGAAGGATTTACTCGCTTTATCGGAACTGCTCTGAAGAACGGAAGCACTGCTGTTTTCATCGGAACCGCCTCGCACAGAATTTCGCTTTTCGAAAGGCTCCACGCCGATAGTCAAGAAACTCGCGCAGCCATTCGTCAGGGGAGGTACATCGCTTTGGACGCCGTAGAATTTCTCTCTAATGTCATGGTGGATGACATGCCTGACGCTGGCTGGTTCTTGAAGGCCGTGGGCGATTTGGTCGCATCGGCGGCAAGTGGGGCGCAGGGAATGCATTCACGTGTCGCAGCCTGCGGCGAGTGGTCGCCGTTCTTATGGGCGGAAGGAAAAGCAGATGCGGCGATTCGACTCGAAGAACTCTGGAACGAAATTGCTGAGAAATATGACGTAGATATTCTGTGTGGATATTCTCTGGAAAGTCTCCGGTGCGAGGAAGACAGTTACACCTTTCGTCGAATCTTGAAGAACACTCAGCTGTCAGGGCTGACCGTTCTGGTGGCTTGCTGGAACCATCGTCAAAAAGAGAATGTCGGAGCGGAGTTTATGCACGCACCTCGTGCAACGAACTGTCGCCGGGCTGTAGCACGGCTCATCGTTAGCCGACACGGCCTGACACAAGCGCTTTAGGTCTGCGCTTCTCCACCGCCGGGCTGGCCTTTGCACCAAGCGTTGGGCGAATGCCAGTTGGATTACTTGGTGTTCGTCGCGGCTGCCCACGACAAGGCCCCGGCGGCGCGGGAGTACTCAAGATTCGTACCATTGCATTAACCGCCACTCTGTGTAGAGTTGCTGGGCAGGGACTGGGAGCACCGATGCCGGCCGTTGCCATTGCTGCCATAACCTCGGAACTCAGGTCACAATTTCTCGAGGGATTGGGTCCGCCTGACCGCAAAACAATCCTATCAGCTGCAACGCAGCTTCGATTCGCCGCTAATTCTGTAGCCACAAACCAAGGCCACCCTGCCGACCGTCTTTTCCTGCTCACGGAAGGTAGCGCCAGACATTTCTTCGTCACCGAGGAAGGCAAGAAGCTTCTCCTTAAGTGGCTTGGACCAGGAGAGCTATTTGGCGGTCGGACAATCCTATCGACCCGTTCTTCTTATCTCGTTAGCACAGAAATGGTGAAGGATAGCTCCGTGTTTGTATGGGACCGCACCACAATCCGAGGTCTTGTCGAACGGTATCCAAGGTTGCTGGAGAACGCGTTGTTAACTGCGTCAGACTACGTGACCTGGCATCTCACGTCTTACATAGGTTTAGCTTGTTGCGCCGCCCGACAGCGGGTTGCTCAAACGCTCGTTACTCTTGCACGCTCGGTCGGCCAAGATGCTCCGGGTGGTATTGCACTCCATGTCACCAATGAGGAGCTGGCGAACGCGGCAAACGTCACTCCTTTCACTGCAAGCCGCCTGATTAGTGAGTGGCAACGGAGCCATGTCTTGGAAAAGCATCGCGGCAATCTGGTGCTCCGGTCGCCTGAGCGGCTGCTCTTGCGTACGGGATAACATAACCGCACGGTTCAAATTCCGTTCTCTTTTCCCTGTTGTTGCGATTCGTAGTTGCGCTTCGGCAAGATCAGGGCTGCTCAAGCGCAACGACAGGCTCACGCCCTCCATGTGATGCTCTTCCCGAAGTCAATTAGTTCAGCGCCATCGGTCAGCCAATTTGGTCTTGAACTGTAACGGGAGCAAGCTATCAGCAATCAGTCGTTTGTCCAGGTCCAAGTGCTATTCAAAATGAAGAAATTGCGGTGCTCCGGCACATGAAGAGAAAATCGCGGACGCCTGGGAAAGCCAGGAACTTCATCAAAGCGGAAACACTCACCGCAGAGGTGCTGAGGAAGGTGGCGGAGAGCCGAATCACGAACCAGAAGAGGTTGAATCGAACTCTGAACAGACTGGAATCTCGAATGGGTAGTGAGGGCATAAAAAATGGATACACCGACACCGCAAGCCATGTTCCGTTATCTAGAGTGGCGTGCGACTGAAGAAGAGCATGACGCCGAGTTCTTTGAAGCATGCGCTCGCAGATTCGACGCGCTTAGAGAACCTCTTCTTCACAACGCCAAGGTCTTTAGGGAAAGAGCCGAAAATATTCGCGACAACCTTGCCTTTCTACGTGGCGACGCACTAGCGTAGCCCCACTTTGTTTCTAGGTCGTCTGAATCCTGCGGGAGGCATGTAAGAAGGCGTATACTGCACTTGGGGAACCACCAGGTTGAGCCGCTGAGTTTGTCGGCGACGGGAAGCCAAAAACACCTACTCAATCATCTTTAGAAGAAGAACTTCAGTGCGGTGGATACAATCGCACCCATCGCACCAAGCATATAGAAGCTCCAATCCTCGAAGTTACTGCCGCGAACCACTGCGCTTTCGTGATGCTGGTCCCACCAAAATTCCTTTACTCCAGCAACCACCGCCAAAGTGCCGAATGCCCACCATACGGAACCTGAACCAAACAGAACGATTGAGCCCCATATGACGGCAAGTCCACCAGCGAAATGAGCAAGCTGTGCTACCTCGTTAAACAATTCTGGTGATATCGAGTCGGAAGTTTGTAGCTCTCGCAGCGATGTGGAAAGGTTTCTCATTGTTTGGATACCATCGCGTGCCCCTCGGGTCTAGTTGGATTTTGCCATCGGAGATTCCGGCATGCAATCTGGCCGGTCGGGGCGGGGAACCTTCGGGATTATTCCGAGAACATCGCTTTCGAGCTAGTTTTTTTGACGGCGGGATGTCTGAGCTAGATTCGTGGGGTGCTACGCTTCGCCACCCTCCTCTCCAGGCGCCACTGCACATGAATGCCACTCCTCGTCCTCGGCGTGAGCATCGCAGAACCACCTACCGCACCTTCCGCAATGCACTGTCGCCGGATAACCGCACGGCTCATCGCTAGGCGACACTGCTTGACACAGGCGCATCCGGTTCGCGCTTCCTATTTCCTGCTTTTCCATCAGGAGGCCTCTGCCAGAAGCTCGATTGGCAGGCTACCTCAAATAAGGATTCCGGCACAGTCGCGGCGGCTAGGCCGACGTGGGAAGTGGCTCGATAAATCTGTGTTCGGCCGGGTCCCAAATGAAATAGTCCCCAGGCTCGGTTGAAGCAAGGCTGATAAGTCGCTTCTTAGCTTCTTCGAGGTCTCCGGCGGCCTCCACCCAAGCGAGTGGAGTTTCGGTAGTCTTCCGAAAAATGTTGTATGCCATCCCCATGGAAGCTTCCTACGAAGGGATGTAGGGAAGGGCTGAGGCTATAACACACATTAGAACCAAGCAAGATATTTACTCTACCAGTTCGGTCAGTCCTTGTGGACTGCTAGTAATAGTTCCTTCATTCCTTCAACAGAATCGAGTCGCTTTATTCAGAGACTGCTGTTTCTGTCCTAGCGGTCTCGGTTAGGTTCCAGACCGCTATCAATGTCAGGACCGTGCCAAAAATAACGAGTAAACCAATCGACCTCCGCTGCGTGTTTGGATTATCCATGTTTTTATCCTGAAAGCGGGCGGGCTAACTTTAGCTGAATGAGTTTTGTGCTGCCAATTCGCTAGGCGGCCGTTCCGTGCTGCATGGAGTTCCAAGATTGTGGCATGAACCAGATTAGGCGTGAGGCTGGATGCTTTTCCTTTTTCGGGGCGACGCACTCAAGGAGAATCCCTTCCCCTTGCGAGTAAATAAAGTACTCCCCCGGCACGACCAGAGCATAGCTAGTCGTGCGTTTGCTAGCCTCCTCTAGAGTCTCAACAGACGTAATCCAGAACGGGTAACCGTTGTCACGGCATTTGAAAACGTCGTAAGTGCGCTCCCCTTCGTGTCCCTTACGAAACGAGTTTGAGTCGTGAAGAATCATTCCAAGACGACAAATGTGCATTCCGCCTGCCATCCCCGGGTTAAACTCCGCATTTAGAATCACCAAGTTAACTGGCTCGCTCTAAGGGCTTCTAAGTACTCCAAAATTGTACTGGGTAACTTTGTCGGAAGACACGCCCATCCTCCGTACTAGGCTGTTTCGTGGAAGGTTAATCAACGAGCTTAAAAAGCCCGAGCCGCAGCCTCGAAGAGGAATACCGCAGACTGCTCGGAAATACCGAGAACAGGCGGCGTACGGGGGGCCTGGGGCGCAAAAGGCGTATGAGAACCGCTGAGTTCCAATACTCACGGAATTGGCGACAATATCCGAAACTCATATTCGCCGTTGGCATCTTAGAGGTTGGAGGTACTGATTATGTCGAAACTTGCGATTTGGGTAGAGGTGGAAGCGAAGCCGGGCAAAGAGCAAACCGTGGCAGAGTTCTTGAAGTCAGCGCAGTCGTTGGCGGAAAAGGAACCGGGGACAGTCACCTGGTACGCTGTAAAGCTTGGCGGAGCGAAATTCGGAATTTTCGACACTTTTGCAGATGAGACGGGACGGGAAGCACACTTGACCGGCGAAATTGCGAAGGCACTGTTCGGAAAGGCGCAGGATTTGTTCATTCAGGAGCCGAAGGTGCATAAGCTCGATATTCTGGCCGCAAAGGTGCCGGGCGGTGCGAAAGTGCAGGGGGCGTAAGCCCCCCGAACTGAAGCGAGCCAAGGCGGAGTACGCGATACTACGGGTAATCCGCTTTGTTTTGGTGTGGCGATTTAGAAAACGGTTAGCCAAGCCATCGAAACTTGCCAATATTAGCGGAGTCCCAGTCTAATCTGCGTGTGGACATTCCTCGAGGTGACCTCAACTCTTTTTGGAAGTCGTCGCGAAAAATGCCGCCCACTGCTGGTCAACCTTCGTCCCACCACACTTGGGACACTTGACCTTGCTCCCGTCGTGTTGGGCAAGAGTTAAAATGGTGGAGAATTTCTTTTCACAGGACTTACATAGATACTCGTATTGGGGCATGGCACCCTCCTCTGCTCCCAGATTTTCCCTGAATGATAGCTCCGCGATTTCGTAGAAGTCTTGCCAAGCCCAAAAATGCAAAACGGGGAACCTGACAGCAGCTCCCCGTTTGCTTAGTCCGTAGCCCGCCGGCGAGGTTACGGGCATCGCTGGCGGTAGCGCACCGCAAGAGCGGTGTGTAAACGGCTGTCAAGAGTCTAGGCAGGGTGGAGTCATTTTCCCGGTAATTTCCTCCTTGCACTAGCCACTTCAACTTGCGGTTTACTCCCATGCAACGCCGATTGCAAGCGAGAAGTATTGGAAAACTATGAGGACCGATGTTTGTGCATCATTTTTCACACTGTGGGAAACATCCATGCCTGCTCTCACGTTTTTCGTACGGAATCCAGCGTGCAGCCGCGCTTATCCACTGTGCTGGAAGGAGATTGCGTAACCGCGAAATTTGGCTTCTTAATTGCGAATGTAAGTATGCGGGCTACAACCGGCAAGCTACTGTCTCCAGCCCTGCGACAGTAACCCCCTGGGTACTCCCAGAGCAGCCGAGTAGTAGCCCGTCCATGCCTCTCCCTGGGACCATCTCTGGCCAAACAGGCCAAAACGTACCTTACATGCTTTGTTCGATTTTTCATCGCTGTACGCGTGTTGTCAAATTCGACAAAAGGTACTATTCGCACGCTTCAAGCGCGAGTTCAAAATTCGTCAAGGAAGTCGTCAACAAAACTCGTAGCGAGAACGAAATGAAAATTAAACTTGCGGTTGCGGCAATTGTGATTCTCGGCGGTCTGGCGTCACTGGCTTACGCCCAGCGGTCGTCGGCCATCTGTCCTATGCACGGCGTTTCGGGGAGTCCCACCGGAGCCCCCATCAACGATAAAGGCCAATGTGAATACCAGCATTCCATGGATAAAGGCGACTCAATTCATCGTTTTCGGGCCTCTTGCTACTACTAAAAGAGTTCGGCGACCTCGTACGCTTCAATTCGCGTTCGGATGTTTTCCTTCATCCTCAATCGGCTTTCATGAAAATACCGCAAACTGCTCGGAAATACAGGACAGGCTGCGTAGGAGGTGCTCTTGAGCGGGGCTCAAGGTGTGGCCCAAAGGGGAGCATAAGTGACGGCCCAAAAATGCAAAACGGGGAACTGAGAGCAGCTCCCCGTTTGCTTATTCCGTAGCCCGCTCGCGAGGTTACAAGCGTCGCTGGCGGTAGCGCACCGCAAGAGCGGTGTGTAAACGGATGTCAAGAGTCTAAGCAGGGTGGAGTCATTTTCCCGGTAATTTCCTCCTTGCACTAGCCACTTCAATTTCGTTTACTCCCGTGCAAAGCCGATTGCAAGCGAAAAGTATTAGGAGAAAAACGTGGCGCAAGGCACGGAGCCCTCTTGTTAATCACTCCGCGTAGGCGCAGAAACGCCCGCGCGCGGGAAAATACGCGCAGCGCATCATCCTAACGCAGGGGCAGTTCAGAGCCTTTCACTGTCCAGCGCACGAACTTGGTCTCGTCCATGTGCGGAGCCAGCGCGTTCAGTTGGGAGGTTTCTTGGGGAGGTCGCGGGGCTTTCCCGCAACATCCGGGAACATTCGCTTGAACGCTTCGCCTCGGGCTGTATCAGGGTCTTCCTCCGGCGAGTCCCTCGGTTGGGTTTCTTCGCGTTCAGCGGAAGGTGCAGGGTCGTAAGGTTTCACTTCCTCAGGAATCATCGCAGCACCACTAACATATGGTGGCAGACCTAATCTTCGGTTCAATACGGCACATCGCGTAGAACCCTTTAGGACTGCGGCAGCGTAACCGTCGTGCCGTATGGCTAGAGAGACTCGAGTCGCTTTCTGCCACGGAGTTCTGGTACGACGCGTGGCAAGTGTCCCTGAAAAAATTACCTGCTATCACGGCTTTCCGCCCTAAGTTCGGAGCTGCCGTCTCGAACTTTTAACTGATTGATTTTGGTGGGCTAACTTCTCCATATGCTTTCTGGAATCAGAAATGCAAACGAAGCGACAGCGGTCCCGACAGATACGGACGAAGCGACGGAGGATGCCACGATGGATTCTACTTTCGATATCTTCAAAGTAACTTCGGACGGCCCTCTGTGGGTTGAGGCAGTACGCGGTTTAGAGAAAGCCAAGGCACGGATGGCTGACCTAGCACTGACGTCTCCCGGAGAATATTTTGTTCACTGTCAAGGCCAAGGCGTCATCGCTAAACAAAGCCAAGAATTTTTGGAAGAAATATCATGACTCAGATTTGCACGATGAAATGCCCGCACTGTGGCAGCACAGCATCGAAAGCGAAGCCTGAAGAGCATTTTAAGTGTAGCGGTTGCGGCTGGAAATTGTGAGTTTCGGGCTGCAACGAAAGACCGGAATTCAACGGAGGCACGATGCGGCCGCCCTTCGATATTTTTACTGACTCTCCGGATGGCCAACCAGTCTGGATAGAATCGGTTCAAGACCTTGAAGGCGCAAGAGAGTGCTTGAGAGAAATGGCTCGCACAGCTCCGCGCCGAGATTGCTTCATTTATTCAGAAGAGAGCGGCGTCGTGGAAATAATTGTCCACGCGGATTTTCAGGCACTCAGACGGCACATTAATCTCTCGTAATTTAGCCGAACAATTCTGCGAGTCAGAAATGCAGTTGTGATTCACGTCGGAACGGCTACTTATCCTTCATCAGTGCCAGAAAGCAGACCCTCAACCAGCGCCTGCCACTCTTCTTCGAGTCTGGACTGATAAAATCTTCGCCCGGCGCGTTCGTACCAATAGTCTGCGTTCGAAGCTTGTCCCCCCTTGCGGTGCAGGTAAGCATGGACAGCCATGCCGTCCGTAGTCTCTAGCTCATCCACCGCTGCGTGGGCACGAGTCCAATTTCCTTTTGCATCCCACCACAGTGCCATTAACGGGGCTGTTAGCCCTTTCGGCGGCTCATCGTGTACGAGGGTCGCCTTGAATTCCTCGCGATTCATCATGCCTTCCCGCTGTATCAACTCGCGAGCCACCCTCGGACAATGTGAGGCGTACGAGATTTCAGCAAACGCTTCGGCACCTCTGGGCGAACGATGAGTTCGACGATGCCGCTCTCGATGGAATATAAAAAGCAATCTCCCGAAGCGTTATGCGCCAGCTGCTTCAAGCGCTTCCTCGCAGTCCCGAGATTTTTAACTGTTTCCACGTACCGTGCGTGACCGTTCGCAGTGATGAAAATGTCGAAGGTGGAGCGCATTGTTGCCCCCTCCGCACTGCTAACTTCATATCAATTTCGCAGGATGACTTGACCGCTGGCTACTCTGGCATTTCGAAGCTAGCAAGGATAGTCGGATGCTAGGCTTCTCCAGTTCGATTGTCAACTCAGTTAAGTGCGCGGAGTTGTTGAGGCACCCCCGAGGCGCGGTAGGCAGAGTATAACCGCGAGCACGCGCCTAGTTCGGTTATCTGCTTTCCATCCGTGGTCGGCGGGCATTTGAGTACACTCCCACCGTCTCCCTTCCCGCTAGGAAACCGGCTAGGCGACTCCCGATGACCCGTACAAGCGCGGGACTGAGCACTGTAGTAAATTTGTAGTAGTTATTCGTTCAGGTCGGTGCAAAACGAGGACAAACGGTTCAAATCCGCCTGCATCTATCCAACTTTCCTCGAGGAATCAACCGAGGCTGGCTCCGAGCAGCAGACCATACGGCGGACAATTCTATTATCCTCGCTTCCGTTATTTGGTCGGCGCGAGAATTGCGTCCAGGTGATCGGGCATTGACTCCACTCTTTCCAGGTGCGGGTAACGTAGCCCACCGTGATAATCCACCTTCAAAGTAAGAAACTCCTTGTCGCGCTTTACGAGAAGCTTGATGGGCGCGTTACTCTTCTCCGCCGCGAGGATGGCTTCGCGCAGGTTAGACACGCTGAAAGTCTGATCGTTCACCCCTTGCAATTGCATCTCTGGCGTCATACCTGCCTTGAAGGCCGGACTATCCCACCACACGTTTGCAATGGCGTTTCCACTCGTGTCGCCGTCCTCGCCCGTCAACTCGAACCCCAGCGAAGTCGCGAAGCTCGCCCCGCGAGACGGGTCCATGTGCTTCATCCATTCTGGTTCGTTGTCGTTGTAAACCAGCCGATAACCGCCTTGTGTGATGCCGTTCATGGGAACCTGCGGCGAGACTTCGTAAACCCGCGCGCGGAAGAACTCGGCCCAGTCGTACGGCTGCACAGAATTCAATGCCTTCACCAGGTCTTCCAACGTGTAGGTCACCGTAATGTAGCTTCCATTGTTGATCCCAAAAAAGAGTTTGGCGAAATCATCCAGAGATTTCTGCCCATTGCTTCGTCCCCGAATGATGGTGTCGGCATCGAGCCAGATAAGGTCCGATTCTGGGTAATAATCGTACGAACGCTGCCAGCTCGGCCAACTCTGCGGCGTAGCGCCATGAGACGAGATAATCGGCTGGTTAGTTGTGTCTTCCAGTGAGCGCCATCTGCGTCCCAGGCTGATCTCGAAATTCGCAGCAATCTGCGCCAGCACATCTCTCGTCTGCTCGGGCGTGCGCATTCCCGAACGAGCCGTCAGAACATTGCCGTAATAATCCGTCAAGCCTTCATAGACCCACAAGAGACCGTTCCGCATGGGCTCGTTGAAGTTCGCCGTCCATAGGTCGGCAGGCCGGCGAAATTTCCCATTCCAAGAATGCGTGTATTCGTGCGGCAAAAGCGCTCGGCCGCCAACGCCCGCGAGCCAATCCGTAAAGTAGTTGGAGCGGGTACCGTCCTCGCTCGACTGATGATGTTCGAGCCCCTTTCCGCCGACTGTGTCGCTGAGCGAGAACAGAAAATCATAGTGATCGTAGTGCCGGGAGTTAAAAAGCTTCTGCGCCTGAATCACCAGATTTTTGTGATATTCCAGTTCTTCCGGCGTGATCTCCAGCTGTTCGGGCTTATCCGCGAAAATATCCAGATAAACCGGGTTGTCCGGCCCCGTCGAAAGGTCCACACGCTTATAGTTAACCCCCGCGTACGCGGGCGAATCGATTAACGTGTTTAACGCAGTGTCCTTAAACTGAACCACGTTTCCAATCTGCGACTTAATCTCCAGCGAAGTTGCAAACTTCCAGCCCTCCGGCAACCGCAGCTCCGTAGCAAACTGAATACGCCGCGCAAAGTATCCCGCCGGGTACAGGAGTACGCTATTCCACGTGACATCCGCGATCTTGGTCGAAATCCGCCCCTGTTGCGGATTCAGCGGAGGCAAATATTGAAAGCTCAGCTCCAGCGTGGTGGCGCCCTTCGGCACGTCGAGGTGGAATGCCCACATGTTCACGCTGTCGCGCAGCCAAGAAACACGTCTGCCATCTGCCGTAACCACAAGCCCGGCCATGTTGGCCACGGGGTTGGAAGGCGAGTGCGTTCCGGGGAGCCATTGTGGATAGAGCAGCGTCATCTCACCGGGCGTGACAGGAATTGTCTCGTGCACATTCAGCACACGGTCATTCACGTTCGTGAGATCCACACTCAGCGAAACCGTACCCGCATACGGCTTGTCGACCGGCGCGGGAACCAGCGGGGGCAAAGGCACCGGCTGTGGCCCTAAGTTTTGGCCATACGTGGCGCTAGTGAAAGCGAGGCAAACCGCTGCAAAAACCGCCGAAACAGAGCGAGACCAGAACAACCAACGGGGCATGATAGATCCTCCTGAATTTCGGACATCCTATGTAGCAGATTCAGGCAGCAACATACAGCGAGCTGCTCATAAACCACCCCCCGTGCACACCCCGCTCCCGCTGTAAACGAATCATGGGATTCTCACCAGGTATCTCAGGCTGAGATTGGTGGTGCGAAGGGGATTTATCGACACCTATCCGGCTCGTCCCCCACGTCGGCTCAAGTTCTAACAGTTATTGCAGCTTCGCGTATCCCGCTTTCGCTTCTTTCAGGATGGGAATGTCGGGGTCAGCGTCTTTCCACAGCGCGAAGAAATCCTGATACGCCGCGCGCGACTTGGCCTCATCGCCCGCAAGCGCGTAGGCCCGGCCCAACTGCAAATGCGCCAGCGCGCCTGTGATTGAGTTGAACACAACTCCTGGATGGTCAAGAATTTTCTGAAATTCGGCGGCGGCTTCCTTACCTTGATGCAGAAGCAGGTAGGCCTGCCCGCGGTCGTACGCACTCGAGAGTCCTCTCAGGTTCGCAAGATCGTAAGGAATCACCGGCTGGAGGAGCTCAATCGCCTTCTCCGGATTGTTGCGATTCAATTCGAGGGCTGCACGGATCGTTGGAAGCGCGTATACATTCGCAAGAGTGTCGGATGGGCGTTCCTTCACGATCTCGCCGGCTAGCGATTCAGCGCGCGCCGCATCACCCGTTTGCGCAAACACGTGAGCCGCGGCACCCTTGATGAGGAACGAGGGATCGAGCCCCATCGCCGCAGCGGTGTCCTTTCGTGCGGCCGCAGTATCGCCCACCCTGGCTTCCGCGCGCGCCTGCTCAATCATTGCAGCGGCGGCGCGGTCCTTCCCGCCTACCCCCTGCTGCGATGCGACGGCGCGCTGCACGAGCGCCCGGGCCTTCTCGAGACGCCCAAAATAAGCCTCGGTACCCGCTGCAATATTCAACGACAGAGCAGCCATCTCCGGCGAACTACTCAACATGACGGAGAGCTCGCGAGCCGCGGCGGCAGGGTCGTTCTGCAAAAATGCCACTTGGTAAAGAGTCAGGTGGAAGAGAGGAACATCTAGCTTCTTCGCCAATGCGTCATTGATTGTGGCTTTAGCTTCATCCAGACGTCCCAGGCCCACATAAGCGCTGGCAACTTGGAAGTAGGTGAGACTATCGTCGGGAGCCAGCCGGTGGGCCTCGAGAGCCTCCGGTAAGGCCTTTTCCCACTGGCCCAATTGAACGTGACCGACGGAAAGGTTGCCGCGCGGAATTGCGTCGTGCGGATACGTTTGTGCCCAGAGTTGATAAACCTGATTGGCTTGTTGGCGATCGCCGGTCACATTCTCGTGGTAATGGCTCTCGATGTAGAACTTTTCCAGTTCGCTCGCGCGCTCGCGCAAATCGTAAGCCTTTTTCGTGTACTCGGTGCCGAGGCTCACCGCGCCCAGATTGGTTTCTACCTGTCCGAGCACCGCAGTGGCCATGGCGAAATTCGGGTCCAGCGTGATGGCCTGCTTCAAGAAAGGCGCCGCAGCCTCTTCGCCTTTGTTTCCGCGCGCTTGAATCCCGAGGCTGTAGGCCTTCAGCGCTTCCAGTGACGACGTGGTCGCCTCGGCGATAGGCGTGTTGTATTTCTGAATCGAAGCCAGCGACTCGCCGAGCTTTCCGCGAATCTCCTCTGCCACTTTGCCGAGCGCGCCGAGCACTTGGTCTTTATTCGGTGCTTCCGTCGTTGCCGTCGCCAACGCTTCGCCGGTCGCGCAATTAAGCGCGTTGAGCACCAGGTTGTAGGTGCTGCCAATTTGCGCGATCGATCCGTCAAGTACGGCGGCGCTTTGCGTCCGCTGGCATACTTGCCGCGCCAACTCGTTCGTCAGTCGCGATGTAGGCGCCTGTCCCATGAATCGAAGCTGTTGCCGGATCTGCTGGTCGGAGAGGATGTTCAGGAACGGCGACTGCGCAAGCTGAGCCGCGAGGCCCTGCCGAAGCGCATCGTCAAAGACTGCATCGCCGGTGGTATTCGTGAAGTCGGCGAGGACGATAGAACCTTTTCCGGTGAGCTTAGGCGCGCGATGGAAGTAGAGGTAGCCCCCAACACCCAAAGCCGCGATGATGACCGCAATGCCCGCCAGAAGGGGCCATTGCCATTTGGCGGCAGAACTGAGGCTGCGTGAGGATATTTCTGCGGCACTTGTCGCACCCGCGATAGGAGATGCTGCGGCACTCGTGCCCCTCACTGCTGTCCCCACAGCGACAGATGCACTCGCTGTTGGAAATCGGCTTCCCGAACGGCGCCCGAGCCCGAAGTAGCCATCACCGCTGTGGTCGAACGGCCTGAGTCCGTGTCGCGTTTCAGTCTCGCCAGATCGGTGCGCATCTCTGCTGCGTGCTGGTAGCGCATCCGCCGGTCTTTTTCGAGCGCCTTTGAGATCACTTCTTCCAGGCGCGGCGGGATATCCGGGTTCAAGCGCACCGCCGGTACCGGTGCCTTTTCAAGAATCGCGTTGAAAATCACGGCCGTTGTGTCGCCACGGAAAGGAATCGCCCCCGTGGCCATCTCGTACAGCACTGTACCGAAACTGAAAAGGTCACTGCGTGCGTCCAGCCCTTCGCCCCGCGCCTGCTCGGGTGACATGTAGGCAACCGTTCCAAGCGTCATCCCGGGACTCGTTAGATGCTCCTGATCGACCGTTGCCCCGGTGCCATTGGTCATGAATTTATCGGCCCGGCCTGGAACGCATTGCGATTGCTTTGCCAACCCGAAATCAAGAATCTTGGCGTGTCCTCGCTGCGTGACGAAAATATTTGCCGGCTTTATATCGCGATGGATGATGCCTTTTTCGTGCGCTGCGTCGAGCGCGTCAGCCACTTCCACGCCTAGTTCCAGCAGCAGATCCATCGGCAGTGGCTTGCCGCCAATGCGGTGCTTCAGCGTCAGCCCGTCAAGAAATTCCATGGCGATGAAAGCGTTGCCGTGTTGATCGTCGATCTCGTGGATGGTGCAGATGTTCGGATGATTCAGGGCAGAGGCGGCCTTGGCTTCGCGCTGAAAGCGGCTGAGTGCCTGCGGGTCTTTGGCCACCTCTTCGGGCAGGAACTTCAGAGCTACAAAGCGGCCGAGCTTCACATCCTCGGCCTTGTAAACGACACCCATCCCGCCACCGCCTAGTTTTTCGACGATGTGATAATGCGCAATGGTTTGGCCGATGAGCGAGTCGGTGGCTGGCACGTGGAGCACATCTTAGGTTGTGCTCCGAGGCAAGTCAACAAAGGCGAAGATTTGCGCGTCAGCTTTGGCACACCATAAGAGGCAAAAAATCAGAGACACCGGATAGGTGTCGCGAACAGGGATTATCACTACCTATCTCGTTTTGAGATACCTGGTGATAAGCGGATTTCTCGACATCTATCCGAGCCACGCCTTCCCGTTCCATCTGCAAAGCCTGGTTTCCGATTACGTGACTAATTGGAGGTTGTGAAATCAGTTTCATTGCAACGATAGGTTCAGCCACGGATAATCGCGGTAATGAGAGGCAAGCCACAATACACATCCATCACTATCGTTCTGATCCTAAGTGTTGTTTTCGTCGCCTTGGCTGGTTTCTGCATTGCGTGGGTCTGGCGACCGCTCGTCCCGAAACGCTATGCTGAGAAGCAAATTCGTTTAGCGAGCGGCCAAACGCTATACGTGAAGCGACAAGCCTCAACGATGAATCACGACCACCTAAGCCTCTCACTCAACGGCGACCGATGTAAGGACGAGGATTGGAAAACCGACTTTCGGTTCCAATCTGTCGATGCCCCTGACGGTCCGGTTTATTACGTCCCCGGCAATAATACGTTGACCGTTTTCGCGGGACTGGATGAGCCCTCGGGACTGAAATGGCCTTTTCAGATTCGGCAGCAACTACCGGCGCTGAAGATGATGGAGCATCCCCCGGACCAAGTTGGACTTTCAAAAGTCGAGATCGGCGTCAGCGACCTGTCTCCGTGCCCTTGAGATATTGTCCTTCGGATTTCGTAGTAAATCCCCCATTTACGCAGGTTTGTCACCATCTATCTCGCTTTGAGATAGCTGGTGATAAGCGGATTTATCAAGGCATCTATCCGTTTGACCGAGCGTATTCGAGGGATGAACAGAAGCTGAATGTCTGTTTCGTGGCCGGTTTATTTCTGGCTCAGAAGATAGAGGTCGGCGTGGCCGCCGGGGCGCGCATAGACAATGGTGGAGAGGTCTCTGGAAAAATCGTAGGCGTTACCACCAGCATGAAGCAGGGGAAATGCAAAGGGAACCTTCAAAGCGACCTGAGGCGCTCCGACGAGTTTACCGCTGCCCCAGAGCTGACGGAAAATCGTGACTTCGCCGCGAGAAGCAACTGCATACAATAATGACTTGCCGTCGCGGGCAAGAGTAACACCATGAGTGGCTGTGCCGGGGAGTAGCGGGATGCATTTCCGATCGGAGACGGAGACCTCGTAGATTCCGCTCTTTTCCCCCCAAAGCACAACGCTAAACAGGTACTGCCCGCTGGCGTCTATGTCGACAGACTAAGCCACAGTTGTCCGCAAACTTCTCCGGATTCGAACCGTCCGCGTTCACTCTCCAAACCATTTGCATCGTCCCGTTCTTCTCTCTGCCAGACACATAAACGAATTTCTGATCAGCGCTCCATACCGCATCCCCCTCAAGACCTACTGTCCGTAAGAGCCGACGAAGACCGCTGCCATCAGCCCCGACGATGTAGTTTTTGGCCCCGCCGTCGGTTCCGGATTCATCAAAAGACAGATGGAAACTGTCGGGCGCCCAATTTCCCGTGTCGAAGCGTTCTCCGGTGGCAATTTTCACCTTGTTCTCCCCATCGATGTCCGCTACCCAGATTTCCTGCCTCTGGGGTGCAGGGAAAGTGATGTACATCACGCGTTTCCCATCCGGCGAGATGACGGGCTGAGATGCGTCCTCCAACACGATGTCGGTCGATTGCTTTGAATTGACATGGTAAGCGGTCAGGAATCCGGAGGACTTGCCGTTCACATAATAAATCCCTTTTCCTGCAGGATCTGGCATGGGCGAGTAGTCCGGTCCCGTACCGAAAGTAATCTGCCTGAGATTCCGGTCCTTCAAGCTATAACTCCAGATGTTGGTTAGTCCGTTTACGTTCCGGCTGAATAACACGGAGTTCCCCGGTTCAGCCCACACTACGTCACGATTCCCGGACACCTCACCCAAATCAACCGCCTCGTGGCTGGCCACGTTTATTCTGTAAAAATGGAAGTTCGGCGTGCCCCTTCGCACAGCAGCAGCAAGCAGGTCGTTGCCGCCGGGAAATAGCAGCACCGGGATGAAGGCTAAGCCAGTACCCTGGGGGCTGTAGACCGACTCTTCACCTATTCCAGATTTTCCCGCGCGGTAGATTCCGGAGCCATCCGACGTCGCGTAAAAAATGGAAGCGCCATCGGGCGAGGGGACCAGATAGCGGGCTGACGCGACACGGCTCGGGGTCCCTCCGAGTGAAGGAACGGCCCAAACTTCGTCGCTACCGAGAATCCTCTGGTAATAAACCTCTCTTCCGTCGGGCGAAAATGCACTTACAAGCTTGTCGCCTTCGTCATTCGTGAGTTGAAGAGGATCGCCGCCAGAAGTGAGCATCAGGAACACTTGCGCGACGCTGCCCACCGGCGAGGTAAACGCGACGGCGTGGCCGTCGGGAGAAAGCTTCGCTTGGTTCATCGGCTTGTTCCACTGACTGATTTGGGTAATCTTGACGGGGCCGCTCGATTTGTTCGATCGCGGCCAAAAGTGATACGCCGCAAAGGCTGCGACCAGGAGCGCGATACAGACGGACAAAACAGCATATCGCTTCCCGGCAAGCCCCATTGATGGCCGAGCCTCCGAGGCCGGGGGAGTCGTGGGGTGTGCGGCGAGTACTTGAGTCGCGCCGCTCAACGATGACGAAATTCGGCTCGAACCCGTATCCCGTCGCAGGCGCTTAAGGTCAGCGCGCATTTCCGATGCGGACTGGTAACGGAGGTCACGCTCTTTCTCGATCGCCTTGTTGACGATGTGCTCTAGGTCTGGTGATGTCTCAGGATTCACTCGCGCCAGCGGGGTCGGCGCTCGATTCAAAATTGCCTCGTGAATGATTGCCGAGGTGTTGCCGGAAAACGCCATCCGGCCAGCGGCCATTTCGTACAAAACAGCACCGAACGAGAACAAATCTGTCCGTGTGTCGAGTGCTTCACCTCGAGCTTGCTCCGGCGACATATAGGCCACTGTCCCGACTGCAACCCCCGGGCTCGTCAGCAATTCTTCATCCGTGACCGTTGGCATTGCAGAAGCACCGACACCCGTCGCCACAGGAGTGAGTTTGGCAAGTCCAAAATCGAGAATCTTCGCATGGCCGCGCTTTGTAACGAAAATATTCGCCGGCTTGATGTCCCGGTGGATGATCCCGTCGGCGTGGGCCGCATCGAGCCCATCCGCTATTTGGATGCCCAAATCAAGCATCGTTTCCATTTCCATCGAGCGCCCGCCGATACGATGCTTCAACGTCGAGCCGTCCAAAAACTCCATAACGATGAATACCCGACCTCCTTCCTGACCGATTTCATAGATCGTGCAGATGTTCGGATGATTTAGTGCGGAGGAGGCGCGCGCTTCCCGGCGGAATCGTTCAACGGCTTGCGAATCGTGTGCCACATTGTCCGGAAGAAATTTGAGGGCGACGAACCGGCCGAGTTCCGTGTCTTCGGCTTTGTACACAACACCCATCCCACCGCCACCCAGCTTCTCCAAAATGCGATAGTGGGAAATCGTACAGCCGAGAATAGATGAGGAATCAGCCACTTTGCGTGTATCTTACGCCTGCTTTCAGATAGGTGTCGAGAACAGGGATTATCACTACCTATCTCAGTCTGAGATAGATGGTGCGAAGCGGATTTCTCGACATCTATCCGGGCTAGGCCTTCCCACCCCATCTGCATAGTTTCCGGTTACGCGACTTATCAGGAGTTGGCCGCATGGCCCCGATAGCTTTGCTCACCTTGACATTCTACTGGAAGCGCTGTAGCCTCACCTAGAATGTCTACCAAAGAACAACGCGAACGCATCGAACTGCTGCAGGGCACCCTCGACCTGCTGATCCTCCGCACGCTGCTGCTGGGGCCGGCACACGGCCATGCCATCGCCAAGGCGATCGAGTTCAACTCCGACGAAGTGTTGCAGGTCGAGCAGGGGTCGCTCTATCCGGCGTTGCACCGACTCATCAAGCGGGGATGGATTTCGGCGGAAGAAGGCACTTCGGAGAACAATCGCCGGGCCAAGTTTTATCGTCTAACCGCAAAGGGGCGCAGACAACTGACGGTCGAGACCAACAAATGGGACACGCTGGCGGGAGCAATCTCGCAGATTCTGCGGCCAGCGGAACAGGAAGGCGAATCATGAAGCGCCGCGAGCGCATGATGGACGATCTCGATCGGGACATCCGCGAGCACATCGAGATGGAGACGCAGGACAACATCGACCGCGGGATGCCGCCGGAGGAAGCGCGCTATGCGGCGGTGCGGAAGTTCGGCAACGTGACGCGGGTGAAGGAAGATACGCGCGACGTGTGGAGCTTCGCCTGGCTAGAGCAGCTCGGGCAGGACATCAGCTACGCTTTGCGCATGCTGCGCAAGGCTCCTGGCTTCACCGCCGTCGCCGTCCTGACGATCGCACTGGGGATCGGAGCGACAACGGCCATCTTCAGCTTGGTGGATGCGACGCTGTTGCACCCCCTGCCGTACCCACAACCGGAGCAGCTCGTGCGGGTCGAGGATGATCTTCCCGGGGTGGGCGCGCAGGACGTAGGAATGTCGGTGCCGGAGTGGCACGATCTTCAGCGTTCCGGCATTTTCGAATATGTTTCGCTAACAGTGTATGGGCCCGTGAATCTTACGGGCTCTTCTCAGCCTACGAGAGCCCGCTACTCCGGCGTCGCGCCGAATTATTTTGCGCTGCTGGGCGTTAAGCCACAGTTGGGGCGCACGTTTGATCCTGAGGATCAGACGCCCGGTTTTACCCTTGAAGTTCTCATCAGTGACGGACTATGGAAGAGGGCTTTCGCGGCCGATCCGGGGATTCTGGGCAAGAGTTTGCGGCTTGACAATGACTTGTATACCGTGATCGGCGTCATGCCAGCCGGTTTTCACGATCCAGGGCGAACAACCGAGCAAAGGAACATCGAAGTTTGGGCCGCAGTGGGTTTTGCCGTCCCGGGCCGCACTCCCCCGCTGCGCAACAGGCGGCGGACCGGAGCAGCAGCAATCGCGCGAATCAAACCTGGACTGACGATTGCGGCTGCGCAGAGCCAGTTGGACGCGCTGGTCGCATCTTTGCAGAAAGAATTCCCGGAAGATTATCCGCTGCAGAGCGCATGGACAGTGCGCTTAGTGCCGCTCAAGGAGACCGTGGTCGGCAAAGCTCGCCAGTCGTTGATTCTGCTGCTTGGCGCCGTGGGATTGGTCCTGCTGATCGGCTGCGTGAACGTGGCGAATCTGTTGCTGGCTCGAGCCAGCGCCAGAGGGCGGGAATTGGCCGTTCGGCAGGCCCTCGGAGCGGCGCGAAAGCGGCTGATCTCGCAAATGCTAACCGAAGGCTTGCTTCTTTCGTTGGTCGGCGGACTGGCCGGTTTAGCGATTCTCTTATGTGCGAGAGGATTTCTGGTGCGACTTGTGCCGGACAGCCTACCGCATCTTAATGACATGTCAATCAGCTGGGGCGTTTTGCTTTTCGCTCTCGGTGCTTCGCTCGTCGCAGGCGCGATTTTTGGTGTGACTCCCGCGTTGCATGCCGGACGGGCGGACTTGACTCAAGCGCTCAAACAGGAAGGGCGCGGATCGACAGGGTCACGGGAACAGGGGCGCACGCGGCGCGCGCTGGTGGTGACAGAATTTGCGCTCTCATTGGTGCTGATGATTGCCGCGGGCCTTCTGCTGCGCAGTTTCTGGGACTTGTTGAATGTTAGTCTGGGATTCAATCCTCAGAATGTAATGGCGGTTCGGACGTGGCTGCCTGAGCCAAATGACCCGAAGACCGACATCTACGGAACCCCTGCTCAAGAGGCGCCATTCATACGTGAATTACTTCGCCGTGGCAGGACGTTGCCCGGAGTCGAAGAAATAGCCCTCGGAAATAGAGCATCCATTCCATTGAATCACGATCCAACCCAATCCCCGTTGGTCCTCGAAGGTCGCGAGATCCAGAGCAAGCAGCCTCCATTGGTCGAAACGTCGAGCGTGACGCCAGACTATTTTCACTTGCTGGGGGTCACACTGCAGCGTGGCCGTTTATTCGGCGAGATGGACAACGAAACCGCCCCGGCTGTCGCGGTGATCAACGAAGCATTCGCGCGGACCTACTGGCCAAGCGGGGATCCCCGTGGCGAGCGCCTCAAGCTGTCTCCAGAGGACTCTTCCTGGACTACGGTGGTCGGCGTGATAGCGGATGCTCGGACTGAATCGCTGGTGGAATCGAGCGTTCCGCAAATCTATACGAGCTTGTATCAGGCGCCGTCTCAAGGGGCGTCTAAAGAGCTGGTGATATTTTTGCGTGGACGACTGGACCCCGCAGCGACTCCAGTCGAGTTGCGTGAGCAGGTGCAGGCCGTCAACCCGGAACTCCCGGTTTTCGGGGCGCAGACACTCAATGACGCTCTTTCCGCGTCACTCTCCGAGAGGCGATTCTCGATGGAAATGGTTGGTCTGTTCGCTCTGACCGCGTGGCTTCTCGCCGGGCTTGGAATTTACGGAGTGATTTCGTACATCGTAAGCGAGCGCACCCACGAGATCGGGATTCGTCTCGCGCTTGGGGCGCATAGCCGGAACATCCTGCGAATGGTTCTACGTCAAGGATTGGAGCTGGCCATTGCGGGCGCTGCGGTTGGGCTTGTTTGTGCGCTGATCGTGTCGCACTTAATGGCAGGACTGCTTTACGGCGTGAGGCCGACAGATCCTGTGACGTTTGCGGGTGTCGCGCTTCTTCTCATCGGTGTCGCTCTGCTTGCTTGTTATATACCGGCGAGGCGCGCGATACGCGTCGATCCGCTGGTTGCGCTGAGACACGAATAGCTCAGGCCGGAGGGTACCCCAAGTCATGTCGAATGCGAAAGCACTCCACATGCCTGATTAACGCGGTTACCGGACAATGAGATTCAGATCGATGTTGCGAACAGGGATTATCACTAGCTATCTCAAGCTGAGATAGGTGGTGAGAAGCGGATTTATCAACATCTATCCAACTCAGCATCGGTTGCACACCCCGTACTGCTTCTCGCATTCGTTGCAGCAGTTATCTTTTCCTGACATGTAACGAACTACATGCTAGGGTTAGCTTCCATGACAAAACGCGGTCGGCCGTCAAAAGGAATTGTGGGCGAAAAGACAAACTTCTCAGCGAACTTGTATCCGGAACTCGCAAAGGCTCTGCGTGAAGAAAGCGAGAAATCCGGTGTTCCAATTGCAGAGATCGTGCGACGCGCAGTTGAGGCATACCTAGGAAAGAAGCGAGGAGTACGGTGAAGGAACTCTATCCGGGGAGCTGCCTGTCCGCGCGCAAACTCTGTTTTTCCGATTATCCGACTAGACAGCACTTGGAACTCCTCTTAGATGCTTGGCCGGTACCCTTCCGCAACTTCTCCCGAAGTGCTCCGGCACTTTCGGAGGTACGTTGAGGTCTAATACTTGAGGACGCTTCTAAGAATCACGTGTGAGGTCCATCCGTGTGGTCACCAAGCAAGGCGGCAGCACTCCGCGCCGCAAAGAGAAGGCCAAGCATCTATCCGGCGATCGACCTCATGTCCTTTCATGGTGTTTTCCTCGTTTTACTGATCATATTTATGTGCTATCCCGGTGCTTTCCAGGGCGACTCGCCTGTGGATCTGCCCAAGGCTCGAAGCGCAACGTTGCAGCCGGGGGCGGTACGCGAGGACGCCATACGTATTGCGGTGACCAGAGATGGAAGTCGCTTCTTTGGCTCAAACAAAGCCGAGCCGGGAGAGTTGTCTGATCTGATACGAACGGCAACGCGCGCTGGCTCCGAAAGGAAAGTCTATCTTCTCGCAGATTGCAGAGCTAAGAATGAAGACGTCGAAATCGTTTTTGACCAGATTCGAGTCGCTGGCATCACCAATGTTGTGATTCTGGCGGACAAGCCCTACGCGCCCTGAGGTCTGACTCTCCAAGTCCTAATTCATGCCATTCGATCATCGACTTTCAGATAGGTGTCGAGAACAGGGATTATCACCAGCTATCTCATTCTGAGATAGCTGGTGCGAAGCGGATTTCTCGACATCTATCGCAACTTAGCGTCAGGCTCGTATACCGCATCCGCTCCTAGTCGCGCTAAAGTCCCTTTGGCCAGTCGGTTTCGCGCAGTGTTACTTTTGACAGTAGACGGCGCTGAACTTAGTTCATATCGTCGGGCGGTAATATCGAGAGAACTAAGGGAGTGTAAAACACATGATGAAGAGCGGGTATGTGCGCGGCTTGCTAAATCTGGTCGCAGTCTCCTTGATGTTTGTGCTCGCAGCGGTGAGTGCGAAAGCCCAGCAGACAACCGGCGTGCCGTGTTCCCCGGCTGCCACCGAGGCCCTCGATTCCAAATACTTGCCGACCCCACCGGGAGCGTTCAAGGGTGAGATAAACCTTAACGCTGCGGACTCCAAGCCATGCTGGCCTGCTCGCGTAGTGCCTCCCAAGGACGCACCAAACGTGCTTCTGATCATGACTGATGACGTCGGCTTTGGGGCTCCTGGCACTTTCGGCGGCGTTATCCCCACTCCCACTTTGGACCGGATCGCACACATGGGATTGCGCTATACCCAGTTCCATTCCACTGCGCTTTGCTCACCAACTCGGGGAGCGCTCATCACTGGCCGCAATCACCACTCAGTGGGCTTCGGCGTGATTTCCGAGTTGTCGACCGGATTTCCCGGCTACAACAGCATTATTCCCCGCGATACGGCCACTATCGGCGAGATTCTGAAGGAGAATGGCTACGCCACATCCTGGTTCGGCAAGGACCACAACACGCCCGCCTATGAGGCAAGTCAACTTGGCCCGTTCGAGCAATGGCCCATCGGCATGGGTTTCCAGTATTTCTACGGCTTCGTTGGCGGCGACACCAGCCAGTGGGAGCCCAACCTGTTCCGCAACACCACGGCTATCTATCCTTACGTTGGGAAGCCAGGCTGGAACCTGACGACGGCGATGGCGGACGATGCCATTCAATATCTGCAACAGATGAATGACCTCGATCCGCAGAAAAAGTTCTTTCTCTACTACGTGCCCGGTGGCACCCATGCTCCGCATCATCCGACGCCGGAGTGGATCGAGAAGATCCACAACATGCATTTATTCGACAACGGCTGGAACGCGTTGCGGGAGCAGATCTTCGCCAATCAGAAGAAACTCGGCGTAATCCCTCCGGACGCCAAGCTGACGGCCTGGCCTGACGGCAGCGCACAGTTCGGCGGGGTCTCCCTGCCAAAATGGGAGACGCTAAGCCCTGACGAGAAGAAAATGTACATTCGCCAGGTGGAGGTGTATGCCGCCTATCTTGCTTACACCGATTACGAGATCGGCCGCGTGATTACAGCGGTTGAAGATCTTGGCAAGCTCAACGACACATTGATCATCTACATCAGCGGCGACAATGGTTCGAGTGCTGAGGGAACGCTTCTGGGTACACCGAATGAGGTTGCCTCGTTCAATGGCGTAAACGTTCCGGTAGCGGACCAACTCAAGTATTTCTATGACGCTTGGGGTTCAGAGCAAACTTATCCTCACATGAACGTGGCTTGGACCTGGGCGTTCGACACGCCATTTAAATGGACCAAACAAGTCGCATCGCATTTCGGCGGCACGCGGCAAGGATTGGCCATCGCATGGCCTGGCCATATCAAGGATGCAGGTGGCGTTCGTACTCAGTTCCATCACGTCATTGATATTGTGCCTACCATTCTGGAAGTCACTGGGATTCCTGCCCCGGTGATGATTGACGGCATCGCCCAGAGACCGATCGAAGGGGTAAGCATGGCGTACACCTTCGACAAGGCAAATACGAATGTGCCATCTCGACACGGCACGCAATATTTCGAGATGGTTGCCCTTCGAGCCATCTACCACGATGGCTGGGTTGCTGCCACGACACCTTACCGGGCACCTTGGGACATTACCGCGTCAACGCCTTCAGACCCGGTTAACGGCGTGAAGTGGGAACTTTACAACATCAGTAAGGATTGGACCGAGTCAAACGATCTTGCGGCGTCAAATCCGGATAAACTCCGCGACCTCCAGCAACTGTTTTGGGTGGAGGCCCAGAAATATCAGGTCCTGCCGCTGGACGCCTCCGCGTTACAACGTTTAATGACTCAGCGACCGAGTGCCGTCGCGGGCAGGACAGAGTTCACATATAGATCCGCGGTGTCGGGCATTCCAACCAACAGCGCTCCAAGTGTCCTCGATAAGTCGTATACCATCATGGCAGAAGTCGAGGTCCCCAACAGTGGTGCAGAGGGGATGTTGGTCACGCAAGGGGGCAGATTTGGCGGCTATGGCCTGTACATCTTGAAGGGCAAGCCGGTATTCACTTGGAATCTCGTTGACCTTAAGCGAGTTCGCTGGGAGGGAGCAGAGGCGCTCTCACCGGGCAAACATACGGTCACGTTCGATTTCAAATCGGACGGGCCCGGCCTTGGCAAGGGTGGTCTCGGGCTGCTGCTGGTGGACGGCAAGCAAGTCGCCAGTCAGCAAATGGAGCACACCGTGCCCTTGACTCTTCAGTGGGACGAAACGTTTGATGTCGGCGTGGACACAGGCACGCCCGTGGATGACAAGGACTATCAGGTGCCATTTGCTTTCACCGGCAAACTCGACAAGGTAACGATAACCCTGAAGCCTTCCCAACTCAGCGCCGAGGACCAAAGGACACTCGACATGAACGGTCAGCGGGATAACGCGGCCAGCGAGTGAGTAAAGAACAGCGTTTCCCCCAACTAACGGGCTGAAGTCCAGATTAACGCCGTAATCGGAAGGTAGGGTATTTCCAGATAGATGTTGCGAACAGGGATTATCACTACCTATCTCAGTCTGAGATAGATGGTGCGAAGCGGATTTCTCGACACCTTTCCGGGTCAGCAAAGATTCACTGGGGAATCTCGCGGGCTATCCCTAATGATTCCTAAGACCCTCCGCCTTACGGGTTCTGCTCGTCTTTCTTGGGTGCGGCTGCTGGGTTCAGCAGGGGCGAGAGAAGGCGGCGCCGGCGATTTGGTGATTGAGCCGCCGATTGTCGCGCAGTTCCCTGACTTCAAAGCTGAAACGTCCAGTCTGGGTGACGTAAAGCTCGTCGCAATCGTCGCGCGGAGGAAGACGTGATATTCCGATTCCGACCGAATGCGAGTCTCGAACGTTGTGTTCTGTCAGGCATCATCTTCTTCTGTGCGACAAGTCGACAGCCATCAGTAACCACTAGCGTTTATCAGAACTATGCGGGATCAATCTGTACTTCGACTTCGCAACGAGGCGGGTGCTATCCCTCGGCGCGAGCCTTCAACAACAGTCTTTTTATTTCATCCTTACCCAAAATCTCAATCAGTCCTTTGGCAAAAAAGAACGGAATTAACATCACAAACATAAGCAGCATGGTAGCGAAGACATCCCTTGGGTCCGCTGCCGTTTCGGAAAAGCTCGCGGCAAAAGACTGACCGTGCCAGACCTTGACCAACGCTTCCTCCAGAAGGCGGCAAACCATTAGGATGACGGCGAAAATGGCAGAGTTCCAAAGCGTCGAATACAATAAGGCTTTCCCGGCAGCCTTCTTTCCGGCATGAAGGATTTCTCCCAACCACATGAATTTCGCCAAGATCACCGCATTGATAAAGGCAAAGCCAAACTTCGCCGAGTAGTCGATGTGGTAGTTCGCAAGGATGATTTCACGATGGAGCGTAAAGGCGATCAGCAGTACCCAGATGTACAGGACGGTTATGGAGAGCTTCCGCAATTCGTCGAGAGCGCGCTTTTTCCAGCCAGGTTTTTCTTCATGCATCATGGCGAAAGTCCCTGTTTTAGGAAGAAGGTAAGCTATGGCTCAACGTTGACTTCTCCTCATTGAGGAGCGTAGCAACTAAAATCCGAAACAAGGCGGCCCTTCTAAGGCAATCCGCCCTGTTTTAGCTCATTCCAACGCGTTTACTTCCCTGAATCATCAAGCTGTTTCGTCAGCGCCTCTTCCTTTGCCTTTGCCTCACCCGCGTCGATCGTCGCGTTTATTTCATCGCCGAGCGCGGTAACGAGTTGTGTGTTCGTCTTCAAGTATTCAGGATAGGGTGGAGAGCTAGGACGTGTCTTGTTTTTGTTAAGGTGATCAATAGTGTTGTTCATGTTCGTCGCCAAATCGTTGGTGAGCGCGGTGATACGATCGATCGCATCTTGCTGCCAAGGGCTAGCCGTTGTTCGATGTGACTGCAGTCCGCGCGTATTTTCCTGCAACTTATTTACGTCGTCCTTAATTCTGGTGAGGGTCGCAGCGTGGGTACTCCAGCTGGGGCCGCTTACCAAGGTGTAGGACTGCATCTCGGTGGCATCCTTCTTAATCTTTGCCACGAGTGGCTTGGCCGCCTCCAGCTGGGCAGTTACGCTGGGATTATCGGCCGTGGCCTGGCCATATGAGCTGACAGGCACAAAACCTGACACGAGCAGAAGAGCCCCAAACAGCGCAATTCTAAATTTCATCTTCGTATCCTCCTGTTGATGGTTGCACTTTCCACGCCGGGAACCTGGCCGGGTTAACACTACCGCAAGCAACACGGAATCTGTCTCCGTCTAAAGGCCTTCCGCATCCTATCACGAGCGCATTTCTCGGATATTCAGCACTGCCGCAAATCCAGCGGACCATCGGTTCAATTGGGATATCCTTTGGCAAGCGCTAGCGCCAGCTTTGCATCGTGCCCATAGCATCGGCGCCCGGATGCGTTCCTCAGTCCACTCCGGCTTGGACTGCAGCCAACCAACCCTCAGTCGTCCGACGGTGGTTAGCCAGTAGCCGCGCGGCGCCGCATTCTCTCGATTAACGCTCTACGGTTTTTCTCACACTCGCGATAACAGACAGCAAGAGATTCTATGTGGCGTTTCTCGTCACCATCAGGCATGCCTTGAGCGATTTCAGCGAAGGATTGCGCGGCGTTAGCCATCCAGCGAATGAGAGTGTTTCCTCAAACGATAGGACCGACTGATCCATCTGGTAACTCCCCCAAAGGGTGGGGCTGCTAAAAGTCTACCGTGGAATTTGTAACAGTAAAAGAGCTGCAACTCCGCTGGTCTATGGGGTTTGAATGTGCTGGTTAAAGCTCTTGGGCAAATTCTTCAAGTAGTCCGCAACAGCAATCCGAATGAGGGTAGAGAGGTGTGCGCCGGTCATATCTGAAACCCGCTTGAGTCGGGATAGCTCCTCGTCCGTCAGGAACGTTTCGAGGATGTGTAGGGCTTCATCCCTTTTCATGGCCCCACATTATTGGGAACGATTGTTGCTGGCGGATGAAAATCCGAACGCGAACTATGCTACTGTCGCTGGATGAATCCGAGCCAGATGAGTTTAAGTGAAAAGGACGTTTTGCAAGTGGCGCTGTTTCTCGAATCTCCCGTTCAACCAACGTTGAAGACGTGCGGCATCAAGTTAGGGAGAGGTTCTATGACGGAAGTACTTTCTCATGCGAGGATAGGAATCGGGTTCTAGACAAGCTCGCCGCAATCCAAGAGTTGTATCTCCCGCCCCATCAGATTTAGCTAATCGCCTGAAAGCGGTTCTAAGATATTCTCTTCACTCCGAGTCCGCGTTGTACCCCCCCGGATGCTGGCGCGCAAGTACACAGACATTTTCGTCGTTGAAGTTTCCTCAATAGTGGGCAAATAGTTGTATCAATCGGTGCTAAGACGGTGTACGGTCGAAAAGTCTCTCTAGCATCCTGCCGTGCCCTCGTTTTACCCGGCTCCTTGCGAAGTCAGACGATCCGAGTTTGGCTTTGCGGTACCAAACAATGTCTACAACGAAACTGAACATGCCTCTCGGTATCCGGCCATTGTGTCTTTACCACGATCTTCCAATGATCCCGACCCAGGAAGCGCGACATCCACGACACTTTTTTGAGGAGACTTATTATTGGTTTTTCTGCTCTGTACCCGGTTGTAATCAACACTACGATATGAAGCATGGTTATTACACGATAACGAAGGGCAAACGAGAGGAAGGAGCGAACAAGCCCCCATGCCCCGACTGCTCGCTCCGTGTGTACCTGGCGAAACGCGATGAATTGAATGGAACCTCCGTTTGGCTCTGTGGAAACGAGGGGTGCTCGTCTAACAAGCCGAAGAAATAATTCAAGAACATCTGACAGGAGGGCAACTGTATGCGCATGCTGCTCAAGGTCTCAATCCCGGTCGAAGCGGGCAACG
Organism: uncultured Acidobacteriota bacterium; assembly: GCA_963729525.1. Taxonomy (GTDB): domain Bacteria; phylum Acidobacteriota; class Terriglobia; order Acidiferrales; family UBA7541; genus Palsa-295. Next base: position 96,972 of record CAVSOB010000003.1, read on the forward strand.
CCGCCGCTCGAAGTGGCAGCTTAGGGACGACAATCAAACGCATTCTCGATAACCTAAAACCCGAAGCCGCCTATTTCGCCGAAGATAATGGCGAACGAACTGGATACATATTCTTCGATATGAAAGAAGCCTCGGAGTTACCCTCGATTGCCGAGCCTTGGTTTCTTGCATTTAATGCAAGGCTAACAGTCCGGCCAGCGATGAATGCGCAGGACCTGGCTGATGCAGCGCCTGGGATCGAGCGCGCGGTGAAAGCATTAGGTAAGACCGCAACGGCCTGATTCAGGGGACAGAAGGCTGGCGTACGCCAGCATCGTGGAGTGGTGTGATCCAAGCGCACTAGCTCGTCGTACGGATCAACGTCCCACCTGGGACCATCGAAAACACCATGGCTGAACACGGCTGGACTTTTAATCAGAGTTAGCGTTGCGCCATGACAAAACCTGCGGAACGCACCATTAAGCCGTGCGGCGTGATATAGTGCCACTACTTCGATTTCCTTTCGTCAGCCACCTCACAGAAGACTGCCCAAGGAAAAGAAAGAGGGCAAGATGAAGAATTTGCTGAAGCTCCTCTGGCAAGACCAGAAGGGCCAGGACCTAACAGAATATGCGCTGCTGCTGGCCGTGATCGCGCTCGGGGCAATTGTGAGTATGAAAACGATTGCGAGCACGATTAACGGTATATTGGGGAACGCTGCATCGAAGATCGCCGCTCCGTAGGGTTGCGCGACCCTTTAGCGTCTGGTCCTGGTCCCCTGTTACTTTTGCCAATACACAAGCCCTGGCTAGGGCGCTACGGTCACCTATGTAGTTGACTCCCCGATACGGGGGGGCGGTTCGAACCGGGCTGGGCGAATCGTCCCCCTCCGAATCACTCTTCCGCGGCATTTTTGAACGCCCGCCACCGGATCGTCGGTAAAACGTCATCGGCAAGATGTCGCATGTATCGACCGTTGGTGCTGAATCCCTGGCGGCAAGCTTCGCAGCCGGAAACAACTACACCCGTACCGCCAAGTGCAACAACGCCTTTCCTTCTACAAACGTTCCCCAAACGTGCCTTTCAAGCTCGGCCTGCGCTTCCATGAGGATCTTGTGCTTGTCCATTTCGACAGAGTAGCATCTCCTCGTGAGCACTCAAATTCGCCTCGGAACATCCTCCTTCACAGCCGATGGCTGGAGCGGCGCCTTCTATCCCAAGGGCATGAAGTCTGCCGAATACCTCCGTTATTATTCAACTCGCTTCGACACGGTCGAAGTGGACTCGACGTTCTACCGGTGTCCGACGATCGAAGCGGTTAATAATTGGGCGCTCAAGACTCCGCCCGGCTTTATCTTTTCGCTGAAAGTCCCGCGAACGATCACACACGAAAAGGTATTGGTGGAGTGTGACAAAGAGTTCGAGGAATTCATTGGCGCGGCCCACGTGCTAGGCGGGAAGTTGGGGCCACTAGTTTTTCAATTTCCAAATTTCAACAAAGATAGCTTCAGTAATCCGATCCAATTTTTCTCACGGCTCAAAGCATTCATGAAGAAATTGCCACGAATTGGCGGCTATAAATTCGCCGTCGAGATCCGAAATAAATAGTGGCTAACGAAACGATTTACCGAACTGTTGAAGGAGAACAAGGTTGCGCTCGTGCTGCAAGATCACTCGTTCATGCCATTAGTTGAACGCATATTCTCGACCATTGATCCGATCACGGCGGATTTCGTTTATATCAGGTTGCTTGGGGATCGAAAGGCGATCGAGGCCAAGACTACGGTTTGGAATCAGGTCGTTGAAGACAAAACTGCAAGCATGAATTCCTGGGTTGAGGTTTGCCGGATGGTTCAACGGCGCGGGATACCGCAGTACGTTTACTTCAACAACCACTACGAGGGTTTTGCCGTGGCGTCTGTAGAGCGCTTTCGGCGGCTGTGCGCGGGGAAGGGCATCGAGACGCCGTTGAACGTGCAGTTGCCGGGAGTCACTGAAACAACCCTGTTCGATATTTCGCCGAACTGAGCCACTTTCGAAAAAATGTCTCACCTTGAGATAGGTAGTGATAAGCGGATTTCTCGACATCTATCCAGTATTTGCGCTTTGAGGATTGTCTCTCGTCGAGTCTCGCTCTAAGCCAAACCGGCTCGACGGTCAAAAATACATAAACCGTTTTAGAGAAATCAGATCCATTTGCTGCTTGGGTCGTCAGGGTCTTTTGAGTTGAAGCCCGTCGCAACGACCCGTACTAATTCGGAGTTATCCTACCGTCACGGAAGAGTTAGCGTCGGAAACCACCACCACCCGCGGGAGTGGTAGCTCCCGACGATCCGTCTGTGAAAGACTTTTGGAGCGTGAGTCCTTAAGGTGTCGGCCTGCCGACGCCTTTCTCCGCATTCTTCTCCATCATCTCCTTTACCTTAGGGAGGATGTCATAGACGGGAGGGTTATTCGAGAGGAAGCCAATCTTGAATTGTGGCGGATACTTGACCAACTCTTTCATATACCAGCCAGCTGATCCTACGACGGGGACCATCATCGGAACGTGACGAACCCCGATGCTCACATCTTCCTGAGGGTTTGTGTATAAGTTAAAGCAGATCCCCCCTCCGGAGTCGGTGAAAATGGCACCGCTGAATCCGCCCCAGTCGCCTTTGTGAACAACCGCATCCTCAAGTTCTGCTGTCCAGGTGTACTTAAATTCGTCCACTCGCATCGACGCAAAATATTGATTTAAAGTGTAGGGGCGGCTGCGTCGGGCCGAGTGACCCTCATTTGCAACGAACCATGAGGCTTGATCAACGCCGTCGATGTAGGTGGTCTTGGGGTATAGCTCAGCAAGCTTAGCGCCAGGAACCCCCGCCAACGACATGGCAGTTGGCAATATGTCCGCGAAGTCGAATAAACCGTCGTCACGCCGTGGGTTGACCATGCCCTTCCAATACACGAAGGTAGGTACGCGAACGCCTCCCTCCCAAGTCGAGCCTTTACAGCCTCGGAAGGGGCTACGGGCGTGCGGAGGAACTTCGCACTCGGGTCCGTTGTCGGAAGTGAGGAGGATCATCGTATTCTCGAGTTCGCCGGTCTCCTCGAGTTTTTTCACCAACTGTCCTAGCACATAGTCCATGTGTACCATGCAGTCGCTGTAAACGGTGCGCGCCTCGGACTTGCCCGCCCACTCGTCGGCGGGATAATTATCGAAATGGCAGCCGCGGGTTGCGTGATACATGAAAAACGGCTGTTTGCTCCCCTTCATTTTGTCAAGGAAGGAAAGGCCAACGCTTAACCAGTGGGCGTCGAGGTCCTTGATGTAAGTCAAGTCGATAAGTCTGCCGTCCTGGCAATTTGTCTTGTCGGCGGGCGTGCAGTGCACCTCATTGTGGTCGAAGTGATCCTTCTCCATCATCTCGAATCGCGCGGGGGAAAGAGCTACTTCTGGGTTGAAGTACTCATCGCGCCATTCCGTATACATGTCGGAAACGCCGAGGAAGCCCACATAATCGTCGAAGCCCACATTCTGAGGTTGCGAGCCTTGATTCTCTCCCATGTGCCACTTGCCAATGCCTTGCGTGACGTACCCTTGCTTCTTGAGCAACGCAGCCACCGTAATTTCCCCATCGAGGCCGCCAGCCTCACCGTACATCGGTGGGCGCAGGATGCCATGATGCAAGGGATTCTGCCCGGTCATGATGGTGGCGCGGCTCGGAGAGCACGATGGTGTGGAATATCCGGAGGTGAGGACCAGGCCTTCATAAGCCAGCTTATCCATCACTGGAGTCGCGTTGCCCACAGCAACCCCGCCGCCGTTGAACCCCGGATTCCACCATCCCACGTCATCCATTAGGAAGACGAGGATGTTGGGTTTTTTGCCGAACCTCTTCTCCAAAGCCGCGAGTTTCTGTCGTGCTTCCGCGTCCTGCTCCGGATGAAGAACCACAGGGTACATATTGTCCGCAGGCTTGACGTCTTGGACATGCAAGTACTGACCAGGATGGTCATAGCCTTTTGCGGTTGTGGGTCCCGTTGCACTTCCACGAGTGTTTTGCGCTGCTGTAGGGGGCGAGGCTGCTAGTCCTACTACAGCGAAAAACACTGCAACAACAAGAATAGATTTCGCTATCGGCTTCATGAGCTGTCCTCCTTCTTAACTGCGCGATGCAGATTAGGGGAAAGCGACGCCGAGACGGTATTGTCAAAATGTACAGGGTGTAATCTCCGGAGAGACGAGTCCAGAAAGCGACCCTTAGATAGGTGTTGAGAACAGGGATTATCACTACCGATCTCAGACTGAGACACCTGCTGCGAAGCGGATTTATCGACATCTATCCGGTTTGAGCCAAACCAGGTTGCAGAAATGCGAATCTTTCGCGTCGGCGCCTTAGGCCCGAGCGTCGCTAATTGGGCAATGCGTGCCGGGTGGACACCTGCGATGAATAGCGTGGCGGCCGATATTCAATCGTGACGTTTTGCAATGCTTGGACCGGCCGTTCATTCAAGAGTGTGGGCTGGAAATGCCACTGCCGAATCGCGCTTATCGCCGCGGCTGAAAGAGAGCTTGAGCCGCTTACGCGCCTTACATCCACCACTTGCCCGAGCCTTCCGATCGTGGCCAGCACCTTTACGGTTTCTGTCGATTCATCTCGAATCCCGGACCTCGGGTAGTGTGGCCACACATAGGAGACAAGTTTGCCAGCTTGCAACCGGGCGGGATGGTGAGCCACAGTCCTTCCGGGTTCCGGAGCGACCAGAACAGAAAGCTGCGAGGTAATCGCAAACGAAGAAGAAACGGCGATCGGTTTCTCAGGAAAAGTCAGCTTGAGTGAGCGGCTGCCCTCGGCTGGCGCAGTAACGAGGATTGCAGAAGAGGGTGACGCGCGCGGAGTCGCTCGCGGCGCTGGAGTGACTCTGCCTGCGACTCTCGGCGTGCCTCTCGCCGCACCTGTCATCGAACCCCCGGCGTTGCCTGAATGCCCGGGTTCCGGAAGCGTTGGTGACGAAGCGTTTCGCGTGACGAACCTGCTCGAATCATCGCGGTTAACAGTGCCTCCGGATTCAATCGCTGGAGGTGAATTTGAATCTCTCGAAGGCACTTGTGCAGGAGTTTCAAAATCCCGCGCGCTCTCTTTGGATTTTTCTTCCAGAGCTGTCGCGCCATCGCGTTTCTGGGCGTCCGAAGAGTTATTGGAATCAAGGCGGGATCGGCTCATTACTGGTGAGACTGGTCCGATAGGTTGCACAGGGGTCGCTGAAACTGCAGGGCGTGCCGTTGAGGATACCTTTTCGGAGCTGGATTCCTCCGTCTCAGGCGGAATTATAGGCGTATTGAGGCCCACAGTGAACCCAACGCTGAAACCAACCATCAAGAACACGATCGCAGTGATCCGAAGTCCAATTCCTTTCTTGGCCGATTTTTCGGGAACAAAGAGTTGTAAAGGCGAGTCCTCGACGGTGCGCGGCAACGACTCGACTTTACTCGTTGCATGCTGTATCCGAAATCCCCGAAATCCGAAGAGCGGAATGTCGTAGGGCGTCTTTTTCCGAAAAATTTCGGCAATGGACCAACGGCTTGCACCCAGAATCCCACTCGCCACGCCTTCAGATGCCTGAGGCGTGCTCCCGGCAATCCGTCCTGGCGACTCGAGGTGCTCAGAGGACGAGTTTTTGATCGGTTCTGTCGCGAAGGATGCAAGGCTCGTTGACTTGAAACTGCCAACATGCTCTGGCCTTGAGCCTTCACTCTCCTTGGGAATATCAATCTCTATTGGGTCAGGCGCAAGATCTCTTGCCGGTTCCGATGGTGCGACGGCAGCGAAGCTCTGCGCGACTTTGGCGCTAGAAATTTCCGCGGCACAGCCAGCCACCGAATCATCGGCACCGGTGGGTATGCCAACTGGAATCGAAGGCGCATTCTGTTGAGGTTTGATTTCGACGTTCCGTCCAGAGGCTTCTTTCTCAGCGCTTTCAGCCGGAAGGATTCCCTCGCGGCACGCCCCCGCCTCCCACTCGGCCTTCTTCAGCCGCGCAATTTCAATCAGCTTTGCAAGCCTCCCACCCGCATTCCAAAGTACGTCAAAGATGAATGCAATATTCTTCGGATTGAACTGAAGCTGCCAGGCAGTCAGCGACATTCGGACAATGTCGTAGACTTCCTCTTGCTGACGTTCAGAAAGATAACCCTGCAGCCCAGAATAGACTTCCCCGTTCCCGTAATTTTCTCTCCACGCAAGAACGGCCTGCAAATGAAGTTTGTCGGGGCGCTCTAATTTTGGTTGTTCTACTGCAACAGCTTCTCTCGACGCTTCCGCATCACCATGTGGCAGCGCCATCGTCATCTCGGTCAACCCGCCTCGCAGTTCCAGATCCTTCCGCACCTCCTGAGCCTTGTTGACCGGTAAAAATGTTCTGCGACACACCCACTCGCCCCGCGTCTTATCGAAATGAATCGTAGCCCGATACTCTTCGCCTTCATACCGGAATACCGGCAACGGCTTGAGTGCCGGCCACTGCCCAGCTAGAAGCAAGTCCATGTCGGCCTGTTGCGCCGGAGAGGTGAGTCCAGCAACGTTGGGCGTAGCTCGTTCGTGTTTATTCAGTTTCATGCGGAGGCTCGAAGGTATCTGGCCGCCACTCGACATTGCTGGCGTGCGCCAAGCAATACCCTGGTAGCGGTCGTGGCGGGCGGGATTGGAGGGGCGAATATGTTGAAGGACAGCGAGGTTCTCCGCCATTTTCTTGCAGATAGGACATCTCCCCACCCCGACCGCCTCATGCTTTGATCCGATGACAAAACCGACCGATTGCCGATAACGGCACTCAAGCAGAGCCAGAAGTTCGTTCTTAAGGTAGTCGGACTTGCTGCAGGCTTGGGCCCAAACTTCCAAGCTCGAGCATTGTGACCCTAAGTCGAATAGCACTAACCGTCGGCCAAATGTCCGCTAGAATCGGATGTCTCTTGGCCAAGCAATCCTGGTGCTTTTCACGCAAGGGTGGTGGTTCTCAACCACCGCGTTAGTCGGGATCGTACTTCCGGCGTCGGCACTCTAACGGTCGTCTTGGGAGAGGTGGTGATAAGAGGACGAGTTTTTCAACCGCCGCAGGATTTCTCGGCACCTATTCTGGCCGAAAAGTTCGACGCGTCTCCGTACCACCGACGCGCTACAAGTCGAAGCTATAGTCATTTGCGTGGGGCACTCTGATAGGCAGCGACGAGACGTGCCACCGTAATTGCTATGTACAGTACACCGGCTGCTCCCTCCAGGGCTGCAAAGACTCGCGCTGCGGGGGTGACAGGAACGATGTCTCCGTATCCCACCGTGGTCAGCGTAATCAGGCTGAAATAAAGTAAAGCCGCGCGAGGAACCCGCGCGGTTGTGGGTGCGCCGGCTTGTACAAACGAGGCGGGATAAATCGCTTCCGTCAAGTTGTAGAGAGCGAACCAGAACGTCGCCAACATCAGATAAAGACTCACTGACGCATAGATGCGCCCGCTTGAAATCGCCCCTGGCTTGCCTAAATAGGTAAAGAGGCCAACCGAGGCAAATCCAAAGAAAGCCATCAACAACGCATAATCCAAGATCATCAACCAACGAGTTGAATAAAAGAAGCCGGCAAGCTCAAAAACGACGATCGGAGTAGCGACGATAGTAGCCAGCCATCGAAGAGTTCGTTTCCCGTGGAGTTCCAGTACGGCGATGGTCAGTGTTGCAAAGAGCGAGATGAGAAGAAAGAATTCGCCGACCCTATGAGTTTCAAGGAAGGGAGATAGCAAAATGATTAGAAGCAGCGAAAGCAGCAGGTACAGAGAGCGCCGATCGTTAATAGGATCGGTCGTCCGATGTGCTACGAAAGCTTTTTCGTGACTTCCAATGGCACGTGGTTACTCGCTGGTCTTGTTGTTGCGCTGCGCCGCCTGTAGTTTCTGTATGTCAGCCGGAGACAACTGCGGCCGATCGATCGTCAGTGTCAGCTTCTCAATTGTCCCGTCGAACTGGAACGGCACTTGGTAATCCTGATCATCTACAGTGTACCCGCGTCGGCGCCCATCGAAGTTTTCGTCCCACTGCAGAATGAATGGTAGGGTGTGTTCCATGGCTTGCGTGGCCACCGCTTTGCCGTCAACCTTCAGAACACCGATGCCACCGCGGCCAACGCCGCTGGGACTGTCATAAGCGAGCGTGCCCATGCCAAGTCCTTCGTACTTGAAATCAAACTCGACCGTGTGTTTACCCGGCGCGAGTACGTCTGGGCTTTCCCAGCGTATTCGCTTCAGGTCCACCAGGTTCCAGAGGAAGATGGGCTTGCCGTTCAGGACATAGAAACCGTAGCCGCCGAAGCGACCGCCTTGCGTGACGATCATGCCGTTGCCGCCGGTATCGGGTACTTTGATTTCGGCCTTGAAGTTATAGGATGAGTTGAGAATGCTGGGAGCGTCGCCGTTCGGAGTACCCGTCACCTCGCCCGAATAGGTGCATACTGTGCGGCCCGCGCTCAGGCTCGGCTTTGGCGAGATGAGACGAGCAACTACCGAATTGTCGAGCGGGAGGACTTGATATTTCGCCGCTTCCTTCCAGAAGAGTTCCTCTAGTTCTTTCAGCTTCGCGGGGTTCTTGTCGACTACGTTGTCGAATTGCGTCCAGTCGTTTGTAAGGTCGTAGAGCTCCCACGGATAATCGGCCGGATTTTCTTTGACGATCGCACCTGTATCCCACGGTGGGCGTATCACCTTGGTACTGGCAATCCAGCCGTCGTGATAGATTGCGTGGTCACCGAACATTTCAAAATACTGGTGGGGATCATAAACACCACCTTTTAGAAAAGAGATTTATACCAGGTGGTGTTGCATCGACCGGTTGAACCCTCAGGGATTATCACTAGCTATCTCAGTCTGAGATAACTTGACTCTGTTCAGTGGCTCATCAGGTTTACGAAAACGTCTTCGAATTTCGCAACATCCACCTTGACCTCAACACTCGCGGGATGCAATTGCGTAGGCGGCATCAGATGGTCCTGCCATTTCGCATCGTCGCGAGGGAGTGGGCCGCTGTAGGGTAGGAAAAATGTCGGCACTTCTTCGGGCTGTTTCCACACGACCGTGTTGCCATACTTCGGTCCGTGCTCGATATCCACGTCGAGATACATCCTCTCAGATTCCTGAATCACCGATGGATCGATGAGGGCGGCAACTAAAAGTTCGTCCCACATCGCCGACCAGAGGGTGGTCCCTGCCGGCGGTTGAAAGTCAATGTAGAGCTGCTTGACGTGGTTCGCGAGCGGGCCGCCTGCGTCCACAATCCGTTGCATGAGCTGCTTGCTCGACCAGACTTGGCCTCCCGCTTCAGCCGGACTGACCACAATTTGTTTCCACGGTTCGCGCATTACGATGGCAGCAGCCTCCGGATCCCACCACCAGTTCAGTTCAAAACCACCGTGCGAGCTACCACCCATGATGTAAACGGCTTTTGTCAACGCGACAATTCCGGGATCCATTCGAACCGCGAGCGCGATGTTTGTCAGCGGACCCGCGCAATACAGGACTACTTCGCCAGGATTTGCACGAATCGTGTCAATAATGAAGTCGGCGGCGCGGCCAGGTCTCGCCTTTACTTTGGGATACCCGCCCGGCGGCGCCCACGTCTCGCTTGGAGGGGGTGCGTCGGGATTGAAAGAACCATGCCACGTTGGATGGGAAACGTAGAGCTTCTCGAGCAGTTCCTGTTCGCGCTGAGTGTGAAGGAGCGGCATTTCCGCCCCTTTGATCACAGGAATGTCCGTGCGCCCGGCTTGCTCTGTGGCCCAGAGCGCAAATACTGTGGCTGGATCAACCCATTGATCGCCGCTGATCGTCGTTATGCCAAGGAGATCGATTTGCGGAGCGCGGAGTAACATGAGCAATGAAAGAAAGTTGGTGCCCTGCGGGCCGGCGCTGTCCTGGTCAGCAATCACTTTGATTTTATTCTGCGCGGTGATCGCATGATGCTCAGCCGGCGCAGCGGGAACCGCCAAGATGCACAGTGCGGTGACGATTAATGCAAAGGACCGTTTCATTTAGCCTCAGCTTTTTACTTATTTTATTTGCACGAACGCGCTGGAGTGCTCCGACCTAGAAACCGACTCTAGTTTTTGGGAATGTCGTCGCGCCTATCAAATCCAGGACGGGAAAGCCGCATGCGCACCCGTAAATTCATCGCACGTCGCTCGCGATCGCCTGGAGTGCGCTTCCATGCAGACAAATCGTCTTCCATTCGTTCCAGAATTCAGCCCCCAGCTTCCGGTAGAAATCGATTGCCGGCTTGTTCCAATCCAGCACGTTGAACATGACGCCGCGACAATCATTTTGCAGGGCAATTGCGGCGAGGTGTGCGAACAAAGCTCGGCCAATGTCTTTCCCTCGAAACTGCGCTCGAACGAAAACATCTTCCAGAAAAAGCATTCGACCTTCAAACGACGAATAGTAATCGAAGAAGAAGGCATACCCGGCCGCTTGACCGTCTGATTCAGCCAAGAGAACGCGAAACCGCGGCTCTGGCCCAAATCCATCCCGAGCCAGAGTTTCTTCTGTAATGGAAACGGCGAGGTGCTCAAACTCCGCGAATTCGTGGATCATGCTTTTAAGCAAGAGAACATCACTGAGTGCTGCGAAGCGAATTGTAAGCATAGCCGGATGCTCCAAAGGTCTGCATGATCGCATCACACCGCACTAGATCGAGTTCGACTTGTATATCAACTAAGAATAGCTGTTGCGAACAGGGATTATTATCTCATTTCGAGATTGGTGGTCTACCGGCCAAACATTGTTAAGCTAATGGACGCGACCGATGCACTCGGACGCGCGCGCGCCGCGGGGCAAGAGGTGGACGAATCTTAAATTACGCCGCGGCGTCATCACAAACAGCATGCTTTCGCGAGACGCTTTTGCTCGCTTGTACCCGCGCGACTTTATCGCACGACATCCGACACGAATACGAATCGCACGCCGCGAGCTTCTAACCGGGGAGCCGCCTCCGCGAGTGCAGCAATCGTCGCAGGATGCGGATGGCCGATAGCTATGGCAAAACCGTCGCGCTCGGCGTCGCGTGCGGTGAGGTCGAGCTGCGCGAGAATCGCGTCGCGCTTCGGCATGTCGTCGAGAAATACCTTGCGCGATGCTGAGCGGACTCCCGCGCTCTCGGCTGCGTCATAGGCGACTGTCGCGGCGGTCGTTCGGCTGTCAATGAAAAACAGGCTACGCCGACGCAGGGCCGGCATCAACTCTGCCATCAGCGTCGCATCGGCCGTGGCGCGCGAGCCTTGATGATTATTCACTCCCATAGCGTGTGGCACGGTTTCGAGCATCCCATCCAGGTCCCGCTCCACTTGGTCAGCTTTCATTCCCACACGAAGCTCGATTGGCTCGGCTTTTGCTTCGTCGGCTTTAGCTTCCATCGGAAGATGCAGCAGCACTTGATCTCCGCGACGGTATGCCTCCTCGGCCACTTCCGCCGAGAGCGGCAAATGCGGAATCACGGATAATGTGATGGGGATTTGCAGTTTGAACGCGGCGTCAGCGGCTGCGCGGTCATAACCCATGTCGTCGAGGATAATCGCAAGTTTCGGACCGGATTTTGAACCGCTACGGGAAACCGGCGCAGAGGCCTGCGCGACTACGGGCGTGACAACATGGAGCGTGTGAGTGCGCGTCCCTTTGAAGAGGAAATCCAGGCGTACGATGCCGACCGAAGTTGTTTCCGAAATCGAAAGTTTGTGGCGCCTCGCAATCTTATCCAGCGCCCGCCTCAAGCCATTTGCTTGCGAGGCATCACTCAAGGTGACGTAAACATCGTCGGGGGAAGGGTGAGTCGCGTCGGCATCAGCAGGCTGAACCTCAGGCCGAATTGCAATCTCCGATTTGTGTTGGGTGGTTTTCTGAGCCGCAGCGACGATTTCGCTGGTTATTGCGCGCATTTCCTGTTTTTTTATGGGTTTTTGGCCGCAACCGATCAGGCAAGCGAAAATAATAATGCAAATGAAAGTAAAGCGTTTCAGCGACGGAGCTGCGAATATGTGGAGCTGCGGTTTCTTCAGCTGCGGGATCATCCCCCAGCCCCGACTCATCACGAACTATGCGGCCTTTTGCGCCGCACCCGAGCGTTGGAGAATCTCAATTGCCTTCTTGACTGCAGGATCATCCAGCGAGACGGCGCCCGCGGGAGGTGTTTGATCCTGTTCGTTGCTAGCAAGCGTCTCGTCTGTGGGCTTCAATTCAACCGTAGGCGTGACGCCCTCGGCAGGAATTTCTTTTCCGCCGGGCGTGTAATACGTCGCAACCGTCAAAATCAGAGCCGATCCATCGTCAAGCTGGACAAGCTTCTGCATGGACGCCGTGCCATACGTGCGGCTCCCAATCGTGTCGCCGCGGTGATTATCCGCAATGGCGCCGGCAAGAATCTCAGCAGCTCCATCCGTACCGTTTCCGATAAGCACGGTCATCGGCTGCGACCATGCCACCTTGGATCCATCCGAAGAAGAAACCACCGGCGAGATCGTCTGGCCCTTCAAAGTGGTGATTGTGCCGGAGGGAAGAAAGAGCTGCGCCGTTGAAATTCCCTCCGAAATATCGCCGAAAGCGCAATCGCGTAGGTCCAAAATCAGCTTGTGCGCGCCCTGATGCTCAAACTGCCCAAGTTTCTCGCGAATCTGCTTCGCGGTTCCCGGATCGAACGAGTGCACGTGAAGGTACGCAATATCGCCCTGGATTTTGTCTTCCACGATCTTGGGAGGCGCCAGCTTCGCTAGCGTAATTTCCATATCCTGCGGCTCAGCTTTGCCTCGCCGAATCACCGAAAGCTTCACAACCGTACCCGGTTCTCCGGTGAGTAACACCTGCGCTTGATCGAGGGCCATCTGGCTCGTCGTAAATCCCGCGATCGATTCCATCAGATCACCGATATGCAAGCCGGCTTTCTGAGCCGGGCTGTCGGGCAAAACGGCGATGACACCGATATAACCAAAGCGCTTCGTCAGAGCGACGCCGGCGGAGGCCTTCGCATGGTTCGCACTCTTCTCTTTGTAGTCAGCGTATTCGAGCGGACTGAGGTAGGCGGATTGAGGATCGAGGGAATCGAGTAGGCCGTGAAGCGCGCCGCTGGTCACCTGATGCATGTTGGGATCGTCCACGTAATCGCGCTGGATGTGCTCAAGCACTTCGCTATAAACAGTAAGAGCGTGAAATGCCTTGTCATCGGAAGCTCGCGCGCGCACGTACCCCGTCGCAACATACGCCATAATCAGAACCGACACCGCGACCACAATCTTTTTTGAAATGGAATTCATTCTGTTTTCCTCGACTCCGCCCTGGACGACTCCCAGTCTCTGTGATGCGAGCCAATCAGCGCCGGTTTCAAATCGCGGGCGACCGCAACCCATTATAATCGGTTTCGCCTGCGGTGATTAGACGGATTCCTAGGTGGATCGGTTAGTCGGAAAACCACGGCCCGGCCTCACAAATCTATTGCCTATAGGCACTTACGGATTTTGGCAAGGATTACTACTTGTGCGCAAAAGTGTGCCGACCCACGGGAACCTCAAATGCATCCGGATTCGCGACAGGCATGGCGGCCGTTATGTAAGTCTGCGAAATGCGATCCTGCCATGTGAAATGATCCTCATCCCAAAGTGCCCATAGAAAACCCAACGTCAGCGTCGCCCCGGAAAGCACGTATCCAAAGCTTCGCCACAGAAGTTGCCGGGTTTCCGGAAGCGTCCCATCGAGACGAACGATCCTGAGGCCTTTCAGCTGCATACCAGGGGTCGCTCCAGCAAAAGTAGTGAACAGGAAAAAGTATTGCGCGTACAACAGAAAGAAAGTCGTCGCATATACAATCGTGTCCACTTTCTGAAACATAAGCTCGCCACCAAGAGAGCGGAAGAGGCCCAGAAATCCCGCATACGTGACGATCAGGAAAATGACGTCGAGAAAGCCCGCTAAGCGGCGCTCCCCGAGACCCGCCACGGGAACGAGTGCCGTCTGCGGATGAGCGCGATCGTCTGGCGAATTCGAGAAATCGAGTTCGGGCTGAATCCGAATTTCCATCCGCTCCGTATGGCGCGGACGAGGATTCGTCCGCGGCCGCGGACGTTCCGGAATCGGAATGTCCTCCTCGAATTCAGGCTCGCGGATGAAAGGCAGACCGGACTGCGGATCGTCAGGACGAAGTCTGCGACGGCGCACTCGATACTCCTCGAGACGACGGCTTACTTCACGGCGCCATTCCGGTTCGGGTTCAGATTCGGTTTCCTGATGAATCCCCCCGGCTGCGACCGGTTGCGGAACGACGCTGTCCTCTGCGGCAAGCGGGCTGTCACAAAAAGAACATCTATCGGTGTCTTCGAGCAGCAAGGCACCACACTTCGAGCATATCTGTATCACTGGTCCGTTTTGCGCTGCGGAAGTTCCAGTGAGGAACGACGTGATGGTAGCACGATCGCAAACGAGCGAACCATCACAGTTGCGATGTCGGGCAAATGTCGCGTATCAGGCAACCCGCATCAGGACGTTGACTTCTACATCCGTGCGAGCCTTGAATCGGATACACGCCGATTGCGACCACTCGGGGCGCGTGTTAGGCTCAATTCTCTTTTAAGCAGCTCTAATTCTTTGGCGATGCCGAGCGCGACAGTCTCAAGAGCTCTTCGCAGGTTCCCTTCGTCCGCGGCGCTTACCCTGATTTCATTCGCCGTTAGTGCATTCGGCCAGACGGCAGTGATATCTTCCGAAAAACCTGCTTTAAAGAAGACGTCGCAAACAGCGACTAAGCCACCCCTCCAAGGGCCAGCTCAGGGCGGCATTGCCACGTTGGAAGCCGATCAGCAGCGGCAGGTCGGCAAAATCTTCTACGCCGATGGCCACGTCGACGTTCGCTACCAGAACTATCGCATTCGTGCCGATCACGCGGAATACAACAGCGAAACGGGCGTCGTGAACGCCAAGGGGAACGTTCAGCTCGACTATCTGACTCAGCACGTCGAGGCTGACGATCTGCGTTATGAACTACAAACCGGTCACGCGTGGCTGCACCATGTCCGCGCTACCTTTGCCTTGCAGCGCCGCCCCACGCCCACGCTTCTCATCAGCCCAAACCCACTCTCCTTCGAATCCGAGGAAGCCGAACGGATCAACGAGAGTACATATCGAATCCGAAGAGCCTGGCTTACAGTTTGCGACCCAGACCGGCCGACCTGGAAGTTTTATGCGCCCAGGGCCACGGTCTACTTGCGCAAGTCCGTCCATCTCGAGCACGGCAACTTCAGAATTCGCTCGATTCCGGTGGTCTATCTGCCTTATGCCACGTTTCCAGCCGAACGTCGGCGCGATTCTGGATTTATGATTCCAGATGTAGGCGACAGCAACCAGAAAGGTCTCGTCTTGGGTGAAGCTTTCTATTGGGCGCCCACGGATTGGGCGGACGCAATGGTCGGCGCCTCCTATTTCAGCAAGCGCGGCTGGAGCCAAACGGGTGATATCCGGATGCGCCCCTGGGAAAATGCGCGACTCAACGTGAGCTACTTCGGGGTGATGGATCGCGGCCTTCCCCAGCCGGAAGGCCCCCCCATTAACCAGGGCGGACATGAAATCCATCTGAAATTTGTCTCCGATTTGCCCGATGGATGGCGCGCAGTCGCCGATCTTAACGAACTCTCTTCCCTCACGTTTCGACTGGCGTTCGGCGAGACCTACACGCAAGCGGTCAATTCAGAAGTCCCCAACACGGCATTTCTCAACAATAATTTCAAGGGCTATAGTTTCGGCGTGGCTGCTCTGGCCTACGAAAACTTTCTCAGCGCTTCGCCCCAAACCGAGATCCGTCTGCGAACCGCTCCGGAGGCAAACTTTAGCTCAGTCGATCAGGCGCCTTTTCATAATCTGCCGATCTATCTTTCTTTTGAGACTTTTGTGGGAGCCGACCACCGCGAAGAAAACATTACGCCTTTCAATACGCCCGGCTTTGTCGAACGAAGCGAGATCGCTCCCACGGTCACAATTCCATTCCATTGGGGCCCGTGGCTCGACGTCACTCCGATGTTCACGCTTCGCTCAACACACTATGGCGGACAGCTCCTAAATGGCACCTTTTTTGACCAGGGATTCTTTCGCACGACCGAGGAATTTTCTCTGGATATCCGTCCACCGACACTCGAGCGCGTGTGGGGCCATGCAGGCACGAAATGGAAACACGTGATCGAACCGGACATCACGTACCAGCTTGTCAACGGTGTAAATAATTTTGCCCGTTTCATTCGCTTCGATGAAGACGAGACTCTTACGGACACGAACGAAATCGAGTACGGAATCACGCAGCGACTCTACCGCCGGAAAGGGGACGCCGATGCCGAGGAGCTTCTCAGCTGGCGGGTCGTCCAGAAATATTTCTTCGATCCCACCTTTGGTGGCGCCCTGGTCCCCGGCCAGAGAAATGTGTTCCAGACTCTCGACGCTCTCACCGCCTTTGCATTCGCCGATGAGCCACGGAACTTTTCTCCTATCGTGAGCGACCTGCGAATCATGCCGGGAAAACATTGGGATGTTCAGTTCCGCGTAGATTACGATCCGAAGCGCGGCAACGCCACCGCAATTGGCACGCTGCTGAAACTCCGGCCCTATAAGGAGTCGTCCCTTACTTTGGCGCACTTTTCCACAACGAATCTTCCGACGCCGCCCTCGGAAAATCCCCCCGGCTTCGTTTTTCAGTCGCGCTCGAATCAGGTGCGCGCCCTTCTCGGCTACGGGGACTTAAACCGCCGCGGCTGGAATGCCACCGTAGGCGCGAGTTACGATCTCACCCAGAAGGTCTTTCAAAATCAGGTTGTACAGGTGGGATACAACGGCTCGTGTTGCGGCCTAGGATTCGAATATCGTCATCTTTTCTTCGCGAATATCCGAAACGAAAATCAGTATCGCATCGTGTTTCTAATCGCTAATATTGGGTCGGTCGGCAATCTCCGTCGACAAGAAAAAATCTTCTAGTGCAAAATGGCCCCACCCTCAGAATCTGAGCTCGCCTTTCTTAGCATCGAGCAAGCCGCGCGCCTGCTCCGCAAGAAGGACATCTCGCCCTCCGATCTCGTCCAAGTGGCGCTCAATCGAATCGAACGACTCAACCCAGGTCTGAATGCCTTCATTACCGTTGTCGCCAACCACGCACGCGCCGAAGCGCACCGGGCTGAAAGACAACTTCGCCGGACCAGCGCCATAACGCCCCTCTGCGGCATTCCTGTAATCATTAAAGACAATTTCTTGATGCGCGGCATTCGCATGACTGCCGGGTCATCAATTCTTTCAAAGTTCGTCCCCGACCAAGACAGTGACGTCGTCAAGAAGTTAAGGCACGCGGGCGCGATCGTGCTCGGTAAAACCAACATGCATGAGTTCGCCTATGGCATTACCAATGAGAACCCCCACTACGGACCAACGCACAATCCATGGAATCTTGATCGCGTCGCGGGTGGCTCGAGTGGCGGCTCGGCGGCAGCTCTAGCGACGGGAATCGGGTACGCCGCCACCGGCACGGACACTGGCGGCTCGATACGCATTCCTTCTGCACTCTGTGGAATCGTGGGACTGAAACCTACCTTCGGGCTCGTGAGCGTCGAGGGCGTCGTGCCCCTCGCCAGAAGGCTCGATCACGCAGGCCCGATGGCGCGCAGCGTGACGGACGTGTGCATCATGCTGGAGGCGATCACGGGCGATTATCCGCGATCCAAGATCTGCGCCGATCATAGGAAGCTCCGGAAAAACCGCCCGCGCAAATTCCGCCTCGGCTGGCCCAAAGGGTATTTTTTCCAGCGTATCGATCGAGAGGTGCGAAACGCAATCGAATTAGCCGGAAAATGTTTCAAGTCGCTCGGCGCAACGATCGAGAGGGTCTCGCTACCGGGCCTCGAAAACTCCGTCGTACCCAGCACGAAGATCGCGCTCGCCGAAGCAACTCAATACCACGAATCGCAGGGTTATTTTCCTGGGCAGGCGAACAAATATGGCGACGACGTTCGGCACAGGCTCGAGTTGGGCCGCAAGGTTCTTGCGGCAGACTACCTTCACGCTCTCGACGTGAAACGAGAAATCACTCAGGAATTTGACGCGGTCTTTGAAAATGTAGATGCGATCCTTGCGCCCACGCTGCCTATCGCCGCGCCACGGATCGGTGAGAAGGACGTGGTGATCGGCGGAAGAAAGGAAACCGTGCGCTCCGCGCTCGTGCGTTTGAATCGGCCCGCCAACCTCACAGGCCATCCGGCGATTTCAATTCCGTGCGGGTTCACGCGCAGCGGTTTGCCGATCGGCCTCCAATTGATCGGGCCGTATCGGAGCGAATCGCGCTTGCTCTCGATCGCTCTGGCCTACGAAGACGCCACGGAGTGGCATAAGGGACGCCCACCCCTCGCATAAATCGCGAATCCCTCTTTCGGTTTCACTGTGCAACCTCCGGCAAAGCGCCCTTTCGCCCTATCAGCCGGGTTCCCGCCGCAAAGCCAATCGCACCCACAGCAATTCCCGCCACTACATCCGCAACGTAGTGGTACCGCCCGTAAACAGTTGATACGCACATGCTTGCAAAAAATGGCGCAGCCACCCAGAAGAGCCAGCGCCGGTATCGCCACGAGGCAAGAATTGCCACCGTCGATCCGGCAACATGAGCGGAAGGAAACGCTCCTCCGTGCACGCGTCCAAATCGCTCGATGAATTCGATGACGGCCGTGAAATATCCGCCCGTAAGGCGCGTCGCATTCATCGCTGCGAGCGCGTGATACGGGCTTTCGATTGGAAAAAGCACTGCGATGAAATAGACCGTATAGTTTGCGATCGCCGTTGAGGCCATCACGTTCCAGAACGCAATTCTGTCTTTCTGCGCGTACAGAATCGCGGGAAGAATCACGAGGTTCAGGAAATATGTCATATACGCGAATTGCATAAAATCGTTGAGCACCGGGTTCGAGAATTGCGCCAGCCAAACAGAGGGATGCACACCCGCGAAACCGAAATCGAATTGGATCAGCCAGCGATCAAACCAACCCGGGAAAATCGCGTGCACCAGCGATTGGAGTTCTTCGAAGAAAAATAAGTAAAGAGGCAACGGATACCAATCACGTGCGAAACGTAGTACTCGATTCCGTGAATGTGCCGCAGCCCAGGTAAGACAGATGATTCCGAGAACGATCCAGCAATGAATTACAAAATACTGCGGAGCGTGTGTTACGTTCCGATGAAACACCGCTAGCACCGCATTCAACCACGCGAGATAGGCGAACGTAACCCACTCGAAGGCACCCAGCGCGCGCCGGATATCATCGAAAGACCGCGACGAATTGTCCTCAGCCTGAACTTGCACCGCGGCGGGCCACTCCACCGTTTCTTTACCAGCTATTTCGCGCGGCTCTGTTGGCTGGCAAGAACTCATCGAGCCTCCTTGGGAGCTAGAGCGGCACTTGCCGCTTGTTTCTTTTCCCCGACTGAATCGCTCCAGTTATCAACAGCCCAGCCCCGTTTCTGCGCCTCGCGCTTCAGCCTCGACGACGGGTTCACGGAAACGGGATGCCCCACAGTTCTAAGCATCGCCACATCTGACATGTCGTTTCCGTAAGCAAAACTGTGAGCGAGCGCGATATCGAAGGCAGCAGCCGCTTGTCGTATCGATCGCTCCTTTTCGTCGAAACTCAAGTGCGCACCGACAAGTCTTCCGGTAAACCGGCCGTCCTTTGTCGCAACCTCGGTTGCTTGCACGTTCACACCGTTCGGAAGGTGATGAGCCATGGCGCGTGCCAATGGTGCGAGCGTTCCAGTGACAAGCTCGACCCTGTGGCCGCGTTCGAGATGCCAGCACATGCAATCGACTCCTTTAGTGAATAATGGCAATGATCCGAGCACAATTGTGCTGCACCATTCCTCGACAACAGATTCGTGAATTCCGGCGAGATAAGATTTGTTGGCGAGCACCGCGTGCCACCCATGACTCAGAAAGGTCTTTGTTGACGTCGCGATCCATTGCGCTACTTTCGCGGTCGTGATTTCGTCACGATCGAGCAGATATCCAATAAAACGCCACTCGAGCGAAGGCGGCGCCAGCAGAGTTCCATCAAGATCAAAGAACGCGCCGATTTTCTCCGGTGCGTTCATCGCGTCGCTTCAACGGTGGCTGACGCCTTCGCAGCGCCGGTGCTTGCCAGATACCGGCGCCCATCCCAAATCACGGGAATCGCACGAACGACACAGAATGCCGCCGTGGCCATCACCAAACCTTGTGCCGCCCCCGAAAGCCATTGCCGCGAATTCGCATCGAACCAAGTAACCGGAAGCTTTGACAGCGGGGCAAGTAATCCTAGGTAGCAGAAGCACGCGCACTTCAGCGCGGCGTAAGCCGCGCGGCTCGCCCGTGAAGCCACTAGGCTTCGTCCCCACCACGTTTCGATCATCGAGTTTCGTCCGAAGCCGCTGCGTCCGCTCCTGGCCGCGAGGCCACGCAAAAAGTCCGTCAGCGTGCCGCGCACGAAAAACAGCACTGGAATCCAAAAAGAAATCAATCCTGTGGCAGCAAAAAATGTGAAGAAAAGATTTTCAACCACGCGGTCGCCCAAGATATCGAACTGTGCCCCAAGCGGCGTCGCAAGATTTCGCTTCCGCGCGATGTAACCGTCCACTCCGTCAAGCGCGATGGCTGCTACGGTCAGCAGAATGGCCGTTGCATCCGCCAGGAGCGCGTCGTGACCGAATGTGAAGAGCGCGACGGCGGCAAATGCCGCCAGCACGCGCGCAGCGGTCACTCGATTTGGTGTCATCACTGTCTCCTTCTGTCATCGCGAAAAGCGCTCGCGCTGTGATCACTGCCAGAAAAAGAAAGAGCCCGCATCGCTCGCGGCAAATTTGTTTTGCCGTTCCCGGCTCCAGCGTGCAGGCCCTCCACGCCGCAAAATGCATTCGACGTGCCAAGCTCTGGAGAGTCTTAAGCCTTAATTATCAGTACGTTACCGAAAGCTATCGCGTAAGGGCTCCTTTTCACCGTCAAGTCTGTGCGTCACCTGTCGGACTTACCACTCGCACACAAAAAGCGCGGCGCGCGTCTAACGGATGTGGGAAAATTCTAAGTTCTGTTCCGGGCATGCGAGACTCTGCATCCAATCACGTGAAAAGGGCGTACCAAGACTGATGGAAGTTTCGATCTTTGCCGCGTTCGTTGCGGGACTCGTATCATTCCTCTCGCCGTGCGTCTTGCCGCTCGTGCCCGGTTACCTGTCGATGCTTTCAGGAATCGGCGTCGAGCAATTGAAGGGCAGCCAGGCACACCGAGCAAAGCTGCTTCTATCGGCGCTGGCCTTCGTTTTTGGATTCTCGATCGTTTTCATCTCTTTCGGCGCCTCGGCGAGCGCCGTCGGTACATTCTTTGTGCGCAATCGAAGCCTGCTCGCGCCGGTTGCCGGGGCGCTGATCGTGATGTTCGGGCTCCATCTCATCGGCTGGCTCGGGAAAACAACAATCAGGGTAGGTTTGATAGTCGGGGCAGTGCTTGTCGCCATCGGAGTCGCGCTTACTGTCCATCCGGCGCTTCTTGGCGGCTGGCTCAAACCAGTCCATTTCTATTCTGTTTCGTTGATTTTTCTTCTCGGCCCTTCGCTCACGCGCTGGCTGAATCGCGACATACGTTTCCAGAAACTTGGCGGGCAGCCGGGTGCTTTCGGCGCGTTTCTGATGGGCTTCGCATTTGCTTTCGGCTGGACGCCGTGCATTGGACCCATACTCGCCACCGTGCTGGCGATAGCAGCTACCCGCGAGACTATAGGCCAGGGAGTTTTTTTGCTGGCTTGTTATTCGGCAGGGCTTGCCATCCCGTTTCTCGTGACAGCGCTTCTCATCAGCGGCTTCTTGCGTTTCTACCAGGGGTTCCGGCGTTATCTGCACATGGTGGAAGTATTCAGCGGAGTTTTGTTGCTTGCCATCGGTGGATTGGTATTCTTAAATCGGCTCACCTGGCTATCGGGCAAACTCACGTTCTTAAATCGGTTTTCGCTCTGATTGGAGCATTACGAATGACGAAGGTTCTCAAGATTTTGTGTTTCTCGGCAGCGGTCTCCGTGATGGCTATCAGTTTTTCCGGTTGCAATTCAAAGAAATGGTTCAATGCGTCGGCTCAGGAGAATGGCGCTGGCAAAGGTCCGCTGCCTACCGCTCCCGATGCCACCTTCAAAGACCTGGATGGAAAGGATGTAACGCTCTCAAGCCTGAAGGGCAAAGTGGTTGTGCTGAATTTCTGGGCCACTTGGTGCGAACCGTGCCAGGTGGAAATTCCATGGATGATCGAGTTGCAAGAGAAAAATTCAGACAAAGGCTTCACCATTCTCGGCGCTGCGATGGACGATGAAGGCAAGAGCGTCGTCGACCCCTACGTGCAAAAGACCGAGTTCGATGTCGATGGCAAGAAAATGAAAATGAATTATCCGATCGTCTTGGGCAATGACGACCTCGCTTCCAAGTTCGGCGGATTAATTGGTTTGCCTACGACGGTCGTAATCACTCGCGACGGAAGAATCGCAAAGCGATTTATAGGCCTGGCGAATCGCGATCAACTCGAGAAGCAGGTTCGCGCATTGCTCTAACAGCCGAACTCAGCGGCGATTCCTTGCCCGGCCCACGCATCTGCTGTAACCTCCAAAAGACACGATGCGAAAAGCCGTGACACTAAAAACATATGGATGAACACGAATTTCAGAAAAAATCCGACGCAGCATTTGAATCTTTGCGCAAGCGCCTGCTCGAAATTGGGGATCAGCACGATTTCGAAGTCGAAGGTGGCGCCGGTAAGCTCGAAATCGAATTTGAAGACGAGGACGAGACCCGCTTCGTCATCAGCCCGAACACTCCGGTCCGGCAAATCTGGATTTCCGCGCTAACGACAAGTTTCAAACTCGGCTGGTCAGATTCAGCTCAGGCGTTTGTGCTCGAAAAGACCGGCGAAACGCTGAATCAGGTGATGAGCCGAATTCTTACTGAAAAGCTTGGCGAGCCGGTGCAGGTCTAATCTCGAATGCGCGCTCGCTTCGCTCGATTAGCTTCTGTCTTGCTCCTCGCACTCCCCGTGGCCGCGATATTTTCCTCGGCCCGCAATTGGCGTCCATCAGGGCAAGAGGGGCTCCCGAGCCCCGCAGCAGTGGTTAAACCGCAAACATTCGTCTCGCTCGAGCCGGTTCCGCGCGGAAAATCGTTCGAGATAGCAATCGTGGTCGAGATCGCGAAGGGCTTTCACATGAACTCTCACAAGCCCACCGATCCGTATCTGATCCCAACGAACCTCACGCCCCAGCTTTCTTCCGGATTTGACCTTGTCGACACGATCTATCCCGAAGGCCATCAGGAGAAATTCTCATTTTCCCCGAATAAGCCGTTGAACGTTTACACCGGCAAAGTGATCCTGCGCCTCAAATTAACGGCCCGCCCCAACGCGCCGCTAGGAGCGACCACGCTTCCCATCACGCTGCGCTATCAGGCCTGCAATGACACGACCTGCCTGCAACCCGTGAAAATTCCGGTCGATGCAAAATTCGAAGTCGCGGCAGCGGGCGCGAAATCGCGCGCCGCGCATGCGGATGTTTTCGCAGCCGCCTAAGTAACCCATTCTTCAGCGTGTTCTATCGAAAATCCACCTGTTCGAAACCAAGACCGGTGAGCATTCGCGAAAGCGTCGTGCGTGCGTTTTGGTCCGCCGTTTTCAGCACGCCATCCTGCAAAGCGGCCTGCTGCAACTGACGCTCCGCCTCTTCGCGAACTTCACTTTCAAGATTCGGATCCGCGGTCGAAAAAAGTCCCGTGTCGCGTGAATAGACGCGCGTCCTGGCATTGTCGATGCGCGTCGTAAAGATCTCCGCAGTCGGAATATGTAGCGAAATCGTTCGACCGCGCACCGACACATCCGCCGGCTGCACTTTTCCCAGGTCGACCCCGGCGATCACATCTCCGTGAACGACGAGGAGCAGCCGGTCACCGGCCAGAAATTTTGGCAAATAGGCGTTGTCGCGCTCGCCGGAAATGATCTTGTCCATCGTATAAGAGACGGTTTCAAGGCGCTGCAGTTGCTGGATCTGGCGCACCACCGTGGGCTGATTCACGTTGAGCACGGTGGTCCCCCCGCGAAAAAGGCTGATCAGCTGCAGAAAGCCCATGCCCGTCCACAACCATGCAGCGAGGCCTACCAGGGCGAGCGCGATCGCCGCGCCCAACAGAATTCCACGCACTGGGGGCTGCTGGCGTTCGATGTTTGGTGGAACGAAGCTCATTGCTCTCGCTTCAACTGCAAGATTCTATTTCGCAGAAATCAAAGGCAGTGCCCGGCGCAGCCGCACAATCACGCGCTCTTTTCCCAGCGCGACCATCGTATCGAAAAGAGGCGGCGCCACCGCGCGGCCCACAATCGCTACGCGAGTCGCATTAATCAGAAGACCCGCTTTCACACCTTCGGCCGCTGCCACCGCGCGCAATGCCGCATCGCATGCGTCGTGGCTCCAATCAGGCACGGCCTCAAGCGCGTCCGCAAGTTTCGCCATCAGACTCGGAATTTTTTCATCCTTCCAGAATTTCACCCGAGCCTCAGGCTCATACTCGAAGTCTTCCGTGAAGAACGCCCGCGCCCATCCTGAAAAATCGCGCAGCAAGCGCGTTCGCGGCCGGATCAAATCCACCGTGCGCGCGAACCATTCCCTTTCCGTACCCGCCCACTCTTCTTTCCACAAGCCAGCACGCTTCAATTCGGCTTCGACGTACGGCAGGATTTCTTCCACCGGCGGCTTCTGCAGATATTGGGTATTAAACCATTCAAGTTTCGCCCGATCGAAAATCGCGTTCGTGCGACTCACTCCCGGAAGCGAAAATCTCTCAATGAGTTCCGGAGTCCGCATGTACTCCGTATCTCCTCCAGCCGACCAGCCGAGCAGCGCCAGAAAATTTCGGAACGCTTCGGGCAGAAACCCCTCATCCGCGTACGAACCGACGCTGGTAGCTCCATGCCGTTTCGACAGCCGCGTGCGATCCGGACCAAGAATCAGCGGAACATGCGCGAAAATCGGCGGCTGCGCTCCAAGTGCCTGATAGATC
The DNA here is from genome assembly GCA_963729525.1 of uncultured Acidobacteriota bacterium. Lineage (GTDB taxonomy): Bacteria > Acidobacteriota > Terriglobia > Acidiferrales > UBA7541 > Palsa-295. The sequence continues at coordinate 122,059 of CAVSOB010000003.1, forward strand.
AGCACCTGCTTGGGCGTGTTCGACAGATGATCTGCTCCCCGAATGATGTGCGTAATACCCATCTCAATATCGTCCACGACAACGCTCAACTGATAGGTGGGGAGCCCCGTCGAGCGCATCAGCACAAAGTCTTCGATCTCCGCATTTTGTACTTCCCGTGGCCCGAAGACTGCGTCCTCAAATTTCGTGATGCCCGTGCGCGGAACTTTAAAACGAATTGCTCGCGGAATGCCTTGCGCCTCCCTCGCGGCCCGCTCAGCCTCGCTTAAATCGCGGCAGTTGCAGGCAACAACCTTCTCCGATTTGTGCGTTTCGTCGTCGCCCTCGCCTTCTTGCTCTTGGTGTGCGGCGTCAGCCCCGCCATAAGCCACTGGTTTGCAGTAACATGCATACGCTGCCCCGCTCGTGAGAATCTTCTCACCGGCGGCGCGATACATTTCAAGCCGCTGCGACTGAAAATACGGCCCCTCATCCCATTCAACCCCAAGCCACCTGAGTCCTTCGAGGATGCCTTCAACGAGCTCAGGCCGATTGCGTTCCACGTCGGTATCTTCGATCCGCAGCAAGAGTGTGCCGCCCTCGCGCCGCGCGAAGAGCCAGTTGAAAAGTGCGGTGCGCGCACCGCCAACATGTAGATATCCCGTGGGAGAAGGAGCGAATCGAACACGCGGTTTTTGTGGGGAACTCATTCAGTCAGTCAATCCCTTCACGATTCGGAAACAATCCATCTTAGCGGATAGCCCTCTTGAAATCGAGAGAGCGAAGCGGAAACAGATGAAACGACGGGAGTTGGTACGAGGGTACTGTTGACCATTTTTGACCCATCAGCCATAGTCACGGTTGGATGCGGCGCTCGTGTTTCAGCCCAGATTTCGTGTCGATTTGGCGTCCTATCCACGACTCCCCGGACGTTGACCTCCACGAAACTTGACTGGACACGTCGCCGGAAGGCTGGCAATTTTCTGATATTCTCGGCGGAGAACCCTAATTAGGAATAAGGCGCTAAGTTGTTGAGCCAACTCAATCCGACGACTGTGGTGCCGCTGGCGAGCGCCTTCCTGCTTGCTCTATTTTTCGTCTACGTCTATCTGCAAAAAAGGCAGCAATATCTGCTCGCGTGGTCGATCGGCTGGTTCTTGATTTCTGCACACTTTGTGCCGATGGTGTTGCCTCCCCAGGTCGCCCTGCCTAAATGGGTGTGGAGTGCGAACGAATGGCTTCTCGCAATTGCGGCCTTGTCTTTCTTTTGTTCTGCAAGGCTGTATGGCCGGTTGACCGTCCGCTTCCGTGCGATTTTCGCGGTCGGTGCGGCTTTGGCGGTGTGGGCTGTCGCATTTGACCGCGGTTGGATCCACGCTCCATTAGGCCTCTCCGTTACCCTTACATTTTTCCTCGTCGCGCGCGCATTCTGGGAAGAAGGCCGGAAGCAGGAGTCGCGTGCGGATCTTCTGCTCTCCATCACATTCGTTTTCTGGGGTCTTCTTCGCGTCGCCACCATCCTTCAACCACGACTCGGCGCGCCTTTGGCAAATGTTAATCTGCTTCCAATAGTGGCTCTTCCGGAGCTTTTCGCTGCCGTCCTGATGGTGATGGCCGTTTACGAAGAGGAACGGCGCCGCGTCGAACGAAACATGCTGGCGCTTTCGAACTTGAATCTCGCCACGTCCAGTTTTGTCGGCGGCGAAATTCAGAAAATGCTGGCACAGGCGCTCGATCGAGTTCTCAACGTCGTGCGCATTCCGGCCGGGGCTCTGTGCTTGCATTATGGCGATTCGGAAGGACCCACCTCCGTCGTCGTCACTGGCATGGGCGATGCATTCTGTTCCGCCGCGCAGCAAGACGATCTTGACGAGTACATCGTGAATCTCGTAGCTCGCCTGGGGGGGCTTGTAGTTCTGCGTAATCTCGGAAGCGATGCGGATTACCGTACCCTCGAAAAAGAAGAACAGTTCCAGCATCTGCGCAAACTGCTGCTCGAACAAGGGCTTCGAACAGTTGTGGGAATCAGCCTGCAGGCCAAGGAACGCGTCTTTGGAGTTTTGCTGCTCGGGACCCCGGACAACCGCAATTTTACGGCTGCTGAACTACGGCTTTTGCTCGCCCTTGGACACCAGATCGGCATGGCGGTTGAAAACAGCTACCTGATTCAGCAAACGGCCCGTCGAAGCGAAGAGCTTCACATCTTGAACGAAATCGGCCGAGCTCTCAGCTCCACGCTACAACCGGACATCCTCTTCGAGCGTATCTATTCGGAGATTCGAAGACTGCTCGACGTGAGCAGCTTTTTCATCGCCTTCTATGATGGCAAGGCCGACGAAGTGCGATTCGAGATTGAAGTATTGGACGGCGAACGGCAACCCAAACGGACTCGTCCGCCGGGCAACCACTTGGTCGAATTTGTGGTGCGCGAGAGGCAACCGCTCCTGATCCGCGATCATTTTCACCAGGAAACGACTCGGCTTGGATTTGAGCCCGCTCGTGATGCGGGTTCAATCTGCGTGGTGCCACTGATTCTTTACGATCGCGCCATCGGCGTCATGGCCGTGCACAGTCCTAACGAACGCGTTTTCGACGAAGGCCACGTGGAACTTCTGCGTGTTCTTTCGAGCGAAGCCTGCATCGCGATTGAGAATTCGCGCCTCTTCGCAGAAGAGCAGAAAAAATCGCGGCATCTGACCCTGGTGAACAATATTTCGAGCCATGCGATAACCACTCTGAACCCGGAAGAAATGCTGGCAAAAATCGCCTCAGAAATCGAGAACGGGCTTACCTACGATCACATTGGAATCGCGGTACTAGACTATTCCGCGAAAGAGCTTGTGATTCAGGCCGAGGCAGGCGCGAGGCACGACGCGATTGGCCGCCGCATTTTACTGGGTGAAGGTCTTATCGGTCAGGTGGCGCGAAGCGGGCAACTCGCAATCGTCCGCGAGGTCAACGCGGGTACTCCGCGCCTGATCGTACCGGGAAGCGTCTCCGCAATCGCCTTGCCAGTTTCGTATGCCGATAGTCTTCTCGGCGTTTTGTATGTTGAGTCGTCCGAAAAATCCAGCTTTCCAGATGAGGAAGTCCTTGTTCTGCGAACTCTCGCCGACCTTTTTGCAGGAGCGCTGCACAACGCGATTACGTTCCAAAAGGCACAAGAACAGGCAATCACCGACGGCCTTACCGGCGTCAAGACTCACCGCTACTTGATGGAAACGCTTTCGCAGGAATGGAAGCGTTCCACGCGCGCAAACCGTCCTTTCTCCCTCGTACTCATGGACCTGGACCGGTTCAAGTTTGTGAATGACTTCTACGGCCACCTGGAAGGCGACGTTGTGCTGCAGCGCGTTGGCCACATCCTCGAACAGAATTGCCGCCGTTCGGATGTGGTGGCGCGGTACGGCGGCGACGAATTTGTAATCCTGATGCCGGAAACATCCGTCGAGCAAGCACGGCAGCTCGCAAGCAAGCTGCGAGGATGGATCGCATCCGATCCCCTCCTGCGCGATAAGAACATCACGGCCAGCTTCGGTATAGCCGGCTTTCCGGTCCATGGCTCCACTCCGCAAGAACTCATCCAGGTGGCGGACTCTTCGATGTACCTCTCGAAGCACCAGGGCGGCAATTCTGTTTCGAGCGCCGAGCAGACCGACCCGAACGATACGAAACGCTGGAAAAAAGATGTGCTCGAAGCATATCTTGGCGTCACCCTGAAGCGCTTGTTCTCGACAGGGCCGGAAGCGTTCGACGAAATTTACCGTCGACTGGAGCAGTTCACGCGTTCTCTCACGGAGCAGGGACAAGGTGGGACCACCGAATCGCTCCCTCCGGCTGTCGTTGAAACCGTGACTTCGCTGGCACTCGCGATTGACGCGAAAGACCATTACACCCAAGGCCATTCGCAAAAGGTTTCCGCGTACGCCGTAATGATCGCGGAGGCTCTCGGCATGGACCCCTCGCAAGTGGAAGAGATACGCCTCGCCGGCTTGCTGCACGACATCGGCAAAGTCGGCATCCCCGAACCGATCCTGAACAAGTCCGGACCACTCGATGCCACTGAGTGGGAGACTATGAAGACACATACTGAGCTGGGAGCGAAGATTCTGGAACCGCTCGAGGCTATGAAACGCATCCGGCTCATGGTGCGCCATCATCACGAGTTCTATGATGGCACCGGCTATCCGGATCGCATGGAAGGCGAACGCATTCCCTATGGAGCTCGATTGATCGCAATCGCTGATGCATACGACACGATCACTTCAGAGCGGACCTACAAGAAAGCGCGGTCTCCCGAGGACGCCTTCCTCGAGCTCGAGCGTTGCGCCGCGAACCAGTTCGATCCCTCGCTCGTACGAGTGTTCATCGAGACGATGCGCCGCTCCCCTCGGCAAACCGTCGAGGTCGGCGTAAACGCTTCGGTTCGTCCGAGCGATTCAGCGCTCGCGTAGAGCACTCCCACACGTTTTCTCCCGTCATGCTGGACGCGAGAAATCCTTCCCGGTAAAGTCTTGTGTGGCCGATTTTATTCGCGCCGGAGACGATGATGCGAAGTGCGAAAGTGAAATGGAAGGGTGACGAGGAGTTTCTCGCTACGATGCCTTCAGGACAGAGCGTCTTGTTCGACGGCGCGAATGAACACAAGAAAGGACCGAGCCCCAAGGAAACGCTCCTCGGGGCGCTGGGCGCGTGCACCTCAGTCGACGTCGTATCAATTCTGCGGAAAAAGCGGCAGGATCTTCGTGCGCTTGAGGTAACCGTTTCCGGCGATGACTGCCCCGATCACCCTCAAGTGTGGACGAAAATCGAAATCCTGTATCGGCTGACAGGTAAGCTTGACGAAAAAGCCGTTCGCGATGCAATCGAGCTGAGCGAAACGAAATATTGTTCGGTGGCCGCGATGCTCGGAAAAACCGCGAAAATCACCTACCGTTACGAAATTGTTCCCTCAGACTAAGCCTCGACAAATTCCAATTCTAAGGCTTAAAAGCTTGTCTTGCTGGAGCGCGATTGCATACAATCGCCGGATTATTCTGGGCACACGGAGAGTGTAATGGGCCGACGCATTGCCGCGAAGATTACAGGAGTGGCCGGATATGTGCCGCCACGCGTGGTGACCAACTCCGATCTCGAGAAGATCACAGACACAACGGACGAATGGATTCGCACGCGTACGGGCATTGTCGAACGGCATTATGCCGATCCAGGTGTGGCCAGTTCGCATCTGGGAACCGAAGCCGCGAGAAAGCTGCTGGAGGCAAGAGGCGTCCCCGCGGAAGAAATTGAAATGATCGTCCTTGCCACGGTTACGCCGGACATGTTGTTCCCGTCGACGGCTTGCTTGATCCAGGATCGTTTGGGAGCTTCGAAAGCCTGGGGATTCGATGTTTCAGCGGCGTGCTCGGGGTTCGTCTACGCCCTCACCGTAGGCGCGCAGTTCGTGGGAGCCGGCTCGCACAAAAAAGTGCTCGTAATCGGTAGCGATGTGATGACTTCGATTCTCGACTTCAAGGATCGCGCGACTTGCGTCTTGTTTGGTGATGGAGCAGGAGCTGTGCTCGTCGAGCCGGCAGAGTCGGAGTCTGAAAGCATCATAGATTTCGTCAACGATGTGGACGGCTCGGGTGGCTGCAACCTGTACATGCCAGCAGGCGGTTCCCTTCATCCCTCGTCGCACGAAACCGTCGACAAGCGCATGCACTATGTTCACCAAGAAGGCGCGCAAGTTTTCAAATATGCTGTGCGCCGGATGAGCGAACTGGCGGTCGAAATTTTGGAGCGCAATGGACTGACGAGCCGAGACCTTGCCCTCGTCGTACCCCACCAGGCCAATCTACGCATCATTCGCGCAATGCAGGAACGCCTGGGCGTGGACGATTCGAAAATCCTCATCAACATCGACCACTTCGGCAACACCACGGCCGCCACGATTCCTCTTGGGCTCATGGACGCGCTCGAGCAAAAGCGCCTCCGCAAAGGCGATCTGGTGCTGTTGATTTCCGTGGGCGCCGGATACACCACAGGGGCAATGCTGCTGCGCTGGGCTTACTAGCGGCCTCTGTGCATTCAGGATCTGACTCTGCAGTGCCATGTGGCGCTGTCTCTGCCATAGCGAAACTCACGGCGTTATTTCACTGCGAAGATGTTTCGCCAATTTCTCGATGCGCTTGAGATTCTCGTTGAGGTCCTTCGGATACTGATTTTTCGCTAGAAGCTCAATCTGAGCTGGCACACCATCCGCTAGCTTCTTCAGTTCGTCCGCTTCCTGCTTCACCTGTTCAACGTCGACCTTCCGGCTGTGCGGTTGCATCGGCGGTTCGAGAGGCTGATTCGATTGCTGATCGGCTGTCACAATTCCGGGTGGCTTTTGATGCTGACTGAAAGCGAAGGAAACAGAGATAAAAAATAAGCAAATCCACAAAGGAAATTGCCGCATAACGCCTCCTTTGTGCGGACGATAGATCTCTAATACCGCGGCGTCGGTAAATCCGCAAATGAAAAACGCCACCGGCTCCGGGGTCGCCGGAGCCGGTGGCATTTTAACTCGCCGAAGCAGGCTCGCTCAAATCGCCGCGAGCCCATCTCGGGCTAGAATTGAAGCTTCAGCCCCCACTCAATCGTCCGAGGAGCGCCGAAGGCGAATACGCCGGTGCCCGCGCCGATGCGATCGGGGCGGCCAAGTTGCACCGTGCCGTTGATCGAGCCGGGGTTACCGTTGAGCTGGCCCGCGAGCGTATTGGCAGCTGAGTCGAAGTTGGAGAAGTTGAACAAGTTATAAAAGTTTACGCTCGGCTGAAGCGTCAAACGCTCGTGCCAGAAGTGCCCAACCCAGCTGAATTCCAGGTCGAAGGCCTTCAGCCAACCGAGTCCAACTTGCCCTGGGACGACGGCAGGCACCTTAGTTGCCACCCCGCCCAGTTCTTGCAACTGTGTCAGTGTGAACAGGCCCTGATTGATAAGCGCCTGTCCCGCCGGAGTCGGGAGCGTACCACCTATAGTGGCATCATAGTTAGCCACTGCCTGTGTGAGTCCCCCTGGTCCCAGTGAGCGCCCGTACGCCCCGACATGATAGAGGTTGTAATTACAGTTTCCACCCATTGTGCCGCATGACGAATCCGTCTCGGCGATCGGCAGTGGATTGCCTACCTGACCGCTGCCAATGAAGTCTGACGTGAAAATCCCGTCTGGACCGGCACTCACCGCGGTTGCCACTGGAAGCACCGTTGGCGTGGTTGCGAACGGAGACCAGAAGTGGGAAATCAGTCCAAGACGGAAGCCGAGCGGCAAATCGCCGTATCCGCCGAAATTGAACTGGTGCGTTCGATCCAGAGAGCCTGGACCAATAAGGCTTAGTGGATTGCGATTGTTGAGACCAGTTGACACGAAGTCCGCGTCGCCGCCTGCTATGTTCGCGCCCGATGCTATCGATCCGGCGTTAACGTAACGCGAAAATGTGTAGGTGGCCTGGAAGTTCAAGTACTTGAGGCCTTTGAATGGGTGCTGAACATTTTGCACTAATTTCAGGTCCATGCCGTTGTATACCGATCGGCCGCCTGAATGGAACTCATAGAAGGCGCCGACAGTCCTGTTGCTCCCTGCGAATGCGCAGTTCGGGCAAGGAAAGGGACCCTTGTCGTTTGCGGAATCGAGGCCGTTCCCAGAGAAGTCGGCCATGGTGGCCGGCCTCGGTGTGTATGGACCCGGCGCGCCGGATGGATTCGATGGACAAAGCACGATTGCCTCGGCGACCGTTGCCACTCCACAGTTTGTCAACGTAGTTGCGACGGCTGCCGCACCCAAGGCTTGATCGTAGTTGGAAACGTCTCCAGACTTGTTGATATCGGTCGACAGCAAGTAATGTAACCCGACGTTTCGAACATAGTCAGCGCTAAATACCATTCCGGGCCGCAACTCGCGCTGCACCCCTATGTTCATTTGAATCGACCGTGGAGATTTGTAATTCGGGTCGAGGAAACCTGCTCCCGTAAGGTTTACTCCCCCGTTTTGCAAGTTGGTCGGCAGGAAGATCCCGTTCGCCCCCACCGGATTGGCCGCATAGGAAGCTTGGAGAGCAGTCTGGAAGGCCGCGGTGCAGTTGGCAAAGACCTGTCCTGCGCAATTTCCTCCGGCCGCCCCAACGGTGGCCCCAATCGGGGTGTTGCAGATTGCGTTCGAGATGGCTTGTTGGGCAGGTGTGGGCATCCCGGCGAGTGCTCCTGTGACGCCGAGGAGATGTGCCGTCCCGTCTCCGAACCCTACTACCCCCCCAGTCCCCGCGCCTCCAACGGGACCACTATTACACGCATTTTGAGTCGCGTTGAATTGGCCGGATGCCAGCTTCAGCTCGCGGTCAAACAGAACGTCATTGAACACGATATTGTCATAGAAAATCCCAACTCCGCCCCGGATCACCGTCTTGCCGTCACTCTTGGGATCCCATGCAAACCCTGCTTGAGGCGCGAAGTTAGTGTTGGGCTGCCGAACCGCATTTCCCGCCCCTGGGATGATATTGTTGATTGCAGGAAGCGAGATGTCGCTATCGGTGCGGCCAGTATCCCGGTCATACCGGAGGCCATAACTCAGGGTGAAGTTTGGCTTTACTTTCCAACTATCACCAATGTAGGCGCCGAGCCTGTTGTCTGGACCCAGACCGCCGGCCGGTTTTCCAAAGCGCTTCAGTTCGGTGAAAGACCCTTCGCCGTTCCCCATCGTCACGGTGTCGGCCGTGTAGTTCAAGGGGCATCCGGCAGGGTTTGTGATGCCGGGACAAAGTGAAGCGAATCCTGAAGGCACAAAGAGGAAAGAGGATACATCCTGCGGCGTTATTCCGAAGAAGCTGGCAAACGTCCAGCCCGTAATTCGGTTATAATCCACGCCCCACCGGATGATGTGTGATCCCCAGACATGGCTGCCGTCGTACTTTACCTGGCGATCGCTCTGGATCGTAGACTGTGGTGCTAGGAAGCTGGGCCCGCTCTCGAATCCAGTGCCACTCAGAAGGATCTCATTGGGAACGGATGCAAACGGGAGGCTGCTGCCCAGCACTGCATCCGAGATTACGTTCACGAACTTCAGATATTCGGCTCGGAAACTGTGAGTGAAAGAGCCCTCATTGAAATCCACGCCGCCCGCGACCGTCTTGGTGCGGTCCTTGTTGTCATAAATGGAATAGTTGGCCGCACCTCCAAAGTTGCCTACGTCAGAGGCTTGCCAATAACTAAATCGTCCGAATGCCTTGATGTTCTTTGAGATCGCATAATCGAGCTTGCCGATCGCGCTCGTGTCACTGAACCGCGAGGGAAAAGTGCCTGAGAAACTACTCAATGGCGGTGCCACAAGTACGCCGCCGGCGTCATGAGCAAGCAACCGTTCACCGTCACCGAAGAAGAACAGCTTGTCCTTGAGAATGGGCCCGCCCACGTCCCCACCATACTGGCCCCGTTGGAATTTCGCGCCACCCGGATAAGCGGCCGCCTGGGAGTCATCGCGGAAAAGTCCAAACCCTTCGCCATGGAGGGAGTTCGAGCCCGACTTCGTCACCACGTTGACCGACCCGCCTGAAGTCAAGTCATTCGAAATGTCCAAACTGGATTGCGCGAGCTGGAATTCTTGAATCGCGCCGGCCGGAATACCAGTCGTTGTCGTGCCGACGTTTTCGTCGCTGACGTCCACGCCATCCACTGAAATCCTCGCGCTGCGGCCGAACTTTCCTCCGAATGAGATCGAAGAAAATCCAATCTTGGTCGGATCGAAGTTGCCGCCGTCCTGAATCTGGACGCCCGGCTCAAGCTGCGCGAGATCGAGGAAGTTCCGGCCATTGATAGGAAGATTTTCAATCTGTGATGCAGTCAAGTCTCCGGACAACTGCGACTGCTCTGTATTCACTGAAACAGCCGTGCCCGTAACCTCGATGACTGTTGAGGAAGCACCCACTTCTAGTTTTGCGTTTGCCGTTGTGATCTGGCCGACCTGAGCCACCACATTCGTCTGATATGTCTTAAAACTGGGCGCCTCAAAGCGCACTACGTAATTGCCTGGCACGATCGCACCGGTGGAGAAATTTCCCGCTGAACTTGAGGTCAAGTCGATTACCTGACCCGTATCCGCGCGCGTGACCGTAATTTTGACGCCCGGCAGAACCCCGCCTTGCGGGTCTGTTACAACCCCTTCAATGCTGCCCGTTGCGTTCGTCGCTTGCGCCCATGTCGGCTGATAGCCGAGGAGCAGGACAGCCAGTACCGCGAATGTGAATACCGCAAATCTCTTCCAGTTCATACACCCTCCCCGAAGACTTAAGCGAGAATCAAAATGTCGTTGAAAAGTCGTAAAAACACCCCGGGAGAACTCATCCCCTAATCGCTGTATGGCACGTTGATGCCCAGCCTCATACAAAAATACGGTTTTAATTTTCAGTAACTTACGGAATTTGCCTCAGAGGCGAGTCTACGCAATCCTGAATTTCATAGTTTTATGGAAGAAATGCTATTAGATTCGGAATTGGAGATCCTGTGAAAGAGATCGAGAATGGTTCGCTTTGTGCTGAAAAGCTGTGATGACCCCTGAGCAGCTTTAGCGCGAGTTTCGCGAACGGCGCCCAGCTTCAACTGCCTGGGTAGCGGCGGCGGGTTTTAGCTGCGGACTCGTGGAAGCGCCAAACGTAATCGCCTCGCGTGCTTTAGCAAGAGGAGCTGAATCGATGAATTTCACAGTGTCGCCATCGCGCTCAACTCCGAGTTCTTTCCACAACGCGGCGAGGTCAACCTGGTAGGGCTGATTTCTCATTTTCTGATAGAGTGGAAGAAGAACGGAAACTCCGGCAGCCTGGTCGCCAACTGTCAGCGCCTTTTCGATCGGCCAATCATAGCGAATTTCCCCTCCGGCGTTCAGAATTCCACGCAACGCGTCGTCGAGGCCTTTGCGATTGTTCGTCTGCTTGTTGATTTCGATGTCCGCGAGAAAGCAGAAAAGCGCGCCGCCCCAGTAAGTCCGGCCCCAGGTGTGTGTGTTATCGAGCCCTTCATCCCCAGCCTGCGGCAGGCCTTGATGCAGGTCGCGCACCAGCTCAAACCACATTTCGTGCGCGTCCATATGCTTGGCCCGCACGCGGGCAATCGGCTCCACATACGTGGCGATTCCCTCCTCGATCCAGTGGTGTTCATCCGCCATCGAAGGGAACGAGAGATGCACCATTTCGTGCGTCAGCATCCAGTCGGAGTTCAGCCCGTTCACCGTTGTTTCCTTGCCCACGTGGATCGAAATGCGCCCTCCGTTCCTTGCGCCAAAGGTTTTTCCCCCGCGCACGCCTCGACCGTCCGCGGGAATAATTCGAAGCTCCACTTGAGGAACGGGGAAGCGCTGGTAGTAGGTTGAGACGGAATCCGCCGCCATACGCACCCACTGCATTAACTCCTGATTCGAGAGCTCCATCGGACCACTTTCGATATGCACGTCGATTCGCGATGAGCCGACCAGAATTGTGGACGTCATTTCATCCGCCGGGACGCATGATGCGGGAACCAGGAGCAGAAAGAAGAATACCGGAATTAAAATTCGAAAGCTGCTACGCGAAACATGATGAATTGCGGAAAGGCCGGGGCGTGTAGTCATCACTTAGTAGGATGCGATGAAAGGAGGTTTTGCTGGAACCAAAATCAGAGCAGCATCGAAAATATAGGTGACGTCAGCTGTTGACTTGACCCCGATTTGCGTACTTCTTCTCGATCAGATAGTCGAGCGCGATCTTGCCGGGTCCGAAGATCAGGATCACCAGGGCAAAGGCGAGGTAGATAAACGGGTCCGCATTGTAAAACTTGGACGGATCAGCGAAGAAACTGGAGAGCGAATCGCGGTCGGATGTGATGTAGGCAGTGAGCATGTCGATCACGAGGCCTAGCGCCGCGACGCGCGATAGCAGCCCAACTGCCAGCAGAATCCCAGCCACGAATTCGAACGTGGAGACAAAAGCGGCAGTGGCCCCCGGCGCCGGAAGCCCAAGGCTGGCGAAAAACTCTGTAACGTGCGGGAGATTGTGAAGCTTTCCCCACCCGTTCAGCGCAATGCCAGCCGGCCAGAGGCCGAAATAGACGCGAATACACAGCAGAAACGCCGACTGCAAGCTTGAAGCCACTCGCACCAGCAAGCCGTACAGGTTTTGGATTTGTTCCCGCGGGCCGCTCATTTCTTTTTCGCGGTCATGGAGCGGCAGAACCAGCCCAGCGTAGACCAGGTCTGGAACCAGCTCTGAATTTGCGCGGGTCTGTCTTCCGCTGCGATCGAGCTCTTGCGTAAAGCGGCGTCGACAGCTCGGCTCAAAGTCTTGCCGGCGCGCAGCTCCCTCAGAATCAAAAATTCCTCGCGCTCTAGACGCCGGAAATACACCGAATCATCAAGACGGTGCACGGCAAGAAAGATCGTCGAAGGTTTCAGCCGCGCCACTGCGCGCACGCGCTTCTGCTTATGGCGTTCGTTGAAAGCGTTGCTCGCGAAATCCGTGTCCTCTTCGTCTTTCTTCAACTCAATCAGCAGATCATCCACCGGATAGTGCAAATCGAGAAGATGAATATAGGGTTGCAGCTGCAAACGTAGCGTTTCGGGATCGGCCCCGGCGAGATCCTCGGGTTTTAAAGCCGGTTCCGCTTTTCCGTCGAAAGCATCAATGTCGGCCCACTCCAGCCGGACCATGTCGAGTGCCAGTTCTCGGCGTGACCCGGCCCATTTCGGATTCTTGCGCAGCCAGGCCTCCAATTTTGACCCGAGGTTTCGAAGCGTAAAGGATGTCGAAGGGCAAGCGTTGATATAAGCCTTCGCAGCCGCGTCGAATTTGCGTTCGCCAAGCACAGCTCGGAGCCCTGGGAAATCCTCAGCAAACGCCGAAAGCACTCGAAACCAGTATTGCCGGTTGTAAATTTCCAGGCGCTCAAACGAGGTCAGCCGGTCATTCGGCTTGATGATGTCGGATGCGACTTTGCGCAACGAGCGGCCATCGGGGGCTGTCGTGCGCATACGCTCAGCAGGAGTAAGAGGCGTCATTACCGCACGCGCCATGCGCCGCTGAATACTCAGGAGGCTCATACCGCGGTAGCGAGCGAGGCACTCGCGAGAAACTTATTGGCCTTCAGCGCTTCATCATGCACTTCCTGAAATGAAGGAATGCTGTCGTCCCATTCCAGCAGGGTCGCCGTGTGCCCCACGCGTTCGATGGCGCGCTCGTATAGCTTCCAAACCGGATCGATCACCGGATGATCGTGTGTGTCGAGAATGTATTTCTTGAATTTCGAATGACCAGCGATATGAATCTGCGCCACGCGGTCCGCTGGAATGCTATTCACATACGTAAACGGATCGAAGTTGTGGTTCTTCGAAGAGACGTAAATGTTGTTCACATCGAGCAAAATCCCGCAATCCGCCCGCTCCACCACCTCGTTCAGAAATTCCCATTCCGTCATTTCAGAAACGTGGAACTCCGCATAGCTGCTCACGTTCTCAACCACCACCGGAGTCTCCAGAAAATCCCGCACTTCGCGAACTTTCTGCGCGGTAATGCCGGCCGCTTCGAACGTGTAAGGCATCGGAAGCAGATCGTGCGTGTAGCGGCCATCGACGCTGCCCCAGCAGAGATGGTCGGAAACCCACGGCGTCTTGGTGCGCTTCACCAAATCTTTCAATCGCCGCAAGTGCTCGCCGTTCGGCTTTTCCGCGGACCCGAAATACATGGAAACGCCGTGCTGCACCACGCGATACTGCTCGAGAATTTGATCGAGAATCCGCAGCGGCCGCCCGCCGTCAATCATGAAATTTTCAGAGATGATTTCAAACCAGTCCACGACTGGCTTCTCGGTAAGAATGTGGTGATAGTGCGGCGCGCGCAGCCCGATTCCCACGCCGTAATCCGTGAATCCGTTGAACCGATTTGCAGGCATCCAATTCCCCAAGCACGCAAAGCAAGTTGAGATAGAAGGAGGGCCGAAGAATTCTTGCCGGCCCTCCGTCAGGTAACGCGGTACGACTCGAGCGAGTTACTTCGCGTCCGGCATCTTGGAGCCGTCGGTCGCGCAGCCGCCCTTGCCCTTGCATGAGTTCTTGCCCTTGCAACCATTGTCACTCGACTTGCAGCCGCCCTTGCCCTTGCAGGAATTCTGGCCTTTACAGGCGTGCTTTTCCTTCACCTTTTTGTCGCCCGCATCCTGCGAGCTGAAGGTGTTGCCCTTCGCGCTCGAGAGAAGGTTCGACGCCTGCACTGTGACAGCAGTTCCGGCCAACAACCCAGCCAGCGCTGCTCCTGCAACCAAGCTCTTCTTGGACTTAGTCATGTTTCCACCATCCTCCTGTTGATTTGGACTGCAACCGCCCTGAAGCTAGTACGTCGCCCCATTACATTTGGATTGGCTTACTGGTTGGTCGAGACTGGGTTCGTTCCAAGCCCCCCGCACGGCGCGAAGAGCTGCCGGGAGCATAATCCACTTAGCCGGTCTGTAACAATAGGTAAAGAACCGCAGAGCTGGGTACTACACGACCATAGAACTCACCGGCGTCCATTGCCTGCGCTGTTCCTAACAGTCCGGGTCTAGTTAGCGGTCCAGATTTGGTTCAGGATCATGGCCAGCCGGATGCCAGCCTTTGCGAGCTGCTCTTCGATCGTGCGCGTTACGGAAGATTGGTACGTCGGTCCTACCTTTTCGTTTAGCTTCAGCATTCTCTCGGCAATGTGATTTGCATCTGCGCAGGAAGTTACCGGCTCGGGAGTTTCGACCGGGATCTTTCTATTGAGCGCTCCGTAAGTGACTCGTTCCGCCATCTCGTGGCTGTCCCACGCCCAGTTGTCGAAGTTGACGCCCTCCTCCTGCCACGTTGCGAATTGAGGCTTGAACCTCTTCTCGATGGTAGCGGCGAACTGCTCGATGCTTTTGCTGCCCGCGATGCGCTCCACGAGCTGCGCGTCCCAAACTCCATGGAGGTTCAGCTGAAACGTCGCGTTGATCTGATCGGTCTCTAGCGGCTTTTGGCCGAAGTACGTGACGGGTACACAGTTCCCGCCGCGGTCGTTGTTCGTGCTGCAATGCAGCGGCTGGTGAATATCGCCCGCAAAGTGGATGATGAATCGTAGCGCGTTCGCCCGCTCCGCGGGATCGCTCGCCGGGTCCCGGAGAATCTTCACCTGCTCGGCAAGAGCGAGCGTGACGCAGCTTTTTAACGGGTCGCATGTGAAGATTCCCTTTGCGACGCCGCGAGGGATGTCGATGTAATGCCAGCCGCCGGTTTCGGGATGCGCTTTGCGGTAATCGTCCGCCCAAGTTGAAGCGTCTTCGATTGGATCGGTTGCGATTGGCTTGCAGAAGCGGTCGAGCGTTGGGTCGACAGGATTATCGGTGAGGATCTGATTCACCATCGCCAGCGCATGGGGATTGAGATTCTGCTTGGCGATTAGCGCAATCGTTTGATGGCCTTCGCAGCCCCACGCGAGCGCGCCAGGGCAATGCAAAAGGCCGTCGATAAATATCATGATAAATATCATAAGGACGAGAATAGGCAGGCGAGCGCGACTCAAGTTTGGCACCTCAGTTTAAATGCAGTGATTCCCATGAATTCTATTCGGTCAAGAACGCAGAAAACAGCCTTGATTTGACGCCGAATCATCATAGATGCAGACCCTTGCTTTAGCTTCAGTCGCAATGTCTCAAAAACCCCCTTTTTCCGTATATTAGAAATCTGCATCTGTATGATTCTATGGTTTTTAGAAAAGTCTCGAATCGCGGAACCGCATATTAAACCTAACCTGTTTTATGCCCGTTTTGGTGCGTTGATTCGAAGCGCCTTGTAGCGCGTTACGATCGACCAAGAATTAAGCGCCGTTAGGCGCGGTATAAGTTAGCCCAGGGCGGAAAGCCCTGGGTTCGACGGGGGCTCGTTGGGCGAGCGCCGTAGGTGCGACACACACTTCAAACGTGGCACGACCCCTTACCTCGGTTGATTGGGAACCGCTGAGTTCGCTGAAATGGTCGGAGTCTACAAGGCTGAAGAAGAGCGGCTAGAGATGGCTTCCAACCCGGTCAAACTGCAAAGACCGCGAAGGGCCACCGTGTGCAGTCACTCCAGGACAGGATCTAGCCGCTCCTCCTTTTGGGTGATCATTCTTCCTTATCCCGACTCTAAGTTCGTCCGTCCGCGCATCTCAATGCACGGAACTATGTAAATTTCTTGAAGCCTTGCCCGTAGCGGTGACAAGCATCGCGTTCGGGCACGGCATCCGGTGCCCCTACTGAAAAAGCCCGAACGGCGCCACTAATCCCACGCGCCAAGGATGCGGCGTAGGAGAATTAGTTCGCCGATGTGGTAGGCGTTGTGGTCGGCGGCCAGCAGGGCTTGGCGCAGGATCGTTTGGCCGTCGCCGTGGGGAATTTTCGCGAATAGCTCAGTGGATTCACTGTTGATGAGATCGCAGAGAGCTTTGCGATCGGCGCGAAATGCGGCGGCGCTTTTTTCCCAGGCTTTTGCGTCAGGAGGTTCGGGCGATTTCGGCCAATAACCCTCCGGGAATTCGGGCGATTTGTGTCCGGCGTTGCGCGCGAACTCGAGAATGTCCCATTGCGCGATGCGGAGATGCTCGAGAATTTCCCACGGGGAGTGTACTGCGCCCTTCGGACGCTTGCCTTGCAAGTCGGCGGGCATGTCCTTGGCGGCCGTTTCGAAATTGGCGTGGGCTTCGCTATCGGTGAGGAGTTTTACGACTTGTTCGCGGAGTGCTTTGTCCTGGTTCATGGTGGCTGCCGTTGCGCTGGTCATTGTATGTTCCTCCCTTTTTTCGATTGGATGACTTCGCCTTTCACTTCGATTGCGTCAAATTTAGCCGCCGTAGAGATTCAGTAGGGACAAAGTGGCACAGGCACTCCTGCCTGTGCGCTTTTGTTACGTCACAATCCATCGAACCTGGCTTGCGCGCGATCTCGCACTCGATCCCACCTCACCTCGTCCGCTTGCAGCGAAATTCGCCTTCGAGTTTCCAGGTGGCACCGTCGGCGTTGAGTGATTCGCCGATCCAGTGGAAGGAATCCGCCGTGATTTCGGTGAACCGCCAGCGCGTCGGCGTGCCGTCCATGCGTGCGCCGACCTGCACGATGTCGTCGTCCTTGCGGGGGCCAACCCGGCGGCCGGTTTGCTGTTCGTAGTGATTCGTCACTGGGTTGATCCAGCGGATGCGCCAGGCTTGTATGGACGCGTCCCAGATGCGCAGCGTGGTCCCGTACGTGTTGTTCGTCTTGCCGAGATTGGCATTGCGCTCCGATACGCGCGGCATGATCCATACGTCTTGAATGGCGCGGCCTTCGAGTACCCAGCCGAAATGAACTTCGCCTTGGATGTGCAGCGGCGCGACGTCAACGGCTGCGTAGTGCAGAACTTCAAGATCCCAGCTGCCCACGAGCCATCCGTAGACGTCGTTTTCTTCGGGGATTTCGGGCGATCTTCCGGGAGCTGCCAGAAGGCCGATAAAATCGTGCTTTTGTGTTACTGCGCTCGCGGTCATTTTTGCGTCCTCCTTGAATGTGCGTCGTATGCGCTAGACTAGGCGGAAGAGGAGGCAGGGTCTTGGCAAAAATTGCGGTCGAATTGCAGCAGGCTTTAGCCCGGCGCGCGGCCACGGGCGCCCCAGCCTGTCATCCGACTTGCCGTGTGCTGGCACGAGGCGATGGCTGGGTGGTGGAGGATTTGATTTGCGCGTCTGGCCCGCAGGACCCGATTTTTGAGGAGCGGCACGGGAATGTGTCAATCGCGATGGTGCTGGCGGGAACGTTTCAATATCGCGGCTCGGCTTGTCAGAGTTTCGCGAACGGGGGTTCGGCGAACGGGAGTTCAGCAAAACGAGGTTCAGCAAAACGAGGTTCGGTAAAACGAGGTTCGGTAAAACAAGCTTCGGTAAAACAACGTTCGGCAATAGGGGGCTCGGCGAACGGCGCGATTCGCAATGAACTGATGACGCCGGGCTCGTTGCTGCTCGGAAATGCCGGGCAGAATTTCGAAGTAGGCCACGAACACGCAGCCGGCGACCGTTGCCTCTCGTTCCAGTTTGCGCCCGAATATTTCGAGCGAATCGCTTCCGACGCAGGCGTGAAAAAAAGTGACCGCGGATTTCGCCTGCTGCGCCTGCCTCCGCTGCGAGAATTGTCGTCGCTGATTGCGAGAGCCCGCGCGGCCCTCGAGTATTCGGCCGACACGCCGTGGGAAGAGCTGAGCGTCGAACTCGCCGCAGCAACAGTGCGAGCCGAACGCGGCATCTCGTCGCGCACGGAGAACGCTCCGCCAAGTGCAATCGCGCGAGTAACGCGCAGCGTGCGCGCGATCGAGCATCGTCCGGACGCTGCATTGGGACTAGGCGGCCTGGCGCGCGAAGCAGGCTTGAGCCCGTACCATTTCCTGCGCACATTCGAGCGCCTGACGGGAATTACGCCGCATCAATATGTGCGTCGAGCGCGCCTGCGCGACGCAGCATCACGTCTCGCGACGGAACGCGAGAAGGTCCTAAATATTGCGCTCGATTGCGGTTTCGGCGACGTCTCGAATTTTAACCGCGCGTTTCGCAGCGAGTTTGGCGTGAGCCCCGTGGGTTGGAAGACATCTTCGAAGGTATTCAGATGAATTCGCGATATAATCCGAGCAAAATTGAGCCCAATGAGAGAGTTATACTTGCTGTGAAGCCAAGCTGGAACGGGTCTTACGTAACCGGGACTCACGCAGAAGCGCCAAACGCCGCGTGAGTCCAAGCAGTTAGTGCTGTTCTAGGGCGTGAATTGGACTCTCTGTCGCACTCACGCACCTGGTCTATCTCCCCACCCGTAAGACGGAACGGTGCTCGTAACACCAATCCGCCACGGGACAGTAGTAGTGTACTACAAGGGGGAGACAGTGGCTAAGAAGGAACTTCGATTCCACATCGAAGGCACGACTCCGCACGCCCTCCCGATGGCGCGACTCGCAAAGTATCTGGTAGAGCTCTCTGTCCTGTTCGGTAATAAGCATCATGTTCATTTCTTGCGGGTTGAAACGGGAAGCGTGCCCTGCGTGATTGAGGTTGATCAAGAATACGAGGAGAGAATATTTCGGCGCGTGAAACGGGCAACGCTCAAGAGAGGACCGAGGGACGCGGTAAAAGCGAATTCTACCCTTCGCGTGATGCTCAAGGAAGATGAGCTTTGGGCAGAATTGAAACAAGAGAATGGCGACGTAGTTGTTAGCTACCCACTCGTTAGAGACAAGAAACAAGAAACGTTTGGACCATTTTGGCAGGAAGGTTCCGTTGCCGGAATGGTTGTCAGACTGGGCGGGATTGATGAAACGCTTCCCGTTCATTTGGTATACGAGGGTCGTCAGTATATTTGCAACGCGAGTCGGGAGATCGTGAAAAAATTGGGCCCTTATATCTGGGGAAGCCCAATTAGGGCATATGGAAGGGGCAAGTGGTACAGAAACGAGCAGGGAATTTGGGAGATGTTGTTTTTCGATATCGAAAGCTTTGAGAGTTTGGACGCGACTACGCTTTCTGAAGCAATTACCCGCCTGCGCGCGATTCCGAATAACGAACTTGTTTCACTGAAAGACCCGCTCGCTGAAATAGAAAGAATCAGAAACGGCAACGATTGACATGGTTGAGTTTGACACCACATTTCTAGCTCTGATGTTTGTGCCAACTGCCAAACATCCGATAACGGATGCGAGGGACCGCATTGAATTTCTACTTGCTGATCTTAACGGAAGAGGAGACCAAATCGTTGTCCCCACACCCGCGCTGAGCGAAATACTCATCAAGAGCGGGAAGGCGAGAAATGACATCATTCAGGAGTTGACGAAAAACGCCAAGTGGATTATTGCCCCGTTCGATCTACGTGCAGCACTCGAACTCTCCCTTTTTACTGACGCGGCGATGGCCAAGGGTGACAAGAGACAAGGTTTGTCGGCAACGTGGACAAAAGTGAAGTTCGATAGGCAAATTGTCGCGATTGGGAAGGTTCTACGGGTTTCGTGCATCTATTCTGACGATACCGGAGTACAAGCCATAGGAAGGAGAGAAGGATTGCAGGTCTTGGGAATTGCCGACATTCAATTGCCTGCAAAAGATTCCGGGGAGTTCAAACTCACATCACCGGGCGGCGATCCCAGTGGCGAGAGGATGACAAAGAAGCGCTGAAGCGATGTCAAGCTGCGCTCTTGAAAGCGGTCTCCGATTCACAAGGATCGAGTAGCGCTCTCGCGCGGATTACAGGTAACCAGAAATCCACAAGTTGCTGAAATTTCAACAGGGGTTGATGTTTTGAGCTAAAAACTGCGCTTGACACTACGGGGGTGCTTCGGTATTATGGCGGTTCGTCTGTAGTCCTTCCAGTTGACCTGGGATGACCTGCTCTTTGACAATCGGATGATACATGCCAGAACCCGTTTGGTTTCTCTCTTGTTTCGGGTGTACCGGGACAAGGGAATATTGAGATAACCGAGCGATTTAACAGTTCGTTCCGATCGTGGCGATGCAAATCACCACGGTCGAAACATCAGGTTTCAAACGAGAGTTTGATCCTGGCTCAGAGCGAACGCTGGCGGCGTGCTTAACACATGCAAGTCGAACGCGCAGCATTCTGTAGCAATACAGGCTGTGGGCGCGTGGCGAACGGGTGCGTAACACGTGGATAACCTTCCTTGAGGTGGGGAATAACCCAGTGAAAATTGGGCTAATACCGCATAACATCGCGATGGCACATGCTGCTGCGATCAAAGGCGCAAGTCGCCACAAGAGGGATCCGCGGCCGATTAGCTTGTTGGCGAGGTAATGGCTCACCAAGGCAATGATCGGTAGCCGGACTGAGAGGTTGGCCGGCCACACTGGAACTGAGACACGGTCCAGACTCCTACGGGAGGCAGCAGTGGGGAATCTTGCACAATGGACGAAAGTCTGATGCAGCAACGCCGCGTGGGGGATGAAGCTTCTCGGAGTGTAAACCCCTTTCGACCCGGAAGAATGCCCGCAAGGGTATGACGGTACGGGTATAAGAAGCCCCGGCTAACTACGTGCCAGCAGCCGCGGTAATACGTAGGGGGCCAGCGTTGCTCGGAATTACTGGGCGTAAAGGGTCCGTAGGCGGTGTAGCAAGTCGATAGTGAAATCTCTGCGCTTAACGCAGAGGCTGCTAACGAAACTGCTGTGCTAGAGTGTGAGAGAGGCGAGTGGAATTACGGGTGTAGCGGTGAAATGCGTAGATATCCGTAGGAACATCCGAGGCGAAGGCGGCTCGCTGGATCACAACTGACGCTGAGGGACGAAAGCTAGGGGAGCAAACAGGATTAGATACCCTGGTAGTCCTAGCCCTAAACCATCAGGACTTGGGGTTTGCCCTGTACGGGGCAAGTCCCGTAGCTAACGCGTTAAGTCCTGCGCCTGGGGAGTACGGTCGCAAGGCTGAAACTCAAAGGAATTGACGGGGGCCCGCACAAGCGGTGGAACATGTGGTTCAATTCGACGCAACGCGAAGAACCTTACCTGGGCTTGAACCGCACAGGACCAGCTCCAGAAATGGGGCCTTCCCGCAAGGGACCTGTGTAGAGGTGCTGCATGGCTGTCGTCAGCTCGTGCCGTGAGGTGTTGGGTTAAGTCCCGCAACGAGCGCAACCCTTACTCATAGTTGCTACCCGCAAGGGAGAACTCTATGAGGACTGCTCCGGATAACGGAGAGGAAGGTGGGGATGAGGTCAAGTCAGCATGGCCTTTATGTCCAGGGCTACACACGTGTTACAATGCGCGCCACAAAGCGTTGCAAACCCGCGAGGGGGAGCTAATCGCAAAAAAGCGCGCTCAGTTCGGATTGCAGTCTGCAACTCGACTGCATGAAGCCGGAATCGCTAGTAATGGCGCATCAGAACGGCGCCGTGAATACGTTCCCGGGCCTTGTACACACCGCCCGTCACATCACGAAAGTGGGCTGTACTAGAAGTCGCCAAGCCAACCGCAAGGGGGCAGGCGCCCAAGGTATGATTCACAATTGGGGTGAAGTCGTAACAAGGTAGCCGTAGGAGAACCTGCGGCTGGATCACCTCCTTTCTAAAAGAAAAGGGAGCACGACTCGCTTCGGCGAGTACGACTCTCCACCTGGTCCTCACGGGCCAGGCGTTCGGCTCTCAAGCCAGCCCTTCGAAACCCGCAAGGGTTTCTCAGGGCAAAAACGGGTTCTGGCAAGTCTCATCCGATCTCCCCTTTGGCCGCGCGAGCGGTTTGAAGGGCTGTTAAAGAGCAATCAAACCCTTAGAAACTCTTGCGAGTTTCCGAGGGCGAGCAAACGCGAGAAGGCCCGGTCCGATTCACATCGGACCGGGCCTTTTTATTTTCGTTCTGTTTTTTTATCTATTTTTATCTAGCCGGTTGGCTTACTCATCGCCACCGTCGGAACCAGACGGCAGAGGCAATGGCTTGGTTCCCTCAATGCGGACGGCGTCGAGCTCCGAGGGATCAATTCCCAAGGCCTTGAGAATCGTCGCGGCAACCTGCGATGTCGCTACCGGCGTTTTGATAACCTGGGGATCGAATTTCGGGTTCGAGACGATGAGCCCGACGTTCGTGTCCGAGTAGTTGAAGCCACCGTGTTCGGCATTCTTGGATTGAGACGTGGTGTAAATCGTGCCGTAGTTCGGTCGAATAATCAGATCGGGAGTGCGGCTGTCGCTTGTCGGGTCCTTGAACTTGAGCGTCAGTTCGGAGCCGGACATGACCTCGTCGATGAACAATTCTTTGGCGTGGGTATTGAAGTAGTCCGCCGCGGCGGTCGTGAGGCCTTGCTGGCCGGCAGGCAGCCAAACCAAAGCGATGTCGTCATCATTCACGAACCCGCAGGGGCCGGAATTACAATTGTTGCCCGCATTGTTGATCACGATCCCGATCGGGTTGCTATTGTCGAGGGCGAATACCAAGTCCGCGAAATGGCCTGGCTTGTTGGTCTTCACCGGGTTAATTGGTGTCTGGCCATGCTTGGCGGTGACGATGAAGAGGGTGGAGTCGTAAATGCCCTGGGTCTTGAGCGCCGCGATCATCTTGCCGAGAGCCGCGTCAGTTTGCTGCAAGGCGTAGGAGAGAACTTCGGTGGGAGTTCCCCGGCCGTCTGTGTACCCACCGGGCTTCCCAGCGAGAGCAGTGTCAGTGGGGCACTTTAGCGATGGATCGCTGACCTTATTGTCGCTTTCGAGTTTTTGGCCCACGCTAACGGCTTGAAAGTTCATGCCAAAGACATTGGGGACGCCTACTTGCGTCTTTCCGTCGTGAGTGAAGCCTCGGATTTCATTCAGGACGCCTTGAACTTTCAGGTTGTCGTTCTGCGCAGTGCAAACCACGCTGACGGTGTTGTCGAATCCACCGGCATTGGTGATCTCAGGAGTGAAAAGGTCATCGACGCCTTTACCCGATGGGCCATTGGCGATGTCGTAGGCGGGATGCTTGTCCGCCCACGCGGTGCGGCCGTGCTCGGATTTAA
Source organism: uncultured Acidobacteriota bacterium (assembly GCA_963729525.1). GTDB lineage: Bacteria > Acidobacteriota > Terriglobia > Acidiferrales > UBA7541 > Palsa-295. The sequence goes on from CAVSOB010000003.1 coordinate 145,533, forward strand.
CGACTTCAAAGATGGTATTGCTGCGCATCGCATCGTGCGGAAACATTCGCACGCACTTTCCATTTACGATGCGGTTGGGGAGCTTCGTAGGATCAATTTGATTTTGTGAAATGCCGTTGATGTACTTATCGATGGTCTCGTCGAAAACCATCATGTTTCCAGGCCCAGCCGGGTTCGAGCAGGTGGGGTCCGTGGGAGCAAAGATGGTGCGGTCATAGCTCACGTCGTAGAAAAGTCCGTGGCTGATCTGTGAGCCGCCGGTAATCAGGGCTAGGAGGCCGGGGAAGGAGTCAGAATTAGTCGGTGTGTTGGCACTCGAGTAGGTGATGCCGTGTTCGCTTAGCTCGGCCAGCGCCGAATTCGGGTGGGCGGTAACGTAGTTAGCCACGTCGAGGGCGTGCAAACCGTCGACGCTGATGAGAAGAACGTAGCGGATTTGACTACCATCGCCCTTGTCGTGCGGCTCGGGACCGGCAAATAGCGGCATCGCGATGAGCGACGCAGCTAAGGCCGAAGACAAAAATACACGCATCCAATGCATCTGGAAATCCTCCTTGGGGTGACTACTGAGTGAAAAACTCTAGCGAAGGGTTGGAGGGCAAGAGTGAATGCAGCGTGAATCGACGGTTAAAAGTAAATTTTCACACTGGGCAAGTAGGCATGGGAACCTGAAGATGACGGCGAAGGCTGCGCATCAAGGAATCTTTGGAGCATGACAGGCGGGCAAATGAATAACGAGTTCTCCGAACGAGAAGCACGAGTGCGTGAGAGTTTTTCGCGGCAGGGATTCATGCGGTCCAAGTTCCCTACCGCGAAGAAATGCTACCATTCAAACTTCAAAACAATGCCGCCAGCGTTTCCTTCTGGGTAAAACGCAGGGCGTCGGGCGCCCTGGGCTACTGAAGACCTTTGCATTCAGCGAGTGCGATATGGTGCGAATGCCAAGATTAGAAGGGGTGCTGCGTAACAAAGGCGCACAGGCAAGAGTGCCTGTGCCACTGAAAGGCAAAATTCAAAAGAGCCGGCAGGATGCCGGCGCTACAAGGGAAAAGGCTCACGACGAGGATGGCATCGTCGTGCAACAGCACGGAAATTTCCACGCGGGCGTGGCAGCGGCAATCGCGGACGGCGCCTGCGGATATGCCGCCCACGGGCTGATGCCGGTTACGTCGTCGGTGCTGACGGTGGAGTACAAGATTAATCTGGTGGCGCCGGCGGCGGGCGAGAGCTTGATTGCGCGGGCGCGCGTGTTGCGCTCAGGAAAGACGCTGAAGATTTGCGCGGCGGATGTCGTAGCGGTGAAGGATGGAAAAGAGACGCTATGCGCAACCACGCTATCGACGATCATGGCGATGCAGGATCGCTCGGATATGGCGGCGAAATCTTGATGCTTGCAGGATGGCGGACTTTTACTGGACAGGCTGTAGCATACTTGGGTTCATGGCAAAGCGGCCACGCGACCCAAACCAATTGGCCAAGCTGATCGTGGACATTGCCACAGGCGAACTGGACGATACGGTTAGTGAATCCAAGAAGCAACCAAAGCACAAAGGTCGAGCGGGTGGGCTAAAGGGCGGAATTGCTCGCGCCAAGAAGCTATCCAAGGAAAGGCGTGCCTCCATTGCCTCCAATGCTGCGCGTTCACGATGGAGCAAGACCTGATCCAAGCGGGTAGGGTGAGAATTGGGGCACAGTGATGGTTTGTCTGTACTGGACAGCTAACCCCATGGAGCTATTCTAAGGCTGTGGCAAACCTAGTTGCTTTTCCGCAACAAGCGACAAGTTCCTCTGAGAATGCTTCGCGGCTGGACATTCTCAGAGGGCGTCTAACCGAGTACATCGGAAGCATTTTTGCCGCTCTCCGCGTCCCCGGGTTTATCGCTCCTACCTCGATCAGTGACTCGTGTTCAGGTCAGAGGATTGAGATAAAAGTCGGAGCGATTTTTACCAGAATATCCGTGAACGGCAGAGATTATTACTTCAACCGACTCTCTGGAAAGTTCGACGGGACTGGCATGGGCTGTTCTTAGCCTACCCTTTCATTGCAAATCGGACGGTGCTCAAAAATAAGCTGCTTCTCGACCACGTCCATGTTGTTCGTGACCACGTCCATCCAATGCGTGGGACGGTTCCGTGTGACACACGGGTTGTCGCCATTCAAATGGTCTAGGAGACGCTGTCGAATGTCTCCCTTTCCGATGTAGACGCAAACCAATGCTCCGTTCACCACCTTAAACAGTCCGTAACATCCATACTGTCTGGGTGTAATCGCTTCAAGGTTCACGCGTGTAAACAGCCTTGGTCTTTGTTGTGGAAATGGCATTTCATTTTTCTCCTCTGCCCGATGTGGGCCGTTGTGCGGATACACCCGTGTCGTGTACCCAGCGTGTTGATAAACGCTTGTTGACGGAGGGCAGAGAGATGCCTAGAATAGTGGGTGAACGGTTCCACTATCCCCGCCAATCAAGCGGGACTCGACGCCCCACCTTCCCAGTGGGGCGTTGCTGCATTTGGGCAGGAAAAACACCCAAATACTGAACAAAGTATAACATTCCCTTTTCGATTTATGTTCGCCTATGTTTTGGCAGGCTTTCGATACTGTTGACCTCCTCCGATTCCTATTTTCACGATTTCCCCACGATCGGCCATCCTTTGCAAAATTCTCTTCATGTGGTCGGCATCTTTAGTAAACGTGATCTCGCGTGCCTTTTTGTTTCTGATCGTTTCATGGGTCTCTAGGTATCTCATAATTGTCTCTTCGGCGGACGCAAGCGGCTCATGCAGGATTCTGACGAGTACGGAATTCCCACGTTCCTCGATGATCGGAACACGTAATCCTAGATCCTTCATCTTATCGAACGCTGTATTTAAGCCTTCTCCCACGTCTCGGTTAGGAGGATTTGGAAATTTATTTAACAAACGAACAATGACTCCATTACGGGCGAACCGTTCGTCCAAAATGTTTGTAGGAGTAATATGCGCGGGTAGGCGCCCCGGGCTTTGCACTTCGATTCTATTGTCAAAGATGCGGACATGAACATCGTCCGCGATGCTGTAATCCCTATGGATCACAGCGTTGGTAATGATCTCGTGCAAAGTCTCTTGTGGATACTTAATTGACTCAAGCCCTCCCGCACCCAGGTGCGGTATTTTCTCGACCTCTTCAACCGTAATTTGAACAGCCTTTTTGATCTGATCGTAAAGACATCCCTCTACCGTAAGTGGAATAAAGGTGAGCACATCGCGAAACCCCTCTTCCTCTTGAGTCTTGTAGCGGTAGACTTTAATGCCGCAACGCTTCGGTAAGGCACTCTGCGGCTCCTCGGAAAAGAGAAGCAATCCGCCAACTGTTGGCATTTGATTGACGATGAGTTGCTGCTTTCGGAGCCAATTCTCCGGTTCTGCTTTTGGAATTACGGAATCGAGAAATCGCTTCGTTATCGGAGAATTGACGATCGATTCGTTTGCCGCCGAAACAGTATGACTTTCAAAGGAGATGAGTCCCTTAGCGTACTCAAGTCGTCTCAATTGCTCAGGGGTAGTCTGCGGTAGGTTCTGTGCGCCGACACGTATGTAGGCAATGTCGTCAGTCGCCTTGATGATTTCCAATGTCCGAGCTATTTGCACGTGAAGAACTATGCCTTCGCGAGTCGCGCAACGGAAAAAATCGTATTGAAAATCTTTCCCCAAAGGAAACGTCTTTCGGAAGGCTTGTAGGTGACCATTGGCCGCTTCGACATCGATGAACCCAGCCCACTCTCGCGTCTTCACGTTCCCGCCTAACATCTGTTCGCGAATCCCTATATAGAGATCGCCACCATCCGTGTTCGCGAAGGCTGAAATCGTGTGAGTGAGCTTTCCGGGAGCAATCAGAATCGATTTCACATCGGAATACTCGCCCTCTTCGATCTGCATTAGCCGATCAGCTTCCGCTTGATCGATTGCTATCGTCGCGGGCTGAGAGAGTGAAAAGAGAGCGCCTTGTGGATCGGACATCTTTGCCTCTTGACTTCGAACACTCACGATCATACTCTTCGAACACAGGTTTTGTAAAGCTCCTAATGAAACTGAACTTTATGCTTGACAAATAAAAAGAGAGGGTTTACCTTCCATGACATGAACAGGCTACCGATTTCGAAGCGAGTTCAGATTTTGGGCCTTCTGGTCGAGAGAAACAGCTTGAGGGCGACCAGCCGCCTTGCAGACGTTTCGATCAATACCGTAACGAAATTGCTAGTTGATCTCGGTGCTGGTTGCGCCGAATTTCACTATGCCAATGTCCACAATCTGCGGGTTCGGAGGTTGCAGTGCGACGAAATTTGGGCCTTTGTCGGTGCAAAGCAAAAGCACGTGAAGTCGGAGCGCAAGGCCGAAGGATGGGGCGATGTGTGGACGTGGGTAGCGTTGGACGCGGATACCAAACTGTGTGTCAGTTACCTAGCGGGCGGTCGCGGCGCATGGTGGGCGCGTGAGTTTATGAGCGATTGCGCTAAACGTGTGCGAGGACGCGTTCAAATTACGACGGACGGCCACCGGGTCTATATGGACGCTGTAGAAGAGGCATTCGGTGCAGATGTGGACTACCCGCAGCTACAGAAGATTTATGGAGCTTCCGATGACCCCGATACCCGCTATTCTCCGGCAGTCTGCATCGGCTGTGATCTGAAGGTGGTCAGCGGCGACCCTGACCCAAAGCACGTCAGCACTAGCTATGTTGAGCGGCAAAACCTGACGATGCAAATGGGGATGCGGCGCTTCACGCGCCTAACCAATGCGTTCAGCAAAAAGATCGAGAATCACGCGGCAATGGTGGCGATTCACTTCCTGTATTACAACTTCGGGCGAGTTCACAAGACGTTGAGGATTACGCCAGCAATGGCGGCTGGGCTAGCCGATCACGTTTGGAGTCTGGAAGAAATCGTGTCTCTGGCAAACTGAGACACTACCAACCAATCGAGAGGCGTGCTTTCCTCGCCTACCTGTTCGGAATTTGGGCAGCGAGCTCCTGAAACAGCTTGCCGATCTCTCTGATGTCGTAGGTTGACATGTAGCAAATCGGGCTTTAAATGTGGGCACTTACCGCCTGGGAGTTCCAACGGGAGGAACGGGAGACGAGGATGGGCGGGCTGGGACCCGCCTTCGCCAAAGCTACGGCGTGGCAGATAACGGGGAATTCCAACGGGAGGAACGGGGGGCGAAGATGGGCGGGCTGGGAGCGGGGCACAAATCGGAGAGGGCGAGGCTGGCGCGACTGGTCAATATAAAGAAAGCGCGGGCGGCGAGGAAGAGGGAACCGCTGCGATGGCGGAGCGGACTGGAGTCGCGGATCATCGAGCAACTGGTGTGGCAGTGGTGGGTGGAGAGCAGGGTGGAGTCCGCCTACGCCAAGGCTCCCTTCGCTGAACGCGCTCTGGGCAAGCCGGCGGGCAGGCCGTGGGCGAAGCAGCGGGTGGCGAGATTTTTAGAGGTGAGTCACACGTGGGTGAACAAGCTGGTGAAGCGGTTCGAGGCGGAGCCCGACCGGATGCGGAGGCGAATGGCGGTGTGCGCGCCAGCGAGCTTCGAGAAGCTAGAGCGAGCGCGGGAGGAGACGCGACGACAGCGGAAATTCGGCTGGATACGAGGCCCGATCCGGATGCGGCGGGTGAAGTGGACGCTGGGGGGCAAGGCTCAAAGGGCGGTGGTGTGGACTCACGCGGAGAAGCGGCGACGGGAGGAGGCACGGCGCGGACAACAAGGCCCGCCTAGTGTGTCTTATGCGGATTTGCCCGCGTGGGCTAGAGGCGCGGTGTAGCGGGTTGCTTCCGGTTCTACTTAATCGTAATTTTGAACTTTGAAGTCTTGGCTGGTGGCACGTTTTTTTCGAATGGGCGCAGGTATTCGAATACAAGCGTCGTGGTTCCCTTGGCCACAGCCTGAAATGTCCAAATTTCTTCTCCGCTTGCGCCGACAGTGCCTGAATTGTACTCCTCATATTTTTCGCTGAGCTGTTTGAGAATCTCAGGATCGGCCGGTTGCGCAAGGCGCCAGGAATAGCCGGTGGTGTGATTTGCCTCGAGCGGGATCGTAAATGTGTCACCGACTTTTGATTCGATCGTGCTGGGGCGTTTGCGCACAGGTGGTTGTGCGTCATCTGTTTTAGGATTCGGCCGGACGCCCAAAGCGCTAACTCCCGTGAAACGTCCCGACGAATCGAACTCGAATGCCACGATGAGAGTGCCAAGGCGCGCGCAGGCATGGCAGCCATTGAGGATGAGATAGTCGACCTCAAAACTTTGGCGGCCATTGTCAGAGCTGGTTTCAACGGGCTGCTCGGTGTGATAGCGGTCCGCTGGAAAGACGTTTGCATTCGGATTTTTTTGCAGGAACGTCGCGTAGTCTGCACTCTTGCGCAGGTCTTCCTTGGATAGGAATTTGTAGTCGTCGACGTCGATGATGGGCGGCGTGCCGTTGACGAGGAGAACGCCGTCCAGATCATTGGCGCGAAAAAGATATTCGATGTAGGCGATATCGACGCGGCCCGTATCGCGAAAGTCGCGAACGTAAGCCAGGCCGTTGACCGCAAACTCCTTGACGAACGCCAGCGCCTCTTCAGAGGCGCCACTTGATTTCATGGCGTTGAGAAAGCAGGCTTGGTGCTGCGCGGGGGCGCCTGCAGTACACTTCCGGCGGATTTCTGACAGCTGTTCGGGAGTGGGAGTCCACACGGACTTCGCAGTGATTGGGGACGCCGTGCCGACGCCCGACGCTGCAGCGCTCAGCGGACGCGCAAACGGAACAAACCAATGGAACGTCGCACAGCACAGTGCTACGGCTGTGAAGATTGCGCGGGTCATTTTATTTGTTCTGGTTATTTGTTCCGGTTATTTCTTCTGGTTATTTCTTCTGGCGGCGAGCCGGACACTGAAACAGTATGCCCGGCTCGCGCCATGCAAACTACTCGGAACCGCCGCCGGGCACGAAGACCCGCGTGGCTGTCGAGAGATCCACATCGCGTTGCTCGGTGCGGACCCGAATGCTGCGCATCTCGCCATTCTTCTTCTTGCTGCGTGGGGTCTCAAACCTGAGCCAGTATTGGTTATTCAGCACGACATTCAGTTGTTCGAGAAACGGTGAAAAAGAAATAGGTGTCTGAAGACCCTGAAAGAAAGCCTCGCCGCCCGTCGCGTCCGCCATTTTCGCCAGGTTGCTTTGCCCGTAGTTCACCTGAAACGAGTTGCGGCTGAACCGGCCGACGCCGCTGGCGTACAGCGTGTGAATCATGACGCCGGCCGTTTGGGCACGCCCAATGGCAGAATCCACGTCCGGACTAAACGGGTCGCCGCGGAAGCGATCGATTCCGTCGGCAATCAGCAACATCTCACGGCGCGCGCCCGTCACCGGCCAGCGCTTGATCAAATCCATAATCGACAGATAGATGGAGGAATAGGCGGCGACATTGCCGAACGGCAAGCGAACCGACTTGGCGACGGCTTCGTGATCTGTGCTGAATTGCGACGCGGCCTGTACGGTACCATTGCTCGCGTAAAAAACCGCGACGCCGCACGTCTTAGGCTGCGCTTTAATGAAGCTGGTGATGTCGCTGATTTGATTGCCGATGTCGATGCGATCCGAGTCGTCAATGACGATTGCCAGCTCGAGATTGGCTTTGTCGCCTTGCGCGGGAAACCAAGCCGTTACGTTCTGCTTGTCTTTGCCGGAGTACACGGATACGTCGCTCTGGCTGATCGGGGGTGGAGCGGTATATTTCGGGCCGAGCGCCGTCACCACCGTAGCGATCTGCGCGGAGCCCGACGCCGCTGCTTTATTTTGAGCACGCGCGGAAAACGCCGGGAAAAGAATGGAAACAACTAGCATCAGGAACCCGATTCTGCGAAACGACGTGACCATCGATGCCTCCTCCGTCTGAATGTCCCTACCTTCACTCTTCAGAGAATGCGAGTGAGTGTGGTGAAGCGACAGCGCCTTTGAGCCAATAAGTTATTGGCCGCAGTGCGCCTCTGTCAAGGATTGGAAATGGAGAGCCCGCTCTATTTCTTGCTGCTGAAAAGAACAGGACGCAGGCAAGGATACATCCAACGATGCGCCACTGTGGTTAGCCGGGAATGTTACGTCACTACCGAGGTAATGCAAGGCTGCGGTGCGGCCCATCCTGAGCATGCTCGAATTGAGTCCAGAATGGGAGATCAGTACGTGAGCGTAAGGCGTTTGCGGCGCTCGATCCACTCCTGGCTCGCAAAAATTTGAGGCGTAAGTTCGATTAGGCGAGGAAGCATATTGAAAACGGCGACCGGCCCCCACTCGCCGCCCTTTCGGGTGCGATAGCCCTTGCGCGTAAGTTCTTCGGCGACCTTCGTAAGCGAAATATCCTGGATGATGAGCTCCATCATGGAGAGGAGGAACTGCATCTCGTCAGGATTTTCTTCCAGGTGAGCACAGTCCCCTCCTACGCGGACCCCGTAGGGAGGATCTTCGAGGCGTGGTCCCGGTTTGCCCTCTGACTCACCTCGTTCCTGTGCTTCTGTTTCGCGTTCCCACTCGACGCCGACGAGGCGCCAGCCAGACTTTTCGCGCTGCTTCAGGTACTCCGGGTCAAGCGAGCCTTCCAGCGATTCTCGAACGCGTTGAAGCTTAGCCATGGCTCCTCCTCGTCGTCGAACGCAAACGGGACGACCGCAAATCAAACCGCCGGCACATCACCTATTCGTAACGCAATGCAATCATGGGATCCACACGCATCGCGCGGCGAGCAGGCAGGTAGCATGCCAGCATCGCGACTAGTGCCAAAACGACTGGAACCGCAATAAAAGTTATCGGGTCCGTAGCGCTGACGCCGAACAACAAGCTAGCTAGCGCGCGCGTTACCAGGAGCGATGCCAACAGGCCGAAAGCCGCTCCAATCAGAGTCAACCGAATGCCTTGACTCAAAACTAATCGCAGAATATCGCGCGGCGAAGCACCCACCGCGATTCGGATTCCGAGTTCGTGAGATCGCTGGGTCACCGAATACGCCATCACGCTGTAGAGGCCGACGGAAGCGAGGGTCAGCGCGATGATTCCGAAGATGGCAATTAGAATCAAATTGAATCGCCTTGGCGCGCGGGCGTCGTCGATATAACTTTCCAAGGGTTGCAGATTCCGAATCGCAATGGCGGGGTCAAGAGTTCGTACCTGCTGCTCCACTTGTTTCATGACCCCAGACGAATCGCCCGCCGTCTTCAGCACAACGCCCACCTGACCGAAGGGTTCTTGCGCGTGCGGAATGTAGATCTGCTCACGAACGTTGCGCGTGAGATCGTGGATGCGCAGGTGCGCCACAACTCCCACAACAATGGCAAACATCCGAGGATTGTCTTTCCTGCTCAGCGACTCAACTTCAAGTTTCTTGCCGATAGCGCTCTCGCCCGGCCATGCGCGACGCGCGAGCATCTCGTCAACGATTACCACCATCGGGTGATTTGCGTCGTCCGCATAGGTAAAATTGCGACCCGCCAGAAAGCGCGCCCCGACCGTCGGAAAAAATCCGGGCGTAACGGGCCGCCAATCCGCAGAGAGGCTTTCCCACTGCTGGGAGGTTTCAGCGTTATAGGCGTAAGGCATCTGGGCCCCGCTTCCGGTGAAAGGCAGTTGAAAGATTGATCCAACCGATTGAACGCCCGGCAGCGCGCCCATTTTCAATTCGAGTTCGTGAACAAAGCGACTGACGTCCTCATTCTTCGGATAACGATTGCCCGGAATCGAAACGCTGAAAGACACGACGCCGTGCGCGTCGTAACCTGGTTGGACGCGCTGTAACGCGACAAAGCTGCGAATCAGCAGTCCCGCTCCGATCAGAAGCACGAGCGATAATGCAAATTCGCTTATGACGAGCAGACGGCGCGCGCTGTGCCCGGGTCCGTCGCTCGATCCGCGCGCAGCATCCTTCAAAGTGCCGCTGAGATTGAGCCGCAGAGCCTGCATCGCAGGAATCCATCCGAACAGCAGCGCCGTCAGCACGCAGGCCCCAAGCGTAAACGCCAGCACCGCCCCGTCAATGCGAATGTCGTCCAGCCTCGGCAATCCTGCCGGGTGAAGTTGAATCAGCAAACTCAGGCCGAGCTGCGCCACCAGCAAGCCGCCCAGGCTTCCGAGAATCGCGAGCAGCACGCTTTCGCTCATTATCTGCCGCATCAGCCGGCCGCGCGATGCTCCCAGTGCGGAACGAACTGCCATTTCCCGCTCGCGACGAGTGGCGCGCGCGAGGAGAAGATTTGCGACGTTGCCGCAGGCGATCAAAAGCACGAAGCCAACGGCAGCGAGCAAGGTGATGAGCGTCGGCCGAACATTTTTCACGACATCGAATTGCATCGGGACGACGCGAATGCGCAGGCCCGATTCCTTGTGAACTTCGTTCTCATTGCGCAACTGCTCGGCAATGCCGTCCATCTCGGCCTGGGCTTGCGCCATGTTTGCGCCCGGTTTCAATCGGCCGAACACACTGAGAAACGTCAAGTTGCGCTGAAATGCGGAATAGTTGATTTGCTGCGGTACCCACAGGTCAGAATCATGAATACGGAAGGCCTCCGGCGGGAGCAGCAATCGAAACTGCGGCGCAAGGATTCCTACGACGGTGTAGGGGTTGCCATTCAATTGAATCGAGCGGCCGATCAGGCCGGGATCGGAATGAAAGGTGTTCCGCCAGAGACGGTTGCTCAGCATCACCACTTTGGGGCCGTTGAGCTGTCCCTCCTCTTCGGTGAAATTCCGACCGAGAGCTGGTTCGATGCCGAGAAGCGGAAAGAAATTGGGCGTAACAAATGCCATCTCGAATTGTTGCGGCCGATTTCCCTCGCTCCCGGGATCGTCGAGCACGAGGGTGCCACCGCCGCTGGGACTGGCTGAAGCAAAATCCATCAGGCGCGCACGCTCACGGTAATCCTTGAAATCCGGTGGTGAAACCGCTGGCAAGGACTGCCCTTGATTGCCGTAATCGTTCCAGATGATGGCGAGGCGCGCGGGGTCGCGATAAGGCATGCTGCGCAGGAGGACTCCGTTGACGACGCTGAAAATCGCGGTGTTGGCGCCGATGCCCAGCGCAAGCGTGAGTACAGCGACGGCCGTGAATGCCGGGCTTTTGCGCAGCATCCGGGCGCCGAAAATCAGATCTTGCCAAAGCGCTCCCACGAGACACCTCCACGGAAATTGCGTTAAGCTGCGGGGCATGTTCGTTGCCTCTTGCGTGTCTGCGGAAATAGCTGATTAGGCGAAAGTTAAGTCGACGGTATTGCTGGAACGCAATCACGGCTGACCAGTTGTGGGATGGCGTTGTCGCTGAATCGAACAGCTAAAACTCAGCCGCCGCCAGCTGTCAGCGCGGCGTCCATTGCGGATGGCCGGTGAATAGTCCGTTCACGAACCCGATTTCGTAGACCAGAAACAGACCGAACGCGACGCTGACCAAGCCCGACGCAACGCGCAATCCATGATTAAGCCGCGCGAAACGATTATCGGCATAGGCGAATGGAATCACCATCGCACCAGTAATGAGCATCATCCCCGCAATCGTCCCAATTCCAAAAACAAGCAGATAGGCCACTGCCCATTTTGGATTCCGAATCGTGGTGAGAACCAACAGCGCCACCGCCGCCGACCCAGCAAGCCCGTGAACCAACCCCACGACGAGCGGTCGCATAACTTGATACACGCCGAGCTGCCCAAAGTGGCGATCGAACCAGCCGAGCGGAGTTTGCGAAGCCGAGTGGGGATGCGTTTCGGGATCATGCCGATGCGGGTGAGTATGGACGTAATCGCCGTGAGTGTGTGGATGAGAGTGGGCGGCTTCCGCTGATGCAGGTCCGCCAAAAAAAGCATTGGTGATCCACTGAAGCATCCCGGTGAGATTCAAAACGCCGAGAAGAATCAGCATCAACCCAACAGAAAATTCCATCGAGAGACCGATGCGCGCCGGGATTACCCAGCCGAAAAGAATGATTCCACTTCCCACGACGAAAATCGTCAAAGTATGGCCGATGCCCCAGAAAGCGCCAATCGCAGCGGCATGCCCCACTTTCTTGTAGCGCGAGACAATCGTCGTCACCGCGATGACGTGATCGGGATCGGTGGCGTGCCGCATGCCAAGGAAGAAACCGAGCGCGACGATGGAGAGTAAGCCAATCATTTTTTGCCGTGACTTAGCTAAGCTGAGTTTTAGACGAGCGGCCAGTGCCCGCTCGACCGGCTCGGCTCATGCCCCTTTCGCGTTGAGTGACCATTCGACCGCGTGCTGTACCAACTCGCGCGCATTGCGCAGTGCCAATTTCTCTTTGATATGGGCCTGGTAAGACTCAACCGTTTTCGCGCTGACGTGCAGCTCATCGGCTATCTGGCGCGTTCCATGCCCGGCGCCGATCAGCCGGAAAACTTCGAGCTCGCGATCGCTCAGTTTCGCGAGAGGATCGCGCGGAGAAATGGAGCCGTTCACGAATTGCTGCAGCATCCGTTTCGTCAGGCGATCGCTCAAGTACACGTCGCCGCCAAGAATGTGGCGAATCGCGGTAATCACTTTGTCGGCCGCTTCCTGCTTCATGATGTAGCCGTTGGCGCCGGCGCGGAGCGACCGCTCGGCATACACGGATTCGTCATGCATCGATAAAACCAGCACGGGCAGGTTCGGATATCTGACGCGAAGTGTCTTCAGCAGCTCCAAACCGTCCGGGCCGGCGAGCGAAATGTCCAAAATGACAAAGTCCGGCGGCGATTCTCGAATCGCATGCAATGCCGTAGTCGCGTCTTCTGCCTCCCCGCAAACCATCAGATCCGGCTCTCGTTCGATGAACAGCGCCAATCCCTGCCGCACAATCGGGTGATCATCTACAAGAAACACTTTGCATTTAGGTGCTGAGGGATTCGAACGAGTCCTGCTCATCGTGCTTCCTTGCTGAAGCCTGAAGTCACTCTCCTATTTATCACGCGAGGGTACCTCACGGAAAGAACTACTGGGCATGCGGAATTGCCGCGTGATCCGTTCGCGCGGTCTGCAGCTTAATCTGCAGCTTGGTTACACGAAGCATCAGCGGCATCTAGGCACAATCTTCAGCGGATGATAAAATATCGCGTACTTCGATGACGTTGGGCCTGTAGCTCAGGTGGCTAGAGCGCACCCCTGATAAGGGTGAGGTCGGTGGTTCAAGTCCACCCAGGCCCACCATTCAATTCAATGACTTAGCGACAACAGTTTTTTCCTCGATCTGCGGCTGTGCCCAATTTTGTGCCACAGCCACGTCAGAAATAGGTTCTGCGATAGCGTCTAGAGCTGTCCGCTTCGCCTCCATTCGAATATGCGAGTAATGCTCGATCATCCTTCTGCTTACGTGGCCCGAGATTGCCATGAGGGTCTGTTCGCTGGCCTGCGATTCTGCGAGCTTTGTAATGCATGTGTGCCGCAGATCGTGAAAGCGCAGCTGCAAGCCCGCACGCTTGAGAGCTGCACGCCAGGCGGAGCGCCAAGACTTGATTGGCCGGGAAGAGTCAATACGCTCGCGGTCGGGGTGCTTACGCTCGATGCCCGCCGCCTCGCAGGCAGGAAACACGTAATCCTCGGCTTTCGACTCAACTAGGCGACCGGCCCACTTGACCAGCGCATCGAACGCTGGCTGATTCAGCGGAATTACTCTCCCACTCCCTCCGTCGGTCTTGGCTCTTCCAACAGCAACTGTCCGTTTCTCGAAATCAATCTGACTCCAGCGGAGAATGCGTATTTCGTTCTTTCGGAGAGCAGTGTTCAAGGCAAGAGTCACAACCGCGTTGAGTAGTGCATTCGAGCCACAAGCAACAAGCAGGTTCTTCTCTTCCTCGCGGCTCAGGGCTTTGCCGATGTCGTTGTGTTCCCGCTCAAATTTCACGTCACCCTGCAAGTTCGCCCACAGCTTGTGCCGTTTCAGGATTTGCCTGAGTACCTGCAATTCCTTGTTGAGCGTCCGCGCTGACGCCTTCTCACCCTTTCGCCGCGCCTGGTAAGACGCAAGGCGGCTCGCGTCGATGTCACAGAGCAAGAGCGAGCCGAGCGCTGGTTTCAGATGGCAACGCAAGGCCACCTCGTAGATTTCACAGGTGCGCTCCGCCAAGTGCGGCTTTTCCGCATCCAGCCAAGCCGTGGCAGCACGCTCGAAAGTGGGCGGGAGCGTCCGACGCTTGATTTGATTCCAACTCTCCTCTAGTTCGCGGCGACGGATGCGTTCAGCGTCCTTTGCGACGGTCTTGCTCGCACTCTTCGAGGATTCGCGGATCATCTGACCGGCAAAGCGAAATTTGTACCACCATACATCTCCGCGCTTGTAGATACTCATCTCTCACCTCGCTTCGATCGCTGCTTCTTCCCGCTGTCCTTAGGACGCCCGCCCAACTTGCCCCACTCCCGCATCTTGGCGACGAACGCTCGCTTGCCCCATCGCTTGATGCGGGCTTCCACGCTGCGACGACCCATCAGACTCGCGGCGTTGCTGACAGTTGTCATATGCCTCATCATAACCTAACGTTTGGTTTATCGCAAGACGAATTGGCTATAGTCTTTTTGCCTTGACCCGCGAATTAGTCGGGTCACACTTAGACTGAAGTCGGCTAGCTGGACGCAGCGAACGGCGGGCGCATCCCGGCCCGCCTGCCGACCGTTTCATTAATCGGGATGCCACGCGGGAGGTGGCCATGGTCGAGCAAGAGTCTGTCGCTTTGCGTCAAATTTGGCGTAAATGGTACAAGCCGGCGCTCGACGCCTTATTCAAGGAATTTGAGTCAGCCGGGATTCGCCTCACACCCGATGCCGCTATCGAGGAAATGGAAGGGTTATTTAAATCGGTGCTCGATCGCAGCGAATCGGCTAGTGAGTCCGAACTGAAGGACAATGCGTTGAACAAGATGACGTTTCGATTCGACGACGTCGCAATGACGTGTGAGGCTCACCATTACGCGGTGGATCTGTTTTACAAGTATTACTTTCCACGCATACCCGGCAGCACCGGGAAGGCACGCAGGGGAGGGACGCGACTATCGGAGACGTACCTTGACGAGATCCTGAAGCTGCATCGTCAACGGAAAAACCCCGCTCAGATCGCGCACCTTCTCGGCCAGCCTACCGATCGCGTGAGGCACCAGGTCAAGATTGCTGAGCAGCGTTATCGTGAGGCGATAGAAAGAGTTCAACAACTAGGTGCTTCGCAATGGGCCCGTAATATCACCTCTGAGTCAGTCCCCAAGCCGCTCATCCACGCAAGAAAGCGGCGACATCGATCCAAGCCGCGAGCGACGCCCAACTAATGAATTCCTGGGAATTGCAAGCGGAAACAAATAGCCGTATTTCTTTCCAGTTTCTCGGCGGAAAATAATCGATCCATTTCCTTCCATTCGACTCCTCGTCATTCATCGCATACGCTCGCTTTGAGTGCGGTCCAGTCACGCGGCCGCGCTATCAGGAGGCAAAACATGAGTGAGCGGCGAGAATGGCTGACGGTCAAGGAATTCGCAGAAGCGCTCGGTATCACGGAGGCCGCGGTCAGAAGGTGGTTGCTCGAACGCCGTATTTCTTCAACACGTATTGGCAAATTGGTGAGAATTTCTGCCAATGAAATCAAGCGGCTCGTGGACTCCGGCCTTCGTCCAGCTCGTCCAGCGAGGTAGCGAGTGAATTCGACTGAGGACAGACTCGCGCGGGCAGCTGCCATGATGCAGAAGGCGCTAATGGAATCAACCGGGCTGAAGGACCTTCAGCAGAAGCTTGTCACGTACTGGACATTGGCCACGCACTCGCTCCCGCATGTGAACAAGTTCCCGATAATCGCGGTGCAAGGCAAGACGGGAACTGGCAAAAGTCAAGCTCTGTCCATCATTGGAAATTTTGCCCAAAGGCCCGTTCCGCTGAGTCTTCGTGGCATGACCACTCCCACCATTCGCGACAGGTTTAACGCAGCATACGAAGGCACAGCGATTATTGAGGAAGCAGATTGCGCCTGGCGAGACCCAGACACGAGCTTTGAACACTTGCTGTCCGATCGGTATCAAAGAACATCCGCAGAGGCCTACCACAAAGTGAAACGAAGTGACAAGGACTGGGCAACTATGAGGAAGAAGTTTTTCGGAGCGACCGCCCTTCACCGCCGGATTCTTTTCAAGGATGCGGCCCTAGACGGTCGGACCGTGCGTGTGCGAACTCAACCGGACCACTCGCGGCAATATAAGGAGTTCAAGGAGGACGATTCTTGGAATGCCGAGGGAAAGCAGGTAGTGAGCGACCTTACATTCCATCTGCCAAGTACAGAACAGCCTCAGGGCATTGCAGGCCGTGTGTTTGATACTTACCGACCGATACTTGGCGCAGCAAGATTGTGCGGCGATCGAGCATTCGAAGAACACATGCGCTCGAAGCTTCTTCAAGAGACGTTAGAACTGAAAGAGGCGCAATCATCTGAGCCGGACGGTCTTGTCGTTCAGGCTATTGTAGAACTTGTGTTCGGGTGTGCCAGTCCTGA
The DNA here is from genome assembly GCA_963729525.1 of uncultured Acidobacteriota bacterium. Classification (GTDB taxonomy): domain Bacteria; phylum Acidobacteriota; class Terriglobia; order Acidiferrales; family UBA7541; genus Palsa-295. Next base: position 162,029 of record CAVSOB010000003.1, read on the forward strand.
GTTTCGAAACCTCAGGTTCCGCGACCTGTCACAACGCATCTGGGAAAATCACAGGATTTCCTTGGATCCCCGCCAGATTGGACCTATTGCAAGGGATCTCGGTTTTGCCACCAAAACCTCACACGGAGTGACCGTGGTTGTACCGACTCCCGCCACTTTGCTCAGAGCATGCGACGAATGCGACTACACGGACGAAGCGATCGACGAGTTGAGACGGGATGCGCTGGCATCAGAGGGCGGGAGCATTTGACTCATCATTCCGAGCCAGCAGTCGGTTCAGTGAGAATGCTCGAATAGGGTAGAGATGGTAGATACGGTGGACTCCTCCTCATATGGAGGGGCGCAATCTGGGGACATAACCACAAGAGAGTGTGTCACCCAGCTCTACCCAATCCACCTTTCCGCCCAGATCGGCACGGTCGATGGATCAAGACTCGACACTACAAGGAGCGAAGAAAATGAAAGAACCTCAATCCTTTTACATCGAAGACAACTGCTATTACCCGGTGTGGATCGAGCCGGATGGAACGGAGTGGGCGTCTCACGAAGTCTGGGAATGCTGCGAGCATGCGGAAGATCCCAAGGCGGCTGAGGAGTATCTTAATAACCCGTTTGAAAATATCGAGGCAGATGTCCCATCGCCTTACGACTGCAGCAGACCCGTTGAACACGCAGGCGGCGGGCGGGCCCTTTGCGGCAAGCATTTCGAGGAGATAAAGTTTAATTCAAGGGTGCGTTGGGCACCGCTCGAAGACGATAACGCGGACGGTTGCCGGTGGTTGTGTTAACCCCGAGTCGGAAGGAAGCCGGTGGCTTTGTGCAGCATCATGCGTTCCCTCGTACCGTCGTTCTGCAGCGCTCTCTCCACGATCTTCTCCACAACTGTAGGGTGAAGGATTGCGGCGACGAGGGTGGACGCCTGCGTCCCTATTCTTACCGCCATTCCTGCGATGATCTCGAGAACTCGCAACGGGGACACGCCCGCAGCCTGGCAGAATGCCTCGGGAGGCAGCAGCCTGCGGTATGACTCTGGAACCGCCAAGTAGACATCTACAACTCTTCGGGCCTCAGGATCTTCTGAGAGTCGGAGGTAGTCGAGAGGGCGGATACGAGACGCGGAGGGTTCTTCATGGGCGCCGCGATTAACACAACGAGCGATCCGCTTCAGCTGCTCGGCAAAGAATGGAGCGCATTCTAAGTCACTCGGAGCTATGCCGAGGCGTTTGTAGGCCAGCTTTCGCTTGTAGGCAGTTTGGCCCGTCTCCATTCGAACCTCCGAACGGGAAGTCGTCCGGTTGTCGTGCACAGTCGAGTCGTCGTTCTGGAGATGCATCACCCTATTGGTCGCACACTTTGCATTCGTACGCAATGTCCAGTTGCAGCAATTCGGCGCGGTCGAGTTGTCACGCTTCGGCTGGTTAATTGTGACATTTGCGCGCTCGCTGTTGGGCCGCATTTCCATGTCTCCCGTCGCACTCTTGTCCTGACACCACGGCAAGAAATTACACGCGGGCGTGGCGTCCACGTGGAAGTCCCCGAGACACGCGTTCAACTACCAGCGGGGCAGGCATGGACACGTGACGGCCCGCTGGCGCGCACGCTTAAACCTCACACAATGACAGTGTTGCGGTGGCGATTTCTTCTTTTGGACGAGTTCGCGGGTGCGCGTACATTTTCGCTTGGCACGTGAGCTTACAGCTACGGTCGGGCCGGGGCCCGTGTGTGACGACGCGGTTTTGCTTGGCACGTGAGCGATCCGGTTGAGCGCCGGTTCGAACGGGATACGCGGTTAGGGCGCAGTTGCGTCCGGCGCGCAAGCACGATCCCGCCCGGCTGATCTTCGAAGTAGCTTGACATTCGTCTCGCATACACACATAATCGTTCCATGAAAGAAGAAGTTCGGTTCATGGGAGAGCTTTTCCGTATCATAAATGGGGCCCTTCGTCTCGATATCGATAAAGTGCGGAACTACACTGCTTTTCTTGCGGACAAGCTCGAAAAAGCAGGAGACAAATCCTCCGCAGCGCGGCTGCGCAAGATGTTAGAGGAGAGCGACCAGCAACTGCGCCCCGCGGGTGCTGCGTTTGCGAAGGCGCTGCCCGTCGATTCTGACAGTCGCTTCCCCCTCATCGAGCGTGTCAACGTAAAAGGCACGTCCGAGCCCCCGGTCATACTGTCGCAAGAGCAGTGGGACACCGTTAACGAATTTCTGAGCATCGCAAAGAGCCACGCCCAGTCCGACACGGCTGCGATCAGCCTGCTGATGTACGGTCCTCCGGGAACGGGTAAGAGTCGCTTAGCGCGCCATATCGCACTCGGGCTCGGTTTGGAGCTGTACGTTGCTCGGCTCGACGGACTGATTTCATCCTTTCTGGGAAACACTTCCAAGAACATCCGTGCCCTGTTCGACTTCGCCGCAAAGACCCCTTGCATTCTGTTTCTTGACGAGTTTGACGCGATCGCGAAGCTCCGAGGCGACACTCAGGAACTCGGAGAGCTAAAGCGCGTGGTCAACAGTTTCATTCAGAATCTCGACACGATCGGGACGCAATCGATAGTCGTCGCCGCGACGAACCACGAAGAATTGCTCGATTCCGCGATCTGGCGGCGTTTCAGCTACCGCCTGGCCTTGACGTTCCCGTCCGACCAGGAGCGGCAAATCATGTGGGATCAGTTTTTGAACCCACTGCATTTTCACCCTCGCGAAATCGAACTGCTCGTCGATCTCTCTGAAGGATTCTCTGGTTCCGATATTCGCGAAGCCTGTTTGAGGTTGAGCCGGCGCAGTGTCGCCGCCCAACGAAAGCCCGAACTCAAAGACGCTTTTCAGGTGTTACAAAATCTAGCAATCGGTGAAGGACCCGAACGGCGATTTCTGACGCAGCTTCGAGACAAGGACGAGCACGCCATCATTGTGATGCTGCGCGACCGAAACGCGAGGCTCTACAGCCATTCAGCAGTTGCGGATTTACTCGGAGTGTCGAAGGCAACAGCTTTCCGACGCGCGAAGGGAGCGACATAAAGTGGCGAACGAACCCCGGCCGCCTCAGCAAGATCGTTTACCTATCAAGCTAATTATGCCCAAACAGGGTGCGGAGCGAAAAATCCTCCCCGGCGGAACTCCGCCGAAACCGTTTCGGACCGTCGATAAGAAATACCGAAGCCACCTCTCGAATCAGGTCTCCGCGCTAAAGAGCGCTATCGTTCCGCAGGTGCGCCGCACAGGAAGCGCGCCGATCCGCGTCAAGCTCCTCTCGAAAGCAGCCGCGAAGACACACCGGCCGGAAAATATTTTTTCTCCGCTCTCGTGTCCGATCATCGGTTCTGGTCGCTTGGGAGAGCTGTTCGTGAAGGCGACGCCCGACGGTCTCGATCGCCTAGTCGCAACCATCGAACGCAACACATCTGACCAAGTGACGAAGGAACTGTCGTGCGTTGAAACCATCGAACCGATCACTCCGGCTTTTCGGAGAGGCGGGCTGGAGGCCAGAGACGTGCTTCGCCGCAGTCCTCGTGGAAAACACGGCTTCGTAACGCGCGTGCGCCTGTTCAACCTCGGCGCCGACGAGGAGCAGTCAAGGCTTGTGGACGATTTCTCGAACGCTTGCCGTCAGCGGAACATCTTGATCAGTCAAAGCGGATATTCGCCTTCGAGTTTTACGTACGGGCTAGAGTGCCGCGACGTTGACGACGTGGAAGCGCTGTCGCGCGTGATCGGAGTGCGGTCGATCACGCACATGCCTCTGATTCGCACCATTCGTGCCCGCATGTTCAATCCGAAGCCGCTTCCACCCCTGCCCGGTCGAGCTGAAGCTGGCGGCGATTTTCCGGTCGTCGTTGTCGTGGATAGCGGCGTGAACTCGGGCATTCCTGCGCTGGAGAGCTGGGTTGTCGGTCGCGACTCGCAGGTTGCACCGCAGTATCAAAACTCGGACCACGGCACTTTCGTCGCGGGGTTGATCTGCTGGGGCCCGGAGCTAAACCCGACGATCTCCGGTTTGGAGAGCAGCCCGTGCGGTGTATTTGATCTGCAGGTGATCCCGAATCAGGACCCGGACAAAGGCGATACGCTGGCGCTGCTCGAGAACGAGTTTCTGGTCTCTCTCGAAGCGGCCCTGCAAGAACACGCCAACAAATACAAGGTGTGGAATCTTTCGCTCGGCACTGACACCGTCTGCTCGCTCGACGAATTTTCTGCACTCGCAGAGGAACTCGACAACTTCCAAGAAAAGTATCAGGTGTCCTTCGTAATCAGCGCCGGCAACTACGACACCCCGCCGCTTCTGGATTTTCCGCGCACTCTGCAACAACTCGACGCAGGTAGAATCACTACGCCGGCCGACAGCGTGCTGGGAATTACTGTGGGCGCCGTCTCGCACGTCGACTACAAGAAGAACGGTCCGAAGGAGCACCACCCCTCGGCCTTCTCGCGTCACGGCGCTGGACCGAACTACGTGATCAAGCCGGATCTCATTCACTACGGCGGCTCCTGCTCGACCGATCTCAGTAACATCGCTGGCATACGCTCAGTGAACAACGGTGGCTCGGCGGAAAATCTCGGAACCAGCTTCGCCACTCCGCTCGTCTCCAGGACTCTCGCGCAGATCTATCATCAGATCACACCGACACCCTCCCCCGTCTTGGCGAGAGCCCTGCTGACTCATCACGCGCGCGATCCCCGGACCAAGAAGCGTGTCCCGGATGGCGACGAAAATTTCTTTGGTTTTGGACTGCCTGCGCCTGTTCCCTACTGCCTCGAATGCACGCCTTATACTTCGACGCTCGTGTTCGACGACGTCCTGAGGCCCGGCTACTTTCTCGAATGGGACAACTTCCCGTACCCGCCTTCGCTGCACCGTGACGGAAAATATTTCGGCGAGATTTGGATGACTGTGGCTTTCTCGCCCGCGCGCGGAGCGAGGTGGGGGACGGAATATTGTGAGACCCACATCGACGCCCATTTCGGAGTCTACCGGGTGCAGAAATCGCGGGTCACAGGCGCAGTCAGCACGAAGTTTGTGGGACTCGTGCCGCCCGAACACAAGAATGCGGGCCTGATGTACGAGTCGTACCAAGTGGAAAAGCTTCGCAAGTGGGCACCCGTCCGGACCTACTACGGAGATCTCGGTGAGAAAGGCGAGCGTGGCTCGCGCTGGCGGCTAAAGCTTCAACTGCTCACCCGCCACGGCATCGAGGACGAGGAGACCTTCAAGCCACAACCATTTTCATTGATCATCACGATCTCCGATTCGGAGAAGAAGGTGCGGGTTTACGACGAAATGGCGCAAATCGTACATAATCGCTACCAGGCGCAGAATCTCAACGTTCGTGCGTCAGCGAGAGTTCGAGCAAGGCAGTAAGCAACAGCGTCGCCGACTTCAAATCTTCGCTGATGTCGAACTCTTGGTTGGTAGCCTGTCAGTTCTCGCGCTCGATCGAGTACTTCGTCCTTGTCGTCACGCACGAGCACCTCTGTCATAGCTACGAGAATGTTTTGGCGCTCTCGCCAGATCTCGATCACGGCGTCGAGCAGAGTCAAAGTTTGTTGGCTTTGTTAGGAGCCACTACCACGAACCTATGACCTGATACTTTCTTTTCCCATTTGGCGCGTAGATCACGATTTCGTTCTTGTTGCGTTTTGCTTCAAACATACCCAGCCCGGTAGTTGTCTTGGAGGCTCCGACCCACGTCTCTTTTGTTCGTTCTGGCGTGGCAGACTCAATTGAACCGCAACCGTCAGATCCTTCGGTGCAGAAGATCCTGGCGTGAGTTCCGTCAGGTAGAATGATTTTTGCGCTGTAGCTAACAGCCATCTGAGGAGGGGCGTCTGATGCGGGTACGGCGGGAGTGGTGACGGTTGTGCAGTCTTGAGTTTTGACGTCACCCGCCTCGGCAGTTTTACAATGCGTTTCCGTTTTCTCAGGACTTGCGGTTTCCGCTCGTATCAGTCATCTTTTGCTCTTCAGGCGCAACCGTTTGCCCGTCACGCGCGCGGCCTTGTGCGGCTAATTACGCGGATTGCACTACTTTTCCCGTTTGCACGTTATAGCCGGGTCGCCACCGTTCCTGCCGCACGTCCATAAGAGAACTGCTTCGGGCGGTCTGCCCTTAACGTAGGTCTCACCCCAGAACCGGATGTCGAAGACCTTGCCATCTTCGAGTCGCCCTGACGGAACGCCGCCATCGCAGAGGATATTCTGCGGTCTCGTGGAGTGCCCGGGCGCCCTATACCCGTTCCCATTTAACGTAGAGCACGTCTTGTATTCACCGTTCTGCCAGTCCGGACTATACACGATCGTCATCTCGTCATGCGGAACATAACCGGCGTGATCGAGTCTGTTCCAAACCACCCACACGCCCCGTCCCGCCAGGAACAGCAACACGATCGCTACAATGATGCTGACCGCCCGGTTCATGTATGACTCCCGCCAGCTCGTCGTTCCGAATTCCTCCACATCACCTTCGAGCGATTCGAGCACGTCCAAAACGATCTTCATCGCCTCGGGCCGGCGGTGCGCGAAGCACGTGGCTTGAAACCATCCTGAATCCACACACCAAGCGTGACTAAGCCATAAACAATAGCTGGGGGTAGCAAGATAAGAGGCAGAAACAACTTCCAGAACACCAGCGGGTATGCCCAGAACTTATCTAAAGAATACAATCGTAATGCGTTTTTGTAATTCTCATCAGCCCGTTGGTAGCAATTCTTCGTCGAATCCCATTCAGGCCTCTCCGCGAGTAGAACTGCGCAATTTTTGTTCTCTATTTCGTGCTCCGTTGTTGCCTCTTCCTGCCCCTCCCACTGGACATACAACGGATAAAGCACCGCCCAAAATATCGCCCACGCAAGCGTGAGCACTACGAAGAAGTGAGTGAAACCGCGTTTAACGTTCTTAGCCACGGGAGCGAGGGATGTAGTGGTGAGGAGTGCCAATGCCATGAGTGCGGGAGTCGGCTTTGCTCATGCTGTTCTCATTCGAAGCGGCTCGATGTCGTTCCCCTAGCGCTCGACCTCTGCGGCGCTCTGACGGCTATAGCCGATTTATCGGCGAAAGCCTACAGCCATAATCGGGGCCGTGTCCAGTGACATCTGCGTCCGTTTTGGCAAACGACTGCGTACCCTCCGCAAGCAGCGAGAGTGGACACAGGTGTACATGGCGGAGCATGTAGGAATGGACAGGAGTTTCATATCGGATTTGGAGAACGGCAGGAAGGAAATCTGCATTCGCAATCTGGAGCTGCTGGCTACTACCTTGGGCATGACTGTCTCGAAGCTGATGTCGCGCCTATGAGAACCTATCGTAGTCTCTCCGGGGTCCGACGCTATTTTCTGCCCCTACTTCTTTTGCCAATCATGATTGCTCGCAGATCGGTTCGCATACTCAAATCAGATTGGTTGTTAGGCCACAATGCGACAACCCCGGAACCACTCATCACCCAGGCGCGCGAACGCGGCACATGTTCACAATAGTTGTTTCACCGTTAAGCTTCTCAGAGGGACTGAATCGGCCAGTTGACGCGCAACTATTGCCTTAAAGGGAGTCATAATCCAATCTGTAAAGACGATAAACGCTCGGCAGTAATCTCTGCATTGGAACCCGCATATAGTCATCTTCCGGATTCCGAATTTTACTAGTTAGCAGTTTTCTTGCCTCATAAGCCAATGTATCCGCCGCTTGCAACGGGCTTGTATTCCTATCGTCATCATAGCTAGGCGGAAGCAGGACTTCCGCTGACTTCGGATTCTTCTTTGAGAACTTGTCAAAAAGAATCTTGGCTATCCCGCTGTATTCTTCATGTGAATCAAAAATAGGCCTAACCTCAATATGGTCTCTTTTTGCCCGGCGCATATTCGCATCCCGCGCAATCCAAATGCAACCATGTATCGTACGACGCTGAGTAACCGGCCAGAGAGAACCCCGCCCTATCGTCACTCTCGTCGAAATAGGCCGCATAAATCACGGCAACGCGCCCGCTCTCGCGCGGAATGTTGAAGGGATGTCCAATTATTCTCGCCTTACCCGCCGCGGATCCTTATCATCCCGAAGCGCAACAAATCGCGAATGACGCAGATGGTCGGCTGGCGTCCATTCGGCATATTCGATTGCCGCCACAAGTTTCGGCTTCAGCCACACACATTTCTCCATGTCGGCCGCAGTCAGTCCTTCACCCCAACGCCCCTTCTCGCTTTCCGGTAGATTGGCGAACGGACATTTGCGACTTTCGAGGCCTTTGAACTTTCGGAACACCCCGGTTCGCAACGACGGGACAAAGCCGTTACGCACGCGTGCTGCAAACATAAGCTTGCTGCCCTCGAAATATCCGACGAGGATGGCATCGAAATTTTTCGGACTCGGTGTGTAACCGCCAATAACAAATTCCTGACCGCCGCCGATCCGCATTTTTACCCAGGTGCCATTCCTGCGGCCGGGTTCGTACAGGCTATCGCGGCGTTTTGCGACAATGCCCTCAAGCCCCTGCGCCCTGACGGCTGAAATCATCTTTTCCGCATCGGCGGGAAAGCTGTCTGAGAAATGAATCGCCGGCAGTCTTGGCATCGCCTTCGTCCCCAGCAACTCGCGACGCTTATCGAGCGGCTGCTTCTGCAGGTCCTCTCCCTTCCACATCGGCATATCAAAAGCGTAGAAAATAATGGCATTGGCATTCGCTGAGAAATTCTGCAGGCGGCTGAACGACGGACGGCCCGATTCATCGATTGCCACGATCTCACCATCAATGATTGTTTCATCCGGCAGTTTTGCGAATGCGGCGGCGATAGCAGGGAAGCGGCCATTAAACTGCTTTCTGTCGCGGGAAAACAGCGTCACTCGTCCTTCATGCTTTACCGCTAATGCTCGATACCCGTCCAGCTTCAACTCGTATTCCCAGGCTTCACCTTCCGGTAATTTCTTTACCGCGAGGCACGGCATCGGTTCGATGAAGTGTGCGTCGCGCATTGTTGTAAGTATATTTGGACAACGATCGAAACGGCCTGGTTTTGATACCATTCGTCTGTTATGGACGAGAACATTCTCAAGGCAGCACAAGCGGAATTACAGCGCCACACCTGGGGCACATTCGTAGATCAAGGTGTTTCAGTTGCATTGGGTGGGAATGGCATCGTGGTTCCCGGTTGTGAGGCTTGCCGCAAGCGGATTAATACGAACGGTCAGTACTTGAGACACCTAGCTGAAGGTGTCCTGCCGGGGATTTTGGAGCGCTCTGCTGGTCACGAGTAAATCAAGGGCGCTTTCCTGGGACCGTCGAGCGCTATTCATCATGGTTCACAGAGGATTAGTAAGGAAGACGTTCAGAGAATTCTTCGAAGGATGGTTTATCTCGATAGCTCGTGATCTTCCCCGCCACGCACACCCTCGCATCCTTATATTTCGTCTCAGGTGTTCCGAACCTCGCGCGATCGCTTCCCCAGATAAGGATCGTGAAAACTTCTTTCGGATACGGCTCGTCGAGGTTCAGGAAGGTGGGCTGCCCGTTGCTGCCGCTCGCGTAGTGGGTGCTTACGACTTTGCCGCAGACGGTTCGAGTTTCGCCGACGTGATCTTTGGCCTCAGGCGCGGTGATCTTAGTGGTTTGTGCTGCGGTGCTAAAAGGGAGCAGAAAGAAGAAAAAGCAGGCGACGGTAAGCGAGCGAGGGAATTTCATTGGGGGCTGGGGCCTCCTGCGTGGAATGTATCATCCGTTCAGGTAAGCGTTCAATGGATAGCGGTGGTATTAACTCGAGTTGGCGCGTTCACCTATACTGATGTCGCTCGAAATCTAAGGACACCGAACTTGAATGCGTGCTTTGCCCAAATATCGCGCAAAAGATCGGTCTGTAAATGACCTTCGTGATTGCGTTACGCGTTTAGACGAACAACTCGCCGACGTTCGCAAATGCGAAAAGATGCTCAGGGAGTTGACGAAGGATCGGAAGGATTTAATTTCTGAGATCGATTTGCAGATCGGGTATCTGAAATCTCTCGAGGGCCAGAGTATCGAACTCCGCAAAGGTATCGTGAAAGAGATTCAACAGCAGGGAGAATGACAATAGCTGTAGCAAAGCGGACGAAAACGATCATGGACAGCAAAAAATCGACATTTGCGGAACAAAACAGTCGAACAGCGACGCTTAGCCTTCAAGGTTTTGCCAAGAGGCGAAGCATCACAAATTAAAGAGATATAGTAAAAGCCTAGTAAGGAACAAATCTACGACCAGAACAGTCACGGATGACACAACGAATGCTGCAATCGTGGCGCGGCCCACGCCAGCGGTGCCGCCTTTGACTCGAAACCCTTCGTGACAAGCTACGGTTGCAATGATGAATCCGAAAACAATTGGCTTCGCGAAGCCTGTGACAAGGTCTCCAAAAACCAACGCGTGGACAGCGCGTGTCCAGAATTGCTCTGCACTGAGGTGAAGTGTGATACTTGCGACCAGAAATCCGCCAAAGAGTCCCGAACAATCCCCTACTACGGCGAGCAATGGGAGCACTAATATCATCGCCACTACACGGGGCGTCATTAGCTTGCGGACGGGGTCAATGCCGAGTCCTCGCATCGCATCAACCTGCTCAGTAACGACCATTGAGCCCAACTCGGAAGCCATTCCGGTCGCGTTCCGGCCCGCGACCAAAAGCGCCGTGAAGACCGGACCGAGTTCGCGGAGCAGCACAAGCGAAACGGCGTCACCGGTCAGAACTGTTTCGCCGAAACGGCTAAATTGTGACGCGGAATTCATTACAACTACCCCGCCGACACAAAAGAGGGCAACGACGATAATCTGTAGCGAACCCACTCCAATAAGATCCATCTGTGTGACCATGTCGGTGAAGTAACGCGTTGTAGTGAAAATGTCCCGGACCGACTGAACGGTGAGCAGCGTGTAATTTTGGAAGGAGAGGGTCCGCATTTTCAATTCATTTCCGACGACTGAGGAAACCAAAGGTGAGTTCACAGTTACACTCCTGTCACGATGGTTGGCGAAAATTCAGAAATGGAAATGGCCGAGCCGTTAGAGAAATGGGCATGAGCTTGGATTTCTGCGACTGGCAGGACGCGGGATTCGCTCGAACTAAGCCAAACGGAGACTTTCAAGCGATGCACGAGCCGCACCGCCACTTTTGTCGGGCGCAATAATCAATTCAAGCACCGTCACGCCCGAGAGTTCGACAGTGTAGTCCTCTATCTCTCGTGCTGAGGCGGGTGAACTGAAATTCCACTGCTGGCGCACGATTTCTCGAAAAGAATGGCCGCTGTCAGGAGACCATCGCAGCACGAACTCTTGAGTGCGAGTAGTCTCGCTGTCCTCGAAAACCAATAAGATACGTTTGAAGTTTTGTGGCTCGTCGAAAATTAGCCGGATTGTCTGAGTCCCTGTGTTAGCCGCACGCCAGCCTCGGTTTTCTGCCCCTAGCAGCGCGGACTCAATAGGATAGCCGTTTTCTTCTGATGTAACCTCGACCGAAGCTATGCGCTCGACGTCTAACCAAGCTTGATCGTAAGGTGAGACACTCGGCGGAGTCGATAAAATTGGGCGCTTTCGCATCTCAATTCTTACTTTACTCCTAGCTCCGCCCCAGTTGCTCATCGATTTAATCAAGAACTTAACCTGCGACCTTTTCCGCGCAACCACGCGGATTAAAAAACCGCCAACCGCCCCAATTGCGATCAGGGCAAGATCCGCAACGGGAGGGAGCCGCTACGATGGATAGAAACGGGTAGATGGCCCCTTTCTCTCTAAGTGTGCTGTACGGAACATCTTTGCGCCTGCGCCAGACCTATAGTCTGCGGTACCGTGATTTCAAAATCAGGAATCGCGGTCTGGAGACTACCGTGCACCTTGCAAATCGTTTCGTAACCGCGCTATTCCTAACGGCGGCGCTTGCGGCCAGTGTATCAATCGTGGCCGCAGCAACACCGCAAGCGAGCGTTCAGGTGCGAGTCTACGACTCGCATCACCACGACTACCACAATTGGGACGAACGCGAAGACCACGCCTACCGACGCTACCTAGCAAAACGACACGAGGAATATCACGAATACAGCACCTGGCACCAGAAAGAGCAGCAGAATTACTGGAACTGGCGCCATAGCCACCCAGATCACGATTAACGAAGACGTTTGGGGACGAGAGCCGATCGAGGCTCAATTCTTGCTGTTGCTCGTGCGGAAGATCAATGCGAAAAAAGGATGTAAAAGTGTTCACAACGGTACAGATTTCCGTCGTGCCTCTCGATAATCTGGCGTGCGTACAGAATTTTCCTGAAAAGGCAGCCACGCCAAGGAATCTCCAATGGCCTTTGCTCCGTTTAATGCCGTACTGCCAGTGATCGCCGCCTTTGTGGTCTTTATTTTTGGCTACGCCGCGCTTTTTGTTTCTTTAATGATTTGCTTTTTCGTTTGTCTGGTTATCGCAAAAGGCATATACGAAGGCGGGAAGAAGGTCCGGACGTACGCGATGAAATCAGGAGCAGCAAAGACTTTCCTTTCATCTGATGTCGATACTTCGGGCCATAGAAAGAGACCATTAGTTATCCCGGCCTTGAGATGAAGACCTTGTCGAGCGTCCGATCGGCTTGGGGCCAGAATTTAGAAGATTTCACAGAAAGCCACAAGAAAATCGGCCAGATGGAAGAATCTAGCGAAAAATCGCAAGGCCATACACGGCAGCTCAAAATTGGGTTGCTACGAATCATGAAGTAAAGCTAACAAACCGAATCGAAACTGGAGGCAGATCATGGATTTATCAGCGATAACCACCACGAATATAGCTCTTGCTGTTGCGGTGTTCATCATCGTAGGTACTGGCATTTGGCTTTTTGTTAGCAAACGCCGAACGGACAGACTGCGCACTCAGTTTGGTAACGCTGAGTATGCCCGCGCAGTGAAAGAAGACGGAGGCCAACGGAAAGCAGAAGCGGTACTGGACGAGCGAGCTGATCGGGTGGAGGCCTTGCACATCCGAGAGCTGGCTCAGGGCGATCGTACGCGGTTTGTCGACTCTTGGGCGAAAGTACAGGCCCGATTCGTTGACAGCCCCGGCGGAGCCGTGACGGATGCCGACCAATTGCTGGGCGACGTGATGTCCACGCGAGGTTATCCAGTAGGAGACTTCGAACAGCGAGCCGCGGATATTTCGGTGGATCATCCGCTCGTTCTCGAAAACTACCGTGCAGCCCACAAAAGCGCGCTTCTTCAAACGCAGGGCAAGGCCAGCACAGAAGATTTGCGTCAGGCCATGATTCACTATCGCACATTGTTTGAGGAGCTCATTCGAGAGCCAGAGATGGCGCGCGCAAAGGGCGCGTAATTCCCGCCACTCAAGTTGTTGGAATTGTGTGCCAAATCGAACATACATTGGCGGGCTAGTTGGTTCAAAGTGATGCATCGGGATTTTGAATCCGAGGATTGTGAGGAGGCTACAATGTTGGGATATGGACTGTTAGGAACCATAGTGGTTGTCATTGTGATCGTTTGGGTCTTACGCGCGTTGTAAACCAATAAGCAATACGCTCTGTCTACGTGTCGTAACACGGATCGTATCTCGCTAATCTGAAGTCCACGCAGAATTCTGATAATGGAGGCAACACGCATGAAAGTACTCGGACTCATCAGTACCACTGTCCTGTTCTTGCTTTTCGGAGCGACTGTTCCTGCGTTAGCACAGGAAGATCACCACGACGAGGGCGCTAAGCCCGCACAGCATGAGGAACAAGCTAAACCTGCCGCAAAGCAGGAACAAGCCAAACCTCAGAAACAGGAAGAACAAGCCAAGCCTGCAAAGCAGGAGCAGGCGAAACCGGAGAAGCAGCAACAGGAAGGGAAGCCACAGAAGCAGGAGCAACAGGCGAAGAGCCAAGAACAAAACCAGCAGCAACAAGCCAAAGGCCAACAACAGCAGCAACAGAATCAACGTGAGCAACAGGTCAAGACTCAGCAGAATGAAGAGAAGAGTCAGCAGCATCAGCAACAGCAAGCCAATGGCCAAGCGCAACAATCACAGGGAAAGTACGCACGAAACGGTCAGAAGGATAGGGAGGGACACGAATACAGCGAAAGTCGTTTTGGTCCTAACCACCATTCCCGGTTTGAAGAAAACGGTGGGCGCTACTACAACGGACGCCGAGAGTACTCTTACGGCGGCTATTGGTTCTATGCAGGAGCATATCCGGCGTGGTTTTACCAGCAGGACGTGTACTTCATTCTGGGAACGGACGGGCTATGGTATGCAGTCGCATACGATGACCCTTCTCTGACCTTCCAAGTCAATATCGGATAACGAAAAACCGAAGACCGTGTTCTCGGTGAGACTACAACCAGCAATTCTGAGGTCATGGAGGTCAGCGATGATTCGTAAAGTTACCTTCACTGTGGGTTTCATGCTTCTCGCGGTGGTGGTCTACGCCGGGAACAAAGAACAAAACCGGTTGGAAAATTGTGGCGTCGTGATGCAAGAAATCATGAATGTCCCAGACAACATTCCGCAAGAGGTGATCGAGAAGGCTGAGTGCGTCATTGTGTTTCCCTCCGTTCTGAAGGCGGCATTCGTGGTCGGCGCAAGCTATGGCCGCGGCGCTATGGTTTGCCGCACCGGCGAGCACTTTCGGGGGCCATGGGGTTCTCCCGCGATGTACGCGCTCGAAGGTGGCAGCGTCGGATTCCAAATCGGGGGAGAAGCCACCGACCTCGTTCTGCTCGTGATGAATGAAAGAGGCGCGGATTCGATTCTCAACAGCAAAGTCAAATTGGGCGGAGATGCCTCGGTGGCGGCAGGCCCAGTAGGACGCGACGCTTCTGCGGATACGGATGCCTACATGCGTGCGGAAATTCTGAGCTACTCGCGCACGCGAGGTCTTTTTGCCGGAATTTCGCTCGAGGGTTCTACGCTTCGACCCGACGATGACGCCACCGAAGATGTCTACGGCCGTAAACTCACGGCAAGGGAGATCGTGATCGGCGGAAAAGTCGGGGTTCCGGAATCCGGCCGTCATCTGATCGCCGTACTAGACAAGAATTCGCCGAGAAACGAGTCGCGAAAAGAATCGGCAAGGAAGTAGGAGTCGGAATGTGGGTCGCAGCTTTTTGCGTGCCGGGGTGGGAGTTCGATAAACGTTCACAGTGAGCCCCACCCCGGTCACAACATCTGTTTTTCACCTTCGCATCGCTCAATCTCTGCCGAGCCGAGTGTAGAATTCATTCTTCCAACCCCTAACTCACGAGCGAGGCAAACAATGATGGACGAAGCGAAACAGCAATATCGCGGAGTTCTCTGTCTTCACTGCCATCAACCCATTCCGCTTTCGTCGTCCACGACGCTCAACGATACGGGATTCGGAGAACAGCAGACGAGCGGTAGTGATGCGTTTACCGTACGCTCGCTTTCCGTGCGTGCGTTCACCAAGCGCTCGTTTGCGATGCGTTGCCGGGCGTGTGAGCGAGAGGGCCTTTACACCGGTTCAGACGTGATTGCCTGCGACGGAACACCGAGAACAAGGATCTCACGGGCACGCAAACGGCCTACTAAATGGCTCGAAGAACGTACTCGCTGCCTTTCCGATCTCACGAAACCACCGTTAAAGGCGTAGGCAGGCCTTACAGCCAAGCGCGGGACGGGGTGCCCCGCTCAATATAGACGCGGCTTTTCGGGGACTAAGCCCAAGCTCTGCCGCCGACGCGAGTCACTTCGACTAGCGAATCAGCAAATTCCAGTGTTTCTTTCGTGAGGCGCACCAAGCAGTCCAAGGCGTCTTGGATCGCTTGTCCCTCCTCGAGATTTCGATTGAACTGATTCGCATTCCCTGTAGCCGCGAAAAGATTGCTGTTTCCGCCGCATGAATTCGCTGAAGCAATTCCTGTGGGTTTACCTCGGTCAAAATTTCCGGGGAATGCGTTTGCCGTTCCGGGTATTTTAGATCATTCATGTGCATCGCTTGCTGGCGTTGCCGCCTTCCATCGCAAGCTGTCGCTTGCTAGATCAATAGCGTCAATCCTCCGGACCTAATTTATCCGGTTGTCCAAGGCAACGACGTATTCTTCAACAGGCAGAATTAATTCCTTTCGTACGTCCATCTCCCATCCGTGCTTGATACGAATGCAGACGTCGGCAATAGATTCACTGACGATGCTGCAGGGCATGGGGATTTGGCATCCACGGATTGCGACAAGCAAAACCACCGATTTACCGAACCACGGGGAATACACGGCGGCAAGGTCTTTAGTTCCCGCGGGGATCAACTCGGTCACCCTCCTGCCAAGCGGGCCTGAGAATTGGTTGATAGAAGACACGTGCCTTTTGTAACGCGGATGGAGTGAGTAATCTGTTCGAATCTGTACACTTAGTCGAATAGCGCCCGCGGATCTTGCGAACTTCTATCGTTTTTGAGAACACTCAAACCACTTAGGGCATCCTCGATAGCCTTTGCTTCCGCAAAACCATCTACACCAATTCGTATTTCCCGTAAGCGCGATAGGATAGTCCATTGCGCTACCGCAGCCCGCGCCGCTAGTTTCTCCTGATTGGTCTCCATCAAGGCTTCTTGATAGGGCTTTTGCCACGTCGGGTATTTAGGTCGCTCATATCTAGCTCCCGTTGCCGCGTTACATCCGCCCTCAGGTATTGTTTGAAGGAGAATTGTAAGGTGTTTGTGCTCGGGTTGATGTTCACTTTTGCACACTCCTAGAAGAGCCTTGAGCGATCGGAAAGAATGTCAGTAATCGGGGATTCTATTTCGGCGGCTGGGGTTCTTTCCGTCTGGGATACGCGGCACAAACGTGCGACTTAAACTCCCTGTCGCGTTCCGCCTCATACCGCTGCTTCATTTCTTGAAGTGTACTGCCAATAAGAGGACCTGATGGATTGAACTTCCATGCGCATTCAGAGCAAGCCCAACCCCGAAATTGATCCCGATCGAGCCATGTCATTCTGCGCAGCATGAACAATTATATCTTGTGGATCACGGCCCGAATAATTGTCAGCAGGAGTCGGTTTTCAAATAGTCAAGGAGTTTCCGCCCTCGTAAGCCCTACCTTTCTTGTGGGAGTTCTTGTCGCTGAGCTTGCGGATCCTTTGTTACCGCCGGACACCCTAGTCACCAAAATTCGGGCTTATATCTCGCAAGTGTGCAAAAGGGGACGGTATCGCTGCTATCCCGACTGTCATGATGTGAGCATGCCTCATAAGAAAAGTAGGACACGATCCGATGACGCGACGCATGCCAGCGTCACGAAGGAAATGGCAATGCCTCGCATGGCTAGATCCGCGAAGATAGCGGAATTGAATCTGGATACTTCACGAATTCCAGAACAGCCAAGCACGACGATGCCCGGAATTGTAAACAAGATAATTCCGTCTCTACACACGAGCCAACCGGAAAAGGCACAGATTGCTGTTGACGGAACCGATCAACGATATCGAAATCTCCGAATTGAAAATACTTTGACTGATGAACACGGCGATGACGTAAAGCTCAAGAAAGGGGCTCATGTTGACGTCACCGTCACCACCAAAGCCGACCGCAATTAATGAAGCGACAAAAGCTCCCACTGTCTTGCGCGGTGCCTAGAACAGTGCGCGCAAAGTTGAGGAGATAGTATGAACGTGGAACACCCGGCTTGTCCTCATTGCGGGGAAGCGATTGCTGTCAAAGAGGGAATCCGAAAGCCCAACGCTTGCACGAACCCAAAGTGTCCGGGAAAGCAACCAGACGCCGTCGATCGCGAAACATAAATCGCGCACCTAGACATCAAGGCTCTGAATCTTGGCGGAGACATGATGTCCCTCAATGACAAGCGCGAGAGCGAATCTCTTGGCCGGAAGTTCACGAAAGTGAAGGAGCGCGATAAAGGATTTGTCCGGCTCATGATCGCGAACCTCGCGCGGGCCACCTCGTAAGAGGCCACTGAAATCCTTATCGTCTATTGTTAGCGGGTGCGGATCGTTCTGGCCTGAACGATTGCCACTCGCGGATTTGTTCGGACACTTCACTCTTCTCGCGTTCGTCTGTCGCTTTGTCCCATCGACGTCGCAACTCGTTGAGTCGCCCTTCCACAAATCCGACGCGTCCTGATTTGCGTTCTGGTTTGTCGCCGTTGCCGTATTCCATGTTCAGATTGCTCCTTTGATTTCAGAATATCGTTATTCATCCCGCTATCACTTATGCACACCGAACGCGTTGCACCCTTGAGCGATGGTTAGTGGCGAATCGCGTAGTCGAAAATGAAGTGCCGGGGCCGACTGTCGTCAATCTATCGAAGGGGGCTTCCGCTCGGGTGGAAACGGAGCGCGATTGCGACACCATCGGTGTCCCGGCTTACGCATGTTTATAGCGCGAGCGATTTTCAGTTTTCTGTTCGGTTTTGCACACTTTTCGGGACTGAACGCAGTCACTATGTATTTGGTTTGGCAAAGCTGCGACGAATTGCGCGGCGGTATGGACGCCTCGCAGTACGGAAATGCCCTTGTGTTACGAAGCCTGGAAACAGTAGACACTTGCAGCGCAGTTCAGTGTAAATTCCACGCCATCCTCGATGGAAGGTTCGAGCGAAACCTGTTCGCGATTTCACCCCACTGCGCGTCAAATTAGGCCAGATTTCAAACACTCGCGCTTCGTTGTTTAATACACGCAGCTTTTATTGCGGGAATCAATTCGGTGGCGAGGGTCAACTTGTCCAATAACATGACTGCTCCAAGGCTCCGAGCGAGGGCCTTCGTACTCTCGTCATCCCAAAAAGAGATCGCAATCAATCGTGGACCTAACCCCTCTAACACCGACTTAATTTTCTGCGGCTTTACTAGTGAGTCGTCGGGCATGTGTAGGTCCATCAAGACAATCTGCGGTTTTAAGTCGATAGCACACTGAATCGCTTGCTCGAAATTGGCTGCCTCCCCGACCATGCGGATCTCCGGATCGGAGCCAAGCAGAAGCCGAATTGAGTTGCGAACCACGTCTTTGTCGTCGGTGAGAAGTACGGTGATAGGCACTAGCCCTCCCGTTCTGGCCCAAGACGTTTTGTAACGGTATACCATTTTGAAAACACCAATCTCAACTGGATACTCAGACGTTCGCTCTCCGGCAGCGAACATAATTGGCAGCCTGACATACAGTAAAAACCTTATACGCGATGACGCAGTGTTCGTAGTAAAAATGGTTTTCCTGGCCCAGGTCATTTAGCCCTCGCCAAGGCGGAATGGCCAAAACAATTCTTGTGGCGGACGACAGCGCAATTATTCGCAAAATGCTGTGTCGTCTGTTTAAAGCGTCTGGACAGTACGAGGTCTGCGCCGAAGCAACCAATGGCGAGGAAGCGATTGCCCTAGCCCTGGAGCACCGGCCCGCGCTCATCATCATGGATTTAGCAATGCCGGTCCTGACGGGCCTCGATGCCGCGCGAGAAATTAAGAACATACTGCCTGAAATTCCCATAGTCTTGTTCACGCAGTACGCGAAAGACACTATTAAGACTTCTGGCGTCGACCTTCCTGTTGACCGAATCGTGGACAAGCTCGACATCGAAAATCTCATGGGACTTGTGAGAGCGCTCGCGCCGGGCTAAGCACAAAACGCGCTTGCACTTCTCTACGGGCCAAACCAATCAGGAGCGCCACCAGTGATACCGCCGTTCGACATCTTTCAGGTAGAGCCAGCCGGCAGTGTGAAATGGATTCAGGATGCCATTGATCTTGACTCCTCTAAGGCTCGCGTGTAGGAGTTGATGAACGACTCGCCGGGCGAATACCTGATTCATAGCCAAATACCGGGCACCAGATTTCAATCAAGCCCGATGGTATAAGTCATACCTCTTCTCCACGCTTGCGGCAGTCTCCAAGCCAGGGTCCGGCGACCTGAGTTGTAACGCCGGCAATCTCGGAAGCCTTCCGCAAAATAACCGGTAGCACGTCATCAGCAAGATGCCACAGGTATTGACTGTTGGTTCCGAATCTCTTGCGGCAGGCTTCGCAACCGGAAACAACTACACCCGTACCGCCGAGCGCAACCGTCGCCTTTCCCTCGACGAATGTGCCCCAAATGTGCCTTTCAAGTTCGCTTTCGCGTCCAGTAGGATCTTGTGCCTGTCCATTTCGACAGAGTAGCATCTGCTCGTGAGTGCTCAAATCCGCCTTGGAACATCATCTTTCACGGCCGACGGCTGGAACGGCGCCTTCTATCCTAAGGGCATGAAATCCGCTGAGTACCTCGGCTATTATTCGAGGCGATTCGACACCGTTGAGGTGGATTCAACCTTCTACCGTTGTCCCACGATCGAAGCCGTCCGCAATTGGGCGCTCAAGACCTCGCCCGGCTTCATCTTCTCGCTGAAGATCCCGCGAACTATCACTCATCAGAAAATTCTGGTCGATTGCGAGAACGACTTTGAGGAGTTTGTTAGCGCGGCGGGAGTGTTGGGCGAAAAATTGGGGCCGATGGTTTTCCAGTTCCCATATTTCAACAGAGACGTTTTCAACAGTCCCGTGCAATTTCTCGATCGGCTTAAGCCGTTTTTCAAAAGACTCCCGCGCGGTGGATACAAGTTCGCTGTAGAGATCCGAAATAAATGGTGGTTAACGAAGCGGTTCGCGGATCTGCTGAAGGAAAACAACGTGGAGCTTGTGCTGCAAGATCATTCGCTCATGCCGTCAGCGGAGCGTGTATTCTCGACGATTGATCCGATCACGGCAGATTTTGTCTACATCCGTCTGCTTGGGGATCGAAAAGCAATTGAAGCCAAGACTTCGGTCTGGAATCAGATTGTCGAAGACCGAACCGCGAGCATGACGTTTGGGTTGATGTCTGCGAGATGGTTCAGAGGCGCGGGATACCGCAGTACGTCTACTTCAACAACCACTACGAGGGATTTGCGGTGGCGTCCGTTGAGCGCTTCCGGCGACTGTGCGCGGCGCGCGGAATCGAGACACCGCCAAATGTGAAGGTGCTGGCGTGCTGGCGACGCTTCCGATGCGATACGGGGTTCCGGGAGCAGAGAATCTGGCCCCTGTCATATTCGCGGTGATTGTCCTCAGCGTCCTGGGTTTTGCGATCGGCTTCTCGATAGTGGACCGGTTACCCGACGAGCCAGTACCCATTGAATGATTATGGCCTCGGGGTTTAGCGGACTAGTACCTGATCCTTTCGCGCCTTTCATTCATGTTTTGCTCCGTTTGTTCGCCTTCAGGGCAAGTTATAGCGCAATTGGCCGAACACCATGTTAGCGTTGGCTGAGTTTGGACCATTGCCAGACGCCCAAGGATAGACCCAAACATGCGCGTATTGCAGCCCCCACTGCACTGATCCTAGGTTTTCGTATTTCCAGAGCACTCGTGAGTAGCCGCCCGTGGCCTCCTCGATCAATCGGTCGGCAGCGTTGCTGGCACCTGGAAAACCGAATCCCACGCAGCAGGTGCCGTCGCTGTTTAAGGTAGCGTTCTTCTGCGCGTACAGGCCGCTGTAGTAGAAGTACAGTCCCGTAGCTTTATTCGGTGCAAGCTCGAAACCGCTGACCCACGAATACGAATGGATTGGCGAAATGCTACCATCGGCCCTGACGATTACGTCGGGAGCTAAGCCGCCGATATAACGACCCGCACCGTCACCGGCAAAACCGTCCAACACCCAGCGCACGCCCTTCTTGACTTCAACGTTGAAGTTGGCGCTGACGCCCCAACCAAAGGCATAACTTTTTCCCGAAGCGCTGGTCCCATCCCAACTGCGAAAAGTGCGCATGACTGTGCCGATATCGAAGTGAACTGCGCGACCGCCCATGACCTTGTTGTCGAACGAGCCCTTCAGGACGAAATCCGGAGTCATGTTCGGCACATTCAGTCCGCTGCTGCCGTTGTTGTATTGCGATGAGAGCGTGCCACTCAGCGCGGTGGGGAATACCACACTACTTGACACCTGCTGCTCAGGGTTCTCGACCGAAAAACCGAACGCCATCTTCTCAGATGGCCGATAAACGAGCCGGAATTGCGGATAGCGCCCAACCACAAACCCAGCGACAAAGTTGAGATCAATCACCTGCGGAGCGGCTATATCACCCGGCCACGGAAGAATACCTTCCTTATTCGGTGTCATCAGCGACCACAACTGCCCGCCGGCCATCTCCCACTTTCCTTTGCACCAGTCCAACCAAGCCTGACGAATCCGGAACGGATAACCGGATTGCGTCACAAGATTTCCACCGACGGGCGCACCGACAAAATCCATTTCGAAATATCCAGCGACTTGGCTGGATTTTAGGTCGGCGTCCACGCGCAGCGCCAGGCGCGTGTTCTGCGGCGATAGACGGAATTCGCTGGTCGTGCCTGGAACCGTGTTGTCGTACAGGATGTTGTTGAAGTTGGTGGCCACGTTGCCGCCATTGTTGTTCGATCTCCACACCGATGTCAGTGCGGGGTATCCGATTAAGCGAATCTTCGCAGGGCCTAACTGGAGGGCCGGTGTGGTGGGCGTTACGTCGGCAATTTCCGGTCCACGCTGCAACTCTTCCTCGACTTGCGTCTGCTGGGGAGTAAGCGGCTGCTGTTCACTTGGAACGGAGGATGGTTCATTTTGCGCTTGCAGGTGGTTGTCCATCTTGGGATTTGTGGGCGGATTCGCCGTGTCACTGACGGTCGCTCCTTGCACCAGGCTCACCAGCATCTTCTTTTGTTCCGTCAAGGCGGACTGCAGCGCCTGGATTTGCGCTTGTTGTTGCTCCAGCGCTTTCTGTTGCTGATCGACAATTAACTTCAGGTTTTCAATTTCGGCACTATTGCTCGAATTCTGAGCCATCGCCGATAGGCAAGCGACTGAAAAGCTCCAAAAAACAGAGACAACAGGAACAGTAAGCTTAATGACAAGACGCATTTTCTGACTTTTCATTATTGCTCTCCATGTTCTTCCCCCGGGCGGGCCGTTGCGACGAGCCCTGGGGAAACGCTGGGATTCTATACCTCTGCTTGCAGCGTCTAAACTTAGGAATTGAAAGATGCATCCGGTCTTATTCGCGAAATGCACTCACCCGTGGTCCGTTAGCGGATTTGTCACGTCAAGTCTCGTAAACGCGGTAACCGGACAACTGAGATAGCTGGTCGTAAGAGGATTTCCCAACACCTACTCGGACCAAGTCGTCCGAGCCCATCTGCAAAACGAGTCACATTGATTTAGGCATCCTTGGTATTGGCAAGATCACCGACAAAGAAAAGAAGATGTAGTTTGTTCTGCAGCGTAGAAGACTTGAAATCGAAGACCGAACGGAACCTCCACAGTCGAAGATGGCCGGAGTTTGCTCGATTTTGAAGAGCCATCACTCCGAAGCCGACAATTACGAGGCTCCGTCCGGAGCGTCCAAGTTTTGCCTTATTGACCAGTCTCTTGCGCAACAGCGGCGCCCGACGGTACGAGTTTCAGATGAACATGAATGTTGAGATGTTGGCCGACAACGGCATTGAAGTTCGGGGCTCCCGGATAGTCTTCCTGGCTAACACCAGTCGGAGCTTGCGGAAGAGATGACCCGTCATCTACAAGTTTTCCCGTGCATTGAGCTCCGGCGTAATCTTCCGCGCCGGGGCTCGAGGATGTTTCACACTTCTTGTCCTCCACTACGGGTGGCCAATAAGTGTTGAGAACGGAGCTCACCAGCTGAGGGAACTCCTCGCGAATCACGTTGGTTGACCCTTTGAGGAGAAACGCGTTGCCTCCCTCGCCAGCCTTTGGCGCGTGGAAAACGAAAGTAGCATCACGCGAAGTACGGTGAATGGCGGGGGGACCATAAACCGGGCCCGCATAGGCCTCGTTGGGCGTCAATTCCACATTGCGATCAACTCGGGTCACCGTGAGAGAGCCGACCGCTTTTATGTTGCCGTCAGCGTCGGTGGTAACGCTCTTGGAATGGAAGCTGACGAGTGTGTGATTCGCCATGTTGACGAGCCAGCTCTTCTTCACTTTTCCATCTTCGTCAATGGGCGGCATCATGGAACCGGCAGGATAGAGCTTAAAATCGACTATGGACTTGGTAGGATCGTCTTTATCGAAGCGAACGGTTCCCGTCGCTCTTGTAAAACCGACCGTGAAGGTAGTCGGAGTCTTGCCAAAATTGGTTGTGCCATCGACGGTAAACCGAGCATCGGAATGACCGTTGTCAACCTGCCAGGAGCCGCTTGGCTGCGCAGGCCGTCCAGCAAAGACAGCGGCAACACACGCCACCAGGAAAATTGGCGCAATTCTCTTAATCATTGATTCTTCTCCTCAGAAAAACCTCGTTTGGCGGATCTTCTGTGATTCGTTTCGAGCGGCCGAATTCGCTAACTAACGAAGTCCACCATGCCATTCGCGACGCTGTACATCGCACCGGTGATCTGGATCGATCCTTTCTTCTCCAGATCCGTCAACACCGGGCTTCGCTGCCGAATGTTTTCGATTCCAAATTTGACATTGGTTCGGGCGACAGCGTCGACGTAGGCCGGATTCTTGCTGGACTTCTCGCCTTCAAACTTGGTATCCGAAATCGCCGGTTTGATCCTCGCCAACAATCCCGTGAGATTGCCTAATACCACATTATCGATCGCGCCCTTTATTGCGCCGCAGGCCGTATGCCCCAGGACTAAGACTAGCTTGGATCCCGAGACAGCACAAGCGAACTCCATGCTCCCAAGCTGATCATCGTTGATCACATTGCCGGCCACGCGACCAATGAACGTGTCGCCGATCCCAGTGTCGAAAATGATTTCCGCAGGCACCCGCGAGTCGACGCATCCAAGGATTATCGCCGCGGGATACTGGCCGGCAGCACTTGAGCGTTTTTCAGCCAAATAATCCCGAGGGGCCATCTTTCCCGCACGAAATCGCTCATTTCCCTTCTTCAATTCGTCAATGACCTGCGATGGTGTCATGCTGTCACGCTGTTCTTTCGTCAAAGACCCACTCAGGCTGGCCGCAAGCTGCATAGACGAAAAGCCAAATGGACTGATGGCGCAGGCACCGAGAGCCGCGCCGAGAAATCTGCGGCGGTCCACAGCTAGGTTATCCATCGATTCGAGTAATGTTCTTTTCATAATCTTCCTCCAAGCTTTGAAATACGCCAAGCGACGGTCGATTATTTCATGGGACGGATGTTGACGGCCTTGATGTACTGGTTGCCAAAACTCTCAATTTCGTACTGTCCCTTCTTCTTATCAAAGCGGATCTTGGCGGCTGCCATGATTTGACCGGTGCCCTGGCCCTTGTCGTCAAGCTTCACCTGAAGATATCCGAAGGGGTAGTCACGGCTGCGTCCGCCTCTGGTTAACTCGAGAAAAGGCATGGTGCGGGCGGTAACAACGGTAATGATGGTGTCGGAGCCTTGCTGGCGTTTGCGCGCCACAGCGATTGGATTGCCGGTGGACCCGACAGCGCTGATGCGGCCCTTATCTTCCTTTTCCAAAGCACTCCGAAGGGCGTCGGTCCCCTTGTCCTTTACGAGTTGGGCAAAGTTCTGAAGCTCTTCATCGGTGGTGTACTGAGCGATACGGAAATCGAAAGAGATGGATTTGCCGCCAACGGTTCCGCCAGTGCCAACAGCCACGCCGGAGTAAGCCTCCGTGGGAGATTTTTCTTGCGTCAGTACTCTAGGAGCCGAAACCAGGAACGCGAGAATGGCGAATGCTGTTGCGCTTTTCTTCATCACTATCTTCAGTCCTCCGTAAGAAATTCCGTTCGCTATATCAGTCACTTCGCATGAATCGTACGCCTGGTCAGAGATAACTGTCGAGAACAGGGATTATCACCACCTTCTCAAAATGCGACGGTTTTCCGGATGCAACGTCGAGCGAATATCGCGCAATTGTTGGGATTCTCGCACCAACCCTGTGGGAGTGCTGGCGGTGATCAGAGAATTTTGAAAAAAAAAATAAAAATAAAGTAGCTCGAGGGCGCCAAGGGTGTTCCCGCGGTTCAGAGTCGCTGGGCACGGACAACTCGGTCATGTCCGCACAACTCGTGACTGTGCCCAATTTTGTGCCCACACTCATTCAAAATAGGTAGCAGTTGGTAGCTGCCACTATGGCAGGGAATCGCCTCTAATAGCGCGGGAAATCAACGTAGTAGCAAACCGTCGCTCGCCGTATTACATTGCTTGATGACAACTGATAAGGGTGAGGTCGGTGGTTCAAGTCCACCCAGGCCCACCAGCCTTCGCTCAGCGTAGCAGAGCGGAGGCTGCCGCGCCGGAGGGAACTAGGCGGAGGGGGGTTTCGCATTCGCAAGCTTCGGCTCCGCGAGCCAGCTACTGTCCGACCTCCATGATCCACGTGTACACCCTTGAAGTACCGAAAATCCAGAGTAAGCGACCTGCAAATTGATGAAGCTATTCTCTCCGTTACTGCAACATCTTGGAAGAAAGTTGCATTTGTGATTATCAAAGCCGCACAGACAATGGGCAGCGACCTACCGGAAGATGAGGCTGGATACAATCTTATCGCCAAACGTATCGAGATTCTTGTCCAAGGTGGCCGCTTATTGGCGCAAGGCGACATCAAGAAATGGCGGCTCAGCGAGGTAAGAAAGCCAAATTAGGACAATAGACAAGAGCCGGCCCTTCGACGCCATGAGAGTTCTAAGGTCGTCCGTCCCAGAGCTGAATGAAACGGCGAGCCTTTACAGCTTGTTGAGCCCGTCGAGCGCCACCATCTTACAAGCCTCAGAATGCATCGCGTTATTAAACACAACATTGAAGTAATTCTTTGGTAGAGCCGCCGCACAAGAATACCGCCTGCCGAATGTGAATCATTTCCGTCGTGCGCTGTCCGAGCGCATGTACCACTGAGATCGAACAATGAGGAAGTCGCAATCCAACGAAATGCAATGATTTGCATATTGAAATCCTAGAAGTTACTCGCATTGACGGCAGAGCGATTATTTGTCAACAACTTAGATTCATCCGAGCGGGCATGCCCTATGGTAACAGATCTGCACGGCAGAACGCGACACACCCTACAGTCTGGAGGAGTTTGTATGCGAGCTGAACTTCTTATGCGTTCGGCGTTGCTATTGGCGTTCGGCGTGTTCTGTCATGGCCCAGCGCCGGCGTTCGCGGACACCGTCAACTTCACCGACAGCACGTTCAACCTCTCGAATTACACGGAAACGCCTGCCTTCTTGTCCAGCGGCGGGGATTCTCTCAGTTTTGGCCAATGTTCCAGTTGCGGTAATCCCGGCAATGCTCTCCAGATCACAACCTTCATACAGAATCAGAACGAGACGACGGCTATCGGATTCATCGGCAACACCTTCACCATCAATACCGCGGTACAGGGCGCAATCACGTCGATCGACGCTTCTGTGGACAAGAACCTGACCGTCAGCCCGTCGGATATCGGCGGCGGAAACACCTTTCATCCCTTGATCGAGCAAGATGGAAACATCTACCTGGCGTCGATCGCGGGTCCAACCATCCCGCCCCCGGGTTTCACGACAGGTTACAACACGCTCTCCGCAACCGGCTTGCAGGCGACCAACTTTGTCGAGTTTGACTTCAGCACAGGAACGTTCGGCACAGCTCATCCCAATTTCAGTGGCGATCCCATGTCCTTCGGCCTCGGCCAGATCTTTGGCAGCGGTGCCAATACCAGTTTCACTCTGGAAGCGGACTACGACAATCTCGATATCAGCGTTAACACCGCGGCCGTACCGGAGCCAGGTACGTTGATGCTGCTAGGCGTCGGTCTGTTCGGCCTGATTGGTGCGACGGCCGCCCGCCGCTTCCAACTTAATTAGCGTCAATCACGGTCAGGTCTTCGGTCAGCTAGAAAGAGGCAGCCCAACATCTCCCTGCCGGCTTCAGCGGCGATACATGGTTTGACCTGAATAAGACGGGCTATAGTTTGTTGAGTCCGTCGAGCGCCGCGACTTTATACGCTTCTGCCAGCGTCGGGTAGTTGAACACAGTATCGCGAAAATATTCGATGGACCCGCCGTACGCGAGCACCGCTTGCCCGATGTGAATAATTTCCGTGGCGCGCTGGCCGATGGCGTGAACGCCGAGCAGCTTCCGGGTATTGCGGTCGAACAATAGCTTCAGCATTCCGCTCTCATCGCCCAGCATCATGCTTTTCGCCAGCTCTTTGTATTTCGCGATGCCCACTTCATACGGCACCTTCGACTCCGTGAGCTTTTCTTCGGTCTGACCCACCATCGAAATTTCCGGAATCGTGTAAATACCGTACGGAAACAGCGCCGACATATTTTGCGAAGGCGCGCCGAACATGTGGCAGCTCGCGAGCCGTCCCTGCTCCATCGAAGTGCTGGCGAGCGCCGGAAATCCGATCACGTCCCCCGCGGCATAGATGTGCGGCACCGAAGTCTGGTACTCCGCATTGACCGGGACTTTGCCGCGCGGATCAGGCTGCAACCCAGCCGCTTCAAGACCAATCTGGTCACCGTTCGCCTGGCGGCCTACCGCGTACAGCAACGCATTGGCCTGCACTTTCTTGCCGCTCTCGAGCTCCGCAAACACACGATCGCGCTGTTCGTCGAATCCCACTCGCGTGACTTTATCTCCTAGCCGGAACGTAGTGCCCATCTGCCGCAAATGGTAAGCCAGCGCCTCGATAATTTCCCGATCGACAAAATCGAGCAGTTGCGGGCGCTGATCGATAAGCGTCACCTCCACGCCCATCGCCGCCATGAACGACGTATATTCCAAGCCCACCACGCCCGCGCCCACGACAATCAATTCACGCGGCAGACCCGGCAGCCCGTTGATTTGATCCGTGTCAAACACGCGCTTGCCGTCAAACGGAATATCAGTGTTCCCTGCGGGCCGCGTCCCGCATGCGATCAGGACGTGTTCGCCTCGAATGACAGTTTTGTCGGTGTCGCCCTGAATTTCGACCGTATGCGGATCGAGGAAATGAGCCATGCCCTGATAAATGGACACACCGTTCCGTTTGAGCTGCGCCCTGATTACATCGGTCTCGCGCGCCACCACGCTTTGCACGCGAAACGCGAGATCTTTCACGGAAATGTCGCCATTCCCGCGATAGGCATTGCCGTAGAACGATTTCACCGCCGATCCTGTCAGCTGAAAAATCGCCTCGCGCACGCTCTTGCTCGGGATCGTGCCGGTGTGGACGCACACTCCGCCCATCATCATGGTCCGGTCGATCACAGCAACGCGCTTGCGAAGTTTCGCCGCACAGATCGCGCCCTTTTGCCCGGCTGGGCCGCTTCCAATCACTATTAAGTCAAAGTCTTGGTCACCCATAGGAGTGGTTTACTCTATCTCCGAATAAAATTGCGTACAACGCCCGACGCTTGATGGCGCGCACCGAACAAATTTCGAGCAAATTGCCTCGTGGAAGGGGTGGGCAAGGCGCGCCCGGAAGGAATTCTCCTCCGCATATCTTACAGAAGTGTGAACGCGTAGCGGCTAGAAAAACTGAAGGCCGTGTCATTCCAGGCAGTATCGAAATCCGCCCTGCCCATACTGCCCGGAACGACGCGGAACGTGGTTGACTCGAATTGAATCGAGGTTTACGCAGCAGCCAATCTATTTGGCGTTTGCGTCTGGTTGCAGCACGCCAAACACATTTCCTTCCGTGTCCGTGCAGTAGGCCAGATAACCAATACCGGGAACCGCCATCTTTGCGACTGCAATCTTGCCGCCATTTTTTGTGATGCTCGCCACAGCATCGTCTACCGACGCAACACTCACCGTGTTGCATGTCCCTGCTCCCGGATGCTGACGGCGCAAAATGCCGCCATTGATTCCGGGTTCGCCGTCGGCGCCGGTCGTGACCAGCCAATAGTCCTGCGGTCCCGGCCATTTCTGAATCTGCCACCCGAAAGCTTTTTTATAGAATTCAACTGCGCGTTCCGGATTGTCAGCTGGAAGTTCAAAATGAACGACGCGATTCATGCGAGATTCTCCTTTTGTTTCTTATTTTGATGGTCAAACCGAGTGAATCAGATGAAAAACTAGCGTGAAGCTGTGGCCACTCCGCTTGCAGAGCCGCCATATTTCTGCGTCGCATAGCCGACGATCAACCCGACTAGCCCTCCGGGAAGCATGATCTCGAGATAGTATTTTCCCTGCATGAGAGCTACGAAGAATGCCAGGATCAGCCCCACGCCAAGGCCAAACACAATACCGAGCGCCAGCGAGTGCACCTTCCGGGCGAAAAAGCCGATCAAAACTCCGGCGATAATCCCCTTAATCGTCGAGCCGACAACAATGCTGAGAAGCTGCGATCGGACTTCCGGCGTAAACCAGGAAGTCAGTCCATCGAAAAGTCCCAATACGCCGCCGAGGATCAATCCGTAAACTACTTTGTTCATCGCTTGCCTCCTGTCCGGTTTGAGCCCCCTCATCCTTCTTTTAAACGCAAAGCTGAATTCCTTTAACGCCGTACCCACAAAAATAGCAAGGCGCGCACGATCAAGTACGCGAGCACCAGTCCGATTGCCACTCGATAACGCGCTGCCCACCGGCCCGCTTTTTGAAATACATTCTCTGGATAAGCGGAAACAGAAGAGCCGTCCAGATATCGCGCGATATCGCTTGCAAATTCACTGACCGAGGCATAGCGATTGGCGCGATCGTCAGCCATAGCCTTTTGTGATATCGCAACGACGGCTTTCCGGGCAGGCATCTTACCTCTTAGAAGAAATTGAAGAATCGCTCCCAGGGAATAGATGTCCGCGCGTTCGTCCAGGCTTTCGATTTCACCTCGTGCTTGTTCGGGCGCCATGTATCCCGCCGTTCCGAGTATCGTTCCGTGCTCCGTCTTCAAGGGCTTGGTTACCGCCGGCGCATTTCGGGAGTTCTCGACGCTGATCGCGGCGTGATCTTCGCTCGGGGCTTCGCGCAAGATCTTTGCCACACCCCAATCCATCACCAGCACTTCGCCAAACGGCCCCACCATGATGTTCTCCGGCTTCAAATCACGGTGCAGAATTCCGCGCGCATGAGCGAAGGCCACGGCTTCACAAATCCTCTGAACAATTCTCAGTCGATCGGGAATGCCGTCGATTCGCTTTGCCAGCATGTCGAGCCGTTCGCCTTCAACAAACTTCATCGCATAGAACACGCGCCCATCGGGCAGCGTTCCGGCATCATGCACGGGCACGATTCCAGGATGTTCGAGCCGCGCAAGAATCTGGGCTTCGCGAAGAAGTCGCTCGCTCAAATCAGCACGCAGTTCCGGCAAATCGAGGATTTTCAGCGCAACGCGACGTCCGAGCACGGAATCCTCGGCCAGATACACGGTCCCCATTCCTCCGCTTCCCAGTCGCTGAATCAAACGATAACGCGTACCCGCAAGATCAGGCAGCGCACTCGCCGTCTGCAGCCGCGCGATCGCTTCATCCGATAGCCAATTCATTCGGGAACCACTCCCAGCAGTGCCCGCGCTTCCCGGCGGAATTCATCCTCGGAGGCCGTCATTTCACGAAGACAATCGAGCGCGATGCGCCGGAATTCCCGGCGGGCGAAGGCGAGGTAATTCGTCACGTCCGTAGGCGCAATTTGGAACTCTTTGGCCAACTCGGCATAGCCCGCTTTATGGGCGCCGTCGCCTTCGAGATCATAAATCTCAAAAAGCCGGAAATGAACCTGCTTCCCGCGGCTCTCGCATTCGCTCCGCAGCTTCCCAACCGCGATTCCGAACAGGCTGCGAATGAACTCCTTCTCGAGGAAATCCTCGACCGATTCTGGAGCCGAGGTTAATTCCATCAACGGCCCGGCTCGTTGAAGTTCATTCTCCGCTGCGTCAAAATCTAGCGAAAGATGAGCCGCTCCGCCGCCACGCTTGAGCCGCTTCGCAGCCTTCGCTTCGTTGGCCACAAAGCGGTCTGCACATATGCGCAAGAAGGTTCTTAGACGCGCTTTCGAGGGATCGAAATCCCCTAGATATTCTTTTTCAAACAGCTTCGCAAAGAAATCCTGTGTCAGGTCTTTTGCGTCTTCGTTCGATTTGCTCCAGCGGATGCGTACATATTTGTAGATCGGCTTCCAGTAGGCGGCAGCAATAGCATCGAGCGCGCGCGAGCGCTCCGCTGGATCGTCGCTGCGCGCGGCCAGCACGGCCGACCAACTCGTCGCCGGAAACCTGCCGCTTCCTCCACCACTCTTCGTATCTTCAGTCATTGCGAAGTGCCGTCGCCCAGCCGATGTCACGCCAGTGCAATCATATCTATTTCCACGCGGAAATCGCGGGGCAGGCGTGCGGCTTCGATGGTAGTTCGCGCAGGCGGATTCACAGGGAAGTAACGTGCGTACACCCCATTCATCGTTTCGAAATCATTCATATCTCTTAAAAAGACGCCCACACGCACCGCACGATCGAGCGACGAGCCTGCCGCTTCCAGGATTGCCTTTAGATTTTCGAGACATCGCGCGGTCTGCTCGGCAATTCCGCCGTCGACAACTTTGCCGGTGGCGGGATCACCCGCGCCCTGCCCGGAAATAAAAATAAATCCGTTTGCTTTGATCGCCTGCGAGTAAGGACCGAGCGCTTTCGGTCCTTTGTCGGTGGAAATCACTTCTCTCACGGTACCTCCTCGCTAAAAGAATGAGGAATCTTGAAACGCTAGGGGCGCGACTCGTTAGCAGGCTGATATTTCGCGCGGAAATCCTTGGGGATTCCCGATTCGTAGAGCCACGTGCGGAAAAATTCAGCCAAGTCCTTGCCGCTCTCTTGCTCAACGGCCGAACGGATTTCGTTATAACCAACTTCCTGACCACGAAGCAGACTAACGATTCTCTTAAGTCCCGCGCGCACCGGCCCTTCTCCGCACTGATCTTCGAGCGCAATGAAAAACAGAGGCGCCTTCGCAATGCTGATGGCGCGCTGTTCCGGAGGATCGGTGAGCTTCGCGACACCAAGCGGAATTTCCACGGCCTTCGCCAAAGCCTCATCATATTCGCGCAGATATTCCACGATGCGCTTGCGGCGGCCCGCTTCCCCTTTACTCGCCTCATCGACGACGATTGTCGCGTATTCGGGAAGTCCCTCGCCAAGCCCGAGCGCAGCAAATGGCGCTGGATAAATCTGCTCCCCGAACCAATCGTGGGCGATCGCGTGCGTGACCTTGTCGAGAAATTCCTCGTTGTTGATTCCCAGGGCAAGCGCCGCGCTGCTGACCAGCGCACCGCCGGGGAACGCTGCTGCGGCCGGGCCTCTCTCGCCGGTCAAATGATTGCGTAGTTCTGGTGACTCGGCCACGTGTGGACCACTAATATTCTTGTCGAGTGGTCCAAAATCGTTTTGCATCACGTTCCATGCCGAATCGATTCGCTGGGCGCTTGTGGTCGCGTCGCCCTTGAGTGGTTCAAGCGTCCAGAAAACGACCGAGCCATTTTCACTGCGCGACGAGGATCCTCCTATGTACTGCCCGCCGACCGCGAACGGAGCGAGATCTTTGACGCGCAGCATGTATCGAGTTTCCATTTCGTCGCCAACCTTTTTCACGCCAATCCTCGTGCCTCGGGAGAGCAGCAAGAAATTGGAAGGAGAGCGAATCGTTACGAGTGTTTTATCCGGCCGCTTCGGAAACGGCGACAGCGCATGATCGGGTGGTTGGAGAACCACAAACCAGCCCCTAAAACCAAGGCTGAAAGTCTTTGGGCTCAGGGTGATTTGAGAGCCCGGATCCTCCGGCGAGCGCAACACATATTCGATGAGCAGTTCGCGCCTCTGCTTTTGCTCCCAGGTGGATTCAAGCGGGATGCGAAGCGTATGCGGATGATCGTACTGAAGTTCTGTTGGCAACGGGACGGCATTCACTTCATGTCCGTTCACCTCGACATGCAGATCGTTCATGCCAAACGTCTTTTCCACCGGCACAACCACGTCAATGAAATTCAGTTTCGAGGTGCCGGAATTCACCATCGAGAACTGGCCGCGGATCTTCAACTCCGGAGCCGCGCCGGAAACGAATTGAATTTCGCGGGACTCTTTGGTGATGGCATATCCAGGAGCAAGCGGCACGGTGCAAGCGGCGCTCGAAATCAGGATAGCGAGGGCTGCGAGTGGCGCGAGGCGCGAATGGAGTCCGGCGCGGGACAAGATGAGTGATTCTAACGGGCGGATGCCGTTTGGAGAAGTCCGAAACGAGATGTGCACTGGGCGCTAGGTTCCGGTGAACTTGCGGAGAATTTCTTTGTCGGTAGCCCGATGCTTGCGCATCGCAAGAATTTGGTCCGTGGCAGAATCGGGAATGCCGCGCTGTTGAAGCTCGAGGAGTGTGGATTCGCGCAGGCCAGCATTTTTCAGCTTGCCGAGTGAAAGGCCCGAGAGCGACGGTGTGCCGGCCGCTTGATGCTTCGCTGTCTCGAGAATAATCGCGTCAGACAGGCCGGCGAGCCGCATCACCTGAAATTCGCCGGCGCCGAGTCCGAGCTGATCCATTCGAGCTAGCTCCAGAATCGTGCTTTCGCTCATTGACGCCTTCACGAGACCCGCGACTGCGTCGCCGGCGGCAAATGGTTTGCCACGCTGATGATAAATCTCCACGATGCTCACGCACGAGTCGTCGGAAAATCCTGCGCTGCGCATCTTGGAAATTTCCGGGATTTCTTCGGAGGTGATCTTGAGCGCTTCGAGTTTTTTTATGGAGGCGTAACCAACGCCGGCAGCATCGAGGGGCTTCGTGTCGAGGGGCTGCAAGTGCTTGCATCCGGCTGCGACCAGCGAGAGTCCCGCCACAAGGAAAAGCAGCGACAGCCGCTTAAACATTGTAAACGCGCTCGATGTCAAAAACCCCCGGGATGCGCTTGATGGAGCTCAGAATGCGTTCGAGCTGCTTGCGGTCGTGAACGTCGAGGGCCACTTCCATGCGCGCATGCAGCGCTTCGCCGCCGCTCTCAAACGTGCGAATGTTCGCGCCTGTGTCGCTGATCGCGCTGGTGATGCTGGCGAGAATTCCCGGACGATCTTCGGTGAAAATTCGCAGGCGTACCGGGAACGTCGCTTGCGTGGTGCCCGCCCATTCCACCGGAATGCGCCGCTCGATTTCATATAAGAGATTTTGGACGTTGGGGCAGCTCTTGCTATGCACCGCGATGCCGCGGCCGCGCGTGACGTAGCCGATAATGTCGTCGCCGGGAATCGGCGTGCAGCATTTCGAGCGATATACCATCAAGTCGTCGTGGCCGCCGCGCACCACGATCGCGCCTTCGTTCATGCCCAGCATGCGCTTGACGGTGGAAACGATCTTGGGCTGTTTATCTTCGCCGGGCTCAGCGATTGGCTGGCCGGTAGCCTTGGCGAGCACCTGGCGGGCGGACCATTTTCCATAGCCGAGGTCGGCGTAGAGATCTTCTACGCGCCCACAGCCGTAGTCGGACGCAACGCGCTGCCAGTCCTCATCGGAAATTTTCTTCAGAGTGATACTCGCTTGGCGCGCTTCCTTCTCCAAAAGCCTGCGGCCAACATCCGTGGCTTGCGTGCGCTCATGCAGGTTAATCCATTGCCGTATTTTGCTGCGGGCGCGCGAAGTGTGAACGAAGGTCAGCCAGTCGCGTGATGGTTCGTGACCTTTCTGCGTGAGGATTTCGACCACGTCGCCATTGGCCAGGGCGTGCCGCAGCGGAACCAGTGCGCCATTCACTTTCGCGCCGTTGCATTGATTTCCGACTTCCGTGTGGATCGCATACGCGAAATCGACGGGCGTGGCGCTGCGCGGCAGAACGACGACGCGCCCTTTCGGCGAGAACGTATAAACTTCTTCGGGGTAGAGGTCCACGCGCAGCGTCGAGAGGAATTCGCTGGGCTCCTCCATCTCCTGCACCCACTCAATCAATTGGCGCATCCAGACGATGCGCTGATCGTCGGCCTGGGAAACCGCGCCGCCATCCTTATATTTCCAATGTGCTGCGACGCCCTGCTCAGCGATGCGATGCATTTCCTGCGTGCGAATTTGAACCTCGAAGGGCTGGCCCGCGTGGATCACAGTGGTGTGCAGCGACTGATACAGGTTGGGCCGCGGCATCGCGATGTAGTCCTTAAAGCGCCCGGGAACCGGCGGCCAGATCTGGTGAATCACGCCCAGCGCGCCGTAGCAATTTTTCACCGTGTCCGTAATTACGCGCAGGGCGAGCAGGTCAAACACCTGGTCGAGCGTGCGCTGCTGCTTTTGAATTTTCAGGTGCAGCGAATAGAGCCGCTTGATGCGTGCCTGCACTTCGGCAGGGATGCCACTCTCGATCATCTTGCTGCGGACGGCGTCTTGCACTTCGTGCAAAAATTTGTCGAAAACTTTTTGCTTTGTGCTGATTTTCTTCTGGATGTCGAGAAATGATTCGGGCTCGAGATAGCGGAACGCAAGATCTTCGAGTTCGCCGCGGATCAAGCCCATGCCGAGCCGGTTGGCCACCGGCGCGTAGATATCGAGCGTTTCGCGCGAGATGCGCTGCTGCTTTTCGGAATCAAGGAATTGCAGGGTGCGCATGTTGTGCAAACGGTCGGCGAGCTTGATCATCACGACGCGCACGTCGTTGACCATGGCGAGCAGCATCTTGCGGACGTTCTCGGCTTGCCTGGCTTCCGGAGCGAGGAGGTCGAGCCGGCTGATTTTCGTGGCGCCTTCCACCAGGCGCGCGACGTCAGCGCCGAAGATTTCGTCAATTTGCGAGAGCGGAATCTTGGTGTCTTCGACGACATCGTGCAGCAGCGCGGCGCACAGCGCGGTGACGTCGAGCCGCATATCCGCGAGCAGGTGCGCCACTTCCACGGGATGCGAGAGGAAGGGCTCGCCGGAGAGCCGCGTTTGCGTCTTGTGTTGCTCGGCGGCGAAATCGAAGGCGCGGCGGAGAAGTTCGAGGTCGTCGCCGGGGCGGTTGCGGCGGACCTTGTCCATGAGCTCGACAAAGCGCAGATCGACGGCACGCCTTGCGGCTGGCGAAATCGACGATTTAGGGGCTGGATCCATAGTGTTTGCCCGCTTAATCTGGGGCTATTTTAATCGAGTCGCACGAGTTTGGAGTTAGATTTGTGGCGCAGTTCCGTACTAGCACTGTCGCGGCGGGATGCAAGCGCAGCGGCTGCGAAAACGTCGTTTTGTAACGATTAGAAATTGGATGCTCCTTTTGTTTTCAGCGACTTGCGATGATTTCTAATCGCGGTGTAACGATTAGAAATTCGCGGCTCGTCGCCGGGTAAGAGTCGCTCCCCACTGTCGCGTCCAGCCGTCTTTCGTGATACCTCCGTGGTGACGGTAGCATGGATGTAATGCGCACTTCAAGAACCAGTACCTGACCGTCTTTGATCAATATGACCGACTCGACTTACAAGGAGGATTGGCTCTTGTGCTATTTCTGCAGAGAAGCGCCTGAGACCAGGCCCCGATTGCAGGATAAGGGCACGCCAGAAGTGTTGAGCGTCATCAGTCGAGAGACTCAGGCGAAGCGCAATCAGCCATGCCGTGGATCTTGATACCCTGTTTATGAGAATTCCACCAAGTCTCCCACCGTTGATGTACAGCGTCTGCAGACTGAGGGCTCGTTACGTCGGCCCATTGGTCCTTTTCGAATGCGACGCGATGGGTGAGCAACCACAAGCCGCTTACCGCCGATTGTCGAACCATTCCGTCGGAATCGAGCAACCGTCCAATTAGAATGGGCACAGCTTGGCTTGCATGAGCGACTCCCAGACCGTTCGTTCCGGCTCTTCGCGTCTCTACGTTAGAGCTTGAGACAAGGACTGCAAGTTGTGGAACAGCCGCGGACCCGCCTAGGTTCCCTGCAGCTTCCGAGGCGGCATTCTGAATCTCCTTATCATCCGTTTCCATTAGCTTGAACAGTATGGGAAGGTAGGTTGCGTCATGCGTTCGGCCGAGATTACGGGCGGCCTCGATGCGAAGCGTAGAGTCGCCCGTACCAGTTGCAATCTGAGCCAAAGCCTCCCGCGTCTTTGAGGTGTCGGCCTTTCTCAGTGCTTGGATAGCTGCATAGGCATAGGTGGATTTCGTCAGCGCAACTAGAACATCTTCTAAGAACGGTGGGGCGAGCGCAGTGATAGCACTTGCTGCTTCACCACGTTTCATTAGGTCTGGGCTGTCGAGTTCTTCAACAAAGGGTTGAAAGGCAGCTTTAAGCTGGTCTTCGTTTCCTCGCCGCAATTTGACGGTTAGGGTATCAGTCACATCGAACTGGTCGATTTGAGGAGAATCAAGTAGGTTTTGAGCATGCACCGCTATTGCCGTGTGCGCTCGTATAACGAACTCACCGGGTTGCAAACGAAATTGCGAGTTAACCAGCCGTCGTAGAGAAAGGCTCTTGCCAGGCAAAATCTCCCTGAAACCGCGTCCGCAACTTCCAGCAAAGCCGCAGCCCCATTGTTCCTGCGCCGGTCCTGCTCCGGGCACTTCGATAGCAAAGTCGTTGCAAAGCAAGGGCATTTCGGGTGACTTAAAATCCAGCCAGACCGGTCTGTTGGTCTTGTTGCTCACCGTTAGCGCCACGAACACAGGTTCGTCTGCTAGGTAATCTGCCTTATCGGTGGTGAAGCGAGCTTCGACGTGTTGCGCGGGCAGCGCGCCAACATTCAAAAGGTTCAGCAACAACAACGGGAACAGTCTATTCAGCACTATGCACCCTGCCGTAGTTTGAGCTATTGACTTCGAATGCTGCAAGCCTCTCATCAAGGTGTCGGACTCAGTGCCTGAGGCGAGGCGATCTTGGCAGAGACCTATTCATTGACGTTTGTCGATGAATAGGGTAGGCTCAAACGCGAGCAGGGATGAGGGCGACTGACTCGATGGCGCTGAAGACAAATTGCACGACAGATTGCGCGAATGGCAGCGGCGAGTGCTGCAGGACAGATGCGGGGCCGAAGCTCAGCCGCGGGCGGGCGCGAGAGTATGCAGGGTGGTTCAAGGCGCTGGCTGATCCGACGCGGATTCGGATTTTGAATCTGCTGGCGGCGAATCGCGGGGCGGTGTGCGTGTGCGACATCGTGAAGCATTTTCCGATCGGGCAGCCGACGATTTCGCACCATTTGAAGATTCTGCGGGACGCGCGGTTCGTGCGGTCGGAGCGGCGCGGGACGTTTATGTACTACCGCGTGAACAGGAATTGCCTGGGTGAGTTTCCCAACGCAGCGCGTTTAATCATGGATGTGTAACGAGCAAAAATGGCACGGGCGGTTATTTTTCGTTGCGAAGCATCGAATATCGTCAATATTCAATGGATCTGATCTATTCGATGAGCCGAGGAGGAAGCGATGGCAAATGAAAACATCAAGGACGTGGTGAGAACTAAATATGGCGAGGCGGCGCGACGAGTGGCGGCAGGTGCGGTGAGCGGTTGCGGATGCGGGACGAGCGGGACTGAATGCTGCGATCCAATCACGTCGGATTTATATGCAGCGGGCGAAGTGGCGGGATTGCCGAAGGAGGTGGTAGCGGCTTCGCTCGGATGCGGGAATCCCACGGCGCTGGCGCAGCTAAACGCGGGAGAAACTGTGCTCGATCTGGGAGCGGGCGGCGGGATTGACGTGCTGCTTTCGGCGAAACGGGTGGGCGCGACGGGAAAAGCGTACGGTTTGGACATGACCGACGAGATGCTGGCTCTGGCGCGAGAGAACCAGCGAAAGGCCGGAGTGGAGAACGTGGAATTCCTGAAAGGCGAGATCGAAAACATACCGCTGCCGGAGAATTCGGTGGATGTGGTGATTTCGAATTGCGTTATCAACCTATCGGGTGACAAAGACCGCGTGTTGCGGGAAGCATTCCGCGTACTGCGGCCGGACGGGCGATTTGCGGTTTCCGATGTGGTGGTGCGCGGCGCCGTACCTGCCGAGATTCGGCGGAGCGTGGAGTTGTGGGTGGGTTGCGTGGCCGGCGCGCTAGAAGAATCGGAATACCGGACAAAGCTCGCAGCGGCAGGATTCGAAGATATTGAGGTCGAGGCGACGCGCGTCTACAGCGTGGCGGATGCGCGCCAACTTCTCACCGCACAGGGGATCGACGTGGATATGATCGCGCCGCACGTGGAGGGCAAGTTCGCGAGCGCGTTCATTCGAGCTAGGAAACCGGCGAGCGCAAAAAACGATTCGGAACAGCCGTGTTGCGGGTCGTCCTGTTGCGCAGCGAAGGACTAATGAGCAAGGACTACTGACAATGACCGGACACTACAATGTGCTTTTCCTGTGCACCGGGAATCGGGCGCGATCGATCCTGGCGGAAGGAATCCTGAACCACAAAGGGAAGCCGCGGTTCACCGCTTATAGCGCGGGGAGCCATCCGCACGGCGTTGTCCATCCGTTCGCCATACGGCAACTACAGACGGCGGGAATTTCAACCGATGGATTTCGCAGCAAGAGCTGGGATGAGTTTGCGGCTCCCGGAGCGCCGAAAATGGACTTCGTGATTACCCTCTGTGATTCGGCAGCCAAGGAGACGTGCCCAGTGTGGCCCGGCCAGCCGATGACAGCGCACTGGGGAATTCCCGACCCCGGAAATGCCGGCGAAGACCAAGCGACGCTGGAGCGGGCGTTTCGCGACGCATTTGTAACCCTCGACCGCCGCATCGGATTGTTCCTAAGTTTGCCGCTGGCGAGCCTCGACAAGATGGCAATCAAGCGGGAAATCAATCGGATCGGCCAAAAGTGAAAGCGTCGTTTGGACAACGGCTCACGGCGGAATTTCTCGGAACCGGATTCCTCGTGGCGACCGTGATCGGCTCGGGAATCATGGGGGAGCGCCTGGCGGGCGGAAACGTGGCGATCGCACTTCTGGCGAATACGATCGCAACGGGGGCGGCACTTGTCGCGCTGATATTGGCGTTTGGCCCGATATCTGGGGCGCACTTCAACCCGGTTGTGACGCTGAGCGATGCTCTCGAGGGCGGCATGCGCTGGGAAGAAACGCCAGGTTATATCGCGGCGCAAGTGCTGGGAGCGATGGGCGGGGCTATCGTCGCACACGGCATGTTTGCACTGCCGGTGATTTCGCTTTCGCAACACACGCGAAGCGGAGCGGCGCAGCTTCTCAGCGAGTTCGTCGCCACGTTCGGATTGATGTGCGTGATCTGGGGATGTTCGAGGCGGCGGCCGGACGCGGTGGCATTCGCGGTTGGTGCTTACATCACGGCGGCTTACTGGTTCACGGCGTCCACATCGTTCGCGAATCCCGCGGTGACAATCGGCCGCGCGCTAAGCGATACATTTGCAGGTATCCGGCCTCAGGACGTGCCGGGATTCATAATCGCGCAGATTGGCGGAGGCTTCACCGCAACGTTTGTTTTTCGGTGGCTTCGGATGGAATCGCGGCCGGCCACTCGACAGACTGAAACGAACTGAAGATCGAGGGGCCGACGCTTACTTCGCGGCGGGGGCTGACACCGGCGCCGAAGATGACGAAACGTCGAAGACGTAGCGCACCGTGATCAGGCCGGTGTGGGTGTTGTCGAGGCGGACGCTCTCGTCGAGCTGCTTGCCGTCGGGGGTGAGTTCGTAGGTGCGGGTGATTCTTCCGCCGTGCTGGCCTTTTTCCTCGGAGACGAGGCGCGCGCCTTCCCAGTGCGCGGCTGATTCCTGATAGTTCGCGTCCTTGGATTTTTGCGGTTTGCGGCTGTCGGTTATGTAGATGCGCTTGCGGCCTTGATCGTCGGTGACGTCCACTTCGCCTTCCTTCTGGACAAAGCTGAGTGACGTGGCGGGCTCGACGAGATCCTGAAGCTGCTGGCGATCTTCGTAATTCGTGTTGTCTCCGTGCCGTCCGTAAGGACCGTTGTTGCCGCCGTTGCCCGGGTAGGGCGAGCCACTGCCGGGATACGGAGAATTGGTGGGCCGACCGTAAGGGCCGTTGCCGCCGCCATTCCCTGGATAGGGGCCGTTTCCGCCGCTGCCTGCATTCGGATTATTACTGCCGGTTCGATCGCGGGCTTGCTCGATTTTCTGGTGGACGTCGTCGCTTTCGTCGGGATTAATTCTCCAGGAGCCAACCAGATTTTCTTTTTTCTGCGGCGGGTACCGCTTTACGGGAGGCGGGGGCGGCACCGACGGACCGTCGGAGGCTTGCGAGTCTGCGGCGGGGGGATGAATCGGACCTGGCGCGGCTTGCGCGTGAAGGGATGGGGGCAATGCGATGCAGGCGCACGCGAGCAGGCCGGCTGCGATTAGGGCCTTGGTGAGGTTCTTGATCGGGATCTCAGCGGCGTGCGTCATTCGTTCCTCTAAGTATTGCACTTTCTGACTTGAGCAGGACCAGTTTAAGGGATGCCGGTGTGAAGGGAAAAGATGTCAGGGCCCTGGTGGCGCTCGTCCTCGGGTGCGACG
Organism: uncultured Acidobacteriota bacterium; assembly: GCA_963729525.1. Taxonomy (GTDB): domain Bacteria; phylum Acidobacteriota; class Terriglobia; order Acidiferrales; family UBA7541; genus Palsa-295. Next base: position 204,258 of record CAVSOB010000003.1, read on the forward strand.
AATCACCGACGCGCGTTCGAATACTTCTCGGCACCTTTCTCCACCGGGTAGCCCTTGTCCACCCAATCCGTGGCGAAGTCATGCGGCAGAATTAGGACGCGCAGATTCGCAAAGCCCATATCGCGAAGCGCGTTGAAAGCGGGGCGAACGTTGGGGCAATGGTCGAGCGGGCAGCAGCCGCAGTAAACCACCAGGTTCGAACTGCGCGGAATCCCTTGCGCCCATCGCTTCAAATCGGCGAGTCCCTGCTCAGATTGCGCGGCGCCATGAAACACTGCACCGGGCACGTGTGCGCCCATATAAAGCGGGCGAAAACCGACGCACACAACAAGCGGCTTCGCGGATTCTTTCGGTTCGCCGGGCTCGCCTTTCGAGATACCGAGTTCTTTGACAAGGTCCGAGGGTTGAATCGTCTGGGAAGCGGACCAGGGATCGGACAGGACACGCGCGCCAGACACAGCTGGTTGAGCTGCGCCGGTTGGAAAGGCGGAAAAATATGCAGCAGCCAGCATCATCGCTGCGAGAAGCGCCGCAACGCTCAGAAAGCCGGCGAACCGCGCTTTTCTTCCAGCCCGCATCGCATGCCCCCACGCCACAAAAAACTACGGCGGGCCTTTTGAGCCCGCCGTTTAGTCTATCCAATCCGCAGTGAAAATTTGGAAAAACGCCGGCTACGTGGTGGGAGCCGCAGTCATTTTCTTTTGCTTGATGGCTTTCACCTTGTCGACCAGATCGTCTGCCATTTTCAGATCGTTGTTGCGAGCGTCAGCAGTGGCCTCCATATCCGCTTTCTGGCGATAGAGCAGATTCAAGTAGGCCATGGCGTCGTCGTATTCCGGACGGCGGTCGATTGCCATCTGCAAGTTCTTGATACCCTCGTCGACAGTCGCTCCATATTTCTGCTGGAACTGAGCGGCCAGAGCGGGCGGCATCGGATCGGTGTCTTTGATCTGCTTCTTCGCCGTCTTGTTGTACTCCTCGCGCATATCTTTATTGCCGCGGTAGGCTAGCGACCAATCGATCACCCCGATCCAATAGTAGGGCTCCGGATCCTGGGGCTTGAGAGTTATGTGACGCTGGTGGTAGGTCTTCGACTCTTCGAGTTTTTTGGCATCGAACGGCGTGCCGCCCATGTTGTAAATGATGGACCCGATACCGTCGATGGCCGAAAGATTGTCCGGATTCTTGTCCAGCACCTGCTGAAATTCCGCAATCGCCTGCTTGCCCATTCGAATATTGTCGTCCGAAGGCGCGCCTGGAATGTATTGGTTCGCGTAAGCGGTGGCGAGGTAGAGGCGGGCATTCGTGAGGCTGGGATCCAGATCCTTGGCCTGCTTGAAATCCTCGACGGCGAGGTCGAACTGGCCGCCCTTGAAGGCTTGGACGCCCTTGTTCAGTTTGTCGCGGGCGCGAAGCTTGTCGCAACCAGCTCCTGAAACGAGCGCGGCGATAACGACGGCCAAAACAATCCCTGTGCGGGGCTTCTGCTGCATCCCTGTCTCCTTGACGATGGCTGCGCCGGGCAAGGAAATCGTGGCCCGGCGTTCGGACGTTCGCGAGGAACGAACTACTGCCCCGCTTCCACCTTGGCGGTGATGAGACCAACTTTCTCGATGCCCGAGCCTCGCATGATGTCGATGGCGCGAGCGACCTGGGCGAATTCGACGGCGTCGTCACCCTTCACGAACGCGACTTTCTCGGCGCGCTGCTTGAAAATATCTTCCAGGCGCGGACCGAGCTCATCCCAGGAGGTTTTGTCCTGGTTGATCATCACGTCTCCGCTGGCTGTGACCTGCACGACGATCGTTTTCGCCAGCAGCGCCGGATCTTCGTGAGCATTCGGCGGCGCGGGCTGAGGAACGAGTGCGTCGAGGCCGTGCGGAGTAGTCGGCGTGATCACCATGAAGATGATGATGAGCACGAGAAGCACATCGATCAGAGGAACGATGTTCGGTTCCGACATCGAGCCTTTATTTCCACCAACTGCCATCCCCATAAGAAACTCCTTGAACGAAACGCCCCGAAACTAGTCCGAGCCGCCGGCCGCGCCCGGTGGCGGCGGAGGAGCTGCCCCGCCCTTTTGGTTTTTCTCGGTCAGGAGGCCGAGGTTATCGACGCCAGCCGAACGGACTTCGTCCACGGCCTTCACCACATCGCCATATTTCGCGCGGGCATCGGACCGAACGAATACAGTCTTATCCAGGCGATTGGAGATTTGGTCTTTGACCGCGGTGGTGATTTCCGAGAGGACGATTTGCTTACTCCCAAGATACATTTTGCCGTCGCGCGTCACAGCCAGGATGATCGCGTCATCCTTGTCGGCGTTTTGCATGTCTTCGGCGTTATTCACCTTGGCCATGTCCACCGACACGCCCTTCTGCAACATGGGCGTGACCACCATGAAGATGATGAGCAGCACCAGCATGATGTCCGCCATCGGAATCACGTTGGGAGCGGCCATCACCGGCGGCGCTTTTGGTTTGTAGGCCATGTGTTACTTCTTTCCGCCTCGACGAGTAATGAAGTAGTTGATCAGCTCCATCGAGGAGTTGTCCATCTCCACGTCGAATGCTTCCACTTTGTTTGTGAAATAGTTGAACGTCCACACGGCTGGTACGGCCACGAGAAGACCGAGAGCGGTGGTGACGAGGGCTTCCGCGATACCGCCGGCGACCGCCGAAAGACCGGTTGCCTTCGATGCCGAAATGCCTTTGAACGCGTTGATGATGCCCATCACGGTACCGAACAATCCAACGAATGGCGCCGTCGAACCGATCGTCGCGAGACCCGAGAGGCCGCGCTTCATTTCCGCGTGAACGATGGCGACTGAGCGCTCGAGTCCGCGCTTCGCAGCTTCGATCACTTCCTCATCGCTCACTTGTGCCGATGCCGCCTGGAACTCGGAGAGTCCGGTGGCAACCACCTTGGCGATGTGGCTCTTCTTGTTGCGCTCGGCAATGGAAATGGCTTCGTCGAGCTTGTTGTCCTTCAACGCACCTGCCACCTGCTGCACGAATACGCGGGACTGCTTGCGCGCCGCGCTGTACATCAGTGCACGGTCAATCATGATGCCCACGGACCACGCGGACATAATGAAAAGAATTGCGACGACCGTTTTAGCCGGATAGCCCATGTTGTGCCACATGGTCACTAGATCCCAGCCTACTTCCGGCTGACCTTGAAAGATCAACGCGTTTGCCCACAGTAACGTCGAAAACATAGAGTTGCTCCTCCTCCATTTCCCTAACGATCGCGGCAGCCCAGATTCTGCCGGTCGGCAATTCTCTTCAAACCGGCTCCGTCCCCCAAGCGCAGGGCTGAGCCGAGCCCTGCTAACCGCCTAGTGTAAATACGACGGAAATCGTTGTGTCCACTTCCACCGGTTCGCCGTTCAGTTGTGTGGGCTGATAGCGCCACTGCTTCACGGCATCCATTGCCGACTTCATCAGCAGCGGCGGACCGGAGACGTACTGAAGGTCTTCGACTGAGCCATCCTTGGCGATAACGGCGTGAAGGACAACTGTGCCGGCAATATGAGCCGTCTTTGCGATCGGAGGATACACCGGCATAATCTGTCGGACCATCTTCGCGGCTTGGACATTGCCTCCGACGCGGATGCGCGCAGGGGTTGCCTTCGGCGGAGGAGGCATATTCGAACCCACGCCACCGATAATTCCGCCGAGAACTCCGCCAGCAGAACCACCCGCAACTCCGCCAGGCACGCCGCCCGTGACGCCCACGGAACCGATGTCCGGCGGCAACTCTTCTTCCTTAATCATTGCCACTTTCTTGGGGATGACGGTCGGCGCCATCATTTGGCCGTTGTGAATCAGGCGCACCACAGGCTTCACCACGCGCTGAATCGCCGCAGCGGGCGGCGGTGGGGGCGGAGGCGGCGCAGGCGCTACTAGAAAAGTGGTCAGCGTTTCCTTGGGTAGCGCTTCGGTATAAATCAAAGGAATCAGGATCAGCACGCCCAGGATTGCAGCCTGGACGATCGTCGAGAGGATCACCGTCCACGACGTGTTAGTCCTCTTCGGATTCGCACTGGAGACTACAAGATCATCAAACATGACTACTACCTCCTTGCGGCTGCCGCCACGCGCTTTTCGGCTGCGGATCCGGCGCTAATGGTGGCTCCCTGACCCCGGTACTTATTCCAAACCACAACGATAGGGGCTGCGATCCCGAAACTGGAGTACGTTCCTACCACAACTCCCACCACCATGGCAAAAGCGAAAGCACGGAGCACCTCCCCGCCCATGAGGTACAGGACCACCACGGTCAGGAAAGTTAAGCCGCTCGTTAAAATGGTACGAGAAAGAGTTTGATTAATGGACTTATTCACGATCGCCGCGAAAGGCTCGCGCCGCATCAACCGCAGATTTTCCCGCACGCGGTCGAAAATCACGATCGTGTCGTTCATCGAATAGCCGACCAGGGTGAGCAATGCCGCGATCACTGTCAGCGAAATCTCGTAATGGAAAAGCGAGAAAAAGCCCAGGGTGATCAGCACGTCGTGGAAGACGGCGATTACCGCGGCAGCTCCGTAAATCCACTCAAACCTAAATGCAATATATACCAACATACCCAGCAACGCATAGAGCGTAGCGAGCACAGCCTGCCGCCGGAGCTGAGCGCCCACTTTCGGGCCGACGATCTCCACATTGCGGATCGTAAAATTCCCCAAAGAAAAGCCGCTGGTGAGCGCATTGATCACCTGTGGCGTAACGCCTGGGGCGTTCTTCAATTCATCGAAGCTCGTTACGATGCCGCCCTGATCTCTATCGCGGGCATCTATCAGCCGTTGCGCCAGCTCTTTGTAGCGATCGGCGGCGTTCGTACCAAGCGCGAGAGGGTCTTTGGTCGTGAGGTAGTCCGCAAGCGCCGGTGCGGTGATGGAATTAAAATCTTGCTTGCCGGAGGCGTCAGTCCCAAAAGTTTTGTGCAGTACGTTGAGAATTGCATCCTTGCCCGCATCGAGCGACTCATCGCCCGTGCCCTTTTGCTCAAGGCCGATCACCACGTCGCGCTGCGATGCCGAGTTCCCGATATCGCTGATGGACTGAATGGTGCTATTAGCAAGACCGGCTGACTGCAATCCCTTTCGAATCTGATCGATCGGCGGCGTTCCTGCGAACCGTACATACACCAGGGTGCCACCCCGGAAGTCGATCCCGTACCTCAACCCCCCATTCTTTAGAATCGAGGCCCATCCTACCGCCAGCAGGACCAGAGACAGGGTGACAAAGTATTTCGCTTTCCCCATCCAGTCGACGTTTACGCCCTTGAAAAATTCCATCGAGTCCTATCCGTCTTAATTGGACACCGCGTTGCCGGGGTTTGTTCCCGGTTGGGACCGTACCTCTAAGTGTCTCTATCTAAATGCTCAGTTCCGCCTGCCGCTCCATGTGGGCCAGGTGGTAATCGAAAATAGCTCGCGAGACGTAAATCGAAGTAAACACGTTGGCGAGCAAACCTATCACTAACGTCACTGCAAAGCCTCGCACCGGCCCGGTTCCAAAGAGAAACAGGAAGATGGCCGACACGATAGTCGTTACGTGCGTGTCGATGATCGTCAAAAACGCGCGATCGAAACCGAGCGCCACTGCTGAAGCCGGAGCTTTGCCGTTGCGCAGCTCTTCTCGGATGCGCTCGAAGACAAGAACGTTGGAATCCACGCCCATGCCGATAGTTAGAATAACGCCGGCAATTCCCGGAAGGGTGAGGACAGCCCCAGCGTACGCCATGAACGCGATCAGAATAATCAGATTCAGTATCAATGCCACAACTGCATTGACACCACTTTGCCGGTAGTAGATCACGAGAAAAATCATCACCACCACAAGGCTCGCGATTGACGCGCGAACGCCCTGGCGAATCGAATCGGCTCCGAGGGAGGGGCCCACTGTGCGCTCCTCGAGATATTTGATCGAAGCTGGAAGCGCGCCGGCTCGCAGCACAAGCACCAGGTCCTGTGCCGTTTCCTGCGAAAAGGATTCGATCATCCCTGAATCGTCGATGCGCCCGTTGATTGTGGGAGCCGAATACACTTGATGGTTGAGAACGATCGCCATCCGGTGGCCGATATTGGTTTCGGTGAAAGGACCGAAGCGGCTGGCCGCCGCGGTAGAAAGCTTGAAATCCACCTGATATTGCCCTGGAAAATTCGAGGCGGGACTGATGCTCTCGCTGCGCAGGTCTTGCCCCGTCACGATGGGAGCGCGATTGAGAATATAGTAGACCGTTTGTGACGGTTGGCCAGGCAGAACGGTCGATTTGCCCGGAACGACTTCCGTGCCCGGGGGCAAAACGCCGCCGTGTGCAGCGAGTGCGGCCGCCTCAGACGGATATGTCTGCTCGTCTACCACAAGATTCAACGAGAGCTGCCCGGTCGCCTGAATCACGGATTTCGCGCGAGTAGGATCCGCTTCGCCGGGAAGCTGAACCAGAATTTCATTATCGCTGCGGCCGGTAAAAGCAATCGTCGGCTCCGTCAGGCCCAAAGCGTTGATGCGTCGCGTAATCGTGTCCAGCGATTGGTCCATCACGTTGCGGCGAATATCGGCCACCACCGAAGGCTTCAGAGTGAGAAGGTAGCCGTTCTGTTCACCTGGTGCGGGAGACATGCTCCAGTCGGGAAATTGGTTGGTGACAGTATCGCGGAAGGTTGACGACGTGGCTGAATCAATGTTGCGCACGAGAATGTGAGTGTCGTCCACGCGTCGAATTTCACCCACGTTGACGTTTTTTTCATGCAACTGTTTCGTCAATGCGTCAATCGTCTCGTCGCAGCGCTGCCCGATCGCTTCGTCCACCTGCACCTGCAGGACGAGGTGGCTGCCGCCTTTCAGATCGAGTCCCAGCTTGATGCGATCGGCAAGATTCTGTTTCAACTGCTTGGCAGACGTGGGAAATTCCGGCATCCCAACAACGCCGAAGATGCAGATCAAAATGATGATGGCTATGAGAATGAACTTCCACCTGAGATCAGAACTCATACTGGCTGGTTAAGTCTCCTTCGGGGGTTCCGCTTGCAATCCTGCAATAGCGGCGCGCGATACTTTGATTTTTACTTGTTCCGCGATGCGCAGTTGGACGGAATCATCTTCCAATCCGACGATCGTCCCGTAAATCCCGCCGTTGGTGATGACTTTGTCGCCAGTCTTCAGATTACGAAGCATTTCGGCGACCTTTTTTTGCCGTCGCTGCGCGGGCATTATCATCAGGAAGTAAAAAATGACCATTATGAGGATTAATGGGAGAAAAAGTGCTATTCCGCTGGGCTGCGCCGAGGCTTGCGCCAGGAGGAGCAGAGTCCCCGAATACATCACTGCGACTTCCACGATCATTTTCGCCTTTCCCGCCCAGGCGGGTCGTCACCTGCCGTGGCCGACAGGCTCATTCGCTCACAGAAGATACTGCTCTGATGCTTCCCGCGCCCAGCCCCGCTTAATTTTGCCCTTTGAGGCGTGCCTGAAGGTCAGAGCGGAATCTTTCGAGCTTTCCAAAACGGATAGCCTCCCGAATTTGGCGCATTATGTCAAGGTAAAAGTAGATGTTGTGGTGGGTGTTCAAGATGCCCGCGAGCGCCTCGCCAGAGGAATAAAGGTGCCGCAAATATGCACGCGAATACCGGCGGCAAACAGCGCATTGACATTTTTCGTCTATGGGCCGCTGATCATTTGCATAGCGCGTGTTCTTGATGAGCAGGCGTCCCTGCGAAGTGAAAAGGCATCCATGCCGCGCGCTGCGAGTGGGCAACACGCAATCCATCATGTCAATTCCGAGGCTCACGTAATCGGCGAGCTGTTCCGGCTTTCCAACGCCCATCAAATAGCGCGGCTTGTTTGCGGGTAAGCGCGAAGCGGCGGCTTGCGTCATAGCGCACGTTGTTTCGTGCGGCTCGCCTACGGCAAGTCCGCCAATCGCGTAGCCCGGAAAATCGAGAGCGACGAGCGCGTCCGCATGTTCGCGGCGCAGCTCTGGGAACGTGCCTCCCTGCACGATTCCGAAAAGCGCCTGGTGCATGGGATCGCCATACTGCTGAAAATAATCGCGCGAGCGTCGCGCCCAAGTGAGCGTGCGCCCGGCCGCTTCGCGGGTGCGCGCTTCGGTGGAAGGCGCTTCGATGCATTCATCGAGAACCATGATGATGTCGGCGCCCAGCGCGATTTCTATTTCGAGCGCTTTCTCGGGCGAAAGGAAATGCTCGGAGCCATCGAGATGCGAACGAAACGTCACCGCGTCGTCCGTCACCTTGCGCAACTCGCTCAAGCTGAACACCTGGTAGCCGCCCGAATCGGTGAGAATCGCGCGAGGCCAGGCCATGAATTTGTGTAAGCCGCCCATCGAGCGAATCAGTTCGTGCCCCGGCCGAAGATAGAGGTGATAAGTATTCGAGAGAAGTACCTGCACGCCAAGATTTTCGAGATCTTCCTGCGTCTGCCCTTTCACCGTGGCCGCTGTACCCACGGGCATGAACGCCGGGGTATCGATTACTCCATGTGGTGTGGTCAGACGGCCAAGTCGCGCACCGCTGGGATCAGTTGCGAGAATTTCGAATCCAAAATTCATCCGCGAAAGTGTATCAGGAACGTGTTGGTGCCCAATGCCGCGAGGCGAAGGCCTCAGGTTGGTTCTGGCCAAAACCGGGCCAGAATGGGACCTGCGTAGTTTGCGGGGATATCCAAACGCAATAAAGGAGATCGAGAGAACTGCGGTAAAAACGATAGAACGTAGCTCGTGAGACCGGCGTTGGCAATAGAATTCGCTAGCGCTCCAGAATGTCCTTGTACGCGTTGAGCGCGATCTTCTTCGGCTGGCGGTCCAGGGTAAAATCCGCCGTCCGCGTGGAATTGCCTATAATTCCTATCTGGCCCAGACGCATCATCCCGTTTCCAAAATCGGCGAAAACGGGAACGAACATTGCGAAATTCTCGTCTACCTCGCTCTGCGTGAGTTCGACGTGCACTTTCGTCTTTCCGCCATCAACAGGCTGCAACGTGTATTTGAAACCGTAGCGCGGTATTTCAGTTCCATAGACCCATTCATTGAAAAACCAATCAAGGCGCCCATTTTTCTGGACGTCCATCTGCTTGGTCATGTGTTTTTCGGCGACGGCCTTGAATGACTCGGTGGAGGCTGGCAAATCGCGGTGACTCTCCATGAAGTCGTGCATCATGTCGATGAAGACTTGATCTCGATTGCTGGCGGATCCTTGATCGCCGGACATCAGCGACCGCAGCATCAGCAAGATGTATGCGCCTTTGGAGTAGGTGACGCCTTGGTACGCTTGCTCGGAATGCGGAGAATCGAGCCGCAATCCCATCCACAGCGGGCCGGCATCGTTAGGAGAGATTCCGAAATTATTCTTTTTGAGGATCCGATCGCGCTGGCGTTCCCAGAAATCGAGATAATCCTTCTGCCATTTCTCACCTACGGCCTGCTGCAAAAACAGGCCCGCGGCGAATTCCGCAAAGCCTTCGGAAAGCCACTGATCGTGATAGGAAGCCCAGCCAACGCCATGGCCGAACCACTGGTGCGCCACCTCGTGCGGTGTGACTTCCCGGACGAAGCCCGTGAAGTTCGTGTCTATGTGGCCGAAAAGAAGCCACCGCTGCGTTGAGTCAATGTAAGCGGAGATTGGCAAATAGACGAGGTTGGGCCACGATTGTCCGAAACTAAAATTCGGTTGTTCGGTGATATAGACGTTGTTGTACGGGGCCCTGCCGAAAAATAGTGTACATACCTGCATTTGTGCGCGTGTTTGGTCGAGGGCGTATTTGGTCATTGCCGAGGGCGCCATGCTGCCTAAAAATGCACTGTGTTGATAAGGCTTCAGACTGCTCGGCAATTCCGTCAAGTAATATCCGGAAATTTCGTAGTGCGTGATGTTGTCGGGGTAGTCCATCTTCTTGTATCGGCCGTAATTGAAGCCGGCGACTGCGACCGGCACAGGCGTCACCCAGTGGAAAACGGCATAACCGGCCTCTGTGCTTTGACCCTCGAGCTTGCCAATGCTGATCACGACATTCGGAGGTGGAACCTTGAACGTGAGATCGTAGAGCGACTTCTCGCCGAATCCATTCAGGTTCGGGTACCAGCATTCGCGCGCATTGACGTAGTAGCTTCCATCTCCGGCGTCGGTGAGAACTTTGTCCCCGAAGTATTCGACGGAGATGGAATGTTCTTGTCCCGTCGCAGGTGCTTCATCGAGAATCGCGTAGAACGATCCGTCTTCCTTTCTGCCTTCCTGAATGAAATGAAGGTCGTGGCCGTTCTCGCCGGTGACGCGCGTGACGCGCAGATTGGGGAGCAGCCCGAATTTAATCACGCGCTCGCCGGATACGAGCGACTCGAACGTGATCGTAGTTCGGCTGTGCAGGTGGTCGTTCTTGCCGATCACGGTTTCAATGCTATAGCGCTTGGCAGCGAACAACCGCTTATCCTCGCGTGAATTCGCGGAATGTGCCTGACGCTCGGAAAGCAAGTGCTCGGAGTACCAAACTCCGTCGTCCATCTCAGCGCCGTTGCAATTCACCAGCGCTACTTCTTCGGGAGAATCCAGCTGAGGCAGCGCGCCCACACGCGAGCGGACAAAGAACCGCAGGTCCTTGTGCGAAACGCCGCGGATATAGGCGTTGAAAAACGGAGGATGCTTCGGATTGTAGATCGACGAGAGCACGTCGGCGTCGACATTGTCGATCGTTGCACCTTCGAGGACCGCTTGAGTGAAGCCTTGCGGGACTTCGCGCCGGTGGCGGACTCGATCTTTCCAGTGTTGTAGAACAATGGCGGCCTCTGGCGGCGTTTCGGCTTTCGCGCCCAAGGCCGCCGCAAACTCCGGGAACTCGTTGCCACTGAAGCGAAAGACTATTTCGGTGAATTCTTCCTCAGCGGCCGGCCGCCCCGTGCGACGGATCATCTCGCGCGTTTCGATGGCTCCCCGAGGCTTCAGCGTAAAGCGGCCTTGCCCGATGAAAATGGCGCCGGTTTCAAATCTGTTGACAAGGGCGAGGAGAGTGATCGTTCCAGACCTGAACTGAAAAGTCCCAACGTCCATGTCCAAGGTGAAATTGGTGCATCGGAAGGATTCGCCAAGGCCCAGGTCGCGTAGTTGGCGGTAAGCGGCATCCGAATTTGCGAATGCCGTGCTTTTTTCGCTGACGTTCACTTGTGTCTGCTGCGCAGCGATCGCCAGATTGAGCGGGACGTCTGCGGCGCCCTTCAGCTCCACCGTCGTGACGAGCTCCTCGAAGCCGTCTTTCGTGACGTGGACCGAATATGTGCCGGACTTCAAATTCGGGGCTGCAAATTTGCCGGATTCATCAGACGTCAGGACCACCGGCTGGGAAAGATCGCCGCCCGTAATTTCGACGTGGGCTCCGACTACAACCGCTCCGGAAGGGTCTTTAACTGTGCCAGAAATCGTGTCCGCTCGCAGCAGAGGGGCGAGCGCCCCGCAGAACAAAAGCAGAATTGATGCATACAGCAATCGAAGTCGCCGAATGCGTCGGGTTACTGAACGCGTTTTATGAAATCGGGGCATGCGCTCCCTGGGGATGGTTCGAGTGCCGCGTACGTCTCTCGGAGTGAAGTCCAATCGCTAATAAACGACTGTAATTAAACGTAGCTTCGAAAGCGAAAGCAATAGCCATGCCAAATGATGTTATCCAAGCGCTATATCATAGAATGATAAGCCTGTGGCGTTTAGTTCAATAAATATTCGCACAGGGCAGCACACCGCTTTCCAAAGGCCGCCCTCTGCAACAAGTCGCTGCAAGAAGAAGCTCACTATAGCTTTCCGCACGGGACGTCGGGAATCGACCGACTGCACTTTGCAGAGCTTTCGGCCCTCCGCTATTCTCCATCAAGTTCTTTTTAATCTTATGCATACGGGCACAAATTGGCGGTATCCAAGATCCCCTCCCCCGCGTCTCATCCTTAGGGGCGAAATGCTGTTATTCGGCTGGCTCTCCGAGGCGGGTCGAGGAGCCCTAGGCCAGCTGAAACTCTCAGATTCTGAGAGAAAGGGATAGAAGATGCGCAGCCCAAAAATGGAAAACAACTTGATAAAGAATCATTCAATCAGCTTGGCACTTATGTTTATTGCGGTTCTCGGCATAACTTCTGTACCGACACTGGCTTCCGACAACAAAACGGACTCGTCAACCGACGTGCCCGTACAGATGGTGGTGACGGTGAAACCGCGCCACAACGGCGTACAGGTTCCCGCAATGGCGGCAAATGACGTGAAGGTGTATCAGCGGGACAAACTGGACATGGTTACAAATTTGGTGCCCCTGCAGGGAGACCGAGCGGGACTTCAGCTCTTCATCTTGATCGACGATACTGCCAGGGACACTCTGGCCTTGCAGTTTCGCAGCATTGAGAAATTTATCGAAGAGCAACCGGCTACCACCGCTATCGGTGTGGGCTATATGCGTAACGGCACGGTCGTCACCGTCCAAGACTTGACGAAAGACCACGCCTTGGCCGCAAAGTCGCTACGGTTGCCGTTCGGAGCCGCAGTGGGATATACGAGCCCCTACTTGTCACTTACGGACCTGATGAAGAAATGGCCCGTGAGCGAAGAGCGCCGTGAGATCTTGATGATCACCAGCGGAATCGATCCTCTCGGTGGCGGATTTTCGAATGATCCGTTCACGAACCCTTACCTCCAGGCCGCTGTCGATCGCGCGCAACGAGGAGGGTTTATCGTCTATTCGATCTATACGCCTAGTGCGGGACGCGGAGGCCGGGGTTTCTTCCGTGGAAATCTGGCACAGGCTGGTCTGGACATACTTGCTCAAAAGACCGGCGGCCAGACCTACTTCCTCGGGCTTGGCAATCCTGTTGACATTGCTCCGTACTTGCAAGATGTAAGCTTCAGCCTAAAACACCAGTACAAGCTTACGTTCCTTGCCAAGGGCGCAAAGAAGCCGACCCTTGAGCCGGTAAAAGTGAAGACAGAATTGCCGAACATGGGCCTGATCGCGGCCGAAGAAGGCTACGTCGGAACCGGAATGTAAGATCAACTCATTGCCCGGACATGTGGCGACTAACCACAATGTCCGAGCTTATGGCATGTCCGCTCTAATTGAGATTACTTGACTGAAGTAACCGACTCAGAGGGGATGAGGCCAACGAGACATTCATGCGTGACCTTGGAGCACGTCACCGAAGCGCGCCGTAGCAACTTTATTTCTGTGGCGTCCGGGAACGTGTTGGGGAGCTTAGCGGTGCGAATATCTGCGGCGGTCGCTCGCAGTGCATCCGTGCTGGAAATGAATTTCACCGCGTCCACCGTCGGACCCGGCTTTAGCACCAACCAGACCTCACCCTCGCCCTCCGCATTCCCAGAATTTTTGAATTTGCCTTTATCAGATGAGCGCTTTTCGTTTGCCGCTTTGATCTTCGCGTCAACGTCGGTGGCCGGGGGCAGAAGGGCCTTAAGCCGCGGGCGCGTTTCCGTCATTGGTTCCGGCTTTCCGAGCGTTATTTCATACTGAAGGATTGCATCTTCTTTGCGGCCCTCTTTCTCGTAAATCTGGCCGAGATGGTCACCAATCTCCGTGAATTCGCACAACCCCCACGCGGACCCTATGAATTTTTCAGCCTGCGGTAAGTCACCCGCCTGGAATTTGATCCAGCCCAGCGTGTCCCAATACGCGGCGATCTGGCACATGCGGCCCGTGTCGGCGCTCGAAAGATTGTCGAGATCGACCGCGAGGGTTTGTGCGGACACCGTCGCGATAGCGGATTTGGCAAGCGTTCCAGCCCGGTCCAACTCCACATTCATCAGGGCTAATTCGTAAGCGACGCCATTCTGCACGGAGGGCACCGGCGAGACTTCCAATGCGTGATCGAGCGCCTTCTTGGCCTTTTCTGGTTGGTGCGCCTCGGAATAAGCGCGAGCGAGACTGATGAAGGCTTGCGCGTTGTCCGGCTTGGCCTTGACGACGACTTCGAACTCCGCCGCTGCTTTGTCGTACTCCTTCGTTTCCATGTAGAGGCGGCCCAGATTGGGATGGACGTAGGCGTCAGCCGGATTGACTTGTAGTTGCTTTTGGAATTGGGAGACCGCGTCGTCGTATTTGTGTTGGTACATCAGTACGAGTCCGAGATTGTTGTAGGCGTAGGGATCGTCGGGGTTGATTTCGATCGCTTTGTGAAAGGATGCCTCTGCTTTCGGATACTGGCGCAGGTTCGTGTATGCGCGCCCCAGGTTGTTGAACGCTGAACCGTTGTGTGGGTCGCGAGCGGTGGAAGCTTCCAGCAGCGCGGCGGCTTCGTGGTAATTTCGCGCGTTGAAAGCTTTCAGTCCCGAAGCGAACAATTGCTTGGCTTCCTCTTCATCGGTTGGGGCGGAAGTGCCACCTGTTGAGCCGGACGATGTCCCGGCGCTACTGTCGGTTACCACCTTCACCAGATGTTGGAGCCCGTCGACTACCTGGGTTCGAAACTCCGTGTACCTCGCGATCTGATCGGCTGGAATTTCTGTTGCACGGATATTCAGGTCCATGTCCGCGGAGAGAGTATGGACATTCATCGATCCATTCGCCCTGAATTCGGCGAAGTCATCCACCACGTGTGCGGGTCGAAAGATAGTGACCGGAGTCTTATCAGGCAAATCGAACTTTATTTTGAAAACAATTTCCTCCGGCCCCGGAAGCGACAGCGATTTCTTCGACGCCGGCGGATCGGGCAGAACTTTGGAAAGGATCTCTTGAACGTCCGATACGGAAAACTTCGGATCCGAAGATTTTGTCTTGGTCGAGTTGTCGGGCGCGGTCATGGTCATGTGAATTTCGACGCGGTATGGCTTCGTCGTGTCAAACGGGTCGCCCGCTTTGAAGTCGGTGACCTCCAGGTCGCTCTTCGCGTTGGCTTGCTTCGCGCCCTGGGACATCAATTGGGCCACCTGCGAAGACCGCAGTTCCGTCATGGCTGCTCTCGCCAGCACCTCGATATCCCCGCGCGTTTCGAATGCCAATTCCAGTGCCATCTTCTTCCCGGTCATGCTGCCGTTGACTTCCACCATGTAATATTTCGGGAACGCGAGTTTCTCCGGTGTTTTTTTCAGTTCCGCCGGCTCCCGCTGGAACACCACCAAAGCCTTCTTGCCTCGCAGTTGTGGTAGCAAATATTGAAAGGGCGCCACCTGCGCCGTAGAGTCGAGCCAGATGTCCCTGCCACCGGCCGAGACGAAAGTAATGGCATGGTCGAATTGGGAAGGCGTGGGGACATCGGTATCGATTGTGCTCTTGCTGTTAATCAGCGCCGTAGCGCTGTGAATGCCTTCCGCTTCCAGCAAGGCATCAAGCAACGTCGCCTTGTCTTTACAATCGCCATAACGGTTCGCTAGAACTTCTGCGGCAGCGTGCGGTTGGTACCGGCCCACACCGAACGACAGGCTGACGTAGCGGATATTTCGCGTCACGTATTCGTACAAGGCTCGCACTTTCTCGAGATCGGTTTTCGCGTCCTTCGTAATCTCGGCAGCCTGAGTCTTCAGATCCGCCGTCGGCGCGCGACGCTCTCGTTCCAAGCCCGCGTACCAGTTGCCGATTTGTTGCCAGCTGTCGAAAGAGCTGAACGAGAGGGTTCGCGATGGAGCGGACTGGGCACCTCTGAGCAGAGCTTCGACGTCGAAGAACTTGCCACTCATCAGCGGCGGAATGGGAGTGTCAGCGGCGCGCTCAGTCGTGCTTTTCCATGTGTACACCTTTCGGTCACCCTCGGTGCGGCTCGCCGAAGTCACGTTCGGCGGAGCCTTGATTTTGATCTCGCGATTCGACGGAATACTTAGTTCAACTTGCTCGTCGAGACAGGGCGCGTCGTTGACGAACTTCCAGGATTGCCAGAATTGTCCCGGTGTGAGCGGTTTCACCGTGGTATTCACACTGTGATATTCCAGAATATCTCCGGCCGCCAGTCCCGATACCGTGACGTGCTTCTGTCGCGCATCGCTATACATTGGCGCTTGGATAGCGACCGGAGCGCTAAGGTCCTGTATAGAGTCCGGCCCGGTCACGATCGTTTTGCCGTCGGGCTTGGTTACTTGGACGTTAACGATATCCAGCCGTTCGTTCGCGCTGTTGTAGTTGAAAACCAGCTGGCCCAGCTTGTCGGCGCCAATCTGCGACTGCACTTTAGCGCGAACCTTGATTTCGAGCGTCCCCGTGCCGTCGTTTTCATAGCGCAGCATTCCGCGCACGATCTCGTAAACATAAGGGGCTTGGGAGATATCAAATGCTTTTGTTTCCGGCTGATTGCTTTTCTCCAGGCCCTGTTCTGCGGCCGAGTCAGGCGTAACTCCGCCCAGCGTGAAAACCACGGAGACGGTGGTGTCCACCTCAACTGGCTTGCCGTTAAGCGATGTCGGCTGATAGGTCCACTGGCGCACCGCATCCATTGCTGACTTCATGAGCAGCGGCGGCCCGGATACAAACTCAAGCTGCTCTACCGATCCATCTTTGCCGATAATGCAATGCAGAACGATTGTGCCGCTGATGTGTGCTTGCTTGGCGATCGGCGGATACACCGGCATCACCTGGTGCGTCATTTTCGCCGCCTGAACGTTTCCGCCGATACGAATCCTGGTGGGCTTCTGCGGGGGCGTCTGTGGAGAAGACCCTTGCGTGGAAGGCGCCTCGGCCTGGGCGGGGCTGGGCGCGGGAGCTGATGTCGCTCCCGAATCCTGTGCTCGGGCTCGGGCTCCGGCGCTGGCAAATAGTAGAAACACGAGTGTTCCGGCGGTTTTCTTCCACCTCATCGTTTGTCGCCCTCTTGGACCACGCGGGGAACACCCTGTATACACATTGGTTTATACCATTGAAACGATACTAACCTTAGGTGAAAAATCTCCCACAATTCCAAGAGCTAACCTTGACGCGTCCGTGTTGCCAACCTAACATGCCGGGGAAATGAAAAGTCTCGAGACTCTCCGTTCACCACTGGCATTTTTGCAAAGCAGACTTCCAACTATTCCGCATCGCGATGTTCTCGACGCCGAGGAAGCGTGGTGGAAGAGCGAAGGCGTCGCCATTTCGGACGCAATTGATCGAGCCGGGACGCCGTGGGTGCGGATGTTCGATCGGCTCGGAAAGCGCGTCGATGAAATTCTCTACCCTCGCGAATATCAAACGATTTTGAAGAGAGGCTATCGTGCCGGAGTCGTCTGGCGCACCCTCGAAGAAAAATCGCTGCTTCCCACATATCTCTTAATGTACGAGATTTCTTTCTACGATCCGGGCATTTGCTGCCCCTACACCGTCTCGCTCGGCACCGCAGTACCTCTTGCGAAATATGGCAGCGCTGAATTGCAGGCTCGCTTTCTGCCGCAGCTCACCCGAAAAGATGATTCCGTCTGGCAGGGTGCGACGTGGATGACGGAGATCAAAGGCGGCTCGGATTTGGGAGCCGCTGTCGACACGATTGCCCGGCCCGCCGGCGATCGCTGGCTGCTCACAGGCGAAAAATATTTCACGAGCAATGCCGGCGCAGAATTAGCCGTTGTTGCCGCGCGACCAGAGGGATCTGCGGCGGGCGTGCGCGGCCTGGCGCTGTTCCTGGTGCCGCGACGCCGCGAAAACGGCGAGCTCAACTACTTCATTCGGCGACTCAAGGACAAAATAGCCACCCGCTCTGTTCCCACTGGAGAAGTAGAGCTGAAAAACAGCGAAGGCTACCTGCTCGGCTCCGCTGACTCAGGAATCTATCTGATCCTCGAAGTGCTGAACCTCTCGCGCGTAGCAAACAGCGTCGTGAGTGTCGCATTGGCACAGCGCGCTATGGCGGATGCGCTTTCATATGCCGAGCACCGCACCGCGTTCGGCAAACCGATTCTCGATCATCCGTTGCTTCGCCATCAATTTGAAAATCGGCTAAACGCGCTCCTATCGGCATTTGCGCTGGCGTGGGAATCGGTTCAGCTCCTTAACGAGGTGTGGATGGAGCGGGCGCCTTATTCCGACCGCCATCATCTTTTCCGGCTGGTGGCCCATCTCGCGAAGTACTGGACGGCTGAATTCGCTGTGGATACTGCAAAGTGGGCGATGGAAGTGCACGGCGGGCTCGGAGTGCTGGCCGAATACGGCACGGAACGCTGGCTTCGGGAAGCGATGATTCTCGCGATTTGGGAAGGAACCTCGCATCGCCAGATTCTAGATGGACTGGAAGTGATGGAACGGAAACGCGCGCACCAGCTACTTTTCCGACGACTCGCGGAAATCGCGCCCTCGAAAGAACTTCAGTACATGGAATCGGAAGTCGAGCGGCACTTGAAACTGCCTACCGAAGAAAGAGAAGCTCTCGCCGAACCGCTCTTCAGAAGGCTTGCCACTTTCACCGCCGAAACCCTCGCCGGCAGATCGAAATGAGATCCGCCCAGCGGGGTTGTGGTCTCTATCTTTATCTTTCTGGATCACCAGCTGCGGAAATCGTCTCGGCGTGATTTTGCATTGCTGGAGTCAGGTATTTAACTAAGACCACCTCGTTCTGCGCTTCGTTGTATAGCAACTCATCGGCGATGGCACGGGCCATTGCGATGCCGAATCCGCCCGGGCGCATGCCGAGTCGATCACGAACGATGGCCACGCGCGCAATGGACTCCGCTGAAGTCTCGTGAACGGCCGCATGGGCGAGGCCTTCAAAGCTGAAGCCTGCGCCGGGATCAGCCACGCGATACAAGAGCATGCGTGGATAGCGCAAGCGGGCAATGCGTACTTTCTGATTTGGATCCAGCCTGCCTCCCCACTCCACCGCGTTGAGTAGCAACTCCCGCAATGCTTGTCTGATTGCGTTGGTCAGCTCGTGCGGAAGATCGGCTTCCAACTTTGCGATAAAGTCCTGGGTAATTTCGGCGGATTCCCGGGTGCATGAAATCAGCAGTTCCACCCAATTCGGCACGCCAGAGATTACTTCAATCGATGGAGACGCCACATTCGCGAAGTGCGCTATGCGTTCATCATCAGGCAAGAGTGAGTTCTTCCGCTGAGGCTGTCATCGGGGCAGTGACACACTTCGGCTGCCGCACTGTCACGCCCGGTTGTTGCAGGCGGGTTAGCGCAGGGTGAATAAAACAAGTCTCATCCGCCATGCTTGATGTCCGTCCGTTCAATGCGTCTTGTGCTCAAGGCGCCCGGCCCTTGAATATTCGCGCTAAGAAATCGACACCACGAGAGCAACTGTTTGTTGCTGCCCGCAATCTGAATCACGACTGATCACCACATGCCTCGTGCAGCGCGTCGCGAATTCCAGGAAATCGCGGCATCTCTTCGATTTTGCGCCTCCCTTCGTGGTAGGGTAGAGCGCTGAAAATGTCTGGCTATGCACATAGGTGGGTGTTCCACAGTTTTCGCCGGAGCTACAAGTTCAGCCCGGCCAGAAAGGTTGTGGCCCTTCGCGACCTGACCATCGTGATAAGCATGATCTTAGTCATGAGTGCTGTCGCGGGTTTGTTCTCTCTCCGCGTATTCGCTCAGCAGACTCACTCCTCGGACACTCCGGTGGTGGTCCAGCCGGGTGCTCCGGGACAGCCGACCAAGACGCTGCCGTCGTCAACGAGAGCCACATTGCCGCAGCCGTCACAGGCGGATGTTGAATTCATGCAGGGCATGATCATGCATCATTCACAGGCGGTGGAGATGACGGCACTGATTCCGTCGCACACCGAGAACAAGGATGTTCGGTCGTTGGGAGCGCGAATCAGCCGCTCGCAGTCGGACGAGATCAAATTTATGCAGCGGTGGCTGGCGCTTCGCAGAGAACCCATTTCCATGGCTATGCCCGAAATGGCGGAGATGGACAAGAACACGGATCATGCCGCACATTCGATGCCTCTTATGCCCGGCATGCTTACGGCCGAACAGATGGACGCCCTGCGGAAAGCCAAGGGCGCCGAGTTCGATCATCTGTTTTTGACGGGGATGATTCAGCATCATAATGGTGCGCTGATCATGGTGAAGGAGTTGTTCGATACGCCGGGAGCA
This sequence comes from uncultured Acidobacteriota bacterium, assembly GCA_963729525.1. GTDB lineage: Bacteria > Acidobacteriota > Terriglobia > Acidiferrales > UBA7541 > Palsa-295. Next base: position 224,255 of record CAVSOB010000003.1, read on the forward strand.
GGGCAGGATGCCGAGTTGTTTAACTTCGCGACGGATGCGGACAATTCGCAACGAGCTGAGATAAGGATTATGCAGGGGATGCTGGAGAAGAATCCGTCGGAGTCGGAAAAGAAATCCTTAGAGGAGAAAAGATGAACAGAGTTCACCGTATTGCTTTCCGCATAGCTGGCATCGCCCTGACCGTGATCCTTTTCGGTTCCTCTGTGAGCGCGGCGCAGGCGAAGACGCCTGCTCCCCAGCCACCCACGGCCCAATCGGCCTCGCCTCAAGCGTCCGCCCCTCAATCATCCGATCAAGGGCAGGATGACGACGACAGGAATCCATTCGCGCCAGAGCCAGCGGCGCCGCTACCGGCCGGAATGACGGGTTCGGATCCGACCGATCCGCGAGCCAAACTGACGCCGGGGCTTTACGATGCCGGTGAAACGTCGATGGGCTTGAAGCACCTCCTGCTGCTCAAGAAGCCGGATGCGTTTCAGCTAGGAACCACCAATCCCGATGATCCTAAGGTCGAGAAGACAGTTGGCCAGCTCGGTATACCCGTCGCTGCTTCGAAGATCCCGAAACCGTTGCTACTGGTCATCGCTCAGCTTGCCTTCTCAAACTCGGATCTGGCGTTCCAGGGTAACCATCTGTTCCAGGGAAACTTTTATGGCCTGAACATTTTTGACATCTCCGATCCTGCGAAGGCCACTTTGCTAACCACGATGGTGTGCCCAGGTGGACAGGGTGACGTGTCGGTCTACCAGAATCTTTTGTTCATGTCGGTAGAAATGCCGAACGGACGCCTGGATTGTGGAACGCAGGGCTTTGCCCCGGCGCCTCCAGAACCTCCGCCGGCTGCCGGCCAAAAAAAGGAACGTCGCCTGCCTGCGCCAGAGAAGGACCGTTTCCGCGGTGTAAGAATCTTCGACATCTCGGACATCAAGAACCCGAAGCAGGTGGCAGCAGTGCAAACCTGCCGCGGATCGCATACGCACACTCTTGTGCTCGATCCGAACGATAAGAACAATGTTTATATCTACGTGTCGGGCACATCGTTCGTGCGCCAATCGGAAGAACTGTCCGGGTGTTCGGGTGAAGCGCCGGACAAGGACCCCAACACTGCCCTCTTCCGCATCGACGTGATCAGAGTTCCAGTGGCGACGCCGCAAGACGCCAAAATAGTGTCCAGCCCTCGTTTGTTTATGGATGCGCGGACCGGCGCGCTGAACGGCCTGAATAACGGGGGCAGCCACGGCAGCGAAAAGGATAAGAAACCGGCAGACACTGACCAGTGCCACGACATTACGGTGTACTCAGCGATTGGACTCGCGGCAGGCGCATGCTCCGGCAACGGGATTTTATTGGACATTAAGGACCCGGTGCACCCCAAGCGCGTGGATGCGGTGAACGATCCGAACTACTCCTACTGGCATTCGGCCTCATTCTCGAACGATGGCACCAAAGTTGTGTTTACGGACGAGTGGGGCGGTGGCCTTGGCGCGCGGTGCCGGGCGAACGATCCGAATAAGTGGGGCGCGGACGCGATCTTCCATCTGAAGGACAATAAGCTCAGCCTTGCTAGCTATTACAAGCTACCGGCCGCGCAGAGCGACACGGAGAACTGTGTTGCACATAACGGCTCCCTGATCCCGGTTCCCGGCCGCGATATCGAAGTGCAGGCCTGGTATCAGGGCGGTATCTCCGTGATGGACTTCACAGACGCCGCTCACCCGATGGAGATTGCCTATTTCGATCGTGGACCAATAGATCCGAACATGCTGATTCTGGGCGGGTTCTGGTCAGCCTACTGGTACAACGGCAATGTCTACGGTTCGGAAATTGCCCGCGGGCTAGACGTGTTTGAACTGGCGCCGACGAAGTTCCTCACGCAGAACGAAATCGACGCGGCGAAGACGGTTCGCGTGGCTTCGCTAAATGTGCAAAACCAGCAGAAGTTCGAGTGGCCCGCGCAGTTGGTCGTGGCGAAAGCGTATGTGGACCAGTTGGAGCGGTCTCAAGCGTTGCCCGCAGACCGAATCACGGCGCTGCAGAAGGCGATCCAAAACGCAGAGTCTTCGCACATGAGCAAGAGCAATGTGGCGAAATTGAAGCGCATGGCCCCGGCGCTCGAAAAAAGCGCCGCCACGGCTAAGACCCCGGCGGACGCGACACGCTTGCATTCTCTGGCCCAGATCCTGAAGCAACCGGTAGCATAAATCAGGTCGGGCAAGTTAGGTCGTCACCCGGAAACGGTGCAGGTACCGTGCTGTTGGCGCTGCGCTACAAATGAGAGAACTCGCCCGTAATCCACGGAGCTTTCGAGGGTGCTCAGCTCTGGGCTGTCCGAAAAAGTCGCCGAGACAATGCTTCATGATCGGTCGCCCTGCCCTGGTCCCTCAAACGTCGCTTCTGAGCTTCGAGGTCGGCGCTCCTCGTCCTCCGTTCTTTAGCGCGTTGAACATTCCTGTACCTCTGCCCGCTTTCTCCAGGAGCGCTGCCGCTAGCTCATCACGACGTCTCCAAAATCCAATGTTCGCCGTTGATCGCATGGCGTTACAAATTGTTGACAATTTCTTTACCAGTGCGGGACACACAAATAAAACTCCGCAAGTAGCCTCGTCGCGAACCCAGCTTGAAAAGGCAAACGTTTCCTTCAAGCGTCGCCACCGAGCGGAGATTTTGCATGCCTTCCTACATCGTCACCGCCTACTGCGAAAAATGCTCAGCGAACCATCCCACCGGGGTTGAATTGAAATGGCCCGGACAAATCCCACCAAACAAAAGCATCCTGGAAGCCTTCGACGGAACCTCACTGCCTCCTGAGATCGTAATGATGTCCAGGAACTATTTTCTGTGCCCACAAACCGGAAAAATATACAAAGTAGCTGATAATAGGAAGGCTTTTCTCGCTGAGACAAAATAGTGATTTCGTGATCCGCCGCTGTGATGAACAAGACTTTGAGCTGATTTCGATTATCATTAACGATGGCGCACAAACCTATAAAGGCGTCATCCCCGAAGATCGCTGGAGGGAACCATATATGCCCGCGAGCGAGCTGCGCCATGAAATCGATGACGGAGTCGCGTTCTGGGGATACGAGGAAAGTGGAAAACTGCTTGGGGTGATGGGCGTTCAAAAAGTCCAGGACGTCACTTTGATACGGCATGCCTACGTCGCTTCAAGCAGCCAGAAGCGAGGAATCGGCTCACACCTGCTGTCTCATTTGCGGAAGTTGACGCCAGGACCGGTATTGATCGGCACCTGGTCGGATGCCGTATGGGCAATTCGCTTTTACGAAACACATGGCTTTCGAATTGTTCCCCCGCGCGAAAAAGACCGCCTTCTCAGACGTTATTGGAAGGTACCGGAAAGACAAATCGAAACTTCGGTTGTTCTCGCGGATCTAAAGTGGCGGGAACTCAATGGGGAAGAGTGACAATGGGCAACGCTTTCGCGGCCATTTATTGATCCGGGACCAGCGTTTTATTGTTGTCTTGCCAATGCCCGCAGCAGGGCGCGCCTTCCTGATGCAGGATCACCGGTAATCAAGTAAGCGAGAATGGCTCCTTGGAAGAGCTGCAATACTTCTTCCACTGCCGCCTGATCCGGCAGAAATGCGCTGAGCTGTTCAACCCAGAGGCGCTGCTGCTCCGCGTAAAATGCTTTGGCTCGCTCGGAACCGCTCCATGCTCGTCTCGAAAGATCCATCACGAGCAATAGCACCCCTCTCGACTCCAAAGCCGTCGCTCGGTCCCAAAGCGCAGTCACCACCGTCTGTGGTGACGCCCCGAGAGGGAATTGATCCGGCGCAAATTGCGCTCGCAACCTGTCCTCCAACCGTCTGACAGCTCCTTCTTCGATGTTTTCGCGACCCCCGAAATAGTGGACCAGCATCCGTTTACTTCTCCCAACTTTCTTCGCCAGCGCGTCCAAGCTCAGATCCAGGGTTCCCGCCTCAACGAATGCAGCAAGGCATCGGTCGAGCAGCTTATCCAGGTCCACCTTCCTTAATGACATCCACTTGTCTCCGAGTGTACCGCGTGGTACAACATGTGTGTACCACGTGGTTCATCCTATCATCGAAAGGAGTATCTATGACAACGAAAGGGACGGCGCTTCTGCTTTTCCTCGGCGCGGCGATTTGGACCGCAGGCACGGTCTACTACGCCTATCTTGGTCCACATATTTTGGAGACTACATCCTTGCGATACTGGTTCAGCTTCTTTTTTTCTCCGGTTGTGTCCGGGGTGATCTGCATCGCGATTCTTCGGTGGCAGAAAATCTCGCCGTCGAACTGGGCAGTCGCGATGCTTCTTTTGGCCATTCCGGGAATGATTGGCGAAGCGGTGGTTCTTTCCCATCTGGGGACGTTCATGCCTAGGCTCCACGCGGAGTCCGGCGGAAAGTACGGGGCATATCTCTTCGCCACGTACGCGATCGTCCTTAGTATTGCGTTGGTTGCTACGCTTCGATCAGCCAAGTGAGCAGCACAGTAAGAAAACCGCTGATCGCTCGAGCATTTGGGGGGTAGTTTCGGAGCGTCGGCTCTAAGGCCGAAGGAGTGAACGAATACGATCCACGAGTTGCGCTCCCGTCTGGCTCGCCTCAGCGCAAGAAAAATCAGCAGGTAACTGCAGGAAGGGTCGCTGCGGATCAATCTGGCGGATCCTCTCGAGCGACAGTTCGTTAGGGCCCGTCTCTGAACCATGAACGAAAACATTTGGATGCGTAGCCACCACCAATGTTCGAGCTTCGGCGAGAGTTGTGGCAGTGAATACTTCGAATCCAGCATGCCTCAGGACAGCGCTAATGAAGGCGAGGAGGTCGGTCGAGTTGTGCGCGCATACCACCCGCGCGAGCGGTTCTGGAGTCGCCGCCGGTGAAACCGGAGATCGGTGGGAAAACGACTGAACCGCCTCTGTTTCTGACGGGCAGATCTGGAAGAAACGGTGCAAAGTCGTCGCTTCGAGAACCTGAAGAATGAAAGGAGTCAGGTGGCAGAGCACGACATCGCCGAGCCGGCGGCGGTGCACCCGAGTCAAGCGAACCAGGGCGCCTAGACCACCACTGTCCACGAAATTGATCTGCGCCAGATTCAATACCACTTGATTCGTATCCAGCGTGAGCTTTTCAACTTCGATCTGGAGAGCCTGCACCTCATCGCCCGTAACGATGCGGCCCTCGCATCGTATAACCAAAACGTTCCCGATTCTCTCGTTCTGTAGCCGGAGCTGCATCACACCCTGTCGATTGCGTAACGCACGAGTGCCACGGATTCTATCCCAGATATGCCGAGCGCTAGAAATCTATCGTCGTTGTAGGGGTGGTCTTAGAACTACTAGACATGACCATTCTGCACTTTTCCCTGGTTTGACATCTGCCGTCATTCTCTTGACCGGTCCGCAACCCTTCGCCCTCGTTCGGTTTTACGTCCTCATCGGTAACTCGCCGGACTAATTCGACTCGGCCCGGTTTGTCCCCAATGTAAAGGGACTTTTTACTGAATGGGATATCAGCGCAAATCAATCCGGGCGTTTGGGCTAGGCCCTTAAACTATTTTAATAAGACTTATAAGAATTATTCATTGGCTGCTTGATTTCGAAATTAGATTGCGATAGATTCCCGCCAGCGTCTGCCGTCCACGTTCCCGCGCTTTGCCCAAGTTGACGTGTGTCCGCGCCCGAGAGAGTTCTTGTGCGTGAACGCGAGCGCGAAGATGTGTTTGAAATTTACAACCAGAGGGATGGAGGGGTCCATGAAGAGTTTCAGCAAGATAGCGTCTGTTGTTCTGGTAGTACTGGCAACAGGGATGACCACATTCGCACAATTCTCGACGACCGTCGGGCCGGATTTCCTGAAGAATGCTCGTCACCTGAATGAAAGCGGTACTGTTCCGCAGAAAAACTCAAAACTCGACTTTAACTTTTTTGGGGCAAATGGAGGCGGCATTCCCGGAATTGATTCCATCGTCAATTTCACGGGCCAGTTCAACGCCAACGGCATCGGCGTCGACGGCAGCCCGCAAAATCTCTGGTTCTACTCCATGGTGGGAAATGAGCCCGAGCAAGGAGGCCTGACGCTTATCCAGTCTCCGATCATTCCTGTATCTCTTAATCTGCTGGCCGCAGATGGGTCGGTTGCGCTTCACTACGACGTGGCTCCCTTCGTGCTGCCCACGCTGCTTTCGCCCATTTACACCTCCGCGAAATTCTTGACCAGCCCATTCCCCACACAGTGGGCGGACGCCGACATGCGTGCCACGTTCTTCCACTCCATGCGCCAGGATTGGCACACGCTACTGATCCCTGAATTGGAAAGTACCGTCACTATGACGCTGCCGTTCGGCAAGTACGAAGCAGTTGCTAACTCGGATGGGTCCTGCTGCAAGTTCGTGCTGGTCGACGCTGTCACATTCGAAAATCTCCTGTTCCCACCGACATTCCCGGTCGACAACACCACCCTCATTGGGGCGGCGGAACTTTCCGGCGTAATGACCACCAAGAAAATCAGCACGTTTCTGTTTCCTAACACGTATCTTTATGAGGGCACCGTCAACAACTGCTGCATCCTTGGTTTCCACACCTTCGATGAGGAGCCGGGGACGGTTCAAAACGGCGAATTGCCCCGAGCCTATATGATGATTTACGCGAGCTGGATCAGCCCGGGGTTATTTGGCGGCGGCTTTCAGGACGTCGCTGCGCTCAGCCATGAGATGGCGGAGACGTTCAACGACCCGTTCGTTGGATTCGATAACGTCCATAATATTACGCCCTGGTGGCTGTCCGGTAGTCAATGCCAGGATCTGCTGGAGGTGGGCGACGTGATCGAGAGTCTTCCTGCCAACGTCACAATCACCGTCGACAATATTTTCAAACAGCCTTACACCCTGCAGAACGTAGCTTTGCTGCAGTGGTTCGAGTTCCAGCAGCACTCGGACGCGTTCCAGGCAGCCTACAGCTTCCCAAACAAGAATTCCCTCCCCGCTCTTTCACCGTTTGAAAACCCAGGGTGCCCAGCTCCATAGTCCAAGCTAAGCAAATGCAGCGGAAGGCCGTGCCGGCGAACCCTCCGGTACGGCCTTTTCCTGCACACGAGCCTGTCGGTGCGGACACTGTCTCCGAAAACGAGCAACCGCTGTAGTCGCCCAAGACGCCCCGATTTGATGCCGGGCTCCTAAGCAGCAATCCCGAACCACCGTTGTTTTCGCCGCTCGCCATCTGATGTACACTCCGTCGCGGAACTGCTTTCTGCAGCTAACCTTTCGACGGGGTGATTGTGATTCACACTGGACGCCATTTTCTCCAGATTCCCGGCCCCACTAACGTCCCCGACCGAGTTCTGCGCGCGATCGACCAGCCTGTCATCGACCACCGCGGTCCAGAATTCGCGAAGCTCGCCCAAGAAGTTTTGGAAGGGCTCCGCCCAATCTTCCAAACGCGCGGTCCCGTGGTGATTTATCCGGGCTCAGGCAGCGGTGCATGGGAAGCGTCTATCGTCAACACACTCTCTCCGGGCGATCGCGTGCTGATGTTTGAGACTGGTCACTTTTCAGATCTCTGGCGGAAAGTGGCCGACAGTTTTGGCGTCCTCGTCGAATACCTCCCGGGAAACTGGCGGCATGGCGCTGTGCCGGGAGAGATCGAAAAGCGTCTGGCTGAAGATAAAGATCGCAGCCTCAAAGCAGTGATGATTGTCCACAACGACACCTCCACAGGCGTCACCAGCCGCATCCCTGAGATTCGCAGCGCTATAGACCGCGCGCGCCATCCGGCATTGTTGATGGTGGACGCGATCTCTTCATTGGCCTCCATCGATTTTCGTCACGACGAATGGGGAGTCGACGTCACGGTGGCCGGTTCCCAAAAAGGCCTCATGCTGCCGCCAGGACTCTCCTTCAACGCCATCTCCCAAAAAGCGCTCGCCGCCAATAAGACGGCCAGGTTGCCGAGATCCTATTGGGATTGGCAGCAGATGCTCAACTCGAACCGTACGGGCTACTTCCCGTTTACGCCGGCTACGAACCTTCTCTTCGGCTTGCGTGAGGCGTTATACATGCTCGAAGAAGAGGGCTTGCCCAATGTTTTTCAGCGACATCATCGTCATGGTGAAGCCGCTCGAGCTGCGGCGCGCGCGTGGGGTCTCGAGATCGTCTGTGAGCAGCCGCGTGAGTATTCAAACTCCGTCACGGCTGTCCTGATGCCGGAAGGACACAATGCAGACCATCTGCGAAAAGTTCTCCTCGAAAATTTCGATATGTCGCTCGGCGCCGGCCTTTCCAAACTCGCTGGCAAAGTTTTCCGCATCGGACATCTAGGCAGCTTCAACGACCTCATGCTGGCTGGAACTCTCTGTGGAGTGGAAATGGGCCTTCGGCTGGCAGGCGTGCCTCACAAAGACGGCGGCGTTGCAGCCGCGCTCGACTCCCTTGCTTCTGCGGCCCAAATTCGGCAGCCAGTCTCATCTCCTCGATGACTCGTCGCTGGTTCGGACCAAGAATCACGGCACGCTACGAGGTTCTAGATGGCAATTGAACAAAAGGCACTCGTTCGCCGGCCGAAGGTATTTTGCGCGACGACCAACGTGTTGATCCTGATCTGCCTGATGTACGGGATCACCTACATTGACCGCGTCAACGTGAGCACGGCTTCGGCCGCGTTCAAGCAGGAACTTCATCTAACTAACACGCAGGTTGGCCTGGTGTTTTCCGCTTTTGCCTATCCTTACCTGTTCCTTCAAGTCATCGGTGGATGGGTAAGCGACCGGTTTGGCGCGCGGCGTGCGCTTACCGTTTCGGCAATCATTTGGGCTTCCGCGACGCTTTTCACGGGCTTTGTAACGACGCTCGCAGCGATGATATTCGCTCGCGTCATGCTCGGCCTTGGCGAGGGTGCTACCTTTCCCACTGCCACGCGAGCGATGAGCGACTGGACGCCGCCCGGCAAGCGCGCCTTTGCTCAAGGCATCACCCATTCCTGTGCACGGCTCGGCAATGCCCTCACGCCACCCTTGGTTGCCTGGTTGATGGCTCTCGTCACCTGGCGAGGCTCGTTCGTGATACTCGGAGTTATCAGCACGGTCTGGGCTGTCGCTTGGGGCTGGTATTTTCGCGACAATCCCGGCGATCATCCCGTGATTACGTCGCAGGAACTCGAAACGCTTCCGCCCTACGTTTCGCGAGCGGAGAAAAAAAAGAACCCGGTTCCCTGGCTTTTGCTCACGCGCCGCATGCTACCGGTCATAGTCGTCTATTTCTGTTACGGATGGACGCTCTGGCTCTATCTCGCATGGATTCCGCAGTTCTTTCTTCACAGCTACAGGCTGGACCTGAAAAATTCTGCATTGTTCTCGGCGGGCGTCTTCTTCGCCGGCGTTGTGGGCGATACCCTGGGTGGCGTCATGAGCGATCGCATTTTCGAGAAGACTCACAGTCGCGACAAAGCGCGCCGTAATCTTGTCGTCGCCGGATTCCTCTGCTCCTTGGCATTCATGGTCCCGATCGTATTCACGCACAATCTCAAGTTGGCTGCCATCTGTTTGAGCCTCGCTTTCTTCTTCGCTGAATTTACGATTGGTCCGATGTGGGCTATTCCCATGGATATCGCTCCGAAATTCTCCGGCTCAGCAAGCGGCCTGATGAACACGGGCTCAGCGCTCGCCGCAATTCTCTCTCCCCTAGTCTTCGGCTATGTGATCGACAAGACTGGAAATTGGGAGCTGCCGTTCATCGGCAGTATCGGCCTGCTGTTCATCGGCTCAATTTTGGCATTTTGGATGAAGCCGGATAAAGAGCTAGATGCAACGGCTTGAGTTGGGACCGCGATTCGGAACCAGAAAAGTGAGCACATTCCACTCCATCAAGCCGCTGCCCCTGAGTTCCCATGCGAAGCCCGTTGATTCTTTTTCACAAGCGTCCGAATTGGAGCACGAGCTGAAGCGGGCTGTGCGCGGCGAAGTGCGCTTCGATCCTGGCAGCCGCGCGCTTTATGCATCGGATGCGTCGAACTACCGCCAAATCCCGATCGGCCTCGTTGTTCCCCGTGATTCCACCGATGTAGTCGTCGCGGTCGCCGCATGCACGAAGTTCGGCGCGCCCATCCTTCCGCGCGGAGCGGGCACTAGCTTGGCCGGGCAATCCTGCAACGTCGCTGTCGTCTTGGATTTCACCAAATACATGAATCAGGTTCTTGAGCTCAATGCGGAGCAAGGATACGCTCGCGTCCAGCCTGGATTGGTACTCGACACGTTGCGCGACCGCGCTGAGTTCCACCACCTGACTTTTGCGCCAGACCCCTCGACGCACAATCGCTGCACCATCGGCGGAATGATCGGCAACAATTCCTGCGGCACTCATTCACTCCTGGGCGGTAAAACCGTCGACAACGTCGAAGAGTTGAAGGTTCTTCTGTACGACGGCACCCAGCTCATCGTCGGCGTCACATCCGACGCCGACCTGGACCACATCGTCCGCGAAGGCGGCCGCCGGGGCGAAGTTTATTCCAAGCTGCGAACGATCCGCGATCAGTACGCTGATCTCATCCGGGCACGTTTTCCTCGAATACCTCGCCGGGTCTCTGGCTACAACCTCGATGAGCTGCTTCCAGAAAACGGTTTTCATGTTGCACACGCTCTCGTCGGCACCGAAGGCACTTGCGCAACGGTATTAGAGGCTAAGCTCAAGTTGATTCACAGCCCTCCACACCGCGTGCTCGTCGGATTCGGCTACAAGGATGCCTTTCTCGCGGCTGACCACGTACCGGAGATTCTGGAGTTCAGTCCCATTGCCCTCGAAGGTCTCGAAGGCAGCATGGTGGACAGCCTCAAAAGGAAAGGGGCTCCCAACGTTGAGCTGCTTCCCGAAGGTGGCGGCTACCTGCTCGTCGAATTCGGCTCCGACGATCCCGGCGAATGTCAGGAGACCGCCCGCCGCCTCATCGACCGCATCGCGTCTTTACCGGGCTCGCCCGCATCGCGGCTTTACACCGCGCCGCAAGCACGCGCCGTGTGGCAGATTCGTGAAGCGGGCCCCCGAGCTTCAGCGTTTGCGCCCGGCGCCCCGCCTCAGTGGGATGGCTGGGATGACTCCGCAGTGGCGCCTGAAAAGCTGGGACCATACCTCCGCGACCTGCGCGCGTTGCTGAACGAATTCGATTACCAGGGCGCGTTCTACGGTCATTTCGGGCACGGATGTGTCCACCTACGAGTTACCTTTGATCTTCAAAGTGAAAACGGTATCCGCAGGTACAGCGACTTCATCGAGGCCGCTGCCAACCTCGTGATCTCCTATGGCGGCTCGCTCTCGGGCGAGCATGGCGATGGGCAGTCTCGAGCTGCTTTGCTTCCCAAGATGTTCGGTCCGGAACTGATGAAAGCTTTCGTCGAATTCAAGTCTGCGTGGGATCCGGCGAATGGGATGAATCCCCACAAAGTGGTGGATTCTTATTTGCCCACAGAAAACCTGCGCCTCGGAGTGGACTACAAGCCACTCGAACCTGCCACCCATTTCAAGTTTCCCGAAGATGACGGGTCTTTTGCTAAGGCCGCGCAGCGCTGTATCGGCGTGGGAGCGTGCCGAAAAGACAGTGGCTCGATGTGCCCCAGCTACATGGTGACTCTGGAGGAGGAGCACAGCACGCGCGGCCGCGCTCACATGCTTTTCGAGTTGCTCCAGGGAGAAATCGTCCGTGGCGGCTGGCAAGATGAACAAGTAAAAAAGGCGCTCGATCTTTGCCTCGCCTGCAAGGCCTGCAAAACCGAATGCCCCGCCAATGTCGATATCGCGACGTACAAAGCCGAATTCCTATCCCACTTCTACGAGACAAATCGCCGGCCTCTCTTCGCACACGCCTTCGGACGAATCGACAAATGGTTGCGATTGGCTTCACTTGCCCCGGGCGTCGCGAACTTCCTCACCCACGCACCGGGCTTCAGCCACATCATGCGAAGTGCGTTGCATCTTGCTCCGCAACGCAAGATCCCCCGCCTCGCGCGGGTGAGTTTCCGCCGGTCAATTCGAGGAAATCGGGATGAAACCGCGAGCGGGGCCGCCTCAGTCGGCGCGCCTCAGGTGATCTTATGGGTGGACACGTTTAACAATTACTTCCATCCCGAGACTGCACAGGCAGCGCTGCGGGTTCTCAAGCAGGCGGGATTCGCAGTAACCGTTCCCAATCAGCAGGTATGTTGCGGGCGTCCGCTCTACGATTTTGGCATGCTGGATAGAGCTAAAGAATATTTGGAGCGCATCCTCGAACTGTTCGGACCAATCAATTCCGGCACGCCGATCGTAGTCCTCGAGCCGAGCTGTGCTTCCGTTTTCCGCGACGAATTACAAAATCTGTTCCCCAATCATCCGCAGGGCGCCCGTCTGGGCGGCCGGATATTTCTTCTCAGTGAGTTTCTCGAACGCCATGCGGCCAACTACGAGCCTCCGCGCCTTCCGCGAAAAATCTTGCTGCATGGTCACTGCCATCAGAGAGCCCTCATGAAAATGACGCACGCCGAATCCCTGCTTCGCAAAATGGGCGCAGAGGTGCAATCCCTCGACGCAGGGTGCTGCGGCATGGCGGGACCTTTTGGCTTCGAACGCGAAAAATACGCGATTGCACAAGCCTCCGGCGAACGAATACTTCTGCCCGCGGTACGCCAGGCGTCCCCGGACACGCTCATTGTTTCGGACGGCTTCAGTTGCCGCGAGCAGATCTTTCAGTCCACCGGCCGCCGCGCCCTGCACTTCGCGGAAGCCATCATGCTAGCTACGAACCCCTGATCATCAAGATGAGCTAACTAAATGGACAGGCCAGGTAGTTCTAGTCCGATTCGAAGACAGACGATAACCCACACGCCAATTTCGCCTAGCGTGGTTTGTGTAAACAACAAGTCCCGGAGCGGATATGCGTTCCTATCGCGAATCATTCAAGTGGCTGCGCTCACGAGCATTTCCGTCTGCACCTTCGAATGTGTCACCGCGGCGCAAACGATCCGAGTAGATGCCACCCCAAGCCACGCAGTCAACAAGTTCAGCCCGCCTTACGCGCTGGGGACGACAGTAGATCGAGTACCGAGCAATGCCACCGATACATTTTTTGCGCCAGATCAGCTGAAGCAGACTCTCGAAGCCGGCTGGGGCGCCGTCAGCTATCGCCAAAACACAGAATTGTTCGTCCAAGCATGGCACTGGAATCCGGCCGGCGCGTGGAGCGATCCTTCCGGCAAAGGATATTTCACAGGAGATCCGACGCCGAAGGAAATGATTCGCCACTCCTACGGCTATTCATTGCAGCATCGAGGATTCACGCGAAATGACGGGACAGAATTCGACGGATATTCGCGCCTCGACGACGGCGATTTGCAAACGTACTGGAAAAGCAATCCGTATCTTACTAACGCGTTCACGGGTGAAGACGACCGCATGCACCCTCAATGGGTCGTAATAGATTTGGGGGCGAAGCGCAACGTGGATGCGATTCGCATCGCCTGGGCCGACCCGTACGCGCAAGTCTACGATGTGCAGTACTGGGCAGGCGAAGGCGACGCCATCGCTGAGCCCTTGAACGGCAGATGGAAGCAGTTTCCATCGGGCGCAGTAACGAATGGCAAGGGCGGAACTGTGACGGAACGGCTCAGTTCATCACCGCTCGCCACGAAATTCATTCGCATCCTGATGACCCAATCATCAAATACATGTGATTCGCACGGCTCGAGCGACCGCCGCAACTGCGTCGGTTACGCGATCAAGGAAGTATACGTCGGCACGCTGAGCAGCGCTGGGAAAGTCCACGATTTTCTGCATCATTCACCCGACCAGAATCAGTCGCCCACTTACTGCTCGTCCGTTGATCCCTGGCACGAACCATCCGATTTGTACGTTGCGCCCGACCGCATGGAATCTGGCGACCAGCCGGGATTCGATCTGTTTTTCACCAGCGGTATTACGCGCGGCCTGCCGGCCATGGTTCCCATCGCAATGTTATACGGAACGCCCGAGGATTCAGCTGCCCAGATGACCTATTTAAAAGCGGCCGGTTATCCGGTTTCGTACATCGAGATGGGAGAGGAACCAGACGGACAATACATGTTGCCGGAAGATTACGGCGCGCTTTACCTACAGTGGGCAACCGCACTGCATCAAGTCGATCCAGCCTTCAAACTCGGCGGTCCTGTGTTCACAGGAGTCGAAGAAGACATCAAGGTTTGGCCCGATGCCAATGGTCGCACTTCGTGGCTGGGCAGGTTCCTCGAATATCTCAAATCGCACGGGCGTCTAAGCGATTTTGCGTTCATGTCCTTCGAGCATTATCCGTATGACGGCTGCGAAACGCCTTGGGCGAACCTCTATCAGGAGCCGCACCTGATCGCTCACATCATGCAAGTATGGCGCGACGATGGCTTGCCCCCTGGCATCCCGCTCTTTGACACCGAAACGAATGCGCACGGCGGCGAGGCATCTGTCGACATTTTCGGCGCTCTATGGTTGGCCGATTCCTTTGCAGGATTTCTGACGGCGGGTGGGCAGGCAACTTACTACTATCACGCGCTCGCATATTCTCCGCCGCATCCAATTTGCAAAAACAGCTGGGGTACTTATCACATGTTTACTACCGACCGGACCTACAAGATTCGGCAGCCCACTTCGCAATTCTTCGCCGCACAAATGATCACCCAGAAATGGGTCCAGCCGCAAAACGCGGAGCACAAACTTTTTGCTGCCTCGAGTGATGTGAGAGACGAAAAGGGAAACGTGCTAGTGACCGCGTACTCCGTTCTCCGTCCGGATGGGCAATGGTCGGTGATGGTGGTTAATCGGGACTACGATAGCGCTCACGATGTGCACATCGTGTTTCGCGACGATTCAACTCACACCGAACGCGAATTTGCGGGGCCGCTCGAAATCACAACGTTCGGCAAGGCGCAATACCAATGGCATCCGGCCCGTCAAAACGGCTATGCCGATCCGGATGGTCCGCCCATCACTAAGACCATCAACTCAAGCCCTGGTGCGATATACACATTGCCCCCAGCTTCGTTGAATATCATCTGTGGTCGGCTCGCAAATTAATCGAGTACCGAGATCGACGTGACAACAAATTGGCCCGAGGGTTAAAGGTAACCGTCCAGAAGAGACATCATCCGCAGCTATTTCATTTCGAGATAGATTGCGCGAACAGAATTCACCAATTCCTACCCAATATTCGAACTCTTCGAACCAGACCCGGTGCTCCAAAATCCGGGAGTCGGCATAATAAGTTCAACCGCAACCTGCGTCTTCCCCATGAAGCTCGGACCCAAGCTGGTCACCCGGCACAACAATTCCTCTCCCAAGTTTGAGTTCTCAAGCCGAATTATCTGATCCACCTCCACTGGAGCCGCGAGCAGTATCAGCGCTCCGTGTTCATTCACGACTACGGTGTGCGTCGTTTCTGATATGAACCGTTTATTAGAATCTTGGAATCGGACCACCAACGGGATCCTCGCCTTCATACGTTTGCTTCGCCGGCGATTCTCGGACCACAGGTCGCTGGAACGCGCGTCGGTCATGGAGGAAACGTAACAAGACTGCACGGGATACTCAAGTTTCAAGATAAGGGCGTGCTGGTTTTTCCGCGAGAAAGCCATTACGGGGGGACTGGTGCGAAGGGGATTTCCTCAACATCTATCCGATTGGTTCCCGCTTGGGTTCAAATTCTAACGATTTGAAGGTGCCGTTCTTTACAGATCGGAAGACGGTTTTGACGCGGAAACGGGGACCGAAATCTCTATTTGCAGGCCGCCACCGTCCCGATTGCGAGCGCGGATGTCGCCACCATGGACGATTGCTATTCTTTGCGCGATCGATAGCCCTAGACCGGTTCCGCCGGTTTGATGCTCGCGCGCTTCCGTAACCCGATAAAAAGGTTCAAAGATGCGGTCGAGCGCCTCCGGCGGCACACCGTCACCATGGTCGGCGACGAGAATTCGCGCTGAATCCGATTTTCCGGTAACCACTTCCAGGGAAAGTGTGACCTCGGTCTGTGGCTTGGTGTAGTGAACCGCGTTCCGCACGACATTTTCAATACAACTTCGCAGAAGGGCTGGATCTCCGTTCATCCAACAATCATCGGCACGCGGGATCACGACCGATTTACCTTGTTCTCTGCCCTCGAAGCGGGCATCCTCGGCCACGCTTTCCACGATGGACCGAAGATTCACGGGTGTTTTGGTGTTGCCATCGTCCCGCATCTGAAGGCGGGTGAGGGTCAGAACCTGGCCAATTAAAATGTCGAGGCGGTGGAGGTCCGTTTGCATATGTTCGACGGCGTCTGTTTTCCCTCGTCGCACCAGCTCGAGCGAAACGTTCAGCCGAGCAAGCGGGGATCGTAATTCGTGGGAGATATCTCCGAGGAGCTCCTGTTGCTTGCGCAGCAAGGATTGAATACGGTCGGCCATCCTGTCGAAATCCCGCGCGAGGTCGGCCAATTCGTCCTTGCGCGAACCGATAGCCGGAGACGCTCGAACCGAAAAGTCTCCATCCGCGATTCGGCCCGCCAGAGTTTGCAAGGTCCGTATCGGCGACGAGAGGTGGCGCGCTAGAACCAGGCAAAGCAGTCCGCCGGCCAAGGCGGGCAGCAGCCATTGAAGAACTGTCACCTCAAGCGCACCCCCGAGAATAAGATCGTGGGGAATCAATACCTTAGCGACCAGAATGTATTTTCCGTCGGGCCGGTTGTCCACCGCCGCTCCGGTCCAGATAAACCCGATGTGAAATTGCGTTTCTCCGGTAGCCCGCGCTCTTGCGAGCACTCTCTCGGCACCTCGGGGCACACCACGGCCTACGATGTCGCGGCCCTGCGGATCCAGCAAGGTCGACTGAAGGAAAGAAGCGTCTTCGATCTCCTGCAGATATTCGGCAAGGCGCGCGTTTCCTCCGTGATCATAAATGTTGACGGCGCTTCGTGCATATTGGTCCAGAACCCCGATCATCCAGCTCGGTCCAAGGGTTTGCGAGTGAGTGACGACGGCGATCAAAAGGACCACAGCGCCCGTGACACCGGTGGCAAGCAGAAACCACAGAAAAATCTTCGCGTAAATCCCGCGAATCATTCGCGCTCCTTCGCGATTTCGCCGGTGTAAACGTATCCAGTGCCACGCACGTTCTGAATGCGTTCGGCTTCGCCGGCGCGGCAACGGAGTTTCTTGCGCAGATTGCTGATGTGATTATCGATGCTGCGATCGAAGAAGCCGATGGGGCGGCCCAAAGCCGATTCTGCGATTTCGTCACGCGACAGGACTTTGCCTGCCGAGCGGACGAGCAGTAGAAGAATGTCAAACTCGGCGCCCGTCAGAGCGACGTCGGCGCCATCGCGAACGACTTTCCTCTGGCCACAATCAATCTCTAGGTTGCCAATCTGGAAGATTTCCTGCGGCGCCGAACCACTCTTGCGCCTAAGAACGGCCCGCATTCGCGCGACAAGCTCCCGGGGATTGAACGGTTTCGGCAAATAATCGTCAGCGCCGCGCTCGAGTCCCGCAATGCGGTCCGCTTCATCGCCGCGAGCCGTCAACATGATCACCGGGACTTGCGAAGCAAGGCGAATCCGTCGCAGCACTTTCCTGCCGTCCCCGCCCGGCAGCATCACGTCTAGAATGACAAGTTCATATTCTCCTTTGAGCGCGTGCTGGATTCCTGCTTGCCCATCGTGCACGGCTTTCACGCCGAAACCATCCATCGCCAGTAGCCGCGTGAGCGAAGAGCATAGCTCCACGTCATCGTCAACCAGTAACACTGGGATGGGTTTCATAGCGATTGTCTACCGAGTGATTTTAGTCGCGAATCCAACGACGGACTCACTGGTGTGTTTTATTTTGACGAATCCAACCGGGTCGCAGCTCGCACTTTTTTAGCACGCCCACCCAAAGGAGAACGTAAGGAAGTGTCGTGTGCCGGCAGGCTGCCAGCGACAATTCCTTACAATCCACGGACAACCGGTTCCGCTATTATGCATCTTCGAGATTGAGTCAATCGGTAATACACACGATAGTCCGGTTCGAACAATTGTGCGGCATGATGAAGCTCTCCATCCTATTCCGAGAATCCAAACTCAATTCGCTGCGGCACACTCCTCCTCGGCGATGGCGTCGCAGCATCTTTTCTCAACTCGCGCCGATCGCAGCGCTCGTTCTCGGTTTCTCCGGCTGCCTCCGTTATTCCTCGGGCCCCTCGGGGCCGCCGCCGGAGGTGACGATCGCCCAGGTGAAGGATCTCGGGCCCATCACGACGAATCCCGACATCCTTGGACGGGACGGCGGCAACAGCGCCTTGTTTCAGGGCTTCTCAGTGTGGCTATACAGCGATACGTTTCTCGCGAAAGCGGATGAGCAAGACCGGACACTTATCAGCGATTCCTGGTCCTATACAACAGATCTGAACGCGCAGGACGGCATCACCGGATTCCAGGAGCGGCTCGATTCTACCGGCGCGCCGACGATGATTCTGCCCGAGACTGCCACTGAAGCAGCTTTCAACCAGCAGCACAACGTCAACAACTGCCAAGCGCAGCCGTGCGGTGCGCGATGGGCACTCTGGATCAACTCGATCGTAGTGAACCCCTCCGACAACAGCGCTTTGATTTTCTACATGGTGGTCAGCGCGCAGCCGGGCGCCTTCAACTTTCAGATCATCGGCACTTCGGTGGCCGTCTGGAAAAACTTTCAGCAACAGCCGGAGCGGCCTACATTGAATCCTCCGATCGT
Source organism: uncultured Acidobacteriota bacterium (assembly GCA_963729525.1). Classification (GTDB taxonomy): domain Bacteria; phylum Acidobacteriota; class Terriglobia; order Acidiferrales; family UBA7541; genus Palsa-295. Next base: position 242,967 of record CAVSOB010000003.1, read on the forward strand.
CGAGGGCCATCCGGATCTCCTCTTCGACCAGGATGAGCCGGAATTCGGAACCGCAGCCGTCGTAAGCAATGGAGCGCTGTACGTTTATGGATGCGGAATTGCCACCAACAGTCTAGACATCGGTTGCAGGCTCGGGAAAGTGGACCCCTCGAGCGCGCAAGATCGCGGCACGTGGACGTTTTACGCGGGCAATGGGATGTGGTCTTCGAATGTTCGCGACGCCGTTGCCGTGTTCGCCGGCGGTGGCAGCGTGGCGTGGAACAACTACCTCCGGCAATACGTCGCTGTTTACAGCCAGGTATTTTCTCAAAACGTCTTGCTCCGGACGGCGCCGAACCCGGAAGGCCCGTGGTCCGGATCCACCGTCGCTTTCGTTGCCCTGCCGCCCAGCAACGGCAACGTCTACGACGCGCGCGCGCATTCCGAATACGACGCAAACGGCGGACAGACTATCTTCGTCTCTTATTCGCGCTCCACTCCCGCTCCTTTCTCGAGCGAAGTCCGGGTGGTGTCGCTAATGCTGCAAAAATCCAGTTCCTCGGGGCGATAAGAATGGCCGACTGTATAGGACGTCTGCAGCGTTCCTCGCCGCGCCATTGTTCTAGTGACTCCCCCGCGCGACTTTGCATGCATCCAAGTGTTATATCGCTGCGATGTGTGCTCGACGCCAAGTAGGTTTCGATCTGCTTAAGGTCGCGGCGGCGATTCTCGCGGTCGCTTTGAGCACAGGTGCGTGGGCACAGCAGGGGCCCACCATTTCGAGCCGCGTCAATGTTGTTACGCTTTTCGCCACTGTCCACGATGCCGACGGGAAGGTGGTGAAGAATCTGACGCAGGACGATTTTGTATTGCTCGAAGATGGTGTGCCGCAGAAGATCGATTATTTTTCACCCGAATCGGACCTTCCTCTTACCATAGGCCTCTTAGTTGACACCAGTCGCAGCCAGACGGGCGTCCTCGACCAAGAGCAGCGGGCCAGCTACACGTTCCTGAATCAAGTCCTTCGCGAGGGGAAGGATCAGGCCTTCGTGGTGCACTTCGATACGCAGGTCGTAACGGACCAAGCTCCCACCTCTTCGCGCGCCTCTCTCGAATCGGCGCTCAACCGCCTGAGAATTCCAGACCGTCATGGCACTCTCGTTTACAGTGGGGTCAAAGACGCTTCAAAAGACTTGATGTATCAACTCATGGGCCGCAAAGCTTTCATTCTGTTGTCGGACGGTGTGGCGTTCAAGGAGCACACTTCGATCACCACGGCAATCGAATACGCGCAGCGAGCGGACACCATCATCTACCCGATTCGCTTTTCGGATTCCGAGCCGTTCTCCCGCCCCGTGATAGGTGCGATTCTCAAAATGGCCAGCGAGGGCGGCAAACAGGGTCTGCACCGCATGGCCACAGAAACCGGGGGAGCCTATTACGAGGTCACTGAAAGTCACTCAATTGAGGAGATCTACTCGCAAATCGAGGAGGCGCTTCGCAATCAGTACAGTATTGGATACACGCCCGGGCGAACACAGCCCGATGGCAAATACCACAAGATCAAACTAACCACGAAAGTTCCCAATCTCACGGTCAAGACGAGGGCCGGATATTACGCCAATTGAGAAATCAAGTTATCGGCTATGGCAACTTGCTTGCCCCAAACTAGGAATAGTGCCGACGAGCGGCTGCGAGTCTTTCATATGGCTATACAGGAATTCTGGCACGGCCGCCAACAGCGCTACCGTGTACGGTTCAGTGGCAGAGACACTCCTGTTTACCCTGAGCTTCGAAGGCCTGTGCGCCTTTCAGGGAGGCTACGCCGGAATCTCGGGCACAGCCGCCAGCAGCGCTACCGTGTAGGGATGCTCCGGCTCCCTAAGAACCTTCTCCGCCGCGCCAATCTCGACGAACTTCCCCGCCTGCATCACCGCCACCCGCGTCGCCAGCTGCGCCACCACCGGCAAGCTGTGCGAGATCAAAATCAGCGTCAACGAAAATTCGCGCTGCAGCCGCGCCAGCAACTCCAGGATTTGTGCGCCCACCGAAACATCCAACGCCGAAACGGGCTCGTCCGCGATCACCAGCTCAGGACGCAGAATAAGCGCCCGCGCGATCCCGATTCGCTGACGCTGACCGCCCGAGAACTCGTGCGGGTAGCGGTCGAAGGCTTCTGCGCCCATCCCTACCGCTTGCAAAATTTCGATGGCGCTGTCCCGCCGCTTGGCCTGCGATAAACCCGGTTCATGAATCGCGAGTGGCTCACTCACAATTTCTCCCACGCGCATTCGTGGATTGAGCGACGCAACCGGATCCTGAAACACCATCTGCATCCGCCGACGCAGCGCTCGCAATGTAGCGCCCCGCGCTGCAAGCCAGTCTTCGCCGCGGAAACGAAGCTCGCCCGCGTCCGGCTCGATTAAGCGCAGGAGCATGCGCGCGAGCGTCGTCTTGCCGCAGCCGGATTCGCCCACGATTCCGACGGTTTCGCCACGTCCCACCGAAAAACTCACATCACTCACCGCCACGGAGCGGGGGGAGGATTGCAAGAATGCGCCGCTTGCTGCCGGATATAGTTTGCGCAGGTTGCGGGCTTCGAGAATAACTTCGGCTTCGGTTGAAGGCGGGGGCGGCGTCATCCGATTTTCTCGGCGGAGAAGAACACAACCGTATTGACCATCTCGATCGCGGGCAGCTCACCGCTCCCGGCCGCACTTGTGACAAGATAGCGCGGATGGAATGCCGCAAGATCATTGGGAATCGTTTCTTCCATTAGCCGCCGCGTTTCGATGTATTCAGGATCGCTCGGCCCCCGGCCGGCCCTGTGCATCCACTGATCGAAATCAAGGGCAAGCTCTTCCATGTGCGTTCCCGTGATGCGCAAATGATGTGCGGCAAACAGGGAGGCAAACTCGCTCCGAGTCAGCGTTCGAACGTGGGAAGGATCACGAACGCGCTCGATGCGGTCGTGCATTTCCGCCCGGCGCGAATCTTCCTCTACGAAAATGTCAATGATTCCGGCCCGGCCGCCGCGTTTTAGCACCCGCGACATTTCGCCGATCACTCGTCGAGGCTCCGGCACGTGGTGCAAAGCGTAGCTCGAAAGAGTGATGTCGAGTGAGCCATCCGGGAACGGGATGCATTGCGCGTTGCCTAGCGCAAACGCGATGTTGCGAGCATTCGTGTGATGCGCTGTTCGCTGTGCCAAGGCGAGCATCGCGGGCGTCAGATCGAGGCCGATAATCCAGTGAACATGCCGAGCGAACGCCAGTGCCAGCGCCCCGGTGCCGCACGCGAGGTCCACGGCCCAATCGCTTTTCTTCGCCGCGACCATTTGAGCCAGGATTTCAGCCTCGGCGGCGCGGGTTTGCATCACTGCATTGCCGAACACCTCTGCGGTGCGGGTAAATTGGTCGCGTACGAGTTCCTGCTGTCGGTTTGGGTCCAAATCTGCCATCTAAAATCCGCCCGGTGCGCTAAAAACCGCTCTAGCCAGGATTCTATGAAGCCTCTAAGTCAAGGTACTTGACCGTTTTAGTGTACTTTTTTGTTCGCCCCGCTTTCACTCTACTCAACCAAACACGGCTTCAAATCCTGAGCTTCACTAAGCTAGGTCACGGCTTTATCAAATAAGAATACACCGCGCCTGATGGTCCTGTGTCACAGATCGAAGCTCCGGAACAGCCGCGTCGCACTCCGAAACGTGTAACTCGCACCGCGGACCGAACGAGCAGCCCGGCGGCAGCGCTTGTAGAGATGGGACTGTGCCGCGAATTGGGGTGAGTTTGCCGCGTTCGAGGCGCGGGGCGGCGCGCAACAGACCTTCCGTGTACGGGTGGCGCGAATGGCGCAACACTTCCCCTGTCGGGCCCTCCTCAACGACGCGGCCGGCGTACATCACCATCACGCGATCGGCAATTTGCGAGACGACGCCCAAATCGTGCGTGATGAAAAGCATCGAGAGCCGCAACTCGCGTCGCAATTGCGCGAGCAGTTCCAGAATTTGCTTTTGCACCGTGACGTCGAGCGCCGTTGTCGGCTCGTCTGCAATTAGAATCCGCGGACCAGACGCGAGGGCCATCGCGATCATCACGCGCTGCCGCAACCCGCCCGAGAGCTGATGCGGATACTGACGCGCACGCCGCTCTGGTTCCGGCACAGCCCCGATTTTCAGAGCCTCAATGGCCCGGCGGCGGATTTCGGTGATACTGGCTGAGGAATCATGGACACGAATTGCCTCTTCCACTTGCGTGCCGATGCGCATAACCGGATCGAGGGCCGTCATCGGCTCCTGAAAAATCATGGCGATGTCGCGGCCGCGCATTTTGCGAAGTTCTTCGCGGGCGGCCGTTACGAGATTCATGCGGCCGCCACCGCGCGCTTCGAGCCAGGCTTCACCGCTGCGACGCGCACCGGGAGGCTCGAGGCCCATGAGGGCCAGCGACAGCATCGTCTTGCCCGATCCCGATTCACCCACGATGCCAAGCGTCTCGCCCTCGGCAAGCGAGAACGAAACGTCGTTCACTGGACGCACCCATCCCGTTTCGGTGGGGAGCTCGACTGTGAGTCCACGGACATCGAGTCTCATAGCGGTGACACCATGATAGGACGCAAGTACGAGTGGCGCGAATTCTTTGCAGGGAGCTTTTCTTATGAACACACTTCGGAGGAACGGAGCGATTACGCTGACCGGGCGCCGGAGGTTAGCCTTCGGAAAGTTCGGGAGGCTAGCGATTGGCTATTGGGATGACGAAGCGGAGAGCGGTGTGGGTGGCCGAAAAGCTGCAGACTTTGTTGTCGGTCAGGCCGGAGGCTTTGCCGGCTGCGATTACGTCGAGCTCGCGTATGTCTTGACGGCCTTTGGGGTAGATCACCCAGATTCCGCCATTTTTGGTGATTGATTTACGCAGTTGCCCGAGGCGGGCTAAATCTTTTTTCTGTTCGGCATTGAAGAATATCAGGTCGATATCGGCGGCTGGCTTGCGTTCAGCGAATTCGGGATTGAATGGCTGGATATCATTAGTGAAGGAGCCCAGCGTTACTCCGAGGATGAGGATTTTCTGGCCTGGCTTGACGCCAAGTTTGTCGAGAAGTGAGCGGTGTGAATAATCGCGCTCGGGCGGGCGTGGCTTCAATGGAGTTTTGCGCGGCATCCGCGCGGGCGACTCCTTCGGGTGTTGCGGCTGACCACTGGATTCGCGTCGCGGATTCTATCCCAGTTTACGGCGGCTAGGGGTTGGCAGATAATGCGACGCGGACGAGGAAACCTGAAATTGCGGCGAATTGGACGGTCGCATACAGGCCGCGCTTCGCTCCATGGTCGAGCGGGCACAGCGTGCCGTGCCCCTACTGGAAAAAAAACGGAGCGGCGTCGAGATTCGAACCTGTCGGGTGAGGAGGGCTAGCCACGATGCTGCCGGGAATGAAAGCTGCACTGAACTACCATCCGATGTTTGTGCATTTCCCGATTGTCTTGTGGCTTGCGGCCCTTTTGTTCCAGGCGCTCTCGTTGTGGCGCGCTAGCGACGAAATGCAGGGTACTGCGGCGTGGATGTTGTACCTCGGGACGCTTGCCGCGATCGTGACGGTGCTCACCGGGCTTGCGGCGGAGAATTCCGTGCCGCCGGGCGACGCGATGCGGGCGGTGGGAATTCACGAAACGCTGATGCTCGTGTCAACGAGTTTGGCTCTGGCGCTGTGCATTTTCGCATTCCTCGCGCGGAAGAATTTCACTGCACAATTACGCAAACTGATGTTGCTGGGACTGGCCGTTCTCGCAATGCTTGTGACAATTGGTGCCGATCGCGGCGCACAGCTGGTGTACGGGTACGGAACCGCCGTGAATTGGACCACCGCGCAGGAACAGAAATAGGTATGCCTGCTAACAATCCTCGAATGAACACAGCGGCTCCGAATCGAAGCGCGCTGGTTGGATCCGCCATCGGAATCGTGTTCGTACATTTCGCGATAAATGTGGCTCACGGGATGGCACACACGCATCTGGAGATTGGCGTGAGTGCCTTTCAAAAGGCTTTCGTTGCGGCAGTGATTGTCGTTGCGCCGTTTTACGCAGCTTATTTGATTTGGAAGGGCAATCTGCGCGTGGGAGGAGTGTTGCTGGCTGTTTCGATGACCGGCGCGCTGGCTTTTGGCGTTTATTACCATTTCATTCTGCCAGGGCCCGATCACGTGAAGCACATCAATCTGCCTATTTCGCTTGATATGCGGGACATCTTTGACCTATCTGCGGTGCTACTGGGGCTTTTCGAATGTCTGGGCGTTCTGGCAGGTGTGCGATTTTTTCGAAATCCTGAGCAAGAATTCCTACATCCTATGGGTACCCGCCCATTTATAAACCATGGGGAGAATTAACTTTGAAAGCCTTCATAGCAGGCGCAACCGGCGTTCTGGGCAAAAGTCTGATACGGCAGTTTCGAGAACGGGGACACAGCGTGATCGGAATGGCGCGCAGCACCGAAAACGAAAATACGATTCGCAAGTTTGGAGGAGAGAGCCGGCGCGCGGATTTATTTGACGCGGATTCGCTGGCGCGGGCCGCAGAGGGCGCAGACGTGATCGTACATGCGGCAACTGCGATTCCTACAAAGACGAAGCCACGGCCGGAGGATTGGAAGACCAATGATCGTATCCGTGGCGATGGCACGCGAGCGCTGGCGCAAGCGGCGGGGCGAGTGGGGGCGAAACAGTTTCTGGTGCAAAGCATCACGTGGGTGGCGCGGCCCGAAAATCAGTCGGCGTTCGACGAGGATTCGCGGCCGCATACGGACTTCATTACCCGCTCGACCGTGGAGATGGAAACGATCGCGCGAGACGCGGCGAACAGAGAAGGATTCAAGGCGGCGATATTGCGCTGCGGTTGGTTTCACGCGCCCGAGGCCGCTCACACTCGCTATTTCGGCGCACAACTTCTGGCGCGGAAACTTCCCATCATCGGCAAAGGCGATGCGATATGGCAATGGATTCACGTGGACGACGCGGCCAGCGCTTTTGTAACGGTTGCGGAATCCGGGCGGGGAGGCTTGTGGCACGTTACGGACGATCAGCCGGTCAGCGCGGGCGCGTACTTGGCAGGATTTGCGCAGCGGCTGGGCGCGCCCGCTCCTCGACACGTTCCGGCATGGATCGCGAAAATCCTGGCGGGACCCGTGTTGGTGAATCTGATGACGGCTTCGACGCGGACTTCGAATGCGCGGTGCCGGCGGGATTTCGAGTGGAAGCCGCGCTTCCCGAGTTACCGGGAAGCACTTGATCAGATCGTGGATGAATGGCGGCGCGAGAATTTTCTGGGGCTTGGGAGTAGAATCGCCGCGTGAGGACGCGGGACGATGGCGACTAAAAAACAGAAAGAGACGAAACGTTCGAGCGATGAAGCAGTCAAGGCCAAGACAGGGAAAGTGTGGGCGGAGTGGTTCGGGATCCTTGACAAAGCCGGCGCGAAGAAGTGGCCGCACAAAGAAATTTCCAAGTATCTGTACGAAAAGAAAAAAGTGCCGGCCTGGTGGTGTCAGATGGTCGCGGTGGGCTACGAACATGAGCGCGGTTTGCGGCAGAAATTTCAGAAATGCGACGGGGAGTTCAGCGCATCGGGGAGCCGGACGATGGCGGTTACGCTGGCGAAAGTTTACGCGGCTTGGACGGATGAGAAGTTGAGGAGCCGCTGGCTGCCTGATGCAAAAATGGAAGTCACGTCGGCGACGCCTGGAAAATATGTTCGCGCGAAATGGGATGGGGGCTCTCGGCTAAGCGTCGGCTTTTACAGCAAGGGTGCGGAGAAGACTCAAGTGGCTGTGGATCACGGCAAGCTTCCCAACTCGAAAGAGTGCGCGAAGATGAAAACGTATTGGTTTGAGGCGTTAAACAGGTTACAGGGTTTGATGGAGGCGTAAGGTTGACATCGATACTGTTTCGTATCCTGAATGGTTGGGGGGAAACTTCAAAAGAGCTGACGGGACACCGGCGTTACGGAACGTCAGTTGTGCCATAAATGAACTGCGAAGTCTCGGGCGATTTGCGTTCCTGAGGAAAATGACGATCTACTTGCTCGAGATCATGGGGCTTGGCCTGATTCTTTTCTCACGGCCCCGTGGCGAAGTCAGCTCTCGAGCGAACACAGTCGAGACAAGCCGTCGAACCGCAGCAAAAGACAACCGCGAAGTAGTTTTCTTCAGATAATTCTTAGTAATCGTTGGCGGAGCCTTCAAGGAAGGCGCGGAGTTTGCGCGAGCGCGACGGGTGGCGCAGCTTGCGCAGGGCTTTCGCTTCGATTTGGCGGATACGTTCGCGGGTGACGGCGAAGGACTGGCCGACTTCTTCGAGCGTGTGCTCGCTGCCGTCGTCCAAACCGAAACGCATCTTGATTACTTTTTCTTCGCGCGGCGTGAGGGTCTTCAGCACGGAGGAGGTTTGTTCTTTCAGGCTGAGATTGATCACCGCGTCGGAGGGCGAGACGACGGCCTTGTCCTCGATGAAATCTCCGAGATGCGAATCCTCTTCTTCGCCGATGGGAGTTTCGAGCGAAATCGGCTCCTGCGCAATTTTCAGAATCTTCCGGACTTTCGCGACCGGAATATCCATGCGCTTGGCAATTTCTTCGGAGGTGGGCTCGCGGCCGAGTTCCTGCACGAGCTGGCGCTGCGTGCGGACGAGCTTGTTGATCGTTTCGATCATGTGCACCGGGATGCGGATGGTGCGAGCCTGGTCGGCGATGGCGCGGGTGATGGCCTGTCGAATCCACCAAGTGGCGTAGGTGGAGAATTTGTAGCCGCGGCGCCATTCGAATTTGTCGACGGCTTTCATCAAGCCGATGTTGCCCTCTTGAATCAGGTCGAGGAACTGCAAGCCGCGGTTCGTATATTTTTTTGCGATGGAAACCACGAGGCGGAGGTTCGCTTCGATTAATTCTTTCTTGGCTTGCTCGGCTTCGGCTTCGCCACGAAGAATCACCTGAAGAGCGCGCTTCAGCTCGGTGGGGCTCACTTCGCTGGCGATTTCGATTTCGCCAAGTTCCTGGCGGCGGGCGCGGAGATCTTTGCGCGCTTCGGCCTGGACGTCGGCTTTGGACGCTTCGACGCGGCGCTCGAGCTTGACGATTTCGCGTTCGAGGAAATGGACTCGCTCGACGGTTTGGCGAATTTTGTCAATGAGGCGCTTCTTTTCGAGCGGATTGAAATCGAGCTCGCGAAAACGGCGGGACATCTCGACACGGGTGCGGCCCAACGCATAGCGGGCGCGGAGATAGGGGCGCTTCTTCGAGCGCGGAACTTTTTCGAGTTTTTGCGCCTGTTTCATCGCCACGAGGTAGAGCTTGGCGACCTTGTCGATCTGCTTTAGGGTTTCTTTTGTTTTTGCCTCGATCTTTTCTTCGGTGAGCTCTTCGTCGTCAAACTGGACGATTTCCTTGATGGAGCGCGAGCCGGTGCGGAGATCTTCGCCCACTTGCAGGAGTTCTTTCAGGATGAGCGGAGCGCGCGTGATAGTTTTCAGGACGAGGAGTTGGCCGCGCTCAATACGCTTGGCAATGGCAACTTCACCTTCGCGGGTGAGTAGCGGAACGGTGCCCATTTCGCGGAGATACATGCGAACCGGATCATTGGTTTTTTCGAGAGTGCCGGGAGTGAGATCGAGTTCGCCGTCTTCGGAAGCGATGACTTCTTTTTCTACCGCGACTCCGACCTCGGGCCCGTCGGCACCATCGGCGGCAGCCAGAGCGGCCTTTGCGCTCGTGAGATCTTCATAGACGTCAATGCCGTAGCGCTCGAAGGTGGAGAGCAGATCGTCAATTTCTTCCGAGGAATGCACCTCGGCGGGCAGAATATCGTTCACTTCATCGTAGAGCAGGTAACCGCGTTCCTTGCCCATGGCGATGAGCTGTCGTACCTGATCGTATTTTTCCTCGAGAGCCAGACTCACACTTCCTCCCATTGCGAGATGAAACGGCGGCGCACAGGCGGCGGCCAAAGAAATATGCGCGCGGAGTTAGACACCCCGACGCGACTTGTCAAATAACGACATTTAAACGGATAATTAAGACGGTACTGCGAACCCGTTGCCAGCCCTATGCCCGCGCCAACCACGCTCGCGCTCACTGCACCCTTTATTTGATGCAGGAGGCGCGCCGCCCGTTTCCTCCAAAACCTTGCGAGAATACAATAGTTATGGTACCTGCGTCAATTGCATGCCTGCAAGCAGCTAACTCCAATCTGACGAACCTCATGGGGACGGTTTAGCGGTGCACCACTGCAACCGCTTCCACCTCGATTAGCCACTCGGGACGAACCAGCCTGCGGACAACGACAAATGTGCTGGTGGGCGGATTTTGAGTGTTGACATACTTGTCGCGGATTTCCCTGACTTGCGGAATCTGCGCGGGGTCGACAGTATCGACACAATAGAAGCTGAGCTTGATGATGTCGTGAAAATTGCCTCCCGCGGCTTCGACGGCAGCTTTTAGATTCTTGAAGATTTGCTCGACCTGAGCACGGAAGTCATCTTTGCCTACAAAATTGCCCGCTGCATCGAGCGCCACCTGGCCAGCGATGTAAACCGGATTCCCGCCGGTGACTACGGCCACCTGGGAGTAACCCGCGGTCGGTTTGGCCATCGTGTCGGGATTGAATATTCGAAAGCTTGTAGCCTGCGGCATTGATTGCTCCTTTGCTGGTGCGCGTTCTGAGGCGGTTTGGCCTTCGTTACAGTAGATGAGTAAATGAGTGTTGGGATGCAAATGCGACCGCGCCAAACTGCTGTTTGGAGGTTTCCCGTAGAGAATTCAAATCACTTTCAGACGATCCGGGATTCTTGGCGGCAATTAATTCACGGGGCCGAAGTACTGGTCGAACCAATTCAAGATTTCCTTGATCAGCTCGTTGCGCGGGATGTTGTGCCCGCTATCGTAAAGCAGATGTTTTTTCTGGTCTTTGGGCGAGCCGAGCAGACGGTAGAACGGTTCCTGAGCTGAATCCACGGGAAAGAAGAAGTCATAGCGCCCATTCAGCATCAGCGTGGGCTGCTTCACGCGCGGAAGGAAGTTCACGACATAAACTTCCGGAAGCGTATGGCCGAACCCCATTCCGCCGAGGGCCAAGACGGACAACTTGATCCGTGGTTCGACCGCGGGAATCAGCCCTCCCATCACTGCTCCCCAACTGTAGCCATAGTAGGCGATCTTCTCGTGGTCGAGCTCCGGACGCGTCTGCGCATAGTCAAGGGCACGAGAGGCGTCTTTCTCCCACATGACCACGTGGTCGCGCCAGGCACTGGTCATATTCTCGTCATCGGATTCCAGGCCGTCGCCGCGTTCGTAGGTGCTCTTATAGACGGGGTAGAGCAAGGCGCGGCCGCTTCTCAAAACCGCGTCCAGGGAGGCCGTGGTGTAGAAGCGGAAGCTGCGCATGAGAAGCGCATTCGACCCCGGAAAGAAAATAACAGTCTGAAAAGGCGGCTTCCCCTTCTTGGGAAGGAACAGGTACGCGATCGCCTTTTCGTTCCCGTATGCCGCCGTGTAGGTAATTTTTTCCGTTCTCCAGTCTTCATCCGGCTTGTCGAGATGTTCGACGGTCGCGTTGAGAGGAATTTTGTCATAAGAATACATCCCGAGATAGGCGCGGAACAATTCATCCGGCACCGGCTTTTCCTTGGACAAATCGCGCCGGGGAGAAGGAATCGCGGCGACCGCTATTTTCGGAAGAGGCTCCGCATCAATGTACTTGATGCATCGAAATCCGATGTTGGGAGCGCGGAGAAAGGGCGACTGCGCATCGCCATCCACGAACATATAATTTGGTTCGTCCCACGCGCCTCCCAGAACATAACGCTTGCCCTCATTCGCTTCGTTCCACACCCATTCCTTCACATTCCCGGCCATGTCGAAGCTGCCGAAGGGGCTCAGCCCCGGCTTGCTGCCCACGGGCAACACTCCCGAGCCCCCGAAATTGCTCGCCGGGACTATGTACGAAGAAGACGTGGGGCCGGCGGCGCGATTCCAGTGATAGAGGGTGGGCAAGGCTTTGCCGACAAACTCAGCATACGCGGCGGCTTCGTACCAGCTCACTCCGGTCACAGGATAGTCGTCTTGCCCCTTAGGATACTCACCTTGAATCCAATCCTTGGGCCCGGGGCGTCCCGCTGAATCGCGGAACATGGCCATCGCTTCTTCCCAACGGAGCGCTTTACCATCTTTCCTGAATTCTTCTTTCCAGTATTCGCGCTTCTGATACCCACCCTGATCGACGAAGGTTTTGAATTGCCGGTTGGTGACTTCATACCGATCAAGCCAGAAATCCTTCAATGGGACTTCCGGCAGAGCTTCATAGCCCGGCATCAAGACAAGCTTTGGGTATTTCTTCGGGAACGAAACCATCACCATGCCGGGGGGAACTTTTCCAGTTTCGTCCAAGTTGACCGTGCCCTGCTGATCGGAAGCACCCGGCGAGGATGGCAGCCAGAGTCCGAACAGGCCGTAGGTCGTGCGCAATATGGTCTCGTATCCGGTTTTCTGCAGCTTCCAGACGTAATAGCCGTAAGGCGCACGGACATCCTTGATCGGAGTCTGCCCCACGAATTCCCAGGTAGCGACTGCGTCGCCGTAGGTTCTTCGATAGACGTCGGCGCCGGGTGGGGTCGTCTCGATCGAAATCAGGTAAGAAAACTGCGGCGAGAGTTTTGCGAACGCCGGATCTCCGGGAATGATTTTCTGAGCCTTTGTGGCCAGCGCGAATGCTTCCGCGTATTTGCCTTCGTCCGCCAGGCGTGAAATTTCCGGCAGAGCCACGACGCGCGCCCAGCGAGTCTCGCGCGAACTCTTCACGAGCCACATCGCGGCTGCAGCCAGCATGAGAACTCCGAAGACAAGGAGAGCGATTTTGGGCAAAGCTCGTTTGCTTGTCTTCGGAAGGACTTGCGCGACGGATTGTTTCGCGCTTTTCGCGACGACGCTGGACGAAGCAGCCGCCAAACTCGCCTGACTCGGAGTCGAAGGAATCTGCGTCCCGGAAGCCGCTCCGGTGTCAGGAACAGACGCCGTCCGGCCACTATCCATATCGCGCTTCAATCGTTGCAGGTCCGCGCGCAGGTCGGAAGCATGCTGGTAGCGAAGTTCGCGATCCTTTTCGAGCGAGCGGCTGATGATTTCATCCATTTTCGGAGGCACATCCGGGTTCAGCCGGACAGTCGGGACGGGCGCGCGATTCAAGATGGCTTCAAAGATCACACCCGACGTATCGCCGCGAAACGCCATCGTGCCAGTAGCCATCTCGTACATCACGACACCGAATGAAAAGATGTCGCTGCGGACGTCCAACTCCTTGCCACGCACCTGTTCGGGCGACATATAGGCGACCGTTCCCAGGGTGGTGCCGGGGCTGGTGAGGAATTCATCGGCACCAACCGTGGGAGCGGCAGTCGCTCCCACACCCGCAGCGGCAGGAGAAAGTTTCGCGAGTCCAAAATCGAGAATCTTAGCGTGGCCGCGCTTAGTTACGAAGAGGTTCGCCGGTTTGATATCGCGGTGAATGATTCCCTGGCTGTGGGCTGCTTCAAGAGCGTCGGCAATCTCGATGGACAATTCTAGAATCCGGTCCAGGGGAAGCGGCCGGCCGTTGATCATGTGCTTCAACGTTTGGCCCTCGAGAAACTGCATGGCAATGAAGGGCTGGCCTTCATGTTCGCCGATTTCGTAAATTGTGCAGATATTCGAGTGATCGAGCGCGGAAGCAGATTGTGCCTCGCGTTGGAATCGTTCAAGCACTTCACTCGAGTGAAGCGAGCCTTCGGGGAGAAATTTTAGAGCAACAAAGCGATGGAGCTTGGTGTCCTCAGCTTTATAAACCACGCCCATACCACCGCCGCCAATTTTTTCCAGGATGCGGTAATGCGAAATGGTTTCGTTAAGCAAGAGGAAGGACGCCGTCCTTTGCGGACATCTTAGGGGCGAGTCGAACATGAAGTCAACGAGCTGGCCGAACAAGCGTGCAGACGAAATACGCCATAGGAGTGTTGGGGCAGAAAATGTGACTACGAAGAAGCGGCTCGGCTAGTTGGCGGCGAGACGTTTCTGGAGTTCGAGGCGGCGGGTGAGGAGACCGCGCAATTCGTCGTTGTTGGGCTTGGCTTCGATTTTCTTTTGCAGCGCGGCGAGTTCTTCTTCCACGCGGCGGTTGCGGAGAACACTCAGGCAGTTCTCGGCGTCGTCCCAGGTGGGCTGAGGGACGGGCTCGAAGAGGACTTCGAAAAGCAGGCGGCGTTCTCTTTCTTCGAGAGCCGCGGCTAGCGTGGCGGGGTCGGGATGGTCGCCCACTTTCGAGATGAGGAGATCGAGGAGACGCTCGCATTCGAGGCCTCGGTGGAGCGCGTCATGGGCTAATTCGCCGGCGAGCTTTTCGCGGAAGCCGTCCGCTTCGACGAGCATACGGATGATTTGGCGTTCAGCGGGCTTTACAGCGGGGCCGAGGAGGCTGGCGTTTGGCTTTACTTCGCTGCGGCGTTCGGCGGCAGCGCGTCGCAAGGCTTCGCGAAGGACGGGCTCGTCCACGCGCAATTCGGAGGCGATGCGGGTGGCCCATTCCGAGCGGAGAAGACGATTCGGTAAACGCTGGACGTACGGCATCAGGAAATTGAGCGCGGCAACTTTTCCTGCCGCTGTGGTGCGGTCCATTTGGCGCGCGCGGGCGATCAGGTAATCGAGATAAGGCGGCGATTGCGTGAGGAGGTTGCGGTAGGCGTCGACACCTTGTTCTTTCAGGAATTTGTCGGGATCGGCTTTTCCGGGAAGGGCGAGGACGCGAACATCAAACTCGCTTTCGAGGAGAAGTGCGATGGAGCGTTCGGTGGCGGCCTGGCCGGCGGTGTCTGGATCGTAATTGACGATGACGCGTCGAGTGAAGCGGCCGAGCAATTTAATCTGAGGCTCGGCGAGGCTGGTGCCGCAGCTGGCAACAACGTTGGCGATTCCGGCCCGGGCGACGGCGATGGCGTCCATGTAACCTTCGACGAGGACGGCGAAATCACTCTGGCGCAGGGCTTCTTTGGCGCGATCGAGATGGTAGAGGACGGTGCTTTTCGTGTAGATCGGAGTCTCGGGTGAATTCATGTACTTGGGGGTGTCGTCGCCCATGGCCCGGCCGCCGAATGCGATTACCTTGCCTGATTCATTGGCGATGGGAAACATGATGCGGCGGCGGAAACGATCGTAGGCGCGGCCGCTTTGGTCGCGGGAGCTCAGGCCGGAGACATCGAGGAGCTTTTCAGGATATTTTTGTTTTAGAAAACGCAGAAGCGCGTCGCCGGACGATGGCGCGAAACCGAGGCCAAAACGTTTCATAGCCTCGCGGTCGAGTCCGCGGTCTTCGAGATACGCCGCGGCTACTTTTCCCTCGGAGCTATCGTGTAATGCGCGGGCGAAGAATGCAGCGGTTTCGCGGTGCATTTCGACGAGGGCGGAGCGCTGTTGATTTTCGCGGCGCTCCTCTGGCGAGCGCTCGCGCGGCTTGGGAATGGCGATTCCGCATTTTTCTGCGACGGTGCGAATCGCTTCGGGGAATGTGGACTTGTCCATTTCCATCACGAATTTGAAAACGTCGCCGCCAGCGCCGCAGCCGAAGCAGTGATAAATCTGCTTTACAGGGTGAACAGCGAACGACGGAGTCTTTTCCTGGTGGAAGGGACAAAGCCCAGTGAAATTCGCGCCGGATTTTTTTAGGCGAACATATTCACCTATGACGCGGACAATGTCCGCCTGCTGTTTTACTCGTTCTGCGAAGCTACCCGCCTCAGCCATCGTGGTCAGTTAAGACTTAGCACTCCGTTGCTAGCTTTTCAACTCGGCGATTGTGATTGCTTCGCCGCCGCGGTCGGGTTTCTCGTGTTCGATTTTTTCGACGAGCGGATGTGAACCGAGAAATTCGGCTAAGCCGCGGCGAAGGGCGCCTGTGCCGTGGCCGTGGATGATGCGGACGGCGGGCTTGCCGGCCAGGGCGGCTTGGTCGATGAATTTGTCGACGCGGCGGGTGGCTTCTTCGATCGTAGTCCCGATTACGTTGATTTCTTCGGCAGCGGGCTCATCGCTTGGCTGCGCGTGCACGGTGACGCCGCGGGGGCGCGTGGCGTCGGCTGAAACATTTTTCGCAGGTTGGGCGGTGGTATCAATTCCGACGACGTCGGCCAAGGGAACCTTCATGCGCATAGGGCCGGCTTCGACTTCTGCGGAGCGGCCATCGTGGCGGCGGAATAGGAGCGGCTGTTTGAATCCTTTTACGACGACGCGCTGGCCTGCGGAAAGAAGGCTGGGTTCGACCGCTTGCGCAGCGCGCTGCGCTTGAACACCAAGGTCGGATTGGGATGCGGCGAGCGCGTCGACGACGGCGGCGTTCGCTTCAGCGCGGGCGTCACCGGCAATCTTGCCAACGCGGCGGCCGGATTGTTTTTCGATTTGAGCGCGCAGCGTGCGGTCCTTTATATCGGCTGCGAGGCGGGCGATTTCGCCTTCGAGGCGCTTCTGGGTGGCGTCGAAATTCTTTTCGAGGTCGCCGATGCGCTTCTTCTGACGGTCCACCCATTCGGTCTGGAGCGAGCGGCGCTCAGCTTCCAGTTGCGCCAGCTCTTCGCGAGCCTGGCGCTTGATTTCGTCCATTTCATCACGGCTGCGATGCAGGTAGGCGATCAGGTCGCGAGCCTCGCGCGATTCGGGAGAGAGGCTGGCGCGCGCGTGGTCCACGACGCGAGGCGGCAAACCCAGGCGGCGTGCGATTTCAAGGCCGCTGGACGTGCCCGGAACACCTACTAGGAGGCGGTACGTGGGCCGCAGATTTTCTTCGTCGAATTCCATTGCGGCATTCACGATTCCGGGCGTGGTGGAAGCGTAGGCTTTCAGCCGATCATGATGCGTCGTGGCGATCGTCAGTGCGCGCAGTGCGCGGAATTCTTCGAGCAGCGCGACAGCGAGCGCCGCGCCTTCTTCAGGCGCAGTGCCCGTACCCATTTCGTCGACGAGGATGAGCGAGCGATCCGTCGCGATCTGAAGCATCGATTTCAGATTCAGCATGTGCGCGGAAAACGTGGAAAGGTCCGCCGCTATCGATTGCTCGTCGCCGATGTCGGCGAGGACGTAGTCAAATGAAGGCAATTCGGCGCGTTCCGCGGCGACGGGAATCGCCGATTGCGCCGCAAGCGCAGCGAGGCCGACATTTTTTAGCGCAACCGTTTTGCCGCCCGTGTTGGGTCCGCTGATGACCATTACTGTTTCCGAACCGCCGAGCGCGAGGGTCAAGGGGACGGCTTTGCGATCTTGCGGGCGCAGCGTGTGTTCGAGAACCGGATTACGCGCCGCTTCGAGGCGCAGCGAGTTACCTGTGGAAAATTCCGGCATGGTGCAATCAAACTGACGCGCAAATCGCGCACGGGCAAAAACAGAATCGAGATGCGCGATTCCCGCAGCGGCGGATTCGAGCGGCCCGCGATCGGAGCGGGCTTGTTCGGTGAGCTCGGCGAGAATGCGGGCTATCTCTGCGATTTCTTCTTCGGAAAGCTGAACGAGGCGATTATTCAGATCGATGGCTTCGAGCGGCTCGACGAATACCGTTTGGCCGGTTGCGCTGGCAGCGTGGACGACGCCCGGAACGGCGCGGCGATCGCCGGCGCGAACCGGAATAACGAAGCGGTCGTTGCGTAGCGTGATGTAGTCCTCACCGGTGGGCTCGCCCCGGGAACGCAGGATGCCTTCGAGGGACTTTCGGATTTTGTCACGCGCCTGTCCGATGCCGGTGCGGATTCGGCCCAATTGTGGAGAGGCGTCATCACTGATTTCGCCATCGGGGAGAATCGCGCGGCGGATGGCGGTGAGGAGGTGACGAAAATCGGCGAAGGCTGCCGCTTCTTCCGCGAGGCGCGGATATTTCGTGGTTTCTCCTTTGAATGTCTGCCTGACGCCATTTGCCGTGTCCATCAAGGAAGCGGCGTCCAGCAGATCGGCGCTGGATAGGACCGATGCCGGCATGGCAAGCTGCGCGAGCCACGGCTTGGGATCTGCGAGCGAGCCGAAACCCATTTCCGCGCCTGGGCGCAGATAGGCTACTGCCTCACGGATCAGAGTGAACTCAGAATTCAACGCCGAGACGTCCTGCTGGGGATTAAGCGAGAGAATTGCACGACGGCCGGGGGCGCAGGTGGTAAAGCCGCTGACGATTTCTTTGAGCTTGTCGAATTCGAGGAGTTGTTCGGCGTGACGGGACACGGATGCCTCAAAAGTGGAATTGTAGCTTGATTGGGTGTGGAAAAGAGAATCGAGCGAATTCGGGAATGTGCTGAATGTGCAGGCTTACGCGGAAGGTAGCGTCAGCCCCAAAACGCGCGATAGCTGAGGCTATAGACTCTTCCGCAGCCGCAAATACCCGCGAGATTTCTAGGAAAGGCTGCCTTACTTTCGCTCGATGTCAAAATAGATGCGAGTCGTAACTCGGTACTCGGTGATTTTCTTTCCATCCAATTGCATTTCGAAATCTGCTACGCGCGCCCACCTCAAACCGCGAACGGTCTTGGCTGCTTCGGCCACCGCGTTCTCGGCTGCTTTAGCGAAGCTTTCCTTGGACGCCCCAACGATGTCGATGACTTTTTGTGCCATATTCGCCTCCTTGAAGGGCCCTCAGGTCAATTCTGGCAAATGTCGGGCCGGAATCGGACTGAGCTATGGAGCGATTATATCGGAATACAAACGCTGTGGCGGAGCGTGTCGAGTGCGCTCGGTGCTTTACCTTATTTGTGATTCGCTGGAGCACCGAGTGTTTCGACCATAGCCAGAGCGATAGCATCAATGGCGGCTGTTGAGTCGCGGCCTCTTTGCGAGTCGTTATTCACGAAGATCGAAAAAACGAGATACTCGCCGCTAACTGTCGTTGCGTAACCCGAGAGTGCGTGTACGTGCTCGAGACCGCCGGTTTTCGCGTGAATCAAACCGGAGGCGGGAGTGCCTTTCAAGCGATCTTCGAGTGTGCCGTCTACACCGGCAATCGGCAAGGTGGCCATGAAGTCGGGGCCCCAAGACTGATGAATTGCGTATTGCAGCAGTGCGAGGACTGCGCGCGGCGTTACGAGATTGTTAGTCGAAAGGCCAGAGCCGTCGGTAAGGACAGCGTCGCTCTCGGCAATACCTGCGGATTTCAGAAAATCCTGCTCGAGCTTCAATCCAATCTCCGTCGAGCCGATTCCGGTTTTTTCGCGGGCCACGGTGCGCAGCAACAATTCGGCATGGAGGTTTTGGCTCATTTTGTTCAGCACGCGCACACTCTCTAGAAGCGCCGGCGAAAAGTGTTCGGCGAGTACGTGCGCATTCGTTGCTGAACTTTCTTCCGCCTTCTTCAATTCGGATGACAGCACAACGGGCACTTCACCGGGTTTCAGCGCCTGCGGCGGAGGCGCTTCTTCCACTCGGATTCCACCCTTGATCTGCACGCCGTGGGCTTCGAGGAGATGCTTTAGCGTGCGCGCAGTTGTTTCCGCCGGATCAGTTATCGCGAGATCGAGTTTGACGGGCCCGTGGGCGAGCGGCACCGATCCGCGAAGGAGCACAAAGTTCGGTCCGGGCTGGCGCACAACGGCGAGTTGAGGATCGGTTCCGATTAGGCTCGTTGTAATCTGCTGCGTGAATCCCGCAGCTGCGTCCGCAGGATCAATGACAATGACTGCAGGATCTCCCGGGTGGGAGCCGGGGGACATTGTGATCGCGACGGAATTGTCGTTAAAGGTGATCGCGGTGACGGGGGCGCCGAACGTGAAGAACAGGTCCCCTACGCTCCAGCCCGCGGGATAAGGATCGAAGGGAATGTAGCGATCGTCGGCAACGATGTCGCCTTCCACTTCTTTAAGGCCGCGGGCGACTGCGGCATCCGCCATTTCGGCGAGAATTCTGTCCGTTGGACCATCGTGTTCTACTTTTCCGAGGAAGGGAAATCTGCGATTCGAAAGATCGGGGTCGCCTCGTCCCACGACAAGCAGGTCTCCCGCAAGCTTTCCACCGTTGTCGAGAGCGGTGGTTGCTTCCAGTGTGGTGCGAAAGCGATAGCCTAAGCCAAGTGTTGCAAGCGCGAAGACTGAGGTGAAAAGTTTGGCATTCGATGCGGGCGTGAAATAGTGTTCGGCGTTCAAATCAAGAAGTGTTTCTCCGGTGTCGCGGTCGGCGATGAGCAGGCCCCAATCCGCTTTCCGGGCGTGAACCTCGCTTAACACTGCGTCTACTCGTGCGCGAAAGCGTTCGACATCCGGCCGCTGTTTGGCCGTTGTGTTCGCATTCGGTCGCTGAGCCGTTTTCGGATCGCAGCATGGCTTTTGCGCAGCGAGCGGACGACCAATTGTGAACAGAGCGGCGATCGAGAGAGCGAGTGCCCGGCTATAAGGCTTTGGGCGATAGGAAAGTGGCGGCTTGGCGAACGTCATCTCGGCGCGATTGGTCCGAATCGCGGCCAATTATATTCCAATCTCCTCCATTCCAAGCTTCGCCGTTCCTGTGCCGTTTGATATAGTCTCCCTGTATACAGCGGCCCGGATTCAATTAACCCCGTCCTGAGGAGGAAGTTAGATGAGAAAAGCGTGGCACCTTTGTATTGCGGCATCGCTCATAGGCCTGCTTTCCTTCGTCAATCCAGCGCCGCTTCGCGCTGCCGACGACGACACGAAGGAGACCGACCGTGTCCGGAATGCCGGCAAGGTTGCGAAAGAGATTATGGATATCCCGGATGATATTCCGCAGGATTTGATCAACAAGGCGGATTGCGTGATCATCCTGCCCTCTGTTCTGAAGGCGGCGTTTATAGTGGGCGCAAGCTACGGACGTGGGGTGATGAGTTGCCGTACCGGCGACAACTTTCGCGGTCCGTGGGGCGCTCCGTCAATGATGGCACTCGAAGGCGGCAGTTTCGGACTTCAGATCGGCGGACAGGCTACTGACTTCGTGCTGCTGGTCATGAACGAGCGCGGCGCAGGGGCGATTCTGAGCAGCAAGGTAAAACTTGGCGCTGATGCTTCTGCAGCCGCAGGGCCGGTGGGACGAACGGCTGCGGCCGCTACGGATGTAACTCTACGAGCAGAAGTCCTGACGTATTCGCGTTCTCGCGGTTTGTTCGCCGGCATATCGCTTGAGGGTTCCACGCTGCGCCCGGACAACGACGCGAACGAACGCCTTTACGGCAAAAAGATCGAGGCGAAGGACATCGTGCTGCACAAAGCAGTGCCGCCTCCTCCGTCGGCGAGGTTATTGCTCTCGACGCTCACGAAGCACTCACCGCATCACGCGAAGTAGTTTTCGTTACCGTCCCGCGCCGCAGCCTAAGAGCTTCGGCGCGGAGTCCTTTTCATCCAGCCGCGAGTTCCCAGTCGACAATGGTGTCCCCACAACCTCGATTGACTTCTACTCATTACTGACTTAAAGTCATATACAGAAGGTATTCACCATGATCAAACCTCGTACGCAATCCGCTGTGCGCCATCGACGCAGTACGTCCGCAGTGTATCCGCGCTCGAATCGTCGCGAACGTCGCCGTGTTGAAACGCGAGAAAGGCTCTATCGCGCCGCGTTGGAACTTTTTGGCGAGCGCGGGTTCCTGGAAACCACAGTGGAGGACATAACCGAAGCGGCTGATGTGGGTAAGGGAACTTTCTTTAATTATTTCCCGACGAAGGAACATGTGCTTGCGGCATATGGCGGCGAGCGCATCGCGGCCGTGGAACGGGCGCTTGAAAAAGCTCGGGTGACCAGCGGCTCCGTTTTGGGAGTGCTCGGAGAACTTGCCACGGATTCGGCCGGACAGTCTCACGAAAATCCCGCGGTGCTTCGGGCGATTTATGCGGCCCATGCGTCGTGTGGGCCGGTGCGCGCGGAACTTCAGAAGCGGATGCGCATCAGCCGCAAGATGCTCGCGGAGATTATTTCTCTGGCGCAGAAGCGGGGAGAGATACGGTCTGACGCCTTGCCGATTGAACTGGCACGCTTGATCCAGACCGTGGTGATGGGCTTTACGATGGCCTGGGCACTGAATCCGGAGACGCATTTTCAGTCGACCGCCAAGAAGACGTGGGACCTCATCTCTCCGAGCTTGCGGGCCGATACGATTCGCAACGGCTCGAAGCGCAAGCGAAGTTGAGCTTTGCGGGGGCTGGCGCGCCATTTTCAGCGCGGCGCTGAGTCTTTCGCAGCTTAGATTTCATCCATATCGTAAGGAATTAGGAGGAGGCCACTACGTGAAATGCTGCTTTCTGAAGTCGTTCCTCGC
This sequence comes from uncultured Acidobacteriota bacterium, assembly GCA_963729525.1. Taxonomy (GTDB): domain Bacteria; phylum Acidobacteriota; class Terriglobia; order Acidiferrales; family UBA7541; genus Palsa-295. Next base: position 265,220 of record CAVSOB010000003.1, read on the forward strand.
CCTGGCCTTTTTATTGCTTGGCACTACGAGCATCACGTTCGCACAATTAGCACAGCCTGGATTGCCGAGCCCGCAGGCTGGGCCATCGGCGACACAATCGGGTTCGCCCAGCGGCACATCGAGCGGGAGCCAGACGCAGTCACCGGCGGCGCCACAAGTGCAGAGCAATTTTTCCGGAAGCGTCCCGGCGAAATTCGTTCCGGGCGTCTTGCCGATCACACTCGAGGATGCGATCGAGCGGGGGCTGAAGCAGAACCTTGGGGCGCTGCTTTCGAGTCAGGACGTGCAGGCGGCGCATGGGACGCGCTGGCAACAATTGAGCGCGCTGCTGCCGCACGTGACCGCGACCCCGCTGGTAGACGTGTCGCAAGTAAACCTGAAGGAATTCGGCTTTACCTTCAATATTCCGGGACAGAATATTCCCAGTATCGTCGGGCCTTTTTCATATTTCGATGCACGCGCCTACTTGGACCAGCAGCTATTCGATTGGAAAGCGATCAACAAAACGCGGTCCGCCGGCGAGAGCCTGAAATCCGCGGAGTATAGCTACAAGGATGCGCGTGATTTGGTGGTGCTCGCCGTGGGCTTCAACTATTTGCAGGCAATCGCGGATGAAGCACGAATCGAAACAGCCGCTGCGCAGGTGAAGACGGCACAGGCCTTATACGATCAGGCGAACGACCGGTTCAACGCCGGAACGTCGCCCGCAATCGATGCTCTGCGCGCGAAAGTGGAACTGCAGACGCGGCAGCAGCAGCTGATTCAAGCGCGAAACGATCTCGCGATCCAAAAATTGACGGTCGCGAGGGTGATCGGACTTGCGCCGGGGCAGCAATTTGATTTGACGGACAAGTCGCCCTACGCGCCGCTCGAGGGAATAACGGTGGATGATGCGCTGGCGCGCGCGTACGCGAAACGGTCTGATTACCAGGCGGCGCTTTCGGACGTGAAGGCCATGGAGTTTTCGCGAAAGGCAGCGGTGGCAGGCTACTACCCGTCCTTGTCATTCGCGGCGGATTACGGCCTTGCGGGGCAGCCATCGTCGAATCACGGTGTGTTCGACGTTCGCGGCACGCTGAATATCCCGATCTTTCAGGGCGGCAGCGTTCACGGAGACGTCCTGCGGGCAGACGCGCAGCTGCAGCAAAGCCGCGACCGAGCGGAAAATTTGCGAGGTCAGATTGATGCGGACGTGCGCACTGCAATCTTTAACTTACAGTCATCGGCCGAGCTGGTGGCGGTGGCGCGAAGCAACATTGACCTCGCCGCTGAGACGCTGACGCAATCGATCGATCGTTTTGCGGCGGGCGTTACGGATACTGTCGAAGTGGTGCAGTCGCAAGAAGCAGTGGCTAGCGCAAACGAACAGTACATCTCCAGTCTCTACAACTACAACTACGCGAAGATTTCTCTCGCCCGGGCCGTGGGACAGGCGGAACAGGGCGTGAAACAGTACTTCAAAGGAAACTAGCGATGGCACAGCGCACGGACGTGGAAGTTTCGCCAAATCCTCCGTTGACACAAGATCCGAATACTCAGACTGCACCTCCACAATCCGAGACTCATTCGGCGGTGCCGCCGCCGTCCGGATCTGCCCGAAGCCGGTTCCGCAGAAACCCTGCGACGCGATGGCTGATTATTGGCGCGGTGCTCGTGCTGCTGGTTGGCGGCTTCTTCGCCTGGCGCTATTTCGCGAGCTATGAGAGCACCGACGACGCGCAAGTGGACGGCCACTTGATGCCGCTGAGCGCGCGAATTTCCGGCTACATCCAAAAGGTAAATGTGGACGACAACCAATACGTGACCGCGGGGACGGTGCTGGCGGAAATCGATCCGCGGGATTATCAGGTGGCGGTGGACCAGGCGCGCGCAAATCTGGCGGATGCTGAAGCGCAAGCCGCCTCGCTCGGCATCAACGTTCCAATTACATCGATCAGCACGACAAGCCAAACCTCGGCAAGTGAAGCCGACGTGGAAAACGCAAAGGCAGGCGTGGCGGGCGCGCAGCAGCAGTTTGACGCGGCAAAAGCTCAGCTCGCACAAGCCGAGGCAAACGACGTCAAGGCGCAGGACGATCTCGTTCGGTACAAACAACTCGTCGATAAGCAGGAAGTTTCGCAACAGCAATACGACCAGGCATTGGCCGCCGCACGGGCCAGCACTGCAACAGTAGCGTCAGCAACCGCGTCCGCCGCCGCCGCAGAACAGCAGATTCACCAAGCACGTGCACGGCTGCTGCAGGCAGAAGCGAATTGGCGGTCGTCGCAGACTGGCCCGCAGCAGGTGGCTGTGTCGCAAGCGCGTGCGCGCTCGGCGATTGCCACCGTCGCGCAAAAGCGAGCGGCACTCGAGCAGGCGGAATTGAACCTGCAGTACACGAAGCTGATGGCGCCAGTGGATGGCGTGGTGATGAAGAACGCCGAGGTCGGCATGAACGTCCAACCGGGACAGCAGCTTTTTACAATCGTTCCGCTCAATGAAGTCTGGTTCACCGCAAATTTCAAAGAGACGCAGCTGAAATACATGAGGCCTGGGCAAGCAGCTAAGGTTCATGTGGATGCGAACGGCCGCGACTACAAGGGACATGTGGACAGCATCGCGGGCTCAAGCGGCGCGCGCACGAGCTTGCTTCCTCCGGAAAACGCTACCGGCAATTACGTGAAAGTGGTGCAACGCGTGCCGGTGAAAATCGTGCTTGATCCCGGCGAAAACAACGACCATTACTTGCGGCTCGGCATGTCCGTTGAGCCGAAGGTCTATGTGAAATGAGCCTCAGCGCGGCCATTTCGGCACCGCGCGAGTTTGAGCGGCCCGCAGTAAACCCTTGGATCATCGCGCTCACCGTCACGCTGGCGACGTTCATGGAAGTGCTGGACACGAGCGTCGCGAACGTTGCGCTGCCTCATATCGCGGGCGGTCTTTCCGCCGGGCAGGATGAAGCCACCTGGGTCCTCACTTCCTACCTTGTCTCAAACGCAATCGTGCTGCCGATGAGCGGCTGGTTTTCCGCGCTGATCGGCCGCAAGCGGTTCTACATGTCGTGCGTGGCGCTGTTCACGATCAGTTCGTGCCTCTGCGGATTCGCGCCTTCTCTCGGCGCGCTGATTTTCTTCCGTGTGCTGCAAGGCGTGGGAGGCGGCGGACTACAGCCGAGCGAGCAGGCGATTCTGGCGGATACGTTTCCGCCAAAGCAGCGGGGCATGGCGTTCGCCGTTTACGGAATGGCGGTGGTGTTCGCCCCAGCGATCGGTCCCACCCTCGGCGGATGGATCACGGACAATTTCTCGTGGCGCTGGATTTTCTTCATCAATATTCCTGTGGGATTCATTTCGCTGTTTCTCACGAATCGTTTGATTTCCGATCCGCCCTACATGAAACGCGAGAAAAAAACCGGATTCCGGATTGACTACATCGGCCTGAGCCTTCTCGCGCTCGGGCTCGGCACGCTACAAGTGGTGCTTGACAAGGGCCAGCGCGATGACTGGTTCGGTTCGCATTTCATTACTGCGATGACGATCATCAGTGTGGTGGCGCTGATTGCCGTAATCATCTGGGAATGGCGGCACAAGGATCCGATTATCGATCTTCACCTCTTCCGCGACCGCTCGTTCGCTATCGGCAATTTGCTGATGTTCATGGTTGGCTTCGCGTTGCTGTCCAGCACAGTGCTGATTCCTCTGTTTCTACAAACCATCATGGGATACACGGCTCAACAAGCGGGTCTCGCTCTCATGCCCGGCGGATTTGCCATCATTTTGGCGATGCCGCTTGTGGGATATCTGCTTGGCCACTACGATGCTCGGATCCTTCTGCTATTTGGCCTCACCGTGGTCGGGTTGTCTCTTTTTCATATGACGAACTTCGATGTGTCGATCGATTTTCGCACGGTCGCAATCGCCCGCGCATTCCAAGCCCTTGGTCTCGCGTTCCTCTTCGTTCCAATCAACACTGTTGCATACGCCTTTCTGCCGAAAGACAAAAACAATGCGGCCTCGGGCCTGATCAATCTCGCACGAAACATCGGAGGCAGCGTGGGGATCTCGCTCGTGACGACGATGCTCGAGCGGCGCTCTCAATTCCACCAGAACCAGCTGGTGGATCATGTGAATTACGGAAGCGGGCGGCTGCACGCGATGATCAACGCCATGACGCATCTATTTGTTTCGCGCGGGTCGAGCAGCTACGAGGCCACCCATCAGGCGTACGGGATGGTGTCGAATCTTGTGAATCAACAGGCAACGATGCTCGCATACATCGACAACTTCAAGATGCTAGGGGTTGCTGTCCTCGCAATGATACCGTTTGTCTTCCTGATGAAAAAAGTAAAGCCTGGGGGCCCGATGGCGGTACACTAACCCGCAGTGTAGGTCAGTATGCCGATCCGGATTGTCACCCTCGAACGGGAATATGGGAGTGGCGGAGCCAACATCGCCAAGCGCCTTGCGGCGCGGCTCGGCTGGAAAATTTGGGACGAAGAGCTGACTGCGGAAATCGCGCGCGTCGCAAAGGTGGACCATGGGGCGGCTCTCCGGTGCGATGAGCGTTGCGATTCCCTGCTTCATCGGCTCTTCAAGGTGTATGCGCGAGGAAGCTACGAGCGGACCTTGCCGCTCGAAGGCGAATCGCAGATGTTTGATGCCGACCGGATGGTCGCGATACTGCACAAGGTGGTCGAGGATGTTGCTTCGCGCGGCAACTCTGTAATCGTGGGCCGCGGCGCTCCGTATATTTTGCGGAATCGCCCCGATGCCTTTCATGTTTTTATTTACGCGTCAGTCGACGAAAAGATTCGCCGCATCATGAGCCTCGGAAAATCCGAGAAAGAGGCGGCGCAGCTTGTCGAAGAAGTGGATTCCGAACGAGCAGCGTTTATTCGCCACTACTTCGGCAAGGAATGGCCTCTGCGCTCGCTCTACAACCTGATGGTAAATTCTAAATTTGGCGACGAGCACACAGTCGAAACAATTTTCCAGGAGATTGCGTTGCTCGATGCTCGCGCCGTCCCGCAGACCGCCAGCAGGTAGCAGCACAATTCCGCTTCGCTGCTTGCTGCGTCTAGTATGTTCCCGTACTCTGATTTCCTTCGCATTTAGCGATTTTGACGACGTCAGGAGTCTGCATGAGCTGCGCGATTTGTGAAAAGCGCCCGCCGAAGCGTTTCTGTCCTGCCAAGGGCGAAAAGATCTGTGCGATCTGCTGCGGCGAAGGGCGTGAAGTGACAATCGATTGTCCGATCGACTGCTCGTACTTGATCGCCGCTCACCGCTACGAAGCCGAGCATCGTAAGCCGGCTCCGCGCGAGGAATTTCCCTATCCGGACGTTCAATTTCCGGTGGATTTCGTCTACGAGAAGTGGCCGGCTGTTGCAGGACTCGGCGGCACAATTCATCGCTTTCAGATCGAGAACAAGGAATTGAACGATGCGGCAGCCCTTGCAGCTCTCGAAGCGCTTGCGGAAACGTATCGCACGCTCGGCACTGGAATTTATTATGAGCGGCCGCCGGATGCCCCGGTCGCCCGGGCGCTGTATGGGCAGGTCGCTGCGTTCTTGCAGGAATTCAAGAAGGAAGAATCCGCGCGTGCCAGCTTTTCAACGTTGAAGGATTCAGAGATTTTTCAGTTACTGGTCTTTTTGCTGCGTGTGGGGAGACAGGAAACGAATGCGCGTCCGCTCTCGCGGGCATTTCTGAGTTTTCTTCGCACGCGATTTCCACTGCCCGACGAGGCGAAAACCGCTCAAGAAGCATCACGCATTATCCTGCCGTAGCGCGCAAACCTCGGCGCGAAACTATACCGACAACTCCAGCGCCAACTGCGGCGAACGCCATTGTTTACTCGCGCTGTACCGCTCAGGACGTGAACTAAGGTCGTACTTGCGGCGCAGGTGCTCGAAACGCCCGGAAATTTCCTTCCGATACTCTTCTGGCGCGTAGCCGCTGCGTCGATACCACTCGTGATAGCGCTTGGCTAGCTTGGGAAATTTTGCGTCGATGAACGGCAGGAATTGTTTTAGCGATGACGGCATCAGGAACAGCACACTCGCCGCGATCCACTGCGCACCTGCATCGCGGGCAGCGCGAGCCAATGCGTCGAGATCCTCTTCACTGTCCGTTAACCCAGGTAGAACCGGCATCGCGTTCACGCCCGCGTTGATCCCTGCTTCGCGCAATTGCCGCAGCGCCGCTAGCCGCAAGTCCGGACGCGGCGCGCGCGGTTCGAGCATGCGCGCGAGACGAGTGCGCAGCGTCGTTACCGTCATGTGAATCGTGATTGATGAGCGCTCGGAAATCCGCTTGATCACGTCGATATCGCGGACCACCTGATTCGATTTTGTTGTGATGGAAAGGCTCAGCCCTTCGCGCTCAGCCATCTTTTCGAGAATGGCACGAGTGGCGCCGAATTCCTTCTCGGCCGGCTGGTAGGGGTCGGTGGCGGTGCCGATCGCGATGTGCTCGCCCCAGATTTTTTCGTTCGCCAGGTCGCGCTCGGCGAGCGGACCGGCATTCTGCTTCACATAAATCTTGGATTCGAAATCGCCGCCGTCCAGCTCCATATACTCATGGGTGTAGCGCGCATAGCAATATTTGCAGCCGAACTCGCAGCCCCGGTAGGGATTCACCGTCCACGCGAACGGCACTCGCTCGGAATCGCAGTGATTCAGGATCGAGCGAACGGGCAACAGGAAGTATTCCGTCCCGCGCTTGGCATCGGCGCAGGGGGAGGAAGCAGCGAGGCGTGCGATGCCGACCAGTTCCGTAGCAGGCTTCGTTCTCCGGTCAGGGACCGGAGTGGGCGCGGAAGCACTACCAGGTGACTCACTATCGCCGTGGCGAGCGGCTGTGGGGAAAAGGGTGAGACTGGTCTGATTCGGCCGGGACCGGCGACGCGGGAGCATCGGCGGTTCGACTCGAAGTATGGGAAGAGTGGCCATTGCAAGCCTCGCTGCACGGGCAGGATGATATTCGCTTTTTGTTCGCTTTGTCAAGCATAATATTTCGCTTTTATTTCGCCTGTCCGTAGAGACAGGATGCCCTCTAGGCACGCCGACGCGCGAATCAAAATTACCGCCCCAGCCACCGGCTTATACTCGACGGATTAGCCGATAAGCTTAAATAGCAAGCGATTCGAGGTCCCCAAACCGTGGCCGAAATCGGAATCCTGATTATCGACGACGATATCGTGAGCCAGCGCGCCCTCAAAAACGTCCTGGATTCCGAGGGTTGGCGCGTGCGAATCGTTCCTCTGGCGTCGCACGCGATGGCGGAGATCGCAAGCGGCGTTTGGAGCCTGGTGATTGTGAATGTAGCGCTTACCGACGTCCGAGGCCCGATATTTACTACCCTCAAGGACCTCGCTCAAGGGCAGGCCGATGCGCCTGCCGACGCCGAAATTGATGCTGGCAGGCCAAAGCGCATTAGGGTGCTTTTTCTCGTGCCCATTTTGGCCGCGAAAGAGACTCAACCAGTGCTCGAGCGGGAAGGGCTTCCCTATTCGCTGAAGCCCTACCATTTAAATGAGTTTCTCGAGAAGGTGGGCGATCTTCTAGTCGAAGCCGGGGCTATCGCAGTGCCGATCCGCAGCATGGATTTCACCATACGCCGGCGCCGCCACGGATCTCGTTCCGCGCGCGACAAGCGCAACGCTGCGATGTTTGCCTCTCGCGAGGACTACCAGATGAGCGAGGAAGAGATGATCGAGTTCGAGCATCAGGAAGAAGAAGACCGCAAGAAACGCGAAAAGCAGCAGAAGGACCGGGAGCACCTTTAGATATAAGAGATCTGAAACCCTTTCCGGCCGTTTTGCCCTCCTGACTTCCCTCAAAAAATCGTGCAAGGAAATCGCGCCCGCTCGTTCTCATCCCAGAAGGCCGCGAAGTGGCTCCAGGGCGGGGAGACCGGCCGAGGGGGACTTCATCATGGCACCCAGACCCAAAAGCAGTAACGTCTTCGGAATTCTCGCACTCTCCGTTCTCGCCGTCGCGGCGGGAGTAATTCTCATGACCAACGTGGATTCGAATGTTCGCGCTTCCTCTGGCGGCGATGGCGGTGACGAAAAATCCGCGCGTGGCTGGCGGCTCGGTGAGGCCGTCACCTACGAAAACCTCACCGTCTTTCCCGTTTACGCTTCGCAGCAAACCGACACGAGCGCCTTCGCCACGCTAGATGAGGCGCTGGCTTCTGGCGACGCCATTGTCACTGAGCAAGGCAGCTATATGCGCCGCACTCGAGACGACGGCGGCGGTACAACTTCCTACGGCAGCGCGCAAGTGAATCAACTGGTGCTTATCAACCGCGGCAAGCGTCCGCTACTTCTTCTCGCAGGGGAAGTAGTATCCGGCGGCAAACAGGATCGAGTAATAGGAAAAGATCGCATCGTTCCGACCGGCGCCGAGCCGCTTCCTCTCAGCGTATTTTGCGTCGAGCACGGGCGCTGGACCGGCGGCTCGGACAAATTCCAGGCCTCCGGCACCATCGTGCATCCCAGCGTGCGCGAAAAAGCGGCTGTGGATCAGAGTCAGGCTCAGGTGTGGGCCGCCGTGCGCGGGGCTGCGCCGATGAGCAGTGCGCGCGCCGGCTCTGCAACGGCTTCAAGGGTACCGGCCGCGCCGGCACCAGCGATTTCTCAAAGCGATGTCAACTCCGTAATCGCTTCAAATGCCCCGACGATGTCGTACAAACAGATTTATGAATCGCCTCGCGTGGGGAAATCCGTCGAAGAGCTCGCAGGGCAATTGCAGAAGCGTTTCGAGCGAGCAACGAAGGATCACGACGTGGTCGGCGTGGTGGTGGCGTTCGGTGGCGAGGTGGCGTGGAGCGACGTGTTCGCCTCTTCGGCGCTGTTCGAAGATTACTGGCCGAAACTTTTGCGGAGTTACGCCGTGGAAGCGCTCTCCCGGCCGGCAACGCGCGAAACCGCTTCGCTTGATGACGCGCGCGACTTCCTGCGGCCAGCCAGTGGGCACGTGCGCGAAGAGACCGAACCCGGTGTCTATCGCTGGCGCGAACGCACGGAAGGGCCCGCAGCCGAAATCGAGATTGAAGCGCTGGAACCCAAGCCGGTCACATTGCATTGGCTCAAAGTGCTGCGGGCGAGCTAATGGTCGGTAACTTTCATCTCGAAAGCGCGATTTTTGCGCTCCGGTCTATAGGCGAGCGAGCACTTTGGAAATCTTCTCGAGTTCGCCTTTGGCCAGGTCCAAGTAGATTTTTGCTTTCTGAACATCCGCGGTTTTCAGAGCGGCATCTGCTTGCATCAGATCCTGCTGGATTCGTTGTTGCGAGAAGGCGAGAGTTTCGCGCTGCTGTCCTTGTGCGGGCTGCTGACTCTGAACCGCTTCGATACGATCCTTCATTGCCCGGGCCCGGTCGAAGAGACGGTCGAGCTCTTCACGCTCCAGCGCCACGAGATGGGCAGTTGCGTCTTCGGTTGCGCGCAAATTCTCTTCGGCTGCGCGCGCTTCCTCAGGCGAACGCGATGGTCGTATGGCATCTTGCGGTTCGGCCGAAACCTGAGGACCTGAAGGCGGCGCTACTCGGGAGAGTGTGCCAGCTTCGGCAGGAGGCTTGCGGGTTGCCGCGCCTTTTTTTTCGGGCCTTCCACTGCTGTGAACTGCATCGGAGCCCGGACTCGGCCTTATTGATGGGGCGGCGCGGGATGCGGGATCTGACGGGCCAAGGGCGGAGTCGTTCGATGAAAAGAAAGAACCGCTGTCGCCCGGACCGGGATGCAGCCATCGCGGAATCGCGTACTCGGCGGATGCGAGAAGCACAATGACGCCCAGAGCAACCAGAATGGCTAGCGTGAGAGTGCTGACTCTCCCCGTTTGTGTGCTATCGCGCGGCATTCTCTCGGCCAACGGCGCGCACCAACCAGTTCTGCTGGCGTCCTTGGTTGCCTCGAATGATAACCGACGCAAAAACGTGAGGCAACGCGCCGCGAACCCCGACAATCTGACTTGGATGCAGAAAGTCGGCCTCCTGGCAAGTAATCACGGCGTCCGTGTATGAAAAGCCCGAACCTGACCGATTCTTTAATTAATCGTGGCAGGAAACGGGCAGGAAATACGCAACGCGAAGTGACGGGTGTTTCGATTCGGCAGATCCTACGAACGATAGAAGGCGAGAGCCGGGAAGGATATTAGGACAAGCGAAGTCGCTTGAAGAGGTGATGTGTATGCTCGAAACACGCGCCACTGCTGGAGTTGACATGCGGGCTGCACTGCCCTATTGTTTGCTCAAGGTTCCGCTAAAAAGCGTGAATCCATCGAGTCCTTTACCTTCTATTTCTGACTCAGGCCGCTATCGCCTTGACGCGTCGGGCGACGGCTTCGAGATGCGAAGTGCGCGGAGTTGCGCGTGATCCGCATCCTCGGGGATAGGCGCGCCGGAAATTCGAGCTTCGGGGACGCCGTAAATTCATAGTAGTCACGCGGAGAAGAAGCCGTTTTCGGAGGAGATCAGGAGGCAGTCAAATGAATCTGGCCCAC
>CAVSOB010000004.1:0-30603 GCA_963729525.1 uncultured Acidobacteriota bacterium
TGTTTCCCGGATTTGATGCGGGCTGCCTTCGGGATTCGCCCGCACATTGCTTCTGATGGAAGATGCGGAAATGACCCCTGAATCGGCTCAAGAAGATTTCGCTGGGGCGATGGGTTATTTTGCAGTTGTTTGATAGTTACATTGACTCTTCTTCACGGAACGGCTTATGCTGCGAGGCAAATTTGGCGCTGACGGTTTGATGTTGACTCTGTGTTGAGATCGGTGTTGAGGCCCTGGGCGTGGTCCAACTTCCATCACAGCCGGTGACGGAGCTGCTGGTCAAGTGGAGAGGCGGGGACCAGGAAGCGCTGCAGGCACTCCTGCCCCTGGTTTATAAGGAACTTCGCGATATCGCGCATCGCCAACTTCGGCGCGAGCGTTCAGGCCACACCCTACAAAGCACGGCGCTGGTTCACGAGGCGTATCTGCGCCTGATGGATCAGGGCGCGCCCGAGACGCAAAATCGCGCGCATTTCGTCGCTGTGGCGGCGCGACTGATGCGGCAGATTCTGATCGACTACGCGCGTTCTCGCGGCGCACAAAAACGCGGTGCGAATCTGCGCGTGGACGCGGAACTGACGGGCGATCCTGCTGCCATGTCCCCGAAACAGGGCACGGACATTATCGCGCTCGACGATGCGCTGAAAAATCTTTCAGAACGAGACGAGCAACAAGCACAAATCGTCGAGATGCGGTACTTCGGCGGACTGACGATCGACGAAACCGCAGAAGTGCTGAAGATTTCTCCGGCAACCGTGAAACGCGACTGGAGCATGGCCAAGGCGTGGCTGGCGCGAGAGATGCAGAAAGGCGTCCGTGGAGAATCGGGAAAAAAGCGAGCAGTGGAAGAAACTTAAGGAACTGTTTGGCGCAGTTCTCGAACGCGAGCCAGAGCGGCGAAGCGAATTTTTGCAACGGGCTTGCGGTTCCAACTTGGAGCTGCGCTCCGAGCTGGAGTCCCTTCTTTCTGCTTACCAGAACTCATCCGATCTTTCGCAATCTCCGTGGCCGCTCGACGCTGCCCAAACGGCTACACCGCAGTTTATCGGGCCCTATCATCTGATGGAAAAACTAGGCGAAGGCGGGATGGGGCAGGTGTGGCTTGCCGAACAGACCGCTCCAGTGCGCCGCCGCGTGGCGCTGAAATTAATTCGCACCGGGATCTACGACAATGCGCTGCTGCAGCGATTCCAGGCCGAGCGGCAGTCTCTGGCGAGCATGGATCACCCGGCGATTGCGAAAGTCTTTGACGCCGGCACGACGGAAGCGGGCCAGCCTTACTTCGTGATGGAGCACGTTCCCGGCTTTCCGATCACCGAGTATTGTGATCAGAAGAAATTGAGCATTCGCGAGCGGATCGATCTGTTTATTCACGTGTGCGAGGGAGTACAGCACGCGCATCAGAAATCCATCGTTCACCGCGACATCAAGCCTGCGAACATTCTGGTGGTTGAAGTGGACGGCACTGCAAGGCCCAGAATTATCGACTTTGGCTTAGCCAAAGCGGTCACTTCGCAAGCGTCTCGAGAAACTCTCTTTACGCAGGCCGGCGTGTTTCTCGGAACGCCGGGTTACATGAGTCCCGAACAAGCCGATCCCGGAGTACAGGACATCGACACGCGAACGGATGTTTACTCGCTCGGCGTAGTGCTTTATGTGCTGCTCACTGGTTGCGAGCCGTTTGACACGTGTGCCTGGAAAAAACTGCCCTTCGATGAAGTGCTACGGCGCCTCCGTGAAGAAGAGGCGCCGACACCGAGCACCAGACTAAGTTCGGCACACGAGGAGTCCGGACCCGCTGCAAGCGCTCGCGGCACTGAGCCGAGGCAGCTCGCGAATCAGCTGCGAGGCGATCTCGACTGGATCACGATGAAAGCGGTCGAGAAGGATCGGAACCGTCGTTACGGCACTCCCACCGAACTGGCCGCTGATCTTCGGCGATACCTGGAGAACGAACCGGTCGCGGCGCGACCCGCCGGCGCGGGTTACCGACTTCAGAAATATGTGCGCCGGCATCGGGTAGCCGTAGCCTTTGCGATCGTCATTGGTGCGCTGCTAGTGTCGTTCGGTGTGGTTCAAGCAATGCAATTGCGGCGCATCACGCGGGAACGTGATCGCGCGAATCGTGTTTCGGCGTTTATGACCAACATGTTCAAGCTTTCGGATCCAAACGAAGTGCACGCGAGCAATGTCTCGACGCGAGACGTTCTGGACAAGGCGTCCAAGGACATCGAGACGAGTCTTTCGGGCGATCCGGAGATGCAAGGGCAACTGATGCGCGTGATGGGAAACGCATACAAGAACATGGGAGTGAACGATCGAGCGGAGTCGCTGCTCGAGCAGGCTGTCCAAGTGGACCGTCGAAGTTTTGGCCCATCCAATGCCGAGACGCTTGCCGCGATGACCAATCTGGCATGGACCCTAAATCAAGAAGGCAGAATCCCGGAAGCGGAGAAATTACAACGAGAAGCGCTGCAGATCGAAGAACAGAAATTAGGCGCGGACGATCCGACCACACTGGGAACAAAAATGGGACTGGCAGTGACTCTCGATCAGGAGGGCCGGCACGAAGAAGCCGAAAAACTGGCGCGCGAAACGCTTGATGCGCAACGGCGCGTGCTGGGGCCTGAAAACACCGACACGCTCGCCAATATGGACAATCTCGCGGCCATGTTAGCCAATCAGGGCAAGCTTGCGGAAGCCGAGAAATTGCAGCGAGAGACGTCCGAGGCCGAACGGCGCGTGCTGGGGCCAGAGAATCTGAAAACGATAGTTTCGACAGACAATCTTGCCGAAACACTTGTCTACGAGCGGCATGACGAAGAGGCCGAACAAATTCTTCGCAGCAATCTTGTGACGGTGGTGCGGGTGTTCGGACCCGAACACCCCGAACTGGCGAATATTCGCTATAGTCTTGGATGCATCGCCCTTCACCATGGCCAACGCGATGAAGCAATCGATTTGTTTCGCAGCGCTGTAGAACACGGATTTACGCCTCAACAAGCTGTGGCGTTAGAAACGGATCCTGAACTCAAGCCGGTTTACAACGACCCGCGCTTCGTGGCCATTGTGTCGGAGGCTCGGGAGCGGGCGGCCGCGGTGCAAAATACGAAATGATCGTAAATCGAATATCCGGGCATGTGATTCGCGAGAAGGCGAGGGACCGATCTTCAATTCGTTACCGATGGTAGGCCGCGTTGGCGAAGCCCAGCTTAACTCCTCCGGTCTAGGTCCTGTCTATGATGGGCTGCTGCATTTTGTACTGACATGAGCCTCAGACGATTTGCGTCCCCTGTTACTTTTGACAGTTGCCGGGTGGCCACGATGCGGGATAGGTTTCCGTCCTGCACCCGGACTTTCTGGCTGAGCCGGTGCATCACGCGCAAGAACGGGGGACTCAAAATGCGTCTGTTCCGACTGTTCGTGATCACATCGCTTCTCGTCGCAGCCATTCCGCGCCCCGTCGCGGCTGGGGTAGCTGCCAAGTCATTGCAGGGATTATTCTCCCCGGATGAGTGCGAGGTGGTGCCCGAGCTCCCAGGAGGGTGGACCGGTAACCAAGTGTCTTACTCTGTTCGGAAGGGGCGAGATCAAAGATACTGGATGATAGATCGCGATGCAGACTCGAAGACGGGGAACAAGTTAGTCTTCGAAATATGCGTGGCGCATGTGGACGGCCAGCTATTCTACGACGCAACCTTCCAGTTACTCCGCTCCGGTGACGAACCAACTCTCCCGCCCGAGTTTGTTGTGGGCAGCAACATCTTTGCCGTCAACGTTGTTGCCGGTTTCTGGGTGCCGATGCACATTATCGGAAGGCTAGAGATTGAGAAAAATGCTCTGCATTTTCGGAATCTAGATGACAAATGGCTGCAAGCCGCCCTAAAGTCGCGATCCGTCAGCGTGACGAGCGCCCAAGATGACTCCGGCGAGTATTTCCTCATCGCAAACGGTAAAGAACTAAAGGCACTTGTGGCGCACCTCGCAACAAATCCCAAAGCGTTTTCAAACCAACAAGACTTGACCCGCATTCCCGAAGAAACACCAAATAAGACGCCCTAATTCGGGAGCGTAGGAGCCACGCGGTTAGCACATTCGAGAATCAGGATGGCAGATGAAGCGGGACGTTCTAGTTTTTCCACTTTTCCGAATTTGTCCACAGGCGAGTACGATTGACATGGTCGGAGTTATTGCCAGAATTAGATGCGGTGGAAGGTACTGCCGAGGACAGAACGGGGGGCTGGATTGCAATGCTAAATGGCGACTGGAGCGTGGCTAAGGTCAAGGGCGTAGAGCCTGAACACTTTTTCGTTTTCTTGATTAATCCGCAAGGTTTCAAAGGCCCATTCATGCGCACTTCGGACTTTCTGTCGGAGCAGGAGTTGAGGGCCGATTTAAGAATCAAGGGCAGCACTGATGCCGAAATAGATGCACTCTTTGAACGAGCACGCGCAAATCCGGTTTGAGACGGTCTTGGGTTCTCGCCGGGTTCTACTGCCATGATCTTCGGCGGCATGATGGTAGGGACGAAGTTTAGAATTCTAGGAACTCGCGTGTCGCGCGAGACGGAAAAATCTTAAACTGAAGTGAACGATTCCCCTTTAGAGATCCTGGCAGTGGCGGCGCTTGCCACGCTTTGAAATCATCTCTACCAAAAAGTATCTAGTCACACTCCGAGCGAAAATGGTTTTAGCGTGACATGAGAAATTGGACTTCCTGTTCGATTTCCGAGATAGTGATTGGAGCGAGATTTGCTTCAGACAATTTCTGATTTAGCCGGGAAAGTTTCGTTGTTTTGAACTCGCTCCATTCTGCGATGGCAGCCCTGACGCGCTGCGCGGATTCGTTGTAAACGGCAATCGCCTGCGAAGGCACGGCTCGATCCCCTCCTTCGACAACGCGGAGTGCCGAGGCCATAGCGGCGAAAGCGTCCAGCAGGCCTGGGGTCTGTTCCGGAATGACTGCCGGCTTAACAATCTTTGAAATTTCCGTTTGAGCATCCGCCAGCGCCGCCTTGATAGCCGAATCCTTATCGCCAATCTTCTGCTGTAGGTCGGCAAGTTGTTTACGAAGAGAGTCGATTTCAGCAAGCGCGCGGCGCGCTTCGATGGCTTCGGCAAATATCTTCTCACCGAGTTGAAACTGCTGGCTCAGTATCTCCGGAGCAGCGGGGGAGCGGGGGTCCATTACGACTTCTAAAGGCCGAGTCTGCGGCTTTCCGTCGACGGTGAGTCTGACTGTGTAGATGCCCGGCACAACTTTGGGTCCCCTAGGATTGCGGTATTCGGATTCTTCGTCTCCGCGCGGTCCTCCAGAGGTGCCCCAAGTAAGATCCCAGACGAAGCGGTGCATTCCCGGATTAGTTTCGAGGGCTTCCGGCTTGGGGAACCAACGCTCGGCAATGGGAAGTGGTGGGTACTTTTCCGGACGTTTGTCTTCCGATGAGAATCTGCGGATGAGCTTCTGTTGCGAATCGATGATTTCGAGTGTCAGGCTGCTCGCGGAAGACTTAAGGAGGTAGTCGATGATGGCCCCGGCGGGTGGGTTCTCAGCCGTTGGTTCCTCGGGTGGAAGTGGAGTGCCCGTGAAGGAGTCGTTGTCGATGCGATATGCTGCTGCCGGACGGTAAAGCCACTGTGCAGGATCCTTTTCGGCGTCGAACGCCTGGCGAAGCGGCGTGATGTTGTCCAGTATCCAGAAGGAGCGTCCGTGCGTTGCGACTACCAGATCCTCGCCGTGAACCATGAGGTCTCGGACGGAAGTCACCGGCAGATTGAGTTGCAAAGACTGCCAATCGCCGCCGTCATCGAATGATACGTAAACTCCGAATTCAGTTCCGGCAAAGAGCAATCCCTTTTTGTTCGGGTCTTCACGAATGCCGCGCAGGAAGGCATTGGTCGCAATGCCATTGGTAATCAGTTGCCAGGTAGCTCCATAGTCTCGGGTTCGATAGAGATAGGGTCTCTGATCATCCAGCCGGCTGCGATCTACGGCTGCGTAAGCAACAGCGGAATCAAAGTGCGAAGCTTCGATAAAGGAGATCTTGCTCCAAGCCGTCAAGCCGGGGGGCGTGACGTCTTTCCAAGTCTTGCCACCGTCGCGGGTGAGATGAATTAGTCCTGTGTCGCTTCCTGCCCAGATTGTGTCGCGATTAAGAGCGGATGGCGCGACGGTGAATACTACGCCGTAGCCTCGTTGCTTCGCGTTCTCGATCGTCGTAGGTCCTTCGGCTCTATCTCCCGTCTGTCCTTTCGATCCGGTGAGGTCCGGACTGACGACCTGCCAGTGCAGACCACCATCAACTGTTTTCATCACATATTGCGTCCCCAGATAGAGCGTTGTGGAGTCAACGGGAGAAAAAATGAGAACTGGAGTCCAAGGGGCCCGATATTTGCGCACATTGACCTCGGAACCAAATGCCGGCACAGGCCACGGGGTCACATCCTGGCTGAATCCAGTCCGCTTGTTGTAACGGGCAACGGTGCCGTAGGCGCCGCTCAGATAGATGATGTTCGGATCGTTAGGATCAGGCGCTATGTATCCGCTCTCACTTCCGCCCGCCGGAAACCAATCGCGTGGAGTGATCTGACCGTGATCGGTGCGGCTGGGCACGGCAGCGCTGCCGCTATCCTGCTGTGCGCCGTACACGATGTACGGAAACTGGTTATCGGTGATGACATGATAAAGCTGTGCGGTGGGCTGGTTGTACCACGTGCTCCAAGTCTGGCCGCGGTCGAGACTGATAGTGGTGCCCTGGTCCGTTCCGAGAACCATGCTGTCGGAATTCTTGGGGTCAATCCAAATCTGATGGTAATCGTCACCGCCGGGCGCGCCGCGGACAATGGAAATTGTCTTTCCCGCGTCTACGGATCGATAAAGAGCGACGTTTGGGATGTAGATCACATCGGGATTCTGTGGGTCGATGGTGATGCTGTTGAAGTACCAGGCGCGGCTGGTGAGACGAGGATCCGTGTTCTCCAGAGTCCAACTATCGCCACCATCGTCGGACCGGTACAAACCTGCTTTCTTCGCCTCGATAACTGCGTAAACGCGTTTACCATCTGCCGCAACATCGATTCCGATGCGCCCCCAATCACCTTCCGGCAGACCAGTGTCGAGCCGAGACCATGTCTTTCCGGCATCTTGAGAGCGGTACAGGCCGCCACCCGGTCCGTCGATAGGAGCATACGTGCTCCAGGGCGGACGATGCGAATTCCATGCGCCGGCAAACAGGAGCTGCGAGTTGCCGGGACAGATCGCCAGGTCTGAAATGCCGATTTCGTGTCCTTTATCCAGGACCTTGGCCCAATGCGCCCCTCCATCAACGGATTTGTAAACCCCTCGCTCCTCGTTTGGTCCGTAGGCATGACCGAGAGCACCCACGTACACGATCTTCGGATCTCGAGGATCCACTACGATTCGGCTGATTTGGCGCGTATTCTCTAAGCCTACGTGCGTCCAGGTCGAGCCGCCGTCACTCGATTTGTAAACGCCATTGCCAGAAGACAAGTCGGACCGAATGTCGGACTCGCCAGTTCCGGCAAAGATCGTCTTAGGGTCAGACGGTGCCAGAGCGATTGCACCGATCGAGCCGACAGGCTGGTTGTCAAGGATTGGCCGCCAGACAGTTCCAGCGTCGGTTGTTCTCCAGATGCCGCCATTAACCGCTCCGAAATAAAAGGTTGTCGAGTCGCCTGGCACGCCTGCGACAGCAACCACGCGACCTCCACGGAATGGGCCAATGAGTCGCCATTTGAGGCCGCTCATGAGTTGTGGAGGCACTGACTGGGCAACTGCGGACCCCGGAAGCAAAAGAACGAGGAGCGCGATGAAACTCTGATGAAAGTACGACCTAAGTTTGTGCAAGTGGCTATCCCTCACTGGGCAGCCAGTTTACTGGAAAACACAAAGCTATTGGTTGGGCATCAATGCATCCGTCGAGTTCTTGGACCGCGCGACAATGCGGCATGCCACAAGCTGCTTTCGAGGGCATTACTCTAGTAGAATTGACGCAGGATGACTGAAGAAAGCACTCGCGTCGAAGCTGGCTTGCCGCGTCAGCGCGTGAATAAACGACGTTGGTTACGTCCGGCTACGGGAACCTCTGCCTATCGAGCTGAGTCTGACCGACAGCAAACCAGCACGAGCCTCTCCGTGATCGTGCCGGCTTATGACGAGCAATACCTCGTCGAAGCGAGCCTCGAACGCCTCAAAATCCTCGAGACTTCGCCGCTTCTGCACCGGGTCCAGGTCGTCGTGGTGAATGATGGCTCGAAGGATGCCACACCCGAAGCCATCGCGCGCTTTCGTCGCTCGCTCGAACGAGATCGGCCAGACACGAAGCTCGAGTGGACGTGGCTTGAGCACGATAAGAATGAAGGCAAGGGCGCTGCGATTCGCACAGCCCTCGCGCACGTCGATTGCGAGCTTGTCGTTATTCACGACGCCGATCTCGAATATCATCCCTGGGACCTGTTGCAGATGATTGAGCTGTTTCTCTATGAGGACGCCGACGCCGTTTTTGGGTCGCGCTTTATGTCCGGTGGACACAAGCGCGCCCTTTTCTTCCGCCATGCGCTCGGTAATAAATTGCTCACCTTCCTGTGCGACTTGGTTTCCGACCTCAATCTCACCGACATGGAAACTTGTTACAAGATGGTTCGTTCCGACCTGCTGAAGAGCATCCCGCTCGAAAGCTCCACTTTTGACGTTGAGCCCGAGCTCGCCATCAAGCTCGCAAAGCGCGGCGCGCGAGTATTCGAAGTTCCCATCAGCTATTCGGGCCGTACCTATCGCGAAGGAAAGAAAATTGGCTGGCGAGATGGCGCACGGGCGCTGTGGGCGATCCTCCATTACGGCGCATCGAGCCGCATCTACACTGAGGATGCCCAGGGCGGAGAAATCCTCGAACGACTCAATCGCGCTCCGCGCTTCAACAAATGGATGGCGGATGTCGTAAGGCCCCACGTCGGAGATCGAGTTCTCGAGATCGGCGCTGGTACCGGCAATATGTCCGTGAACCTCATGCCCCGTTCTATCTATTGGGCGACGGATGTAAACCCAGCCTACTTGAACTACCTCGAATCGCTTCGGGGCACTCGGCCCTACATGAATGTGGCCTATATCGATGGTGCCAACGGGGACTCCTTTCCCAAGGATCAAAACTTCGACACCGTTGTCTGCCTGAATGTCGTCGAACATATCCCCGACGATGTCGGCGTCCTGCGAAATATCCATGCCACTCTGGCAGATGGTGGAACCGCGATCATCCTGGTTCCGTTTGGCCCCAAAGTCTACGGTACCTTGGACGAAGTACTCGGACATTGCCGGCGTTATACCGAGGAACAACTTACTGATGTTGCGCAACAAGCCGGGTTTCAAGTCGAGAAGATTTTGAAGTTTAACCGCCCCGGCGTCCCGGCGTGGTGGCTGAACGGCAAATTATTGAAGCGCCGGACCTTCGGAATAGGGCAGATTCGCGTTTTGAACGTGTTGACGCCGATCTTTCGCCTGATCGATCCATGGCTTCCGCTTCCGCCGCTTTCGATTATCGCCATACTCAGAAAATGGGATCGTCAGGACCATATGCTTGCGTTTAACACAAAGGCCGCCTCGTAGGGCAATCGCAACCGCGGGAGATTCTAGCCTTGAACAATACTGCAATTCATTCGAGGACGACGCCGATTGGCTAGGCTCTCGCGTTACGAAAAAATTCTCGTTGTCCTATTCGTCCTCTCGCTGCCCCTCGTGAATCCCTGGGTCCGAGGCGACGGTGTCGGATATTACGCTTTTGGTCGCGCTCTTCTCATCCAGCACGATCTCAATTTCAAGCAGGACTGGCTGAGAGCCAATCCTACCTTCCGTATGAGCAGAACGGATGCGTCAGGCAATGTTCTTCCGACGGAGTACACGCCCACAGGCCATGTGGATAACCATTTTGCGATTGGCCCCGCGATTCTCTGGTCTCCATTTTTGCTGGCCGCTCATGTTTGCGTGCTTTTGTACGACGCTCTCGGAGGCCATGTGCCGCCGGACGGGTTTGCAAAACCATATGTTTTCTCCATAGCGCTGGGAACGGCGTTCTACGGCTTCCTCTCTCTTTGGATCTCCTTTCGCCTCGCTTGCAAATATGTCTCCGAGCAATATGCATTTCTCGCCACTCTGGGAGTTTGGTTCGCGAGTTCGCTGCCGCTTTACATGTACTTCAATCCATCGTGGTCTCATGCTCTCTCCGCATTTATCGTCGTGCTGTTCGTCTGGTATTGGGATCGCACGCGCGATGGCCGTTCGTGGTCCGAATGGGTCATATTGGGAGCAATGGCCGGCCTCATGATGGATGTTTATTCTCCGAACGCAATTCTCCTGTTGTTCCCGGCATTGGAATCTTTGTCAAGCTACTGGCAAAAACTGACCCGGCACGATTGGAAATCAGTCGGCCAACAATTTCTACGAAACGTGGCATTTTTACTCGTGGTTTTCGCCGTGTTTCTGCCCACCCTTATGGTCAAGAAAGTGATTTACGGCAGTTACCTCAATTTCGGTTACGGAGAGAGCTGGTTTCTGAATTCACCGGCGCTCTTGAAAGTTTGCTTCTCCGCCGATCACGGTCTTTTCAGCTGGACTCCCATTACCCTCCCCGCCGTAGTCGGATTGTGGCTGCTTCGCAAGCGTGACGAAATTCTAGGTCTGTATTCGATCATTGCCTTTGCAGCCTTTCTCTATCTAATCGGGTGTTATCAGGACTGGGACGGGCTTTCGTCTTTTGGCAACCGCTTCTTCGTGTCTCTTACCGGGCTTTTCATTCTGGGGCTCGCGGGTTTTATCGATTATTTCGCGCGCGTGTGGAACGAGCGCCGAACCTTGCTAGTCGCGCAAGCCGCCAGCATGCTGCTGATTCTGTGGAACTTCGGACTCATGTTCCAATGGGGTACTCATCTAATTCCCGCTCGCGGTCCAATTTCGTGGCGAGAGGCCGCGTACAATCAAGTAGCCGTCGTGCCAGTCCAAATCGGTGAAACCCTGAAGCGCTACCTCACCCGCCGAGGGCAATTGCTGGACAATATCGAACAAAAAGACGTGCGACAGCTTAAGTCCCACGACGGGGACACTCCCGAGTGACCGGAACCCGTGAAAAAATACCGATTGGGCGCTGCTCTATCCGGATCGATGATTCCCTCGAGCTTCTTAATACGACCGTCATTCATATCGCAGCGATTCCGTCGGATGCAGACGGGCGGCCCGATTTGCAGGCAAGTAGCCGAACAGAAGACCGGTTGAGCACGACACCGCAAATGCCAGCACCACAGAAATCCACGACACTGGAACGTGAATACCCATCGCGTCTGGGATCACCCGTAGAATGAGATTGATTGCACTGGCAATTGCAATAGCGATGAGAATTCCGACCAGCGCGCCGGTCCCGCTGATTAGGAAAGCTTCCATCAAAAATTGATAGAGAATTGCGTCGCGCGGAGCGCCCACTGCCTTACGGATTCCGATCTCGTGGGTGCGCTCGGTGACGGTGACGAGCATGATGTTCATTATTCCGATCCCGCTAATCGCTAGTGAGATGAACGCGATCACTACCAGAAGGACCGTCAGCGCTCTCGAAATATTTCGCGCCGATTCTAACAATGACGTGAGATTCTCCACATCATACTCTGCTCCTGGGCGATGGCGGCTTTTCAAAATCTGCGCCACTTGTCTCGTCACGCCGGGAACAGCTTCCGGCGAATCTGCCTGCACATACAACGTGCTGAGATATTTCGTTCCCTTGTAGTAGCTCATCAGTCCGAAAGGGATGAGCACGGTCTCGCGCGCGATTTCCGCCTGACCGAAGGTGGAAATCCGTTCGCGAAACACGCCAATCACGGCGAAGCGCAGGTCGCCGACTCGAATTTCCTGTCCCACCGGGTTCTGATTTGGAAATACGCGTTCTCCTAGTTCCTGGGTCAGCAAACAGACTTTCGCATGGGTCATCATGTCATCGGAGTCGAAATAGCGGCCGCGAAGCACAACCAGCCTGCGAATCTGCTGGAAACCGTCAGTTACTCCGACCAGTTTTACAGACCGCTCAACGCCTGCCGCAACAACGGACATCGGTGACTCGGCGGCTCCCGCAGCTACCGTAACTTGCGGAATGTCGGTTTGCATTGCTTCCATGTCGTCGGTCGAAATCTCGTCACTCAAGGTGAGAGGCGACGAATTGTTTGAGCGCGTGATGCCGGCGTAGACAAGATTGGAGCCGCTAGCTTCGATCTGAGTCAGGATGTAGCGCTTGCCGACGAGTGCTACCGTGACGACAAGAACGATACAGCCGCTACCGATAATGACTCCGAGCATGGTCAACCCTGCCCGGAGCTTGTTCGCCCAGAGCGCGTGAAGCGCGAGAGGTAAGATCTCGTTCAAATATTCGGATTTGTTTCGTAGGTTTAGCACTGCACTAGCGGTTTACTCTCGACGACCATCACGTTTCCAAATCGAAATGCGCGCACCCTCCGTTCTCATAGGAGCTTCCCTCGTCAGGAGTGTACTCTGGCTGTGAAGCAAGCGTCTACCTTCCGAGGGAGACCATGTAGTGCTCCGCATCCAGCATAGAAAATCCGCAGCTTCTAGCGGAAGAATACGTTGTAGCTACTTAAGTCGGATTCGTGGTAGTCCATCAGAATCGCGCCGATCAAGATAAAGCAGACTGGCCAGACCCACGCGAGATATTTGCGTGTGGGGTTCTCTGACGGAAGGCGAAGTTCCAGCCAGCGGGACCACCCCGCGATCACAGCGAAAATCGCGATTGCCGTATGGCTGATCTCCACGAGAAGTTGTTCCTTCACATTGCTGAGGCCGTGCGTGTGAGTGAGCAGGACCACGCCGCCCAGCGCGCCAACCACAGGAAATACCAGGGCTGCCGCGTGGGAGTGCACGCGATTTGTTTCGACCCGCCACTGAAATATCGCAAACACGATAATGAGAACAACGGCGATGCGGTGTTGAAGAACGTCCGCCGACCCGAAGCTTTCCCAGAAGCCGTTGGGCCCGATGGGCCAGTTCTCGGGATCGGAGCGTAAAAACAGAAAGACGGCCAGACCGAGGAACGTCAATGGCCATATTTTAGCCCATGCAAAATATCTGCTGCGGGAGAGGAGCGCCAGAATGCCCATCAGGAAGACGACCACGCCCGCCCATGCGTGGTTGTACTCGGACCAGGCGATGTCGTCCGGCGTATCGGTCCCGAATCCCGACTCCCCGGGAACGAAGGAAGAAGGAACCCTGAGTCCCGCGGCGCTGGCTTGGCGACGCTCCTCATTCTCGGATTTCGCCACTGCTTTCACTGGGGGACTCGTGAACTGGGGCATGCGCGGAGAGTAGCGCGCCACGATCTCCTGAAGCGTGACGCGATCCTGGGGGAGATCGACGCCGGGGGGTTGGGAAGTGAGCGACGCGGCGGCGAGGATCACGGTGAGGCCGATGCCGATTTCGACTTCCGCGAAGCGAACCAAGCTGATCTTTATATCCGCATCGCTCGAGCGTCTGCCGATCGCCCGGACGAGGAAATAATTGGCGGCTCCCAGCAGCAGCAAACAGCCAAGAAAAATCGCTTTCGTAATCACCATGATCCCGTATGAGGTGCCGTAGAGAGCACTCCACGATCCGACGAACCAGAAGCTGAGGCTGAGGCCAGCAAGAAGCAGAATTAAGACGCTGACCTGGGCGAGACGGGAGAACCTTCCGCTGATCGGAGCGAGAATCTCCAGATCGTCAACATTCTTCATGACCATCAACAGAGAGATCACACCGCCGATCCATGCCGCGGTCGCGAGATAGTGGACCGTGGTGATCGAGACCAGAGCAAAGCGATCCTCCATGCGGGAGGCAGCATGGCTTGTCATAACAGCGGCCGCGATCATAGCGGCCGCAGGAATCAGGGCAAAGAAGCTAGCCCGGCCCAACAGACGCCCCGGCCAGAAGAACAGGGCAAGGCCCGCGGCGATCCCCAGAAGCCCGGCGATGACGAAATTGGCGCTTAAGACGTCGCGAACGGAGAGGTCGGTAGAGGAGGTGAGAACCAGGATATTGCTTGTGACGAAAAGGAGTTGGGAAATGGCAAAACCCAACGCGCCCCAGCGAATCACCCCCCAGGCGGGCCGGAGCCATGCCTCTCGTCGAAGTTGCGGGGCGCGCGCGACGGCAAGAAGAAAAATAATCCCGCCCACCGCGACGGTCTGGCAACAGAGAATCGCCGCACGGAGAAGAACGGTGAGAAAGCCAAATGCGCGGAAAAGTCCGGCTGACATCAGGGATTTTTCACCGTGAAGGGAATCTCGCCGCGAGAAATGTGTCCATCGGGGGCAAGCACTTGCCAGCGAATCGTGTAGGCTCCGCTCTTGAGGCCGTTCACTTTTGAAGCGAGAGTATCGGGAGAAGGCTGCTCGCCGGCGGGAAGAGGGATCGTGCTAGCGTCCGGCAGGAGCAACTCCAGTCGCGAACGCGCGGCGTCCACGCGCACGTTGAAGGTGAGCGTGACGGGAACGTCAGGGCCGGCCACCACGCTGCCGGCTGCTGGCGAAGAAGATTTAAGCACGGCATGAGCGTCGAGACTCACAGCCGCTGCGGCAAGAGCCAGTATGATGAGCGCAGCCAATTGAACGACATGAAAGAAGCGAAGGATCTTTTTCACGAAGCTCTTCCCATTCATTAAGACGCCACCATGGCCATCGCGAAATCGAGTAACGCCTGATCCAGGATCGCAGCGATGGCGCTGCGACCACTCCATTGTATTTCCGTTCGGCAACAAACCACCCTAAAATCTGAGAATTTCTCGAAAGGGGCTGCGAGCATGTTCTGTCTCCGCTGCCCAGTTTCGAGCACAGAAATGAACTGCTAAGCTTGGGAAGTGGCCTCGCAATGAAGGCGATCACGAAGGCCGATGCAGCCCGCTCCAATTAATGTGAGTCCGCCCGTTTCGATCGAAGCTCCATCGCAACCCTTGCTGGCCCCTTCCAGCAAGCGGCTGCTGCCATGGCTGATCGCGGTGGCGTTCTTTATGGAGTCGCTAGACACCACGATTCTAAATACTGGAGTGCCGACGATCGCAGCAGCACTCCACGTGGCTCCGCTCAGCATGAAATCCGTGCTGGCAAGCTACACCCTGAGCCTTGCGGTTTTCATTCCTATTAGCGGCTGGATGGCGGATCGGTTCGGAACCCGGCGGGTATTCGCTTCTGCAATCGGCATCTTCACGTTAGGGTCATTTCTCTGCGGCATATCGAGCAACATCCATGTGCTGGTTGCCTTTCGCATTCTGCAGGGCTGTGGCGGAGCGATGATGGTGCCTGTGGGTCGACTCACTATGGTGCGGACGTTCGCCAAATCCGAACTCGTTCGCGCCATGAGTTTCGTGGCCATACCCGGTTTGATTGGCCCCATGCTGGGACCGATTACAGGTGGCCTGATCGTCGGGTACTTCCACTGGAGGCTTATTTTCTTCGTGAATATTCCGATTGGCCTCGCCGGCCTGTATATGGTCTACCGGCACCTGCCGGACTACCGCGAGCATACCAATCCCCTCGATGTGGCCGGGCTAATTCTCTTTGGCTCCGGCGTCGCCTTGCTTTCGTACGTGCTGGAAGTGTTTGGTGAACATACGTTGACCACGAGTGAAACCCTGGGGCTCTTGGTGGTTTCCATCATCCTCCTGGCTGGCTACGGTTTTCACGCGACGAGAACGGAGCATCCAGTGCTGCAACTCGCTCTGTTTCGGATTCGCACATTTCGCTCCGCTGTGAGCGGCAGCTTTATCACACGATTAGGCATCGGCGGCATTCCATTTCTTTTTCCACTTTTGTATCAGGTGGGGCTCGGGTTCACACCGATTCAATCCGGCCTGCTCATGATGCCGCAGGCGATCGCTGCCATGAGCCTGAAGGTGACGATGCCGCGAATTTTGTCTCGCTTTGGTTACCGTGCCGTACTGATATCAAACACGATGCTTATCGGTGCGCAGATTTTGCTTTTTGCCACCATCGGGGAGAGCACACCCGTCTGGCTGATCGTGGCGGAACTGTTTTGCTACGGGTTTTTCACGTCGCTGCAATATACGAGCGTGAACACGCTGGTGTATGCGGACGTGACCGAGGAACAGGCGAGCAGTGCGAGTTCGATCGCGAGCACGGCGCAGCAGATGTCCATCAGTTTTGGCGTCGCTTCGGCATCGCTGGTGACTGCCTTTTTCATTCCCGATCGCCATACTTCCAATGCCTCACAATTCCTTCACGGCATCCATAGGGCGTTTTTTGTCCTAGGCGCGATGACCCTTCTCTCAACGATTGTTTTCGGCGAATTAAAAAGTGGAGATGGTGACGCGGTGAGCCGGCGAAAGGAAATGCACGCCGGGTAGGGCAAGGAATCAAGAATGCCTTAACCGGGAAGATGAATGTCGCGAACATCTATAACGCATCCAGTTTCTGATAGAGCAGCTCGGCTCGCAGTCGTTCGTCGCGCTTCACCTTAGCGCAGACCATCGATGTAACGTCCGCATGCCTCATTCACACGGATCAGTACCGAAGCTGGGCATTCGGGGACTTGTCTACCTGGCGGTACAAACCGGACAGTTAATGGGTACAATTGAGCAGGAAGACATGCAACGAAATCAGTCGCAAATGGCGCACAGAAGTATGGTGAACACGATGATCAACGCTATGGTCAGCGCAACGTGGCCCCCGGGAATTCTCCCGGGCGGCTGCTTCGCCGGGGGCGTTAACAGACCGCCGTTTGGAGCGGGGCTATGAGCACATTGCCGCATCAAAAATCGCCGCAACGCTTATTTAAGCCGATTTATGCAATTGCCCCGATCGTCGTGATAGCCGTTCTCGTAATCTCCACCGCGATTTTCTGGTGGACTAGCCCGCAAACACTCCAAAGAACCGCTCCCCTCTCACCCGCCATGAAACAGCTCACTAACAGCTCGTTCGAAAATCGCGTCTTCTCCGGTGCGATTTCTCCCGACGGGAAGCTCCTCGCCTTCAGTGACTCAAATGGTGTCCGCATTCAGCTCATCGCGACCGGGGAAACACGTGAAGTGCCGCAGCCCGAAGAGATCAAATCGCGAACTCTCGAATGGGAAATCGTCGGCACGTGGCTCCCTGATAGTTCTGGATTTTTCGCCAACGCTCATCATGGTAAATCGCCAATCGCGTTTAAACGCGAATCATTGAACTCCACCGGTTCGAGCATTTGGTCCTTCTCGGCGCTGGGCGCCGCGCCACGCAAGCTTCGTGACAACGCTCTTGCTTATTCCGTGTCTCCCGATGGCTCATTCATCGCCTTTGGAGCAAAAGCGGGTAAGCTCGGCGATCGCGAAGTCTGGCTGATGTCCTTACGCACCGAAGAGACTCGCAAGCTGCTCGCTGTCGATGATGAGCACTCACTGTCCGATGTTCGCTGGTCAAACGACGGCAAGCACGTCGTCTATAAGAGCAGCAGCCCTTCGGGCAGCGCCCTCCTCGTTAGCGCCTTGCAAGGTTCGTCGCCGGTGAAAATTCTCGGCGAGGACAACACGAAAGGGCTGATCGATTTCTTCTGGCGTCCTGATGGTGAGCTGCTTCATTCCAAGGAGGATCCCCACTCGTTTGCGGGTTCAAGTTGCAATTTGTGGGATTTTCATCTTGATGCACGCACACTCAAACCACTCGGAAATCCGTATCAGCTCACCAACTGGTCTAATTTCTGCCCCCGCGGCTTCAGCGAAACCGCCGACGGCAAAAGTATCGCCTTCCTCAAATCCGTCTTCACTCTTGCATCGTTCGTGGCCGATTTGGCTACGGACAATACGCGAGTCGAAAAAATTCGCCATTTTCCTTTGAACGACAGCTCAGAGGCTATTACCGACTGGTTAGACGATAGGACCTTCATCTTCGTCTCCAACCGCTCCGGCGAATTCAAAGTCTACAAACAATCTCTTGATCAAAATTTGGCTGAGCTGCTCATCCCCTCCGGCTATGGTCGCAATCCCAATGTCGTGCCCGGTAGGCGGCAGCTTGTCTACTTGGGAGTTGGCGAGGCAGGCCGCTTCCCCGCGCAAGGTCCTGAACCTGTGAATCTCATCTCGCTCGAGAGTGGTCTTGTGCGCCAACTGTTCATCGCGCGACGCTACAGTCTAATCACCTGCGCCCGCGTTGCTTCAGGCATCTGCATCATTGGCGAGCCCTCCGACGATGACAAGGAACTTGTCGTCACCGCCATCGATCCCGTCAAAGGCCGAGGTCCGGAACTCTTCCGCTTTCCCATCGTTCCCAGAGACGATTCTTGGTGTCTCGACATTTCTCCTCAAAGCGACCGCGTCGCCGTAACATCCTCGATGGCCGGCCCCATCCGTATCCTCTCCCTTCGCGGCGAGCCTATCGCTCAATTCGAAGTGAAAAGCTCAAAGAAAATCGTCGCGTTGAAGTGGGACGCCGAAGGCAAAGGATTTTTCATCACATCCGCCACAACCGGGAGCAACGCGGTTCTCCATGTCAGCCTGCTCGGCGACGAAAATCTGATTTGGGAAAATGCGGGCGCGGCGGGCGAAACTCTTGCGATACCTTCCCCAGGCGGTCGCCGCCTTGCCCTCAATGGCTGGACTAGCAGTGACAATATCTGGACCCTTGAAAACCTCTCGCATTAGCCAGCCTATCTCAGAAGCAAGGCAGATTCACTGGCGGCGATGTTGTGAAGTCACGAGCTCTCGACGGATTGCTGCACGCGTGGCGTGGCGTTCCGTTCAAGCTACAGCTTCCGTGGTATTCCTGATCAGCGGTCCGCAGCGATCCCGTTTTGAAAGGCAACGCATTCTTGCACGGATAATAGATGTCGAGAACAGGGATTATCACTACCTATCTCAGTCTGAGATTGATGGGGGTAAGAGAGTTTCTCGAAAGTAATCCGAGCTGGAACGTCCCGGCCACCTGCAAAAGCTAGTTTCCGATGATCCGACTTACCGGGCCTGTTTGATGTCCATA
Organism: uncultured Acidobacteriota bacterium; assembly: GCA_963729525.1. Lineage (GTDB taxonomy): Bacteria > Acidobacteriota > Terriglobia > Acidiferrales > UBA7541 > Palsa-295. The sequence goes on from CAVSOB010000004.1 coordinate 18,996, forward strand.
GGTCTGGGTTTCAAGCGCGAGCGAATTCCTCGAATGATGGTCTTGAGGGATCGTCAGGCGATGCTGGATTGAGGGCGGTCCGGCACAGCCGGTGCGATGCGCGCAAACAGCTCTTCTTGAAGTTTGCGATACCGCTCGTAGGCGATGGTTTCCACTGTGCGCTGCTTTTGAAGATCGTGATAGAGCGTCCAACTGGACGTGCCCAAGGGCTTGGCTAGAAGCGCGCTCAGGCGCTCGGCTTGCTGAGAATAATCAACGAAGGCTTGGTCCATTCGGTCGAGAAGGATTCTGCTGGCTGTGTCTTGCACGGAAGAGTACCTCCTGAAGCAGCGTGCGCTTCAACTCCGAAATTGGCTAAACGATTGCCATTCGCGGATTTGTTCGGACACCTCATTCTTCTCGCGCTCGTCTGCCGCTTTTTCCCATCGACGTCGCAACTCGTTGAGTCGCCCTTCCACAAATCCGACTCATCCTGATTTGCGTTCTGGTTTGTCGCGGTTACCGTATCCCGTCATTCAGCACGCCTGAATATGAAGTGCCGGGGCCGATTGTCGCCAATCTTTCGAAGGGGGCTTCCGCTCGGGTTTAAGCGGAGCGCGATCACGACACCATCGGTACCCCGGCTTACCCGTATTTATAGCGCTTACGATTTTTCGCATCTGTTCAGTTTTGCACACTTTCACAAACATGCCCTTTCCGCTCATTTGCGGTCTTCTACGACCAACTGACTCAACCACTTCACGAATTGACTCAATCACAAGATCGGGCTCGTCAAGCTGGATCCAATGACCGCCCTTGGAAGCAACTACGTGTTTTCCTTGGGAAGACAGGTGCGCCAAGGCCTCATGTTCCTTCATCTGCCAAGGAAGATGAGCTGCTCGCCGACCCGCTAGTCCTCTGCCACAACGGACTAGTTGATCGTGAAAGGAATCCTTGGTAAAGGTCCCGACAAGGTATTTAGAGGCCGAGTGATCAGGGCAACGAGATTTTAGCGGAGAAGAGAATGACAGCCTCGGACAAGCGACTTCTCGACGCGTTAGAAGCAAACCGATCCCGCCGCAACAGATAGCCTCCGGTCGGTTTAGGGTTTTATTTCTTCGTATCGAGACACCAGCTATACGTTGCCCATCTGGGAAATCATGCGGAGTTGGCCGGTGGCTCTAAGGGCGTTAGAGTGCTCCGCTTGGGATGCACCTACGACTCATAGATCGACTATTTCCATTACAGGGTCGTAATTTCCTTGACAATGCGACAGCATGCGCCCACTGTGATTGCGGACCTGGGATTCTTCAGTTCACCTGAACACACGGAAGTTACCTGATCTACCCCTCGCCAAGACACCAGTAAGACATTTAAGGAGATTCATGAATACCATCACCCGCAGGGACCAGTCCCGTGGTTTAACGCTACAGGACGAAGTCAATCGTCTATTTGAGGACAACTTTACTCGCGAGCGCTCGGGTCATGCCGACCTAGCAACGTGGGCGCCACCCGTAGACATCTACGAAACCGAGAATGAATTGGTCGTAAAGGCCGAGCTGCCGGACTTTCAAGACAAGGACATTGATGTCCGCATTGCAAACAACACGTTGACGATCCGGGGAGAGCGGAAGTTCGAGAAGGACGTCAAGGAGGATAACTACCTTCGGATCGAACGCGCCTATGGTTCGTTCGTGCGGAGCTTCTCCCTTCCGAACACGGTCAGCTCCGAGAATATTCGAGCTGACTATCGCAATGGGGTATTGACCCTGCATATGGCTAAGCGTGAGGAGTCGAAGCCGAAGCAGATCAAGATCAGCGTCTCAGCAAACGGCAAGTAGATGTAGATCACAGTCACACACGAGGGGCACGAGCTGCCCCTCGTGCTACAACCAAGGAGGTTGCCATGATCGAACGCAAAGAACTTTCGAGAGAAGATATTGCGCACCGGGCTTACGAGCTGTACACCCAACGCAACTGTGAGCCAGGTAAGGATGTCGAAGACTGGATCAGAGCAGAACAAGAGCTATGCACGGAAGCTGGCATCACGCCTGCAAAAGCGAAGGCTGCACACACGGGCCAATCTAATTAGCGCAGCGCGAAGGTAAGGGTGGAATAAATGAGGTTGCCGATGAGTAGGGAAACCATCCAGAGAGTATCGATTACGGCATTGCTGTTGGCCGTGGCGTGGCATCCCTCCGCGAATTATCAAATACTTCTGCATTTCGTGGGTTGTGCGGGTGCCACCATAGCGATTTTGGCTTTGGTCTTTATCAAACAGAATCGAGATTTCACTATGCGGCCAACTGCTGAGTCACTTTAGTCTGTGAAACGTGGGGCTCGGAGCGATGTGATGGAGTCTCCAGATAAACATTATTTCCGAGGCGCAAGTGATTGATGAAACGGAGTGCAAGATGTTCGGCTGCGGCTCGCCAACTGTCAGTTCTTCTCTTCCCACCGAATTGGTCAAGGGCAAGACCCCTAGGAAGCGCTGGCCATCAAGAACACGAATATCGGCCGCCAATTTAGCTTTCCCGCAGCGTACCCCCGTCCGTTGGCCCGAGACGCTCGCTTGGACGAAACAATAGATTACTGTAGACGTGAGGATCCGAATGACAAAGACGATCAATACGGGAACCGTTCTTTTCAAGGATGAGACATTGTTGCCGGACGCGCTGCAATTCGATAGCGAGCCCTGTGCCACTGGTTGGAGATTAGTTAAGGATCTCGATGGGTACGAATTGAATCGCAAAATCCACGATGTGCGGTGGAGGTTCTTCTGCGTTGCGGGCGAAATCAAATCGAGTGTCTTCGGCTTCGAAGGACCCAAGACCATTCGGAGGGCTGTCAAGCGTATGTTGGCGAGGCTGAAGTCAAGCAAATTCAATTCTTTGCAAGTCACGCGAGTGGCCTCGAAGCGTTTCCTGGGAGTGCCCTACGTGATTGTCTCGGCCTGCTCAAGACATATCCAGGAAAGTCTGTTTCTATTGCGTGACAAGGACCTTCGAAAATTGGGACCGAGCACGATCACCCGCCGCCCGGGTCAAAGTGTGGATCTCTGAAGCAGCAAAGGCCTACCCTAAGGAACAATCAATTAACCGCTCGGATGCATATGTGCTGTTTTGAACAGATTCCGTTGGCCTGTTTGGATATGGTGTCGTTGATTACCCCTGAACCGGTTACGGTGGTCGCGCGGTTTTTGGAGAAACGATGACAGAAGGCGTACGGTATATGTTCGAGTGCATAGTGCGTTTCCCATGTCCTGTTTGTCGTGACGTGAGTGTTCAGACGATCATTCTGCGAGTATCAAATCCCGACCAAACAGCAGTATCAAATACAGTCGTAGCAATGACGGAAAAATGTCAGAAGTGTCGGAAGCCCCTAATCCAAGGCACCGCAGGCTTGGTCGGACTCAACGTGACTATTCGTCCGTTGGAGAGGCGTACCGCATTGTAGTACCCTACGATCAGAAAGTGGTCGAGGGCCTAGCTGAAAGAGCGGTTCTCGGCTTCGCTCGCCAAATCTCCGAAGGTGACTGCTGTCGCGTCTGTGCCTGTCCAGCAATCGTGATGTGTTTCCCTTTCGAATGGGGTTGGGACACACTTGCGGTAATTACACGAAATCTGCGATATTCCTCGTGCAAGTTTGGACAAGGACGCAAGGAGTGCGAGGGATTAGAAAACCCGCTTGTTTTTGCCTCTCAAAATCCTAGGAAAGTCGACAGTCCGCCAAGCCCAATCGGAGCATTAGAAACTTGTAATTTTCTAAGCCTGCGCAAACCACGATTACTGGGAGTGCTGTAACATCTACCGGACGGAGCATTTTGGCCGTCTGCCAAACGTCGTTTGCTTTCGCTGACAATTGAAATCAACCACACTCGAATGCCCGTTTTGCCAGAACAGTGTCGTAAGGATTCATCCTGCATGAGCTGGCGGGAATACCATGAGTTGACGAAGCACAGTGTCGAATCGCTTCGGGGAACTCAGCACTATCTCGATTGGGCCAATATGCCCAATCCATTTCGGCACTATGAGGACGTCCCCGTCCTAGATTTACCGGCCGACCCGCCAGCTCCACTGATTTCAGCTCTTGAAGTGCTCAGGGGCAAAACAGGGAATACTCTGGATGGGGATGGTGCGGAATTCCTGTCGCGGTTAATGTTCTATTCCGCCTCGATTAGTGCGTCTAAGCGAGTCTCGTCCACTGGAGCCGTCTACTCTCTGCGCGTGAATCCTTCTTCCGGGAATCTCCATCCCACCGAATTTCACTTTTGCTCGCAAGGGTTGGTCGACTGGCCCGATGGCCTCTATCATTACCGTCCCTCATCCCACACGGTGGAGCAACGCGCCATCGGAGATTTTGGCGGGAAACTTAACGGTACCTCTGCCCCGCTCATTTTCATTCTGACGAGCATTGCCTGGCGCGAAGCCTGGAAATACCAGGACCGCGCCTATAGGTACTGCTTGCACGACCTCGGACATGCCTGGCAGGCCCTCACCCTCGCTGCTCGATCCATCGGATGCGAAAGTTTTGCGTTTGGCCAGTTCCCAGATGACAGCGTTGCGGAACTGTGCCTTCTGCACAAGGATGAGTGGCCCATGCTAATCGTCGAGCTTCACGGCCCATCCATTCCTGTGCGGCCGCTGGAACCAGTCGAGACAGTTTTGTTTGGAGGTCGGCCCAATCGCTTATCAGAGGAGCAAGTAGCCTATCCCCTCCTTGAGCGAATCCACGCCGCTACGAAGCTCACGCAAACTACTATTCCTTCGATTGCCCAAGCGAAGCCACCCGGGCGTGGTGAAATCAGCCTGCTGCCTAATTTCTCCACAAGTCTTAGCTTCGGCGATGTCGTTCGTAATCGGCGTTCTGCTCTTGACTTCAGGGGTGGGGAGGAATCGATTTCGCTTTCGCAACTTGCAATTCTTCTCACAGCAGCACAGAGACGTCTCTTCGCCGATTTCGCTACGGCTCCGCTCGTCCAACTGTATCTATACGTCCACCGCGTCGACGGCTTGAAGCTGGGTGTTTACCGCTACTGGCCGGAGCACGCAGAGTTGGAAAAAATCAAGGAAGGCGACCAACGCGTGGTAGCAGCAGCTCTCAGTCTGGGACAAGAGCTGGCAGGTAACGCTTGTGTAGCGTTCTCGATGATCGGCGATTTTGAGAGTGCATTCCGGAGATACGGCGAACGTGGATATCGCTACGTGCATTTCGAGGCAGGTGCCATTGGTCAGCGAATGTATCTTGCTTCCGAGGCGCTGGGCCTGCGAGCAACGGGCATCGGAGCGTTTTTTGATGATCGAGTGAACCGATATTTGGATCTGTCCCCTGAGCTCGGACAAGTCGTCTACCATTTTGCGCTTGGCTATCCGGTTCCTGATCCGCGGCTAGAGGCTTGAAAACGAATGGTCGGCATCTTGATCCACGGAAACAACCACTTCATCCTATCTGGGCCGGAGCCTGGTGAAGCTATCGCGTTGGCGTTAGCGCGGCACTGGTCCATCATTCAAATCGGCGAGACAAAATCTCCGTGTTTCGGCCAGTGGGAGATTCGGTCAAAAGAATTTCGAGAGAATCTGGAATGGGCGGTGATCGTGCCGGGCGACCGTGAACCTTCTCCGGGAGTGGTGCAATTGCTTGGAGAGCTTTCCGCGCGTGGTGTGACCATCCGGAAACTGTGCAGCGGCTGCTGGTAACACGCAGAGAGAAGGAAACCACGCCTTTCAGTTATCTGGGAGTTACTCTAACTGGTTACTCGTTACACTGAAGCAGCTTTCCCTTGTGGTAGTTCAACCGCCCGAGCTTCAGTTGCGTCAGTACGGAAGCCCCGGCTCCAAATAGCCGCGCTCTTCCTCTCCTCTTCGCTGGGAAGATCGATCTGGACCAATCCGCAAATCGAACGATCCGGAGGTCGGCTGAACTGCTGCTGATTCCGCATTATGAAATCAAGATTGTCGGCCAAGATCGTTGATCGATAATTGTTTGCAAAATGCATTTCAAGAGTTGCTTGGGCCACGGGCGAGGAGCCAGATCACGAGATGGTGTATCTGCACACTAAAGTTCCATTGCCGCGATTCTTTATCTTCCAAACTTCCACGGAGTTCAAAGGAAGTTCGGACATATTCCTATACTCGACATGTATGGAAGAAGATTCACCTGGATTAACCAGGTCATCCCAAGATGACACGACTGCGAGTTCAAGTGCTCCATCAAGATCCATTTTGTCCTACCTTTCCAGTGTGCCGGCTGCCTGGATGCTCCGTGCTGACAGCTTCCCGAGCCAATTCCATTCGATTGGACATCTTAAAAGAGTGCAACATCCATGAAATGCAGCCCTGAACCTGCTTTCTGCGAGGTTCAGCTTGCTGGCGATTTCCCGATCGTTCAAGCCTTTACCAGCCAAACGATAAATAGGTCCCAGTACGCCGATTCTCTCCCAGTAGACTCGGATGTGATTCACCTCCCGATCAATTTCTTCATCTCGCTCGCAATCTCGAATGTTGAGGCGACTCCTAACTTCGAGTGAAGAGGCCAAGGAGCAGACGTTCCACAGGATCCAAATCTTCTTAGTACATCCCGCCCATCCCGCCATGGCCTCCGCCGACGGCAGCCTTGTGTTCCTCTTCCTTGGTGTCGGCCACCAGGACTTCGGTGGTCAGCATCAGCGCGGCAATTGACGCGGCGTTCTGCAACGCCAAGCGGGTGACCTTGGCAGGATCGATAACGCCAGCTTTGACTAAGTCGGTGTACTCGCCCGACTCAGCATTGAACCCTAAGTTCTCATCCTTTGAATCGCGGACGCGGCCGACCACCACAGCGCCTTCGTGGCCCGCGTTCTGGGCAATCTGGCGCGTCGGTTCCTCCAGGGCGCGCCTCACGATATTCACCCCAATCGCTTCATCATCGTGAACCTTCAGCTTTTCTAGGGCCGGCAGGCAGCGCAGAAGAGCCGTACCGCCGCCAGGAACAATGCCTTCCTCGACTGCAGCACGTGTGGCATGCATGGCGTCCTCAACGCGAGCCTTCTTTTCCTTCAGCTCGGTCTCGGTTGCCGCGCCCACTTTAATCACTGCGACGCCGCCGACGAGCTTCGCGAGACGTTCCTGTAGCTTCTCCTTGTCATAGTCCGAACTGGAGTCGTCGATCTGAGTACGGAGTTGCTTGATTCGGCCCTCTATGTCGCTGGCCTTGCCGGCGCCCGCGATGATCGTACTGTTGTCCTTGTCGATGGTGACTTTCTTCGCGCGGCCGAGGTCTTCGATCTTCACATTCTCAAGCTTGATGCCGAGATCTTCCGTGATGGCTTTGCCGCCCGTGAGGGTGGCGATGTCCTCGAGCATGGCCTTGCGGCGATCGCCGAAGCCGGGAGCCTTCACCGCAGCGCACTGCAAGGTGCCGCGGAGCTTGTTCACCACCAGAGTTGCGAGCGCTTCGCCCTCAACGTCCTCGGCGATGATCAAAAGAGGCTTGCCCATCTTGGCGGTCTGCTCGAGCAGGGGAAGCAGGTCCTTCATCGAGCTGATCTTCTTCTCGTGGATTAAGATGTAAACGTCTTCCAACAAGCATTCCATCCGCTCTGGGTCGGTTACGAAGTAGGGCGAAAGGTAGCCGCGGTCGAACTGCATGCCTTCGACTACTTCCAGCGTCGTCTCCATCGTCTTCGATTCTTCGACTGTAATGACGCCGTCCTTCCCGACCTTTTTCATCGCCTCGGCAATAATGTTGCCGACCTGTTTGTCGGTGTTGGCGCTGATAGTACCCACCTGTGCGATCATGTCGCCCTTCACGTCGCGGGAAAGCTTCTTGATTTCTTCGACGGCGACTTCGACGGCCTTATCAATGCCGCGCTTGAGGGCCATCGGGCTTGCACCTGCGGCAACCGTCCGCACGCCTTCGCGGAAGATGGCCTGAGCCAGAACGGTTGCAGTGGTGGTGCCGTCGCCGGCGACGTCCGAGGTCTTGGAGGCTACCTCGCGAACCATCTGCGCGCCCATATTCTCGAGTGGGTCCTGAAGTTCGATCTCCTTCGCTACCGTCACGCCGTCCTTAGTGATGATCGGCGCGCCGAACTTTTTCTCAATCACCGCGTTTCGCCCCTTTGGGCCCAGCGTGATCTTCACGGCGTCCGCTAGTATGTTGACGCCGCGCAGAATTGCCTGACGCGAATTCTCACCAGTAACAATTTGTTTTGCCATTAAATTTCACCCTCCTGGGTGAATGGGTATTTTGTGGCCGGTCTAAAAGTGTTTGGATCGGCAAAACTATTTCTTGCCGGATGCTGCTTTGGCCATTCCGCTAACCTTCGCTAGAATTTCCTCCTCGCGGAGGATCAGATACTCCTGGTCATCGACCAGGATGTCGTTGCCCGTGTACTTGCCGAACAAAATCCGGTCGCCCACCTTTACATCGAGCGGAACCCGTTTACCTTTTTCGATCTTGCCAGCTCCGACGGCCATCACTTCCCCCTCGTGAGGTTTCTCTTTAGCCGTGTCGGGGATAATGATGCCGCCCTTCGCGGTTTCTTTCTCTTCCAACCGCCTCACCAGGACGCGGTCGCGTAAAGGAGTCACATTCACAGGCATTTCTTGAACCTCCGTTTAATTCATTTCATTCTAAAGATTCGAAAGTAAGATTGTGATCGCCTGGACCTAAACTAAGGGCGAGAACTCTTCATGATTTTCTGCCGCGCTCTGCCAGAAACTACGCGCTTACTTCACCCGCGAATTAACAGCTTAGAAGGCCTTGCGGCCCAGATCTGTTCACTTGTGCACACATTCGCATCGAAGGTCGCGCGCGAAAATACGGGCGGCGACGGCGGAAACGGGGTTGGTCGTGGGGTGGCCGATCACTCATAGCGGAGGCCACCAAATCTCGCATTAGCAAGCAGCTTCCTGAGGTTTATGTGCACGCCACAAATTCGGCCCCGGGGTCGCCTTGGCGGTCCCAGGCAGCCACGAGCAAGACTTTGTCGCGGAAAGGGTACCGGAGTACGTGGTAGACATGGGCCGCGGCATCGATTTCGAAGAGACCGAGGCGGCGGCTGTCTGCCGGAATTTCTACGGAATCAATCGCACCTACCTTCGATCTAAGGGCGAAAACCCTTTATGTTCTTCTGCCGCGCTATATCCAGGTCGTCGACTTCCTTTTTCTGGCGATCGATTTCCTTTTGCGGAGCCTGTTCTTTAGCGAGTTTCGCGGATTCAACAATCGCCGCCTCGGCCAGCGCGTTCACCCGTTTTGAAAACACGGCAAGCCCGAGCGATTCCGAACCGGTCGAGTGGAAAAGGCTCACCGAGTTCTGTGGGTCATCCCATCGAGCGATCATTTTGTCCGGTGACGAGTACACATCGTGACTTGGGAAATCGATCTCAGGATAAAGCCTGACACCGACGCCGTATCGCACGGAGATCGCCTTCACCATATCTTCCTCGGTGAGACCTTCGACTGCTCGCTGATCGTAAACCACTACAATGCGGTACAGCTTCCCGTTGTAGAAGGTGAATAAGATGTGCGAAACCGGTCCCATCCGGTCCCAGCTATCGGAAGTTTCAAACTGCCAATGCCTCATTTCCTGGATCAGTGCGGGACTCTCGGAAATGAGAGTTGCCTGGTGCGCGTCCTGACCGACCTGTTTCGAAACTGTGGCCAGACTTGTTCCGAGTACAAAATTCCGGTATCGCGAAAGGTCCTGGCCAAATACCACCGGAGTTGCAAGCAGAACGAGGCCAAGAGAAATTACAAACTTGCGGATCATTTTCATCAGATCGTCTCCCTAACCTTAATTCGATTCGTATTCCGACTCCTATTCCTTTGCGGATTCTTCTCGATTCGTTTCTCAACGAATTCTTGTCGAGTACCCTAACCGATGACGGCCCCGGTGCGGCAAACCGGTGACGCCGCGGCCTTAGCTTGCGCCGACTACGAACGCTGCTCGGGAACGGAAGGAAACACGATGATGCACTCACCCTCTCGCGATCAGCTCTAGGATCAGAATTGCGGCCACATACGCCGAATAAATCGACGATCATGATTTGTGTCGTGCTTGCATCTGTTAGGTTCATGATCGACCTTCAGATTGCAGTCCCTGAGCCCAAACCGGCAATGAGCGCGACATCAGATGAAACGAAAGTCTTTGATGGAGCTGATCTCACCGCGAACGCCTGAACTCGTCTCGCGCCTTCATATATGCCGCTCCCGATAGCAAGACAGACGGCAAGACACATGATTAGAGAAACAAAAAGTGCAACATACACAAAAACAAAGATCACGAAAGCAGCGATCACTTGCAGTGCGATATTGGGAGCAAGAGCCATGGGCGGCCTATCAAGGCAGCTGCTTTGTCAAATCTCAACTAGGCTGCAGAGCCAGCTTAGCCACCCCGAAGACGGAAATCTGTTCTGTTGTATACAGTTTCGCACTTATTCCACATCCGTCTTCCGCACGACGCGAGCAGCGGGAGCCGATGAAAACGCGTAGAAAGCGGGAAAGAGATGCAAAACACGTTCAGGTTGTCGCACAAGTTCCAGGATGTCGGCGCAGAAATATTACAGTTATCCCAACGGATGAACAGCCACGTTGAGACCAACCAAGCCTGCAGTGCCTTGGATCAAAGGCTTCTGACAGTTCTGACATTTTTCCGTCATTGCTACGACTGAATTCGATACTGCTGTTTGGTCAGGATTTGCTACTCGCAGAATGATCGTCTGAACACTCATGTCGTCACAAACAGGGCATGGGAGACGCACTGATGCCGCAGGTCTTCAATCGCCCGCGGTAGGTGTGTCTGGTCTTTTCCCTTGCTCAGTTCTGTCAACGTAAGGAACCAACGGAAATTCTTCTTTCTTGTTCAATCGCCCCAGCCGCGGAAAACTTCCGGTCTACGTGTGGCCCGGAGCGCGGACCGCCTGAATGCAGCACGCAAGGCTCACCGGCAGCGGCTCCACAGGTAGGACAGGGCACGACGGAAATTTGTTCGGAGGTGAGCTCTTCTTTTTCATTCTGGCAGGATGCAAAAATATCGGGCGCGAAACAGTTCAATTTTGCACACTATTCGTATCGGCCGTTACCTACCGAACGACAGCTGCGTTTCCACTTGTCGTGAGATTTAGTTCAGTCGTGCAAGACAACACTCAGGAGGGAATTGTTTACGTGGATCGAGCCCTTGTATTGGATAAAGCCTAGCTTCCTGAATTTGTTCATAAAGAAATTGACCCGAGACCGCGTTGTGCCAATCATCTCCGCCAACATCTCTTGCGATACTTTGGGAAGCACCTTTCTAGGTTCGCCCGGGGCGCCATAGCGTGCGAGCAGCAGCAGAGTGCGTGCCAGCCGCTTCTCACTGGAGTTGAAGAGCTGGTCTATCAGAAACTCCTCGACTCGGATGTTTCGTGTCAGCATGTACGCGATGAAGCGGTCGGAGAACTCGTGTTCCCCGTGGAGTACTCGAATCATCTCGTTCTTATCAATGACGAGTACGATGGTCGGCGTACTGTGGTCGCAGTCGCCATCGTGACAGCCTGACCGGCGAGGCAACCCTCGCCAAAGAAATCACCGGGCCCCAAAATCGCTATAACGGCTTCTCTACCGCTTGCGTTGACCACACTAAGCTCTACGCCGCCTTCTTGAATGT
>CAVSOB010000005.1:0-2933723 GCA_963729525.1 uncultured Acidobacteriota bacterium
TGCGCTACGCCCCGACATGCGGAAAACTCATTGTAACTTACGTACCGTCTTTCGCTCCCCAGTAATCATCATGCATTTGTTAATTTAGCCGTTCGCCGGTTGGGATCCCGCTGGCCTCCAAGAACCCGTTATCAGTAGCACGCTACAGTCTTTCCGGTATTTGAGAATATCGCGATTAAGGCGACCATTCAGTACTTCATGCTGATTCCTCGATTCACCCAAGAACACGGTCCCGCGGGGAGGCCTTGCTAGGTGCGAATTCTTATTGCCGACGATCACGAGCTGGTGCGGAGAGGTGTCCGGTCACTCCTATGCACCCGGCCGAGCATTGAGGTTTGCGGGGAAGCGCTCGACGGCCAGGATGCCATCGAACAAGCCCGTCGCCTGAGTCCCGACCTTATCGTCATGGATATCAGCATGCCGCGGCTCAATGGTTTGGAAGCGACCCGCGAAATCCGCCGCATTCTTCCCTCCACCGACGTCCTGATCCTCAGTCAGCACAATTCTCCGGAGATGATGCGGCAAGCTTTGAATGCCGGCGCGCGCGGCTATGTCGTAAAGACAGCCATTTCCCAGAATTTGCTCAGCGGCATCGATAAATTGCGAAAGGGGCAACTATTTTTCCCCGATTCCGTGTCTGGCGCGGCTGTACCCAACGTCGACATGCAGGAGATCCTTCAGCGTAGCCAGGCCTTTGAGAAAGCTCTGCGAGAAAGTGAAGAACGTTACCGCCAGACTTTCGAACAGGCTGCCGTCGGCATCGCCCATATCTCGCTCGAGGGGCTCTGCCTTCGCGCGAACCAAAAATTCCGCGAGATCGTGGGCCATGCGCAAGAAGACTTGCGCAAGCTTACGATGAAGGAAATCACCCACCCCGCGGACCTGCGAGCCGATCTCGCCCAGTCCGAAAAAGTTGCCGCGGGTGAGCTCGATCAGTACTCGGCCGAAAAGCGCCTAATCCGCAACGACGGGACCGAAGTCTGGATCAATCAAACCGTTAGCGCCGTGCGCGATTCCGATAGACGGCTCGATTATCTCGTCTGCGTGGTCGAAGATGTCACCGAACGAAAACAAGCTGAATTGGCGCTCGCCGATGCGGCGAGGCATCAGAAGGCCCTCTTTCATCTCGCCGACCAACTCCACCGGGCCACTTCCGCCGACGAGACTTTTAGCGCCGCGATTGAAGCGATTTTGGGTGCTTTGCAATGCGATCGGGCAGCCATCTTGCTATTCGACGAACAAGACAAGATTCGGTTTGTCAGTTGGTGTGGTTTGTCCGATGCCTTCCGCGCCGCCACCGACGGCCAATCACCATGGCGCCGGGATGAGGGCAACGCTCAGCCCATTATTATCGACGACATAGAGAACGCGAATTTCGAACCTGCTCGCAAAGCTACCATTAAGGCAGAAGGAATAGGCGCTCTGGCATTTGTTCCGCTCATTTGGAATGGACATCTGATCGGAAAACTTATGGCCTATTTCAATGCGCCACGTGTTTTCGCACCAAGCGACGTTGAACTGAGTCTCACCATCGCCCGCCAGCTGGCCTTTGCTCTGGAGCGTCAGCGCGCCGCGGACGCCTTGCGCCAGAGTGAGGAACGTTTCCGCACCATTGTCGAGACATCGCCCGAATGTGTGAAACTGGTCAGTGCAGACGGAACTTTGCTTCACATCAACGCATCCGGCCTTGCAATGGTCGGAGCAACCTCGGCAGAAACAGTGGTAGGACGGAGTGTCTTTGACCTCATCGTGCCGGAAGATCGCGAGCGTTTTCGCGCGTTCAACGAAAAGATCTGCCGCGGCGAGAGAGGCTCAATTGAATTTCAAATCTCGGGCCCCTTAGGTGCTCGTCTGCAAATGGATACGCGCGCCGTCCCGCTCCGTCAGCCGGATGGGCAAGTGGTCCAGCTTGCTATCACGCGAGACGTGACAGGTCGCAAGCGAGCCGAGCGCGCTACGGGTCTCTTGGCCGCCATCGTGGATTCCTCCGACGATGCCATTGTCAGCAAGAATCTGAATGGCGTCATAACCAGTTGGAACAAAGGGGCCGAGCGAATATTTGGCTATACCGCAGAGGAAGCCATCGGTCAGCACATCACTCTCATCATCCCAGCCGATCGCCGGGATGAGGAAACGGAAATTCTTGCCCGTATCAGGCGCGGGGAGCGAGTGGACCATTTCGAGACCATCCGGATTCGAAAAGACCGAACTCTTCTCAATGTTTCCCTCACAATCTCGCCGGTAAAGGATCTGAACGGCAACGTAACGGGTGCTTCTAAGGTTGCCAGAGACATTACCGACCGCAAGCGCGCCGAAGAGGCATTGCGGGAAAGCGAAAATCGCTTCCGGACCCTTTCCGAGAGATTGGATTCCGAAGTGCGTGCACGTACCAGGGAATTGGAGCTGCGTAATGCCGACGTGATGCGGCAATCGGAACAGCTTCGCGAGCTTTCATGGCAGATGTTGCGCATTCAAGAAGAAGAGCGGAGGCATATCGCGCGGGAATTGCACGATAGTGCCGGCCAATTGCTGACTGTCCTCGCGATGAATTTGTCCACTCTCATCCGAAAGACCCAGGAAAGGGCGCCAGAACTCGCGGAGTCCGCCGAAGAGGCTCGCGATTTGGTCCACCAGCTAACCAATGAAATTCGAACGAATTCTTATCTGCTGCATCCGCCTCTCTTGGACGAAGAAGGGCTGCAGTCCGCCATATCTTGGTATGTTCGAGGATTAACCGAACGCAGCGGTCTCGATATCGCATTCAAAATTTCCGAAGGCTTTGGAAGGCTTCCACGCGAAATGGAACTCACCCTCTTCCGGCTGGTGCAAGAAAGCCTCACAAATATCCATCGTCATTCGGGCAGCAAGCGAGCCATGATCGAGATTATTCGCACGCCGGAACAGGTCCTTCTCGAAGTGCGGGATGAGGGCAAGGGAATCTCGCGCGAAAAGCTCGCGGAAATTCAATCCCGAGGCGCCGGATTTGGAATTCGAGGCATGCGCGAACGCGCCCGCCAATTCGATGGGGAAATGTCGATCGAATCGGATAGCCGCGGAACATTGTTCCGAGTATCGATTCCAATGGTGAAGAAAGAAGCGGTAATCGAAGAGCAGAAGACTCAAATCGCTTGAAATGAATGGCTAAAGCCAATTAGCCTTGAGAACATTCCAGAACCAATCCGCCAGAACCGATGCGAAATGGCTAATGCGAATCCTCATTGCTGACGATCATCATCTGGTTAGACGCGCAGTCGGAAATCTTCTCGCCAAGGAAGCCCGGTGGGAAATTTGTGGCGAAGCCTCCGACGCGGCAGAGGCTTTTCAGAAGGCGAGCGAGCTCAGTCCCGATTTAATTCTCCTTGATATCAGCATGCCCAATGGAAGCGGACTCGAAACCGCGCGGCGAATTCGGCAGGAAATTCCTCACGTCAAAATTTTGATGATGAGCCACCACGACCCGAAGCAATTCGCGCAAAGCGCTCTTGAAAACGGTGCGGATGGATGCATTGACAAAGCTCGCCTGGCCCTCGATTTGGTGGCCATGATCAAAGACCTTCAAACCACCGGCAGCAGCTGTGCCGGCCCCAGCGCCAGCTAACCTGTCAAGGCCTTGCCAGGACAAGATCCAGTTTCGCGGATTCGACAAACGCACGAAAGTCTCGATCACGCGTCAACAACACAACGCGTGCGTCGATACAAGTTTGTGCGATTAATGCGTCGCCAAGCCGGGCCCTGCGCTGCGTTGCCAGCACCTGCGCCCGCAACATGCCGGCCCGTTGCCAAAATCCCGGCTGAGTCTCCATGTGAGGTATTTGCAGAAGGTTCTCGGAAACATCCGCCGGGAGCTCAGCATCGCTTAATAACTCGGTGAGAACCACTGGCACCATGACGACCTGGCGTTCTTCGAGCGCTCGATCCAGCCATTCCGTGTCGTCGCCGGCACCACCTTCGAGGAATGCAACCCAGGTGCTCGTGTCCGCTGCTATCACCGGTCAGCCTTCAGCTCGTCTGTCGTTTGCGAAAAACGAACTTTTCCCCGCAGCTCTCGCAGGCGAGCATAGGCGTGGGAAGCTGCGACAAGTTGCAGCCCCGCGCGCACCGTTTGAGTAATCCCGGCCCCGCTAGCCTGTTGCGCCTTTTCCAGCAACTCCTCTGGCACTTCCACGGTGATTTTGCGCGAGCTCTCCATCATTAGGAAATTATACCATAGTCATCACCAGCATCGAATATGGTGACTCCGTTTATGCCAATTTTAATCTACGGTTCCGCGATTAAAAGTTCCGTCAAGGAATTTAGTTTGTGATACTTACGAATTTCTAATCGGCGGTAAATCGAGGGTTGAGGAATTTCGTCATGAGCCTATTTTGATTCAGTCCCCAGGCCGGTTTCGAGCCGTTCGCCGCCTTTGCGAGCGCTAAATCGTCTTGTCTTTCGAGTAGCAAATCTTTTCCAGATTGCACTCGATGCATAGCGGTTTGCGCGCCTTGCAAATCCGCCGTCCGTGCCAGATCAATTGGTGAGAAAAGAGGATCCAGCGATCTTCCGGGATCACTTTCATAAGATCGCTCTCGACTTTCTTGGGGTCTGTGTTCTTCGTCAAATCAAGCCGGTGCGAAAGCCGTTGCACGTGCGTATCGACAACGATTCCCGACGCAATTCCGTAAGCGGTTCCTAGCACGACGTTTGCGGTCTTTCGCGCGACGCCGGGAAGCTTCAGAATCTGCTCCATCGTGCGCGGCACTTCGCCGTTAAATTCCTCGACGATTTTCTTGCTGGCACCGATGATCGACTTCGTCTTGTTGCGGTAAAAACCGGTTGAGCGGATTTCCTGCTCGATGTCTTTTGGATTCGCATACGCGAGCGCCGCCGGAGTCGGATACTTCTTAAAGAGCCCCGGCGTAACCATATTCACGCGCTCGTCAGTGGTTTGCGCCGAAAGAATCGTGGAGATCAGGAGCTGAAAAGCGTTGTCGTGCTTCAAGGCGCAGCTGGCTGCCGGGTAGGCTTCGTCCAACCCATGCAGAATAGCCTTCACGCGCTCGGGATTTGGGCCGCGTCCGAATGCGCTGGTGCGCGACGAGCGCTTCGCTGGGCGCGCCGAAGGCTTTGGCGCGCGATTCGTCGACGCTTTCTTAGCGCGAGCTTCTTTCTTTGCTGCTTTGTTTTTGGAATTTGCCATCGAGCGCAGAACTATAGCATAGGGATGTTGCGGCTCGACGGCATGCGTGAGGATCGTTTATGAAGCAAAGAAAAGATTCTGC
This sequence comes from uncultured Acidobacteriota bacterium, assembly GCA_963729525.1. Taxonomy (GTDB): domain Bacteria; phylum Acidobacteriota; class Terriglobia; order Acidiferrales; family UBA7541; genus Palsa-295. The sequence goes on from CAVSOB010000005.1 coordinate 5,262, forward strand.
GCAAAGCGCCATTCGGAATCGATCCATTGGCCCGCGCAGCGATATCCGGTTCGCTCACCCATCTCGACGACTTCTTTCAAATCGTACTTGTGCGAGCTTTCGGTCCAGATCGTTTCACCTTCGCGCAGATAAAAGCCGAATCCGGCTTTGCGAATCGTGATGCGCTGCCATTCCGTGGATCGCAGATGCATCTCGATGCGTCGTTCCGATTCGTCGTAGCGCACCACGTGTTCGAATCGCGAAAGATCGAAATCCGCAGCAAGTTCGCGGTTGATGCGTGCGAGGAGATTCTTATTGAACGCCGCGGTTACTCCGGCGGGATCGTCGTAAGCCAGTTTGAGCATGTCTTCCGGTTTCTCAAGGTCTGTCGAGAGGAGCAGAGCATCGCCTTCGTGCAGGATCGCCCGGACTTCGCGTAGAAACTGATCTCCGGCCGGGCGATCGAAATTGCCAATCGTGCTGCCGAGAAACAGCAGAAAGATTTTTTCACCTTCGCGCCTCCGCGCCGCTACTTCTTGCAAACCATCCAGATACGCGCGCTCGAAGCCGACGATGCTGACTCGGTCGATCTGTCCCAGCTCCTGCTGGCAACGGCTCAGAGCGCTTCCCGAAATATCAATCGGGTAGTAGTTCACACGCTGCTTGCGCGCGAGCGCTTCCAGAAGCAATCTCGTTTTTTGGCCGCTGCCGCTTCCGAGTTCCGCGACGATTACCGGACTCGGCAAACGGTCAACGATGTCGCCTGCGTGGCGGCTCAATATTCGCTTACCAGCGCGACTCAACCCATATTCAGGCAGCACGCAGATGACATCGAACAGTGCTGAACCCACCTCATCGTAAAGATACTTTGACGGCAGTTCTTTTTGCCCGGGCTGGCTAAGACCGATGACTACATCCGATGCAAACTCGGACCGAATCTGTGTAGAGACGGTTGTAGGAACTAATCGCGGGGCACTCGACATGAGTTACTCCTCGACGCACCGGAAGGTGGCGTAGACGTAGGGATAATGAGGCTGAAACCAGTTGCGGAACGATCGGCGCAGCATTGATGCGTCTGTGCGGGCCGATCCGCCTTTCATTACAAAATGCTTGCCATCGAAAAAGTCGGCCGAGTAGCCCTTGTAAAAGGGAAAAGGCGTAAACCCTGGAAGGGGCCCGAACGGGGTCGACGTCCATTCCCATCCGTTGCCAAGCAGGTCTTGAACGCCGAATGCGCTTGCACCCGCCGGATGCGCGTCCACGGGCGCGGCGTGCCAACTCTTGAAATGAAAATTGCCGTGCGAGCGGTCGGGAGGCGCGTCACCCCACGGATATTCGCGCTGGATTCCATGCGGCGTTGCGTATGCGGCGCGATGCCACTGCGCTTCCGTTGGCAACTTCTTGCCGGCCCATCGCGCGAACGCAGCCGCTTCCGCGTAGCTCACATACACCGGCCAGGATGGTGGCAATGGAATGATTCCAAACATGGACCGGTATTCCCATTGGGTATCAGGATCCGTCGCTGCCGAATTCGAACGGGGTAGCCAGTACTGCGGATGATCGAGGCGCTGCTGGCGTTTCCATTCGCGGTCTTCCGGGCGCCAGTAACGGGAATCTTCGTAGCCACAGGCTTGTACAAACTCCATGTACTCGCCGTTCGTCACGGGAAAAGCGCTGATCGAAAATTCGGGAACTGAAATGTCCTGCGTCTCGAATTCGTTATCCCATCCGAAGGTGCCCTCGCTTCGCAATTTGCCAAGCGTTGCGGTACCCGCAGGGATCGTCACCCAGCGCCGAGCTGGCGCGGGACGCGGGTCACTCATCGGCGCGGGATGAGGAATCTTTCTCTCGAGGGGCAAATTGTGGAGTAGATAAGAAAGCGTCTCGGCATGCATCAGGCGATGTTCGATCGCGACGTGCAGCAAAGTGCCGTCAGCGAGCAGCGGTTCGCGACTGCCATTGGACTTGCGCAAGGCCTCGTCCAAACGAGCGCGGATATTCGTTTTGTATTTCTCGGTTTTCGCGATGTTTGGCCAATCTCCTGGCTTATCTGTGGGCAAGCCGCCGCCAATCGGGTCGATTCCGAAAGCGAAGAGCTTGTCGAACGCGGCATCGTGCGAGCCGAGATCCAACGGACCGTTGAGCAGGTTCCAGTCGAAAGCCTCCAGGTGGCCGAGGTAAAAAATCAGGCGATGGCGTTCGGCAATCGGGCGCTCGTAAAAGGAGTTGGGCGGCAAAAGATCGAAGAGCGCATCGGTTTGCGCACGAGCATCCGCCATTCGCGAAAGCAAGTTTGAGAGAAGATCCGGCGCGACTTTGGAAGTAGCCACGAAGTCACCTCGGCGGGCAGACCACTCATTCTCCCGCAGCCCAGAGTTTCAGAGCAAGCTATTTGATTCCGTAGGGAAGAAAAAGGACTCTACGGCGCGCGGCCCTCAAGGAATGCGATCGCCTTGCGAAAGGCCCTACCACGATGACTGTATTGATTTTTCTCTTCACGCGTGAGTTCGGCGTAAGTGCGCGCCAATTGAGGAAAGAAAAACACGGGATCGTAGCCGAAGCCGCCGAAGCCTTTAGGCGCCTTCGCTATAACACCTTCCGCTGAATCCGATAGGACAGCGACGGCGCGCCCATTTTGCGCGAGAGTGGTGACGCAAACGAAGCGTGCCTTGCGATCGTCGCCATTCAGCGCGCTCATTTCCCGTAATAGCTTCTGCACTCGATCAGCATCACTTGCTCCGGGACCGGCATAACGCGCTGAGAAAACACCGGGAGCGCCGCCCAGCGCCGGAACGACCAAGCCGGAATCGTCAGCCAACAGAGTGCCCGTTGCAAACCGGCTGCAGTGCAGAGCCTTTCCTAATGAGTTTTCGGCGAAGGTCGGGGCGGTTTCCTCGAAAGGAGGAATCTCGTTGAAATTCGGGAGAAGCGCCACTTCGATCGCGGAGTCGCCTGCAAGAACGCGATATTCGCTCAATTTTCCAGGATTTGAGGAGGCGAGAAATACCTGAATCGGTGGGCGCGAGCTCAAAGGACCTTATCGCACTCGCGAGCTGAAATTCATGTGCAGGAGTTCCTGCTGCGCTTCATGGAGCTGACGGATTCCGCCCGCAGCGAGCGCTAAGAGCTGCTGAAGTTCGCGGTCCGTGTAGGTGCGGCCCTCCGCGCTCGCCTGTACCTCGACGAACCGGCCGCTGCCTGTCATCACGACATTCATGTCCACTTGCGCGCGCGAATCTTCTTCGTACGCGAGATCAAGGAGAAGTTCATCACCGACAATTCCGACGCTGACGGCCGCGAGCGAATCCAAAAGCGGCACGGAACGAATCATTCCAGCTGAAACCATGCGTTCGAACGCGAGAGCGAGCGCCACGAATGCTCCCGTAACGGAAGCGGTTCGAGTGCCGCCGTCGGCTTGAATCACGTCGCAATCGAGCCACGCTGTTCGTTCGCCGAGCGCTTTTAAATCCGTGACGGCGCGAAGCGCTCTGCCAATCATGCGTTGAATCTCGAGTGTGCGTCCTGATTGGCGGCCTCGAGCGGATTCGCGCGGAGTGCGCTCCTCCGTGGAGCGGGGCAGCATTCCGTACTCACCCGTGACCCAGCCTTTGCCCGAACCTTTTCGAAATGAAGGCACTCCGTCTTCGATCGTGGCGGTGACAATCACGCGTGTGTTGCCTTCTTCGATCAGTACGCTGCCTTCTGCGTTGGGAATGAAATCAGGAATGATTTTTACCGGGCGCAAGTCATCGGCTGCGCGTCCATCGGCTCGCAATGCTGGCTCCTCTCGGGGTCCGCGTGTTTCGCGGAGAGAACTGCTGGCAGACAGTGTGACGAGTGCTGCGGCAGGTGTCAACAATCCTCATAAACCGGTCGGCTTCTGCTAGCCGATGGCCTTCAGGCGCGGCAGGAGCACCAAGTCGGCCGCTTCCTCAGCATCCCTGAGAAGCGTCTTGCGCGGCGTGCCTATCCACGCACGCATGGTCAAGCCACGAGCAAAATCCGTGACCTGGATCGCGCGCACGGCCACGGGAAAGTCGGACGGGATTTCTCCGGCAGTGATCCCGTGCCGGAAACGACCTTCCACCAGCGCGGCGCCACCGGCGGCCGCGTTTTGCAGGAACCGCTGAACCGCAGCGTCGTTCACAAGCGGCGCGACACACACCATAAGGCAGCCCCGGGCGGACCCTTTCTTGGTCGCACTTTCGACTGTGAACCTCAGAAAGTCCGCGATCGAGTCGCGAAGACTCCGTGGCGAGAGGAGTGCCTTCGCGGCTGATGCGCCCTTCCGTTCTGCGTACGCCCTAAGGACGCGCAAGAATATCGTCCGCTTGTCCCCAAAGACGGCATACAGGCTCGGCCGTCCCACACCCATCCCGGCGACGAGATCGTCAATCGTCACTCCGTCGTAGCCCTTGGACCAGAACACCTGAGTCGCCTTTTCCAGCGCCCCCGTCTCGTCGAAGCTGCGCGGTCGACCACGCGGCCTAGCGGCATTTTGAATCATTCAGTTCACAACTCCTTGACAATTCCGTCCTTGCCAATCATTATATAACTGAACAGTTCTAAATTAGCAAGCTGCCCGGTGTCGCGCCCCGGGCTCGGTTATGCGGCAGCAAGCCTGCTCGCCGCCAAGGGCTAAGGCAGGAAAAGCAAAGAATAACCTAAAAAGGATAGAAAAATATGAACGAAAGTATATTAATAACCGGAGCAAATATTGGGCTTGGGAAAGAGACTGCCCGACAGTTAGCAATGAAAAGAGAAACAAAAAAGGTAATTCTTTTTTGCAGAAATCAAGCGAAAGCAGAGGCAGCAAAAAAAGACCTTGAGGAGAAAACGGGGAAAAAGATTTTTGAAATTATTATTGGGGATGTTGCGGATGCAAATTCTGTAAGAAGAGCCGTAGAACAAATAAAGGAACCTATTGATGCAATAATTCTAAATGCGGGAGGAATGGTTGGGAAAATGGCTGGGAGGCTTACGCCTTCCGGCATGAATGAATTGGCTGCTACGAATATTTTAGGCCATGTAGTGTTAGTAGATGAATTAATAAAGCGCGATAAGTTAAAAAAGGCCGTACTGTTCGTAAGTGCAGAAGCTGTCTCAGGAGTAAAGCCACTTGGCATGAAACCGGTCGCAATGAAGACTTCTTCTGCAGATGAATTTGCTGCTGTTCTTGACGGAACATACTTTGGTAAAAACTTTGATGTAGTGCAGGCCTACGGATACGTTAAATATGTAGGAACCATGTGGACGTTATCGATGGCTAGAAAATACCCTAACCTCAAATTTGTGGTTGTCAGTCCAGGAAACACAAAGGGAACTCTGGCACCAAATAGTCTTCCCCCACCAATGAGATTCATGTTGAAGTATTTGATGATGCCTATTGTGTTCCCATTGATGGGAGGAATGGTGCATAAACTCGAAGTGGGTGTAAAACGTATTGTAGATGCCATTTCGGATGAGCGGTATAAGAGCGGCGTTTTTTATGCCAGCAAAGAGGGCAGGTTATCAGGGGACATGGTGGACCAGAGCACTTTTTTTACCGCTTTGAAAAATACTTCATTTCAAGATAACGCCAACGAGGGAATTCACCATTTCATAAGTTAGACCTGTTCTTAGCCTCTCCGCCCAAGAAGTTCACCGGCCTAATCGAGGCGATGCGCCACCATATTTTCACGATCGCGCCAACCAGGAAGCCGCCTGGCAGACGGTCGTCAAGGTCTCCGGCGTCGATTTCTCTTTTCCGCACCATCCTTGAGCGCGGCGTCCTAAAGCAGCGCCGCTCGCGGCTGAACTGATTCCGGCGACCGGAATCGGCAGGCGCTTGCGGAGCTACTTGGTCGTCCACAGGGTCCTACGATATTGTGAAATAATCCCTTGACCCTAGCCTCTGCCCGCTTCTCGGCGATCCACACATTTCAAGCCTTTGGGATTCTGAAAAGCCCCCACGCAACAACGGCTTGCGGGGCGCCCTCGCGGTCGAGTGATCTCAACCGTCAGGGCCGCCCGCCCTTGCAAGAGGAGAAGGATCAAACGTCGTATAATCTCGTGCGCGCGACGGGGGAGCAGAAGATATGAACGTACAAGAACAAATCAAGAAGTATATTGTCAGCCAACCGGAGCCCAAACGCAGTGACATGCGAGAGTTGCATCGGCTCACACTTCAAGTGTCACCAGAATGCAAATTATGGTTCTTCGATGGTAAAGACACCAAGAATCAGACTGTTTCCAACCCTACGATTGGATATGGATTTCACACAATAAAATATGCCAATGGAAAAAGTAGAGAGTTTTTTCAAATTGGTGTAAGCGGAAACAAAACCGGAATCTCTGTCTATATTCTTGGTCTCAAAGATAAGAAGTACTTAGCCAAAACGTATGGAAAAAAACTAGGCAAGGCGAGCGTGACCGGATATTGCATTCGGTTTAAAGCTCTAAAGGATATAAACATCGATACGCTTGAAGCGGCAATACGATATGGGCTTGCAGCTCAGAATGAAAAAGGCAGGCGAAATTAGGATCGGAGCCGACCGGAAACAGTTTCAAATCCCCAGGGTAGCTCAGGCCAATTCGGTCAACTTTGCTTATATTCGAGGATGTGCCACATTTCCCGGTGACGCGCCATTGCTTTACAACATCGGCGAGAACAAGGAGGCGGACTCGCAGCGTGCGGCGGTTGATGATGTCGCGCGTCGCCCCGCGGCCGATATCATCGATCCGCTTTCCGACCTCGATCCGCGCGAGAGTCCCTTCATGCAGAACGAGAGCATCTTGGAAAAATCGGCGTGCACTTGGCCGGAGCCGGGCAGAATTCTTTCTAAACTCTTGCGATACCGCTCAAACCTTCGTCCCCAAGTCTTGAATGCAGCGTTCCTTCAAGGCCCCTGAAAGGCAATCCACAGCTGCGGTGTAAAATACTTCATGGAGTGCCAATTCTAGCCGGTCTTGGGTTCGGACTGAGTCACATCGAGAAGAGTGGTGGTGAAAAAAACAAGGAGCATACGACCATGAAGCCAAAGAACACGATCTGCCTCTGGTTCGACAAAGACGCGCATGAGGCGGCGCGCTTCTACGCCGCAACCTTTCCGGATAGCAAAGTAACCGCGGTTCACCAGGCTCCCGGTGACTATCCAGGCGGCAAGAAGGGGGACGTGCTGACGGTGGAGTTCACCGTGGTGGGTATTCCCTGTCTCGGTCTCAACGGCGGCCCGGCGTTCAAGCACAGCGAGGCCTTTTCGTTTCAGATCGCGACGGATAGCCAGGAAGAGACGGACCGTTACTGGAATGCGATTGTCGGCAATGGCGGAGCGGAAAGCCAGTGCGGTTGGTGCAAGGACCGCTGGGGCCTCTCCTGGCAGATCACCCCGCGCGCCCTGACTGATGCGCTTGCGGCTGGTGGCGATGAGGCAAAGCGCGCCTTCGGGGCGATGATGAAGATGAAGAAGATTGATATCGCCACCATCGAGGCAGCGCGGCGAGGCTGACGTGAACATGCCGATCAGAAACTGACTTACTGCACATAAAGCGAGCTTTGCAGTGAATTACTTAGGTTGAGGTTTCGCAATGCTGGGAGGTCGCCGGGATTTTGGCGGTGCGGAAGCGTTCGGAAGGTTCACTGCGGGGGCTGCGTTCGATTGCGCAGGTGCCAGCGGCGTTGCATTTGGCGGATTCAAGTCGAAAAATCCAGTGAGATCCATGTGTCCTGCCAACGTTTCGACTTCTTGCCCGTGGATAAGGATTTTCAGCCGTCGCGCCGTCGGGACATTATCTTCGAGCGTCCGCGTTATCGAATCCACAACGAGCTGTTCGCTCTCGATTCCGGAAGGGGTTTCCGAAGAAAGCGCATCGGAAAAGTCCGCGACCGCAGTTCCGTCGGACAGAATATAGAACGCAAGAAGTTCAGCATCCGCAGGCATAGTTCGCTGCTCCGGCGAAGGCGTATCAGCAATCAGGGCCTGCAACACCTGCTTGCCGCGCTGGACCGGATCGGCCGACAGGGCAAGTTCCACAGTGGTTGAGGTGACGCGATCCTCTCCGGCGGCCCAATAGATCTTGGCGCCCTGGGACACGTCGGTGGGCGTCTTAATTTCCGGCGCGAGCACTTCGCGGCGAGCCTTTTCTTCAGACGATTGAGATTCGGCGAGGCCCTGCATGTGCCGATGCAGGCCGCGCAAGCTGATAAGGCCTATCAAAACCGCCACGGTCAAGATTCCCAAAGCGATTTTGAGATCACGCGGCATCAGGGCTGACCTGTAGCAGGCGCAGCGATCGGGCGGAATGCGGCGATGCCCTTTGCAATCGAAGCGGCGAGCAGGCCCGATAGCGACGTCAAGGCAATCGGATCCGAAACAGAGACACTTGAAATTTCGACCGCTATGGCGGGAGCTGAGACTGAGCGCAGGTTGCGCACCGCCGCAGGCGTAGGCGCATTCGGCGATTGAGGAAAGCGATGGGTAACCTCGATCTGCACGAGATTCGCCAAGCGCCGGCTTTGCTCGGCGAAGGGACGCTGCGCTTCTTCCCATGGGATCGCGGTTTTAACTCGGGTCATTGCGCTGGTTGTGAGCGCCGCATCTGCCGCTTGGAAGGGGACCGGAAATTGGTAGAAATACGCCCGTGTGTTGCCAGTCACGCCGGTGGATGAAACATGCAAGCTGACGAAGATCGCATCCCGGTATGCGTTCGCCGACGCCGCGCGATCCTCATACGAAGGATTCGAATCGTCGTTGCGGGTCAACACGGCGCGGTAGCCTAGCCGTTCCATCTCTGCGCGCAGAATCTTTGCGATTTGTAGCACCACTTCTTTTTCCACCAAGCTTGCACCACGTGCGCCGGTGTCTGTCCCGCCATGGCCAGGGTCAATCACTACGGTTGGGCCGAGGTGAACAGGAGGGGCTTGAGTTTGTAGTTGCGGAGCCTCTTGAGGTGTAGCGGGCGTGGGCGGAGTTCCCTGAGGTGATGGAGCTTGAGGCGGAGGCTCGCCTTGTTGTGGGGCGGGCTGCTGCTGCGCGGGTGGCTGTGGTGGATTTTGCTGGTCGGATTGTTGGGCGCGAGTGTGCAGTGCTCGCGAGGAAATTCCGCCAGCGAGCCCAGCCGATGACAAACCAAAACAAATTAGGAATGCATAGAAGAAAGACCGACGCACGGCGAAGAGAATAACAGAATTGTTCGCGGTCAAAAGTGCGAACCGAGCGCGACTTGCCGAGCAACTAAACGGCGGCTCGAATCATGTCAGCGGCCTTTTCGGCAATCATGACGGTGGGGGCATTTGTATTGCCAGCGATGATTCGGGGCATTATGGACGCGTCAACTACTCGCAACCGTTCGAGGCCGTGGACTCGGAGCTGCGGATCCACCACGGCCATGGCGTCGGTGCCCATCTTGCAGGTTCCGACAGGATGGTAGAGCGTTTGAGCTTCGGCCCGAATGAAGTTGGCGATTTCTTCGTCGGATTGGGTGGCGGCGCCTGGGTGCAATTCTTCGCCACGGAATTTTGCGAGTGGCTGCTGTTGTGCAAGGCGCCGTGAAAGCTTCACGCCTTCGATCATCACGCGCATGTCGGCGTCGGTTGAAAGATAGTTAGCGCGGATCGCGGGTGGCTCGAGGGGATTCGAAGATTTCAGCGAAATCGATCCGCTGCTTTCGGGCGTGATCAACGTGGGGCCGAAGCCGAAGCAGTGGTCTTTGCGAGGGCTGAGGCCATGATTTACATAATAGGCTGGGCCGAACAGCAACTGCAGGTCGGGTCGCTGCGATGCTTCGGAGGTGCGCAGAAAAATTCCGGCTTCGGCTACATTGGAAACGAGCGGGCCGCGCTTCAGGACGAAATAGCGGATGAGATTGGAGAGCGATTCGGCGGTGGCCATGCTTACGGGTTGAGTGCAGAGGTAGCCGACGGAAACCATCACGTGGTCCTGCAGATTCTTGCCGACGCCGGGGAGGTCGTGAATCAGCCGAATTCCCGCTCGGTTGATTTCGTTCGCCGGGCCGATTCCAGAAAGCAGAAGCAGCTGAGGAGAATTGATTGAGCCGCCTGAGAGAATCACTTCTCGATCCGCGCGTGCTGCTTTCGCGCCTGCGCTGGAGAAATATTCGACGCCGACGGCGCGCTGGTTCTGAAGCGTGATTCGCGCGACGTGTGCGTTGGTGACGACCGTGAGATTTTTCCGGTTGAGTGCGGGCTTGAGGTATGCGTCGGCGGCGCTGTGGCGGCTGCCGTTCTTCTGCGTCACCTGATAGAGACCGGCGCCATCCTGGCGCTCGCCGTTGAAATCCGGATTGGCTGGGATCCCGAGGACGGCGGCCGCTTCCAGGAAAGCGCGCGTGAGAGGATTCACGCAGCGCGGGTCTGTGACATGCAGCGGTCCGCTCGTGCCGTGGAATTCCGATTCGCCTCGCGATTGCATCTGCGATTTCTTGAAGTAGGGAAGGACATCGTCGAAACTCCAGCCCTGATTTCCGAGGCTGGCCCAATGATCGTAATCGAGGCGATTCCCGCGGACGTAAATCATGGCGTTCATCGAACTCGAGCCGCCCAGCATTTTTCCGCGAGGCCAGTAGAGACGGCGAGTGTGAAGGCAGGACTCGGGCTCGGTGGAGTAGTTCCAGTCGACGGCCGTTTTGAAGAGTTTGGAGAATGCTGCGGGGATGTGAATTTCTTTAGCTTTGTCGGCTCCGCCTGCTTCGAGTAGCAGAACGCGCGAGTGCGGATCTTCGGTTAAACGCGCTGCCAGTACGCAGCCTGCCGAGCCGGCGCCGACGATGATGTAATCGTGCGCGTCTTGTTTGGCGGGCATTGGAGTTCGGAAGGAATTAGAAGACAGCGGCGGGGCAATCAGCAAACGAATTATTGTTTGAGAGGGAATTATTGGGAGCGCTTATGACCGGCAGACCGAGGCTGGCGATCGTTACGCGGCTTTGCGCTGATTTTGTGACGCGCCGGTGAGGCGGCGCAGGGGTGCCGTGGCCCAATATGCAAGGAAGCCGCCGGCGATGAGAAGCGCTCCAAAGGCCAAGCCATTCATGCCAAGAATTCGTTCGCCTTCGCTGTGGACCATCGCGAAACCGAGCAGGAGGATTGGGAAGATGCCGACGAGAATAGCGCCGACTGTGCCACCCGGGACGCGAAATGGCCGGCGGAGATTTGGTTCCTTGATGCGCAATGCGACGAGGGCAAGGAATTCGAGCGAGAGGCTCATGCCGTAGAGCATGATGTCGAGCGTTACAAGGCGCTCGAAGCCTAAGCCCAGACACATCGCCCATGCGGTGGCGAGGACGATGATCGAAACCCAGGGGGCGCGGGTTTTTGGCTGCAACTTGGCAAATACCGCCGGCAGCATTCCATCTTGTGCCATAGCGAGGGGCAGGCGCGAGTAACTCATCACCAGTGCGTTGAACATTCCGAAGGCGCTCATCATTCCGCCGAGAACCAGCGCCGCTCGAAAAATGCGGCCGGCGACGGGGCCGCCGACGAGGGAGCCCATCATTCCAGCTAGGTCGGCCCAGGAGCCGGTTTCGAAAGCTGAGGAGGAAATGCCTGTGAGCCACATGGCTGCGAATGGCAGGATGTATGTGGCTGCTACAACCAGCACAGCGATGAGCATTGCCCTCGGGTAGGTTTTTTGCGGGCGGCGCACTTCCGTTGCGATTGTCGAGGCGTTGTCCCAGCCCATGTAGTTCCACATACAGATCAGGAGGCCGCCGATTAAACCGACGCTTGAGGTGGTCGGGGCTGTTACCGCTCCCTTCAGAGCGCCCATTTCCGTCGGCGCAATCAGCACGATCAGAGCGAAGGGCAGCGATAGTAAGAAGAAAAGCCACAGCGAGGAAATCGCGACAACTCGAATGCCGGCGATGTTCATCAGCGCGCAAACGGTGACAACCGCGAGGCCGACCATCACTCCGCGGTGTCCTACGGCGAACCACGGAAATAGGCGCGTCAGGTACGCGACGAAGAGCGTCGGATAGATCGCCATATCGAAGATGCTGGCGACCAGAGACAGCCACGCTTCCTGAAATCCCCAGAAATTTCCGAGGGCTCGACGCACCCACGCGTAATAACCGCCTTCTGACGGCAGCGCGCTCGAAAGCTCGCCGATCATATATGTGGTGGGAAGACTCCAAACGAGAGGCGTAAGTAACAGAAGCAAAATTCCGAGGCCGTAACCGGCGCCGTGGATGATGTCTTCGGTGCCGTATGTGCCGCCCGACACCATGAAAAACGTGGCCGCCACCAAGGGCCAGACGGTGAGCTTCGCTACTTTCTTCTTACTGGAAGAAATCGCCCGGGAGGGAAATTGGGCTGGCAGGGAGATGGTGCTCAATTTTTTGTCGCGTCCTCCGTCAGCGATCCTCGCTCTCTCACTGCCGCGCAGGTGGAGCGAGTTCGCCTACCGCAATTGAAGAATACGGAAATTCACGCGCGATGCAAGAGAAAAACATGGGCGGGAGCGAAAAAGTTTTTGCGGACGAGCGCCGCTTGGCTTCGCTTAAGAAATTCTTAGATATGAGCTTATGAACTGAAGAAGATTAGTTTGAGCCCTTCGCCTGTTTCTTTTCCATTCGCCGTTCGCGCTGCTCCTCACTCCAAGCCTTCTGCTGTTCCGGGGTCAGGACAGCAAACACCTGAGCACGCGTTTGCTTGGTTATAGCTTTGATCTGTTTTGTTTGCTGGTCGGGCGTGAGGGTCTTGTCTTTTTCGATGTCCTGTTTTTGTTTCCTGGCGTCGTCGCGGATCGCCTTGATTTTGTCTTTTTGATCTTGCGTCAGATTTAGCGAATCGTCATTTTCGATCGCATCAGGATTCGACGCGGGCTTTGCTGAGCTCTGCGTGGCCGCTTGAACCGCCGCCGCCCCACGGACTGGAAGCGCGAAGCCGATCCCTAAAACGAATAATGATACGAAGACGAACCTTACCAGTCGCGATCTATTCATGCCTGTCTCCCTAATAAGAAGCGGATTAAACATCGGAACCAAACTGCTTCACGTCTTCGGGGCCTTCTTTAACGGCAACTTTTTGTTCTCCCTGCACTTGCACTCGTATCTGTTCGACGACATCTGGATTTGCGAGCGTTGTGATGTCGCCAACGTCCAGCGTATTCGAAATTGCCGCCAGAATCCGGCGCATCAGCTTGCCGGAGCGGGTCTTGGGCATGTCCGGAACGATATGGACGGATTTCGGGCGGGCGATCTTGCCGATCATTGTCTCGATCGTCTTTATCACCTTATCGCTCACTTCTTTGGGCGACGCTGTAACCCCGGGCTTGAGCGAAATGTAAATTTCTGGGACGCGGCCCTTGATTTCGTCGACGACGGGCACCACCGCCGCTTCGGCTACTTCATCAATTGTGAGGCAGGCGGATTCCAGTTCCTTCGTTCCGAGGCGATGGCCGGCCACATTGATCACATCGTCTACTCGTCCAAGGATGCGGAAATATCCGTCCTTCGCCAGCAGCGCGCCGTCTCCGGCAAAATACGGCCAATCGTGCCAGTCTTTGCTCTTCGGATCTTTGCAGTATTTTTGGTAGTACTGGCGGACGAACCGATCCTGGTCCTTCCAAATCGTCTGCTCGATCCCCGGCCACGGATTGCGAATACAGATATTGCCGGCACGACCTGCGCCCGCCGGAAGTACTTCACCATTTTCGTCGTAGATGATCGGATAGATTCCCAGCACGCCCGGCCCGGCGCTTCCTGGCTTCATGGGATCGAGCGCCGGGTTAGTGCTACAGAGAAAGCCACCCGTCTCCGTCTGCCACCACGTGTCCACGATTACGGCTTCTCGTTTTCCGACGACGTCGTAATACCAGCGCCAGACTTCCGGCTCGATGGGCTCGCCAACCGTGGTCATGTGCTTGAAGTGGTATTTATATTTGCCGGGCTCGTGTGGGCCTGCTTTGCGCAGCATGCGGATGGCGGTCGGCGACGTATGGAAGATATTCACGTCCAGCCGCTCCGCAATTCGCCACGGACGCCCTGCATCGGGATAATTTGGCACGCCTTCGTAAATCACGCTCGTGGCTGCGAGCGCCAGCGGTCCGTACACAATGTATGAGTGGCCGGTGATCCACCCGATGTCCGCCATGCACCAGTAAACGTCTTCGGGATGAATATCCTGATAGTATTTTGCAGTCCCCGTCACGTAAGCCAAGTAGCCGCCCGTACGGTGCTGGCAGCCCTTGGGCTTGCCTGTACTTCCGCTGGTGTACATCAGGAAGAGCGGGTCCTCGGCGTCCATTGTGATCGGCTCAATCGTCTTCCCGCGAAAATCCTTCGTCACCTCGTCGACGAAATAGTCCCGGCCATTTACCATCGGCGTCGCCGAACCATATTTTCCGGGATAGCGCCGCCACACCAGCACCTTGTCGATTTCCTGGCCGTCGCGTTTCGCGGTTTCAACAGCGATTTCGACGGCGGCTTTGTGATCAATCAGTTTTCCGCCGCGGTAGTAACTGTCCGCGTAAATCAGCACACGGCTTCCGGAATCGGCCGCGCGCATTCCGCATGCTTCGCCGCTGAATCCTCCGAACACCACGGAATGGATCACGCCTAGGCGAGCGCACGCCAGCATGGTGATCGGCAGCTCGGGAATCATCGGCATGTGGATCGTGACGCGATCGCCTTTTTTCAGTCCTGCGAAGTGGCGCAGCATCGCCGCCGTTTCGTTCACGCGCTTGTACAACTCCTGATAAGTGATGACGGTTGGCTCTTCGTTTTCCGGCTCTGGAACGGAAATGATCGCCGCCTTGTCTTTGTATTTCTCGAGGTGCCGGTCCACGCAGTTGTAGCTGGCGTTCAGCTTGCCGCCGACGAACCACTTCCAGAATGGCGGGTCGTTCGTATCAAGTACGGTGGTCCATCTTTGCGACCACGTGAGCATGTCGGCATACTCTTCGAAGCATTTCGGGAAATGCTTTTCGTCGAATCGCTCGACCGCCTTCGGATCTTTCAGGTTGGCCTGCTCGGCGAATTTCTTCGACGGATAGAAATACTCTTCTTCCTTCCAATGGACTGCAATGTGGGCTTCGTCGGCTGCGGCAGCGCTCGATCCTGAAGTTGGATTCTTGGTTTCGGCCACGGCGAGGGCTCCTTCGGTTGGACCTGAAGACGGTATTTTTCCGCGCTAATCATCTCTCTGCTGTGGAGCGCCGTCAATCCTAGGGCGAGGTTAGCTCAGCGCGAGCTAACGCATCTTCCCCGGGGCTCTACGCATTTCTCTGTATACGCGGCCAAAGACGCGAGACCTATCCTATCTACCGGGACCTGGGCACCGTCGTCGAACGATCGGAGGTTGAAGAGGCCATGCCTTTGATTCAGATTGTTATTGTGCTGATCGTGATCGGTGTGCTGCTTTGGTTGGTGAACCTCATCCCGATGCAGGGGACAATAAAATCCATCCTGAACGCCGTAGTAGTTATCTGCGTAGTGCTTTGGCTCTTGAACGTGTTCGGAGTGCTTAGCTACCTGCCACACATCCGCGTCGGTTCTTGAAGATCCCGGCTTCGCCTGAATTGATTTCGGATGGCCATCGCGGAAGGTTGGTGAGCGCCAACTTCAGCGATCTGGTTGCGATAATTTCCTCGACAGCTGTTCCAGCAAACCGACTTGTCCTTTGAGAATTTTGATTTTCGCTGTGTTGAGATCAAACCAATCTGCTCGGTCGACTTCCGGATATGACTTGCGCTTGCCCGTTCCTTTCGGCCACTCGATCGAGAAAGTGTTGCTTCGAATGGCTTCAGCGTCGAGGTCACCTTCGACCGCCCAGGCATAGACCGTTTTGCCACCCGGTTGTCTCACTGGATTCAGGGGTATGAACGTCCCTTCAATGGAGAAGCTTGTTTCTTCCGTGAATTCGCGCTTGGCAGCTTCCAGCGCCTGTTCGCCGTCAGCGAATTCGCCCTTCGGAATAGACCAAGCTCCATCGTCCTTCTTCGCCCAAAACGGCCCACCGGGATGAACCAGGAGAACTTCGACGCGCCCAGTGGCGATTCGATAGAGGAGTATTCCTGCGCTTTGTTTCGGCATTGTGGATTCGCGTCCCGGAGTCGGCCCTTGCCGCGCTCGTCACCGCAACACTTATGGCGAGACCAGGATGCCAAATCGAGCGTGGAATTCGCGCGCGCCCCGGTGCGTGATTCGCAGCGCGCGTGTTTTCGGGCGGCGCGCAACCCATCCCAGCGTCAGAAATCGCGACAAGATCGCAGCACCCAACGCGCCCGCCAAGTGCGGGGTGCGCTCCGTCCAATCCAGACACTCGCGCGCAAACGAGCGCCTGCTGCATCGAACTTGCTCGATATTCACGCCCAACTTCGCAAGCCAGGCTTCGCCGCGCGGCAGCACTTCGTATCGCCGATCCCCACATCCTCGGATGACCTTCAACGATTCCATCTTTCGCGCTATCTCCACTGCAACGCGCCCTGCGAGATGGTCGTAACACGATCGCGCCGTACGCAAGGCTTCGATCTGAGGATCGCGGACGACGTTTCGCACCGGCGATGCGGTTGCGATCGTTCCCAGTGCCTCCAGAGCATAGGCCACCTCCGGCTTGGCGATTCTGTAAAGGCGCTGCCGTCCCGAGGTCTCGGCGCGAAGCAATCCACCATCGACGAGTTTGGAGAGATGGCCGCTGGCCGATTGCGCTGAAACGCCGGCCAATCGCGCCAATTCGCCTGCCGGCAACGCTTTCTCGTCCAAGAGCGCGATCAAAATTGCTGCCCGGGCATTCTCGCCAATCAGTTCACCTACTGAAGCAATGGGATATGTGACATTCATTAAAGAATGATAACCCAAGAGTCCTCAGCCACGTTTCATCCGCGCGTGAAACATCGTTGCGACACCAAGCTTAGGATCGGGCTGGAGGAGACAACGCAAATGATCACGCTCTGCATCCGCTACACAATCGACCAAAATCAATATCGTAATTTCGAGGAATACGTCGGCGCACTTCCGGAGCCGATCCGCCGCTGTGGAGGCGAACTCGTCGGCTACTTCCTGCCTACGAAACTTGCCGGGCCGACGAACACAGCTCTCGCTCTGATCGATTTTTCAGGTCTAGATGCGTACGAGAAATACCGCGAAGCGTTCGCCACAGATGCCGCTGCAGTAGCTAGTGTCGCGGCCGTCGAAAAGACCGGCTGCATCCTTTGTGAAGACCGCTCGTTTCTCCGCCGCATCGCGTAAGGATGCCACATAGTTAGAGTCATTCGGAGCGTCTCAAAATCTAGGCGTAAGAGATGGCAGTTGCTGATCAAAATGGGTCCCTTCGATGCCCTGAAACCTGGGCTCGCTCAGGACAAGTTCGCGAAATTTTGGAGGCGGGGGGAGTCGCGGGCGGTTTAGGCACGTTCTGAGCGGAGTCGAAGGGAGCCTCCGACCAAGGCGTCCTTCTTTGTGCGATTCCATCGTTTTGTCTGATTCTCGCGCTTGCGAGCCGAAGACAAAGTCGAATGCTGTTCGATCCAAACCAGAGCGACAGGGCACCGCGCAGCCGTCCAGTCGGAGCCTTTGCCTTGATTGTGTTCGATCAATCGGCGATCGGGTCGTCCGAAGAGCCCACGTAGTAAGAGTTATCCGAGCATCTAAAGATGTAGGCGTAGAACATGGCTATTTTGCCCTTCGACTCGCCCTGAATGCTGGGCTAGCTCAGGACAAAATTTCGCTTCGCGAAATTTTGGAGGCGGGGGGAGTCGAACCCCCGTCCGAAAAGCCTTGCAACTCGAAGACTACATGCTTGTCCCGTTCCGATTGTTTCACCGAGAGAGCTCAGAGCGGGCAAGACGCGCTCCCGGCTAGTCCGATGATCTTACCGCCGCATTACGGACCGAAACGCGACGGCCAGCCTACTGTGTGACGCCTCATCTCAACCGCATAGGCGACGCTTGAGGAGACGCGCTGACTAATTTAAGTTAGGCAGCGAGAGCCAACTGTGAGTTGCCAGTTGTGTTGTTCCACCCGATAGCGGGCAGGTGGGGCCCGGCATGCCTTCGAGCCGCGACAGCTTCCGTCGAAACCGTGTCGCCCCCGTTGGAGGCTTCATTTTAGCATTTTCGGGGCCAAGTATGCTGTTAGATGGGGCTGGTCGCTAATCATTTGAAAACGAATGTCTTCCATCGGCAGCGTCCAGAGTCTATTTCCAGAGATCAAGCTATACGCCCAGGAACGTTTCGCCCGAATGTCAGTTGACACTCTCGCCGAGCGTTTTCATAATCGCAAATAGGCAACTCAAACATGAAAGAGCGCCAAAAATCGCTCGATAGAGCGCTGGAGGAGGCGGTATCGCGCGCGCTGCGCGACAATCTCGCGCCGCTTCAGCGTACTGCCGATGAACTACATCAGGCTTATGCCGATCTTGTCGCGGCGTGTTCGTCCACCCGGCCAAGCAATGCTCTTCCAGCCATGCTTCGCGCACAGACGGCGGCATCCTCCCTTGCGGCAGGTCTTTCGGTACTTTCGAATTTCGTTGCTGTCGCCCTGAAACCTCGCGAGTCTTCAGCTGTAATGGAGGCTGAGGATTTGGCAGAGGCGGCTTCGTCAGTCGCACACGCGAACGCGCCATCGTCTCCGGCAGCGGTGGCAGAACCTGAGGATGAGCCAGCCTATGAGCTGGCGCACGAGCCACCCGCCCCGGCCGCGCATGTGGCGCAGGAAGCTCCGGTCGCTGAGCAATCTGCCCAGGCCGAAGTGATGGCCGATCAGGCGGCCGTGGTTGAATCGCAGGCCTTTAACGTGGCCAGCCTGCCGCCCGAAATTCAAGATCTGCATCGCCGCGCGAACCGAGTAGCCAAAGTGGCCATGCAAGACATCAAACTATTGCGGCCGAAAGACGTGAAAGCGGCTCGCGAGCACAAGGACATCTGTATTCGGTTGCGCAGTGACCTCGATAAAGCCCGTAAAGAATACGACCGCCGTTTCCGCGCGATTCTGGAGCAGCCAGTGGATTATTTTCACCACTGGATGGTGGAGATTCTCGCTGAGGGAGATACGGAAGCCCTTGGAGAATATCCGTATCCCTCGCCCGTCCTGCGGCACTAAAACGACGCCGGTGAAAACCTCGGGCCGCTGGCAGAGTATCGCGGCGGCGTGGCTCATTTTTGCCTCTGGCGCGTCCGCGCAAAGCCAGCAAAAAGCGCACTCGTCGCGGCGCAACGCATCGAATTCGGCTGTGGCGAAGTCGCCGAGCACCGCAGCAGTCGCACAGCTTCAAGATCTAGCCCGCGCGCTCAAGAAAAAAAATTCGGGATCCGCTTATGAGAAGCTGAGCGCTTTTGCGAATCAAAATTCCCAAAACGTTTACGGCGCCCGCGCCGCTCTGGCCCTCGGTTATTACGACTATTTGAAAACTAACTTCGGCCTCGGCGCCAAATGGCTCGCTCGCGCGCAATCCGATCCACTTCTCCGTGACTACGCACTTTACTGGAATGCAGAAACAAATATTGCGCTCAACAAACAAGCCGATGCAATCGCGCAATTGAAAACGCTGCGCTCAGATTTTCCAGACTCTGTCATGAACGAGCAGGCCCTGGAATCGCTGGCCGGGGCTGCTATTGCCTTGAATCAGCCGAATGTGGCTCTCGAGGCTCTGGATGCGTACCCCGCGACGAAGAGCAAGCCGGCGCTTCTTTTTCTACGCGGCGAGGCTCGCGAGCAGGCTGGCCGGCCGCTCGAGGCAGTCGAGGATTATCAGCTTCTCTATCTCCGCTACCCGATCACTGAACAAGCCCGGCAGGCAAATGCAAAACTTGATTTTCTTCGCGGCGCTTTGAAATCCGGTTATCAGGAAATGCCGCTGGAGGAACGCTTCGCTCACGCGGGCGCATTGTTTAACGGCAGGCTCTGGAGCGAAGCACGAACTGAATACGCGCAGCTCCTACCGCAGCTTTCCGGTGCCGATAAGGAGCGCGCCGAATTGCGCATTCTTGAGTGCGGCGTCGCGCTCGGCGGCGGAGTTTCTGCCCTTGCTGCGCTCCAAATCGCCGATCCTGATGTCGACGCCGAAAGATTTTTCGCTTTGGCTCAGTACTACCGCAACGCCTCGCCGGATTCGCAGATGCCGCAGGCCGCCGAATCGGCTGCTGCACGCGCGCCGCAAAGCCGCTGGGCCGAGCAGGCTCTATTTCTCGCCGGAAATTATTATTGGGTACAGCTTGATCGCGACCGCGCCTCCGGGTACTACAAGCGCGTCGCAGATAACTTTTCCACGTCACCCGATGCCGTTCCTTCACAGTGGCGTGTCGCTTGGACCGCTGTCCTGAAACGCTCACCCGATGCCTCGGCTCTGCTCACTGAATATTTGCACCGCTTTCCCGGCTCGCAGTTTACGCCCGACGCGCTCTACTGGCTTGGGCGCTTAGCCGAAGAGGCTAACAACGCGGCGCTCGCTCGCGCCTACTACGGAAAGCTACAAACTCGCTATCCTCAGAACTATTTCGAAAGCCTCGCCGTTACACGAAGCGCAGTGCTAGGTAGCGGTGTGGTCCAAGATCCCGACGTGCTCGAGGCGATTCCGGCCGTTCCGCCTGCAGCGCCACTGAGCGACACCATTCCACCCGCGGCGGCCGATCGCCAGGCACGCGCCGACGCGCTGCGAACGATTGCGTTCGATTCCTCTGCTGAGCTTGAGCTGCGAGCCGCTTACGTAGCCACGGGCGAGCCGCGTCTTCTTCTCGAGGTGGCTGAGCAGGCAATCCAAGCCGGTCACTGCGGTGTCGCCATTGTCGCGGTCCGCCAGATTTTTACTCAGCTTGAATCTCGTCCTTTCGATACTGTTCCGCGCGAAGTCTGGCTCGCTGCCTATCCTATGCCGTTCGCTGGACCGATTCATCAATGGTCCGCGCGCACCGGTCTCGACCCCTCGCTCACCGCCGGCCTGATTCGCCAGGAGTCGGCGTTCGATCCCGACGCGCGTTCGGGAGCGAACGCTTACGGCTTGATGCAGTTGCTACCAAAAACGGCGAAGCGGCTGGCTCGCAGCGCGAAGATCGGATACTCACGCGGCCGGCTTGTGGACCCGGATTACAACGTGCATTTAGGCACCGTCTATCTCGCCGGTCTGCAGAAAGATTTCGGAAGTGTGGAATCCGCGCTGGCCGCGTACAATGCCGGAGAAGAACGCGTGGCGCAATGGAACGAAGGGCAACACTACCGGGAAATAGCGGAGTTTGTAGATTCGATTCCATTCACCGAAACGCGCGAGTACGTGCAAATCGTCACCCGCAACGCAGCGATTTATCGCAAACTCTACGGAGCGCCGCAACGAAATGAACCCCGTCAAAGCCGAACGCCCCATCGCCACTAGCGAGCGCCTTTCCGCCAAAGCAGCGCAGTTCACCGAGTCCGTCATTCGCGAAATGACGCGTCTCGCCCTGCAACACGGCGCCGTCAACCTTTCGCAAGGGTTTCCCGATTTTGCCGCGCCCGCCGAAATCAAGCGCGCCGCTCAGGAAGCGATCGCAGCGGATATCAATCAATACGCCATCACATGGGGAGCCAAATCGCTTCGCCAGGCCATCGCCGAGAAATTCGAACGCACTGGCGGTTTCGCGATCGATCCGGAGCGCGAAATCACGGTTTGCTGCGGCTCCACAGAAGCGATGATGTCCTCGATGATGGCTATCATCAATCCTGGGGATGAAGTCGTCGTCTTCGAGCCGTTCTACGAAAATTATGGCCCGGATGCGATCCTTTCCGGAGCGAAGCCGCGATTCGTGAAGCTTCACGCGCCCGATTGGAGATTCGATCCTGACGAGTTAGCGGGCGCCTTCACATCCGCCACGAAAGCCATCATCCTGAACACGCCGAATAATCCCACGGGAAAAGTTTTCAGTCGCGCTGAGCTCGAGGAGATTCGCGATCTGTGCGTGCGTTGGAACGCCTTCGCTATCACCGACGAAATCTACGAGCACATGCTTTACGACGGTGCGACACACATTTCGATGGCTACGTTGGATGGCATGCGCGAACGCACCATCACGATCAACGCGCTCTCAAAAACTTATAGCGTTACCGGCTGGCGCGTTGGCTGGGCCATCGCACCGCCAGAAGTAAGCTCCGCCATTCGCAAAGTGCACGATTTTCTTACCGTGGGTGCCGCTGCTCCGCTGCAGGAAGCGGGAGCTGCGGCTCTGAAGTCACCTTCAAGCTACTACGAAAATCTCGCCAAGGATTACCGCGCCCGCCGTGACCGGCTCCTTGGCATCCTCACCGGCGCTGGATTCCGGTGTTTCAAGCCGCACGGCGCTTACTATATTATGACGGACATCGCGGCCTTCGGTTTCCCGGATGACGTCGCGTTCGCAAAATATCTAGTGAAAGAAATCGGCGTGGCTGCCGTTCCCGGGTCAAGCTTTTACCGTAATCCCGCCGACGGCCGCACGCACCTGCGTTTCACGTTCTGCAAAACCGAAAAAACATTCCAGGCCGCCGCCGAACGCCTGGCCAACCTTAAAGCGAGTTAGCCATACGCAGGCCGGTTACTCTAGCTCAATCTGGTGAACTTCCGTAACGCCGGCATCCCGCTGGCTCTTTTTGGGATCGAATTTTCGCTTCCAGTCGCCGCGCTTTTCTGTGACCAACCGACACCTATGCTAAAATCCGCGAAGTTTCATCGAGGAGACAACGGCATGGCGATCGAGTTCGACCTGATTCGACCCGGCACGAAGCTCACCGCGAACGGCGAAGGCGAGCCGCACGAAATCAGCTCGAGCGCTACGCGTACCTTCATGTGCTGGATTGAGATCACCGACCAGATCGAGCAGGAGTCCGTTGACGTCTCAATTTACGGCTCTGAAGATGGCCAAGCCTGGGGAAAGATGCCCCTACTAAAAATGCCGCAACGGTTTTATCGTGGCGATACGCGTCAGATTCTTGATCTCTCGATGAAGCCTGAAATCCGCTTTCTTCGCGCTAAATGGGAACTGGCCCGTTGGGGCCGCGTCGCCCCGCATCCCATGTTCGTGCTCGGCTTCCGCCTGACGGAAGTGCCTGCGTTCGCGCAGCAAGCTGCTACTCGCTAGTGCGCCTCGCTCGACTCTTTCGGTTAGAGTTAACGCGCGGGTTTCCACAAGTGCGGCGACGGCGACGGGTTTTATCTTCTTCCGATTGCCGCCAACGCGTTACTTCGGCGTGCCGTTTTCCGACAGAACTTTCTCATCCTGAATCTGCTGCATCACTTGCGCGCGCATCTCTTTCGCAAGAGCACTCTCTGCACTGTTGGGATCGATCTTCACGTATGCGTCGATGTCTTCCAGCAGCGCCGGATAGTCCTTTTCGCGAATGTGGACGTTAGCCAGCAACCGGTAAACGATCGTAGCATTGGGCATCAAAGAACGCGCCTGCTCCCCGGCTTTCTTCGCATCTGCAATATGATTCTCGGCGAGACACGCGCGGCCCAATTCGTAATAACCGAGCCAGGAATTTGGACTTAGTTCCAGACCACGACGGATCAACTTTTCGGCGCCCGCAATATCGTTTTTGTCGAGCAAAATTGTTCCCATTCCAATGACTGGCTCGCCGTAGGTGTTTTTGCTCAACTCGATCGATTTGCGAAAATTATTCTCAGCGTCGTCGCGCTTCGCAAGCTCCAAATACGTCATCCCGATCTGGTAGTACGCTTCGTAATAATCGGGCGCGATCGCCACGGCATTTTTAAAATCTGTTAGCCCGGCATTCAGGTTCATTTCAAAGTAAGCTTTCTGCTTGCCCGAATACATCAGGTCTCGTGCCTTCTTCGATATGGAAAGTTCATGCGCTGAGACCGTTAACCCGTTTGGCGATTCCTGATTTGCTGCAGATCGCTTCAGATAAATCGTGATGCCGCGCGTTTCGCCGTCACCCACGCCGATCGCCGTGCTGCGGAGCTCGTAGCCATTGAGCCTAGCATCAATCTCGTAGCTGCCGCGCGCGATATTGTCGAAGTCGAATCTGCCCGATTCGTTCGTCACCAAGTGCGCTTGCATCACGCCACCCGAACTACGCAGCGTCACATCTACCTGGGTCAGAATTTGGTGAGTCTGCTCGTCGTAGACTTTCCCGCTAATATCGAACATCCCTTTCCCAAATTGGAACCCGCTGGCACAACGAGGAAGAGCGAAGGCGATGAAGCAGCTACACAAGCAGAACGACAGAAAAAAGCGGTTGCTGAGCCATTGCATGGCCCACCTCCGCGCAAATGGGTTTGCGCAGAATAGTACACCCGCTGTCAAGTAAAGCTGGATTAATTCTAATTCTGATTAGGAGCGACTCTTCATTGGCTCGGATTCAATTCAAACGTTTGCAGAAAGGCTGGGATCGTCACCGGCCATTTGAATAGTGAGGTTACCGCATCGCGCAGGGAATTGAGCGCGACAGGTTCGCCGTGCACCAGAAAAGTCTGGCGAGGAGGCGCCGTAAATCCCGAGAGCCATCGCAGCAATTCGCTTTTGCCGGCATGCGCTGAAAGCTGACCCATCGAAACCACCTGAGCTCGCACCGGCACTTGCTGTCCGAACAGACTAATGAACTTCGCTCCATCCTGCAAAGCCCGGCCTTTGGTTCCTTCCGCCTGATACCCAACGAGCAATACGGTATTTCGCGCATCGGGTAACCGCCTCGCAAGGTGATGCAGCACGCGTCCGCCCGTGGCCATGCCGCTGGCCGAAATAATAATGCATGGAGTCATTACGTTATTGATTCTCTTCGAGTCATCCACCGTGCGCGTCAGATGAACGAGTTTCACATTGAGTGGATCACCCAGCCCGTGCTGCTCTTCATTTATGTAATCGGAATCATGATCCTCGGGATGGCGTACGTATAAATCCGTCACGTTGATCGCCATCGGGCTATCGACATATACCGGGAGCACAGGAATCCGCTGCTGATCTACGAGTTCTCGCAAGTAGTACATGAGCATTTGGGTTCGATCCACGGCGAACGCAGGAATCACGATCACCCCCCCTCGTTTGACCGTGTCGTTGATTACGCTCGCGAGTTCATCCGCAACCGAGCCCGTCGGATGATCACGATCGCCGTAGGTCGATTCACACAGCAGATAGTCCGCGCGGCTGGGCGGCTCAGGATCTTTGAGGATAGGCTGGTTATACCGTCCGATGTCGCCTGAAAACACCACGAGAATCTGCCTTCCGTTCTCCGTGATGGTGAGTTCGAACCATGAAGAGCCGAGGATGTGTCCCGCATCATGCGGCGTGACGGAAAATTGCGGGCTAATCGTAAAGGGCTGCGCCCGAGGATTTTCGCTGAACCGTTTCAGGGCCGCCTGTGATTCCGCAACTGTGTACAGCGGAAGGGGCGGCTTATGCTGGCTGTAACCTTTCTTCGCGATGTACTGCGCGTCCTCTTCCTGCAAGTGCGCCGAATCGGGGAGTAGCAGTTGGCAAAGTTCCTTGGTCGCAGCGTTCGAATAAAACGGTCCGCGATATCCCAGATGAACCAGCCTGGGAATATAACCGGTATGGTCGATGTGTGCGTGCGTCAGGACCACCCAATCGATCGTCGCTGGATCGACGGGCGGCGGGTTCCAGTTTCGCTGCTCCAGATCATTCGAACCCTGAAACAAGCCGCAGTCCACAAGCAATCGCTTGCCTTCTGCTTCCACAAGATATTTCGAACCCGTGACGGTGCCGGCCGCGCCAAGAAAGGTGATTTTTGCCATGGGGCAGGTATTCTAAGCCGAAGGTGGAAAAATTCCGTGCGATTCTTCCGGCACAGACCAGCCACGTCAAAACGCGCCGTTGGAGGACCCTGTCCGCTCGACCGGTGTCTTCAATCATTGTGTGTGCCGCTCGTGGGATGCTTGACCGGCTCGCATGAGTGCCTTACGCTCTCAGCCGCATCAGCGCACTCCAGAGCCAGAGAGGCCACATGAAGAATCTGATCGTCGCAACGTTCGCGCTCATTATGTCATCGGCAGCCGCCGCTCAAGGCTTGCCCTCGTCTTCTCTCACGCGCGGTACCTGGGAACTCGGTGTCTTCGCTGGCGGTGGTGACGGCCTCGGCAAATCCGACAACACGCAGTTCCTAGTCGCCGGAGGGCGCGGGGGCTGGGTGCTCACCGGCGAACATCTCCCCGGAATCTTGCGTGGAAATTTCGAGTGGGCCGTCGACGTGATGCCCGCCTACATCGTGTTTCCGCCCGATCGGGGAATTTATGGCGCCAGCATTAAACCGTTTCTGTGGGAGTGGAATTTCACGCACTGGCAAAAAGTTTCCCCCTTCTTTGGAGTGGCCGGCGGCGTTCTTTTCACGTTACACAACATTCCGCCTGGCGACACATCGTCGATAAATTTCACTCCTCAAGCCGATTTCGGCTTTCACCTATTCACGCGCGAGAGCCGCGCCCTTACTTTCGAGATGGATATCGTCCATCATTCGAATGCCAGCATTGGCAATCAGAATCCCGGGTACAACGCCTCCGTGTTCTTTACTCTTGGTTACGTCTGGTACAAGACCCGCCATAGGTAGCACCCTGACGCGCAATGGACTGATGCTTTTGTCAGCCGCGTGATATAAAATTGTGGAAACAGCAGTGCTCGTGGGGCCGTAGCGCAGTTGGGAGCGCGCCTCGATGGCATCGAGGAGGTCACGGGTTCGAACCCCGTCGGCTCCACCAAACACCTGCTCGACGAGATTCTTACGCAGTGGCGCCAAGATAGGCGCGACGAACGTGGTCGCTTGACCGAAGCTCCTCACTTGGTCCTTCCAGCGTGATACGCCCCGATTCCATCACGTAGGTGCGGTGTGAAATTTTCAAGGCGTAATTCGCGTTTTGCGCTGCAAGCAAGATCGTAACTCCTTCTGAAGCAATTCTTTGTATTAGCTGGAAGACCTGATCCACCAAAATCGGAGCCAGGCCCTGAGACGGCTCGTCCAACATTAGGAGCACAGGCTCGGCCATGAGTCCTCGCCCGATCGCACACATCTGCTGCTCGCCACCCGAAAGAGTTCCGGCGAGCTGTTTGCGACGTTCTTTCAGCCTCGGAAAGAGCTCGTAAATGCGTTCCAGATTCGTAGGGGCCTTCGAGCGGAGCTGCGGTGGGAATGCACCCATAAGGAGATTCTCCTCCACCGTCATGCGCGACCACAATTGCCGGCCCTCCGGAACAAGCGACAAATGATGTCGCACGCGCTCGTGCGCCGGCTCTGGCGAGACGTCCCCTCCATCGAACATAATTCCGCCTCTTAGCACGGGCAGCAATCCAGCGATTGCCTTCAAAAGGGTGGTCTTGCCGGCGCCGTTAGGGCCGATGAGGCTGACCACTTGTCCCCGGTGAACTTGAAGGTCGAGCGTCCACACAACTTGGATCGCTCCATAGGCCACGTCGACTTTTTCAACTCTGAGCAATTGCTCCGATTTTTGGCTTTCTGCCATTTATGTGTCCATCGGCTTGCCGATGTATGCTTCGATGACCGAAGCGTCATTCTGGACAGCTTCCGGCGGACCCTCGGCAAGCTTCTGCCCGGAATTCATCACGATCACTCGATCGCAGACCGACATGATGGCTCTGAGATTATGTTCGACATAAAGAATCGAAGTGCCAGCGCGGCGGATATCGCACAAGAGTTTCAAAATCGACGCCCCTTCCATCTCGGTGAGCCCGCTGCACACCTCGTCACAAAGCAACAGGCTGGGACGCGCCGCGAGAGTGCGGGCCAATTCCAACCGCTTCATATCGCCGACGGACAGCGCCGAAGCGGGCATGCGATGTAGGGGGCCAATTCCCACCCTTTCGAGAAATTCCATGGCGTTTTTCGTTTCATTCGCCGCTCGCTTGCTGCTGCCAAAACGCAGGCCCACTTCGGCATTTTCAAGAACTGAAAGTCCACGGAAGGGTTTCGGAATTTGGTGCGTTCGAGCGATCCCAGCGCGGACCGCGTGGTAAGACTTCGCTCCAGAAATTTCGCGTCCGTGAAACACGATCGATCCGGACGTGGGTCGAATCGAGCCCGCAATGATGCTGAGAAGGGTCGTCTTACCTGCTCCATTTGGCCCGATCAATCCGAACAGGCCTCCTTCTTCCACTTCGAAGCTCACTTCCTTTAAAGCGGCTAGACCCGCAAAGTTTTTCGAGAGGTGGTCGAGTTTAAGAATGGACGCCAACGCCGCTCCTTGCAGGCAGAAAACGAGACAATTTTTTAAGCAATCCAACCACTCCGCTGGGTTCAAACAAAATAATCAGAATCAGCAAAGCGCCGTAAAGCAGAAGGTGAAACTGAGGGAACGACGCGATCAACTCCTCCTGAACCAGCCCGTATATCACTGCACCGATCACAGGCCCCCAAACAGTTCCCACACCTCCGATAATAGGCATCAACAGTATCGCAACGCTGATATCGAATCCAAAAACACCGTTCGGATGAACGAACGCGGCGTATCCCGCGTAGACCCCTCCGGCGGCGGCCGTAAGTCCAGCAGCAAGCGCGTGAGCCATTAGCTTGGTCGCGTAGGGATTCACCCCGAGATCGGAAGCCGCGTCCTCATCCTCATGGATCGCGAGTAGCGCCAAACCGAATTTCGAGTATCTAATCCGGATGGATATGGCTACAGCTGCTGCAGCAAGGCCTAACGCCATGTAGAAATGCAGATTCTGGTTAAACGCACCTTTCTCACTGATGCGGTAACCGCTCGCGCCGCCGGTCACTGCAAGATTCGTCATCACCACGCGGACAGCCTCGCTTACGCCAATGGTCGCGATCGCGAAGTAGGGGCCTCGCAGCCGGAATGTCGGCAAGCCGATAAAAAGCGAACTCACGGCCCCCACTATCGCGGCCAACCCGAGCGCCGATAGTCGGTCCAATCCCGCGTTGAGCGAGATAGCCATGGTATAGGCGCCGAGACCGTAAAAAACGGCAAATCCGAAAGAAACTTGACCGGCGAAGCCTCCCAAAATGTTCCACGCGACGCTGGCGGTGATCCACACAAAGGAAATGAAGAGGAGCCGAATCGTGTTGGGTCCTGGGCCCGCCAGGGGAAGCAAAGCCAAAATCACCAGAAGAACAAGCGGTGTTCCGCTTGTCACGAACCTGACAACGGAATCTCTACTCCTGTCCGCATTCTGGTTCATGCCAAGCGCTGCCGCTTCTTCCAGAGACCAGCCACTCCATCAGGAAGTATCACCAGTGCAAGCACAAGAAGAGAGAAGGAAACCGCCGGTTGGTAACCGGAAGGAATCACCAAAATACTGAAGGTTTCCACGAGCGCCAGGATCAGGGCGCCCACGGCCACGCCCGTGAAGGATTCAAGCCCACCTAATACGATAATCACAAAAGCGCGCAGTAGAAACGACCCTCCAAAATCGGGCGTGAAGGAGTACATCATCGCAAGCAACCCTCCGGCGGTCCCGGCAAAAGCGATACCGATCCCGAAAGCCACTTGCGCCGTCCTTTCGACATTTACGCCGGCGATCCGGCCCGCGTCGCTATTCTGCATCAGCGCGCGAATCGCCCGACCGAACCAGGTTCGATGCAAGGCATATTCAAGTCCAACCAAGGAGGCAACCGCTACTCCGAAAACAACAAGACGTATCGTCGGAAAAATGATGGGACCGATTTCAAACGTGGAAAAAGTCCTCGGCGTGAGGATCGAGCGATCCGCGTTGCCCCAAATCAAGTACCCAAGATTCTGAAGGACCAGCCAAAGCCCGAAGAGAAGAAGAAGAGAGGGTAGAGTCGGCTGATCGGACCGCGGAATGCGGCGCACCAGAAGCCAGTACACCGCGACTCCGATTAGGAAAAATACGGGGAACGCAAGAACCACTCCGATCAGCGGGTCGACGTTAAGCCGCGTGTATAGCTCGTAGACAAAATAGGCGCCCAGCATCAGGAATCCCGCGTGAGCGAGATTCACGATTTTCAAGACGCCGTATATGATGGTCATCCCAACCGACATCGCGGCGTATACGCCGGCCAGCAGAACGGCAGACACGAAGAGGTTCAGAAAATCGACGATATTCATCGCTGGGGCGAACTATTTCCGGGGTTTCGGTGCTACGGCTTCTCCCGTGGCCGCGTCCTTCGGGTAAACGATGTCCGTTTTATCGTCCGGTTTGTTTTGAACGATCACGAACGGCAAATTGACTTGCCCGGTGCTCCCGAAGCGAAGCACTTGGCCCGGCATCAAAGAATCTTTCAACTCGACGTTCCTCAGCGCATCGCGGATAGCGGTTTTATTGAGAGTGCCTGCCTGCTCGATGGCCATGGCAAGGGCTCGCATCGCGTCGTAAGCTGGAGCGGGGTAGTAAGAATCGGGCTCATGGCCTGCGAACGCCTGGTACTCTGCGTCGAACTTCTTCACCTGTGGGTAGGGCAATTTCTTTGACCACCACAGGCCTGCAAAAATGTAATTCGTCGCGTCGCCCAGCGCCTTTCGAGCGTCCTGATCGGGGCCGCGCGCGCCGTAGCTGATCATCTGATGATACATGCCGCTCTGAATGTACTCTCGCTCCATGGTGATGTAATCCTGCAAGTGCGCGTCGGCTAGGAAGATGTCCGCCTTGGAGGCCTTCACTTTTTGCAGGAGGCCTGAAAAGTCGGTTCCACCGAGATCAAATTTCTCGCTGAAGACCACATGGAAATATCCGGGATGCTCCTGGATCCAACGGTCGACGCCTTGCCCATATTCCACGCCGTGGTCGGTATTCTCCAGCGCCAGGGCCACGGCAAGATCCTTCTTGAGTTTGCCTGCATCCGCGAGGCTGCCCAGGAATTCTCCGGTCGTATAGCCAAGGAGCTCGGTGGAGCTGAGCGTGCCAAAGGTATAAGTGTAGCCGCGGCTGAAAATGTGGGCCGCAGCCGCCCCTGGCGTAATCCATGGCGTCTGATAACGATCCGGCATCACCGACTCGGCTTCGCCAAGAGCGGTCGAATAACCGCCAATCACTGCCGTCACCTCATCCGTTGTCATCGCGCGCTCGACGAGCCCGGCGGATTTCGCCTGGTCCGAACCGTCGTCGTAGAAGACTTCCTTCACAGGAAGCTTTTTCCCTTTTTCTTTAACCATGATCCCGCCGCTATCGTTGATCTGTTTGATAGCCAGTTCGATGCCCTCGCGCTGGTATTGTCCAGGCTTCGCTTCCCGGCCCGTGATAGGCATGACGACGCCGATGCGAATCTCGTTGCCGGATTTTCCGCCTTTTCCACAGCCCGCAATCGTGAGAGCGCATGCAGCTGCCAGCACAAAATTCAGGGACCGCGTGCTGAGCGGAATTGACCCGCGGATGGAGAAGTGTGTCATGGTTAATGACCTCCGAAACTAGCTGAGTTGGATTCTGGTTGAAAGGTGCCAATTCTAGCAATCGCTGGTAGCGCATCCTGTAGCAAATGGCGGCAAAGGTCAACAGGTCTTCTACTTCGCAACTCTCTTGGATCGGGCAGGGAAAAAAAGCATCGTAGGAAGTGGCTGCGGGACTGCCGCGCTACGTTTTGCGGAGCAGGGCGCGAGAGTGCCGCGCAATTTGGAGATCTTCCTGGCTTTGAACGATGCGGACGCCGACCTGGCTTCCATTACTCGAAATGGTGCTCGCGCTTGATTGGTTGCTGTTTCCGTCTAGCGAAATTCCGAGGAAGCTGAGGCCCTGGCAAACGCTGCTGCGAACGGGGGCGCTATGTTCACCGATGCCTCCGGCAAACACGAGCATATCGAGGCCGCCGAGCACCGCGGCATAGGCTGCGATCACTTTGCGAATGGCGACGCAAAACATCTCGATAGCTATCTGAGCTTTTTGGTCTCCGCCAGAAGCTGCGGATTCCAGATCGCGCATGTCGCTTTTGCCCGCGGAAATTCCGGTAAGACCGGATTCGCGGTTCAACATATGCTCCAGCGAATCGGCGTTCATTTTCTTCACCCGCAGCAGAAACAAAAGCGCGCCGGGATCGAGATCGCCGCTGCGCGTCGCCATCGGAATGCCGCCTGTTGGCGTCAGGCCCATGCTCGTGTCAACCGAGCGCCCATCTTTCACGGCTGCTAGGCTGGCGCCATTACCAAGATGGGCGATAACGGTTCGGCTGGGTAATTCGGCTCCTAGTTGATACACGATCGACTCGTAAGAGAGCCCGTGGAAGCCGTAGCGATGGATGCCTTCA
The DNA here is from genome assembly GCA_963729525.1 of uncultured Acidobacteriota bacterium. Taxonomy (GTDB): domain Bacteria; phylum Acidobacteriota; class Terriglobia; order Acidiferrales; family UBA7541; genus Palsa-295. The sequence goes on from CAVSOB010000005.1 coordinate 37,311, forward strand.
TCGAATAGGGCCCGGGGAAGCGCGAATCGCGACGCGACTTCAGGAATAGTTGTGTGAAAGGCCGTATCGAAGCATGCGAATTGCGGAAGTTGCGGATAAGAGCGTCCGGCCGCGGCGATGAGCCGCAAAGCCGTAGGGATATGCAGCGGTGCGAAATGGACGCAGTTTCGCAGGTCCGCCAACACGGCGGGTGTGATCAGCTGGTGAGCCAATAAGTGCGGGCCTCCGTGTACCACACGATGCCCGACCGCAACGGGCTTCAGTTGCGAAAGATCGCCGAGCCAGCGTGACGCGTGGTCTAAAGCATCATCCTCGGACGCGAAGCGCATTGCCTCAGAGCGTAGCGTTCGCCCCTGCGCATCTTTCAATTCGAGCTTGCCGCTGTCGCGGCCAATGCCATCAGCCAATCCGTCGAGCACCGCTTGTTCTTCGCCATTGCGCTGGACGTAAAGCCCGAACTTCAGCGAAGAGGATCCGCTGTTGATTACGAGTATCGGTTCATCCGCCATGATCTGAGCCCGTAATATCTGCCACTTTTACATAACAGATATAAAAGATGTGCGAAAATTGCGAGTCTGCATTCCAGTGCAAAGTTTGACTGGTTCGGCAGAATCAAGGTCGCGCCCGGCGATCTTTCCGAAGGAGCACCCCATGACGCCCCCTCAGAGTAGCAAAGTGAAAACCGTCCTACGGCAGCAGATTCTTTCCGCAGACGAGCTTCACAAAATGGATGCCTACTGGCGCGCTTGCAACTACCTTTGCGCCGGCATGATCTACCTTCGCGATAATCCGCTGCTCCGAAAACCGCTCCTCCCTGAGCATTTCAAGAATCGTTTGCTCGGACATTGGGGCTCCGATCCAGGTCAGACGTTCGTCTGGGTTCATCTGAACCGCGTGATTCGCAAGTATGACCTCGACATGATCTACATCTCAGGCCCAGGCCACGGCGCCCCGGCAATGATTTCGAATTGCTATCTCGAAGGAAGATATTCGGAAGTTTATCCCGAAAAAAGCCAGGACGAGGCGGGCATGCTCAAACTCTTCCGCGCTTTTTCGTTTCCCGGCCAACTTGGCAGCCACTGTACTCCCGAAGTTCCCGGTTCGATTCATGAAGGTGGCGAATTGGGCTATAGCCTTTCGCACGCCTTCGGAGCGGCGTTCGATAATCCGGATTTGATCGTCAGTGTGGTAGTGGGAGACGGCGAATCCGAAACTGGCCCTCTGGCAACCTCCTGGCACTCGAATAAATTCTTGAATCCGATTCGCGACGGTGCCGTGCTCCCGTTCCTTCACCTGAATGGCTACAAGATCGCCAATCCCACAGTGCTCGCTCGCATCACGCCAGAAGAACTCGAAAATCTGTTCCTCGGATACGGTTGGACCCCGCGCGTAGTCGAAGGTGACGATCCCGAGACCATGCACGAGGCGATGGCGGCGACGGTCGAAAGCTGTATCCAGGAGATTCGAACCATTCAAAAAAGGGCGCGCAGCACCGGCAAACCCGATCGCCCGCGCTGGCCCATGATTATTCTCCGCTCGCCGAAAGGCTGGACCTGCCCGAAGGAAGTGGACGGGCATCGCGTGGAAGGTTTTTGGCGAGCTCACCAGGTTCCGGTCCTCAACGTCAAGACGAATCCAGAGCATCTACGAATCGTCGAGCAATGGATGCGAAGCTATAAGCCCGAAGAGCTATTCGACGAACACGGAACTCTGATTCCTGAGCTGCGGGAGCTTCCCCCCAAAGGTAATCGGCGCATGACGGCGAACCCTCACGCCGACGGAGGAAAGCTCCGCAAAGCGCTTACTCTCCCCGATTTTCGCGATTATGCGATTAAGATTGAGCGTCCCGGAACGAAGGAGATCTCGCCGACGGAAACGCTTGGAAAATTTCTGCGCGATGTGATGCGCAGCAATATGAATTGTTTCCGGGTGTTCAGCCCCGACGAGAACGCGTCGAATCGCTTGCAAGATATCTATGAAGCCACGCTGAAAACATGGCTCGCAGAGATTAAGCCCGAAGATGCCGACGGTACGGACATCGCTCCTGATGGCCGCGTAATGGAAATGCTCAGCGAACACACGCTTGAAGGCTGGCTCGAAGGCTACATACTTACAGGACGGCACGGCCTCTTGAATACCTACGAAGCGTTCGTCCACATCATCGATTCCATGTACAACCAGCACGCCAAATGGCTCGAAAAAGCCAAGCTTGAAATCGACTGGCGCGCGCCCATCTCATCCCTGAATCTTTTGATCACATCGCTCGTCTGGCGCCAGGATCATAACGGCTTCACGCACGAAGATCCCGGCTTTCTCGATGTGGTGAGCAACAAAAGCGCGAGCATCACACGAATTTATTTGCCGCCGGACGCGAACACTCTGCTCAGCGTGGCCGATCACTGCCTGCGCAGCCAGGATTACGTCAACGTGATCGTTTCGGATAAACAGAATCACCTCGTCTATCTCGATATGGATGCGGCCGTGGTGCACTGCACGAAGGGAATCGGAATCTGGGATTGGGCCAGCACGGACGATGGTTCGGAGCCCGATGTTGTGATGGCCTGCGCGGGCGACATTCCGACGCAGGAAGCACTCGCTGCCACTGCAATTCTTCGAAAACACTTCTCCGACCTGAAGCTTCGATTCGTCAACGTCGTGGATCTGTACCGACTTCAGCCTGATACCGATCATCCGCACGGCCTAACGGATCGCGATTTCGATTCTCTCTTTACCACCAGCAAACCCGTGATCTTCAATTTTCACGGCTATCCATGGCTCGTTCACAAATTCACATACCGCAGAACGAACCATTTCAATATTCACGTGCACGGGTACAGGGAGAAGGGCAACATCAACACTCCGCTGGAGCTCGCGATTCGCAATCAGATCGATCGCTACACTCTGGCGATCGATGTTATCGACCGCGTTCCTCGCCTTCAGGGAACCGGCGCGCACCTCAAGGAATGGCTCAAAACCCAAATCATTGAAAGCATCAATTACGCTTACACTGAAGGCATAGACAAACCCGAAATCCAACACTGGAACTGGCCGCAAGCGTAAACCCCAGTGCAAGACCGACGTCGCGCGCCGAAAATCAAATCCGCCGCGTCCTCCTCGCGTGCGTTCTATTGATTAGCGCCCCGCTTATCTCCACTCCGACATTTCGCGCTGCCTCCTGTTGTGGTACCGTGTCGCTTCCGAAAGACAGATCCTCAGGCTCATAAGCCTTCGCAATTCCGTCAGGAGGCGCTTGATGGAATATCGTCAGCTTTCGAATACCTTGCGTTTCGCGCTCTCCATGGCGATTGTCGTTCTGTTGTGTGGCGGCGCGATTGCCTCCGCCAAGCACTTTCAATCTCAGTCCAATTCCACCTCGACCGCCACGCCGCCGCAACAGATGAGCCCTGAAGGCCGAGCCAGCTTGCAGGCCATCATTCAAACGGGCAATCTCCCCGGTCTCCGCTGGCCCAATTTCAGCGATTACAGCAAGCACTTGCAGAAATTTTACGATTCATACGGTTACGCCTTGCCCTGGGTGCGCGGCATGGAGCCGTCGCCGCAAGCGCAGCAGATCATCTCCCTCATTCAGCAGGCGGAAGAGAAAGGCCTCAACGCAGACGACTATGACGGTCCCCGCTGGAGCGCCCGGCTCGCCCTGCTGAAACCCTCAGCCGCAAATCCCACAGAGACTGATGCGATGAAGTTCGATGTTGCGCTCACGGTTTGTGTGATGCGCTATATCTCCGATCTCCACATCGGCAAAGTAAACCCCAAGCATTTTGATTTCGATTTAAATGTGCAGACGAAGAAGTACGATCTGCCCGAATTCGTGAAAAATCATGTCGTAGACGCTTCCGACGTTGCCGGTGTATTAGCTCAGGTCGAACCGCCATATCCCGGTTACCGCCGCACAATACAAGCCCTGCACGTATATCTCGCGCTTGCAAAACAAGACGATGGCGAACAATTGCCCGCTGCGAAAAAAACGTTCGGCCCGGGCGAATCGTATCCCGGCGTGCCGCGGCTCACGCGCCTGTTGCGCGAACTGGGCGACCTTCCCTCCAACGCGAATGTCCCACCAGATTCAACCGTCTATCAGGGCCCGCTTGTGGACGCGGTGAAGAACTTTCAGGCCCGCCACGGCCGCACCGTCGATGGCCGCATCGGCACCCAAACCATCGCCGACTTAAACATCCCGCTCAGCACGAGAGTCCGCCAGATGCAACTAACCCTCGAACGCTGGCGCTGGCTCCCCGTCGACTACAACAGCGCGCCCATCGTCGCCAACATCCCCGAATTCCGCTTGCGTGCCTACGACGACAACTTCCGCCTCGCCTTGATGATGAGCGTGGTGGTAGGGAAAGCGTACAACCATGACACGCCTGTATTCAGCGACTCGATGCAATATGTAATTTTCCGCCCCTACTGGAATGTCCCGTATTCGATTGCCAAAACCGAGTTCCTCCCCAAAATCGCGCGCGACCCGAACTATCTCGCCAGCAAGGGCTTCGCCGTCGTTGACAGCAAGCAGAACGTCGTCGCCTCAGGCGCCGTCTCTCCCGAAGTGCTCGCACAACTGCGCTCCGGCAAGCTTTTCATCCGTCAAAATCCCGGCCCCAAGAATTCCCTGGGCCTCGTGAAATTCATTTTCCCCAATAGCTACAATGTCTACATGCACGACAGTCCGGAGCAGGAACTTTTCTCGCGCGCCCGCCGCGATTTCAGCCACGGTTGCATCCGCCTGGAAAAACCGGCCGATTTAGCGGTATTTGTTTTGCGTGGAATTCCGGGATGGGACATGGCCAAAGTCCGCGCAGCCATGGCCCAAAGTTCGAATCAACAAGTGAATCTCCCGCGTCCGATCCCGGTGCTGATCCTATACGGCACCGTGATCGTGCCCGAGGATGGGCTCGTACACTTCTACGACGATATCTATGGCCACGATAAGGAACTAGATCAGGTGTTGCAGAAGGGCTATCCGTATCCAGGCTAGAGGATTTGCTACTGCGCCGCGCGTCAATCGCCGATTCTAAATCACCAATGTAACGATGCGTCGTAGCTGAGGTTCCTCCCGATCGGTTTCAGATCGCGAGTCACCTGAAGATGACCTCAGGCCTTTGACGTTAAATTCTCAATCGCCATTGATCAGACTGGGAGGACAATCGAAGCACCACTGCCGCACCCGGCCGGTATCCACATGAATAAAATCCGAATGCGGATAATAGCCAACGCCCCCGCGCGCCAAAGCCAGCGCCGCCTTGCGCAGTTTCAACGTATTCACCCCAGGCATTCGCAGATCAATCGCTTCCGCTTGAATGTGAAGACTATTTTTCGCCACGCCGTTGGTATGCGCCCGAAGAGCCGCATTCGTCGAATTAGTCCGGTAACCGCAGACGATATCAATCTCGCCACCCGGATGCCCCACCGAGGCCGTCAGGTCCGACAAAATATCGTAGAGGCGCGGATCGAAATGGCGCACCTCATTCGTGTTATGGTCGCGCAGAAAATAATCCAGCTTCGCTAGCGCGCCTTGTATGTATTGATCGCCGCGTCGGTAGACGATATCGATTTTTTCGTTGGTATGTGTGTTGTAAAGCCGCAGAGAGTGCTCAGCGCCCGTCGCAGACGAAGCGTCTGGCTCCCCAGGGCGCGCGCCGCTTGCCGCGAGCAAGAAAAGCATCGCGCCCGCCACCCACAAGCCCAGATTTTGCTTTCTCATACTCAGCATCCATTACTCTCCACGTCAATTTTAACATGATGAGCGGCGTCGATTCGACCGGTCATGCGCGAAACAAACATCATCCTAAATCTTCAGTGCCTGCGCCAGTTCGCGCACGAATAATTCCGCATCCGTCACCAACCCCAGCGCCTGAAACGTCCCCCGATCCGCCAGCTTCGTCACCACCGCAGGATTGATGTCCACCGCTACCACTTTCACCGACGCTGGCAGCAGATTCCCCGTCGCAATCGAGTGCAACATCGTCGCAATCATCAGTGCCATAGCCACGCCCTTCACCGCCTCCCGCATCCGGCGCTGCGCCTCCGCCATGTCCATGATCACGTCGGGGAGCGGCCCATCGTCGCGCACCGATCCGGCGAGCACGAGCTCCACATTATTTTTGATACACTCGTACATGATTCCTTCGCGCAAAATTCCAGCTTCCACCGCCTTTCGAAGCGAGCCCGCCCGGCGAATCGCGTTGATCGCCTGCATGTGATGACGATGCCCGCCTTCCACTGGCTGCCCGTTGCGCAACGCCATCCCCAAAGACGTCCCCAGCAACACGCTTTCCACGTCGTGCGTCGCAATCGCGTTTCCGCCGAAGAGCGCCTGAACATATCCGGCCCGAATCATCGCCGCCAGACGCGGCCCAGCGCCGCTGTGCACTATGGCCGGCCCCGCCACTACCAGAATTTTTCCGCCTCGTTCGCGCGTTTCCTGCATCTGCCGAGCGATTTCCTCAATCACCAGCAGCTTCGGCCGCTCGGACGAAACATCATTTGCCATGAACGAAAAAATCTCGCGCTCGCGTGGCCGTTCGAGCGGCATCACCCGGATACCTTCATGTCCCACAACCACGGCGTCTTCCTTTCGAACGTCCGCCATTGGCACCATTCGCGCCAAGCCGACTTCCCGATCCACTAGGATGACCAGATCCATTTCCGTTCTCGCCACAGGAACCCACTTTCCGTTCAACCGCACCTCCGTCGGCATATGCGTCGTCGAATAAAAGCCATCCGGTAACGCGCCGTCGCAAGGTGCCGGTTCTGTGCGCACGTCATTGCGCGAAACCAGCACCGCGCCAAACTGCTGCAGCGCCGTCAAGATGCTGTCGAGCTGAGTCTCGCTCCCTGCCATTACCTTCAAGCGCGCAAACGAAATCTCATCCTTCTTCCGGCCCACACGAATTTCTTCCAGGTCAAACGAACCGCCCAAATCCATCACCGCGTCAAAAACTTTAGGCAGAGTCCACGAGTCAATGATGTGACCCTCGAGCGTCACCTCTTCGCTTATTTCCTTCATCTCCTGCTCTCCCTGGGCCACAATCTCTGAACTTCGTCCAAGCCCGCCGCCTCACGCTTTCCTGTCATCTGCCCGCCCACTCTCTTCGGTCAGCCCGCCTGCCCTGAGGAACGAAGGGACCGAAGCGGAGTGATTTCTCTTCGTCTTTCCGACTGGCGCCCCATCACGATTGACTAAAACACGTGCCCCAATTCAAAAAACCATTTTGCATGGCCCGTATCGCCCACACTTCCCCCAATAAACAGCGGCCCTATAGACGTTTCCGCCAAGAAACCAAGCGCCGCATCGTTCGGAAACTTGCTGGCATTCGGAGCGTTGTACATCTTTCCGAACTCGTACGCGCCAATGACGTACACGTTTTTTCCCACGAAGGGCGGAAGAGTGAAGACGTCGTGCAGATACCCCAGGCGGAAATAGTAATACTGATTCCCGAAGAGCTCGTTCGAGCCGTAGGCGCTCAGCCGCGCCGGGCCTCCCAGGAAGAACTGCGGAACACCGATGTTATTCGACCCAAAGGTCGTGCCGCCTTGTCCCACGACGAATAAGGAGCCGGGCTTTGTGATGGGCATGAAGTACTCCACTTGTGCTTCCATCACGGGAAACGAGGTGCTGGCGCCCGGATTTGTGTCGTACCAGCGGAAGCTCGCTTCCGCGCTATACCCGCGCCGAGGAGCGATGAAATCGTCGCGATGGTCGGTAAGAAAGCGCAGCCGCGTATCGCCGAAGCGGCCATTGTTGCTGGGGAAAAGTTGCGTGCCAATCCGCAGATCGGGATTGAAGTAGCCCACTTCATATCCTGCGCGGATTTCCGTAAACCGGCTGAAGCCGTAGCCGACGTCGATTCCCGCATCGTCGCGGAAGAAGCGATAAATCGCTTGTGGCGTGCTCCGGTGAAACACTTTAAACGAAGTGTCCGTAGCTTCTCCCCGCGGGGCGAAAAACCATTTGCTGGTTGCCGTAAACGGGCGATAGAGCTCGGTCTCGATTCCGTACTCGTTTCCAAACTGCAGACTTGTGCGCCATTCCGAGCGATAGCCCCACACATCCATGAATGTAATGCGCGCCAGCTGCGTGTAAGTCACATCGTCGCTTTCTGTGCCGTCGATCGCGAACCCGAGCTGCAGAATGGGCGGGGCATAACTGTATTCGTGAACCGTAACCACCAGGCCGCTCTGGCCGTCGCGGGTCACAAAGCGAAAATCCGCTGACGAATATTTGCCGATTCCCGTGAGCCGAGTCAAAAGCTGGTTCAGCTCGCCGTTGTCGATGGGATGCCCGACCACTCGATTCAGGAATCGCTCGATCTGCTGCGCGGCGCGAGAATTCGTCCCTTGGACCTCGACGAACTGAGGCGTGGGAACTTCGGTACGGATTCGCGCGTCCTTGGCTGCTACGTATGCGTTCCATTCGGCTTCGCTCGCCGAAAATCGTGACAGAACCGCCTTTTTTTCTTCTGCCGCCTGCGTGCCTTCTTGAATGATCGCGGCTGCCTTGTCGTATTCGAAGCCGTTGTATTTCTCTAAGGGTACGGTGACGACGATGTCCGCGTTCTTCAAACCGCGAAGCTCGCTCTCGAGGACTACTACGTCTACAGAACGTCCCAGCACGCTGAAGAGTGACTGAATCTCCTTAGGATTGCCAGGCGCCACTTCCAGGTGCACTGCGATCACGATGTCCGCGCCCATTTTTTTTACGACCTCCGTGGGCAGGTTTCCGACGAGGCCGCCGTCCACATAGATTTTGTCGCCATCGCGAACGGGAGAAAAGACTCCGGGAATCGACATGGTGGCGCGCAGAGCTTGTTGCAACGATCCACTCGAAAACACCACTTCTTTTCCGGAAACAAGATCCGTCGCCACGCAGCGGAAGGGAATCGGAAGATGGTCGAACGAGTCGAGGCTGGGATAGGAAACCGTCTCGCGGTCGATCAGCAGAGAGATTTCGGTTCCCGAATTCAGCCCCGAAGGTGTCGAGAGCCCATGCTTCAGTCCCAGCTTCAGAGAATTCTGGATGTAGCGTAGATCTTCTTTGCGCCGGTACGACAAGTCTTGGTACGGAATGTCACCGCCGATGATGATGTCCCAATTTTGCGCGGCGACGATTTCCTTGAGTTGTTCTGGACTCTTTCCCGTGGCATACAATCCGCCCACCAATCCGCCCATGCTCGTTCCAGCAATATAGTCGATTGGAATATGATGATCCTCGAACCACTGCAGCACTCCGATATGTGCCAGGCCGAGCGCGCCGCCCCCTTCCAGCGCGATGCCGATCTTCGGTCGTGACGCTCCCGGCTGAATTTGAGCCGATTGCTGTGCCTCAGGCTTGCTTTCCTGAGCTTGCGCCTGCGCGTATACAGCTATGTTGCTTAGTGCAATGATAGCCGCGATGGCTGAACACAAGAAAAAACGGCGAGAAAGATTCCGAGAAAACATTGAAGACCAGCGGCTTTTCATGGAGGGGGTCTCCCGGGCTTTGTTTCGCAGCTTTTTGATTAAGGCAGGGAAAGTGTCACGCAGTTTAGAGGTTCGAGCAAGCCATTCGGCCTTGTAGGCCGCCCCTTTAGGGGCGATTCAAGACAGATCTTAGAAACTGGGGCTTCAGCCCCTGAACTCCCTCAATGCGCACAAGAATATTAGGTTACAGGGTACGTGGGTACGAGGATCAACTTGTCCGGTTGCGCGACTTACCAGGACTTGACCGCGTCGTCCGTCGATAGCTTCCGGTTTGCCGACGATACTTTCATAACTCTGGCCCAGCCCGTTCAGGTCGACTTGGATTGCCAGTTTTGTTCACCTTCGGCTACACGAGCACCAGCTCATTTCTGGGCCAACAGGGAGCGTGCGTCTTGAAGTTCGGGCCGGTCTCCGTCGGCATGCGCGCAGATGGACAGGAGCTGGGCATAGTATGTTTTCGCCTTTTCGTTGTCGCCCGACAGCTTGGCTGCGCGTGCCGCGCCGGAAAGCGCGTTGAAACGATTAGGGGCCGTGCGCAGCGTGGCTTCGAACTCGACCATCGCTTGCGCGGGCTGGTTCAGTTCCAGCAACATCTCGCCGAGCAGTTCGCGAGCCGGCAGGATGACCCCGGGCGTGACATTGTGCTTGTCGGTGCTGTCTTCGTGCTCGGCGGCCGAACGCATCTGCCGGAGCGCCTCCTCGCCCTTGCCTTCAGCCAGCGTAATCCAGGCAGTTGCACTCTCGCGTTGGATGTCCACTTGGTCGGCCCAGTATTGGTCCTTGCCTAGGGTAAGCGTGTCACGAAGCGATGCGAGCTGCTCTACGTCTTTGCGGGCAGCTTCCGTTTTGCCCGTACGTGACGCGCCGAGCGCGCGGGCGAAGTGCAGATTCGCTTCGGTCCAGGCCCACCGCCCACCAGGAAAGGTGTTTGGCGGCACCGTCAGCGCAGCGGCTTCGTCCCAGCGATGTCGTTCCACAGCATAGCGCGCGGGCGAAGTACCCATCGCGTAGAGCCAGTTCATATATTGCGGATCGTCAGGCCGGCCCGGCGGCGGCGCTTCGACCGCCTTTTTTGCCTCGCGATCCTGGGCACCTTGCAGATAGGCGTAGATCAAGTAATCCTTCGCGTGCAGCTCGTTGCCGGGCGCATCGTTCTTCTTGGCCGAAGCTGCCGAGGCGAGGTTGGAATCAATGGACTCCTGCCATAGACCAAGCCGGGTGAAGATGTGCGACGGCATGTGCAGCGCGTGCGGGGAGTCTGGCGCAATCTTGGCATAGCGTCGTGCCGCGTCCAGGGCCCTCTGCGCCAGCGGTGGATAGTCGTAGGCGTGGATGATGTAGTGGGCTACGCCGGGGTGCTCTGGTTGTTCGATAAATAGCGGCTCAAGGATGGCACCGGCCTTCTTCTGATTCACGTACGTCTTGTCAGTGGGAGGCGCAGTGGCGAGCAGTGCGAGCGCATGAAAAATGGCCGCTTCATGGTCGTCAGGGTAGCGCGCTTGCAACTGGTCCATGGCTTTTTCATATGCCAGCGCGCGAGTGCGGTGGTCGACCTTGTCGGCGTCGGTGTAAAACGTCTCGATAGCGGTAATATAGTCCCGCTCCCGCTGCGTCTTGGCGCCGGCCAACTTTGCTTTTTCCACAGCCGCCGCTCCCGCTTTCAGATCAGCCGCGCCAGGCGCTTGCCAGATCTGATGGTAGTACGTCATGGCAATTCCCCAGTACGCCATGCCGCACGTGGGATCTTTTTGCGCTACAGCAGCGAAGCTATCGCTGGCTTTCTCGTACCAAAAAGAATGGAGCATCGCCACCGCGCTGCTGAATTGCGGCTGAACCGATGTTTCGCAGGAAACGGGGAAACTCACCTTGCCGAGTTTGCTCGGATCGCCTGCGGGATGCTCATGTTGGGCAACCGCTGGTGGCACGAATGCGGCGCACACGCCCACCAGCAGCACCATGCAAATGAAGGTGAGTCTGTGCATGCTGGTCTCCTTCGGTACAAATTAGGCCCTGGAACGAAGATGCCGACCAACGAAGATCCTTGTGGATCATTTTGGGTAACGACAGCAGCGAAGTCAAGGAAGGCGTGGAGCCACTCGCACACCCAGCGTTCGCAGTCGCGTATCCGCGGAGGTGTGACCCGGTTCGCAAAAGATCAGAGCGTGTTCTCGGGATTGCGTCCGAGTCACGGGCAACCCGGAAGTAATCCTCAAGCCCTGATTAGCGCGGTAATCGGAAACTAGGTATTTCCAGATAGATGTTGCGAACAGGGATTATCACTACCTATCTCAGTCTGAGATAGCTGGTGCGAAGAGGGCTTTCACCATGGTAGATCAGTGTACTCGCTCCCAGATGAGTGTTCTGATCTGTTTCGGCGAACTCGTCCGCACGATAATAGTCAGTGTGTTGTCGGACACTTGGAACTCGCGCACGAGATTTTTGCCTACATCGGCGGCCGCGAGTGCGCCTTCGAGGTGATGCGTGACAGTGTGACTGGTTTCGTCTATGGCGTACGTACCAAAATATGCGTCGTATCCGTTGACCGACTGGCTGTTATCACTTGCAGCGGAACCCGATGTGCCACAATCAATTGCCATGGGACGGTCGAGTCTCATGAGCTGCGCCGCCATGTGCCCACTGGAGTCGTACATCAAATAGCCGGTGGGTGTCTTTCCGAGGCCCGGATCCTGAACGGCACTGCCATCCTCCAACCTGACAACTCTGGAGATGAGCCTCCATGTGCCAACTAGTTGCGCTCCGCCAGCAGAGGTGTCGACCTGCAGTGTCGTGTGAGAATTCCCCGGCGGGGTGGACCAAATTGCCGCTGATATAGCAAAGAGAAGCCCGAGAACTGCACGCAGTCCCATATTTTTTCCTCTTGTTGTCGTGTCGGTTTCAGAGTCGCGACTCCTATCCACATTTCGCCTTGTGCCATGATAGCGTGTCCGAAGTGGGACCACGAGGTACCTTGGTTGAGTCAGGGTTCATTTGGCGCAGGCACAACGCCGGCATTTGTTCGCACTGACGTGCTCACCGGAGACTGCAGTTCGAATAGGTGTCGAGAGCATCTCTAACGAAGTCGGCTCCGTCAAGAACGTTTCGTCTTAGATTTTATTTTCCTGAGCACACCTGTGTATCAGCGCAGCAGCGCTTGATCAATTTGCTCTCGCGGATTTCTGCTTCTTTCCCTTTCACGTTCACCCGACCGGCTCGGCCCATTCACTTCATCATTTCGGTGTTGCCCACCAGACATCTCTTCGGTCCTTGCTGACCATGCTGAGTTCTTCGAACTCCCGCACCTCGGGGAGGCGGGTCGCCTATTCAGGGTTTCGATCACTGCTGGCTCCACGTAGTTCTCCCGTCCCGTAGAGGAAGGGCTGCGACGTGAGTTCTGCTTCTCGTGGCCTCGTACAGCCGGAATTGCTATCCTCTTAAGCGAGCCACCCATGGCGCAAACCGTACCCTTCGGAATTTCGGCCCCCAGCGCCGAACGAACGCGCGCGGGCGCGCAAACCAGCACCATTCCATGGTTCGTCTGGTCAGGCATCATCTCCGTTTCCTCGATCTGCTTCGGCTTGTACTGGGACATCTCCTGGCACATGACCATTGGGCGCGACACGTTCTGGACGCCCGCGCACCTGCTGGTTCAATTCGGTGGAATTCTCGCTGCGGTCACCTGCACGTATCTGATTTTCTCCACCACGTTCTCTCATGACCCGGCCGTGCAATCCTCTTCAGTAAAAGTCTGGGGATTCCGCGGACCGCTCGGCGCGTTTCTCACGGCCTGGGGCGGCGTCACGATGGTCACGTCTGCCCCGTTCGACAACTGGTGGCACAACTCGTTCGGGTTGGACGTCGAGATCTTAAGCCCGCCGCACGTGGTGCTTGGGTGGGGAATTCTCGGCGTAGGAATCGGCTATCTGGTGCTCGTCGTCTCCGCAAAGAATCGCGCCACTGGAGCCGTGCGCGCGAAACTTACCTGGCTGTTCCTGTATCTCGCGGGCTTGGGCCTGATGCTTCACATGATTCTCATCTCCGAATACAGCGACGCGAGATTCATGCACAGCGCGGTTTTTTATCGCGTCCTGATGCTTGTCACGCCTCTCCTGATCATGGGCTACGCAACCGCTTCTGAGCATAAATGGGGAGCCACAATCGTCGCCTCAATTTACATGGCGGTGATGCTGGCGGGGTTGTGGATCCTTCCCCTATTCGCGGCGCAGCCCAAGTTGGGGCCGGTCTACACCAACGTGACGCACATGGTGCCCATGGGATTCCCGGTTCTGCTGATTTTTCCCGCGTTCGCTTTCGATCTCGTGCGCGCGCGTCTGGCAGGACGCAACAAGTGGTTGCTCGCGCTGGTTGCCGCCACCGCTTATCTTCTTACGCTGCTCGTGATCCACTGGCCATTCGGCAGCTTCATGGTTTCGCCGCTGGCACGCAACTGGTTCTTTGGCATGATTTATTTTCCCTATCAAGAGCCGGCTTCCATGCATCAATTGGCTTACCAATTCGAGAAATATGAGCCCACTCGAGCAGCCTTCTTTCAGGGACTTGGCCTCGCATGGGTCTTCGCTTTCCTCTCCACGCGCATCGGTATCGCCTTCGGCGGTTGGCTCCTGAAAGTCAGGCGCTAACCGACCATGAACACAAATCGCATCGCCTGGCTTGCCCTCTCGGTTTTGATCGCTGCGCCGCTCGCTGCGCACATCGGGAGCCCCGATGTTTTCTTTCAAGGTGACGCCGGTCCCTACCATCTCGTCGTTTCAGTCCGCACACCGCAAATGATTCCCGGAATCGCCGAAATTCAGATTCGCAGCTCTACACCTGGCGTGAAGCAGATCAAGATCGTTCCGCTCTATATAGTCGGCGAAGGCTCCAAATATCCGCCCCCGCCGGACGTGCTGCTCCCGTCGAAAGACGATCCTCAATTTTTCTCTGGCAAACTTTGGCTCATGGCGTCTGGTTCCTGGGAGGTGCGCATCGAAGCCATTGGTGACGCAGGCTCCGGCACGATTGCCGTTCCAGTTCCGGCCGCCGCGCGCAGCACGATGCCAATGCACAAGAGCCTGGGTGCGCTGCTCGCCGGGCTGATGGTGCTGCTCGTCGCCGGAATTGTTTCGATTATTGGCGCCGCACGGCGCGAAGGGCAGCTTGAACCCGGTCAACAAGCGGGTCCCGCGCAAAAGCGCGCCGCCAGGCTCGTGATGGCCGGCGCTTTTCTGGTTGTCGCAGCCGTGCTCGTGGGTGGCGCATTCTGGTGGAAAACCGCTGCCGCTAATCTTTCAAACCGCATGATTTACACTGCGCCTGACCTTTTCGTCTCGCTCGTTCCGGGCGACCAAATGCTCCTGCGCATCGGCGATTCCAAATGGCACACGCGTCGCCCGGAGACGGTCGCCACAGCGCTTATGCTCGACCATGGACACTTGATGCACCTGTTTTTGATTCGCACCCCGCAGATGGACCGCTTCTATCATCTGCATCCGGTGCCGGATAAAAGCGGCGTCTTCCTAGATGATCTTCCGTCGATTGCGGCCGGGCATTATCAGGTCTTTGCAGACATCGTCCGCGTCTCCGGATTCCCCGACACGCTCTCAGCTCAGATTGACATCCCCGAGACCGTAGGGAAGCCACTCTCAGGAGATGATTCAACCGCATCGGCCCCGCCCATCTCGGCAGATTCCGCGAAAGACGCCAGCGGCGCGAACACGAAGGACACGCAGGCAAGCCTGATTTCCTCGCTGCCTGACGGCATGCGAATGGGTTGGGAACGCGCCCCAGGTCCGCTTCCAGCCAATCAATTGCTCTGGTTCAAATTTCGAGTCGAGGACTCGACCGGCAAGCCGGTCGCCAACCTTGAGCCTTACATGGGGATGGCAGGCCATGCCGAATTCGTCCGCTCAGATCTAAGCGTCTTTGCTCACGTTCATCCGGACGGCTCAGTTCCAATGGCAGCAGTTGAATTAGCAGATGCAAAGCTCGCTAAGAACGCGGGAGCCCCACCGGCGAGCAACTCCTCCGCGGCGACGGAAATGAACATGCCCGGCATGGCCATGGGGCCGATCGGGCCAGAAGTAAGTTTTCCCTACGGCTTCCCGAAGCCTGGCGTGTATCGCATTTTCGTACAGGTGAAGTATAATGGTAGTGTAGAGACGGGAGTGTTCGACGCGGAAGTGAAGTAACTGGCCCAGTCGAGCGCCAGGCGCGATCACAGCCCGCAAGGTGGAATCGCTGGCCTCAGGGGCCCGCCACCGGGGGAATTCTAATACGCGGTGGCGCGATTAAAACTCACCGCAAGCACCGCAATATCAATGACATACAGATTTCTAATCGGCGGTAAACTGCCCCCAAACGCTTATCTCAATTGCGCGCCAGTCGCTGTTCCAGTTGGCTGTTGTTGCAGCCAAGTCTCTAGGTTGTGCTCCTGATGCTCGCGAAGATCGATGCAGCCATTGATTTCCTCGACGGTCAGCTTCAAAGTGCGATCGGAAGCCGGAACTTTATGCGACGTAAAGAACGCCTCGACTTCATCGCGCTTCCCCTTGTCGCAGAAAACGTTGGCCGCTCCCACAACCGTTGAATCCGAATAGTTGCTGAGCTTCGCGCTCACTTCCGTCCAGTTGTCGCGGATGAACTTCCACGCCACTTCGCGCCCCGCCGGATTCGATAGAATCGCCCCAAAAACCTGCGGCGCGTCTTGCGCGCGCATCATTGGTGAGATGGCGAATTTCATCGTACGCGTGAGCAGCGCGGGATCGCTGAATAGGCACAACGCTTGACCGTAGAGCAAACCTTCTTCCGGCGTCTTGATCTGGCTGAAATGCGCAATGATCGCGTTGTAGAGGGTTTCATCGCCGTTGCGCGCGGCAATCGGAATGGCGGCGATCAGCATCGTGCGATCGACTAGCTCGCCCTTTAGAGACTTGTCCATCAGGTCGCGCGCCAGTTGGATCGCTTTCGGGTCGCGCCCCACTTGCCCCATTAAGGTGAGAAGAGACGCACGGCGTGCGCGAGTTTCATCGGAATCTTGCGAGCCCGATTGCCAACCCATTTTTTCTGCGACCGGGCCGAACGTGGTGCGAACCCAGCTTTCGAATTGCGGCCGATCGGAATCGTTCACGAGGTATTGACTCGCATATTGGAGGTAATTCGTGAGCTGATCGATGACGTCGGTCGAAGGGTCGTCCTTCAAATCGGATGCAAGCTTCATGAAATCGCTGGCCTGCAATTTATTGGCGTGAAGGCCGGCAAAAGCATCTTCGAGCAGCATGTAGCGTTCGGGAGCGGAGAGTTTGCTCTCAGCGGACGACCCTATGCGATTGAGATCGTCCGGAGTGTAACCTGACCGGTAATATCCTCTTCCTCCGGCATTTCCAAACGCGCCCTCGGCGCATCCTGGAAGAGCGATCTGCTGCTCCTTTGTTGCGAGCAGTTCGCATTTTTCGTCTTTGCCGGCCTTCAGACACACGGGAATGTCCCATCGTTCCTTCGAACCTACTTCGAGAAGCGCGCGATCGCGGAAATAGCGGGTCTGAGTGACGGTCACACTCGCGTTTTTGCCGGAACACGACGTTTTCAACGAGACGAGAGGCACGCCGGGCTGTTTTACGAAGCCGGCCATGATGCGATCGACGGGCTTGTGCGAAGTCTCCGCGATCGTATTCCAGAAATCCTCGGAAGTGGCATTGCTGTAGGCATACTTCGAAAGGTAGGAGTTCACACCTTTACGAAATGTTTCCGGGCCGACGTAGCCTTCCACCATGCGCAGAACAGCGGCGGCTTTGTTGTAGGCGATATCGTCGAAGAGTTCCTGGATTTCCGCCGGGGTTTCGGCGTGTGCTTCGATCGCGCGCGTGGAACTGAGCGAATCGGTGCTCATCGCGTTTGTACTCGAGCGCACTGCGTCCGTCTCAAGGTTCCATTCGGGCTTCCACGCTTCCATGGGCTTGAACGACATCCAGGTGGCGAAGCCTTCGTTGAGCCAGACATCGTCCCACCACTTCATGGTGACCAGATCGCCGAACCACTGGTGAGCGATTTCGTGAGCGATCAATTCCTGAGCGACTGCTTTGCGCAGCAAGTAAGACGACTGCTTCGGATCGACAAAAATGAGATCGCGGGCGATGACGAGACCGGTGTTTTCCATCGCGCCTGCGGAGAAGTCGGAGACACCGAGGATGTCGAGCTTGCCGTAAGGATATTTGATTCCGAAATATTGGTTGTAATACTTCAGGGAGACCACAGCGGCTTGAAGGGCGAAGTCCGCATATGGCTTTTTATCGGGAATTCCGCAGACACGAACGGGAATTCCGTCAGCGGTGTCTTCAGCGCATTGCCAATCGCCGACCGCCAGAGCAACGAGGTAGGAAGACATCTTCGGCGTGGTTGCAAATTTGACGGTGTGCTTGCCGTCGCCCGGCCCGGGTGTGTCGGAAACTATTTTCGTATTTGATAGCGCGGTGTCGCCTTTGTCGATGATGGCGGTGAGGTCGAAGGTCGCTTTATAGATCGGCTCATCGAAGGAAGGGTACATGCGGCGCGCATCCGTATTTTCGAGCTGCGAAACGGCGTACTTGCGATTATTGGCCTTGCTCAAATAGAGACCGCGTAGCTCACCGTTCAGGATTCCCGTGTAGCGGATATGCAGCGTTGCCGGACCTGCTGCAAGCGGCTGCTCGAACGCGAGCGTGGCCATTTGCTTATCTTCGTCGGGAGTGACATTTGCGGTTTGCGTTTTGCCGCCGGCACTAATGGTTGTTTCCGCAAAGGTGATTTCGGCGGCGTTGAGCACAATCGTTGAAGTCGGCTTGAGGACACGGATTGCGATGGTCTCGTCGCCTGTGAAATTTTCCTTTTCGAGATTTACGTCAATCGTCAGCTGGTAGTTATCGGGCGTGGCAAGCTCAGGAAGCCTTTGGGCACGGGCAACCGACCCTAGCGCCAGAATGAATGCAACAAGCGATAAAATCTTCCGCATCTTTTCTCCTATGGTCTAGCCGGCAACCTCGGATCTCCCGTGGCCTAACCGGCCGGTAAGATCTTGATGTCGGCTTAGCCTGCTTTCGGACAGCTCGCTAGAGTCCAGCGCTTCGGCGCTCTTTACAACTATACGACAAGCACACGGGGTTTGTTTCAACTGCGGGCAATGGGATTTAGACGAGCATTTCGACGGAAAGTTAGCCGTGAAATTCGGACTGCGCGTGGCGCGTAGTAACATTGAAGGCTTGCAGAGCAGACTAGAATTGAGGGCGAATGTCGATTGCAAGTAACGGCGCCGCGATTCGAGCTGAACACGTCTCGAGGCACTATCAGATGGGTTCCGCGCTGATTCGGGCTGTGGACGACGTGACTCTCGAAGTGGGCGCCGGCGAATTTCTCGCGCTGCTGGGCACGTCAGGGTCGGGAAAATCAACGCTGCTGAATTTGATGGCCGGGCTTGACCGCCCGTCCGCGGGGTCGATTGTAACCCACGGAAGGAATTTGTCAGAACTCAGTTCCGTTGAACTCGCGCAGTATCGCAGCCGCACCGTCGGGATGGTTTTTCAGTCGTTCAATCTGCTTCCAAAAATGACGCTGGAAGAAAACGTGGAATTACCGTTGCGGCTGGCCGAAGTGGATCGCAGCGAACGCGGCGCGCGTGTGCGCGAAGCACTCGAGCGAGTGGGACTTGCGAAGCGAGCGACGCATCGTCCCAGCGAATTATCCGGTGGAGAACAGCAACGCACGGCGATCGCGCGCGCTCTCGTCAACCGGCCTACGATACTTTTTGCGGACGAGCCCACGGGAAATCTCGACAGTGCGACGGGCGAATCGGTGATGCAGCTATTGAAGGAAATTCAATTGTCCATGGGGATGACGATCATTATGGTGACGCATGAACGACCGCTGGCGAGCCGTTTCGCAGAGCGAATCGCGGCCCTGGCAGATGGCAAGCTCGTGAGCGACGGAGTGGCGGCATGAAGGCAGGCGATCTGGGAGAACTTGCGCTGCGGAATTTGCGCGAGGCGCTGCTGAGAAATTCGCTGACGACGCTGGGAATTGCAGTGGGCGTGGCTTCGCTTGTTGCCATGCTTTCGCTCGGAGTGGGTTTGCAAGAACTTGCGACGAAGCGGCTTTCGAACTCGGGGCTGTTTGATACGGTGATCGTGATGTCGAAATCGGGCCTGCGCGGATTTGGCAGGCCGTCGGAATCGCCGAGGCCAGCGGCATCAGGCTCGGATCAGAGCGGTGAGCAAGGCCACACTCTCCGGATATCTCCGCCGCTGGATGATGCCGCCCGCGAGGCACTGCAGAAGCTGCCCAACGTGGTCGAGGTATATCCGCAGATTCGTTTTCCAACCGAGGTGCGTTTCGCGGGGAAACCATACGCGACGATGGTGGCGGGAATTCCGGATTCGGCGCGAGGAAATGGCGCATTCGACGGCATCAATGGAAATTTCTTTTCAGGCAGCAATCCAGACGAAGCAATTCTTCAATCTGAATTCGCGAAGGATCTCTCGGCGCAGCCTTCGAGCCTGATCGGGAAAGATCTGGTGCTGCGCTATGCGGAACGTCAATCGCTGGGAACACAAACTGCTGGAGCGGGCGGTTCGTCCGACGGAGAAAACGGCAATAACGGGGGCGGCGGTTTTTCCGTGGTGCCGCGCGAGAAAAATCTTCGCATTGTCGGAATCGTTGACACCGAACCTGCCGCGGGATTTGGCGGCATAGGCAGCGGCCGCGTTTTGATTCCGCTGACGGTGGCTGAAACGTTGCGAGCGGCTCAGTTGAACGATTTGCGTGATGTGGTGCGGGGAGCAAACGGAAAGGGCACTTACGCGAGCCTGACCGTCCGCGCCAAGAGCCCGTCGCAGGTGGAGAAAATCGAAACGGCGATCAAGGATATGGGGTTCTCGACGTTTTCGCTGCTCGATGCCACGCGCAATCTTCGCCTGTTCTTTACGATTTTCGATTCGCTGATGGGAATTTTCGGGAGCCTGGCGCTAGCGGTTTCGACTCTGGGAATTATCAACACGCTGGTGATGGCGATTTTGGAACGGAGGCGGGAAATTGGGGTACTGAAGGCCCTGGGGGCGGCTGACCGCGACGTGAAGCAGCTGTTTTTCGCGGAAGCCGGAGTGATGGGATTGTTGGGCGGGATTTTAGGGGTGGAACTGGGCTGGCTGATTGGGCGGGCGGTGACTTTTGGGACAAACGTTTACTTGCGCCGGCAGGATTTGCCGCCAGCGCATGTGTTTTCCGTGCCTTTGTGGTTGATTCTTGGCGGAATCGTATTTTCTGTGGCGGTGAGTCTGGTGGCGGGGCTCTATCCGGCGTCGCGCGCGGCGCGGCTGAATCCGGTGGAGGCCCTGCGGTATGAGTAAGGCGAAGCTTGCGCTGATCGCACTAGTTTTTGTGATTTGCGTACTTGCCGGCCAGCCTGCGAATTGCGCGACCGGTCGCGCGAAATGCCAGAGCGTCAAGAGCAAGATCCTCGCGCGTTCAGTGGCCTACTGCGCTCTGCTGCCGCCCAGTTACGATGTGGAGAAAACGCGGCGCTATCCGGTGCTTTATTTTCTTCATGGCCTTGGCGACAACGAGCAGATGTTTCTGCATTCGGGCGGATGGAATCTCGTCGAGGATTTGTGGGAGCAGCACCAGTTGGGCGAGTTCGTGATCGTGACGCCCGCGGCCGGTGCCACCTTTTACATCAATTCGCACGACGGCAAAGAGCGATTCGAAGATTTTTTTCTGCGCGAGTTCGTGCCCGCCATCGAAGCCCGCTATCGGATTGAGGCCACGCGCGCAACGCGAGGTATCGCGGGCTTTTCGATGGGCGGGTACGGGGCGTTGCGGCTTGCGTTTTTGCGCTCTGATTTATTTGGTTCCGTGAGCGTGCATAGCGCGGCGCTCATGGAGAAATTGCCGAACATCAGCGTAGCGGAAACGGCCCAGGATCCCCGCATGAGGGTTCTGGGTGATGTGTTTGGTTCCCCGCCCGACCGGATATTCTGGGATCGCAACAATCCGCTTACGCTGGCGCGGACGGCTCCCATCACAGGATTGAAAATTTATTTCGACTGCGGATCGGAAGATGGGTACGGGTTCAATGCCGGCGCGGAGGTGCTCGACAAAATTCTGACGTCGCGGCATATCGCGCACGAATTCCATATCTACCCCGGCGGACACGACTGGTCGTATTTTGCAGAGCACCTGCCGGCTTCACTCGAATTTGAGGCGCGGGCCTTTGGCCTGAAGTGAGTAGGCCAGTTGGCCCGCGCTGCAGTTTGATATCGTCCGCGCGAGAGTCTCCATCAGGATTTCTTTCGCGAATACTCCAAGCGAAAAACAGGCGACCACGTAACGCCCTTATCCGTGGATTTATCCCAGGTTTGTTCCACCTTGTCCGCGCTCAACCGCACCACTCGGATTCGATTGAGCACTTCTTCTCCGTTGGGGCCGCGGTTCGGCCCGAGAAACTCAGCGGTTCCTGCGGAGGTTTTTCCGTTGACGAAGGCATGCGCACGGCCTTCGTTATCCACGAATAAACCGCGCCAGCCCTGGTCTCCGTAGCTGTAGGCGAAAATATTTTCGCCTCGTTGACCCTTTCCGCCGTCCCAGTTTTCAGTGATTACGCAACTATCGAGCGAGAGCGACACCGTGCTCGTCGCACTCGGTGAGGCGCCTGGAGCTGAGATCGTCCAGTCGCCCAGCCAGAAATCGAGTTGCCGGCTTTCGGGATTTGTCGCACAGGTTCCTGGTCCATTTGCGCCGGATGCGCGGGGCACGGCGACCACGCAGAGAAATAGGGCAAAAAGCAAAAGAACCTTTCTCAACGTTTGCGAATTTTGAATAACAACCTGCTTTACCATGCGTGTTACCTCCTCGAGTGATTTTTTGTGCCCGTAACTTCGGTTCCCACGCTAGGAAGCCGCCGGTCGTCGCGCATGAAACCGAAATGCCTCGGAGTTTTTTTCGATTTCCATCACTTCAAATCCGGCTGCCTGCAGACGATCACCAAAAGTGTCCGGGGCGATCGGCACAAGAGTGTCGCGTATATGAATCAGCCGCATAAACAGACTCTGCAGGCTATCGGTACCGACAAAAACTCCGCCCGGTCGTAAGACGCGCCAAACTTCGCGGAAAAGTTGGTCTTGCAGGCTGGGAGTGTGCACATGGTGCAGCATCGTGAAGCAAACGCTGCTGGAGAATTGTGCATTCGCGAATGGCATCTCTGTGGCGTCACCTTTGACGACCCGGACATTGCTGCCGTTCAGACGAGAGGCGAGCGATGCGGCTAACCGGCGATCAATTTCGATCGTCGTCAGGTGCGGCACTCTCTTCCGGAGGAAATCGGTGGTCAGACCGGGTCCAGGCCCCAGTTCCAGCACCTTCGATCCTAAGTCCACGCGTGCGAGCGCCCATGGAAGGCGGCGTTCGACGGTTCGCCGCCATCGTTCCGAGCGGCACAACCAGTGGTGAATCCAGTTCACTTGCTGATCCTCGAATTCCCGGCAATCTTGGCGGCTTGCAAAGGCAGTTTATGGATTGCGCAGTTTGCATACTTTCGCTATTGTGACAATGAATGTCGCAAAAGCGTCAGAATTACGCCGCAGTCTTCGACAGAATTGGGCATGGGCGCGCCGAGATTACGACCCTTACGCACGATTACCCTGGGGGACATGTTATCGCGCTGCACTTTCACGAGGCCGACCAGTTGGTGTATGCCTCACGCGGGGTAATGACCGTGCGGACCCAGGATGGAATCTGGGTCGTTCCCACGGATCGAGGGGTTTGGATTCCTGCGCGGATTCCGCACACGATCACGATGTCGGGAAATGTGGCGATGCGGACTCTATATTTGAAGAGGCGGCTGGCGAAGAGCCTGCCTCGAAACTGCTGTGTGGTGAACGTGTCAGCGCTACTGCGGGAACTAATCCTGCGAGGGTGTGCGTTACGCGAGTTGACAAGGAAGGTTTTGCAGCAGAGACATTTGATCGAAATAATTCTGGATCAGCTCAACGCGATTCAGATGGTCCCGCTCCAGCTTCCCAATGTTTCTGACGCAAGAGCGTGGCGGATCACGCAAATTCTCCACGATGACCCGAGCGATTCGCGGCCGCTTTCCGAACTTTGCAGATTAGGCGGGGCCAGCAAGAGGACAGTCGAGCGCCTGTTTCAGCAAGATGCGGGGATGACGTTTGGAAAATGGCGGCAACAGCTACGCCTGGTGCGCGCGATGCAGCTTCTAGCGGAAGGATCGAAGGTGACGCACGCGGCTTTGGAAGCCGGCTACAGCACTCCGAGCGCATTTATTTCCATGTTTCGAAAAACGTTGGGAACTACGCCCGCTTCCTACTTTAGAGCAACGAAGGAGAGCGGCGAATACAGAAAATAATTAATCGAAATTATTCGAGTGACGCTGGAGCGGTCTGGCTACTTGGTGACCGCGGTCGTCGTGGTTTTTATGTTATCGAGCACGAGGACGAGGATGCGGCCGTCGGACCGAAAGCTGCCGCCGGTGGCGGTGCGGGCTTCTGTGAGCGGATCGGGTGGCGCGATGTGCTCGCGTGCGATGACGAGACCCGTGCCTGAGAGCGTGTCGTTCACGTATTCGCGCTCTTTGTCGATTTCGGGATCGATTTTGTGGGTGACTCCGTTGTTGCGTTCATCGCGCTCGAAGCCGATATCGTGGGTGGCGGCGATGCACCAGACCGGGCGGCCGCTGATTGTGTGGGACGATTGCCAGACGCGCAGGTGATTGCGCGACATGGCGACGCGCACCGGTTCGGCGTGCGCGAAACCGTAATCCTGAGGACGGTCGAAAAGATAGAGCGTGCTCATTGGCATCGTGAGGTAATCTTTTTTCTGCATTGAGTCGAGCAGTCCGGCGATCACGGTTGACTGCACGTCGCTATCGACTCTTACCCAGCCGGCGGTGGTGAATGCGTGAACGACCTGCTCTCTTGTGCCGACGATCAGGATATTCACCATGTCGCCGGGATTTCCTTGTTTGTCGGAGATGCGGCGCGGAATGGAAGCGAGGAGATCCGGGGTGACGCCCGCGACTTTTGTTTCTGCAGGGCCGCCGACGGCCATCGCAGCCGTTGTGTTCGAGCCTGGATCGAGGACTTCGATCGTTACGTGAAAGCTTCCTTTGGCGGCGCTGGCGTCTTTGTAGCTTTGATTGACGCCAATGAAAAGGCGTCCGGCTACGGGAACGGTAAAATCCTTCGTGAGGCCGAGCGAGAAGGGCTGAGCGGCGTCGCCGGAGCCGACACGGGCTATCAATTCGCCGTGATTGCCGTCGGGAACCGCGTAGTCGTGGATCAGATCGGCCCAGCCGCGCTGGAGGCCATCGGGGCCGAAGGTGCGCTCGTCCGGATTTTTGCCTGCGGGCGGATAGGTGAGTTTGCCGCTGCCGGTTGCGCGAAGTTTTTCGCCGCCGCGGACGTCGATGCCTGTGTCGATCCATTGTTTTGTGGCGTCGATATCGAGGCGGTAGACCTTGTGGCCTGCGGCGTTTGTTTGCGTGGATTGCGCTGGTAGATCTGACGGCGGTGGCGAGGATTGATTGTCTTGGGGCTTAGCGAATGCGAGGGAGGGCATGGCGAAGAGACAAGCTGCCGATGCCAGCAGTCGGATTATTTTTGTGGATTTCATCGGCGATTAGGATATCGCCACGCGCGGGATTTTTGCAACGGAGTGGCGTCGCGGCTCGATGCGTCCGATTAAGTGGAAGGCGACGGTGACGGTGAAGGCGAGGCCGACGGGGCTTCCTTCTTGAATCCGGACTGAATTCTGCGCACGAGCACGTAGAGCACGGGAATGAAAATCAAATTCAGGAATGTCGCAGCGATCATGCCGCCGAATACCGTGGTGCCGACCGAACGGCGGCTGATGCGGCCTGCGCCCTGTGCAAGGACGAGGGGAAGCACTCCGAGGATAAAAGCGAGCGACGTCATCAGGATAGGCCGCAGGCGGATCAAAGCCGATTCCACGGCGGCGTCCAGGATGCTGAAGCCTTTTTCGCGAAGCTGTTCGGCGAACTCGACAATTAGAATCGCGTTCTTGCTCGAGAGGCCAATCAGCATCACGAGACCGATCTGGCAGTAAACGTCATTTTCCTGCCCGCGCAACGCCTGCGCGCCGATTGCGCCGAGCAGAGCCATTGGCACGGCGAGCAATACTATGAAGGGAAGCGTAAAGCTTTCGTACTGCGCGGCGAGCGTCAGGTACACGACTAGAAGTCCGAGGCCGAACAACATAGTTGCCTGGCTGCCCGACTGAATTTCTTCCAGCGACAGGCCGGTCCATTCATATGAGAAGCCCGGAGGGAGAACTTTATTCGCGAGCTTGTCCATTGTGGCGATCGCATCGCCTGAGCTCTTGCCTGGCGCGGCCGAGCCGTCGATTTCCGCGTACCGGAAAAGATTGTAGTGGCTGATGACCTGCGGTGACGCCTGCGACTGGAGCCTCACGAGATTTTCGAGCGGCACCATCATTCCTTTATCGGAGCGGACGTAATATTCCTTTATGTCGCGCGGCTCCGCGCGGAATTGCCTGTCAGCCTGCACGTAGACACGATAGGCGCGATTGTTGAAATCGAAATCGTTCACATACACGGAACCCATGTATACCTGCAGAGCGTCTGTAATTTGATTCAGCGAGACGCCGAGTGCTTTGGCCCGTTCGCGGTCGAACGTCAGGACGAATTGCGGATCGTTGGCGCTGAAGCTGGTGAAAAGTCCCGTGAGATCAGGATTCTTGTTTCCTGCGTTGATTAGCTTTTGTGTAACGGTCGAAAGCGCCTGCATGGAGGTGCCGCTTTGGTCCTCGAGAACGAATTGGAAACCGCCGAATTCTCCCAGGCCTTGCACGGCTGGAGGCGCGAAGGGGACCACTTGCGCTCCGGAGATCGAGGTAAGCGGGCCGCGCAGCCGTTCCAGAATCGCGTTGCCGGAATGCTCTTCGCCTTTGCGCTGATCGAAATCTTTGAGCCCAGCAAAGATCAGGGCGCGGTTGGAAGCGCTGCCCCCGAAGCTGAATCCGGCGACCGAGAACGCGCTGTCCATTTCAGGTACTTTCGCGAGAATAGCTTCGACTTGCGAGCAGATGTTCGTGGTGTATTCGAGCGACGCACCCTGCGGCGCTTGAACAGCAATAATTAAATAGCCGCCGTCTTCCTCGGGGATGAAACCTTTTGGAACGTGTTGATATACCCAGTAAGTGAGGCCGAGACCGCAGAAGAATAAGAGAACCGCGGCATATTCGAAACGCAGGACAAAGCGCAGGAAATTCTGATAAGCACGGCCGAAAGCGGTCATGCCTCTATTGAAGCCGTCAAAAATGCGGCTTTTTACTCTTTGCCCATGGCCCAGAAAAATAGCGGAGAGGGCGGGCGTGAGAGTGAGCGCGTTGAACGCGGATATGGAAACAGAAAAGGCGATGGTGAGGGCGAATTGCCGGAACAGGATTCCTGTGGTGCCGGGGAAGAATGCGACCGGAACAAAGACCGCCACCAGAACGAGGGAAGTCGCCACGACAGCGCCGGCGACTTCTTTCATCGCGATCGAAGCGGCGTTGTGGGGTTCGGAGATTCCTTCGGTGATGTGGCGCTGTACGTTTTCGATGACGACGATCGCGTCATCCACGACAAGGCCAGTCGCGAGAGTGAGACCGAAGAGCGTAAGAGTGTTGATTGAAAAGCCCAAGATTTTTACGAACGCGAAAGTTCCAATCAGCGAGACGGGAATCGTGATCGCGGGAATGAACGTGCTGCGCCAGTCTTGCAGGAAAACGAAAATCACCAGGATGACGAGAACAATTGCCTCGACCAGCGTGTAGAGCACGTCTTTGATTGATTCGCCGACGACGGTAGTCGTATCGAACGCAATGGCGTACTTGATGCCGGGAGGGAAGTGCTTGGAAAGGCGCTCGAGCTCGGCCTTGGCTGCTTTATCAACCGACAGCGCATTGGCGCCCGGCAATTGGTTGACGCCGAAGCCAACCGCATCGTGGCCGTCGAAGCGGAGGACGCTACCGTAATCCTCGGCACCCAGCTCAGCGCGTCCCACGTCGCGCACGCGGACCAGGTTGCCGTCCGTACCCGTCTTCAAAATAATGTTTTCAAATTCAGACGGTTCGACGAGCCGGCCTACAGCTCGCACGCTGATTTGATAGCTCTGATCGGGACGCGCAGGCGGCTGGCCCACTTGGCCGGAAGCCACCTGGACATTTTGCTCAGTCAGTGCGCTCAAAATGTCTGTTGCAGTCAGCCCGCGTGCCGCCATACGAAGCGGGTCGAGCCACAAGCGCATGGAATATTTCCGCTCGCCAAAATTCTCTACATCAGCGACGCCGGGAACCCGCTTGAGCGCGTCACGCACATAGAGATCGATATAGTTGCTGAGAAAAAGGCTGCTGTACTGGCCGTGGTCGGAGTAGACGCCCGCGCCGAAGACGAAATTGCTTGATGATTTCGTGATGCTGATCCCTGTGGTTTTGACTTCGTTAGGTAGCCGGCCCAGCGCCTGGTTAACGCGATTCTGTACGTCCACCGCGGCGAGATCGATACTGCGGGTGATGTCGAATGTGACGTTAATGTTGCTTGAGCCATCGTTGCCGCTCGTCGAAGTCATGTACTTCATGCCCTGGACGCCGTTGATTTGCTGCTCGAGCGGTGTGGTGACGGAGGTTTCTACGGTCTGCGCGTTCGCGCCATTGTAGAAGGAGCCTACGTTTACCTGCGGTGGGGCGAGATCGGGAAACTGTGCCACTGGAAGCGTGGGAATCGTTACAGCTCCTGCCAAAATAATTAGGAGAGCGCAGACAGTGGCAAAGACGGGCCGGCGGATAAAAAAATCGACAAACATTTTTTACGAGAGCCTTTTTTCTGCACCCATACGAAGGGCAAGAAGTGAAATCAAGATGAAGACTTTCCTGCCGCGGGCGGGGAAGCCTCCGTAACCGGCGCACCGTCCACAAGATTCTGGGCGCCCTCAATCACAACGCGGTCGCCTGTTTTCAAGCCGTCCAGCACCACGTAATCGTTTCCTGCCATCTCGCCGAGGGTGAGGATTTTCTGATGCGCCACCTGGGATTTTCCGGAGCCGTCAACGACAAAAGCGAAGTATTGCCCGTTGATGCGTTGCACGGCCAGCACCGGAATCACGGGCCCCACATGAGTGCTCCAAATGATGCGAGTTCGCGCGAATTGAGAAGTGCGGAGTGTGTCGGATGAGTTCTTGACGGTCGCTTTCACCAGCACAGATTGCGTGTTGGTGTCGACTTGAGTAGAAATGAAATCAATCTGCGTTTCCGCTGCGATCTTCCCCTGGCTGTCGAGCAGCTGAACTTTCTGGCCCATCTTCAAATCCTTGGAGCGCTCGACGGGAACGTTGATGTATATCTCAAGCGGGCCGGGTTGGTCGACGGTGGTGAGCGTAGTCGTAACCGTTACACGATCGCCGACCCGTACGGGGATATCGCCAACGAATCCGTCAGTGGGAGCATTCACGCGGTAGTAGTGCAGCTCGGCCTGCTGCTGCTGCACTTGCGAGTCGAGCGATTTGAGCTGATTCTGCGCCGTTTCGAGGTTGGTGCGCGCCTGATCGTAATCCTGCTTGCTGGTTACGCCGGCCTCGAAGAGTTTCTGCGCGCGTTCCCATTGAATTTGAGCGAAATGAACGTTGGCTTCCTGCGCGGCGCGCGCGGCTTCCTGGCTTCCCAAGGTGGCTTGCTGCTTGATGGGGTCGATCTGCATGAGCGAGGTTCCTGCTTTCACTCGGTCGCCCGACCTGACGAAAATATTCGTGATTTGCCCCTCGACCTGGGGATTGAGGACGACCGAATGCCGGGATTTCAGCGTTCCCAGGTATTCCGATGATTCGGAGATCGGCACCGGCTGAATGAGGGCCGTTTTTACGACAGTGGCGGGCGGTTCCTCGTTACCGGCAGCCTGTTTCTGGCCGCAACCTGCCGCGATAGCCGCGAAGCACACCAGGGCGAGGAGCGCGTATCGCCGGGTGGCGCCGGCAGATTTGTGCGGCGGCAGCGCTTTTAATCCGGGATGGGAACACACGTGCATCAGTATCGTTAGCCCCGAACTCGGGATATTCGTATTGTACGGGATGCGCAGGTTTGCTCCAAGCGAGGGGGTTTCTGGAGTGTGACACTCACCGCCACGCCAGCGTGCTTCGCAGGTATTGGACGTTGAATCTCACAGAAGGAAAGCGTGCAGTGACAAATACTTACATCTGCGGCAGGCTTCGCTGACGGTTGGCAAAGGCGGCGCAGCCCAGGAGCAAAATGGCGGAAAGGCCGGAAATCGCAGCGCCGGCTGTGCGGTCCCATGTCCGGCGAAAGTTCACTTCGACGCGATGCGATCCAACAGGCACCTGCACGAGCATTCGAGCAATCCCCGGTTCCGAGCCAGGATTGATCGGGGTGTTATCGAGTCGCACTTCCCAGGCCGGATAGTTCAGCAACCGCAGCGCGAGGGTCACCGGCTGGGCGGTCTCGACGCGAAGGCTTTTGTGTTCAGACAGCCATCTATCGACTGAGATTTGCGGTGATGGGCAGCCGACACCCTTGCATGAATCAAAAGCCAACTGCTCGACCAGCGGCGTGGGCGAGCTTTTTTCGAAGACATGTGGCAATTCCGGATTCGGGATCGCTCCCGGCAGATCATATATGTCGCATCCCAAGGGAGCGTATTCATCGGTGCCTTCGTAACCGTGGCCAGCGCGAATTGCCGTTTTGAGAAGTGGGACGTCTTCGCTATCCCACCAGGCGTCATGGACGATCGCAGTAGTAGTAGCGACAATCACCAACGCAAGGGCTGTGTACCAGAGCCAGCGCCAGCGGGCCTGGGAGATGGCCGATGCGAGAAAAAACGCATACGGGATGCCCAGCGGCACGAGCCAACGCCACGGAAACTGCAGGAACTGCAATTCCGGAAGATGCCGCCAGAACCATAGGCTCGCTGGAAACATCACGAAAGTAGAAGCAGCAGCAAGCGTGACCATCATCCGCCAAAACGTGGAATGTTTGCGACGGCGCCGGGCGCTGAAAACGCCCGCGATGCCTGCGAGCAGCATGGTGCCTAGAGCGATTGTCGAAACCTTCCAATTGAAGAGGGCAAACTCCGGGTCGAACGAACGCGTGTAGAGGAAATTTTGGTCGAGGTGCAGGTTGCCCCTTGTCACCTGTGAAATCTGGACCCATCGCTGTTCGTAGGCCGCGGGGAGAATATAAAACGCCGCGAGTCCGAGCCCGAGAACCGTTGCTGCGGCGCCCGGAATCAGCGGCCGAAAATTACGCGCTCCCAGACAACCGGCGATCAGCAATAGAACCATGGTGTAAGTTGCGATCACTGCGGCGGGAGCGTTCGAAAGCCATATCGCGGCAAATGCGACTGCAAGAAGCGGCACGCCCGTCCAGCTTTGCCGCGAGTCGCTCGGCCTTGGCTCGGGGCGAACCACTCTCATCACGCCGAGAACCAGCAATGGAAAAAGCGAGCTCGCGAGAAGCTCGGCGTAATCGCTGCGGTAATACACCACCACGAGCTGATACGGATTCACAACGAAAATAAGCGCTGCGGCGATCGCCTGGGAGTCAGGAAGCGCTTCGCGCGCAAGCCGCCACATCGCGAACCCGGACAACATAAGAACGGTCCAGATGTAAATTCCCGGCACCATTCTCCAAGGCAGCACCGAACCGAGCGCCGCGCCAAACATCCAGGAAGCGGGTGGGTAGAAAATGAAACGAGGCTCGCCGAATCCCCAGTTGGCCCACTCGGCCCAACGAGGAAAAGCGACGCCCTCGCGCCATTGGCCGACGACATCTAACCACGAGGCAAGATGAAACGAAATGTCGTGTCCCGAAGCGTTGCCGAGGAAAAACATCGGCGTGACGACCGCTGTGGCGGCAATCGCAATCAGAAGCAACGTTATTCGATTGGAGTGCCACGCAGAGATCGGTTCTGAAACGGCCGCCCCCTCGTGAGGTTTTGCGCTGCTCAGGCCGGAATCAGAGGGCATTTTCGATGCGGACTCTCTTTGCTTTAGCTTCGAAGATTTGAGCGACGAGAATACAAGGTAGGCGGCTTTCGAGCAAAGCATTGGCAGTTTGCAACCCAATCGGCAGTGAGCGTCTTGCCAATCCGACCGCGGAACGGATACAGTTCTGCACGCCTTCATGCCAATAAAAACGACAGCCGAACAGCAGCGGCTGCAGGCCAGCGCCGATCGCGAGGTTCACTGGAAGCGCTGGGGACCTTACCTTTCCGAGCGCCAGTGGGGGACGGTTCGCGAGGACTATAGCGCGAATGGCGACGCGTGGGACTATCTCCCGCACGATCATGCGCGTTCGCGCGCCTACCGCTGGGGCGAAGATGGCATTGCGGGATTTTGCGACCGTCATCAGCACATCTGCTTTGCGCTCGCCTTGTGGAACGAAAAAGATCGCATCCTGAAGGAGCGGCTTTTCGGCCTGACGAATTTCGAAGGCAATCACGGCGAGGATGTGAAGGAGTATTACTACTACCTCGATGCGGTCCCCTCGAACTGCTATCTGAAATATCTCTACAAATATCCGCAAGCGGCATTTCCGTACGATCAGCTGCGCATTGAGAACAAGAAGCGGTCGCGTCACGATCCCGAATACGAGCTGATCGATACGGGCGTTTTTAACGAAAACCGATACTTCGATGTTTTTGTGGAGTACGCGAAGGCCAACTTCGAAGACATCCTCGTTCGAATCACAGCATGGAATCGTGGGCCGGAGCCAGCGCGACTGCATCTTCTGCCGACATTGTGGTTTCGCAATCGATGGGACTGGGGCGATCCTTATGACATGCCCGAAGAGCGGCTGATTATCGGACCCGCGGGCACACAGACGGTCGCGCTGGATGAGTTTCACTACGGAAAGCGCTGGATGATCATGGAGGGCGCGCCGGAGATGCTGTTCACCAACAATGAAACGAACATGGAGCGACTTTATCAAGCGAAGAGCCGGACGCCATTCGTGAAGGATGCGTTTCACCGATACTTAATTGAAGGCGAGCGCGACGCCGTGAATCCGGAAATGAAGGGGACGAAGGCGGCGGGTCATTTTGCGTCGGAAATTCCGCCGGGAAAAAGTTGGACGATCCGCTTGCGTTTGATGGACAAGGACCCGAACGATCCGCTCGCGCCGCAGAAGGACTGTTTTGGAGCCGAGTTTGAGGCGTGGTTCGACAAGCGCAAGGCAGAAGCGGATGAATTCTACGACCAGCGGGCGCCCAAAGGAATCAGCAGCGATGGGCGCCTGGTGCAGCGCCAGGCCTTCGCCGGCCTGATATGGGGCAAGCAGAGCTATCACTATGACGTGGATCGGTGGCTCAAGGGCGACTCGACCCAGCCGCCGCCCGATCCTCGACGGCAGTTCGGACGCAATCACGAATGGACGCACCTGCACAATTCAGACGTAATTTCGATGCCGGACAAGTGGGAATACCCCTGGTATGCGGCGTGGGATCTCGCGTTCCACTGCGTTGCAATGGCGCTGATCGATCCGGATTTCGCAAAGGATCAGCTCATCTTGTTCATGCGCGAATGGTACATGCATCCCAATGGGCAGCTTCCCGCCTACGAATGGAACTTTTCGGATGTAAATCCGCCCGTGCAGGCGTGGGCAGCGTGGCGCGTCTACAAGATCGCGGGACGCGTGAGCGGCAAGCCGGACCGGAATTTTCTTGTGCGCGTCTTTCACAAGCTGCTTATAAATTTCACGTGGTGGGTGAACCGCAAAGATCCCTCGGGCCGCAATGTATTTGAAGGCGGCTTTCTCGGCTTGGATAATATCGGCGTTTTTGATCGTTCGAGGCCGCTTGGCATTGGCAACTTCATCGATCAATCGGACGGCACGAGCTGGATGGCGATGTTTTGCCTGGATATGCTGTCGATGGCGATTGAGCTCGCAGTGCAGGATCCCGCTTACGAAGATGTCGCCAGCAAATTCTTCGAGCACTTCGTGTACATCGCGTCGGCGATGAACGACATGGGGGGAACCGGTATCGGATTGTGGGATCCGAACGACGGGTTCTACTACGACGTGCTGCATCTCGGCGAAGAGAAAGTGATGCCGATGAAAGTGCGATCGATGGTGGGCTTGACACCTCTCTTTGCCGTCGAAGTCTACGAACCGCAAGACCTGGAGCGCATGAAAGGATTCCGGCGGCGAATGCAATGGTTTCTGGATCACCATCCGGACGTGAAAGACCACGTGGATATGAGCCAACAGACCAAGCATGGCCCACGGCTGCTGCTCTCGATTGCGAATCGCCCGAAGCTCGAGCGGATTTACCGCTATGTGTTCGATGAAAACGAATTCTTGTCGCAGCACGGAGTGCGCGCGCTTTCGAAGTATCACCTGCAAAATCCGTTTGAGATTAGGGACAGGGAAGGCATTACGCACGGCGTGGATTACGAGCCTGCGGAATCAACGACCGATCTTTTCGGCGGCAATTCGAATTGGCGCGGCCCAGTTTGGTTCCCCATGAATTTTCTGTTGATCGAAGCTTTGCAGCGGGTTCACTTTTACTATGGAGAAGGCTTCAAGGTGGAATATCCCACTGGTTCTGGGCAGCAGAAAACGCTTTGGCAAGCGAGCGCAGAGCTGTCCAAGCGCCTGTCACATATTTTCTTGCGGCACAATGGCAAGCGTCCGGTATACGCGAACACGGCCCTATTTCAGAACGATCCCTATTGGAAGGATTTGATTCTGTTTTTCGAGTATTTCAACGGCGACACCGGCGCGGGCCTTGGCGCGAATCATCAAACGGGCTGGACGGCGCTGGTCGCGAAGCTGATCGAACAAAGCGGCGAGTGACACCAGCGGCAAAAGCGGTTAGAAGTCTTCGACCAGGCCGAGCCCGAGTGAAACGCGATTCACGTAGTTGAAATAGGCTACGGTTAGAACCGTTTCGCGGATCGCGGCTTCGTCCCATCCGGCTGCTTTCAACGCGCTGATATCTTCCTCTTCAATCTCGACCGGCTTGCGAGTAAGCTTGTCCGCAAATCGGAAAAGCACCTTTAGTTTTTCCGGCACCGCTGCATTTTCATAATCGTTCACGAGTTTCCGGGCGAGCGCCTTTTCCACTCCAAGCCGTCGCAGCAGTTCCATATGGATCACCAGGCAATACGAAGACGCATTGATGCCGCTCACCACGACCCCGATCTGTTCCTTTTCCGTCTTCGTCAGTGCGCCATCATTCATGACGGCGCTCCCTAACTTCAATTGCCCTTCAATCGCGTCTGGCATCGTGCCCAGAGCCTTGAAGTAGTGAGGGAGGAACCCCATATTCTGTTCGATGTTTCCGTAGATTCCTCGAAGCTGCGGGTTCGCCTGCGTTTCTTCAATCTCGTTTACATACGTCACGGGATCACTCCTGAGAGGGATACGGGGCCAGGACCGCACTACTTTACTCGCATCGCAAAGTTCTGACAACCCGGCGGGGCGCGGAATCTTTTTCCTTTTCGCGTGAATCGGAGACTCAGAACTCATCCGCATGCTATTTTGCTAAAGACTTTAAATGTCCCGGGAGCCTGAGCAAGGACGGTAAAGGAAAACCATGGATCTTCAACTGAAAGGCAAGAAGGTACTAATAACAGGGTCCACGGCGGGGATCGGTTTCGCGGGCGCGCGCGCATTCGCGGCGGAAGGCGCGTCGGTGATTGTCAACGGGCGGACGGAGGAGCGCGTCGATACCGCCATTGACAAGATTCGCCAATCGCAACCAAACGCGAATCTGATGGGCGTTGCGGCCGACGTTTCGAATGCTGCAGGCTGCACGAAACTAATTCAGACGTTGTCCGAAGTGGATGTTCTGGTCAACAACATGGGCATTTTCGAACCCAAGCCATTTGAAAAGATCCCGGACGAGGATTGGTTTCGTTTCTTCGAGGCAAACGTGATGAGCGGAGTACGCCTTTCGCGGCACTACCTTTCGGGCATGCGCAAAAGAAACTGGGGACGAATTCTATTCGTATCGAGCGAGTCTGCGGTGCAAATTCCCGTTGAGATGATTCACTACGGCATGACGAAGACGGCCCAGGTTGCTATCGCGCGAGGCCTCGCAGAGTCCGTTGTAGGCACCGGAATCACCGTCAATAGCATATTGCCCGGGCCTACTCGTTCCGAGGGAGTCGAAACGTTTGTGGCGCAGATGGGGGCTGGCCGCGATTCAGCGGCGTTCGAAGCGGAATTC
This sequence comes from uncultured Acidobacteriota bacterium, assembly GCA_963729525.1. Lineage (GTDB taxonomy): Bacteria > Acidobacteriota > Terriglobia > Acidiferrales > UBA7541 > Palsa-295. Next base: position 73,021 of record CAVSOB010000005.1, read on the forward strand.
TTCAAGTCGGTTCGTCCTTCGTCTTTGCTGAAGCGGTTTGCGACGGTCGACGAAGTCGCTTCGACGATTGTGTACCTGTGCAGCCCGCTGGCGTCCGCGACGACGGGAGCGGCTGTCCGCGCCGATGGTGGCGTGGTGCGCGCGATTCTCTAGTCATCTGTTTGCGCGGCCGGTTCCACAAATTCGACGAGGATTTTTCCTTTTTCCGGCCCGTTTTCCGGCAGTGAGACCAGGAAGAAATTCACGCGAGTGCCATCGGCGCCGGCGCGCGTCGCTGGGTAGATCGGCTGGACTGCGAACCGCGTGCGCAGAATTTCGGTGGCGGCATCGACATTTCGCGCGAGTAGTTCGACCTGTTGGATTCCTTCGCCGAATTTTTGGAGATAGCGAGCGATCGCTCCCGTGCCGCCAGGTTCACGAGTCGTCAGAATATCCAGCTGGACCGCATCCGCGAAATGCAACTCAAATTCCTTGGCGTCCTGGTCGGGCGGAACATCGGCAAGGCGGGGAGAACCATTTGCAGAGCGGACTCGATCGAAGGCCTCAGGAGTAACGGCGATGCCTACGGTCGTAACAGGGAACCGCGAGGCGTCGAGGACGAAGTTCGCAGCGAAACCAGGATCGGCGATCCATTCAGATGTTGCCGCGCGCGCCAGTCCGAAGCCCCGGAGAAAAAGCTCTTTAGCGGCGCGTTCGCGGTTCACGTGATCCTTCGAGCTGAGGCCATTGATCAGCGCTGCCAGCCCATCAGATCCTGGCGCAGCACACATCGTCGGTTATTCGCTTACTTCGACATAGGCGAAGTTTTCGAAGGTTGAACCGCATTAACGTTCGAAAGCGTGATGTAGGTCGGCTGCCCCGGACGCACCGACACCGGAGTATCCCAGCGCAGGTGCGCATCGCCCACGGCCGCCGCAACTTCCAGCGAACTCAGCCAATAGTGTCCGGGCGGCACGCGCTGTAGAACGCCCTGTCCCTCCACATTGGTCTGCGCTCGGGCTACAAGATATTTCGATTGCGCGAGCTCTTCCATACGCCGCTGAATATCCGGCTCGCTCTTAGCCTGGACCTGAGTCCATCGCGTAAAAGGATCGATGTCCTCCAGGTTCAAATCCATCCCCTCGGTGCTCTTCGGATTCTTTATCAAGAACTGCTTCACCTCTTCTCGATATTCCGCCTTTAGTCGGTTGTATTTGTCAGGATCTTTTTTCAGTTGAGCGGGCTTGTACTTCGGGTTGGGGAAGTTCGTCGTCTGATCGCCGGACATGCGCTCCACATAGGCGTCGAAAAATTCCGGCACGTTCATGATGTCGTCCACCTCGAGCTTCTTGACGAAGTCTTCGCCCGAGAGCTGCACCCAGTGATTCTTCTTCATCCAGGCGCGAAGCTGTTTCGACGCGCCCGTCATCGTGTCAATGAACACATCCATATCCGGCTTCGGATAGTTGACTGCCACCTCTTTCTGAATCTCTTCGAAGCTTTTGGTCAGAAGATAGAAGGGGAATCCGCGTACCGGCTCTTCCACACCGCTCGACGGCGTAGCGCGAGCTACGAATTCAATCGAGCCATCCTGGGCTCCCGCCCGAGGCGCTCCTGAAATCATTCCCACGAGAAGTGAGAGGATCGTAATGCGGGCTGCGTTTTTCATAATGCTGGAGATGCTAGCAGAATAGTCGCGGGCGGATGGATACCGGTCAGAGCGGATTCATCGTGTTGGTAAACGTTCGATTGAGCGACGCACGGAGCGAATACTTTAGCGGATCGCTAGTAGAGGCGGAACACGACTTCAATCGGAGTCGACACAGATGCGGCCTTGCCATCCGGGCCCACGGCAGGGCGGAACCGCCAAGTGCGGACCGCTTCGATGGCCTTTTCATCGAGTCCCATGCCAAGGCCTTTGGCGACGCGGATGTTGGTCGCGCGTCCATCCGCAGTAATCACGGCCATCAGTAGCACAGTACCTTGATATTTCGCCTTCACGGCGTCATCGGAGAACTGTGGATTCGGGCAATAAAGGCAAGCTGGGATGCCATATCCGCCCGTGCCGGCGCTCGGATATCCGCCGCCAGTCCCCCATTCATGACCGGGGCCAACGCCCGCCCCGTCGCCGCTGCCCACGCCGGTGCCGCTGCCAGAACCGATACCATTGCCGCTGCCGGTACCGCTGGAATCGTTAATCACTTTTCCAAGCGGATCGCCCCAATTACCCGTCTGAGGGCTGGGCAGCTTGAGTTCCGGCGGGCCTAGAACCGTCGGCGTCATCTGCATGCGCGCGTTTTCGTTGATCTTTACTTTAGGGGGCGTGAACTGCGTCCAGGAGAACTTGGGCAGCTGGCCTTTGCTCGCAGGGAGCACGTTGTGCTCGCCGCCACCGCCTCCTCCACCAGCCTTTTTCGGACCAGGAGGCAGCTTCGGCAAGAATGGTGAATCGAGCTGGGTCACGGTATAAGTCTTGGCCTGTGTAGTCGGAGGCGACATCAGTTCCGGCAATAGCGGAACGATGATCAGCACCAGAATCACTACGTGGAAAGCGATCGAAAGCATCTGCACGCGCGTGAATTGCGTATTCTTCGACCAGATGTCCTTCACCGCGACCGGCTGGCTGGAGACTTGCAATGGCGGCAGCTTGGGCGGCGAAATCATATCGCGCACGTTCTGCCAGAAGCCGCCGAAACCTGCGTTCCAATTGACGAGCAGATCCGAATCTACGCGGCCGCGCGGATTCGGCTTAAAGAACTCTTTAAAGTTGTCGCCAAAACCGGCGCCAAAGCCAGGCTCGGAGAATGCACCCGGGCCGCCGCGAACCTTCACGGGGCGTTCAGTAAGAAAGTCTTTTACGTTGGCGATGAAATTCTTGAGGAGGGATTCGCGGACCGGCGAAGCGAACCGCCCGATGTGATGGTCCATCTCGCCCACGGGCTCGGAGGGCTTCTTCGGAGTGCGGTCGATTTTGAGACTCACGTCAGACATATCTTGCTGCCCAAGCCCCCGGCACCGGGCATTCTATCTCTACAACTTAGACGCCCTACCGGGAAAAAGGATGTCTGAGCCGTACACGGAACGAACGCCTGCCCGCGCCAAGTCCGGCTGACATGCTTTGAAAATCATTGTAACATACGATGTCCGTAACGCGCCGCTGGTTTCCTCTGCATGCAGTGCAGCACGGCTCAAGAAAGGACTTACAAGTCCCACGAGATGGCCAAATTTCCCGACCTGAAGAGCACCCTCAACCTCCCTAAAACCGATTTCCCGATGAAAGCGAAATTGCCGGAGCGCGAGCCCGAGCAGCTGGCGACCTGGGAGCAGATGGGGCTTTATTACCGCATCCTTGAATCGCGAAAAGACGCTCCTTTATACGTGCTTCACGATGGCCCTCCTTATCCGACTGGTGAGATCCACCTGGGCACAGGTCTGAACAAGATTCTGAAAGACATGGTCGTGAAATCGAAGACCATGGCCGGTTTTCGTTCGCCCTACATTCCCGGATGGGATTGCCACGGTCTGCCTATCGAGACGCAGGTAGAAAAGAAGCTTGGAGGCAAAGGGAAAGTAAGCGCAGGCGAATTTCGAAAAATGTGCCGGGAGTTTGCGTCAGGTTTCATCGAAGCGCACAAGCGCGATTTCAAACGTCTCGGCGTTTTCGGCCAGTGGGACCGTCCCTACCTGACCATGAATCCGGAGAACGAAGCGGCCATCGCCGGCGCGTTCCTTACCTTCCTCGAGAAGGGAAATGTCTATCGCGGGCTGAAACCGGTTTACTGGTGCATCTACGACCGCACGGCGCTGGCCGAAGCGGAAGTTGAATACGAAGACCACACGAGCCCTTCCGTCTGGGTGAAGTTTCCAGTAGCGAGCGATGCCAATTCCCAGAAACTTGGCGCCGATGTAAGCGCGCTAACCTGGACGACGACTCCCTGGACGCTCCCCGCGAATCGTGCACTCGCGTTTCATCCCGATTACGAATATGTGGTGGTGGACACCGCCGCGGGCAAGCTTCTGCTCGCGAAGGATCGAGTGAGTGCGGCGCTTGCGGAATTCGGCCTCGGGGCTACGAGCGAGACCGGCGGATGGAAGGGAAGTGAGCTCGAAGGCATCCAATTCCGGCATCCGTTTCTCGATCGCATGAGCCCGGCGGTGCTTGCCGATTACGTGACGCTCGATCAGGGCAGCGGCATCGTTCATACGGCACCGGGCCACGGAGCCGAGGACTTCTACACCGGCCAGAAATACCACCTCGAGGCCTACGCTCCTCAGGATGACGAAGGCCGCTTCACCGAAGGCCTGCCCGAGTACAAGGGCAAGACAGTTTTCGAGGCGAACGCGCCGATCGTCGAACTGCTGAAGAAGCGCGGCATGCTCGTCGGTGAAAAAAAATTCACTCACAGCTACCCGCACTGCTGGCGCTGCCACAATCCCGTGATTTTTCGTGCCACCGAGCAATGGTTCATCGGACTCGATCGCGACAATCTTCGCGAAAAGTCGCTCGCCGAAATCGAGAAAGTAAAATGGAAGCCGCAATGGGGCGAAAACCGTTTGCACGAAATGGTGGCCGAGCGTCCTGACTGGTGCATTTCGCGGCAGCGCTTCTGGGGCGTGCCGCTGATCGTTTTCTATTGCGATGGCTGCGGGAAGAGGCTCGAGGACTTCAAGGCGCTTCGCCACGTGCTTCCGTTTTTTGAACGTGAGGGCGCCGACGCCTGGTTCACGCACCCCGCTGAGGAGCTGCTCCCGCCCGGCACGAAGTGCCCTGGCTGCGGCGAAGCAAACTGGAGGAAAGAATCGGACATTCTCGACGTCTGGTTCGATTCGGGTTGCACGAATTTGTCCGTCCTCAGCGAAAAGGATGGCACCTGGCCGGCCGACATGTACCTGGAAGGCCCAGACCAATTTCGAGGCTGGTTTCAAAGCTCGCTGCTAATAGCAGTCGGCATTCGAGGCCGCGCGCCTTACCGCGAGGTGATGACCTACGGCTGGGCGCTCGATGAAAAAGGTAGGCCGATGTCGAAGTCGCTCGGCAACGCCATCTACCCCACCGAAATTTCCGAAAAATGGGGCGCGGATTTGCTGCGCGTCTGGGTTGTGTCGCAGGATTCCGCCGCGGATATGCGGATGTCCGTTGCGATGATGACGCAGCTTTCCGAGGCCTATCGCAAAATTCGTAATACGTTCCGCTTCGCGCTTTCGAATCTGTTTGATTTCGATCCGTCGAAGGATTTGGTGGCGGACGCCGATTTGTGGGAGATGGACGCCTGGATGCTTCGCCGCACCGGCGAGCTCGTTCGCGAATGTCGGGAGTGGTATGACGCGTTCGAATTTCACCGCGTCTATCATCGTCTGCACGATTTTTGCACCGTGGATTTGAGCGCGCTCTATTTCGATATTCTTAAGGACCGCCTCTACACGTTCGCGCCGCAGAACCGAGGCCGCCGCTCGGCGCAAACCGCGGTCTACCGAATCGCCCACGCACTGCTGCATTTGATCGCGCCCACGCTCGTTTTCACCTCCGAAGAAGTGTGGAAGCATCTGCCGAAGCGAGCCAACGAACCCGAAAGCGTGCACATGAGTCTGTTTCCAGCCGCACAGGAATTGACTGCCGCGCTGGACGAGAAACGCAGTGCCGATTGGGATCGCATTCTCGCCGTTCGAGAAGAAGTTCTGAAGGCGCTTGAGCCGGCGCGGGCGGGAAAGCTGATTTCGAGCGGTCTTGAAGCGCGCGTCACGTTGATTGCAAAAAGCGACCTCGCTGCGCTGCTCAGAAAGCATGCGCCGAACCTTCCGGGATTCTTCATTGTCTCGCAAGTGGAAGTGGCCGATGAGGGAAGCGTCAATGGTGCTGCCACGGCGTCCGGGCTCGAAGGCCTAATGATTCGAGTGGAGCGCGCGCTTGGCTCGAAGTGCGAACGCTGTTGGAACTATTCAACAGAGGTCGGTAGATATCCAGACGATCCGAGAATCTGCGAGCGCTGCGTGGCCGCACTCAGCGAAATTGAAAATCAGAGTTCCAGAGGGAGCGCCCGATCCTAATGTCCAACGGCTCATCGCGCTTAGGCTGGTATGGCCTCGCATTTCTCGCGCTCATAGTGCTCGTTGCGGATCAGGCATCGAAGTTCGCGGTGCAGAGATTTACGCAGGCGGGCTCGCTGCGTGTAGTAATCCCGGGGCTTATCAATCTGGTTCACACCAGCAATCCCGGCGTCGCCTTCGGACTGCTCGCTGATTCCACCTCGCCGTGGCTTGCAACCGTGCTGATAGTTTTTTCTACGGCCGTCATTGCCTTGTTGCTATGGCTTCTCGCCACAGGACGCGCCGGTGGAAGGCTTGGCCAGACTGGCCTCGCGCTGATTCTCGGCGGGGCCGCCGGCAACGTCCTCGATCGCGCGTCGCGCCATAGCGTCACCGATTTTATCGACTTCCATATTGGCAACTACCACTGGTACACCTTCAACGTGGCTGACTCCGCGATAGTCCTAGGTGCAGGTCTCGTAGTGCTCGAACTTTTTCGCGACTGGCGGCATCCTACTCACGAGCGAGCATCCTGATGCTGCCAGTCCTCTTTCACATCGGCTCAATGCCGGTTTACTCCTACGGCGTGCTCGTCGCGGGCGGCGTATTGCTCGGTCTTTGGTACGCACGCCTTCAGGCCCCCAAGCATGGGCTCAACCCCGATCACGTGTGGAACCTTGGCATTTACATGGTTCTCGTCGCGCTCATCGTGGCGAAAATCTGGCTGGTCCTCTCGTCCTGGGATTATTACAGTGCCAATCCGCGCGAAATTTTCAGCATGACGGTGATTCAATCGGGCGGAACGTTCTACGGGGGAGTGGTCGGCGCGATGGCCACGATCATCATTTACACCTACGTGAAAAAGATTCCCATCCTGCCATTGCTCGACACGTTTGCTTTCGCCGTCCCGCTGGGGCATTCAATTGGCCGGCTGGGCTGCCTTTTGGCCGGCTGTTGCTATGGCAAGCCCACGGCGGTGCCCTGGGCCATCACGTTCAAGAATGAATTGGCAGAACAGATCGCCGGCACGCCGCTTCACACGCCGCTTCATCCGACGCAGCTTTATGAATCCGGTGCTGAATTTCTCAATTTCCTGATCATCGTTTGGCTGGCGCGCCGACAGCGCTTTACCGGACAGCTAGTGGGAACCTACTTTCTTCTTTACGGTTTCGAGCGCGGAACAATCGAATTTTTCCGCGGTGATCCCGGCCGCACGCTCATGTTTCACAACAGCGTTTCGCTCATGCAACTCACGAGCGTCGCGCTGATCATAACCGGCGCCTTCCTGTGGTGGCGTGGATTGCGCGGTTCCGCTCCGATCACACCGATGTCCACAGTCGCCCCCACAGCAGCTGGGCAGTAGAGTGCGCGCCGAGGATGTTGCGCTTTGTTCTGAGCTCAGTTCGACGCACGACAACGCATGACTAAACCACAGCCAGTTGAGAATACGGTCTGCGAGCGGATCGAGCTCGTCGTACCCGCCGAGCGGGCCGGCGCGCGCTTGGATCGTTTTCTCGCTCTTGAGCTTTCCGAGATGAGCCGCACTCGCATCCAAGAACTCATGGACGAAGGACGCGTGCTGGTTGACGGTGCCGTGATGAAGCCCTCGCACAAGGTCGAGGAGGGTGCGACGATTGTCATAGACATTCCGCCCATCCTTCCCGCAGGCGTCGACGCTGAAAATATTCCGCTCGATCTGATTTACGAGGATGAAGACGTCGCAGTCATCAACAAGCCGGCTGGGATGATCGTGCACCCAGGCGCGGGTGCTGATACTGGCACGCTGGTTGCTGCGCTGCTACATCGGTTTGGAGGCGTGAACGGGCTCTCGACGATCGGCGGACCGCTGCGCTCCGGAATCGTTCATCGTCTCGATAAGGAAACCTCCGGCGCGATTGTAATCGCGCGCACTGACGCGGCCCATCGCAACCTCGTCAAAGATTTTCAGTCACGGTTCGTCGAGAAAACGTATGTGGCGCTGCTGCACGGAAAACTGAAAGGTGAAAGAGGGACGGTTGACTTGCCGGTCGCACGTGACCTTCATCGCCGCGCGCGTATGACGGCTCGAAGACGCGAAGGCCGCGAAGCACGCACCGATTGGAAAGCACGCTTGCGGCTCGACGGCTTCACGCTGATTGAAGCGGACCTCCACACCGGACGCACGCACCAGATTCGCGTTCATTTTTCGGCGCTGGGCGCTCCTGTTGTGGGTGACACTCTGTACGGCGCGCCTCGCCAGGAACGAGTGGGCACCATTCAGCTTCCGCTCCTCGGCAGAAATTTCCTGCATGCGGCGCGGATCGCGTTCACCCATCCGCGCACGGGGCGGCGCATGCAATTTCGCGCTCCCATTGCGGAAGAGCTTGTCGTCTACGTGAAAGCTCTGGGACAGGCAGCAAAAGTGGATCCCGCATTGATTGACGCTGCGTTGAAGGAGTTCCTATAATCCTCCCGTGAAGACGCAAAGGCCAACTCGCTTGCTGGTTTTTCTGGCTGTGGTTGCTTTTGCAATGATCGCACCCGCCGTCACTGCGCAGCAGCAACAACCCCCTCCGCCTGTTGTGCCGCCATCAGCCAACGCCCCCGCCCAAGACGAGTCTCCGCAGCAGGGTACTCTTCAAAATCAGAAGCCAGTTCCACCCATCCAGGTCACGACCGGCCTGGTCCATCTTGTCGCCACGGTCACCGATCGCCGGCATAATTTCGTTACCACTCTCGAACAATCCGATTTCAAAGTTTTCGAGAACGGCACGCCGCAGGAAATCAGATTCTTCGGCCGCGAGACGGATCTTCCGCTTCGCATCGCATTGCTTCTTGACACTTCCAATAGCATCCGCCCGCGCCTTGAATTCGAGCAGGACGCTGCGATTGATTTTCTGAATAGCGTGATCCGGCGCGACAAGGACATGGCGTTCCTGATGACGTTCGACAACGAACCCGAGGTGATTCAGGACTACACAGGAGATTTAGCCCTGCTGACGAAAGCGATTCGCAAGCAGCGCGCGGGTGGTGGAACGGCCCTCAATGACGCGATTTACAAAGCCACCGAGAAATTATCGAACGCGCCGCTTCCGCAGACAGGCAACCCGGAAATTCGCCGGGTCCTCGTCGTGATCAGTGACGGCGACGATAACTTAAGCGATCGCGCTTTGAGCGAAGCGATTGAAGCTGCGATTCGTGCCGAAGCTTCCATCTACGCCATCAGCACAAATACAGATTGGCTTTCGATTTCCGACAGCAACGCTCCTAGAAAAATGCACGTGGAAGGCGGCGACAAAGTTCTTCAGCAATTCGCGGAGCAAAGCGGAGGCCGCGTTTTCTTTCCGTACCGCGTCGATGATCTCGAGCAATCGTTTGTGGATATCGGCGCCGAGTTGCGCAGCCAGTATTTCATCGCCTACTCACCCACAAATCCGCTCTCAAATGGGCAGTACCGCAAAATTCAAGTGGAAACCGACCGGAAAAATCTGACGGTGCGCACTCGCAAAGGCTATTACGCAACCGCGCAATCGCTTTCTGCTCCTGCGTCCAAATAGCGCAGCGGTACGTCTGTTTACTGATCGCGCGTGTGCCCAGGGGCGTAATATCCCCTGCGGGCGAGCACCTTTGCGTCCGGCTCATTTACGTCCACTTGAATCTTGCGAAACGTGCCGTCGCGTTTGGTGTTGGTAGGATAGTAGCCGAGGACGTACTGCGAGCGAAGCTCTTCGGAAATTTCGTCGAACGCTTTTTCGAGCGATTTCGAATTGTGAACGTCGATCACGCGGCCGCCCGTGTCGTCGGCCATCTTCTTTGCGACGGCGGGGCCCGGGTTACCGAATCCGCCGAAACCGTAAACACCCGGATCGGAAATGAGCAGCACGTGGATCACGGCGTCAGCACGTTGCGCGGCCTCAATCGCATCCTGCACGCGAAGCCGGCTGCCTTCATCCACAGCATCCGTTAGAACGATCACGGCTTTGCGCCCCGCTTCGGTGGAAAGCTCATCGTGGCAAGCCAGGTAAATCGCATCGTAGAGAACCGTTCCGCCGCCGCTATTCGGAATCGTGCCCGCTGTCCCTCCGATTCCGGCCGGAGGGGCGTTCATCACGGTGCTGCGAATCGCGCGCTCTAGCACCGAAACATCCTGCGTGAAATCGGCGATCAAATTCGCGTCCAAGTCGAAGTTGATCACCATCGTCAAATCTTTCGGCCGCATCACTTCGCGCAAAAAGCGCGAGGCCGCGTCCTGTTCCGCCGGCAGCACGCGGTCCATGCTCCCGCTCGTGTCGATCAGTAGTCCCAGCGTAATCGGCAGGTCCACGTCCTTCGAGAAGTAGGCAACCTGCTGTTCCACTCCGTCCTCTCGAATCTTGAAATCTTCCTTTTTCAGATTCGAGATGATGCCTTTGTGTTTGTCGCGCACGGTGGCAAAGACGTTGACGAGGTTTACCTGCACCCGTAGAGGTTGCTGCGATTGCGGGTTCTGCTTCTGCTGATCTTGTGGTTGCCCCTGTAGAGGTTGTTGCGCCGGCTGATTGCTCGGGTTCTGGGCGTTGCCGATGGTTTGCGCGGCGGCACTCGCGGCCCGGAATCCCGTGCCGCCGAGCGTTATTCCGATGGTGAGGCCGACAGTGACAATACTCGCCGCGAAGGTGGTCAGACGCATTGTATACTCTCCCTGAGAAACAATTCAGACGGTCGATTCAGACTGATACGATGCACAGCACGCGCCGCCGGATGTTTGGCCCGAATTGCGTACGCGCACGTGAAACCAAAGTTTGACGGGCGTCGTCCATAGGCGATAAGAGAGAAATCCAGATGACGCGAAATTTTCAGTGGATTCGAATCGCATCGTTCCTCGGCATCCTGTTCGTCCTGTGCATTCCCGCTCGATCTCAGCAGCAAGGCGGCCAACAGCAAGCGCCACCGCCGCCGTCTCTCCAACCGCCCGCCAAATCTCCTACTGCTCCATCGAGTCAGACTCCCCAGAATCAGCAACCAGGGCAGCGGGCCCAAAATCCGGCGTCCACTGCTTCGCAGCAAGGAAAATCCGGTGACGGTGACACCCGTGCGTACATCCGCACCCGCACGGATATCGTCGTCGTGCCGGTCACCGTAAAAAATCATGACGGCCAGCTCGTGGGCGATCTTCGCCGCGACGAATTCCGCATCCTGCAAGACGGCATCGAGCAGAAGATTATACGGTTTTCCTCCGATCCGTTCCCGCTTTCTGCGGTCGTGGTGATTGATAACAATCTATCTCAGAAGCAGTCGGCCCAGGTGCAGAAGAGCCTGATCGCCATCGCGGCCGGGTTTGGACCTGCCGATGAAGTTGCCGTCGTGACCTATGATCAGTTTCCGAAGACCGTTTCCGATTTCTCATTCAACAACGATCAGCTTTTCACCACGCTCAAGCGCCTAGACCTCGGCTCGCATTTTCCCGGCGCCGGATTTAACGGTGGACCGCTCACCGCTGGACCTACCGCGAACGGGCACTCGCTTGAAAATGGTGCGCCCACGCCGCTCGGGGCTAAGCTTCCGCCGCAAACGAAATGCCTCGATGACGCCGTCTATGCCGGCGCGCAGATGCTCAAAGGCCGCGGCCGCGACCGCCGCAAAACTGTTTTCCTGATTTCCGACGGAAATAATTCCCGTCAGAACGAACACAACTTCAATCAGACCATTCAGCTTCTGCTCACCGCCGATGTTTCCGTGTATTCGATTTCCGTAGGCCATGCGCTGCTGCAGCATGAGACCGCGCGGCTGGAAAAATATGCGCAGGATACGGGAGGAGACGCATTCTTCGCCGGCAACGCCGCCGACCTCGAGCGGCTCTACTCGAAAGTCACCGAGCAGGCTCGCAATCAATACATTCTCGCGTTCACGCCCGAAGAAGCCGATCGCACAAAGGACTATCACACGATCGAAGTGCGCGTTCGCCGGCCCGATCTCGATGTGTCCGCACGCGAAGGCTACTACTCGAGCTCTATCAACAAGCCGAATCAGTGAATCGAAGCCGCCGGGTTGCCTCGCGCGAGAAACTTCATTTCTTGGCTGCGACAGAATGTTCCATGATTGCAATCGGTTGAAAAGTTTTTCTGCTTGACTTCATTACGTCACGCCCGTATAGATGAACGAGGCGGGAACGGCGCGATTCGGAAACGAAGACGCGAAGAACTCGCGGGGGAGAAAGTTCCAGCAGTTATGCGCGGAACCAATCCTAAACCGGGGCGCTCTCAAGGCGCCCCGTTTTTATTTTGCGTAGTCGATGATCCGGAGTCGCTCAGCGGCCTGCTGGTCGTATTGAAATCAACTGTTCGTGCGCGGGGCACAGCGGTTCGAAGTCGCAATATTTGCAATGGAAGCCGGGTCGCGCGGCAAAATCCTTAGCGCGAATCCTGTCGGCCACTTCGGCAATGATCTGCCTGGCCTTCGCGAGCGCCTTCGCATCTCTCGTTGTGACCACAGCCTCATTCGTCGTCAAATTGTAAAAAACCAGTCGCGCTGGCTTCAGCTCCAGTACTTCTTGGGCGGCAATCGCGTAGACGCTCAGCTGCAAGCTGCTATCCGCTTTTCTTGAATCTTTCGGTTTCCCCGTCTTGTAGTCAACGATCTCCACGTCGTGTGCATCAGGCCCGACGCAATTCACCTGGTCGATGCGCCCCTTTACGATCACGTCGTGTGCGCACGCCAGCTCGAATGCCTTTTCCTGAAAAACAACCTCGGGCGGATTTGCCGAATACGCGTGCCAGAAATCCTCAAGTTCCTTCCTGCCTTCTTTGCGATACTCCTCTTCGTGGTAGTCATCGGAATATCCCGCCGACGACCATTCGCGTTCGTACACCGCGACGAGGTCATCTAGCGAAACTTTTCGTTTCTTGCGCAAATCAGAAACAATTTCCTTGATTGTCGTGTGCATCGCGTTGCCAAACGTCATTGCCGCGCTAGGTCCTCCGCGAATCCGCCATACCCGCTCGAATAAATATTGCATCGGACATTTCTGGTAGCTCTCGATCGCCGACGCGCTCAACTGCAGCGGCTCGCCCAGCGGCGGATGATACGCTTTCGCCCACAAAGCCACGCGTGAGTATGCCCGCGGCTCGATAATGCTAAGCCCGGCAAAAAGCGGAAGCGAAACGCTTAAATCCGGAGCTGGCGCTGCCACTTCCTCTTCCGGCGGCAACACCACTTTCGGCGACGACTGTACCGCGTCGAATTTCTGAATCTGCGGGTTCATTAGAAAGTCGTCAAGAAATGGCGAAGGCTTCTTGAATTTGTTGACGATCGTCGAAAGGGTCAGCCGCTGCCGCGCCCGAGTAAGCGCGACGTAAAAAAGCCGCCGCTCCTCCTGAATCTGAAAATCGCCTTCCGGCTTTTCTTCTTTCATCAGCTCGGCCGGAAATTCGAACATCACCGGCCGCGTCCCAGAAGGGAAGTCGCGCTTGTTCAGGTGTAGGATGAAAACATGCGGAAATTCGAGTCCCTTTGCCGAATGCACCGTCATCAGCTGTACTGCATCGTTCGACGGCTCGTCCTCGAGGCAGATATCGCCATTTGCTTCCTCGAAAAAATCGAGGTACTCGATGAAGTCGCGCAGTTTCGTCCCTTCGCTCCGTTGCTCCCACGCCTTCACGAATTCCGCGAGACGCTGCAAATAAAAATGGTCCGCGTCCGATGACAGCGGTGCCACTTCGAGACTCCGAATCAAGTCGTCCAGCAGTTCGCTCGTCGTCGCGCGCCGTGCCGTCTGCCTCAGCCGACTGAGCATGCTCACCAGTTCCGGTAAATGCGTGCCTACCCGCGCAAACGGCAGTTCGCCCTGCACCGCATCCAGTTCCTCGGAAAGCGGCCGCCGATGATTTTTCTCCGCGCGTTCCGCGAGTCGCACCAGGTCGCGCGGATCGAGCCCCCAGTAAGGCGCCGCCAGCACGCGCGTACACGCCACGTTGTCCGAAGGGACCGCAATCAGCCGCAAATACGCCAGCAGATCGCGCACAATCGTGCTCGAAAGTATTGAAAACCTCTTGATGACAAACGGAATTCCGCGCCGTCGCAGCGCTTCCAGTAATTTGTCGCGATGCGTATGCTTGCGATACAGCACCGCAAAATTTCTCCACGGATTTCCCGGCCCATGCAGCCGCTCGATTTCAGACGCAACCCAATGCGCTTCTTCGTCCGGCGTGCCAAATTCCGCCACCCGAATTCTTTCGCCATCGGGGTTATCTGTTTTCAAGCGTTTTGGGGGGAGCAGCGGCGATTTCTCGTTGGCGGAAATCACTTCGCCCGCCACTCGAAGGATTCTTTGAGTTGACCGGTAGTTCTGCGTCAACGATACCAGATGCTTGTTTCTGCCCGCCGCCAGCTTGCTGTCGCCCACGCCGCAGAATTGCTTCAGAAAAATTGTGAAGCTGCCGAATGACGCGCCGCGAAACCGGTAAATGGCCTGGTCGTCATCTCCCACCGCGACAATATTTCGGCGATCACCGGCCAATAGATAAAGAAGCTCCAGCTGCGCGATATTCGTGTCTTGAAATTCGTCCACCAAAATGTAGCGATATTGCTCACGCAGTTGTTCGAGCAGCGCCGCGTCCGAACGCAGTAGCGCCACGGCCCGCATCAATTGCGCGCCAAACGTGATGAGATTGTTCTCGCGGAGCAGCCGCTCGCTCCCGCGGTACGCGCGCGCCAGTTCTTCCTGCCGCGCCAGTTCGTCTTCCTCAAGCCGCTGCGCATCCGGCTTAAGCTGCTTCTTCCGTGCTTCATAGCTCCGGCCCAAGCCGTCCACGTAGCGCTGATAATCCTCGCAGCTGACCAGCTCATCCTGGCAGCGCGAGAAAAAAGCCACGAAGTCGCTTAAGAATTCGCCCGGCTCTGCCAGCCTCCTGAATTGCTCGAGCTGCAGTTCGCCGATATTCCGGCGCAGCAAAATCCAGTGATCCACATCGTCAATCGCCCGCACCTCCGAATCTGCCGCGCACAGAATTTTCTTCAGGCAGAATCCGTGGAACGTACCCAGCCACACTCCCTCTGCCCGCTCGCCCACGGACTTCATCACGCGGTGCTTCATCTCCCCCGCGGCCTTGTCGGTAAACGTCAGCCCGAGAATATTCTCGCCGGAGAGCTCCGCATCGGACTCGAGCAGGCAACGAATCCGCTCCGTAATCACGCGCGTCTTGCCGGTCCCCGCCCCGGCAATCACGAGCAGCGGACCCTCGCCATGTTCCACAGCCACCCGCTGCTCTTCGTTCAGTGCAAACGCATTCGAAGCGCGGCTTTCCTGCCGGATCTTCTCCGGCCTGGTGCTTTGCATAAGCTCCTTCAGCGCAACCTCCCTCTTCTCTACCGATTTCGATTTTGCCTGTCGTGCACAACAACACTCGCGCGCCAGACTGAGCATCCCGCTGACGCGAACGCTGCACTTCCGCAACGTCGGCGGCCCGCCGTCGCTTTTGCTTCAGCCGCCCCACCCAGCGGATTCGCACGACTCGTCAACAGTGTCTGAATCTTCCGCGCACCATCTTAGCAGATTTTGCGGTGGCGAAAATAAGGCGAAACAAGTAGAAGAGACTCCTCCTGGTGGCGAACTCGTAACTTTCCGATTACGGTCCTATGGCATAACGCCACTACGTCGCGCTACTCTGCATTATCGCCGGGAGGAAACCTATGAAACGCTCAGCCTCGTTGCTTATTGCCTGCCTCCTTCTAGGCTCTGTCAGCTTTGCCCAGCAGAATCCTGCCGACGCTCCTGCTTCGAAAGAAGACGTCGAGAAATACTTGGACGTCATGCATACCCGCGACATGATGAAAACGATGATGGATGCCATGTCCAAACAGATGCATCAGATCTTCGCCGAACAAATGAAGAAGGACCCGGGCACGACCCCGGCAGCGGAAGCACGAGTCAACAAGATGATGGACGACATCATCAAGAGCATGCCTATCGACAATCTCCTCGACGCGATGATCCCGGTCTACCAGAAGCATTTTACAAAAGGCAATATCGACGATCTTCTTGCGTTTTATTCGACGCCCACAGGGCAGAAGCTCATCAAGGAGCTTCCCGCAATCACTGCAGAGGCTATGCAGGCCGCCACACCCATCTACAAGACGATGATGGCGACCGCTATGGAACGCGTGCAAGCCGAACTCGCCCAGATGCAGAAGGAAAACGACCCAAGTCCCAAGAAGCAGACGCAGCAGAACTAATTCTAAGTTGCCTCACTTAAACTAGACCGACAGCCCTCGCAGCTGTGGCTCATTCAGCGTATACAGGGGATGCGCCCGCACACCCAGAATCCCCAAATACACATACATCTGCCCGCGATGATGTGCCTCATGCTCCAGCATCGCACGCAACATTCTCCACGCCGTTACTGGCTTGCCTTCGGGTGAAGTGCCTTTCTTCGCCCAATCCTCATCCGTCATCCCGCGAAAAATCTCCATTGCCTCCGCATGCATTCGCTCCATAAACGCAATCACGCCCTCGCGTCCTTCGCCCAACTCGCGCCCACATCCCTTATAACGGCTCGGCCGCCCGCAAGCGCACTCGGCAAACACCTAACGCTCGGTCGCCGCAATGTGCCGCGCCAAATCCCCAAACGTCCACTCACCGGGGCGACACGTCCACTCCACCTTGTTCTCCGGAATCGCGCTCACCACCCGCATCGTCCTCTCGCGCACCTGCTCGAAGTAACGCAAAAAATCTTCGCGGTCCATTAGCGTAGCTCCTCCGCTTTCGCGTTCGATCCAGGAGTAATTCGTCTCACCAGCAATAACTATAGCTCCATCGCCGCCAGCAAGGGCTTTGCGCATTTGAATTTTTTTGAATTCGCTCTGTCGTTCTGAATTGCGCAACGGGTGGACACGAGGGTTGCTCTGGACGCAAAAAAGAAAAGGGGCGATTGCTCGCCCCTTTCCCTCAGTCGCGAAAAGAACAGCTGCCATGCTTTCGTCCGCGTTAGCGGGAAGCTGGCCACGATAGGTTTGTCTAAGTCAGGTCCGTGGTTTGCGTGGCACTTTCTCGCGTCAAGCGTTGCTTAACGGAGCGCGCCTAGCCAACCACTGGTCCAGACCTAGCGCCTAGTCGTGACGCCGTCCCATTCCGAACTTTGTCGAAGCCGTTCTACCTGTCCGGGCCCTGCATAACTCGTCAAACTTTCGCTTGCCGTGCTACTCGAGACTCGGATGATTGAAAGCGTTCGCGAAGCGTTTGTAACGCTGCCCGCACATCGGGTCAACCACACCGGAACGATTTTTCGATGTGGAAATCTCGGAAATGTGGAAATCTTCTAAAACATCGCAAGCGTGCATATGGCAGCACAATGGCAACCTGCCCGTCTATGTAAATCGCTTCTAAGCGTCATCCGCCCGGAGTTAGCGCGCGTATAATGCACGCGTGCACAAAGCAGGGTCTTCGAGATTTCATGTCGCCTCTCCATCTAAATCCTTGGTGGAGGACATTGCTGGCTATGCGGGTTTTGAAGAGTGGCCTGGCAGGATAGTTCGCCGCCTTGAGATACCGGGACCCTCTCCCATTCTTGTCCTCACATTCGGCGAAAGACTCCGCGTTTCCACAACAGGTAACCAGCCGACGGTTACCTTCGTTGGAAGTTTCCTCGTGGGCCCTGGTGCGGCAAGGAATTCGCTTCGGCCTCCATCAGCTCTGAAGGCACAGCACGGGCATAGCAGCGGTGGAGGATACCACCCACAAATTGACCCTTCCTTCGCGCGCGCCTATACTTACATTCCGCCGAAGGAGAAGCCATCATGGAAAACCCCGTCATACTGAGCGCCGTTCGCACACCCATCGGAAAATTCATGGGCGGGCTCTCGCCTCTCACCGCGACCGAACTTGGCGCGAAAGTCGTCGCTGAATCCGTACGCCGCGCCGGTATCGAGCCCAAGCAAGTCGACGAAGCCATCATGGGCAATGTGGTGCAAGCCGGCCTCGGCCAAAATCCCGCCCGCCAGGCCGCACTTCGGGGCGGTCTCGATCCGCGTGTCGCCGCCATGACGATCAACAAAGTTTGCGGCTCAGGCCTCAAAGCCGTCGCGCTCGCGGCCCAAGGCGTCACCCTCGGCGAATCCGAACTCGTCGTCGCAGGCGGCATGGAGTCCATGTCGAATTGCCCGTATCTTCTGAAAGGCGCGCGCACCGGATTCCGCCTCGGCAACCAGGATCTTATCGATTCCATGATCAACGATGGCCTCTGGGACGTGTACGAAAACTTTCACATGGGCGTCACCGGCGAACTCGTCGCCGAAAAGTACAACATCTCGCGCCTGGAACAGGATCAATTCGCCTACGAGAGCCACAAGAAAGCCGTCCGCGCGATCAAGTCGTGTTTCTTCGGTGAGCAGATCGTGCCAGTCGAAATTCCGCAGAAGAAGGGCGATCCAGTCATCATCAAGACGGACGAATCACCGCGCGAAGACACCACGCTCGAGGCGCTCGCAAAACTCAAGCCCGCATTCAAGAAAGATGGCACCGTCACGGCGGGGAATGCGCCCGGCACGAATGACGGTGCGGCTGCCGTCGTCGTTACGAGCGAAAAAAATGCCGCGCGCCTCGGCAAGGCTCCGATGGCACGAATCGTCGCCCAAGCCGTAAGCGGCGTCGAACCCAAATGGGTGATGATGGCGCCGGTAGAAGCAGTCGAGAAGCTCCTTGCAAAAACCGGCTGGGATCGCGACAAAGACGTCGACCTAGTCGAACTCAACGAAGCTTTCTCCGTTGCAGCCATCGCCGTCACGCGCCAGCTTCGCCTCAATCCAGAAAAGGTAAACGTGAATGGCGGCGCGGTCGCGCTCGGCCATCCCATCGGCGCATCGGGCGCCCGCGTTCTCGTCACGCTGCTCTACGAATTGCAGCGCCGCAATCTGAAACGCGGCATCGCCGCCCTATGCCTCGGCGGCGGCAACGCCGTAGCCCTCGCCATCGAGCGCTTCTAACCCCGGACATCACAAAAGAACCGAGAAAAACATGAAACGCGCCTCGGTCGGCTTTCGCGTCCACTCCGGTTGGACCGCCATGGTCGCGCTCGCCATTGCGAAAGGCTCGCCCTTTGTCCTGGTGCGCCGCCGCGTCAATCTCGTCCAAACGTTCACCTACAAATTTCGCCAGCCGTACCACACAGCGGAAAAGTTGTCGCTTGAGGAAGCCCGTGCATTCGTCGCGCGAGTCCGATCGGAGGCGCGGCGGCTGGCCCGTCGCGCAGTGCGTGAGCTGAAAACCGAGCTTCGCGACCAGGGATATTCGCTCACAGGTTTCGGTCTCCTCCTTGCTTCGGGAAGGCCGCTTCCAGCTTTCGCAAAAATTCTCGCCGCGCACTCCTTGATTCACACTGCTGACGGCGAGCTATTTCGCGAAGCTCTGCTGCATGCCGCCGCGCGCACCGGACTGAAGCCCGCGCTGATTCGGGAGCGTGACCTGACCGATTCTGCTTCGCGCGCTCTTCGCCGTAAACCTTCGGACCTCGCGCAGCGCATCTCCGATCTCGGCCGCCCGCTCGGCCCACCCTGGTCGCAAGACGAAAAATTTGCATCGCTCGCCGCATGGCTCGCCGCATCGTTGCATTCATCGATATCGCATTCATCGCAAGGGCGAGGGGCTCGATAGATGTTCTGCCCCGTCTGCAAATCCGAATATCGCGAAGGCTTCACGAAGTGCTCCGATTGCGACGTGGATCTCGTCGAACATCTTCCCGACGATTCTGGGGGTTCCGGGTCGTCTGACCTGGCTGTGGCGTGGCGCGGAAGCGACCCGAGCGCCTATAGTGCCGCTTTGGCGGCTCTGCAGGATGCCGAAATACCCACCCAGGAGATTGCCAATCACAGTCAAGTCGCTTGGGGTCTCGCTATTCCGAAGCCGCAATACGAAATCCTCGTGCGCAAGATGGACTTGAAGGCCGCGCTGGAAATGGTCGCACCCTTCGGGGAGCGGGCGGCTTGGGCCAATGCACGAGATATCTGGAAGGGAAGGATGCAGCCGGAGGAAGTCGAAGGAGAAGGCGCCGCCGAGCTGACAAACGCGATCGACTCCGCGGATACGCCCGTTCCTGACAACATCGCCTCCGAAATCAAGCCGAAAGATGCCACGTCTGAAGTCTGGTCCGGTGATGACAGGAAGATGGCAGAGACATTCAAAGTTTGCCTTCGCGAAGTCGGAATCAACTGTGTTCTGACCGCGGACGGCGGCAGACAGCGCGTCTTCGTCCTCCCCGCGGCCGAGTCTCGGGCCAAGGAAATCGTTCGCGAGATTATCGAACAGACTCCTCCGGAATGAATGTGGGCTGTGATTGCCGAATCTACATACTTCCTCGACGCATCTGAATCGACGGTAGACGAGGAGCGCGTCATGGCCCGGCCGCGTTGGTTCGAGCGCAAATTCGATTTCAGCTTTCCCGTCGAGTTGTACCCGGAGATTATCGAGCGGCTGCGCGGCACGCCCGCTCGGATCGAAGAGCGAGTGAGGGACGTGCCGCTAGCTCTGCTTACGCGGCGCGACGGCGACAAGTGGTCGATTCAGGAAAATATCGGCCACCTGCTCGATCTCGATGAGCTTTTCGCTGGGCGCTTCGAAGATTACGAGCGCGGCCTGAAAAGTCTACGCGCCGCGGACCTGTTGAATCAGAAAACGCATCAGGCACAACACAACAGTCGGCCGGCGGAAGAAATCCTGCGCGAATTCCGGCGCGGGCGCCTCTCGCTCGTTGCGCGATTGGAATCGCAGCCGCCCAAATATTTTCGCCGAACGGCGCTGCACCCCCGCCTGAACACGCCGATGCGCGTCACCGACCTGCTCTACTTCGTGGCAGAGCACGACGATCACCATCTCGCTCGTATCTCCGAGTTGCTTCGCGCCAAATAAACGACCGAACTTCATTTCTTCCGCAGGTTCTCTTCGATTATCATCGACCCTCTATGAATGTCGAAACGATCAAAACTGTAGGGGTGCTCGGCGCTGGCACTATGGGCAACGGGATCGCCCACGTCTTCGCGCGCCGTGGCTATCGCGTGATTCTGCGCGATGTCGAGAAACGCTTTCTCGATCGCGGGCTCGAAACCATTGCCAAGAATCTCGATCGCGAAGTGAAAAAAGGCAAGCTCACCGAAGACGAAAAGCTGGTAGTGGTCGCGCGCATCAAGCCCATCACAGATGTTGCCGCGCTCGCTGATGCGGACTTCGTCGTCGAAGCCGTTCCCGAACAACTCGAACTCAAACTGCGCGTTCTCAAAGATGTCGACGCTGCGCTCAAACGCAGCGCCATTCTGGCCAGCAACACCTCTTCCATCTCCATCACGCAGCTTGCCGCGCAGACGAGCCGACCGGAGCGCTTCATCGGCATGCACTTTATGAATCCCGTGCCGGTAATGCAGCTTGTCGAGGTGATTCGTGGGCTTGCGACCAGCGCCGAAACGTTCGACCTGACTATGGCGCTTTGTGAAAACCTGGATAAGAAACCGGTGGCGGTGAATGACGCGCCTGGCTTCGTCTCCAATCGCGTCCTGATGCCGCTCATTAACGAAGCCGCTTTCTGCGTGATGGAAGGCGTCGCGACGCCGGAAGCCGTCGATGCCGTGATGAAAATGGGAATGAATCATCCGATGGGTCCGCTCGAGCTGGCTGATTTCATCGGGCTCGATGTGTGCGTGGACATCCTCGAAGTTCTCTATAAAGGATTTGGCGATCCGAAGTATCGCGCTTGTCCCCTGCTTCGCAAATACGTTGCTGCAGGTTGGCTCGGACGCAAGTCCGGCCGCGGATTCTTCAAGTACACCTAATCCCAATCGCGCCCCCAAAGCGGTGCTGAGATCCTTCGCTACGCTCAGAATGAACGACAATCTGATTAAGAATGGCGCCCTAGGCCTTCGATAGAAATCTTCGCAACTTCTTCGGCGAACGCCCAAAACTCTTTGGTAGTACGTGCGAGCAGGCGACGCAATCCGGCCTTTGTGCCAGTTTGATACACATCTCTGCATTGCTACCCTGCCATCCCGCCCTGGAACTAACCATTCATACGCGCGTTCAGAATTGCCGAAACTTTTTAAAGGGCTCGGGGTTGACAGGGGTCTCCGAATGAATTTGCGAATGGGAACTCGGGAGGGTGCCGTGCGCCGTGTGGGACTCACACTTTTAGTTTGCGTGGTTGCCGGATTTACCGCGAGTTGCGCCAATCTTAGCGGCAGCTCATCCACGGGACAGAATCGCGTCGCAGTTTCGCCTTCAGGCCCTTCTGTACGCATCAACGGTACGCAAGCATTTACCGCGACAGTTGCAAAGGAAACGAACCCAACCGTCACTTGGACCGTGAATGGCATCGCAAACGGAAACGCGATGGTGGGAACAATCGCGAGCACTGGAGCTTTGACGGCGACATACACTGCGCCTGCTTCGATTCCTTCTCCGAACGCGGTCACGATCGCGGCGGCAGTCCCAAATCACCCGGGCCTTACTGCTTCAACTGTCGCTACGCTGCTGAATCCGATTCCGCAGCTCTCCTCGGCGACGCCGCCGCAGATTGATGCAGGCAATTTCACGATCACTTTGAACGGAAGCAATTTTGTGAGCGGCGCGGTGGTCAACATTGGTTCCACTCCGCTCACGACCACGTTCGTATCGAGCACACAGCTCACCGCTACCGGCACCGTGACTTCGCAAACACCGAGCGTGCAGTTCACGGTTACAAATCCCGATCCGGGAGCGGCTACATCTGGAACTATCACGGCGCAAGTTGTGCAGGCCATATCGCCGAATGTCGCGGATCGCTTCCTCGATCAGACGACTTTCGGCCCGACTCCTGCCCTGGTGGCTCAAGTGCAGCAGAGCGGTCTGCAAGCGTTTATCACCAATCAATTTGCGATGCCCGTATCGCCCTACGCAGATCCAGCAGCCACCGAAACAAGCCTTGGGCCATTGCAACAGCGCTTCTTCGTGCAGGCCCTCACAGCGCAGGACCAATTGCGCCAGCGCGTGGCCTTCGCACTGAGCCAGATCTTCGTGATCGCGGGTGACAAAATCTCCGATCCCACGGCCTTCACCAATTATCTTCGCCTGCTCGAGAGCGACGCATTCACAAACTATCGCCAGATCATGAAGGACGTGACGCTTTCGCCCGCCATGGGCCACTACCTCGACATGGTGAACAACGACAAGCCTAGCACCGGCCAGCACGCGAATGAGAATTACGCGCGCGAACTGATGCAACTTTTCACAATCGGCACGGCGCTGCTGAATGAAGACGGCTCGTACCAGCTCGATTCGAGCAACAATCCGATCCCCACATATACGCAAGCTCAGGTTCAGGAATTTGCTCTCGCTTACACCGGTTGGACGTACCCAACAATGCCCGGTGCGACGCAACAAAAGCACAACCCGCAGTACTGGACCGGCCCGATGGTCGCGACCGATTCCAACCACGACATGACCTCGAAGCAACTGCTCCAGTACACCAATGCCGCTTCCGGCGGCCTATTGCCAGGGGGGCAGACTGCTGCTCAGGATCTCGATGGCGCGCTCGACAATATTTTCAATCATCCAAATCTTCCGCCGTTCGTTTCGCGGGAACTCATTCAGCATCTCGTAACGAGCAATCCAAGCCCCGCTTACATCCAGCGCGTGACCTCAGTCTTCATGAACAACGGTGCGAGCGTTCGCGGCGACATGCAGGCGGTGATCACCGCCATCCTGCTCGATCCCGAAGCCCGGCGCGGTGACGATTCAACGACCGCGAATGCTGGCGATGGTCATCTTCAGGAGCCTATCCTTTACATCACAGGCTTGCTCCGCGCCGTTGGTGCGACTAGCGACGGATCGAATCTATCGGGTCAGGGCGGGGCGATGGGCCAGAACGCGCTCTTTCCCGGCAGCGTGTTCAATTTCTTTTCACCAAACTTCATGATTCCTGGAACCAATCTCTTCGGGCCGGAGTTTCAGATTTTGACCACCGCGACTTCGCTCAATCGCGCCAATTTCGTAAACACATTCGTTTTTGGCTCGCTTGGCTCTGGTACCACGGTGAACTTCGGCAGCTTAGCGTCGCAAGCCTCGAATCCGGGCGCGCTTCTCGATTCGCTCAACATCTTGATGCTTCACGGCACGATGTCAGCAGACATGAAGACCAGCATCCTTACCGCCATGCAAGCGGTGCCGGCGGGAACGAATCAGACTCTCCAGCAGGCGCAAACGGCAGTCTATTTGATTGGCACGTCGTCGCAATACCAGGTGCAGCACTAATCGTAAGCATGGAAGCACAAGAGGCGCCGATCGGCGCGGGAAGGTGAATGAAATGCCAGGCAAAGAGAAATTTACCCGCAGAGATTTCGTGCGCATCAGTTGCTGCACGGCAGCCTCATTCGGCATGACTGCCGCGATCGGGCGCTTGAACCTCATCCATGCGCTCGCCGCGCCTGCGCCCACCGGTTACCGCGCGCTGGTCTGCGTATTTCTTTTTGGCGGCAACGACAGTAATAATATGATCATCCCTAACGACACGGCCGGATATGCGAACTATGCCACCATCCGGTCGAATCTCGCGCTGCCGCAGAATACCCTGCTGCCGATCGTGGCGAAGACGGGCAATGTGCCCTACGGCTTGCACCCCCAGTTGTCTGGTTTGCAAGGATTGTTCGCTGGCGGACAGCTCGCCGTCGTGGCCAATGTGGGAACCCTCGCGCAGCCAACCACGCGCGCGCAGTACCAACACGGCGGCGCGACGCTGCCCGTAAACCTCTTCTCACACTCCGATCAGCAGGGCCAATGGCAGACGGCCGATTTCAGCGGCTTCGGAACCACAGGCTGGGCGGGCCGTACCGCGGACAAACTTCAGTCTATGAATGCCGGCGCGCAGTATCCGCCTATCACTTCCGTTGCAGGCGGCGCGATTCTTTGCACAGGTGCGCAGACACAGCCCTACGCGCTCAGTCCGGGATCCTCGCCCGGCTTGCGCGGCTTTAACAGTTCGGCCGAGTCGAACGCCCGTCTGGTCTCCTTCCAACAGCTTCTCACCATGGACTCGGGAATTTCGCTGGTGCAGGACACCAGCGCGGTGATGAACCAATCGCTCGAGCAGAGCAAGGTTCTCGCCGCCGCGCTTCAAGGACTTTCGCCGCTTCAGACGCAATTCCCAACTACGAATATCGGCAACCAGTTGAAACAGGTGGCGCAGATCATGCAGGCGCGTTCGTCGCTCGGCCTGCAGCGCCAGATTTTCTTTTGCTCGCTCGGCGGATTCGATACACACAGCGAGCAACTGAACACGCAGGTGAATCTTTACTCGCAACTCGATCCCGCGCTGTCCGCTTTTTACAGCTCGACGGTCGAGCTGGGGATCGCGCCGCAAGTGACCACGTTCACTCTGTCCGATTTCAGCCGGACTTTCCAGCCAGGAACGAACGGCGGAACGGACCACGCGTGGGGCGGCAACCATCTCGTGATGGGCGGCGCCGTTGCTGGCACCGATGTGTATGGACAGTTTCCGCAGCTTGCACTCGGCGGGCCGGATGACGCCGGAAGCAACGGGCGCTGGATTCCGACTACGTCGGTGGATCAATACGGCGCGACAATTGCGAAATGGTTCGGCGTCGCCGATACCGATTTACCGGCGATTTTCCCGAATCTCTCGAACTTCACCACCCCGACGCTCGGTTTTCTGGGCTGAGGACGAGCGCACGGGCGCATCACACGGCCGGTTTTTCGGTGCTACCGTTCAAGCTATGGCCTCACGCCATCGCCATCGAAACGCCGGCCGTGGTTTATTTAAAGGCCTTCGGATTTCAGAGTACAATTTCCGCAGGTTTCGCCTCTTCCAACTGTTTGCGTGCGGAGGTTGCATGTTGCATCGTCGGATGGCGCTGGCTGGCGCCGCGGCGATTCTGGTCCTGATTGGGCTGCGATTCGCGGCGGCGCAGGCGCACGACCCGTCAGACACGCTGGTCCTCAGCGTACCCAGCAACCGGTGGTTTGAAGGTCCCGCGGAGCGCGTTTCCGTCTCGAGCGATGCGAAGTGGGCGCTGCTTACGCACGGTCCTACCATGTCGCTCTTCTCGCTCGACGCTGGCGAGCAGAATCCGAATCTGCTACTCAACGGGCTCACCAACATATTTCGCGCCGGGTTTTGTGGACCGCAAATTTTAGTGCGGCTTGGCCAGCGCGGCAGCGAGCGCGGCATATTTTGGCCCGGTGCAGAAAGCCTTCAGCTTTCCACGCTGCCTCCAGATTCAGTGGTAGGTTGCTCAACTGATGGCCACGAGATCGCCTATTACATTTTCGGGAATCCGGACCGGCAAATGTTTGTTGGTCCTCCGCACGGGCCGTTCAAAACTTTCGGAGTCACCGGGCGGATTACCGGAACTGCATTCTCGCCCGACAACAACATGCTCTACGTCTTGTTGTTTCAGCCTTCGGGCGCGACGTCGCTCGTTCGCATATCCGTTCACGAGCTGCGAACGAAAACGATCGTGCATGATCTCGATGCCTCTCCGGATTGGAACACCATTGCCATCTCGCCTGATGGCCGCAGCGCCTTTATCGCGCTTGCGAGTGCGGGCGGGCCAGATAATGCAGCGCGACACCAGCCCGACGCCAACCGGTGGCTCGCCATCTACAAGATTGATCTCACGACTGGCGCGCGGACGCCGGTCGTCTCTACTCCAGGGGTTGATAATAATGACCCTGCGCTCGCCGAAGGAAATCTCTACTGGGCGCGCAACACCATCCGCGATTCTGTAGCCGCCGTTCCGATAAGCGGCGGCGATTCCAAAGACGTGATCGTCGGCGCGGAAGTTCCAATGTGGAGTCCCGACGGCAAGAAAATCTCATTCACGTACGGCGGATGGCGCCTGGCCGATTGGGCGCTCGATCTTGACGCGGGATATGTTCTGGTTGATGCGGATGCGAACCGAATCTCGGCCCGCTTTCCCATCGTCACCGGCTATCACGAGGATTTTCCCGCGGCTTGGTCGCCTGACGGGAAGTGGATCGCGTTTCACTCTCATCGTTCGAAAGTTCCGGTGCCTGATTACGAGAGCGCCGAGAGCACAGACGATATTTACTTGCGTCTCGCGGATGATATGCACGCACCGGAAATGCGGCTCACCGATTTTGGGTGGGAAACGGGTCCGGCGTATTGGTCGTCCGATGGCCGCAAATTGCTTTTCAACTCTTGGGTGCGCGGCGGCACTCCCGGAATCGATAAACTTTTTGTGCTGGGTATTCAGCCGGTTACCGGCGAAGTGCTCGACACGGCGCAGCTTCCGCTGCCGGCGGAAATTCGCAGCGCTTCTTGGGCGGCTTGGTCGCCAGATGGGAAAGAAATCGCCATCGAAGACAGACGCGAAGACGGCAATCGTGCTCTGTGGATCGTCCGCGCCGATGGCACGCGCGGCGAAAAGCTGCTCGACTATCAGGGCACCACATACGACGGCCTCGATTGGACGCCTGACGGGAAAACCATTGTCTATAGCGGGCTCGCCGGCGACAAGTTGCAGCTTTTCACGATTCCTCGCGCTGGCGGCGCTCCCAGTCAGCTCACGCACGACGCAGGTAACCTGATGCATCCGCGGGTCTCGCCCGATGGCAAATGGATCGCCTGCACGCGCATCGTGCAGTCGAAGCAAATCTGGCGCCGCCCTCTTTCCTGATTCTCGCTTAGGACAGCCGAGTCCTCTGTGTAATGTCCTGTCACTTTTATTTTCCCCGGAGATACCACATTTCGACGAAGCATTTTCGCGTTTCCTCCGTCTAAGCAGAGCATTGCATCATTGTGATTTTGGAAGGCCGGGCGCGGCCGCCCATTTCTCAACGAAAATTGCACGTGGCATGCACAAACGCCGCGATTGAAAAGGAGATATTCGATGAAGAAGCTATGGGTGTGTCTCGCTATTGGAATCATGGTCTCGGGCATGGCCCTGAGCGCTGGCGCAGTTCGCGCCGCGCAAACCACGCAGGACGACTGCGCAGCGGCGCCCTCGCTACCCCCGATGTCCAAGCCGCCGGTCACATACGGCTACGACATTCGTCCGCAAGTGCTGTTTGACCTGGAACAGATGAAGCTCAGATTCGTATGCCTGGCGGAGGCAATTCCGGCGGAGAAATATAATTGGCGCCCGGAGGAGGGTGTTCGCTCCATCGGCGAGGTTTATCTCCACATCACCGCTGCCAACTACAACATTCCGGAGCCGTTGGCTGGTGAGGCTCCCGCGAAGTATAAAGCCAAGGACTGGGAGAAATCGACGACGGACAAGGCGACGATCGTGGCAGAGCTGAAGCAATCCTTTGACAATGCAATTGCAGTGGTGACTAAGGTGCCGTCTTCAGAAATCGCTACGTTGATGCCGAAGCTCGGCCCCGAAGCCAATAAAGGCGACGTGGAGTATCTGCTGGTGACCCACATGCACGAGCACCTGGGGCAGTCGATTGGCTATGCGCGGTCGGTGGGCGTAACGCCGCCATGGACGATAGCGGCCGAAGCGGCCGCGAAGAAGAAGGCGGCGGAGGCCAAGCCGGCAGGGGACAAGTCTGAGTAGCAGAGACGAGCGGTCAGCCTTAGCGATGTTGCGCCGCGTCTTTTATTTAGGGGTTCCGCTCTGCCCAGTGGCTACGAGTTGGCGGGCTTGATCGAGCCAATTCAGCACGACAGTGGGCTCGGAGGTGGCGGCCAGTACGCCGCCGGGAAACTCGAAAATCACAAAGTGCTGCCCATCCGGCGACACATCGTAGGATGCGAATGGAGCGCGCATTTCCAAGCGGTTCGCGAAAACTGTCTGTGGCTTTCCGGCTTGAAACGAGTTCTTCTCCACCGAATAAGGCACGCTAACCAGCGAGTTGCCATGGGTGTAGAACAGTTCATGGCCTGTCCCAGACCACCGCGGCTCGGTGCCACCGTCCGTGGAGATCTGCCACTTGCCTCCCGCGCCTTCAAACGGCACAACATAAACTTGGGGTAGTCCGGATTCAACCGATGCGTAAGCGACCCAACGTCCATCTGGTGAAAATGCCGGGTAAAATGCGTTGCCACCAGTGCCCAAGAATTGCCGTGGTTCCTGTGGTTTTCCGTTTGCGTCGAGCGTAAGAGTCCAGATTTCGCAGCAGCCCCCATTCTTATCTGCGAGCCGGGCAAAAAGAAGAACCTTGCCGTCGGGCGACCAGGATGCCAGATAAGCAATGGGAAGCGATTTCGAAGTCAACGCTTCTTCCTCTCCGGTTCCGTCGGCGCGTTTCCAGAAGATCCCTTGCCCCGAGCCCTGCGCGCCGGCGAGCGGATGCCAATAGGTAAGCCGCTGACCGTCCGGTGTCCAGATGGGAAAGTTGGCTGCAGCGGTTCCGCTGATAACCGCGGAGGTAGTCCCTCGAGCAAAGTCATGGACCCAGATGCTGCTCGCGCTCTGAAAGGCGAAGCGCTTTCCGTCCGGAGCGAAGCGGGGAGAGGCAGCGTCTTGCCTGTCGCTCATGAGGACGGTGGCTTCGCCCTTGCGGTCGAGCAGGACGACGTTCAGGTCGTGATTCACTCCGCCGCCCGACAAGTAAACGGCCGTGCCGTTGTCCGCGAAGCTCAGCTGCGCGCTACCGTTCGTGATATCGGAATCCACACCCTGCAGAACCGGAATCGCGGTGCCGGTGATCTTCAGCTTCTGTACATCGAAGGGAACAACGAAGACTGTGCCTTGAGACACGTAGGACAGATAACCACCGGGAAGAAAGCGTCCGAAGTAAGCGTTCTCGACAAGCACCTTTGGCACGCCCGTATCGAGTGGGGCTGCTCCCACCCAGCCTTTGCCAAAGAAGTTGTTGTCCCCAGAAGCGGTGAAGAGCACAGCCTTCCCTCCGGGAAGGATTTGCGGCCACCGTTGCGTCACTTCCGCGCGTGCTGAATCCAGATGGGTGGCCTCTTGAGGGGCGCCGCCCGAATCTTGGATCCGGTAAAGCTGGCTGGTGAATTGCCTCGGGAAGATAATGGTGCCGTCGGTGCCCCAGCTTGCTCCGCGGTAACCGCCAACATCCGCCAGAGTGACTGCGGCCCCGCCTCGGACAGATACCTTTTTCAATTTCCCGTCGCCAAAGAATCCAATCCACTGGCTATCCGGCGAAAAGAAAGGCGCGAAGGCCGCGCCGGCTCCTTCGAGCAGCACGGCGGAGCTTTTGTCCATTTCTCGAATGTAGAGTGCAACCTTGCCTGTCTTGGGATCCCGCGTGGTGTAAGCCATGCGCGACCCGTCAGGAGAAATCACGGTGGCCGGACCGTTCTCCAAGGCGAGCTGCTGGTTTGGAATCAAGAGGGAGAGTTCCACTGGCTTCTGCGCGCCCGGACGCGATGCTTCGCGTGGCGCGAGCAGGGCGAAAAGTAATCCGACCGCCAAGGCTCCAGCAATCACCCAGGGCAAAACTCTGTGCCAGGCTGGGATTGCAGGTGTCGAAGAAATTGAGGTCGCAACCGATCCGGACTGCGTGACAGCCGAACTTGAAATTGCAGAGCGATGCGCCGCGGAGTCGTATGCCGCGCCGCTCGCCGACGAACGCGATGACTTGCCGGACGCTTCGTCCAGTGGCAGCGCCTGGTAAGACGCGGAGCGGCCGGTGTCGCTGTCGCGTTTCAAGCGCTTCAAGTCAGCGCGCATGTCTGCAGCATTGTGGTAACGGAGATCCCGATCCTTTTCTAGAGCCTTGCTGATAATTTCTTCGAGCTTGGCGGGCAGGTCCGGATTCAACCGGACTGGCGAAACTGGAGCGCGATTCAACGTTGCTTCGGAAATTACGGCGGACGTTTCTCCGCGGAAGGGCAGAGTGCCGGTGGCCATCTCATAGATCACCACGCCGAAGCTAAATAAATCGGTGCGAGGATCGAGGGTCTGCCCGCGCACTTGCTCAGGCGACATGTAAGCGACTGTTCCCAGCGCGGTGCCGGGGCTCGTGAGCAGCGCTTCGCTGACGCCCTGCGTCATCGAAGCGTCCTCAAACGCATTCGACTTGCCGCCTCCGGTTACCTTCGCCAGGCCAAAATCGAGAATCTTCGCGTGGCCGCGTTCGGTGACAAAAATATTTGCCGGCTTCACATCGCGGTGCACGATGCCTTTGCTATGCGCGGAATCGAGCGCGTCGGCCACTTCGATCGCGATATCCAGAAGACGATCCATCGGCACCGGCTTGCCAGTGATCAGGTGCTTGAGCGTGCAGCCGTCGAGATACTCCATGGCAATGAACGGATGCCCGTCCTGCTGTGAGATCTCGTAAATCGTGCAGATGTTGGGGTGATTCAGCGCGGAGGCGGCTCGCGCTTCGCGACGGAACCGTTCGAGAGCTTGCGAGTCGCGGGCGACGTCTTCAGGAAGGAATTTCAGCGCAACGAAGCGACCGAGCTCGTTGTCTTCCGCCTTGTAGACGACACCCATACCGCCGCCACCAAGTTTCTCGATCACTCGATAGTGGGAGATGGTGAGGCCGATCGGCGACTGCGTTTCCGCCATGGATGGCGCACATCTTAGGCTGCCCCGGAAGGCAAGTCAACGCGAGCTGGATTTGACGTTCGGACTGAACTCTAGAAACTGACGCTCGCCGCGAACAGGTTCACTCCGGCAGACCGAGGCGCCGCAAAAGATCGGCAAAGCGCGGATCGTGGCGGATACTGTCCAGACGCGCGTCTGTGGTAGGGTAAACCGCCAGATAGTACGACCTGTCCGCGTAAGCCCGATTGAGCCACGCGAAGGCCTGATCCTTCTCTCCTAAGCCAACGTAAACCACCGCAACGTTGTATGGCGCGACGTAGTTGTGCGTGGAAAGCTCTTTCAAATGATCCAGCACCTTTTGTGCGTCGGCTCTCTTTCCCGAGATGGCGTAGGCGTGACCGAGTCCCGACCAAATCTCGGCATTGTCCTTCTCGAGTTGAAGAGCATGCTGAAACTCGGCAATCGCTTCCGGCAATTTTCCCTTTTGCTCGTACGCTCTACCCAGGACGTACTGCGCTGGAATAGCCGCCGGCCGCCCGCGCCGATGGACGCAAGGATTTCATAAGGGCCGAGTTTATCGCCGGGAGAAAGCTGCATATGATGGTTCGGGCTGAGTCTAGCCCATTAGAGTGAGGAAAGGGAACGTGTCGTGGCGCCGCAGGCGGAAAGCAGTACTTCGGTTTCTCGGGCAGCTTCACTGAACCCCATCGCAAAGCCGCTCAAAATAGTCTTTGCTTTTTGTTCGCCTAGTGGTAGTATGGCCGTATAAATGCGGATTCAGGGCAGGGCATGCATTCTGATAGACTGTGCCGCCTGCGTCCCCAGGAAATGCTGGCAAACAGCCCTCGAGGTGGAAGAGTGTCCGACGAAAAAACCAAGAATCTGGATCTGGCAATCGCACAAATTGAAAAGCAGTACGGCAAAGGCTCGATCATGCGCCTGGGGAACCGCGACGTGCTCGTCCCGGTAAACGTAATTCCCACCGGTTCCATCTCGATCGACGCCGCTCTTGGCGTCGGAGGCTTGCCGCGCGGTCGCGTCATCGAAATCTACGGCCCGGAATCGGGCGGCAAGACGACGCTCACGCTGCACGTGATCGCCGAAGCCCAGAAGCTCGGCGGCCAGGCCGCTTTCATCGACGCCGAACACGCGCTCGATCCTTCCTACGCGCGCAAACTCGGCGTGGACGTTGATAATCTCCTCGTCTCGCAGCCCGACAACGGTGAGCAAGCGCTCGAAATCGCCGAAGCGCTGATTCGCTCGAATGCCGTGGATGTCGTGGTCGTTGACTCCGTCGCCGCTCTCGTCCCGCGCGCCGAACTCGAGGGCGATATGGGCGATCCGCAAATGGGCCTGCAAGCGCGCCTGATGTCACAGGCACTGCGCAAGCTCACCGCCATTGTTTCGAAATCGAAGACCTGCCTGATTTTCATCAACCAGATTCGCGAGAAAATCGGCGTAATGTTCGGCAATCCCGAAACCACGACTGGCGGTCGCGCGCTGAAGTTCTACTCCTCGATCCGCGTCGATATTCGCCGAATTCAATCCATCAAGGAAGGCGACCGCGTAGTCGGCTCGCGCACCCGTGCGAAGGTAGTGAAGAACAAAGTGGCCGCGCCGTTCCGCGAAGCCGAGTTCGACATCATCTACGGCGAAGGCGTCTCGCGCGAAGGCGATCTGCTCGATATCGGTGTAGCAAAAAATATCCTCGAGAAGTCGGGTACATGGATCTCCTACAAAGGCGAGCGCCTCGGCCAGGGTCGCGATAACGCCCGCATCTTCCTGAAGGAAAACACGGACATCCGCGACAAAATCGAAGCCGATCTGCGCAAAGCGCTCGGCCTCGTGCATCAGCACGCGGTTCCCGCCAGCGACAACGGCAAGCCCTCTGCGGCGGAGTCCGCGAAGCCCGCGACGATGGCTGCCGCCGCATCGAAGGGCAAGGCAAGTCGCTAAATCCGGCTCACACTATTCACGCGATTTCGGCCGGGGTTTAGTGTCCCGATTTGAACCTCGGCCACCCTTCGCCCCGTGGTACTTCCGTACCCCCTAAATCCAGAAAAACTGTACTGATTACCAGTTGCGCCTTCCTTCGACTGTCCCTACAATTTGCTGAGGCTCGGGTAATCACTGTACGGAGCCTGTAGCCGATAAGATAGAAGACATAATAAAAGAAGACATGAAACCCAGCTCATTCACCAGCCAAGTAGTTTCGATTTTGTGCCTCCTGCTCGCAGGAGCGGCCAGCGTCGCTTTCGGTTCGCCCGCGGGTGCGACAGCCAAGCGCACTCATCGCGCGGGCAGCACGGCCTTTAATCTTGATCCAGCAAAATTTGACGCGACCAGCTACGACGATGCCATCGTCCGCCAGGTGGCGATCGACGCACTGGGCCACACGAACGGTTCGGTGGTTGCGATCGATCCATCCACCGGCCGCATCCTTACAATCGTGAATCAGAAGATGGCATTCTCCGCCGGCTTCGAACCTTGCTCCACGATCAAGCCGGTCATCGCACTCGCCGGTTTGCAAGAAGGCGCGATCACTCGCGACACGATGCTCAAAGTGGACCGCCGTCGCTACATGGACCTCACCGAAGCGATGGCGCACTCGAATAACGTCTTCTTCGAAAGCGTCGGCAAGCAGCTCGGCTTCGACACCGTCATCAAATACGCCCGTTTGCTCGGCTTGGGCGATCGTGTTGGCTACAACATCACCGAAGAACAGCCCGGCTCGCTGCCGCTTTTCCCCCCGAAGTATGGCGGAGTGGCGCACATGTCGAGCTTCGGCGGCGGCATCCGCATCACTCCGTTGCAACTCGCATCGCTCGCCGCAACTCTGGCCAATGGCGGCACTGAATATTATCTTCAGTATCCGCGCACTAGCGAAGATCGCCTGAATTTCGCCCCGCGCGTTCGTCGTCAACTGGACATCGCGCCGTTGCTGCCGGATCTTCGACAGGGGATGCTCGCCGCCGTAATGTACGGCACCGCACGCCGCAGCTACGATCCCTATGGCGACGACACTCTCGGGCCCACGCTCGGCAAAACCGGCACCTGCAACGATGAGTCGCTGGGCGGCCGCCTCGGCTGGTACGTCTCCTATGCCGATGAAATTCATCCAAAGATTGTGCTGGTGGTTCTGATCCGCGGCGGTGGCCGCAGCACCAACGGGCCACGCGCTTCCCAGATTGCCGGCCACATCTACCGCGGACTCCGCGAAAGAAATTATTTTGCCGCCTCCGCTTCCGAGCGCGATTCGCAATACGCAGCTGCCGGCACGGCCGGCGCCTCCCACTAATCATTCCTTTCTCAGTAGACACGGCATGACGTGCCCGCTGTCGCTAGCAAGGAAATCACGCCACTCGGCAAAACGGCTTGCCTTTTTCATTACCGCTTGAATCCAGCCATCAGCAGTCCTACAATCGCGGCAATCTTGCCGTGAGCCTTGATTTCGCCGCCCAGCGCGATGAAGCTCGGCGAGCAGCGAACCCCTTTTCGCTCGCTCGCGCCGGTGCAATTCTGCTCGGCGCCATGTTCATGATGTGGCCGGCCATTTTTAATCGCTACCCGCTGCTGTATCCAGATTCGATGACGTATCTCGAAAGTGGCCAGCCAGTCGCGCGCGCCTTGTTCCTGCATCAGATTTCGGACTACTACGGCATGCGTTCATTCATTTACAGCCTGGGAATTTTACCGTTCCATTGGAACGCCACGCTCTGGCCCATCGTCGCGCTACAAGCAATCCTCACCGCATACGTTGCTTGGCTGGTAGTTCGCTCGATCCTGCCCGAGCGAACCGTCCTCTGGTACCTCGCGCTTGTCGCGCTGCTAGGCCTGCTGACCAGTGCGAGCTGGTTCGTGAGTCTCATCATGCCGGATATCCTCGGGCCGCTTTTGTACCTCTGCGTCTATCTCTTGGTGTTCGCGTGCGACACCCTCTCGCGCCGCGAACGCATCGCCGTCGCAGGCATCGCGTGTTGGGGAGTAGCGTCTCATGCCACGCACCTCATACTCGCAGCGGGAATCTGCCTGCTGCTCGCTGCTCTTTGGGCGACCTTTCGACACGGATTCATGTCCGGCCGCCTGAAGGCCGCTGGCGAAGTGGCGGCGATCATCGTCATCGCAGCTCTCGCGCAGGTCGCGCTGAATTCGTATCTTTACGGCAAGCCTTCGCTGAATGGTGAACGCCCTCCCTTCCTCACAGCGCGGCTGATTGCCGACGGCCCCGGCCGCTGGTATCTCGAACAACATTGCAGCGAAGCCAAGTTCGCCGGCTGCGGCCATCTCCGCGAACTTCGAGCGGATTCAGACCAGTTCCTCTGGGCTGACGATGGAGTCTGGAGAACTTCCTCCCCCGAAACGCAGGAACGAATCCTGCATGAAGAAATTCCTTTTGCTTTCGCGACGCTTCGCACCTACCCGCGCGCGCAGTTGTCCAAGTCCGCTTTAAACTTCTGGCAACAACTCAGCGCCTTCGAAATCGGCTTCGATCCGAACGACTGGATGGTGCGGCAATTCGATGAGGTGCTTCCCAGTGGAAAAGCGCGGTTCCTCCAAAGTCGCCAGGCACTCAACGACCTGCCTTTCGATTTCATTTCCATGATTCAGGAATGGACTGTCGTAGTCTCACTTGGGCTGATCGTCATTTTTGGGATTCTCTTATGGCGGCGCTGGACTCCTCGTCTCGCAGGCCTCGCCCTCGTGATTATTCCAGCGGTGCTCGCCAATGCGTTCGTCACCGGCGTTTTGTCCACTGTCGAAGACCGCTACCAGAGCCGCGTAGTCTGGCTCATTCCATTTCTCGCCGCTGCGTTGGTCTTTGCATGGATCGCCGATGCACAAGCCGCACGGCAGAAAGACCCGTACTACTCGGTTTGACCCGCAAGCGCAGGTGGTCCTTATCACGGGAATTCTTCAATCGATCTTCGATTCGTCCCGGTACATCACTTTGTGACGCATCGACTTGATCCACTCATCGATCTGCGCCACCGTCATCGCGCTTTCGGGATTGAACTTTTCCCAGCTCATGATTCTCTCGAGCGGTTTCTTCCAGCGCTTGTACGATGGCTTCGCAGGTGGCCCAAAACACATCACGTCAATGATCGAAAGTTCCTCGGGAACATTGAGCAGCGGCTTGATCTCCTGCTGGATATCTTCCTGCCCGATCGCTGTAATCCACCATACGGCGTAGCCAAGCGCAGCTGCAGCTAAATGTGCGGACATCGTGGAAGCAGCCACCGATTGAAGTAGAATCCGCTCGGCATTCTGGTGATACAAGCGGTCCACCTCCGAGCCGTCATTTAGCACTGGAAAAGCGCGCACGAATCGAAAATCCGCGAGCACCACCACCAATCCCGGCGCCGTCTTTACGCCGTTGTAATTCGGAGTCGGAAAACCCATGTGCATCCGCGCGCGGTGTTGCTGCTCGTCGACGAAGCAGTGTCCGATCTTTTCCTTCACGCCTGGATCGTTCACCACGATGTAATGCCAGGGCTGTGCATTGGCGCCGGAAGGTGCGTGCCGTGCGGCTTCCAAAATCATTTCGAAGTGCTCTCGCGGCACGCTGTAAGGAGCGAACGCGCGATTCGTCATCCGGTTTCGAACCACGTCCATTAATGCCGCGTAGCGATCCGTCTGGTTGAACTTCGCTGAGTCCGCCGCTGCCTCCGCCATTGTGTCCCCCCCTCGGAAGAAAACTGTTTTCCTGGTTCCGACCAAGCCATCATTCTAGGCCAAAAGTAGCGTTTCAGCCTGCGCCTCAAGTTGTCACGATCGACGCCTCGCGAAAACGAGGACCCACCGGCGTCCTTCGGTTTGATACTAAGCCGACAAGCGATAGTTCCGAACGCAGGTAGAATGCATCGAATCCACGAAGGAGGAATCCATGTCCGAAGTCGTCTACGTTTCAAACGTTAAGATTGAACGCAAAGTCGGTCCGTTGCGCGTCGCTCATCTCCCGGGCGAGCAGCAACCGGTGATCTTCAGCGTCCACGGCGCAATCGCCGAGCATTACAAAGTCCCTCCCGACAAAATCAAGGAATCGCACGCCGCCACCATCGACTACGTGATTGCCGGAACCGCTGGTTGAATGATGGGCACCTTTGGGGGCGCGCTGGAAGCGCGTCAAATCGATGCAAGTAACGACAAGCTCACGGCGGATGTTAGAGGGGAAGTCGAGCAGGAAGACGGAGTGCTGGTCATCCGACGCATCCACGTGGCAATGCGCCTGGTAGCGCCGGAAGAAAAACGCGCCATCATCGAGCGCCTCCACGGAATTTACGCGATGAATTGTCCGCTATATCGCACACTACACAACGCTATCAAGCTCACATCGTCCTACGAATTGGTTGCACCCTGAAAATGAGCTTTTGCGCATCATCACATAACAAGTAGTTGCTTGCAAAAGCGAATGAATCCGGAACTTGTCGACGCCCGCAGCCTCGTGCGCGGACCCATTATTATCGTTGCCGCTGGTTATTCGTGTTCTGACCTTCGACGATTGATTGTTCGACAGCATCGCCCATGCGGACTCGTATGCCGGATTGGCGGAGCAGCGAGTTACGAGAGGTTAAAGCAAATTCACGACACGCACCGTGGATCGCGACCGGTCATGCTCACGCTTTCGATGCTGTGAAAAGCTTTCGAAGCGTTACAGTGATGAAGGGTACAAAATTATCGGCTCACGGATGCTTGGTGCCCATACCACCGGGGCAGCCAACCCCGTAGCACGGTCCGGTCGAATGGAAATAGATGGAAAGTCCTTGCCAGTGGACCGGGAAAAGGTAATACGGCTGGTGATAAGGCCAAAAGCACAGCGCGAAAGCGGCCACAAGAAGATTTCGTTTCTTCATAAACAGATGCCTCCCTCCCTGAATTCGCGATCAGACCCGAGCAGACCGAACCCAGCGGGGACCCCGATATTGTATGCTTAAGTTCCACTCGGCGACGACTATTTATCGACACGAAGCAGCATCGCGCTGCCTCCCCGGATATTGATGTTGCCACGGTCCGAACTCAGCGTAATCTCACCGACCGGGCTCGTTCGTCCGGCATGCTCGATCTTCAC
Organism: uncultured Acidobacteriota bacterium; assembly: GCA_963729525.1. Taxonomy (GTDB): domain Bacteria; phylum Acidobacteriota; class Terriglobia; order Acidiferrales; family UBA7541; genus Palsa-295. The sequence goes on from CAVSOB010000005.1 coordinate 111,509, forward strand.
GCCCTTGTATCCGTATACGCCGCAAGCATCGGACGAGAACAGCCACAACGCCTGCAGCCGATTGTTCTCATCGATCGCGCCACGGCAATTTCCTTGGGGATTGGCCCTCACGTATCCGAGCACGCCCTCATCGTTCACAGGCTCGCCCACCACAGTCTTCCCGTCCATCACGTGCCCGCCCCCGCGATAGACTGTTTCTCCGCCTATCTGCCATGTGGTGTTGACGTATGAAGAACTTCCGCGATCGGCGTATTGGGGAACCTGCGCGCTATTCACTTCGAGCGTAGATGCCAGTGCCCGGAGGTTCGTCGTTATAGGTACCGAACCCTTCGAGGTGACCAGCCGGTCAAACGTCAATAAGATACGTGCACTGCTGCGATTCGAGGGCGGCGTCACTGAAATCACTTTGCCTTCGACGTACGAACCCGCCCGAACCTTGCTCCCTTCACCCAGCGGAATATCCTGCATCACCCGAGCCTTCACCAACTGCCCCGGTTTGCTCTTCGCAGTAGTAAGCGAACCGTGCAGCGCGACAGGAATCACCGTGCCGGGTGGAATCGAATTCTGTGCAACCGCCGCGGTGCAAATCACAAGCAGTGCCAAAGGAAGAAAAAAGGCCTTCATAAAGCCCCTCCTACGAAAACTCAACATCGGATCCGCAGTAGTCCATCCCGCGACACAGCGCACTCGCCACATACTAAGATGCATTTCGTCGAATCAGAGTCGCACGCGCACGCAAGCTTACATCAGGCGCCTCTTCCGCAGCTAACAGCGACCGCCGTTCTTGAAGCCAAGCTATAAAGTGTGGCTCATGAGTCGATGGCGTTTGCCCGCCCCGTAACAGCGCCGCAATTCCGCTTTTCTTGCCTTCCGCCATTGCGCTATCCTGCGAACTGGGCTTCCTACGGGAAACACCGAAGCAAAATGAATCGCATCAGAATCATATCTTGGTTTGTCCTTTTGATCGCCGCCGGCGCCGTCCTCGGCTGGTCGTTCGGCGTGCGCGGCAAAGCCGAATCGCAATTCGCAGACGAAGTCTCGCTCGCACGCGAAGAAGCTGCTCACATTCAGCGCGATGTAGTCATGTACACCGATGAAATCGCGCCGCCGCGCGTTTCATTCAATCAGGCTCTCGAGCAACTCGGCCTCGATCCAGCCACCGCCTCCGGCGTCGCAGCCGTAGCCCAACACAGTTTCGATTTCCGCCATTTCCGCGCAGGAAACAAAATCACGGTGGGCCGCGGCGTCCTCGGCGATTTGCGCGAGGTCCGCTACCGCATCGACACCGACCGCGAGCTGGTGATCGCGCCGCAGCCTCCGAAAGATTCAGAGGCCGCCAGCCCGGCGCAGAGTTCCACGACCACGTCTGCATCGCTAAACCCACCGGCCGCATCAAGCGATTCCTTCCACTCCGAAATCCGCGCGATCCCCTCCGAAACCGAAACCGCCGGCATCACCGGCACGATTCACGGCTCGCTCTTCGAATCCGTCATCGAAGCCGGCGAACGCCCCGAACTCGCCATGCGCCTGGCAGAAATTTTCGGCTGGGATCTCGACTTCTACACCGACACGCGCCCCAACGACACCTTCCGCATCGTCGTCGAAAAGAAAAAATTCTCGAATGGCGAAACGGCCGCCTACGGCCGCATCCTCGCCGCCGAATACAACAACGCCGGCCACCCCTATCGCGCCGTTCTTTTCCACGACCTCAACGGCCATCCCGCCTACTTCACGCCCGATGGCAAAGCGATGAAAAAAGCCTTCCTCCACTCGCCGCTGAAATTCGCCGCCGCCATCACGTCGCACTACAGCGCCAGCCGCTACCATCCAATCCTGAAAGAATATCGCCCGCACCTCGGCATCGACTACGCCGCCCCCACCGGCACTCCCGTGCAAACTATCGGCGAAGGCCGCGTCACATTCGCAGGACGAAAAGGCGGCTCTGGAAATCTAATCGAAATCCAACACACCAACGGCTACACCACCTACTACATGCACCTCTCCCGCGTCCTCGTTCGCACCGGCCAGCACGTCGAACAGGGGCGTACTATCGGCCTCGTCGGCATGACCGGCCTCGCCACCGGCCCCCATCTCGATTTCCGCATCCAGCAGCACGGCCAGTTTCTGAATTTCGAACGCCTCGGCTTGCCCACCGCCGATCCAATCTCGAAGCGCGACTGGACCGAATTCGCTACGCTCCGCGACGCCGCAATGGCGCACATGCCCGATCTTCCGCCCCGCGCAGACACGCCAGTAGTTGCCAAAAACACGAAGCCCCGCCGTTCGCGCGGCGCCGACTGACTCGCGACGAGAGTGAACCAATGGTGAAACCAGAAATCACCGCCGACACTTTGCACTTGCACGTCGAAGGTCTCGACAAGCTCTGGGCTTTCAAGAGCGAACTCGCCATTCCCCTGCGACACATCACAAGTGTCCGCACGGACGCGGAGCTAACGAAGAAATGGTTTCACGGCCTCAAGTGGCCGGGCATATCTGTTCCAGGCGTTATCACCGCCGGCACGTTTTACCAGGATGGCAAACGAATCTTCTGGGACATCCGTCATCCCGAGCGCGCAGTGGTGATCACCCTCGCCGACGAATCCTACAACGAGCTTGTGATTGAAGTGGAAAACCCCGACGCCTTCGTAGCAAATCTCCAACAATCGATCCGCCGCTAAGTAGCACAGGCATTCCTGTTTACCCTGAGAACCGAAGGGCCTGTGCCCCAAGTTGCTACCAGGCATTCACTCCAACCTGCCCAAACCGCGACTTCGTTCTTCCCGCCGACGCTTTTGTCTTTCACTCCCGCTAGCCACTCGCCACTATTCTTATTTCCGCTTCAACGCCTCCAATTCCTCCAACGTCCGCGGCCAATCCTCCCGCAACAACCTCGACAAACTCCGATCCGCCAGCACCCTCCCGCCCGTCTGGCATCGCGCGCAATAATTCGTCTCATTATCCGCATACCGAATCCGCTGAATTTTCTCCCCGCATCGCGGACAAGCCAGCCCATACTTCCCATGCACCGCCATATCCTTGCGAAACGCCGTCACCTTTTCAGGAAATCCCTCCCCAGCCTCAGCCCGCAGCCGCTCCGTCCACAGCGCCAACGTCTCGCGCGTAGCCGCAAACAACCTCACCCACTCCTCATCCTTGAGCTTGTGCGTAAGCGCCACAGGAGAAAGCCGCGCCGCATGCAGAATCTCATCCGAGTACGCGTTACCAATCCCGCTAATCATCCGCGGATCAGTAAGAGCCCGCTTCAGCGTGCGATTCTCCTCCGTAAGCGCCGCTCGAAACGCACCAAGATCGCTCGCAAAAATCTCAATCCCTCCCGGATCAATCGCGCGCAACCCCTCCTCCCCCGCCACCACATGTAGAGACGCCCGCCGCTTCGTCCCAGCCTCCGTCAGCACTAGCGACCCATTCGCAAAATCAAACGCCGCCAAACTCTGCCTCCCCGCCAGCCGCGCCCCAGCCGCCCTCCAATGCAATCGCCCCGCAATCATCAAATGCAGCACCAGCCACAAATCCCCATCTACCCCAATCGCAATCCGTTTCCCAACCCGCCGCACCCCGCGCACCACCCGCCCCTCCACCTCCCCAATCGCAGGCTCCACAGTCCTCAACAAAAAAGCATTACCCAACCGCACCCGCTCAAGCCCCCGCCCCACAATCCGTGGTTCCAGCGCAGAGATGTAAGCCGCAATATCAGGCAACTCAGGCATTCACTCAGAATGCAGTCGCCACCATCACTTTTGCAACTTGCCCGCGCGCTCTCGCCTCTCCCACCCTACCTATACCCGCTCCCGTCCATCCGCACCCGCTCCCAATTCTCATCGTCGTACATCCGAATCTCCCGCACGAACTTCACCAAGTCTCCCTTCCTCAATTTCAACAGCAGCCGGCTCAACGTCACCTGCTCGCGCCCGTCCAGCACCCTCATCAACGACTTCACCACCTTCGCGTGCTTCGGAAAAAACGTGCCGATAAACTTTTTCCCTCGCGCCGTCAGCAGCACGATCCCCACCGCTCTGCCTCTTCTCTTAACGCCGCGCTTCTCCACAGGCAGACGCCGCTCATCCCTCGGCACAGGCGGCCGCGCCCACATTTCAAGCACTACCCAGCCGCGCTCCCTCAGCGGCCGCAAAATGTTCTTGATATTCTGCCGGCTGCACTTCATCTGGCTGGCCATCACCCGTATCGCCATCGGGCCTTTTCGATATAGCATTTCGAGGATGCGAATCGTTCGCATCGTCACGTCAAACGCCTCCAGCTGGCTCTGCATCTCCTTCTGCATGTACGCCGTCGTCTCCAGCAGATCGAGATAAGCGCGAAACGCGCGCAAAGTTTTCCCCCGGTGCGTAATTTTCCGCCTCTCCACCCAACCCTCGCTCGACCTCGTCCCCTGCGGAGGCTCCTCCCGTTCCTTGCGCCGCCACACCTTCCATATCGTCATGTCAATCTCTCCGTTCTCCCGTCGCGCTTGTGCGCCCTTGCTACTCCGCAACACTCCCGATTTGGCGAAGCCGCCGCACCGCTCCCTTGTAGCGCCGGCATCCTGCGCGCAGTCCGCGTCCCGACGGATTTCGCAGGGCCGGCTCTTTTGACTTTTCCTCTGTACCGCCGGTCTCCGCCGACATGCAAAGGCTCAGTAGGGGCGGGTCTTAAACCCGCCCGCCCCAAGTGCTTGGCAAACCCCCAAGCCTTGTAGGTCGCGGTTTCAACCGCGACAAAACGCCCCACTGCAAGACCAAGGGGCTTCAGCCCCTGTCACTTTTCTGTCATTTTCACTCCGTCTTTTTCCCGACCACTCATCACTCATCACTCATCACTCATCACTCATCACTCATCACTCATCACTCATCACTCATCACTCTCCTCCACCCACCCTGTGAATTTCTATTGTGGATACTACGGTTCTAGCCCCCGCAAACCAAAGGGGAACCGCAAAACGAACGCCAGAAACCATTGCTGGTGTAAGTTCCATTTCGCTCTCGTGTGAACGCCCTGGCTGGTTGCGTTATGGGCGGCGTCCGCAAGTTCGCGAGCTCTTGGCGATGGACTACTGGTGCTGCTGGTCGGTGGGACATTCGACGCGGGTCAAGGGCCATTCTTCACTCAAGCAAGGCGTGGTAGGATCGCCGCGAAATGAAGAAGTCAGCAGATTGGCGGCTTGAAGGTCCTCTGACTCGGCCGAACCAGGACCGAACGGTTGCGGTCTTTTCCGACTATAACGCCGAGGACCGGCGTGTGGAGGTTAGCATCCCGACGAAGATGCTAGGAGAGATTGGCAGCCTACCCATCAAACTGGCTGATCGAGAAATGCATGCGCACCACGTCTTGTTGGCAATGGTGACCCAGGCCGATGAAGAAGGGCGCATACCGCCCGAATCGCCATCGCTTGCAGAGATAGACGAGACACGAGTCGATATGCACGCGGTAAAGGGTAAATTCTCTGCTTCCTGAGCTGGCAAGGTCGCGAGGTACAAGCCGTGAAGCATGGTAAACGCATCTTTTCCGTAAGCCTGAAAACGATTTTGAAGAATTCACCAAGCACAAGCATCGACTTTCGAGCGGAAGCTGAAATTGGAGTGCCTCTTCCTTGGCACAGAGTCTGGCAGGAGGAGCAGAATCCCGGATACGCCGACGGCACTGTCGTGGACTACGCGATGCAGACGATTACTTCGATGGGCCATAGAAGTGACCCACGTGGTTCTGTGCCTTTCCTGCCCGGAGCCGACGAAGATCAATTGCGCGAGCTGGCATGGATTCTGTCGCAACTGGGATTTCGCACACGCGATATTGATCGCGCCTTTAGGAATGTCAAACGACGCACTGTTCAATGCTAGCCCACTAATATCTGAAACTCAGGCTGGTGGTCGTTCGGAACCCTGACCCCAACTGAAATACTTTCGGCCGACATAGGTGGACACTGCGGCCAAGAGAAAACTCGTGATGCATATAAGGATGCGGTGGACAACAATTGTATGCAACAAGAGTGGCCCGTGTTCTGGGTCAACCCAAAGCTCAAAAACACGATCTACTTTACTGACGAGGTAGCCCGTTATGAAGACAGAGACAAATTTTAGATATTCTCTGAATCGGCTCAGTTCGCTTTGATACGGGGCAGCCAGTATTCCGACCGCCCATCCAGCAGACAGCCCGAGAGCGCAAGACAGCCATGCGAGTAAATCCCCGAGTCTAAAGAGAACGTAACCGATGATGACACCAATGACTATCGTAATTACGGAGCTGCCAGCCTGTTTGAGGGTCTTGGACGTCACGTAGATGTCCCACAAGCGTCTCTCAAGATGTGGCGCGCAAGAAGTCTATCAAGGCTATTGGCGGTTTCAATTTAGATAATTGTGATCATCGCAGGACAAAATGTTTGAGCTACCTGGAGAATTTCATTTTGCATTTGGGAGCAAAGTATAATTCTGAAATGCGCGAGACACCTTGGCAGAAGTTCGAGAAGACCTTGGACGGCTACCGCAAGGGCTTCTGCGACAAGATGACCACCATCGGCTTGATCGGACAAATCCGCAGCGAACTGTCATCTGACCTTGAATCTTTTGAACTTGCCAGACTTCTCATCGCTCTTTATCGGAATTCCGACATGGCTAATAAAACTGCGGGCGGATACATGGTGAATGAGTCGGCATTAGCCGTTTCCTGTCTCGCTGAGTTCTATCCGGCTCAGCGATTCACTGAACTGGTCTTTTCTAGTCTTCAAACATGCGAAGGGGAAAAACTGGAAACTTGGGCGCAAGTCATCGTGCCGGAATTTCAGTGGAACCTAACACGTTACCCGCAACGTTTCACTGGCGATGTGATAAGCCAAATCAAGGCCTTCGCGACTCTTGTCCGCAACAAGGTGCCGCCCTACTCGTCCACCGTGCTGTCGGCTGTAGACAGTTTGGAACGAACGGCGGAATACAAAGAGTTTGAGAGATTCGCGACGAGTCTGTTGGGCAGACCGGCCGTTCGAGCAGAAGGCATCTCGCTTGAAGAATCCCATTTACCGACGGGGCTGGATCAAACCGTGGCTGCTGCACTAAGGCGAGCAGATGAACACCTACGGTCACCTGGTGAATTTGACCCAAAGTCCGCTGCCGACTTGATCAGAAGCGCGATGGATGAAGCACACCGTATAATAGTGAAGCAGCTAGAGACCATCAAAGGAAAGCCCTACGACGGCGGAGAGAAGGACGGCGCTCGCCGCATTTACATGCGGTCCGTTGATTTCATAAATGAGCCCGAAGAGAGGTTCTTCTCCGCTATCTACTCCTTGATTTCACAGGAGGGATCGCACAAGCTGATCGCGCCGCGTGAGACGGTTCTCTTGTTGCATCAAACGGTTTCCAATTATCTCCGTCTTCTGACGGAACGTCTGAATAGGGAGGTTCGATGAACAAATACGATTTGTTGGGTAATTGGTTGCGAAGACAGCCTGGAGTTCGCGTCTCCGCATCGTTTGAGGACATCGAAGACGAAGATCGGATTGGTGTGAAGCTGCCTTTGACGGCGCGACAGCGCCGCGAGTGGTGGGGAAACGAGGTCTCGGGCGACTCACGGCATGTTCAATGCCGGGCATGGTTCAAGGCTGGATGGAAGGTTAAAGAAGTCGATCTAGCAGCCCAAACGGTGGTTTTCGTTCGCTATGCAAAACGCTGACCTGTCACGGTCAGCGCGCGCTAAGCCGCAGTGATTCGCTGCACCTCTTCAACGGCGTGAGAATAGCCACATTGACCACATTGAGGCGCGGTTTTAAGGTGGCTGACGCCCGGAGGTGACGGCACCAGAGAGACTTAGGATCTTAACCTCCAACCTTCTAAGCAGAGGGTCCGGACGGAGCACTCGCGAAAAGCTGCTTTTTGCTGCAACCTCGTTGCCGCACTTACAGCAACAATTTTTGTCACTTCTCACCACGCTTCGCGCTGCGACCTGCACGACGCAAAACAAAAAGGGCGCCCCGATTTCTCGGAGCGCCCTTCATTTTCCTTGCAGTCTGACCGCGGTTTAGTACATCCCGCCCATGCGCGGTTTGTGCTTCCCGCAATTCGGCGGGCCGCCGCCACGTTCAGGCGATTAGTACATCCCGCCCATTCCGCGCGGTTTGTGCGTCCCGCATCATTCTGCGGGGCCGCCGCCGCGCCCTGGCGATTAGTACATTCCGCCCATTCCGCCGCCGCCGGGCATACCGCCACCACCGCCCGCTGCGCCCTTCTTTTCGTCTTCCTTCATGTCCGCTACGAGAGCTTCGGTCGTCAGCATCAGACCCGCAATCGAAGCAGCATTCTGAAGAGCAAGACGCGTTACCTTCGCCGGATCGATGACGCCGGCCTTGACCATGTCGCCATAGTCGCCGGTATCGGCATTCAATCCGAAGTTATCGTCCTTCGATTCGCGCACGCGGCCTACAACCACAGCGCCTTCATGGCCGCCGTTGAGTGCGATCTGCCGCATGGGCTCTTCGAGCGCGCGCTTCACGATGTTGACGCCGATGGCTTCGTCATCGTGGAGCTTGAGCTTTTCGAGCGCCGAGATGCAACGAACCAGCGCAACGCCGCCGCCGGGAACGATGCCTTCCTCGACAGCTGCGCGAGTGGCGTGCATGGCGTCCTCGACGCGAGCCTTCTTTTCCTTCAGCTCGGTCTCGGTTGCCGCGCCCACCTTAATCACTGCGACGCCGCCGACGAGCTTCGCCAGACGTTCCTGCAGCTTCTCGCGGTCGTAGTCGGAAGTGGTGTCTTCCACCTGCGTGCGAATCTGCTTCACGCGGCCTTCGATCTCGGAGGGCTTTCCGGCGCCTTCGACGATCGTAGTGTTGTCCTTATCGATGGTTACCTTCTTCGCGCGGCCGAGGTCTTCAAGCTTCACGTTCTCGAGCTTGATGCCGAGATCTTCCGTGATGGCTTTGCCGCCCGTCAGGGTGGCGATGTCCTCGAGCATGGCCTTGCGGCGATCGCCGAAGCCAGGAGCCTTCACCGCAGCGCACTGCAAGGTGCCGCGGAGCTTGTTCACCACGAGAGTTGCGAGCGCTTCGCCCTCAACGTCCTCGGCGATGATCAAGAGTGGCTTGCCCATCTTGGCGGTCTGCTCGAGCAGGGGAAGCAGGTCCTTCATCGAGCTGATTTTCTTTTCGTGGATCAGGATGCGGACGTCTTCGAGAATGCACTCCATCCGCTCGGGGTCGGTGACGAAGTAGGGCGAGAGATAGCCGCGGTCGAACTGCATGCCTTCGACCACTTCCAGCGTCGTCTCCATCGTCTTCGATTCCTCGACGGTGATGACGCCGTCCTTGCCGACCTTCTTCATCGCTTCCGCGATGATCGACCCAATCTGCCGGTCGTTGTTGGCGCTGATCGTGCCGACTTGCGCGATCATGTCGCCCTTCACATCTTTGTGGAATTTTTTGATTTCTTCGACGGCTACTTCGACGGCCTTTTCGATGCCGCGTTTCAGGGCCATCGGGCTTGCGCCGGCTGCGACCGTCTTCACGCCTTCGCGGAAGATGGCCTGGGCCAGAACGGTTGCGGTGGTGGTGCCGTCGCCGGCGACGTCAGAGGTCTTGGAAGCAACTTCGCGGACCATCTGGGCGCCCATGTTCTCGAGCGCATCGGGCAACTCGATTTCTTTTGCGACGGTGACGCCGTCCTTGGTGATGATCGGCGCGCCGAACTTCTTTTCGATCACTGCGTTACGGCCTTTGGGGCCGAGGGTAATTTTCACGGCGTCCGCTAGGATGTTCACGCCGCGCAGGATCGCCTGGCGGGAATTTTCGCCAGTTACGATTTGCTTTGCCATGTCTCTTTCTCCTCTTTCGCTTTCTCAGTTAGGTTTTTGTTGCCGTTGCCGCCAGCCGCTGGACGAATTGTGGTGCTTGGTACTCGACCACTCGCCCGGAACGCGGCTGATTGAACTTACTTTTTGCCGCCGCCCTTGGCGAAGGGTTAATGCCGCCCACTCGCCTCAAAACGCGGCCGACGAAAATTACTTTTTGCCGCCCGCGGCCTTCGCCGAGCCGCCGATCTTCGCGAGGATTTCGTCTTCTTTCAGAATCATGTATTCCTCGTCGTCGATCTTGATGTCGTTACCGCTGTATTTTCCGAAGAGGATGCGATCTCCGGGTTTTACGTCGAGGGGAATCAGCTCGCCTTTTTCGCGGCGACCGCTGCCGACGGCGATGACTTCACCCTCCTGGGGCTTCTCTTTGGCCGTGTCGGGGATGATGATGCCGCCCTTCACGGATTCCTTCTCTTCGAGCCGCCGGACCAGAACGCGGTCGTGTAGCGGCGTGATGTTGACTGCCATTTGTGCAATTCCTCCAATGGAGTTTGGGACTGAGTAGCTCGGTGAGGAGGTTCCGAGTGTTAGCACTCCTCGCAAGCGAGTGCTAATATATTGGAATCCCTCCTGAGAGTCAAGCGAAAAGCTGATGATTCAACGCTCATGGTCTATTCACAATACCGGTAAGCACCTTTTTTTCAGTCTCTTAGTACATGTAAGGTTTGTCCGACACTTGGTGATTGAGTTGTTTTCGGAGTGAGTCTAGAATTCGCGAGAGACAAGACTCTCGTGACCTATCTCTTCTACTTGCGGCTGATCGCCCTGACAGCGGGAACTCTCACGTATCTTTTTCTGATCGCGCTAATTTTGGGACATCGCCGACCGCGGACTTTGGAACGGGTTTTGTTTTTTCTTGTCCTGTCCCTCTTCTTGATTTATGCGGGTGGCTTGCTGGAAGTAAACGCACGGATTCAATACAGCACACCGCCGCTTGCCACACACCTGTTTGCTCAGGGACTCATCGCTTTGGGCCTGCTTCTCCTACTTCCTCTTGTGTGGCATGTGCATTATGCGTACCGAAAGCAGGTTCGGCAATCGCGACCGAGTGTTTTTGCCAAGCCGCTGCTCGTTTTCCTGTACCTGGCTGCTATGGCCGAACTGATATACGGTATCTCGCCTTTTTGGCAAAGTAGCCTCGAAGCTGAACGCCGTCTATCCGCCGGGCTAATAAATTTTCTACTAGTGGCTGGCACCGGCATGTATTCGATTGGATTCATGGACACGATCTTTGAGTTCCAAGACTGGCGAGCGGCGAAGGACAAAAATGAACGGGCGCTGTTCTTTGGTCTCTTTGGCGTGTCTCTCGTCCTCACGATCTTGTTCGGTCTTGACATGGCGGGCATTTCGTCTCGAGGAGAAGTGCTGACCACGGCGATTCTGTGCGTGGCAGTGCTGCCCGGCGCGCTGCTAATCTACTTTGCGTTGAAACACAATTTTCTGGAGTACGGGGCGCAACGGAATCTGGTGTACGCGCTTTCGGCAACGTTCTTGGCGCTTTTGTATTTGGCGTTTGTGCGGCGAATCAGTGGATGGCTTGAGCCGGTGCTGCCTCCTGAGGCTACAGCTAGCGTCTTGTTGTTCGTGCTGATTTTTTTATTCGAGCCGCTCGAGCGGGTGATTGGGCCTGCGCTGCACCGACGGTTTCAGGAGCGCGTTGGGCGTTTGCAGCAGCTGAGCACGGAACTGCAGGCTGAGGCGCGCAATGGGAACCTTTGCGAACTGAGCGGCTTGGCCGAGCGGCGTATTCGAGAGGAGTTTGGGTTGGCTGTGGTGCGGATTTCGCTGCCGCGTGATCCGGCGCTGGCGGCGCTGGAATCTCCCGGCGGTTTAGGGCACGTGGCGCGATTGCCTTTGATGAAGAATGGAAGCGAGATTGGATTGCTTGAGGCAGCGACGACTGGGTCGTATTTGACTGGTGAGACTTCGGCGGCGCTTGAATTTCTTGCCGAGCAGCTACCTGGGAGCATCGATCTGTGCCGGATGATTGGGGAGAAGCTGCAACTGGAGCGCGAGTTGGCGGAACGAGAGCGGATGGCCGGCTTGGGGCAGATGGCGGCTACGATATCGCACAATTTGCGGAATCCCTTGAGCTCGATGAAAACGGTGCTGCAGGTGCAGCTCGAGAATCCGGATCTGCCGCTGGACGCGCGGCGGGATTGCACGCTGGTGGTGAGCGAGATTGACCGGATGAGCGCGAAGTTGACGCAGCTTTTGCGCTATGCGAAGCCGTCGGTAAATGGCGAGCGCGTGGCGGCGGTGGCGCTGGCTCGGCAGACGGCGTCGCTATTTGGACGCGACGCGGAGCGGCGGAATATACGGATGGAGTTCGATCAACCGCGGGACGAGATTTTTGTGCGTGCATCGGAGGATTCGCTTGGCGAGGTGTTGTCGAATTTGATCGTGAACGCGATGGAAGCGCAGCCGAATGGCGGGCGAGTGCGGGTTGGACTGTCGGCGGATGCGGAGCGGGCGGAGATTCGAGTGGATGATGATGGGCCAGGGATTTCCGAGGAGCTGCGCGCGAGGATTTTCCAGCCGTATTTCACGACGAAGCCATCTGGAACGGGGCTGGGGCTTTCGATTGTGGCGCGGAGGATTGCTGAGATGGGCGGAACGCTGGCGTGCGAGAGCCCGCTTCGGAACGGGGCGGGGACGCGGTTTCGGTTGACGGTACCGCTGGCGCGTGCGGAATAGGCGCGGCGCCTGAGGACTTCAGGGGCTAAAGCCCCTACTATTTGGTTTGTATTATGTCGCCCCTGAAGGGCGACCTACAAAGATTCCGAGCCGGCCGAGATCCTTCGCCCCGCCACAGAACGCGGGACGCAGAAAGCGCGCTGCGCTCAGGATGACATACTTTTGTTTAGTGCGAGTCGATGCAATGAGCGGTGTTGCCTCAGCGGCTAAAGCCGCAACGATTTTGCAATCTTTACGGCACGGCTGAAGCCGTGCCCTGACGTGAGGACAGTGACGGAATGAAAGCTGAGAGAACGATTCTGATTGTGGATGATGAGGCTGCGGCGCGGTATGGGACGCGGCGGGCGTTGGAAGGGAATTATCGCGTTGTTGAGGCGGAATCTGCTGCGGCGGCGCGGGCGGCGGTTGCGAACGAGCGGCCGGATTTGATTTTGCTCGATCTGGTGATGCCGGGCGAGGATGGCTTGTCGTTTTTGCATTCGTTGCTTGAGAGCGGGAACGAGACGCCGGTGCTGATTGTGTCGGCGCTGGACACGGCGAAAACGGCGGTTGAGGCGCTGCAGAACGGGGCGGCGGATTATATCGTGAAGGGGTTCGATATTGCGGAGTTGCGGACGCGGGTGGCGAATATTTTGAAGATTGAGGAGCTGGGCGTTGAGAACGCGCGTTTGCGGCGCGAGCTTGTTTCGGATGGGCAGTTTGGGCGGATGCTTGGAACGTCGGCGGCGATGCGGCGCGTTTTTGAGATGGCTGAGCGCGTGGCGCCGAGCGATGCAACCGTCCTGATTCTTGGCGAAAGCGGCAGTGGCAAGGATTTGTTGGCGCAGGAAATTCATGCGCGGTCGACGCGCTCCGCGAAACCGTTTGTCGCGGTGAATTGTGCGGCGCTGCCTGAGAACTTGATTGAGTCGGAATTGTTTGGGTATGAGAAGGGCGCATTCACGGGCGCGGCGCAGCAGCGCAAAGGAAAATTCGAGCTGGCTTCGGGCGGCACGATTTTTCTCGATGAGATTGGGGACATGAGTCCAGTGACGCAGGCGAAGGTGCTGCGTGCGCTGGAGAATCGAACCGTCGAGCGGTTGGGCGGGTCGCGGGCGATTGAGGTGGATGTGCGGGTGATTAGCGCGACGCATCGGAATCTGCCAGAAGAAGTTGGCGCGGGGCGATTTCGTGAAGATCTGTTTTACCGGTTACGAGTGGTGACGCTGGAATTGCCTGCGCTTCGCGAGCACAAAGAGGATCTTGGGCTTCTGGCGGGGGCGTTTCTCGAGCAGTTGGGCTCAAGGCATGGCCGACGGGTGTGTTTCGATGATGGTGCGATGGAAGTGATGCGACGATACGATTGGCCAGGAAATATTCGGGAGTTGCGGAACGCGCTGGAGCGGGCGGTGGTTTTGAGCAAGGGCGACGCGATTGGGGCGTCGGATTTGCCGGAGGAGATTCACAGCGGGGTGGGGGCGGTGGCGTCGCGAAATACCGGCGGGGACTCGTATCTTGCCGAGGCAGATTTTCGCGAGGCGAAGCGAAAATTCGAGATTGCGTATTTGAAGCGGAAGCTGGAGGAGCATCGGTGGAACGTCTCGAAGACGGCGGCGGAGGTGGGATTGCATCGGCAGAGTTTGCAGGAGAAGTTGAGGGAGCTGGGGATTCAGAGGCCGGGGAAGTGAGAGCGTGACGTAGAGGAAGTAGCGGAAAAAAACGGGAGAGAGGAGATCGCTCCACTGCGGTCGGGATGACGGCGGACGGGGAGCTCAGGGAGATAGGGGGAATGAGGAAGTAAAGGAAGTGAAGGGAAAAGAGCCGGCGGGACGCCGGCGTTACGGAAGGGCAGGTGAGGCTCATTCTCGGCCAAGCTCTGGGGCGATGGGAGGCTGTTGTTGACTAATGATGGGGGAGCGGGCGGGCACGTGACGCGATCCAAGGAAATCGGCGGGTTTATTTTGGCTGGGGGGGAGAGCTCGCGGATGGGACGGGATAAGGCGCTGCTGGAGTTCGGTGGTGTAGCGCTGATCGTCTGGACGGCGAAACTGGTTGAATCCGCAGCCAGCCGGTGCGCGATTGTTGGGGATGCGGTGCGGCTCGAGGGGCTTGAGCTGCGCGTGATTGAAGATGATTTTCCCGGGGCTGGGCCGCTTGGGGGGATTGCTACAGCCCTGCGTGCCTCTAACGCCGAATGGAATTTGGTTGTTGCCTGCGATTTGCCGTATCTGACGCGCGAGTGGCTCGAGTTTTTGATTGGGCGGGCAATGCGGGCGGAGGCCGATGCGGTGCTGCCTTTGAACGAGCGCGGAGCAGAGCCGCTTTGCGCGATGTATCGCAAACCGACGGAAGGCGCGATTCGAGCGGCACTCGATCGCGGCGTGCGAAAAGTGACGGATGGATTGACGGATGTTCGTGTCGAATTCATCGAACCTCGGGAATGGAAAAGTTTTGATTCCGACGGGCTGCTATTCAAGAATATGAACTCGCCGGCGGATTACGAAGAAGCGAAGTCGAGGCTGGAAGGGCGCCTGAAGCGATGAGCGAACACTATATTGAATTTCGCAACGTGTCGAAATCGTTCGACGACAATGCGGTGTTGAAAAATGTCAGCTTTTTTGTCGATCAGGGCGAGACGGCCGTGATCATGGGGCGCAGCGGCGTGGGGAAGTCAGTGAGCCTGAAGCTGCTGCTCGGATTTTTACAGCCGGACGATGGACAGATTATTGTGGCGGGGCAGGATGTGACGTTTTTTACCGAGAAGCAGTTCTCGGAGATTCGGCGTATCGTGACGATGGTATTTCAATCGGGCGCGCTGTTTGATTCGTTGACCGTGGCGGAGAATGTTGCGTTTCCTTTCGAAGCGCGCGGTGCGAGACCGGACGACGAGGAAGTTGACAGGAAAGTGAATGAGTTGCTGAAGACTTTGAATCTCACGGAATATGCGGACCGGTTGCCTTCGGATTTGAGCATGGGCATGAAGCGATCGGTGGCAATTGCGAGAGCGCTGGCGGAGGATCCGCAGGCGATTTTGTACGATGAGCCGACAACGATGGTGGATCCATTGATGGCAGCGCACATGAGCGACCTGATCGTGAGATTGAAAAAAACTCTGCGGAAGACGTCGATCGTGGTGACGCACGACACGCACCTTGGGAAAAAACTGGCCGATCGCGTGATTTTTCTGCAGGAGGGGCGCGTTGGATTTTTTGGGACGTGGAAGGAGCTGGAGGATTCGAAGGATCCGGTTCTCCGCAATTTTCTCGAGGAAGACGAATTGATTCCCGCGCTGGATTTATCTGAGTGACCTCGTCCACTGCATCAAGTGCCAAATCAAGCCTGCCCCGAGTGATGGGCCTGTGGGACGTGCTCCTGTTTAACATCGCCACGGTGCTCGGACCGCGCTGGATTGCGTCGGCAGCGCACAACGGCACCTCTTCGGTGACACTCTGGATTCTCGCTGCAATTTTCTTCTTTGTGCCCACGGCTCTCGTGATTGTGGAGCTTTCGACTCGATTCCCGGAAGAAGGCGGGCTGTATGCGTGGTCGAAAACGGCGTTTGGAGAATTCAACGGATTTGTAGCGGGTTGGACATATTGGGTTTATACGCTTTTTTATTTTCCGGCGCTGCTTTTCGCGAGCGCATCAATGGCGGCATACATCGGGGGAATTGGTTACGCGCCGCTCGCGCAGAATCGCACGTTCCTGCTGGTTGGATCTTTCCTACTGCTGTTTGTGGCCGTTTTCATGAACATCATCGGGCTTCGAGTGGGGAAATGGTTGCAGAACGTGGGAGGCGTATCGACTTTTCTTCCGCTCACGATCCTGATCTTTGTGGCGGCGTTTCTGTGGCACCGGCAAGGATCTGCGACGCATTTCACATGGAGCAATATCCGGCCGCACTGGGATTGGGCGACTGTTAATTTCTGGCCGCAGATTGCGTTCGCGTTTGCGGGACTCGAGCTTGTGTCGTCGATGAGCGAAGAAGTGCGCGAGCCCCGAAAGACATTTCCGCGGGCAATTCTGGGGTCCGGAATTGTTATTGCAGTGCTGTATGTTGCTGGGACGGTCGCGGTGCTGTCTTTGATGAGCAGTGTGGAGGTGGACCCCAAGAGCGGCGTGTTTCAGGCGCTGACGATTGCATCAGGTGCGCTGAAGATCGGTGCGCTTGGAATGATTGCGGCGATGCTAGTCACAGTGGGAAACGCGGGCGGGGTGGGATCGACGGTGGCGGGTATTGCGCGGGTGCCTTTCGTAATTGGACTGGATCGTTACTTGCCGCGGGCGTTTGGAAAAATTCATCCAAAGTGGCAGACGCCGTACGTTTCGATTCTGGTGCAGGCGATTATCTCGGGCTTCATTCTATTGTTGAGCCAAATCAACGAGACGACGGTGGGCGCGTATCAGGTGCTCGTGTCTGCGACGAATATTTTGTATTTCATTCCGTTCCTTTATATGTATGCGGCGGCGATCCGACTTTCCTATTCGGCAGACCGGGAGAACGTGCCGGGAGCGGTGCTGATTCCTGGAGGAAGATTCGGTGTGTGGATTGCGGGCGGGCTGGGATTTGCAGTTGCGCTTGCGGGGATTTTGCTGTCGTTGATTCCACCGGGCGACAGCGCGAGCAAGATTCAATTTGTGGTGAAACTTGTCGCCGCGACTGGATTTGCCGTGCTGCTGGGGGTGGTGTTGTATTTGCGCGGGGCACGGGCGAAGGCGCGGGAGGCTGGGGAGATGCGGACGCGGCCGGTTTCGGCTGATTAGAAAAGCCAGGAAATTTAGAAAACTTAGAAAACTTAGAAAACTGCGCGATGCTGTACGGATTCCTTTGTCGCGAGCGAGAAGCGGCGCTCGAGTTGTTCGGCCGCGGGGGTGAGACTCGATGACGGGCTGGTTGCGCCGGCTTGCAGGATTCGCGTTGTAACGTATTCGCCTACCGATGGACCGTGTTTAAAACCGTGACCTGAACCGCCGCCGACCAGCCAGATATTTTCGAAGTCGGGATGCAGATCGATCAGGAAATCTCCATTCGAAGTGTTTTCGTATTGGCAGACCCGCGTTTCGACTACCGGTGAATTTTTGAGTGCGGGGAAACGGCGGGCGAGGAATTCGCATGCGGCTGCGAGGGCTTCAGGGCTGGCGAGGCGCGATTGCGTGTCGGGATCGACCGCTGGGCCGTGGCGATCGTTGGCGACTTTTAGGCCGCGGGATTCGAGGTCGGGCATGCCGTAGAATTCGTCGCGAAGGATGAGCCAGGTGGGGAGGGCGGGGGGCTGAAAGCGGGCGTCGCCGGGGGGAACGCCGAAGAAGAAAATTTCCTGGCGGGAGGTGAAGATGCGATCGGCGAGGAGGGCGGGGAAAAGTTTTGGTAGCCAGGGGCCGCAGGCGAACACGAATGTGGCGGCGGAGAATTTTTCTGCGGAGGTGGTGACGGTAAGGTCTCGAAGCTGAGTGCGAAGTGCGGAGGGTGGCTTGGGGGATTGAGCGGCGGCGATTTGATAGTTCACGCCGATTTTTTGGGCTTGGTCGACTACGCATTGGACGGCGCGGCGGGCCATTAGGACGCCGCTGGAGGGTTCGAGGATTCCGTAGGAAGTGTCGTCGATTGAGATTTGCGGGTAGCGATGGCGGAGATCGGCGTTGGATAATTTTTCGAAGGGGACGCGGAGGTGGGCGAGCGTCGCCATGGTGTCGCGGGCGTAGGATTCGCGGGCGGATTCGTCAGCGATCCAGAGGACGCCGGTGCGTTGGAATAGTTCAGGATGGCCGGCTTCGGCGAAAAGTTCTTGCCAGAGCGGGAGCGCGCGGAGGGACCAGCGAGTGTAAATTTCGTCGGGGCCGTAGCCCATGCGAATGATGCGGGATTCGCCGCCGGAACTGGCGCGGGCGTGGGCGGGGCCGTAAGCGTCGAGAAGAAGGACGGAGGCGCCGGCTTTTCGCAGGCAGTACGCGATCCACGAGCCGAAGACGCCGGCGCCGATGACGGCGACGTCGTACGAGCCGGATTTTCGAGCGGGCATCAGAAACCTTCTTCGACTAGTCCGGCTACGGTGAGATGCGAAGTTGTGGGAGTTTTTTGCGCTGAGATGAGGCTCTCGACGTACTTTGCGAGGATGTCGACTTCGATGTTCACGGCGTCGTGGGGCGTCATTGCGTGGACGTTTGTGTGCTGATGCGTGAAGGGGATGACGGCGATGTCGGCAATTCCGTCATGCGGGTGCCAGCGGGCGACGGTGAGACTGATGCCGTCAATGGCGATGGAGCCTTTTTCGGTGACGTAGCGGCGCAGAACTTGCGGGACGCGGACGGAGAGCCACCAGTTGTCGCCTTCGGGGACGAGGCGGGTGACGCGGCCGACTCCGTCAACGTGGCCTTGCACGAAATGGCCGCCGAGGCGGTCGGTGGCGGCGAGAGGGCGCTCGAGATTTACGGGCTGGTTGGGCTTTTTTTCGCCGAAGGCTGTGCGACGGAGAGTTTCGCCGGAGAGATCAGCGGAGAAAGAGTTGGCGTCGAATTCGACGACGGTGAGGCAGCAGCCGTTCACTGAAATGCTGTCACCGAGTTTCATTTCAGCAGCGATGGACGGAGCGCCTTCGAGGCTGATGCGCAGGCGGCCGCCTTTTTCGTCGCGCTGAAACTCTTCAATTTTTCCTACGTGCTCGGTGATTCCCGTAAACATCGTGAAAGTATCCTTGGACGCAGAAATCCGGGCCGTAGCGATTCACGGTGATGTTTGTTAGCTCCGGCGATTTCGGAAACCAGTTCGACGGAATGCTCGCCATCGGGACGCCGCCGGTTCCCATGATTTTCGGAGCATAGAAGAGAATCATTTTATCCACAATGCCGGTTTCGAGAGCGGCGCCGTTGAGTTCCGCGCCCGCTTCGAGGATGACGTTGAGAACTTGATGTTTGCCGAGATTGCGCAGGACGGCGCGTAGGTCAACGTGGCCGCGTTTGGCCGGAACTCGGACGACGGCGACGCCGGCTTGTTGCAGTGCGAGAGCTTTCGGCGAATCGAGTGGCTGCACGGTGAAGACTGCGACGTCTCCGTCCGCGGATTTGACGAGATTCGATTTGAGCGGCAGGCGAAGGCGCGAATCGATAATGGCGCGAAGCAGTTTTCGGCGACGAGGCTTGCCGGTGCGGTCGGTCATGCGAGGATCATCCGAGAGGACCGTGCCGATGCCGGTGAGAAGAGCGTCGGCTGCGTGTCGCAGGCGCTGGACGGCTTCGCGCGAGGATTCACTTGTGATCGAGGTGGTGCTGCCTGAGTGGGCGGCGATTTGGCCGTCGAGGGTGAGGGCGGTTTTGAGCGTAACGAAGGGCAATCCGGTGCGAATCCATTTGGCGAAACCTTCGTTGAGTTCACGGGCGGCGGTTCCGTGGATGCCTACTCTTACTTCGATTCCAGCGCGGCGGAGTTGCGCTAAGCCCCGGCCTGCGACGGCGGGGTTCGGGTCTGGCATCGCGGCTACGACTCGTTTGATTCCGGCGGCGATGATTGCGTGCGTGCAGGGGCCGGTGCGGCCGGTGGTGCAGCAGGGTTCGAGTGTGACGTAGAGAGTTGCGCCGCGGGCTTCTTTGCCGACATTTTTTAGGGCAAGGATTTCGGCGTGGTCGAGGCGATCGTAGGTGTGGAAGCCTTCGCCGAGGACGCGGTTATTTTTGACGATGACGCAGCCTACGCGGGGATTTGGGTGAGCGAGCGCGGTGCCGCGAGCCGCGACGGCCAGGGCGCGGGCGATGTGTGATACGTCCGTGTCGTGTTTGGGCATCGTGCTCAGGGCCTAAAGCCCCTCGTGTGGTGTTACTTTGATGTCGCGGCTAAAGCCGCGACCTACAACGACGGCGCGATTCACAGCTTTGCTCCGGCGGAAGTCAAAGGAGCCGTCGGGACGCCCTTCGTTTTTCGGGGCAAGCCGGCGTTACGGAAGGGCATTGAAGCCCTTTGGGGATGCGAGGTCTGCTGAGGCGGTACTTGTGGCTAGCCGAAACTGCCTAATGGCGACCAGGGGGCTAGTCAAAGAGGGAATTGACATAGGTTTGGGGGTCGAAGGGGACCAGGTCGTCGATTTGTTCGCCGGTGCCCACGAAACGGATGGGCAGATTCAGTTCGTGGGCTATGGCGACGACGATGCCGCCTTTGGCGGTGCCGTCGAGTTTGGTAAGCACTATTCCCGTGACTCCGGAGTGGCTCCAGAATTCGCGGGCTTGGTTCAGGCCATTCTGGCCGGTGGTGGCGTCGAGGACGAGGAGCACGTCGTGGGGTGCCCCGGGGACGATTTTCGCGGCGGTGCGCTTCATTTTTTCGAGCTCGGCCATGAGATTGGATTTGGTGTGGAGGCGGCCGGCCGTGTCGACAATGACGGCATCGATTTTGCGGGCAGTGGCGGCTGAGAGCGCGTCGAAGATGACCGCGGAAGGATCGGAGCCGGATTTTTGCTTGATCACTTCGACGCCTGAGCGGCGGCCCCAGACTTCGAGTTGTTCAATCGCGGCGGCGCGGAAGGTGTCCGCGGCGGCGAGCATCACGCTGGCGCCTCCTTTTTTCAGGCGATTCGAAAGCTTGCCGATGGTGGTGGTCTTTCCGGTGCCGTTGACGCCGACGACGAACAGGACTCGAGGAGAAGCGGAGTTGCCGTTCCCTTCGGTTGGAGGCGGGAATGTGAGGATTTTCGAGATCTGATTTTTCAGCTCGCGCTTCAGGTCTTTGGCTTCGGTGAGTTTATGCTCGTTTACTTGCTGGCGGAGAGCGGCGAGAACTTCTTTTGTGGTGCGAACGCCGATGTCCGCGCTGAGCAATGCGGATTCGAGCTGGCGAAGCAGCTCCGGATCGACGGGCCGATCGCCTGTAAGGATTTGCTCGACTTTCGCCGAGAGCTCCGTCTTCGTTTTGCTGACGGAATCCTTCAGGCGCTCGAGGAGCGTGGGTTCGGGTGGTCCGAAGAGTGTAATCATGTGATCGCCGCGCGAAGCGGAAATAAATATTCTAGCAGAGGGCGGGGAATACCGGGGGCTGAGCGGGATGCGGTAGCCAGGTGTCTTGCGAGTGGCTGGCTGAGCAAAAAAAAACGATAGCGTGCGATAGCCAAGTATTTGCGCTTGCTGTGTGTTGGTTTGCCGGCACAGGCCCTTCGGTTCTTAGGGCAAACCCTTCGTTCCTCAGGACAAGCAGGAATGCCTGTGCTACTTAGAGATTGTCTTTGAGCCAGAGATTCAGGCGGCCTAGCGTGGGGATGTAGGAGCGGAGGCCCATTATGAAGAAAAGTTCGGCGAGGATGATGGCTGCCACTGGAACGATCGTAAGGGAATAGCGCACTGCGGCGTCGTAGTGGAAGACTTTGTCTGTGACGAGGGCGACGGCGGTGGGGCCGATGCCGAGGCCGATGAGATTTACGACCAGCAGGTAAAATGCCGTGGCTTGGCCGCGCATGGCGTTGGGGACGAGCTCGACAATGGCCGCGGGGATCAGGCAGGTGGGCATGCAGCCGAAGAAAATTGCGATGTAGAGAAGTGGGATCATGGCATTCGTTTGCGGGACGAGCGGGAAGAGAATTCCGGGGATGAGCCACGCGGCTGCGGCAAACACTGCGACGCGCATGTAGGCGTCCCGGTAGCCGCGCTTTGCGAGCCATGCTACAGCTTTCCCTGCGGTGAGCATTCCCAAGGTGCCTGCGAGGATCTGCGCTATGCCGAAGACGATGCCGGCGTGAGAGGCCGTCATGTGATGATTGCGCACGAGGAACGTGATTCCCCAGGCCGAGGTTCCATAGGCGGCGAGCGCGGCGAGTCCCATTCCCACGTTGAGTGAGAGCAGCGCCTTCTTATTCTCAAGGAAATACGTCCAGACTGCCGAGAGAGCGATTCGTTCGACTTTTATTTTTCCCTGGGCGTTCTCGAAAACTCGAGCGCCTTTGCGGGAGGGATCGCGAAGGCCGAGCAGCACGAGAATGAAAAGAATTCCGGAGATTCCCAGGAAGATGAAAAGTGCCTGCCATGGCCGGACGAGCCCGATGACTGGAAGCTCGAACATCTGCCTGCTACCGAAGTAGCGGAGAAGTAGGCCTCCGAGAAGAAAGGCGAATCCTCCGCCTATGTAAGTGGCCATCGTGTAGACGCTGAATGGCACTGAGCGTTTGGCGGGAGGAAATGAATCTGAAATCATCGAATAGGCCGCGGGAGAAAGAGTCGCCTCACCTACGCCGACTCCCATACGCAAGATGAAAAGCTGAGCGTAAGAATTGATCAGGCCGCAGCCGCCCGTCATCAGGCTCCACGTAAACATTCCCACGATAATCAAGCGCGGCCGGCTGACGGAATCGGCCAGGCGGCCGAACGGCAGGCCCAGCACCGAATAAAAAACGGCGAAGCTGAAACCGATGAGCAGGCTCATTTCGGTGTCGGTGATTCCGAGGTCGCGGCGAACAGGGGCGACGAGTAGATTCAAGATCTGCCGGTCAATGAACGAGAAGATATAGGCGCAGAGTAGAATCGCGACGGTGTACCAGGCCCAGGCGGTGGATGGATAGGCCTGGTCTTTTTCCAACGGTGCGTCTATAAGATGGGCCTTCTCGTGAACGCTCACTCCCGCCATCCTGTGGTACACAAAGTTGTACGCAAACGACCGATGCTTTATTGCATGCAATTGGGATTGGCGGCAAGTTTTCTGTTTTGATGCTTAGACTTCGACGAGGGTAGCAGTGAGGCGGAGGCGGCCGGCCTTGACGGCGGATTCGAGGGCGGCGACGACTTTGGGATCGAAGCGGGAGACGGCGAGCGAGCGGATGCGTTCCATGGCGAATTCGAGATCCATGGCGGATTGGTAGGGGCGGTTCGTCGTGATGGCATCGAGCGTGTCGGCTACGGCGATGATGCGCGCCATCAGCGGAATCTGATCGGCTGCGAGGCCGTAGGGGTAGCCGGCACCGTCGAGGCGTTCGTGGTGCAATTCGATGCCGGGGAGCATTTCTTTGAGCTGCGCGACGGGGCGCATGATGTTGGCGCCTTTCACGGTGTGCTGCTTCATGAGGTCGAATTCTTCGTCGGTCAGCTTGCCGGGCTTTTTGAGGACGCGATCGTCGACGCCGATTTTTCCCACGTCGTGAAGCAGCGCGGAGATGCGCAGGCGATCGAGATCTTCAGAGGTGAGCTGCAAATATTCGCCGATGATCATCGAATATTTTGCTACGCGACCGGAGTGACCGCGCGTATAGGGATCCTTTTCATCGATGGCTGCGGCGAGCATGCGGATGGAGCCGAGGAAGAGGTCGCGATTTTCGGCGGCGGCTTGCTTCAGGCGTTCGACGTAGCGCTCGATATCGCCTGCCATGTGGTTGAAGGTTTCCGCGAGTTCGCGGATTTCGGCGGCGCCGCGCACTTCGACGCGCTCGTGGAATTCAGCGCGGCTGATCGCGCGGGTGGAGAACACGAGGCCGCGAATCGGGCGGGTGATTCCCACGGCGAAAAGATAACCGAACATGAGCGCGACGAACGTGACGCCAACGACAAATGTGAGCGCTTGCGTGGTTAGCTCTTGGACGCCCGCGTCGGTGCGCGCTTCGTCGAGGCCGCGCTCTGCGATCACAGCCCAGCGCAGCTCGGGAATCGTGCTATAGGTGCCAATCATTTCGACTTTGTGGTTTTTCCCCGGCAGGGAGAAATGCAGCGTTTCCGTGGCGCGTAGCTCTTGCGGTAAGTCTTTGAATTTTGTGACGAGCGGCGAAGAAGTGGACAGATCGCGGCCAGGGACCATCTCGTTGGTGTTGGGATGGGCGACGATGTGGCCGTGCACATCGACGATGAAAACAGTGCGGTCGCGGACGCTCGCGTCACGCAGGCGGGCGAGCAGATGGTCTATTGAGACTACTGACGCGAACATGCCGGTGAATTGGCCGTCTGCGAGCAGAGGCACGGACACGACGAGGGCGGGGCGGTTATCCTGGCCGACGCCGAAAGGTTCGCTGACGTAGTTAAGGCCTTGAATGCTGGCGGTGAATGCGCGCTTGAGCGCGACTTCGACGAAGGGATCGGCATCGGCGCGGAAGCTGCCGGCCGATTCACCTTTGGCCTGCGTGTTGACCGCAGTGACATAAAGAACATCGGGATTATTTTCGACGAAATTTTGCAGCAGACGCGTCATCTGGGGCGCGTGCGCGGGTTCGTCCACATTTTGAATCCAGCCGGTTAAAGCGAGGAGTTGGCGTTGGCTGAGAAGCTGTTCGCGCAGACTCGATTCGAACTGGACGGTTTCGCTGGCGAGTGACCGCGTGATTTCGTTTTGCTGGAGGCGCTCGGTGTCTTGCAGTTTTTCTTCGCTCAACCGGAGAACCTGCCGGTGATATAGCCAGAGCGGCATGACGCTGACGAGCAGAAGCGCGCCCATTACGATCCAGAGGATGCGCAGGCGGCGGGTCGTCAGCTGATTGAGGGCATTGATGGGCACGGGGATTCCCAGCCTTCAATGCTATCGGCCCGACAGGAATGCGCACAACAGGACGAAAGTACTAGAGTTGGCGGATAAGTCACATAGGTTCAGGAGGTTCCGAGCTTACAGGCCCGAAGGCTACTACGGGCTAGCGGCGGAATTTCAGGCGCGGCTCTTCTCCTGCGATCAGGCGCTCGATATTCGAGCGATGCTTCGCGAGGATGAGCACGGCGATCAGGATTGTCCCGAGGCTGACGAATTCCGAAGGTGCGTGGCCGGGTGCGTAAAGGACATAAACCAGGATTGGCATCGCTGCCGCGGCTGCGATCGAGCCGAGCGAAGAGTACCGCCAGAAGAGAACAACGATCAACCAGAGGATCACCGCAACCACAACCGCCTGCCAGCAAATGAGGATGAAGACGCCGAGTCCGGTGGCGACGCCTTTGCCGCCGCGAAATTGCAGCCAGACCGGAAAGACGTGGCCGATCACGGCGAAGATTGCGCCGAGCATCATCCAGCGGATATTCCAGCCGGTCCAATGGCCGGCGAGCCAAACGGCGAAGTAGCCTTTTGCGGCGTCGAGGAGGAGGGTGAGTGCGCCCGCAATTGGTCCGGCGTTGCGAGTTACGTTCGCGGCGCCGATGTTTCCGCTGCCGACGCTGCGAATGTCGGCTCCGCCGAATGCCTTGACGACGAGCAAGCCAAACGGAATTGAGCCCAGGATGTAAGCGACGACCGGGATCAGCGTCGTGACGTTCACAAAGGACAGGTCGAAGGTAGCGAACGGCGCGGCTGAAACGATCATTTTCCTTTGCTGTGTGCTTGGGCGGTTGAGCCGCCGACGAATGGAAATGACGCTACGCGATTATATTGCGCGCCGGTTGATTTCAGTAAGCTTTCGTAGAGGTGAAAATTGGTCTCGGTGGCGGCGCCGAAATCGGTTGTCTTCATGTCGGTTGCTGCGCGGACCACTTCATGAATGCCTTCGTCCGATTTGAATCGGGCCAGGGTGAGGTGAGGAGTGAAGGGGCGCGTCTCGGCTTCGATGCCGAGTGGCACGAGCGCGCGATCGATATTGGCGGCGAGCTCGGCTAGATTTGGCGAGGAGGCAATGCCGCACCAGAAAGCGCGGGGGCGGTGTTCGTTGGGGAAGAAACCCATGCCGCGGAAATGGAGTTCAACGGGTTGTGTGGTGTGAATCGAAGAGAGCGCAGTCTGAATCGGGTTTAACTTTTCATTGCTCACGTGGCCGATGAATTTCAGCGTGATGTGGAGATTTTCGGGCTTTATCCAGCGCGCGCTTCGGGATTTTGGCTGGAGCTTGGCGATCAGTTCTGCGATTGCGTAGCGGACTGGGTTCGGCAAGTCAAGGGCAACGAAGAGACGCACGGCTACGACCGGTTGCGCGGGAAGAGGAAATAGCGGCGCACGGAATCGAGGGCGGTTTGAGAGGCGTGCATGCGGATCCGCTCGCGGTCGCCGGGGAATTGGAAACGGCGCTCGCGTGGGCCTCGTTCGTCAGAGATGCCGATGTGCACCAGGCCGACAGGCTTTTCGGGCGTGCCTCCACCGGGTCCGGCAATTCCTGTGACGCCCACGCCTATCGTGGCGCCCGTTCTTTTGCGGATTCCCTCGGCTAGAGCCAATGCTACTTCGGGGCTTACAGCGCCTTTGGATTCGATCAGTTCTGCTGGGACGTCGACCAACGCAGATTTCAGTTCATTGCTGTAGCAGACGACGCCGCCGAGAAAATAGCTGGAGCTGCCGGGAATATTGGTGAGGCGTTCGGCGAGCAGGCCGCCCGTGCAGCTTTCGGCGACAGCAATCGTGGCGCGATTTTCTGTGAGCATGCGCGCGACGACTTCCTCCATCGCTTCGCCATTGACGGAATAGAGATGCTCGCCGAGCGCGAGGGCCATGCGCTTCACCATTTCGTCGAGAATCTGATTGGCTTTGGCGGGATCGCGCGACCAGACGCGCGGGTGAAGTTGAATTCCGGGCGGCGACGCGAGAATTGTGGTTTCGGTGTCGGGGTAGAGCGCGTAGAGAGGCGAGACGCGCTGCTCAACTTCTGATTCGGGCAGGCCGGTGATGCGCAGGTCGCGCGTGAAGAGGCGCTCGTCGTGGCCGAGCCTGGTGAGGCGCGGGCGGATTTCCTGGTCGAACATGGCGCGCAGTTCCGCCGGAACGCCGGGAAGCAGAATCACAATGTGGCCGCTCGTTTCGATCCAGAGGCCGGGAGCGCTGCCGCGCGGATTGGGAATCACGGTGGCGCCTTCGGGCACCATCGCCTGGCGGCGATTGATTTCTGGCATCACGCGGCCGAAGCGGCGAAAAAGTTCCTGGATGTGGCGGAGGACGCCTTCGTTCAATTCGAGTTTGCGGCCGAGTAGATCGGCGACGGCTTCGCGAGTGCGATCGTCGTCAGTAGGGCCGAGGCCGCCGCAGGCGGCGATCAGGTCGGCGCGATCGAGGGCTTGGCGAAAGGACGCGCGCATGTCGTCGAGCGAATCACCCACCACTGCTTTGTGGACCACGCGGATGCCCACTTGATTGAGGCCGTCGGTAAGAAAAAGGGAATTCGTGTCGAGGCGGTAGGGCGTGAGCAGTTCTGAGCCGATGGCGATAATTTCTGCCCGCATTGGTGGGCGCTAACCGTTGAGCGGAAGGCCCTCGACGTCCCAGTCGAGAGAGTAGATGGCGCTATTGGTGGTGATCATGGCGCGGCGGCTGGGCATCAGCGCGAGGCCGACGATATTGCTGCCGCCGAGGACGACTTGCGGCTCGGCGTGAGGAGTGAGCCGGACGATGCCGCGACGGCCGCTGAAAGAAGCCGCGACGTAAAGATTGCCGAAGCGATCGAAGGCGAGGCCTTGCGGGCGTCCGAGGCCGCGGAAGAAAACGCTGACGTCGCCGCCGGGAGTGATTTTGTAGACGCGATCGAAGCTGGAAGTGGTGGGGCCGGTGACGTACAGATCGCCGGTGGGACTGAACGCGAGATGATACGCGGCGAGCGAAGGCTCGAGCGTTGCGAATACGAAAATTTCGCGATCGGGGCCGATTTTGAAAATCGTGCCGCTGCGATCGCCCACGTAGAGGCTGCCGGCTCTGTCGAAGGCGAGGCCGGTGGCGATGCCCATGCCTTCGATCCATTGCATGGCGCGGCCGTCGGGCGAGATGCGGTGGATGGTGCCATCGTTGCGGCAGGAAACGAAAAGGTAGCCATCGTGGTCGATGGCGAGGCCGGTGGGGTTCATCAGTTCGGTGATGAACGGCTTCACAGTGTGGTTCGAGGTGATTTTGTAGAGCGAGACGGGAACTTTTTGGCCGCGCTGGCCGCTGAAGGTGACGTAGACGTTTCCTTCGGAGTCGACTGCGGGGCTGGCGACTGGGTGGAGATTGTCGGCGATTTGCACGCCGAGAGCCATTGGAAACGGGGCGCTTTCGATGCTGCCCATTTTCACGCGAACTGCGCCGCCTTCAGCGCCATCGGGGACGCGCGCGATCAGCATGTTTTCGGCGGCCATCACGAGGCTGCCTTCTGCGGCGCCAAATTGGACTTGGGCGCGAGTGTGGTTGCGCGTGTCGAAGCCGCTGCCTTTGATCGAGACTTCACCGCCCGGCAGGGCTGCTGCGGGGGTGACGCTTTCGATTCGAGGTGTGCCGTTCGATTTCAATTTGGTTGGTCCCGGTGATGCCACGGTTCGTTTGTTACGTTCGAGTTAAACCTGCCGGTCTAAAGGCCGGCGCTACAGAACCCAACGACGCGCAAAAACTAAAGGCCGGCTGCGCGGGCTAGCCACAAGCCGATTGCTGCGTAAATGCCTGCGACCCAGTCATCTGCCATGATACCCCAGCCGCCGGGAAGGGACTCGGCTTGTCGGGCTGGGAACGGCTTCCAGATATCGAAAACGCGAAAAAGTATAAAACCCAGGAGCAAATATTTCCAGTTGAGGGGCGAATCGAGCGAGACTGCCCCAAGTAGGTAACTCGGCGAGACAGGCTGCGGCGCCTTCCACCAAATGGGCACGATGGAGCCGAGCAACAGAGTCAGATGTTGCCCCGACACTTCATCGATCACAACACGCTGCGGGTCTCCTTGTTTCCAAAAGGCGGCAGCGCGATTTGCGCTCCACACTCCCAGCATGGCGATAGCAATCGCCAGCATGATTTGTGTCCAGAAAACCGGATCTGGATGATTCTTGAAGACCAACCATACGAAATAACCAGCATCTCCACGTTGGCCAGCGGTACTGCCTACCGACACCACCGCAAACGCCCAGAAAGGAACGATTGAAAGTACCAAACCGGCAGCAGAACCCCAGGTTCCTGGGGCTACGGGGATGTAGCCAAGGCCGCAGGCGGTGGCGATGAAGAGGGCGAGGCGTGGTTTGCGCTGCGCTGTGGCTGCCGAGCGCGAGGCGTCGGAGATATTTGGCGCTGCTGTGCCTGAGTCGGCGCTCATCCGTGAGCGTCCTTGTTGTCGTCATCGTCGTCGCGGGCGCTTGGGCGTGAGTCTTCGTCTTCCGATTCGTCGAAGACTGGGTTGCTGATTACGTATTTTTCGCTGGACCAATTGCCGAGATCGACGAGGCGGCAGCGCTCGCTGCAGAACGGGAAGTCGGCTGTTGTTTCGGAGTCGGTTGGTTTGTGGCAGATGGGACAGCGGCGCTTCATGGCAGTTCGAATAAGCGTAACACGAATGGATTTGAGCGGGCGTTAGAAGGAGGCAAGGAACGAGAATTTTGGGGGGGAGGCAAGCAAGGCGATTCACGCCGCGTTGATGCGTTGGCGCAGGCTGAAGCCTACGCTACTTGAAAGCAGAAAGGCCCGCGACGAGGACGGCGTCGTCGTGGCTACCCCAAGTTCAAAATCGCCGGCCGGAGGCCAGCGGTACAAGAACCTGGCGAGTCTTAACGGGAGGCAAGGATTGGAAATGGGTTTGGCGTCGGCTGGGCCGTTGCGATTTCTGCGCTGATTGTGCGGGCTTGCGGAGCGGCGAATTCTATTGCGCGGGCGATTAGGTCGTAGTCGTTTGATTCGGTGATTTCTGCGGTGGCCATTGTGCCGGGCGCGGGCAGGTTCTCGGCGTCGTTGACGCCTTCGAATTCTGTGATGTAGACCTTGCCGTCGATTTCCGGGGCCATGCCTTCGAGGCGCGCTTCCCAGATTAGATCGGTGTCCTTCGAGGGGCCTTCCAGCATCACCTGCAGGCGTTGGCCTACGCGCTTGCGCAGCTTGCGGGCGGAAATTTTCTTCTGGATTGCCATGAGGGTGTCGCGGCGGCGGGCGATCGTTTCGTCGTCCACTTTATTTTCGAGAGCGAAGCTTTTCGAGGTGTCCTCGTCGGAATAGGCGAAGACGCCCATCCAATCGAATTCGGCGGCGCGGACGAAATCGCAGAGCTCGCGGAAATCCTTTTCGGTTTCGCCGGGGAAGCCGACGATGAAGGAGGTGCGAATCGAAACGCCGGGGATTGCTTTGCGAGCACGTTCGAGCATTTTCGGGAATGCGTCGCCGCTGGAGCCGCGCTTCATGCGCGCGAGTACGCTGCGGCTTGCGTGCTGGAGCGGCACGTCGAGATATTTCGCGAGGCGGGGATGCGCTGCGATCGTGTCGAGCAGGCGCGGCGTGATGCGGTTCGGGTAGCAATAGAGGAAGCGAATCCAATTCAGATCTTCGATTTGGGCGAGGCGCTCGAGCAGGATGGGAAGGCCGTCGCGCAGGCCGAGGTCTTCGCCGTAAAAAGTGGTGTCTTGCCCGATCAGCGAAATTTCGCGGACGCCCGCAGCGGCTAGATTTTCAGCTTCGCGCACCACGGACTCGAAGCGGCGGCTGCGAAACTTTCCGCGCAGCTGCGGAATCACGCAGAAGGTGCAGGGGTGGTCGCAGCCTTCGTTGATTTTGATGTAGGCGGTGTGGCGCGGCGTGGCGAGAATGCGCGGCGTCAAGTCGTGGTAGAGATACGACGGCAGGGAAGCGCCGTTGCCATCGGAACCTGTGGCTTGAAGCTGGCCTTCGCAGGCTTCGAGAATTTTGTCCACTTCACCTGTGCCGATGACGGCGTCGACTTCCGGAATCTGTTCGCGGATGTCGTTGCGGTAACGTTCGACCATGCAGCCGGCAACGATTAATTTTTGTGCGCGGCCGAGTTTCTTGTACTCCGCCATCTCGAGGATTGACTGCACGGATTCCTGCTGCGCGGGGGCGATAAAGCTGCAGGTGTTGACGACGAGGACGTCGGCATCGCCGGCGCGAGGCGTGATTTCGTAGCCTGCGCGCGTAAGAATGCCCATCATCACCTCGCTATCGACGAGGTTCTTCGGGCAGCCCAGGCTTACGAATCCAACTTTAGGCATACTTGCGCGCTTCCTCGATTGGACGCAAACAATCAATTCTAGCACGTGCAATGCCGGAATCGATTGGTTACCCTGTCATACAAGAAAGTATGGAACCACGTACCGAAATCGACGCAACTCAGCTAAGCTTCGAAGAATTCATTCCATTTCACTTCGATCATGAATTCGCAGGCGAAGTGTCGAAAGAATGGTACTGGAATTCGGAAGTGACATTCGGGCCCCAGCAATTTTGCGCCTACTATACCCAGCTATTTCGCGAGCCCGAAATCCTGTTCGGACGGTTTTCGAAGATGCAACTAGAAGAGGGCTTTTGGGGAATGATCAGTGGAACAGACTGGTCTCTGCAGGATTTACTTTGGGAGCCGGAGATCCCATTTTCACGACGAGAACAATGCGTGCGCTCCATGCTCGATCTGTTCACACGGTTTTTTGCAAAGGAGCCTTTAGATTCGTCGTGCTTTATGTGGTGGGACGGCATTTGCTATGACTACCACTGCAACAATCGCGTCCGAGAAAGAGGTGGGGAAGATTCGAAAATGCAGGACGTAATGTTTGAGACGCTCTCAGCGATTCTCTTGCTCGACGCTCCTCACTGCCAGGCGGCCGCGCTGCACGGGTTGGGTCATCTGCATCATCCGAGCACCCAAGCTCTGGTCGATCAGTACCTCACTGATCATCCGTCGCTAACGACGGAGCAAAAGGAATATGCAGTAGCAGCCGCCAAGTTCCAGGTGCAGTAAATACTTTCTACTTTCGCGAGCGCAGAGTGTCGCGTATTGAGCGGAGGAGGGAGGACATTTGCTCGATGGGGGCGGCGTGTTCGCCGAAGCGGGCGGACTGGTATAGCTCGGTTAGTTGCGCGACCGGTGCTGAAATTTCGGGTGATGGAATTGCGGCGGCGAATTCGAGGGGCGTTTGCGACTCCGCTTTCTTCCAGCCGCGTTTTTCGAGGAGGCGCAGCATTTCGCGGTATTCGAGAGCGGCGAGCGATGCCGTGAGATTTCCGGCGCGGCGGGCGCGCAAGCTCCAGCGCGCCACCACGTAGGCGACGAGCGGGCGGCCGCGCAAGTACACCAGCAGGGCGACAAGCAGCACGAGGAGAGTGGGCAGAAAGTACGGGGAGGCTTCGATTCGCTTGTCGAGCGCGAGAATTATTTGCATTAGCTGGCGCTGCTTTTCTTTGTAGTATTTTTGCGCGCGGTCGCCGAAATCGTGCGATGTGCGCTGCATGTTCTGGGCGAGATTCAGCTGGTGGCCGAAATCGTAGTTGACGATCCATTCGCTCCACGCAAATTGGAACCAATCCCAATACATGGCGAGACGCTCGAACAAACCGCCGGGGCGGGCATTTGCTGGCGGGGTGGGGTCGAATGTGATCCAGCCGTAGTCCTGGAAATAGATTTCGACCCAGGCGTGGGCGTCGCTGGCGCGAACGATGTAGTCGCCGCCCACGTCGTTGTACTCACCGGGAAGAAAACCGGTGACGTAGCGCGCCGGAATTCCCTGCGTGCGGGCCAGAATCGTCATGGCGGAGGCAAAATATTCGCAATGGCCGGCGCGGCGGTCGAAAAGAAAATACGAAAGCGGATCCTTGCCGTGCGGATCGGTAAGGTCGAGCGAATAGCCATACTTCGTTTTGAGGTACGTCTCGATTCTCGAGGCTTTGTCGTAGGGATTTGTGGCACCAGCGGCGATTTGGGTGCCGAGTTTTGCGATGCGTGGATCGAGGGCCGGCAGCTGCAGATACATTCGCCGCGTCATTTCAGGGTAGTCAGTTGAAGCCTGGCGGAGCTCGGCAGGCGGAATCACGGGGAGCAGGGAATCGGCCTGGTAGCGGACTTTTGTTTCGTTGTGGAAGGGATTGGAGAGCGAGCCGGTCTTGTCGTAGACGAGAAAACCGGAGCGCTTGGTCGCATCGGGGCGATCGGTTTGGTTTGAAAACCTGCCACGCACATCTACCAGCTTCAAGGCTACGAAAAGAGCGTCGGTCGCGATCGGCTCCATGAGTACCGTGTAACGCAGCGGATAGTATTCGCCGCGCGCGGGCATCGCAGGCATCAACTGATAAACGCCATCTCCGTTCGCGCTGACCACGGTGGGATCGTGATTGGGCGTAAACCAGCGGCGGCCGTCAAAATCGGTGAAGGCGATGCCGCGCCAGTGCACATCGGAAGCGCGCGAGGGATCGCCCACGATCTTGATGCGCATGACTACGGCAGGATTTTTCTTGATTTTGCCGATTGCGCCGAGAGTGACGTTGTCGCCGAAGCCGGTCATCAAGGTTGGCTGAATATTGATGGCGCTCATGTAGCCGGCTGTGAAGCGGGGAATCACGAAGAAAAACGCTCCGCCGAGGACGAGTGTGCCGAGGGCGACAAGAATGGAGGTGAGGCCCAGCGCGCGATTTAATTTCTGGGCGAGCGGAGTGCCGGGCTCAAGAGCGGGCGATACAGCTCCTTGCGAGCTGCGGCGAATTTCGAGCGCGACAAAGGTGGAGACAGCCAGGACGAGAAAAATCGCGAGCGAAATCAAGAAACCGGTTTCGACGGTGAGAATCGCCGAGGCCAAGATTGCAGCGAAGGCAAGAACGGCCAGAAACGCGTAGTCGCGATTCGTTCGCGCCGAATACAAGCGCACGATTACAGCGAAGAGCAGCAGGTGAATCGCTGAAAGCAGGGCGGAGTAGAGCGCCGGGTTCGGCGCGCCGGATGCGAGACTGCGCGAGATCACCCAAAGGTCGAAGGGAAAAAATAAAAAGTAGGCGAGCACCAGCCATGTGGCCAGCCGCACCGAAAGCTCCGGACCTTTTCCGCGCCAGAGGCGAAACCCTTTATAGGTTAGGGCGAGAATGGGCACGACGGTCGAAAATGGGTCCAGTTTGCCGGTGGAAACGACAGCGATGACGCTCGTCAGAACGAGGAGATAGAGCGATACCTCAAAATAACGTTGCACCGCGGAGAGAGGCGGCGCGCTGACACGTGCGGCAGATGCGGACATGGCGCTAAGTACGATGCTAACACTTGCGCAGGCGACGCGTTTTGTGTCGCGCTTAGAACCGCTGCCAATCGGCTAATGGGCGGTGTGAGACCCGGGCGACAACGCAGCGGCGGCAATTTTGCGGGTTGCGCTGGAAATCGGAACGCGAGCAATGCGCTTGAGGGGCAGAACGCGGCCTTCTGTACCGCCCTTCGCAGGCAATTGGTCGATGCGGGCAAGGAAAGGCAGCAACGTCACATTCCGAAATGTTACACCGTGGCGCGCTTCGGTTAGAGCTTCCAGCGTGATGCCGTTTACCCCCAGAGTGGCGCGCAGATGCTCTGTGAGTTCGCTCTGAGCGTTTCGACTTACTTCGATGGCAGGGAATTGCCACATGCGCGAAAACAGAACGCCATCGTGCGCGCCGGGATCTTTCACGAGCAGTGTGCGGCCTTGGGGATCGCGCAAAATGGCGGCTGCGATTTTGATGTTCACCGTGGCGCGCTTCTTGCGCGGTGAGGGAATTTGATTGGCGAGATTTTGGACGCGTGCTTCGCACCAGCGGCCGACCGGGCAGATCGCGCACTGCGGCGATTGCGGCGTGCAAATTGTTTCGCCCAGTTCCATGAGGGCTTGATTCCAATCGCTCGCCGCCTCGCTCGCGAGTAGTTGTTGCGCTGCGTTTGTAAGATCTCGCCAAGTGGTTGGCTTACGCAGATCGCCGCGCACAGCGCCCAGCCTCGCGAGCACACGCGCAACGTTGCCGTCGAGCACCGCGAAAGGCGCGTCATACGCGATGCTCAATACGGCAGCAGCTGTGTAGCGCCCGATTCCCGGCAGGCTGAGGGCGGCGTCGAGGTCTCGCGGGAAATCGCCGCCATGCTGGGCGACGATTGTCTTCGCGGCGCCATGCAAATTCCGAGCGCGGCTGTAATAGCCGAGGCCTGACCAGAATTTTAAGACCTCTGTCTGGCGGGCGCGCGCGAGTGCGCGCACATTGGGGAAGCGGCGGAGGAAGCGGTCGTAGTAGGGAATCACGGCGGCGATGCGCGTTTGCTGCAGCATAATTTCGGCTACCCAGACGCGATAGGGATCGCGGCTTGCGCGCCATGGCAATTCGCGGCGGTGCGCGCGAAACCAGGCGAGCAGGCGCGATTGAAATGTTTGAAGCGATCGGGGCTTCAGGTGAATGGCCATCTTGATCGGCGGCGCGACGTATTCTCGCACAAAGAGCGCTTACGATGCGCCTGTGGTTCAGCGCGCAGTTGAATTGGCGCTGAGATCCTTCGCTACGCTCAGGATGACAACACCTAAAGAGTGTCGATGAAGACGAAATAGGAGGAAGACCAGAGCGAGCTGAGAATTGCTGCTTGCGGGCGGCTGGTGATTATGATTTTGAAGATTTCTTGTTCGCTGGCGAGGGCATTCAAGAAAGTTCCGCCTTTTGCGGACGAATCCGGCTCTACGAGTGCGAGTTGGCGCAACGTGTCGTAGATAATTTCGTTTGCTGTGGCCATGGGCGTTGAAAAGCGATCTGTGCGGAATTGCATGACGGAGTTAATTTCGTGGAAGTGCCAGGCGATGCAAGCGGCCATAGAGACGGCGCGCTCGAAGCGTTCCGCGTGTTCTGATTCTGCGAGGGGGCCCGAATCCTTGGGTGGCGGCCCGATGAACGGATCGAGGACCAGCATCACGCGGCGCTCGTCTTCGCGCGCAAATTCGCGGACCATCACGCGGCCGGTCTTCGCCGTGACTTTCCAATCGACGAAACGAGCGCTGTCGTTGGGCTGATAGTTGCGCAACGAATGCAATTCGTGGCCGCGGCCGCGGAAATAGCTGGCCATTTCGCCACTGAGCAACGGGAGCACTTCGTAGAATTGGTCTGCGGGCTGCACGCGCGGGTAAATGGTGATTTCGATATTTGAATCCACCGTGCGTGTTTTCTCGAAGAAGCCGAATGGGAATCGTGTGCGGATTCCGAATGCGTCTTGGCAGTAAATGCCCCGCCTGGGAAATGTCAGCTCCACTTTCTGCCGGGCTGCGCTTTGCCGCGGAATGTACGGAAAATAGACTGGACGCGTAAGCACCTGCGCCGCACTTTTTTTTGTCTCGCCTACGACGAGCAACGAAAACGACGGCCAAGCCTGCTTCTCGTTGCGCAGTTCCAGCTCGGCAAGCACCGGCTGCTCCGCGAAAATGTGCTCCGGCATGTCGAACTTCAAGTCGACACCAGTGAGCACAACGCGCGACAAGATGCCGGAAATCAAAATTCCAGCCAGCGTGCAAGCGAGAATCATGAAGAGCAGGTTGTTTCCTGTGTTCACTGCCGCCAGCACGAGAATGAAAACCGCGCCAAGATAAATGATCCCTTCGCGCGTAAGCCGATAGTCCACTTGGTAGACGAACCAGCGCAGACTCGTGCGCCGCGCGAGCGCCGGGACGATCGTGATAGCCACCCAGCCGGCGAGGCCGAGCGCTATCGCTGTCGCTCCAGCAGCCACCCAGATACGTCCTGTTTGAGCTGCGGCGGCGGAAAAAAGCGAGACGAGCAGCGCGACGGAGAGAACCAGCATCGCGATGCCGAAGTTCTTCCAGCCGGGACGATCGCGTCCCCGCCACCATCGTGCTGCGAATGTTTCCTGCATTAGAGTGGGACGCGGGTGGTTTCGAGAATTTCGCGGAGGATGGCTTCGGCCTGCTCGGATTTTTTCTTTGTGGAAACGTAACGAGAGCTAACCACGACGCGGTGCGAGAATACGGGAACGATCAGGCGCTTGAAATCGTCCGGAAGGCAATAGTCGCGGCCTTCGAGAAATGCTCGCGCCTGGGCGGCGCGATGCAGCATCACCGCGCCGCGCGGGCTCACGCCGAGGCTCAGCTGTTCTGTCTGGCGCGTGCGCTCGACGATTTCGAGCGCGTAATCGAGAAGGCTTTCTTCGACTTTAATGTGCGAGACGGCTTCCTGCATCGAGAGAACATCGGTGGCGTCCATCATCGGCGCGATGGATTCCACCGGCGCCGGGCCAGCGTTGTTGCGAAGGATATTTTTTTCGCTCTCGCGATCCGGGTAGCCCATGCGGATGCGCATTAGAAAGCGGTCGAGCTGCGATTCGGGCAGAGGGTAGGTGCCGTGATGCTCGATCGGATTCTGGGTGGCGAGAACGAGGAACGGCTTGGGCAGGGGGTGCGTGTGATTGTCCACCGTAATTTGCGATTCGTTCATCGCTTCGAGCAGGGCGGATTGCGTTTTCGGCGTGGTGCGATTGATTTCGTCGGCGACGATGATGTTCGCGAAGATTGGCCCGGGCTTGAATTCGAAGCCTTGCGTCGTGGGGTTGTAGACACTGACGCCGATTAGGTCGCTGGGCAGCAAGTCGGATGTGAACTGGATGCGCTGAAAGGAGCAGTGAAAGGAGCGCGCTAGGGCTTGCGCGAGAGTCGTCTTACCGACGCCTGGGACGTCTTCGATCAGCAGGTGGCCGCGCGCGAGCAGGGTGGTGAGCGCGAGCTGAATTACGTCTTCTTTGCCTTTTACGACGCGCGAAATCGTGCGCAAAAGTTCGGCGAGTCGTTTACTGGCGGCGTTGGCGGGGGCGTTCGTGGTTGATTGCAATTCGCGTGGCCTTCTGCTACAAAAAGTAGGTTCGCGGGCGACTAGCTCAGTTGGTTAGAGCGCTCCCCTCACACGGGAGAGGTCAAAGGTTCAAGTCCTTTGTCGCCCACCACTTCTCCTGCCCTAGTCATTCTGCCATCGGGTGTTGGATGTCTGAAGGAACGATTTGGCAGCATGTGTTCAAGAAGTGATTTTTCCTTCGCGCGGGCGTCATTGCCCCAGTGCTTCTTCTTGATTGGGGTTTCGTTCCCGGAGCCGTGGTCAATGGTCATGACATTCGCAGAAATTGTCACCCGATCAGGTAAGTCGAAAGTCACTTTGACAATAGAACGATCGCCGTCATCAGCTGGAAGCGAGGCAACGAGTTCGAAATCGTACACGATGGTCTGCGTATAAGGCGCTGAAGGCGGCTTTGCAAAAGTCCAAAGCCGAATGTTGTCGATAGCGGCTAACTTCAGGAGTCTGACCCCCTTGTCGTCTTCCTTTGCGACTTTCACGTCGCTGACCTTGCCATCCGCATCAAGCGTCAAGACTAAAACGACCTTCCCCGTGACATGCGCCGTTCTTGCAATGGGTGGATAGACAGGAATTTCGACGTGCTTCGGGCACAGGGGCTCTTGAGACTGGGCAAAGGAATTGCAGGTCAAGCAGAGCCATAAGCATCCACACGCGGCTATTTTGGCCATCAATCTAAATTTTGCCACCGAGGGCTCGACGCTTCGCAGTCCTGATTTGGATGCGTGTGCTCAGAAAGTGGCGTGACGCGGTGGAAATTGTGATCTTGTTGCGGGTATTTTGCTGCGCCTCGAGAGCCGTTTACCGCCGATTAGAAAAATGCATCCTTCTGATTCTTATACACATAGGCTGAGATTTAATCGCCGAACCGTTGATTAAACTCGCATGCCAATCGCAACAATTCGCCTGTCGTGGTAGTCTCGCTGCGATGAACAACATTTTGAAGTTCGTGCAGGTTTTTGCGCTGGGGACTTGGGTGGGGTCGATTTTTTATTTCAGCGCGGCGGTGGCGCCGGGGGCGTTTCGGGTGCTGCCGAGCCAGGACCTGGCGGGAGTGCTTGTCGAATTCACTTTGCGGCGATTGCATACGCTCGGCGTTGTGGCGGGGATTGTGTTTCTGTTAGCGTCGGCGGCGCTTGCGGTTTCTGCTAGCGGTTCGAGGAGATCTGTTTTGCTGGCGTCGATCGGGGTGGCGATTATGGTGGTGCTGACGGTGATTTCGCAGCACGTGGTGATTCGGAGGATGATGGAATTGCGGCGGGAGATGGGGTCGGTGGCCGCGACTGCGGTAGATAGTCCTCTGCGGGTTGAATTTGACCGATTACACGGAGTGTCAGTAAAGCTGGAAGGTGCGACTTTGCTGATTGGTTTTGCTTCGCTGTTTTTGACGGTGCGTAGTTCGTAGGATACGTGTCACCGAAGCGAGGATGGTTGTGCCTTTCGGGAATGGGTGCTCGTAAGAGCACAGGCAAAAGTGCCTGTGCCACTTAAGGCTAAGGGCGACGCTGCTCGTTGGTTTTGCCTTTCTGTTTTCTTCCGGACGAGCCAATTCTTAATCAGGTTCTAGCGCCCTTTTTGATTGCGGGTCGTTTCTTTTTTGGGCCTGGCTTGGTGATTTTGCGGGCGTCTTTGCCGGCCAGGTGGACGGCGCGCCACATGTACCAGCTCGCGATGGTTCGATAAGGACGCCAGCGTTCGCCAAATTTCAGCAACTCCTTCGGCTTGGGCATTTTGCGTTTGCGATACGTGATCGCCCACCCTTTCTGCACGCCCAGGTCGTGAATTGGCAGCACGTCGGGGCGCCCCAGGCGAAAAATCAGAAACATCTCCACGGTCCAGGCGCCGATTCCGCGAACGGAAATGAGGCGCTCGACGAGTTCTTCATCACTCATTTTTTGGGCTGCGTCGAGCGTGGGGACGATGCCGTCAATCGTTTTTTGCGCGAGATCTTTCATTGCGAGCGCTTTTGCTTTCGAAAGGCCCGCCTTGCGCAGCGCGGGGATGCGCGTCTTGAGAATTTCGGCGGGCGTGGGGCAGACGCCGTTGGCGCCCAGGGCCTGAATGCGCGAGAAGATTTTTGCCGCGGCTTTGCCGGAAATGCTCTGGTAGACGATCGCTTCGAGGAGAGACTCGTAGACGCTGTCGCATTCGTCGAGCTTGAATTGAAATTCACCGGTGCGCGCGATGACGTCCGCCAGATGCGGGTCGTTTCGAGTGAGAAATTCGTGCGCAGCAACGTGGTCGAAAGGAAGCAGCGGCTTCTCGGTCGTCGTTTTCATTATCACGAGACGCCCAGCATAGCGGAGTTTGTGCCGTGTTCAAAGTTTCTGGCGGCGATGAGCAAGAGCTTCGAGCAGGGAAGAATGTCGCACGAGTCTGAGCGGAGTGTAAGTTACAAGGCATTTATTTGAGTGTAACCTGAATTTAACATGGCCCACTTGGGACCGAATGCTATGCTCTGCCTCTTTCGAGCCTGGAGGGGACCGCGAAGCCATGCCACAAGATTCTTTCACCTATGAAGTTGAGAAGTCGCCGGATGATCAGCACGGGAATAAAGTAACGACGATCAAATGTCACGGCAAGCTGATCAGTGAGAACTCGAATGAAATTAAAGAACTTGTGAAGCCCATGATTCCTCTCGGCGGACGCATCGTAATCGACCTGGGTGATTTGAACTACCTCGATAGCTCCGGCCTAGGCGCGCTGGTCGGACTGAAGGTAACCGCGGTGAAGCAAGGCCTGGTTATATTGGAATTCGCCAACATGACGCCCCGCGTGCTGGAACTGCTTCGCATCTCGAATCTCGTGCAGACATTCGCGTCGTGAGCTGACGCTCAAATTTATCTGCTGCCGGCCGCCTGCTCGCCATCATGGGTCGCGGGCCGTGAAGATTTTCCGCCTCGCCATCCCAATACTTCCCGAACGTGCTATTCGAAGATGACGGTCTTGTTGCCGTAGAGCAGGATGCGGTTTTCGATGTGCCAGCGAACGGCTCGGGAGAGAACTACTTTTTCGAGGTCGCGCCCCTTTTTCACCAGGTCTTCGATTGAGTCGCGGTGGGAGATGCGCTCGACGCCCTGTTCGATGATGGGGCCGTCATCCAGCACTTCGGTGACGTAGTGAGCTGTGGCGCCAATGATTTTGACGCCGCGGTCGAAAGCTTGCTGGTGGGGCTTGGCACCGACGAACGCAGGCAAGAAAGAATGATGGATATTGATGATCTGCTGTGGGAATTGTTCGATAAGGCTGGAAGAAAGCACCTGCATGTAGCGAGCCAGAACGACCAGTTCGATATCATTTTTGCGAAGAAGCTCGATCTGTTGCCGCTCCGCCTCCTGCTTGTTTTCTTTTGTCACTGGAATCGTGCAATACGGGACATGGTAAAAGTCTGCGTGATTTTTCGCGTCGGGATGATTGCTGATTACCAGGGGAATTTCGCAGGCGAGTTCGCCAGTGCGCTGTCGATAGAGCAGATCGACGAGGCAGTGGTCATACTTTGAAACAAAAATCGCGATGCGAGGACGATAGCTTGAGGTGGTGACGCGCCACTGAATCGAAAATTGTTCGGCAATGGGCGCGAACCACTTGGGAAAATCTTTCAAGTCGAACTCGAAACTGGTGAGATCCCATTCGACGCGCGCGAGATAGAACCGTTCGACGCCGGGCTGGTGCTGTTCGAAATGCAGGATGTCACCGCCATGCCAGTAGATAAAATCCGCGATTGCCGCATCGAGACCCTTGCGATCCGGGCACCGCAGTAAAAGGACAGCGCTGTTCTTCAATTGAATTCTCCGCGTCGGCGCACATTTTACTTCACTTTTGGCGTGTTGTTTCGCGAGAGCTGCGAGAAAGAAGATGGTTCGCGCTCAGGCGCGAGCGTGGAGAAACTGGCGAGGTCAGCTATTGTATTGTTTGATGAGGGCGTAGCACTCGCAGGCGAACCATTCGAGCTTCTTCCGGTTCAGAATTCTCACCGATCCGCGGGTGTATTCGATTATGCCTTCTCTTTGGAGCACGCCCGCTGCGATAGTGACGCTTGGCCTATCCGTGCCCAGCATTGTGGCGAGGAAGTCGTGTGTGATCGGGACAATTCCTGAATCGACTCGATCCTGGGCAATCAGCAACCAGCGAGAAAGGCGTTCCTCGATTTTGTGAAGGCGATTGCATGCCGCCGTTTGTGCTACTTGCATGGCGAGTCCGGCAGCGTAGCGATTCAAGGTGGCTTGAAGAACCGGAGTGGAAGGCAGTAGCTCCTTCAGCGCATTGACCCGCACCCTGAATGCGTCACCTTCAATTTGAACGATCTCTCGAAGCGGACTTCTGCTCAAGCCGAGAACCGCCGGCATTCCAGAGGCTCCTTCGTTGCCGAGGAGGCCTGCTTCCACGGTCCTTCTATCTTTCAACTCGACAACCAGCGAAATCAGACCGGTATTCGGAAAGTGGGCGAAGCGGACGGTCTGGTGAGGTTGATGAAGAATGAAATGGTGCGGCAACTCTATGAAATGCAGACGGGAGCGAATCCTTCGAAATTCTTCATCAGGTATGGCCAGCAATAGTTTGTTGCGTACGGGTTTTCCTGTAGGGTTTGTTCTCTCACCGGGTTGCACGATTGCGAGTTTAGTTAGAGCCATTTTTTTGCCCTCAGCGTTTTATACCGTATGCATGGTATTCACAAGCGTTTGTAGGGTATACGACACTGAGATTCTAGGGCGATGGCGACACGTATCTTGATTGCTGACGATAACGAGGTGGTGAGAGGCCGCCTGGGCGAATTACTCGCGAGCCATGACGGATGGGAAGTGTGCGCTTCTGTTGCAAGTGGGCGCGAAGCGGTCGAAAAAGCCCTGGAACTAAGGCCTAGCCTCATTATTCTGGATTTGGCGATGCCCGAGATGGATGGGCTCAGCGCTGCGAGAGAAATTGGCAAAGTTCTGCCGTCCATTCCTATCGTGATTTTCACGCTTCACAAATTTGCGACGATCGATCTCGAAGCCAAAAAGGCCGGAGTGTGTCACGTGGTGGCGAAACCCGACACTGCAACGTTGTTACGAGTTGTTGATGAGCTCGCGAAAAGCCAATCGCCGGAGTCTTTCCAGGAGAAGGCCGAACTTTTGCCACCGGTTTCGGGTCCGCTGGACGGTCCTGCCGGCGCTGCAATCAATCAGCCCCCGCCAAATGAAGCACAGGCCAACGCGGCCGGTGACCCAGAAATTTCGAACAATTCCAACTGAAGCTCGAAGCCTAGACTTCTCCCCCCACAAAGCTTGCGCATATCTGTAAGACGCCGTGAAGTGTGAGGTAATAAAACTCATCCAATCAGCGGAGATCGCTTTTTTGTCGCAATTAACAGAGGTTCGGCCCGTATCAGCGCGGCAAAGCTAGTGCTGCTGTCGGCGTTCGATGTTATTCTGACCAATTACACAGGAGGCCGAGCGCCGTGCTGGAAGTATGTCCGGCGGCACGTACTTTTAATTATGCAAACTGGAATTATTGGATTGCCGCAGGTGGGGAAGACGAGTCTGTTTCGGATTTTGACGCGCGCGAAGGTTGACACGCGAAGCGCGCCCGCGCAGATGCATCTTGGGATTGCGCGGGTGCCGGATGCGCGGGTGGCGAAGCTGGCGGAGGCGTTCCAGCCGAAGAAAGTGACATACGCGACGATCGAGTATGTGGATATTGGCGGGTTGCAGAAGGACCGGGAGAAGAATTCTGCGTCGCTGGTGCCATTGCGCGAGGCGGACGCGCTGGCGCACGTGGTGCGACTGTTTGAAAATCCGGCTGTGCCGCATGAGGCGGGCTCACTCGATGCTTTGCGCGATATCGAGAGCGTCGAGATCGAGCTGATGCTGTATGACCTGGAGCAGGCTACGAAGCGGATCGAGCGCGTCGAAAAGGATCTGAAGAAAAAGAAGGAAACAATCCTTGAGACTGAGCTGGCCTTGCTGAACCGGTGCCGGCAGGCGCTCGAATCGGAGAAGCCGTTGCGCGAACTAGAATTCAAGCCCGAGGAAATCAAGATGCTGACGGGCTTCATGTTTCTCTCGCGCAAACCAATGCTCTACGTCCTGAATCTGGGGGACGAAGAGGCGGCGGATATAGACCGCGTGGTGGAGAAGTATCGTCTTGAGAAATTGGCTTCGAAGCCGCAGACAGCCGTGGTGCCGTTTTGCGGAAAAATCGAAGCGGAGCTTTCTGAACTTGATGACGCAGAAGTTGCCGAGATGATGAAGGCAT
Organism: uncultured Acidobacteriota bacterium; assembly: GCA_963729525.1. Lineage (GTDB taxonomy): Bacteria > Acidobacteriota > Terriglobia > Acidiferrales > UBA7541 > Palsa-295. The sequence goes on from CAVSOB010000005.1 coordinate 155,655, forward strand.
ATGGCCTCGCCGAATCCGGCCGCGACCGGTTGATACAGGCGAGCTACCGGCTGCTGGGGCTGCTCTCATTTCTTACTTGCGGCGAGCCGGAAGTGCGCGCGTGGACGATCGAGCGCGGCATGACGGCGCAGAAAGCGGCGGGGGCGATTCACTCCGATCTGGAGCGCGGGTTCATCAAGGCGGAGGTGGTGAATTGGGAAGATCTTTTGAAAGCCGGGAGCTTTGGCGCTGCGCGCGAAAAGGCGCAGGTGCGGCTGGAAGGCAAAGATTACATCGTGCAGGATGGCGATGTGATTTTGTTCCGGCATTCCGGGTGAGCTAATGCATTTCGCCGACGGATCACGATTGCTGCTCGCCGTGCTGCTTGGATTGACGGCAGCGGGGGCGAACGTGATTGGCGGGTCGTTGATCGCGCACCGGGGCTGGTCGCATGATTTTCTGAAGTATTTCATCGCGCTGGGCGCGGGATTCATGCTGGCGACGGCTATGCTGGAAATGATTCCTGAGTCGCTGAAGTTGCGGGCAGGGTCTTCTCCGGCTGGGGCGCTCGCCAACAATTCCGACACCGTTTTCTTTTTTGTGCTCGCTGGATATTTTCTGGTTCACTTTTTCGAGCACACGATTGCGCCGCATTTTCATTTTGGCGAGGAGACGCATCACGAAGAAATCTCGCATGCGCATGCGAGCTATGCGGCGCTGCTGGGGCTTGTGATCCACACTTTTTTCGATGGTGTGGCGATTGCGTCAGGACTTTTGGTCTCGGCGTGGCTGGGGAGCCTGATTTTCATTGCGATCTTCTTGCATAAGCTGCCGGAGGGGTTCACGGTCGCGTCGTTGATGCTGGCCAGTGGGCAGACGAAGCGGGCGGCGTTTCTGTCGGCCGTTGTTTTGGGTGGGGCGACGCTTTTGGGCATGGCGTTGATGTTTCTGCTGCGGGGGACGGTGGCGTTTGCGCTGCCGTTTTCCGCGGGGGTGACGCTATATGTGGCGGCGTCGGATTTAATTCCGGAAGTGAACCGGGAGCCGAAATTTGGGATGGCGGTGATGGTATTTGCGGGGGTTGCGGTGATGCTGGGACTGAAGGCGATATTTCATTTGTAGATGCTCGCCTCGAATGCCGCTTCGCGAGTCTTCCTCGAATTGGTCAGTTTCGATCAGACGTAGTCGAAGAGCGTCATGAATCCGAAATCCATGTGCAACTGCTGGTGGCAGTGAAAAAGGGTGAGGCCGGGATTATCGGCTACGAAATCGACTTCGGCTTCCTGATAGCCACCAAGCATAAATACATCTTTGAGAATTCCGGCAGTGGCGATTCCCGCGAGTTTCGTTAGTTCAAAACTGTGCCGGTGCAGATGGATGGGGTGAATGTCGTCGCTCGCGTTGCGCATGTGCAGGCGGTAACGCTTTCCTTTTTTGAGGTGGAACGTGGCGGGAATTACCGCCTGAGTCATTGGATAGGCGATGCCGTTGATCGTCCAACGATTAAAACCTTCTTCGGCAGCGTTGTCTTTCGCAAAAGTCATCTCAACGGTATCGTCGGGAGGCGCAGCCGTTGCGCCGGTTTTCGCAAAGCGGGCGTAGTTCCATTTGAATGTTGGCGGAGCGATCCACGCTGGTTTGCTAGTTTGTCCGGCGTATTCGACTACGAGGCCCATGCCATGGCGGCGGTCGTCGTTATCCAAATCCCCCAGAATCCACACGCCCGGATGCTTCATTTCCACGATGGCGGAAATGCGTTCGGCTGTTCCGAGCCATAGAACCGGGACGGCCACGGGATTTGGGACGGGATTTCCATCGAGCGCGACCACTTGAAAAGTGTGGCCGGGCAAGGCCAGGCTGCGAATTTCCGTGGCGCTGCCATTCAGGATGTGGAACAGCACGCGTTCGCCGCGCTTCACACGGATTGGCTCGCCGTGGCCGAGCATGCGTCCGTTGATCGTGAATGAGTTGTAGCTCACTTCGAATCCGTGTTTCATCCCCTTGGCCAGCGACGCTTTCATCAGAGACTCGCCCGCGTCCTTCAGTTCTTTCACTTCCGTTGCGGGAGACAAGAAATCCTGCGGCATGTCGCCGCCTTGACTCAACGTGGGCTCGAATTCTTTCAGGGTGAGAAACATTTCGCGATCGAATCGTCCGGGATTTTCTTTGGGCTCGATGTAAACTGGTCCGACCTGGCCGCTGTATTGTCCGGCCGCGAGATTGGCGCCCGCGCGATTGTGGGTGTGATAGAAGCGAAGACCCGCTGGATTCGGAGTGAAAGTGATGCGACGTGTTCCTTGGGCTGGAATGAAGGGCGTCCCTTCCTCGGCGGCACCGTCAACGTCGGTGGGAACGCGCTGTCCGTGCCAATGGAGCTGTTCGGGAGTGTCGGTGTCGTTGAAGATGTCGATGGTGACCGGCTGGCCTTCTTTAAAGCGAAGCAGAGGCCCTGGGAACTGCCCGTTGTACGTGGTCACCGAGATGAAGCGTTTGGGAGCGATCTCCACGACCGAGTTTTTGATGTGAAGCACGTAGTCGGGAGTGGCGGATTCCGTCTGAGTGGCCAGGGCACGGCGGGCGATCGCGGGTGAGACTAGGAATGTTCCGGCTGCGAGGCCGGTTGTTTTGAGAAATTGCCGGCGTGAGAAAGCGTCGTTGTTCATCCCATGTACCTCAGCATGCACCTCACAGCGTACTCGAGCGACGGCGAGCGTCGAGAGCCCAGCTTCCCCCGCCCTCCAAGAGCAGAAAGATCAGGCAGCAGAACATAGCAAAGTCAGTCCGCGCGTCGCTTACCATGTACCAGAATCCTTGGTTGGAACGGAACAACTCGGGGATCTTTGTCGTCGCGATTGCGGTGGAAATCACGATGAGGAGCGGAAGGGCCACAGGACTTGTCCAGAGACCGAGCAACACCAAAGAACTGCAGGCAATCTCGACGGCACCCACAAAGTGAGCGGTGAAGTACGGATGTGGAAATCCTATTTTTGTAAATCGAATTACGCCCATAGCGGGATCGATGTATTTAAGGATTCCTTGGGTGAGAAAAATCAATCCCACGGCAAGACGAATGAGCACGGTGGTTGCGGGGCCTTGCGCGCGTCCGAAGAAGAAGCGTGCGAGAGAGCTCATGTCGCAATCCAAATTTTAGCTACCTTCGCGGCTATCCATTTGTCCTTTTTCTTTTCGAGCAGCACGACGTAGCCAGCTCCGCAGAGCATCCCGCACGAGTTTCCCACATAGACGAGCGCCTGATCATGTGAATGGTTGAATCCGATAGCCGATACGATCGTAAATCCGGCGGCGTTCGGATATTTCTGGGCGAAGTCTTTCCACTCGCTAGCTTTCGAGAAGAATTCGTCTCTTTCCTTTGGGCTCACGAAAGCTACGTTGGCGCTGAGATCGGTAATTGTGGTGAGGTCGCAATCCAGCTTGGCCTTCGCATCAAAGTCGTTCTTGGTCACGATGGCGGCTGAGTCCAGCAGTTGCTTTCGATCCGGTTTTGCAAGGGAGGTGAAGGCGCCCAGCCCCGGCGGATAGGCGGTCGAGGTCTGAGAAAGGAGCACGACCTGATGTCGGTCCGTCCTGTCCTTGAGGATGACCTTGGTTAGGGCCGCAGAATAAATGGCGGCGTCGTCTTCCGAGGAGACGCATACGGAAGGGGATGGCGATTGAGCGTCGTCGCGTGGCTTTTGCGCATGGCTCGCGGCCGGCAATATAAATATGGCGGCTACCAATACTAACCGTGGGCTCATTGCATCTCTCTTAACCCTATCATAGGAAAGGCGTTATACCTACTTTATCGGTTTAGTGAAGCGAGCCGGGGCTAGGTTGCCGTCTTGATACGTGCCTGGTTCGGCTCAAAGCGGCGCTCCGCAACTTTATGGCTTTGTGTGTGTTAGATACACTGTGGAGGCTATGGCCAGGACCGACGTCCAATTGATGATGGACGTGAAGGCGGGGGACACTGCGTCCTTCGAGCTTCTATTGCAGAAGTATCGAACGCCACTGGTCAATTTCCTCTATCGAATGGTTCGGGATACGGCGACGGCAGAGGACCTGGCGCAGGAAGTTTTTCTGCGGATTTATCGCGCGCGCAAGGATTATTTCGCGGGCGCGAAGTTCACCACCTGGCTTTTCCGCATTGCCACGAACCTGGCGCTGAATTCGATTCGCGACAATCGCCACCAGCGGATGGAAGTTTCGATTGACGCTCCTGCCGATGAAGATGAGTCGCCGATTCAAATACCCACGCGAGAGATGCGGATCGACGAGCATATGATCGAACGGGACCGCGCCCAATTTATCCGCCGGACGATCCAGGCGCTGCCGGAAAAGCAACGCGCGGCAGTGCTGCTGCATAAATATGAAGAGATGGATTACGGAGAGATTGCGAAAGTTTTGGAATGCTCGGAGAGCGCGTTGAAATCGCTTTTGTTTCGCGCTTACGAGACCCTGCGAATCGAACTGGCTCCGCTGATGGCGCAGCAGCCAGTAGGGAATCGCGCGGGGGAAGGAAGGCCGTGATGAAGTGCGAAGATGTTTCAAAAGAGCTGATTGCGTATCTGGACCGCCGGGCGAATTCTGCTGAGCGGATGGAAGTGGAAGACCACCTGGCGAGTTGCGCGGCGTGCCGGACGCGCGCTGAGGAGTTTCGCAAAGTATGGAATGTGCTGGACGAGATGCCGATCGAAGAGCCTTCGCTTGGATTCGATGCGCGTATCCGGCAGCGGATTGCGGATGAGCCGCGTCCGGGCTGGTTCCGATGGTTTGTGCCGCAGCCGCGGCTGGCGCTTTCGATGGCGTTGCTGGTTGCTCTGTGCGTGTGGGTGTCGCGTTTGCCGCGTGATTATTCGACGACGGCAACAATGCCGGCTCCGGTTACAGAGCAGCAGCAATTTCAGGTGATCGAGAATCTAGGCGTGCTGGAGAACTACGACGTGCTGTCGAAGTTTGACGCGCTGTCGGAGCTTCCCGTGCCGGCGGCGACCGATAAGTCGAAGGACGATTTGAAGCAGGATGACACGGGAGGGATGTAGGTGCGTCGTTTCACGCTACTGATCGCGCTGGCTTGCGGGCTCTTCTTAGGGCTTGCGGCGGGGCCTGTCTCGGCGCAGCAGGGCCAGTGGGCTGCCGCGCAACAGCAGCGGCGCGCGATGATGCGAGCGCGGAGGCAAGCGGCAGCGCGTGCATACGGTGCGCAGGGTCATTCGCAGGCAAATCCGCAGGCAAATCCGCAGGCACATCCGCCGGCTCAGCGCGCAAATGGGCAGGCGGGCGCGGGCGCGGCGGCGCATCCACCTGCGACCGCGGCGAGCACCAATTCAGGTGGGACGCGTCCGAACGAGCAGCGTCCCAATGAAACGCGTCAGAACGCGGCGGCTGCGGCTGAAAATTCGCATGCTGAAGGTGCCGGTGCGGCGAATGCGCAAGCGAACGGCGGCGCGAATGGTGGCGGAAGCAATGGGCGCGGGATGGCCGGGCTGCCACCGAAGTGGGTGGAGAATCTTCGCGACAAGCCGCCCGCGGAGCAGGAACGCTTTATGCAGAACAATGAGCGATTCCAGAGTCTTCCACCGGGACGTCAACAGCAGATACGGCAGAACCTGCAGAAATGGAACAATCTGACGCCCGATCAGAAGAATGCTTTGAGGGAACGGGCGAACAGATGGCAGCAACTTTCGCCTGAAGATCGCAACAAGGTGAAAAATGAACTGCTGCCGAAATGGCAGGAGATGACACCGGAGCGGCGCCAGGCGGTAAACGGGAAGCTGCACACATTGCAGGGTATGAACCCTGCGGACCGGGAGAAAGCGCTGAATGACCCGAAGTTCATGCAGGGGTTGAACCCTGACGAACAGTCCATGGTGAGAAGCCTGAGCACGCTGCGCAGTGCCCCCGCGGCACAGTAGTTCACTCTCCGAAGAAATTTTTTATTAACTCTTACAATACATTTTTGGATTTTCCCATCAATCGGACAACTAGGCGTGCGATGAGGCGACTTTTCTTACCACAAGTAATTGTGGTTTTGACCAAGCGCAGGCACTAGAAAACGGCGCGCGCAGTTCGTTTTTTCCACAAAGAAAATTGATTTTCTCGAAGAATTTAACTTGACACGCGGAAGAACCTATCTACAATCGGGGCACAAAGTGGGAAGAAGTGGCGCAGAGTGGTAGAAGGTGTTAAGCAGTGGGCGCAGTCGGGTGGTTCCAGAAGTGGCGCAATGCAGGGGTGGCAAGGCGAGTGATTCCCAGGTCGTACACGCCGGGCGACGAAGGTTTTCATGCTGCGGGGCAACTATTCGGCAACTGTGGACGAAAAAGGACGGGTGAAGATCCCCGCCGATTTTCTGGCCGAATTGCGCAAGTCGGGCAAGAAATTCTACGTCACGAGTTCCAGCGGCGAGTACGCGAGGATCTATCCCATGAAGGCGTGGGAAGAGATCGAGAAGAAACTCGCGAAGCAATCCTCTTACAACCGGGCGAAGCAAAAGTTTTTAGCACGGGCCAATTACTACGGTCAGCTGGTCGAGGTGGATGGGCAGGGGCGCATTCTAATTCCACCGGTATTGAGGGAATCGGCGCAGATGAAGGGCGAGGTCGATATTCAAGGCCAGCTCACTTATCTGGAAGTATGGAACCACGCGCGATTCCTCGAACAACTGAATCGTAATCCCATCACGGCGGAAGACGAAAAGGTACTGGAAGATCTGGGCATCTAGCTTTTGAGCGTTCTGCATATACCGGTCCTGCTGAAAGAAGTTGTGGACTGGATGCAGATTCGGCCCGAGGGCACGTATCTGGATGCCACCGTTGGCACAGGCGGGCATTCAATTGCGATCGCCGAGCGGCTGACGACGGGGCGTTTGGTGGGGATGGATCGCGATCCGCAGGCACTCGAAATTGCGCGGGAGCGATTGAAGGCGCACGAGCGGCGGGTGAGTCTGGTGCACGCAGAGTTTTCGAAGATCGGCGAAGTGGCGGCGAATTTGAATCTGCCTCCGTTCGATGGAGTGATTGCCGATCTGGGGATTTCGAGTTTGGAGCTGGACAGCCCTGAGCGCGGATTTTCATTCCGCTGGGCGGCGCCGTTGAACATGCGCATGAATCCTGACGATGCGCTGACGGCAGACGAAATTGTGAATTACTGGCCGGAGAAAGAGCTGGCCGATCTCCTGTATCAGAAGGCGGAGGAGAGAGATTCACGAAGAATCGCCAGAGCAATTGTTCGAGCGCGGCCGATCCGCGACACCGAACATCTGGCAACGATTGTGGCAGGGGTCCGAAAAGCAAGGGGAAGGCAGAGACTGCAACCCGCGACAAAAACGTTTCTGGCGCTGCGGATAGCGGTGAATCGAGAGTCGGAGGAACTCGGGCAGTTTCTTTCGCGGACCCCTGCCACTTTGAATTCTGGAGGACGGTGGATCGTCCTCAGTTATCACTCACTCGAAGATCGACTCGTGAAACGCGCCTTTCAGGACCTGGCCCGCGAAGGAAGTTTTCAGGTGCTCACCAAAAAAGTGATCCAACCTGGCGAAGAAGAGATTCGAACGAATCCGCGGGCGCGCAGCGCAAAAATGCGCGTGGCGGAGAAATTGTCGCCGGCGGAGGTTCTGACGGCTGGGAGCGGGTCATGACGCATTCTCATACGACGCAGTATCACACAGTGAAACGCATTGATAATTCGCGATTGGCGCGGCCGACGCCCAAGGCTCGGCTGAATGATTGCTGGCGAACGGTGGCGATTGGCGCGGCGATGGCGGCGTGTTTGCTGAGCTATGCCTGGCAGCATTTTGAATGCATTCAGCTTCACTACCAGCTCGAACAGCTGCAGACGGCGCGGTCGCAGGCGGTCGAGCTCAATCAGCAGTTGCACGTGGAGGATGCGACTTTGCGGGCGCCCGGGCGGATTGATAAGTTTGCGCGGCAGCATTTGGGTTTGACGGTGGCTGCGCCGGGACAACAGAGCTCGGCGGATGCGAGCGACGCGGTGGTGGCGCAGGCGCGGGCTGGCGGGCAGATGGTTCGGCCTTAGCGGATTGCCGACTCGCTAGCGAGATTTCATTTCGAGATTTGTGAGAGGCAACACCGACGGGTTCGCGCGGAACTTCGGTGACGCAACTGCGAAGGCCGCGGCAAAGCTTCAGACAGGGTAGGCCGGATTCCATGGAGCAGCGCAGGCCGCGTCTCCGCTGGTTCGTCGTTTGGGTTTGCGCAGTGGTTTGGATGGCGGTTGTCGTCGGTCGCCTCAGTTATCTTCAGTTGTTCTGCTACGGCGAGTACTTCACCAAGGCCCAGCACCAACAGCAGCGAGTTTTCGAAATCAGCCCGAAGCGCGGCGTGATTTACGACCGCAAAGGCCGGGAGCTCGCGATCAGCTTGCCGATGGATTCCGTTTTCGGCGACCCGGCCGAAATTACCGATGCGGAAATGGTGGCGCGGCTCTTGGCGCCGGCCCTCGCCATGTCGCCCGACGACTTGGAAACAAAAATTCGCGAAGCGCACACGCCGGTGAGGCTGGCGAAGAAGCTCTCGCCTGAAACCGTGCAGCGAATTCAGGACATGAATTTGCGCGGCGTCTTCTTCCAGAAGGAAAACCGCCGAGTGTATCCGCAGCACGAGCTGGCGGCGCACGTTCTGGGCTATGTGGATGTGGACGAGAAGGGCAACGGAGGCATCGAGTACGCGCTCGACAAGCAGATTCGCGGGCGTCCCGGGAAAATGATGGTGATGGCGGACGGGCGGCGGCGCTGGTACGACCGGACGGAATCGGCTGCGGATCCCGGCGCGAGCGTGGTGCTCACGATCGATCAAACGATTCAGTACATTGCCGAGAAGGAACTCGAGCGGGCGATCGAAGAGACGCACGCGAAGAACGGGGCAGTCGTTGTGCAAGATCCGAACAACGGGCGGTTGCTCGCTGTTGCCGTGCGGCCGACATTCGATCCCAATAATCCGGGCAGCTTTCCAGATGAAGTGCGAATGGATCGCGCGGTGTCTGCCGCTTACGAACCTGGTTCGACATTCAAAGTGGTAACGATGACGGGCGCGATTGAAAATGGAGCTGCGCGGCCATCGGACCTAGTGGATTGCCAGATGGGCTCGATACTCGTGGCGGGCCGGTTGATTCACGACTGGCATCCGTTTGGAGTGCTAAGCGTGCAGCAGGTCCTGGCGCATTCGAGCGACGTGGGTTCAATCAAGGTTGCGCTCAGACTAGGCGCGCCGAAGTTTTACGAAACGATGCGAGCGTTCGGGATCGGCCAGCTTACCGGGATCGAGTTGCCCGGCGAAAATCGCGGGTTGCTGCGTCCGTTGGAGAATTGGACGGCGAGCTCGATTGGTTCGCTGGCGATTGGACAGGAAGTAAGCGTGACCCCGGTGCAGATTGTGTCGGCGATTTCGGCGATTGCGAACGGCGGCACATTGTACCGGTCGCGCATCGTAAAGGAAGTGCGCGGCGGAACGTCCGCATACACGCGCGCTGCTGCTGAACCTGAACAAGTGACTGACGCGAAAACTGCAGCAACGGTGCGCGAGATGATGGAGACGGTGATTCTGGAAGGCACCGGGAAGCCGGCGCAGCTCGACGGTTATACAGCGGCGGGGAAATCCGGGACGGCTCAAAAGATTGATCCGGCGACGGGACGTTACTCGCCGAACCAATACAATTCATCGTTCGTGGGTTTTGCGCCGGTGAATGAGCCGGCTGTGACGATTCTTGTAGTGCTCAATTCGCCGGTGGGCGCGCACCATGGCGGCGAAGTTGGCGGTCCCGTTTTCAAGCGCGTCGCCGAGCAGGTGCTTACCTATCTCGATGTGCCGCGCGATGTGCCATCGACATCGGATGCGCAAACTGCAAAGAACAGCGATCAGGGGCAACCGGTCCCGGCGGGAATCGGCAGCGAGGCCGGTGGTGGCGTTGACGAAAACCATATAGGCAACGAGTCGATGGCCGAGAAGATCGACAAGGTCGAGAAGAACGATTCGAAGCCGGGCGCGCCGACGATTGCGTTTGGAGAGCAGGAAACCGTGATCGTGCCGAACCTGGCGGGGCAGACGGTGCGAAGCGTCACGGAGGCGTGTTCGCGGATCGGGCTTGTGCCTGCGCTGATTGGCAGCGGAGTTGCGTTGGAACAGTCTGCCGAGGCCGGCACGCAGGTTGTGCGAGGCACGCGGCTGACAGTGCGATTTGGCAAGGCGGGGCAGTTGCTGCCGGCATCGGTGAAGGGAGCGGGGAATTGAGTTTCGTTATGGAACGGGACCGAACCAAACCGGGCAAAAACGGGAGAGCGAAGACAAGGGGAAACGGACCCGAAGAAATGCAGATGGAGCTTGCAGACATTCTAGACGGAATTGCCGAGGTTCGTATAAGTGGGCAGCCCGATCCCACGGTGCATTCGATTGCATACGACAGCCGCAAGGTCGCAGCGGGTGCGATGTTCTTCGCGCTTCCCGGCGAGAAAGTGGATGGGAATAAATTTGTGAGCGATGCGATTGAACGCGGCGCGAAGGTGATCGCAAGTTCGGCTGTGCGACCAGCAGACGTGCGCGCTGAAACAACGTGGATTGAAATTCCGGCGGGCAAGGAGCGCCGAGCGCTCGCGCAGGCGGCTGCCAACTTCTATAGACATCCGGCGGACGTGCTGAAGCTCGTGGGAATCACTGGAACGAATGGAAAGACGACGACTGCGTTTCTGGTGGATTCGATTGTGCAGGCTGCGGGATTTACGAGCGGGCTTGTTGGCACCACTGGATACCGGACGCCGCAAGGCAGCCGGAAAGCGACGAACACGACCCCCGAGTCGCTCGACTTGCAGCATATGTTCGCGGAAGTGCGAGATGCCGGCGGCTCGCATGCGGTGTTAGAGGTGAGTTCGCATTCACTGGCATTCGAGCGTGTGTGGGGCTGCCATTTTGCGGCGGCGATTTTTACGAATTTGACGCGCGACCATCTGAATTTTCACAAGACGTTTGAGGATTACTTCGCGGCCAAGCGCCGGCTGTTCGAGGGCACCGGCGCCGGGGCTCCCCATGTTGCGGTGATCAATGCGGACGATTCGTACGCGACACGGCTTGAAGGGCTTGCGAAACGAACGCTCACATATGGGCTGAAAGGCGAACCCGATCTGACGACGAAGAAATTTGCGCTAAGTTTTAAGGGCCTGGAGTTTACCGCGCAGACCCCTGCCGGGAAGATCGAGGTGCGCTCGTCGCTCGTGGGGCGAATTAATGTTTACAACATTCTGGCGGCGATTGGCGCCGGGATCGCGCTGGAAATTCCCAATGAGAAGATCGAAGAGGGAATTGTGAATCTGGCGCTTGTGCCGGGGCGTTTTCAACAGATTGATGAGGGCCAACCGTTCTACGTAGTGGTGGATTACGCGCATGCGGACGATGCGATGCGCAATCTGATTGCAACCGCGCGGGAACTGAATCCATCGGGACGCATCATCACGCTTTTTGGGGCGGGCGGAGAGCGGGACCGTTCGACGCGTCCGCTGATGGGCGAGGCGGCGGGGTCGTTGAGCGACCTGGTGATTTTGACGAGCGACAATCCGCGCACGGAAGATCCCTTGCGCATCATCAACGACGTGGTCGTGGGCTTGCAGAAGGTAAACGGGAACTACCGGATCGAGCAGGATCGCGAGACGGCGCTGGGAATGGCCTTTGACGAAGCGCGCGCTGGAGACATCGTGCTGCTGGCGGGCAAGGGTCACGAGAACACGCAGATTTTGCGCGATCGCACGTTTGAGTTTGACGATCGCGAGAAGGCGCGAGAGATTTTGCGCAGCAAGGGATTTTCGAAGCAGACCGCGAAGAAGTAGAAGCAATTTCGTATCCTGAGAGCTTGCGCTTGAAATTGAAGCAGAGCCTGTTGGAGACCGAATGCGGTGGCGAGTGGCGGAAGTGGCTGAAGCGCTGGGTGTCCCGGTGCCCGCGGGCCTTGACCCCGTGGCCGGGGTGGCCGGCGTGTCGATTGATTCACGCACTGTTCGGGCCGGAGAACTGTTTATCGCCGTACGCGGTCCGCGTCACGATGGACACGGTTTTGTTGCCGGGGCTCTGGCTGGTGGAGCGGCAGCCGGGGTGGTGGCGCGGGAGCGCGCATCGGAATACGCGGCGGAAATTCGCGGAAAACTTTTTGTTGTCGACGACACGCTCGACGGACTGCATCGCTTGGCCGCGCGGGCTTGCGATCGGTGGCGAAAGGCGAAACCGGGACGAAAGATCGGGGGCGTGGCGGGGTCGATCGGAAAGACCACCACAAAAGAAATTCTGGCGGCGCTCGTGGGCACGCGGTTCCGCGTTCTGAAGACGCAAGGAAATTTGAACAACGAGTACGGCCTGCCGTTGACGCTGCTGGGACTGAGCGATGAATACGATGCGGCGATTATTGAGATGGGGATGTCGCATCGCGGGGAACTGGCCCGGCTGGCGCAGATTGCGCGGCCCGATGTGGGCGTGATTACGCGTGTGGCGGTAGAGCATCTGGAATTCTTCGCGTCGATTGACGAGATTGCGCTCGCCGAGCGCGAGTTGATTGAAAATCTGGCGTGGCCCAGCGCCGCTGCTGTGCTGAATGCGGACGATGAGCGCGTAGCGCGATTTTCGGAAGTGGTGCGCGGACGAGTGGTTTGGTTTGGCGCTTCGTCGCGCGCAGAGTTTCGCGCGGAGAAAATTGAGGAGCGGGGGGTCGAGGGATCGGCATTCGATTTCGTATCGCCAGCGGGCCGCGGGCGGCTGGAATTGCCGTTGATCGGGCGGCACAACGTGATGAACGCGGTGGCGGCGCTGGCTGCGGCGAGCGTTTGGGGAATTGGCGCAGAAGATGCGCGGCGCGTGTTTCCGTCGCTTCTGCCGGCTGATAAGCGCGGCGAGGTGGTGCGATTCGAAGACGGATTTACGGTCATCAACGATTCTTACAATTCGAGTCCCACGGCGCTTGCTGCGCTAGCTGAACTGCTGGCGGCGACGCCCGGCTATCGCCGTCGAATTCTGGCTGCCGGCGAGATGCTGGAGCTGGGTGCGTCCGCGCCGGAATTGCATCGCGAGTGCGGGCGGCACGCCACCACGCTGCACAAGATTGATTGGATCTTCGGCGTGCAGGGCCATGCGGCGGAATTGGTTCAGGCAGCCATCGAAGCGGGGCATCCCAAAGACCGAGCGCGGTTTTTCGAAAATGCGGGCGAAGCGGCGAAGTTCATCAGCGGGTTCATCGAGGGCAGCGATTTGCTTTTGCTGAAGGGATCGCGCGGTGTGCGCATGGAGAAAATTCTGGAAGCGATTGAGTCTGCGCACAAGCGCATCGCTTCGAAATCGAGCGAGGAGAGAGTAGAAGCGGAACAAAAGGTGAAGGGCTGAAATGCTCTACTACCTTTTCTTTTATGTACTGCGCCCCTATTTCAGCCCGCTGAACGTTTTTCGCTATATCACGGTTCGCACGGCGGTTGCGAGTCTCACGGCACTTCTGATTTCGCTGCTTCTCGGGCCTTGGGTGATTGACCGGCTGCGCGAGTTGCAGGTGAAGCAGTTTATTCGTGAAGAGGGGCCGCAAGGGCACCAGAAGAAGGCCGGCACGCCCACGATGGGAGGAGTGCTGATCGTCGCGGCGATCGTGATTCCCACGCTTCTGTGGGCTGACCTCCGCAATTTGTACGTTTTGCTGGCGGTGGGTGCGACGATTGCGTTTGGCACGATTGGATTTATCGACGATTACAACAAAGTGGTAATGCGGCGGAATATGGGGCTGCGGCCGAGCGTGAAATTTTTGTATCAGGTGCTGACGTGCGCGGGCGTTGGCGCGGTGCTGCTCACGTTGCAGGCGCACGGAGCGTATTCGACGCAATTGAGCGTTCCTTTCGACAAGCGTTTGCATCCCGACCTGGTTATCGACTCGCTGCTCACGCACCAATACATCTGGCCGCTGGCTTTTGTGCCCTTCATTTTGTTTCTCGTGCTGGTGATTGTGGGCTGCTCGAACGCGGTGAATCTGACGGATGGGCTGGACGGGCTGGCGATCGGATGCGTTCTGGTTTCGTCCGCGGCGCTGACGGTGCTGACCTACATTTCGAGCCACGCGCGGTTTGCGGAGTATCTCGAGATTCAGAAGATTCCTGATGCGGGCGATCTGGTGATTTTTTGCGGGTCGGTGGTGGGCGCGTCGCTTGGATTTCTTTGGTACAACGCGCATCCGGCGGAGATGTTCATGGGAGATGTGGGGTCGCTGGCGCTCGGTGGCGCAATTGGAACCGTGGCGGTGATCATCAAGCAGGAGATTTTGTTGCTTTCGATTGGGGGAGTTTTTGTGTTGGAAGCGCTGTCGGTGATCATTCAAGTGGGGTCATTCAAGTTGACCGGGAAGCGCGTGTTCCGGATGGCTCCGCTGCATCATCATTTTGAACTGATTGGCTGGAGCGAATCGAAAATTATCGTGCGGTTCTGGATTGCGGCGCTGGTGTTCGCGCTGTTTTCGCTGACGACTTTAAAACTGAGGTAGGCTGGTGAGACCGGGATTCGATCTCGAAGGAAAGCGGGTGCTGGTGGTGGGGGTTGCGCGCACTGGTGTGGCTACCGCGCTCTTCTGCGCGGGATACGGCGCGATTGTGGCTGCAACGGACGTCAAGCTTGAGGACGAGTTGCGCGAAGTGGCTGCAAAGCTTCGGGCGGCGGGCGTGGCGCTCGCGCTTGGTCCGAGTGCGGCGGTGGATCTTACCGGACTGGATCTGATTGTCGTCAGCCCCGGCGTGCCGGCAAAACTTCCCTTGCTGGAGGCGGCGCGCTCGCAGGGAATTTCAGTTTGGAGTGAGATCGAACTGGCTTGGCGATTTCTGCGAGGGAAGCTCATCGCGATTACAGGTTCGAATGGCAAGACGACAACGACGTCGCTCGTGGCGCATATATTGAAGACCGCAAATATACCCACGCTCGTCGGGGGGAACATCGGGACGCCGCTGCTTGCGCGTGTGGAGTCGTCGATGGACACGACGGTGACGGTTGCGGAGATCAGCAGCTTTCAGCTGGAAACGATCGATGCGTTCCGTCCTGAAATTGGCGTGCTGTTGAATCTCACTCCCGATCATCTGGATCGGCATGAAACGTTCGAGCAATACGCGGCGGCGAAGATGCGGATGTTCGAAAACCAACTCGAACGCGACTTCGCTATTTTGAACGCCGACGATCCGGAGGTGACGCGGCGAATGCCGTCGCGCCCGCATATCTACTGGTTCAGCAGAAAGAAGCGAGTAGCGCAAGGCAGCTTCGTGATGGATGGTCAAATTTTTTTTCGCATTGAAGGTTCGGAAAACCCGCTGCTGAGGGTCGGGGATATTCCGTTAAAGGGTGAGCACAACGTAGAGAACGTACTGGCAGCGTGTACCGCAGCCTCTCTAGCTGGGGCGGACGCGGCTTCCATAGCGAACGGCGTGAAAACATTTCAGGGAGTCGAACACCGGCTCGAATTTGTTGGTGAGGTGAATGGCGTCGCTTTCTACAACGATTCGAAGGCGACGAACGTGGACGCCACTGTGAAAGCAATCGAGTCGTTTCCGGGATCGCTGATCGTGATTCTCGGGGGCAAGGACAAAGGCACCGGCTACAGTGAACTACGCGAGCCGCTCCGGCAGCGCGCACGACTGGTTTTACTGATCGGCGCGGCTGCAGAGAAAATCGCCGCGCAGCTTGAAGGCGCCGTTCCGATGGAGCATGCGGGCACGATTGGCCGTGCTGTCGAGATCGCTGCGGAACGCGCGAAGCCTGGAGACGTTGTGCTGCTCGCGCCGGCGTGCGCCAGTTTCGACCAGTTCGAAAACTACGAGCACCGCGGCCGCGCTTTCAAGGAGCTTGTGGCGCAGCTCAAACGCGAATCGGGCGGCGGCACAGCCCGTATGGCGGCTGCTGAAATTCCTCTCGAGAAAGGTGCCAACGATGCCACGTAATTTGCAGCCCGACCGGCAATTGTTTGGCGTGACGCTGGCGCTGTGTTTCATCGGTGCCGTGATGGTGTTCAGCGCGTCGGCTGTGACGGCGGGTCAGCAGACCGGCAACGGCTACACGTTCCTGTTGCGGCAGGTTCTGTGGATCGCCATCGGGATTGCGGGGATGTTCTGGTTGATGAATACGGACTATCGAAAGCTACGCCAGCCGCGCGTGATTTTCACGGGGCTTTCGGTGACGCTGTTGCTTTTGATCGCCGTGTTTTTTCTCGATCGCTCGCATGCAACGCATCGCTGGATTCGCTTGGGCCCGGCGAGCTTTCAGCCGTCCGAGCTGGCCAAGCTGGTGGTGATTTTTTTTCTGGCGTGGTTTCTCGAGATACGCCGGAAGCCTCGCGGATTCGGCATCAACGATCCGTTACATTCGCTTCTACCCGCGCTGGGAACCGTGCTGGTGATGGCGGCGCTGGTGCTTGCCGAGCCCGACATGGGCACTGCCTGCATGATTTTCATGATCGCGTTCGTGATGCTTTACGTTTCCGGGCTTTCGCTGCGCTACATCTTTGCCACTGGTCTCGCCGCGATTCCGGCGATTTATCTCCTGATCGTACGCGTGCCGTATCGCTACGAGCGCGCCAAGTCGTTTTTTTCACCTGGTGCCGATCCGCAAGGACATGGATTTCAATTGCTGCAGTCGCTCATCGCGGTGGGCTCAGGGGGATTTTCGGGAGTGGGACTGATGGAGAGCCGGCAGAAGCTTTTCTTTCTGCCGGAGGCGCACACGGACTTCATCTTCGCGATCATCTGCGAGGAACTTGGTTACATCGGAGCGGTTGTCGTGTTGTTGCTGTTCGCGGTGTATGGCTGGCGGGGATTCGTCGCGGCGATGAAAGCGCCCGATGAATTCGGCCGACTTTTGGCGCTGGGCATCACGACGATGGTCGTGGGCCAGGCAATGGTGAATCTGAGCGTGGTTCTCGGGCTGATGCCGACCAAGGGGATTCCGCTGCCGTTCGTCAGCTACGGCGGTTCGAGCTTGCTCGGCATGCTGCTGGCCACTGGAGTGCTGTTAAACATCAGCCAGCACGCGGACGAAAGTTGAGTGCGGCGGTAAAAGAGTTGCTGGTGGCGGGTGGGGGCACTGGCGGACACGTCTTTCCGGCGATAGCTGTCGCGCGCGAATGGCTGCGGCGCGGATATTCTGAATCGGAGACGGATTCTCGAGGAGAGCGGAGAGTGATGATTGTGGGAACCGAACGCGGGCTTGAATCAAAACTGGTGCCGCAGGGGGGGCTGCCGCTGGAGACGATACGAGCGGCCGGACTGAAAGGCATGACCGGTGTGAAGCTGCTTCGCAATGCGGCGCTTTTGCCGCTAGGCATGTTGGACTCTGCCGCGATCTTGCGCCGGCACCGTTTCTCAGCTGCATTCGGAGTGGGAGGCTACGCGTCGGGCCCGATGATGTTGCTGGCGACCCTGAGCGCGATTCCCACGGTGGTGTTCGAGCCGAACGTCGAGCCGGGGTTTACAAATCGCGTGCTCGCGAATATGGCTACACGGGTGGCTGTCGCGCACCAGGAGACGGCGGAGAAGCTAGGCCGCCGAGCGATTCTTACCGGCTGCCCGATACGCCCGGAATTCTTTTCGGTGCCGCGAAAGGAGCATCAGGCTCCGTTCACAATTTTGATTACAGGGGGAAGTCGAGGGGCGCTCCCGATCAACCGAGCCGTAGTTGACTCGCTCGACCTCTTAGTACCGCGAAAAAATCAGCTTTTCATCGTGCATCAGACGGGCGAAGGCGACTATAATGCCGTGCGCGTAGCGTATGCGAAACGCGAATTCAAGGCCGAGGTCCTACCCTTCATCGAGAATATGGCGGAGCGGTTTGCCCAGGCGGACTTGATCGTCTGCCGTTCGGGTGCGATTACTGTCGCAGAAATATCTGCCGCAGGACGCGCCGCCATCTTTATCCCCTTCGGAGCCGCCACCGACGCGCACCAGATGCGCAACGCGGAGGCAATGCAGAAAGCAGGGGCGGCCCGTCTGATCCCGCAGCCCGAACTCACGCGCGAGCGATTAACCGGCGAAATTTTCTCCCTACTCGACCAGCCCCGGAAAATTTCGGAAATGGAAGACCGCGCGCGTGCGCTGGCGAAGCCGCGCGCCGTGGAAGATATTGTGGACTTGCTTGAAGAGGTGTCGCGGCCATGATGGTCACGTTCCGCAATTTTCAGCGTATCCATCTCGTCGGAATCGGCGGGAGCGGAATGAGCGGGATCGCGGAGGTGCTGCTATCGAGCGGCTATGCGGTGTCGGGATCGGATTTGAAAGCGACGCCGGTAACTTCGCGGCTGGAAAAGCTGGGAGCAAAAATCTACGAAGGCCACCAAGCCGCGAATGTGCATGGGGCGCACGTGGTGGTGATTTCTTCGGCCGTTCGGCCGGACAACGTGGAGGTGATCGAAGCGCACCGGCTGAAGATTCCGGTGATTCCGCGGGCCGAAATGCTGGCGGAACTGATGCGGCTGAAGTATGGGATTGCGGTGGCTGGCGCGCACGGAAAAACGACGACGACCTCGATGGTCGCGTCCGTTCTTGCGGCGGCGGGGCTCGACCCGACGTTTGTTGTGGGCGGGCGGGTGAATCATGCGGGCTCGAACGCGCGCGTTGGCCAGGGCGATTACATGGTGGTCGAGGCAGACGAGAGCGACCGCTCGTTTCTTTTGCTGGCTCCTGTGGTTGCAGTAGTTACGACGATTGACCGCGAGCATCTCGATCAGTACCGGTCGCTCGAGGAAATTCAGAGCGTATTTCTTGAATTCGTAAACCGGGTTCCCTTTTATGGCGCGGTGATTCTGTGCCTCGATGAGCCGAACGTGCAGGCAATGCTTCCTTCCGTGAAGCGGCCAGTGATTACATATGGGACCACAAGCCAGGCAGATCTTGTGATTAGCGACGTGAAACTCAAAGGGCTCGCGAGCGAATTCCGGCTTACGTATCGCGGCGAGGATCTGGGAATTTTCAATCTTCCGTCGCCGCCGGGAATTCACAACGTGCGGAATGCTGCTGCCGCAGCGGCCGTGGCGCTGTCGTTGAATGTGCCGGCGGATTTGATTCGAGCGGGACTCGAGAAATTTTCGGGCGTGGGCCGCCGTTTCGAGGTGAAAGGCGTGTATGCCGGGGTCACGCTGATTGACGATTACGGCCATCATCCGGCTGAGATTCGCGCGACGCTCGAGGCGGCTCGCGGATGCGGATACAAACGCCTGCTCGTTTTGTTTCAGCCGCACCGTTACACGCGGACTCAATTTCTCTGGGACGATTTTTGCCGCGCATTCAATGACGCAGACGTTTTGGTGCTCACCGAAATCTACGCGGCGAGCGAGCATCCGATTGAGGGCATCACCGGCGAGCGGCTCGCGGAGGCGATCAGCGCAGCGGGGCACAAGAATGTGGTTTTTACGAGCACGATGCAGGCGGGCGTCGAGTTCATGTTGCGGGAAGCGCGGCCGGGCGATGCCATTCTGACGATTGGGGCGGGCAGCGTGGGCCGCGTTCTCGATCAACTCGCGATGCTGTTGGGTACACAGGTCTCGACTTCGCATGCGGATTGATGACAGTGCGATTGTCGAGCGGTTGAAAGAATTGGGAGTCGAACTGCGTGCGGCCGTGTCGCTGAAAGAAAAAACGTCGCTCGGAATCGGTGGCGTTACCGACGAACTGCTGCTGCATCGCTACGATACGATTCCGGATGTGATGCGTTTGCTGGCCGACGCGAAGATTCCGCACCGTTTTCTTGGCGGCGGCACGAACGTGTTGATTGCGGATGGCGAATTGCCGTGGGTCGTACTGCATCTTCCGGCAGCGCATCCTGGAATGCGCGTGGAGGGGAATTCGGCGTTTGTGGATGCATCGGCCGATCTGGGCGGAATGGTCACCTTCTGCGCGAAACGCGATCTGGGCGGCATGGAAGGGCTGATCGGTGTTCCGGGAAGCGTGGGTGGAGCGCTGCGCATGAACGCGGGCGCGTATGGGACTCAAATCGGGCCGTGGGTGAGGGAGGTTGAGCTGTATCGCGCTGCGAGCGGCGAGGTGGAGACTGTTCGCGGCAACGACATTCGCTTTGACTATCGGCACACGTCGTTTGCAGACGACGACATGATGCTGCGCGTGAAGCTCGAACTGCCGTCGAAGCCGTACAAGGAAATTTTGGCGGGTATCAAGGTTTGCAACGAAAAACGCCGCGCGAGCCAGCCGCTCAATCAAAAAAGCGCAGGCTGCATTTTCAAGAATCCTCCCGGGGGCTCGGCGGGCCGGATGATTGACGAATTGAAATTGAAGGGCCATCGGGTGGGCGACGCGGCGGTGAGCGATCGGCACGCGAATTTCTTTGTGAACCTGGCTGATGCAAGCTGCGACGACATGCTGCGCTTGATTGATGATGTGCGCGAGCGGGTGCGCGCCGCTTATGGAGTGGAGCTCGAGAACGAGGTGATTTTCTGGCGAAACTGAGGGCCATGGACGCGGACGTCTATCCGCAGGAAGTTCTGGCGGACGAAGAGCCGAAGTATCTGCGGCGGCAGAAGCCGCTCGAGATCAAGCGGCGGAAGTTCGGCCGGAAAGCCTGGATGACGTATCTGCGCGTGTCGCTCTGGATTGTTGCCGGTCTTGGCGTGCTCGGCATGGGGTACTTCATCGAAAATTTTCTGTTCCATGCTCCCGCGATGGCGCTGCTAAAGCCCGATCAGATTCACATCGCGGGGAATCGTTACGTTCAAGCCGCGAGCGTGTTGGGGATTTTTGCCGCCGACCGCAATCACAGCGTGCTGCGTATTCCTCTGGACCAGCGGCGGAAGCAAATCGAATCGTTGCCGTGGGTGGAACAGGCAGCGGTGCGGCGCGCGCTTCCCAATCGAATCGAAGTTGAAATCACGGAGCGCACGCCGATCGCATTTCTGCGCGATGGCAGCGAGACGAGTCTTGTCGATGCATATGGAATGATTCTCGAGCGGCCGTTGAAAGGCAATTTTCATTTTCCGGTAGTCAGCGGCGTCAACTCCGAAATGCCCATCGACGAGCGAGAAAGGCGCATGGGGCTCTTCGCCGGATTCATCCAACAGATTCAGACCGCGCATCCAGGAGCGACGGAGCAGGTGAGCGAAGTGGATCTCGCCGATGCTGAAGACCTTCGTGCGACGCTTACCGGCCTTCCTGGCGGAAGTTCGCCAGGCGGTGTGACGAGCGGCGATTGGGGGCAGACCGAAACGCCGCTGCTCGTGCATTTCGGCGACAGCGATTTCGAAGGCAAATACCGGACGCTGCTTGAAAACATCGGTGAGTGGCGAGCGACGGCGGGGCGAGTGGAATCCGTGGACCTGCGATTCGGCCGCGAGGCCGTTGTGAATCCCGAGAATGCGGACGCGGGGCAGCCGGCTCCGGTGCATACGCCCGCGCCAGGAGCCACGGGGACTCCGTCGCGGAAGCCTGCAGCGAAATCGGCGAAGAAAATGGCTCAGCATGGTGACAAAAAGCATTTGGCAAGGAAATCGGCGTAAGCACCGGCTGTAAGGGGTAGCAAGGAGCGGCGGAATTGGCGAAGAAAGACCGGTATGTGGTGGCGCTCGACGTTGGCAGCACGAAAACTTGTGCGCTGATTGGCGAGATGGAAGAAGAAGGCGGCGCGAAGTTTGCGGCACTCGGCGCGGCGGAATCGAAGGGCTGGCGCAAGGGCCAGATCGTGAATCTGGAGCTGGCGGTCAGTTCGATCCGGCGCGCAATTGAAGAGGCTGAAGCGATTGTAAACGTGCCGGTCGAGTCGGCCGTGATCGGAGTTGCGGGAGTGCACGTGCGCGGATTGAACAGCCGTGGCGGAATCACAGTGGGCGCGCGGCCTCGCGATATTCAACGTGACGACGTACGGCGGGCGATTGAAGCTGCGCGTGGCGTATCGCTGCCCGAAGATCGCGAAGTGCTGCACGTGCTGCCACAGGAATTTTTCCTCGACCGGCAGGACAACATCCGCGATGCAATCGGCATGGTGGGCGTGCGCCTGGAAGCGAACGTACACATCGTCACGGCCTCCGGTTCGTCCACGCAGAATATCGTTACGGCCGTAAATCGCGCCGGCGTGCGCGTGGACGATACCGTTCTCGAACCTCTGGCCTGCGCCGAGGCGTGCCTGACGCAGGACGAGCGCGAGCTTGGCTGCTGCCTGCTTGATATCGGCGGTGGCACTACCGACATGGTTGTTTTTACGGGTGGAGTTGTTCGGCACACCACGTCAATTCCAGTGGGCGGCGACCACGTGACGAACGATTTAGCTGTTGGCCTTCGCACGCCTATGCCCGAAGCCGAGAGGCTCAAACGCGAGCATGCCTGCGCGTTTCGCGATCTGGTGAAAGAGGATTTTCCGATTGAAATCGCGAGCGTGGGCGACCGGCCGCCGCGAACGATTTTCGCGCGCATGTTGACGGATATCGTAGAACCCCGCGTACAGGAATTTCTTATGCTCGTGCGCGATGAACTGCGCCGCGCCGGACTCGAATCGCAAATTCCCGCCGGAATTATTCTCACTGGCGGCGGCGCGAAACTCCGCGGCCTGGTGGAACTGGCAGAGCACGTGTTCAAGCTTCCGGTGCGGGTGGCCGCGCCGCGGGGGCTCGCGGAGATGAGCGAAGAGGTTTCCCAGCCTGAATACTCGACGGCGGTTGGACTTGTTCTCTACGGGGCGCGCACGCGGCGCCTTGCAGGAGCTCGCCCCAGCGGCTGGACCGGGAGATTGAAAGCACTTTTTGCAGGACAGTAAAAAAGTTTTGGGAATCGCGAATTTCTGGGGGAGGAAGCATGACGCCAAAAGAAACGGGTATGAGAGTTTCATTTACGGAGGAGCCGCAGAACGGGGCAAAGATAAAAGTAATCGGCGCGGGGGGCGGCGGCTCGAACGCCGTCAACCGCATGATTCGGGCGAAGGTGGAGGGCGTTGAATTCATTGCCGCGAATACAGATTTGCAGGCGCTGAAGCTGTCGCAGGCGCCGGTGAAGCTGCAGCTCGGCGCAAAGCTGACGAAGGGCCTTGGCGCGGGGGCGAATCCTGAGGTCGGGCGGAAGGCGGCGCTCGAAGACACGGAAAAAATTCTAGAAGCGCTCGACGGTGCGGACATGGTGTTCGTTACCGCCGGGCTCGGCGGAGGCACCGGGAGCGGCGCAGCGCCGGTGGTGGCGAATCTGGCGAGCGAGCTGGGCGCGCTGACCGTCGCAGTGGTAACCAAGCCTTTTGCATTTGAAGGCAAGCGGCGCATGCAGCAGGCGGAGCAGGCGCTCACGGAACTGATCGGTTGCGTCGATACGGTGATCGTGATTCCGAACGAGCGGCTGATGGAGTGCGTGGAGCACGGAACGAGCTTTTTTGAAGCGTTCCGCATTGCCGACGATATTCTTCGCCAGGCGGTTCAGGGCATCAGCGATATCATCACGATTCCGGGCATCATCAATCGAGACTTTGCGGACGTAAAAACGATTATGTCCGGCCAGGGCTATGCGGTGATGGGTACCGCCGTCGCGACCGGGCCGAACCGCGCCATCGACGCGGCCAATCGCGCCATCAACAGCCCGCTTCTCGAAGACAACTGCATCAATGGCGCACAGGGAATTCTGATCAACATCACCGGCTCGTCGACGCTCAGCTTGCAGGAAGTGCACGAAGCGTCGTCGATCATCCAGAAGGCCGCGCATGAGAATGCCAACATCATTTTTGGCGCGGTGCAAGAAGATGCGATGAAGGAATCGGTGAAGATCACGGTGATCGCCGCGGGCTTCCGTGAAGTGGCAGGAAAGAAGACGGCTCAGCGCCCGTCGTATTTGCCGAAGACGTGGGCGGCGAAGCGCGAACAGCCGCCTGCGCAGGTGGCGCCGCAGCAAACGAATGTGGTGCAGCAGGTGGCGCGTAATGTACGCGAGGCCGCCCCGGAGATGCCGTCGGACGATCTTGATGTGCCGACATTCCTGCGCAGGCAGGCTCAGAAGGCTTAGGGGAATATCCAACCGTCGCGGGAAACCGCAGGCGTTTCCCGGGTGGTCCCTTGCATCGTTGAGGCCGGAGAGACGGGGCGCGTGCGCCGCGCCTCGGCAAGGCGCCCTTCGGCTATGCTCAGGACGAGCCGCACTCTATGTGGGGTGCGAGAGCTTGCTCTCACTTTCGTAGCGCGAGTCTCGACACGAATCGGGCAGACCTGCAAGCAAAGCTCAAAATTCAGAGGAGATATCGCTCAGCAGACACCACGAGGGTACTGTAAACAAGTTTATATCACCGGCGCTTTAAGTGCAAGTGGTGAGTTTAGTAGAGAAAAGTCATCCAAGGTAACGGCTGCTTGATGGGCGAAATTCGGCTTGCGCGAGAGGTTGCTCTTGAGATTTTGAATCACGCGCGAAGCAATCCGGATGAAGAGTGCTGTGGATTGCTCGCAGGACTCGATGGCGCGATCTATCGAGCGTTTCCGGCACGAAATGCGGCGGAGCAGCCGGCGACGGGCTACGAAATTGCACCGAAAGAGCTGTTCCGCATCATGCGCGAGATTCGCGCCGCCGGGCTCGAACTGCTCGGTATCTACCATTCGCATCCGGGCAGCGAGAATCATCCTTCGCCGCGTGACGTCGAGCGAGCCTACTATCCCGACGCGGCGTATTTCATTCTTTCACCGCGCGCGGATGCGCCCGAACCTATTCGAGCCTACTCGATTCGCGATGGCCGATGGACGCAGCTCGAAATCAAAATTCAGAATAAAGTGATGTAGGTACAATTTACAGGGAAATCGCGGCGCAAACCGGCAGCTCGCTGGAGGATTCGAAACTATTTTCGAGCGATGCAGCACCTGGCGGGCTGCTTCTCACGGCGTCTGGTTCGAGGGGCACCTTCAAAGCGACTGCCGTGACATCGTCCTGAGGCCCTGAACCATCTGAAAAAGATCTGGCGCCTTCGAAGAGGTGATCGAGCGATTCGTCGGCAGTTTTTCGAGTGCACTCGCACCACAGCTCGCCCAAACGATCCCAGCTGAAATCTTCGTCGCGTTGATTTCGCAATTCGTGTAGCCCGTCAGTGGCGAAGAGCACGGAATCGCCAGGCGCGAGCCGCACTGTGTACTTGTCGTAAGACGAGCCCGGAAAGACCGCCGACGGAAGGCCGCCTTCGCCAAGGCGCGAATATCTTCCGTTGGAGACGAGAACCGGATGGGGCAGGCCCGCATTCGAAAAGGTGAGCTGCCGGGTGATCGGATCGAAAAGCGCGTACAGCGTCGCGCAGTAGCGTCCCATGATAGGGCGCACCAGCAGTCGTTTGTTGAGAAGAGTCAGCACGGTTGCCGTATCTTCGCCGGTTTTGTTGATGCCGCGTAACGTCCCCATCACAAGGGCGGCGTACATAGCGGCAGCAAGGCCTTTTCCTACTACATCACCCAGGTAGAGGCCCACAAGTCCGTTGGGCAGTTGGAAAAAATCTGTAAAGTCGCCACCGACTTCGGCAAATGGTGAAAAGCGAAAAGCAACTTCCACGCCCGCGCTGATCAAATTCCCAGAGGGCACCAGTGAGTATTGAATTTCGCGGGCAGCTTCCTTATCGGCCTCGTATGAACTTACGCGTGGAACTGTTTCAAGCGCCGCGTGTGTACCCATTCTCGGGAAGCTCCCCCCGGTAGCTCGCTTCTGATGTTGCGAAGGAGGACAACGCAACCGGGATACCAATCTAATCGGCGAACCGGACGGATGTTTGAACCGGAATCAGAAGTTATAGTGTCGGCCGGGAAGCTGACTCAGTGGGTCGGACCGAAACTGTAGCGCGCCGGTACAGATGCGCTTGGTTGAAACGTTCCAGAGCTTATTGGGGACCGTTTGAGAGATAACGCACGAGAAGTGAGATGCGGCAGTCTACGGATTTGCTCGATGCGCATGCAGCGCAGCTTCGGTTTCTGCTTCTTCGAGTCTTCGCGCGTAGAGGGGGAATTTTGCGGCAAGGCTTGCAACTTCGCGGCGAACGCGCTGCTCGGTGGCTGAGTCACCCAGGTGAGTGAGTACATCGGCGATCCAGCCCGCGATTTTTTGCATCTCCGGCTCGCGCATGCCGCGCGTGGTAACTGCGGGAGTGCCCACACGGATTCCACCCGCCTTAAGCGGAGGCAGAGGATCGAAAGGAATCGCATTCTTGTTCACGGTCATCCCTGCGCGCTCGAGAGCCAGTTCCGCATCGCGTCCCGTGATTCCGCGGGAATGCATGTCGACGAGGAACAGGTGATTGTCCGTCCCGCCCGTGACGATGCGGAATCCGTGTTTAGCGAGCGCCGCCGCGAGAGCGCTCGCATTGGCGACAACTTGGTTTTGATATAGGCGAAACTCGGGTTCAGTTGCTTCCTTCAGGCAGACAGCTTTTGCCGCGATGATGTGTTCGAGCGGGCCGCCTTGAACGCCCGGAAACGTGATCCGATCGAGATCCTTGGCATATTTCTCACGGCAAAGAACCAAGCCGCCACGTGGGCCGCGAAGAGTTTTGTGCGTCGTGGTGGAAACGAAATCCGCATGAGGAACAGGGCTGGGATGAATTCCCGCCGCCACGAGCCCGGCGATGTGCGCCATATCGACGAAGAAGAGCGCGCCCGAGTGCTGCGCGATCTTTGCGATGCGCTCGAAGTCAATGATTCGCGCATAGGCACTTGCCCCAGCGACGATCATCTTCGGCTGATGTTCTCGCGCGAGTCGTTCGATTTCGTCGTAGTCGATGGTTTCCGTATCTTTGGTCACGCCGTAGGCGATGAATTTGTACGTCTTGCCCGAAAAATTCAGGGGATGCCCGTGCGTAAGGTGCCCGCCGTGGGCCAGATTCATGCCCAGCACCGTTGCGCCCGGTTCGAGTGCAGTCATATAGACTGAAATATTCGCCTGCGTGCCCGAGTGCGCCTGAACGTTGGCGTGTTCCGCTCCGAATAATTGCTTGGCGCGCTCGATTGCGATTCGCTCGACGCGGTCCACGTTCTCGCAGCCGCCGTAGTAACGCTTGCCGGGATAGCCCTCGGCGTATTTATTGGTGAAGACGGAGCCCATGGCCTCGAGCACCGCTTCAGATACGAAATTTTCGGAAGCAATCAGCTCGAGCCCGGTTGATTGCCGGCGGACTTCATCGCGCAGCGCCTCGGCAACCTCGGGGTCAACTACATCGAGCGGGCGGCTCATTCGTTTCAATTCAGGGGTTTCAGTGGCCATGGCAGGATTCGCAAAGATTCTATCGGAGCGTTGGGCCGTTTGCAATTGGCTGTCGCGTCATCCTGATGCAACCCCTCGGCGGATATGCGCTTCCTACCGTTGCACATTGGCCACCGCCGCCATTTTGCCAGAAGCATTAAAGCGATATCTCGATTAAGATTGTTAACGAGCATTCCCCTTCCACATTCCATGTCGGGGAACGTGCGAAGGGGGTATTTTGAAGTCTGTCTGTATCAGATTGGCCGCGAGCACAATTTTACTTGGCCTCGTGCTCACAACCGCGCATGCGCAGGCACCTCACACACCAGTAGAGAATCAAGAGAACACTAGTGGTTCCTCTGGCCAAGACCTGCCGGACAAAGTGCAGCCGGCCGCTGACCTCGAAATCAAGAACGCCAAAAATTCCAAGCGAATTTTCGGGATCATTCCGAATTTCATCAGCACGAATGACACGATTGCCAATCAAGGCCCGTTGACGTCCCGCGAGAAATATGTCCTTTCCTATCACCAGATGTTTGATGTAAGCGCCCATATCGGAAACTTTGTGCAATCGGCGATTTCTCAGGCGGGAAATGGCCAACCGCATTACGGACAAGGCTGGGCCGCGTTTGGAGAGCGCTTCGCTGCCTCGGAAGGGGATCAGATAACGTCAAGCTTGTTCATCTACGGAGTATTGCCGTCTGCGCTTCATGACGACCCGCGTTACTTCCGCCGCGGTAGTGGATCAATCGGCAGCCGGGTCTGGTACGCCGCCTCGCGCACGGTGATCACGCGAAAGGATTCAGGCCAACCTACTTTCAACGTGCCGCAGACGCTGGGGCAATTGATTCAAGGAGGGATTTCCACTTCCTACTATCCGGCGCAGGACCGCACCGCGTCCGCCGTCTTCACGCAGTGGGGCGTGAATCTCGCTTACAACAGTGGGTACAACATGCTCCGCGAATTCATGCCAGATTTCGGGCAGTATTTGGCGCGCCGTCGTATCAAAAAAGCAGCGGCAAAGGCTCAAGCGACCAGCGCTCCCACGGCACTCCTGCAGCCGGATGAGCAAATTCCTACGAGCGCGAGCGAAGCAGTTCGGTAGTGTTTATGGCTTGTCGCTGCCGGTCACGTGCTTCAGCGGGGTGTGCGCCATTAGGGTATGTGGGCCACCGTAGACGAATTCCTTCGCGACGTTCAGGCCCGCATAGCTGACCAAAAGATAATTGCCCATCCGGAAGCCATCGGACGGCTCATACCGTCCAGGATACCAGCCGAGCGCCGCGGTCATGGTGCCGGCATAGGGGGCTGTCAGGTTGCTGAATGAAAAGCGATAGTGTCCATCGTCGCCGCGCCGAGTCGCCACCGTTGACCAGAGAGAGTGAACCAATCGGTGACTGAACCCCTTGCATTCACAACGATAGTAGACTGTGTCTTCGCGAAAGACTTCCGCCATAAGGTAGCGTGCCGTCGTTGCTGTGATGTTGATTCCGTACTTGCTGGCGAATCGTTGGAAGTACGGGCCCGCGCCGCCACCCCATTCTGGCGGAATGCCTGAGCCGTGGCCATTGATCTTATCGCCGGAAGCCTGATTAATACCGGCCGCGAATGCGCTTCCAATTAACGCGTACGGTCCGAAGGCATCAAACAGGTAATTGCGGACCTTCTCTCCGCCGGTTGGTTTTTGATACGTCTTGCCCGGCTGGGCGTGGGTGGTAACCGACGATTGCGACGTCGAAGAAGCGGTGCTGCTCCCCGAGGATGATTGCGCCTTCGCGAGTGGCGGAACTCCGCAAACGAACATTGTGAACAGGAGGGCCGCTACCACTCGCTCCATCTGCATTTCAACTCTCTCCTTCTGGATTAAAGAGCGGCTTACCCGCACAATTCGCCGAGTAGCCTAACCCAATTCGTATCTTTGCTTACAGAAACTTCTTCGCTATTTTTATGCTCGCGTTTCCGCGGGTTGGTTGACTTCGCCCATCGTCTCCCCTAACCTTTAGCGCTTATTGAAGTGCCGATTGCCGCGCTCTATGCGCCGCCGATCGGCCTGAAAAGGAATTGCGAGTCAATGTCGGACCTGAAACTCCCCACGCGCGCCGAAGATTTTTCGGAATGGTACAACCAGCTTGTTCTACGAGCTGAGCTTGCGGACTATGCGCCTGTCCGCGGCTGCATGATTGTGCGGCCCTACGGCTGGGCATTATGGGAAAACATCACGGCGGCGCTTGACAGTCGCTTCAAAGCGACCGGACACGTGAACGCAGCATTTCCCCTGCTGATTCCGCGGAGTTTCATCGACAAAGAAAAATCCCACGTGGCGGGATTCTCGCCCGAGCTTGCGGTCGTGACGCACGGCGGGGGCGAAAAGCTTGATGAGCCCCTGGTGATCCGGCCCACGTCGGAAACGATCATCGGCCACGCCTATGCGAAGTGGATCCAGTCGTATCGCGATTTGCCAATTCTGATCAATCAATGGAACAGCGTGGTGCGCTGGGAGCTTCGCACGAAGCTTTTCTTGAGGACACTTGAATTCTTCTGGCAGGAGGGCCACACCGCCCACGCCACTGCCGAAGAAGCGGAGGCAGAAACACGGCAGATGGTGGACGTTTATACCGATTTTGCAAAGAACGAAGCCGCGATAGCAGTTATTCCTGGGCGCAAATCGGATTCCGAAAAGTTCGCGGGCGCGGACGTCACGTATTCTCTGGAAGCAATGATGGGAGACGGCAAGGCGCTGCAATTTTGCACGTCGCACAACCTTGGGCAGAATTTCGCAAAGGCGTTTGACATACGCTACCTGGACAAAACCGGCGTTTTGCAGCACTGCTGGACGACGTCCTGGGGGCTTTCGACGCGGACCGTCGGCGCCATCATCATGGTTCACGGCGACGATCAGGGATTGATTTTGCCGCCGCGCCTCGCGCCGTTTCAGCTCGTCATCGTTCCCATCTTCAAAACGGACGAGGAGAAATCCAGCGTACTCGAAAACGCTCACAGGCTGCGAAAGGAGCTCATCGACGCGGGAATACGCGTCAAAATGGATGAGCGCGATGGCATGAGTCCCGGGTTTAAGTTCAATGACTGGGAAATGCGAGGAGTGCCCTTAAGGCTTGAACTCGGCCCCAAGGATGTCGCAAAAGGATTGGTAGTCTTGGCGCGGCGCGACCGGCCCGGCAAAGAAGGAAAATCCTTCGTCTCGCAACAGGGCATCGCGGCGGCGGTGTCCGAACTTCTCAGGGATATTCAGAAATCGCTATTCGACCGCGCCGTCGAGTTTCGCAAAGCGCATACAATCGAACCTGCCGACTACGGCGAATTTAAGAAAGCGGTCGAAACCGGCTTTGCGTTTGCCTGGTGGTGCGGCAGCGCGGAATGCGAGGCAAAGATCAAAGAAGAGACGAAGGCCACCATGCGCTGCATCCCTCTCGAGCAGCCCGGCGGAATCGGCCAATGCATCCTTTGTGGGAAGCCCTCGCGGGAAAAAGGCATCTTCGCCCGGGCCTACTAACGCAGCGGCACGCGACCCCCACGCAATGCTAGAAAGCCCCGTTTACTCATCGAAAACACGCGGCTAGACGTCTTATTCTTCCGTACGCGAGGCAGTGCTAGCATTTGATCGTCCTCTTGTTGCGGTGAGTTTTCGGAGAAAGGGCCATTGAGTCTCGTCACCTCTCGACGATCAGGCGATTCGGAACGCGGCGGCAGCGGCGTGAAGCTATTTTTCTTGCTCGTCTTGCTTGGCTCGATGATCTTTGCCGGCGTGAAGGTTCTGCCTATCTACGTGAATAACTACCAGATGCAGGACGCCATCGAGAGCGAAGCTCGCTTCGCTATCGGTAACCGCCTGGGCGCCAAGGACATCCGTGACAACATCTGGAAGAAGGTCAATGAGATTGGTATTCCCGCGGACCAAGATCACCTCAAAGTCACCGCCAATCCTGGTGCCGTTCAAATATCGCTGGATTACTCGGTCCCGGTCGACTTGCTAGTCTATAAATTCACCCTCGATTTTCATGACCACGCGGACAACCGCTCGATTTAGAATAGGAATCCATACAGTAGGGGAGCAGGAAATGCGTTGGCGGCGACGCGCAGGCCGGGAAGCAGCTTTTCGGTCAAGCCAGGACCGTTGCACACGTGCTTATAGATGGAAAATAATCGCCGGTTTAGAATTCGAATCGCGCCAGGCTTCTGGACGTCTCGGTACGGTATCGCGCTGCTCGGCATGGCTCTCGCGGTGTTGCTCGCCGGAACCTCGCTCTTTGCGTACTACTACACTCAATTTGGCCGCCTGATTAACGAACGCCTTACGGGCCAGATTTTCCAGAACACATCACGAGTTTACGCCGCTCCGGCCGTGATCTATGTGGGCGAAGCTCTTCATCCCAAAGACTTGGCTACGTACCTTCTCCGCGCGGGCTACCAGGAAGGCGAAGTTCCCGGCGCGCCCGGCGTATACAAACTGTCCGGGACAACCGTCGAAATTCGGCCGTCAGCCGACTCTTATTTCCGAAAAGAGAACGCCTTACGTGTCAGTTTTTCCCCGAGCACGATCAAGAGCATTATGCAAATTTCGAATGGCGTGGCTCGAGAATCCGCGGAGATTGAACCCGAGCTGATTACGAACCTTTTTGACAGCTCACGGGAGAAGCGCCGGGTGGTTCGGTTCGATGACTTGCCGAAGGTTCTCGTCGATGCCGTGATTGCCACGGAGGATAAGCGCTTTTTCGAGCACGGCGGGCTCGACTGGGTGCGCGTGATTGGCGCCGCCTTGGCTGACCTCCGCGTGGGACAGAAGGCACAGGGCGCCAGCACAATCGACATGCAGGTGGCTCGCAGCTTCTTCTTCACCACGAAGCGCGAATGGCGGCGCAAGGTGAAAGAAGTTTTGATGGCGATCGAGATCGATCACCGTTTTTCAAAGCAGCAGGTCTTTGAGCTTTACGCCAATGAAGTCTATCTCGGCAACCGTGGAAGTTTTGCGATTCGAGGTTTTGGCGAAGCGGCGGAGGCTTACTTCGGAAAAGATGTGCGCGATTTGAGCCTCGGCGAAGCTGCATTCCTCGGCGGAATCATCCGCGCACCCAACCATTACGCCGCCGCTGAGACCCACATGGACCGTGCTATGGAAGCGCGCAACCGCGTGCTCACCCAGATGGTCGAAAATAATTACACCACCGATGACCAGGCTGCCGCCGCGAAGAAGGCGCCCCTCAAGTTCATTAGCGGCGGTATCGACAGCGGCTCTTCGCCCTATTTCGTGGACATGGTAAAGGATCACCTGCTCGAAAAATTCTCGGAAAATGACTTGCAGAGCCAAAGCTACCGCATCTACACGACCCTCGACCCCAGCTTGCAGCGCGCGGCCACAGCTGCGGTTCACAACGGGATGGAGCAGGTGGATAAGCTGCTGGCCAAGCGGTATGCAATCTGGAAAAAGGCGGGCCAGCCTGTGCCGCGACCGCAAGTTGCGCTCGTCGCACTCGATCCGAGGACGGGCGAAATTCGGGCACTTGTCGGCGGACGTAGTTATGGCGAAAGCCAACTGAACCACGCTCTAGCCCATCGCCAGCCCGGCTCCGTGTTTAAACCCTTCGTCTATGCGGCCGCTTTCGACAATGCCGTCAAGGATCTGCAGCCTGTTGTAACACCCGTCACAACCGTCGACGATGTTCCCACAACCTTCCAATTTGACGGCAAAGAGTACACCCCCGACAATTTCGGCCAGGAATTTTACGGCACTGTCACAGTTCGCGATGCGTTGATCCATTCGCTCAACGTCGCCACGGTAAAAGTTGCTGAAATGATCGGGTATCAGCGCGTTGTCGAGCTATCGCGGCAGGTGGGGCTCGGCAACAACATTATGGCAACCCCCGCGGTCGCCCTGGGCGCATATGAGATGACGCCCGTGGATGTCGCGGCGGGTTACACCGCATTTGCAACGAACGGAACGCGTGCCGAACCGCTGTATCTTCGCAGCGTGGTAGGGGCAGACGGCAAAGTGGAGGAATCCGACTCGCCTAGGACACGCCCCGTTCTCGACCCGCGTGTGGCCTACCTCACAACGAGTTTGATGGAAGACGTGATCAATCGCGGCACGGGCGCCTCGGTTCGTTCGCTTGGATTTAAAGCGCCGGCGGCAGGTAAGACCGGCACTTCACACGACGGGTGGTTCGCGGGGTTCACCTCGAACCTACTCTGCGTAATCTGGATTGGATTTGACGATAACCGCGACCTCGGTCTCTCGGGCAGCCAGACCGCAGCTCCTATCTGGGCTGAATTCATGAAACGCGCCGTCACGCTCCCCGCCTATGTGAATACAACGACTTTCGATCCGCCGCCGGGGGTAATTCAAGAGGCAATCGATCCGCGGACGGGCGAACTCGCCACGAACGCGTGTCCTCAATCTGAGGAAGAGTATTTCATCGCCGGCACTGAGCCGACGCAGTATTGCGGGGAAAACGACGGCCGTGTCGCGCAATCATCAGGTTCCTGGCTTTCGCACCTCTTCGGTAAAGGCTCACCGCAGCCTCCGGCTGCTCCCAATTCGCCCTCGAGTGCGTCCAACAATCCAAACGCGCCGAAATCGCACGCCAAGAACGCGCCTAGTACTAATGGATCACAGCCGGTCGAGGACCCAGAGAAGAAAAAAGGCTTTCTTGATAAGATTTTTGGTATCTTTGGAGGCAGTAAAAAGCCTGCGGACAGCTCAAAACCTCAACCGTAGGTCTGGCGCGGAAAAGGAGCAGGGCAATGAGACCACTCGTCTTCTTTGCCGTTCCGCTGTTGTCTGTATGCATCCCGTCGCTCGGCGCGCAGCAGGTCGAACCGGCATCCGCGCAGCCCGCAGCCGCCCAACCCGCGCCCAGTACGTCCAGCATTGTCTACACCGCTCCACCCAAGGCCGAGCTCACCCCTCGCCAAGCGGCCGAAATGAAGGGTGACATATGTATGGCACGCAAGGAGTTCAGCGAGGCCGCGAGCGGCTATGAAGCGATTCTCCAGAGTGAACCGAAAAACGCCGAGCTTCTGAACAAAGTTGGCGTTGCCTATCAAGAGCTGGGAATCTTGAACCGGTCCGAGCGCTACTATCGTCGATCGATGAAGGCCGACAAAAATTTCGCGAGCCCCGTGAATAATCTCGGCACGGTTGAGTACGAAAAAAAGCATTACAGCAAGGCCATTGTTCTTTACCAGAAGGCGCTTGTCCTC
Organism: uncultured Acidobacteriota bacterium; assembly: GCA_963729525.1. Lineage (GTDB taxonomy): Bacteria > Acidobacteriota > Terriglobia > Acidiferrales > UBA7541 > Palsa-295. The sequence continues at coordinate 190,003 of CAVSOB010000005.1, forward strand.
AAGATGGAAACGTCCACCATCTACAGCAATCTCGGCTACGCCTACTTCGCGAACAAGCAATATCCGGAAGCGATGGCCACTTTTAACAAGGCGCTCGCTATTGATCCTGGTCTTTTCGAGCGCAAAAGCTCTTACGGTACAATCATCCAACAGCGAACCACCACCGACCCTGGCTTGTTCAACTTTTTCGTCGCGAAATCCTATGCCGCTCTGGGCGACGCCGAGCGAGCTGCGCACTTCTTGAGGCTTGCACGCGACGACGGATACAAGGATTTCTTGTCCGCGGAAACTGACCCTGCTTTCGCCAAAGTGATCAAAGACGCGCGTGTGCAAGAAGTTCTGCACGTGATGCCGTCGTACCAGAGCGACGCGAAACGCACCGAGCCGACTCAGCAAAATTAGCGAATAGGATTTGCGGCAACGTTTGCATCGGTCTTTTCGCGCGAACGCTTCGCACCTTCACGCTGTTCTCTTGCTATAATGCCTGTCTGAAATGCTGTTTCAAAGATTGCGGCGCTTTATTGTGATTCTATTCGCACTTGCCGCACTATCGCTCGCGTTGATCCAGCCTGCAGGATCCACTCCAGCGCCGCCAACTTCCTCCTCTAGCGTCGTCGAGCTCCGCATCGACGGCGAAATCGAGCCAGTGCTCGCCGAATATATCGTGCGGGGCATCAATGACGCCAATGCCGATCGCGCCTCGTTGATTCTCATCACCATGAATACCCCAGGCGGGCTTGATACCTCGATGCGAGAAATTATCCAGGCAATCCTCGCTTCCAAGGTTCCGGTCTGCGCCTATGTCGCTCCGACAGGCTCTCGCGCCGCTTCCGCCGGGTTCTTTATCCTGCTTTCTGCCGACGTTGCGGCGATGGCCCCCGGCACTGACACGGGCGCTGCTTCGCCAATTCTTGTCTTCGGCGGACAGCCCGCACAGATCGACGAAACGCTGCACAAGAAAATCGTCAACGAAGCGACCGCCTATTTGCGCAGCTATGCTGCCCAGCGTGGACGCAACGCCGATCTCGCGGCCACCGCCGTTACCGACGCCAAAGCATTCAGCGAGAAGGAAGCCCTCGACGGGAAACTCATCGACCTTACTGCCGTCAACCGGGAAGACTTGCTCGGAAAGCTCAACGGCCGCACCATCACGCGTTTCGACGGCACGAAGGTCCAGTTGGCTCTCTCCCAGCCTGTTGTGATTCCGCACGAAATGACCACCCGCGAAAAACTCCTCACGCGAATCGTCCAGCCCGATGTTTTCTTCATTCTCCTGATCGTCGGAGTTCTCGGCCTCTACATTGAGTTCTCGCATCCGGGAATGTTCGCGCCGGGAGTGATTGGCGGCATCGCTCTTGTTCTGGCACTTTTCGCGATGCACATGCTGCCCGTGAACTTCACCGGTCTGTTGCTTATCATCGTCGCGTTCGTGTTCTTTGTTCTCGAAGCCAAATTTCCTACGCACGGCGTGCTGGGAGTGGGCGGAGTGATCGCCATGGTGCTCGGCGCGCTCATGCTGATTCGGTCGCCATTTACTGGAATGGGCGTGAGTCTCAGCACCGCTTTGGGCGTTGCGCTGCCGTTTGCCGTGATCATCGTTATCTTGATGCGTCTGGTGCTCCGTTCGCGCCATTGGAAGCAAACCACAGGCAAAGAAGAGCTGGTGGGCGAGGAAGCGGAGGTCACCGAAACGGTCGGCGCGGACAGCGCCGCTGGCATGGTCTTCGTCCACGGTGAACTTTGGCGCGCAGCCGCTCCAGCCGGCATCAGCATTCCGAAGGGCGCGCGCGTTCGCGTCAGAAAGGTGAAAGGGCTCACGCTTGAGGTGGAACCGGCTCACGCACCGCATCCGGCTCATTCGCACGAGACGCTCGAGGGGAGGCAGTAATGGATTTTGCGACGGTGGTTTTGGCCATTGGCATATTGATCTTCCTGATCTGGTTCTTCAATTCCGTCTACGTGATCAAGGAATGGGAGCGCGGCGTGGTTCTGCGTCTGGGCCGAATGCTTCCCGAAGCCAAAGGCGCGGGTTTGCGGCTCGTCTTCTTTCCGATCGACAAGCTCACACGCATCTCCTTGCGAATCGAGACTCTCGATGTGCCTCCGCAAGATGTAATCACGCGCGACAACGTCTCTGTGAAAGTAAACGCCGTCTGCTATTTCCGCGTGGTGGATGCGAATCTTGCGCTCTCGCAAGTCCAGAATTATTTGTACGCAACTTCCCAGCTCGCTCAGACGACCCTTCGCAGTCTCGTAGGCCAGTTCGAACTGGACTCGATTCTTTCCGAGCGCGAAAAGGTTAACGCCAAGCTGCAACAAATCCTTGACCAGGATACGGAGCCTTGGGGTATCAAGGTAACGAAGGTTGAGGTCAAACAAGTCGATATTCCGGAGAATATGCAGCGCGCCATCGCCAAACAGGCGGAGGCGGAACGCGAGCGCCGCGCTAAAATTATTCACGCGGAAGGCGAGTTTGAAGCTTCGACGAAGCTGGCGGACGCAGCTGAAGTGCTGGAAAAGCAGCCCGCTGCGATCCAACTCCGGTACTTGCAGACTTTAACCGAAATCGGCGTCGAGAAAAACACGACGATCGTGTTCCCGCTGCCGGTGGATATCATTTCGCAGTGGGTGCAGGCGGCAGCGTCGAAAAAATAGGAGCGTATGGCTGGGAGAGGACAACGCGGAGGCGGAGGCGGCGATCGAGTGCTGGAGAGCCGCCATCTAGTAGGACTATTTCTCGGAGTCGTCTTGCTCTGCGGCGTTTTCTTTACGCTCGGCTACGTGATGGGACGCAATCAGTTCGGCGGTCCCGTGCACGCCGAGGATACTCGAATCCGCGAAACACCGTCGCCCAAGCCGTCCGCAGCCAAATCGAAACAGTCCGAGTCGGCGCCGTCTAATTCCGGCGATTGGGATTTCTACGGGAAGTCGTCAGCCAAGAATCCGGATGCAGGTGAGGCTCCTGCGGCGGCAAGCCGAGACGGCGGAACCTCTGCTACTTCGGGTCCGAAAGCAAAGCCTGTTGCCTCCACAACGCCCCCTACTCGCTTCCAACCGCCCAAGATGGGGAAGAGCGCGATTGTCTTGCAGGTTTCCGCACTCACGCGCCAGAGCGACGCCCTTGCCATGGCCGACGCCATCCAGCAGAAAGGATTTCCGTCCTTCGTTCTCACGCCGACCACCGATAATTTCTACCGCGTCCAGGTGGGCCCGTATGCAGACGAAAAATCCGCCGATGCTTCCAAGCGCGCTCTCGAACAAGCCGGTTTCAAGTCTATAATCAAACGCTAGATGACATTCAGCCGGCAGACGCGAGTTCTTCTCGCTTTGGGGAGTGGCGTCTTCCTGGCGCTGTCTTTCCCAAATTATAATTTCCCGCTACTAGCATGGCTTTCGATCGGAATGCTCGTCCTCGCTTCGATCGGCGCGCCTCCTCGTGAAGCTCCGCTGTATGGTTTCCTGCACGCTTTCGTTTTCTATCCCATTTGCTTGCCGTGGATTGCCACGGTGATGCGGCAATACGGCAACGTCGATCCGTGGTTGTCGGCGGGGATACTAAGCCTCTTCGGAATCGCGGGAGGAGCTATCTGGTCCACCTTTTCAATGAGCATTGCGTTTGTCGCGCGAAGAAAAGGCATCGCTCTTGCATGTGTGCTGGCGCCGTTCTTTTGGATCACGCTTGAATTCGCGCGCACGCATCTCCCGTACATCGGCTTCCCCTGGAATCTAACAGGCTATGCGGCGAGCAACAGTCTCGCGCTTCTGCAATTAACGCCTGTCACTGGAATCTGGGGACTCTCCTTTCTTATCGCGGCATATGGATCGTTTCTGGGATATGCAGTCCTTGTGAGGAAACCTCGAGTCTGGAAAAGCGCGCTTGTTGTCACGGTGGCACTGCTGGTGATCGCCATCGGCGGAACTTATCTCGTGCCCACTGCGACTGCGCACCATATAGCGCATCTCGTGCAGACGAATTTTCCGCAGTCCGAACAGTATCCTTCTGACTGGATGCAGATCCACGCAGGCGAACTCGACCAACTTGCGCAAATCAGCATCGATGCGGCGATGAAAACTCCGGGCCTCATCGTCTGGCCCGAAGTTCCGGCGCCGTTCAGCATGCAGGATCCGTCCTTCGCATCACGCATGGTTCGGATTGCCAAAGAGTCGGGCAGCGAGTTTTTGGTGGGCGTCGTTGATTGGCAGAAAAACGCCGACGGGCAGAAGAATGTCGACCCGCGGAAGAATGCAAACAGCAACGCCAAAAATCAGTGGTCGGCCTACAACAGCGCGGTTCTGCTCGACGCCTCGGGACGCCGTACTTACGCCTACAACAAGATTCACCTCGTCCCATTCGGCGAATACGTCCCGTTGCGCGAATGGCTCACGTTCGCGGGCCGCCTCACTGCCGATATTTCCGATTTTACGCCCGGCACCGGATACACGATTGGCCGCGCCGACCGCCCGTTCGGCACTTTTATTTGCTATGAGGCGATTTTTCCTGATGAAATTCGGCGCTTTGCTGCCAATGGCGCCGAACTCCTGATCAACATCTCAAATGACGGTTGGTTCGGCCGCAGCGCCGCTCCCGCCCAGCACCTGATGATGTCGCGCGTCCGCGCCATCGAAAGCCGCCGCTGGATGCTGCGCGACACGAACAATGGTTTCACTGTCTCCGTCGATCCCTACGGCCGCATCGTCGCCCGCCTCCCGACCGATATTCGCGGCGAACTCGAAGCTCCCTACGATTTCCGCTCCGACATAACGCCATACGTCCGCTTCGGCGACTGGCTCTGCTGGCTCTCCGTATTCACCTCGCTCAGCATCCTCGTCCTGACGATAACCCGCCCCAATCCCTCGTAGCGCCTGCTTGTCCTGAGCGACGAAGGGCTTCCAGCCGGCTCTTTTACGTTGTAGCCGCCACCTTCAGATGGGCGTTTTGATTTCCGTTATGGATGGGAATCTTTGGGTGACAGCAGAGCAAAAAACGGAAGTAACGATACCCTCTGAAATATTCTCACTGGTGTTACCAGGTCGGATTCTTTGGGCGGCTCAATCGTGTGTTCATACTTGATGTCAAAATAGCTGCTCGTACGTTCTTCCTCATTCCCCTTGTTGTCGTACAAAATTGTTTCAGCGAATCCCCACCGCCACACGGTTCGGAATTGCCGCTCCACTCGAGTGAGGATTCCTTGACGGTCGAAGCAATAATAGGAGTCGTCCGAAAAATCTTGCCCAACACCAACAACACGCACCAAGACGGGCGAACGAGCGCGACTCCATACCGACGCCGTTTCTCTCCACTCGCTGGGCCATTCTGGAATCTCTTTGACAGATTGGTATTCATGCCAGGTTCTTTCGTCAGGCGACGAGAAGATGCGGGGGCTCTGCTGGATAGCGCTTGCAACGCCACAGGCCCGCGCAAATTTCTCTAATGGATCGTTGGGCTTGGAGAGGCTGCTCCATCCGCAAATGGCGCAGAACGCAAGCACTAAGGGCACAGTCCATATTTTCGAAACGATACGCCGATGACCGCTGTGTTGTCGACGTGCGAACATAGCCGGTGATGTCTCGCGACCAGTTGGTCCAGGATATAGTTTCGGCCGTCCATTTTCCATTTTCACTTTTCCATTTTCCTCGGTACTCTATCTCCATGCCCGAACATATCGAAGATATCCAGCACCGCTACGCCGAGCTCAAAAAGCGCATGGAGCTCGTGCGGAGCTATCTTTGACGCCCCAACCGCTCGCCAGCAACTGACCGTAATCGAAGAAAAAGTCAGCGACGCAAATTTCTGGCAAGACCAGGAAAAAGCGCAGACCGTCCTCCAGCAGCGCAAAGTAATTGAAGACCGCGTCAACGCCGAGGACATGCTCAATCGCAAAATGAGCGACGTCGAAACCTATTTCCACCTCGCCGAAGAAGAATCCGACGACGCGCAACGAGCTTCGCTGCTCGAAGACGTGGCCAAAGAAATCGCCGCAGCGGATGCCTACGTTTCCGGCCTCGAAACAAAAACGCTCCTCGCCGGCGAAAATGACCGTCTCAACGCCATCGTCACAATCAAACCCGGCGCCGGTGGCACCGAATCGCAAGACTGGGCAGAAATGCTGCTGCGCATGTACATGCGCTGGTCGGAGCAGAAAGGTTTCCGCGCATCGCTCGTCGATTCAACGCCCGGCGAAGAAGCTGGTATTAAATCTGCCACGGTGCTCATCGAAGGCGAGAACGCTTACGGTATGCTCTCAGGCGAAAGCGGCGTCCACCGCCTCGTCCGCATCTCTCCCTTCGACCAGGCCGCGCGTCGCCACACTTCCTTCGCGTCCGTCTTCGTCATCCCTGAAATTGACGACCAGATCGAAATTAACGTCCGCCCAGAAGATTTGCGCGTCGACACGTTTCGCGCCGGCGGTCATGGCGGCCAGAACGTCAACAAAGTCGAATCTGCGGTCCGCATCACACACCTCCCGAGCGGGATTGTCGTCCAGTGCCAGAATGAGCGCAGCCAGCACAAGAACCGCGAAATCGCGATGAAGATGCTGCGCTCCCAGCTTTATGAGCTCGAAATCGAGAAACGCCGCGAAGATTTGCGCAAGCTCGACGCCTCTAAGCCCGAAATCAGCTTCGGCAGCCAGATCCGCTCCTACACGCTGCAGCCATACCAGCTGATCAAAGACGTCCGCACCAAAGTCGAGCGCGGCGATGTGGACAAAGTTCTCAACGGCGACCTCGACGAATTCATCCGCGCTTACCTTCTGTACCGGCGCGATCTCGACGCCGCCCCGGCCCGCAAATAGCAACGCCCCGGGCGGACAGATTGACTGCGACAGTGGATTTAAAGCCTTTCATCTGGCGAACTTACCAACGGAATTTCGTTGCCCCAAAAGTCCCTCAAACTTCTGCCCCCCTGGCCGGTTTGCGTTCCTTCTGCCTCGCATTTCAATCCGTTAAATCCCCATTCACCTTTGCTTTAACCCATTTCCCTGCATCGCGTTGACACCCCTATACCTGCATGCTACCGTCGATATTCGTGGGTTTCGCGTTTACTAGCTAAATTCGGCCCCGCATTTGCTCTCCATTCCTTGGGAGGATACTGTTTTGACGCATGCTGATGAGAAGTACCTATTTACCTCGGAGTCTGTAACCGAGGGTCACCCCGACAAAATTGCGGACCAGATTTCCGACGCCGTCCTCGACGCCGTCATGACAGACGACCCAATGGGTCGCGTCGCCTGCGAGACGCTCGTAACCACCGGCCTGGTAGTCGTCGCCGGCGAAATCACCACCAAGACCTATGTCGACTTCTCCGACCTTTCGCGCGAAGTCATCAAGGACGTCGGCTACACCCGCGCCAAATATGGGTTCGACTCCGAAACCTGCGGCGTCATCTGCGCCATCAAGAAGCAGTCCGACGATATCGCGATGGGTGTCGATACTGGCGGCGCCGGCGACCAGGGCCTGATGTTCGGCTTCGCCTGCGACGAAACTCCCGAGCTGATGCCCATGCCCATCCAACTCGCCCATCAACTCACCAAGCGCCTCGCCGATGTCCGCAAGTCTGGCAAAATTGATTTCCTCCGGCCGGATGGCAAATCCCAAGTCACAGTCGAATATATCGAGGGCCGCCCGGCTCGCGTTGATACCGCCGTCATCTCCACGCAGCATAGCGAGAAAGTTTCCCAACGCGAGTTGACCGACGCGATCATCAACGAAGTGATCAAGCCGGTGATTCCCGCGGACATGCTCGACAGCAAAACCAAATTCCACATCAATCCCACCGGCCGTTTCGTCATTGGGGGGCCGATGGGCGACGCTGGCCTCACCGGCCGCAAAATCATCGTCGATACGTACGGCGGCTATAGCCGTCACGGCGGTGGCGCCCTCTCCGGAAAGGATCCAACCAAGGTAGATCGTTCCGCCTGCTACATGGCGCGTTACGTTGCGAAGAACATCGTCGCGGCCGGACTCGCCACGAAAGTCGAAGTGCAACTGGCGTACGCAATCGGTGTCGCCGAACCCGTTTCAGTCATGACGGACACCTTCGGCACAGGCGTGATTCCAGATTCGCAAATCACCGAATTGATCCGCGCGAATTTCAAGCTCACACCGAAAGGCATCATCGAAACGCTCGATCTTCGCCGGCCAATCTACCGTCCGACCGCCGCCTACGGCCACTTCGGCCGCACCGGCCCCGGCTTCACCTGGGAAAAAACGGACAAGGCCGACGCAATCCGCAAGGAAGCCGGCTCACGCGGCGCAGTAGCCGTCTCGCGCCCGTAGCATTCGTTCCCTTGTAGCGCCGGCTTCCAGCCGGCTCTTTTGACTTTGAAGTTGCTGTTGCCGTTCTTTGTAGCGCCGGTCTTCAGATCGGCAGCCTTGATTTCGAATTTTGGCGTTCATTTCAAAAGGGGACTCTCCGTGGAAACAGTCACAAAACTGAATGGCGACGTAAAAGACATCGCTCTCGCAGACGACGGCAAGCGCAAAATCCAATGGGCCAATCAGCACATGCCCGTCCTTCAGCTCATCCGCAAGCAATTCATAAAAGACCAGCCCCTCAAGGGCCTCCGCGTTTCCGCCTGCCTGCACGTCACCAGTGAGACCGCAAATCTCGTCATCACGCTTCGTGACGGCGGCGCGGACGTCGTTCTCTGCGCCTCGAATCCGCTCTCGACGCAAGACGACGTCGCTTCCTCACTCGTTCGCGATTACAACATCCCCACCTACGCCATAAAGGGTGAAGACAACGCTACCTACTACTCGCACATCTCCGCCGCCCTTGACCACAAGCCGCAAATCACCATGGACGACGGTGCCGATCTCGTTACCCAGTTGCTAACGAAGCGCACCGATTTGCTCAGCGGCGTAATCGGCGGCACGGAAGAAACCACCACCGGCGTTATCCGTCTCCGCGCCATGGCCAAAGACGGCACCCTGAAGTTCCCGATCATTGCCGTCAACGATGCGCTCACCAAGCATTTCTTCGACAATCGCTACGGGACCGGCCAGTCCACGCTCGACGGCATCATTCGCGCCACAAACCTCCTTCTCGCCGGCCTCAAAGTTGTCGTCGCAGGCTACGGCTGGTGCGGACGTGGCGTTGCCATGCGCGCCAAAGGACACGGCGCAGACGTCATCATCACCGAAGTGAATCCCACGAAAGCCATCGAAGCCGTGATGGACGGCTTCCGCGTGATGCCGATGAACGAAGCCGCGAAGGTCGGCGACGTGTTCGTCACCGTCACCGGCAATAAGAACGTCATCGCCCACGATCACTTCGAGAGAATGAAAGACGGCGCCGTGGTCAGCAACTCCGGCCACTTCAACGTCGAGATCGACATCCCCGCGCTAGAAAAACTTTCGAGCGGCAAGAAACCGGCCCGCCCCTTCGTCGACGAATACACGATGAAAGACGGCCGCCGAATCTACCTCCTCGGCGATGGCCGCCTGATCAACCTCGCCTCCGCCGAAGGCCACCCCGCGTCCGTGATGGACATGAGCTTCGCCAATCAAGCTCTAGCGGCCGATTACATGGTCAAGAACGCCAAGGATCTGAAGCCTCAGGTCTACCCGGTTCCCGAGCACCTCGACCAGCAAATCGCCAAGCTAAAGCTCGAATCCATGGGCTTCCAGATCGACAAGCTGACCCCCGAGCAAGAGCACTACCTGGCCTCTTGGTCCGAAGGCACCTAGTTTTTTAGCTGTCATCCCGAGCGCAGTCCCGCGCGTCTTTGCTTCCTTCGCGAAGCGAAGGGACGGAGTCGAGGGATCTCTCCCGGTTTTTCGCTTTGCTCTTCGCGGTAGCCACGCCGCCGCTGTCCGCGTCGTGGGCCGTCCGCCTTCAGTGGGACAGGCACTCCTGCCTGTCCTCTGCCGCTCACCGATCCAACAAAGTGCAAACAACAAAATCGTCAGAACCTCGAGGAGCCCAAGTCCACGAAGCCCGCCTCCGCCTCTCCCATCGCGCCCCACCGCCCTTCGTCTCCATCTGAAATCTGCAATTTCCAATTTCAAATTGCCGTACACTACCCCCGCGCCGGCAACCGCACGGCCCAGAGGCCATCGATGAAACTCGCCCGTATCTCTTCGTTGTTAATCCTAGTTGTGGCAATGACGTTCGCAATCCGCACTCACACCGCCTCAATGCCGCCCCCCGCGCCCCCACCTCCAAACTTCATCCTCGTCGCCCACAGCGGCGCCGGCGACATCAGCAAAGCCCCTGCCGAATTCGTCGAGTCCCGCCGCGCCGGCATGGTCGTCGCCATAAAGAAAGGCTACGCAATCCTCGCCGCAGGCGGCACAAGCCTTGACGCCGTCGAATCCACAATCCGCTCCATGGAAGACGCCGGCCTGTACGATTCCGGTCGCGGCGCCTATTACACTCGCGACGGCATCCCTGAAATGGATGCCGCCATCATGGACGGGAAGACGCTCGCCGCCGGTTCCGTCGCCGCCCTGCAACACATCGCCAATCCGATTCATCTCGCGCGCCTGGTAATGGAAAAAACTCCGCACGTGATGCTGGTCGGCCCCGGCGCAGAGCGCTTCGCCGAATCCGAAGGCATCGAGCTCGTTTCGCCCTATTATTTCTACAACGAACGCCTCTGGGAGCAGTACCGGCGCGCAAAAGAAAAAGCAGACGCAGACAAAAAGAAATCCTCCGCGCTACCCGCCGATCCGATGCGCGAGCACGGCACTGTCGGTGTAGTCGCTCTCGACCAGCACGGCAACCTCGCCGCCGGCACTTCTACTGGAGGCACCACCTACAAAATGCCCGGTCGCGTGGGCGATTCGCCCATCATCGGCGCCGGCACGTACGCCAACAACGAAAGCTGCGCCGTCTCCGGCACAGGCGTCGGCGAGTTCTTCATGCGCAATATCGTCGCAGCCGATATCTGCGAACGTGTCCGCTACCTCCACGTCCCGCTCGAGCAAGCCGCCAACGACGTAGTCATGAAGGAGTTGGTCGATCAGAAAGGCGATGGCGGCGTAATCGCCCTCGACCACCAGGGCAACGTCGCCACCCCGTTCAACACCACCGGCATGATAACCGGCACCGTCCGCCCCGACGGCAAAATCGAAATGAAAGGCTGGAACAAAACCGCAGAACCACTAATCGTTTCCGCAACGCAATAATCAAAAATAGCTGGGGAAAGGTCAATTAGCCACGCCGCCGCCGTCCTCGTCGTGGGCCTCGAGTTTGGCATTGGCCTTAAGTGGGACAGGCACTCCTGTTTACCCTGAGCCAGCGAAGGGCCTGTCCTCTGGCCGCTCACTCCCGCTACAACATGCAATCAACTAAATCGTCAGAACTTGCACGAGTCAGAGTCCACCCAGCATGCCCGCGTCTCTCTGGCTTGAGTGGGACAGGCATTCCTGCCTGCCCTCTGCCGCTCACTCCCACTACAACATGCAACCAACGAAATCGTCAGAATCCCGGGCAGCGTGACTCCACCCAGCACGCCCGCGTCTCTCCAGACTGGCGAGCGACCGTCATTCACCGCAAGTAGGGCGGCTCGCGTCAGCGAGTCTCCGTCATCCTGAGCGAAGCGAAGGATCCGAGCGTAACTTTTAAGCTGGGGCCGACCGTCCAGCAACTATCAGTCGCGTTCACAAGAGGCATCATTTCCGCTTGATCTTCCAGTAACCCTATGGTACACAGTAACATGATGGTTAGCGAGAAGCAGGTCAGCACGAAGGGGGCCCATTAGCCGTCAAGGGCGGCTCTTCCTCCACCCCGCCCTCAAATTTCTAATCGTTACACCGCGATTAGAATTCCCTGCAAACCGTTCAAAACAAAGAACAAACACAACTCCTAATCGTTACAAAACAGGCTTTTTTGAATCAGAAATTGCAGCCCTGCCTGCGCCACAAAGGGAACTATCGAACCGTCAGCGAATCCGCCGCCGCCCGGGCCAAACTCAAAACGCGTCCGGGAAGGATTCCAAGATACAGTGTTCCAAACGCGCAAACCGCGAGCGCCGTAGCCAGCGAAGGCGCCACAGGCGTAGGCACGTAATCCTTCGAGGGCTCCCAGAAGTACATCGCCACAATCACACGCAAATAATAGTACGCGCCTATCACGCTGTTGATCGCTGCAATCACCACCAGCCACACGATGCGCGAATCCAGCGCCGCCTGAAACGCGAAGAATTTTCCGAGGAATCCGCCCGTCGCCGGAAGGCCCAGAAGCGACAGCAGGAAAAGCGAAAAACACGCTGCGAGCACCGGCTGCTTCGACCCGAGTCCCGCATAGTCCTGAATCTCGAGCCGCTTCTCGCCCTGCTGGCCGAGATGCGACAGCACGAGGAAAGCGCCAATCTTCATCAGCGCGTACGAAGCGAGGTAAAACAAAATCGCAGCGACGCCCAAATCCGTTGCCGCCGCGAACGCCACCAGAATGTATCCCGCGTGCGCGATCGACGAATACGCCAGCATCCGCTTCACGTTCGTCTGCACCAGCGCCGCGAAATTTCCGATGCACATCGTCAGCACGGCCGAGACCCAAATCGCCCAGAACCACAAATCGCTCGACGTACCGAAAGCTACGTAGAAAATCCGCACCATCACCGCGAACGTCGCAACCTTCGGAGCCGACGCGAGCAGCGCCGTCACCGGTGTGGGCGAACCCTGATACACGTCCGGCGCATAAATCTGAAATGGCGCCGCCACCACTTTGAAGCCGAGGCCGACGAACATCAGCCCAAGTCCCAAAATCGCGAGCCCGGCCGGAGGCGTGATTTGAAACGCGGTCTGAATCGCATCGATGCGCGTGGTGCCCGTCGCGCCGTATGTCATCGCGATCCCGTAAAGGAAAAATGCCGTCGCAAAAGATCCCAGAAGAAAATATTTCAGCGAAGCTTCGTTCGACTCAAGTGCGCGCCGCCGGAATCCCGCAAGAATATAGGTCGAGATCGAGCTCATCTCCAGGCCGATGAAAGCTGTCACGAGCTCGTTCGCGCCCGCGAGAATTCCCATCCCAGCCGTAGCGAAAAGCACCAGTGCGTAGTATTCGCCCCGCTGCAAGCCCTCATCATCGAGATAACTGTAGGAGCCAAGAATCGCGATCGCCGCGGCTCCAATCACCACCACGTGCACAAAAACGCTGAACGTGTCAGCGCGAATCAGCCCGCTGTAGGCCAATCCCGGATCGATCGCTGCCAAACGAATAGTGCAAAGCGCAGCAATCGTCCCCGCCAATGCGAAATAACCAAGCGTCCGCTGCCGCGCCGGCCCAACGAAAGGATCGAGCACCATGATCAGGATTCCGACGGCGCACAAAATGATCTCCGGCGCAAGCCTATTAAGATTGGCGAGCTGTTCGGCGGAAATCTGCATCAGGGACGCACTCGAGGCGCTTCGACTTCAGGTTTGAATATTGCCGCGGCGGAAGGAACGGAAGCCCTCTCGGTGGAAGTCGCCGGCGGCATGGCCGGCCGAGTCGCGTTTTGCGCACGACCGCTCATCTGTTCCAGCAGCACATTTGTCGCTGGCTCCATTCGCCGCGTGAAGAGCGGGGAAGCGACGCCCATGAATAAAATCACGAACGCCATCGTCATAAGAATCACGCGCTCCCGTGTTGAAGCGTCCGGCAGAGTCTTGTTCTTCTCGACCGTTACTTCGCCAAGCGCCACACGCTGGTACGCCCACAACAGATATATCGCTGAGAGCACGGCGCCCGAAGCAGCCCACGACGCCCACGCGTGGTGCCGCTCGAACACGCCAATCAGAATCAGAAATTCGCCGGCGAATCCGTTGAGCAACGGCAGCGCCAGCGACGAAAGGCATGCAAACAGGAAAAGCGCCATCAGCACGGGCATTGGCGTCGCCAGCCCGCCGAACTGCTTGATCTCAAACGTGTGCCGCCGGTCGTACAACATGCCCACGCCAAGGAAGAGCGCTCCGGTGGAGACGCCATGATTCAACATCTGATAAACCGCGCCCTGAATCGAAATGGTGCTGAACGCAAAAATTCCCAGCACCACAAATCCCAGGTGGCTCACCGATGTATAGGCAACGAGCCGCTTCAAGTCCGTCTGCACCGTCGCTACAAGCGCACCGTAAACGATCCCGATAATCGCAAGCACCGCGATCACGGGTGCCGCGCGGTGCGCCGCATCGGGGAAGAGCGGCAGGCAGAAGCGCAAAATTCCGTACGTCCCTAGTTTCAGCATCACCCCCGCAAGAATCACAGAGCCGGCTGTGGGTGCTTCTGTGTGCGCGTCCGGCAGCCAGGTGTGCAGCGGGAAGAGCGGCACCTTGATTGCAAACGCCAAAAAGAATGCGCAGAAAAGCAGCATCTCGGTATTGGGCGGGAGATGCATGGCCCCGGCGTGCAGGCGCGCTTGAAGCTCCGGAAAGTCAAACGTGTTCGCGAACTGAAGGGAGCCGCTCACGTTGTAAAGCCACAGGATTGCGACCAGCATCAGGATCGAGCCGAACATCGTGTACAAAATGAATTTCACGGCCGCGTAAATGCGCCGGTCGTGGCCCCAGATTCCGATCAGGAAGTACATCGGGATCAGCGTCAATTCCCAGAACACAAAAAACAGGAAAAGATCGAGCGACACGAACACTCCGATCATCGCCGTTTCGATCACCAGCAGCGCGATGAAAAATCCTTTCACCTTTTCGCGAATGTCTTGCCACGACGCCAGAATCGAAATGGGCACCAGAAACGTCGTCAGAATCACGAGGAAAAGACTGATTCCATCCACGCCCATGTGGTAGCGGATCGCCGAACCGATCCAGTCGTGAATCTCCTCGAACTGGTAGCCGGGATTGGCGGTGACGAATCCGCGGACCAGAAGCAGAGAGAACACAAATTCTGCGAGCGACACTGCCAGCGCAATGCGCTTGATCCAGATGTGGTCTTCCGAGCGCAGCAAAAGCAGCGCTGGCACGCCCAACATCGGCAGGAACGTGACTACCGTCAAAACGTAAGAATGGGTTTCCACTTAATGCACCTTCATCCAGATTCCGAGGAGCAGCGCCGTGACTCCGACGGCCCCCACCACAACCCACGAAGCGTAGCTGCGCGCGTTCCCGGATTGCAGCTCGCGCAATTTTCCGCCGGTCTCTCTCGCGAGCCTCGCGGAACCGTTAACCGTTCCGTCGATCAAGCCTTCGTCCACCGTGTGCCACAGCACGTTCGTCGAGATCCACAGCAGCGGCTGAATGATCACAGCCGCGTAAATTTCATCCACGTAATATTTATGAAGCACGAGTGTGTAGAGCCCGTACATGCTCTGCGCGAGTTTCTTCGGCAAATCCGGCCGGCGAATGTAGAACCACCATGCGACAAGAATTCCGATCAAGCCGACGATTACTGGCGGTCCTGTGACCGCATGCACCAATTCCATCGCCGCACTCGGTTTAATTCCACCCTGTTCTCCGGCCGAGCCGGCGAGCGATTCTTCCTGACCCGCCGTGGCCTGTGGCGCGTAGGAAGCGAACACAGGATGCACGAACGCTTCGAAATAATCGGTGCCGCCCACGAGTTTGGGGGCCGCAAACCATCCGCCGAAAATCGAAAGGAAAGCGAGAATGATCAGCGGAATCGTCATGTTGCGCGGCGATTCGTGGACGTGGACCTTGTGCCCGTCAAATTGCTGCTCGCCGAAAAATGTGAGGAAAATCAGGCGAAACATATAGAACGAGGTGAGCCCGGCGGCGATAAGGCCGAGCAGCCACAGCGGCGCATTCGCATGCTGTGCCGCTTCGAGGATTTCGTCCTTGCTGAAGAATCCAGCGAAACCTGGAACACCGGAAATCGCAAACGTGGCGATGAACATCGTCCAGAAAGTGACCGGGATGGCCTTGCGCAGGCCGCCCATCTTGCGCATGTCCTGCTCGCCGCCCATGGCGTGAATCACGCTGCCGGCGCAGAGGAAGAGGAGACCTTTGAAGAACGCGTGAGTCATCAGGTGAAAAATGCCGGCTGCGTATGCGCCCACGCCGCAGGCAAGGAACATGTAGCCTAGTTGCGACACGGTGGAATAGGCGAGAACTTTCTTGATGTCGGTCTGAACGAGGCCGATCGTGGCCGAGTAGAACGCTGTCGCCGCGCCTACAATGGCGACGATCAGCATCGCGATCGGCGCACGCGAGAAAAGTGGGTGCATGCGCGCCACCATATAAACGCCCGCGGTCACCATCGTAGCCGCGTGAATCAGCGCGCTGACTGGAGTGGGGCCCTCCATCGCATCGGGCAGCCAAACATAAAGAGGGAGCTGCGCGGATTTTCCAACGGCTCCGGTAAAAAGCAGAATGCAAATCGTGGTCAGGACGCCGGCTTGCGTCATCGTGTCGGACGGCATGTTGGAGGCCTGCGAAAAAATCGTGCCGAAATCGACAGAGTGGAATGTCCAGAAGAGCAGCAAAATGCCGATGGTGAATCCAAAATCGCCGATGCGCGTGGTGATGAATGCTTTCTTGCCGGCGCTTATCGCAGACTGCTTCAGGAACCAGAAACCAATCAGCAAGTAGCTGCAAAGCCCCACTCCCTCCCAGCCCACGAACATCACCACGATATTCGCGGCAAGCACGAGCGTGAGCATGAAGAACATGAAGAGGTTGAGGTAGCTGAAGAAACGGTAGTAGCCGCCCTCGTGCGCCATGTAGCCGGTCGAGTAGATATGAATCAGTGTTCCGACGAAGGTGACGGTGAGCAGCATCACGATGGTGAGTTGGTCCACTTGCAGGGCGAAATTGACTTTGAATGCCCCAGCGGTCATCCACGGGAAATACGCTCTCACCCACGGGATTTGATTCGCGGGAAGCTGAAGGAATTCGCGAACCGTCTCCACGACAGCGAGAAAAGCCAGCGAGACGGAACCAATTGCAACGGAGTTCACTGCCGACCTCGGCCAGTCTTTTCCGAGAAGGCCGTTGATGGCCGCGCCGGCCAGCGGCAGAGCGAGAATGATCCAGAGATGGTCGAGCATGAGCATCAGAATTTGAGCAGATCCACGTTTTCAACGTTCAACGACCGGCGATTGTGCACAATCGTAATGACGATCGCGAGACCCACAGCCGCTTCCGCCGCAGCCACGACAATCACAAAAAACACGAATATCAGCCCGTCCAGCTGATCATGTGCGCGCGCGAAGGCCACAAAAGCGAGATTCACGGCGTTGAGCATCAGCTCGATGGACATGAAAATCGTAATGATATTGCGCTTGAAAACAAATGCGACCACGCCCAGCCCGAACAGAATGGCGCTCAACACGAGGTAGTAGGAAATAGGGACGACGCTCATTCGGTCCCCTTCTTCGCAAGCACCAGCGCGCCGAGAATCGCGATCAGGATCAGGATTGAGGTGGCCTCAAATGGAAACAGATATTTTTGAAAGAGCATCGTGGAGAGAGCGCGCGTGGAAACAGCTGCCTGGTTTGGCGCTCCCGTGCCATTGGCAACGGTCGTGCCGATGGCCGAATGCGCCATCCAGTGCGCCAGCCCAAAGAGAAGAAAAATCGCCAGCGGCAGCCCGGCATATTTCGCCATGTGGCTAAAGTTCGTGCGCTCCTCGACACCGGCATTCAGCAGCATGATGACGAAGACGAACAGCACCATGACCGCGCCGGCGTACACAATCACCTGCACCGCGGAAATAAATTCCGCGCCGAGCAGCAGGTACAGCGCGGCAAGCGCCACCATCACCAGAACCAGCGACAGCGCGCTGTGGATCGGCTCGCGCGCGAGAATCAGCATGATCGCGCCACCGACGGCCACCAACGCGAAAACGAAAAACAAGATGAACGGGACGCTCATGGATGCCTCACCACGATCCACAACGCGGTCGCCACGAGGTTGAGCAGCGACACCGGCAGCAGCAGCTTCCAGCCGAAGGACATCAGCTGGTCATAGCGCATGCGAGGCAGCGTCGAGCGGGTCCACACGTAAAAGAAAATAACGAAGAACACCTTGCTGAGAAACCAGAATGGTCCCAGAATCACCGGCGCCACGCCGGGCAGAAGGCAGAGCAGACCGATGCCGCCTGCAAGCAGCGTGACGACGGCAAGCTGGATGCGGCCGATGCCACGCATGTTTCGCACCGTATCGTAGGCGAGGTAGAGAGCCGCGAGAAGCAAGCCCACGCCGGGAAGATATTGTTGCCAGGTCCAACTGTCGGGAAGAGGAGAGAGCCATCCGCCGAAGAATAGAATCGTGGCGAGGCAGGAAACGGTAATCATGTTGCCGTATTCGGCCATGAAGAACATGGCGAACTTGAAGCTTGAATACTCGGTGTGAAATCCGCCGACAAGTTCCGTTTCTCCTTCCGGGAGATCAAAAGGCGCGCGGTTCGTCTCTGCAATCGCCGATATGAAGTAACACACGAAGCCGACGATCTGCGGAAAAACGTTCCACCGGGGAATAAATGGCAGATACCGGAAGTAGCCTTGCTGATGCTCGATGATTTCGTTGAAATTGAATGATCCCGCCAGGAGAAGAACGCCGACGACAGAAAGCGTAAGCGAAACTTCATAACTGATCATCTGCGCGGAGCTGCGCAAGCCGCCCAACAACGAGTACTTGCTGTTGGACGACCATCCGGCGAGCGCCACGCCGTAAACGCCAATCGAAGTGATCGCGAAAAGGAATAGCAAACCGACGTCGACATTGGCGACGACGAGTTGCGTGGGCTGCCCGAAAATGTACACCGTGGCGGGGCCGAAGGGAATCAGGGCCAGCGTAGTCGTCGCCAGGGAAAGCGCCAGAAAGGGCGAGAGGATGTAGAGCACCTTGTCGGCTGCCGGCAGCGTCAAATCCTCTTTGAACAGAAATTTCACGCCATCGGCCAGCGGCTGCAGCAAGCCGTGCGCGCCGACGTAGTACGGACCCCAGCGCGATTGGATGTGGGCGATGACCTTGCGCTCAAACCACGAGAGGTAGGCAAGCGCCGTCATCAATACGAACATAAGGACGACGATCTTGACTAGCGATACCACCAGGACTGGATGTTGGGCGATGAACTCCACGGAGTATCTTTGGCCTCGTTGGTGGATTTGAGTTTGGAACAGTAACGCCCCAGGGTACCGCTCGAAAACAGGAAATCGTTGGACGAGAAAACCACGCCGGCCGGCGTTTCGTAAGACGGCTCGACGTCTTGACACGTTGCAGTGGAAAGTTCGGCGCCGCCGGCGAGCAGGGTCGCGATCGGAAGATCGTAGCCGCGCACATTTTGGCGGATTTCGTCGAATGCAGCTTCAGGGGTGCGCAAACGAATCGGCGAGCCAACGCCCAGCATGCTGAGTTGATGCGAGAGAATGCGGATCAGATCGAAATCGCTGCGCGGTCCTTGCGGATCGATCGAGCGATGTGTCATCTGAACTTCACCGGCGGTATTCGTGAGCGTACCGTCTTTTTCATAAGTGGATGCGGCCGGAAGCACGACATCAGCGCGCTGGGCGGTTTCCGTAAGGAACATATCCTGCACAACCAGGAGTTCGAGTCCGGCGAGACGATCGGGCTGCTTGATCTCAAACGTCTTCAGGGGATTTGCGCCTACGACATAGAGCGCTTTCAGTTTTCCAGCGGCGGCGGCTTCCATCATCTCGCGAGCCATCATGCCTGGCACCGATGGAATTTCGCTGCCCCAGAGTTTGCTGAAGCGGGCGCGTTCGGCGGAATCGGCTAGCGAGGCGTAGCCGGGAAGGCGGTCGGGGAGGATGCCCATGTCTGCAGCGCCGCGCGAGTTTGCGTAATCTCCGAGCGCCATGAAGCGGGTGTGGCCGGGGAGTTTTGAGCCGAAGCTGATGAGATCGCGAAGGGCGGCGCCGTTGATGTCAGCGCCGAAAATAACTGCGACATCGGATTCTTTTTCGAGCCCGGCTTTCAGAGCAGAAAGCGCGGCGCGTGTGTTGTCGTCAAAATTGCCTTCGCCGTTAGCAAGCCAGCGGACGGCCTGGCGCTCTGTGCCTTGCGCGACTTCCGCGAGATACGCTGCCTTGCGATGAATTTTGCTCGGGCGGCCGTTGATGACAAAGAGGCGCGCACGGTGGTGACGAATCGCGGTACGAATTTGCCAGGCCACAAGCGGGTTCTGCTGCGTGAGATCATTCGCGATCACGAGCGTGGCATTCGAGGCGTACACATCCGCCATCGTAGCGAGCGAATCCTTGGCGCGTGGGCCGAGAGCTGCGGCGAGGCAGGTGTAGTCGGCAGTGCGGTGATGGTCAATGTTGTTGGTGCCCAGCGTGGCGCGGGCGAAGCGATTCAGCAGATAATTTTCTTCGTTCGTTGTGTGATTCGAGCCGATCACGCCGATGGCTGCAGGGCCGTGCGTATCGCGCACTTGTTTGAAGCGCCGCGAAACTTCTTCGAGCGCGTCTTCCCAGCTGGCCGGTTCGAGTTTGCCATTGCGGCGAAGGAGCGGCTGGCGGATTCGTTCCGGATTGTGCGTGAAATCGAAGCCGAAGCGGCCTTTGCCGCACAGGAACTCGTCATTGATGCCGGAATGATCGCGATTGTTCGCGCGCATGATTTCGTTGTTGCGAACGCTCAGCGTGGTCTTGCATCCGTTCGAGCAGTGGGTGCAGGGCTCGGGGACGTAGGTCATTTCCCACGGGCGCGTCTGGTAGCGGTAAGTTCCGCTGGTGAGCGCGCCGACCGGACAGATATCAATGCACATGCCGCATTCTTCGCAGGCGAGCGCGCCTTTTTCATTCGGCAAAATCACGGAATGCACACCGCGGGCGCCGACGCCGAGAGCCTTCACGTCCATGCCTTCATCGCAAATGCGGACGCAGCGGAAGCAGAGAATGCAGCGCGGCGAGTCGTAAAAAACAAGCGGCGACCATTTTTCTTCGGGGTAGTGGAGCTTTTCTTCGGTGAAACGGCTGTGATCGAGGCCGTAGCGAAAGGTCATGTCCTGCAGTTCGCATTCGCCGCCCTTGTCACAGACGGGGCAATCGAGCGGATGATTCGAGAGGAGGAACTCGATCATATCCTTACGCGCTTTGTGCACTTGGTCGGTGTCGGTCTTCACCACCATGCCTTCGACAGCGACGAGCGTGCAGGCAGTTTGAAGCTTGGGCGCTTTTTCAACTTCGACGAGGCACATGCGGCAGGCAGCTTGAAGCGCAAGCCCTGGGTAATAGCAGAATGAGGGGACTTCGATGCCCTGGTGCTTGGCGGCTTCGATCACGAGAGTACCCGCAGGAGTGGTCACCTTCTGACCGTTGATCGTGAACGTGATTTGTTTTTGTTCCGGCATCTCGCTAGCGAACCTCGGCAATCACGTCAGCGGGCTTATAGGGGCAATCGCCGCGCAGGTGTTCTTCGAATTCATTGCGCCATTTTTTCACGATGCTGATTGTGGGCATGGCAGCTGCGTCGCCGAGCGGGCAGAACGTGCGGCCGAGCATGTTCTTCGAAAGCTCGTCGATCAAAGGAATATCCGAAGCGCGGCCGCCGCCGTCGTGGAAGCGATCGAGCATCTGGCGAAGCCACGCGGTGCCTTCGCGGCAGGGGATGCACCAGCCGCACGATTCGTGCGCGTAGAAATGCATGATGCGACGAGCGAAGTCGACCATGCATGTGTCCTCGTCGAGAACTACGGTACCGCCGGACCCGAGCATCGAGCCGGCTTTTGCTACCGAATCAAAGTCCATTGCGATATCGATTTCGTCGCCTGTGAGAAGCGGGCACGAGCTCCCGCCCGGAACGACGGCTTTGATTTTCTTTCCGCTGGGCACGCCGCCGGCAACTTCTTCGATCATGCGCTTCATATTGAAGCCCATCGGCAGTTCGTAAATTCCCGGCCGATTCACGTGGCCGGAAACTGCGTAGAGGCGCGTGCCGCCATTTTTGGGGGTGCCGAGGCCGGCATACCATTCGCCCCCGCGCAAAATAACGGCTGGAACGGAGCTGAGGGTTTCGACGTTGTTGATGACGGTGGGGCAGCCGTAGAGGCCGACAACGGCGGGGAACGGGGGACGGATGCGCGGGTAGCCGCGTTTTCCTTCGAGCGATTCCATGAGCGCCGATTCTTCGCCGCATTCGTAGGCGCCTGCGCCGGTATGCGCCACGAGATCGAAATTGAATCCGCTGCCGACGATATTTTTGCCGAGGTAACCCTTCGCGTAGGCCTCGGCGATCGCTACTTCGACGATATCGATCACGTAGCGATACTCGCCGCGAATGTAAACGTAACCGCGCTCTGCGCCGACAGCGCGTCCAGCAATCACCATGCCCTCGATCAACTGATGCGGATCCATTTCCATCAGTGGACGGTCTTTACTTGTGCCGGGCTCGCTTTCGTCGCCATTGGCGATGATGTATTTCGGTTTGCCGCCCGTTTCCTTGGGGACAAAGCTCCATTTCATGCCGGCAGGGAAGCCCGCGCCGCCGCGTCCGCGCAGATTCGATTTCTTCACTTCGTCGATGATCTGATCGGGCATCATCTGCTTCAGCGCTTTTTCGAGTGCCTGATAGCCGTCGTGCTGCAGATAGACGTCGATTTTGTTCGAATTAGGAATTCCGAAACGGCGGCTAATCACCACAACCTCGGCCGGGTGGCGCTCATGAATAGCACCTGAAATTACGGATACAGGTTTCGGGCGTTTGCCTTGTTCGAGTTGCTCGAAGATGGTATCGATTTTCGACGGGTCGAGATTTTCGTGGAAGTCGTAATTGATCTGAATCGCGGGTGCGCCGGTACAGGCGCCGATGCATTCGACTTCTTCGAGCGAGAAGGTACCGTTGGGTGAGACTTGCTTGTTGCCAATTCCCAGGCGCTTTTGAACGTGCTGGAAAAGTTCGTTGCCGCCGCGCAGCATGCAGGAAATATTCGTGCAGACCTGGATGTGATAGCGGCCTTCCGGTTTGCGGCGGAGCATCGAGTAATAGGCTAGCGTTTCGGTGACTTCGATTAGATTGATGCCGACGCGCTTGGCGATCTCTTCGAGCAGTTCGTCGCTCAAAAATCCGAATTGATCCTGGGAGTACATCATCATGGGAATGAGCGCGGAACGCTTGACGGGATAGCGACCGAGTAGTTCTGTAAATTTCGCGTCGAGTGACGGCGGCAATTGCATGATTCGTTTAGCGCTGGGCGGATGAGCCTAGCGGTCGACTTCCCCCAGGACGATGTCGGTGGTTCCGATGCAGGCCACCACATCGGCAATCAGGCGGCCTTCGCAGAGTTTTGGCAACGTTTGTAGATTGATGAACGATGGCGCGCGCACTTTCACGCGGTACGGATGCGCCGAGCCGTCGCTGGCGACGAAAAATCCCAACTCACCGCGAGGCGATTCGATCGCCTGGTAGACTTCGCCCGGCGGCGGAGCGAAACCTTCCGTGTAAATCTTGAAGTGATAGATGAGCCCTTCGATCGAGGATTTCATCTCTTCGCGCGACGGGGCAATGATTCCGGGAGCGGTGGCCTTGATGGGCCCTTCCGCAGGGACTTTTTCCATGGCCTGACGGACGATTTTGATGCTCTCGCGAATTTCGGCTACGCGAACCTGATAGCGCGCGAAGCAGTCGCCTGCGGTTTGCGTTTGAATGTCGAAGTCAAACTCTTCATAGCTCGAGTAGGGAAATGCCTTGCGGACGTCGTAAGGCACGCCACTGCCGCGCAACATTGGGCCCGATGCGCCCATGGCGATGGCATCTTCTGCGCTGATGATTCCCACGCCCTTGGTGCGACCTAGCCAGATGCGGTTGTTGGTAAGGAGGCCTTCGTATTCGTCAATGTGCGCGGGAAGGGCATCGAGCACGCGGCGGATATGATCGAGCCAATTCGGAGGCGGCTCGAGAGCGATGCCGCCGATGCGGAAATAGCTCGTCATCATCCGCTGGCCCGAGACGTATTCGAAAATCTTCATGATCTCTTCGCGCTCGCGGAAGGTGTAGAGGAAGACGGACATGGCGCCGAGATCGATGGCGTGGGTGCCGAGCCAGACGAGGTGAGAAGCGATGCGCGTCATTTCCGTGAGCAGGACGCGAATGTATTGGGCGCGCTTGGGAATTTCGATTCCGAGGATCTTTTCTACCGCGAGGCAATAGCAGAGATTGTTGGAAAGCGGCGCGAGGTAATCGATGCGGTCGGTCATCGTGATGGCTTGCGAATAGGTTTTCGCTTCCATGTTCTTCTCGATGCCGGTGTGGAGATAGCCGATCACGGGCCGGGCTTTCAGCACGATTTCGCCATCAAGTTCGAGAACCACGCGCAGCACGCCGTGCGTAGACGGGTGCTGCGGTCCCATATTCAGGACCATCGTGTTCGCTGAGCCGGCTACTGTTTCGATCGTTGTTGACATTAGCGATAGCTCTTATCTAAAACCCTCGACCGGATAGTCCTTCCGCTGGGGATGGCCTTCCCAATCGTCGGGCATGAGAATACGCGAAAGCTCGGGGTGACCTTCGAAACGGATGCCCATTAAGTCGTAATTCTCGCGTTCGTGCCAGTTCGCGGTGGGCCAGATTTCGGTGACGGAGTGCACCGACGGGTCGCTTCCGCCCAAACGGACTTTCAGGCGAAGGCGCTCGTTGCGATCGAGGGAAAGTAGATGGTAGTTCACCTCGAAGCGAGGCTCGAGCGGGAAGCGGTCAACGGCGGTGATGTCCGAAAGAAAGGAAAAATGAAGCGAAGGCTCCGACGCCAGATAAGCGGCAGCGCGCAGTAGGTGTTCGCGGGGTACCACGACCGTCGTTTCGCCCCGAAATTCGATCACCTCGGTGACGGCTTGCGCGTCCCAGGCCTTCAGCTGATGGACTACGAGTGTTTTGTCAGCTTCCTTTGATTCCACGGTTGGATCCCAGTGGGCGTCAGCGATTCCAGTCGAGCGCGCCCTTCTTCCAGAGGAAGATGTATCCTGCGAGCAGGATTATAATGTAGACCAGCATCTCAACAAAGCCGAAGAGCTTCAGATCGTGGTACACCAAAGCCCACGGATAGAGAAAGATAGCCTCGATGTCGAACAGGATAAAAAGCAGCGCAACCATATAGAACTGCACGGAGATGGGTTCGCGAGCGTCGCCCGTTGGGCGAATGCCGCATTCATATGGCTGGTCTTTTTCCCGTGTACGCTTGTGTTTTCCGACGATTGCGGACACCACAATCAACGCGCCGGACAATCCGGCGGCGAGTATAAACATCAGCAACAACGAACCATAGTTGTCGAGGTAATTGCTGTTCATGTTGTTTGCACTGGTATAATAACGACCCGAGAGCGCACGGTCAAATGAACTCCCAGTTCTTCCATTCACCGCGTTTTCAGGCGCGCGCTGTGTGTCCGGGGCCGGCTTTCGCATGAGCTCTGGATTCAATACCGACGTTCAAATCGGCAGCGAGGTGTTTCACGTGCAGACCGAGGACCGCGGTCCCGCGCACCCCGTAATTGACACTGTGGTGTACCAAAATGGGCGAGTACTGCACCGGCGATCGTCCAACTACCGGCATTTTGCTGAATCCGAGGAATTCGATCATGAGGGACTGCGCGATCGTGTGGAAGAACAGCACCGCTCTGTGATCGAGGATTTGCGCTCGGGAGTGCTGGAGCCGCGAATTGCTGGAGCGGAAGCTGATGCGCCTCGGGATGGGCGGGCGACGGCCGGGATTCAGATGCAGCTGATGAATCCGGGTTCGTGGCTTACCGGGGGGCACATATTTCTGGACGTTGAGCTTGTGCGGCGGGCGGACCGGGGGCCGCAGGCTGGTGTGGCGGTGGAAGCATTTATTGATGGCGCGATCGAGGATCGGCGCTACTCCGAAGTGACAGACAGTCAGGGGCGCGCCCGGTTGCGGTTTTCGCTGCCGCCGCTGGGGAAGGGCGACCTGACGCTGGTGATTCGCGCAGCGACGCCGAGCGGAAATGACGAGCTGCGGTTCGCGATGCGCTCGCGTGCAAAAAATTCTTCAAGGCAGCCGGCGAATCAGAAACCCGCGAATTAGATTCGGACGCAGCTCCATGAAAATTACCATTAACGGTGAGCTTCGTGAAATTCCTGATGGACTTACCGTGGCCGCGCTGCTTCAGCACCTTGAGATGACGGTCGATAGAGTGGCCATCGAGCGCAATCTTGATATCCTCCCGCGTGCGAAGTGGCAGGAGACCGCGGTTCAGCCGAATGACCGCTTCGAAATCGTGCACCTGGTGGGTGGCGGCTGATTCGATGCGGTCCGCCAGCTTGGAATTCCCTCGCAAGTCTAAAACGCCATTTTTTGCGAGCGTCTTCGCCCTTGGTTACGCTGCCAGCACTTTGTCCAGCACGTCGAAGCAGCCGTCCCAGCCCTGCTTGTGACCGTCGCGAACTTTGGCGGTTGTGAAATTTTCGTGCGTGAAGATCATCTCAGTCGAGTTTCCGCGGTCGACCAACTGCACGGTTACTAGCGACTCTGTATCTTCCATATCTTCGGGCTTCTTTTTCGGTGGAGGAATTTGCTCCCAGGCCCAGGTGAACACCAGCTTTTCGGGCGGTTTTATCTCACGAAACGTTCCGTGACCGCGATACGTGAATCCTTGCTCGGGAACCGGAATCTCGATCACATAACGGCCGCCGGGACGCAAATCGAGCTCTGTATATTTCGGATTGTGTTCGGGAATGTCCTTGCACATCCACTTCTCTAGTTCTTCGCGCTTCGTCCACGCCGCGAAGACTTTCTCGCGCGGCGCCGCGAAGGTGCGCCGGATTTCGAGCCGCGTTTCTGACGAGGTTCCTGTGGTCGCCATTTTGAGTTCTCCTCCTTTTTTGAGCCTTCGAGATATTTAGCCAACGAATCGAATTGCAGTTCCCAGAATTGCCGGTATCTTTCAATCCATTCGGCAGCGCCTTTCATCGGCTCGGCGATCAGCTGGCAACGGTTGACTCGGCCGTCTTTGCGCCGCTTAACTAACTTGGCGCGCTCCAGAACACGCAGGTGTTTCGAGACGGCGGGAAGAGACATGTCGTACGGGGAGGCGAGATCGCTGATGGACGCTTCGCCTTGCGCGAGGCGCGCGAGGATGCCGCGGCGCGTGGCATCGGAAAGCGCCGCAAAAGTGTTATCGAGCGCCGATTGATAGTAAACCATATGGTTTACTATCGTCCGGGCCTCGAACTTTGTCAAGTCAATTCTCCGGAATTAAAGGGAGGTGAGGAGGTGGCCCAGCTTGTCCTTCTTCGTTTGTAGGTAGGCGCGCGAATACTTGCTCGTCCGCGGGCGGCAAGGAACCCTCTTTACGATGCGAATGCCTGATCGCTCGAGCTGCGACACTTTGTCGGGGTTATTCGACAGCAAGCGGACATCATGCAATCCGAGCGCCTTCAGGGCTTCGGCTGCAAAGGCGTAGTCGCGCGCGTCATCCGCAAATCCGAGGCGGCGGTTCGCTTCCACGGTGTCGAGGCCCGTGTCTTGCAACTCGTAGGCTTTCAGCTTATTGATCAAGCCGATGCCGCGCCCTTCCTGCGGTAGGTAGAGCAACACACCCGAAGGCTCGGCTGCGATTTTGCGCAGCGAAAACTCGAGTTGCGCGCGGCAATCGCAACGCTCGGACGTGAACACGTCGCCGGTGAGGCACTGCGAGTGCACACGCACGAGAGGAGCCTTGCCGTTGCGAAGTTGACCGTGCTGAATCGCGATTGCTTCCTCGCCTTTTTTCCCGCCTTCGATGCCGAAAATACGAAATCGGCCGAATCGCGTCGGCAGAGCTGCCTTGGCAACAACGCGCGCCTTTCCGGGCCGTTTCCCGGATTGTTTTTTAAGCTTCATAGTAAAGACCAATTGTAACAGGCCTGGCAAAGGGCCGCGCTGCACGCGTCGAATCGAACCTTTCGTCCCGCATCTCTTTACATCGCTACCGGCTTTGGCTAACGTAATCGCAGAACCGTTCGCGGCAAACAGACGAAATGGAACCACTTAGTGGCGGCCGAGACCTTCTCTTTATTCTGATTCTGAAGGTGTGCTGGGCGGCAGCTCTGGCAGCTCTGCTCGTGCGATTTCGGTCGTTCCGGCGGCTAGTCTTCAGCGAAAATCGCGACTCTGACCAAAAAGTGATGCTTCTGTTGTTCCTCACACCTCCGCTTGCCATCGGAGTCTTGCTTCGTCTCGTCGGTTACCGCTTCTTCGATCTGACTCTCGAAGGCTCGTTCCTGATGGGCTTGATCGGAGGGCGAATCGTCGGGCTTCTGGGCGGCTCGCTGATTAGCTTGCCTGCGTTCGGGAATCACGAGTGGCTTTCGAGTCCGATGGCTGCGAGCGTCGGGCTTCTCGCGGGAATGATTCGCGAAGTGATCCCGGAAAAAGAAGACATCTGGCATTTCGGGCCTTTTCTGTTTTTGAGCATCCCGGAATGGCTCTGGAAACTCGTGCGATTTGGAAAAACGAATTGGGCGATGCTGCCGTTGTTTGCGTGTGCCGCGCTCGAAGTCGCGCAGGTTCAGCTCGCATCTGTGGTTCCGGAAAACTGGCTGTTCGCATTCCATCCCAGCAATTGGGGCTACATGCTGCTTATCGTGTTGTCATCGGTGATGAGCGTCGCGATGGCGATCAAGATATGGAACAACACGCGCATTGAGATGAACCTGGAGCAGAATCAGCAGCTGCTTTTGAAAGCGCGTATGGACGCGCTCTCGAGCCAGATCAATCCACATTTTCTGTTCAACACGCTGAACACGGTTTCTTCGCTGATTCGCTTCGACCCGGACATGGCGCGCGGCGTGGTGTTGAAGCTGTCCAATATTCTGCGGCGCTTGCTGCGCAAGCACGAAACCTTCGTTCCGCTGCGCGAGGAGCTAGAGTTCATTGACAACTATCTCGACATCGAAGTGATTCGCTTCGGGCGGGATAAGCTGCAAATCTTCAAGGAAATTGAGGCGGAAGCGCTCGACTCGTTCGTTCCCAGCATGCTGTTGCAACCCATGATCGAAAATTCCCTGAAACATGGACTCGACCCTCGCCTTGAGGGCGGTCAGATCCATATCCGCACGCGGCGCAACGACGGTCGCCTCTATATTGAAATCGCGGATAACGGTGTCGGCATTACGCCCGAGAGACTCGCCGAGGTGTATGGCGGAGGGATCGGCATCAGCAACGTGCACGAGCGCTTGCGCCTATTGTATGGCGATCAATTTAAGATGGACATTCGCAGCGAAGAAGGCCAGGGGACGCAAATCCATATCGAGATTCCCGAGCTGATTACGACCGAACACGTTTTGGGTTAGTGGATTGGTTTGATGTCCGGTTCGATCCACGCAGTTCTTGCTTCCTCCGAATTCAGCCTCGCGCGACTGAAATATTCGTAGACCAACTCCTTGTTGCGAAAACTCTCAACAGCCTCGTTGACGGTCGAAAGGGGATCGCGGTTGCGGTGGTCCTCATCCCGGCTGTGCTGGCCCTGGCTGACCGAACGCTCGACGAGTAGCAGCCAGAATTCGGTGATTGTTACGTGGTATCCGTGCTTTCGGTGATGCGCGATAAATTTGCGAAGACCCATTCGCATCTTTTCCCGGGCTGTTTCGGGTTCCAGCCGCCAAAAGTACCATGCGGCGACGGTTAAATGCTTCGCGTGCACAAACTCTTCCGGCGAGTAGGTACATTCCTCGAATCGTTTCACCACTTCTTTGATTTCCGCCTCAGTTCTGTATGTTGGAGCACCGGTCATTCTTCCTCCTAAAAAGCAAAAACGCCCGCATCCGCAAAGCGGACACGGGCGTTCGATATGTTTCTACCAGAATTCTACGGGCTTTTCGTCCCGGCGTCCATCACCGATTGTTACTTCGATCTCGCGAAGAGCCGTTATGCAAAGAGATTTATACCTTTCGTAACTTGGGCTGGCTCGCGAAGCATCGAAATTCTCGCCTCCTGGCATCGTAACCGGGTAGAATGCGCACATCTGACGGGTCCGTCATTCAGCCGGGCGGCGAAAATTCCGGGGTCAATCATCGAATGATCGAAGAAACAGAAAAAAGTAGTGCGTCTTCCGCCATCGTACTTGCGATTGTGGTCATCGGCGTTGCGATTTACTGTGCTGCGTACGGGTTGCAGACCCTTGCGTGGTACGAAGGGCATCACTGGGCTAAAGAAAACCCGTGGCTCGCGGACGTTCCGAAGCCCTTGCTGCCTGCTCCACCTGCTGTTACGAAAGGAAACCTGGTTAAGGCTTTCAACTATGAGTTCACGGCTCCTTGGACGGGGAAGACCACGCAGACCCCTTCGCTTACGGGTGTTGTAATTCGTTTTGATTCTGGGCAGGCAATTTTCTTCTATGACCCCGAGACGCTACTCGATTCGCTGCGCCAGATGAAATCGTCGAGTCCCTTGCAATATCAGAAATTCGTAGCCGTATTCGCGGATCATCCGATTGAGTCGAATTATGGATTGTACGAGGCGGTTTATGGTGCTGCGCCGTCACAGTTGTCGCCGATGCTGCCGAGTCGCGACGCGATGCGGATGAACGAGTTGCTGATCTGGAAGCTTGGGTTCGGGATCGATTTGCGCGGCGGCCTATCGTCGTTTACGTGGGGGCCAAACCGAGGCTTTCAGTTCGGCGATCCTGCCAAAGGACCGGTTGCTCTGCGCGTCTTCAACGATCGCGACCAGCAGTTCCGATTCATCTTCGCGGCGGCTCCGAATGCGAGCGGGCGTGTCACGCAGGACGATATCGCCGGCATCGTTGCATCGTTTAAACCAGTTCCGATCCTCGAGCGCTAGGCTGCCGCCGCACAATAATCTAAGCGCGCGCGGCAACGCCTGATGCGTTCAGCACCTTTTCGTAGTAAGCCTCGTATTGGGGAATCACGTCGTTCGAACAGTATTTCCGACGTGCGTTGATTCGCGCTTGCTGGCCCATTGCTCGCCCGCGATCAGGGAGGGTCAAAATCTGCAACGCGTACTTGGCCCCGGCTGCCACGTCGCGCGGCTGAATCAGGTAGCCATCCACTCCATTCGTGACGACTTCTGGCAAACCGCCGACATTTGTCGCGATCACCGGCACTTCGCACGCCATCGCCTCGAGCGCGGCGAGACCAAACGATTCCAGGTCGCTGGGCAACAGGAACAGATCCGCCATGCCCAACTTTTCCTGCACCATATCCTGCTTGCCGAGGAAGAACACGTCCTTTGTGAGCCGCTTCTTTCGCACGATGTATTCCGCTGCGCCGCGGTCGGGACCGTCACCCATCATCACGAGTTTCGCTGGAATCTTCTCACGCACGAGCGCGAATATCTCCACCACATCCGTGACTCGTTTCACTGGGCGGAAGTTCGAGAGGTGCATCAAAATCGTTTCGCCATTGGGCGCCCAACGGGCCCGCGCCGCAGGATCATCGCAGCGTTTGTAGAGATCACAGTTCACGAAATTCGGGACCACCTCAATGGGCCGCTTGATCTCGAAATCTTTCACGGTCAGATCGCGCAGGTAGTTTGAAATCGCGGTAACGCCATCGCTTTGCTCGATCGAGAATTTCGTGATCGGCAGGTAGCTGCGATCGTGTCCGACGAGGGTGATGTCGGTTCCGTGCAGGGTGGTGATGAACGGAAGCTTGCGCGGAGCCGCCATCATCCTGGCGAGTAGCGCGCTCACCGAATGGGGAATCGCGTAATGAACGTGCAGCAAGTCGAGCGAGGCGGATTCGGCCACTTCGTACATTTTCGTGGAAAGAGCCAGGGTGTACGGCGGGTGATCGAAGAGCGGGTATGACGTGACTTCCACCTCATGAAAATAGATATTTTCGTGCGGCTCGCTAAGACGGATCGGCATCGCGTAGCTGATGAAATGGACTTCGTGGCCGCGGGCTGCCAGCTCAATTCCGAGCTCAGTGGCCACCACGCCCGACCCGCCGTAAGTTGGATAGCATGTGATCCCGATCTTCATGGGCCCTCTATAGTAGACGCCAATAGACGCCGTTTTCGAAACCGGCAATCAGCTCGGCTGGATGTCCGTTACCAAATTGAACCAAGTTCGGCCGCTTGCGCCGACCTGACGCCGGATGCTAGCCTTCCTGCTCCTAATTAGACGAGCGAGGCGTTCCTGCGGTGCAGCGACTTTCGGGAAAGGTAGCTCTTATTACAGGTGGTGGGACTGGGATCGGCCGCGCCTGCGCACTGCTTTTTGCGCGCGAAGGCGCAGCTGTTGCGATCGCCGGGCGCAGAAAAGGCCCGCTGGAGGCTGCTGCTCGCGATATTGACGCTGCCGGCGGCAGGGCGCTGGCAATCACCTGCGATGTGGTAAATGGCAAGTCTGTCGAATCAGCGTTGGCCTCTACTGTGAAAGAGTTTGGGGGCCTGCACATCGTGGTGAACAACGCGGGAGCCGTTGTGGTAGCAGCTGCCGATGAGACATCGGACGAGGATTGGGACAACGTCGTCGCATCGAATCTTACTGGCACATTCAAAGTCTCGCGAGCGGCATTGCCTTACCTGCGCGCAGCGGGAGGCGGCACCATCGTCAATATCGGCTCCATTCTGGGCATTGTTGCTAGGAAGCAGCGGGCAGCTTATTGCGCGGCGAAAGCCGGGGTTACCGGTCTTACGAAAGCGATGGCGCTCGACCACGCGCATGAAAAGATTCGCATAAATTGCGTCTGTCCGTCTCTCATCGAGACTGAGCTAGGACTGAAATCAATTCGAGAGGCGCCTGACCCTGAGGCCGAGCGAAAACGGCGCACGGAAGGAATTCCACTGGGGCGCCTGGGCCTTCCTGAGGACGTGGCGCAATTGGCGCTGTATCTTGCATCGGAGGAGTCTGCGTGGGTGACGGGCGCTGCTATTCCGCTCGATGGAGGTCTGACGGCCTACTGACATGAAGCCTTCGGCGAAAGCGATTCGAATGGCGACGAGAGAACTGCGCGCCCGCCTTAGCGAGACTAATACGGCCAAGCAGTTTGGATTTGAGCTCGCGGGCACAGGTCATGGGCGCGTGAAGATGAGCATGCGTGTGGACGAGCGGCACTTGCAGGTCCACGGAGTCGTACATGGCGGCGTTCTTGCCGCGCTAGCGGATACTGCAGGCGGACTTGCGACCTACATGGCGTGTCCACAAGGGACGCGCGTCGCGACAATTGAGATGAAAATTAATTACCTCGAAGCCGTGGAAGGTGGAACCGTAACCGCCGACGCCGAGGTTGTGAGATTGGGGCGTCACATCTCGGTCGTTGACTGCCATGTGCGCGACGAAAATGGCAGGCTTGTGGGGAAGGCGCTAATGACTTTTTTCGTTGGACCGTTTCAGACGAACCGCAAACCCAGGCATGCCAAGCCGCGCAGACACTAATCAGCGCGCAGACTCTCACGCAAGCACAAAACCCCTATTTGCAAAATCCCACTGCTCGTCTATTCGGCGTGTCCGTTCTGGCCGTTCGATCCGCCGTGGGCCGCCTCTTCTCCGTCCTTAAACAAGTACTTGATGCTGTGCTTATAGACGAGAAGGTTCGGGCTACCGATACGAGTGAGTTTGATGCAATCGCGGTCATACCACTCGACGGTACCATGGAGCACCTCGCCATCGGTTAGAACCACGGCGACTGGTGCGTGAGACTGCATTTGTTTGACATAGTAAAAATTCTCTGCGTGCGTCTGCTCCGGCGGGGCTGGTTTTTTCCGTGGTTGTGGTTGTTGGGGCGCAGCCGGGACTGGCCGCGGCGCGAACTGCTGTTCCTTCACGTCTGTCAAGGTTGGACGGAAAAGCTTGCGGTTCACCATAAAGCTCCTTCTGGGATGTACTATCTGTTATGACTATGTGAGCCGTGATTCGGTTGCAAATAAAGTTAGGAATCTTACAAATTTAATTTTGGCGGAAAATGATGCTAGCGCGCGCCAAGCGAAGCGACGTAGGCGTCCAAACCCAACTGCCTGCCGACGTTCCGCTTCAGACGGCTTTCGAGGCTATCGAGGCCTTCAGTAGCCCGCATGACCCACTCCAGATTGATCTTCCTACTGAGGGTCTCCAATTCCGGTCGCAAATCCGGATTTTTCGGGAAACTGCTCCGGGGGCCCTGCGAATATTCGAGTAGGTCGGTAAGCAAACTATAGAACAGCGCCAGAATATTTTCAAACGATTCCTTCTCCTGCTTGGCAAGCTGCGCAGTGGCTGCGAAGATTACGCTGTAATTCCCCGCGTCCACCGCTTCTGAAAGCAGGCTCAAAACGCTTTTGCGTAAACGCGCCGATTCCTGGAGATCGAGTTCGAGCGCGATCCCGGGACTGCCGTCGGAAAGCTGGGCGGCAAGCTTGCGCTCGGCTGGTTTGGCGCTGGTGCGCTCCTTCAGGAACGATTGAATCGTTTCTGCTGGAACCGGCGCGAAATGAAATTGAAGGCAACGTGAACGGATTGTTTGAAGCAGTAAATCAGGAGCGGGCGCAAGAAGAATCAGCGTCGCGCTCTCCGGAGGCTCTTCGAGGATTTTCAGGAATACATCCGCGTCCGTCCAACGCATAGTATCCGCACCATCGAGGATAAAAATGCGACGACGCCCCTGCGGCTTAAAGTACGCTGCGCGTTGCACAGCCCGCAGCTGGCCGATGCGGATCATCGGGCGCGCGACGGGAGTGAGGCGGCGAACGGGATCGGGAACGATCAGCCAGACATCCGGATTCGGCTCGATGATCAGCGGCATGCGTTCCACCGCTCCGGCATCAGCGCTCTCGCCGCGTTCGGCGAGACCGGCCTGAATCAGGGGCGCCGGATCAGTGAGCGCTGCCATGCGGCGGCAGGAATCGCACTCGCCGCAGAAGTCATCGTTCAGGCGCTCGCAGTTTGCGGCCTGCGCGAACATTCGGGCGAGCGTGTATTTGCCGATTCCGCGCGGCCCGGTGAAAAGCAGGGCGCTCGGAACACGCTTGCGCTTCAGCATTCCGCGCAAAGCGCTGACGATTCGCTCGTTCCCGAGAAATTCGTTAAATCCCATCTACGATCTCATCACCGCACAAGAAATATTCATCGCGTCGCTCCTTGCGGTTTGAGGACGCGAACTTCGATCGCCTCGAGAATTTCGGCATGGATTGCATCAGGAGAACGAAGAGTGCCGGCTTTCGCATCGAAGCATTCAATCTTCACCCAGTTGGGCTGCTGCGCGAGATGATCGTAAACTTCTGCAGCGGCCTCGAGATGAGCGATGTCTGATTCGAGGATGTCGCGTTGAAGGCTGGTGTATTCACGCGCGCCTTTCTGGCCAACGAGGCGATGGGCCTCTGCGACCGGAACGCGCAGATAGATGACGAGATCTTCCGTGGCTAGCGAATAAATCTGGTATTCGAGCTTCTTGAGCCAGTCGATGAATTCGCCGCGGTCTTCGCGTCGAACGCGAGCGCCCTGGTGCGCGAGATTTGAGCCGATGTAACGGTCGGCGAGAACCGTCCGTCCGGCTGCAAGTTCCGATTCGATCTCGGGTTTTGCTTCGTAGCGGTCGCCAGCGTAAAGCAGAGCGGAGAAATGAGCATCGACGGCATCGAGCGGCCCGAAATCGCCATTCAGAAAACGCGCGACGAGCTTGCCAAAAAATCCCTCATAGCGCGGGAAGCTGATCTGGTTAAGCGGGACGCTGCGCTCGGAAAGAGCGCGAGCAAGCATTTCAAGCTGCGTCCTTTTCCCGGAGCCGTCAATTCCTTCGAGGACGATGAGTTTTCCGCGCTTTGACATCGGGTGAATGAGAGTTTAGCAGATTCTTGCGAACCCCTTTTACCGCAGATCAGAGCCGCTCTCGACTCAATGTTTTCAAGACCTTGCAAAGACTCTTAATCGCGGAACCGTGTATTAGAGTTGCTGCGTATCTGATCGAGATTGTCGTCACCTTGTAAAGCGCAACGGCGAAATTAAACGCGTCTCGCTAGTCGAATTGCTTCTTGACCCAGACGTAGGCCGCCGTAGACACAGTCGTCATAAAGAACAGAATTACGCCGTCGACGAACGAATGATAACTAACGGCGCTTATGCCGCTGTCGGGGAAAATCACCGCAGGCACACCCAATGCAGAAAGGGTGCGGGTGACCAGAGCCAGCACTGCGCATAGCAAACACAATCCATAGCTGACACGCATGATGTGCTTTTCCATCCGTAGTCTCCTTGTTGTAGAGAGTAGGCGGGCCGACGGGATATTGCTTGCGGGAGGGTATATCCGAAGCGACCGTCAGTCAAACACGAACAACCATGTGCTGGCCAGTGCATTCTAAACCGGCCAGGAGAATCGTTCTGTTTACTTGATGTCGTCGGCCTCGCCAGGTAACAGGATGCGGCTGGTCACACGGAAGCGCTTGTAGTCCTTGTAGCGGACGGTCATGCGGATGCGAATGTCACCTGAGCTGAAGTGGAGAACGTCATCCGCGTGAGTATAGGTGGGGAACCAGTAGTGGCCCTCGATGTTTTCGCGGTACGTTTCGAAGCGCGGAAAAAAATTCTCCTCGCTGCGTTTCTGAATATCCGGCACGGCTTTCCCGTAAGTCTTTACGATTTCAAGATCCTTGTCGTCCACCCAGATGCGACCCTGAAAGTAGCGGAGGTTTTTTTCGATTCTCTTCGGCTTCACCTCGAAAACGTAGGTGGTGAGCTCGTCAAGGCGCTGACGGCCTATGTAGGTAATGTCGTACTTGGGCAATTCATCGGTGGTGAGAACGAAGGGTTGTACGTTTTTTAGATCGGCGAAGTCCTGCTCCGACAGCGAGATGCGCTGAAGGGTCGGGGGAGGCGCGTAGACGACCTTGTCGTAGCGCTTGCCCGACGTGCTGAAGACAATATCGCTGGTCATACGGTATTCACCGTCCGGCTGGCCGTTCGAGTCGATCGTTTGAATGACGAAGCTCTGCGTGTAGGTGTAATTGTCGCGTTCGCGCTTGAATTCAGCCTCGCGTTCAGCGAAGTGCTGAATGATCTGGTCAACGGGAACCGAAGGGGGCTCGGTGGAGATGGCGGTGGGGGATTGCTCCGCAGGCGTTGATTTTGAGGCTGCTTGCTGGGCGGCAAGCGGAGGAAGGAGTGATAGGAGTGCTGAAAGTACGAGCGCAGTTCTCGGGATTAGGAGAGCGAATATTTCAGAAAATTGGAAGGAACGGCTCACGTTGTCTGGATCCTGACTTCGGACGACTTTAGTATAGGAGTTTTCGCGCAACGCGGAAGCTACTTTTCGAAATCAGAGGATTGAAATGGCAGCGACCGCGAGCGCAACGAGATTCCCTAATATCCAGGGCCTGCAGAGTCAGACCCCGGCTTTGCGAAATTTAATATGCGCCCCGACCGCCTGTGCTTCGAAGTAGCTCAGGCAACAAGGCAACCGCGATAATGTTAGGAATCCGCCGAGTTACCAAGGGTTTGAAGTGATCGCTCAGCGGCGGAAGGCTGATGTATCCCTATATGCGACGACCGTAGCATTGGGAACAGTTGCCACGGCTGAAGTCACCTGAATCTTGTTTTCGCCTTTGTATAGATGGCACTTCACAACAGCATTTTGGCCACTAAGCGACCCGAGTGCGATGGGGTTGGTTACGGTCCAATGGATGTCTTTGTCGTCGGTTATGGTGACGGCGTCGCTGCTCACCTTGCCTGTGATGATGCTGGTTTTTGAGGAGAGCTTTGAATCGTCGGACTTGGTCGAGGTTTGGGCGAGGGCAACGGTGGGAGACAAAATCACGGCTGCGACCGAAAAGAGGAACAACTTTTTCATAGGTCACCTCTTTAGCCTTGAGAATGGATCACCCGATACGAAGCAGTGTAACGCTGAGCCCCCAACAGTCAAATCGGAAGAACGAATGGGAGCAATTCAAATTCGTTAGGAGATTTAGGACGGCGGGCGAGACGAATAGCGATTGGCGGGTGGCAGCGTTCTTCGAAGCCCAATTCGTCGTCCATCGCTTCTTTACCTAGCGAGGAAAACGGGGCGGGCCTCCGATACCGCCTTCGGATTCAGGTATAATTATCGCGCACGTCATTGGCCTAAGGCGATTCGGCAATTCAGGGAGATATGATGAGCGCCCCTCCCTCTCTGGCAGGCAACCCCTCCGCTACAAGGACAGCTCTGGTCATTGATGTGGACCCAGAAATCCACACGATGCTGCAAACTGTTCTCGATCCAGCTGTCTGGAATGTGCGCCATGCGCCAACCAATACAAAGGCGCTGACCCTGGCTCAAGCCTCGCACTTCGATCTGATCGTCACGAGCGACAAGACATCGGGGCGCGAAGATATAGAGCTTCTGCGCAAGATTCGAAGGGTGCGGCCCCACACCCGGCTGATCATCCTGACAGACGAGAGCGCTCCTTCGTACGTGATCGATTCGATGAAGGAAAGTGCGTTCAGCTACTTTTCGAAACCGTTTTCGTTGAACTCATTGTCCGACATGATTCAAAACGCGATTAACGCTCCGTGCTGGGACGACGGAATTGAAGTGATTTCGGCAACGCCTGAATGGATCCGACTGGTAGCGCGATGCGACCTGGGAACTGCCGAACGGCTGGTCCAATTTCTGCACGAAATCGGTGATCTGCCCGAGTTGGAAGGCAATGCCGTGGGCACGGCGTTTCGCGAAATTCTGCTGAATGCAATGGAATATGGAGGCAAATTCCAACCAAACCAGTATGTCGAGATTTCTTACGTGCGGGCAAAACACATGGTGATGTGCCGCGTGAAGGATCCCGGCGAAGGATTTTCGCTCGATGAAATCGGACACGCTGCGATCGCCAACCCCGACGAAGACCCAATTCGCCATGTAATTCAGCGCGAGGCCAAAGGACTTCGGCCGGGCGGTTATGGCGTGCTATTGGCGCAGAAACTTGTCGATGAATTAATCTACGGCGAAAAAGGCAATGAAGTTCTGCTTGTCAAATATATTGGCACCCCGGGTTCAGCCGCTGTTCCCGCATCAATAAGCTGAAGCGCTTACATCCGAGTCAATTTACCTGCGAGGCGACGCTATTCTTCGTCGGAGCCCAATTCCTCTTCCATTCTTGTTTTTGATTCGGCGGCGAGCTCCGGAAGGCCTGCCCTCTTGAGCTGGCGATTCATCGATGGAATGTCGGACGAGCGAAGCGCTTCCCAGCGTTTCATTGCGGAGGCGAAATCGCGTTCAATTGTGACGAGCGAATGGTCCTGGGCTGGCGTGGGAGCAACGTCGGCCCGGTCGATTTCGGCGTAGAGCGCGGCGATATTGGTGGCTACCTGAGTGAGCGTTGACTCGGCCGGGACTGGCGGCACCGGTGCCGCAGCGGGTGCGGGCGGCTTTTGCGGTACGGGTGCCGGGGCCCCTTCGAGAAGGTCGTTGAGCTTTTTGCTGAGTCCTTCGATGGTTTCCTTAGTTGACCCGTTCGCGCGATCTGCGAGCTTTTCGATTTGTTCGTGAACTGCGCGGGCCTGGCTGACTGCTTCCGAGCTGCGAGTCATTCTGTCGGCGAGGGCTTTCTGCATCGCGAAGAGCGCGCGCAGGCCTTCCGGCGGCGTTTTCACGCGCGGATCCATTCGCACGGTGAGCGGCTCAGAAAAACTAGCACCGCCAGCAGCGAACTTGACGGTGTAAATGCCGGGCAACGCTCGTGGCCCCAGCGGGTGGCGCGGCGTGTCGTGCGGAACAGCGGAGATTGGGTACTCGTGGTGCAGCGCGACGGGCGCGGGATAGTGCAAATCCCACGTCCAGCGGTGCATTCCGGCATCTGCAGAAAGAATTTTCTGCGGGCGAATCCAGTAGAGAGGAATCAGCTGCTTCGCGATTTCTTCCGCGGTTTGCTCCGGTTTGTCGTCGCTTGAAAATTTACGAACCAGCTTTTCTTGCGAATCGCGAATTTCCATCGTGACGGGACTCGAAGCCTGTTGAGCGAGAAAATAATCGATGATCACGCCATTGGGCGGATTTTCGCCAGCAGGCTCGTCGGGTGGCATGGGCGTATCCGTGTAAGTGGATCGGCGAACGCGAAAAGCGGGGGCAGGCTTGAAGAGTACGGAACTTGCGTGAACTAGTGTTTCGCTGAGCTGGCGCAACGGCGAGATGTCGTCGAGAATCCAGAAGGAGCGGCCGTGCGTGGCGACGATGAGGTCGTCCTCGTAGATCCAAAGATCGCGCATCGAGGTGTGGGGAAGATTGAGCTGCAGCGATTGCCAGCGATCGCCATCGTCGAATGAAACCCAGATGCTCGTTTCGGTGCCGGCAAATAGCAGCCCCTTGCGAACGGGATCTTCACGCACGGTGTCGACGGGAGCGTTGTCAGGCAAGCCTGTAATGATCAGCTGCCAAGTCTTGCCGCTGTCGTGCGTGCGGTAAATGTAGGGCTTTAGGTCGTCGATGCGGAAACGGCTGACGGAAGCGTAAGCGGACTCATCGTCGAAGTGCGAGGCAGAGATTTGCGTCACCTTGCTCCACGGAGTTAGCTGAGGCGGCGTGATGTTGTTCCAATTCTTCCCGCCGTCGCGCGTGTTCCAGATGTAACCGTCGTCCGTGCCGGCCCACAGAATATCTTCGGTGCGGAATGACGGGGCGAGGGCGTAAATCACGCCTCGCTGTTTATCGGCCTTGGCCACATTCTTCGGATCTGTCTTGACCATCGCGTCAACGCTGGACGGAATTCCCGGATGTTCTCGGGCGAGATCGGGGCTGATGGTTTCCCAGTTATTGCCGCCATCGGTGGATTTGAATAGAAAATTGGCCGTCGTGAAGAGAACATGCGGATTTATGGGCGAGAACATGATTGGTTGCGTGCGATCGGTGCGAAATTTTGGATCACGGAGCGGGATCGGCGAAACGTTCTGGACCTGACCCGTGCTCCAGTGATATTTCGAGACCTCATTGCGTCCGGCACCATAGATTATGTCGGGATTGAGTGGGTCGGGCGCCACGTAACCGTATTCAATCGCACCGACGGGATGCCAATCGCGAAACGTGATTTCGCCGTCATTGCCGCGCGAAAGTATGCAAACGGAGCCGCTCTCCTGCTGTCCTCCGCACACTCTGTACGGAAATTCATTGCTGACGCTCACGTGATACATCTGCGCGGTGGGCTGGTTGTACCAGGAGCTCCAGGTGTCGCCGCCGTTCACCGTGACGATGGCGCCCTGATCGCTGACGATGAGAATAACTTTCGGATCGCGCGGATTGATCCAGATGTTCTGGTAATCGTCGCCACCAGGAGCGCCGCGGATGCTGGTCCATGTTTTTGCGCCGTCCGTGGAACGTACCGTAACGATACTGGTGCTATAGACGACATTCGGATCTTTCGGATCGACTCCGAGCATCGGAAGATCGCCGCCGCCGATGCGCATCGCCGGACGACCATCATCGGTAGCGCGCGTCCACGTTTCTCCGGAATCGTCGGAGCGATAAATTCCCAGCCCTTTTCCCGAGCCGTATTCGCTGGGCTCCTGCGTACCCAAGACGGCGTATAGGCGACTCGTCTGGCCTTGCGCGATAGCGAAATGGATTTGAATTATGTTGTTTGGAAGGCCGTTCGTAAGCGGGCGCCACGTTTTGCCGCCGTCTGTTGATTTGAAAAGGCCGCCGTCCGTCGTCTGGTATTCGTTGTTGTCCTCCCATGGGCCTTGGCGCACGGACCACATCGAAGCATAAGCGACATCGGGATTTGAGGGATCGAATTCGACTTGATCTCCACCTGTATTTTCATTTTTCGATAGGACTTTCGTCCAATTCTGCCCACCGTCTGTGGAAAGATAGACGCCCCTTTCTTCGCTCGGTCCATACGGATGACCAAGAACGGCGGCCAACACACGATTCGGGTCGCGCGGATCGACGGCGAGGCCGGGAATTTGCTGGCCGTCGCGCAGACCGAGATGCGTCCAAGTTTTTCCAGCATCGGTGGATTTGTAAATGCCGTTGCCGACCGACAGATCGGGGCGCGCGAGCCCTTCACCGCTCGCGACGTAGAGGACATTCGGATCGGATGCGGCAATCGCAATGGCGCCGATCGATTGCGTTGGTTGCGAATCGAAGATCGGGCCCCACGTGCGGCCATAGTCGTTCGATTTCCAAACACCGCCGTTGACCGCGCCGATGTAGAAAACGTTTGGTTGGCTCGGGACGCCAGCCAAGGCTCGCGTGCGCCCACCACGAAACGGTCCGATCATGCGCCAGTGCAATTCCTGATACGTAGACTCGGGGAATTGCTGCGCCATTGCATCAGATACGGAACCAAGCGCGAAAATGAATGCGAACGCAGCGGCAACCGGTCCAAAGTATCGAACCACGCGAACCCTCCAGTGAAAAAATATGCGGGCAAGCATAAATCAGGCGTGGCACGAGAAGCAGGAGAATTTTTCAGGTTGCCTTCTTCACATAGCCCGAGCAGCTTAGGACGGGAAGGCGCGGATATTTCGGGAACGAGGCATCGGTAGCTGAGAGGCCGCAGAAATAGAACCGCGAGCCTCGCTCAGACTGAATCAGGCGAGCGTGGGCGCAGGTGGCGCACAGGCCGACACCGGCCTCTTCACTGATGAGTTTTGGTGAGTGTGCCAATGTCCAAGGATACTGGAATTAGTTTAGCAAGAGTGCTGCGAGTGTTCGCGTTGCAAGTGACAAATCCCAAAAGCGGTCAATCAAAGAGAAGCTGCGCGCAGGGAGGCGAGAGTAACCGCGCGATGCGCGTGGATCCGATTGTCGCTCTGCGATACGAATAGCGAGGGCTGGTCTCAAGTCAAATTTAGCCACTGCGGCGCGCTTGTTTGCGCGTGTTAGAATCGCGCGGATGGCTGCGCAAGACACTCCAATCGCTTCAAATCTCGCAGAAATCCGCCAACGAATTTCTCAAGCCGCGGCACGCGCTGGTCGCTCCGCGGACGGCATCAGACTCGTCGCTGTCTCCAAAACTTTCCCTCCCGAAGCGATTCGTTCCGCCTACGAGCTTGGTCTGCGGCATTTCGGCGAGAATCGCGTGCAGGAATGGGAGTCGAAGCGAGCGGCCGTAGCGGATCTCGATGCGAGGTGGCATCTGATCGGTCATCTTCAGAGCAATAAAGCGCGGCGAGCTGCAAATTTATTCGATCGTGTGGATTCAGTGGATAGCGTTGCGCTCGCCCAGAAGCTGGACGCGGCCGCAGCATC
Organism: uncultured Acidobacteriota bacterium; assembly: GCA_963729525.1. Taxonomy (GTDB): domain Bacteria; phylum Acidobacteriota; class Terriglobia; order Acidiferrales; family UBA7541; genus Palsa-295. The sequence goes on from CAVSOB010000005.1 coordinate 232,945, forward strand.
AGAAGGCAAGCGGTTAAGAGTTTTGATTGAAGTGCATCTGGGAGGAGAAGGTACAAAAAGTGGTGTGCCGGAAGCGGATTTGCATGCATTGGCGGAGAGCGTGGTCCAGCGGCAACATCTAGAATTACTCGGCCTAATGGCCATTCCTCCCTATTTCGACGAGCCAGAACGAGTGCGCCCATACTTTCGACAACTGCGAGAATTGCGCGATCACATTGGCGCGCAATTCGGCTTGCCGCTGAATGTGTTGTCGATGGGCATGAGCCTCGATTTTGAAATTGCAATCGAGGAGGGCGCGACAGAAATTCGCGTCGGCACGGCTCTCTTCGGCGAGCGCAGCAAGAAAACGTGATCGAGGTTTCCGAGCGCGACGGATTGTTTGTTTTTGCAGTTCGAGTCACGCCGCGAGCAAGTCGCGACGCGATCGAAGGCGAGTATCAGTGCGCACTAAAGGTTCGCCTCACGGCGCCGCCCTTAGAGGATCGTGCCAATGAAGCGCTGCGATGCTTGCTGGCCACGCGTTTGAACGTGGCGGTATCGGCTGTTAGAATCGTGAGCGGCGAAAAGAGTCGCAACAAGCGAGTGTCAGTCGCAGGGGTCACGCGAGCGCAGGTAGCATCGTTATCCGCGCCCGCCCAAGGGAAACAGAGCTGAGCTGTACAACAAAGGTCTCTCATATGGTCGACGTTAAAGCAATTCAATCCGAACTGCGCGCCATGAAAATTGACGGCTGGCTCTTCTACGATCATCACCGTCGCGATCCCATCGCTAACATAATCCTGAAACTCGGCGGCAACGGCCTGGCGTCGCGGCGCTGGTTTTACTTTATTCCTTCGAAAGGCGAGCCGCGAAAGCTGGTCCACCGAATCGAAGCTGGCATGCTCGATTCGCTCGACGGCCGTAAATATGTCTACTCGGGCTGGGAAGAACTTCACAAGACACTTCCGAAATTGCTATCCGGCAGCAAGACGATCGCCATGCAATACTCGCCCGAAAATAATATTCCCTACATCGGACTGGTCGATGCCGGCACGATCGAGCTGGTACGCAAGCTAAAGAAAAAAGTAGTGAGCTCAGCGAACCTTGTCCAAAAGTTCGAGGCCACGTGGTCAAACGCGCAGCTCGAATCACATCTGGATGCCGGAAAAATTATCGACCGCGTAAGGCAAAACACTTTCCTGCGCGCAGCGGCGTTTGTGCGGGACGGAAAGTTGTTAACCGAATACGATCTTCAGCAATGGATCGCCGATCAGTTCCGCGCGAACGGACTTTTGCCCGAAGCAACGATCGTGGCGGTGCAGCCGAATAACGGCAACCCGCACTACGAGCCGTATCCCGAAGGTTCGCGCCCGATTCGTGCCGGGGATTTGCTGTTGCTCGACATGTGGTCAAAATTTGACCGGCCGGGCAGCGTGTTTTACGACATCACCTGGATGGGCTATCTGGGAAACCGCGTCCCGGATACGTACGCGAAAATATTTCGCATCGTGAGGCAGGCGCGCGACAGCGCGGTGGAGTTCGTGAAAGAAGCCGTAGCAGAAGGCCGCTCGATCCACGGATGGGAGGTGGATCGCGCCGCTCGCGAGACGATTCGCAGGGCCGGCTATGCAAAATATTTTGTGCATCGTACCGGCCACAGCATCGGCGAAAATATTCACGGCAACGGCGCAAACATGGACGGTCTCGAGACCCGCGACGATCGGAAAATCATCCCCCACACCTGCTTTTCGATCGAGCCAGGAATCTACCTCTCGGATTTCGGTATTCGCAGCGAAGTGAATGTGTATGTGGGCGAGCATGAAGCGCGGGTAACCGGCGCCATCCAGGAAGAGATTCTCCCGCTACTCGCCTGAGGCATCATTGAACGAAACCTCGAACGAAACTCCGGACCACGAATCTCTTTCGCCGCCTGAACATCACGAACCCGAAGCTGCCACAACCCCTGCACCGGCAAGAACTACAAGCCCGCTTTCGATTGCGGTCGCGTCCTGGCTCGTACCCGGACTTGGCCATCTTCTTCTACACCGCACAGGCCGAGCGATCGTGTTTTTTGCTGCAGTCGGTGGACTGGCAATAACCGGTTACCACATGAGGGGCAACGTTTTTCCGCCGCGATCGGCCGATCCCTTCGGCGCTCTCGGGTTTTGGGCAGATGCCGGCTCGGGCATATTTTACTTGCTGGCTCGAGTTCTTGAACGTGCTGGTCCGGATGTCTCGCGAGCAGCTGGAGATTACGGCACTAGATTCATCGCTGCGGCAGGCATCGTGAACCTGATTGGCGCCTTCGACGCACATGAGATCGCAGCAGGACGGAGGAACTGATGCTTACGACTGCCCTGGTACTGAGCCATTTCTGGGCGATGATTCTCTTCGCCTTATTCGTCTCAATGGCGCTCGGCGGCTTGACAAGGCGCACCACACCGGAGCGAGTCAAGTACGCGGCATGGTCCTTTCTGCTGTTTTTGCTGGTTGGAATCGGCGCCGCCTGGCTGATGTACCCGCTCTCGCGATAATCATTTTCGCTTCAGATTCGCTTTCTTCACCGGCATTCAAGTGCAAACGACTGCTTGCCGTGTCCATTGCCATCCGCTGCGAGCCGGTATGATACTTTTTCCGGGCGTCTCGCAACTTACCTTCGCGTCTACCAATTTTGACCCAGATGTCACCGAACCCTAACAAACCTTGTTCAGACTCTCGGGCTGCGGGAAGCATCAGCCCGCAGGCTCAGCCGGTAAATTCTCGTCTGGGTAACGTCCACCCAACAATTGAAGACCGCACAATTTAAATTCCGAGGAGGAGATTGTATGCATACTTACGTGAAAAAGGTGGTTGCCGGGCTCGCAGCAGCCGCGTTAACGCTCGTGCCCGTAGCCCCCGCTTTCGCTGACGGGGGGCATTCGCAGACGGCGACCCCGATTAAGCATCTGGTGATCATTTTCCAGGAAAACATTTCGTTCGACCACTACTTCGCGACATATCCAAACGCACAGCCAAACCTCGACAAGTCCGTGTATTTCTACGCGAGGACCGGCACGCCCACGGTGAACGGCCTTACCGGCCCGCTGCTGACCAACAATCCCAATGCCAACAACCCCGGAAACGGCGCGAACGCGATCAACCCGTTTCGCCTCGACCGCTCGCAGGCCTCGACCTGCGACCAGGACCACAATTACGGTCCAGAGCAGCAGGCTTTCGACGGTGGCCTAATGGACATGTTTCCAGCGAGCGTCGGCGTCGGCGAGAGCGCGTTCTGTGCTGCCACCTTTTCCTACGGCAAGGGCCAAGGCCTCGTGATGGGTTATTTCGACGGGAACACAGTCACGGCGATGTGGAACTACGCGCAGCATTTCGCCCTGAACGACAATTCCTACGGCACCACGTTTGGGCCTTCGACCCCGGGCGTGCTCAACCTCGTGTCGGGCACTACCTATCCGGCGACCCCGAGCGCTCCTCACGCCAAGATTGTACCGAACAATGCTGGGCCGGGTACGATTGTCGGCGATCTGGACCCGACTGGCGATGTCTGTTCCGCAGGGACAACCGTGCGGTTGGGCGGCCCGAACATCGGAGACCTACTGACGAGTGCGGGCGTGACCTGGGGCTCTTTCATGGGCGGGTTTAACCTGGGCATTACGAATCAGAACGGCACGACTGGCTGTGCACGTTCAAGCCCGGCTACGCCGGCAAATGCGGGGCCGACCGCAGATTACATTGCCCACCACTCCTTCTTCAATTACTTCGCTTCGACGTCGAACCCCATGCACACGCGACCTAACTCGCCGTCGGAAATCGGGAATGCTGGTCCGGCGAACCACCAGTATGACATCAACGATTTTTACACGGCAGTGAACACTGGGAACCTGCCGGCGGTGAGCTTCCTGAAAGCGATCGCGGCGCAGGACGGCCACGCCGGTTATTCCGATCCCCTCTTGGAACAGGCGTTTTTGGTCAATACAGTCAATAGCGTCATGAAGTCGCGATACTGGAACGACACTGCGATCGTCATCATGTACGATGATTCGGACGGCTGGTACGACCACCAGATGTCGCCGATCGTTAACCCCTCAGCCGTCAACACGGGCGTTGTGAATGATAGCGATCAGCTGAACGGGCCCGGTGTTTGCGGCCATGGCACGCCGCTCTCCGGTATCGAGGGACGCTGCGGCTACGGCCCCCGATTGCCGCTTGTAGTAATCTCGCCATTCGCCAGAGACAACTTCGTCGACCACACGCTGACCGACCAGAGCTCAATCATCCGGTTCGTCGAGGATAATTGGCTGAACGGGCAGCGCATCGGCGGGGGTTCTTTCGACGCAATCGCAAACTCAATCACGCAGATGTTCAACTTTGATCAGGATCGAGAACACGAGGGTGACGGCGACTATAGCCGCGTTCTGATTCTTGATCCGGCCACCGGCCAACCGGTAAATCACTGATAGAAATGTCGGGCGTCTGATCGCAGACGGCGTCATCGAAGTATCGATTTGAAAAGCCCGCCGCATACATGATCGCGGCGGGCTTTTCTGTTTTATCAAATCGAGCTGTTAGCCCGCGGGATGTCGATAAGCGCCCACCAGCCTGGAAATCAGAACCGCGAGATAGAGCAGTCCAACGATAGTTTCGATCGCCGATATGCACCGTGCTTCTCCGGAGACGGGGATAATGCCTGCTGCCCCCAGAGACGACATCGTCGCAAAGCTGTAATAGACGCAATCGAGCCGATCCGGCAAGGAATGAACGTTCGCCGCGGGGTCGAGATAGAAGGCTCGCGGCTGGATGGCGGCGATCATCCCGTAAACGCTCGCAAAGGCGAATCCAACCAAGAGATAAACGGACAGTGCCCCAAAAATCGTTTCCGAATTGGGCTGGCTTGGGGCAAAAACACGTCGGAAGATCACAATAGCAATGAACACATCGAAGACAAAGCTGAGTGCGATATTGAGCGTTGAAAGGGAGCTGCCGCTGACGCTCAGGTTCAGTACGCGATGCAGGAGTGCCGGGACCGCCAGGATTATTGCGACGATCAGGAGGCTGCGCCTGAAACTGACTGCATAGACGCAAAGGATAATGGCCGTGCTGCCCAGCACGCGGAACGCGTAGTAACCGAATGAAGAGCTTTCCGCATAAGGATAAAAAGGCAAGGATGCCAATAGGAACAGAAATAACAGGAAGAATTTGCGCCCGGCCAATTCCCGAGCATGGCGGAACGGACTTGATTTTCCGTCGGTTCGAGGCATCGGCGGCGTGAATCCCGCCGCCGATACTACCCGTCACTCTGTCTCGCAGCAAGACCCGACAGGCGATCGAACACGCAAAAAGGGAACATCTTCGCAAGTAGAGTTACACGAAGCAGGACAAATCAGCGCGGCATTGACGCCCTGCGATCACGTCCCGGTGTGCTGGTATCTCGGTTCTCGCAGTTCAATTCGGCTTTGACAGTTTTTTCGCCCGGATGTTACAGTCCAAAGACCACGCCGAGGTAGCTCAGTGGTAGAGCAGCCGATTCGTAATCGGCAGGTCGTGGGTTCAACTCCCACCCTCGGCTCCAGATTCCTTTTCGATTCAGTCAATTGACTCGCGACGGCCGTTGGCTAGCCTTCTTTCCATATGCAATTGTCCCTGGCTTGTCTCAGTATCTCATTATCAGAGCCAACGAGTTTCTTGCCTCTAATTCGTGTTGTGATTATCGAGCCGGAAAATGGGTTACCAGCACGCCTGGGCCTGGATTAATATCGAGAAACCCGCTTCCCACCACTATTTCAAGGTGAGATTGATGGTGATAATCCCTGATAGCAACAGTTAGGAATCCCCGCTCGACAAAAGCGCTCAAAGTCGGTTCGTTGCAGCAACTTGACGTGCTTCCTCTTGGCTTAGCTTCAGACCGGGATTTTCGGGATCACTTCTTCCCAGACACCTGAGTTGTAATCAGTTTGACGTTCAAGGGATGAGTCTTTTTCCGGGGCTCATTCGTAGTACGGATATGATCGGCCACTTATCCTCCATTGCTTTTCCGTAGGAGGTTGACATGCATGACACAAAGGAGCGGTTGTCTCTATTCTGGATCTTCGCGTTATTAAACTACCTGTATGCGGACGTGCTTGCCCTGTTCGCTTTCGTTGGCTCGCCGAATTCAGCCCCACATCTCCCACAATGGGCTCTGCTGGGTTCAGCGGTCTTGATGGAAATACCCATCGCTATGATTGTGGCGTGTCGACTCCTTCCATTTAGAGCGAACCGGCTGACGAATATCATCGCGGGTGTCGTTATGACCCTTGTAAACGCTTTCCTGACCTTCGTTCTGCCTCTGACTAACGGTGACTTTCGGGACCCCGTTTATCCGGCGTACGTCTTCTTCGCGACGATCGAAACTGTGTGCACTTCGGTCATCATCTGGCAGGCGTGGACTTGGTCAGCGGTTGAAGCCGCAGTTAGTTCGGAGCGGATCGTCGGCAATCCGGAAACTGGGCTGCCTATTGGGTAGTTGACGATAAATCGCGTTATCACAAGTAACCGGGTTACTTGCGAGAACGCCTGTTCACGACAATTGACTGTGGTTTGGGTATCTGCACGCGATGAATCAGAGCGGCACTGCGGACTTCGTTTTTTGCTTTCTTGTGCGCTAGTTTGTGAATCCTCTGCGTGAGCCGCTGCTGCGCTCGCAACAAAATTCCCTCAAATGAGGTCAATGTGAAAAGAGAACGCCTAACACAGATCGTCCTGGCGATCGTGGGGCTGTTCAATCTGGCCCTAGTTTATTTTCTATATATGGATCTGCGGCATTCCAGCTGGCTTTTGGAGCGGAAGAACGAGTGCGAGCCGATGTTTCTGAGCTTCTTTATTCCGGTGGAGATCTTTCTACTCATGGCCGCAAGGAGACCACCTGAGCATCGCTCGATGATTGCTCTAGCGGCTTGGTGGAACATCTCTCATGGCGTGGTGATGGCTATTCAAACCGTAGAAGCCCGGATTCACGGCGTCGACGGGGACTTTACCGATGTGGTCGTTTTCATTGTGATCGGAGGCGTCTTGTTAGCGCTTCTGCCAGCAAAACGAGAGGCAGTGGCGTCGGGCGTTGCGTGAACGAGCGCGGAAACCCACACGCCGCGCGAATAACAGTTTCTGCTGATTTCTTTTCACGGTTTTTTCCCGAGGGGATGACAGTGTAGCGCAGCGACTCTGGGGCAGATTGGCGTTAAATCGCTAATACACTCACAATTTCGAGAGCTTGCAGTCTGTTGGCGGATTGTCGGCAATCCGGAGGTTATCCTTCGTCGATTCCTTGCGGAAAGTCGGATAGGTGTTGATAAATTCTCTTTTCACCGCCTATCTCGAACTGTGATAGGTGATGACAATCCCTGTTCGAAACACCCTATCTGAGAGTCAATGTACGGTAAATGCGTTAATCAGGAGTTGACTCGCGCTTGCTGCTGGTAGTAATCCATTAGCGATCCGACTGTATTAGGCCTGCACTCGGACTTGCTGTTCTCGCTGGTTCTTTGTGGCAAGGGGACAAAGTTAAGGAGAAAGATTATGAAGTGCAAAATGACGGAACCGGCGGGATTGGTCGGGGCGTTTGTTGCGGGCATGCTGGTGGCGATGGCGTTGGGTGGGGGGATGGCTGGGGCGGGGGCGGTGGCGCAGGGGCAGCAAGTTAAAGTGGAGAGGGTCATCACCCCGACGGTGACGGATGAGGACATTGCTTTGCTGCGAAAAGATCTGCGTGCCATGAAAATGCAGGTGATTGGGCAGAATATGTCGCTGTCGGAGGAGGAGGGGCAGAAGTTCTGGCCGATCTACAACCATTACGTGAAGGACTTGCAAGTAGTGAACAACCAGAAGTATGCGCTGTTGAAACAGTATGCGGAGATGTGGGCAACGATGTCAGACCAGGATGCCATGATTTATGTGCGGCACTGGCTGGAGGTGGACGGGCAGGCGCAGGCGCTGCGCTTGAAATATGTGCCGACCGTGAGCCAGGTGTTGCCGGGAAGGAAGGCGGCGACGTTTTTTCAGTTGGACCGGCGGCTGAACATGATCATCGATCTGCAATTGTTTGGGCAGATTCCGTTGGCGCATGTGAAGGAGGATGCGGGTAGCGATACCGCGCATCCGTAGTCGGATAGCCTCTCCAGACCAACTCGTGATTCGCCGCGCAACCGGGCGAGTTCGGCCCTGGGATGTGATTGTCAGATTTGCATGGCTGTGCGGCAGGATGATCTGAATCTTATTGTCCGAAAATCTGAGGCGAAAGGCATTCGATCCGTCCTTCGGCTGAGGACGTGTTCAGCTCGAACACGTTATCGGAGGAATACTTCGAGCACACCTTTCAAAGCCTCGCGCGCTTGTTGAACCGCTGGATTGCCGGGATCTCGGCGAGCGAGTTCAGTAGCAGCAAACCAAAGAGCATTCTGCAAACGCGTAATAGCGGCGATGACTTGAGGTGCCAAAGTTTCGGCGCGAACCACTTTATCAAACTCGACTTCACCAGGTCGTGATTCGAGAACCTCTTCCTGGACCGACTCTGCTACGTCATCACGCGGCGGTATGTGTTCGGGAAATATCGATCCCAACTTAGAAGTCATCCGCCGGATTCTACACCCGTTTAGAGTTCCGGCTCGTGGGTTCAACTCCCACCCTCGGCTCCGCTCTTTCCGAATCTGCGACGCTCAATCGCGATAGACGAATTCGAGCTCGACGCCGGCTACCTCTATCAAATCGCCAGAGGATAGCTTCGTCGACTGCTTCACGGGGACACCGTTGATGGTCGGCGTCCTGCCTGCTGGGCCAATGTAATACGCGTTGTCTTCGCGCCGCGTGATCTGCGCTGCGGCCTTGGGAGCGAACCAACCCCTGAGCTTGACGGTTGCCATCGCTGACCTGCCAATAATCGTCAGTTTGTCGTTCAACGCGTACTCGCGCTGATCTGTCTTGCCCCGCTTTAGTAAAAGTGTCGCTATTTTCAATCGAGCGGGAGCTAGCTGAGAGCTCTCGCCCACCGCCGCGACTCGCTGAAGAAATTGCCGCCGCTCCTTTGTATCGAGCATCACTGTTTCATTGATCTTTGGTGGCGCGGCCATCCCGCCGCCGTTGGTAGGCGCCGACGCGCGCACCTCCGCCGAATCGGTCACCACAATCGTATGCTTGCCGATCGCGACGGAGTCTCCTGGCTTGAGCGTCACCATCTTTACGCGCTGCCCATTGACGAACGTTCCGTTCAGGCTGCCGAAATCCTCTAGCATCAGCCGGCCTTCCTCATTGAATACGCGCGCGTGATAGTGCGACACCGCCGGGTTGTCAATAACGATGCCGTTGTCTGGCGATCGCCCGATGCTCACCTCCTTCACCCCGACAGCAACTTCCTTCAGCAGCGAATTTTCAAATTTAAGCACGAGTTTCGACATTGCAGTGTCCTCCGTAGAATCCAATTCCTAATTTCGAGTCCGATTCGACCGCGATTTCATAAACCAGTTGCCTAGCTGGCCGATGCGCCCGAAGGCTTGCCCTCGCTTCGGCCCACATCGCAGGACCACCGCCGTGATGTTGTCCCCACCGCCGGCCTGATTGGCCAAATCAACCAATAGCTCGGCCACTCGCTCGACGTTTTCTCCGCTGTTCAACACGGCGGCGATTTGTGAGTCTGAAAGCTCCCGGGTCAAGCCATCGGAGCAGAGCAATAACGCATCCCCTTCGATGACAAGCTCTTCCACAACATCCACCTCGACCTCAGCCTCCACACCCAGCGCCCGCGTCAAAACATTCTGCAGATCGCTGCGACTAGCTTCTTCCTCGCTAAGCATTCCGCCACTCACCTGTTCGGCAACGAAAGAATGATCCCGAGTCAACTGCTCGAAAACATCGCCACGCAAGCGATATGCGCGACTGTCGCCAACGTGCGCTACGCTCAGGCGACCGTCGTTAACCCACGCCGCAACCACCGTGGCCCCCATTCCGCTCCAACTTGAATCTTTCCCGCCAGCCCCGCTTTGCGCCGCCGCTTCGCGCACCGCACGATTCGCTAACCGGATCGCGCTCGCCAGACGATTCGCCGCATCCGACACGCCGGAGACGCGACCGCCGATCAACGGGACCAACGGATCAGCTTTCGCATCGCAGCAATGCGCCACGATCGTGTCCACAGTCACACGGCTCGCCACCTCACCCGCAGCCAGCCCTCCCATCCCGTCCGACAGCACGAACAATCCAATCTCCGGCGCCAGGCGATAGCTGTCCTCGTTATTTTTCCGCACGCGCCCGGTGTCCGTGCAGCCTCCGGCTTCCATCTCCAAAGCAACTTCCATCCGCGATTTGGCACTCAAGCCCATTATTTCTTCGCCGGCGCTGAAAGTGGATTTGTGACGATATGCGCTCCCGAAAAACCCTGCCCCCGAAGCCGGTCAATCACGCCCCCAATTTTCTTCTCATTGTATGGACCAGTGAACACAGCGAAAGCCTCGCCCGTAGGCAAATGCCTCGGTATGATCACCACCGGTAAACTGAGGTCTTCAATTTTTTTCGAAGCTTCCTGCGCTTTGTCTCTTCGCGTGAATCGGCCCACCCATATGTAGGACGCCACCTCCGCCTGCGGCTTCGTTTGCGCCGGTGTCGGTTCGGAGGTTTGTGCGTTGCCTGCCGCGCGTTTCGGCGGTGAAGGCGAAGATGTTTTTCGCCCCGGCAACTCGACGGTCGGGAACACGTCCGGCGCAGAGGGCTTCGCAGCAGGCTTTGCGGGCGACGGCTGCGCCGCTACTTTGGGTTTCGAAACCGGCGCAGGCGGCTGTGCAGGCTGTTTCGGTTTCGAAACCGGTGCAGGCGGCTGTTCAGTTGCTTCGGGTTTGGAAACCGGTGCTGGTGCTACAACCTTGGCCGCGCCCGGCACAACGTCAGGTTCCTTCTCAGGTATCGGTTTATCCAGCGCAAATTCCGGCGGCTCAGGTGCCACGGGAGAAGCGGGCGGCACAATTTCCTTCGAGGCTTTCATCACAGCCATCGCATGCAAACACGCTAGCGCCCCCACAATCCCAAACGCGGCAATCAATAGCCACCTAAACACCGGCGTTCGTCTCGCGGGCCTCAGCGGAATGGAAACCCCAAAATTAGGCACTGACGCGGCAGCAGCTTTTCGCTCAGGCTGCGCGGAAACCCCCGCTGTCATTCCTGCTGCCGGCGCAGCGAGACTCGCGCCGCGCAGCGCCTGTTCGACTTCCGCGACAGACTGAAAGCGCCTCGCCGGCTCCTTCTCGATGCATTTCAGAATCGCCCGCTCGATATCTACCGGTACCGTCGGCTCCACTTCATGCGGCAAACGCGGCGACTCGCGCAGCTGCTTCATCGCCACCGCGATCGGCGAATCCGCCACAAACGCGGGCGCGCCTGTAAACATCTCGTAAAGCATCAACCCAAGCGAATAAACATCGGTGCGATAGTCAACCGGTTTCCCTCCCACCTGCTCGGGCGCCATATACGCCGGCGTCCCCACCATCGACCCGGTAAGCCGGGTCATGGATTCCATTGAGCGCGCGATGCCGAAATCCATGATCTTCACGTTGCCCTGCGCATCGATCATCACGTTCTCGGGTTTCAAATCGCGGTGCACGATTCCTTGCGCGTGCGCTTCCTTCAAACCCGAGCACATCTGCAGTGATAGATCGAGTGTCTTACGCACCGGAAGCCCGCCAAAACGGTTCAGCACTGAACGCAGACTTTCGCCCTCTACGAATTCCATCGAGGTGAACGCGACGCCCGCGATTCGATTGAACTCGTGGACCCGGCAAATGTTCTTGTGCGTAATTTTGCGCGCGAACAGAAGCTCGTTCTTGAAACGATCCATCATCGCCTGGTCGGAAGCGATTTCAGGTTTCAGGAGCTTCAAGGCCACCGTCTCGCCGGTTTCACGATCGCGAGCCTTGTAAACATTTCCCATGCTCCCGCGCCCAGCTTCAGCAAGCAGCTCATACCGTTGCCCGAGAGCGGCCAGCACGGCGCTGCTCAGATTCAAACTGGACTGCGTTTGCGCGGCCGAAGGCGTCGGCTGCTCTGAAGCCAGCAAAGTCGGTGCGTCGGGCACGTCGCTAAGCATCACCGTATCCTGGCGCCCTGCTCCGCGGCGTGGTTCGCCCGACACACCGGCGTCCTTACTCGAATTGGGAAAGTCGCTCATATTTCGACTCAATTAGGATAGGCGAGAAGAGGCGGGAAAAGTGGCCGAGCAGCTCACGAGTGAGTGAAACGTGTATCTGTACGGACGTACAGGTTAGTTTGCCGAGCCCGTGAGGTGGAAGGTTTCATCCACGCCAGATGGGAATGTGAAGGATTTATTGCCCTTTTGAACAACGTGCTAGTACTCCCATATTGAAGCCGGTCCGTTCTGGGACATACTTCCAGGCAGAAAATAGCGACTTTTGATGCCCCTGATTGTAACGAGCACTCGGAATTGGGCTTGGGTTCAAGATCGGCGCGGTAGTGAAAATGGAGCGTGCAACGTCATGATTAGCAGAAATAGCTTCCTACCCACTCTGCTGTTGGTAATCAGCGCAGTGACGCTAGTGAACTGCGCCCCGGCCGTACCATGTGTAATTGGGGGAGCGGCACACGAGAGGCACGCTTTCGCCACCAATATTTGCGGGAATGGCGGCGGTGGCACGCCGACATGCAGCATGACGCTTAAGCCCGTGCAGGTGTTGCTCTCAGCGGACTCCAAGGGCAACATGCTGGAGTATGGCGTTGATTCCAAGACCGGCGCGCTGACCTTGATGTGCAACACCGCGGTGGCAGCCCCCGGTCCAATCGCCGTTGCAAATAATACTTTCGTTTACGTCCTGGATACGTCCGTCACGCCGGCTCAGGTTTTTGGGTTTCTTATCGCCCACGGAAACTCCGGTGCCCTGGCTACAATAACAGGTTCCCCATTCAAAATTTCCGAAGGGATTACCGGAAACTCAACGCTTGTCGCTGATCCGCTCGGTCGCTTCATGTTCGTCACGAATCACGACACCAATGACGTGCATGTTCTTACCATCGGGCAGTCCGGCGCGCTTACAGAAGCAACGAACTCCCCGTTTCTCGTCGCGAATCCAGACTTCATCTCCATCAACCCGGCAGGCACTCTTGCATACGTTCCCGACTCAAAGGACGGAAACATCTTTATCTTCACGCTCAGTTCAACCGGCCAGCTCGGGAATAATCCAGCCTCGCAATCTCCGTTTATTATTGGGATGGGAAACAATGCTCCCCATTTCGCAGTTGTACATCCCAACGGGAATTTCTTGATCACCGCAAACCAGCTCACTTTGAGCTCATTTTCGATCGATCCGAATGGGGCCCTCACGCAGGTCGGGGGCTCTCCGTTCTCGCCAGGAGGCGCGGGTGACGCGCAAGTGGCTCCCCTGACGTTCGCTCTCGACGAGTCTGACAAATTCCTCTATGTGACGCCTGAGGGAACGGTCGGCAATATTCCCGGCTTCCTGAGTGAAAATATCGTTGCCTTCGCGTTCGATCCAATCGCAGGCGGAATGACGCCGGTGCCAATGTCGCCTTTCATATCCACTTCCACCCTCGACATCGTCGCCAATCCGCTCCTGGAACAAATGTTCGTCGTTACCTCCAACACCAGTTCGATTTTGTTCGGTGTGGCTCCCATCGATGCGAGCGGAAACCTAACCCTGCCCACCACAAGCTTGGCCGTGACGGCGGACGTCCATCCCGTCGTCGTCAACATCAACTGAAAGCCAACAGGCGAGGCCGTGATTTGACGTTGAACGGGTAGCCACGACGAGGCCTGTGCCCCAATCCCAACCATCGCCTCGCGGTATCGAGCGTAGCACCGAACAACGCTCCCTATCCCTCGGAGCGCCGGCATCCTGCCGGCTCTTTTGATCCCGCCTTTGTCTCTGAATCCTCTCTGGCCTGCTGACCGATCCACACCCCCAAAAAGCAGAAGGCCCGCCTTTCAGCGGGCCTTCGAGGGGGAGAAAGCTCACGGCCACTGCGCGGTGGGCCTAGAACTCTTTCCTCGACCGCAGTTTAGTGGAGTGTTGGAATCCAGTCAAGCAGGAAAGGCACAATTTACTTACATCGCCGGCAAGCCTCTTAAGTACAGCTACTTACGGATGGCGGGTCAAAAGTCTGCAAAAGTTTTCCACCGCCCGCGTCACTTACGATAACCGTAGAAGTCCTCTGCATTGATAGGCTTACTGGAAAGTCCCAGCTGCAACACCTGCACCTGGTCCGGCCGGTCGAAGACTTTATTTGTCGCTCGCTTCACCACCAGCCGCACTCCTCCAAAAGCCAGACCCGCGATGATCGCGAACAAGCAGATCACTCCAGTGCCCATGATCGCCCCGACGATCATCATACCGATGCCCGGCTCCTTGAACTGAAACGTCGGCTCATTCCACGTGATCTGAGTCCCCGACTCGAGTTGGTCGAGAATCGCGTCAGCTTCCTTCTTCGTCGCGGCGCCCGAAACAATCGCCACCAGGGTCATCGCGCGCCTCGCATACAGCGGCTTCGCATTCCCAGCTGCATTTGATTCGTTCACGCCTTTCGATTCGTTAACATTGAATTGTTTTTGCAATTCGGCGAGCTTCTTCGCAGCCGTTTGCGGCGTGGGGAAATCCGCAATCACCAGATTAAGTTCGTGCCCATTCACGCGATACTTCGCCGTTTCCGCTTCAGCACCCTGTGAAAAGCCGAGCCAATCGCCGTCCACCAGCGGGAAGACCTGATTGAGAGTCGAAGGGCCCAACACGTACTTGTCCGTGCGGTCGATGAATCCTTTCGTCGGAATGCGATCGCCGATCGTTGGCAGCAAACCTGATTCCGCGTGAGGAGTCACAGCCGCAACAAGCGCTTTCAGCGCCGCCCCATTTTTCGGCAATTCCTTTCCCGTCACTTCGACAACCAGATTGCCGATGAGCACAAGTGCGTGCTCCCGCGACATCGAAGAATGCTCTGTGAGGTCGGCATGCGGCATGTCCGTCCCGCGCAGATACGAGTAGAGACCATACGCACCGCTGGGGTCCTTCATCTTGTAGAGATTCACCAGCATCTCTTCGGAGCCGCGCCTATAAGCGGCGTTCTCACCGGACACGAAGCCATACTCGCGCCGCGCAGCTTCTTGCAAAGCCGCCACGTTGGCAGCGGCGGAGTCGCCGACGGGAAGAACGGGCGGAGCGATGCCGACCTGCACATTTCCTGACCAGCTGCTAAAGGAACTCGGAAGGATTCCTTGAGCGTAAGCGGGCGCTGCTGGCAAAACCAAGGCTGTCAGAAACAAACCTACAAAACGCATCAATGCTTTCATTTGGGTTGAGTGCACGACTATTGGATGCCGGAATACTACTTGTGGTTCCCGTTCGGCGCTACTGGTCCTGTGCGATCCTCGGAGACGAGCCTGGACTTGTTCATGGACAGGCTGTTCAAGCTGTCGAGGTAGGCGGCAATACCGCGGTAAAGGCCGTCGGCCACCCGCTGGCGCTGGTCAGTCTTCCGCAGCAATCGCTCATCGCTCGGATTGCTGATGAAGGAAATTTCCGAGAGCACCGACGGCATATTCGCCCCGATCAGGACGATGAACGGCGCTTTCTTCACGCCGCGGTTGTGCTCCTCCTGGCTCACAGTCTGGAGGCGCCGCGACAGCGAATCCTGAATGTCGGTCGCCAGTTCCTTCGATTCCTCTATCTTTTCGTTGCGGGCGATCTTCTTGATGATGTCCTGCAAATCGTGCAGTGACGATTGCGACAGCGCATTCTCGCGCGTGGCCACTTCCATCGATTCGCCCGAGGTGGCGAAATTCAAATAGAAGGTCTCGATTCCTCGCGCATCGGGATCGTGGCTCGAGTTTGCATGAATGGAAATGAAAAGGTCGGCCTTGGCCTGGTTGGCTATGGCCGTTCTCTCTTCAAGCGCAACGAAGGTGTCGTCGGTCCGTGTGTAGACCACCTCCGCGCTGGGCAGCTTCTGTTCGATCAAGCGGCCGAGCCGCAGCCCCACGTCGAGACACAGATCTTTCTCCATCAGCCCGTGCGGACCGATCGTTCCCGTGTCGTGTCCGCCGTGGCCTGGATCGATCACGATGCGGCTGATTTTCAATCCCAGCGCCCGCGTAAGCGAACGCTGTCCATCGCGGTTCGGTTTCGCTTCGGGAGCAGGCGCCGGCTTGAGCGCGGCTATCTGATCCGCTTTCACTTTTGATTTCGGAATCGCTGGTTTTGCGGCGAGATCGGCCGGGGAGTTTCCCGGTGGCGGAGGCGTCGCGTCGCGCGAGCTCACCCGCACAGCTTCCGCTGCCTTGGCCGCGGACCTTGGATCATCGACTCGGGGAGCAGCCGCCAGTTTGGCGGCTTCGTCGGTGCGAACATCAATCACCAGTCGATACGGATTCGAGAGAAATTGCGTCGAGTAATTCAGCGCGCCGCCTACGTCCAGCACCACGCGCACCACCGTCGGCTTGTTCTGCCCGAAGTGAACCGATTTCAGGAGCCCCTCATCAACTTTCGGTGATTTGTCGGCTTTCGGGTCCACCTGCGCCTTGTGCAGATCGAAATAGAGCCGCTCTGGCGATGCCACGTGCATTGACTCGAACTTCACCGTATCGCTCACCGTCACCACTACACGCGTGTGGCCGGGTGAATTCCACGTGCGCACGCCCGTAATGTAAGGCATGCGCTCCTTGTCGGATTCGCGAGGGTCGGCTACGTCGCCCTGGATTGGCGGAAAATCAGGAGCGGCTTCGGCAGCCTTAACTTCCTTAGTTTTTGCGTTTCGCGGTGGCTCTTCGAGATGGGTAGCTTGCTTGCCTTGCGCTTCAGCGACCTTCGCATCGGAGATCTGCTTCAACGCTGCGCGTGCTGCATCAGCCTTGTCTGACTTGGGGAACCTCTTCAGCAGATCCTTGTACGTTGCGACAGCGAGATCGGTCTGGTCTAAATCCACCTGCTGAATCTCTCCAATCGCGAAAATAGCCGAGGCGCGATACTGCGTTCGTGGATATTGCTTCAATAAAAAGGTGTACATATCAATGGCAGACTGAAAATACTTCGGCTCAAACTGCCGTCCCATTTCGCGGTAAAGCTCAGCTTCGGCAATCAGCGACGCCGTGACTTCATCTGCTTGAGGATCGAGCAGATAAACCTTGTGATACGCGGCAATCGTATCTTTGTAATTGGTGAGCGAACGGTCGCGCGGCAGGTAACCTTCGAGCTGTGTGCGCATGCGCACGGCTCGCTCGAAGACGTAGCGCGGGTCTGAATCTTTATCGGAAGTTGGGCGAGCGGCGAAACTGGTGAGTGCGAACGCGACGATTCCGGCTGCCAGGAAAAGCGCTCGAATCGAGTTGTGGTTTCGGGCGGTGGCGGCGCGCGTCATTCGTTCGTGAAAACAACCCGGCCACTCGAGTTCGTCGCTCGCCGCACGTGGGGTTTTGGTGGGCTCCACAGCGCCGAGTCACGACCCGAGCCAGGCTGGAAGTATGCGTCAGTCACCTTCTGCACGTACTGGCGCGTCTCGCGAAACGCGGGAACGCCACCGCTTCGATCCACGGCATGTTCGCCCGCGTTGTAAGCTGCGAGCGACTTATTCAAATCGCCGTCATAACGATCGAGCAGTGTTTTCAAATACGTTGTCCCGGCTTCCACATTCTGTGCCGGGTCATACGGGTTACCGACGCCAAAGCGTTGTGCCGTCTCGGGAATCAACTGCATCAGCCCCACAGCTCCCTTGCGGGAGACTGCCTGTGGGTTCCACCCCGACTCGGTGCTGATAACGGCTTTCACCAGCGCCGGGTCCACTTGATGCCGCTCGGCTGCTTCGCGAACGATGCGATCCAGCCGGTCCGGTGGTGTTGCCGGAGCCGCGGATGTGATCGGCGCGGCTAAATTCACCGGGTGAGCATTACTAATAGTACTCCCACGGAGCGGCTTCGGGGAATCTCCGTTCACAAAGATAAGCTTCCCGTGCTCATCTATGTAAGATGCAATCTGGGCGCGAGCCGGTACGGCCGACGCCAAGCTGGCGGCCAGAATTGCAACGGAGAAGCAGTTCCTGATTGTCTGTACGCGATGCATCACGTTCAACTCTCAGGCCTTGGGAAGGCAGAACGCTTCACTTCCGAACGAAAACGCGACAAAAGCTGCTGTAAACACAAATCGGCCAGAGGATGGAAAACTTCTCTGGGTATGCTTCTGGCGCGTTACGAGGTTAACAACCGGTCAATGAGGGGGTAAACGGTACTAAGGGCACTTTCTACGGCGGATGTGTCTTTTCCGCCAGCCTCTGCCAAATCGGGTCGTCCGCCGCCGGAACCGCCCACTTTTTTGGCGAGTTCCTGGACGATTTTTCCGGCGTGGAGCCGGGAGGTGAGGTCTTTCGTAACTCCTGTGATTAGAGCCACTTTACCGTCATCTACTGAGAAAAGGACGACGACACCTGAGCCCAGTTTCTGGCGTAGGGTATCGATCATTTGGCGAAGGGCGTCGCGATCAAAACCGGAGACTTTCGCGGCCAGGACACGGACGTCTTTGATGGTTCGAGCCTCTTCGAGCAGGGAATCGGCGGTGGAGCCGGCGGCCTTGCGTTTGAGGGTTTCGAGCTGCTTTTCGAGCTGTTTGGTGGACTCGAGCTGGCGCTCGAGGGCGGCGACCACGTCGCCTTCGCCCGCGTTCAGGAGCTGCGAGACGGAGCGCAGGGTGTTGAGGGTGCACTGGTATTCGGCGAGAGCCTGATCGCCGGAGATGGCTTCGATGCGGCGGACGCCGGCTGCGACGGACTGCTCGCCGGTGATTTTGAAGACGCCGATTTCGCCTGTGCGGTTGACGTGGGTGCCGCCGCAGAGTTCTTTGCTGTAGAAGCCGCGCGGCGACGAGGGGTCTGGAATCGTTACGACGCGGACGTTTGACTCCGGGTACTTGTCGCCAAAGAAGGCGAGGGCGCCGGACGCGAGCGCGTCGTCGATGTTCATGATGTCGGTTGAGAGCGCGAGATTGCGCAGGATCTCTTCGTTTACCTGCTGCTCGATTTCGGCTAGCTCGCTTGCATCCACGGATGCGAAGTGCGAGAAGTCAAATCTCAAATGGTCGGGCGCGACGAGCGAGCCGGCCTGCTTCACGTGCGTGCCGAGGACGTTGCGCAGGGCGGCGTGCATCAGGTGCGTCGCGGTGTGGTTGCGCATGTCGCGCGCGCGGCGGACAGGATCGGCCACTGTGGCGACGCGATCGCCGACGTGGAGATCTTCCTTCGCGACGATTCTGTGCGCGATCAGGCCGCTGACCGGATAGTAGGCGCCTTTCACGTCGGCGAGCTGAAGCGACATGTCGTTGTCATAGAACGCGCCGGTATCGGCCACCTGGCCGCCTGATTCCGAGTAGATAGAGGTGCGGTCGAGAACGATCTCGGCTTCATCGCCCGCCTTGATTTCGTTTACTTTGCCCTGCTTGGTGACGATGCCTTCGATGCGCGCATCGCGCGTCTGCGTGCCAAAGTAGAAATCAGGCTCGGTTTTGAATAGTTCCTTCAGTTTCAGATAAACCGGGCTCGCCGCTTCCTTGTGTGCGCCTTTCCAGGAAGCTTTCGCGCGCGTGCGCTGTTCTTCCATCGCGCGATCGAAACCATCCCAATCGACCGACATGCCGGCATCGTGTGTCACATCTTCTATGAAGTCACGCGGCAGGCCGTAGGTATCGTACAGTTTGAACGCAGCTTCGCCTGGCAGGGTCGCTGAAAAGTGAGGCTCGGAGGTCGGGGTTTTAGGGACAAAGGCCAGTTGAACCTCGGCTTCAAGCTTTTTGAGGCCGACTTCTACTGTTCGTGAGAATCGTTTTTCCTCCTCGTCGAGGATTTTGGTGATGCGCGCGGCATGATCTTCGAGTTCTGGATAAGCGTCCTTCATCTCGTCGCGGACGGCGGCGGACATTGGGGATAGGAATGGTGAAGGAGCATTCAGCATCTGCGCGTGGCGAAGTGCGCGGCGGATAATTTTGCGCAAGACGTAGCCGCGGCCGTCGTTGGAGGGTACTACGCCATCGGAAATGAGAAATGTGGCGGCTCGTGAGTGATCAGCGACGATACGAAGCGACGGTTGAATTTTTGGATCGTTCAAATCCGCTTTTGCAAGTTGCGCCGCTTCTTTCATCAGCGGCACGAAAAGATCGGTGTCGTAGTTCGAGATTTTTCCTTGCAGGACCGCTGCCGTGCGCTCCAGACCCATGCCCGTATCCACCGACGGTTTGGGCAGGGGGTTGAGCTTGCCGGAGGCGTCGCGATTGAACTGCATGAAAACTAAATTCCAGATTTCCATGTAGCGGCCGCAGTCGCAGCCGAATTGGCAATCGGTGTGGCCTTGATCGGAGGCTGCGGGGCCCATGTCGTAAAAAATTTCGCTGCACGGGCCGCAGGGGCCGGTGTCGCCCATGGCCCAGAAATTTTCTTTCAAGCCGGGGACGGCGATGATGCGGTCTTTGGGCACGCCGACTTTGGCCCAGAATTCGGCTGCTTCGGTGTCAGTGGGCAGCGTGGTGCCGGAAACTTCCGCGCCGCCAAACACGGTGAAGTAAAGCTTTTCGAGCGGGATTGCAAACCAGTCGGGCGAAGTGATGAGCTCCATCGCGTAGGCGATAGCTTGTTCCTTGAAATAATCGCCGAAGGAAAAATTGCCGAGCATTTCGAAGAAGGTGTGGTGGCGATTGGTGAACCCGACATTTTCGAGGTCGTTGTGCTTGCCGCCGGCGCGAACGCATTTCTGGCAGGTGGTGGCGCGGTTATAGTCGCGCTGTTCGAGGCCGAGGAAGACGTCCTTGAACTGGTTCATGCCCGCGTTGGTGAAGAGGAGAGTGGGATCGTTGGTGGGGACGAGCGAAGAGCTGCGCACGATTTTGTGGCCGCGCTCTTCGAAGAAGCGCAGAAACATCTTGCGGGTTTCGTTGCCGGTGCGGAGTTTGGTCACATGAGCCTCAGTTTGAGCCTGACATTATCGCAAAGATTGGCCACTGAGGCACGGAGACACAGAGATTCGGACAGCGAGAAGCGCGGAGGCAGGGAAGCGCGGAAACAGGCACTCCCGCTGATACGTTCGGGATGCAAAACGCGCATTTTGTAACGATTAGAAAATTGGAAGTGGCTGAAATTGTGAGAGTTATTCGGATTCTTAATCGCGGTGTAACGATTAGAGTCTGGTGGCTGGAGGTTTGGGGATCGGAGCTCGCGAAAAATCGTCAAATATTTGCGATTAGAAAAATGGAAGCGGTTGAAAACGCAGCGGTTATGTGGATTTCTAATTCCAGATTTGCGATTAGAAACCGTGCTTGGTGGAGGAGGGACGAGGAGTGGCGCTCTCCTGCGGGTCCCGGTCGCATTGTCGTACAAAGTCACGACTCATGTTAACACAGTGGTAACGGATTATCCAGTACGGAAATACCCTGATTTGGCGCGTTGAGCGCACGCTGGGTGCGAGATCAAAGGTTCAAGCGATTTTTAGTCGGTGAGCAATCTTTAGAGGCTTACTCGCCAGAATCGCGGAACTGGCTTGATCTAGCCAGGATTTCGAAGCGTTGGCGTTTTCCGTGGAGGGCTTGCACCAAGGACATGATGCGCGGCGCTTGCTTTCGGGCCGTGTCTGTGTCGAGGCGGGGAGCGCCCTCTTTCCAACTTTGACGGATTTGTCTTCGGTCGGATGACACTTCGACATTGATGCCCATGGAGTTCAGTTCGGTGATGGCGGCGTGCTGCTCGTTTTCGGGGACGATTTCGATTCCGGCTAAGCGAGCGATGATGTAGCCGGAACCTAAGGCCTGGAAAGCGGTCTCCAGGTCGCGTGCGATTTGGCTTGCGCGCGCGGTGTCAACGTCTTCGGGGATGTGCACCGCGACTCCTTCCCATTTTTTGCCGATTCGTTCCCCGTCCAAATGGATGCGGGTTCCTCCTCGTTCGTGCACCACCGAGACGATTTCGCGAAAGCCAGGCTTAATGGTCACGCTGAAGTCTGCGGCGCGGTATTTGCGGTCGCGATAGCCCAACTTTCTTAGGAGCCAGTTCATTGGGAGGTCACGGTAACGCAATTGTTGAGCGGTTGGATTCTGGAGGCCCTAAACGTCACGTTCGAACGCTCGCAGGCGCGGTGCGCGTCATTGATCGAGTTGACTGCCTACTTTTCAGGGGCGGTTGCGATTGGGTGGCCGCCGTCTTCGGCCATCTGGAAGGGCATTTCGTCGGGCGTGGGATTTATTTTGTAGCCCGGTGGAATCTCGAAGAGGGAATGGACCGGCTCTTCTCTTTTGATATTGGTCAGAGTGGTGATGTCTACCGCTTGCGTGCGCGGGTCGGTGCGAATTTCGAGGATCGTTGCGGCGAGATCGTCGGAAGCCCACGTCTCGGTGATTCTTACGGGCTTTCCGTTCGATTCGCCGTCGCTTTCTGTGCCGAGGTTGGTTAGGCGCACGCCGCGAGCGGAGATTCCTTCGATTTCGCGGTAGCCAAGATCCTCGACGGAAATGTCGGGCCGCGGTTTTCCGCTGAGGAGGTTGGTGACGCGGATTGAGTAGGGACGAGGCGGGCCTTTCGGTTGGGCGGCTGGGACACCCTTGGTGACCCGCGCGATTTGCATGCCCGGCTGGACTTGAATCATCATGCTGTCGCGGCAGTCGAAGATCAGAATGGAGATGCCGAGGGCTTCTGGCGTGGTTTCGATTTGACCGCCGTCGCGCGTGTGCAGGATCACTTTTTCTTTGTCACCGGGGGGTCGTAAGCCTCCGTGTTTTTCGAATCGGATGCGGCCGTCGCTATCGCGAGCGACAAATTCGACCATCTCTAAGAGTTTTTGGCTTCCATCGGGAAGAATCGTCGTGGCCTTCATGGTGTGCTTTGCGGTGAAGGGATTAGAGGTTTGGGTGCCTACGTAATTGATTATGCCGCATCGCGGTGGACGTTGCTCTGGCGCCGGAGTGGGGCTCGGCGTTTGCGCGTTCGAAGTGGCCGCTGCGAGGAGCATTGCGAGGGCGGCGCGGAGGAGCGTCTTTGCGAGATAGCTCATCTGATATCTCCCGATTCAGGCAACAGCGAGTATACGCTTTTGGATTGCGCGCGGTGTGAATAAGGGATTCACGTTCGTTGACGAGAGAACCTGTTGGCTTCCGTTTGCGTTTTAGCGCGGCTGGGAAAAATCCCCGGGACTGAAGCCCGTTCAAAATGCGAGTGCGTTTTACGCTGGACTGAAGTCCAGCTCTCCCTGCTGAAGCAGGGGGCTCCCACCGAAAGGCGGACCTGAGCGACAGCAGTTGGTGGCTGGCTGCCGGCCGCACTCGTACGAACAAACCCGGACTCCCACCGGAAGGCGAATCCTACAAACTTACCGCCCTCCAATGATGACGGGTTTGGATGGGTTCTTGCGCAATGCATGGAGAAGAGCAGCAACCGGTGAATCGCGGAGTGTGGAGATTTGGAGAATTCCGTGGCCCCTGGTGCGTGGGCTGCGCCAGGACGGGGAACACCGGTTGTGGCAAAAACATGCGCGGCGGAAAAGGAGATGGACATGGCGGGATATGACAGTCATCAGGTGGGGGATGCGACGGAGATTTCTACGACGCCGGAGGCGGTGCCGGCTCCGTGGTTGTTGGTGGCTATTCCAGGGACCTTACTTGTGTTGCTTGCGCTGTCAATGAGCTTCTTTGGGGGATTGATTGCGGCGGGGTTCGTTTATGGCGCGATGTATCTGTTGATGCACTCGAAGCAGGCTACGCAGTATCGGGTGCCGGCGAGGTTTCGCGTTTCGAAAACGGGGATTGAGGTGAATGGCAACTCGATTCCGAAGGACGCGATTCATCGCGTAATCATCCGCAACCACGTGCTGAAGGCGGCAGGCGATGTGATTGTGGTGGCTGACCCGAATGTGCATAGCGGTCAGCAGAACGTGGTGGCCGGGATGAATTGGGCGATCCAAAAGCTTGGGCCGATTTCTTATCGGGTGGATGCGGAGGCGCGCGGGGTGCCTACGACTTTGGCGGGTGGGTTAACGGAGCCAACGGCGTCGGCAATTATGATGGATGTGAACAAGGCGCTGCAGCTGAGTTGAGCGGGCGATTGCAGCCGTGCGATTGCTACGAGGAGTAGCGGCTCGTGCGTGGCGGAATAAAGGCGCACAGGCCCTTCGGTTCTCAGGGTGAACAAGAGTGCCTGTGCCACTGGTGGCGATCATTTGGCTTGTGACGATGGGAGACCGACGCCCCAGACCGGAGTTGTGACCGCGATTCTCTCGAAGTTTGAGAGGAGAGGTTTCACGCGCGGCATCGCGTTCTTGACGGATGGCAGGGATAGCGAGGCGTCGTGACTGGCGGCGCTGTCCCATACTTCTGTGACCCAAACGACATTTTCATCGGCTGAATCTTTGGCTAGCACGTAGGTAAGGCAGCCCGGCATGGCGGTAGCGCTCTCCTTCAGTATCGCGATCATTTCGTCTCGCTCGCCGGGAACCGCGGTTAGTTTTACGACTAATCCGTACATGCTGATTGCCTCCTGCGAACGTGATGGAAGGTGTGTGATCGCGACTGCGGCGATACATGATAGAAAGTTCCGGCGATCTATTTGCATGCGCTCATGATACGCAGGGAGACTTTTTTGTGCGAGGTCTGAATGAAGGCGCACAGGCAAGAGTGCCTGTGCCACTGGCGCCCGTTGTCCGCCGCGAGGTGTGAATTGGTTTGCGTGGCGCGAGAGATTTATAGGCGCCGGAGGCCAGGTACGAAAGGCGATGCCAAAAGCAGGCCGCTGACGCAGCGCACGAAGCCGCACCTGTGGATAAGAGGATTGGCTACTGTTTGAAGACGAGGGGTGGGCCTTTGATTTCTTTGGCTTCGAGGGCGATGGTGACTTCGACGTGATCGGCGATTTTGATGAAGGGGATGCCGCTGTTCATGCCGTAGTCCTTGCGATCGAAGACCATTTTGCCGTCGATGTGTTCGAAACCTGCGGCGTCGGCGGGAAGCGTCATGGTGAGTTTTTCGGGATTTGAGACGCCACGAATGGTGAAGTCGCCGTCCACTTCGAAGGAATTGGGAGCGGTTTGCACGACTTTGGTGGAGTGGAAGGTGATGGTGGGGTAGTGCTTCACATCGAAGAATTTTTCGCCCTTCAGTTTGCCGTTCTTCATGCCGCTGCCGGTGTCGACTGAGTCCGCCTCGATCTTAAGGTCAAGCACGGCTGTTGTCGGGTCGGTGGAAGCGAACGTCAGTTTACCCTCCCACTTATCAAACTTGCCGGCGAGGGCCACCGAAGCCTTCACGTAGAAATTAATCGTACTTTCCTTGTGGTCGATCTCGACAATGGGCACGTCTTGCGCTTGGCTCAGCGGTGCGAACAAAACCGAGGCTAGGAAACAAAAAAGGGCGATTCGCATAGCGCGGAGTTTGATAGTTTCGCGACGCGTTGTCAATCGAGGTTGGAGAGTCACGCGCCGCGGAACGTGCCAACAGATAACATCAATAGCAATTTTCGATGCGTTTTGACCTCCTAATGCATCTAAATTAGAACGAGACAAGAAAAAAGGCTAAATCCCGCACACATCGCGGGTATGGGTGTATGGAGAAGGAGAAATGGGCGCAACAATAAAACGGTACTTGTTTGCCAGCGATTTCGATCAAACGCTGACGTTCAACGACTCAGGATACGTATTGAGCGAACTGGTGGGAATTCCACCGGCAGAATTCGAACGCAAATCGAAAGGAATGGCTGAACTGAATCTGGTGCAGCAGGGCGCGGAATTGGCGTATCTGCTGCTGCACGATCCGGAGTTTCATTCGAAGGTGCGGCGGGAGCATTTGCATCAGGTGGGGAAGCAGATTCGATTGAAAGAGAATATCGAGCTGCTGTATCAGATTCTGGACCACGGGATTCCGGGCTACCACTTTGAGTTTTATGTGTTGTCGGCAGCGCCGGTGGAGGTGATCCAGTCGGCGCTCGAGGGAATTGTCCCGGCGGACCATATTTTCGGGACGGAGTTTCGATATCACGCTTCGGGCGAAATCGACACGATTACACGGGCGACGGCGGGATACGGCAAGGTGGCGGCGCTCGATCGGTTGCAGGCGAATTTGCAGATTGGGCCGGATCACATTGTGTATGTGGGCGATGGGAGCTCGGACGTGCACGTGATGCTGCACGTGAATGTGCGCGATGGATTCACGATTGCGGTATCCGACACTCGGCATGTGTCACAGACCGCGTCGCGAACGGTGCTGGGGACGAATGCGCTGGCGACGCTGGTACCGATTCTTGAAAAAATTGTGGGATGGCAGCGGCCGCAGTTGCGGGATTTTTTTGAGTCGTACGGAGTCTTGATTCAGGAATGGGACCGGACGCGGACGGATTGGCTTACGCTGCGAGTGGCGGAGTCCTGGAATTCGGAAGCGGCGCCGGCGGATTAATGGAGAGCTTGGTTTTCGCTTTCGCGTTGTTGCGGGCGTTCCTCGAAGGAAAATTCATAACTTCAATTTGAGGATGCGGATGTCGCTTAGTTCGCTGGGCGGCGGCATTGCGTCGTGTTCTTTCATTTTGTCAATTTGTGTGTTGCCCATGAAATAGAGCAAATCGCCGACGATGGTGCCGGTGGTAGGAAGCTCGGACAAGGGGCTGTAGGTTTCGAGGACTTCGGCGCTTGTGATCGCGTCCCATTGCGGATTGAGGACGTAGCGGACGACGCGCGAGGGATGCAGGTCGGGATTCTGAATGCCGACGAGCGATCCTCTGTAGAAGTAGAGGCCATCGAGGCCGGCATCGGAGATGTTGAGCGGCTTCGAAAGCAGTTTGAATTGCTTCGTGGCAATGTCAACACGCGCGACGCCGATCCAACCTGCGACGAACAAGACCTCGTCGTCTGGCGAGAGGGCGATGCCGTTGGCCTGGCCTACGGAGTCACGCGGGAGAAACAGCTCGAGATCGTCGCGATCAGGAGAAGCGCGAAACACCTCGCCTGTGTCGGTATTGGTTGTGAAAGCCTCTCCGCGCGAATTCAGCGCCACGTCGTTCAAGTATCCCCCCGCGCCTTTGGCTGATTCGTGCTTGAAGCGCAGATTCCCCGTCTTCAGATCGTATTGATACAGCGCGAAGCGTCTTCCGTTGGGATCCGCTCCGAAGTGGTCGCTCGTGACCCACAGGTAACGGCGCCTTGCGTCGACTTTCATTCCGAGCGTTGCGCCGAGGCCATCCTGGCCGGAGGATTTGAAATCCGTGGCAGAGCCGTCTAGTGCGAGACGCACGATTTTGTGTTTGCTGATGCTGCTCACGTAGAAACATTTGTCGACGGGATCGTAGGCGATGCCTTCCGGGGCAAGATCGCGTTCGCGAATCGTGTAAGCAACTGCGGTGTGCACGACAGGTGGGTTTTCTTTTCGAACTTGCTCGACGATAGCGACGAAGCGAGGGTCGTGCGCAATATCCTTGAATGATCGGGCCGCGCCGCCAGCGGGGTCTAGGCCGGACTTGGCTCGAGACATTTTTTCGAGGAGGTTGAGAGCTTTTTCGTTTTCGCCGATAGTCGCTTCGTCGATGGCGAGATTGAAGAGGGCGGCAGGATCGTCGGGATGACTGGCGAGGAACGCTTCGAGAATGCTGATTTCGTGAGCAGTGGCAGAAGGAATTTCTTTGTTTTGCGGTGGCTTTGCGGTTGTGTCGTTCTGGCTGTGGGCCGTGGGCGACCACGTTACGGCTGCGGCGAATGCCATGGTGGCGATGAGTTTCACGGAGTGCAAGAACTGGGATCGGAGCGTCATTGGCGCACCGAACATATTGACGCGGCTTGAGCGTAGGCGGTTAGCAGCATTTGGAGCAGAAACGGAAAGCAAAACCCGCCCGCCCGGAGGCGGCCGCTACAAAGCCCTGGCTACTTGATTTCGACGGCGAGAGTGTCGCGGTGAAAGGCAATTAGCGTGCGCAAGTAGGGGCCGATTTCAGCGGCGGATTGGAATCCGGCAGATTTGGCGGCGGCGTCAGCTTCGGCAGGAGGGACGGCAGCGGCTTGCGCGTAGTGTTTCAAATTCTCGAAGCAGCCGACGGTGAACAGATCCCATGCGGCGCCCTGATCGCGAAGGAAGATAAAATTCTCGGGAGCTCTCACGGCGCGGGAGAAGGCGTTCTCCATTTCGCGTTGTTTCTGCAGTTCGGCGTGCTTGCCCGGAAGGGACTCGAACATCTCGACGTGAAAGAAACCGGCGCTCGCGAACGCTTTGCGCAGATCTTCTAGTGGCGGGCCGTAGACGAAGATGTCTTCTTGCCAGGCGATGTCGTTCTTCAGGTGTTGGCGCCAGGGATCGAGGACGGTGTCGCGTTTCACGACGCGGTCCGATTTGTAGTAATCGCTGTAACTCCCCATCGGAAATAGGATCAGCATGTCCCAGCGGTCGCCCTGACTGTGGCGCATCCAGAGTGGCGTAGCGTCTGACGCCACTTTTGTTTCTTCGGCGAAAATCTTCTTGTAGGCGTCGATGAGGTCGAGAAGCTTGCCGGGAGCAGCCTGTACGAGGGAAGTCTTATAGAGATAGGGCGGTTGCGATGGTTCTTGCGCGAAGGCCGTGTGGAACGGGGCCACGAAGACGATGGTTATAAAGACGAAGGTCGATCGAAGCATTCAGATTGGCCTTAGAAGTAGCGATCGCGAAGGATGGCGAGATGATGCGCGACGTGTCCAGCGATGATGAAGGCGAGAGCGCGCACGGTAAAAGATTTGCCGTCCGCGATGCCCCGGCGCGACCACGCGGCGGGCGGCAGATTCTTGAACTGGCAAATGGTCGAGAGGCGAACGAGGCGGAACTCCTCGACATGATCGAGCCACGAAATTCGATCAGCCTCGGCGCCTTTCGCGCCGATGTTCTGGTCGTAGCCGGGAAGAGGCGAATCGAAGCCTCGCGCAAACCAGAGAGCGCGAAACGCAAAGGCACGCTCCGTGTCGGTTACGTGACTGAGGAGCTCGCGAATACTCCATTTATCGGGGGCGTAGCGGTGAAGCGACAATTTCTCGGTGATGCCAGCGAAACATTTGAGGGCATCCGGCAGCTGCTTTTCCATCGTGGCGAGTGGATCATCGCCGGTTACCTGCTCGATGTAGCTGAAGTAGTACGGAGCGGCTTCGGAAGTTTCCGGGCGGCCAAGCATAAAGGAAATGTATCACAAGAATATACGCGCGGAGGAAATCAGGCTTCGTCGTCGGAGGTTGCAGGGAAGTCGGGGAGATCGCCGCGAGTGACGCCTCGAAGTTCTTTGCGGATAACGTCGGAGGAGAAACCAGCGCGGAGAAGCATGCGATAAAGCGAGGCGATTTTCCTCTCGTCGAGTGCGCCGCGCAGGTGCGAGAGGCGGCGCTTGAGACGTGCGCGGACAAGCGCCGATTCGTCCGTATCGGCGAAGACGGTGGCAATCGCGGCGCCGATGTGCAGGTCGGAAACTCCGCGGCCTCGAAGTTCGCGTGCGATGCGGAAGCGGCCCTGACGGCGGCTTTGCGAGTGATGGCGAGTGTATTCGAGGGCGTAGCGGGCGTCGTCAAGGTAATTGAGCTCGCGGAGGCGCGCGAGGACCGGAGGGATCAGGTCTTTATTTTCGGCGCGGCGTTCGAGGTATTGCTTCATTTCGTGGATCGAATACGCACGGCGCATGAGGGCGCGCTGAGCGGACATGTTGAGTTGGTATTCGGTGCCGAGTTTGCGGGCGCTTTTGGTACGCATGCCGGTTAGAGGATAACAAAAGGCGGAGTGTGGAGATGCGGGGCGAGGGAATTTTGTCGGCCAGCACGTTTCATGCGAAACAAAACCGGCTGGCAAATCGTGGCGCCGTGTTCCACGCCGCGATGAAATTGGCTCCGGGGCTTGGACTCGAACCAAGATAACCAGCTCCAAAGGCTGGCGTGCTACCAATTGCACTACCCCGGAGTAGTTGAACTATAATGCTTTACGTCTTACGTACCGATTTGACCCGACCGATTTGACCCGATTTTGACCCGAACTAATTGCAAGTAGCCCGTAAGCGCAGAGCGGGAAGGTCAACCAAGTAACATCCCAACCAAACCCGGTGTGGAGCACCGCCAACACGACACAGCCAAACATGAATGGCAACAGCCGCACTCTGTCACGTTTAATCCTCTCGTGTAGGGACATCATCGCACCCCTTTGCCTTCGCCGGAAGTGCGGGCCGATTTCACTCGTTTGACCCGAAGAAGCGCGGCACAAGGAACGTTTCAAAGTCCGACAAGTCAGGGTCACGAGTGTCGTCAATCCATTCGCCCGGATTCAGCTTCATGCTTTCACCTTCTTGCGCGTGCGACGTGCCGCCGGAAGCGCACGCTGATTTGACCCGTTTGACCCGACCGTGATTGCGGGCAGAAGGTTCGCGCCGATTCGTTTCGCGGCGTTGTGCAAGTCATCGGTGCTCGTGATGTCGTACCGTTGAAAGATTGAATCCGTGACGTGACCGCTGATTTGCTTGGCGACCGTCGTGCTGATTCCCGACCGAACCATGCCACGGACAGCAGACGCGACGAAGGTCATGCGGAATCAAACCCTGATACGTGCCATATCCGCCGTTCTGCTTGCCCGGCGTGCGCGTGCCAAGTCCGGCTTTCGCGCAAGCAGACCACCACGCCTTAATAAAGTTGCCGACAGGAAACACGACGCCCGATTCTTGGCGCTCGGCCTTCAACCGCTCAACCACTTGGTCAACGAGTGGAAGTGTGCGCGGCTTTCCGTTCTTCGTCACAGAGCCGGGCAAGCGTATCTCCGGGCGATGCGGGTCAAGGTCAACCATGTCCCACGTGATCTGCTTCGCTTCACCTGTGCGGCATCCAGTAGTGTACAAGAACAGAACGAAGGTTCTCAACCGCTCCGGCAGAGTGGCGAACAGCTTGGCGAAATCTTCTTGCTCAACGAATCCCTGACGCGGCTCGGCTTCGGCGAGAAAGTCAAAGTGTGGAACGCTGACCGATTGGTCTTCCTTGCGGGCTTGATAGAACATGCGACGGAGTAGAAACCAAGCTGACGATTGACAGTGCCCGGCGAGAACTGTGCATCAAGTTGGTGCTTGATGAACTTCTTCAACAGGGTCGGCGTGATGTCGGCGACCTTCCGTTCCGCGAAGAAGCTGTTGACATGGTCTAAGACCCCAAATCGTTTCGGTGCCATCGGCGCGCGTGACGAGCGAATGGCCGTTCTGCTTGCCGATGCGATACTTCGCGAGCAGCCCGTCACGAATGTCTTCATACCGCGTTGACGTGTTGGCCTCGCGAATCCCGAGTGATGCCCGGCCTTGCCACTGCCGGAGTTTGGCGAGTGCTTCTTCCTTCACGTCCGTGCCGGTCGCCCGACGTACGCCGTTGACCTTGATGTACCAGTTCGGTGACCCTTTGATGTGGAACAGTCCGCCTTCGCCGCGCTCGCGTGGAGCCTTCTTCTTCGCCATCTTGCACCATCCTTTGACCCGAGTTCTACAAAACTATCTTGACCCGTCAAACTGGATGTCGCAATGAGCATAAAGTACTAAGGTATAATGTGCCCACACAGATTAACTTTGGCACCAATCGTGCTTGACGAGCGCGGCAGAGTGTGGTACACTGTTTCCCGATAACAATCCGGGCATGAACGGGGTCAGCGCAAAGTTAAAGTTGCGCAGCAACAGAAGCCCTGCAAATCTAGTAGCGGCGACCATGCCGATGTTGTGACGGGTCGTAGCGAAAGCGCATCACGGTCGTGATGCCTATCCGAATACAACAAGGATCAGGTGTCACAGATGTACTCATTATCAACGTAAGAAAGCCTTACCTGCTAGTAGTCCCGCAGTTGCTCCATCCTCACCTGTACTCGTCAATCTAAAGACCGCTGCGCAGATGCTCGGGTGCTCAACCCGAACTTTGCGGAATCGCGTCTACGTCGGCGAACTCCATCCAATCAAGAATCTCGGTACGTTCATGGTTGTTCTCACCTGAAGAATTAACGTGCGTTTCGCGCAGAAACTCATTGAGCGTGCCGCGTGAAGCACACGAGCGGCAACATTGCAAGCCGTGTCAGTCAAGCTAGACCTGCAAGTGATTGCGCGATTGAAGCGACTCCGGCAGGCCGAAACGGCGCAAAGATTTCCGAATCAATCCGCGTTGCCGTGGACGAGTACTTGCGTCGCACCGAAGCGATGTACATGCGTCAGGCACAAGAAGACTTCTACGAGTGACAGCGACCGAAATGAACTGACTACGCCGATAATGCGTATTCTCGCTCCGATAGAGGAGGAAAACCAATGTCCGAATTGACTGAATCGCTTGAACATTCTTGGAACAAGAAGCTCGCTGGCGAAGGATTGGCCGTCGCGGACTCAACCAACTTCTTTCTGCGCGACGCCGCGCAAGGCTGCGGGTTGCTCGTCACCGATGTCGGCAGC
The DNA here is from genome assembly GCA_963729525.1 of uncultured Acidobacteriota bacterium. Lineage (GTDB taxonomy): Bacteria > Acidobacteriota > Terriglobia > Acidiferrales > UBA7541 > Palsa-295. The sequence goes on from CAVSOB010000005.1 coordinate 265,330, forward strand.
ACGCCATCGGACTTTGAAGATATTGCGGGTGCAGCCCAGCATCGCAACGCGGGTGACGACGTACCGGCTTGCACTTGAACGCGAAGCAACCCGGAAGACACAAGCCGACGACCACGAGAAAAGGTTGAAGGCTACAAACAGGACGAATGGCCGGAAGAATTTTGATTGGTCACTTTACTTTCTACTGCCAACGAACGTCTCGTGCCAAGTGACGGTCGGATGCAGCAAGTGCGATTCGCGCAACACGATGATGCTCAACGTTTATCGCGGGCGTGTCGCTACGGGGCTTTCAACTTCCAATGTGACAAGCACGGTTACCTACGTGGAAAGCCACACGTTGAAGATGACCTGCCACGCACAAAGGGCAAGACCTATCGCGGCGGACTCAAATGCAGGAAGGTTACTCGCAGCAAGATGCATAACGTTGCGATGGCAACACCACCGGGTGACGGGATTGATGGACTACTTGAATCGCGCAGCCGCGAAGCGGCGTGAAGACATGAAGGTAAAGGTGACAGCATGACCGAACTACAGGCAGCACCGGGAACACCGCAGCTCAACTACTTGGTGAAAACGCCAATTGATGGACAGCGAAGCTCGTTCGTTCGTGCTTGTACAGATTTCAGAACGTGTTCTTGATAACGCGGGTCTTCTCAGGCCGGACGCGAGCGGCGGAACTGCGTTGGTGAAAGAGTCTGACCTTCGCCGAATCTGCGGCGGTGACTTCTTCTGCGATGAAGACCACTGGCGCGGACTTCTTGAGGACATGCTTGCCCGGCAAATCATTGATGTTGACCGGCGACCGACTCCGCAATCACGCATCACCGAACAGATTCATTGGGTGCGACCGTTTGAACTTCGCACGCCATAACAGTCTTGTTGCATTCCGTTGGTATCGGGGCAACAAGCGGCTACTCACCGCAGACATCCCGACCAACCACGGCAAGCGCATCGCCGTGTTTCAAGAAGTATGCGCCCCTAGGGGAGCCTTGCGGGACTCTATGCCCGCTGTTGGCTCCCCTTGAATTCTTGATGTGAAGGATAGAAGCGATGCAGCTATTTGGCGATGAAGAAGATCATCTCACGTGACCGGCTACAGCCGAAACGATGCGAATGCTTCTCAAACAATCCAGCGACCCAGCAGATGACCGAAACTTCTGCATTGAACAAGTTTGACGAAGATGAAGGTGAAGCATGACCGAATACGTGAAAGAAAGATTTGGAATGCTACGCCGCGCAAAGCGGCTCAAGACGCCGCAGAGCTGGCCGATGTGTTGGTAAAAGCAAGAGCGAATCAATGCCGAACCACAGTGGCGATACACAATCATTCGCGTGATTGAAGGCGTGACGTGCCACACGTACAACGTGTCCGCTGTCGGATGATGCCGAAGCGTTGTCGGTCGCGCAACAGATTGGTGAATCATGCGGCGAACTGCGGCGGCAGCTTGGTCATAGAGTCAAAGGGAGAAAGAAAGATGAATCGTTTTGAAGAGTTGTGCAAGCGCAACAGATTCGTGAAGTCAATCTATGAGGAAGCGACCAAGAAAGCGCAAGCCCGGCTTCTGCCGTGTCGCTTTCTGGGACGGGTTACCAAATGCAACCGGCTGCATTGGATTGGCCGAACAGATTCGGCAGCAGAAGCTCTCGTCAGAAGATTATGAGCGCACGGTCATCCGTTGCCATGATGCCCTGCCGCCTTGCGACCACGATGGCGAATGCCGCTGGGAACTTCCGGCTGACCCAACTTCGCGTGACCGTGAATTCAGCAAGATTGCCTTCTATCCGTTACTCCCAGCTCTGCGGACGAGCTGGCCGATAAGGAATCACATGACAGTAGCGACTCAACCGAATTGACGCTGGCGTGCTGCGCGATATGCCCAGCGAAGTTCTTGATGGTTGGCTCGGTGAAGTTTGCCGAACACACATGAGCTGTTGGCCTATTGCGTGGGCTTGGCCTGCATTGCTGGGCGTAGCAAGCGCGATGGTGGTGCCACAACCCAACATGCGCGTGAATCTGTATACGGCGCTGGTGGGGCGAAGTGTCAGGCGGCAAATCCCATCTGCATCACGCACGCGATGAAGCTGCTAGGAATTCGTGAGCCGAAATACATTGAGATGATGGCAGGCAGCGCAGAAGGATTGATGTCCACGACGGAAATCAACGACGCCAATGGCGATTCGCGATTGCTCTCAACAGAGACGAACTCGGTCACTTGCTTGAGAAGGCCAAGAATTTCAGCAATCATCGTTCCCGTACATTCTGAATTCTGCGTACTACAAGACCAAGTTCAAAGTGACGATGGCTCATGGCAAGAAAGTGGACTTCAATTGTGTTCTATCTCTTCTTGGCGGACTCGTTCAAGACAGATTCCAAGACCTGTTCGGCAGCATGACGACCGGCGGACTCTACGACCGATTCATCTTTGGCAATTGCCCGGACGGATTCAAGTACAACTATCGCCCGCTTGACGACGTTGAATCAGTGTTGCCGATTGACGATGGCATGTTCGGCGGGCCGACAAGACCATCACCGATTCGCATTGACCGTGAAGTGTGGCCGATTCTTGACGACTGGCGAAAGAAGTACGACAACCGTGTCGTTGAATCAGCTTTGCGCGTTGCGACGATCTGTGCAGCGTTTGACAACCGTGAAGTGTTGCGACCGAACCAACTGTGCCCGGCGTTGTACTTCGCAGACTACCAACAGCGAATCCGCAAACTGTTGCGACCGAATCCCGGCGTCAACTATGACGGCATCATCGCGAACAAGATTCTGGACTTCTTGCAGCACGCCAACGGCGAATGGGTGAACGTCAAGAAGATGCTACAGAAGACCCACGCCTACGACTTGGGGCCGAACGTGGCAAAGCGTGTCTTGGACGTGCTCATTGCTAACAACGACATAGAGCACAAGAAGGAAGGCAAATCAGCGTTCGTCAGACTCGTCGTAGAGGCCGACAGATGAATCGCTCCATCCGTTCCTCTTAATGGTGGTGAAGTAATGAACGGAATGATGGAGCGATACGGAGCGATTCCCAACTATATAGGTTTCTTATCAACGAGATGAAGTACTTCAACTCGTTATAAGCGGAGCGATGGAGCGATTACCCAAATGGGTTGAATCGCCCCGGATAGCTCCAAGACATTGTGGGTGCCACGAGTAAAAGCGATTTGGGACGGCCACGACAAACCGTGCGCGAGTCGGCTGCACACTTCTACCGTTCAATCGGATTTGCAGGGAGTGCCTTTGCAGGCCGTGGACAGCAGTTCCACACAGCAGGGAGCGAGATTAGACATGCCAGCACATCGTAAAAGCGCAGCGGAGCTTCGCGCATCCGGCTCCAAGCCGATGGACGAAGAAGCAAATCGCCAAGCGTGAAGCCGAAGACAAAGCTCGCGCTGCGGCTCCGATTGCCGTGGAAGCCGACCCAAACCTTGCGAAAGAGCGCGACCGGCTGACCAAGGTCATAGCTCGCGCAGAGGCCGACATCAAGAAGCGCGGCGAGTTTGTGAAGACCAAGACGAGCGGCGGCAAGCAGGTCGGCAAGAATCCAAATCTTGCCCGGCTCGCGGCTGCGGAGAAGGCGTTAGCGTCGCTCATTCGCGTGCAATCAACAACGAAGAGGCCGGGCATGGACAGAATTCCGGCGCTGGCGACCAATATGGGAGCCTCAGAGGGAATTGAGCCATCACACGTCACTCTTGACGAGCTGCGCGAGCGCGTGCGGCAGGAACGCGAATCCTTCGCATCCAGAATCGTCGCGGACTCTACCGTCGCGCTGGATGGCGGGCGTCCGTTTGATTGGCCGTTGAATCATCCGGCGACCATTGCGCGGAAGTACGCGATGGACTGCGTACAAGGTGAGCAAGTCTGCGGTCAGCTCGTGAAGTTGGCGGCGGCTCGCTTTCTGCGCGACTTGGAAGAAGGCTTCAAGCGTCGAATCTTCTTTGACCCGATGGCGGCAGCGAACGTCGGCAGCTTCTTCAACGACTTCGTGGATTGGAAGGTGCAGCCGTGGCAGCTATTCAACGTCGTGCAGCTCTTTGGTTGGAAGCGAGCAAGCGGGATGCGTCGCTTCTCGTTTTGGTTTCCTCTCAACAGCCCGTAAGAACGGCAAGAGCGCGTTGCTCTCGGCGGTAGGCGTCTACATTCTCACGTGCGACGGAGAACCAAGGAATGAGGCTTATAGTGCCGCGACCACGCGGTCACAGGCCAGAATTATCCTGAAAGATGCGCAGCACCTTGCAAGGCGTACTCCGTTCCAAGGATGCGTCACCGTTCAACGGAACACGCTTTCTCTTGACGATGATTCGGTCTTCACGGCTCTCGCATCGGACGCGGACACGCTTGACGGCTTGCGCGTAGGTCTTGCCCTTGTTGACGAGATACACGAGCATCCGAACGATGGCGTGTGGCGCAAGCTCTTGTCCGGCACCGGCTCAAGGCCACAGCCAATGATGTGCGCGGCGACGACTGCGGGCGAGAACCGCAACTCGTGGGCTTACACGATGGACAACGGACTCGCGTTGAGTTTGAGTCTCGTTGGGCAATCCACTGACGAATACTTTGACAAGCATCTTGTCTATATCGCTCGCCTTTCGGATGATGACGACCCGCTTGACGAAGCCAACTCGATTAAAGAGCAACGTTAACCTTGGCGTATTCAGTAAACGTTGAGGTTCTTCGGACTCAAGCTCAAGAAGTCAAGAATGATGGATGTGCGCTTCTGGCTTGGTTGAGGTATCACTGTAATATCTGGAACTCCGTTGTGTCAGGTCGGTCGCTTCCACAAGATGCAATCGCGGCGTGCTGCGGAGTTGACCCAGCAGGTCGGTCGCCGAAAGAGCTGCGGCAGTGGTTCCTTGAGAACAACACAACGACTCGCTTCTTCGCTGGCTTTGACGCATCACTGTCCGACGACCTTGCGTGCTTCTGTCTCATTGCGAACAACATCACATTTCCCGGCGGCGATGCTCGGAAGAAGACTGTCTACATCCCGTACTTTTGGACGGTCAGCAATCGCGTGCTTGAACACGAACGACTTTGGAGAATCCCGCTCAGACATTGGATAACCGAAGGGCACGTTGAAGTTGGCGGCGAAGACCTGCTTGACTACGACCTATTGTTCAAGCGCATCTGCGACATCTGTTCACAGTTCAAGGTTCGCGAGATTGGCTTTGACAAGTGGCGCTCTGAAACTTTGATGGCGCGTGTGTTGGCGACGCGAGTCACAAAGACAGTTGTCGTGCCGCAGCTTCCATCAATTCTCACGACGCCATCCAAGGCGTTCAAAGATTCGGTGCTGCGCGGAGAGCTGGCGCACTTGAACAATCCGCCGTTCGTGTGGATGTGCAGCAACGTAGACCTTGAGCCGAATGAGAAGACCGGCGGCATCAAGCCTTCCAAAGCAGGCGGCGAACGAATCGCCAAGATTGACGGCGTGCAGGCCGCAATCACCGGCTTGCAGCGCGTGCTTGACCCTGAGAACACACGCATCTTCAACCCCAAGATTCTCGCCGTCCGACCGTAAGCCTTCACTACGCCGTAGTGCTCCAAACGTCTCCGAGAGAAAGAGAGGTACGACTTATGAAGATTCTTGACATGTTGCTGGGACGACCCGAACACGGCGTCACCGAGAGCGCAGTGCTGGCAGCGAATGCCACAACCAAGCCGTCGGCGGGTTGGGCGAAGGCCGTGGATGCTGCTGGGACGTTCGTAGGCTTCAAGTACGTCTGCGAGAAGTGCGGTAGCGACTTTCTATTGCAGGGAATTCGCATTATGCGCACCGGCGTCCACGACTGCCAGTGTGGACACCACGCCGACATTGAGGAATGGATGTCGGCAAACGGACTGACCGAAGAGAAGCTGCCGAACACTATTGCTCGTTGCTCCACGCACCGGGCCGAACATCCGTACGATTGGCGGCGGGTCAGGCGAAGAGATTATCTACGAACAAGACAAGCTCGCTTCGGTTGGTTGGCTGAAATGAAGCGCAGCCCTTCCGTCGCTATTCCCAGCAGTCGCATAGAGTACGACCACGAGCGGGCGCACGACGAAAGCCCCACCGGCGTTATACGCAAGGGCCGTGGTTGAAACTCACGCGGCGATTGAAGTGGGCGAATCCCATGTGCTGCAAGATTCAGCCCGACGGCAGCGCGTGCAGGTTTCCATCGGTGCTCGTCCATCACCTTATTAGTCCCGACGTTCGTCCTGACTTGTTCTTGGCGGTCACGAACTTGGTCTGCTTGTGCATGTCGTGCCATCCGAACGTGCCCGGCACTCCTGATTGGAAGGTTGGCGTTGATTACAGCGCGACGAAGGTTCCCACGTGGACTGTCTAGGTCAGGAATTTGGCAGGCTCACGACGATTGATGTCGCGGGATACGACCGACACTGTCACATTCTGATTCGTTGTGAATGTTCGTGTGGTCAATCGTGCGTCACGCTTCACGGCTCACTCTTATCGGGTCGCTGCCGTAGCTGCGGGTGCTGGCGACGGGAACGGACAGCGCGTTTCAACACAAGAACGAAGAAGGGAAGTCACTACCGGCAGAGGAATAGGAGACGATGATGCGAATCATTGACAAAGACATTCTTGAAGCACGTGACAAGGTGACGATTCTTGAAGCGGAAACAGAATACTGCTCCCGTCTAGAATCGTTGCGCGGCAGCCGCCGACATCACAGACAAGTTAGAAGTTGCAAAGCGATTTCTTGAGAATCTTGAACACGACGCTGCGGAACGAAAGGGAAGCGAGCAAGCGCGAGTGTTCTAACGAAGTTGAAACGGGCGGCTCCGTCGGTGGGACTGCCAATTCGGTGTTTGTAGCACCGAGTTGTCTAGGTCGCGGAAGTAATTCCACGGCGAACCATCGGGTCGCCCTTCAACATAAAGGAAGGTGCAACATGCACGAGTTATCAAACGTTGAGGTTCGTGCCTTCCTCAGTGATGCCCGGCCCGAAGTTGGAATTCGTGAGCCAATCCCGGCGGGATGCCCCGAACCATTCTTGAGTCGCATCATTGAAGCACGAGCGAAGCACATCAACACGATGTTGAAGGCCAACGTCTTCGCAACCACAGCGGTTGCGCGGGCAGCGGACGAAGAGAAGGCCGTTGACGAACTCCGTCGGCGGGCAGCTCTTGCAGTAAACGAGTAAACGAGCACCGCAGCAAGTTCTTTTCCGCGAAGTGCCACAGGCAGGAATTCTCGCAGAGATTCCCTACGGAGTTTAATCACGGTAGGCGCATGAGCATCATGCGTGCCCGAAATTCTGTAAGTGTAGGTACAACCACATGAGTATCAAGTCTCAGGCATTGCGTGAGGAACGGTCGGGTCTTGTCACCAAGGTTCAGGCCATCCTTCGCGAATCCACGATGACCGTGGAGAAGAGAATGGAAGCTGAGCGTCTGTCTGACGCTGCGGAAAAGATTGTGCCGCAGATTCAGCAAGAGGAACGTTCCGAAGCCGAAGCGATTCAGTTGGCGGAAGGCCGACGAGTTGTTGACGGTTACGGCGCACGGTTTGAAACCCAGCGCGAGCGCGAACACCGGATGGCGTTCATGGCTTTCTCGCGATTCGGTCTTGACCGTATCAGCGCAGAGCAACGAGCAAAGGTGTTGGAATATCGCGACACCGACAACTCGGCGCAAGGTGGAACTGCTACTGGCGTCTCTTACCTGACCGGCAGCGCGGGCGGCTATTTCGTCCCGGCTTCGTTTCAGCACGAGATTGACCAGAAGATGAAGTACTTCTGCCCTGTGTTGGACGGCAAGATTTGTCGCGTCATCCAGACCGACAGTGGCGCTGTCCTGCCTTTCCCGACCGGCGATGACACTGGCAACGTAGGCGTTCTCGTTTCGGAGAACACTTCCGTCAGCGAAGTGCCCGTCGTGGTCGGCTCAAAGAACTTGGGAGCTTACAAGTTCTCAACGCAGGTCATCCGCGTCAGCGTGGAACTCTTGCAGGACTCCGCGTTTGATTTGGACGGTTATCTCGGCGACAGGTTCGCTGAGCGCATAGGTCGCGCCATGGAGCAATATGCCACGACCGGCACCGGCGTTGCCCAACCCACCGGGATTATTACGGCGGCTCTCGCTGGCGGCTCGGCAATCGTAGTCGGCGCTGGCAGCAATGCCAACGACGGCGAAGGATTCCCGGCGTTCTCCACGATTGGCACCAACGACCTGATTGATTTGGAGCACGCCGTTGACATCATGTACCGACGTGGTGGTCGCTTCTTACTCCATGACAGCACTCTCAAGGTCATCAAGAAGCTGCTTGACAAGTATGGGCGTCCGATTTGGTTGCCCGGCCTGACGAGCAATGCTCCCGACACCATCCTTGGCTATCCCTACGTGGTAGATAACGCGATGGCGACTCCGGTGGCGAACACGAATCCGACGAGCGTGCTTTTCGGCGATACGTCGCACTTCGTCATTCGGCGCGTGCGCGATTTGAGCGTGCTGCGTTTGAGTGAGCGGTATGCGGAATACGGACAGGTCGGCTTCCTTGGCTTCTCACGCATGGACAGCAACCTTGTGCAGCCCGCAGCCGTGGCTCTCTTGCAACAGCACTCCTAAAGCGGAGCGACGTTGTAGGACAAGAATAGATTCACACAATGGAGCTGGGTGCCGATGGTGCCCAGCTCTGTTGACTTTCTCCGACGGAGAACGAACATGCAGATTGAACGACGTGGCTCGCTTGAGTCACCACAGACACCGCTCGGCTTCCCGGCGGAATGGCTTCTTGACATCTTCAATGGTGGTCGCAGCGATTCAGGTATACGTGTATCTGAATTAACCGCGATGCAAACATCAACAGTGCTCGCTTGCGTGGGACTCGTGAGCCGCGCAGTATCTTCGCTCCCTTTGTTCGTCAACAAGGTTGAGCACGTCCAAGGACGTGAGAAGTACACCAAAGATTTCGGCAGTGACCTGTTCAAGATATTCGCGAAGGCTCCGAATCGCGAGATGACGGCTGCGACCTTCAAGGCTTGCATCATGTGCCACATGCTCTTGTGGGGCGGCGCGTATGTTGAGATTGAGCGCAACGACCGTGGTGACGTAGAAGCGATTTGGCCGTTGAATCCGGCGCGGACTCGCGCAGTTCGTTTGACAGTGCCTTTGCTGATTCAAGGCAAGAAAGTCGCTCGCGGCGAGATGCTGTTTGAGACGTTCGGCAAGATTGGCTCAAAAGAGTTGGGCGACGAGTTAAACGAGAAAGCCAACGAACGAACGTTGCTGCACGCGAGCAACGTGCTCTCGTTTCCCGGACTTTCAATTGATGGTCGCGTCGGCATCAAGACGATTCAATTGTGCAAGCAGGTTGTCGGCCTAGCTCTCGCGACTCAGAAGTACACCGCGAAGTTCTTCGGAAACGGTGCTGTGCCACTCGGCATCGTCAGCGTGCCCGAACAATTGGAAGAGAAAGCGATGGAAGAGTTGCGTCGCTCGTGGCAGGACGTATACGGCGGCGACGGAAGCCCACAAGACAGCGGTGCTCGCGGGCGGCATTACATACACGCGTATTGGCGTTGATGCTGAATCGTCGCAGCTCCACAGAAGCGAGATTGCTCCAACGGCAGGAAATCGCAGCCATCTTCCAAGTGCCCGGCTCAATGATTGGCGCGGGCGACCATGTGACTCAAAAGAACGCGGAACAGCAAGGGACGGGAATCCTGACCTTCACTCTCTACCCGTGGCTGAGTCTCGTTGAACAAGAAGTCAATCGCAAGCTATTCCTCAACGTTCGTGGACAGAAGCGGCGCGTGCGATTTGACGTGCGCAGTATGCGCTATCCTGACGCGAAGTCACGAACGACGTTGTACAACGGCGGCAAAGAATTGGGGCTACCTATGCACCAACGACATCGCAGAGATGGAAGGTCACAATCCAATTGAACAATCGTGGGCTTATGACTACTGGATGTCGCAAGGATTTGCGAAGTGCGACGAACGTGCCAGCATCAATGATGGAACAGAAGGCCAAGCCTGCGTTTGAAGCCAAGCATCCCGGCGCAACTGTGCCAACGTCTACGGCTGCGCAACCTGACGGCGTGCCCGGCATGTCACTTCCCAACGGCGGACGACCCGAAGGCGTTGCTGAGAATGGACGCTCGGCTCTCGTTGTTCGTGCCGATGGTACAGGCTACGAACAGGCAACTATCTACGAAGAACGAAGCGCGGCGATACCCGCAACACTCCCGACCGATGGACTGTTCCACGTGATGAAGGATGCGCTCTTGCGATTCACCACGCGAAAGAAGCCGACTGTGCAGAAAGCCGCCGACATCTTTGCAGGAGTGGCCGACGCCGTGTGGCATAGCACATCGGAAGACCAACGCGGAATCACGCAGCAGGATTGCGACCTGTACGGTCATCACGTCTTCGCACGCTTCAAAGATTTCCAAGGAATCGTGGACGACGAAACGGCCAAGAGGGAACTGGCCGAAGCGTTGAAGTTCGTCAGAGGAAACTAAACATTGCAATCGTGAATCGCGGACACGCGACCACGATGAAGCGAACGGGTCGCAAGCCCGTTCGTGGGCATACGGGCGATGACGCATCCGGGCAGCACTCAACGTTTCTTATCGGTTTCGTTGAACTCGCCTTCATTCCGTTCGCTAGCGGGCGGCTGTGCGTCGTCACAACCCGTTTCGGACTGCGGCGTGCCCGGCAGCACCATCGGATTGAATCGTCTCCGATGTCTCGCCTCATGCGCTGTAGGGGCGCTACACGCCGCAACATCCGTTCAAGGGAGTCACAGATGTGGAGAACAATCATTCAGAGTAATAATCCAGTCTTGCAGGTCGGCAAGATGCGCCATCGTATCTCGTTGCTGCAACCGTCCGATGTGCAGGACGAACTCGGCGGCACGAGTCTCAGCGGTTGGCCTGTGTTTGCGGAAGTGTGGGCCAGCATCGAAGCCGTCAACGGCAATGAGAAGTTCGCAGCAGGCGAGTACGTCTCTACATCCACGCACCGAATCGTCATTCGCTATCAGGCAGGCATCACGTCAAACTTCCAAGTCTTGTTCGGTGCCCGGAAATTCCAAATCACGAACGTGTCCAACCCAACGGGCCGAACACACATGCTCGTGCTTGATTGCGTGGAAATCAACGACTCCGCTCAACAGGGGGCATGACGCTACTCGCCGCGCCGGTATTTTCACTTTGCTTTCTTCCAAAGGTCGTCAAAGAAGTTCCGAAGGAGACGTTTCTCATTTGGGTCTAGCTCAACCACTATGGCCGGAGAATTGGTTGCGGCGTCCTTGATTGAAGGCCCTAGAACGTACCCGGCATTGTCCACGACCATGAATCGGTCGTGAAGGTGCTTGTACCTTCTAAAAGCAAACTGCGAGTACTGTCTGGAAAAGCGAGTGGCTCGCGCACCAAACTTTCCCATCGTTCTTGAATAGAGGAGTTTGACGGGAAGTGAGGGTGGAATTACATCCAACACGGTGTCGAAAATAGTGTCATCAACGTAGGCATCGGCAATCAGCACTTCAGTTTTCGCATCGGCCAGAATCTTTCGTAGATACTTGTCAAAGGTATGCGTCGCCCTCCGATTCACCACAACAAGCCCACCAGCTTTCTGAATCTCCCCGGAAGATGCCGTGCCGTCAGATTTGGCAAGAGCTACTAAATGCTCCATCCCTTTATCTGTGACATTGAACCATCCCTTCTTTGCGTCCAAAGGGTCAACCCAACCCTCTTGCTGGGCGCGGTCGTAGAATGCGGCATTGTAAGCCACATCTAACTGTGATTTACGCCATTGCGCCCGAACGACTGCCGTCGGAAGGTCATGTGTTGTCCGTCCGTTTGTGTTGTGTGCTGCGATTGCAAGGAACTTTTGCTGTCCGCTCATTTCCGCAAGGCGGAACTGCGCGAGAAATGCTTTGCTATTAAGGTTGAAATCCATTGTCTCTCTCAGTTTCTTCTTGTCTTCTTCGGAATTGAGGATGATTCCTCTTTGACGAAAGGATACTTTTGAATGTACTCGTAGCTGCTCCGTTTTCCGCGACGCGTAAGATGTCTGCCGCGCTTCAATGCCATTCCTAACTCAGCATCGGAGAAGTGATTGCCTCTCTTGCTCAATATCGCTTTGATCGCAGCCATGCTTTTCCAACTCCGAAAGAATCCCTCTTCCCACAGGTGTTTCAGGGACTCTGTCGCCGTCTTCGCAATTTTTCTCTGCCTATTTCCCATACACCCATCTCCCGTCATGCTTCTTTCTGCGCAATTCCCTCTTCTTCACGAGACTCAACACGATGCCCGATAGAGTGGTTGTACGATAGAGATAACCCTTCTCTTCAAGGGCCGATGCGATTTCACTTAGCTGCTTTGCCTTTTGAAAGAACCCTGCCTCACGCAGACCAATGATGATGTCCGCCGCTCCTTCACGTTTCTTTTCAGTCCTTTTGCTAGCAAGCGACCGTGCGATAGCTTGCTTTGCTTGCCCCACAACGCTGGTTCTCTCATAGGCCGCTAGAATGCTCGAAACCTCAGCATCACTCCCTTCCACTGTAATGACCGCGCCAGACTTGGATTTAATCGTTGCCTTGGCCATCGTTTCTTAGCTCCTTATGCATAATATATGCTTTATTATAGTGTCATTTTCTAATCCTCTCGTCAACTCTTAAAGTAGGTAGCTGCCCGCACATTGTTTACCTTTAAAGGCTCGTGCTAAACGTGAGATAGTCGGACTCGGCAGTGCCCGGCACGTTGCTAGAATGCCCGACGATGCAACGGGCAACTCGGGAAGGTTGACTTCGTTGGCAAGTGAAGTATAGGCTTTCGGCGCAGTATGAAGACAGTGCTCACTCTTGTTGTGGCGTTCTCGTTTGCTGCGTCGGTATACGCTCAAACAAGTCAGACGCCTAAGCCTGCTCCTGCCTCAGAGAAGCGGCAAGCCGCCAAGACAGACCCTCCCACTCTAGGCTTCACCCACATCAAAGACGTTTCGCCCATCACTGACCAAGATGCTTACATGGAAGAATTGAAGTTGGAGAAGAAACTTCCGGGGAATGAGTTTGTCCACGACAAACGTGCGATGCACGAAGCGGCTTTGATGAGCGAGTTCATGGAAGGTTTCAAGGACTCGAAGGAATGCAACGGCATCACGTTCTACCTGAAGGCCGACAAGAAGCCTGACTTCGCCGTTCACATTATGGTGTCGGGCCACGATGACCCGAAAGTTGGCGAAGAATCGTGGACTTGGATGCTCGGCTATCTCACAGACCCAAGCCCCGCCGACAGCAAATCGCATGGCGTGGGTGGGATGGGGATTCAGTCAAATGGGAAACTCACGGCCGAGAGATGTTTGTATGACCGTCTGGGATGACGTAGACCCGAATCATTTCAAGAAGCCGGGCGGGAAAATCGAATAGGCCATCTTCCGACGATGCGAGAGTTAGAGATTTGCGCTTACTGTAAGAAAGCAATCAAAGCGGACGACGACTTCGTGAAGGTCGAGTCTGCCGCGCAAGATTCATCGAAGCAGTTCGGCGCACCGATGTATCCGCAATATGCTCACGCGAAGTGTCACGACGAGATGGTCGCGCTTGAGCCGGATTGAGCATGACACCGCGACGCATGAGTACGAAAAGCAAAACGCATTGGTGGAGACGCGGCCCGCACGCTGTTCCGGGCGGTACGTGCCAGAAGGCGGCATGTGGGCTGTTGCGCCCGAAGGCGTGGAGCGTGAGGCTTGGGCTGGTGACGTGCGCCGCGTGTCGGCGGGGGAAAATTGTCAGACTGTCTTAATCTCCGAACGCCGCGTCAGCGGTCGGTGACTTGCCCTATCTTGGTGCAACATTTGACCCGACTTTTGACCCGACCGAACGCAATATCGTTCCACGCTGTGCCTACCTGTGCCGCGTAAGTTGTTGAGAACATTCAAAACGCCAATGTTTATAAGGGTATGGGACGGTTCCAAAGGCTGGCGTGCTACCAATTGCACTACCCCGGAAATGAGAAAACATTTTACTTCACTATCGCGGGCGTCGGCAGAAAAGTTCGCCTAGAAGGCCTATCGATCCGTATCGGAGCCGGGCGTTTGCTGCGTTGTCGTGAATTTGTTAGTCTTCTGAAGCCCCGTTCTATCCGAGATGATTCGTCACGGAGAGGTGTCCGAGCGGTTTAAGGAGCACGCTTGGAAAGCGTGTGTTGGGGAAACTCAACCGTGGGTTCGAATCCCACCCTCTCCGCCACAATTTCTGATTTAATTTGGCTCTATTGACGTCCGTGCGACGATGCCGGATGACCGCGCCAGCTAAGCGATACTCTCGCCGAATTCAAGCTGCCCCGCCGAGCCGTGGCTTCTGAAGGCGATCGGCGAGCCGCCGTATTCCCAAAGGGCCTTGCCGAGAGCAGCGCTCTCTGCAATCAGGATGTCAACAGACCATTTAATTTCCCACTACGACATGCGGTCTGCTGTGAATGTCGGGATTCATGCTTTAGGGGCCTGTTTGTGAAGCTTCTTGAAATCCGTTTGAGTGGTTGCGTCCGTAACCCTTTCTGGGGCCAAACGACTCCGCGCGTCACTCACGAAACCAACAAAACGGTGGGCTAGTTCTCGAATTCGATCCGATTCGCGACGCTCGATGGCATCCGCGGGAATCAACTCGGTACCGACGCCAATCGCAACGGCTCCTGCCAAGATGAAGCCGGCCGCCGTTTGTTGATTCACGCCTCCTGCGGCAATCAGGGGAATTTGCGGTAACGCTGTCTTCAATGCCTTGATATACCGGTCACCCCCGACCTGGGCGCAGGGAAATACTTTGACGAAATCTGAACCAGCGCTCCAGGCCGCGACTACCTCCGTGGGCGTCAGTGCGCCGGGAAGAACGGCAATCTCTTGTTTGATGGCAAATTCCACAATCGCCTGATTGAATCCGGGCGCTGTCAAGAAATTTGCTCCCGCATCGACGCACCGTCGTGCTGTCTCAGTATCCAGCACGGTACCTGCGCCGACGATCATTTTCTTGTGGTGACCAACTAGATGGGAAATCAGGTCGAACGCTTCGGGCACGGTCATCGTGATTTCCACAATGGGTATGCCACCGCTAGCGACCGAGTCAGCGGCAAAGTGAGCGTCCTCGGCGGAACAGACGCGAATCGCCGGGATGATGCCCACCTCTTTGATGCGTTCGCAGACTTCAGTTTTTTTCATAGTCGGACTCCCTCAACTCGACCCAATACGACATTGTCTGCCAAACGGTCGTTCGATGAAATCCTATACGGCCCCCTCAGAGTCGGCCGCGGGAAGCTGATCACCTTCACGCGCGAACCAAACATAAAGTGTTGGCAACAGAAAAATACTCATCAGCAGGTCAGAGATGAGACCTCCGACAATCACGATTGCAAAGGGACGCTGGGAATCCGATCCAATCTCATGCGAAAGCGCGGCGGGCAGGAGGCCTAAAGTCGCGACCAGCATGGTCATTAGAATGGGCCGAAGCCGGAGGACGGCTCCTTCCACCGCTGATTTTTCGATGACATAACCTCGGGCCCGGAGTTGGTTGATGTACTCCACCATGATAACGCCGGTCTGAACCGACACACCGAAAAGCGCAAGAAAACCAACACCTGACGAAACGCTAAAATTCGTATGCGTGATCAGCAAGGCCAACAGTCCTCCGAGACGAGCCATTGCTACGTTGGTCAAAATGAGAAGGGCCCATTTCAACGACTTAAACATCGCATAAAGTATGACGAAGATTGCGACGATTGTGATTGGCAGCACCAGCAGCAGGCGGCGCTGTGATCGCTTCTGGCTCTCGTACTCGCCCGCCCAGTCAATCGTGTAACCCTGGGGCAATTTGACCTTTGCGTTGACCTTGCTTATGGCTTCTTCAACCGTGCTGCCCAAATCCCTTTCACGCACGCTAAATTTAACCGCCACGTATCGCGAGTTGGCCTCGCGATAAATTTCTGAACCGCCATCGGCAACGCTGCTCTTCGTCAATTGAGCCAGCGAAACGCGCTCACCTGACGGTGCCAGAAGCCGAATCCTCTCGATTGCTTCTTTGGTATCCCGATATTGCGGCAAATAGCGCAGCGTTAAGTCGTACCTCTGTTCGCCGATCAGCACCTGAGTGAGGGCATTGCCTCCAACGGCTGTCTGAATCGCATCCTGGACATCGGAGACATTGATTCCGAAACGCGCGGCCTGGTCGCGATCTACCTCGAAATTGAGGTTGGGCTGGCCGAGTACGCGAAACAGGCCAAGATCTTCGACACCCTGTATGTTTCGCATCACGTTAACAATTTCATCGCCCTTCTCTTCCAATGTCTTGAGGTCATCTCCAAAAATTTTCACCGCGAGCGCGCCTTTCACACCGCTTACAGCTTCTTCCAGGTTGTCTGAAATCGGCTGAGAGAATCCCCAAAACACTCCCGGTATCTTTTCCAGTTCACGATCCATTGCGGCAATCAGCTGGTCTTTGTCGCGATGGAAAACAGGGCGCCATTTATCTTTTGGCAGAAGGTCAACGAAGAATTCCATATCGAAGAACCCAGTCGTGTCCGTCCCATCGTCCGGACGACCGATCTGGTTCACTACTTGAGGGACCTCAGGAAAAGAAGCCAGCACTTCACGCGCTCTCTGAGCGATACGAGCGCTCTCAGTAGGCCCTGCGCTAGGTGCGAGTGTTCCTCGAACCCAAATCGCCCCTTCGTCCAAATGGGGAAGGAATTCCGACCCGATCGCGCCGCCAAAAGCCAAATAAATCGCCAGCACAAAAGAGACGAGGGCTATTCCAATCGTTAGCGGACGCTTGCGAATCGCCCAAGTTACCGCTTGCCGATAACCGGCTGTAAGGTGGGCCATTACGGGGTTTTCCCATTCTTTAACCCCCGAGCGGAATAGAAGACTCGCCAGTGCGGGAGCGACCAACATTGAAAAGATGAGTGCACCCAGCAAAGCGAACGCTACCGTCAACGCCATGGGCTTGAACAGCTTTCCTTCGACCTGTTGCAGAGTAAAAATCGGAACGTACGCGGTGATAATGATGGCAATCGCATAGAAGACGGGCCGCTGCACTTCGTGTGCAGCGTCTCGTATGCGCTCCATCGGTGTGCGGTGCTCTCTTTCCGAGCGAATTAAATGGCGAACGATGTTTTCGATCATCACTACCGAACCATCCACTACCATTCCAAAATCAAGCGCACCCAGGGAAAGCAAATTGGCGGAGATGTGCCGCAGGTCGAGACAGATGGATGCAAATAGCAAGGCGAACGGTATGGTGATTGAGACGATGAGCGCGCCGCGGATATTCCCCAGGAAAATAAAGAGAACGATCACGACCAGGATCATTCCCTCCGCGAGATTGTGCAGAACTGTGTGCGTGGTGTAGTGAACCAGGTCGTCACGATCCAGGTAAGGAACAATCTTCACGCCTGGCGGCAGAATGTGATCGTTGAGCTTTTGAACGGTTGCATGAATCCCGTCCATTGTTGAGGCTGTGTCCGCGCCCTTGCGCATGAACACAATTCCTTCAACCACATCGTTATCGTCAACCACCACCCCATCGGAACGATGAACTGCCCTTCCGATCTGGCCGAGGCGAATTTTGGGTCCTTGCGTGACAACCGCAACGTCCTTGATGCGTATCGGGGTGCCCTTCTGCGTTTTCAGGACAACCTCTTCGATATCCTGGACGTTTCTAATCAACCCCACCGCGCGAACGTTGATTTGCTGCGCGCCTTCCTCGATAAAACTGCCGCCGGCGTTCGCATTGCTATTCATTAATTGCTGTTCGAGCTGAGCGAGGCTCAAGCCGTAAGACACCAGCTTGTCGGGATCTACGCGGACTTGATACTCACGGGTCAAACCGCCGAACGAGGAATCGTCTACGACGTCCGGCGCTGCCTTCATGTATTTGCTGATGGTCCAATCCTGAAGCGATTTCAGCTCCATGAGGTCGTATTTCGGATTCGTGCTCTTTAGCGTGTACCAATAGACTTGTCCAACAGGGCTGAAATCAGGCCCTATCTGCGCCGTCACATTGGGTGGGAGTGTTACAGCCGAAAGCCTTTCGAGGACTTTCTGCCTGTCCCAATCGTTGTTGGAATCGTCGTCGAATATGAGATTGACAACCGACAGACCAGCCAACGACGCCGATCGCACATGCCGCAAATGCGGAATTCCGTTCATCTGAATTTCAATGGGTATTGTGATTTGTTGCTCGACTTCCTCCGCCGCCCGTCCGGGCCACTGCGTAATCAGCTGAACCCAAGTGTTCGCAACGTCCGGGTATGCCTCGACGGGCAATCGCTTGAACGAAATGATCCCCCACACGAAAAGAACGAACGCGACACTGAGAACAACGAAGCGGTTGTTGAGGGCAAAATCGACGATGGAATTGATCACTGCTGTTCCACCGTATTTTGGAAATCAAGGGCGTTCGCTACAACCTGTTGACCAACCGCGACTCCGCTTAGGATCTCCTGCATATTGCCGGGTAGCATCTGGCTAGCATTCACTTCGACACGCCGAAACTTGTTGCCGCCCAAAGGCAAGTAGACCCAATCGCGGTCGTGCAAATGTAGGACAGCATCTGCAGGCACGGCCGCAAACTTCTGTTTTCTCTGGCCATGAAAGGTGGCCGTGGCAAACATGCCCGGGCGAAAAAGGCCTGGATTGCGCACCTCGATCCGGACTTTGGCCGTCCGGATATTGGGATCGAGAATGGGACCAATATTGCTGACCACGCCGGTGAACGTTTTGTCGGGATACGCGGTCAGCCGAATGTCTGCCTTATCCCCGACACGGACGGCGGATAAATCGTTTTCGTATACGTCAGAAAGAATCCAGACGTAAGTCAGGTCCGAGATCGTGAACGGGTTTGGGGAAGTCAGGCCTGCGACGCCCGCCGCATTGGTGACTTGCTGGTCGGTGATAACTCCGTCCACAGGAGCACGAATATCAACGATGCCCGATGGTTGATCGAGGTTGGTGTTGCCCAGCACACGAAGCTTCTCGGCAGTGGTCTTCACATCCACCTGGGCCTTGGCTTCTACGTCTTGCGCGATCTGAAAGTCGTTCAGGGAGATTGCACCTTTGTCATAGAGCAGCCGCGCGCGCTCCGCCTGAGTGCGCGCCAGTTGTTCGTCTGCCACCGCTTTTTGATAGTCAGAATAGGCTCCGGCAATGTCCGCACTTTGCACTCGCAGCAGGACCTGTCCCTTTTTGACGATATCGCCTAAGCGAGCCTTAATCTCGACGACGCGGCCGACTGCTAACGAGATGACTGGCACAGTGCGGGCAATATCCGGATTGACCGTGGCCGTCGTGGTTAATTGAGACGTAGCTATGTGCTCGACGGCCGCGACCAGCGGAAACTTATTGGGCTGGTCAACTTGAAAGACATTCGGATCCTCAACGCGCTCGACCTTGAGCGGCGGCGGTGCTCCCGCGTTTGAATCGTTCTTGCCGTGGCCGCAGCCCGCGAGAAAGAGGCTGGCCGTCGACCAAAGTACGGCGGCTCGAATGGTTAGCTGTCTCACCGATTGACCTCACGTTCTACCGCAAGATTCAACTGATTCACTGCGTCCAGATACGAGACAACCAAATGCAAATCGTTGATCTGTATACTCCGGTCGCGGGCAATTCGAACATATTTCTTTGCAGAGGTGGGACGTCTTGGGGCGTCAATATGAGTCCCCGTTCCGCGCATGAGGCGCGCGAATATGGTGAAAGGCGGGCTATTATTCGGTGGGGAGATTACAGAGAGGTTACAACGCTCCCCACCCTCGAGTTGAATGCACACCTCAGGATATTCCGTCTTCAGTTTGGGGCGAGGCTGGTCGGAGCCGCTTATGTGGCTGTGCGGTCGGCGAGGGCAAATGCTTCTGCTACGGCGGGTTCGCTGACGATGTTGCGGGGAAGTAGCGAGCGGACGGCAAGGTCGAGTTCGTGGGCGGTTTCGACGTGCTCGGGGTAGTTGAAGGTTTTGATGTCCGAAGTGAAACGACCAATCACACCGGCGGCATCGCTCAGGCCTTCGGCAATACGTGCGGAAAGTTCACGTGCGTCCAACACACGAGCTCCCGGCAGCAGGATCCCAAAAGCTCCCAGCGAGAAATAGTAAAGCGAATCCTCACGGCGCAATTTCCGCATCATGGCTTTCGCGGCGTCTCCGTAGGCGACGGTCACTTCGTTGGAGTCTTCTACCGAATCGGCGGGAGTAAGGCGGATAACAAGCACGGAGAGTGCGGCGCCGGATTGCACCTCGCGCTTGAATTCCATTACTAGCCGGTCTTGAAAGTGATTCAAGCCGGAAAGGCTGCTCAGCAAGTCGCCTCCGGCTTGGAGTCTTAGCTGCGTGTATTTCAGATGCTGTTGGGCGATTTCATTGCGAAGGCGGCGGACCACAATTTGCCGATCAAACAGATAGCCAACGAGAAGCACGCACAAAGCGCAGAAGCCGACGAAGATGACGCGGGACGTCGTGGCTCCGAAAATTACCGGATGAGCCGAGATCGTGGGATACATCAGGAGCGCAGCGCCCGCAGCGAGGATTACGTTGACGAATAGCGACAACATTGTCAACTGGAGCTCTCGGCGCTCCACTCGCTGGGGATCGACCTGATCAAAGACGCGCATTCCCGCTCCTCGTAAAACGTAACTGCTGGAATGATTCCATGCTATCGCATGAAATGGGAAGCGCGGCGCTGTGATTGGGGGAAGTTGTTCAATGCGTAAGTGTTGGACGGAGAGGTTTGGTGACCCGTCCAACACAGGCGAGTTGTCTGGACGCGTTATGCCTGAGCAGCTACGACTTTCTGCTCGTTCTTCTGATTTTCCTTTCTTGCGTCGCGCGCCCGTTCGAGGTTAGAAAACCCCTCTTTTAGATCCTCAACGAGATCCTCGGAGTTTTCACAACCGGGGGATAGGCGGATCAGGTTATCGGACAAGCCCAGTTCTGCTCGGGCTTCAGGAGGAATCGAAGCGTGCGTCATCGTGGCGGGATGACAGAGCAAGGCCTTGACGCCTCCGAGGCTTTCGCCAAGGGTAAAGAAGCGGCGCGACGAGGCAAACGCGACTACCTCGTCCAAGGAACCGTTCAACTCGAAGGAAACCATTCCGCCGAAGCCGGTCATTTGCCTTCGCGCAATAGCGTGGCCCGGGTGGGAAGCAAGGCCCGGGAAATAGACGCGGCTCACGAGCGGTTGATTCTCGAGCGCTTCCGCAATGGCCGCCGCATTCTCTTCGTGGCGCTGCATTCTCAGCTCGAGTGTTTTCAGTCCGCGCAGGGTGAGCCAACAATCGAACGGCGCGGGAACTGCGCCAGTGGCATTTTGCAAGAATTTGATCGGCTCAAAAACGGAAGAATCTTTCGCAAGGGCCGCGCCTTGAATTAAGTCCGAATGGCCCGCGAGATATTTTGTAACGCTATGAACGACAATGTCGACGCCGAGTTCGAAGGGCTGCTGAAAACAAGGGGTGGCGAAAGTATTGTCCACGACCACAAGCGAACCGCGGCTGTGCGCCAGGCGGCCAATGGCTGCGATGTCGTAGACCAAGAGGCGAGGATTGGTGGGCGATTCGATCCAGACGAGCTTCGTTCTCGAAGTGATCGCTGCATCGAGAGCAGCGCCATCCGAAAAGTCGATTTGGCGCACGACGACGCCGATCGGCAGGAACACTTTGTTGAGAATGCGGTAGGTGCCGCCGTAGACGTCGGTGGGCAGGACGATTTCGTCGCCGGGGCGCAGGTAAGCCTGAAAGATTGCATTTTCGGCGGCAAGGCCGGACGCAAACACGGCGGCGTGCTCAACGCCTTCGAGTTCAGCCAACACGGATTCGAGGCGCTGGCGCGACGGATTATTCGTACGCGAGTAGTTGAAGCCTTTGTCCTGCCCAGGTGATTCCTGCTCGTAGGTGGAGGTCTGGAAAATAGGCGCTACCAGCGAGCCGGTTTCCGGTTCGGAAGGTTGCGCGGCGTGAATCGTTTTGGTTGCAAATTTCATATTGTCGCTCCTTTCGATTACTGATTTCTCGAACTCTCGAATTTCGATTTCGGGTCTCTCAGAATCCTTGTTCACCTAGTTGGCTGTTACGGCTTCCGAAAAGACGGCATCGGTTTGGGGAGTTACTTCCAGCTGGGCCGTAACGCGGCTTAGCGGTGCGGCTTCATCGAGACTGCGAACGACGAGGGGCAAGTTGCATTGCGCAGCCAGCTCGATGGCTTTTCGCTGGACCAAATCGCAGCCGTCGTCCGCGAGGGCCAGCGCGTGTTCGAAAGTAAGGTTGGGCAGGTGGCGGGCATTTGGGTTGCCGTGTGGATCGCTAGTGAAGTAGCCGGGCACGTCTTTCAGCAGTTCGCAGCGGGATGCACTTAATCCCTTGGCAAGGAGGACGGCGGTCAAGTCCGAGCCGCCGCGACCAAGCGAGCGAACCGCGCCCGCGGCGTCAGTGGCAAAAAATCCCGGTACGACGGCCACGGGATGTTGGAGAAAGGCAGACCGGAGCCGGCGCGAGTTGATCCGAACATCGGGCGGCCGGGCACTCGTAGTGCGACTGGTATCGGCGAGAGCTAAACCCGCCTCGTGAATATTCAATGCGGCAGCGGAAATCCCCAATGCTTGCAGGTGAAGAACGAGCAGGGCAACCGACCGAAGCTCGCCGGTGGACCACAACAGATCCAGAGCTGACGGGTTTGGCTGAGAAACGATTTGACGGGCGTTGGCGGCGAGCCAGTCAGTGACACCTTCTTGGGCGGAAACAACGACGACCAACCGTTCATCCGGCGAGGCGTCGTGTCGATTGCGAACATAGCGAGCGGCGCGCCGGTATGCACGCGCGTTCTTCAAGATCGAGCCACCGATCTTGATGACGGCGATCATACAATCAGCCGATACGCTGTCCGACATATAAAATCCTCCCCTGTTGGCGGAATGAATTCAATCCGCCGACCGCTTCCCGGCGAAAGCCCGCTAGACCCGGGGCCTTGGCGCCACCAAGCAAGCGCTATGGCGGACATTACATCGCACGTCGAATTGAGCACGTACATAAGGGCACTCGCAAATGCGAATGCCGCCGCCGTTAACAGCAGTTTGGGAGTTGAATCTTCAACGACCGGGGTTCCGGTCGACTGAGGATCTTATCTCTCCCCACTGGGCAGGAATTAGCACCTTGGCACATGGACCAGGTTGCTGTGGCTTCAAAGGGCCTGTACCCTCAGCCACTCTGGATAAGCGCTGGTGGTAAGCCAGCGAGGAGATGATAGCAAATGGCGAAAGAGAGTCAAGAGTTTCGCGCAATAATACGGCGCAATGATTTGGGTGAATTGGATTGCCGCAGACTGGCACCAAAATTGCGCTCGGTGGGCGGAGAAGCCAGAGAATAACATCGGCCTTAATAATCAATTCATTGGACAGCTGAGCGCCATATCGGTCAAATTATGAGTACGATTTGAGTAAATCGGAGTCTCCGGGAGAGAGGTGCAATGCGATATGTGCTGGTGCTGATTGGGGTCGTCTGTCTGGGCGGTTTAAGTGCTTCCGCCCAGGGCGTACCGAACAACTCCTTGCTGTTGGCGATGCCTTTTGCCAGCCCGTTTACGCCGCCAGATGGATCGAACGATGCAATCGGGCAGACGACCGCCCTGCGTGGAGCGAGCTTGCCCGCCATACCTACTGCTTCCTTAGACCCGGATCCTCCTCAGCAGGTACAAGGCGTGTTCAAAAAATACGCGTGGCAAGCCTATGCGGGTTATACGTTTTTTCGATTTTATGAGACGTCGCATCCGACAAATCAAGAAAGTCAAAACGGAGGAAACTGGTCGATCGTTTACTACTGGAAAGATTGGTTCGGAATCGACGGCGAGATGTCGGCAACTTATGGACACCAAAACAATCACGATTCCTGGTTTCTTTTCGGAGGAGGTGGTCCTCGATTTCGGTGGTCTGGGCCTCGCGGTGCAGAACTCTGGGGGCATGCGCTCTTCGGCCGATCGCATTTCACGCCACAAACTGCGTTTGGACCGCAAGAGGCATTTGCCTATGAATTGGGTGGTGGAGTAGACATCGGTGGACACTATAAGCGGTGGGCGATACGGGTCAGCGGCGACGTGATCGGGTCCCACTACTTCTCGACCTACCAATTCAGCCCCAAGATTTCAACGGGGTTCGTGTTCAAGTTCTAAGCGGTCGCTCCACTTCAAGTTGATTTTTCTCGCGAACCAATAGCTCTCACTCCGTTCCGAATAAGTCCTGTGAGCTTCAAATAGGGACTGCAAACGCGCCATTTTGCCTCTGAAGGTCCGATTTCTCAACTGTGTCATCCTATTGCCACGAGATTTCCCGGGTACGAATCAAGCCGCGTGCAGGAGTGGCCGATTGTGCTTGAAATGACGGGGCGCAAGAGCTCTAGAGCGGAAGAAAATCGAAATAAGGGGCCTTTGCGATGGAAATCAACGTGCTTACTGATTCCTTTGGCTGGCCTCGGCATCCAAAGTATCGGGCGGCGCAGTTCGGGAAGGATGAAGCGATTGAAATGCTCTTAAAATCTATCCAGCAGACGAAGCGGTTCCTGAAGATATTATTCGGGTTCACGCTTCTCGTACTGGGAATAGTGATGATTGTTACGCCCGGACCCGGCTGGCTGGTAATCGCCCTAGCCTTGGGCGTCCTCGCGGCTGAGTTTGTTTGGGCGCGTCGGTTGCTTGACGGCATGA
Source organism: uncultured Acidobacteriota bacterium (assembly GCA_963729525.1). GTDB lineage: Bacteria > Acidobacteriota > Terriglobia > Acidiferrales > UBA7541 > Palsa-295. The sequence goes on from CAVSOB010000005.1 coordinate 290,012, forward strand.
AAGAGCATGGCGACCGGCTAAAGGATCACGGCGTCCGCCTCCGCAATACCATTGTCTCCCGCTTGTCAGCCGATCGCGCCTAACTCTCCGGAGGATATTCCCGCTTCCGAAGCATTCCTTTTTGTGGTCTGATCCTTCGGAGTAGTGGGGAGGCGTTGCTTGGACGACCGTTGGCGAGGCAAATGGGCATTAATCACCGGCGCCAGTGCTGGGATCGGCTTCGAATTGGCCAAGCAATTGGCGGCCGGAGGTGCGCACCTCGTTCTTACGGCCCGACGTACCGACCGTTTGCAGAAACTCGCGGCTGACCTATCGGGAAAGCATCAGATTCGCGCCGAAGTATTCATTGCCGACCTGACTCGTCCGGAAGCCCCGAAGGAAATTCACGAATTTACGTCGAATAAACAGATTGAAATCGAGTTGTTGGTGAATAACGCTGGTTTTGGCGCGTATGGCTACATTCACGAAATCCCGGCGGAACGAATGCTCGAAATGATCCAGGTGAACTGTTCCGCGGTGGTACATCTGACGCGGGTGTACATCGCGGAGATGGTCCAACGGCGCCATGGCGACATTCTGATTCTCGCGTCGACGGCGGCATTTCAGGCGGTGCCGTTCAACTCGGTGTATGCCGCCACGAAAGCTTTCGATTTGCTTTTTGCTGAAGGCATCGCTGAGGAGATGCGACCGTTCGGGGTTAGGGTGTGCGCCCTCTGCCCAGGCTCGACTGAAACTGAATTCCAGCAGGTGGCGGAGCAGCCGGATCGGGTCTTTCGTTCCGCTGAAACCGCTGAGAAAGTGGCGCGCGTCGGGCTCGAAGCTTTAGCCGCCGGAAAGAGCTATGTGATCTCGGGCGCGATGAATCGGTTGATGATGGAGTCGGAGCGAGTGGCGCCCAGAGGCTTCGTCGTAAAGATGGCTGCAAAGATGATGAGGCCTCCTACGTCATAGTTTCGTTCTATCCATAAACCGCCTAAAAACATAGATTTACGGGACCGTTGAAGCGTTTCAAGTTTCGCTCCCGCCTGGATGAAACAGAAAATCCGAATCGAAACCTGACGGCTGCGTGTGTGTTCTTATCGGTGGAACTAATTAGCTCGCTGGGCGGAATATGTAACGAGAAGCGGAACGGGCCGTCCAAAGCACCACGATATGAATAGGGCCATACTGATCACCGACGACGGCCTGCTTCGGCGGATGCTGGCGGGCGACGAAGAAGCCTTCACCCTTCTTTACCGGCGCAAGCACCCGTCGATTTACCGTTTTGCTTTGCACATGAGCGGGAATGCAGCGGTGGCTGAGGACGTGACCCAGGAAGTTTTCATGACACTGATTCGTGATGCGAAGAGGTTTGATCCCGAGCGCGGCACACTGACCGGCTTTCTTTTCGGCATCGCCCGAAATCATGTGCGAAAGCGCTGGGACCAGGATCGCAGATGTGTCCCGCTGCCCGAGGAAAGCGGCGAGACGGGACAAGGGGGGTTTAACGGCGTCAGCACACACGGAATCGTCGGATTCACAAATGCTGCGAACGGCAGCCACAATGGAAACGGCGCATTCAGCACGGCGGCTCAAGCACACCACGAGTTTGAATTGCTCGAAACCGTAGGGCGAGTTCGCCAAGCCATTGCGACGCTACCGGAGAATTATCGCGAAGTGGTGGTGCTGTGCGAGCTGGAGGAGATGAGCTACGAAGAAGCCGCCGTGGCGCTCGATTGTCCCTTGGGAACGGTACGGTCGCGGTTGCACCGGGCGCGCGCGTTGCTGCTTGAGAAATTGCGTGAACTGGTGATGGTGCGTGGCTCGGCAGCCGGAAACTGAAATTGATGTTGTTCAAACGACAGCGAAACGGAAGCTGTGATAATGGAAAACAAGAACTATATGAAGTGTGCCGAATTTGAAGAGATCCTTCACGAGCTCGACCGCCCGGGGACCCAGGGTTATGAGCTTCGCGAAGAGGCGTTGATTCACGCAGAGTCTTGTGAGCGATGCGGGGTATTGCTCACGGAAACCGAGTCGCTCGATTTTTCGCTAGCTAGGATTGCAAGCGAGGCGGATAGAGGTGTGGCATCTCCACGGGTGGAAGCTGCCCTTTTGCACGAGTTCCGGCGCGTCAAAGGGAAGTCGGCGCGATGGCGAATGCAATGGCGAGTGGCAGCGATCGGAATTGCAGCAGCGCTATTCCTAGCTCTCTGGCTTTCGCTGGCGCGGTTCTACACTCCACACCGTCCGCTCGTACGCGTACCACAGGCGAATCTGGCGAAGAGCCCCGGTGAAACTGACCGCTCAAGTGAATCTGACCATTCCGCCTCGCAGTCATCGCAGACGCCTGTTCGAGAGAGCATGAACAAAAAATCAGTGACGCCGCAGGTTGCTGACCAGACCGCCGATCAATCGGACGAAACCGAGTTCGCGGAAAACTTCACGACGCTGCCGTATGCAGATGACCCGTCGATGATGGAGGGAGGTTCTGTGGTCCGCGTGATTCTCTCGCGGTCGGCGCTGGCGTCGCTGGGCATGCCTGTTTCAGGTGTTGAAAATACGGAACAAATTCCGGCGGATTTGGTTGTGAGCGCGGATGGAACGCCCGAGGCGATCCGCCTCGTAGCGCAGAACTGAAGTTCGCAAGATTAGGACGGTCGAGGAGGAATATTCATGAAGAATTATCGGTTTCCAGCGGTGGTAGCGATAGGCATGGGCCTATTCGTGGTAGGCAGCGCACTGGCACAGAACGCGCCACCGGCACCGCCCCCACCACCTCAAGAAGCGGATGTAATTTACGAAGCGGTGGGGCCGGGGCCTGGAGGGCCGCCGGATGCGATCGGATTTGTGGCATTTGAAGGGGGCGTGAGCGGGAAGACGGTCACCGGTGCGCCTTTTACAGCGAGCTTTTCGACAGAGACGACGCAGGTGCTCGCCGACGGCAATCAGATTCAGCGCAGCACCACAGGCAGTCTAGCGCGCGACAGCCAGGGTCGAACGCGGCGCGACACGACTTTGCCCGCCATCGGACCGTGGGCCGCTTCGGGCCAGCCTGCTCCGAAATTCAGCTTCATCAACGATCCGGTGGCTGGAGCGCAGTACACGCTGGACGAGAATCGGAAAGTCGCCCATAAGATGTCTGCAGAGGTCCACGAAGGTCACGTTTTTAATAGACGCGCGCTAGGTGCAACTTTTGCCGACGAGCAACAGAAAGAAACGACGACCACTTCTCTTGGCACTCAAACGATCAATGGCGTGAGCGCCACGGGCACGCTCTTCACTCGAACGATTCCCGCCGGAGAGATTGGCAACCAGAGGCCGATCGTGATTACGATCGAGAAGTGGTATTCAGCCGAACTGCAGGAGACGGTAATGACCAAGCGCAACGATCCGCGCATGGGCGAGACCGTGTTTCAATTGACCAACGTCCAGCGGACGGAGCCTGCGGCAGCGCTCTTTCAGGTGCCTCCCGATTACACTGTAGAGCAAGGGCACGCGCACGTGAGGGGTGCATACCGGACTTTCGGACCCGTGGCCGGGGCTTCTCCGGATGCGCCTGTGACGAGTTCGAGCTCACCCACCCCGTAATACTCGCTGTACTTGCGGGCGGATTCCCCACCACGCTCCGCCCGCAAGCTCCTTTTCTTCCTGTCCACTATCCATTCTGCTGGGGACCCTCCCTCAATTTCGGTCGTGATACTTAACACCGGGAAGACTATATGGCGCGACTTAACGAAGAAGGGTTTAGAGCGCAGCTACGAAGGCAAGGATTTTCGCGGGTGTACGTGTGGCAGGACGCGGCCGGTGCTTTCTATCCGGAGCACACTCACGAAGGGCTAACGGCACAAATTATTTTGGATGGCGAGATGACGCTAAGTATGCTCGGCAGTTCGAAGACGTATCATGCGGGCGAACGGTGTGATGTTCCCGCAGGCGCTTCGCATGCAGCGCGGATGGGTTCGGAAGGCTGCCGCTACATGATCGGAGAGAAATAAACCAGCGATTGCTTCTGGTGAGGAAAGCACGCATCACGCCATAGCGCGATCAAGCAACTCGACTACGTGCATAACTTCTTGTCCCGTATGGTGAATCGCGGCGCCGGCACGGAGTTGCAAAATGCACCCGGGATTTGCGGTAACGATAGCTTGCGCTTTGGTCTTTCCTGAATTTTCCATTTTGACCGCAAGCAGTTCCAAGGAAGCCTCGGTCTGCGTGACGTTGTAAACGCCAGCTGAACCGCAGCATTGCTCTGAAAGCGGCATCTCGACCAACTCGACACCCGGAACTGCTCTGATTAGCTTGCGCGGCGCTTCGCGAATCTGCTGCCCGTGACAGAGATGGCACGAGTCCTGGTACGTGACTCGCAAGGGCATCGAGCGGAGCGGGGCAATCATGCCGAGTTCATCGAGAAATTGCGTGACGTCTTTGACTCTTGCGGAGAATTTCTCTGCCGGCTGATGCGAAGGGTCGTTGTCGTCGAAGAATTCTGGATATTCCTTGAGCGTTGATCCACAGCCGGCGGCATTGGTGATGATGGCGTCGAATTCCGACGATAGAAAAACATCCTGATTCGTTCGCGCCAGATTACGAGCTACCTCGCGAACTCCAGCATGAGCAGCCAGCGCGCCGCAACAGACTTGACTGCGCGGCACGTGCACTTCGCAGCCGTTCGCTTGGAGAACGCGAATCGTTGCTCGATTCAGCTCGCTGAATGTTACCTGCGCGATACAACCGGCGAAGAGGGCGACGCGAGCGCGACGAGGTCCCTTCGCAGGAAACGTCTTGCCGAGCTCCGAGAAAAAGAAATCTGAGTCAATGTGCGGCATTAAACGCTCGCGGTCCTGCAAACCCAGAAGGCGCAGGATTCCAGTTCCGCGCGCGAGCTGAGCCAGGCCACTGCGCTGATAGATTTTGAGCGCCCGTGCAGCCGCAGCGATACGGCCAGGGTAGGGGAGCAGTCGGCGATATACGAGATCGCGCGCGATTCGTGAGAAAAGCGGCCGTTTGTATTTCTGTTCAATTTGAGAGCGAGCACGTTCCAGTAATTGACCATACTCCACGCCCGAGGGGCATGCGGACTCGCAATTGCGGCAATTCAAGCAGCGGTCGATGTGCAGAACGAAGGAGTCGCCAAGCTCGAGCCGTCCCTGATCGACCAGCGCCATCTGTCGAATGCGGCCGCGCGGAGAATCCGCTTCTCGTCCCCAGAGGCGATACGTTGGGCACTGATTCGAACATAGCGCACAGTGCACGCAGCGCGAGTAGTCTTCATATTCGGGCTTGTCGATTGCCGTAAAACCGCTGAGCGTCAAAGCGAATTCCCGCTGCGCTTCTTCGTGAGTTTGCTGTGTAGGAACGGCCACGATCCTAGATGCCTCCAACGAATCGGCCGGGACTGAAGATGTTGAGCGGATCGAAGACTTTTTTTACTTTTTGCATTTGAGCAAGATCGCGGCGTTCCGGTCCCCAGATTTTGAGCGTGGATTTCCAGTCCGATGGGCACCAGGGAATCGTCATATTCGCCCCAAGAGAGGTTCCGGCATCGAAAATCTGATGAGCGGCAGCGGCCACTTGACGATTTGACGCTTGGCTGCGTTCCGCCGGGAGAAGCGCGAAATAGATCACGCCTAGATTCCTGGCCATGGCCGCCCAGGCAAGCTGGTTCGCATCGGCCGCCTTTATGGCGGCACTGAGAGCGTCTTTCAAACGTGCGGACAATACACTGATCTTAACGATCGTGGTTGCGGGTGATGATTCGAGCGCAATCGGGATGAACTCGCGTTTGAATGCGAACGCTGCCGCACGGATGCGATCCCCGAGCACAGTCACATTCTCGGCAGCGGATTCCGCTGCCATGCGCCGGAGTTCAGCTTCGTAGCGAGAGAGTACATTTTCTTTTCCGGAGTAACCAATCGTCAGAGCCCAATGAGCTGGTGAAACCACGTCTGGTGGCAAGGGACTCTTCGTAAGTCGTTCGGCAGCTGGGCGCGAGAACAGATCGCCGACGCCAGGGCTCAATAGATCGAATGTCATCGGCGTGAGAGGTGATTGCACCACGCGATTACGCATTTCAACGGCGCGGTCGAGATTTTCAAATGTGGCAACGAAGCCGCGGCTCGCTACCGGCATCGGAAAAGTCTTGAAGTTCACTCGGGTTACCACGCCCAACGTCCCCAGCGAACCGATCATCAATTTGTGCAAATCGTATCCGGTGACATTTTTCACCACGTTGCCGCCGCTTTTCGAACGGACGCCTTCTCCCAAAACAAATTCCATCCCTAGAACATAATCCCGCGCTGTGCCGTAAAACTGCCGCAGAGGAGTATCGACGCCTGAGGCGATTGTGCCTCCCACGGTGGCGCTATCGAAAAATGGGACTGCCAATGGCAGGAATTGACGATGCTCGGCGAGCGCCTTAGCTACTTGTCGCAGCGGAACGCCGGCTTCGACACTGAGGGTAAGATCGCCAGGGTCATACGCGATAATGCGGTTCAGGCGCGTCATGTCGAGTGCAATGTGGTACCGCGCGGGTGGCGAGCCGATTCCGAGTTTTGTTCTCGCACCGCTTGCGATAAGAGCGATTTTCTCGGCCGCGGCATACTTAACAATCTCGACGACCTCTTCGGTTGAGGTGGGACGAACGACGACGGACGGCAATTTTCCGTCAACTGCGTACGCACTCAACTCACCTGGTTCGCTCGAGACATGCTCTGCCCCCACGATTTCGGGGAGACGAGCAGAGACGGCTTTGCTTGCGATTGTCAAGCGACGGAAGCTCCTGCGACTGGCAGAGGGCGGATATGTATCTCGCCACAGCCCTTTTTGTTGGGAAAGATTTTTTCGGGGTTGAGCAGTCCCGTTGGATTAAATGCGTCGCGAACTCCGCGCATCAGGTCGAGGTCGGCCTCGCTGAATAGGAGCGGCATCAGCCGATCTTTTTCCATGCCGACTCCGTGTTCGCCGGTTATGGAGCCTCCCATCTCGATGCAGAACTGAATGATTTCATCAGCGGCGGCGATCACGCGTTTCAACTGATTTTCGTCGCGCGCGTCGAAGAGAATCAGCGGATGAAGGTTGCCGTCGCCTGCGTGAAAAATATTGCCGATCGGGAAGCCATATCGCTCGCTAATTTCAGTGATGCGGCGCAGAGTAGCCGGCAGCTTTGTCCGCGGGATCACGCCATCCTGCACATAGTAAGTTGTTGAGAGGCGGCCGACCGCGCCGAAAGCATTCTTGCGTCCCTTCCAAAGCAGATCGCGCTCGCGCGAGTCTTTCGCCACACGCACTTCACGAGCGTGGTGCGCGCGGCAAATTTCGGCCACTTCCTCGGCCTGCGATTCGACGCCCTCGCGCACGCCATCCACATCAATCAACAACACGGCGGCGCTGTCAATCGGAAAGCCGGCGTGGACGTAAGCTTCCACGGCGCGCAGCGTGTAGCCGTCGAGCATTTCGCACGCGGCGGGAGTGATGCCGCGCGCCGTGATATCGACTACGGTCTCCGTGGTGTCGTCCAGCGTATCGAAAATCGCGAGTAACGTCTTCACGGATTCGGGAAGGCGCGTCAGCTTCACCGTGATCTCGGTAAGCAGTCCAAGAGTACCTTCGGAGCCAACGAACAAGCCGGGCAAATCGTAGCCGGGCGAATCGAGCGCGGAGCTTCCGATTCGAATCAGCTCTCCGGTGGGCAGGACCATTTCGAGTTCAAGCACATGGTTTGTCGTGACGCCATAAGCGAGCGTGTGCGGACCGCCGGAATTTTCCGAAACGTTGCCGCCAATCGTGCATGCCTTTTGACTCGACGGGTCGGGCGCGAAATGAAGTCCGGTGTGCGCGACGGCCGCGCTCAAATCAGCATTCACAACTCCCGGCTGAACGATGGCTCGCTGGTTTTCAACGTCCACTTCAAGAATGCGATTCATCTTCGAGAAAATCGCCAGAATTCCGCCGCGTCGCGCGAGCGCGCCTCCGGATAGGCCCGTGCCGGCACCGCGCCCAACGATGGGAGTCTTGTGGCGATTCGCAATCTCGGCAAGGCCAACAATGTGTTCCTTGGAGCGCGGGAATACGGCGCAATTCGGTCGAGCTACTTCGACCGAGCCGTCATATTCATACAGGATGAGATCCTCCGGTTCGTGCAGAACGGCGTCGGAGCCCAGGAGTTTTTTCAGGTCTTGGAGTAGCCGGGAATCCATGGATTTATATGGTCGGGCCCTTAGGAGTGACTGCTGCCGATGTTCGGTGCCCACTGCAGCGGTGACATCGCCACTATAGCCGCCCGCTGCGGGCCAGTCAAACGCACGAATGTCGATTCGAAGTGCCTGCATTTGCCGGGCCTATGGGGCCGCGCATGCGCAATTTCCGGTGTATATTAGTTTGCTCGAGGTTTTTGAGCGAGGTGGCGGGTGAGCAAGCCAAAGATCTTGTCAACGCGCCCGTTGTTTCCCGAAGCGCGCCAGATTTTGGATCAAAACTTTGACGTCGAATACGGGAAATCCGAAGAACAAATTTCCCAGGGCGAATTGTTGACGCGTGTGGCAGACAAGGAAGCGCTCATCTGTCTGCTCAACGAAAAAGTGGATGAAGGGCTTCTCAGCGCAGCCCCCAAGCTTCGCATAGCCGCGACGGTTTCGGTTGGCTTCGACAACATTGACGTAGCCGCCTGTACGAAACACAGAGTGATCGCAACAAATACGCCCGGCGTTCTCGACGACACGACCGCGGATTTCGCCTGGGCGCTTCTAATGGCAATTGCCCGGCGAGTGCTCGAAGGCGATGAATGGATGCGCTCGGGAACATGGCCGGGATGGGATCTCGATCAGCTACTGGGTGGAGACGTTTGGGGCAAGACATTGGGCGTTATAGGATTCGGGCGAATCGGTCGCGGTGTGGCGCGGCGCTCGCAAGGGTTTCAAATGCGAGTTCTTTACAATGACGCTCTCAGAGCTCCGGCCGACGTCGAAAAAGAGTTGCGCGCTGAATTTGTCGACCGCGACCGCCTGTTTCGGGAGTCGGATTTCATCACCCTGCACGTTCCGCTTCTGCCCGACACGCGGCATCTGATTTCCAAAGAGAATCTCGATAAAATGAAGCCTACGGCATATTTGATTAACACCGCGCGGGGACCTGTAGTGGATGAAGCGGCGCTGGCGGATGCATTGCAACGAAAGAAAATTGCCGGTGCGGCACTCGACGTGTTCGAAGCCGAGCCGAATGTCAATCCAGCGCTGCTCAGGCGAAAAAACGTGATCTTGACGCCGCACATCGCCAGTGCCTCGATCGAAACGCGAACGGAAATGGCGGTGATGGCCGCCAATAATGTCGTAGCGTGCTTCGAGGGCAAGCGCCCGCCCAATGCGCTCAACGCGGACTTGCTCGGCTTGAAATGACAAAACTCGAAAACCGTTCTTTTTCGCCTGCCTGAACCAGCATGAAAGAAACAGCCCTCCGCGTATTCCGCGAAACGCTCGCCGCAATCAACATCCAGGCGGCGGTCGAGCGAAAACTCGATTGCGACGGCAAATACGTTCACGTTGACGGGCGTACGATTAACCTTACGGATTTTTCTGAGTTCGTCGCGATTGCCATCGGCAAGGCGGCCTTTCCGATGGCCGAAGCCCTGAGCAATGCGCTTCCTGAGAATTGTTCGCTGGAAGGAGTACTAGTCGCGCCTGCACCTCCTTCCCGCCATTTGCCGGGCTGGACGGCTTTCGTTGGCGGTCATCCGATTCCAACCGAAACGAGTTTCGCCGCGGGCCGCGCGATTCTTGAGCGGTTGGCACGTTGTGGCGAGCGGACGCTAATATTTTTCCTGGTGTCCGGCGGTGGTTCGGCGTTGGTCGAGCAGCCGCTCGATCCCTTAATGACTCACCAAGACTTCGAGAAATTGAACCGCACGCTCGTCACCTGCGGTGCACCGATCGAGGAAATCAACGTGGTGCGAAAACATCTCTCGGGGACGAAGGGAGGGCGCCTCGCTGCCGCTGCGCCGCGCTCGATGAAAATCACGTTGGGTGTGAGTGACGTTCCCCGAGGATACGAGTCCGCGCTCGCCTCAGGGCCAACGCTGCCCGATCCAACCACCGTCGCGGACGCGCAACGAATCGTGGATCAATATCATTTGCTTCCGGCACTGCCGCTATCCATCCGAGAAATCTTTGAGAAGCAGCGCCTGCGTGAGACTCCCAAAGAATCCGACCCTGCGTTTGCCCGCGCGTACTTCTCATTGCTTCTAGGTGCGCACGACCTGATGCACGCCGCGCACCATGCGCTAGAGGGCGAAGGAATCTACTGCATTGGAGACAATACAACCGACAATTGGCCGGTCGAACAAGCTGCCGATCATTTGCTGTCTTTATTGGAATCGACGAAATCGGGGGATTCCAAACAGCGTTGCGCGATTGTCGCAAATGGAGAAGTGCGCAGCCCTGTGACTGGAAGCGGAATTGGGGGCCGGAATACTGCATTTGTGCTGGCGTGCGTGCCAAAAATCGCCGGAAAGAATATTACTGTACTCAGCGCAGGTACAGACGGCATCGACGGAAATAGTCCCGCTGCAGGAGCTGTGGCAGACGGTGAGACCCTGGCGCGCGCACGCGGCAAGACTCTTGACGTCATCGACTTTCAGAATCGCAGCGATGCGTTCAATTTCTTTTCGAAGCTCGACGACGCGATTATAATGGGACCGACCGGTAACAATCTGCGCGACCTGCGAATTTTGATCGCGCACTGACTCGATATCCTCACAAAGCGGAATTTAAAGAAGACCCTTCACCCAGCCGCCGTCGACCGCGATTGTTGTGCCGTTGATTGAACTCGCTCGGTCGGACGCGAGAAAAGCGACCAGCGCTGCGAACTCGTCCGGGCGCGCCAAGCGCCCGATAGGTATCTCCGAACTCCACGTCTCGAATATCTGGTCGCGCGGAACTCCCGCGATCCGCGCCTGCTTTTCAGCCAACTCGTCAAGGCGCTCGGTTAGAGTGTATCCCGGGCAAACATTATTCACGGTAATCCCACTCGCGCCAAATTCGTTTGCCAGAGTTTTGGCAAGACCCGTTACCGCGGCGCGCAGCGAATTCGATAAAAGCAGGCCGTCGATCGGCTGTTTCACCGATACGGACGTGATCGTCAGTAGGCGTCCCCAGTGGTTCTGCTTCATGCGCGGCAGGACTTCACGGGCGAAGTAAACCGTGCTGAGCAGGGTCAGGTCCACCGCGGCACGCCACTCCTCCAGCGTGATGTCGAGAAATTTCTTTGCAGGCGGTCCCCCGGCGTTGGTGACGCAGATATCAATTCGTCCAAATTTCCGTTCTACGGCATCGACAAAGCTACTCACTGACTCAAAGCTGGTCACATCCAGCGCCTGTTGAAAAATCTGAATGCCGCTGGCTCGTTCAATTTCGGCGGCAGTGCGTTCGAGTTCTTCGGCCGTACGCGCGCAAATCGCTACTTGGCACCCTTCCTTCGCAAACTCTTCCGCAACGGCTCGACCGAGTCCTTTGCTCGCTGCAGCGACAATCGCGACGCGCCCCTTCAGTCCTAGCTCCATATCTACTCCTTTTTTATTCCCTGACGAAGGTAAGCGTCGTCGCCACGAATCCACTCTTCGCGCCGCGGCGCAAAGAAATCGATGTCGATAGTATCTTCGAGTGCTACAGCTTCATGCGGCATATTGGCCGGAATCACGAGGATTTCGCCGGCCCGAACGGTCGTCGTTTCGCCCCCATCGAAACTGAATTTCAACGCGCCAGACAAAATCATCGTGTATTGCTCGCTGCGGTGAGAATGGCGGGGGACGAGCGCACCACGCGAAAGCAGGACGCGGGCCAGTGTGCCGTCTTCACCGCTCACCATCTGCCGAGATATGATCTCGCTCAATTTGTCGGTTTTAACCTTTTCCCAAGGTGTTGCAACTGGCATCAGGCACCTCTTCTTGGAAAGTGATTGCGCTCGAATCGTGTATCGAAACGGGAAAATCGTCAATGCTCTTCGCGCCTCCTGGCGGTCGAACTCGTTCCAAAATCGCTTACGCTTTCTCCACCGGTTCGATTAAGATGCGCGCGTCAGGTCTCGCCCCAGCTCCTGCATGCGCGGCGGGACAGGTTGTGACTCGCTTGTTAGGAGGCAGTATGAAGCCGCTTACATTCTTTCTCGGCGTCTTCTTGATTTTCACAACAACCGCCTCTGCGCAAATTGGCAAGAGTGTTTCGGTCGCGGCTGGCACACCGGAAGACAAAGACCTCGCTGCGATTTACGAAGCTCCGGACGGTGCGGATAAAATCGCGCTGCTCGATAAATTCATGGCCGATCATGGCACCGGCGACCTGGCCCTGCTCGCTGATCAGCTCTATGCGCAGACCTACCTCGCCCAAAAGAATTACGCAAAAGTTTACGAGTACGGCGACAAAGCTCTGGCGCTCGATCCCGAAGATTTCTCGGCCTTGATATTGATGGTGCACGCGGCGGACGACCAAGCCGATGCTCAGAAAATATACGCACTCGGCGAAAAGGTTGGGCCGCTCCTTGCGCGCTACCAGGCATCCCCCGCCCCTGCCGGAATGGGCGAGGAACAGTGGGCCGGTCAGAAATCTCAAAATCTGAAAGATGCTCAGGCGGACATCAATTACGTGCAATACACCATGGTCAATGCAGCCTACAAGACCACCAATATGCCGGCACGAATTCAGCTTTTGGAGCGCTACGCCAAGGCTTTCCCGGATTCGCAGTACACGCTGGGCGTTCGTGAACAAACGGCGATCGCGTACCAGCAGGCGCAAAACACTCCAAAAATGATCGAGACGGCACAGAATATTCTCACAAAAGATCCCGATAACATCTCGATGCTGCTTCTGCTCGCAGACAATTGGAGCGAGAACGGCCAGCAACTCGACAAGGCGGCAGTCGATGCCAAGAAGGCCCTAGTCCTGTTAGGAACGGCCAAGAAGCCTGACAACGTCACCGACGACCAGTGGCAAAAGCAAATTTCGATTCAAAAGGGACTGGCCTATTCCGCGCTCGGCCAGGTGTATGTGAACAACAACCAAAATGCGCAAGCAGTTGACGCGTTCAAACAGGCGAGTCCGCTGCTGAAATCCGATCCATTTAGCTACGGCCGTAATCTCTATCGCCTCGGATTCACTCTCGCGAAGATGCAGCGAACTCCTGAAGCCCGAATCGTGCTCACGGAAGCGGTTTCAGTGAACAGCCCCTACAAGGCGAAGGCGCAGGAGACGCTGAATAAAATCGGAGGCTCGACCAAGACGACACGCAAAGCATCCTCTTAAGTCCCGCGGTTTTCTCTCAGTTGACTAGTCGGCGGGGGTAGCAGACTTTTGTTCACTTGAGCTTTTGAGTTCATCGAGATTACGAACCACCTGTGCCCATTCTTTCTTGTTCTTTTTATCCGAGAACGGCGCATTCAAATCGCTGTAGTAAGAAAGAATCGTAGAACGCAATTCGGGAGAGACCTGTGCGAAGTGGTTCTTGGCGAGCTGATCGAGTAGCTTCGCGTAAGTCTTGTCTGCCAACGGATATTGTCCTGGCCCGGTGACTGTACCGGTATCGAAATTATCATTCAGCAGTTCCACGCGTTCGCCATTCTCCTTCTGCTGCTTTATCAACTCCTGATATTCGGTAATCGTGTGATTAAAGCTGGCCTCGAACATCTTTTCCGTGTCGGGAGTAGGGGTACGGAACGTCAGAGCTCTAAAAGGGCCAATTTTAGGGACGATGCGAATCAGAAACGCGAGGAGCTTGGTGCCGAATCCAGGTTCTTGATACTTCTCGTTCCAATTCTTGCGGTAACTGGCCCGTGACAAGTGATAAAGAAATTTCTTTTCCGTAATACCAGGTGTCGTGCGCTGAATTTCATCTTTCTTCATGTCCCAGGCCACTTTCGTCATTTTCGGAATCAGGCCAGCCACGGTGCGCCGGTAAGTTGCCACCGCGAGATCATAGTCGGTAAAAATTGATTTCAACTCGATACAGTAGGTCTCTTGGAACGCCCTTTCGAGAAGCTGCTGAGCCACCTGAAATCCGATGTAATCGCGATAGGCATCGGGCGCATAGTGGCCTTTCGCCACTTGCAACACGTCGAATCCAAACTCTGTTTTTAGGTGAGCTGCGGGGTTCTCGTCGTACGTGACTACATCGCCGAATTTGTTTCGGAGTTTCGGATAGAGAATTGGCACCGCGCGGTTCACGGCGATTCGATGTCCATTGTTATCCGCTGCATAATGCGCGAGTGAACCGAGAGCAAACGCGTATTCGTTTAGATCCTCCGAGTCCCGGATCAACGCTTCCACAAAATCGCCCGTGCGCACATAGTGAGTCAAATCGCTAAACAGGTGGCTCCCAAATGGGTAATAGCCCATGTCCTGGATAATCGAGCCGCCATATGCGTACGCATGCGCTTCTTTCAATTCGTCTGGTGTCGAATTAGGAAATCGTTGCAAAAGAAGGGGACGAATCGAATCCTTCCAAGCCGAATCGATGATCGCTTCGTGCGTGAGAACGGAGAATGCACGCAACTCGTCACTGGAACTCAGCAACAAGAGAAAGATCAAGAGCACGGAAATTAGTACGGACCGGCTCTTTTTCAGATTTCCAGACGCTGTCATGCTGACAAGGGGCGACTCGTAACGCAGATTTGGGTCTCAAAACCGATTATCCGCATGTGTGGCATGGAACTCGCACGTGGCATAGGACGCCTCCGCATCCACACTAATCCTCCTACGATAGTTTCATCCTCGTAAATCAGGTGGACTACGTAGGTCACTGGCGGGGGCACTGTAGCCGGATTTTTACCTCGCTGCGTCCACAGCAGTAAAGCAGAACCCTACTAGCAATAGCGGTTGGACAGGAAGCGAGAATTCAGTGGCGGAGAGGGTGGGATTCCGACTCTCTCCTGACATTCAGACCACGTAAGTTATTGATTTCAGAAAGAGCCAGAACCGCCAGATTCGCCCCGCAAGCCGAAGTCGGTACATTGCAGGTACAAGGCGAGTCCACAACTTCTGCGTCCTTCCATTGGAACCAAGCGCTGATAAGAGCCGGTCGGCGATCGTTTGGCAGCCGCGCGGCAAATCCCTGCGTTGTTGAGTGGGTGAGATAAACGTGATAGGGTAGCCGCGTTTCCGCCGTCAGTAGGGGAAGTCCTATGCGTGAAACTCAGCGCCGTCGGGGCGTCCTTTCTTCGTTATCCTCGCCCATTCACCGCAAATCCGCTCCATTTGTCCTGGCGATAACCACACTGGCTGTCTTCGGCGGATGCGACAAGGGGAAGACTGCGGAGGCGGCGCCGCCTGTGGTGGAAGTCGTCGAGGTGACTCAAAAGGATGTACCCATTACCAGTCAATGGGTGGCGACTCTGACGGGGAAAGTGAACGCACAGATTCGCGCGCAGGTGGCGGGCTACTTGATGCAGCAGATCTATGCGAACGGTACCTACGTTAAGAAGGGAGCGCCTCTTTTCCAATTGGATCCACGCACGTTTCAAGCATCTCTGGATCAGGCCAAAGGCGTTCTCCAGCAGGCGAACGGCGACCTTGCCCGTGCTCAGGCGCAGCAGGGCAAGACCCAGATGGACGTCGCACGCTACACGCCTCTGGCCCAACAGGGGGCTATCAGCAAGCAAGAGCTCGATGACGCGACCCAGAACAACTTATCGGCGCTTGCGCTAGTGGAGTCGGCGAAGGCGTCTGTGGCCTCGGCCCAAGCAGCACTAGAAAACGCGAAGTTGAACCTTGGATTCAGCACGATTGTGGCTCCCATAGATGGAGTCGCCGGCATCGCCAACGCGCAGGTCGGCGATTTCATCAGCTCCCAAAGCACCAATCCGCTTACCACCATTTCCACGATCAATCCCATCCTGGCGAATTTTACTCCCAGCGAACAGGAATACCTCAAAGCCATGCGGGACATCGAAAAGGCCGGAGAAACGGAAAGACAGGCGCTCGGGAGACTGAATTGGCAATTAGAACTTACGGATGGCTCGATTTATCCGCTGAACGGCAAGTTTTATGCTCTGGACCGGCAGGTAGACATCAGCACGGGTTCCATCTTGTTACAAGTCGAATTTCCGAATCCCAACAATCTCCTGCGGCCCGGTGGTTTCGGAAATATCCGTACGGTCGGCCGAATCGCGCAAGGGGCTTTACTCGTGCCCCAACGTGCTGTCACCGATGTGCAAGGGAAATACTTGATTGCCGTCGTTGGAAGCGACAACAAGGTGAACATCCGGTCGGTGATGGTCGCGGAGAAAGTTGGAGACATGTGGATCATCGCGGAGGGGTTGAAGCCAGGCGACCGGGTGGTGGCTGAGGGTACGACCAAAGTTAGCGACGGGATTCATGTGAATCCGAAACCTTATTCGCCCGGTACGACTACTTCAACAAATTCCAGCGCGGGCGCTACCAACTAGCCGCATGTACAAATTCTTCATCGAACGTCCCATTGTCTCCATGGTGATCTCCATCATCATGGTCATTGTTGGCGCGGTGGCCGTCCTGGGGTTGCCTACCGCTCAATTTCCCAATATCGCCGATCCGCAAATTCAGGTAAACGCCACGTACGTCGGAGCCGATGCACTGACCGTCGAACAGTCCGTTGCTACGCCGATCGAGCAGCAGATGAGCGGCGTGGACAATATGGAGTACATGTATTCGTTGAACGCCAACAACGGAACCATGAAGTTGACGGTGGATTTCAACATCAAGACCGACGCGAGCACCGACCAGATTCTGGCTCAAATGCGCCAAAATCAAGCCGCTTCACAACTGCCCGCTGCGGTGAACAATTTTGGCGTCACCGTCCAGAAATCCACATCCGCACCGATGATGCTGTTTGATCTCTATTCACCGAACGGCACATATGACTCGCGATTCCTCGCCAACTATTCCTTTATAAATATTGTTGATGGTCTCACCCAGGTTCCTGGTATAGGCAGCGTGTCCGTATTCGGCGCCGGGCAATATGCGATGCGGATTTGGATTAAGCCCGATCAACTGGCCAAGCTCCAGATTACCGTCCCGGACATCATCAACGCGGTACAGACACAGAACAACGTGAATCCAGCGGGGCAAATCGGCGGTGAGCCCGTTCCCCCGGGACAGGATTTCACTTATGCCGTGCGCGCGCAAGGGCGGCTAATCTCGGAAGAAGATTTCGGACGGATCGTCGTTCGTGCCCAATCGAATGGATCGGTTGTCCGTTTGAAGGACGTAGCCAGAATCGAACTCGGCGCACAGGTCTACAACATGCAGGGCCGGTTGGATGGCAAACCTTCCGCTGTCATTGCCGTGTACCAGCTCCCTGGCTCCAACGCGGTTGCCGCGGGAAAAGGCACGATCGCGTTCATGGAAAACGCGAAGAAAAGTTTTCCTCCGGGCCTCGACTACGTTACAGCTCTGGATACCACGCTTCCCGTTACCGAAGGAATCAAGGAAATCGAACACACACTATTGGAGGCCTTGGTCCTCGTAATCCTCGTGGTCTACATTTTCCTGCAAGGTTGGCGAGCCACTCTGATTCCTTTGCTCGCCGTGCCGGTTTCGCTGGTCGGCACGTTCATCGTATTTCCCCTGCTGGGGTTTTCCGTCAACACACTTTCCTTATTCGGCCTCGTGCTGGCGATTGGGCTGGTTGTCGATGACGCGATCGTTGTTGTCGAGGCGGTTGAACACCATATCGAACACGGCCTGTCGCCCAAAGAAGCTTCTCTCAAGGCGATGGAAGAAGTCTCTGCTCCGGTTATCGGAATTGCGGTGATTCTTTCCGCCGTGTTCATCCCCACTGCCTTCATTCCAGGAATCACGGGGCGTCTCTATCAGCAGTTTGCGGTAACCATCGCCGTTTCTGTGATCATCTCGGCGTTCAACGCTCTCACGCTCAGCCCGGCTCTCTCTGCTTTGTTGCTCCGTCCCAAGAAGGAAGCCCGAGGCCCACTCGGGAAGTTCTTCGGGTGGTTCAACCGAATGTTTAATGCTGCGACGAATGATTACGTGAAGGTCTGCCGCCTGTTCATTCACAAGATGGGGTTCGCGATTATTCTGCTCGTAGCCTTCGGCGTGCTGGCCGGCTTCGTCGGCAACAAATTGCCGACAAGCTTTCTTCCCGATGAAGACCAAGGCTATGTATTCGTTGCTCAGCAACTTCCGGACGCCGCCTCTCTGCAGCGTACGTCGGCGGCTGCAAGCAAAGTGGAAGACCTCTTGAAGAAAACTCCCGGCGTCGCACATGTCACAAGCGTGATTGGCTACAGCATGTTGAGCGGCGTGGCGACTACATACAACACCTTCTTCTGGGTAACCTTCGACCCTTGGGCCGAGCGGACGGCAAAGGATGAGCAGTACATCAACATGATCATTCATCTCAATAACGTTCTCGGCAAACTTCCCGAAGGCACCACGGTCGCTTTTCCGCCACCCGCGATTCCCGGCGTCGGCGCTTCCGGCGGTGTGACTTACATTCTGGAAGACCGCGGGGGCCACGATGTGGAATTTCTTGCAAACAACACGAAGCGGTTCCTGGAGGCGGCTCAAAAACGGCCCGAGATCGCGAGAATATTCACCACCTTTCTCCCTTCAGTTCCACAGGTTTACGTGAATGTGGACCGCGACAAGGTGCTCACTCAGGGTGTTCAGCTCAAGGATGTCTACGGGACGTTGCAGGCTTTCATGGGCGGCGCCTTTATCAACTATTTCAACCGCTTCGGGCGCCAGTGGCAGGTCTATACGCAAGCGGAAGGCGACTATCGGACGCGTGCAGAAAATGTGGGCCAGTTTTACGTGAGAAACCTGAATGGAAGTATGGTGCCACTCTCGGCCGTCACGTCGATCGAACAGAAAAACGGACCCGAATTCACCATGCGCTACAACCTGCACCGCTGTGCGCAGATCAACGCCACGGCTACGCGTGGATTCAGCTCAACCCAGGCAATGAAAGCACTTGAAGAGGTGTACGCGCAAACAATGCCACCCGGCATGGGTTTTGACTATATGGGCATGTCGTTTCAGGAACAAAAGGCCCAACAAGGCGTTTCACCATTTGCGATTTTTGGATTGTCGATACTGTTCGCGTTCCTGATTCTGGCTGCGCTCTACGAGAGTTGGACCCTGCCGTTCAGCGTGCTGCTCAGTGTTCCGATAGCCGTCTTTGGCGCATTTGCCGCTCTTTTCGGACGACGAATTATCGATCTGCTTGTCTTCAAGCAATACTCCGGGTTGGGACTGGAGAACAACGTTTACGCTCAAATCGGTTTGGTGATGTTGATCGGCCTTGCTGCAAAGAACGCCATTCTGATCGTCGAGTTTGCGAAAGCGGAATACGAAAAAGGCAAATCGCTTTCCGACGCTGCGCTGGAAGGGGCCAAGCTGCGCCTGCGCCCCATTCTAATGACGTCCTTCGCTTTTATTCTGGGCTGCGTGCCTCTGTGGCGCGCAACAGGTTCCGGCGCCGTCTCGCGCCAGGTGATGGGCACCGCCGTAATCGGAGGCATGCTCGCCGCCAGCTTTATCGCGATTTTCATTATTCCAGCGCTGTTCTACATGATCGAGCGGCTTGGCGGAGTAAGGGTTGAGGCTTCCAAGGCGCCGGAATCAGGCGCCGCCGGTTTGCCTTCTCCCAGCCCCGGACACGCCGATTAATCTGGCAATAGTGAAGTAGAGATTCTTTCGTTTCCGATGAATGTAAAAAAAACCAATCCGGGCGAACCGCTGCTTAGCAACGCGCGAGGCGGAATTTGCCGCGTCGTGCTTGCCACGGTTCTCTCGTCGACGCTGTTTTTCTCCGGTTGCGCCGTGGGGCCAAAATACTCTCGCCCAAACGTCAACGTCCCTACCGATTTTCGCGGTGAAGAAGGCCGAGCGCAGCAAGCTTCCTATGCGGATCAGCCCTGGTGGGAAGTTTTTAAAGACGACGAACTGAAAGCGCTCATCGACGCTGCCCTCGCGAACAACTACGATCTCGCCATCGCGGTTTCCCGTGTCGAACAGGCGCGCCAGATGGCTGCTGTGGCGCGCTCTCAGTTTCTTCCGTTCGTGAATTACTCCGTGGGGGCCAGCGACGGCAAAAATGAATTCCTGGGAGCGGTGGCTCCCGGGGCAGGCTCGGTAAGGGGCTCTTTTCTGGCCGCCGGAAGCGTTGCGTGGGAAGCAGACATCTGGGGCCGCATTCGCCGCCTCAATGAAAGCGCGCGAGCGCAATATCTTGCCACGGAAGAAGCTCGGCGCGGCGTCTTGCTCAGCCTGACAAGCGAAGTCGCGCAGGCCTACTTCCAGCTCCTCGGCCTGGAGCTACAGCTCCAGATTGCCAAGGAAACGACCGGATCGTTCGGCGACACACTCAAGCTCTTCAATCAGCGCTACGAGGGAGGGGTTGCCTCCAAGCTCGATACCTCCCGCGCCGAGGCTGCACAGGCTAGCTCAGCCGCTAATATCCCGGAATATGAACGCCAGATAGCCTTGCAGGAGAACGTAATCAGCGTTCTTCTGGGTAGCAATCCCCACCCGATTGTTCACACCGCAAAATTATTGGACGAAATTGTTCCGCCTGATATTCCTGTCGGCCTGCCTTCCGCTCTTCTGGAGAGGCGCCCAGATGTTCTCGCCGCCGAACAGCAAGTCCGCGCGGCCAATGCCCAGGTTGGCGTGGCAATCGCGAATTTCTTTCCACAGATTGGCCTCACCGCTCTCCTCGGACAGGCGAGCACGCCACTCTCTCGAATTACCGCTGGCAGTGCAAATGTCTGGAGCATCGCGGGCAATTTTACCGGCCCCATCTATCAGGGAGGCGCTCTCACTGCGCAGAAGCGTCAGGCAGTTGCTTTCTGGCAGCAGACAAAGCTGCAGTACGAGCAAACCGCCCTGAATGCCTTCACGGACGTTTCCAATGCGCTCATTTCTCGACAGAAGTTCGAGGCCACTCGCATCGAGCAGGCGCGCTCCGTAGCTGCCTACCAGCAGGCGGTCACGGTTTCCTTACAGCGCTATTCGGCCGGGCGCGCCAGCTACTTTGAAGTGCTCGACGCTCAACTCCAGTTATATCCTGAGCAAAATGCTCTGGCGCAGACTGAGCTAAATCGGCGTCTGGTAGTCGTTCAACTCTATCTGGCTCTCGGAGGCGGTTGGAATCTCACCGATTCCGAGTGGCAGAAACATACGGTCATGACGGCTAACCCAACGGCTTCACATCCATAAGCTTTCGATTCTCATGCAAACTCTTCCCTCTGCTCCCAGTCCAAATCGCTTTCTGCCGGACCCGAGATCGATGCTTGAGCGCTTCGTCCAGAGTGAGACTTCCAGCTCGGTCCTTCTCTTCGGAGCCAGCGTTGTTGCCCTGATGTGGGCTAACTCGCCCTGGAGCGCCTCCTATTTCGCGCTTTGGAAGCTCCCATTGCAAATAGGTCGCCGCCCTCTTCTCTCGATGGACTTGCATCACTGGATTGATGACGGGTTGATGGTGCTCTTTTTTTTGGTTGTGGGGCTTGAGATCAAACGCGAGATCGTAAAGGGCGAATTAGCCTCGTTTCGTCAAGCGGCTCTTCCCATTGCGGCCGCGCTTGGCGGCATGATCCTCCCTGCGATTCTCTATTTCACGTTGAATCGATCGGGCCCGGGCGCACGGGGTTGGGGCATTCCCATGGCGACTGATATCGGTTTCGCTATGGGGGTACTCGCTCTGATCGGCAAGCGTATTCCTTCGAGCCTGCGCGTTTTCATGCTTGCGTTGGCCATCGTTGACGATGTCGGAGCGATCCTCGTCATTGCATTCTTCTATACCCCCAAGATTTCTGTGTCAGCTCTCGCGCTGGCGGGCGGTTTGTTGGTGCTGCTCGTGGTCATCGCCATGCGCCAGGCACCCATCTCCGTCTTTTTGGTCGTGGGGATTTGTTTCTGGGCGGCGGTTCTGAGTTCTGGCGTGCACGCAACGATTGCGGGCGTGATTCTGGGGCTTATCGCGCCGATCCGACCCAAATTTCCTCCCGAGGGCTTGGCTGAAAGCGCGGAACTCCTGTTGACAAGCTTCCGAGCTCAGATCTCAAGTCAGGACAAAGTCTCAGCGGAGGCAACGCTTTCAGAATTGGATCAGCTTCTTC
This sequence comes from uncultured Acidobacteriota bacterium, assembly GCA_963729525.1. Lineage (GTDB taxonomy): Bacteria > Acidobacteriota > Terriglobia > Acidiferrales > UBA7541 > Palsa-295. The sequence goes on from CAVSOB010000005.1 coordinate 312,087, forward strand.
GTGGCACAGATTCGATCGCCGAGCGCCTGGAAAGAAGCGTTCATCCCTGGGTCTGTTACCTCGTTCTTCCGTTGTTTGCTCTAGCGAGCGCAGGAGTGAACTTGTCCGCCGAAAAGCTGACGCTCGCAATTTCAAGTCCCATCGCCTTGGGGATTGTTCTGGGCCTGGTCGTAGGAAAAGCGGTTGGAATCATCGCGTTTTCTTTTCTCGCCGTGCAATCGAAAATTGCCGGGATGGCGGAAAGTTTGACGTGGCCAGGGATCGCCGGTGTCGGCGTTCTGGCGGGTGTGGGGTTTACTGTCGCTCTGTTTATAAGCAGCCTTTCCTTTGGGGACGAAAGCTTAGTTGCCACCGCAAAAGTAGCGGTCCTCGTGGCGTCCTTAGCGGCCGGCTCGATCGGATACCTCTATCTTCGCTTCGCGTTGAAAGACAATTCGTCATGATCTTCCTTCTAAGGGCCACCGAACGCCAGCCACCAAACTGGCTGGACTGGGTTGATCGCCCGAATCCTCGTTGATTTGGGCGAACACAACAAGGGAGACCGCATCCCTGGGGGAAACAGGTCTTATTGAGGCGTATGAGGTCCATGAATTTCTCCAATGGGTGCGGGCTCGTCGGGCAACCGACCGACAATCGAGAAACCAAAGGCAAAAACGAGAACACTGAGAACAATTACGGCGAATATGGCTGGGGCCAGATTCTCCGCCCCCGGAACCCCATATTGCATCGGAAGCGTGGACAGCACACCGGCGGCAAGACCGCGAGGTATGGCCGCAGTTAGGAACCAGAACTCCTTCTTCCCGAGTCCCATGCTCCTGGTCGAAAGCATCACTGCTGGAACCCGCATCACCATCAGGAACATCACACCGATCGCCGCAAGGGTAATCTGTCTCAGGTCCGTCGGGAACATCAGGCCAATCAGAAAAAAGAAGAACGACTTGATAAGGAACGCCATCTGGTCTTGCATGACCCGTGTTGTCTCCGTGGCCGAGAACTCAAGTCCATGGGCGCCCGGAAATAGACGTGGCACGATAGACGAAGCGTTACCGATCAAAAGCGACGCCACCAGCACCGCCATGGCGCCATTTCCCTTAAAAAAATCGGTGATGCCGTACAATGCGAGCATTGACGCGAGAAATACGGTGTAGCCGTGAGGTTTGTCCCGCATCGGGGGTATCCCGGGGACAAGTAGTGCAGCGGCGATTACCCCTAGAACCACCCCTACACCGAGTTCTCTCCCGAGGGCAATGAACGGACGAGAAATGTCCGCACTGCCGCTCACGATTAAGTCGATGAGCACCATCGTTACAATGACGCTGAGTGCGTCAGTTGCGGAAGATTCGACCTCCAGGATGCGCGCTACTCTGGAAGGCACCCGAGCCATTGCCATCGTTGGCACAATTACAACCGAACTGGTGCCGCCGACTATGGCGCCTACCATCACCCAGGTCAATGGCGGCGAGGGGCGCACATAACCCAGTTTTGTTGACAGCCAAAAGAACCCGTAGACGGCGATCAAAGAAAAAACAAATCCCGACAAACCCAGAAGAATTCCGCGCGGCGCGGCTGCGGCCACCTCGGTAAGTTGGAGACGAAACGCTCCACTCGACAAAATAACGGTCAGAGCAATAGCTCCAAAGAATGGGACGCCTGGCCTAAGAAGCCCTGACGGGATAAGACCGGATATGGGCCCGGCGAGAATGCCGGCGGCCACCAGCCAGACCACATCCGGCACGCGCGTTCGCGCGAAGATGAACTCGCCAAGTGCTCCAAGGAGGAGGATACCGGAAATCTCAACTACAACCCGGGCAACAGGATCCATTCTTGCCTTCCTTCGATTTGGCGTGCGCCCCGGATAAGCGGACAAGTCTTATAACACACGAAGATGTCGGTTGGCCGCCTATCGGGGAGAGCACATTTGGCGCAGACCGATACGTCGAAGGATCACTTGGACAAATCGTTTTCCTACTGCCAATTCAAATCCCGATTACTCGTGACAGTCCCTGTTAACGTTCTTGTAAGTATTGCATCGTCAACGGAGTTGAGCTGCGCTTTCTGCGTCTTCGGAAATTTCTTCTCGTGCATTACTTTCAAGCGATGCGGTCGGCTGCGCCGTCGAACGCCTGAACGGGACGAAGCTCCCGCTCTATAGGCAAAAAACAGGAGTGCCCGTGTATTGCACCCTACCGGATGTTGTCGTCTCTGCGCTGGACGAGATGGTTCCGACGAGCGAGCGGTATTTTTTCTGGACGGGGGAGTCGAAGCTCCAGACCGCGACGGGCGATTCGCAGGCCAAATTTAAAAAATTATTTGAGAAAGCAAATATTCCTGACGGCCACGCGCAGCGGTTCCGCGATACGTTCGCAGTGGAGCTGCTTTTACCCGGTGTTCCGATTGAGCCGGTTTCAATTCTCCTGGGACATACGAGCATGCGCATTGCGGAGAGGCATTACACTCCGTGGTACGCGCACGACAGGAGCAGGCCGAAGCGGACGTACGAGGCGCATGGGCACAGGATCCGGTAGCTCTCCTCGAATCGGTACACGGGAAGAGCACTGCCGTTAAGTAGAAGAAATCAAACCAGAAACTGTGGCGGAGAGGGTGGGATTCGAACCCACGGTTGAGTTTCCCCAACACTCGCTTTCGAGGCGAGCTCTTTCGACCGCTCAGACACCTCTCCTCGACAAGTCTAACAAACGGCCGATTCCCTCACAACTCGGTCGGGAGAAGGGCTTTCCTCGGCGTCACTCGGTTTCAAATGTAACGTAGGTCAACTTTTCATCGCGCTCCACCTGCAGGACGCCCGCGCCACCCGGGCGAATTGCATTTAAAGCGGCGCGCAAGCCGTCCAGCGTTTCCACGCGCGAACCGTTCACAGCGTGAATCACGTCACCCACTTGTAGATCCGTTTCGATCCCAGAAAGGTCCGCCGAAAGGGCCGCGACTACAATGCCTGACGGAATACGCAAATCCTCCACATCGTCGCCCAGCTTCGCATCCACCTGCACTCCGAAGATTCCCAGTTTCGCCACAAGTGATTTTGCAGGATCAATAAGATCAGCAAGCCGATCTATCTTTTCTTTCTGCTCCGCCACCGGAATGTTGAGTGGGATTTTCTGCGTTCCGCGCAAGACCTCAAAGTGGGCAATCGCGCCCGGCGGCTTCGTCGTGATAATCATCTCAGCAATCGGTAGCGCTCCTATAGTCCTCTCGTCCAGCGTCACGATCACGTCGCCAATCCTCAGGCCGGCTTTTGCCGCAGGACCTTCCGGAAGAATATCCGAAACGATCACACCTTCTTGTCGTGCAAGCGAAAGTCCGGCGGCAAGGTCGGGAGTGATTTCCTGTAAGCTCGCGCCGATGATGCTGCGATGCACGCGTCCATATTTCCGAAGCTCCCCGTAAACAAATTCCACCAAGCTGCTGGGAATCGCGAATCCCAGTCCCTGGCTGCCACCGGTTTCGGAAAGTATGAACGTATTGATTCCCACCAGGCGGCCTTCGGTGTCCACGAGCGGCCCGCCGCTGTTGCCTGGATTGATGGGTGCGTCGGTTTGGATGTAGACCATCGGCGTGCTGGGATCTGCCTGCCGCGCCACCGCACTCACGATTCCCATGGTCACTGAATTTTCGAGTCCTTCGGGATTCCCGAACGCCAGAACGATTTGCCCCTTCTTGAGATTTCGATAGTCAGCGAAGGGAAGGGTAGGCAGGTTTTTTGCCTCGACTTTCAGCAGCGCCAAATCGATTGTCGATGCGATGCCGACGATTTTGGCTTCGAGCGGCGCAGGATGTTCACCGACACCAAGGCTGCTTCGCACCTGAGATTCCCCTTCGACTCCGGGCGTCAGGAACACTCGCACGCGCTGTGCCCCTTTCACCACATGCGCATTCGTGATGATGTAGCCATCGGGATCGACAATTACGCCCGAGGCGAGGCTGCGCTGCCGGCCGATCAGCCCTGTCTCGTCCTGATCCTTGTCTTCCACAGCCCGATAACCGGTCACGCGTACTTGCACCACAGCCGGCGAAACGCGCGCGGTAAGTTCGTCCATCGAATCGCTGAACTGGCTCAGGAGGTTCTGATGGGGATCGGGAGCCTTGGTCTGCGCGTGCAGCGTATTGGCCGCGAAGATGCAGAGAGCGGCAAGATAAAGGCTACGCCAGATGAGGTTTCTACGCCTACTCAAAATAAGATTACCCATATGGAGCATCTCCTCCAGAGCACACGAACGCTATGTGAGAATCAGAAAAGTGTAATCAAATCCCGGTCCGCAAGCGAGCGGAGTTCAGGCGTATCTGCATTCGCAATGGCATGAGGCACAGAACTCCAGGCGTTCGCGTTAAGATAGCGATGAATCCAAGGAGCAGATTTTCGTGAAGCGATCTCAGACAATCTCCTATGACACTGTCCGCCGCATGGCGCTCACGTTTCCAAATGTCGAAGAAAGCACTTCGTATGGAACGCCTGCGTTGAAAGTCAAAGGGAAACTTTTTGTCCGTTGGCGCAACGAAGAAGATCCCGACACGATCGTGCTCAAGATGCCGTTTGAGCAGCGAGAAGAGTTGATGGCCGGCGACCCAGAAACCTATTTCATCACCGACCACTATCGTAACTATCCCTGGGTGCTCGTCAGGCTTTCGAAAGTCCATCCAGACGCGCTGCACGAGCTCTTGCAAATCGGTTACAGCAATGCCTTGCGAACCAAACCTGGACGGAAAGTTTCATCTCGCTAGCGGGATTGCGCGCCCCCCATCGGGGTCATCGGCGCACTTCAAAAAAAGCGCGCAGCAATTCGACCGACTGTTCGGCCAGCACGCCTGAAGTCACATCCACACGATGATTCAGCCTTTCATACTCGAGAATTGAAAAACAAGATCGTACGGCGCCTGCTTTCGAGTCGTCCGCGCCATAGACCAGCCGCGCGATACGCGCCTGTATCATCGCACCCGCGCACATCGCGCACGGTTCGATGGTCACGTACAAAGTGGTTCCAAGTAAACGGTGGTTTCCGATCTTACGTGCAGCGTCTCGCAACGCGATGACTTCCGCATGTGCCGTAGGGTCGCAATCGATAATCGATCGATTCCCTGCGCCTGCAATGATTGCGTCATCGAGGACGATAACTGCACCGATGGGAACCTCGCCACGGCTTCCCGCAATGCGCGCCTCGTTCAGCGCGGCCTTCATAAATTCCACGTCGTTTGAACTTCCGTTCATAGGCTCGATGAGAATAACACGCGCGCCCAGCAGAGTTGTTTTTGCTGTAAGCGAATGGACCGGGTAGCAGTACATTGGTCGGCCGCGCTGCGCTCCGAAGTCGGCGAAGCATCGCTAGCTCCATCGCCGAACTGGTAGGATACTGGTGTTAGCACGACGGTGCCCTGCACTGATTGCGCGACGCTGAAGATTCACACCTTTCGTTTCAAATCTAAGGAGGAATTCAATGGCCGAGCCGAAGCCCGCACCAACCGAAACTGAAATTTCCCGTGACCGCCTCGCGGAGCTTTTAAACGAAGACCTTTCCCGCGAATATCAGGCCATCATTTCGTATGTCGTGTACTCGCAGGTTCTGAAGGGCGCCGAGTACATGGACATTGCTAACCAGCTCGAGATCCACGCGAAGCAGGAGCTCGATCACGCTCTCACCGTCTCTCGTCAAATCGACTACCTCGGCAAGATGCCTAGTGTCGCACCCAAGCCCGTCCGCACCTCCGACAAAGCCAAAGACATGTTGCGTTTTGACCTCGAAAACGAAAACGAGACAATACGCAATTATCGCGATCGCGTCCGCCAGTGCGAAGCGCTCGGCGAGTTTGCGATGGCCGAGCAGATTCGTCAGATTCTCATGCAAGAGCAGGATCACCAGATCGATTTGGCAACTGCGCTTGGTGAGGAAGTGCCCAACGTAAACAGCGGTCCGCAGAGTCGAAGCCGGGCACAGGGTCGCTAACGTCTTTGGTAAGGTTCGGCAACAGTTTTGACCGCCCAACCTTCGGCGCGGGAAGTCGAGGGTGGGCGGCTCAGTATTTACTCTGCTGCTTTCGTCAGCAGCGTTTCAATCTTTCCGTCCAAGTCCCGCGCCACTCTCAATGCGTCGTCATTTCCATAGGGAGCGAGAAAGCTCGCCATTCGGTCGTAGGAAAGCCGCACCCCGTCTGGCCGCTCGTCCACAAGAACAGTTACCGGTGCATATGATCCTGCATCAGGCGAGCGCTCCAGCATCTGTTTCATGATGAGTGGATTGCCAATCAAATACCGCAGGCTGCGCGGCGCATTACCCCCACGCTCTTTGCGGACGATCTCGCCCAGATCGAACTTCACAAATTGCATCAGGCCTGCCGGGCTAGTCACCGCGTTGACAAGATTCTCGAGATCAGCAAATGATTTTGCCGACGTGATATCGCTCATAAATGTATTCATGTTGGGATGTCCGACGGATGCCTCGAGCGTCTTTACCACTTCATTGAAGCTTTTCAGAGAACTAATGCTAAAGCGTTCCACGCTAAATTGGTTCGCCGCCATCACATATCTCCTCATATTCCTGAAAAGTCCCTAACTCGTTACGAAACCCGCTTTCGCGACGCATCCCGCTTTGCGGCGCGAACCTTTTCCTCCAAATACTCGTTTAGGAAAGCTCGCGCATCAGCGAGCGCTCCATCGTTCGCGTCAATCCGGCTGATCATAAGCGCCCCTTCCAACGAGCCAATGATCAACTGCGAAAGCCTTCGCGGATCCGTCCGAGCATTAATTTCCTGCTTACGCTTGCCCTCTTTCACCACTTCGACGATTCGTTCACTCCACGCTCGCAGCGCCTTCCTGGCGCGGCTCCGTAGTAATGGATTGCCGTCGTCCGCCTCAATCGCAGTATTGAGCAGGGGACAGCCCCCTGCCACGAGCCCCGAGCGCCGCTCCACAAAATTCGCGATCATTCTATTGATGCGATCGACGCTGTTCGATACATCTGACACACCATCGAGCCTTCCGCTGACAGCTTTCCCCCACGCGTAATCGAACGCCTCAGCTGCCAGCTCTTCTTTGCTCGCAAAATGACGGTAGATTCCTCCCTTCTGCAACCCGGTCGCGGCCATCAGGTCCGAAAGGGAAGTGCCCTCATACCCTTTTGTGTTAAATATCGGCGCGGCATTCCGCACAATTTCCTGCCGCGTCCGCTCTCCCTTCGTCATAGCTCGCCTCCCAAGCCAGTCTTGCGTTCCAGAAGGGGCACAGCATGCCGTGCCCGCTCGACCCGAAGCCGCTTGTATCTTCAGCCATCGGGTCTCGCGCTGAGACCGACTGGTCTTTTCCCTAAACCGAGTATATCATAAATGCGACCGACCGGTCTCGTCAAACATCCAACCTACCGAATCGCGCATGAGCGAGTCCATCGCAGTTTCGGCGTCTTTGGCATTGCCTGCTCCGCGAACAGCCATTAACCCGTGGCTCATCGCGATCACCGTCACCCTCGCCACCTTCATGGAGCTGCTCGATACCGCAATCGCTAACGTTGCGCTCCCGCACATTGCCGGCGGCCTCGCCGTAAGCTACGACGAAAGCACCTGGGTGCTCACGAGCTACCTTGTCGCGAACGCCGTCGTCTTGCCGCTGTCGGCGTGGCTCAGCCGCGTCTTCGGACGCAAACGTTACTACATGACCTGCGTTGTCTTATTCAGTATCAGTTCATTCCTGTGCGGAATCGCTCCAAGCCTCGGTCTCCTGATTTTTTTCCGTATCTTGCAGGGTGTCGGAGGAGGCGGTCTCGCGCCCGTCGAGCAGGCGATCCTGGTCGATACGTTTCCTGCGTCCAAACGCGCAGCCGCCTTCGCGCTCTACAGCATGGCGATTGTTACCGCGCCGGTGGTCGGTCCTCCACTCGGCGGCTGGATCACCGACAATTGGAGCTGGCGCTGGGTTTTCTTCATCAACATCCCTATCGGAATCATTTCAGTGATTCTCACCAGCCGGCTCGTCTCTGACCCGCCGGAGTTTACTCGCGAGGTCGAAGCAGCGCGTCGAGGCGGCAAGCTGAAAATTGACGGCCTGGGAATCGTGCTCATCGCCATTGGATTTGCGTGTCTCGAGGTCGTCCTCGATCGCGGCCAAATCGACGACTGGTTCGAAAGTGAATTTATCTTGGTTTTCTTCCTGATCGCCATCAGTGCGCTGATAGTTGCGGCTGTGTGGGAGTGGCGTCATCCTGACCCAGTCGTCGAGATCCGTCTACTTCGCGATCGGAATTTTGCGTTGGCCAGTATTTTCTATTTCTTATTTGGTTTTGCGCTGTTCGGTTCGACGGTTTTGATTCCGCAAATGCTCCAGCAGCTTTACGGCTACACCGCAACAGACGCAGGCCTCGTCCTAGGCCCTGGTGCTCTGGTAATTGTGGTGCTGGCACCCGTCGTCGTTTCACTTCTGCCGAAAGTGGGTGTGCGGCCGCTAATCGGAGTAGGCTATTGCATTTTCGCGATAGCGATGTGGCACTTCGCGAACTTCGATCTGGGAGCCGACTACCGCCACTTCGCCGTGGCTCGCGCGCTTCAGGGGCTGGGAATTGCGCCTCTCTTTGTGCCGGTGAGCCAGGTGGCCTACTCTTTCCTGCCCAAAAACAAAAACAACAAAGCCTCGAGTCTTACCAATCTTTTCCGAAATCAAGGCGCCAGCTTCGGTATCGCTTTTGTCACCACGATGCTCGCGCGGAGAGCTCAGCGTCATCAATCCGTCCTTGTCGCGCACATCACGAATGGCGACCCGCACTACCGCAATATGCTGCATTCATTCACCGGATATTTCGCTATCCACGGTTTCTCCCCCGCGGATGCCGCGCTTCACGCCCAAGCTAAATTAGGTCAACTCCTCCAGCTGCAGGCATCATTTCAAAGCTTCCTGGATTGCTTCACAGCTCTCGGCTGGATTGTCTTAATCGGCGCTCCACTGGCGCTCTTCATCCGGAAGTTCGATCTTGGCAAGCCTTCAGCTGGCACTAAACGCCCATCCTTTCCCGCTCACTTCACAGCCTGCCGTGAGTCAAAGCTTAATCTACGGTAGCGCGATTGGAAATTTCCGTAAGCGTTTGAAACCATTGATGGTTAACACTTTCTAATCGGCAGAAAAATCGCCTTCTGGGAATTTTTGACCGACCAAATTCGGCGCCCGAATTCGCACGCGAATTGCGATTCGCTATGTTGCATGGTTTACTAGGCGCCGAGAATCTTCGAGCGCGAGATTGCGCGAATTATTGAAGAGGATGCCAATGCTAAAAACTGTTTTGCTTCCACTTGGCGTTGTGATGTTCTTATCAGTGCTCGCCAGCAATCGTCCGCCAGCGGATCAATCCTGGATCGCCGTCAGCAACGGCTACGCAAATCAGCTCTTTGTCGTCATGATGAAGCATCATCCTGATCGCGGTACACGAGAAGGGTTGAGCCAGTACGATCCGCTCATTTCTCAGCCCACGCGAGCCGACGAAGACCTGGAGCGCCAGGAAACCGCCGAAGTGCTAGCAAAGTTGAAAGCTGCCGCCGCGCAGCAGCAGCAAAAGGAAGTCGCGCAGGATTTGCAGATCATGATCCGCTCGGTTGAGCTGCAATTTCGGGCCGAAGATTTCGCGCGCGCCCACGAAGTGCCGTTTATCAACGCCAGTGGCTACGTATTCGCTGGTGTGCAGATCTTGCTCGATGAACAGACGGCTTCTGATCGCCGTCCCGCCGCTGTTGTGCGCTTGCGCAAATATGCCGGCATCGAGCCCGGCTATCCACCAATCGCGGAAATTTTGAAGCAACGAGCGATCGAGCAGATGGCGAAGCCCGCAATCGTGTACCCTGCGCGCGTTGAAATCGAAACCGAACTCTCGCGCAATTCGAACTACATCGACGGGATCGCGGCCCTCTTAACGAAATACAAGTTGGAAGGTTGGCAGGAACCATTCGGCAAGCTCAAGGTGCAGCTCACCGACTATGACGCATGGATTCGAGAAAACATATTGCCAAAGGCACGATCGGATTTCCGTCTGCCCCCTGAAGAATATGCCTTGAATCTCGAGCAGTATGGGATCGACATCGCGCCCGCGAAGATAGCCGCAATGGCGCACGACGCATTCACAGAGATTCAGGGCGAGATGCAGCCTATTGCCGCGCGCATCGCGAAAGAACGAAATCTTCCGTCAAGTGACTATCGCGACGTGATTCACGAGCTGAAAAAACAGCAGCTCGTCGGCGACGCGATTCTTCCGTTCTATGAGAATCGCCTGAAGCAAATCGAGCAAATTATCGTCACCCAGAAGATCGTGACGCTGCCCGATCGTCCAGCCCGCATTCGCATCGCCACAGCCGCTGAGACTGCCCAGCAGCCCGCCCCGCACATGGTCCCGCCGCCGTTTCTTCACAACACCGGGCAGAAAGGTGAATTCGTTCTTCCGTTGAATATCCCCGGGCCGGCGGGCGAAAGCGCCACCGATAAGTATGACGACTTCACCTACGATGCCGCGGCGTGGACGCTCACCGCTCACGAAGCCCGCCCCGGCCACGAACTGCAATTTGATTCCATGCTCGAACACGGTGTTTCGCTTGCCCGTGCAAAATTTGCCTTCAACAGCACCAACGTAGAGGGCTGGGGACTTTATGCCGAATATATTATCGAGCCATCTATGCCGTCGGAAGGGCAGCTGATCTCGCTCGATCTACGCCTGCTTCGCGCCGCGCGTGCATTCCTGGACCCCGAACTGCAATCGGGCAAGATCCAGCCGGGCGACGCCTATCGCGTACTGGAAAAGGATGTCGTCCTGTCGCACGCCTTCGCCAAGGAGGAAGTGGAGCGCTTTACCTACCGCGCTCCCGGTCAAGCTAACAGTTACTTCTATGGCTATACAAAATTGCTGTCTCTCCGGAAGGACACTGAATCGGCACTCGGCGCCAAATTCAACCAGAAGGATTTCCACGACTTCGTCCTGGCGCAGGGTTTGCTGCCTCCGGACTTGATGCGTCAGGCAGTGCTTGGCGAATTCATTGCGAAGGCGAAACCGCATACCGCGGATGAAACTGCACCTTTCGCTGTACCTTGACAATTTTTTCGCTGACGGTCAGACTACGATTCGATGAAAGACCTTCTGCGCCGTCTCTTCCTTGTCGACCTGCTCAAGGGGATGTGGCTGACCTTCCGTTATCAGGCGCCCAAGAACATCTATACCGAGCAGTATCCGCTTGAGCGTCCCATGGTCGCCGAGCGGTATCGCGGTGCTCCGCGTCTGAACATGAACCCGGAAACGGGCGAATCGCTGTGCATCGCCTGTAATCTGTGCGCCCTCGCGTGTCCTGAAAATCTAATCGTCGTCGGCTGGCTTCGCGACGATGCTACTCGCCGCAAAGTTCTCACTACATTCACCTACGACACTTCGCGCTGCATGTTCTGTGGTCTGTGCGAAGACGCTTGCCCCACGGATTGTCTCGAGTTGACCCAGGATTTCGAGATGGCTAACTACACCCGTGAAGGCGCCATCTGGGACCGGCACCGTCTCGAAGTTGGCCCTACGCCCACGCATTACACGCGCTGATCATCTACTAGGAATCGTATTTGCAGTTCGTGTTTCCGCACTGCAATTTTATTTTGTCTGAGCGCTGACTTCCTTTTGCCCACACGCGGTAAGCGTTATAAGATGGCCGGCGCACTTTTCATACCAAAAATGGAACTTCGTAAAGATCCAATTACCCGCAGTTGGGTTGTGGTCGGTCATCCGGAACGCGAGAAACCTCGGCCTGATCCCTGTCCACTTTGTCCTGAAAATCGCCTGGAGACAAAAGTCATTCTCGACCTTCCCTCGCAGGGACCGTGGCAAGTTCGCACCTATCCGCATTTCCGGCCGCTTTATCACATCGAGGGCGACACGTCGCGTACAGCGGAAGGAATCTACGATCGTATGGACGCAACCGGCGCCCACGAAATCATTGTGGAGACGCCCGACCATGCCCGATTCCTGGCGCAAATGCCGGACGAACAGATCGAGCGTGTGCTCGAAGCTTATGCCATGCGGATAGGGGACCTGAAGCGCGACGCCCGCTTCAAATATGTGGCCGTGTTTAAGAATCAAGGTCCTCAATCCGGAGAGGAATGGTCACATTCTCATTCCCAAGTGACCGCGACCACATTTGTCCCTCGGCGTATCCTTTACGAGCTGCGCGCTGCGCGGGAATGGTTTCGCGACCGCGAACGCTGCGTTTTTTGTGACATTCTTCGCCAGGAAGTGCGGCAAAAGAAACGCATCGTGGACAATATCGGCGACTACTTCGCCTTTTGTCCTTATGCTTCCCGCGTACCTTACGAACTGTGGTTGATGCCGCGAACGCACAATCACCAATTCGAAGCGCTCGCGCCCGGAGAAAACAGGCGCCATCTCGCGAGCCTGGTGGGCCGCACGTTGCGCCGCTTGCTGAAAATTTCTGACGCTTACCACATGGTGGTGCACACCGCGCCCAATACGCTTCAAACAAAGGGCGAGCTTAGTGATTACTGGCGAACGATCGCGGGCGATTACCACTGGCACATCGAAATACTTCCCATCGTCGAAACGCGAAGCAAGTCGTACAGCATCAAGGAGGTTTATTTTAACGGGTTGCTTCCCGAGGAAGCGGCCGAGCGTCTGCGCCAACTCGACCCTGCGAAATGACAGCGAGCGAGAACAGATTTGAATCGTTCGTTCGCGCCGATCGAGGGGGAATTTTCTTCCGTCTCCTGTTTCTAATCTTCCTGGCGATATTCGCGTTTGTAATCTATCTGGCGCGCTACCCGATCCTTCGTTTCGCCGGAAATTTCTGGGTCGTTGACGAATCCCCGCAGGCTTCTGACGCGATCGTGATCCTGAGCGACGATGACTACGAGGCGGTCCGGGCTTCACGCGCCGCCGATGTTTATCGGGCCAGTTGGGCGCCGCGGATTGTCGCGAGCGGCCGTACGTTGCGTCCTTATGCGTCAATTGCGGAACTGATGCAGCACGATCTCACAGATCGCGGCGTCCCCGCGACCGCCGTAGTTCGTTTCCCTAACCGGGCGCGCAATACGCTTGACGAAGCCGGCGCCGTGTCCGAGTTTCTTGTGACTCACGGGTGGAAGAAAATCATAGTCGTCACATCGAATTACCACACCCGGCGCGCTCGCTTTATTTACGAGCATGCTTTGGCACCGGGCACGGAACTTCGGATGGTGGCCGCGCCCGACCCTGCTTACGATCCTAACAGCTGGTGGCGCACACGCGAGGGATTGAAGACGTTTTTCTATGAGTTGGTCGGCTACGTCGTGGCTCGTTGGGAACTTCGCAATAGCGACGTGCACGCCGTCTCCGCGGGTCGAGTTGCGAGCCCTATGCCCCGTGCTCAGTTGAGAAAAAGCGTTGTAGTCTCGATTTACAGCCTGGACACCCCTGTACTATAGTTCGAGCACGTTTTGGATGCGCCTGCCGCCCGGCCGAGCGATCCTAGCGATTGTGCTCGGGGAGGAATTTTGATGTGGCGTAAGCCCGCAGATGGGAAACCAACTTCGCAATCCTTAGATTCAACCGCGGCCGTGCCGGGCAAGACCCAAACGGCGTCTCCAGCAGCGTCGCCAGTCGCTCCCGCGGCCGAGATTCGGTCGTCCGCTCCTGCGAATTCAGTGCCATTGGCAGCTCCGCCCTCGCAACCCGTTGCGCCAGCCATTGCGCCTTCGCCTGTTGCTCGTGGAATTTCGCGAATATCGTCAGGAATCCGGATCAACGGCGAGATTTCGGGCAACGACGACCTCTACATTGACGGCGAGGCCGAAGGGCAATTTCACTTTCCGGAGACGAAAGTAACCGTCGGTCCAAACGGAAAAGTGAAAGCCAATATCGTGGCGCGTGAAATCGTAGTCGAGGGCACCGTGATCGGCGACCTGAAAGCGTCGGCGGGAGTCCAACTTGGCGGATCGAGCCGGGTGCAAGGCAGCCTCATCACACCCCGCATCGCAATTGATGACGGCGCGAAGTTACGTGGCAAAGTCGAGATGACGCGCGCAGACGGCGCTAAGCAGCCAGAAGACATCGCGCGCATTTCGTCGGCTGCGACTGTGACAACGAAAGATGCGCCGCGCGCGATCGCACACGCCTCCGGGGAATGAGCTAAATGAACTGGACGGCTAAAACTCGCACGGGGAATAGCGGTACGGCGGTTCAATCAAAGCCCGGCGCTGGGTCATCCGGCTCTGCGGCTTCCTTATCTCCGAACTTTCGCGTCTCAAATGGTTTGAAGGAATTCCTTCAGCACCTCGAAGACGAAAAGACTCCCCGGATCCTTGATCTCGGACAAGTGTCGCAAGCCACGCTCAATTTTTTCATCGAAAAAGGTTATCGCGTCACGACAGAAGATTCGCTGCGCTCGTGGAAGGAATTTCTGAGTGCTGAAGAGGAAGGTTTGCGGCTCGCGCCGGTTGGCAATGGCCAGCAGAAGATTTCGCAGGCATATTTAGCCGAAAAGTTTCTCGAAACCGGCTTGCGCTATGCGGAAGGGAGCTTTCACGGCGTTCTGGCCTGGGACCTACTGGATTATTTTGACGCCGAGCTATTGCCCCGCGCGATGGAAAGGCTCTATTCGCTGCTGCAACCGTCAGGCATAATTTTAGCCATGTTTCACAGCAGGCCCGCGGAACGCTTCCACCGGTATCGAATCGTGGACACGCAAACGATCGAAATGCTGCCTGCGCCAACGCTTGCCGTTCACGCGCATGTTTTTCAGAATCGCGAGATCCTCGACCTGTTCGGAAAATTCAGGTCGTCGAAGACTTTCGTAGGACGCGACCAACTCCGCGAAGCTCTGTTCCTCAAATAGCCGCGAGTTCGACAAAAGCTCGGAATCACAGTTTGTTAGTGTGCCGGCGGAAGCTCGTATTCAAATTCGTAAGAGTGCTTTCCACCTTCAATTATCACTGTGAGCTTCCCCGTGATTCCACTAAGCTGCCCTGAGCCTGAATCCGGGACGACCGTGATGTTTAGCACGGGAGTGCCCCGCGTGAGTGTTCCACAGTGCTGCAAGACGAAGCTTCCCGTGCGGCCATTCAGCGTGCCGGTAACGCGTTCAATCGCGACGTAGCCAGCCGAGTCTTGCACTTCAGTTCCCGCCGTAAGCATTTCGCCCTTGGCCGTCGCTTTAAGCCCGCCGTGATACTGCTTATCGAGCGACATTCTAGCAAGGGTTGAGCCCTCGGCTTTATCAGGTGCTCCTTGCGGAACCAATTTCACATCGAAAGGCCCGCTCGCATGTTGTGCAGCCATGCTTCCTCCCTGGGCTTTGCTTAAGTCCTGTTGAATTTCGTGTTGGTGCGACGGGCGAGCTTTCAGCGGGGCGGAAGTGAAAGCAGCGCTGAAGAAATATCCCGCTATAAAAACGGCGCCGGCCAACCTTGCAGCGTTTATTCGAATCGATCGAGCCCCCAGAGGATTCCCTTTCAATTTTGGCCCCCTCTCGCTTTATCAGTATGGGCAGTAAATTCTACAGCAAACACCTGTCAGGCAAACACTTCCATGGGTTTTCGCTACACGGATTCCGGCATTGGCACCGGGCATCCAGCGGCCTAACATTTTGATTACCCCCTCTTTTTCTAGGAGGCTACTCATGTGCAAAATCTGTTATGGAATCTTTTTCCTTCTACTTGCAACGGGAATGCTTTCGTTTCCAAGTAGTGCGAATGCACAAGTGAGCGTCGGTATTTCCATTACTTCACCGCCGCCACCGCTGCCGGTGTACATCCAACCACTTTGCCCCGGTCCAAGATATATCTGGACGCCAGGTTATTGGGCCTGGGGACCCGATGGGTATTATTGGGTGCCCGGAACCTGGGTGCTCGCCCCTGAGGTCGGCCTTTACTGGACGCCAGGCTACTGGGGTTGGGGCGACGACGTCTATGTATGGCACGCGGGTTTTTGGGGCCCGACGGTAGGATTTTATGGCGGCATTGATTATGGATTCGGGTACACCGGCGTAGGTTACGTTGGAGGATATTGGCGTGGCGGAGTTTTCGTTTACAACCGGTCGGTGAATCGCATCGACACGACGGTGATACACGATACTTATTACAAGACCGTGGAGGATCGGTCGTTTAGCCACGTGAGTTACAACGGCGGACGTGGCGGAATCGACGCGCGTCCGACGGCGAGGCAAGAAGCTGCCGCGAGAGAGAGGCGCATAGGACCGACTGCGACCCAGGTTCGTCAAGAAAGGCTCGCGCGGAGCGACCGCCAGCAGCTAGCTTCTGAGAATCGAGGACGGCCGGCAGTTGCAGCAACGCAGCGGCCGGGCGATTTCCAACATGGCTCGGTGGCAGCAAGGGGCGGAGCAGAAAGGAATGCATCATACAGAGTAGACAATTCACGACGCAACGCGGCCGAGACGCGAAGCTCTCGTACGGGCAATTCTGGCGCTGGCAATTCTCGCACCGCCAACACGGCGGGAGCCGCAAATAGCCGAGAGCGAGCTCCTGCGCGTGAGGAAAAGACGCCTGTTGGGACGACGCCGACGCACACGGAGCACAACGCGCCGGCAGCACACACGTCGCACGCAACGCCTGAACGCAATTCGAATGCGCGGACCGAGAAGGCGCCCGCACACACGGAGCGTTCGACGCCGAGGCGCACTGAGCACACAGCGCCGGCGCACACGTCGCTTGCAGCGCCTGAGCACTCGAACTCGAGCACTGAAAAGACGCTCCCTCGTACGGAGCACACGGCACCAACACACGCGGAGCACACAGCGCCAGCCGCACGGGCGTCGCATGCAACCCCCGAGCTGGCACCGCACCCTGCACGAAGTGCGCCGCAAGTGAACGAGTCGCATAATACTCGTCCTTCGGGGGAAGCGGCCTCACATGGTCAGCCGTCGCATGCACCAGTCCCGCACGAGAATTCGAGTCAACAGCACAGCGCACCGCAGGGGGGAGGTTCGGGCACGCGCGGTGGCGAGAGCCATAACAGTAACGCGAATCATGGGCACGAGCCGCGGTAAGCCAGATAATGTGGACTAGGATTGTGTTTCGTGATGAGCACAAAATTTCGCTTGCACCCGGCTTCGCACGGGAGTAAAAGCGATTTGTAGTTGCTAGTGCACGGAAAGGAGAAAGGATGACTCCACCGGGCCTAGAATTTTGATAGCCGTTTACACACCGCTTTTGCGGTGCGCGCCGTCGTTGATGCCTTCGACATGAATGACGGCATACGAACAAAGAAAAAACGGGGAGCCGCCAGGCTCCCCGTTTTTCTTTTGATCCGAGGCTGTGACGTAAAGTACTTCGAACTACGAAGACTTGAAGCCTGTGGTTATTTTCCCTCGACTTCGACGTGCTTGGGTGAGATTGCTTCTGCCTGGGTTCGCTTTCCACGCCGAATAGATGGCCGGCAGGAGGGACGCGACCACAACGATGGCGATGACAATGTGGATCCGCTTGTCAATATTAGCAATGCTTCGGCCCAGGGTGTAGCCTAAGAGGGTCATGCTCCAGACCCAGAGGAACCCTCCAAAGATGTCGTAGACAAGATAGCGCGAATAGCTCATTTTGGCAGCGCCAGCCACCGGCGGACAGAAAGTCCGGACGATGGGAACGAAGCGCGCCAGGATCACCGTCTTGCCGCCGTATTTTTCGTAGAACTGATGGGCACGCTCGAGATGGCGCTTCTTGAAGAAATGCGAATCCTCGCGTTTGTAAAGACTTTGCCCGGCCATCCGGCCGATCCAGTATCCAAGCTGATCGCCCGCAATTGCGCACAGTGTCACGAAGATCAGCAACGCCGCTATGCTGGTATGTCCTGCGCCGGCGAATACGCCCGCCGTAACAAGCAAAGAATCACCCGGAAGGAAAAAACCTACAAACATTCCGGTCTCGACGAATACGATTGCGCACACTAGAACGGGACCGCCCCAGTCGATGAGGCCTTTAACGTCATACAGGTGCGCCAATAGTTGTTTGAGCGATTCGATCATGGCCTTTGGACTACTACTTAAGACAATAGCAGAAAAACAGCAGGCGCTGGCTCGCAACGAAACCTCCAGTTTCGCTTTTTAAAGGCACTTCGCCGTCAATCTCCACTCTTCCGGCTCAAAGAACCGTACGAGCCTCGGAATCAGCTACTTACGGAGTAGTACTACCCTCCTACCAAACATAGCTCCCTGTACCATTGGCCAGTCCGCAGCCCAGCCTCAAACTTTGAATCGTTGCAGGAGTCTCCTGAGGAGGGGCGAATGGAAGGCGGCTACGCAGCTTGGATGGGGCAACCGGTGGTGCTACGAGTGGTGGCGGGGAACCTACGCGTTCCGCTCCGCGGCCGAATGTTGTCGGAGACTGACGACATCGTCAGGCTTCGAATCGCGGACAGCTGGGACATAGATATTTTCAAATCCATGGTTGTGTGCGTCGAGCACGACAACCCGGTCTACGTAGTCAACTAGGACGCGATAATCAATGAGCGCCTTGGCAGGTAACCGTTGGGAAGTACGGCGCGAGACGATTGGCAGCGCAGCGCCGCTTTCGAAGGATTCAGCGTCGGCTCTGCGGAACCGCATGAACGCCGTGCGCGACACGCTCTTGGTCCTAGGGCTGCAATTAGTCTTTCGAGTGACGCTCATACTGAGGCGCTGGAACTATTAACCGCAGACAGCTGAGCGCTCGAAACAAGCAGAAACTACAAAGTTTACCGGCCCAAGCCCCTCTCAACCCCCGACCCGAGTCCGCCTCCCCCAGCGGGCTCGGGTTTTCTTTTATTTATGCCCCGTTAGGCGTCCGATTGCCGTAGTATACATAGAGACCCTTGAGAAAGAATTTACGCAAATCTTCGTGGGTTAAAAGCCCCACTCGATGTAATATCCCCCGAGCCATAACGCATCCCTAGGAGCCTGACGAATGAGAATTGCTAGCGTTGCAAGTGCGTTTCCAGAGCACTATTACAAGCAAGAATTGTTGGTGGAAGCGCTAAAGAACGACTGGCGACATCGCTTACCAAATCCTGCGATTCTGGATCGCCTCGATGAGAGCATGCAGGTCGAGGGAAGGTACACCGTCCGCCCGATTGGTTTTTACGAGAATATGGAGACATTCGGCCAGGCGAATAACGTTTGGATCGAATGCGCGCTGGACTTGGGTGAGAAGGCGCTGTGTCGTGCGCTTGCACGCGCGGGAATCGAGCCCGACGAGTTGAGCGCGATTTTCGTCACGTCGGTGACGGGCATCGCTGCGCCGTCGATTGATGCGCGGCTCGTGAATCGCATGGGGCTTTCGCAGAACATCAAGCGGATTCCAATTTTCGGACTGGGCTGCGTCGCTGGCGCTGCGGGAATTTCGCGCGCCGCGGATTACGTGCACGGCTATCCGGATCAGGCGGCGGCGTTGGTTTCTGTCGAACTCTGTTCGCTCACCCTTCAGCGCAATGATTTGTCGATGGCGCATCTGATATCAGCTTTGCTCTTCGGAGATGGCGCGGCCGCCACTGTCGTGGTTGGCTCGGAGCGCGAATCGAAAGGTCCCGAAATTCTCGCGACGAAGTCGATTCTCTACCCCAACACCGAGCGCGTGATGGGCTGGGATATTTCTGAAAAGGGTTTCAACATCGTGCTTTCGCCGGAAGTGCCCGATACCGTTGTGAAGCACCTCGGGGAAGACGTCGACACATTCCTCGGTGAGCAGGGATTGAAGCGCTGCGATATCAAGAGCTGGGTGATGCACACGGGAGGACCGAAAGTTCTCGAAGCCACCGCGAAAGCGCTCGGCATCACAGCGAAAGACCTGGCTGCCTCCTGGGAATGCTTGCGGAAGGTGGGCAACATTTCGTCAACTTCCGTGCTCTTAGTATTGGAGGATGTCTATACTCACCGGCGTCCTCCGGCGGGTAGCTACAGCATTCTCGCCGCAATGGGGCCTGGTTTCTGCTCTGAATTGGTGTTGCTGAGATGGTAAGGGGAGTGAGGGCCGGGAGTAATGAAGTCGGATGTTCTAGTTGTTGGTGCGGGCCCGGCCGGACTCGCGACCGCGATTGGTGCGGCACTGAAGGGCCTCCGAGTAACGGTGGCGGATGCCCGACGGCCACCGATCAATAAACCCTGTGGCGAGGGACTGCTTCCCGAAGCTGTAGAGGCGTTGCGCAATATTGGAATTGAATTAAATTCCTTTCTCGGTTTTCCCCTCGAAGGTTTTCGCTTCTCCGATGATTCTCATTCCGTCAGCGCTCCCATCAGGCGTGAACGCGCGTTTGGGCTCCGACGCACCGTGCTTCACAACCTTCTGGTGGTTAGGGCTGCCGAAGTGGGAGTGAATTTTCGGTGGGGAACTCGCATTTCTGATCTTTCCACCACCGGGGCCAGAATTAATGGCGAACTCGTGGGCCATCGCTGGCTCGTCGGCGCCGACGGGTTGAATTCCGCTGTTCGCCGGTGGGCAAAATTCAACTGGCCGCGTAGCAACTGCCGTACGCGGTTTGGATTTCGGCGTCATTTCGCGATAACTCCTTGGTCGAAATTCGTGGAGGTTTACTGGGGCAGTAAATTCCAGATGGTGGTGACGCCCACCCATGCAGAGGACGTTTGCGTGAGTTTTTTCTCGCGCGACCCGAAATTGCGAATTGATGATGGGTTATCGGAATTTCCCGAAGTCGCCCAGCGGCTTGAGAGCGCCCACGGAACAACCTCTGAACAAGGAAGTCTCGTGGGATTGACGAGTTCGTGGCGGGTGGCTTCAGAACGCGTCGCGCTCGTCGGCGATGCTTCATGTTCGGTTGATGGCATCGCAGGCCACGGATTAAGCCTGGGATTGCAGCAGGCAAGCGCACTTGCCGACGCGCTTTCACGAAAGGATCTGCGCTCCTATCGGTCGGCGCATCGGAAAATCGTAAGCATGCCTCTGCGCATGACTCGATTGTTGTTGCTTATGGACGCTAGCGGGTGGATTCGGCGCAAGGCACTCCGGCTACTGGAAAGCCAGCCCGAATTGTTCGCGAAAATTATTTCCGTCCATACAAGCAAACCGCAAGACGAGTCCTTTGACGCGAAAGAAATGTTTGATCTCTCGTGGCGCGTTCTTCGGGCATAGGGATGAACTTCGGTCGGCGGCTTCACGGATGCAAGAAGATTCCATATGCGCTTCCGATCGTCATTTTAACCGTCGCCCTCTTTTGTGTGCCTTGTCTATACGCGCAGGAATCTGTTTTCGTACTTGATCCCTTAAAGAGCACTGTTGAATTCACGCTCGGGGCATCGCTGCATACCGTACACGGGACATTTAAGTTGAAGCGCGGCGAGATTCATTTCGATCCGGCCAAAGGCACGGCACGTGGGGCGATCGTGGTGGACGCTCTGAGCGGCGAGAGCGGCAACGAAGGCCGGGACAAAAAGATGCACCAGGAAATTCTGGAAACTGCGAACTTTTCCGAGATCGCTTTCATCCCCAGTGGCGTCCAGGGAACGATCGCCCTCCAAGGAACGTCCCAGGTCGCTGTTTCGGGCATCATGAAACTTCACGGCAAGGATCATGAGATGACCCTCAATTTCGCCGTCCAGCCCATTGCACCCGGCCAAACGCAAGCGACCTCGCGGTTTTCAGTGCCCTATGTGAAGTGGGGGCTGAAAAACCCGAGCACCTTCTTCCTGCGAGTAACCGACAGCGTCGATGTCGAAGTCCATGCCGTCGGGCAGCTCACTTTATCCCCTCCAAGCACTAGCAGCTTGTCCGGTTCACGTTAAAAACGAAAATTCCGAGGAACTCTTTGGCGCAACGAACGGAATGATAGATGTGAGCTTTCGTTTTTTAATTAGGTGTGACGATCTGAGGCGCGAGGAGCGAGATGATAAGAAACCAAACAGCCGGAAAATTGTCAGCGCACAGGAACGCAACGCTTGCATGGTCACTGCTGGCGATATTGGGGGCGGTACTCCTCTTTTCATTTGCGAGAGCCGCAGCGAAGGAAGTATCAGCGCTCACTGCTTTGCAAGATGCGGCCGCGAATACGCCTAAGCTGGCTGGTCACTGGCAATTAAATAAAGATCAAAGTGACGATGTGCATCAGAAGATGCAAGCGGCGCGCGGCGATTCGAGCGGCGGAGGCGGCGGCCGCGGACAGGGCGGCCGGAATGGCGAGGGCCGGGATCGCGGCGCCGGCATGATGGATGAACTTCAGACATTGGCAATCGAGCAGACCGGCTCGAACGTAAAGGTCACGGGAAAATCTGGACGCGTGCTCGCGCAGTACCCAACTGATGCAGGCGCACAGAAGAACGCTGGCGAACAAGGCGAAGTCGAGAGAACCACGACGTCTCAATGGCAAAACGGCCAGCTAACTGTCGTCACGCAAAGCCCACGCGGAAAATCCACTCGGACGTACAGCCTGTCACCTGATGGCAAGCAGCTGTACCTCATCACCAAAATGGAAAGCGAGCGGTTCAAGGAACCCGTCACATTTCGCCTGGTCTACGACCCTGTGAGCGCTGCGTCGGATTGATATCATCCGCGGTGTTGTAGAGCTGTCACGATGGTCCGGTCCGTGCCACATGAACGAGCTAGCAGTGAAACTCCCCACTCGCTGCTTGTGGCACGGACCGGGTCGCCACTTCGTTTAGAGTCTGCCGCCGCCAAGGTCCCCGGCCGAGTTACGCGTCAAATGGCGGAAATAACTTCGTCCGGCTGCGAAGCGTCAAAAGGATAATCGGGGTGGTGGTTTATATCATTCCAATTCAAAGGTAGGTCTGGCAGCCAATGCTTGCAGCAAGTCGGGATCATATGGTTTGTGCTCGCTCTGGTCCCGGTTATTGCGCCCGCACAAGAAACACCTGCTCGAGCACAGTCCCAAGCTGCCGCGCCATCAAAGACGCAGTCTGTCGCTGAACAATCTGCAACGCAGAAAGCCTCAGGTCCCGTTGTAACGGGCATCATTCGCAACCCTGAGTCAAACCCCGTCCCTGGCGCGCTGGTCCGAATCACGAACACCGACACCAAGAAGAGTTGGGTCAGTTGGACCGACGAATCCGGAAAATTTGAATTTCCCGCGCTACCCCCCGGCCGATATCACATCGAGTCGAGCCAGCTCGGTTTTGTTCCCTCGTCGCTCGACGTCGAGCTTCCCGTTGTGCCTCCCGGTCCCATTCCGATGGCGCTAAATGTAGTAACGATCGCCCAGTTGACTCCTCCACCGACGTCGATCTCAGCTGCTGCGAACCAGAGTTCAGAAAATAATAAGACGGCAGGGAAGCCGTCGAGCACGAATCCAAGCATACCCGCTGATTCTGCTGGAAATGGAGGAGGTAGGCCAAAGAACGGAAACAGCGCAGGAGGAAACGGTGGTAGACAGCCTCTTCCACCCGGCGTGTCCAATGCACTGAGTCAGGGAATGGCCACAGGAGCGGGTCGCGGCGGATTTCAGCAAACGGATCTGACCGGCGAAGGCACTCCGCAAGCCGGTGAGACCACGACGCCACAAAACAGCAACAACGCAGGGCCACAGCTTTCAGCGGCGCTCACAACCGGTGGTGCTGCGTCCGCTGATTCGTTCTTGTTACAAGGAACGATCGGTCAAGGATCGGCGTTCAATGGTCCTGGTGGACTCGCTGGCCTCAATGTGGGCGGCCCCCAAGGCCCTGAGGGCCCGGGCGGACCTGGAGGGCAACGTGGTTCCGGCGGCATCGGCGGAGGCAGACAAGGATTTGGCGGCCCGGGCGGAGGCGGCGGAGCGATCTTTGGTGGCGGCAGTGGTGAATCCGGCGGCGGGGCGGGAGGTGGCCCGGGTGGCGGAGGCCCTTTCGGCGGTGGAGGTGGCGGACGTTTTCTTCGCCAGCAAGTGAACCGGATTCGCTTCGGATTCTACGACCGCTACGAGAGTTCCGCGTTTGATGCACGGCCGTATTCGATTACCGGCGTCCAATCGCCCAAGGTCAGTCACTACGATAATCGCTTCGGCGCAAATATCGGCGGCCCGCTGAAAATTTCGCACGTTTACGACGGAAGCGATAAAACTTACTTCTTCGTGAACTATCAGCACGAAAATGAACAAACCGCCGTGAACACCTTTTCGACGGTGCCCACGCTCGACGAGCGTAACGGCTTATTCTGCCTCGCGAAAGCCGGCGTTCCGTCACTTTTCGTTCCATTCAGTGCGACGAACACCCCATTTCCTACAGTCACCGACACCAGTTGCGCAAGCGGCGCAGCGCAACAGGTCGGCCCGATCAATAGCGCAGCCCAGGGCTTGCTCAATTTCATCCCAAAGCCGAATGTCGCCGGCACCGGCGCGAATCAGGCGCAGAATTATCTTCTGCAGGCGGCAACCCCCTTGTCGAGCAACATCCTGAATATCCACGTTCTGCACACGATCAACGCGAAGTTCAACGTACAAGTCAGCTACAACTACAACGGCTCAGGCTCAAACACCCTAGGCAGTTTCGCGCAGGTCGGCGGCACGCAAGCCACGCGCAATCAGAATCTCGACCTCGGCCTGACGCAGAATTGGACCCCAAGCTTCGTCAACGATTCGCACGTGAACTACAGCCGAAGCCGCGTTCAAATCCTGAGCGACAATGCCTTCGTCAACGATATTGCATCGCAAGTCGGCATCGTTGGCGGCAGCCCCGACCCGATCGACTTCGGCTATGCCGGCCTCAATTTCACGAGCTTCTCCGGATTCGGCGATCCCGTTCCGTCGCTCACGCGCAATCAGACACTCCGTTTTCTCGATACCCTAACGTTCGTCCACAAAAAGCATACAATGAAATTCGGCGGCGAAGTCCGGCGAATCCAGTTGAACACGGACACGAATCCCAATCCCCGCGGCCAATTCTCATTCACCGGTTTGCTCACCAGCGAACTCGTAAACGGTTCGCCCGTCGCCGGAACGGGCAACGACCTCGCCGATTTCCTGCTTGGCGATCCATATTCAGTGGCCGGCCGCTTTGGAATCACAAACGACTATTTTCGAAGCTGGGATTTCATCGCCTTCGCGCAGGACGACTGGCGCGTCAATTCGCATTTCACTTTGTTGTACGGGCTGCGTTACGAAGCCGTGACGCCTCCGATCGAAATCTTCAACCACATCTCCAATATCGATCTCAATCCGAACATCGTCAACATCGCTCCGCCCTGCCCCACATGCGCAGCACAAGTACTTCCGGGCGGCACCGGCCCGTTCAGCGGCCGGTATCCTCAGGCGCTCGTACATGGCGACTACGGAAATTGGGCGCCGCGCATCGGCCTCGCATGGCAGCCTCCGATGATCAAACCAAAAACCGTGGTGCGCGCAGGCTACTCGATTTTCTACAACGAAGCGGCGTACAACACGCTCGCCACAAATTACCTTGCCTACCAGCCGCCCTTCGCAACTTCTTCCACGCAGCTCACGACGCCCACCGATCCTCTCCTTCTGCAGACGGCTCTAGTGCAAATTCAAAACGGCAATGCCGGTCGCATCCTCAACACCACCGCCGTGAATCCTTTCTACCGCGACGGCCGCGCCCAGATCTGGACCCTTAGCACGGAAACCACATTCAGCAGAAATTGGCTGCTCGATCTCACCTATACGGGAACGAAGGGTGACAATCTCGATATTCTCCGGGCGCCAAACCGCGCACCTGCCGGCACCAATCCTCTCGACACCCAGGCGGAACTTAAAATTCCCGAGGCCGTGAGTTTTCTCTACGATCAGTCCGGCGCACATTCAATCTACAACGCGCTGCAGGTGCGCGTGATTCACCGCTTCACCCACGGCTTTAGTTTCCAGGGAATTTATACGTTTTCAAAATCGCTCGATAACTCGAGTTCGATTGGCGGAACCGCGCCCACAGTCGTCCAGCAAGATGGCAACGTCGCCGCCGAATACGGGCTCTCGCCTTTCGACATCCGGCATCAGCTGCGCTTTTTCTCGGTCTATGAACTGCCGTTCGGCGAACGCCATCGGTTTGCCACGCATGGTTGGGAAGAACATCTTCTCGGAAACTGGCGTCTCAACAATGTGATCACATGGCAAACGGGCAATCCATTCACCGTGTTGCTGGGCGGAAACGCCGCGAACAATTCCGGAACGGGCTCCAATTTTTCCGAACGTGCCGACCTGTGCCGTCTTGATGGCGATTGCGAAGGCGCATCGGGCAATCCCAACTTCGGCATTTGCGGAGGCTCGTCGCTCAGTTTCTTTAACACCGGCGCGTTCACGGTCCCCGCGCCAGGTGCTTTTGGAAACGAACGACGCGGCTCGGTCGAAGGCCCGTGCAGCTTCAGTTGGAACTTCTCGCTTGCCAAAGGCGTCTTATTTGGCGGAACCCGCGAACGGCAGCACCGCGTCGAAGTACGTTGGGAAGTCCAGAATCTCACTAACACGCCAAAATTTACCGGACTCGGAACCACGTTCGGCTCGACGCTGTTCGGCCGGGTGACCAGCGCCGCTTCGATGCGCACGATGGACGTGATGCTAAGGTTTAATTTCTAGGATGAGAAAAAGACCCAAGGCAAATTGGATCGCGATCTTGTTGGTGGGATATGCGCTCGCTTGTGTCGCGGTACGCGCTCAATCGCCGCAGCAATCAACGGCAAGCCCTGTACCGCCCGCACAAGCTCCCTCGCCGCAGGGACTCGCCCCAAATCAAACTCCCGCCATCCGCGCATCGTCGGATCTCGTTCGCATCGACGTCGAGGTCACCGACAAGTCCGGTAAGCCCGTCAAGGGACTCACTCCGGAGCAATTCACCATCACCGAGAATGGCAAAGCACAGAAAATCTCGATTTTCACCTTTCAAGATATCGAAAAGATGGAAACGGCGCGGTCCGATGACACAAAGCCCATCGTCGTCGCGATCGATAGCCCCAACACCCCTGCTGCGGCAGAGGCGGTAAGCGAACAGGTTCGCGATCGCCGCATGCTTGTGCTGTTCTTCGATTTGACCTCGATGCAGACGGACGACATCGCGCGCGCACACGATGCCGCGTTAAAGTTCGTGCAAAAGCAGATGACCAGCGCCGACTTGGTTTCGATCGTCGTGTATGCCGCTCGTCTCACCGTGTGGGCCGATTTCACGAACGATCGCGCAAGGCTTGGGAAGGCCGTTGCACGTCTCACCCCGGATGTCGCTTCACAGCTAGCCGATCTTTCCTACGCTGCGGCGCAAAATGGCGAGTACGACGTGCAGCAATACACTGGAGCGGCCTACACAGCTGACGAAACTGAGTTCAATGCATTCAACACTGATCAGAAGCTCCTCGCCGTCCAGGGCCTCGTCAATGTTCTCGCCGCAATTCCCGGACGAAAATCGGTGATCGAATTTACGGGCGGAATCACGCAGACCGGCGAGGAAAATCGTACCGAGCTGCGCGCAGCAACCGACGCCGCGAATCGCGCTGACGTCTCAATCTATTCGATCGACGCACGAGGCCTCTTTGCTGAAGTTCCGGGCGGTGACGCCACCACAAATTCGGCCACTGGCACGTCCATGTTCACTGGCGCGTCCGTATTTCACCAGATGGATGCCCGCCAGGATTCGCGCGATACGCTTGCAACGCTTTCGTCTGACACCGGCGGCCGTGCATTCTTCGATCTCGGCGATCTGAGCGAAGCATTCCCCAAAATCCAGCAAGAGAACGGCGGCTACTATTTGCTCGGCTACTACCTCGGCGCCAATGTGAAACGCGATGGAACCTGGCGCAGCATTCGGGTAAAGGTGAACGCGCCCGGAGCTCACGTTCACTATCGCAATGGCTACTACGCACCTCGTGATTTTCAGCATCTGCAAAAAGAAGACCGCCAGCAACAACTCGTCGAAGCAATGGGCTCGGAGAATCCTGTAGTCGAGCTGCCGATTGCGGTCGAAACCTCGATGTTCCGCCTGAGCAACGGGCAGACGTATGTTCCGATCGCAGCGAAGATTTCATCCACCGCTCTCGATTGGGCCGAAAAGCACGGACGGAAAGAAGCGGCATTCGATTTCGCGGCTCAAGTCCGTGCGTATCCCAACGGCAGATCAGTCGCCGAATTGCAGGACACGATTCAGGTACACCTCGACCCGGCACGATTCCAGCAGATCAATCAAAGCAGCTTGGTGTATCAAGGCGGGGTGGTTTTATCGCCCGGCAAATATCATTTGAAGTTTCTGGCGCGCGAAAATGAGTCAGGCCGAATGGGCACCTTCGAACAAGATCTTCTAGTGCCGCAGGCGCCCACGGATCGCATCATGCTCAGCTCCGTGCTTCTATCGAGCCAGCTCGTGCCCGTCGACAAATCATCTGAGGTAGAGACAAAAGCGAAAGGCGTCCGCGCCAAGCTCACTGAATCGCCACTCGAAATGTCCGGCGAGAAGATCGTCCCGAGCGTCACCCGCTATTTCACGCAAGGCCAGACGCTTTACGTCTTCTTTCAAGCGTACTATCCGGAAAAATCTGACAAGGCCGGCAAATTCGACCCGGACACACTACGCGCCGCTCTGATTTTCTTCAGGAATGGAATTCAGGTAAATGCAACGCCTCTGCTCACGCCCGTGCAGGTTGACCCAAAAACGCGCACCGCATCATTTCGAATCAGCCTGCCGCTCGCGAAACTCCCCGCAGGACGCTACACCGCGCAGGCGCTCGTGATCGGCGCAGGCACCCCGCATTCCGCTTTCGGCCGCGCTTACCTCGCGATCGAACGTCCGCCCGCGGTTCCTTCCGTCCAACCGGGCCCATCTACACCTGATTCGCCTGCGCAACCCAAGCCGCCTTCGCCCTAGAGCGAAGAGCCGGTTTTGCGGAATCTTCCAATGAGTTACTTGGAGGACTTCGGCGGCTCCCTCTTTTCCCCGCTACTTTTTGCTGGCTGTTCCTTCCGCGCCTCTTCTTTCTTTGGCGGTTCAGACGGCTTGTTGTTTAGCGGTGGATGCACGTCGTACTTATCGTCCGAAGCTCTCGCCGGCGGCGCAAACTTCACGGCAGGATGCTGGTCGTACTGCCGTTGCTCACCCTGAGCATTCGGGTTTGCGCGCGCGGGAGGTTGAGAAGGATTGCTCGCTCGCACCTCACCGCGGTTGTTATTCTCGCGCGCATTTGGATTCGATTCAGCATTGTTTGGCCGCGTCCGCGAATTAGCCTCTGCGGACCGCTCGGGCTTCGCCGAATCTACGATGTGCGGTTCATGTCCACCCGCGACGGGAATCGGAGGTGGAAGTTTGGCGACCACTTTGCGATCTGTGAACGAAGTACCCGGGCGCTTGGAAGCCGGCACAGGTTTTGCGGTCGCTGCGATGTAGCTGTTGCGCGTGGGAGCTAGAGGCGCGTTTTCCACCACGCGAGCCTTTTCGAACTGCTCGGGCGTCACTCGAAGTGTCGCGTTTGCCACCGGCCGCGCGTTAACGAATGTTTCGCGGTCTACCACCGTCACCGCGCTCACATTTTTTGCATACGTATATTCGTTCACATTCACAGTTCGATTCACGGTGTAGTTGTTGTAGACGTTCGTCACCTGCGTAACAGTCACCACTCGCGTGTTCGTCACGTTCACGTTCTGCACGTAGCGGGGGCTGCAGCGATAGCCAGGCAGCCACACATCGCGCGGACCGAGCGGAAACCAAGCAACTCCCGTCAAACCGGCGCCGAATCCCACCGTCACGCCGAATCCACTGCCGCCGACAAACCCGACGAGTGCCGGTGCATACACGGGCCGCACAACGAGCGGTCCGGGCACCCAGCCCCAATTGCCGCCTACGACCGCCCAGCGACCGTAGTGAAAGGGAGCGAAGCCCCAGGGCTCATCGCCAATCCAGGTCCAACCCCAGGGCGCGATCCACACCCAATGTCCGAAATGATAAGGCGCCCAGCCTGCGGCAATACCTCGTGGAATCCACACGCGGCCGTACTCGGGAACCAACTGCCAATCGCCGTAATCATCCAGATCGTAGTAACCGTCGATGTCGCGGGAAACATACTGCGCGGACACCGAACGATTCTCCCGCTGGTCGCGCTGCTGGCACCAGCTTTCGAAATCGTCAAAGCCGGGAGCCGGTTGGGCGTCGTACGACAGCTCATCGGTTCCGTCAAATATGTACTGCTGGCCAGGGCCGAGATCGTACGATTCGCCGCCCCCGGTCACCTGCCCTCCGCCTTCTCTCACGATGATGAGAGTCGAATTGCCGTTTGGATCGGTCTCGATTCGATATTCACCGGCACTGGTGAGCGTGAACGCGAGGTTAGGCGTATCAATCTCCACCGCGTTGCCGGGCTCATAGCGGCGCAAATGCACTTCGATAGTGCCTTGCGCGAGTTGAATCTGTACGGTGCGGTCGTCAAGGTTCAAAAACGAGATGCCGGTCTCGCTCGCCATGCGAATCGCGAGGCTGCCGATGTGAACTTCGCCGAGAGAATCTTTGTCGACCCAGAGGTTGTCGCCCGTCGTGAGCGGACGGCTGGGATTCGCGTCCACCCACTGTTGCGTACCGGACGCCTCAAACGAAACGGAGCCTTGCATGAAATTCAGTCGCGCTACGCGGTTGGGAGGATCGTCCTGCGCGGCTGTTTGTTTCGGAACCGCGAGGAAGGCGCCTGCTACCAAGAAGAGCATGAGAAAGAGCGACAGCGTTTTTCGCATCGAATAGGTTCCTTTTAGAAAGCGTTGTGCCGATAGCATAGCGAGATTACTCATCCAGTTGCTAAAAACAAACCATGTGAACCACAAAATGATACGGGCGTCGGTCATTTCCTTCTCTCCTGTTCATTAAACACACCGGCAGTCGAGAAGTTTCTGAAACCCTGGGCGCGACGGAATTATTTTCGTTCGACATTTTCTATTTCTTAAAATTTCCATTCAAAAAAAACGACCCAGGGCCTCGCTTACTCGAGTACGCGAAACCCTGGGGTATGAGAATTATGAATCCTCGTTATTGGTATTAATGCTTGTGACTTCCACCGCCACCGCCGCCGTGCGAACCACCACCGCCACCGCCGCGATATCCGCCTCCTCCTGACCCACCGCGCGTTCCGCCCGAATTCCCGCCATTGCGCGGAGTGACGATCGGCTGCCTCATGTTGAGTGGAGGCCTGCTACCGCCTCCCGGATAGCCGCCGCGCGCCCCAAAATTCGGCGCTTGATACGGACGCGAACCTCCATTGGGCGCTCCGAAACCACCGCGATTGCCTGGATTATTCATCGCGCCGCGATTATTTGGCTGAGCAATGGG
Source organism: uncultured Acidobacteriota bacterium (assembly GCA_963729525.1). GTDB lineage: Bacteria > Acidobacteriota > Terriglobia > Acidiferrales > UBA7541 > Palsa-295. Next base: position 343,230 of record CAVSOB010000005.1, read on the forward strand.
TGGCTGATATGGCCGAGGTGTGCTATTCGGCGCTCCGTAACCGCCGCGCGACGCGGAGTTGGGCGGCTGATACGGTCGGGACCCTGCCTTCGGTGTCCCATAGCTTCCACGCGGTGCAGCATTGGGTGGCTGATACGTTCGAGTCGTTGTATTCGGCGCACCGTAGCCACCCCTGCCGCCAGGGTTGCCCACCGCTCCTCGATTATTCGGCGCCGTGCCGTTTGCTCCTGCCGAAGATGGAGGCGTGAACGTGTGCCATCCCGGACGCGCGGTCGAAGTTGAGCCGCTGCCATTCACTCCCCGGTTGCCATTTATATTTGGCTGCGCTGAGCGAGTGTTATTCGCGTATGTGTTGTTGCGCTGATTCGAGGTTGCGCCGTAGCCGCGCGATGGCTGTGCGGTCCCGCCAGAATTATTATTTCGCGACGGAGAATAGAAGCGCTGCGAACTCGACGTCGCATTGCGAATCGTTGCGGGGCTGGCCTCGCGGCTCGAGGCGCTGTAGCTGCCCCGTCCCGGGTTGATCGGCATCTTGCCCGAGACCATGCTCGCATTTCGGAATTCTCCAGCGCTGAGCGCGGTTTGATGCCCCGGCACAGTGCCTCGTCCGAAGCTTCGGCTATCCATGGAACTCATCCCCGCGCGAACGTGATCGTTTCGGAACGCTTCGTTGACGTTCGAGAATCCGCGCCCGCCACCATGAAGCGGCGCCCATCCGTTATGGAAATTATTGACCGTTGTGTTATGGAAGCTCACTGCGCGGTAGCTGCCGCCGTAACGTCCGTACCACGGGTGATACCAATCGCCCGGACCGCAAGGCAGCCAGCCGATGTGACCGAACCCAAACCCGAACCCAAAGCCGATACCGAAGCCAACGCCGCCTCCGAATCCGAAGAATGAAACATATGCCGGCGCCCAGACTGGATAGTAGGCGGGATAAACCGCGACTGGCCCCGGCCACCATGCCCAACCCGCGCCATACGGCAACCACCGGCCGTAGTGATAAGGCGCCCAGCCCCAAGGCTCATAGGAAACCCACGTCCAACCGAAATATGGCTGCCATACCCAACGGCCGGCGCGATAAGGCGCCCATCCCGCAGCGACGTTGGGAACCCACACTTGCCCATAGTCAGGAACCGTTGTCCAACGACCATAGGGGTCAAGGTCCTGCGAGCCGGTGTAATAGCGGTTGGTCCTGCGCGGGCCCTCGGAGTTCGCAAATACTCGGTCCCTGTCGGCGTTCCAACTATCCCAGTCGTCGCGGGAAGGAGCTTGCGCAACTTTGTACTGCGGATCATCCGTGCCGGCGATCGTGATCATCTGCCCGGCTTCGACGCGCGTGCTACCTTGCGGTGTGGATATTTCTGCGGCACCGCGGCGAATCACAACCTGGGTCTCGGCATCCGAATTCACCAAAATCCGATATTCACCTTCGCCTAGCGGCCGGATGGAGGAATTCGGCGTGTCAATTTCTGAGGAGGCCTCTGCACCCGGGTTGATCTTGTACGTGACGAGTCCCTCGCCGACCTGAAGCAGAATCTGCGAGCGTGTCAGGGTCGCGATTTTCACTGTCACGCGATCGGACATACGCAGCGTGTCAGCGTAATCGAGCTGCATTTCCGCGCGAGACTGGTCGCCGGTCGAAACACGATCGCCCTGCGAAATTGGGGTATTTACAATAGCTGCGGTCCATTCGCCATTGTCACCGCGTTGCGTCGATACGTCGCCGCGAATCCAGCTCACACGCGCAACCCCTGGCTGCGTGGTAGCTTGTTGCTGTTGTTCCTGCTGACTCGCTTGTTCAGACTGCTGGTTTGCAGCTTCATCTTGAATTTGAATCTGGTCGGCTTGACTCTGATCGGGCGGAGGCGGCGCGTCGTCGTCCTGCGCCTGCGGCTGTGCTTGCCGGTCGTCCTGCGGCGGCGGAGAATCCTGTGCGCGCACCGCGCCCGCTGCGCCGAGAAAAAAGATTGTCGCGAAGATTGCGAGATACCGTTTCATGGTCACCTTCCGGCAGTCAACTGCCGGGAACAGCAGACGCCGGGCATGTCAAATGCAGGCTGGCTGCCAAAGGAACCGAATCGTGATCGGATGTAAGCCTCGTTGTATCAGCTAATTACGAGGCAGCGTGTTTCGCCCCTGGGCGGCCTTCCGGTTGGCGGTGGTGCATATCACGCGTAGTTGGTGGTTTTCGGCCAGCCAACGATTGGATCGAATGGTTGTGCAATACTCGATGAAATTTGGAGAGCAGAAATGAAAGAGGCGGCGGATCGTAGCAGCATCGTCACTTTGGCAGAAGCGATCGAACGTGCTTGGAATGCGGGTGACGTGAAATCGTATGCGCGGTTGTATGCCCGTGACGCTGCATACCTGACTCGCGCGGGAATTTTGTGGAAGGGGCGCAAGGCGATTGAGCGTGGGCACGCGGAGGCGTTTCGAGGCGATTTGAAGGGAACTGTGCTGAAAATTGGAATCAAGCGGCTCCGCTTGTTGACCTCGAAGAGCGCCGTGGCGCATTGCGCGGTCGAACTCAGCGGTGGAAACCCAAGAGCCGCGAACAAGGTTCGAGCCGTGACGCGATTTGAACTGCGAAAAAACCGGACTTGCTGGGAAATCGTGGCGGCGCGAACGCGCGAGATTCCAGCGTGCCGAAAATGACAGACTGAATTTTACGGTCATCTGTCTATTCTTTTTCCGGCGGATCTGGCACGCCGATTTTTGAAAGGCGGTAACGCAGGGCGTTGCGGGAGAGTCCCAGGGCGCGCGCGGCCTGGCTTTTGTTTCCATTCGCTTGTCTGAGGGCTTCGCGAATGGCTTCGTCTTCCCATTGATCGAGCGTCATGCCGGCGGGGAGGACCGTTGGAGCTCCTGCCACGGCGCGAGACGAAGGTGGATCGAGATGAATGTCTGCGGCGTCAAGCGTGGAACCGGAGGAGAGCGTGACGCCGCGCTCGATGATGTTTTCCAGTTCGCGAACATTGCCGGGCCAATGAAAGTCGAGCAGCAGCTTCATGGCGCTGGGCGTTATGCCTCGAATCGGCTTGCCGGATTCGCGGGTGAATTTTTCGAGGAAGAAGTTGGCGAGAGCGGGGATGTCTTCTTTGTGGTCGCGCAGAGGAGGAATATCGATCGCGACTACGTTTAGGCGGTAATACAGATCTTCGCGAAATGTGCCCTCTTCGAGGGCGGCGCGAAGGTCGCGGTTGGTCGCGGCGATCAGTCGCACGTCCACCTTGAGCGTTTTCGTGCCGCCGAGCCTTTCGAATTCGCGTTCCTGTAAGACGCGCAGAAGTTTTACCTGGATGGCTGGTGGGATATCGCCGATTTCGTCGAGGAACAACGTGCCTTTGTCGGCCAGCTCAAATTTTCCCGGTTTGCTTCCCGTTGCGCCTGAGAATGCGCCTTTCTCGTAGCCAAAGAGTTCGCTTTCGAGAAGATTTTCCGGGATGGCGGTACTGTTGATTTTGATGAACGGGCCGGAGGCGCGGTTTGAGTGCTGATGAATCGCGCGCGCGATCAGATCTTTGCCGACGCCGCTTTCACCGCCAAGAAGCACGGTGGAGTTGGTCGGCGCGACGCGCTCGACGAGCGCGAGCACCGCTTGCATCTTGGCGCTCTGCGCAATGATGTTGTCGTATTTGTATCGCTCGCCGAGGGCCTCGCGCAGATTTCGATTTTCTTCGCGCAACTGGCGCGAATCCAGTTCCTTGCGGATTACCAGCACAAGCTCGGCGAGCGAGAACGGTTTCAAGACGTAGTCGCTGGCGCCGATCTTCATCGCTTCGACGGCGGATTCAACCGTTCCGAAAGCGGTCATGATGATGATGGGTATTGCCGCGTTTGCGCGTTTAACGGCTTGCAGGAATTCCATGCCGCTCATGCCTGGCAGTTTGAGATCGGTGACGATCAGATCGAACTGATTGGTATTGAGGAGTTTGAGGGCGGTTTCGGCGTCGGCGACGGTCTGGGCGTGAAAGTTCTGGTCCGCGAGCTCCAGCTCGATGAGTCGGCGCATTTTGGCCTCGTCTTCGACGACGAGGATGGAGGGTTTTTCGGTCATTTTCCGGGTCTAAAAACCGCAATAAATTTGCGATTAGAAAGTGTCGCTGTTCTTTGTTTTGAATGGCTTACAAAGGATTCTAATTCCAGATTTGCGATTAGAAAATAGGCACTCTGCAGGGACGGTTGTGGAACAGGAGTCGTAACGGCGACCTCTCCTCGACGACCGGCAACCTGCATGTTCCTCCCTCTCCGGGCGCGCAAATGAGCCCGACTCATGTTAACACAGGCACGGCTCAAGCTTCTATTGTGAAAAATACGGATAGAAGAATTCCCGAATGTCGGCCCAAATACTATCGCACCTTTGGTTTTAGCGGCTTGCTCAGAAAGCCATCCATAATATCCACCTATGGCGCTGATTTTTAAATGGAACGCCAGAATCCCCATTTACCCTTAGCAAAAAAGACCTGAATCAAAAACAAAGTGACGAGCCTTTGTTTCAACGATTCAATCCTGGCGTTCGGGGAGGAAGATGCGGAAGCGGGCGCCCTGGCCGGGAGGGGATTCGAGGCGGATGGAGCCGCGGTGGTCGTCGACGATCTTGGCGACGATGGAGAGGCCAAGGCCCACGCCTTCTTTTTTCGAGGTGAAGAATGGATTGAAGATTTGTTCGCGAGATTCGGCCGGGACGCCGGGACCGGAGTCTTCGACAATGGCGGCAACGCCGGGCCTCATGTTTTGCGTTTCGGGAGCGATGGAGATCCGGAGCCGGCCGCTGCCGTCCATGGCTTCGTAGGCGTTGGTGATCAGATTCACGAAGATTTGCTCGCAGAGCTGGGCGTCGACTTGGACGTCCGGTGTCGCCGGAGCGTAGCTGCGGTCGACGGTAACTTGCGTATCTGGATGCTGATGCTGGACTGATTCGAGAACGTGATCGACGACGGCCGATAATTGCACGAAGTGAAGATCGAGGCGCGAAGGTCGCGCGAAATCGAGGAATCGGGTGACGAGGGAATTGAGACGATTCACTTCGGAGCTGATGTAGCCGGCAAGCTCACTGGCCAGCGGATTCGAAGCTTCCACTTTCTGGCTCAGCATTTCGGCAGAGCCTTTGATGACGCCGAGGGGGTTACGGATTTCGTGAGCGAGGCCTGCGGAGAGCTGTCCTAATGCGGCGAGGCGTTCGGAGCGGCGGGCATCGGCTTCGGCGCGCCGCAACTGGCGGTTTGTTTCTTCGAGCTGTTGGGAAAGCTCCTGATATTTCTGGACCTGTTTGCGATTCTCGGAGGCGAAACGGTTGACGATGACCGCTGCAATGTAAAAGAAAAGGATGCGGGTGGCGAGATCGGTGGCGCCTTCCGCGGTGAGCTCATATTCCTGAAGGGCGGGGATCAGAAACATGCAATATGCGAGAGAGGTGACCGTCGTCCAAACAAGCGTAGCGATCGGACCGAAATAAACCGCGGCGGCTACGACGGGGAGGTAATAGATGGGGTAGTAGTTGCTGTTGATGCCGATGTCGCCGGTATGGTCGAGGAGAAGAGTGGCGAGTAGGATTTTGATAATGACAGCGTAGGCGGGGCCGCGTTTTGGAAGCCATGCGACGAGGCGGCCTTCGAGAAGTTGGAAAACGCCGATGGCGAGGAGGATGAATTGTTTGTGGATTTCGTGGATGGGAGGGAGGAGGGCGAGAGCGAGGAGGAAGAGGAGCCAGAGGATGTCGAGCCAGTCGAAGGTGGCGCGTTTGCGATCGAGCATTTCGGCCTGGAGGCTCCGAGGGTCAATCTAGCATGGATTTGGCAGGGGGAACGCTGGTGCGTGTTGGGTAGCGTCGAGGAGGATGGCGGGAAAGCAGATTCCTCTCCGCGCCGCGCGACCGCCGTTCTGCGGTTGAAGAAAAGACGCGCGGCTCCGTTCGGAATGACAGTTTTAGTTGCGGTTGGCAGAAGGCGACGAGAGGACGCACGGCCACGGGCGGAGAGGTGGATAGCTGAAAGGCGTCCATGAGATACCGAACACGCCATCCGCGCGGCTGATGTACGGGTCGGTCGTGCGGGCACGGCATGCTGTGCGCCTGCGGACGGTTTGCTGATGCCAGTCGAACGCCGGTTTAGCGCAGGAATTTGTCGGCGCCGAAGACCAGGCCTAGCGTTAGTGCGGCAATTACGATTTCTCCCAGAGCGCCCACTACGAAGGGGCGGAGGCCTTGTTTGCGCATGTCGGCGATATTGGTGCGCAAGCCGACTCCTGCGAACGTGAGGAGGAAGGCCCAGCGCGAAAGGTTGGCGAGGCTTGTGAGTTGTTCTTTATTGAAGACGTGGGCGGTGGCCATGGCTGAGATTAGAAGAAAACCGAGAACGAACTTCGGAAACTTGTTCCAGAGGAATGCGGCTTTGTTGGAGACACCTGCGGTTTTTTCCTTGCGCGCCCAATGAATCGCGTAGCCGAGGACGACGAAGCCAATCATGGCGTTGCGAGCGGTTTTTGCGAGGACAGCAACTTTGCCGGCGGCGTCGGAATAAAGATTTCCGGCCGCGGTGACTTCGGCCGTGTTGTCTATGCCGAGGCCGGCCCAGAGGCCGTAGCCCAGGTCGCTCATGTGGAGCCAGTGACCGATGAGCGGAAAGATGAAGAGTGAAATCGCGCCTAGCGTGAGGATGGCAGCAATGGCGAAGGAGGAATCTTCTTCGTCGGCGTCGATGGCGCCCTGTGTGGCAATGATCGCGGAGACGCCGCAGATGGAAGATCCTACGGCGAGCAGAGTGGTGAGCTTCGGCTTCAAGCCGAAGGCTTTGCCAAGAGCGGTCATGAAGGTGAGCGAGAGAGCGATTTCGATCGCGACTAGCACGAGGCTGACGCCTCCGAGCTTGAGAACGTCACCGAGAAGAAAGCGCGAACCGAGGAGCACGATTCCGGCTTTGAGCCAGAATTCATAGCTGGCGAGACCGGGCTTGAAGGCGGCGGGGACGCCGGTGGTGTTGGCGATGACGAGGCCGAGGAGAATGGCCCAGAGAACGTACTCGATGTTCGGGAGAGTGAGGTGGTGCGCGCGTCCGTACTGGGCAATTGAGCGCTCGATGAATTTTCCGGCATAGCCGACGGCTACGAGCAGCAGAAGGCCGGGGATAAGCTGGCCGATGCGTTTGAAGATGCTGAGCGGCTGCGATTGGGGGAGTGCGATGCTTGTGGCCATTTTCTTTTCATTCTCCTCGGTCGAGTTGTCGCAGACTGCGTACTTCAGGGGCTAAAGCCCCGTGTTTTTTGAACTGACCTTTTGCCGCGGTTGAAACCGCGGCCTACAGCGACGGCGTTAACGACGTTCGCTTCGAATAAGAGATAAGCAGCCTCCTACCATGGGATGTGCTTGATTAAGCCGAGCCAGACGAGAAGCGAGATTGCGAGCGATAGCGCGACGGCCCAGGTGTCGAGCGAAAACTTGCGCTTGGAGTCGTCCTTCGAGAGCGATGATGAGCGTTTTTGCAGCGTCGATTGTGTGGTCATCAGGTGAAGCTCCTTTCAAGGCTTTGGTTCGCGTTTTTCTCTGCGATGCTGACTTCCACTCCGTCGAGAAGAGATTCCCATGTGAGGGGAACAGAATTCCTAACTGATGGGGCGGCGCGCTCAAGGGTGCGGCCGATGAGGAGGATCGTGGGCGCGGGCATTGGCGGCGCACCGTCGAGTTGCCCTAGCGTCGTGCAATGCTCGCGTTGGTCAGGAGTGCTTGCGGCGGAGACGATGGCTGCAGGCGTGTCGGCATCGAGACCTGCATTCAGCAACTCCTGTTGAAGCGCGGCGAGATTGCGACCGGGCATGTAGATTACGAGCGTCGAATTATTGGCGGCCAGGTTGGGCCAATCGGTGGGCGGCTCGTCTTCATTTTCGTGGGCGCGGTGGGCGCTGACCACAACGATGCGCGAACTCGTGCGGCGGTCGGTGAGCGAAACGCCGAGCGATGCAGCGGCGGAAAGCGCCGCGGTGACGCCGGGAACGATTTCATAGGAGATGCGGGCGGATTCGAGGGCGTCGCGTTCTTCGGCTAGGCGGCCGAAAAGTCCGGGATCGCCGCTCTTCAGGCGAACGACGCTCAAGCCGCGGCGAGCGGAGGCGATCATGAGGCGGTTGATTTCGGACTGGGTGATGTTTCTTGTGCCGCAACGCTTACCTACATTTACGACCATGGCGTGGGGGTTGGCGAGCGCGAGAATCGGCGCCGAGACGAGATCGTCGTGGAGGATAACTTGAGCGGCGCGAATCAGCGCGAGAGCTTTCACGGTGAGGAGATCAGGGTCACCGGGGCCTGCGCCGACTAGAGAGACTTTGCCCTGCATTGAGGCTTTCATGGTTGCTCCTGAATCGCTGATGGGCTGTTAGTCGTTGACGCGCTATCGAACGAATGGCCGGCTGTATCTTCCGGAAGATGCTCGGGGAGATGAACGTGGCGACCGGCGAATTCGATCGAGCGCGATTCGATTTTGCAATCCTTGGAATCGCAAATCTGGCTGTAGGCGAGAAGATTGAGCAATTTCTTCCGTTCTTCGGAAGGTGGATGATTGGCGAGGACGTGGCGGCGAAGGCTGCCGACGAAGCGGAGCCAGTTGCCAAGAGAAAGGTCGAGCGAGGCTTCGATCTCGCGGCGGAAGCGCTGGGCGACGGAGGGGCTTTCGCCCGCGGTCGAAATTGCGATCTGGAGATCGCCGCGGCGGACGACAGCGGGAAAGTAAAAATCGCAGTGAGGCGGATCGTCAACGGCGTTGGTGAGAATCCCGCGCGCTTGCGCTGCGAGAAAAACATCGCGATTCACAGAGGCGCTCCCCGTGGCTGCGATGACGAGAAAAGTGTCGCGGAGATCGTCCGTGCGAAATTCTCGCTGATGCCAGGTGATATTTCCGGCGGCAGCGAGTTTGGCGACTTCGGATTTGGCTTGCGGCGCGACGACGGTGATGTGCGCGCCGGCGCGCAGCAGGGAAGCGATCTTCGAAGTGGCGATTGCACCGGCGCCGACGACCAGGCACGGACGGTTTTCCAGTTTGATAAAAGCCGGGAATAACTCGGAGGACATGTCAGTCTCCCACTCCGTGCGGGACTGGCCCGGCGGGAAGATCGCGCGTGACTGGTGCAACGATGGCTCCGGCTAGCTGGGCGCGAAGAGCGTCATCGGAATGGCGCGCGAAATAGGCGCGGAGGTTTTCGTTTGCGTCGCGCGTGGCGAGGTAGGTTTTGAGCAGGCGCTCGATGGCCTCCGGGACGTCTTCGGCGATGCAGCGGTATCCGACTTGCCGCGAAATACGGGCGTGCTCGCCGACGGCGCCGCCTACGCAGAAGTAGTAGGCGTCGACGAGATTCGAGCCTTGCTTGATTTTTTTTCCTTCGAGGCCGATGTCGGCGATCCAGTGTTGACCGCAGGCGTTCGGGCAGCCCGCGACATTCAATTTGAGCGGCTGATCGAATTCGGGGACGCGCTCTTCGAGTTCTTCGACGAGCCAGCGCGTGAAGGCTTTCGTCTCAGTGATGGCGAGTTTGCAGAATTCGGTGCCGGTGCAGGCGACTGCGCCGCGCCAGAAGGATGAGGCCTCAACGTGGAGGCCGGCAGCATTGAGTTCGAAAACGAGTGCGTCGATATTTTCACGTGGCACATTGACGATGAGGAGATTTTGCATGTTGGTGGTGCGGAGTTCGCCAGTGGCATATTTCTCGGCAAGAGACGCGGCAGCGTGCATTTGAGAGGCGGTGATGCGTCCTCGGAGGACGGCGGCGCCAACGTAGTAGAGGCCCGGTTGCTTTTGGGCATGGATGCCGACGTGGTCGCGATAGGCATCTGGCGGCGGAACGTCTTCGACGCCGGGATCGAGATTGAAGCCAAGGCGGGTGTTGAGTTCGCGGAGGAAACGCTCAGCCGTCCAGCCGTGCTGCGTGAAGAGATGTTTCAAGCGGGCGCGGTCACGATTTTCGCGGAGGCAATCCTGGTCGCGGAAGATTTCTGCGATGGTTCGGACGACGCGGATGACCTGATCACGATGGATGAACGCATCGAGCCTGACTGCGAGATGAGGATCGGCGGAGAGCCCCCCGCCGACGCGAACGGAGAAGCCGACTTCGCGTTTGCCATTGCGCTCGCGGACGACGGGGACGAAACCGACGTCATTTATTTCGGGGTAGGAGCACCAGACGGGGCAACCGGTGATGGAGACTTTGAACTTGCGCGGGAGATTGTAGAAATCACTGTTAGCGGAGAGGAGATGCGCGGCTTCGACGGCGAGCGACGACGCGTCGGTGAGTTCGTCGGAAGCAATGCCGGCCAGTGGGCAGCCGGTGATGTTGCGCGTAACGTCGCCGCACGCGCTTTTTGGGCTGAGGCCAACAGCGCCGAGGGCTTCCATGACTTCGGGAATGGATTCGATGGTGAGCCAGTGGAGTTGAATATTCTGGCGGACGGTTAGATCGGCGAGGGAGTGGGCATAACGTTCCGAAATTTGCGCGATGGCGCGCAGTTGATTGGAGCGCAGCAGGCCATTGGGCAGGGCAATGCGCATCATGAAATACTGCGTGGCTTTCCCTTCGCCGCCCGTGCCGCCGATAGCGCCGGCGCCGTCACCTTGTGTGTAAATGCCCCACCACTTGAAATAGAGGTTGGCCCATTCGGGAAGGACGGCGGCGCGGCCCTGTCGCGCGAATTCTTTGATTTCGTCGAAGTGCTCCCAGGGATTCTTCGAGCGCTTGAGACGCTCGGCCTTTTGAGCCTTCGTCTCTTTTGATTGCCTGGTTGTCGCGACGTCTGCTGTGCTGGCCACCGTGGCCTCCGCGCTTTCTTGTTTAGAAATGCCGCCCAAAAACAAAAAACCCGCTACCAGCTGCTATTTGCTGGTGAGCGGGTTGCTAAAATCCGATTTGTGGTTAAGTTAAATCAGTCGGATTGCAGACACCCGTGCCAGCTATGGCTCGGACAACAACAAGCGCACGGCAGGCAGTTTTTGGTCCGGGTGCAGCTATCCATATGCGTATCCTAATCTCCGACCGACTGCTCCGTCAACATTAGACTTGGCTGGATGCTAAAAGATTCGCTAAATTCGGGCCAGAGTCCGAATTTGGCGGCGACCCCCATGTTTGTCGCTCAAGCTCTGCTTTCGTTGCTCGAGCGCAGTAGTCGGGTGAAAAGGGTTTGCAGACGAACGGCGTGCTCCTGACTCATGGCAATGAATTGGACGCCCATACCCTCACCAGGCGTGACGTTTCTAACCAGCGCGGAGCTGCGGATTTCGCCTTCCGGCACTGAGAACAGCAGAGTGATAGAGGTGCCGACCGGAGGTGGCGTGTTGTTCTCAATAAAGAGCCCGCCGATATTCAGGTCACGCACGCGCGAGACTTTTTGCTCCCCGTCGTGCTGCCAGGAGACCCAAACACCTTTCGGCGTCGGGATTCGCGGGTAGCGCCGATTGCTTTTCGATGCTTTGACGAACGACGGTGAGAGGTCCAAGTAGCGATTATATAAGCGCCGCTAGCTCGTGGTGAAAATTCGTTTGAGCTGAGTGCGCAGAAGCGAACCAAGAAGGCTGGCAGAAAAACTATCAAGCATGTGTTGATTTAGATCTTGCCGGCGACGCTCGAAGTAAGCGGCTAGTGCGCCCGCGGAGATTCGATCATCCGATTGTATGTGTTCTTGACGCCCAGCGGCCACTTTCGTTTGGTGGGCAAGAATTGCCATGACAATTCTGCAATAATTTTTTAGTCCGGACGGTCCGAACTCGCCCCGCAACTTCCTGCAGTCCCTTGTGAACCGGACTATTCAACTGCGCACACGACACGGAGGCGCACGATTTAATCTGCAACCTTTGTCCAGCCCTCAGGATTGTATTCCGTAATCGCTTTCGCCGCTTCGGTGGTGTTTTCGCCCAAGTCTTTTTGATAGACGATGCCGTCCTGATTAACGATAAAGGTCATGACGCCGCTCACTTTGTACTGCGCAGGATAGGCGATGAGAGCCACACCGTCTTTCAGCACGCCGTCCACGACGTAGCTTTTTGCGCCGCCCGGGGCCGCCGCGCCTTGCGCCTTCAGGCTGCGGTAGTAGTAACCATGATACGGATCGCCCTTTCCATATCCCTCTTCAGCGGCCTGCGCTAAAAACGGACCGGCGGGGCTTTCCGGCTCGCCTTCCTTTGCTTCCCAGTACAATCCATTGTGCTTACCCGGATCGCTGCGCAATTTTGCCGCGTAGATTCCTGCCGGTAGACCGTCATGCCCTTCGGCGGCATAGTCTCGCTGAGCGGCCATGGCGCCCCGACAGGACGCAATCGCGCCCAACTCGTTGTCACCAATCCGGCGATAGAGTATTTCTTGTTTTCCCGCTGCCGTGTCGAAACGCCATCGGCCATCGGCCAACACGATTGGGATGGGTAACTCCCAATCTTTCGCGCCCACCAGAAGAACTCGCGTGTTTGCATCTTCTGTCACAATCGCATGCTTAGTTTTGTAGGATTTCACGAAGCTGGCACGCGAGTTTTTGTCCTGCACATCGTCCCCGGAAGAAACCAGATCTTTCCCATCCGGCCCAAAAACGGCCAACAGTTCGTCCTGATTGTTGGATTCCACCGCGGCCATAAGCGCCTTTACCGCTTCGTCGGGTGTCGCAAACGTTTTCTGGTCAGCTGCGAAACATAGTGCCGCGGAAATCAAAAGAAACATCGCGCAAACAAGAACGAGTTTTGTTTTCATTTCGCGTTACCTCTTACTCTTCGAAGCTCCGCCTCGATTACCGCCGCCTTGTGATTGCTGTGGCGCTCCCATGCTTGATCGCCCGCGATTGCTCGCCGCGCGATCTGCGCTGGGATTGCTTGCACCGCCGAACGCACCGCCAGATTGAGGTTGTTGCTGCGGGCGGTTCGCAGGCTGTGACGTCGGGCGAGTCGTCTGATTATTTGGCGCGGGCCGGTTGGCTCCCGCGTTTCCTGTCGAGGGCCTGTTCGCCGCATTGCCTGTGGCCGGACGCGCGGCGGGAGTTGTCGCGTTCTGCCGCCCTCCGCCTTGCTGTCCGTATCCTCGATCCACGTTGCCGCCGCCATATTTATTCCCTCCCTGCACGATTCCGGGTGTGGTCCCGCCGGGTCGGCCATTCGCTGCTCCAGCATTTGCCCCCCCGCCACCCGGTCGAACCTGCGCATTTCCCTGGCTCGGACGAGTCTGCGCATTGCTGCCACCTTTATTCCCTTGATAAGTGGTTTGTCCCTTCCAATTGTTGGCCCCTCCCGCAGTATTACCGGGCCTGGCAGCCGCATTGTTGCCCGGCGCAGTACTTCCTGCCCCATTTCCCGGCCGAGCGGGTTGTGTCGCTGGACGAGTCTGAGGATTTCCCGCATAGCCATTGCCGTTGCCATTATTCGGGCGATTGTATTTCACTCCCGAGTTTGAGCCAGGCTGGTTTCCCATACTCTTAGCGTAAACCCCGTTGGCTTTGTTGTTGTACTGGACAGGCATGGGTTTGTAACCAGGTTTCATGTTGGAGTTGTTGTTGAACCGGTTGTAGTAGTTATTGGTGTTGTTGATATAAATGTTGTTGTTGCCGTAGTGCACCGGGCGATTGTAACCGTACCCGTAGGACGGCCCCCAACCCGGTCCGTAGTAGGGACGGTACGGAGGCGGGTAATACGGATACCGTCCGTAGTACACACCGCCATAACCCCAACGAGGGTAATAGTAATTATTGTTGTTGATCGCAGCGCCGACCGCGATTCCCGCGCCGAAGGAAAGCAGCCCAATCAGTACCGCCGATTCTGTGCTCACTCCACTCTTTTGCTGCTGAACTATGACCGTATTTGTACTCGTGGATGGCGCGGGGCCACTCGTCGTGGTCGTGGTAATCGTCGACCCATCTGCGTTGGTCGTTGTCGTGGTGGTGCTGAATACTCGCTGAGGATCGTATGACGGCACATAGATCACTTTCGGGTTGGCCGGTTCGACTTCAACGATATCCTGCCCTTGATCCTGCTTGACGCTTACTTTCATTTGCGCAGATGTCTTGAGGGCACCGTTGTCCACGGCGATCGCGCGCAGCCGTTGGACGGAACCCAGAACCGACTTGGGATCAGCGGAGTAAGCTGCGCCCAGTTGTTTGGTCCAATCAAACTGTGTGCACATCATGTCGACAACAGAAGGGTAGTGAAGAAGGGCTTGCATCACGGGAGTAAACCCCGCCTTTTGCGAGGCTTGATCGAGTGCCGCTTCTTTCAGACTTTGATTCTGATCCAGCGCGAGCCAGTTACCGCCATCCATCACTTGCTGCGGATCGACGGACGCTTGAAGAACCACGGCCAGTACGGGGTCAGGATAGAGCGCAATGGGCGCGAGGAGTTCGTCGAGGCCTGCAGGACTCAGGTCGACGTCCGGCAATTGGATCGGCTGCTGCTGGTCGGCTGTCTGTTGTTGTGAAGCCCCTTGAGGATTCGACCCGGAAGCCACCGGCGCAGAGGTATTTTGGGCGCCCGCTGGAGCCTGTGGGTCAGCTTGCTGACCTGCCGCAGTCTGTTGGACTGCTGCGGCTGCGCCTTTGTCCTTGGAGCTGCAACCCTCTAATCCTATGGGCGAAAAAACCAAGCAGACCGAAGATAGCCAGGCTAGATAAATTCGAAAAGCTTTCATAACGCTCCCCACTTCAAAGTGAAATTATCGGTCGAGGCGTAAGGATTTCGGAGCCCCTTTTCGACGCCTTTCGGAAATCGGGTCGAAGCTTTCGCAGTCATTCGACCAATTTCTCGAGCCTCGATTTCCTCAGATTGCGTCGGCCCATGGAGCAAGATCGGTGTGGATGGTATCCCTAACAACCGGCATCTGGAAGTGTCAAAAGTTACGGGGTGGGGATCGACTGAAGCCGGTCTGATCGAATCGGGGCGACAAATGGCCGTAACTGCAAAGAGCCGAACGCTTTACGGCTAGGTCGTCTTTTTATTGGGAAAATGGCGCGCCCGGAGAGATTCGAACTCCCGACCCTCTGGTTCGAAGCCAGATGCTCTATCCAGCTGAGCTACGGGCGCACGGTGCGAGTGTACCTGTTCATTCGGGCTGGTTCAATAACAGGCTGTCAAGGGGAGCAGCTACCGTTTTGAATTAGCTGAGGAAATTGCGGATTGGAATCTCTGCTGTTCTTTTAGCAGCGCTGGGTTGCCCGGGTAAAACTTCAGCATCTCATTTACGAGAGCAAGCGCTGCTTGGTAATTTCCCGAGTTGTAGTATTGCGTGACTCGAGTTTTATAGACCCCCACAATTTGCTCTTCCAAAGCCTTGCCCGACGGATTGCCAGCTTGTCGGGCGAGAATCGCCCAGTGGAGGGCGGAATCGTTGACTGGCTCGAAATAATGTCCCTGAGCGAAAGCCACCTGCGCCTTTTGATACATCTGCTGCCCTTGATCCGGCGCCGGCTCGCTCGGCTTTGGATGTTGAACGGGCTGACGTGAGGGGCGCTCGGATTTCGGCTTGGGAGCGGTTGGCGTTGTTGCTCCGGAAGTTGTTGGGGGAAGCTCGTCAATTGCGTGAGTGGCTTCCGACGGCGTAGAAGCTTCCGGCGATATAGATTGAGAAGGTGGAGGGGCCGCAGCCGAGCCACCGGTGCTGTGGGGAGTTGGGTTAAAGATTTCGTAAGCTGCTGCGCCGACGACTAGAAGGAGAGCGACAGCAGCTGCGGCGATCATCACCGGCTTCTTTGATTTTGCTGTTGCGGGTGGTAACTGCGTCGGCAGTTGCGTGGGCACTTGCTGCATCGAAGACTGAAGGATTGTCGGCGCAGGAATGCGGGTGGAAACCGTTGCCGGACCAGATGGAATGGTCGGGATAGTGGGGGGAAGGGGTAGAGGCGTAGCGACGGAGGCAGCGGCAGAGGAAGCTCCCGAAGACGACCCGGGGCTAGCCGCCGCAGGCACCACCGGCGGCACAGCGGACACCGACAAATGCGGATGCGAAAGCGTACCGCCGCCTAGTGAGGCGGTTGGCGCGTCGGCTGGCGCGACCGACGGTGTATAGGCGAGCGAATCGGGATGCTCGAGCGCCGCCCCGAACTGCTCAACGGTTTGAAACCGGGCGTCAGAATTCTTCTCGATCGATTTCAGGATGACGTTTTCGACGCCCTTGTTGATATGGGGATAATATTTCGAGGGTGGCGGTGGCGGCGTATAAACATGATCCTGCATGATTTGAAATTCGCTATCGCTTTCAAAGGGGAGATGTCCCGTCAACATCTCATACAGTGTGATTCCGAGTTCATAAATGTCCGAGCGAATATCGACGTTGCGATTCTGAATCTGCTCGGGCGACATATAGGCGAGCGTGCCCAGTTGCGTTCCCGTGCGCGTCATCCCGCGCGCGCCCATCACTTTCGCAATACCGAAATCCATCACCTTCACGAGACCGTTCTTATTCAGCATCAAGTTGCTGGGCTTGATGTCACGATGGAGAATTCCTGCGCGGTGCGCGTATCCGATGCCGAGGAGTGCTTGTCTGAAAAGCGGAATGGCTTCGACTTCTGGAATCGGGCCGCGGCGCCGGATCATTTGCGCGAAGGTTTCGCCCTCGACAAATTCCATCACCATAATTGCGGTGCCGTCATGAACCATGAAGGCGTAGAGAGTTGCGAGGTTTGTATGGTTGAGGTTGGCCTGCGCTCTTGCTTCTGCGCGAAACCTTTCCACCAGCTCGGGATTCTTAGATAGGTCCGGATTCAAGATTTTCATCGCCACCATGCGGTCGAGGCCCGTATCGATGGCCTTATAGACCACGCCCATCCCGCCCTGGCCGAGCTTCTCCAGGATCCGGTAGCTGGCGATCTCCGTTCCGATCATGATCTGTTGATCAACTCCCTACTGCAGTCGAATCTTCCTTCGCTGTGGCCGGCGCCGCTTCGATGCGCACGAGCTGAATCGTGATGTTGTCGGGCCCACCGCGCTCCTTTGCGAGATCGACGAGCTTCCGGCACGCGTCGCGAGGCGAATTCTGAGCAGTGGCAGCGAGCATCTCTTCGTCATCAACGAGGCCGTGCAAGCCATCAGTGCAGAGCAAAAGCATGTCCCCCGCGAGCAATGGTACCGGCGCTTCGGCAAAATCGGCTTCGACGGCAGAGTCCGAACCGAGCGCCGATGTGAGTATATTTCTCGAGGGATGCGTTTTGGCTTGCTCGGCGTTAATCACGCCGTTGTCCACCATCTGCTGCACGTAGCTTTGATCGCGGGTCAGCTGGATAATGATACCTTCCCGAAGCAAATACAGTCGCGAGTCACCGACGTGACCATACGTGACGTAACCATCTTTTAAAACAGCGGCCGTACACGTGGTTCCCATGCCGGCCAATTCTGGGTGCTCGCGAGCATATTCCTGAATCGCTTTGTGGGCTGACTGGTAAGCGGCCTCGAGCGTTGTGGAGGGATCATCGGCCGGACCGTTCAGAAAGACGTCGCGCACCGTGTCGACCGCGATCGTGCTCGCAATCTGCCCCCCCTCTTGACCCCCCATTCCATCGGCGATCACGGCAAGGCGGCCGCGCCTCTGCATATCTTCGTCATTTTCAGGCTCGGCGTAGCAAAAGTTATCTTCGTTCTGTTTTCGCTCGCAACCAACGTCCGTTAGGTTGGCCAGCTCAATCCCGGGGCGAATCTTCATGAGATGCGGGTCCCCTACAATCGTTTAAACTTAACTATAATTTCGCCGAATCGAATCACGTCGTTGTCCTTTAACTCTTCTCGAACGATTTTGCGATCGTTGAGGTAGGTTCCATTCGAAGAGTCGAGGTCAGTGAGAAAGAATTTTCCATCCTCGTAGCGAACACTAGCGTGCTGGCTGGACACTGTGGAATCTCTTAATGCGATCTGTGAATCAGTGCCCGATCCGACCGAATTTTTCCCTTCGTGCAGCCGGAAGTCTTCGCCCTTTTGATCGCCGCTCATTGCTACGAACCAGCCAACTACCGGGGGCTTACGCTTTTCCGAGATGAGCACAGTTCTGCGTCCGGCGCCGGCACCGCCGCCTGGGGTCTTTCGATGCATCAGTCTCCAAACGAGTCTTGGCCACCGCTCCGCCTGCAGCGCTTCCACCTGGGACCTGGTAGCCGGTGGTTTGGCATGTCGGGCAAGTCTCCCAGGAATCTTCCATCTGATGACCCTTGGCGCAGAATTTTGACATCCCTATCTCCTCTTCGCGAGTCGGCTATGAATTGAAATACGTGAAGACGTTGGCGCCTTTTTTACCGAGAAAGATTCGATCTCCATTACGGAGGCCGATCTTACTCACCTTCGGCGATTCCACAGAGTTCACGTAGGTTCCGTTCGATGAGCCTTTATCAATCACCACCACTTCGTTGCCCGAAGGAACGATCCATGCATGCTCGCTTGAAACGGTGTCGTCTTGCAAAACAACTTGGCATTTTGGCGAGCGGCCTATGAGCAGGCCCTCCTTCGGCACCTTGAACGTCTTTCCGGAAAGCGCTCCTGCCGTCGCCTGAATGTTGCCATAAGTTTGCCCCGCGGGGAGAGCTGGCGACGCCGGTGGAGATTCGATGCGAGTTCCGCTTGGCATTCCGCCCGCTGGTTTCACCACATTGACGGGCGCCCTCGCATTCCTCGAACGCATCACTACCGCGGCTATGGCTAAAATCGCGATGCCGACCAGGCCGTAGAGCAGCCACGGCCCAGCCGGGCTGTCTGAAACCTTATCGACGAAGCCCTCGTTATCGACGCATTCAACAGCCGATGATCGAAGGCGCGTGGCATCCGGTAGGCCCGGCATGAACTGAAGCACATCATCAAATTCCGGAATCGCTGAGCGACACTTTTTTTCGTCGAAGAAATCGAGCGCCTTGCGCCAGTGTTGAGTAAACGGCCCAGCATCCGGCGCTACGCCTTCGCGGCGAACGAACTCCCATGCCGTATTGATCGGTACGAAGAAGTTGAAGCCTTGGGTTGCTTCCGAGCCAGCGGTGGCGATTCCAATTACTTCGCCTTTGGCATTGAATGCGGGGCCGCCGCTATTCCCGTGAGTGATGGCAGCGTCGGATTGAAGAACGGGTGTGCTCGTTGCGGCCAGAGTTTTGATCGCAGAAATACTGCCACTCGTGACGGATGGAACGAGCGCCGATTCGCTGCTAATTAACTCGTTTCCGCCCCAATCGGAGGCCACGCCCGGGTAACCGATTACCATTATGCGATCTTGTTCGCGTACTTTAGTGGAATCGCCGAGCGGAACTGAGGGAAGGTTCGTGCCATTTATCTTGACGATGGCCACATCCTTGCCGACTCCGATTTCCGGGCTGTAATTGGGAGTTAATTCGCCCGGTACGTGGGTGCCATTCGCGAGATACACCGTCAGCGTGGGATTGTGGTAGTGAATTTGAACGGCGCGCGACTGATACAACTCGAGTTTCTGCGCGTTGGTGAGCGGCGGGTGTCCTTTGCTCGCGAGAAACTGATCGAATGCCTGGAATACCTCGGCGTAGACTTTTGCGCGCAGCTTCTCTTCAAGCGCTTCCTTTGCCTGAGGATCGTTGATCTTCGCGTTCTGAACCACGTGCCCGTTGGTGATGAGATAGCCGTCGTGGCGGAACAGAAAGCCGCTGCCCGCGGTGGTGAGGTACGGATTCCTGAGCTGTACCGGTTGTCCCCGGAAGTCCGCCTCGACTTTCACGGAAACCAAAACCAACACGACCGCCGGTTTGAGCTCCAAGGTGCGCTTTTCTTCCGGCGTGAGCTGGGTTCCGCCGCCCTGTGACGAAACCGAAAGAAAAGTTACCAACGCAATTAGACAGGCAAGTTTCTTCACCACCCACCCCCAAGATTTCCGCGAAGGCTGCAATGATTTGCGAACAGCGCCACTAAGCGACATTTCGATTGGGACAACTCCGTACAAGATCTGTAGGACAACCGGATCACGATTGAGCTAGCAAGACAAGTTACACCCGTTATTTAGACGGCAAGTTGCCGGTGCCTACTGAGCGTTGCGCAAATGTGCGGGAAAAAACGTTACACCGCTCGAATCCTCGATCTCCGAGCGCGCAGTTTCTGTCAGTTAACCGGGATTCGAGAGCTGTATATATAACCGTTTTTATGGAGTGTCAACGCGTTGAGTTCATTTCGGTAGAGCGACTGCGGAATGGATTTTTCGTAAATTCGTGATACTTCTGGAGCGCGCCTTCGTCATAATAGCAAAAGACAATTCCAGGCGCAGTCTCGCGGTGAGTAAACGCAAGCCGCACGATCCTACAAGGACGAGTTCATGAATTCAGCGGTTGGTCAAACTTCGACGGCACAAACAATCGGCGGGTTTTCCATCGAATCGATTCGAGCAAAGTTTCCTGCTCTGAAACACGCTGCGCCGTTTATCTTCCTCGACAATGCTGCCGGCGCCCAGATTCCACAGCAGGTATTTGACGCGGTGAATCATCATCTTCTCGATCACAACGTGCAACGGGGCGGCCGCTATCCCAAGAGCCAACAAGTGGACGAAACGATTGCGCGCGGACGCAAGAGCGTGGCCGATTTTGTGAACGCGCGAACTCCGAACGAAATCGCTTTTGGGATGAACGCGACGTCGTTCATTCGAATCGTGAGTCTCGCGATTGGGCAGACTCTCGGTGAACGAAACGAAATCGTCGTCACCGATATGGACCACGAGGCAAATATTGCCACTTGGCTCGCGCTCGAACGTGACGGCGCGAAGTTTCGCTGGTGGAAAATGCGGGACGACGGGAATCTGTACGCCGATGACTTGCGCGAGGTCGTGTCGGCTCGCACGCGGCTGGTCGCGGGCACGGTGACCTCCAATGCCCTGGGCTCAGTGGTGGACGTTGCGGCTGCAGCGAAGGTGGCCCACTCCGCCGGCGCCGAACTTTTTCTCGATTGCGTGCATTTCGGTCCACACGGCGTAATCGACGTGCAAGCATGGGATTGTGATTACCTGGTTTGCTCGGGATACAAGATTTTCGCCCCGCATATGGGATTTTTGTGGGGAAAGGAAGATCTGCTAAGGAAACTTCCGACGTTTCGCGAGGATTTCATCCCCAATGAGCCGCCGCTAAAAATCGAGGCGGGAACGTTTGTGTATGAAAATGTTGCCGGCATGGAGGCCGCGATCGGATATTTGGCTTCGATCGGCGAAGCGCAAGAGGGAAATGCGTCCGCGTCATGTTCACGCCGTGGAAATATCGTCCGAGGCATGAAAGCGATTCGGGAGTATGAAGAGACGCTCTCGCTGGAGATGTTGCGCGTACTGAACGAAAGCGGCGCGATTGTCTACGGCATCAACACGAAGGAGAGAATCGGAGAGCGCGTACCTACCCTGTGCTTCAATCTCCCCCGTGTGGCTCCCGCAGAGGTGACCGAAACGATGTCCCGCGCGAACATCGGCATCCGAGACGGCCACTTGTATTCCCCCCGGCTCATGAAACGGCTGGGATTGAGCCTCGAAACGGGAGCCGTGAGAGCATCCCTGGTCCACTACAACACGATTGAGGAGATACACTACTTCGGCAACGTCCTGCTCGACTTGAGCAAGCATGCCTAGCCCGCTCGTCCCGCTAGATCCTCTGCAGGCTGCCGCAACCCAAGAAAGCAAGAGTTCCCAGCGGTCCGCCGCGATCCACACTCCGCAGGAACTTCGTCGAAAGCTCAATCAACGCCAACTGACGATGCTCGCGATCGGTGGCGCGATTGGCGTCGGCCTCTTTCTCGGCAGCGGAGTGACGATTCAGCTGGCCGGCCCCGGCGTTATTTTGAGCTACCTCATCGGAGCTGTTGTTGCACTCATCGTTGCGTGCGCTCTTGTCGAGATGGCGGTGGTGCATCCTGAAGCTGGTTCTTTCGGCGTCTATGCGGAAACCTACCTGAGCCATTGGGCGGGATTCGCGGTCCGAGCCACGTACGGATTCGTTGAGACAATCGCGATTGGAGCGGAGGTTACCGCCGTTGCGATTTACTTCGCATTCTGGTTTCCCGGAGTGCCACAGTGGGTGTGGGTTGTTGCTGTTTCGCTTGCGCTCATCGCAATCAACACCCTCCAAGTGGGCAGATTCGGTGAATTTGAATATTGGTTCGCGCTGATCAAGGTCGTTGCGATTCTTGCCTTCATTGCAATCGGCGCGGCTCTCATATTCGGAATCGGTTCGAAGCAGCCAATCGGCCTAGCGAATCTCACGGCGCACGGCGGATTTCTGCCGCACGGGTTCGCGGGGGTCTGGCTCGCGCTCACGCTTGTGTCGACAAGTTATATGGGCGTCGAAGCGATTGCCGTCACGGCCGGCGAAGCCGAAAAGCCCGAACAGACGATTCCCAAAGCGATGCGAACGATTGTGGTGCGGCTGATCATATTTTACGTTCTTGCGATCACGGTCATGTTGGCGATGACCCCTTGGGATCAAGCCGGCGCTGAAAACGGACTCACCGGCAGTCCTTTTGTGCGGGCCTTTGCCATCGTCGGCGTGCCCTACGCCGCCGGCATCATGAACGTTGTGGTGATCACGGCGGCGTTCTCAAGCGGAAACACGGATCTTTATCTCACTACGCGAATGCTCTTCTCGCTTTCTCGATCGCGTTATTTTCCGGACTGGGTTGGAAAGCTGAGCAAAAATGGCGTGCCGCTGCGCGCGCTGGCCGTAGCGTCAACGGGCATGGCCGCCGCAATTCTGCTTGCGATCTATGCGCCGGGCCGCGCATTTCTCATGTTGTACGGAATCGCGGTCGCAGGAATGTTCTTCGTCTGGACCGTGATTCTTATCACGCACGTCGCTTTCCGTCGCTCGGCGGATGAAGATCGAATCGCGCGGCTTCCCATGCATTTGCGGCTGTATCCATATTCGTCCATTCTCGGAATCCTGGCGCTGATCGGGATTGCGGCGGCTACTTTCTTCGTTCCCGGCCTCGAACACACGGTTCCGGCGTTTGCCCTATTCTTGCTCCTCATTACCATCGTATATTGGATTTCAAGTCGCGCAGGCGCACTTTCGCGTTAGCCTTCATCTGACCATGACGACAGCTCTCGAAGATTTCTGCGGCGCGGTTCGCGGCAAGTTTACAGGCGACTTGATTCGCCAAGACAATCCGGAATTTGCTGAAGCTGGGAGAATCTGGAACGCCATGGTTGCGCGCACGCCCGGCGCGATTGCCCGTTGCGCGGATGTGGCTGACGTCAGGCTCGTCGTCCGACACGCGAGAGACGCTGGCATACTAACGGCTGTGCGCTGCGGCGGGCATAGTCTCGCGGGTTTCGGCAGCTGCGATGGCGGCTTGGTGATCGACTTATCGCGGCTTCGCGCCGTTCAAATTGATGTTGCCTCACGCCGCGCGAAATTTGGCGGAGGATGTCTTCTGGGCAATGTTGACACGGCGACACAGCAACACGGCCTCGTATTTCCGGCCGGAGTAGTTTCGCACACGGGCGCAGGCGGCTTGGTGCTTGGCGGCGGAACCGGGTGGCTTACCCGGCTGCTTGGACTGTCGTGCGACAACGTTGCCGGCTTCACGCTGGTCACAGCCGATGGATCGTTGGTTAGCGCGAGTGACGCCGAAAATTCCGAACTCTACTGGGCATTGCGCGGAGGCGGTGGAAACTTTGGCGTCGTCACCGAATTCGAAGTGCGACTGCATCCGTTGACATCTGTACTACTCGCAAGTTCGTACTGCCGGCATTACGACATCGTTCGCGTATTGCAGGATTGGCGGGAATTCATGTCCGCAGCCCCGGACGAATTGAAATGGAATATCTCGCTCGTCCTTGCGCCGAACGACAATCGCGTGCCGGAAGAAATTCGCGGGAAGCCTTCGTTGAGCTCAAGCATCGTCTGGTTTGGCGGCGAAGCCGTCGGGCAGCGCCACATCAATCGCATATTTTCAGTCGGCAGGCACGTTGGCCGCAGCATGAAAAGGATTTCATATCTCACGCTGCAAACAATGGCGGACTCCGATTTTCCCCATGGCCGCCGCTACTACACAAAATCGGGATATTTCGGCGAGTTCACTGACTCCGTTATTGAAATTATGGTTCAGGCCCTTGCCAGTATTCCGTCGCAGAACACGCAGATTGAATTGGCCTACCTTGGTGGCGCGGCCGGACGCGTGAACGCATCGGAAACGGCATTCGGCGATCGCAGCGCGCCTTTTATTCTGAATTTGCTGGCAGATTGGAAGGAGCCCGCAGACGACGCCGCGAACGTCTCGTGGGTCCGGAGCCTGTTTAGCGGCTTGCAACCGCATATGAAGCCGGGCGTATATGTAAATTTCATGAGCGGCGACGAACAAGAACGCGTCCCCGAAGCGTATCAAGATCGCTGGCAGCGCCTGCTAAAGGTCAAAACGCAATATGACCCTTCGAACTTCTTTCGCCTGAATCAAAATATTGCACCATTAACTAAGTAATACCCATCGCCTTTGCGAAGCCCTGGCCTTAAGCAGGAAATGTTGCTGGAAAGCTCTCACCGGTGTACAGTTCCACACCCTATCGGAGGTGGGCGATGAGGCTGCTAACTTCCATCTTATTGCCGTGCCTCCTGGCGTCAATGGCCGTCGCGTCTCGAAGCAACGCTCAGCGAGCACCGCGGGGGAAGGTGCACTCTCTCCAGGCAACTACGGACAAGAGCGGCGAGCATCCAGCTAGCGCGGAGATCTCAGGCCCTGCGACCCTCACTTGCATTAATGGCGCCTCGGAGACGCCCAATGCGGAGATCTCGTGTTCCGTAACCGGGCCAGGATTTACTGGAATTTTGACTAAAGGTAAGTCGGCAAATTTGAATGGCGCGGGAACCGTGACTCTGAAATGTCACGGTCAGGGTTACATGAGATGCGACGCACGAGTAGACATCCCACCCTCGTCGAAGTGAAGAGCATCTATATAGGTGGGAACGGTCGGCGTTACACATTCTGAGTTTCGAGTGAGCCTGGGGGGGCGGGCCGCAACGACCGGACGAGTTGTGTCCGGCGAGAGGACGCACGCTTGATTCTGACGCGGAGGCGTTAGATGGAACCCATCAAAGCATTCACCCTAAAACGCGACCTTGTCGCTGAGTATGACGAAGAATACCTGGAGATGAAGGTGAGCGATCTCCGCAATAAACTCGAAGCGCTTTCGCGATCGAGTTCCGGGCCTTTGTTGGAGATCAAGGAAATTCAGAATAGCCTCAATCCCGTTAAAGCAGGAGACATTCGCACGAAGCGCAGCACCTACCAACTGGCGTATCGTCGCTACATACTCATTTGCCCCGAAGACGAACTCCTCAGCGTCATCTTGGAATTGAAATCCCGGCTCTACCATCTCGATAGAAATGGCGAGGAAATCTGGAGCCCGCGAAAGCTCGACGCACTCGAACACGCGATTCGAGTGCACGATGGCAACGGTCATCTTCGTGTAGAGATAGAAACGCTGGCGAAGGCGATCGACGAAGGAAGATTCCGGATGCGAAGGGATGACGACTTGAGGCGAGATTTTCTCGTATTCGCCTTCCGCGCGAATTTGATCTTGTTTCTTCTGTTGCTATGCGTGCTCGGCCTGTTCGTGATTCTGAAAGTGGATATCCACTCACAGTGGCGAAAACTACCCGTCCTACTCTTCGGAGCGTGTGGTGGAATGCTGAGCGCCACAATGCAGTATCGGCGCCAGCGCATCTCGCCCGGCGATCTTCGCATCGAACCAGTTCAACTATTCTTCCGCTCGGTACTCGGGGCGTTTGCAGCCGGGATCGTGACGCTGTTCTTGCAGCTCCGAATCGTGGATTTTCCGGTTCTGCATGTGGGAGTGGAGGATGGAGCGTTTCTCACCTCCAGCGCGCAGTACATCGTGGCGTTCGCCAGCGGCTTTGCAGAGAGAATCTTCTTTCGCTCTGCAGAAAAAATTTCTCCGAAGCGTTCCGAAGCACCGCCCATCACAGTCCAACATACGGCCCCACGCCCAGCCGCAAAAAGCGCAACCGCGGGGCGCTAGCCGCGCGGGTCGCTTTTCGCAACCATCTTGGATAAGAAAGCGGATATTTACGGTGCGACGACGCGGGGTTTTTCCGCCACACTGCTAGTGGCTCGGGGCAATTTGATTAAGAAGACTGTTCCTCTGTCCGAAGTTGCTTCCACGCTAACGGATCCGCGATGGTCGTGGATGATTTTGGTCACAATCGCCAGTCCCAATCCAGTTCCGTTGAGTTTTCCCACGCTGACGAATGGATCGAAGAGCGATTCACGAATGGCGGCGGGGATGCCAGGGCCGTTATCAGCAACTCGAACGTCAAACGAGTCGTCCGACGAACATATATCTATCGTAATCGCACCATTCGCTTCTGGCGAGGCCTCGCACGCGTTCAACACCAGATTGAAAAATGCTCGCTCCATCTTCTTGGCATCAACTATGCCATCTGATGAACCGGCAGTAGTTACCTTTACTTTGCGGCTTCGGAACTCCGGTCTCGCGAGAACAGCTTCCACTGCGCGG
This sequence comes from uncultured Acidobacteriota bacterium, assembly GCA_963729525.1. Classification (GTDB taxonomy): domain Bacteria; phylum Acidobacteriota; class Terriglobia; order Acidiferrales; family UBA7541; genus Palsa-295. The sequence continues at coordinate 369,654 of CAVSOB010000005.1, forward strand.
CGAATGATCTGATCCAATCGCGCCGGTGCTGGAGTGATCGAACCCTCTTCGCGTGCGAGCTCACGAAATGAATCAAGCAAGTCGATCATCTGTTCCGAGGCCATTTTGATCTCGTTATAGATTTCGTCTCGGTTCATCTTCAGCTTGTCCGCTTCATAAAGGAATTCCGCATTGGCCACGACGGCAGCCATATAGTGCCGAAGATCGTGCGAAATCGAGCTCGCAGCACGTCCCAGGGCGGCCACTCTTTCGTTGGCGCGCCAGCGTCGCTGAGACTCGAGTAATTCGCCACGCATCTTCGAGAAGGCCTCTCCAAGTTCCACCACTTCGCTGCTTCCGCGAGGCGTGATCGAGTAGGCATAGTCGCCGCTGCCCAGGGCTCGCACACCTGCCAGGAGATTGTCGAGCGGGCGAGTAATGGTTCTTGAGACGAAAGTTAGAATCAGCGCGGCGAATATCACGGCGGACAGCACAAGAATAACAATCATGCGATTCAGCCGCTCGAGAAGAGCGTTAGCCGGTTCTAGCGACATAAGGACGTAGCACTCGACCGGGGTTGGCGGCCCATTGTGAATCAACACAGATGCCATTTCATACTGGTCTGAGCCAAGAGCGATTTGTCTCGTTGTCCTACTGTCAGTCGTTTCCTTGTGCGTTATGCGGTGCTGAAGTTCGGTCACGGCTTGTGGCGCAAGGGTGGACGCAATCACATCATCGCCGGCCGTCAACGCAATTTGGCTGTCCGCGACGAGCGAAAGTTGTTCCGCTACGGTTGAATCTACCTGATAACCGATGGCCAATATGCCGAGTTGCCTTTGATTGGTTTCAGCGCCGGCCACGATGGGACAAAGAAAGACCCAGTAAAGCTGGCCATCGGCGTACCACCATGCAGCACTTTCGCCTTCTGCCACCGATTTGCCGAGGTCCCGCTCGGCAAGTTCCGGCGTCCATCCGGGCTTGCGGACCTGAAATCCGAGCACCCTACCTTTCGAGTTTGCGAGGACGAACAGGTCGCTACCGGCAAGCTTCCAGAAGGGCTTTGACGCGTCCTGAATTGTGGGCGCATGGTCTGTGGTCATCAAAGCCTTCAAGGTGGGAAGTTCAGCAAGCATGGCAGCGGTTCGCGAGAGGTCACGCTCGCGCTCTTGCTGAACGCTTTTGAATGCAATTAGGGAAGCATCAGTGCTCGCCTGCACTTGTTTTGTAATCTCGGAATGAATGGAGTTTCGAATGATCAAAAGGACTGCGCCAGTCAACGCGAAGATGATCACGAGGGTGGTAATCAGGAGCTGCGTTCGTAGTCGAATGCGCGCCATCAAGCTACCCGATGAGCCTTCAAGATTTCTCCGCAGCAGGATTCGCACCAGGTGTAAATTTGTAGCCAGCACCATGCATGGTTAGAAAGTAACGCGGGTTGGCAGGGTCGGGTTCAAGCTTCTGGCGAAGTCGCAAAATGTGATTATCAACTGTGCGAGTGGTAGGGTAATTTTCATATCCCCAGACATCATTCAGCAGCTTTTCTCGAGAGACAACGGCGTCAGGCGCGCTTGCAAGAAACCTTAGCAGCTTGAACTCTTGGGCGGTAAGGCTAAGCCGCTTACCCGCACGCGTTGCCTCCATGCTCGTGAAATCGATTTTGATATTCCCAAACATGAGCAGTTGATGCTCGACGGTTTCGGTAGTCCGGTTCGTGGCGCCCGAGGTCGCCGGACTTCCGCGCCGCATGGCTCGACGCACCCGCGCGAGCAGCTCTTTGGGACTGAACGGCTTCGTCACGTAATCGTCCGCTCCCAACTCGAGGAGTAGCACCTTATCTTCAACTTCCGCGTTTGCGCTCAAAACCACGATCGGCACGGTGGCCGCGTGAGCTTTGAACGCGCGGCAGAGTTCCTTGCCCGGCAAGTGGGGAAGCTTCAAGTCTAGGACCACGATGTTGGGCGGCTGTTTGCGGAAGCTCTCGAGCCCGGCGATGCCGTCCGACGCAAGCTGAACCTGCAACCCGTCCGCCTCGAATAGCCTCTGCAGGGTTCGTTGCATCGGGCGACTGTCTTCAACCACTAGAATAGTATCCATCCGATCACGCTCCTCTGGACAGGTTCGTCGTCGCAGCCCGCAGCGAAGTGCCGGCTGGAGATAACCTCGAAAGTCCGGAGTCCGCGCTGATATCTCCCGAGGATATTTGATCGTAGTGCCTTTGCCCAAAGCGCGTCAACGCGGTTCCATTTCATTTGCCCTCAATGGACGAGGGCTGGGCACAACTTTCATTCATCCGCGGTGAATCCGCTCCCCGGTATTCACAAGCATGGAAAAGTTCTCAGAAGCTGCCCGCACTTGTCGGGGTCAGACCTCGCAGCCGACGGCGCTCGTGGAGCAAAGCTCCTTAGAGGGCTAGATTGCGCCAGTCGGCTGGAAACGTTGTCAACCGGGCTTCTGGAAATTGTAAACAGTTTGTAAATCACCTGTCTCCTTCCGATACCCTTTTGGCGCCCGCGGTCCCGGCTGGTGGGAAATTACAAACTCTTGACACGACCCAGACAATGCCGTGGCAAGTGCAAACGTCAATTGCTTCAGGCTGTACTTGCAAGGACGAACTCGGGAGAGGGACGGCCAAGTTCACCCAAGGCGTTTCCGAACAGAGAGGGGAGAAATCGTATGAGTTCATCGTCCACGGACTTATCTCATCTGACCGAAACAGACATCGTGCAGTCGGCACAGCGCGGCGATGCGGCTGCGTTTGAGCACCTGTATAGGCAGCATAGCCGGCATGTGTATGCGCTTTGCTTTCGTATGGCCGGCAATGCGAGCGACGCGGAAGAGCTGACGCAGGATGCGTTCATGCAGCTGTTCCGCAAGATCGGCAGCTTCCGCGGGGAGTCATCCTTTTCCACATGGCTTCATCGGATCACGTTTAATATCGTACTGATGCGGTTCAGAAAGAAAAAGCACGGCGAGATTTCGCTGGAAGACACCTTTGACACCGAAGACGAATCTGGAGTGCCTCGGAACCAGATCGGGCAGGTGGACCTGAACATGACCGGGTTGTTCGACCGGCTTGGCCTCAACCGCGCGATTGCCCAGCTGCCGGCGGGATACAAGAAGATGTTTTTGCTGCACGACGTCGAAGGCTACGGCCACGATGAGATCGCCAAGATTCTGGGCTGCTCGGTTGGCAATTCAAAATCTCAATTACACAAAGCGCGTGTGCGCCTGCGCAAGCTGTTGCGAGAACAGGGCGACAATGCGGAGAAAACGGATCGGGCCTCTGGACTCCACTGGGCTCTGCCGGCGCGAGCTAGCGCGTTATGAAGGTTCCTTACCTCAACTTATGGGCCCGTATAACCGGGGTTCGGCGGCGGGACATAGTCTTGTCCGTACTTATTCTTATGCGCGAGCGTAAAATTCGGATTTTCGACGACCTTGATTGCACCGAGACTACGTTCCGGACCAGAAAAAATTGTAACGGACGCTGACAAGCCTTTAAGGTCCTCCGGCAGGCTGCGCTCGCACCAGACGCGCAATTGGTATCGGCCGTCCGGAACGTCGGGTATTGAGATGCTTCCAGTTCGATTGGAAATCGCGAAGTAAGGTGTTTCTACCACGACGACAACTGCGCTCATTTCAGCGTGAATGTTACAAAAGAGGTAGCTGACACCTGGTCGGTCGAAGCGCACCGAGCGTGTGGTTCCCGCTTCGTAGAGCCCAAGGTCGAACCGCTTGCCGTCAAAGAGAGAAAAGATATTGTGAAAGAAGGGGTCCTTATTGGGGAACTGCACCACCGTACCCACTTCCACCACTAGGACATGAGGCTCGAAGGTCTTGTTGTGCTGGGTGAGAACTGGCCGGAGCCTCCCTGGCTCCGATGTTGCAGCAGTTGTGCCACTGCCGATCGGTGTGAGCCATACAACCACATTTGAAAGGTCAGTTCCGCCATGCTCCGCAGCCTGTTTCACTGCTCCGTCCTGCACGATTTGAACCTTTGCGGTCACAGGGAGAAACTGCAGCGCTTGGGACCGGCCAAACCCGCAAAACAGAATTGCGGCTGGCAGAAGACCCAAGATTGACACACTCCATCTTTGGTAAAGCCTTCGCATCAGAAGATATATCCCACGCTTGCAGCGATGTGATTTGCAGTGTTCGCGCCGCTGTCCAGCATGTAAGTTTGCAGTCGGCGATACTCCACGGAAAACAATACATCGGATCGCGGCTGGTAAATGAAATTTACGAATGGCGTGAGGTTGCGCGCCAGTGACTCACCGAAATATGAGGGGCTCCCCGGAAAGCGACGTAGCTCACCCGCAAACGGATTATCCTGGCCAAAGGCGCCGTTGACCTCGAAGTTCGATTTGGGCTTGAATTTCAGTTGCACCCAGCCGCCCATCGAGTCTAGCCCTTTGATCGTTGTGGCAGGATCGGTGAAGGGGCCAGACGTCAGGATGCTCTGGCCGATACCTCCTCCGAGTCCCGCGACAGCCGCGCCCCGATAAAACGCCCCACTCAGATTGAAATATCTTCCCAGCGGCACCAGGACATCGAATGTGCTAACCCATCCGTTTACGTTGCGGCCGAGCCCGAAATTCTGCCTTGCATAGTATCCGCCAAATCCCACGGTAAGGTCTTGCCCAGAGACGCGACGCGTCCACGCGATCCGCCCTGCATATGCGGGTTGTCCCGATTGTTCCCCCCAGGAAGGGTATCGATCCTGGCTCACGGGAAGTTCACCGGAAAGCGAATCGAGAATTCCTGCCTGCACCAAAAGGTGCGAATCGTCGGACAGAGCTATTTTGTGCTCAACCCGTACTTGAGGGATCCAGGCCCATAGATTTCCCGAATAAGAGAGCGCCGGCACGGCGAGCGAGACCAGCGACGTGGGCGCTAGCGGCGCAAAAAACAGACGGTCCTGGCCGGCAACAATCGAAGTGTTCGTCCAGTCCATTCGGAATGTGCCTGTGCGCAGGCGCACGATACCCATCACTGCGCCGTTAGGTACGTCGGTAAATCCGCCGGCGAAATCGAACTTCACGTCGGCGCTGGTACGTGCTCCGGCAAGTTCCGGACCGAAGACTTCGATTCCAACTTGAGACTGACGTAGCGAGCCGCCGAACGATTGTGTGGAACCAACCGGAACCTGGGGCGTCGCAATTTGTGGGAAGTCTTCATTATCGACGACGCCCTGGTTGTCGAAGACGTTCAGGAGCACGATGCCAGAGAGGCGAACGCGATACTTAGAGCCGCTTTCCACCTTGGTTTGACTCTGCTCAGCGATTTTTGCATCGGCGAGCTGTTGGTTTTCTTCTAGGCGAGCGAGCCTCTCTTCGGTTGACTGCTCTTGCGAAGGATCGGGGGCCGCTGTCGTAACCGCCGGCAGGGAAGCGTTAGATTGCGGTGATAGCCCGACATACGGATCGCGGATGCCAGCCGGCCCTGTTCGCGGTTGCTTCTGATCCCTCGCGAGCACGAGCTCTTGACGAAGTTCTCGGGCTTCCGCGCGATCGTGCAGCTCTTCGATGCGCAGCTCGGCGAGTTGTTCCACAAGAGATTGCACTTGGCCTTGGAGCTCGCGCACCGAGTCTGCGAGCGCTCTAACGTTCGGGTCGGGCGGCGGGCTCGACTGACTCGGTTGTGAAATAGTCTGTGCTCGGAGGGTAGCCGGACCAAGCAGGAAAACGCTAGCGGCGGCAGAAATTCTGAGAAGTTTTTGAAAAGCATCTCCTTGCATCGTGATTCTCCTTAGAAGAATCGGGCCCGTTCAATTGTCTAACGAAAAACCTACACGAAGTTACACAGAAGCGACATTCATTTGACTTTGGCGGGACAAGAATGTCAGCGCGGAGTTGGTAACGTGATCGCAGGCGATCTTAATGATCATGACCGCGATACCTACAAAGGAGAATGAAGTGAAATCGATTCCATACTACAAGGCACTTTCGACGGTTGCCACCGTCATCCTTGCATTTTTCACCCTAGCGGGGACTGCAAACGTTCAGGCTCAATCTTCCACAAACAATTACAAGCAGATGAATTTAGTGGCGGACACTGCATCCGTTACACCCGCTCCCGCTCACGTAGACGCGAATCTCGTTAACCCCTGGGGAATTGCGTTCTTCCCCGGCGGACCTTTTTGGATCAACGACAATAACAGCGGATTCTCAACCCTCTATGACCAGACCGGGATGCTCCAGGGAACATTCACGATCCCACCGCCCGCCGGAAGCACAGCGGCAGCTACTCCGACCGGAATCGTGGCCAACGTCTCCCAAACCGGCTTCATCGTAGGCGGCAAACCCAGTCTATTCATCTTTGACACAGAGGACGGAACGATCTCCGGCTGGAATGGAGGCGCGACCGTGATCCTGGCCGTCGACAACTCGATGGGTGGAAACGGCGCGGTCTATAAAGGGCTAGCGATGATTACGAACAACGGAGCGAATTTTCTGCTCGCCACTAATTTCCGCGGCGGAAAAGTGGAAGTCTATGACTCCAATTTCAAGCTCACCAATCTCTCCGGCACTTTCACCGACCCGAATCTCCCCGCCGGCTACGCCCCCTTTGGTGTCCATGTGATCACGGCTAATAGCCAGACCAAAATCTATGTGACGTATGCGCTGCAGGACACTCCGAGACATGATCCGGTTCATGCCGCCGGCGACGGCCTTGTCGACATCTTCGACACGAATGGCAATATGATTCAGACGTTTGTCCAGCAAGGCGATATGCACACAAACGCTCCGTGGGGAATCGTGATCCCGCCTGCCGGTTTCGGAGCCTTCGGCGGCGATGTGCTGGTCGGCAACTTCGGCGACGGCGTTCTGAACGCCTACACGCCAGCCGGCACGTTCATCGATAGCGTGAAAGATGCAAGCGGCAGCATCATCACGAATCTTTCGTTGTGGGACCTTGTTTTTGGAGGCGGAGGCGCGGCGGGTGATGCAAACACTCTGTATTTGACGGCCGGCGGCATGGCGGAAATGCACGGAATATTTGCGTCACTTGTGCCGACTCAGGCGAGCGGTGGGACCGCGGCCGATTTCTCCGTAAGTGTTTCGCCTACTAGCGCGACCGTAACCGCGGGAGCGTCTTCAAACTTCACGATTAACACTTCCCCAACGAACGGCTTTAATTCTGCTGTAAGCCTTTCCTGTTCAGGATTGCCCGCAGGCGCCAAGTGCTTGTTTTCCAGCCAGAGCTACACTCCGGGAGGAACGACAGCACCCATGCTCACGATCACCACGACTCCACGCAGCGGGATGACAGGTGCAGTCCCATCTGGACCAGCGTCGAGCGAGTGGCCTAAATCACAGTTGCGGATATTGCTCGCCGCCGGATTCGCCGCTCTTTTTGCCGCACTGTATTTCGGAACACTGCGGTCGCGATTCGGTTCCACAGCACTCGTCCGTGCTGGTGGCGTCGCGGTTACTCTGCTGGCTGTCTTTGCGGCGGCTGGTTGTGGTGGCGGAAAATCGAGCGGGTCGACCGGTACCCCGGCTGGTACGAGCACGGTCACCGTGATCGCAACATCAGGAACGCTTTCGCACTCAGCAATGATCAGTCTGACAGTGAAATAACTTTCTTAACGAAACCTCACTCGCTCCGCGTTGCTCGGCGGAGCGAGTGAGTCATTTACGTTTCCCGAAGCTCTGTCGCCGCTTCAATTGAGACGATGCGTTCAATTCCGTTCAAACGCTTTTCGCTTTCGATTTTTCCGGCAGATAATCTTCGCCGGCTTCTTCCAATTTACCTGCAATTTGCTCTTTCGTTTCGTTAACAAATTGCCTTCCGGAATCGATCAGGTCTCCCGCGTTCTCTCTGAGGTCTCGAGCCCTTTTTCGAACGTGTTTGCCTCCCGCCTTAACCTTTTTCGATAGGTATTCTCGAGTCCCTTCACCGGATTTCGGCGCGAAGAAGATACTGATAAGCGAGCCGATAGCTACTCCAGCTAGGAAATAGCCTGCTGTCGAGTCGATTTTTTCGGTCATGACCGACCTCCTCATTTAGAAGCTGTACTAAGTTTTCGGTTTAATGAATTCGCTGTAATGGACTGATTTGCTAACCCGTTCATCGTAGCGCCGGCACGCCGACGCTTTGCAATCCCGACCTGCCCTATCCCGTCGCCGATGCTGCCTTCGCTTTAGCCTCCGCAGCGTAGTAGATAACCGCCTTTTTCCCACCCTTCGCGGCGGTGGCGCAGATTGAATTCAGATTAACGTTTTTAGCTTTTAGTTTCTCTAGATATTCCGCCAGCGCTCCGGGCTTATTGGGAAGTTCATATTCTTCAGCTGTGGTCTCTTGGTAGGTCAATCCGGAATCATCCAACGCCCTCTTTGCTCGCTTCGCATCGTCAACCACCAGGTGAACCGTGCCTCTCGTCTCCTCCGCGCTTCCCAAGAGCGCGAGAATATTCACCTTCGCATCCCCCAATGTTCTCGTTATTTCAGCAACCGCGCCAGGTCGATTGTCAATCGTAACGATGAACTGCTTCGTCTTGGCCATTGTCGGCACCTCCCGCCGCCATAAGCAGGGATTATACGCTTAGCCGTTCACAAACCAAGGCAACCGTAAGCGGGGAGTCTTTGTGTTCTGGTAGTCTGTTTCGTGCGAGGCAGCCCCATTTAACCCGAGCGTCGCGCTGACCAGAATTTACCTGGCCCAGGGTGAAGAAGGAAGTAGGACGAAAAACATTGAAGATTAGAGTGGCGCGCCCGGAGAGAGTCGAACTCCCGACCTTCTGGTTCGTAGCCAGACGCTCTATCCAGCTGAGCTACGGGCGCACCGGGATGCGAATGCTGTAATCATAGATTACGATAGAGCGCCGTGAACTTCAACCGGACGAATTGCGTTTCACGACGGCAGGGCAGCATGGGTGCAGCAAACTTCTCAGCTTCTCAGCGCCGCTAGTGAAAATCGTGCGATACGGTTTCGGCACGCGTGATGGATAGTGGCAGAATGCGCTCAGCTTTCACGGAAATCACGTTGTCCTGATTTTGAAGTGGCCCTTCGATCAGCAAAAATTGCTTATGCACCACCGCCACATGATCCTGCTCAAAAAGTTTCGGCGTGATGATGACGTTTGAAATTCCCGTCTCATCCTCGATGCTGAGAAACACGAACCCTTTCGCGGTGCCGGGGCGTTGCCGCGCGATCACTGACCCCGCAATGCGCACCCAGCTACCATCGGGAATCGTGCCAAGCTCGTTTGCAGACCGTATTCCTTGCTTCTTTAATTCCGCACGATGGTATGCCATCGGATGTGGCCCTACCGTCATTCCCGTGCCGTGGAAATCGGCGACCAGCCTTTCTTCCGCCGTCATCGGCAGCAAAGGAGAATCGCTCGCGCGCGAAAAATAAATTGCTCTCGGCATAGTAGCGCAGGCCCGAACGTGGAGTTCCTGCTCCTCATGTGAATCGTTTGCAGGGCCATCTGCCCCAGAATTTTCCAGCGCCGCATTCTCTAACGCAGCTCGCTCGAGCAAAGGTCCCGCACGCCGCGAGGCTCGCTCGATCTGCCACAACGCATCACGCCGATGAATTCCGCGCCGCCGGCCGCTATTTTTTCCAGAAATAAAATTCAGCGCGCCAATGGACGCAAGCGTTGCCATTTCGCTCTTCTGCAATCCAGGTACGCGCAATTTTAAATCCTCGATCGAAGCAAACGGCCGCATCGCGCGCTGTTCCAGAAGTTCCAATGCGATCTCCTGCCTCAATCCTTTCACATAGCGCAAGCCAAGCCGCATAATCATCCGTCCGCCATCTTTTTCGAGCGTGCACAGCCAGTCAGAACAAGTCACATCGATAGAACGTACTTTCAGCCCGTGCCGCTGCGCGTCCTTCACCAACGTGGCGGCATTATAAAATCCCATCGGCTGGTTATTCAGCATCGCTGCCGTAAACGCCGCGAGGTAATGGCACTTCAAATACGCGCTGGCATACGCAAGCAGTGCAAAACTCGCTGCGTGCGATTCAGGAAATCCATAGAGCGCAAACGATGTAATGGACTGAACGATTTTGTCCTGCGTCGCTCCAAGGATTCCGTTCTGCTCCATCCCACGGCGAAGTTTTACCTCCACCTCCTTCATTCGCTTTTCCGAACGCTTGAACCCGAACGCCCGTCGCAATTCTTCCGCCTCGCCTCCGGTAAATCCTGCCGCAATCATGGCTATGCGCAGCAGTTGTTCCTGAAACAGCGGCACTCCCAATGTGCGCGAGAGCACCGGTTCGAGCGAGGGATGCAAACATTCAGCGGGCTCGCGCCCCTGCCGCCGCTTCAAATACGGATTCACCATTTGCCCCACGATTGGCCCCGGTCGTATGATCGCCACCTGCACCACGATGTCGTAAAAACAGTTCGGTCTCAGCCGCGGCAAGCACGACATCTGCGCGCGACTCTCGATTTGAAACATTCCAACCGTATCGGCCTTGCACAGCGTTTCATAAACTGTTCGGTCATACGCCGGCAAACGCGCCAGATCCACTTCCTCGCCATAATCCTCGCGAATAATTTTCAGCGAGTCCTCAAGCACCGCCATCATGCCCAGCCCGAGCAGATCGATTTTCACGATCCCCATGTCCGCGCAATCTTCCTTGTCCCATTGCACCACGACGCGTCCCGGCATCGTCGCCGGCTCGAGCGGCACCACGGAATCAAGTTGTCCCTGGCAGACGATCATTCCTCCCGAGTGCTGCCCGATATGACGCGGTAAATCCTGCATCATTTGGCAAAGTTCGAAAAATTTACGGATGCGTGGGTGCCTCGGATCGAGGCCGGCGTCATGAAACTGTCGCTCGAGCGTATCGTTTGCGTCCTTGTACTCCCACGCGCCCACCAGACCAGCCAAGCGGTCGAGCGTCTCCGGATCAAATGAAAGCGCCTTGCCGATTTCGCGCGCCGCCGAGCGCCCGCGATAAGTAATGATGTTCGCCGTCATCGCCGCGCCCAATTTCCCGTACCGCTCGTATACATATTGAATCGCACGCTCTCGCTGATCTCCACTCGGCAAATCGAGATCGATGTCCGGCCACTCGCCTCGCTCCTCGGATAAAAAACGCTCGAAAAGCAAATCCATTCCCACCGGATCCACAGCCGTGATGCCCAGCGCGTAGCAAACAGCGCTATTCGCGGCCGAACCGCGTCCTTGCACGAGAATATTTTTCTCGCGGCAAAAACGCACAATGTCCCACACGATCAGGAAATATCCCGCAAGCTTGAGCTTCTCGATCAGATGGAGTTCACGTTCAATCTGCTTTCGCGCGCGCTCATCGTCCGCACCGTAGCGCGTGACTAGGCCTCCCTGCGCCCGATCGCGCAGAAAACTCATCTCCGTCTCGCCGTTTGCTACCGGATAGCGTGGAAATTCGTAGCCCAGATCGCTCATTCCAAATTGCAAACGCGACGAAAGCTCCTGTGTATTGGCAATCGCTTCAGGAAGATCGGAGAATAGTTCCGCCATCTCGCTCGGCGATTTCAGATACCGCTCGGAATTGCGCGCCAGAAGCCGCCCAGCCGTCGCGAGATTGCCATGGTTGCGAATGCATGTGAACACATCCAGAATTTCGCGTTGCCTCGGCTCCGCATAACAGATGCCATTCGTAGCCAGCAGCGGCAATTTCAATTTCCGCGCGATTTCAATAGCCGCGTGATTGCGCGCCTCTTCATCACGGCAAAAATGCCGCTGCAATTCCACATAGACGTTCTCGCGGCCAAACTGCTCGCAAAGCCGTTTTAAGCACTCCGCCCCGCCTGCAACACCTCCCTGCGTCAACGCATGCGCGAGCGGTCCCTCGTCGCCTCCCGTCAGACAAATGAGCCCGCGTGCTTTTTGGGCCACTTCCTCGGGCGCGACATTTCCCTCGCCCTTTCGCGCGCGCAATTTCATCCGCGTAATCAACCGGCACAGATTTTGATAACCCTCGCGCGACTCCACTAGCAACGGGTACCGCCAGCTTTCCGACGACGTCACCTCCGCGCCGATGTGCGCTTGAATTGGAATCTTCTTTGCCGCCAGATAAAAACGCGGCGCGCCATACACTCCGTCGCGGTCAAGCACAGCCATCGCGCCCATTTCTTTTTCCTTGCACGCGGAAGCCAGCTCCTCCGGCAGCGCCGCACCTTCGAGAAAACTGAACGCTGATCGTGCGTGAAGCTCTGTGAAGGCCGCTTTGCTCATCAGTCGTACATCCCCCGCACAAACCAGCTCCCGCGCGCCGAGTCGTAATAAATGCAATAAAGGCCACGCTGCCCCGTTGGCTCTAAATGTTTTTGCAAAAATAAATCGGAACGCGTAAGTGTTCCGCGATGACGTTTCATCGAAACCGGCTGCGCTGCTCGGAGAGGTGTAGAAGCCAAACCGAAGCGGACATCAATATCCCACTCGTCGTGTTGCCATCCATCTTCCCGCCACCAATCTCCCGAAGTGCGCCACGGTCCAGACGCCGCCACTACTTCGCCGCGCATGCCGTTGAACGAAACTCGCGTCAGTAGTCCCTCTCGCATCTCGACGTGTGCCGTCAAAGAAGGCCTAAAAACGCGAAAAGCCATTCGTATCTGATAAGCGTCCGTAAGCGATTCGCAATCGTCACGCGCCGCCGCATTCCGCAGCGCAGCGACTGCTTTACGATTCGCGCTGTGCATTTTCGAAGGAATTTCTGCCGCAACTCGAGGCGCAACAAACCGCAGCATCTGAAACGTATCCGGCCGATGCGTATCCGCCAGCGCAGGTGCTCCCGCATTCCCTTCGCCCACAAGATTTGCAAGCCGCGCAATCGTGAGCTCAAGTTTTTCCGGGTCGGGCGAACTCGGCAGAAACAATCCCCCCTGCGCGAATCGCGGCTTCGCCGGTTCGGCCGCCATAAATATTTTCAGCACAGCCGTCTGTGGCGGCTCCGCCTGCAATCGCAACCGAAGTAATTTCAGCAGCATCTTTGAATTTCGCGACGGCACCGGCAGCGTCAGAATTCTCTCGTACGTGGGTAATGCAGCCTTCCCGGGAGCACTGTCATTCAGCGAGCGCATATTATTTTCCGACACTGGTTCCAGCCCAAATCGCACCCGAATCGTCGAAGCCGCCAGCGAACGCGCCGCAAGCCGCGCACACAATTGGTCGAGCAGCCGCCCGAGCAAAAACGACAAAGGCTCCAGCTCCGGCACAGCATCCTCAAGCTCCATCTCCTCTTCGAAATGAACATCAGGCTCAGCCAGCACCATCGCACGCGTACTCACACCGCGCGCGAATTCATGCAGACGAACTCCCTCCTGCCCCAGCCGTTCCGAAAGATCAAGCACAGGCAGCGCTGCAAGCGCTCCGCATGTGTGCACGCCCCAGCTATCAAGCGTCTCAAGAATTTCAACGCGCGGGGAAAGCCCATCCGATAAGACAAGCACACGAACCGGCAAGCAGCCGATCGTTTTCGCTTCCTCGCCCACAGGAATCAAACTCACTCCCGCAAAACCACGGGCCGCATGAATCGCAGTTTCAAGATTCGACGAGATCGCCACGCGCGCCGTCAATCCCAGCAGCGAAGCGCGCTCAATCAACTGCTCGGCAATAATTTCCTCGGTTCCCAGCAGGGAAGCGAGCCCTGCAAGATCGAGCACAATCGTATCTGCCGCCGTATCTTCCACGCGCGGCGAAACCGACCACCCCAGATCCATCAGCGCCGCATGCGCCGTTTTTTCCAGCACCGGCGAACGCGGCCGAACCCGCACCACGCAAAAATCTTCAACTTGCAATTCCGTCATCCCCAGTTCGATTCCAGCTCGCAAAGCCGCTTCGTTCGCCGCCACCACCTTGCGCAACGGCGCCGTCCCTTCAAGAAGCGCAATCGCACAATTGCGCAACCCAGGCTCCGCCCGCACCACCGCCTGCACCATAAAATCCGCTACGTAAATAGCAGCAAATCCCATTAGAATTTGTCTTTCTCCGGTAGCCACAGCGCTTCTGCTCGTCGTGGGTATGCTCCCCTTGTTGCTTTCACGCACGTCAGGGTGCAATCTCACTGCGACTACAAAATTTGCAAAAAGAAAGCGTGTCATCCTGAGCGAAGAGTCGGCCGCTTTTGCCTTCGTCCCGCTCGTGCGGGACGCCCGACTCGCAGTCGAAGGATCTCAGCGCCGCCATACGCGGTCGCGTCGCCATATCGCCTCCGTCTCAAAAACCCCCACGCTCCCATCCGCCCCCACCACCGCACCACCAATCGGCTTTACACTCGACCTCACCACCTCCGTCCGAACCCCCACTCCCCCCAGCAAACAAGCCGACGAATTCGCACTACAAAAATGCCCCATCCGATTCTCACTCGCCGCCCCCACCCACCGCGCCCGCTCAAATCCAACCCGCAAAACCAGCGATGCACACGTCTTCGCATTCGCCTCCTGCTCGAGCAGCATCAAAATCGTCGGCGTATCCTCCACCGCCCGCCGGAATCGAAACCACGCATTCAACGGAACGTGTCGCACGGTCGCCGGCGGAATATCGCTCAAATCCACCGCAATCATCCCGAATCCGCCGCCCTGCAAAAGCAAATCCGTCGACCGCATCGCCTGCTCGATATTCCCGCAACGCACCCAAAGCAGTTGTTTCAACTCCACTCCCGCCGCCGCCGCCCCGTATGGATCGAAAGCGTCGCGCCCATCAACAAGCGCGCACACCTCAGCCTGCGCCGTTCTAGAAGCCAGCGCCGAAACCAGCAGGCTCGTCCGCCCAGAGCAGGGAGGCCCGCAAATTTCCGTCAATCCGCCGCGCGGCAGCCCTCCCGTAAGCGCATCAATTTCCGGAACCCCCGCAGACACCATCTCCACAAGCTTCCGGTCCCGATACGAAAAGGGCGCAGCCACGCGCCCGGCCAGCGCCGTTTCCACCTGCAATCGCAAAGCAGCAAGATTCCCAGGCATGGGGCAATTCGACGGCGATGAAGTTTCAGTAGGGGCACGGCATGCCGTGCCCGAACGCGATGCTTGGCACCATCAAGCCAATGAATAGTTTCGCTTTTTATTCGCCTAGCTAAATTTTCTCTCTGTTATCTGCCCTTGTCAAGCAGCTGGCTTTTTGTCTGCGACTCTTACGTCAGGCACGGCTCAGCCGTACCACCACACCAGCAACACCGCGGCTTTTGCCGCTGTGGAAAAATCTCTACGGCCGCCGTTCTCTTTCTTTGTAGGTCACGGCTTTTTACCCTGACGTAGGAAGGGTAGCCGTGACAAAAAAATCGCTGCGAAGCGAGGGCTCCACCTTCCACATCCCCTATCAATCGCGCATCCCCTACCACAACTCCCCGATTCCTTCCCTCCCGCCCAGCGCATTACGCTTCCATATGGCCAAACGCATCGCCGCCCAACCTGCCCTCGCGCTATTTCCCCCGAATGCTTCCATTGAAGAGCTTCAAAAAGAAGCCGCCCACTGCAAAGCCTGCGATCTATGGAAGAACGCCACGCAAACGGTTTTCGGCGAAGGCGCCGGCGCAAAACCAAAAGTAATTTTCGTCGGTGAACAACCAGGCGATCAGGAAGACATCGAGGGCAAGCCCTTCGTCGGCCCAGCAGGAAAACTTCTCGACAGCGCACTAATCGAAGCAGGCATCGATCGCAAGAAAGTCTACGTAACAAACGCCGTGAAACATTTCAAATGGGAGCCCCGCGGCAAGCGCCGCATCCACAAAAAACCAAACGCCATCGAAATCGCTGCCTGCCGCCCCTGGCTTGACGCCGAAATCACAGCCATTCGTCCCAACGTAATTGTCTGCCTAGGCGCCACAGCCGCCCAATCCTTGCTAGGCCGCGACTTCCGCGTCACCATGCATCGAGGCGAATTCCTAAAATCCGATCTAGCTCCGCACGTGATAGCCACAGTACACCCCTCTTCCATCCTGCGCGCCCCAGATGAAGCCGCCCGCCACGAAGAAATGAAACGCTTCATAGCCGACCTGAAAAAAGTAGCTCCCCACGTCTAATCATCGCCTTCGCCGCTTTTCGTTCCTTGTAGCGCCGGCATCCTGCGCGCAGCCCGCGTCCCGATGGTGTTCGCGGGGCCGGCTCTTTTGAATTTCGCCTTTCAGTAGCACAGGCATCCTTGCCTGTGCCCCAAGTTGCCAGATGCGCTGCGTTTTAACGTGAAGGAAGCGCTGGCGGCGTCGGTTCGCCGTGGGACTTTTCCCTTGTAGCGCCGGCATCCTGCCGGCTCTCTTGACTTCAGGTGGCACAGGCACTCCTGTTTACCCACGAGAACCGAAGGGCCTGTGCGCCTTTCTTACGCGGCATCCCTTCGATCTTGGCACTCGCACGATATCGCACTCGATGAACGCAATTCACTACCTCGGCCGCGTACTCAACCCAGCCTGCCTCCAAAGCTTCTCCCAGTGCCACACCCCAGGCGTATCGTGCAACACGCGATAGCCAAGTTGATGCGCCAACATCAAAATCTGCCCGCGATGATGCGCCTCATGCGAAAACATGTAAGCGAACATCGTCCCTCCAGCTGGCCATGTCTGCGCCCAACTCCCCCGAGAAAATTTCGTAACCCGCCGATTCGGATCCGCAGAAAGAGCATCCGTCAACATCCGCAAACACTGCATCGCGCTTTTCCTGTGCGCAGCCGCAGTCTGCTTCATCGTGCACCGGTCAGGATCAAGCGGCGCCGGACACTTCAAATGCGGCGCCGAATTCCTAAGCCAAACAAGCCGGCAGTTGTGCAAATGCGCGAAGATCGCCGCAATGGTTCGCCCATTTCCTTTTTTACCAGGCGGGTCAGCCCGCCAAGCCCGAGGATCTAGGCTCGAAAGGATCACCTGATTCATTCCATCATTGCTCGCATAGGTTTCGAGCAACGTGTCGCGAATCTCAGCCAGCATCGCGTGTGATTGCCGTGCTTCGGTTTGCTGTGCCATACAAACTCCCGCCAATTTATAACACGACCCGCGGCCGCGAAGCCTCGGTCGCCACGGTGTTCCCTTGTAGCGCCGGCATCCTGCCGGCTCTTTTGAATTTCGTCCTTCTGTAGCGCAGGCTTCAGCCTGCGCCACCAGACCAAACCAAAGGGTGCGCATTCACGGCTTGGAAAAACTCCGGCAGCATGGGTTAGCCGTAACTCTCCTAATTTCAATCTTCTCGTTTCCAATTTCGATCACTTCTGCGTAATTTTACTGATATCCAAACGATCAAATCTGCGCTACCATGGTCCGTTTTTATATGACGACGAAAACTATACTATCGGACGAAGAGACGGCCCAGCGAGACACGCACTCGTGTTCACCTAGAGGTACGAAGGCCCTCTGGGCTTTCGCCGCGCCGAAAATTCAAGGAATCTCGAACACCGTCCCATCGCGCCAGACCGAGTTTCTAATCGCAAATCTGGAATTAGAATTCGAGTCAAACCACAGAAAACAAAGCCTACTAAAAATTTCTAATCGCAAATATTTCGCGATTTTTTCTCTCAATCCGCCATCTTTTTTCGCTTCCACCTTGCTTCGGCCAAGCAATCCTAACCGCAACAGTCACACAATTAGAATTTTGACTAAACCCCGCAATATCACTACTTACGCATTTTCTAACCGCAACAAAATCCACCTTTTCGCCATTTGCCTGCCTCCCCGCTTTTCTCCTCCCAAAGGCATTTCCCGCGATATGATACCCGCGCTCAAATGACCACACCACACCCCGTCCACCTGCTCGGTCCGCTCTTCACGACCGACGATATGCGCGAGATCTTTTCCGATCATCGCCGCCTGCAAGCGATGCTGAATTTCGAAGCTGCGCTCGCGCGAGCGCTCGCTCGCGCCGGCATCGCGTCCAAAGAAGCCGCCGCAGCGATCGAGTCGCAATGCGATGCGAATCTGTTCTCGATTGAAAAACTGGCACGAGAGGGTGCGCTGGCCGGCAACATAGCAATTCCGATGGCCAAGCAGCTCACTTCACTCGTCGCCAAGAATGACGAGAAAGCTTCTGCATTCGTTCACTACGGTGCGACCAGCCAGGATGCGATTGACACGGGCCTCGTCCTTCAGCTTCGCGAAGCCCTCGAGGAAATCGGCAACGGACTCTCCAAAATTTCGAGCGCACTGGTAAAGCTCATTGAAGCCCACGAATCGACGCTCATCGTCGGCCGCACATGGCTGCAACAAGCACCGCCCGTCACTCTCGGATTGAAGGCCGCCGGTTGGCTTTCTGCGATCGAGCGGCATCATGCCCGCCTCAACCAAATGCAAAAAGACGTCCTCGTAATTCAGTTTGGAGGCGCTGTTGGCACGCTCGCGGCGCTCGGCGATCGAGGACCGGCGGTTGCTTCCGCGCTGGCCGATGATCTGAAGCTTGGCTTGCCGGATTTGCCGTGGCACACACACCGCGACCGCTTCGCGGAAGTCGCGACCACTCTTGGCCTGCTGGTCGGCACCCTCGGAAAAATCGCGCGCGATATTTCGCTGATGGCCCAAACCGAAGTCGCGGAAGTCGCCGAATCCTCAGCGCCCGGCAAGGGCGGCTCATCGACGATGCCGCACAAACAAAATCCCGTCGGCTGCGCGGTGATTCTATCTGCTGCGCTTCGTGTTCCAGCTCTTGTTTCGACGATGCTGGCCAGCATGGTGCAGGAGCACGAGCGGGGTTTGGGCGGCTGGCACGCGGAATGGGAAACACTTCCGGAAATCTGCATGCTCGCGGGCGGAGCGGTCGCTCAAACGGCCGGAGTGCTTGGCGGATTGCAGATTCGCGAAGATCGCATGGCCGAAAATATCGAAGAAACGCGCGGCCTGATTTTTTCCGAAGCCGTAGCGATGGTCCTGCGGAAGAAGCTGGGCCGGTCTCAATCGCATGAGTTGCTGGAAGACGCGAGCCGCCGCGCCGTCGAACAAAATCAATCGCTGCAAGATGTGCTCCTCAACGACAACAAAGTTCGCGAGCACCTTTCCGCCGAGGAGATCGCCCGTCTGATGGACCCCAAGAATTACATCGGCTCGGTCAAAGAAATGGTCAGGAAAGTCCTGTCCAGCCTGGATCGAAAACTCTAATGCCACAATTCGGAGAACTCTAAGCATGCCTTTTGCGGAATCGAACGGCGCGCGGTTGAACTATCGCTTCGACGGCCCGGCCGATGCGCCCGCGCTCGTCCTTTCGAATTCACTGGGCACGAATTTATCGATGTGGGATCCGCAAATTCCGGCGCTCGCAGCTCTGTTTCGCGTCTTGCGCTACGACACCCGCGGCCACGGGCAGTCGGCCGTCACGCCCGGGTCTTACAGCATCACTCAGCTGGGACGCGATGTGGTCGGATTGCTCGACGCGGTTGGAATCGAGCGCGCGCATTTTTGCGGGCTTTCGATGGGCGGGGCGATCGGCATGTGGTTGGGTATCTACGCCCCAGAACGCATCAACCGGCTCGTATTGTGCAACACAGCGGCGAAGATTGGCGCAATGGAAACCTGGAAAGCCCGGATCGAGATGGTACGAACGAAAGGCATGGGCCCGGTTGCTGAAACACAGGCGCAGCGTTGGTTCACTCCCGCGTTCATCGCCAAGGCACCGGACGTGATTGCGACAACACGCCAGATGATCGCAAGCACTTCGCCGGAAGGCTACGCTGCCAATTGCGGCGCCATCCGCGACGCGGACCAGCGCGAAACGATTTCGCGCATTCGGGCGCGCACTCTGGTGATCGGGGGATTGCATGATCCCGTGATTCCCGCAGCGGATGTGCGTTACCTCGCGGGCACGATTCCGGGGGCGAAGCTTGTGGAGCTTGATGCATCACACCTCTCGAATGTAGAAGCCGCGGATGAATTCACCAAGACGTTGCTGAGTTTTTTGACCGAGCCGGAGGGTAAGTGATGCCCGGGAAAAATATGAATGATCGCGAACGGCACGAAGCCGGCATGAAGGTGCGGCGCGCGGTGCTTGGCGATGCGCACGTCGATAAAGCAGAGAAGAATAAAACCGCATTCACGGAGCCATTCCAGGATTTCATCACGCGCTACGCCTGGGGCGAAATCTGGTCGCGGCCCGGGCTTCCGCGGAATACACGCAGCCTCATAACGCTCGCGATGATGATCGCCCTCAATCGCAGCGATGAATTTCGGATGCACGTCCGAGCCGCCCTGAATAACAAGGTGACCCGCGACGAAATCCAAGAAGTGCTGATGCAAAGTGCAATCTACTGTGGCGTGCCTGCAGCCAATACAGCCTTCCACATCGCCCAGGAAGTGTTCGCGGAAATAGACGGGAAAAAATGACCGCGCTTTCCAAAACTCCGATGAAAATTACCCCAATGCGAACCGATCCATGAGTTTGTCCACCTCGAATGAAGTTGGGATGTCGGTCGCACTGTTTTTTGGCATTTTGTTGTGCCTGGAAATTGGCTTCCGCATCGGCCTGGCGAGTTCGAAAAGAAATCACGAGCTGGCGTACGAAGGGACCGGGACGATTGATGCGGCGGTGTTCGCGCTGCTCGGTCTTCTTCTCGGATTCAGTTTTGCGGGCGCGATGTCGCGTTTCGACGCTCGTCGCCAGCTGATCGTGAATGAAGCCAACGCGATCGGCACTGCCTATCTTCGGATCGACCTGCTTCCCTCAGCCGAGCAGCCGGAAATTCGCGCGCTTTTTCGCGAGTATCTCGACGCGAGGCTTCGCGCTTTTGAGATCCTTAGAAATCGGAGTGAGGCCCGAGAGGAATTTGCGCGCGCTGCTGAGATCCAACAGCGAATTTGGGATCGGGCTTTAGCCGCCAGCAGAAATGATTCGACGCAGAATTCAGCCAGACTTCTCATGCCCGCCATCAACGATATGATTGACGTCACCACGGCGCGAATGATTGCAGCAGGCAGCCGTCTTCCGGCGTTGATCTTCCTCCTGTTGGTGAGCGTCGCACTCCTGAGCGGGCTGTTGGCCGGCTATGCGATGGCAAAACGGAAAAGCCGCAGCTGGTTGCACATGATTCTGTACGCGACGGTGATTCCGATCACGATTTACGCGGTTTTAGATTTCGAAGATCCGCGGTCGGGACTTATCCGCGTGGATGCCGCCGATAAGGCGCTGATTCAATTGCGCAATTCGATTCGCTAGTGAAATCACGAGCTTAATCACGTCGGGACGTGCGGCAGTTGCCAGTGCCGCCAGACGCTGATCAAGCGGATCAAAAAGCAGGCGGTGCCTCCTAAGAGCGCCGACTGCGTGTCACCGATTCGGAATCTTCGCGCGATGATCATCACCGTTGAGCCGAGGAGTGCCGCGGTGGCATACACATCGGCGCGCAGCACATTTGGAATCTGCGCGAGAAAAACATCGCGAATCGTCCCGCCACCAACCGCGGTGATCGTGCCCAGCAGTGCAGCGATGAAAGGATGCATATTGTATTTCAGCGCTTTTTGCGTGCCGGCCACGGCGAACAGAGCGAGCGCAGCGGCATCGAGCACGATAAGAGGTTGCGTGGGAAGGTTTTCAAAAATCGGATGCATGAAGAAAACAATGGCAGCGCCAGTGAATGCAACCGCCGGGTAGCGCCAATCGCGCAATGATTGCGGGGGCGCCGCGCCGATCAAAAGGTCGCGAATGATTCCGCCCGCCAACGCCGTGGAGAATGCCAAGACCATCAGGCCCAATAAATCGAGATCGTCGTATACAGCGGCTGTCGCCCCTTCAATCGCAAAGAGGAAGGTTCCGGCAAGATCGGCGATCGACAAAATCCGATCGGGGCGTATAAGTGCAGGTTGCGTTTCGTTGATCGCTTGGTTCATTTAATTCCCGCAGTGCAGAACTATGCTTGCCTGTCGTGCTGACTTTTCAATTCAGGTCCGATTCTCGGACAGCCGGGCGACGACTTCGGGTGGAAGCGGGCGCGATTTCATTCGCTTTGGATCTTGCGGATCGAGTCCGGCCCAGACGCGCGTTTCGATGCCTTCGACCGCAAGGACTTGGTTCTTGAAATATTGATGGCGCAGTACGAAGCTGCTGCGGCGAAATTCCATGACCGTGGATTCCGCGCGTAGTTCGTCGCCAAAGGTGGAAGGCACGATGAAACGCGCCTTCACGTCGACGAGAGGAACGCCGAGAACGCCGTGCGAACGAAATAGATTTTGAATCGGCAGGCCAGCCGCGAGAAAGAGAGCGGTGGTGCAATCGTCAAACCACGCGAGATAGCGCGGATAAAAAACAATTCCGGCGGGATCGCAGTCGCCCCACTCGACGAGCAGTCGTTTGTGGCTGACGAGCATTCGCGGAAACTCCTTCGAAACCATTTCGAATATTGCGGAGTGAGGCTACCGGAGATTGTCGAGAAGCGTCAAGCGGAAGCGGAGCCGAAGCAATGAATGTTGGCCGCGCACTAGAACGCCCTCGGTATTAGAATAACGATGTGCAAAAGCTGCGTACGCAGGTAGGAATCGTAGGCGCCGGTCCAGCTGGACTGATGCTTTCGCATCTTTTGCATCTGGATGGAATCGAATCGATCGTAATTGAGAACCGAAGCCAGCAGTATGTGGAAGAACGGGTGCGCGCGGGCGTACTGGAACAAGGGACTGTCGACCTGATGGTGGAGACGGGAGTCGGCGAACGGCTGAAGAAGGAAGGGCTTGTCCACTACGGAGTGAACTTGCGATTCGGGCGACGCACGCACCGGATCGATTTTGCGGAACTGACCGGCGGGAAGGGAATTACGATCTACGCGCAGCACGAGGTGATCAAAGACCTCAACAAGGCGCGACGCGACGCGGGCGGCCAGATTTTTTACGAAGTCGAGGATGTGAGTATCCACGACTTTGCTGATGCAGGCGCGGCGACGAAGCCGAGCATTCGATTTCGAAGCCACGGGGATCCATACGAACTGAGATGCGACTTCATTGCGGGCTGCGACGGATTTCACGGAATCTGCCGACCGAGCGTCCCAAGCGGAGTGCTTACTCTATTCGATCGGACTTATCCATTTGGGTGGCTTGGAATTTTAGCGGACGCAGCGCCGTCGTGCGATGAATTGATTTACAGCTATCACGAACGCGGGTTCGCGCTGCTGAGCATGCGCTCTCCGCAAGTGAGCAGGCTCTACCTGCAATGTTCACCGGACGAGGACATCAACAACTGGCCCGACGCGAAAATATGGGAGGAGCTGCACCGGCGTCTCGCGACCGATAACGGATGGAATCTGACGGAAGGGCCGATCACGCAGAAGGGCGTGACGGGCATGCGGAGCTTTGTTGTGGAGCCGATGCAATGCGGGAAACTCTTCTTAGCGGGCGATGCGGCGCATATCGTGCCGCCCACAGGGGCGAAAGGACTGAATCTAGCGGTGGCGGACGTTCGTGTGCTGGCGCGGGCGCTCGATGAATTCTACAAGTCAGGCCGCCAGCAACGCCTCGATGAATACTCGGTGACCTGCCTGCGGCGCGTTTGGAAGGTACAGCGATTTTCGTGGTGGATGACGGCGATGCTGCACTTATTCGAAAGCGACAATCAATTCGATCAGCGGCGGCAGCTGGCTGAACTCGACTACGTAACGAGTTCGCGAGCGGCGTCACAGTCGCTGGCTGAAAACTACGTTGGTTTGCCGATGGATTTCTGAATCAGCCACTAACAGTCTGTACAAAATGGAGGCTGGAGAACATTGCCGCTGAATAAGTCTGAGAAGGTGTTTTGGATCGGTTTTTGCTCATTGGTTGTTGTGATTTGCGCTGTGTTCCTTGCAGCGCCCGGCTGGACGTACCGTCCACCACCGCCTCCCAAGTCAGATATGGGAGACATGCCTGGCATGTCCATGGGAGATATGGCAGACATGCCGGGAATGGACCACGAAGCGGCGGTGGAAGAGACGCCGGCACAGAAGGCAAAACATCTCGCGGACAAACGAGAGAGCGAATTCAACCATCACTTCGCTGGAGTGCTGGTAATTCTAGCCGCCCTATTTTTTCTAGCACAGCCGAGCCTGACGAAGCGCTGGCCTGCCGCGCGCTACGCGTGGCCGATGTGTTTTTTGATTGCAGGCATATTCCTGCTTGTTTTCAGCGACACCGAAATCTGGCCATTCGGCTTCATGAGTTTTATTTATGCCATAACCCATAATCCGGAAGACGCGCAGCACAAGACATTTGCCCTAATTCTGCTCGTGCTCGGTGTGGTGGAAATGTTGCGTGCAAACGGACGGTTGAAGGCTGCCTGGAGCGCGTGGGTGTTTCCAGTGGTTTCGTTGGCCGGATGCATTTTGCTGCTATTCCATCATCATGGCGGCATGCATGGCCCGGATGCGATGAAAACGATGGTGACCGTGCAGCATGAACACTTACATTTCGCAGAGGCGGGGGTGGGAGCAGCTGTGGCAAAAGGCCTCGCCGAATCCAGCACAAAATGGTACGACGTCTTCAACAAGGTGTGGCCGCTGTTCTTGATCGTGCTTGGGGTGATGTTAGTGATGTATTCGGAATAGGTGTTTCTAGGAGTTCGATTTTTTGCGGCGGCCGAAAGAGTACTTTTTCTTATACATAGCCAGTGAAGCTTCGATGATGGGATGGGCCTTTCTCGCCGGCAGGATTTCGTCCACTTCAACTTCCTTCCCTTCGAGCTGTTTGTAGTCCTGGAAAAATCGGCGAACCATCGCCATCTGATGCGGCGGTAACTCGCTGGCTTCATGATACGCGCTGTATTCGGGATCAGCCGTGGCGACGGCAATGATCTTGTGATCAGGAACGCCAGAATCGATCATGGTCATGAGGCCGATCGTACGCGCGTGCATGATCGTAAGCGGAACGACGGATTCCTGGCAGAGAACGAGAACGTCGAGCGGATCGTCATCTTCCGCGAGCGATTGAGGAATGAAACCATAGTTGGCCGGATAGAAGACGGCCGAGTAAAGAACGCGGTCCATGCGAATCATGCCGCTTTTCTTGTCGAGTTCGTACTTGATGTTGGCGTGCAAGGGAATTTCGATGACGGCCTCGAACTCGCGCGGCACTTTGTCGCCGGGGCTAAGGTCGTGCCAGGGGTGAGTCATGGGAACCTCTCAGAGTGCGGTGAAGTGCGAAATGATTGTATTACGCGAGGCGGTTGTTAAAAGCGGGAACTGGATGCGGCGACCCGAGCTTCTGCGATCGGTTGATTCGTAAAGACGACCTTTCCGCCGCCTCGAGCGAAAATATGCGCGGTTTTCGGGTCAATTCCTTTCAACGCCTCGTCAACGAATGGGTCTTCTGTGAATAGATAGACCCGGTTGGGTCCATTCCAAAGCCGCACGAAAGATTCCTGGTCTTCAAAGACCGGAGGCACGTCCGGGAACAGCGAGCCAAACCAAAGATCGGCGCGTCGGCCGTCAATGATGTGCAGTCGTTCGCCGGTGTAGAAGGTGACTGAGGCGCCGCTTTCATAGTTGCGATAGATGGCGATAGTCTGACCGGGCTGAATCTCCTTACGAATGGCCAAGGCTATGCTCTTAGAAGAAATCTCCGGCGAGAAAATCACAAAGCCCTGGTAGACGCAGAGCAGGATTGCGACCATCATCGCGGCGAGAGCAAGGTTTGCCTTGAGTGGCGAACCGCGGCGGCGGAAAAACCAATTAAGCCCTGTCCCCAGCAACATCGCAGCGCCGAACTCCCAAAGCTGTCTTCGAAACATACCGAGCGCTTCGATCGTGAGATCCTGCATGTGGCCGAGAGAAAGTTTGTACTGCCCCGGATGGGCAGTGAGGACATCGCCAATATCAGTGCCAGCAGGAAATGGATGCGTCCGGGCAAATATACTCATACACGTGACAAACACAAGACAGCCTAGAGCGAGAAGTACTCCTGAGGCAATTCTTCCGGCGCGGCGCTCGCGGCTGTCGCAGGGAGAATTATTTTCGTACTGAAGCCAGCCGGCGGTGAGTAGTGCGAGCGCCGGAACCGCGGGGAGCGAATAGTATTCCTGTCGGCTCGAGAAGCTGAAGAAGCCTACGATCACGACGATCCAGATGCCCAGAAGCAGATTGGCGCGGCCGCGCGCGTCCAGGCGATTTCGCCACGAGCGAAAGTTGGCTGGAATTTCCTTCAGCGCGGGGAAAAAGAATACACACCAGGGAAGGACCCAGAGGAGTAGTAATGCGTAAAAGATGATCAGCGGGACTTTGCCGTAGTCATGAGGAATGCGCTTATTGAAGAAACGCATGAATTGTTCATTCACGAAGTACGACCAAAGAAAGCCTTTCTCCGGACCGGTTGGTTGGGCCGGATTTCGGATGGCTGCGAGCGCGTGCCATGGGACGGCGACGATGAGGAGTACCAGAGTGCTCGAGAGAGGATGGAACTTCGAGATTTTCTTCAGGTCGCCCGTGAGGAACAGATAGGTCAATATGATCCCTACGGGAAAAGCCAAGCCAATCAGGCTTTTTGTCAGAATGTTCAGTGCGATCGTTACAGCAATTCCCCAGCATAGCCAAAGAGACGGTTCTGCTTGCTCGGACGCTATGAGGAAAAAATACAATCCAAGGGTCAGAAAGATTGAGACCATGACTTCCGGAATGAGAAAGCGAGTGAATACGTAAAAGCCGGGAGAGGTAACCGTGATGAGAGCGGCATAAAATCCGGCTTCTTTGCCGAAGAATCGTCGGCCGAATATGTAGACACACCACGCCATGACGATAACACTGAGAGCCAGGGGAAGACGCGTCTGCCATTCCGAGATTCCAAAAAGTTTATAGCTGATCGCCACGAGCCAATACATCAGCGGCGCTTTTGCCAGATAGCGGATGCCGTCGACATACAAAGTGACCCAATCATGGTTCAGGAGAATTTCCCGCGCCGCTTCGGCGTGGACGGAGTCTGCGTCGTCGAGTAGTGATGGGTGAAAAAGGCCGGGGATGTAGACGAGAAGCCAGGCGCCTAAGATGATGCACAGCATGGACGCATTTGAGAGAAGGAGAGTGGACGGGAGAGAACGGCGGTCGAGGGCCGCGTCGAGTTTATTCATAGAATCATGGAGCCAACAATTTTACCTGAGGTAACGCGGTTAGCCTAATCGGATGGTTTGCTGCTTTTGGATTGACACACCCCGCTTCATTTCTCGCCAGAAATAACGTATGTTCGCGTGCTGTTTTGTGAAGCTCTAATATTTCAAACGATCGACGTGATGGCATCGAAAGGACGCGGCTTGCATGAATGCGGATCTCAAAAGTTGTGGTAGGTATGCCAAATATGCGGCGCTAGCTATGACGGTTGTGCTCGTCATTTGGGCACCAGCCAAAATTGCTGCGCGAACGATCGGGCGAGGAGTGTCTGGGCGCGATGGGGAGTCGGGGACGGAGAAAACGGCTGGTGAAGCTTTCAAGAATATTCTAGTGCTGAAGGATATTCCGGCGAGCGAATTGATTCCATCGATGCGATATGTATCCGCCGCGCTCGGCGTGGGCTGCGACTACTGCCACGAGGCTGACCATTTCGACGGCGATGATAAGCCGACGAAGCAGCGAGCACGCAACATGATGAAGATGATGTTTGCTATCAATCAGGATAATTTCAATGGGAAACGCGAAGTTACATGCTACACGTGCCATCGCGGCGCGGCAAAGGCGGCAAACATTGCGTCTCTTTCCGCCGCGGCGATTGTTGCGGGAGCTTCGGCATCGGAATCCGTGTTGAGTGCCCAGACAACGCGCGGGCCCGAGTCCGAGCCAGGGCAAACGTTAGCGTTTTCGAAGGCTCCTTCGACGTTAATGCCGAGCGTGAGCGAAATACTAGCGAAATATGTGGAAGCTATTGGCGGGACTGAGGCGATTCGTAAGAATCACACCCGCATGGAACAAGGCAGCGTGGAAGGTCCGCGCGGTCTTCACGCAGCGATTGAGACCTACCGTACGGCACCGGATAAAGCGTTTGCGATTGTGCACCGGTCCAACGGCGACGTGACGGAAGGAGTGAACGGTGAGATTGGCTGGGGAAAGCGGGGGGATGGGAAAGTGACGGAAGAATCGGGCGACGAACTGGCGCGCAGCAAGCAGTGGGCTGAATTTTACCCGGGAGAGCGGTTCGATAAAGATTACGAGCGTCTTGAGGTGCGGGGAACGGAGGGTGTTAACGGTCATGATGCATATGTCGTGATGGCGTGGTGGAAGGCTGGCGGCGCGGATCAAATTTATTTCGA
Organism: uncultured Acidobacteriota bacterium; assembly: GCA_963729525.1. GTDB lineage: Bacteria > Acidobacteriota > Terriglobia > Acidiferrales > UBA7541 > Palsa-295. The sequence continues at coordinate 397,711 of CAVSOB010000005.1, forward strand.
TGTGCAGGGCGGATTGCTGCTGCGAATATCGCATCGAATTGACAGTCCGCTGGGAGCGCTTCCGCTTCAAACTGATTACGCGGATTATCGCGATGTGGGTGGGCTGAAGATTCCTTTCACGGTGCGCGTGACGAGGGTGGATGGGATAACTACTTATAGCTGGACGAAGATGGATGCGAATGTGGCGATCGAGGCGAGCCGCTACGAAAAACCCGAGGAGAAACCGTCGGCGGAGAAGTCGCCAGACGCGAAGCCTTAGTTCGATTTCGCCGGGGCGGGGGGATCGGCGGCAGGAGAGGAATGTGGCGCGATCGTTGTGGGCGGCGCTGGAAGCTGCGTGCGGATTCCGCCGCCGCATAGAGCATCTACTTGGAGCTGCATTGCGTCATCCAGCTGCAACCCATTTCGAGAGGCTGCTGAGCAAACTTGAGTGGCGCTTAATCCGAGAGCGCCGTGCATGTCCGCGTAATCCAGATTTGCACCCTGCAAGTTAGCGCCATTCAGCACGGTTCCTTGAAAATGTGCACCATGCAAATCGGCGCTGCGCAAATCCGCGTCAATGAAAATTGCGGTGCTGAGTTCCGCATTGTTTAGGTGTGCCGACGAGAGCTTGGCGGACCAGAGGTACGCCTGATGCATTGCGGCGTGTTCGAGATTTGCGGATTCGAGGTGCGCCTCGCGAAAATCGGCCTTGTCGAGATTCGCGCGAATAAGAGTGGCGCCGCTCATGCGCGCCGAGTAAAGACTTGCGCCTTCGAGTTGCGCGTCGACGAGAGTGGCATTCGCGAGCGATGAGTAAGAGAGATTCGCTCCGCGGAGGTCGGCTCGAGTCATATTTGCGCCATCGAGATTGGCGCGATCCAGATTCGTGTGCGCCATTTGCGCGCGATCGAGGATGGCGAGGCGAAGAGTTGACTGGCCGAGGTCGGCGCCGCGCATGTCTGCCTCGGAGAGGAATGCGCCGGTGAAATCGGTGCGGAAAAGGTGAGCGCTAGCGAGAAAAACACCGTAGGCTTGGGCGTAGCGAAACCTGGCACCGTTGAGGCGCGCGCCTTTTACGGAGCTAAGCTGGTCGTCAGCGCCGGTCCAGGCCGCAGGCTTCGTGGAGATTGCGGCTTCCGTCAAGTCGGCGTACGGATCGTAGCCGATAGACCAGAAGACGCTGGGTGCCCAGCGGCGAATATCGCCGACTGCGAACTGCGGAGCGCGGCTGAAGTCATGCGGGACGCCTTTGACTGTGCCGAGCGAGAGAAAGAAAAGGATGGCGACAACGGCTGCGATGAGCCGCGAAAAACTGAGAGATTTCATTTTTTCGAAAATGCCTGCTGAAATCTTTTTTTCGGAGGCCCAGGCTTCTTCGGGGCGTCCCACGCGAGTGGTGGAATAGACGGCGACTCCGGTGGCGGCGGCGAATAGAAGCACGTGCAGGAGCGTGCCGTGCATGTCTTGCTGCGTAAGGTAGCGTCCCCAAACGCAGAGGATCGTGATTGGAACGAGCCAGTATGCGAGCAGAATTGAAATCGCTTTTTCGATGAAGCGGGTGGAAGGCGCGTCATTGTTCATCCACCGGAAATGCGCGCGGACGAGACCGGTGACGATCCACGGCTTGTGCTCGTCAAGCGAGCTGCCATCGGGGAAAATTGCGGGAAGCTCCAAGACGGCGTCCCACAGCCTCTGCAAGTGGTATTGGAAGGCGAGATAGACGGCGACGAGCACGGCGGGCATGATCAGGTAGATTTCGGCCGTTGGGAAGGCGGCAGCGGAATGCAAGAAAGGAAGCATGGAGGAATCCGAAATTAGTTGTACATCTTTGGTTTTCCAGATCATGAGCCAGGAGAGCAGGCTGAGCGAAATTGTCGCGGTGAAAAACGAGACGACCGTTCGTGAGGCGCGGGCGAAATCAGCCAAGCCGGGGAATTCGAGGATTTGCGGAGGCAATGTGGCGTCGCGCAGATTAGCGCCGGCAATTTGACGTGGAACAAGTCCCATGGCTGAGGCGAGCGCGGCGCCTTCCATATTTGCGCCTTCGAGATTGGCCCCGACGAGGCATGTCTCTTCCAGATTCGCGCGTGCGAGACATGTGTCGCGAAGATCGGCGAGAAGAAGATCGGCGGATTTTAAGTCCGCTTCCTGTAGGTCCGCGTAGCGGAGATTGACTCCTACCAGCTCTGCGCCTTCGAGTTTGGCGCTGGCGAGATCGATTTTTTGCCCTGACCGACCTTGAGACTCGACCCATTCCTTGTGGATCGCAAGCTTTTCTTCGAAGGCCCAGTCGCTGGCGATGGCTGGGAATGCCGGAGGGAGAGGCGCGGCCTCGTCGGCGAGGGGCGTTTCATCACGTGAGTCGGTGTTTAGGGATTTGAGAGCCGCTGCGTCGGCGAGAGCCTCCGCGACAGTGGTGCCGGGTTGCGCTTCTGCGGTCTCGCTCGCGTGGTCCTTTTCGGGCTTCTCGGCAACCTTGGAGGATTCGGCGATTTCAACGGCAGCCGCTATCTCCGGGATTTCTGTGGTGACGGATCCCGAGTTGGAAACCGACGCAACGACCTCTTCAGTGGCTACGTTTTGGGATGCTTCCTCCGGCAAAGCTTCGGCAACCTGTACACCGGTGCCCCCGGTTTCTTCGCGCCGCGAGCCGAGCCGAAATCTCCACGCCATGAGACTAGGTGCTCCCGTTCTGTGGGGACGAGCTGCGCCTGCTGAAGAAGGTCAACGTCGAAGATGTGGAATCCCCAAGCATCAATTTTAGTCTGATTCGAGAATCGTCTCGGGGCATCGTACTCGAACGTTTCTGAAATCGCTCCTGTACGAAAGTGCAACTCTCGTACAGCTGTTCAGACGATTTCGACACCGGCCAGGCCTCTCATATCGGTCCTATATATAAGTAAGGTCCTCTACATAAGGTCATCGCGACGAATCAGGGCTGCGCTTCGCGCGATTCCGCAGTATTCTCTAGTGTTGGAACTCCTTCAGAATGCGCAAGGATCGAAGGTTGGAGGGATGAAAGTGGACGCGAATACGACGGTCGCTCCTAAACCACAAGTCCGAATCGAATCGGACAGCTTGGGCAAAATCGCGGTACCCAACGATCGTTATTATGGCGCGCAGACGGCGCGATCGCTGATCCACTTCGACATCGGGCGCGACACGATGCCACCCGAACTGATTCGTGCGTTCGGGATCCTCAAGAAAGCGGCCGCTGTGGTTAATCAGGATCTAAAAAAGCTCTCGCCGGAGAAGGCGGGCTTGATCACTCAAGCCTCCGATGAAGTGATCGCCGGAAAGCTTGACGAGCATTTTCCGCTCCGAGTGTGGCAAACCGGCAGCGGCACACAGACGAATATGAATGCCAACGAAGTGATTTCGAACCGGGCGATTCAGATTGCCGGTGGCGTGATGGGTTCGAAGAAGCCGATACACCCAAACGACGATGTGAACATGTCGCAGTCCTCGAACGATACCTTTCCCACGGCGATGCATATTGCAGCGGGTAGTCGAGTGGCAGAAGCGTTGATTCCAGCTGTAACCAGGTTGCGCGACGCGATCGACGCAAAAGCTCGCCAGTTTCAGGACGTCGTGAAAATTGGCCGGACACATTTAATGGATGCGACGCCGCTGACCGTAGGGCAAGAGATGTCCGGCTGGGTGAGCTTACTTGATCGCGATATCGCGCGGCTACAGATGGTGCTTCCGGGACTCTACGATTTAGCGATTGGCGGCACTGCGGTTGGAACCGGATTGAACGCGCACCCCGAGTTTGCCGAGCGCGCGGCGAACAAGATCGCTGAATTAACTGGACTGCCGTTTAAATCGCATCCCAATAAATTCGCGGCGCTCTCCGCGCACGACGAAATCGTATTTGCGAGCGGCGCGCTGAAGACCCTTGGCGCGTCACTGATGAAGATTGCCAACGATATCAGATGGCTTGCGTCCGGCCCGCGAGCGGGTTTTGGCGAAATCACGCTGCCCGAGAACGAACCGGGCTCGTCAATCATGCCAGGTAAGGTGAATCCGACGCAGTCGGAAGCGATGACGATGGTTGCGGTGCAGGTGTTTGGCAATGACGCAGCCATTGGGTTCGCCGGCTCACAGGGCAACTTTCAGCTGAATGTTTATAAGCCTGTGATGATTCATAATTTTCTTAATTCTGTGAGGTTGCTTACGGACGCGTGCCGTTCGTTTACGGACCATGCCATCGTGGGAATGGAACTGGATCACGCCCGCATTCGAGAAAATGTAGCGAACTCACTGATGCTGGTAACCGCATTGACACCCAAAATCGGATATGACAAGGCCGCCGAGATTGCTCATAAAGCGCATCACGATCACAGCAGCCTGCGAGCCGCGGCGATGAACCTTGGATATCTAACAGAGAAGGAATTTGATGAGCTTGTGCGGCCAGAAAAAATGACGCATCCGTGAGAACCGTTTCACTTTGAAACAACACTGTCTTAAGAATCGTTCAGCAGACTTCGCGTAAAAAGTTTTGTGTTCCACGAAGGAACAAAATAATTACTTCTTCGAAAAATCTTAGCGTTGAGCAGCGATTTGTTTTGACATCTTTGTGACTCTTCATTAAATTCACATCCCCCTTCCAGATTTTCTTTGTGGTTTGTCCCCCTTCACTGGAGTACTTATGCGGTTACTGGTGGCCGAAAGCGATCCGGCTCTAGGGATTTTTCTACAGCGTGGTTTTGACGCTGAGCGTTATTCCGTGGACCTGACTCAGAACGGCGAGCAGGCGCGGAACCTGGTGCAGGAAAACGAGTATGATCTCGCCATTTTAGATTTGAGCCTCCCGAAGGAAGAAGGCGTCGCGGTGCTACGGCAGCTGAGGATATCGCGCCGGTGCATGCCCATACTGGTTCTCACAAGCCGCACCCAGATTACCGGCAGTGCCGGCGAACTCGAAATGGGGGCGGATGATTTTGTGGTGAAGCCATTCGCTTTTTCTGAACTTTCGGCGCGGGTACGAGCGCTCTTGAAAAGAGGCGCGCGTTCTCCGGAAAGTATGCTGCGAGTGGAAGACTTGGAGCTGAATCGCGTGGAGCATTCCGTGAGACGCGGCAGCCGCGCGATCGAGCTGACGCCAAAGGAATACTCGCTTTTGGAATTTCTTATGCGCAATGCGGGTCAGCGCGTGACGCGTTCTCAGATTATCGAACACGTGTGGAATCTGTCGCATGACACAGCTGTCCGGATTGGTTGATGTGCAATCGATTCAGGCCGATGGCACTAGCCTCACGCTCACCACATCGGAAGGCGCGGCGCTGGTTGTGGGGAACCAGAGCTTCAACCTTACAACGCAGACCAGTCCGGCCAACGGATTTCAGGACGTGTTCTCACAAGGGAAGGACATTACATCTTCGATCAGCGGCGGCAATCTCGCGGGAGACATCCATCTGCGCGATCAGGAAATCCCCTCGCTGCAAGCGAGCCTCGATACGTTGGCTTCGGGAATCGCAAATTCGGTCAACACGCAGAACGCAGCCGGCTTCGATTTGAAAGGAAATGCGGGGGGAAATATTTTTGTTCCGCCGACAGGCGTCGTTGGGTCGGCCATCAATCTCGCTGTTGCCATCACCGATCCCAATCTCATCGCAGCGAGCGCTGACGGCACAGCTGGGAATAACGCAAACGCCACGGCTCTCGCGAACCTGCAATTCCAAAACATCATCTCCGGACAAAATCCCATCAGCTACTATTCCGGAATCGTCTTCCAGGTGGGCAACGACGCGTCCAACGCATCTGCGGGCCTTTCCAGCGAACAGCTCCTCATTCAACAGCTCCAGGACCAGCAGAATGCTGTCTCCGGAGTTTCGCTCGATCAGGAAGGCGCGAACCTGGTCCAGTTTCAGAACGCGTACGCGGCTGCTTCGCGCGTCGCAAGCATCATCGCTTCGCTTTTTCAAACGACCATCAACATGATAGGCGGGTAACATGACTATTCGCGTGAATCCCAATATCGTTCCCGACGTTCTGTCCGGCTTGAATGGCTTGAAGCAGCAGCTGAACACCGCCGATCTCGAGCTGGCGTCCGGACGCTCGATCAATTCGCCATCGGACAATCCGTCCGGCACCGCCGCGCTGGTGCTGAATCACGCAGCACAGTCCTCGGCCGACACCTTCGAGCGGAATATTGGGAATCTGCAGAGCACATTGCAAATCGCCGACTCGGCGCTGAATTCTGCTGTTGGCGTGATCAATCAGGCCATCTCGCTGGGCGTTCAAGCAGGGAACTCGAGTCTCTCTTCGGGCGACCGGCAGGCGATTGCACAGCAGCTGCAAGGAATTCAGCAACAGCTCGTCAGCATCGCCAACACAAGTTCGGGCGGGACATATCTCTTCGCGGGCACGCAAGTGGAGACTCAGCCTTTCACGCTGAATTCTTCTTCGGCATCCGGCGTGAATTACAACGGCAACAACTCCGTTACGCAGGTTGAAATCGCGAACGGCCAGTCCGTCAACATCAACGTGCCAGGGAGCCAGCTTTTCCTGAATCCCGCAGGCAGCCTGCTGGGCTCCATCAATCAACTGATCACGGCTGTCCAAACCAACACCGGCGTCGGCGCGGCGAGCGATGCGCTCGGGCAGGCCGCCAATGAATTCGACACGCAGCGCTCCTTCTACGGCACGGCCCTGAATCAACTCCAGTCGACCAGTACATTCCTCTCGAGCCAGAACCTTCAGCTCAGCTCCCAGGAAAACAACATCGATGCCGCGGATGTGGCCAAGGTCACCACCAGCTTCAGCCAGGCTGAAGTTGCCTACACGGCACTGCTCGAGGCGGAAGGCAAAGTTCTTAGCCTCCCAAACCTGATCAGCTTCCTGCAGTAGCGCATCTGAACCGGCACTGAGAGAGCAAAAAACGGAAGAAAAAATCGCAAAATATTTGCGATTAGAAATTTGTAAATGGCTGACTTTTATGCCGCTTACGCCAAATTTTAATTCCAGATTTGCGATTAGAAATTCAGAGCCTTTCAACCGAAGGAGGCGAGTCCCAAGGATCCAAAACGGAACCATCCGTTCTGGCTGAGCCAGAGTCGCGGCCGATAGTGATATGCATGTCAGCATATAAAAACGAGCAATGGTAGCGCAGGCTCGGGTTCCTGGATATCCGTATAACTACGCAAACCTGTGGAAAACGCAATTTCAAAGTGCATGCAAGCAGAATGGGCAGCTTTCGTCCTGCCCAGCCGTACAACCTTCCCGGTATTGCTCCCCGTGTTACACACGGCTATCGTTTCGCCAGCATTAACTCTTCTATTTGCAGTTACCCGAGACAGCGAAGAGATCGGGAGCCCTGCGAGATGGACACCGACGGAAGATTGCTTCTAATTGTGGACGACTTCGAGGGCGTGCAATATCCCTATCGTTATCTACTGGGCCAGGAGGGTTTTCGTGTAGCCTTCGCGGTCAACGGTCAGGAGGCTGTGGACAAGGCTCTATCTCTCCGGCCGGACGTAATCTTCATGGATCTTTCTCTCCCGGTGCTCGATGGATGGGAAGCGACGCGCCGCCTGAGGGCGGACGAGAGAACGAAGAAGATCCCAGTGGTCCTGCTGACGGCGTTCGGGATTGATTCGGCACGCGTAAATTTCGTGGACGCCGGGTTTAACGGCATGCTGTCAAAGCCGTGCAGACCTGAAGAAATCCACGCCGAGGTCGATCGGGTTTTAGCCTGCCGTTAAGATAAGATTCACGGACTAGGCCCTCTTTATGAGTCGCGTGATCCCGACCAAAATCACCGCGCCCACAAAAGCGACAATTATGGAGCCGATCATGCCGCCACCCGGAAAGATGCCCAAGGCGCCAAATACCCAGCCACCCAGAATTCCGCCGAGAATGCCCAGGATGATGTCTACCAAGACGCCGTAGCCGCCGCCCTTCATCACTTGCCCGGCCAGCCATCCAGCGATCAGACCAACAACGATCCACGCGAGTAATCCCATCTGAGGCCTCCTTTTTAGTTGTGACTCGAACTGCCTATTTCTTTGGGGCCGTTGCGTCGGGGTCCGCCGCGATTGTAACTTCGACGGTTGCGCCTTTCTTCAATTTGACTTCCTTACCATCGGGATCCTGCAGAGTGTTCTCCACACGAATTTCTCGATAGAGGTGTTCGGCGCCTTCGACCGCGATCTGCGCCTTTTCGGGCTGGGTCGGCGCGAGGGGAGGGATGATCTTTTCGACGGTGCCGGGGAGGGTGACGGCTGCCTTTTCGGGCGAGGTCTTATCTTCTGGAATTTTCTCGCTCATCAACTGTCTCCATTCCGGATAGAACTCGGATAAAACGAACGCGGAGCGACGATACACCCAGCGTGATTTTCTGGAAGGGACATTTGCAGTGGGCTGGAATTGAGGGGGGAGGGCGTGGAGAAGTGTTACAAGGGGCTGGGCGGCGTTGTACCGAGCGAACGAACGACGCGATCCAGTAGATTTTCTCCCTTAGCTACGACCTCGGAGACACCTTCAGGAAGGGCTTGTTTCCTGCGGAATACGTCAGCGAATGCCGTGTACAAAATCACTGGCACGTCCGGACAGATGTGCTTGAGCTCGCGAGCGGCATCGACGCCGTTCATTCGGGGCATGGACATGTCGAGAATAATCAAGTCGGGTCTCATTCTTGATAACTTCTCGAGCGCATCGATTCCATCGAGCGCTTCGCCACAGACTTCAAACCCGGAAATCTCAAGTTGCCTCCGAATTGCTGCTCGAATGTCGGAATTGTCGTCAACCACGAAAATAGAAGTAGGCATGCCACACCCTGGAAAGGGGTGGGCATCTGATGCCAGTCCGATGGAAGCACCCAGTTTCGTACGGTAGCGTACAGGACCATCGACATAGTTGCTACACCCAAAACTCTGTAGGGAGTTGTCCCGCGAGCGTTATGAGGATGCTAACGAGAGACGTCGTGCTCGCTCTCTCGCCTCAAAATCTGGAGAGCGGACATCGCATCTTGAATGGCAATACGTTCCTCGTTTGAGACCTGGCCATGGAGCGACGCGCGATCTCGAATCGCTTGCTCCGCCGCATTCACACGATCTCTCAATTTGTTTCGATTGGTCTCAAGAACCGCGAATTTGTATGGTTCCCACCAAGGATATTCGATCATACGAGCCCCCTGGAACGGAGGCATGGGAGGATAGCTTTTGAGGAGGCGCGTTGTCAGCGCGCTAGCGTACCGAGTCGATTGGTTTCCTGATCCCACTTCATCGACTGTTTCTTCATGGCGGCATAGCATTCGCACGCGGCGTCTTCCAGCATCGCACGGTTTTCAATCTTTACATGGCCACGATTGTAGGTGATCAACCCGGCCTTTTGCAGGATTCCGGCGGCGACTGTTACGCTCGCTCGCCGGGTTCCCAACATGTGCGCAAGAAACTCTTGCGTGAGAGGCACGGCATCTCCGTCGAGCCTATCCTGGCTCATCAAGAGCCAGCGAGCGAGCCGCTCGTCCACTTCATGCAGGCGGTTACAAGCCGCTACGTGGACCGCTTGCATTCCCAAGTCCAGGCTGTAGCGGCTTAATTTTTTTGCCAGCGTCGGGCAAGTGGGGAGAACTCTCAAAAAATCCTTGGCGTTGATGCGGTAAGCGGAGCCAGCCACCTGCATAATGACGCGCGTCGCACTCGTGGTAAATCCCACGAGAAGTGGAAGGCCGACAAACCCTTCCTTGCCAGCGAGCCCGACTTCAACGCTTTTCCCGTCCACCATCATGGTGAGGACAGAAGCGAGTCCACTTTCAATGAAGTATGCGAATTTGATCGGTTCTCCCGCTTCATGCAATTCGAAGCGCGTCGGCAGCTCAATAAATTCCAGGTTCTTCAGTATCGCGTCACATTCTTTTGCGGGCAGATTCAGCAGGATCAGGTTTCGAAGTTTCTCTCGGTTGGATTTCGCATGATCGCCGGAAACACGTATGTTCAATTTTGACGGAATAGCCATTCAGCTTCCTTTACGCTCGGACGGGTACCGTCTGATTTCGCAAGGAGCCGTAAATTGAATGGTTGTTACGGCAGGATGCTAGTGAGACGCTCTGACCTTACTCGTATACGGCCGGAATAGATACGATAATCGCTGCTGGGGCATGTTACAGATTCCTTGGGGTTTAACGGTGTACCCTGCCGTACCGGTAGCAATGGATCTGGTTCTACACCATCGTCTCCATAGGCATGCTTTTTTCGCTGTATGGTACGGCGCACTCAGCCGTAGTCTCATCTGACTCTAGTATCTGATCAATTTCACTTTGCACGAGTGCCATCCAGGCGGCATTAGAGCGCCCGGTGCGAAAAATCGTGCGATGGAAAAATACAAAGAGAAGACAGGAGCTTTCGATGTCCAGAAACGATTCGGGACCATTCATCACCTTTCTTATGGGAATAGGCGTTGGAGCAGCGGCTGTTATTCTGCTCGGATCAAAAAGAGTGGACCAATTACACGAAGAAGTGACCGAAGTCTTGAATGACGGTTTGGACCAGGTCCGAAATAAGACCAAAGATATCAGGCGTCAAGCGGAAAAGACAATGAACACGGCGCAGCAAAAAATGCAGGAAGCGATCAACGCGGGCGCCGACGCTTACAGCGAGGCCAAAAGGTCGTAACGCGCTACGGGGGTCACGCGTCGTCCGGGCCTTTACGGCTCGCGTGATCCTTGTGTTCGCGGCCCTGGCGAAAATGGCAAAAGGCGACAAGCCCCAGCAAGAATACGAGCCCTAGCAGAGCGAATAGAGGGACCGCGGGCATGGTAAATCCTAGGGTTTGCGGCTCGCTATGGCCATCGGGTATTTAACTGAGGTTTTCGGCTTTTGTAGCGGCGGGTTGCCTTAACGGGCAGTGCGTCCTTTCAGCGCTAACCTAAAACGTTCGACGGCTGGCCTCGACCCAAGCTTTTCTGGCTGCAAGGTGGGATTGCTCGATTTGGATGCGGGCTCGCTCGGATAGCAGGCGTCCCTGCACCGAGGGCAGGACTTTTGCGAGGGATTCGAGATTGGTCCGATAGTCGGCGATTTCGTTTTCGAGTTCTGCGTTGGGAGGTTCTGCATCCGGTCCGATCGGGAAACAGCCCGATGCGCGTAGCAGTTCAGCTAGAAGGTCTTGCAAATCATTGGCTTGAATTGGGGAGAGCGCGACGGCCTCGGCGCGCAGCCGGACGAGCCATGTGCGAAGGCTTGTATTGGCGAGGCGCAAGGTTGCGGCGGTTTCATTGGACATCATTTCCCCTTGATCTTCATCGATCGATTTTCATGAGCGTTGCGACGCCTTACGGCCCTTCAGGGGCTGAAGCCCGGGTTTACCGCTGAGAGTGATGTGCGCGGTTGAAACCGCGACCTACAAACCTCAAGTATCCCGAAGCCTCACCGGGGGGGGCCCATTTACGTTGGAGCTGAAGCTCCGAACCCCGCGGTCATTGGACCAATTGCGAAATTGGCGCAGCGCCTTCGACGCGTTCGACTTGTTCCCACGCTTCGCGGACCGTGAGCAGATCTGTGATTTGTCGCGCCAGGATTTCTTTCGAGGCTTGGAATTGTGCCTCGCACAAATTCGCACGAACAACGTCATAGAAGCGGAGAAGATTCCGAGCGACCTGGCCTCCGCGCTCGAGATTCAGCGTTGCCTGGAGGAGGCAGATAACGTCGAGCGCGTGATTGATGCGCTTCGTTCGCAGCTCGATCTGGTTATGATCGATCGCCATCGAAGCCTGCCGTAAATCCTGAATGATCTGCTCGTAGAGCAGGACCACAAGACGGAGCGATGTGGCGCCGCGGGCATCGGCTTGGCGGTAGGCGACACGCGGGTCCATGACCGCTAGCTCCCGGTTGACGTCGGCACGGTGCCCGTGGCGGGCGACGTGTTGGTTGGGGTCTGGGGGGTGAAGAACGGCGAAGACGATCCGCCGCTGGTAAGGCCGCTGATGGCGCCGAGCTCCGCCGATACTTCCTGTAATAGAAACGGAAACGCTTCCAGGGTGGCGTTCACCTGCGCGTACTGCGTGGTGAGTTGTTGCTGCTGCGTCGTTAAATTGGCCTGGAGATCGCTGATCTGATTCGTCAGATCCTGTGCTTGCGTGGAATTTCCGGCGAGGTCGACATTGAAAATGCCATTGACTGGGTCGGTGAGGTTCGTCAAGTCGGAGCTGAAGTTATTGGCGAAGCCGGTGTTGGAAGAATTTTGAAAGAACGCCTGGAACGCGGCTGGGTTCGTATTGAAGGCGTTGCTGAGAGCCGTGTTGTCGATGGTAAGCGTGCCGTCACTATTCAGATTGATGCCCAAGGCGGCGAGGTTATTGAGGTTGCCGCTTCCCGAGAGCGAGTAGTTTACGTCGGCAAGAAGGCTCGATTGCAGGGAGCGCAAGCTGCTGTCTGCCGCCAGCGGCCCTTCTGTGTTGGTGGTGGGATCCACGGTGAACTGTGTGTTGAGGTCGGTGATGACTTTGTTATAGGCGCTGACGAAGTTGGTGAGCGCATTGGAAGCTTGGGTGGCGTCAGGAGCGATCGTGAGCTGCACCTGGGATGCGGAGGTGCCGTTGAGGCTCAGAGTGACACCGGGGATCGCGCTCGCGACGGTGTTTGTAGTGCTGCTGAAGGGGACGCCATCAATGTTGAAAGATGCGTTGGTGCCGCCTACCGGCGCGTCGAAAGTGAGGCCGGTGGAGTTGTTCGCAATGGCGAGCGCGCCCGGGGCGCCGGTGTTTTGGCTGAAGATGGCGAGACGGGCGCCGGTGGCGTCGTTTACGACGCTGGCGGTGACGCCGAAGGACTGCGAGTTGATGTAACTCGCGAGAGTGTTGAGCGTGTCGTTAACGCCTTGGGTGATCGGGACGTCATAGGTGGTGCCGCTTGTGCCGCCTACTTGAAGTTTGATGTCGCCGGTAGTGGCGCCGCCGGTGAGGAATGAGGAGTCGGCACTCGCGAGTGGTTCGGTGAATACAGTGCCAGTGGTCGCTAGATTGCCCACCGTGATCTCATGGGTGCCCGGCGTGGCGGTGGATTGGGCGGTGGCGTTGAAGACGCTGGGCTGGGCGGACGTTGCGGCGAGAGAAGCAAGCTGGCCATTGGGATCCGCGAGGACGGCGATGGCGGAGGCGAGGCTGTTCAAGTCGCTGTTGTAGCCTGAGAGCAAACCTGCGTTGGTGGATAGATCAGATTGTTGCGTTTGTAGCGCGGTGATGGCGGCCGTTTGTGGAGCGGTGATTTCACTCACGAGCGCGCTTACGTTGATGCCGTTGCCGTTGAGGAGTGTGGCGGTGTTGAAGCTGATGCCCATTGGATTTTTCTCTGACTGCTGAAGCCTGAAGAGTTAATGGTTGGAAAAATCGAAAGGGGAGGAAACCAACTTCCTCCCCTTTCGAGCGATTGAACTATTGGAGCAACTTGAGAACGAGCTGCTGTTGCTGGTTTGCTTGTGCGAGAGCCGAGATACCGGTCTGCTCGAGAATTGAATACTTTGCAAGCGACGCGACGGTGGACGGAATGTCAGCCGCGCGGATGTTGTCTTCGGCACCGGTGAGGTTCTGCACCTGGTTGTTGATGACGTTGGCGGCAGCCTGGAGCCGGTTGACGCTGGCGCCGAGGGTGCCGCGCGTTCCGGCGACGGTCTGAATCGCCGAATTGATTGTGGTAAGCGCTGCTTGTGCGGAAGCTGCAGTCGTCAATCCTGCGGTTCCAACGCCGCCGGTAAAGACGAGACCGCCGCTGAATCCGAGATTCGGGTCAGTGGTGGTCGAAGCGATCGAGTTTCCTGTTTCCGGTGGGCCCGCGGTGCCGACGCCCGAAACCTTTGACGTAAATGTTACAGTTGAGGCGGCAGCCACAGCTGAGGCGGAAGCATTCGCGACGGTTCCGACACCGTATGCCACGCCGGCTCCCGGGCCGCCGTTTACGGCGTTCGCCAGGTTCGCGAGGGTGGCCGAGGTGTTGGCGCCAACCAACACTTCGTTGGCGGCGCCAGAGAGCGCGGCAACGAAAGTATAAGTGGTGGCGCCGACGGTGACCGCCTTTGTTGCGGTCGGATTGGCGATGGCGCTCAGCGTGTTGCTCGCGTTGGCTCCCAGGCCGATACCCAAAGAGCTCAATGCGCCGGTGGTGGTGGAAATGGTGCTGCTGCTGCCGGAATCGCTGAGGAAAATGTTCAGTGGAGCGGCGTTGAATACCTGCGTGCCGTTGTAGTTGGTGTTGGCGCCGATACTGTCGATTTCCGCTTTGATTGCCGTGAATTCCGTATCCAAGGCGGTGCGCTGAGCGTTGGAAATCGTTCCGGTGGAGGCTTCTGTAGCCAGGGTGACGGCGCGATTGAGAAGAGTGGTGACCTGCGCGAGCGAACCGTCGGCAACCTGGAGGTTACCAACACCGTCGCTGGCGTTGCGGGCGGACTGACTGAGGGCAGTGACATTCGCCTGCAACCCGTCAGCGACCGCCAGGCCAGCAGCGTCGTCGGCGCCGGTATTGATGCGCGAACCAGAAGACAGTTGCAACAAGGCCGTGTTCAGGCTGGCGTTAGTGATGCTCAACTGATTCTGCGCCGCAATTGAAGCAATGTTATTAAGAATGCTGATTGCCATGGGTAGAGCTCCTTTGGTTGAAATGCCTCTGTTGCGTTGAAACCTTTCCTCTGGTTGCTTCGGGGCGTTGTTGCCCGCGTGATTCAAGTGGAAAGCCGTTCCCGCCCTTCACAGGTCTTATCGGCGCAGAGCGAAGGCGCTTTAGGCGCTCCTAATGATCCGCGCGGCGGCGCAGTATGGCTTTCGACACAAAACTCGTGTGGTTAGAGATGACGTCAAGATGGCCGATAGAGAGTGCGAGGTCTGAACTCGTCAAGGTGCAGTGTGTAAGTAAGGTTTCAGTACCAACACTCGATGATCCATCTGACTCGTTTGAACAATACGGCTCTAGTGGTGAACGCGGACCTGATCAAGTTCATCGAGAACGCGCCGGATACGGTGATCACTCTGATCACGGGTGAAAAGCTCGTCGTACGCGAATCAGCGGCGGAGGTGCTCGAGCGCATCCACGAATTTCATTCGCAGTCAGCGCACAGGATTGTGTTTGGTCTTTCGAAGAAACTCGCTTCGCCCGAAAAAGATGTGGGTCGACCCGGTGTACCGTCGCCAGCAAAGACGCCGGAAAGCGAGAAAAGCTGAGATGGCTTCCGGAATCGACAAAGGCAGCTTTGGTGGCATCAGTTTGGCGATCGGCGGCATCCTGCTTGGCCTCACGATGGAAGGCGGCAGGATTGCGCAACTGTTACAGCCAACAGCTGCGCTCATCGTCTTTGGCGGAACGCTTGGCGCGGTGTTGCTGCAATTCCCGCTTCGGACGGTGCTCGCAGCGTTCGCCAGCTTACGAAGAGTTTTCTTTGAGCACGACGAAGACTCCATGGGCGCGGTTACGGAGATGGTGGGGTACGCGCAGAAAGCGCGAAAGGAAGGAATTGTCTCTCTTGACGCGCAGCTGGAGAGCATCCGCGAGCCGTTTCTGAAGAGGTCGCTCATGCTGGCAGTGGACGGGACCGAACCGGCTGAGCTGCGGACGATCATGGAGTTGGAGCTGGACAATCGCGCAGAGCGGGAGGAACACGTGGCGAAGGTGTTCGAATCCGCCGGCGGGTTTTCTCCGACGATTGGGATCATCGGTGCTGTGCTCGGATTGATTCAGGTGATGCAGCACCTAGACAATATTGGGGAGGTGGGCCGGGGAATTGCGGTGGCGTTCGTCGCAACGATTTATGGAGTAGGCATAGCGAACCTATTTCTTCTTCCGGCTGCCGGAAAAATAAAGCTTCGGCAGCGGGACGAACAGTTGCGGCGAGAGATTGTGTTGGAAGGAGTGGTTTCGATTCTCGAAGGCATGAACCCCCGGATGCTGGAGACGAAACTTCTAAGCTTCCTTGAAGAGAGTCACAAAAAAGCGCGAAATGCAGAGAAGGTAGCAGCGTGAGCCGCCGCAGGCGTAAGAGGCAGCCGGATCACGAAAATCACGAACGGTGGCTGATCTCTTATGCGGATTTCATCACGCTGCTCTTCGCCTTCTTCGTAGTTCTTTATTCTTCGGCGCAGGTAGACAAGCGAAAAGTGGGGCAGCTTGCAATGGCGATTCAAGTGGCCTTCCAGCAGATGGGAATATTTGACGCTTCGAACACGCGGCCCGAGGTATCGAATTCCGAGCCGATGCCGTTTTCGAAAGTTCAAATGGTGGAGAATCAAGAAAGGGTTCAGTCACTGGGCCGCTTGGTCAACGCGCCGCGCGGAGCACTCGGTGAATCTCCCGACAAGCCGGACATGAACGCAATCCAGAAAGAGCTTCAGACGGCTCTTGCCGCACAAATCGGAAAGCACACTGTATCGGTGACACCAACGAAGGAAGGTATCGTCGTGAGCTTGCGTGAAATGGGATTTTTCGACAGTGGCTCGACTTCGCTTCGTCCCGAAGCTGAGCCGACTCTCGCCGATTTCGTCAACGTGGTGGGCCCGAGGCGCGTCCGCGTGCGGATTGAGGGGCACACTGACAACGTGCCTATTCACAACAATCGATTTGCGTCCAACTGGGAGCTTTCGACTTCGCGAGCGACGGAGATTATAAAGCTCTTAATTACGAAGTATGGGGTTGCTCCACTGCGTCTATCGGCGTCAGGCTACTCGGAATTTTATCCCGTGGCGTCGAATGCAACCGCAGAAGGGCGAGCAATGAACCGCAGAATCGACCTGGTGATCTTGAATTCCCAGACCGACAGTGCCCCACCTGTGCCGGTGAAGGCTCCCGCCTCGACCCCTAATTAAAGAAGCTTTCTTCGTCTGCCGATTCAAAGACTTAGGTAGAGGAGCGTCTCCATGCGGTTGGAAAACGTGTGCCGGTGAGCCAGTTAAAGACATTGTTGAAGCGCAACTACCGGCCAACAAGGAAGCAAGTTTCGGCAAAGCGTTCACACTCCGTCCGAGCGCGAGCAAGCTAGATTTTACCGTCCCAAAATCGCGGGGAGATCCGAATGAGCAAGCTAAGTCTCAAGCAGAAAATCGCAACCGGATTCGGTGTGTTGCTGGCGATCCTCGGCATTCTTGGGTTTCTGTCGTATTCGACGGTGAATGACCTTGATGCCGTTTCGCGTGAAGTGGACAGCATCCACCAGAAGGTCGTTCTAGCGAAGAAAGTCGAGTTCGACACTGAGCGGACGTCCAGTGCCACCCGCGGCTACATTCTTACTGGGCAGGACAAACTTCTAACATGGGGAAATGAAGGGAGAGAGGACCTCAAAGAAGCTTTCAATCAACTCAGCCAAACGGTCAAATCCGAGCAGGAGAAGAAGCTTCTGGTGGAAGTTCAGCAAGGGACAGACCAACTCGAGAAGCTTCAGGAGTTCGCCGCCGATTACCGGCGTAACAACGACGTGAAAGGCGCTCAGAATGAACTGTTCAACGACACGGCCGATGAGACAGGCCGAAACCTTCGTAAGGTTCAGAAGGAGTTCGACGATTTCGAGGAAAAACTTCGTGACGAAGCCGTTCATAATCAAAGCAGCGTCCAGAGCCGAGCGCGGATGCTGACGATCGCCCTCAGTATAGCGGGCTTCGCGATTGGGGCATTCGTGGCGGTCTGGATGGGGCGAGATATTGCAGCGGCCATTTTGCGCATGCTTGGGCTGATTAACGAGATTGCCACCAATAATCTGGCTGTTTCTGACCTTGAGGTGACTTCGCAGGACGAACTTGGCAAGGCTATCATTGCGTTGAACGGAATGAAAAACAATCTCGGGGATGTGCTTCGTTCGATTGCCTCTTCGTCGGAGCGACTGGCATGGGCGAGCGAGAAAATCTCGGCCTCAGCGAATGAGCAGGCTTCGGGTGCCGATATGCAGCGGAATCAGACGGGGCAGGTAGCGACGGCGATGCAGGAGATGTCCGCCACAGTGCTGGAGATTTCGGGCAATTCAAGCAAGGCGGCCGAAGCGGCGCGCAAAGCGTCGGACACGGCGCGGCAGGGCGGAAAGATCGTGGAGGATACGCTGGGAAAGATGCGAGGAATCGCGCGGTCGGTGGAGGAGACGGCGAAGAAGGTGCATGGGCTGGGGACGAGGTCGGATCAGATCGGGCAGATTATCGGGGTGATAGACGATATCGCGGATCAGACGAACTTGTTGGCGTTGAATGCGGCGATAGAAGCGGCGCGGGCTGGGGAGCAGGGGCGAGGATTTGCGGTGGTGGCGGATGAAGTGAGGAAGCTGGCGGAGAGGACGTCGAAGGCGACGAAAGAGATAGCGGCGATGATTCAGAGCATACAGGGAGAGACGAAGAGTGCAGTGGAAGCGATGGAAGCAGGGACGAAGCAGGTGGAAGCAGGGGTAGCGACGACGCAAGAGGCAGGGAACTCGCTGGGGGCGATTATAGAGTCGGCGGAGCAGGTGGGGGAGATGGTGACGCACATAGCGACGGCGGCGACGGAGCAATCGGCGGCGACGGAGGAAGTGAACGCGAACCTGGAGCAGATAGCGAAGATCACGGCGGAGACGGCGGAAGGGGCGCAACAATCGGCGAAAGCGTGCCAAGACTTGTCAACCCTAGCGCTGGATCTGCAGAACCTTGTAGGCCAATTCAAACTGAGCAGCAATGGCCGTCGGTCGGCTGCTCGAAGCAGCCGGCGGGAGCCACCGCGATCGAACGGAGGAACATCGCGTTTTGGCGCTACAGACCGCGCGGTTGAAGAGCGAGACGAAATGGAGTTTTCTCCAGCGCGTGAAAGTGTGCTCGCGCACTAACCGATACCAGCGTGGAGGAGGTTGGGATGGCAGTCTCACAGGCAGAGAACGCGGAAGCGGCTGCGCAGAGCAACGGCCACGCTAGCGAGCGTCTACTGCAAGTAGTGAGCTTTAGGCTCGGGGGTGAGGAATACGGATTGGAAATTCTCCGCGTGCAAGAAATCATTCGTATGGGGGGACTCACGCGGGTGCCAAATTCGCGGAAGTTCGTCGAGGGCGTCATCAATTTGCGAGGCAAAGTAATCCCGATCCTGGGTTTGCGAAAGCGCTTCGGGCTTGAAGCGAGGCCAAGTGACACGGGAACCAGAATTATCGTGGTTGAAGTGGCGGGTGAGGTGATCGGCTTTGAAGTGGACTCTGTTTCTGAGGTCCTTCGGATCCCTGTCGAGACAATCGAGCCACCTCCGAGGCTATCGCGGCACAACAATGAATACGTTTCCGGCGTCGGCAAATTGCAAGATCGCTTGCTGCTTCTGCTGGACATTGATCGCGTCCTGACGGAACCGCCCCCTGAGCTTGCGGCACTAGCTCCTGCGCCGTCGATCATCGAAGAGCCCGTAACTACTCACGAGGAAGCAGTTGTATCGTGAGCGCCCGGAGAATTGAATCCGAGCGAGCTGAGTTCGAACGGGGGCCTCGTGATTGAAGATCTGGCGCAAGACGCGAGCCTGCTGCAAGATTTTCTGACCGAATGCAGAGAACTCCTCGAACAGTTGGACCAGGATTTGGTCGCGATGGAGACCTCGCCGGCCGATACTGAATTGCTGAACCGCGTGTTCCGGGCATTCCACACGATTAAGGGAACGTCCGGCTTCATGGGTTTCCAGAGCGTAGTGGCCCTGACGCATGAGGCGGAAGACGTGCTTAACCTGATGCGCAAGGGTGAGCGTAAAGTCAGCCGCCGGGGGATCGACGTGTTTTTGAGTGTGCTGGATCAACTTCGGCGCATGTTCGCTGATATCCGGCAGAATACCCCGCACGAATACGAGCTTGGCGAACTACTCGGAAAAATTCGGCAACTGACCCAGCCTGAAGCACCGGACCGGCCGATGCTGGGAGAAATCCTTGTAGCAGATGGCACGATTTCTCATTCCGAACGTCGCGAGGCGCTCAAGGAATCCGTCGAAAATCAGCAACGGCTGGGCGACGTGCTGATTGAAAAGAATCTCGTCACACCGAGCCAAATTCGCGACGCGCTACAGAAGCAGGCCGCGATTTCAGATTCTAAAGAAGAAGCACGAACGATCCGAGTCGATGTGAACAAGCTCGACGAAATCGTGAATCTCGCGGGAGAGCTGGTGCTCGAGCGGAACCGCGTGGCACAGCTCAGCCGGGATTTTGTTGCGCGGCGATTCTCTGAAGAACAATTCGAAGGTGTGTTAGGCGAATCCTCCGCGCGACTGGGCGCTATTACTGACGAACTGCAGAACGCCAGCTTGAAAGCGCGAATGCTAGCCATCGACGTGGTGTTCCGGCGATTTCCGCGGTTGGTTCGCGACCTTTGCAATACTCTCGGTAAGGAAGTGACTCTGCAGATTCGAGGGGAAGACACCGAGCTCGACAAAACAATCGTCGAACAGATCGCCGATCCGCTGATCCACCTCATCCGCAATTCAATGGATCACGGATTCGAAATGCCGGCCGCCCGCGAAGCGAAAGGGAAGGCACGTAAAGGAACCCTGCGACTGGAGGCTCACACGGAAGGAGATTTCATCGTCGTAGAAGTGGGGGATGACGGCGCGGGCATTGACACAAATCGTGTTGCAGCGAAGGCGGTGGAACGAAGAATCGTCACGCAATCTCGCATTCGCGAAATGAACCCACGCGAGATGCTGGACTTAATCTTTCTTCCCGGCTTAAGCACGGCGGAGAAAGTCAGCGACGTCTCGGGGCGCGGGGTTGGCATGGATGTCGTGCGCTCCAATCTGAAGAGATTGGGTGGGACGGTAGAGCTAGAGAGCGAACTCGGAAAAGGCTCTGTTGTGAGATTGAAGCTCCCGCTAACACTCGCAATCCTTCCGGTACTAATTGTCAAAGCGGGCAGCGACACTTATGCGCTCCCGCTTCGGTCGGTGGTGGAGATACTGCGAGTAGAACAGGAAAGCGTACATCGCAGTGAGATGGGGGAAATTCTACGCGTTCGAAATCAGGTGATACCGCTCGGCCGAATAGCCAATGTGTTTAACCATGAAACTTCGAGGCAGGATGACGATCGGCTTCGCGTGGTTATTCTTTCGATTGCGGACCAGAAGCTGGGACTCGTCGTGGACGACTTTGTCGGCCAGGAAGAAACCATTATTCGACCGCTGGGGTCATATCTGGGGCATGTGCCTTGCGTGGCAGGCGGAACGATTACAGGTGAGGGCAATATCCGCCTGATTCTCGATCCGGCGGGATTAATTGAAGCGCTCGAATCTCGGGGGAATTGAACGACGCTGTGTGCGCACACGTTCTGATCTATTTCGATTCTGTTTCCAAGCCGGACTGTCGAGCATATCTTCAATGATTTGCTGCCTAAGGAGCTATTGCGTACGCGAAGCCTAACCAGTCGGGTAGCACACCAAGCCTGGCTCGTTAGCCTGAATCCTCTTACGACACATCTTCGAGAAAACCGCGGAAATTTGCTCGCCCCATTCTATTAGTATCATTGGTGGTTGCGCGGCAGCCGCGCACACATTCTGCTGAAATATCGATGCTGTCGGAACGCGTGATCAAATCCAAAGTGGGGGGGGTGTTCGATGAAGAATCAGATTTCTCGATTTCTGATCGTGGCCGGCTTTGCCGTGGCGTTCGTGGCGGGCGCCGCGTCGCACCTGATCCCGGGTGTCAATAGCGTTACGGCTGTGGCTGCACAAGAGAAACACGAAGCGTTGAAGGACGTGCGTACTGCTCGAGATATGATGCAGCAGGCCCGCGGACTGTTGGGGGGCGCCCCTGGGTCGTTCGGCGGTCACCGGGAAAAGTCGATGAAGTTTCTGGATATGGCGATCGGAGAAGCGAATCAAGCCGTTGAAGTCAGGGAACACGAAAATCACTAGAAGGAATGCAGACTTGAATCGCTCGCAGCGCTACGACCAAAACTTCAGAGGCTGCGAGCGATTTATATTTTTGGCTCGGGAATTAATTGTTGGCGGCGGGAGTGGACGGTGCTGCCAGCGACGGAGGAACCGGCTCAGGGTTCGCCACGTCGTGAATCACTTTTGCTGCAAGATTCCTGCTCCGAACGCATGATGTATCGTTGATGCGGCACTGAGCAAGCGTCAAGCGGCATCCGCAACTGCACCCTTCCGAATTGAGCCTCTTAAGAACAGCTTTTTTCTGCTCGGCCGATAGTCCGGAGAAATCGACATCGGGAAGTTCCGTGGCGCGCACTGCGTTCTTCAGGAAGATTTGCCCTGTGTCCTCAAAGGTCTCGATCTTTACGTTCACAGGCAATCCCATCAGGGCGCGTACTTCCGTGTCGTACACTTCCGGCGGGTACAAGCCCTCATGCTTTTGTACGATGCGGGCGTCTTTGTTGATCAGAAAAGTAGTGGGAAGAGCTGGAACGCCGCCATATTCAGAAACAAGCTCATGACTCCACATTACGACGGGGTAGTTCATGTGAAAAGCCTGGGCAAATTCTCTGACGTTGTCCGGCGAGCCGTCGTCGACGGATACACCGACGATGAGTAAGCTGTCCTTATATTTTTTCGCTAGCTCGGTGAGGATCGGAATTTCTTCGCGGCACGGTGGGCACCATGTAGCCCAGAAATTCAGGATCACGACTTTGCCCGGCCATTGCGCGGTTGAAACGACGTTGCCATCAAGGTCCTGTAAAAGGAACGGCGGGGCTGGCTGAGGATTGTTTGCAAAGCGAATCACCAAGTCATCCTCGTAGTCAACCAAGGCGCCCATATCAGGCTGGGCTTGTGAATCTGAGACCGCTTTGATGCTCGATGATTTTTCTGCAGCGTGCCCGTTCGAAGCGAGGGCTCGATTGGGAAGATGACGCCCGTGCGATGCTGCCATACCAATCGCGATGCCAGCCAAGCCGACCACAATTGCGAGAATCGCGATGAAAGGTTTCGTCATGATTCGGCCGCGAGGTTCTCATTATGCAGCAGCGCGAGAGGTGGAACAAGTTTCGATCGCAATTGTGCATGAAAAGTGAGGGTAGCGGAGGCGAACGAATCCAGAGGCGCGGCCGAAGAAAATGCTATGCGTGCCAGTCCGGGACGTCTCTTCCCGAATCGGGCTTCGAGGCAGGAACTGAATACGCGCTGCGGCGACTAAGTGATTGAAAACGCAAGGATGCTGGTGGCGAATGAGAGCGCGACGTAGGGCCACGCGTTTGCAGTAGGGGAGGAGTGGGTCGCGTTCCAACACGATCCGCCCAACTGGTGAATGGGGAGGAAGGGGCCCAGACATCGGGAGGAACGGGTCGTTCCCACCTGCCCTATAATCACGATACCTCATGTTTTATTGGTTTTTATACACTATCATACTGCTGTGTGCGTATCTGCGGACGCTTCG
Source organism: uncultured Acidobacteriota bacterium (assembly GCA_963729525.1). Lineage (GTDB taxonomy): Bacteria > Acidobacteriota > Terriglobia > Acidiferrales > UBA7541 > Palsa-295. Next base: position 420,964 of record CAVSOB010000005.1, read on the forward strand.
TTTTTCCAAGTTCGACGCACATCGCTCTCAATTTGCTCCTGTCGAGCAGCGGACCATGCGGAGTAGTGGCGTTCTGTCACGCGTATGGATTTGTGGCCTAGCAAGATAGAGACCCGTTCCATAGGCACACCCGCCAGCAGAAGACTCGTTGCAAACGTATCGCGGAAACGATGGGCGTGGCCATTCAGAATTTCTGCTTTGTCGAAGACTTTTGCCAGCATCGTCTGGAAGTTTGCCACCCGTGTTTTGGGTAGCCCTTCTCCCGTCCAAAAGAAATATTGTCTTTTGGGAATCTGCTCTAAGGCACTCGTGCATTCGGGCGGTAGCGGAATGCGGACAGGCACTCCCGTCTTCTGCGTGTAGAGAAAGAGTGTATCTCCGTTGATTCGGTCTCGCGCAAGCGTTACAGCGTCGCGAATGCGAAGCCCTGAATATCGAAGCAACAGAACAAGAGCACGGAGCAGCGAAGCATTCTTGCCGGTGTATTCGTCGCAGGCTTTCAGGATGGCATCCATTTCGCCTTCCGTAAAAGGCATCGTGGGACTATCAGTTGTCTGTGGGGATTTCAGATCCTTCGCGGGATTCGTCTTTAGCCAATTACTTTCGACGCAGAAACGGAACAGCGATCGCAGATTTTCCGTTTTAACACGGGCAGCGAAATTGCGATTTGTCCATGACGCCCGAAAGCGGCGGGCAGTATCAACGTCCAGTTCGGCGATATACCTCAGCCCTTCTTTGTCCGCGAACTCCCGCAACTGGCGAAAGAGAAGTTCATATTTATAAAGCGAGGGCGGTCTCAATTTTCTTGCTTTTGCATCGGCGAGAAATGAGTCCGTGGCTTGTGTGATCGTAATCTTGCGAGCCGCCCCGCCGTCTTCCAGTTCCCGAAGGAGCACAGTCGCTCGTGTCCAGCTCCGTGTTTTCAATGATCGGCGTAAAAACTTGCCTTCCAGCGTGCCTTCGATCCACACGGGGCAATCGCAGCGCCGATACCTTCGGGATTTGTTTCCACAGACTTTCCGGTGCCGCCGCCACATCGTTAACATAGGCGGTTATGGACGCGAGTGGCAACGCTCAGCGGGATGCGGAGTGTTAGGTACCTTCTTTTTCTCCGAGGTGAGGGATCGCCAATTTTCATCACGCCAGCTTCATTCTCATAGGCGGCGAATTGTGGCAATGCTCAGTCCCCACAGGGTTGCCAGTTCGGAAGGCGTGAAGTGTTTTTCAAATAGAGGATGCTCGTCGGCGGCTTTACGGTAGACCCGCTGTCCCCGACGATTGCGGGTGAGGCGCCATCGCCTAAACTTGGGTGAGGCTTGCGCCCGTTGGATGGCTCGTTGTATGGACGGCTGCATTGGCGGGATTTTACCACCAACCCCGTCTCCCCGCTTTTTGAAATCAAACGGTTGACAACGTGCCACATATCCAGACAACTGGAGTTGCCCTTTAAGCATCAAATATGTTATAAGAATATTAGTCTTGAATCGAAAGGGATTCATCGCTTTTGTAATAAGTGCGCAGACCCTTGACGCCGCACAGTTGATTTTCACAAAGCGTCAAACCATCACTGGACTAGCCGCCTGCAGTAGGCTCTACGAGAATCCAATGATGCCCCAGGGAGTTATGCGGGCAATCGCACCGTAAGGTCGCCCCAAGTACGGAATTGCAACTCCGTGCATCTCGAATCGGCGCATCCGTGCGCTTATCCGAGGTGATTTGTGGCGAAGAAATCTTCCGCTGTCTCCGCCTTAGCAGCACCAACTAAGTCTGAACCACTTTTACTCAACATCCCCGAAGTCGCTCGCGTGTTGTCTTCAACTGCCTGGACAGTTCGCGGACTTCTCTGGAATAACGAAATACCACATATCAAAATCGGGCGGCGCTTCCTCGTCGATCCTGCCGACCTGCGCGTGTTCATTCAACGCAAGAAAGAAGCTGCGGGTGCGGCATGATAATTTCCACTTTCACCTGCAAACTGCTTCCACGCTCAAAACTGCACAGACGGAGCCTTGCGCCCTTCGTCGCCGGAAGTCTGCAAACGGGTAACTCATGGACTCCCGTTATCGCCCCTCGAAAGGAAAAACTGGAAGTCACGGATGAGTTGCTTTTCACAACTCTGCCCACTTGGCGGGAGACTTGGCGGGAGAAGGTTCGCCGCTCACTTGCGGGCGGTAAATCCCTGTGCGTCAACCGTGGTGAAGAGCACTCCCGACGCTGGGCGGAAATGATTCTCTTTGAGGGTGGCAGGGTCCATAGGCTGATAGCCCTTCCCGCATTTCCTTATCCAGCGCCGATCCCGATCGCAAATGCTGAGCATTATTATGCTATGCCCCGCATCATTGAGAAGCTCGACCCTGCCGAACAGAAAGAGTTGTTCCGCGAGTGGACGCTGCGAGTGGGATGGACGCATACGGACAGTGTCGACAGTCTGGACTCCGAACCCCGATGCGCTTCATGCGGTAGCACCTTTTTTGATGAGGATGCTAAGTGTCAGGACTGCGGCGAAATCAACTGGGAAATGCTTCGATCCCGAAAGCCATCGGTGGAAGAAGAGGCTTCCCAAGAAGCAGAGAAAAGATCGGTTTCAAAAGAAGTCCTATCTGTGGATAAGGAATGGTTTCAAAGACACAACGTCAATCCGCGCAAGGGACACAAAAAAGTTAGGCTCACTTCTGATGAGTTTGTGTTGGGAGCTTTGCTGGCGCATTCAAACTCACTTTTGCACTATGGGCTTTCAGCCGAAGAATGGCAAAAACTTGTCAACACGTACCGCATTCTGTGCGGCGAGTTAGTACCCCGTGATATTGCTAATGAAACAGGCGAATCGCTTGCCGCCGTGGAAAAGCGTTGTGAAACCATCACCAACGCTCTGAGACGGTTTTCCCGCGAATTAAAACCCCGCCCCATCGTGCCACTCGCGGATTTGGTGCTGCTGGACAAACTCCTTAATCCCCACCCTGATACGGACCGCGTTGTGGAGAACTATGCGGCACGTTTTCGTCAATCAAATGCCACCCAGTAACTCCTTTGGAATGAGATATCGGAGTTTTTCCCTAATAAGTAGAGGAGGAATCATGCGCAAACCATTCGCGCTTTATTTCAATGATGGCGGAGTGATCGGTTTGGATCCTCCACACTCCACAGACGCCGTGGACCTGGCGGAGCAGTTTGCTGCACTCAAGCGGTGGTCAGTAGCCATTCAGGATTTTTCAGAGCGAATCCAAGCGATCGAGGAAGCCTATCAGGAAGTCCTCGCCCAATAGCAGCGAGTACGGACAGTCCGTGTTTTTAGGAGAAATTAGAATGAGCAAAGCATCAGACGCCCAGAAAGCGCGTTGGGCAGCGTGGCGCAAAATGAAGAAAGAGCAAAACGAATCATTCCGTGATTTTGTTGACCGTCAAAGCGAGCGACAGCGGGCGGCAGAGTGGTGCGACGAAAACATAGACGCCCTACTTTTACTCGGAGAAATTTACGACGAGACGCGCCGTCGAGCCGTCAAAGCCTCGTCGCTTGAACAGGAGAGGGAATCCGCGCTGCTTTTTTGCGCTGCACTTAAAATCAAGGATCCGATTATTGAAGGCGTCACCACTCGCGAACTTTTGAGACGGACCTACTACGAATGGGTCAGGCAGGGCCGACCGCTGCTGAATCCAATCACTCACTGTTTTTCCACAACATGGGGGCGGCAGCCCGGATCAACCCCACGAACTTTTGATGAGGCGTGGGATTTTCTTTCGAATTGTGATTATGACTCCCCATTGCTGCCCGCCGCGTCGGCGCCCAAGAGTGTGGAACAACGCTTCAATGAATGGCAGGCGGAACTGCGAAAAGACGCGCCGACAATGCTTTATAGCGGCGTAATTCTACCTCACAGCGACGAATGATTTGACTTCGGGGCTCCGAACACACTAGCGGCTGCCCTGAGCGAGGGAGGGTTTGAGGTCTCCTTTACCCTCCCCTAAGTTTGAACCCGACATCTCGGGATCGGAGAAGAAGCATGGGTGTCAATAAGAACGGATGGGATACGGCGTATGCAACCGCGACGCCCCACGCTGATGAGTGAAATGAACGAGAAACCCTTTGTGCCTAGTTTCAACTCATTGGACGGGCAGTTTCACCTGCAATACAAAGTGAAAAATGAAAGAGGCGAGATGTTAAGCCACTCTTTTTTCGCCGATCCCACCCTGGAAGGACTGGTTGCGAAAGTAGTTCGTGCACATATCCAATCTGTGCGAGCGCTTCATAGAGCGAAAAAGATGCTCAAGGATTGAGCAGTGGAATAGCAGCGAAATAATAGCGTTTTATCTTGGCAAACAAAATCTCAGGCACTTAATGGAGGTGGCGGGAGCAATCACAAAAGCGAGAAGGACCGTGGATCGTACAGAGTGGGAAAGAAGTTTGGAATTACGCTATTTGGAATTTCGAGAGCAAGAAGCAAAAAAGGAACAAGAAATTGCGACAAGAGAAAACGCAGCATCAGCGAAATGGTTGGGTCCGGATGCAGCAGCCGGCAGGCTATTCGATGTCATGGAATTGATGAAGGCTTTGATCACATGCCACGACGCCAATGTTCTGCAGAGAGCAATGCGTGTTTGTCGTCATGCATTGGATCCCATACAAAAGGATCTTGAGGCGGAACGATTGCAAAAGTATTACCAGGAAGCGTATGGAACAACGAGCAAGTTTGAGGGGACAGCAACGGACTTTTAAGTAGTAAGCGAACAAACATTCTTTGTTCGTCATTTAATTCTTTCGGAGGAAATTATGGATAGGAAAAAAGCAACGATTCGGAAGTGGTATGAGACTTGGGGCATCGCTCACGCTTTTGTGAGTCCCAGCGTCCCGCCAGATAAATTTTTCATTCACATTAACAATCTCAAATCGAAGGGCACCGTTTTGGGGCTGGGTGTGGAAATAACTTTTGTTGAGGGGGCACCACGCACGGCAAAAGAACTGCCCGTGGCGTTGGAAATTGAAGTTGTCCCCGTCCCCTCGATTAAGCCTATGGCTAATCCCTCTTCAGAGGTTAAGCCATGAGCGTGGATATTACTCCTTATTTGAATTTGCAATTTTGGCTGGCGCGTAATGATGTCGTGAGTTTCGACGAAAGCGAAAATGAGGTCTCCGCAGATTCGACGTTGACCGTGAGTGTCCGTCTTTGGTGTTGCCGCCCCTGCAAAACGAGTTGGAAAGCACACCGATGTGGAAACACTGAAAAGACTTTGATGGTTGTGTGGGCTAAAGCGACAGGATTCAACGAAAAAGTTATCAGTACGATCGTTGAAAATGTTCCCAAGGACACCGCCGTTCCTGTCCCCCCGCCCACTCCAGAAAAAACCAGCCGCACCGTCATCCGTGAAATGCTCGCCCGCCGATACAAGAAGGGGCAAATCATTGAGTTGAGAGTTCCCGGCGTAACACAGAGTGACTTGAAAAAAGTAATCTGGGGTGGACTTTACCTAGACCAAGAAAAACTGATTGAGGATATTTTTTTCCTTATCAATAGCACTGATGCGCCTGCCATCTATACAGGATTGCAGGAAATCATCAGCAACGATGCATATGTAAAGCACGTCACAAACTGTTTGAAAATTATCGGAACTGGGGAAGGCGTTTCGAAAATAGACATTGCTTTCTATAGGTGGTTGCTACTGGACATAGATACCGTCCGTCCCGAGGAGTTCGCGAAGGCGTCCAGCACCAACGAAGAAAAGGCAGCGAGCTTGGCTGTGTTGAACAATTTGGTGGATTATTTCGGCGAAAAGGGTTTTGAGGGAGACGCACTTGATAGCGGCAACTCTTATCATTTGGTGCTTCTGCTGGATCTGCCTGCCACCGCTGAGAATGAAATACTCATTCAGAAGGTGCTGGAAGCGTTGGCGAGTAAGTTTGACACCCCCAAAGCAAAAATAGATACGAGTGTTTACGACCGTCCACGTATTTGCAAACTACCTGGCACACCCGCTCGTAAGGGCGAGGACACAAAAACACGTCCACATAGATACAGCTCCATTTTGAGTCTAGCGAAGGAGTTGAAGCCCCTTTCGTTGAGCACACTTTTGGAAATTGCGAATCTTCAAGAGGTACCGAAGCCGATTGTTCAAATACAGGCTTCGAGCGAGAAGATCCGCAAAGGCATGGACTGGGTTTGCAGTTTTCTTGATTGGGCGAAGTTTGAATATGGCAACGAGAAACCACACGAAGGTGGAATCATCGCGCCCATTCGAAACGATTGCCCCTTTCCGCACGCTTCTGGACACCACGCCAACGAACACCATGCGGGTGTGAACAAGGAGGGCAAGTTTTGCTGGCACTGCCAGCATGATTCCTGCAAAACCGCTAAACCGCGTAGGGGTTGGAAAGAATTTCGCGCCGAGGTTGAGAAGCAGATGGGTAGATCATTTTGCTACGGAATATTAGATAGGGAAGATGCGGAGATTGTGGCTGCAGCACTGCTGGACGAGACGTCGAATGATCCGCAACCAACCGTGAATGCCCCCGAAGTCGGCGCAGAAACCACCACTGAAACCGCACCGCCGATTTCTAATGTGACGGAAAGTTCGTTCACAGAAGCGGATGTGGATGCGGAGGAAAACGAGCAAACATCGCCCACGGCAGAACTAACGGCGTTTCTTTCGTCAGATATGTTCACAGTCTCGCATTTGGGTGCGGCTTTGTTATTTTCAAAGTTGCTGGGGAAGGACTACATCTACGGGACCCACAAAGATGAAGGGAAGTGGTATCGCTTCAACGGACAGATATGGTCTGCCACGACACGAGCGAATTTGCGGAACGGCACCCAACTGTTTCTTCGGAAACTCAAGAGCGTGAAACCTCTCGTAGACGGAGGAGCATTGGAGACGGTGGGAAAGTTACAAAAGAAAATGACGGATGTGAGATTTGTAAGCGGCGTGAATCAGTTTTTGGAAGGCATATTGGAAAAAGACGATTCTATGTTTGACCAGAAATCGCACCTCTTCAATTTCGCCAATGGCACCTACGACTTGAGCACAGGCGTGTTTCGTCCGTCGTTTGACGCATCGGAGATCCTTACGCAGATGGCAGGAGCAGCCTATCATCCCGACGCCACTTGTCCCCTCTTCCAGAAGTTCCTGAAAAACTCATTCCCCGACAAAGAGGTGCGGGATTTCTTGCAACGCTACGTGGGTTATGGCATGACACCCGCAAATCAGGACAAAATAGCCGCCGTTCTTTTCGGGAAACGGGACTGTGGAAAATCCACGCTGGTAGCGATTATGCGGGCGGTGTTTGGAAACTACGCTGTATCCACTTCGTGGAAGACGTTTTCTGTGGATAAAAGTGGGAACGTGACGATTGGTAGTGATGTCGCCCGTTTGCACACAGCCCGCGTTGTGTTCTGCGATGAGGGGGGCACGGGTGAGGAGGTGGAGTTGGATGTCCCACTCTTCAAAGCGTTGACGGGGAACACCTACATCATCAGCCGCTTTATGTATCACGACTATTTTGAATTTCGGGGATGCTTCAAGATCTTTCTGCTGGCGAACAACCCACCCCGTGTTCAGAAGGGTGATCCTGCGTTTTGGGGACGGATTAAAGCCGTGCCGATGCTTCAAAATTTCCCTCAAGGCGATGCCCGAAGGATTGAAGGACTGGAAGAGCTTTTGCAGGAAGAAAGGGAGGGTGTTGCGGCCTGGATGGTGGAAGGGTACCGCCAATATAAAGAGGGGGGTCTGCGGGCGCCAGCCGTCATTGAAATGGCGACACAGGACTACCGTGAGCATTCGGATGTAACCACCAACTTCTTTGAGATGGAGTGCAACATCAGCGAAGAGGAGTCATGCCCGATCGACGGCGCCGAGGGCGTGCAGGCACGGCACAACCTCTGGGCAAACGAGAATGGCGAGCGGCCACTTTCTGGGATAGCCTTCCGTGAGATGCTGACGGGGCGGGGATTCAAGGTATCCCGACGAGAGGGTAAAAAAGGGCGTCCATTCTATGCGTTTGGTTTCTCTCTCAAGCCACGGGAGGGAGTGGGTCAAAAGGACGCTTCCTTTGGATAATATGTGGAATTAATTAAATCGGACGGGTAGCGCGAGGCCGGATACGCTGGAATCCACCTAAGATCTAGCCAAATTCTTATCCCAAAATCTTATCCCAATTTGCGAAAAAGTGCCCCCCGGTATCAGGGGGGGTACCGGGTCAGCTTTTTTTTTGGAAATCGAAATGATCTTCCACAAAACACAGCACATAGATTTGTTTGATTTTTTTTAAACAAATTACCCTTATGGACCAAAATAATAAGAATAACTCTTTGAGAAAAAAGATAAGGTTTACTGGGGCGTCCCTACGCTCCAAATTCTGACGGGTTTTTTGTCTCCCCGCTGGGGCCCGGATGGGATTTCACCACAGCCGATTTAATTAATTCCCGACGCTGTGACGCCAACCCATTTTAATTAATTCAACAGGTTATTTTTCTCGCCAACATCCCTCAAATAGTATTTTTATAGTTAACACCCATTTCAGTCCATTCAGTCGGGCGGTTTATTGAATGTGGATACCCGCCAAAGGAGGTTTCCCAATGCAAGGTAACAGGACGAACCATCCCCCGCGTATCGGCATGCGCTACTGGACGAAACGGCGCCAGCAGGAGTTGGAGCACTGGGAACAGAGGCAGGCCGTTCTCAAAGTCCAGCGGGCTGCCGAGGCGAAAGAGCAACGCCGTCTCCGAGCCAACGCCAGCGCTAGAGCCTATCGAGCCCGCCGTAAAGCGGCAGGTTTACCCACTCCAAAACGGAGCAACCGCAAACCCGAGAAGAAAGGGAATAGCACAATTCGGATGAGACGGTGGCGGGAGAAGTGGCGGATCCTTTTGGTGGCCTGGGGTGAGGCAATTCGCGAGGATCGCCGCCGTACTCGCCGAATCGCAAAAGGTCTTCCACCCATCCCCAAAAAGAATGCCGAAATGGTGGCGGCATCCCGAGCGAAAAAAGCGGCCGTTCGTGAGGAGTATTTGCGATCGCAGTGGTTTTCTCCTGAACTTTCGGAGCAGGAAGCCAAGGCAATCATCATGGAGCGTGCACCCGCCGGCACAGATGAGATGCAAGTCCATTTGGAATACGTGCGGCTGTCCTATCAAGCAAAATCCGCCTCACTTAATCTCAACAGATTCACGATCGCGCAGGAAGGCGAGGACGGCATTGAAATGGCGAAGATGGCACGAGCAATTTTCAACGAGACAAGAATTTCAATGTCCACGGTGGATTACAACGCAGTGCTGAACAAAATCGCAGCCGAAAAGATAACCGAATTGAGACCGATCGTTGCTTACGGGGATCCCACCAACGAGACCTGGCTAAAAAACTTGGAAATCAAATCAATTGATTCAGCGCAGTGGATGATTGGCAACGGGTCAGGGATTTTACAGGCAGTGCAGGAAAGCCATAAAACAAAGGAGAAAAAGTGAGCGACGAAAAAGCAGCGTATGCGTTGGGTTATTTGCGGGAGTGGGTAAGAAAGCTGGGGGAGCCAACCTACACAGTATGTGGGGACAAAAAACAAATGCACACCATAAACGTAGAGTTGCCTTTGCAGTACTTGGATGTGCTGGACAAGTCGTTTGACTATTATGTGCGCACATTGGGGGCATACGCTCAAAAGCAACTGCAACCCCTTGCGGCGCCACTCGATAAGCGGACCCGTGAAGAGCGGGAAGCCGAGGGGGAAAAGGATGAGTAATTATGGGCCTGAGTGGGACAAATTTTTCCCTGAAGGAAAGGATTTTTCAAAAATAAGACCCAAGTCAGAGCGGAACAAACCGGGGTTCCAAAGTGACCCTTGGCAGATGATCGGTGTCATTGGCTTTGACGAACACAAGAAGCAGCCTTTTATTATCTACGACGAGGTGGGGCTTTTTCGTGAGCCGCTATTCGCCCTGGCTATTTTTTCCCGCCCTGGTTTATCTGAGTCCGCGAAAGAGGTCTTCTATACTGTGTTCGCCAAGTTCCAGAATGACGGTTCGCCCCGCGAATTGATGATTGCTTTCGACACGCCATTCGATGTGCGCACGGGACGCTTGGTCGACAGTTCGGAGTGATAAAAAACCCTTACTGGAAAAGTGAGTGTGCGGGCATTTTTAAGAGAGCGTCTCTTCAGCACGCAGAAAATTCAATATTCACAAGATATTTTGCGTAAGTGTTATAAACGAAAGTACTTACCTATTTTGGACACTTTAAAAAGCGTCCGATAATCAGCCCAAGTCCAGATTCGCTGCCTGCATGAGCGTCACAGATACAATTTAGGCAGTCTACGCCCTTCCTATGAGCAGGACGGGCATGTTTTGGGGCATGTTGGAGGCGTCGGCGGGATCTTGTCAGTGGCTATCAGATTGGGCTATCCGGGGACCCGAGTTTGGGCGAGGGACGACAGTCAACTCCGATTGCAAAAACGCATCATTTGCGACGGACTCCCATTTTCCGTAGCCCGTGGATGAAAGGACTTGCAGCCGCCGATCGGAGAATAACGCACCACTTTGGCTAGTATGATGCGTTCGAAAAGGGGCACCAAAACAGGCAAAATCCACCCGAAGGTGGATTCGAAGAGGTGATACAGGGGGGCGGGTTAGAACAGCTCAAGCAGAGTTGCTTGGATTGCGCGATCCACTTGCTCGCGGGAGGGCTGGGCGTAGATGCCTGTGGACGCAACGGAACGGTGTCCCAATGCGTTCTGGATAGTTGTCAGCGAGCGGTTGGCGGCAACCATCGCAAAACCCAGCGCGTGCTTGGCGCAATGCGGGTGCCGCTTCTCAGGGGGCATTCCTGCCGCAGTAGCAACGGTCTGGAAGATCCGAAAGAACGCCGAGCGGTCCAGTTTGCCACCTTTCTGACTCGTGAACAGGAAATCGCTCTCATCAGAACGCTCGTCCAGCCACGCATTCAGGACGCGAGTAACGGAAAGCAACGGCTGGCCTTGAACATTCGTCATTTGCCCCACGGAAGTTTTGCTGCCCTTCAATCGGCGGATCGTCACTGTGCCATTCTTGCGATCGACATCAGACAGCCGCAAATCGCAGACTTCCGAGGCTCGCATACCAAAGCGGAAAGCAAACAGAATCATCGCGTGATTGCGACGGGATTCGCTCGCAACCTTTAGGACTTTCAACATTTCAGCAGGTGTGAGTGACTGCATGACGTCCTCCTATTCGCAACATTAATTTTAAGAGATGCGTTTGTCAAGAACAAAGTGGGGCTTCCGCAACAAAATCCAACGAAGCTAATTCGCAACACGAGGATTCGATTCGGATCGCGGCGGGAAATCAGGGGATTGGTTGGGCGCCAAGCTCTGAAAATATTTAGTGCTTTGCGGCGTGTTTCTGCCGACTTGATTTTGAAATGGAGACCCCCGGCACCTACTGGCGTGTGGAAGCCCCCAGGGCGTGATCGCCGGCAAAACGAATACCTTGGCACACGCACTTAAAGTCATTTGCGACAAAAAGTCATTTTGGGGAGGTGTAATGCGGGGAGCAGTGCAGTGTGCTTGGTGTAAAGAAATATTCTCAGAAGAGAATTGTGAAGGTGCTGAGATTCTTTTGAATCGTACAGGAGTCGTGACAGTGCTGTTGAAAGGCAGGCTTCACAAATTCAATACCAATAAATCGAAGATGGAGAAAGAAGAAAATGAAGAAGCAAGAAGCAAAAGTGAACAAGCACGTTCCGATGAAAACGAGGCGGGAGCTGAAGAGGATTTTTCAAAGCAAAGTGAGGACGAATGAATAGCACTAGGATTTTCGAATTAGAAGCAAAGAAAGAAGAGGCGACCGAGTTTTTGCAAACCTGTGCTCGCGTGATGCAAGCAGACATCGCTAACGGAAATACAGCAGCGCCAATGGCGGGCGATTTTGTCAAACAGGCGCTACACGCCGTGCAGAATTTGGAAGCCGAAATTATAAAGGAGAAGTCCCGTGGGTGAACAAATGAAACCGCTCACAGCGGAACAGCAGCAAGCCTTACGGGACGAGCAGGAAACACAGTATTTTCTGGACGATTCTACTGCCCGCCAATGGATGAGGTTTCATGCAAGGGATTACACGCCATCAAAAAAGAACGCCGACATTCTCAAGAATTGGATCACTAGCCACAGACCCAACGAAAAAATGTCTTTTGATTTGTTGGAGTCTGCGTGGGAGGCGACAAAGCACCTTATGGAAACTCTGAAGGAAGATGTCAAACCCGTGGTAATCCAAAAAGAAGAGTTACCCGCGTGGGGGAAATTGAAATCCCGCAGAGATGTGGACTCTATTCCGAAGGCTCAGTACAAAGAGTGGCTAAAAAATCCGCAATTTGTGGCCGATGTGGAAGCAGCAGTGCAAAGGAAAACACAATGAACAAAACACAAGCGAAGTTGCGAAGCACCGTTGACGGTGTGCTCCTGCGATTTTTCAAAGCTCACCCCGAGCTTTCCACCTGTACGGCCAATGCGCAGTTGATTGAGCAGAAGGCAGACGAACTTTTGCTGGATCTCACCGATCCACAAACACCCGAAATCGTCTTGCTAGCAATCGGAAATCAATTGGCAAAAGCAACGGCGGCGCCACAACCCCCGGCACCCCGTCCGTTGGGGGATTCCTTGCCATTAGAAACAGATGACGCAACGCCCTCAAAGAGTTGGGGCAAAGAGCGTTTGCGCAAATATATTCGTGACAATACCCCGCCCATTGCAGGTTCTCGTGAACAGATCACCGCTGCCAGAGAGCTGCCCGAATCCTTCACGCGGGCTGTGTTGGCAAATCGTAAATTCCCCAAAGAGCAGTTGGACGAATTGAAGGCCATCTACGGCGTGCAGGCAGTGCTCGATCGCTTAGACGGAAAATCTTAAAGGAGACAGACAGTGTTATCAGCAGAAACGATTTCAGGAATCAAAATGAATTACGCCAAGTTTGCGGAAACCATCGCAGTGGCGGAGCCGCTCTACCTGATTTATGAGCAGGCCAATTTCGACGCACTTCGCAAATGGTTGTTTGAGCACAATGTCACAGACGAGTTGCTTGCACAACCCAACGGCGAGCATCTTTATCCCGCCGCATTTGTGGCGCTGAAGGCCGAGGGCAGGCTCAAATTTGCTCCCAATGAAAAAGAACTCGCCGAACTGCAACGCCAGCGTGTTGCGGAACTAAACCGCCGCGATCGCGAGGCGGGTAGTCACACCGCAAATGCTCCCTGGCGCACGAATACGGAATCGCCTGCCGAATCCGTTATGCGTTTGGCTAAACAAATGGGCGGAGAATCCGCGGAGCGGACGATTGGTAATGCTGAAGCGATAAAGGCAGCACAAGCAAAGGAAGCAGCCGAATCAGATTTGTCTTGTGTCCCTTCTCTGAATTCCATCCTAGACGCAGGTGGTGCTGAGATTTCTGTGGCGGAGCAAAAAGCAATGTCCCGAATCCAGCACCGAGAATATTGCAGGCGGCTTTCCAATGCCCGCATGCAATTAATAGCGGCGAAGAAAAAGAGGTGACAGTGATTTCAGTTATGGTGTTTGCCGTATGAGCGATAGCATCACTTGGCGGTTAATATCCCTTTCTTTTGCCCTATTCCTATCACCCACAGAATCAGTTAATTATGGCAACCATCCGGTTGTTGAACAGTCCGTGTGAAAGCGCTTGACAGGATATACTTCCGAGTGTATATTACATCCAGTGTATGTGGGAGATAGAACATACAGATGAGTTCGAGCAGTGGTGGATGACACTTTCAGAACCAGAGAGAATAACCATTACCGGCGTCGTTGGGCTGCTTGAAGACAAAGGGCCAGCACTTGCAAGGCCGTATGTAGAGACGCTGTCTAAAGATTCAAAGTATCCGAACATGAAGGAACTGCGGGTACAGTACGGCGGCAATCCTTATCGCATTGCTTTTGCCTTTGACCCACGAAAAACTGCGATTCTTTTGATTGGTGGCATTAAGAGTGGAAAAGGCTGGACGGCGAAGCTAGCGGCACAGGCCGACAAGATTTATGAAGCGTATTTGAAAGAAATTGAGAAAGAGGGGTTGATCTAAAATGAGAAAGAAATTCCGTGACTTGGTAAACGCAACAATGTCTCAAGAGGCGCAAGCCCACGCGCATAAACTCACTCGCACCATGTTGGCTGAAATGGAGCTTTATGAGCTGCGGGAGGCACTTCAGATGCGTCAGGAAGACCTGGCTGAGAAGCTAAAAGTCACCCAAGCGACCATCTCGCGGCTAGAGCGGCGCCCGAACGTACTCCTTGAGACAATTTCAAATTACGTGCAGGCCCTTGGAGGCGAACTTGAATTGCACGCAGTTCTACCGGATAAGACCGTCAGAATAACGCACCTTCTTGCTACTGAGCGAAAGCGTGGCACAAAAAGAAAGGCCCACCATGCTGAAGGGGTAGCGCGCTAGCACTTATCAGGTTCACGCGCGGTGGCAAACGCTTGCCTCAGTTGCCGACATCACTGACTCTGCAAAGAAAATCGCCGCATGAAGCGCGGGTGTGAGGGATGGAATGATCATGCAGAAAGGTAAGCGTGGTGGTAGAGGGAGCGACGGAGTTTCAGCGACTCGGCAGCACGGCAGAACCGCGAGTGTAGCCTCTAAGAACCTTTTGAGGGGGAAAGCGTCTAAGAAGAAGAGAACATCATCAGCCAGTGGCGAACGTAGTTAGCGCTCTCGTTTTCATTGCACGTCGCAACCTTGCGCGGCAATTTTGGGGATCTTCCAGTCTGCATCTGAAGCTAGTAGCAGACACACTGTTCCAGTTGCCGAGTCGAGTCGCCACGTGCGCCAGCCCTCTTTGACGATCTTGTAGCGATCCGGCTTGGCAGACTTTTCCAGTTCAAGTTGGCTTTTCACTTGGGAAAGGGCGGCTTGTGCATCTCGGGCCGCTTGCTGAGCATCTCGGGTCGCTTGCTGAGCAGTCGCAAGCTGACTCCCCAAGTCGTCCGCGTGTCGGGCATAGGAAGCTGCGAGTGAGTTGGCAGGAGCAATCTGGTTGGCCGCTGTCACCCTGTCCTTCGGCAACACCATGTATTCGCTAGCGCCAATAAGAATCCCACCGGCAGCACAACCGAAAAGGAATGCCCAGAGAACTCTCGACTGATACCAGCGCAACGAGGGTGCATTCTGCATGGTCATTGCTGGCTCGCCTTTAGTTTCATTTGACAAATTGCTTCCTAGTTCTGTGTTTGTTGATATGTTTGGCTTCGAGCCGACTAACGCTCGCATGTTTGTAGTCGAGCAAACCCAACCGCACACCTCACAAGTCGGCGGTGTCCTGAAAAAGAGCGGACAGCTTTGCAGTTCGCACAGGACAGACTTTGTTTCGTAGATGCTACATCAGCTTCCGACGTTCGCACGTTTGCCGTTGCGCAGATCCGACCGCAGACATCAGGTTGGCGGCGTCACTGAAAAGGGGCGGATAGCCTTGCATTCGCCACAGGACAAATTCAGCGTCATAGGTCACATGTTGACGGGTAGGCGCGCTGAACTTTGAGGTGGGGCCGGGGCTTTGGCACAGTGCGCGGATATCAGCATGGTTTCCTCGAGGCTCCAGGTTTCTGGGAAGCAAAGCCCTGACGCAGTTGATTGAACCCAACCCAAGAACGTCTCTATTCAACGGAGGCACTACTGACTGGGATAAAGCGTTGCGGGATTTTGATTCTTTAGGGGCGAAAGGGCAGCGCGCGAAATTATCAAACCCGGAAGCCGTTAGAAACTTGCTGAAAACGCAGGGGCGCATAGCTCTGGCTAAGAAGATTGGCCTTGGAGCACTTGGCGCACTCAGTGGGGGCGCGGCCACAACGCTTGGCTACGAAATGCTCAAATAACAGCGCCGCGTCTACGCCTTGCGTGAAAAGCGTAAGCGCGGCTTGCAAAAGTTTGCGTGCTCAATCCCCTTGGCACGCAATTTGACGGGCGTGGTCGTGCCCTGGGAACCACACGGCTGCGCCCTTCCACATCTGTTGCGTTTGGTTAATTGAAGAAAGCGTACTATTGCTGGACAGAAATGGTAATATCGCAGCCTCGAACTGAAAAACGTCAGAAGATATGGCCTTCAGCGAAGAAAATGAAAAGTGGATACGGGATCAAATCCAACAAGCCGTTTATCCGAATGGATTTAAGAAAATAGCGGGTCGGTTGCGCTACTGGGGCTTGCTGGCTGTTTTGGTGACAGCATTTCTGGCGCTCATTGCTATCGTCGTGACCCTCGGAATCGCGCTATTCAACAAAGCAAATGAGGAATCACGTTTTCGCGGTTCCGCAGAGCAAAGGCTGACCCGCATTGAAAGCGACATCAAAGAGATTAAGGACCAACAAACGAAGCAAAGCCTAGCGACTCATGCCGCCTTATCGCCATCGGAACTGAAAGCTACGCTTCCCGAACTGCATGCCTCGCTCAAATCTGCTCAACAAAACAATTTGAGAGTGTCAGATACTGTTCTGGCAGAGCTATCGAACAAATTGGCGGCGATTAAGTCTCCAGAACCAGCATATTGGCCTGCTGCTGCGACTCTAATAAGTTATCGCTCGTACGTACTCATAGGCACGCCGCAGGGTTGGCAAAGTTTTCCGCCCTGCGCTGGCATGGCGGACCTTGACTCATCACCGAACGCTTCTGCACAGGTTCGGAACCCCGATGGAACACTAGGCCCCAAAGTCCCGATTCAAAGGATTGGTGTCCAAGATTGTACGATTCAGCTTGACGGAAAAACTGGCTCGCGGTGGGACTGCAAGCATTGTGTAGTCAAATACTCTGGCGGTGCCGTTTCTCTTCACGATGTCCGCTTTGAGGATTGTCTCTTCATATTTGAAATCCCACAGAATCAAATTCCTGCTCCTAGTGGTCAGGATTTCACCCAGCAGGTTTTGGCTTCGGACTTTAGGAACGTCGAAATAAAGTCTACTTAGGTCCCTTTTCAATTCAGCTCAACAACTCACGCGCCTGCGCCTTTCGCGTTCCTTTCATGCCGAGCCGCGCTAACGCATGCATGGGGGCATTTCCCGGTTGCGGGAATGTCACGCAGCTCCGGGTGACAGACGAAACAGCGACTATCATCCTGATTGTGTATGAGCGGGATCTTCATCGTGTGGCTGCAATCTTCAAATCGCAGTTCAAAAGTCTCGTATGCCATTTGTGGCACCTCAAGTAAGTTAGCCTATCATTTTCGCGCGCCTACGGTGGTGCTGTAGTTGCACCTACGAAAATCTGGCTTTTGCCGAACTTCAATCCCAGAATGCGTTGGGGTTTCGTCGATCTGTTCCCAAACCTGCGGTCAACAGGCAGAACAGGCGGAACACGCAAACTCGGCCAGCCCGCGACCCAGAAGGAAGCACAGTTGGCCGCACAAGCCCTCGCACGACCGGGAGCGAAACATTGTGCTTCAGGCTTGTCGGCAGAATTGCGCGTCGAAGTCGCGGGCCGTGTAGCGGTAGAAAACTCTAAGAAATGATCGGCTCCAGGGTGAAGCTCGCCTGGCCGAGTGGGCCTCTTCTATAGTCATCCGTGGGTGGGTCCTCCACCGGTATGGCTCAGCGAGGTCAGCGACCCGCAGCTTTACCGTAAGCTGCATCCGGATCCGGATAGCTCCTATCGTCGGCGCAGATCCGGCATATGTAGGTCAAGGCAGAAGGCCACCAATAGATAAGATCGCCCTCCTGCAAAACTCTGCCGCACTCCGGGCACCTTTGG
The DNA here is from genome assembly GCA_963729525.1 of uncultured Acidobacteriota bacterium. Lineage (GTDB taxonomy): Bacteria > Acidobacteriota > Terriglobia > Acidiferrales > UBA7541 > Palsa-295. Next base: position 438,651 of record CAVSOB010000005.1, read on the forward strand.
CGGGCGTTTGCGGACATGGGCTGGAGTGTCATTCAACTTCTCCGTTAGGCCCATCATATCACTTCCCGTTAACTTCGAAAGACCTGTGTCTAAGTTCAAATCCCAGTACGGCCCGACCCCTATCGCACTGTTCATCGCACAAAGATAAATTCAGCAGGATTGCGTTAGAAAAAAGAGGCCGTATAATCGCCGTCCCCCAAAGTTGCTCCGTCCGACGGCTCCGCAGCCCCATACGCCGGCTGGAGCGTGATTGGCTCCGCGGGCTTATTTTTGTGGAGGAGCCTTGCGAGTTATCGGGTCTGCCTTCCGGCTTTGTCTGTCTTGTCGGATTGGCGTCGCTTTCCGGAAGTTGCCGCCTTGGCGAGTTAGAGATCGCAAATTGGGTGGGAGGATCCTCAGCATCAGAACCTCAATATCGTGCATCATCGCGGGGTTCTTAATCGCATACCAGCTAAAATGATCCCAAAGCTGCCCGCGCCTTTCGCTTGTGCTTGCGCCGATAATCCGCCGCTTATTTTTCCCTTCCCAACATACATCGGCATCGATCCGTCGAAGAGAATGTACACTCCCAGTCCGCCCTCGCTAGTGCGAGGAATCTTGGCGATGTTTTCTGCGTTTCGCGCCCACATCGTTCCGTATTGTGTAACGATCCGCATTGATCCTCCTCTACCGTTATTGATTCTCATCAGCGCCCTGATGAGCCGCTTGCCCAACCTCATATTTTCCTTGTTGCGGATCGACAAGTGTCACTCCACCATGTCCCTTCCAGAATCCCACTTGGATGTCAATTCGCACGTAATACGTTTCTCCCGCCTTCGCATTGAGATCCATGCCCGTTGACTTGTCGGTTGAATAGATGCGATGACTTCCGGGTGTGACAGAAAATTTAATGCTATCCCCGTTATGCAAGTTTCCAACGCGTGCATCATCAACGAAAACGGATGGCTTGAGCGCGGATCCTTGGAAGCGCTTGGGACGATAGAAGTAGATTGTGGCTGGGCGCTCCGAAGCCGACCCCTCCGTGGCCGCTGGTCGTGTGGATGCAGCCGGTGGTTGTGCTGACGCAGACGCCGGCTGTGCTGATGGAGCCGCTGGTTGTGCCGGGGTCGGCGCAGCCGTAGCGGGAGATGCTGCCGCCGGAGGTGCCTGCGGCGCATCCTGCGGAATTGGCCGACAGGCCTGAGTGCCGAAAATTGATTCGCCTTGATATGTAAAACCGCCCGAGTCTGAAAGATTGCGGCACATCCACTTCGATGGATCCGGGTTCTGGGCTGACGCCACGCCCGAGAACATAAATAGGGTGCAAATCACCGTGAGTGTTTTCATCATTGCCCTCTCTTGCTTTATTTTGTGAACTGTCTTACGTGGCCGCCACTCGACACGCCCCCTCTTGCGAAAACGGCGGGTCGTCGGACTCTCTGTCGATATTAGATTTGAGGAAGAAAACGGTTCGGTCAATGGTCCTTATTCAAAGGGTTATATACATACAGGAATACTTTGGCTCCTGTACTAGCGTTCAAGTGGGAAGATGAAGCAGAGGGTGAGGCGCAGGATCGGTCCAGCGGTCACAACATGGCAGGGTCTACCAACTTTGCCAAAGGCTTATACGCGTCCTCGATCAGCGCTTCGAGCCCGAGTTGCCGAAACACGCTTACTCTACGTGCGATTTGGAATAGGTAGTTGGTTGAGGTGAAAACAGCGTCCCTGATTAGTCCCGGCTCTCTCTCCACTGAGACCTTGTAGGGTGCGCCGAGCGTCGGAAACGCTGTATCAAGAGCAAGTGCGGTGCAATGAATGTGGTCGGACGACAAACTATAAGGTAACTCATAATCATAAATTGCATCGTTGTGTGGATCGGGCTGCGGGCCGTACAAGACTTCCTTTTCTTCCGCGAGTTCCCTTAAATTGCTGGGTTTATTCGACCAGAACGTAAATCGTTTGTACTCGTCAGCATATTCCTTATATAGCGTTTCAACAAATTCTGCTGCTTCCGCAGCTTGCGAAGTTCCTTGCTGGTATTTCACAATCATTTGCGCCATGTAGTCCTTACGCTTCGCCACGAAATACGCGTAATCCTCGGCTCGTGTCACTTCATCCTGATTCGTAATCCAACGCAGCGTAATATGCATTTCGAGAACCAGTCTGCTGAGTGCATAAGCCTCAGATCCAAACTTCAGACGGCAGAGTGCTAGAACCGCTGCTTGCACTTGGAATGCCTTCGTCAGATGCGAAAAGGGAACGAAGCTGTTGGCGAATGCTGTGACATAAATTTCCTCGGTCTCGAACAAATGTTGCAGGTTTCGTGCCGCATCCGCCGCCGTTTCTATCCAAAGATTAAGTTCGGACTCCGTAGGCTCAGCCACGTTAACTGACCATGCGAGGTTTTCTCTTTCTCTTTCTCTTTCTCTTTCTCTTTCTCTCTCTCTATTCTCGTGTCAATCGCGCTTCTCCAGCATCAGGATGCTCCACGACTTTAGCGAATCTTGCGGACTAAGATTGTTTCGTCCATTCCCTCCACCTTCATCTTGCATCCTGCGCTAGTCTCATAAATCGTGACATCTGGCCGGTAATCGTATTCGTACTCATAATCGTACTCAGCCTGCTCCCAGATTTGGCCATTATCGAGTTTGAAAATCGTTTCCCCGCTCCAGCCCTCGAATTCGCCCGAAATCGTGCTCTCGATAGCTGGGCTGCACGGTGATCGGTAATGGCCTGCGACTGCGGACGGTTCGGCAGGCTTTGTCTGAGAAGCAGGAGGAATGGGCGCCGATGTTGCGACACGGACTGAATCTTCGATGGCTTGCTCGGATATATAGCCCACCTTTCCGCCTTGTGTGCGTACTTTGGCCCAGAGCTTGTCATCACTAAGGACATCCAATTTTTCGCCGCACTTGGGTGAGGCCACTTCAATAAGCTTCCCCGGCGCGACCCAGACTGACACTTCGGTTGCACTCGCTGCACACCGTACGCGCACCGTTCTTAGAGTCGTCTCTTCCGGAGGAGGAGCCTGCACCATGGCTAGAATCACAGAATCCGGAATGTGCGCGAGTTTTAGCTGTTTGAGGGCAGCCGGGGAAGTGTCGAACCTGCATGGCGATGATTTGATTTTGGCCTCAACGATTTCCGGACTCAGGCCAGCAGCTAGCAAATCAGCGACATCGTTATTTGTGAGGGTCTCCTTCTTAGACGCAGTAGTTTGGCCCATGACGCTTTGAGAGCAACAAACCAGAAGAATTAACGCAAACACGATGGGTGTTCGCATATCTACTTCTCCTGCACAATTTGCTTCGGTTCCGTCGCTATAATCTCCGCCTTGTCTCGATGACTCGTGATCTTCCCCGTCACGCACACCCTCGCATTCTGATATTTCGTCTCGGCCGTTCCGAACTTCGCGCGATCGCTACCCCAGATCAGGATCGTGAAGACTTCCTTCGGATATGGCTCATCGAGGTTCAAGAAGGTGGGCTGCCCTTTGCTGCCGCTCGCGTAGTGGGTGCTCACTACTTTCCCACAGACAGTTCGGGTTTCGCCGAAGTGATCTTTGGCCTCAGCCGCGGTGATCTTGTTGTTTTGCCCGGAAGTGCTGAACGCGAGCAGAGAGAATAGGAAACATGCGGTGATAAGCGAGCGAGGCGATTTCATCGGGGCTGAGGCCTCCGTGCGGCGGAATTTATCATCCGTTCCGATAAGCGTTCAATAGATAGCGGCGGGTCTTCGATATTTTCGCCGAACTGAAGGCGCTCTAGGCTCAAGTTCCGATGTTATCGCAGCTTCGCGTACTCGGCTTTGGCTTCTTTCAGGATGGGAATGTCGGGGTCGGCGTCTTTCCACAGCGTGAGGAAATCCTGATACGCGGCGCGGGCTTTGGAGGTGTCGCCTTGCAAAACGAATGCGCGGGCGAGGCCGAGGTGAGCAAGCGCCCCCAACGGAAAATTCAAGACGATGCCAGGATGGTCGAGAAATTTCTGAAACTCGGCCACAGCCTCGCTCCCATGATGCAGGAGCAATTCAGCTTCTGCCCGGACATATACGGGGTAGAGAGTCCCTGAGATTGGAGAAGGTCCGCCAAGCTCGTAAGTCGAGGCTGCTTCGAGAAGCTCAACAGCGCCGGCTGGGTTCTTGCGTTCGATTTCAATCGCCGCGCGTATGGTGGGCAACCAGTAGCCATTCAGCATGGTATTCATGGGAAATTCTCTAGCCAACCCGTCGGCCATCTTCCGGGCTCGGGCGGCATCACCAGTTCGGGCCACTGCGAGTGCTGCCAAAATTTGGACGTCCCGGGTGGACGCTAGCAGCAATGCCGAATCGGTTTCCTGCCGGGCGGGACCGGGATTCCCGAATTCAGCTTCACGGAGCGCCGAATCCATCCGCCATTCGGCAGCAGTCTCTTTCTGGTCGTTGTGGCGGGACGCTTCCACAGCCCGTCCCGATAACCCGTTTGCCTTTCGGAGATGCCCAAAGTAGGCCTCTGTATCGGCTTGCGCCGAAAGAAAGAAATCTTTGACGGGTTTATCCTGGGACCACACTACCTGGCGGTTCATCTCCTCAGTGTCTCTATCAAGAAAGGCGATTAAGTACCGGTATTCGTGGAGGTAAGGCGCATCAATCTTGCGCGACTGCATCTGCTGATAAATCGCTTTCGCCTCGGTCAAACGATTCAGGTTTATGTAACTTAACATGGCGTTGCCATACTCAACCCCGGCTCCGTAGGGACTCACCCGCACGGTTTCAAGCGCCTCCGCGAGCGACTTTTCATAGAGGCCCATTTGGGCATAGGTGCCGGTAAGGAATAAGTGCGAGAACTCGCTGCGTGGGTAGGTTTCGGCGTACAGTCCCAGGGCCTGATTCGCCTTTTCCAAATCCCCGGTCACCGAAATGTAGTAATTGACCGTAATGGCGAGTTTTTCTGGCTCGCTAACCCGGTCGCGCAACTCGTACGCGCGTGTAAAGTTTTCGCTGGCTTGCTTGTATTCTCCGATGTTGCCATACGTAGCAGCCAGAATGGAGTAGGCCATGGCGAAGTTTGGGTCGAGTTCGATGGCGTGTTTAATGAATGGGATGGCCTCTGCATCTCCCTTTTCTCCGATGGTTTTCATGGCCATGCTCAGGTTTTTTAATGCTTCCAGCGAGGGAGTAGTAGCGTCGAAAATTGGGACATCGAATTTCTGAATCGAATTGACTGATTCACCCAGTTGTCCACGCAGCTTCGTGCACGCCCCGCCCAGCACTTTGAGTACTTCTTCCTTGCTTGCTGCCTGTACTTGGTCTTGTCCTAAGGACCCACCGGTCTGGCAGTTGACCGCTTTGAGCCCTATCACATACTGGCTGCCGAGCCCCGCAATCGAGCCGGCCAGCACCGCTTTGCTTGCCGACCGCAGACATACCTCTTGCGCCATTTCCAGCGTGACGCGGTCGCTCGGAGAACGGCCCATCAACTCTAGTTCCTTCCGCACTTTCTGGTCCGGCAGGATATTGAAGAAGGGAGACTGGGAGAATTGCACGGAAACCGCCTGCTTGAGTGCATCATCGAAAATCGCGTCGCCTGTGGAATTCGCAAAATCGGCAAGGACAATCATGTCGGTTTCATTCAAGGCATGTGCTCTGCGCGAGTAGAACAACCAGCCACTTACTGCCAGTCCGATGACAACCAGTGCAGCGCCCACTATCGCGGCCCTCTTGTACGGCCGAACTTGGCTCGGAGTCGCGACCGCTGTTCGTCCCGACTCGGTGTCCCGTTTCAACCGCTGCAGTTCGGCCCGCATGTCGGCGGCGCTCTGGTAACGCAGCTTCCGGTCTTTCTCCAGCGCCTTGCTGATGACTTCTTCAAGCTTTGGAGGCAGGTCGGGATTCAGTCGGACTGGTGCAACAGGCGCTCGTTCCAGAATCGCATTCGCAATCACCCCAGAAGTCTCACCACGGAACGGCTGAACCCCTGTCACCATCTCGTAGAGCACGATTCCGAACGAAAACAAATCCGTCCGTGCATCCAGCTCTTCGCCTCGTACCTGTTCAGGGGACATGTAGGTCAGAGTACCAATCGACGTGCCCGGCTGAGTGAGCATTTCTGGCTCACTGGCTGTGGGCATCGCCGAAAGATTCACAGCACCGCCTTGAGGTGCCAGCTTCGCCAGACCGAAATCGAGAACCTTGGCGTGCCCGCGCTCGGTAACGAAAATGTTGGCAGGCTTGATGTCGCGGTGAACGATCCCTTTCGAGTGCGCCGCATCAAGCGCGTCCGCAATCTCGATGGCCAAATCGAGCAGCACATCTGTCTCGACGGGCTTTCCAGCGATGCGATGCTTTAGCGTCGCGCCATCCAGAAACTCCATGGCGATGAATGCCTGCCCGTCCTGCTCGCCGATGTCGTGAATCGTGCAGATGTTGGGGTGATTCAGTGCGGATGCGGCTTGCGCTTCGCGTTCGAAACGGGCGAGAGCTTGCGGGTCGCGGGCCACTTCCTGCGGCAGGAATTTCAGCGCCACGAAGCGATGAAGCCGGGCGTCCTCGGCCTTGTAGACGACGCCCATACCACCGCCGCCGAGTTTCTCGATGATGCGGTAGTGGGAAATTGTGCGGCCGAGGATGGATGAGGAATCAGCCATTTTGCGCGCATCTTACGCCTGATTTCTGATAACTGTCGAGAATAGGGATCATCATCGACACCAATGATTTAAGAATGTGACAACTCCTAATCAGCCCATTTCCATTTGGAGTAGAATCCGCAGGTGCAGCTTCGGAGGAGATGAGCGATGCTGATGATCGGCGAACGTCTGCGAACAATCCGCGAATCAAAGAACCTTTCGCAAGGTGATATTGAAAAACGCACCGGCTTATTCCGCTGCTACACCTCGCGCGTCGAGAACGGCCACACTGTTCCGAGCATAGAGACGCTCGCGAAGTACGCACAGGCGCTCGAAATTCCGCTCTATCAACTTTTCTACGATGGTGAAGAGGCTCCAAAGAAGATCAAAGGGCTAGATCTAAACGGGGAGAAACTGTCCCTCGGCGAGCAGCGCGAGATCGAGAGCCTCGGTCGGAAATTCACGAAGTTGAAAGCGCGCGACAAAGGGCTTGTGCGCCTGCTAGTGGCGAAGCTCGCGCAAGCCAGCACCGTGCAGCGCGGCTGAAACGCAATAGAACTTGACATCTTCGTTAACCAGTCCCATACTCCGCGCCAGTTCCCCGTATTACACGCTTTGTTAGAACGACGCCATTTCAGCTCTGGGCCCACGAATTTCATTTGCAGGAAATTTTTGCGGTTGCAGGAATTCAACATAGTCTTGCGCGGGTCATGATCACTAAGCTCGCGTATGTATTCTCCCACGGCCAAATCGAAACTCAACGCTGATTCGTAGGAGGATCTAAGCGATGGAAAAGCTGCTATGGAGTGGACTCCTGGTGTCGTTGTTTATGCCTGGCTTGGCGACGGCGCAAAGCGCCTTCGACGGAACCTGGAAGATCAATGTGAATAAAGCGGAATTCCCCAAGAAGCCAGACGTGTACCTGTTGCAAGACGGCATGTACGAATGCCAAACGTGTGCTCCGCCTTTCAAGATCAAGGCTGACGGACAGGACCAGAAAGTTGCGGGAGACCCGTACCGTGACACCGTAGCGATAAAGATCGTAAGCGACCATAAAATCGAAGAAACCGACAAGAAGAATGGCAAGACAGTCGCAACTGTGACCACAACGGTCTCGCCGGACGGCAACACGTTGACCTTCGAATTTAGCGACAGCAGCAACAGCATTGCCGCGCCAATTACGGGCAAGGGTGAGGCAACCCGCGTGGCTAAAGGTCCTGCTGGATCGAATGCCGTTTCCGGTTCGTGGCGAACCGCGAAATTTGAGACCATTTCCGACAACGCGATAACATGGACGTACAAGGTCAGCGGCGACGAGTTGACCATGACCTCTCCGACCGGGCAATCCTACACCGCGAAACTGAACGGAACGGAAGCACCGTACAAAGGTGATCCCGGAACTACCGGCGTTTCGGTGAAGATGACGAGCAAAGACACTCTTGAGGAAACCGACAAACGCGGAGAAAAAGTAGTTAACGTCACTAAAATGACGCTGCAGCCCGATGGCAAGACCGCAAAAATCGTATTCGAAGACAAGCTTCGCGGAACCACCGGCCAGTTTGTGGCGGAGAAGCAGTAGGCACCGTCACGTTTTCAGCAAACCGTTAAACAGATAGAGGATTTCTCGACATCTATCCAGGAGCGAGTCATTTCGGTCCCTTGGCCGTGAGTGTTAGACGAAGTTGATTGATCCTCAGAATCTGGAGATTAACTACAGAAGAGGGATTGCACCGGTAATTTTATCGATGAGTTTGTCATCGGCCGGCCCAATTGCCAGTGCCGTAGCTGTCCCGGGTGTTAGCTGGGTGCGTCCAGCATCCGAGACTAGCGCGTGCACCAAGGCCAACGCTTCACATTTTTGCTTTAATTCGAATAGTTCGGATAACGACCTCGCTTGCAGGGCGATTTTTTTCTGCCCCCCCAGATTCCACAATTCCAAAATGTTGACCGGCGCGCACAGTGCAGCGGCAACACTAGCATGGCAAGCTTGCGCGACCAATTTTCCTGTACTCATTTCCAAGTCTATCCTAACCACAATGGCCTGTTTCATGAGAACAGAGACTATCACCACATGTACCGATTGTTGGTGCGAAGGGGATTTCTCGACACCTATTTGGATTACCAGACCCGTAGTGGTTAGCGGATCGGAACTCGATACGGGTTTCGGCGAATGGTTGGGCGGGGAAAAGCGTAAATGTCCGACTCTACGCCTGGGCTGTTTTGTTCGTACGGCAATTCACTGATTGGCCGCAACCGCTATATTTCTATTCGCTCCGATTGCAAAATTAACTTCAGCGGTTTCCCCCGGTCTCACGTTCACCTTTTTTGCCCATGTTTCCGGAGGACTATAGACGGGCCGTTTTACTCGCACCTGAGCAGCGACATCGAGAACCGATTCTTCCGACATATTCTGCCAGCCTTCATGCCACGCTTCGATCTCGTATTCTCCGGGAGGTACGTCGCTTAGTTTGAAAAAACCGTGCTCGTCAGTGACGGCGTAGTAAGGATGCCTTGCGATGATGATCTCTGCATTCATCCAGACGTGTCCGGCATTGCACTTGAGTTCCACCACTCCAGCGCGCGGCAGATTGATGGAGACAATCTGGTTTTGCATGGGAAATGGAATGTTGTTGGATGCGGCGCCGCTCATATGCACGGTATGCAGGACTGGATCGCTGCTCTTGGCCTGTAGGTTGCCACCCTGCGGAATGAGCATGATGTGCGGAAAGTAGCGGCAATTCTTCTGATCGAGATGCTGGCGCGTGTCGGGAAGATCCATGGCCTTGCCCTTGGTGATGTCCTTCAGAAACACAACCGTGTTGGCAACGCCTCCATCGGGTCCAATTTCCAATCGTTCGAGGTCGCGAACCTTATGTGATTCGGGATCGCAGACACCATTGTCCTTCGTGATAGGAAGTTTCGGGGCTTTCGGAACCGGGCCGGACCACTTGATGGTGCCGGTAATCGCTCCTCCATTCTCGACCGTTACGACGGTGTAGTCAGATTGAGCGGAAGCTCTTCCGATGCAGAGGAGGAAAAGCAAAGGAGTGGACACCGCGAGTCTTACGCAAAAATATTTCGTTGAAGTTTTCATGGTTCCTCACAACTATGAACGAAAGACGTTTCAGGGAACTCGGACTCGGCAGTTCACGCGCCCTTCGTGAATGCGAAATTTGCGGTGGAGCTGAAATGAGGTCGAGCGCTTGAAAGTATGCTCTTTCGGCGATTATTCGATGCCGTACCGGCCCCAATTTAAAGATACACTTGCTGTCCTTTAGGGCGAGCAGGTTCGAGAAACGGTTGTCCTATCAGTATAGTGAGGCCAAGAATTGAGAACCACTTGGTGCTCGCGAAGAAAATCGTCAGCCCGGCCTAACCCCTCCTCACCACTCTTTAGCGAGGCTTAAAAAGGGACTCAGCGTGAGAAGAAACATCTCTTGCTGGAGCCGACGATTTCTCAAGGCCGGGATTGATAAAAGCTGTCTTGACCGGTACCGGCGGAGGTGAATCAATCTTCGGCACCACGGAGTGATCAGCGGGCGGTTCACCTAGCTTGAGCGGCGGCTGCACCGGCGTCGGGTTGGAAACCCCTTGGCGACATACCAAATTGCCTATCTTGGTTTCCGTCGGTTTTGTAGGTTCTGGACGCGTGGAATCGCTTTTAGCGTGGGTACATTCCGTCTGCACCGAAGAGAGATTTTGAGCGGACGCCGGAATTACAAAGAAAAGCGTTAGAAATAAGGTTATCCCTTTCATGTCACAACTTGGCAAAATCGTAGACCTAGTAACTCACGGTGTCAACGCCGGTTCCTTTTTGGCAGTATCGTCTCTACAATGTCGGTAGGCTGAATAGGGAGTACAATGCCTTCCGTTTTCGATGTCAAAAAGCAAATCTCGGGTCAGATGGATGAAGGAGGTGAAGCATGCACCGACGCGAGTTCCTCAAGCTCGGAGCGGTTGCAGGCGGGACGGTCCTGCTGGGCGGAACGGGCCGTTTCGGGACCCTCTTTGCTGCTCCCAAGGAGATTCCTACCACTGATCGGCTAGTTCTGACTAACCTCGTGGACAACATTTACGACGTCTACTCGAAGGGCGGGAAATTCGGCAACGTCACGATCACTCGGAATACGGTGCCCTTTCCCTATGGATCGGACGTGATGCTGTTGTCGGAACATGGACTGGCCTTTCACTTACAGTCGTTCCGAGGAGCAGACGAAAAACAGATCCTATTGGACTTTGCACTTACGCCCCGCACGCTCACAAACAACTGCAAAGGTTTGAGAGTTGATCCGGCCAAGGCCGACGCCCTTATCATCAGCCACGGGCACGTGGACCATTACGGAGGCCTAGTCGATTTGGCACAGGGGCTACAGGGACAAGGCAAATCAGGGCTCACCCTCTATGCCGGAGGATACGATACGTTCTGTCATCGTTGGGTCGTGCAACCGGACGGGAAAAAGCTTGACTATGGTGAGCTTAACCGAGACGCGCTGGAAGCACGAGGATTGAAGGTTGTGTTCGCGGAGCAGCCGACTGTAGTGGCTGGCCACGCGATCACCTCAGGTCACATCCCGCGAATCACCGATTTCGAGGTGCCTCCTCCGACAGCCCGACTCGAAGCCGGCGCTACCGGTTCGGCCTGCGACGCCACCTTTCATTTCCCGCCCGGAACGGTAAAGATTGAAACTAAGCCGGGTGATTTGGTGAAGGACGTTTTCTGGGGAGAGCACGCCACCGCTTACAACGTAAAGGACCGGGGACTAGTCGTGATCTCATCGTGCGGCCATGCCGGCATCATCAACTCAGTCCGCCAGATCCAGCAGTCCAGCGGGATCGAGAAAGTGCACGCCGTGGTTGGCGGGTGGCATTTGGCCCCGTATCCTGATGAAATCATCGCCAAGACCGTGGCAGCCTTGAAGGAGATCAATCCGGACTATCTGATTCCCATGCACTGCACTGGCTTCCGCACCATGATGGCAGTCCAACGAGAGATGCCGCAGAAACTCATTATGCCTTCCACGGGCACGAGCGTCGTCTTCGGCGGCTAGTTCTCATCCCGCTTTTCATTTTACGAGGAGCCGTGCGCTGAGACGCGGCAGGCGTCGAAACACCATTCTTTCGAAGAAAATTATAAACACGCATAGCTTCATGAATTGTGTTCGTTTTTCTGCTTGGGATAACGCCGACGCCACCCTTACTTGCAAATCCGCTATCCTGCGAGTCTGGACAGAAACTAGATTCTGAAAGAAGCCCATGCCCGCCTTCTACGAGCAATCGAAGCGGTCCTGGCTCGAATCAGAAATAAAACGTTTGGCACCTGCGAGGCCTGCCGAAATCCAATTTCTAGGGCCCGCTTAGAAGCTGTGCCTTGGACTCGGCTCTGTCGCGATTCGCGAACATGCATGAAGGTAAGCTGCGGCGCTAATCTAAAGGCGGAAGGGGTCGTAAAGGCTAGTTGGCGAATTCAGTAAGGGCTCTCGGTGCTATCTTAAATCGAAATTCACGAGCCGCTCATCCGAAAGAATCACATTAGCGAATTCCACGTAGCCACGTTCGTGCAGCACGCGTGATCCTGTTTTCAAGTCGTCTGCATCGATGTTGATGACGTACAAAAATCTCAGTAGCTCTGCCTCACCGACAATGGCTTTGGACTTCTGATCACCGAATTCCTCGGGAGGTTCGTAGCAGGCGAAAGTGACCGTGTATCGCGGGGTTGCAATTGTGTCGTTTGAATTGATCCATACAACTCGCACGTGACCTTCTTGAATCATTTCAACCCCGATTTGTTCCGCCCCGTTTGACGATACGATAACATTTCGAAACAGCGTCGGAAACGGCCTAGCCACGTGGGGTTGTGGGATCGTCTGGGCCCGTTCGACTCGCGCGGTTCTTGTGTTGCCTTCCTTGCATGAAATGACAGGCAGCGAGTAGACCCAGTAAGAGTATAAGACCCAGCAGCCCGAGGACTGGGATCGTGAACATGCAAGAATACTGCTGCTTGAGACTTATTCGCGGTATCGGGTCTTCAGCTTAGGTCTCCGGACAAGGATATTGCGCATCCTCGCCATCAGTTAACCGGTATATCTAGGACGAGGCGATATTTCAGTCTTACTCCTGCACGGTGAAGCGGACCGGCTGGATGTAGATCGCATTGCCCGTCTGAATGGAAATGTTGTAGCGGCCGGGTCTCACGCGAGGGACCTTCATGACGATCTTTTCCTGGTCTTGTTCTACGAGCGTGGCCTTGTAATCGGTTTTGTCGTCGGAGAGGAATACGCCGGAGACGTTGCCTTTTCCCAGATTCTCTCCCGCCACGGTCACGGTGTCATTCACTTTGCCGGACGACGGATCTACACCCGTCACCTGCGGCGAGCCCTGCGCAAAGAGCAACGGGCCCAGCAGCGTCAGCAGGGCCGCTGTGGCCAGAAGCGCCAATATCGTTTGAATGTATTTGTTGCGATGGCGCCCGTTTCGTTCCCACGGGCATTCAGTGCGCTGCTCGCCTTCAATCGCGCGGACATGAACCTTATCGGGATTGTCCACGAGTGCTTTTGCGATTGCTTCTACTAGCTCCCTCATGGTGCGCCTTAGCTAAGTCTCAGTTTTCTGGCGCGCTCATGCACTTCGGGCATTTCCCAGACAGGGGACGATCCCTCAATTCAGGGCGGCAGATATAGCAGCGACTATCGTCCGCATTGTGAATAAGAGGAATCTTTAAGGTGTGTTCGCATTTCTCGAAGCGTAGATCGAACGTCTCGTAGGGCATGGGCGTCATTGGAATCATACGCCGCTATTATTTAGCGCGCTTGCGTTTAGGGTGGGCCTTGCATTCCTCGCAGACCGTCTGACCTTCCAATATGTATTTCTCTTCGCCGCACCTGTCACACTCAGTCAAAACCTTGATCCCAGCATGGTCAACGATGGTCTTGGCGCGCTTAATTTTGATGTGGGGCGGGGGCTTCGGCATGCGCGGATACTAGCATGCCTAACCGCGAGTTTGCCGTGGCTTGCGCATCGTCTTCGCTATAATCTCAATGGAATGACCGCTCAGATCCGCCTCGGAACATCATCCTTCACAGCCGACGGCTGGAACGGATCTTTTTATCCCAAGGGCATGAAATCCGCCGACTACCTCGCATATTATTCGAGTCGGTTCGACACGGTCGAAGTGGACTCGACGTTCTACCGTTGTCCGACGATCGAGGCCGTCCACAACTGGGCGCTCAAGACGCCACCCGGATTCATCTTTTCGCTAAAGGTTCCGCAAACCATCACACATCATAAAATTCTGGTTGATTGCGACAAGGAGTTTGAGGAGTTTATTGGCACGGCGCAGGGGTTGGGCGAAAAATTGGGACCGATGGTTTTCCAGTTTCCGTTTTTCAATGGCTCCGTATTTTCCAGCCCCGTGCAGTTCGTGTCGCGGCTGCAAGCCTTCTTCAAGAAGTTACCGCGCATCGGGGGTTATCGATTCGCTGTCGAAATCCGGAACAAGTATTGGCTGAGGCCACGTTTGCTCGACCTACTTCGCCAGAACAACGTCGCGCTGGTGCTTCAGGATCAATCGTGGATGCCGCGTCCGAAAGAGCTTGAGAACTTTGACCTGATAACCGCAGACTTTGCATATATCCGCTGGCTTGGTGACCGGAAGGGAATCGAGAAGCTAACCACGACGTGGAACTCCACGATCATAGATCGCACGGCCGATCTGCAAACTTGGGTGGATGTCTGTGAGAAGATTCAGAAACGAGGAGTTACGCAGTACGTTTACGCTAACAATCACTACAGCGGATTTGCGCCGGCAACCGTGGAACGGTTCCGCTCGCTGTGCAAGGCGCGCGGGATCGAGACGCCGTTGAACCTGCAGTTGCCGGCAGTGATGGAGCCTACGCTGTTCGATATTTCGCCGCACTGAGCTACTTTCGACAAACTTCTCACCTTGAGATAGGTAGTGATAAGCGGATTTCTCGACATCTATCCGGGGAAACCGTCCCAGCCCATCTGCAAAACCTAGTTTCCGGTTACGCGACTTACCAGGACTTGAGCCGGTTTGTGCTATAAAAAAAGGCCGTAGATAGCTGACTATGAGCAAAACAATCTGCGGCTATCCAGGTGGTTGCGACCGCGAAGGCATCAGGTTTTTCGATGCTCCTCCAGTGGAGAGATGGCTTTGTGAGGAGCATTTTCAAGCAACTCTGAACGCCGCTGCGGAAGTCGAAGCCGATGCTCGGAGAAAGAGCGACGCTGAATGGCTACTGCATCTGGAAAAATACCTCCGCGAAAAGAATCTGACTTTGCAGGAGCTAACCGAAGAGCACGCCCGCGCTGCGCTCGACAGCTGGAACAAAAGGTGATGTCACAGGTCAGGCCGTGCATTGACGTCTGACTTGGTCGTCATTTACGCTCGTCGAATGCCAGATACCAATTATCAGCCTTGGCATCGTTACAAGGATGCAATGACCGCGAGCACAAAATTGTCGCGAGTCGACGGCGACAAAGCTCTGCGACTAGTGGATGATGCAATTGCACTGGCTATCGAGGAGCAGGAGAACCAATGGATAGTTGCCCTCAACCATCATGCCGCCGTAATCTCAAGATTCCTCGGCAAAACAGACCTGGTGAAACACTATTATCAACAATCCCTAGCCTTCAGTCCGGAGAATTCACCCGCACTGTACGGCTTAGCAAAGGTCGCAAAGGCTCAAGGTGAGCTCGGACTTGCGAAGGAATACGCGGCCCGATGCCGCAGCGCGCTTGTGGAGGGCGACGATTTTTTGAGGGACTCTTGGCTCGAAACGCTCGAAACGTTCCTCAAAGACTGGCCAACTCCTGATTAACGCGCTAATCGGAAACTAGGGTATTTCCAGATAGGTGTCGAGAACAGGGATTATCACTACCTATCTCAAAATGCGACGAAGCGGAGGATTTCAAGCTGGCCGGATGTGGAAATGATTTTGAAATGCCGCCGATTTCCGAAAACAGTCGCAGTGCTTTTTCTATTGGCGGCCCCAATCTGCAAGCCTCCGGAGGATCTTGCTGTCGTTCTCCGCGATCAGGTCGCGTGGTCAACCCGAAATAACTTGCGCGTCGGAGGTCGGATTCTGTTGATCTCGTGCTGGAGCACTTTGGTAGGGTTCAAGATTCAAGATCAAGGGTTGGAGGCCAACACTTTGAGATGCTCCGTTACGGCGTCCACTTTTGCCACAGGTTGCGTCACGTTGTTGGGGATCAATGGCATTCGTGTACGCAACTGCGTCCCGCCCATAGTCATTTTTGGGTATTCTGGTAGTTCTAGAACTTCACAAAACAAGAAACTTATGCAGCATCAAGAGTAGAAGGCTCATCGTTCCCACCTGCCTCTGAGAGGGAAGCTAGGATGGATGACCCCATGATTCGATCACGCCTAGGTCGAATCAATGGAACGCGGCCTTTCGGGGCTCTTGATCCCAAGCAAGAGCCCCTCTTTTTTTGCGGTCTGCACTTGTGCCTGATTGCTGCTGGAACGGTTTAGCTATCGGCAGCCTTGAGATGCTTCGCTTTGCTCAGCAAGACATTGTTCGGAGACGCGTTCGCACAAAACCGAAGCTCGCGCCTTGTGGCTCGAGACTAATCAGGAGTTTTCGACGCGGCGGAGTACTGGGATTCGCGACTGTCGTAAGACGTGTTCTACGACGGTTTCTTTGAGTCGGGAAGCGTCGTAGTCAAACATGAGGTGATTGGATTTTTCGTCGTAGCGGAATTTGTGCAGGCCGTAAGTATTCGAGAACTCGCCGAGCGTACGAAATTGAGCAGGATTCAAGGGATTTTGAAGCTCGTAGGTCACGGTCATGAGTGTCATGCGCGGGATTATAACATCCACAGCTGCGATGGATAGCGCAAGCACACTCAGCTTGGCTAAAGAGCGACGCGGCGGAGCCGGAGCGCATTGGTGATTACTGAAACGGAGCTGAAGGTCATCGCAGCGCTGGCAAGGATCGGACTGAGGAGCAGTCCGAAAAACGGGTAAAGAATTCCGGCGGCGATGGGCACGCCGAGCGCGTTGTAGGCAAACGCGAAAAAGAGATTTTGCCGGATGTTGCGCATCGTCGCACGGCTGAGGGCCCGGGCGCGCGCGATCCCTACGAGGTCCCCTTTCAGGAGCGTGATTCCGGCGCTTTCAATTGCGACGTCAGTTCCCGTTCCCATTGCGATTCCCACATTCGCGGCGGCTAAAGCGGGAGCGTCATTCACGCCGTCGCCGGCCATCGCAACGATGTGGCCTTGGGTCTTCAGCTGATTTACGACTTCAGCCTTTTGATTTGGCAAGACCTGAGCTTCCACGGAGTCAATTTCTAGTTTTCGAGCGACAGACTCAGCAGTGTCGCGGCTGTCGCCCGTTAGCATGACAATCCGTATGCCGTCGCGATGGAGCCGTTCAATCGCCTCGGCGGTTGTCGGCTTGATTGGGTCGGACACTCCAATAAGGCCGATTGCTTTTCCATCTTCGGCGACGAACATCGCTGTTTGACCTTCCGCTTCGAGAACCTTGGCGCGATCATCGAGCGGGCCGAGCGGAATCTGTAGGCCGGCCAACAGCGCACGGTTTCCAAGTGCTGCGACGCTCTCGCCGATGCGGCCGGTAATACCTTTGCCAATGACCGAGCGAAAATCGGTAAGGCTGCCGATTTCGATAGCGCGATCCTTTGCCGCTGCGAGGATGGCAACGGCAAGCGGATGCTCGCTAGCACGCTCGAGGGCGGCTGCGGCCTCCAGCAGCCGGATTTCGTCTACTCCTGCCGCTGGGATCAGCGATGTGACGCGAGGCTTTCCCTCCGTGAGAGTTCCCGTTTTGTCGAGGACGACGGTATCCACCTTCTCGAGAATTTCGAGCGATTGCGCGTTCTTGATGAGGATGCCGGCAAGCGCCCCCCGGCCAGTCCCGACCATGATTGCCATTGGTGTTGCCAGTCCTAGGGCGCATGGGCAAGCGATGATAAGGACTGCCACAGAATTGAGAAGCCCGTGTGCCATTTTCGGCGCCGGACCGAAGACCGCCCAAGCAATAAACGTGAGCACCGCAGTGACGACTACTGCCGGGACGAAGTAAGCCGCGACCCGATCGGCAAACTTCTGAACAGGAGCGCGACTGCGCTGTGCTTCGCTAACCATGCGCACGATTTGCGCGAGCAGTGTTTCGCTGCCCACACGCTCAGCGCGCATCACGAAGGTGCCGGTGCCGTTGACACTGCCACCGGTGACGCAACTCCCTTCCGTTTTCTCAACGGGAATTGGTTCGCCGGTCATTAGGGATTCGTCCACCGAACTCGAACCGTCGAGTACAACGCCATCCACAGGCACCTTTTCGCCTGGACGCACGCGAAGAGTGTCGCCAGCCTGCAAGTGTTCGACGGGCGCGTCGATCTCGGTACCGTCGGCTCGAACCAGGCGCGCGAATTTCGGGGATAGATTCAGCAGCGCGCGAATCGCGGAAGACGTGCGGCTTCGCGCACGGAGCTCCAGCACCTGACCGAGAAGCACGAGGGTCGTAATCACGGCTGCCGCTTCAAAATAGACTGGAACGACTCCCGGCGCGGTCTGAAATGAGGGCGGAAAAATGCCGGGGAAGAGCACTGCGATCACGCTATACGTATAGGCTGTACCGGTACCGAGTGCGATTAGCGTAAACATATTGAGGCTTCGATTGATGATTGAGGTCCAGCCGCGCTGAAAGAAAGGAAAGCCTCCCCACAGAACGACTGGCGTCGCGAGAATAAGTTCGATCCAACCGATTGCCCGCATGGAAAGGAATCGCTGTAGAGGTTGGCCAGGAATCAGGTCGGACATACCGAGCACAAGAACGGGGATCGCAAGCGCAACACTGATCCAGAAGCGGTGAGTCATATCGGAGAGTTCGGGATTTTTGTCTTCGGATGCGCAGACGGTGCGCGGCTCAAGAGCCATTCCGCAGATAGGGCATGAGCCGGGCTCGGAGCGAACAATTTCGGAATGCATTGGGCACGTGTATTCCACGCGACTGGCAGGAGTGCTCGGAACCGCAGGTTCGAGCGCCATGCCGCACTTCGGACACGCACCAGGATTTTGTTCCTGTACTTCGGGGTCCATCGGACAGATATAAGACTTCGAAACTTCAGGCATGTGCGAGTACTTCGGAGGCACGATGCCGATCGCTTCTCGACTGGGTTGGACTGTTGAGAAGGATTTGTGTGCCGAGTTTAAGTACTTTGCAGGTGCCGCCGAGAATTTCTTCGCGCAGCCTTCAGAGCAGCAAAAGTAAGTGTCATTCGCATACTCCACGCGAGACTTGGCGCGAACGGGATCAACCATCATTCCGCACACTGGATCGCGTTCCATCACAACGTCCTTATCGCGCATGTTTGTAGATCAACTTCATAAGTTCGTCGTAAGTGGATTCTGCTTCCGCCGCAGTTCCTTTGCGAATTGCTTGAGACGCGCAATGCTCGAGATGGTTACGCATCAAGCCCCTTCCTACAGCGCGAAGGGCTTCCTGTACCGAAGAAATCTGCACCATTATATCGGGGCAGTAGCGGTCCGTCTCGACCATGCGAGCGAGGCCGCGAACTTGGCCCTCGATGCGATGGAGCCGTTTCAAGTTGGCCGATTTGATAGTAGGGTCCACGGCGACGGCTTTGCGCGCCGCACGCCCGGAGACTTCACAGGCGCAAGCCGCGCTTTGCTTTTTTGTGATTTGCCTAACGTCCATCGATGTAGTATACCCCTAGGGGGTATACTAGGGGAATCGGGGTGCTTCTGTCAAGAAGAACTCAGGGAGGCCGAAAAGCGGTTCAGCAAAGGCTTTTCACTTTACGATGACAACTACCAGCGTTAAGTCGTCGTCAAAAGAGCCTTTGCAAAAAGTAGTTACCTCACGTCTCAACGTTTCGAGCATTTCGGCTGCCGTCAAGCGCATGTTCGCGTTTCCAATGCGGGCGACATTGTGCTCGCCGAACTCCGCGCCGCTCGCATTGCGAGCTTCAGTCAAACCGTCGGTGTACAGCACGAGGCGATCACCGGACTCGAGTTGCAATTCGATGTTTTCATAAGAATGATCGGGGAAAAGGCCGAGAGGCGGCCCGCCGTCTCTTAATGAGAGGGTTTCTCCGGAGCTTCGGAGGAGGACCGGAGGCCAGTGACCGGCACTGGCATAGGTGAGACTGCTCTTGGTTACGTCGAGCATGCAGTAGCAGAAAGTGACAAATTTGTCACTGGCGATGTTGTTGCAAATCACATCGTTCAACTTACTGACGACCGCGCCCGGCGACATTGATTCGGACGCAAAGGCTCGGAAGCTCGCCTGTAGGTTGGCCATTAACAATGCCGCGCTGATTCCTTTGCCGACAACATCGCAAATGCAGACGCCAATTTTAGTATCGCCGAATTTGACGACATCAAAATAGTCACCACTGACGACAGCAGCCGGATTCCATGCTCCGGCGATGTCGAGACCTCTGATTTGAGGGATCCGTTTAGGGAGAAGGCGTTCTTGAATCTCGCGTGCCTGGTCGAGGTCCTGTTCCTGCTTTTGCGATTGCGTCTTTCCCAGTTCGAGTGTGCGTTTTAGCTCGAGGCTAGTATGTTCGAGTTTCGTACGGGTGAGATTGTATAGATGAACGATGGTGCCGACGATCAGTACGACAAGGACGCCGAGCCTCCCGCCGCCTCCGAATTGAGAAGGAAACCTAGAAAAGGGAACGCGATATGCCGCCATTGTAAAGGCCACCGCCACAGCGGAACTGATCAGCGCGACAAGAGCCAGGCACGCTTCGTAAGCGAACCAGTTGTAAGGGCTACCAAACCGAGCAGACCAGGGGGCGAGGCGGTTCATCGCCGGGGAAACCAGATTGCCTGCCACGAGGGAGTAAAGAAGTATGGCGCCGAAATCTGCACCAGGCCAATTCGTAACGCGGAGAATTGCGAATAGCGCGAGAGCGACTACGAGGAACAGTCCCTGATTCGAGAGAAACGCGCGGATGGGCGCGAACGTAGGCGACGCCTGTGCGCTGGAAGGAGACATGTGCTTTCCGCCAGAAATCGACCGGGGAACCAAAGATGCACAGGATGTTAGGGGTGGGGCGGTTCAAAGTCAACGACGCAACCGCGCAACGCGACGCCAGCTGCTGCAGAGAATGAAGCTGAGATTCTTCAGTTTAAGCATCCGGCTCGGACGCTGTCAGGATGAAAGTGCCGCGCCGCGGCCTGCTGATAGTCGCCCAACGGTTTACTTGGAATTTAGGACCGAGTCGAGGTAGGCAGTCAGTTCCGGGCTCGTCCAGTCCTGCGGGCCTATAATTTTGCGGTCGAGGCGGCCTTTGCGGTCGATGATGTAAGTTTCGGGATACATCGTGGTGCCGTAGTCGAGCGCGATCCTTTTGGACGGATCGCGATAGGTCGGGAAACCGAGTTGGTAGGCCTTCAGGAAGTTGTCGTACGCGGCTTGGTCTTCGTCGAGGCTGATGCCAACGACAGTGCCTCCGCGAGGAGTTATTCGGCGCTGGAGGGCGTTTAGGGACGGAGCCTCGTCGACGCAGGGCGGGCACCAAGTGGCCCAGAAATTTAGCACGACTACTTGGCCACGAAGATCGGAAAGGCGCGCCGGCTTGCCGTCGAGGGTAAGCGCGAAGTCCTTTTCTGGCCGGCCGCGGAGGCTTGGCTCGCCCTGGCGATAATCCGCACGGGCGAACATGTAGAGAAGGCCCGCAATGAAAATCAGGACCAGAGCAGTATTTAGTTTCCGTTTCAATGAGCGGTTCCAGCAACTATAATAAGACATCCGCGTTACGAATGCCGATTTTTGGCCCGCCGCGGAGCAGACCCTACACACCTTGGTATCAGCCATCATTCCGGCACGAAATGAGGAAGCGTCAATTGCGCGAGCAGTTGAGTCGGTGGCGGCGCAACCGGAGATCGGTGAGGTGATTGCTGTCGATGACGGATCGACGGATGGAACGGCAGCGATTCTAAAGCATCTTACATCGCGGTTGCCCAAGCTGAGAGTGCGGCCGGCAGGTGAACTACCAATCGGATGGGTAGGCAAAAACCATGCCGCTGCTGTAGGCGCAGCGGCGGCCAGCGGGGATTGGTTGCTATTCACGGACGCAGACACCTTCCATTTGCCGGACGGGATTCGGCGTGCGCTCGCGGATGCAATCGAACGCGACGCAGTTCTGGTGTCCTATTCGCCCGAGCAGGAGATGGAGACTTGGTGGGAACGAGCGCTGATTCTTCAGATTTACTGGATGCTCGCAAAGAGGTATCCGTTCGAGAAGGTAAACGATTCGGCGCTTCCTGACGCGGCGGCGAACGGGCAGTTCATTCTGGTGCGGCGTGACGTGTATGAATCAGTAGGTGGACACCGCGCGGTAGCGGGCGAGATACTTGAGGATGTGGCGTTTGCGCAGCTAGTGAAAAGTGATAAGTCTCGACTGCACTTCGCGAGTGGCCTGGGAATTGTGCGGACGCGGATGTACCGAAGTTTTAGAGGAATGTGGGAAGGCTGGACGAAGAATCTTTATGCGCTCCTTGGGAAAACCGAATCCGCGCTACTTCGAGAGTTGGCAAGCGGACTCGTTTTCGTAGGGGTGATTGTGATCTGCGCGGTCTGGGCGCGCGATTTTTGGAAATGGATTCTGCTCGCTGCCGGTATTAGTTGGTTCGCGGTACGCATGCATGCGTTTCGGCGATACCTCCAAGAGAATCAATATCCGGTTTCGGACATCAAATACTTCGTCCCTGGCGTGTTCCTGTATTCAGCTGCACTGATTGCATCCAGATGGAAAAGCGCGCGCGGCAAGGTCGAATGGAAAGGTCGGCTGTATCGTGCAGGGCTGCGGGTGCAAGAAGCAGGTTCTTCATTGCACTCGAAATAACAAACGTTGGGGCGCACCGAAATTGAAAACTGAAAACGGAAAGACACGATGATTCGGATTACGCGCAAAGTGGAATTCTCAGCGGCGCACTTTTACCAGAATCCAAAATTCTCGGCGGAGGAGAACAAGCGCGTCTTCGGCAAATGCAGCAATACGCATGGTCACGGGCACAACTACACCCTCGAAGTAACCATAGCGGGAGAGTTAGACCCGGCGACCGGAATGGTCCTGGATTTGAAAGAACTGAAGGATATCTTGCAGCGCGAGGTGGTTGACCGAATGGACCATCGGCAT
Source organism: uncultured Acidobacteriota bacterium (assembly GCA_963729525.1). Lineage (GTDB taxonomy): Bacteria > Acidobacteriota > Terriglobia > Acidiferrales > UBA7541 > Palsa-295. The sequence goes on from CAVSOB010000005.1 coordinate 461,410, forward strand.
TTGAACTATGAAGTGCCGGAGCTTGCCGGCAAGATCCCTACATGTGAGAACGTCGCGGCGGTGATTTGGAATCTCCTCGAGCCAAAGATCGGAACGGGAAAGCTGGATCGGGTGCGGCTCTATGAGTCGGAAGACCTGTTCGCCGATTGTACGGCGGATAAGAATGGCACGGGCCGATGAAGATCGCACTCACTCGCCGCTACCGGTTTGCTGCTTCGCATCGTTTGCATTCTGCAGCGCTGAGCGAGGTGGAGAATGAGCGCATCTACGGCAAGTGCAATAGCCCGTACGGCCACGGTCACAATTATGCGGTGGAAGTGACGATTACCGGCCCGGTCGATGCCGACACGGGAATGATCGCAAATCTCGGCGATCTCGATCCGTTCGTACAACGAGAAGTGATTGAGACGTTCGATTATAAATACTTAAACGAGGATGTGCCCGAGTTTCAAGCTATCGTGCCGACGACCGAAAACGTTTGCCGCGAAATTTATCGCCGCCTGAGAAGATTCCCCGCGGCGCGGCTTGAGCGGGTGCGGATCGAAGAGACGACCAAAAACAGTTTTGAGTACAGCGAAGAGCAGTGAGTATGAAAAGCGGAGACAAAATGACGGAAGCCACTGAAATCATCATTCCTGATGCCCAGGGCGAGGAAACGATTGCGGACTTAGTGCGCAAGATGCTTGCTCTGATTGGCGAAGATCCAAACCGCGAAGGATTGCGCCGGACGCCGGAGCGATTCGAGAAGGCGTTCCGATATTTAACGAGCGGCTACCGGCAGGATCCAGAAAAACTTCTGAATGGAGCGATGTTCAGCGTTTGTTACGACAATATGGTCGTCGTGAAAGACATCGAGCTCTATAGCCTCTGCGAACATCATCTGCTGCCATTCTTCGGGAAGTGCCATGTCGCATACATTCCGAATAAGAAAGTGGTGGGTTTGAGCAAGATAGCGCGGCTTGTGAATATGTACGCTCGCCGATTGCAGATTCAGGAGCGTTTGACGAGCCAGATCGCCAAAGCGATTCAGGAGAAACTGGCGCCGGAGGGTGTGGGAGTCGTAATCGAAGCACGGCATCTGTGCATGGTGATGCGCGGAGTCGAAAAACAGCACTCTGCGGCAATGACGAGCGCCATGTTGGGGGCGTTTCGCGAAAACAAACAGACACGAGACGAGTTCCTGTCGTTGATAAATCACGGTAAGACTTAGCGAGAAAGCCTCAGTGCGGATTTCCGAGGTTAAGAGATACAGTAAGGCCGCCAGGCGGACTACAGGATTCACTGTAAAAGGCCTTTGCGCCGTACAGACGATGTGCTACGCTTTTTAGTGTCGAAATGGAAATTGAGAGAGCAGGGCACGGTTTCTCAGAGGGGGAGGGGCGAGCTGATGGAAGCAAAGGCAGAGGTTATCGAGCAGTTCCGGACGCATCCCAAGGACACAGGTTCACCGGAAGTGCAGATTGCATTGTTGAGTGAACGCATCAGCTATTTGACGACCCACCTCAAATCCCACGCAAAGGACCACGCATCCCGCCGCGGATTGATCATGATGGTCAATAAGCGCAGAAGGTTGCTGGACTATTTGAACCGCCGTGACCCGGATCGGTATCGCGAGATTGTGGAACGACTCAGCTTGCGTAAGTAGCGCTTTTCCGAGCGGTTTTCAGACCGCGCTTGTCCCACCGCAGAAACCTCACATTGGTACAGGGCTTTCGAGACTCATGCGGGAGTATAGGATTGCGCCGCCGAAGTGTATTCCTGCCCTGGACGCTTCTCTAACGATTCCGAATTCGAATTCTCCACGAGAGCGGACTCTCGTATCTGAAATGGCGCACCCGAAAATCCGGGGCGCGAAGGATGTGATTAGATGTTTGAACAAGTAAGCGTCGAGGTTGGTGGACGCAAATTGACTTTTGAAACCGGCAAAATGGCGCGCCAGGCGCACGGTGCAGTTGTAGCGCGATATGGCGATACAGTGGTTTTATCCACCGCCTGCATGGACAGCAAGGCGACTGACAAGGACTTTTTACCACTTACAGTGGACTATCGTGAGTACACGTACTCGGCGGGTAAGATTCCTGGAGGTTTCTTTAAACGTGAAGGGCGCCCTTCCGAGCGCGAGATTTTGACTTCGCGGCTGACGGATCGACCGCTGCGGCCTCTCTTTCCTGAGGGCTACTCGACCGAAACTCAGATTGTTTCCATGGTGCTTTCGGCTGACAGCGAAAATGATCCGGACGTGATTGGATTGACGGCTGCCTCGGCGGCCCTATTTATTTCGAAGATCCCGTTTGAAACGCCGATCGCTGCGGTGCGAGTCGGATTGATTGACGGGAAGCTGATGGCAAACCCGACGGTGGCCGAGCAGAAGACAAGCCTGCTGAATCTGGTGGTAGCGGGTTCAGAAAAAGCGATCGTAATGGTCGAGTCCGGGGCGCTGGAAGTATCCGAGGACGCGGTGGTAGATGCGCTCGAGTTCGCGCACGCGGAAATTCGTAAGATCGTTGCTGCGATTCGAGAGCTGCACAAGCGAGTGAATCCCGAGAAGGTTAAGGTGACCCCTCCTGCGTTCGATGAAGCGCTATACAGCCAGATCAAGTCGAAGTACGAAGAACGACTGCGCGACGCGCTTGACACGGCAAAGCACCCCAAAAACGAGAGCTATGCCTTAGTGGATGCGATCAAAGCCGAAATCGTGGCGTCGCTTCCCGAGGATGACGATGAGCGCCACAAACTCGCGAATCGAGCTTTTGAGAGGCTACGCGAAAGGATTTTCCGCGACGACATGCTAATACGAAGGCGGCGTCCTGATGCGCGAGCCTTCGATCAAATCCGCCAGATCACTTGCGAAGTAGGAGTTCTGCCTCGCGTACATGGCTCGGCACTATTTACTCGCGGTGAGACGCAGGCGCTTGCAACGGCGACGCTGGGCACCAAAGAAGACATGCAGCGATTGGACTTGCTCTTCGAAGACGAGGCATTCAAGCGCTTCATGTTGCATTACAATTTCCCGCCCTTTTCAGTGGGAGAAGTGAAATTCCTTCGCGGGCCGGGTCGGAGAGAGATCGGTCACGGCGCTCTCGCCGAACGCGCGCTTGCAAATCTGCTTCCCCCAGAAGCTGATTTTCCTTATGCGATGCGAGTCGTTTCGGACATCATGGAATCCAACGGATCCTCCTCGATGGCAACAGTGTGTGGAGGGTCTTTGGCGCTGATGGACGCCGGCGTACCGCTCAAATCCGCATGCGCGGGCATTGCAATGGGTTTGGTTGTAGAAGACGATAAATACGCCATCCTTACCGACATCGCTGGCGCGGAGGATCATTATGGCGACATGGATTTCAAAGTCGCCGGAACGCGGCAGGGAATCACGGCGCTCCAGATGGATATCAAAGTGTCAGGCGTGAGCGTAGCAATGATGCGCGAGGCGCTGGGACAGGCGAAGAAGGCTCGCTTGGAAATTCTCGATATCATGGACCAAACCATTTCAACTGGGCGGGCGGAAATTTCGACTTATGCGCCGCATCTTTACATGCTCAGCATTCCGACGGATAAGATTCGCGATTTAATCGGGCCGGGCGGCAAGAAAATCCGGTCGATCATCGAAGCGACGGGCGTGAAAATCGACGTGATGGACGACGGGAAAGTTCACGTGTTCGCAGCGAATGGCCCTGCCGCAGAAGACGCGTTGAAGATGATTCGAGACGTGACCGCCACAGCCGAGATCGGCAAGACATATCTTGGCAAGGTGGTGCGGATCGCCGAATTCGGGGCGTTCGTCGAGATTTTTGCTGGAACCGATGGTTTGCTCCACATCAGCGAAATCGCTGAGGCAAGAATTCGCTCTGTCCGGGATGAGTTGAAGGAAGGTGACCAGATTCTTGTGAAGGTTTTGGCAATCGAAGGAAACAAGATCCGGTTAAGCCGCAAAGCGGTGTTGCGCGAACAGCGTGACAAGCAACAGCAACAGAAGTCCGAAGCTGCTGGCTAGTCCGTTCAATCGCCGCAGCGTGGATTCGGGGAGGCGAGCGATCGCCTCCCTCTTTTATTTTGTCGGTGATTCGGTTTCGGGCACGTCCTCGTCTTCGTATAGTTCGGTAGCCCGCTCCCCTTGAGGCGTGACGATCACGAAGCGGTAACTCACGCGATGCTCCCGCCAGAGTTGGCGCGGGAGGGAGACGCGCAGTTCGGTAGAGGAGATGAACTGAGTCGGAAGCTGAGTTTTTTCTCCGTGGTCGGCGCTCGCAATGATCGAATCATTGGCCCGGAAATTCTTGCCAGTGACTGTAACCTGTTCTACGGATGGGCCGCCAGCAGGCATGAGCGGCAGCGGGCTTGGTGAGATTGCGACTATCGTTCCGCCTGGGGGCGCGGGCGGAAGTTCGGCTGTGGGAAGAATCTGAATGTCACGACTTTCTGATATCTGGAAGCTGCTGCTGGTGTTTCGAACCCAGATGCGAATTGGCCCACGCTCACTATATGCAAGGTCTGAGAACCTGAGTTGTGATGCTGGCAGACGGATCTCGAGCGCTTCCGACGACAGGTATTTCGGCGCGATGACTAGCGGCGGATTTTGAAGAACATTTTCGTTCAAAGGATCTCGCCCAATCACCACCTCGCTTGCGCGCGTGAATCCGCTTCCGTGAAGGATCACCTTGGCCTCGGCCTGATCGGAAGCATCCGCAGATAGTTGTGCTGGTTCCAGACTTCGTAATACCGGGCTCACAGGGCCGGCGACATAGATGATTTCCTGAGTTCCACCGCCTACCGGAGCTCTCTGCTCAGTGCCATTCAACGGTAAACCATTCCCCTGGGCTGCCTCGACTTCGTCAAGGTTGAATGGCCACAGAACGAGCTTGCGAGGAGACGCTAGGTACGACCATGGAATTGTGACGCGAATCTTGATCGTGTCGACGTATTCAGTGGCCATAAACTCCCAAGCTTTCCAGACATCTTTTTTCCGAGTCGGCTCTGCCAGCAGCACCTTCGTGCTGACCGTGAAAAATCGGCCATCGAGATCAAGCGACATAGTCTCGGCACCCGCGCCAACGCGCACAGGGTCCGATGTGAACGACGGGGGGACGTCACCTGCGACCGTTACTGAGAGGGCTTCTGTCTCAGCATCATTACAGTTGTGACGACAGGAAAGCGGCGCATCCGGATCTATGAGGATGAAATCGAGCCGCGATGGAGTTGGCACGGACGTGTCAGCCCATGTGGCTTCGCCGGTTTTCGCTACTTTCACCGGAAACTTTGTGATCAAGTCGGGACGGTCCCAAACTTCGATACGAGCAGCTGTAACTCCCGACGTATTGGGCACGATTCGATATCGAAGTTGAACCGTTGGGCCAGCGGGATCTTTCTTGCGGGACTTCTGCGAGGGAGGCCTGGGATTTTCGATTTCAATCGCAGGATGAGGCCCATCGTGCGAGAGGCGCTGGGAGTCTGAGGACTTTTGCCCAAAGGTTATTTGGGGCAGTAAAAGCAGCGAGGTAAGCCCTTGCGCGGCGACCCGTCGCGCGGAAGCTCTCCACTCAAATCTCATCAGTTGACGCGCTCTATCCGTGCGCCAATTCCGCTGAGTTTTCCTTCGATGCGTTCGTAGCCGCGGTCGATGTGATAGACGCGGTCGATGTAAGTTGTGTTTTCCGCCACGAGTGCAGCCAAAACTAAGGATGCGCTGGCGCGCAAATCGGATGCCGTGACAGGAGCGCCGCTGAGCCGAGTTGGACCCGCGACAATCGCGAAATTGCCGTCCACGGCGATATTCGCCCCCATGCGCGACATTTCACTGGCGTGGAGGTAACGATTCTCAAAGATGGTTTCGCGGATGTGCGACACACCTTCGGCTTGCGTCGCGAGGGCCATAAACTGGGCCTGCATGTCCGTAGCAAAGCCGGGATATTCCGCGGTCGTGATATCAGCCGCGACGAGTCTCTTAGCCGCCTTGATGCGAATCGCGTGACTGCCTTCGCAGCGGATTTCGGCACCGCACTCGCGGAGCTTTTCAATGATTGCTCCCAGATGGCTAGGGTCGCAGTTCTCAAGCAGCAGTTCGCCTCCGGTGATGGCTCCTGCGACGAGAAACGTGCCGGCTTCGATTCGGTCGGGAATCACGGCGTGGGTAGCGCCTCGAAGGCGCTCGACGCCTTGGATGCGCAAAGTTGAAGTGCTGCGACCCTCAATTCTGGCGCCCATCTTGTTCAGCAGGTCGACAAGATCGGTGACCTCCGGCTCAAGGGCGCAGTTTTCGAGAATCGTTTCGCCTTCGGCAAGCACAGCGGCAGTCAGTACGTTTTCGGTTCCGGTTACGGTGATCTTTGGAAAGCGAAATACCGCACCACGCAGACGTTGGGTGCGAGCCTCGACGTAGCCATGATCGACCGAAATTTCCGCCCCTAATGATTCGAGTCCTTGGATATGCAAATCCACCGGACGCGCGCCGATGGCACAGCCGCCGGGCATCGAAACTCTTGCATAGCCGAAACGAGCGACAAGTGGGCCGAGAGTCAGAACGGAAGCGCGCATCGTTTTGACAAGTTCGTAGGGTGCTTCGGCGTGGGAAACGGCTTCAGCCTGGATCATGAATTGGCTGGGCGGAATATCGGGACTTTCGACGCGACAGCGCATGTGGGCAAGAAGCTTGGCCATTGTGATGATGTCGCGGACCTTAGGGATGTTATGAAGATGCACGGGCTCGTTCGTGAGGAGCGCGGCTGCCATTGCGGGAAGGGCGGCATTCTTCGCGCCGCTGATCTGAACTTTTCCTTCGAGCCTGCGCCCGCCCTGAATCTTAAAACGGTCCACGTTACTTGCTCCTGCCCTTCGTTCGAGCCCGCAGCTCCTGCGACTCTTCGAGAGCGGTTCGCACGTTACCGCCAAATTTCGCCAGCAAAGACACGGCATCTCGCGCGTTCGTTCCGGCTTTCAGCATAATAAGCGCAGCTGGCAGATTGTGTCCTGTTTGCCGCAGCGCGTGTTCAGCCGCGGACGCGCTCACACCTGTGGCCTCCTGAAGAATCCGTGCACCGCGCCGGCGCAACTTCTTGTTTGTGAGCGCGACGTAGATCATCCAATTGTCGTAGACGCGACCGAGGCGCACCATCGAGGCGGTGGAGAGCAAGTTCAGCACCATTTTCTGGGCGGTGCCGGCTTTCAAGCGTGTTGAACCGGCGATTGCTTCCGGGCCTGTTTCTGGGACGATCGCAATTTTTACCCTTCGAGCGAGAGCTGATTGCGGATTCGAGGTGACCCCCACGGTAACGCTTCCGCGTCGACGCGCGAATTCGATGGCGCCGAGAACGTAAGGCGTCGTGCCGCTCGCGGCGAGTCCGACGACGACGTCCCGTCGCAAGACACCCGCTTTTGCGAGATCGCGGGCGCCACTCCTTGCGAAGTCCTCAGCACTCTCGTCTGCTCCACGCATCGTCCTTGCACCGCCCGCAATCAGCGCATAAACCGACTCGGGGCGTGTGCCGAACGTCGGAGGGCACTCAGCCGCATCCAAAGCTGCCAGTCGGCCGCTAGTCCCCGCCCCCACGTAGAAAAGTCTGCCACCGTTCGCGAGGCTGAGCACAATCGCGTCCACTGCTCGGGCGACCTGGGGCAACTCCCGGCTGACAGCGACTGCCACTCGTTCGTCTTCGCGATTGATTACGCGAAGTATCTCGATCGTCGATTTTTTATCGAGCCCTTGCGAGCGAGGATTTCTCTGTTCTGTGCTGACTGACGTCAATCCTATGCCTCAATGCAACATACAGTATACCGGTACACTCGGATGCGGTCAGGCTCACAAGAAACAAGTTGCGCGATGCTGCAAGAAAGTTATCGAGCGGGCTCAGGCGCAGCGGCAAAGCCCAAGGACTCAAAAATTGCATCGTGCAACTCGGGGCGCACACGCCGGATCTTGATGTTGTCGACGGATGGATTCACCCGATTCGTCAACAGAACGATGAAAAGATTACGGTCGGGGTCAATCCATAGAGACGTGCCAGTAAATCCATAATGGCCAAAAGCGTGTGTCGAGAAAAAGCGGCCGGTGGCACTCGGGTCAAGCGGCACATCCCAACCGAGCGTGCGCACGGAATTGCCAATTGCCCGGTGTGCGGTGAACTCGCTAACAAGAGCGCGGGATACGACACGATGGTGCGCATAGACCCCCCCATTCAAGATCATCTGCGCGAATATGGCGATGTCGCCTGCCGTCGAAAATAGGCCCGCATCACCGGCAATTCCGCCCATAGCCCAGGCATTCTGATCGTGGACTTCACCTTGGATCAGGCGTTTTCGATAGCTCAGATCATTTTCGGTGGGAGGGATCTCGGAGCGAAGCGAACGAGGGGGGTTGAACAGCGAATGGTTCATGCCAAGAGGTGCGAAGATTTCTTTCCGGGCGAATTCGGCGAGCGATTGACCAGAGAGGCGCTGGACGATTTCGCCGAGCAGAATGAAACCCAGGTCTGAATATTCAACTTGTTTGCCAGGCTCATGAAGGAGAGGTTCAGCGAAGACGCGCGCGAGAATAGCGTCATGTCCGTTGGCATCTTTATAGAAATCGCGATGTGCCGGAAGGCCAGAATCATGAAGCAGCAGCATTCGCGGCGTGACGCGTCCGCGCCAGGCAGGATCTGGATCATTTTTTGCGGCAATGCTCCATTCCGGCAGAAGTCGCGAGAGCGGCGCATCTAGGTCGAGCCGTCTTTGTTGCACGAGGACCATTACCGAGGTCGTCGTGACGATTGGCTTTGTAAGCGACGCAAGGTCGTAAATCGTATCTGCCTGGACTGCTGTTGCCTTTGGCTCTTTCGTGAATTTTCCGAATGGGCGTACGACAAGCTGATTGTTCAAGCCCACCGCGAGAACGCCACCAGGGAAGGCTCCGTCGGCAACGGCGCGATCGATCAACGTATAAGCCGACGCCAGACGATTCGAGATCGTAGGCGGAGCCGGCTCGAGCGTCATCGGATTCGCCGGTACATGTATTCCATCCCCGCGCTTGGAGGTATCGGGAACCGTCACAGGGATGCGGCCTGCGAACGCTACTTGTCCAAATAGCGCACGGACCCCGGCGCGCTGCGATACGTCATTCGTCGAGAATTCGCCGATCCAGGTCTTCGCAGACGGAAAACTCGAAATCAAATAAGGGCTTCCAAAAGCAAGCACGACGCATGACTTTCCACTTATGAGCATCTGATTGACGAATTCCCGCTGATCGTCCGGAAAGCCGACATTGCCTTTGCGGTCGGCCACGCGCACAAACAGCGCTGCGATCGCAACGTCATAGGTATCGGGCGGGGGTAGCTTCAGGGTGCTGACATTGACGAACTGTGTGTCAGCCCGAAGAGACTTGAGCGAATCCACGCGCCAGCGAATTTCGCTCTCAAGCGCAGCGCTGGGATACGGATCGGGGTCGGCCGAGAGCGAGACGAGCAACACGCGAAGGGGTCTCGAGGCGTTGAGAGGCACAAGGTTTCCGGAGTTGCGAAGGAGCGTAACGCCCCGATCGGCGATCGCCTGTGCATCGTCTGCAAATTTGGGCGATCCGAATTTCTGAGTCAGTCGCGGAATATCGACGAAGCGATTCTTGTCGAGGCTGAGTCGAGCCTTGGCCTGAAGAATTCGCCGTACCGACTCATCGATTCGTTTCTGTGAAAGCCTGCCGGACTTAACTGCGTTTTCAAGTCCAGCTAAGGCAGCATCGGGAAATGGCGGCTGGAGCACGAGGTCTGCTCCGGCTTCGATTGCACGTACTGCGGCTTCGTCCGGAGGGTACATCGACGTTACCCCTCCCATATCCATCGCATCGGTTACGATCAGCCCGCGAAATTTCATCTCGTCGCGGAGAAGACCCGTGAGGATGTTGCGCGAAAGCGATGCCGGCACCGAAGGATCAGGTTCCAGCGCGCGTACCGACAAGTGCCCGGGCATGACTGAGCTGACGCCGGCAGAAATTGCGGCGCGGAAAGGCACGAGCTCATTTGTTTCGAGCTCCTTGCGATCATCCGGAACAACCGGGAGAGAGAGATGTGAATCGGTGGTCACATCGCCATGGCCTGGAAAGTGTTTTGCCGTTGCAAGCGCACCGTTTTCTTCGATCCCGCGAATGAACTGTGTCGCGAAATCCGAAACCTCGGCAGGATCTTCACCGAACGCGCGGATGTTAATGATTGGATTCGCCGGATTGTCATTTACGTCGGCATCAGGAGCGAAAATCCAGTGTATTCCGGCCGCGCGCGCTTCAAGCGCAGTATCTTTTCCTGCTGTATAAGCGAGCCTTGGGTCACCCGTGGCGCCAACAGCCATAGCGGAGGGGAAATTCGTTCCTTCGTCGAGGCGCATGCCGGTTCCGCTTTCAAAGTCAGCACCAATGAGGAGCGGCAACTTGGAATGCGCCTGGAGCGCATTCATGATGACGGCTGTTGGATATACCTGGCTGCGCTCAATCCCGAGTGGACTGCGAGTCGTGCCGAGTATGAATCCTCCGACATGATTATCTTCCACCTGATGAAGCAAATCCTTGTAAGCCGAGCTTTCCGTCGACTCAAAAACACCAAAATAGTACGGCATTAGCATCTGGCCAAGCTCCTCGCGCACGGTCATCTTCTTGAGTGTGGACTCGACCCACGTGGAACTGCCAGCGGAAGGCTGACTCTTTTTGGACGAGGGTTTTTGGGAGCGGGCGGAAGGTGTCATGAGAAGGAGCAGCGCCATCGCGAAAAGCCCGAGTGTCTGCAGGGAAGCTCTTCGGGCGTTCCATGTTGACGACTGCATCCCGCGGCTGTATATAGCACACGGCTTCATGCGGCACAACCGAGCCTCCCAGCCGATGTTTCGTTTCCGTTTACTCTCATTCTGTTCGCTGATCGCTGGCGCAGCACTTTTTATTGTTGCCCTCAGTTCCGAGAGGAAGCCTGCCACGCCTGCTCGAACCTTTTCCGGCGACGATTCTGGCAAGACGGGCGATCATACGAGATCCGGTATCGACGTTCTCGAAGCGGAGAAATTCGCGCCCCTGCGAGGCAAACGAGTGGGAGTAATTACGAACCAGACGGGACTCGATTACTTGGGACACCGCACGATTGATCTTCTAGCGCGCGCGGAGGGAGTTAGTCTGGTCGCCATTTTCAGTCCCGAACACGGGATATCCGGAGTGGCGGATGCATCGGTTTCCAATCAAGCCGATGCCCCGACGGGGCTGCCAATTTATAGCCTATATGGTGCCACGCGAAGGCCGACAAACGAGATGCTTCGCGGCATTGACGCGCTCGTATTCGACATACAGGACGCAGGGGCGCGATTCTACACTTACATCACCACTATGGCGTATTCGATGGAGGCAGCAGGGCAACAACACATCTCTTTTTTTGTGCTCGACAGGCCGAATCCATTGGCTGGCGAAATCATTGAGGGTCCTGTGCTCGATCGCGAACGGACTTCTTTCGTCGGTTATTTTCCGCTGCCAGTGCGATACGCGATGACGATGGGTGAGCTGGCGCAGATGTTCAATTCCGAGAACAAAATCGGGGCTGACCTTCACGTTGTTGCGATGCAGGATTGGCACCGGAGCGACTTCTATGACATGACCGGACTCGCATGGGTCGCACCATCGCCGGCGCTGCGGACGCTGCGCGAGGCCTTTCTGTACCCTGGTGTCGAAATCTTGCAAGCCGCAGGGGTGTCGGTGGGACGCGGTACACCGACTCCCTTCGAACTGCTCGGTGCGCCCTGGATTGATTCAACGGTGCTACTGAACGAACTGAATCGCCGCGAGCTGAGAGGCGTGCGGTTTGCCGCGACAGAATTCACGCCAGCAAGCGGACTGTACAGCGGAGCACTGTGCAGAGGGATTTCGATCGATCTGCAAGATCGCGTTACGTTCCAGCCGGTCATGACGGGGCTTGAAATTGCATCAGTCCTGTATCATCTGTACCCGACCCAATTCCATGTGGAAAAAATGATCAATCTCCTTGGCTCTCAATCCACGGTGGATCGACTCCGGGGTGGCGATGATCCCAAGGAAATCGAGGCCGGATGGGCCGGTGATCTCAGTGGTTTTCGAGCGATGCGCGAAAAGTATCTCTTGTACCATTGAATTGCTTGTGTAGACCGAGCACCCGACGATGCGAGGCCGGCCCAAGGCGTGGCTTGCGTGGAGCAGCGGCAAGGATAGTGCATGGGCGCTGCACACCGTGCGGCAAACGGGCGAAGTGAACGTGGTCGCGTTGCTAACCACGATCAACCGCGACTATGCCCGAGTTGCAATGCACGCGGTGCGCGAAAGTCTGGTCGACATGCAGGCTGCTGCACTCCGCCTGCCGCTCGTAAAAGTACCAATTCCGGCGCATTGCAGGAACCAAGATTACGAGCAAGCAATGAGCTTAGCGATGGAACAGGCAAGGGCGGAAGGAGTTTTTCATATTGTATTTGGTGACCTGTTTCTCGATGATATTCGTGCCTATCGGGAGAAGAATCTCGCGGCATGCAGAATGAAGGCAGTGTTTCCGCTTTGGGGAAAGGACACTGAACTTCTCGCTAAGGAAATGATCGCCAGTGGCCTCTCCGCGTACATTACTTGCGTCGATCCAACAAAACTCGACCGTTCATTCGCCGGACGCCGATTCGATGCGGAATTGCTTGAGGAATTACCGTGTGACGTGGACCCTTGCGGCGAGAACGGGGAATTCCATACCTTTGCATGTGCTGGTCCGATGTTTCGACGCCCGCTTCCAATAAACGTGCGAGAAATCGTCGAGCGGGACGGATTCGTATTCGCCGATCTTGTCCCGGAAGCGCAAAATCACAACGCGGCCTTGGTTAAGTCGTAGAGTTTGAGCTTTACTGAGCATTATTGTGCGGATCTGTTCACTCCTACCGTCAGCAACGGAAATTCTCTATGCTCTTGGCCTCAGGGATGCCGTTGTGGGTGTGACCCACGAGTGTGATTTTCCGCCGGAAGCCGCGAAGAAGCCGCCGTTGATTCAGCCCAGGGTCGATCCTCAGCAACTACCGTCCATCATCGACCGACAAGTGACTGAGCTTGTTTCACGCGGCGAGAGCATTTATTCGGTAGACGCGGAACTGCTCGCGTCACTCGCTCCTGACCTCATTATTACGCAGGATCTTTGTCACGTTTGTGCGGCTTCTCCCGACGATCTCGCAACTGCACTTGCGCGCTTCTCGAAGCGGCCTAAGGTTCTGTCTCTAACGCCCCACTCCCTCCTGGATGTGTGGGACGATATTCGGCGCATTGGAGAGGCGACCGGCAGGCGGAGGGATGCTCAGGGCCTGGCAATAACTCTCGAGCAAAAGGTCGCTGCAATCGAAATGAAAGTCGCGAGAGCGCCAAAGCGGCGAGTCCTGTGCCTTGAATGGATGGATCCATTCTATATTGCTGGCCATTGGGAGCCCGAAATGGTGGCGAAGGCAGGAGGCCAGGACGTGTTCGGGCGTGCAGGCGAGCCATCATTTCGAGCGACGCCAGCGCAAATCGCAGAAACCGGCGCAGAAATCATCGTCGTGATGCCCTGCGGGTATAGTGCACGGCGTGCGGCAGCGGAATTCAGTTTCAATGAGTTGCCGTCGAATTGGGATGACCTTCCGGCGATACGGGACCGGCGCGTTTTCGCAGTTGACGCCAATAGCTATTTTTCACGCCCCGGCCCGCGACTTTCCGACGGAATTGGAGTCCTCGCACATCTCCTCCATCCTGAGATCGTTGCATTGAATGTCTCTCGCGACGCAATTCAAAGGCTCTAGCTTGCTGTGCCATCCGGCTATTTAGCAGTCCTCCTCCTCCAATGTCGATAAAAAATAAGACCGGAGCACATCAAAGCCAGACCAATCGATGAACGCACAGGTCGTTGAACCCAAATGCTAATGGTCAGTGCCATTGCGCCAATTATGAAGACCAACGGGACTACCGGGTAGCCCCACGTCTTGTACGGCCGCGGCAAATTAGGTTCGGTGCGGCGCAAACGGAAGAGCGCGACGACGGCTAGACCGTAGAATATCCATCCGGCGAAGATGAATAGGGAAGTGAGATCTTCGAATGTCCCAGTCAAAGCCATCACGCTAGCGAGGCAGCACTGAAATATCAGCGCGTTTCCAGGCGTCCGGAATTTTGGATGGATCGCTCCGGCAAACTGAAAAAAGATTCCATCTCGCGCCATGGCGTAATCGACGCGGGCGCCGCTGAGAACCGATGAGTTCAAGGTGCCGAGCGCGGAAATCACCATTGCCAGCGTGACCCACACGGCTGCGCCACGACCCGCGAAGCTTCCAACGACATCCGATGCGATGTGTTGGGACGCCGCGACGACGTCGAACGGTAACGCGTAAAAGCAAACCGCGCTGAAAACGCTAAACAGGACAATCACGAACGCAACGCCGCCAATCAACGCGCGAGGAATCGTTCGACCAGGATCCCTGATTTCCGATCCAACTAAATTGAGGTCCTCCCACCCGTCAAAAACCCATAGCGCGGCGGCAAGCGCTGCGAGAAAACCCGTAGCTGTGCCCCAGGATAGCGAAGTTGGCCAAATCGGCTGAAAATTCGTGGCGCTCCCGTGCGAGAGAAAGAACCCGAAGCCGATGATTGCGATGACCGAAGTGATTTTGATAATCGTGAGCCCAATCTGCACCTGACCGCCCAGCCGCACCCCTAGATAGTTGATGAAGGTCAACAGGATAAGCGCGATGACTGCAAGCGGCTGCGCCCATGTAAACGCAAACTCGGAATGATGGCTCGCGAAGAAAGGTAAATGCAGGCGGAGTGTACAAATCGGCGCGGCAACGGCGGGAAACAGGAAACCAACAAAACGCATCAAGCCCGCCGCAATCGAAGCTGCAGACGAAGGACGGCCGACGATTGAATGCGTCCATCCAAAGAGAAATCCCCATGCAGGTCCACATCCGCGCCGCAGATACGCATACTCGCCGCCGGCTTCAGGTATTTCTGCGCCAAGTTCGGCGAAGCTAAGCGCGCCGAACATCGAGAGCACTCCACCCACAATCCAGGCCGCGAAGACGACCGCTGTCGAACCGGCTTCGCCAGCCATTTCAGCAGGCTTCAGGAAAATTCCGGTACCGATCATGGTGCCGATGACAATCGCAGCGGCGGCCCATGCTCCGAGGCCACGAATTAATTCGAGGCGCTCTTTAGACTTCGTTTCCGCGGAAATGGCGATAACTTTCTCCGTTTGCCTTAGAAAAGAACCGCTAGATTGACGGCGAATTCGGCACAGACTGTTCCGTATCCCTGGCGGCGAGGCTTGCGAGCCCACCGACCGAAAACGTAATGATCGTCCCGACGAAAACGTACCAAGTCCATGCCAACGGAGTGAACCGCGCGACCCCAAGCATGAATGCCAGCCCGACTACGAAGCCTGCAAGAGCTCCCGTCTCATTTGCGCGCCGATTCCAGGTACCGAGCAAAAACACACCCAGCAAAGCCCCATATGTAATCGACGTAATTTTCAGGCCGGCTACCAGCACTGGTCCCCAATGAATTAGCCCAAGGAGCCCGAGAACGATACCCCAGACAATCGTAATAGTGCGCGAACGGCCTAGCGGCTGTGCTCCTTGGTCGCTTCGCCGTTTCCCGAGGTCTATAATGCTGGAGGAAGCCAACGAGTTCAACGAACCGCTGGCGTTTGACATCGCGATCGCAAAAATTGAAGCAAGCACGAGTCCGGCAAGGCCTACCGGCATATGGTGAACGACGAATTGAGGGTAAAGACGATCTGGATCATTGCCGGGATTGTGCAGCGCTCCCTGTTGAGCGAACACGAACAGCATCACACCTAGCACGAGAAAGAGAGCAAATTGGGCAAATACGATCGCTCCGCTGGCTAGTAGCGCTATTTTGCTGTCCCTCTCATTTCTCGCCGCGAGCAATCGCTGCACAAGTGTTTGATCTGTCCCATGACTTGCCATTGTGAGAAAGGTGCCGCCCAGAATGCCAGCCCAGAAGGTGTAACCCTTCGTGAGACTGAACGCAAAGTCAAAAATAGTGAGCTTGCCGCCCGCTACAGCCGCAACCTGTGTGACCTCCAACCAACCACCTGGAATCTTGTGGAGCAGCAGCAAGAACGCCGCAACCGAGCCCGTAAGGTAGAGCGCAAACTGAATCACGTCAGTCCAGATCACAGCACGCATGCCGCCTTCAAACGTATAAAACAAAGTGAGTAAAGCAATAATCAAGATCGAGATCCTTTCGCCGGTCCCAAACGCGACACCTACAACTTTGCCGATGGCCGATATTCGCACGCCCTCCGCCAGCGTGCGCGTGACGAGGAACAGCACCGCCGCAGCCGAGCGCATCCGGGTTCCAAATCGCTTTTCGAGAAGCTGGTAAGCCGTGTAGAATTCGCCCTGGAAATACTGCGGGATCAATACGACGCACAGAATGACGCGAGCGGTCAGATAACCCAGCACAATTTGCAAGAATTCGAGATTTCCGCCGTAAGCTATGCCCGGAGTGCTGATAATAGTGAGTGTCGAGGTTTCGGTGGCGACAATCGAACATGCGATCGCCCACCAAGGTGCCGTGCGGCCGCCAAGAAAGTAGTCACGAAGATTATTTTGACCGCGCCGGAAATATGCGCCAAAAAGTGTGATGCCCGCGAGGTAAAGAACCAGGATAACGAGATCGATAGGGCTGATTTGCATCGCGCCCGTTTCTTACCAAGGCCGACGGGTCGCGCGATGCTAACCGCCGCCTTTGAAGCCTGTCAAGCACAGCGAGGATGAATGTCCGAAAAAAAACACGCCTCTAACACCGAATATTTCCTGGGCCTTGACGGCGGAGGGACGAAAACGGATTGCGTGCTGGTTGACGGCTCGGGCAAGACGCTTGCCCGTTCAACGGCAGGCCCATCGAATCCGATTCGGGCCGGATATGCGAAAGCGTGGTTTACGCTCAGCGACGCAGCTGATGTGGTACTCGAGCACCAACACATCAAAGCCGGAGACATTCGCGGTATTTATGCCGGTATTGGCGGCGCAGGAAGAGACGTGGTGGCTAGGCGAATTGGGACCTTTCTCGAGAACGCGTTTCCTCAGGCCGCGGTGACAGTCACCACGGATTTGGCCATCACTCTGCAAGCGGCAGTAGGCGACGGCGAGGGACTCGTCCTGATTATCAGCACTGGGTCTGCAGCCTACGGGCGTGGAGCTGGCGGCCAGACAGCCCGAGCGGGTGGTCGTGGTCCCTGGTTTGGCGATGAAGGCAGCGCGTTTGACATTGGAAGGCGTGCGCTGGCTGCCGTGGTGCGAGCGGAAGAAAATCGCGGCCCGGAAACGGAATTGTCTGAACGGGTTCTGAAGTGGTTGGGCTGCTCGGAATGGAACCGGGTCCTGGATTGGGTTGTAAAAAACCCAGACGATGTATTCCCCCGAGTTTTTCCTTTGGTCGCCGAGCTGGGTGATGCGGGTGATCCGCTCTGTGAGGCCATTTTGTCGAACGCGGCCGAATCCCTGACAGAACTCGTCGGCAGCGTGCTGTCCCGGCTGGACTTGAACAATCGTGAAGTTCCGATCGCAAAAGCTGGCGGTGCCGTGGGTCGAAGTAGATTTTTTGATGCCGCGATCGATGAGGGACTCAACCGCATAGCGCCGCGCGCGAGGTTGATACAGCTTGCAACGAAACCCGCCGAAGCTGCGGCTCAGCTCGCGATACGCTTGGGGCGACGCAAGGCCCATGTCGGATGATGCTTCCCTAACCGCCGCCCACCGCGCGCGGTCAGGCACTGCCGAAGAAATTAAGGCTTTGCTCCACGATGCTAGTGAAGTGGTTCTGCTCGCGCTGCTTGAAAACCCCAACTTGGATGAACCCGACGTCATCCGGTTGCTCGAGCGGTTAGATCTGTCTTCGAAACTTCTATCCACTGTCGCCGATACAGGCAAATGGAATTCGAGCGAACGCGTTCGTTTGCGTCTCGCGAGGCACCCCAGCACTCCCAGGCGCGTTGCGCTCGCTCTACTCCGCCAGCTTTTCCTTTTCGACCTAGTAAGTGTGAGCTTGCAGCCATCCGCACCGGCGGATATCCGGCGCGCGGCCGAGGCAATTATTCTCGCTCGGATCCCGCATCTGCCGGTCGGAGAGAAATTGACGTTGGCACGACGCGGTCCATCGAGAATTGCAGGCGCCGTGCTTGCGGAAGGGCATCCGCAAGCGATCAAGCTGGCGCTCGGCAACGGATTTCTCAGCGAAAGCCAGGTACTGAAAGTGCTTGCCAAACTGGATGTGCCCGAGCGCGTCGTGATGGCGATTGCACAACACGCGAAGTGGTCGTGCCAGTACAATGTTCGGCTTGGATTGATGCGAAACGCTCACACCCCGGCACCTATTGTGCTGGCAATGCTTCCGAACCTTACGACCCGTGATCTGAAGGAAATTGCCAAACATGAGCCCCTGGCGCCACATCTGAAAAAATACATTCAGCAGGAATTCGATCGACGAGAAACAGGGGAGCGGAATAACCTAGAATAGTCGCACAGCCGGTCCGCAGGAGCAGCATGGCGAAGAAATCAGTACAGATGCGCTGGATCGTAGTGCTCGGCGGCATTGCCTTCTTCGGTGTGCTGCTCTACTCCACGTTGCAACAAACCCATAATGAATTCGAGGTCTGCATGAATTTCAAGGACCGTTCGCATTGCGCCACCGCTAGTGGTTCGACAGCGGAGGAAGCGATTCACAGCGCGAAAGACATCGATTGCGAACTGATTACAAACGGGCGCGACGAACTCATGGCATGCAACGACGTTCAACCGGCCAGTGTCCACCAAACGAAGTAGTCGTCTCTACTTCTTAGCGAGCTTGAGCGCGACCGGAGTCCCGAGCATCCTGAGATAGGTCATGAGTTGAGCGCGATGGTGAATCTCATGCTCGTTGATCCCAAATAACATCACCGCAACTTTCCGGCGAAAGCCCAGTTCGACATGGGCTCGTTCCTCGTCAAACGCAGACTCGGGCAAAGCCCTCACCGCCGCAATGGTTTCTAAGTGTACCCGCTCGATGCTTTTCAATTCGTCTTCAACCGCGCCTGGAGTGCCCATCACGGCGTGCAATCCGTTTGGCACGCGAATCTCGTAATACCTGAAATCACCCTCGAGCGCGCACCGTCGCACACCCTCTTCCGACACCCACAAGTGCCGAAGCAATTCCCCCACGCTTAGTGCCCCATTTTCCGGCTTCCAATTCATGTCCTGTGGACGAATCATCGAAAATACGTCCCGGCTGCGGGTACGTATAGCTTCCTTCTGCTTCATAAAAAATTGAAGGATGGTCATTTTCGGATTATACGCCAGCCATCGCCCCGATTTCCGTGTCTAACTTAGGCGAGTGAACGTTTGCCACGAATTGACAGTTCGTGAGGCACCGCTTAGCATGAATTTAGTTGAAGTCAGGCGCGGATATGAACATGACGCGGTGTTTGAACTGCGGAGCGGACCGGAACGCGGATGTCTGCGAAGCTTGTGGGCTAGGTTCGGCGGCTGCTGAATTTTCGCTTCGAAGCAAGTTACTGAATCGCACGGCGCTTTTCCTGCTCGGCGCAATCGCTTTTGTTGCCGCAAGCGGGCGCTATCCTGCCCTCGATCTTGACGGAATCCTTATTTTCATTGGCGTGCTGTTTTTCTTGACGCTCGGTGTGGCGATTTGGGTGGAGCGGCGCGCGCTCCGGCACTCCGAGGTTGAGGCACTAAAACGCGTGTATTACGGGCTGATTCCGATTCCCTGGCTGCTCGCCTTATTACTCTTGGCCAATGGAGCGCTCGACCACACGCCGCCGCAAATTGAAACTGCGAGAGTGGTTGGCAAATTTGCAATGCGCGGGCCTGTGCCGAGTCGCAGACTCATCGTCAATTCATGGCGCGAAGACCGGCGCTTTGAGCGCGTCCCTGTGGATCCCGGCGATTTCGACCGCTTCGCGACAGGCGACGTCGTGGAAGTGCATGTTAAGGGAGGACTGGTTGGAATACCGTGGGTCTCCGGTGTTTCCCGACCTTAAACTCGCAGGAGTAGCTGGTTTCAAATCCTTGCTGGATTCTCTCGTTTCATAAACTCGCCGGCGCCTACCTTACCAACAAAGTTGCCGTTCTCGATCAGAGTACGCCCACGGGAGAGGACGGTTTTCGGCATGCCCTTTACTCCTATCCCCTCGAACATCGAATAATCCACACGCATATGGTGGGTCTTCGCGCTGATCACATGCTCTGCGTTCGGGTCAAAAACAACCAAATCCGCATCCGAGCCGATGGCGATCGTTCCTTTGCGCGGGTAAAGGCCGAAGAGCTTCGCAGGCGCCGTAGAAACGAGTTGCACGAAACGATTCGGTGAAAATCGGTTCCCGTGTACCCCCCCGCTATAGACCAGGCTTAGCCGATGTTCGATGCCGGGACCGCCATTCGGAATCTTAGTGAAATCATCTTTGCCGAGTTCCTTCTGTTCCTTGAAGCAGAATGGGCAATGATCGGTCGAAACCACCTGGAGGTCATCCTGTGCGAGCCCCTGCCACAGCTTTTCCTGATGCCATTTTTCGCGGAGCGGCGGAGTAAAGACGTACTTCGCGCCTTCGAACCCCGGGGCCTCCATATTTTCGAGCGATAGATAGAGATATTGCGGGCACGTCTCCGCGTAGGCCCTCAACCCACGTTCGCGGGCCTCGCGAACCTTCTCGAGTGCATCGTTACACGAAAGATGAACGATATAAACCGGGGCGCCAGCTATCTCAGCCAGGGCGATCGCCCGCGACGTCGCTTCCGCCTCAGCAGTCGTCGGTCGCGTTAGGGCGTGATACTTTGGCGCTCGTTTCCCTTCGGCCAGTGCGCGCTGCACGATAACGTCAATCGCCCCACCATTTTCTGCGTGCATGCAGATCATGCCGCCGAAATCTGCAGCGGCGGACATCGCGCGAAATATCGAGGCATCGTCGAGCATGAACACGCCCGGATAAGCCATGAATAGCTTGAAAGTCGGCACGCCTTCATGAACGAGAGTCTTCATTTCCTTCAGCTGCGCTTCGGGCAAATCCGTGATGATGCAGTGAAACGCATAGTCAATTACAGCCTTGCTATCGGCCTTTTTCATCCAGGTGTCGAAGGCTTCGTGAAGAGTCTGGCCTTTGTATTGAATCGCGAAGTCGATCAGAGTCGTCGTTCCGCCATGCGCCGCTGCCACAGTGCCCGACTCAAAGTCGTCCGAGCTCTTCGTTCCTCCAAACGGCATATCAAGATGTGTATGCACATCGATCCCGCCCGGCATCACATAACAATGGGTGGCGTCGATGACCTTGTCCGCATTTTCGATTGGCAAGTCTTTGGCGATTGCCACGATTCGGCCACCGACGATGCCCACGTCGCTCGCGTAGGTATCTGTCGCTGTCAAAACCGTACCGTTGCGAATGACGGTATCGAAACGCATGGATCGTGGCCTCCTTGTATTCCCGCAGGCCGTGTAGCTTACACCGCTTTCGGAGTCGTTAGCATCTTACACAAGGCATGAATACTTCGTCGGGCGGCGAGAAGAGCACTTCTTACCAGTCCGTATCAAGAATTGGAAGGAACATAGAGACATCCGGAAGCAATCGCACTAAAATGAGTTCTTTCCCAAAAACTGAATATCGGCATGAAATGATTCTATGAACTTACACGAAATGGCTCCGCCTCTTTCGGCCGAGCAATACGAAAGGAATTTTGCTGAACTCGTTCCACCGATGACGCCGAGCCAGGCGGCCATCGAAGCCGCTCGGTGCCTCTATTGTTTCGATGCTCCTTGTACCCTTGCCTGTCCGACGCATATCGATGTCCCCACCTTCATTAAAAAAATCTATACCGGGAACTTGCGAGGATCAGCGCGAGCGATCCTGGAGGCGAATATTTTGGGCGCGAGTTGTGGACGCGTGTGCCCCACAGAGGTGCTTTGCGAAGGCGCATGTGTGATGCACGAAAAAGGACAGAAGCCGATTGAGATCGGCCGCCTACAGCGCCACGCCGTCGACTATGTACTCGATCGTAGGATTCAGCTGTTTCATGCTGGCGCGTCTAACGGCAAACGGGTTGCCTGTATTGGAGGAGGCCCGGCGTCGCTCGCATGTGCTGCAGAGCTTGCACAAAGCGGCTATCGGGTGACAATTTTTGATCGCAATGCGGCGCCGGGCGGTCTGAATACATATGGAATTGCTGCGTACAAGCTCCGGGCTGACGACTCGCTTCGCGAGGTTGAACCGATACGCAGGTTGGGTGTCGAATTTCAGCAGAATGTCGAAATCGGACAGAGCCTGCCCTTCGCGCAGCTCGAAAATGATTACGACGCGATCTTTATCGGCGTAGGCTTAGGGGAAACTTGGGATCTCGCGCTGCCCGGAGAAAATCTCGTTGGCGTGTGCGGCGCGATGGAATTTATTGAGGCCACCAAGCTGCGGTCGTTTGCCGAAGTACAAGTTGGCCGGCGGATTGCCTGTATCGGCGCGGGGAACACTGCGATCGACGTCGTCACAGCCGCGAAGCGCCTCGGTTCGGATTCCGTTCACTTAATTTACCGGCGCGGCGAAAAGGAAATGCCGGCATTCCGTTACGAATACGATCTTGCGAAGCTCGACGGCGTTCTTTTCCACTGGTACACCCAGCCAATTCGAATACTCGGCGAAGAGGGTAAAGTTACAGGGATCGAGTGCACACGGACCCGGCTCGAGCAGGGCAATGGACGCGAGCGCCGAAAAGTAGTCCCGATTCCTGGCAGCGAGTTCAAGATCGATGTGGACATGGTCGTTCGCGCCATCGGTCAAAAGCCCGTGACGGATCTGTTCCGCACCATCCAGGGCATCGAAGTCCGCGATAACGGAACCATTGCTATCAACGAGAAGCATCACACCGGCGCGCAGAAATATTTCGCGGGCGGTGATTGTACGAATGGTGGCAAAGAAGTGGTCGACGCGGTCGCGGAGGGCAAAGCCGCGGCGCGAAGTATTGATGCTTGGCTGGGCGCGCCGCGTGCGAGGAATTGAGCATCTGTGCAGCTTCCTGAAACTCTGACGGACCGCCTGCCCCTGCTGAAGACCCTGGAAAGCGATTGGGATCCGATTCCTCGATGGGCGCTACTGGCTTGGTCGGGATTCTACGTTCTGTTTCTTTATCAAGCGGCGCGAGGCAGCGGCTTATTACTATTGATGGACGGAGTGTCCGTCCCCATTCACGAGGGTGGCCACCTGCTGTTTCGGTTTTTTGGAGAGTTTCTAAGTATTGCGGGCGGTACTCTGCTGCAATTGGGAGTGCCCCTTGCCCTGGCGATCTACTTTCTATTCCAGCGACAAGCGCAGGGAGTTTCTTTTTGCATGTTTTTCTTCTTTGAGCAGTTTCTGCCTATCGCCACTTATATGGCCGACGCACGAGCGCAAGACTTGCCGCTCTTGACGATCGGTGAAGGCGATTACGTGATTCATGATTGGAACTATCTGTTCGGCAAGTTAGGGGTGTTGCCACATGATATTCAGATTGCGACGACAGTTCGCTTCATCGGCTGGATAGGTATGCTATCTGTTGCGGGCTGGCTGATCTGCCGCGGTCTGAACTACGCGGCCCGTTCAAAGCAATTGCCTACGAGGTGAGAAATGGCTGATCTGCGTGTGAAGTTGTGCGGCGTCGAATCGCCGAATCCCTTCTGGCTTGCTTCCGGGCCGCCCACGAACACCGGCGACCAGGTAATGCGCGCGTTCGACGCCGGCTGGGGCGGCGCCGTTTGGAAGACGATTGGCGAGCCGATACAAAACACATCCTCGCGTTACGCTTCGATCGATCTAAATGGCGTAAAGATGATGGGCCTGAACAATATTGAACTTATCAGCG
This sequence comes from uncultured Acidobacteriota bacterium, assembly GCA_963729525.1. Lineage (GTDB taxonomy): Bacteria > Acidobacteriota > Terriglobia > Acidiferrales > UBA7541 > Palsa-295. The sequence continues at coordinate 485,251 of CAVSOB010000005.1, forward strand.
ATCGTCCGATCGAGGTAAATCTCCGCGAAATCGCAGAAGTAAAAAAGCGCTACCCGAAACACTTGGTGGTCGCATCGCTCATGGTCGAGTCGAAGCGCGAAACATGGCACGACATCGTTCGCCGAGCCGAAGACGCTGGCTCCGACATGCTGGAATTGAATTTCGGCTGCCCCCACGGGATGAGCGAGCGCGGAATGGGCGCAGCCGTGGGCCAAGTCCCAGAATATACCGAGATGATTACGTCGTGGGCGAAGGAAGTCGCAAAGACCCCCGTGATTTCAAAATTAACGCCCAACGTCACGGACATCACGCACATTGCGCTTGCCGCTCAACGCGGAGGCGCTGACGCCGTGAGCCTAATCAACACGATTAATTCTCTGATGAGCGTGAATCTTGAAACATTCGCGCCCACGCCGAACGTGGCAGGCAAATCCTCGCACGGCGGCTATTGTGGGCCAGCGGTAAAACCGATCGCGCTGCATCTCATTTCCACCGTGGCAAAGAAAGTGAAGATCCCGATCGTTGGCATCGGCGGAATCGGCAACTGGACCGATGCCGCAGAGCACATAGCGCTTGGCGCCTCGACCGTTCAGGTCTGCACCGCTGCAATGCACTATGGCTTTCGTATCGTTGAGGATATGGCGGACGGCTTGAGCGCCTACATGGATGATCACGGATTTCGCTCGCTCGACGATTTTCGTGGTCGCGCGGTTACCAACGTGTTGGACTGGGGCGATCTGGATCTGAACTACAAGATCGTAGCCAAAATTCACACCAACCTTTGCATCGGCTGCCAGCTCTGCTACGTGGCTTGCGAGGACGGCGCGCACCAGTGCATCGAGCGCGCATCAGCCAATAATGGAAATGGCAAGCACAACGCAAACGGAATGGAAGTTCACGTGCCACGAATCATCGAAGAAGAATGCGTCGGTTGTAACCTGTGCGCGCTCGTGTGCCCGGTTGACGGTTGCATCACCATGCAGCAAATCGATAACGGCTTGCCGCCGATGTCGTGGAAACAGAAGACGGCTGGCGCAGCAGGACCCCTCGCGCCGCACGCGTAGAACGTTAGTAGAAAGCTCGCAGGTCTGCCGGATGCGGTAGCATTATTTCCAGTTCGCGCCCATAGTCGTTCAGCGTCAGCTTAATTCGCTCCGCCGGTCCAACGTCGCGCTCGATCCAGTCCTTTGTTGGAATCAATCGGTCGCTGGTGAAAAGATCCCCGCTTTCGAAATCAGCTCCTTGCGCCTGTAGATCGCTCGGCAGCACTTGATATACGGTCTTAGCTTTAATATCCAGCGCGAGCCACCGATGACCCAGCAGAATTAGAACGAGATTCGGCTTTTTTTGCGATTTATCTGGCTGGTAGACGGCGGTTTTCAGCGGTTGTTTATCATCGAGGTGCACCTGGCCCCGATCGATCGGCTTCCAGTGAATGCGTCCATCATCTTTGGCAGCTGCAGAAAACGCGAAACAGCAGATCAGGCAAACGAAACTATACGTGCGCCACACTTGCCCGCCGCTCAGTAGATGCTCGATTCGCGTTTGCGTCCGGTATAGTCGATATATACGATTTTGAGGTCCGTGTAGAAATCGAGCGCGGTGTTGCCTACTTCCTTCGGGCCAACGCTTGTTGCCTTAGTGCCGCCAAACGGAACGTGCGCCTCGCCGCCCACCGTCGGCGAATTCACATGGGTCATACCGGTTTGAATTTTGTCGATGAACTCAAAGATCTTGTTTGAGTCGGTCGAATAAATAGCGCTCGTAAGTCCGTACCGGACGGAATTTGCCACGTCCACAGCCTCATCGAAGTTTTTCACCCGGATAACGCTGAGCACCGGCCCAAAAATTTCCTCCTGCGCGATTGCGCTCTCCGGCCGCACATGGTCGAACACAGTCGGCGCTACGAACCACCCCTTATCGTGCTCCGGCCCCTTCAATCGCTCACCGCCGCAAAGAAGCTTGGCTTCGTCTTTCCCGATCTCGATGTAACGAAGAACTGTATTCATTTGCGATTCGTCAACCGATGGCCCCATTTCGACGCCCGGCTCAAGTCCATCACCAACGGAGAATTTCTTCGCGCGCTCGACCAGCATCGACACGAACTGATCCGCGACCTTCTCTTCGATTACCACGCGACTCGTAGCCGTACAACGCTGCCCCGTAGAAGCAAATGCACCGAACAGCGTAGATTCCATCGCAAGATGCAGGTCCGCATCCGAAAGAATCACGATAGGATTCTTCCCGCCCATTTCGCACTGGCATTTCTTGAGCTGAAGCGCGCCGGTCGCATAGAGCTGACTTCCCACTTCGTTCGAACCTGTAAAAGAAAGTCCGTGTACATGCGGATTCTGAACCAACTCATCGCCTGCGTCGCGCCCCGAACCCATAACCAGATTCAAGACTCCGGACGGCAGGCCAGCCTGCTCAAAAATCTCTACAACTTTCACCGCGGTAAGCGGCGTCAATGTCGCCGGTTTGAAAACCACCGTATTCCCGCACACAAGCGCTGGCGCGATTTTCCACACAGGAATCGCCACCGGGAAGTTCCACGGCGTAATCACGCCTACCACGCCGAGCGGCTGGCGAATCGTATACGAAAAATTCTTCGGTAGTTCGCTTGGCAGCGTCTCACCATTCAAGCGGCGCGCTTCGCCTGCCATAAATTCGATAATGTTGATGGATCGCTGCACTTCGCCAAGCGAATCCTTGAGCGCTTTACCTTCTTCACGCGTAAGCAGCCGCGCCAGCTCTTCCTTCTGTTCCTCCATGATTCGTACCGCTTTGAACAGAAGTTTTCCACGCGCAGGTGCAGGCGTATCTCTCCAGGCGGGGAACGCCATTTTCGCCGCCGCGATTGCTTCCTTCATCTCTTGTCGCGTCGAAAGCGGAATGCGCGCAACCACTTCGTCGGTGTTCGCCGGATTCCGCCGCTCAACAATCTTCGGCGACTTCGATTCCACCCATTCGCCGTTGATGTAATTTCTGCAAAGCGTCGTTGCCTCTGTCGCAGTTGCCATGATCGCCTGTCCTTATAAATAATCCTTAAAAATATTATAGTCGTACTTCACTGAAACTCTTGTCGAGAAGTCGGATGCCTTCATCCACGTCAGCCTTGGAAATATTCATTGGCGGAGCCATGCGAATCGTATTACCTAGCAGGCCCCCCTTGCCGATGAGGAGGCCATTCTTGCGCGCCGCTTCCAGCACCTGCGTGGCCTGTTGTGCTGCCGGCTCCTTCGTTTGACGATCCTTCACCAATTCGAGAGCCTGCATCATGCCCATTCCGCGCACATCCCCAATCAGCGGGTATTTCTCTTGTAACTCCTCGAGCTTCTTGCGGAAATAGCCGCCCACCACAAAAGTATTCTCCCTCAGATTTTCTTCTTCGATCACTTCAATCACCGCGCGCACCGCCACCGACGTAACCGGATTTCCGCCGAAGGTCGAAATCGTCAGGCCCTGGAATTTATCGGCTAGTTCGGCGGTCGTAATCGTCAAACCGACCGGCACGCCGTTGCCCATGCTTTTCGCCGACGTGATGATGTCAGGCGTCACTTCCCACTGCTCGATGCCCCACCATTTTTTACCGGTGCGGCCCCAGCCGGTCTGCACTTCGTCGGCGATGAACAGCCCGCCATAATTCTTAACGATGCGATACACGATTTTGAAATATTCCGGTGGAGGCGTGATAAAGCCGCCGACGCCTTGAATCGGTTCAGCGATAAACGCGGCAATTGACCCACCAGTCGTGGTTTGAATGGTATTTTCAACGTCGTTCGCGCAAGCAACCCCGCACTCGGGATACTTCAGGTGCAGCGGGCAACGATAGCAGTAGGGATTCACTGCGTGCGAGATACCGACGCTGATCACGCCCGATTTGCGCCACGGCGCCTGAGCCGTCACCGATTTTGCGAGCGCCGAACCCCCTGAGTAGGCGTGCCGCAGGGACACAACGTCATAGCTCGGGCTAATCATGCGCGAAAGAAGTAGCGCCGCTTCGTTCGCCTCTGTACCTGAGCTAGTGAAAAAACTTTTCTGCAATTTTCCAGGAGTGATCTGCGCCAGCTTCTCCGCCAGAGCGACCATGTGCTCGTTCGGAAATAGCGTCGAAGTGTGCTGGAGCTTGTCCACCTGCGCCTTGATTTTCGAAGTGACCTTCGGATTGCAATGGCCGACGCCGATGGTCACGATGCCGCCAAAAAAATCCAGATATTTGTTCCCTTCGATATCCCAGAGGTATTGCATCGAAGCGTGGTCCGCGACGAGCGGCTTCTGGTAGTAGTTTGTGACCGCCGGCCAAATAAATTCTTTATGCTTGCGAACAATTTCCTCGGAGCGCGTTTCCGTTATTTTCGGGGTAGTCGTCATTCAGTTCGTCCGATTTCGATTTTCAATTCCATTTTCTCCTGGTTTAGTTGGCAGCGTCAGCTGTGCGCGCCGGCATTTGGGTCCGAGATATCTCGCCATATGATTCCGGCCGGCGATCCCGGAAAAATTGCCAGGTCGCACGAACCTGCGCGATTTCTTCGAGATCAATATCGTGCACGAGAAGCTCGTCCTTGTCGCGGCTTGCCTGCGCAATAATCTTTCCTCGCGGATTGCAAAAATAACTCTTGCCGTAAAACTCGCCGATGTTCCAGGGCGCTTCTTTCCCGACGCGATTGATTGCCCCGACGAAATAGCCATTCGCAGCAGCGTGTGCCGGTTGCTCGAGTTCCCACAGATATTCGCTCAGCCCGGCAACTGTAGCCGAAGGGTTGAATACAATTTCCGCGCCATTTAGTCCGAGAATCCGCGCACCCTCAGGGAAATGACGGTCGTAACAAATATAAACGCCGACCCGCGCAAATTTCGTATCGAAAACAACGTATCCGGTATTGCCCGGCGTGAAGTAAAACTTCTCCCAGAATCCCGGAGCAACCTGCGGAATGTGGTGCTTGCGGTATTTCCCCAGATATTTTCCATCCGCGTCGACTACAGCGGCGGTGTTGAAGAAGAAGCCGGTCATCTCGCGCTCGTAGATCGGAACAACGATAACCATCCCGTGTTTCTTGGCGAGCTTCTTCATGCGCTCCGTGGTTGGACCGTCTGGAATAGCTTCGGTAAGCTCGTGCCATCGAATCTGCTGCTCGGCGCAAAAATAAGGGCCGTTGAAAAGTTCCTGCAGGCAAAGAATTTGAGTCTTCTTTTTGGCGGCGGCTTCGATCAGTCTCTCGGTCTTCTCCACCATCCGCTTGCTAATGTCTTTGATCGAGTGTTTCTCGGGCGACCACTCGCAGTGAGTTTGAATGAGTCCACAGCGCACGAGCCGAGCCATCGGATGCCTCCCGCGAAGGCCTCTACAAATCAAAAGGGAATTCGACGAGCAAGTTTACCCCGCGGTGTGTAACGCGGCAAGCGACGCTGCAGCATTTCCCACAAGTCAGAACGACCTAAGCGCGACGCCGACTTCCGTCGGTAAAAAACAGCGCAGCGGCGGCAGCTTCCCGTATAATCCGGCGGGCGGACGAGTGGCGCGAATGCTGCGAAACTTATTGCGCGGATTGGGACGCATCTTTCCCGAATGCATCACGTTGAGCCAGGCCATCGCCTTCAACATGTTCCTCGCATTTTTTCCCATGCTACTGCTGATTTTGGGAGTCCTCAGCAGTACCTCTTACTTTCACTCCGCGATAAAGGAGATTCCAGACCGGCTTCAATTCATTCTGCCTCCGGGAAGCAATGACGTTGTGTTGCAATACTTCGTCCGAAAAGGCGTGCACCCGTGGAAATGGATGTCGCTCGGGCTGGCCGGAACGTTGATCGCAGGCTCGCAAGTAATGGTTGGCTACATCGAAGGCTTTCGGATAATCGAAGGCGATCTGATACGTCCATCATACTGGCGGCTCCATTTGCGCGCGCTGATCCTGCTGTGTTTGACTTTTGCTCCTTCGCTTGCCGTGATCGTTATGACCGTTTTTGGCAAGCAGGCGCGGGCATGGCTGATCAGGCATATCGGATTGTCTGGTCTGATTCACACTGTCGGTTTCGTGGTGTACGGAGCAATTGTGTTTCTTCTGGCGATGTGTGTGCTCGTAGTGATGTACCGCATTGGACGTCCCGGACGTCCCGGTTATAGGGCCCTCTTGCCGGGGGCCTTGGTCGCCACTGTGCTGTGGTGGGCGGCAGACATAACCTTCGGATTCTACGTGCGCAGGATGCCCTACGATGTTGTGTATGGCGGTCTGGCTGCCGCGATTGGACTGCTGCTTTGGATGTACTTGACGGCGATCGTGGTGTTGATTGGAGCAGCTTATAATGCCGAGACGAGGGAGACCGCACGGGAGCAGAGGAAGATTTACGAGCATCCAGCATGAGTTGCCGCGACCGAGCAAGCCGAACTGGAGCGGCGAGGGTATGATTGGCCGAGCGCAACGGACCGCTCCGCACCTGGACCTAGGCGGCACGCAGGAGCTGCGATGATCCAAATGCATGTCCAGTGCTATTCCGGCTACCGCGCCGATGAACGTCCACAGCGATTTGTTTTTCGCGGGCGCGAATACGAAGTCCAGGATTTGGACGGCCAGTGGCACTCGCCGGATGCGACCTACTTCCGGGTGCGCGCCCAAGACGGAAACTACTATGTCCTGCGCCACGATATTGGACAGGATTCTTGGACTCTGGACGGCTTTCGTGCCGGTCGCCAAGGTCTTCAGTCCTCTTCCTTTTAAGGGGTTATCGAGCCGCCTTAGAGCTGGAAATCTAGCCACTCCAAATCTTACGAGACAGTTCGCCCTCACCAGTATGCCCTAAGCAACGCAACGGTTTTTACTCGGTAGCCGCCAGCAATGCACCGATATAATTAAGCGAAGTCCCCACTTTCGTTGCAACTTTTGCTCGCTGTTCGGGTTCGTATGAGGGGACCTCAGTGTGAGCTTTGGTGCTTCTTGGAAGGCATGCTTGGAGAGCGATGAGAGTGGAACGGTCTGACGGTTCGCGATTAGCGCGGCCACGCGCCGGAATTGCAGCGGCGGGTCTATATCTAGCTGCTGCAATACTTTGCACGGCGATCGCCCCTCAATCCAGCGCCGACGGTGTAAAGAAATCAGCCACGCCCGCCACCATTCCGCTCGACAAGAAGTTCAAAGGTGCTTTGCCAATTACCCAGCTCACCGCTGATCAAGCTGCTCTTCACGCGCTCAATCGTCTGGGATACGGGCCACGTCCCGGCGACGTCGAACGGATCCGCCAGATGGGCCTCGAAAAATGGGTAGACCAGCAGTTGCATCCCGAACGGATCGACGACGCAGCGCTCGACCAGCGGCTCGAGCAATATCCCACGTTGAACGAGTCATCGACCAAGCTCCTCGACGAGTTTCCCCCGCCGGGACAAGCCGTGAAGCGCGAGGGCGTAACCAAGGACGAGTACAAGGACAAGATGGAGCAAAAACGCCAGGACGCGCTGGTACAGATGCTGCCGACCGGCAATGAGAATTTCGACCGGGCGAACGATCAGCTCGCAAAAATCCAGGGACCAAATCGCATCGTCGCCGAACTCTCCATGTCAAAAATAGACCGCGCTGTCTACAGCCAGCGGCAACTCGAAGCGGTGATGGAAGACTTCTGGTTCAACCATTTCAATGTTTTTGCGAACAAGGGCGCAGACAAATGGTTCGTGACCGCTTATGTACGCGACACCATCCGGCCGCACGCGATGGGCAAGTTTCCGGATCTGCTCGTGGCGACGGCCAAGAGTCCCGCGATGCTCTTCTATCTCGACAATTGGATGAGCGCCGACCCGGCTGCTTTCAAGCGTATGCAGGCGGAAATGCAGGCCCGGCGTCAGCGTTACCAAGGAATTTTTACAGGCGCGCAACCACCGCCACCGGGAACGTTTCCCGCCAAGTCCCCCGGGCTCGGCGGAAACGGTGCACCACCGAAGAAAAAAGAGGATCGCGGTCTTAACGAAAATTATGGCCGAGAAGTGATGGAGCTTCACACTGTCGGCGTAGATGCCGGCTATACCCAACAAGACGTAATCGCGATGGCCGAGACGCTGACGGGTTGGACCGTTCACGAACCTCGCAAGGATCCGGAGTTCTTTTTCGACGACCGCATCCATGCGGAGGGCAAGAAGGTGGTGATGGGCCACACTTTCAATTACGGAGGAGAGAAAGACGGCGAGGAAGCGCTGAAATTTTTGGCGAACCATCCCAGCACTGCGCGATTCATCTCCACTGAACTGGCGCGCCATTTTGTCTCCGACAATCCACCGGAATCGTTAATTAACCGCATGGCGAAGAACTACGAATCGACCGGAGGCGACATTCGCAGCGTCCTGAAGACGATGATCTATTCTCCGGAGTTCTGGTCGAAGGATGCTTACCGCGCGAAGGTAAAGACGCCATTCGAGCTCGTAGCAAGCACCGCCCGGGCTTTGGGTGCCGACGTGCCGGTTTCCTTGCCGCTCGTCCAATGGGTGGGGCGGATGGGCGAGCCGCTGTTCTTGTGTCAACCGCCCACAGGTTATTCCGATAAGTCCGAGACCTGGGTAAACACCGGCGCCCTGCTCAACCGATTGAATTTTGCCCTGACATTCGCAGGCGACAAGATGGCGGGCACATCGGTCGACCTGAAAACACTGCTGGGCCAGCCTTCGTCATCTGACCCGAACGCAGCGCTAGAGCAATCGATAGAGATTTTCCTGGCTGGCGACATCGCTGATTCAACAAAAAAGACCCTCGAATCGCGGTTGAACGATCCGCAGATTCTACAAGCCCGCTTGGACGATCCTGTGAAACAAGTAAACGAAGGATTGATCGCAGGATTGGTACTGGGTGCGCCCGAATTTCAACGGCGGTAAAGACGCAGGAGAAAGTGCCATGAACATTTCGCGGCGATATTTCATCAAGAACGGCGGACTAGCGATGCTCGGAATGGCGGCCCTGCCGGCATTCTTGCAGCGTGCTGTGGCAGCCAGCGCAACGCCGAACAAAAAGAAGATGGTCGTCCTATTTCAGCGAGGAGCGATGGACGGTCTGAACGTGGTCGTCCCCTTCGGCGAGCGCAACTATTACAACCTGCGGCCGACCATCGCGATTCCCGAGCCGCGCCGTAGCAACGCCGATACAGTCATTGATTTGGACGGTTTCTTCGGATTGCATCCAAGCCTCGCTCCGCTGATGCCGATCTACCAGAGGCGCGAGCTTGCGATTGTACACGCGGTAGGCTCGCCCGATCCCACGCGCTCGCATTTCGACGCCCAGGATTTTATGGAATCAGGAACGCCCGGGAGAAAAGCAACCGACGATGGTTGGTTGAATCGCGCCATGCAGTCAATGCCGGACGACAACGCGACGCCGTTTCGCGCCGTAGCATTTGGTCCCTACCTTCCGCGCACGTTACAAGGAACAGCCCCGGCCGTCGCCATTCCAGATCTGAAGCAGTTCAAAATGTACGGACCGCAGCAAACTGTCGAAGGCGGCTTCGAAGCGATGTACGCCCAGACCGTCGATCAGGCGCTGCGCGGTGTTGGCCACGAAACGTTCGAGGCAGTCGATCAGCTCAAGAAAATCAATCCGGACAAATATCAGCCTGAAAACGGCGCCGACTATCCGAAAAATCGCTTCGGGCAAAGCTTGATGGAAATCGCTGAGTTATTCAAAGCCGACGTCGGTCTCGAAGTAGCATTTCTCGATAGCGGCGGCTGGGACCATCACGTGAACGAGGGTGGCGCCCAGGGCCAGCTCGCAAACCTGCTGCGCGATCTGGGGCAGGGAATCGCAGCGTTCCACCAGGATATGGGGAACCGCATGAGCGACGTAGTTTTCGTGAGCATGTCAGAATTCGGCCGCACAGCACGCGAAAACGGAAATCACGGCACTGACCACGGCCACGCGAACTGCATGTTTGTAATGGGCGGCGACGTCAAGGGCGGGCGAGTCTATTCGCGCTGGCCGGGACTGAACGAGGGTCAACTGTACGAGGGACGCGACCTCGCAGTGACCACGGATTATCGCAGCGTTCTCGGCGAAATTCTTTCAAGGCACATGCACGACGACAATCTGAAGGCGGTCTTCCCAGGATTCGCCAACGATCCAAAGCAGTTCCTCGGAGTCGTGAACAGTTGAATCGCAAAGTGCCGGCGATCACTCCCGAGACGCTCGCACGATTTTCGCCGTGGTAATGGCTTGACCCACGTGCCGCTGAGTGTGTTCAGCGATGTGAATCAGAAGGTCGCCCACCGTGGTCGGGAACCGCTTCTTTCCCACCGCGCGCGGTTCTTCGATCTGATTTGCGCTGAAGGCTCGCACGCGCGAAGCGCCACTTGCCAGCGCGCCCGCTAATTCCGCGAATGATTCGTCGCGACTGGCGTCTGGAGCAAGCTCAGTCCCCAGCGCATCCATCTGCGCAGCGCCCAATTCTTTTCCTTCTGCGTATGTGAGCAAGCGATCGATGCTGCGCGCAATGTGGCGGATGTGAAACGCTACGGGCGCGAGGTTTCCCGGGCGAGCGTTCAGCTCGGCATCACTCAGATTGCCGCACCACTTTTCGAGGTCTTCCCTGGCCAGTTCAAGCGCGTGCAGCACTGCCCTCTGCACAATCGGAACATCGGTGTGCGTTCCACGCAGCCAAGGTTCCGGAAGCTGAGTCTCAGCCATCAGCTTATGCTCAGTCTGAATTACGCCTTGATGCGCATTCCGAAGAATGAGCGATAAACAAACGTAAACGAGACAATAAAGAACGCGGCCGCCAGGATCTCAGTGAGTCGCGCGTTCTGCGCGGTTAGCTCAACTGCCAGTTCAACCGCGAGCAGCCCGAACAGTGTGGTGAACTTAATCACCGGATTCAACGCGACCGACGAAGTGTCCTTGAATGGATCGCCAACCGTGTCCCCAACCACCGTCGCAGCATGCAGGTCGGTGCCTTTCTGCTTGAGTTCGGTCTCGACGATCTTTTTCGCGTTATCCCAGGCCGCCCCAGCGTTCGCCATGAAAATCGCCTGGTAAAGTCCAAAGATCGCGATCGAAATCAGATAGCCGACAAAAAAGAACGGGTCCACAAACGCGAATGCGAGCGTCGCGAAAAACACCGCGATGAAAATATTTAGCATCCCTTTCTGCGCATACTTCGTGCAGATGGCAACCACCTTTTTGCTGTCTTCAACGGACGCCTTCTCGACTCCCTCAAGGCGAATATTGGCTTTGATGAACTCAACCGCCCGATAAGCCCCGGTGGTCACGGCTTGCGTAGAAGCGCCCGTAAACCAATAAATCATTGCTCCGCCAGTAATGAGCCCGAGGAAAAAGGGCGCGTGAAGCAAAGAAAGCTTGTCGACATTCATCGTGATGCCATTGGTAAGCGCCATGATGATCGAGAAAATCATCGTGGTTGCGCCGACGACAGCCGTACCGATCAGCACGGGCTTCGCAGTGGCCTTGAACGTATTTCCAGCTCCGTCGTTTTCCTCCAAAAGCTCCTTCGCACGCTCGAAGTGCACGTCAACGTTGAAATCTCTCTTGAGCTCGCCTTCGATCCCCGGAATTTGCTCGATCAGCGAAAGCTCATAAACGGATTGCGCATTGTCGGTAACGGGTCCATAAGAATCCACCGCAATCGTCACTGGCCCCATGCCCAGAAAACCGAACGCCACCAACCCAAACGCAAACACTGGCTCGGCGATCATCAACGCGTGAAGTCCCATCTGGCTGAAAAAATACGCGATGCTCATCAGGGCGACCATCGTAAGCCCCAGGTAATAGCCGGAAAAATTCCCAGCCACGAAGCCCGAAAGAATTCCAAGCGACGCGCCGCCCTCTTCTGCCGAGCTCACCACCTCTCGCACGTGCCGCGATTCAGTAGACGTAAATACCTTCACCAGTTCCGGAATCACCGCGCCTGCCAGCGTGCCGCACGAAATAATCGTAGCGAGCTTCCACCACTGCGTGCCGTCATTGCCAAGCGTGGGCACGATGAGGTAGGAAATCACGTAGGTAAGCGCGATGGAAACAACAGAAGTAATCCACACAAGCGACGTCAGCGGCGCCTCAAAATTCATCTTGTCCGCATTGCCATATCTCGCTTTGGCAATCGCGCTGTTGATGAAGTACGCTCCCGCGCTCGATACAAGCATCGCAATGCGCATTACGAAGATCCACACCAGCAGCTGAACCTGCACCACCGGATCTTTCACGCCCAGCAAAATAAAAGTAATCAGCGCCACGCCGGTCACGCCATAGGTCTCAAATCCGTCGGCGCTTGGACCCACCGAATCTCCGGCGTTGTCGCCAGTGCAATCCGCGATCACCCCAGGATTGCGCGCATCGTCCTCCTTGATCTTGAAAACTATCTTCATCAAATCCGAGCCAATGTCCGCAATCTTGGTAAAAATGCCGCCCGCAATGCGTAGCGCCGCGGCACCCAGAGATTCGCCGATCGCGAAGCCGATGAAACAAGGCCCGGCATAATCGCGCGGGATGAAAAGGAGAATAATCAGCATCATTAGCAGCTCAACGCTGATCAACATCATGCCTATGCTCATGCCAGCTTCGAGCGGAATGCGGTAGATCGGATATGGTTTGCCACGCAAGCCCGCAAACGCAGTGCGTGAGTTGGCAAATGTATTCACGCGGATTCCGAACCACGCGACGCCGTAGCTGCCAGCGATTCCCACCACACTGAAAAACAGTATGATGATCACGCGAACTGCTTCATACTTCAGAAGAAATCCGAAATACAGCACGATTACCACTGCGATGAAAGTCTCGAGAAGAAGCAGGAACTTTCCCTGCGTTACCAGATACGTCTTGCAGGTCTCATAAATAAGCTCGGAAATTTCCCGCATCGCGCGGTGTACAGGCAAATTCTTCAGCCGCGTATAAATCGTCAATCCGAAAATCAGACCAAAGATGCAGAACGCGATCCCAAAAAGCAGCAGCGTGTGTCCGTCGATTCCAAGAAATCTCACCTGCGACAGATCGGGAAGCCTCAGATTCGCTTCGCCCCCAGGAGCTGATCCTTCCTGCTGCCCGAACGCCGAAAATGCGCCCAGCACAACCAACGCGGCGCCACCTCCAAGGACCCTCGCGACTCGACTGAATTGCGCGCACGAATCCGCCAACCAAGATCGCCCGCTTAATCGAGCGCTCACACCTGTGAGACAACATGCCCCTGCATCTGCCGACATTCTTCCTCCGGAATAGGACTCCACGAGCGGGAGTCTAAGGGTCGCGAGAAACCTACAAATCCAAAACAACTTTTGTAGCAGGAATCGGAGCATTCGTCAATGAACGACGGCACCGCAGCGCCCTTAGGTGGGTTGTTGACTACCGCCTGAAGCCCGTCAGGGACTTCGAACGATCCTTGCCACCTCGCCGCCAAATTGCTGGAAGTGCTTAACGTTCCAGGTATAAAGAACCTCTGCCGAGGCCTTAAAGGCGCAGTGCGCCACTAAAATATCGTAAACGGTGCCACCGAAGACTCGCATCGCTGCTGTTTTCTCGAGAACTTCAAAATAGTCTTCGGAGGAGAGTGAAATTACTGTGAGGCGTTCTCGTATGTTCTGAACCAGCAATAGAACCTGATCAGCGCTGATTCGATCTCGGCCGGGCAATCGTGTGACCACTGCATAGAATTCGAGAAGGGAGTGAGCCGAGCAGCAGCCAGTCTTTTTATCAGCACGCAGGAAGACAGCCAGGCTGCGCTCATGATGCACATGCTCTTCAATGAATGCCGGGACAAGCACAGACGTGTCAAAGAACCGCTTCAACGTTTCTTTCCTAGAATCAAGTCCTCACGGTCGCGGCGAACTTCGCGAATTGCCTTATCTACTGCATCCTCACCCAAAGACTGGCCGGCTTGAAACACCCAAACTCCGTGCTTCTTTTTGAGCGCTGAATTCCCTCGAATGGGGCGCAGCGTAATTTCCTCACCTTTGGTATTAACTTCCAGCGAGTCTCCCGGCGCCAACTGAAGCTCTTCCCGGAGCGGCTTGGGTAGAACGATGCGTCCTGCTTTATCGATCGTAAGTTTGCTCGTCATAGTGCATGCCATTATACTATGCCATATACCGCCACGGAATGGTATTCCTGTTGGTCGTTATTCCGAGGAAGCGTCGCGAAGCGGCACTTCGAAGTACACAAGCGGTTCGTTCGAGGGCGCGACTGACACATCCGGCACATAGAGGCTGGACCTTTTGACGATTGTAAATTCGTGGCTCACATCGAAGTACAGGAATCCGTGAATCGTGCCCTTCGGCGGTATCACGTCCGCGTCCAGCGAAAGCGGACGCAACACCGCAGCTAGTTTTTCCACCTTCTTGTCGCCGATATTAATCGGCAAAGGAAGACGTTTTTGCTGCGGGTTGGCCGCACCGGAAGGATGTGCTATCAGTTTGGCAACTTCTTCGGGCCTAAGCCAGTCAACTTCCTGCCGCACTCCATTTCGCAACGTCACTTCAAGCTGAATCGTCTCAAGGTTTACGCGCATCGGCTGATCGGAATCGTTACGCAGGAACACCTCGATGGGGAGAACTCCCACGTCGTGAGGATTCGCTTTTCCGAATTTGTCCTTCGTTCGGGAAGCTTCCGTGTACGGATCGACTGAGACCGTAAGGCCGCTGTGCTGATCGCGAGGCAGGGGAGCCGGAGTTGTCGCGGCAGGCTTCGGATCAGGTGTCGAAGGAGCATTCTGACCAAATGCACACGCGCAGAGAACGAGGAAACTTGCTGTAAGGACAGCAACCCGCAAATGGGTTGACCTAGTCCCAAACTTTGTGGACATTGTGCCACCCATCCCCAACCGATGTTTACATTTCATCCAGGATCCATGTCTTTTCAGAAGGTCAGATGTATTCATGGCTCGGGAAGTTGTGCGCGGCTTAGACGCGTGCAACTATAATACCCGGCTCGCAAGTAAGAAAGGACTGTGGCGCTAGCGCGGCGTCTTTGAAATGTATTTATTGTATCGTACCTTAACCGCCATAGGAATGTTGTTCTTGGCCCCCTATTTCGCGTTACGCGGACACAGGCGCGGTGAACGATTAACCGCCTTTCGAGAGCGCCTCGGAATTATTCCGTCCGGGATTGCGGCAAAAGCAGCCACCGCGTCAAAGGATGGCGGCGCTATCTGGATCCATGCTGTGTCGGTTGGCGAAGTGCTGGCCGCACAGCCACTCCTGGCGGCATTAAAGCAACATTCCCCCGGTCGGGCGGTCTTTGTCTCGACGACCACGGAAACCGGCCAGCGCCTGGCTCGCACGCGTCTACAGTGCGCCGATGGCATATTTTACTTTCCCCTCGATTGGGTAGTGCCGGTCCGAAAGGCGCTAAAGTCGATCCAGCCCGTGCTCGTGATCGTCATGGAGACCGAAATCTGGCCAAATTTCCTTCGCGAAGCAAGGCGGCAAAACATTCCCGTGATTTTTGCGAACGCGCGAATCTCCGAGCGCTCCTTCGCTCGATTCAATCAATGGAAATTTCTCGTCGGTGATTTTTTCGCCCGCACACTGCAAGATGCTGCACAATTTCTCGCCCAGACGCCCGAAGATGCTAGACGGCTCGCCGAAATGGGTGCTTCAGAAGCCCTCATCGCAGTAACCGGAAACCTCAAATACGACGGCGTGCCTCCTGAGACCGGTTTATTCGTCGGCTGGCTGAAGAACCAGATCGCAACGCAAGAACGCTGGCCTGTGCTCGTAGCCGGGAGCGTAGTAGCCGAGGAGGAAGAGGCAGTGCTCGCCGCCTACGACATTGTGCAGCGGCAGTGGCGGCGCGCCTTGCTCATCCTGGCTCCTCGCAAACCCGATCGTTTCACGGCTGCTGCGGAAATCGTGTCGGCGGGAGGTTGGGAAGTAGTACGTCGAAGCAATCTCGACCTGAATTCGACGCTCAGCGAGAACGCCGATGTCCTGCTGCTCGATTCGATCGGTGAGCTGGGGACGATTTACTCTCTCGCGGATGCGGTCTTTGTAGGCGGATCGCTCGTTCCAGCCGGCGGTCACAATATCCTCGAACCGGCGTGGTTTTCACGGTCACCGATCTTCGGCGCTTCGATGGAAAATTTTCAGGAGATGGCAGATCAATTCCTGTCGGCGCGCGCTGGGATTCAAGTCTCCAGCGGAAATCAACTTGGCAAGGTCTGGGTGCAGCTGATCGAAGATGACGCGATTCGCGAACGGCTGGGACGAGCGGCCTACGAGATCTCCGAACGAAATCGCGGCGCCACTGCTCGAACACTCGAACGCATAACAGCAATACTGAGCAGTGCCCGCCAGCCCTCATGAGCTTGAAGGACTCATTTCTTTGGCCGCTCACCGTTCCATACGGCGCTGTTTCCCATCTCCGAGCCCGCGCCTATCGGACAGGCATCTTGAAGCCGGAGCGTCTCCCGGGCAACGTGATCAGCGTAGGCAATCTCACCACGGGCGGCACAGGAAAGACGCCCATGGTGATCTGGATCGCCGAGCGGCTTGCTGCCGAGGGCAAGAACGTCGGGATCCTCACGCGAGGGTACCGTGGCGACGCGGCATCAAAGCCTGCAGCCTCCAACACCAATGCCCAAGAAAAGCCAACCGGCTCAACGTCAACAAGCGATGAAGTTCAGTTAATGCAAGGGAGGCTCGGAGACCGCGTCAAGTTTGGCGTGGGCGTAAACCGCTTCGCCCGCGGTCAGGAACTCGCAAATCGTGGCGTCAACTGGTTTGTGCTCGACGATGGTTTTCAGCATCTTCAACTCGCCCGCGACTTGGACATCGTGATGATTGACGCGACGAGCCCATTCGGCGGCGGCCGTTTACTGCCGGCCGGCCGCCTGCGCGAACCAAAAACCGCCCTCGCCAGATCAGACCTGATTGTCGTCACGCGAAGCTCCCATTCGCCAGCGGTGGAAGCGGCAGTTCGCCGCGAAACAAAAGCGCCAATTTTTTACGCGCAAGCGGATCTTGATTCTGTCTATTCATCAAGTGCCGCGCGCCTCGAGAGTCACGATGCGCGAGAACAAGACCTTTTCGCATTCTGCGGCATCGGTAACCCCACCGCATTCATCGCCGATTTGCGCAGCTGGGGATTTCAAATTGTTGGGCACAGGTTTTTTCCAGACCACCACCGCTACTCGCCGGCAGATGTCCGCGCAATCGAAGCCGAGGCGCGAGCAGCCGGCGCGAGCGGGCTCATCTCCACGGAAAAAGACAGATTCAATTTCCCGTGTGTTTCGGTGGCGATGAATTTATGGGTCTGCGCGATATCGCTGCGCATCGATCGCGAACAGGATTTCTGGCGCACAATAATGGCGGTAATCGAATCCCGCAAATCGGGCCCCACACGATAGCTTGGAACCGGAACATGCGAATCACGACCGAGCTGATTGCTGCTCTCAAGCGCGCTGTGATACGTTTCCGCGGCGCGTATCGAAGCGTTTTACCGGCGGCGAAGACTCCTTGAGCCCAACTCAAAAAACACGAAAGCAGCGAACGCACAAAGCCAGCGACCGCGTCCAGGATGCGACCGTAGATCTCACTCGCCTTCTCGATATCGTCGCAATATTTCCAAAGCAGACGATCTGCGTCGTAGGCGATTTCGTGCTCGACGAGTTCGCCTCCTGCGAAATCTCCCGCGTCTCGCGCGAAGCCCCGGTTCTGATTCTGCGACACCGCCGCACCGAAGCATACCCGGGCGGCGCCGCGAACGCCGTCAACAACCTTGCCGACCTCGGCGCCCGCGTTGTGCCTGTCGGTGTGCTGGGAACAGACTCCGGCGGCCGCGCATTGCTCGATCATTTCCGCCGAAAGCGCATCAACACATCCGGCATAGTCACAGCCCGAAACTGGCTTACCGCCACGAAGACGCGCTTCCTCGCCGGCTGGACACATACCACCGAGCAGCAGGTCCTCCGTGTAGATAGCGAACCCACCGGAATGTTATCCGACACTTTGCAAGCCGCCGTAGAACGCAAAGCGCGCCACCTAGCAACGCGCGCCGACGCCGTCCTCGTTTCCGATTACGGCCTTGGCGCAGCAACACCCGCTCTCGTTCGCAAGCTCGGAGCAAAGAAAATCACGCTCGATTCACGTTACCGCCTGCGCGAGTACGCCGCCGCTGGCGTCACCGCCGCCACCCCAAACGAGCCAGAGCTTGAAAGCGCCTATCAAACCCAGATCGGTTCGGACATGCGCAAACTTGACCAGCTCGGCACACGAGCGCTGCGCGAACTCGGCGCTGAAGCCCTGGTCATCACTCGCGGCAAGGATGGCATGGCGGTGTTCGAGAAAAGCGGGCGCGGCAATCAGCACGCACGCCACATAGCGATTTACGGCTCGGACGCTCCAGTCGATGTGACCGGCGCGGGCGACACCGTCATCGCAGTGTTCACCCTCGCAGTCGCGGCCGGCGCTTCCTATTTCGAAGCCGCCCATCTGGCGAATTATGCAGGCGGTATCGTGGTTATGAAGCGTCGCACTGCCACAGCTACCCGCGCCGAACTCGAATCCATCCTGCGCCGCGAAGCAACCGCGCAGCACTAAATCCATGGACACACGTGAAAAAATCCTCTCCCGCGAAGGCCTCCACGCCGTTCTCGAAGAACATCGGCGCGCGGATCGGAAAATTGTCTTCGCGAATGGCGTCTTCGACCTGCTCCACGTCGGCCACATACGCTATCTGCAGGGCGCGAAGGCCGAAGGTGACGTCCTCGTCGTCGGGATCAATTCCGATTCAAGCACCCAGCAGCGCAAAGGTCCCGGCCGCCCGGTGATGACCGAGCGCGCCCGCGCGATGGTGGTAGCAGCATTGGCGGCGGTAGATTACGTGGTCATCTTCGACGAGCTCGACGTCAACTCGCTTCTTCGCGAATTTCAACCTGACGTCCATGCGAAGGGAACCGACTACTCCGTCGACACGGTTCCCGAACGCGAACTCGCGGTCCTCCTCGGCATTCGCACCGCCATTTGTGGCGATCCTAAAGATCATTCCACGCGCGACGTGATTGCGCGCATTCACCGCGAGCGCGATGCCTGATCGCAGCCTCGAAAAATCAGCCGATAGTAGCTCGCACCAGCGCTTTCTACTCGTGCGGCTCAGCTCTCTCGGCGACGTGGTCCACGCACTCCCCGCCGCTTCCGCCCTGCGCGATGCGTTTCCAGAAGCTCCAATCGACTGGTTAATCGACGCGCGCTGGCAGCGCCTGCTGGAAGGTAACCCCGACCTCAACGAGGTGATTGCCTACGATCGTAAACAAGCCGGCAGCCTTTCCTCATCCATTCGCAAATTGCGCGTAGCCCGTTATACGTGCGCGATCGATTTTCAAGGCCTATACAAATCAGCCCTCCTCGCCCTGGCGTCAGGCGCGCCGCGCCGCATCGGTTTTCAAAGCAGCTACGCGCGCGAAGGCCTTGTCGCCAAGCTGTACACCGACCGTCTGAATCCACGCGGCGCCCACAAGGTCGATCACAATCGGACGTTGGTCGAGCGCACCGGTGCACAGCTCGGTCCTCCCAGATTTCCTCTCGCGATTCGCCCCGAAGACGATGAACTCGTTACGCGCGAACTCAATAATCGCGGCATAACAGATTTCTACGTGCTAAATCCCGGTGGTGGCTGGCTCTCGAAATGCTGGCCGGCCGAGCGTTACGGCGAACTCCATCGCAAACTCGCAGAGCGCCAGGGCTGGCGCGGCGTCGTAAGCTTCGGCCCAGGTGAAGACCGCCTCGCGAGCGACCTGATCCGCGCTGCCGGCAAAACTCCGCCGGTCGAAATTTCGCTCGCGCTCGGCCCTCTCATGGCTCTTCTGCGTCGCGCGAAACTCATGGTCTCCGCCGACACAGGCCCGCTGCATCTCGCCTCCGCTCTCGGCACACCAGTGGTCGGCTTGTTCGGCCCCACCGACCCGGCCCGCAATGGTCCATTCTCACCGAACGATATTTCCGTGCGAAATCCGCGCCACTCGATAACCACTTACGCCCGCGGCGCATCGTACTCTCCCGCGATGTTATCTATCACAGTAGACCAGGTTGTAGACGCCGCCGAACGCCGCATGGGGCTGCGCTGATGCCGCAAACCCAGCAAGCCGATCGCGCCACGCCAGCAAAAGAATCGCAGCCACGGAAATTCTGGATGCGCTGGCGCGTCCGCCTTGGCTATCCCGTGGCGATCATTTACTGGCTTCTCGCAACGCCTACCTGGCGCTCAATCGCCTACGGCACAATCGTTGCTGTATTCGGGCTGATCGTCCGCGGAGCGGCCGCGGGCTATCTACGCAAAGACCGCGAACTCGCCGTCACTGGCCCATACGCACGCACGCGCAACCCGCTCTATCTGGGAAGTGCGATTCTCGCTGCCGGATTCGTAGTGGCCTCTCATTCGTGCATCGCTGGGTTGTTTGTGAGCTTGTATTTCGGAATTTTCTATTACGCTGTGATGCGCAATGAAGAAGAAGACCTACGCATGCGCTTCGGCACAGATTTCAACGCCTACGCCTCCCGCGTCCCCCTCTTCTTTCCGAATCTCTTCGCGAGCGGAGGCTCTCAATCTCCGGCAAACTCGGTGACGAGCCGTGAAGTTAGCGGCGGATTTTCCTGGGCACAATACCGCCGCAATCGCGAATATCGAGCCCTGTTTGGAGCCATCGCCGCAATGGCAATGGTCTGCCTGCGAATGTGGATTCGTGCGCGCTTCGGATACTAACCGGCAAGCGAATTTTGACGATGGCCGGTAAGCGAATCCGAATATCCGGCAAGCGAATGTCGCACAAAAGCGCACCGTAGCTCAGGTCCCTCCCGATCGAGTTTGGATCGGGATGACCTGAAACCCGTGAATTTTAGGGCGAGCGATGGGGATACTGAGCAGCGAAGCTGCTGACGACTCGCTACTGCAACCGATACACGGCGTGCATCACGCGCTGGAACTTCGGCCGGTAAAGCAAATCGAACGCACGCTCTTTCCCCGGAAACATCTCAAGCGCTACGCGCCGCGTAGCCGCAACCATCCCGGCTGCTTCCTCGGGCGTGAGATCGCCTGCCGCGATCGATTCGATCGTCAGCTGAACGAGGATTCGCAGCCTGCGGATACGCCGGCTTTCGTCGTCGATCTGTTCCTGGGTCGGGCGGGGAATATTTCCGTCTTCCGAAGTGGCCTGTGGCATTTCGCTAAATAGTATGGACTTCGATGCGCGATTCGCGCAATAGTACTCGAGAGCATGAAAACATGAGCCAGGGCGCAAAATCAGATCCGCATCACTCGCGCGAGAAAGTCGTCGTCGCTTACGCTGCTGGAAACGCCGAGGAAGCAATGGTTATTCGAGGCCTGCTCGCAAGCAATGGCATCGACTCCCCCGGATCGGCTTCGACCGATCCGTTCCCGATGAGCGAGCCGCTCGACGGCAGCCACGGCGTCGACGTCCTTGTGCTCGAATCCCAAGCCGATGAAGCGCGGAAACTGATCGCAGAATACTTGAAGGGCAACGCTTCATCTTCCTCAGATTCCGACGATTCCTAGGACCCAATAAGCCCGCTGCGCAAGCGGTCCCACGAAGTCGATTCTCCGAATTGCCGCTCGATATTATTAATTCGGGTGTGATTCCGCGAAGGTTGTTACCGTCAAAGTGTGCCCGTCCGTAAGCGCGGTGACGGCGCCATCACGGTCCGTGCGCAGCAAACGCACACCGGCTTGAGCATACCGCTCGAGAGTCCCCGGCGCTGGATGACCGAAGGGATTCGCTTCGCCCGCCGAGACGACGGCCACTTTCGGCGCCACAGCTGCCACGAAATCCGGAGTGGATGACGTCTTGCTGCCGTGGTGCGGCACCTTGAGGAAATCGGCCGTAATCTCAGCGTCTTCTTTAACGAGCCGTTGCTCCACTTTCTTCTGAATGTCCCCCGCCAGAAGGAATCGCACGCTTTCGTCCTCGAGCCGCAGCACAAGCGAATCGTCATTCGACGCCGCGTTAACTGGCGTCGGGTCAGCAGGCCAGAGCACGTCGCCAGTGACACCGTCCCAATCGAATTTGCTTCCGCTCACTTCGTGCACCACGCGCACGCCGCGCTCGCGCGCTTCCTTCAGCAGGCTTTCAAACGCAACGGTCTCCTCGTCGCGGCCAATCCACAATTCTCCCACGCGAAAGTTATCGAGCACGCTGTGCAATCCATCGAGGTGATCGTGATGCGCATGCGTGAGCGCCACCACGTCGAGACCTTTGATTCCACGCGACCACAGATACGGCGACACCACTTGCTCGCCCACGTCGAGCCCTGAACGTTGACCGCCGACCCATTCCGAACCCGGCTGTCCGCCGCCATCAATCAACATCGTCCGGCCATCAGGAAACGCGGTGAAGATCGAATCACCCTGCCCCACATCGAGCACGCTCACCTCCAGCTTCCCGCGATTCAAGACTGGAGCGAAGGGATGTGTCGCGACGAGTGCGCTCAGCGCGACAAGCGCAACGATGGCCGTCCATTCCAGCGGCCGCATCGGCGGCGCGAATTTGCGTCGCCCAAGGCGGTTGGTTCGGAGCGCCACAGCCGCGCGTGCAGCAACGGCCACGCAAACAAGCGCAACGAAGAAAGCCGCAATCAGCCAAATTGGCGGCCCCGGAATGCGATACGAAACCCGCGGCCAGGCGCCGGCCCACTTCACGATTGCGAGAAGTGATGTCGCAAGAAAGCCAAGCATGCGCGCGAGCAGTAGAGATAGCCGCGCCCATACAAAGGTCGCAAGGAGCGTCAGAAAACCCAGCGGGACGATCAGCCCAGTGAGAATTACGGCGGGAATATTGCTCAGCGGCCCCGCAAGGCTCACGCGATGAAAATCCTGAGCCAGAATCGGCATCATGCCCCACTGAATCACGACGGAAAGCAGCACGATCTCCCAGAGCCGGAGCCCGGCGCTGACTGGAAGGGTAAGCAGGGTAGAGGCGCGCGAAGCAAAACGCTTCGGCATCCGCGAAGCGAGCCAGTTCGCGGCTGCTCGCATTTCAATTCGAAATTGAATCACTTTTGGCGAATGCACGATATCGCGTGTCACGTCACCGAGGTGCGCGAGTCCAGCGCGATACGGCGCGCTTGTGCGATCCATCCACGGAAGCGCGAGCGCAGCGATCACGGCGGCGGCGAGAAATGAAAGCTCGAAGCTCGAATCCCTCAGCAGCGATGGCTTCCAGAAGAGAATTACGAGCGCCGCGAGCGCAATCGTGTTCAGCAGTTCGACACGCCGGAAGAATGGCCGCGCACACAGATAGAGCGCCACCATCAGAGCGGCGCGCAGAATAGGCGGGCGATCCTGCACCATCCCGACATACGCGGCGAGCGCCAGAAACGTAACGAGGCTCGAGGCGCCGACCGAAAATCGCAATTTGCGTCCGAGCCAGAAAAAAAACACGGCTAGCGCGCCAACGTGCAGCCCGGCTACTACAAGAACGTGATAGACGGCTGTCTTCTGAAATGCCGTCACCGTTTCCGAATCCACAAACGAGCGATCGCCCAGCAGCATCGCTCGCAGAACCGCCTGCTGATCGGGTTGGCCAGCGAAAAGAGCGTCTAATCGCGCCAGCAGGTCGCCACGCGCTCGCGCTAGCCGTTGCAGCAGCGTCGGCGTTGGGCGATCGATGAGGCGCAGCAGTTCGCCGCTCTTCAACGACCCGATCAAATTGATTCTCTGGCGCCCGAGATAGCCATGAATGTCGAACGCGCCCGGATCGAGAAAATTTCGCGGTGGCCGCGCGCGCACTAGGGCTTCGAGCCGATCACCTGCGCGAAGCGTCTCGGAGATTTCAATCGGCTGTCTCGGATTGTTGTAGATATTTGCCCGCAATCCTCCGCTCGCCGGAATTATCTGTCCCGCGGATTCCACTTGCTCGATGTCAATTTCGTAGCGACGGCCCCACGGCATCACGAGTGGGTCTTCACGAAGACGCCCGCGCCAGCGCAGTGGTTCGGTCAGGTCGATACGATTCGCCGCGATCAGCCGCGTGACGTGATTCGCTGGCACCACCGTTTGCTCAATTCCGAATGCGAGGCTGCCGAGCGCCCCCCACGCTGAGAGAGCACAGATGCCAGCTGTAAAAATAAAATTGCGCCGGATGAGAATGCCGCCAACGAGAATCGCTAAAGCGGCGACGGCGGCACACATCAGCGGTTGATGCGGCCATCGCGTGACGAGCGCGATGCCCGCCGCAAACGCCGCCGCGATCCACAGTGCGGGGAGCTTCATTCGCGCCGGCGAAGCCGGGTCACAGCCTCCATGTGAAATGTTTGCGGAAAAAGATCGAAGAGATCCATATCTATGATTTCGTAGCCGGCTGCGAGCAGGACGGCGAGATCGCGCGCCAGCGTCGGCGGCTCGCAGGAAACATACGCGATGCGGGCGGGCTGAATTCTTGCGATACGGTCAAGAGCAGGGCGAGCCATTCCGTCGCGCGGTGGGTCGAGCACAACGAATTCAGGTTTCTCCTTGAAGCGCTCGAGGAAACGCTCGACGTCGGCCGCGCGCACTTCAATCGGGCCGCCACGCGCATTTGTTTCGAGATCACGAGCGGCTGCAGGATTCGCCTCGACCGCGACCACGCGGTCGAATTTCTTCGCAAGCGCCGTCGCGAAAAGCCCCACACCGGCGAAGAGATCGAGCGCGAGGCCACCGCCCACGTCTCGATCGACCACGTCACGGACAAGCTCATCCACAAGCGAGTTATTGACCTGAAAAAATGACAAGTGACCGACGCGAAACGTCTGGCCCCCGGCCTCGTATTCGATAAAGCCCGGGCCAAAAAGCTCCATGCGCTCTTTGCCGGGATCGTGGAAAAGCAGGCTTTCGATTTCCGGTACGAGCGCACGAATTTTCTCGGCGAGTTCCGCGGCTCGTAGAGGAAATCCAGCAAATGTGGCAGTGAGAAGCAGCTTCGAATCGGACGCATTCGAGAACGCCTCGAATTCGCGCAACTGGCGCGGCAGCGCGCCGGCCGCAAGTGCGTCGCGCAGAGTGAGAAGAGTTTTGAGCAGTAGCGGCGAGAGAATCGGGCAGTTGTGCACAGCGCATAGCGCGGTTGAATTTGCGCGAAAGTAGCCAATGCCGAGCTTGTCGAGCTCGGCCGGCGATGCCTCGTCCGCAGAAGAATCTTTCGGGGGACGAACTTTCCATTGCGCGCGGTTTCGGTAGCTCCAGGGCTTGGACGCGTGAACGGTGATCTCGCCGGGCCATTCGATGCGGCCGATACGCCGAAACGTCTCACGCAGGATTTCGGTCTTGTACTTGAGTTGCGCCTCGTAGGGAATGTGCTGATAGTCGCAGCCACCGCAGACACCGAAATGCGGGCAGCGTGGCGCGATACGCTCCGGCGAAACATCGAGCACGCGTTCGAGCCGCGCGCGAATGAATTTCTTCTTCTGCTCGGTTGGCAGGATTGCGGCGCGTTCAGCAGGCAGTACAAACGGAACGAAAACGGTCGCACCGTCATGATGTGCGAGGCCTTCGCCACCGTAAATGAGCTTTTCGATTGTGACGTCCATTGTCGGCATCAGTGTGTGCGCTGCGCGGCTACGTGAGATAAAAAAGACTCAGCCGTGGAATCTCGAACAATTCGTACAAACGCTTCTGAATGTATTGGCGCTCCAGCTGAGCGAGCTGGTCAGCGGACATCTTACGCCGGTAAGGGGCAAGCGAGCGATCCATTTCGCGACGGATCGCGAGCATGGCTTCTTCGTCGGCGTCAGCGGAAAGCGTCGCGCTGAGTTTTTCTTCGAGCACAGTGAGGCGGCGTTCGAGGTCTTCGAGATCGAGCGCAGAAGGCGACTCGAGCAGCGTGCGCGCCTCGTCGACGCGTTTCGCGGTCTCGTCGAGCCGCGTCGATAGTGCAGTGTTCGCAGCGCGCCGTTTTTCTGCGGCCGTGCGCAAACGGGCCGCGTTGCGCTCGAAATATTTCTTCAGCTCCTCGCGCGAGAACGGCTCGGCGGCGGGTTGCGTCCGCCTGATCTCGGGGCCGGAGCCTGCTGCCGCTTCGCTTGCTTCTTCGGCGGCATCGAGAACTGCGTCGACGCAATACGCGAGGCTTTTCAGCTGGCGCCCGCCTGCGGCGCGACGGGAGCGTGACCAGCTTTCGAAGGCGCGATCGATTCCTTTCAGCACGGCTTCGAGAGGTACGCCTGCTTTCTGCCACGTTTCGACGATGGCCCAATCGAGAGGCGAGACAAGAAGATGCGCGCCGCGTTTACGCCAGAAATATTCTTCAATTTCGGTGAAATAGTTGAAGTAGTTGAAAGTTTCCATGAAAGCGGCGAGGCCGGTCAGATCCTCGTCAGGTCCTTGTCACGTACGAGGGCGTAACGTAGAGATTTTTTTCGGCGTGGCTCCAGCACCACTGCCGCGATCTTGGGCGCTGGGCTGGTTGCGTTCCCAGATGATGCGGAGGCCTTCGAGCGTGAGGTATTCGTCGACGGTTTCGATGTGGCGCGACGCGCTGCCGATCAGGCTGGCCTGGCCGCCAGTGGCGATCACTTTTGTTTTTGCGCCCATCACTTCTTTCATTCGCTCGAGGATGCCGTCCACCATGTCGGTGTAGCCGTAGAAGAGGCCGGATTGCATGGAGGCCGCGGTGTTGGTGCCGATGATTTTGCCGGGGTCTTTGATTTCAACGCGGAAGAGACGCGCCGCGCGGGCGAAGAGAGCGTCGGCGGAAATACCGATGCCAGGGCAGAGGACGCCGCCGAGATATTCGCCGCGTGCGGAGACGGCGTCGAAATTTATGGCGGTGCCGAAATCGACGACGATGCAGGGGCCGCCGTACTTGTCGAAGGCGGCGACGCTGTTGACGATGCGGTCGGCGCCGACTTCCTGCGGGTTGTCATATTGAACGGGCATGCCGGTCTTGATGCCGGGCTCGACGAAGAGAGCTTTTTTGCTGAAGTATCGCTCGGCCATTCCGGCGAGTGTGGAATTCAGGGGCGGCACGACGGAGCTGATGATGACGCCGCCGATTTCGCGCGGCTCGAGATTCTCGAGGGTGAAGAGCTCGCGCGTGAGGATGCCGTATTCGTCGATGGTCTGGTCGCGGGCGGTGGTGAGGCGCCAGTGGGCGACGAGGTCGATGCCACGGAATACGCCGAGGACTGTGTTGGTGTTGCCGACGTCGAGCGTGAGGAGCATCAGGGAGCCTCGCTGACGTCGCCTGAAAGGATCAGCTCGCTGCCGCGGGCGTCATCGCGCTTAACGCGGAGGACGCCGCTGGGCTCGAGTCCAGCGGTGATTCCGGTGAAGGTTTCGGTAGCGGTGGAAATTTTCACGTGCTTGCCTTTGAAGTATGTCGAGACTTCCGCGAAACGCCGGAGGATGGGCTCGGCTCCCTCGGCGATGAACTGATTGTAGTAGCGGTTGAGGTGAAGCAGCAACCGAATCAAAAGCTGAAGGCGCGAATGCGGTTTGCCCGTTTCGATGCGAAGCGACGTGGCGAGATCGGCAAGTTCGGCAGGCATTTTGGTCTGGTTCACGTTGATGCCGATTCCGATGACGGCGTAATGAACGCGGTCGGGTTCGGCGTGCATTTCGGTGAGGATGCCGGAAAATTTTCGACCACCGAAGAGGAGGTCGTTGGGCCAGCGAATGTCGAGGTTGTGGACCGCACTCTTTTCTGGATTCGCGCTACTGATTTCTTCTGCGCACGCGTCGCGAGCGGCGAGGCCGGCGACGAGAGTGAGAAGCGGCGCGTAGGCAGGCGGGATGCGCGGTCGGAGGAGTACGGTGCAATGAATGCCAGCGGATTTTTCGGAAAGCCATTTGCGACCGGCGCGGCCACGTCCAGCGGTTTGTTCTTCGGCGAGAACGACGGCGCCGTGGGGTTCGCCGGCTTCGCCGAGCTGCATAGCCACGTTGTTGGTGGAATCGATTTTGAAGAAGTGATAGATGCGGCGCGCGAAGGCTGTGCCAGAGAGTTGGTTGCTAAGAAGTTGCGGCGCGAGAATGTCAGGAACGCGCTCGATGTGGTAGCCGGTAGCGGCGTGACCTTTGACGCGAACGCCGAGAGCGCGCAGCTTTTCGATCCAGCGCCAGACTTGCTGACGGGAGACGCCGATCTCCTGGGCGATTTTTGCGCCGCTGATGACGATGGTGGAATTCTCGGCGAGGAGGGCGAGGAGGGCGTCGATGCGGCGGTCGGTGGTGCCGGGAAGGGTTGCCATGCGCGCGGTGGGCATTGGGAGCAGGGAAGCATACTTGAGGCGGGCGGACGGCACAAGAAAGGCGTCACTGCGAGTGATGAGTGACCCTTCGCAGGCGAGGAGCCTGATCTGGGCAAGTGAGTGGCGAGTGACAAATAGGCGCAAACGCAAGCCAGGAAGAGCGGATTGAAAACTGCCGCTTTTGTCTCGATTAAGATTTTGTAGTGCCTTGTTCCTTTTTGAGGTTACGAGAAATTCTAATCGCGGTGTCTCGATTAGCCGCCTAACAGATGGCGGCCAGGGAAGGGCAGTGATGAGTGACCCCTCACGGGCATCGAGCCCGCTCTGGGCAAGTGAGTGACCAAGTGATGAGCCGACAGATCCCAGGTCCGAAAAACTGCAATGAAAAATCGCTGAAAATTTGCGATTAGAAAATTGCATGTGATTGGTTTTGCAGCCCATTAGGTGGAATTCTAATTCCAGATTTGCGGTTAGCCGGTCGCAACATGGCGGCGAGGGACTCTGGAGGCTGGGGGATTGAGGCTCGAAGCTGGCAAAGAGCGAGTAGGTGTGAGGAGAAATTGCCATCCGTTCGCGATTAGAAATTTGCAACTGGCTGGAATCGCTGCCATTTAGCTTGGATTTTAATCGCGCATTCTCGATTAGACGTTGGTGGCGCCGGGGCAGAGGTACACCTCGGCCGCTTCCCAATTTGGGAACGGTGCTACTGTTCGAGTTTTGCCTTGTTCGCATAACTCAGCGATGACGGTAGCATAATGATTAACAGGATTCAACGGTTTTGTTCGCGATGGCCTGACTCGGGATATTAAAATTGGACAGGTCCTCATGCGGTTGGCATTGGCGGACATGCTTGAATGGCACTTGGGGAGCGCTGAAGACCGGCTTCCCACACATCGGAGCTTTGATGAGTGGTACAGCATCCCGTGCACCTATGACGAGGCCATATGGCCGTCATTGAACGAGACGAAAAGCATGTGGCCGTCAGTCGGCAATAAACAGGGTTGGGACCCGAGGAACCTGCAAAGCCCTAAAAAAAGATCGCGGTCCGGATAGATGTTGAATTCGAGACTCGTAATCCAATAGCGCGTGAGGGTGCCCCACCCGTCCTATAGCTTCACAAATCGATGACGACATCGCTAGTCGGCTGTGAGCAGCATACGAGAAGGTTGCCATCAGCCGGCCTGTCGAGTGGCTCCGGGTCGTAGACGACCGCCCCCGAGACCAAACCGCTCTCGCAGTTGTGACACACACCAGTTCGACAGGCCCAACGGACCGGGACATCACAGGCCTCGGCCATTTCCAGGATGCTCCCGTACCGCGACGCGTTCCAGTGCGCGGTGACGCCACTGCGTGCGAACGATATTAGCGGACCCGTGTTTGCTTCATCGCTAGGCCGATGCGGAGCTCGCGTCGTTGCGCCAACGACGCCAGGGGTCATCGACTCGCCGCCGTTGAAGATCTCGATGTGAATGCGCTCCGGTGCCACACCTAAGGCTGGGAGCGCCTCTTTCATGTCCGCCATGAATTGGGTTGGCCCACAAAGGTAGACATCAGCGTCTCGTGGCAGTCCAAGTTGATCGAAAACCGCTGGCGAGAAGCGACCCGTTGCATTGAAATCCTCACCCGTTTTGTCGTTTGAGTCTGGTTTGGTGTAACAGATGTAGCTGCGGCCGTTCGTTAGCGCGCGCATGAGATTGCGGACTTCGCCGGCAAACGGATGATGCTGCCCATCACGCGCTGAGTGCAACCAGATGACCTGACGCGTGGAGCGTGCCGCCGCGAGCGCATGCAGCATCGCGAGTACTGGTGTCGCACCAATCCCGGCGCTGAGCAGTACGATCGGCCGCTCTCCCCGTTGCAGAATAAAACTTCCGCGCGGCGAGCTGACGTCGAGATGGTCTCCTGCACGGAGATGCTCTCGCAAGTAGTTTCCAGCCGCCCCATCCGGCTCGATCTTCACACTAATTCGATAACGTTCCGTTGCGGGTGGACCCGAGAGCGAGTAGCTGCGAAAAAGCGTCGGGCCGCCGGCGGCGGGTTTCAGACGCACAACGACGTACTGACCCGGCAAAGGCACGGGAAGCTGGTGACCGTCAGCGCTCTGCATGGCAAACGAGAGAACGTCCGCGGACTCGCGATCAATTGAGGTCACGACGAGCGACTGAAATCCTGGCGAGGCCGGATGGGCTGCCGCGGCAGGCGCCAATCCCGCGTTTCCCGTTGCCGCCACATTTTTTTGACTCTGGAGTAGCGCTTCAAACGAGCCGCGCCATCCGGGCGAAAGCGCTTCGATCTGTAACGCGCGCTCCAAACGATCGCGCGCATGATTGGGCAAATAGAGGAGGGCGTTGACCTCAGCGACGGTCATGCGCTCTCCTGCCTCTCCCACCTTGACAATTTCGTCGCCGGCAGCCACCTCACCTTCACGGAGAACGCGGAAATAGAAGCCCGGGCGGCCGCTGGATGTGAGCAATGAGGCCATCCGGGGTTCGTTCATCCGAATGCCGACGCGAAAGCATGTGACGCGGGGTTGAGTGACCTCAAAAAGTGCGGTGCCGATCTGAAATCGATCGCCGATGCACACGGCATCATCAGCCAATTCTTCTATTGTAAAGTTCTCACCGAACTGTCCATAAACGAAATCGCTTCTCTTCAGTTGCTCCTGCCAATAGCGATACGATTCGATCTGATACACGAAGACGGCTCGATGTTCACCTCCGTGCCCGGCCAGGTCGCCTTGACCGTCTCCCTCGAGATTCAGACGGCCGACGCGACAGCGACCGGCCACCTGACTCTTCCAGACGCCGGTGTGTACGGTGCGCTCTTTCCACACGATGTCGCGCGGAAGCCCGACGTTCACCGATAGAAGTCGAGCCATACCGTTAGGATTTCTCCCGCATGAAGCTTCCCCTCGCCGACGGGACGCTCGATCACCTCAGTAACTTACCGGCGATCCAGTAATCAACACTGAACGCTCCCGGACCAGAACAGATCAGCCAGATAAAGAAGAGCACGTACAGGACTTCGGGAAGGTAGAGGAAATCGTCGAGCCAGCTAAGAGGCGAGAGTCCTTTAGGCATGGTGGAAACCGCGGTGGTCAGGGTGGCGACGATCATATCAATCATTAAAGCCGCGCAGGCCGGGCTCGAAAGAAACCCTACGGCCAGCAAGGATCCGGCGACGAACTCGACACCCGCCACGAAATAAGCCGTCAGACGCGGAAACGGCACTTTAGCCTTAACGAGCGATTCGTAAACAGGTTTCGTGCCGCCGGCGACAAATAATTTGTTTGCCCCGGAGATGGCGAAGAACAGCCCGATCGAAACGCGTACCAGCAGGATGGCGCATTGTTCCAAACCACTGCTACCCAGCAGCGCAAACTCTACCAACCGTTTCCAATCCACGTGTTATCCCTCGATTCTGTTTTGGCCATCGGTTTCGGCCTCGAGATTATGTGGGCATCCGTTCGACCCATTGAGCGCGAAATGCGGGAGCCGGGAATGGATCCGCAAAGTATTGTGTTTCCCGCGCAACCTTGTCGCCACTGAACTCCATGATGCTCACGGTGTAGGACGGCTTGGCGTCATACATGAGGATGAATTCGGTGACCCAAAGATCGCCGCTGCCGATGATTCTCCGGATAGTAAACCGCTTTTTGTTCGGCTGGCTCTCGCGCTGGCCCTGTATGTTGCTTCGACCGCGGGTTAGCTCGCCCGACTGCGGGTATTCCAGCACCGCGTCCTCGCGATAGATGAGGTGTTCCGTTACAAAATCGTTGGCATCGGAGGCGGCCCAGTGCTGATCCAGCGCGGCACGGATTTCTTGATCTCGCGCGACAGAATTCTGCTCGATCTTTTGTTGATCGTTCATCTTGAGCCTCCCATTTTGACAAGAAGCTAAATGCTTCAGCGGAATCGGAGCGTACGATTCGTTAAGTTGCGCAAGCGCTAACCGTACTTGAGGGAGGTGCTTTGTCCGACCTCGATAATATAGCCGTCAGGATCGCGGATGTAGCAGCGAATCTCGCCGTACTTGGGAATCGGCGGCGTGATGAACTCGGCTCCTCGACTTTTCCATAACTCATAGCACGCTTGAATATCCGCAACACGGAAATTCATAAAGCTGTTGAGGTGATTCGGGTCGGGGACGCTGAGCGTTACCGTCGGCTTGTCTGGCGTCGGCCCGCCCCCCACGTTCAAAATCATCCAGATATTCGCAAGCTGAAGGTACGGAGGCGCGTTGCCGTCACCCATGGTCAGAATGCGAGCGCCGAAAACCTTTTCGTAGTAGCGAGCCGATCGCTCGACGTCGGCGACGGTGAGAAAATGGGCGACGCTGATCCCCTCGCGCGGGGGCATCTCGTAGCTCTTCTGTTCGACTTGTACGGCCGTCATTGAAGCCTCCTTTCAATATGGTGTTCATTACAAATACGGTGTCCCGAGTCTCCCTCCCATTCACAACTGCTTTTCGCCTCTACTTCCGCGGACCAAAGACCTCGCGTAACATTACATTGAGGTCCTCGAGTGCGTGGGCGCAGTCACCCGTGAAGCTTGAGCCATGCATAATGGCGAGCGTTTTGGGCTCAAGGTCGGCGAGCTTTTTCAAGTTCTGCGCGGTGAGTGGTGTGTAGGGCACATACTCCGCCATCTTGCCCGCCTGAAATTCCTTCATCGCCTGACGCGAGCGGCCCACTACATCGGCAGAGGTGAGCGGTTCGACGTCGCCCATGTGATGGAACAGGTCGGAACAGAGCAGTGTTCTCTGCGTTTCTTCGAAGAGGACGCCGGCGTCCCAGCCGTGGGGCAGATGGGGACTCTGGCAGTAGCGAAAGCGGTACTTCCCGGTCGCAAAGGTCGCGCCGTCAGCGAGGCCGCGTGCCTCCCGGCCAATGAAGTCGTTCATGTTCACGAGGGCGCCAACCTGGCTGCAGATCACGTCGGCCTTGGGCGCTGCAGCCAGCCAGTCAGGGAGCGACCCGCACTCGTCTGACTCAAAATGGCTGAAGCTGATGTGGCGCAACTCGGAAAGGTTGATGAGCTTTGAGACGGCCTCGCGAATTTCCGCGTGCATTCCGCGCAGCCCGGTGTGGAACAGCAGCGGTTCATCGTCTTTCACCAGAAAATGGTTGAACTGAAAATTCCCCCATTGGGCAAAGATCGAGATGCGATAGATATCCGGCGCGATTTCAGTGGTGACCGCCATACCGCCCTCCTGAATTGGACTAACGCGCTGCGATTTGGCCCAGGTAGTAACCGAGCCGATTTTCGACATCGCCCGGCTTGTGGAAACCGCGCGCCATCAGTGCTTTGATCCCATCCTGGGCGGCGGGTCGCCCGAGCGAAGCGATGCACGCATCCCACCCGGCGCCGAGCTCGACGTCCGGCGGCAGGCTGGTGTTGACGAGGCGCTTGGTGTTGGCGATCGCCCATTTGTCGAACTTGGCGATCCGGGTGGCGAGCGCTTCTACGAACGCATCTAGCTCGGCGTCGGGCAGAGCGCGATTGATATAGCCGTAGGTCTCGGCCTGGTCTGCTCTGATGTCTTCCGAGCTCAAGAGCACCTCGAGGGCGCGGTTTCGGCCGATAAGTTGCGGAAGCCGAGCCATGGGGCCGCCGCCGGCTACCATCCCCACGCCCACCTCCCATTGCGAGATGATGGCCTTTTCGCGGCTGGCAAAACTCATGTCGCAGGCCAGCGTGATCTCGCTGCCGTTGCCGGTCGCGCGACCGCGGATGAGGGCGATGGAGGCGACTGGCAAACGGGTCAGACGCGCGAGAAAGTCCGGCCAGGGCGGCAAGCCTGTGGGGCCCGCCGGCATTGCGGTCAGGTCCTCAAGCTTGGCCGTGAAATCGGAGTGATTCAGGAAGTAGTCGTCGACCGCGCTGTCGAACACCACGACCCTAACCTGCTCGTCGGCCTCGAGAGCGTTGATGACTTCCTGGAATTCCCGGAGCATCTCCGGGCCCATCACGTTGATCGGGGGGTTGTCGATCGTGACACGCCAATAGGCGGGCGACCGCCGGGTCACGCGGATCTGTAATGGTTTCGTAACTGCGCTTGCAGTTGTCATAACATTCTCCTGTCTATTTGTCTGTCTCGGAGACCGGTTGATTGCACCCGACACTTTTTCGGGATTTGGATTATTTGTTCGTTGCCGACGGTGGGTTGATTGCAGCCAAGCCTGCCTTGCTGACGATGTCGTCCTGGGAGTCCGTGCCTCCTGAACTACCGACTGCGCCTATAATCGCTCCTTGTTCGATCAGTGGGATGCCGCCTCGAGAAGCAATGATTCCATCGAACGCGAGCAGATAGTTGAGATGCATAAGCTGAATGCCGTCCTCGAACTGCTTCGTTTCGCGCCGGAAGGTGGCGGCTGCTCGCGCCTTGTGCTCGGCAATCTGAATGGAGGCAAGCATCGCACCGTCCATTCGCTGGAAGGCGACAAGGTTACCGCCGGAATCGACCACCGCTACGTTCATCTTCCAATCCCGCTTCTTCGCTTCTGCCACCGCCGCGTAAATAACCGCCTGGGCTCGGTCTAGCGATATCGGTGGGCCATAGGGAGTGTCGAAAGGAATTTTGTCGGGCACAAAATCGAGAGGATTTGTTTCTGGGGGCTGCAACGCTCGACTCGCACTGGCGGCGCTTCCTGTTTTCTCATTTGACATAAGTCCTCCTTCAATGGTGGCAGTACGGCTCGCTCGATTGAGAGTGAATTGCAACTCGCTGTGGCTGACCCGCTCGACGTGGGTGTTGGCCCTTCGCGGCGTGGTGAAATCGCCTTAGCCACCGATGTGATCGTTAAATTTAAACAGCAGCGTGAGCGGCGCTGTGCCCGAGTAGCTTCATAAGGGCTTGAGCCGCGGACGTTGATGACGAAGAGATGACTTCGCCTACGGTTGGTACCCGTCCGCCATCCACTTCGCGAATAGCTCAATGCGAGCCTGAGGCCAAGGACCTTCTCCTCTCGGGGGCGGCGGTGGCATTACCGCGCCACCGATTCCCCGGATGCGGTCGTAGATGGCGTCCGCGTGCGCTTTGACCTCTTCATAGCTTGCCAGGTTGAACCCCTTTTTCATGCCTTCAATGTCTCGCTCCGTAAACAGCGGGCGAATGTCCGCTTGAAAGCTCGTCAGTTTCGTCATTGACACCTCACGCTGTCTGACCATTCCAGTTGCGGTTTCGCATTTATATTCATGTACCTTGTTCAGCTCCCTTGTGGAATGAAACCCGGAACGCCGGTTTTCACCACTGGATTCAGTCTCTGTCTGGTTTGGATTCGATTGATTTCATCGAGCGCGTCCTTTGGAAGCGGAGAGATGTCGAAATTCTCTCTCGCCCGGGCCGCACTCCGGGGCGTTGTAAGCAATGCGGTGCCGCGCTGCACCGCCCAAGCCAGCAGCACCTGTGCCGGCGTCTTTCCAACTCGCGCGGCGATAGCCAAAATGACGGGATCTTCGAGCGGCCCCGGCCGCATCCCGTGACCTAATGGTGCAAAAGCCAAAAACACAGTGCCCGTCTCTCTGCAGAATTCCAATAGCTCCGTTTCCGGCAGATACGGGTGTGCTTCTACCTGGATCACGGCTGGCTTGATTCTCGCTGATTCATAGATGGGTTTCACCTCGTTTAAGCTGACATCCGAAAGTCCGATGGCGCGGCACTTGCCATGGTCCACGAGAGTTTCCATCGCTTTCCAGGTGTCGAGCAATGTGACGTCGTGGTCGTAAAGGACGTTACCGTTTTTATCCCGCGGATCCTGGTCGTCCCCGGGTTGAAATGCAAAGGGAGTGTGAATGAGGTAGAGATCCAGACACTTGAGCCCGAGTCTTTCCAGACTCGCCTCGAATGCCGGTTCGACGCGCTCGGGCCGATGATTGGAGTTCCACAGCTTTGTAGTGACGAAAATGTCTTCGCGCGCGATCCGTCCAGCGGCAAGTCCTGCCTGCAATGCGCTGCCTACCTCACGCTCGTTCCCGTATCGTTCCGCGCAATCGAAGTGCCGGAATCCGGCTTCCAGTGCGTCTCTGGTCGCAGTTATCGTCACGGCTGGGTCGGGGATTAAGGTGCCAAAGCCGAGTGCGGGAATATGGCCGGCTCCGTGGTTGAGCGGAATTCTCGTCATTCGCAGATCTGAGGATTCAATCATGGTAATCCTCCAAGCCCTTTTACGTCCGGCATCACCGTTCGGTTTCAAAAATCAGATGCCGGACGGAGCAGACTGGGTGCCAGATCCTAATTCGTCACGTAATCGAAAACACGGTTGGGCGAGTGACCCACCCATTCAATCCGGATACCGCGTAGCTTCGATTTGTTCGCGCGGCTATTCGGGGATGCTGAAGTCGTAGACCCGGCCGGATGCGTTTCCACCTGAGGAGGCTGATCCAGTGCGGCTTGCCATGTTGGCCTGCGCGCCTGTGCCCATGAAGAAGGCGTACTCCCCGGGCTTGAGGTCTTCACTCAGAGTGATTTTGTAGGTGCGGATGCCGACATGATCGGAGGTGAACGGCACCTCCTTATCTTTTTTCACGCCGGATTTACCGCCGGTGACGCCTCCGAAGGAGCCCACCTGAAATTCGCGGCGATCACCTTTCTTATTGAGCTTGATCAATAGGTAGTCGGCGGCGCTGCCGCCATCGGGAACGTAGAGGTAGAAAAGCGGGCGGCGATCCTTCACGCGATTTTTCGAAGTGGGACCTTCGAGGGTGGCGTCCCAGTGCTGGCTGCGGATACCGTCGGTGGCGAAACTGCCCGCGCGGCCTCCGGCTTTCATGCGGCTAATTGCGGCACCTTCGATCAAGACAAAGGTCGGTCCGTCCTTCCAATACACGCCGACTTCTGGAGGAGGCAAGTTGGGATCGAGGGTCATGGGGGCGGCGGTTGTGACAATAGGCGGAGGCGGAGGAGCGGGGTTGATCATCACTTTGATTACGGCGTCGGAGACGTTGGCGGCTTTGAGGGCTTTGAGGCCATCGACGGTGGTGTCGAATTTGGAGCCATCGGCGCCGGTGGCGCTGCGGATTTTGGCGATGATGACGTCGTCGGAGAGACCGAGGCTGGTCATTTCGATGATGTCATGATTGGTGAGGCGCTTGGCGGGGGCGTCTTGGGGAAAGGCTGGGCGCGCGACGAGTGCGATTAGGATTAGTGCGAGGGGCCGGAGTATTCGCATGCGACCTCCCGAGGGGATTTTTGTTTTAGGGCTTGTTGGGTTGGGATTATACAACGGGCGGGAAGTTGGCGTTGCTTGAAAGGAGCGAAAAGAACGAACACGCGTTTGAGGGAAGTTCGATTCTTGGGTGGCGTTTTGTTCCGTTGGCGCAGGCTGAAGCCTACGCTACTGAACGTCAGGACGGCGGCCTGGGGCTAGTGGTACGTGAAGATTGGCTGTGTCGGGAGCGGTTTTGGCGTAGGCGATGGCGAAGAGGATTAGGAAGAGCCAGTCGAGGCTTCCGATGGCGAACATGCGCGGGGCGATGCGATTTTGAAGATGCAGGACGATCAGAGCGACGGGATATCCTGTTTTTTCGAGTATGGATGGAATCATCATGGCGCGGTACTTGATGGGATCGGTGGCGAGAGTCAGGAATAGGACTTGCCAGGCAATTCCAAGCGCGAAGAAGCCGTAGAAAAATTCCGGGTGCGTGACTGGCGGAGGGTAGTCGTGGCCGAATTTCGATTCGAGGAAGAGCGGCGGAACGAGAACCACGATGCCGTACATTCCGGCCACTGCGAAGACAATCCTAGCGAATCGCATGTTGTCACCTCCTCACTTAAGTGATGCCCGCGGGGATGTCCGCGATTCGAGCGGCTCAGTACGCTGAAATTTAAGTAGATGGCTCGCCTCTACGACGCGCCCAGGATAAAATGACGCACGCAACGAAGCGAAGCCTAGGGCGAAAAGAGAGGAATCATGAAAACGTTGGCGCGACCAATCAGCCGGCGGGAGATTTTGCGGGGCGGCGCTGTGCTAGCGGTGGGCGGATTTGTCGCGGGGCTCGCTCCAGAAGCGATGAGGGCCGCTTCAGGCGGTCGCGTCGGCTCGCGCGTGGCGGAAGGCTTGCAGCAGGGGAGTAGCGCGGAGCGACTGGCACAGATGCGGGCGCAGGGGTCGGCGATTCCGCTCGAGACAGAGAAGCTGCGCGACAACATTTACTGGCTGCATGGGCCGGGCGGAAACATGGTGGTGCTGAACGGGCCGGACGGGAAGATTCTGGTGGACTCGAGTTATCTGGCGGTAGCGCCGAAGCTGAAGGCATCGCTGGATGCGATTGGCAATGCGCCGCTGAAAATTTTGGTCAATACGCACTGGCATTTCGACCATACGGACGGCAATGCGCCGATCCATCAGGGCGGAGCGACGATCTGCGCTCATGAAAATACGCGGAAGAGGCTGTCGACGCCGCAGGATGTTGCCGGGTTCGGTTTGCATTTCGATCCGGCGCCGGCGGAGGCGTGGCCGGGGCAGACGTTTGAGGATTCGATGAGGCTGTATTTCGACGGAGAAGAAATCCACATGGGGTACATTCAGCCGGCACATACGGACGGCGACATTTATGTCCGGTACGCGAAAAGTAATGTGCTGCACATGGGCGACGTGTATTTCAGCGAGTTTTATCCGTTCATCGATAAGTCCACGGGTGGAAGCATCGAGGGGATGATCGCGGGGGCGTCGCAGGGGCTGACGCTTGCTGATTCGGAGACGAAGATTGTGCCGGGGCACGGGACGGTGACGGACAAGGCGGCATTGGCAAAATATCGAGACATGCTGGTGACGGTGCGCGACCGGGTGCAGGCGAAGAAACGAGCGGGCGCCTCGGTGGAGGAGACGGTGGCATCGAAGCCGACGGCGGATCTGGATGCGGTGTGGGGCGGGGGATTGGTGAAGGCGGATTTGTTTGTGGGGATTGTGTATTCGACGTTGTAGATGGTGGTTAAAAGTGCGCGACACGGGAGGTACCGAACGGTCCGAGGGCGGACGCTGCTTCGGTTCAACGTAGTCTTCGTCAGAGCACAGAATGCCTGTGCCACTTAAGGCGCTATTCGAGTTGGGCCAGGCGGTCGAGAAGTTTTTGATGCTCGATAATGCGCAGCGCGAGCGTGGCTTTCAGTTCTTCCACGATTTTTGCGGGGGCTTTACTTAGGAAGGTTTCGTCGGCTAGGCGCGCTTTTTTGGATTCAATATCTTTCGCGAGGCGTTCGATTTCTTTTTTGAGCCGCGCGATTTCGGCTTGCTTGTCGATTGATTCACCGTAAGCGATGCGCAGGTCGAATTGGGCGGAGGAGCGCAGGGCGGCGCCGGCGGAATCGAGGCGGCCAGCGGAGATTTGGAGTGCGGAAAGACTTGCGAGCCGGAGGATGGGTTCAAGATTTTGTTCGACAAGCTTGCGGATCGCCGGATCGGTTGATGACAAATCGGCTGCGATTTTTTTCTTCTGGTCCACCTTCATTTCGGCGCGGATATTGCGGGCGGCGATGATGATTTCCTGAAGCGTGGCGATGTCGCGTTCGGCTGCGGCGTTCGTCCACTGGGCGCGCGGTTCGGGAAATTTGTCGAGGGCGATCGAGCGCGCGCCTGCTGGCTGCGGTAGGCGGTGCCAGAGTTCTTCGGTTAGGAACGGCATTATCGGATGTAGCAGGCGGAGAGCGGCGTCGAAGGCGGCGAAGATGTTGCGCCATGCGGCGATTGCTATTTCACGGTTCGCGTCTGCTAGTTGCGGCTTGACCCACTCTATGTACCAGTCGCAGAAATCTCCCCAGAAAAATTGGTAGATGATGTGGCAGGCTTCGTGGAAACGGAAGTCTTCGAGGGCTTTGTTCGCTTCGGCGGCGACGGCTGAGAGGCGCGAGAACATCCAGCGGTGGACGAGATCGCCTTCGCCTTTTGTGAGATAGGGAGCTTTGGCGCGGATTTCCGCTGCGGCTAGTTCTTCGAGCGTGACACCCTGGGCTTCGATTTTCTCGAGGTTGAAGAATAGGAAGCGGGCGGCGTTCCAGATTTTGTTGGCGAAGGCGCGGGCGCCGAGGATGCGGTCTTCGCTGAGGATGATGTCGGTGCCCGGGGCGGACATGCTTGCGAGCATGTAGCGCATGGCGTCGGTGCCGTATTGGTCGGTGAGTTGGAGAGGGTCGACGCCGGTGCCTTTTGTTTTGGACATTTTGGCTCCTTCGGCCGTGCGAACGAGGGAGTGGAGGTAGAGGCGGTGGAAGGGAATTACGCGGGCGAGGTTTGCCTCAGCGGCTAAAGCGCCCGAGTCAAAATCCCCACCCTTCGCAGACGACGCGAAGGATTGGGCACCCGCAAAGTCAACAGCGTTCGGCGTGCCCTCACGCGAACCATCTTCGAAGCGGTCGCCACTGAGGTGGAGGCCCATCATGATCATGCGGGCGTCCCAGAAGAACAGGATGTCGTAGCCGCTGATAAGCAGGCTTGTTGGATAGTACGTCCGGAGGTCGGGCGTATCGTCGGGCCAGCCGAGTGTGGAGAAGGGCCAGAGGCCGGAGCTGAACCAGGTGTCGAGGACGTCTTTGTCCTGAGCGAGTTTTGAGCCGCCGCATTTTGGGCATTTTGTGGGTGGGCTTGCAGCGCGGGCGTGGCCGTCGATGATTTCGACGCGCGAATCGAGCGCGGGGATCATTTCCTTGCAATCAGCGCAGTGCCAGATGGGAATGCGATGGCCCCACCAGAGCTGGCGCGAGATGCACCAGTCGCGAATATTTTCTAGCCAATTGAGCAGGATGGTGCGCTGATTATCGGGGACGACTTCGATGAGGCTGTCGAGGACGACTTCTTTTGCGGGGTCGGCGAGCGGTTTCATTTTCATGAACCATTGCGTCGAGAGGCGCGGCTCGACGATGGCTTTGCAGCGGTCGCAGGTGCCGATGGAGTGGGTGTGCTCGGTGATGCGGTCAATGAGGCCAAGCTCTTCGAGATCGGCTACGACGCGGGCGCGGGCGATGAAGCGTTCGAGGCCGGCATATTTTCCAGCGGCTTCGCTCATGTGTGCGTCGTCGGTCATCACGTCGATTTCGGAGAGATTGTGGCGCTTGCCGATTTCGAAGTCGTTGGGGTCGTGGGCGGGCGTGATTTTCACGACACCAGTGCCGAATTCGCGGTCCACGTAGGCGTCGGCGATAATGGGGATTTCGCGGTTCATAAGCGGAAGCATCACCTTTTTCCCGATGAGGTGCTTGTAGCGGTCATCGTCGGGATGGACGGCTAGGGCGCTGTCGCCGAGCAGGGTTTCAGGGCGCGTGGTAGCGACGACGAGATGTCCTTCCGCGCCGATGAGCGGGTAGCGGATGTACCAGAGCTGGCCGGTGCGTTCGTTGTGAACGACTTCGAGATCGCTGATGGCGGTCTGGCAGCGCGGGCACCAATTGACCATGTAGCGGCCGCGGTAGATGAGGCCTTCGCGATAGAGGCGGAGGAAGGCTTCGAGCACTGCCCGAAAGAGCGCGGGTTCGAGGGTGAATTTTTCGCGCGTCCAATCGCAGGAAGCGCCGAGGCGAATCATCTGGCCTTTGATTACGCCGCCGCTTTCCGCTTTCCATTGCCAGACGCGGCGCTCGAATTCCTCGCGGCCGAGATCCTGGCGCTTGATGCCTTCCTTCGCGAGCATGCGTTCGACGACGAATTGCGTGGCGATGCCGGCGTGGTCCATGCCCGGGAGCCAGAGGGTGCGTTCGCCACGCATGCGATGCCAGCGGACGAGCATATCGATCTGGGTGTGCTCGAGCATGTGGCCCATGTGGATAGAGCCGGTGACGTTGGGTGGAGGAAGCGCGATCGAGAATCTAGGACCGGTGGCAGTACCGGAGTTTTCGGCGCGGAAGAGGTTTTCGTCGAACCAAGCCTTCGCCCAGCGGGCTTCGATTTCCTGGGGCTCGTAGGCTTTGGGTATTTCGCGGGGCATTGGTCCCTTTGGCGCGCCTGCTTAAATTTTGGGAGCAGGAGAAACAAACAATATACGGGCGGCGAGCGGGGAGCGTCAAATCGGGGCGTGCTGGAAGACAGAGCCAAAAACCTAAAAGCAGGACCTTCAGCCGGCCTGAACCGACTGCGCCAGGTTCAGGATGACAATCCTGGTCGGATTGTCACTTTTCTTTTTTCGCGAGTTCGGCTTGGAGCATGTTCTCGACGAGAGGCCTCAGCAAGTTCTTCGAGAGCAACTCGTGAAGCTGGGGCTCGAGGCGCTCGAGAACCTTCTGGACTACTTCGTCAAGGTTTGCCTGTGGCGCGGGAGCTTGCGGGGAATTCACATGTTCGAGTGCCGCGGCTGAGGGAATGAGAAATGGAATGCCCGCGAGTGCTTCGCGATTTGGCGGAGGCACGGTCGGGATGCGTTCGCCGAAATCGGCGCGCGCGGATTCGTCAGCGGCCGATACTTCGGAAGCGGCGACAAAGATGGGCGCG
The DNA here is from genome assembly GCA_963729525.1 of uncultured Acidobacteriota bacterium. Classification (GTDB taxonomy): domain Bacteria; phylum Acidobacteriota; class Terriglobia; order Acidiferrales; family UBA7541; genus Palsa-295. The sequence continues at coordinate 527,796 of CAVSOB010000005.1, forward strand.
TCTTCCTCGTGCGAGGCCTCGACGACATCGGCGGTCTGTTCGCCATTCATGGACTCGTGTTCGCCCGGGAACGGGAACGATTGAAGCGGCGCAGTGTGCTCGTGATGATCTTCGTAGGAGGAGGGCCCCGGTTGATCGTCACGGACAAGCAAAGGTTCAGGCGTGACGCGCGCCGCGGGCGGCATTTCGAGCGCCGGATCTTTGTGGGACGGAGTGCTGTCAGCGGGCGTGTTGATGATCTCGGTGTCGGGCTTAGTTGCAGAAGTCGGGCCGCCAACGAAGTGCGACCATATCTCGGCAGCCTCGGCGGGGCCGGGTTCTTGTTGGGGTTGTTCGTGGATCTCTTCACGAACAGGCGCTACCAGCGCAGTGCTGACCACAGGCTCGGGCAGTCGCTCGGAAATCGCGTCCGACACGCTGGCCTCGGGGTGCGCTGTGCTAACAGGCTGTTCATCCGGTGCGGGCGAGCCGCCTTGAACCACTTCGCGGACGGCCTCGATGGCATCGGCGAACCATGATTTCTTACGCGGCCGCATTTCTTCCTGAGTTGCGTCCTCTGCGCGATGCTGATGCGCAGGTCGCGATTCAAGTGGTGAACGCCATGGCGACTCCGAAGATGCGGGAGACGTAACTGCAGGTTCCATCCGCCATGCAGGTGCGGAAGCGGCCGGATCCGATATGTGTTCGGGCTCGGGCTTGAAGCTGGGCTTGGATTCAGCGGCATGTGCGGCGTGAGCCGAGCTTGATTCCGTCATCCAGCTGCCTTCTGGATACTCCGAAGGCGGTGCCGTCAAATCCATCCAAGGAGTGGATGAGTGAGAAGTCTTGGTTGGGACCGGCGCGGGAGCGGCGGGCTTCATTTCGATCACGGCGGGAGCTTCTTCTTTTTTCACGGGGGCGGCGGGTGGCGGTGGCTCTTCCTCGGTAACTGCGGGATTGTTCACCGCGGACTGAAACGCTGCGCTTTCGTGCCAGGCGGATGGAGCGTCGTCCTCAGACGGTGCTGGGTCGGCGGAAAGCCGCAAGCCGTAAGGCGCGAAGGATTGAGTTTCCTGCTCCGTGGCGACGTGTGAGGATTCTACAGGTTTCGGCGCGAGCTGCTGTCCAAGCGGAGCCAGCGGGGCGACAGGCTTGTCGTCAAATTCATCCAGCTCGTCGTCGCGGACGTGAATACGCTTCGGCGGAACTTCTTTTTCCGACGGGAACGTGATTGGGGCCAGATCTTTGCCGTAAGAATATGCCGGATCGACAGCGGTGTTTTCAGGGATGTCGAAATCCATTCCACCGGTGCGGCGCCAATCGGTTGCGGTGGCGGCTCCGTCGAAATCGTCTTCGTCCTCGTCGCTATCCTTCGCTTTCGCGACGGGAGCTTTCGGTGCTTTTCTTTCTTCGGTCTCGGGCTCGTCGTCGAGCGAGCGGACGCCTTTGCCGAAGCCGTAAATCGCGGCCGCTTCTTCGGGTGATGGCTCAGGAAAATCGGGAAGCGGCTTAGGTTCGGCTTTTGCCGGAATTTCCATCACGGGCGGCGGAGGCGGTTCCTTCGGAGTTTCACGCGCTTTGGCGAGTTCTGCCGCGACCTTGGGGTTTTTCTCGAGCGCCGACATCACCATGGCGATGAGAGGATCGGGTGGAACAAAAGGCTTTTTCAAAACGCCATCGGCGCCGACGCGGCGCGCTTCTTTTTCGTCGAGAGGATCAAAGGCACCGACCAAGAGGATTACCGGAACGTGAGCGAAGCGAGTATCTTTCTTGACGAATTCGCAGACTTCGTAACCATTACGCACAGGCATGAAGACATCGGCAAGGACTAGATCGGGATTCGCATCGGGCATGCGGCGCACCGCCGCTTCGCCATTTCCGACGGCAACTACATCAACACCGCGCTCTTCAAACGCCAACACGACCATTTTCTGGATGTTGGTATTGTCGTCCGCGACCAGAATTCTGGGCACTTGAACCACCTCGCGGCGCACCCGCACGGCGACACGCCGACCCCTTTCGCTACCCTATTGCAGCACCCCTCATCGGGGGCGTCAACGGAGACGAAGTACAGGCGTGCCTGAGATGTTAGCAGGCGGTTAACGGGGGCTTTACCAGGGGATTAGCTTTCGGGCACCCTTTTTCTTCTTGCTGGTGGAGTCTTTGGAATCGTCGGAAGAGCTGCTTTGTGCAGGCGTGGCTGTTTGCCCGGTAGTGGAGGAGCTTGAATCGGATGAGGACTGATCCGTTTGAGTTGCCGCCTGGGCTCCCGCTGGCTGGCCATTGGAGCCAGCTGGGGCGGTGGGAGCGCTCCCATTGGACGCTGTAGCCGCTGGTGCTGTTCCGCCTGAATCTGCTGGGTTTGCAGCAGGTTGCAGAGGCGCCGACAGAGCCGGTTGAGCGCTTCCGTCGGACGGAGAATTCGCCGTTGCGTCTCCGGATGCCTTGGGAGCATTTGCGTCACGGGGCTGAATAATTTGCACACCGAGGATGGTACCGCCTCCCGGACCGGATTCAACGGTCCCCTGAGTTGCCGCATCTTGCTGCTTCGTTGCGCCGCCAGAATTGCCCGCGGCAGAAGTATCCGCGGCACCGCCGGTAGAAGCCGATCCAGACAAATTGAAGCCGCTGCCCGAGTTTGGCTTCAGCACTTCGCTGGCGGCGACGGCGTCGTCCGGTGGATTCAAATTAGGCTGCCCAACGTGCGCGGCGAGAGAAACGTCAGGCGCGCCACGCAGCATATTCTTGGGAGCTTTGAGCATCGCGTTCTGGTGGTGTTGTTTCTCGTAGTCACGTTCTTTCTGCATCCGAATCACGGCATCCGGATTCGACGCCGGCACAGTAAGGCCCATCTGTTTGAGCCGGACTTTTGCGTCCTGCGCGCGTGGCGAAAGCGGGTATTGCTCGACGATTTGTGCATACACTTTGCCGGACAACGCGCTCCAATAATTGCGCTGGTCTTCGTTTTTCGACAAAAGTTTTACGCGCGTGTAAATGTCGCCGAGCATCCAGAGTGCTTCATCGGTCTGGCTGTACAGCGGGTAACGATTGACGACCTCCATAAGGCGCGCGGCCGAAGCGTGATAGTCCTGCTTGGTATAGTAATAGTGCGCGATCTTGTACTCGCCGTCAGCGAGCACTTCCTGCACTTCGCGGAGACGCTGCTCTGCCTGCGGAGCGAGCGGACTCTGCGGATACTTCAGAAGCATGGCTTGAAACTCGTCCTCGGCCATTTGAGCCTGCGAGTTGTCCCGGTCGGCTTTCTCCATCATTTTGTAGTGCGCCATTCCGACCTGCATCTGCGCATATGCGGCTTCTTCGAGGAACGGGAAAAAAGTGATGAAGTCCTTGTACTCCGCCACCGCTTGCGTCAAGTTTGACGTCCCGTTTTCTTTGTAATAGGAATCTGCGACGGCTAGCTTCGCCTTCGCTAGATACTCGCTATCGGGGTAGGTGTTGATCAAAGTCTGGAGTGAGAGCCGACCTTCCGTATAGCGGCTGCGCTTGATGTCTTCGAGCGCACGATCGTAAAGGATCTTGTCAGGCTGAGCGGAAGAGTTTGGGTCTGTATCCGCCGCCGGCTTGGCAGGTTGAGTCTTCTTTCCCGGCTTTTTGATGAGTTGAGCGTTGACGTTGGAACTGAGGCCGCAAGAAATCGCCAATCCTAGAAGTGCAGTGAGAAGCTGCCGCTTTTTCATGATCCCCCGCCGCTAATTAGTCTGGGCCAGGCTGTTTCCGGTCAAACTTTTTGGCTGATTGCGTTGTTCGCGAGCTGGCGCAATTGACGCACGGAAGCCGATGGATCAGATGTGTGGAAGACAGATGTTCCGGCAACGAACGTGTTGGCTCCGGCTTTTGCAAGCTCGGCTATGTTTTCCAGATCGACTCCCCCGTCTACTTCTATCCGGAACCTGACATTATATCGCGCACGCCATTCGCTGAGGTGGCGAATCTTCTCGAACGCCCCGGGAATGAATTTCTGGCCGCCGAATCCCGGATTCACGGACATCACGAGCACCGTATCCACTTTGTCGAGGACTTCTGAGAGCATGACGACGGGTGTGGCCGGATTGATGACCGCTCCCGCTTCCGCGCCATACTCTCGAATCATCGCGAGCGCGCGGTCCAGGTGAACTGTGGCTTCTTCATGCACTAAAACCCGATTGGCGCCCGCCCGCACGAACTCCTCGATGTATTCCTCGGGATTCTCAATCATGAGATGCACGTCGAGCGGGAGGTGGGTTGCTTTGCGCAAAGATTCGACGACAGGGATCCCAATGGTGATGTTCGGCACGAAGTGGCCGTCCATCACATCCACGTGGAGCACATCGGCGCCGCCCTGCTCGACCGTGCGAATTTCGTCGCCCAGCTTCGCGAAATTGGACGCGAGGATGGAAGGGGCAATTTCTATACGCGCATAGCTCATGACGCCAGCGGGCAGTTTAGCACAGGCGATTGCAGGCTATTGGGATAGCTGTAAATCAATGGGAGTGCCGGCCTCGACCCGTGAACCGCGTGGGATTGGCTGCGTGACCACGACGCCGTGTTGTGCGCCTAACGTCGGCACGAATGTGAGCTTGCCAAGCTTGAGTCCCGTTGCCGACATTCTTGCCTCCGCCTCAGCAAGAGTGAGACCGGCAAGCTCCGGCATCATGTATGACTCGAGGCGCGGACCCCGTGAGACGAGGAGATTCACGTGCGGGCTGGTGATGTCCGTCTTTCCCGGAGCGGGATCCTGGCGGAGGACGGTCTCATCGTTCAATGTACCGGGAAGATAGAGAGACGAAATTTCGCCGATTTGCATCCCGGTCCGCAGGAGTTCAATTCTTGCGGCGCGAAGGCTGCGTTCTTCGAGAAGCGGGATTGTCGCCTTTTGCGGGCCGAGGCTGAGCACTACATGCGCGTACTGTCCGACTTTTACTTTCGACCCGGCAGGCGGGCTCTGGCGCACGACTTCGTCGACGGGAAGGGGATTGTAGATATGATCTTCGATTTTGATGTTTATTCCACGGCCCTGCAAAATCTGCTGGGCCTCGACGGCTTTTTTCCCTACGACGTCAGGCACAGCGACTTCGCGTCCCTGGATGGTGAAGCGGATGGCCAGCAGCGCGCTCAAAAAGGCTAAGGAAGCCAGGATGAACAGCATCAGCGCCATGCGAAAAATCCATTCGAGGCGCTCGCGGAAGGTCATGCGTTTGCTCCTTGCGATTCGAGACTAGCACGGCAATTTGCGGCTCACAACGCGAAGGGTTAGCGACTTGAGGCAGATAGATACCCTGACGCTGGGGCTGGAGTGGCATGAATGGGATTAGGGCTTGACCCAACAGAAAGGCCCACGACGCGGAACAGCGTCGTCGTGGCTACCAGGCGAAAATTGGAAGTCAGGATTTTTCTAGGATTGCGGCGAAAAAGCCGTCGGTGCGGTGCGCGCCGGGTGATGTGCTGAATTGGCCGTTGGAGTCGAAAAGATTTTGCGGGTCAATGCCGGGGATGAGATGCGGTGCAAGCGATTTCGCCACTTCATCTCGCGCCACGCGCTTGATCAACGGCGCGTTCGTTAGTGCTTCGCGCACGACCTGCTCATTTTCTTCCAGCTCCATCGAACATGTCGAATAAACGAGGCGGCCTCCCGGTGCGAGCTGTTCGATCGCCGAAACAAGAATTCCTACTTGCAGCTCGTGAAATTCAGGAAGCTGTTCGGCACGCAGGCGCCAGCGTATTTCCGGATGGCGTGCGAGCGTTCCCGTCCCTGAGCAGGGTGCGTCAACGAGAATGCGATCGAATTGTCGACCGAAGGGAAGAGCGCGTTGGGCGTCGAGTTCGACGATCTGCACGCGTTCGAGGCGGAGTCTTTCGAGCTGGCCCCGCATCGCACGAAGACGATGCGCGTGGCGATCGGCCGCGACGACTAATCCAGTTCGACCGGCGGCGCGAACGAGCGGCGGAGTCTTACCGCCAGGAGCTGCGCACAGGTCGAGAACGGCCTCTCCCGGGTGAATTTCAAGCAACAACGGAATAGCTTGCGATGCTTCATCCTGAATCGAGATCAAGCCTCGGCGGAACGACTCAGTGCGCGCCGGACTGCCCCCGCTTGCCGCAAACGCCGCGTTGAGGAGCTGTCCGGGCTCGATACGCATGCCAGCGGCTTTCAGTACGGCTAAAACTTCGTCGCGATGCGCGGGGTCGTGAATCGTGCAGCTGAGATTTGGAGCGCGGTTGTTCGCTTCGAGCAGAGCCAACGTTCTCGGGTGGCCAAAGCTCCTAAGCCAGCGTTCGACGAGCCATGTTGGATGCGAATGCAGAATGCCGAGGCGCTCGGCTGGTGGCAGGCTTGCCGGCAGCAGCCGCTCGACTGGCTCCGCCGCCGTGTTCCGGGCGTCAGAGTTTTCAGATGACGAACGACGTAGGATTGCGTTCACAAGAGATGCGGCGGAGGATTTACGCGCTCGTTTCACTAGCTCTACAGATTCGTTCACAGCCGCGCGTGCGGGGATCCGTTCGAGGAAGCGAAGCTGATAGAGACCCATGCGAAGAGCGAGCGCCACAGGTAGATCGAGCTTGGCGACGGATTTTTTCAGCTGACGATCGAGGAGAAAATCAAGGAGCCGGCGCCAGCGGAGCACGCCGAAAGTGATTTCGGTGGCAAGCGCGGCGTTTTCAGGTGTTACGCGCGGGCCCAGTTCAGCATGGAGCACGTCGCTTGCGTATGCACCTTCGGCTTCGACGCGGCGCAATACTTCAAACGCGATACTTCGCGCTGGGCTAATCGGCACGCAACTATGAAATCACATCCGCGACGCCACGAGAAGGATTGGCCACGAAGGCCCAAAGACACGGAGGGACAGAAAAGCAAAAGTCGCAACACAAGATTCGCAAGATATGGCAAAGCCGCGGTCCGTTTTCTTTGTGACTCTGTCTCTCTGTGGCTTCTAGCTGACGAAGTGCTCGCCAGCCGCAATGCGCGCGCCGTTCATGAACTCGCGATCGGTGATGCGATTGCGGCCTTCGACTTGTATTTCCTCCACGCGCAGAACTGTCGCGCCGCCGCAGATTACGAGCAGGCCATCCTCTTGCGTCGGCAAAATGATTCCGGGTGTGCCGCCGGCAGCCACCGGCTTCAGCGGCTTGCCCCAAATCCGGCATGTCGCGCCGCGAAACGTGGTGAAAGCGCCGGGCCAGGGCTGCAGTCCGCGAATTCGGTTGTAAATCTTTGGCGCCGGTAGAAACCAATCGATTCGTCCATCTTCTTTTTTCAGTGGTGGCGCGAGAGAGGCTTGTGAATTGTCCTGGGGCGTGGGCGTAATTTCGCCGCGATCGAGTTTCTTCAAAGTATCCACTATCAGCGGCGCGCCGGCTTCTGCTAGCTGCCCATAAAGATCCGGCGCGGTTTCGTCGAGGCCGATGCCAGTTTGATATTTCAAAAGCATCGGGCCAGTGTCGAGTCCCGCGTCGATCTGCATCGTGGTAAGGCCCGTCACTTTTTCGCCGTTGATAATTGCCCAGTTAATCGGGGCGGCGCCGCGGTATTTCGGCAGCAGCGAACCGTGTAGATTTATCCAGCCGAGGCGCGGAATCGAGATGAGCGCCGCGGGAACGATTTGTCCATAAGCAATGATCACCACGACGTCAGGTGCGAGGCGCTTGAAATAGTCGAGCGATGATTCAGATTTGATTTTTTCTGGCTGATAAACGGGCACGCCGGCCTCGAGTGCTGCATCCTTCACGGCGGAACTCGCGGTTTTCTTGCCGCGGCCGCGCGGGCGGTCCGGTTGCGTAACGACTCCGGCCACCTGGAAATACGAATCGGAGAGCAACGAGTGAAGTGAAGGAACAGCGAAGGCGGGTGTGCCGCAAAATACCAGCTTCAGCGGCACGGCGGCGCTACCATTCGCCCGCTTTTTTCATCTTGCGAATTTTGCGCTTGATCATGTCTCGCTTCAGCATACCGAGATGCGTGATGAAAAGCGTCCCGTTCAGATGATCAATCTCGTGGCAGAACGCGCGCGCGAGCAATCCTTCGCCGCGCATTTCAAATTCAGTTCCCGACGCATCCTGCGCGCGCACGGTGACGTATTGCGGCCGCGCCACATGGGCGCGAAATCCAGGTAGCGAAAGGCAGCCTTCCTCCTCGCGCTGCTCGCCTTCGGCGTGGATGATTTCCGGGTTCACGCAGACAATCTTGGCCTCGGGATTTTTTCCGTTCGAGACGTCAATCACGGCGATTCGAAGCCCAATCCCGATTTGAGGCGCCGCGAGACCCACGCCCGACGCCGCATACATGGACTCAAACATATCGGCGACGAGTTTTTGGATCTCGTCGTCGAATTTTTCGATCGGTTTCGTCGGCGTCTCCAGCACTGGGTCGCCGTATTTCACAATCGGATGAATCATTTCGAGTTGTTCCTCAATTTCGGTTCGCGATCAGAAGGCGTCCAACTGACGCTCATAGCCTTCGAAATTCCGCCGCGTTTCGTCAAGCGAATCGCCGCCGAATTTCTCAATAAACGCAAACGCCAGCTCCAGCGCGACCATCGCTTCGCCAGCCACTCCTGCCGCCGGTACCACGCAAACATCGGAGCGCTCGTAGGCCGCCTTCACGGCTTCTTTCGTGTTCAGGTCGGCGGTAAGCAACGGGCGCCTTAGAGTCGAAATCGGCTTCAGGTATCCGCGCGCCACAACATCCTGACCGTTGGTAATGCCGCCTTCTATTCCACCGGCGCGATTCGAAGAGCGATCAAACCGCTTCCGCGAAGCCTCATAGCGGATTTCGTCCTGCACTTCGGAGCCGTAACTGCCGGCATTCGCGACGCCCGTGCCAATTTCTACCGCCTTCACTGCCTGAATGGACATCACCGCGCGCGCGATTCGCGCATCGAGTTTCTCGTCCCACTGCGCGTGGCTGCCGAGGCCGGGCGGAATGCCCCGAGCAACCACTTCGAAAACACCGCCCACCGAATCGCCTGCGCGAAGCGCGTGGTCCACTTCTGCTTTCATCCGCTGTTCTGTCTCGCCATCGACACAGCGGAGCGGCGACTCCAGATTGTCGCAGACGGCAACAATTTCCGCCCACTCCACATCGCGTCCAAGCCGCGCGTGGCCGACGGCAATCGTGTGGCTCAACACCGTAGCGCCAAACTGATGCAGAAAAAGCTTTGCAAACGCGCCCGCCGCCACGCGCGAAGCGGTCTCCCGGGCGGAAGCCCGCTCGAGAATGTAGCGCGCGTCATGCAGATCAAATTTCAGCGCACCGGCGAGATCGGCATGGCCCGGCCGCGGTGCCGTGAGCGGTCGCTGCGCGCTCTTTGCACGTGCCGAAGCTGAATCCGCGCCCTCGGTATCCTCCACCGGCAGCGCCTTTTCCCAATTCGCCCAGTCGCGATTCTCGATGCGCACTGCGATGGGCGCCCCAATCGTCCTGCCGTGCCGCACGCCGGAGAGAATATCGGCCTGATCTCTCTCGATCCGCTGCCGGCCGCCGCGTCCATAGCCAAGCTGCCTGCGATGCAGTTCGCGCTGAATAAAATCGGTATCAACCGGCACGCCCAGCGGGAGCCCGGAAATCCACGCAATCAGAGCCTGCCCGTGCGATTCCCCCGCGCTGACAAATCGAAGCATGCTCCCCGCATCCTGCCCGCCACGCCGGGCAAACTCGCAATTCTACCGGACGCATTCACGCGCGTAAAGCAATGCTGAAGCCGATTCCCGTCAACGGCGTTGTGTGCTTGACGCAACTCCTTCGCAACGCTACGCTTCGATGAGCCGCGGACGCGTCTCTTTGCCGCGTCCAGACACGATGCTCGAAGCCAGTGAAACGCAATCACTCCCGTCGATCATCGGGGACGCGATCAAGCGCCTGGTCTTCGCAGTGCAAGACTATTCGCTCCTCACCTTTCAGTCGATCACCAATATTTTTACGCCGCCGCAGTATTGGTTTGACGCGCTCGAGCAAATGGACCTGATTGGCGTTGGGTCGCTGCCCATCGTCGTACTGACGGGCTTTTTCATTGGCGGTGTGATGGTGCTGCAAACTGCTTCGCAGTTCGAGCGATTCGGCGAAACGGCACTGACAGGAGACGCGGTTTCCCTCGCGCTCGTCCGCGAACTCGGCCCCGCGATCACAGCTCTGCTCGTTGCGGGACGCAACGCTTCCGGGATGGCGTCCGAGCTGGGCTCGATGGTCGTAACCGAGCAAGTGGACGCGATGCGCGCACTCGGCACGGATCCGATTCGCAAGCTCATGACGCCGCGCATAATTGCAACCGTCACCATGCTGCCCCTGCTCACGGCAATTTCCGATTTTGTGGGCCTCATCGGAGGATTCATCGTCGCATATTTCACATTGCGGCTTAGCCCCGTGCAGTTTTGGACGCGTGCAATCGACGCCCTCGATTTTGGCGATTTGGCTCAGGGCTTTGCGAAGCCCGTGGTATTCGCGTTGATCATTGCGTCGATCGGCTGTTACGAAGGATTGCGTGTCCGCGGTGGGACGCAAGGTGTCGGCCGCGCGACCACATCCGCAGTCGTGATTTCATCGGTGCTCGTGCTCGTGGGAGATTTCTTTCTCTCGCGGTTGTTGTTGTTTATATTTCACAAATAGGAGCCGAGCCGCGCACAACGGCGGCGATCCGCGAATTTCGTTGGACTATTCCGCGCATCCAAAATCCCATTCTCCGAAACCGTCCGATTTCCATCTATAATCTTGGAATGATCTTCGGGATGTCTCCCGAGAGCCGCCTCGCAGGCCGCATTGCCGTGATTGCCATTTCGTCGTGTCCAGCCGGCCTCCTTCGGCTGGCGTGTGGAACTCAGCCTTCGTTGGTGGGGTGGCAATGACAGACGCGCGCGCAGGGGAACCGCTGATCGTTTTCAAAGACGTGCGCATCGGTTTCGATGAAACAACGGTTCTCGATGGTATCTCGTTTCAAGTATCGCCGGGCGAAACAAAGGTTCTCCTCGGTGAAAGCGGTTCCGGCAAGACGCTGATCATGAAGCTTGCCGCCGGCCTGATGCGCGCGGATTCCGGACAAATTCTGGTCACGGGGCGCGAAGTGACCGAAATGAGTGAGAATGAGCTTCTCGATTTTCGGCGCCGCATCGGGTTTGTATTTCAGGAAAGCGCGCTCTTTGACTCGCTCACGGTCGAAGAGAACGTTGCTTTCAGGCTACGCGAAGACAATGTAGCGGAAGAAGAGATCGACACGCGCGTCCGAGAAACGTTGCGGTTCGTGGAAATGGAAGAAGCCATCGACAAATATCCGGCGGAGCTTTCGGGCGGCATGCGCCGCCGCGTTTCGATAGCCCGCGCTCTCGTCGACCGGCCCCCAATCGTATTTTACGACTCGCCTACTGCAGGCCTCGATCCAGTGACTTCGCAAACGATCATCACCTTGATCCTGCGCGATCGCGATACGCAACACGTCACGTCGCTTCTCGCAACGCATCGCGTGCAGGACGCCTTCGGTCTCGCGAATTTCCGTTTCGATAAAGCGAACAATCGCGTCGAGCGCCTTGGCAAGAACGGAACGCGAGCCCAGGCGCAAGCGACCAACGTGATCGTGCTGCGCGATGGAAAAGTATATTTCGAAGGTCCGGCCGATGAAATGCTGCGCTCTTCGGACGAGTACCTTAAGAAGTATTTGGCATCTGCGGAATAGATCGGCCAAGAGGACAGCAGTAACGGAGGAAACGCAATGGCGCAACGGAAGCAACTCAGCTGGACGGAACTTCGCGTGGGACTCTTCGTGCTCGCGGGATTATTTATCCTCGCAATCGCGATCTTTTATGTGACCGGCGCGGGAATTCTCGGGCCGAAATATCGCGTGCTCACCTATCTGCCCGAGGTCGAAGGCCTGCAGGTAGGCGCGCCCGTCCGTCTCGACGGCGTCGAGATCGGCAGCGTGCAGTCGATTCAATTGACGCCCCAGCCGCAGGATCACCAGCACAACATCACGCTCGCCTTGCGGATTGAGAAAAAGTTTCAAAAGGACGTTCGCACGGATTCAACCGCCAGCCTCATCACCGAAGGCCTGCTCGGGAATCGCTACGTTACCGTGAAACGTGGTCTTACCGGCACGCCAATCCAGAACAATGGCATCCTGCCCGGCGGACAACAGCCGCAGATGAGTGACCTCGTCGTAAAATTTGGCGATCTCTCGACCCAAGTCAGCACGATCCTCACCAAGGTGAATGACGGCCAGGGCACGCTCGGCAAACTCCTCAACGACCCTGGCGTCTACAATCATGCAAACGATACGATTGCGAAAGTAGATGACCTTATCGCAGGCATCCAACGTGGCGAGGGAACTGCCGGAAAGCTTCTGAAGTCGGACGAGCTTTACAATCGCGTGAATGGCTCGATCGGCGACGCCCAGAACGTGATCGCGGCCGTGCGCCAGGGACAGGGCACTCTCGGCAAACTCATCTACGATCCGGCGATGTACGACAATACGAAAAAGCTGATGGACAACGGAAACGCGCTGCTCGCGGATGTTCGCGCCGGCAAAGGCACGCTTGGCAAGCTCACTACCGATGATGCGCTCTATATGAATCTGAAGGACGCATCTGCCAACTTCCGCGAGGCCGCTGCGAAGATGAACTCAAACGAAGGTACGATCGGGAAATTCTTCAGCGATCCAGCGTTCTACGACAATTTCAGCGGGCTCGCCGGCGATATGCGCCTGATGGTCAGCGACTTCCGCCAGAATCCGAAGAAATTCCTGCACGTAAAGCTGGCAATTTTCTAAGACTCGTTTGTGGCGCCAATCTTTCGCGGTTTTCGCGTCCCGATTCTGTTCATCGGGAAGACCGGCAGCTTTTTCCGGATCAGGGCCACGACATTGCAAACATCAATCGCGGCCCCGCCCGGTTCGTTTAGTGATAGGACGATTCAACGTTCGCCCTCCCCGTCGCGTTCGGCAGCTACCGCGTGGAAATCAGTTGCCGTTTCATCGAGAGGCAGGATACACACTGCTCTCTCGCTCGCGATTTCCACGCGATTGCGTTCACGCTTCGGTCTGTAGTCGGTGCATTTATGCACCCGAAAGAGAACTTCTCTCTCAGGGAACATGAAACGCCACGCGATCGTCTCTTTGCCCGCGCCATGTCCGCGGCTTTGAATTTCGTTGGCACGTAACTAAATTCCGAACGTAGAAAAGAGAGGTACGTTCCAATCAGTTATGGTTGCTCGGAAAGAATCAGAATCGAAGCGGTCTGGTTATCGCGAGGGACTGGCTCCGAATCGGGTGCAGTCCCGGACGAGCGTCATAGCTGCCAGTCCAAGCAACGAGTTGTGCATTCGTCTCTGCATACCGAAAGGTCCTCCAGCTACTGCGAGATTACCCCTCGATTGAAATCAACACAATGCGAAAAAGCCAAGCGGTTCAATTTATAGGCCGAACGGGCCCTAATACGAGCCAAAGGCCGTTTTTCAAGGGTTAGAGCATTTCGGTCGCGAAGATGGGCGCCCTCGTGGAATCGCAGCGCACCCTTCTACGCGATGGGAATTTGTTTCCCGGCAACGACCGACAGGAGATTCCTTGCAACAAATAGTAGAAACACCTATGCCTCGGCAGGGGACAAATCAATAGCCAGCTCGTGAACGCGGCGCAAATCTAGCTTGCCGCTTCCAAGATGTGGCAATTCCTCGACGTGAAAGAATTGATTCGTGCGCGGCGTCCAGAGATTTGGCAGCCCGGCTTCGGGCATGCGATCGAGAAGGGCTTTCAGCTCGTCAGGAGATAGAGTGTGCAACACGACGAGCCGCTCACCTTTCTTGCCGTCAGGAACGCCCGTGATGACGAATTTCTGTTCGGTGGCGCCGGCAAGTTCCTGGAGTTTTTCTTCGATCTTAATGTGCGGCACCATTTCGCCGCCAATTTTGCTGAAGCGGCTCAGCCGGTCGGTGATGGTGAGGAAACCGTCTTCATCTTCCGCCGCGATATCTCCCGTCACATACCAGCCATCCTGCAGCACTTCCGCCGTTTTCTCCGGCTTGCCGAGGTAGCCCTTCATCACGTTCGGGCCACGCACCAGCAGCAAACCTGGCGTGCCGACGGGCAGCCGCTCGTGCGTCTCCGGATCGACAATGCGCACGCTGATCCCCGGCAAGGGATGGCCGATGTGCCCGCGCTTTGCTCCCACTTGCCGGAAACCGGGAGCGCGAAAATCGCGTGTGTTCACCGCGATCACCGGTGAGCACTCCGTCGCGCCATACCCTTCGAGCGGCCGTATGCCGAAGCGATCCTCAAACGCCAGCGCCAGCCGTTCCGGCAATTTCTCCGCACCTACAACCACGAACTGCAAACTTCCAAAGTCCTCAGGCGAGCAGCGGCGAAGGTACGCTTGCAGAAACGTCGGAGTTGCAAGCAGGAAAGTCACCCGATAGTCTCGCACCAGTTCGCTCACCGCAGTCAGGTCCAGCGGGCTCGGATGATACGCAACGCCGCAACCGAGAAAAGCGGGCAGCCAAAGCGTTACTGTGAATCCAAACGAGTGAAAGAATGGCAGCACGCCGAGTAGCACGTCCTTATGCTCCAACGCGAACGTCTGGCCCATCTGTTCGATGTTCGACGCGATGTTGTAATGCGTTAGCATCACGCCCTTCGGTTCGCCCGTGCTCCCGCTCGAGAAAATCACGGTCGCAAGATCGTCCAGAGTCTTCGGCCTCGCGCGACTCAATACCTTCTCAAGCCAATATCCCGGCAGGAACCAAAGAAGCAGCGCAGCGATTTTCTCGCCCATGCGCGGAGTGGCGGCCGCCTCTTCCAGCAAAATCGTTTTCGCAGGTACTTTCAACGGAATGCGTTCGAGCAGAAGCTTCGTCGTAATCACGGTCTCGAGCTTGCATTGCTGCGCGCATGATTCGAGCGTCTCGTTCGACGACGTGTAGTTCAAATTCACCGGAATTTTCCCGGACAGCACCGCGGCGAAATTTACCAGCGCGCCCGGCACCGAAGGCGGCAGCAAAATCCCGACCATTTCCTGCCCCGCCCACGTGCTGCGCAATCGTCGCGCCAGCAAAATCGCGCTCAGGAGCGCCATCCCCCAGCTCATTCGCGCTCGCCGCTTGTCGCCCATCGCAAACCGGAACGGCGAAGTATGCGCCGTGCGATTCAAAGCACGCGGCAGTGTGTGCATCCGCTTCTTGTGATAGCGGTACGCATCCGTCTGCAGCTGCTGCACCGCCTCGCGCACTTCGAACGGCGTTGAGCTCGCCGGCATTGGTTTTCCAAAACTCACGGTAACCGGGTACGGAATCGAACGCGGCATCTTCCACAAGAACCGCCCGCGCTCGAAGCTGAAAATACTGCCCCACACGCCATCGAGATTCACGGGCACGATTGGCGCATCCACTCCCTTCATGATGCGTTCCATTCCGCGCCGAAAGGGAAGCAATTGCCCGATGCGCGTAATCTGCCCTTCGGCAAAAATGCAAACCACTTCGCCCGTGCGAATCGCGTTGCTCGCCTCGCGCAACGACTGCAGCATCTCGCGCGGCCGCAGCTCCGACGAAATCGGAATCGCGCGAATCATCTTCGCGCCCGGCTTCACAAACGGCAGATCGTAAATCCCCTTGTACATCAAGAATCGAATCGGCCGGTCCGTCGACGCGAGCAGCAGCAGAGCGTCCACCAGCGACATATGATTCGCAACGAAAAGCGCCCCGCCCGTCTCCGGAATGTTCTCGCGGCCCTCCACCCGAATCCGGTAAATCGAATGCGTCACCATCCACAACACCAGCCGCAAAAGCGAATCCGGCAGCAAGTAGACGGCGTAAATCGTCATCACCGCCGTAAGGATCGCGCCATCCAGAAATATTCCCCGCGCCGTTTGGTGAAGTCCACTCGCGAATAGGTAATAAGCCCCGGCCGCGAGAAACACGCCCACAAACGAAAGTAAATTGGCCGCGGCAATCACGCCGCCTTTTTCTTCTCGCCGGGGCCGATGCTGAATCAGCGCGTTCAAAGGCACAGCGAAGAATCCGCCAAAGAACCCAAGCAGCCCGAGATGCCATGCAGCGGATTGCAGCGAGTGGCCCGGGTTGTAAAGCAGCGCGCCGAAAACCGTCATCCCAATCGCACCAATCGGAATCAGCCCGTACTCGATTTTTCCGCCCGAAAGATAGCCGGCCGCAAAACTTCCCACACCGATGCCGATTCCCACGGCCGCCTGCAACAAACTGATACGCGCTTCATCCACATGCAGCACGTCGTGTCCATAAATCACGATCGTGAATTGCAGCAGCGCCGCAAGGAACCACAAATACGTGTTGCCCGCCACGGCCCAGCTGAGAACGCGATCAGCGCGGATAACCTTGAGGTTCGAAAAAAGATCGCCGAGAGGATTCCAGCGAAAACGCTTTGCCGGATCGGCCGCGGGCACGCGTGAGATTGCGAAACTTGTGGTCAGTCCGATGAGCGTGCATCCCAGAAGAATCACGCCCGACATTTCCTGCCGTCCGCGAAAATGCGCCGCCAAGAAACCAGCGGCCATTACCGCCGAAATGCTGCCGAGAAATGTTCCGAGCTCGATTATTCCGTTCCCCCAGGAAAGTTTTTGCTCCGGGAGTAACTCAGGCAGCAGGCCATACTTCGAAGGACCGAAAAGCGCGGACTGCGTGCTAATTAAAAATACAGCCGCGCACTCAACTGGAAGACTCCCTAGCGCGAGTCCTGCAATCGCGACCCCCATCACCACGATTTCCATCAGCTTCGTGCCGATCACGACGCTGCGTTTGCTGTAACGGTCGGCAAAATATCCGCCCGTCATCGAGAAGAAAATAAACGGCAGCGCAAACAACGCGCCCACCACCAGCACCAGGAAATCGCGCTGGCCCTCCGGAAAATTCATGGCCACGATGATGTAAATGACGAGGAATTTAATCGCGTTGTCGTTGAATGCGTTCTGAAATTGCGTGACGATCAGGGCCCAAAAGCCTCGCTGCCAATTCGGAGGGGGAGCGGAGGAATGTATGTTGCGGAGCTGCGGCGAAACAGCCGACTCGGGCGTCGAGTTCGCCACAGCTTCAGTCATGGAGAGATGTAGTCTTTAATTTTTTCAGGCAATCACGCGAAGAGCAGGTATCTTTCGCGCGTCAGCCATCCCCGCCGCCACAGGCAGCGGCTTTTCGCGCCGACGGTACTTCGTCGAAACATAATCATCCACGAGGGCCTGAAACGCATTTGACAATTCGTCGTAAGTTCCTTCGAGCGTCGTGAAATGCTGGCCATCAATATAAACGGGGCAGCGCGGCGCTTCGCCCGTCCCCGGCAAACTAATCCCGATGTTCGACGCCTTCGATTCGCCAGGCCCGTTCACGATGCAGCCCATCACGGCGAGCTTCAATTCCTCCACGCCCTCAAACTCGCGCTTCCACTCCGGCATCTTGTCGCGAATGTAACCCTGGATACTTTCTGCGAGTTCCTGAAAAGTCGTGCTCGTCGTCCGGCCGCATCCAGGACAGGCCGTCACGCTTGGCGCAAACGTTCGCAGCCCGAGCGACTGCAGCAATTCGCACGCCGCGTACACTTCCTCGCGCCGGTCGCCGCCCGGCCGAGGCGTCAGCGAAATGCGCACCGTATCGCCAATTCCTTCGCCCAGCAAAATTCCCATCGACGCCGCCGACCATACCAAACCCTTCGCCCCCATCCCGGCTTCCGTCAACCCAAGATGCAGCGGTTGGTCCGTCTTCCGGGCCAGGTCGCGATAAATTTCGATCAAATCGTGCGGCCGAGAAACCTTGCACGAAATAATAATCTGGTCCTTGCGCAGGCCGCATTCGAGCGCGAGCTCCGTCGATTGCAACGCCGAAAGCACCATGCACTCGTTGATGATTTCTTCGGACGTCTTGCCCAGATCGTCGTCCGTATTTTCCTGCATCTTCTGCATCACGAGTTCTTGATTCAGCGAGCCGCCGTTCACGCCGATGCGCACCGGCTTATTGTGATCGCGTGCCACTTTGCAAATCGTCGCAAACTGCTCGTCTCGCCTCTGCCCGTGTCCCACGTTGCCAGGGTTAATCCGATATTTATCGAGCGCCGCAGCGCAATCGGGAAATTTCGTCAGCAGGACATGCCCGTTGTAATGAAAATCGCCGATGATCGGCACATTGCAACCGGCGTCGACCAGCCGCTTTTTGATCTCGGCCACTGCTGCAGCCGCTTCCGGCACGTTTACGGTAATCCGCACAAGCTCCGACCCTGCCTGCGCCAGCTCAAAGCACTGCTGCGACGTCGAAGTGATATCAGCCGTGTCGGTATTCGTCATCGACTGCACGACGATCGGCGCGCCCCCGCCCACCTGGACGTTGCCGACGTTCACGCCCACAGTCTTATGCCGCTTCTGTGTCATATGTTCCAATTCTAGCGAATTGCCGTGTACCGCGCTACCTGCGAGCGGGGCATGCGTAGCGCGAACGACAGCGCACTTTGCCGCGCCTCGCTCGCCGGCTTTTCGCTTGTCGCGACTCTTCGACCCCGTTTGCCGCCTATTAAAAATTCTTATGTTGCTATTTTTCAGTGGGTTGCGAGTGATTTTAATCGCGCCACCGTGTATTAGCCGCGACGGCAGCCAGTGAAGCCTCGTGATGTTTCCTTGGCGACGGGGCTCGTCCGGAGAAGCGAGTAATGGATGGACGAGAACGAGCTGCGCTGGAATTGGGACAAAAAAACCGCGAAATATTTGCGATTAGGAATTTTTAGTAGGCTGAGTTTCCTATGAGTTAGGTGAAATTCTAATTCCGGATTTGCGATTAGCCGCCACAGTGGCCAGGGGAATTCAGCGATTAGCGACGGGGCGATATGAGTTAGGTCCTCCGCCTCGATACAGCGAAGGCGCACAGGCCCTTCGGTCCTCAGGACAAGCAAGAGTGCCTGCGCCACTGAAACCGCCGAACTGGCCGAAGTGGCCGCCGATTGTGTCGTGTGCGCCGTCATATAAAAACGGGCTATGGTAGCGCGGTTTCTGACGGGCGTATATCCGTATAACTACGCAGACCTGTGGAAAACGGGATTCAGCGGAGTGGTCCCAGCGTGATATTTTCTGTAAGGGCCGGGGAGACCAAAACCCGTTTTTTGTGGAGAGATTCTATGAAACGAAAGGTTGCTGGAGGACGGGGGAACAGGAAACCGCCATCGGGGGCCAGAAAGGCCAACGGAAAAGTCGGCGCCGAACAGGCGCTCGAGAAACTGGCTCACGAGTACGCGGAAGCGCTCACGAAGCGCGACGTCGAAGCGTTGGACAGGATCTGGACGCCAGACTACACATTCGTCAACCTGCGGGGCGAATTACTGAGCAAAGCGCAGCGCATCGCCAACATAAAGTCTGGAGCCACCGAATTCCACACCATGACACCACAAAAGGAACGACTGCTGGTGCACGGCAACTTCGCAGTAGAGGTTGGCCGGATCGTCGTCGAAGGCGAATACAGCGGGCGCGAGAGCAGCGGAGAGTACCGTTACACATGCGCGTGGATCAAGATACGGGGGAGCTGGAAGATGCTAGCTAACCACATCACTATCATCGCAAAATGAAGGAAGGCTCGAAGCTTCCGGGACGAGCTTTAGGCTGGATTGCGGGCCACAGTTTTTGGTGTGCTACCGCCGCAAGCTGCTGATGCACCTGTTGATGAAACATCGCGGGTCGCCGCGTCCAGAAACTCGAAGTTGGTAATCTGCGCTTCGAGCAAACGTTTCGATGCGAAACGCTGCTCTCCAAGCTCGGCGCGCAGTTCTTGGACGGCGTGCTTTGTATCTTCGGGAGTCTTGGCGGCGAGCGCCTTGGCGTAAAGCAGCCAGATGCGATCCTCAGTGTGAGAAATCATGCAATCTTTTTCATACTAAAATCCCCTTAAGTAAATACAGTAAATTAGGTATCGGATAAAGTATAAGCGAGCGAATCGCTGATTCGAGTAAAATCGTTCGCAAGCCTTTGGGAAACAATAGCTTCGAAGTTTCTACCAGGCGGCGGAAGCCGGGACTTAAGGGATTCGTGAATTACAGGGCACGCAGCTGTGCGGGAAGGCCGACGCGCCTCAGCAAATCCTCGAAACGGGGCTCGTTGCGCAAATCGTCCATGGTTGGATCTATGTGGAGGTAGATGAGCCAGTGGGAGTGGTCTTCGTAGGATTTCTCGAGGTAATCGAGGGCGATGTCGTTTTCACCGAGGCCAATGTGGATTCCGGCGAAGAAGTGGGGTGCGACGTACTTGCACTTGGCGAGGCTGGTGAGGTCGTCGAGGATTTGCAGGGCTTCTTGTTTGCGCCCCGCTTTTCCGTAGGAATGGGCGAGGGCTGCGCGCATCAGGGGGCTGCCGCCTGAGAAGCGCACTCCCTTTTCGCCTTCGGTGATGGCCGATGCGTTGCGGCCCATGGTTCGGTGGACGAGTCCGAGAATCCAGTAGGTGACGGGGTAGTTGGGATCGAGTTCGACGGTTTGCTTGAGCTGGGCGAGGGCGTCGTCGTAACGGCGGGCGGTGTAGTAGGCCCAGCCGATGGCGACGTTGATGATGAGAGAGAGGGGATCGAGTGCCTGGCTGTTTTTCATTTGGGCGATGGCTTCTGCGTGGCGGCCCATGGTCATGACGGACTCGGCATGCCAGTGATTGGCGGTGGGGTAGGTGGGATTGAGTTCGAGGCTGCGTTTGAATTCTTTCTCGGCCTCTGGCCACTGCCAGTCGTAGAGCCACAACACTGCTGCGAGAGGAGTGTGAGCTTCGCCGAGGTCGGGGTCGAATTGGAGGGCCGTTAACGCGGCGGCTTTGGCTTTAGGGAAGGCGGTTTTCGGAGGGAGGTAGCTGTTCCAACCGAGGAGAACATAAGAATCGGCCACACCTGCATGAGCGAGAGCGTAGGCGGGATCCTTCTCGATCGCCTGCTGAAAATATTCGATCGCTTTGTAAAAACCTTCTTCTGTCCAGCGGTTCCAGTGATGGCGGCCTTTTAGATAGATGCGGTAAGCTTCGGGGTCTTCGGTGTGATGCCTGGTGAGGCGCTTTTTTTGCGCGTGGGTCAACTGCAGCTTCAACTTTTCCGATATCTCGTTGGAAATTTCATCCTGGATTGCAAAGATGTCGCCCGACTTGCGGTCGTATTGCGCGCCCCACAATCGGGAGCCTGTAGGTACATCCACCAGCTCGGCACCAATACGCAACGAGCCGCCGCTCTGCATCACTCGTCCGGTGAGGACGGCGCGCACATTCAGATCGCGGCCCGTGGCTTGAGGGTCAATGGCATGACCCTTGAAACGAAATACGGTGCTCTGCGCCATCACGCGGAGTTTCGGGACCGTGGCGAGGATGTTGATGAGGCTCGCAGTGATGCCGTCGCTGAGGTATTCGTACTCGGGGTCGCGACTGGCGTTGTCGAAAGGCAAGACTGCGAGCGAGTCGATCGTTTTTGACACACGGCGTGCTCGGAGTGCGCGTGTGTCGTCTGTAGAGCTGCGCGACAGGTGCTCGCCGGTGGAAGATTGGGGGCCTGGGCTTGATATTGCCGCCGATTGTGAGATTTCGCCTGCGGCTCGGCTGCCCGAATCCAATTCACGTTTTAAGTGCAGCAGGTCAGCACACAGGTCGGAGACGCGCTGGTAACGCTGGTCTCTATCCTTGTGCAGGGCTTTGTCGATGATTTCTTCGAGCCTGGGGGGAATCGCGGGATTGATACTTCGCACGAGAACCGGAGGGCGCGTGAGAACTGCTTCGATAATCATGCCGCCTGTGCCCCCGCCGAATGCCTGGCGGCCCGTTGCCATTTCGTAAAGCACGAGACCGAGCGAGAAGATGTCCGTGCGCGAATCGAGGCCGTCTCCTCGAACCTGCTCTGGCGACATGTAGGAAGGAGTGCCGCTAATGATTCCAACGATGGAATTGGAATCTGATTGGTCGTCTTCAGAATCAGCGCCGCTTGTGGTGACTCCTTTGGGAACGAGTTTGGCAAGGCCAAAATCGAGGACCTTGGCTCGTCCACGCTTGGTGACGAAAATATTCGCGGGTTTGATGTCGCGGTGAATGATCCCTTCCGCGTGAGCTGCCTCGAGAGCTTCCGCGATCTCGACGCCGAGCTCGAGCAGTTCGTCGAGGGGAAGGGGACGGCCGTGGATGTGACTGCGCAGCGTTTCACCGTCGATGAACTCCATGGCGATGAATGCGTGGCCATCTTGCTCGCCGATGTCGTAGATGGTGCAAATGCCAGGATGGTTCAGAGCGGATGCGGCGCGCGCTTCGCGACGGAAGCGGTCGAGCGCCTGAGGCTCTTGCGCCAGTTTTTCCGGGAGGAATTTCAGCGCTACCGCGCGTTCCAGGCGGTCATCCTGAGCTTTGAACACGACGCCCATGCCGCCGGCGCCGAGTTGCTCTACGATGCGGTAGTGAGAGATCGTTTGACCAATCATCGCATAACCGATAGGCGGCCAAGGTTTTAGGCGAACCGCAATTTAGGCTACAGCGTTGGATCGTCGGGACCGGCTTCAGCGAACGATTTTTTTCTTTCCGTTTTGGGTGGCTTGGGCGACGCAATCAGATTCAGAACGGTTGAGCCTTCCCCGAATGCATCCGCAGCCGCGAGAGGTTCCTGTTCCAGCGTAATGTTCTTGTTGCACTGCATGCAAACGAGGGCTGCGTAAGTCCCGCCATCTGCCTGTCTGAACATATTGCAGCGCATGGCGCGTCCGCAACATACGGGAACCCAGATCGTGGAAGCTTTGTCCGCAGCCATCATCCGCCTCGTGGGATGCGAATGCGGGGGATTATACACTGGAATGCGGTCGCGCCTGAGCGGAAGGCGGCGTTTCTCTACAGGGTTGCGCTGCAACAAGAGAAAACGGCGGTCAGACTTCGAAAAGCTGACCGCCACTCTCGTTGGTTTCTCCAGAGTTTCTACTTTTCGGATTTACCGCCCGGAGTGAAAGACACTCCGCGGAGAACTTCCAGATTCCCAGCCGAGCGCAGAGTGGCAAAGTTTTCCCCGGCGGGCGGAGTGGGGCCCGTGGCATCCAAGCTATCGGTAATCGTGACGAGTTGGTTTGGATCCGCTCCCTGGTCGCCATTGCCACTCACGGTGGAGGTTATGGCGTAGATGGTTGCGGTTCCGTCCTTGTTTACAACACCCGTGACGTTGCGAAGACCGTCCGTCGCGGGAGCCCAAGGGAGTTGCGTCGCCGGGTTGTCTCCGGTCGGATAGTCAGGCACGACGTAGGGCACTCCCAAGTTAAGGCCGCTTTGCAAAGTGTAAGCGAGCTTCCACTGTTGCGTCCCGGAATCGAATACCCACTTTTGTAATCCCGCGGTCGTTTGCGCAGCAGCGTTTGTATAGGTATTGGTTGCAGTAGAAAAGGTATTGTCGCCGCTACCCTCGTCTGCGACATACAAAGTATTGGCATTCGCGAACCAAACTCCGAATGGAAAAACGTTCGTTGTGTTTTTGGCGAGAACAGTATTGAAGCCCTTCAGGATGCACATATTGTAGGGAACGACGCCTTTTGACTGCAGCATCATCGGATCATAAGCGATCCCCGCTGCTGGCAGGCTTGCGGAAGGCACCGGAAGGCCGACTCCGCCATTGGGGCAAGCAGTGCCGGTGGTATCAACGAAATAAACTGAGTTGACGCCGTTACCGCCGCTGCCTTTGGTGGTGTAGAGAACGTTGTCGAAAATCGTGAGGCCGCGGAAGTTCGTGTCCTTGCCGATCTTATCCGGCTTATCACCCAGTTGGGTGACATTGAAGCTTCCCACCGGCGTTGGATTTCCCGGATTTTGGGCGACGAGCGCCTTGATTTCGGGAGAGAGTATCTGGAGGCCGGCCCCGATAATGATGCCGTCAGGCTGAGGATTGCTGCCATTGCCGGCGTTGCCTGCGGTGTAAATCACGCTGTCGGCACGGTGAGTGTCGCTAGGTTGAGCGTCGCCACGCTCACTGTCGCCAACCCCATTATTCAGGATCGCCGCACGGCCATTGTTGCCGCTGTACGCATTGGTTTTCGTAAACCTGAATTTTCCTTTCTGGTCAACCTGAGCGACGACGCGAAATACATTTTCTCCGACCGGATTTGTGGGATCGACAGCTCCGGCAGTATTCGAATTCGAGACATCGAGCGTGTCGATTGGGGCGAGGTAACCCATGAAAGTCAGGTAGTTTTGGTCAGTTGAAAGATTCAGGGCCAATTCGGATTTCGAGCTGAAGCTCGTCACCATTTGATCTTTCGTTGGTGGAACCCCACGCTGCGAGCTGTTCGGAACTTCGAGCGAACTAATCAGTGAGCCCGAGGTAGTGATCTGATCGAGGAAGATCTTCGAGGTGATACCGAAGCTGCCGTCGACGGAATCATTGTTCCAGACGAAGGGGTACGTACCATCATTGATCGCAGTTGTGGGTGGGGTGGTACAAGAGCCAGAAGGGGCCGAACAGTTTGGCGGAAGGGCGGTGACTCCGACAACAAGGGTGTTTGGATTGTTGTCATAAACGCTGCGGCTGACGACCAGGTTCTTGGAGGAAAAGAATGTGCCGTTGTCTTGGGCAAACGCCGCGCCGGTTCCAACAAAAGCAATCAACAGAATGAAACCGAGCTGCCGGGCGAGTGAAAATACGACATTGTGCTTTTTGAGTCTTTTCATTTCAAGGTTCCTTTGACTTTCTCTTTTGACTTGGGCGGGTCAGCTGAGGCTGGTAGCGGAATATTGCCGAGCAATGATGTGCCGGTGAACGTTCTGCGAAAAAAGGAGTGCGTCTCGTTATCAAACGACCGGGTGATTGGGAGCGAACGCGGGGCGGCGTGCTAGGCGAGGGCTAGATTTGGTTCGGCGTTCAGTGTGGCGTCGGCAAAGTCAGCGTTGAGGTAACGCGGGTGGGCAGCGGCGGCGATCATGGCGGCATTGTCGGTGGAGAGGGCGCGGCTGGGGAAGTAGACGTCGATGCTGCGGCGGCGGGCTACGGATTCGAAAGTGGCGCGGAGTTCGCGATTCGCTGCGACCCCACCGGAGACTAGGACAGTGCCGGCGCACTGCTGTTCGGCGGCGGTTAGCGTGCGCGTGGTGAGGTCGTCGACGACGGCGCGCTGAAAGCTAGCGATGAGATCGAGCGTGGCGGGGGAGGAAAGTTGACGCAGGGCGTCGGCGGTGCGTTCGCCGCGAGCGAGCGCTTGTTGGCGGGCGTCGATTTCGGGTTGCAACTCGGGATGACGGCGGAGATGGTAGAGCATGGCCGTCTTGATGCCGCTGAAGCTGAAATCGTGAGGATTGCTTTTCATTCTTGGTTCGCCGAAGCGAACGGCTTTCGGATCGCCGTGCGGGGCGAGTTGATCGAGGATAGGTCCGCCCGGGTAGCCGAGCGCGAGCATGCGAGCGACCTTGTCGTAGGCTTCTCCGGCGGCATCGTCGCGAGTGCCGCCGATGCGGGTGTAGGAAAACTTGGCCCGGTTGGCGTCGCCATTCGATGAGTTTGAGGTCACATGATACAGAACTGTATGGCCGCCGGAGACTATGAGGCAGACGGCGGGCATTTGTGGATGCCGAGCGGCCAAGTGCGCTTCGAGAATCACGGCGTGAACGTGGCCTTCGAGATGATTCACGGCGATGAGCGGCTTGCCTAGCGCGAGCGCGAGAACTTTACCGTAGGTCATACCGACGAGGAGCGCACCGGTTAGGCCGGGGCCCTGGGTGACGGCGACGGCGTCGAGGTCAGTGAGTGCGATTTTTGCCTGGTCGAGAGCCTCGCGCACCACTGGCACGATTTTGCGGAGATGCTCGCGCGAGGCCAGTTCAGGAACTACGCCGCCGTATTTGCGATGAATGTCAATCTGCGAGGAGACGATGCTCGAAAGGATGCGGCGGCCGTCGGCGACAACCGCGGCAGCGGTTTCGTCGCAGGAGGACTCGATGGCGAGGATCAGTTTTTCCCGCGCCTGCAATTGCAATTCATTGTCCCTTCGTCAGCCCTTCAGGCAAGCTGGCAATTCACAATCGTACCATACAGGATTCCACCGCTTTCGCGGTTGCGTTCGCTTCGGGTAAGATTCAATGGCTGAGAATTCGCGCTCGCCGCTTTCCCCTGGTAAGTATCAGCGGCGATTTTACAAAGGAACTGAACGATGAAGGGAAAGCCGAAGCGAGTACGCAAGGCAGTGCTGCCGGTGGCCGGGTTGGGAACGCGGTTTCTGCCTGCGACCAAAGCGATGCCGAAAGAAATGCTGCCGGTGGTGGACAAGCCGCTGATTCAGTACGCTGTGGAGGAGTGCATCGATTCGGGAATCGAAAATATTATTTTCGTTACGGGGCGGCGCAAGTACGCGATTGAAGATCATTTTGATTCGGTGCCGGAACTGGAGCAATTTCTCGAGGAACGCGGGAAGGTGAAGCAGGCGAAGATGGTGCGCGAAATCAGCGGCGGGCTGCATTTCAGTTATACGCGGCAGAGCGAGGCGCTGGGATTGGGGCATGCGGTACTGACGGCGCGCGAGCTGGTTGGCGATGAGCCATTTGCGGTACTGCTGGGGGATATGATCATGGACGGGAAAGTTCCGGCGACGCGTTCGCTTGTCGAAATCTTTGAAGCGACTGGCGTGGGCGCGATCGCAGTGGAGGAAGTGCCACGCGAGCGATTGCATTTTTATGGGATCGTAGATGCGGCGCCGGAGAAGGGGAAGCAAAATCGTTTTGGCGAGCGATTGTTGCGGATTAAGGATTTGGTGGAGAAGCCGGAGCCGGAAAAGGCGCCATCAAATCTCGCAGTCACCGGGCGCTACGTGTTGCCGCCTGAAATTTTTGAGTACTTGGAGAAAACCGAGCCGGGCGCGGGAGGCGAGATTCAGCTTACGGACGGATTGCGAAAGCTAGCCGGGAAAAAGAAGCAAGGGCTGTACGCGTGGGTCTATGACGGAAAGACGCACGATGCGGGGGACAAGCTTGGATTCTTGAAAGCTACCGTGGAGATTGCGTTGAAGAATGAGCAGTTCGGGGCGGAATTTCGGACGTATTTGCAGGGGTTAAAGCTATAGCAGCTGCGTGGTGCAAAGGCGCTACTTTTTGTCCTTTTTGGAAGAGGGTTTTTCGCTGGAAGACTTCTCTGACGATTTGGTCTCACTTGATTTACTCTCCGATTTCTCGGACTTTCCGGGTTTTTCCGACTTGTCTGACTTCGATGAAGCGCCGTCGCCCTCGGTCGATGACGCGGAGGAACCTTTGCTCGCGTAGTCTGTTACATACCAGCCGGAACCTTTGAACTGAATTCCGGCTGCGGAGATCTGCCGCGGCGCGTTGGCGCCGCATTTCGGGCACTTCTTGATTTCGGACGCGGAGTGCTTTTCGATCTTCTCGAAGCGGTGGCCGCACTTCTCGCACTTGTACTCGTATAAGGGCAAACGGAGTTCCTCCCCCCAAGCCGCAGGTAAGATAAAATTTTAGCATGATTGTTCCGCCTGCTGCAGGAACGCGACGGAAGCGCGGTAGGAAGGCCGGGCCCAAGACCTAGCGGCCCACGTATTTGATGGGCGGCTTGCAAGATGGTGCGGGTGGGCTTAGTCTCGTGAAGCGGATAAATGGCGAAGACAACAAAAATCGAAGGGCCGGGGGCGGGTTGCCTGTATCTCGTGGCGACGCCGATTGGAAACCTGGAGGATATTACGCTGCGCGCGCTTCGCGTGCTGAAGGAAGCAGATCTGATTGCGTGCGAGGATACGCGCGAGACGATGAAGTTGCTTGCGCATTTCGATATTCAAAAGCGGCTGGTGAGTTATCACGAGCACAATGAGATTACGCGAGCGGCGGAGATCGTGATCGAGTTAGAGCAGGGCGCCAGAGTGGCGCTGGTGAGCGATGCGGGAACGCCGGTGGTTTCCGATCCGGGACACCATTTAGTGAGTCTGTGCTTACGGCATGGAATTCAGGTGGTCCCGGTGCCGGGGGCTTCGGCATTTGTGGCGGCGCTTGCTGCATCGGGAATGCCAATTGAGGAGTTCGCATTTATCGGATTTTTGCCGTCGAAGCAGACCGAACGGCGAAAATCTTTGCGCGAACTGAGCGGCGAGCAGAGGACGCTTGTACTGTATGAAGCGCCGCACCGATTGCTTGATACGCTTGAAGATGCCCTGGAAATTCTGGGGAACCGGCAAGTGGTGGTGGCGCGCGAGGTGACGAAGCTGTACGAGGAATTCATGCGCGGGCGGATCGAGACGCTGCTCGAGGATCTGAGAAAGAAAGCGCCACGCGGGGAAATTACGCTGTTGATTGCGCCTCCAGATGAGGAAGCGTCACATTTGGATGCGGCAGGGAATTCGGCCTCGGCGGTGCCGCTAGCAAGACGCGTCGAGGAGATTGCCTTGGAGCGAGGGGTGGATACGAAGTCGGCGCTGAAGGTGGCGGCGCGGGAGCGGGGGTTGACGCGGCGTGAGGCGTATAAGCAGCTTTTGATTACTCGGGATGAGGCTTAGATCGACCTTCGCACCAAATTTCAAGTTTCACAATTTTAAATTTTAAATTGAAGATGGCAACGGCATGGGTCCTGGACCGTCCTTTTGCGTTCATAGAATGCGACTCGATGTTGGAGAGCCAAGGTCGGAACGATTGCGGCATGGCAGCGGCGCACAGGCCCTTCGGTTCCCAGGGTAAACAAGACCGCCTGTGCCACTAAAGAGCAAGAGCCTTTGGACTGTGCTCTAGTCGGTCGAAGATGTTGTTAGATTTGCGAAGAAGGCGTCTACGCGATCCAGGATTTCGGGAGCGGATTGAGCATGGTGGACGGAGTGGCGGAGTTCGGATCCGTTGCGAACACCGTGGGTGAAGAGGCTGGCGAATTGTTTCATTTTGCCCACGGCATCGGGCATTTCGGCTGCAATTAAGCTGCGGAAATAAGAGGAGAGCAGGTTGTAGCGGTCGAGCTCTGTGGGCTCGTCGTAGCGGTGCGTCATGACATACTGTGCAATCTGGCGGAAGATCCATGGATTCGATGATGCGGAGCGACCGATCATTACCGCGTCACATTCTGTTTCGGCGATCATGCGGACGGCATCTTGCGGCGTGCGAATGTCGCCATTGCCGATCACGGGGATGCGCACGGCCTGTTTCACATCGCGGATTACGTTCCAATTGGCTGCGCCGCTATAGCCCTGCATGCGGGTGCGCGGATGAATGGCGATTGCTTCGATGCCGGCCTGTTCAGCCATGCGGGCTACGTCGACTGCGACGATATTTTTTTCGTCCCACCCTGAGCGAATCTTGATCGTGAGAGGAATGCGGACGGCGGCGCGGATGGCGCGGAAAAGAACTTCAAGATGTGGAAGATCGCGCAGCAGCCCGGAGCCGCCGCATTTCACAACTTTTTTCACTGGGCAGCCGAGATTGATGTCCACATGGTCGAAACCGAGATCTTCAGTGAGCGCGGCGGCGGAGGCCATCACTTTGGGGTCGGAGCCGAAGATTTGCGCGGCGATGGGATGCTCGTCGTCGTCGAAGTAAAGGTAGTGGAGCGTGCGAGCGGAATTGCGCGTGAGGCCTTCGGCGCTCGTGAACTCGGTCATAATGAGGCCGCAGCCGCCGAGGCCGCGGATTACACGGCGAAAGACGGTGTCGGTAACGCCCGCCATGGGCGCGAGGATCGTGGCGGGACGAATGGCGCGATTGCGAATTGTGAATTCTCGCGGAAACATGGCTAAAGAAGAGTGTCGTCGATCGGTTCGCTATCTGGTGCGCTGCCGGCGCGAACCCGGCGCCCCGACGGCCGATGTGCCGAGACCGTAGCGGCGGAACCCGGAGATGCGGGTGCCGCGATTGCATCCGGCGAAACGCTCCCGCTGTGTGAAGCCGCGGCAGCTGCACGCGCACGTGGAGCGGCAATGTAGGCTGATTCTACGCGAGCGGCCGGCAAGACTCCGTTGAGCTGAGCAATCAGCGCTTCCTTCGAGCCGCCAAAAAAATTATCTACTACCTGCCCGAGCGCCTGGGCGCGGGCCTGGTCCGCCGAAACGTTTGCCCGATAGGTGTAGGCGCGACCAACCTTTCGCCGCTCCACCACGCCTTTGCGAGCAAGCCTGTCCATGATCGTCATGATCGTCGTGTAGGCCCGCGGGCGGCGCTCGGCGAGGCGGTCGCGAATTTCGCGCACGGTTCCTTCGCCCATCGGCCACAGTGTATTCATGCAGTCGAGCTCGAGCGGCGCCAGATCGAGAACCGAACGGCGCGGAGAATGAGTTTTTGGAGCGGCGTCAGTCACAGGCAATGGCTTTTCGTGCTCAAGTTTTCTTCGCTGCGTCGTCAACGGTAACAAAATTCGCGATTCTCTTGCCTAAATACTTGGCTCCGTGAAGCAATGCACGCCGCAGTGATGGGTTACGTCCAGTCCACTCATCATCACCTGATAGCGAATCGATCGTGGCTCCCATGGCGGCCATCTTGGAATCGAGGTCATCGATGAAATTAAGGGCGACGGCTTCGCGCGTCTGGGGCAGGGCGGGCGAACCGAATTCGTGCGTGCCATGGTGGCTGAGAATCAGGTGTTCCACGAGAACGGCGAGGGCAGCGGGGAATGCGGGAATCGCTTTGATTCGGTCGCGGACCATTCCTGCTCCAATCATGATGTGGCCGAGCAGACGGCCTTCGGTGGAGTATTCGATGCCACGCGCGTAACGCAATTCCTCGATTTTTCCGATGTCGTGCAGGACGACGCCGGCGAGAAGTAGATCGGCGTCGAGCTCGGGGTACTGTTCGGAAACGGCTCGTGCGAGGCCCGTAAGGCTGACGATATGCTCGAGCAGGCCGCCGATAAACGCGTGGTGCATGGTCATAGCTGCGGGAGCACGCTTCAGCTTGAGAGCGATGGCGGGATCGTCAATGAAACTGGTGAGAAGCTTCTGCAGATAAGGATTTTTCATCTGCCCGACGGCGGAGCGCAGCTTTGAATACAGCATTTCGACGTCGTACTTCGTGTGAGGTAGGAAGTCGGCTATTTCGTAATCTTGTTCGGGGGAGGGGCTCACGGCTTCGAGGGTGAGCTCTTTTTGGCCGTTATAGAGTTTTACGCGGCCCCGAATCTGCACCACGTCGTCGCGCTCAAACGTGCTTGCGATCGGAGTAAAGTTCTCCCACATCTTGGCGGAGATGGTTCCCGTGCGATCGCAAAGCTCGAGCTGAAGCCAAGACGAGCCAGTGCGAGGAGATGTGCGAATTTCCTTTTCGCGCACGAGAAAAAGGGAAGTGACCGCCTGCCCATCCTGAAGGCTGGATACGTAAAGGCTCTTCATCAGGTGTTCAGCTTCGGCTTCGTCTTCTTTTTGCCGTTGTTCTTCTGCTGGGCGTCAGGCGTGGGCGCAACTTCCTGAATGACGCTTGCCCCGGGAACAGCGGCGGAGTCGGTGAACCCGGGCTTCACCGTGACATAGCTCTCTTCCCGCAACTGCGCCAAATATTCGCGCATTTGCGGCTGCATCTTCTGCATGTAGATCCGGTTCATGATCTCGTTTTCTACTTTTGCGACAGGCTGCAGGCCGGCCTGGAAATGCTCGACCACTTTGAGAATTTCGAAGCCTGTCTTGGTTTGGATTACCTCGGTTATCTGGCCCTTATCCAATTTGAAGACGATGTCTTCGAGTTGCTTGGATAGCTGTCCGCGTTCAAATGTTCCGAGGGCGCCGCCCCTGTCTTTTGTGCTGCCTTCCGAGTAGCGCTTCGCGATTTCCGTGAACTCTTCACCTTTCAGGACGCGATTGCGATAGTCGTTGGCTTTTTGCTCGATGGCTTCGATTTCCTGCGGCGATTTGTCTTTCGTATCCAAGAAGATTTCGGCAAGCTCCACCTGCTCCGGCTTTACGAAATCCTTCTGATGCGCATCATAGTATTGCTTCACTTCATCGTGACCGATCACGATGCGGCTTCCCATTTCGCGATGAATTACTTCCTGGGTTAGCAAGCGGTTCCGAAACTGCGTCTTGTAATCTTCCCAAGACAGTCCTTCGCTTTCGACAGCCTTTTCGAGATCGTCCAACGACGCCAGATTGTTCTGCTTGCGGACTTCGTCCAGCTGCTTG
The DNA here is from genome assembly GCA_963729525.1 of uncultured Acidobacteriota bacterium. Taxonomy (GTDB): domain Bacteria; phylum Acidobacteriota; class Terriglobia; order Acidiferrales; family UBA7541; genus Palsa-295. The sequence goes on from CAVSOB010000005.1 coordinate 559,775, forward strand.
ATGACCTCTGTTTCAACGCTGATGCCCTCATCTTTGCCGCGCTGAATCAGGAGTTGCTGGTCTATCAAGTCGCGTAGCAAGTCCTTCTGCTTGTCTTTGTACATCGCTTCGAGGCGCTCGGGCGGGCAGCCCTGGCATTCCTCCGTCACATCATGCCGAAGCGCTTCTTGAGCTTTTTCGTAATCGCTGAGAGTAATGATGTCGTTGTTGACGCGCGCTACGATTTCTTCGGCGATTACCCCGTGGTGAACGGGGGCTGCTGACGCCGCCGGACTCGGTGCAGGTTTTGGCGTCGCGGCGGGGGGAGGTGGAGGAGGCTTGATGACCGTAGATGGCTGCTGCTGGGCGAAAACTGAAAACGGCAATGCCAGCGCAAAAACTGCGAGCGCGAAAGTCTCCAAAAAGTGCGAAGCACGAAGTTTCATTTTATTCCTTACACGCAAAAGTGTAGACCTACGATTGTAGTTGTTGCAATACGTTTCTGGCTGCCACCAGAGGGCCGCCAGCGTCTCCTTTCCAGTCGAACCAGAGCACGCCCGTGGGATCCAGGCGCATTCCTCGGCGTTTTCTGACTAATTTCACGAGGCGCTCCGGGCCCAGCGGCGTGTCGTCGTAGAACTTGATTGCGATCTGGTCTTGGCGGCGATCGATTGTGGCGACGAGCATCTTTTCCGCCAGCGCTTTCAGAACAGCATATTCGAGCAGATTTTCGACGGCGGGCGGTGGAGGGCCGAAACGGTCGGCAAGTTCGCGGCGGACTTCCACGCGTTCGGGGTCGGAGGTGACACCGGCAATTCGTTTGTAGATGCGCAGGCGCAAATTCTCGCTCTCGATGTACTCAGGTGGGATGCGTATTTCTTGTCCGAGGTTGAGTGTGGCGCGGCGTTCTGGCGGGAGTGCTTCGCCTTTTCGCTCGGCGACGGCGCGTTCCATCATCTGGCAGTACATGTCGAAGCCGACCGCTTCGATGTGGCCGTGCTGCTCGCTGCCGAGAAGATTTCCCGCACCGCGAAGCTCAAGATCAAGTGCCGCGATGCGGAAGCCGGCGCCGAGGTCGCTGAATTCTTTGAGCGCTGCGAGACGCTGGCGGGCGATTGAGGTGAGGGCTGTTTCCGTTGGGATTAGCAGGTAGGCGTAGGCGCGCTGGTTAGAGCGGCCGACACGACCTCGCAACTGGTAGAGCTCGGAGAGGCCGAAGCGGTCGGCGCGATTAATGATGATCGTGTTCGCGCGAGGAATGTCGAGGCCGTTTTCAATGATCGTGGTGGAAAGGAGGACATCCGCCTCGCCGCGAATGAATTTCAGCATTACTTTTTCGAGCTCGTTTTCGCGCATCTGGCCATGGCCGATCACGACGCGCGCTTTCGGAACAAGGCGCGTGATCATGGCGGCGAGAGATTCGATCGATTCGACGCGGTTGTGGACGAAGAAGATTTGCCCATCGCGGGCGAGCTCTTCTTGGATTACGCGCTGGACGAGTGTTTCGCTGAAGGGGGCGACCGTTGTCTGGATCGCGAGGCGATCCTTGGGCGGGGTCTCAATGACGCTCATGTCGCGCAGGCCGACGAGCGACATGTGCAACGTGCGGGGAATTGGAGTGGCGGACATGGTGAGGACGTCCACATTCTTGCGCATTTCTTTGAGGCGCTCTTTGTGGGCTACGCCGAAGCGTTGCTCTTCGTCGACGACGAGAAGACCGAGATCTTGGAATTTCACATCTTTCGAGAGAAGGCGGTGAGTGCCGATCACGATATCCACCTTGCCCTGTTCGACTTCTTCGAGCACCTTCTTTTGTTCTTTCTCTGAACGAAAGCGGCTGAGCATTTCGATTCGGACGGGGAAAGCGGCGAAGCGGCGGCGGAACGTTTCGTAGTGCTGGAATGCGAGAACAGTGGTAGGAGCGAGGATGGCAGCCTGCTTTGAATCGGCGATGGTTTTGAAGGCGGCGCGCATGGCGACTTCGGTCTTGCCGTAGCCGACGTCGCCGCAGAGAAGACGATCCATCGGAAGCGTGGATTCCATGTCGCGCTTTACGTCGTCGATTGCTTTCTGCTGATCGGTGGTTTCTTCGAACTCGAAAGCATCTTCAAATTCGCGCTGCCAGTTGGAATCGGGCGTGAAGGCGTGGCCGGCCGCCATCTTGCGTTCGGCATAAAGTTCGAGAAGCTTTTCCGCCATGTCGCTGACAGATTTGCGCACGCGCGTCTTGCGCGCTTCCCATATCGTGGTGCCGAGGCGGTCGAGTGCGGGCGTTGCGCCACCGAGCGCGTTGTATTTTTGAATCAGGTCAAGGCGCGCGAGAGGGACGTAGAGTTTCGCGTCGTCAGCGTAATGCAAAAGCATGAATTCGCCATTCGCGCCTTCGACGGCTACTTGGCGCAGGCCGTCAAACTGGCCGATCCCGTGGTCCACATGGACGACAAAATCGCCGGGCTTGAGATCGGAGAAGTCGCTGAAGAAGCTGGCAGATTTCGGGCGCGAGCGGGCGCGTTGCGAGGGCGGAGGAAGCGTTTCGAAAAGATCGGTGTTGCCGTAGATGGTGAGATTTACTTCGGGGATCACCACGCCTTCGCTGATAGGCGCTTTGATCAGGATCATACCGGGAACGTTGCCGCCATGCGATTCTTCAGCAAGCCGGCTGACGGTGACATTTTCTTCGAGTTCTCCGAGGCGGTAGGGAACTTCATATTCGTGGCAGATGTCGGCGAGCCGCTCGAGCTCGCCGGTGGTGGCGGCCGAGACCATTATTTGTTCGCCGATCGCGAGCTTTTCGCGCACTTCGGACATGAACGCGGCGACATTGCCGTGATAACGCGTGGTGGGCTGGGTTTGCAGAGTACGCTGCGAGGCATCTTCCGTTGCGACACCGAGATGCTCGACTCCCAGGCTTGGGGCTAGTTGCATCGCGAGCGACCATTCTTCTTCGTCAAAGACGAAGCGACTGGGCGGTTCGCTCACCGGGCTTTCAAATGCTTCGAAAGATTCGTGCAATTTTTCGCGATATTGATCGATGGCAGCTTTTAGAAGCGAGGCCTCATCCTGGATCACGAGGGGATCGCCGGCGAGATCGAAGAGCGTCGATTTGCGATCTTCGAGCAGGATTTCCTGAAACTCCCAGCCGGGATAAAAGCCCGGCGGAGCTTCGTCATCTTCGCGGCCCGAAGCTGCCGGGACGCGCAGGTGCTGCAACACTTCGGCACGACGGGGAAATTCCGTGAGCGGGAGCAAAGTGGCGCGCTCCATTGGATTTGTCGAACGCTGGGTATTGGGATCGAAGGCGCGGATAGATTCGATCGTGTCGCCGAGCAGCTCGATGCGCACCGGCTGCGGCGCTTCCGGCGAAAAAACGTCGATGATTCCGCCGCGGACGGCAAATTGGCCGGGCATTTCGCAGGTGGTTTGTTTGTCGTAGCCGGCGCTCGAAAGGAAATCGAGAAGTTCGCGATGGGGAATATCCTGGTCGCGCTCGATCGTGCGGGCGAGATGGCGGTAGAACTCGGACTCGCGCATACGCCAGAGCGCGGCTTGTACCGGCGCGATCATCAGATCGGCATCGCCGTTGGCAAATCGCCAGAGCGCGACGGCGCGATCCTCGGAAATTTCGGCGTGCGGGGAGCGGCCATCGTAAGGCAGCACTTCGAGCGCAGGAAGATGGACGACGCGATGACCCGGCTTGCCGGTGACCGCGCGATAGAACCAGCGGAGCGGTTCGACGAGGGCTTCGGCGCGTTGGTTCGATTCGACCATGAAGATTGCAGGGCGGCCGAGTTCGGTGGCGACTAGAGTCGCGACGAGAGCTTTGGCGGGATCCGTCAAGCCATCAACACGCACGAATCCGCCGCTGCGGCGCAGCGTGTCCACCGCTTCCTCGACGATGGGCCGGCGACCCACCCGAGCGAGAAGCTCAGATACCAGAGAAAGAATCATGCGTTGAGATTTTTGATGCGCTCAATCAAGCGCGGGGTCGAGTGGCCGGGCTCGAGAGGAATGTGAATCACTTTGCTCGCCGCCGATGAAACCGATTCGGCTGCCTTATCGGCGGCGGGATTTCCGCCCCTGACGATCACGTCGGGCGCGAGCGAAACTACGAAGGCTGGCCAGGAATTTGGATCGAACTCGACGGCAAAATCCACCGCGGCCAACGCGGAAATGATTTCAGCGCGCTCGGTGGAAAGTGTTATCGGCCGACCAGCCAGATCGGGCAGGGAAGTGTGACGATCGCGAGAGCTTGCATCGCCTTCGATCCCCACCACGACGATATCTCCGAACGAGCGCGCTTGCTCGAGCAGACGAACATGGCCAGGATGCAGAAGGTCGAAAGCGCCACTCGCGAACACAACGCGCTTGCCGTTGCGTTTCCACTCGCTGCGTCGGAGAATCAATTCATCTTGAGAAATTACGCAGCCCAAATCTTTGCTCTCTCCACTCACTGCGATGGTTGGTTGCAAACACACCATTCTAACATGCGCCTAATAATGGCAGGCCCGAAGCGATGAAGCTCTGGGAGCTTGGGCTCGCAATCGGAGGAGCGATTTGCGTGCTGTTGGGCACGGCGTGGATCCGGCGCGCCGAGCTGCCAAGACGAGATTTCGTGCTCGATGCGGTCGGCTGCCGGGTCCCGGCAACCGAATACGATCCACCGGCAGACGTAAGTCCCGCTGGATCTGCGGTCGTGTTTCACGGACTCTCAGCGAATCGCAGGGTGATGACGTATTTGAGCGAAGACTTCGCGGGACATGGCTTGCGGACTTACGCGCTGGATTTGCCCGGCCATGGCGACAATCGCGAGGCGTTTACATTTCCGCGCGCGCAGTTGTGCGCGGAGGCTGTGGTGGAAACTTTGATTAAGGCGGGCACGATTGATCCGCGCACGACGGTGCTCGTGGGGCATTCGATGGGTGCGGCAATCGCGATTCGCATAGCCGATCGCGAGCCGGTCCTCGCGACGATCGCGATTTCACCTGCGCCGATGAAACTGCCGTCGCGAATACCTGGGAATCTGCTGGTATTCACGGCGCAATTTGATATTCCGCCTCTGGCGAAAGAGGCGAAAGACTTGGAGGCGGCTGCGGGAGGTGATCGCCACTCGCCCGAGGATTTCGCGCAGTTGCGAGCGTTTGACCTGGAGCGGGTTCCGTTTGCGACCCACACAAGCTTGTTGCTCGACCGGCGCGTCGCGCACCGGTCAGAGCTATGGGCGATGCGGGCGTTGTTCCCGAACGTCGCAACCGAGACTCTCACTTTAAACCTCGATTTAGCGACGCACGAAACGTTCAACTTTGGGCGGCGACGGTTGGCGGGAGCTGTACTCGGGTTGATTGGCCTCGTCCTACTTTTTCCGCTCGCTGCCGGTGCTGTCGTTCTGTTATTCGCGCAGATATTTCGAAGGGCGGGAAAGCGAGCAGATTATACATGGTCCGCCGGTCTGCAAAACGGCGGACAGGTCGATTCGCCTGATCGTGTGCCCGGCCAAGCGCTAATTCTGCTCGAAGGAATTGTCTGCGCGCTTATTGGCGTACTGATATTGATTCTCTTCGTCCCCTTGAAATTCCTGCACTTGTACTCAGGCGACTATCTCGCATCGCTGTTACTGATCTACGGGGCGCTGATGCTTATTTTGAACCGCGCAGAAGCTGGCGCGGCATTTTCGCTCGATGTTGCGACGAAAATTGCAGCCGCGGTGCTGGGTATTGGCACCGTCCTCGCGGTTGGGGCGTGGCTGAATTGGCAGCTGACAGACGGCTGGCTCAACGCTCCCCGCTGGCTGCGCTTTTGCGTGCTGGTCCCGGTGCTTTGGATTTTTGCATACGCCGAAGAAGTGGTGCTCGGGCCGGTGAATTCGGGCTGGCGCCGGTCAATCCGATTTGTATTTGCGATAGCGTTGCGGCTCGAGATCTGGCTCGTTTGCCTGTTTGCTTACTACGAACTTGTCAGCGGTGAAGTTTTGATCCTGCTGCTAGTGACCGCGCTCGCGGTATTTTCCATCCTGCAGCGGCTCGGTACTGATGCGTTACGGCGGCGCACCGGCTCCGCTCCGGCTGCCGCACTTTTTGGTGCTATACTCGGCGCTTGGTTGATTGCGTCGGTGTTCCCACTAACCTGACCCGCGGAATGAAACAAATCGCAATTGTCGGCGGCGGTCCTGCCGGTGCGCTCTGTGGAGAGCGCCTGGCGACAGCCGGATTTGACGTAACAATTTTCGACGAGCGGCTGGCGTGGGAGAAGCCGTGCGGCGGCGGATTAACCCACAAAGCCATCGAAACTTACCCTTTTCTGCTGGAGACTCCGCACCCGAAAAAGATTATTCGCACGGCTGAATTGATTTCGAGCCGCGGCCATCGAGCCCGGTTCGAAATGAATAATCCGATCGTGATCTACGCGCGTAAAGTTCTGAACGGCCTTTTGCTGGATCGAGCGGTGGCGGCCGGGTGCACGGCCATTTGTGCGCGAGTTACCGAAATTGAGACGAATGGCGCGCGAGTGAAATTATCCGTCGGGGGCAGAACGGAGGCCGAGGCAGATTTCGCGGTGCTGGCAGCCGGGGCGCGCAATCAATTGCTTCCGGAGACCACCGCGCTCGGCGCGCGCGACCTGGAAATGACGCTTGGTTATTTTGTGCCGACCGAAGAAGACATTCTTAAAGTTAAATTTTTGAAACAATTTGAAGGCTATTTGTGGTCGTTTCCGCGCGCGGACCACATTTCAGTCGGCATCTGTGCGAAGTTGGGGCAGACCTCGAGCCAGGAATTGCGGCGGCACCTCGAAGATTTCATTTCGAAAGAAAATATTCCTATGGAAGGTGCGCAGCTTTACAGCCACGTGCTGCCTTCTCCGCAGGCGCAGACGATTCGCGGCCGTAAGATTGTTGGGCGAAATTGGGCGCTCGCTGGGGATGCAGCTGCCTGCGTTGACCCGATTACAGGCGAAGGGCTTTACTACGCGCTACGGTCCGGCGATTTGCTCGCGCAAGCGATTGCGGAGGGGCAGCCGCAGGAGTACCCGGAAAGGTTGCGCGTCGCGTTTTCAGCAGATTTGGAGTTCGCAGCAAATATCGCGCGTAAGGTGTTTCGAGGGACATTTCTTGGTGGCGCGATTACTACGCGTATGGTCCAGCTCATTAATTACTCAGCGACGTTTCGCGATCTGATGCGTGATATTTTCAGCGGTTCGCAGGAATATCGCGGGCTTAAGCAGCGGCTGTGGAGCCAGCTCGGGATTACGATGGCGGAGTTTGCCCACAGCTTCCTCGATCCGAGCTGCGTGCGTGGACGGGCGGAAGCCCCGACGCGCGAACCTTCTGCATGAACCAGCCCGACAGTTCCGCGAGGAGTACAGCGCCGCCGGCCGCTACTCCGCAACAACACCCACGTTTAGGACTGGAGGCTGCGATTGAGAAAGTAATTCCGCGCGAATGGACTCTCGCTCACTTCGATCCACAGATGCCGGCCATACTTTCTACGCCTGCGATGATCGGGATGATGGAAATAGCGGCCGCGCAGGCGGTTCAGTCCGATCTGCCTGAGGGCGCAATTACGGTAGGAACGCGGATTGAAGTGGACCATCTGAAAGCCGTGCCCGAAGGAACGTCCGTGCGAGCGACCGCCCGGCTGGTGGAGCACAAGGGCCGCTTCATGATTTTCGAAGTGGAAGCCAGGGCCGGCGAGCACTTGATCGGGCGCGGGCGAGTCTATCGAGCGATCGTTGAACCCGCAAAATTTCGTGCGCGAGCCCACGCACGAAAAGCCTGATCAATTCCTCACCTAGTTCCTCTGGCTCGATGAAATCCTACACTTTGCCAGTGCCTGCGTTGTACCGGTGGACCAAGCCAAACTCTCAAACTCTATGACTGTGATGACCGCGCTGAGCCGGGAATAAGAATTGCGCGGTCTATTTCAGGGCGTCAGCACCGATTTGTGCGCATTGGGCGTCCTGCGAAGAAGTGCCACCAGATAGCGCAATCGCGCCGACGATTTTGCCCTCAATCACTATGGGAACACCTCCTTCCAGGGGGGTTGCGCCCTCGAGGCCCAAATACCTGAGCCCATCGCCGCCTTTGGAAACCTGGTCCTGAAACCATTTCGTCGGCCGCTTGAAGAGCGCCGCCGAGCGCGCCTTGCTTATGGCGAACTGGGCGCTTCCAATCTGCGTGTTGTCGATTTTCTCGTAGTAGACGAGTGTTCCGTTTGGGTCGACAATGGCTAGGGCCATGGTCCAATTATTCTTCCGCGCTTCCGCAATCGCGGCCGCGGCTGCCTTTTTCGCGTTTTCGAGGGAAATCGGCGAGCCATAAGGATTCGGCATCTGCTGTGCTTTCACACTTGCAGCGCAAAAAAGGATCGTCAGGGTTGCTAGAAATTTCAACGTGGATCGCGAGGACACGTTTTTTCCTCCTGTTATCCCTCGTGATCGTGCGGTTTGGGCCGTCCGCACCGTGCCGAAGGATTGGTGCGGGACTATATATCACAGCGCGGGTGAAATACGGAGAGGCGTAAATCAAGAAACCAGGCTGTTGTAGGGGAACTTGGGCGACTGCTTGACCGGCGCCATTCACAAGCGATACATTCAACGTTGTCCTGAACGCGGCGCTAAAAGGCGCCGAGTCTTCGCAACACGTGCCGGAGTGGTGGAACTGGCAGACGCGCCGGACTCAAAATCCGGTGGGCTTAACGGCCCGTGTGGGTTCAAGTCCCTCCTCCGGCACCATTTCATCGATTGATCGAATCAATTCCTCTGATCCAATTTGTTTCGCGGGTGCACCCGCTAAGGCTTCTGCGCAGACGTGGGCTTCGCGGCGGGCTGCGGAGCGTTAGGATCGGGCGCACCGAGATTGTCTTCGGCATTCCGTTCCTGGCGAGCGAGCATGCTAGCCTTCGTGCGAAAATCCTTTTCGATAGCGCTGAGTTTCCGGCGTTCTTCACGCCAGAGTTGCCAGTGGCGCAGCAATGAAGCGCCGGCGCTTTCCTCCGCGATTGCGATGCATGCAGCGTGTTCGGCTTCGCGTTCACGAGCGCGCTCGTCGCTAACAGCGAGCTTCAGATTCTTGCGCAGCTGCTTTTCCTTTGCGCGCTCAATTTCTAGGGTTTCAAGCAACGCGTTGTGGTCCCGCACGATATTGACGAGCATGCTAGTGGTCCAAGCGAATGTAAACAACCCGGACATTCCAATGATTGGACTGATAATACGGTACTGCGGGTCGAGGTCCACCTGCCCGTAGCCGAGCGTGGTGTAGGCGTTCGCGCAAAAATAGATAGCGTCTTTCGCCGTTCGGATCAGGCCTAGGTGGGTAAGCGCAACAGCCCACAAGAGAACGCCGATAATGTGAAGCGCGAGCAGAAGAAAAATGACGATGCCGAAAAGAAAAAGCGCGGCGAAGAGGTGGGGGCGCCCGGCGCGCAGTCGGAGTTCACCGCGCTTGTGGATCGAGGAAACCCAATGGATGCCCATTCCATGGAAGAGTACAAGGCACACTAGAATAACGGAGCCGATGATAATGGCCGCGAGGAGCGTAAACTCGGCGGGGACTTGACGCAACAGGTCGGCGGGGCCTGACACTCGATTGAATCTCCAAAATCGCTCGCAGGCTAGTCAGGAATTCGCGAATTTGCTGACCAGGACTTCCTGCTCATGCATCGGCGAAAAACTCTCACATAAGCCAATCAACTTGGAAATGACATGATAGTAGAAGGAATCATTGTCGCAATGTTTCATGTCTTCAGCAGACTCCCAAATCGAAATTGCCATTGCCTCCTGGCCCGACGATTCGTCGCCTCGCAACACCAACAGGACGCGGAAGCCATTGAATTTGTCGATCGCGGCGGTGAGTGACTGCACGGTAGCGGTAAATTCTGCCACCTTACCGGGACGAATACGATAGTGCGTGACCCGCGCGACCATGGGATCCTCCCGATTCTTGGCGGTCGGCTTGCGAAGAGCGGCGATTGTACAGCGTATGCGCAAAGCGGTAAATGATTGAAACAAGCCTGCTGAAAGAGTCAGGTGCTGATGGGAGCGAAATACGAGGGAAGCTTGTGAAGCGAGTTTAGTTGCCGGGCCCCCGAAGTAGGCGAATCGCGTTTGGAAGATCGGAATCGCTCTGGCTCGAGGACGAGGTCCCGTTATCCGCGATTTGCGATTCGTCCGGTACCGAATTGCCTTCGCCAGGCGCCAAAAAAAGATTGGTTTCGACGCCGTGTTGCTTCGCGTACAGCTCGTAATAGCGCCCGCCAGCGGCATAGAGCGATTCGTGGTTGCCGCGTTCCACGATTCGTCCCGCTTCGATCACTAATATCTGATCGGCGCGCCTCACGGTAGATAGTCTGTGAGCTATCACAAAGGTGGTGCGCCCAAGCATCAAGTAGCGCAGGCCCTCCTGGATGAGCGCTTCCGACTCAGAATCCAGGCTTGAGGTCGCCTCGTCCAGAATCAGTATTCGCGGATCGGCGAGGATCGCTCGCGCGATGGAGACGCGCTGCTTCTGTCCGCCGGAGAGCTTCACGCCGCGTTCACCGACTACCGTGTCGTATTTATTCTCGAATCCTTCCGCGAACTCATCCACGCGCGCGATTCGGCAGGCCTCCAGAATTTCGTTCTCGGTGGCATCGGGACGCGCAAACGCAACATTCTCACGAATCGTGCCGTCGAACAGAAAAGTATCCTGCAATACGACTCCCAGTTGCGTACGGTAGGAATCGAGCCGAACGCGGGCGAGGTCGCAACCGTCCACCAGCACGCGCCCGCTCGTTGGCACGTAAAAGGCGGCGATGAGCCCAATAACGGTGGACTTGCCCGCGCCGGATGGGCCCACGAGAGCCGTCACCGTGCCGGGCGCCGAGTCAAAATTAATGTCATGGAGCACGGGTTTGCCCGTGTCGTAGGAAAAATCCACATTCTCGAAGCTGACCGAGCCGATGACTCGGCCGAGACCGATTGTCCGATCGGGCTCTTGATCCTCCGGTTTTTCATTTAAGACTTCACGCGTGCGCTCGAGTCCTGTGATCGCTTCGGTCAACTGTGGGCCGATGCTGACAATCTGCACCAGCGGTGCAATCAACATCCCCAGGAAAATCGTGAAGGTGATGAAGGTGCCGAGCGTCATCGTTCCCGCGAGAATTTTTTGCGCGCCGAGGAACATAATCACTGCACTAACAAAGCCCATGAGCACGGTGGACGAAAGGCTCATCAGAGAAGTCATCGTGAGTGTCTTGATCACGTTGTCCAGCAAGCGATGTACACCGCCAGCGAAGACTTTGCCTTCCCGCTCTTCTGCATGATAGCCCTTCACCACACGAACGCCGCCCAGCGATTCGGTAAGCCGTCCGGTAACCTCTGCGTTTAGTTTCGGCCGCGCACGGAAAAGCGGCCGGATCGTCTTGAAGGCTTTATTCAGCGAGATCGCAAATGCGATTAACACAACCGTCGCCACCGCCGTCATGCTCGGGCTGATTCGCAGCAACACGACCAGAGCGAAGATCGAAGTCATGATCCCGCCCGCAAATTCAATCAGGCCGGTACCAATCAAATTCCGCACCCCTTCCACGTCGCTCATGATGCGCGACACCAAAACGCCCGTCTTATTCGCGTCGTAAAATGCCACCGGCAGCCGCCCGATGTGCGCTTGCACCTTGATGCGGAGGTCGGTGATCATCCGCTGAGAGGATTTCGACAGCAACTGCGTCAACGAAAACGAGGTCACGCCCTGCACCAGCGTTGCGCAGACCACCGCCAGGATGATCGGCATCAAGAGCTGCCGCTGGTGCTTGCCGATAACATTGTCGATCAGGAATTTCGTCGAACCGGGAAGCACGAGGCCTGCTACGCGGTTGATGAGCATCAGCCCGAAGCCCAACGCCAGGACAGCCTTGCGCGGCTCGATAAGCTCCCAGACGTCCGGGAGCAGCTTCCATGCGCCTTTCGACTTTTCAGGCTTATTGCGACCTCGAGGGCTGCGTTCGGCGTCCATGCGGCGTTTTAATCCTGTTCCCTGGCTATTGAATCTCGTGAGGCACCCACCCCACTATACTCTGATGCGGGTCGGTAGGATTTGACCCAACCGACGAGAAAGCCTTTTGCGGCATCGACGCACGCGGTGCTAGACTTGGACATGGCAAAGAAGAAACCGACTCGCAAGAAAAAAACAGCAAAAGTCGTCAAACCAGCGCGCAAAACGAAAGTCACGCCCCGAGCGAAGGCTTCTGCCAAAACAAAGAAAACCGCTACCCGTAAGCGTCCCTCCCGCAGCACCCAGCTCACCGAGCAGACCGTTGCGCAGATTCACCAGGGAGTTGGCTTGTCCGCCGAAGGGGGGCAGTCGGGTGACATTCAGGGATTATCCGGAATTGAAGACGTCGATTCTGAGAGCGTTCGAGAACTTGCTGAAGAGGGACAAGACTTCGAAGCGGGAATTATCAGCGGGGTCGAAAACGCGCCTGATCCAGATGTTTCTGAAGTGAAGACTCACGAAGTGCCCGAAGACGACGTGCCGGAAGAATATCGTAACCAGGAATAGTTCAGACCGTTTCCTCAACTTGCGTGTCGGGATTTTTCCTTTGTGATTCCGCTGGAACACCTACCGGATGCGCGGTCACTGCAACTAGCCCGATTCCGCTCATAAAGAAAAAACCAGCAAGCAACGACGCTAGGGGGAATGCCTGCTCGGCCTTTAGCGGCGCCTCATTTCGCCGGACTCTTGATGCGTGCAACTCAGTTCTTTTCTGCATGACCCGCGCGAGGTCTTGGTGGGCGAATAAGACGATTCCAATAAGCGCCAACAGGAGGCCAGGTATGGCTGAGCGTTTCATTTTTGTGTTCCCTTCGCGTCCCTCTTTATCGCGAAACAGGCCCGGAGTCCTGGGCTCCGGACCTGTCTCGCGACGCCTGCTTCCCTCCACAACCGAAAAAGCGATCACCCTTGCCGCGCTGCCCTGGCCCGATTCGCTCGCTGTTCCATTTCTTCGTCGGCGGTGAGCGCTTTCACGAATTCGTCGGCTTCACGGGCCGCAACTTCCTTGGCAATTCCATAACGCTCCTGCAGGCGGCCGATCAGTTGTTCCCGCCTCCCGGCGATGATGTGCAGATCATCGTCGGTCAGTTTGCCCCACTTTTCACGAACCTCGCCCTTGTACTGCTTCCACTTTCCTTCCAGTTGGTCCCAGTTCATCGTTCCGGCCTCCCGGTTCCACGTTATCGATTCCCACTTCTTCAAGAGAAAGAAAATGCTGGGAATCAATTGTTCAGTATCAATGTCGTGTCTCATTTGATTCATCTGCCGATGCGCTCTCCGCACTTCACTTCTGCTTAACATCACTTCTGAGCTTCGTTTGACCTTCATTCGCCGCTCGCGTTTGAGCGGTGCAATGCATTTGCCAAGCGCAGGAATAACTAAGGCCCTTTGTTTGCTTGGCATTGAGAGGTGATGGGGAGCTATCGTTCGAACAGTGAGCGAGTAATTTGGGCGAGCGGCCCGCCGTTTCTTCCAATCGCTACAACGTTCGCTGTAGCTGCCAAATTAACAGGAACGCCACGATGGACGTAACACACGCGCGTTCGGCCCTGCACTCTTCTTGGACTTTCGTCCAGTTGTTACCGGCACGGGCGAGACCGCATAGTAGAGCCAAGGCTCCAGCCAATTAAACATTTTCGCTAGCTCACGGAGAACCAAGTGCGACTCGCAAAAGCCTGTCTCTTGCTCTTCTTGCTCTGGGTTCAAACCGGCTGTGGCACAAGTAACAATTCGGGCGGAAAAAATCCGCCGCCGCCGGCTGTTTCGGTCGCTCTGTCGGCCGCGTCCCCCGATGTGCGCTTGGGAAGCACCGACCAGATAACCGCAACTGTGACAGGCTCTTTGAATCAAAGTGTGAGCTGGTTCGTGAATGCCGTCGCCGGCGGCAACACCACGGTTGGCACCGTCAGCGCTTCTGGAGTTTATAGCGCTCCGAGCGCAATGCCAGCCGGGGGAACAGCTACGATTAAGGCTGTTAGCGCTGCCGATTCCGGCGCCATTGCGACGACTACGCTCACACTGTGGAATCCATCGCCAACTCTTAGCAGCCTAAACCCGGAATCATTCCCCACCGGCGCATTTTCGCTCACGGTAAACGGCAGCGATTTCGTCAATGGCGCGCAAGTGTTGTTCGCGGGCGCCGCGCTGAACACGACCTTCGTCTCTACTACAAAGCTAACGGCGACCGGCACGGCGGCTACGGCGGGAACATTCTCCGTCGCGGTTCAGAATCCGAATCCCGGCGCCGCCACGTCGAACGCGGCGAACATCCAAGTTACATCCAACGCACCGCCGCCACCGCCGAGCGCCTGCAGCGGGATGACGCCCGGCCAAGGCGGGAGCCTCAACGGTTTCGTCCCGTTCCCGGCCGACAATCTGTGGAACAAAGACATCTCCTCGGCGCCTGTCGACCCTAATTCGGCTGCACTGATTAATTTCATAGGCCCATCGGTAACAGTCCATCCGGATTTCGGCGCAGGCCTCTACCAAGGCTCGAGCATAGGCATTCCGTACATCGTCGTAGATTCGACGCAACCTTTGGTGCCCATCAATTTCACAGCCTACGGCGATGAAAGCGATCCAGGACCAATGCCTGTACCGGCGAATGCGCCGATTGAGGGCTATCCGAACCCGGGGAGCGGCGACCGCCACGTGCTCGTCCTCGACAACAATAATTGTTGGCTATACGAACTCTATAACGCGTCGCCAGGCTCCGGTGCATGGAACGCCGCTTCGGCCGCCGTTTGGGACTTGGAAAACGATGAGCAGCGTCCGTGGACCTGGACTTCTGCAGATGCCGCGGGCCTCCCGATCTTCCCTGGCCTCGTCCGCTACGATGAAGTCGCTGCCGGCCAAATCAATCACGCGATTCGGTTCACACTGCAATTCAGCAGGGCTGCGTTTGTCCCGCCCGCCTCGCACTGGGCCGCGACTTCAACACAAGCAATGGCCGCGCCGATGGGAATGCGCCTGCGGCTTAAGTCGAGTTTCGACGTCTCCACATTTTCGCCGACCAACCAGGTAATTCTGAACGCGCTGAAAAAATACGGAGTGATCATGGCGGACAACGGCTCATCCATGTACATCAGCGGCGCTCCCGACGATCGCTGGAGTAATGACGACCTGCATTCACTCGGGGCTGTGACTGCGTCCGATTTCGAAGTCGTCGAGATGAATCCGATCTACACTTCATCGAATGTCCCCACCGGCGCGGCGCCTTCCATTACGAGCTTCACGGCAACTCCTTCGACAATTTCAGCGGGCTCGCCCGTCACCCTGAACTGGACCGTATCAGGCGCTTCATACTTCGTGGTTTCAGCAGGCGTTGGAGCGGTCCGGGGAAATAGCGCGCAGGTGAGCCCGTCACAAACCACCACATACACGTTGGCGGCGACGAATCAATTCGGCCGTACCACCGCCACGGTGACGGTCACAGTGCAGTGATTTACTGTGTGACGTTTGGATAGGCAGCTGCGACGCAAGTTACGCGTTCTTAGCCGTTCGCTGCTCGCGACAAATTGTTGGGTTCGGGCCTCAGCAGGGGATTGCGCCGAATTGTATGTCGCATTCGAGGAGCGCCGTCGCAGTCGATCGTATCAGCCGGAGTGTAGGTTGCCTCTCCGTGGCAAGCCCTGCATCGCAAATTGAATGAGGTGGAGCGCAGCTCCGTCAGCTCGTTCAGCTCCGACTCTCTCATTTCTTTCTCTCTACGAACTTGCGACGCGGAAAGCGGAATGGGTTGACGGCAATGAATGCAAAGGACACCGCGGTATTGTTCCTTGCCGGCTTCAGCAATCATTTTAACCTCTCGTGGGGCCCAGGAACTGAAATTGAGGAGGCCGGATTCTAGCCCCTGGGGTGTTCCAAGTCCAGCGTGAATTTCTGAAGAAAATTAGCCAGAATTTACGACTGGGTAATTCAACGGTAATGGTAAGCAGCTATTCTGGCAGAAGCGTGCGAGAGCCTCAACTTCAATCCGCGGAACCTATAAGTCATCTGTTCTCAGAAGCTTTCGACCAACTACTCAGACGCGCGGCTGCTTACTCTACCCTCCTGCGCGTTCGATCACTGGGCGACGATAGCCATGAATTTGCTCCAATCGGAGAAACGGCCGGAGCTTTATGGCATATGCTGTCCGATGGCGGGCCGACTACGTTTGCAACGCTGATCGAAATCGCAGGGGTGCCGGAGAGCCTGTTTTTCATGTCCGTTGGGTGGCTCGCCCGGGAAAATAAAATCACAATCGAGCCAGGTGACGGCGATTATGAAATCCGGCTGAAATAGCCCCGCACTAAAGTCTTTCCGAAACTCGGCGCACTGCTTGAATCTGCGACTCGCCACCAGTATTATGCTCCGCAACTCGACGTGAGGCGGAGACGTGCACCTGGAGCTTTCGATGAAGAGCGAAATCGACGCGATTTCGCCTTTTGTCGATGAATTAATGCTCAAGATCCGGGAAATTCATTGTGATCCGGGCAGCGAATTTGCCATTGAGCTGGCTCTTCGCGAGGCGCTGGCAAACGCCGTCCTTCACGGCAACCGCGAAGATACGCAAAAAAAAGTCCATGTTCGATGCGAGTGTGATGAAGACGCAGGCGTGTCCTTGGTGGTTCGCGATGAAGGTCCCGGCTTCGATCTCGCCGCTGTGCCTGACCCATTGGCGCCAGAGAATCTCGGCGCTGAGCATGGGCGCGGCATCCTCCTGATGAAACAGTTCATGGACGAGATTCATTACGAACGCGGCGGAACGGAAGTACACATGCGAAAGCGCCCCTCCGCCTAGCTTACGGCTGTCGGTACGCATGGGAAATCCGCTATAGTTTCCCTCCACCCTGTTTGACTTCTCGCGGTATGCTCTTCCGTCGAAAATCTAAAGCCAGAGGGACTCCCCCGGCAGTTCGGGGCGGCCTGAAGTCCTGGTGGTCAACTCTGACGGGGGAGATGTGGCGGATGGAAAATCGGATCGTGATCTTGGAATGGGCCGTCGCATCACGCGACGGGATTTTCTAAACGGAGTCAGCGTCGCGGTTGGCGCCGGAGCAGTATCTCCGAATCTGCAATGGCTCGAAACTCTTGGAATTCCGCAATCTCCGTTCGCGCGCGAAAAAAGTCCTGATTATTACCCGCCCACCCTCACCGGCATGCGCGGCACCACAGACGCTGCGATGGAGGCAGGTCACGCTCTTCGCGACGGGAAAATCTGGACGAACGCCACGCCGGATGTGGATCGCTACGATCTAATTGTCGTTGGAGGCGGAATCAGCGGCCTTTCAGCGGCCTATTTCTATCGCAGGTTCGCCGGCCCGAGGGCGCGTATCCTTATCCTTGAGAACCTCGACGATTTTGGCGGCCACGCCAAGCGGAATGAATACCAGCTGCCGGAACGGATGCTTCTCGGCTACGGCGGAACGCAATCGATTGACTCACCCGATCGCTGGAGTAAACATGCGCGCGGCCTCATCGAGGACCTTGGAGTGGATGTTGAGCGGTTCAAAAGATATTTCAACCGCGCTGTCGATCCCGATCCGACGGAAGAAGATTCCGTGTTCTTCGACAAAGAAACTTTTGGTGCGGATGCTCTGGTCACGGGTCGTGACAAATTGCCGTGGGCGGAATTCTTTGACAAGGCGCCGCTCAGTGATCAAGCGAGACCGGATTTAACGCGCCTCTTCACCGAAAAGATCGATTACCTCCCTCACCTTTCCACCTGGCAAAAGAAGGTACTTCTCGCCAAGACGAGCTACAAAGAATATTTACTCAAATATGTAAAGCTGCATCCCGACGCGCTACCGTTTCTTCAGAAGCAAACTTATGGGCTCTTCGGCGTCGGAATCGATGCAGTCCCTGCAGCAGATTTGGCAGGCTTGGGTTATCCGGGGTTTAGCGGAATCGATCTTTCCGGACCGCCCGGCCCGGGACTCAGCGCGGAAGTTACGCAACGCGACGACAGCGCACCCTATATCTACCATTTCCCTGACGGCAACGCGTCCATTGCACGATTGCTGATTCGCGCATTAATTCCCGGCAGCGCTTCTGGCTCCACGATGGAAGATATCGTCACCGCCAAGATGAATTATGCAGCTCTTGATGATCCAAAATCTCACGTGCGTTTGCGTCTCAACAGCACGGTGGTAAGAGCGGCGAATGTGGGTGATCCCGAGAATGCGAAAGAAGTCGAGGTCACTTATGTTCGTGGTCAGCGGGCGCACACTATGCGTGCGGAAGCCTGCGTTCTGGCGTGCTGGAATATGGTGATTCCTTATATGTGCCCGGACATGTCGCGAAAGCAGAAGGACGCGCTCGCTTATGGCGTGAAAGTGCCCCTCGTTTATACCAACGTGCAGATTCGAAATTCACGCGCATTCGAAAAACTCGGCGTAAGAAGAATCAAATGCCCTGGAAGTTTTTTCACAACGGTCGAATTGGACTATCCCGTGAGCATGGGTGATTACAAATATCCAGCCAGCCCGGACGATCCCTGTGTTCTGCATTTGGAGAAAATTCCTTGCGGCGCTGGTGCGACCGCGCGCGATCAGCAAATTGCCGGTCGCATGGAGCTATACCACACGCAATTTGCGACCTTCGAGCGCAATGTCCGCGACCAGCTCGGACGCATTCTTTCGCCGGGCGGTTTCGATCCGGCAGGAGATATTCAGGCGATTACGGTCAATCGCTGGCCGCACGGCTATGCGTACGAATACAATTCACTTTTTGATCCGAATTGGCCCGAAAACGAACGTCCTTGCGTGATCGGACGGCAGCGCTTCGGCAGAATTTCGATTGCTAATTCCGACGCGGGAGCATTCGCTTATACGAGTGCCTCTATCGACCAAGCATATCGCGCGGTGAAAGAAGTCACACGCTTCAGCCAGATGCACCTTCCTAAGTAGCCGGATAGCGGCTATTTTTCGCCTGGCCTTTCGGTCACCGGATTGGGTCCGCCACCCGGTAGCGGCGATTTACTCCCGCCTGCGAGCTCACCGGCAAGCAAGGACTGTAAATTAGAATACGCGTAGATGGTTGGCGCGTGATTCTGCATCAGTCCACCCGTGTCTGCCGTGGGACCGTAATTGCTGTGCAGATCATGCCCGAACATTCTCAGCATTGCGATTTGTTGCCCTCGATGGTGCGCGGTGTGGGCGATGCGGCGGGTCATCACCCACGCGCGCGATCGCGGCACGTCGAAAAACTTGGTTTCGCCTTGCCACCATGCTTCGTCTTTGGCGCGCAATACGTCGAGACGTTTGCCGCTGTCTTCGGCGTATCGCCGGAGAAATTCAAGCCGTGTCTCAGGTTTCGGCAAAGGCGGTGCGTTTACGTCGATGCCAAGCATCGTGCGCATCCAAAGATCCTCGCTTACGCACTGATGCACCATCTGCTCATGCACACTTCGCCCGCGAGCGTCACCGATTCTCGGGCGCAAGGGCATTTCCTCATCGCGAAACTCGCTCCACGTGCTCACCACTTTGATCCGCTCGGTGTCGTATGTTTCCACGAGAAAGTCATAGTGCATCGCGTGCCTCCCAGGCAATTTATACAATCAAAAATCAACTCTGCCTACGAATTTAGTCCTAAGTACTTTAGTACGTGCAACGCAGTACTTTCGCCTGCTCGTTTTCTGCCCAATCGTACAGTTGTTCCAGTTCGGTGCGTTCGGCAAACTAAGTTCCTTGAACGAAACAAAGAACGAAACAAACTTGGGACACGAACCTTGGGCTCGGGGCATTACCATTCGCGAAGCCGTTTTCGCTCATTCCGAATACCCCGCTCGCAATCATTCTGGAGACAACATGACTAACCGACTGGGAGTGCTCTTCCTCCTCGCGGGCGCAGCTGTCGCTTCCCCTGCATTTGCAGGCGACAGCGCGACCATGAAGTGCAACGCAACTCAAGATCGCGTCTGGGTTTATGATTCGCTCACCAGTTTTGATGTCTCAGCCAAACTCAAATGCGGCGAAACGGTCGAAATCACGGGCCGCGTGAAAGGTTACGTGAAGATTCGCGCGGCGAACGGTACGCAGGGCTATGTGCCGGACAGTACGTTCCCAGATCTGCCGCCGTTTGTTGATCCCAACGATCCGCAGGCAGGAGCTCCGATCGCGAAACGAGTTACTCCGCGCGCTGCGGCGACCCCGGCCGCGCCTGCGGCTGTTCCGGTAAGCGCGACCAACGTTTCAGTTCCGCAGCCCGCGTCAATTCCTGCGCCGGCAGTCGCTGTCGCTGCCAACCCTGTTACGACCCCGACGCCAGCTCCGGCGATTCGCACGGTCGCCGAAACTGCGCCTGCCCCGGTAGCGACAGCGTCTGTCGCCGCGTCAGCCGCTCCAGTGATAACAGCGACCGGAAAGCCAACGCCTGCGCCGAGCTCATCGAAAAAATCTAATGTTGTGACGGCTCCTGCCGGCAAGGCTCAACCGCCAGCGCCACCTCCTGCGCCAGCAGCTGTCTCGCATGCTCCTGCTCTGACCTCCGCTTCGGTCACTAGCAATAGATCCTCTTCGCCACCCTCGAGCAGCAAAATGGCGAATACCAAGTCTGCTGCGGCCCCGCCGCAGCCGAGCGGCGCGCATCCGGCACCGACCCCCTCGGTGCCGACGCCCGCCGTCATCACTCCGGCGAAGCCAGTCGAGACGTCTGTAATTGTTCAGCCGCAACCCGCACATGAGGTTGCAAGCGTTCATACAGTGGCAGCCACGGAGTCGGACGAGTATCCCGATTACCAGCCGGAAAACGCCAGCGCCGATCCGGCCTGCCGATTGTTTTTCTCCGCTTATGGAATCTCACCCGCGCAGGCTAAATGGATCGCGCAAAATCGCAAGAAACAGTTCTCAAACATCTGCCCGGCACCTGACGTTTCGTCGGTCGACTACGTCATTATCTTCACGCACGACGTGGACTTCTTCGGATCCACGCTGCCGACCGTTGTTCACACGGACCACAATGGGTTTTCGGATTTTAGCCCGATGACCATGATTGATACCGCGCTCATTCCCATGTCCGAGGCAGACAAATCACATCGTGAATACGTCTGGGTCTTCAAGATGCAACGAGGCAATTTCGACCCGGCAAAATTCTCACCCCGCAGGCGCCCGCAATTCTCGAAGATTGAATCTCACGCTCCAACGCGAACGGTCGAGGAAGCATTTAGGTTCATCGAGAGCGGCGGCACGAGCCAATAGCTCGAGGTGCCGTCTCTGATCCTGTTGGCGTAACGGTGCTATTGGTGTCGTGAAGTAGCAGTGTGAGGCGAACGAGCTGAGGCCGAAGCGCGGAACGGCTGACGCAACCAACGCAGCACAATTACATTCATCCCGGGTTCACTCGAAGGCAGAACTATGGCCTGCTTCCGCGCCCGGGTCAGCTGGCGATTCGCGGTAGGCCAAGATTCGACCTTTAGGGATACAGCTCGTGCTATCGGAACTGGCTGCGCGTCGCGCTGAGCTATCGGATGTCGCAGACGGAGAGGCTGTTTGAACCAGTTCAGCAACGACGCCTTCGTACGCTGCCAAACTGGTGCCGCGTTTCTCCACCGGCCTTGCAAATCGAGTTCAACTCTGAACAATTTGGCGGAAAGCCACCGCAGGCCGGTTTCGCTCCGTGATTCCACGGCAGCTTTGATCTTCCGAACTCGCCAGTAGGTTATGTCTCTCCAGGCATGATGAAGAGTCCGCTGGAAATTGTATCTCCGCTTCATCAGCTTTGACCTTAAGGTCGAAGAGAAAAGTGTTTTTGGCCAACTGTCTCTAAGTGTCGCGAAGACTAAACTGTTGGTCGACACCTTTCGCGTTCTCAATCTCGCCGCACTTCCCCCGATTGTCTGATGTGCAGCGGATGGATGGATACCGATCGCAGAATCATTAGAAGCGCGCATCACGTGCATAGGTTCCTGGGGCTGAATGTCTTCCGCTCGGTGCAGCGCTGCGATTGCGGGCGTCGGCTCAACGGACGTAGGAAAGGGAAGCGCGGTTGAGGGCTCATTTGGAGCAGGAGTGGGCTGAGGCGTCGCCGTTTGAACGGGCGGAGGTGACGGTTCGGAGATCGCGGGAGCAAATAGGACAGCTCCTTCCGGATTGCGATAAGGTAGCGCATCCGCAGCTCTGGTATATCTCGACGGGACATACTTCTCCCGGTCGAAGTGAAACTCGCGCGCCACTTCATCCAACACCCTGGCAGGCACCACCCGCAGACTCCCGGCATAAGCATTGATCAGCGCATGCTCGCAGAGCAGGTTCATCACGCGGGGAATTCCTCGCGAATAGGCATGAACTGCGTCAACGGCGTCAGGAGAGAAAATCGCGCGGCCGCTCGCGCCGGCTACATCGAGACGCGCTTGAACATAGTCTCGCGCTTCTGTCGGAGTGAGAGGCGCCGTCTTGCAACGGAGCATAATTCGCTGCTTCAACTGCCGCGTCTCGGGCCGGTTGAGTTTTTCTTCGAGTTCCGGCTGCCCGGCCAGCACAATTTGCAATAGCTTTTCGTGGGGGGTCTCCAAGTTCAAAAGCAATCGAATTTCTTCGAGCACATGGATAGGGAGGCCTTGTGCCTCGTCCACGATCAGCACCGGGATCCGGCCTTCGCGGCATTGCTCTGGGAGCCATTGTCCCAGGCACATCAGTGCATTGCCTTGCCATCGAGGGTCTGGCCTTACTCCAAAATCTGCCAGCATGAAATCGTAGAGATGCTTGGACTCGAGATGTGAATTGAAAATGAAGGCCGTTGGCATCTGGCGCTCATGGAGCCATTCCAGCAATCTCCGGATTAAGGAAGTTTTGCCGGTGCCTGCTTCGCCCGTGAGGAGAATGATTCCTTCGCGCGACCGAATCCCATACTCAATCGCCCCCCACGCTTCCTGAATTTTCGGAGTCACAAAAAGATAGCGAGGATCCGGGCTCACCGCGAAGGGATTCTCTCGAAGGCCGAAGAAGCTAAAGAACCGATTGTAGGGACTGCTCTGCAAGTTATTCTGACCCGGGAACTACGATAAGGTGCTCAACTAGCGGCTTGAGCCCCAATATATTAGACGGCCACGACTCGCGATTCCATCGGTAATCTCTGGTATGGACTTAGGGGGCGAATCCACGGTGAGGGTACTTACGGTACCCGCACCGTTCGATACCTCACAGACCTTCATTGTCTTCTAGCCGGCTCGGATATAGACTCTCCCCCCGAGCAAGCTGCCAGACGCGTTGAAGGAGCCCAACAATGACCATGGAATGCGACATCCGTCATATTCAAGACGTTACGATCCTGGACCTAAGGGGTCGCCTAAGTTTGGGCGAAGCGCTGGCTTTTGGGCCCGGAAGCGACATAGTGCTTACCGACGCCATTCGTCATTTGGCAGAAGAAGGACACAAGAAAGTTATCCTGAACCTCTCCGGCGTCAAATACGTAGACAGCTCAGGTGTAGGCCAGCTCGTAGGCGCGCTCACCACGGCACGAGGGAGAGGCGTCGCCTTGAAACTTATCAATCCAGTGAAGCAGGTCAGCGATTTGCTGAAGACGACAAAGCTCTACACCGTATTTGATATACGAGAGAGCGAAGCCGCGGCGATCGATTCGTTTTCGAACGGCGCTGCGGCAGGCGCTTAGCTTCCGCTTTAAGACTGAAAACTGCGAAGCGCTTCCTGCTCGTCCGGAAAGTCCGTGAAGACGGTGTGGAGGTTTGTAAGCCGCAGAATTTCCTGAGCCCGGTTGCTGAGATCGACCGCTCGCAGATCCGCATCGTTTTTTCGCGCGGTAAAAACGGAGCGGACCAATTGCCCGATTCCGGAGCTATCGAGGTAGGTCACATTGCGCAGATTCAATAGGACGCGCTTTCGCCCGTCCCGAAAGAGATCGCCAAGCAGTTCGTGCACTGCCTCGCCTTCAATCAGTGTGAAGCGCCCGCTGACGTCCACGATCGTGATATCTCCGACTTGCCGGGTACTGGCACTAAAGCTCAATGCATTCTCCTGTGGCGCTTAGAGCGGATTATTCTATCGTATGCCGCATCGCTTTTCTAAATGCTGAGTGAAGCGCAAATCCTTGGGCGGTTACGCACGATTTGCCGCGCCCTTCCCGGCGTCGAAGAAACAACCACTTTTGGCCATCCCACATTTCGAGTGAAGGGAAAGATGTTTACTGTACTCGAAGAATACAAAAGTGAATTGGGAATCTGCATAAGAGTCGAAAAGGAGCTACAGGGAATTTTTCTCGATGATTCGCGTTTCTTCCGCACGCCATACATCGGGAAGCACGGCTGGGTCACGCTGAAGATCTATTCAGCCCAGCTCAACTGGATGGAGATCAAAGATCTCGTGCGCGGCAGCTACCGGCTGGTTGTTGCAGCGGCAGCGAAGTCACGATATGGAACAAGACAGAAACAGAATGTTTCGAGGAGACGAAAGAGAATTTATTAAACTGCGAGTTCGGCGAGCCAAGAATCGAGCGTCTTCAATTCGGCATCCGCGATCTCAAGGAATGCCACTCCCATTCCCATCGATTCCTGCGCGTAAATGATTTTTCCTTTTGTCGAAAACGTCCCTTGGTCGCGCAGAACTTTTAGTTGGATCAGGGTGCCGGGCGGCAGCGTAATCAGGACATCGATGTAGCAGCCTTTGCGGCTGATTTCCGATACACGGCCGGCAATGTGCGTGTCGCTGGCCGGCTCGATTACTTCCACGTGCGCGATAAAGCTGTATCGCGGCACGGTTCTTTTTTCACGATAAGGTTGACCTGCGTCAATCGGCAAGTCGCTCGTTTCGCTCATCGCGATGCTCCACTCTTCTTCTAGCTTGGCACAGCTCACAAGGCCCGGCGAGACTCGCTTCCATGCTGTGACGCGTAAGGCACCCTGTCCGCACGGACGGGCTTCATCCGATGGACATGGGTGGCCTGAACACCACGCAAACGGGTCCTGTCTCCCCATGTCCATCACGGTCGGGCATCCGTATTTGTGCTGCTACTTGATTCCCAAATTGGGAACGGTGTTGCACATGTGCTTTCAATACGAAGCATCTAAACCAGGGGTCGCTCCTACGGGAGCGCCATGGCTCCAACCAGTGACATCCCGGGTGCTTCACAGATAATCGTCGGATCAGTTGATTCACTTGACGAATCGTTTTAGGCTGTGCAACGTCACCTTGGGAATTGAGAGTATCCAATGGCCTGCACTACACGTCCCGGAGATCAGCTAAGAGAACTCCGCAATCGCATTGGAGTCACGACCAGGGAGGTCGAAGAGCTCAGCCGGAGGCTCGCGGAGCGAACCGGCAACGAGGAATATTACATTTCCAATGCCTGGCTCACTCAGCTTGAAAACAAAGACTCAGTCCCGAGTATCTATAAGCTGTTCAGTTTGAGCGTTATATATCGCTCGACGTTCGCGGATCTTCTGGCGATCTTCGGAATCGATCTGGCAAACAGCGCCCGATATCAATTGGACGTCCCGCTCGCGAATACCCACCGAGTTGCGTTCGAGACCCCTCATCCAGCAGCCGCCGTAACGTTTCCAATACGCTTTGATCGAAGCTTCAGCCTCGAGAAAACGAACCTTGTGTCGCGCGCAGTGGAGGTCTGGGGAAATGTTCCGGCATCGCTATTCCAACGGCTGGACTTGCGTCACACTCAGTACGGGTATATCGGGACGAGCGACTTCACCATGTATCCGCTGCTTCGCCCCGGAACGTTTGTTCAAATTGACAGCGAGATTGCGAGCATTCGACCATCCGCCTGGCGAACGGAATTTGACCGGCCTATTTACTTTATCGAATTGCGGGATAGCTATGCCTGTGCCTGGTGTGATCTGGCAGGCTCGCAGCTTATGCTCTTGCCGCATCCTCTTTCGGCTTGTTCAGTTCGGCAGTTTAGCTATCCAGACGAGGCTGAAATTGTGGGGCAGGTGACCGCGGTGGCTATGCGACTCGTCTCGGCTCCGGCACCCGAGAGTCTTGATGTTCCAGGATTGCCAAAGCGACCTTGAGGTTCGAAAACAGAAATTGCGCCATCAGCGAGTCCGTTCCCACCGGAACCGCTACCCGATACGGCTCAAGCTCTTTCCATGCACGCAGGAAATCGTTGGTCGCACTCCCCGAGGATCGCATATAGAGTTCCAACTGTTGCGTTAAGTCCTTTAGCTCCAGACATATCAGTTCCCGGAAGCACTCCCGATGACAGTCGGCCAGGGCCTCGCAAGCCGCTTCCGGGGAGAAGCGATCAGCAAGGCCGTGGTGAACATAGAGTCCAGTGTTGTAGTCCCTCATCGACGCGAGATAGATCATGCGGTCAAGCGAACCTGATGTGTGGGTTAAGGTGCGCCTTCGCAGGTCTTCGGAAGCTGCAAGTACATCCGCTCTTTTTGCTTTCGTAGCCATTTCAATTCCTATACGAAGGTTTCGTCAGCGCCTGATTCAGTTCCTAACGACGCAGGCAGTGACGGCGTCAAGAAGGCGAGAGACTGATCCAGGACCGAGCAGACCCGGCCCGCGGCCGCCGCTGTCCTTCGTGCAAAATCGGGCGCAGCGTAGGGACCGCGCCACTGCAGCAGGAGTTGCAGAATGTAGCACCTAACCTCAAGACTAGCGAAATCGAGCGCTAAGGACAATTCCTTCCAACGGCTCATCTGCGTAAACATTCGCGAGCGGCTGACATGAAAATCCTTCAATGCTCGCACCTGGTTTCGAACCCCGCGTATCCAGCTCAGGGCCAAGCGCTTTCTCTCCTCGAGAAAGAGATTTCGAATTTCATTTGATCCGATTGTCTCAACGTAGTTTAGGTCTCGTTTCCCAAACACCTTCCCGACAAGTTCGGCCGGAAGCAATCCAAACTGCAACGATTCGAGCGTTTTCTTGGCCGTCACCAACTCTCCGGCGCTACCCGCGGCGTGGGGAGGTTGCCGGCGCAGCGCCACTAGCAGGAGCACCAAGAGCCCCGCTGCAACCGCGAAAAAAATGGCAAGCTGCGTCATTGGCGGTCCGCCTTGCTGACGGCTGCTTTCATCGTCCCTAGTGCGTGCTGTGTCTGCCTCGCAAAAGCCTCGTAGCCCTCGTCGATTTCCGGCGGCATCTCGGGAGCCGCAGCCGGCGCGTACGACCATAGCGCGACCGTCCAAATGAGAAGGGAAACAAGATAGGTGTACGGTTCGATGATCTTCCATCCCGCGTCAAACGCCGTTCCCATATAAACCCGAAGCGTATCGCTAAAAATCGTGCTTCCCACGTACAACCCAAGTCCCGCTATGATCCCGCGTAGATTTCTCCCCACGTCGATTCGGTAATAGGAAATGACGACCAGGACTCCACATAGCGTTAGCGCTTGGACGGCTCGGAAGTCTCGCTCGAGACCCGAAAAGGTTTCGGAGGCTGACCCCGACGATGGCAGCAATCGGAAAACACAATAACCGCAAAGAATCGCAAACATGCCGGCCAAAACAATCGTCGCAAAGGTTCGAGCACCCGGATACTTCTGGAAGCTCTTCCGCACGATCTCGAAAAGCACCCCAAAGCCCGCCAATAGGTTAAGAAACTGGTCCGCCCAGAAGAACTGCGGATAAGAAGTGTTATGAAATTGATAGATTGGCCACAGAGCTATTTCCCATGACCACACAACCGCAAGATAAGCGAAAAAGAATGGGTAGTGCGCGTAAAGCCGGAGCTTAAGGAATCGGAAGAGAATCACCGACTCCAGCGCTATACCGGCAACCCATAGGAGCGAGGCGGCCATGTACCTCCTATGGACGTACATCCTAACATAGTTCTAAGGGAGAAAACGCGGGTTTCCCCCCTTAGAACAGCAATTCAACCGGGCTCTTAGGCCAAATAAGGCGGCATCGGGTGAGTGCCGTCGATATTAAATGTCTGTGTAGAGGAAACGGACGTTGAGGCATCTTTAGCAAGAGTCGCGCTCTGAACTGACAGTACTGCGACCACGGTGGCAGCGATCAGAATAAGTCGTTTGGCTTGCTTCATTTTTCTTCCCTCCAGGTCGAATTGGCCCTTGGGCCGGGAAGAAAATAGAGGAAGCGCTCAGTCGGACAGTGAATCGGAAGGAAATGCTTGGGAAACGAAGCAGGAGTGTCTGGCGGTCGGGTCCCGTGCAACTTCGATGGAATAGCGCACAACGAATCTTCAGCGAAGCATCACGAAAAAACGGGCTGACGCTGGGGCCATCTCGCAGAGCGAAAGGACAGTTAACGGGATTGACACCGCTGCGGAATATACGGATGGAGTTTGCAGACGAAGCCTTGTATTTCTTATTGCAGGCACATTAGCCCTGACAAATGACAGACATACGAGCAGCAGCTCCCTCCGAGGCTTCTGTCCCGCGCCCGGAAGAAATCCAGACGCATTTGAAGCATCTTGATCGGCGGCAGTGGTGGCTCTGGTCGAGCACGGTGGCCGTCATCCTGTTGTTGACGCTCGCCGTCGCCTCGTTCGCGTTCCCCGCCATGCTGAGCAAGGAGGAGGGCACTTACTCATTTTTTCTGAATCAGTCTGTGCGGGCGCTGGTAGGAATGGTTTTGCTATTCAGCGTGTATGTCGTGTACCAGCAGGTGCAGATTCATCGCGTGCGCAATCAGCTCGCTGACCAGATTCAGTCTCTAGCGAAAGTCGAAAGCCTCGCTTCGGAAGTTTATAAACTGGCCGCGCTCGATCAGCTCACAGGGCTTTACAACCGCCGCTCCGGCGAACAGCGGCTCGCACAGGAGATTAGCCGCGCTCAGCGACACGGGCGTCCGCTGACGGTTTTGCTTCTGGACCTCAATGAATTGAAAGCTATAAACGACAAACACGGCCACGCCGCGGGTGATCTCGTCATTAAGGGATTTGCAGAGCGGCTGCAGCGCGCAATTCGCGGCTCGGATCTTGCTGTCCGTCTCGGAGGCGATGAATTCATGGCCTTGCTGCCGGAATGCCGCGCAGATGAAGTCCGGCACGTCCTAGGTCGCGTCGATGGACTCGAGCTGGAGTACCAGGGAGAAAAAATCCGCTGCCATTTCTCCAGCGGATTCACGGATTACAAACCGGGCGAGTCTCCGGCGGAGTTACTTAAGCGCGCCGACGACGCGCTCTACGCGAACAAGCGTTCCGGAAAAGGTATCGATCACACGCCGATTTCGGCTGCGATTCCGCAGTCAGTTTCCTGACCGAAACAATCGCGCCTTGAGTCGGCAGGCTGCTTCCTTGCGTTTTTCTTCACATCGCAACCGAATGTTCATCACAGGAACATCAGCTGAAAAATATTCTTGCGCCCTCCCGGGGTTACTCGTATGCTACGCCCGGTTGTCAGGATTGCTACTATGCCGAAAGAGAAGCCCAAGGTAAACATTGGTGAAGTGATTCGTTCTTATCGAAGCGATCGCGGCCTTTCGCAGGGCGACATCGAACGCCGTACGGGACTGCTGCGTTGCTATCTCTCTCGGGTCGAGAACGGTCACACCGTGCCCTCGCTCGAAACACTCGCGAAGATTGCGGAGGCCATGGAGATCAGCCTGGCAGATTTTTTCCCTGGGAGCGATACACCTCAGGATCGCGAAACGCGCAAAGTGCTCGGGGAGCTATCCGAGGAAGAAATTAGATTTCTCGCCGACATCAAGAAGTATTCCACCACGCTGTCGGACGACGACAAGAAGCTAGTTCTCGCGATGATACGCAAGATGGCCACGGTGATACCGCCACCGCGAAATGGAAAATCGACAACCCCTGCCCGCCGGCCTGAGTACTAAATCGCCCGATCCGCGCTCACCTGAAATCCGCTGACCTAAACCTGTGAAGTGAACTTGTCATCCTGAGCGAAGCGAAGGATCTCAGCGCTTGGCCTTGCTACGCTTGCCGGGCGAGCGAGCAATCAAATCAGCGGCGGCTCGTAAATGTAAGCCATCCCGTCGCGCGTAACTGCGTAAGCCCTGGATCCGTCCGCGCTCCATCGCAAGTCAGCCACCCCTTCCGCCGGATATTCGTCGAATACATTTGAGCGGCTCAAATCAATCAAAAATAGGCGGCCCTTCGCTGAATTTTTCAGCCAAGAACTGAAACACACGCACAGCGGCAAGTGCGGATGGCACACGCACAATTCCGCGCCGAACGGCAGAGGCTCGGAATTCACGCTCTGCGGCTCAAGCCGGTAAGCTTGGCCCGCCGCACAATAGATGATCTGGTCGCTGTCGGGCGTCCAGGTGAGATCGGTCACGTGTCCTTGCGCGTCAAACACCTTGCGCCGCGAAAGCCTCGTAACGTCCGCCACCATGATCGAGTCGTCGGCCCACTCACCCTTGATTTCAATCACGCTCGCGAGCGCTTCTTCACTTGGGCTGAAGATTGCTTTACCGTATCCGCCGAACGAACCTTCTTCCGCGAATTCCTCTCCAGCCTGCTGCGGCTCGAGCCAATCGGGCATGCCCAGTTCTCTAGCGGGTTCGCCCCCAGGAGGACCGCCGCGCGGCTCCCAAATGCGCAGCGCTGCCCGTTTTCCTCGCGAGGTCGCCACAAAGTAGTTGGTCGAATCGGACCAAGCCAGATTCGACGCAACGATATCCGACGCACCGATGCTTCCAAGGTAAAGTTTGCCCTGCAGGTCGAAGAGATGCAGTCCGGCCGGCCAAGCGCTCGAACTTCCGGCCAAATAGCGCGCGCTCGGCGACCAGGAAAAGACGGCGCTAGATTCCGGCGAGTTCCTAGGATCTCCCGCTGGTGGCGCGAGCGTCATCGTTGGCACGCTCAGTTCGATATCGTAAAGCGCCACCTGCGCAGTCCCATGATGGACGTGTTCGGAGATTGCGCAAACCTGTCCCACCGGCGAAATTGCGAGATGCTGTGAGCGCCCGGTGAAAACTTTCTTGATCAGCCAATTCGAATCGCGTGCGAGGTCTCGCAACCCGCGCGTCACTAGCGCGGACGATCGCACTGCGAGTGCTCGAGATCCAACTCGCGCGATCTGCGTGGTCGTCGATGTGTCGTGAGCTCCCATAAGTCTGTCAGCTGAATCGCTGTTCTCCGCTCGTCTTGGATTTTGCCAAGCGTTCCTGCGCCTGCTCGATTTGCTCGTCCACCTTTGCCACCATTTCCTGGAGGACATCGCGCCCGAATTGCTGTGCTTCATCGAGTCGCGATTTCAATTGAAAGAGATCCGAGCGCAGCAACTCTTGCAGCTCCGCTTCCATCTCCGCCAGTCGGCTGCGCATCTGTGAAATGCGACGAATCACTCGAACTAGCTCGACTCCCGGGCCTTCGCCTCGCACTGCTTCCGGGCTGTGTTCGTACTCCGTGAGAATTCTGGCAAGCTGCATTTCATCGCCGCGTTCATATGCTTCGTTAGCCATGCTCATCAACTGCTGGCGCTTGGCGCGGTCTTCGCGGTCCGATGTCAAGTCGGGATGGATGCGTTTCGCGACGGTCCTGTAAAGGCGCTTCATTTCGGGCGAGGCCTCGAAAGCGCGTGGCGCGGTCTCGGCGCGCTCACCGGCAGCGGATTTGGTTTCGTTCGCGCGCGCGCGGGCGTCGCGCGCTGCTTGTTGCGCCCGATCGTTGTCTGGTTGTTCAGCGGCAAGTTGTTCGGCTATGCGCGCCTTCAGCTCGTCGAGTTCCGCGTAGCGGGCGCCGACAAAGTGTAAGTACCTGCGCTCAAAAGCGCCCAGCTCGGCCCGCAAGTTCGCTGTGCGCAACTCGCGCTCAGTCAATTCGGTTTCGAGCGTGGTCTGCTCGAGCACCTTGCTAGCGAGTTCGCGCTCTTCGGGTTTGATCGCAGTTACGTCGGGCGATTTCAGCGCCATGGCATTTCTGCTCATCGAATTGTAGCGTGTGGCGCCGTTTGTGTTTTGCTTACGTGTCCGCAGTTTCCAGAAAAGAAAATGGCGGCTTTCAGGCGCGGTGATTTTCCTGAACCCCGATTACGCCGATTAGAAAATGCCTCTCTTCAGTGTTTTCAATCACTTGCGGCAAATCTTAATCGCGGAACCGCGTATTAAGACGCCGCTGGGTGCCTTTACCAAAGAGCTAGAGTGGATAATCGCGCCATCTACGAATTGCACTGTATTCCACGCAAGGAGCGGCCGTCCTACACTCCCACTAAGGCTATTTTGGCGGTGGAGAGATGTTACGCTCCAGTAGACGAAGCTCAGCGTTATTGGTTTTAATCGGCGCCTTCCCGTCGCTGGTCTTCGCTCAACGGTCACAATCCTTCGCATCCGTGGAAATACGCCGGCTACCGAACGCACCCTCGACGTCGAGCACTTCGCTGACAAGGAGTTCGGCGTCGCAGGTATCGGTCAGCTCTGACCCATCGACAGCAAGCGCCCGAAGTACGAATTTCCTGAATGATGGACGTCGTCTCGCGAACCGTACGGCTGAGCAGCATCCTGCGAGCGACCTCGCCAATTTCCGGGAAAATGTCCAGGAGAATGACACTCCTTTTGCAAGCGAATCGCGAGTGCCGGTTGCCCGCCTTCTGGGCGCGCGCTTGCAGCTGAACATTTCCATGCTGAACGTTCACAACGGGAATGTGATGCTGGGGCCGACACCTGCCAGCCAAATCCTTCATGCACCGGCACAAGCCCGCTCCTCCGATTTTTATGGTTTCGGCGTCAGCGTTCCGCTCGGCCGCGCCGAGAGGGTGCAAACTTCCAGCAACTTATTGCACACCGTGGGACGCATCGTGCGCGGCGATTGAGGATCTCATCTCGAAAATTCGTTTCCTCTTTCCTTAGTACGTGGGACAGTGGGCTTTCGCCTGTTCTTTTTTTGACCGCACGGTCAGTCCTGAGCTTAATTCGCCTGTGTTAACATAAGCTCTGGCAGCGCAAGCTCAAGACGATCGCGCATGCAAGGCTGTGGCACTTTTCGCCCCCATCCCGTACTACGGAATCCACTCCATTCATCTACAGCGATCGCCCGAGCGGGAAGGCCGACGACCTGTTTTACGATTTGAGCTGCCAGGCTCAATTTCCTTGGGAGGTATTCAATGGCCAAAGGATCGGGCTCACGCATTGCGCTGTTATTTGTCTTCTGTGCACCCTTTCTAATGGGAGGCATACAGAGAAACACGCTCAAGGCCTCCGCTCTTCCAGCCGCTATTGCGCAAAGCAGCCAGGAACAAACGCCAGAAGTAAGAACCTTCACCGGCAAGGTGCTGTCGCAGAACGGCGAGCGGTTTATTCTGCGAGATGAAGCGAACGATGTCTGGTACCACTTGGACGACCAGCAACAGGCCCGCAAATTCGCCGGTAAGAACGTGCTTGTGACCGGCGTTCTCGATGGCCGTACGGACATGATCCAGGTCCGCGAAATTACAGAGGTAAAGGCCTAAAGCGACGGCCTCGGGTCAGCTGGGTCACCGACGAAGCAGCTCCCTGTCAAAACCAATCAGGGAAGATGAGGTCGATAAGCCCCGGTGCCCAGTAGGAATAAAATTCTTCGTCGCAGATTTTATACTTGCCATATTTCTCCCTGGCATGGGCGCCCCAATCTGGTTGAGCGCCATCGAGGTCGGTGAACCCGTATTCGCGGGCCAGCCCCCACGAGCTGAAAACTCGTCCGGTCTTCTTCATCACGTGGGGATCTGCTGCGAGTGCTGCGACTGCACGTCCGATGTAACACGGGGATTCCGAAATCATGAAATCCTGAGGAGCGTCGTTCTGATCTTTCGAGTTTACGTTGGCGTTTTTTCGATTGCCGGCCTCCTTCCAGTTGGCCTCGGTCACTCCGAAATGTTCCAGCACGCGTTCTGAACGCAGAAATCCCGGTGTAAGCGCAACCGAAGCGATATTGCGCTTGCGCAGTTCACGCGACATGGCAAAGGCAAGCCGGATCACGGAAATTTTCACCAGATCGTAGAAGATATTGCCGCGATAGTAGAAGGCATCGCCGTCGGTGATTTCGAACATGATTCCGCCCGGCCGGCCGAGCATCAGCGGCGCGGCGTAGTGAGATGTGATGATGTGTGAATGCACGGCTTGCTTCAGCATTTGAAGGCCGTTCTCGAGATTCACTTTCCAGAATGGTTTGCCAAACTCGGTGAGCGCGTCGCCTCCCCAGATATCGTTCACGAGAATGTCGAGGTGTTTATTGCGCCGCTTAATTTGGGCGACAAGCTTTTTCACCTCGGCGGGGACGGTGTGATCCACTCGTACCGCAATGCCTAAGCCACCGGCGGCGGTGACCAGCTCGGCGGTTTCTTCGATCGTTTCCGAAACGCCTGGCTTGGCCGCGGGGCGTGCTTTGGCGCTGCGCCGCGAACTGCGGCCGGTGCAGTAAACAGTTGCTCCCGCTTCGCCGAGCGCTACGGCGATGCCGCGGCCGGCGCCGCGCGTGGCTCCGGCGACGAGCGCGATCTTGCCTTGCAGAACCTTGTTTGCTTTTTTGTCCGGCGATTTGGGCATGTGAGTCGCCTCTTCTGCGAGTGTCTCGAAATCTCGGCATAATGCCCACGACGAGAACTGCGTCGTCGTGGCTACCACTGCAATCTGAATGCACTACGAGTTTCGCGCGGGAAGGCCCAGTATTTCGCGCACTTTTCTTTTCCGCATCACTTCAGCCGGAGTAGTTCCGCTGCGCTCGAGCCATTTTGTGAATTCGCCGATTCGCACGTGATGCTCCACAGGGACGCTCTTCACCGCAACGGTGACGGTGTCCATCGGGCGGCCGATGCCTGCGACCCATTCGTTGCCCTGGAGCTGCTTGAGGCCGAGTGCTACGGCTTCGAAGAGCGTCGCAGCCGTCACTTCGACGGTGTGGGCGACGCCGTCCATGTCAGCAATCGTGACGCGGCAGGATCGGATCTCCATAAACGAGAAAGTATCATATTCGCTTTTTGTTCGCCATATGGTCTTGGTTGGCCTTCTCTCTAAGACTAACGCGACGGCCGAGAGCGTCGTTTGATAGTTAGGCGGAACGCCAAATTGGACTCCCCTTGAGGTCGCTTCCGCTCCAGCGCCTTTTTCAGAATTGGCACATCTTTACTACCATTACTGCGACAAACGATTCGGGGGCGGATCGCCAAAAGAGGAGAGGCGACATGAAAGAAACGCCACAGGAATATATTCAGCGGATGCTCGGTTACACGGCTGGCGGCGAGAATCCGGCCAAGGTGCAGGCGGCTACAGCAAAGAAGCTCGAAAAACTCATCAGGGGAGTGCCCGCGGCGAAGTTGAAAAAGCGTCCGGAGCCGGGAAAATGGTCCGTGCTGGAAATCGTCGCGCATTTGGCGGATACAGAGATTGTGGGGAGTTGGCGGATCCGCGCGATCTTAGGCGCGCCCGGTACGCCCATTCAAGCGTTCGACCAGGACGCGTGGGTGACGGCGACGCACTACGCCAAGCGCGATCCGCGGCAAGCGGTGGAGCAGTTCCGCGTGCTGCGCGAAGCGAATCTGGCTCTCTATAAGTCGCTCACGCCGGAACAATGGAAGCATCATGGGATGCACTCCGAGCGCGGCGAAGAAACCGTGGAGCACATCGTGCGGATGTTTGCGGGGCACGACTTGAATCACATTGCTCAAATCGAACGGATTCTCGCGCCGAAAAAAGCGAAGTAGGAGCGACGCCGCGGCCTCTTCTCGTTTGATATCACCTTCCGCTCGCTGAGAAAAGGCCCACGACGAGGATAGCCGTCGTCGCGGCTACCCGTGCGGCCGCAGCGCCCAACGCTCGCTTTCCGCAATCAATAATGTTGACAACTCGAAACTGGCGTCTCAGCATTGGAGGGCTGACTCGAGGAATTGAGCATGGCACAAGGACTGGAAGGTGTTGTTGCCGCTTCTACGCGACTGAGCCACGTGGACGGAGAAGCAGGGCAGTTGATTCTCGCCGGTTACGCGGTGGAAGATCTGGCGCCGCACGCAACGTTCGAGGAAGTCGCTTATCTTTTCCTGCACGGGCGCTTGCCGGAACCGGCGGAACTGGTTGCGTTTGGGCGGGACCTGGCAGCACGGCGTGCCTTGCCTCGCGTGGCACTCGAAGTTCTTCGCGAGGCTGCGGCCGCGAAGGCGCCGGTGATCGATGCGCTCCGGATGGCAACAGGCCTCCTCAGCCTCGGCCGCAAGGAAGACCCTCTCGACGACTCGATGACTGCCATCGCGTCGTTCCCGACGATCGTCGGTTCCTACTGGCGCGTTCTTAACGGCGAAACGCCGGTCGCTATCCGCACCGATCTTTCTCATGCAGCACATTATCTTCATCAACTTTTCGGCACTCAACCATCGCCAGAACGCGCCCGAGCGCTTGAGACTTACCTGAACACCATCTGCGACCACGGGTTCAATGCGTCGACCTTCGCGGCGAGAGTAATCATTTCCACGCGTTCCGATGTCATCTCCGCGATCACCGGCGCGGTAGGAGCGTTGAAAGGGCCCTTGCATGGCGGGGCGCCTGGTCCTGCGCTCGATATGGTCTTTGAAATCGGCACTCCCGAGCGAGCCGAAGCATTCATACGCGCCAAACTGGATCGCGGGGAGCGGATCATGGGATTCGGGCATCGCGTCTACCGCGTGCGCGATCCGCGCGCCGATGTGCTCGCGCAAGCATCTGAGCGATTTTTTTCGGGCGACGGAGACAAGAGCCTGTACAGCCTGGCTCGGAGCGTCGAAACCACGGCGCTGCGTTTGCTCCGCGAATATAAGCCGGAGCGACGGCTGGACACCAACGTCGAGTTCTACACCGCGCTCTTATTGCACGGGATCGGATTGCCAACTCAATTGTTCACACCGACCTTCGCCGTTGGGCGTGTGCTTGGCTGGTCGGCGCATTGCCTCGAGCAACTCGCAGAAGGTAAGCTCATCAGACCGCAATCAGTCTATGTGGGCCCCAAAGGACTTCACTACGATCGCACGCCCGCAGGTGTCGCATCATCCGACAGCGGCACATCACGCCGATAAGCAAAATCCGGTAGACACGACGACGCCGTTATCGTCGTGGGCCTCTCTCTGCGTCCGGGCTTCATGCCGACGATGAGCGACTAGTGTGCAGGTGCTCCCTGCCTCGCCACGGGCGCGGCGAAAAGAACGATGTTTCCACCTGGCTCCCGCACGCCAATTTCCTTCATGCCATAAAACGTGGTGCGCACCGGAACGACTACGGGCGCCGAACCCAAGCGCTTCAGCAGGTCGTCAAAATCGCTCACCTCGATGTAGAGGCACGCCGCAGGTCGCGCAAGCTTCGCCATCTCGCTGTTGTCCTTCTCCATGCTCGCCGTGGATTGAATCATCAGCTCTGCGTCACCTTTCACGAGGATGACGAAGCCAAGCTTGTTGCCGTCCGGCACCTCCACCGTCTTCGTGAAGCCAAGCTGGTCTGCCCAGAATTTCAGCGACGGTTCGATCGCCGGTGCATAGATCAGTGTGGTGATTTTCATTTTTAAGCCATCCTTTGTTGGTTGTGCGTTTTGGCCGGATAGAGGGCCAGCCGCCAACAGTGCGACAGCCAGTAGTGTTCTCATGGCTGCGCATCCTAATGGATAGCCACCCGGCGATGATTGGAAAAAACGGACATTCTGAGACGAAATCTAAAGCGTGGATTCCGAACGGAAGTGAGAGGCCACGGTAAGCGACGAAAACTGAGCAGGCGAAACGCCTGCCAGCTTTTTAAATTCGTTGATAAGGTGAGCCTGGTCGTAGTAGCCGGAAGCGACCGCAATATCCGCCCAATCCCGCCGCTGCCCGTTGGCATACTTCGCTGCCTGGCGGAATCGCAGCACGCGAGAGAATGCTTTGGGCTCAGGCCGGTGCGCTCGAGACAGATTCTGCGAAATTGGCGAGGGCTGAGGCTGGCGGCGTCGGCCAGGGCGTCCATCGAAACTTGCCCGCCGTATTCGGCCAGCCATGCGAGAGATTTCTCCGCTGGATCGAGAGGAGATGGCTCAGCGAGCGACGCCTCAAAGCGAGCGATTGCATCGCGCGGCGAACGGCTGGTGGCAAGCTGATCGAGAAGATCGCGAACCGCAGCCGCTTTCCACGCGTCAGCCAGTGGAATGGATTGATCCACGGCGACCGATCCCGGAATCCGCAGGATTCGCGCAGCCATGCCCGGCCGGAAACGCACGCCGAAAGTTGAATGGCTAGGGGGGATATCAAATACCTGCGCGCGCGTCATTGTGCCGACAATCGCGAGGCCGCCATAATCGCGCGCTGGCTGCTCGAAAATAATGTCCGAGCAGCCGTCGGGAAACACGTGAAAATTGCGGACAGGCCCGTCCGCCCGGTGCATCCAGAAGCATTCAACGTGCGCTGCAAATTTTGGCGAAGGCGGAAATTCCCGGTACGGCGGCTCGATGACAGACGTAGTAACGACAGCAGCAGGAGATTGAAAAGCGGTAGGAGCTGCGGTGCCCATCGCAATTGCCCGAAAGGCCCTCCTAAAACAGCACCGGGCACAATCTCTTGAGATCGTGCCCGGCGAAAACCAAATACGATTGGGGCTCTACTCTGCCGGCGGTGCCATCTCCGGCATCTGAAGCTTTGCTTTGGCGAGTGCGCGAACGATATTCACTTCGACTGCCTGCTCGGAGGTATTGCGCACAGTAGCCAATTCGCTGACGAGAAGATACTTGGCTCGCTCGAGCATTTTCTTCTCGCGGAAGGAAAGCGGCTTGGTCCGGCTGAGGGCGACGAGGCCTTTTAGAACAGCGGCCACTTCCATCAGCGATCCAGTCCGCATCCGATCCGAATTTTCCTTGAAGCGGTGTTTCCAATCATGGTGCGAATCGGAACGTCCCTTCTCGAGGAACGAAAGGACCGCACCGGCTTGGGTTGTGCGGATGATGGGCCTGAGTCCAACGTTGAGGATGTTTGACTGCGGCACCATCACTTTCAATCCGCTGGAAACGATCTTAAGCATGTAATACCGCTCTGACCTACCGTTCAAGTACCCATAGCTGATCTGCTCAATTACACCTACGCCATGGTTCGGATATACGACTTTTTCGCCTAGCTTGAATTCCATAGGTGGAAGTAGCCTCCCCGAGCTTGTTGAAATTTTAGACACATGCAAGCCCCGCGTCAAGGAAATCCCCGCTAATAACCAAGGGTCAGAAGAGATTGAAAATACAGATGTTTTCCGCAGGATTGGCCCCGGAATTGCCCTATAATAGTGCACGTGCTCGTCTTAGCCTTAGACACCTCTTCGCCTTCCGGCAGCCTAGCAGTACTACGCGATGAAAAAGTCATCGGGGTGGTCTGCACAGCTACAGGCGAGGTGTACTCGTCGAGGATGTTTCGCGAGCTGGACTTCCTTCTGGGCGAGCTTTCGTTGCGGATGGAGGAATTCGCGTTGTTTGCGGTGGCGGCGGGCCCCGGGTCGTTTACGGGATTACGCGTTGGCCTGACGGCGGTGAAAGGGTGGGCGGAGGTATACGACAAACCGATCGCGGCGGTTAGTGCCCTCGAGGCTGTGGCTGTGCAGGCGCACTCGAATGGCGGGCTGATAGTGCCAGTGCTCGACGCGCGGCGGGGTCAGATTTACTTTGGGCTGTATCGGCGCGCCGCGGGAGGAGCGCCGGGCGAGAGCCGGTTAGTGCTCGATGGCGAAGAATATGTGATGACGCCCGAGGAGTTTTTCGAGGTGCTTCGCCAACGGGCCGGAGGTGTCGAACTTGCAATCGTGACGCCTCAGGCTGAGTTGTTCTCCGGGCTGTCATCGCACAGCGAGATTGCGGCGCTAAGAGTCACAGTCGAGCCGGCATCGTCTGTGCTCGCGCCGTTTATTGGCCAACTCGGATTCCAACAGGCGAAGCGCGGCCAACTGGCCAATCCACTCAGCCTCGACGCGAACTACGTCCGCCGCACCGACGCCGAGCTTCATTGGAAAGAAAGCTGACGGCGCTGGTGCCCCGCCCGCTCGATCTTCGCGATATTGAAGACGTGCTCGCTATTCAGGCGGCGTCTCCCGAAATCGCGCAATGGTCGCTATGGGATTATGATCGCGTGGCGCGCGGCGAAATGGCAGGCTGGGTAACCGAAAGCGAGAGCGGCGAGATCACCGGATTTATCGTAGCCCGCCGAATCGCAAACGATCTGGAGATTCTCAATTTCGCGGTGCGTCCAACGGCGCGACGGCAGGGAATTGGCGCAGCACTTTTGGACGAGGCCTTGCGATGGGGCAGCGCATTTTCCGCGGGGCAGGCATTCCTGGAAGTGCGCGCCTCGAATCTTGCGGCGCTGCGATTCTACGAGCAGCACAAATTCCAGGTGAGCGGCCGCCGTCCCCGCTACTACACCGCTCCCATCGAAGATGCGCTCCTGCTTACTGCTCCAATTTCTTAAACCGCCTCCCGAAAAAATCATCCACTCCGCATCCCGGCAAGGTCCGGCTGCGTCATAGAGACAGCCATGCTGCCTACGGATCGTCTGCCACTCCCGACGTTGCTGTCCCAAGTGTTGGTCGCGTTCACAATCGAATTCGACAATGAATTCGAGCGGCAGATGCCGCATCGGACAACGCACCACGGCGCGACGGTCGGCTCCCGCAGCGGGCCCTGGCTCGTATCGCTCGCAATGTGGTCAAACTGCATGCAGTTCGTCGGTGACGACGGCGTCCGCGTCGGTGACCTTGAACGCCTCGCTGGTACCAAAACAAACTTGAACGGGATGGAGAGGTGGGGATACATCGTCGTCGAGCCGGGGTCGGCAGCCGGTCGCGCGAAGCCGCCGCGTTCGCAATGGATGATTCGCGCCACGTCAAAAGGCCGGAAAGCACAGGAAGTTTGGCGGCCGCTGTTCGCAGTTATCGAGAAGCGTTGGCAGACTAGGTTCGGCGAAGGCGAGTGCGACCAGCTTCGAAAATCGCTCGCCGAGGTGGTCGGCCGCCTCGAGCTGGAGCTTCCTTATTGTCTTCCGATCCTAGGGTATGGACTGGTCAGCAAGCCTCCCACTCCCAGGCTTCAGAAATCCACCCATCGTGAAGATGACGTGGGTGCCTGCCCTCTTTCGGTGCTCCTCTCTCGTGTACTGCTGGCGTTTACTCTCGAATTCGAGCGTGAGTCCGATTTGTCGCTGGCGATCAGCGCGAATGTTCTGCGCGTCCTCGGCGAAAGAGGGTTGCCGATCCGAGACCTCCCCGTGCTGGCCGGCGTCTCAAAGGAAGCCATCAAAATGGCGCTCGGCTTCTTGCAGAAGAAACGAATCATCGCCCTCCAGCAGGATCCGACGGCCAGCCGGACCAAGGTTGTTCGGCTTACTTCGAAAGGACGCGAGGCTCAGCAAGCGTACCGTCGGCTGCTGGGCGTCATCGAGGACCGGTGGCTGGCACGATTTGGCAGTGACGTCATCCGTCGTCTTCGGGACTCGCTCGAGCGGCTCGTCGGCGAGGCCACGGCAGAACTGTCGCCTCTCTTTCCCGGATTGGAGCCCTA
Source organism: uncultured Acidobacteriota bacterium (assembly GCA_963729525.1). Lineage (GTDB taxonomy): Bacteria > Acidobacteriota > Terriglobia > Acidiferrales > UBA7541 > Palsa-295. Next base: position 601,082 of record CAVSOB010000005.1, read on the forward strand.
TCCCGAGGGTTGGCGAGCCTCGGTCCCCAAGCCCGCCACCCTGCCTCACTTTCCCATGGTGCTGCACCGCGGTGGATTTCCTGATGGGAGTTGATCGCAAGTCAGTGAGACAGGCAAGCCATGAGAATGGCGCTCGTGGCTGCGAAGCCAAAAGCCGTTCGAACCGCGTGCAGCTGTCCCCACTTTGCGATCAGCGCCCTTGTTTGAGCGTCCGCTTTAGCCGGTTCGGCGGCGTTCAGCACCCCGTTCACCGGATTGATCGCGAAAACAGTCCAAGGCCAATTCGCGAGCATCGCGATACCGCCGGCGAGAAATAAAAGATCGCGCGTTTGCCACCACCCAACTACGCCCAAAACAAAACCAGCAAGCGCCAACGGTGCCTGCATCGCGAATCCGCGCTTGTATGACGGTTTCCACTCCGCCAGCAGCGCTCGATCGTCGAGTCCGAAGCGCGCCGGCTGCTCCACGAGGTTGACATAAATCGCCGCTCCAGAAAATACAGCGGCAACAATCAGCGCCAAATGGCCTGCGATCATTCGAACACCCTCCGCCGAGCGGCCTTAGATTCACCGGATAACAGGCCAGTCTATAACGCTCCATCCAGAAAGGCCCGGCTTGAGCTGTGGTCCGAGCGGAATAGCGCGCTCGCTACCGGCCAATTTGGCCCGCCGTCAAGCCCGAGATATCCACTGGCACTTTTTCACCATTTGCGTCGGGCCGCGCATTGTGGTAATTGTTACGATTATGTGAACACCACGTTCCAACTAGGAGGGAAACGCATGCCGATTACGACACGCGATATACGGCAGTCCCTATTGGAGACAGATGTAGAATTCAGGTCCCTGGTAGAAGAGCACTCCCGATGTGAAACGCAGTTGAAGCAACTCCTCACTGAGCCTTATCTAAGTTCTGAAAACCTCGCCCTCGAAACGACCCTCAAGAGAACCAAATTGCGCCTGAAAGATCAGATGGAAATGATCGTCGCGCGCAGGCAGCACAGCGCGCTGCCCACATAAGCGGCGAAATGCCCTCCAGGTTTCTGTCGTACACTAAAGGTGTGCCCGTAGGACATATTCGCGCAATATCCGAGAGAAAGATTAGCGGAGCGCTCCCCTGAAATTTCCCCTTAGGATCCGATAGAACGAAACATGGTCAAGGATGCTTACAGGTTCGCACTTCCGCCGCTGATCGCCGGAATCATTTGCGTGGCCATCGGATGGAAATGGCCGGGCGGCGTGCTGATTTTTCTGGGCCTGTTCGTTTTTTATTTCTTCCGCGATCCCGATCGCACGGTTCCAACCGATCCCGCGGCTGTCGTCTCTCCCGCCGACGGGCATGTCGTCGAAATTGTAGATGAGCCCTTCGGATCATTTCCCGGAAAGCGCGTCACCATCTTCTTGGCGGTGTGGGATGTTCACGTGCAGCGGGCGCCTGTGGCCGGCTGCATCGCCGAAGTCGAATATCGTCCCGGGAAATTTCTGGCGGCTTTTCGCGCGCGCGCATCCGAAGAAAACGAGCAGAACGTGATCAGTATGGATACGGCAAAAGGCCGTTTGGTTTTCAAACAAATCGCCGGAGCCATCGCGCGCCGCGTGATATGCTGGAAACAACCGGGCGAAAACGTGGCGCTCGGCGAACGCGTGGGCCTGATTCGTTTCGGCTCGCGCGTGGACCTCTGGCTTCCCGCGGAAGCGCAGATCATCACGCGGCGCGGGCAAAAAGTGAAAGGCGGCGAAAGCGTTCTGGCGCGATGGAATTCAATGGCTTAGATCCGATTGGCAATGAAGAGGGCGGGCGAAACCCGTTTCGCAAACACCGCCTGCGGCGCGGCATTTATATCCTTCCCAGTATTTTCACCGTTGCAAATCTTCTATGCGGCTACTATGCGGTTCTGGCGACGCTCGACGGCAAAGTAACCGATTTCGATAACGCCGCGCGTGCAATTGGCCTCGCGATTCTGTTCGATTCGCTGGATGGCCGCGTGGCGCGCGCGATGGGCACGAATAGCGAATTCGGCAAGGAGTTCGACTCGCTTGCCGACGTGGTGAGTTTCGGTATCGCACCCGCTGTGCTCGCTTACGCGTGGGGCGTCCGCGCGATGGCCGCCGCTGATTCGTCTCCGACGCTGCACTTGACCGAGCTTGGCTGGCTGATCGGGTTTTTCTTCGTCGGTTGCTGTGCGTGGCGTTTGGCGCGTTTCAATATTCAAAGGCATGGCCTCAGGCAGCAATCGCTTCTTCGTCGGAATGCCCACTCCAGCCGGTGCCGGTATGATCGCCGCAGTGGTTTACGCGTTTCGCAATCCGATCGACGACACGCGCATTTCCTTGCTCTGGCTTGCGCTGGTCGTCGCGCTCGGCGTGCTCATGTCCAGCACCTTGCGCCACTACAGCTTCAAAGATATTCAGTGGACCAAGCGTCAGCCGTCCTTGGCCATCGTGTTGGTGGCCCTGCTTATCGGTGCCGTTGTCTTTTTCTCGCGGCCCACGCTGCTGGCTATTGCCACCGCCTATACCCTACACGGCATCGTGCTTCAGGTGGTTCGCTTCGCGCGTCATCGTCCCGCTTCGAGAACTGCGTGATTCATGCCTTCGGGCCTTCCGAATTCCAGCCGCGTAGCGATTGTCGGTGCGTCCTCTCTTCGAGGTAAAGAGCTGAAGCTTGTCCTCGAAGAACGCAATTTCCCCGCCGATGAGATTATTCTCCTCGACGTGAGCGTGATGGCCGGAACCCTGACGGAAGCTGGCGGCGAACCCACCTTCATCCGCGAGCTCGAAGCAGACAGTTTTGACAAAGTGCGCTTCGCATTTTTCGCCGGAAGCGCCGTCGACGCCGAGCGAAACTGGCAAGCCGCGCAAGCTGCAGGCGCCACCGTCATCGATCTCACAGGTGTTCTCGCGGCGACTGGGAAAGCTACCTCCTGGATACCGTCGCTTACGCCTTTGATTCCACCCAAACCCGGCCCGGGAGCAAACGGTTCTCCGCACAAAATTGCATACGCCTCCCCCGCTTCGCCGGTTGTGATTAGCTGCACACTGGCGGCGGGCCTTGGCTCCCTTTCACCGCGAACGATCGTCGCCATGCTTTTTCCGCCCGTCTCCGAGCGCGACCAAGCGGGAATCGACGAGCTGGAAACGCAAACCACGAACCTGCTTTCCTTCCGCCCAATCGAGCAAGCTATCTTCGACACACAGGTGGCATTTAATCTTCTCTCCAAGTATGGCGACGAAAGCAAACCCAGCCTTGAATCCACTCGAACAACAATCGCGCGCGACGTGGCCCAATATCTTGCAGGCCGCGCGCCCCTGCCGGCGATTCAACTAGTTCAAACGCCGGTCTTTTATGGCTATGCGTTCGCAGCGTACGCGGAATTCGCCGCACCGCCGGCGCTCGAGCAACTGGCCGCCGCGTTTCGGAATCTGGGAGTGAAGATCGCCGGCCCCGATGACCCCGCTCCGACGAACATCAGCGTCGCAGGTGAGAGTGAAATTCAGCTGGCACCGATTCAAGCGGATCCGAATATCGCGGCGGGTGTGTGGCTTTGGGGCGTAGCGGATAATTTGCGGCTTGCAACAACGAACGCGGTGCGGATCGCGGAGGAGCTGCTTGCGAAAGCTGCTGCCTGATCGCGCCCGCGGCGCTAGAATCACCCTGAGCCTGACAATTCTCTTTGGAATTGCCTGCGCCGGTTGCGGCTACCACGTGGCCGGTCGAGCCTCGCGCCTTCCGTCCGATTGGAGCTCGATCGCAATTCCGGCATTCAAGAACGACACGACGCGCTATCGCATCGAGCAACGGTTCACCGAAGCCGTAATCCGTGAATTCATCGAGCGCACCAAATATCGCGTGGTTCAAAATGTCGAAGCCGCCGACGGAGTCCTGCACGGCGAAATTCTCTCGATTGAGACGAGCCCGGTAATTTTCAACTCTACTACGGGCGAGGTCGAACTGATGGTCGTCACGATTCACACGAAAGTGCTTCTCGTCGATAACAAGACTTCAAAGACGGTCTATAAAAGCGACGATATGGTTTTTCGCGACGAGTACCAAATCTCCAGTGACGTGCAGAGCTTTTTCGATGAGCAGAGTCCGGCCCTGGGACGCATGTCGAGGGATTTTGCATCGAAGCTCGTCTCAAACGTAGTCGAGAATTTCTAATCGCGCAGTCTGAGAGGTCGTGATGGCACAAGTTTCAGCCGAAAAATTGGTTGCCCGGCTCGCGACCGGCAAACCCGTTCCCGCCATCGTCTTGATCGGGAGTGACGCCTACCTCAGCGATCTCTGCCGCAATCAGATCATCGAAGCCTGTGTCCCCGAAGCCGCGCGTGACTGGGCGGTCGCTCGAGTTCGCGGCGATGCCGCCGGCTGGGACGAAGCACTCGAGCGAGTGCAAACCATGCCCATGCTTGCCCCGCGCCAGGTGATCCTTGTCGAAGACGCCCAGCAAATAGAAAAGCTGGGCGATGAATCGCGCGATGAAATCATCGAAGCCCTCACCGCATATTTTGCTTCGCCGGCACCGTTCAGTGTCCTGCTGATCGAAGCCGCAGCGCTCGATCGCCGCCAAAAGCTTTTCAAGTTGCTGGACGAAAGGGCGCTCCTCGTCGAGCTGACAATCGGTCCGGAGTCGGCAGCCGTTCTTGCCACACAAATGGCTAGAGAACTGAGAATCGACATCGATCGCGCCGCCGCATCACTCTTAGCAGAGAGTTTGAACTTCGAACCGGCCCGCATCCACATGGAAATCGACAAGCTCGCCGCCTACGCCCTCGAACGCGGCCGAATTACAACGACAGACGTTGAAGCCCTGGTAAAAGCAGCCCGGAAAAACACAGTCTGGCAGCTCGCCGATATGCTCGCCATAAAACAGCGCGCCCGAGCGCTCGAATATTTCGATAATTTGTGGCGCGAGGGTGAAGACCCGATACGCCTTGTCGGTGCCCTCGCATTCCGCTATCGCAAGCTCGTGGAGGCTCGAGGATTGCCGCGCACTACGCCCGGTTATCAGGCCGCGCGCCAGCTAGGCATGAGTCCGATGGACGCCGAGGCCGCCGTTCGCAACGCGCATCGCGTTCCGAAAGCCGATCTGCTCGCCGGTCTCGTGGCTCTCGCCGACGCAGACAGCCAGCTAAAATCCTCCAACCCCAATCCGCGCGCCTTCATGGAGTTCTTGATCGCGCGGCTCACCTCACCGGCTGCCTCCGCCGCCTAGCCCTGAGCCGCCGCAAAAAAAAAGGCGTCCCGATCGCTCAGGACGCCTCTCGAAATCCAAACACCAAACAAAATCCAATCGCGCGATTACGCCTTTTTCTTCGCTCGCAGCCCGTTCAGCGCCAGCGCCAAACGCGACTTGTACCGGTTCGCCGTATTCTCCGTCAGCGTCCCTTTGCGAATCGCCTTATCCAAGGCCGAAAATGTCGGTGACGTGAGCTTCTCCGCCGCGGCTACATCGCCCGAGCTGAGCGCCGTCCGTAGCCGGCGTATCGCCGAACGCACCCGCGTCCGGTTCATCTGATTCACCACCTGCCGCTGCTCCGATTGCCGGATATTTTTCAACACCGACTTCGTCTTCTTCTTGTGCTTTACAGCCCCACCCTGAGCCATTCAGTGCTCCTTAGCAATGTAATCCGAAACAAGCAGAATATCTGACCCGCGCACTCCTGTCAATTTTCGCAAAAGACTCGCCCTCAGTGGCACAGGCACTCTTGCCTGTGCGCCTTTCCTGACAGCAACCGTGCCACCCCACCACGCTTGACCGTTCGCACAAGCCGATGCCGCCCTCGCCTGCTTGACACTTCCCCCCGCCGCCATTAGGCTACCCGCACTGGCGCGCCGAATGCAGTCACGCGCCGCGCCGGCGCGCCCCATGAAACGTGACGAAATCCTCAAACTCCTCGAGCAAGTAGGCGCCATCCGCCAGGGCCACTTCGAACTCTCGAGCGGCCGCCACAGCGGCACCTACATCCAGTGCGCGCTGGTGCTGCAATTCCCACAGCACGCCGACGCCCTCGGCCGCGCCCTCGCCGAAATTTTCCGCGATCACAAATTCGGCTGTGTAGTGTCGCCCGCCCTCGGCGGCGTAATCATCGGACACGAAGTCGCCCGCGCTCTCGGCGTTCGCGCTCTCTTCGTCGAACGCGACCGCTCCGGCCAGATGGCCCTCCGCCGCGGCTTCGAGTTGACGCCTGGCGAGCGCGTCCTCGTAATCGAGGACGTTTGGACCACAGGCGGCTCCACGCGCGAAACCATCGGCGTCGTAGAACAGGAAGGCGGCCTAGCCGTAGCCGCAGGCGCGCTAATCGATCGCAGCGGCGGCGCGATTGAACTCAACGTCCCTTCCCGCGCCCTAGTCGAACTCAACGTCCCCAGCTACGAGCCCGACGAATGCCCCCAATGCCGCGCCGGCGGCATGCCCACCCGCCCAGGCTCCCGCTTCTCCCGCGCCCACTCTTAACGCCTGAGCGCACATCCAGTCTCAGTAAGGGCACCGTATGCCGTGCCCGCATCGGCTACATCCAATTGCGCGTCTCACGTGATGTCCTCCGTCCCCTGTGCCTCTGTGGCAATCCCCATGCGATAATCATCACCATGCGCCACCTCAAACTAACCATCGCCTACGACGGCGCCTCCTTCCACGGATGGCAAATCCAACCCGGCCAACCGACCATCCAAGGCACCATCGCCGAAGCCGCCAGCCAAATCACCCAGGAAAAAATCTTCATCCACGGCGCAAGCCGCACCGATACGGGCGTCCACGCCCTCGGACAGGTAGCCCATTTCAAAACGCAATCCGCTCTCCCCGCCGCCGAATTTCAGCGCGCCCTCAACGCCCTGCTTCCACCCGCAATCCGCATCGTCGCCGCAGAAGAAGTTAGCCCCGATTTCCACGCTCGCTGGCAAGCCCAGGGAAAAACCTACCGCTACCGCATCTGGCGCGGCCAAGTGCTACCTCCATTCGAATACCAGCGCGCGCTCCACTATTCGGGCCCGCTCGACGAAGCCGCCATGGCCCAAGCCGCCCGCGAATTCGAAGGCGAACACGATTTCACATCGTTCTCAGCGTCGTCCGGCTCAGAAGATGACGATCGCGAACGCGAAGTCGTCCGCGCAATCTATTCCTCGGAAATCACCCGCGAGCCTGATCGCGACGAACTTACTTACGTAGTTCGCGGCCGCTCGTTTCTACGTTATATGGTCCGTAAAATCGTCGGCACCCTGATCGAAGTCGGGAAGGGGAGACTCGCCCCCTCTGACATCGCCCAAATTTTCGAAGCCCGCGACCGCTCCCGCTCCGGCCCCACAGTCCCCGCCGAAGGTCTCTACTTAGTCTCGCTCGAATACCCGGATCCCACCGATTCACTCGCCTCGCTGTCCAATTCCAGGTCCGGCGCTGAGTCTAGCTCCAGAACTGGCTCCGGCCGCCGCACCTCAACGTAGAAGCCGCCTGGCTTTCTACCAACGAAACCCCCTCATCGCGGACCTCATCACGCCGCATTACGCCTTGTAGGTCGCCCCTTCAGGGGCGACATAAAATAAAACGAGAAACAGGGGCTTTAGCCCCTGAAGTCCTCAATTTTCATCCTTGATACCCAGTTACTTCTATGTTAACGTTGGTCGTGCATGTTGTTCACAACTCGGCGCCAGAGCAGAAAGGGGCAGGCAACCGGTTTTGGTGCCCCATCACTCCTTCCATTTCTGCGACTCGCGATCTTCCCCGACCGCCGCGGCCTGTCCGCTGTGGCGAATTTCTAATCGCGAATCCGCGATCAGAAATCTTCGCATCCCCAACAAATCAAAGCATCGCCGCCAGGGCTAATCGAGAACGGATCGCGTTTTTCACCTACGACCCGTCGCGCCATCTGAGTGCGATCGAGTTTCTTTCCGAATTTCTAACCGCAACAGTCGATTATTAGAAATTCACCTAAATCCTGCAGAAACAACACTTACGTATTTTCTAACCGCAACAAAACCGCGCATTCCAGCATTTTCATCGGTTCACCACTGCGCCGCAGATGGACTCCCAATGAGAGGGGTGAGTTCTCAGGAGGCTGTCCGCCACCCATGTAAATCGGTTAGAATCCGAAAGGAAATGGCAGTCTCCCCTCAAGCTCTTCGCGCGCAATCAGTCGCTGGCCAAGATTTCGTAGACTCCGTAAATCCAGCGACCGGCGAAGTCATATCGCGCACACCAGCCACGCCGCTCAGCGCGATTCCAGAAATCTTCGAAGCAGCCCGCGCCGCGCAGATAGCATGGGCAGCGCAGCCCCTCACAGAACGCTGCGCTATGTTGCGACAACTTCGCGACGCAATCTTCGAACGCCGCGACGACATCGCGAGTATCGTCGTGCGCGAAACCGGCAAGCCCCGCGCCGAAGCTATCCTCGCCGAAGTGCTTCTCGCGCTGGACACTGCCGACTTCCTCTCACGCCAGGCGCGTCGATGGCTGCGCCCCGAACGAGTCCCGCACCACAACATCGCGCTGAAAGCGAAATCCGGCTGGCTCGAGTTCGAGCCGCATGGCGTCGTTGCAATTATTTCGCCGTGGAATTTCCCCTTCGCGATCCCGATGACGGAATTGATTCCAGCGATTGTCGCTGGAAATGCTGTGGTCCTGAAGCCTTCGGAACTCACCCCCGTCACCGGAGCGCTAGTCGGTGAACTGATGGATCGCGCGGGCTTTCCAAAAGGCTTGGTACAGATCCTGCAAGGCGGCGGCGAGGTCGGCGCCGCGATCATCGAAGCGGGGCCTGCGAAAGTTTTCTTTACCGGCAGCGTGGCTACCGGGCGCCGGATCGCAGAAGCCTGCGCCAGCAAATTGATTCCCTCCGTTCTCGAACTCGGCGGCAAAGATGCCATGATTGTCCTCGCCGACGCCGATCTCGACGTCGCATCGAGCGCCGCGGTCTGGGGCGGATACACAAATTGCGGCCAGGCCTGCCTTTCCGTGGAACGCATCTACGTCGAGCAACCGGTTGCCGAGAAGTTTCTGCAGTTATGCGTTGAAAAAACCAAAAGACTGCGCCTGGGTTCCTCGAAGGATACCGAAGCCGACATTGGCCCGATGATTCGCGAGCGCCAACTCGAAAAAGTCGAACAGCAACTTCGCGACGCAGAAGAGCGCGGCGCGAAAATCCTCACCGGAGGCAACCGTCGCCCCGATCTCGGCCCCAATTTTCTTGAGCCCACCGTCATCACGAACGTGAACCACTCGATGCAGCTCATGCGCGAAGAAACATTCGGTCCCGTGCTCGCGGTTCGTTCTGTCGCATCCGCCGACGAAGCCATTGCTCTCGCGAATGACTCGCCATTCGCCCTAAGCGCCAGCATCTGGACGCGCGACGCTAGCCGCGGCAGGGAATTCGCTTCACGAATTCGCGCCGGCTCCGTGATGATCAACGACGTCGCGAGCTACTACGGCATCTCCGAAGCCCCGCACGGCGGCCCTGGCTGGAGCGGATGGGGACGCACGCATTCGCGCCTTGGATTGCTCGAAATGATTCAAGTAAAATACGTGGATGTGGACCGGTTGCCGCGATTCGCGAAACCGTGGTGGTACGGTTACTCCGAGGAATTTGCCGCAGCAGCCGGGAGCATGGTCGAAGCACTATTCGCGCCGAACTGGAAGCGTCGGCTTCAGGCGATGGTCGGCAAGCGCGGCGCTCGCGGTCTGATTGCACGGCGTCGCCGGATTTGAATCGTGACAATTCTGATGCGCATGAAAAGGGGAGCGAATTGATGCCAGACGAAAACGCACCGGAAACTCCGCCGCAGCCGCAAGCTCCGGCGAAACCGACAGCGCCCGCTTCAGCTGCGCCGTCAGCTGCGACTTCGTCTGAGGCTCCTCCCTCTGCTCCGGTAGCGAAGGCTCCGGCGACAACTCCCGCTCCAGCTGCGAAACCGTCAGCGACGCCTGCCTCTGCGCCAGCGGTCCCTGGGTCAACTGCTGCCGCGCCGGCTGCAACCGCCGTTGCCACAGAACCCGAAGTGCCAGCTCCGCCCAAAGTGAAGCCAAAGAAAGCCACCCAGCGCGCCTGCGACGAAAAAGACGCCAAAGGCAAACTCTGCTGCGGCCACCTGAAGCGCTGGTACGACTACCCGAAAGAAATCGAAGCGCTGGTGGGCAAGAAGGCGGAAGTTTACCGCTGCGAATTTTGCCAGACGATCTACAAACCGGATCGCTCCAAGATGCCACACAGCTACACGCTGCGCTATTAAGCTCTCGCGAAAAAAAAAATGAAAAACGAACTCATTCACGACTGGAACACATTCACCGGCGCCGAAATCCCCGCGGGCCGCCGCGTGATGCTGAATGACGAAACCCTTCGCGACGGCTTGCAGAATCCTTCCGTTCACGATCCGAGCATTGCCGAGAAAATTGAAATCCTTCACCTGATGGAATCGCTCGGAATCGACACGGTGAACATCGGTCTCCCCGGAGCCGGACCGCGCGCCTTTGCGGACACGGAAGCTCTCGCGCGCGAAATCGTTCAGTCGCGAATGAAAATTCGTCCGAACTGCGCCGCCCGCACGCACAAGAACGACATCAAGCCCATTATCGAAATCTCAGAAAAAGTCGGCATGCCGCTCGAAGCGGCAACGTTTCTGGGTTCGAGCCCGATTCGCCGCCTTGTCGAAGATTGGACCGTAGATCATCTTCAGCGCACCACGGAAGACGCAGTGAAGTTTGCAGCATCCGCTGGCCTTCCCGTGATGTACGTTACCGAAGATACGATTCGCACCGACCCCTCGACGGTCATCACGCTTTACTCGACCGCGATTCGCTCGGGCGCTCGCGCCATCGTGTTATGCGACACCGTCGGCCATGCGACTCCTCGCGGCGCCTTCAATCTCGTGAAATTCGCAATCGATGAGGTAGTGAAACCGTCCGGTGAAAAGATTCGCGTCGATTGGCACGGACACAACGACCGCGGCCTCGCAGTTGCGAATTCTCTCGCTGCAATCGCCGCTGGCGCCGATCAGGTGCACGCCGCCGCTCTCGCCCTCGGTGAACGCGTCGGCAACACGCCCATGGAACTGATGCTCGTGAATCTGAAGCTGCTCGGCCTGATCGATCAGAACCTCTCAAGCCTGAAGAAATATTCGACCACCGTTTCGAAAGCGACGCACACGCCGATACCACCGAACTATCCAGTTGTCGGTCGCGATGCGTTTCGCACCGCCACGGGCGTCCACGCGGCTGCGATCGTGAAGGCCTACAAAAAAGGTGACGAAGAGCTAGCCAATTCGATTTACAGCGGAGTACCTTCTCACCACTTCGGCCTCGAGCAAATCATCGAAATAGGGCCGCTGAGCGGCCGCTCCAACGTAATCTACTGGCTCGAAAAACGCGGCATTCCGGCCACCGATGAGGTCGTCGATAAGATTTTCGACACGGCCAAGAAATCCGAACGCATTTTGACGGAAGACGAAATCTCTGGGCTGATTGAGCCGGCGGGCTCCATCCATCCGCTGCAGAAATAATCGAGTGAGTTCGGCGACACAACCAAAAACATCGAATGCGAAACCGCACATTGCCGTTCAAGTCCGCCCGCTCATCGAGGCCGATCTTCCCGAGGCCGACCGCATCATGCGCCTCGCGTTTGGCTCATTCCTCCGCATTCCCGACCCCGCCTCATTTATGGGTGACGCCAACTTTGCCCTCACTCGATGGAGAGCCGATCCTTCGGCGGTCTTTGCCGCCGAGGACGACGGAAAATTAATTGGCTCGAACTTCGCGACGAACTGGGGCAGCTTCGGCTTCTTTGGCCCACTTACGATTCATCCCGATTACTGGGACCGCGGCGTAGCCCAGCAGCTCATGCCGCCCGTTATGGAATTTTTCGAACGCTGGAAGTGCCGCCACCGCGGCCTTTTCACGTTCGCGACGAGCACAAAGCACATCGCGTTGTATCAGAAATTCGGCTTCTGGCCCCGCGATCTCGTCGCCAGTCTTGTCAAAGAGGTTGGCGAAACAGCGAATTCTACTAACCATGGCGACGCCACGCTGTTTTCCGGGGCAAGCGAGCCTGAGCGTGAAAGTCTCTATGCGGCGTGCCGGGAAGTGGCGGACGCGAACTTCGAGGGCCTTGACGCTACGCGTGAAATCCGAGCGGTGGCCGATCAGCAGCTCGGCGATACGGTGCTCGTTTGGAACGGTTCGGAGCTCGCGGGGTTCGCAGTTTGCCACATCGGAGCCGGAAGCGAAGCCGGAAGCGGAGTGTGTTACGCGAAGATCGCCTCCGTCCGACCGGACGCCTCGCATCGCTTCTTTCATCTGTTAGATAGCATCGAATCGCTCGCGCGCAGGCGCGGAGCGGCAAGAATCACAACCGGCGTAAACCTTGCGCGGCGCGAGGCCTTCAGCAAGTTGCGCGAGCGAGGTTTCCGTGTGGAGATGCTCGGCGTCGCCATGGAAACCGGCAGCGCTTCCTCGGGTTACAATCGTGCCGGTGTGTACATCCTCGATGACTGGCGTTAAATTCCGCGCACGAATCTCGTGAAACTCACCTCCATCTGCTGTATCTTTTTGATGATGGCCACTCTCTCAGCCCGCGCCGCCGACGAATCAATTGAGAAGCTCGCGCAGGATCCAACTTGCGCCCGGGCGATCGAATGGATCGACAAAAATGCCGCGTGGGTGACCGAACAGCAGATCAGCCTCACTGAAATCCCCGCACCCGAATTCAAGGAAGCGCGGCGTGGTGATGCTCTGAGGAAATTATTCGAAGCCAATGGCCTTCGCGTGCGAGTGGACAAAATCGGAAACGTAATCGGCGAGCGTCCCGGCTCGAGCGCGAAAGAAGTGATCTTGCTTGTCGCGCATCTGGACACCGTATTTCCCAATGGAACCAATGTAACTGTAAAGCGGAATGCTTCGCGGCTGGAAGCTCCAGGCATTGCGGATAATGGCGCGGGTCTCGCCGCTCTAATCGGAGTTTCGCGGGCATTGTCGGAAGGCCGCGTGCGCACAACGAAGATGCTGGTGTTTGCCGGCGACGTGGGGGAAGAAGGGGAAGGAAATCTCCGCGGCATTCGCGCTCTGGTGGACGAATTCGGGCCGCGATTATCCGCCGTGATTGCCATTGATGGACCTTCGATAGAACACGTGACCACGCAGGGAATCGCTTCACGCCGATTCGAAGTGACGATCACCGGGCCGGGCGGCCACAGCTGGTCGGATTTTGGCGCTCCGAATCCCATCACCGCACTTTCGCGCGGCATCGTGAAATTCTCTTCCGTGAAAGTTCCGGACGATCCGCGCAGCTCCTACAATTTTGGCGTGATCGAAGGCGGCACTTCAGTGAACTCGATTCCCGCGCGCGCAGCCGTAAAAATCGACCTCCGCTCGGAAGAAGAATCTGAGCTGGACCGGCTGGAAAATACTCTTCGAGAATCGATGCAGGCAGGCATGAAGGACGAGACTAGTGCCAGCCGTTCGGGTGGCGATTCGCTTCGAATGGAAGTCAATTCATTGGGAGCCAGGCCTTCGGGAAAGTTGCCTGAGGATTCGCCGCTTCTCGAAATGGTGCGCAACGTGGATCGCTTTCTCGGTACGCGCTCGCGCCTCGAGCGCAGCTCCACCGACGCCAACATTCCGCTCTCACAAGGGATTCCCGCGGTTGCCATCGGCGGCGGCGGGAAGGGAAGCGGTTCGCACACGCTGGCGGAATGGTACGATCCCAGCGGCCGCGAACTCGGTCTCAAGCGCATATTGCTGATGTCAGTGGCTCTCGCGGGGGTTCAACCCTAGGATGTTTCGGTGGAAATTCGGATACTTCCTCTTCGCTATCATTTGCGCGTTGATCGCCGCCGAGTTTTTCGCATTACATCGTTCGACTTTTGGAGCGAACTTCGCGCCCTCGTGGCGAACCCAGCTATCTCAATCCGCCGCTCAGCTCTCGCCACTTCAACCTCCTGCTGACCTTGTTCTCAGCAACGGAAAAATCTATACGGGCCTTTCGGCTCAACCGTGGGCTAGTGCCGTTGCGATTCGCGGCGAATCCATCGTAGCGATTTCTGGCGCAGCGATTGCTGCAACGGATCCTGATGCGGAAGCGAAATCCTGGACCGGCCCGAAGACTCGCGTCGTCGATTTACGTGGACAGTTTGCGATGCCGGGGTTCAATGACGCCCATGCTCATCTTGCAGCCGGTGCGTATGTCAAGTTGGAGGTGGACCTGAGAGGTACGAAATCCGTCGAAGAGTTTCAACAGAGGATTCGCGCGCGGCTCAAAGAATTCAGGCCGGGAGAGTGGATCATCGCTCCTGGATGGGATCACACTGTGTGGCCGGTGAAGAAATTTCCGAGCCGGCAGGATCTGGATGCGATCTCGACTGAGCATCCGATATTTTCGCAGCGCGTGGATGGCCACGTCGCGGTCGTGAATTCGCAAGCGCTTAAGATCGCGGGCATCACTCGTGGAACGCCCGATCCGCCCGGCGGGCATATCGAGCGCGATCCTGCCACGGGGGAGCCGACGGGAATGCTGGAAGAAGATGCGGCGATGAACCTTGTCTACGAGCGCGTGCCGCCCTTCTCGGAAGCGCAGCGTTTGCGGGCATTCGCCCTTGTAATGGATGAGGCCTCGCGAAATGGCGTCACTTCCATGCAAGACAACTCGATCACGTCGGCGGACGATGGGGATAATTACGGCTGGCAGAATTTCCTGGTGTTCCAGCAATTGAAGCGCGATGGAAGGCAGACGACGCGAGTGAGCGAATGGCTTCCGTTCAGTCTGCCTGTCGCTCGTCTCGAAGAAATGCGTAGCGCGGGCGGCACAACCGATCCGTGGCTGAAAACAGGAGCGCTAAAGGAGCTGATCGATGGTTCGCTTGGTTCGCGAACGGCTGCGCTCCTCGCACCTTATTCTGACGATCCGAGTACCTCAGGAATCCTGCGTCTCGATCCGGCGGCGCTTATGCGGATGGCGGTGGAGCGCGACCACGCCGGGTTTCAAATTGCGCTTCACGCGATCGGCGACCGGGCCAACCGAATCGCGCTCGACACGTTCGCAGCTGCAGAAAAGGCAAATGGCCCGCGCGATCGCCGGGATCGAGTGGAACACGCGCAAATCGTTGCGCTTGCCGATTTCGCGCGGTTCACCTCTCTTGGCGTGATCGCTTCGATGCAGCCTTCGCACGTGTTGACCGATGAGCGATGGGCCACCGACCGTCTCGGACCGGAACGGATAAAGGGCGCGTACGCGTGGCTCACGATGGAAAAAGATGGTGTTCATTTAGCCTTCGGAACGGATTATCCGGTAGAGCCCATCAACCCGCTGCGCGGAATTTACGCCTGCGTTACGCGAGAACTTCCGGACGGTGGACCGCTGGGCGGCTGGCAGCCACAGGAAAAACTTCCGATGGATGATTGTCTGCGCGCTTATACAGCGGGCTCCGCTTACGCCGAGTTTGAAGAGAAGCGGAAGGGAACGATCGCGCCCGGGATGCTGGCGGATATTGTCGTCTTTCCCGTGGACATCACGCGGATTCCTCCGCGCGAACTGCTCTCGACACATGTGGCGATGACGGTTGCCGGAGGCCGGATTGTTTTCGAGCAGCAGCGGCAGTAAAGCCGCCCACTTAGACCAATTTCCACGCGTGACCGAATCTACTTGCCTACTTCAACCGACTGAATCTCGCCGTCGTACTTTTCCGTCTCGGTGACGACGTATTCGATCGTCGCTTCGTGGTCTTTCAATTGGACGCACGGCTGAAATTGCCCGGTATCGAACGGGACGGACTGCTCGAAATGGACGCGCGTATAGTCACGCGAATGTAGCTCGAATTCGGAGTCGCGCACGACCAGCGTCAGGGTCATTTCGTTCTTATCGCACGCCACCTCCGTGATGCGGCCGGATAAAGTTGTGCTCACGGTTTGGGCGGCATCGGCAGTGGGCGTGAGGCGAAGAGGTTTGGTCGTTGGGGGCGCGGATTGTTTCGGCGCTGCTGTAGGAGCCGGTGGGCCCGCCGCCAAAATCGTCAACTGCTGGATAGAACCGCCGTCTTTCTTCGCTTCATCGGGAATGAAGCGCACACTAACCTGCGCGCCCTTGAGAGATTTGCAAATATCGAAGTCCGGCGTGGGTGTGGTCATCACGCGGATGGCCGACTGTGCGCCCGGCTGAAGATGAAACGTAAATATTTCGGCGCGCGCGGCCACCTGGATTTTCAAGCCGCCGGCGCAACTTTCCTGTATTACGACGCCGGTCACTTCCTGGGAGTCACCGGGCGCTTTGCTGCCGGGCTCTTCCTGCGGCAACGGGGCTTTGCTTGCAACTCCCTGCGGTTTCGAGGCTGTACTTTGATCTTCCGCACTGCGGCTCGCAACGCTGCGAGCATTTTGGAGATAAGCTACAAATTGATCGATCCTGGTGCGATACTCCACGCTTTGCGAGTTGTACCGGGCCCGCCTGGCGACGTACTCCGCCTCATTAAACCTGCGCATTTGCGCGAGCACTTGCGCCAGATCGAACAGGAATTCGGTGTTTCCCGGTTCCAGGCTTACCGCTTTTTTGGCATACGTCAGCGCTTCCTCGCCATTCGGCCGCCGATTTGAAAGATAGAGACCGAGCAGGGCATTCGCCGGTGCAAAGTCGGGCTTGGACGCAATCGACTGGCGCAAATCTTCTTCAATCTGCGAATCCTGCGGAAATCCGCCGGCGCCAAAGAAAGCGAGATATGCGCGGAGATAGCGCGTGAAGCCGTTTTTTGGATCGAGTTGTACCGCTTCGGAAATGGAAGTTAACGCGGAGTCGCGGTTGCCTTCGAGAAATTCCTCGATGCCGAGGTTCTGGTGCGCGAGTGCCAGCTTGGAATCGAGGTTCACCGCGTTCTGCAAGATCTGCTTGGCCTCTGGGCGTTTGCGAATCGCGAAGAAACCGCCGCGATACGCCTCTTCCTCCGCGTCCGTCATCGGGCGGGTCTGAAATTCCGACAACGCCAGTTCGGCCGGTGCCTTCGTTTGAAAATAGGAAAACGATAGCTTGCTGATGTATCGCGACAGCTCGTCCTGGAGCTTCTTCAGATCGCCGAATGCTTTTGCGGCAGCCTGGTCGGGAGGCATACCGGACGACAAGGCACTGGCATAGTCAACGAGCATCTGGCGGTGCCCTTGCTTGTCGCCGATCATGAGGTAGTGAGTAAGCGCCCAGGATTCAGCGTAGAAAACGGAAACTTTATTTTCCTCATTGTAGTACGGAGAGGAAGCGTCGACGTGAAAAAGCACGTCCAGCGGGATGAGTTTGTTCTGCCGCAATTCCTCGATGAGAGCAGGATCGGCTACGCCCATCGTTGCAACATTTCCATTCACTTGCGATTGACCAAAGAAATCGGCCAGCCCTTCGCTCAACCATAGCGGCAAGTCCGGAAAATACGGGATCGTAAGCGAGTGGTAATACTCGTGGTACATCGTCGCAAAGGGATTTGTGCCCTGTGCTTCCAGATTTATGGCCGCATAGTATTGATACAAGCCGTAGGTGAAAACGCCCGACGGGTGCATGTGGCCCTTGGTCCAATACTCCGGCAAGAATTCGCCGAGGGACTTTTCATCCCTCAGGGCGAAGACAGTGATGACGGGGCTGGGATGTCCCTGCGCAACGGCAAGTCCTTCGCGGAACAGGGTGTGAATCTGCTCGAACTGAATCGCGGCCTTGCGCGCCTGCTTTTCGCCGGCGTTACTGAGGATAATGAAATTCGGCGAACGAACTTCAACCCACGTCTCGTGCCTGGCGGCGCGAATTCGTGCGCTGGGCAGAATACAGAGCGCCGCGCAAATACAAAAAATCGCGGTTATTCGTCGCGACATTCGTTAGGACACCGATTCTCGAAGTTTCTACTATACCGCTCTTAGGGTCAATCGAACGAGTCCCGGCCGTTTCGGATTCGGACATAATGGCCGGTTGCACGGCGGGGTTGATGCGGCCTCGGTCGTTGCGGCAAATTCGCCGGGTGCTTACACTCGTCGTTCCACCCTTGGGCGGTTGCGGAGACGAAATCGTGTGCGGATTTCAATTTAGCGGGCGGGTAAGGGAAAGATTTTGAGTAAACGTGTCCGCGCCGATCTTGCACTCCTATTCTGTTCACTCGTGTGGGGCGGCACGTTCATCGTGGTGAAGGACGCGCTGGCGGACGTCTCCATCTTCACTTACCTTGCGATTCGCTTTGCCCTTGCGGCCGCCGTGATGGCGATTTTGTTCTGGCGAGCGCTACGCGAGTTGAACCGGGACGCGATTTGGGCGGGGGCGCAGATCGGTTTTTTCATGTTCGGCGGTTATGCGTTTCAGACGACGGGACTGAAATTCACGACGGCATCGAAGGCCGCGTTCATCACGGGATCGAGTGTCGTCCTGGTGCCGGTGTTTCTTGCCGCATTCGGGCGGCGCCGCATCAACATTTGGATTTGGCTCGGGGCATTTTCCGCCCTCGCTGGTCTTTACTTTCTGATGATACCGCCTGAAGGATTCGGCAGCCTGAACCGTGGTGATGCGATCGCGTTGGGTTGCGCCGTGATGTTTGCCCTTCACGTGATTTTCATCGAGCGGTACGTTGAGCGGCATTCAGTGGGCGCGCTGAGCTTCCTTCAGGTGGCGACGACCGCTGTGCTTGCCACGCTCGCTATTCCGTTGCTATCTGCGACGGGATGGGAAATGCCTCGGCTGGTGTGGTCGGGACAGCTCGTCTTCGCCGTGTTGATTACTGCTATTGGATCGACGGTGATTGGCTTTACGTTTCAAACCTGGGCGCAGCAGTACACGCCGCCAACGCATACGGCCATTTTCATCAGCCTCGAGCCTGTATTCGCGGTGATTACGGCATGGATCGTGGCGCACGAGCGGCTTGGTGGGCGCGTGCTTTTTGGTGCGGCGCTTATTCTGCTGGGAATTCTTCTCGCGGAATTGAAAGGTGCCGCGCCGATTGCGCCGGAATCGCCGGAGCCGATTGTTGCGCCGAATCAAAACGTGTGAACGTATGCCGTAACTATGGGCTGCTAGTTGGCCGGCTGCTTGTGAAACTTCACGTCGACGGGCTCGTACATTTTCGGATGTCGGAGATTCTTTTTCTCAAACGAGGAAATGTATTCTTCGTGTACGAGCGTGAGGCCGATGTCGTCGAGGCCTTTCAATAGGCACTCACGTCGGAAGGGATCGAGAGTGAATGGGTAGGTAAGGCCTTTTTCACCACTGACGACCTGATTCTCGAGATCGACCGTTAGGCGGTAGCCTTCGTTCTGCTCCGTGCGCTTGAAAAGCTCGTCCATCTGCTCGTTCGAGAGCGTGACGGGCAAAATGCCGTTCTTGAAGCAATTGTTATAAAAGATGTCCGCGTAGCTCGGCGCCAGAATTGCGCGAAAGCCATAATCGAGAATCGCCCAGGGCGCATGTTCGCGGCTCGAGCCGCATCCGAAATTCGCGCGCGCCAACAGAATCGAAGCGCCCTTATAGCGCGGATAATTCAGCACGAAGTCAGGATTCGGCTTTTCTCCCTGACGATAACGCCAGTCGTAAAAAAGCACGCGGCCATAACCTTCGCGCGTGAGAAACTTCAAAAACTGCTTGGGCACCATTTGATCCGTATCAACGTTCACGCGATCGAGCGGCGCGACCAACCCGGTATGCTTCTTGAACGGTTGCATTCCTATGTGCTCCCCGTAAATCTCTCTGCGCACTTGGTGTTTCAACTTCGCGTCCGGCCGCGCTCTACTCGGCGCCGTCCACATTATTCCACTTGCGGATATCGACGAAGTGTCCTTCGATCGCCGCCGCCGCAGCCATCAGCGGACTTACCAGATGCGTACGTCCGCCCTTGCCCTGGCGGCCTTCGAAATTGCGGTTCGACGTGCTGGCGCAGCGTTCGCCACTTTGCAACACGTCGTCGTTCATCCCGATGCACATGCTGCAGCCCGCATCGCGCCACTCGAATCCCGCCTGGGTGAAAACTTTGTCGAGGCCTTCGGCTTCCGCCTCCGCTTTCACGCGCCGCGAACCCGGAACTACGAGCGCCTGTTTCAAATCTTTCGACACATGTTTTCCCGCAACCACCTTCGCAGCGAGACGCAAATCTTCGATTCGCGAATTGGTGCATGAGCCGATGAATACGCGATCGAGCGCAATATCTTCGATAGGCATTCCTGGCTTCAAATCCATGTAGATAAGCGCGCTCTCCGCGGCTTTCTGGTCCACCGGATCTTTGAATGAGTGCGGATCCGGCACGCGGTCGGTCACCCGCGTTACCATGCCAGGATTTGTTCCCCATGTGACCATCGGCGCGAGCTTGTCCGCCTCGATCGTAACGGTGGAGTCGTATTTCGCGTCGGGATCGGTGACGAGCGACTTCCAGTAACTCACCGCTTCCTCAAATTCCTTGCCGCGTGGAACGAAAGGCCTGCCCTCGAGATAGGCGAAGGTGGTGTCGTCGGGTGCCACCATTCCTGCGCGGGCGCCGCCCTCGATGGTCATATTGCACATCGTCATGCGGGCTTCCATCGAAAGCGAGCGGACCGCTTCGCCAGTGTATTCGGCCACGCTTCCATTTCCGCCCGCGATGCCCATTTTTCCGATTACGGCGAGGATCATGTCTTTGGAGGTGACTCCGCGGGGCTTCTTGCCAGTGAAACGGATCTCCATCGTCTTCGATTTGAATTGCGAAAGGCACTGCGTGGCGAGCACGTGCTCGATTTCGCTGGTTCCGATGCCGAAAGCGAGGGCGCCGAAAGCGCCGTGGGTTGAGGTGTGGCTGTCGCCGCAGACAATCGTCTGGCCCGGCTGCGTTATGCCCAGCTCCGGCCCGATGATATGCACGATTCCTTGGTTCTTGCTGTGCATGTCAAACAGGTGCACGCCGTGCTCTTCGCAGTTTCGGGCGAGAGCTTCAAATTGTCCGGCCGCATCGGCGTCGAGCACTGGCAGCAGGCGGTTTTTCGTCGAGACGGAATGGTCCATCACGGCGAACGTCAGCTCGGGACGCCGTACTTTGCGTCCGGCGGCTTTCAGTCCCGCAAACGCCTGCGGTGAAGTGCCTTCGTGAATGAGATGTCGGTCGATGTAGATGATGGAGGGCTGTCCTGGGATGTCGCGCACCAGATGCGCTTCCCAGATTTTTTCAAAGAGGGTACGAGGAGCCATACGGTTGGTAGTTTTCACCCGCGGGGAGTTGCCCCGGCATACAGGCCGGAGTTTTTCGCTTCGG
Source organism: uncultured Acidobacteriota bacterium (assembly GCA_963729525.1). Lineage (GTDB taxonomy): Bacteria > Acidobacteriota > Terriglobia > Acidiferrales > UBA7541 > Palsa-295. Next base: position 622,268 of record CAVSOB010000005.1, read on the forward strand.
CCATCGACCATTGTAACAAGTCCGCGGGGCTGCTGCCAGTCGGTCCTTAACTACCTTAATTACTTTAATTCCGAGCCTTCCGCCGTGATGCTGGCTGGAATTAGTGCGGTTTTCACCGTCACCTTTTGATTGGCTTGGACTGTGATGTCAGTTTCAAAGTCGCGGTATCCGGGCAGCGCAATCTTGATGTGGTGCTTGCCGGGTGCGATGAGCATGGCGCGCTTGACGCCGCCGAATTGGTGCACGTATCCGGCATAGTTACCATCGACGAATACCGCAGCTCGATCCGGGGTAACTTTCAGTTTCACTTCTCCCGTTGCGTTCGAGTTGATGGAGTTGGGATCCTTCTCCATCCGCACGGTGATGATCGTCGTACTTCCTGGGCCAACTTCGACTGTCTGCCGAATGTCCTTGTAGCCCACCTGCCGGATTGCGATCTCGTGTTTGCCGGGGACTAGCAGAACCTTCTTGTTGCCCTTCAGTTCCTTCACATAACCCAGGTATTGGCCATCCACCCAGACGCCTGAGCTCTTGTCTATATTTGTTTTGCCTTCAAAATCAACCTGACCCAAAACTTGATTCGTGTTCTGGTTCTGGGCGCGAGTGGCGCAGGCGATACCGAACCAAATGGCCAGACTGAGAATCATCGCTTTCACGCGGGTACGCGTCATATCGTTTCCCCTCCGGAACACAAATTTGACCCAATTCTTCTGGGCTGGCAGGCAAACAAAATCCGAAGGAACGCGTAGTACTTTGGTTTACCAATTTCGGTACTGTACAATCTAATGAACATCGCTAGTCTTAGTGGCATAGGAAGCCTTCATGCGACTTCAAGACCAGCGCTGGGCTTACGAGATAGAACGGCGCCGCCATATTCAAGTCGAGCACACCTGGAACACTGAGATGGTCTTCATAGTTTTCGGGTCTGTCATCGGCTTCGCCATACTCTTCGCAATGATGGTTTACATCGTCTCCGCCTCCCCGTAGTCCACTGATGGCACCGGACATGAAGGTGGCAAAGAACAGCCGGTAAGTGTGGCCCGCCCTTTTTTTCGCTGCGAGTCGTAATCTGGGCTCGCGGCAGCTGCGCAGTTGCCAACTGGCGGCTAGCCTTCAGCAAGCCAGAGCCTCGCACCAGGTCATAGGCGACGCATCGCGGGCCAAGTCTGTTTACTCGACGGCAATCTTGGCGCCGCGTTGGCCTGAATGAGACAAGCGCTCGATGCGCGAATCAATCACCCCACGAATCGCCTTGAGGAATTCGATTCGCGAATTCGCCAAGTGTTCTCGTACCGCGGGGGAAACATGGAAGCATTCGTGCAGATGATCCAACACTTCGCAGCAGAGACAACCCTGATGATGACTCGCGCGTTCGCCGGCCGTTTGCTGGTTTGGATTTTGCTCGTTCACTGAGCCTCCTTCATTTCAATCGTCAGGACCTGATTCTCAAGCCTCGCTCTGCCCGGCAGCAATGTTTCCATCGAGCGTGGGAGGCCAATATGACGGCGCAGCGTGCCGATCTCAACCACAAGTTCGTCGCCTTTCTTGAACAGAGCGACTTCGCCCTTTGTAGTAAACGGCAGAAGGACCCGTACTTCGTAGCCGCCATCTCTTTTTGCGAATGTGTATGATTTCTCCGTCCGCGTCACCGCCGATGGATCCTGTTGCTCAGGATACAGCACCTTTGCGAGATCTTCGAGCCGCTGTTTTCCCAAGACTTCGTGCTCGAAAAGCGGCACGCGCTTCACCGGGACGGGCGCAAAATATTCTTCAATCTCATTGAGGACCTTCTCCTGCGACATGTGCCATTCCTTAAACCATCCATCCATCACGCTCGCGGGAAGCAGGCGATTAACGATCACAGTGTCTACTGTAAGCCCGTGAAGCGAGAAGTATACAAACGCTCGCTGCGTTTCGCGCAGGACCATCTTCTCAGGATTTGTGACCAGCCGCACGCTGGTGACTCGAGGATCCTCCAAAATTTCGTTCACGCCCTCCAGTTTCTCGAAGAGATCACGGATATTGAGGAAATAGCTGTCCGTGGGCAGCTCGAATGGCGCCACACGGTTCGCGATCGGCCGGACGGCCCTGAGCAGATTGCGCTGGAAAGGAAAGATGTGCTTCATGTACCAGTCGAGGGTGGTTGGCATGCTGATGAACCGCATGGATTCGGCCGTGGGAGCCGCGTCGAGGACGATGGCGTCGTAGCTTCTCTCGCGCCAGTATTGGTTGATGTACATCATCGCACTGAGCTCTTCCATTCCCGGTAAGATCGCAAGTTCCTCGGCTTCGACTCCAGTAATTCCGGTGGTGCGCAGCACGGCGCTGATGTAGGAAGAGATCTCCTTCCAGTGACGTTTGATCTCTTTCTGAATATTCAGTTCCATGATCGAGAGCCGATCATTGATGGGCAGTGGATCCGAAGTCTGAAGGTGGAAGAGATCCGTGTCGAGGTCAAACGAATCTCCTAGGCTATGAGCTGCGTCGATGCTCATCACCAGCGTGCGATGGCCAAGCTGAGCGAGTTTCACGCCAGTGGCAGCAGCGAGGCTCGTCTTCCCCACGCCGCCCTTGCCAGTGAATAAGAGAATCCTCATAGGGACATTATAAATCCCGGGCGCTATTATCTGGCATCGGAAGGTGCCGACGCGACGAAAAGCCCGTAAACGAAATTGCCGGAAGCGAAGCCTCTGCGCATGGCCTGAAATGCTCGAAGATGCGAAACAAAAGCGGCGCCATGTTTCATAGCGATCTTCCACAATTCCTTGTCCCGAAGAATGTCGGTGCACACATCCCACGTCTTTGCGCAATTCTTGTTCAGCACTTCCCGGTGGGCAATTTTCAGGCGGTTTGAAGTTAGAAGCGATTCGTATTCATCCATGGTTTGCAGTTTCGCCAGCATACCTTTTTCGATGGGATCGATAAATTTCCGGATCTCGGCGGGCGTAAGGTTCGCTTTCTTGAACCAATCGATGACGGCCAGGGTTCCGCCGGGTTTCAGTAGCTTGGCGGCAGAGGCGAAAAACTCTTTGCGCTGCTCGAAATGCGAGATGGACTCCACGCACCACAGAAGATCGAACTGATTCTGGAAATCCATCGCCTCGGCGTCCATCAACAGGAATTTCACGGTGAGTTGCTCATCCGCCGCTGCCTTGTTTGCCATTTGAAACTGAACTGGGGAAATCGTTATTCCGGTAGCCTTTGCATCGTAGGTTCTGGCCAAATGAAGGCTGCTGGCCCCAATGCCACAACCAATGTCTAGAATCTCCGACCCAGGTTTTACGTTGGCAAGCTGGGCGAGATGCTCGATCAGCTGAAGCTGAGCTTTTTCTTTTGATTCATCTCCCCGGATCCAATAGCCGTGATGAATATGTTCGCCCCAGAGGGAGCGATAGTAGGGACTTATGGCGTCATAGTGTCTGATGATTGTCTGCTTGTCGTTCGGTCGAGACGTGTGACGTCCCTCCTTAGGTGAAGGCTCTTTCTCGTCATGCTGCTAGCCTAGCGCTATTCTGCCATGAGAGATTCGCAATAGGTGATAGGTGCTGCGTCGCGGAAAATAAACAGGCCGTTCGCATCAGCGAACGGCCTGTCATTTGCTCCTCTTGATCTGTTTTCGAAACTTTACTTGTTCATGTTCTGTCCCGCAGCTTTCGCGAAGAATTCCTGAGCGCGCCGCCCAATCTCTTCCGTCGTAACGGCGAACAGGTGATAATATCGCGAACTCCGTAGAATGAAATTCGCAGACTGGACCTAACCGCATCACCTTGAACGCGACAACTCAGTCCAAGCAGCGACCTTGCCCATTATGCGGCGCGTTCGACCGCCAGCTCGTCTTTCAGCGCGACGCATGGCACGTCGTCAAATGCTCTGCTTGCAACATGGTGTTCATCGGTGATCAACCGCTTGCTTATCAGACCCAGGCCGCCGAACACGACTGGGTAGAGGATTACGAAAAGGAAGCCTCGCGTCGCAAGAAAGATCGGCCGCTGCTCATGTTTCTCTCGCGTCTCACTCGCCCTTTTCGCACCGACGCAACCCAGCGCCAGTTCTCACACGCGCTTCATTGCAAGCGGGCAGGGAACCTGCTCGACCTGGGTTGTGGTGATGGGCGATTTCTCGCCATGGCAGCCAAGCAGTTCGACGTAATGGGCGTCGAGCTCAGCCCGCGCGCGGCTCAGGTGGCGAAAGAGCGCGTACCACACGCGCCGATTCTCGTGAGCCCCGTCACGGTTGCCGGAGTTCCTGCCGATTCGTTCGACATCGTCACTCAATTCGGCTACCTCGAGCATGAATGGCAGCCGCAGTCTGGCTTGGAGGTCGCCTTCCGCGCGCTGAAGTCCGGCGGGGTGTTGGTGATCAAGACACCTAATTACGCCAGTTGGAATCGTACCTTGATGGGAGAAAATTGGTGCGGCATCCACATCCCTTCGCACTGCAACTACTTCACCCCGTCTACTCTCGGCCGGATGCTCCGGCAGGCGGGCTTTGATCCGAAGCCTCGCCCGCTGCTCGACCAGTTGCCAACCAGCGACACGCTGTGGATGGCCGCGCGAAAGCGTTAGTGCCAACATGCTGACGGCCAGTACGCAATTTTTGAACTCTCTTGTGTTATAGTAGAGATGCGCGCTCGGGGGTCATGGTATTACGTGGTTGCGCGCGGACGGCGGCCTGCCTTACCCGTTTTGGATTGTCTTCACCGTAATGGTGTATAGAATCAGCGGCTTTGGAGCGCGATTCGTTTCGGCGAGGTTAGGATGCCTGGAGGGTTGTTCCAGCGAGGCCGCCTCTAATCCTTAAAAGGAGCCATTAAATGACGACTACATTCAAAAAGCGCCAAAAAGAGATGAAGCGCATGGAGAAGGCCCGCATGAAGGCGGAGCGCCGCGCTCAGAAGAAATTGGAACCCCGCGTGGAAGGGGACGATATTGCACCTGGAAATGAAGCTTTTCACCTGAGCTTGCCGGGTGATGCCACTGACGTCGAGCTGGGCCTCGACCCGAGGGCGCGATTGTCCAAATCCTAGTCTTCACGGCCGTTTTTGGAGTTATAGACCGCTCACATACTACAGGGGTCCTTACAGCACCGAGTTCTCACGGGCTTCCGCCGCAATTCCCAGGGAGAGGCGGCATTCTGAATCAGGCCGCAGCACCCACACCGTATTTATGTAAGCATCGGTGAAACTGTCCTGCCACGGCGCGAATCAAATAGGTGTTATAATCACGATCCCTTGGGATTTGTCCCACTGATAGGCAGGAAGGGAGCACCGGGATGGGCGTTCAATTCTACGAATTGGTGAGTTGGGCGCGACGCCGGAAGGTCTTCGCCTCCCTCCTCGTTGCAGCCACGCTTGGTATTGGCATCATGATCGGCACGATCATTTCGGGCCGCGCCCTCGCCACGCACGGGCAAAATGGCGCCAGCGGAGCGTCCCTGCTGGCTGTTCCAGATCCGATCACGCTGTCGAGCTCCTTTGCGAGCATTTCGAAAAAAATCGGGCCTGCCGTGGTGAATATTTCCACGACACAAGTGATTGAGAAGCCGAAAGGCGGCACGAAGCGTCCTCATCACCTGAACGATCCTTTTCAGGATTTCTTCGATCGTTTTTTTGATTCTCCCGACAACGGGCCCGATGCCGAGCGCAGTCTCGGATCCGGCGTCATCGTGGACCACAAAGGATTCATCCTCACGAACGACCACGTCATCGACCAGGCCACAAAAATTCAGGTGGCCATTGATGGCGACCCGCGAAAATACAATGCGCATCTCGTCGGCGCGGACAAAGATACAGATCTCGCCGTCATCAAAATCGACGCTGACCACGACTTGCCCGTCGCTAAGCTTGGCAATTCTGATGGCGTTCAGGTAGGTGACTGGGTGCTCGCGTTCGGGAGCCCGTTCGGTCTGAATTCCACGGTCACCGCGGGCATCGTCAGCGCGAAAGATCGCTCCAACGTTGGCCATCAGTTTCAACGCTTCGTTCAGACCGACGCCGCCATCAATCCGGGAAATTCGGGTGGACCATTGGTCAACATGGCCGGCGAAGTAATTGCAATCAACACCGCAATCTACACCGGCAGCCGCGGATTTGAGGGGGTTGGTTTTGCGCTGCCGTCGAACACGGCGATTTCGGTTTACAATCAGCTTGTCACTGTCGGCAAAGTGACTCGCGGCTCGATCGGCATCACTTTTCAGGAAGACCGCAGCAATAACCCTGTGCTGCTCAGAGAACTCGGCGCGCCGTATGGAATCGTCGTCGAGGCGATAGAACCTGGAAGCCCCGCCGATAAGGCTGGCTTGAAACCCGGCGATGTAATTACGAACATCAACGGTACGCCCGTCCACACCGGCGCCGATCTCGTAAATCCTATTGCGCAGACCACGATCGGCCAGTCAGTGGAAGTTCGCTACGTCCGCGACAAAGTGGCCAAGGACGTTTCCATGGTCGTCGCCGATCGCTCAAAGATATTCCCGCAAACAGCCGCCAACGCCGGAGAAGAGCCCGATCAGAGCGAAGAGCCCGGTCAGTTCGGCCTGCATGTCGAAGAGCTCACACCAGACATCGCCCGCAAGCTGGGCATGGGCAAGCTCACGGGGGTGGTGGTAACCCAAGTGGAGCCTGCGAGTTTTGGAGAAGATATCGAATTTTCGCGCGGCGATGTGATCGTCGAAGTGAACCACGTGCCGATCAATAATCTCGCCGATTACCGCCGCGAAATCGCCCAGCTGAAGCCCGGACAGGATGTGCTGTTCAAAGTCGCGCGCCATGCCGATAACGACAGGGTCCTGACTTTGTTCTTGGCCGGCGCAGTTCCGTCACAATTAGCTAAGTAGCGCCGGGCTTCTAACCCAGCGTAACGATAGCGTTCCCAGCCCAATGCGGCTTGTCGCGGCTAATTCTTGCATTCCGATTGGTTGTCATTTAAGCTCGGCCTCAAGCGTGGTGGCTTGAGTTCCGTTTCGAATGGCCGATAATTGGGATGGCGCCATTTCGCCTCTAGGCATCACATCCTGAATTTTGAGCGTCGAATAATGAAGATGAGTCCTGCCGTGCGATGGCTGATGGTTACATTTGTGGTGCTTGTGCTTTGTGCGTCGGCATCCGCTGCGCAATCTTCACGTTCGCACAAGCCGCGAACCCACAAATCCCATCCGTCTCATCCGATGCGCAATAATCATCCGAAGCACCATGCGATGGAGACCACGCGAAGTCCGCTTCTCGCGGTCCGCTACGTGCAGCCGCAGCAGGCCAATTCTGTCGTTGCTGCGAATTCGTCAGGGTCGGCCTCGTCCGCTGCGAAATCAACCGGTCATACTTCACCTGCATCTTCAAAGAAAAAGAAATCGAGCAGCAAGAAATCGCGCCGCTCTCGTCGCGAGCCCACGCAAAAAGCTCCCACACCTGACCGCATCTCGGAGATCCAATCATCGCTTGCTCGCGGTGGATACTATCAGGGAGAGCCAAACGGGAAATGGGACGCTAATACAGTTGCGGCAATGCAAAAATTTCAATCCGCCAATGGCCTCGACCCCAGCGGGAAGTTAGACGCTTCGAGTCTGCAAAAGCTTGGCCTCGGGTCGGGCATCGCCGGCGTTTCCGCGCCAAAGGCTCCATGCTGCTCCACAACTCCAGCCCAGGGAAAATCGTGCTGTTCAACTTCGCCCAGCGGAACCGCACCGGCAACGTCCGCCCCGGGTGCTCCGGCTGCGTCGCCTAAGCCCGCCGCCGTCCCATCAGCCGCCACTAGCCCCGCGGCGAGCTCAGGATCGGATGGAATTGCCTCGGCATCATCCTCCGCAGGAAGCAGTTCCAGCGTGACCGCCGACGCCAAAGCATCGCAACGCTAACCCCTCGCCTCTTGCACGCGAGCCGCTTCCAATTGGTCCGACAGAGAGCAATAATCCACTTGTGGAGACTTGCTGCGCTCGCTGCAACGCCCCAATGACCTGCCGGCCGGAAGGTAATTGCTGGTGCGCCGAGCTGCCGCCGCACCTCACACCGCCCCAACAAGGGGGCTGCTTGTGCCGAAGCTGCTTGGAGCATGACCTGAAATCAGAGAGGGAAGTGCCCTTGAGGAACTGCCCTGCCGAGCGGTCGGACTAGCCGTTCTGCCATGCGCACAACCGGCAGCCCTCGCCACCTTGAGTGAAATGGAGGTGTGTGCTTATCCTAAGCGCCGCTCATCTTGCGGAAAAGCCAGAACAAGAATCCGGCAAGCATAATCGATGCTGGCAACGTGAGCACCCACGCCATCAACAGGTTCCGCACCGTGCCCCACTGCAGCCCGGAATGATTCGCTGCCATCGTACCGGCCACACCCGACGACAGCACGTGCGTGGTACTTACTGGCAAGCCGAATGCATCTGCGGCTCCAATCGTGGCCATCGCCGTGATCTCGGCTGCCGCTCCTTGGGCGTAGGTCAAGTGATCTTTCCCGATTTTCTCGCCGACCGTCACCACGATGCGCTTCCATCCGATCATGGTTCCAAGCCCAAGTGCCAAAGCCACGGCCACCTTTACCCACGTGGGAATGAATTTGGTTGCATTGTCGATGTGTTTTTTATAATTCGCGATGATCGCCGAATCCGCCGCGCTGAACTTTGGCTCGCCGCTTTTCTTCATCAAGCGGAGCGCTTCGCTCACCACATACATATCGTTACGGAAGTTTCGCACCCGATCTTGCGGCACCGCCTTCAATTGTTTGTACTGCGCCATTTCCGTACCGATTCCGTTGATCAGTTCACGAAGCGCCAGCATCGTGTTCGGCGTGAACTGTCTCGTCCGGATGTAATCTGTCACTTCGTCGCGTGAGTCTCCGACCACTGCGGAGGGCGAAACGTAATGGCTGAGCGCGTCCGCGGTTTGGGTTGAGACCGCTACGAAGTCGGCGGTCTGCTGGGTCGTCACAGCGTGGTTCACGGCATATGCGGTAGGCACAGTACCGATCAGGATTAGCATGATCAGCCCCATGCCTTTTTGGCCATCATTCGATCCATGGAAGAAGCTCACGCCTGTGCACGTCAGCACCAGCAGCGCTCGAATGTAAAACGGCGGCGGCTCGTTGCCCTTAGGGGCCTCATAGAGCGCCTTGTTCGGGATCAGTGCCTTGCAAGCCATCAGCAGTAACGCAGCACAAATAAATCCAACGATGGGCGAGAGTAGCAGCGACTTGCCGATGTTCGCAGCCTGCCCCCAATCTACGCCGCTCGTTCCCGTTTTCACCGACATCAGCTGGTTCGCGATTCCCACGCCGATGATGGAACCGATCAGCGTATGCGAGCTCGAAGCGGGCAGCCCGAAGTACCACGTCCCGAGGTTCCAGATGATAGCCGCGAATAGCAGCGCGAACACCATCGAGAAGCCGGCCTTGCCTCCCACCTGCAGAATCAGTTCCACCGGCAGCAGCGAAACGATTCCAAACGCTACCGCGCCGCTCGACAGCACAACTCCCGTGAAATTCCACAAGCCCGACCATACCACCGCCACATGCGGCTCGAGCGTATGTGTATAAATCACAGTCGCCACAGCATTGGCCGTATCGTGGAATCCGTTCACGAATTCAAATCCCAGCGCCACAAGCAGCGCCAAACCCAACAGCACATATGGCATCATCGACGGCGCGTGCACTTCAGATAAGTCGCCGATCAGCTGGCGCCCGATGTAGATCATCCCCACTACCAGCACGACACCGAATATGCCCATTCCTATTTTCGCTGCTGGCCCCGCGGTCATGTTTGCCGCATCGAGCGGCGAAACTCGAGGCGCTTCGCTGGGTACGCGCGTCGATGCAGTTCCCGTTGCTGCCATTTTTCACCCCTTCAATACACAATATTCCAGCCGATTTTCGTAACGACTCTGCGGTTGTCGGTGCGCCGTGAAACTACCGGCTCTTCGTTACGGCAATGTGACAACCGCGTGAACACTCTATCGTGGTAAGGGCCGGAGGGAAGAGGTCGACAAGCGCCTTATCTGGGGCTTGCGTTGCCTCTAACATGGGACATGCCGGGGCGCGGGAATTTAACAGAACTGAAACAGTTCCGTCACATCTCAGGAAAGTCGTCTGGTAGCATGGCGCCCTGAATATTGCCATCTGAGGGATTTCGAGAATAAGGATACGCGACGCCATGACCGATTCAACCACCAGCCTGAAAACGATTCTCGCACCGGTTGATTTCAGCGATTTCTCAAACAATGCTCTCGACGTTGCCACTGAACTCGCCTCGCGCCTGGGCGCGGAGCTGATTCTGGTCAATATCGTCCCGGCGATTCCCGATCTGCCCAGCAGCGTCTCGATTTTGAAGGAAGGCGAATACGATGAGAGCCTTCATGGCGCCGCAGAAAAGCGCCTTTCGGATCTCGCAGCCGGCCTCTCTGCTGAGAACATCAAGGTCCGCACGGAAATTGGCACAGCCAACGACGTCGGGATGGAAATCGTGCGAATCGCGGACAGGGAAGACGCTGATATGATCGTGATCGCCACCCACGGCATGACCGGCTGGCGCAGAATCCCTTTTGGCTCCGTCGCCAAAAAAGTCGTCGAAGAAGCAGAGTGTCCAGTTCTTGTCCTGCGCGCGCAGGAAACCGGGCAAGCCGGCGAAACTCAGGCTCGTACAAGTTCTTCCAGCGCCATCGCTTGATGGTATATTTCGCTCCGCGTAACTTTTGGGGCGAAATCGCTGGATGCCGACATTCTCGAAGATAATCTTTTTCGCCGGCCTGCTTTTGGCCGCCTCGGGTTTCATTTCACCTCCCCTCGCTCTTCTCGGCGGCCTCCTCTACGGATTCACTCTTTCTCATCCCTACGTTTCCGAAAGCCGCATGCTTTCGAAGTATCTTCTGCAAGCGTCCGTGGTGGCCCTCGGCTTCGGCATGAACCTCCATCAAATCGTTCGCGCCGGACGTTCCGGCGTCGTCTACACGGCCGTGGGTATAGCGGCCACGATGCTCCTGGGAATTTATTTGGGCCGTGCCCTCGCTGTGGGCAGGAAGGTTTCGTTCTTAACCACCGTGGGTACGGCAATCTGCGGCGGAAGCGCCATCGCGGCGGTCGCGCCCATCGCTCACGCCACGGATGAAGAAATCGCGGTTTCGCTTGGGACAGTCTTCGTGTTGAACTCGGTCGCTCTGCTGTTGTTTCCGCCCATCGGCTACGCCCTGCACATGAGCCAGCCTCAGTTCGGCCTCTGGGCCGCGCTCGCAATCCACGACACGAGCTCCGTCGTCGGCGCCGCCGCAAAATACGGCAATGAAGCCCTCGCGATCGGCACCACCGTAAAACTGGCGCGCGCCCTCTGGATTCTTCCGATCGCGCTCTTCACCGCCTACAAATTGAAAAGCAAAACCAATATGCAATGGCCGTGGTTCATCCTGCTCTTCTGCCTCGCGGCTTTCGCGAACACATATCTCCCGCAGTTTGCTCCCGCATATGCAGTCCTCAGCCGCGCGGGCAGAATCGGCCTGACTGTCACCCTTTACCTAATCGGCACAGGCTTGTCGAGAGCTACTCTAAAGCAGGTGGGAACGAAGCCGCTCATGCAGGGCGTGTTGCTGTGGGCAGTTGTCGCAATCGCGTCGCTGCTCGCAATCAAATCAGGCCTGATCGCGATCTAGTCTCGCGTTGTGATTTCGTCCGCCGCCATTGCGCGTGACCGACCCGTTACGCCCTTGCGGCCATTGAAGAGGAGTCGAGTTCGACTTCGTCGACGTAGCACCAGCCCCAGTTCTCGCCGCGCTCAAACGATTTCATGATCGGATGCTTCGTCCGATGAAAGTGTTTCGTGGCATGTTTATTCTTCGACGAATCGCAACAACCCACATGCCCGCACTCCAGGCACAACCGTAGATGCACCCAGGTGTCGCCCGTCTTCAAACATTCCTCGCAGCCGTTGGGTGTGCCCGGCTTCACGTCCCGAATCTGATCCAAATGTGTGCAAGCTTTCATCCGAACCTCCGTAGGCCTGTCCGTCCGGCATCACAATCTTACTCCCGACGCCCAATTCCGCGAAAGCCAGTAGCACCGGCATTCTTTCCTGGCTCCGGTAAAAAGCACCACCAATGACATGCTTGGCACCCGTTCGAATGGCACAAGCATTCTTTGTTTACCGTGAGAACCGTAGGGCCCGTGCGCCTTTCTATCCTGCAATACTTTCAAATTAGGCTTCCACTCGGCATCGCACCCATTGATCGCCCCACCCCACCGCCTAAAACGCCCCTGAACCACTTCCAATTCCTGCCGATACAAAGAGACAGTATGAGCGCAATCAGAACTGAGCCGCGAACCGCCATGATGGCCCTCGTCGAAGTCTCCTGGGAGGACCAATTCGGTACACGCCATACTTCCTCCGCCAGGCTCGAGGACATATCTGTCTCGGGTGCATGTCTTCGCGTGAAAGTCCCCGTTGCCGTCGGCTCCGCCCTGAGAGTGAACTCATACCGTGAACGGTTTTCTGGAACCGCGCGCTACTGCCGCACCGATCGGCGAGACTTTGTCGTTGGCGTCCAGAAAGACAAAATTGTAAACCGGTTTCTTACGGATATCGTCGCTCCGAAGCTAGAGGCTTTTTCCCCGCGGCAGAACAACGCAATCGTCCAAGTCAATAACGACGTTCGTGGAGGAGCCGGTGAAAAACTCCACGGGCATGAAGAACTTGCGAGCGAAAAACAGAATCCATCTGCCATTCCGACAGGTCGAATGAAACCGTCAATCGCCGTCATGCCCAGCCGTGCTGCGGTCCCCGCTGCAGATGGCGATGTCACGGCCAAATCAGGTCTCGATCGTCACGTCTCAAAGAATGATTCCATAGTTTCGCCCTCATCGGCTCGATTCCAGTTTCCGTCGCCTCGATCCGAAAATCTCAAGGGAAGGGAAAACATGCCAAACAAATGGTCAGATCTCGCGCACTGGCGCCAAAAGCAAACCGGCAAAGAATCCGATGTCTCGGCAGTTGCCGCTCAAGCCACGCCCGCCTCCGGCCATCAAGGCTCGGAGCTGACTGCTCGCGGCGAGCAGTCGAAATCCAGTTCGCATTCCGCTTCGGCCGCTGAGCCAACAACCAGCGCAAATCAGAAACATGACTTGCCGGGCGATCTCCTCTCAGTGGACGATATCTACCGCGCCGCAGGAATTCTCGCCCCGCGCATGGGCTATAGCATTCGCAAAGTAGCGGACATGCTGGCCAGCGATCATCTCCGTGGCCTCTCCGACGAAATGAAACGCGCCTCCGTGCTGATGGCCCTAGATGCCGCCGGTATTTCTGTCGACGAAGTACTCCGCGACGCCGCTATGCGTCAATCCGCCATCAATTCTTACGAGTCCGACCAATGGGAGCACTTTGAAGAATACTGGGCCGCGAAGGCCGCCGAAAACGCCCACATCCATGCGGAACTCGAGCGCATCACCGCGCAGCATCAAGAACGCATCAAACGCAATCTCGACGAAATCGCCCGCGAAAAAGTAATCTTTGCTACCTGGCAAACCATGAAGCAGCAGGAAGCCCAGCTCATCGGCGAAGCCGCTGGAATCTGCTCGAAGCCGGCACTCGACGAATCCTTCGACGAGCCGCAACGTGCCCCGAGCTCTCTAATCGCCGCCGCTAAACCGGCCTAACGCAAGACCGTCGCCGCGAGCAGTTGTCATTCGGAATTTGCGTCACCATTCTCCACGATTCTCCAATAGGAGCACGGCGTGCCGTGCCCGAACGCCCGAACAACACACGCGTGCCACATCGCCAAAACGCGCTAACCTCTCGCTCTTGTGACCAGCGAACACAGTATGTGGATTATCGAACCCGCCCGATTCGCTCCATTCGCCATAACGCGTTTGTTTCCAAGCCAGAATATAGGCGACGGAATTGCTCCTTTGGAGTAGGGCGGCTTGCCGCCGTTTTCCTAAGCTCCGGCTCGCCGGAGGGGTTCGGATTCGGCGGAACCTTACGTAGCTGTCATGCCCTTTGACATCTTCGGACGGATGTCAGCAGAACCATTGGACTTCGAAAATCTATGAATGCCACAAATCAAACCGACCACCGCAGCACCGTTCTGCTGGGAATCCTACTCGCGCTAGGCCTCATCATCGGCGGCTGGGTGCTAGGGGCCCAAATAAAAGCGACACGCCTGAGCGATCGCTACGTAACCGTAAAAGGTCTGGTCGAACGCACAGTGAAATCCGATCTCACGATCTGGTCGCTCAGCTACAAAGAAGCGGGCGACGACCTGTCGCTTCTCTACGCCAAGACGGAAGCCGACAAAAAAACCATCCTGCAATTCCTCGATCAGCAAGGCCTCCAGACACCCGAAATCGAACTCGGCGTGCTGCGTGTCGTAGACACTCAGGCCAACGAATATGGCGGCGGCAACCGCCCGCCGCACCGCTACATCGTCGAACAGGTGATTACTGTGCGCACCACGCGGGTCGATCAGGTAGCAGCCGCAGCGCAAAAGACGTTGCAGCTATTGCAGAAGGGAATTGTGCTCAACAGCAACCCGGGCCAAGGTCTCGCCTACAAGTTCACCGGTCTAAACTCCATCAAGCCCGACATGATCACCGATGCCACGCGCAACGCCCGCGCTGCGGCCAATCGCTTCGCTCTCGATTCCGGCAGCAAAGTCGGCTCAATTCGCCAGGCCAATCAGGGCGTCTTCTCAATTTTGCCTGCCGATCAAGGCAGCGGCACGAGTGAGCCTGGCGAAACGGCCGGCGGCGATTTCGGCTCCGATAGCAGCCTGATGAAAACGGTCCGCATCGTCACCACCGTCCAGTATTACCTCGACAAATAGACTCAAAAACTAAACGGAACGGCCCTTCGCCAAAACGATGGTGTGCACGAACGAGTGCATTGGTGCGGGCTGGACTTCCAAACGTTTCTTCAGTCCGTTCTCGAGCCGATCGCCAAAGACACTCGCTGATTGGGCATCGCCCGCCCGCACACGAGTGAGCGCAGCCGCCAGAGCTGGTGCGAATACGGAACGAAAAAACAACGCGTGCTTTGCGGCAAGAGCTTCGCGGTCTCCGTTCTTCTCAAATTCCGTCCACGCCGAATCGGTCACTACGGATTCGTCAAAAGCTTCCACACTCAAGTTCCTAAATTGCTTGCTCGTGGAAAACGGAGCCAGCAGATCAGACATGCGGCGGGGATGCGACCCAATCACCATCCGAGCCCGTTCCTCCGCCGTGAGCGCTCCGTCCTTCACCATTTCCGCTAGCACCGCGTTCGCATGGTCCATCACGTTTTCAAAGCCGGATGAGCCGTGTTCGGCAATTCCCGGAAGCAGCACCACAAGCCGTCCTCCGGGAACCAATTCACTTGCTCGCAGGGAGAGGAAACTCTCCCAGTCCTGTACTCCTTGCCGGTCGAACTCTTCGCGCACGGCGCCGGTGCAGCAGAGCGAGATGAAATGGTCAGGAATCGGTCTTGGAATGCGGCTCAGCCATACGGCCGCATAGGACGACCAGCCAAGATGCACAGATTCCGGGGGAAGCACCCTTTCGTAAAACGATTTTCCAATTGCGCAGGGAAACACTTGGGGATCTGTTTGAGTGTATCTATCCGGGTCGGTCGCTAGCACGTCGAACAGTGAGTTGAAATCATTTGTCGCTTGGTCGATGTGAAAAACCACTATCGGCCGGTGCTGCCCGATGCGGGTCCTCAGGGTGCGGATCGCGACGTCCATTGGAACCAGAGAATTCTTGCCTTGTGATGACCCGTAATCGGCGACCACGACGGGCTGGGTGCTGCCGTTGAGCACCACATTGTGCGCAGCCTTTTCAAGTAGCGGCAGCGCCAGCGCTGCGCCGCCGGCAGGAAGCTTCGCGTACTTGTTGTACGCGCCTTTACCTTCCATCGGCGGTGAAAAAGGAGTGACTTCGTCAGGCATTGCGGTCCCTTTCGATGCGTTTGGCGATTATCTCACCTGCCCCGAAAGGTGTCATTAGTTAGGCCGGGCGTGGAAGCCGATAGTCGCGATTTCGAGCAGCCGGGTCGACCGCAATTACACCAAGAAAAGTTGGCGGATGGTTTACCCGTCGAGTTCGGACCGTCCTCGGTTTTTCGAGTGTATCTCGTCGAGTAAAAACCGATGTTAATTGGATGACTACGGCGTATTCTAGCTATCCTATGAGACGAGCTACCCACTTTATATCAGTGGTTCTTGCCCTGGTATGCTCATCAGCAATCGCCCGCGCGCTGGAAGACATTCAACTTCGGGCGAGAGCCATCGTGCTGGTCGAACGGGCAAACGCTGCCAGCATGGCCCGCCCTTTTGCACCATACGAACAAACGATCATCTTTCGCGTGTACTCTCATGGGAAAGGCGCGCAAGAAGGCCACTTTACCAGCGTCACCGTGGGCCCTCGTTCTTACCGTGACGAATACGAATATGGCGACTTTCATTTGCTAGTCGTCGTCAACGGCGACATGATTGCCGACGTCGGCAATCGCGCTGTAGCACCGCTGGAGGTCCGCAAGCTAACCACATTGAACCCGATTTATCATGTGTCATTCGACTCTTCGGATGTGATTCGCGGTATTCAAGATACTTCCGTCGTTGGTCGGGCCGCGCAATGCAAAGCATCATCGTGACCATGTAATGCCGCGGCCCAACACGAGGATAAACAGCAGACTAGCAACAGTAGCGGCAACCACCCACGCATGGCCGCGTCGAATTGGCCCAACCTGTTCTACTTCGCTACCACTCATCCTGCGCATCATACTAGGCAGGCTCAACAGGCCGGCATTCGCCCCCAAGGTAGATGGCAGGGCCGACGCGATCACGTAGAACAATCCTAAGGGATTTATCAGGCCTCCCAACCCGGCCAGAATTCCGTCCGTGAAATAAGGCGTCCAGCACAACCCACGAAGCCGCCGTGAAGTCTGATTCTTCTCTTGAAATGGCTTCAGCTTTGCAGCTACCAGCAGCATGGATGCATAGTAGAAAGCCACACCTACTACGATCAGCACAAGCTGCCACATCCAATGTGGTTGCAAACCTCGAATAACCGCGGCCCAATCGCCAAAATTGGTGACGCCGGAAAAGAAAAAATAACCGGTACCCGTGAAGAGATTGCCCGCCATTGCAAGGACAAGAAAATAGCGAGTGGTCGGCTTATATCGCTGCGCCTTGAGGAGAAGAAGCCAAAAGATCAAGGCGAAAAAAAGATTCACGAGAGTGCCATTCGCGGACACCCATCGGGTCTCGATATCGCTTTGCAGCGCGACCGTGCTCATGGTCACTTGCCGTGCCCCACTCAGCCAGGCCGTCACGCCATGGCCTAATCCTTCGTGCAAGACATCCTGGAGAATGCACGCCAACGCCGACACGGCAATCAGCGTGATCCGATCATCTTTCAATGAAACTTCGCCGTTGGACATAGCATCTATCGTGCGAAAATTGAGATTCGCAGTTCACGAGTCGCTCGAGGCCAAGGAGTCCCTGCCACTGGCGGAACCGACGATCTCGTAGATTCCGAAATCCCGCCCGATTCTAGGCGCTGATCTGACGCGCAATCTCCCAGTGGTGCCCAAACGGATCAGCTATGCGCCCCACTCGCCAGCCGTGTTCCTCCCGAACCGGGTTGACCTCCGAAGCGCCTGCCGCTATGGCTCCCAGGAAAACAGCATCTGGATCTGGAACAGTTAGAATCATACGAACAGAACCGCCGCCGAGAGAGTGGGGACTAAAATTCCCGTGCTCGGGAGACTCGTCGCCCACCCAAAATTCCCCACCATCGACGGAAAGCCTCGCCACCACGCCTCCGTCGGGGTCTTCAAGGCGAAAGAGCTCGGTTGCTCCAAATGCCGATTTGTAGAACTCGACGGCTCGCGCACTATTGCGCACTGACAGCCAGGGCGCGATCGAGCACCGGTGCGAACTGGACGCTGCCTGATCTAGAACCATGTGACCTCCCAGAGATTCCCGAGGACAAATCGCTTCTTGAGCCGCCATGCATGAACCAGTGTAAAACGAAGTCAGCAAAAAGCGTGTACCATCGCCTATTCAGGAGCGAGTTCGAGTTAGCGGATCTGTGCGTTATTCATGCATCGCTGCGCGCCAATCGGGCCTCTTCGGTTACTATGGACCGTTCTCATTTCATGGCGGCAGAAGCGTTCTGCTTCATAGTCTGCCAAATTGCAATAGAAGCGGAAAAGCGAATCAGTTATGAAAACCGGCGAATGAAGCATTTTAGAAACTGTGTGGTTGTGACCGCCACTGTAACGTTCATCGCTTATCTAGCCACTGGAATGCATTTCGCGCTTTATTCTCCGCAGCGCTCGAACACTTACCTTTGGGGCGTGTATCACGTTCACTCGAGCATGTCGGATGGTTTGCAGTCGGCAAAGGAAATCGCTCTACAAGCGCACGCCTCCGGGGTCAGCCTGGTGCTCCTCACCGATCATGGCAGTCCCAATCAGGTATCGTCCAGTTTTCGCGAAACTATCGATGGCGTAACAATCGTCGGCGGTTCAGAAGCTAGTTTGCCCGACGGGCGGCTCACCTTTTTCGGCGCGCAGAGCATTCCAAGATTTCGCTTGTCATCCTTTCCTCCCGACGCGATCGACGACGCCCGAGAGTGGGGCGCCTTCCCTGTGTTGGCTTATCCCGATGATCCGCGATATGGATGGCACTACTGGAACAACGATCTGAGGCCCGGCGGGATCGAAATCCTGAACTTATTTACCAGCCTGCGCGACGGGTCGTGGGCCGACCAGCTTCGACTGGCGATGTACTATCCCTTCTCCCACTACTATTTTCTCAAGCGAATTGTAGTTCCCGCGGAATCCAACGCGCACTGGGATGCTTTATTGCAGCGAGACAAAATTTGGGGCTTCACGGCCTCCGATGCACACGGCGGATTCCACATCACCTCATGGCTTTCAATCAAGCTGCCTTCGTACGCAGATACATTTTCATTCGCAGCGCTGGGAATTGGCAGGCAATATGAGTCAGATCCAGAAGCAGCCGTCCGCAGCGGAGATTTCTTCAATTGCATACGCGGCGCGGGAGAGCCCGAACGATTTGAGTTTTCCGCGCATCGTGATTTCCAGAAGTTTCCGAGTGGCAGTGACGTACCGGCAAACTCTAATCTGCATGTCGAAGTGCAAGCCGGCAAACAGGCGACACGGCTGGTATTGAAAAAAGATGGCGCGCCGCTACGTGAAACCCTCGAAGATCACTTGGACCTCGAAAACGCCGGTGCTGGCGTGTACCGCGTTGAGGTCTTTCTGATTGGGCACCCTTTGCTGCGACCGAGCGTTCCGTGGATTCTGTCGAATCCGATCTTCGTCGGCATCGTGCGCGAGCCGCGCTTGCCGCATAGTACATCCACGATTCGCGCCCAGTTGGCAAAGAGCGCGGATGCCTACAAAAGATAGAGCGTAAGCTTCCAATCGAACGCTTGATTGTCACCTTAAGCGTTCCTTTTCAAGTTGCGAGGAGGGAAAAGCAACCCAGCAATCAGGATTCCTCAAGTTTTCTTGTTCTCAGAATTTACAAACATTCGACAATTTCATTACAAGTCGAATTTACACCCGCATCAATATCTTGCGGCAAGTCGGTCAGACCAATACGGAGCATCGAGTACTGGCCGCCTCAAAGGAGAATCCTGAATGCAACACCGCACCATCGTTCTTACCGCGGTTCTTGCCGGGGCATTGCTGTTCAGTCCCAGCCGGGCCCGTGCACAGTATCGGGTAACCAATTTGGCCTCCAACCAGGACGACATCGTAAAGGTCCCGGATCCGCTGCTAGTCAATGCCTGGGGACTCGTTTACCCGCCAGGCGGACCTTTCTGGATTAGCGACAACCTCTCGGGCTGGTCAACGCTCTACGACGCCAATGGAACCAAGGTGCCTCTCGACGTGTTAATCCCCACGGCAGGAGGCAACGGGCCTGGTACGCCCACCGGAATCGTATTCAACGGATCGCCGGACTTCACGATCAAGGGATCTCCAACGTTCTTCCTCTTTGCCACTCTTGACGGCACAATCAGCGGTTGGGCGCCCGCGGTGACTCGCAATGCCGCCATCATTAAGGTCACCACTCCGGGCGCCTCATACACAGGTTTGGCCATCTCCAACAAGGCGTCCGGGAACGTTCTTCTTGCCGCCGACAATGCGAACAATAAGGTCGACATCTTTGACGGCACCTTCAAGTTGGTAAAATCGTTTACCGACCCCTCCGTTCCTGCCGGCTTTGCTCCTTTCGGTATTCAGGACTTCGGCGGCCTCGTCTATGTCTCGTTCGCGAGCTCCGCGGGCGCTGCCGGTGGTTTCATTGACATCTTTACCGAAGACGGCGAGCTTCTCAAGCAACTCACGCACGGTGAACCCTTGAATCAGCCTTGGGGTTTTGCCGTGGCGCCAAAGAATTTCGGAGAATTCAGCAACACATTGCTGGTCTCCAACAATACCAACACTGGCACAATTAACTCTTTCAATGCCATAACCGGCCAATTCGTAGGCACCTTGAAGGACGCCAAAGGCGATCCGATTCAGATCGATCAGCTGTGGGGAATTGAATTCGGCGGCGGAGCCCCGGCAGATGGTGCCACCAACCAACTATTCTTCACCGCAGGTCCCGACAATAATTTCGCCGGCTTGTTCGGTGTGATTAACGCCGTTAAGTAAGGCAAAACCATTCGTGAATGCGAGACCCCGCTCCTGCGAGGGTCGTTCCAAGCGGTACGGCCCTCGCATTCAAACGATCTAGAAGGTCTCCTGGCTTCTCAGGCAGTCACGAGCTATTTCGTCGCGCCTTGTAGGTCGCGGCTTTTCACAGTGCGGTAACAAACCCTCTGATCTTCGGTAGTTATAAATAGTTCGTACCAGTCGAGGCGAACCGGGTCGGCACCGGGTGCAGCCCGTGGAGGCTGGCGCTACACTCCTCGAGCGACATGCCGCTCACCGTTAATCAGCCGCAAACGCGAGCTGACTACCTGTTTCACTGAATCCACGGCGGACGGCAAAACCTTGTAGGGCACAACTTCGTTGGGTTGCTTGGCCAGGCCATCCTCCAAACCATGTCTCCACGCAACTCGAAGTTCTGTATTGATGTGGACAATGTTGATCCCTGCTGCGATTGCTTTCCGCAAGTCTTCATCGTCTGTTCCTGAGCCGCCATGGAGGGTTAGGAACACTCGTGCCGCTTCTTTGATCCGAGCTATTCTCTCGATATCCAGGCGCTTCTTTGTTTCTCCCTGCACCATGCTCTTAAGCATGCCGTGCATATTGCCCACCGCTGGGGCCAGGACATCCACTCCCGTGTTCTCCACAAACTGTTTCGCTTCCTGCGGAGTGGAAAGCCCTTTTCGCAAATCGGGAGCCCTTTCGTGTATTTCGGAGCCAGTTCCGATATCTCCGATTTCTCCTTCGACCAACACGGAAGGATTGATCGCTTTTAGCGTTTCCACGGCGTGCTTGGTCTCGCGCACATTCTCGTCGAAGGGCAAGGCGGACACGTCAAAGACAATTGAGTCAAAGCCTGCTTTTATAGCCTCCACCGCCTTCGCCAGGGAGTGCGTATGATCGGCATTAAGAAAGATGGGGAAGTCGAATTCCTCGCGCAAACTTCCCACCAAAGCTGCAATCTGGCGAACCCCTACAAACTCGCGCTCGCCCTCGGACAAACCAACTATCACTGGCGCGCTCACTTCACGCGCGGCGGCGAATACGGCTTTCAACAAAACCAGGTCAGAAATGTTGAAGTGGCCGATTGCCACGCCACTTTTTTGTGCTTCCAGTAAGAGATCCCTCAGCGAACGCATCAGATCCTCCTTCCAACGTCGGTGTCCATGAAGAGACGAGCAAACCGTTCAATGAATGGGATGCCTATGAACCACAGAAAGTTCCCGATGAGCGCGCAACAGCCATGTCCGACGCACTGCCCCCTGACACCTCCGTGCCGTTGTTCCAACGCCTCCGCCTCGCAAAAGAGATTGAAAGCCAAGATAACACGACGCCATGCGTGACCTTTTCCAGGTGAATCCGTCTGAACGTAGCGGCAAGGTTTCATAAATCCGGGAGGACCAACAATGCGATTGCATAGGTGTGCCGC
Source organism: uncultured Acidobacteriota bacterium (assembly GCA_963729525.1). GTDB lineage: Bacteria > Acidobacteriota > Terriglobia > Acidiferrales > UBA7541 > Palsa-295. The sequence continues at coordinate 644,316 of CAVSOB010000005.1, forward strand.
GATGCACGTCGGTTCGATCATCTCGATATTGGGGCTCGTGCTTGGGGCCGTGGTCGGGTTGCTCTTCACATCCGTAGCCGTTTCTAAGGCAAGGCCCGCCGAGGGGCCGAGTGCGGAGAACGCGTTGGCAGCGGAACAGGAAATCGCACGGGCGATGGCAAATAATGATGGGGATGGAATTACGCGCTCCCTGACGGATGACTGGGTCGTTATAGCTACGTCTGGTGCCGTTGCCGAGGGGAAGTCGGTCTTCGCCGATGGAATAAAGTCGGGTTTCTTGACTCGAAAAACATTCGAAATTTCGGAACCCAGAGTGCGTCTTTATGGAGATGTCGCACTGGTGACGACGAAGGTTCAAACCTCGGGCGTGCTCCAGGGTAAACCTTTCGATGTGACGGAGCGCCAAACCGACGTATTGGTTTGGAACGATGGGGGCTGGAAGTCCGTCTTAACCCACGAGACAAAAATTCAGAATAAATAGAACCTCCGGTTTGTCGGGCCAACCCGAAGCTTATAGATGAACCGGCATGTCTGAACGAGGGCTCTGGGCGGGATACGAATCGATATCGCCCACGATGGTGCCTTATCTGACGCAGGGCGGCGGGCCCGAAGAATTGCTCGTCGTGGCCCCGAAAAGCCGTCCCGGAACAGCTCCTCTGACGATTCCCATAAACACTAAGGTGAGGGCTTGGGCGGCCAAGCCGCCTAGGGGTGATCGGAGCGCGCTTGGTTCACCAGGTCAGGCATCTCATTCCCTCCGGCCACCCAATTCGCAGTACGAGAAGACGGGTCGGTGATGACGGGGTCAAGAGTTCCTTCAGCGCTGACCACTCCCACGATATGGGGACCATCAGTCCAGAAGCCAAAGATGGGACCGCCGGAATCTCCATGCGTTAGACTCGTGAAAGTCTCCATATCCAACCCGCTCCCGGTTTCGAAAAATCCGGGCGACCATGAATTGGCAATGCTGAACCCACCCTCGAACACCGGTTCTTGTGCGCCGCCGATATCGTCGGGATAACCCACATGGACCCAGAAATTGCCGCCGTCCCACCCATCGTCGTAGTTTCTTGTTCCGAGCCACCCGAGTTCATCTCCGATGCGTCGGTCCATCACGCAGACGACGTAGTCCTCGGCAATGTCGTATTCGCCCTGCACCTGGGAAATCTTTTCGTAGCTGTAGGTAATTTGAGCAAACGATGGCTGGAACACGTTGCCATTGTTAAAATCCGGCTCGAAGCGCAGCCACCCAATCGAGCCGTTGGTCACCGTCCAATCGATTACGTGACTCGCTGTCAGGATATGCCTGGGGCCGACGATTGCACCGGAGCCCTGTCCAGCAGGAGTCACCACTCGCCCGCACGCGCGCCATGGATAGGTCGTGTCAGTAAACGCACGACGATTATCAGGCGGAAAGATAAAGAGTGGAGTCACCGCGCGGTCTTGTGCACGGAGACGCATTGGCCGCCGCCTCACTCCTGCAGGAAACGCGGAGATGTCGCGAGTTCGGGGCAGCCCAGGTGTTGTCACTTGGACGCGCTCGCTACCTGCGGCACGGCGCTTGACGATGTGGGCCCTTTGTGCTGGTGGCTGGGGAAAGGCAAACTCTTCGATTGCTGACCGTGACCAAATTCGCTCAGCTTGCGTTAGATTAAGGGGCGGTTCCGCAAGGGGCCTCTCACCCTTAGCGTTCGGTCTTCCTCGATCCGGCTCTCTAAGATCTTGGTAGTGGCTGGTCATATTTCCTCCTTCAGCATTCAACAGTCATATCTGTAGTGCGTGCCAGCCAGCTATCGTTTCATGGACTTTCTTTCTCCAGTGTGTTTCCTCCTCTTGTATCGGCTATTTGGGCTAATTTAGCTCGCCTCTCTTTCCGGAGATTTTTCGACAACTACGACCAGATCTCTGGAGTTCACCTCTCCATGATGTTCGTCAATTTCCACGGCCCGCTTCCATACGATTCAAATGTCACTTGGCCGTCTTTATCCACCTTGAATTTTCCGGCAACAATGAGCTGCCCCTCGCTCTTTTTCGGGTCTTCGTCAATCCGCATCTCGATCGCCGAAAGGTCATAGTCCGTGGACCGCCCGGCATTGCGCGCTTCCCGGAATTGAATCGGACGGTCGGTGATCAGCCGGATGGTTCTGCCATTCGGGCCGGGAATCGAGCGCACGTACGCGATTTGGTATCCCAGCGTGCCGGTGATAGAAACTCTTCCTCGGCCTTTCATCTTCGCGATTGTTTTCACCAGCTCATCATGCCCGCCCCTCTGGAACGCATCGATCAAAGTTTTCTGATCTTCGGCTGTAGAGTAGGATTGGATGAGGATAGTGATGTTGAAAGTCTTCCCGGTCATTTTCAACTGGCCCATCGCCTGCGCCTGGATGGTCTCCGGCTTTGTCTTTTCCTGGGCACGCCCCACCGTCCCGCCCAGCAAAAGCAATCCCGCTAGCGTGGCGCCAGCGGTTGACATCATCCAATTTGAAATCCGCGACATTGTTCCTCCTCAGTCTTCAAGTTTCGCGCGCCGTATGTGCCCCGATTCTATACCCAACTTCCGCCTGCGTGCCGCGGCTTGCATACCAGTTGTGATACCGCGGGTGCAAAGCAAAGAAGGGTGTGCCACCCGCGCAGTAATTCTAGGTGCCCCTGCCTTCTGACAATACGACGTTATAATGTGCCTATGCCACTCGCACCGGATTCGCTTCTTTATTCACGCGTTGAAATGGTCCTCGCCAACGAAATCGCGGGTGGGGACCTGAAGGTCGGCGACCAACTGCCAACCGAAGACAGCCTGATTTCCCGATTCCAGGTCAGCCGCATTACCGTTCGCCGAGCCATTCAGAATCTTGTGAGCCGCGGCCTTGTCGAGATTCGCCGCGGCAAAGGCACATTCGTTGCTGCGCCGAAAATCACCCAGGAGCTTACAGAGCTGAGCGGATTTGTGGAGGATATGCATGCAATCGGACGAAAAGCGACGGCCCGCGTGATCGGTAAAGAAATTGTGACCGCTGACGCGACCGTGGCAAGTCAACTGGCACTAACAAAGGGCGAGCGCGTCGTTAGGATTCGGCGTGTGCGCCTGGCGGATGGCATTCCCATTTCCTTCGATGAGACCTACCTACCCTTGGAGATCGGCAAGAAGATCATCGCCGACAACCTGAAGGTCGAGCCTATCTTTTCCCTTCTCGAACGCAAGTACGACATTCCGCTGATTGAAGCCGAGTACAAATTGGACGCAGTGGCGGCCGAGACCGAGGTCGCTGCAGCACTAAAGGTAAAGCCACGGAGCCCGATCTTTCGAATTGAACGAACTTCCTACTCGACGGGCGGCCGTCCGGTCGATTACGAAAGACTGCACTACCGAGGGGATCTCGTTCGCTTCGCGACCCGTCTGGTCCGCAAGGTTTCTCGATGAGTTGGCTTATAACGGCATGCCGTCGCGCCGTGCGCGCGCTATAGTTTCTTCCTGAGGTGATCGTCGATCGCCATCGGCCCAGAACCACCAATGACGAGCGCCGCAAGACAAGCGAGGTAGAGCAGGTCAACTTCGTAGCCCGGTGGTCCGAACCGGGCTCTGCCATCCGTCACACTCAGCAGCTTGATCGAGCTAAATCCATACGGTAGATGAACGGTTACGATTGCTACGAAGAGAAGAGCGGCCATCGGCAGACTGACAAGGGGTACGAACGCTCCAAGCAAGACAGCGAGGCCGCCAATGAGCTCGGTTAGAATCGAAAGCCATGCCATGAGATGAGGCGCCGGTACTCCGGCAGCTTGCAGGATGCCCGCGAAGGCCTCAGGCCCCCTGGACAGTTTGGCGAAGCCGTGTTCCATGAAACCAAAGCCGACAATAAGCCGCAGCGGAAGAGGAGCCCAACGAGCTACCGAAGCTCGTTTTAGGGAGGCAAAAGGGCTGCCTTCGCGCTCCAATGTTTGGAGAATTGTGTTCATATCCGCAAACCTCCTTCTTGATGGTTATCGAACTCAGGAGTGCCGACCCAAAATGCGCACCCTGAATCCATCTATCATTATGATGTTATAATGTCTAAATGGATTCCAGTTTCTGGGGCGGGGGGGTCCGTTGAATTCCGACCTGGCCTTGGATTTTTCGGGTGCCCCACTCTTCGCGCCAACGCGGCCAGCCGTCGAAACTTGGTCTTTAAGGTTGAAACACCGGGACGTCCGGCCTACTATTTTCCGCAGCACAAGGGAACGTACCCTCCCGCTCCGTGGCTCAGAAATGCCGCATCGAATGCGCGAGGTTGCTGTGGCCAGAAGCTCTTGTTTGGTGATCTGCGCTGTCTGCATCTCTTTGGCTTTGGCATTGCATGTCGTCGAGGCTCAGGATCGGGCGATGTCGGCCGCGCCTGCTTTCAACGGAGGCGTTTTTGTCACACCGGTCCCGGGTGAGTCCTTCTCCGCCGTGGCCCTCCAAGAGATGACCCAACTCCTCAACGACGGAACCTCATTCCAGCGCAAGACGTCAGCCTTCATCGCACGCGATTACCGTGGCCGCATCCACAACGAAAGTCACGAAATCCTTCCTGTGGACTCCAGCCGCGAGCCGGCGCTCCTGTCGGTTCACATCTACGACCCCGACACCAGACTGAACACCTTTCTGAATCTCGCCACACACATCGCGCGCCAGGCAACGTTCCCCAATCGACCCTTGACTGCCCCTCCTGCGAACTGGGCGCAGCAAGGATCGGATAACAATTACAACAGTAAAGATCTCCGGCTTGAAGATTTAGGGTCGAGCGTGCTGGACAGCATCGCGGTTCACGGCTACCGCCGGGCGATGACCCTCGCCGCAAACGCCACCGGCACCGGCCAGCCCGTTGTCATCACCGACGAATATTGGTACTCCGAGGAACTTCGCATCAACATGCTCGCCAAACACAACGACCCGCGCACCGGCGCCCTCACCGTCACGGTCACTCACGTGAATCGCAATGAGCCTTCCGCAGACCTGTTTGAAATCCCATCCGGCTACAAACTGGTCGACGTGAACCCCGCAGAATAAGTCGTACCGCACAATTCATGCGAATTTACATCACAACCCTTCGGGCAAGGGTGCGAGATGACGCTGGCATCAAGGTTCTCAGAGTGCGGGTTCTTCTGGTGTTTACGCCGTACGGATCGGCGCTGGCGGTATGACGATCTCAACGAGTCCGGTCGCCACGTCGTACACGAGGCCTGATATAAGCCACGCGCCCGGTAATGCTGGAATCGGGCGGAACGCAGCAACGTCGACAGCAACTGCCGCGCGGGGATCGGTGACCGCTTTTTTCTTGAGTTCGCCTTCCTGTATTTGAAAATACTGGGCCAGCATGGCGGGGTCGCCGGCCAGGCGAGTGATGCCGCAATCGGTGTGCTGCAGAACGATGAAGTGAAACTCCCCGCCGCCCCCCGGAATCTCTCCGGCAACCTCACCGATTCTTCCGAGTAGACTCAACTGCTCCAACAATCCTGGAGTGATTCGCCCACCGATGTTGCGCAGCACGACGGCCTCGCCCTGTTTAGTTCCAAGGACATGAGCCGGATCCACACGCATATCCGCGCAACCGATGATGATCGCCTTTACCTTGGGCAGCGCCCGCGGAAGCCAGGGCATTAGTGTGCCAGCAGCAGACTGCTGAATAGCAAATTCCTTATTACGTTGTAACAAGTGGTCGAGATTGCTCATGCTGGTTCTCCCTACAGTTTGCACCAGCAAAATTGTAAAGCATGGACGGTTGACCCACCCGTTGAATTCCGAACTACCGATTTTCAATTGTGCGGGCGCGGCAGTACTGGGCAGTTCGTACTATTGGGGGCGGTCGCCACTCTTTATACCGTTGAAGGGCAGTGCTGGTGTTGGGGGTGGGTTCCTTTGGGAAGAGGACCACCCCTTCTCGTTGTGACCGAAACAAAACACCGACACTCAGCGGGAACCCGAGTCTCGTACAAGCACGGCCTTGCGCATGTCCGAAGCTGAAATTGTTTTCAACAGAAAGTCCGTCTCGCCCGCGCGAACCCTAACGCCGAATCACTGAAGGGTTTCCTTTACAACCCGACAGTGCCATTCCAACGGACTATATCTCTCTCTTCCCAGCCCGTAACGGTGGGTGATGTGTCATGCGCGATACGACTAGGTACGAAATTTTCAAAGACGATCCCCCAAGAAGCCCTCGTTGGTTGGAGGCTGTTGAAGGTCTCGAACAAGCCATGAACCGATTAGAGGAACTCGCGACGAACGATCCATCGTTCGACTATTACCTGTATTCCAATCAAGCGGACAAGCTCATAAGACATTTGCGTCGTACGTCACCCCGCCCCGATGAGATGCCCGTAGACAAGTCCCAGAAAAAAACCGGCTGAACATCAGATTCTCGGAACAACCATCACCATTCAGCATTCGCAACCTGGTCCTCACCTTCCGCCATCGCGCCTTGGCTGTGGCCGGCTTCGTTGCCACTCATTAATTTCGTCTCGTAACTCGTTCTTTCTCGTTTCGTTCGTTTCTGTTGCCAGTTGTCGCTCAAGTTCCGCTATTCGCCCAGCAGCAAAGTCTGGGCGTCCTGATTTCTTCGGTTTTTCAAATCGCATCGTCATGGCTCCTCTTCCAATAGTGTCTCACGAGGATGGCTTTAACGATGTGACGTCCGACCATCGTTCAATGCCGCGTCCAGCGCCACCTCACCCATAAATCCAATCCCGATGCATCGCCCGAATATCCTTCACCACATCCCCCTCCCGCAATCTCCTGCACAACCGCCCCAGCGTCTACTGCTCATCCCTCCGTGGCATGCGCGCCGAAAGGTTCCTACAAGCCGGCTTCTCGTCCGCGCTTCCGCTTGCACTTGTATTTACGAAGTGGTTCGATTTCTTGCCCCCCTTTTACCGCCGATTAGAATTTTGCAAGCTATTGACCCGGCGTGGATTGCCGTGACATTTAATCGCTTCTCGCTCGACTTAGATTTGGCCCTGCGAGTTCCTCGCTCGTTCAAATTCTCTTTGGAATCCGGGCAGAATTCCTTCGAGGATGCTCGATGTGCGTGTTGCCACGATGCCGAGCAATGCTCCGCCGAGAGCATCTAGATTCTTTCCGATCGCAGTGGCCCGCTTGCCCGGCGATTGAGCCGAAGTCATAAAGGTAGGCCTGGCGTATTTGACGGGATTGCCCGACGGGCGCTCCGCATAAACCTTCGCTGGTCCTCGCAGCGCGCTGAACAGTGCCGAGAGCACGATACCGCCGCCAAATGCAACTGCGAGCATTGCTCCCGGACGTTCTTCAACCTGCGAGCGCCAATCGACTGCCGCTTTCGCCCTTCGCTTCAACTCGATCAAGTTGTCGCTCAGCTCAGTTCGCTTCTGTGCGATTTCCCACTCTATTTGATTTGTTGTTTCGCCCATTGCACGTCCTCCTCCAACGTTCGAATCGTTTTGCCGGGTGTTAAATTTGCCCGCTTCAATTTCATTCCACCGGCGCCAATCAAAATTCCCGACGCCACCACCAACACACCGCCCACGATCAACGCCGCGAGCCAACCTGCCATCACCAACGACAGCGCGTACACAGCGGCAAGAAGTAAAAACCCCAATCCATAAAGCGCCAAAGCCACACCTGCTCCCAGCGCGGCCCCCGGCCATGCCACTCTTTCCGCCTCTTCTTTCAATTCCGTCTTTGCCAGCCGAAACTCAGCTTGAACGATCTGCGCCAGATTAGAGGCGATGTCCTCCAATATTTCCGGCACGGATCGCTGCATTCGTGGTGCTGTCACAAGCAGCCTCCTTCCCGCTTCCGAATTCATTAGTCGCGACGAAACCCACGCGCCACAAGGAAGCCCAGCACAGCCGCGGCGGCCACCGCCGGTCCCGGATACCGTTTAACAATCTGCTTCAAATCCTCCCCGATGCTCTTCAAATCGGTCTCGTGAATATAATCTGCGGCGGCGTGAAGCTTTTCCGCAGCATCGTGGGCCACGCCCGAGATTTGGTGAGCGGCCGCATGCGCCGCGCCGGAGAGTTGCTCTCCACCTGAATGCAGTTTCGCCGCTGCCTGGTGCAAGGCATCCGCGGTGCCTTTGCGCGATTCGTCGAGATTGTCCACCGTCTTGCGACCGAAGTCGGCCACCTTCTCTTTCACTTCTGCCGCTTTTTCTGAAAGCTTCAAGCGCGCTGCAGTTCCAGCTCCACTGCCACCTTCCGGCTGTCCGAACGGCGTCTCGCTAGTGGGATTGTTGGGGTCTGGCATTGTATTTCTCCTTTTTTGCAATTCTGGCCCTGGTTTGCGGCTTCCGGTTTTCCAAGTTCCGTATCAGCATTTCGGGGTCCGAGTCGCCAGCGAATCGATCTCCATTGAAACAAGCACGTTCCTGCGCGAAGAGTCTCGTCGTCGTCGAGGTCGATGCCAACATTCCGCCATTTGCAAAGATGCTGACACGGCGATCGCTCCTGCGCTGCGTTTCCCGTTGCGGGCAGAAACTGGCATCGGTTCTCGATTAGAAATTCTCAGGTGGGTTTGCTTTCTGTTGTTTGAGCTGAATTCTAATCGCGGATTCGCGATTAGAAACAGCGGGAACGGGCGAGGGCGAGAGCTGCTTCGTGCGTTGGGCGCGAAGTGCATATTTGTAGCTCCGAAACCGTCGACTTGTTGCATCTCCTTAGACCCCTTTTTACCGCCTATTAGAATTTTGCAAGTTATTGACCCGGCGTGGCTTGCCGTGACATTTAATCGCGGAACCGTGTATTAACTTTTGAGCGTGCGCTTGCGCTCTGCGGGACGTGGACGCCACGCTGAGGACTTGCGCGGGATTACGCCGCGGGAGCGGTGCGGTCAAGCACCGACCGGCCTTTCGGATTCTGGCCGCGGAGGAAACTCGCGGCAGTGCGTTGCGCGAGTGAAGCTGCGCAAGTGGAAGTGGCGCGTCGACCCCGTTTTTTGTTGAGGATAGCCACGGCTGAAGCTGCGGCTGCGGTGCGCTCAGGAGTCGACCGGCCTTTCGGGTTCTAGCCGCGGAGGAGACTCGCGGCAGTGCGTTGCGCGGGTGAAGCTGCGCAAGTGGTAGTGGCGGCAGGGCATCGACGTTTTTCTTGTTGAGTATGGCGTTTCCGTTGGGAACGCGGCGTGAATCTCGCTGGCGGCCTCGCCTGCTGGCTCTTGCGGTCATGTTTGAGTTGTCCTTTTTCCGGGATTGCGCTCCGCAGGACGCGGGCGCGTGTTTTGCGAGGCGGGAGCTCCTCGCTGTTCGTCAGCCGCGCTTCGTTTGGCGGGGCCGGCCGATTTTTTGGGCAATGCCTCCTTGTGCCGCTTTACGCGGCTCGCCAATGCTACAAAGATGGACGCTGCGGAAGCCGAAGAGGTTGTCCGTGGCTAGAACTTTGGATCAGAAGACCCGGCCTTAGGGAACCAAAAGGCGGGGTGGAACGCGAAACTGGGAGTGACACCGACACCGAAAACACCCACCCTTCGCAAAGTCGGCGAAGGATGGGGCACCCGCAAAGGCCGGGGCAGGAATCGGAAGAAGGGTTGAGCGGTATGAATTCGCGCGGGAATGCCGTGAGTTGTGGGCCACGAATGCAAATCGCGAGAAAGGGTGGGCCACCGGGCCTAGGAATGAGATAGCTGGGTTTGCCCGGAGGTTTGGAGCCACTTCTCGCGGAAAGTGGCGAAGTCAGTTTTGCCTCGCAATACTTCTATTACCGACCGAGCGACGGGCAATTCTACGCGACTTATAACATGTTCAGAATCGCGAAAATCCCAATTCAAACTTGGAGGCACAGACCCGGCCGAAACCAAGAAGTCGCCGACAAACTGAAATTCAGAAGCGGCCTCTGCCTTCTGTCCGATGAACCATAGGCACGCACCTTTCAATATTCGCCCAACGATCATATGGTCGACGCTCGCCTGTGCCACGAGTTTATTAGTGACCGCCAAGGCTGCCTCGAAGTTCCCTTGGACAAGAAGGGCTTCCGCAAGATTCGCCATTCGAGACACATTCTCTCCATTCAGTCTTATAGCGAGAGAATATTGGGTGACTGCAGAATCGGCATCGCCAAGTCGAAGGTAGGCGATCCCAAGACCCTCCGGGTCGACGAATCGTCGTGATTCAACGGGCAGCGAAATTAGCTTCTTCAATGTCTCGAATTCTTTGGGTTGATCTTTTATTTGTTTATAGACGTTTGCGAGAATTAACAGCGCATATCCCGAATAAAACGGATCGCCGACCTCTAGCGTGGCTTGCAATTGAGGAATGGCGATAGACAGCAAGCCGGCCTTAGCATTCTGCAGGCCAAATTCGTACAGCTTACCGGCGTGTTGCATAGCTTCGCTCTTTGCGATTTGCTGCACCATCCTTACTAGCTCTTGTTCTTGTTTGGAGTCCATTGGTATTCCAGCACCGTAGTCCGCAAAAACAATCTATATCACTTTTTGACTAAATTTGTCAGATACACAGCAATTCCAAGGAATATGATTAAAGCAATCAGAAGCAGAGCTGCTGCCCAATTCCCTGACTTACTAAAATCGATGGCGAGGCCAATCGCAATAGCCATCGCGCCCCAAATAAGCTGGGATATCGAGTTTCTGTCGCTCAATGCTGATATTTTTTCCTCAAGCACTTGGCGTCGGGCATCTGCCTGCGATAGTTGTAGACCTATCTGTTCGCGTCGGGTCTGCTCCACCTCTAGCTTGAGGATCAATTTCTGCTTCTCGACGATAAGTTCACTAACCTGCTTATAAAGTAGTTTCGCCGCAACAGGCTTTTGCAGCTCCGCCTCCGTTATGGTCACCGGAGATACTTCGATTCCTGGCGTTGCGAGATCAGGTTGCTCTGAAGGCATCACGTCCTCTGAAGCAGACGATGCTACTACACGGTAACTTGGCGGCGGAGTGTAACATGAAAGTCTTCGACACCGACAGCAAGTCAACCCCATCCCGCCCTCCCCGCCGAGGGCGGGGCGAAAAGTGGGGTGCCCGCCTAACCAGGTTGGGCTTAGGATCCGGCTTTTTTTTGTGCACTTCGCATGATGCTTTCGCCCACCGTTTCTAACACCCGTATTCTTGGATTCCTCAAGCGCATCCAGATCTGATCTGTGATTCGTGAGAAGATCGAATTCGTGGGAGGAAGCATGGATAGGAACGGATACTCGAGGTGGAGAAGTTTATCCGCCATCGGCGAATTGCTTTCTTGCAAAATGATCGACAGCCGCGTTTGAACTCGTTCGGTCCGCACGCTTCGGTTTTCTTGGGAAATATTTCGGCTCAGGTATATCCTCTGGCGGGGAATCCCACCATCTCGCATCAGGTCAAATTCAACCGCAGACTTGATCGCCTGTACGCGAAAAGGACAGGCTGGCTGCGAACGGTACTAACAAAAGCAAGTCCGGGCCCCGTTCCTAAACTCACCAAGAGACAGCGCGAGCGGACAATTAAGCGACTGCAGACTATCGCCTCTAATGCGTTGGCCCGTCGCATGGCGAAAAGGCAATTCGAACGGTCAGTGGCAAAACGAAAATGGTGGGTGCCCAAGGGCTGGGGAACAGAGAAGAAGCTGCAGCGATTCAGGAGGTGGGCCAAGACCAATATAGACCGTAAGAGCGGGAAGGTTTACGTTTTTTGGCACAACAGGAAGTGCCTCTATGTTGGCCGCACCATCGGTCGCGGCTCCAGGCCATCTAAGCATTTTAGGAAAAAGTGGTTTAAAGGCACCACACGAATCGTCGTCTATATGGCCCCGCATAAGCGAGATATACCCCGATTGGAATGCCTCGCGGTCCATCGCTTTCTTCCGGGGCGGAATAAGGTTAGCGCTGCGAAGGAGCGATGGACACCAAAATGTCCGCTCTGCACCTTACACAGAAAGATAAGAACAGAGATACGAACGATTTTCAGGTTTCGTTGATTGAGTTCGCCCTATCTTACGATGAACCCCTCCCCGAGCCGTTCGTTCTAACTGGTCCGCGAATGGCCATCACAACCAATAAAAAAAAGGCGGGGCTGAATCTCAGCCCCGCCTGTCTGCTGTCCAAACTTTGCTATGACGCAGTCTTAGTCGGCTGCTACCCGCGCGCTGAGCTTCTCGCTCGACTTCGGAGCGGCCGCAGCCGCGTGGAACTGCGCTGCTTCCGTCGAACCTTCGAGCGCGGTGGTTGACGCTTTGCCGCTGGTGATTGCTTGCTGGACTGCGTCGAAGTAGCCGGTGCCGACGAAGCGCTGGTGCTTCACGGCATCGTAGCCATCCTTCTCGGAGCCGAACTCCGCTTCTTGCAGCTTGCAATACGCGGTCATGCCTGCCTGCTTGTATTCGCGCGCCAGATCGAACATGCCGTAATTCAGCGAGTGGAAGCCGGCCAGGGTGATGAACTGGAACTTGTAGCCCATCGCGCCCAGCTCGCGCTGGAATTTCGCGATCGTGGCATCGTCCAGATTCTTCTTCCAGTTGAACGACGGCGAGCAATTGTACGACAGCATCTTGTTCGGAAACTCGCGCAGGACGCTTTCCGCAAATTCCTTCGCTTCCGCCAAATCCGGCTTCGACGTCTCGCACCAGATGAGGTCGGCGTAGGGAGCGTAGGCGATGCCTCGAGCGATTGCCGATGGCAGGCCGCCGCGAACCTGGAAGAATCCTTCGTGCGTGCGCTCGCCGGTGCAGAACTCCTTGTCGCGCGGGTCAATGTCGCTGGTGATCAGGGTCGCGCTGTCAGCATCGGTGCGCGCCATCACCAAGGTGGGCACGCCCATCACGTCCGCCGCAAGCCGTGCCGCAACGAGTTTCTGAATCGCTTCCGTTGTGGGCACGAGCACTTTGCCGCCGAGATGCCCGCACTTTTTCGCCGACGACAACTGATCTTCGAAATGGACGCATGCCGCGCCCGCCTCGATCATGCCCTTCATCAGCTCGAACGCGTTCAGGTTGCCGCCAAATCCAGCTTCGGCATCCGCAACCATCGGCGCGAGCCAGTACGTGTCATCTTTTCCTTCGGCGTGAGCAATTTGATCTGCACGCAGCAGCGCCTGATTGATGCGGCGCACGAGATTCGGAACGCTGTCGGCAGGGTAGAGGCTCTGGTCGGGATAGGTTTGCGCGGCAGCATTTGCGTCGGCCGCCACTTGCCAGCCGCTCACGTAAATCGCAGGGAGTCCGGCCTTGACTTGCTGCACAGCCTGGTTTCCCGTCACCGCGCCCAGCGCCTGCACGTACGACTGCCCGTGCAACAGAGTCCACAGACGCTCGGCACCGAGACGAGCCAGCGAGTGCTCGATGTGCACCGAGCCGCGCAGACGATCGACATCGTCAGCCGCGTAGGGGCGGGTTACGCCTTCCCAGCGCGGGTCGGATTTCCACTGCATCTCGAGTTTCGAAAGGCCATTTGCGCCTTTCCCGTTGCCGTTGCCATTGATCCCGTTACCGTTTGCGTTTCCGTTGGTCGCCATGTCGGTTCCTCTCGGTTTTACTTCGCCTGAACGTTCGCCTTCTAGGAATTCGTTGAAACTGGTCCAAAATTCGCGAAAACACCTCTCCCACGGCTCAAAATTGAGCCCTCTAGGTCAACCTACTTGACCCAGCTAATGCCTCTTTTGTTTCGCTTTGTATTCGCCCTAGGCTGCGGGGAGTCCGCGAAGCGTAAGGTCTTCGATCAGATCGTCCAATGCCTCGCGGCTCCGTCCGGACAGGGAATCGAACCCGATGCCGGCGCCAGCTTCGCCGTTGCCGCAATTGAAGATTCGGCCTTCAGCCTCGAAAGGCTTGGGCGACGAGATCCGCACTCGCACGGAGGCGCCCACGGGAAGACCGGAGCGGTGCAGGAAGAGTCCACCGACGCTCAAGTTGTTCGTGGGATTCTCGACGCGAATCGTATCTTCGCCAATCTGCACTTCAACGGGCTTGTCCAGCAACATACGCGGGAACGTTCTGGTATTTGAGCCTTCCATGGGGTACATCTCCTTGAACTGCTCTTGTGGCAGAGGCGGCATCCGCTGGTGGAAGCCCGCTCGCCTTCGTCGCGTCTGCGAACATGCCGCAGCGCAACGTTGGAGCGATTGTCCGTGAGAAAAGCCAATCAGTCAAACTGATTAAACTTATCATCTTGATAGAAATCCATTATCAGCATAAGATTGTCGTAAAGGGATATCTGTATTCCCTTTAGCGCCGAAAATTCGCCACGTCTTGCCTGGAGAATCTGTGGAATTCGATCAAATTGAGACGTTCCTAGCCGTCCTAACCTACGGCGGTTTTCACAAAGCCGCCGAAGCCCTCCGCGTAAGCCAGCCGGCGGTAAGTGCCCGGATTCGAGCTCTCGAAGAGTCTCTTGGAGTGACACTTTTTGCGCGAGAAGGGAATAGCTTGACGCTGTCGGCGGCGGGGAAGGCGCTGCGGCCGCAGGCGGAGCAGCTGTTGAGGCAGGTGGCGCTGGCGAGGCAAGTTGTGAACGAGCAGAGGGCGTCGACGGCGGGGTCGTTGCGGATCGCGGCGGCGCTTTCGATCTGCACTTATTTTTTACCGGATGTTTTGAAGGATTATCAGGCGGCGAATCCGAAGGTGCTGGTCACGTTGCGTTCGGGGAATTCGATGGAAGTTTTGAAGATGGTGCTGGATGGGGAGGCGGATATTGGCGTGGCGCGCTCGCTTTTGCATCCGGAAGTGGAAACCACATCGCTGCGAGACGATCCGTTGATTCTGGTGGGGCATCCCGGGCACAAGATGGCGCGCAAGCAGACGGTTCGAATTGAAGAACTGGAATCGTGGCCGCTGATTTTCTTTGACCGCGGTTCGAGCGATTGGACGCTCACGCAAGGTTTATTCCGGCGCGCGGGGCTTCTGCCAAATGTGGTGATGGAAGTGGAAACGATCGAAGCGGCGAAGAGAATGGTGGAACGCAAACTTGGATTCAGTTTCTTACCGCAGATTTCCGTGACGGAAGAATTCCGGCGGCGCAAACTTATGGCGATTGAAATTGTGAACGCAGAGCCTTTGCGTCGCAATCTGGACGTGATCTACCCACGCCACAGGGCGCTCAGCAGAGACGCGCAGTCGTTCCTCCGATTGTTGCAGGCGGCCGCCGCGACGGTGGTTCCAGTTGGCGGCATCTCGAAACCACGGCGGCTGAAAAAATCGAAGAGCGATGCTTGAAAAGTGAGCGCGCGCGTTCGCTGCGTTGAAGAGCTTCCATAGCAATCGTTAATACTGCCAATAAATATTTCGAATTAGGGCAGTACCGCGTCTGCCTGTAGAGTTTCGATTTTAGAAATCTGAGTTTCCCGGCGGAGATAGACGGATTTTGACAGAAAGACGCCTGATCCCGCGGATTGTCGTCCTCTTCATTCTTCTGGTCATTCTTCTAGTTTTGGCCCCGCTGAATTTGCTTGCACAGAATTCCTCCGCGCCAGATTCGCAAGCGAAACGCATCGCGGTTCTGGAACAGCAAGCGGCCGACGCAAAGAGTTCTGCTGACAATGCGTGGATGCTCACCAGCTCGGCGCTGGTGTTGATGATGACCGGTCCTGGCCTCGCACTTTTTTACGGCGGCCTGGTGCGAAAGAAGAATGTGCTTGGGACGATGATGCAGAGCTTCGCGATGATGGCTGTGATCACCGTTCTCTGGGCGATTGTGGGTTATAGCCTTGCGTTTGGAACAGGGAACGGATTCATAGGCGGATTTCACAATGCATTCCTGCGCGGCGTGGGACTGCAACCGGATGTGGATTACGCTGCGACGATTCCTCTTCAGACTTTCATGGTTTATCAGCTTATGTTCGCCATCATTACCCCTGCGCTGATCACGGGCGCATTCGCGGAGCGCATGAAATTCAGTGCGATGGTGCTTTTCCTGATTCTCTGGTCGCTATTCGTTTACGACCCGATGGCGCACATGGTTTGGGGGAAGGGCGGATTGCTGAACGCGTCGCTCGGCGGACGTTTTCCGACTCTTGATTTTGCCGGCGGCACGGTGGTGCACGTGAGTTCGGGAGTTTCGGCGTTGGTTTGCGCGCTGTATCTTGGAAAGCGGCTCGGATATCCGAAAGTTGCGATGCCGCCCCATAGCGTGGTGCTGAGTTTTATCGGGGCGTGTTTGCTGTGGGTTGGCTGGTTTGGATTCAACGCAGGGAGCGCGCTTGCGGCTGGAGGGCTGGCCACCAGCGCGTTTGTGGCGACGCATTTTGGCGCGGCTGCAGCTGCAATCGGCTGGAGCGGCGCAGAATGGTTGCGCAACGGGAAGCCGAGCGCGCTCGGAGCAATTTCCGGGGCGGTGGCGGGGCTCGTGGCAATCACACCGGCTGCAGGATTCGTCACGCCGATGTCCGCCCTGATGATCGGGCTGATTGCCGGCGTGTTTTGTTTTTGGATGGTCACAAAAGTGAAATCGCGATTCGGTTATGACGATTCGCTCGATGCATTCGGCGTACACGGGGCGGGCGGGACGATTGGCGCGTTGCTTACAGGCATTTTCGCTTCGAGCGTGATCAATCCGATTTTTAAGGACGCAAATGGTAATGTGCTTCCATCCGGCCTATTCGAAGGCAACGCTCACCAACTGCTAAATCAGTGCGTGGGCGTTGCGATCGCCTGGGTGCTGGGGATTGTAGGAACGCTGGTTCTGCTTAAGATTGTTGACAAGCTGGTAGGTTTGCGGGTGACGGAAGAGCAGGAGACGCAGGGACTCGATCTTTCGCAACACGGAGAAGAAGGCTACTACTGGGAGACGTCCGCCTAGCGCGATTATGGGGGGGCGATGACCGGACGCGACGATCGGAAATCAAAAACACACCACGATGACAAAAGTTGAAGCGATTATACAAACGTCGAAGCTCGATGCAGTAAAAGAGGCACTGCACGAGATTGGCATCGAGGGTATGACCGTGCTTGAAGTGCGTGGCCACGGCCGGCAGAAGGGTCACACGGAGTTTTACAGAGGCCGCGAATATACCGTCGATCTGATACCGAAGATAAAAATTGAAATGGTGCTAGCGGACGACATGGTGGAGAAATCCGTGCAAGCAATCGTGACGGCGGCGCGCACCGGAAAAATTGGTGACGGCAAGATATTCCTTACTCGTGTGGACGACGCGATTCGAATTCGCAACGATGAGCGGGGCGAGAGCGCCCTGTAAGCGCGTCGGGGGCAATCGAGCCCGTCGGTATTTCCTCGCAAGACAAGCACGCGGATTGTAGAAATATGGATGCATCGCCATGGCGACGAATCCTACTCTTGCCACTGAGCTTCGCGAGCTTTACTCGAAGGAATCCGCACGCCTGAAGGAAGAGTTCGCAGCCACGCGCGAAGGCAGCATATTTCTAGCGGGTAGAACCGAGCTGGTTGATTCAATCGCACGAAGGGCCTGGCGCGAAATTATCTCGCCCGATCCTGAAGGGCCGAAAGATTTCGCTCTAATCGCCCTTGGCGGCTATGGAAGAAAGTGGCTCTTCCCCCATTCCGATATCGATCTTCTGTTCCTCCACGCCGGAGACAAGACCGAAGCAAAAATCAAAGAACCTATTCGCCGATTCTCGCAGGAGCTTTGGGATTTGCGCCTGAAACTGAGTCCCGGGAGCAGAACGGTCGGCGAGTGTGATCGCGTCGATCCGGATAATCTGGAATTTGCAATATCGCTTTTTGACTGCCGCTATCTTGCCGGCGATCGACAGCTTTTCGGGCGGCTTCACGATAACGTGATACCAAAGCTGGTGGCGCGTGAGTCACAGGTTTTTCTCACGCGGCTGGCGGAGCTTGCGCGAGGTAGGCACGCCAAATTTGGCGGGACATTGTTTCATCTCGAGCCGAATGTGAAGGATGGCCCGGGTGGCTTGCGCGACTATAACGTTGCTTCCTGGCTGCTGCTGGTTTCGGCGATGGCGAAAGAGCGCGCTTGGCAGGATCCGTCAACCTTCGTCGCCTTAGCGCATAGAAAGAAACTCGACGCTGCGCTCGAATTCCTGATATCAGTGCGCTGCTTTCTTCATTTTCGTCACTCGCGTGACGATAACGTGCTCGCCTGGGACGCGCAGGCGGAGGCTGCCGCGGCGCGGATCGGCGCTGCGAACGGCGGCGACCTGAACGCTTCCGACTGGATGCGAATCTATTTCGGTCACGCGCGAACGGTGCATCGCGTGTGCACGCAGCTTCTCTCTGAAGTTCCCGCGGAGCGGCCTTCGCTTTACCGGCAATTTCAGACCATGCGTTCGCGGCTCTCGAATGCGGAGTTTTCTGTGGTGGACGATATGGTTTTTCTGCGGCAGCCGGAAAACCTCACGGAGCCACAACTGATTCTTCGCGTGTTTCGATTTCTAGCGAGGCACGGCCTTTCGCTGAGCTCGGTTACGGAGGCGCAGATCGAGGAGGCGTTGCCATCGCTCATTTCCGATCCGCCCGAGGGAAGCGAGCTCTGGCATGTGCTGCAAGAGATTTTGCTTGGCCCGCACGCGGCGGACGCACTGCGTGCGATGCATTCGCTCGGCGTGCTGACAATCCTGCTGCCGGAATTCGGAGGCATCGATTCGCTAGTCGTGCGGGATTACTCGCACCGGTTTACGGTGGACGAACATACGTTCGTGGCAATCGAGAACCTTCACGCGCTGCGACAATCGCTAGCGAAATGGGACCAGCGCTATGCGGAGCTTCTCGAAGAGCTCGAACAGCCCGATCTGCTCTATCTCGCGATTCTTTTACACGACACAGGAAAAGGCGCAAAGACGAACGATCACGTGCGGGCCAGCCTGGAAATGGCTGAGGCTGCGCTCGATCGGCTCGATCTCGACGCACTCGATCGCGAGGCTGTGATTTTTCTTGTCGGAAGGCATTTGGAGATGAGTGCGGCGCTGCGCCGCGACATTTTCGATCCCGAGACGGTGCGCGCCTTCGCCGCAAAGGTGGAAACTCCCGAACGGCTGAAGATGCTGTGCCTTCTGACGTACGCCGACATCAAGGCTGTGAATCCTGAGGCTCTCTCGCCGTGGAAGGCCGAAAACATCTGGCAGCTTTACATCGCGACCGCGAATCACCTGAACCGCAGCGTGGATCAGAGATTTCACGTTGACGTGCATGATGAGGTGCTAGAGCACCTGCGCACGCTTGCTCCGGCGACCGGAAAGCACGTGGAAACTTTTCTCGAGGGATTGCCGCGCCGATATTTGCTGACGCATGCGGCCGGAGACGTGTTCGCTCACGCAGACATGGCGACGAGGCTGGGCAAGGATCCCGTGCAAGTGGATCTGAAGCGTGGCCGCCATTGGTACGAATTGATTCTGGTTACGCCGGACCGTCCGTTTCTTTTTGCCACGATGACCGGCATTCTCGCGGCATGGGGGATGAATATTGTGAAAGCGTCGGCGTTTTCAAATCAGGCGCGAATTGTGGTGGACACGTTTTACTTCACCGACACGTTTCGCACGCTGGAGCTGAATCTCTCGGAGTGGGAGCGGTTCAAGGTGAGCATCCACGACGGGCTGCTGGGAAAACTTGATCTCGAGCGGATGTTGCGCGATCGCATGCGCGCCAAACAGAATCGCGCGCCGAAAGTAAAAGTGGAGACGCAGATTCATTTCGACGATACGTGCTCGGCGCATAGCACGCTTGTGGAGGTGATTGCGCAGGATCAACCCGGCTTGCTGTATCGCATCAGCTCGCAGTTCGCGCGTGAGAAATGCAACATCGAAATCGCGCTGATTGATACGGAAGGGCAGACCGCAATCGACGTGTTCTATCTCACATCGGGGGGCGCGAAGGTCGGACCCGAACAACAAGCGAGGTTGCGGACGGCGCTGGTTACTGAGCTTGCATCTTGATTCCCGTTGGCCTCATCTACCTTGCTGACTGAGTGCGTTCCTCTGATTTCTTCACGTGCGCTTCGAGAAAACTAGTCACTAAGCTCCACGCTTCCTTTGCTGCGACAGCATTATAGGAAGGCCGCGCATCGCAGAAGAATCCGTGGTCGGCGCCGGAGATTTCGACGTTGATGTAAGGTTTGCCGGCGGCTTTCACCGCATCGATGACGGAACGGATTTGATCCTGCGGGATGTGCTTATCCAATCCGCCCCAGAAGAAGAGCATCGGTGCATGAAGATTCGCCGCGCGTGGAAGTAATGCAGGAGCTATGCCGCCGCCGTAAAACGAAATTGCTGCGCGCAGCTCGACAGTAGCGTTGGCGAGAAAGGAAATGCGGCCTCCCATGCAGAATCCGATGCTGCCGATGCGGTCCGGCGTGACGTGGCTGCTATCGCGGAGCCATTCATATGCGGCGCGGACATCGTCGGCGAGGCCTTGCTCGGTGAGAGCTTTCATGTGGGGCATCACGGACGGAAAATCATCGTAACGCACTTCGAACCCTGGCGCAGCCGAGCGATGGAAAAATTCCGGGGCGATGGCGACGTAACCTTCGCGGGAGATTCGTTGAGCGACATCTCGAATGTGTGTGTTCACGCCGAAAGCTTCCTGAAAGACGAGCATTCCTGGAAAGGCGCCTTTTTCTTGTGGACGCGCCACAAATGCTTGCATTGAGCTGCCGTCGGCAACCGCCAAGACGTGTTTTTCAGTCGTTACATTTGGCATTGTCCTTCCTTTCCAGATTCCTTGGGTGCTTCTAGTTTAGGATAAATCTACCGATGCAGAATCCGAAGCTCATTGTACGAGCATCAGTTAGACTGGCAGTTCGTGGTGCTGCAAATATTGCGGAGGGACGAAGATGAGTTTGTACGAGTATGTGACGCTGGGACCTTCGGGCCTGCGGGTGAGCCCGCTTTGCCTGGGCGCGATGACGTTTGGCACCGAATGGGGATTTGGTGTTGACGAAAATATTTCGCGATCCATTTTCGATCGTTATATCGAGCTCGGCGGAAACTTCGTCGATACGGCGGATGTCTATACGGGAGGGAAGAGCGAGGAGTTGACGGGCAAATTTATCGGCGACCGCCATTTGCGCGATCGCGTGGTGCTTGCGACGAAATTTACATTTAACACTGACCCAGGAAATCCGAATGCTGGTGGAAACGGGCGCAAAAATGTTTATCGCGCGCTGGAAGGCTCGTTGCGCCGGCTGAAGACGGACTATATCGATCTTTACTGGCTGCACGCGTGGGACACGGTGACGCCGGTGGAAGAAGTGATCTCGACGATGAACGATCTGGTGCGTGCGGGCAGAATCCGGCATTACGGGTTTTCGGACACACCGGCGTGGTATGTGGCGCGCGCGCAAACGCTCGCGCAATGCCAGGCGACGGAACCGCTGATCGCGCTGCAACTGGAATATTCGTTGGTTGAGCGCACGATCGAGCGTGAACATGTGCCGGCGGCGCAGGAACTTCGGCTCGCGGTTTGTCCGTGGAGTCCGCTGGCGGGCGGATTCTTGAGTGGAAAATATAGACGCGAGACGAGCAGCCACAAGGGTGAAGGCCAGGGCAGGCTCACGACGCCGGGCGGCAGTCCATTTGAGAGATTCTCCGAGCGCAATTGGTGCGTGCTGGAAGCGCTGATGAACGTGGCGAAGCAGCTGAACAAGCCGCCGGCGCAAGTGGCGTTGAACTGGGTGGCGACGCAGCCGGGAATTACTTCGACGATCGTGGGAGCGACAAAGGTGACGCAGTTGGATGACAATTTGGCTGCGATTGATTTTGTGATTCCCACGGATTTGCGAAAGCGGCTCGACGAAGCGAGCGCGCTACAACCGGCGCACCCGTATATTTTCTTCGGCGGTGAAATTCAGTCGCGTATCGCGGGAGGCGTGCCGACGCATCCGTGGATGCCGGCGGGTGTGTACGGTGTGCCGGTGAAAGTGGCCGCGAGGTGAGCGGCAAGGAGTAGTAGGTCGGGTCGATGTGGAGCCGACTGGCACGCGCTGATTTTTGCTGAGGGCTTTCATGGCGCCCGAGATTCCGTCACGATTCAATATTGGGGAGTGGTTTCTCGATCGACCGGCGGATGCGCATCCGGAGCGAATCGCGATTCTCGGGGAGCCGCGGGCTGTGCGGTACGGCGAGTTGCGCGATCTGGCGAATCGCGTGGGAAATGCTCTTGCGGCCAGCGGGTGTGCGCGGGGCGATCGCGTGCTGATTGTGCTGCGCGATTCGGCGGAATTTATCGCTGCGTTTTTTGGGGCTGCGAAGATTGGCGCGATTCCGGTCCCGGTTAATTCCTTCGCTCGCTCTAGCGACTACTCATTTTATCTTTCGGATTCCGGCGCTTCGATCGCGATTGTTGATGAGTCTGCGCTTGGTGAATTTGTGACGGCGGCTAAAGCAATGAAGGTGCAGGTGGTGGTGGTCGGCGAGGCGGCCTTGGAAGCGGGCGGACGGATTGCGTGGACCGAATGGATCGCGTCGGCTTCCTCTGAACTTTCGACGTGTTGGACTGCGGCATGCGATGCGGCGTTTCTCTTGTACACCTCGGGAAGCGGAGGGCAGCCGAAAGCCGCGGTGCATCAGCATAAGGACATGCTTGTTGCGACGCGCAGCTATGCGCAAGGGGTGCTCGGGATTCGGGCTGATGACAGGTTTTTTTCGGTTTCGAAATTGTTTTTCGCTTACGGGCTTGGCAACGCGATGTATTTTCCGCTGTCTGTTGGCGCCAGCGTGTTGCTGAACCCGGAGAAGACGAGAATAGAGCGGGTGACGGCGCTCGTGGCGCGGCATCGGCCTACGATTTTCTTTGGCGTGCCGACTTTCTACGCTGCGCTGCTGCAAGAAGTCAGTCGCGGGCACGCTGTTGATTTGTCGTCAGTGCGGCTGGCGGTTTCTGCGGGCGAGCCTTTGCCAGCGGAATTATTCCGACAATTTCGCGAGCGAGTTGGGATCGAGATTCTTGATGGGATTGGTTCCACGGAGATGCTGCACATTTTCATTTCGAATCGGCCGGGAGGCGCCCGGGCTGGCACTTGCGGCACGCCCGTTTCAGATTACGAGGTGCAAATTGCCGACGATAACGGGCAGCCATGCCGGGCGGATGAAATTGGAAATCTGTTCGTGAGGGGTGAGAGTGCGTTCGCTGAGTATTGGAAGAAGTCGGAATATACCGCGACGGTAAAAGCGACGGACGGTTGGGTGGCGACCGGGGACAAATTTCTTTGCGATGCGGACGGCTACTACCACTACAGCGGGCGTAGCGACGACATGATGAAGGTGTCGGGGATGTGGGTCTCGCCGATCGAAGTCGAGAATGCACTGCTTGGTGATGAGCGCGTCGCGGAGGCGGCCGTTGTTGGCGAGGCGGACGGCGCCGGACTGATCAGGCCGGTCGCTTATATTGTGCTGACACCAGGGATACAGCCGCATCCAGAAACAGCGGTTGGTATCGAACAGGCGGTGCGTGCGCGGCTCGTGCATTACAAGTGCCCGCGCGAATTTCATTTTGTCGCAGAGCTTCCTAGAACGGTCACCGGGAAAATCCAACGGTATCTTTTGCGCGATCGGCGCAGGAGCGACTAACTCGGCAGCGGCTCATTTCCGCCGGTTACGCGCCGGAGTCCCGAGAAAGGTATCGAAAAACACGCCCAGCAGATGTCTCTGATGAAGCGCATCAGCGTTCAGGGCGCCGCAGCCCGAGTACACCAGCCTTTAAGTCGCTCAGATCAAATCGCACATCGCAACTTATTTTCGACCGCGGCGAATCTTTTCGTCCGGATACTTGATGCGCGATCCGCGAACGAGCGCAAATGGTGTGATCTTGTGGGCCGACGCACGCGTCGCGCTCAAGATGTGCATCACGGGGATTTTTCGCACCGAAAGCGCGTCAGCGACGAGTGAACGATGGCACCGCCAGGGAACCGCTTCGGCGCACATCAGTGTGGACGGTTTCGTTTTTGCCAGCCGAATGGCGCGTTCGAGCGCCGCTTCAAATTCCGGCGTCTGCATGTAGTCCGCGAATCCGCGGAACCCCAGATTGCGCCAACCCAGGTTGATCGAATCTTTCCTGGGATGTCGCAGCCCGCCGAGCTGTTTGATGTGTGTGTAGCCGATTCCAGCAGCGCGCAATGATGCCTCTAACGCCTCGCCATTAAACTGGGGATTGTGCCGCGAGCGCGGGATCGTGCGTATGTCGATCACGCGTTTGATGCCGTTCGTTCTCAAAATCTCGACAAACTCCGCAACTGGGTGCGTCGAATGACCGATCGTGAACACTTCCAATTTCTTCGCTCTGTAACGTTCCGGCATACGCTCTAGTTCATCATATCCCCGGCGCCAGCTGCGAAGTGCTTTTGTTCTTTAGCAATCGCTGTGGGATAAGGATAATGGAGGCCGTGGTGTTGGGGCTGCCGGGCCCTTCCCGCTGTGTGCGAGGAATTGAAAGACGGACGGCCAATACAGGGATGAGGCGGCATGGACAAGATAGAGGCGTTGTTCTGGGACAATGGCGGCGTGATTCTCACGAACGGTTGGGATCGCGAAGCGCGAAAAAGAGCGGCCGATAAATTTCATCTTGACTGGGACGATTTCTCCGATCGTCACGAGTTGATGCTCAACGCCTTTGAGACCGGGCAGGCAACTCTCGATCAATACGTACAGCGAACGGTATTCTACCGGCCGAGAGAGTTCAAACCCGAGGACTTCAAGGCCTTCATGTTCGCGCAATCGCAGCCGTTTCCGGAGGCGCTCGCGTTTTGTGGCAAGATAGCAGCTTCACGCAAATACATCATGGCGGCACTCAACAACGAATCGCGCGAAATCAACCAATACCGCATCAAGCAGTTTAAGTTGAAAGATTGTTTCGAAGTATTTTTCAGCTCGTGCTATCTCGGCGTGCGCAAACCGGATATTCAAATTTACCGGCGGGTGATGGAAATCATGCAGCGGCAGCCCTCTGCGTGCGTGATGATTGATGACCGGGAACTCAATCTCGAATGCGCCCGCGAACTGGGTTTGCAAACGATTCTGGTAAAGAACCTCGAACAACTCAAAGCAGATCTTGCGAAGCTCGGCGTCACCGCCGACAAAAATTAGCCAGGAGGAATCGCGATGGAACTCGGAATGATCGGTTTGGGAAAGATGGGCGGATTCATGACGGAACGGCTCGTTCGCGGCGGCCATCGCGTGATCGGTTTCGATCGCGATCCGGCGGTGGTTCAAAAGCTGGCCGAGAAAGGGGCGGGCAGCGCAAATTCGCTCGACAATATTATTTCTCAACTAAAGGCCCCGCGCGCCATCTGGCTGATGGTGCCCGCAGGAGACCCCGTAGACCAGACGATTGCCGCGCTCGTGCCCCATCTTTCTCCCGGTGACACGATCATCGATGGCGGCAATTCGTATTACAAAGATTCCGTTCGCCGCGCGGCTGCGCTGGCGCCGAAGAAGATCAATTTCGTGGATTGCGGCACGAGTGGCGGCGTATGGGGCATCACGGAAGGCTACAGCATGATGGTCGGAGGCGATGCGGACGTAGTGAAGCGCCTTTCGCCGATTTTTGAGACGCTGGCGCCCGGTCCCGACAAAGGTTGGGGACGTGTGGGTCCCGCCGGCTCCGGGCACTTCGTGAAAATGGTCCATAACGGAATCGAATACGGAATCATGCAGGCATACGCGGAGGGATTAGATCTGCTGCGCCACAAGAAGGAATTTTCGCTCGATCTATTGCAGGTGGGCAAAATCTGGCAGTTTGGCAGCGTGATTCGTTCCTGGCTGCTCGACCTCACGGTGGACGCGCTTTCGAAGAATCCTACTCTCAGCGGAATTGAAGCGTACGTCACCGATTCCGGCGAAGGCCGCTGGACCGTGATCGAAGGCGTGGAGCTGGGCGTTCCGGTGCCGGTGATTTCCGGCGCGCTCGACATGCGTTTCCGTTCGCAGGACCCTGAGCCATTTGCCAATAAGCTGCTGGCAATGATGCGCCACGAATTTGGCGGACATGCCGTGAAGACTGCAGGTACAAAATAAGCCATGTATTTCGAAAGCCGGATTTTTCCGACCATCGCAGAAATGAGCGAAGCGGCGCTCGCCGAAATTCTGCGCATCGTGAATGAAGCAGTGGCGAAACGAGGCCGCTTTTCAATCGCCTTGGCAGGCGGCCACACTCCGGCGAAGCTCTACACGCTTTGGGCGGAAAAATACAAGACGCAGACTCCTTGGGAGCACGTGCATCTGTTTTTCGGCGACGAGAGGTTCGTGCCGGAAGACGATCTGCTCAGCAACTACCGCATGGCGCGGCAAACGCTGATCGATCATGTGCCGATTCCAAAAGAGAACCTGCATCCGATGCTGACGAATTTTCCTGCTCCGGAAAAAGCGGCCGAAGCCTATGAAGTGGAGCTGCGAAAATTCTTCGGCGAGGGTGCTCCGGCATTCGATGTCCAGTTGCTTGGTCTCGGAGTAGAAGGACACACAGCTTCTCTATTCCCGGGATCGCCGGCGCTCGATGAACAGCGCCGCTGGGTTGTGGCGGTCACAGTGCCTGCCGAGCCGCCACAGCGGCTCACCCTGACCCTCGTCGTACTGAATCAAGGGCTCAACACATTTTTTCTTGTCGCTGGAGAGAACAAGCGTGAAATTCTTGCGGCACTACGAAGCGAGCCTCATAACGTGCCGAGCAAGTATCCGGCGGGCAGAATTCGTCCAGCTCGAGGCGTGGTTTGGTATCTGGATCAGGCCGCCGCGGGATGACGCCGTCCATTTCCGTTTAGGCCAGTTCGGGAAGTCGCGCAAGAACGGGAAATAGATTCTGTAGCACACAGCGTTCCGCTGAGCCTCCCGGGTAAATACAAATCTGTTACCCACGGTCGTTGACGGAAATTCGAGAGCTGTACCTCCGCTTGTTCTTCGGTACAGTTTCGCCTGTCGTTGCGTACCATTGACCCCGTTGAATTTGCTCTTTACGATGCGGTTTCGACTGCAGAACGATTCAGGATGCGGGATTTCGCCCCGTGTTTTGTATCCAGCCCACGGGGAGCGCTTCAGGATGTCACTACTCGATCTACCGCGGGATATCAGAAGCCGGCGCAAGCGACGCGGACCGCGCATGAATTCGCGCGTACCTATAGCTGTGGAATGGAACGGGCAGAATGGAACGTCCCATTTTGAAACAAGCTTTACGCGAGTTGTCAGCACCTACGGCTGCCTGTTGGTGAGCCCAAAGGAACTCGACTTGCAGCAGAGAATTCGCGTCACGAATCTTGCGACGCGGCAAAGATCGGAAGCGCTGGTGGTCTGGAAGGGAATGCAGCGGCCGGACGGCTGGGATCTGGGGGTAGAGTTCGTTGCGGCCGATTTAGAGTTCTGGGGTGTTGAGCTTTGAAAATTGAAAATCTGAAATTAGCGACTGGAAGGCCAGCAACGCCGCAGGTGAAGACCGCCGTTCCGCCCGCGAAGCCGGCCGCAGCAGCTGCGAAACCGAACCCATCAGCCATTGCGCATGCGCCGGGAGCTGCGGGAGTGCGCCAGGCTGTCGCGGGGGAAGAGCGGCGGCGCAGCCAGCGCGTGCTTTTGCGGGTGCGCGTGAACATTCATGTCGCACTCGGCAGCAAGAATTCCACCTTTGAAGTGACGACGTTGAGCGTGAATGACCATGGAGCGCTGATTGCAATGCCGCGCAGCCTGGCGCTCGATACCCAGCTGGTTCTCGAACACACGGTTACCAAAAAACAGGTGGCGTGCAAGGTGGTTCGCGTGCCCCGGGAAATGCCGGAAGGATTTCACACTCCGCTGGAATTTGCCGCAACCGAGCCGGGCTTCTGGGGAATCGCATTTCCGCCTGCTGATTGGCGCCCGCCGGATGATTTGTAGGCGGGGTTTCGTGGCACGCTGAACGCTGAATGTGGCTAACGACTCGCGATTCGTCACTAGGAAGCGAACGGGAGCTTCGTCAGATCGAGATTCCCGCCCGAAAGAATAATTCCCACCTTCTTGCCTTCTGCGCCAAGCCTTCGGAAAAGCGCAGGGCCGGCTGCAACAGCGCCGGATGGTTCAACGACTAATTTCATCCGTTCCCAGAGCAGAAGCATCGCTGAAATGATTTCCTCTTCGGTGAGCGGGCAGATTTGGTCCACGTGTTCGCGAAGCACCGAGAAAGTGAGCGGGGAGAGGACAGCGCGCAAGCCGTCGGCAATCGTCTCGTTCGCCGAGCCTGCTTCGATTCGTCCCGATGCAAGCGAGCGGTAGGCATCGTCAGCATTCCTGGGTTCACCGGCGGCGACTCGAATTTCGGGGCGCACGGTTTTCGCTGCGATCGCGGTGCCGCTCAGCAGACCTCCGCCGCTGACCGGTGTGCAGATCACATCGAGCTCGGGGATTTCTTCGAGCAGTTCGAGCGCAGCGGTTCCTTGGCCGGCCATCACGCGAACATCATTGTAGGGATGGACGAGATGCGCGCCAGTTTCGCTCATGACGCGGGCCGCGGTTGCCTCGCGCGACGCGAGCGTGGGCTCGCATTCGGTGATTCGGCCGCCGTAACTTTCCACGGCGCGTTTTTTTGTGGCGGGCGCGTTCGACGGCATGATGATGTATGCCGGAATTCCGCGCCACCGCGCTGCCAGCGAGAGCGCCGCCGCATGGTTTCCCGACGAGGGCGCGACGACTCCGTTGCGGGCTTCTTCGTCAGTGAGCGAAAAGACGGCATTCGTGGCGCCTCGTATTTTGAACGAGCCAGTTTTTTGCAGATTTTCACACTTGAAATAAAGGTGCGCACCGGCGATTTCGTCGAGCGATGCGGACGTCAGCACAGGTGTGCGATGGATTCGCGGCGAAATACGGCGATGCGCAAGGCGAATCGCTTCGATATCGGGAGCGAGGATCTGAGTCTGTGTCGTCATGGAACGGACATGTGCATTATGGCACACCTTGTTCGGCGCGAACGCGTCGGGCGACTCATCGTACGATTTTCTGCGGACAAAACATTAAAATCCTTGACTCGGTTTTGGTGCGGTGCGATTCTCGCTGAACCCCTTCTGGAAGTATTTCCTCTGACATTTTCGATTACCGCCCAGGAGGCACTATGTCCAGCAGCGAACGCCGTATCGCACCCCGTAAGATTTTCTCGATTCCAATCCGGATTCGCCCCCTCGCGAGCGAATCTTTGTCTGTAGCAGCCGGCTCGACGGTATCTAGAAACGTAGTGACAAATAGCCACGCCGCACCTAGCGTTGCCACGGCGAGCAATCAGATGAGCAGCGCTGTCGCTACATCGAAACCTGCTCGCGTGCTCGACATGCAGGAAGGCGAGGCGGTGAATTTGTCCGAGCGCGGAATCTATTTCAAGACCGCGCAGAAGGTGAAAATCGGGCAGGCGATGGAGCTTTATTTCACGCTGCCGCGTGAATTGACGGGGCGAAGTCCCGAGCCGGTGCGATGCAGCGCGCGAGTGGTGCATGTCGAGCAATATGCGGATGAGCGTGGATGGATGGGAGTGGGCGCGTGTGTGGAGCAGTTCGAACCGCTTCAACGATTCCGCAACTGGGACAATTAATTCCTAGACGCTGTTCTATTTGCTCGAGTGACCGCTCGCTGAGAAAGTGATTTTCGCGGCTGTAGTGTTGGCAAAGCGATCCGAGACCTGCACCGCGATCGTGTGCTCGCCTGGAGTAAGGCCGCTGATTTGAATATTGTACGTTTCCTTCGGCGAGTCCGAGAGAAGCCCGGTCGGAAACACGACCAGCCAATCACCCGCATCGAGGCTGTACTGTGCGTGCTCGATCGCTGCGGAAGAACCGATGGCTTCGAAGGTCACTGTGGCGGTCGGCGAATTCGATTGCGCGTGAAGATTTTCGATGCGTGGCGGTGTGTTTGCCACCTCGAACCGGTCGGCTTCGCGGTCGGTCGAAAGGGCCTGGTCCGGCGGATTTGACGGCGAATCCGAACCCACGACCTTCAGGTAATAGGCACCGTCCGGCATCGTCGTGGTATCCCAGGAATAAAATCGCTGGGTGATTTTATCCTTCAGCAAGCGCCAGTTCTGCTCGCCTTCTCCGCGGTAGTACACCGCAAAGATCAGATCGTCGTCGTTGTCGTCGTGCGCGGTCCACACCACGCTTTGATAGCCCTTATCCTGAAATCCCTGCGGCGGCACATCGATCTTCTGTTGCAACTGCGGAGGGGAAGCGAAATTCATGGCCCCCTGACGTTGTGGCATTTTCACCAGCGCCGGAACCGGAGTTCCGGGGCCGGAGATCTGCTGCGCAAACCCCTGAACGCGAACGCCGGGATCCTGGATGGCGATGTCGTCAATCACGGGCGCTACGTTCTTGGGTTGGTAGGCGAGACTCACCCAGGAAACATTCGGCGCGCCGCCGTGGTCGGTATCGAGAAACACGGCCTTCCACTGCGCAAAACGCGCGGGCGGGCAGCTAATCGTTTCGCCGGAGGCATTTTTGTAAGGGCCTGACCATGCGCTCCAGTTTTTCTCCGGGCTCGACGTGTTTCCCGAGCGCACATAGAAAGCGACTTTGCCGGCCGTGGCGCCGTTGTCGCCCCACCATGTAAGCCGGCCCCAGTGCGAGAAAATCTTGGCGTCGAAAGTGTCGGACTCAAAGCTTCCATCAGATTCAAATCCGGGACCCATCGTAAATATTTTTCCGGGATTTGCAGTAGCCACAAAAATCTTGCCGCCGGCTCCGGAGACAAGGCTCGTCACTTGGGCGGAAGCTGTTTTCGCAACCGTTGAATAGATGTTCTGGCTGTCCAATTCGACGATGGCGCCTTTATTTCCCGTGCCCAGCAGGATTTTCCCTGACGGTGAAAGAGCCATGGAAAAGGCGAGTTCATCGCGCGAGGTCCAAAGAGACTCAGGCGAGCCGTCAGGCGCAATTTTCATGACTTCCGAGCCGCCTGAGGTGGACGGAAAAAACGAGAACGGCGCTTGAGTCTGTGTTTGCGCCTGAATCTGAGCGATGGAGATTCCAGACTGCTGCTGAGCAGTGATTTGCTGTGGCTGCGAGGGAGCCGGGAGAATGACGGCAGGCACGCTGGGAGTGGTCGGGCGATTTTTTTCGCCGATCGCACTCGCATAAAGATTTCCTGCCGAATCCGTGAGAAGTCCGGTGACTTCCTTCTTGTTGGTTTCGTACACAACGAATGAAGCGCCTGCGTCGGGCAAAGTCGCGCCGTTCTTGTGCGCGACTTCGATCCTCAAGATAAGACCGTTGGGATCGGTACCGACCAACAAATTACCCTTCGCATCGAGCGCCAACGAGCGTGCGTGCCGCTCGTCACTCTGGTAGAAAAGTTTGCCTTTGCCGTCTGGTCCCACGACGAAGATTTGGCCGGAATCGCCGGTCGCCACGAAGAGTGAGCCGTTGGAATCGATCGCCAGCGCCCAAATGTATTTTGTCTTGGGCTCGAAGAAGACGCTCTTCTGGCCGTCGGGCGTCACCTTATAGACCTTGCCGTCAGGCGAGGTTCCGACGTACAGATTATCGTGCGAATCAAAGACGATGGCTTGTGCCGCTAGCTCAGCGGATTCGAATACTGTGGCTGGCTTACCAGAATCGTCGAAGCGAAGCACTTTCGCATCGGATCCGCCCGCCGCATACAGCCGTCCCTTGGAATCGAGGCGGAGCGTCCAGAGATAAGCGAGATTCGGATCGGAGAACGGGGCAAAGCGCGGCGCCGGCATCAGCTTTCCGTCGCTACGAATCGCGACGCCTTTCGCGGTGCCTTTCTCGAATTCGATGGACTCCGATTGCCGCCAGGTGCGAGTGTGCTCGGCTCGCGCCGGAATCGCGGCAACTGTGTTCAGACCCGCTCCCAGCACGCACACGAGAATGGTTCGCCGTATCATCAAAACAACATCTCCTGTACCCCGGAAATCACTTAACCGTGATCGTCAGCGAGCGCTCACCGGCGATCACCTGATGCATCTCGACGGACCATTCGCCGGCTTTCGATTGACCGAGCAATCGCGCGCCACCGAAACTCTGGCGCTGATCGAGCACATTGATGGCGGAGGAAGGCGCGTTGGGCATTTCCTTGTCTTCGACGAGAAGCGTGGGCGTTGACTGGAAAAGCGTGGCGTAGAGACGGTCGTTCTGGCGTTCGCGATTGATCAGATTAATCAGCTCTTCGAGACCGGGAAGCTGCTGCGAGTTTCCGGCAAGCATCTGCACATTGCGATTGAGGGTTTCCGCGTCGCTCACCACGAGCTGCAAATTGCCGTGCGCCGATTGCGCCGGAATCGTTACCGGAATTTCCTGAATGAATGGTGCGCCGCGATAGGGCCGTAGCTGTACTTTCACGGCAACCGTTTCGCCCGGCCGTACTTCGCTCTTTTCAATCCAGGCGTTGTCAATCGTAGCGACGCGGCGTTCCGGCATCGTGGTGACGCGAATTTGAATGTGCGCCAAATGGGGAAGCTCGTAAGGATTCGAATAAACGCGAGCGAAAGCGCCCTGCACGGAAGTGGCGACGAAGAAACCGGTAGGCACCGGCGCGTCGGTTGGAGCGAACAGGTCTTCGAGCCGCACCGGCGTGTGTCCTTTGATGTCGATCGAGCCTTCGAGTGACAGTGTGGATCCTTCGCTGTACGCCGGGCTAGCGACAATTCCGTTAAACGTGGCCATGGCAACAAGCAGCGGCGTCAGCTGCGGGCTTTCGATCACTTCGAAATGGAAATTTTTCTCGCCCGACGGTGTGGCAAGTTGCACATCCATTGGAATCATCGCGGGACCAGGGCCGAGCTTGCCCATCACAGCTGTGAGGCGATCTTGCGTGAGGGTGCCAATCGTGCCCCCCGTAGACATGACTTTCGTCGAAGCCATCGCAGAAGCAAGCGTTAGAATCACGTGCCCGCGCGTCAGAGGCATAGCAACGGCGCCAAATCCAAAAACCGGGTGGCCGCAGGCGAAAACTCGATCAGCATCCACCAGCGTCACGGTGCAACCAGGTGCAATCGAAAGATCTCCGCGCACGAGCTCCATACCAACCATATCGCCCGGTTTCAGGTTGGCATCCTCGGGCGACGGAGCGGCGGTCCCGCCAGCCATCACCGTCATACCCCAGGCAGAAAGTTGTTTCCCGAATTGCGCCAGCGTTTCAGGGTATATGCCAGTAGAAATTAGCGGAGTCTCAATCGGCACAAGGAATTGCCCGCCGCCTGCGCTCGTCTGGTGAGCGTAATTTTCGGGTAGCGGAATACGGGTTTCATTGGTCGATGCAGGGTTCGCGGGCGTCGCGCCTGGCATGGGGCTCGCGGGAGTGGCTGCGGCCTTTTCGACGTCGAGCATGTTCTCGATCGGAGTGACGCCGCCGATAGCTTCCTTTGTAAAGATACCGAGCTTCAGCGAGAGCGCTCCGGCGAGCTTTCCGTCGAAGTAGACCGGACTGCCGCTCATACCGGCTACGACACCGGTACGCTCGACTTTCTCGCCGACCAACTTCACCAGAATCACGTCTTGTTTCGGACCGAGTGCGTTGCGAAGCGTGCCGAGGACTACGAGATCCATTTTCTCGATCTGATCGCCCTCAAAAATTGTGTAAGCGACGCCTTTCATACCGGGCTGAATCTGGCTCAGCGGCATGATTTCGGGAGAATCTCCGGCGTAGAGGGGAAGCGAGCAGACAAACAGGACAGCGAGGATCGCCATCCACAACCTTCTAAAAAGCATGAACATGGAACACTGATGATACGCGGAGGCAATTCCAGAAGCAAACGAGGGAATTTCTGTGCCATTTCTCAAGCTGAACGCTGAGACGTTTCTTGCGCAAGTGCTCGTTTTGTAGCGATTAGAAATTACGTAAACCTTCATTCTGCGGGAGTTAACCGAATTTCTGAATCGGGTGCTGTTGCTATTAGACATCTCCCCGCGTGCGACGAGTAGCCGGAGGCCGCTCCCGCTTCGCGCCACCGACCCCTGTATGTCGGTTACTATAGGCAATTTCATGGCCCAAGCAAGACGGTAGCAA
This sequence comes from uncultured Acidobacteriota bacterium, assembly GCA_963729525.1. Taxonomy (GTDB): domain Bacteria; phylum Acidobacteriota; class Terriglobia; order Acidiferrales; family UBA7541; genus Palsa-295. Next base: position 678,104 of record CAVSOB010000005.1, read on the forward strand.
GATGCGAAAACCTATGCAAACGGTTGTTCGCATGTTGACTCCTGCCAGTTATAGACACCGGGCGGGGGCATCTCGGCGACCGCCCGATGTGCGCCAACAGCGACCTCAATGAAGGTGAGATCCTGGGGCCGCGGCCTGGTGACGGACTTGCGCGAGGGAGCGCGGTTGTGAAGCTGCGTGGGGAGCGCAGCGCAAATGTGGGCAGGGCGGAGGCCCTGTAAATGGTGCGGAACAGGGGCGCGAAAGGAGCGTGCTAGAATCGCGCGGTGAGTAAGAAAACAATTTCGCCTGGCGGACATGTTACCGGCGTCGTTGATTTGCCGGGCGACAAATCCATCTCGCATCGGTATGCGATTTTGGCGGCGCTGGCTGAGGGACGGAGCGAAATATTCAATTACGCAACGGCGGCCGATTGCCGAAGTACGCTTGGATGCCTGCGCAGACTGGGGGTTGAAATTGAAGCTACGCGGGAGCGTGTTCGTATCACCGGCGGGGGTCTCGATGGGCTAAAGGCTTCGAAACGGGCGCTCGATGCGGAGAATTCAGGCAGCACGATGCGAATGCTTTCTGGCGTGCTCGCCGGGCAGAAATTTGCTTCCACGATCACGGGCGACGACTCGCTGCGAAAACGTCCCATGCGGCGCGTGGCAGAGCCCCTTCGGCAAATGGGCGCGGAGATTCGCGGGCGCGATGGAGATTTGGCACCGCTTGAAATCCGCGGCGGAAATTTGCGCGCGGTCGACTACACGCTGCCAGTGGCAAGCGCACAGGTGAAATCCGCAATATTGCTTGCCGGTCTGTATGCCCAAGGCGTGACGTCCGTGCATGAATCGGTTAGCACCCGCGATCACACCGAACTCGCGTTGCGCGAGTTTGGCGCGAGGGTCGAAACCGCGAAAAACTCGACTCGGATTCATCCGCGGCCAAAACTCACCGCCCAGCAGCTAACAGTGCCGGGCGACCTATCGGCTGGAGTGTTCCTCACATGCGCCGCGCTCATTCTTCCCGATTCATCGCTCATGCTGCACAACGTGGGACTGAATCCCACACGAGCGAGAGTGCTCGATTTTCTGATTTCTATCGGAGCGCAAATCAATCTTGCTTCGGTGCAATTGCGCGATGGCGAGCTAGTCGGAGATTTGTCGATAAGATATTCGCAACTTTCTGGCGGCGGCATCGCCGGGTCGCAAGTGGCCGAAATGATTGACGAATTGCCGATGCTTGCGGCGCTTGGCGCTTATACGGAGAAGGGAATTGAAATTCATGACGCGGCGGAGCTGCGCGTAAAGGAAAGCGACCGGATTACGACGCTCGCGGCGGGATTGCGCCAGATGGGCGCAGACGTGGAGGAATTCCCGGACGGACTTCGAGTGGCAGGCCAGTCGGCCGGGAAATTGCGCGGAGCGAAAGTGGATCCGCAAGGGGATCATCGCATCGCCATGGCGCTTTCAGTGGCAGCACTTGGTGCTGAAGGTGACACGGTAATACGCGACGCGAAATGCGTGGGCGTCTCGTTTCCGGAGTTTTTCGCAACGCTGGACCGCCTACGCGGCGCCGGCGGAGCGTGAGGAGTTCAAGAGGACTTGTGTAGGTAGATTGTGCCGTAACTCGTGGTGAGGGTGATACGTGGACCGTGAGAGCCGACTGTCCCGTCGAGTCGTCCAGTATCGCTTTGGTTCGCGAGCTTGAGCGAGGCATCTTCGAAATCGCTCTGCACTTCTCCGGAACGTGAAACGGCCGCTATCTGGAAGCTGGAGTTGGCGGGAAGCGTGAGATCGATTTCACCCGAGTCGTTCACTACATTCACATCTTCGCGCGGCGGGTCGGAGTAGCGGACTCTAATGTCGCCATGCGAATTTGAAACATCGAGCTTGCCGGCGATATTTTCGATATCGATATCCTGATTATGAGTGGTGATTCTCGCAGCGCCGGCGACGTCGGAAATTTCGATGTTGCCAGAGTCGAGTTCCAACTGGCCGGTAAGATGCTGCAGTGTGAGATCGCTTCGCTGCGACGCGTAGTGCGTGGTCTTTTTCACATTGCGGATGCGAATCGGCCCGTAAAAATCGCCTTCGATCATGGCATCGCCGGCAACGTCAGACACGTCGATCTGGCTGCCTTTGCCGCTGATGCGCACATTTCCGGCGACATTGGAGAAACGCACGTCCCCTTTTTGCAGCTGCACGTTCACATCGGAACCGGCATCATGAATCTCGATGTCCCCGTTCTGGGTGGTGGCGCTGATGGCACCGGCAATTCCGGAGATGTTGATATCCCCTCGAGCGCTGATGGCAGTCAGTGAAACGCTTTTCGGCAGCTCAACATCGAGATCGACAGAAACATCGCCGCTGGCTCGATCTTGATTCACCGGATGAACGACATATCCGCCGCCGGAATGCTCGACGATCACTCGAACCTGCTTCATTCGCTCGCGTGCGGACGATTCACTCGGCGCCGAGCCTGACTTATTTGCCTCGACGCGGATTTCGTTGACCTCGCCCGCATGAATAATGAGATCGCCATGACCGGACTCGACCGTCACATGCGCGCCCGCAGGAATTGTTTGCGAAGGAATCATTTCCGTATCCGAGTGCCGGTGCGAGAAAAGGCCGATGCCGTCAACTTCGAGCTGCGGATGCTTCATGTGAATGTAGTCCACCACCCAAATCCAGCCGAGAACGACAATGAGCAGCACCAGCAACACCGCTTCGCCGCCGGACAACACCGGAGGCCGAGCGTGACCACTGCGTTGTGCTGCAAGGTGGTCAACCAACTTCGCCACGCCCCAAATGATTAGCAGCACAGGCCAATAGCGCGCAATCAAATGGCCGATTCCGAGCTCAGGATCGAAGCGATGCAGAAGGAACAGAGCGCCAAGAAAAATCAGAAGCAAGCCGGCAAAAATCGAGCTTCGCTGCGATTGCTGTGGGAGTTCGCCGTTGCTCACGCGCTCCTCACGAACCGATGTGCCCTTCGCGAGAGGCCATGGCCTGTGCAACGAGAACGATACCGGCTACGATCAGCAGGATCGGCCAGAGTTCGCCTATGCCGAAACGTGTGTATTCGCGGACAAGGAAAAGCACGCCGATAGTGATTAGCATCACGGGTCCCATCAATCCGCGGATGCGGCAATTGGGGCAGGTGCAGCGTGTTTTGAGTTCGTCCGGCATTCAGGCGCTCCTAACCGTTTCGGTGCGTGCGATCCCAGATGAGCCAGCCGCCTAGCGCAATCAGGCCAATGGGCCATGCTTTCTCGAACCAGTCTGTCTGCAGCAAACCGAAATTCGAGAGAAGGAAAAGCACGCCCATGAGAATCAAGACGAACGCTCCGATGGGCCGCGCGCCCTTTGCGTCGACCATCGCGCTAGGCTCAGCCTGCCCGAGTTGGCGGGCTTTCGCGACGCGGTAGGCGTCGATCGGCATATAGCAATAGAAACAGCCGAGAGCGATGCCGAGGAACGCAAGGTATCCGCTGGGCATATCGCTGTTAAGCCCGGCGATGAGACCGCCAAAGATAAGAACCTGAATCAACGCTTTGACGTACTCGCCGTTGTAGACTGCGCCGAGGCCCGGAATGAAGCCGAGCGTTGCGGCGAGACCCGGATTCACGTCCGAGCGGGCGGCGCCCGCCGTTGCACCGAGGCCTGCTGGGCCTGACGGAGCTGCGAGCAGGTTCGATAGGCAGTCCTCGCAATAGAGAGCGCCGCGAACTTCACGCGTGCACTCCGGGCAAAGCGCTTTGCCGCAGTTACGGCAATAGCCGGTGGCCTCGCGATCGGTGTGCACGGCACATGTCATTGAGCGCTCCCGGTAAGCGTTGCGATTGTAGAAGCGGAAAAGGTTGACGGCATCAGCACTGCGAACAGGCTGCCGCCATGCACCTGGCTGCGATCGTGTGGCGGATTCTTATCCGACTTCTGCTGCGGCGTCGACGGCTCCGGTTGCGACTGCTTCTGCTCGGGCGCAGGAGCCGATGACGGAGAAGGCTCGGGACCTGGTTGCAGGCGCGATTGAATTTCGTAAACCACGCGCAGGTCGTTTACAAATTTCGCGCTGCGCGCGTATGTGAGATGCACTTGACGATTCACTGAGTGAAAGAGGCTTGCGGGACTCAAGTCGGCGCGCTTCAGCTTTGCCGGTGTGATTCCGCTGGAGTGAATCACGATCGTGAGAGAAGCAGCAACGGTGACGAGGCCCATGGCGAACCGCGGCTGCCAGAGAATCGGCACCCAGGTAAACCACTTCTTCCAGCCTGATTTTTGAGTGCGCGGCCCGATTGTGGCGTCGAGGATGTTTTGGATGAGCTGCGGCGGCTCTTCGATTTCTGCGAGCTGATGCATCTGACCAACGAGTCCGCCGACACGGGCGACTAATTGCGCGCAATCTGCGCAACCGGCGGCATGCGCCGCAAACGCGGAAGCGTCAGCGGGCGAAAGTTTGCCGTCGAGATATTCGCTCAGCCGCTCGTCCGAAATTTTGCAGTTCCAATCCATTTCACGTGCTCCAAATGCTAGCGTCGCGGTTGAAACCGCGACCTACAAATCGTGCCGGCTAAATCATGACGGCCGCACGCCCATCTCCTGGAGAACTCGCGCCAGCTCGATGCGACCCCGGTTGATCCTTGACTTTACGGTGCCTTCGGGCACTTCGAGCACGGCCTGAATCTCGTTGTATTCCAAGCCCTGCAAATCGCGCAAGATCACCGCCTCGCGCAGTTCCGGCGAAAGGCGTGCGAGTCCGCGCTGCAATTGCGCGCTCAACTCGGAGGCTTCGGCGAGCCGATCCGGCGTTCGCGCCTGCGAGTGCTTTTCCTCGAGCACTGGCATCGCATCGTCGATCGAATCCGTCACGCGGTCGTGGCGCGTTCGCCGGTAATGATCCACCAGCAGATTGCGCGTCACGCTGGTGAGCCATGTGGGAAACGCTCCGTATGCCGGCCGATAACTCGCAAGCGTCCGATAGATGCGCAGAAAAACCTCCTGGCTCAAATCCTGGGCGTCCGTCGCGTTCCCCGTGAAGCGGTAGCATATGTTGTACACGCGCCTCGTGTGTCGCCGCACGAGTTCCTCCCAGGCCGGCCCTTCGCCCCGGAGACATTGCTGTACCAGTTGAGCGTCGGGCTCCAATCTTCCTCAGCCTCGCGCGTTGGATCACCTTTCAGGCCTCAGTCATGAAACGCAAAATGGGGTCGAAAAGTTCCGCACCATTCGGGGTGCATCTTAGCCGTCCTGCGCGAAAGAACACAAGCCGCGTAGAGACGAGAAACCATGGCGAACGCACGCCTTGACACTTTCCGAATGTAGCTGTTAGCTTGCGACGAATGCCTTCCAAGTGGCGGAAGTACCTCACGTTTCTCATCGCGGCAGTCGTCCTCGGTTTTATCGTCTACGAAGTTGGACATTCCGGCGCTCTGAAAAATTTCGATTGGCGCATGGTAGCCGAGTCCGTTCGTAACGCAAATCTTTCTCTTTTGCTGCTCGCGACGGTGACGATTTTCGCTTGCTACGCGGTTCGCACGCTGCGGTGGATGCAATTTTCGCGCACGCTCGGCCCGCCTCATTTCTGGAACGTGTATAAAGGGACGCTAATGGGGTTCACGTGCCTTTTTTTGCTGGGGCGCCCTGCCGAGCCGATCCGTCCGGTGCTGATCGCCAAGAAGGATTCGCTGCCGGTGGCGGGGATGTTCGGCGTTTTTTTTCTCGAGCGCATTGCGGACATTGCCGCGACGGCAGTGCTGGCTGGCGTCGCACTGGCCCTCTTCCATCAACGTGGAGCGGTGAACGAGAATACCGCGCGTCTGTTGGTGTTCGCGCGCTCTGTGGGACGCGCGCTCCTCTACGGACTCGTTGTGATTGTCGCGCTGCTAGCGTACTTCCGATTTCAAGGCGCGCGTTTGCTCACAAACTTTCTGCGGAATCCCAAATGGCGCAGCGGATGGCGCGAGAAGATCGTTGTGCTCGTGGAAGGATTCAGTGAGGGACTCCAGGCAATTCGCACCTGGAACGATCTGCTTTTGTTGATGGTGTACACGTCGCTGCACTGGATTCTGGTTGCGCTTGTATACCTGTGGGTGATGCATGCGTTTGGCGGCCGGCTGGCAACGCTCGGCTTTACCGATGCCCTGCTGGTTTTGGCGTTCGGGATGGTGGGGTCGGTGGCGCAATTGCCGGGTGTGGGAGGCGGAGCGCAAGCCAGCACAATTCTTGTGCTGACGTTGATCTTTGGAGTAGAACATGAACCGGCCGTGGCCGCTTCCATGGCTGTGTGGCTCATTTCATTCGCGAGTTGCTCTCTGGCGGGCGTGCCTCTGATGCTGAGCGAAGGCTGGTCAATGAGAGATTTGCGGCGGATGGTACAGGAGCAAGAGCGCGCGAGCGAAGCCGGCCTGATGGACGGCACAGAGTCGCAGGCTGCACATTCGGAAGAGAGTTCGCGGTGAAGTGCCCATTTTGCGCGCATCTGGACGACAAAGTGGTGGATTCGCGTGAGGCGCGCACCGGCGATTTGATTCGCCGCCGCCGCGAGTGCTTGAAGTGCAGCCGCCGGTTTACCACGTACGAGCGCATCGACGAAATTCCTTACATGGTTATCAAGAAGGATGGCCGCCGCGAGAAATTCGACCGTCAGAAAATCTTGCAGGGATTGCTAAAGGCCTGCGAGAAGCGTCCGGTGCCGGTGGGGAAGCTTGAGACGATTGTTGACGAAGCGGAAGCGTACGTCAGCGAGGCGCCTGAGCGTGAACGCACCTCGTCTGAAATTGGCGAGCTGCTGATGAAAAGTTTGAAGAAGCTCGACAAGGTAGCATATGTGCGATTCGCTTCCGTGTATCTCGATTTCAAGGATGTGAAGGAATTCATGGACGAATTGAAGGGCTTGCTGAAAGATCGTGCGAAAAAGTAATCTCTTTACGCCTGCCAGACGCCAGCCGCGAATCTCTTGATCGTCTTGAATCCGAGATGCTCGTAGAGCTGCACGGCCGGCGTATTCACAGCCGTTACCGTAAGCGACAGCCACTCATACTTGCGTCGTAGCAGTGCGTGAATCGAAGCTTCCATCAACGCACGTCCGATGCGATGACCCTGGTAGCCGGGAAGGACGCACACCTGCGTCGTATGCCCCACGCGATCTTTGACCGTCGAGGTGAGAACCATGCCGACCAAGCGATCTCCCGTCGCCGGACGCACGAGAAACGATGCTTCCGGTAAAAACTGTCCGCATCCCGGAAGAATCACAATGTTGCGGAGGAATTTCATTCCGCCGGCTTCGGAGCGGTATTGATCGTTGATGTCGCCGTCCACGTGATTGGCGTAAGAGAGCTGAATCAACTTCGCGGCGGAATCAAATGCCCGATCACTCCACGGCTCCATGCGAAAAGCTGGCGAAAAAGGCTTTTCGCTCAGCTTCGCATCCGTCAGACGGAGCAGCATGAATTGGCGGGTGTGCAAACGCATCTGCCTCGAGAGGAATGCCGGATCGAATTCGATGCCAAATGGCATCAACTGCGCCTCGATCCGTTCGAGGCGCGGTGTGGCACGAAGCGCCGTCAACATTTCGGTGAGGATGTCTTTGGGGATTGCTGATTGCGCGTAATCGGAAGAGACGAACAGTCCGCCGATCAGCCCCTTATGATCTTCCAGCACGTAGAAGCCGTAGCCGGCAGGACGTCCGTTATCGAGCGCGAGAAAGCCGTTCAGCGAGCGGGAATCGATGAATTTCCGAATCAGATCGATCGAGGGGCGGTAGTCCCAGTGCAGTTCGTCGCGCCAGTGGCGAGCTTCCTCTTGAAACAGCACGTCGAGGGTTTTCGAATGGACCTGCCGGAGGTCAACAATCTGCATGTAGGCCGGAGCCGCTCCCGTAAATCATTATAGCCGTGACGAGTGAAAGAACCCAAACGGGTGTCCCGGATAGAAACGCGAACAAGTGTCGAACGGGGATACCGAAAGAATTGTGCTAACATTCCGTTTGTCGAGGCGCGAAATCGCGCGCTCGCGCTCAACGGATGGCCGTCCTCTCAGAGCTACGCTATCCCACAACGCGCCCCGCCAAAGTCGTTTCTGCGCTGCTGGCGATAATCCTGTTCGGCTTTGCGTCAATCGCCACCGTTGCTGGTTTCCTGCTGTACCAAATCCTTAAGCCCACGCATTCGGCCGCTTCTTACGATCTGAATGTGATGATGGGGCATCCTGTCCCGTTTTCGTTTCCTATCGTTGGCCAACCGGAGCGGGAAGGATGGTTTTTCCCGGGGTTGCGTGGTGCGCCTACGATTGTTGTGTGCCACGGCTATTTGTCGCAGCGCACTGATGTGCTCACGCTGGTTTCAGCGCTGCAGGATCATCAGTTCAACGTGTTCGTCTTCGACTTCGTGGGACATGGGTCGAGCCCGGGTATCACGACGCTCGGTTATCGCGAAACGATCGAGTTGGAAGCAGCCATCCAGGCGCTTTCAACTCGCGATGATGTGGACCCCAAGCGGTTTGGCCTGTGGGGAGTGAACTTGGGAGGCTATGTCGCGTTGGAGGTGGCCGCGTCTGATCCGAGAGTTGCGGCATTGGTTGTCGACAACGCCTGGGATGACCCTCGCGACATGGTGCAAATCGAAGTAAAGCGTTCGGGCCTCGCCGTGATTCCTTATGTGAATCGCTTTTCCGACTGGGGATTCCGGCTGATGAATTATCGCTACCGCTCCCAGCCGCCGATCTCATTGCATCTAGCCAGGACGCAGGGAATTCCGAAGTTGTTTATTCAATCGGATGACCGGCCGCAGCTTGCTCAAGGAACCATGCAAATTTTCACGAGAGCGCCGGAGCCGAAGCAGCTCCTACGCGACCGCTTGAGTTATTCCGAAATGACAGACGACGACCGCCATGCATACGAGGATCGGATCGTCAATTTCTTTTTGCAGAATCTGCCGCCTGTTTCGCGAACGAGTCCCTAGCGCGAGGCCGGTAGCACCGGAACGTACAAAATTCCTTCGTAAGGTTCATCCAGCGGTCCCTGCACTCGGCCCGTTTTTCTGATCTCCTCCAAACCTTGCGGCGTCGTGAGGACGAGCGCTGCACTTACATCAGCCGGTGACCATTCCGCGATTTCACGCCCAAGGTAGAAGTTAAGCCCATATTGCCAGGAACGACTCAGATGAAACGTGAAGACGCGATTCGGATAGCGGTGATTGCGAAGGAGTTCGCCATGAAATCTTGCCGAGATAAAGGGATCGAGCGCCGGCAGGACGCGTGCGCCGGCAAGCTCAACGCAAAGCACGGCCAGAAAAAAGGAAAGCAGCAAAGCGCCACGGTTGCGCAGAACGGCGAGCGCCGCAATTATAATTCCGCCCGCGATAGCGATGATCGAGATGTGCCAAACCATCTTTCCAGAAACATCGCGCGCAGCAGCAGGGAGGCGGTTTACCCAGTGAACTGCCGAGAGAGCCATCACAATCCATGTGACGCCCACCGCGATCAGGATGCACCATGCAGACGCAACGAGTGAAACCGGGGATTTAGGCGCGAGGATCCGGTGTTGCAATCCAACGGCAATCAATAGCGCGAGCGGAGGGATGGCCGGAAGAATATATCCGGGCAGTTTCGATTGCGAAAAACTGAAGAATATGAAAGGGAAAAGAGCCCAGCACGCGATAAAGAATCCCGGCGAGGTGCTCCACGACTTCTGCCGCCAAAGTCGCAGCCCTTCTTGGAAGGCTGGCCAAAGACAAGCTGTCCAGGGGAGCAGGCCGAGAAACAGAATGGAAACGAAATACCAAAACGGCTGGCGATGCTGAAAGAGGGGAGTGAGGTAACGTTCGAAATTATGTTGAAAAATAAAAATGCGGAGAAAATCGGGATTGCGCAGCTCGCAAAGCACGTACCACGGAAGCGCGACAAGGCAGAACATCGCGATAGCGATTGGATGAGCCAGTCTGAAGGCGTAGCGCCAACGCGACGTGACCAGCGTCCAAATCCCGACCGCGCCCACAGCGAGAAGGATGCCCGCCGGGCCTTTCGCAAGGACGGCAAGGCCGAGCGAAGCGCCGAATAAAGCCAGAGGAAAGGAATCCGATGCGCTACCAGCAGCCTGATTGCCCCGCTCCACGCGCAAGGCGCCGCGACGATTAAGCACAACCGCGCCGGTTGCCATCGCGATGGTCAGCGCAGCGCTGAACAACATGTCCGGCCCGGCCGCGCGGGCGAACCCAATCGCGGCAACGCTCGTCGAAAAAATAAGCGGAGCGATCAAGAAAGGCGACGCGAAAGGCCAGGGTTCCTCTGTATAGAATTTCAGTCCGAGCAGGCCAATCGCAATGGCTGCCCCCAGGGCGGCAAGAGCCGAAGGCAATCGGGCCGCCCATTCCGCCGGCAGGTGAATTAAAAATCCCAGCGCGGCGGCCCAGTAGTACAGCACTGGTTTTTCGAACCACGGCTGCCCGTACAGGCGCGGCGTCAGCCAATCTCCGCTCGACGCCATGGCTCGCGCAATCCACGCATAGCGCGGCTCGTCCGGCCCCACCAATCCGATCGCGCCCAAATGGCTGAACAAGCACACCACCACGATCAATCCAGCGCTGGCATAGGCGACGAACTCAGCGCTCCGTCGTGGTTGCGTCTGTTCGGTCGTTGTTCCGGTCATTGTTCCAATCGTTGTTCCGGGTCATCGTGGGCTTGGTTGTGCATTCATTCGTCTTTTCGCTGTGCTTCGAGTTCGCAAGCCCGCCGAGTCTAACATCCGCGCAAACACTCTTTCATCACACTTCGCTGGCATCGGCTCTAGAGCCTCTTGCATAATGTCGCGCGATGCGAGAATGGCTCGAATACGCGGCCGCATGGGTAGGACTCAAGATGCTTGGCCTTCTTCCGCGCAGCGCAGCGCGTGAAGTCGGTTCCGCGTTTGCCGCGCTCGCATATCAAGTACGCAATCCGCTGAGGCGCGCGGCGACGTTCAATCTGCAACTCGCATTTCCAGAGATGAGCGGCGCAGAGCGTGAACGGATTATCCGCGGCATGATCCGCCAGATCGGCTGGATGGCGGGCGAGTTCTCGCAATTTCCAAGATACAACGCCGCGAATATTTCACAGATCGTCACCATCGATGGCGCGAAAAATTTCGAGTGCGCCCAGCGCCGCGGCAAAGGCGTCCTCTTCCTCACCGGTCACATGAGCGCCTGGGAGCTTGCGCCATACGCGCACGCTCTCTACGGCCATCCACTTCATTTTCTGGTCCGGCCGGTGGCCAATCTTCGCGTCGACGGTCTCATCAACCGCTATCGCTGCCTTTCCGGGAACAAGCCGATAGAAAAAAATCGCTCGGCACGAGCTATTCTGAAAGTGCTTGGCGAAGGCGGCACGGTGGGCATTTTAGCCGACACGAACACTTCGCTCGATGAAGGCGTGTTCGTGGATTTTTTTGGCAGGCCGGCGTCCACCACATCGGGCATCGCGAGGATTGCACTGCGCACGGATGCCGCCGTCGTTCCGGGATTTCTCGCCTGGGACCCGGGCGAGAAGAAATATCGTCTGCAATTTGCACGCGCTCTCGATCTTGTGCGCACCGGCGATGAAGATGCCGACGTCCGCGAGAACACCGCGCGCTTCATGGCCGTCATTGAAGCGTACGTGCGCGAGCATCCGGACCAGTGGCTGTGGGTTCACAAACGCTGGAAGACGCGCCCGCCTGGAGAGCCTGAGATATATCCGTTCTAGCGTTTCGAACCTGAGTGAAACATCGTGCAGAAAAATTCCGCGCAAAATCGAAAAGAGGTTCACATGAATCGCACAGCCGCTGAATTGGCGCAACATCTCGGCGCAAGACTACAAGGTGATGGCAGCCTCGTGCTCACAGGCGTTGCCGGACCTGAAAACGCCGCGGCCGATAACCTCGTCTACCTCGACGCTCCGAAATTTGCGCCGCGCATCGAAAAGTCCGCGGCCAAGTGCGTGCTCGCGGCGCCAGGCCACCGCTTCGCGGACAAGACCGTCCTCGAAGTTCCCGATCCGAAATTTGCGTTTGCGAAGGCGGCGGTGTGGCTCTCACCATATGTACCGTCAAAATCCAGCATCCATTCAACAGCGATTGTCGCGCCCACCGCCAACGTCGCGACAAATGTTTCCATCGGCCCTTATGCCGTGATCGAAGATGAATCCGAAATCGGAGCGGGCACCGCGATAGGCGCCTTCGGTTTCATCGGTCGAGGCTCGCATATCGGCGCGAATTGCATCTTGCACCCCCGCGTCACGCTCTATGCCGGCGCGCGACTCGGCGATCGCGTCGAAGTTCATTCCGGTACCGTCATCGGCAGCGACGGCTTCGGCTACGTCTTCGGCGAAGGCCGCTACTGGAAATTTCCGCAAGTCGGCCGAATCGAAATCGCCGACGACGTGGAAATTGGTGCGAACACTACAATCGATCGCGGCTCGCTCGAAACCACTCAAATCGCCAGCGGAGTAAAAATCGACAACCTCGTGCAAGTAGCGCACAACGTCCAAATCGGCGAGCACACCGTCATCGCGGCCCAAACTGGAATTTCCGGCAGCAGCGTGATAGGCAGGCGCGTCATGGTCGGCGGACAGGTTGGCATCGCCGATCATTGCAAGCTCGAAGACGGCGCAATTGCCGGCGCGCAAGCTGGCATCCCAACCGGCAAAACAATCCGCAGGGGTCAAACCGTGTGGGGAACTCCGGCGCGCCCACTTGAAAAATTCAAGGAGCAATACGGGTGGTTCGGGCGTTTGCCGGAATTGGCAGAGCGCGTCCGCAAATTGGAAGCAGCCGCATCCGCGAAGTCTCAAGACCCTAAGACAGATCGATGACCTCGGAACGAGGACTGCTGTCGAGATGACCGCGAATCGCACTCCAGCACCCTTGCGCGCCTTTCTGCTGGAGGTTGGCGGCCAATGCCGCAAAGTCGGTAAGTCTACGCTCATCGCCGACATCATCCGATCCTTCTCGAATCGAGACTGGATAGCCGTAAAAATCACTCCTTATGCTGAAACCGGCTGCCCGGTAAAAGGCGCATCTTGCAACTGCTCGCCGCGCCAGCATTCCTACGCAATTCGCGAAGAATCGAGCCGAAGCGGCAACTCCGATACTTCGCGCTTTCTCGCCGTCGGTGCCCACCGAGCCCTATGGATCGAAACGAAAGAAAATCGGCTGCAAGACGCCCTTCCCGCGCTCTCAACGGAGCTCGCAAAGGCCCGCCACGCCATAATCGAAAGCGACGCGCTAATGAAGTTCTGGAAGCCTTCGCTATTCATCATGGTCCTCGATCCCGCGAATCCGGATTTCAAGATTTCAGCCCGCGAAAATCTCGAACTCGCCGACGCTTTCGTTTTCCGTTCGCCATTGCACGATTCCGATGCGCGCTTCAGATCGCTCCCAGCGACGCCGAAACCCAAACCGAGTTTCCTCCAGCCAATCGGATCTCCTCTGCCGCCTGATTTGCGGCAATTTCTGTCCGGCATCATTCCCTAACTGACCGGCATCATAGGTTTGGACACGCGACATGCAAATTCAGTTGACCGGCAATCCAAACCCGAACATAATGTTGGTGTTACGGAAAAGCCAAAGTTGTGGAATCAAGCCGAGGATTTTTACCGAGCCTTTTGGGGCTCACAAAACGTCCCATAGACTGGCTAATGGGGAAGCCGGGTAAGCGGATGCGATTACGGGGGCAAGCAACTGGCGCCCGGTTCTAATGCCCTCCGCAGGGCAGCGTAGCAAGCAGTGCATGTAAGGGGCCTCGTCATTCGTTCTGGGCGATTAAAATGGCGTAGCCAGGCTGCAAGCTGCAATTTCTAAATGGGCCGATAAGGACCGACAATATATCTGAGGGATTGATGACACCGGAAGCAAGACTGCGTATAGAGACTTCCCACAGCGGATCGAGTCAAGCCACAGCGGTAGTTCAAACCCGCAACCTCGAATCTCTCGTCGAACAGGCGATTTCTCGCAGCCGCGACTGGATGCTGGCCGCTCAGGCTCAAGAGGGTTACTGGTGGGGCGAACTCGAAGCCGATACCACGCTCGAATCCGATTATATTCTCTACCTGCACATCCTGGGTCAGCTTAAATCCGAGAAAACCGCCAAGCTGGCGCGCTATATCCGCGAACGGCAATTAGAAGACGGCGGCTGGTACATCTTCTACGGCGGCCCTTCCGAACTGAACGCGACAGTAAAGGCATACGTCGCGCTTCGCTTGGCAGGCGATCCCGCCACAGCGCCGCACATGCAGCGCGCGAAGCAAAAAGTACTGGACCTCGGGGGCCTCGAAGCCACGAATTCCTACGTTCGCTTCTATCTCGCCATGGTCGGAGCGATCAGTTGGGATATGGTCCCTTCGATTCCGCCCGAGATGATGCTCTTGCCGGACTGGTTCCCGCTGAACCTCTACGAGATGTCCTCGTGGACTCGCGGGATCGTCGTGCCGCTGGCAATCGTTTACGCGAACAAGCCCGACTGGCGATTGCCGGAAGGCGTCACTGTCACCGATCTATTTAAAGTTCCAGGCCAAAGGCCGGCTTCGTTTGCGTGGGATAAGAGCGTCTTCACGTGGCGCAATGCGTTTCTCGCGCTCGAACGCGGCCTGAAGCTCTATGAACGATCTGCATGGAAGCCGTTTCGAAAGATGTGCCTCGCTCGGGCGCGAAGATGGATGAGGGATCGGCTCGAACGCAGCGAAGGACTGGGAACGATCTATCCCGCGATGATGAATTCGATTTTCGCGCTGCTTGCTGAAACGCAGGATGTGGACGATCCGCTGCTTCACCGCGAAATCAAATTCCTCGAGCGGTACGAAGTCGAAGACGAGAGGGGCCGCACGATTCGTGTCCAGCCGTGCATTTCGCCGGTTTGGGATACGGCCATCGCGATGGTTTCGCTCGAAGAGGCGGGACTCGACCCATCGCATCCGGCACTGGTTGCCGCCGAGCGCTGGGTGCTGAAGAATCAGATTCTTGGTCCGGGTGATTGGCAGGTCAAGAATAAGAGAGCTGCCCCGGGCGGCTGGGCCTTCGAGTTTCAGAATGACTACTATCCCGATGTGGACGACACCGCGTTCGTTCTGATGGCGCTCGGTCGCGTCGCCGATCCCGATTCCGCTCCTCTGCGCGGCGCGATTCGTCGCGGCCTTGCCTGGCTGATCAGCATGCAGAATAGCGACGGCGGCTGGGGCGCCTTCGACCACGAAAACAATCTGCAATTCCTGAACCACATTCCATTCGCTGACCACAACGCGATGCTCGATCCTTCAACGGCAGACGTTACGGCTCGCGTTCTCGAGTGCCTCGGTCAGTTTGGCTGGTCCGCGCATCATCCGGTGGTGGATCGCGCGCGTGATTTCATCAAGCACGATCAAACCTCTGATGGCTCCTGGTACGGCCGCTGGGGTGTGAACTATCTCTACGGCACGAGCGGCGTCTTGCGTGCCCTTGAGACGGTTGGACTATCCTCCGATCCAGATTGTCTGCGCGCAGCGAACTGGCTGCGCTCGGTGCAGAATCCCGATGGCGGCTTCGGCGAATCGATTCTTTCCTACTACGATCCTGCGCTGAAAGGGAAAGGCAAGAGCACCGCATCGCAGACGGCATGGGCTCTGATTGGCCTGCTCGCGGCCGTTGGTCCCAACAATTCCGCTTCCGAGCGTGCCGCCGCGTGGCTCACCGAGAATCAAAATGAAGACGGATCGTGGGACGAAGCGGAGTTTACAGGCACGGGTTTCCCGTGCGTTTTCTATTTGAAATATCACCTCTACCGGAATTCGTTTCCGTTGTATGCGCTCGCGCGCTTCAACAACATGCGCAAAGGCCGGCGCAAATCTTTTGCGTTGCAGATTCCCGCCGAAGAAATAAAGCATCTAATCGAAGACGGGGGTAATGGATGAGAGTTCCTTTTAGCCTCACTGCGAGCATGACGGGTTATCTCGCTCGCAAGAGCATTTCTGGGGCGCAGAAATTTCCGCTGGTGATGATGCTCGAGCCGCTGCACGCCTGTAATCTAACCTGCACCGGCTGTGGCCGCATTCGCGAATACAAGTCCACGATCAACGAAATGCTCACCGTCGATCAATGCCTGAAGGCTGTGGACGAGTGCGGCGCGCCCATCGTTTCTATCTGCGGCGGCGAGCCGATGATTTATCCCGAGATTGGCCGCCTGACCAACGAAATTCTTGCCCGCAAGAAGCACATCTACCTTTGCACCAACGGTATGTTTATTCGCAAGCATCTCCGCGATTTCACGCCCACGTCGCGCTTGTTCTTCAACGTTCACCTCGACGGACTCGAAAAGACGCACGATATTTGCGTCGAGCGAGATGGCGTGTTCCGCGAAGCAATTGAAGGCATCAAGGCAGCCAAAGCTGCTGGTTTTCTCGTCACCTCCAACACCACGATCTACAAAGAAACGGACATCGAAGAGATCGCCGACCTCTTTGCCTATCTGCAAACGCTTGGCGTCGATGGCCACATGCTTTCCCCGGCCTATTCCTACGCCGCGGTAATGACCAAGGAAATTTTCATGTCTCGCGGCGAAATCCGCGAGAAGTTCCGCCAGGCTTACAAGCTACTCGAGCGCTACAACATTGTCACTTCGCCGATCTACATGGAATATTTGCGCGGCGAGCGCGAGCTGATGTGCACCGCGTGGGGCAATCCCACTTACAATCCGCGCGGCTGGAAAGGCCCGTGCTACCTGATGACAGACGCGCACCACGACAATTTCAAAGACTTTATCGAACAGACGCCCTGGGAGAAGTACGGCCGCGGCCGCGACCCGCGCTGCGAAGATTGCATGGTTCATGCGGGTTACGAGGCCTCCGCAGTTCTCGGCGGCAATAAGAAGCTCGGCGACACTTGGAAGATGCTCAGCTGGACGGTCTCCGGAAAGATGGGTGGTCTTCTCGGCGAGCCGACCGAACGCGAGAGAAAAACCAACGGCCATGGCAATGGCCATTCGAATGGCCACGGAAACGGCGGCAACGGAAACGCAACGAAGCGCGTAATCCCCGTGGCGCCTGCACAGCAGGGAGACGAAGTTTTCCGCATTTTATGACCACACTCGTTACCGGGGCCACAGGGTTCGTGGGAAGCCACGTCGCCCGGTTGCTCGTTAACCAGGGACACGCAGTCCGTATCTTCTGCCGAAACACAAGCAACGCAGACGTCCTCGCCGATTTGCCGGTCGAGCGCGTCCAAGGGGATTTGCGCGATCCAGTCTCGATTGAACGCGCCATGCGCGGCGTTCGGCGTGTCTTTCATGTAGCTGCCGACTACCGCCTCTGGTCAGCTCACCCCGAAGAAATCTACGAAAGCAATGTCGGAGGCACGCGAACGCTTTTGGAGGCAGCGAGGCGCGCTGGAGTCGAACGAATTGTTTACACCAGCACCGTCGCAACGATAGCCGTTCCTCGCCATGGCTCGTTGCCGAACGAAGCAACGCAATCAGAGCTTGGCGAAATGATCGGCCACTACAAACGCTCAAAGTTCATGGCTGAGCAGGAAGCGATTCGCGCTGCGGTTGCAGGCGTGCCTGTGGTGATCGTGAATCCTACCGCTCCGATTGGCCCGAGTGACTGGAAGCCAACGCCAACGGGGAAAATCATCCTCGATTTTCTCACCGGCAAGATGCCCGCGTATGTAGATACGGGTTTGAACGTCGTTGCCGTCGAAGACGTTGCCGCTGGCCATTTGCTCGCAGCCGAAAAGGGCCTCATCGGCGAACGCTATATTCTCGGCGCGCGCAACCTAACGCTGAAGCAGATTCTGGACATTCTCGGAGCGATTGTAGGGCGTCCCGCACCCCGTGTGCGCTTGCCTCACGCCGTCGCTCTTGCGGCAGGCTACGCGGACGAATTTTTTGCGCGCCTCCGCGGACGCGAACCCCAGATTCCAATCGATGGCGTGAAGATGTCGCGCCATCGCATGTTTGTCGAGAGCGACAAAGCCGAGAGGGAATTGGGCTACAAGCCAACGCCGGTCGAAGCCGCTTTTGAGCGCGCCGTACGCTGGTACGAAGAGCACGGCTACATCCGCGGCAAAGCGGCGAGCGTACCAGCGGTACACGCCGCCGCGGCATAGGCTTTCGGTCTACGGTTTTGTAGCGCCGGTCGTCAGACCGGCTGGTTTTGAGTTTGGGTCGTATAGCTGCAGATGGACCGACGATGAAGATATTGGTCACATTCGCCCTCGAAAACGAATTCGCCCCCTGGCGAAGGATACGCGATTTCAAGCGCGTCGCGACGGATCAGTGCGATCACTCCTACCGGGAACAGATTGGAGAAGTCAGCGTCCGAGTCGTCGTCACTGGTGCAGGCCGGTTCGCAGCGCAGCGCGCTGCGGGCATTGCTTTCGAAGAGCGACCAGACATCTGCATAGTATCCGGTTTATCGGGGGCTTTGCGGCCGGAGCATGGTCTTGCAAAAACTCTCGTGGCCCGGAACGTCACGGGTTCCAACGGCGCAAAGTCGCATTCGGCTCATCCAGATTTGCTTGCGACTGCCGCCGTTTCGGGGGCGAAATTGGTCGACCGGTTTCTAACATCCGATCACGTGGTCGCTGCCGCCGAAGAGAAGCGAAAGCTTGGTGGTCACGCGGATGCTGTGGATATGGAGAGCCTTTGGGTTTTGACTGCGGCTGCTGAGCGTTACGTCCCTGGTATTGCTATTCGAGCGATAAGTGACACTGTTGATTCGAATTTGCCGCTGGATTTCGGTCGTGTTTTTAATGAACAGGGAGCGGTCAGTATTCCGAAAGTAATAGGTCAACTCGCGAGACACCCTTCGAAGGTGGGCGGGGTGCTTAGGCTAGCGAACGATAGTGAGAGGGCGGCGGCGAACTTAGCGAGGGTACTTGATTCGTTTGTGTGTTCGGTAACGAATCCTCCCCTGCTCGAGAACGCCAAGGCAGTTGCTTTGTCAGTTTGAGTGGCGGCGCGAGAGACAATTGTTGCGATTAGAGCAGGCCAATGCCCTAATTTTTAATCGCAAATCTGGAATTAGAATCGAGGTCAAGTAATTGAAATACAATGATCTACGAATTTCTAATCGCAAATAAAATGCGATTTTGACGATCGGAAAATGAGCCAGACAATCACCCCAATCGACCCAGCATACAGGCCAGTCGGCTCCGTCGGCCACATGCGCGCCGGCGTCTATCGCGGCGAAGGACGCGTCGTCGTCGAATCCGTCCCCGTCCCGGAAATCGGCGAAGGCGAAGTATTGTTCCGCGTCGCGGCGTGCGGGATTTGCGGCACGGACATCAAGAAAATCGAGCACGGCTACGTCGCCCCGCCGCAGATCTTGGGCCACGAACTCGCCGGTACCGTCGTGAAAGTTGGTGCGGGCGTGAAGAAGTTCAAATCCGGGGACCGCGTGATGAGTTTTCATCACGTTCCTTGCAGCGCATGCTTCTACTGCGAACGAAAACTGTTCTCGCAGTGCGCGGGATATAAGAAAACCGGTCTCACAGCGGGATTCGATCCCAACGGCGGTGGCTTCGCGGAATATGTCCGCGCGATGCCCTGGGTGGTCGAGCGCGGAATGATCGCGCTGCCTCCTGACGTGACGTTCGAGGACGCCACGTTCATCGAGCCTGTGAATACTTGCCTCAAGGCCGTCCGCAAAGCGCGGGTGGCTCCCGGCGAAACCGTGCTGGTGATCGGCCAGGGCCCGATTGGAATGCTTCTGATGCTGCTCTCCAAGTACGAAGGCGCCGAGATCTTCACGAGCGATCCAATGCCAGGTCGCCGCGCAGCGAGCGTACGCTTTGGCGCGGCGGAATCTTTCGATCCAGCGACCGCAAATCTAATTGACGAGATGCGCCGCCGCACGTCTGGCCGAGGGGCCGACGCCGTCCTAGTCGCGGTGCCCAACCCGTCATTAGTTCCCGAAGCCCTGGCTATCGCGCGACCGGGCGGACGCGTGCTATTGTTTGCTCATAACGACCCGGTGACCCGATTGGAGTTTCCTGCCGCTGCTGTTGGGGTGGAAGAAAAGGAAATTCTGGGAAGTTACAGCGCTTCCGCAGACGATCAGGAAGAGTCTGCGGCGCTGGTGTTCGAGCGGCGCTTGCCGATACGGGAGATGATCTCGCACCGGTTTCCACTGGAGCGCATCGCGGATGCGCTGGAGTTGGCGGCGAGGCCGCTGGATGGTACTTTAAAAGTAGTGATCACGCACCAATGAGACGAGAGAGAAACGGACACATGAACGCGGCTGTGTTGTACGGCCGCGAGGATCTGAAGATCGAGCGCGTGGACATTCCTCGCGTTGCGGACGATGAAGTGTTGGTGCGCGTGGAAGTGGCGCTCACGTGTGGGACGGATTTGAAGGTCTGGAAGCAGGGATTCCATGCGCGGATGATCAAGCCGCCCGCTCTTTTTGGACATGAGCTAGCGGGCGTGATCGAAGAGCAGGGTCGGTTTGTGAACGGCGGCGTCCACAAAGGCATGCGCGTGCTGCCGGCGAATTCAGCGCCCTGCAATGTGTGTTTCTTTTGCCGCAAGGGCCAGCCGAATCTTTGCGAAGATCTTCTCTTCAATAACGGTGCCTACGCCGAGTACATCCGCATCCCCGGGAGAATCGTTCGACAGAACATGCTCGAGATTCCCGAAGGAGTCTCGTTCGTGGATGCGGCCATGGCTGAGCCTTTGGCCTGTGTTTTGCGAGGCATTCAGGAAACGGGCATTCGTCCGGCGGATACGGCTGTCGTGATCGGTTGCGGTCCGATTGGATTGAAGTTCGTTCGCGTACTGTCGTCACGCGGCGTCCGCGTGATCGCGCTGGGCAAGCGAAAATCACAAACTCGCGCGGCAGAGCGCCTGGGCGCGATGGCGGCATTTGATGTCAGCGAAATTGAGAATCCGGTGAGGCTCGTTCGCGAGTTGAGCGATGGCGGGCGCGGCGCCGATGCGGTGATTGAAGCGGTCGGCACGGCGACCACCTGGCAATGGGCCGTGCAGATGGCTCGTAAAGGCGGTACGATAAATCTATTCGGCGGCTGCCCGCGCGGCGTGAATGTAGAGTTCGATCCCGCCGCTCTGCACTATTCCGAAATCACAATCAAATCGACGTTTCATCACACGCCGCAATTCATGCGCGAAGCTCTCGAAACGATCGCGCGCGGGGAAGTTCGCGCCAGCGATTTCATCACCGGGGAAGTGCCGCTCGCGGAGTTGCCGGCCGTGTTCGAGCATATGAAGCACCGCAACGGCCAGTTGAAGACTGCTATCATTCCCTAAGCCTTAAGCGATTTTGCCGCGGCTCCGCGGCCTGATTTTTTATCCGCAAACGTTCTGGTTGGTTCGAAAACGGGGAACCAGAGCGAGTTCGTTCTGAATCAGTACGGAAAAGCGAAAGGCAAGCAAGCACCTCTCTGCGTCAGCTACCGTGTTAGCTACACCAGAACTCGAAATCGCGCGCCATCTTCCCGCCGAAGGCTGCAGCGCCGCCGAAGCCGAGCGCTACACGCGCTGGCTGGCCACGCATCACTACGAGAATTTCAACGTGGTCTCGTGGTTGCTCCCGAAGCGATTGCACCAGCATTTTTACAATCTCTACGCCTACTGCCGCTGGTCGGATGACCTAGGCGATGAGGTCCCCGACCGCCACCATGCCCTCGAGCTGCTCGATGCGTGGGAGAACGAGTTGAGGCTGTGTTATTCGGCCGAGCGCGGCCCATCGCATCCGGTGCTGATTGCTCTGCGCGAGACAATCATCGCAAAACACATTTCGGTGCGACCATTTGTGGATTTGCTTAAGGCGTTCCGTCAGGATCAGAAAGTTCAAAGATATGCCACCTGGGACGAAGTGTTCCGATATTGCAAGTTTTCCGCGAATCCTGTGGGTCATCTCGTCCTTTATGTTTGCGGATATGCTGACGAGCAAAGACAACTGCTTTCGGACTTCACTTGCACCGCACTCCAACTCGCGAATTTCTGGCAGGACGTTTCTCGCGATTTGGACAAGGGGCGCATCTATATTCCAGTTGAAGAGATTGTTAAGCACGGGCTCAGTGAAAGCGACATTGTTGAACGGCGGTTCGACGAGCGTTTTGTTGCACTCATGAAGTCGCTGATTCGGAAAACCCGGGAGCTTTTTGCCGCGGGTTTGCCGCTGAGTCAAACTGTCGATCCCTTCCTCAGGATCGACTTGGAGCTATTCAGCAGGGGTGGAATCGCCACTCTTGATGCAATCGAAGCCGCCGGTTACGACACCTTACATGGACGGCCTGCGCTACGGCCTGCCACTAAGATTCGCCTGCTGACTCGTGCTTTGGGCTCTCGACTTTTGGCTGCCGGTAGGGGTTTTCCTGCTGAGCCGACTCATTTTGAAGTGAACCCTTCGGCGGTCCGGAACGAAATTCCGCAAGCCGAACGGGAACGCGGAGCGGTGATTGCTGGGAATGCGGAGACCCTGCGCGCCTCTTACACTGAATGCAACCGGATTGCGCGAGGGGCACACAGCAGCTTCTATCTCGCATTTTTTGGACTGCCGCGCGACAAGCGCAACGCGCTGTTCGCCCTCTATGCGTTCATGCGGCTGATCGACGATGTGTCGGATGAGCCCGGCGATCTCGAAGCGAAGCGGCGTGGCCTGGCTCGCTGGCGCGCGATGCTTGATGAAGCCATCGCGGGCGAGACGAGGGGCCACGCGATTTTGCCCGCGCTCGCCGATTCAATCGCGCGATTCAACATACCGACGCGCTACTTCCATGATCTGATTCTCGGCGCGGAGATGGATCTAACCGTTGCTAGCTACGCGACATTCGACCAGCTCTCCGAGTATTGCTATCGCGTCGCGGGCACCGTTGGCCTTACCTGCTTGCATGTTTTTGGTTTTCGCGATCCACGCGATCCCGATCTCGCGGAGCGGCTTGGTCTCGCGTTTCAACTGACCAACATCATTCGCGACGTGCGAGCCGATCGGGAAATGGGCCGGGTCTATCTGCCACAGGAAGACCTCGCACGATTCGGCTGCACTAAAAACGATCTGCAAGGGCCGCTCACACAAGGTGTGCAGGCGCTGCTCGAGTTTGAAGCGGAACGCGCCTGGCGCTTCTACGATGAGGGCGTCGCGCTCGTCAAGCAAATCGATCCCGACAGCCGCGCCACTTTGTGGGCGCTTGTTCGTACCTACAGCACTCTGTTGGCGCGGATGGAAGAGCGCAACTTTGATGTGTTCGCTTCGCGCGTTTCGCTCTCGAGCGCGGAAAAAGTTCAATATCTCCTCGCAGCAGGCCTCGCGGTAAAAAAGGCCGGTTGGTGGAAGGGTGATGCCCTCGCAAAGCGTCCTGGTAATCGGCGGCGGCCTGGCGGGCCTGTCCTCCGCCATCGCGCTGGCTGACGCAGGCTTTCGCGTTCAACTGCTCGAGAAGCGTCCCCACCTCGGCGGGCGGGCTACGTCTTACGCGCTGCCGGATGGCAGCGAAGTGGACAATTGCCAGCATGTGACGCTGGGCTGCTGCACGAACCTGGCGGATTTTTACCGGCGCGTGGGAGCTAGCGAGAAGATCCGGTTTTACGACCGGCTGTATTTCGCCGATCGAGTGGGGAGACGGTCGGAGATTCAAGCTTCGCCGCTGCCGCCGCCGCTGCACATGGCGCCATCGTTTCTGCTGTTCGATTCGCTGACGCTGGCGGACAAGCGTTCGATAGCGGAAGCGATGCTGGCTATCGCTCACGCTGGAGGGAATCCGGCGCACGCAGATGGCGCTTCGATGCTGGACTGGCTGCACTCGTCGCGCCAGACCCCGGGAGCGATCGAGCGGTTCTGGCGGGTGGTACTGGTAAGTGCTCTCGATGAAGAACTGGCGCGAACGGATGCGAAGTATGGAATTGAAGTTTTCTGGAAGGGTTTTTTGAGCAACGCGCGCGGATATCGAGTTGGAATTCCTTCGGTACCGCTCGCGGAGCTGTACGAGGGATGTCAGGAGGCAATCGCGAGGCGCGGAGGCGAAGTGCGGTTGCGCAGCGGGGTGCGCCGGCTCTGCGTGCAAGGCGACCGATTCTCTGGCGCGATTTTCGAAGATGGCACAGAGATGGAAGCGGATGCCTGCATCGCAGCGGTGCCGCACGATGTGCTGCTGAATCTGGTGCCGAGGGAGATGGCGGAATCCGGAGCGCCGCTCGAAGGATTGCGGCACATCAAGACGTCGCCGATTACGAGCGTGCATTTCTGGTTCGATCGCACGGTGATGACGGAGCCGTTTTTGACGCTACTCGACCATACGACGCAGTGGATTTTCAATCGGACGCTGCTTTCCAGTGGAGCCGAAACGAGTGGCTCGAAGGCGCGTCCAACCGGGCATAACGAAGGAACGCCCGGGGGAGAACTGCGTGTCGAAAGGCGCATTGCCGAAGAAGGGCAGTACTTGCAGTTGGTGATCAGCGCTTCCTACGACTTGGTTCCGCGCCCGCGAGCGGAAATTATTGAACTTTGCCGCCGCGAATTGGCGGACGTGCTGCCTGCCACGCGCGAAGCGAATGTGCTGAAGGCGACGGTGATCAAAGAAGTGAACGCAACATTTTCGCCGGAGCCATGCGTGGATCGTTGGCGGCCGGCACAAACTACGCCGATCGGCAATTTGTTTCTGGCCGGGGATTGGACTCAAACCGGATGGCCCTCGACGATGGAAGGCGCTGTGCGCAGCGGATATCTCGCCGCTGAAGCTGCACTTACGCATTTCGGCCAGCCGGCGGCACTGCTTCAGCCGGATCTGCCCGTGGAAGGCTTGTGCAAGTATTGGGCGAGGCGATCCGCGTCAGCCACGGATTAAGGCCATCGTAGAAAACGATTACCTTTCCACACGCTTCGCGTGAAAGGGAAGTCGGGCAGGAGATTTGGGGGTATCATCAGACATCCCCCGGGAGGACCTTCATGGAGCGGAAGTATAGGCAGAGGGGTTATAGCGACGCGGAAGCGCGCGAAAAGAAGCGCGAGCGCGCCGACCGGCCCACGGAGCAGCAACAGCCGCGTCCGAAGCAGGACATGCTCGGGCCGCGGACGCCGCGGATGGTGGGCACCGTGATGCGTGCGCGCTGCTCGAGTTGCGGCGCGGTACTCGCACCGGGGTTCGATCAGAGCGGCGAATGTCCGCGCTGCCATGCGGCGATGCATTCGTGCAAGCAGTGCGTACACTTCGATACCGCAGCGCAGTTTGAATGCACGCAACCAATTCCGGAGCGAATCCCGAACAAGCTTGCGAAAAATAAGTGCACGTTCTTTGAATTTCGCATGACGGTGGAAAAGGACACGTCACCGGTTACTTATGCCACCAGCACGCCGGCTGCGCCTGCCGCAGCGCGCCCTAATGACGCGCGAAAAGCCTTCGACGACCTCTTCAAGAAGTAGATTCTAGAAGTACTCACGTCTATCAATCTAACGCAGCTGAATTGTTTGCTTTCGAGATGTGTGTCTAGTTGTGTTCATCTGCGTTCGCTGGTGCGACAGCGCGTGGAAGCGAAGTTCGCGGGGAATTCGCCATGGCAAATGCGCACAGGCAAGAGTGCCTGTGCCACTGAAAGCGAGCACCAGCTAAGATGGGTGGAACTTGCGGCGCGGCTTACTGGGGGGCGAGGGGAAACAGCAAGGGTTCTTTTGGTGGTTCGCTGGCGATTGAATCGAGCTGCGGATAGTGCTGGCGGAGCGGTTCGGGGACTTTCACCTTTTCCTTTCGCAACAGGTGAATGAGTTGTAGCGCGTTTACGGCGGCCTTTCCGATGTAATGATTGTTTCCGATCACGAAGGTGTTCTCCGCGTGTTTTGCCACGTGTTCAACACGTTTCACCCACGGCTCGAGTTCTTCCTCGGAGTATAGATAGTTATAGCGCTCGAAGCTGGGGACCTCGGGGGCGTCGGTGAACCACGTGTCGTATCGCCTTCCGTGTAACCGGAAATAGCCGACGGGGGAAGTGGTTCGCTCCGTAGGTTTAATGGATTTGCCAATCACGGGCTGGTCGATATTGCAGAAGCCGACCCCGCGTTCATGCAGCAAGTCATAGAAGTCAGGCCGCGCCCAGGACGAATGGCGGACCTCGACCACGAGCGGATAGTCGCGGAAGCTGTGAAGCAGTTGCTTCAGGCGCACCAGCGTTTCCGGTGTATGGTGAAACGAAAAAGGGAACTGCAGCAACAGGGCGCCCAGTTTGCCGGCGTTGAATAGAGGATCGAAACCGGCGCGCACCTGCTTTTCATCATCCAAAGTGGCGTCCGTTTCGTGCGTGAATTTCTGCCACATCTTGGCAGTGAATACAAAGCGAGGATTATCCGCTGCCTGGCCGATCCAGTGCGTGGCAAGCTGTGGCTTTATAGGCTGGTAAAAGGAGGTGTTGATTTCGATTGTGTCGAAATACTGCGCGAGGAATGTAACTTCGTGAAAATCGCGAGGCTGCGGCGATGGATAGACAATTCCATTCCAATCGTCGTACGACCAGCCTGCCAACCCCACCCGGATGCGGTGCGCTTGTGCGCAGGTCGAGGCTTTCCTGTCGGAGTCCATCGTGTCGCGTTCGCTTCGTTGCAGACTATGACGCGAACTCAACCGTGTCAATAAAGCGCACGCGGTATTGAATCGCACGAAGAGCGGCGCTATGCTGACCCTGCCTCCATGCGAAAGCCCCTTCCCTTGGCGAGCCAACTCGAAAGAGGGTGCTCCAATGAAACTTTTCTACAGCAATATTGAACCGGAACATCGCAAGGCAATCGACGGCGAAGCTGCGCATCACATTGAAAAATTAAAGCGGCTATTGAAGCGATACGACCCCGATGTAGTCGAGATGCACTGGTCGCTCGAAAAGACGCCGCGCAAGACCGAGTACACCTTTTCAGCGGATCTGCGGCTTCCGACCGGTCATTTGCACGCCTCGGGAGCCGGCAGCGACGTTCGAAGCAGCGCGAAAAGTGCCTTCGCAGAAATTGAATCGCAGCTGAAAAAACATCAGGAAAAACTGCGCAAGGATTATTTGTGGAAGCGGAAGCGCGGCCGCGGGATCACGGCGAAAAACGCTGCGGCTGATTAGTCGCGGCGATTTGCGGTTTGCGAACTCCGAGAAAAGTCCCGCAAAATCGTGACGGCTGCGGCTGAACGGCTCGGCGCCAGCTGTCCGCGCGTCGAGTTTGAATGCGATCCTGGTTACAAACGATTTGGAAAAGTGTTCGAGGCCGCTGCTCGGTAGCCAATTCGGTGCGACCTATGAGATGCTAACGTCTGCGCGAAACGTGCTGGATTGTACCCACGCAAGACCTACTCCGCCGTTCGTGAATTAGATAATCCAGGGGCGTAGCTCAGTGGTAGAGCAGCGGCCTTTTAAGCCGAAGGTCGTGGGTTCGATCCCCACCGCCCCTACCAACATCTCCTTTCTTCAGACAGAACGCCTTGTGGTTTTTCGAGTTATCAGGACTTAAGAAAGGAGGGCGCTTGCGAAATTGCGAGTTGCTTTTTGAGACGACCACAACGAATTATCTGTATGACGGTATGAATCCCGTCCAGGAGCTTTCTGGCACGTCGCCAACGGCAAATCTTCTAACCGATCAGATGCAAAACCGGGGAATACCGCCATCGGCCGTAAAGAATGCACTGGATACGGGGGTAACCTCAGGGGGAAACACCGCGGGCACTACCGTAACCTATGATCCTGTGAATAACATATCTGTCGTAACGAATTCGAACGGGGAAGTAGTTACCGTTCGGTACGGAGGGCCTTAGAAAGATTTATGGTTAACGATGAGCGAGCTTACAACCACCGCCAACTGAAGCTCATGGAGCAAACGATTGAAAGGTTCCGTCGTGGGGAAATCGGAATTGGAAAACTGGTTTCGGATCTCGACGCGCTCGTTTCAGCGCTACACAACCCGGACGAATCTTGGAGGAAGGCATTCGCCTCCGACTGGGGCAAGCTTGAGGACATTCACGCTATGTTGTTAACGGAAACTGAACCAAACCTGAGAGGTAGTGACCACGAAGATGTTGCGAATGCTCTCGCCGGCCTCGTGTCCCTTATCCAGTCCGAAATTAATCGGTAGACCCTCGCGCGGGCCGCTAATAATCCCTGATCGCCACGCTTTTCCGCGTGCAGAACTCTTGGTTTCCGGTTAGATTCCTTCTCCGAATTGTAGCTCTGCGACGGTCGCAGCCGATTCGAAGAGCTGCAATTCTCCACGCGGATGACGACGGAAGTTACTGCCTGCGGCTGTCTCTTCATATTCCCCCGCAAGTGGCAACCTTGGGGACCGATTGGGGTCCGGTAAGGAACAAAAACTAGCGGAAGCAATCGATAAGCAACTAGAAGCGATCAATCGGATTAGCTAAGAATGTCTGGAGTTATCGGAACGACTAAACCGCCTTATCAGGCGTGCGCTCTAGCCGCCTGACCTACAGGCCCATTCACGCAAGGGTTCAGTCTTTCCTGGTCTACGAAACCGGCTTCGTAAATGGATTGTTCACGAGCCATTCACAATATTTTTCCCTTGTGCGTTTGGGTCCTTCCAGTTGGTTCGGACCAGGAGCCCAAAGGGGTCCTGCCCAGTATTTCTAACGGTTTTGGAGGGTTCTAGGGAAGGCAAGGCGGATGGTTCGCAAATCATAAAGCCCGGGGAGCCATTCTTCCTCTTCCTACTTATTTACAGACGACAAGGGTCAATGCCGCTGCCTCTGAAAATGGCATAGTTACCTACACAAACGACTCGGCGGGCAGACGGCAGACGATGACGGTGGCTGGACAGGCAGCGGTGAATTACACGTTCGACAACGCCAATAGGCTAACCAATATCACCCAGGGGACTGCGACAGTACAATTTGCATATGACAATGCGAATCGGCGCACCTCGCTCACATTGCCAAACTCAATTGTGACGGCCTATGGGTACGACAATGCGTCGGAGCTCACCGGGCTAACGTACACTCTGAATTCTAACACCCTCGGTAACTTGACTTACGGCTACGACTTGGCTGGACGCAGAACCAGCGTTGGCGGCAGCTATGCAGCGACAAACTTGCCGAACGCGGTTTCCGCAACGGCGTATGACGCTGCGAATGAACTGACGCAGTGGGGTACGGCAACACCGACGTACGACGCGAATGGCAACATGTTGAGCGACGGAACGAATAGTTTCGTGTGGAACGCGCGGAATAAGTTGGCATCAATGAATATGAGTTCAGAGAGTTTCCAGTACGATCCCATCGGCCGCCGCGTACAAAAGACAATCTTGACCACGACTACGAGCTTTCTGTACGACGGAGTGAATCCCGTCCAGGAACTCTCTGGCACGACGCCAACGGCCAATCTACTAATGGGCGGAATAGATGAGTATTTTCAGCGAACGGACTCGATTGGTGCGGCGAATTTCCTGACCGATGCCCTGGGAAGCGCGTTTGCTTTGACAAATTCTAGTGGTACTAACCTCGCTCAGTACGCGTACGAGCCTTTCGGAAACACAACACTTGTAGGTAGTTCTACGAATACTTACCAATATACCGGGCGGGAGAATGATGGCACTAGTGTTTACTACTATAGGGCACGATACTACAATCCCGCGCTCCAGAGGTTCGTCGCTGAAGACCCGATCGGTTTTGATGGCAGCCGTTTCAACCTTTACCGATATGCTGAGGACAGCCCTCTAGACTTCAAGGACTCACTCGGGCTCTGGGGTGGTGGCGCAACTTTCAATGCTAACTATTTCGGTGGGATATGCAAAGGTTCGGCTTCCTCCGTTTCGCTGGGCGGACTATACTTCCCTGACACCAAGAGCCCTATGGGTTTCACGTCAGGTGGTTATCTCTCTCAAGGAGGCTATTGGGGCTCAGATGGGAATTGGGGTAACTATCAAGGCAACTCAACTTGGGGATATAATTTCGGAGTTGGCGCCGGCGCTACAATAACCAATGGGAATTCAATTCAAGACATCTCCGGAGTTTTTAACAACACATCTTATGCATTGGGTCCTCTAACGATTGATTATGCAGTAGGTGCAAACGGCATTTGGTCACTTACTGCCACGGCAGGCGCAGGATGGGGCCTCGGAGTCGCTCACTATGTTACAAACACGTGGACTAATCCAGTGTCACCTCCAAGCGATGCCCCGCTCCCTAGTGCCGCCGGCCGTAGCTGCGGCTGCAGCCACTAGGGATTTTGGATGGTTGGTGCCTTGCAGCGTCATCTATAAGGAAAGAAAGCAATGACCCTAATCCTCTTTGGTGCGATTCTGCTTGCTTGTTTCGTTGCCCTCGACACCTTCATTCGTCTAAAACTCAAGGGTGCCGGGCGAAAATTGGTTTTCCTCAGGGGTGGAACTCTTGACTACAGCGAGTACATGGAGGCAACCAACAGCCATGACTGGCCTCGTTGGCCAGTGTATCTCATTTGGCCTTCCTTGGTACTCGGCTTGGTATTAGTCGCAGCAGGCCTGTTTCTGCGCACAGCCTTTCACTGAAGCTCTCACGCTCGGCACGCGAATTGCCAATCTATGAAAGCTCGCATCAGCACTTGTCGCGCGGGCAGATCCCCACGCCCACTGGTTATTCGGTAGAAGGAGTACACATGGCCAATGCTAGTTTGGGAGAAGTAATCGCACAACGCAAGTTCAATTTTCATTGCCAAGACGGGTCGTTACGTGACGTGACTGCGCTACTTGGTGTACCTGTTCGCCTGCCTGATTCAACGGATTACTCTTGCCCGCATCAGATTCGAGGGGCGGGGTCCGAAAGGATTCGGTGCTCACGGGGGATCGACGCATTCCAGGCGATCCAGATGGCTTTCCTCATGCTGGGAGCGGATCTCGATGCCTTGAATAAGGAATTGGCTGGCCGCCTGCGCTGGGAAGGCGATGAAAAAGAAGATCTCGGATTTCCCGGATAATGGCGACGTTGACAGTGGCAGTCGGTGTCATAGAAGCCTCAATCTGCTCCTAACCCGGAGGCAGGAGAACGGATTGATGTCCCTCAAAGATTGGACCCCAAAAGTTGCGGTTGTGGGTTCGCTCGGCAGCTTAACTACGTTGATGATTATGTCCGCCGTCACGCTGTTTTGGAGGCGTCAGTTTATTCCGGGAATGTGGCGGTTCGGGTTAGCGATCGTCCTATTTAGCATTTTCTTCCGAAAGCGGAGAATTGCATTCGCCATCGTGGCGCTCTCGTTCATTCTAGTGATGGTTGGGATGAGTACTCCTTTCCATCCGACTGTTATCGGAATAACAGTCACCGTGGTTTCCGCCGTTTTGTTTTATATGCTCGCCATTTGGTTGGCAAGGCGATACCCCTATTTAAAGCGCACGGATTGGAAAATGTTCTTCGATGGAGACCCGGAATGATGCGCCCCCCTCGTACCCTTTTTTTTTGATGCCGGTACAGTAGCTACGCCGGGTAGGTGACCTAACTCGCTTTTGACCCTCGTCCCAATCAGACTCGACTTTCTGGGTAATGAGATAAATCCCTAAAGGCGACAAAATGCCTAGGAGACGGCGGCTACTTTACCGTTGGCATTGCCCCCGATGGGTCGTGACTCTGACCAAATGAGGCGTACAGCTCCAACTTCCGATGTAATAAAAGGAATTCTAAAACGGAGCTGCGGGCCATACCCACCCCTTGCACCCCTTTAAACAGCAGGCAATGGAAACTGACGACTAGGACCAATGGGGAGGACACCGGAACGGAACACTTGGTAGGCACAATTCCGCACTGATGACCGGAGCGACCTAACAACATTTGACAACGATTGAAAGCGGGCGGTGGTGCTATGACACTGTCCGTGCAGGACTTGCTTTGTAGGGATGCAATTTCGATCCCCACCGCCCCTACCAACATCTCCTTTCTTCAGACAGAACGCCTTGTGGTTTTTCGAGTTATCAGGACTTAAGAAAGGAGGGCGCTTGCGAAATTGCGAGTTGCTTTTTGAGCGTCTGGAGGAACGCAAAAAAGGAGGATCGACGGCAGTCGCGCCTGAATGCAACAATTGCAATGATCGCCGGTGGGAGGGGCAAGATCATGAACACGCCAGACAGCACGAGAGTTATCCACGGAGACGCGGGATGCAGGGACGGACATTATCGC
Source organism: uncultured Acidobacteriota bacterium (assembly GCA_963729525.1). Lineage (GTDB taxonomy): Bacteria > Acidobacteriota > Terriglobia > Acidiferrales > UBA7541 > Palsa-295. The sequence continues at coordinate 710,126 of CAVSOB010000005.1, forward strand.
GCCAAGCAAAATCTGCGCGAACAGTCCGGGAACAGCGAAGGCGCAAAGCTGGCGGCTGAGCTGAATGCAAACGATCCTACGTCGCAGGAGGCACAAAACCCGACGGATTTCGGCGAGCTGAGGGTTGGGCGTGCTTCGGAAGATGCGGCGGGGATCCCGGCGATCTGGAACACGATGCTCTACGGCGTTGGCGATATGGGTCCGGTTCGCGCTCCCGAAGCGTTTCTGAAGATCAACCAGGTGACCGGGTTTGATTGCCAGAGCTGCGCGTGGCCGAGTCCTGACAAGAAGCGGAAGATCTTCGAGTTCTGCGAGAACGGCGCGAAGGCGGTCTCTGACGAGTCCACGAAGAAGCGAGTTACGCCGGAGTTCTTCGCGAAGCATTCGATCAAAGAGCTGACGGAGCAGTCGGATTATTGGCTTAACCAGCAGGGTCGTCTGACTTCGCCGATGGTACGGCACGCCAACGCGACCCACTATCAGCCGATTACGTGGCCAGAGGCTTTTGCCATCATTGCGCAGGAGTTGAACAGTCTGGACTCTCCCGATCAAGCCTCCTTCTATACCTCGGGAAAGACGACCAATGAGCCGGCCTTTCTTCTGCAATTGTTTGCTCGCCAGTTCGGGACGAACAATCTTCCGGATTGCTCGAACATGTGCCACGAGTCGTCGGGCGTAGCCATGGTGGAGACGCTCGGCGTTGGCAAGGGCACAGCGACACTGGAGGACATGGAGAGTACGGAGCTCATCTTTATTTTCGGGAACAATCCGGGCACGAACCATCCGCGGATGCTGACCTCGTTGCAGAAGGCCAAGGACCAGGGCGCCAAGATTATCGCGGTCAACCCTCTGCCGGAAGTGAGTCTGATGAGGGTAAAGAATCCAAACCCGCAGGATTACCCGAATCCTCTGGAGCTGCCGTTTGCTCTGCTGGGCAAGGGCCAGGCGCTTGCGGATCTCTATCTGCCAGTGCGCGTCAACGGGGATGTGGCGGCAATCAAGGGAATTCTCAAGGAGCTTTTCGAGCGGGAGAAGGCGGGACTCCGCTCGGGGATTGACCGGGAGTTTATTCGATCGTACACCGAGGGCTTTGAAGAACTGCTGGCTGACGTGGAAGCGGCAAGTTGGGAGGAGATAGAAGAAGAAAGCGGGCTGACACGAAACCAGCTACATACCGCCGCCGAAATGTACGCGAATTCGAAAAAGACGATATGCGCATGGTGCCTGGGCGTCACGCAGCAGCCTAACGGTGTCGACAACGTCTCGATGATCGTAAACCTGCTGCTGATGGGCGGTAACATCGGGCGTCCGGGAGCAGGCACGGTATGTGTCCGGGGGCACTCGAATGTGCAGGGTGACCGCACGATGGGAGTGTGGGAGCGTCCGCCGAAGTCTTTTTTGGAGACACTTAAGAAGGAGTTCAACTTTGAACCACCCCAGAAATGGGGATATGACACTGTCGAGACGATGCACGCGATGTTCGATGGAGACGTCAAGGTATTTTTTGCGATCAGCGGCAACTTCCTCTCGAACACGCCTGATACGGTGTATAGCGCGCACGCCATGAGGCGCTGCAAGCTCACGGCCCACGTATCGACCAAGCTGAACCGATCCCACCTGATCACAGGCGAGCGAGCCCTGATCCTGCCTTGCCTGGGCCGGACGGAGGAAGATATCCAGGCGTCTGGCAAGCAGTTCCTCACGGTCGAAGATTCGATGGGGATTATCAACCCTTCTCAGGGATTCTTTCCGCCGGCTTCGCCTGATCTGATGAGCGACGTGGCGATCGTTGCGAATCTTGCGCACGCTACATTGGGGTCTCGAACGGCCACCAACTGGCTCGGATTTGCGGCGGATTACAACCTGATCCGGGATGCGATTTCCAAGGTAATTCCGGGATTCGAGAACTTCAACGCGCGACTTGCGAGTGAGGGGTTCTTCTATTTGCCGAATGCCGCGAGGCAGCGCATCTTCAAGACGAGCTCAGGCAAGGCAAAGCTAACCGTCTGCCCGATCCCGAAGCATCACCTGGAGTCCGACGAATTTCTGTTGACGACCATTCGCAGCCACGATCAATTCAACTCCACAATCTATGGATTGAATGATCGCTATCGGGGCGTCTTTGGCGGCAGGCGGGTCCTCTTTCTGAACCCGCTCGATATGGAGGCGAGGAATCTGCGGGCCGGTCAAATCGTAGACATCTGTAGTCACTTCGAGGGAGAAGTCCGCAAGGCATCGCACTTCGCGATTGTTCCCTATGCGATCGCCCGCCGGAGCGCCGCTGCGTACTACCCGGAGGCCAATGTTCTAGTCCCCGTGCGCAGCGTTGCCGCGAAGAGTAACTGTCCTGCCTTTAAATGCATTCGCATCACGCTCACTCAGTCAGATTCCGTTGAGGCGCTGCACTTCTCCAAGGCAGATCTTGATCGCAACATGGATCGAGTTGTGCCGCGCGTACCGTGACGCAGCGCCGCGAGACGCCCTCTTCGCGGCCAGCATCGAACGGAAGGCCCCCAGGGTCCACATCGTTGTCAGAGAGAAGGTGACGCTCATAAAGCGCCTGAAGGTACCGGCATACCGGTACTCTGCGTTTCATCGGTCGTGGCCTAATCAATAATGGCGCTGTTTTCTTTTGGAACGAAGTAGAATAGGGACTCCTATGCAGACTTCCTCACCCGGTGAATCGGCTTCAGACGAACCGATGGAGGTTTCAGGTGTCGCGACGCCGGTCACGATGGCACGTTCTGAGAGGTCACCTCGTCCGCCAATTCTGACTCTGGAATCTCCTGAGCTATACATCAACCGCGAACTTAGCTTATTGGAATTTCAGAAAAGGGTTCTGGAGCAGGCGCAGGACCCTGAGAATCCTCTCCTGGAGAGAGTAAAGTTTCTTTCAATCGTCAGCTCCAACTTGGATGAATTCTTCATGGTGAGAGTCGCTGGCCTGCAGGAGCAGGCGGCAAGCGGCGCTCAAGAAGCGAGCGTCGACGGCCTGCCCGCGGCGATTCAATTGCAACTCATTCGCCAGGAAGTCCGCCGGCTCGTTGAACAGATCCAGGATCTCTTACGTGACACACTCTTGCCGGCCCTTGAACGCGAAGGCATCCGAATCTCCGACATTTCCTCATTATCACCAGAAGAACGGTCCGCGATGGACTCCTATTTCCTCCAGCACGTTTTCCCAGTCCTCACGCCGTTGGCCTTCGATCCCGGTCGGCCATTTCCCCATATCTCAACCGGCAGTTTGAATCTGGCCGTGGTCGTGGGAGACGACCAGGGCACAGAAAATTTTGCTCGCGTGAAGGTGCCGGACTCTCTACCTCGACTGGTTCCAGTAATCGCCAGCTCGCGTCAAGCTAAGATTTCCAAATCGGCAAAGTACGAACGGAAGTTCGTGTGGTTGGAGCAATTGATCGCCGCCAATCTACATTTGTTGTTTCCGGGAATGGAAATTGTAGAGTCATACCCTTTCCGGGTAACTCGCGATGCAGAAGTCGCGATTCAAGAGTTGGAGAGTGACGACCTCCTGGAAAGCGTCGAAGAGGCCATGAGACAGCGACGCTTTACCTCCGTCGTCCGTTTGCAGGTGGACACAAACGTGTCCGAGAAGATTCTGGAGATCCTAGCCAGCAATCTGCCGATCGACAAACAGGACGTTTACCGGATAAGGGGATCCATCGGACTCGCGCGGCTGATGGAACTGTATGCATTGGACCGCCCAGATTTGAAGGAAAAGCCCTTTGTGCCGTTCATCCCTTCGGGTCTTGGCGCTGATGCTGACGACGACGTGTTCTCCGCCATTCGCCGCGAGGATCTCCTGTTGCATCACCCCTACGAGTCGTTTCAACCGGTTGTGGAATTCTTGCAGGTCGCGGCGCGCGACCCAAACGTGTTGGCAATCAAAATCACCTTATATCGTGTGGGCCGCAACTCGCCGATTGTGGCCGCCCTGCTCGAGGCCGTCGAACAGGGCAAGCAGGTATCTGTCCTGGTCGAACTCAAGGCCCGGTTCGACGAGGAAAGCAACATCGAGTGGGCTCGAACCCTGGAAGATACAGGCGTGCACGTTGTCTACGGGGTGGTTGGCATGAAGGTTCATTCCAAGGTCGCTTTAGTAGTCCGCCGCGAAGGAGAGGACATTCGCCGGTACGTGCACCTGGGAACGGGCAATTACAATCCAGTGACCGCACGCATCTATACTGATTTTGGTTTTTTGACGTGCAATGAACAAGTCGCGGATGATGTTACTTATTTTTTTAACGCGTTAACAGGATATTCCCGTAGGAACGAACCACACAAGCTCCTGGTGGCGCCAGTCAATTTGAGGCAACGGCTCGAAAAATGCATACTCAGGGAAATTGCCCTTCAGGAGAGAGGGGAGCGTGGCCATCTGATCTTCGAAATGAATGCGCTGGAAGATCCCCAAATGATCAGGCTGCTCTATCGCGCATCGCAAGCGGGCGTAAAGGTTGACCTGCTCGTGCGCGGACTTTGTTGCTTGCGGCCGTTGCTCAGTGGATTCAGCGACAACATCCGCGTTACGAGCATCGTGGGGCGGTTCTTGGAGCATAGTCGCGTCTACTACTTCGGGAACGGAGGAGCGGAGGAGATTTATCTCGGCAGTGCCGATCTCATGCGACGTAACTTGAGTCATCGCGTCGAAATCCTCTTTCCGGTGGACAATCCTAAGTTGGTTCGGCGCTTGAAAGACATTCTTAGCATTCAGTTGGCTGATGAAAAAAAATCGCATTACCTACAAAGCGACGGGCATTACATCAGAAGCAGCAAAAGTCGGGCGGACGCAATCGACAGCCAACTCCAATTTCTAACTCCCGACAGTGCGCCTCTCAAGGTTGCGAAGGGCTTGGCAGTGTTGTCCCGGAAGCGGCGAGTCACCGATCGACGGTCTCAGAGCCGCACAAGAACGTGATTCGACAAGCGACTTGTTTTCCGATTACGGGATTCGAGTCAAGTCTTGGTAGTCGCGTCAGTGCTATGAACCACTTGTCCGGTGGCCGCCTAACTCAGGCGCTTGGCACCCGACAGCCGCCCCCGAGGCAGGTATTTATGGCTGCGACGCCGAACGCCGAGGGCGATTCGGTGTGACCTTCGAAAAAAGGAACTCCTGAAGGACGCCCGCGAGAGACGTCTCACCGAGCCTGATTAGCGCCGATGAAACCACGAACCCGGAACCGCGGCGATCGCTCGGGGGAAGGTAGAGAGCTTGCAGTCCGGCACCAGCAAAACTTCCGATGATATTCGAGTAATTCGGCTGCCAGTTCCCATTGTCCCCTTTGCATTTCACCGAGCTCGCCACAGCATAGAGAATCCTGGATCGCTTGCTGCCGCTCCCTTTGTAGAAGTAGCGCGGATCCTGCTTGAGAACCGTTGGCATTACCGCGCCTCCGATAAATGTTGCTGAAAAAACATTCGCGTAACTTGCGCCATAGCGCTTTGCGTATCCTTGCGCTCCCTGCCCGTACGCGCTCCAGCGATCTCCGGCCTGGTCAATCCCCGCCAGAACTCCAATCCCGAGAAGCGTGATCGGGTCGCTAGCCGATTTCCATGCAAGCTGAAACTTGTGTTTTGCCGTCAGGGGCGCGGCATTCGGTTCGTAGCTGACGTAGAAGTTCGGGACCACCCCGAACACGCGCTGCTTTTCTTGTTCTTTGATCTGCACGTCTGCCAGTTCCGCTGGCGTGAGTCCCTCAACGTGCACCTCTGTTACCTGAGTGGAGATGACCAACATAATCAGCGGAGTGACGTAGGACTCTCCAGATTCCAGCGTCCCGGAGAGTTCCTGCGACGCGAAGCCCGGCGATGTAATTGTGAGCCGGTAGGGGCCCGGTGCGACGCTGGGAAACGCAAATAGCCCGTCCTCGTCCGATCTTAGCTCCAGGCGAGAAGATTGCCCTCCCTGCGTAAGCTTCACTACGGCTCCGGCAATGTTGGCTCCGGATTGATCCACGACCTTGCCACTGATGCTTCCCACTTGGTGCTCACTCTGTCGCTGCCCTCCGGCGGAAGCCTGTGTTCCCTGTGAACCAGCCTGTGCACTCCTCGCTGTTTGGTCTATCGGAAGCTGTTGAGACCATGCGGGTAAGCGGCAAGACAGCACTAGCAGGCCCAGCCAGACCAGCTTTACGAGGCCGGGAATATAGCTTTTTTTCGCGGAACGCACGGACATTTCGTGCTTTCACCCCCTGCTGCTATGTTAACCGTCTCATTCGATGCAAATCCTGGCGATGCAGATGCTGGCGCTCGAGTCGCAGCGCTCAATTTAATCATAAAGTTCGGCGGCTCATCAAGTTACGATCGGGAGACTCATATGGGCATAGTTGCCAGTAATTTCCGTCTCAAAAGACCGCGCGCTAAATCACGCGAAAGAACCAGGCGAATAGAGAATTAGCTGGTGACAATCCCTGATCCCGACAGTTGTCTGGAAGCTCGAATACTTTTCGTGGAGTGAGTCGATTTTAGAGGACGTCCGATAGTACGTCTCATCGGGGCGCACCCAAGCCATATACATCCATAGATCCTTAGATCGCCCTCGGAACCAATCATTCTCGGAGCGAATGTCATTGGACGGGCCTATTACCCTTTAGGACAGGTGCTCTTTGCGTATCATCCTGCTCGTGATGTTACCGTCGGGGGAAATGTCCTCTGCTAGCGTAGCTGTTGTTACCAACACGCGCGGACGGAGGAACGGGGATGGCGAAATCATTGGCACGAGTGGCGATCTTGTTGGTGTTGTGCGGATGCGGAGCAACGCGCGGCATCGCAGCAAATTCAGCTACCAAGCCGCTGCAGGCCAGCGAATTGCTGGCGCTGGTGGCCGGCAGCGCGCTACCGGAAAATATCGTGCATGAAATTGCCGCTGATGGATTGGCGTTCCGTCCCAACGATTCCTACCGAGCCCTGCTGAAAACGGCGGGGACTGACCGGAAGATCCTGGCTGCCGTAGATTCCGCTAAGGTTGTGGTCGAACAGGCTCCCGAGGCTGATTCGGGCAAAGACTTGCTCCAACACATTGCAAACGCCGGAAGCCTCATCCGTGAGAAGCGCTATGAGGAAGCCACAAATGAGCTGACCGCGGCGGTCAAAGCGAGCTTTAAAAGTCCCGAGTGCGGATTTGTAATGGCCCAAGTGCTGCGGCTGGAGGAACAGTGGGAAGCGGCCGCTGGGGTCTATAGCGGTGTGCTGCGGCTGGCGCCGGATTTTCCTGAGGTGCATGCGAAGCTGAGTTTCGTTCTGTATCGTTTAAATGATTTCGAGACAGGTCTCAGTGAAGCGCACGCCGCTCTCAAACTGAATCCGGAAAATGCCGAGGCCCATAAGAATGCGGGCCTGGCGCTGATGAGCATGCAAAAATTCGACGCCGCCCTCGCAGAATATCAAGAGGCACTTCGCCTCAAGCCGGACTACGAGGCAGCCCACGTGAATATGGGAATTCTATATATCGCGAAGTCCGATTGGGACAACGCGATCGCCTCCTTCCAGAAAGCAGTGAGACTCGACGCCGATGACGCCGGCGCTTACTACAACCTGGCTTACTCGTTTGACCAGAAAGGGGATTTTGAGGCAGCGATTCGCGCGTATCGCGAAGTGAAACGCATCGATCCGCGCCGATACGACGCGCGGCAAAACCTGGGTGCCGATCTAATGAATCACGACAGGTTTGCCGAGGCCGTCGTGGAATTTCGCGAACTTGTGAAGCTTTATCCGGACAATTCCATGTGTGTTTACTCGCTTGCCCTCGGGCTTTTTAAGATGGCCGACCTGGAGGGAGCGGCGAAGGAATTTCACAGGGCGGCGGAACTTGATCCTTCGAATCCGATGCCTCATTACAATCTCGGGAGCATTTTGGATGAGCAGAAGAAATACGATGGGGCTCTGAAGGAATATGCGCGCTCACTGCAAATGGACGATAACCTCGCGCTAGCTCACGAAGGAGTGGGAAGAATCCTGCTGAGCAAGAACGCACTGCCGGAAGCCGTCCGAGAATTACAGAAGGCGGCAGATCTGAGGCCCGCCGAGCCAACGTTCCACAGCCTTTACGGAAAAGCGCTCGAAGCCTCCGGAAGAATCGATGACGCGGTCCGCGAATTCCAACAAGCCGCCGCGCTCGATCCCAAGAATCTGCAAATGAAGATCGCACTCGCTGCTGCCCTGGAAAAGAAGGGAGATTGGGCGGCAGCGATTGCGGAATATCGGAGCGCGGCGCTGGCCGATGCGAGTATCGATCTCCGAACGAAAACCGGGCGCACCGACGACCGAGACCCGCAACGAGAATATGCGGACGCACAGAAAAGGCTGACCGATCATGTGGCGGCATTGAAGGCTGTGGGAAAAACGTCGGAAGCAACAGCGCTGGAAGCGCAGATCGCTTCGACGAATGCCGCACCGAACCTCTCCGAACAACTCGATGCGGCGATGCGCGATGGCCTCGCGGCTGCGCGGGAAAGGCGTTATGACGAGGCTCTGCGGGAGATCAAGCGTGCGGTGGAACTCGGGGAAAAAATGCAGCCGCACGATCAGCGGCTACTTACGGCGCTCGACTACCTTGGGAAAGCGCTCACGGGACAGGACCTGGCGGGGGCACGAGCGGCGTTTGAGCGCGAGTTGCAGGTCGCACAAGAGCTGACAGGGCCACAATCCCCAGCGGTCGCGGCGGCGCTGCAGTCGTTGGGAAGCAATGCGATACGCCAAAAGGACTTTGCCGGGGCGGAGCACTTCTATTTCCAGGCCGTGGATATCAACGAGAAGTTTTTTGGCGAGGGCAGCGACAAGGTTGCATCGGCCCTCGTATATGCGACGACTGTGTTCGTGGTCCAGCAACAGTACGATAAGGCCGAGCCGTATCTCTTAAGGGCTGTGCGTATCGATGAGGCGCTCTACGGAGCGGACAATATCGGAATGTCGATCCCGCTCGCTGCGCTGTGCAGTCTTTACGATCGCTGGGATCAACCAACTAAGGCCGCAGCGTGCGACCAGCGCCTGCTGACCGTGCTTGAGAAGCAGTACGGAGCAAGCAGTCCGGTGCTGGTTGGCTTGTTGGCGAGCGAGTCGAAAGCACTTCGCGGAATGGGCCGCTCGGAGGAAGCGGAAAAATTGGACCAGCGTGTGGCGCAAATTCGCGCGGCGACGATGACACCCTAGGTAGGGCTAGTTCGAGCATCTTGCTCCCATTAACTTAACCGCACTAGAGCGGCATCCCAATTTAACTTCTGAGTGGTGGCGAGGAACGTCACGCCCCCTTCGTATTGAATCTGGAGCGTTCGTGTTGCCACCGCCCGGGATGCATGTCGTCATGCTAGAGTGGCCGGGCCATCGTCTGCACAATCAATTCTGAGGCGGAATCAAAATGGCCACCCAACTTGCATCTGCAACGGATCAACTCTGGGATCGCTGGCCCTACTTGTCCCACGAGCAGCGTTTGAAGCGGTTTCGGGAATTACATACCGGCGAGAAGGCGGATTTTTTCCTCGCGCTCAACGCCCATGACCAATACAACTTGCTGCTGGGCCTGCCTGAGGACCAGCGGCACGTCTGGATGCGGCTGCTTGCGCCTGACGATGCGGCGGACGTTATTCAGCAGGGCGGTCCCGAAGGGCGCGAAGAGTTGCTCGCCCTGTTGGACGAGCCGACGCGGAAAGAAGTGCTTGCCCTGCTCGCGTATAAGGAGGATGAGGCCGGCGGCCTAATGAATCCGCGGTTCGCGCGTTTGCGCCCTGACACAACCGTGGATGTCGCGATCTCTTATTTGCGGAAGGAGGCTCCCAGCGTTGTCCAAATGTATTACGCGTACGTGTTAAACCAGGCACAACACCTGCTCGGCGTGGTCTCGCTGCGCCACTTTACGGCCGATCCGGGCAAACTCGTACAGGACGTGATGACGACGAAAGACCTGGTCTCGGTCGCGCCGGAGACGGACCAGGAGGAGGTTTCGAGGGTCGTGCGCGACAGCCGATTGCTCGCCGTGCCGGTGCTCGAGGCGGATCGTCGCATGGTGGGTATTGTGACCGTCGATGACATCGTGGACGTCGTCGAAGAACAGGCGAGCCGCGACATCCAGAATATCGGCGGCATGGAGGCGCTCGATACTCCCTACATGCACACCTCGCTTCTCGAGATGGTGCGCAAGCGCGCGGGATGGCTTGCTATCCTGTTTGTAGGGGAGATGTTCACCGCAACAGCGATGAGTTTCTTTGAGGAAGAGATCGCCAAAGCAGTAGTGCTGGCACTGTTTCTGCCTCTGATTATCAGCAGCGGAGGAAATTCCGGATCGCAAGCCACTTCTCTCATTATTCAAGCCATGGCGCTCGGAGATGTGAAGTTGCGCGACTGGTTTCGAGTTATCCGCAGGGAGTTGGTTTCCGGGCTCGCGCTGGGCGTCATTCTCGGCACGATCGGACTCACTCGTATCTTTGTCTGGCAGAAAGTCTTCGGAACCTATGGCGCACGAACGCCCATCCTGGCCCTGACAATTTTTTGTGCCCTGATTGGCGTGGTTGCTTTCGGGACAATCGCCGGGTCGATGTTGCCGTTCATTCTGCGGCGACTCGGCCTGAATCCAGCAAGTGCGTCGGCTCCGTTTGTGGCGACCCTGGTGGACGTGACCGGCCTCGTGATTTACTTCACTATCGCCAGGGTCATTATGCTGAGACCTTAGATAATTGCTCCGCAGGAGCGGCGTTAACCTTAATAGGACAGTTTCGCTAGGTTCATTTCCGGCCGGGAGTGAAGATGCTGACGCAGATTCCTCGAATCCCGATTCTTATTCCGTCGGCGGTTGGCGCAATTCCCATTCTATGTACAGTCTTCATCCATGCCCTTGCCGTGATGGCGACAGTCAGCTTTGTTCGCCGCGAGAGAAGACTCGGTCGCGCGGGCATGAGCTTCTGGACAGATGTTGAAATCGTTACGCTGACGATATCATTCGCTCTCGCGGCTCATCTGGTTGAGATTGCCTTGTGGGCGGTGTTGTTCATAATGTGCGGAGAATTCACGGAGTTCGGAACGGCGTACTACCACTCAGCGGTCAACTATACAACCTTGGGCTACGGCGATCTGGTTATGACTCCGTCGTGGAGATTGCTGGGACCACTCGAAGCGGCGGATGGAATGCTCATGTTCGGTGTTTCGACCGCTATAATTTTTGCGGTAATTCAACGGCTGGTTTACGATCGGTTTGCGGATCTCAGGGAGTGAGATTGCGCCCGGCTCGAGCTTGGCTGCCCGCACCTGACGTCGTCCTCGTTCGAAAAGATCTCTCGTGATAGCCGTAGACCACTAAGTTGGCTTGCCACCAGCGCCGCAAGATTTGAGCCCGAAGCCGAGTCTCGCCCTTCAACCGCCCCTACCAACTTTGTCCGCAGGCAAACATGTGATTAAATCTCAGTTCGTTCCTGATGCATAAATCCTTACCAAGCTGCGTAAAACTGAACGCGGAAGACAGGGAGGTGATGAAAGATGTCTGAGAAAACGGTAAATAACGGAAGTGTGGATCGTCGCAGATTTCTCACCGCGGCCGTTGGCGCGTACGCCGCCTGCACTCCACTTGGCCTGGTATCTATCCAGCTTGCATCTAGCGGCGGTGCGTCCCTCACAAAAGAACAACGCGACAGCATGACACCGGCGCAGGTCATCGACGAATTGAAAAAGGGGAATGAACGATTCCGCACGGGGAAAATGGCTTCTCGAGATTATGTCGCTGAGAAACGATCAAGTGCGGCGGGGCAATATCCCGCGGCAGTGGTTCTCGGATGCCTTGATTCGCGCGTGCCTGCCGAAATCGTATTCGATGCAGGCATTGGAGACGTTTTCGTCGGACGCGTTGCGGGGAACGTGGTAAACGACGACATGCTGGGCAGCATGGAGTTTGGGTGTGCGGTGTCCGGCGCAAAAGTGGTACTGGTCTTGGGGCATACGGCATGTGGAGCGGTGAAAGGTGCTATCGACGATGTTGTTCTGGGAAATCTCACAGGACTCCTGGCGCGAATCAAGCCCGCCATACCCGCCACGAAATTCGACGGCGACAAATCGAGCAAGAACGCGACTTACGTCAACGCTGTTGCGCGAACGAATGTCGTGCTGGGTCTCGCCGAGATTCGCCGGCGCAGTCCCATCCTGGAGGGGTTGGAAGAAAAGGGAAACATCAAGATTGCCGGCGCGATGTACGATTTGGCCACGGGAGCCGTGGAGTTCGTAAGTTAACAGCGTTGGATTATCCCAGAATTCGAGTCTTCCGCTCACGCTCGCCTAAGGCGGGGCGGCCCACACTTTCGGGCCGCCCGGCGTATCACGAGCCGACGAGCTTATTCAGGAAGTTTTTTCTCCAGATCTTCCAGCTTCGTCTTGTTCTCTCCGTAATCGATGGTGCCGTCGATCTCTTCAGCCAGTGCGTTGACGATCTGTGTGTTTGCCTTTAGATATTCTGGATAGGGTGGAGCGCTGGGCCGCGTCTTGTTCTTGTTGAGATGATCGATGGCTTTATTCATGTTTGTCGCTAGATCGTTCGCCAGCGAGGTGACGCGATCGATCGCATCCTGCTGCCAGGGGCTTGCCACCGTACGATGCGACTGAAGACCGCGCATATTTTCCTGCAGCTTATTCACGTCGTCCTTGATGCGAGTGAGGACTGCCGCGTGGGAAGTCCAGCTCGGGCCTTTAGGCGACGAAAAGGTTCGCAGCTCCTCTGCGTCCTTTTTTATCTTCGCAACGATCGGCTTTGCTGCATCCAGCTGCGCAGTAACGCTGGGTTTATCGGTTGCGGCCTGCGCATGCAGCGCTGCTGGTGAAGCGGCAGACGCGAGCCAGAGAAACCCGGAAAGCACGACTCTTGAGTTCATTTTTCTTCTCTCCTTTTTGGTTTGTATCACGACACGAATATTCTATTGTGCCCTTCAGTGTCAATCACTGATTATCTCTGAACAAGGATTTGAAATGGCGTCTGGGATTGCTCCGGGTCTCCTGTTCAAATTTCCGGTGTACAGTTTCTCTTTTTGGAGGTATTTTTGCCGCCTGCTAACCGTGCAATCCGGGTTAGACGCAGGTCCTCAGCAGTGGTCCGATCGATGCGATTGATGGAGGATACGAATGACAAAGAGAATCGCGATGGCTTTCGCCGTATTCGCTTTCCTTATTCTTGGTTCGGGGGCACGAGCGCAGAACGCCGCTCCGGCGCAAAAGCCAGCGGATCAGCCGCCAGCCAAGTCGGCTGCAAAAACGAAAAAAGCGCCTGCCACCGAGAAGGAGCTAAACCTTCAGGAGTACGTCACGCTTTTGCGCCACAACGTCCGTTCGGAGAAGACCCAGATAATGGGGACGATGATGCAGCTCGATGCGGACGACGCCGCCAAGTTCTGGCCTATCTATCGCGATTATGACGCCGAATTGACGAAGGTCAACGATCTTCGCGTTGCGAATATCGAGGAATACTCCAAATATTACAACCAGATGACCGATGAAAAGGCCGACGAATTGGTGCGCAACGCGATTCAGTTTATGCAAGAGCGGGATCAACTTCTCGCCAAATACTACCTGCAGGTTAAGGGTGCCCTGGGTGGAATCACGGCGGCGCGCTTCCTTCAGGTGGAGCACCAGCTCTTGCTGATTATTGATTTGCAGATTGCCTCACAACTGCCGGTGGTGGGCTCCTAATGTCAACGAGGAGGAAGACAATGCGAAATTCGGCACTTCTAGTCGCGGCTCTGTTGTTCGGAACGACGGGATATGGAAATACGCCCGAGCTGTTTCACGCTACCGCCGCGCCGCCGCAGTCTCAAGTCACAGTCCCGGCCGGAACCCGCATCCTCGTGCGCATGGTCGATTCCATCGACTCCACTAAGAACAAAGCCGGTGACAAGTTCACCGCAACGCTGGAAACCAATCTCATGGCTGTCAACACCCTTGTAGTGCGCCAAGGGGCCACCGTGTACGGCCGTCTTACCAACGCCAGTTCGGCGGGGCGCATGAAAGGCAGTTCCGAGCTAACACTCGAGCTGACGGACATCGTCATTCGAGGAACCGCCTATCCCATACTCACCAGCGATTACGAAATCAAGGGTAAAGGCGAAGGCAGCAAGACCGCCAAGAAAGTCGTGGGCGGTGTGGGACTCGGCGCACTGATCGGCGGAATCGCCGGCGGCGGAAAAGGCGCGGCCATTGGTGCCGCTGCGGGGGGAGCACTGGGAACGGGAGTCGCTGCTTCCAAAAAAGGTCAGCAATTATCGATCCCCAGCGAAACTTTGCTCGAGTTTCGTCTGCAACAACCGGCACCTCTGCCGGTAAGCAAGTGACCGACGCGTAGGAAATACCTCAGTTCTCAACCTAGCAACACGATGTAACGTCAAATGGATGTCGGATTAAGGGTGTCTAACAAAAATTGTTTTATATATTCGACCGTCCGATTATCCTCTTCGTTATTTCGCTCCTTGCCTTTTGGAGTCTCGCATGGATCGGCGTCATGTTTTGGGACAGGTACCGGGATCTGCGCGAATCCCTCCACGATGATTTCACCTTCATTCTCGGCGCCGCCCTCACCCTCTTAGGCCTGATTATCGGGTTCTCGTTTTCGATGGCCGTCGGCAGATACGATCAGCGCAAGAACTACGAAGAACAAGAAGCGAACGCAATTGGGACAGAGTATCTCCGCGCAAATCTGCTGCCTGCTGCTGATGCTGTGAAGCTGCGAGGCCTGCTGAGGGATTATCTCGATCAGCGCTTGCTGGATTACAACTCCAGCAATGAAGTGGAGGTCAAGCAGATCGATGCTCGCACCGCGCGGCTGCAGAATGAAATGTGGTCTGCTGTCGTGGCAGACACTGAGGCGCGCCCGACCCCGACCATCGCCCTCGTCGTTTCTGGCATGAATGATGTGCTCAATTCCCAGGGATACACGCAAGCCGCTTGGTGGAACCGGATCCCGACGACTGCCTGGGTGCTCTTGGTATTGATCTGTATATTCTGCAATTTGCTGATCGGATTGGTCACGCGCGCAAGAAGCGGGTTCCTCTTCATTATTTTGCCGGTCATTCTTGCCGTATGTCTTTCCCTTGTAGCCGATATTGACAGTCCGCGTCACGGTTTCATACACGTACGGCCACAAAATCTGGAGAGCTTGGCCCAGAGTTTGCGTTCGCGATAGCGGCCATCTGTCAAAATATCTCAATCACGTGTCATAAGTCGTTCTAATTCCAAATCAGTCGTAAGCGCGTTGTCCGTCTGGCATGATAGGCGCATGCCGAAGGAACCCAAGTGGCTGGCATTTTGCTGTCTTGCGATTTTGTTGGCGCTCTACATAGTGGGTGCGCTGCGGCATTCAGGGCTGCGCAACGTATTGCAGACCCTGCCGCTCTGGGTTCCTGTTGTTCTCGGATTTCGCGGGAGTGAATTCGCCAAATGGTCGGCTCTGCCCTGTCTGGTTATCTGGTTGGCAGCGATGATGATCATCTGGCTGCTCGTATACAGGTGGGCATACGTTCAATCGTGGCACTTCTCGCCGGCCGAAATAGCAATGACGTTAATCGTGGCGGTAGCTTCAGCAGCAGGATTAGCCATATCTCTTCGCTGGCGGACGGCGGTTCGCCCGTTCTCCGCGGCAGCTGTCGCGCTTCTGTTCGGCGCGCTGCAGTTTCTGGCAATCTGGGCGAGCCTGCCGCCTGTCATCGTTCGCGGATGATTTGCAATCCTCGCGAAAATCGAGCGGTTGCGATTCAACCGTTCACGCCGCTCAAGAATCCACCGAGATGAGCTGTCAGCACGACCATCATTATCGCCGCCGCCTCGATCACTAAGCGATACCTTGGCAAGGATTCCTCGTGCCGCCGCCGGGCGCGCCAGTGGATCAGGAACACAGCCCAGATCAAGACGCTCGATACACATCCCAGAACCAGATGCATCAACAGGATGCCCTTCAGCTTTTGTCCCTCGAGCGCCCACTGCCACGCAGCGAGCCCCGTTGCGACTACCGGCAGTGTCGAGATCGCCGCAAGCAGCAAATTGAAATAGGCCGCTGCAGTCAGCGTGCGATTCTTTGTTTGTTGCGCCACGTAGTCGAAAGCCACCGCCACGATAAACAGCGCAATTGGGAAATGAATCAGCACCACGTGTTGTGCGTGCTTCGCTAAAAGCAGCGCCTTGATGTCAAAGGGATTTACTTTCATCGTCGGCTCACCGCACCACAATCGTGCCTGCCTTTCGCTGAATTTCGTTCTCAACTTCCATGCATCTACTAGAACTGCCGCGAGGGCCGCCTTATTCCGCCTTCCTTTGGAATAAATCTGGGGGCGCACTTGGAATAACGCGAAAAATAAGGCGGCCAACGGAATCAAGTACCTTGTTCAAAAGCGTCTCAGCCTCGACGGGCGAAGCCGCAACCTCTTTTGCTTCGCTTTTGTGGTCTCCGACAAACGGCGCAACGTCCTCATTGCGCAGAAATATCACTCGTTAAGAACACCTCACGGCTTTATGATGTCCCCTTCCAATCTGTCCTGAACTTGTGTAATGAACCTGGCCCGGAATTGCTTCTGAGGCGTATCCGGAAAAGCTGTGGAAAGGAAGGTATGCCTACAACACCGCGCATTGTCTTCGTTCTGGCAATTGTGTTTGTTTTTTTCTATCGGGCGCTGCGGTGCGGCGCGCGGACGCGGTAGCTACTTGGGACGTACTCGTCGATGATTACCTCGATCAGATTTTGTTTCGGTTCGACCCTAGTTATGGCACCAGCGTCGGCCTTCACCAGTATGACTCACAGCTCGAAGACTATTCCCGCGCAAATATCGATAAAGAAGTGGCTGCACTGCAACAGTTCGAGCAGCGGGTAGCTTCCTTCGACGCGTCCGCTCTATCATCCACCGATGCCGCGGATCGCGAGATGCTCCTCGGCGCGATTCGCAGCACACTCTTGGATCTTCAGATCATTCGTCCTTGGGAAAAAGATCCCGATAGTTACTCCCGGGCCGCCAGCAACGGTGTGTACGTCATCATGATTCGCCGCTTCGCTCCGACGAATGACCGGCTTCGCTCGGCGGTTGCGCGGGAACGTCAGATTCCGGCCCTTCTCGCCGCCGCTCGCCAGAATCTTAAGAATCCTCCCCACATCCGCACGGAAATCGCACTCGAGCAACTCCCCGGTATCATCAGTTTCTTCGAAAAGGACGTTCCCGCCGCCTTTTCCGATGCAACGGACTCCGCGGTGAAGTCAGACTTCGCGAGTTCCAACGCCACGGTGATTACCGTACTCCGCGACTACCAATCGTGGCTCAAGTCCGATTTGCTTCCACGATCGAATGGTGATTTTCGCATTGGCGCCGAGACCTTTTCCAAGAAGCTTCGCTATGACGAAATGGTTGATATGCCGCTCGATCGCCTTTTGGAAATCGGTCAGGCCGATCTACGCAAGAATCAAGCCGAGTTCGAGCGCGTCGCCAAACAACTAAACCCGAACAAGACCGCGAAAGAGGTGCTCGACGAACTCGTCGCGATTCATCCCGCCCCCGACAAATTGCTGCAAACGTTCCGGGATACATTTGACGGTCTGATCGCTTTCATAAATTCCAGGCATATCATCACTCTCCCCACTGATTCTCGTCCAACGCTGCAAGAGACGCCGCCTTTCGCGCGTGCCACCACGTTAGCTTCAATGGACACGCCGGGGCCGTTCGAGAAAGTTGCGAAGGAAGCATATTTCAACGTGACGCTCCCGGGTCCGAATGACACGGCGGAAGAAGTCAGCGAGCTCATGAAAGCGTTTAATGTGGGCACGATCGTACCCATTTCCGTCCATGAAGCATTTCCTGGCCACTTCGTCCAATTTCTCTACATTCCCTCGGTGCCGACTAAACTTCGCAAAGTACTTGGCGCTGCCACCAATGCCGAAGGCTGGGCGCACTATTGCGAGCAGATGATGCTCGACGAAGGCTACGCGCAGCCAGGCACGGGAGCAAAAGATCCGCGCGAGTCTCTTTTGATCCACCTCGGCCAGCTTCAAGAAGCTCTTCTTCGCGATGCGCGTTTCGTCGCGGGAATCCGCATGCATCGGGGCGACATTACCTTCGATCAGGCTGTGGAGTTTTTTGTCAAGGAAGGGTATCAGTCGAGGAAGTCGGCCGACGTGGAAGCGAAACGCGGCACCTCTGATCCCACGTATCTCTACTACACGCTTGGCAAACTACAAATTCTCAAGCTGCGGGAGGATGTTCGCCGCAAGCAGGGAAGTAATTTCACTTTGCAGAAATTCCACGATGAGTTTATGAAGCAGGGCTTTCCGCCGATTGTGATTGTTCGCCGCGCGATGCTCGGCGATTCTTCTCCCGTGCTCTAAGTCGCACGAACGTTCACGCCGGCGTTTGAGTGGTTCGTAGCGAACGGCGAATCTAGTTGCGACGATTCTCCAGAATCTTTTGCAAGAGAGAATTCGTGAGCGGATTCACCGCCGGGCTTGCCTTCGAACGCCCGACGACGGCCGGCACGACTTTTGATAACGTACCCATCCCGTTGTCGGCGAGGCCGCAACTCGTGCCGCTGATCTCATATCGCGTCGCCAGCGTCGCATAAGTTGGGTCGGACGCCTGTAAAACGAAAGCGACTGTGCCATCGGCATTCTGCAAATCAAGAACGCTCCCGATGGCGACGCCCGTAAGGTTCAGCATCGAACAGCCACCGTTGGTGAGAGTTGCGTTCGCCACGAGGTTGTTGCTTGCATCTTCCGCGATAGCGACGAGCACGGTAATCACGCGGCTGTTTACCGCGGATGTGACTTGCCCCGAGTACGAACCTGTTGAATCGCCAAACTTCGTCGCAGCCCACGTGCCCGAATCCGATGAGGTGCAATCTCCAGATGGAATTCTATAGTTGCCCGCCATGCTGAGGCCGTTGCTGCTGACCGAGCCCGAGAACGATGCCGTCGGATGCCCGCTGCCGAAAGCCAGCGTGAAACTGATGTTGCTTCCATTCACGTTTCCCTGAATAAAATCGGTGCCGAACTCACAGGGAGAACTCGAGAGAATCACCGACTGCGCGGCTGAAATGGCGCCAGTCGATTGCGACAAGTTGGCCTCGAGATCAAAGTTGTTACTCGATCCGTGATTCGACGTGAGGAGGAACGACCACTTGCCCGACACGCTCGCGGGCGAGCCGTTACCGCCGCCTCCGAAGAGGTCACCAGGACTTGGAAAGCACGCCGAGAGAGATGCGCTAGCCGCAATCACGACGAACGCCAGCACTGCTCGAAAATTTCGCATTAGATCCATTTTCTTTTGAACTCAGCGTGATTTTTCTGGCACGCGACCAGCACCGGAGGACCGGATTGATGGCTGGAGCTTAATCCAATTGAAGTTACCCAGGGATTTTATTTTCGAATTTTATCTTCGGTGTTCCTAAACGACATATGTAATAGCAGCCGATGTGATCAGGCGGTGATTTTCGCGAAGTGGTTAGGAAGCTTTCTCCTGGGCGTAGGCGAGGTATTCGGAGTAGGGACCTTTGAAGTCTTCGATGCGGTTGCCCTCGAAATGCCAGATGCGAGTGGCGACTTCGTCGATCACATCGTGGTCATGGGTGACGAACAGCACCGTGCCGAGATATTTCTGCAGCGAAATATTGAGCGCGTTGATGGATTCGAGATCGAGGTGGTTTGTGGGCTCGTCGAGGACGAGCACGTTGGGTTTTTGCAGCATTAATTTACAGAAAATCAGGCGCGCGGCTTCGCCGCCAGAAAGTGCGCCCGTCGGCTTGAGCGCCTCTTCGCCGCTGAAAAGCATTTGACCGAGGACGCCGCGAAGCTGTTCCTGAGTGGCCATGGGATCGAATTCGTGGAGCCATTCGATCGCGGTGGTCCCTTTTCGGATGGTTTCGCTGTGGTCTTGCGCGAAGTAGCCGACGGCAACGTTGTGGCCCCACCCAACCGTTCCGCCATTGATGGGAAACTGCTTTTCTTCATCGCTGATAAAACCTGGCGCATTGCGGACGAGCGATTTCAGGAGGGTAGTTTTGCCGGTACCGTTGCGGCCCATGAGGGCGATTTTTTCGCCGCGGTCGACATTGGCGCTGAAAGGCTTGAAGACTTTTACGCCGTCATATTCCTTCACCACGCTTTTAATTTCGAGCGGGTGCTTGCCGGAGTGCTGGTCCATTTGAAAGCGGATGAACGGACGAGCGATGTTGGACCTGGCCAGCTCGGTGGTTTGCAGGCGCTCAACTTCTTTTTTGCGCGATGTGGCTTGCGCGGAACGCGTGCCGGCTGAGAATCGCGCGATGAATTCGTTGAGTTGGGCGATTTTTTTCTCGCGCTGCGCGTTTTCCGACTCGATGCGCGAGCGAATCGAAGTCTTGGCGATCACCATGTCGTCGTAGCCGCCGTTGTACATGATGATGGTTTGATAGTCGATGTCGGCTACGTGCGTGCAGACGCTATTGAGAAAATGGCGGTCGTGAGAGATGACGATCAGCACGCCTTCGTACTCGCACAGATAATCCTGGAGCCAGTGAACGGAATCGAGGTCGAGGTGGTTGGTGGGCTCGTCGAGCAGCAGCACTTGCGGGTGACCGAAGAGCGCCTGGGCGAGCAGGACGCGGACCTTTTGTCCGCCTTGCAACTCGCGCATTTTGCGCTCGTGCAGCGGCTCTTCGAGGCCTAAGCCGTCGAGCAGAATCGCTGCATCGGCTTCCGCGGTGTAGCCGTCTTCGTCGCCGACGATTCCTTCGAGCTCGCCCATGCGCATGCCGTCTTTGTCGGTGAGCTGGTCATGCGGTTTCGCGTGCAGAGCTTCGCGTTCCTGCAGGGCTTTCCACAGGCGACCATTGCCCATGATCACGGTATCGATCACGCGATGTTCGTCGAAGGCGAACTGGTCCTGGCGCAGGATGCCGAGTTTTTTCGGCCGCGTGACGTCGCCTTTGGTGGGTTCGAGTTCGCCGGTGAGGATCTTCATGAACGTAGACTTGCCGGCGCCATTGGGGCCGGTGATGGCGTAGCGGCGGCCAGTGAAAAAGGTGGTGGTGACGTCCTCGAACAGTATTCGAGCGCCGAACCGCATCGTGATGTTGTTTACTGTGAGCAAAGGAGTCCAATTATACCGTGAAATGAAAAATGATGCAGGAGAGTGGTGGTGCGTGGCGTTGAAAGGCAGGTACCGGGGAAACCGCCTATTAGAAATTCGCAAGTAGCTGATTCGTTGTGGCTTATGCGGAGTTTTAATCGCGGAACCGTAGATTAAAAAGTGGGCTCGTAGAGAGGCGGTTTCGGTTGCTCGTGGTAAAGGTCGGGGAGGTTTGTCTTTATCATGGCGCGGATTGCGGACCGTTCCAGGCCGGGTAGTGCTATGGCGCGGAGTTGAGGCGTGGTTCGACGAATGGTTGGGAGGAGTCACGTACTGCGAGTGGTTGGACCTTGAGAGGATCGCGAGGCGAGTTTTGCCGCGGTTCCGTTTGTGTTCGTTTTTGCCGTCATGCGCCATATGCGACGGTAGCATGAGGCGAGAGAAAATTCGCCTGTACGCATGTGCAGTTCAGAGACAGTTGGTTCTAGGACTGGACTCGACGTGATGGCCGAGAGGTCAAAAGAGCCGGCGAGACGCCGGCGTTACGGAAGAGCAGTCGTGGCATGAAATGAAACGCGGAGTCTGCGGCGATTGTATTGCGAGCGAGCAAAAGGTACGCGCAGATGCTGGAGACGCGAAAAGCCGCGGGAAAGAGAAGGTGTTAGACTCGGGCGACGGGACGGAGTAGAGCAGAATGCGGACGAGCGTGATTTTGCAGCGGGTGATTTTGGCGGTGATTATGGCGGCGGCATTGGTGTATGCGGGTGATTATCTTTGGGCCAGGCATTTGATGGCTGGCGGGAATTCTGCTGCGCTGGGGAGTGTGATGGTGCATCACGAGTGGGATATTCCGCGGAAGGATGGGCGGGTGGAGTTTGATATGGATCCGGCTGAGGCGGAGAGTTGTATTCATGCAATGTTTCCGCATTTTGGGTATACGCCTTGTTGGTATGCGGTGAGGCATACGACGGTGCAGAATTAGGGGTTGGGTGGTGAATGACGGGTGTCAAAAGAACGAGAGGTTGTTGGGGGACGAGGATTGAAGGTCGTAGCGCGTAGCGGCTTGGGGCACAGGCAGGAATGCCTGTGCTACTGGAAGGCAAGACGCCGTGCTGGACGTTCTGCGCAGGAATTAAAAGAGCCGGCCCCGCGAAATTGGAGCGGGACGCGAACTGCGCGCGGGACGCCCTTCGTGCCTCAGGATAAACCGGCGGTACAGAAGTGCGGTTTCCGCACGACGTGAAATGCGGGGTCTGGGGCGAGTGTGGCGTCCACGAGCAGAGGAAAGAAATCGCCTCAGCGGCTGAAGCCGCGTTGATTTAGGAGCGATTGACACGACTGAAGTCGTGCTCTGACGTAAGCCACGGCAAAAGCTGAGACGAGCTGAGAGGGATGGAAGCGCAGTGCAACTGCGTCATGCTGCGGTGAGCACAGTGCCAGGATGGGGCGGGTCCCTGGGCCGCGCGTTCGGGCACGGCATGCCATGCCCCTTCTGAGGAAAAAGACAACGAATTCGTGTTGGGTGCATGGCTAGGGCGATTTATGCCGCGGCGCACTTGAGGCACAGGCGTTATTTTCTTGAGGCCGCCTGCCGGCGAACGCGCGTGCTACTGGAAGGCGGGCTCGGTTGAGCGTAGGAACCAGTTATCGAGGACGACATGGCGGGAGAACCATTTGGTGGCGAGGAGGGCGCGGCCCAGGGAATTCATGAGGCGAGGTGGGAGTCGGCGGCCGATTTGAACTGACCAGTCGTCTTGTAACGGGCCGAAGCGATTGGTGAGTAGAGTGCGGTAGCGTTCGAGGTTTTCGCGGTGGTATGCGCCATGGGCTTCGGTGATTGCTTTGGCGGCGAGGAGGCCGGATTCGATGGCGGGCCTGATTCCTTCGCCGCTTTGGGAGTAAGCCATGCCGGCTGCGTCGCCGATTAGAAGGATTCCGTCGTCTACGATTTTGCGATTGCTTCTGCCGTATAGCAGGTAGGCGTGGCCGAAGAGTTTAGAGTGTAAATTGAAGGTGATTTTCTTCGTTCGGCGCAGGAATTCGATAAATGCGGTGATATGCGCGCCGAGCGAATGCTTGTCCAGCCTGCCAAGGCCTATATTGATGAAATTTCCTTTTCGGAAGCACCAGCCGTAGCCGCGCATGTCCGCGCAGAAATAGAGTTCGGGAATTTCCGGGCGAATCGAGCATTGGGTTTGTTGCTCGGAGTTCATTTCGAGTTCGGTTTCCTGGGCGGCTACGGCGTTTTCGGCCGTTGATTTTGAACCCATGAAACGAGCGACCGGACAAAAGTGTCCTCCGGCGCCGACGATCAATTGGGTTTTGATTCGGCCGTTGACGAGCCAGTCATTTCCGGCTCGAGCGATGGTGGATAAGGCTGTGCCTTCAATGAGGCGCGCGCTCGAGCGCTTCAACAGGTAATCGTCGAATTCGCTGCGGCGGATACCATAACTAATCGGCTTGCGGTAGTCGGTTTCTGTTTCGCGGTCGCCCATCATGCTGGTGCGAAATCCGGTGATGGGCTGAAGAACGTTGGTACGGGCGTAATCGTTGGCGTCGATTTCGAGTTCGTCGAAAACCGGAAGGGTGATCCAGCCGCCGCAGACTTTGTTGCGAGGGAATGTGGCTTTGTCGAGGATGGCGACCTCGATGCCCGAGCGACGCAACTGCCAGGCACAGGAAGAGCCTGCCGGGCCGCCGCCTACGATCAAGACGCTGCATGCATCCATTTCGCTTCCTGCTTAGCGGTTTCCTGAAGTGTTTTGTAGAGGTGGGCGCGGGTCCAGGGAATCTGGCGGCATTCTGAACCAGCAAACAGAAGCTGGAACAGTTGCAGCGAGCCTGCGACAAAACCCGCCTCCGAGCCCGCAAGGTACAACCTCCATAAGCGGACGAATTCTGCGCCGAACATTTGCGCTACGCGGTCGGTGGAGCGCTCGAAGCGATTGCGCCAGTGGCGCAGAGTCTGCGCGTAGTGAAGACGCAGGTTCTCGACATCGAGGACGGCGTAATTCCACGGCTCAAAGAGCGGGGGCATCATCTGGCTCAGTGTGGGAGGATTTGCGCCGGGGAAGATTCGCTTTCTGATCCAGGCGCTCAGGGGACGCGGACGATTCATGCCGATGAAATGCAAAAGGCCGCGGCCGGAGTTGCCGATGGTGTTGTGGATGATTTCACCGAGCGCGCGATAGTTTTCCGTGCCGACGTGCTCGAGCATCCCGACAGAGACGAACACATCGAACTTGCCGCGAATATTTCTGTAATCGTCTTCAATGAATTCCACGCGGTCGGCAAGACCGCGGCGCTTTGCACTGGCTCGCGCGTAGGCCAGCTGCTCCTGAGAAATATTGAAGGCTTTCACGCGGACGCCATATTGTTCGGCCATGTAAAGCGCGAATGAGCCCCAGCCGCAGCCTGCTTCGACGACGCGTTCTCCAGGCTGGAGTTGGAGCTTGCGGCAGACCAGATCCATTTTTTCGAGCTGGGCGGCTTCGAGGCCGACGGACGGCGATTCAAAATAAGCGCAGGTGTAGAGCATTTCGGAGTCGAGCCACAGCTTGTAGAAGTCGGTGCTTAAGTCGTAGTGGCGATGGATGTGTTCGCGCGAGCCGTGCAAGGTATTTGCCTGTGTCCACTCCAGCAATTTTGAACGCAGGCGCGCGAACCACGAGCCAGGATTTTGGCCGGAAAGGGCGCGGAAAACTGCTGATAGTACTTCTACCAGGTCGCCGTCGATTTCTACGCGACCTTCTGTGTAGGCATCGCCGAATTCGATTTCGGGGCTGAGGATGATTCGCAGGAGCGTCTGGCGATCGTGGATGATCAACGTGCCTGCGGGTGCGGCGTCGCGAGGCGAGATTTCGCTGCCGCTCGGAAGGACAATCCGAATCGGAGCTTGTCCGATAACGGTGCTAAGTTTTTGAAGCAAGAAATTCTCGAGGGATAATGAGTTGAGTGAGAGGAGCGTCATGGAGCCTGCCTCGAAGTTGAGATTGGCCCAGAGTGTCAAAATGGGAATACGGTTAGGGTGCCACCGGATGCCCTAGGATGATCGTATCCCCCTTCCATTCAATAGTATATCAAGTATTTCGTGCATAGAGGGAGGGTGGCAAGAGTCCAAATCGCCCCGGCAAGCCGCCGCACTCCAAAGGATCATAAATTCGTGGCGCTGAGACTAAACAAAAGTAAGGCGAGGACAAGGAAGGTAACGATGACATACATCCAGTCGCGTTCTTCGGCAAAGGCGAAGACTGAGAATGCGACGCGCGCCACAGGCGTGGCGATTAGGATCAAAATTCCCAATTGAATGATGGCTGCCGGATCGAGAGCCATGCTGGATTTCACGATGCCTGAGATGTGGCGGAAGTGGCCGGGCTCGCTGTGAAAGGTGTGGTAATCGGGTTTGGCGGAGCCGTGCTGGATGAGGTAAGGAATTCCGGCGGCGAAGACGACAATCGCCGCAATTGTGACCCCCGTTCGCAGGAGGATTCCGATGATTTCTTCGGCACGCTTGTCCGACATCGCCGCGGGTGGAGATGCGTTCATTGCACGAACTTTCCGACGAAGCCGTTGTACATCATCTCGAGGCCTAGCAAGGCCACCACTGTGCTGAATACGATTCTGAGAACTTTTACTTTGGCGCCTGCCAAGAAGCGCGCGCCCGTTAGCGATCCGCCCAAAACGCCGAGCATCACTGGCATCGCAAGGCCGGGGTCGATATATCCGCGATTCAGGTAGACGCCTGCGCTGGCAGCGGCGGTGACGCCGATCATGAAGTTGCTGGTGGTGGTGGAAACTTTGAAGGGAAGTTTCATGGCGCGGTCCATGGCGAGGACTTTCACTGCGCCTGAGCCGATGCCTAAAACGCCGGACAGAACTCCGGCGGTGAACATGAGGCCGAAGCCTGCGGGGACATTTGTGACGTGATAGGGCTGCATGCCCTGCGAGGTGGGGAAGGCTGCATCGAGATGGAGCCGGGAAGCGATTCGATCGGGTTGGCCGGGTCCGCGCAGATCGGTGCGCGAGCGGACCGATTCATACGCGGAATAGAGGAGGACAAGGCCGAAGATGATGGCTATCCACGCGAGCTTCAAATACGCTGCGACGATGGCGCCCGTGATCGCGCCGACTGTGGTGGCAATTTCCAGGAACATGCCGACGCGGATATTGGAGAAACCTTCGCGGACATAGGCGGCCGCGGCGCCGGAGGAAGTGGCGATCACGGAGACAAGGGACGCGCCGATCGCGTAGCGGATGTCCACGCCGAATGCGAGCGTGAGGAGAGGGACGACGACTACGCCGCCTCCTAGGCCCGTGAGGGAACCGAGAAACCCGGCGATCAGAGAGCCGATGAAAAGCAGGCCGGTTAGTTCGAAGGTGTTCAAGGGGATCAGTGCTCCAATTGGGCGCAGATGCGAGGCCCGGGCGTGCACGCCGCCAAACTGGGGCATTCTACATTGGCGTGGTTGTTGCCGCATGATGATTGTCTGCTGCCGACTTGTGGGAATCAGGCAAAGGATTCATCATAGAGATTCCGCTGAGTGAGTTTGTTGAATTCAGCGGTGCGATTATCGGAGATGACTGTGGGCGAAGTTTTTATCTGCGATGCGGTGCGGACGCCGTTCGGACGGTTTGGCGGAGCGCTCTCGACGGTGCGGGCGGATGATCTGGCGGCGATTCCGATTCGCGCGCTGATGGAGCGCAACGCGGGCGTGGACTGGTCGGCGGTTGATGATGTGCTCTACGGGTGCGCGAATCAGGCTGGGGAAGATAATCGCAATGTAGCACGCATGGCGCTGCTGCTTGCCGGGATGCCGAAGGAGGTTCCTGGGGCGACGGTGAACCGGTTGTGCGGATCGAGCATGGAGGCGGTATCGATCGCGGCGCGGGCGATTAAGAGTGGCGAAGCGGAGATGATGATTGCGGGCGGAGTGGAGAGCATGACGCGGGCGCCGTTTGTGGTGGGGAAGTCGGATAAGGCGTTCAGTCGCGACGCGCAGATTTACGACACGACGATTGGGTGGCGGTTTGTGAATCCGCTGATGAAGAGCAAGTACGGCGTGGACTCGATGCCGGAGACGGCGGAGAACGTGGCGGAGGAATATCACGTTGGGCGGCAGGATCAGGATGCGTTTGCGCTGCGGACGCAGCAGCGGTGGGCGCGGGCGCATGCGGCTGGATTTTTCAAGTGCGAGATTGTGGCCGTGCCGGTGGCGCAGGCTAAGGGCGAGCCAAAAGTTTTTGATACGGATGAGCAGCCGCGGCCGGATACGACGATGGAGGGTTTGCAGAAGCTGAAGCCGATTGTGAAGCCGGGAGGGACTGTGACGGCGGGGAACGCATCGGGGATTAATGATGGGGCGTGCGCGCTTTTGCTGGCGTCGAAATCGGCGGCTGAGAAATACAGGCTCTCGCCCCGGGCGCGAGTGCTTGCTACGGCAACGGCGGGAGTGGCGCCGCGGGTGATGGGTTTTGCGCCGTCACCGGCTTCGCGCAAGGTGCTTGCTAAGACGGGATTGCAAATTTCGCAGATGGACGTGATTGAGCTGAATGAGGCATTTGCCGCGCAGGCGCTGGCGGTGACGCGCGACTTGGGACTGCCTGACGACGCGGCGCACGTGAATCCGAATGGCGGGGCGATTGCGATTGGCCATCCGCTGGGGGCGAGCGGCGCGAGACTCGTTACTACAGCGATGTATCAGCTGCAGAATACAGGCGGGCGGTATGCACTTTGTACGATGTGCATCGGAGTAGGGCAGGGGGTTGCCACGGTCATCGAGCGCTGTTGAACTTTTCCTCTCTGCTGGCGTTTTTTTCTTATTTCCGCCGAGAATTTATCTCACAACACACCTTCCGAGCGGCCTCTAAACTTGTTTCGTTTTCGACCGATAACTCCTAACGGAGCTATATGGTATCGGAACTCGACAAGCCGGAAATCCATCGAAAGATACTCGAAAGCCTTCAGACCGGAATTTATCTGGTTGATCATAATCAAAAGATTCTGTTCTGGAACGACGGCGCTGAGCGCATCACCGGGCATCTTCGCCAGGATGTGCTGGGGCGATTCTGCGTGGAAGATTTATTGGGAAACCGCGACGGGCACGACAGTTTCGCAACGGATGCGGCGGACGCGATTGCGGCGGTCCTGCGCGACGGTAAGCCTGTTGCTGTCAACGTGTCACTCTGTCACAAGGAAGGGCATCGTGTTTTGGTGCGACTCCGCGCTGTGGCGATTCGAAATAGTCATGGGACGGTAATCGGCGCGGCTGAAAGTTTCGAAGAAAGTCTTACCGTTTCAAGTTGGGATCGCAGGCAAGGAAAACTAGCGGCCTTCGGCTGCATCGACGAGGAGTCGGGAGTATTCAACCGCGAGTATCTACTGTTTCAGCTGCGCGAGAATCTCGATACTTTCGAACGATATCGGATTCCTTTCAGTGTTCTCTGCATTCAAGTGGATCAGCTCGATCACTTTCAGGCGGCTCACGGCATTCGTGCGGTCGCCGCGATTCAGCGCGCAGTGGCGCAAACGCTAGGAAACAGCCTGCGGCCCACCGATCTCTTGGGCCGGCTTACCGAGCGCACATTTCTGGCTCTGCTCAGCGAATGCAAGGTGAACGAAATCGAGAGCGTGGCAAAACGCCTGACGAAGATGGTGAGCTACACGGAAATTAGCTGGTGGAGCGACAAGGTTTCGGTAACAGCTTCGTTTGGGGGAACCTCTTCGGCCGCGGGCGATACGGTTGACTCGATTGTTAGCCGGGCTGAAGCGGCGCTTCTGGCTGGGGCGTCTGCGAGTGGAAGAGGTATCAAGGTGTTTGTGTGACGGCAGTGCACCTTTAGGAGGAGTGGATCGCGATGTTCACGATTATTGGGATCGTCGTGGTCTTTGGGGCGGTGCTTGCCGGGTATTTGATGGAGCACGGCAACCTGAAGGTGCTAATCCAGCCGGCGGAGCTGGTGATTATCGGAGGCGCGGCGATCGGGACTGTTCTAATCGCGAATCCGCTTCATATTTTGAAGAAAATCGCGGGGGGACTCGGCGCGGCGTTCGGAGGCACCAAGTTCAATAAGCAGCGCTACCTGGAAACCCTGAAGATGATGTACGAACTCTTCAGCCGCGCGCGGAAAGATGGGCTGATGGCGCTTGAAACGGATAGCGACGCGCCGGATCAGAGCCCGATCTTGTCGAAGTATCCGTCCTTTCTGAAAGACCACCATGCGCTGCCTTTTGTATGTGATTCGATTCGACTTGCATCGAGCGGTGGAATCGACCCGTTTGATGCTGACCAGATGATCGAGCGGGATATGGATGTTCATCATCACGGGGCAACCCAGCCGATCGCTGCGCTCGCGACGATGGCGGATTCGCTTCCGGGCCTGGGAATTGTCGCAGCAGTTCTGGGAGTGGTGATAACGATGGGAGCACTCGGAGGACCGCCTGAGGAAATTGGACACAAGGTAGCCGCGGCTCTCGTGGGCACGTTTCTGGGGATTTTGTTGTGCTACGGATTGGTCGGGCCGGTGGCTGCCAATATGGGCAAGGCAGCTGAAGATGAGCACGCCTACTACAATGTGCTGCGCGTTCTGATTATTTCCTTCATGAAGGGAAACGCGCCGAGCACCGCCGTCGAGATTGGCCGTCGCGCGATCCCGGGCCACGTGCGCCCTGATTTTCAGGAGACCGAGAAATTCATCAAGGATAAAGGGGACGCACCGGCCGCTGCGGCTGCATAAGAGCGCTTTCTCACAATGACCGCGAAACCTCCGATCATCATTATCAAGAAAGGCGGCGGCCACGGTGGCCATCACGGTGGTGCCTGGAAAGTTGCGTACGCGGATTTTGTGACGGCGATGATGGCTCTTTTCATCGTTTTGTGGCTCCTGAATTCGAGCAAGCAGATTCAGGAAGCTGTTGGCGGATATTTTAAAGATCCCACAGGCACGTCGAAAAAAGTCGGCAGCGATATGCAGGGCTCCGGCCAGAACTTCGTGGTTTCGAAAGACAACATGGCTGACCTAAAGGAGGAGCTGCAGAAAGCAATCCGAGAGGTTCCGAATATCGACAAACTGAAAAATCATATCGATATGACGGTGACCAACGAGGGACTACGAATCGAATTGATGGAATCAGCCAATGGAACCTTTTTCGAAAGCGGTAGCGCTAAGCCCAACGGCGACGGGGACGACATACTCATCACACTCGCTCACGAATTGGGCAAGCTTCCCAACAAGATCTACGTAGAAGGGCACACGGACGCTAAGCCGTACTCCCAAAATAGCAGCTACACGAACTGGGAACTGTCCGCGGATCGCGCGAACGCCACGCGGCGATTGATACAGGAAAACGGGGTAAATTCCGACCAGATAACGCAAGTGCGAGGGTTCGCCGACCAAAATCTTCGGAAGCCTGACGCACCATTGGACCCATCGAACCGCCGGGTATCGATGATCGTGCAATACCTGGTGAAAAAGCCGGAGGAAGATCCCAAACCAGCCGCGAAGGAAGGCGGTCCGGAAGCGAAGCCTGCTGAAAGCCAGCCGGCGAAGCCCGAACACTAAAGCTTTCGATTTGTAATGAAGCGCGTGGGCAGCCTTTCGCTTCATGCCTCTCGTTTCCAACCCTACCCGACTTGCCGTGATTTCGAATGCCTTGCCTTGTCAGCGCTGAATTCGTGAGATAGAGTAGCCGCCTTTCCTGCGGGGGCGCGCACTATGGCAGGTAGCGGGCAGCCGAAACTTAAGGTGTTAATTCGCCGTGCAGCGATACAAAAGCGCGTTCGCGAAGTGGCGCAGCGAATCACGAAGGACTTCAAAGGCGAGCGCGTTCACATTATTGGTGTGCTGAAGGGCGCGTGCATTTTTCTGTCCGATCTCGTGCGCGAGATCAACCTCGACACTTCTATCGATTTCATCGCCGTATCGAGTTACGGCAAAGGAAAGCAGAGCTCCGGCCAAGTGCGCGTTTTGAAAGATCTCGATAGCAGCATCGAAGGACTGAATGTTGTGCTGGTCGAGGACATTCTCGACACCGGCTTGACGCTGAGCTATCTGATTCGCGTTCTGCAGCAGCGCAAGCCGAAGACGCTTCATGTGGCCGCGCTTCTTGACAAACCTTCACGCCGAATCAAGGAAGTAAAGGCGAATTATGTGGGATTCAAGATTCCCAACGAATTTGTGGTCGGCTATGGACTCGATTACGCCGAGCGGTATCGCAACTTGAAAGACGTCTGCATCCTCAGCCTTCCCCCGGAATAATTCGTGGCTCGAAAAGTCCTAACGGTGCGCGACCTCGAGTCTGTTGGTGAAAGTGGGGAACTGGTTGTCGCTCCTGGGACGATCGTCACGCCACTCGCGCGCGACGAGGCTGAAGCGCGCGGCATCACGATTCGATTCGAAGCGCCGAAGCCGAGTGATCCCGCAGGTGCGAGCGCCGCGCACACCCGCGCGATTGCAATTGGCGCGGATCACGGGGGATTCGATCTCAAAGAGGAATTGAAAGGCTATCTCAAGACATGGGGATACACCGTGCTCGACCAAGGTACCACAAGCAGGGACGCGGTAGATTATCCGGATTTTGCGGAGGCGGTTGCTAACGCCGTGGTGCGAGGGGATGCGTCGCGAGGGATTGTGATCGACAGCGCGGGAATCGGTTCCTCAATCGCAGCGAACAAGGTGCCGGGAGCGCGTGCGGCGCTATGCTATGATAGGGCCACCGCGCGAAACAGCCGTGAGCACAATGACGCGAATATTCTTTCGCTTGGCGCTCGTCTGATTCCGGCCGAAGTAGCGCGTGAAATTGTGGCGGCGTGGCTTGAAACGCCCTTCGCAGGCGGCCGTCACCAAAAGCGCGTGGACAAGATTCGGGCGATCGAGAAGCGGCATCTAAAATCCTGAAGCGCCGCATCCGCCGTCATCGGCGCGACGGATTTCACCACGGGAGTGCCGGGTGGACCAGCAGCAACTCGACAAAGTCATCCAGGCCATCACCGAAGAAATCCTCGGATACCTCGGCAGCGAAAAATGCACTGACCTCTGCGGGCTCGAAATTGACGAACTCGTTTGCCCGGGCTGTGACGAACGCTGCGCGGAGAAATGTGCGCGCAAGACAAGAAAAGTGGTCGAGGCCGGTGCTGCCCGGATTTCGGCGGGAGCTGCGGTGGGCCCGATCGAAGCTGATATTGCGCGGCTCATCGACCACACGTTACTGAAACCGGACGCCACCCGCGACGACATCGCCAAAATCTGCGCCGAAGCTCTGAAATTTGGATTCGCGTCGGTTTGTGTGAACCCCTGGAATGTGCCGCAAGCGGCAGAGTTGCTTCGTGGCAGCGACGTACGCGTTTGCACGGTCGTCGGATTTCCGCTTGGTGCCACGTTGCCGCAAGTAAAACGATTCGAGGCGGAGGAATCCATCAAGCTCGGCGCGCAGGAAATCGACATGGTGATCAATATTGGAGCGCTCAAATCCGGACTTGTTGAAGCCGTGGAAGCGGATATTCGCGGTGTGGCCGATGCCAGCCATCGCGGCGGGGCCATCTGCAAAGTGATCCTTGAAACTTCACTCCTCACGACGGAGGAAAAAGTACGTGGTTCGCTCGCGGCGAAGAATGCCGGAGCTGATTTCGTGAAGACATCAACCGGCTTCAGCACAGGGGGCGCCACGGCAGAAGATGTCCGCTTGATGCGTGCCGTGGTAGGCGACGGCTTGGGAGTGAAAGCTTCGGGCGGAGTGCGCAGCCTCGAGGACGTGCAGAAAATGGTGCAGGCCGGCGCCACTCGCATTGGCGCGAGCGCCAGTGTGAAGATTCTCGAACAAGCACGCGTTTCGTCGCCCGCGGAAGCAGCTGCCAATATGGCTCCGAGCGGAAATTATTAGCTTTGCACCCAGCGCCAATCTCGAAAAGACGGCCGTTCTCGCCTGCTATAATATTCATTCCAACCCATGAACGCTTGAAGTGTGCCGGGAGCGGCTCAGGATATAGAGGACCGCGTTCGCGCGAGCTAATTGATGGATTCGACTGAACTCAATTCGAAAGTGGAGCTTCCTGTCGAGACATTGGCGATCTTGGCCGACATCAGCCAGGAGATCAACGCTTCGTTGAATCTGGATGAGGTGCTTGCGACTGCCGCAGCGCAAATCAAGCGCCTGATCGATTACGAAGTCTTCGCCGTCTTGCTTCCCGAGAAGAATTCAGATCAATTGTATTTTCGTTTTGCCATCGGGCACCGGCCGGAAGTTGTAGAGCATTGGCGCATTCCAATGGACGAAGGGATTATTGGTTCCGTGGCCGCTACGGGCCAGCCGATACGCGTCGGCGATGTGACGAAAGACAAGCGCTACCTGAACGCTTTGGATGGCGTTCGCTCCGAGCTTGCTGTGCCGCTGATTCACGGTGGGCGCGTGATCGGCGTGCTCGATATCGAGAGCAGCCAGCTCGATTACTTCACGCCCGACCAGCAAAACGTTTTGGTGCTCGTCGCGAGCCGCATCAGCACCGCCGTCGAAAACGCGCGCCTCTACGAGCACGAGCGCAATCAGGCTGAGACGCTTTTGCTGCTCAATGAGGTGGGCCGCGAAGCAAATTCAACTTTGCGCGTGGAGGAAGTGCTGCGCCGGGCGGCTGAACTTACGAAACGTGTGATTGATTATCAGATATTCAGCATTTTGCTGTATGAGGAAACCGAACACGTCTTCCGTCATCGCGTGACGGTGAAATTCGGCCAGCGCGTTCAGGAAAAGAACGCGGTGCCGGCGCACGAAGGAATTGTCGGAGCAGCCGCTACGCTGCGGCGCGCCGTGGTGGTGCCTGACGTCACGCTCGATCCGCGGTATCTGATGGTAAATCCGGAAACGCGCTCGGAGCTTGCGGTGCCGATGCTGTATCAGGATCGCGTTATCGGCGTGATGGACCTCGAGAGCCCGCAGCTGAATTACTTCACGCCTGACCACGTGCAGGTGCTTTCGATTCTTGCGGCGCAATTTGCGGTTTCGCTTGAAAATGCTCGGTTGTATGAGCAGGTGGCGCGCGACGAAGCACGTATGGAGCGCGACCTTACCGCCGCTCGCCGAATTCAGGGCGCGATGTTGCCGCGTCTGCCCGGGCCTGAATATGGGCTTGATATTGCGGCGCGCGTGGTTTCATCGCGCGAACTTAGCGGTGATCTTTACGATTTTTTGCGATATGGTCCGCAGGAACTGGCGATTGCGCTAGGAGACGTTAGCGGGAAGGGAAGCGCGGCGGCGCTTTACGGCGCCGTGGGTATCGGCACACTTCGCAGTCTCGCCCCGCAGAAGCACCGGCCGGCGGAAATGCTTCGGGCGATCAATGGGTTTCTGGGCGAGCGCATGATCGAGGGCCGCTTTATGACGCTTTGTTTTGCGACGTGGCATCGCGGGCGGCGCAAATTGCGAGTTGCAAATGCTGGGCAGGAGCAGCCATTTCTATTTCATGGTAGCCGTTGCGAAAAGATTCGGCTGGCGGGTTTTCCGCTCGGAATCTTCGAGGAGGCGACTTACGACCAGCGGAGCTTTATTCTCGACGCTGGAGATGTAGTCGTTTTTCATTCGGACGGAATCGGCGACACGCAGAATCCTACCGGTGAATTCTTCGGCCACGATCGAGTTTGCAAATTGATCGCGCAGCACCACGAGCTCACGTCTGATGCATTGGCGGACCGAATCCTTGAAGAGGTTGACCGTTTCTCTGCTGGCGCTCACCCCGCGGACGATCGCACCCTGGTCGTTCTCAAAGTGAAATAACTCAACGCGGCGTCTCACCTCTGTGAACGGTTAGCGTTCTCCCCAACGTAGCTTGCTGCGAAGCACTTCGAAGTAGGTTTTTCGCGGCGGGCGGACAAACGTAACCTTATGCTCCGATTTTGTGATCAGCACGCGGTCCGTGGGGCCCAACTCAAAGCCGATTTGACCGTCGAGCGTCATGTACACGGGTTCTTCCGATACTGAGAAGTCTATCTCCGTGCGCGAAGTATCAGGAACAACGAGAGGACGGTTCGTCAGCATGTGTGGACAGATGGGCGTGATTACGAAGGCGTCGATGCCAGGTTGGATGATGGGGCCGCCGGCCGCCAGCGAGTAAGCGGTTGAGCCGGTCGGCGTCGCGATAATTAATCCGTCCGCGCGATATCGTGCGACGTGGTCACTGTCGACGTACAAATCGAAATCGAGCATCCGGGAGAGCGCGCCCTTGTTGACTACGGCATCGTTCAGGGCCGTTTGGTGTTCGGCAACTTTGCCGCGCCGAAGAATGCGCGCCTCTAGCATCATTCGTTCGCTGGTGCGATGGTGCCCTTCGAGCACCTGCTCGAGCATCGGGTAGAGATGGTCAAGCGTAATCGTGGTGAGAAAGCCGAGACTGCCGAGATTTACGGCGAGAATAGGCACGTTGTGCGCT
Source organism: uncultured Acidobacteriota bacterium (assembly GCA_963729525.1). Taxonomy (GTDB): domain Bacteria; phylum Acidobacteriota; class Terriglobia; order Acidiferrales; family UBA7541; genus Palsa-295. The sequence goes on from CAVSOB010000005.1 coordinate 745,578, forward strand.
TTCAACGCACGTGCGGCCGCCAACAGCGTGCCATCGCCGCCCAGAACAATCAGAAGATCCACTTTCGCGCCCATCGCTTCGCGGGCGATGCACGGGACGTTGAGTTCAACGCAGCCCTGCGTCTCGACGTCCACATGCACTTCGATTTTGCGCGCGTGAAGCCACTCGATCAGTGGCGGCACCACCGTGCCGACCATTTCTTTGATTGGTTTGCAAACGATTCCGACGGCTCGGATCATGAGTGGAGGCGAATTCTAACCTATCCCATGCGGCGGGCGTGGAGAAAAAACTCCTGATTTCCTTCTGTTCCGGTAATGCGGCTGGGGCGTACGCCGACAATTTCGAGTCCCAGCGCGGTCGCTTTTGCAATCACGCTCGCGACGGCTTTTTCTTGTAATGCGGCGTCGCGGACAATTCCACCTTTGCCTACCATGCGCTTTTCTAGTTCGAATTGAGGCTTGATTAGGATAAGAAGATCTCCGCCGATCTTTGTGAGCGGCGTAATGGCAGGCAGCACTTTCGTCACAGAAATGAATGACACGTCCATGGTCACGAGGTCAACTCGCTCGTCTACGTCTTCAGCCTTCAAGTAGCGCGCATTTCGCTCGATGGGCACGACTCTCGAATCTTTTTGCAGCTTCCAATCGAGTTGGCTTACAGTGACGTCAACAGCATAGACCCGGCGCGCCCCGTGTTGCAGCAGGCAATCCGTAAACCCGCCCGTCGAGCTTCCCACGTCGAGGCAAACCTTGTCTTGCGCGGTTACACTGAAATCCTCAAGCGCGCCTTCGAGTTTCAATCCGCCGCGGCTCGAATAATGCAACTGTTCGCCGGCTAACTCGATGCGAGCATCGGTCGCGACTCGCATGCCCGGCTTGTCCATGGGCTTGCCGTTCACCCGGACGTTTCCTGCGAGGAGCATCGCCTGTGCGCGTTGGCGTGATGGCGCCAGCCCGCTTTCTACCAGCAAAACGTCAAGACGCGTCTTTTCATTTTTGGGGGACATTTTGTGGAGAGCGGCGGTAGTAGGAGCTGGACCGACGTGACCTAAGATCGCCGCGCTACAAGAAATTGGGCCAGTTCGCGAAGACGCGACGCGCGTTCACCATAGCATTCGAGTTCCTGGAGCGCTTTCGCCGCAAGATCTGTGGCAATGTCGCGCGATTGCAAAATTCCATAAAGCGCCGGATATGTCGCTTTCTGCTGGGCCAGATCTTTTCCGGCGGTTTTGCCGAGCACCGCGGACGATTCCTCGACGTCGAGAATGTCGTCCACGACCTGAAACGCCCAGCCGATACTTTCTCCGAAACGTCGCAAGCGCTCCACATCTTCGTTCGTCGCGCCGCCTGCGATTCCGCCCGCCACGATCGAGGCGCGAATCAGAGCGGCGGTTTTCGACCGGTGGATGTATTCGAGGGTGCCAACATCGGGGGCCTTCTTTTCTGCTTCGAGGTCCGCCACTTGTCCGCCGATCATGCCTCGGTCTGTGCCCGCAGCCTGAGCAATCGTCGCCAGAATATTCAATCGGCGCTGCGGTTCGACCGGCACGAACGCCAGTGTCTGAAACGCCAAGGTCAGCAGCGCATCGCCTGCGAGAATCGCTATCGCCTCGCCGAAAACTTTGTGACACGTTGGCTTACCGCGTCGAAAATCGTCGTTGTCGAGGGCGGGGAGATCGTCGTGAATCAGGGAATAGGTGTGGATGAATTCGAGGGCACAGCCGGTGGATACGGCCGCAACCGGATTCTCGCTGAACATCGCCGCCGCCTCTAAGCACAGAATCGGACGAATGCGTTTTCCGCCGGCAAATACGCTGTATCGCATGGCCTTGTGAATTGACGCGGGATGAGCGTCTTCCTTCGGCAGCAGTCGGTCGAGCGCCTCCTCGATTCCCGCGCGGTCTGACTCAAAAAACTGAGGAGTGTTCATAGGATGGGCGCGGCGGACACCGAATCGCAGTCGCGCGCGCCTTCAATGCTGTGGCAACTAGGAGGATTCATCTTCGGGCTCGAACGGCTCCGCTACGAGTTTGCCATCCGCCTTTTTTAGCAGAATTTCGACGCGGCCTTCCGCTTCTTCCAATTGTTTCTGGCAGTCGCGTGAGAGTTTCACGCCCTCTTCAAAGAGCTTCATGGCCTCATCAAGGGAGAGCTCCACACTTTCGAGCCGCTTTACCACTTCCTCGAGGCGGGTGAGCGACTTCTCAAATTCTCCCCTGCGCGGCGCCTCAGCCGCTTTATTACTCGCTGAATTCATCTTGTCCTGACGCTCCATCTATCGTTGGCGGCTTACGCAAAATGCCCGCCTTGTTCCATGCGCCGCGCCGTTCCCCGGCACGTGTGGTGGCTTTTTCCCGGCGGCCGTACAGTCGCAATATACTTTCAAGTCCCTGAAATCACCACCGCGAGTTGCGGAAAGTGGACGCGGGATTGATGCGGCATTCTATCGCGAGATGGAGAACGGCAACAATGCCCTTATGCGAGCGCCATTCTCCTCAGTGCTGAGACGATGCGCCCCGCAGCACGGAATCGAGTCCGGCTCGCCAAAGGGCTTCGCTGGACGCCGTCGGCTCCTGGTTCGATGCGCAATCCATTGTTTACCTACTCCGCTGACGCTGCTCCAACGTTCGCCGGAACAAACGTCAAACGATGAGCCCGCGTCTTGTCTTCAGCCGCTTCGCTGAACGGCGCCGAAATGCCGTGCCCGTGAAACCATTCCTGAAATTCATCGCGATAATAGGGACTCGCCGCCTGTCCGGATTCGCCGGCCGTAATCTCCATCAACGAATCATCGAGATCCGACAAATCGGAAACCATGCGCATTGCCGGCCCGTGCCCTACTCCCATCGCGTCCACGGTATCAAGCGTGCCCCCTTCCGGGTAAGGGCCGATGCTCAAGAGGACGTGAAGGGACCCTGCTCGCCCGAGCGGATGAGCCATATCCAGCGGATGAAACCGTCCCCACTGCCAGCGCGACACGTCACTAGTGCCGGTTTCTCTGGCAACCGCGGCCACCGCGTCGTTCGCACTCGAGATCAAAAGCACGTCGTAATTCCCAACACCCTTGGGAAGCCACTCCGGCGGCCTTTGCGTCAAGATATTTTCGAGGAATACCTTGTCGCGCCACCAGACGTCGTTATAAATGCTTCGCGGTTCCCAGAGCTCGTATTTTGAAGTTTGGTCTCCGAGATACGGCGCCAGCAGATTGTGAAACAACGCATGCCGCGTCGACTCGACAAAAGTCGTCTCGATCGACTCAGGCGTTGCCTTCGCGTCCCACCCAACCAATCCAGCTATCAGCCTTTGCGTGCGCGGATCTTTCGGAGGCGTGGATTGTGCGGCGGTCAAAAGCTGGCTTGCGAGGAATTGATTTGGCAGGCTCACAATGTCGTTCTGGACTGCATTCATGTCTTCAGGCTTCAAATCGTTTCGGCTCGCGAGAAGTTCGTAGATTCGCTCGGTGCGAAAGGGCCCGGCTTGCCGCCCGCTCAAGAAGTACTTATATCCGGGCCCGACGGTGCGCGCGTTAGCAGTGGCGATGATTCCATCCGGTGGATTCAGAATGCGTGGCAGCTCTTCGAAGGGAATATAGCCTTTCCAATCGAACTCGTCCGTATCGCCCGGCACAGGCAGAGCGCCATTTCCATTGGCCCGAATCGGAATTCGCGCGGGAATGGTGAATCCAATGTTGCCGTCCACGTCTGCGTAGATCGTGTTCTGACCCGGACCGGAGATATGCCTCGTGACTTCAACAAATTCGTTCCAATTGCTCGTGCGACCTAGTAGCGGAAACCCGAAATCAAGTCCGCCCGGTTCGAGAGCCGACCAGCGCAGCGCGTAAGCATGACCGCCTTCGCTCTCTGGCTCTCGATAAACGATTGGGCCGTGCCGCGTAACGGTGACGTCGAGTTCGATATCACCCTTACCGCGTACAGGAATCTTTTCCTTTCGCACCTCCGCCGAAACCCACTTTCCGTTCGCGCGATAGCTGAGTGGATTCTTCGAATCGAAAGTCTCGATATACAAGTCCTGAACGTCCGCATTGCTGTTCGTGAACCCCCAAGCAATTCGCTCGTCATGTCCGATAATCACGAGCGGCGCACCCGGCAGGGCGAATCCCTCCACGTTCCACCCCGGCGCCGTCAAGTGAACCAGATACCAGATGCATGGAACACTCAACGCCAAATGCGTATCATTGGCCAGCAAGGGTTTGTGCGATGCCGTGTGCGCGCCACTCACGACGAAGTTGTTGCTGCCTGTGATTTCCGACGATTCCTCTTCGAACTGTGCCAGAAAATCGAGAGCTTCGCCGCGCGCACGCGATGCGAACGGCGCTGCCTCTCCGCCCCACACCTTCATGGGACTCGAGGGTATGAGTTCACGCGAGGGCCGATTAGCCTTTGTGTGCGAGCCAGCGTCAGTTTGACCGACGACGTAGTGATCCAGCGGCGAATCTTCCACGAACATCTGCGCCGCCCGCTCCGGCCCCACCTTTGCCATCACCCATTGCCTGTTCAACTTCGATTTCCAAGTGGAGGTCAAAGTCTTCCACATATACAAGTCGATCAAGTACGTATCGGTTGGCGTCCAAGGCCTCGGCGCGTACCCCATTAGCGAAAATTCTATGGGCAAGCGCCTGTGCTGCTGCGCGATGTATTGGTTTACCCCGCGGGCGTACGATTCGAGCAGTGCGCGGATCTCCGGCGTCGAATCCTTCGCCGCGCGATCCGCCGCTTGACGCATCCCGAGTATCCGATTCTCCTCGTCGATCTTCAGCGCCGCGGGGCCCACAATCTCCGACAAATCGCCCGCAGCCGCACGGCGCAGCAAATCCATTTGCCACAGACGATCCTGCGCCATCACGTACCCCTGCGCCATCACCAGGTCTCCCGTCGATTTCGCGCGAATCCATGGACGTCCCCACTGGTCCCGATCGACAATCACACCGTCTTTCAATCCCGCCATGGTTATCTGTCCATCCAACCGCGGCAGAGGACGATGCACGAACCACCATCCACACAGCAGTGCGACGCCCGCCAGCACCAGCAGCGCTGCGATTACGTTACGTGCGATCCGCGATCCGCGAGTCATCCAGCCGCCGCCCTGAATTCCCGTAAGCGCTCAAAAGAGTGCCGGAGTGTAGCCCAGCAGTTCCAACCTCGCAACCGCTGTCCGCGGCCCAAACATTGCCTCGTTCGTCCGTCCCCGCAGCGGATTTCTCCTCTTGCGCGGTACAACTTGCTAAAATCGCACTCGATGGCCGCATTGTTGGTCCTCTCATCCGTCCAGCAGCGGCAGCTCAGATCGACGCTGCCGCGCTTGCGAGCGAGTTGCGCGCGATGATCGTCCTCCATCTCTTCGCCGTCCTCTTCCTCGTCGGTATGAACGCCTTCTTCGCTGCCGCTGAATTTTCCCTCGTGGCTGTACGAAGCTCCCGCGTCCGTCAGCTGGTCGAAGCCGGCGACCCCCGCGCCAAAATCGTCGAGCTCCTACTTGGAGACGTCGGTCGAGTCGTCTCAGCCGTTCAAGTTGGCATCACCATCGCAAGCCTTCTCCTCGGTTATCTTGGCGAAGTTACTCTGTCCGCGATTCTCGCGCCACTCGTTGCAGCAATCCCGCGCCCATGGGCCGCCATAATCGCGCACGGCGCTGCACTGGTCCTGGCCTTCGGGCTGCTCACCATGCTTCAAGTGGTGCTCGGTGAACTTGTCCCCAAGAGCCTCAGCCTTGCGCGCGCCGAGCGTGTCGCTCTTCTGATTGCGCGCCCATTTCATTGGTTTCTGCAGACTTTCCGCTGGGCGATCGATCTCCTCGACGGCATCGCTGAGAAAATTGTCGCGGCACTAGGAGTTGTTTCGCCGCACAGTCATACCCTCGTTCGTTCCACCGAAGAGCTGCAAGTGATGGTGCAGCAGGCGCACGACCGCGGCCTGATTCCCGCCGCCGAAGTGAAATTCATTCAAAGCGCGATGGAACTGGGCCAGATCGAAGTCCGCGAAGTGATGGTCCCACGGCCCGACGTGCATGCGCTGCCGGTCGAAGCCACGCTCGAGGACACGATGCGCATGTTCGCCACCACCCAGCGCTCGCGAATCCCAGTCTACGAAGGTTCGCTGGACCACATCCTCGGCTTCGTCCATATCAAGGACATGATCTGGATTCTCCTCGATCGCTCTCGCAGCGCGGAGGAGCACCAGCCTCCACCCGAGTTCAATTTGCGCTCGATGCTACGCGACGTGCTCATCGTCCCCGAAACGAAGCGGGCCAGCGAACTCCTGCTCGAATTCCGCTCGCGCCGTACCGGACTCGCCATGGTGGTGGATGAATTTGGCAGCATTCTCGGCCTCGCCACCCTGGAAGACATCCTCGAGCAGATGGTCGGCGAAATTCACGACGAGTTCGATGTGGTCGAACGCCCACTCACGCTCCCAGATGGCTCGATGATCTTTGACGGCGCCACCAATGTCCGCGAGTTGGAAAGCCAGTACAACATCAAGCTGCCTGAGGATAGTTCTTACGAGACAGTCGGCGGCTTCATTTTAAATCAGCTCGGATTTATTCCGCGTGGCGGAGAAAGCTTTGAGGCTCACAGCTATCGTTTTACGGTGATGGAGATGGACCACCGGCGTGTGTCACGGGTAAAAATCAAGTCCGTGAAGTCCGCCGAGACTTCCAGAGGCAAAAAGAAAGCGGTGACGTCAACGCCGGCGCCGTCCGATTCTGATTCCGGTGCGACGCAGGTATCCGAGCCGCAGCCACAAAAGGAAATCGCGAAAGCGAGGCGCGCCGCCAGCGCTTCGCACGTTCGCCGGGACAAATGAATCTCACTCACCGACCGCGTTTTGCCGTTTGTCATTCCGCCTGCCCTGAGGGACGAAGGGAGCGAAGCCGCGTGCGCCTTAGCTTTTCACATCGGGCAGCGGTGGGCGCGCGGAGCAGAGTGGAATCTGCTTGCCGCTTGCGCATCCGAAAGGCCTCCACCCTAAATGCTTAGATTCATCTCGCTGCGTCTGCTTTTCGCGCTGCCTGCACTGTGGCTGATTTTCACCATGGTCTTTTTGCTCGCGCACGTCGTACCGGGCGATCCGGTGCAACAGATGCTGGGCGAAGGAGCCCGCGCCGACGATCTGCAGCAACTCCGCCACGCGCTCGGCCTCGACCTCCCAATTTCAGTCCAATACGGCCGCTATCTCTCCGGAATCGCGCACGGAAATCTCGGTGAATCTTTTCGCTTCCAACAGCCCGTCACGCGCGTGATCCTGTCGCACTATCCAGCTACCCTCGAGCTCGCCGTTTTCGCGCTGTTCGTGTGCGCCGCCATCGGCATTCCAGCCGGAACCCTCGCGGCAGAACGACGCGGCCAAACCACCGATCACGCCGTCGGCGTGCTGACGCTTTTCGGCCTCTCGGTGCCAAACTTCGCGCTTGGCCCTGTGCTTATTCTTATCTTTTCGGTGATTCTAGGATGGCTCCCGGTGTCAGGACGCGGCGGCCCGCTGCATCTGATCCTTCCGGCCATTACGCTCGGTGCTGCGCTCGCGGCAATTCTCACGCGCATGGTACGCACATCAGTAATTGAAGAACTCTCGAGCGACTACGTCCGCACCGCTCGCGCGAAAGGCCTTTCGAATAGCGCCGTCCTTTTCCGTCACGCGTTCCGCAACGCGCTGATTCCCATCATCACAATCCTCGGCCTTCAGTTCGGCACACTCCTGGCCGGCACAATCGTAACCGAATCAATTTTTTCATGGCCCGGCGTCGGCCGGCTCGCCGTCCAGGCCATCGAGGCGCGCGACTACCCTCTCCTACAGGGCTGCATTCTGCTAATCGCAGTTTCCTACGTCCTCGTAAATCTTCTAACCGATCTCGTCTACGCGGCAGTAGATCCGAGGGTGCGCCTCGAATGAACGCGCCTCTCCTACGGCCTTTGCCTTTAGTGGCACAGGCACTCTTGTTTACCCCGAGGAACGGGGGGCCTGTGCTCTTACGCCCTCGGCTTTCCTCGAATCATCAGCTGCAGTCGGCGCGAACAGTTTCATTCGGAGCGAGGCCCCGATGAACGCCATCCGCAACTTCCTCCGCCACAGCGCCACCGGCCGCATCGGCCTGACTCTCACCTCGATCCTGGTCGTCGCGGCACTCGCCGCTCCATGGCTCGCTCCCTACAATCCCATCGCGCAGAATCTCCCCGTTCGCCTCGCAGCTCCCAGCTCCGCCCACTGGATGGGCACCGATCAACTCGGCCGCGATATCCTCTCCCGCCTCCTCTTCGGCGCGCGCGTCTCAATGCTCGTCAGCATCAGCGTAGTGCTCGGTGCAGGATTAATCGGCCTTTCGATCGGTTCCGTGGCAGGCTACTTCGGTGGCTGGTTCGACCGCTTCGTCAACGTCGTCCTCATCAACGCGTTTCTCTCCTTCCCCGGAATCCTGCTCGCGATCGCGTTCGCCGCATTCCTGGGCCCGGGACTCGGCAAAGTAATTCTCGCCCTCGTCATCACCGGTTGGGCCGGCTACGCCCGCCTCGCCCGCGCTCAAATTCTCCAAGCAAAAGAAATGGAATACGTCCTCGCTGCCCGCTCGCTGGGTGCCTCAAACGTGCGCATCTTGTTGCGTCATCTCCTCCCGAACATTCTTCAACCGGTGCTCGTCCAAGCCACCATCGCCATGGCAGGCGCCATCCTCGCCGAATCCACTCTCAGTTTCCTCGGCGTAGGCGTCCTCTCACCAATGCCCAGCTGGGGCGCCATGCTGAACGACGCCCGCAGCCACCTCTTCGACGCCCCCCACCTCGTAATTTTTCCCGCCCTGGCCGTAATGACCGCCGTTCTCGCCTTCAATCTCCTCGGCGACGCCCTCCGCGACTGGCTAGACCCCCGCATGCGCGCCTACCTAATCGTCACCACGCTTGCCCGCTAAGCTTTTCAGTACGGGCGGGTCTAAGACCCGCCCGCGCCACTAAGCGCAGTGAGACCTCGACGTTCATTTCGTCGCCACCCGCTCTTCCGTAACGCCGGCGTCTCGCCGGCTCTTTTGACTCTCGGTCCCGTTTGTTCTCAGGCGTCGTCTCTGCCTTATGTGGCGCTGGTCTTTAGACCAGCAGGTGTTTAATTCGTTGACACACTGCCTCCGCTCACAACGAAACTCCACAACCGTCAAACCCACTGAAAAAACTCAAAGGAGGGTCTAAATTGTTTCTGCGAGACATTAAATTCGCCGTGTTATTTGTTCTATTCGCGCCATCCATTCCTCTCCACGCCCAAACCACCTGCGACATAGACTCCCTCAAAGGGCAACAACGCGACGTCGCAACAATCCAGCGCCTCGAAAACGCGTGGACGGTGGCCTACCTGAAGGCAGACACGAACTTCGAGCTATGTCTCTTGTCGAAAGATTTCACGGAAATCGTACGAGGCGGAGACGTAAAAGTTCTATCGGACGAACTGGCGTTCGCGCGGAAAAACGAAGGGAAGAACCTGCTAATCCCAAGGCTTCCAGAACCCACTGTACTGCTGCACGACAACGTGGCCGTTGCGTACGGCACTTCTCTATCGACGGGACCGGACGGCAAAATCAAGGAGACTCGCTACGCGGATTACTATGTTTGGGAAAACGGTAGGTGGCACGCCTTCTTCGCACAGCAAACTTCTGTTGAGAAATAGCTATCGAAAAAATGTGCGGTTCAAATCGGTAGCCACGACGACGCTCTTCGCGTCGTGGGCTTTTCTCTTCAGTCTCCGTCGTGAGGGCATACGTCGACTTCAAGTGGCGCTCACCTGCGGTCAAATCGCGCTTAGGACAGCTCCACTGTAACTTCCGCGCCCCGTCCCACGCCCAGCGTCCGCGCTGCGCTACCCTTATTCACCGAAATCTCTAAATATCCGCTCGACCCAATCACTCCAAACGCTTCCCCAGCGGTCCCGTTCGCGAACGTCGGCAGCACCTTCTTCACCTCAGCATTCCCCACGCGAATCGCAAATTTTCCATCATTCGCCACAAGCGCCGGCGCATCCTCCGCCTTCAGATTCGTCATCAGGTTGCCGAAGTTATCCACCTTCAGCACCACAGCCTTGATCGTGTTTCCGTTCACCTTTGGCTTCGGCAGCGCGAAGCGCACAAAATCCTCCACCGGATCGCCAAACGCCGATGACTGCCACGATTTAGTCAGCCACGCCGCCACCGGCGCAAACACGTCGCGACCATGAAACGTATTGCTTACCGGTTGCCGGAAATAATGCTCCGAAGTGATGTGCCACGCATACAGCGCCTCGGTTTGATCGTAAACCGACGAAAGTACGCCATTATCCGGCGCCACAAAATAGTGCTGATCGCTTGCCACCAGCAGCGGCCGCCTCTGCGTCCCCACACCCGGGTCAACGACGACTACATGAATTGTTCGCGGCGGAAAGTAGTTGTACGCCTGCCCGATCGTCAGCGCTCCGTCCAAAATATCGTGTGCCAGCACGCTGTGCGTAATATCTACCACGCTCACTTCCGGATTAATACTGAGGATTACGCCCTTCATCACACCGACAAGGTGGTCACTCGTCCCGTAGTCGGTGGTAAGCGTAATAATCGGTCGGTGCTGTGCCAAATTGTTCTCCGCGAACTATGGAATGAAGCGTTGCAATTTAATTTGCTCGCTCTTCGACGCTAACGGAGGCATGCAAAGCTGTCAAGCTGGCTCGCGCCAAGAAGTAACGCTTGATTGTTTCTATCTCTCGCAACGGGCCCTGTACCATCTCCATACGAACGGCCACTTGCAATCCCGGCGCATCCTGCTAGCCTTGATGTGCCATATGAGATCTCGAAGAAACGCTCGGATGGAGTTGGAGGGAAGCCGGAAGGCGGCGCCCATCAGCGGCCGGCACTCGTCGGCTAGTGGCTATCACCAGACCCGGATGCGGGGTCAATTTCTAATCGCAAATCTGGAATTAGAATTCAACGTAAACATCCCCGAATCAACTACATGCAATTTTCTAATCGCAAATAAAATGCGATTTTGTAATCCGCAAATCTCTGCCCCGCTGCCTGTCTTTTCCGGCCTCCAGCCTCGAGCCTCCAGCCTCTAGCACATGCGCGCTTATCTCGATCACAACGCCACGACCCCCGTGGACCCCGCGGTCCTCGAAGCGATGCTGCCATTCCTCGCCGATAATTTCGGCAATGCCAGCTCGATTCATTCCGCTGGCCAGCGAGCCCGGGCCGCAGTCGATCGCGCACGAGATTCCGTAGCCGCGCTTCTTGGCACGAAGCCCTCGGAGATTGTCTTCACCAGCGGCGGCACAGAATCTGACAATCTCGCAATTCTCGGCCTCGTCTCTGGTATCGCTCCAAAGTCAGCCGCAGGCCGCAAACACATCGTCACGACGGCGATCGAGCATCACGCTGTTCTCAACTCCTGCCGGGCTCTCGAAAAGCAGGGAATCGAAGTCACCTACGTGCCAGTCGGGAGCACGGGCGTCGTCGATCCCGATGAGATTCGCTGTGCCCTGCGCCCCGAAACAATTCTCATCAGCGTGATGCACGCGAATAATGAACTGGGAACAATCCAACCCATCGAAAAAATCGGCAGGATCGCCGCCGAAGCGGATATTCATTTCCACTGCGACGCAGTGCAATCGGCAGGCAAGCTCCCGCTCGACGTAAATCAACTCGGCGTAGACCTCCTCAGTGTCTCCGCACACAAAATCTACGGCCCAAAGGGCGTTGGTGCTCTCTACGTCCGCACCGGCACGCCTCTCGCTCCGCAATTTTACGGCGGCCATCACGAACGCGATCGCCGCCCCGGCACCGAAAACGTTCCGGGAATTGTCGGCCTTGGCAAAGCCGCCGAACTCGCTCGCGCGAATTTGCCAGCGGAGCCCCAGCGTATCGCCGCACTTCGCGACCGCCTCGAACGCGCGATCCTGGAGACCATCTCATCAGTCAGCGTGAACGGCGAGGCGACTCGCCGTGTGCCGAACACGACAAACTTTTCGTTCGCGGCTGCAGGTGGCGAAGCAATGCTCATCGCACTCGATCTGCTCGGCGTTGCCTGTTCCACCGGTGCCGCGTGCTCGTCAGGTGCAATAGAGCCCTCGCATGTTCTTCTCGCAATCGGTCTCTCGCCCGACGCGGCCCGCTCAAGCCTGCGCTTCAGCCTAGGCCGTCAAACTACAGTCGAAGAAATTGATTACGCAATCGCTGCCATGCCCGAGGTAGTAGATCGTCTTCGCGCTCTTTCTCCTCGTGCTGCGACGATGGTGACCGCCCGATGACCACAACTTTTCTAAATCCGCTAAACTCAACACTCGCGAATTCTTCAGCAAGCGCAGCGGTGTCGCCTTCAAGTGGCTCCGGCACTCTTGTTTACCCTGAAAAACGAAGGGCCTGTGCGCTTTTCCTTGACGAGGTGGCCAACGGGACGCTCCAAACCCCCAATCGCTACCCCGCTCCGAACGCTGCTGCAAATTGCACCATAGCCGTAGCAATGAGCGGCGGCGTCGATAGCTCCACCGTCGCCGCAATCCTCCACGACCGCGGCCAAGCCATGGTCGGCCTCACGATGCAACTCTGGAACCAGCGCCGCCTGCCGCAAGAGGAAAGCGCCGCGCCCGCACAGCATCGCTGCTGCTCGATCGACGATGTCTACGACGCCCGCCGCGTCGCCGAGCACCTCGGTGTTCCTTTCTATGTAGTGAATTTCGAGCGCGAATTCGAAAGCACCGTCATCCGCCCGTTCGTCAACGACTACCTCGAAGGCCGCACTCCAATTCCGTGCACTCTCTGCAACAATCACGTGAAGTTCGACCAGATGCTCACGACAGCCCGACAAATCGGCGCCGACCGCATCGCCACAGGCCACTACGCCCGCGTCCGGCACAATCCGGAATCCGGCCGCTACGAACTGCTTCGCGCCATGGATGAAACGAAAGACCAATCGTATTTTCTTTTCGGCCTCTCGCAGGAACAGCTCGCGCGCACCGATTTTCCTCTCGGCGCGCTATCGAAGCAGGAAGTCCGCGACATCGCGCGCCGCCTGCGCGTTCCCGTCGCCGAAAAGCCGGAGAGCCAGGAAATCTGTTTCGTGCCAACCGGAAATTACGTGCGGTTCATCGAAGGCTACTTGCAGGAGCAGGGAAGTCGTCTGCCGGATGATTCTGGCGAGATCGTCAGCACGACGGGCGAAGTTCTAGGTCGCCACACGGGCTTACATCAGTACACAGTCGGCCAGCGGAAGGGAATTGGCGTGGCCGCAGGCCGCCCGTTGTACGTCGTCTCACTCGACCGCGTCAAGAATCGCCTCATCGTCGGCGACGATGGAGATCTTCGTAGCACGAGATGCGAGGTGCACGACGTGAACTGGATTTCGATCGCGCCGCCCAGCGCTCCCGTAGAGGCGATGGTCCGAGTCCGCAATCGCCACGAACCGGCCCCAGCACAAATCACATCGCTCGACGCCACCACCGCCCGCGTCACATTTCGCGACCCGCAGCGCGCCATCACCCCGGGCCAAGCCGCCGTTTTCTATTCCGGCGAATTAGTCCTAGGCGGCGGTTGGATCCGCTGATTTTTTGGAAATTGAAGGAAATTCTGCGGGTGAGAATTGCAAATGCTGCAAGTCTAATCAGATGAAAAGTTCTTCGTCCGCCGTCGCCCCGTCAGGCTCCGGCCGCCGGTTCTGCCCGCGAAGCGTGTCAATCGCAACCCTCATACCCTTCAGGATTGCCGAAGCGTGCTGAATCGGAGTCCACACGGTTCGCCGGAATTTCGCGCCGGACTCCTCAACCACTTCCAGCGTTCCAGTCAGAATATGGTCCGCGCGAATAATCTGCACACGGAGCCGTTCCACGGCATCGGTGAACACGCGATCGATCTTTTGCGCCGAGCCACGGGCAACCCGCGTGATTTCCGCGGTATCGCCCATAATGCTTGCAACGCGGTCTTCGGAATCTTCGAGAATCCGGTTCGTACGAAGGAGAATGGGATCAATCCGGTTCTGCAGGTCCGTGGCGATTCGCGTGAACTGTTGGATGGCAGTTCGCACCTGAAGGAACATCCCGAGCAGGATCGCCATTTGAATCACGATGGCAACCGCTGCGATCACGATGAACGCTTGCAGCCAGCCGGACATCCACGTCTCCTTACGAAGCCACCTTCGCGGCCGAACAACAGAAACCTACGAAACTTTCGATTCTCGCTTGTAGGTTTCTTTTCCCGCTTCCACCGCCGCCGAAAGGCCGTCCTTCTGCCGAGCCATAATCTCTTTGCTGCGTTCGATTAAATCTTCGGCGCGCTCGCGCAATTCGCGGGCTTTGCGTTGCGCATATTCGCGGCCTTCGTCGGCTCTGTCGCTCAAATAATCGCGCGTTTCTTCGCCGGATTTCGGAGCGAAGAGCAGGCCCACCACAGCCCCAATGCCAAGTCCGACGAGGAAAACGGTCGCCTTCGAACCAGCGCTGTTGTCACCCATCATTTCACCTCCAAAGTCACAGTAGCACAGGCCTATAGGGGTAGCAAGCAAAGCACAAATGCATTTCCCAGGGATAATTTACCGTACGGTCGGCTCGGCCGAGTTTGCCTCATGCAGCCCGGCAAAAACGCGCTGGGCTTGAGCGCGCGGAAGCTCCGCGGCGAGGTCTTCCACAGTCAATTCGCGCAGCCGTGCGACGCTTCCAAATTTACGAAGCAATTTACGAGCGGTGACCTCGCCAACCCCGGGAATTTCGGTTAGAGCCGTACGCAACCGCCGGCTGGAGCGCCGCTGGCGATGGAAGGTGATGGCGAACCGGTGCGTTTCGTCGCGAATTTGCTGGATCAACTGCAGAACGGGCGAGTGCTGGTCGAGAACAATCGGCTCATCTTCGCGTCTGAGGACATAAAGAATTTCTTCTTTCTTCGCGATGCTGGCCATCGGTTGATTGATGATTTCCAACTTTTCCAACGCCTGGGCTGCGGCATGCAACTGTCCAATGCCCCCATCAATTAGAATTAAGCTGGGCAGCGGTTTACCTTCTTCCAGCACGCGCCGATAGCGCCTGCCGACCGCTTCGCGCATGCTCGAAAAATCGTCGCGCAATAAACCGCCGGGCTGAGCGGCTTCGCCCTCGATCGCCGCTTCTCCTCGAATGATAAATTTCCGATAGTCAGACTTCTTCATCCGCCCAGCTTCCCAAACTACCATTGAGGCGACGGTTTCCGTGCCTTGTGTGTGCGAGATGTCGAAACTTTCAATTCGCTTCGGCGGTTCAAGAAGAGCGAGCGCCGATTGGAGCGCCTCCGCTATCGCCTCAGACGAAGGCCGCAACACTCGAAACCGCTGACCGAAGGAATGCTGCGCATTCTTTTCGACTAATTCCAAGAAATGGTGTTTCTTCCCGCGCTGGGGATTGGAAATCTCCACTCGATGTTTGGCTTGTTCGCTGAGGACTTCCTCGAGCACCTCGCGTTCTTCGAAATCAATCGGCGTGTGGACGCAGCGAGGAAGGTATGCGCTGTCGAGATACAACTGCTTAAGGAGAGAAGGAAGAAACTCGGCCGGATTGAACTCTTCCTGGTTTTCCCAGTAAAAATCCCTCCGGTCGACTACGCGTCCGCCGCGAATGTGAAACAGATTCACGGCCACCTGCGGCGGCTCGGCGTACCAGGCGATCACATCCGTATCGTCACCAGAAGCTGCTGCGATTTTCTGGCGCTCTTCCATCTCCGCGAGCGTGCGCAGAAGATCTCGATATCCGGCTGCTTCCTCGAAACGTTCGCCTTCGGAAGCGTTCTGCATACGTTGTTCGAGACTGCGCGAAAGATCGTTGCGGCGCCCTTCCAGAAACAATCGCACGTCGCGCGCAGCTTCCACATATCGCTCGTCCGTCACCAGTCCTTCCACGCAGGGACCGAGGCAGCGGTGAATGTAATACTGAAGACATGGGCGAGGATGTTTGCGCGTCAGATCCACAGTGCACGATGGAACCAGAAAGTGCTTGTGAATTAAATGAACCATGCGATAGGCGAGATTCGCAGGGAAGTATGGCCCAAAATAGATCGAGCCGTCTTTCCTCAGGCGGCGCGTCACATAGACACGCGGGTACTTTTCGTACGCCGTGTATTGAATGTAGGGATAGGTCTTGTCGTCGCGAAGCAACACATTGAATTTCGGCTGATGCTTCTTGATGAGATTGTTTTCGAGCGCGAGCGCTTCCTTCTCGTTGTCGACGACGATGTATTCCAGATCGGCGATTTCCCGGACGAGCGATCCCGTCTTGGCATCTTGCTGAGTCTTGTCGAGGAAATAGGAGCGCACGCGGCTTCGCAGCGACAAAGCTTTACCGACGTACAGAATCGCGCCAGCTGCATCCTGAAACAGATACACCCCAGGCTGCGTGGGAAGATTGGCGACTTTTTCGCGAAGTTCCATCGATAAGCGTTACACTAATTAGCGAATCCCCCGGGCCCTGCAAACGCGTGGTGTCAGTGGGCGCAGGCCGGCGAGACAACTTTCATGATAGCAAACGGAATCTAAACCAACACGAATCGCCATGATCCGACTCGCATTCGTCGCTTCGCTGCTTCTGATTCTTTCGGGCGCTTTGCCCGCACAGCAACAGGACACGCCCCAGCAAGACAAACAATCAAGCCAGCAGGGACAGCAGCAAAATCAGCAGCAATCCGGGCAAAATCAGCAAGACTCCGACTCCTCGCCCGCACCTCCGGAATCCACCTCAAAGAAGGCGCGCGCAGAAAATGACAAAGGTGGCAAGGACGCTACGCCGGATGAGCCGCCTGCGATTTCTTCCGACGCGGAAAAGGCAAAAGCGAACGCC
This sequence comes from uncultured Acidobacteriota bacterium, assembly GCA_963729525.1. Taxonomy (GTDB): domain Bacteria; phylum Acidobacteriota; class Terriglobia; order Acidiferrales; family UBA7541; genus Palsa-295. The sequence continues at coordinate 762,373 of CAVSOB010000005.1, forward strand.
ACCTACAATCCGCTACCGGCCCAGCAGGACATCGAAGTGGGAATGTTCTATCTCCACAAAGGCGACGTGGACGCGGCGATCGATCGCTTTCTCGACGCCATCCAGCAGCGTCCCAACCTTGCGAAGCCGCGCCTGCTGCTGGGAAAAGCCTACGAAAAGAAACACGACAACGAATCGGCTGTGAAATATTACAAGGAATATCTGAAAGTCCTGCCTGGCGCGCCCGACGCGAAAGAAGTTCAGAAGAAAATCGAAAAGCTCTCGAAAGAATAGCTGCAATCGCGCATCACCAGCCTAATACGATGGAAAGGTTTTAAGAAACTTCATCGCCCGCTCATAATCCTGAAATTTCTTTTCTTCAGCGCGAAACTGCGGTGAGTGCGATTCTCGACGGCACCGCGCAAATCGCATCGGATGCTTCAAATGCAGCATTTCATGGTAAAGGACATATCCAACAACGTATTCGGGCACGTTTTTCCGGTCGAGCTGGCGATTGATTACAATCTGCTCGAGCGCAGGATCGAAGCAACCGAGCTGCGTCCGCCACACGCGATTGCTCCAGCCCAGCCTCGGCTGCACCAGCAGATTTTCGAAGTAGCGCGCGTTCAAACGCTCGAACATCGGTCCCAGATCGTGGTGCCTGCCCGCCGGACGATGTTCTACTCGTCTTGCGCGCCGCTGCCGCACGGCCAACAATCGGCGCCGTGTGGAGTGCGCGTACGTGTACTCGCGATACGCGGCCAAAATTTCGCCCGGTGGCTGGCGGCGATAAAGCCTGCCCAGCAATATTCCCGCTACCGCCTCGAACACATTCAGTGGCGCGTCTCGAAGCAAATCCGAAATGCGAACGTACGCGGTATCCTCGCGTAGCCGAATTGTGTGCGTGAGGTCCGCGTAGGGATGATATTCAACGACAAAATGTGGCGGGCGCCCTTCGCAGCCAATGCGCGTGTAGATGCGCTGGAAAATGCGCTCGCCGCCGGATACCACTCGGGAACGCGCCGTCGAACGCTTCACGATTGTTTTCTCCGCACAGGTGGCGGCGCCGCAGTCTTCTGCGCATTCTCAACGTCCGTCAGCGCATCCTTGGTACCGTCGATCGCGTCCAAAAGCGTATCCTTGTAAGTGTCCAGCTCTTGCCCTTTCTCCCGAAGCTTTTCCAAAATATCGAGAAACTCATTTCCTTTCGACTTCATCAGCTTCAGCGCGCCGTGTATATCGGCCTGCCGCTCCTGCCCAACGGCGATCTGGTCGGCGGCATCATCCATGCAACCGGTATATGCATTTAGCATGTTGTTGAGCACTTCAGCGCGGCGGCGATCCTGCACCTTTCGATTCAGCTCGTATTGAAATTTCTTCAGACGGTCCTCAGCGAATTTCACGTACAACGTGATCCGCGCCGCTGGTTCGTACGCGTCGCGAATCTGATTCGCCTCGCCTTCGCTTAAATAATCCTTTCTATCTTGAGGCGACGCCGCCGAACGCACGGCCGGACGAGCGCCCGTAGCCGCGCACAAGGCTACGAGCAATCCGATCACGAGCTGCGTCGTTCGCATGGCCGCCTCCTATCGCTTCGGTTTCCCGGCGTCATCGCTTGCCGGCTGCTTGGGAAACAACTTCTGAATGAGATGGCGATCGATTTCGTCGAGTTGGCCGCGAATCTCGACGAAGGGCTGGCGCTCGTCCGCCGTCAAACCGACGATCATCGCGTCCAGTCTCCTGAGTGATACGCGAAGCGACATCTGAAGCTGCTTGTAACCGTTGGCGTGTTTTTCCGCGTCCGGAATCTTCTCTTCAAGCGTTTTCTCGCAGGACTGCACTTCATCGAGATACTCCTTCAAAATGTCGAGAGCCTCAGCGTTCTTATCATTGGCCAGCGCGATTTCAGTATCCTTGAACTCCGAATCTCCCAGCGGCGGCAGCAGTTTCGCTTTGCGAACCGGATCCGCTTCGTTATCAAATTTAGCCCGCCACTGCTCGGTGGTTTGATTTTGTTGCGCCGCGACGCAAGAAATCACCATCGCGAGACCGAGTGCCAAGGCCGAAAGTTGAGCGAAGCGAAGCACGAAATTATTTCTTCTTTTCTTTAATCTCGCGGGTCAAGAAGCGAACGCGCGCGGTCGCCTCGAAATACATGTCGTTGTTCTGATCTTTGTTCAACTGCAGGAACTTCTGATACCAATCGAGCGCTTGGACCGCTTGACCCAGTTTATCGTAACAGGTGGCGCGGATGAAAACTGTGCCCGGCGGCAATTCCTCCCGTTGCGACAATAAATCGAGCGCCTTCAAGGCCGATTCGTAATTCTTGCCGAGATATTCTGCGGCGACAATTTCTCCGAGCACCTCATTGGACTGCGGATTCATCTTGAACGCGAGGAGAAGTTCGCGGGCGGCATCCGGATAAGCGCGCTTTTCAAGATACACGTGGCCAATCTGCGCGGGGATGTCGGCATCCTGCGGCGCTAGCTTCGCGGCTCTCTCCAGCACCGCTATCGCGTCGTCGTAACGTTTCAGCTGAAACAAGACTTGGCCGCGCAATTTCAAAGCCGAAAGTGACTCCTGGCTCGGCCCGGCAGCGCGATCGAGTTCGGCAAGAGCATCTTCATTCTTACCCAGCTTGGCCAGCGCCAGTGCATAGGCGACTCGCGCCGCGGTGTCGTTTGGTTGCGCTTCGACATATTTCCCAAGCTCTGCAGCCGCTTCTTCCGATTTGTTCTCAGCCATGAGCGCTTGGGAGAGTCCGAGATGCGCCTGCGAGTTCGAAGGATCCGAAGCAATCGCCGCCCGGAATTCCGTCTCCGCGTCGGCAGGTTGATTGGACGCAAGAAGTACGCGCCCGAGGGCGAAGTGAATGTCGGAATTCTTGTCGTCAAGCTTCTCGGCTGCGCGATAATGCTCAACCGCGAGTGCCGGTTTCCCCGATCGCTCGTAAGCCCATCCCACCAAAAATTGTGGACGAGCTTGATCCGGCAGAAGAGCGGCAGCCTTTTGGAATGGTTCGACCGCTGCAGCCGGGTCCGTCTCCATCAAGGTGATTCCAAGATTCACGTAAGCGGCATCCAGCTTGGAATCGAGCGAAATTGCTTTTTCATATTCAGCTTTCGCGTCCGCCGTCTGCTTCAAGCTCGCATAGGCATTGCCCAAATCGAAATGCCCATCGGCGTCGTCAGGCTTCTTTGCCAGATATTCCTTATAAGAGCGCACAGCCTCCGCGTAATCCTTGTGCTCCATCGCGGCGCGCGCCGCGACAAGCGCCGGATCGGGAGCGTCATCCGGAACATGAATGCGCGTCCGGGTTGTGTTGGACTGTGCCGAAGCAATCGGCGAACAGTAGAAGGCAAAGCTGAGGAAAGCGAAGAGGGCGAACCCCATCAAATCGCAATTACCCGGGATCGCCCGATGCTTCATGACACCGTAGAATTGTGTTCTGATCCGTTCGGTTGTCTTGGTGATGCGCCGGCGCTTCCGTGGTTCGTCCCGTTTCCGTTTCGACCATTCAAAACGCGTGCCAGAAACTTTCCCGTGTGCGACTGCAAATTTCGCGCCACTTGTTCCGGAGTGCCCGCGGCCACCACGTGTCCGCCCGCGTCGCCACCTTCCGGCCCGAGATCGATCATCCAATCCGCGGACTTAATCACATCCAGATTGTGCTCGATAATCAGCACCGAAGCTCCACCGTCAATCAATTTGCGAAACGCAGTCAGTAGTTTCTGAATATCGTCGAAGTGCAAGCCTGTCGTGGGCTCGTCAAAAATATACAGGATGCCGGCGTTCTCCTGCCGGGTGAGATGCGCCGCCAGTTTCAAGCGTTGCGCCTCGCCGCCGGAAAGTGTGGTGCCGGATTGGCCCAGCCGCAAGTAACCGAGCCCCACTTCATCGAGCACTCGTAGCTTCGTCGTCACCTTCGGATGCGCCGCGAAAAACGTGAGCGCCTCGCGCGCCGTCATCTGCAGTACCTGGTGAATGTTTTTTTCTTTGAACGTCACGTCGAGAACGCTGCTCTTGTAGCGCGTTCCGCGGCACTCTTCGCAGACAAGCTCCACGTCCGCGAGAAATCGCATCTCGACCGTCACCGTTCCGTCGCCCTGGCAAGCTTCGCAGCGGCCGCCGGGAATATTGAACGAGAAATGGCCCGCCGTAAGCCCGCGCTTTTTTGCTTCCGGCATCGCGGCAAAAAGTTCGCGAATCGCGTCGAAGGCCTTTAGATAGGTTGCCGGATTCGAGCGCGGCGTTCGCCCAATCGGCGACTGGTCCACCATTTCAATTTCCGTCAGTGCGGTGTCGCCCTCGAGCCGATCGCAAAATTCGCGATAGTTGCCGCCCGTGCGCTTCGCCTCGAGCGCCTTGTACAGCACGTCGTAAACCAGCGTCGATTTTCCCGACCCGCTCACGCCGGTGACCGCGACCAGCACGCCAAGAGGAATCATCACATCCACGCTTTGCAAGTTGTGGCTGTGCGCGCCCGTGATTTTCAGAAACTTGCCTTGCGGCTTCCGGCGCCGCGACGGCACGGCAATTTTCAAATCGCCGCGCAGGTACCGCCCAGTTATTGAATCGGGATCGGCCAGCAATTGCTCGCGCGAGCCAGCGAAGATCAACTTGCCGCCATGCTCCCCGGCTCCAGGCCCCAGATCGAGAATATGGTCCGCGGCCAAAATTGTCTCGGGGTCATGCTCGACCACCACCAGCGTATTGCCGAGATCGCGCAAGCCCTTCAAAATCCGAATCAGCCGGTCGGTATCTCGCGGGTGCAAACCGATCGACGGTTCGTCGAGCACGTACAGCGCTCCTACCAGATGCGACCCGAGCGATGTAGCGAGCTGAATTCGTTGCGCTTCGCCTCCCGATAAAGTCGACGTCAGCCGGTCGAGCGTGAGGTAATCGAGGCCCACCTCATCGAGAAATTGCAATCGCAGCTGAATTTCCTCGAGAACTTTGTCGGCAATCGTGGATTCTGCGGCGGTGAGCTGCAGCGCTTGGAAAAACGGCCGCGCCTCTTTTACCGTCATTTGGCAAACTTCGGTGATCGACCGCCCCGCAATCTTCACCGCGCGAGCCTCGGCGCGCAGTCGCGTCCCGCGGCAATCTGGGCAAAGTGCATAACCGCGATAGCGGCTCAGAAAGACGCGCACGTGCAACTTGTATTTCTTGCGCTCGAGCCAGCCAAAAAATCCCTTCACGCCCGGAAAATCCGCTTTGCGGTCGCCTTCGATGATTGCGTCGCGCTGCGCGGCGCTCAGCTGACGAAACGGGACGTCGAGCGGAATTCCTTTATCGCGCGCGTACGAACGCATATCCATCGCCAGCTGCCGGTAACGCGGCTTCGTCCATGGTTCGATTGCGCCATCCGCGAGCGATTTGCTCTTGTCCGGTACTACGCGATCGAGATCGAAATCAATCGTGTTGCCGAATCCCTGGCAGCGCGGGCAAGCGCCGTAAGGATTATTGAACGAAAATAGACGCGGCTCCGGCTCCTGATATGTGGCTCCGCATTTCTTGCAATCGAACCGCTCATTGAAGACGAGCCGTTCTAGTATCGCGGCGTTGCCCGTGCCAGATTGACTGCAGTCCACGCTCGCTTCTGCGGCCGCCGAACCCGGCTCCGCGGCCGAGGCCGGCGCCTCCGGCACGAATTCCAAAATCGCTTCGCCTCGCCCTTCGCGGTAACAAATCTCGATCGAATCCATCAACCGCGAACGAATCTCCGGTCCAAGCACCAGGCGATCCACCAATACGTACGCCGGCTTCGAGAAATTCATATCCAATAGATCTTCGGGCGTAGAGAATTCGAATACGCGCCCATCCTGATAAAGCCGGTTGAATCCTCGCTTCCGCAAACTTGCCAACGCCTCTCGAATCGCTTCGGGCCCCGGGCGAGTTTGCTTCCGAGTTTTCGCTCCAGGCGTCGCCGCGCTGGGCGCAAGATTCAGCTCATACAGAACGTAAAATCGCCGGCCGGCCGGGAGCGCCAGAACCCGAGCCGCAATTTCGTCGAGGGTGTCCTTGCGCACTTCTTCGCCGCAATTCAAGCAGAACGTATGCCCCACGCGCGCATACAGCAGCCGCAGGTAATCGTAGATTTCAGTCGCAGTCGCTACCGTCGACCGCGGATTTCGCGTCGAATTCTTCTGCCGAATCGAAATGGCCGGCGCGATTCCCGTAATCTCGTCCACGTCCGGCTTCTCGATACGCTCGAGGAACTGCCGCGCATAAGCCGAAAGCGATTCGATATACCTGCGCTGCCCCTCGGCGTAAAGCGTGTCAAACGCCAGGCTGGACTTGCCCGACCCCGAAACCCCGGTAACCACAGTGATGGCGTTATGCGGAATCGTGAAATCGAGGTTCTTCAGGTTGTGAACTCGGGCGCCGCGGACGCGGATCTCCTCGATATCGCCCGGAGTCACAGCCGGGCCCGCCGCGGTTTCCCGTCCGTGGAGCGCCTTCGCGAGTGCGGCCTTGTCTGTAGAGTTCTTCGGCATACGTGTAAACAGAAAATTATACGCCGTCCAGTCAAGCCCGGCAAATAAGCCAAAATCTCGTCACTCTAGGCCTCGCGTTTCGCGTGGGTTCTGTGTTAGTTCTTATGCGGGGCTACGATGACATCCGGAAGTTCGAGGTTTGACCGCGTTATTTGGATCGTGCTGGACAGCGTTGGCATCGGTGAACTGCCGGACGCGAAAGACTATGGAGACGTTGGCCGCGATACGCTCGGCCACATCGCACGCTCCCGTCCGCTGCAGATTCCAAATCTTCAGCGGCTCGGCATTAGCAATATTGCCCCGCTTGAATCCATAACACCCCCAGAACATCCCGCCGCGAGTTACGGAAAAGGTGCGACGAAATCCCCGGGGAAGGACACAACCACCGGTCATTGGGAGATGGCCGGCATCTGGCTTGACCAAGCCTTTCCGGTTTATCCGAATGGATTTCCGAAGTATGTGATTTCGGAGTTCGAGCGCCAGATTGGCCGCCGCACACTCGGAAACAAACCAGCGTCGGGAACCGAAATCATCAAGGAGCTGGGCCTCGAGCACGTCACCACCGGCTTCCCGATTGTCTACACTTCGGGCGACAGCGTTTTTCAAGTTGCGGCACACGAAGACGTCATTCCCATCGCGGAGCTGTATCGCATGTGCGAGATCGCGCGGAAGATTCTCGATGGCCCCAATCGCGTGGGACGCGTGATCGCGCGCCCGTTTGCCGGGCCACCGAGTAACTTTCAACGCACTGAGCGGCGTCATGATTACGCAGTCGAGCCACCGAATCCAATGTTGCTTGACATTCTCGCCGAGCGCGAAACGCCGGTCTTCGGCGTGGGCAAGATTCACGATATCTATAACGGTCGCGGCGTCGACCACTACGTCACAACCAAAAACAACTCCGACGGAATGGCGAGGCTTACGGAGGCGGTAGCTCAACGCCCAAAGGGGCTGATCTTCGCGAATCTCGTCGATTTCGACATGCTCTACGGGCATCGCAAAGATGTAGAGGGATTCGCGCGTTCGCTCGAGCAATTCGACGAACGACTAGGCCCATTCCTCGAACTTCTGGCGCCCTCGGATTTGCTGATTATCACGGCCGATCACGGGTGCGATCCCGATCCCGTCAATCCCACCACAGATCACTCCCGCGAATATGTTCCCATCCTGGCCTACACACCGCGGTCGGCATATGGCCGGAACTTGGGGACTCGTTCGACGCTGGCGGACATGGGACAAACAGTCGCTGAGAATTTTGGCGGTGGAATTCCGCACGGCACAAGTTTTCTGGAACTGCTTGCGATGTAAAAGCGGCGGAGAATTCCGTGCGGTGATTTTCTAAAGCCTATTGGCCTTGCGAAGCCTTCTGCGCGTAATAGCCAGCCCGGGTCCTGACGGCCAATTTTCCGTGGCCTTTCGACCCCTGCACCTGGACCTGCACAGTACGGAACGTGCCGTCCTTAGCGGTGTTGCTCGGATAGTAGCCGAGTTCGTACTGATTCCGAATGTCCCGCGCCACCTGCGCGCAAATTGACTGCACCTGTTCGAGGTTGTCCGGGAAGTAGGCGAGCCCGCCGGTCGCCGCCGCAAGCTCCGTCAGGATCTTCTTCGAGTGCCGAACCATGCCCTTGCTGTGTTTGCGGTCGTCTTCGCTGAACACGCCGATAGCATAAATGGCGGCGTCCGATTGCTCGGCCACCTTCACCGTGTACTCAAAGGTTTTTCGGCTGGCGTCATCGTCGCCGTCGGTGATCACGAGCAGAACGCGCTTGTCCTTGTGGCCCTTCTTGAGGTGGTCGAGCGATCCGATGACAGCGTCGTACAGCGCGGTGCTTCCCCGCGAGTCGATCCTTGAAAGCGCCTCGTTCAATTCCTTCTGGTCGCTGGTGAAGTCTTCATTCAAGTCGAGGTAATACTCGTCGTTAAAATTCACCACGAAAGCTTCATCGCGCGGGTTGCTGGTCTTCACGAAAGTGAGCGCCGCTTCATTCACCTGCGCACGCTTTTCTCGCATGCTTCCACTGTTGTCGATCACCAGCCCCATCGTCACGGGAATGTCTTCGCGCGAGAAGAGCGAAATCTTCTGCTCCACCTTGTCTTCGAAAACTCGGAAATTGTCCTGCTTCAAATCCCCGACAAATTGCCCTTTGTCATCATCCACGGTCGCGTGCAGCACCACCAGGTCTACGTTGGCTTTGATAACGCCCTTCTGCTGCCCCGGGGCTTGCGGCGGGGGAGGGCTCGGAATTGCGCCCTGCGCGCGAACGCCCGGCGCAAAAAGACAAAAACTCGCGAGCGCCAGAAGGAAAATTGCAGAGAGATGAGCTTTAATGGCCGGGCGCGAAATAGCCCGTCTTCGAATATACGGTAAGGGGAGGGAGCCCCTTTGGCGGGTGCAACTTGACCTTGATCTTGCGCCATTTGCCGTCGTGCGCATGATCGCTCGGCCTGTATCCAAGAACATATTGGTTGCGCAACTCCATGCTGATTTTTGAAGCAATGTCCGGCAGATCCGCAATCTGGTTTACAACAAAGGTTCGGCCGCCCGTCATGGCCGTCAAATCACTTAATAGCGAAGGCCCGCCGGCTTCTTCCGGCGTACGGCCACCGTTGGGGTCGTAAAGCCCAATGGCAAAAATCTGCACGTCCGCTTCTTTAATAAAATTGCGAACGTCGTTCAGCGTGTACCTGCTGTGATTATCGCCCCCGTCGGATATGATGAGCAACGCCTTCTTTGTGTTGTGTGCTCCTTTCATCTGGCTGAGTCCCAGATAAATTCCATCGAAGAGCGCCGTCTCGCCCTTTGCTGCGGTGAACATCAGCCGGTTTTGCAGCTCCTCGACGCTCGCGGTGAACGAACTCACAAGTTCCGCGCGGTCGTTGAAGTCGACGAGGAAAAATTCGTCCTGCGGATTCGCCGTCCGGAAAAATTGCACTGCGGCCAGGCGCGACTTATCGATCTTGTCCGTCATGCTGCCGCTCATATCGAAAATCACGCCGATCGAGATCGGCACGTCCTCGCTCGAAAAGCGAACGATCTCCTGCTCGGTGTTGTCTTCGAACACTCGGAAGGCGTCCTGTTCGAGTCCGGTTACCAGGCGGCCATATGGGTCCGTGATAGTCACGTTGACCAGGGTCATTTCTGTTTCGGTTTTGAGCTTCTTGCCGAGCTTTTCGGAAGTATTGGGCTTCACTGGACCGGGCGCTTCGTTCTGAGCCCAGATTGGAGTTGCGAGGAAGGAAGCCGTCAGGAGGACTGCCACTGCCGCGCAAACCGCCGCGAGCCCCCATCTAGCTCCGGGCTGCGTCGAGCGGTATTTCAAGGTGCCCCCGATGGCCTGTACTGCGGCAAATTGTATCACCATGTTTTTTGAAAACAAGTGGTGAAATATGTATTCGCCTCGGGACGCCACCCAAGCGGGAGCTCTGAAGGAGCTTCCGGGGGCCGCGAACCCCATCCCCGGGTGTTAGACTTAGCCTGGTAAACAGACGGCTGCGAGGGACGCCATGGCGACGCAAAACCCAGCTTCGAGCGTTAAGGTCTTCGCGATCATTCCTGCCCGGTATTCCTCTAGTCGTCTGCCGGGCAAGCCTTTGGCTTCGATTGCGGGCCGCTCGATGATCCAGCACGTGGTGGAGCGGACCCGGCAAGCGGCGTGCGTGGCGCGAGTGGTGGTGGCTACAGACGATGACCGCATCAAGAAGGCGGTCGAGGAGTTCGGTGGAGAGGCGGTCCTTACCCGCCGCGACCATCGAAGCGGGACGGACCGTGTGGCCGAAATCGCCGCGCACCTGGAAGCCGAAATCTACGTCGACGTTCAGGGGGACGAGCCGCTCATCGACCCCGGGACAATTGATGGCCTCGTCGCCGAAATGATTGACGACGCCTCTATTCAGATTGCAACGCCCTGCACGGCGATCACGCAGGCGAACGACGTGATGGATCCAAACATTGTGAAAGTTGTGCGCGATTTTGACGGGAACTGCCTTTATTTTTCGCGAGCGCCGATTCCGTGGGTGCGCGATACCAAGGCCGCTGCTGCGCCGCATCACTGGAAGCATGTGGGTCTTTACGCTATCCGTCGCGAGGCTTTGCTCGAATTTCCCACGCTTCCGCCGGGCGAACTCGAGGCGGTGGAACAGCTTGAACAGCTTCGGTGGCTTGAGAACGGTTTTCGCATCCGCGGTGTCGAAACGGATTACGATGCAATCAGCGTCGACGTGCCTGCGGACATCCAGCGCGTGGAGAAGATTCTGCAGGAACGCGCGGCCTCCTGACGCGACGCTGTTTCGCGGCAAAAAAATAGTTTCGAAGCGCGATTTGACACGCGCCGCGTTTCCGAACATAATGCCGAGTACGCCGATTCCAGCGGAGGAATTCGAGCGCTTTGCGGGCCGCCCCGAAATACATCTTTGTAACCGGCGGCGTAGTATCTTCCCTGGGCAAGGGCGTGGCGGCTGCCTCCATCGGTTGTCTCCTCGAAAGTCGCGGTCTTAAAGTCACCCTCCAGAAGTGCGATCCGTACCTGAACGTCGATCCCGGCACGATGTCGCCCTATCAGCACGGCGAAGTGTTTGTCACCGATGACGGCGCGGAGACCGATCTCGACCTGGGCCACTACGAGCGGTTTACGAATTCGCATCTGACGCGCGACCATAACTGGACCACCGGTCGAATTTACGAATCCATCATCGCGAAAGAACGGCGCGGTGATTACCTCGGAAAGACCGTGCAGGTGATTCCGCACGTTACCGACGAAATCAAAGCTGCGTTCCGCAAGATTGCGGACGCCGTTGACGTGGTGATCGTGGAAATCGGCGGCACGGTCGGTGACATCGAATCGCTTCCATTCCTGGAAGCGATTCGGCAGATGCGCTTGGAGATGGGTTCGGAAAATGTACTTTTCGTTCATCTCACGCTGGTGCCGTTCATCCCCACGGCCGGCGAATTGAAGACCAAGCCGACGCAGCACAGCGTGAAAGAATTGCTCAGCATTGGGATTCAGCCCGACATTCTGATTTGTCGCAGCGACCGGCAGCTCGGGAGCGATCTGAAAGGCAAAATCGCGCTGTTCTGCAACGTGCACGAATCGTGCGTGATCTCCGCTCCCGACGTTGGAAACATTTATGAGGTGCCGATGTCGCTCGCAGCGGAGCGGCTTGACGAGCAGATTCTCCGATTGCTGCGCCTTGAAGCGCCACCGCGCGATTTGAGCCGTTGGCTGGCGATGCTCGAGACGCTCGAGCATCCGCAGGGAGAGGTGCACATCTGCGTGGTTGGGAAGTACGTGCAACTCGAGGACGCGTATAAGAGCTTGCGCGAAGCGCTGGTTCACGGCGGCCTTGCGAATCGGCAGCGCGTGGTCTTTGAATGGATCGAAGCGGAAGATATTGATTCGCCCGCCGCAGCCGATAGGCTCCTTCGGCACGGCGATGGCATTCTTGTGCCGGGCGGGTTCGGCAAGCGCGGCATCGCCGGAATGGTTCAGGCGATTACCTATGCGCGCGAGAAGAAAATCCCGTTCTTTGGGATTTGTCTTGGCATGCAGTGCGCGACGATCGAATACGCGCGGCAGGTTTCGCGAATCGAAAATGCTGACAGCACCGAGTTCGATCCCTCGACCGCGAACCGCGTGATTTACAAATTGCGTGAATTGCTCGGTGTGGACGAGATGGGCGGCACGATGCGACTCGGGGCGTGGCCGTGCAAACTCGAGCCCGGCTCGTTTGCGCATAAGGCTTATGGTGTGCTCGAAATCTCCGAGCGTCACCGCCATCGCTACGAATTCAATTGCGAGTACGAGCAGACGCTGACTCGTGCCGGATTCCGGATTACTGGCCGGACGCCCGACGGCGTGTATGTCGAAATTGTCGAAGTGGCCGATCACCCCTGGTTCGTTGGCTGCCAGTTTCATCCTGAATTCAAATCGAAGCCGCTGGCCCCGCATCCGCTTTTTGCCGCGTTTGTGCGCGCCAGCCTCGAGAATCGCCGCGCGCGACTTGGTGTGATAGCCGAGAAACGCGCCGCCGATCCTGCCGCAGACTGAAATCCGAGAAAACAAAAGGTTAGTTTCGTCTCGATTAGAAATGGAGAGGCACCTTTGTTTTGTTGAGGTTGCGCGGATTTCTAATCGCTGTGTCTCGATTAGAAAATTGTGGGCTGGGGACCCTTCGCCGGCTTCGGCTTTTCTCAGGGCAAGCAAGTGACGAGTGACAAGCGGGCCCAAAGGCGGCCCTTGAAAAGCAGGATCAAAAACCGCCAAATATTTGCGATTAGAAATTCTTAGTAGGCTGAGTTTTCTATGAGTTGGATGAAATTCTAATTCCAGATTTGCGATTAGAAATGCAATTGTTAGCGATGGGGCGACACGTACCATTTCTCGAGCTTTGCCGCAACAAAAGCGCACAGGCATGAGTGCCCGTGCCACTGGAACCGAAGTCGCGGCCGATTGTGACCTTAGCGTTGTCATATAAAAACGGGGAATGGTAGCGCGGTTTTTAGGGTTTGGGTATCCGTAGAACTACGCAAGCCTGTGGAAAACTAGCAAACGTGACAGGGGAAGAGAGATAAAAGAGCCGGCAAGATGCCGGCGCTACGAAAGAACGAGGTCGTGATGAGTGCCGAAATCGGCAGGTGTGACGCGTTGCGACGGCGGCGCAGGCTGAAGCCTACGCTACTGGAAGAACGAAATCGCGGCGCAGCCAAGAAGCTTGAGCGTGAGTGCGCTTTGGCTTGGGGCACAGGCAGGGATGCCTGTGCTACTTACGTGCGGGGGTGGAGGTGCATGCGGATGCCATTTTTGGGGCGGAGCGTTACCGAGAATAGGGGCTCGATGGATTGATTGGAGGCTAGCGTGAGGCGGAATTTTTGGGCGATTGTGGCCAGGAGTAACGTGGCTTCCATCATGGCGAAGCCTGCGCCTACGCAGACTCTGGGGCCGCCGCCGAAGGGGAAATAGGAGAAACGGGGGATTTTGCCGGTGCGGATTGGGTCGTGGCGCCAGCGTTCGGGGTCGAAGCGTTCGGGGTCGGGGAAGAAGCGGGCGTCGCGCTGGGTGACCCATTGGAGCAGGAAGAGATTGGTGCGCGCCGGGATGCGGTAGCCCTCGAGTTCGAAGTCGTGAATGGCGCGGCGGCCTACGCCCCAGGCGGGCGGGTACAGACGCATCGATTCCTTCATTACCATTTCGGTGTAGCGGAGGTGCGGGAGATCGGCCGGTACCGGTGCGCGATTTCCCAACACTTCGCGAAGTTCCGCTCCGAGAGCTGCGCCTACTTTGGGATTTTGCGCGAGTAAATACCAGGTCCAGCTCAGGGTGTTCGCGGTGGTGTCGTGACCGGCGAGGAAGAGGGTCATGATCTCGTCGCGCAACTGCTCGTCGGTCATGCGGCCGCCGCCTTCGTCTTTTACTGCGAGCAGGTTGGTTAGCAGATCGCTGCCGGCGGTTGGGTCGTCACCGGCGGGAACCTTTCGGCGGTCGCGAATCAATTTATAGACCACATCGTTGAGATGTTTTATAGATTGGCGCAAGCGTCTGCTCTTGGGGATGGGGATGCGATCCGGGAGCACGAAAGCCCAATTGGCTTGCGCGATAAAGAGATCCATTACGATGGCCATGGCATGGGCGATGCCACGCGCGGCTTCTGAAACGTCCGAGCCGAAGAGCGACTTGGCGACGATTTCGAGCGTGAGATCCATCATGTCGGCGTGGACGTCACGGGTTTCACCGGGCTTCCATCCTGCGAGCATTGACGCGGCGGCTTGAGTCATAACCTGCGCGTAGGTGACGATGTTTTCGTGGCGGAAGGCTGGCTGGATGAGTTTTCGTTGTGCTTGCCAGAATTCGCCTTCGCTGGTGAGAAGACCATTGCCGAGGATGGGGCGGAGGGCGCGGTAGTCGCGCGCCTTGAGGAAATTTGCCTGGTCCTTGACGAGGATTTTCTCGATGCTGTCGGGATGTACGACGAGGCATACGGGGACGTTGAGGAAGCGGAAGAAGATGACGTCGCCATATTGGCGGGCGCAGCGGGAGAGGAAGCCGCTCCAGTCGTTGCCGAGGGTGAAGGACTGACGCAGAAGCTTGAGGCCGCGTGGGCCGGGCGGGAGGCGACGAGCTGGGTGTGCTGCTTTGTGGGCGTGGGCCATGCTCCGAACAGTATACGCTTGCGAACTAAGTGAAATTATTAAGGTTGGGTATAACCTCAGCTTTCAGTTTACGAGTGCGCAGGGATTGCAAATACGGGGAAAGGTGCTTAGGCTGTGCGTTCTAGGAAGCGAGCTCGACTGATTAGTGGCGCAAATCTAAAGGCGTGTCTGAAGCGGCAGCGCGGAGAGTATGCATCCCGTCAGAGTTGGGGTACTTTTCTTGCTTCAGATTTTTCATGTGCTGTTCTTGTCCTTGCACGACTGGATTCCCCTCGGGAGGCTTAACGACCCGAAGGCTGTTCGCGCGACGATCTCGGGGCGCAAGCTTCTCGCCACAACGCTTATCAGCACGGCTCCCTTTGCGTTTGGTTTGGCGGCGAGCGCCGTGTACCTCGGCAGACCTTATCCAAGATGGCTGCTCCTTTGGATCGGAATCAGTTACGCGATTTTGTTTCTCGGGGAACTACAAGCTTGGTGGGTCCCTTACTTTTTTCGTGCACAGCCGGAGCGAGCGGCTCGTTATCAGGCGATGTTCGGCGGTACTCACGCTTTTCTGCCCGTGCGCAACGGGATCAGGCCGAATACATTGCACTTGATCCTTCACATTGGGACGCTCGCGATTCTGGTGGTCTTAGCGGTGATGATGATTTAGCAAGGGCGGGTTAAGTTTTGGCGAGGCTACTCCGCGCCGTTGCAAATGCGGGGAAACCTGCCTTAGGCTGGTGCGTCCGAATGAAGGGTGAACGCAATCGGTGACGGCGAAAGAACCATTCGCGGTTGGCAAAGTGCGCTTCGGCGTGGGGGCGCCGCTGTTTTTGATTGCTGGGCCTTGTGTGATTGAGAGCGAAGAGCATGCGTTGATGATGGCGGAGAAATTGGGGGTGGCGGCTGAGGAGATTAACGTGCCGTACATTTTCAAGGCGTCGTATGACAAGGCGAATCGCACGTCGGTGTCGTCGTATCGCGGGCCGGGATTGAAGAACGGGTTGAAGATTTTGGCGAAGATTAAAAAGAAGACTGGGCTGCCGATTCTTACGGATGTGCATCAGGCGTCGGAGGTGGAAGCTGCGGCGGAGGTGTGCGATATCCTGCAGATTCCGGCGTTTCTTTCGCGGCAGACGGATTTGCTTGTGGCGGCGGGCAAATCGGGGCGCGTGGTGAATATCAAGAAGGGGCAGTTCCTTGCGCCTGCGGAGATGGGAAATGCGGCGGAAAAGGTAGCGAGCACCGGGAACGAGAAAATTATTTTGACGGAGCGCGGGAATTCGTTTGGGTATCAGAACCTTGTGGTGGATATGCGTTCGTTTCCGATGATGAGGAAATTCGGGTATCCGGTAGTGTTTGACGTGACGCACGCGGTGCAGCTTCCGGGCGGAGAAGGGAAGCGAAGCGGGGGGCAGCCGGAGTTTATCGAGCCGCTGGCGCGGGCGGGGGTGGCAGCGGGCGTGGATGGGGTTTTTCTCGAGGTGCATGACAATCCGGGGAAGGCGCTGTCGGATGGGTCGAATGCACTGCCACTGGGGCAATTTCGGCCGCTGATGGAAAAGATCGTTGCGCTTGGGGGGCTTGTGAGAAAGTGGGACGCGTGATGCCCGGGCTAAAGCCCATTTTGAGGAGCTGCTTTTCCGCTGGACTAAAGTCCAGCTTCCCCCTGCTGGAGCAGGGGGCTCCCGCCGGCGGAGAAAATCGAAACCGAGGAAGGAATGATGAGTCGCGCGGCTAGCTCGATGAAGAAGGTGAAGACAGCGAATCGGTCTGAGTCGGCACTCGCGACCGCGAAGGCGGCGGGGAACCATGCGAAGTCTGCGCTGGCCACTGCGAAGCGAGTGCTGCGAATCGAGGCCGAAGCGATCGCCGGGTTGATCGAGCGGCTCGACGGGCAATTCGAAAAAGCTGTGGAGCTTTTGTATGGGTGCAAGGGGCGCGTGGTCGTTACTGGCCTCGGCAAGTCCGGATTGATCGGGCGGAAGATTTCTGCGACGTTTTCGAGCACCGGGACGCCTTCGATTTTTTTGCATGCGGCGGATGCATTGCATGGCGATCTGGGCGCACTAACGGCAGACGATGTGATGCTGGCGATTTCTACGAGCGGCGAGACGGAAGAGATTGTCGAAATTCTCGAATCGGTGAAGCGGATGGGGATTCGGCTCATTGCCCTTACGGCGAAAACGCGGTCCAGTTTGGCAAGCGCCAGCGATGTGGTGCTCGATATCGCGGTGAAGGAGGAGGCATGTTCGCTGAATCTTGCGCCGACGGCCTCGACGGCTGCGGCACTTGCGATGGGCGACGCGCTGGCGATTTCGTTGCTTGACCGGCGCGGATTCAAGGAAGAGGATTTTGCGGCGCTTCATCCGGGTGGTCGGCTAGGTAAGAAACTACGGCGCGTGGAAGCGTTGATGCATTCGGGCGAGAAGGCGCCGCGCGTGCCGCCGAGTGCGAAGATGGCCGATGTGGTTTATGAAATGAGCCGGAAGGGGCTCGGACTGACGGCGGTGACGGAAGCGAATGGTCGGCTGCTTGGGTTGATTACCGACGGCGATTTACGGCGTGTGATGCAGAGGCGGCAGCAGAATGTGCTGGACTTGACGGCGGCGGATTGTATGACGCGTGATCCGGTGACCCTGCGGCGAACGGAACTAGCGGCTAGCGCGTTGCGGTTGATGGAGGAGAGGAAGATAACCTCGGTGATCGTGGTGGATGAGGACGCACGGTTTGAGGGGGTGGTACATATTCATGATTTGTGGACGTTGCAGTTGTTTTGAGGCGGTAAGAGAAAACCCCATGACCTGTAGAGCGTCGTCATGGCTACCCGGTAAAAGAGAGAGGCGCGTTTGATGGCGATTCGGGAAATTAAATTTCCGGCGAAGGTGATGCGGAGGGCAAAGCCGATTCGCGTTTTGCTGATGGACGTGGATGGGACCATGACGCCGGGGTGGGTGTGCCTTCAAACGTTTCCTGATAATAGTGTGGCCGAGATGAAAATGTTCAACGCGCACGACGGGGCGGGGATCACGCTGGCTGGCATTATGGGAATTCGGACTGGATTTATTACCGGGCGCGATTCGCCCGCGAATGCGCGGCGGGCTCGCGAGTCTAGAATGGAATTTGTGATTCAGGGGCAGCCGAAGAAGCTGGAGTCGTACAAGGCGATTCTGGTACGCGCTGGCGTGACGGATGAGGAAGTGGCTTACGTGGGAGATGATCTTCCGGATTTGCCGATTCTGCAGCGGGTGGGGCTCGCGGTAGCTGTGGGTGATGCGGTGGTCGAGGTGAAGCGGGCTGCTCATTACGTTGCAACCGTGAAGGGCGGTGAGGGTGCGATTCGGGAGGTGGTGGAGTTGATTTTGAAGGCGCAGGGGAAGTGGAAGAAGGCGATTCCGCAGGCGATTGCGTAGGGTGCTGCTCGTGTGGGCGCTGTGCTCGCGGCTCACGCTGAGATTCTTCGCTGCGATCAGGATGACAGATTTTTTGGGGCGGTGCTGAGTTGCGGTGGTCGTGGTTGTTGCGAAGTCGACGACGCTGGTGAGCGCACGAGTCAGGAGAGAGCCGCGACCGACGAAAGGCCCACGACGAGGTACGGCGGCGTCGTGGCTGCCCAGACTCTTACTGCTTGGTGTGAGCGCGGCGGCTTTCTTCGAATCCTTGCTGGACCCAGGTCGGGGGCTGCGGACTATTTTGGTAGTCGGGCTTTTGGCCGAAGGCCAGTTTCCAGCGTGTGAGCCATGAGATGCCTTCGCCGCCGATGAAGAGATCAGGTGTCGAGTAGGCGGGGTCTGCGAGCGCGTCATCGAGCGAGATGAATTTGTAACCGCGCTTTTCGAGTTGGGACAGCAGCGCATCGAGGGACTGAGCCTCTAACTCGCTATCGTGTAGCAACAGAACCTGCGGGATTTCGCGATGAAATAAGTTTCGCGATTCTTGCTCCTCATAAGCAAACACTGTGTTTACGTATGCGAGATATTCCTTTTTCGCTTTCTCGCCAAGCTCTTTGTCTTTCTTTTCTACGGATTCGCCGAGAACGTCGTTAAACATGTAGTCGGAGGGATCTACCGTGACGGGCGCGACACTATAACCGCGCTCTTTCAGGAAGACTTCGAAGGCGGATTTCGCTGCTGCTGTGGGTCCAGTGTTGAGAAACGGATGACGAAAATATTTTTCCTTTTGACCGCTTGCTGACATCAGTTCACGGGTTACAACTTCGCCGCGGATCGTATCGTCTTCATATTGATCGAGCGGCGTTGTTTGAAAATCGGCGTGAGAATAGGTGTGGTTGCCGAGCGACATGCCGGCGTCGAGCCACATTTGTAGAAGTGCGGTGCGAGCGTCGCGCTGGCTGTCTACTTGAAGCTTCCATTCCGTTACGAATCCGATGCCGGGCACGTGGTGCGAGCGCAGGGCGGCGGGAATTGCGCGGTTGATGTGCTCGAGCTGCTTCAAATTTCCGATGGCGTGATCGGTGCCAAACTCTGCTCCAGGTAGATCGTCGACCGTGACCGCGACTGTGCGCTGCGCTGATTGCTGTCCCGAGGCAGATCGGGCAGCGGAAAAGCGACCATTCGCGAGTTGTGCGGCACAGCAGAGCAACGCTGTGAAAAGAAAACTATACGTCGCTAGGTTTAGCGCGCGAGTTTTCAACATCGAATTCTTATCTTCAGGATTCGTTCTCCGGAAGGACTTGCGGTGAATCAAGCAAGCGCTGAACGCATTCGGCCAGATTATTGAAGCAATCCGGCTTGGGGAGTAGGGCGTCTATACCAATCGCGGTCATGAGCGCTTTGTAACTGAGGACTTCATCATACATCGTAAGGAGAACGATCCGCACATCTGGCATCCGGGCCCTAAGCAGGGAGGCGACTTCCACACCGTTCATGTGAGGCATTCGGAGATCCAGGAGGACCAATCTGGGTTGAAGTTCGCTGGCCTTTTCCAGCACATCATTGCCATCGATGGCTTCGCCGCAAACTTCAAAATTGTTTTGAGTAAGGTAGGCACGAACGGCTTTTCGAAATAAGCCGCTGTCGTCAGCGATCAATATACCGTTGGGCACCGTGGCCTGGCTGCTTACTTCGCCGAATGGAAAGTAGCATAACCTACATCTTTGAAAATCGGGTGTTGTGTGTAGCGAAGCCCTAAGTTCTTTTATCTTCCACCGCATTTGCAACTAACAATATCCGATAAAGACCCGATGGCGCGAGCGGGGCTCGAAGGCTACGATTTTCTGCAAGTGCGCTCCCAGCGGCGGTCCAAGCACCTGCAGTTCAACCGTGCTTGATTGCCGCGCCCTATTCCCGGCAAGAGCGGTAACCCAGGGATCACGCAAGTCGAAATGGAGAGATTGCGCGTGCGCGTTTGTTCGATTCTGCCGAACAGAGACGCGCGAAGAGAGGCAGTCGAAAATGTTTCGTTCAATTTCAAGTTCTCGTCCGGCGATTCTGTTCACAGTCATTGCATTGTTCGTTCTTTTGCCGAGCACAGCTCGGGCACAGGACGTTGATCCGCCGAGCAGGGTGGCGCGATTGAATTTCATTGAGGGCTCAGTTTCGTTTCAACCCGCCGGAGAATCGGAGTGGCTTGCAGCGAATCCGAATCGTCCCCTCACGACTGGAGATCAGCTGTGGGCAGATCGGGGCTCACGAGGTGAATTACATCTGGGAGGCGCGGTGCTTCGCCTGTCAGCGGAGACGGCTGTTTCTTTTCTAAACCTGACGGATCAAGCGGTTCAAGTCCAAGTTGCGCAAGGCTCGGCGTCTCTGCGCGTACGGCATCTGGAAGATAACGAAAGCTACGAAATTGATACTCCGAATCTGGCTTTTTCAATTCTGCGGCCAGGCAAATATCGTGTTGATGTAAGCGCGGATGGCAACACGAGCACGGTGTATGTCGAAGGCGGCGCGGCCGAAGTAACTGCGGGTGGCCAGGCTTATAACGCCGGACCCGGGCAGCAATACACCTTCTCGGGAACAGATCAAGTGAGCTATGACGAGCAGCCGCTTCCTCAGCCCGATAACTTTGAGGAATGGGCCGTGGAGCGCGACCGGCGCGAAGATAGATTTGCCTCAGCGCAATATGTTTCACCTGACGTGATCGGCTATGAAGATCTCGACGATCATGGTACGTGGCGCGACGATCGGGAGTACGGCCACGTGTGGGTTCCGAACGGAGTCGCCGCGGATTGGGCGCCGTATCGCAATGGACATTGGGCATATGTTGCGCCATGGGGTTGGACGTGGGTGGAAGACGAGCCTTGGGGATTTGCGCCATTCCACTATGGTCGCTGGGCCGAGTTCTCAGGAGGTGGCTGGGGTTGGGTGCCCGGACCCGTGCCAGTTGCCGGCGCCGTTTATGTGCGACCGGTCTATGCGCCAGCGCTGGTGGCGTTTGTTGGAGGAGGAGCTATAGCAGCAGCGATCGAACTCGGCGGTCCCGCCGGGGTTGGAGTGGCGTGGTTTCCTTTGGGGCCGCGCGACGTGTGGGTGCCTTCTTACCGCGCGAGCGAAGCTTACGTATCGAGGGTCAACGTAACAAATTCGCGAGTGATCAACCGGACTGAAGTCGTGAATGTCTACAACACCACAGTCGTGAATCGGACGACTGTGGTGAACCGCACTTACATGTACGAAAATTCTCCGCATGCGGTCACCGCTGTTTCGAGGAACACGTTCCAGAATGGTGAGCCTGTAGCCAGGGCTCACGTTCAAGTGAACCCTCAGCAAATTCAGCACGCACGGGTAGTGGAGACCGCCGCAGTTGCTCCCACGCCTCGGGCTGTCGCAGGACCTAATGCTTCTGCGAAACCTTCCGCGCGGCCTCCGGAAAAGCTTGCAAACAGACCGGTGGTAACGAAGATGGCTCCGTCGGCTCGAGCAATTCCCGTTGGCCAGACGAAACCAACACCGAGCGCGTTTCACACTGTGTCGAATGCAAAGCCCGCTCCAGCGCAGCCGTCGAACAAAGCTGGAGCAGCGCCAGCCAATCGGCCACCTCAACCGTCAGCAGAAAAGCCTCCGGCAGGGCAGCCAAATCGGCCGAACGCTGCACCACTTGAGAAACCAGCGGAACACGGTAATCAACCACCAGCGCGCGCGAACGAGCCAGCTGCTCCAGCGAACCGAGCCGCGCCACCGGCTCATGAGAATCAACCGCCTGCACGAGCGAATGAGCCTCCGTCGAGTCGGCTAGCGCAGCCGCCGAACCGCACGCAGCCACCCGCGCGCGAAAATCAGCCGCCGGCACGAGAAGCTCAACCCCCGGCTCACCCACCCGCTCGAGAGAATCAGCCGCCCGCGCGAAACAATGAGCCCCCAGCGAACAAGCCGGCGCCTCCACCGGCCAGGACGCAGCCACCAACTCGGGAAAGCCAACCACCTACGCGTGAGAATCAGCCACCTGCGCATCCGCCCGCCCGAGAGAATCAGCCCCCGGCGCGAGAAAATCAGCCTCCTGCCCGCGAGAATCAACCGCCGACGCGTGAGAATCGTCCACCCGCTCGAGAGAATCAGCCGCCTGCGCATGAAAATCAACCGCCGGCCCGGGAGTCACATCCGCCTGCGCGAGAAAATCAGCCGCCTCCACGGGAGAATCAACCGCCAGCGCACGAAAATCGTCCGCCTGCTCACGAGAACCAGCCGCCGCCTCACGAAAATGCACCAAGACAGCAGCCGCCTCCGGAAACAAAGAAATCTAATCCGCCGCCGAAGGAGACGAAGCCTTCGAACGAAGAGAAGAACAAGGAAAAAGAGCCCAAGAGCTGAGTTTTTCGTTCGAAACGGGCGTTCGCGTCTGTGTTGTGAGTATCTTGTCTCGAATGTGTGTGGGGGACTATGGTGTGCGACGCTCCCGGCAACCTTCTAAGCAGGTGGTCGAATCGATCGGGCTGCGCGAAGTTCAGACACAGTTCAAGTTCAGACACAGTTCGCCAGTTTTTTCCAGGTAAAGTGGATCAAGCGCGATCGGAATATGGAGCGGGAGAAGGGAATCGAACCAGAACACCAAATCGTAAAGCTCGTTGATTCCGCTGCCCATAGCCGATCCCGAGCCTTGACAGTACCCGCAAACGCCCCAGTTTTGGACTTGTTTTGGACTCAGAAGCGAAAGCTATTTTCGTAGCGTATTTTGCGAATCGCAAAATTGAAGACTCATCCGGACTGGCACGCTGGAATAGGGCCGAGGAACGGAACCGCACCGAATGTCTTGTCTTGGTACTCCGCATCAAAATTGCTGCCTAGTCTTTTTTCAGCGCGCACACGACGGTCACGGAGAGGAGAGCGAAAATGGCAGAGACGAGGTGGATTGAACAGTTCTGCGGAAACTGCGAGAAGCTAATTCACGCCCTAGGGGCTAGCCATGCGCGATTTCTCGGAGGGTGGGTACCGTGCTGGCGCTGCGGTTGGGAGACTAAGTTCGGTCCATCCAGCGAACCGGGACGATGCGAATCAATCGAAGTCCGTCAGCCTTCCCTCGCCAGCCGCACATAGCGTTCTCGCACCACAATTCAATAGTCGGAAGAATTGGCCTCAGATCCGCTTCAGTAAGAGTCTGCTTCTCTGTCTTATATTCCCAACTGATTTCATGAGGGCAGCGCCGGCAACTGAAGAATACTTCGTAGATGTTTGGTTCGGCCATCGCTCGATCTAGCCGCGCAGGATGGTAGCACGGTTCTCGTCCGTTCTTAGACACGTCGAACAGCGTTCCTTCGATTATCGCGGGCAGCGTGACTTTGAGGAGTGTCTCGATGCCTTTCTCCCTGCACTTTGACCGGAACAGTTCCAACCGTCTCCGGCGCGGCGCAACTCCGTCTGTGGATCAGTTTACTAGGATGACCATTGTCAATTCGGAGCGACATGCGGAACGGAAAGGCGGTATAAACGGTGAGGTATTATCGGCAAATGCCAGGCTAAAAGTCGGATTTGAGGGTTCGTGATACCTCTACCCCCCAGATTGCTAGAAGCGGTGTCGTCTCCGGGCGGGGGCAAGATTGCATTGGTCTTGGGCGCCGGGTGTTCTGTCGAGTGGCCAACTAATATCCCTGTATCAAGCGAGTGTTCGACGGAAATCCATCGCCGCCTCGTCGCGGACCGTATACTTTTGGATGGAGACTGTGAGAATCCATCTGATCTCTCGGCCGTTGCTGATGTAGTTTTCGCGAAGCGGAATTCCCAACGAGACGTCGTTGAACGCCTTCGCGACGAATACGACCTAAAGCTCGCTACTCCCATCGATGGATATTGGATCGCTGCGGCACTGCTCTTTGAAGGTGTCATCTCTTCCGTGGTAACCCTCAACTACGATCTTGCATTATCGATGCCCTCAGTGGGCTCGGGGCGGGCAAAATTGTCGGCGTGGTCGAATGCCCGGAGGATCTGGCCCACCAAAAGACTATCAATCTATATTACCTTCACCGGAATGCTAATGCGGCAGACCCGGAGTCATGGGTTCTGCGCACGGCTGCACTCAATGTCGAGTGGAAAGGGCACTGGGAGCCAATCATCGCAAACAAGGTGCTGGCAGCTCCTGTCGTATTATTCGCCGGGCTCGGCACGCCAGTTGCAGTGCTTATCGAAAGCACGAAACTATTGACGGCGGCGCTTACCAGCCACTACGAAGCTTTATTTGGCAGATCCAGGAGACATGGCAACCTCCAAGTTTTTTCAGGCACTTGGTCACTTGATGCTGCCCATCTACATTCAATCGGGATGGGGAGCATTAATGGAGGCATTGTCAAAGCGCCTTTTAGAAGAGCAAATTGCCAAGCTCGGACAGGCGGCCGGGCGTAAGATTCAAGAGGATAATCTTCCGAACGAAGACATCGCACGGATTACTCAGAAGCACTACAGAATCATGGGGATCGTAAGAGTCGGAAAACTCCGCGCGCACTGGCTGCTGTACGAAAAACCATACCGTGTCTTTGAGGAAGATATACTCGGTTTGCTTGCTGACCTTCTTCTGGCGCTTGCAACGATGGCCCGCGTTTCGGGGGCCGAGGCAGTCATTATTGAAGATGGTCGTGTCGAGTTCAAGCGCGCGAGGTCGCACGGTGACCTCCTTCATCATTGCTTCTGGCAGCGGGCATCGCGCGAAAACTCGCCGTCGAGGCGGAGTTGCAAAAACGCCGGACGAGATATCTCAAAGCTCCCACCGCCGCTCTAGTCGGCCGGCACTTCGGCATCTTGGACGACTCCTCCCACGCCCCCGAAAGATATTGTTCGAGGGAGAAGAATCGAAGAATGACATTCTACGTGGCCCGACAGCCCTTCCGTTGTTTCACATCAGCGAACTCCGCGATAATCACGAGCTTATCCGTCAGGTGGTGCCATGACAGATTCTCACATCGGCTTTCACGTCGACCGATCTAATTGCATCAGCATCTCAAACGCTGATCGTGAAGGCGGTATACGCCAGATCACAGGTAGATTCCGCGACTGGGATACGCCAACATCTCGGCTCTTCGAAGATGAATACGGCGATTGTTGGCATCGTCGTATTTGACACATGTGCTGAACTTCTCCGAACGTGGCCCGATTTACAGGCGTCACTTGTCGATGTAATTTCTCGCCATGTTGGCAAGGAAGAGGCAAAATCATGGGATGGATATTTAGTGCTTTTGTCTCCTGGTACTTGCTCCATCCGAGAGCGAGGCGATCGAGGAGGTCCGTTACAACACCACGCGATTGCGCAAACTTGTTGCCACCGCCGATGATCTAAAAAGCGCCACAGACGTTGAACGTGTCCTTCGTCCGCTTCTTCCGCTGCCTCAAGAACGAGCGAATCTAGGCCAGGAATCGGCTCTCGATTTGCTTCCGCGGCTCCTCGCGCGAACAGAGAATTCCTGAGGGTGTCACCCGCGTACTTGTTGACGCATTCCGAGAACAATCGCCATTGCTGGAACGCCTCCACCAACAGCGGGGTGAGCAATGAGACTTCTATCCATCGAATTAAGTGGATTTCGCGGATTTGCGCAGACGCCAAGAATTTGATCTCGATGCTGATGCCGTTGTCGTGATCGGAGCAAACGGCCATGGAAAGACTTCCCTGTTCGACGGAATTCTCTGGGCTCTCAGCGGACGGATTCCTCGGCTGAAGAATGACGACTCAAGTTTCGTCTCGATGTATTCGGAAACGGGCCAGGCCAGAGTTGCGCTTCGCTTCAAAGATGGCCCAAATGGCGATAATTTCGCGGTGACACGCAGCTTCGACGGAAAAGAGCGACGAATCACTTTTGAGACACCCAATGGGTCATACCAGGGTCCCTCGGCGGAAGGAAAGTTGATCGACCTTGTCTGGCCAGATGCGGCGGCCGCTTCTGACCCCAGCGAAGCACTGGCTTCTGTTCTAACGCGCAGTATCTACCTCCAGCAGGATTTGATCCGCCAGTTCATAGATGCTGCGTCGCCCCAAGAGCGCTTTGCTGCAGTCAGTGAGCTGGTGGGCGCGGGCCGGGTGACGGAACTTCAGGACAGCCTCGAACGCTCGAAGAAGGCGTGGTCAACGGTCACTAATCAACGTCAAGATGAACTCCGACCAGTTCGGGAGCGACTAGCAATAATTGAGGCGCGCCTGTCGGAATCAACGGAGCGCTCCTCACAAGCATTACCCGCAATAACGTCCGAGGCTTGGGGACCAGTGGTGGCAGAATCTCACCCAACTTGGCCTCAAAGTTGGCCAGGTGGAGTCCGGCATCACGCGAGGCTCCGTCCGCGATCAGTAACGCGATCAAAGAACTTGATGCTCAACGTCGCTTCAACGGAGCGAAAACTCCAGACCCTCGCCACCCTCCGGTCCGAAATCCGAAGCATTACTGACCGCCCGATGCCGAAGCTGCAGCCTCTCCGAGACAACGTAGCGAGATTGCAGCAAGGAGGTTGCGAATTTAAAACGTGCCACAACTGAAGAGCAGGCACGCTTGGCAGAATTACGGCGTCAGCAAGCCGAATTGAAAGAGAAAAGCGAGCAATTGAAGAGCCCTGGCTGCCCTTGCGCTAAAACATCTTACAGAACACTGCCCGGTTTGTGATCAGACATACGACAAAGAGACCACGCGGCAGCGATTGGAAACCCTCGCGAAGGGCGGAACCGGCGACACGCAAGTTGATCTCATCATCTGACAAACTAAACGAGCTTCTTAAGTCCTTGGCAGCTAAGGAGAAGGAAGTCTCAGCAGCTGAGCTCGTTCTTAAGGTCGGCTGAGCAATCTGTCATTGAGCGGCAGATGACACAGCAGACCATTATCAAGCGGCTGGCTGAACTGGGCGTTGCCGCTGACAACAATCGCGAGACGGCGCTAACACACACTGTCGCAGAGGCCGAGGCATTGATGAAGCGGCTGAGCCGAGTTGCAGCAAATCGGAGAATCCCTTGCTTTGCGATTGGCGCAATCTTCCGCGATGGCGGCCATCGACGAACTCCGCCGCGAAGTCAACACCCTTCGATCTGATATTGCCGCTCGCGAGAAAGGCATTACGGCCCGAAATCGGACAGGCGACATAGCGCAGAACGTGATCGAGGCGTTGCGAGAGGCAGCGTCGGCCGTCGTAGAAGAACGACTCGGTGAAATCAATCCTCTGCTTCAAAGTATCTGGGCAAGAATCGACCCGCACCCCGCTTTTCGTTTGGTCTCATTCTTTTCTCAAGTGTTCAGAGGTAAAGGCCAGCTATCCACCATCATGAGCGATCCGATCGAGGACAAGAAGTGTGAACTTCCCGCTACCGTCCTGTCCAGTTCCCAAGTGAATGCGCTCGCCGTCTCAGTGTTTCTCGCTCTCAACATCGGTATCCCCAAACCTCCATTGCCTATCGCCATTTTAGATGACCCTCTACAGAGTCTTGACGACATCAATTTGCTCGGCTTGGTGGATCTTTTCCGGCGTACTAAAGATCGCCGACAGTTTCTTGTATCTACGCATGACGCACGTTTCGGCGGGTTACTTTCCCGAAAACTTAGGCCCAGCAACGAGGCAGGCAGGACGGTTGTCATTGAGCTGAATACTTGGAGTCGGCGAGGTCCCACCGTAGTGACGCGAGACGTAAAGTCTGATCCTGTTCCTCTTCGATTGGTATCGTAAGAAAAAGTAAGAAAAAGTAAGAAAGAGTAAGAAAAAGTTAGCTGATCTTCCGGAGGTCGAAAGCTTCTGGACTGTAACGCGGCATAATCATCTGATTTCTACCCGGGCGAAAACGCGATCCGCCGGTTCGTGTTCTTAACGAGTTGCAGCGCGATACGCGAGGGGTTTTTGCCGCACGACAATATCAGTCGCTCATGGGCAAGTGGTGAGGCCCCCGATAGGGCAAGGTTTGCCCGAACGGGGAAGGGCGCGTGATCGCCCCTTCTCAGCGTTGCTTTCTTAGACGATTCGATTTCTTAACGCTCCGCCGGAGACCAAGCCATAGTAGCCCGATGAGTGAAAGTAGCGCGATGCTGGGTTCGGGTGTGGGAATTGATGGCGGCTCTGGCGGTGCTAGGAATGGAATTCCGTTAGGACCAATCTCCCAGCCAACGGTAGCGCCGAGCGCTTGACAGTTGCCCCATCCGAAGCATGTAAAGTTATCAGGGTCAGAGCATGAGAAGTCGGGCGTTAGTTCAGTAGAGAAAATACAGGTGAACACCTCTCCGTTTCCGGCGTTGACGGTCGCAGACGCGCCGTCTGTTGTCGTGTTGCTATCAACGATTGTGATTCCATCGGCACGTACCGCCGTTCCGAGCGCCAGTGCAAGTAAAACTAGAGCTACTACACTTGTAAGTTTCGCTGCCAAGATAAACCGTTTCATACCTCCCCCCTTTTTATTTCCCGAAAGTGACAACTATGTACACTCGTAACGCTTATTCCCGCCCGTCGCGGATTACATTGCACTACTGGTGCCAGACGTATTTCGTAACGCGCGAGAACTAGGGGCAAAACTCACTCAGCGGCTTTTTGCCACGACCGGCGCGCCGTGCGAGCCGAGCAGCCTATCTGCCGAGCAATCGTCCGCCAGGAGCAACCCCGTGCACGCAGCGAGGCGATCCTTGAGTCGGGCAGTACCTTCCGCGGTCGGCCGAGCCGCTTGCCTTTAGCGCGCGCGTTTCGAAGGCCGGCCTTCACTCGCTCCACGATCAGCGACCTCTCAAGTTCCGCGACGGCACCCAGAACGGTGAAAACCATCCGTCCAGCCGGCGTCGCCGTGTCGAGAGACTCGGAGAGCGAGACGAATTCAATCCCGAGGACGCGAAAGGTGTCCAAAGCCCGCAGAAGGTGCGACACTGAGCGAGCAAACCGGTCGAATTTCCAGACGGCAACGGTGTCAAACTTCCGGCGGTGCGCGTCAGTCATCAGCCGGTCGAGTTCCGGCCGCTTTTCTTTCGTTCCACTGATGCCTGTGTCGACGTACTCACCTTCGATCGCCCATCCTCGACGTTCGCAGTACTCACGGAGCTCGCGAGTCTGCATGGAAACGTCTTGGCCGTGATTCGTTGTGCTGACTCGCGCATAGATTGCTGCTCTCATCTCGCCCCTCGATTTTGAGAATCCCAAAATCCAACTGCGGCCCGAAGGCCGCTTTACCTACTCGAGCCGAACGACTGCGTAGCGACCGGCGCCCACGAAAAAGGGTGTTTCTTCGCCGGACTCCAACCCGCACAGCCGATCGATTGTCCAATCACCGAACGCCTTAGCGCCGACGCGTGCACAGAGGACGGCTTCAACTTCGCCGCCGCGCTTCGCAAGCTTCGATACGCGTGAAAATAAGGAAAACCCCATTGCGCCGTCGTCGCGAACAAAGTTCCAGAACAGCAAGTTTCTGCGCCGGACTCGCTCCGGTGGTCCGAATGACTCTGAGAGCAAATCTAGCGACGCCATCGTTTTGAGTCGAAAATCTTTCAGGAAAGGCTGCTGGCCGAGTGCCCTCGCGAACTGGTGTTCCTCAAACTGCCGTGTTGACTTTCGTGTTTTCATGGTCGTGCCTCCGATCCGCCGCCTTCAGGCAGCGAGAAGCTGTGTCGTCGCGCGGCCTTTCGTGCCTTCCTTCTTCGTCGCTGGACTTCGGCTGTATTGCGACAAGCTTTCCGTCTACATCGTTCGCAATGGACGCGTCCAGGCATCGCAGGGCGATGACGGCACATGACACAAATTCCGATTCCGAGTAATTTCTTTCTGGACTTGGTCTCGCTTTCGTTGTGTCTTTTACGGCATCGTTCGCAGCGCGTGGACGTGTTGTCCCTTTTAGCGCCGCACCCCACGCAGAGACCGGTCGCTCGCCATTCGTCAACTACCCGTTGCCTTCTTGCGATTTTCTCGGCTTTGGAAATTGGTTTTCGTTTTGGAAGATGCGCGGTTCGCTTTAGATAGGCGCGGCGGGCGTAGCTACGAAATCTTTCGCGGCATGATGCACACTTAGTGAGGCCTCTCGACGCGTCTACTTTTCCGCATGAAACGCAAAGCCCGTTTTGTTTTAAGGTCTGCACCCGGTCGTTTGCTCGTTTCAAACAACCCGCGCACAGCTTTCTGCCGGGAGTTGGCTGACTTCCGCAGAGTATGCAAACACCTGATCTGCGGCGTCTGCTATAAAGTGCATTCATCGTGACTTTCGATCTCGTCCTGTGCCAGTTCTTGTTTTCAAGCCACTCCTCGACCGGGACGAGTCTGCCGATTTGGGTCGTGAGTCCACGACTGAGAATCTCGGTCACGATCTCCGGCCTTGCTACATCAATGCCATTGTGTTTTCCAGATCCGCGGCGTGGTAGTGCATCAGCTAATAGAACCTCAGCAGAATCGCCCTCCGTAAACATTGCGCGGTGGTGCCCGCAAATTCCGTCGCGGCTATCTGCTGGGAAAGGACAAGCCTTCTCGGAACACTTGACGGATATCATGAACGTGACCACCGCAGGCGCACGACGTTATCGAGCGAGATTAACTCTTTGGTTTTAGGGAATTGCAGGAATGGAATGACGTGAGATAACTTCTGCGCAGCCATTTCGACCTCCAAACCAGGTTGAATTGGTTAGAGCCGCGGCGGTGCTAGTGACACCGTCGCGGCTCGCCTTTCGCTACTGCACGGGCTTACGACCTCGACCCTTGCGAAAGACTTTCTCTTTCACTCGACGAAGATTTGCGATATCGGCTGGACTCCATAGGCGAACCCCGATGGAATTGCGAAGTCGCGGTTTCGGCGCGCGAATCTTTCGCGCACGAATCCAGCGCTGAAGCGTCACGCGGCCGATCCCAACGGCTCTGGCAGCTTCACCTGTTGTGAGTAGCTTTGCTGTCATAGATACACCTGTATCCTATTTAAGACTCGGGAGTCAAGCGAAATCTTGTCAAATCACCAAAAGTGGTATATCTTTTGGTCGAAAAGTATGTGACTTACAAGACCCACTCTTCGCGGCTGGCGATTTTGAGAATCTCAAAATGTTAAGATAGGCGCGGGAGCGCGTCTTACTTGATTGACGACGCCAATCAGAATCTTCCCATAGACAGTTCCCAACTGTATTCCTGCGACGACTATATGCGAATGCCGATTCGCGAAGCGGTCCTTGATCTCATACGGGCCTGTGATTCCTGCCGCGCCTCAATCAACGAAATGGCCAAAGACCTGGATCGCAGGGCGCATGAGCGTGAACACCGAAACTGACGCATACAGAGAACGCGAAAACTGCTGATCTTGCTGCCTGAATCAGACGGGATTCTCTCGCGCTTTCTTCAACATCGTTACGCAGCCAATCCGTCAGATTTTTGATATCTTTTTGGAAGGTTTTCCCGAAATCCTTACCCTTCCCGCTCAAAAGGTCAGTTTATCGGTGGCATTTTCGGAAATCTTTCGCGGGCGGTTCAGGTTCCATTTCGGCGGAGCGGCGGGAATTTCGGGAATAGGTAGCCGTCTCGGCGGGATATTTGGTGGACTTGGCGGGCTTGGTACAAGCGGTGGACGCATCGGGCCGGGCGGAACAGCGGGATGGTGGCCGGGACAGGTAGGTGGTGGAGTGTCGGGCGCGGCGGGCGCGCCGTCCGTTGGTGTTTCTGCTGGGCAAGTGGGCGTGGCTACGCCTGTAATGAATGTCCATGCGGATATCGTAAACATTTCAGGTTCGCTCGCGATTCCGGGACAAGGCCCGCTTGGTTCTACCACAGGAAACTTTTTTGGGAATCTCAATCCGTTTGCAAATAACGCGATTAGTGGGCCTATCGGCATTGCGGGATTGGGCGCAGCGTCGCCAAGCGGATTAGGCGGAGCGATTTCAAGTCTTGGGCCAATACTCGGGGCGGGTGCGTTAATTGGCGCTGGTGCCGCGTCAAACAACCCTACTGCGATGGCGCTAGGAGCTTCGAAGCTGGCACAGGCGGGAATCGGACAGTTGCTTAATTCAGGCGCTCTTGGCTCAGGTGCAATCGCAAATGCCGCCAGTACAATCGCCCCAGCATTGCCAGGTATCGGTCTCTACGCCGCAGGCGTAGCGACAGGCGGAGTAGGCGGAACGCTGGAAGCTACCGCTGGCGGAGCGCTGGCGGGACTTGCGCTCGGTGGGCCTATCGGAGCGGCCATCGGCGCGGGCGTTGGCTTGATTTCGGGCGTCGTCTCGACACTCATTCAAGGGCCATCGTTTCAGCAGCGCGTGCGCCGCGACATGCTGAATCAAGCCTACCGGCTCCCGCCATCTGAAACTTTTTCATTCGCAATGGGTAATTCAATTCAACAGACGCTTTCAACGGGATTCAATCAAAGCGGAAACGTTTTTGGAACATACGGTCTACCATCAGGCACGCCGTTTTTTGCCAATCCGATTACTGGAAGATTGACCCGCGACGAACAGATAGATTACGCCAAAGAGCAATTGGGCTTGCTTCCAAACCAGCCGTTCCTTGGCTTTCCCGCAACCGACCCGTTTGTTGGTCAAGGGCTTATCGGCAGAGGTAAAGGAACGGGTGGAAATATTGCGCCTGTAAATTTCAACGTCACTGCCATTGACGCCGCAGGCGTCGGAGACTTCTTTACACAGCACGGCGACGCCATTTCACGCCTGCTTTACTCGAAAGGTTCAGCGTCGTCATCTTCGGGATTTGGGAGCTACGTTCGCAGAGCGACAAGCCTTCCCTAGATTTTAAGAATCTCAAAATCACAACGAGGAAATAAAAACGTGAAGAAACTGTTCTTCATTTTCGCGCTGTTGTGTCTCCTGCTTTCTACAGCACACGCGCAGACGAATCCGCCAGCGGGATCAAATCTTGGAACGACGAAAAGACCAGTAGAAATGTCGGAAAGAGACGAGAAATTCAGAGAACTAATACAGCTCATTTCCCAACTTCGTGTGGCCGCTGCGGAATCGGATCGGTTGGCCAACCGGGAGGAGTACGAATCGGCCGCACAACAGCACGAACTGATTGCCGATTTGTTGCGTCGCATCGGGATTATCAAGACTTGGCTTGAGGAATGCACCGCTCCCGGCTGTGGACGCACCGTGAAAAAACCCTAGTTCGCGCGAGGGCGCAGAACGGCAGTTTTCGAATCACAAAATCCGATAACTAAAAGAGGAAAAGCATGAAGAAAGCGTTCTTCATTTTTGCGTTGTTGTGTCTCTCAGTGACGGCACAAGCGCAAACGAATCCACCCGCTGGATCGAACCTTGCCCATGTGGCGGCAACATCATGGACGAATACGACGGGAAGTCTTACGACTACGGGAATTTCAGACCCCAACGGCGGAACGAATGCCGGGCGGTTGTCAAATGGCGCATCGCAAGCGAGCACATTCCCTCTGAACGCTCTGAGTCAAACCGTCGCGGTTGGTGACGTGTTCATGGCGGGAGTTTGGACGCGGATTAACTCAGGCTCGGCGGGTACTGGTTTCCCTGGAACGATTTCGGTGAGCGGTTGCACTGCAACCTACGCCGCAACGGGATATTCTTCAACCCTCGCGCTACCTGCGCCATCCTCAACTTCTTCGTGGACATGGACAAGCGTAGCGGTGAAGGTCATCACTGTTTCAGGAAATCCCTGCTCGCTATCTCTTTCGTTGGTGTCCGCTGCGAGCGCCGCCACTGATTTTTACGCCCCGGTTTTCTTTTACATTCCCATCGGAACTATGCAAGACAATCAAATCCTTACGCAGTCACAGGCTCTTCAAAATTACAGTTTGACTTGTACCACGCCTGCGACTGCCGCCCCGCCGTCTGGTTGCGTTCCTTCGGCAAGCGGAACCGTAAGCACAAGTTCATTGGGAGGACCGAGCGGAACAATTTTCAATGCTGTTAGTGGATATGGAGCTGTGGGCGATGGCTCGACCGACAATTCCACGGCGTTTGCGAATCTAGCGACGGCTGTGAACGCTTACACGCAGCACCCATCGAACGGTCAAGGATTGACCGACCTTCCGACCGTCTATTTGCCGCCAGGAACATACAATTATGCAAGCGGATTGAACTTTACAATCCCTATGATTTTTCGGTGCGAGCAAGGCGCGGTGCTGAACTATACCGGGTCGGCACATGCGATGGATTGGGGACCGACGAACCTCACTGGCTCGACCTACCAGACGACGTACTACGAAATTGGCTGCACCTTCAAGGGCGGCGGCTCGATGACAGAGGGAATCTACGTCAACGATGGCGTGCTCTATCCGCGCATTTGGGACAGCCGCTTCCTCAACTTCGGCAACTCGACATCGACGGTTTGGCAGATTTATTTCAATGCAGCAAGCGTTGGAATCGACGATCCCGAAGTGGCGCGAAATGTTTTCTTCATCGACGACAACACGGCGCGAAACGGTGTGGCCGTTGCCTCGGGAAGCTCTGTCGCAACAAACCAGCTTCGTTTTCACGACAACGTGATGGTATGTGCCCAGGTGCCTGGAACGACGAACTCAAATGGAACGCACTCCTGCTCCACCTCGGCTACTGGCGTTTTGTCGGACGGAACCGGAAGCATGATAAAGAACAACAGCATCGTCTGGTTTCAGCCGAATATCCAACTCGGATCGCATTCGTTCGCGACAGTGATCGACACTCTAATCACTGAAACAAATAGCTCATCGAGCTCAATTTCGTCTCCAGCTATCTCTTTTGGCGATTCGACAGGAGGAAACAATCCGAGCGCAAATATCAGCGGAGTGACGGTCGCCAACGTCTCGGCGAATACGCACAACACCGACAGCCCGACGACGAGCCCGATAATCGGGCCAACGACCACATCGGCCCTCATTTCTGGATGGAACCTCAGCCACTTTCGCGGAACCGAAATATCCGCCACCATTCCAACCGTCGTGATGAACAACACCACAGGGCAGACTGGCAATTCTTACTTCGACGTCCAAAGTGCCGTGAGCGGGACTTCTTTTTCTCCAACGGTTTTGATCGAGACTGCGGGCACAAATCTGAATGACCCATTCAAAGGCCTGACCGGCGAGGGAAGTGCAGGCGGCAACCCGACTTATGGACTCGCGTGCGCCGCGAGCGGAGTTACGTCGCAGGGCTGTCTTTTCCGCATCCAGAATCACTCGGCCGGGGGAAACCCGTATGTGCGGCTCGTCCTAGATACCGCCGACGATTCCCAAACTTATAGTGGCCGGGGTGGATTCGTTCAGCACACATCGAACGCTGGAGGCGGAACGAAGATCGGAGATTGGGAGGGGCTGCCTGTTCAGATTCTCACGAACAACACGGGCGGCGCGGGCAACATCGCGCTCCACACAGTGTTCCTACCGCAAGGCGGAATCGCCGATGAAGGCGCCACCTTCACGGCCTCGGGCTGTTCGATCAGCGCTCACAAAGGCGGCGCAGCCGCAGGCCAATATACTTCCGGCACCAGCGGAACTTGCACCGTCTCAATTACTCCGGGGAGCACAGCGCCGAATGGATGGGTGTGCGATGCTCACGATTTGACGACACCCGCCGACGTGCAAAACCAGACGAGCGCAAGTACGGCAACCGTTCCGGTCATTTCCGGCACGACGGTTTCAGGCGATGTGGTGAATTTCAAGTGCTACGCATACTGAGGAATCGAATGCGAAAGTTTCTGAGTCTCGCGCCATGAGACGATATGCGCAGCTTCTAACCCATCGCGGTCCTGCTCGCTTGCGCTGGAGTAGAGCGCAAGCCACTTTGAGAATCTCAAAATAAAGAGAAAAGCGTGAAGAAAGCGCTGATGTGTCTCGTCTTCTGGCCTCGACACACCAGATGCAGGAGGCGTCTTTGCACGATTCTGCTTATCGCCGCGACAGGGCTAGTCTGCAGAAAATCCATCCGGGAATTCGACCAATTGAAGCACCGAGGCAACCCCAGTGGGCTTGATGAAAGGCTGCATGCCGCCCCACGATTCGACTTGTCCGAGTCGGTAAATAAATCCAGTTTCGTGGCGGGGAGCGTCTGGGGAGTCAAGGGAAGAACGATAAGATACACATCCAACGAAAGCGAAGGCGACTTGACCATAAAGGGAACCCATCCCGCCGGGAATCTGTCGCGCAGCCTTGTTTACAATCTCCATAGATGGTCCGACGGTCGAGTTTTCAACGAAAGGATCATGCGGGAACAAGATGTAGCCGGACAAGGCTTTCGGGTTAGGGTGCCTGTTGGCATCGCACCACTGATTTTGGCGTTTTCGGGCAGTCGTAAGGGACAAGTCGGAGTCAACTGGAATAATGTCTTCCCACGAAAGGACATTGAGCGCGACAGTTTGGCCAACATTTTCAAGAGTATCTTCTACAGTCATACTAGCCACTGGCCCGTTTTGAGCGGGTACGTCGAAGGTCAGTGGCCTCACGATGCGATGCTTAATTTTCACCCATGGTCGTTGGCTGGCTTTGAGTGTAGTGTCGGCAATCGTAGCAGCGCGATTGGCAGCTTCAGCAGATTTTTTAGTTTGGCATCCCTGAAACCAATTAGCGATGAGCAATGCAAGGGCTATGACGACCGCAGCCTTTTCCCACCATGGGGTTTTGCGCCTGCGGCGCTCCTCGGAATTTTCGGGATTAGCTGGGGAATGGACCATCGATTTTCCTCCAGTCCGCGCATGGCAGTTTTCTCTTTTTGTTTCGGGTGTATCTTGTAGATGTATGGTTTCGCTGGAATCCTGACTTGGAGCACGCACTTTTGAAAAAACAAAAGCGCCAGAAACGAAAGCTAGAATTCCGAGAAGGCCCAGAAGCACAGAAGGCTTTTGAGCGGACGATGAAGGTTCTATTTCGCGCACCAATTCTGATCCCACACAGCCCGACAAGAGCTATTGATGGGCGCGAGTCTATATCCTTTCCGGGTAGTTGACTAGCTGCGTCACTGCAATTTTGAGAATTTGAAAATAATCTGACAGCGGCCGTAAAGCCACCACCATCCATTAAACACACTCAATCGAGGGGCGTTCGCTGCAAAGCGGACGCCTTTTTACTTTTAACGGAGGCAACACATGAAAGAAAACACCGAAGTCCCGCAGGACCCATACGCGGATGGCATCGTACATCCTCTCCGCGAAACACCGGTCGAGGTGGGCATCGCGCCGGCGTTTCCGCCAAATCAAGCCGCAACAGCTTCGGCGATTGGTTCCGCTGATGAAACCGCGGCGAACGGTGGACAGATCGGAGACGTTTCCACGACCCACGACAACTTATCCGATTGTTGAGATGTGTTTCGGTCGGCAGGCTGGCGATGCCCTGCAAACAGGGTGCTTCGCCCATTGCACTTACTCGGTACGGGCGTCTACGCCTTCGTTCATCAGAGTCCAATGAGCGCCGCCATCATCCGTGAATTTTGTGTTCCAGGTGACAATGCCGGGCTTCGAAAAGTCGTTGATGGTTTTGATGTGGATTTTCTTGCCTTTTTCCTCTTCGTCTGAATCGTAACTCCAAACACGGCCTTCGATAGTTAAGGGTGTGGCACGCGGTACGCCCGTTCGATCGAATCCGCAGAACTTGTACGATTTGTCCGCTTCATTGTAGGTGTAGATAGAAAGGTCGTTGCGCTTTCCCGAAGGTCCCGTGATTAGGTGGTCGCAGATCATGTACCCACCATAAGCGGACCAGGCGCAGGTCATCGTGATTGTGATATCACCCGCATGGCTGTATGGCGTGTCGTACAGTTTTCCGTGAGTGGTCCATCGGCCTTTCCATGCGTCAAGAGCCTTTAGCTCAGGGCTTTGCGGAGGTAAACCTTGCTGCGAGGAACGCGGAAGCGACGCTAGGGCGACCATCGAAGCGGTAATAGCAAGCAAAAAGCACACCGTCGACCGCAAGTGGACAGAAGGCATTGCGACACCTCGCGACGGGAATTTGCACTTGCTAAGTCTGACGCGTCGAGCATGGAAAGGTGAGCTTTGCCTTTGTGCTAATCCAAAGTTTCGGGCGCGCGGTCAAAGCGAACGGAGCCCGAAAAACGGCGGCCTGGCACGGTTGCCGTGAAGAATCCGTTCGCATTGCGCTGGAATCGTGACCGCCCCGGTGGAAAGTTCGGGCCACCGGTTTTCAGAACGGTTCCGCTAAGCGTGGGCGACATGCCACCCAACGTGTCGTCCGCGCCACTTCCTTCCATGGAGGGTAACCCTGGAAACCACGTCGCTTATTCTGCGGTGCTGCGTCTGCGATACGGCGGAGATCGAGGCTCCGCAGGATGCAACCCCTCGTACGAGATTCTGGTGTAAGTCATGCTGCGAGCAAATCTGGGTCGCGCGGCATATCGCCGAAGCTAGAGATATTCGTCTCTCGCGGCAGTGGCCTTTGGATTTGGAAACCACAGTTCACATCATTTAGCGGGGCAAAAACCGTTTTCAAGACCTGTTGTAAGTAGTGTTTTCACAGTACGGCATAAAGGTGAAATCAGGGCAGGGCACAAACAAGTGTTTTTGCCTTGGTGCGGCGGATGAAAGGAATGCGCGGTGAAAGGTCGAAGAGAAATCGTCCCGATCAGTATCTGTAGCGAAGGAAAAATTTCAGGGCCACTTCTTCACTTCATCGTCAAAGGGGCTGAAGCCAAGCAAGCCGAGCGCGTGGAGCAGCAAGACCGTTCGCCGAGCCGGCCCTGAAAACTCTGGTCTGCAATTTTCTACGATGCAGCCCGCGCCAAATTCCACAGTTCCGCCGGCGTAATTCAGGCAGCATCCGTTAAAAGAGCAGCTGCAGAACTTCTTGCCATCGAGTTCGACGCTCTCATTGATGAAGTGTCGGCCCTGCACAACTTCTAGATTTGTGATTGCTGTGTCTTCAATCTTTCGGAAAAACTCCCGGAGTTCGTCGCCCATAGAAAGTCTCGGATTCAGCGCCGCGCTTTAATGCACGGGATT
This sequence comes from uncultured Acidobacteriota bacterium, assembly GCA_963729525.1. Classification (GTDB taxonomy): domain Bacteria; phylum Acidobacteriota; class Terriglobia; order Acidiferrales; family UBA7541; genus Palsa-295. Next base: position 801,219 of record CAVSOB010000005.1, read on the forward strand.
GTCAGTCCAACGAACAGAAATCGTCAAGCACTTCTCTCCGAGGTACACAGAGCAGGAATTGATTCCGCGACGATGACACTCATGGCAAGCACTTCACAAATATCCTTGCAGCCTGAGCCGGAAACGCTTACTCTCCGCGCCGATGGGCAGCGGGTCAACGAGACAGGAGGCTCGTTGGCACGCAGGCGTTACCAGACTGGAAGTTTGATTCTACGGAACAAACGATGGACAGCACGCTGGCGTGAAGACGTCGTAGGGCCTGACGGCCAGATCCTTCGAGTGAGACGGGCCTGCGTCATCGGAACGCTCGCGGAACTACCAACACAAAAACTCGCGCGACGCCGATTGGAACTGGTTCTGGCGCGGATTAACTCGCCGGCATACCGTCCAGGCCGTGTCGCGACGCTGAAAGACTTTGCAGAAAAGTGGAAAGCCGAAGTGCTCGCTCAACGTAAACCTTCAACGATCATGGCAGCACAGGGACATCTTCGAAAACACATCATTCCATGCTTGGGAAACGTGCGACTCGAAGACATCGGCGTAGAGACTCAGCAGTCATTCGTCTCTACGTTGTCGCGGAGAGTCAGCCGGAAAACGCTTCTCAACGTTCTCGGCACGCTTTCCTCGATGCTTTCGACGGCTTCGGCGTGGGGCTACTCAACCGAAGTAATGTCTCGAAGAAAGCTCGCCATACCGCCTCGGCGCGAACGGCCGCGGCGTCGCTTTTTCACAATCGACGAGATTTCTAGGATTGTGAAGGCGGCTGCCGAGCCATGGTCGACCCTCTACCTCACCGCAGCTCTGACAGGAACCCGCGAAGGGGAACTGTTCGGTCTGAAAGTCGGTGATTTGGATTTCGACCGAAAGCTCATTTACATCCGACGATCCGTGTGGCGTGGACGTTCGGTTTCTCCCAAAACCGAATCGAGCGTGCGAACGCTACACATACCGGACGTTCTTGCAGCTAGGCTCAAGACTCACCTGACCAAATGGCGTCCCAACCCGGCTGGATGGCTATTCGCGTCGCGTTCCGGAACTCCTTTGAATCCTAATCACGTCGTAACGCGAAAACTGCAACCACTGCTCGCGGAGCTCAAGATCGAGCGAGCAGGATTGCATGCGTTTCGCCATTCACACAGCAGTCTCTTGATCGAACTCGGCGCGCCTCTAACGGTTGCCCAAGCTCAGCTTGGCCACAGCGACTTGACCACGACGATGCGCGCGTACTCTCACGTAATGCCAACCTCGCAGCGGACAGCGGTTGATCATTTGGCAGATGTTTTGGACGCGTCTGGACTCACAACCGAAACGACTGGCGAGTTAATTCAATAGTTTAGATGGAGCGGGAGAAGGGAATCGAACCCTCACCTCAAGCTTGGGAAGCTCGCGTTCTGCCACTGAACTACTCCCGCTCGCGTGAGACGAAGTGATTCTATCACTTTGCGAAAGCGGCTCAAACTGCTTCCGGTTCATTTGAAACCGACCATGTGGGACTCTTTGTTAACGGTCGATTCGCTTTCTGTCGGTTTACTCGTCTCCGTTCGTTCGCCCAGAAATCATTGACCATCTGACGACCTAGTTTGCCTTGGCCCTCCATCGCGTGCTTAGCCCACACACCAATCTTCAAAACCCACTGCAATTCTTCACCGGATTGGTCCCACTTGGCGGAGTTGCAAAGCCCGTGCGCGGGGAGATAATTATCGATATTGCTCGGCCCTCCCCTTTCGCTGGGAAGACATGGTCCGCTTCCCAGTAGGAGTCTTTGTCGATATTTCCTCCACAAATATGGCAGCGCCTGCCCGTTTTCTGAAGAATTGCATCTCGACCTAGTTTCGCTATTCTCCGCCTAGCCTCGACTTGTTCTGCAGGTTGATTGCGTTCTTTTCGCAACTTCCGAAACCTCTCGGCCAATTCCTCGGACGATGCGGGGACCTGCGCACTTCCATAACAATTGTCTATGCTCATCTGGCAGCTCCTTTCGGTGTCGAACTGTATTCCCGGACTAGTGTCATAGCAAGTTACTTATAGAACAGCTACAGCCTCAGGTTTTCATGACGTTCCGGTGAGTTCATTCCCTCCACCTGCTCGTGTTAGAGTTGCGGGTCAAGCAAACCGTATCGTAAGCGATTCCAGGAGGCCGAGTGGCGTATCGAGACTTGCGCGATTTTTTGCGCACGCTGGAGAAGAAGGGCGAGTTGAAGAGAATTTCCGAGGAGGTGGATCCGATCCTCGAAATTACGGAAATTACGGACCGCGTGGTGAAAGCTGGAGGGCCGGCGCTGCTTTTCGAAAAGCCGCATGGCTCGCGAATTCCGGTCGTGACGAATCTGGTGGGGACCGAGTGGCGGATGAATCTGGCTCTGGAAGTGGAGTCGCTCGACGAGGTGGCCGACCGCATTCATTCTTTTCTCGATATGCAATCGCCGCAGGGAGTTTTAGAGAAGATGAAGATGTTGCCGAAGCTGGCGGAGCTGGGATCGTTTTTCCCGAAGACGGTGCGAAGCGGCGAATGCCAGGAAGTGGTCCGGGAGAAGGATTTTTCGCTCAATTATTTTCCGATCTTGCAGTGCTGGCCGCAGGATGGCGGGCGGTACATCACGTGGCCGATGGTGATCACGAAGAATCCTGAGACCGGCAAGCGCAATGTGGGCTGTTATCGGATGCAGGTGTTTGACGAACGGACTACCGGCATGCACTGGCAGACGCAAAAGCACGGAGCCGAGCATTTCCGCAGCGCTCGGGCGAAGAATCGGGAGGGGAAACTTGAGGTAGCGGTGGCGATTGGCGCCGACCCGGCGACGTGCCTGGCAGGGATTCTTCCGGTTCCTCCCGACATGGATGAATTTCTGTTTTCCGGGTTCTTACGGCGCGATCCCGTGGAACTGGTGGCATGCAGGACCGTGGATTTGGAAGTCCCCGCGAATGCGGAAATTGTGCTTGAGGGTTATGTGGAATTGGGAGAACTGCGCACGGAAGGGCCGTTCGGCGATCACACCGGCTTCTATTCGCTGGAAGGCGAATTCCCCGTGTTCCACCTGACCTGCATTACACATCGCAAGGATCCGATTTACCTGACCACGATTGTAGGGCCGCCTCCGCAAGAGGATTATTTCATCGGTCATGCTATCGAGCGGGTTTTTCTGCCGGTGATGAAGATGCAATACCCGGAAATCGTGGATGTGGCGATGCCGGCGGAAGGAATCTTTCAGAATTTGATGATTGTTGCGATCAAGAAGAGCTATCCGGGGCATGCGCGCAAGATCATGAACGCGATTTGGTCGCTCGGGCAGGCAATGTTCACGAAGGTGGTAGTGGTGGTGGATCACGACGTGAACATTCAGGACTCGCGAGAGGTGGTGTGGAAGGCGCTTTGCGCCATTGATCCCGAGCGAGATATTCAATTCGTGCTGGGCCCCGTGGATACATTGGATCACGCCGCTCGACGCCAGGACTTCGGATCGAAGATGGGCATCGACGCCACCCGGAAGTGGGCTGAAGAAGGTTATACGGGGCGATGGCCAGACGAAATCAAGATGGATTCGGACACAAAACGGCGCGTTGACGAAATTTGGCGGCATCTAAGAATCGACACGCCGAAGAAAAAGCAATAAAACGGCAAAGGCCTCCCCTGTAGTCAAACCGCCTTTTCTCAGCAACTAACGCGGCTATAACCTGTACTTTACCTGTCCTTTTCGCCTACCTGTCCTTTCGGACAAGGTTTTTACCAAGAGCACACACGTGAACAACGTTTCTTGACACTTCCTGGCGCCGGTGCAATAAACGAATGAAAGCGGAGCGTACCGGGATTCACAGTACTTTGGTTCTCCGCCGCTGGCTCGAGTCAAATGGGGTTTTGGCTTGGGAGACCAGCAGCAAGTTTCCAAGCTCTCTGAGCGAAAACGAAAGACGAAAGCAGTGAAGCAAAGGTGAAAGCTGGGGCCGCCCTGCGAAGCGGGACGGAGTGAGGAGTGAGGGGCCGCGCGATGTTCAATCTGGGGAAAACGAAATCGTTGATTGGCCTGGATATCGGCTCGAGCTCTGTGAAGGCCATCGAGCTGAAGAAGACGAAAGAGGGCTACGAGCTGGTCAGTCACGGCATCGAGACTCTCGCCCAGGATACCGTCGTGGACGGCGCCATTATGGACGCCCCCTCGGTTGCTGAAAAGATTGTTTCCATTTTTGACAATCAGAAAATCAAGGCGAAGGATGTTGCCACGTCGGTGTCGGGGCATTCGGTGATCGTGAAGCGGGTAAGCATGCCGCTGATGACCGAGGAAGAGCTCTTCGATCGAATCCAATCCGAAGCTAGCCAGCACATCCCGTTCGATATCGCGGACGTAAACCTGAGCTATCAACTCCTCGAAGCCACGGAAAATCAGATGGACGTTCTTCTGGTGGCCGTCAAGAAAGACAAGATCCTGAATCACACCAACGTGCTTGCCCAGGCGGGTAAGACACCGATGGTGGTGGACATCGATGCTTTCGCCCTGCAGAACTGTTTCGAAGTGAACTACGAGCCGGATCCTTCGCAGGTGGTTGCCCTACTGAACGTGGGCGCGAGCGTGATGAACATCAACATCGTCCGAGGCTGGACTCCGCTCTTTACGCGCGACGTTTCAGTGGGCGGTAACCAGTACACCGATGCGCTGCAGAAAGAACTCGACCTCAGCTTCGAGGATGCCGAAAAGCTGAAGATGGGCGGCACATTGGCTGGGGTGAGCGAAGAGCAACGCACGGCGATCCTTCGGTCGGTTTCGGACATCCTGATTCTCGAGATTCAGAAGACGTTCGACTTTTTCCGTGCGACGGCCAGCGGCGAAAACATCCGCCGGATTTACGTTGCCGGCGGCACGGCGCGGGTTCCCGGCCTTCTCGACCTGCTAAAAGAAGAGTTCGCAATGCCGGTCGAGGAGCTCTATCCGTTCCGGAAGGTTGCAATCAATCCTGGGCGTCACGATGAAAGCCAGCTTCGCGATTTGGCGCCGCGCCTGGCAATCGCTGTCGGCCTGGCGCTGAGGAGCTTTGACACGCCATGATCCGGATTAACTTACTAGGTCAGGCCCGACCGAAGGCCACGAAAACAACGGTGCCGCTGGAGGCGACGATTCAGATCGTCTTCCTGCTGGTGGCTCTGGGTCTTGCGGCGATAGTGCTGGGAGCCACGTACTACAAGCAAAAACGCGATCTGGATACGACGAACGCGAAGATCGCATCGCTGAGGGCTGAAAAGGCCACACTTCAGACGATTAAGGCGGAAGTGGACCGATTCGAAAGCCAGAAAGCGGTGCTGCAGCAGCGAATCAACGTGATTGAGACGCTGCAAAAGAACCGCTCCGGCGGCCAGGAATTGCTTCAGATGGTGGCGAATACCGTGGTTCGCGTGGATTCGCTGTGGTTAACGAACCTGGACCGCAAAGGCAACTCACTCGAAATTAAGGGCCAGGCAGGGTCTATCAATGCGGTCGCGAATTTCATTACGCAGCTTAAGCGATCTGGATATTTCGACAACGTCGAAATCAAGGAAGCGACTGAAACCGATCTTGTGAAGTCAGCACAGACCTTCGGCTTCTCGATGAGTGCAGCAGTCGCGAATGCTTCGGTGCCGCCTGAAGGTCAGGCCACGCCCAAACCCGCGGGCGATAAAGCTCCCGCGCCTCAAGCAGCGCCAAAGGGGAGGAGCTAACATGGCGACCTCATTCCGTGAGTGGCCCTGGCCCCTGCAAGCCGTTTTTTATGTAGCGCTCGCGGTGGTGATCGTGGCCGCCGGCTTTTACCTACCGTTCTCGCCCGTGCGAACGGTTCGAAGCGATCTCGAAGCCGCACAAAACAGCCTGAAGCCTTTGGAGACGGAAGTTCAGAGCCTGCGCGTTTACAAGCAGCGAAGGGCGGAACTGCAGTCCGAGATGGACGCCTTGCAAAAGCAGCTGGAAACGCTGCAAACGATCGTCCCGGAAGAAAAGCAAGTGGACCAATTCATTCTCATGATCCAAAGCGCGGCCATCAGTTCGGGCGTCTCGATTCGCAAACTAACCGCAAAACCGGTCACGACACAGCCTTACTACTTTGAGATGCCGTTCGATATCGAGGCAGACGGGCCATATTTTTCGGTGCTCGATTTCTTTGCGCGGCTCGGACGGCTCTCGCGAATCATCAACGTGGGCGACCTGAAAATGTCGGGGCTGAGCGGCGGTACCCAGCAAACCGTGAAGTTCCACACGGCCCCAGGGGCTTCGGTAACCGGCACATTTACGATTACTACGTTCTTTACGAAAGCGGCAGATGCTTCCGCGGCGCCTGCTGCCGCGCCGGCAAATAAGGCCGCCGCAGGGCAAAAACGATGAAACTGGCAAAGTCATCCGCGACTATCTTCTGGGCTGTGCTGGGGCTCTCATTGGTACTTACGCCGGTGGCGGGGGCACAGAGTGCTTCCGCGAAGAACGCCGCGCGAAAGGCAAAGGTAGTTTCCTCGAAGGCAGCAGCTTCGGATCCGGTAACGGTCCCTGGTTCTGGCGCTAACTCGAGCGCAACTGCGTCGCCGATGAAGTCCGAGGTGGTTGCGGCTAAGCGCGATCCGTTTCAACCGCTCGTCAGCGATACGAAGCCGTCGCACGGGCCTCTGCCGCCCGGCAAAGCTGGACTCATCATCGGGACGGTGCACGTGGACGGAACCGTGAAGTCGCCAAACGGGATGATGGCGGTGGTTTCCAACGAAGAGCGACGAGTTTATTTCATTCGTGAAGGCGACAAGCTATACGACGGGGACGTGGAAAAAATCGGGTTGGACGGCGTTACGTTTAAAGAGAATTCAAAAGACGCCTTTGGGAAACCGGTGGAACGTATGGTCACGAAACGAATCTACCAGAGTGCAGGAGAGCAGCAATGAGGATCATGTGGCGGGGGTGGGGCTTGACTGCACTAGTTGCAGCAAGCCTGATACTGACGAACGGAGCGCTTCCGGCGAACGACGCGCCCGTGGTGCACGTGAAAGCGGTGGTGAAGGATGGGGCGGTCCGTCTCGAAGCGCAGGCGAACGCACCATTCGAGTACACCACCTATCGCCCCAGCGAGAGCCTCTATGTGCTCGACCTGAGCGGAGTGGCGGCGGCTGACCCTGCCGGCGCACGCGTGGTGGCTTCGGACTTGGTGAAGAGCTACCGCGTGATTAACTATGCGTCGGGCCAGAAGCCTGTCGTCCGGGTGGAAATTCTGCTGAGTCAGGGCATCCAGCCTCGCGTCGAACGCAAGGACGCGCAGGACTTGACGCTATTTGTTTCGCGTACTGGAGACTCCCCATCCGTCAAGTCTGCGGAGCAGATAGCAGCGCCTGGAATCGTTCACACATCGGCGACCTCTGCAGATGCGAAGACACCGGGCTCCGCTTATGAAGCGATTCAACAAGTGAAACTCGGACAGAGCGGCAACCAGACCGAGGTCAGCGTGATAGGGTCCGGCCATCTGAGCTATCATGCGACCCGTCTGCAGAATCCGGATCGCCTGGTGCTCGATTTTGCGGGTTCGCATCTGAAAGCTTCCAACAGGCAGATCGCAAGCAACCTGGACCCGATTCGGGAAATACGGCTTGCTCAATTCACGCCGGATGTGGCGCGGGTCGTGATCGATCTTCGCCAGCCGGCTCAGTACAACATCAACGCGAGCGGTAATTCCGTCATTGTGGTTTTCAGTTCGACCGCCGCTGCTTCCGGAACATCGGGCGGCACGCTAAAGTCTGCGCCTCCGAGAGAGCCGTCGAACCTGACAACAACTAAATCTGTGGCGAAGTCCGAGCCCGCTCCGGCGGAGACGTCTGCCGTACAGCCAAGTGCAATTCCCACACCTGCTGCGATGCTTCCCGCTTCGTACACTCAACCCGCGGCTCTAGCGGTTCCCGCGGCTGTCTCCGAGGCTCCAGAAGCGAATCTGGCACCAGCAATTTCCGCCGATGGCCCAAAGCCCATGGTGGACGGACAGGCTCCTGCGCCCGCGCCATCTGGAAAATATTCCGGTGAGCCCATCTCGGTGAACCTGAAGGATGTCGATCTACGAGACTTCTTCCGGCTGATTCACGAAATCAGTGGCCTCAACGTTGTGGTTGATCCGGCCGTGAAGGGCAACCTGACTATCGTGCTGGACGATGTACCGTGGGACCAGGCGCTGGATATCGTCTTAAAGAACAACGATCTGGACAAACAGCTCGACGGCAACGTTCTGCGCGTCGCATCAAAAGATACTTTGAAGAAGGAAGCGCAGCAGAATCGAGATCTGGCCAAGGCGCAAGCCGAAGCCGCCGACGTGGTCACGACTACCCGAGTGCTCAGCTACGCTAAGGCGTCAGACCTCGTCGCTACGCTGAAGAAATTCCTGTCCTCTCGCGGAGATGTGCTCGCGGACAGCCGCTCCAACACTCTGATTATCCGGGATATTCCGACGGTTCTGCCGGTTCTCGACAATTTAATCCGGCAGCTCGATCGCAAGTCGCAGCAGGTGGAAATCGAAGCGCGCGTCGTGGCGGCAAACCGCAGCTTCTCGCGCGAAATCGGAACGCAATTGGCCTTTGCCGCGGCAAGCAATAACGGTCGAAACCTTTTTTCGGGCACCGGTCAAGTTGGGACCAGCCCGATAGTCCGGAACTTCCCGCCGCTTCCAGCGCCTCCCGTAATAGTTGGCTCGGGTGGTACGACTCCGACCAGCGGTTCGCTGCCGCTGAACACAAACTTGGGAGTCGGCGCACCGACGAGCGGCATCAGCTACGGTTTCTCGGCTGCGAACTTCGCGCTCGACGTGATCATCACTGCAGCAGAGGATCGCGGCGTCGGCAAGCTGCTCTCGAAGCCCAAAGTGATCACACAGAACAACCAGAAAGCGACCGTCAAACAGGGGACCAAGATTCCGGTGCAGACGATCGTCAACAACACGGTTTCGGTGCAGTTCGTGGACGCGGTGCTGCAGCTTGAAGTCACACCGCAGATTACCGCGGACGGCACGGTTTTCATGGACGTGACCGTGACCAACGACCAGATCGACCAAGCGATTCCGCGTGTACAAGGTATCCCCGCAATCGACACGCAATCGGCAGAAACGAAGGTCTTGATCAATGACGGTGGCACTGTGGTGATTGGCGGTATCATCGTGACGAACCAGCAGACCGATGTGAAGCAGGTTCCGTTGTTTGGCAGCATCCCGGCGGTAGGCAACCTGTTTAAACATACGACGGTGAGCTCGACGGCACAGGAATTGCTCTTCTTCCTGACGCCTCGGATCATGCCGAGCTAGTCAGAAGCTGAGGCGGGAGACGTCTATCGAACGTGACCGGTAAATCGCGAAACGAATCTTTCAACCGGAGCCGAATGGATCGGCTCCGGTTTTCGTTTTCAGCCCTGGGTGCGGACGCGTGCCTGGTTTCTCATCCGCCAAATATTCGCTATTTGTGCGGATTCACGGGGAGCGCGGCGCTGCTGCTGGTGGAGCAATCGAGCGCAACGCTCTTCACCGACAGTCGGTACACCTTCCAGGCCCGAGAGGAAGTCCGCGAGGCCCGAATCAAAATCGCGAGAGAAGGTTTGATCCGTGCAGCAGGCGAGACGCTCCGGAAGCGACGCGGCCGGCCGCGAGTAGCCTACAACCCCGCTCACTTGACGGTGGCTCAGCTGTCTGCCATTAAGAGAGCCGCGACGGATCGCGTCAGTTGGGTCGACGGGGGCAACGCGGTCGAGAAGCTGCGCGCGGTGAAAGACCCCCGAGAATTAGCCGTCATGCGCGAAGCTGCTGTCCTCATTAGTGCCGTGGTTGAAGAGGCGCTCCTCGGACTAAAGCCCGGCGTGACCGAATTAGAGGTTGCAGCTGCCCTCGATTATTCGATGAAACGAAAAGGGGCCAGCGGAGCGTCGTTTGAAACCATCGTCGCCGCCGGGCCGCACTCTGCCTGGGCCCATGCGCGGCCTTCGTCCAATCTGCTCAGGAAAAGCCAGTTGGTCGTCCTCGACCAGGGTGCTATACTCCGCGGTTATTGCAGTGACATGACGCGTACCGTCTTCCTGGGACGGGCACCCGCGAATGTACGGCAGATGTATCGCGCCGTTCTGGCGGCCCAGGGGGCGGCCAAGGCGGCAATTCGGCCAGGGGTTAGCGGGGAATCGGTTGACGCCGCTGCCAGGCGGGTCCTGAAACGGGAACGTCTCGTTCAATACTTCACCCACAGTACTGGTCACGGCCTCGGACTGGAAGTGCACGAGATGCCGCGGTTGGGCAGAGGCGAAAAGACAAACCTTGAAGAGGGCATGGTGATCACGGTTGAGCCCGGCGTATACGTCGAAGGATTGGGCGGTATTCGCATCGAGGACGACGTCGTGGTGACCGCAAAGGGCTGCGAGGACCTTACTACCGCGCCTCGGGACTTCATCGAACTCTAGATGGCTAAGAAATCGAATCCACAATCAGCATCGGAAGGGAATCCGCGGGGAGTCGATCTCGCGGAAGTGGAGCAGTTGCTTGCGTTCATGGAAAAACATGGCCTCGAGGAGTTTGAGTATGAACGCGACGGCGTGCGCGTCCGGCTGAAGAAGCCCTCGGCGCATTCGCAAGGCGCGGTCCGGGCGTTCGGAGGGCCAGACGTTTACGGTATACCGGCTAGTTCGCATGCTCCAACGCACGTGGCGCAATCCGCGGCTCAGGCAAGCTCACAAGGCCCAGCAGCCTCGGCTCATGGCGTGGAGGACCTGCACGTCATCAAGTCCCCGATCGTGGGCACTTTTTATGCCGCTGCGAGCCCGGGGGCCGATTCCTTCGTGACAGTCGGCGCTCAGGTGACGTCTGGGCAAGTGCTCTGCATTATCGAAGCGATGAAGTTAATGAACGAAATTGAGTCTGACGTAGCGGGTGAAATCGTGAAGATCTTCGCCGAAAATGGCCAGCCGGTCGAGTACGGCGAGCCTCTCTTCGGTATACGCGAGCGCGGCAAGAAGTAGGCGCTTCGCTCTCCGGGCAAAATGTTCCGAAAAATTCTTATCGCCAATCGGGGGGAAATCGCGCTTCGCGTGTTGTGCGCGTGCAGGGAGCTTGGCGTCTCGACGGTCGCGGTCTATTCAGAAGCTGACCGCAATGCTTTGCATGTGCGCTTCGCCGACGAGGCGATTTGCATCGGTCCTTCCCGAAGTAGCGAGAGCTACCTGAATATCCCGCAGGTGATCAGTGCTGCCGAAATCGCCAACGTGGACGCGATTCATCCCGGCTATGGCTTCCTCTCGGAAAACGCGAACTTCGCCGAGGTTTGCGAGGCGTCCCACATCACATTCATTGGGCCCAGCCCTGATGTGATTCGTCTTATGGGCGAGAAGGATCGCGCACGCCAGGAAATGGCGGAGGCAGGGTTGCCGATAATTCCGGGTAGCCCGGGAGTGGTTCCCGATGACGACGCGGCACGCAAGGCTGCGGAGGAAATCGGATATCCGCTGATAATTAAGGCTTCGGAAGGCGGTGGCGGCCGGGGCATGCGTATCGTTCGTAACAAGTCCGAGTTGCTGACGGCCTTCCAGACGGCGAGAGCGGAGGCTGAACAGGCCTTCGGAAGCCCGAACGTTTACGTGGAGAAGCTGATCGAACGACCTCGGCATATCGAGTTTCAGGTGCTGGGCGATCGGCACGGAAGCGTCGTTCACCTCGGCGAACGGGAATGCTCGATTCAGCGACGGCATCAAAAGCTGCTCGAAGAATCGCCGTCTCCAGTGGTGGATGCGAAAATTCGAAAAAAGATCGGCGATCAGGTGGTCGAAGCACTTGTGAAAATCGGGTACTCGAGCGCTGGGACCGTGGAATTCCTGCGCGAGGAATCTGGCAAGCTTTATTTCATCGAGATGAACGCCCGCATTCAGGTGGAACATCCTGTGACGGAGATGGTGACCGGTGTGGACCTCGTGAAATCACAAATTCGAATTGCCGCGGGAGAAAAACTTGCTGACGTCGTCGGTCCCGTTGAGTTTCGAGGTCACGCAATCGAATGCCGCATCAACGCCGAGGATCCCGATACGTTCGTTCCCTCGCCCGGACGCATTACAGCGTTTCGAGTTCCTGGCGGACCGGGCATCCGCGTCGATACCGCCTGTTATGCCGATGCTGTCATTCCTCCTTACTACGACTCGCTGATTGCGAAGATCATCGCACACGGACGCGACCGTTCAGAAGCCATCGCTCGGATGCAAGGTGCGCTCGCTGGATTCGTTGTGGAGGGCGTCAAGACGACGATCCCGCTGCAAAGGCGCATTCTTGCCGATCCGGACTTTGCTGCCGGGAAATTCGACACGCATTTCATCGAGCGTTCGATCGCGGTTTCAGCGAAATAGACTGGATGCCGCTGCCTTTTCCACCTCTCTACGCAATTCTTGATGTCGCCGCTGTTAATTCCGAAGCTCGCATTCCCGAAGTACTTGCCGAAAATGGCGTCGGCTTGATCCAAGTGCGCGATAAGCATGCCTCGGCGCGTGCGGTGTTCGAAGCGTCCAGGGGCCTTGTCGCCCGGTTATCTCCGAAGGATGTCCACGTGATTGTCAACGATCGGCCTGACATTGCTGTGATCGTGGCCGCGGCCGGCGTTCACGTGGGCCAGAACGATTTGCCGGTTGAAGCCGCTCGAGCGTGCTGCAGCGGAGGCCTGTGGGTGGGAGTTTCGACACACAACCTTGAGCAATTCCGGCAGGCCACGACCACTTCGGCGGACTATATAGCGGTGGGGCCAATCTTTGCCACGGCAACCAAGGAAAACCCGGATCCTGTGGTAGGACTCGACTTGATCCGAGCGGCACGGCGATTGACGCGAAAACCTCTGGTAGCGATAGGTGGCATTACGATACAGTCCGCCGAGTCGGTATATCGCGCGGGAGCGGACTCGATTGCCGTTGTCAACGACTTGTTGTTGGCGCCAAAACCGGGGCTGAGGGCGGCCGAGTACATCGCGATTGCTCGCCGGGTTCGCGCCGCGAGCGATTAAAACGAGCAGATCAAGATGGCAGAGACCATTTGAAAACGATGGCAGGGGACGCACAAGCAATCAGAGCGGTCAGCGCAATCGCGACGGAAAAGTCTGAGCTCGTAAAGGGGCTCGGTCTTTTCGACGCGACCATGATCGTCTCGGGTTCGATGATCGGCTCCGGCATCTTTATTGTCTCCCAGGATATCGCGCACCAGGTGAAAAGCCCCGCGCTGCTTCTCGCCGTCTGGCTCGCCTCAGGTGTGATGACGCTGATCGGCGCGCTGAGTTATGGCGAGCTTGCCGCGGCGATGCCTCGGGCTGGTGGGCAGTATGTTTATCTCCGCGAATCACTCGGGCCCCTCTGGGGATTTCTCTACGGCTGGACGATGCTGTTAGTGATTCAAACGGCCACGATTGCGGCCGTCGCGATAGCTTTTGCGCGGTTCACTGCAGTGATGATCCCTTGGTTTTCTCCCACGGACTGGATACTGAAGCTCGGTGCCTTCGGCCCGTGGCACTTCTTCTTCGGTGATCTCGGCCCTTACAACGTCGGGCTAAACCGCCAGAATCTGCTGGCGATTCTCTCGATAGTCGTGGTCACATGGATCAACACGCGTGGCCTTCGCCTCGGCTCGATTGTCCAGAATATTTTTACGGTGGCGAAGATTGGATCCCTGGCCGCCCTCGCGCTTCTCGGCGTCTTCTACTCCACCGCTGCAGCCCGCGCGACGAACCTCGCCCATTTCTGGGATGGCGCGAATTTTTCAGCCCTCCACCCTTATCCGCCCGATAATCCTACTTGGTGGATCGGCACGATCACACTCGTTGGCGTGGCGATGGTCGGGTCGCTGTTTGCGATGGACGCGTGGAATAACGTGACATTCATAGCTGCCGAGGTGAAAAATCCGAGCCGCAATCTGCCTCTATCGCTTACCTTTGGCGCGGGACTCGTCGTGTTGCTCTATACGCTTGCAAATGTGGCCTACTTGCGAATTCTGCCAATCACAGGCGACCCCAACGGCGCTACCGCGATCGCTCGAGGCATTGAGTTCGCCGCGCAGGGCCGCGTCGGCACGGCTGTGGCTGAAGTAGTCTTCGGCTCCGCCGGCGCAGTCGTGATGGCGATTGCCATCCTGATTTCGGGCTTTGGTTGTAACAATGGCCTGATTTTGTCGGGCGCTCGAATTTATTACGCGATGGCGAAGGATCGGCTTTTCTTTCGATCGTGCGGCATAGTGAACCGGCATCATGCTCCCGGCGCGGCATTGATCGTTCAGGCGATTTGGTGCTCTATGCTGTGCCTTTCGGGGACTTACAATCAGCTTCTCGATTTCCTGATCTTCGCGGTTCTAATCTTTTACATACTTACTCTTGGCGGGCTATTCGTCCTCCGCTGGAAGCGCCCCGATATGGACCGGCCCTATCGCGCGATTGGATATCCATTTCTGCCTGCCCTGTATCTCATCATGGCGGTGTTTCTCGAAATTCAATTATTGAGGTATAAGCCGCAGTACACTTGGCCTGGGCTCATCATCGTTCTGCTTGGGGTTCCGGTCTACTGGCTTTGGAAGCTAGCCGATAAATCGAATGGAAGTACCGACGATGCGTCGCCGGAGGTTGTCTAACGAAATGAGTGAACAAGCTTACGTTGCAGGGAAGACCGCGCAGAGCGGGAATCCGTTGCTGCGCAAGAAGCCGATGGAGTGGCTCATAAGCGAATCCCAAGCCACTGGCGAGCACACTTTGAAGCGCACACTGGGACCGGTCTCCCTCACCGCCCTCGGCATCGGCGCAATCATCGGCGCGGGTATTTTCGTTTTCTCTGGTCTGGGAGCTCACTACGCTGGTCCCGGCTTGATGCTATCTTTTGTTATTTCCGGGTTAGGTTGCGCCTTTGCCGGTCTCTGCTATGCCGAGTTTGCCGCGATGATTCCGCTGGCAGGCAGCGCCTATACCTATGCCTATGCGGCTCTTGGCGAGTTCTTTGCCTGGATCATCGGCTGGGACCTGACTCTCGAGTACGCGATGGGCGCCAGCACCGTTTCCTCAGGCTGGTCGAACAATTTCATCGAGTTCCTAAAAATCTTCAATCTAAGGATGCCCTTGTGGCTCGCTTACGACCATTGGACCGCACTCCGCAGCGCCGAAAATATCGTCGCCCGCCAGATGGCTCATGCCTCCAATCCGTCGTTACTCGGAACTTCGCAGGCCTTCCTCAGTAAGGTCGGCGACATTCTTACGGCCCAATCTCCTGAATTGATCCAGCGGGCCCACGATCTCGTAGGCGCGCCGAGGATGTTTGGCGTCGAGATCGGCTTCAACTTGCCGGCATTCATCATTGCGCTGATCATCACGACAATACTCGTTGTCGGCATCAAAGAGAGCGCCACTTTCAACTCCTCCATCGTCATCATCAAGGTGAGCGTCGTCCTGTTCATCATCCTTCTTGGGATGCGCTACGTAAACCCTGCGAACTGGGGCCACGACTGGTCCGGCTTCGCGCCGATGGGATTCCGAGGCATCAGCGAAGGGGCCGCCTATGTATTTTTCGCCTACATCGGATTCGATGCCGTATCCACTACTGCGCAAGAGGCAAAAAATCCGCAGCGCGATCTACCCATCGGTATTATCGCCTCGCTCATAATCTGCACGATCCTTTATATCTCCGTCGCTGCTGTCCTTACCGGCATGGTGCCGTGGAAGGAAGTCAATATCGAAGCCCCTCTCACTGTCGCGTTCCTCGACCGTGGTCTTGCCAAGGCCTCCTACCTCATCACCGCCGGGGCTCTCGCCGGCCTCACCAGCGTCATGCTCGTGATGCTTCTTGGCCAGACGCGCGTCCTGTACTCCATGGCCAACGACGGGTTGCTGCCGCGAAAATTCTTCGCGGCGATTCATCCGAAGTTCCGTACGCCCTACAAAAACACGATTCTGGTTGGCCTGCTCGCGGCCCTGGTCGGTAGCATCACGCCAATCGACCAGATTGGCCGAATGGTCAACATTGGCACGCTCCTCGCGTTTGTCATCGTCTGCCTGGCGGTCCTCTTTCTGCGCCGGAGCAATCCCGGCCAGGCTCGGCCGTTCCGCACGCCTTTGGTGCCGGTTGTGCCGATTCTCGGAGTGCTCTTTAATGGTTATATGATGTACAACCTCGGGTGGATCAATTGGGCGCGGCTGATCATTTGGCTCGGCATCGGTCTGGTGATCTATTTCACTTATAGCCGTTACCACAGCCGCGTACAGAGAAACGACCGCTCTGCAATGTAATTGATGAGATTAGAATTTTGTAGCTGACGTACCTCGCGCGACCTTGTCGCGTTACGCTCTGTCTTCGGGTTATCATTGGGCTTCCGAGCCTTGCGCATCGCAAACTCGGCGCCGACGATCGTGTCCCGACTCTCCTCACGCCACTTTCTGATTTTTCTCCGGCGTACGTCCCCTCTTGACCGCATCGGGCTGGGAATACTGCTTCTCTATGCAATTTTCCGCCTCCTTGCGTTTATGGGTATGCGACTCCCACTCACGGGCCTGCTCTTTTTTCTCAGCTTCATCTCCGTGATTTATCTTGCGGTTCGGTTGCTGCCATGGATTCGCAACCATCTCCTCTGGCGATTGCGCAATCGCCTGATCGTCGCCTACATATTGATCGCTGTAGTCCCGGTTGTTCTGCTTCTGAGCATGGCCGCGCTCAGCGCCTACGGTATCTACCTCCAGCTTGGCGCTCACCTGCTTCACGACGGCCTGCAACAACGCGTAAGCATGGTTGCCGGCGATGGCGAAGCTATTGCGAGTGCGGTTGAGGACGAAGTAAATCGAGGCGCCTCACCATATGACGAAGCGGTTCTTGCTCGGCCCGAAGTAGGTGTTCTGATCTCCGCCGCCCGTCGAGAATGGCCGGACATTCGCGTGCTCCTAAATCGTGGACAACACCTCGTCGGCTCCGGAAATGGCAGCGAGTATTCCGGAATCATTGAGTTCGAGCACCAGATTTGGATTGCCTCTGCACAGAAGCGTTCCACTCGTGCAGGACCACTCTTCGTTCTTGTGGGAGCTCCGATCACACCCGAATTCCTCGATAGCCTCAGCTCTGAGCTCGGGCCTATTCAGATGATGCTGCTCCAGCCATCTGCCGAGAAGCCCAGCACAGGAATCTCACTTGAGATCCAGAATCGTCTTTACATTCCGGGCCAGCAGATCCTGAGTCGCAGGCGGAACTTGGCGCCACCCGCCAATTGGTTCGACGTGAGGGTAAATGGAGCCTCGACACTCGAAGCGCTGCATCATGATCCGGGGTCAGACCCATCACCCGCGCCCGTGCTCGCGTCCTTCGCGCTGCGGCCTTCGGCTTTGAATCGGCGCCTGTTAACGTCCGTCGGAGCGGTCGGACCGCTTCTCGTCAACCTTCTGCTACTCGCAGGGATCATTTTTCTCGCGCTAGAGATGGGAGCTCTAGTCACTGGTATCGTCCTAACGCGGACGATCACGAGAGCAGTTGGCGATTTGTATGACGCAACGTTGAGGGTCCGTCGCGGCGACTTCAGTTACCGCGTCCGCGTTCATCAACAGGACCAGCTTGGCGCACTGGGCGAATCATTCAATGAAATGACAGCATCGGTCTCTGAATTGATTCAAGAACAGCAGCAGCGCCAGCGCCTGGAAAATGAACTCTCCATCGCGCGTGAAGTGCAACAGCAGCTCTTCCCGCATACGCTCCCGCAATTACCGGGGCTTCAACTCGCTGCGATTTGCCGGCCAGCTCGCTCGGTGAGCGGCGACTACTACGACTTCATACCATTAGGGCCTGCGCGCCTGGGCATTGCCCTCGCGGACATCAGCGGTAAGGGAATTTCTGCCGCACTCCTAATGGCGAGCCTTCAGGCGTCTTTGCGTAGCAACGCCATGCTCGATGGCCGCGGCGGTACGGCCGCGCTTGTTGAGCGACTAAACCAGCAGCTTTTCAAAAATACCTCTGATGATCGTTATGCCACTTTTTTTTACGCGGTGTACGATTCCGATGCGAAATCTCTCACCTACACGAACGCTGGGCATTTGGCCCCATTCTTTATAAATGCGGGAAGAGTTCAGCAGCTGGACGAAGGCGGAACTGTGGTAGGCCTGTTTGAAGAGGTGCCTTACACACAGGGCACTTTGAAGGTGGAGCCGGGAAGCGTGCTCGTGGTATTCAGCGACGGACTAACCGAGCCCGAGAACGTATACGGCGAGGAGTTTGGCATGGAGCGGCTGAAAGAAGAGGTAATCCGACAGGCGAACGTTCCACCGCCGCGCGCCGCAGAAAATCTAATCGCGGCCGCCGAACAATGGGCCGGCTCTGCCGAACAGGCTGATGACATGACCGTGGTCGTAGTGCGTATGGATTAGACTCACTCTTTTTATCCAATGACCGTTCGCTCCGGCCAGATGGCTGTCAATATCAGCCCGACAACAATTCCAATAGCCACCTCAATGAAACGATGTTCTGCCACGCTCCACGCTGCGCTATCACGCTGCACGAGCATCACGATGGCTAGCGTGACTCCTGCATAGCGGTAGGCATTGCGCTCGAGACGCAGAATGAAACAAAGCAATCCCAGAACAAAAACGCCTCCCCCGAAGGCGATAATATTCTGACCAAACCTAGCGGCCAGTAGTCCTCCGGCTAGGGCTCCCAATGCTGTGCCTGCGAGGCGCTCCCCGGAAATCTTGAGGGCCGCGCCTAGGGACGACTGCATCACGACTAAAGTTGTCACGGCAGCCCAGTACGCTTCCGGGAGCCTGCAGAGTCGCGCTACATACAACGATGCAACTGCCGCAACTGTCGTACGTGTTGCGTGAATGAGCGACTGTCTATCCAAGCCCAATAGAACCCAGCCTTGCACTTCCCCCATGACTGCTCCTCGCAATACGGGCTTTAGGTTGCCCTTAAATCGAGCCGATGGTTCTTAGTTGCTTCCTACTACTTGCCGGGCAGGCCAACCTCGAAAGCTCGAATGCCAGGGACCGTTCGTGGCACGATATACTCGCATAGATGCGCCCATGAGACTCAAACCATGAAAATTCTCACGGCCGCCGAGATGCGCGAGGTCGACCGGCTCACAACCGAACGCTTCGGTATTCCCAGCCTCACCTTAATGGAAAATGCAGGCAAGAGTGTCGCCAGCTTTATGTCCGGGCGCTTTCGGAGGCTTGAATCACGGCGAATCGTCGTGCTCTGCGGAAAAGGAAACAATGGTGGGGATGGCTTTGTAGCAGCGCGGCACTTAGCTGACGCGGGCGCGACGCCAGTCGTAATTCTGGTTGCCGAGCCGGGAGAAATGCACGGCGACGCGGCCACGAATCGTGATCGTTGGCGAACTTCGGGCGGCGAAGTTCGCGTGGTGCGCACATCTTCAGACTGGCAAGCGGTAAAGCCGTCCGTTAACTCTGCAGATCTTATTGTGGACGCCTTGCTCGGAACCGGCGTAAGGGGTGGCATCGGAGGCACATTAGGCGAAGTGGTTCGCGATGTGAACCGGCGTGAGCGTGGAAGAATTGTGATTGCCGTCGACATACCTTCAGGACTGCCCGCCGACGGGGACGCTGTCTTAGAAACGGAAACAAGAGATTTGGGCCGAAACATAGTCATGGCCGATTACACGGTTACATTCACGGCGCCCAAGATAGGCATGTTCGTTGGCAACGCGAGCGCATACGTTGGACAATTGCTCGTTCGTGAGATTGCTTCACCGCCGGAATTGGTTGAAGAAATCGGAAAGGGAACTGTGCGTTGGCTCGAGGCGCGCGAATTCATTGAATTTTCGCTTCCTCGCAAACCTGACGGCAACAAGGGCAATTATGGGCACGCGCTGATCGTCGCGGGTTCCGTCGGAAAGAGTGGGGCAGCCGTTATGGCGTCTTGGGCTGCGCTGCGCGTCGGCTCAGGACTCGTCACCGCAGCGGTTCCGGAGCCTGTTCTCCCACTCGTTGGAGAACCAAATCCAGAGGTGATGACCGAACCCTTGCCTGCCACGGAAACTGGCAGCATTTCGTTGCGGGCTCTCGAATACGAACGCTTCAACGGGATCGTCAAGGGAAAAAGCGTCATTGGAATCGGTCCCGGGCTCACCACTCAGACCGAAACCGTTCAATTCGTGCGCACAGTGGTCGGAAAATATTTGGACCTGCCAATCGTGCTCGACGCGGACGGGCTTAATGCTTTCGCCGGGCGTGGGCAGGAATTAAAAGCTGCGCGGAAGATGTTAGCGGTGACGCCGCATCCGGGCGAAATGGCGCGGCTGGTGGGCAGCGATACCAAACAAATTCAGTTCCAGCGGCTCGCCACAGCTCGGAAAGCTGCGGCGGAATGGAATGCATTTGTAATTTTGAAGGGCCACCAAACGGTCGTCGCGGCCCCCGACGGAAATGCCTGGATCAACTCCACCGGCAACGCCGGCATGGCGACCGGCGGCACCGGGGATGTGCTGACTGGAATGCTTTCAGGCCTCATCGCTCAATATGGAGCAGCCTCGGCACCGCTTTGTTTCGGAGTCTATCTCCACGGCTTCGCTGGTGACATTGCCTATGCAGATTCGGGCGAAGCGCCGCTGATGGCTACGGATTTGATCCGCTCGATTCCACGCGCCTACGAGGAGTTTTTCAGCGAGTCCGGCCGTGGCTAGCCGCGAAATCGTAACGCACTCATCGGAGGAGACCATTCAACTCGGCCGTGATCTCGGTGCGATGCTGAAGCCGCCAGTCCTTATTTTATTATCAGGTGAACTAGGTGCTGGCAAGACGACCTTGACGAAAGGAATTGTCAGTGGCGCGGGTGCGGTGCCAGAAGATGAAGTAACGAGTCCGACCTTTGCGCTAGTACACAAATACGGAAATAGCGCGCGCATTTATCATGTGGACTTGTACCGCGTCACCGATGCGCATGACCTGGAAACTCTCGGGCTCGAGGATGTGTTATCCGAACCCGGTGTGGTGCTTGTTGAATGGCCTGAGAGACTTACATTGCGAACGGATTGGCCCGTGATACGAATCGATCTCGAGCACGTCGCGGAGGACACACGGAGGATCGTAATTCGCGATGATTTCGGACTTTTCTCCGCGCGCTGAAGGTGTTTAGGACGGCGGATCGAGAGCCATAATCTGGAATCCCGCATCGACGTAAATCGTATTGCCCGTCACACCGCGGCCCAGATCGCTCGCCAGAAATACTGCAGTGTCCGCGACCTCCGCGATGTCGGTATTGCGGCGCAGCGGTGCATGTTGCGCGACAAATTCAAGGACCTTCGAAAAGTCCTTGATGCCGCGTGCAGAAATCGTCTTGATGGGGCCAGCGGAAATCGCGTTGACGCGAATCTTGCTTTTTCCAAGCTCGCTGGCGAGATACTTCACCGATGCTTCTAGCGCCGCCTTCGCCACGCCCATCACGTTGTAGTTCGTAACGACACGCGTGGAACCGAGATAGGTGAGAGTCATAATTGCGCCGCCGTCGGACATCAGCGGCACGAGTGCTTTAGAGACAGCCACGAGCGAATACGCGCTCACGTCAAGCGCAAGTTGAAAGCCCGCCCGCGAAGTATTAACGAAAGGATTGCCCAAATCCTCATGGTTGGCGAATGCGAGACAGTGGACGACAGCGTCGAGCTTGTAACCGTGCGCCTTCAACTGCGCTGACAAATTGTCGATATCGGATTGCTGCTGAACATCGCATGGACAGAACGTTTTGGCGCCGAGCTCTTTGCCCAATTCCTCGACCGTCGCCTTTGCGCGATCGTTCTGGTAGGTGAGCAACACCGTTGCACCCTCGCGGACAAACGCCTGCGCGATCGCATAAGCAATGCTCCATTTATTCCATACACCAAGAACGACTGCCGTCTTGCCTTCAAGTAGTTTCGACATGGGCGGATTCTAACCTGAATTTCACAATTGAAGACAGACTTCTGACTCCATGAGAGTTTGCTTGAAATTTCGCCATGCATCTAGCGCAACAGCCGAGCAAGCGCGCTTAGAAACCTCGTCAGCTCTGGCCATAGCATCGCGAGGGCGATTAAAAAGGCGGCGAGTTTCTTGGGCGTAAAAAATCGCGCAGAGATCGTGGGCGTGCCGAGCTGATGGCGCGCGCAGAACCCGTCCTTGGTCGCACGCCGATCGCAGCGCTGGCCAGCAGGCCCGAAGTAGAGGCAAGGACCGAGATCGGCTGGCAAGCCTCGCTTTAATATGAATGGTTTCTGGCTCAGTTGATCGGACGAACGCACCGAAAAAGGCCCAGAATTCGGCATCATACGGGCCTGCCTTAAGCCGTGAACATCAACCGACGGCCACCCCAAGCCGTCAAGCCGCGAGTCCCCAGCCTCGCTGTCCGAGCCAGCATTAACCCTTACGCCTAGTTCCATTGCGCCTTGCCCCGCAGAGCCCTACAGTCAAAATTTACCCGAATCAGGCGTCAGAAATGCCCGACACTCATACTCTGCCTTCACCCACACATCCGGCGCGGATGAAGCTCGAGCCGTACTCCGCCGAAATCAGGCTTTCGAATCTCACGCTCGGCATCGACAACATCCATTATGACGTTTTCCTGAGCCCTCGCTTTGTCGATTTTACCCGAAAATACCTGCTCGACCTCGTTCGACAGACCGTAAACATCAGTCTCGTCTACGGCAAAGACAAGAAACGCGCGGGGCCGCCCGAACACGCAGCCTTCCGCAAGTTGCTTACCGATATTCTGCAGGAATCGCTGACACGAGCAAAATATCAGCAATCGATCGAAACCGACGTTCTGCACCAGCTCGCGATTCTCAAGCACCTCACGACTGAACTTTCGAGCCAGTTCTCGAGCATCGTAGTGGAGTGCAAGGAATGGATTCGGGGGCGCGGCGAACTTTTCGAGCACAGTGAGCCCGCGCACGTGATGCGTTCAAAAATTGCCGAAATACAGGCGGACAAGAAAAATGTATATCGCCAAGTGGGCGAGACTCTGCATCGAGTGTGGCGAGAAGTGGAAGAGGGAATCATTTCGAAATCGCGGCGGGCGCTGTTTGGCGACGATTTTCGCGAGACATACGACTTGCTGCAGAACCGGTTTCTTTTTGTAGAGAATGGAAATGATGATCACCTTTTCTTGCAGCATTACGTCTTACTCGGAAACTTCGTCAACGACCCGGACCGCTTCGACATCTTCGACCACTTGCTGCTGGATTTTGTGCGCGATTTCGTTCTCGCCGATGACGATTCGGAAGAGCTGAGCAAATCGCGGAAGACTTACGAACGGTTGATGGAGCAGGCTCGGCAGCTACGTTCCGAGCTCGAAAGGCTCGAGGAGGAGCAACGCGAGCTTTCTTCGCGCGCCGGTGCAAGCGACGACGTGTTCCCGTGGCTTTTTAAGAAGAAATCCGGCTCATCGGCCGAAACACAGGCCGAGCTCGAAACACTCCGACAGAAGTTTTCGTCGGTCGAACAGAACCTGGAAGAGCTCGCTCCGCCAATTGATTCAGCCAAGCAGAGGCTCGATTTCCTTACCGAAGAATACAGGAACCGGCTCGGCGACTATCTGAACCAACCGGCGAATTCTCCGCGGCTTTTTGGCGCGAACCGGTTGGGCGCCGATGATTCTAACGGAGAGGCGCCGCCCGAAGTTCGAGCTCAGCTCCGCGAAGAGTGGACTCATCGGCTCGAAGAACGCGATCTTTTGTTCCATGTGCTCGCCGGATACGAGCTAAAAAAGATTTACAAAGACTATTGCCCCCCGGTTCACTTACAGCAATTGAAGAAAGCGATCGTTAATCGCGAGGAACAGAAGCGAATCGAAGCGATTCTCGAGCAGTTCCCGGCGCGCAAGATTTCCATGAAGCGCCTGGACGAAGCCTCGCGCGCCATCCGCCGGCGTACTCATGAGGAGACGCTGGCTACGTGCACTCAATTTGCCGAGGACCTGATGCGTCTGCGACGCGATCGCCGCAACTATCAGCAAGTGGCTTCCTGGATGGAACGCATCAACCTGGTGCGTTCCGAACGCGCACGCGAGCTTTCGCGGGTCAATAAGAGTCTCTACGAATTTTTGCACCCGGATGAGGTGCGGCCAGATGACGATCCAGTCAGCTCCCACGTAATTATCAAAGCGGACGTGCGAGGCTCAACCGGTATCACCAAAGATCTCCTCGCAAAGGGAATGAACCCAGCGTCGCACTTCAGCATGAACCTGCACGAGCCCGTGAAACGCATGCTCGAGCGCTACGGTGCGGCCAAAGTATTCATCGAGGGTGACGCAATTATTCTCGCCATTTACGAAACAGAAGCCAAGCGCGCCACGCAGAGAGCGGTAGCGCGTGCGTGCGTTTTGGCGCGCGAGATTTTGGCGGTCACCCAAGCGTATAATCAACGAGCGAAAACAACGCTGTTACCCCCGCTGGAACTCGGGATCGGCGTCGCATTCCAGGATTCGGCGCCGTCGCTCTGGATGGACGCTGACTCACGCGTGATGATTTCGCGCGCTCTCAATTTATCAGACCGTCTTTCGAGCTGCTCGAAGATGGCCAAGCGGCTGTTCAAAGAAAATCCTTCGCCGTTCAATGTGTTCCTGCTGCAGACGCTGATGGAAGACGCCGTCGAGGACGAAGGCGAAGAACTGGTAGTCCGCTACAACCTGAACGGAATCGAATTGAACGAGGAAGGTTTTCAGAAAGTAGCCGCCGAGATCGCGCTCGCCCCCATGGGCGGAAATTTTCCGATGCCGTGGGGCAAAGAGCGCGTGCAACTCTATTTTGGCGAAGTTCCTATCGGCGATACGTTCGAACCGATCATCATTCGCAAGGGCTTCGTGCGACAGCTGCTGCCCGGTGGCAAGATCGGCGGGCAAGGGAACCGCTCTTACTTCGAAGTCTGCACCCACCCCAAACTTCTCGAACTCGCCCGCAAGAAGGCGCCCAGCATTCCCGCGAAAAGTTGAACCCTTGCATCGCCGTCCCTATAATCGTTCGCGGAGGCGAAAGGGGTCCGGTGATTCTCGTGGCCTTCAAAGCCATTGATTCTGTCCTTCGCGGCCAGAATGGTGGGTTCGACTCCCACACGCTTCCGCCAACCTTTTTGTACGTCAATCACTTACGTGCGAATTTCAGTACCGTACCAGTTTCCCGTAACAATTGAAATCCTCCAACCTGTTCCATTGCGTCCCGTTGGGTCTGAGGAATCACATGCGAATAGACCTTCAGCGTGGTTTTCACGTCAGCGTGGCGCATTTGGTTTTGCAGAACGGTGAGCGGTACGGATGCTTCGGCCAACTCAGTTGCCAAGCCGTGTCTGAATGCGTGGAGTCCGGTATTCTTCGTGGGAATGCCGAGTTCCTTCAAAACGGGCTTTAGCCCGACCTTCACCACGTTATCTCGTGAGCGAGGGCGGGTCCCTTTACGGTTGGGGAAGAGAATCTGAGCCGGATTGGGTTTCCAATGGCATTGGATGTATTCCCTCAGCTTGCCTTCCAGCGCCGTTGTCATCGGAAGCGTTGCGATGGACTTTGGAGTTTTGGGTTGCCGAACTTCCCGCGTGGCATCATCCAGAGATTTGTTCACGCGGATGGTCTTGTGGTTGAAGTCGAGATCATCGAGCGTCAGGGCCAGAATCTCCCCCGCCCGAAGCCAGTTGACCAGGCGAGAGCGAATAGAGTTTTGAACGGCTCCGGCGCTGCATCAATGATTTGCGTGGCTTGTCCGCGAGTGAAGAAGGGAGATTCCGTTTGGCTGCTGGACCCGAGTTCAAGATCAGCGAATCCAACTTTCGTAACCTTCATTCCGCAGCGTCCAGCATAGTCAAGAATCGCAAACACGGCACTGAGGAGGTTCACGATTGTCTTAGCTGAAAGTTTCTTGCGGAGGTCGGTTGCGAATTGCTGTATCTCCTCAACCCCCAACTCCTGTAGGGATGACTTTCCAAACCGAGGAAGGATGTGAACCTTAGGTAGCTCTCGCGCTGACGAACGGTGGCAGGGGAGAGGTTGGGTGCAATCGCCTTCCTCCACTTGTTCACAGCGTCCGTAAACGTCTGACCTCGAAAGACCCGAGCCAAGTTCACCCGCTTGCGGTTCACTTCCTCCATGATGCGGGCGTGCTCCCTGCGAGCCGCTCGCTCGGACATCCTCGCAATACTTCCGAGGAATCGCTTCATGCGTTTTGATTTACCGTCTGCATCCACGTAGTGCATGGAGTACATCCGGCCATCCGCTTCGATCACAAAAGACCCTTTCTGAAACCGACGCCTCGCCACTGGCCCTCTTTTTTGGCCCGCGCTCGGCGGCGTTGCCGGTACTTCATCTCTCAGTTGGTTAGTGGATGTCAAGTTTGGCAGGCTCACCAAACTCGCACTCGTGTGACGGCTTAGATTGGCTGTCAGGGGTAATCGAAATTAATACTTGACACAGGCGCTGGTTATGCTAAATTAGCTCGCTTCAAACTGCGCTTCAAATTGTAGCCTACCGCCTCGCCTGAAATTCTGGGCCGGTTCTCCTACAAACAACTCAAGGAGAACAAAGATGCTTGAAACGATCGAATATTCCTATATCGATGGGGATACCCCCGTAACTTGTTCTTGTTCCAGGAGGTTACGTCACGAGACATATTCGAGTGACTCTCCTATTCCCGTAATTCGGGAATTTTGTCCACATCTACGGATCACGGGACGTTTCCGACGGGTCGTTAGACGTAGGTCCACAGGGCCCGGCGGAAAACGGAACAGATAAATTTAATAAGATGCCCGGCCGGAGTAACCGGCCGGGCTGACCACAAAGGAGGCATTATGCTCGATGAGATTCTTGATTTTGATCAGAGTGAGACGATTGATTCAACGCATACCACTGAAACCGAGGAGATTTCAGTGGATTGGTTTACCGAGGGCGAGATGCTGATCGAAAAGCATCAGACCCAGAACTTGCAATTCAATATCGGCGACTGGATCAACGAGGGCATCGCGCTGGCCGAGAAGCACCAGACCGGCACGCTGCAATGGGACTTTGGCGACTGGTTCAACCGCTGCCCGGTACCCGACGATATAGATGGGGTGCCGAAGCCTTATGACCTGGCGGAATCGATGCTTGGCATATTGCGAAGCACTCTATACGACTGGGCATCTACGGCGAAGCGGATTCCTGTCTCTGTCCGGACAGAGAAACTGCACTGGTCGCATCATCGTGCGATCGCGAATGGGCTGCCTGACGCTGACGATGCCACTAAGAGGCGCTGGGTAGATATAGCGGTTGCCGAGAAACTGAGCACCAACGAGCTGAAGGATAGGTTGCGAGCTAGTCGTGATCCTGACAGGCCCAAGCCAAACCCTACAAAGTCGCTCGTGGTGAAGCTGCCCGATATTCTGTACATAAAGCTGCACAACATCGCCCGTGGTCGGGAATCTACCGTCCAGGTCGTCGCTGCGGAGTTCTTGACTGAGTATTTGGCAAGTGATGAGGTCGGAAAGCTAGCAGAGGTCGAACTTGCAGCAGCCGAGGAGCGAACGTATCAGCGGCGGCGACGGGCTGGTATCCGAACAGCACTGGCCTACGATCCGCTCAAGCTGCGGCAGCGGGTAGATCACCCATAGGCAATAAATCTTTCGCTTGTCCGAGCTCTAAAAGTATAGGACGCTGCCCAAGTAGCTCACCAGTAGTCAAGCGACCGGGATGTTGGGAACGGCCCTCGTCGCGTAACCGCCTACCCTTTGGCGGATCGGTTCAATCCCAAACAAAAGCGCCATAACACTCTGGGAGAGGTCTGCCCATAGAGAGGAATCACGGTGACGAACCAAGAGCTGCACACAAATGTTAGACCCTGCTCGACGACGCGGAGCGCGGTCGCACCGGTGCGGCGACCGTGGAATTTGAGCTGCGCGACGGCAAGATCACCTTGCTGCGCACGATAAAGACTGAAAAATTCGAGGACAGAGGGAACACAGCCCATGCCAAACAAACCTACCGCTAAACAGCTTGAACTTCTAGGTGGGATTCCGGATGAACTGCGAAAGCCGCCGCAGTGGCTGCAATACTACCTAAAAACTTACTCCAAGAAAGACAAGAAGCCTGGCAAGTGCCCTTGCGTAAAATGGGGAACGCCTGAACTTCGTGCAGAAAATCTTCGCCCACTCGACTACCTGCTCGAAAACAGAGCGGACAGGGATCATGCTGGGTTCCAACGCTTTGTCGACAAGTCCGAAAACTTCGTCTACATAGACCTCGATCACTGCCGGAATGCCGATACAGGCGCCGTCGAACCCTGGGCGCAGGAGATCGTCGAAGAAATCGATTCTTACTGTGAGGTCTCGGCCAGCGGCACGGGTCTCCACATCGTCTGTCGCGGCACATTGCCAGAGGACTTTCACGTTGATCCGAAAGAGATTTACTCCGGCAACACAGGCAAGCTGCTCGCAATGACCGGCAACATCTTCGAACTAAACTCCAGGATTGAAGGACGCCAGGAACGGGTAGAGAAACTCCTAGAGCGATTCAAGGCGGAAGCTGGGTTCAAGAAGACCGATGTGAAACCTGCTACACAAACTGAACGGCACTGGCGTGACGTGTTTCATACAGGAAGTGAATTGGATTCGGCTCCTGGTCGCACCTTCATAAAAGGAATCCTTGAGGAAGGCGTTACGTTCTTTGGGGCGTTGAGTGGCACGGGCAAGACCTGGATTGGATTGTCGATCGCACACGCACTATTAAGCGGTGAGCCCTTGTTCGGCATTTATCCAGTTTTTGAACGGACGAACGTGCTTTATCTCGTGCCTGAGATGGGTGGTCGCAAGTTTCGGGAGCGGATGCAGAAGATGCGAATCTCCATGGACGGGGGGTTCTTTTGCCAGACGATCCGTGATGGCGCAATCGACCTTGAAGACCCGGCCCTGCTGCAGGCGATCACCATGACACAGGCGGTGGTGATACTCGACACAGCAATCAGGTTCCAGCAAGGCGACGAAAACCAATCAACTCAGCAAGCGCAAGGGCTCGGCGCGAAGATGTTCAAACTAATTCGGGCAGGAGCACCCGCCGTCATAGGAATGCACCACAGGAAGAAGGATGTCGGTGACACAACTCCAACGCTGGAAAACACGTTGCGCGGCACGGGCGACTTTGGGGCGATGGCCGACTGTGTGTGGTGCGTGGAGCACGCTCGTAGAAAAGGGAAAAAAGGCTCCGATGAGGCTTATCAGGAAGATTCCAAACAACTGACACGGCTGACACTAACTTGTGTCAAGCCTCGCGATATGGAGCCAGCCGATCCGTTTACGATCCAGGGGAGACCCTACATTGACCAGAAGGGTGATTTCGCAGTGATGGATTTAGAAAGAAGTGAAGACGAGGCACCTGTCGCTGCCACTAGCGACGATGCCGTGATTCAACTTCTGGAGAGTGATCCGACAATCGGACTGAATGAGCTTCGGCGAAAAACTGGTTTTGGTTCTGATCGCGTGCGCAGAATCATCACCGACGGCGGCTGGTCCAAAGAAACTGGGCTGTGGGTTCAGACGGTATTAGAGGCGGAGCAGCTTTAACTGCACCGCCAGACCGCCAGCCGGACTGCCGGATGCCTTCCCTAGGAATAGGGAAAGGCAGTCCGGGTCGACCGGACTGATGCCGGACTGGTCGGGACTGACTTGTTCTCAGTGGTTTACCCGGACTGATTTTAGCGGACTGGTCGCCGGACTGGTCGAATTTTGAATGGCACCAGTCCGGGGCATATCAGTCCGGCATTAAAGGAACTGAGCGTCACATGAGAAATCGACGACACATCGGCAACACGGCAATCCCGTATGATCTGCTACGCGACGGTATCGAGTTTGAGGATGATCCTGAGGTCAAGGACCTGGAGCGACGATGGAAGCGCTGGCTGCACTTTAAGGTGATCATTGACGCGGATTGGAAGAAAGATGCTGAACGCCGCTTGACCGAAGTGACTACTGAGATCGAAACGGAACGGCTACTGACGAAGCTCGAGGAAGAAAGAATCGCAGACCAGACCGCGGATGATGCCCAGGTGAAGGCCTACCTGGAACAGTTCGCGGCGATCGCCAAGAAGCGAAACAACGCCTGGCTGGTCGAGGCTAAGAAGCGACTCGACCGTGAAACCGGCAAGATCAACAAAGATATCGCCCGTCGTGAACGAAAGCTCTTCTCGGTCGGGAATAGGAGCATCAAATGAAAATTCTAATGGGTGAACGGCTGATCAAGTTTTCCAGGAAGGATGACGACTGTGTTGTGATGGAGATGGTCTCCACAACAACCTACCAGCGTGAAGACCACGAAAGCGCGGAGGAGTTTCACGGGAACTTTCCTTGTGCTGGTAAGACGGAAGCGAACGCCCTGATGTCGGTGGAGAATGGTAGGTATACCGTGCTCCCTTTCAGCAAATGTCCAAAGCCTACCTAACCGACCGTCACACCTGCCTGGCAATTCATGTACGTCGATCGAACAAAAGACACGAAGCCCGAACACCGCGAGGTGTTTGAAGCGGTGGATCGAATTCCGTTCCCAGCCGGTTGGACTGGATCGCTTACGGTGACAGTGATCGCTGGGAAGGCGAAGGACTTTGTCACGGTGCGAGAGGACGTTGCACCAAGGAGCTAGCGATGAAAATTCTCACAGAACTACCAGCGGCACCGCGCGAGAAGAACCCATTGTTTGACGCGCCCGTGAAATCTATCGGCATTTCGGTTCCTGGCGGTTCATGTCCTGAACCACGGGTACCGACGAAGATCGGGACCGGCGTTGTTCTCACGGTTGAACAGGTAGCCCAGGCCGAACGGATCAAGAACAACCAATTCCCGAAGGTTGCACCGGAGAACTAGATGGTGATAAGGCACCAGCTATCTCAAATTGAGATAGGTAGTGATAATCCCTGTTCTCGACACCTATCCTGGACCCACGGAAATGGCAGGCACTAGTGCCGCTGAACCACCTTGGGCGTGGTTTAGGCAGTGCTGATCGAAGCGTTTTGTTTCGTCGTATTTATGTTGGGCTCACTTTCCAGCGCCGGAAGCTCCTGATTGCAGTTGATCGAGGAACTCGCTCACGTTAAAGGAGCCAGATTTCTGGCTGGGCGGATACTCCTTGAAGCTCTGCAAAAACTGCCCGACGATTGCTTGTGCCGGAATCAGCGTCCAGAGTTTCGTGGCCCACCAAAACTCATAAGCACCCGATTCTGTCGCGAAACGCTCGAAGGGGTCCTGGCGGAGGTTGGTGACAAGTGGCACGTTTTGCGTCACGCGCCTGCCATTAAACAAATTCCCCTCGATCATGGCGAAGCTGATCTTGTAGTCGTTGTATCGAAGTGCGTTGAGATTCGCGTTGTCGTCGAAATAAAAGATTTCGCGCCGCGGCCCCTTGTCGACTTCGCCCTTGAAGAAAGGCATGAAGTTATAGCTGTCTAGGTGGACCTTGAAGGTCTTGTCGCCCGCCTTCAGGCCCTTCAAAAGCTGCTCTTTCACGTCCGGATTACCCGCAGCGGCGAGGAACGTGGGCAGCCAATCTTCGTGGGACATGGTGTCGTTGACGATGATGCCGGGCTTAATGACTCCCGGCCATCGAGCAACACAAGGGACGCGCATGCCGCCTTCCCATGTAGTGCCCTTCTCGCCCTTGAAAGGAGTGTTGCCGCCGTCCGGCCAGGAGAACGTTTCTGCGCCGTTGTCACTAGTCATGATGATGATGGTGTTGTCAGCTATTCCGAGGTTGTCAAGCTTCTTCAACAATTCGCCGACTTCCCAGTCAAACTCCATCATGCCGTCGGCAAAGAGGCCAAAGCCGCTCTTATTCTCCCACTTGGGAGAAAGGTGCGTGTAGACGTGCATGCGCGTGGTGTTGTACCAGAGAAAGAACGGCTTGTTGGCTTTCGCCGAACGGTCAATGAAGTCTTGCGCATGAGCCAGAAGGTCCTCATCGACAGTTTCCATACGCTTGCGAGTGAGCGGGCCGGTGTCTTTGCAGGTCTGTTTGCCCATAGCGCCGAAGCGGGGGTCAACGGTCGGGTCGTCTACGTTGGTGGCTTTGCAATCGAGTACCCCGCGTGGCCCGAACCTGGCAAGGAAACTTGGATCCTTCGGGTAATCGGGTTCCTCCGGCTCCTCTTCGGAGTTCAGATGGTAGAGGTTTCCATAGAATTCATCGAAGCCGTGTACGGTCGGCAAGAATTCGTTACGATCGCCGAGGTGGTTTTTCCCAATTTGAGCCGTCGCGTAGCCGCTTGGCTTAAGCAGCTCGGCAATGGTCGGGTCCTTGGCCTGCAACCCTTGTGTCGCGCCGGGCAGGCCCACCTTCAGAAGACCGGTCCGAAAGGGATGTTGGCCAGTGATGAACGCGGCGCGTCCGGCCGTACAGGATTGCTGTGCGTAGTAGTCAGTGAAGAGCGCGCCTTCTTTCGCGATCCGGTCGATGTTTGGTGTTGAACCGCCCATCATTCCGCGATGGTAGGCGCTGACGTTCCAAATGCCAACATCATCGCCAAAGATCACTACGATGTTGGGTTTTTCTGCTGCGCGGATGCGGGCAATGCTGTGAGCGCGAGGACGATTGCGATTGCGAGAAGCCCTACGAGGCAAAACATATTCCGTCGGCTGGTCAAGTGCTTTCTCCTTTCAAACTCACTTTCATTTTCGGGGCATTATTCGGAATCCTTCCCTGTGTACATGGCCGTTGAGTTACTTGGAATACAGAAACGCAATCTGCAATTAATCTTCAAGGTCAGAGGTGAGCAAAATAGCAGAGCCAACCTCTGAAATCTACGTCGATTACGATTCTCCCCAAAAAATTCGCATTTTGAATGTCCGTTTCCAAGAATACTTAGTCCGGGGATCATCAGGAGGAAAGAGATGAAGAGGGCTGCGACTCATCGAGTTGAACTTGGTATGAAGTACGCGATTGGGAGCTCTCGGTGTATGGTCGGCTAGTTGGAAGTTATCCTCGGTCGATTAGCGGAAAGTCAGATAGATGTTGATAAATCCTCTTATCACCACCAATCTCAAAACGAGATTGGTGGTAATAATCCCAGTCCTCGACGGTCATTCGAAAGTCGCACGATCAAATCCCGCCTAGGAACCTATTACCCCGCCCAGGATCGTGCCACTCCCTGACCACGTGGTAGACACGTGGGACACCTTCCGATCCGGCAAATCGCCGCCTTCAGATCCGCTTCAGAATCGCACTGATTCGGTAGCATTACGCCGCTTTATCGTCACTTTACGCCTCTTTTTATCGTCACTCTTTCGCCGCGTTAAGGACGGCGCGTCGATTGCCACTCGTTTAGTTGCACTCTGGATCTTGCTGAGAACAGCACCCGTATGGGCGTTTAAGTTCCAAAACCCGAAACCCCAAATACCGTACGCTGAGTGACGCGTAGAGACAGGCGAATTTGAAAATTGCCGCGAATTGGATTCCGGTAGCGGGTTAGTTTCCGATAACACGACTTACCAGCACTCACTTACATGATTGAGTATCACAAAGGGTACTGAAAAAGATGTCCCTCGCGCATTGGGCGGATACTTCACTTGGGTCGCCACAAAGGTGCATAAACCTCCGCTCTTTTCGGAGGCCCGTCAGGGGGCAGACGAGTGAGCCGGATAGGGTAGGCGGAGCTTCGCAGGAACAAATGTGATAGTATGCGCAACCAAGGAGGTAACTAACATGTTTGCAACTAAGGGACTCCGACTCGGGATAGCTTTATTGCTGGTTCTTGCTGCAGCAGCTTTCGGACAAGACTCTAAAGAAAAGATTATTGGGTACAAAGGAGTCCACTGGCTTATTGCTCCAAAAGCCGAAGACCCCGGCGCCAAGAGTTTTGCTTTAACTGTCGTTGAGTTTCGATTCGATAAGAAAGTGGCATACGGTAGTGGAGGGTGCGCAACGCCCAACAGGTCGATGTGGGGCAACATCCTACGGTGTCCGATCACATTGCCCGCCAACGTGGCTGGGGGAATTGTTCAGCTTACCTACAGATGTGACCCGCCCGATCCAAATGGGGCGTGTGGTCATACTCTCGAATGTCCAGGAGGTGTCGCATGCTCTGAAGGAGCGACCCCTCATCTCGATCCCACAACGCCCAATAATCTACCAATCAACAAGCCAAGGTCGCTCGATTGGTGGGGATGGACCGACGACGGCAATCACGCGACGCTCATTTTTGACGCGTACGTACAATAAACCGGTTGCCCGCTACTTGTCGTTTTAGCTCAAACGCAGTAGAGATTTCTTGGGCGAAAGGTGTCTACTGAATTCGGTGACTTCTTTCTAGTTGTGGGCGGCGTTGTCATTGATGATCTGAAACTCGTCCCGACCGATTCCGTCCGCCCACCTCCACCCTGTTCTCTTCCGCTTACCTGGCAGTACCGCACTTAGCGAATCACTTGATGAGTCCCGCCTCTCGACCGCTCCAGGAACTAACAGGTCGTAACACCTTCCGGACTGTCTGAATGCAATACCCGGCATCTTCGCCGTCAAGGAGAACCACCATGGCTAAGTACATCGCAGCAGATGGAACAGGCTCGCCGTTTGACCTCGCACGCAACTTCGCCGACGTTCTGATCAAGGACGGCATGATCAAGGAATACAAGCCACCGAAACCCAAGAGTGTTCCCGCATCTTTCGGCGTCGGTCGCTACGTTGATCGCAAGCCGTTCATCGTGGCGAACTGCGACTCGTGCAAGCAAGTGTTCAGGTACGAAGGTGACAACCCACAGTGCATGAAAGTTCAGCACTGCAAGATGACAGAGCATCCGCCAGCCGAAGTGATTGCGGAATATCTGCAAGCACGTGGTCAGTGGAGGCCCCAGGCTGCTCGACCGAAGTACGAGAACAGGCCAGCACGCCTGCCCAGCGAACACGTGACCAGCTTTTAGGAGCTCGACCAGCTTTCGAGCGAAAACCAATACCGAGGTGATCCATGCAAATTGAACGAAGAGTATTTTTGGTCGATGCCGAACTAAGAGCGGCATCAGACGGCAAGACAATCAGCGGCTACGCCGCACGCTACAACATTCTCTCCGGGCCGATCCCATCGGGCGGTCAGACCTTCAGGGAACGCATCAAGCCAGGTGCCTTCCGCAGCGCGGTTGATTCAAACCAGGACGTCACCATGTTGGTCAACCACGACATGGACAAGCTCCTCGGTCGCACAGCTTCCGGCACACTGGTGCTCCGCGACACGCCTTCAGGCCTTCAATTCAGCTGTCAAATGCCAGATACGCAATTGGCGCGTGATACCCACACCATGATCAAACGCGGTGATCTGAACGGCTGCAGCTTTGGCTTCAGGCTCGGTCAGCGTGATTCGGACTGGACTGAGGAGGAGATTGAAGACGAAGACGATCTGTTCGGCGATGACGAAGACGAGAAGCGATCGAAGCAAAAGAGATCGAAGCAAGTCGTTCGCACGATCAACAACGTCAGGACCCTCTACGACGTCTCGGTCGTTGCCAGACCGGCCTACCCGAAAGGCACAAGCGTGGTTGCCAGGGCCGAACATGGAGTCGAGCTTTTCTATCCCCAAATTCCTGCCGAGATTCGATCAGCGGTCGAGTCGCATGCAACAAGGCTCGTACGTGAGTTCGGAGCTGAAAAAGTTCTGGACGTGACCTTCAAGCAGGGCCAGCGGTCGGAAGCAGCACGCAGCCGCCGCCGCAATTTGCTGAACCAAGTTTAAACCGGCCTGGCGGTTCCAGGAATTCCAACCACGAGGTGCTTTATGCAAAAACCAGTATCAGGCTTCAACCCTGACTCGCCCGAAGAGAAGCGACACAACGAAATCGTCGCCGAAGTTCGGGCAGCTGCAGAGAAGGAAGGTCTGACCGAAACGCAGGTGGCTCACGCATGCCAAGCCGCATCCGGCTACGTTCTCAGTCACGGCTTTGATTCACCGAAGCCGAGCATCGAGGGAATCATCCTCGGCGCAAAGCGTCGTTCATAACGTCCTGGCGACGATCCCAGGAAATCCAACAACGAGGTGCACTAACATGATTAACACAAAAGACCTGGAGCAGCTTCTAGCCGAAGCTTCGACCTTGTCAAACAAACCGAACTGGACCAAACAGGACGAGCGCAGGAACGCTTACCTGCTGGCTGCCATTTCGGCAGTCAAAGCAGGAGCAAGTCTGACGGAATTGAATCGGGCGCAGCTCATGGAAACCGAGATCGCGGAAGGACTCGAGGTGACTGAGTTCAAGCGATCGCCACTGTCAGCGGAAACGTGTGAGCACGTCGGCGTGTGGCAGAGGTTCGTCAAGAACGGACGAATTGAACAACGCGACATGACAGTCGGGAACGGTCAGCCAGCTTATCTCACTGGCAACGCCGGTAGCCTGGTGCCTCTGGAATTCTTCAAAGACGTGTTCGCTGCAAAGAAGAACACAGACTGCCTCTTCGATCCGAACGTCGTGACGTACATTGAGACGACGAACGGAAGGCCGATGCAATTCGGTTACATGGGAGACACGGAAAACGTGGCCAACCTTGTTTCCGAAGGCAACCCGACCACCGAGCAGGATATCTCGAGCGTCGGCGGTGTGATGCTCGGAGCGTACACTTTCCGAACACCGATGTTTCATGCCAGCCTTGAAAGCTTCGATGACGTGGAAATGGCCGCAGGCGTGATCGAGCTGTTCAAGAAGTTTTCAGCGCCGATCGGATCGCCCGCGGTGTTGGGCCTTACCTCGTGACTGGCCAGGGACCGACTGTCAAACAGCCGACCGGCTTGATCAACGCGATTGAATCCATCGGTGCGGCTTCGGTGACGGCGGCTGGTTCGAGCGCCAACACTGGTGGTGCAGAAACAGGTGCAACGAGCGTCGGCGGCGCCGATATCGCAAACTTGTTTTACGATCTCGACGAGGCCTACCGCGACAGTCCGAAGACGGCCTGGCTTATGAGTCAGGGGACGCTCGGAAAGCTGGCGGCGATCACAACCAAACAGGGCTTGCCAATCGTTCAGTGGCAAGGACCGGAAGCCTGGATCCTCGGGAAGCTTGTAAGGATTTCGCCGACGATGCAGTCGATCGGCTGCGGGCAACGTGCCGATCGTTTTTGGGGATCTTAGTTATTTTTGCGTGCGTTGCTCGATGGATCCGCAGACTCGAGTGGTGCTCTACAAGCAGACTCCTGGCCTGGTTGAGAAAGGAATCTTCGGTCTGCGTGCTTTCGTCCGGTATGACTCGGCGCTGCTGTTCAGTGACACGGGTTCACCGGCTCCGTTCGTGTATTTAGTGAACCATTCTTAATTGATCTCGAGGTTGGCATCCAGCTGACCTCATAACCGAGAAGAGCCAGGCGGCCTCAGGCGGCCTGTACTAGCGCCGCCTGTCATCCCGCGAGATGAACTCTTGTTATTCCGTGTCCACGATAACCTGGGCTTCTTTCTTCGCCTTCTTCTTCGCCTTCGGCTTCGGTGCCGCCTTCTTCTCTGACTTCGTCGCGGCCTTCGCGATCGCGGTCTCTTGCTTCCGACGACGAATCACTTCCAGACGTGCGTGGCGTTCGGCACCCTTGCTCCCGGCCTCGTGAATCTTCACCTTCAGATCGGGAAGGCCGACATAGATCACACCGAACTTCCCAGGTGCGTATTCGGTCAGATACTGGCAGTAGTGCGCCCACTTCCCGGTGGTGCGGGCGGCCACACAACGATCAACCGCTGGCCTCGGCTTCACGTCCTTCAGTGCCGCTTGGATCGCCTTCTCAACCTTTTCCTTCAACGCTGGTGTAAGTTCCATTTCACTCTCCTGTGAACGCTCCCTGCCTGGTTGCGTTATGGGCAGCGTCCGCAAGATCGCGGGCTCTTGGCTATGGCTTGATTGGGCTAGGAAGGCTGGCGCGCGCCAAACAGAACCGGCGCGATAATTCATCTAACGGTCTACGACCTTTGGTGGCGACCGGCTATGCAGGAATAATTTCGAGAAGTTCGAGGGAATCGACGGGTTGCCGCTGCTCCAAAAACCGCCAAATAACCAAATCCACGACGCTTACTGGATCTCCGGTGGCGTCGGCAAGCACGGCACAAAGCTCTTGCACGTTATCAAAGCCAAATAGCGCAGCGCATTTTACGAGGTGACGGTCTGGCTTAGCTACGTCAGCCCCAAGATTCTTAGCCAGATGATATCCCGTGACACCTCCAATGTACGGTAGACAACGAAGTGCCAATACAGGATCTCTCAGAATCTCTTGCTTAAAGGTCTCGAAGCCAATCTTATTCACATACAGCGCCGTTTTTACAATTGCATCAATTTTCTTCAGGTTCTTGAAACGCGACATCGCGGTTTGCCGACAAACATCAGCATTCGCACAAATTACCGCAGCTGATTCCCACTCGCAGAAACAGATTGAAACAAATGAGAACGATCGTCTTACGATGGTTTCTCGAAATCCACTACAAAGAATGACCCATGCGGCCTCGCGTAGTAACTCGGTCTCCGTCAAGTGCCGTAGATTGCGAGTGGCCTGCCAAGCTAATTCAGGGCCGAATGCAGCTTCAATCCTTTCCTTTGCCCGTTTATAGAACTCGATGGGCTTGATCTCGTTCAGCTTAGGCTCCACGATTGAGGCTTCCTTTCCAACATAGCCGAATTTTTAACAACAGTATCGATGCCCCAGGGTGCGTATCGAGGTATCGACTTATCTCAACCTTCTGAAGATGCTTGCGCTTTTGCTTCAGGAATTCTTTTTCAGGAATTTGGCGACCGACATCACTTGAAAGTTCAAACGTAGCGAGAGCGTGCTGACATCTCTCGCGACTCAAGGCACCGTCCGAAGACAGTAGGTAACGGCATTCATTTTTGACTTCAGCATACAGATCAAAGGCTCTCCTGTGGGCGTCCGATAGTCCCTTCCAATCAACCCTTAGCTGAAGAATAGATAGAAACAGCGTCAAAACGCCAAGCAGCCCAACGAATACGTGTGGATCGAAGTGGAACGGAGTGAGTTTAAAACTCAGGCGCGGTTCAATGAACACGACTGCGGTTAACCAGACCGAGATACCAAGGATCACCAGATCCAAGATAAGGGCCCGTCGTCCATATTTCTCGCGCAGATTCGCGTGGGCAGTAACGAGCATGTCCGAAACACGGAAAATGCGTTCCACTTCTAAGCGGCAGTCCGAACCGTCAGGGTAGTTTGTCACGTTCTCAATCGTTATAGAAAAGCGCAGTCCACTGAGCCTGGGACTGAGCCGCGCTTGCATTTCGCATACGTTTGGTAATTCCACCGAAGACATGGCTGACCTCTCGACGCATCGAGCTTCCGTCGACCCCCAGATACTCATCGACGTGTGTTGACTGCCCGCTTCTATCGCGAATGGGATGCAAGACGAGTTCTTTCGCTTGTTCAAAGAAATAGGGCAGCATGCTCGTGGTCGTCTTTTCGCCCTGATAGGCTTTGAAAGCGCGGACAGCAAGACTCTCCACGTGATATCCCGAGAGGCGGTACTTTTCGGGCAGGTTGCTGATTATTGCTTTCGCGAGTTTGATTGTTGGAATCAATTTGCCGCCGCAATCAGAATTGCGCTTGATCAAGGCGTTTCGAAATGCATCTGGATCGATCTCCGACCAGCCTCTGTACTTGCTAGCAGGAACTCGCAATCCTGAGGCGGTCCGAATAGCCGGTAGCAACTGAATTGCCATGCCATCACGATATGTAACAGTGACAGCCATATTCCCGTGATCGACATCAGCTTCTTCGCCAAGAGCTTCGCGAAGAATCGACGTTAACTTCTGAAGTACACGTTCGGGCTTCTGTTTTTCAAATTCAGAACCGTTGATTACCAGCAACGAGTCGATATCGCTTAGGCCATCGACGTAGGTATGCTTTGCAACCGAGCCCCCAAACACTTGATCAAAACTGGATTCGAGCTCCTCTTGTACAGCGTCCTTTATATTATCCAGGCGAGTTCGCACCAGGTCACTGTCCCTATCATTGAATCCGCCTAAGAGTTCGCCGAAATAGCCTGCGAGTGAAACCTCGTATTCTGCGGTTGACGCATCCGCATCTTTTCGGACTGCTGCTGCTAATCTGTCGCTTCCCCAATCACGGTACGAGGAGCCGCCTCCACCCATCATGACCTCACTTGTTCATCAAGACTTTGGTAAGCCGCTCGCAGCAATTCACCGTGGTGCTTGAAAACTGCAAAATCACTTCCGTTGAGAAACCGCCGCATCTCAAGTTCTAATTCCTTCATGTATTGGTAGTTCCTGGACCAGCACAAGGCTTCCACTCTAGGAAACCGGGCTGCGATCCCGATATCGGTGATACCGAAATCCTGGCGGTAAAGGGTCCGGCCATCTTTAAAGGCGTACCGAAGCCAGGTTAATCCATCGAAAATATCAGCGCCTGCCACAAAATAGAACAGTGTCGTGATGGTGTCCAGACTTCCGAATATGTGAATCGGACTCTTTATCCCAGCATTGTCGAGCGCGAGTCTTACAAGCGCAATGTTCTCCATGCGTTGGAAAACAGAACTTCCAATTTCTTTCTCAGTCACGCCGATAACATCAAAGACAGCTAGGGCATGAACATTCTTTCGAATAGATTCAACCTGAACGAAGTGTTGATCTTCAGTCTCGGGTTTGATCAGAATCTCTCGAAGCGCATTCTTAGGTATTGGGAGTTTTGATGCAGCCCGAACCTGCTCCGTTATAGCGCAGCGTACTCGCGGATGGTCGTAGCTGATGACGACCGTAGGTACCTTCGAAGTCCAGCCATTTAGAACTGAAATGTGTTCGGCCTCGGTCCAATCCTTCACGGTAGCGGGTGCCGTGCTTACGTCCGACAGATCGGAATCGGTAGCGGCCTCATATCCTCCGCTATCCAGAAAGACTGCGCTCCCAAAATCGAAAGGTTCATTTAGATGCCCATGTTTCACATCGAAAGCACTGATCAAGAGTGGACCATCAATAAATTCTTCACTGGCGCGAAAGATCTTCTCGACTTTTGGAATACGGCTCGAAAACGAAGGAACTAGAATTGGGGTACGAAGCGCGGTGCCGTCTGGAAAGCGTAGTTCTCGCCTCCCGGCTAGGATAGGCACGCGAGTATCCTTCGGTCCCGACAGGACAGGCAAGTCCCGCAGGGCGGTGACATTCCCGCCTCACAACTGTACGGAATCTCGATCGGAAGACCGGCTTCGAGAAAGTATTTGATGACGTCGCGCTTTGTCCAATCGACGAACGGTGCGACCACTCGAGTTCGACCATCGGTGTACTCAGCAACGAGACGATTAATGCTTTCAACGAAGGCCGGACTGCAATCGTAATAGTTTGTGCCGGCATGAATCCCAAGTGCTATCGATTGAGTTCTTCCTGATTCATCCTCTAGCATTGACGCGAATATTAAGAAAGCGTTTCGACCTCTTATTTCGCCTATTCCGAATGACCGTTGTGTGGCGACTTGCACTTTCGACAAGTTGATTTTCAAAACCGCTGATAACTGGTCCGCAGCAGCACTTTCCAAGGATGCTGCCGCCTGTCCGTAGTCTACAAACAGGCCGCGAACACTGTGCCCATTGTGTTGCAGATAGTGGGCGCAGGCTGCAGAATCGACACCACCACTGAACAGAATTACGGTTTCGAACGACGGACGCATATTACGCGGAGATATATATCACGAGGCGTCATATCCTCCATTACTACTTTTTGTTTGCGGCATTCAAAGATATAAACAGCCAGCGGTCCGTCGCCAGGTTGAGCTGGGTCACTGTTTGGCAGTTGAGAAGCACTGGGGGGACGAGTCACATGGCAGATACAAGCCCGAAGCCGTTCGTGTTCGTGTTAATGCCGTTCGATGTGACGTTCGGCGATGTGTACCAACTCGGTATCAAACCCGCCGCAGAAGACGCAGGTGCGTATTGCGAGCGAATCGATGAGCAAATATTCGCTGAGAGCATTCTCTCGAGGATCTATAACCAGATTGCAAAAGCCGACCTAATTATTGCAGACATGACCCATCGGAATCCCAATGTGTTTTATGAGGTCGGATATGCCCACGCTCTCGGGAAGACTGTAATCCTACTTACTCAAAACTCGGCGGATATTCCATTCGATCTCAAGCACTATCCTCACATCATTTA
Source organism: uncultured Acidobacteriota bacterium (assembly GCA_963729525.1). Taxonomy (GTDB): domain Bacteria; phylum Acidobacteriota; class Terriglobia; order Acidiferrales; family UBA7541; genus Palsa-295. The sequence goes on from CAVSOB010000005.1 coordinate 843,225, forward strand.
CGGCGGCTCCATTGTTGGCCTCAAAGATAACCTCGGTCGGCGAATCGCTTACCACCTAGCCAATCCGACCACAGAAGCGAAACCTCTACCCCTACCATTGGAGTTTACTGTGGCGGGCACACTTATCGGGGCTGACGTATGCATCGATGTTCCGTATGACATTTCCAATGCGCGTATGAACAGGCATTCGGTCGAGGTGGGTATACACAATCCCAACGACACGGTTGGCAATTGGAATGAGTCGAGATTAGGTTTAATCCTGCCACAGGATTTTCGGCCGGTGCATTCTTATGCAGCGGTCCAGCTTCAGGATAAGAGGTTCCTATACGACCTGCGGAGTATTGGCCAGCTCTTGCCCGATGAGTGGGATATGAAGCAAATCGACCTTCAGCTTCAAGTCATCGTGAAAGGGCGCGCTATTCCGGCGGAGCTTAGAATTTTCACGAGATCGGGGCCACAGTCGACCAACTTCTTTCTGCGGTTCGTTTAAAAGCCAGATGTAATAGTTAGGTACGGACTGTACCTTTGGGCAGGTTGGCGACGGTAAACAATTGTGGCTTACTGTTCACATGTACATAAAACGAAAACCGCTACCGCAGGTGCCAGGGACGCGGGCACATTTGACTCGTCCAATCGTTCCCAAGAAGCAGGTGGCACCACAAGAGCCAGGACTAACCGACGAAGAACGACTCCAGCAGCTTGTCGAATTGCGGAAACAAATTCAGCTCGGCCCAATTCAGGCGGCCGCGGACCTCCTTAGAACAATCGACGATAGTATCGGTGACTTGCAAGCCAGACTGCAGTGGGCACCCAAACGACGAGAAATCCGGAAGCGCAGAGCCATATCAGGCAAGCCGTAACGATCCCCACAAACTCGACCAGCAACCCGATGCGGGTAATAACTGGGTAATGATTGACGGACCTGTGGGAGTCCGCAACGCCGCATAAACACGGTCGATTTCATAAGTCAGTCAAATTTCGACTCCCACACGCTTCCGCCAACGTTATGGATGGTGGCGGACCATTCTTAAAGAATGATGCTGGCTTAGGCCGGCTCCATATAACCGACGCACTTGTTCCCCAGGAAGAAGCCACGATTCGAGCCTGTAGAACGAATCAATCCTCCGGCGGGGTCTTGCTCTACATGATTTCCTTCAGCAGTTCCAGCAACTGGTGAAACTCGGGTAAAGCGTCGTCATTGCCGGGAAGCAGTTCGATCCCGAGAGAGTCCGGCCCGGAGTCCGTGATCTTCAGCTTGCCTTCGAGTTTCTTCCGAAGTTCCGCTAGACGAATGTGCTGTTCAATAGGAATCGGCATTGTTGCGCGAGTCTAGCATAAGCGCTGCGGTCGAAAGGTTTGCTGTATCCGTCCCGCCTGCTAGAACATCTAGAGAGCATGGAATATAGACAGCTGGGATACTCGGGACTAAAAGTGCCGATTTTGAGCTTCGGCACAGGTACGTTCGGCGGCGGAAGTGACTTTTTTCGTGCGTGGGGAAATAGCGACGTGGCCGAAGCCACGAGGCTCGTCGACATTTGCCTCGAAGCCGGCGTGAATCTGTTCGATACAGCCGACGTCTATTCGCGCGGCTTGGCGGAGGAAATTCTGGGCAAAGCCCTGGGAGGGCGTCGCGACAAAGTGCTTATCTCGACGAAAGCGACTTTTCGGATGGGCGATGGGCCGAACGATCTTGGCTCCTCGCGCCACCATTTGATTCGCTCCTGTGAAGCGAGCCTACGTCGCCTCGGCACCGACTACATCGATATTTATCATCTGCATGGCTTCGACGCGCAGACTCCCATCGAAGAGACTTTGCAGACTCTTGATCAAATGGTTCGCAGCGGGAAGGTGCGCTACATCGCCTGTTCCAACTTTTCCGGCTGGCACCTCATGAAGTCCCTGGCGATCTCCGAAAAATACGGCTGGGTGCGATATGTCGCGCACCAGGCGTATTATTCGCTGATCGGGAGAGACTTCGAATGGGAGCTCATGCCGCTCGCGCTCGATCGAAAAGTTGGAACGATCGTGTGGAGTCCGCTGGGATGGGGCCGGCTGACCGGAAAGATCCGGCGCGGCAACCAGCTTCCAAAAGAGAGCAGGCTTCACAAAACGGCTGAATTTGGCCCGCAAGTGGAAGACGAATACTTGTATCGTGTGGTTGACGCGCTCGACGAAGTCGCGAACGAAACAGGGAAGACAGTTCCGGACATTGCTCTTAACTGGCTGTTGCAGAGGCCGACGGTGGTGAGCGTTATCATTGGAGCGCGGAACGAGCAACAATTGAGGCAGAATCTTGCTGCTGCAGGCTGGAATCTTACGCCTGAGCAAGTGGCAAAGCTCGACGCGGCAAGCGAAGTGAGGGCGCCGTATCCCTATTGGCACCAGTGGCAATTCGCTGAGCGAAATCCGCTGCCGGTTCCGCATCCTCCCTCACCCACTCGCGAGCCGTGACCACATCGCAAGATTCTTGAGAAAATCGATCATAAGTAAGGAGAAACGTGATGGCGAAGCCCAAGATCTTAATTCTCACGGGAGACGCAGCAGAATCGCTCGAAGTGATGTACCCGTATCAGCGGTTGCAGGAAGAAGGCTACGACGTTCAAATCGCGGCGCCGACGAAGAAGAAATTGCGTTTTGTGGTGCATGATTTCGAACCGGGATTCGATACTTACACCGAGAAACCCGGCTATACCTGGGACGCCGACCTCGCTTTCAAAGATGTGAATCCAGCGGACTACGTCGCCCTTGTGATCCCGGGTGGAAGGGCGCCCGAACACATTCGCAATCACGAGGACTTTCGCAAAATCGTGCGGTATTTCTTCGAACAGAAGAAACCTGTTGCGCAGATTTGCCACGCCCCGCTCGCGCTCATAGCCGCGGGCGTCCTAAAAGGCCGGCGAACTGCAGCGTATCCTGCCCTTGAGCCGGACGTTCAGGCTGCCGGCGCCGAATTCGTGAATTCAGAAGCTGTGGTCGACGGCCTGATGGTTTCGGCGAGGGCATGGCCGGATAATCCGACATTCATGCGAGAATTTATCAAGATACTCACGCAGGCGGCGCCAATTTCTCGTGACGCCACAGCCGGGCGCTAGCTCAAAAACAGCGCTGGGCTTTGGCTTACTGTTCCGCGAGTGAGCGATGGACGAGGTGAATCGCGATCGAACCTTCGCCAACCGCTGACGCGACTCGCTTCACATTTCCCGACCGCACATCGCCAACCGCAAACACGCCAGGCAAGCTCGTTTCGAGCATCATCGGCGTGCCGCCATGCATCCATGTGTGAGAGCCGCTGGCGTTGTCCAGATCCCGGCCGGTAAGAATAAAACCTTTTTCGTCGAGCGCGACGCAACCCTGCAACCATGCCGTTCTGGGCGATGCTCCAGCCATGATGAAAACATGGCGGATGTCGTGAACGGATGTTTCGCCGCTGGGTCGGTCTCGCCATGTAACACGCTCTAGCTGTGACTCCCCTTCGAGCGCAACGATCTCCGTGTTGTAGTGCAATTCGATCCCGGGATTTTCCTCGATTCTCCGGATCAAATAGCGCGACATGCTATCCGCGAGCCCGCTCGACCGCACCAGCATGTGAACTTTATTGGCAGTCTGTGCGAGAAACACCGCCGCCTGCCCCGCAGAATTGCCTCCCCCCACCACGATCACGCTATCGTCCCCGCAAAGCTGGGCTTCCATAAACGTCGCCCCGTAGTACACACCCTGACCCGTAAATTTTTCAAGATTCGCAATCGGTGGACGCTTATATTCCGCTCCGGTAGCAATCACCACCGAGCGCGCAGCGAGTTGGCTTCCGTTGTCGAGTACAACTTTGTAGGGGCGCTTGGCGCACTCGAGCCGCACCACACCGTGCGCCACCATCATCTTGGCGCCGAATTTCTCGGTCTGCGCGATAGCGCGCGCAGCCAGCTCTTGCCCCGAAAGCCCTGTAGGGAACCCGAGATAATTTTCAATCTTCGAACTCGATCCGGCCTGCCCTCCAGGCGCTGCAGCTTCAATCGTGAGCACGTCGAGCCCTTCCGAGGCGCCATAAACAGCCGCAGCGAGCCCCGCAGGTCCCGCTCCGACGATGATCAGATCGCGGATCTGCGATTCATCCACCGATATGTTAAGACCGAGACAATCGGCCAACTTCTGAATCGTAGGATTCCGCAGCACGGTGCCGCCACTGCACACGATCACAGGAATTTCCGACGGGTCCACATTAAACCGATCCAGAAGCTCCTGCGAAGACTTGTCAGCATCGAGATCCACGTACGTAAAGGGATGTTCGTTTCGCGTTAAAAACTCACGTAAACGCAGCGTGTTGGAAGAATGTCGTGATCCCATCAAAACGATATTCCCTTGCCCGCGATCTACGAGTTGTAGTCGCCGCAGAATAAAAGCTCGCATGAATATTTCGCTGAGCTCGGCATCTTTGGCCACGAGTGAGCGCAAGCCTTCTGTGCCGAGCTCGAGAAAATCGCCCGGCTCAGTCACGCGCCCTCGCACCAAGCTGCGACGCCCAGAGATCATAGTCATCTCGCCGGTGAATTCACCGGGCCCGTGAGTAGCGACGGTGCGTTCCCCATTCAGCGCCGGCTGTACGATTTCCATCGCGCCGGAAAGCAGAACGAAAAAGGGAATCGTAGTTTCACCCGGCTCGAAGAGTATCTGGCCGGGTTCAACGCGGCGTACATTTCCGAGGGCGCGGACGCGTTTGATTTGAGACGCGCTCAAAGTTGGAAATGCTTCCGTGCGCGAGTCAAGCGCACTAGGAATCGGACGCGATGACATCAAGTCTCCTGAGGGTGGTCTGGCTGCAACAGATTAGACTACGAACAAAGTCTTTTAGATTCAAATCCAACGGTTCCGGAAAAGTCCGCTGAATCATTTGTTTAACGCAACATCGCCGGATTCCGTCTTATAGAATCGTCCAACACGGCGTTTGCATCGGATAGCGTCTGACGGATTTGTGGGGTGGTCCGGCCCATGTCATCTGCGTCGATTTGTCTGCAATACTTTCGGATAGAAGCGTGCCGCTGTTTTTGAGTAACATCTTACCCGAGAGACGCTTCTAAGGCGCGTGTCGGCGAATCGAATGCGACCGTGCCCACGGAGGGAATCATGAGTAGCTCAGTGGGACGCAAAGTCGTGATTGGGGGAACCGCGCTGGTGGCTGTTGTGGCCGTGGCTGTTCTGGCGATGCGCCCAAAACATGGAGCGGCTGGCGGCCCGGGGGCGCCCGACGTCCAAGTAGTTCCAGTCGAACAGAAAGATGTTCCGATTTATGGCGAGTGGATAGGCACGCTCGACGGATTCACAAATGCTGACGTGAGAGCACAGGTTACAGGCTACCTGATGCGGCAGGCCTATCAAGAGGGCGCATTCGTCAGGAAGGGCCAGTTGCTCTTCCAGATCGATCCAAGGCCCTTTCAGGCAGCGCTCGACCAAGCCGCGGGGCAATTGGCGCAGGCCAAGGCCTCGCTTGCCAATGCCAAGGCGGTGCAAGGCAGGACTCAACTCGACGTTGACCGCTACACCCCGCTCGCCAAAGAGCAGGCAGCTAGCCAGCAGGACCTGGACAACGCCGTTCAGAACAACCTTGCGGCGAAAGCTACGGTGGCAACAGCCGAGGCTCAAATCAAGACGGCTGAGGCTGCCCTGGAAACCGCGCAGATCAACCTCGATTTCACCCGGCTCATAGCACCCATCGACGGCATAGCAGGGCAGGCGCAACTGCAAGTAGGCGCCTTAGTGAATTTAAGCAGCGGACCGGTGACTTCCGTTTCCACCCTCGACCCCATCAAGGTTTATTTTACCGTTAGCGAGCCTCAGTATCTCGCCTGGCGAAGACGGTTCCCGACGGAGGCCAGCCGTTTGGAGGCAGACAGGAATCTGCGCCTCCAGCTGATATTGGCGGACGGTTCCGTTTATCCTCACGACGGCACGTTCTACTTTGCAGACCGTCAAGTGGATGTGGGTACCGGGGCCATTCGGATCGCCGGACTATTTCCCAATCCTGGAAACATTCTGCGGCCAGGCGGCTATGGAAAAGTTCGTGCGGTGATCAGGCTTCAACGTGACGCGCTTCTTGTCCCGCAGCGCGCGGTGACGGAACTCCAAGGAGGTTACCAGGTTGCCGTTGTGGGGAGCGACGACAAGGTCCGCATTCGACCCGTCACAGTCGGGGACCGCGTCGGCAGCGAGTGGGTCATTGCAGAAGGGCTAAAGCCAGGCGAAAGAGTCGTCGCCGAAGGCGTTCAGAAAGTGCGCGAGGGCGCGCAAGTGAACCCCAAGCCGTTTGTCGCGCAAGCAAAGGCTCGGTAATCCCATGTCAAAATTCTTCATCAATCGCCCCATCGTCGCGATCGTGATCGCGATTCTTATGGTGCTTGTCGGTGCGATCACCATACTGAGTCTGCCCGTCGCACAGTTCCCCGCCATCGCTCCCCCGGAAATTCAGGTTCTGGCCACGTACGTCGGTGCGGACGCACAAACCCTGGAGCAAGCGGTGGCCACCCCCATCGAGCAGCAGATGAGCGGCGTGGACAACATGAATTACATGTACTCGCTGAATGCCACTGCCAACTCGACCACCACCCTGATTGTGAACTTCGACCTGAAAACGGACCCGAACACCGATTTCATTCTCACCCAATCTCGCGAGACCCAGGCCGCCTCACAACTCCCGGTCGACGTCACCAACTACGGAATAACCGTGCGCAAGTCGGTATCCGCCCCACTCATGCTCTTTCCCCTTTACTCTCCGAATGGAACCTACGATGCAACGTTTCTGGGGAACTATGCCTACATCAATCTCGTCGATCCGCTTCTCCGCGCCCCGGGCATCGGCAACGTTCAGGTATTCGGTACCGGCCAATACGCGATGCGGATGTGGGTGAAACCCGACACGTTGGCAAAGCTCGGAATTACCGTCACGGATATCATCAGTGCCATTCAGGCCCAAAACACAATCAACCCCGCAGGCCGGGCGGGGAGCGAGCCCGCCCCCCCAGGTCAGGAATTTACTTACACCGTCCTCGCTCAAGGCCGGCTCATTTCGCTGGAACAGTTCGGAGAGATCGTGGTGCGCGAGACGCCCGACGGCGGCATCGTTCGTGTCCGCGACGTGGCCCGCATCGAACTGGGGGCCCAAGACTACAGTTGGAAAGGCCGCTTCAACGGCAAACCGAGCGCGATAGTCTCTGTCTACCAATTGCCCGGTTCCAACGCTGTGGACGCCGCTGCGGGCGTCAGGAAGCTGATGGCCGAGGCGAAGCAGCGCTTTCCGCAAGACATGGACTATGCCATCGGGCTCGATACCACTCTCGCTGTCTCGGAAGGAATCAAGGAAATTATTGAGACCCTGGTGATCGCCCTGGCACTGGTGATCTTCGTCGTCTACGTTTTCCTCCAGGGCTGGCGCGCCACGTTGATTCCGCTGTTGGCCGTGCCCGTTTCGCTGGTGGGCACCTTTGCACTTTTCCCCCTCTTCGGTTTTTCCGTTAACACCCTTTCTCTGTTTGGCCTGGTGCTGGCCATTGGTCTCGTGGTGGACGACGCCATCGTCGTCGTCGAGGGTGTTGAGCGCCACATCGAGGAAGGCCTGACTCCCAAGAACGCGGCGCTGAAAGCCATGGAGGAGCTCTCCGGTCCCGTGGTGGCGATTGCCCTGGTTCTCTCCGCGGTGTTTGTACCGACAGCATTCATCCCCGGCATCACCGGAAGGCTTTACCAGCAATTTGCCCTCACCATCGCCATCTCAGTGGTCCTCTCCGCCTTCAATGCGCTCACGCTGAGCCCCGCGCTTGCCGCGCTACTGCTCCGGCCAAAGGAGAAGAGCCACGGGCTACTCAGCAGGTTCTTTGACTGGTTCAATCGCATGTTCGGGCGCGGCACCGAGATCTACATCAGAATCTGCACTGGGGTTCTTCGCAAAGGCGCGCTGGCTTTGTTTGTAATTGCGGCCTTCGCCGTAATCGCAGCCTTCTTTGGCCTGCGTCTGCCCTCGAGCTTCCTGCCCGATGAAGACCAGGGCTATGCCTTCATCAACATGCAACTTCCGAATGCGGCTTCGCTGGAACGCACGAGCGCAGTGGCGGCTCAAGTTGAGCAGATTCTCGCCAAGACGCCCGGCGTCCGATACACGACAAGCGTCATCGGCTTCAGCCTGCTCAGCTACGTGCGCACCAGCTACAACGCGTTCTTTTTTGTCACCCTCAAGCCCTGGGGCGAGCGCAAGTCCAGAGCCGAGCAATATCAAGCCATCAAGGCCCACTTGAATGGTGAATTAAGCCGGCTGCCTGGCGCCTTTGTGTTCAGCTTTTCTCCCCCAGCCATTCCTGGTGTGGGGAACTCCGGAGGGTTCACTTTTATCCTCGAGGACCGGTCCGGTGCCGATGTTCAGTTCCTGGCCCATAACCTGGCCACTTTCCTCGATGCCGCGCGAAAGCGCCCGGAAATCACCGGCTTGAGCACCACCTTTCTCCCCAGTGTGCCGCAGAAATTTGTCCAGGTGGACCGCGACAAAGTCCTCAAGCAAGGTGTGGCTCTCACCGACGTGTACAAAACGATTCAGGCCTTCATGGGCGGCTATTTCATCAACTATTTCAACCGCTTCGGGCGCCAGTGGCAGGTGTACATCGAGGCCGAAGGCGAAGACCGGGCCACGGCGGAAAACGTCGGGCAATTCTATGTTCGCAACAACAGAGGTGAGAACGTCCCTTTGTCCACGCTCACCAACATCAAGTCAGACGTGGGCCCGGAATTTACGATGCGCTTCAACGAGTATCGCTCCGCCCAAATCAATGGTAGCTCTGCTCCCGGCTATAGCGCGGACCAGGCCACGGCAGCGCTTGAGGAGGTCTTTAAGCAGACCATGCCACGAGAGATGGGCTTCGATTACTCGGGCATGTCGTTTCAGGAACAAAAAGCGCGGCAAGGGGTGCCTGCATCGGCGATCTTCGCACTCTCCTTGTTATTCGTCTTCCTGATCCTGGCCGCCCTGTACGAGAGCTGGTCGTTGCCGTTCAGCGTGCTCCTGGGAACCTCGGGGGCGATATGCGGAGCTTTCACAGTCTTGTGGCTGCGCCGCACGGTGCTCAGTGCCTTCTATCCGGCTTACATGGTGCAAATCGAAAACGATGTTTACTCGCAAATCGGCTTGGTGATGTTGATCGGTCTGGCCGCGAAAAACGCGATCCTGATCGTCGAATTTGCCAAAGGAGAGGTCGAAATGGGAAAACCTCTCATGGATGCGGTGCTCGAAGGGGCCAGGCTTCGCCTGCGCCCCGTTATGATGACCTCGTTTGCCTTCATTCTCGGTTGCGTGCCGCTGTGGACGGCCTCAGGCGCCGGTTCAGTGGCGCGCCAAATCATGGGCACCACCGTAATCGGCGGCATGCTGTTGGCGAGTTCCGTCGACATCCTCCTCGTCCCAGCGCTCTTCACTCTGGTGGAGAAGTGGTTCGGCGCCGTGCCCGCTTCCGGAGCGTTGCCGGCCAGCCCACCCCCGGCCCCCGGAGACTGAGATGGACCATACCTTAATTAACGAAATGCGGAGCCAGCTATGAAGAAGCCGCAGCGATGGATTTTTTTTGTCCTGGCAGCAAGTCTCGTCGGAGGATGCAAGGTTGGCCCGAACTACCATCGGCCCGACATTCAAACTCCGGCCGCGTACCGCGACTTGAATGAAAACCCGCAGGCCCAGGCGCAAGCAGCGTCCTTCGCGGACCTTCCCTGGTGGCAGGTTTTCCAGGATGCGCAACTACATGAACTCATCCGTATAGCCCTAAAGCAAAACTATGACTTGCAGACTGCCACCGAGCGTATCAATGCAGCGCGCGCCCAACTGGCGGTAACGCGCTCGAGTCTATTCCCGCAAGTCCAAGGCAACGGAAATTTCACCGGCGGGAAAGAAAATAACTTCCAAACCAAATCCAATTTTCTGACTCTGACCGGCGACGCCGCGTTCCAGCTGGACCTGTTCGGAAAGCTGCGCCGCGCTACGGAGGCAGCCCGGGCGCAGCTCTTGGCTACGGAGGATGCGCGACAGACGGTTATCCTGACGCTGGTAAGCGACGTGGCCAGTGACTATTTTGAGCTCCTGCAACTTGACCTTGAGCTCGGAATCACAAAAGAAACTGTCGATACGCAAATAGACTCGGTGAAGCTTACGAATTTTCGTATGGAGCACGGCGTCGCCACAAAGCTTGACGTCTTGCAGGCTCAGCAAGTTCTCGATTCGGCCAATGCAACTATCCCGGACCTTGAGCGGCAGATCGCGCAGGAAGAAAACGCCATCAGCATTCTCCTTGGCAATTACCCGCAAGCCGTGCCACGCGGATTGCCGCTCGTTCAGCAGCCACTTCCTCCCGAAGTGCCGGCGGGCCTGCCTTCCTCGCTCCTCGAGCGCCGGCCCGATATTCGCGAGGCCGAGCAAACTTTGGTCGCCACCAACGCCGAAATCGGCGTGGCCAAGGCTCAGTTCTTTCCGCAAATCTCACTGACCGGCTCGGGAGGCGGCTCCTTCGGACGAAGCAGCGCATTTACAAGCCTGATGACCACACAGCTGGGGATTTGGTCTTACGGGGCCCAAGTCACCCAACCAGTTTTTACAGGAGGGGCTCTCAGCGGGAACCTGCGGTTGGCCAAGTCGGAATACCAGCAAGCACTCATTGCGTACAAGCAAGCGATTCAGCAGGCATTCGGAGACGTATCCAACGCGTTGATCGGCTATCAGAAATTGCATCAGGTCCGTCTCCGCCAGCAGGATACCGTGACGGATTTGGCGGAGTCCGTCCGCCTATCCCTTCTGCGCTACAAGGGGGGCACCACCACCTATCTTGAAGTGCTCGATGGCCAGCGCTCGCTCTTTAACGCGGAACTGACACTCGCCGGCGCCCGCGGCTCCGAGTATCAAAGCCTGGTCCAACTCTACAAATCGCTGGGCGGCGGCTGGCAGCAATAGTCGCGATTTGTTAGGGCAATCTACTCGGGACGAGTTATCTGCCGGCTGCAAATGGCTTGCAGCGCGACAGCCGTCAGCAGCATGACGGCTGGATCAATCGGAAGGCGATAACGCGGGACAACGAGCGTCAGGTAATATGCCCAGGGAAAAACCACGGGAAATACCGCGATAGGAAATAGATACACGCTCCGCTGTTTCCACAAAACCACAATTCCAGCCGTAGTTCCCACGGCTACAAGAAAGTTGAAGATCACCACGCCGCGAAACCACAATCCCGATATGCGGACGAAATCCCGGAACGGAGTCGGAGTGCCACCCGACCACGTTGCGATGAAACGGCTCACGAACTGCTGCACATCGCGTGCTGGATGCGCCAATATGAATTCAATCGCTTCGCGTTGCTTCTCCCGCATGTATTCCATTTCGCCCATCCGGATATAGCGCGCCCGCTCTGCCGAGTTGAAAATCGGATGCAGTTCCTCCTTCCACGCCTCCTGAGGATTTTCGTTGTTCCCGATCCACAGCTGAAGCCCGAGCGTAGATCGCAGGGGCACAATCCGATGAAATACAAGATAATTTCGGATCGTCCAGGGCACGCAACAGAGCACCGCAACTCCGAACGCCACAACTGGCCTAGCGAGCGCGGCACTCACGTGTACGGTTGATTTGTCTAGCTCGACAGAAGTTTTTGGATGGCGATATGCCAGCCAACCAAGCAGCAACGGAAGCAAGGAGATCAAAGTAGCGTTGGTCAGAAGCGTCACGCCCCAGAGCAGCCCGTACGCACACCAATCGCGCCATCGTTCCGATTTCTCGATAGCGAGCGTGGCCCACAGAATGATCGCCGCCAGCAAAGCCGCCACCGACGCATCCCACATACTCTCAAACGTATTCAGTATCGTATTCGGAAAGAATGCCCATAGCCACGCCGCCAAAGCGGCCACACCAAGTCCGCCGAAGCGCTTGCCAGCGAAATAGATCGGCACGCAGGTGAACGCAGAGCACAGGATATTCAGCGCCACCGCCGCGAGAAAAGAGTCATAAGTCCGCACGCCGAAGACCCCAAAAATCCCTGCCAAAAGCCACGGATACACTGGCGGCATCCAGGCGGTCGGTCCGGTATCGATTCGGAATGGCGAACCGAATCCATGTCCACTGGCAAGCGACGCAGCGATATTTCCGGATTCCTGCAGGAAGGGGAGCACAGCCAGGGCGTGCGGCGAATTCTGGCGCACATAATCCCAGGCAAACCCCACCCGCAAGAGCAGCGCGACAAGAACTATCAGCGGCAGCGAACTTACTATTCTTAGCAATACGCTTCTGCGCCCAACGGGCCGCGCAACCGCGGCCTTCGCATCCGCATCGTTACCACGTTTACGAACCGACCCTTTGAAGCCGCGCTTCATTCAAATCGGATCAAAACAATCTCTGCATTCGTTCCCACGCGCATCGGAGGCCCCCAAGTCCCTGCGCCATAAGTTGTATAAACTTGCAGCGATCCCAAGCGGCTCAAGCCATAAGCAAACGGCCCATACATTCTTTTCACAAACAGATTAAACGGAAAGAACTGCCCGCCATGCGTGTGCCCCGAAAGCTGCAGCGAAATTCCCTCCGACGCAGAAACCGCCACATGATCCGGCGCATGAGTCAGCAAAATGCTCGCCCGATTGCGCTCGATACCAATCTCTCGTAGCACAGACCGGAAATGTTCCGCATGAGTGGCATCGTGGTAACGCACCCCAATCAGCTGAAGACCGTCGATGTCGACCTTATCCCTATTCAACACTCGAACCCCGGCTTCAGCCACCGCATTCAGATATCGCGTCGAGTCACTAAAACCCTCATGATTGCCCAGCACGAAATATTGCCCAAGCGGCACCTCAAGCGCAGACCACGGCGCCGCGAGGCCGTTAAAATCTGCGGCCGTTCCATCGTATAAATCTCCCGTGATAAAAACGATGTCGCTCTTGAGCCTCGCAACCTTCGCCACCAGCCGGCGAACGGACCCCAGATTCCGAACGTGCCCGAGATGCACGTCGCTCACCAGCGTAGCAGTGCGCCCGCGCCACGCCTCGGGAATATTTTCGAGCTTCACGCTCACACGCTTAACGCGAATTGAAGCCGCATTAATAATTCCGTAGACGCTCACCAGTAGAGCGGCTGCGAGAACTACGACCGCCCAGTGCTGCCTGGTTGGATGCAGGCCTAAGAGTGATGCCGCACCGTAGCCAAGCCACAACCCACAGCTCGCGAAGAAAAGGAAGCTGAAAGTCCCAAGCCAAGCCGCCGCCAGGGTGTAGTAAATCCGCACCGCAAGATTGAAATAGCGAAAAGCCAGCAGCGACGCGGTAACGAACGTCACCGAGAGCACCGCAAGCGCAATTCGCAAATAGAGCAACGCGGCGCCGGACTGCACCGGCCAAAAATAAACGATGGTTTCGTAAAGAGATGCGTGGCCTGCGAAAAGAATTAGTTGAATGACGGTTACGAAGAACGCCAAACGTCCGCGCACTCAGCGAATTCCTGTTCCCGATTCACTGTTCATCCTATCCATGGTAGGGGCTAGCTGCGAAATTGCAAGCGGAGGCTCGCTTCAGAACTTGCGGATTGCCCCGTTGCTGATTGATTCTCTCAGTCGTAGCTCGAAATACAGTGTCTCGCTGCGAGCGCCGGCATAGTAAGCAGGAATGTCACGGAATCCGAGCGCCCGATACAACCGCACCGCGTCGCCCATCTTTTCGGGAACTGTATCCAGCCGCATCGTTGAATAGCCCATCTCTCGCGCATCGCTGATAAGTCGTTCGGCGAGCCTGCGACCGAGCCCGCAGCCTCGAAACTCCGGTCTCACGAAAAGCCGTTTCATCTCGCACACCGACGTGTCAAGCTGACGAATCGCGCCGCATCCCGCCCAACCATTGTCAACGCGCGCTAGAATCAGTCGGCCACTCGGCGCGGTATATTTTCCCGGCAGTGACGCAAGTTCTTCGTCGAAATTCTGGTAAGCGAGCGAAAAACCGATCCACGCAGCATATTCGATGAAAAGCTCGCGGGCTGCGATAATATCGGCGTGCGTTTGAGCTTCCGTGAGCGTGACTTGGCCGGCTGTATTCATGACCACTTCAACTTACAATGGCAGGAAAGAAGTAGAAAACTCCTGGCAATCCCGGTCAAGATTCCATTTTGGACGGGAAAGGCAAGATCGCAACCCGTGCCATCGAAAAAGAAAAAGGCGAAATTCAAAATAGGAACCGAAGCCCGACGGCGCGCCCGCCTGGGCATCGGCCTTCCTCCCCCGGAGCGCACAATTACGGAGAAGCGTTTGAAGAAGCCCAAACACAGAAAAAGTTTGAAGGACTTACTCGTAGAGGAATAAAAAGTGCGATCGGCGTCAGGTTCTCACGGAACCTAATTGCGGGATCCTCAACCGGGCTTGTGATCGGGAACCACCTCGCCAGGCCTAAACAGCGACGCAACAGGCCGCTCCGTCACTCGCGCTGCTTCCTGCGTCATGTTCTCGAGGTCCCGTTTCGCGAATCCCACTGACCGCTCCACGATTTTGCCATCCTGCGAAATCAAGAAAATGCTGGGGACGTTGGTGATGCCATATTCATTTGACGTCGTGTAGGTATTCTCATCGTCAATTAGTAGCGGAAAATTCACTCCGAATTCCTGCGCGAACTCGCGTGTGTCAGCGGCGTCGTTTTGCGATATCCCTAGCAACGTGAAGGCGTCGCCGCCATACATTTCATGCATACGCTCGAGAAACGGAAATGTAAACTGGCAGGTCGGGCAGTTGACTTTGAAAAACGCAGCCACTACCGGCCCTTTCTTCAGAGTCTCTTCAAGCGTAATGTTCTTTCCGCTTGTGTCCTTCAGGGAAATAGCCGGGGCTGCCTCACCGGCAGGCAGCGTACTCAGCCGCTTGCCGCAGAAGATTCCCCGAACCGCGTTTTTTAGGCTCATTCTAAAATACTAACCTTCCTTTATTGGATGATTGCTGCAGAATAAGGATTCTGGGGCGAAAATGTCACTCACAGAAGTTTGATGCGGAGCGAGGCAGGATGGATTTCCGGAGCGCGGACAAGGACTAGTGCCCGACTAGTGGATGTTGCGAGTTTTGCGGCCAACGTAATCCATCAGCAGGTACTGCCCCAGCGTGTAGGGAGTGGTGAAGTAGGCCTTCCCGCGGCAAAGCTCCGTCACTTTTTGCACAAAATGGACCAGGCTATAATCGCTCGCAAGCATGAACGTGTTGATCAATATTCCAGCGCGCTTGCATTTCGCAACTTCCTCGAGCGTCTGCGTTACCACGAGCGGATCCAACCCGAAAGCATTCTTGTAAATGCGCCCATCCTCGAGGGTCAGCGCAGAAGGCTTGCCATCCGTAATCATCACAATCTGCCGCATATCCTTCTTTTGTCGCGCCAGAATCCGTTGCGCCAGCCGAAGCCCTTCGCGTGTGTTGGTGTAATAAGGCCCCACCTGCACGCGCGCCAATTTACCCAGCGGAATCTCCTCCGCGCTGTCGTGAAACAGCACGCAGTGGAGCGAATCGCCCGGATATTGCGTCCGAATCAGGTGCGAGAGCGCCAGCGCGACGCGCTTCGCCGGAGTAAACCGATCCTCGCCATATAAAATCATGCTGTGGCTGCAATCAAGCATCAGCACCGTCGCGCAAGAGCTCTGATACTCGCACTGGTGCACCATTAAATCGGGATAGTCGAGCTCGATTGGAATCGCCGCTCCGTTGCGCTGCACAGCATTAAAAAGCGTCCCGCTGATATCCATATTCAGCGTATCACCAAATTCGTAGTTCTTCGACGTGCCACCGGACTCCACGCCTGTCGCAAGGTCGCGCGTGTCGTGCCGCCCAAAGCTGCTCTTGCCCAGCGACGCCAGCAGATCCTTCAGCGTTTTGAAGCCCAGAAAATCGAGCGCCTTGTCCGTAATCTCGAAACGGGCCTCCACATTCTTCCCATCGCCGCTGCCAATCTGCCCGCCCGGCGTTTCCGAAGGAGGATGCGTTACGTGTGCCGACTGCTGCTGCTGTTCCGAGATGTATCCTTCCTGCTCCATCCGCCGGATGATCTGATTCACTAGATCGCTCAGCTCTTGATTTTGCGAAAGGTCAGGATTCTCGAGTAGCTTTTCCATCATTTCAGGAGGAATCAGGTCGCCTTCCTCCAGTGCGCGCAGAATAGCCTCGCGCAGTGCTTCCATGTGCTGCTCGCGCGACTTCTGCATATCCAGCTCGTAAATGCCATATTGCGAATCAAAGCCACTTTGCAGAAAGAAATCCGAGAGCCGGTTCATCAGCTCCTGCAGGTCGATATCGTCGGCCGCTTCTGGTGCGTAGCGTGAATAGCGGATGTATTTCATTTTCCTATACGAACCGCAACGTCAGTTGAACTGCCGCCGCGGAGATCTTCCGCCCGGTCCCTCACGTGGATCTCGCGGCTCAGGCGCCTTGCGCGGTTCAGCAAAGTAACCGCGCTCCTCGCTCCGATTGATACGCTTGTGCGACCAGAGCCCTTCCAATATGAATTCCGCTGCGCTTGTCACCGCGGCAGGCTCGTCCTTGGGTCCAATACCTAAAATCTCCACATGCTCCAGCACGCCCGGAATCTTCTTCAGTTGTGCGAGAAGCTCCTGGCTTGAAGCCTGTGCCGGAACCTTCAACTCGCCGCCCAGCTCAAACCATTGCACGGTCGGCTGAAAGTTCACTTCCGAGAAGTAGCGCGTATATGTTTTTCCCACAGCAGCGCGAATCAGCTCGCGCGCAATATTATCCGCCCCACGTAACTCGCCCTCATATTCAAGCTCAAACTTCCCAGTCATAGCGGGAATCGCAGCATACACATCGGACACGCGCGCCACTGCGCTCGCATCACGCGTTCGGACAGCCCGCTGCTCGGCGCTGCTCAGCACATTTTCGAGGGAACTAATGGGTAGCCTCTGGCTTACGCCCGACCGCCGATCGACGCGCTTATCATCGCGTGCCTGAAACGCAATCTCCTCCACCACTTCGCGAATGTAGTGCGGAATCTCCACCCGCCGAGTGCCATCGCGCTCAGTCCATGATTCCTGTGAAGTGATCGACATGCCTTCCGCGATCGTAGCCGGATAATGCGTCCGGATTTCAGACCCAATGCGGTCTTTCAACGGAGTAATAATCTTGCCGCGCGCTGTGTAGTCCTCCGGATTCGCGGTGAAGACCAGCAGCACATCCAACGCCATCCGCACAGGGTAGCCCTTAATCTGTACGTCCCCCTCCTGCATGATGTTAAAGAGTCCCACCTGAATTTTTCCGGCCAGGTCGGGCAGCTCGTTGATTGCAAAAATTCCGCGATTCGCGCGTGGCAGTAGTCCGTAGTGAATCGTCAATTCGTCGGAAAGGTTCCTGCCGCCCCGAGCCGCTTTGATGGGATCCACATCGCCAATCATGTCGGCAATCGTAACGTCTGGCGTGGCGAGCTTCTCCACATAGCGATGCTCCCGCGAAAGCCACGCGATCCGCGTCGCATTGCCTTCACTCGCAATCCGTTCCCGGCAAGCGCGGCAAATCGGACGGTAAGGATTGTCATTGATTTCGCATCCCGCCACGACGGGAACCTGCGCGTCCATAAACCCGACCAGCCCGCGCAAAATCCTCGATTTCGCCTGCCCCCTCAGCCCCAGCAGTATGAAATGATGCCGAGAAAGAATTGCATTGATGATCTGCGGGATCACGGTGTCGTCGTACCCATGCACGCCCGGAAACAGCGTCTCGCCTTTCTCCATCCGGCACAAAAGGTTCTCGCGCAACTCCTGCCGCAACGATCGACTGGCAAGGCGCTGCTCGGACCAGTTGCTGCTGCTGCGAAGCTCACCAAGAGTTTTCGGCTGCGAAGTCATGAAGGCCCCGATTCTTCCTTAGATATGCCTCTAGTGCTTAGAGATGCTGTCCAGCTGATGTAGATCGCGCAAAAGTCATTATAGAGGAACGGAACCGTCACCGACACCTCATAAGATTGGAGTCAGTTTGGGCCGTGGCCGTTGCCCGCCGCGCGTTTGCGGACGGATTGGCGCTCTTCGAGCTTGGGAAGGAAGTCCTCAAGCCATTTCTCGAGGAAATCGCAGCGCTCGTTTTCGCACCGCATCTGAAGTAGCGTCTGCTTTTGCTCCAGTTCAATCGGAAGCCGCGCGGCCATCCGGTAAGCCAGCGAAAACTCTCGTTCTTCGGACGAGTCCACCCACGCCTGGCCGTAGAGCAGGACATGGCACTCCTGAAGAAGTTGGACGATACGCGCTTTCTTTTGAGCGTCTTCACGCGCAAGCTCTTCCGAGAGGTATTCGACCACTCCTTCATGGTAGGTTTCGTCTTGCAGCAACTGAAGCAACCGAAATGGCGCACGGCCGCGAGTGAGAATGTCCATCCGCCCATCCGGGTACTGCTTCATTTTCTGGACGATTTCAGCCGTGCAGCCAATCGCCGCCACATTCTGGCCGGTGGCATAAATCATCCCGAACTCGAGCTTCTGCACGATGCAGCGCCCAATCATCTTCTTGTATCGGGGCTCAAAAATATGCAGCGGAAGTGCAGCACCAGGCAGCAGCACCACATCGAGCGGGAAAAGCGGGATCCGAGTAGGTCTCATAAAGCCCCGAGGTTAACAACAAAATTAGCTTAACGCAGAAGTGTTAATGCCGCTTGCATTTCGTCGCGGGCATGCATGTCTCCCGCGCGTTGGGCCACAACGATGCCGTCCGAAAGCATCTTGCGCGCCTCGTCCAAACGGCCCATGCGCGAAAGCAGCTGGCCATATTGAAAGTAACCTGCCACATAACCGGGATTCATCTCCAGAAGCTTCTGGAAGTGAAGAGTAGCAGCCGAATCATCCCCGAGTTTCACGCATTCAAGCGCAAGCCCGTAACGCGCAAACGCGTCCGCAGGTTTATCAGCCACAAACTGTTCGAGCGCTTCGCGCCGCGACTTCTGTGCTTGGGTCATGGTTGGAAAGACCGTATTATAACGGGCGCTGCGTCGTGAGCCAAGCGCCGCGAATGGAAGCTCCGAATGAGATTTCCCAATGGCTAACGCGTCGAAGAAACGGCCCGCCGACAGGGAGCAGATCGACTCCAAGACCGGCCTGCCGGGAAAACCGGTAAGCGCGTCGTGTTCCGAAATCGTCGAAGCGGTACTACCCAACGACGCCAACCCGCTAGGCAAGATGCTCGGCGGCCGCGTGATGCACTTGATCGACATCGCCGGAGCCCTCGCCGCGACCCGCCACTCCAACAGCCACGTCGTCACCGCGTCGATCGACTATATGGATTTCCGCTTTCCCATTGATGTCGGCGAATGGATCGTCCTGAAGTCCAGCGTAAATCGCGTCTTCCGTACCTCCATGGAAGTCGGCGTAAAAGTATTTGCGGAGAATGTCCTCACCGGCGAGCAAAAACACACCAGCAGCGCCTACCTCACCTTCGTCGCCATCGACCATAACCGGCAGCCCAAACCAGTCCCACCGCTGATCCTCGAAACAGTCGGAGACCAGCGCAGACATGACGAAGCGGGCGAACGCCGCCGCATGCGTCTGGCGTTGCGGAACAAAGAGCGTTCAAAGAGTTAGCTTCGGATACGGCTATTGCAGGTAGCGTTGAATTGCCAGCGCCGTCTGGTTTGCAGTCTCCACGCATTTCCCGAGCGAAGGGCCTTCGAGGTAATTTCCGCAGAAGAAAAGCCCGGGATTTGCCCGTTCGCCATCGCGAATCGCTTCCACCACATGCCCATGCCCCAGGTTGTACTGCGGCAGCGCCTTCGGATATTTCCAAACGGCTGACGCAACCGGCGACCCGCTAATCTGCAGAATCCGCGCGTTCTCATCCTGCACAATCGCCGCAATCTCATCGTCAGAGCAATCCACAATCTTCGGATCGGTCGCGCCCCCAATGAAACTCGTAATCGCCACCGATCCCGCCGGCGCCCGCCCCGCAAATAGCGACGAGTTCCACACCGTGCCCAGCGTACGCACCTTCTCGCTGCGCGGCACCAGAAATCCGAATCCGTCCAGGGCCCCTGCAATCTGCTTTTCGTAATATCCGCACGCCACGACAGCGACCGGCGCATACGCAACTCCCGAAAGCATGTGTACCAACGGCGAAGAAATCGGCGCCGCCATGTGCGCTGCAGTGTAAGCCGGAGTCGCGATGACCACCGCCGCCGCCTCCAGCATTTCATTTCGTCCGTCGTACTCGGCACAAACCTGATAATTCGCAGAACGGCCCACCGACGCAACTTTTGCCCCGAACCGAACGCTGCCTCCCAGTTTCCCAGCAATCGCCCCCGCGAGCGAGCCGACGCCATCCTCGAAGGAACAGAGCGGTGGCGGGCCGCTACGCTTCTCCTTCTCCGGTCGCGATTTCATCGCCCCGCGCAACACGCTTCCATACTCGCGCTCCCATTCCTCGAGTGTCGGAAATGCCGCCTTAAGACTAAGCTTCTCCGGATCACCCGCATACACACCCGACACAAACGGCGCCACAAGATACTCGAGAATTTCATGCCCGAATTTCCGCCGTACGAAATCCGCAACCGATTCCTCCTTCGTCGGCGGCTTCGTCCGCTTGAAAGGTTCAGACATAATTTTTGCGCGCGATTTCAATCCGAGCAGGGAACTAGCCATCAGCCCCTGGGGCGTCATCGGAATTTTCTGCAGTCGGCCACGAAGATAAATAAACCGCGGCGCCCGGGGATCGGCCCGCTGCAGCTCCCCTTCGATTCCAACTTCGCGGATCAGTTCGAGGAGTGGTTCGGTACCTTGAAAACTCTGCGGCCCGGATTCAAAAAGAAAACCGTCCTTCCGCACGCTGCCAACAAGCCCGCCTGCGCGCGCAGAAGCTTCCAGAAGAACTACCGGCAGGCCAAGTTGTTTCAACCGATACGCGCAGGCAAGCCCGGAAATCCCCGCGCCAATCACAATCACTTGCTTGGGATCACCCATCGGCGTCCGTCACAGCGTCTTTGAAAACAGTGGCCGCTGATCCATCTGTTGCTCGTGTAGATAGCGGTCAAACGTCATCGCCACATTGCGAATGAAAATGCGGCCCAGCGGTGCCACGCGAATTTCATCGCCGTCAAGCACCACGAGTCCTTCTTCCTGCAATTGCTCCAGGCGCCCAAGCTCCGGCGCGAAATATTCATTGAACGAAATCGCGAATTCGCGTTCCACCTCGCCCTTCGGAATCACCGTGTGGCATAAAAGCCGCCCGATCACATCCCTTCGCAAGCGGTCGTCTTCGGACAAACGATACCCGCGCATAGTCGCAATGCCGCGCGAAGCCACGGCCGATTGATACGCCGGAACCTCCCGCCGATTTTGCGCATACGCTTCGCCGATCGAGCTGATCGCGCTCACGCCCATTCCGTAAAGGTCCGCGCCCGCTTTCGTTGTATACCCCTGAAAATTCCGGTGCAGCGTGCGATTGCGTTGCGCCACCGAAAGTTCGTCACCGGGCTTCGCGAAATGGTCCATGCCGATGTAGTGATAGCCGGCATTCAGAAAGCCTTCCAGCCCCGCTCGAAAAATTCGAAACTTCTCCATTCCTTCCGGCAAATGCGTTTCAAACGACCCCTGCTGCTTCTTCAGCCACGGCACGTGCGCATAGCTGAACATCGCGATGCGATCGGGCTCCAGGGTAAGCGTCTTCTCGATCGTGGCCTTGAAGCTCTCAGCCGTCTGATAAGGCAAGCCATAAATTAAATCTACATTGATGCTTTCAAATCCAAGCTCGCGCGCAGTCAGGATCAGATCGCGCGTCATCTCATACGGCTGCACGCGATGAATCGTCTCCTGCACCTTGTGCTCGAAATCCTGCACGCCCATGCTCAGCCGGTTGAAGCCAAGTTTGCGAAGCGTCTCGAAGTGCGCGCGATTCGTCACCCGCGGATCAACCTCGATTCCGATTTCCGCGTCCGGTGCGAACTGAAACCGCTCGCGCGTATGCCCGAAAAGATCCTCCATCTGCACAGGCGTCAAATAAGTCGGCGTGCCGCCGCCCCAGTGAAACTGAATCACCGGCCGTTTCTTCGAAACCTGCGTGCTCACATGGCTGATTTCGCGCTTCAGGGTTTCAAGGTAAGGAATCGCGACGCTCTTATCTTTCTGAATCGAAACATTGCAAGCGCAGAAAAGACAGAGGCTCTCGCAGAAGGGGATATGCATGTACAGCGAAACGGGCGTAGCCCGTTCTTCCGCCCGCGCGCAATACTTCTCGAAATCCTCCGGCCCGAAATCATCCTTCCACACCGGCGCCGTCGGATAACTCGTATACCGCGGCCCCGGCCGATTGTATTTCTCCAGCGCCGCGTCGGAAATCTGCCCGATTTCTAGTTTGTCCGCTTGGTTTTCAGTAGCGCGCGCCGGATTCATCTAGTCCGCCTCGCCGCTATGAGCCCGCGCCGGAATCGGCGCCGTTTGTCCCGCTTCCACAAACGCCCGCGCATTCTGCACCGGCGTCGCCGGCAAAATCCCATGCCCCAAATTCAAAATGTGCCCGAGTCCGCCAGTCTTCTCTACTGCTTCCCGCGCAGCCTCGCGAATCGTCGCTTCATCCCCGAGCAGAATATTCGGGTCCACGTTTCCCTGCAGCGCCACGCGATCGCCGACGGTGCGGCGCGCTTCAGCAAGATCCGTCCGCCAGTCGAGACTCAGCACATCCGCTCCAGCCTTCGACTGCAGCTCAATCAAATGCGAGCTTCCTTTGCCATAAAGAATTGTCGGTATGCCCGGCGCATCAAGCGACGCGAACACTGAATGCGTAGCCGGCAATTCGAAAGTCTCATACTCGTCACGCGTCAACTCACCAGCCCACGTGTCAAACAGCTGCACGACAGCGGCTCCAGCCGCAATCTGCATCTTCAAATACGCTGCGGTTGCGGTCGCGATACGATCGAGCAAAGCCCGCAGCAACTCCGGCTCCTCGCGCATGAATTGCTTCGCCCGCGAAATATCACCGCGCGTCTGACCTTCGATCATGTAACACGCGAGCGTCCACGGCGCCGCCGCAAAACCAATCACCGGAACCTCTGGCCCAACGTCGTGGCAAATCGCCCGTATCGCATCGCCGACAAATCGCGTCTCGCGCTCCGGATCGAAATCGCGAAGCCGCTCGACCGCTGCGCGATCGCGCACCGGATTCGACAGCACCGGCCCCGAATCGGGTACGTCCAGCTGCATCCCCATCGCTTCCGCCACAATCAAAATATCTGAGAACACGATCACGGCATCCACGCCGATAGTGCGAAAAGGTTGTAGCGAAACTTCAGTCGCAAGCTCTGGCGTCTTGCATATCTCAAGGAAGGAATGCTCGGCGCGAACGGCTTGATATTCCGGCAGGTAACGCCCAGCTTGGCGCATGATCCAGACGGGCACGCGCTCCACCGGCTCGAACCGGCAGGCGCGCAGAAACAATTCCTTTCGGTTTTCGTTTACCCGGCTCATGCGTTCCTGTGGATCAAAACGATGATAGCAGAAGGGCCCAAGGGTCGCACGTTTCGGGTCAGATACGATAGTGGCCTGTGGTACAGGGCGTTCACGCCCGAATCGGGGCTATAATTGCGTTTTATTAAAGGTCGCAGGCACATACAGAAGCGGCGAGAAAAAAGCCGCGTAAGCGGAAATGACTCACTACTATCTCGGCTACGTTAGTCTGGCGCTCTATATCGCTAGCTTTCTCTGCTACGCGCGCTTTCTCTATGTGCCGGATTTGTGGCTGGGTCGAGCGGCCACCTTTCTGCTGGCCGGCGGAATCGTGATGCACTATTTTGCGCTGCTCGAGCGTTCGCGTTGGATTCATACCGTTCCTTACAATGATCTTTACGGCTCGATGTCGCTGTTTGCGTGGTTGCTCGGCGTCACGTATCTGGGTCTCGAACTGTTTCACCAGCAGCGGTCGGTCGGCGCATTCGTCACGCTGCTGCTGATCGTGTGGATTGTTCTGCTTGCCGTCCTCACGCCCAACGAAGCGCCTCCTCCTCCGCCTGCGCGTGGTCCGCTCTTCGCGTTTCATGTGACGCTCAACACGTGGGCCTACGCAGCTTTCGCTCTCTCGTTCGTCTTGAGCTTGATTTACCTTGGCCAGGACCGCGTGCTGCGCTCTCGCAAACTCGCCACTCCGTTCTGGCGCTTTCCCGCTCTCGACGTCCTCGATCGAATGGCACGTAGCAGCGTTTACGTGGGCTTGGTGGCGTTGATAATGGGCGTGATCATGGGATTTGTTTGGGAACACCGGCTGAGCGGCGGTTACTCGTGGGGCGATCCGAAAGTGGTGATTACGCTTGCGATTCTGGCGGCATATGTCGCATATCTCAGATTGTCTAGAAGCACGGCTTGGCGCGGAGCCCGGGCGGCGAAATTGTGCGCGTTTAATTTCGCCGTGGTCCTTTTCAGCTACACGTTTGTGAATTTGTACCTGACGAGGTTTCACCGCTTCTTTTAAGTTTCCATGCCGACTCTAACCAACACGAAACGAACCGGCGCGGGGAAAATTGGCGTCGCGCTCATCGGGTGCAGCCATCACACGGCGCCGGTTGAGATTCGCGAACGCGTCACGTTCAGCCCCGAGCAGGCGATTGCTGCTGCGGAAGAATTGCGCAAGCGCGGAATTCTCGACGAAGCCGTGGTGCTCTCCACGTGCAATCGCAGCGAGCTCTATGGCGTTCCCACCGAACGGGACACCTCTGTCGCTGAGGCGATGGAAATTTTCCTTACGTCGTTTCACGGCGTGCCGCGCGCGGATTTGAACGGTCGCCTCTACCGCTGGAATGGGCCGGACGCGGTGCGGCATCTTTTCCGCGTTGCCTCGGGACTCGACTCGATGATGCTGGGCGAAGCTGAAATCCTCGGGCAGTTGCGCACCGCCTACACCCAGGCTCTCGATCACGGCTCGACGGGCCCGGTGCTGAATCGCATGTTTCAGGGCGCGATCGAAGTCGGCAAGCGCGTGCGCTCGGAGACGGAAGTTGGCGCGCGGCCGATGTCGGTCGCTCTGGCGGGCGTGAAACTCGCGGAGCGAGTCTTCGGCAATTTGAAAGGCCATTCGGCGCTGATTCTGGGCGCAGGCGCGGTGGCCGAGCAGGTGGTTGAAAACCTGCGCAATCGGGGCATTGGCAGATTGCGAGTGGTGAACCGCTCGTTCGACCACGCGGAAGAGTTGGCGCGAAAGGTGGGCGGCGAAGCGATCGAGTGGTCTTCGCTTGAACGCGTGCTCGGAGTTCCGGACATTGTGATTGCGTCGGTGGGAGGCACTGGCGCTGTTCTGACGCGAGCATTGCTCGAGCAGGCGATTGGAGCGCGCGAGGGGCGGCCGATGTTCGTGGTGGATTTGGGCGTGCCGCGCAATATTACCGACGACGCGGCAGGGCTTTACAACCTGTATCTTTACAACATCGACGACTTGGGCGAGATCGTCGAACAGAATAAAAAGGCTCGCGAAGCCGAAGTGCCGCGAGCGGAAGCCATCGTCGCCGAACACATCGCAAAATTCGAATCCTGGCGCGCGGCGCTGGAAGCCGGCTCTATTGTGGACGATTTGCGAGATAGTTTTCATAAGCACCGCGAAATGCTCATCCGCGAGAAATTGGCGGAGATGAACGACGTGTCGCCCGAGGAGCGGACGCGGATCGCGCACATTACGGAGGAGCTGATCGAACGCGTTCTAGAGCAGCCTTCGCAGAAGCTGCGGCGTAGCCGCGAGATGCGCGGGCATCTGGCAGGGCTCGACGCCCTTCGGCACCTTTTCGGCTTGGACGCGGCGAAGGGCGAGGACAAAGATTGAAGCAGCTGCGCATTGGCACACGCGGCAGCGCTCTGGCGCTCTGGCAGGCCGATCATTTGCGTGGCGCGCTCGCCCAGCGGCTCGGAATCGAAAGCGAGATCGTTGTTGTGAAAACGTCCGGCGACCGCTTTGCCGCCGCTCAGATTGAACAGATCGGGATTCGTGGCATCTTCACCAAGGAGCTTGAGGACGCGCTGATCGCGGATCGCGCGGATGTGGCCGTGCACAGCATGAAGGATGTTCCCACCGAGTTTTCCGAGGGTTGCAAGATTGCAGTCGTGTTTCCGCGCGAAGATCCTCGAGACGCCCTCGTTTCGCAGCACGGTGAGTCGCTGACCAAGCTGCCACAGGGCGCTCGCATCGGCACCAGCAGCCTGCGGCGCGCATCGCAGCTTCGACAATTTCGCAGCGATTTTGGAATTGTCGAAGTGCGTGGAAACGTGGACACGCGCCTTCGAAAAGTCTCCAGCGGCGAAGTGGATGCGATGGTTCTCGCAAAAGCAGGACTCGACCGGTTGAATGCCTCCGACCGTATCGCTGAAATTCTTCCGCCCGAAATCATGCTGCCTGCTGTTGGGCAGGGCGCGCTGGGGCTCGAATTCCTCGCGTCGCGCGAAGAGGAATTCTCCTTTGTGACGACCCTGGTTGATACCGAGACGTCGCTCGCAGTTTCCGCGGAGAGAACGGTGCTGGCCAATTTGCAAGGCGGCTGCAGGCTTCCTCTGGGGGCGTGGGGACGATTCGAGGGAAGCAAACTGGTTCTCGACGCCTGCGTGCTGTCGGCTGACGGCGCGGAAAGCGTCCGCCGGAGCGGGTCGGCTGCATGCAGCTCGGAAAAAGACGCCGAGGCTCTCGGACGCGAAGTCGCAAAGAAATTGCTTGATGCGGGAGCGGGCCGGATTTTGCAGCTCGCGGGAAGATCCGTTGGACGGAGCTAACCAGCCGCTGGCAGGGAAGCGCATCGTGGTGACGCGCGCGCCTGACCAAGCCGGTGAATTGATTCGCGAACTGGAGAGACTCGGCGCCGAGGTGCTCATTTTGCCGACTGTGAGTTTCGCGCCGCCTTTGGATTGGCAGCCGGTGGATTCGGCGCTGCGTGCGATCGGTGAATTTGACTGGATTCTGCTGACGAGCCAGAATGCAGTTCGATTCCTCGCGCAGCGTTTGCGCGAATTAAAGCTCGATCCGAAGGTTCTGCATGCTGAGAAACCTTCGATTGCGGCGGTTGGACCAGCGACCGCGCAAGCCGCAGCTGAGGCTGGTTGTCGAGTCGCCTACACCGCGAAGGAGCAAAGCGGCGAGGGGCTGGCGCGCGAACTAGGGGCTTCGCTGCGAAACGGCCGCGTGCTGTTGCCTCGAAGCGACCGAGCGGACGACCGCTTGCCGAATTTGCTGCGGGGAGCGGGAGCGCGGGTAACCGAAGTGGTGGCGTATCGAACGGCAGCGCCGAAGATGCTGGACGCCCCGGTTTTGGATCGAGTGCAGCGAGCTGATGTGGACGCGATTGTTTTCGCCAGCCCATCGGCGTATCACAATCTAAGAGATGTGATGGGCGCGACCCGCCTGGCAGAACTTTCGTCGCGAGTGGATTTTGCGGCGATTGGGCCGACGACGGCACGAGCAATGCGCGAAGCTGCAGCGCGAGTGGCGATCGAAGCAAATGAATCGTCCGCGGCGGGGCTGGCCGATGCAATCGCGAAGCACTATCAGCGGCAGGTTTTAGCGAAGGGTTCGAAAACGTGAGGGGCGCATGACATTTCCGACTCACAGACCGAGGCGATTGCGGCGCACCGAGGCGCTGCGGGGATTCGTTCGCGAGACGCGGCTTTCGACGAGCGGGCTGGTATACCCGATGTTCGCGTGCCCGGGGACGAAAGTGCGTACCGAAGTGAGCTCGATGCCGGGGATTTTCCAGCAGTCGGTGGACCAGATTGTGGAGGAGTGCCGCGAAGTGGCGGGGCTCGGAATTCCCGCGGTGATTTTGTTTGGCCTGCCGGATAAGAAGGACGAAGTGGGCTCCGAGGCATCGCATCCGAATGGCGCTGTACAACGCGCGATTGAAGCTATTCGCAAAGCCAAGCTCGATCTGCTGGTCATCACGGATGTTTGTTTGTGCGAGTACACCAGCCACGGGCACTGCGGTGTGATCGAGAATGGCGACGTGGCGAACGATCCGAGCGTCGAGCGGCTGGCCGCCGCGGCGCTGTCGCATGCGCGGGCGGGGGCGGATATTGTGGCGCCGTCGGACATGATGGATGGGCGCGTGGGCGCGATCCGGCAGAAGCTGGATGCGAATGGATTTGAGGATGTGGCGATTCTTTCTTATGCCGCGAAGTATTGTTCGGGGTTTTACGGGCCGTTTCGCGAGGCGGCGCAGTCGGCACCGCAGTTTGGGGACCGGCGCAGCTATCAGATGGACCCGGCTAACGCACGGGAGGCGTTGCGCGAGGTGGCGCTCGATTTGGAAGAGGGCGCGGACGTGATCATGGTGAAGCCAGCGCTGCCGTATCTGGATATTATTCAGCGAGTTCGCGAGCGGTTTGACGTGCCGGTGGCCGCCTACAACGTAAGCGGCGAGTATGCGATGGTGAAGGGGGCGGCGCGGAATGGCTGGATTGAGGAGCAGCGGGTGGTGCTCGAGATCATGACGAGTATCCAGCGGGCGGGGGCGGAGATTGTGCTGACGTATCATGCCAAGGACGTAGCGCGGTGGTTGAAGCATTGCTGAGCGGCCGCGTGAGAAATTCGACCGCAAAAAACGCATTTTGTAACGATTAGAAATTTGATTCGGTGATTGTTTTGTGTGACTTGGGGGGAATTCTAATCGCGGTGTAACGATTAGAAATTTGAGATGGTTTCGAGGAGTGGCGCGTCGGATGGCGCCTACGGCGCCTCCTGCGAGGCGCGTTGAACCGAGCGATGCATTGATGCTTTCATCGCAGGTAGATTACCAGAGAGTAATCTCGAAATCAAGCAGAACTGGGGTT
This sequence comes from uncultured Acidobacteriota bacterium, assembly GCA_963729525.1. Taxonomy (GTDB): domain Bacteria; phylum Acidobacteriota; class Terriglobia; order Acidiferrales; family UBA7541; genus Palsa-295. The sequence goes on from CAVSOB010000005.1 coordinate 871,992, forward strand.
GCTTGCTTTTCCCGATTTGGAACACAGGCGATCAAAGGCTCGGGGAAAAGCACCGCGAGAGGTACGCGCTCGCGCGCTCTTACGGCCTGGGCTAACTTCTTGCCGCGCCTACCGGCGCTGGGGAGCGCAGGCTGAAGCCTGCGCTACTTAAAGAACGATGTCGCGATTGAGGTGAGCGGGTCGATCGCGCTGCGTTCTGGATTGGGGCACAGGCGTCATTTTCACGCTGCCGCCTGTCGGCGGAGGCCTGTGCTACTGAAAGGCCCGCGACGAGGAAAGCGTCGTCGCGGCTACCAAAGGGCTTGAGGAGGCAGATAAGTTGAAAGGGGCGGCGGAAGGGGTGAAGTGGATGAGTAGAGGCGGCGAGAGGCCGAAGTCGGCGGAGGTGTTTGAGCGCGGGAGCCGGATTCTTGTGGGCGGGGTGGATAGCCCGGTGCGGGCGTTTCGGGCTGTGGGGGGGACTCCGCTGGTGATTGAGCGGGCGGAGGGGGCGCGGCTCTACGATGTGGATGGGCGCGAATATATAGACTATGTGTGCTCGTGGGGAGCGCTGATTTTGGGGCATGCGCATCCGGATGTGGTGCGGGCTGTGGGGGAGCAGGCGAAGCTGGGAACTAGCTATGGGATGACTTCGCCGCTTGAGATTGAGCTTGCGGAGCAGATTGCGGGGGCGCTGCCGTCGATTGAGCGGATGCGATTCGTCAGCTCGGGTACGGAAGCGACCATGAGCGCGATCCGGTTGGCGCGCGGATTCACGAAGCGGGATTTGATTTTGAAATTCGAGGGCGGGTATCACGGGCATTCGGACAGTTTTTTGGTCGAGGCTGGGTCGGGGCTGGCGACGCTGGGAATTTCGTCGAGCCCAGGGGTGCCGGAGGCGCTGGCGAAGTTGACTTTGAATGCGCCGTACAACGATGCGGAGGCGGTGGAGAAAATTTTCAAACAGCATGCCGGGGAAATTTCGGCGGTGATTGTGGAACCGGTGGCAGCGAATATGGGTGTGGTGGCGCCGGCGCGCGGTTTTCTCGAGCGCCTTCGGGAGCTGACGAAGCGCGATGGGGCGCTGCTGATTCTTGATGAGGTGATTACGGGATTTCGCAGCGCACATGGCGGAGCGCAAAGGCTTTTTGGAATTGAACCGGATTTGACAACGATGGGGAAAATTATAGGAGGCGGGTTGCCGGTGGCGGCGTATGGCGGGCGGGCGGAGATTATGGAGATGGTGGCGCCGCTGGGGCCGGTTTATCAGGCGGGAACGCTGTCGGGGAACCCGCTGGCGATGCGGGCAGGGCTGGCGACGTTGCCGAAGCTTAAGGCAGCGGGATTCTATGAGGAGTTGAATCGGAAGGCTGCGCGCTTGGCGGATGGTTTGCGGACAGCATTGAGGGAAAGCGGCGTGGCCGGGAGCGTGAATGCGGTGGGGTCATTGATGACGATGTTTTTTGTGAGCGAGGCGGTGACGGATTATAGCGGCGCGAAGAAATCGGATACGATGATGTATGCAGCGTTTTTCAGGGAGATGCTTTCGCGCGGGGTGTTTATCGCGCCGTCGCAATTTGAGGCGCTGTTTGTGTCGGCGGCGCATAGCGATGCGGATATTGAGCGGACGATTGGGGCGGCGGGGGAGAGTTTGAGGGCGATTGGGAGTTGATCGGCGCGCAAGGGCCGAAAGAACGAGAGCGCGATTGGGCAAGCAAGTCGAATAGCGGTTGGTTTTGGCTTGGGGCGCAGGCTGAAGCCTACGCTGCTAACAAAGAACGGACTCGCGATTGAGGCAAGCAAGTCGATTGTGGTGGGTTTTGGCTTGGGGCACAGGCAGGAATGCCTGTGCTACTGAAAGGCGAAGTAAGGTTCGGTCTGCGTCGCTTTCGTCCTCGATTTTCATCTATAACCTTCAGCCGTGAAACGAAACGGGTGCTGCTGCGTCTGAAACCGGCAATGCGCGGGTGTGGCTCTGGTTGCAGCATGGGTTACAATCAGCGGTTTGCTGAACATCGGAGCCAGGCACGGCCGCTGCTGCTCGGAGGGAGTTTCCTGAATGATTTCCACTGTGAATATTGGGCGAGTGATGCGGTACGCGGGGCCTTTGCTGGCGGTGGGCGTCCTCTTTGCAGGAAGTGTTGGCGTGAACGGTGCTGGGTTGCGATCGCGAGATGATAAGTCGAAATCGGGTGCCGCGCAACAGGCCGATGAGAAGAAAGATGACAAAAAGGATGAGAAAAAAGAAGAGACGCTGCCGCTAAAGACGACGCGCAAGGTGAGTTTTACGACGGACGAGGGGACCTGGATGTCGATTGATGTGTCGCCCGACGGCCAGCAAATCGTCTTCGATTTGCTGGGCGATCTCTATGTGATTCCTTCGACGGGCGGAGACGCGAAGCGATTGACGAGCGGGCCGGCGTGGGATTGCCAGCCGCGATTTTCACCGAATGGAAAGCAGATTGCGTTTATCAGCGACCGGAACGGCAGCGACAATTTGTGGTTGATCAATGTGGACGGCTCACAGATCGAGGGCAAGGAAGCGAAAAAGGTGAGTGAAGAGACTGACGATCAGCTGGGATCGCCGGCGTGGTCGCCGGACGGAAATTATATTGTGGTGCGGAAGTACGGGCAGTATCCGGGGCCGACGGATTATTTGCGGTACACGAGTCTTTGGATGTTTCACAAGGATGGAGGGAAGGGCGTTGAGCTGGTGAAAGGCGGCAAAGGGGAAACACAGATCAGTTCGGGAGCAGTTTTTTCGGCTGACGGCAAGCTCGTCTACTTCTCCAGCCATGCGGGACGGTATCAGTACAACGTGGACATCGGGAAATTTCAGGTGATGAGTTTCAATCGCGAGACGGGCGAGATTGAGAGACTGACCTCGGAGTATGGCGGCGGACTGCGGCCAATCGTGTCGCCGGACGGGAAATGGCTGGTGTATGCGTCGCGGCAGGATGCGAAGACGGGCTTGCGCATTCGCGATCTGGCGACGCGCGAGGAGCACTGGCTGGCGTTACCCGTGCAGCGCGACGATCAAGAGGGCTTCGCGGTGAACGATTTGCTGCCAGGGTATGCTTTCACGCCAGACTCGAAAGCGGTGATCTTCACGCGTGACGGGCACATCCAGCGAGTGGATCTGGCGACACGGCAGGTGGCGACGATTCCGTTCAGTGCAAAGGTGGATTTGGACCTGGGACCGCGCGTGCATGTGGACTACGCGGTGGACGACGGGCCGCTGACGGTGCACCAGATGCGATGGACGAACCAGTCACCCGACGGGAAACGGATCGCGTTCAGCGCGGTGGGGAAAATTTGGGTGATGGATTTGCCGGATGGCAAGCCGCGGCGGTTGACGAAGGTCGAGTTGCGCGAATATGAGCCGACATTTTCTCCAGACGGAAAGTGGATTGCGTATGTGACGTGGTCGGATGCGGATGGCGGCGAGCTTTGGAAAATTCCTGCGGTCGGCGGCAACGCCACGAAGATCAGCGCCGTGGCTGGATATTATTCGGCGCCGCAATGGTCGCCGGATGGGGGCAAATTACTTTTTGTGATGGGATCGAAGCATGGTTGGCTTTCGGAGGATGGCGGGGGTAAAGACAGCGAAGTGCGGGAAATCCGGTGGGTCGCAGTGGATGGCGGGGAGAGCCACAAGGTGGTGACTTTGCCGGAAGGATACCAGCAGCCGACGTTCAATAACGATGGGACGCGGGTGTATTACATGGAAGACGTGCCGGCTGGGCCCATCGAAACACCGACACCACCCGCACGCTTGCTGAAATCGGTGAGGCTCGATGGCGTGGATAAGAAAACACATATTCACGTGGATGGAACATTCGTGCTGATCATTCCGTCGCCTGACGGCGAATGGCTGGCGATTCAGAATCGCTATGACGCATATCTCGCGGCGTTTCCGAAGGTGGGAGATGCGACCGTGAATATCAACTTCAAGACTCCAGAAGTGCCGCTGCGGCGCTTGACGAAGGAAGGCGCGAACTACCTCTACTGGGCGGACGGGGGCAGGACGCTGACGTGGAGCTTCGCCAATGACTTCTACCGCGTGAAGCGCGACGTTGTGCTAAGCGCTCCAAAACCTGAAAAAGACAAGCCGGAAAATTGGAAGCCGGAGACGTTTGCGATTTCACTGCAGGTGCCGCGCGATACGCCGCAAGGACAGCTCTTCTTGCGAGGGGCGCGAATCGTCACGATGAAGGGAGACGAGGTTATTGCGCAGGGCGACATTTTGATCGAGAACAACCGGATCAAGGCGATTGGAGCGTCAGGAAGCATCTCGGCGCCTGCTGGCGCGAAGGTCATCGACGTGACCGGGAAGACGATCGTGCCGGGGCTGGTGGATATTCACTCGCATCTGAAAACCGAGCGGCCGGAGATGACGAATGAGGAGTGGTCTTATGCGGAGAATCTCGCGTATGGAGTGACGACCACCCGCGATCCCTCGATTGAGTCGAATACTGTGTTTGCGCAGGGCGAACTGGTGGCGGTGGGCGATTTGGCCGGGCCGCGAATCTATTCGACGGGCACCGCGATCACAACGACTGCGGGGGGAATCTCTAGCGCAGAGGATGCAGAAAATCTGGTGAAGCGCTACAAGACACATGGCGCTGACTCGTTGAAGGAGTACATGCAGCCGCGAAGAATCCAGCGGCAGTGGCTGGTGATGGCGGCCGCGAAAGAAGGCGTGAATATCACCGCCGAAGGTGGCGGCGATTTGAAAACGGACTTGAGCATGGTGCTTGACGGTTATACGGGCGTGGAGCACTGCTTGCCGATCGTGCCGATCTACAAGGACGTAATCCAGCTGGAAGCACAAGCAGGCACCACGTATACGCCGACTTTGATCGTTTCTTATGGAGCTGAATTCGGACAATTTTATTGGCGGCAGCGAATGGATATTCATGCCGATCCGAAAGTGATGCGCTTCACGCCGCACGAGCAGGTGGACAGCGTGGCGCGGCGGCGCGTGCTGCTGTTCGATGAAGAGTATTCGTTTCCGCTGATCGCGCAGGGAGCGGCCGGAATCGTTCGCAGTGGCGGGCATGTGGCTCTGGGCTCGCATGGCGAGCAGCAGGGAATTGGGGCGCACTGGGAGCTGTGGATGCTGCAGTCGGGCGGGATGACGCCCTGGCAGGCGCTGTGGTCCGCGACGATGAACGGAGCGGAGAGTATCGGACTCGAGAAGCAGATCGGCTCTCTAGAGCCAGGGAAGTTGGCGGATTTGCTGGTGCTGAATTCGAATCCGCTGGACGATATTCGCAATTCGCGGGACCTGGAATATGTGGTGAAGAACGGCGTGGTCTATTCGGCGGATACGTTGGATGAGGTTTGGCCGGCGGAGAAGAAATTCCCGCAGTTTTTCTGGAAGAAGGATGATGCAGAGTTGACGGCTCTTCCAAAGTAGCCTTGCACTGAGACGATGGTCCGTGGTTTCTGCCGAGTCTCTATTGAAAAATCGTCACGATCGCAACTAACCCCACAGAAATGGCGTCAGGCCCGTGTGATATTCTCGTTTTGACATGACCGATTTTCTTCCCACGACAATTACTCACCTTGAGTGCTCGAAATGCGGCGAGAGGTGCTCGCACGAAAGGCTGCAGAATTTGTGCGGGTGCGGCGGGCCTTTGCTGACGCGTTACGATCTGGCGAAGGCGGCGCGGACGTTGACGCGCGAGGCGCTGAAGGCGCGGCCGGCGAATATGTGGCGGTATGCGGAGGTGTTGCCGGCGCGGGAGGCGGTTTCGTTGGGCGAGGGGATGACGCCGGTGATTCATGCGCGACGGCTGGGCGCGCGAATCGGACTCGATGGGCTCTACGTCAAAGACGAGGGGCTGAATCCAACGGGGTCTTTCAAGGCGCGCGGGCTTTCGGCAGCGGTGAGTCGGGCGAAGGAACTGGGCGCGAAGGAGCTTGCCATACCGACGGCAGGCAATGCGGGCGGTGCGTTGGCGGCATACGCGGCGGCGGCGGGGATTCCGTGCGTGATCGTGATGCCAGCGGATACTCCAAGCGCGAATATGATGGAATGCGAGGCCTTTGGCGCGGACGTGCGGAAGCTTGACGGATTGATTTCGGATTGCGGTCGGTACGTGGGCGAGTATAAGGAGAAGGAAGGATGGTTTGAAGTTTCGACGCTGAAGGAGCCGTATCGGATTGAGGGCAAGAAGGCGATGGGGTATGAGTTGTGGGAGCAGTTCGACGGCAAGTTGCCCGATGTGATTATTTACCCGACGGGCGGCGGCGTTGGGTTGATCGGGATGTGCAAGGCGTTTGAGGAAATGGAAGAGATGGGATGGATTGGGCGCGAGCGGCCGCGGATGGTGGTGGTGCAGGCGACGGGGTGTGCGCCGATTGTCGAAGCGTATGTGCGCGGGGAACCGAGCGCGCCTCCGTGGCAGAAGGCGGCGACGATTGCGTCGGGATTGCGCGTGCCGAAGGCGCTGGGAGATTTTCTTGTTCTGGCGGGACTGCGCGCGACGCGGGGAACTGCTGTGACGGCGACGGATGATGAGATGCTGGCGGCGGGGAAGGAGCTTGCGTCGGCGGAGGGAATTTTTGCTGCGCCAGAGGGGGCCGCGACCGTGGTTGCAGCGCGAAAACTTGCGGGGGAGCGATGGATCAAGCCGCACGAGCGCGTGGTGCTGTTTAATACTGGATGTGGATATAAATATAGCGAGGTGTGGCAGAAAGGGCTTGAAGGATAGTGATGAGTGAAGGACAAAAACCCGTAGAACAACCGCGGGAGATGAGCGCAGTGACGGAGCGGCTCTATCATCGCGATTCGTTTTTGCGCGAGTTTGATGCGCAGGTGATTTCGTGCGAGAAGGACGGCGAGCGCTGGAAAATTGTGCTCGATCGCACGGCGTTTTATCCCACGTCGGGCGGTCAGCCGCACGATATAGGGAAGCTCGGGGATGTGCCGGTGATTGAAGTGGCCGACGTGGAGCACAAGGTGGTGCATTACGCGTCGGCGGCGGTGCCGGTGGGGCCTGTTCACGGCGCGATCGATTGGCCACGACGCATCGAGCACATGCAGCAACATACCGGGCAGCATCTGCTTTCGGCTGCATTTATCGAGCTATTTGGATTTCAGACGGTTTCGTTTCATCTGGGCAAGGAGATTTCGACTATCGATCTGGATACGTCCGCCGTGAAGGCGGAGCACCTTGAGAAGGCTGAGCGGCGCGTGAACGAAGTGATTTTCGAAGATAAGCCAGTCGTAATTCGCTTCGGGACTGCTGAGGAGTTGGCCGAAGCGGGGATTCGGAAGAAAGTGGAGCGCGAAGGAATTCTGCGCGCGATCGAGGTGGAAGGGTTCGACCGGCAGCCTTGCGGCGGAACCCATCTCGAACGCACCGGCCAGGCGGGGTTGCTGCTGATTCGCAAACTCGAGCGGCGAAGGGATCAGTGCCGCGTGGAATTCGTGTGCGGATTTCGCGCGCTCGCGGCGTCGCGCAGCGACTTCTCAACGTTGACTCAGGCTGCGTCGCTATTGAGTTGCGGATCAGCGGAGGTACCCGCGGTGCTTGGCAAGTTGATTGAGGAACGGCGCGCACAGCACGGAGCAGTGAAGCGTCTTGAAGAGCGACTGGCCGAGCACGAGGCGGGGGGGTTGCTTGCGTCCCAAGCGGAGGCTCAAGGACCACGTGTGATCGCTTCGGTGCTCGATGAGGCCACGCCCGCGTATCTGGGGCTACTGGCGGCGAAGCTTGTTGCGGAAGCGGATGTAGTCGCGCTGCTTGGTAGCCATGCAAGCGGTCACCTCGTCTTCGCGCAGACGAAGGGATTGCCGCACGACATGGGCGCACTGCTCCGCGACGCGCTGAAGCAATTCGGTGGCAAGGGCGGCGGAGCGAGAGATTTTGCGCAGGGCAGCGTTGCGGAGCCGGGAAAGGCGGCGGATGTGATCGCCTATGCGGCGAAAGCGCTCGCGGCGTGAGAATCGAGTCCGGAATCGCGTTTGGTAGCGCTGCGCGCGTTTGCTAGAATTATTCGCACTGTGGGCGTGTAGCTCAGCTGGGAGAGCGCATCGTTCGCAACGATGAGGCCGGGGGTTCGATCCCCCCCACGTCCACCACCACAATTCGTTGCTCAAATCGTCGTGAGGTCAGTTACTGTGCTTTCTTCTGGTCGACACGATTCCTAACAGCACGCGGCACCCGACTATCAAAATCGTTGCGAGCGCCGCTGCGGCGAGGATGGCTAACGGAGAATCGAACACTTCGGTCTAACTCCCTGCTCCTCCGGATGTTTCCGTTCCCGCCAACACACCTGCATTCCTGAAAACGGCGTTCACAGTTCCCAAAAGTGTTCCAGGCTGTGCCGATTATTTCGTGTCAACTTCGGAGGTGGCAACATCCGGGCCGTGTGAGTTCGGTTCTAAGGCGAATGGCGGCGATAACATTCGAAACCAGAAACATAAACACATGGACCCAGAAACTGAAACTCGATCGTGGATATTTTCGCAGTGGTGTGCCGCGCCATTCAGCAGGTGATGTCAGCGTCGAGGTGGAAATGCTCTCTTGAAGAAGTTGGGCGTTCACGTGGGCTTACCTCCCAAAGGGCAGGCATAAACGCGGCACGTCGCCATGGTAGTGCGAGGTAAAACGGAGAGTCGGCTCGGTAGCGTACCATGCCATCTCCGGGCCGGCGCTACAAGGGAACACGATGGCAGTCCGGCCGCTATCTGTGGCTTGGATTTTTGCTAGCGCTCGATTTCGATTTCTTTGTCGCGCAGGGGAACTGGTTTTATCACCGTGGACGGGAAATTATCTTCGCCGCCGTTGCGTTCGATGAGATCGGCGAGCTGCAGGCGAAGATTGCCGGCGTTCGTCGAATAGGAGAGGCCGGTTTCAATATCCACGATTTTCGCGCGAATCAACTTTTCGATTTCGCCGTCGAAATACTGCATGCCTTCCGTCTCGCCGTCGCGCATGGCATCGAGCAGCGATTTTCCCTCAGTTTCGCCCTTTTCGATGTAATCGCGCGTGCGCATCGTGGATTTCAGAATTTCGAAAGCAGCTACGCGGCCTTTTCCGTCGAGCCGCGGGATCAGGCGCTGCGAGACGATGTAGCGGAACGCCTTTGCAAGGCGATTGCGAATCGCGTTTTGATCGGCAAGCGGGAAGACACCAATGATGCGCTCAATCGTTTTGGAGGCGTCCGTGGTATGGAGCGTGGAAAACACGACGTGGCCGGTTTCGGCGGCCTCGAGCGCAACTTCGATTGTTTCCTTGTCGCGCATCTCGCCGACCAGAATCACTTTAGGGGCTTGGCGCAGCGCGGCACGCAAGGCAAGGGCGAAGCTGGGCGTGTCACTGTGCAGTTCGCGCTGGTGGATGGTGGCGCGCTTATGCGGATGCAGAAATTCGATGGGGTCTTCGATCGTGATTATATGATAGGCCTTCTCTTCGTTAATCTTGTTCAGAATCGCGGCGAGGCTGGATGATTTACCGCTTCCCGTGGGGCCGGTGACGAGGACGATGCCGTTGCGAAGATTGATGGTTTCGGCTAGCGCGTCGGGAAGATTGAGCGATTTGAAATCAGGAATCGAACTGGGGATCACGCGCATCACGATGGCGCAGGTGCCGCGCTGTGTGAAAACATTCACGCGGAATCGAGAGACTTTCGGAAGGCTGTACGAAATGTCGCACGAGCCCTGTTCTTTCAGCTTTTGCAGCGCGATCGAATTTCGTCCGATCAAATCCGCGGCGATCCGCGCGGTGTCTTCAGGCGTGAGAACGCCAATGCCGGGGATCTTGAGCTGGATCAAGCCTCCGTGCATGTCTACCTGGGGCGCGCGGCCGGGCGAAAAAATCAAATCACTCGCGTCTTTAGCTGCTGCGATCATCGACGCGATCAGGACGGGGGTGCGGATGATCTGAGCGGCGGGACGCCCTGGCGGGGCAGCGCCAGGTACGACTGGCGTAGGTAGGACTGTTGATGCCGCGGGCGATGGGGAGTCAGCGGATGGTGCAGGATCCGACTTCGTTGCTGGCAAGTCCGGAATAAGAGTTGGAGCGTCCATGCTGATTTCTCCGTCGAGTTCCTGAGGGTTAGCGTTCAAGCCTCAGCGAGCACCAGTATGAACCGCCCTGAATCGCTGTGTTTCAGAATGCGAAGGTCGTGTCGTCAAACGATTAGCAGCGAATAAGCGTCCGTGGGTGAGGCACCGGACGGCGACCCCTGGGCGGCTATTTCGTTTTATCGACGACGACAGCGCCGCTTTTCATCACCCAGCGGACATTGTTGATTGTCACGTTGACATCTGCGAGCGGGTCGCCTTCAACGGCGACTAGGTCGGCGAAATATCCGGGAGCAAGAGAGCCGAGTTCCTTATCTTTTCCTAGCAGCGTGGCGGCGTTAGTGGTGGCGGTTGCGAGGGCCTGCTCGGGCGTCATTCCAAGTTTGACGAACCATCCGAGTTCGCGAGTATTTTGACCGCACATGGTGAAAAGCGCGTCGGAACCCATAGCGAATTTCACGCCTGCTTTGTATGCGCGTTGGGCGGTGGCGAAATTTCGCCGGATGTAATCATTCAAGCCGTCGGCGATGGCCGGCGTCCAGCCGAAGGCGACATAGTTGTCAACGTAGTAGCGATTGTGATCGATTGTCGGAACGTAGAAGGTACCCCGCCGCGCCATTTCAGCGATCGTTTCGTCGTCCATGTCCGTGGCGTGTTCCACGGAATCTGCGCCGGCGCGTACGGCGTCCTTCGCGCCGTCAGGACCGTAGCTGTGCACAGCCAAACGCTTGCCGTACTTGTGCGCGAGGTCGGCGGCAGCCTTCATTTCCTCGAACGTGTAGGTTTGGAAGCCGGTGACGTCTTTATCGGTTCCCGTTGAACCGTACATCTTGATTACATCCACTCCGGCTGCTACTTCCTCACGAATCACGCGCATCACGTCACCGAGGTTGTCGGCGCGCCCGCCGGGTGGAGCGGTGTAGCCGGGGCGCAGCGGCGCATCCGCTACGTATATTCCATATCCTGCGACGAACATTCGCGGGCCGATCATCGCGCCGCGATTGATCAGATCACGCATCGCGATATCGTCCCAGTCGTTTGCACCGAGATCGCGCACCGTCGTTACGCCAGCTTCGAGAGTCCGCCGCGCGTTTTCCTGCGCCAGAAACACGGTGACAGCTGGTAGCCGCGAACTGCCCTGCTGATCGAACGGAAGGACATTTGAGGAGTGGTCCCAGTAATAGGTGATGTGTGTGTGGACGTCGATCAATCCGGGAATTGCCGTGTAACGCCGTAAGTCGATTACTTCGGCCCCCGTAGGAATCTTCGAAGGGTCGGTAGTGATATCGGCGATGCGCCCGCCACGGACGATTACGATCGCATCAGACCACACTTTGCCCTTGCCGTCGACGAGCTTGCCGAAGCGCAGGGCTTTAGCGGGCGGATCGGCGGCCCAAACGCTTCCAGCGCAGCAAAATGCGAAAATTATCAGAGACAACCACGTAAGAACTCGGTGCATATATTCACCTCGAATGAAGTTTGAAAAATCTAGCACCGACCAGAGAAGGGAACTACTAGTTTCAGGGGGCGAGCATATTCGATATGGCGGTGATGTCTGGGTCGGCAGGTTGCGCGGCAACGGGATGGCCGTTGAGCACCGCCGGGAAATCAACCAGGAATGTGGCGCCACCCTGAGGGCGATTGAAGCATTCGATATGGCCGCCGTGTTCCTGGACGATTCCATAGCAGATGCTGAGCCCGAGGCCGGTCCCTTTGCCAACCGGCTTGGTGGTGAAAAACGGATCGAAAACCTGCTTGGGTGACTTGATTCCGGGGCCCGTATCGGAGAACTCGATGAAAACTCTCTCCTCATTGTGGTCGGTGCGAATCACAAGCTTACCCCCGCCAACCTCTTCCAGGGCGTCTACCGCATTGCTCATCAGGTTGAAGAACACTTGAAGAATCTGATTCGCATCTCCGCGCACTGGCGGCAATTTCGCGTCGGGCGCCGTCTCGATGGTCACATTCTTTCCGCGCAAGTCTAGATTGCTCAGGTGAAGGGCATTGGCGATCACTTGATTGATGTCGAGATCGGCCTTCTCTGTCGGGACGCGGCGAGCAAAACTCAACAAGCTTGTGACGAGGGATTTGATCCGCCGGGCGAGCATTCGGATTTTTTCTGCTACCTGGCGTTGCCGGTCGCCTAATGCCTGGTCATCTACGAGCAGGTCTGAATAGCCGAGGATGCCGGTCAGCGGGTTATTAATTTCATGCGCTGCTCCAGCCGCCAACTGGCCGATCGAGACGAGCTTTTCCGTCTGAATCATCTGCGACTGAATGTGCTTGAGGTTTTCGAGCGAATCACGCGAAGCTTCGAGCAATCGAATGCGGTCGCGGTCAACAAGCCTCTGGCGCAAGAAGGCAAGCGCGGAGACCACCAGAAGCGTGACCTGCGTCACTCCGATACGGAACGTGCGCACGGCCTCACGGTTGGGGCTGTAGCGCAAGCTCCACAGGGCCATGAGTGGGATCGACACCACGGCCGTCATCGCAACACGAGCGGGCCACCGGCTCAACTCCTGCTCATGGCGGGGAACCGGGTCAGGTGCCGGCTTGCGCTGGTATGCAACGAGCCCTGCGGTTCCAAACCACACGAACGAGGCCAATATCGGCAGATCGAATGGACTGCCGGTGTAATAGTCCTGCCGATCGATGGCCCAGTTGGCTAGGTATGAACCGGCGGCGTACAAGAGTGACGCGCTGAAGAGGTGCGCGTATATCTCTCGCCAAACGCCTTTTGAGCGACCAATCAGAACCGCAAATCCCACTGCCAGCAAGCCGTTCTCGACCGCGGCGAGATAGTCGTAGCTGACTCCGTAAGCCATCACGTCCGGTGCCACGTACTGCCACGGAATCACAACGAAGAGGTAGAGATAGACCCACCAGACTAGAAGCAGCGAAAAGTCGAGATAACCGATGTGGAAGTCGGGATCTTCGCGACGGTCGTGCGGTTTCAGTGCGAGAGCCCACATCATGGGGACAGGATGGAGGAACAGAATCACGTCACCGATAAAGGGGTTCGGAGCCTCTTGGCCGCGAATGACCTCGAAGTATGTCCACATGAACTGGCCCAAAAGCCAGGTGGCGCAGCCGGCGCCGAGCAACAGCCAGAAAGCACGAGTGCGCCGCTCTTGCGATCCCGCGTTTAAGAACAGGCATCCACATGCGAATGCGGCGGCCAGCGCCTGAGCGATGTCGCCGAAGGCCGTGAGCGCGGCGCTCTTGGGCAACGTGACGGATACAAGCCCGTACAGTCCTAAGAATCCGATCCAAGCAGCAAGAAGCACCCACTGAGCCATCGCGAACTTCCTGAGAACGCGCTCGGAGGAGGCGAGGAAATGCTCGAGTCGCTTCATGGCGGGCGCTATCTGCATGGGCCTAGTACTATGAGCTTACTTTTATTGGGGCTGAGCTGACGAAAGACTTGAGGCCAAGTTCCGTGGGTTGCAATAGTTAGGCTTTGGTAGCACGGCGAGCCGGGTTATGGAGGAGAGGAGGGACTCCACACGGAGCGGAGGCTAGCGCAAGGGGAGATATCGCCGCCAGTTCTGAAAGACCATTTAAGGGCAACGTTGGAGCGTCCTAGGGGTGCGACGGCTGCCCGGCTCCGCGCTCAGCAACAATCTTGCGCGCATTTTGATAGAGAGCGCGAGCTTGCGGGATTAGCTCCTCTGCCTTTTGCAGCTGCGGATCTTCCTGAAGCTCGACCTTGTAGCCGTCGTTCAATCCGAACACCGTGGTGAACACCTCGCGCTTGATCTTCCACTTGATCCAGGCCAAGTTGTCTTGGATGTCCGGTTCGGTGAACTTTATGTGCTGCTGGTCGAGATATTTGCGGAATTGATTGATCACCGCGTCATCTGCAACGAAGTCCTTAGAAATCTCAGGCTTCTCGCCTAGATAATGCCGTACGAAATCGCCTACGCCCTGAGGGAACGGATAGAACACGCCACGGCGGAGAAGCGACTGCTCAAAATCATTCAGCTTCGGTGCCGGCACCGCGTCGTCAGGCGTGATTCCACCCTGGCCGAAAACCTGGCGTCCGCTGTCGGTGAGCTTCACTTCTGGGGCGCGAGGCGGCTTGGGATTGTAGTGGTAGTCATAGAGCGAAATGTTCTTGTAATCGCGCTGGATCAATCGGCCGCTTGGCGTGTAGTAACGAGCGGTGGTCAGGAGAAGCGCCGTGTCTTCGCTGAGCGGATACTGCGTCTGTACGAGACCCTTGCCAAAGCTTGTCTCACCAACAATCAAGCCGCGATCATGATCCTGAATCGAACCGGCGACAATTTCCGAAGCAGAAGCACTCTGCCCATTGATCAGCACAATGAGCGGAACTTCAATTCCCTGGTTCCCGCGCAGTGCGTAATAGCGTTTCTCGGACGAAGAGCGTCCGCGATGTGATACCACGATTTCATTCTTGTCGAGAAACATATCGGCCATGCCAACGGCTTGATTCAGCAGGCCACCACCGTTGTTGCGCAGATCGATGATGAGCCCGTCGAGCTTCGAGACGTCGAGCTGCTTGAGCGCTTCAGCAAGATCGTTATCGGTTGTTTCATTGAAGGTAGAAACGCGGACGTAGCCTATCCCCGGTTTAGCCATCGTGAAGTACTCGACGCCTGGGCGCGGAATTTCATCGCGAACCACAGTCACGTCAATTGGCTTGTCCCAGCCTTCGCGGCCCAGCGAGATATGAACCGTGGTGCCTTTGGCGCCTTTCAGCATGTCGGCCACTTCGGTGGTCGTGAGTCCGGTGCAGGCTTTGCCATCGACTTTGAGGATGATGTCGCCCGGACGAATGCCGGCTTTGTACGCAGGCGAGCCGACGAAAGGCGCGAGCACGATCGTCTGGTTATCACGGCCTTGGACCGTCATGCCTACGCCGTAATACTTGCCCTGTTGCTCTTCGCGGAAAAGTGCGTACTGGCGAGGATCAAAAAAGTTCGAGTGCGGATCGAGCACGCGCAGCATCCCAGGAATGGCGCCGTCGTAGATGGCTTTATCAACGTCGACGGGATCGGCATAGTTCCGCTCGACGATGGACAGGACTCGCGTGAAGCTCTTCACCGAATCCTGCATGTCCGAAGAGCCGGCAGTCGCGGCCCTCACCTTCGGGCCGAACCAACCCCCGAGCAAAGCTGAAATAGCCAACACAACTGTCAAAAGTATGATTCCACGCCTGGAAGATTGCGACACGTCCATCGATCCTCGCTTTATGCCCCGAGCGGAAAGTATAGCATACCACTCAGGGGCTGTTTGACAGGCCTGTGGCCCTCTTCTATGATGCAAAAACGGCATCGCCGAGGGCAAAAATGTTGAGCATCCCACATCTAATTATCATTTTCGTTGTGGCGCTCGTCGTTTTTGGCCCCGAAAAGCTGCCCGAGTTGGCGCGAAATCTCGGCAAAGTAATGGCCGAATTCAGGCGCGCCACAGGAGACTTGCGGTCCACCTTCGAAGGCCATATGCGGGACCTCGAGCGCGAAGCCGACACTCGGCGCATTGGTGGTTCGACCTCCGGTTCGGGGATACTCACTGCCGTTCCGTCGCCTCCGTTGGAAACAGCATCCGGTACCGTCCCGACCTTGCCCCCGCAGGCAGGCCCGCCGATCGAGGGCCAGCAAGCGGCATCCACGGATGTTGCCGGGGTCGATCAGGAAGTGCGATTCCAACCGCCGACGCAACCGACCCCGACGCAACCGACAAAGATCGAGCCGATCCGTCCTCGCGAAGAATCCGCCAACCCAAGCGAGCATCACTCCGAGATACCCACCGATGGCGGCACCCGCCCTGCCTGACCACAATCCGTCGCAGCGCCCCGAGGAAGAAGCCGGCGGTCGGATGTCGTTTTTCGAGCACCTGGTAGACCTGCGCAAACGCCTCGTCAATTCGCTGCTGGGTATCGGCATTGGGATGGTGGCCGGCCTCGCCGTTTCGCCCTATTTCATCGATTACATCGTCAAGCCTATGCAGGCAGCTCTGCGGGCACACCAGATGGACGACAAGCTGTATTACACGAGCCCGGCTGGCTACGTGGGCTTGATCATTACGCTGGGCCTCTATCTCGGAATCGTGATTGCGATGCCGTGGGTGCTTTATCAGATATGGCAGTTCGTGGCGCCCGGACTCTACAAGCACGAACGAAGCGCGGTGGCAGGGTTCATCATCCCGTCGATGATTTTGTTTCTGGCGGGAATCGCTTTCGGCTATTTCATCGTGCTGCCAACCATGCTGGGCTTCCTTATCGGCATGGGGACTACAGGGCCGGTGAAGCCCCTGATCAGCATCAATGAATATTTCGATCTGATTTTGATCGTCCTGATCGGACTCGGCATCATATTCGAGTTGCCGGTGGTGATTTTTATTCTGTCGGTGTTCAACATCGTTACGCCGAAGTTTCTGATAAGGAATTTTCGTTATGCGATGCTGATCATTACTGTGCTTGCTGCTTTTGCCGCGCCCACCCCCGACGCCACGACTATGTTGATTTTCATGGCGGCACTGGTGCTGCTGTATGTGATTGGCGTCATCGTGTCATATTTTGTAGTCCGCAAAAAACGTGCGCGCGCGGTGGCTAGCGGAGCCGGCGGAGAAGGTCCAACAGCATGATTCGACTCGAGAAATCAGCATGGCTGGCAGCGGCAGCCTTTGAGACTATGATTATTGTCGCATGCGGACACGGAGTGGGTGGTTCGAATGCTGCGCAGAAGGCTGCCGTCGAAGCATCGCAGAATGGTGCTAAGCCCACCCTCAACATCAAAACGCTAAATGCGGAACCGGCTCCGCCCGCGGCTGAAACTGGTGGATTTGATGGCGAGAAAGCGTTCGACCACGTCGCGCAACTCGTTGCTATCGGCCCGCGCGCGCCGGCATCGGACGGCATTCGTCGAGCTCAGCAATACATCAAAGCGCAGCTGCAAAGCTTCGGGTGCCAGGTGGACGAAGACGATTTCCACGCACAAACTCCTGTGGGTGATGTGGCGATGAAAAACATCATCGCGAAGGTTCCGGGCGAATTACCCGACAAGGCTCAAGGAATTATTCTGCTGATGACCCACTATGACACCTTGAGTTCCGTAAAAGACTTCGTGGGCGCAGAAGACAGCGGATCTTCCACTGGACTCATGCTCGAAATGGCACGCTTGCTATGCCCGAAGAAGCAGCCCAATGCTGTCTGGATCGCATTTCTGGATGGCGAGGAAGCATTCGTCAATTGGAATCAGGACAACGACCACACGTATGGCAGCCGCGAACTCGCCGCTAGGATGGCCATTTCGGGAGATTTGAAGAGGGTGAAGGCTGTGATTCTCGCAGACATGATCGGCCAGAAAAATCTCCGAATCCAGCGCGATTCGAACTCCACCAAATGGGTCACCGATGTCGTCTGGAAAACGGCGGCTCGGCTTGGCTACCAGGATATTTTCGTGTCCACTGAAAGCGCCATCGAAGACGACCATCAGCCGTTCTTGTCCCGCGGTGTTCCGGCTGTGGACATCATCGATCTGGATGGCTACACAACGCCCGGTTATTGGCACACCACCCAGGACACGATGGATAAGCTGAGCCCGAAGAACATCGCGATTGTCGGCTACGTGATTCTCGAATCGGTCGACGAACTGCAGAAGAAGTTTCACTAGCTCGCGATGCGCCGTCGATTCTTTGTCGATCGCTTTGAGCACGATTCGGCGTCACTTCGCGACGAAACGGCTGAGCACCTTGGGCGCGTCCTTCGAGCCGAGACGGGCCAGCTTTACGAGCTTAGTGACGGTAAGCGCGTATGGCTGGCGCGTGTGGAACGTGTCGCGATTTCGAAGCGAGGCCCAAACCGCATCGATTTCGCGCTTGTCGAGCCGATAGAAGCCCCCGAGCCCTCGCTGCAGATCGAGCTGCTAATTTCCATCGTGAAGTTTGATCGCTTCGAGTGGTGTCTGGAAAAAGCCACAGAACTTGGCGTCGACGAAATCATCCCGCTTGCCGCCGCCCGCACAGATAAGGCACTCGTCGCAGCAGCAGGGAAGCGTCACGAGCGTTGGAACCGAATTCTCGTAGAATCGGCACAGCAATCGCGTCGCCTGCGTCCGCCAATCTTGCACGCCGCCTTACTGCCCGACAAAGCGTTCGCACGATCGTCTGCAGCCCTCCAAGTTTTCCTCTCCGAACGCCGCGAAGCCAAATCCTTGCGAAAAGTCCTAGATGAGGTTTCGCCGTCAGTGGCACAGGCACTCCTGCCTGTGCGCTCTTCTAGCGCTACAGACCCCCAGACTCGAGCAACGCCAACCACATCGCTAGCCGTCGGCCCAGAAGGCGGCTGGACCGACGACGAAATCGCGTCGGCGCGAGCGAACGGATTTATCGAGGCCTCGCTAGGAAAAAAAGTTTTGCGCACAGAAACCGCCGTCGTAGCTTCACTTGCCGTAATGCAATTCGCCCTGGCAACACACTAGATTCGCCAGGAACCCCAACGCCTTGGCGCGCATCTAAGAGCATGATATAAATAAAGCAGTTTCGAGATAGAAATGCTCGACATCTCCAATCCCGGCTCGCCCGCCCCCAGTGAAAATCTGTCCGCCCCTCAATTACGTCAAGATCTGCGCAGCTGGACGCGCGACTTAGCCGTCGCTCTCGGCCTCGCACTGGTGATCATCGTTTTTCTCTACCAGCCGGTGAAGGTCGAAGGGACCAGCATGGCTCCGCTTTTGAGCGATCAGGAGCGGATCTTCATCAACAAATTTGTGTATCGCTTCGAGCCGATCGGGCGCGGCGACGTAATCGTTTTCTGGTATCCTCTCGACCGCTCGAAATCGTTTATCAAGCGCGTGATTGGACTTCCGGGCGAGACAATCGAGTTGCGCGGCGGACGTCTCTACGTTGACGGCAAGCCGCGGCCGGAAGTTTATATTCCTGCAAGCTATCTCGACGGATCGAGTTATGGCCCGGTACCGATTCCGAAGGATGAGTACTTTGTGATGGGCGATCACCGCGACAGTTCAAATGATTCGCGCGTCTTCGGACCGATCGGACGGCGTGATATCTACGGCAAAGCAGTTTTTGCCTATTGGCCGGTAGACCATTTTGGTTCGCTGACCGGCACTTCGACAGTAAACGCGGCATCGAAATGAACGCTTGGGGAGGACACACTGACGCAGGCCCTCGCAGGTCGCGCGATTCTCGCGCTCGAGGACGGACGAGTCTTTAACGGCCGTGCGGCAGGCGCTCGCACGCGCCGCGGCGGCGAAGTCGTTTTCAATACTAGCCTCACTGGTTACCAGGAAGTTTTCACCGATCCCAGCTATTCCGGCCAGATTGTCTGTCTCACGTATCCCCACATCGGAAATGTCGGTTCGAATCGCGATGATGACGAGTCTGCGAAGCCCTACATCGAAGGATTAGTCGTGCGTGAATTTGCAGCGCTCTCTTCGAATTGGCGCTCCACCGAAACCGCGCAGAAATTCCTCGAGCGTTACGGCGTTCCGGTTATATGGGATCTCGACACGCGCGCACTTGTCCGGCACCTGCGAGATATAGGGGCGCTGCGTGGCATTCTCGCGACCGATGGAACTCCCGCCGGGAAACTGATCGAAGAAGCCCGCAAATTGCCCACGATGGCCGGGCAGGAGCTGGCGAGCCGCGTTACGTCGCCAAAGAAATACGAGTGGTCGAAAGGCTCGATTGACCTCGCTGCGGCTAAGTCGCTCGACGCAGCCGCGGCAAATTCACGAAATGCGTCCGGCGATCGTCGCCGCCGAGTGGTCGCCTACGATTACGGCATCAAGCAGAATATTTTGCGCCTTTTCGTCGACCACGGCTGCGATGTCACCGTGGTCCCCGCGAAAACTTCGGCGGAAGATGTTCTGGCGCTGAAGCCGGATGGCGTTTTCTTGTCGAATGGCCCCGGCGATCCGGAGCCTGTTTCTTATGCCATCGAAAATATCCGCAAACTGCTTGGGCGCGTCCCGATTTTTGGCATTTGTTTGGGTCACCAATTGTGCGGCCTCGCTCTCGGCGGACGCACCTTCAAGCTGAAATTCGGTCATCACGGATCGAATCACCCGGTAAAGAATCTCCTCACGCAAAAAGTTGAAATCACCGCGCAGAATCACGGCTTCTGTGTCGATCCCGATTCACTCCCGTCGAGCGAAGTCGAAATCACCCACGTCAACTTGAACGACCACACGAATGAAGGAATGCGCCACCGCTCGCTTCCGCTCTTCAGCGTGCAGTATCACCCGGAAGCTTCACCCGGCCCGCACGACGCCCGTTACCTGTTCAACGACTTCATTGGGCTCATGAATGAGGCTGCGCCGCGATAACCAATGCCGAAACGCACTGACATCAAAAAAATCCTCATCATCGGCTCAGGCCCCATCATCATCGGACAAGCCTGCGAATTCGACTATTCCGGCACGCAAGCCTGCAAGGCGCTGCGGTCCGAAGGCTACGAAGTCGTGCTGGTAAATTCGAATCCGGCCACCGTAATGACGGATCCGGAAACCGCCGACCGTACTTACATCGAGCCGCTCTCGAAAGAATATCTGGAAGCGATCATCGCCGTGGAACGCCCCGATGCCTTGTTGCCCACCGTAGGCGGCCAAACGGGGCTTAATCTGGCCGTCGAGCTCGCCGAAAGCGGCATCCTTGAAAAATACGGCGTGCAGCTGATTGGCGCATCGCTTCGCGCGATCAAAGTTGCCGAGGATCGCTTGCTTTTCAAGGATGTTTGCCGCCGCATCGGGCTCGAAGTGCCAGCTTCAGACGTTGTCACGAACGTCCATGAAGCTGTGAAGCTTGCGGATGCCATCGGCTACCCGCTCGTGATTCGCCCGTCGTTTACCCTGGGCGGCACGGGCGGCTCGATTGCCTACAATCGCGAGGAATTTGGGGACTTGATTGCACGCGCTCTCGATGCGAGTCCCGTTCACCAAGCTCTTATCGAGGAATCCGTTCTCGGCTGGAAAGAGTACGAGCTCGAAGTGATGCGCGACGTTCGCGACAACTTTGTCGTGATCTGCTCGATCGAGAATCTCGACCCAATGGGCATTCACACCGGCGATTCGATTACCGTCGCACCGGCGCAGACGCTTACCGACAAGGAATATCAGCGGATGCGCGATGCAGCTGCTGCGATTATCCGCGAAGTGGGAGTCGAAACGGGCGGGTCGAATATTCAATTCGCCGTTGAGCCTGAAACCGGGCGCATGACTGTGATCGAAATGAACCCGCGCGTCTCTCGCAGCTCCGCGCTCGCCAGCAAAGCTACCGGCTTCCCAATTGCGAAAATTGCCGCCAAGCTCGCGCTGGGAATGACGCTTGACGAAATCCCCAACGACATCACACGCAAGACGCCGAGCTCCTTTGAACCAACGATCGATTATGTGGTTGTGAAGATTCCCAAATGGCAGTTCGAAAAATTCCCCGGCAGCGAGACCACACTCACCACGCAGATGAAATCCGTCGGCGAAGTGATGGCAATCGGGCGCACGTTTCAAGAGGCGCTTTGCAAGGGCATCCGTTCGCTCGAGCCACATACGCCGTGGCGCGCGCCTGCCGAAGTTACCACTGCGCTTCTTCGTGAGAAACTTACGGTTCCCGGGCCCGACCGCATCCACTGGCTTTTTGAAGCGCTCGAACGCGGCCTGACTCGCGACGAAGTCTGCTCACTCACGAAAATCGATCCGTGGTTCATTCGCCATATGGAGGAAATGGTCGCGCTGGATCGGCGCGTCGCGTCTACTTCTTTTCACGCGGCATCGCCTGAACTGCTTCTCGAAGCGAAACGCTCAGGGGCTAGCGACGAAGAGCTAGCGAAGCTGTGGAAGACGACCGCGGCCGAAGTTCGCGCGCGCCGCAACGATCTCAATGTGCGTCCGGTTTTCAAGCGCGTCGATACCTGCGCCGCCGAATTCGAATCCTTCACGCCGTACATGTACTCCACCTACGAAGAAGAAGACGAATCGAATCCGGTCGAGCGCCCCAAGGTCGTGATCCTCGGCAGCGGACCGAATCGCATCGGGCAGGGAATTGAGTTCGACTATTGCTGCTGCCACGCCGCTTTCGCGCTGAAAGAAGACGGCTACGAAACCATCATGGTGAATTGCAACCCGGAGACGGTTTCCACCGACTACGACACCTCTGACCGCCTCTATTTCGAGCCGCTCACTCTCGAAGATGTCCTTGCGATTCTCGATCGCGAAAAGCCGCAGGGCGTAATCGTCCAATTCGGCGGCCAGACGCCGCTGAATCTCGCGCTCGAGCTGAAGCGCAACCGCGCGCAGATCATTGGCACCGATCCCGAGTCAATCGACCTTGCCGAAGACCGTCGCCGCTTCGGCCGCCTCCTTGACGAGATGAAAATTCCGCAGCCCCGCGCCGGCACAGCCCTCGCCCCGCAGGAGGCAGTTCGTGTCGCCTCCGAAATTGGCCTGCCAGTCGTTGTGCGTCCCAGCTACGTTCTCGGTGGCCGCGCAATGGTCATAGCCTACGATCTCAAGACCGTCGAAGAGTACGTCGCGCAAGCCGCGCAAATTGGAAACGCCTCCGATCCGCGCCGCCCAATCCTGATCGATCAGTTCCTCGAGGACGCCACAGAAGTCGACGTCGACGCCCTCGCCGACGGCGAAGACGTGGTGATAGCCGGCATCATGGAGCACATCGAAGAAGCCGGCATCCACTCCGGTGATTCGTCGTGTGTGCTACCGGCCGTCACGCTCAAACCTTCGGTGCTCGAACGCATCCGCGACTACACCTCGCGTCTCGCCAGCGCGCTCAACGTCGTTGGTCTGATGAATGTGCAGTACGCCATCCAACGCGACACGGTTTACGTCCTCGAAGTCAATCCGCGCGCCTCGCGCACGATTCCCTACGTAAGCAAGGCCACCGGCGTGCCGCTCGCCAAGGTGGCCGCGCGATTGATGACGGGCCGCAAGTTGCGCGACATGAATCTGCCCTGCATTCAGACAAACGGAATCAAAGAACTCGCGGTCAGAGATTTCTACGCGGTAAAGTCACCGGTATTTCCATTCAATAAGTTCCGCGGCATCGATACGATTCTCGGGCCCGAAATGCGCTCGACGGGCGAAGTGATGGGCATCTCGTCCACATTTGGCGTTGCATTTGCCAAGGCGCAACTAGCAGCCGGGCAGCGGCTGCCGCAAGAAGGCACAGTTTTTATCAGCGTAAACGATCATGACAAGCGCCACATCACCGGTCTCGTCCAGGATCTGCTCGCAGCAGGTTTGAGGGTGGTCGCTACCCGAGGCACGGCGGCGGCCCTCTCAGCAGCGGGAATCGAAGTGGAGTCCGTCTTCAAAGTAAACGAAGGTCGGCCGAATATCGTCGACCTCATCAAGACCGCCAAAGTGAATCTCGTCATCAATACGCCGCTCGGCCGCGAATCCTTCTACGACGAAAAATCAATCCGTCGCGCCGCGATTCGCTACAACATCCCGTGCATCACCACGCTCTCCGCCGCCACCGCCGCAGCAAAGGGAATCCGAGCGATGGCCGGCCATGCCGTTGACGTTGCCGCACTTCAGGATCTCCATCGCCGCAAGAATGCCGCCGCTGCCACACGCGATTCACTCTCAGCTTCCACCTCCGCGGCGCCGAACACGGCGTCCTGAGGTAAAATACTGCGATGGACCTCCACGGAATTTTTCCGCCGCTCACTACGCCGTTCGCAGCCGATGGCGCCATCGCGCCCCCAAAACTGCGCGACAACATCGCCCGTTACAATCGCATCGCCCTCGCCGGCTACGTCCTCAATGGCTCCACGGGCGAATCGGTCCTCCTACGCTGGGAAGAAATTTATCGCCTCTGGGAAACTGCCAAGGAAGCCGCCGCGCCCGGCAAGATCCTGATCGCCGGCACCGGCGCTGAATCCACGGCCGAGACCATCGAACACACGAATCGCGCCGCGTCGCTCGGTTTCGATGTGGCCCTCGTCCGCACGCCACATTTCTACAAGCCGCAAATGAAACTCGACGCGCTGTCGGAATTCTATCTGCGCGTCGCAGACGCAGCCCGCATTCCGATTCTCGTCTATTCTGTGCCGATCTTCACGAATCTGCAGGTGGAAGCCCCACTGATTGCCCTCGTCGCCCAGCATCCCAATATCATCGGCATGAAAGACAGCTCCGGCGACGTAGAAGGGGTCCGCAAGATTATCTCTGCCGCTCCAAAAACATTTCAAACCCTGGTCGGCTCAGCCTCGACCCTTTTCGAATCGCTAGAACTGGGCGCCTGCGGCGCGATTCTCGCCCTCGCCAACGCCTTCCCCGAACTGTGCGTTGAAATCTATGAAGCGTCGCGCTCAGGCAATTCCCAAAACGCTCACTCGCTCGCGCAGCAGCTTCTCGCCCCGGCGAAAATGCTCGGCCCGCAATACGGTATCCCCGGCTTGAAATACGCCCTCGATCGCCTCGGCTATTACGGCGGCCCTCCGCGCCCTCCGCTTCTACCCCCCAGCGAAGACGCCAAGGCGGAAATCGACGCCATGCTCGCGAATCTAACGGCTCACTCCGCGCATCTGTAGTAGTGCCTGCTTCGAATTGAATTGCTACCGGAGGAACTCGCCATTTGTTGTCTACCCAACTCGCTTCCCGGAACGCGGCCGCGCGTCTCAACCGCTGTCCGGCGATTGTCCGCGCTCAATCGCGCGTTTGCTAACGTTCGCCCCGCCCGCCCGTCCCACCTGCATTGTTGCCGAAAAAGGGTGCGTGTATCATGACCACCTCCATGGAGCCGCACTGCCTTCCGTTTCGCGAAGTCCCTCACACCACAAAGCTTTTCGCAGCCTTCACGGAAGAATTTAAGCGCGTCCAGCGTTACTTCGGCCACCCGCCCACCGAATCAGGAATTCTCGCCGCTGCTCGCGATGTGCAACTCGACCCTGAAACTCGGCGCACGGTCGTAGAAGTTCTGCGCGAGCAGAATGCACGTTTGGCCCCCGGATCTGAGCTTCCGCCCGAAACTGCGAAGAATCTCGATCGTCTCGCCGCAGGCGCTGTCGCAATCGTCACCGGCCAGCAGGTCGGCCTATTTTCTGGTCCCGCCTACAGCATCTACAAAGCGGTCACCGCGCTCCGTTGGGCCGACGCAATCAAAAAGAAAGGCACCGACGCCGTTCCAATTTTCTGGCTCGCCACCGAAGATCACGACCTCGCCGAAATAAATCATTCCGACTGGAACACCCGCGAAGGTCTCACTCGTTTCGAACTCCCCGCGCAAGAAGACGACGCGGACCGCCGCGTCGGCGAAATTCTCCTGGGCGATGCCGTAAAGCCCCTCGCCGCAAAGGCAGCTGCCGCGCTCGAAGGCTCCTTCGCCGAAGAATTCGCCGCGGTACTTCGCGAATCCTATGCGCCCGGCGAAACATATGGCTCGGCGTTCGGAAAATTGATGGCGCGCATCTTTGCAGGGCGGGGGATCATATTCATCGATCCGCTGGACCCGCGCCTCCATCGTCTTTCGGCCGGAGTTTACTGCCGCGCCCTCGAAGAATCGCAGCCCCTCCGCGAAGCGCTGCTCGCCCGCTCCAAAGAATTAGAGAACGATGGCTTCCATGCGCAGGTGAAGGTCACGCGCGAATCGACGCTCCTCTTTTACAGCGTCAACGGTCGCCGCCAGCCCATCCGCAGCCGCAACGGCGATTTCAGCGTTGGCAAGACGCGCTTCACTCTCGACGAACTCCGCGCCGCGATCGAGAAATCCCCCGAAGCTTTTTCCGCCAACGTCCTGCTTCGGCCCATCATCCAGGACACACTTCTCCCCACCGCTGCCTACATTGGCGGCCCGGCCGAAATTGCCTACATGGCTCAGAACCAGATTGTCTACAAATCTCTTCTCGGCCGCATGCCCGCGATGGTCCCACGCGCTGCTTTCACGCTCGTTGATCCGCTGATTGCACGCGTGCTCGCGAAATTCGATCTCGAAGTCCGCGACGTCTTCCGCGGTCCGCAGTTTCTCCGTAAGAAGATGGAGCGCAAATTTCTGCCGCGTTCTCTTGCCAGCCAGTTCGATTCGGACGAAAAATCGTTGCGTCGCCTGCTTGATAAATACCGCAGCCCGCTCGTCGGCCTCGACAGCACGCTGGGCGGCGCTCTCGACTCCGCCGAGGGCAAAATTCTCTATCAGTTCCTCAAGCTGAAGGAGAAAGCCGGCCGCGCCGAAAATCAGCGCAGCGGGATCCTCAACCACAAAGAATCCCTCATTCTCTCTGCCCTTTACCCGCACAAAGATTTACAGGAGCGAGTTCTCTGCATGCTCCCCTGGCTCGCCCAGTACGGCCCTGAACTCCTCGATAACCTCGCTCGCAACATTGACCTCGCCGCTCCGCAGCATCACCTCCTTTTCCTTTAGTCCAGTAGAGTAAGCTTCTCCGTCGCAATCCTTTACTTCCTCGACCTCTTTCAACTCCTCTGCCTCCTCTTCTCTTTCGCTCCCGTGCTAAAATGCCCCGAAATATGACGAGATCATTCGGAGGGCGCACATGAGAATCACACCGGGGAAACAGAGGGGAATGAAAGCAGTTTCCGACTCGCGCGGCGTCATCGCCGCAGCCGCCATGGACCAGCGTGGCTCGCTCAAGAGCGCCATCGCCAAGGAACGCGGCGTCGACAAAACCGCCGTCACGCCGCAGATGCTCGAGGAATTCAAGATCGCCGTCACGCGCGTACTCACCCCTCACGCCAGCGCGATCCTGCTTGATCCCGAATATGGCTTGCCCGCCGCGCGCGCCCGCTCCTCCAATGCGGGCCTGCTTCTCGCCTATGAAAACAGCGGCTACGACAACACTCGCCCCGGCCGCCTGCCCGACCTTCTCGACATCTGGTCCGTTCGCCGCCTCGTCGGCGCCGGAGCGGATTGCATCAAGATTCTTCTCTACTACACGCCATTCGATTCCCACGAAATCAACGACATCAAGCACGCCTGGGTTGAACGCATCGGCGCCGAGTGCATCGCCTCCGACGTTCCGTTCTTCTTGGAGTGCGTGGGCTACGAAGAGGGCAAAGACGAAAAAACGATCGAGTTTGCGCGTAAAAAACCGGAAGTCGTCACCAAGAGCATGGAAGAGTTTTCGAAGCCGCAGTACGCCGTGGATGTTTTGAAAGTCGAAGTTCCCGTCAACATGGCCTACGTTGCTGGAACAAAAGCCTGCAAAGGCGAATCCGCTTACACACGCGACGAGGCTAAAAAATACTTCCGCAGCGCAGCCTCTGTCGCCAAGAAGCCGTTCATCTATCTCTCCGCCGGTGTCAGCAACGACGTCTTCAACGAGACCCTTGAGCTCGCCGCCGAGGCGGACACGAATTTTTCGGGCGTTCTCTGCGGCCGCGCCACTTGGAAAGAAGGCATCCCTGTCTACGCCAAGCAAGGCGTGAAAGCCCTCGAAGACTGGCTCAACGACCAGGGTGTTAAAAATATCAACAATGTGAATGCGCGCCTAAAAGCGGCTAAGCCTTGGTTCAGTTTTTACGGCGCCAGTACCGCGGCCGCACTAGCCGACTAATATCCGCGCAAAGTGGCGCTATAGCCTGGAACTCAGTGGACGTTCTTGCATTCGGCTCGACCGGACCGCCGCAGGTCTCCACAAATTCATCGAGATAAATGGCACCTAAGCGAGAAAGTTCAGGTAGACACTCTGTGCACAGAATCACAGTCCGCACAACGCGCCGCACAGAACTCAAAAACGTCACCGCCGAAATCGAAAGCCTCGTTCGCAATTCCGCACTCGATTCCGGCGTTTGCCATCTCTACGTCCCGCACACCACCGCCGGCATCATCGTGAACGAAGGCTACGACCCCGACGTCGCTCGCGACATGGAAGGCGCCTTCGATCGCCTTATCCCCGATAGCCCCCTCTTCAAGCACGCAGAAGGAAATTCCGACTCGCACATCAAGACGACACTCGTCGGCTCCTCCGAAACGATATTTATCGAGAAGGGCCGCTTGGCCCTGGGTCGATGGCAGGTAATCTTCTTCGCCGAATTCGACGGCCCCCGCACCCGCGAACTTCATGTCAAGCTTGTCCCTGACGCACTAGTCTAAGTTTCATCGCTGTGTTGCTCCCGCGTCATCCCGAGCGCAGCGAGGGATCTGCTTTCGTTTTTGGCGACCGCACAGCAACTCCGCGCCAGACTCCGCACCTCGTAAAGGACGACGCTGCTCTTCCGTAACGCCGGCGTCCCGTCGGCTTTTTTAGGCCCACGCACTGCCCTGCGTTACAATCTCATTTGACGATGTCTCTCGGCATCTATATCCAGGTTCCTTTCTGCCAGACGAAATGCACCTACTGCAATTTCCACACAGGTGTCATCTCGCGAGATCGTTACCAACCCTACGCGAACGCAGTCTGCCGCGAGATTGCCGGCGGTGTTGCGACCGCAGCCTTCGGCCCCGCCGTCTCCTCGTCAGGGCACGGCTTCAGCCGTGCCGAAAGTTCGATCGCACTCGAAGGGGTTTCAACCCCTGAGGCGCGGGAGCTACTCGCCGACACCGTCTACTTCGGCGGCGGCACCCCAAGCCTTTTCGATCCCGCTGCTCTCGCCAAGATTCTCGACGCATTACGCGCCACATACTCGTTCGAAACTCCCGAAATCACCCTCGAAGCCGACCCCGAAACGATCACCACCGAAAAAGCCAAATCCTGGCTCGCCGTCGGCTTCAACCGCATCAGCCTGGGCGTCCAATCCTTCAACGACCGCGAACTCCAAGCCACAGGCCGCATGCATCGCCGCGCTGATATCGCCCGCACTACCGAAGTCCTCCGCGCAACAGGATTCGACAACATCAGCATGGATCTCATCATTGGCCTCCCGCACCAGACGCGCGAATCCTGGGATCAGTCCGTTAACGAACTTCTCGACCTGCGCCCCGAACACATCTCGATCTACATGCTGGAAGTGGACGAAGGCAGCCACCTCGGCAAGGAATCTCTCGCGGGCGGCACGCGTTACAGCGCCCCTGCAATTCCACCGGACGACACCCAAGCCGAATTCTACGATTCAGCCTGCGCGCGCCTCGCAGCTGCGGGCTACGACCACTACGAAGTTTCGAACTGGGCGCTCCCAGACCGCCGCTCGCGCCACAATCTCAAATATTGGCGGCGCGAACCGTACCTGGGCCTAGGCGCCGGCGCGCATTCCTTCAACGGAAAAACGCGCTGGGCCAACGTCCACGATTCCGCGCGATACGTCGCCATGATCGAGCAGGCAATTTCCCCGCGCGAGCAGATCGAAACAGTCACTTCCGAGCAAGCCCTCGAAGAGGAATTCTTCCTCGGCCTCCGCCAGCTCGACGGCGTTGACTTAGCCCGCATCGAGCGCGACTACGCCGCGAACGGCAATGGCACCAGCGCGCGCTTGGCCGAGATCCACGCGCAAATCGGTTCGCTCCGCGCGCAGCGTCTTTTGATTTTCGAAGCCGGCCGCCTCCGCGTCGCACCCGACCGCCTCACAATTTCGAATTCCGTTCTCGCCGAACTTCTAGCCTGATCGTTCGTCCGCCACCATCCTTCCCCAGGGACACTCGCTGCGCCGCGGTCACCATCCAATTTGTCGCAAGTATGGTCAGAGAAGAACCCATTGAATCCGCCTTTTTCCGTGCTAGCCTTATTGCCGCAAATGACACCAAAAATTCAAGATCAGCAGCTCATAGCCGAGCGGCGGCACTCCTCGCATTATTCTTTCCCCGCACAAATTATAAAACAACGAGGCGTCAAAAATGGGGCGCGACCGGCCCCGGCTCGCTGCTCTCCGGCCTTTGAGTGCAAGCACCACCTAGGCGAAGAAAAAGCTAATCGCAACAGTCGAATTTCAGAAAGTTGGCTATGTGCCAGAAAACAAGCCACTAAACAATTTTCTAACCGCAACAAAAATGCCTTTTTCGGCCTTTTAGAGGGCCCCGAAATCGGTGAAAAACGCTCATGAATCCCGTCGACCTTCGAAGCGACACCGTCACAAAACCAACTCCCGCCATGCGTCGCGCCATGGCCGAAGCAGAAGTTGGCGACGACGTCTACGGCGAGGATCCCACCGTCAATCGCCTGCAAAAACGCGCAGCAGAAATTTTCGAAAAGGAGGCCGCGCTTTTCGTTCCCACCGGCTGCATGGGCAATCTGCTCGCGATCAAAGGCTGGGCACCGCCGACGAGCGAAGTAATCTGCGAGCAGCGCGCGCACATCAATCTCTACGAACTCGCATCCATCTCCGCTATAGCCGGATGCCTGCCGCGTCCGGCCCCCGCGCCCGACGGCATTCTCACCTGGGATCTGATCGAGCCGCTCATCCGTCCGAAGATTTATTACGATTCGCAGACCGCGCTGGTCGCGCTCGAAAACACGCACAACATGCAGGGCGGGACCGTCTATCCGCAGGAGGTTTCCGACAACATCTGCGACCACGCGCACGCCGCGAATCTGAAGGTGCACCTCGACGGCGCGCGAATTTTCAACGCATCAGTAGCGCTCGGCCGCAGCGTCGCCGATCTCACTCGCAAATTCGATTCCGTAATGTTTTGTCTTTCGAAAGCTCTCGGTGCGCCCGCCGGCTCGCTGCTGCTCGGTCCACGTGAATTCATCGAGAAGGCCCACATCGGGCGGAAGCTGCTGGGCGGTGGAATGCGCCAGATCGGAATTCTCGCCGCTGCTGGCCTCATCGCGCTGGAAGAAACGCCAAAAATCCTGCATCGCGACCACGAGAATGCCCGCTACCTCGCCAACGGTCTTGCCAAAATCAAAGGCGTCGCGATCGATCCAAAGAAAGTCGCGACAAACATCGTGATTTTCGATGTTCGCGCCACCGGCCGCACTGCCGACGACATCTGCTCCGATCTCGGCAAGCACCAAATTCTCTGCGGCTCCTCCGACAAATTCGCCATCCGCATGGTGACGCATTACGACGTAGACCGCGCCGGAATCGAACGCGCCCTCGCCGCAAGCGCAGAGGTCATCGCAGGCCGCGCACCCGCAGCTGCGGCGCATTAGGAGAGAAGAATGGCCCCTTCGCTAACTCAGAAATTCCTGTGGGCGGGCGCAATTTGTATTCTGATATCAGGTGGAATCATGACGATGCATGCTGGCAGTTCCGCGGAAGCCGCGATTCAAGCTACTGAAAAACATGAAAACGTAACCCCCGAAGCTGCGCGCAAATTCATCGAAGGCGCTGAAACGAAACTTCTCGACTTGTGGGTTCGTGCCGGCCGCGCGCAATGGGTTCAGCAAACGTTCATCACTCACGACACGGAAATCCTCTCCGCTCAAGCGGACTTGGCGGTCAAAGCGACCACCGCCGAACTGGCTGCGCAAACGAATCAATACGAACACTTGAAGCTCCCCGAGGACGTCGCGCGAAAGATTTATCTTCTCAAGCACTCCGTCGATATTCCCGCGCCACGCGATCCGGCCGAGCAAGCTGAACTCACTCAGATCATTGCCTCGCTCCAAAGCGACTACGGGCAAGGGAAGTGGTGTCCGGATGGCGTGCAGGGAAAATGCCTCACGCTCAACGACATGGAAAACATCATGGTCTCCAGTCGCGATCCGAAAGAACTCGAGCGCGTCTGGGTCGGCTGGCATTCGATTGCGCCTCCCATGCGTGAGAAATATTCGCGCTTGGTAGTGCTTGCCAACAAAGGGGCTCGCGAACTCGGATTCGCGAACGTCGGCGAGATGTGGCGCGCGGGTTACGACGTGCCGCCCGACGCTTTCAGCGCCGACCTCGATCGCCTTTGGCAGCAGGTGCGTCCGCTCTACCTTTCACTTCATGCCTACGTTCGTTCGGAGCTCGCGAAAAAATATGGCTCCGCAGTGGTCCGTGAAGACGCTCCGATTCCTGCTGACCTCCTCGGCAATATGTGGGCGCAGGACTGGTCGAACATTTATCCGATTGTCGCGCCCCCCAATGCCGATCCGGGCTACGACCTCACCGAAATTCTGAAGGCCAAGAATATCGGCCCGGTTGAGATGGTGCACTACGGCGAGCGCTTCTTCATGTCGCTCGGCTTTCCAGCGCTGCCACCCACATTTTGGACTCGCTCGATGTTCACGAAACCTCGCGACAGGGAAGTTGTGTGCCACGCAAGCGCGTGGGACGTTGACTACGTCGAGGACCTGCGCATCAAAATGTGCATCGAGCAGAAGGCTGAGGATTTTTCCGTGATTCATCACGAGCTCGGCCACAATTTCTACCAGCGCGCCTACGATAAGCAGCCACCGCTCTTCCGCGACAGCGCTAACGACGGCTTTCACGAAGCGATCGGCGACACGATCGCGCTCTCCGTCACGCCCGAATATCTAAAGCAAATCGGTCTGCTCGAAACCGTTCCGCCCGCCTCTTCCGACATCGGCTTGCTGATGCGCAAGGCGCTCGAAAAAGTGGCATTCCTGCCTTTCGGCCTGATGATCGACAAATGGCGCTGGGGCGTTTTCTCTGGAAAAATCGCGTCGTCGGATTACAACAAGGCCTGGTGGGACCTGCGCCTGGAATATCAGGGAATCGCGCCGCCCGTCGCGCGCAGCGAAGCGGATTTCGATCCGGGCGCGAAATACCACATCCCCGCGAATACTCCGTACGCTCGCTACTTCATGGCCGCGATTCTTCAATTTCAGTTTCACCGCGCGTTGTGCAAGACGGCCGGTTACACGGGACCGCTCAATCGCTGCTCCATTTACAACAACAAAGAAGCTGGCGCGAAGCTGGCGAAGATGCTCGAAATGGGGAAGAGTCGCCCGTGGCCTGACGCGCTCGAAGCGCTCACCGGCCAGAGACAAATGGACGCGTCCGCCATGCTCGAGTATTTCGCCCCTCTGAAAACCTGGCTCGACGAGGAAAATAAGAAAAACGGCGCGAAAGAAGGCTGGTAGACGCAATCACAATGGCCGGCCTGGCGAACTGCATGCCGTCATGGTATAAATGAAACCAGCAGTCGCATATATCCTAAATTTATAGCGAGGGATCTTGGAATTCTCACTCAGCGATGAACAAAAGCAGCTGCGGCGCACGGTTCGCGAGTTTGCCGAAGCCGAAATACTTCCCCACGTGATGGAGTGGGACGAAGTTTCCAAGTTCCCGTCTGAAATCATTCCCAAGCTCGCCGAAATGGGATTTCTCGGCGTGATTTTTCCGGAGAAATATGGCGGCGCGGGAATGGGTTACGTCGAGTACGCCATCATCATCGAGGAGTTATCGCGGGTTGACGGATCGATCGGAATCATCGTCGCTGCCCACAATTCGCTGTGCACGAATCACATCTATAAGTTCGGAACAGAAGAACAAAAAAAGAAATACGTCACACCGCTCGCACAGGGTGAAAAACTAGGCTGCTGGTCGCTCACGGAACCGGAGGCCGGTTCCGATGCAGGGGGAACACGCACTACCGCCGTGCGCAAGGATGGCGGCTGGCTGATCAACGGCTCGAAGACCTTCACTACGAACGGCCACTACGCAGACATCTGCGTCGGAATGGCTGTGACCGACGCCTCGAAGAAAAGCCACGGCATTTCCGCGTTCATCGTGGAGAAGGGGACTCTGGGATTCTGCCCCGGCAAGAAAGAAAACAAGCTCGGCCTGCGCGCCAGCGACACCTCCGAAGTGGTCTTCACCGATTGCAAAGTACCCGCCGAAAATCTTCTTGGCAAGGAAGGCGAGGGCTTCGTCAATAGCCTTCAAATTCTTGATGGGGGCCGAATCTCGATCGCATCGCTTGGCCTTGGAATGGCCCAAGGCGCCTACGAATGCTCGGTGAAGTACGCCAAGCAGCGCAAACAATTCGGCAAACCGATTGGCGATTTCCAAGCCATCCAATTCAAACTCGCCGATATGGCCACGCAAATCGAAGCTGCCAGGCTTCTCACGTACCAGGCTGCATGGCTCGCCGATCGCGCTATCGCCTCCGGTGAGCACGACCTGCGCATCACCCGCGAATCCAGCATGGCCAAGCTCTACGCCGGAGAAGTGGCCGTCCGCGTGGCCAACGAGGCGGTCCAAATCCACGGCGGCTACGGCTTCATCAAGGACTACCCGGCAGAAAAATATTATCGCGACGTAAAACTCTGCACCATCGGCGAGGGCACCAGCGAAATCCAGCGCCTCGTGATCGCCCGCCAGATTCTCGGCAAGAAATAATTGCCACTTGTGCGAGAATTATCCCCGGCTGAATGACCGTTTCCGTCGAAAACTGGGCAGAGCAGGTGCGCGCTGGCGACGTCCGCGCGATTTCGCGCGCTGTTTCTGCAATCGAGAATCGCTCGGCCGAAGCGGAAGAGATTCTGCGCCAGATTTTCCCCTATACAGGCAATGCCTATCTAGTTGGCATCACCGGTGCACCGGGCACCGGCAAGAGCACCCTGGTTGATCGCCTGGCTGGCCATTATCGCAGCGAGAAGAAAACGGTCGGCATCATTGCGGTGGACCCGTCGAGCCCATTCACCGGCGGCGCGATTCTCGGCGATCGTGTGCGCATGCAAGGACACGCCACCGACTCAGGGATTTTCATCCGCTCGATGGCCACGCGCGGCTATCTAGGTGGCCTCGCGCAAGCCACCGGCGACACAGCGCTGCTTCTCGATGCCGCTGGGAAGCAGATGATTCTAGTTGAGACCGTTGGCGTGGGACAGGGCGAGATTCAAATCGTCCGGCTGGCGGATTGCACGATCGTTGTGCTGGTGCCGGGCATGGGCGATGACGTGCAAAGCCTGAAGGCGGGCTTGATGGAAATTGGCGATATTTTCGTGATCAACAAATCCGACCGTGAAGGCGCCGACCGCTTCGAGCAGCAGCTTCGCGGCGTCCTTTCGATCGTGCCGGAGCGCGAAGGTTGGAAGCCGCCGATTGTGCGAACCATCGCCACGGAAAGTGAAGGCATCGACGCCTTGGCGCACCAGATCGAACTCTTCCGCGGGCATTTCGATCAGGCGCAAGAGCGGCGCGCCCGGGAAGTGGCACATTGGAAGGAGTGGCTATTGCGGTTACTCGAAAGTAGGCTGATGGAACGGGTCGTAGGAGCGCACATGAATGAAGCGCAGTTCGACGCGCTGGCGGCAGATGTGGCGGCACGAAAGAAGGATCCGTACGCGGCGGTGAACGAAATTCTCGCCCGCGCGGGAATTGGAGCCAAGCGTTGAAGCTGGGCGATCTGGAATTTCACATCATCGAAGCCGGCCGGTTTGCTCTCGACGGCGGCGCGATGTTCGGCGTGATCCCCAAGCCGATGTGGGAAAAGAAGGCTCCGGCGGATTCGCGGAACCGCATCGCGATGGCGATGAATTCTCTTCTCGTTTACGCCGGAGGCAAGCGCATCCTGATCGAAACCGGCGCCGGCGACAAGCACAACGATAAATTTCGCGACATCTACGCGCTCGAAGGCCCGAGTCTAATAGAAGGTCTCCGCGGCTACGGGCACCATGCTGACGACATTGACATCGTCGTCAATACGCATTTGCATTTCGACCATTGCGGCGGTAACACGCGCATCGTGAATGACAAAGTTGTTCCGACCTTTCGCAATGCGCGCTACGTGGTGCAGCGCGGCGAGTTCGAGCACGCCAAAAACCCCACCGAGCGCGACCGCGCCAGCTATTTTCCTGATAATTTCGTGCCACTCGAAGCCGCGGGAAAGCTATCGCTCATCGGAGACGATCGCGTGATCGCGCCGGGAGTCGAGCTGATTCGCACGCCGGGGCACAACGCAGACATGATGTGCGTGAGGCTTCATGGCGGTGGCAAGGTGGCGTTTCTGTTCGACGACCTGATCCCCATGACCCCGCATCTTTCGCTGCCGTGGATCATGGGCTATGACCTTTATCCGCTTCAGACACTCGAGAACAAAAAGAAATGGATCCCGCAAGTAGTGCAAGGCGAATGGCTGGCACTTTTCGTGCATGATCCGGACGTGCCTGCCGCCTACCTTCGCGAGCGCGAAGGCAAAATCGAAGTCGAACCGGTAAAGGTAGATTGACGAATGCCTAAATCGAAAAAGCGCAAGAATGCGAAAGAACCAATCGAAATCGGAATTATCGGCGGCAGCGGCCTCTACGGCATGCCCGGCCTCTCCGGCGCACGCGAAATCCGCGTGAAGACTCCCTTCGGCCACCCCTCGGACGCTTTCATCACCGGCACGCTCGAAGGCCGTCGCGTCGCATTTCTCGCCCGCCACGGACGCGGCCATCTCCTCTCCCCGAGTGAAATCAACTATCGCGCGAACATCTTCGCGATGAAGCTCCTGGGCGCAGCACGGATTATTTCGGTGAGCGCGGTCGGCTCGCTGCGCGACGATTTGCCGCCGCTCGATTTCCTTATTCCCGACCAGTTCTTTGATCGCACGCGTCTGCGCATCGCAACGTTTTTCGGCGGTGGCATCGTCGCGCACGTCGGTTTCGACAAGCCCACCTGCACGCATCTCTCAGCGCATCTGGCAGACGCCTCCGAGCACGCCGGCGTGAAGACGCATCGCGGCGGCACCTACGTCTGCATGGAAGGCCCGCAATTCTCGACGCTGGCGGAGTCGCACACCTACCGCCAACTCCGCTTCGACGTAATCGGAATGACGAATCTCACCGAAGCGAAGCTCGCGCGCGAAGCAGAGATTTGTTACGCCACGATTGCCATGATCACCGACTACGATTGCTGGCATCCGCAGCATGATGCCGTCACGGTGAGCGAAGTTATTTCGAATCTGAACCGCAATGCCGCGAACGTCCAGCGCGCGCTGCGAGAAGCCGTTCGCGATCTTCCCGAAGAGCGCGGCTGCAAGTGCGGATCAGCACTAGCGCATGCCATTCTCACCGACCGCAAGATGATTCCCGCGGCCACAAAGAAGCGGCTTGCCCCTCTTGTGGGCAAATACCTTTCGTAATCCGGAGCATTCATGTCACTACTGGTTGTGGGAT
The DNA here is from genome assembly GCA_963729525.1 of uncultured Acidobacteriota bacterium. Lineage (GTDB taxonomy): Bacteria > Acidobacteriota > Terriglobia > Acidiferrales > UBA7541 > Palsa-295. The sequence continues at coordinate 908,894 of CAVSOB010000005.1, forward strand.
CGGTTGCGTTCGACGGAATCGAAACGCCGTTTGGAAAAGTTGAAAAGACGCTCGGTGGCGCCGCGAGCTATTTCGCGCTGGCCGCCAGCCATTTCACGCCCGTGCGCGTGGTGGGAATTGTTGGCGACGATTTTACCGAGCGCGATAAGACCATCCTTCGCGGCCGCAATGGGAGAATCGATCTCGAGGGCCTCGAACGCGCTCCGGGCAAATCGTTTTTCTGGGCGGGGCGTTATAACCAGAACATGAACGAGCGAAGCACGCTGACCACCGAACTAAACGTATTCGCAAATTTTCAACCAAAGCTCCCAAAATCCTACCTTGATACGTCGTTCATTTTCCTCGGAAACATCCAACCCACGCTGCAGCTTTCCGTGCTGAAACAGATGAAGCGCAAGCCCGTTCTCGTGGGGCTGGATTCGATGAACTACTGGATTGAGCGCACGGGAAGCGAACTGCGCGAGACACTCAAACACATTCACGTTCTCGTGATCAACGACGACGAGACGCGCCAGTTAACCGGCGAGCACAATCTCACCCGCGCCGCCAAAGACATCTTCAAAATGGGCCCGAAAATACTGGTTATCAAGCGCGGAGAGCACGGCGCGCTCCTCGTCCATCGCGATTTTCTTTTCGCCGTGCCTGCGTTTCCGCTGGAAGAGGTTCACGATCCCACGGGCGCGGGCGATAGCTTTGCCGGAGGTTTCATGGGCTCACTTGCTCGCGACGGCCGCGTGAACGAAAAATCGCTGCGGCGCGCGATGGTGTATGGTTCGGTGATGGGCAGCTTCGCGTGCGAGCGCTTTGGAGTCGAACGTCTTACCAACTTGAAGCTGAGCGAGATCAAGGCTCGCGCCCGGCATTTTTCGAAGCTCACTTCGTTCACGCTCTAGGCGGCAGCGGCCGGACCGCCGTCGGCCTTGTAGAGCCGCGTTCGTAGAATCGCAGTTTGTAGAAGCGGGCCGTCGCAAGGAGGGATGCGATGCTCCACGACTTGAATACCGTTATCGTCGGGCGTCTCCTGCTGGCCGCGGTGTTAGGCGGCGCGGTGGGACTTGAGCGGGAACTGCGCCACAAACCCGCCGGCCTTCGCACCATGATGTTGATTTGCATCGGCGCGGCTCTGTTTACGATTATTTCGTACGAAATGGCCGGCGATGTAGGCGGCGACCACACGCGCATCGCGGCTCAAATTATTCCCGGCATCGGCTTCATCGGCGCGGGCGTGGTGCTTCGGGAACGCGGCGCGGTGGTGGGCATCACGAGCGCATCGACGATTTTCGTGATTGCAAGCGTCGGTATGAGCGTCGGCGCCGGTTTGTCCATGACGGCGATTTTCACCACACTGCTACTGCTGGTCGCGCTGGTTTTTCTGGGACTGGTGGAAGATCGCGTCGGTTTGCATACTCGCCTGCTGACCTTCACGATGACGACGCCTCCCGGGGACCCGAGTATCCTAGAACGCGTTCATCAGAGCGTGCAAGAAGCCGGTGTCCAGGCAGTGCGGTGGAAAACGCACAGGTCTCAAGAGGGAGCTGCGATTGTCGAGTTTGACGCCGAGGTGGCTACGCCGAAAGAGCGGGAAATGCTAAGCCGTCTCAACGCGCTCAATGTGCATTGCGAGGCCCGCCCCACTCTACCGTAGAGTCGCAGGGCCTAGCGCGGCTGAGCCAACCATTCGCCGGAAACGGGAATCCGAGTTGACGGCCTTCTCGACGGATGCTATCAATTCGAGTGGTCGTTCTGCTGCTCGGCTACCAAGGCCCTTTGGTTTTCCTCGCGTGAAGTGCTGCGGGCTCCGCACGCGAGCGGCTTCGGGGTTTCCGAATAATTTCAGGAGGTTTTCTTGAAGCGTTTGCGGTGGGCTGTGGGTGTTCTGTTGGTCTCCACGATTTTCTTGCTGAACGGTTGCTCCAGCACCACCACCAATATCCCGACGCCAATTATCAGTACGATATCTCCCGATAGCGTCACCGCCGGAAGCGAAGCCTTCACGCTTTTTATCAGCGGCACCGGATTTGAAACGAATACGGTTGGATTTTTGGACGGCACCTCTCGCCCCAGCAAGTTCAACATGGTTACGGGCCAGATTGAAATGTCCATCATGGCAGCGGACGTTGCTGTCGCGGATTCCTCCGCTCAGGTGACCGTTGCGAATCCACTGCCGGGCGGCACTTCTAACGCGCTGACGTTTGTGGTCAATCCCGTAGCGAACGGAGCGCCGACCATTACTGGCTTTAATCCGCCCAGCGCTACGGCGGGAACGATGGGACCATTCGCGGTCAGCGTAGCGGGTACGGGCTTCGTGCAAACGTCCGTGGTGAATTGGAATGGAAGCCCGCGCGCGACGACGTTCGTGAGTTCGTCGCAATTGATGGTCAACTTCACCACTCAAGATCTGGCCACTGCCGGCTCCGGCAGCGTGTCCGTCTCGAATCCAGCACCCGGCGGCGGCGTCTCGCCCTCGAAGAATTTCCCGGTCAATTAGATTGAAGCAAGCTGGAGGGTGCGAACGTGTGGGTGTCCTTGCTGCTCGGATGTAAACGCTTCGTGCCGCGCTTCTGGACTCGCCTTCGAAAATTACTTATTCTCGATTGCGGCACATGCCCCAACCTTTGAAGCCGCCCGCTTTGCGATCCGGCGACGCCATCCGAATTCTCTCGCTCTCGAGTCCCGTGGCAGAGGAGCGTGTGAAAAAGGGCTGCGACGAACTGGAAAAGCTCGGCTTTGTGGTGCGATTGGATGACGAAGAAGTCTTCGCGAAGCACGGCTTTTTCGCTGGATCGGCAGAGGCGCGCTGCGGCGCATTGAAAGCTGCCATTGCCGAGAGGGACACGCGAGCGATCGTCTGCACGCGCGGTGGGTACGGCTCGAACTACTTGCTCGATTGTCTGCGCCTCGAGGGCACCGCGCCAAAACTTCTGTGCGGATTCAGCGACATCACATCGCTGCACGCGTATCTATGGCAGAAATTTCACTGGGTAACGATCTATGGGCCAATGGCCGCCGCAGGACTCGATCACGGAGCCGGTGCTGATCAGGGATTCGAGCAGGAGAGTTTTTTCCGAGCAGTAACGGGGTTGAAACAAGGTTGGTCCATCGCGCTCAAAGGTGAGTCAATCAGCCCCGGTTCAAGCGAGGGCAGGCTTCTCGGAGGCTGCCTGAACCTGGTCGAAGCAACGATTGGAACTCAGTGGGAGATCGATACGCGTGGCTCGATTCTGCTTCTCGAAGACCGCGCCATGAAGCCCTGGCAAGTGGATCGAGCCTTGATGCACCTGAAGCAAGCCGGGAAGCTCCGCGGAGTCGCAGGCATCGTCCTGGGAGATTTTCCGGAGAGCAGTCCGCCGAACGGAACGGAGACCGTGAAAGACGTGGCCGCGCGCATTCTAGCCCCACTTGGTATTCCAACCGTGTTCGGGGCGCCAATCGGCCACACTGCCCGGCCAATGCTCACGCTCCCGTTAGGCGTTGAAGCGCGTCTATCGGCCGAAGGCGAAGGCAAGCTCGAAATTCTGGAGCCTGCCTGTTCGCCGTGATTTTTGCGACCGGGACGCGTTCTTGGCGCTCTTGACTCTGGTTTTCGTACCGCTGGCTTCCGGCCGGCGTTTTTGACTTTCTCTTTTGGGGCAAAGTGACTTGACGCGCACCGAAAAAAACGCTGAACACATCCATCTCCTTGGAATCGCGGGCGCAGCGATGGCCCCTGTCGCGGGCATGTTGAAAGAACGCGGCTTCTACGTCACGGGGTCGGACGTAAACGTCTACCCGCCTGCATCCACACTTCTCGATTCTCTCGGCATCCCCTGGAATGAAGGCTTTCGCGCAGAAAATTTGAAGCCCATTCCCGATCTGGTCGTCATCGGCAACGTGATCGCGCGCGGAAACCCCGAGCTGGAAGTCATCCTCGACGAAAAAATTCGATACTGTTCAATGCCCCAGCTTCTCGAAGACTATTTCATCCGCGGTCATACCTCGATCGTTGTGGCAGGAACCCACGGCAAGACGACCACCACCGCCATGCTCGCCTGGATTTTTCATGTGGCCGGACGCCGGCCCGATTTTCTCGTCGGCGGCGTGATCCCGAATTTCAACGACCGCAGCTACGGCTTGGGCGGCGGGGAAGAGTTCATCATCGAGGGCGACGAGTACGAGACCGCATTTTTCGATCGCGGTCCGAAATTTCTCCATTACCACCCCGACGAATTGATTCTCACGTCGCTTGAATACGATCACGCAGATATCTATCCGGACCTCGAATCGATCGCGCTGCAGTTTCGTCGGCTTGTAAATCTCGTTCCGCATCGTGGCCGCGTTCTGATTTGGGGCGAAAGTTCGGATTTAAAGCAAGCCGCCGCGAAGGCATTCTGCCCGGTGGAAACCTTTGGCCTCACGCCCGATTGCGATTGGTGCGCGGGCGACATCCTGTGGCACGACGACGCAACGGAGTTCCGGGTTGCGTACAAGGGCAGGGAAGTAACGCGAGTCCGTACGCCGGTTGCAGGACGTCACAATGTGCTGGATGCCCTTGCTGCGATAGCAATCGCGTATGGTCGCGGCATCGAATGTGAGGCGATCGAGCGCGCCATGGCTACGTTTCAAAGTGTCCGTCGCCGGATGGAAGTTAAAGGCGAAGCTGGTGGCATCCTGGTTGTCGAAGATTTCGCGCATCATCCGACCGCTATTCGGATGACGCTTGAAGCCACGCGCACGCGCTGGCCCGGCCGCAAAATCTGGGCAGCCATCGAGCCCCGGTCGAACACCATGCGGCGCAAGATATTTCAAGACGTGCTGCCGGAATCGCTCGCCGTCGCCGATGCCGTTGCGATCGGCCCGGTGAATCGCGCGCAATTGCTCGCCGACGAGGACCGTTTCTCGCCAGATGCGGTGGCTGAATCAATTCGCAAGCGAGGCCGAGCAGCCCAGGCCTTTTCATCGGCTGAAGCGATCGCGGAATATTTTGCTGACAACGTAAAGCCGGGCGACATGGTTATGGTGATGTCGAATGGCAGCTTCGATGGTCTCTGCACGAAACTGCTCGATAAGCTCAAATCCCGTACTGGAGTTCGCGGATGAAGTGTTTCGCAATTGTCAAAGGCCAGCTTCGTTTCGCTATCTGCCTCGCACTATTTCTTGCAGCCCGGCCGGCAGCCGCGACAATCGAATACAAAATCTCGCTTGCGCATCCCGAAAAGCACCTTTTTCAAGTCCACATGCGAGTTCCTGTGCAGGCAGACCAGCGCGACCTGATCGTCGCCTTGCCGGCATGGAACGCGCTCTACCAGGTCCGGGATTTTGCTTACCGTGTCCGCGATGTTCGAGCGGGCACAGCCTCAGCAGGTCAGCCGGCGGTCACTCCTTATAAACTCGATAAGCAGACTTGGCGCATCCCCGTTTCGGCGGCTGTGGACGGCTCGGTGGCCATTGAATACTCGATCCTCTGGGACGAATCCGGCCCATTCAGCTCACAGTTGAATACGCGCCACGCTTTCGTAAATTTTGCAGAGATTCTCATGTATGTTCCCGATCGTCGAGCTGAAGATGTCGAGGTCAAGTTCGCTGATGTCCCTGCCGACTGGCGATCGGTCGCCGAACTCCCCGCTGGGCACGGGCCCCACTCGTTCACCTCAACCGGCTACGACAAGCTGGTCGATGCTCCAGTCGAAATCGGTAAATTCGAGGAACTTGAATTCGACAATGGCGGCGCACATTTCCGGGTGGTCGTGGATTCCAGGGACTGGAACCGTGCAACGCTGGAGGACTCGCTAAAACGCATCACCGGTTACCAATTGAAGCTGATGGATGGCCCGCCGTTCAAGGAATACACGTTTTTCTTTCATATCGGCGCGTTCCCTGATGCGGGCGGAGGCGGAATGGAGCATGCGAACAGTACCGCAATCGGCGCAAGCTCTGTTGACATGGCTGTGGCAATTGCCGCTCACGAATTCTTTCATGCCTGGAACGTGAAACGCATCCGCCCGCAAAGCCTCGAACCGGTGGACTACACAAAAGAGCAGTATTCGCGCGCGCTTTGGTTCGCTGAAGGTGTCACCAGCGCTTACGGTGCGTTCACGCTCGAACGCAGCGGCATCTGGACGAAAGACAAATGGTACGCCGATCTCGCTCAGCAGATTTGCGAGCTCCAATCGCGTCCGGCTCACAAATGGCAAAGCGTCGAAGAATCGAGTCTCGATACCTGGTTTGATAAATACGACGCGTACAGTCTCCCTGACCGCAGCATCTCCTACTACAACAAGGGCCAGCTCATTGGCGACATGCTCGATCTTGCGATTCGCGAGGCGACTGATAATCACAAGTCGCTCGATGACGTCTTGCGAAGTCTCAACGTATCCGCGAAACAGGGCAAGTTCTACGATGACAGCGCCGGGATCCGTTCGGTGGCGGAAGAAGTGAGCGGCACAAGTTTCGAAGAGTTTTTCCGTAGCTACGTTTCCGGGCTCGATGAGATTCCGTACGACCAATTTCTCACCCATGCTGGCCTCGCTCTGAAAAGCGAATCTCGCCAAGGCGCCGATCCGGGTTTCCTGGTGGGACGCTCCGCGGAAGGGCCCACCGTTCTGGCTGTCACGCCGGGTAGCACGGCGCAAGCGGCGGGGCTGCGCGTTGATGATGTCCTGGTTGAGCTCAACGGCGCGCCTGTTACCGGGAGAATTTCGGCCTGGATGCGAGAGCGCACGCCGGGCGAGACTGTCAGACTCAAAATCCGGCGCGAGGGCCAAGAGCGCGAGTTGACGTTCACTCTTGGCTTGCGCGCAGAGAGCCGCTGCACGGTTGTCGAGGTGGCGCATCCCACCGAAAAGCAGCTTCGCATCCGCACCGGCCTTCTCAGCGGCACGACAGACTAGCGTGCAAGACGATTCGTTCAATTCATCGCTCGGTTTGAATCGCAGTTCGTTTTCACACTCGATGCGCGGAAGATGATACGAACCATCGCCGTCGTTTTGTTTCTCGCCTTTGGACTTCTGCTGGTTATGCCGTTCTTCATTTTGTGGACGCTTCTCACCGGCACGGCGGATCCCATGTACGAAGTTGCGATGAAGACGGTCCGCGCGTCGCTGCGTATCGCGAAGATCAAAGTGCGTGTGGAAGGCCTCGAAAATATTCCTCCCGGCGTGTGTATTTTCGCGGCGAATCATATTTCGAACGTCGATCCTCTCGCGTTCGTCCCCGCAATTCCGCGGCGCGTTTCCGTCCTGCTCAAGAGCGAGCTGTTCCGCATCCCGATACTCTCTACTGCCATGCGCCTCGCGAAATTTGTGCCTGTCGATCGCGCCGACAAAGAAGCGGCGGTAGCCAGCGTCGATGTTGCCCTGGGCGTGCTGAAGGAAGGACTGTCGCTCGCCGTGTATCCGGAAGGCACGCGAAGTCCCGACGGCCGGCTGAAGCCGTTCAAGAAGGGAACCTTCGCGTTGGCGATTGAAGCCGCCGTGCCGATCGTGCCCGTTTCGATTTCGGGCGCGCAACACTTGATGCGCAAGGGCGAATGGACGATGCGGCCGGGAGAGATTGTGGTGCGGTTCGGTCCTTCTGTGGACGCGTCGCAATATACGATGGAGCGGCGAATGGAACTGCTCACGCGTGTGGAAGAACTGGTAGCGGCGGGATTGCCCGAAGATCAGCGGCCGCTTCCTGCGTCCGGTGAGGCCGATGAAAAATCCCGACCCCACGAGTAGAATGCGTAAGTAACGATGCGTTCGTGAAAAGAGGATTCGATGACGAAACGCCAATGGCTCGTACTCTGTCTGCTGTTTCCTCTCCTGAGCCTGTACGCTGACGACGAACTCGCCCATCACTGGACCTACGACAAAAATCAGCCGCTCGAAATGTCGCAAGCCGGCGTGCAGGAACGCGACGGAATCAAAATCTACGACATTACCTATCGCAGTCCGGTGGCTGATCGCGGCCCATTGGTGGGACCCAGCGGCGGCATCGTCACTGCATATCTCGTTGTGCCTCCGGGCCAAGGTCCGTTTCCTGCGGTGATTTACGGCCACTGGTGCATGCCGGGCTCGGAAAAGGAAAATCGCAAAGAATTCCTGGACGAAGCGATCGTCCTCGCGCACTCGGGTGTGATTTCCTTGTTGCCAGACCACGTGATCGTGCATCCCGGATTCGTGGCTGACAATTCTCCGCTCAACGAGCAGCAAGTCGCCGTGGAAGTGCAGCAGGACATCAATCTGCGGCGCGGTGCCGATCTGTTGCTGGCTCGTTCGGATGTCGATCCGAAGCGACTCGCTTATGTGGGGCACAGTTGCGACGCCGGAGCCGGCGCGTTTCTCAGCGGAATCGACAAGCGATTCAAAGCCTTCGTATTGATGGCGGGCGGCTGGCCGGATGATGTGTTCAAGAAATCGCCGATGTACGAGCAATATCGACAGAAAATCGGGGCTGAGAAATTTGACGCGTTCCAGGCCAAACATTCGTGGGCGGACACGGGCAAGTATGTGTCGCAGGCGGCGCCTGCCGCAGTCTTCTTGCAGTTTGCGAGTGACGAGCAGTTTGTTACAGCGGAGATGGACAAAGATTATTTCGCGGTGGTGAGCGAGCCGAAGCGGATGAAGATTTACAACGCGCCGCACGCGTTGAATGCCGAAGCCACTCGCGAACGAATCGCGTTTCTTTCCGAGCAGCTTTCGTTCAAAGCGCCCGGTTCTACAGCCATTGCGGCGATTCCGGCGCTCGTCCAGCCGCCCTGGCCGAAGGACACGCAGTAGGCTAGGCGCGCGGCGTTCGGTTTTGGCGGAGATCATTTGCCCGCCGCCGAGCGAAGGCTGGCGACTTCGGCGCGCAGTTCGCGGAGTTCCTTCTGCAAATCGGGAAGGCGATTGAAGACGGCGATCGATTTTCGCCAAGCGAGGTTGTCCATCGCCGGGTAGCCTGAATAGATCGCGCCGGCAGGAACGTCACCTGGGACGCCTGATTGCGCAGTCAGCGTTGCGCCGTCGCCGATCGTGAGGTGTCCTGCCGCGCCGACCTGACCGGCGAGAATGCATTTATTGCCGACGCGAGTGGTGCCCGCGAGACCCACTTGGCCGCAGAGCAGCGTATCTTCACCGACTTTTGACGCGTGACCTACCTGAACCATGTTGTCGAGTTTCGTGCCGCGGCCAATCTGTGTTGCGCCGACCGTGGCGCGATCGACGGCGCTATGAGCCTGAACTTCGACGTCGTCGCCGATGATCGCGATTCCGCTTTGGCGCATCTTGTGCCAGGTTCCGTCAGATTGACGCGCGAAGCCGAAGCCATCGCTGCCGATTACGACTCCGTTCTGGAGCAGGACGCGATGGCCGATTCGGCAGTGTTCGCGTACACCACAGTGTGAGTGCGCGAAAAAATCGTCGCCGATTTTCGCGCCGCGATAGATCGCTACAAAACTGTGCAGCACGGCGTTGCTCCCGATCTCGACGTCTTCATCAACGAAGCAGTACGGCCCCACGTGCGCTCCTGCGCCGATCTTTGCTGACTTCGCGATAACGGCGGTGGGATGCACCGCGGCGGGGAATTTCGGCGCGGGGTGAAACAGTTCGATGGCGCGCGCGAAATCGAGATAGGGGTTCGTGGAGCGCAGGGCCGCGATGCGAACGGCTCCGGCGTCGGGAGCGATAAGAATCGCCGAAGCGCGAGTGGTCTCAAGCGCGGGGCGATATTTGAGGTTCGCCAGGAACGTCAGGTCGCCCGGTCCGGCGTCTTCGATTCCTGCGACGGCTCGGATCTCGATATTTGCGTCGCCATCGAGCTTGCAGCCTAGTTTTTCGGCTATTTCTCCAAGTTTCATGCGGACTCTCCTTCGCGCCCGCATTGTATTCTGGTTTTTGCTGAGGCAATCACTGAAAAGGCCACTTTTGTCTCGATTAGAAAATTGGAAGGGGCTGAAAGGATGGGGCTTATTGTGATTTCTAATCGCAGTGTCTCGATTAGGTTTTGGAAGCGGGAGGTTGGAGGCCTGAAGCTTGAGAAAGGCGAAAATTCGGAACGAAAAATCGTCGAAAATTTGCGATCAGAAATTTCTAGTTCGCAGATTCTTGTAGGGTTTACGCGCAAAGTTAATCGCGGATTTGCGATTAGGAATTGAGACGGTAGCGAGAGGGTGGCTTCAGCTATCCGTTGGGTGATCGGCTTGGCAACAGCGCACAGGCAAGAGTGCCTGTGCCACTGAAACCTTCTCGCGTCGCGAGCTAAGCTCGAGTCCCCTTTGAGGGAGCTTTGTGGGGCGGAGTAACCCCCTTGTGCCTCGGGGCTAGCCCAAGTGGCGGCTGGTAGTGACGTCTTTGTCATCATACAAAAACGGGCAATGGTAGCATGGATTTTTAGGTCTGGATAGAACCAGTACTAGCGAAATTTCGCGATTCCATTTTGGGAATCGTGGAAAGCGTAGAAGCTAAGGTTCTATCGACATTCTGCGCGGTTGCACCGCGGACGAAGACTTGCGCGGGTAAGGCTGCGCAAGCGGAAGTGCGCTTCGCGCAGACTATGACCCAGCGCTCACGCCGTGGGCAAAATTGTGTCGCGCTTACGGCGCTGAGTGCGGGGTAGTTGGTATGCGCGGGGAGAATCTACAGACCGAAATCTACCACGACTTTGGGGATCAGGTGCCCTGGGGCGGCCTAACCGTTGTTGGCTGACTTTTATTTGGCCATTCAGTCAGATAGTATCTGCGCTATGGATCACGAGCAGGTTGCAAAGGCGCTGCGCGCCCGGCTTGAAAAATTGGAGCAGACGATTGTTCACGCTGACGTTAAGGATCACTTATTATCGTTCGCTAAGAAGAACCTTGATGAACTGGAACGCTCCTGGATTCAGCACGGGCCGAAGCATATCGCGGATGTAATGTTGCCGCTGATAGAAGAGCAAGTGGCGCGTGTTGAGGTAGCAGTGGCGAAGTACGGCCCAACCATACGGATGATAGCGGGGTAGGTTCGTGGTGTGTTGGCAATACTCATTAGGAATTTAGACGGTAGCGATAGGGCGGCTTATGCAATCTGTTGAGTTGCCGGCTTGGCAACTGCGCACAGGCAGGAGTGCCTGTGCCACTGAAACCGTCCGAGGCCGCGCGCGAGCATCGAGTCTCCCGGTTCCCTTTGATAATCAGGGGTCTCCCACCGGTAAGTCCACGACGAAGCAGGGCCGCTTGTCAGAAAATCGTGCCGCGAGGTAGGCGAAAAGAGCTACTTCAGGGGCTGAAGCCCCCCGGTATTCTTGAGCGCTGTGTGTCGCGGTTGAAACCGCGACCTACAACGACGGAGTGAAGTATGCTACGCGCGGCGACAGAAGACTTGGCGAGGGTTGGTCGATGGACGAGAATCCGGACTGGAAAAATCACGGTGTGCGCATCGTGCGCAGCGGGGAACTGGACACGAACACGCCGCAGACGCGGGGGATGACGCGGGCTGAAGCTATTTCGCATGCGCGAGTGGGGGCGCAGAAACTTTGGGCTGGGACGGTGAGTGTCCATCCGCGGGCGAAGACGGGGCCGCATCATCATGGGGAACTGGAAACCGTGATTTACATTGTGAGCGGGCGGGCGCGGCTGCGCTGGGGCGAGAGGCTGGAGTTCGTGGATGAGGCTGGGCCGGGAGATTTCGTTTACGTGCCGCCGTATGTGCCGCATCAGGAGCTGAATGCGCGCGCGGATGTGCCGGTCGAGGCGGTGCTTGTGCGGAGCGGGCAGGAGCCGATTGTGGTGAATCTGGATATTCCGAGTCCGGAGGATGAGCCTGAGGCGGGCGAGCCGGATCCGTTTCATTCGAAGCCGCGGTAGCGGTAAAGTGGAGCGCGCCAAGGCTAAAGCCCACCGAAGAAGCGAGTGCCTTTTTTGCCGGACTGAAGTCCGGCTCCTCCCCCCGATGAATCAGGGGGCTCCCGCCGTAAGGCGAAAAACCTCGACATGAAGCGAGGGAGCCCCACAGATAACGCAAAAACTCCGCGACGAGGCCGGTCGCACGAGACAACTTTAGGCTCGGCTTATGAAGCAAGGAGGGTTTATGAAGCGTGCATCGATTCTAGTTGCAGCGGCGTTTTTGGCAGGTGTTGGCATCGGAGGTTACGTTCAAAGCGCGCGGACGGCGACGCCGGGGCAGAAAGACACACGTGCTGCGGATTTGGCGGCTATCGAGAAGCTGCATCGGGCGGACGTGGAGGCGACGCTGACGCAGGACCAGAGCTACTTGACGGCTTTATGGTCGGAGGATGCCATCAATCTGGGCTTTCCCGGGCCGCCTGTGGTGGGGATCAAAGCGATGGGAGAGGCGTATGCGAAAATGAAGGCTACTTATCCGGAGTTTCGAGTGCTGAAGTATGAGCCGGTGATCACGGAAGTGCAGATTGCGGATGGATGGGCGCTGGAAGTGGGAACGTTTGCGGCGACGTACAAAATGTCGGCGAAGGACGAGCCGGTGAGTGTGAATGACAGGGGGATGCGTTTGTTGAAGCGGCAGAGCGATGGAGCGTGGAAGTTCGCGTTGGTGGGGATGAAGTAGGTGCGGTGGGCCGAGCGGATGTGTGCGCGGAAGCGCTTTCGAGATGAATAACTTTACTCGGTGAAGAGTTTGGGTTGCGTGGCTGCCACGGAGGGGGAGGTGCGGGATTCGCGAGGGGCGCGGCGGGCTATGCCTACCACGCCTAGGACCTTCATTTCTGCCAGCGCTGAGCGGGGGATGAACATGCGCAGGTTGTTGCCGTGAAGGTCGGGGGGCGTTAGCTGGACGCCTGTGTCGAGCATGTCGAGGAGGTCGTTGGCGACGATGCCTTCCATTACGTCGTCGTCGCGGAAGCGGAGGCGGACCCAGAGGCCGTCGAGCTTGGGGCGGCTGAGGAAGGTCTTGCGCTCGGGTTCGAAATCGTCGGTAAATTCGCGGACGAAGTAGATGGACTTGACGTCGTCGAGGGCGAGGGAGCGATGCTCGCCGTCGAGTGTCAGCAAATCAATGGTGTCGGAGCGGCCGAGGGAACTCGGGTTCAGGTAACCGCGCATGGGGGTGCCGTCGAGATGCAGGACTACAACCTTCTTGTGGGTTGACGATGCGGCGGCGCGGCTTTTGACGGCTTGGGCCACAGAACGAGCCATTTTCGGGTTAGATTCTTGCTAAGCTCCCGGATGTTATGTTATCCTTACGTGATTTTTTGTCAAGTTATTGGTGCTTAAAGGGTTAGCACCGGAGCTACCGCCGATTGACGGTCAAAGGACACCTCCTAAAGTCGGCCTCGGTTATAGCCCTTGTCACCGTTATCAGCCGGATTTGCGGATACTTACGAGATCAGCGAGTAGCCCTCCTGCTCGGGACATCGCCCGCCGCCGACTCGCTCGTGCTTGTTTTTGGGATACCCAATCTGATACGCCGGTTGTCGGGGGAAGGGGCGCTCGGAGCGGCGTTCATCCCCGTTTTCACCGGTTACCTGAGAGACAAGCCACGCGACACAGCATGGTCGTTTGCACAGAAGGTGTTCTGGGACATGGCGGCTATCCTGGGAGTGCTTGCCGTGTTGGGAGTGGTCTTCGCGCGCCAGATTATTCACTTCTTCACGATTTTCTCGCAGGATTCGGCGCAGTGGGATCTGGCGGTTTTTCTCGGGCGGATCATCATCCCGGCGATATTCTTTGTCGCACTGGCCGGCATCGCGGCAGCTATGCTCAACAGTTTTCAGGTGTTCGCATTGCCCTCGGCCACGCCGATATTTTTCAATCTGGTTCTGATTCTGTTTTCGTTTGCGGTCGTTTATCGGCCGGTGATGCAGATGGCGCCGGCTCCGTTTCAAACTCCGGCAGTCGCGATCGCGTGCGCAATTCTGCTCGGCGGCATTATTCAGTTTGCGATTCAGATTCCAGCGCTCGTGCGTCAGGGCATGCGGTTTCGTCCTGAAGTGTCGTTGAGCGATCCGGGAGTGCGGAAAGTAGCGCGCCTGATGGGGCCAGCGATTTTCGGGGTGGGCGTTTACCAAGTGAACTTCTTCGTGGACAAGATTTTCTCGACTTCGTCGCGGATGCCGACCGGGAGCGTGATGTCACTTTACGTTGCCGAGCACGTGACGCAGTTGGTGATGGGGATTTGCGCGGTGGCGATGTCGACGGCGCTTTTGCCCACATTGTCGCATCAGGCGGCCGCGAAAGATTTTGTGGAGATGAAGCGGACGTTCGGATTTTCGTTGCGAATCGTATCGTTCATCGCGATTCCGGCGGCGGTGGGATTGATTTTGCTTCGCCAGCCAATTATACAAGTGCTCTTTCAGCACGGAAAGTTCGTGGCGGAATCCACCGCGCTCACCGCCCGCGCACTTTTCTACTATGCGCTCGGATTGCCTGCGTTTGCGGCCATACGATTGATCACACCAATGTATTACTCGATGCACGATACGATGACACCCGCAAAGGTGGGCGCCTACGCGCTGGCGCTAAACATCGTGTTCAATTCTTTGTTCCTGGTTTTCTTTTTGAAGTATCTCTCGAATGGGAGCCCGGCTCTGGCGAGTTCGCTGGCCGCGTATTTCAATTTTGTGCTGTTGTTTGCGATTTTCCGCAAGCGCCACGGGCGGCTCGGAGCTAGGGGGCTGGCCGCGTCATTGGGTAAGATGGGAGCATGCGCCGCAGCGATGGCGGCTGTGTGCTACGGCACGCTGAAGATTACGCACTTCGCGGGTGCGGGCGCTTTTCTTCAGCAGGCGTTGCTACTCGCCGGAATCATCGCAGTATCGAGCGGAATATATTTTGGATTGGCGTGGTTACTACGCTGCAAAGAACTGAGCGAATTCTTTCTTTTGCTCCGCCGGGCGGAACGGGTAGTACCTGTCGTAGCGATTGACGTTTAGGGAAGAGATTTGGGCGCTGCAGTTTCGTAGCGCGAGCCCAAGCATAAGCCATGAGTGAAGGAACAGAATGGCACTGGAAGCGGATGTTCGGACATTTCTAAGTTATCTGCGAGTCGAAAAAGGGCTCTCGGACAATACGATCCAGTCCTATCGTCGCGACATGCTCAAGTTCGTCGAATTCCTCGACAAGAAGAACATCGATACCGCGAAGATTCGCCGGACCGATGTCGTGGAGTTCATGGCGTCGCTCTACAAGCGCCGTCTCGATAGCCGTTCGGTGGCCCGCCACCTGGTCACGATCCGGCATTTTTTTCGGTTTGCATTGCTCGAAGGATTCGTGAAGGAAGACCCGGCAGCAACGATCGAATCGCCGAAGTTCCGCCAGAGCCTGCCGTATTTTTTGAGCCTGGACGAAGTGGAGCGTCTGCTCGCGCAGCCGGACACGTCTTCCGCGATCGGCCTGCGGGATAAAGCGATTATCGAGTTGATGTACTCGACGGGAATCCGGGTATCCGAGTTGACGGGAATTCGAGTGGGCGATTTGCAAATGGAAGCAGGATGTCTGCGTTGCATCGGCAAGGGAAACAAGGAGCGCCTGGTTCCAGTAGGAAAGAAAGCGCTGGCGGTGGTTGAGGCGTACATGAAAAGATCGCGCCCCGAGTTGTTGAAGGATGGCGCGTCGTCGCAGCTATTCTTAAACCAGCGAGGACGCCCGATGGATCGCATCAGCATCTGGAAAATCATGGGCCAGTACGGAAGAAAGGCCCAGTTGCGGAAGCCGTTGAAGCCGCACACGCTGCGGCACAGTTTTGCCACGCATTTGCTCGATCGAGGAGCCGATCTTCGCTCCGTGCAGATGATGCTCGGCCATTCGGATATTTCTACCACTCAGATCTATACGCACGTGGTGGAAGAGAGATTGAAACAGGTTTACAAGGCGCATCACCCGCGAGCCTGAAAACAGTTTCGCGCGGAATTCGCGGAAAGGCGTAACGCTCATGCCCGATTACATGTATTTGCTGGAAAGCCGGCTCTCGCCCGAACAGCGCGCCGTGCTGGAGCGCGTGCAGGAATTGTCACGCTCGCAGGACGTGAACGTCTACCTGAGCGGCGGCGCGGTGCGCGATCTAATTTCCGGGCAGCCGATTCGCGACCTGGATTTCACCGTGGAAGGGAATCCGGTGCGGATGGTGCGCGAACTCGAAAAGGGCGGTGCGCGCACTTTGTGGGAAAGCGAGAAGCTGCGCCACTACGAAGTGATTTTTGCGGGTGACGTAGACGGCTCGATTTCCGGCGCGCGTGACGACGTCTACGAGAAGCCAGGAGCCAAACCTGAGATCCGTTTTTCAGGGATAATGGAAGATTTGCGGCGCCGCGATTTTTCAATCAATTCGATTGCCATTTCGCTGAATACCCAGTCGCGCGGCCTGCTGCTCGATCCGACCAATGGCCTTGCTGACCTTGAAAAGCAGGAAGTGCGTGCGCTTACCAATCACGCGTTTACGAATCAGCCCATCCGCTTGATGCGAATTCTGCGATATTGCGCGCGGATGAATTTCCGCATGGAATCGAGGACGCAGGAGTGGTTCGATCTGGCCATCGAGCGCGAGCTGCACAAGAACCTGGGAGGCGCTGACGTCGGGAATGAAGTGCGGTCGCTGGCGCGCGAAGACAATCCGGTGGCTACACTGAAACAGTGGGAGTCGCATGAGATGCTGGCCGCGATCCACCCGAATTTGCCGCGTCGAAAGCCGGATTACGACAGCCTGAACAAGCTCGCCCGAGTACGCGGCAACCTGATGGAAGCGGGTCTCAGGCCGCGTCTAAACGTGCCGGTGATGTATTACACGCTGGGCCGGCTGAAGGATCGCGAGGCCGCGGCGGCGATGCGCAATTTGGAGCTTCGCGCGTCTGAAATCAAAGAAGTGGATGAACTTGTCTCTGACGCGCAGAAAATCGTCCAGAATTTGAAAGGACGCAAGACCAACGCGCCCAAGGACGCGTATTTTTATCTGGCGTCTGTGCCGCCGGAGATGATTGCTTTCATCGAAGTGGAGATGCCGAATCCAAAGGCGATATCGAAGATCCGGAATTATTTGCAGAAGTGGCGCCCGCTGAGGCTCGGTCTTCCGGTGGGCGAACTGGACGCCTTGGGAGTGCCGCGCGGACCGAAGTTTGACAAAATTATCGAGGAGCTTTTCGAGTTGCAACTGCGCGGACGAGGGCGCGACCCGGAGAGTCGCGTGAAAATTCTTCGGAATCTGGCGGGAATTAAGGAAGAGCCGAAGAAAAAGCCGGAGAAAGAAAAGAAGCGCAAGGGCAAAGAGGCTGGTGCACCAGAAGGGAGGCGCGAAAAATCAAA
This sequence comes from uncultured Acidobacteriota bacterium, assembly GCA_963729525.1. Classification (GTDB taxonomy): domain Bacteria; phylum Acidobacteriota; class Terriglobia; order Acidiferrales; family UBA7541; genus Palsa-295. The sequence continues at coordinate 926,076 of CAVSOB010000005.1, forward strand.
AGGCGAGACTCCAACACCGGCGTCTGCACCAGTAGCAGCCTCGGCGAAACCGGCGGCCGGCGTGGCGAGCGCTGTGGCGGTCGCACCCGCGGCAAAGACAAAAGGCAAACCGGCAAAGGCTAGCGGTGAACGCGCTACTGGTAAGCGCGCGCGGCCAGCAGCAAAGCCGAAAGGTCGAGCCGCGAAGTCCGGGCGGCGTTAGCATCACTAAAGAGATTTCGAACTCACAACAAGCTGAGCGGAACCTCGGCGAGCGTCGTGTCCAGAATTTCAGCCTGGTGATTCGTGATGGCCGATTCTGCGAAGCTGGTTTAGAATAGATTTTGAATGGCTCCCCCGAATTTCGTTCACCTACATCTACACACGGACTACTCTCTTCTGGACGGTGCCTGCGAAATCGGCGAATTGACGGCCGAAGCGGCGCGAAGGGGCATGCCTGCTGTTGCGGTTACCGACCACGGAAATCTCTTCGCCGCGGCAAACTTCTTCCATAAAGCGGGTACGCACGGCGTAAAGCCCATCATTGGTTGTGAGGTGTACGTCGCGCCAGATAATCACAAGAATCGCGGTAGCGATGCGGAGCGCTCGAACCATCTCGTCCTGCTCGCCGAGAACGAAGAAGGCTATCGCAATCTTATCCAGCTCGTTTCCACCGGTTTTCTCGAGGGCTTCTACTACAAGCCGCGCGTGGACCATGATCTGCTCCAGCAGCACAGCAAAGGATTGATCGCACTCTCGGCGTGCCTACGCGGCGAAGTGGCTGACGCCCTACTTTCCGACAAGTACGACCAGGCGAAAACGAACGCCTATCGCCTACGCGACATTTTCGGCAAAGGAAATTTCTTCCTCGAAGTACAGGACCAGGGAATGGAAATCGAGACGCGCATCAATCGCGATCTCGTGCAGCTTTCGCGCGAAACCGGGATTCCGCTGGTCGCTACGAACGATTGCCACTACCTCACGCGTTCCGATGCGCACGCGCAAGAAGTGCTAATGTGCATCCAGACCGGCAAGACGATGAGCGACGGCCAGCGCATGAAGTTCGCCACGGATCAGTTTTACTTCAAAACCGCTGAGGAAATGGCGCAGGTTTTCCGGGAGTTGCCGGATGCCGTCTCGCGCACTGTGACGATTGCCGATCGCTGCAACGTAAAAATCCAGCGCGTGACGAATCCGTTTCCTGAATTCAAAGTTCCAGATGGATTTACGGCCGATTCGTATTTCGAAAAGGTGGTTCGCGAAGGATTTCTCACGCGGGCACCGATGCTCGAGCGGCAGGCCGCCGAGAATCGCTTGCGACATCCGCTGCCTATCTATGAGAGCCGCTTGACGTCTGAAATCGAAATGATCAAGAAGATGCGCTTCGCGGGCTACTTCCTGATCGTCTGGGATTTCATTCACTACGCGCGGGCGCAGGGCGTTCCGGTAGGGCCGGGGCGCGGATCTGCGGCGGGAAGTCTCGTCAGCTACGCGCTTCACATTACCGACGTCGATCCGCTTCAGTACGATCTGCTCTTCGAGCGCTTCCTCAATCCCGAACGCGTTTCGCTACCCGATATCGATATCGATTTCTGCATGCGGCGGCGCGGTGAAGTGATTGACTATGTCCGGCAAAAATACGGGGATAAGAGCGTCGCGCAGATCATTACTTTCGGAACTATGGCGGCGAAGGCGGTGCTGAAAGATGCCGGCCGCGCGCTCGACATGCCGTACGGCGAAGTGGACCGGCTTGCAAAGATGGTTCCCACGACGCTGAACATTTCGCTGGAAGATGCGTTGAAGCAATCGCCGCAGCTCGATTCGATGCGCGAGAAGGACGAGCGCGTGAAAGAGCTGGTCGAAGTGGCACTGCGCCTCGAAGGGTTGGCGCGTCATGCGTCGACACACGCTGCAGGTGTAGTGATTTCGCCGCGCCCGCTCACCGAAATCGTTCCGCTGTACAAGTCGAACAAGGATGAAATTTCGACTCAGTACGACATGAATGCGCTCGAGCGAATCGGTCTGCTGAAGATGGATTTCCTCGGCCTGACGACGCTGACGGTGCTAAGCGATGCAGTGAAGTTGATCAAGCAAAACCGCGGCACCGATATTGACCTCGACACGCTGCCGCTCGACGACGAAGCGTCCTACAAGATTTTCGCTCGCGGCGACACTACCGGGATTTTCCAGTTTGAGTCGCACGGGATGCGCGATATTTTGCGCCGTTATCAGCCGACTCGTCTCGAAGATTTGACCGCACTCAACGCGCTCTATCGCCCGGGGCCGATTCAGGGCGGCATGATCGACGATTTTATCGCGCGTAAGCATGGCAAGAAAAAAGTGACCTACGACCTGCCCGAACTGCAGGAAATTCTCGCTGAAACCTGGGGCGTGATTCTTTACCAGGAGCAGGTGATGCAGATTGCCAATCGGCTCGCAGGTTTTTCCTTAGGCGACGCCGATCTGCTGCGTCGTGCGATGGGCAAGAAGAAGCACGAAGAAATGGCGGCGCAACGCGAGAAATTCGTCACTGGCTGCATCGCGCGAAAGGTTCCTCAGAAAAAGGCCGAGAAGATTTTCGACCTAATGGCAGAGTTTGCCGGCTACGGGTTCAATAAATCGCACTCCTGCGCCTATGCGCTACTTGCGTACCAGACGGCCTATCTCAAAACGCACTACCCGGTTGAGTTCATGGCCGCGATGCTGACGTCCGAAACCGGCAACACTGAAAAAGTAGTGAAATATATCAACGAGGCCCGCAGCATGGGGATCACGGTGCTCCCCCCTGACGTGAATTCGAGCGCCATGAACTTCACCCCGATTGGCGATCAGATTCGCTTCGGCCTGTGCGCCATCAAGAATGTCGGCGAAAACACCGTCACTGGAATCTTGCAAGCGCGCGAGACGCTCGGCGGCTTCACGAGCATGTTTCAATTTTGTGAATCGATTGACACGCGGCTGCTGAACAAACGAGTGCTCGAAAGCCTCGTTCGTTCCGGTGCGATGGACGGCCTCGGCACTCACCGGGCTCAAATGATTGCGGTTATCGATCGCGTGATGGAGCGGTCGCAGAAATTGCAACGAGCTCGCGAAGCAGGCCAGCACGGATTATTTGGCGGCGGTAGTACGACCGCGACGCCTATGCCGCCGGAGGAACTCCCCGAAGTTCCCGAGTGGCCGGAGCACGAACTGCTCGCGGCGGAATACGCGACGCTCGGCTTTTACATTTCCGGGCATCCGCTCGATAAATATGCGGGGCGATTGAAGGACCTTTCAGCGATCGAGCTGGCGACAGTCGAAGGTAAGCGCAATGGCGAGGACATCGTCGTCGGGGGAATCATCGTTTCGTCGCGGCCGATGCGTTCGAGGCGAGGGGCGCGATGGATGATTGTCACGCTGCAGGATCGCACCGGCGTGATCGAGGCGCTCGTATTTCCGGAGGCGTTCCAGAAACTCGAACCGATTCTGAAAGCGGCGACGCCGCTGCTCGTGAAGGGCCGCGTTGCCGTCGAAGACGTGGGCACTCGCCTGATGGTTTCCGATGCGCGCGTGCTCGATCAGGTGACTGACCGCGCGCCAAGCCTTTTGCGTGTTCGCGTGGATTTGAAAGCGCTTGATCCTGCTGTGCTCGACCGGCTCGGTGAGCTATTTACAAGAAGTCCCGGCCGTTGTCGAGTGGCGTTCGAATTGATTCAGGACGACGGCAGCGAAGCAACGCTGGAATCGTCAAGCGCGGTACGCGCGGATCGCGAGCTGGTGGAACGCGTGCGCGAAATTTGCGGCTCTGATTCGGTCGCGCTGGTTCAATAAGCTGTTTTAGGAAAACTCGTTCCGTGACTGACTCGGTGGCGAAAAGAGAAAAACTTCGGGAGCGGCTCCGTCGCCGTCGCGAACGAATAAAAGCGTTGAAAGCCGCCGCGAAGCGAGCCGACCAGGCGGGAAATTCCAATGACAGCGAGAATGTCGTGACGGCTGACCCCGCAGCACAAAGTCCGCGAGAAAAAGAGCGCGAGCGGCAGCGCGCGATCAACTCGCTCGAGCGCGACGTCGAGGAATTGGGGCGCCTCTCGCCCACCAAAGAGGGCAATGCCGAAATCGAGCGCCTGCGCCACGAAGTGGAGGAGCTGAGACGCGAATTCTTCGCCAATATCAGCGCCTGGCAGCGCCTTCAACTCGCACGCCATCCGCAACGCCCCTACACCGACGATTTCATCCGTTTGCTTTTTGAAAATTTCAGCGAGATTCACGGCGACCGTCATTTTTCCGACGATCCAGCCATCATCACCGGCATGGCGTGGTTTCAAGGGAAGCCTGTAATGATTGTGGGAAGCCAGAAGGGACGCGACACCAAGCAGCGTCTCGCGCGAAATTTTGGCCAGGCCAAGCCTGAAGGTTATCGCAAGGCTTTACGTGCCACGCAGCTGGCCGCAAAATTCCGCCGGCCCGTGATCGTCTTCGTCGATACGCAGGGCGCCTACCCAGGCGTTGACGCCGAGGAGCGCGGCCAGGCCGAGGCCATCGCCTTCAACTTGCGCGAGCTGGCGCGAGTCCCAGTTCCTATCATTGTCGTCATTACCGGAGAGGGAGGCTCAGGCGGCGCTCTGGCCATTGCCGTGGGTGACCGCGTCTTCATGCTGGAAAATTCGGTGTATTCGGTGATCTCTCCTGAAGGATGCGCTTCCATCATGTGGCGGGATGCTTCGAAAGCCGAGGCGGCGGCCGAAGCGTTGAAGATCACCGCACGCGATCTCCTGGAGATGAAATTAATCGACGGTATCATTCCCGAGCCGGAAGGCGGCGCTCACATGGATCCTGAGCTGACGGCGAAGCTGGTCGAACCCTTCCTCGAGCGCTCGCTGCAGGAACTCGCGCAGCTTTCTCGCGAACAACTCGTTTCGCAGCGTTATGAAAAATTCCGGAAGATGGGCCAATTTTTTTCCTGAGGTGATGCCAACGACTCGCGCAAGATGCTCATGAGGTGCGCTGAACATGCCGAATAACCCATCGAATGTCTCATGGGGTAGCCGCTCCAGTACTCTCGGCATCCTCTGGGCTCTCTACGGAATTTCACGGCTGATAATCGCGCTTGTTCTGGTGGTCTTTAGTGCGACCGCCACGCTCATGTTCGGCGCGCTGCTTTCTCGCGTGCCCAATCCATTTGCTTTAATGTCTGATTTTCACCTTCTGTACGTCTGCATCATTTTCTGGAATATCCTCTCTGGCATCGTAGCTCTGGTGGCCGCGGCGGATTTACTGGGTCGGCGGGCATCCGCGCGAAAAGTCGCAATCCTGGCTGCTTTCATCGCCCTTCCCGTCCCTTTCTTCGGGATCATTCTCGGCGCATACACTCTGTTTGTTTTGTTCCCGCGCGAAGCTCGCCGAACCTAAGAAGACTTGTCTCAAGAAGGCAGTAATTAACAGAGCGTAACGAAGGTAGGGCGTTGTCATTCTGCGGGTGGCGATGAACCGTAGGTGCCTATGCTCGGCTACTCTCCACGGTCCAGCTCTGACTTGCATTTTCGCTTTTCATCTGCCATTGGAGCATTGAACACGCGCCGTCTAGTTCCGATTGCTCCGCGTCTCGCGCTGCTTTAGTTTCAAAGCACGGGGTAACGGACCATGTCAGAAATCGGAGCGTCATTGATGTCGGATATCTTTCGACCGTACGAAAAGCTTGTAGAAATCTCGATCATGGGCAAGACGTTCCTCGTGCCGGAGCGCAATTCGCTGCTTCGCGCGTTTCAATTTATCAGTCCGGACACGATCCCCTACGGCCGCTTCTGCTGGAATCAAGATTGCCAGTATTGCAAGGTGAGTTGCCAACTGTCGGACGACGACAAAAGCCGTCCAATCCTTAGCTGCAAGTTCCTGGTCTCGGAAGGCATGGCCATCTCCGATCTCGCGCCTGAATTAATCGGCTGCCTGCGTACCAAGCTCGGCGCGGCAGCCAGCGCACCTCCCGTCAACGAAGACAAAAGTCCAACCTTCTAACGAGCCACGCACAATAAACTGTGATTGCATCACAAGGTCGAATGCACTACTTTGGCGCGCCAGTTCGACCTGAATTTCTTAACGGAGACTGAAATGCGCCCCGGACTTAGACACCTTGCCTTGGGTACCCTCTGACGCTCGGTCTCGTGGGTTGCGGCAGCGCCGGGTCCGAACCCCTCGGAATCAGAAATGAGGGACGCCATGCTTTACGCCATGAATCACCCGCTCGGCGAAACCATCTCCGATCCAATCGAAATCAAGTTTTTCAAGAAGGAAGCGTGCGACAAACCGACCCCGCAGGGCTTCAGGTGCACCTTCGATGTGAAGGTCGCATCCAGAAATATCGGTGCCTCGATGTACAACACATTTCATTCGGCGAGTTTTATAAAGAATCCGGCAAATGGAACATGCGACCGCCGTTCTAGATTTTATTGAAGCAGCGTCTCAAAGAGCGGTTATACAGGCGCGAGCGCTTTCACATGCCCCATGAGCGCCCTTGCATCGGTCTTGGGAACGATTCGATCCACGATCGTCTCCAAGCCCAAGAGTCCTTTGCCCGCATGCGCGTGTTGGGTGAATAGGATTATCGGAACGTCGGGCATTATTTCCCTCAATTCTCGGGCCGTTTCCAGGCCATTCAAGACGGGCATGGCCAGATCCAGAATGATTAGATCGGGGCGATGCTCCAATGCCAGATCAATCGCTTCCTGACCGTTCTCGGCTTCTGCACAGATGTCGTAATCATCTTCGATTTCAAAAAGCCGGCACAGCATCTTGCGTATCAATGGATTGTCGTCGGCTACTAGAATCCGCTTGGCCATTGGCTCTCGGGGCGAAGGCGACGGCAAATCGACCTTAGCCCGTTTAACAGATTTTCAGATAATCCTGAACGCCTAGATATAAGGTACTTCGTGTAAAGCGTTCCCCCGTCATTGGGGACGTGCACTGCCCCGCGGAGTCAGCACTGCTTGAGAATTGTCATTCCACGGATGCACTCGACGGCTTGAAGTGCGCGGGTACGCGGATGTATGAGATCAAAGATGTTTACGTTCCTACGCAGAAACTCGACGAGCTAAGAACCTTCCTCAATCAGATTGCCGCGGACGAACGCGCCAGCGCCGTTCTCCGGCGCGCCAATTAGCCGCCTCAGCTCTTGTTGCGCTCTGTCCGGATTGCGACGACCGCGGCCGTGAAAGAGCGCCGCACCGGACTTAGTCCTGGCGCAGGGCGCTCATCGGGTCGATGCGGCTAGCTCGTCGAGCCGGAACAAAACTCGCGAACAACGCTGCCGCCACAAGAATCGGAATCATTACAGCGAAACTTACGAGCTCAATCTGCCGCATGCCTTCGACCAGGTGTTCCAACCAGCGCCCCGCTGCCAGGGCCGCAATCGCGCCGCAAGCAACACCGGCCAAAATCATCACGATGCTTTGCCGCATTACCAGGCACATCACATCTCGCGCGGTCGCTCCGAGCGCCATCCGTACGCCGATCTCGGGGACGCGCTGCGTCATCAGGTATGCCAGCACACCGTAAATCCCGATGCACGCCAGCAGCAATGCAACCGCTGCAAACACAAAAAATAACACCAGTAGGAAGCGCTGCGTCGAAAGCGAGTCATTCACGAGCTGTTCCATTGTGTGTACGTCATAGAGAACCTGATCATTGGCCACGCCGCGTAAATTTCGCTGCAGCGATTCGACTAAATTCAGTGGTGGTACATTCGTGCGAATCGCGATCGACATAAACGAAGAAAACAGATGTAGCAACTGGTCCGGCACCTGCGCGAAAGAGTAGTAGATCTGATCGCGCACCCGCGATTGGTCGTCGCCGGCGAGGCCCCAATGGCGCACATGGCCCACTACGCCAACGATCTGCACCGGATCCTTGCTGATTGAGGGAATCCAAAGCGGTTTGCCGACAGCGTCCTCCGGGCCAAAGGCATGTTGTGCTAGAACCTCATCGATCACGACGACAAGTGGGTGTCCGATGCGATCGTCGTCGTTGAAGAACCGACCGTGCCGAAGCGGGATGCCCATCACCTTCAAGTAATCCGGCGTTACGCTTGACGCCAAAGCGACCGGCGTTTGACTGGGCGGCGGCGGCACGGGACTAGCCCAGTAGGGCAGATTGTTTTCACCAACTCTCATCGGGACGATGTCGGTGAGTGCCACCGACTGCACTCCCGGTACGGTGCGTGCGCTGTCCTGAACCTCCCGCCAAGCAGTGCGCATCGTCGCCGCGTCTTTAAGTCCCGCTGGCGACAGCGCCACTCGCGCCGTCAATACATTTTCCACACGAACTCCCGGATTCAGGGCTGCAAGGCGTAGAACCGTGCGTCCGAGCATTCCGGCAGAAACCAGCAGCACGAGGGCAAGTCCAATTTCAGCTATTACAAATCCACTGTGCAAACGGCGAGAGCTCCCCGTCACCGTGCGCATTCCGCCTTTAAGCGATTCTTCGAGTTGATGCGAAGGAGCGCGCAGAGCCGGGGCCAACCCGAAAAGAAAACCACAAAGCAGCGAGCTGCCAACTGCAAACAGCAGCACGCGCCAATCAAGTTGAACATCCTCCACGCGCGGCAGACCGCCCGGCCACTTCGCAAGGAAAGGTTGTAAGCCAGCGAATGCGAGCAGCACGCCGAGGACACCTCCTGCAAGTCCCAAGACTCCGCTTTCGGTAAGACATTGACGAATCAGCCGGCCCCTGCTCGCTCCCAGGGCCACACGCAATGCGAGTTCCCGCTCGCGCGACACTGCGCGCGCCAGCAACAAACTGGCGACATTCACGCACGCAATCAGCAGCACGAGACTTACGACACCAAACAAGAGCAAAAGAGTAGGTCGCGTTTCGCCGACCAAATCCGCTTGTAGCGGATGCGTGACAACCCCGCGATCTGCATCAGCGTCTGGATATTCCTTTGCCAGACGGGCGGCAATCAACGACAGTTGCGTCTGCGCTTGCGCGACGGTAATCCCCGGTGCGAGGCGCGCCAACACGTGAATGAAAGCCGCGCCGCGATTCTGCATTCTCGGCTCCATGTTTTGACCGATCGGAGTGAAAACGCCCGCTTCGCCGTCTAGACGGAAATTCGGTGGCGCGATTCCAACGACGGTGTAAGACTTTCCTTCGAAGGCGAGCGACCCGCCGATCGCGCCGGGGCGCCCCCCGTAGGCGCGCTGCCACAAGCTGTAACTTATGATCGCAACAGGCGCGGCGCCGCGCCGGTCTTCAGCACGCGAAAACGAGCGGCCACGAGCAAGGGGTACGCCCAGCACCGAGAACAATTCGGACGAAATCTCGCGCCCTTCCACATACTCTGCTCCAGCGGCTTCGCTTATCGTGCCTCCTCCGTAAGTCCAAGCCGCCATCGGCCCCACCGACTGGCCTGCGCTTTGGTAATCGAGAAAATCAGGATATGAAAATCCCCACGGCTCACCGAACTGCTGCACTTTTCCGTGCAACGCGACAAGTCGCTCCGGCTCGGGATAAGATAGCGGCTTGAGCAGCACGCCGTTGACAACCGTAAACACAACCGTCGTCGCGCCGGTGCCAAGCGCGAGCGTGAGCAATGCGACGGAGGTAAAACCAGGATTCTTGCGGAGCATGCGCAACGCGTAGCGGAAGTCCTGAAACAGATCCTCGAACCAACGGGTGCCGCGCGCGTCGCGACAATGCTCCTTCACCTGCTCCCGGCCGCCGAAATCTAGCCGTGCGCGCCGGCGCGCTTCTTCTGGGTCGTAACCCTGCGCAACTAGATCGCTGATATGCTCATCGATGTGGAAGGACAATTCTTTTTCGAGTTGCTCGTCCATTTGCTTTCGATGCCACAATCGATTCCACCAGTTCATTCCGCGCCGCCTTCTGACATTTTGAGAATGAGTCCTACCGCTTCAGACAAGCGCCGCCAGCTCGCGGCTTCGGTTTCGAGCTGCGCCCGCCCTTTCCGCGTCAAGCGATAAAATTTGGCCTCGCGTCCGGTTTCGGTCTCGTTCCATTCGGACGCGAGAACGCCGCGATTTTCGAGCCGGTGCAACGCCGGATATAGAGAGCCTTGCGGAACCTGTACCACGTCGCGCGACACCTGTTGCAGCCTTTGCGCGATTGCATAGCCATGAACAGGGCCAAGCGCCACAATTTTCAGGATTAATAAGTCCAGGGTCCCTTGTGGAAGATCCGATTTCGAGGGAATCATCGTTATACCTCGTGCTTCTACCTATGTACCATACAACCCCTAGAAGCACAAGGTATGCATCGTTGCCCTCTCCTGGACGGGCGCTCAGAACGCTGATTGTCACCGTCAACTCATCGTGAGATCGTCGGACATGCGGCTAGGAGCGATGAAATGCCTCCGAAAATAGATGGCATCCTTGAATCTTCGTTGTACGTAAGCAACCTGACTCGCTCAATCCGTTTTTACCGGGAAGTTTTTGGGCTCCCCCCTCCATCAGTGTCAACTCCGATCCACTACCTCATCGCGAGGTATCCTTTCGCCGCCGCTGCTCGCTCTCCTTCATTATTTCGTTCAAATCCGCAACAGGCCGTAACTCAATCGGTCCCAGGCCATACTTAAAGCCTGGAAGCTCTGAGACAAGCTGAATGGCGTGATTGAGGTCTCGCGCCTCGAGGATTTGAATGCCGCCGACCTGTTCCTTGGTTTCCGCATAGGGGCCGTCGGTCGTCGCCACTTCGCCGTTTTTCCAGTACAGGGTCAACGCGGTCTCCGGAGGCTGAAGAGCTACTTCGGCAACAAGATGTCCGTTGGCGCGCATGTGGTCGTTGTACTCAAAGCATTCGTCGAGCACCGCGTGCCGCTCACCTTCGGTCATCCCTTCGAATTTCCCTGGCTCGATGTACCCCAAACAGATGAATTTCACTCTTCTTCTCCCTCTGGTGCAGGCCAGCGGCACCGGCCGCCTCCATCTCTTCGTTGAGCACGTCGATTTCGACCCGTCCTCAGTGACCGAACCTGTGAATCGCAACCGGATACTGATTCATGATTGCTCATTCTCCGGGGGGGGGCGGCTACTAGACGTCGAACGAGGCATTGCGAAATCGAGAAAGCGCGAAGAGTTTTTTTACTACTGGCCCAGCTCCCCCGCGACGTCGTCGCCGAACCTCTTTTGGATTTCCTTTTGGGTCTCGGGATCGAAGTCGCTTGTGTGAAACAGCCGGCGGACTTCGACGACCATTTCGTTATCCTTTCCGGGGATGCGCGAGGCCCATTCGAGCGCCTCTTCGCGCGACTTCACCTCAATAATCCAGAAGCCGCCGACCACTTCCTTCGTTTCGGGAAACGGGCCGTCGGTGACTATCGATTTTCCGTTCTTGAAGGTGACGCGCGCGCTCATCGTCGCAGGCGGCGTCAGGCCGTCGAGCGCAAGCAGCACGCCGGCTTTCCCTAGTTCATCGTTGTACTGGCCCATTTTCTCCATGCTTTTGAAGTCGGGTACCCAGCCGGGTTTTGCGGTTACGTATTCTTTCGGAAACATGATCATCATGAAGCGCATTTTCTTCTCCTTTAGCTAGCGTTGAGCGGCCGCCTGGCCGGGGTGTTTAGTTGCTTCCGTCCGGTTCTTGTTCCGGAGCCGGGAAGAAAAGAAGCTCGCGCACCTCGCCCACCGCATCGCAGGTGATGGCACCCTTGCGCGCCCACGCGAGTGCCTCGTCGATATCGCCGCATTCCAATATCCAAAATCCGCCCATGTGCTCCTTGGTCTCGGTGTACGGTCCGTCGGTGACCAGCACTTTGCCATCGGGCTGCCGCCGCAGCGTCTTCGCGCTACCGGCCGGGGAAACACCGCAGGCGAACTTCCTCACGCCGGCAGCAATCAGTTCGCGATTGAGCGCGTGGATCTCTTCGATCATCGCTTCGCTTACGGTGGACGGGTCGAAGTCGTCGGGGAGGTAATTAGCAACCAGATATTGTGGCATGACTCTTTCTCCTTGGTTTCGGTGGTTTGTTCCCGATGACCCGTTTCCTGTTCACTCAGGAGCCGTAGCTCATCGTTCTCTCGTCCTATAGTCGTTGAGCAGACGGAAAATCGACAGCTCTTCCAATTTTTATTTCAGCTGCCGAATCCGCTCCTGCAGGAATTGCCGCTCTGGTTCCTGTTGGGTCAGGGCCAGAGCTTTCTCATACGAGGACCGCGCCTCAGCTGCCCTGCCGAGCCTGCGACACATATCTGCACGGGCTGAATGCGCCAGGTAATAATTTGCCAATCCGCCATGGTCCAAAACTGCGTCGATATGGGCCAGACCTGCCTCTGGACCATCGCGCATTGCAATGGCTACGGCACGATTCAGCTGTACCACTGGCGAAGGCTGAATTCGTACCAATTGGTCGTAAAGCGCAACAATCTGCCGCCAGTTGGTCGCCGCGACCGATTCGGCCTTCGCATGAACGGCCGCAATCGCAGCCTGCAGAGTGTAGGAGCCGAAGCGGCGGGACTTCAGGGCTTTCTCCAACAATCCAACTCCCTCCGCGATCTGCTCCTGGTTCCAGAGCGAGCGATTCTGGTTCTCCAGCAAAATCATCTCTCCGGTCGGCGACTTTCTCGCGGCGTGACGCGATTCCTGTAGCAACATCAGGGCAAGCAGCCCAATGACTTCCGGTTCAACTTCCGGCCCTGGCCGGAGTTCGGTCAGCAACCGACCCAGTCGAATCGCCTCGCCGGTTAGCTCGGCCCGCGTTACTTCCGCTCCTGCCGCAGCGGAATAACCCTCGTTAAAGACGAGATAGACCACCTGAAGCACCGCGTCCAGTCTCTCCGGGAATTCCTGCGGCGTTGGCACCTCGTAGCGAATCGGTGTGTCTCGAATCTTTGCCTTGGCGCGCACAATGCGCTGCGCCAGCGTAGCCGGAGTGGTCAGGAAGGCCTTTGCTATCTCCTCGGTTGTCAGCCCGCACACCTCACGCAAGGTGAGCGCAACGCGCGCTTCCGGCGCTAGAGATGGATGACAGCAGGTAAAAATCAGGCGCAGCCGATCATCCTCAAGGCTGTCCTCTTCATCGGACTTTTCCGCCGAACTCGACTGCGCTTCGAGATATCGCACGAGCTCTTCTTGAGACGCATCAAATCTTGCCCTTCGACGCAGAGTATCAATGGCCTTGAATCGGGCCGTCGAAATCAACCATGGCCGCGGGTTGCCGGGTACTCCATCTCTCGGCCACAGGCTCAGCGCGGCCGCAAAGGCTTCGTGCATCGCCTCCTCGGCTAGATCAAAATCACCGAGCAAGCGGATCAGAGTCGCGCGGATTCGTCCCGAATCCGCGCGATAAAGAGAGTCGAGCAATTCGCGTATCTGCTCGGTGGAACCTTCAGACATGACGACGACGTTAGCAAACCAGCTACTTCGAATCAATTTGGCAAATGGCGGATCGTTGAACGACAAAAGCGACACGGTCAGAATTGGGCTTCTGGGACTCGAGGCATTTATGAGATGGGTTGTGGAGCACTGGCCTGCCGTAGCCCGAGGCATTCCTTGCGGGCAATTACGCTCCGTGCGATTCTCAGCATCACCGGGAGGTTTGCATGCGCGTGTGTGACGGTTGCGGGGCGCCGGCTGACGAAGCTCACATCCGCCAGCGAATTGAGCGGCTTGAGATGGCAACTCGGTTTCGGCCGATTCACATTCACGTTCTACTGCTCGGCGATGCTCCTCCACTCCGCATCGAGGACTACTTCTATCGCCCCGTGCGAGAGGGAGAATCGCGATCCGCGGCCGCCAGGGATTTCTTTACCGATGTGCTCAGGGCGGCTGGCATCGATCCAGGATCTACCGCAAATGAAGAAGCAGCTCTCGCCGAATTTCAGCGCCGGGGATTTTATCTAGCGGAGGTGGTGAAATGCCCGGTAGCAACTTCAGGAGAGTTGAACGAGCGCGTGGCGCGCGCATCATCAACTCTCCTGAAGCGTATCGAATTCTCCTACCGTCCAAAGCAGGTCGTGCCGTTCAGCGTTGCGGCCAAAGCATTAATTCCCGTGTTACTTACGTCGCCAATCGGGGACCGGCTGCAAGCCCTCTTCTGACGCTTCGCGCCCCGTGGGAAAATGAACCGCCTCGCTAATGGTCAGTCGCGCGAGCGAAACTTGTGCTCCCAACGGCGCATGCCCAACAACCCAAGTAGTCCGCCACCAAGCATAATGATTGTGTTCGGTTCGGGAACCACAAGAACGTCTTGGACTGTGTCGCCCGGAGGGTTCACATCCCAGACCAATGCATACGTCCCCTTTGCCGCCGGCGCCGGCAGAGTCGACGGCACGAGCGCATAAGTATACGAACCGGACCCTCGTGTGGCTTCGAGACAGGGCAGTGACGAAGCTTGGCAAGTCAATTTGAAATACGTTCCACCTGCCTTCGTCACAACATGGGCTTCCGAAACCGTCGCTGCCCAATTCGGATTGTCGAACTCAACCTGAACCTTATCCGCTGCTACGAAGGGAGAACCGAGAAGCGCAGGCTTGGCCGAAAACGTCAGTGTGGTTGTGGGGTAGGTAAGCACCTTGGGGATTACGATACTGTAGTTAGATTTTCTGAAATGAGCGGCCGCCATTAGCGCTAGCACCGCAACAGCCAGGATTCCAATAGTCACCTTTGCCTTACGTGAGTTCATTTCGGTGTCCTCCTGAAGTGGGGCCTGAGGGGAACGTGGGCCGTAAGGTAGGCCTGTTGCAGCTTTCCTGTCAATTGAATTTTAAGCGCGGGCTCGACACTCGCTCCGTCACTCAAATTCAAGCCACACTGACTGTGGAGTCTTTCTATCGCACTTCTAAATTAAGCCGGGCACTGTCTCCTTGCGCCACTTGCGTTCTCCGCTATTCCCGTGACATCCTTCTGCATCCCCATTGTTCTTGCGCGGAGGCTCCCCGTTGCCGGTTTGCGAGGGATGCGGGACACGAACGGACGACGCTCACATTGCGCGGCGCGCCACTCGGCTGGAACTCGCCTCCCGTTTGCGCCCCGCGCGAATCCGCGTCCTGTTTCTCGACGGTGCTCCGCCTGCGCGCATCGAAGACTACTTTTACCGCGCGGCATTGAATCCCGCCGATCGCTCCCTGGGCTCTCGCAGATTCTTCGAGGAGCTCATGAAGGCAGCAGGTGTCCCGCTCGCCGCAGATTCTCAGGAGAGCAAGTTGCTCTCCGAATTCCAACGTAAGGGATTCTTCCTCATATACGCGATCGAGTGTCCATTTGAAGAGCAAGACGATCCGAAAGGCGCCCTGCGTCGTCTCGCGCCAACGGTGATGAAGCGCGTCCAATCCGTTTATGACCCGGCCTACATGGTGCCAATCTCACAACCCACCGCCGAACTCATTCGCCTTTTCGGAATGATTGGCTGGGGTGACCGCTTGGTGCTCGACAACGGTTTGCCCTTCGTGGATTCTTTTTTGGCTGATCCGCGCCGCAGCGCTAGCGCCGGAAAATCCCTCGGCGAACGCATCAAGACGGCGCTCGCCTACCTCCCCTGAGCCGATTTCAGCGTCAGCTATTCTTGCGGTACAGACTAAGATAGAGATACGCATCAGCCGCAAATTCTAGCGAAACACCTGAAAGATCCTTGCAGTCGGAGGTGGCCCGCTCGTCCGGCGGCGATGCGGAATGCTGATCTTAGACCCCCTTTTACCGCCGATTAGAAATTTGTATCGTGCTGCAAATAAGCCGGTTATCTGGAGTTTTAATCGCGCTACCGTCGATTAAATGTTCATTGCGGCGGGACGTTTCGTCCGCGGTGCCACGGCCGGCTTTGCGCGCAATTCTCATGCTCCAGGGTTCACGGTAGCACAGAGCAGAGAGCGATTACAACGAATGTTTCGGGTAGGGATTTTCCGGTGGACGGCGGGCTGTCCATTTGCGGGGGTGATACAGGATTTTTTCGCGGGTGGAGGGCGAATTCAGGGCTCAGTGCTGCAGTCGTTTACAAATGCGGGCTGAATTGTAGGAAGTTACAAAAGCGAGGATTAGGTAACAAAAAGCGACGTTAAAAACGGTCAAGTACCTTGACCTAGTGGGTTGTTTTGGGAGGCCAGGAGGCAGAGAACAGGAGCCAACGGTCAGGGGATTCGAATTGGTAGAGAGCTTGGAAGTGGCAAAGCAGCTCACCCTCCGTGCGGGACGGTACCGATGGGGAACGATAGGAACCGAAGAATCAAAAACACCGACCCTTCGCCAAAGCCGCGAAGGATAGGGCTCCCGGCCTTCGCTTTTATCGAGGGACACCGGCCTATCGCGTCTGGCGAGCACCCGCGATATGACGAGTGATCCACAATGCGAGCTAACTTGGGACGAAAGTCATCACGCCGATCATCACCACAATTCCCATCACCGCACTCGAAAAAGCGACCAGACGAGATTCGGTTCCGAGGGAGATACCGGTGTAGCCCCCGATAATTGGGCCAAAGCAGGAGGCCGATACCCAACAGTACGGGAGTAAAGAGGCTGAATGTTATCGCAGCAGCGCGGGCCTCGCGTGGCTCGTAGTAGGTCCGAAGCCTTTTGAAAATCCACCAATGCGGCGAAACAGATCGGAGCTATAACCACTACGACTCCTGCGGCGGCTTGAACCCCAACCGAGACGTGTGGGACGAGGGGCCGCACCACAATAAGAATCAAGGTAAAGTACGACGCCGTCAGCATCAGCGCCGCTTCTCCCATAACTAGAAACAATCGAAGTGCTGGACGCATGAGTTATTGCCCCAAACAGCTCGCGAAATCTATCGGGTGATTAACAAACAGATAAACGAAAAGCTGCACCGGGTTGGGCGGGTGGCCCGTGCTTCTCCGCTTTGTCTCCGTGGTTTCCACAATTGACGGCGCTTCTGTGAGGATGATACCACTCGGGCAGATGACTCTGAAGTTTAGTCTTAGTTCTTGCGGGTGCCCCGTCCTTCGCTGGGTTTGCGAAGGGCGGGAAGGGGTTGACGTGCTCCGATGCCGAAGAATCTTAAGCGTCGCTATGGGACTGGGAAGCTGCATTTCATTACCTTCAGTTGTTATCGGCGGTTGGCGTTTTTGAGGACGGTGCGGGCTCGGAATGCGTTTCTGATCGTTCTTAATGAAGTGCGAGGGCGCTATCGGTTCGTAGTGGTGGGGTATGTGGTGATGCCGGAGCATGTTCATCTGCTGATTGGCGAGTCGACGAAGGCGAATCCGTCGGTGGTGGTGCAGGTGTTGAAGCAGCGGGTGTCGCGGAGGCTGAGGGGAAGGATGCGGGGGAAATCTGCGGGGCGACAGCTGAGTTTGTGGCGGGACGTAGGCGCCTATAGCAGTTTCTGGCAGCGGCGGTTTTACGATTTCAATGTGTGGAGCCGGAAGAAGCGGATTGAAAAGCTAAATTACATGCACATGAACCCGGTGAAGCGAGGGCTGGTGGCGGAGGCGAAACTGTGGGCGTGGAGCAGCTACCGATTTTATCAGTACGGGGAAGAGACTTTGTGTACGCCGGATGGGTTGAAGGATTAGGAGGGAACTGAAACCAACATCAACATCAACACCAACACCGAAAACACCCACCCTTCGCAAAGGCGGCGAAGGATGGGGCACCCGAAAAATCCAAGCCGTAAAACCTAATGCGTCGGAGCGAAGTTTGAGTGCTATCGTTGTGTGGCAGTGCGATTGGGTGAGGGTGGGCCACCCGCCGGTCCATGGTTTCTCAAAAGTGTAATCCCCGCCCCCTAAAGATATCACTTCCGAAAAGTCGGCAGCTGCCGGTTAAACACGTAGCTGGCGTCAACCCTCGTGCTCGCTGGATAGATATTCACCATATCGTCGTCACGAGACCAGGTGTATTGGGATCCAGTGCACAAATTTCATCTAACACCGTTTGGGGTCGTCCCCCTCGATTGGAGGAGAATTCTCAGGTTGAATTTTTCCCCCAAAGGGGGTTCAACCCCGTTTCAACCCGAATCTTTTTAAACCCGAACCAGCGTCAACTCCCGCGGGGGTCCGGTTACGGAAAATTAACTTTCACCAGCACAGCTTCCGGTACGATTATGCCGCTGTAACCTGAACCCAACAATTGCTGGCCAGGATCAGTGAAGATACTGTAGGTGCCGTTGTAAAGCTCGGAAATGCATCTTCTCCCGAGGAATCGCTTTAAGCCTCATCAGCGCGGTGCTAAAATCGCTCCGATTCCGCTAGACTGTCGAAGAGGTGCTGGGGATGAAAGCCCGCGGCAAGTTTTTGATTGGCTCGGGAATTATTGTGGTGACGCTTGTCTCGCTCGCGTATGTCGGGTTCACCCAGAGCAAGACGTACTACCACACCATCACGGAGCTTTCCACGTTGCAAGGCGCCGCGCTTCACCAGCGGATGCGCGTTTCCGGCAACGTGCGCAATGGTTCGATACTGCGCGCTGCGGGACGAGTGGACTTCGTTCTCGAAGAGCAGGGAAGGACCATCCCCGTCAGCTATGTAGGCCGTGATCCGCTCCCAGACACATTTAAGGACGGAGCGCAAGCCCTTGTTGAAGGGCGCATGAAGCCCGATGGGCGTTTCGAAGCAGAGCAGATACAGGCCAAATGCGCATCGAAGTACGAAGCTACCCCCAACCAGGCGCCCGGCGCTGCGCAGCCCGGACAAACGTCAAATAATGTGCCCGGCGGGGACGGAAAAAGCTGAGACTACGTCAAGGTACTTGTCCGTTTTAATGTCTATTTTTAGCTCCAATCTAAGATCCAATTTGAACTCCAAAACGAGTCCCAAGCCTAGCCTTCGCCCAACGGAGACGATGTAGTGGACATCTTCGGCTCCTTCGCATTGCTCCTGGCATTCATCGCAGCGGTGTACGCTTTCAGCGCGGGAATTGCTGGCATCGTCACGCGCCGCACACTGCTGACCAAGAGTGCGCAAAATGCGGGGATGGCGGTGTTCGGGCTTGTGACACTTGCCGTCGGGTCGTTGGAATATTTCTTTCTTACTGACAATTTTTCGATGGAGTATGTGGCGGCGCACAGTAATCGGGCGCTGCCCGTTTACTACAAATTCGCTGCGCTGTGGGCGGGTCAAGAAGGTTCACTGTTGTGGTGGAGTTTTCTGCTTTCCACCTATGTGTTCCTGGCGCTGTTCCTCAATCGCAAGAAACATCCGGAGCTGATGCCGTATGTCGTGGTGATTTGCGCTGGCGTCCAGATTTTCTTCCTCACCCTGAATAACTTCGTCGCGAGCCCGTTCAACGTCCTCGGTGGACCGGACGCGACCGGCACCATACACTTGGCCACGCTAAGCGATGGCCGCGGCCTGAATCCGCTCCTGCAATATCCGGAAATGGTGATTCATCCTCCGATCCTCTACCTCGGCTACACCGGATTCACCATCCCCTTCGCCTTCGCACTGGCGGCCCTTTTGGGCCGTTATCCCGGCGAGAAATGGATCCATGTAACTCGTAAATGGACCATGGTCGCGTGGGGATTTCAGAGCGTGGGGATTCTTTTGGGGGCGCACTGGGCTTATGCAGTTTTGGGTTGGGGTGGGTATTGGGCCTGGGATCCGGTGGAGAATGCGTCGCTGCTGCCGTGGATTACGGGGACTGCGTTTCTGCATTCGGTGATGATGCAGGAGAAGCGCGGGATGATGAGGGTGTGGAATGTGTGGCTTGTTTTCACCACCTTCATGCTTTGTATTTTGGGGACATTGCTCACGCGTTCGGGCGTGGTGAGTTCGGTGCATGCTTTTGCGCAATCGTCGATCGGGAATTGGTTTGTGGGTTTTCTGGCTCTTGTCTTTATTGTTTGCTTCTGGGCTTATTGGCTGAACCGGGATTATTTGCGCAGCGACAACCAGCTGGATTCGCTGGTTTCGCGCGAGTCGAGCTTTCTGTTCAACAATCTCATCTTGCTTGCGGCATGCTTCTCGGTTTTGTGGGGTACGTTGTTCCCGGTGCTTTCTGAATGGGTACAGGGGACCAAGATCAGCGTTGGGCCGCCTTTCTTCAACAAGGTGAACATTCCG
Source organism: uncultured Acidobacteriota bacterium (assembly GCA_963729525.1). Lineage (GTDB taxonomy): Bacteria > Acidobacteriota > Terriglobia > Acidiferrales > UBA7541 > Palsa-295. The sequence continues at coordinate 945,996 of CAVSOB010000005.1, forward strand.
ATTGCGCTCTTCCTACTGTTCCTCACCGGGGTGGGGCCTTTGCTTGCGTGGCGTAGGACTTCGCTGGACGCGCTGAAACGGAATTTCGCGTGGCCTCTGGCTGGCGGAATCTTGGCGGGCGTAATTGCGCTACTGTTTGGATTCCGTGAATTCTACGCTGTGATTTGTCTGATCCTTTCCGTATTCGTGACGCTGACGATTGCTTCGGAATTTTATCGGGGGGCGCGGGTGATTGCGTCTCGCGACCATACGAACCTGCTGACAGCCATCGGCGAGCTGACGATGCGCAACACGCGACGCTATGGCGGCTACATCGTGCACTTTGCGATGGTGCTGATTTTCATTGGCGTGGCGGGTTCGGCATTCAATCGCGACGTGCAAATGGAAATGGGAGCGGGGCAATCGATCAATATCGGGCCTTACACTGTGCTCTGCCAGAACTTCGATCGTATCGCGAACAGCAACTTTGAGTCTGAGCGCGCGACGCTCGAAGTTTTCCGCAACGGCAAATCGGAAATGATGCTGTATCCCGAGCGACGATTCTTTCTCGCGAGCCAAGTGACCGAGACCATGGTCGCAGTGCAGACGTCGCCGGTTTGGGATCTGTACGTTGTGTATGCGGGACGAAGCCCTGAAACGGGCAAACCTGTGATCCACGCGTACTTGAATCCGCTGGTGAAATGGATCTGGTTCGGGGGCGTGGTGCTTGTGCTAGGCACTGTGCTCGCGATGCTTCCGAATAAGCGGACGGCGCTGGTGCTTCGTCCTGTGGAAACAACGGAGGCTGCATGGAGCGAGCCGCGCACGTCTGCCGTGGGTGCAATTGCTCGATCGGATGCTCATGACTAAAGAGAGCAGGCATACGATCGCTCGGCGTCTGCGAACGCGATGGAGGGTATTCGCGCTCGGAGCGTTTGCGTTGGCTGCGATTGCACCTCTGGAGCCGGTCGCCAGGGCGCAAGAGTCCGCTCATGCGAAAGAACTCGGCCAGAAGCTGATGTGCGTGTGCGGTTGCAATCAGATTCTCGGTTCGTGCAATCACGTGGGCTGCACGTATTCGCACGACATGATGAAAGAGCTAGAGGATCGTATCGCGCGCAACGAGCCGGATGATTTGACGGTGCAGGCGTTCGTGCAGGAGTATGGTCCGACGGTACTTTCCTCGCCTCCGGCGAAGGGATTCAACCGGATTGCGTGGATTGCTCCGATTGTGTTTCCGCTGGTGGCGCTGGGGCTCTTGTGGGACGTGGTGCGCCGCTGGAAACAAAAGGGCGGTGTGGCGACAGCCTCAGGGCCGCGCGTTTCGCCAGACCTGATTGCGCGAGCTCAGCGCGAATCCGGTAAGGATGACGAACCGTAAGGCTCATGAGTAGCATTGACATAGCGGTGGCTTGCGCTCTCCTCGCGGTGGCGAGCCTTTATTTTATATTCAACGTTCGGCCGGATACGGCCGACTCGGCGCCGCACCGCACGAAGCTCGATCAATTAATGGACCGCCGGGACGCAATCTACGAGAACCTGCGCGACTTGCGGTTCGAATATCGCGCGGGAAAATTCTCGGAAGCCGACTACGAAGAGACGAAACACTCACTCGAAGTTGAAGCGGCGAAGGTGCTGGCTGAGATGGACGAGGTGACCGGCGGCACGCCCACGGCTGCGACACGACAGGCAGCCACGGAAAGGCGGCAGTCATGAAAGGGTTTTGCGGCGCTGGTAGTCCTTTTGCCGCAACGGTGCGGGCGATCATCGCTCGTCTAGGGGCGCTCGCGATTTTCGTTTGCTTGGCGTCTTTGATTGTTTCGGCCGGGACGCTGCAGGGAACCGTCCGCAACGGCACCACCGGGCAGGCGGCTGCCGGCGTTGACGTAATCTTGATTCAACTGCAAGGCGGCATGCAGCCGGTCGCAAACACGAAGACGGATGCGCAGGGACACTTTCAGTTCACTCATCCCGATATTGGCGGGGCGCCTATGCTTGTTCGCGCCGTCTATCGCGGCGTGAACTATCACGAGCCAGTTCCACCGGGAAAAACCACCGCCGAGGTTCAAGTTTTTGAGCCGACGGACAAGGCTGGGACGTTCGCCATAGCAGCCCGCGCCGTGATCCTACAGCCCAACGCGACGGATCTCCTAGTGGGCGAAGAATACAGCATCGAAAACAAGACGCAGCCCCCGATGGCATATTTTCACCAGAACGGCTCGTTCGTTTTCGCGCTTCCTGACGGCGCGGAACTGAGTCAGGTATCCGCGGCAGGAGCATCAGGTATGCCCGTTGTGCAGGGAACGATCGACAAGGGCAAAGGGCTCGAAGCGATCGATTTTCCGTTTCGTCCGGGCGAAAGTAATGTGCGCGTATCCTATAAAGTTCCGTACGCCGGGAATGAGACGAAATTGCGCATCTCGTCTCCCTACGCTGTTGCGCGGTTGGCCGTATTTGCGCCGCCGGGAGTTACGGTGACAGGCGATGGGTTCGCGTCCGCCGGGCAAGAGCAGGGTTTCAACGCGTATATGCGTGAATCGGTGGCTGCGAATACTCCCCTGATCGTAAAAGTATCCGGGACTGCTCCAATGCAACCCTCGTCGCAGGGAGGCGGAGCGAGCGGAAATGGTGGAAGGCCTGCTGGCGGTGGAGGAAGCGACGGGTCGCAAAATCCGTCGGTGAATTCTCGCGCGGAATCTGGCGGAGATGCGGCTACTGCGACGGCTACGACAATCCCTGCGCGGCTCGACAGCTTGAAATGGATTCTGGTGGGCGGTTTCGCTGCGATTTTCGCCCTGGGGTTCGTTTATCTTTTGCGGCGCCCGCAGGTGGCGCCGGTTACTGCCGTCGGCACCGTGGCTGCGCATGCCTATGAAACGCCGACTCCTAAGAGAGCGGCAAAGTCACCTTCGACATCTGCGCCGGCGTCTGCCGCAACGGTCGCTGCCGAAGTTGACCGCGAGGTGCGCGGCAGCCTTGACGAATTGAAGGATAGCCTGTTCCGTCTCGAATTGCGGCGCCAGGCTGGGACCATCAGCGAAGAGGATTATGCCCGCGAGCGAGAGCGCATCGATGCAACGCTCCGCAATCTCGTCCGAGGCTAAGCAGATCGTCTTGGGCGAACCGCGCGCCAATTCCCAACCCTCCGGACGCGGGCCTGCTGGAAATTCAATTGGAATTGCATTTGAGAGTGTCGAAAAGCGGTTCGGCTCGCTCGTCGCTTTGAGAAATATCTCGCTGGAGATTCGTGGCGGAGAATTTGTGGCGCTCCTCGGAGCAAACGGAGCAGGGAAGACGACTCTGCTGCGTATGGCGGCGCAACTGATGAAAGCGACGAGCGGCAAAGTTGATCTTACCGGGGCCCCATCAAAATCTGAAGATGCGCGGCAATTTATCGGTTTCGTTGGCCACAGCACGTTTCTTTACGACGAGATGTCTGCGGAGGAAAATCTCAATCTGTTTGCACATCTCTATGGTCTCAATGACGCGCGCACTCGCGTGGCAAATGCGCTGACAGCCTGCGGACTTTCCTCGCGAGCAGGAAGCTTGGTGCGGACGTTTTCGCGAGGGATGCGCCAGCGTCTGGCGATAGCGCGCGCGCTGCTCCACGAACCAAGACTACTTCTGCTCGACGAACCCGCGGCAGGACTCGACCGGCAAGGGCTCGTATGGTTTGGGTCCACTCTCGAACGCCAGCTTGCTGAAGGTTGCACGATTCTGATGAGCACGCATGCGCGAAACGAATCGCTCGATCTGGCAACGCGAGCCGTTTCGCTGGCAGGTGGCCGAATCGAACGAGACAGCGGCATGAACGGTGATCCCGCGGCGCTACTCGCTGAACTTCGTTTGGCTCAGAGCGCCGAGGCATAAGTGACGACCTCTCGTGCCGCCGTGATTTTGCTTGTGAAAGAGCTTCGACTCGAATTTCGGACACGCGAACTACTCACCACCACCGTCATCTTCGCGCTTGTGGTTGTAGTGCTCTTCAGCTTCGCGTTTGAACCGACGGCAGCCGAATCGCGACGCTACGGCCCTGGCCTACTGTGGATTGCTTTTCTCTTCGCCGGTTCGCTGATGCTGAATCCTTCGTTTGCGCGGGAGCAATCGAACGAGACGCTCGACGCGCTGCGAATGGCGCCGATAGCGTCCTTTGCAATCTTGCTGGGCAAGATGTTGGCGAATTTTGTTTTTCTAGCCGTGGCGGAGGCAATTCTCGTTCCCGTTTTCGCCGTGCTCTACAACGTATCGTTCAGCGGCGTGGCAGGCCGGCTGATATTGGTGTTGGCGCTTGGCACGCTCGGCCTGGTTATTACAGGAACGGTTTTCTCGGCGATATCGGCGCACGCACGTATGCGCGAACTGCTTCTGCCGCTTCTCCTGCTGCCGATCCTGACGCCGTTGCTGATCGCATCCGTAGAAGCCACAGCGTCGCTCTTAGCGGATCAGCCGGAACTCGACCGCACGTGGGTCGCATTCCTCGCAGGATTTGATATTGTCTTCCTGACTGCTTCATGGCTGATGTGCGATTACCTGCTGGAGGAATGAAGCACTAATGAAAGGCCGCATCGCGCTCGTGCTTATCGCCGCTGCGCTGATGGTGTTCGCCGGCTACGCGGCGCTGTATGTGGCGCCGGACGAAAAGACGATGCACGCGATCCAGCGGATCTTCTATTTTCATGTGCCGAGCGCCATCTGCTCGTTTGTGGCGTTTTTCATCGCCTTCGTCGCAAACTTCGCCTATCTCGGCACGCGGAAACAAAGATGGGACTGGCTGGGCGTGGCGGGAGCGGAAGTGGGCGTGGTCTGTAGCACGGTTGTGCTGATCACGGGGCCGATCTGGGCGCATCCGGTGTGGGGCATCTGGTGGACGTGGGACGCGCGCCTGACTTCCACATTCGTGATGTGGCTGTTATACACGGCGTACCTTCTTCTGCGAGGGTTTCTTGATGACCCGCAGCGCAAGGCGATGTTCTCAGCGGTCTTCGGGATCTTTGCTTTTTTGGACGTACCGCTCGTCTACTTCTCGAACCGGCTCTGGAGGACGCAGCATCCTCAACCGGTGATCCTGGGTGGTTCGAATTCAGGCCTCGACCCGATGATGGGCAAAGTGCTTTTGATTTCTTTCATAGCTGTTCTCTGTATCACAGCAGTGTTGATAGCCGATCGATATCGCCTCGAGCGGCTGCGCTCGGAATTTGACGAACTGCGATTCCGGGCCGAATCGCGCGCGGCCGAACCTGCGCGCAGGATTTCGCGAGATGCAAGGGAAGCGAGGGTGGAATGAAGAATTTCGAAAGTCTCTTCGCTGCGTGGATGGTGGTTTGGGCCGTGTTTTTTTTGTATGAGGTGACGGTGGCGCGGAGGATCTCGAAGTTGCAGGAAGATATCGATCAATTGAAGAGGCAGTTGCGCGAACGCTGATTGTTTCAATTTGTGCGCGCGCGATTTTTACTCACAACGCGACCTGACAAGCGCGACTCGATTCTGGTATCTTACGAATAGCGCGGGCGGTGCCAGGCTGGCTTCGGTGAGGGCTCCCATGGGCGGTCCAAAGAGAATCGCGATCATCCTGTTTCAGTTGGGCGGTCCCGATTCGCAGGCGGCCGTCGAGCCGTTCCTCTACAATCTTTTCTGCGACCCGGACATTATCAATTTCCCCGGCGCGTTTCTTGCCCGCAAAGCTCTCGCAAAACTGATTTCCACCCGCCGCTCGAAGATCGTCGGGCAGCACTACGCCGAAATTGGCGGCGGCTCGCCGATTCGCCGTCTTACCGACCAGCAGGGCCGCGCGCTGGAAGCGGCTTTGCGTCCGCACCTGAACGTGCGCGCCTTGGTCGCGATGCGCTACTGGCATCCTGACACGCATGAGGCTATCGAGGCTCTGGAGCGCGTTCCCTACGACGAACTGATTCTGCTGCCGCTTTATCCGCACTATTCTTTTGCGACGACGGGCAGCAGCCTGAAGGAATGGAACCGAAACTACACGGCGAAGGTGCCGGTACATTTAATCGATCATTTCTTCGATCACCCCGATTACATCGCGGGAATCGTCGAACGGATCAACAGCGTGCTGCGCAAAGTGCCACGTCCCGACGAGGTGCAGCTTGTTTTCAGCGCTCACGGGCTTCCGATGGCCCTGGTGGAAAAGGGCGATCCGTATCCTCGGCAAATCGAGCAGACTGTGCAGATGATCCGGCAGCTGGGCGCGTGGCCCAATCCGCACGTGCTCTGCTTCCAGAGCAGAGTAGGGCCGCAGAAATGGCTGCAGCCGTCTCTGACAAGCACCATCGAGAAAATGGCGCGCAGCGGGATCAAGCGCATGCTTGTGATTCCGATATCATTCCTCACCGAGCACATCGAAACGCTGCATGAAATTAATATCGAGGCTCGCGAGGAGGCGGAGGCTCTGGGCGTCTCGGAGTTCTACATGATGCCCGCGCTGAATGACTCGCCGCTGCTGATTCGAGCGCTTGCCGACCTGGTCTTGCGGGCCGTGGGAATGCGGTCCGGCGTTGCGTCTTTTGCGTGACGGCTCCTGGCCGCGTTCCATATTCTTTTCGCCCCGATTGTCACTTTTCCTTGACACTTTCTTTCCCGCGTCATATAACCGCGTGTTCGCAATTTTGAGTGGAGTTGTTGTGACTTTATAAGAAGTTGAGGTGCAGCCTAGCTCTCAAACGGGCCTATGCCAGATACTTCCGAAGAAAAAGTAGCAGAAAAGTCCCCTGCGTCGGCCGCATCGCAGGGGGCGAAAGCATCCCCAGCGGCAGACGCTAAAGCGGCCGCGAAAGAGGTGAATACGAGCAGGCGGAGGCTCGTCTGGGCGTGCATCTGGGGCTATCTGGGCGTCAACTTTTTGATGTTCCTGCGGTTTTTCTTTCCTCGCGCGCTGTATGAGCCGAATACCGTTTTTACCGCGGGATTTCCGTCCGATTTTAGCCTGGGAATCGATCAGCGCTACCTGATGACGAATCGTGTGTGGATTGTGCGCGAGCCGGACCGGATTTTTGCGATTTTTGCGCGTTGTACGCATCTGGGCTGCACGCCGGAGTGGAAGTCGGCTGAAAACAAATTCAAGTGTCCGTGCCATGGCAGCGGTTATGACAGCGAGGGTGTGAATTTCGAGGGGCCGGCGCCACGTCCGATGGATCGGGCGCTGCTGAAGCTGGATCCGACCGGACAGATTGTGGTGGATACGAGCCGGTTGTTTGTGGACGACCCGCGCGCAGGCGTGAATCATTTTAATGATCCTGGGGCGTTCTTGAACGTTTAGCTCACTGCGCGTGGCGCGTACTTGTGGCGTGAAACGGATTGTGGGAAGGGGTCAGGCAGATGGCGGAAGAGAACGGCGACAAGAATAAGACAGGCGTTCTCGACAAAGTGAAAGAGGACGCCGCCGCTCTTCGCAGGACGCTGGAAGAGAAGGCTAAGCAGCAAGTTGAAGAGCTAAAGCAGCCCGAGAAGACGCAGCTGTATCGCTCGATGTTCCGCGTGAAGCACGACGATGAGCCGCGGAATCGGGCGCTGAGCGTGCTGTCGAATGTTTTTTTCCATCTGCATCCTGCCAAGGTTAATCGCGACGCTACGAAGTACAACTTCACCTGGGGTATGGGCGGCATCACCTTTTATTTGTTCATCGTGCTGACGTTCACGGGCGTGCTGCTGATGTTTTATTACCATCCGACGAAGGTGCAGGCGTTTCGTGACATTTTGTATCTCGAGAACGATGTGCCGTTTGGCAAGCTGCTGCGGAATATGCATCGGTGGGCGGCGCACTTGATGATTATCGCGGTGTGGCTGCACATGTTCCGCGTGTTTATGACCGGCTCGTACAAGCGGCCTCGCGAATTCAATTGGTGCGTTGGCGTGCTGTTGATGGTGCTGACGATGTTGCTGTCGTTCACGGGCTACCTGCTGCCGGACGATCAGTTGGGGTTCTGGGCGGTGACGGTGGGGACGAATATGGCGCGGGCGACTCCGTTGTTAGGGCATGAGGGACCGCTTGGTGCGCAATTGGGGATGACGCCTTATAACGACGTGCGATTTGCGCTGTTGGGCGGGTCGATTGTGGACGCGAATGCGCTTTTGCGGGCCTACATCTGGCATTGCATCGCGATTCCGTTGATCGCGGCGATTTTCATGGGCGTGCATTTCTGGCGGGTGCGGAAAGATGGCGGCATATCGGGTCCAGCGCCGGTGATGCTGGAATCGGAAATCAAGGAAGAGCGCAGCCCGCGGCCGGTGGTGTTGCGACCCAGCGGCATGGGACAGGGCGGCTGATCTCGATGGGTTTCGACTGGCGCCAAATCTGGGAAATTGCGTCGTCGCCGGACAACGTGCCGATCGTGGCGCTGCTGTTTCTTATTCCCTTTTACGTCTGGTATGCGATCCGGCAGGGAATTGCGAACGACAAGCTGATCGCCATTCTCGAAGGCGACGCGCAAGCCGCCAAAACGAAATACCGCAAGACGCAGCCGTGGGACCCGAAGTGGGACCGCGAAGTTCACACATGGCCGTACCTGATGCGCATGGAATTTCTAGTAGCGATCATTCTCACCATTCTTTTGATGGTCTGGTCGCTCACGCTCAATGCGCCACTGGAAGAGCCGTCGAACCCGAACGTCACCATGAATCCGGCGAAAGCGCCGTGGTACTTCCTCGGATTGCAGGAAATGCTGGTCTACTTCGATCCGTGGATGGCCGGCGTGGTGATGCCGACGCTGATTATCGTCGGGCTGATGGTGATTCCCTATATCGATGTGAATCCTCTGGGTAATGGCTACTACACATATAAGCAGCGCAAGTTCTCGATTTGGACTTTCCTCGTGGGCTTCATCGGCCTCTGGGTACTAATGATTGTGATCGGGACGTTCATCCGCGGCCCCGGATGGATGTGGTTCTGGCCGGGCCAAACCTGGGATGCGGAGCGCGTTGATTACGCGGTGAACCGGAACTTGGATCAGGTATTCGGGATTGACGGCTCTTGGCTAGCGGCCATGACGCACATGTCAAAGGATCAGGCCGCGATCTGGGCGCGCGTGATTTTCGGAGTATTCCCGACGGTGATCTTTTTCATCGCAGCCGGATTCCTGGTGCACTGGATCTGCATGCGCACGGAGTTTGCGCGGAAGATGTACAAGCGCATGAGCCTAGTGCAGCTGATTACGATGTATACGTTCTTGATTCTCATGATTTCGCTGCCGATCAAGATTCTGTTGCGGCTCGTCTTCACGATTAAGTATGTCTGGGTGACGCCTTGGTTCAGTATTTGATGCTCCAGCAAGGATCGTTGTCCCGGGAAGTAACCATGTCGAAGGAGACTTTGGGTGCCTGAGATTCCTCCCGCCTCACAGCCACCGAACTCAGCGCCGCCGCCGGACGATCCGATCACAAGCTATTCGTTCACGTTTCCGCTGCTGATCGCGTCGCTGCTGCTGATCGTCACGGTGGCCTGGTCCTTCTGGGATGAGGTTTACGGACTTCGTCCGTGGCGGAGCTACCAGAGCCGGTTCTCTACCGCGTATTCGAGATATCTAGATAAGGCCGTCCAGAATCAGAAGAAGCAGGAAGACGCCGTCTATTCTTCGCCCGAGTACAAGAAACTTTCTGCGCAGGTCGACGCCCTACAAAAATCCACGAAGGCTCAGGATGAGGATATCGCCAAACAAATCGCTCTGCTCGACGAGCAGCGCGCGGCACTAGGCGACGCGTTCAAAGATGCACGCGGCAAAATCGGCCACCTCGTATACCAGTACGAAATCGTTCCAGCGGAAGACAAGAACGCAAAAGCGAAAGCCCTGAAAGAAGTAACCGACGGCCGCAAGGCAATCTGGAAAGTAGATTGGCCGCTGGCCGATGGGAAAATTCAGCGAGATAAGCCCTTCACGGCCGACGAGCTGAACGACACATTCACCAGCATCATGGCTCAGCGCGCGACTCTGGTTGGCAAGCGTGCAGAAATCGATAAGCCCGCTAAGGAAGCGAGTGACGCCCTGGCACTGTATGTTTCCGAGAAGTTGCCGGGATTGAGCTCGACATCGCTCGATAGTTTGCGCCGCAGCATGAAGGATTTCGACGAGCGCATCATCCAGATCAACGTGAACCCTCCCGGCGCTTCGCTGAACAATCTCGGCGGGGCCGGACTCGTCGACCGCTGCCAATCATGCCACGTGGGCACCGATCCACGGTACGTGCCTCCGCAGATCACGCTGACGAAGGCCGACCTCGGCATGGCCAAGAGCACCGACGCTCCGTTCACGAGCCACCCGGACATTGATTTGTTGAAATGGCATCCTCTCGAGAAATTCGGATGCTCCCCCTGCCATGGCGGCAATGGCCGCGCGATCGATTCTGTTCGCCGAGGGCACGGCCGCTACGAGCACTGGCTCTGGCCGCTCTACTATCGAGAGAATTTTGAGGCGGGCTGCCAGCAATGCCATGCGGGAGACATGGTCACCGAGCACGCGCCGGTTTTGAATGAAGGCAAGCAGCTCTACCGCGCCAAGGGCTGCATCGGCTGCCATCGCTTCAACGGCTTCGACAATCAGGACGAACAGCTTGTCAGCGCGCGCCAGCGAATCATGGCAATCGAGAAGACGAAAGCTGACGATGAGCAGGAAATTCCGCGTCTGCAAAAACTGGGCGACAACGCCCCTGACAATGCCTCTGCGGAGAAATTCTACGGGCAGGCGACGAACCTGACCGTGGAAATCAGCCGTATGGACGCGGAGCGCGAGACTCTCGAAGGCCGTAGCCACAATCTGATCCAGGAAATCAAGAAGGTGGGCCCGGACCTGAAGGAAGCGCGGCAGAAGCTGCACAAGGAATGGATTCCGTACTGGATCGCGCACACAACTGAGTTCCGCCCCACTACCAAAATGCCTCAATTCCGCTTCGCCGCCGGAGACGTGGAGGCAATCTCCGCATTCATTTGGCAGAATTCTCTAACCGGGCCTGCGCTCGATCACCAACTGCCCGGCAATGCCGATCACGGCAAACAGCTTCTCGAATCGCGCGGCTGCCTTGCCTGCCATTCCGTCGGCGAAGGCTCGAATGCCGTTGGCGGCACATTTGCTGCGAATCTGAGCCGCGTGGGTGAGAAGGACAACTACGATTATCTCGTTCGCTGGGTACACAACCCTCGCCAGCGGACGCGCCCATACTGTCCGTATGAGAAGCGCGACCTCGGCCCCGAAGATTATGCCAAGCACAATCTGCCTTTTGTATTCGACGAGCAGCACTCGCGCTGCCCGAATGACAATCACGAACTGGTTGTGCAGCAACCGACGGTGATGCCAAGTCTGCGGCTATCTCCCGATGATGCGCGCGACGTGGCGAGCTATTTGATTACGCTGAAGCATCCCGACGCGACCTACGCCGACGCGAGCTTCATGGATGATCCAGCGCAGGCAACGAAGGGCAAAGACCTGGTCCGCCACTACGGCTGCGCAGGCTGCCATGAAATCAGTGGGTTCGAAGATGAGGGCCGCATCGGCACCGAGCTGACGAACGAAGGCTCGAAGCCAATCGAACGCCTCGATTTCGCTCTTTACACCGAAGACGCCAAGCGCGGCGTTTTGCCGGATGGGAAAAAAAGCGCACGCGGGCCGTGGTTCGATTCAAAGGGCTTCTTCGAGGAGAAGCTCCGCAACCCCGGGCTCTACGACCAGGGCAAGTATCACGCGAACCCGATGGATGCGCTGCGGATGCCCAAGCCGAATTTGCAATCGAACGACGAACTCGAAGCGCTCGTGACCATGCTTCTGGGCAGCACCGATCCCACTCTGCCGCCGGAGTATATGTACAAGCCGTTCGATCGCCGCCGCTACATCGAGGATGGCTGGTGGATCGTCACAAAATACAACTGCATCGGCTGCCACCAGATTGACGTGGGGCAGAAAACAGTGCTGCAGACGCTTCCGTTCTACCAGGGCGAGAACAAGGCGAATTTGCCGCCGGTTCTTACGACGGAAGGCGCTCGCGTGAACCCGGAATGGCTGCGGCAGTTCCTTGCGAACCCGTCGCTCAGCAGCACGGATACGAACCGCAATGGCGTGCGCCAGTATTTGCAGGTTCGCATGCCAACGTTCTATTTGTCTGACGACGAGATTCGCAAAATCGTGCTGTTCTTCCAAGCACTCTCGTCACAACCGACGCCGTTTATTCCGCCGAGCGTGAAGCCTCTGGATCCCACGGAAACGGCGATGGCTCGCAGCCTGTTTACGAGTCCGGCTGCACCCTGCTTGAAGTGTCATATGACCGGCAATCCCGAGCACGACAAGATCGCCTCGGCGCCGAATTTCTTGCTGGCGCACGAACGCTTGCAGCCGGCCTGGACGGAGCGCTGGATCACAGATCCGGCAAAAATTATTCCCGGCACGGCGATGCCTTCAGGTCTGTTCCGGAAAGAGGGCGACCGCTGGGTTTTCGCAGGGCCCGTTCCCGGCTCGCTGGAGCATTACACGGGCGACGAAGCAAATCTTTTGGTGCGCTATATGTTTTCGCTCACGCCGCAGGAGCAAGCTGCTTTGCTCGGTCGAACGCCAAGCGGTGGTGGCGCGAAACCTGCCGGTGGCAATTAGTTGGGTGATTCGGCTTGGATCTAGGCGCCCCGCAGCCGGAAATTTAATAAAAACGGCGCTGGCGCCAGTAGGTCTTGTTACACTATCCCTAATTTGTTAAGGAGAAAGTTCTGCACATGAATACGAAGCTCTTGAATCTCACGCTAGCAGCGGTCTTAGCCGCGTCCGTTGCCGGTTGCGGCAGTAAGGGAAGAGACGAATCTACGTCGCAGCCCGCCGCTCCCGCTGCAACGGCCGGAAAAACCGTAGATCAATCCACTGCCGGCTCCGTGTCTGGCACGGTGGTGCTCGACGGCGCAGCTCCTGCGGCGAAGCCGATTAACATGAGCGCCGAGCCATACTGCCAGAAGTCGCACACGAGCCCCGTGATTCCGCCGGAAGTGGTGACAGGCGATAAGGGCGCGCTTGCCGATGTGGTGATCTACGTGAAGGACGGCCTCTCCGCGGATTACACGTTTACCGCGCCTTCCACTGCCATACCGCTCGACCAGAAAGGCTGCATGTACGATCCGCACGTGATCGCCGTGATGACTGGCCAGAACATCGAAGTGAAGAACGACGACCAGACCACTCACAATATTCACCCGATGCCGAAAGACAACCGTGAGTGGAACAAGTCGCAGCCTCCCGGCGCCGCGCCGATCGACGACAGCTTTGCCCGCGCCGAGAACGCCATTCCAGTAAAGTGCAACGTGCATCCCTGGATGAAGAGCTACATCTTCGTCTTCAAGAATCCCTACTACGCGGTGACGACCAGGGATGGCAAGTTTGAACTGAAGGGTTTGCCGCCGGGGACGTACACGATCGAAGCGTGGCAGGAAAAATACGGCACTCAGGATCAGACAGTCACCGTTCCCGCCAAGGGCAATGCGACGGCTGCGTTCACCTTTAAGCCGGGATCGGGCGACTAGTTTTTCGTGAGGTTCGCAGGGCTGGAATTTGCGCTGCTGGAGCGGACGATCATCGCTCCAGCAGATGTTCTCTTCCTTATGTTCACGATCAGGACGAATTGAGCTTGGCTGCAAACTCTAAGATTCGTGGCGTTCATAATTTCGCCATCGCAACGGCGTGCAGCACGATTTTGCTGCTGGTCGCAGGGGCGCTCGTCACGAGCAATGACGCTGCCGATTCCGTGCCCGATTGGCCCTTGGCCTACGGCCGCATCATTCCTCCGCTGATCGGCGGCATTCGTTACGAGTATGCCCACCGTGTTGTCGCTGCGCTCGTTGCTATTCTCACAGTAGTTCTCGCCATCTGGCTTTCTTTTAGCAAGCTACGCGGATCGGCGCGGCGGTGGGGCTGGATCGCCTTTGCGCTTGTCATTGCTCAGGCCCTTCTCGGCGCCGCTCGCGTGCGACTGGGCCATGCTGCGGTGATCGCCACGATTCATGCCACAGTCGCGCAGATATTTTTCATCACACTCGTCAGCCTCACGATGTTCACCAGCGATTGGTGGCAGCGCGATCTTCCGCAGCTCGACGACACAGGCAGCCCGAAGCTTCGAACGCTGGGCCTCTGGCTTACGGCCGTGATTCTCGTGCAGCTTGTACTCGGGGCGGGATTCCGGCACGGCGCGTTCGGGATTCTTCCGCATCTGATCGGCTTCCTGGTCGTCACGTTCATGGTGATCTGGACGGCGCGAATCGCGAACAAGCGCTTTGGCCAGATCGGCGATATTCGCCGCTGGGTTGTGATGCTGCACGCGACCTTTGGCACGCAAGTGATTCTCGGTTTTCTCGCGTATTGGGCGGTGGGCCAGGCGCGTCTTGCGACGCAACCGGTGCTGCTCTACACGATTATCGAAGTGGCGCATGTGGTGATGGGAGCGCTTGTTCTTGCTTCGAGCGTGTTGCTGGCGCTCACTTGCAACCGTTTGATTCGTCCTGCGGATGCGGTTGCGGTAGAATCTCGGCCTACGCGTTCGCAAGCGCAAGGATCGCGAGCCTAGACGATGAGCACCACGCGCACGGCTATCTACAGCTCTCTCGATAAGCCCTGGGCGTACGTCGTGCTCACGAAGCCGGACGTTACTTTTCTCGTCGTCATCACGACTGTTGCCGGCTTTTATCTCGCGTCGCCCGGCCACCTTGACTGGGCATTGCTGATGTACACGCTTTTCGGCACCACGCTGGTGGGTGCTGGCACCGCAGCCCTCAATCAATATTTCGAGCGCGATATGGACGCGCTGATGCGCCGCACAGCTGCCCGGCCGCTTCCCACGGGGATGCTGCAGCCACGCGAAGTGCTGATCTTCGGCATCGTGACGATCGTCGTGGGCGGCGCGTGGCTTGCGCTCGCTGTGAACTGGCTCGCATCACTGCTAGCACTCGCTACCACGGTGCTGTATCTCGGCCTTTACACCCCGCTGAAAACTCGCACCACGCTGGCGACCGCTGTAGGCGCTTTTCCCGGTGCGCTGCCTCCGCTAATCGGGTGGGCGGCTGCGCGAGGCTCGCTTTCGGCCGGTGCGTGGGTTCTGTTCGGGATTCTCTTTCTCTGGCAATTTCCGCATTTCATGGCCATCGCCTGGATGTATCGCGAAGACTACGCGCGCGCGGGAATCAAAATGCTGCCGGTGGTTGATCCATCGGGCGACGCAACATTTGCGCAGATCATCGGAGCGTCGGCCATGCTCGTGCCGATGAGCCTTCTTCCAGCCGTGATGGGCATGGCGGGGATACATTACTTCTTTGGCGCGCTGGTGCTGGGGATGATTCTGCTGCAAGTGGCGCTGTGGGCGAATCGGCATCGCGCCAACGTGCGAGCGAAGTGGCTGATGCATGCCACTGTGGCCCATATTCCGATTCT
Source organism: uncultured Acidobacteriota bacterium (assembly GCA_963729525.1). Lineage (GTDB taxonomy): Bacteria > Acidobacteriota > Terriglobia > Acidiferrales > UBA7541 > Palsa-295. The sequence goes on from CAVSOB010000005.1 coordinate 961,364, forward strand.
TTTGGCGTGGATGATATTTGATAAGGTCAGTCGATGACCGCCGCAGTAACCGGGAGGGAACTGGGAATGGCGCCTAAGAGCACCGCGATGGAGATTAGTGCGATTTGCGGTCTCTTCATATTGCTGGCTCTCTGGGGGATCGTCTGGGACATCACGAGCGGGCTGCTCACGAGCGGCATTGACGGAATCATGCTGCTTTTTGTTTGCGCGATGATGGCGGGGATTTTCTTTCTGATTATCCTGATGGAGCTGACTAAATCGGGAATTCTGCCGACGCCCGCGTTCTTGCGACCAGCGCCTAAGCCGGCTGCCGCTGCGAAACCGGCTGCTGCAGCTCCAGCGGCAAAAGCGCCTGTTGCGAGCACTCCCGCCGCGGCGGCGAAGCCAAGTGGTCCGGCGACCGGAGCGCCAGCCGCTGTTACTCCGAAGCCCGCGAGCCCCGCTGCCGTTACCACGCCGGGCGCTCCTCCCGCTGCGCCACGGCCTGCTGCTCCGGCTCCCGCTGCGACGCCCGCGCCTGCGAAGCCAACTACAACCGCTCCGGCGGAACCGTCCGCGGTTCCGGAGAAGAAGTAGCGGCGTCGGCCGCTGTCCGTCTCGTGGCTCTGATTCCGCTCAGCGAGTTTCCAGCCATCAACGCCGGCTTAAACGGGGCGTCGGCAATTTTCTTGCTTGTCGGTTACATATTCATTCGAAGCCGCAGAATCCTGCAGCATAAGATCTGTATGCTGAGCGCGTTTACGTGCTCGGTGGTTTTTCTCGGCTGCTACCTCTATTTTCATTTTCACGCCGGGCTCATCCGTTTCGGCGGCGAGGGATGGATTCGGCCTGTCTATTTCACGCTCCTTATTTCCCACACGATTCTGGCGGTGACGATTGTGCCGCTTGCGGTGATTACGCTGAGTTATGCACTGCGCGAGAAGTTTGGCAGCCATATGAGAATCGCGCGCTGGACGTTTCCGCTGTGGCTCTACGTCTCCGTCACCGGCGTGATTATTTACTGGCTGCTTTATATCGCTTACACGCCGATTGGCGCGCCAGCTTGATCTCAACGTGTTTTTCTTCTTGCTTGGTACCGCCGACTTGTTACCGCTCACTTGTCGCCAGTTACTTGTCACTCGTCACTGCTCCAAGTAATCTACTAAACGCATGACGCCCGAATCCAAACCGCGAGGTTCGTTTGGCGGACGCTGGACCTACGGCATCCTGATCGTCGCGTTCCTCTTTGTGCTGATGCCGTTCTTGTTCTGGAATGCCACGTGGTTCGGCCGCCCGATGAACGACGCGCAAATTACGAAAGCCCTTGCCGACCGCACTCATCCCCGCGAAATCCAGCATGCTCTGGCACAGCTAGAGACGCGCATCGAAGCGCGCGATCCGCGCGTGAAGCAGTGGTACCCACAAATCGTCGGGTTGGCTACTGATCCGGTGGATGAAATTCGCGTCACCGATGCGTGGGTGATGGGGCAGGACAACAGCTCCGAAGAGTTCCATCGCGCCTTGCGGCAGATGCTGAACGACCCGAACGTGATGGTGCAACGCAATGCTGCGCTATCGCTCGTGCGTTTTAATGACGACGCGGGCCACTCGCATATTCTCGCCATGCTCAAGCCTTACGAGATGATGGCGCCGCTGACGGGCGCGCTCGATACGCGATTGAAGCCGGGCGACATCGTGAATCCCGGCACAATGATCGCGCACATCGAAGCTGGCGGTAAGAAGAACGAAGTTCGCGCCACGGTGCCGGGCACCTTGATTGGTTGGCTTGCAGCCGATCATGGCAATATCGCCGCGGGTCAGCCTCTCGTCGCGCTTGCTCCCAGCGAAGGCATGGTGTGGGAAGCTTTGCGCGCGCTTTACATCGTGGGACGTTCGGAAGATTTGCCGGATGTGGAACAGGTGGCGCGTGCGGCCTACGGCTCATCGCCTCAAATCGGCCAGCAGGCTCAATCCACAGCCCGCGCTATCCGCGACCGCTCATCTTCGTAGTCAGGAACTTACCCGAGCGGTTGAGTCTTTTGCCCGAATCTCGCGGCATCGACGACTGCTTCGGCGACGTGTGGGGCTATCGAAAGGATGATTGAAGGCTTGGTTCCAATCTGAAAGTCCAGCGACGGAACGAAAAATGAGCGTTCTCTTGGGACCGATGTTTCGTTCCAAGGTATTAGGATGGCGGATTCCCGGGTCGAAATATCGGAAATATTGCTAAGTAGAGCCCTTCGCTGTTGGCTCCCAATATTAAAGCTCCCCTGTAAGGAACGATTCCGAGCGTCCCCGATACAAACCACCAACGGCGACCATCAAACGGTTCGAGTCCTGTATTTTCGGGCAAGCAGGGCCCAACCGCTAATAAAGCTTAAGAGGACGCACACCCCGTTCCAAATGCAGACGCCGAGGGCCAAACCGAAGAGAAGTGGGTGCCCATATATCCAACTCTGCAAGGTGTAATTCCTTCGAGCGGAAACTCGAGCAACAAGCGCTGGTCACTTATACGTCATTACCGCGTGGCCGTCTTCAATCTTTATGTCGCCCACATCCGGCGGCAACCGCAGCTTCTCGCGATTCTCGGGCGACGCCATCATTTTCTCCACCGCCGAATTCAGCACCGATTGAGGCAGGGGCATCGAGCCCAGCATTCCACTGATGGGCTCAAACTTTAGGTAGCCCCCCTCGGATGTCAAATGCCCGTCGAGTTCGAGCGTCATATCTTTCCCGTGAAAGTCGAATAGGACATAGGCTTTCACCACGTCGCCCACCATGTCCACCTTCACATCTTTCACGGATGATTGCACATCTTCGAGCGTAGGCTCCGGGTCGGATGCGGCAGCACCTCCTGCCGGAGCGCTCGCCGGGCGTGACGCGCCTCCGGTGGCAGCATCAATCCCTACGGGTGTCCGCCCGCCTTCCACCTGCAGATTTTGCGCGAGGTAAGAATTCAGTTCGGTGCGGTCGAGTGCAACCTTTGCGGGTAAGCCGGCAGCCTTCGCTTGATCGGCGGCCTCAAGTTTCTGCTCAGCACGCGCAGCTGCGGCTGGGTCGTTGGGAACATTGGGCGCAGGCGATTTCCGCAGGACGAGCAGAATTACCAGGATAAGCCCCGCAAGGCTCACCCAGCTCAGAATCTGATACGCTTTCTTGAATTGTTCAGGCAGCGGCATGGATTCACCACTTCCAGCGTAGCAGAGGGAAGCACACCGTTAGGATCGTGCCTGCCCCGCGTGTACAAATCGCACCTGGACGAGCGGACAGGTCTTCATAAAACAAGCCCGCGGAAAGTAGTCTGCCAGCGTAAATGCCTCAAGAAAATACGAAGAACGTAGCGGGAAAAATCAGTACGGCATCGAGCCGTACTTCGCTTCGAACTCTGCCAGCGGGACCATGTCAATCGCATCCCACGGGCAGCCTTCGAGGAATGCGCCGTCCGGACCTTTGCTCGTGCAGAGTTTGCAACCAATACACAGCAGCGGATCCACCATGATGCGGCCAAACGGCGGATGCTCGGAGTCCGGCACCCAGAACATGCAAGCAGCCACAGGGCAATAATCAACGCACGCAGGCGAGCCCGAGCATCCCGTGCACATCTCGTTGATCACGGCGACGATGTGCGGCTTGCGCTTGCGCTGCTTCGTGTCGCCTTCGGAGATGGGGTAGCACTTCTCGATATCGCCGTCGACGAACCGCGCTACGTCCAGTGTGGCTTCTTCAGGCACCAAATCCCTCCAAATATTTCGCTGCTAACACCTTCATTCTTCACAGGCGGAGCAGGGAAGTCAATGCCCCTAAGTAGCACAGGCATTCCTGCCTGTGCCAACGCAACAACGCAGCGCGATTTCTAATGCTTGGCGTCCGCAAGCTTTCGGTCTGCGTACCCGGCTCTCAAGTTTAAGAAGGTTACCCAACGCAGCCAAGGCTTCCCCAATTCGCAAAGCTGAGCCTGTAGCATCTTGTGGCGCAGGCTGAAGCCTACGCTACTTACTTCCATTTCTCCTTGGGCAAGATCACATACTGTGCGTCGCCGTTGCCGAAAGACCAATCCTCGCGCGAGTTCTCGACCAGGTGGATCGCGACGTCTTCCGGCCGCACTTCCGGCTTCTCCCGCAGGTATTCGACCACGCGCTTGAAGAAGCCCTGCTTTTCTTCCCGGCTACGCCCTGCCGATAGGAAAATCTGGACAAAAACCACACCGTCGCTCCGATTCACTTCGAGGTAGTGGGGGTCATAGATCAGATATCCGGGCGCGTGTTCTGTGATCACCTGGAAGTGGTCTCGCGCCGGGACACCACTCGTCTCAACCATCGCGCGGTGAACCGATTCCCCGATAGCTGCGACGTATTCCTTTGGCTTTCCTTGGAGCAAATCGATTCGAACAAGTGGCATGTGCGAGCCTCCCGAACAGCCTCTTATGGGATGAACGGAGAGGGCGCGAAGTTACATCTTCCGCAGATTCCAAGCCCGCACGAATAGATTTCAGCAACACGCCACTTCCAGGAATCTGTCATCCTGAGCGCAGCGAAGGATCTCAGGGTAAAAATTCAGCTCCAAGTTACTGTAGCGACCGAATGACGGCCGCCGTGAACTCGGCAGTGGTCGCAGTTCCGCGCACATCGCGCGTGAGCGATTTGCCCTCGCGGTACACCTGATGCAATGCCTTTTCCACGCGCCGCGCCGCATCTAATTCGCCGATGTGGTCGAGCATCATGATGCCGCTCATCAGCAACGCCGTCGGATTCGCCACGCCTTTGCCCGCAATATCCGGTGCGGTGCCGTGCACGGCTTCGAAGATGGCGACGCTCTCGCCGATGTTTCCGCTCGGCACCACTCCAAGCCCGCCGACGAGTCCCGCTGCCAGGTCGCTCATGATGTCGCCGTAGAGATTCGTCAGCAGCAGCATGTCGAACTGCTGCGGGTCGAGCACCACCTGCATGCAAGCATTGTCGATAATCAGCTCCTTGTATTCGATGTCGCGATATTCTTCGGCCACTTTGCGCGTCGAGGTTAGAAACAGGCCATCAGACAGCTTCATGATGTTCGCTTTATGAATCGCGTGAATCTTTTTGCGTCCGTGCTTACGCGCATATTCGAACGCGAACCTCGCAATACGTGCGGAGGCGCGCTCGGTGATAATTTTCAGGCTCTCGACTACGCCCGGCACGACAGTGTGCTCGAGCCCCGCGTACAAATCCTCAGTGTTTTCCCGGATGATAACGAGGTCCACGCCCTGAAAGCGCGATTGCACTCCTTCCAGATTCTTCACCGGCCGCAAATTCGCATACAAATCGAGCGCCTGCCGCAATCCCACATTAATGCTCGGCGCGCCGCCCGCCACGGCCGTCGTCATCGGCCCTTTCAGCGCCACGCGATTCTTGCGAATCGAATCGAGCACGCCCGATTGCATAAACGTCATTCCGCGCCGCTCGATCTCCGCGCGCGCCGGGGTTTCGTCCCAGATGATATCCACTCCCGCCGCCGCGAGAATCTCCTTCACCGCTTTCGATACTTCCGGTCCGATTCCGTCACCGGGAATGAGTGTGATGGTGTGCGTCATGTAAGCGAAGCATTTTAAGGAATTTGCGCGACTCTGTATACCGGCTCTTCCCGCTCCCGTTCCAGCCGGATAGCTGGCCGGATGATTAGATAGATCGGCCGTCTTTCACCTTGGACTGAATCAAAACTTTTCATCAGCATCCAAGTGATTGACTGGCGGGGGCTTACCGGGTTTATGGGCTGCACTTTACGCTCACTTCGGGCTTTAAACATCCGTGAATCTGGTATAATGGCTCGGTAAGCGCGCACAACTAGCGCGAATTTCGGAGGGTGAGAGAATGGTTCAACTAACGCCGGTGGCAGTCACGAAAGTCAAAGAGATTATCCAGTCGCAGAACCCGAGCCCGGCAGGGTTGCGCGTAGCCGTGGTGGGCGGTGGATGCTCGGGCTTCAGCTACCACATGGCATTCGAGAATCAGATCAACGAGAACAGCGACAACGTGTACGAGTTCGAAGGCCTCAAGGTCCTCGTCGACCAGATGAGCGAAATGTATCTCGATGGCATTTCCATCGATTACATCGAGACCATCGAAGGCTCGGGGTTCAAGTTCAACAACCCCAACGTGAAGAGCACCTGCGGCTGCGGCAGCTCGTTCAGCGTCTAAGCCTGGCCTGACTGACTCATTGTCCGAAGCTTTCAACTCCCGGGGAACTGTTCCTCGGGAGTTTTGTTTTGAAGTAGCACATGCATTCCTGCCTGTGCCCGCGTAACCCACGGCACACATCACAAATGCTTGCCTGAATCGCCCGAGCGTTCTTTCGGTTCTGTCGTTCCTTCTTCAGTAGGGGCACGGCATGCCGTGCCCCAAACGCGATGCTTGGCAGAGGGGCGGCCATCCCCCGCCTGCATAAGTGCGTCAGTTTTCAAATACGTTGATGTAAAAAGTAAGGAAAGCGAGAACTAAAGCTTCTTCTTCGCGCGAATCGCCCAGGCGCGTGCCGGCATTTCAATCGCCCCTGCGCTATTTCTCGGCAATGTCGCCCTTAGTCTCTCTCGAATCGCCGTACGGATTTGTTCATCACGAGTCAGGAGGTAATTCGGCGCTGAGCCCTGGCCGGTGAGAAGCGGTTCCCAATAGTCATCGAAGCCGCTGAAACTCGTCATCACGTCAAGAGCGCGCACATCGATTTCTTCGAGCTTTGCTTGTTCAAAGAGACTACGCAGCCCTTCCTGAGTACACATCGGGAAACGCAGTGCCTGGTCGAACGAGGCAGCTTCACTGTCGATTGCAATGGCGGCATCCCAAAACTCACGCACGAACCTCACCCCCTGGGCATAGTCCCAGACGTAAACCCCGACGGTTCCGTCAGTACGGATGACTCGGCGAAATTCCTCAAGGGCGCGGCCTGGATTCGGAACGTAGTTCAACCCAAGGCCGCACACGGCGACGTCGAAGCCCGAATCGGCAAAGGGCAGGGCAGTCGCGTCGGCGATCTGGAAGGTGACGCTGGAATGTGCCCGATGTTCGCAAGCGAATTTAATCTGCTCTGCAGAAGCATCCACTCCCACCACGCCGGCAGGCGCGCTGTGTTCGACGATCGCCTCGGTCACCATACCGCTTCCGCAGCACACGTCAATCCAGCGCAGACCCGCAGGTAGATCCAGCCACTTCAAAAATTCCCGGGCCAGCAGGCGGCTCCAGCGTCCCATCCATTGGTCATACTGCGCGCCCGACGTCCATTTATCTATTTTCATCGATTGCGTCATCGGCTTCTTCGTTCTTAAGGCTCCAGTAAGGTGAAGCGAAGTCTAACGCTTCGCCTCCCGCTCTGCCCTCAGGCTTTCCATCACGCTCTGAATCAACTCCTTGGCCTTGTTGATCTCCTGGGTGACGATGCGAATGTCCATCACCGGTTGCTCGGGATTCCAGTTGCTGTGGCAATAGACGCCGTGCTGCCCGACGAGCACCAGGGCATTCGTCAAAAGGTCGAGCGTCACCGCCAGCCTGCCGCGATTCGGGCCCATCATCGTCTCGTAGTGCTCCAGCTCGTCACGGTGCTCGTCGAAAGCCGTCATCGCTCCATTTCCTCCGTTTCGCGTTACTTCGAAAATAGCTCGCCGCCTTCGAAATCGCAACTCGCTATGGATACCAGCTGAACACGAACGGAACAGAATTGGCGCAACCGCCTAGTCCTAGGACTATATGTTGCGCGCTATGGAACATTACAGCCCCACATCGCTTTACTCAGTTGTATTACTCACAGCATAATTTTGCCGGTCGCTATCTTGTCGCAGTGCCAGAAGGCGGTGGACGGCCACGCTGCTTGGGTGCGAGGGATTCTTCTCGCTATAACAACAAAAACGGCAGGCACTTGCGTCGAGCGATTCACGAAACAATTGGGGTGATTGAAATATGAGACGTTCTGATCTGGTTCGCAATCCTGGGAAAGGCAAGTCCGTGCGGACATCGCAAATTGTCTTTGGCGAACGCCAGCATCTACTTCGTGTACTCGATTCGGTGGAACGGAGCGCGTTGCCCGCGCCTCGCTTGGAACAAGAACGCCGCGTGATCGAAGGACTGATACATGCGCGCACGCAAGAGCTCAATCGCATCAACCCCGGATGGGACGAAAAAGTTGGCACGGTGCTGAGCGCTGAAGTGAAACCCGAGCTACTAGACCAGCTCTCGCGCCAGGCTCCCAAGGAAGATTTTTATCTGCTGCGCCTCATCAGCGAGCATCCGAAAGTGACGGCGAAGACCCTTGGCCGCCTCTCGCATCATCCGTATTCCGCAATCCGCGAAAATATCGCGCGCCATCCGAATAGCGACGCATCCACACTTTCGCGACTCAGCCGCGATCGCACGCAGCCGCTCTGGTATCTCGTAGCCTTCAATCCCAACGCCCCCGGCCCGCTGCGCAAAAAGCTGCAAGAGCGCATGCGCCGCCTGGGCGAAAAATCCGCCACGCAGTAAAGCAGTTTAGTAGCACAGGCATTCCTGCCTGTGCCTGCGTAACCCAAGCCGCAGATCGCAAATGCTTGGCTGAATCGCCCGAGCGTTCCGTTCGCTTCTCGGCACGTGCAAAGCCGAAACTCACCCAACGCAGCTAAAGCTTCCTCGCACAGCGACCGTCTGGGATGTGGCAACTTGGGGCACAGGCAGGAATGCCTGTGCTACTGAAACCCACGCGACGTACCCAGAGACAAATTGGCTCTTTACTGCTATAATTATGCCCGTATATTGGCCTACAGGATCGAGCCAATGCTGCCACTCCATTTACAGCCCGAAAGCCACATTCCGCTCTATGTCCAATTGCGCGACCAGCTCCGCGCCCTCGTGCATTGCGGCGAACTGCGCGACGGCGACCGCATCCCCGCCAGCCGCGAACTCGCCACACAATTAGGAGTTCACCGGACCACCGTCGCAAACGCCTACGCCGAACTCGAATCCGAAGGCCTGATTCAAGGCCACGTAGGCCGCGGCACGTATATCTGCGGGTCCGCCGTCCGCCACTTCACTCCGGCGCCGCGCACCAATGGCAACGGCGGAGGCATGCGCTGGGAATCGCTCTTCGCCGACGAGCGCGGGGAAGAAGGCCTGAGCCGCCTGATGCCGGAGGTTCCGCCCGATTCGATTGCCTTTGTCACGGCGCGGCCTTCGGAGGAATTTTTCCCGGTGGAAGAGTTTCGCCGCTGCTGCAATTCCGTGCTGAAGAACGAAGGCCGCCGCATCCTGCAACTCGGCTCAACCGACGGTTACGAGCCGCTGAAAAAAGAGCTCATCGCCATGTTCGGCGCGGAAGGAATGACGGTTCGCAACGAGCAGCTGCTCATCACCGACGGCTGCCAGCAAGCCATCGATCTCCTGTGCAAGGCGTTTCTGCGCCCCGGCGATTCAGTCGCGATGGAAAATCCGGCGTATCCAGGGGCGATTGCGATTTTCGCCGGAGCGCGTGTGCGCACGCTCGCGGTGGGAGTTGACACCGATCCGCAGCGCACCGGTCACGTAGGCCTCGATCTTGATTCGCTCGAATCCGTGCTCTTGCAGAACCGCGTGAAATTTATTTTCGTCACCGGAGATTTTCACAATCCCACGGGCACCACGCTGCCAATCGCAGCTCGTCGCCGTCTGCTGGAACTGGCCGCGCACTATCAAGTTCCGATCATCGAAGACTACATTTACGCCCGTCTGCGCGTGCGAGGCACCGCCGTTCCATCGCTCAAATCGCTCGACCGCTCCGGCAACGTGATTCAAATCGACAGCTTCTCTAAAATTGCGTTCCCGGGGCTGCGCGTCGGATGGTGCATCGCCGCCGAAAGCGCCATCGAGCGCTTGCGCCTGGTGAAGCAGTCAACTGACTTGCACACTGACCAGCTCGCGCAAGCAACTCTTGCTGAATTCGTTCGCCGCGGCTATCTCGCGCGCCATCTCGCGAAGATCAAGAAAGTCTATCTCAAGCGTCTGGAAGCGCTCGAAGCAGCTCTCGAAAAGCACATGCCCGAAGAAACCACCTGGACGAAGCCCGAAGGTGGCATGTCCATCTGGGTCACGCTCCCACCGGGCTTCGATGCCGGTGAGCTGTTGATTCACGTCCGCGAGCGTGGCGTCCTCTTCGTCCCCGGCCGCTATTTTTACCAACAGAGCCCGCAGATGAACACCTTGCGCCTCGGCTTTGCGGGCCTCGACGAAAAGAAAATCTTCCGTGGCGTGCAGACGCTAAGCGAGCTGCTGAAAATCGAGTTGCGCAAACGCCAGCGCGGCGCCCGCAGCGAATCCGTATCGCGTGTTGCCCTGGTGTAGCTTTTCGTACTGCCGGCCTCTCGCCGGCTCTTTTGCTGCTGGTTTCTGTTTTTGTTCTTGTTTGTGGTTTTGCTTTTGTCTTAACGCTGTCATCCCGAGCGCGGCGAGGGATCTGCAGTTTCTTTTGTAGCGAGAGGCGAAACGGGAATAGCGAACATGCTGCTCACACCCAATCCGACGAACTCCTGCTTCGGCTGCGGCGGCGCAAACCCACGAGGAATGCAGCTGACGTATGAGCAGGACGACGCCACCCGCCGTATCCACGGGGCATTCAAGCTCGGCGCCGAATACCAGGGCGGCGGCGGATTCATCCACGGAGGCATCATCGCGCTCGTCCTCGACGAAGCCATGGGCAAGGTCAATCGCTTCCGCGGCGTTCGCGCCGTCACCGCCGAGCTGACTATCGAATACATCCGTCCGGTTCCAGTGGACGAAGATCTGATCATCGAAGCGCACGAAGTGGAAAAAGACGGCCGCAACCTCCACTACGTCGGCGAAATCAGCAACCGGGCCGGTAAATTACTCGCGCGCGGCAAAGGCCGCTTCGTCGAAATCGATCCGGACAAGTTCAATATCGAGCGTTCCGGAGTATCCGCGCCGGGGAATCAATCGGGCAGAGCGCGATAGTAGGGGCACGGCATGCCGTGCCCGGCAAAAGAACTTGGCAATAGCGCGGTCGATTTCGATAAGTTTTTTGTAGCGCCAGTCTTCAGACCGGCGGGTTTGGGGTTTGATTGACGAATTCCAAATAAGGAATCGTAACAAAAGGGAGAAGAGCGATGGATTTGATGGGCAACAATCTCTGGCGCGTCAAAGTCGGCCTCGCCGAAATGCTGAAAGGCGGCGTGATCATGGACGTCACCACCGCCGCGCAAGCCAAAATCGCGGAAGACGCCGGCGCCTGCGCCGTAATGGCGCTTGAGCGCGTCCCAGCGGACATTCGCAAAGAAGGCGGCGTCGCCCGCATGGCCGCACCGCGAATCATCCGCGAAATCATGGACGTGGTCTCGATTCCGGTAATGGCCAAAGTCCGCATAGGCCACTTCGCCGAGGCCCAGGTCCTCGAGGCCCTCGAAGTGGATTACATCGACGAAAGCGAAGTACTCACGCCCGCCGACGAAGAGCATCACGTCTGGAAGCACGGCTTCAAGGTTCCATTCGTTTGCGGCGCCCGTAATCTTGGCGAAGCACTCCGTCGCATCGCCGAAGGCGCAGCGATGATTCGCACCAAGGGCGAAGCGGGCTCAGGCAATATCGTCGAAGCCGTGCGCCACATCCGCGCCATCGTCGGCCAGATGAAAAAACTCACCACGCTCGGCGAAGAAGAATTGGTGCACGAATCAAAAGAACTCGGCGCGCCGTTCGAACTCGTTTCTTGGGTCGCGAAACATGGCAAGCTGCCAGTCCCGAATTTCTCCGCCGGCGGCATCGCCACTCCTGCCGACGCCGCACTCGTGATGCAACTCGGCGCTGAAGCGGTATTCGTGGGCTCCGGCATCTTCAAGTCGAACGATCCGGCCCAACGTGCACGCGCCATCGTGAAAGCAACCACGCACTACAAGGATCCCAAGGCCGTCCTCGAAGCCTCCGAAGAACTCGGCGAAGCGATGAAGGGCCTCGACATCCGCCAGATGGAAGAAAAGGATCTGCTGCAAACTCGCGGCTGGTAAAAACTCGATCAGGATCGTCAGCCGGCGGAGCATTGCGAAGAAGGGTTGCCAGTCGGGACGTCGAGATTCTTCGCTCCGCTCACAATGACAGCTCTAGAGGCATGAGTTTGTTGCTGCCGAATAAAACGCCGCGCTGTCATCCTGAAGGCATCCGATCAGGATGCTGAAGGATCTCAGCATATCGCACTTTCGAAGGTGCCCAAATCGAGCGCTGAATTTCGAATGACCGAAACGCAAAAAATCGGAATCCTTGCCATTCAAGGCGACTACGACGCGCACGCCAAAGTTCTCGACCGCCTGCACGCCGAGCACATCTTCATTCGTCGCCCAGAAGATCTCGCCGGCGTCGAAGGCGTAATCCTGCCCGGCGGTGAAAGCACCACGCACCTGAAAGTGATGCAAGAAGAAGGCCTCTTCGACGCCCTTAAGACGTTCGCCAAAAATGGCGGCGCATTTTTCGGAACCTGCGCCGGAGCAATCCTCCTCGCCAAGCAAGTACACGGACCCACCCAAGATTCGCTTGGCCTCCTCGACATTTCCGTTCTGCGCAACGGCTACGGCCGCCAGCTAGCCAGCGACGTTCACGCCGCCGCAACTAAACTGAGCAAAAATCCCCTCGAAATGGTTTTCATCCGCGCGCCCATCATCGAATCGGTAGGGAAGCACGTCGAAGTCCTCGCCGAAGATGCAGGCCATCCGGTTCTCGTCCGCGAAGGCAAAATTATGGCCTCCACATTCCACCCGGAGCTGACAAACGACCCCTCCGTCCACGAATATTTTCTGAAGCTCGTTGGCAACGGGCGCAACGGCTCCTAGGCATGTCGGAACCGCAAGCGCGCCTGCACAAGGTCCTGTTCGTCTGCATGGGCAACTGCGTCCGCAGCCAGATGGCCGAGGCGATTGCGCGCCGTGATGCCCCCGACGTAATTGCTGCCGAAAGCGCAGGCTTGCGTCCGATCGGATTCATCGACAAGACAGCTATCGCCGTACTCAAAGAACGCGGTCTCTCCGTCGAAGGCCAATTCTCGAAAGGATTGCGTGACGCCTCACTTTCGAAGCCCGACGTGATCATCAACATGTCCGGCGAACCTGGGCCTTCATTCTTTCACGGTAGCGCGGTCGAAGATTGGCGCGTCCAGGACCCCTTCGGTGAAGACATGGAACTCCACCGCCGCATCTGCGATGATATCGAGCGGCGCGTGAAGGATCTGGCCCAGCGCCTTCGTTCCGAGAACGGCTCCGGTGCCTGACGCCACGCTTGGGCTTAATCGCCTTCGGGTGTCACGTCAGGGCACGGCTTCGTTCTTCTATCGAGGTACTTTGCGCCGCGAAAAAACCAGCGTCTCGCAGGAAGACTACCTCAAAGCCATCTGGGAACTCGTCCAGGAAGAGCAAACGCCCATCAGCGCTCGTCTCGCCGAGGATCTCGGCGTCACCCCGCCAGCCGTCACCGCCGCCCTCAAACGCATGACTCACGGCGGCTATCTCCGCGTCCGTCGCACCGGCCATATTGAGCTTTCTCCCAAGGGCCGCCAAATCGCCGAGCACCTAGTCCTTCGCCACCGGCTCGCGGAAAAATTGCTCACCGACGTTATCGGCCTCGAATGGACGCGCGCTCACGAAGAGGCCGAACGCCTCGAGCACGGAATTTCCCCCGAAGTCGCAAAGCTGCTCCTCGCACGCTTCGGCCGCGATAGCCGCTGCCCCCACGGCGTCCCACTCTACGGCGGCATGCAGAAGCTCCGCCGCAAACATGGCGCCGTCCGCCTTTCGGAAGCGGAGGTTGGGCATTCCTACGAAGTGATGCGCGTCTACGAAAAGGATCCACACTTTCTCGAATTTCTCGTGAATTTCAGTCTTAGACCCGGCGCTCGCCTCCGCGTCCATCAACGCGAATACGACGAGACCATGACCCTCTCCGTAACCGGTCACCGCCCTCCGCGCATCCATCTAGGCAAACCAGCCACGGAACGCATCTGGGTCCGCCGCCTGTCGTAGTTTTTACTAGCGTAGGCTTCAGCCTGCACCCCCGCGACATTGCAGCACGATCGCCCTTGCTTGGCTCCTTCGTGCTCGCGTTCCTCCGGTCCCCGGCGCGCGAGTCCGTTCTTGTTGACTCGCCCTCTTCGCAGTTTCTTCAGTAGGGGCACGGCATGCCGTGCCCGAACCCGCCCACTTCACGCATGCGCCATTCAGCGTCGATTCTGAAATATGTACAGAAGTCACAGAAAAGTTGCGACGCATCCCGCATCGGACAGCGTACAATAATCACAGAGACCGAATCGCAGTCGCGATTCTTCTCGCTCCGCCTGCCCGGCTAACATTTAGGAACCAAACGAATCTTATCTACGGACAAGAACTATGCCGACTCCAACTCGGTGCCAATCTCAATCGCCCACCGTTCACGCACAACGCCACGCCCGCATCGCCTCGGCAGGAATCATTTTCTGCGCGCTGCTTTTTTCCTTGGTCCTGGCTACTGCTGCCGACGACAACAACCAGTCCACCTTGAGCAGCGACGTCATTGTCCACCACCTCAGCTCCGTCATCTCCTGGTACCGCGACTCCTCCACCAAAGTGCAGCCGCCCGGCTTCGCCAGTGACGCGATCTATCAAGGCGACGCCCGCAATCTCGCCGAACAAGCTGTCCGTCTGGCATTTGATTCTGCACGCGCAGCAGTGCCGCTCGTCTACGCGCAGGGCCAACAACCCAGCGCCGATAACGACGGCCAACCACCGCAGGGCGCTGCGCAAAGCCAAAATCTCGCGCAGTTCAAAGCCAAAACCAGCGCGCACCTCGCCGATCTCCAAGCGCAACTGGATTCGGTGAACAAGCAGCTAGCGACAGCACCTCCTCGCGCCAGAACGGCACTCCAAAACCAGCGCGACAACCTCCAGGGCCAAATCGAACTAAACTCTGCCATCCTCGATTCCGCCGGCAAGCTCCTCACCTTCATTGAGAATGGCAATGACACCCCAGGCGAAGGCCTGCAGGGAAGCATCGACGCTCTGGCACGGTCGCTGCCCGAAGTTTTCAGTATTGCTCCTACCAACCAAAAGGCCGAAAACAAGCCGGCCGCGCAGGTCACTCCCACCGCGAGCCAAACGCAAGCAGCCGCACCACGATCCAGCGGTCTAATCGGAGAGGCAGGCGCGCTCTACACCGAAATGACCAGCATTCGCGAGATTGATCAGCTCGTTAACGAGACGCAGAACGTTCGCGATCTCGCCGACGCGCTGCGACAGCCGCTTCGCAATGCAATGAAGGCCACAATCCAGCAGAGCGCCGCTCTCGAAAATCAGACTCAAGCGTCCGGCTCGAATCCCGCCCAAGCCGCGAATTTGAAACCGCAATACGATGCTCTCGCTGCGAGATTTAAATCACTGTCCGCCGCGCTCGTCCCCTTGAGCCAGGAAGTGGTCGTGCTCGATCAGAGTAAGGCGAATCTTCTCGAATGGCGCCGGTCCATCACGCGCCAATCCGGTTACGCCTTGCGCGCATTGCTCTTGCACGTCGGAACGATCGTCGTCGCCTTAGGACTCGTTTTGTTGCTTTCGGAAGTTTGGCGAAGGGCCACGTTCCGCTACATTCCCGATGTGCGTCGCCGCCGCCAATTCCTCACCATCCGGCGCTTCGTGGTCGGTTTCCTGATGGGCGTCGTTCTTGTTTTGGGATTTGTGAGCGAATTCAGCTCGCTAGCCACATTCGCGGGATTCGTCACGGCCGGCATCGCCGTCGGTCTGCAAGCCGTCTTGCTATCGATCGCCGCCTATTTCTTCCTGATCGGACGCTATGGCATCCGCGTGGGTGAACGCGTCAGCGTCGCCGGCGTCACCGGCGATGTGGTGGATATCGGGCTTGTCCGCCTCTATCTGATGGAGCTTGCCGCAAGTGGAGGTGATCTGTATCCCACCGGGCGCATCGTGGTGTTTTCGAACTCCGTCTTTTTCCAGGCAGGCATGCCGTTCTACAAGCAGATTCCCGGCACGGATTACACCTGGCACGAAGTCGCTGTTCCGATTGTCGCAGGCAGCAATTACAAATCCGTGGAAGAAAAAATTCTGCAAGCCGTCAATTCCGTGTACGACGGATATCGCAAGGACATCGAGCGCCAGCACACGGACGTCGAGCGCCGCATCGACATCTATATGCAAGCCCCCAATCCCGAGCCGCAACTCCGATTCACCGACAAAGGCCTCGAATTTCGCGTGCGCTACCCGGTGGAATTGCGGAGAGCCTCATCCATCGACGACGAGGTAACGCAGAAAGTGCTTGAGGTTGTAAATGGCGAGCAGGAATTAAAAGCTGCCGTCTCGGGTCCACCGACGATTCGCACCCCCGTCCACGCCTAAGGTGGCGGCTAAAGGCGCCTAGCTTCCCGGCAGTCCAACAATATCAAGCGCATTCACCCGCGAATCGTCCAGAGTAAGTCCCCAATGCAGGTGCGGCCCGGTGACGCGCCCCGTCGCTCCTACGCGTCCAAGCACTGCACCCGCGGCAACCGTCTCGCCTACCTGGACTCCAATCACTTTCATGTGCCCGTACAGCGTGTAGACGCCCAATCCATGATCAATCACTACAGTATTCCCGGCAAAATATAAATTCTCAGCCAGCACCACGCGCCCTTGCTGCGAAGCGTGTATCGGCGTCCCCTCGACGGCAGGTATATCCACCCCGCTGTGCGGCGAACCTGGCGTGCCGTTGAGCACGCGCCTGCGCCCAAAATTCTTCGCCGTATGAATGCCGGGCAGCGGCAGGCGAAACGCCCCAGTCCATAATTTGTCAGGCGTCGCGGTGGCGAAGAGTGCGCGCAAGCGTTCGCCCTCTTCTTCGGCCCGCTTCGTGTCTTCCGGATTGGGCTGCACAAACTTCGGCGCCACGGTCAGCTTCTCTTCGGGGAATTTCCCAGCCACCACGGAAACGGAAACCGCACAGCTTACCGAATCGCTCGATTCCGGCTGCACGCTGAGTTTCAACTCGTATGTTCCAGGAGGATGTGCGAGATCGACGCCCAGGAACCCGTGAAAGAGGCTCTTGTACCTTGCTTCGCGCCAGAAGGGAACTGAACGCACCGCTTCACGCCCAGTCCATTCTCCGGTCACCCTGGCGAGCGCCGTCTGCCCGTGCACCTCGAGCCGCAGCAAGCCGCCCTGCACCGCTCGCGCCGGGAAAAAGCGCACCGTGATTCCGCCACCGCAATCGTGAGTGTTACCGCCGGCCGCCGTCTTTGCCTGCGATTTTGTCTTTGCAGACGCCTGAGCCAGCGTGCGCGAAGGCACCCAAAGAAGCAAAAACGCCGCCGTCGCAGCGACGAAAACATTTCTCCAGCCCGCAGTCGAAGCCTTCAGCTATTTGCTCCCGGTATAGGTCACGCGCCAGACGCTGTCCGATGCATCATCGGTAAAAATCAAAGCGCCGTCTGACGCCACCGTAACTCCCACCGGCCGCCCCCAAACCTCTCCGTTCGGCGTGACGAATCCCGTAACGAAGTCCATATATTCACCGGTGGCTTTCCCATTGTGCACCGGGACGCAAATAATTTTGTACCCCGTCCTCTTCGCGCGGTTCCAGGATCCGTGCTCGGCCGCGAAGGCATAGCCTGAATATTCAGGCGGGAACATCGTGCCGTTGTAGAAAGTCATCTCGAGCGATGCCGAATGCGACTGCAACAGCACATCCGGCACGATCACTTTGTCCTTCAACTCCGAATGCTTCCCGGCATGGCGCGGATCCTGATTTGCCCCGATGTAATACCAGGGCCATCCGTAAAATCCGCCTTCCTTCACGCTGGTGATGTAATCGGGAACCAGGTCATCCCCCAGCGCGTCCCGCTCGTTTACCGAAGCCCACAACACTCCCGTCGAAGGGTCAATCGCAATACCGACCGGATTACGAATTCCCGCCGCATAAATCCGCTCGCCTGCTCCATCCGGATTAAATTCCAGAATATCCGCGCGATGATCTTCTTCCGCGTCGTCGTCCACATTCGACTTCGAGCCTACGGAGACGAACATCTTCTGCCCATCCGCGGAAAATGCGATGTCCCGCGTCCAGTGCCCGCCGCCGTGCAGCAAGCCACCGCCCGGAATCTTCGCTACAACGGGCTGCGCTTTGCCGCGCGCTTTCAAATCGCCATTTTTGTAAGGAAACTTGACGACGCTACCGGTGTTCGCCACATAGACGAACTCAGGATTCGCGCCGGGCGGATAGAATGCAATTCCAAAAGGCTTGTTCAAGCCCGTCGCGAACACCTCTACCGTTTGTGCACGTCCATCCGTTCCGATTCCGCGAAGCACGCGAATCTGTCCCTTCTCGCTTTCGGCGACGAATAGATCACCATTCGGCGCGGTTCGAATCAATCGCGGCCCTTTCAAACCGGTCGCCATCTGCTCAACTTTGAATCCCGGCAGCGCCTGCGGCCACGCATTATTCGGCCGCGATACCACGTGCGCGTCATTGTCTGCCGATTTCGTCGCATACGGCTTCGGTAAGTCGGCGGGCGTAATCAATCGCTCTACACCCGGCGCGTCTTCCCGCCAGTCGCCATAGGCGCCCTCGCCCTTTAAGAGTTTCCCTGGTTCCCCCGTCGCCGTGCGGATTCTGGCCGCACTGGTTTCGGCGCCGCGGTCAGCGCCTTTTCTGCGACTATCATCCCGCTTCAATGCCGTTACGGCGAGCGCCAGAAGCACTGCTACGGAAGCAACGAGAAGGCGCCCCTTGAAATGTAACTTTCTAGTGTTCATAAACCTCGCCTCCGAAGAACTGGGCCACTCACCCCTGTATGTAAGATGATTTTGCCCGCCCGTCGGTTCCAGTGGTGCCCGCCCGAAAACCGCGCCTATTTCTTCTCTTCTGAAATATACTCGTGCACCGCGCGCGGAGGCTCCATGCACCAGCACACCGGTCCGCAAACCGACCTGAACACCATCACCAAGCATCAACTCTTCATCGACGGAGAATGGACGGACGCTGCGGCGAAAGGTACCTACGAGAAAGCCAATCCTTTCAATGGGAAGCCTGCTTCCCTGGTCGCCGCCGGAAAGCGGGAAGATGCGAAGCGCGCCATCGAAGCAGCTTCCGCGGCGTTTCCCGCGTGGAGCAACACCGCGCCAGCCGTCCGTCGCAAATTGCTTCTGAAAGCGGCCGATGTCCTTGACGCACATCAAGCCGGAATCGCCCGCGTCACTGCCGAAGAAACCGGCGAAACTTTCGGCTGGGGCATGTTCAATTGCATTTTCGCCGCAGGACTTCTTCGCGAAGCCGCCGCGCAAGCCTACGGCCTCATCGGCGAAATAATTCCATCCGATCTTCCCGACACCGTAGCGATGGCCACGCGCCAGGCGGTCGGGGTGGTCGTCGGCATCGCCCCATGGAACGCGCCCATGATTCTCGGCATGCGCGCCGTCGCGATCCCGATTGCCTATGGCAACACGGTCATCCTCAAAGCATCAGAAGAATCCCCGGGCACTCATCTCGCAATCGCGAAAGTCTTCGAAGAAGCAGGTTTCCCGAAAGGCGTGCTCAATGTGATCACGAACGCCCCTGCCGATGCTGCCGATGTAGTCGACGAACTCATCGCCAACCCCAAAACGCGACGCGTGAATTTCACCGGCTCAACCAAAGTAGGCCGCATCATCGCCGAAAAAGCAGGGAAGTACCTCAAGCGCGTTCTGCTCGAACTCGGCGGCAAAGCCCCGATGATCGTTCTCAGTGACGCCGACATCGATGCCGCTGTTGCCGCTGCCAATTTCGGCGCCTTCATGAACGCCGGCCAAATCTGCATGTCCACGGAACGTATCGTCGCCGAAAAACCGATCGCGGAAACGTTCGCCAAAAAACTCGCTGCGAAAGCAAGCACGCTCAAAGTCGGCGATCCGCTGCAACCCGACACGCAGATTGGCTCCGTCATTAATAGAAGCGCTGCCGCCCGAGTCCAGGAACTGATCGATGACGCGGTAGCCAACGGCGCCAAAGTCCTCTGCGGGGGAACATCCGCTGGCAACTGTTATTCACCCACGGTTCTTTTCGGCGTCACACCGAAAATGCGAATCTACGGCGAGGAATCATTCGGTCCGGTCGTTTCGGTAGTCGTCGCCGACACAGACGAAGAAGCCCTGCGCATCGCCAACGACACCGAGTACGGCCTCTCCAGCGCCATCTTCAGTCGCGACGTCAACAAAGCCATGCGCTTCGCCGAGCAAATGCAAACCGGCATCTGCCACATCAACGGCTCCACAGTGCACGACGAGCCGCAAATGCCCTTCGGCGGCGTAAAAGACAGCGGCTACGGCCGCTTCGGCGGCAAAGCCGCCCTCGAAGAATTCACCGAGCTGCGCTGGATCACAATCCGCCGCACCCCCACCCACTATCCAATTTAAAGGGGAGCGCACCCGCAGCAGTTTGTTTGGTATCAGGAACGCTTTGTAGGTCGCCCCTTGAGGGGCAACATAACAAAATTAAAGGCGAGGGGCTTTAGCCCCTGAAGTCCCCGACGCAATTCACTAAGGAGCCAAACCATGATCACCGGCACCCACGCTCTGATTCACTCCGACCACGCCGAAGAAATACGCGCATTCTTCCGCGACGTCCTCAAATTTCCTTCCGTCGACGCAGGCCACGGCTGGCTCATCTTCAGCCTCCCGCCGGCCGAAATCGGCATGCACCCGGCCGAGAAGGGAAGCCACTACGAGCTCTACCTCCTCTGCGACGACATCAATTCCACCGTAGCCGATCTCGAAAAGCGTGGCGTAAAATTCAGCAGCCCGATCACCGACGCTCGCTTCGGTTTCGTCACTTCCCTCACCCTCCCCGGCGGCGCCGAACTCGGCCTGTACCAGCCAAAGCACCCGCTCGCCCCGCCCTGGCCCAGTGCGAAACGCAAACAGAACCGCGCCAGCGCGAAACGTTCCAAGTCGAAACCGCGCCGAAAGCCCCGCCGCTAAATCTCGCGGGAACAATTTCGGCCTATTGCCATTCACCACTCCACGCGCCTATCATAGGCCTTGCACCGAACAGAATCTGGCTGGGTGAAAGCACGCCCCGCCGAAACAAACGCTCTGCGCTGAATGCTCGCTTACTTCCAACCCGCAGAAAGCACTTCGAGCCGAACCCCAGGCTCACAATTTCCCAAAATAATAAAAAGCAGATCCCAAGAGGAGGAATAGAAATGGCAACAGCCACGCACGCAGTTCAGCTCGACGATAAGGTCACATCATTCGTAGGCAAGAAGCAGAAGATGCTCATCAACGGCAAGTGGGTCGACTCCGCTTCCGGGAAAACTTTCCCCACCTATAATCCCGCCACTGGAGAAGTCCTCTCGAATGTCGCCGAAGGCGATCGCGAAGATATCGACCGTGCAGTAAAAGCCGCCCGCGCCGCTTTCGAAACCGGCCCGTGGGCTAGGATTTCCCCGTCCGAACGCGGGCGCATGATGTGGCGCCTCGCCGACCTGATCGAAAAACACACCGAAGAATTCGCGCAACTCGAATCGCTCGACAACGGCAAGCCGCTAAAAATCGCCCGCATCGCCGACCTTCCTCTCGCCGTCGATCACTTTCGCTACTACGCCGGCTGGGCCACCAAGATTGAAGGCAACACCATTCCCATGGGACTCGCGCGCCAAGGGAGCTACCACGCCTATACCGTCCGCGAGCCTGTCGGCGTCGTCGGCCAGATCATTCCCTGGAATTTCCCGCTATTGATGGCCGCCTGGAAACTCGGCCCCGCGCTCGCCACGGGCTGCTGCGTCGTGCTGAAGCCCGCCGAACAGACCCCGCTTACCGCGCTGCGCCTCGGCGAACTGATTGCCGAAGCCGGCTTCCCGGATGGCGTCGTTAATATTGTCCCGGGCTACGGCGAAACCGCCGGTGCCGCTCTCGCCGCCCACATGGACGTCGACAAAATCGCCTTCACCGGTTCAACGGAAGTCGGCAAACTCATCGTCCACGCCGCGACCGGCAACCTGAAGAAGGTCTCGCTCGAACTCGGCGGCAAATCGCCCAACATCGTCATGGACGACGCCGATCTCGAATCCGCCATCCCCGGCGCTTCCATGGCGATCTTCTTCAATCAAGGTCAGTGCTGCTGCGCCGGCTCGCGCCTCTTCGTCGAAAAGAAAATTTTCGACAAGGTCGTCGACGGCATCTCCCAGGCCGCCTCGAAAATCCGCGTGCGTCCCGGACTTGACCCTGAGAGTGATCTCGGCCCGCTCGTTTCCGAAGAGCAGCTCAATCGCGTCTGCGGCTATCTCGAATCGGGCATCAAGGAAGGCGCGAAGGCCACCGTCGGCGGTTCGCGCGAAGGCGACAAGGGTTACTTCGTGAAACCCACCGTCCTCGTTAATACCAACGACAAAATGAAAGTGGTGAAGGAAGAAATCTTCGGGCCCGTCGTCACCGCCACGCCCTTCAGCGACATGAACGAGATCGTCACCCGCGCGAACGACACCGTCTACGGCCTAGCCGCAGGCGTCTGGACCCGCGACGTGAAGAAAGCGCACGCAATCGCGTCGAAGCTGAAGGCCGGCACGGTCTGGATCAATTGCTACAACGTGTTCGACGCCGCGCTTCCATTCGGCGGCTACAAACAATCCGGCTGGGGCCGCGAAATGGGCCACGAAGTCCTGAAGAACTACACCGAAGTAAAATCCGTTTGCAGCGCACTGTAAAGCGCGCCGCGTAGTTTCGACGAAAAGGGGCAGGGAGAAATAACTCGGCCCCTTTTGTTTTGCCTCGCTCATCGCTCCACAAGGCGTCATCCCGAGCGGAGAGTCGGCCGCTTCTGCTTTTCGTCCCGCTCCCGCGGGACGGCCGAGTCGCAGTCGAAGGATCTCAGCGTAGCGCTTGCCAACCGCTCGTCCACGAGAACTGTGTCGCGTCTCCATTTTCTATTTTCCACTTTTCATTTTCTGAATTCACGCGCCGCCCTTCGCCTTCTGCTCCCGCAACTCCTTCTTCCAACCCAGCACGCGCGCCTTGTTGCCCGCCTCCTCCGCCTCGGGCACCATGCCCTTGCGCTGATATGCGCGCGACACCGTTGTCCACGCCAGAATATCCTCCGGCTCGATCTCCAGAATCCGTCGCGCCGTCTCGATCGTCCGGTCAAAATCTTCCTTCGCGTAGTATGCTTGCGCCAGACCATGCAGCGCGTCCGCAAATTTCGGATCGAGCGCAATCGCGCGCTCATACTCCGCAATTGCCGCGTCCAGCTTCCCCTCGCCGAAAAAATCAATGCCGGCGTAGTAGTAATCTTCAGCAGTCAGTGGCGCGTTCATCGTCCTCTCATCGCTCCCGCGCCGATTCTACCATCGGCTCCGAGTGCTCCTCCGAGCATATGGAGTGCGGCGGCTTGCCGCCGCTTCGTTGTGCTCTGGCGTGCTGGTGCGCGCTCAGTCGGGCGAGGCAAGCCTCGCCCTGTGAAAGCGAGAGCAAGCTCCCGCACTCCAAATTGTGAATTGCGACATCCGAACTTTGATTTTCCGGCTTCAATTCTCCCATTTCCAATTTCCGCTCCACGATGCTGAACGCGCTCCGCTACTACTGGATCATCTCCAAAGGCTACCGTTTCCGTCCCTGGGCCTCGCCGTACATCCAATGGCGCATGGAGACCTTCTTCGGCCACGAAGCCGCCAACCTCAACGCCCGCAAATTCTTTCGCCTGATGTGGCGCGAACGCGCCCGCATGGAACGCTTCCTCGACTGGGTCGCCACCCGCCGCCGGAATGTATCTTAGATGGCCAGGGCATGGCGTGGATCAGATTTTAGTTGTTGACTGGGCGTAAGGCCGGACTACGCAAGTGAATCCCACCCTTCGCAAGCGCGGCGAACGGGTGGGGCACCCGGCCGTTGCATCGTCTTCGTTGAATCACTTCTTCTAAAGCATTTCAGCTAAACAACCGCTTTGATGCCGTGCCAAGCCTGAATCCTTTCTCAGCGTCCTCAAACCTTATCTTCGAAACCGTTCAGGAACCTTCAATCCGAAGGTTGGGGCTTGACTTTTTGTTTGCCCCTATGTAGAGTTCCTACCATGGGCAGAAGAAAACCACGCCTTACAGCACAAACATTGAAAGTTTTGACGGCGCTTATCACTAGCGGTTCTAGTGAGACTTCTGGAGCCCAGATTGCGGACTCCACAAACCTGATGTCGGGGACACTGTATCCGATTCTGATACGTCTCGAAGAGGCTGGCTGGGTTGAAAGTCGTTGGGAGACTGAAGAACCTAGCAAATTGGGTCGGCCGCGCCGCAGATTCTATCGTGTGACAGGCATCGGGGAGATGGAAGCTCGAGCGGCTGCCCGGGAAGTATTGGTGCAGCTAAAGGAGCTCGCATGGCTTTGATCAGGTTGATCGAGCTATGGTTTGGAGCCGTACTGGCGAAGATGCTGTCCAGCGTCGCAGAGAGAGAAGTGAATGCTTGGGCGCCTTTCCTGGCTAAGGGGTTAACGCACCTCGCGGTACGTCATCTGCCTGAGGACCTGCGGGTGCGATTCGCCGAGGAATGGCAAGCTCACCTTAATGAAGTGCCTGGCCAAGTCAGCAAAGCTATCGTTGCGTTAGGGTTCTTGGTTGCGGCTTCTCGGTTAAGGCTGAAGGACTGGACAAATCACTGCACCGAAGAGTGGCGGGAGCTAATCTCTGAACTCAATAAGACTTCTGCTGCTACAGCCGCCGTGGTGCAGGCAATGCGATCGCTGGTCCATTCAATTCACCCGGAGGGTGATCCGGCCATAATGGGTGCCTGTGCCGAGCTCCTACGATTCTCAGCTGACCTAGACAAAATCGCGAGCGTGCTCAATTCCATGGTCACTGAGAACGTTTCGATCCGAACTCTGGTCTATGCCTTTAGCTGGTGGGCCGTCGCGCAACATCGCTTTCGTAGCTTTGGCCCGTTTCTTGCCCTGCAGCATGCTCGTCACGTTAGGGAGGCATGTGTGGTGATAGTTGAATATCTTGCGAACGAAGGCTGGGGTATCCGCTAAATTCATCTTGCGCTCAAAATAACGTCTAATTCCGGCAATAACGTATCCCACCACCAACAATATGCGGTCCCCGAGACCAAATTCGAACGGCCAGTACCGGTTACCTTTGTTCTTTTAGAATTCGCAGATCCGTGCTACCATTTCCTGTTTTTATATGCTGACCTGATCGACACTATCGGGAGGCAGGAATGGCCGAGACGGAGAAGGGCCTTACGAGGCAGCACACCGGCGCTGGTTCCAAGCCATTTGTAGCTTCCCACCGCCCCGAATTTCTAATCGCAAATCTGGAATTAGAATTCGAGTTAAGTCACAGAAACGAAAGCCCACTAAGAATTTCTAATCGCAAATATTTAGCGATTTTTCGCTCCCGGCGAAGCGGCACTGAGTTGCCCCTGCGTTCTCTTCCCAGCTTCCTGCCTCAACCGTCCAGTTTCCAGAGCCCCTGGCCGCCGTGTGATGGGCGGCTAATCGAGAATCCGCGATTAGAATCGGAGTTAAATCCTAGGAAAATCAGTCAACTGCAAATTTCTAATCGAGAACGGATGGCAGTTAACGCATCGCATTCTTCTCTGCCCGCGACTCATCATTCACTTGTGCTGAGAACGGTGCCAAATGTCGAAGGATCGCACATCACTCACCACCGAGTTTCTAACCGCAACAGTCGAATTACAGAAAATCAATCAAGTAGCTCAAAACAAAGGGCAAAGCAAATTTCTAACCGCAACAAAAACGTCATTTCTGGAAATTGCCGGTCGCTTCACCTACAACGAGCCGACGGCGAAAAGGCGAGAACACCGCTAGAATTCGAGGCGCAATTGGAAGGCGATCATGCGCGGGGTGCTGTCTCCGCCCAGGCCTACGCCGAGGAGGCCCGTTGGCGGGGAGGTGGTGTAGGTGAGGGCGCCGAAGCCGGTTTGGGTGGTGGAGTTGCCGGGGATGCCGGCGAGGACCATGTTGGGCAGGCCGAAATTGGGGTGGTTGAATACGTTGAAGAACTGCACGTCGAAGCGCAGCTTCACTCGCTCGGTGAGAGCGAACCATTTGGTAAGGTAGAAATCGCTCCACGTGAAATCGGGGCCGCGCAGCGCGTTGCGACCGAGCGTGCCAAACTGGCAGTTCGCGGGACTGTCGCCTCCAGCGCATGCGCCCGTGCTGGGATCGACTGCGGAAACGAACGCGTCGGGATTGAGCCACTGCAGCGTGCCCGGTTGAGTGACGCCCGGAATCGCACGATGATCGTAGAGCGGCACGCCGGGAACGACACTCGCGAATTGCGGGCCGCTGCCGTTGACGATGCCGTTGCCGTTTGCCGAGTACGGGGTGCTAAGGACGGAGAACGGAATGCCGCTGTGCCAGAAGACGGTGCCGGAAATTTGCCAGCCGTTGAGCGCATAGCCGAGAAGCCGCTTTTTAACCCTGGACGGAAATTGATAGGCGTACTGCGCGTTGAGATTGTGGCGAATATCGTAATCGCAGGGACCGTAGTCGCGCGCCAGGTGGCCGGGAAGCGGCGAAAGAATTCCTCCGGCGGAAAATTGCAGAAAGCCGCCATTAGAGACCGTGTCCATGCAGCGGCTGAACGTGTAGTTCACCTGCCCGGTGAGGCCGTGGCTGAGGCGCTTTTGCGCGGTGAGTTGGAGGCCGTTGTAGTGGCTGTTCGCGCCTGTGGAGAGCTGAGTGACGGCGCCGAACCGCGAATCAGTGGGCTGCGCGTAGGGGAAGGGCGCGAAGCAGCCGTCGCAGACGGTCTGGAAGCCATTCACCTGGGTGAGATACGGCTGATTGACGGCGCGGGTTCCGACGTATTGCGCGCGGATGCTACCCGTGGTTCCGAGTTGGCGCTCGACGCCGAGACTCCACTCCATGAAGTAGGGCGCGTGAAGTTCGCTGTTGGGCACGGCGGTGATAGCGACCGGCGGAAGACAAGTTCCAGAAGGCGCTTGTCCAGGCGGGCAGGAGAACTGGCCGACAGGGAATCCCCGGGTGAACGTGTTGTTGGCGGCGACCGTTGCGTCCACCGCGCTATTGGGAACTCCCGGCGCGATTTCAGTGCCACCGACGGTGCCGAGCAAGCCGCCCTCGAACGATTTAACGTAGGGCGGGTTCATGCCGACCACGTCGGCGACACTGCCGGGCAGAAGGTCGCTGAAAATTCCAAATCCGGCGCGCAGCACGGACTTGGAATCGAATTGCCAGGCGATCGCGGTGCGCGGCTGGAGGATAGCGAGAGGCGTCGAGGAAAAGATGTGGCTGAGGCCGGTGCGAATCGCGGCGTCGAGAGGCTGATTTGCGTCGTGGGGGATGGAATCGAACGAGCCTGCGAGGCGTGCGATGTGCCCGTGCGGATTCAGCGGATTTAAATTGAGGGTGTCGCGGACACCAAAGGTCCACGTGAGAGTTCTCGTGACTTTCCAAGTATCCTGCGCATAGAGATCGAGATTTAGGAAATTGAAGGGCTCGTTTGGCGACGTGGGAAAAGTCTTTGTTGCTGTGGAAGCCACGCCGTAAATGAACTGAGGCAAGGTGGTGTAGGTGACGGTGGGAACGGAGCCTTGACCGAAATCGTAGTCATTGAGGCGGAAGATACGTGTGTTGGTGCCGAAGCGGAGTTCGTGCGCGCCGTGCGTCCAGGCCAAATTGTCATTGATGAAGAAGCGCGAGGCGCGGCGGCCCTGCAGCCATGTGTTGTCGAGCCCGCCGATAGTGGTAAATGGCGCATTGGCACCGAGTCCTTGCAGCACGATCGGAAAGGCGGCTAGTGTTTTCTGGAAATCGCTGGGAGCGAACAGGCTCGCGTACCACGAGAATGCGGGATTGAAATAATTGACGAGGCTCTGCGAGAAGACGTGCGTGTATCCGGCCGCGAAAGAATACAGAGGCTGCGGGGAAATTGCGTCAAACAAAGGATTGATGGGATCTGTGTAGGCAGCCTGGAGTCCTGTATCGGCCTGGAAGCGGTACCACGTGGTGTTTCTGTCGTCGATGTTGTAATCGATGCGCGCGGTCTGTACCTGTTCGTGATCGGAGCTCGAATGCGAGACGCTTTGGCGATTGGCGCAGCCGTTTCCGTCGTTCGGAATTGCCGGCGGTTCTCCCGTGGCGTCAAACGGACAACCGAGAACAGCGAGTGGAGTGCCGCGGGTATTACGGTAGAGCGAGAACATTTTTTGATAGAAGGGTACTGACTGCGGGGACGGCTGGTAGAGCGATCCCGTAACGGAATCGGTGCCGCCCAGAGGAAGCTGCTGCAAAACGTAATTCTGGAAAGCGGGAGTCGGAACCGTGGCGGCGGTGACAATCGGCAAAGCGATGCGAACCCACTCGCTGTCGAAAAAGAAAAACAGTTTATTGTGAATGATGGGGCCGCCCAGGCTTCCGCCGAAGTGGTTCACCGTTGAACGCGGCTTGTGATTGCCGGGCGTCGCGTTGGTGAAATAATTCGCTGCGTTGAAGCGAGAGCCGTTCCATAGCTCGTAGAGATTCCCGTGAAATTCGTTGGAACCAGACTTCGTGACGTAGTTCACCTGTGAGGCTCCGTACCGCCCTTGATCGACGGCGTAGGAGAGCGTGTTTACCGTCACTTCTGAAATGGAGTTGAGGCCAAGAACGAGATTCGTGGAGAGGCCACTGTTGAGATTCGTCAGCGGGTCGTTCGTTTCCAGACCGTCCACAATGTAGCCGTTCGAGAGCGCGGGGAGTCCGTTGAATTCCACATTGCCATACCCATTCGTTCCACCTACAAAGTCGTTTCCGCTTCCCGCCGTATTGATGAGCGCGCCTGCGGCAAATTGCAGCGGATAGGTCAAATCGCCACCCGGATTGGGAAGATTTTCGAGTGCGGGCGCACTGAGGCTCGTGGACGTGTTCGCATTCTCGGGGTTAAGAATCGGCGCGTCGCTGCTTATCTCGACGATTTGCTTTGACTGCGCGACCTTCAGCGTGAAATCGACGGTCTGTTTCTGGCCCAACGCGGAGATCACAGAGTCATCTTGCTGCGGGTCAAATCCTTCCGCTTTGACTGTGACGAGGTACGTCCCAGGCTTCAGTTGCGTAAAATTAAAGCGACCGGCGTCATCCGTGCTGGCGTTTCTCCGTAGCCCAGTCTCCTTATTTGTTACCGTCACCTGGGCATGGGGAACTGTTGAGCCGGTCGCATCACTCACCTGGCCGACGATCGCGCTGGTCGTTTCTCCCTGGGGGAAGGCCGGACGGCCAGCGCAAAGATGAAAAGCGATTAGTAAGAGTGCTGTCAGGGTCGAGCGAAGCATGGCCGTTTGACGCGCTTTCTGCCGGAGGCTGTACCGAATCATTAACCATAATTAATACAAAAGGTTAATGCAAGTAAATAATCGCATGGAGGAGCGTCGTAGTCGGTCGCTCTTGCGTTCAAGGACAGGGGCTTCAAAAGTTAGCGTGAAGGGGCACCCGGTTCTTACCAGGCGTATAATGGTGATTAAAGCTGAGACGAAAATGTCGGAACTAAGAATCATGCAGAGATCCGATGCGCTGCACGAGGCTCGCTGGTGGGAGGCTGAGCCTGGGGGCAAAGTGCACTGCTATCTTTGTCCGCGGCATTGCCATATTGGCGAGGGGCAGGCTGGGTTCTGCTACATTCGTGCCAATGAGGGCGGGAAGCTTTACAGCCTGGGGTATGCGCATCCTGCTGCGTTGCAGATTGATCCTATCGAGAAGAAGCCGCTCAATCATTTCATGCCCGGGACGAAAATATTTTCGATGGGGACGGCTGGGTGCAACATGGGCTGCTTCTTCTGCCAGAACTGGGACATTTCGAAGTCGCGGTCCGACCAGGTGAACTCGTCGTACATTCCGCCTGAGGATGTGGTGCTTCTGGCGATTCGCAACGGGTGCCCTTCGATCGCGTTCACGTACAACGAGCCGACGATCTGGGGCGAGTATGTGATCGACATCTGCGCCGCCGCGAAGGAGTACGGGCTGAACACGGTGATGGTGTCGAATGGATACATCACCTACGAAGCGTTTCACGATATTTACGATCACATTGACGCGGCGAATATCGACCTGAAAGCGTTTACCGAGAGTTTCTACGGCAAGATCACGCTGACACATTTGCAGCCGGTGCTCGACACGTTGAAGTGGCTGAAGAATGAGACAAATGTGTGGTTCGAGATCACGAACCTGATGATTCCCACGCTGAATGACGCGCCGGCGGAATCGCGCGCGCTGGCGGAATGGATTCTCGAGAATCTGGGGCCGGATGTGCCGCTGCACTTCACCGCGTTTCATCCCGATTTCAAATTGCAGGATAAGCCGCGGACGCCGGCGGAGACGTTGCACGCGGCGCGGCGGATCGCGCTGGATGCGGGGCTGCATTACGTGTACGAGGGCAATATTTATAGCGATGGCGCGAATACGGTGTGCCCTTCGTGCAAGGCGGTGCTGGTGGAGCGGTCGTGGCACAGCGTGGAGAAGAATCGGCTGACGGGCGATGGGCGGTGCCCGAAGTGCGGGTGGGCGGTGGCTGGGCGGTGGGTGAATCCGCGTGGCGGGACGACGGCGAAGATTGCGGGGCGGGCTCGGGCCGGGGCGGATGAGAAGTATTCGGATTTGAATCTGTAGGGCAAGAAAACAAAAGAACGATTCGATGGCGCGGCTGTGCTGGGGCCGCATTCGGGCACGGCCCCGCGAACCCATGCGGGATCTGCGACATGCCGTGCCCCTACTGGGGAGAAGTGCGAAAGAACGACGGAAAAGTCAAAGGCGCCGGCGAGACGCGGGCGGTACGAACGGCGAAGCAAAAGAGCGCCTGCCGGCGGACATGTGCCACAGAAAGGCAAAGGCGCAGGTAGAATGGCGGGCGCGCCAGACATGACCGGCGTGAGAATTAAGGTCACTGGAGGTGACTATGAGCGCGTTCCGCTCGCAGGATGCTGAAGATATGCTGCACCGATATGGTTCGGGGCTGCCTCGGAAAATCGGGTTTGTGCTGCTGGCGATTCTGGTTTTGATTCTTGTGTGGTCATCTGTTGCATACGTGCCTGCCGGCCACGTTGGCGTGCTTACGCTGTTCGGTCGCGTGACGGGTGATGTTCTGCCGGAGGGCACGCACTTCGTGAACCCGTTCAAGATAAACAACACGATGTCCGTGCGAACGCAGGAACTCAAGGAAACGGCTAGCGTGCCATCGGATGAAGGGCTGGTGATGACGCTAGATACGTCGCTCTTGTTTCGGCTGAGCCCGGAGAAGGCAGCGGAAGTGTTCCGGACGATAGGGCCGAACTATGTGCTGGTGGTGGTCGAGCCGAACCTGCGGTCGACGATTCGGGCGGTCACATCGCAGCATAGCGCGAATGCGCTTTACACTGGCGCGCGCGAAGAAGTTGCCCAGCAGATCAACAATGAACTCGTGCAGCAGTTGGGTGCGCGCGGCGTGGAAGTGCAGAGCGTGCTGCTTCGCGATATTCAGTTGCCGCAAATGTTGAAGGGATCGATCGAAGCGAAGCAACAGGCGGAACAGGATTCGCTGCGCATGGCGTTCATTTTGCAGAAGGAAAAGCAGGAAGCCGACCGCAAGCGGATCGAGGCACAGGGAATTCGCGATTTCCAGACCACCGTGGCGCAAGGTATCAGCCAGCAACTGCTCGAATGGAAGGGAATTGAAGCGACTGAACGGCTGGCGGCTAGCACGAACGCGAAAGTGGTGATTATTGGCAATGCAAGAAATGGATTGCCTTTGGTGCTGGAGCCGAAGTAGGCAGAGCGCGGAGGCGACGCACGGGTGGAACCTGTGCGAAGGGACAGTGCGGCGTACAGTAACGCATATACGGAGATGACGGCAGTAAACAGTGACTGCGGCGGGCGGAGTCGGTTATCGTAGGGGTAGGCTGATATTCCTGGAACTACGGAGCCGCTGTGAGCCGCATTTGGAATGCGCTGAAGCAGGCGGAGAATGAACGCTCGCGCACGAAGGGGCGCAAGCAGGCGGGACATTCTCCTGAAGGCCGTGCTCCGGAAGCCCGGGCATCTTCTGCGGCAGCGGCCGCGATACCCGCGCATCCGAACTCGGATGGGGCGGATCGGCGTCGCAGCGAGCGGTGGGGGCAGCCGGTGCCGCTGCTTGTTTACGGCTCGGATTCCGAGAAGCAGCCGTTTCACGAAGAGACAGAGACGGCGGATATTAACGAGGACGGCTGTTCCTTCACCATCGCGACTGCCGTCGCGAAAGGGCAGCGGTTGTTTCTGGTGAACATGCTGAACGACGCTGAGCGCGAATGCAGGGTGGTGCAGGCGAGCCGTCGCGCGCGCGGCAAGTCGCACATCGCGGTGGAATTTTCTTCGACTGATCCGGATTTCTGGTTTCCTCGCAGTAACAACTGACCTGAAATTTATCTCTGAGCCGAGGGGCATTTTCATTTTGCGTCGCTCGCGCACCCTCACGCATCTATTAGAGGTAATCGCAGTAGCCTCATTTTTACTTTACCGCTTCAGCGCGCGACGGAATGCTGTATTGAATCGCGTCGCGGATAACTCTACAGTTCGAGTACGGATCGCGCTCGCTCATGGCCAACGAATCGACGCCTCCTCCCTACGCCCAAACGAATCCATGGTTCATCGCCGCCGCGGTGATGCTTGCGACATTTATGGAGGTGCTGGACACGTCCATTGCGGCGGTGGCGCTGCCGTACATCGCGGGAAGCGTTTCGGCGACGAATGACGAAGCCACTTGGGTGCTGACGAGTTACCTGGTGGCGAACGCGATTGTGCTGCCGGCGAGCGGATGGTTCGCGCAGAAATTCGGGCGGAAGAATTTCCTGGTGATCTGCATCATCATTTTCACGATTTCGTCGTTTGCGTGTGGGGCGGCTACGAGCCTGCCGATGATTCTGATCTCGCGAGCGATTCAGGGCGCGGGCGGAGGCGCGCTGCAACCGCTTTCCCAGGCGATTCTGCTGGAAAGTTTTCCGCCGGAGAAGCGCGGGCAGGCGATGGCGGCGTTTGGATTCGGCGTGGTGGTGGCGCCGGTGCTGGGGCCTACGCTGGGCGGTTGGATCACGGTGAACTACAGTTGGAGATGGGCGTTCTACATCAATATTCCAATCGGAATTCTCGCGGTGATTTTGATTTCGCGGCTGGTGGTGGACCCGAAATATATTCGCGAGGCGGTGGTGGGAAAGCTGGATGCGATCGGGCTCGGATTGCTGGCGCTGTGGCTGGGCGCGCTGCAGATTATTTTGGATAAGGGGCAGGAAGATGATTGGTTCGGGGCGACGTGGATTCGTTGGGCGACCGTGATTCTAATCCTTGCGTTTATTGCGTTCATATGGCGCGAGCTGAAGATGAAGAAGCCGCTCGTGGATCTACGGATCATGCTGAATCGAAATTTCGCGGTGGGATGCCTGCAGATCGCGATTTTTGGCGCGGTGGTCTACGGGATGATTACGATTTTGCCGCTTTTCTATCAAACGCTGCTTGGATACACCGCGCTCGCTGCGGGATTGGCGGTGGCGCCCCGGGGAATCGGCGCCATTTTCGCGATGCCAATCGTGGGGTACCTGCTCTCGAAATTCGATGGACGAAAACTGATAGCAATTGGCTTTGGCGGCGTAGCGGTTGCGAATTTATGGCTCGGGCACATGACGCTGGACGTGGGCCAGTGGTCGATGTTCTGGGCCGTGGCAGTGAGCGGGTTTTTTATCGGGTTCGTGTTCGTGCCGCTGGCGACGCTGGCGATGGGCGCGCTGCCTGACAACCAAATTGGAAACGCGAGCGGCGTTTACAATCTGTTTCGCAACGTGGGCGGGAGTGTGGGGATCTCGATCGTTAATACGATCGTCTCGCGCCATGAGCAGCTGCATCGTACGGAGCTTTCGCATTCGTTTTCGCCGCAGAATCCGGTGCTACAGCACGCGATTGACGGATTTCGCGGGCTGATGAACCAGCACACCGATCCTGTCGATGCGCTGCACCGAACCTACAAGTTGCTTGAGGGCGCAATCGATACGCAGGCGTCATTGTGGTCGTACATTGACGATTTCCGGTATTTGGCGCTTCTGTGTTTCGCCACGGTGCCGATTGCGTTTGCATTGAAGAAGGTGTCGTCGCGGAAGGCGGTCGCGGCGCATTAGGTTAGTCGATAGGTCGTAATCATCACGGAACTCTTGCTTGCGCTAGCGCGGCCATATCGAATAGTAGCCGGGGCCCACGCGCAGATGGTGATGCCATGCCACGGGGAAGGCCCAGAAAATTAACGAGCCTAGAATTGCTTGTCCTATGGCGAGCGGAATGATGTTGCGATGGCGGCCGAACATCCAAGCCATGGAGGTGCCGCCGATCAGAGTCAGCGGCACGAGGACTGGATTCGGCCAGTGGCACGCGGCGAAGATTATTCCAGTCAAGATGGCTGCTACCCATTGCCGCCTGACGAGCGAAAGCATGCGATTGTGCACCAGCGAATTCAAGAGCACCTGCTGGAGGACGCAGAACGCGAAGTAACTCCAGAGGCGATGCCACGAGATGAGGTTTGGCGGGAGACGCAATGGCGCTCCGAGCGCCGCGCCTATCGCAGCTAGTCCCACAATCATCGCACCGAAAACCAGCATGGCTTGGCGCGTCGCGGGCCACAGATTATCCGCTCGCCATCCGAGCGTCTTCGGTGTGTCGCGATGCAGCGCGAAGCTGAAAATCATCCAGCCGATAAAAACGATCCACGTCCAGCGAGCGGTGAATTGCAATTGCCAAATGAACCAGAGAATGAAGGCGGGCAGAAGGGTGACGTCGGCGATTGTGAAGTAGCGGAGGGTGCGGCTGTTCATTTCTGGTTTGAGGGTTCAGCTCCCGCGGCGAGCAGAGCATTCGCGAGCCCGACGATTTCAACTTTGGTTAGAGTGCGAGGAGCGAAGAATGGTTCGATTTCGATATCTGGAAAGCCGAGGCGAGTGATTTCTGCGCTGATGTGCTCGCGCAATGGGGCTGAGTCGCGGTGCCGCGAACGCCGCAAAGCTTCGTAAACCACTCTATGGTCGGGATTGACCCAGTTGTAATTAACGAGGCTGCGCAAAATGTGACTGCGATCTTCAAACGTGATTGAACTGGTGCATAGAGCACCGAGCAGCCGGCGCTCGATTTCTTTCGGGTCGCGGGATTGCTTCGCCATCGAAACGAGACTTATAGCTCAGAAACGATTGTATGTGGGAGGAAGTTGACGCAGAGAAGAATCGAGGAGAAGGTTTGCAGAGTTCGAAACCAGGCCGACAGCTTCGAAACGATTAAGCAGCTGACGAAACGACCGGCCGGACAAAATCGAGGCGGTCGATCGTTGCTGCAACGCCGTAGAGCGGAGTGATTTCGCCGGGCAGCGCGTTTACGCGGAGCGCCTTAGCGCTGGCTCGCACGAGCACGGCCGTGCCACGCTCTTTTTCGCCAGGAAGAGAGAATGTCAGTTCGACGTGCGTTCCGGGATCAAGCGGGACGTGCGAATGAAAAAAGATACCGCTGCGGGAGACATCGCGAAGCTGGCCGGTATGGAAGTCAGCTGGGCGGCGTCGTGCCAGACAAACCTGAACTGGCAGGTAAACTTCGTAACGCCTTGCTTTTCTTCGTTCTCCCATTTTCCCCTCTTTTGTTAGGATGCAATAGTATCGCCGTTGGTAGCATAATTTCTCGTCGGCTGATATTGTTTACTTTAAGCCAGTTACGAGAGAGAAGGGACTTCGGGTGTCGTTGTAAAATCTTCCTAAACAGGGAAATAGCTACATACTTATCCCGGTTCGTTAGTCCTATAACCGGCCCCCCAATCGATAGTGGCTATTAGACTTCCGAATCCCCGACTCATGTCACCCCATTTCGGAGCGCCTTCCCGATAAGGGGCGCAGACGCCGGCCTCGTAGTTCGACACTCTATAGGACCGGATCGATGAGCACGGAAGCGCCCTCTGCCTCGGTCAACAGCCCCTTGCCGATCATGAGCTGGACGAGGCGCACGAGTGAAGTGTTCACGCTACCTGCACGGTGAGGCGAGGAACTTAGAGTCGCCCTAGTCTCATAAGTGACGACATCGTGAGATTGACGCTCGCCGGTCAAGTCAGCCAGCCACGATTCCAATGCTGACCTGCGGTCGTGGGCCAGACCACTAAAAGCGATGCCCATACCGAGGCCATGTTGAGAGTAGACGACTGTGCCTGAGGTTTCGAAACTCGTCTTGCCCTTGTGAAGCCTCACATGGAGTTTCGAACCAACGGGGAAGGGATTCGTGGTATCGACGAAGCAGCCGCCGGGTCCCAAATCCGTTGTCCGAGTGGAAAAGCGAGCACCTGAAGACAGTTCGACAACATCTGCCGCTGCGGTAAAAATGTGGCGGTTCCCGTCGCGGCGGTCAGAGTCTGTAATGGTGGCTCCGGTGGAAGTTTTCGACGATACGGTGTCCGAACCTTTGTGCCGCTCATGTGACATCGTGTTTTCCTGGTTGCCCGCGGGCGATAGTGCATTCGCTTTTAGAATCGAACCGGACGACGGGCAAAGCGATTAGCTCAGTGAGTATTTTCGCCCCAGGGTAGAGCGAGTGACAAGGTGGAATCCCGGGCAGCTTGCCCAAAGGCAAACGACAGTGGAAATACGGTTGGGAGAATCCGACTACAGAAGAAACCGAACGGCGATGCCGCGGTTTCCGTCGTCGCGATCCTCCATGCGGACTATGGTGGCAAGGAAGCGCTTGTGGGCGGAAGCCTGATCACCGAAGGGGAACGTTACGATAAGCCGCATCCCCATGAAATAATGGGGCATACAGGTACTGAAATAAAGGCCGTCGCGGGTAAAATCGCTGACCTCGCCTACGTCAATAATATCGATAAATCGGGCGTCAAATGGCTGCACTTGTACCGGCAGGGAGACTTTTAGGCGCTCGCGGCTCCTTCCGCCGGAACCGTGATATGACGTAGCCCGTGAATTGTCGCCGATTTGAACTGCGGTTGCCATCCTAGTGCCTCCGGCCGTCGCTTGTGTGAAGGCCAAATTTACTGAAACAGCTGAAGATAGGCTATAGAACGGGCGTACCAGCGGGTACCCTACCAAAGTTGACGGTCGCTCATGCGGCCCGCGTGACCTTTTTGGCGCTCGGCGGTTTATGTCAGGAGAAAGCGATTGCTTGTCCGGAGAGCGCGTTGAAAGACGTCAGCAGCGAAACTGACGAGAGGATCCTCATCGAGGAGGCGAAGAGGGATCGCCGCCGCTTTGGGGAACTTTACGAGCTTCATTTTGAGCGCGTGTATGCGTACATCGGGCGCCGCTTACGGGATCGAGCCGCGGTGCAGGACCTCACCGCGGATGTGTTTCGTAAGGCTCTCGAAGGGCTCGACCGTTTTGAGTGGCGGGGCGCGCCATTTGCCGCGTGGCTCTTCCGGATCGCGAGCAACGCGATTGCAAACCACCGGCAGCGTGCGTCGAGAGAGACGACGGGCTCAAACCTCGAAGTGAAAGAAGCATCGGCATCGCCGTCAGGGTATGCGGTTTCAGTGTCGATAGAAGACCGAGCGGCGCTTTATCGGCTCGTAGGCGATTTGCCTGACGATCAGCGCCGCGTAATCCAAATGCGTTTTGCTGACGAGAAAGGAATTCGCGAGATTGCTGAAGAGATGGGAAGGACGGAAGGGGCAGTGAAGCAGTTGCAGTACCGCGCGATTCAGAGCCTGCGCGAGCGCATGGGTGAAAGAAATGGCTGATCAAAGCCAATTTGAACGAGTCAACCAGATTGTGGACGCCGTGCTGGCCCGCCGTGACGCCGCCATAGCGGATGGCAGCGCGGAACTCACGGCGCTCGCGCGCACGGTTGCCGCGTTGCGCGGACTGCCTAGCGAAAGTTTCAAGGCACGACTTAAGAATGACCTCGAAAGGAGAATGCATATGGCTAGCACAGCAGTGAAACCTGTAAGAGAAGGATTCCATACGATTACGCAATACCTGATTGTTTCCGACGCGAATCGATTCAGCGAGTTCTTAAAGAACGTGTTTGGAGCAGTCGAAAAGTTTCGAGCACAAAGGCCCGATAGCAACGCAATCATGCATGCCGACGTGCAGATCGGCGATTCGATGCTTGAAATGGCCGATGCAAACGAAAAGTTTCCACCCAGGCCGGCCGCGTTGCACGTTTACGTAAAGGATGTCGATGCGGTTTACGCCAAAGCTTTGCAGCATGGTGCGAAGGCGATGCATGCACCGGTAGATCAGGACTACGGCGAGCGCGGTGGTTCCGTGGCGGATGAATTTGGAAACTATTGGTACATCGCTACTCCGTTGAAAGGGCAGAGCGTTCCCGAAGGGCTACGCGACGTGACGCCGTATCTTGCACTGGAGAAAACGAGGCCGTTCATTCAATTTCTGAAGGAAGCGTTCGGGGCTGAGGAGAAACTCGTGGTGGCGTCACCCGATGGGGGCGTGGCGCACGCAAAAGTTGCGATTGGCGATTCGATTCTGGAGATGAGTGACGCGAATGGACCTTATCAGCCGAAGCCGTGTGGACTTCATATGTATGTGCCGGACGTAGACGCTGTCTACGAGCAGGCGCTGCGGGCGGGCGCAAAATCGCTCATGCCACCGGCAGATCAGCCTTACGGGGATCGCAGCGGAGGAGTTGTCGATCCTTTCGGGAACCAGTGGTTCATTGCGACGCACATCAAAGATGTGGCCTCCTAGATGAGGTCTGAGGACGCGCAGCCCAGGGCGCGCAGTTGCGGCCGGCGGTTACGCCCTGGGTGCAAAATGTTCAGCAGCTTCCGTGGGAGTGGGGTAGATCGCGAGCACCTGGTAGAGTTGAGTCATTTTCAGCACGCCCTCGACCATGCCGTGCACACCGGAGAGATGCAAAGCGCCGCCAGAACGCTTGAGGCGGCTTAAGCATTTTACGATCTGTCCAATGACGGCGCTATCGACGTGGTTCACACCGGCCAAATCAAAGATCACTCGGTTTTGATTTTTCTGGATGTGGCGTTCGACTTCGCTGTCGAGCAGCGTGCAATCGTCGCCCATGGAAACTCGGCCCACGATCTCAAGGAGGACGATGCCTGGCTTGATCTCCCGCGTGGATAGCTTCATGGGCATCGGCGCTTCGTCACTCCTCTTCGTAGGGAAAATCGCGAATCATTCGCAGGCATCCGGCCAGCGCTTTCAGAACCGAGTCGCCCCATCCAAAGGGAAGTAGCGCGACCGATTTCTGATTCACTTTCTTATCCGCCTCGGCAAAAAATCTGGTGTGCTGGCCGGGCGGAGGCGAAACGAACTCCTTGACTGTGATTCGAAATTCAATCTCCCGGCCGTTCTCGTGTTTCTTTGCCGAGTAATGGGAAATCTGCGCAAGCTGTTCGGAGCGATCGGATTGCGCGTATTGCCAGTCCGCCACCAGTGAGCTCCTGAGCTGAGAAAAGCAAACCGAGAGCAGCAAGAATGCCGGAATCTTAGGACGTGAGCAGAGGCAAGTCAATCGTGCGAGAGAGAATTACTTTAGCGGCTTCGCGGACACGCCCACCCAGAGATTTATTCGGCGCGAACCAAGCCCCGTTTTAGCGCAATGCGGGCCGCTTCGGTGCGGCCATTCGCGCCCAGCTTTGCGAGAATATGGTTCACGTGGCCTTTCACAGTACCTTCGCTGACGAACAGCG
This sequence comes from uncultured Acidobacteriota bacterium, assembly GCA_963729525.1. Classification (GTDB taxonomy): domain Bacteria; phylum Acidobacteriota; class Terriglobia; order Acidiferrales; family UBA7541; genus Palsa-295. The sequence continues at coordinate 1,000,921 of CAVSOB010000005.1, forward strand.
CGCTGGCGATTTCTTTGTTGCTTTTGCCGCCGGCCATCAATCGCAGAACTTCCAGTTCGCGGGTGCTGAGCTCGGGGCCTTTCATTCGCTCGGCCAGCTTGGCTCCGATAGTAGGAGGAATATAATTCTTTCCGTCGTGGACGATGCGTATGCAGTGAATCAAATCCTCGAGGCGAGTGTCTTTCAGCAGATACGCGCGAGCGCCGGCACGCAGGGCGCGGTAAATATCCTCATCGCCTTCAAATGTGGTGAGAATGATGATTCGTGCATTGCCGAAACGTTCGCAGATCGCTTCGATGGCCTCGACGCCATCCATCTCGGGCATACGCAGATCGACTAGCGCGACGTCGGGGACGTGCCGGGAGAATAAATCGAGCGCCTCCTGCCCGGTGGCGGCTTCGCAAACGACGGTCATATCCGGAACGCGATTGAGCGAGGCGACGAGCCCTTCACGCACCACGGGGTGATCGTCGGCGATCATGATGCGAATTGAGTCTTCTCCACTCATCGGTATTCAGACGCTAGGAATGACCGCTTGCCGCTGAGCGATTCTCGCCGGTCTTTGCGGCACGCAGGATCGGTAGCAGCAGATGTATCTTTGTTCCGGCACCGGGTTTGGTGAGGATGGTCAAATCACCACCGATCCGGTCAGCCCGCTCCTGCATACTAATCAATCCGAAGCCGCGACTCAATGTGCTTACGTGCGGATCGAAGCCGGCGCCATTATCTTCAATGGCGAGCTGAACGGATTCAGGTCCCGCTGAGAGCCGTACATTGATCTGGTTTGCGCCGGAGTGTTTCATCGCGTTGGTAATTGCTTCCTGAGAGATGCGCAGGAGATTGCTTTCGATGTCCGGCGACATGAGAGGCTGCGCGTCGCCCTTCGAGGAGAAATGGATGCGGACCAGCGAATCCGTTCCCAGTTGGTGCACGAGTTGGTTGAGAGCGGTGATGATATTGCCGTCGCGCAGCAGCTGTGGTCGAAGCCCCTGCACGGAGCGTCGCGCTTCCGTGAGGCCCACTCGCGCGAGCGCGATCGCAGATTCCAGGTGCTGGGTCGCTTCGAGGTGGGTCCCGTCGAGAACCTGTTTTGCCGCCTGCAACTGTATCAGAACGCCGGTGAAACCCTGTGCGAGGGTATCGTGAATCTCGCGCGCCATCCGATTTCGTTCTTCAGTGATGGCGGCTTTGCGTGCCTGCTCAGCAAGGCGCGTGAGCTGCAGGGCTAAAGTGGCCTGTTGCGCCAATCCTTGTGCGAGTTCCAATTCCACAGAGCCGAACTGTCGCAGCTCGGAAAATCGAATGACGATTGCGCCGATTGCTTTTTCAGCCAGGATCAGCGGGATGCCCAATAGGGCTTTCACGCCTTGCTCGCGGAGATAGGTCTTGGCTGCGTCGTCAAGCGCCTCGCTCGTGGCCACTTCGTGCCAGACCGGGCGTCCACGACGAAACACGGCAAAAGCGAACAGATCCTGACGCGACAGGCTCAATGTCTGGCCTGCGAGACGGTGGCCGGACTCAGCGCCGCTGACCAGACGGCCGTCTCTGAAGAGAAGATGCAACTTGGCGGTTTCGTCGTCGCGATCTCGCAGCCACAAAGTTGAAACAGTACCTTCGAGCACCTGCGTAACTACCGTCAAAACGTGGCCCAACACTTCGTCGATCTCGGGATCGGTCGCGAGAACGTCGAGCGTCTGCTTCAGCGCCTGGTTGGCGCGCGCAAGTTCCGCGGCTCGGCCCGTCGCCGCGAGGTTTCGTTCTTCGAGAATCGCAACCTGCCGTGAACTTTCCGCAAGGTGCGTGAGATGGACGGCGAGGCTTGCCTGCTGAGCGAGGGCCTGTGCGAGCTCAACCTCGGCTGGGCGAAGCGTGCGTTGTTCCTTGATTCGGATGCTGAGCGTGCCGACCAGCTTGTTGTGAACAAGCAGCGGAACCAGCAGAAGTGTGTAGATCTTGTCGCCCAGCAGCCGCGCGCGTCCGGCGTCGTCAAATTCGGGCGAAGAAGATACGTCCAGCACTACCGGTTTCGGGGAACGGTCTTCCCGCGACTGCCACCTCTCGGTTATGAGTGCCACATGGCGCGGGCGTAGCGCAGTGGGATCGCGAATGTCCCTGCCCCGCGTGATTTGCCCATCGTTATAGTTCATGTGCAGAAGGGTTTCGTTCGCGCGCACGCCTGCGAGGTGGAGTCCTGAGGACGTCACACTGAGCTGCTCCGTAATCGCTTTCAAGACGTGGCTCAGAGCTGTGTCGAGCGAGGGCTCGGTCGCGAGCAGCGTCAACGTCCTGTTTAGCGCGGCTATCTGGCCATTTGCCAGCGATTCCGCGTGCTGCCGCATCGCCAGTTCGGCGTGCTTATGCTCGGTGATATCAACAACGAACGTGATTGCCTCGGTGGTCGAGCCTTCGAGCAGAGCTGAAGTCACCAGGACCGGAACCCGGAAGCCATCCTTTCGTACATACTCCTTTTCGATCGGCTTGAAGATACCGGTGGATCGCAACTCCTGGATGTTTGATTCGGCTTGGGCCTTGTATTCCGGAGGCGTGATGTCCGTCCAGCTCAACCCGCCGGCTTCGAGCTCCCGTGCCGAATAACCGACCATCTCGAGAAATTTTTGGTTCGCGTCGAGGATTGTGCCGTCGATACTTGTGTACACGGCGCCAATCAGGTTCGAATCGAAGAGTTGACGATATCGACTGTCGCTGCGAAAAAACGACTCCGCCGTTTTTCTGAGGCTGGAGATGTCTGCCGAGTAGCCGACGGAGCCGCCCATGCGGCCCGAGCTGTCGAATCGGGCTGTCAGCGTGCAAAGAAACCAGCCATAGTCGCCGGTCCTGCCGCGCATTCGAAATTCGAATTGCTGCGGTGAAGAGGCGTCAGGCAGACGCGCGAGATGACCTATTAAATTCGCAATATCATCAGGATGGACGAAGCCGACCCAACCTTCTGCGAGCACATTCGCTTGGGTCTTATCCAAGAGAATCAAGCCAGCTTTGTTCAAGAATATGCAGAGTCCGCTTTCATCCGCGAGCCAAGCAGGAAAGGGCAGAGAATCAAGGAAGGCGAGATAAACTTCCTCACCTCCGCCGCTGTTCATCGCGCTCTTCAGGACTACTCCGGACAATTTGCACTCCTGAACGAGTCCGTGAGATAGCGATGTGCGATGGAATCGTCTGCTTCGAGTGGAAACATTTCGAGGTTTGGAGCGCCCCCATCCTACCTCAGCGGCCTACACCGGCAGATTCTCTCACACATTTCAGGAATCCGCAGTAAGGCAGGCATTGAGACGTGGCCGCGGTTGGTTCCGGGTACATATCTAAAGATATATTCTTGCTCATACCTTCGCGCCCGCATCCATCCACAACGTTTTGCGCCAGAAAAAGATACCCTAAGAAGAATTGCAACCTTTTGATTCCAAGGTATTTTCGACTTCAGTATGAACGTCGTTCACCTCTTTCCACAATCTATTGTTGCGCTTAGAGGCGAGCGTGTTCGCTTCTCCTGCCCTATTTTCCCCGCTTGCAGCCGAATCACGCGAAAGCTTCAAAATCAGGAGGCACGGATGAATTCTCCATTGATGACCAAATGGATTAACCGCGTTGTTGCGGGTGTTCCCGCGCTGCTCTTCCTTCTTGCTGTGTGTCTCCCGAGTCCGACACCCACGAAGGCGATTCCGGCTTTCGCGCGAAAATATGGCTTGCCTTGCTCGGCCTGTCACATCACCTGGCCGGAGTTAAACAACTTCGGGCAAGTCTTTCGCGACAACGGCTACCAGATGATGAACGATCGCGATTCTCCGATTACGCGTGATCCGTCCTATTTTCCAATGACGGTGCGCATCACGCCCAACTGGCATCGTGAGAGCGCCAATGGCCAGTCTGTCAATGTGAGCGATGGAACGGGACCAGATCATATCGGCACCATAAGCACCACGGGTTTTGATCTTTCCGGCATTGATCTCTGGTTTGGTGGAACTCTTTATAAGAACATTTCGTTTATCGTGCTGCCTTCTTCGGATAACACTGCCACGTTCCACTTCGAGTCGGCGTATGTCCGGTTTGATAATTTGCTGCACACGCCTTGGCTCAACTTCAAGGTCGGGAAGTTTGAGCTCGATCTTCCGGTTTCTGAGAAGCGGCTCTGGACTTTATCCGGAGATGGCGGTTTTTATTACATCTACCATTTCACATCGCCAGGCAATATGAATCCCTTTGGGGGCATCGGGGATAATCAAATCGGCATGGAGTTGATGGGCCACAACTCGAATAGCTACACCCGTTACGCTTTTGCTGCAGTAAGCAGCCTCGATGGCGGCGTGAATCAACTCTACGGCCAGACCTTGAACTCAACTAACTTCACTTCGACATTCCAACCAGGCGGTCGGACCTTCGACTATTATGGCCACTTCGAGCAGGGCTTTAACACCTTCGGAAACGGGTTTATGAAGGTGGGAGCCTACGGCTATTTCGGGTTTGCGCCTACCTACTACGAAACGTCTGCCGGAGCTAACGCTTACGGACGAGGTAACAAGCCGTTCTATCGCGCGGGAGCTGAATGGAAGTGGTATTTCAACAAATGGCTCGTGAAGGGCGTCTTCATGCATGCCTACGATAACGCCTTTCTCGCGAACGGCGTGCCCGCTAACACAACCCTGCCGGTGGGTGACCAAGCAGCCAAGTGGAACGGAGGGTTTATTGAGGGACAGTACATTATTTCACCTCAGTGGGTCGTGATCGCTCGCTGGGAGACGATTCAGATGCAGCAGCAAGTCAATAACCCAATGTTTGTTTTCTCGGGCAAGACGGGAAATCTAAATGCCTTTACGGTCGCGAGTCGCTGGAATCCGTTTATGTTCAGCCGGGCCGGTCTGGCCCTACAGCAGGAATATTCATTCGTCAAATCAAACGGAGTCACAAACCAGGGCGGAGCATTCGGAGCCAACTGTGCGACGGTAGCCACCTGCACCATCACCAGCAGCAGCTTGTTCTTCGGCTTTGACTTCGACTTCTAAAGGAGCGAGGCGCATGTCACTCTCAAAGAAAATCACGCGACGTTTGATGCTCGCGGCTTTTTGTATCGCCCTCGCAATTCCCGGCTCCGCCGTCGGTCAAGACTTGTCGACTCATGTCGGTTCGATCACAGGCGATGCTGCCGCGGGGAAGCGGGATTATCGGCGATTCTGCGTCGGTTGTCACGGCGAGCTTGGCGACGGCAAAGGCGAAAACGCCACTTTTGTAGTGGGGCCTTACAACGGCTTCCAGTACTCGAGCCCCCTGCCGCGCAATTTTACGCTGGGCCTGTTCAAGTGCCGTTCAACTCCCTCGGGCACCCTCCCTCTCGACAGCGATTTGTTCGATACGATCAGTCGCGGGATTTTCACCACCTACATGCCGACGTGGCGGCCCCTCACTCCAAAGACGCGCGTCGACCTTGTTGCGTACGTCAAGACTTTCTCTCCGCGCTTCAAAGATGAGAAGCCGGGTGAAGCGCTCAAGATTCCTCCTGAGACCCCTGATACCCCGGAAAGTAGGAAGAGCGGGGAGACACTCTATCTTACGACGCTCAAATGTTTCGAGTGCCATGGGAAGGAGGGGCACGGGGACGGGCCTTCCGCAGCAACGTTGCGTGACAATCTCGGAAATCCGATTCCGCCCTTTGACTTCACGGAGGGTACCCGGTTCAAGTGCGGGACGACGAATGAGGACTTGTACCGCATTTTCATGACTGGTCTGGATGGGACGCCCATGCCGTCGTGGGCAGACTTTGTCAATCCAAGCCAGGCCTGGGACTTGGTTCACTATTTGCGAACTCTGATGGTGCATTATCACCCCCCAAAGGCCGGGGCCAAGGAACCGGCGGCCAAATAGGGTAGTGGCAAACGAACAGAGCTCGGGGACCTGCGGCGGGACGAGCGAGGATTCTGCATGCTGGCCGAGATATGAGACAAAGACGAGATTGTATCTATTTATACCCCCTAGGGAGGTAGAACGATGAAAATCAGTGTGAACATCTTCCGTGTAGCGGCGCTAATTGCAACCAGTCTGGCGCTGGCTTCGACAGCCTTCGCGCAGTATTCGGTTGTCACTGTTACCGACGGCGGAACGATTTCGGGAACCGTGAAGTGGAAGGGCGCAAAGCCGCAGCCTGTGACCCTACCAATCACCAAGAATCCGGACATTTGCGCTCCCAACGGGCAGAAGACTCGCGATCTCGAGCGCATCATCATCGCGTCCGATGGCTCCGTCGAAAACACGGTGGTTTACTTGAAAGGTATTTCCAAGGGCAAAGCCATGGATTTGCCTGAGGTGAGGCGCTCGCTCGACCAGAAGAACTGCCGCTACATTCCACATATCATGCTGGTTCCCAAAGGAGACAATCTGACGATGGTGAGTGAGGATCCGATCCTTCACAACATTCATATGACGGGCGTTGAGCTTTATAACATTCCTTTTCCGATTCCGAATCATCCCGTTAAAAGACCTTTCCCGCGTCCGGGAGAAACGGATCTGAAATGCGATGCGGGTCACGTCTGGATGAATTCCGTAGCTCTCACTGTTGACAATCCTTACTACGCCATTACGGATGAGCACGGCAATTTCAAGCTCACGGATGTTCCGGCTGGTACCTATACCATCGAAGCCTGGCATGAAAGCTGGCACGTCGCTCGGCAAGAGTCGGTGATGGACGTCGACTCACATCAAATGGTGACTCGCCCTATTTTCGCCGACTCTCTGACCTGGGATAAGAGCGTCACCGTCCCCGCGAAGGGCAACGTGAGCGTCGATTTCCAGATTTCCGAGAAGTAAAAGTCAACCTATTTCCGCTCGTACGCCGGTCAATTGGCCGGCCGTAGAGGAGAGGGGCGATGGCGGCATCACAAGCATATTTGGAAAATGAACCGATCGTGAACGCAGATCTCTGCAAGAAGTGGCTGTTCTGGGGAATTCTCTGGACGTTAGTCTTTCCGCTGGTCGGGGTGGTTGTCTCCATCAAGTTCAACTATCCGGACTGGTTGGGTGGAATATCTTGGCTCACGTGGGGCCGGATACGGCCCATGCATGTGAACGGCGTGATCTTCGGTGCGTTCTCCACTACCTTCTTCGGACTCGTTTTCTATATGGTTCCAAAGCTCACTGGCATTCGGATGGTGGGGGAGAAACTGGGATACTTATGCCTGTGGCTCTGGAATATCGGCGTCGTCCTCGGCTCTTTTTCGCTGATGGCGGGCTATCAAAAGGGCATTGAAGCTGGCGATTACGCGCTTTGGGCGGACGTCCCATTCTTCATCGCGTTCTTCCTCCTCACCTATATGGTCATCGCCACCATCATCAAGCGCAAAGAGAAGATGTTGTATGTCGCTCTCTATTACACCGCCGGTGCAATGGTCTGGACGGCAATTAATTTTCCCATAGGTAATATCCTTCTCCCTTACAAGGTGCCCGGCGTGAACAACGCGGCCCTCCATGGACTTTACATTCACTACATCGTGGGTCTATGGATCACCCCGGCGGGTCTCGCGTTGATTTACTTTTTTCTCCCGCTGGCGTGCAAGAATCCACTGTATAGCCACAAGCTCTCACTCGTCGGCTTCTGGTCCATCGCTTTCTTCTATCCGTTCGTCGGCATTCACCACTATCTCTACAGCCCCATTCCCAACTGGACCCAGACGATTGCAATTGTCACCTCAATGATGCTGATCATCCCGGTATGGACCGTCACCCAGAATTTCTTCGGGACGATGATGGGCAATTGGAAATCCCTGCAGGATAGTTTTGTGGCTAAATTTTGCATCATGGGTGCCATCTTTTATTTCCTGGGCTGCTTTCAAGGTTCTACCGAAGCTTTGCGAGGCATGCAGCAGCTTACCCACTTTACCGATTTCGTGATTTCGCACTCTCATCTCACGATTTTCGGGACATTCGTTGTCTGGACGATGGCGGGCACGTACTATGTGTGGCCGCGCGTTACTGGTCACGCTCTGTGGAGCAGGACTCTGGCCACCTGGCACTTCTGGCTCATCGCCGTCAGCTTCAGCGTGATGGCCGGCGTGCTCACTTTGATGGGGCTGTTGCAAGGCACGATGTGGGCGGATTCGGTGGAGTTCGTCGACACCGTCGTGGCTATGAAACCCTATTGGTTCGTTCGAACGCTCTCGGGGATAGGAATGGATATCGGAATTTTCCTTTTCTTGATTAACATGTACATGACGGCCGTAGAACCTTCTCCGCTTCCGGAAATGGAGCGTGAGAAGGCACTCGAGCCCGCGGCGGCGGACTAGCATGCAGAACAAACGCATCGACACATTCATTATGTTCATGGCCGTCGTGTTCATGGGTTCCGCGGTCTTCATTATGGGCCTGCTACCCTGGCTGGGACGCGAGCACGCAACCACCGTTGTCACCATGGATGGGAAGGTGGTCCCGGCGCAACCGTACACCCCGCTCGAAGCAAGGGGCCGCAAAGTTTACATCCGCGAAGGGTGCTGGTATTGCCACTCTCAGTACGTTCGTCCCGTGACCGGCGAGGATCGCCGCTGGGGCCCACCCTCTCAGGAGGGTGAATATGCGTTCGACGTCCCCCATATGTTTGGGACTCGCCGCATCGGTCCCGATCTGACGCGCGAGGGCGGGAGGGTCCATGACGATTGGCACTACGCCCATCACTTCAATCCCCGCCTGGTTGTCCCCGACTCAATCATGCCCCGGTTTCCTTGGCTGTATAACGGCGTAGACGCGAACGGCAAGCCGATTCCCACGGAAGACGCTGTTGCGCTCGTGGCTTACATCCAGAAACTCGGCACGAATCTGGGCCCCTGGCGGAAAAACTTTCTCTATGTCACAGCAGGGTCGTCCATCCCGTTCATTCCAGCCGCTATCGAGGACGGAGTGCAGGAAGGCAAGAAGGTCTTTGTGCGTCGGTGCATTGGATGCCATGGTGAGACAGGCAATGGGCAGGGTCCAGTTGCTGTTTTCCTGACCACCAAGCCGCGCATCTTCAAAGACGGCATCTTCAAGCTGCGTTCGACGCCTTCTGGCTCTATTCCTACCGACTCCGATCTCTACCGCACGATTACGATGGGTATACGCGGCACCGCTATGCCGAATTGGCACGAATTGACCGAGGAGGACCGATGGTTCGTGATCCAGTACATCAAGACGTTTTCCGACCGGTTCAAAGACGAGACGCCTGGCGAGGTCATCGTAATCCCACCAGAACCGCCCAACACTCCTGACTCGGTCGCCCGCGGCAAGATCGCCTATGATCAAATGAAGTGCGCTGAGTGCCATGGAGTGGACGGCAAAGGCGATGGTCCTTCTGCCTCGACGTTGCGCGACAATTGGGGCAACCCCATTGCTCCGCGCAACTTCACGCATGGCGGCAATGATATGAAGAGCGGGCCGGCACCGCAGGATCTGTACAAAGCCTTCAGCACGGGCATGGACGGAACTCCCATGCCCTCATACGCGGACTTCCTCAATCCGGATCAGCGGTGGGATCTGGTTCACTATGTGATGTCCTTTGGTCCGCCGGATACCTATCTGATCCTTTCCAAGGCGCAGTAAGGAGACACCAATGGAGACTGACGTTTTATTTTGGACCTTTTTAGCCGGCCTTGGCTTCGCGCTCAACTCGTGCTGCATCTTTTTGCTTCTCGTCCGCCACGGTCAGTATCGTGATCCTGAGAGACCGAAATTTATCATGTTCAAAAATGAAGCTACGGACGATTTGAAATTCAGTCGCGACCTGGTGAACGTATGAATGACTCCAGGGAAGTACTCCAGTTGCCGACAGAAGTTTCGCGTGGTCAAGCGGGTTGTTTTTGGCCGCTCTTCGGATATGCAATCTCGGTAGCCGTCGCCATCTACTACCTGTGTGTCTCATAGAATGGGCGGAGATTTCGCAGATTTGCTGCCACGCCGATTGGTATGTTGGGGTTGTACGATCGACCTCGGAGGGGCGAAAAGGTGACCGACATGAACAAGCACGACGATCACGATATTCACACGTATGAATATTCCGGAATTCAGGAGCGGACCGGAAAAGTAAATGCGTGGTTAATTATCGTGTATGTGTCCCTGCTGATTTGGGGGGGATGGTACCTTGTTGCGTTTTGGAAACACCCCTGAGTTGTGGCCGGGATCTACGGCGTTCTCGGTAGGAATTCTCCACCCGGCTGTCGATTGCACACTGCACATCATGCGTGGCCCGCCCAATTGCTTCGTTCGCAAAAGTCGTGCGGTAGAACTAACAACGCTGCGCTCGGCGGAAATTGATCGACTCTAAAATGAACCCGCGACACATAATACCGCGACGACACTGGATTTAGGTTGATCTAGCGCGCTTGAGGATCCGGCTACTGCTGTAGGGTGCGCTCTCAAGAGCGCTTGCGTGCATTTATTTCCGCGTGGGACAATGCGGTTGAGCATCGTTGAAACAGCGCGACGTCTCTCGCGTGCCGTCCTGAGGAGTCATCAGCAATGCCTCGAGCATTGTGTGCCGCCTCATATCCCCCAAGAGGTCATTGGATCCCTCATTCCAGCTGCATGCTGGATCATCGGGAGAAGTATTCTTCGTCTGATCCCGAAGCATCCTGACTTATTGAGACTTGAAGGATTCGGCTTTAGCTTCTTGCAGGACCGGAATGTCGGCATCGGCGTCTTTCCAGAGACTGAGGAAATCCTGATAGGCAATGCGCGCTTTGGCTCGATCGCCTTGGAGCGCATAGGCTCGCCCCAGGCCGAAGTGCGCGAGTGCACCGATCGGCTCTGTTAAAACGACGCCGCGATGATCGAGTATCTTCTGGAACTCGGCAGCCGCGGCACTACCATCATGAGTTGACAGGTACGCCTGCGCCCGAACATAAACAGACATGAGCGACAGTTCACAAGGAGCGGTCCCGAGCTCGTAAGGAGAGGCCGCCTGGAGTTCCTTGATGGTCTTCGAGGCGGCATTCTGAACGAGGGCGATGGAACCGCGAATTGTCGGCAGGTAATTAAACTTCACCAACGTATCCTCTGGGAAGCGCCTTGCTAGGTCGTCGGCGAGCCTTTGCGCTTCCGGAGTATCTCCCGCCAGGGCCAACGCAATTGCCCCTACAGCTTCGACATCGCGGTCGGCAGAAACTCGCAAAGCAGTGATAGCTTCCTGGCGAGCTAGGCCAACCATTCCGTAAAGGGCTACGCGCAGCGCTGCTCCCGCTTTGTGCTTAGCCACGGTCTCGTTTTCCTTCGCAGATGTTAAATGGGCCACGGCTTTTTGGGTCAATGTCTTGGCCTTCGCAAGCTGTCCCGTATAGGCGGTCGAGTCTGCTTCCAAATAAATCATCTCACGTTCCACTTCGGGCTTGCCCGTCGCCCACGCAACCTCGCGAGCGATACCGGCAGCGTCATTTTTTATAAATGCGAGGGCATAGAGTCCGAGGTGCAAATCGGAGGAGTCGAGTTTATTCTCTAGCGCCTGCGTGGCAGTGGCCCGGGCTTCGTTCTCACGATTCAAAGCAAGATAGCTACAAAAAAGGCCTACAAAATTCTCGGCTCTGCTCGGCTCGATCTGGACCGCCTCGCGAGCTTCCGCGAGGCTCTTGTCAAATTGACCGAATCGCCTGTAGATTACGCTCAGGTAGTTGTGCGGTCTTGAATCTCGCCGGTATGTTTGCCCCCATACGTCGTATGCGTGAGCTGCCTTTTCCAGGTCGCCCACCACGAATCGAGAGTACTGAGCAGAAACTTCAAAGTTTTTGCGCGCGGTTACGCGACCTCGCAACTCATATGCCTTCTTCAGGTTATCGGCGGCAGGACCAGGTTCACGGAGGAGGTAATAAGTCGCTCCCAGTGCTGCATATGCCATGACAAAATTGGGATCGAGGTTGATAGCGCGGTGGAAAAACGGAACAGCACCTTCAAAAGCTGCCTTCTGGAACTCTTTCATGCCCAAACTGTAAGCTCGTAATGCGTATAGCGATGGCGTGGTGGCCTCCTCGAGGGGTACATCGAAGTGTGACAATGAAAGCCCGAGGTTCGCCAAGCTTGGCACGGATCTCGGTCGCGGCTTTTCCAAGTGCTGCGAGAACGTGTTCCTTATCCTCGGAAGGGACCTGTTCTTGCGCCAGAGTCTCACCCGTCTCGCAATTTACGGCGTTGAGGGCGACGACATACTTGTCTTCCAGAATCGCAACCGACCCTTCGATAGCGGCCACACCTCCCGTGTGCGCACACACCTGCGTCGCCAGGTCGTGAGTAAATCCCAGATCGACGGGCAGGCCCATGTACCGCAGCGTCTGCATGAGTTTCTGATCGGAAACTACATTCACGAATGTCGACTCTTCGAGTTTCGTGGCGAGGCCCTGGCGAAGAGTGTCGTTGAAGATCGGATCGCCGGTCGTGTTTTCGAAGTCTGTAAGGAGGATGAAATCTTTTTGAGTCAGCTTTGGCGCCAGATGGAGATAGAAATAGCCTCCGAGGACCGCACCTAAGCCCGCAACCAGCAGGATTGGTGTTTTTCGTTCGACGCTCATTCAGGTGTGGTTCTCGGTCCGAGAGCCCGTTTTTTAGCATCGAGCAATCTTTCTTTGGTTGCCCTATCGGCCCTCGCAAGCTGGATTCTACACCACAATGACGATCCTCGCGGATGCGGCGAGTAGTGCCTGTACGAACTGTCAAGACGACACTACACGATGCGCTTATTCGGAGGGTCGCAGAGGGTCGAACTCGCATGAATCACTGATGTTTATTTCTACAAAGCTCCGTAACAGGGAGGGCGGTGATGGACTACGATCTGGGACAAACATTCTACAAGAAGAGGAATCTGTGGCGACTCCGAGATGAGCATTTTTGGACAGCTAGTACGTTTTATGCCATCCTTTACAACGACACGTCAATTTTTAGCACCTGTCGTCGAACAAGGTGGCGAGGTTCCACAAGTTGATGGTGCAAATTTGGGTCTGCTAGGCACCACTGTTCGCCGCTATCGAAGTTAGTCGACGGGATCACCGCTTACACACCGTGGGTTGAGCCTGTGAGTGAGCTGCTCGACAAATTCTTTTCCGTTCGCTTTAGCTGCTTTCGGGCTGAATAGAATATTAGGAGCGCGATCGAATAGAAGGCCATCCATTCTCCTGAAACACCTCGAAACACTATTGACATGATTTCGTCCGGTCGTTTTCCCCCGATTGTGCCCAAGAGGTTGACGAACACGATAAAGTTGAGGACCGCGTATCCGGCGAAACCACACGTCATCCATTTCAGCCACTTAGGACTCATCCGAAAGGCTTCCTTCCAGAAGGGTTCGCCCCGCGATGCGTAGAGTAGGAAGAGCGCTAAGGCCCCGGCAACGCCGGACAGGAAGGCCCCGAGCTGCAAAATAAAGGCGAAGTAGCCGAACGGAGGTTTTCTGCCCGCTAGCCCCAGGAGATGTATGACAATACTAAAGAAAAGTCCTACGACCGACAACTGATTGAAAAACAGAATGACATCGTTCATGTTGCGCTTCTATCGTGCGTGCTTTCAATTCCGCTGCGAGTGAAACTAGAAAACACGGAAGGAGCTTCTGTCGCCAGACCGCCGTGTTTTGCAGTGTTAATGGTGCAAGGTCGATCTCGCCCCTCTCCTCACCGCGACGTAGAACAGAACAAGTAATAAAATGGCGCCGAAAACTAGGGCCGCTCTCTTGTCGTCCTTTGCCTCCCGCTCGGAGATCATCCGGCGCGGGGGGAGCCGGGATGGAGGTGTAGTGAGCGAAATTCCGCGGTCCTGCGCGACTACTTTAGCGACGTGACGAGTCATAAGTAACAGTGCGGCGTCATAATTCGCTTCCCGCAGATAAGGCATAGCCTCGCGCCCGAAGCTACTGGTTTTGTCTCCCGGGAGGATCGCTTCGAGACCGTTGCTGACTTCAAAACGGTATAGCCGATCGTCCACGACAAGCAAAATTAGGACGCTGCGCTCGGACTCTTTGGGACCGACACCGCGCTGGGTGGCAAGATCGATTAAGAAGTCTTCAATCGACCGCCCGTCGAGCGATTTCACTGTACTGATGGCGATCTGCGCGTGAGTAGTCTCATCTACCTCTGTACAAAGGGCCGTTAACTGATCCTTCGTCGACGAGCTAAGTACCTCTGCGAAGTCGTTTACATATTCCGGAGGTTTTACGTCCTTTTGAGCTTTGGCGGTCAGCGAAGCGAACAAGACGCTGACAAGGGTGAGCGTCGCCTTCCGGGAAGCCGTGCGCGGAGAAACCGTACGTAGCATTGGAAGAATATGCCAACCCACGCAATGTTAGAACCATGCGGCGGGATGTGTCAACGCGCCAGCGGACGGCTCGATCGATCTGACCTTGAAGCTCGTTCACGAGTGAGCTAAACGACACAACAGATGCGACTTGTTGTACCATGCCTCATCGCACCGATTTCAAACGGGTAATCTGGGCTCATCGGGAAGATGATCAGGCTACAGGTAAAGTCCAGGATTCGCGAATCTCAGGTCGATTGCAATTGCATGTAAGCGGAGGTGGCGCCAATGAATTGCAATTCGTGCGGAGCTCCTTTGGAGGCCACAGATCCAGTTTGCGGTTCTTGCGGGGCGGCAACCTCGAAAGTTCCACAGCCAAAACCAAGGGAAGGTGGAATCCCGTCAGATCTTCCCGAGTATTATCGAAGCGAATTCGAAAAGATCCAGGGTTCAAGCGAACAGTACAAGGGAAAGTGGAATTGGGCGGCCTTCTTTCTGGGTCCGTTCTGGGCCTTCAGTAAAGGACTGCGGGAGGTAGTCGTCATTTACGTTTTGGCGATTCTTTTCACGTTTGGCATTTCGGTACTGGGCTACGCTGTCATCTTCGGTCTCCGCGGAAATTACTTCTATTACTCCAAAGTGGTAAGGCGCCGGGCCGTAATTATTTAGAGCGATGCGCTGCTTGGCGTCGACGATTTTACGGTTTGACGCCTCCGCTATAGTGAAACGAGTCGCTTTTCACAGCCCAATGCAGCCTAGCGGGCTGAATGGTTTGTGGACCGGGTACCTTGCCGCCCGTTTCAAGTCGTGCCTTCTCCTTCATTAGGCCGTGCTTTCCTCGGTCTTCTCTGCGCCCGGAGAAAGGGAAGTGGCCGCCGGCACGCCCCGCGAGACGGTCTTTTCATCACGGCCCCTTACTTTCGCCAGTCTTAACGAATTGCCCACAACTATCAGGCTGCTGATAAGCATGGCCGCGGCGGCCATCACGGGCCGCAGCCATCCCATCGCCGCGAGGCCGACGGCAATGATGTTGTAGATGAAAGCCCAGAATAGATTCTCCTGAATGTGGCGGAATATTTTCTTCGAGAATGAAAGCACCCATGGCACCAGCGTGATGTCGGCCGCCAGGATGTGAACGTCCGCTGCTTCCTTGCTCAGGTCCGTGCCGATCTGATGCGCGATACCGACGTTCGCCTTGGCCAACGCAGGTGCATCATTCACGCCGTCGCCCACCATCGCCACCTTGCAGCCCCTGCGCTGCAACGCTTCAATGTATTCCACTTTCTGCTGCGGAAGCCGCTCAGCAGCCCAGTGCTCGATGTCGAGTTCGGTCGCCACCTGCTGCGTGCTGGCATTGCGGTCCCCGGACAGGAGATGCACTTCCAGCTTCTGGGCTCGGCACTGCTTTATCACACTTCTTGCGCCCGGCCGCAGATGGTCCTGCAGACGAATCACACCTCGAATCGCGCCGTCCCAACCTAAATAGGCCCGACTCTCGAGGCCCGCTTCAGGCAACGACCTCTCGAGATCTGCCGGCATCGACATTTCTCTGTACAACAAACTCGCCGCGGTTCCCAGATGAACGAGACAGAGTCGCTCGACAGCGTGCCCGCCGGCAGGACTTGAAACTGGCACGCGGCCCTCGATTCCTTCGCCCGGATGGTTCTGGAAATCTTGCACCGCCAGGAGCTCACCCCCGTACATCTGAAACTCCTCCACGATCGCGCGGCCCACGTGATGTTCGGAACTGCTTTCAAGCGACGCCGCAATCCGCAGCAGCGCGTTTCGATTCAGGCCGGCATCCACGCTTACCATCACATCGAGCACGCGCAGCTTTCCTTCCGTTAGCGTGCCGGTCTTATCGAACACAACCGTATTGACCTTTGACATTCGCTCGAGGTTTTCCGGCAGGCGGATCAGCACACCTTCCTTGGCGGCCCTTTGCAAGCCCACGAATGTGGCCATCGGCGTTGCAATGCCCAGCGCGCACGGACAGGCCACCACTAGCACTGCCAGCGCATTCAGGAATCCGTGCAACGGCTCGTGCCGTAGGACGCCGTAGTACGCGGCCACGCCAAAAGCAAATACCATCACCCCGCTGACGAACCACGCAGACACGCGGTCCACCAGTGCTTGCAGCGGCATTCGCGCCCCGATTGCTTCGGCGCACATCCGCTCAATCTGCGCCTGGAGCGTACCTTCGCCCACGCTCACTGCTTCGTAAATGATCGTCCCATCAAAGTTGACCGTCCCCTGCAGCACTGTATCGCCTGGCCCGCGCATCACCGGCAGCGATTCGCCGGTGAGGATCGACTCATCGAGCGTCGTGCGCCCTTCGAGGATTTTCCCGTCCACAGCGATCTTTTCCGCGGGCAGCGCACGCAGCAGGTCTCCGGCGCGGACCTCGTCCAAGGGCACCAGATCTTCGCCTTGATTGGCATTCTTCCCGCGCAGGCGCCGCGCCTGGGCCGGGGTCTCATTTGCCAGGGTGCGCATCGCCTGCGCCATGCGCGCCCGTGCGCGAGCCTGGAGATATTTCCCGAGCGTCACAAGGATGATAACCATTGCAGCCGTATCGAAATATACATCGTGACCGTGCCGGAAAGTCTGTCTTGCCGAGTAAACATACGCCGTCACTGTGCCAACCGCGACCAGGGTCGCCATACTCAGCCGCCCGCGCGGCACTTCCTGCACGGCCAGCTTCAGATAAGGATAGCCAAGCCCAAGAATCACGGGCGTCGTGAGCGCCAGCAGGATGTACTGGATTTGGTCGCGGAGATGTGTGGGCAAGTCCGGGTACAGATACAGAACCCACGCGAAACTCATGATGAAGCCGGAGAGGACCGCGCCGAGGGCGAGCAGGACGAGGAACCAGGATTCCGCGCTGTCACCCTCCTGCCCACCGCCCGCAAGCTGGTACACAAACGCACAACCGGAGCAGCAGAACTGTTTTTCCTCGCCCGCCACTTGCATCACGGTGGGCGCTCCGCGAAGCGCCAACCCGCAATGCGCACAAATCTGCGCGAGTATCATCGAGATCTAGCTCCTGGCCTTCAGCGTCTAGAAATGATGCATCATGTCGTGCATCACCGGATTCTGCATTGGGTGCGCGAGCCAGTAAAACCCGCGATACAGCGTGATCGCGCCCAGCACCCCGAGCAGGACTCCACTAACCCGTACTAGTTTGTCCCGCAGCGTGATCGAAAATAGGTCTGCAAAGAACGCCACCAGTAGTAGAGCTGGCACCGTTCCGAAACCGAATGTCAGCATTACCAGGGCGCCCAACAGCGCTGACCCGGACGAGGCTGCTTTGGCCAACATCGCATAGATTAGCGCGCAGGGTAGAAATCCCAGCAGCGCGCCCAGCGGCAGCGCTCGCATCGGCCTGGGCAGACGTGTGACGTGCTCGAATCCGCGCGCCAGCCAAGGGTGCGGCGTCGCCACGTTCGCTTTAAAACGAGACCAGTGCTTCATCAGCCCAGCAAGCGCGAGCCCTGTGCCCACCATCAGGACGCCCGCACCTATCATCAGCAACGCTTGAATTCTTCCGGTCTTTGAAATCAGGCTAGTGAACGATCCCAGCGCACCGGCCATGGCGCCAAGTAGCGTGTAGGTCGCAATTCGTCCGGCGTTGAATACAAGCTGTTGCGGCAGCACCGCTCGCCGCCAGGACGGATTAGCCAACGCCGCAGTACCTGTCGCGCCACCGTTTCCGATCGTTGTGATCGAGGGCGCCACGGATACTAGCGCCACAAATCCGCCACACATCCCCACGCAGTGGAGGCTCAAGAACAAGCCCGTCAAAAATATCAGTCCCAACTCCATTCGCAATGTCCTGCTGAAAATGTCCGCGCCGCAGGTACCTTTATAACCCTTTTAACTTTCATCTGAAAGTATGGTTTGTCCTCATTCTTGGTCAGTCCTCCGATTCTCAGACTGCCGGCAAATCCCAGGTATTGCCCATACTGGTTTCGTTAAATGGCCTATGGAGGATCCAACTTTCGTCTTGCACCGCCGTTGTCGAAATTTCTTTGTTGCCAGCGATTGGCCGAGCAGCGATGTTGCGATTAGGAAGATCGCCGCAAAGGTGATCCAGCCTGCCGTTTCAATGCGTGGCTTCATGAGTGCTACCCTGGGTCCATTTACTTCTATACCGCACGTCGACGCTCGTCGTTGCATCCGTCGTTGTAATAGTCTGCGAGGTGGATTTGCCGTCTTCTTTCAGGTCTTCAGAGTGTAGTTGCCCGGCGGAACATTCTTGATCGTGAATGATCGATTGGTTCGCGGACCTTTATCGGAACCGCGCGGTCAGAGTAGCCTCGTCGACAACGCGCTTCTGTGATTTGCGACACCCTTACCGATGGGCAGGGTTAAATTAAAGGGTTAATACCATTCCACTGGTGACAATGCTTTCCGCGAATGACGGTGTGCACTTGAACTTCGTTAATTTGAATCCAAGCTGCTCCAGTTGACCAATCCTTCGGTCTAGAGTGGTCAAGACCACACATGCAGCATTTCCCTCGCGTGCCGCGTGTATTCTGAAGATGTCTAACTGTCTTGCTATTCCGCGTCTCTGGAACGCTCTCTTCACAACCAGGTAGTTATTCGTCGCCACGGGGACAGGAATCGGCATTTCGTGGAAGACTTGCGCGTCAGGACCCTCTTCTCTCAAACTGTGAATGCACATTCGTGCTGCGGCTACCATCTCGTCACCATCGAAAGCCGCCCAGTGCCGCGCATGCAGGTCGTGCTGGTCACTCAAAATCCTCTGCGCTCGGACGCGAGCTGTTAACTGGGTCTCGTCAGTCCACACCTCAAAGCGCAGACGAAACGTCAGCGGGACGACTTCGCTGGCTGTAATTTCGCGAATCTGTATGTAGGCCATATTTTTCACCGTTTTCATCGACCGAGTGTCTCCCACGGTCGGGCTGGGCTTCGCGGGCTTTCAACTCTTTCCAGGTCGTGACAGTCACCGGGATCGTTACAACGTTCGTGGGTTTTATCTACCCATGCACACGCGACTACTTGCTGACCCCCATCAAAGTAGAAACGAGCACCATCCGACACGGCTTCTACTCTGTGAATCTGCAAATGCGGCAGCGGGCCTCGCAGGAGTTCAGCGCGCTTCTTACTGGCTCGCATCTTTCACCCTTGGATGTCGCTGTCACCACTCTTCTTTTCACAATCTCAAGCCGACGACGTAGACTTCTAGTGGCGGCTTTCCGAAGTTAGCAGGAGCGGAGCACAGAAATCTAGAGACCTTACCCTTTGCGGCGGAGATTTCGGCGGCAACCTTACACGGGCTAGCATCAACATGAGAAACTCTTTTGTTGGTCGCCGATGCGGGGCAGTGTCCGAGCCTATAAGAGACATTCTCCGCCTCAACGGCGCCTCATTCCAATCAGCCTGGAAAAAAGAGCAGCCGCATCGGCCGGCGGCCTCGTATGACCCTGTTCTTCGGCTCAGTACTTTTTGATGCCTAAAGCTAGCTCCATGAGACAGCTTGTCCAACACCTTAGAAGCGGTTGCGAAGTAACGGAACGCTGTTCGTTATTCCGGCTGTTTGGCACGGTCCTGTTCTTGGCATCGCTTGCCGTTGCGGTTGATGCCCATAGCCAGTCGCATGCGACTGCAAACGATTCGAAGCAAACAAACATCGCTTCGAACTCCGGCCCTCAGGTAGGCGCAGGCACGTACCGTTACACCAACCGCCTCGTTCACGCAAAAAGTCCCTATCTTCTCTTGCATGCGCACAATCCAGTCGATTGGTATCCGTGGGGCGAGGAGGCCTTCGAGAAAGCGCGCAAGGAAAACAAGCCGATCTTTCTTTCCATCGGTTACTTCACCTGCCATTGGTGCCACGTCATGGAGCGGGAGTCGTATTCCGATCCCGGCGTCGCGGACATCCTGAATCGATATTTCATATCGATCAAGGTCGACCGTGAAGAACGTTTGGACATCGATCGCCTTTACATTGCGTACGTCGAAGCCACCACCGGAAGCGCAGGTTGGCCGCTCAATTTACTACTCACCCCGGAGCGCAACCCATTTTTCGGCGGAACCTATTTCCAGCCGGATCAGCTCAAATCGCTGTTACAACAGGCCGCCGAGTCATGGAACAAAGATCACGAATCGATAACTGAAACCGCTCGTCGCTCCGCTCAACAATTAATCCAGGTCGTAAGCCCGCAGCTTTTCGCCCCAGGCGACTCGCAACCCGCAATTTTGGATCATGCATACAAAAAGATTGCCTCTAACTATGACAGCGCGGACGGCGGCTTTGGGGAACCGCCAAAATTTCCCAGGCCGGTAACATTGCGTTTCTTGCTTCGCTATTACGCTCGCACAGGGCAGCGTGAGTCACTCGACATGACTCTCAACACGCTTCGCGCAATGGAGCGCGGCGGTATCCACGATCAACTCGGTGGCGGTTTTCACCGCTACTCGATGGATGCTAGCTGGCTCGTTCCACATTTCGAGAAGATGCTCTACGACCAAGCGCAACTCGCAGTCGTCTACAGCGAGGCTTACCAGATCACGCACGACCGTTTCTATGCTGACACGGCCCGCAACATTCTAAATTTCACTCTGCGGGAGATGCAGCAGTCTCGCGGGGGCTTCGCCTCGGCAGAAGATGCGGACAGCCGCGTTGGTCGAGGAAACCCTCAAACCAGAGAGGGGGCATTCTATGTGTGGAATGCTCGGGAAATCGACGGCATCTTGAGTAAGGAGGATGCCGCTGTATTTGAATACGCTTATGGAGTGAAATCAGGCGGCAATGTCCCCGCGCAACAGGACCTTCGCCGCGAACTTAAGGGTAAGAATGTCCTGTATGAAGCTCACTCCACGGAGGAAACCGCGAAGAACTTCAACCTAAACGTTGAGCGAACCGTAGAAAGGCTGACTGCGGGGCGCAAGTCCTTGTTCGAAGCGCGCTCTCGCCGCCCCAAGCCCCTTCTCGACGATAAGATCGTTACTGCATGGAACGGCATGATGATCTCCGCACTGGCGCGCGCCAGCCAAGCCCTAAGTGAACCGCGTTATCTAGAATACGCGCAAGTTACCGCAAGATTTCTCGAAACGCATCTCTATGATTTCAGGACAGGCAAGCTGTGGCGCAGCTATCGTGCTGGCGGTCCTAGTGTTGACGGGCTCCTTGACGACTACACCGATCTTATCAGCGGGCTTCTTGATTTGTATGAGGCAGACTTCGACGGTCACTGGCTAGCATGGGCGGATTCACTACAGGAAAAACAGGACCAGCTATTCGGAGACGAGAAAGATGGCGGCTATTTCGACTCGGACTCGTCCGATCTTTCGCTCCTGGGCCGCACTCGTGAAGCGTATGACGGTGCCGAGCCAGCACCCAATTCGACGGCCGCCATGAATCTTCTGCGCCTCGCCCAATTCACGGGCCGCGTCGAGCGACGCGATCGAGCTCAAACCACCATCAGCTCTTTCGCCTCTCGACTTCAGTCGGATCCCGACGCGATACCAGCGCTGGCCTCAGCTCTTGATTTTCGGCTCGCGCAAACCAAACAAATCCTCATCGCTGGTGATTCCACCTCCCTGGACACCCGTGAATTGTTGCGCGAGGTCAATTCTCGGTTCCTCCCGAACAAAATTCTGCTCCTCGCGGATGGTGGTGTTGGGCAACAGCAACTGGCCCGTTGGTTGCCGTTTGTAGCTGGAGTCCATCGAATGAAGAATCGTGCCACCGCGTACGTTTGCGAAAACTACATTTGCAAACTGCCGACAGTGGATCCAGACGTCTTGGCACGTCTCCTCGACAACAAGCATTGATGTCTTGGAGCGGAAGCAGCGAAGTCTCGGTACGATTTCAAAGTTCCTGCCCGCACATGATGGGTTTACGAGCTAGATTGCTTTTGGACCAATCGAAACTCAACCCAAGCATAAACCGTGGAACCAAGAGCATTCTCCAGTGCGGTGGGTTCAATCAGAGATTACCTTTGAGGGTGGGGTCTTGGACCGTGGCGGGACGGTCTTCAGCCGTGACGTGGAAGATGCCTGACTCGTCCGTATAAAAGTTGAGATAGCCGAAATTCCTCGAGCGCGCGACAAGCGTATAACTTTTTACGAACCCATCGGCGGTCGGCTCTCCGGGCGTGTATTGCAGCGCGTACTGAGCGGTTTGCGCTCTATGCGCTGCGGCCTGAACGCGATCACCCAGCGCGTCGAGCGAAGGCGGAAAACTGCCTTCGGATCCCTGGTAATCCTTCAGAACTTCCTGGATGCTGGCGAGCGCGTCTCTAGCGTGAATTTCGGCCTCGGGCTTGGATCCCGAGATCCGCCATGGGAGTGCGAACCAAGCGACGGCCCACAGAATCGTCAGCACGATGCCCAGGATGAGGGCGACGCGCGTCCCGCTTGATTGGTTTGCGCCCTTGGCGGATTCGCTCCTGGCCAGCATTGGCGAGTCCGTGCCGCAATATGGGCAGACTTCGACGTCCTGGTTGACTATCTGCTCACATTTACGGCAAGCCTGCATCGCGGCATTATTTTATCAGCATTAGTCAATAAACTATCAACTTAAAGGTTGCCGCTACAAACGCTTCAAGCGGATGTCACCTAAGTTCATTTCAAGTGGTTCTGGTTAAAGAGGTCTTCTCTCATCATGTCGTTCCAAATCTGCATCCGTACGCTGACGATATTTGATGAGTACCGTTAGCTTGGGGATCTTAGCCGCAGGTGGAAATAGTAGCGATGATCGCTCTGACAAAGATTTCAGAGGCGTATGTCTGCGAAGGTCGACACTACTGCGCCTCCCTCTATTCCGATGTCGGGTTTCGTTGTGACGTTCGTCACAAATATCAGTGATACATCTCACTGCAGCGCATTAAGTACGAGTTCAGGCTGAATGAACACTACGGTCCCAAACGGTCCGCAGAATTCCTGAAAATGGAGAGACTTGCATGAACACGATCCGGCGAGCGGCTCTTGTGGCTATTGTTTTCGGCGCGTTGTTGGTTGCGAGCGTCGCACAGGCAGGCGACGTAAAGGGAAAGGTTTTTGCGGAGGGATTGAAGTCATCCGGAAACATTGCCGTGTACGTCGATGCCATTCCGGGCAAAAAGTTCGATCCGCCCGAACAGCATGTCGCGGTTGACCAGCGGAATCTGATCTTCATACCGCATACGATCGTGATCTTACGCGGAACTAACGTGGATTTTCTGAACAGCGATCAGGTCGCTCACAACGTCTTTTGGCCGTCGATCAGCGGAGACAGGAAACTCCACCATAGTTTGGCTATTATATCGCCGGGCCAAAAGAACTCATTCCAATTCAACGACGTTGGTACGGCACAGCTCCTCTGCAATCTCCACGTCAAAATGGTTGGTTACGTTGTAGTTGTTCCGACACCATACTTCGCGCTGACCGACAGTGACGGCTCGTTCACCATCAAGAATATTCCGGCGGGCACGTACACGCTGAAAACCTGGAGCGAAGACGGGAAACCCACGACACAGACAATTACAGTGACGGATGCCACGACCAGCGTCGATATAACCGTCAAGAAATAACGAACTGGACTTGGCCCTGGACACGTCGGAGCTGAACAGCCGAACCTCCTGCAGCGGATCGGTTTGATAGATACTGCTCCACTGATCGCCACGGTCAGATCTGGCGGAGAGAGAAATGATGTGGCAACAATGACCAGGCCGAGTTTTGATAGTCTCACCATGATTCAGGCGACTTTTCGTTCTCTTCATGTTGGATCAAGCGTGGCCTGATGCCTGTCGTCTGTTCTATCTGCGCTTGAACCAATGAATGAACCGGAAAAGTCTTGGATTTCGGGGCTGTGCCGCCGCTTCGGTCCACCTACGAAAGACCTGCTAAAGGCGGAGCTGTAACCCGCCGCTTCCCACAGCCACCGCAACCAACGAAACTACTCTGCTGGGATCGGTGGTCGTCAATGGTCAGAAAATGCGGACCTGTGCAGAGTTTGGTGGCATTCCCTACAAAGTGTTATGAGGTTGGCCTCCGCGTCATCACCGAGGGCGCTCCGCCGCCTAATGTGGTGAACGTCTAAATTCCTGAATGATCCGCATTGCTGGCAGCGCCAACCGTCGCGTTCCAGAACCAAGCGACGCAGCGTCGCATAAAGCTTCGGTATCGCTCGCATTCGCGGGCGTTTTCGCAAAGCTGAGCTATTCATTTCGCCGCGTCTCCGTCGAAACTCGTCTGCTCGGAACATGCAAATGAATCACCGGTAGCCGTCGTCGGATAAGCGATATTTAGCGAGGAATCTCCTGTTTCCAGAGCGGCGCCCGCGAGGAAGTCAGCACAGATCATTTCCAGGCAGTAACCACGTGACTTGCTGCTGCCAAGCATCAAGGCTGCTGTCTCGAGCGCACGCTCAACCACCGGCAACTGGCTTTTGTAGAGCTTGAAATAAATGATTTCCCAGGGTTCGGTTTCTTTACCGGTCAGGTGAGAATCGACCGCTCGTTTGAAGTCTTCCTTGGGGAGTTCCTTCGCTTTGTGCAACCAGGTTGCACAATCGAACCCATCTCCGTCGCGGCGGGCTACTTTGACGAGCTCCGTTGCCTTGCTCCAGCCAACTTCACGAAGTTGTCGCTTTGGGATCCGCGTCAGATTTTCGTGGATCGCCATGAGGTAATAGGCCTTTCGACGCGATTCAGGAAAGCGCTTCTCGAGGAATTCATCAAAAGATTTCAAATCTTCCAATCTCCAGTACTGACCGGCGCGAACCTCGCAAAGGTGCTCACCCAACTCGACGAAGCGTTCGTCGCGTTCGTGCTCCTTGGCTTGCTCCCAAGATAGAATTTCGTCGATCTTCCCGAGAACAACCAAGGCCCGCCGACGATCGATCTCGGGAGACACGAGGGTTCGCCCGTTAATCCACAAGCTCGTCAAGCCAATCAAGATCGCTGGCTCCTGGTTTTCGAATCAGGTTCGTGCTGATCAATTCCTGGTTACCAAGACAGAGGCCCAGATGTGGACAGCTCATGCATCCGTTCTGCGGAAAGCGGATGCCACTGTGGGGAGGGAACTGGCCACCTTCAATCTGGCCAATCGTCGTTTCGACGAGGCGACCATACTCGCTGCGCTGTTCTTTCGAAATGGTCGCCCTCAGATATTGAATCTCGGGATGAATTTTCCGCACGAACACTACGAGCGCCACATCGGAGATTCCGCTGATCCAGGAATAACAAATCAACTGGGGGTCGAGTGACAGCAAGCCGTCTGGCTCTTCCGAGTAGCGACTCGTCGTGGTCTTCCAGTCAATCAAGCATCGCTGGCCATCGAGTTCACCCAGGGCGTCGATGTAGGCGAGGAATCCGTTGTTGCGTGGAAGGTCCCGGTCCAATTTGACCTGCAAATCGCTTTCTGGGTTGTGAATCCTGATGCGATCATCCTGGGCAAAGTTCTGGAGGAGATGGACGCCTTGATGGACGAGGCGATCCCAGGATTCGCCTTTCTTATATTCAAAGGGAGTGTCGCGGAACGCGCCCCATTCCTTGAAGAGTGCAGCAGCGCAGTCGTTTCCTTGGAAGTAAGCCGCCAGCGACTTTTCGAAACAACGCCCGAACACCATCGCTGCACGCGTTTCTTTTTCCTTCCAGCCATCCAGGTATCGATGCCGGTAACTGCGTGGGCAGCGAAGGTACTGAGCGATCTGGGTGTGGCTATAGATCATTGCCGTTCCGTTGCTCGCGTGTTTCGCCGGTCGCTTCGCACGATAGCTCTTCCCACTCTGCTGCCGGGGCAAAGGCTTCGAGGTTCTGGAAAGACCGACCGTTCAAGGTCACATGAGATGTGCGAACAACGCCGCGAAGGCCGAGGATGCCTTTCTCATCCACTTGATCTCGGTTAAGCAGATCGGGGTCGTACCCGAAGTCCCGCAGAAACCAATTCACTTTCCAGAGCGCGCGTTCGGTGCAATACAGCCGCCCAGAAAGCCATCGTGCTGCAAACATCTCAGGCTCGAGAACGACGAGCCGCACGGATAAGAACGGTTTCTGAGGATGCCAGCGATAGGACGCAGCATCGACACGAACGAGGAACAGACCTTCGAGAGCGCTTTCGCGATCCTGCTGTCGTGAATGCAGACCCGGAATATGCCGTTTCATGACGTCGCCTCCACAGGAAGGGCATAGGAATTGAGTTTGCAGATGAGCCCGTCTCGATCTTTCTTGGCGAATGCCGCGAGCTGAGCGATGAAGGATTCAACCAAGTCACGGCTGGCTTCTTTCAGGGTTTGTGCACCGCAGAAATCCGCGGCGTAAGCCTTCACGAGGTTAGGATTGAGGTTGTGCTGGCGGATCAGCAGGCAAAGTTGATCGCGCAAGCGGGGCTGGCCACTGCTTGAGCCGTTCGATTCGTGATAGTCGTTCGCCGGCGGTGGAACCGCAGGATGCTTTGGCGACGCCGAAAAAGACCCGAGTTCTTCGACGCTGCACAAGCCAATCCCGTAGGCTTTGCGGAGGGCTCGATTCACAGCGCGCGTCTCAGCAACGCGCATCTCGGCACCGCGAACCAGGGGAGACACGTTGGACGGATCGGCGTCGCCGTAGCCGACGAATCCTTTCGAACAGGAGCCTTTATAAACCGTCGCTTTGAAAACCCAGCAACCGGTGCGCGGGTCAGAAAAGTTCTCGAGAGCGCGAGTGTGAATTCCCCGGCATCCGCGGTTTTTCGCGAGTCGCAGCAGACCGGCGCTCGTTACGTACCACCGTCCGTCCAGCAGAAGAATTTCACCCAACGTGAGGGCCAAACCAGACTCTCGCGAGAGCGTTCTCAGTACCGAAAGCTGTAGAGAATTAATTTCCTCAGGCCACACAGATTTTGCGAACCTGATATTTTGCCGAGTCAATAAATCGAAATCCCTCGTTCTCCTTTTTCTTTTCGGGATGGCCACGGCCACCTCCTCCCCCATATGTATAGCAATGCTAGACAATGTGTAGCATCAACCAAGAGAAATGTCAACCTCGTTTCCATTGCTCGCCCTTACCTTCTAGCCTTAGAATTCACCCACAATGCGAACTAAGAATGAGCAGATTGGTTTTAGGCTTTCAGCGAATTTGAAGAGGGAATTGCACGACATAGCAAAACGTGAAGGGAGAACTTTGTCTCAAATCTGTGAAATCTTTGTCGCCGGGGGCATGGAAGGCTATAGAAAGGAAGGACCGAAGTACGTGCAGCGCCTGATTAGTCACCAAAAGAAGGAAGAACACTCTAATAAGTAGGGTTTGGTGCCTCCGAGCTGCTCTAGGACCTTCGCAAACGCCAATGTGTCCATCGACAACTGATGCTAGGCGTCGTTGGACCAGCGCGCTGACTTACAAGGTTCCTGTATTAGGCGCGTTGCCACCACGGCTCGCTGAAGGATGGCGATCGTTACAGTCATGTCCGGTCAATCGGACCTGAACCTGGATTTTCGTTCTGACCGCTCTGATGAGTAAACTTATCAGATATGTGGTTTTTTATAACTAAGAAATATTCTAAGAAACGCTCGAATTGGGTGATTGGTCTACCGGAACGGAGCCACGCGGCGATGGCGCAGAAGCTTGGATCGACATCTGGTTCAAGTCATTGGTGGTCAGACGAGACGGAATGTGGCGGAGGCCAGATCGCACAAGAGAGTCTTGACCAATGCAGTAGGTTACAGTAGGATAGGCGAAGATAAAGCGAATCGCAAAATGGATTATCTGTAAACCGTTTGCGCAACACGGCTCCGGCGCGCACGGCGAGGCTCTGAGTGATTACAGTGTTAGATCGACAGAATAATATATCGTTTCGACAAAAGCTTGCAAAAGCGCGACTGGGGTATCCGAAGCTACCTCGGGTCATTCGCACCGTCAGTCGTTCGATCGAGCTGTCATCTCCCGCCCTGGGGCGGCCGAAGGTCTTCTGGATGGAGGGTATCAATCCAGGAATGATCCGGGAACTCTGGCCCTCTCAGGGGCAGTTCCCTTATAAGAAGCGCGAGCTGCCACCCCACATTTCCTCGATGATCCCGGGAGCGCCTAAGACGAGTAAGTGCTATAGCCTTGGAGTTACGAAGAAAATGGTTGTTTACGAGCGGACACATCCGGAGATCCGGTTGGTGCTTTTGCTCGGTGCACCCTATGATCGCGAAGGAGAAGCTTGGCAGTCCATTGCGCAGTCTCGTGTTGAGCGCGATCGCGGCGTTGACCCAGGACAGTCGTGGCCATGTGAGAAGCGCCTGTGGGATGAGGTTAGCCCAGTAGAGAGAAGGGGCCGGCCACGCGGAACTGGGCACCCGAAACGGCGCTTGCCGGGTTTCCCTCTTTCTTCCGAGTACACAGATCGCCTACGTAAAGTTGGGCTCGACGACGTAGATCTCCGGATCCTCTTTGAGAGGCAGCGGGACAAGACGTTCGAGCAAATCGGTCACGAGCTTTCGATGTCTGGACAGGCAGTCTGGAAGCGTTGGACCAACCATGTCGAGCCTGCACTTAAGAAACGCAATCCGAAATTCTCCAGAGGCTCATTCAAGCTGTCTTCTCTCGACTCGAAATAAACCTCCCGAATTATCGTAGACCGACGGTTTTCCTTGGTAAGTCCTTGCCCAATAGGTACCTAGAAATACATCGTCGGCATGTCGGTTGATTTTCTGCTTAGGGTGAGGGGCGAACAAGACAATAACACCTTAGCCTCCGAGGAGAAAACATGAGTGAGAAGAAGCTCGCCGCAAACCGCGAAAACGCCCGCAATTCGACTGGACCGAAAACCGCGAACGGAAAGGCCGCATCTTCGAGAAACAGCACAAGGCACGGGCTGCTCGCCGAAGTTCCCATCCTGCCGGGAATAGAAAGCCGCAAAGCTTGGGAAAAACACCGGAACGGTGTCCTTGAAAGCATGGGGCCTGTCGGCTATCTTGAGGAGCTTCTCGCGATCCGACTTGCTGTCGTCTCGTGGAAGATGTGGCGCGTCCCCCGATATGAAGCGGAGGTGGCCGGAGCCGCAGTCGCTGCGGCGGAGATAGATCTAGAGGCCCGCGCGGAACTTGGGCTCGGCAAGCCGTTAGATCCTACAAACGCTCGCGCGCAGGCTAATATCGCATCTCTGATTATAGAAATACTCGAGAACCCAGCCACCATGATTGACGGAGAAAAACTCGACAAACACCTCGCCGCGGCCACACTGTGGGCTTTTTGGCGGGAGCTTCCCGGAAATTTCGAAGGGGGACTTTCCATTCCCGGCATTCCAGACGAGGACACGGAATTTAATGCTTTCGACGGCTGGACCGCCGGCCTCCTTCGCAAAGCTGCCGAAGTTTACGCCGCCGCGGCTCGAATGACCCCCGAAGCCCTGCTGCACAAATGCATATTATCGGTTTGTAAGAAGCGCGAGGACGCTGAGGAGGAGGAGCGTAACCTTGTGGTGAAAGGGGAGCGGTGGAAATTACTCTTGGAGCGTGAACACCGCACTCGAAAGCTATTGGAGCCGGATGTCTTGGACAAGGTGGGCCGTTACGAAGCCCATCTTGAGCGGTCCTTTTTCCGGATCCTCCACGAACTTCAAAGACTCCAAGCATCCCGGCGCGGTGCGGTTGTCGTTCCCCCCGCAGCTATAGACGTGGATCTAACCGTCCACCCGGAGGGTTCCAGTTAAGTAGATTTGGAGTAGGCACATGCGATCTCGGGAACGTGGTTTCCGAGTGCTGAAATCGTTTCTGGGCGTGCTTCAAATGGTTCTCACGGTTCAATGAATGCTAGGTCCGATGATGGCAGCATCACCGATTTCAGGAAAGAGAAAGGATGAAATTACGAAACGAACCCAGCTATCTTACTCAAAAAGAAGCATATTTTGTTTTTGCTATGTCCCGGTATGGAACGTTGAGCCTGGAGCGTACATCTTCACACGAATTCTCTCAAGGCCAATCGCCGCCGTAGGTCAGTTCAAAGATGATCCCTCCGCGTCAGTTCGGGATCGTCGTGGGAAGCGCACTCTTACTTGCACTCGTGCCAATATTTATGAGTTGCCTCACATTATAATGGATGGTGGCCGGAGCACGGCGGGGATGATATGATGCGCCGGGTCACAAAAGCGAACCTCATGCGGACAACAGTCGCGATCCCGGCGCTTCTGAGCCCATCGGCCCTTTTCGCGCAGGGTTGCGCCATGTGCTATCAGACGGCCGCCGGATCGGGCGCCCAGTTCATCCAGGCGCTCCGCCACGGAATCCTGATCATGTTCTTCCCACCGATTCTCATCATGGCGGCGATCTTCTATGCGGCTTACCGCAAGCGCAATCAATTCAACTCCGTGGGTGGGGTGGCGGGGGGCGATATCGCTCTCGAAGAAGATCTTTCTCCCGATTGGACTTTCGCGGATGAAGCAGAGCTTCGAAGGTTGATTGAAAACGAATCGTAGCAAGCCGTGCCGGTGAATTCCGTCTTTGGGTATTTCGGGGCTGCATCGATTGACGAGTTTCCGCGCTATTTCGCTACTTCTAGTCCTCTCATTTGCGTCTTTTTCTGCCTCCGCGCAGATTTACCACGATCCG
Source organism: uncultured Acidobacteriota bacterium (assembly GCA_963729525.1). GTDB lineage: Bacteria > Acidobacteriota > Terriglobia > Acidiferrales > UBA7541 > Palsa-295. The sequence continues at coordinate 1,031,666 of CAVSOB010000005.1, forward strand.
CACAGGAAAACGACCGTCGGCTTTTCCGTTGATTTGAATACTCCTCCGGATACGGTCTTGCAGATAGTGAAAGGCGTCGCAAGCGACTCCGTCATTCGTGGCACATCCATGTACTCAAAAGAAATCGATATCCCGGATGCGGATTTTGCGAAATCGTCTACCATTCTTCCTGCTGAGCCCGGTCCCGGCCAAGTATTTTATAAGGTGAAATCCAAGGTGCTGTCACCCCAGCATTTTCCGGCAGCCAACGATATAGGAACTGTTACCGTGCGCTACGTGGTAGAGACGGTGAATCCGCAGCGCACGCACCTGGCGATTGACGCAGTGTTCGTCACGGACGCCGGCCACCATCTTTATGCTTCCGACGGAAGCGTCGAAACCGCGGAATACGCCGAGATCATCACGCAGATCAAGGCCCTCGACGCACCCAAGATCCGGCACCACAGTTCGCAGAGTGTCGCCAGCCCAGGCCAAGAAACCGTGGGCCTTCAGAATACGCTCACCGATGAGCAGTCGCGCCTCGCCGACTCGAAAGCAGCTGAAAAGAAATTGCAGGAGAAAGTCAGGCAGCTTCAGTTCAATACGCAGGGCCGCATTCGCGGTCAGGCCGTTCCGCTGAAAGCCTCGCCCTACGACCATTCGACTACCGTGCTCTCGCTCGACAAGGGCCTGACCGTAACCGTGCTTACCACCACCAAGTATTGGTATCGGGTGCGCACGGCGAAAGGCGACGAAGGCTGGATCTATTACGTTTTCCTCGAGCCTCTATCGTGAGTGCGCGCTACAAACTTTGCCGTAGCCTCCACAGCCCGTCCAGCGTTATGGCTATTCGATTCCTGCTGTCCTCTTTCGCGATTCTGCTTTCGGCCGGTCTTGCGAGCGCACAGCAAGGGGACTCCACCGACCGCGTCTACAAGCACAGGAAGGCTGAAGTCGAAGAGGCGCTGCAAACTTTGAAAGCGTACGAGACGAATCGTCTCCCCGTTCTCGATGGATTCGTGAGCGCAAACGCCACCACAATCGCCAAACTTGAGAATCCGCATTATCAGCTTCGAATCGAGATCGAATCGCAGGGACCCAATCAAACGCTCGTTTCGGTCATTGCTAAAATCACGGCCTGGTCTGCGGAAGAAGATCCTTCGCGCTCGCAGTATGTTGTGATTCCATCGAACGGCCGGCTCGAGCAGGATATGCTCGATCGCCTGAGCGTTCTTCTCGAAAAGGGAAATATAGACCGCGACGCCACGTCTGCGGCCGATTCTGGCGGCGCACCGTCCAACTCTTCGGTCTCTCCCGGCGTTTCCGCCGCTGGAGGCGCACCAGGCTCATCGCATCCGCCGCCACCGAACGCGTCACCCGCCGGATCGTCACCATCAAATGCCGCCTCGCCCGGGTCGACCTCGAGCTCTGCCTCACGCGTAAACTCCGCTGATCCCTCAGCCCTCGCGAGCGAGATTGCGTCTATTCGAGACCAGCGCCAGGCATCCGAGATGAATCAGCGCAAATTGCAACAGCAGATCTCAGAACTCGAAGCGAACGCGAGCTCTCAAAAGTTTCTTTCCAATCTTGCAGTAATCAAGGCGCCGCAGACCCCCGTATTCCAACAGGACGCCGAAACCTCCAAGGTTCTTTTCCGCGCCGATCCGGAAGATGAATTCGAAGTAATCAATGTGAAGGAAAATTGGATACATGTCCGCCTCGAAAACGGCGCCGATGGCTGGGTTCGAGGCGCTCAGCTACAGCCTCCGGGAGAAATAGATGACACCGAAGATGCGTCCGCGGCGCTCAACTTCTCAACGCCCAATCAGGAGATCAAGCCGTTTGCGGGCGATTGGACGCCGCTAAAAGGGAAACCCTCGCTCTTCGTGTTTGCTCAGCCCAACCGCGCCATCCCCAACGCGATTCTGGGTCAGAGCCAATTCGCTTTCGCCAGGCACGTGTTCACCGAAGGCTATCGCGAAGCCATGCACTCCGAGCAGCCAATGTCCGGCGTCGTAGTCGTGTTTTTGGGCGATAAGGGCGGCGTTGCCGCGGCCACCCTAGCGGATATTCGCCGATGGCGCGATGGCGCAATCACCGACAAGGTTTTCTTCGAGCGCTGCTCCTTCGACCCGCCCGAATCATTCCGCGACGCTGCTTCAGCAAAACCCGTGAGCAAACGCTGACTCCGATACAGTAATTCTGATAGCGCGATACTACTGGACCCCGCTTGGAACTTCACCGATTCCCTCGCATAATAGAAGAGAGTGGAGCGCACATTTCGGCGCTCGAAGGATTCAGTCATTCGATGCGACGAAAACTAAAGCCCAGCCTCACCTCTGGCCTTGCAACTCGCTTACTGGAGACTTCTTTGCGCGCTGGCTTCCGCAAAGCCTACGACACGGTTCGCGTGAACCCGGATCAATATCTGGCCCACCTGAAGCGCGTCTACCGGCTGCCGGTCTCATCCTGGAGGGACATGCTCCACGTCGACGAGCGCACCTTGAATTCGATCTCGACGCGCGTGATTTCCGCCTCCACCAAAACTGCCGCGCTCGAAGGGATGGGCTTTGGCCTCGGCGGGTTCGCTACGATCTTGCCGGACATGGGAATCCTTTCGGCAATTACCGTCCGCATGCTGCAGAAGCTGAGCCTGATTTACGGATTCGAATACACCACGCCCGAAGAAGAAACCGACCTGTGGTTCGCCGCCGCAACCGCCGCTGGATTAGATCTGGGGCGCGACTTTATCGAAAAGCAGGCCATCGAGCGAATCGTCCCGCGAATCATTGACCGCATCGCGGTAAAGGTAGGCACAGAAGTAGCGGAAAAATGGTCGGCTCGCGTGATCCCGGTGCTCAGCGCCGGCGCAGGCGGCACATTGAACTATTACTTCGTGCGCTCCTGGGGACGCCGCGCCCAAAAACATTTTCTGGAGCGCCATCGCGACGCGCGCACACTCACTCCTATACCTCATCAAGCATTGCCCAGCGCAACGCCTCACACCTACCGCCGCCCGGCACACTGAAGCCAGTCAATCGCACAGCTGGCCACCACAGCCGCTGCGGCGATTATTTAATCAGCCCGCCGTCAGCTCGCTGCTACGCCCGACCTCTTCTCCGCCACCTCATTCAACCGCCCGGTCTTCACGTCGTACACAAATCCGCGAACCGGAATCTCCTTGGGAATCCACGGATGCGCCTTCACCTTCTGAATCTGCTCGCGCAGATTTTGCTCGAGGTCGCAGAACGTATGGAACGCTGCGGGAACGACGGCAGCTGTGCCAGTGGCGGATAGCAGCCGCGATCGAAGTTCTTCGTCCTTAAACGCCAGCATTCCACAGTCAGTGTGATTGATAATGATGAATTCCTGCGTCCCCAACAGGTAGTGCGAAATAATCAGCGACCGTACCGCATCTTCCGTCACGATTCCGCCCGCATTCCGAATAATGTGCGCTTCGCCGGTCTTTAATCCCAACATCGACTCGACCGTCATGCGTGCATCCATGCAAGCCACAATCGCGAGTTTCCGCGTCGGCGGCATCGTTAAGTCATCCAGCTGGAAATCCGCCGCGTAGTGCCGATTCGCCGCGATCACTTCATCCGTTACGCTCATCGAGAAACCTCCGCAGTAGATTGAGTAGTGTCTGCCGACTGGTTGGAATGTGATGCACAAAAACTGATGACGACCTAAGAATTTAGGGGAGTTCGCGACGCCCGGAATAGGTGGTCGCACGTTAGCTGCAAACGCAAATCTCCGAAAAACTGAAACACACGCTACGGAGCAGCTGACTCGGCCTTTTCACTGCGCTCGAGCGCCGCACGATCCCAATTCGCCAAGTTGGCAGCCGCCTCGTACGTCGACTGGCAGAAATCGAGCAGCGCCGCACGCGGATCGGCCGCATTTCGCGCATCGTCGTATGACAGCAGGAACTCCTTCAGCTTCTCGTCGTAGTGAGCCTGCGCTGGCTTCACGGCGTAGTCCTTGAACCCCGCCGGATCGGGTGCCGCGTAAGCATAAAACGCCGGGTTCTCCACACCCTCGCCACCCGGCCACCAACCAACGCTGCTCACCTCGTGCGAATACGCTTCGCGCGTAACCTTATCCGCACCCGGACGCTCCGGCGCTCGACGCCCCGAAAATCGCGTCACTGCGAGATCGAAGCTGCCCCAGAAAAAATGCACCGGGCTGTCCTTGCCGATAAATCGCCCGCGAAACTCCTGAAAAATTGGATTCAGCGTCACCAGAACATGAAAGAAGCGCTCCGCGTACGCGGGATCGTACGATGCATGCGTCGTGTCCTGATCGAATCGAATCGGATTCGGAACTTCCACCGGCATCGGCCAGATTTTCACGTCGATCCCCAGCGATTTCAGCGACGCCATGAATTCTTTGTAAAAGCTCGCCACACTTTTCGGTCCAAGGTCGATCACATCCGTCTCGCCCGTGCTGGTTTCAATGCGCAGCGCATGCTCGATAAAATCGAATTCAGCTTCGAAGACTCCGGCGCGGTAGGGAATCGCGGAAGTCGTCAAACCGCGCGCGCTCACGTAGAACGGCACCTCCCACCAGTGATTAATGAATGGGCTGAGCGCCAGCCGTACCTTCCCCACAATCTGCGTCCACATATGCAGCGTCTGGCAGGTCTCTTTCCACTCGGCGTACGGCAACGCCGGCCAGGTCAGTTCTTTTGACGGCACCGATTCCGTTGTCATGCGATGCTCCAGGAATTGTTTCTTGCGCGCCGAAAATTGTTCGTCCTTTGGTTGCCATCCATTCACAACGAATAAAAGGCTCGCGGCGCCCACGAGTTTCTCTCATTCGAGCCGAACGTTCAAATAAAACATCGCATATCATAGCTACGCGAAATCATGGCCCCAACACCTCCTCTGCAAGCTGGCCCGCCCGGCTCGCTCTCGCGCCAGATTCGCCGTCTTCGTCTGCGCGACCTGCCGGTGGATACGGTCAAGCTCGCGAAATCTCTCATCGGCAAGTCGCTCGTGCACGATATGCCGCAAGGCCGTCTCAGCGGACGAATCGTCGAGACCGAAGCCTATCTCGTCGGCGACGCCGCCGCGCACTCCTTCCGCGGGCTCACTCCGCGCAATAAATCGCTTTTCCTCGAACGCGGCCACGCCTACGTCTATTTCTGCTACGGAAATCATTTCATGCTGAATATTTCCAGCGGCAAGCAGGGAATTGGCACGGGCGTACTGATCCGCGCCGTCGAGCCTCTCGAAGGGATAAATATCATGAAGCGCACCCGCCACACCCACCAAGTGCTCGATCTCGCTCGCGGCCCCGGGCGCGTAGCCTCCGCATTCCGCATAGATCGCAAATTGGACGGGCTGAATCTGGTCGACGGCGAAGGTCCGCTCTGGCTGGGCTCAGCCGTCCGCAAGACCGGCCCAATCGGCGAGAGCATCCGCATAGGCATCACGAAAGACGCCGATCGCGTTCTACGCTTCTACGAACTCGGTAGCCCCTTCGTCAGCGGCCCCAAACGCCTCAACACCGCACACAAAACGTAGGTCAGGTCCTCCCCGATCGATTCTGGCTCGGGATGGCCCTGAGACCTTTGACTTCGAATTTTCCTACCGCGCTAGTCTGGCGATTGCAATTCGTCATGGCTGCGATTCAAACCGCCTCCCCCGATTTGCCCACGCGTTTTCTCTTTTCACTCCTGCACCTTTTCCGTAGAATCGTTGGTTGTCCCTGTGCCGAGGTAGCTCATCGGTAGAGCGCGGCCCTGAAAAGGCCGGCGTAGGCAGTTCGATTCTGCCCCTCGGCACACTCAGAATTGCCCAAGAGCTTCCATCCGCCGTTGCAGTTGACTTTGCAATCATCTTCCGGACCGATCGTGATCGCGTCGATGTACTTCGCAGGCTCCATCTTCAAATTGGTCGAACGCCTGAAGCTGAAGGAAGCGCGTCAAAGGGCAGGTCCATTTGGGCGTCGTACGAACCACGTCTCCGCACGGCGTCCAATTGCTTGTGGTAGCTACGATGCGCTAGCGCCTTTGGCTCGCGGGGGAGGCTCCGGGCTAGAGGGCGGAGCCGGCCGGTCTATTTCGCTTGCCGAGACTGCAGATACTGGGGCTTGGGGGACAACCACCTTGCTATTCAAGACCGCGCCATCCTCGATCACAATGCCCCTAGTCTCCATGTCGCCCGTGAGTTTACCAGTGCTCCAGATATGGACGCGCTCGCAGGACTTGAGCGTGCCAATCACTTCGCCACGAATGATAACTTCAGGGGCTTCGATTTCCGCCCTGACACGAGCGTTCGGGCCAACCGTGAAAGTTCCGCTGTCGAGAACAATTTTTCCTTCGAACTCGCCCTCCAGGAAGAGATCACCGTGACCGGAAATCTCTCCTTTGATCTTGATGCCGCGACTTACGGCGGCTGGGATGCCCGAAGGGCCTTGCGGCGCTGCGGTGCCAGAATGTTGGGCGGAGGAAAGCAGACACAAACTGCATTTCGTTAATCGTAGAAGGCGAAACTCCAGGAGAAGATTTTGGTTTGCTGTCTTCCGATTTACGCCACATGGGACGCCTCCCAAGTTATGAACTGAGCTTAGCACTACTAGCGACGAACGTCTGTTAAGGGAAAAAGACAGTCGATCCCACTCGGCTGGCGCTAAGGTCTCTGGGTGGGCTCCCGAATGGAATTTCCGCAAGTTCCGTGCCGAGACTAAAAAAGCTGGGAATTAAGCCACTGCGGAAGTGGCTAAGTCTATCGCAATCGGAATAGAGCACCCTGTACTCTTGGTGCTATTCAGCCCCTCGGCACCATTCCACCAGCCTGTTATGTCTCGCGGAGTTTGCGAAAAAGACAGACAGCGCCGAAGCCGGTAGAAAGCAGAATGAAACTGCCAGGCTCGGGAGTCGAAATCGGAGGTGGGTTATTCGGCGAGGAAAATCCGCCGCCCGTCGCTGGAATTATAGGCACGGACGAAATTCCCGCTCCCCCAGTGGTTCCACCAACACCACCTCCCGCACCGGCGAGTGCGAGGAACGGAAGAGCGTTGGGTATGCCGCCGCCTCCAATCTCGCCGCCGATGGACGCGACGAATGGCTCGATGATTTCGTATGGAACCGGTGCGTCCAGCATCTGCGGCTCAGGATCGCCAGCCAGTGAGACCGGCATGCGTGGTTCGTCGGAGATTTGGTTGCCGCAGCGAGTCCTCGAAATGTGCTGACCATCGGTGATCAACGTTTCCCCCACAGCGAGGCGTAATTTCTTCGAAGTCCAGAAGACATCGTCGCCTCTGCGATAGGAAACGTAAACGGAGCGAGCTTCTTGCACTTGGACGACGCGCGCATTCGCCAGATCAAATGCAGCGTAGTGCGCCGCGACCACCGGATCATGCGCCACCGCGCTTCGCAGCTCCGCCGCGCTCACCACACCGCCAGGAATGATCGAGTAGGGATAAACTGGCCGCCTGCTGCCTGTCTCGCCGTCGTGAAGAGTAGCGGAGACTGCGAGACGAGGGAACTCAAACGGCGAGACAACGGTGCCGTACCGACGAAACGAATTATCTCGGCTGCCGGCACTCGACGTCGCACCCGCCTTTAGGGACGACCAACCGAGAATTGACCAGCCTAGAAGAGCCACAAAAGCCAGAACCGCCAGCGCTTCGAACCGCCAAAACCAAAAGTTCCTGAAAAACCGTTTCCCAAGACTGGGCCCCAAAATACTTGTCCCCTTTTCAAACCGATCCCGCACACAACGCGTGGACCCCGACCCCAATGATACAAAGCAATCGCGAGACCAAACTGCATCGGTGATTTTTGAGGGTTAACAAGCCAATTCAAAACCGATTGTGTGCACAAAAGATATCTTTCGCTCACTCAAGCCGACGCTTTCATATGACGTGACTTTCACACTCGCGTACTAGGCGGCCTAGCCGTCGCAGAGCCTGACCTGACCCCAGCGGCACGGCATCAAGCTAACGCCCGGCAAAGTGGACAAGAGCGACAGCAGGCGCGAGAATGAAGAGTCCGATGGAATCCTCACTCAAACCAGGACAGCTCGTCCGAGTCAATCTCGCCGGCATGCAAGTCGAAAGCGTAACCTTTCACGCGGCCGTCACGGACGCAGTAGGAAACATCGTGAAGCAGACCTCCGAGGATCCGCCAAAATTTCTCGTCCGGCTACTCTTCTCCTTCCGCGGTATCAACGAAGTGGAAGTTCCCGCCGACCGCATACACGCAAGCTGAAGAATCTTGTCGTGAGCCGGCCCCAGAACGCCCGATGGACCGCAAAAGAAACGTCCAGCATGTCGAAAAATGCGTGAGCTCAGAAGGGCATCTTGAGCCCTATTCAAGACCTGTTTCGAAAAAGGCTCGGCTCGATCCACCCAATAAAAGATAAGATATAGACTCCTTTCGCAGCTCACAGCAATATGGGAAATCCGGCAGCATGAATGAACTTCTAAAACAGGCGATGTCGCTTTCGCTCTTCGGCAAGTGTGTCGCCGCCATTGTCGGCATCCTCCTTATCCACGCCGGGTTCCGTGTTCTCGAACAGACTCTGCCCCGGCGTTTTGGCCGGGCCGATTCGCGTTACAAGGTCCGCAAATTCGTCATCTTTTCCGGGTACATCACGATTCTGCTTTTTCTCGCCTTGCTCTTTGAAGATCGCTTAGGGCGCCTCAGCTTCGCCATCGGTGTTATTGGCGCAGGCGTGGCGGTGGCTCTGCAAGACGTGCTGGCCAGCCTCGCCGGTGCTTTCGCTATCGGTTTTTCGAAGCTGTACATGGTGGGCGACAGAGTCCAGATAGGCGATACGCGGGGAGATGTGATCGACATCGGTCTTTTGCGAACGACGCTAATGGAAACAGGGAACTGGGTGAGCAAGGATATGTACAACGGCCGCCTCGTTCGCACTCCCAACAGCGCTGTTTTGAAGGGACCCGTTTTCAACTACTCGCAAGGGTTCCAGTTCATCTGGGACGAAATTAAGGTGGTGTTGACAACCAGCAGCGATTGCCAGCTCGCCAGGGAAACGCTCACACGAGTAGCCAAAGAATTGATCAGCGATTATTTGGAGGAGGCGCAGAGGTCGTGGAAAGCCGTGAGCGATTATTATGAAACGGTGAATCCTTCCTTGGAGCCTCAGATCACACTCACCGTGAATGGCGGAAATCTCGAATTCGGCGTCAGTTACATCGTGGACTACACGAAACGGGCCATCGCGCAAGATCACCTGTTCACGGAAATTGTGCAGGAAGTGAACAATAGCAGCGGCCGGCTCCAATGGGCGTCCTCGTCGACTCCCGTCGCGATTCAGCCCGCCCCGCCAAGTACGGCGGCGCCGACAGCCTCGTCTCCCGCCTCGGCAACAGCGAAAGTTGCAACGTCCAATTAGCTGCCGTAGTGGGTTCTTGCCTTTTGCACTGCGCCTAAACTGCGATTCTTCTATCTCGCATCTGCCGTCTTGGAAAGCTGCGGTTTTTTCTTCGTGGTCTCGCTGAGGAAGCTCTCTATCTTGGCTCGAATCTCGTCCCGAACGCGGCGAAACACATTCTTTTTCTCTTCCGCAGAGTGCTGTGCGCTATCCGGGTCATAAATACTCCAGTGCACGAGATTCGGCGTGAACGGAAATATGGGAGCCTTTTCGCGAGCCGAATCGCCGACGGTGATCACATAACCGAAATGCTCCTTCAACAAATCTTTCACATTCTTCGCCTGCTGGTGCGAAATATCGACGCCGGCTTCATTCATCACCTCAATGGCCGTGGGATTCAATTTGCCTGGCTCGATTCCCGCGCTGGTCGCTTCAAACCGGTCCCCGGCCATGGTTCGCAAGAAGCCTTCCGCCATCTGGCCTCGCGTGGCATTGCCCCTGGAAAGAAATAACACCTTAGGCTTCTTTTGCACGGACTCCTCCTCGACCGCTAAGGCGAGCTTTTGGCTCTTGACTCCCAGTGTTAACCCCGCTCCGGAGCGCCCCGCAATACAGCTTTTTGCCGATGCGCCGTGTAGGCGCTTAATTTTGACGTTTGTTTAATGTACTCGCTCCCAAGTGAGCGTCCGTCGCGACCAATGGCCCCGACTGTTTGTTTTTGGACAGTAACATTCTGTATATACTCCCGACGCTTGCCGGTCATAGAGTGGGTTTGCCAGTCCTCGCAAGAACTGAAGTCCAATCGAGGAGAAACAAAATGTCAAAGCAAGCTGCAGAACACCACGGTAAGGCTGCCGAGCATCACGACCACGCTGCCCGGCATCATCGCGAAGCCGCAAAGCACCACGAGTCAGGCAACTACGAAACAGCAGCACATCACGCCCATACTGCGCAAGGGCATCTTCATCACGCCACACACCATGCCTCTGAAGCAGCTAAACTCCACGCAGAACATCACGGCTCGAAGACAAAGGCCGCAGGTCAGTAGGCTACTCGCGGGCAGGGGACAAATGGAAGAGTGCAGATGAACCGGGAAAATATAAGCCGCCGTTTGTCCCCGCCGCCTCATTCAAGCGTTAGCTCTGTAGGAATTCAAGATTAATGGAAGTAAATGGGTTTCGGGTCCCTCGGATCGCGAAGTCAGGGCCGAACATCCACTTGGATGCTGGTAGCGATCCCGTCCCCAGTCCGCGGAATCACGATCTCCTCCGGCGCCACCACCCGCTGTTCTTCGCCACGCGCCAAAGTCACGGCCACGTCTTCGCCTCGCGCCGGGCACACCGATGTCTCGCCCGTGCCGTCGCTACTCACATAAACCTCGACAGCAGTGGAAGTTCCGGCGCAGGTCACAATATGCACCTTCCCCACAAAATCTTTTTTTACGTGAACCGTTAATCGCCGCGTCGGCTGGCTCGACGCACAGGACAGCATCAGAAAAACCACGAATAGCTGAAGCACCAGGAGGCGAGGCATGCCGCATTTCTGGATACGCATTCGAAGCTCCCTCGATCACTTCAACCGTCTGCAGCTTGGTGACCGGCCGCAACGGCATCGATGTCGTACGCTGGGAGTGAATTTACGTTAAAATTCCTTTCCTGTCCAAGGTCCAGTCGGCTTTCACGAACACGAAGACTATGTGGCGCCAAATCAGCCCCCGCAATATTTTCCTGTCCGCCCTCGCGCTTCTGCTTTTCAGCGCCCTCGCTACCGCCTGGATGATTCGGCGGCTTTATGAAAGCCAGCGTTGGGTGCAGCACACCTTCCAGGTGCAGCTCACTCTAGATTCAGTTGAAAAAGAGGTCGCCAAGGCCGGCCGTTCGCGCAGCTTCTTTTTGAGCAGCGGTGATTCGCAATTCCTCCGCGATTTCGCCGCCGCGCGCGAGGGCGCCCTTTCGAACCTGGCTCAGGTTAAGAGCCTGATGATTGACAATCAAGAACAACTGCAGCGCTGCAACCGCTTGGAAACGGTAATGCTGCAGAGGCTCAACGCCAGCGCAGAAAGTATTCAGCTGGCGAAATCCGGCATTAAGAATGAGGCCACACAATCGAAATTGAGTTCTGAGATCGTCGAATGGGCCACCCAAGGAGCCGCAATTATCGCCGAGATTAATAAGGCCGAAGAAATTCTGCTCACTCAGCGGAAAGCACTGGCCGAGAAACTCTTTCGCATCACGATAATCGTGCTCGTCGCAGCATTCCTTCTGGCCATCTTTCTGATCTGGGAGCATTACCGAAGGCTCGCGCAGGAGCTTCACTACCGCACCAGCGAGGAGCACAAATCCCGCAGACTCAGCATCCAGCTTTTGCAGGCGCAGGACGAAGAGCGCCGGCGCATCGCGCGAGAGTTGCACGACGGTCTCGGGCAAAGCCTCAGCGCCGCAAAGATACTCGCCGACACGCATCTCACAAATCATCCAGACGATGAGGTCATCACCGATCTGTCCGCAATCCTGTCCGAGAGTCTAAATGGCGCGCGGACGATGTCGTATTTGCTGCACCCGCCTCTGCTCGACGAAGTCGGTCTCGCATCGGCCGCGGAATGGTTCGTGGAAGGTTTCTCGAAGCGCACCGGCATTAAAGTAAATTTCCGAGTCGAAGGTGAGGCGCAGCGTCACGGTCAGGCCATCGAACTCACGCTCTTTCGTGTGTTGCAGGAAAGCTTGACCAATATTCATCGGCACGCCAAGGCTTCCGCCGCCGAAGTAGTTTTGAGTTTTGACGGCAATCAAGTGCGGCTGCGAGTTCACGACTCCGGCATCGGCATTTCCGCGGACAAACTGGAAGAGTTCAACGGAAACGGCGCGCATCTCGGCCTGGGCTTGACCGGCATGAAGCACAGGGTCCAGGAACAGCGGGGAAAATTCAAGATTGTTTCAGCCGGCTCGGGCACGATGGTTCAAGTCGACTTGCCCACGGTCTGAGTTTTTTTCATTCCGCGGAAGGGAACACACCAGGCAGGAATGCTGCTATTTCATCGAGTCGTCGAATTCCTTCATCCAACCTTTTGCTTTCAGCACTTCGCGGGGCTTCGCGCCATCAGGTGGCCCGACGATTCCATCCTTCTCCATAAGATCGATCAGGCGCGCCGCGCGACCGTAGCCCACGCGCAACCGGCGCTGTAAGGTAGAAGTGGAAGCGCGGCCCATCTCGCAGACCACGCGGACAGCATCCTGGTAGAGTTCGTCGTCCACGTCCTCGCCGTCGCCTGCGTCGTCGCTCCCTCCTTTGGCTGAATTTTCATCGCGCGGGGGCTTGAGTAGCTCCTCGTTGTAGATCGCTCTGGCCTGCTCGCGCCAGAATTCGCATACCGCCGTCACTTCCGATTCGTGCACGTACGGTCCGTGAATGCGGTGTAGCCGCGACGACCCCGCCGGCAGATACAGCATGTCGCCCTTGCCCAGCAGCGATTCCGAGCCGTTCGAATCCAGAATCGTGCGCGAGTCAATCTTGCTCGCCACGCGGAACGAAATGCGCGCCGGGAAATTCGCCTTGATCAAGCCGGTGATCACGTCCACTGACGGCCGCTGGGTGGCCAGAATTAAATGGATGCCCACAGCACGAGCCATCTGCGCCAGCCGCGTGATTGATTCTTCGACGCCGTTCGTGTCCACCATCATCAAGTCGGCCAATTCGTCGATCACGATCACCACATACGGCAGCGGCTTCGCTTCTTCGTCTTCCGAATTTTCAAAGAGCGAAAGCGAATGGCCCTTCTCAAAGGTCTGATTGTACTGCGCGATATTCCGCACACTGCGTCCGGCCAGCATCTTCAGACGCCGCTCCATCTCGCGCGTGGCATTCCGCAGGACGTTCGCCGCCACCTTCGCATCGGTCACCACCGGCGTCAGCAGGTGCGGAATGTCGGAATAAATTCCCAGCTCCACCTGCTTCGGGTCGACGAGCACCAGTTTCAATTCTTCCGGCGTGGCCTTGTACAGCATGCCCATCAACAGGGAATTGATGAAGACGCTTTTACCCGTTCCGGTCGAGCCTGCAATCAGAAGGTGCGGCATTTGCGTGAGATCGGCCGCGCGAATCCTGCCGATTAAATCTTTGCCCAAGGGCATCGTGAGCTTCGAAGGCGAATGGCTGAATTCCGGCGCCTCGACAATGTCGCGCAACGCAATCGTCTCGCGATGAGGATTGGGTACTTCGATTCCGACCGTTGATTTCCCTGGGATGCGTTCAATTAAAATGGACTCGGCGCGCAGAGCAAGGCAGAGATCGTCGCCAAGGCCGGTAATGCGGCTGTACTTGATGCCAGCCTCAGGCTTGAATTCAAAAGTCGTCACCACCGGGCCGGGGTTGATCTGCGTCACCTGGCCATTCACTTCGAATTCCTGGCATTTCAACTCGATCGCGCGGGCGTATTCCTTCAGCTCGCTCTCCGTCATTTTCTCGCCGCGCTCGGCCGCCTGCAGCAGGCTGGGGGAGGGGAGCCGGTAAGCCGTCTTGCCGACCGCGATTTTTGGTTCGCGAGCGCTCTTCTTCGGTGGTGGCGGGGCCACGCGCTCCTGCTCGTGGAACTTGATCACCGCAGGCCCGGGCGCGACACGCGCATCGAGATCCAGTTCAGCGTTAGCGGAATCCGCTTCCTCTTCTTCCTCCTCATCCACAGTAGGGAGCATCTCACGCGCCGAAGCCGACACCCGCTGCGGCGGTACCGCAGGGCGTCCCGCAATCTTGATTTCCTCCACCCTCTTTTTCAGGCGCTGCGATTCGCGCTCCTCGCGCCAGTCCTTCACCCGGGTCGAAAGTTTCCCGACGATTCCATCCGGGTTCATTGGCTTCTTCAGCCATCCCGCAGCGGCGCGAAGCGAAAAACTCGTTGTCAAAAATAGCGCAGTGAAAAAAGTAACGGATGTTACCAGCAGCGCGCCAACCGGATTGAATGCGGCGCGCAAACCCTGCGCCAGCACGGTTCCCAGCAATCCACCTGAAGGGAGCGCTCCTCGCACATCCGGAAAATGCAGCAGCACCATTCCCGCAGAAAGCGATGAAAGCACCATTGCCGACCCGATCATTTTTGCCACCGGCGCCTCAAGCAACTGGCTCCGGAACCATCGCATCGCCACCAAAAACATCGCTACAGGAAACAGAAACGCGCTGAACCCGCAGAATTGGAAGAAGAGATCGGAGATGTGTGCGCCCACCGGCCCAATCCAATTCCGAGCCGGTCCCGACGCGGGTGCTCGAGCAGCCACGTTGAACGACGCATCGTGCGGTGAGTAGGAAAGCAAGCTGAGCGCGAGCAGCACCGCGAGGCTGAGCCCGACGAAGCCGATCATCTCGTTGATGCGTTTATTCTCGGTCGGTGTAAGGATGCGCACTTACTTCTCCTTTGGCCTTGTCTTTCTGCAGCATTGCCATCCTGTCAGCGCAGTTGCTTTTCGGTGGGAGCCCCCGCATTCATGCGGGGAGGAGCGCTTGAGCGCTCCGAAAAAACTCCCACTCCGATCCTGCGCTTCAGCGCCGGGAATTGGGGGCTCGCCTTGAAGCACGCGCACACCCGAAATTCCCACGGCTAAAGCCATTCCTAGAGCGACTGCTTTTTGGCTGGGCTGAAGTCCAGCCCCCCTGCTAAAGCAGGGGCCCACCTTGAAACCCGTCGCTCGGGCGGGGGCCATTTCAAACGCATCGCTCGCACAAGGATACGCCCGTGTCTGGACACAACGGAACCCGGAAGATAAAGCAAAGGGGAAGGCAGCTCGCTCGAATCTGGGCGGCGCGGGCGCTGTCGCGCGGAAGCCCAAAAGCGCTCGCCTCGAACGGCGAGCCTCGCGAGTGACGGCCCAACTATAGCAAAGCTGCGCGGAGGGTAAATCAGGTAATTCGTGGATATGTGTCCAATAAAACGCTCCGACCTCGCTCGGCGAGCCGGGGCGTGACAAGCCGCGGCGAGCCGTCGTACTCCAAAATGAACCTAGCGGGTGGAGCCTGTGTCGCGCAGCAATACCACGTCGGAATCGAGGCGGCCGCGGAGGATGGCGAGGGTTTTACCGTCGGGGGACCAGGCGAAGCCGCCGCGGCTTTGATCGGACGGGAATTTGGTGATGTAGTGGCCGGGGCCGCCGTCAATGGGCTGGACCCAGACGTTGTCAACGCCGTTCTCGCGGACGGCGTAGGAGAGCGATTTGCCGTCGGGCGTGAAGTGGACGCTGCCGGTGATATGCGGATTGGGAGTGATCAGCTGGCGCGCGCCCTTGGAAGCGGGATCGAGGCTGACGAGCGCAATTCTCTCGTCCATCCCTCCGCCGGTCATCGCTTGAGTCGCTTCGCTCATCACGATGGCGATCTTAGAGCCATCGGGCGAGATATGCGCGGCGAAGCCGCCGTAGATGGAATTGGGAATCGTTGTGCCGGGGACGTCTTCCACCGCACCGCCGTCAATCGAAACCCGACGAATGCGGTCGGGATTGTTGTTGACGAAATAGACCCACTTGCCGTCGGGCGAGCAGCTGGGGGTCTGGTCGCCGTGACCGTCGGTGAGCTGCTTGAGATTCGAGCCGTCCAGATCGACGCGGTAGATCCTGCGTCCACTGACGTTCTCGCCGTGGCCGGCCCAGGCGAAGACGATGCGGTGCGATTCGGGAGCGTTCGACCCAGCTGCGCCGGCAGTGGTGCACGTTTCGGGCGCGTTGAGAAACGCATTGGGATCGCTGGCAAGAACGGCGCGAGATTTTCCGTCGAGCGAAAAGCGGACAAGCTTGTCGGCTTCGGAAACGACGACTTGGTCATTGCCGGCCCAGGCAAAATTCGCGATGTCGCGCTCCTGTTCGAAGATGGGCCGAGGCAAGGCATTCAGGCCGCCCCCATCGGCAGGCAGAAGGTAAAACGTACGAGAAGCTCTTTGCTGCGAGGTGGCGATGGTCTTGCCGTCGGCAGAGAGGCTCACGTTGGAATAGTTGTTCGTGTCCTTGGTGATGGCTGTGGTCTCGCCCGAAGGCAGGGCGATGTAAGCGATTTGATTCCGACTGTAGCCGGACTCGCGGCCCAGATGGGAAATCAGCAAGCCGCGCATATCCGGAAACCAGGCGAGATCGGTGACGACGCTGGCTTTCACCGAGGCGAGGGGCTGCCAAGCCACGTTGTCGCCGGTCGCAGTCGCGTCCACGGATTCGACCGACGTGAGGCCGCGATCGTTGTGAAACACCGATCCGGCAATCAATTTCCCGTCGGGCGACCAATCGACGTTTGTGGGAGCGTCGTCGGTCGAGCCGGTAGCGAAGCTGTGCTCGCCTGAGCCGTCGGCATTGGCGATCAGCAAATGATACTTGCCGATCTCGGGATCGTTTTGGCGAACGTAGGCGATCCGCTTGCCATCGGGAGAAAATGTGATGTTCGAGTCGACATCCTTGGCTACTACTTGCGGTTCGCCACCGAGGACAGGGATGCGATAGATGAAGCGAACAGTTTCGACGGTGTTTTCAGCGCGGCTGAAGTAGATATAGTTTCCGTCCGGGGAAAAGGTAAAGCCACGGTAGCTGCGCGGCGCAGGAGGAAGCACCTGTGTATCGCTCGAGGTGGGGATGTTGCGGAGCCAAACGCTCTCCAGGCCGTTGTCGGTGATGCCGCTGACGACGTATTTGCCGTCCGGAGAGATGGCGGCTTCGATCGATTTCCCGGTGTTGGTGATTTGCGTGATAGTGAAATTCTGGAAGGGCCTAGCGGCTTTGCCCCGGAGCATGGAGAAGACACCGTAGCCTGCGACGGCAAGAACTCCGAGCGCGACGATGGAGCCGATGATGAGTTTGCCTTTGTGTTCGCGCGCCGCTTGCAGGGCAGCGGAGCCGGAACCGTTGGCATCGCGGGCGGGCGCGACAGCGGAAGCAGAATAGCTTGCGGATGAAACGGGCGCGACTGCCACTGATTGCGCACTCGATTGCGGCACCGAAGTCGCGACGCTAACGGCCGGAGCGGAGCCCGAGCCGGGCTGGTCAACATATTTGATTTGAGCGGAGCGGCCGGAGCTGGTGTCGCGCTTGAGGCGCTCGAGGTCGGAAGCCATGTCGCGCGCGGTCTGGTAACGCAAGCGCGGATTTTTCTCGAGGCCTTTGCTGATGACGCGATCGAGCTCCTGAGGCAAGGCGGGATTCAAGCGCGCGGGTGGAATTGGTTCGCGCTCGAGAATCGCGGCGAAAATTACTCCTGTGGTATTTCCGGAAAACGCTTGCTGGCCGGTGGCCATTTCGTACAGCACGAGGCCGAAGGAAAAAAGATCGGAGCGCGCGTCGAGCTTTTCGCCCCGGACCTGCTCGGGCGACATGTAGGCCACGGTGCCGAGGGCCATGCCGGGGCTGGTGAGGTTTGGGTCCGTGTCGAGCGCACCTCCGGCAGTGACGGTTTCAGCGACGGCGCGCCCGGCGACTTGTTTGGCGAGCCCGAAGTCGAGAACCTTGGCGCGGCCGCGAGCGGTGACGAAGAGATTCGCGGGCTTGATGTCGCGGTGAACGATGCCGCGTTCGTGGGCGGCTTCGAGCGCGTCGAGAACCCCAATGCCGATTTCGAGGAGCTGGTCGAGCGGGACCGGCTGGCCGTTGATGCGATGCTTGAGCGTGATGCCTTCGAGCAGCTCCATCGCGATGTAGGGGATGCCGTTGTCTTCGTCGATGTCGTGAATCGTGCAGATATTGGGATGGTTCAGCGCGGAAGCGGCTTGTGCTTCGCGACGGAAGCGTTCGAGTGCGGCTGGATCTTTGGTGACATCGTCGGGGAGAAATTTGAGCGCGACAAAGCGCTTCAGTTTTATGTCTTCCGCGCGGAAGACAACGCCCATGCCACCGCCGCCAAGCTTTTCAAGAATGCGATAATGGGAGAAGGTGCGGCCTTCGAGGGAAGTGGGGTCGGGCATCGGGGATGCAGTTTAGAGCGGGGATAAAACTAAGTCAACGAGCTGGGGAGGTGTTGAGCGCACCTCCCGTGGCCTTGCAAGGCATCTGCGGCACGAAGTCCCTCCCGAAACTTCAAAGCAACGCGAATCGGAACCCGTTTCGTATTTTCGCAAGCGACGCGCGGACTGGGACTAAGCCCCAGCTGCCTTTCCGCGATATGCCGGGACAAAAACGTCTGCCACGAAGGTTTCGAGCGTCGTGGGAGTGGAATTCGCGGGTGATCGTGGTTCCAGCATCTTCATGTAGCCCGAATTCAGCGACTCCGCCATTTCGAGCAGCAAGTCCGCCATGTTGGAAGACATCCCCATCTGCGTCAAAGCAGGCTTCAATTGCGTTGCAGGCATTTGCATATATTTCAAGTCAGGCTTGCCAATCGCCGCGCCCACTATTTTCGCAACGTCGTTGTAAGTCACGTCGCGAGGCCCTTGCAACTCACGCGTGTGCTTCCCGTTGAAATCAAGTTTCAGCAGCGCCTCGGCGGCTGCGGCGCCAATGTCGCGTGTCGCTATCATCCACAAAGGCAGATCCGGTCGCACGGGCCCTGCAATCACACCGAACGACTGGATCACGCTCACCTGCGGCAGAATATTCTCCATAAAGTAGCCTGCGCGCAAGTAAAGAGAATTCAATCCAGCTATCCCGTCGAGTTTCTTCTCGAGACTATGCAGGCCAACCACGGGCCCGGTTCTGTCTGGCTTGTCCGCGCCCACGCTGCTTAATACGACGGCGTGCTTAACTCCGTTCTTCGTGATAGCAGCGGCTAAGATCGTCGCTCACTTGCTCCTGGTACGCGCGAACATCTGAAGAAACCACGTTAGGCGGAATCATCGCGTATACCGCCTTCGCGCCAGAGAATGCTTTCGTGAGAGCGTTTCTGTCCGTCTCATCGGCAACGAATGCCTCCGCACCCTTCTGCGTAAATCGCTCCAGGCGCTTCGCGTCGCGCCCGATCACCCGCACTTTCTCTCCCTTTGCCAGAAGCTTTTCGGTGATAACACTTCCAGTATTTCCACTGGCGCCTGTAATAACGTACATAAGCTCTCCTTGTCCGATCGCTATGACTGCAAAACCTCGTCGGTAAGGTTAGGATGCTTTCTGAAGGCAGTCCGATTCCACGTTCGATAATTTAACTGACGCTCGCTAAGAGCAATGCCTGTTGTGCCTTACGCTCCCTACGCCTTTCCAGCAGGAGAGAGAGCCACAGCAGACTCCGAAGTAAAGTACAGGAAGGTAAATGTTTCCTGCAGATAAAGACGCACAGCCGCGTCCTTGTGGCTGAGATAGCCGATGGAAACATCCTGGCCTAGATATAATGCAAAATCGCCGCGGCGCGTTGTGAGCACGAAGGCGCCGGCGATGGCGGGCGCCCAGATGATTTTATCTTTGACGAGGCGCTTGACGTGCTCGAGCACCGGGTAGCCGTGGTCGCTGGTCTCGGCAAGTGCGGTGTAGGCATCGGCACCAAGGAGAACCGCGTAGGGGCCGTTTACGCCGACCAGCCGCAGCTGGCTGAGGCATTGCGCGATCACATCCGGGTATTCGCGCACATCGGCCGGGAGAGTCTTAACGGGATTGCTGGTGCCCTGACGGATTCCCCCGATGCCCGCGGCCGCGTAGCCGTCGAAAATCGCGCCATCTTCGGCAAAAGCGATCTGACGGGCGGCGTCCTTCACTGGTTGCCAGTCGGAATCGTTCGCGCCGCGCTCGACGTCGTCAATCGCCTGGCGATTGAGCTCGAAGGGAAAACGCAGCTCGACCAGCGGTTTTACATCGCGCTGCCGGGCGATGATGCCGTCTTTCGAAGCCGCAATCGTCTTCAAATGGCCCGTGCCGACGGCCGAAAACGCAGCGCCCGCGGGGCCCTCGACGTCAACGACACGCCGCCCTGCGATGTAACGCTTGAACGTGCGCGATGCTTCCTCCTCAATTTGAGCCCACGCCCCATCCGAAATGGGGGCTAGCTCGCGATGGAGGTTATTCATTGGCGAAATCTCCTTTGAGGGAACCGATGCCCAGCGAACCGTCGCCGCTTGCCGGGATGGCTTCAGAATTCTCAACCGCTGCGGGGGTGGCGGAGGGCGCTTCATGCGTGGACTGGTCTTCCGTCGCGTCTGCGGCTCCATCGTCTGTCATATCCGCGACAGCGTCCAAAAACGTAGCGGAGGGGACGAAAAACAGGTTGCCGGTGACGGCGCGGCTGAAATCGAGAAGCCGGTCATAATTGCCCGGCGGCCGCCCGATAAACATGTTCTCAAGCATTTGTTCGATGGGACGGGGCGAACGGCAGTAGCCGATAAAATAGGTGCCAAATTCCCCTTGCGCGGGCCGGCCGAAGGGCATGTTGTCGCGCAGAATCTTCACCTCTTTGCCGTCAAGGGTGATGGTGGTGAGCGCGTTGTGCGCTGAAGTGGGCTTGACGGAATCGTCCAATTCGATGTCCGACAATTTTTTGCGGCCTATGATTTTTTCCTGGGCTTCTGTGGGTAGGGCGTCCCAACCCTGCATGTCGTGCAGGTATTTCTGCACGAGGACGTAGCTTCCACCTGCGAACGCCGGGTCCTCGTCACCTATAACAACCGCGTCGACAGCCTGCTGGCCCCGCGGATTCTCGGTGCCGTCAACGAAGCCGATGAGATCGCGATCGTCGAAATAGCGGAAGCCTTGCACTTCGTCCGCGGGCGCGACGCCTTCGCCCAGAGCTGTCATGATTTGAGTCTCAAGCTCGAAACATAAATCCATTCGCTTGGCGCGAATGTGGAAGAGCAAATCGCCCGGCGTCGAAACTGCTGCATGCTTCTTGCCGCGAATTTCACGAAAGGGATGCAGCATCGCAGGCCGTGGCGAGTAGAACAGCCGGTCCCAGGCGTCGGAGCCGATGCCCATGATGCAGGAAAGCCCGGCTTCCAGGTCGCGCATCTCCACGGCGCGAAAAATCCCGCTGAGGTCTCCGCAGAACGACCGGACAGAGGCGCGAGCTTGCGGCTCCGGCTTCAGAGTCACGACCAGGAATATCGCGGCGCGACTGAGTGGCGCAGCCACAGGCTGAGCCAGGGAGGGCACGCCTTGAGGGGCATTGACGGCACTTTTGGGGTCGGGATCCATTGTGTTCAATCGTGGCAGGCGCGCCGGGAATCTTGCGCCGCGAAATATACCTCAGCCTCGCGCTCGCAATTTAAGCGCAAGAGTTTACATCGCCGACCAATGAACGTCCATAGCAGCTCGCGCATGCTGGCGGCAATCGCCAGTCTCTGAGGGCGTTTGGAGTGTGAGAGCTTGCTCTCGCTTTAATAGGGCGAGGCCTGTCGCGCCCGGTTTTACGCAGCGTGAATTCACGGCATCAAGACCTTCGCCAGGGAGTGGCGCATGCGCCGCCGGAACCGGGGCAAAGCAAAGCGGCGGCAAGCCGCCGCACCCCATATTCGCGGTGTGGATCGACGCTGTAGGCTGAAGCCGGGCGGGGACTTCTACATCGGGACGTCGGCCAGGATGCTTTTGATGAGCACGTTGAGCTGGTCGTCGCTTACCGGCGCTTCGACCATGAGCCTGTCTCCGCTGGGTGTTATCCGAATATTGTCCAACACCTTTGCTATGTCGGGGAATGCTTGGGCATCTTCGTAGCGCCGGAACATCACGCCTGCCTGGAGCGCGATACCGAGAAGATTGGCGTCAGCCACCGAATCGCAGACCACCTGGAATCGCGCATCCATGCCGTTTTCAGACTCTACTTGGATCATGATTGCGTGCACGCGGTTGATCACTGCGGCGGCCTGCCGGAATTGGGTGGCTTGCGGGACTAGCTGCTGCATTGCGAAATGAGCGTTACTCTTGTCGAGAGCCACCCAGAAAAGACCGCCGCCATTGGCTTCGCTGATTAGCGGGAAGAGGGCGTCGTTTGTCAGCAAACTTTCTCCGGAGCCCATGCGGACGTCCAGGAGTTTCTGGAGTGCCGGCCGCGGGCCGAAGGCTGCGGTGCTGAAATCCAGGAACGTGAGTAAAACGTCGCCCGAACCGTAGAGGTGCTGGCCCCGGTATTCGACCATGGGCACTTTCTGCTGCTTAAAGCGATCTTCGATCGAAGCCGTGTCGAATGACCCGAGAGCGACGCCAATTCCTTCGTGCCCGTTCTTTGACAGCGGCAATTCGCCCCACGCCAGCTCGTCTACCTGCATATTTGAGTCCACGCCGACAGAAGCAAGAACCTGTTCGAACTGGCTGAAGCGGGGAGGCAGGAGTTGCTTGCGAAACTCCGAGAACCAGGGATACTTGCGGGCCGAGTTTAAATCAGCGTAACCGAACTCGCCTACGAGTCTCGGGAACATCCCGATGACGTTCAGGCTGAGAGCGCCCGACGAGCCGCGGAGAGGCGGCGTTGCTACCGCTATCTGGAGTATCAAAAGCCCCAGTAATGCGATCGCCAGTGAACTGCGCCGCCGCTCCATGACTTTTAACTTTAACCTCGCCAAGGCGACGCTAGAGTGTGACAAACAACATGCCGTGGGGATCCGATAGCGCCGCTGCGTTACCGATGCTAACTGCGACGGGGGTGAGATGTCCGGTCGTGAGATCCAACATCATCACCTGCCCTTGGCCACAGCTGTACGCAGTACCGGCCACAAAGGGTGCGGCTAGCCGAAAGATCGTTTGGTTCGCGTCAGTGAAAAGCATGTACAGCTGGCCTTTCGGACCAGGAGCAGCTGGAACAAAGCGGGTGTCATCGACCGGCGTTGTTGGGCCGTCTTTGTCGTTGAAAAGCGTAAGGGAGAGGACACTGGCAGATTGCGTGGGAGTACCAATGTTTTTAATAAAGACCAGTTTTCCGTCTGCCTGGCTATCAACGACGAGGTTGCCAGAAGGGTCGATTCCCTCAGAATCTGGATCAGTAAGACTCAACGTAACCAAAGTGTTGAAAGTCGGATTCGGAGAGCCGCCAACGGAAGGCGTAATGTCCAGCGCTTGAGCATTGCCGGCCAGCACCGGGGCCACGTCGAACGTGGTGCCATTGGGGTTGAGGGTGAGTGAAACCACGGTGGGTGCGACGCCCGGGACCGTGGGATTCGACGCGGTGACGTATACGACGCCGTTGATAAGCGCCATGTCGTCGAAACCGCCGCCATGAGCAGTTGGTACCGTGGGCTTATAGGTTGTCAGCGCGCCGGTCGTTAGATTGATAGTGGTGAGTTCCGGATTTCCATCCTCGTTCGCCATCGCCCACACTTCGGTACTAGTAAATTCCATCAAGCCATCAACGTGCCCCGGAACCGTGTACGTTTTCAATATGGTGGGCACATTAGCAGTCAAGTCGTACTGCACAACTTGGTTCGTCAGGGCGGGATTCGAGCCGTCCTTGACGTCTCCCGTCATTTGGTAGCCAACAAATAAAGTCGTTCCGACCTGAATGATGGAATCCGGATGCAGGTTGGTGGCAGGAGCTGTGACGTAAACGCTCAGGTTGTAACCGGTTGCGACCGCAGTATTTGGCACGGTCGTTGAAGTTGTTGGGCCTGTTGAATGATGACTACCTCCGCCGCAGCCGCCAACCCAAGCGGATATTGCCAAGACAACTCCCACTACCGTACGCGCTCGCATTTCGATCCCTCCGGTCAGACCTGGTGAGAAGCTTATTGGAAGGGCAAAGTAAGGCTCGCTTGTTACGGAATTGTGAACCTATCGTGAGAATCCTCTTAAGACCTTAAGAGAGAAGCCTCTCGGGGGTACCTATAAAAGAGAGGCCGCTAACTGTCCAGATCTACGAGTTTTACATCGCGACGTGCGCGGCCCAGTAGAGAACCGCAGCGCCGAGAATAATGCGGTAAATCGCGAACGGCGCAAAACCGCGTGTACGGACCCAGTTCATAAACCACGCGACGCTGCCGTAGGCGACGATGAACGAAACCACAAAGCCGATGGCGAGGACGATCCAGCCGTGCGCGTCAATCTGACTAACGCCGATTGGATTTTCGACGCCTTTGCCGCGCACAGATTTTAGCGCGGCGTAACCGGTGGCTACGAACATCGTGGGGATCGATAGAAAGAATGAAAATTCAAGCGCAGCCGCGCGCGACATTCCCGCGACTTGTCCCGCGGCGATTGTAGACATCGAGCGCGAAGTGCCAGGAAAAACGGCAGAAAGAATCTGGCAGGCGCCAATCCAGACGGCTTGCCCGAACGACATATCTTCCATGTGCCAGGTGTGGATGCGGCTGTACGGCGCGTTGGGCCCGGCTTTTTCCGAGGGCGAGTTCATCGCGTCAATAAACCACATCACGATTCCGCCGACCAGCAGGCTCATGCCCATGATGTACAGATTCTCGAGATGCTCGCCGATCATTTTCGTGAGTAGAAATGCGGGAATCGCGGTGACCACGAACGCGATGAGTACCAGGCTGAGCGGATGCGTGAAAATGTTGCGGTTGCCGCGTTCACCCCGAGGAAATGTGGAGAGAAATTTCGCGATGCGCTCCCGAAAATAGATCGGAAGGCAGAGGATCGCGCCGAGTTGAATAACGATCGTGTACATCTTCCAGTATCCGTCGCTCAGATTGATATGCAGAAGAAATTCAGCGATGCGCAGATGAGCGGTGGAGCTGACGGGAATGAATTCGGTAAGGCCTTCGACGATGCCGAGGATGAGCGAGAGTAAGTAATCGTTCAAGATGCCCCCGATAATTCTGTCGCGAAGGAATCAGGCGATGGACTTGATCATCGCGTAGGCGTCGCGGCCGCCCGGATAATAGCCCTTCCAGATGCCGCGAGTACGATAGCCATGCTTTTCCCAGAAGGCAATTGCGGAGTGGTTTTCGGTTGCCGTTTCGAGAATTACTTCATTGACGCCGGACCGTCCGAGGCGCGATTCGACGGCTTCAAGCAAACGCGACCCGATTTTGTGGCGCCGGTATGCTTCCAGCACATCGATCGTGATGATGTGACCGCGATTTTCGCGGTACGCAGTGAGGCAGAAGCCCACCGGCTTCGCGCGAACCGTGGCGATCAGGCAATCCGCGTTAGGGAAGCGGAGGTAGGCACGAAGTTCCGGGCGGGAATAGGCGATACCCGGGGCGTAGCAGGCCTGGTCAATTTCGTAGAGCGATTCGAAATCTTCTGGCGTGTACGAGCGGAGAGAGATTTTCGCGGCTTGGCGTGCTGGTTTCGGCGCGGGCACAGCGATCACACTTCCAGTATCACCGGGAGAATGAGCGGACGCTTCGAGGTTTGCTTGTTCAGGTAGCGCTTCAGGTCGGCGCGGATTTTTTCTTTGATCACGCCCCAGTCAGTTTTCTCTTCTGCAGTGGATTGCTCGACGGTTCGCAAAATCACGTCGCGAGCTTTGCTCAGAATTTCCTGGCCATCCTCGGATAAAAAGCCGCGCGTCACAATTTCAGGCGGCCCTTCGAGATGGCCCGTGTGCTTGTCGATAGCGATGATGGGGACTACAACGCCGTCCTCGGCAAGATGGCGGCGATCGCGGATTACCACTTCTTCGACTTCCTCGAGCGAGCCCGAATCGACAAGGACGCGTCCGGCGGTGACAGGTTCGCGGCGATAGGCGCTGCCATCGGGCGTGAATTCGATCGGCTGGCCGCTTTCGAGCAGGAAAATCTCGCCTGAAACTGCATTCATTTGCTCCGCGAGCGCAGCGTGACGGAATAGATGGCGATATTCACCATGCAGCGGAATGAAATACTTCGGCTTGCACAGCTGCAGCAGGATTTTCTGCTCCTCCTGACTCGCATGGCCTGAAACGTGAATTGGAGCGGACCGTCCTCCCTCGTAGTACACGAGAACACGCCGGCGAAAAAGGTGATCGATCATCCGAAAGATAGCTTTTTCGTTTCCTGGAATCTGTCGCGCCGAAAGAATAACGGTGTCATTTTCCCCGATGCTCATCAGGCGATGATTGTCCACGGAGATGCGGGACATAGCGGAAAGCGGTTCAGCCTGCGTGCCGCTGGCGAGCACGACGATGCGTTTGGGATCGTAGCCTTTGATGTCCTGAGGGCGAACCACGCTGCCATCGGGAATGCGCAGCTTGTCGAGACCGTGGGCGATTTCGATGTTGTCCACCATGCTGCGGCCAACGAACCCGATTTTGCGCCCCACAACACGCGCGAGATCGATCACCTGCTGAATGCGATGAATCGAACTCGAAAAACAGGAAACGATAACTCGCTGCGGCGCGGCGCGAAATAATTCTTCCAGCCGCACTACAACGGAACGTTCGGAAGGCGTGAAGCCCGGACGTTCGACGTTCGTGCTATCACTGAAAAGCGCGAGAACACCTTCCTGGCCGTAGCGCGCGAAAGCGTGGAGG
Organism: uncultured Acidobacteriota bacterium; assembly: GCA_963729525.1. Taxonomy (GTDB): domain Bacteria; phylum Acidobacteriota; class Terriglobia; order Acidiferrales; family UBA7541; genus Palsa-295. Next base: position 1,058,254 of record CAVSOB010000005.1, read on the forward strand.
TCGAAGGGCTTGCCGTCAACCGGCGTGGGATCAATTTTGAAATCGCCAGTGTGAATGATCACTCCGAGCGGCGTGCGAACCGCCAGCGCAACGCAATCTATCGTGCTGTGCGTCACGTGCAAATATTCAATTTGAAACGCGCCGAGTGTGGTCGTCTGCCCTGGAGCGGTCTCGTGGAGTTTTACCTTGTCGAGCAGCCCATGCTCTTCAAGCTTTTTGCGGACGAGCGCGAGCGTGAATTTCGTCCCGTAAATAGGTACATCGAGATCGGCAACGATGTAAGGAATTGCGCCAATGTGATCTTCGTGCGCATGAGTAAGAACGATGGCGCGGATCAGCCGCTTGTTCTGTTTCAAATACGTGATATCCGGGATGACGATGTCTACGCCCAGAAGCTCCTGCTCGGGGAACATCAGGCCGGCATCGATGATGATGATGTCGTCGGCGGTGCGCACGACGAGCATGTTCATTCCGAACTCGCCAAGCCCGCCTAGCGGGATGGCCCATACTGAGGATTGGCTCAATTTATCTTTCTTTCGAGAGCGGCCGACATTCTTGATTTATGGGCGGCGCACACCTTTGAGTCATGCGGGCACAGCACGCCGTGCTCCACTGCAGAAATGCATGCTTGGCAGAACAGAATGACACGTATAGAGCGGCAGTTCAATCCCTGCCGCCGGCGAAGAGGCGAGCGATGGCTACGAGAAGAACGGCGCCGACCGTGGCGGCTGCGAGCGTGCCCCAGAAACCCCAAGGCGCCACCGTGATTCCGAGCTTTATAAAAATCCAACGGCCGATTACGGCGCCGATCAGGCCGAGGATTACATCCACGATACAACCGAAGCCGCGGCCACGCGTGATATGACCGGCGATCCAGCCTGCCAGCAGACCGATGATGATCGTGGCGATGAAGCCCGGAGACGTCACCTGGACGTACACCGTGTGCTCGTCGATTTGATTCGCGAATGTGACGATTCCGGCGACTGAGGTAAATGAGGCGAAGTCGATCATGAAACTCCTTTAAAACAACGTGCATACAGATTATTCCGCCTGCGTGGGTCATGCAAAGGATATTCGCGCAGATAAAAGGTGGCGCGGCGCGCGGCCTAGAAAGCTATTCCTGGCAGAAAATATATCCGAGACACTTGTAGACGAGTTTTGCCGCCAGAAAATCCGAGGCGTGATCGCCGGGCTGGGGCATAAGCTCAACAACGTCCATGCCGACGATTTTTTTATGGTCGGCCACCGCGCGAATCAGCGAAGTAACCTGCATCCAGTCGAGACCGCCCGGCTCGGGCGTGCCCGTGGCTGGCACAAAAGCGGGATCGAAGCCATCGAGATCGATGGTGAGATAAACATTTGGGCTAAGATCGGCGAGAACTTTTGCGATCCAGCTCTTCATGGGAGCGCGCGCAATATCTTTTGCCCAGTAGATGCTAGTGTGCAGATGAGGAATCGCCTGCGCTTCTTCAACGGAGAGCGAGCGAATGCCAACCTGCACGGCAGGGCACACTTCCACCACGCGCCGCATCGCGCAGGCGTGGCTTGCGGGATTTCCGTGATATTCGTCGCGCAGATCGGCATGAGCATCGATCTGAAGCACACTGAGATTTTTGAATTTCTTCGCGGTTGCGGAAACCAGCGGTGGCGTAAGCGAATGTTCGCCGCCGAGAGCTACGGTGAATTTGTCATCTTCGAGCAGTCCCAACTGCGCGGTGAAAATTTCGGTGATGACCTCATCGAGAGTGCCGTCGGCGGTGTCGATGGCCGGAAGCGTGTGGATTCCGATCTCCTTGTAAGGTTCGAGTTCGAGTTCCTCGTCGTAAAGCTCCATATTGCGGCTGGCGGCTAGAATGGCGGCAGGGCCGTTACGCGTTCCGTGCTCGTAAGAAGTGGTGCGCTCGAGTGGCACCGGAAAAATCACGGCACGAGACGTTGCATATTGCGAATGTTCTTCAGGTAGGCCGCCGAAATTTTCAGGCGGCATCGGAGTGTATCGGGTCATCGTCGGTTTAGGCTCACTGGATTCAAATTCACACTCAATTCGCATTCAACGCTGGCGCTGAATCTTATTCCGAACAGATTTGTCTTTGAACGAATGCCTCATTTGTACTATCAATGAGGCGCGCGAGAACATAAGTTTGCGCGTAAGACGGGCCGGACGAGACTACATTACCTGCGAGGACGCTGAATGGCAAAGAAAAAGGGCGCAACGGGACGAATCCTGCACGATCCGATCAAAGATAAACTCGTTCCGATTTATCCGCTCGACCTTTCGCGCATCCATACGATTGACGATCTCGTGCGAGCGATGGGGCAGACGGCCTTCACGGCCCGGCAGATCGGGGACGCCGCGGACGTTCTCGAAGCAATGGCCCGCGACAAGGACTGCCTTGGAGTGATGACGCTATCCGGCGCAATGACCGTGGCGAAAATGGCGCTCGTGTTTTGCGATTTGGTCGAGGCGGGCATAATCAAGGCAATCGTTTCCACTGGCGCGCTGATGGCGCATGGGCTTGTGGAAGCGGAAGGACTGCACCATTACCGCTACGACGCCAAGATGAACGACCGCGAGCTTTTCGAGGCGGGCTACAACCGCGTCTACGACTCGCTCGAGCCGGAAAGCAACCTGGACCATGTCGAAGAGACAATGCAGCACATTCTGGAGAACTGGGATGCGGACGATGTGCTGTGCAGCTGGAAGATCAATCGGAAGATCGGCGAGTATCTTTCGAGGCATACGAAAGGGCGGGGAATCCTGAAAACATGCTACGAGCACAAAGTGCCCGTGTTTGTTCCGGCGTTCACCGATTCCGAGCTCGGAATTGATGTGGCGCTGCACCAACGGCTGCGCAAAAAGGCGGGGAAAAAGCCGTTGCGATTCGATCCCTACGAAGATTTCGAATTTTACGCCTCCACAATGCTGGCCACCAAGCGCATGGGGATTTTCACGATTGGCGGAGGGGTACCGCGAAACTGGGCGCAGCAGTTTGGCGTATATGCGGAATTGCTGGCGCGGCGTGGTTACGAAAAGCTGCCGCTGAAGCGCTACAACTACGGCGTACGAATTTGTCCCGAGCCAGTGAATTGGGGCGGGCTTTCGGGGAGCACGTATACCGAGGCGGTGTCCTGGGGAAAATTTGTGCCGCCGGAGGAAGGTGGACGATTCGCGGAAGTGCTGGATGACGCGACGGTGGCGCTACCGCTGGTTGTGGGTGCCGTGCTCGAGCGTATCGGATATTTGAAGAAGCGCTGATTTCTGCTCGCTGGCGGTAGAATTAGGAAAGCCCGGAGTCCGGAAGCAAATTCCCGCCTGATCGGTAGGAGGTAATCATGCGAATAATCCTGAGAATGGCTCAGTTCGTCGGCATGGTGTTGCCGTTTGTCGCATGCTCCTCGCTCTCAGCCCAGAACCCGTCTGCACTGAAATCGTCACAGAAAGGCGATCATCGCATTCGAAATATTGTTCTGGTTCACGGCGCTTGGGCGGATGCTTCCGGCTGGAAAGGCGTCTACGACATTCTCGTGAAAGACGGCTTTAACGTCAGTATGGTTCAGGAGCCGGAAACGTCCTTCAAGGAAGACGTTGCCGCCACAAAGCGCGTTCTTGCGCTGCAAGATGGCCCGTGCATCCTCGTCGCTCACAGCTATGGCGGCGCCGTGATCACCGAAGCTGGGACTGATCCATCCGTCGCTGGACTGGTCTACATCGCGGCGCACATGCCGGATGCTGGCGAGAATGAGGCTGACGATGGGAAGAAATTCCCGAGCGACCTGAGCAAGTCGGGTGCGATCAAGAAGACACCGGACGGATTCACTTACCTCGACGCGGCGCAGTTTCACGAATTGTTCGCAGCCGACCTCTCCGAAGAGCAGGCTGCTTTCATGGCGCGATCGCAGGTTTTTAATTTTGCCGACAATTTCAAGGCAGTTATCACCGCCGCCGCGTGGCGAACCAAGCCCAGCTGGATGTTAGTGGCGGGAAACGATCGGACAATTAACCCCGATCTCGAAAGCTGGTACGCCGAGCGCGCGAAAAGCCATAAAGTCGAAGTTCCCGGCGCGAGTCACGCCGTTTACATTTCGCATCCGAAAGAGGTGGCAGCTCTGATTGAAGAAGCCGCGATGCGCGTTCCGTAGGAAAACCTTCTGCTCGGCGGGGTTGCACGAAAGAGGCAGAATTTTTCGGGAGAGCGACGGCCTTAGTCGTCTTCGCCCAGAAGAATGGCGGCAGCCAGAACGGTGCTCCAAAGGCCGCGCTTATCGCCGACGGCGGACTGCGTGATGTTCATCGTACGCACGATTTTATTGGAGATGCGGTAGACTTCTTTTTTTTCGTCCCACGAAAGATCCGGATCGAATTCCACGTTGAGAGTTGTAGCGAGCATTTCTGCAGCAAGCTCTTCGGCGTATTCGCCCGCCACTTCCTCCGGCTCGCCGAAAGAGTGGTGCTCGGAAAGATAGCCGAACATGGATTTGTCGCCGGGAAGCGCAAGGCCCACGCCGGCAGCTATCAACCGGTGCGGTTCGCGCGTCTGATTTTCGCTGATCACGGTGAACGCCACCTGGCCCGCCTTCAGATGCTTCAGCCCTTCGCTTCGCGAGATCAATTTGCAGTACGGCGGAAAAATCGAAGAGACGCGAACGATGTTGCAGGCGGCGATGCCGGCATTGCGGAGTGCTAACTCGAAGCTCGAAAGGCGCTCGCGGTGTTTTCCGACCCCCTTGGTGAGGAATATTTTCTTCGCGACGAACGCCATGGATTGGTTGGGTTTGCCTCTTCTCGATTGAGTCGGAAATTTTCTTCTTCGGGAAATTAACAAGCGCGTACTGCGAAGTCAATCACTATTCATGCATGGAGGTTACAGGTGTGTTACGAAAAGAACAGATCGGGAAACTAGTCCGCTACACCTGAGCCTTCACGCCAAGGCTGATGCAGGGAGCCAGCGCTTCGGCGATTATCTTCAGCTCACGTAACTGCTGGTGCGTGAAATCGGGACCGGCATCGGGTGCGGAATTCGCTTTTCGCGAAATTTGAATCACGCCCACCACTTTTCGCTCAACCAGAAGTGGCGCGCTCATAATTTTTTGAATGGCTTCGCCGGGCTGATCCTCTGCGATGCGAACCGCTTCAAATACCGAGGAATGCGGAATCACGGAGAAATGGTTGATCACCTCCGCGCGCTTCTCGCGCACGGTACGAGCGGCGAGCGAGTGCGTGCTGGTGGTAGGAATTTGTCCCACTTCGCGCAATTTTTCGGGCGTGAGAAATTGGAGAAAACGGTCATCCGGCGTAAGCGCGAAGATCGCCACTTCGTGCGGCCGAACAGAAAAGTTGCGGCTGATCAGCTCCACCGCGCGGTTCAGCCCGATTTCATCGCCTTCGCTGCTGCGGCGCGCCAGTTCAGCAGCCCATTTCTTCAATTCGCTGATGAGTTCTCCGGCCATTTTCCCAAGTCTCGCCTAAGCCAACTTTTCGCCTACATCCTACATAGAGACTTCCGCCTACAAAGTTTACCAACCAATTCGCCCTCGCTCTGTCATTTCTGCGCCGCCTGACACCATCTTGCAAACCTCTCCTCGGGTGCTATACTTTCCTGTTACGCACGGCACAAAATTGATTCGGAGCGTGCATGTCGGCCACAGCGGCTGATTCCAAAACGAGTTATTTCCTCGACAAACTGCAGTCCCTCAGCGGCGTAATTCCCATTGGCGCATTCCTTCTCGAACATTTCTGGTCCAACAGCTACGCCCTCGTCAGCGTGCAAAAATACAACGACGTCTCCGTCGAACTTCAAAGCATCCCCTGGCGAATCATCGTTGAAGCCTGCGTCCTCTGGCTCCCGATCCTTTTTCACGGTTTCTACGGAATCTATATCTGGTGGATGGGAAAATCCAACGCAATCGGCCACCCGTGGATGGCCAACTGGCTGTGGGTTCTCCAGCGCTGGACCGGAATCATCGCGCTCGTTTTCATCTTCTGGCACGTCTACCTCGAGCGCTTCGTAGGCCACGGCCGCACGAACTACCAGGATTTAGCCGACGCGATGTCCCGTCCCGGATATTTCGCCTTCTACATCGTGGGAATTACCGCCGCATCGTTCCATCTCGGTAACGGCCTCTGGAATTTCGCGTGTAAGTGGGGCATCGCAGTCTCAGCGCGCGCCCAGCGTACGGCTGGCTGGTTTGGCGCTGCGGTCACGGTAGCGCTCACGTTCGTCGGCATCGCCATTGCTATCGGGTTCCGTAGCCACTGGTTTCCCCTGGGTACTTACGTTCAATGAGACACCCGAAAATCATCGTCGTAGGCGGTGGTCTGGCCGGCCTCATGGCCACAATTCGCGTCGCCGAGCATGGCGTCCGCACGGAACTATTTTCTATCGTGCCCGTCAAGCGCTCACATTCGGTTTGCGCGCAGGGTGGAATCAACGCCGCGAAAAATCTAAAAGGCGAAGGCGATTCCACCTGGAAACATTTTGACGACACGATTTACGGCGGCGATTTTCTCGCCAACCAGCCACTCGTAAAAGGAATGTGCGAAGCCGCGCCAGCCATCATCGATCTCCTCGATCGCATGGGCGTGATGTTCAATCGCACGCCGGAAGGCTTGCTCGATTTCCGGCGTTTCGGCGGCACGCTCTATCACCGCACCGCGTTTGCCGGGGCCACCACCGGACAGCAACTCCTCTACGCCCTCGATGAGCAAGTCCGCCGCGCGGAGTCCGAAGACAAAGTAAAAAAATTCGAGGGCTGGACGTTTCTCTCCGCCGTAATCGACGACCAAGGCATATCCCGCGGCATTTGCGCGATGAATTTGAAAACGATGGAGATCAAAACGTTCCCGGCAGACGCGGTGATTTTTGCCACTGGCGGAAACGGCGCGATCTTCGGCCGCTCTACGAATTCAGTCGTGTGCACGGGTTCGGCGCAATCCGCCCTTTTCCAGCAAGGCATCTGGTACGCGAACGGTGAATTCATCCAAGTCCATCCCACCGCGATTCCCGGCGAAGACAAATGCCGGCTCATGAGCGAATCGGCGCGCGGCGAAGGTGGACGCGTCTGGGTCCCGAAACAACCGGGCGACAAACGCAGCGGCAAAGATATTCCCGAATCCGAGCGCTTCTATTTTCTCGAAGAGTGGTATCCGAAGTATGGCAACCTCGTACCTCGCGACGTAGCCACGCGCGCAATTCACAAAGTGGTTTTCGAAATGAAAATGGGATTGCCCGGCGAGCCCGCCGTCTATCTCGACGTCTCGCATATTCCTGCGGACGTCCTCGACAAGAAACTCGAAGGCATTCTCGAAATCTACGAAAAGTTCGTCGGCGTCGACCCGCGCAAAGAGCCCATGAAAGTTTTCCCCGCCATGCACTACACGATGGGCGGCCTTTGGGTTGACAACGAAAATCAAGCCACCAACGTTCCCGGAATTTATGCGGCGGGCGAGTGCGAATATCAATATCATGGCGCGAATCGCCTCGGCGCGAATTCGCTCGTCTCCTGTATTTACGGCGGAATGCTCGCTGGACCTGCCGCTGTGAAATATGCGCACAATGTCGAGCAGGGAGTCGAGAACACTCCTGCAAGTGTTTTCGAGCGCGAACGCGTACGGCAGCAGGACATCAACGACGCGCTCCTCAATCAGCACCAGGGAACAGAAAATCCGATAGCGATCTGGCGCGAAATGGGCGAAATAATGACGGAGAACGTCACAGTGATCCGTTACAACGCCAATCTCCAAAAGACCCTCGCGAAGCTGGACGAGCTGAGCGACCGCTTCCGCCGGATTAATTTGCAGGATCGCACACAGTGGGCAAATCAAACGCTGAATTTCGTCCGTGAACTTGGCAATATGCTGGTGCTCGCGAAAGTCATCACCCTCGGCGCGCTCGCCCGCAACGAAACACGCGGCGCGCACTACAAACCGGAATATCCCAATCGCGACGACGCGAATTGGCTGAAGACGACCAAAGCCTCCTTCGTGCGCGGCGAGATCAAGCTCGATTTCGAGCCGGTGGACACTTCGCTGCTACCGCTCCGCGAGCGCAAGTACACAGCGGCAAAGTGATGCAAGTTCTGCAGAGGAAGAATGGCTGAGACGCAGAAGGGAAGCTCTTTCATCGTCAGAATCAAGCGGCAACAGCGCCCCGACGAAGCCGTTCGTTGGGAAGAATACGAACTGCGCTATCGCCCGCACATGAACGTGATTCAATGCCTCCGCGATATTGCCGAAAAGCCCTACACCCGCGAAGGCAAAGAATCCACGCCCGTAAGCTACGACGCAAATTGCCTCGAAGAAGTTTGCGGCGCCTGCGCGATGCTGATTAACGGCGAGCCGCGCCAGGCCTGCTCCGCCCTCGTTGACAATCTCGCGAAGCCGATCCGCCTCGAGCCGCTAACGAAATTCCCGCTGGTGCGCGACCTGGTAGTCGATCGAGACTTCATGTTCGAGAGCCTGAAACGCACCAAATGCTGGATTCCGATCGACGGCACCTACGCACTCGGTGAGGGGCCGCGGATGTCGCCAGCCATCCAGGAACTTGGCTATCCGTTGTCGCGCTGCATTACCTGCGGCAATTGCCTCGAGATCTGTCCGCGAGTCAATGAGCATTCTCATTTCGTCGGCGCGGCTATTGTCAGCCAGGTGCGTCTCTTCAACCTGCATCCTACCGGCGCGATGCACGCAGCCGGGCGGCTCGACGCGTTGATGGGTTCGGGCGGAATTGAAGATTGCGACAACGCTCAGAATTGCGTCAAGATCTGCCCGAAGGGAATTCCGCTAACGGAATCCCTCGCCGCAGTAAATGGCCAGGTGTTGAAGCACGCAATCAAGAACTGGTTCCAAGGCCACGACTAGAATCGCATTTGGAGTGCGGCGGCTTGCCGGGGCGGCTTAGACTCGGGTCAAGGCGCCGCTAGCGGGCGTGGCACTTCAGAGTCACTGTGGGATCGATGGTTTTACGTCAGGGCACGGCTTCGGCCGTGCCAAAATTGGCGCAACATCTGGGCGGCTTTAGCCGCTGAGGGTACATTGAAGGGCTTCGGTTTAGTCGTGGCTTGAAACGCCTTGTAGGTCGCCCCTTCAGGGGCGACATAAAAAATAAAGGCGAGCACGGGGCTTTAGCCCCTGAAGTGCCGATTTAAACTGAGGCTTGAATCGGGATGCTAACTCGCATGGGACTATTTCTGCTCTGCATCGCTCTCGGCGCCATCCTCCCATTTCTCACCGTGACCGCCCAAAGCGACATCTCCCAAAAAGCACACGACCTGCATTTTAGCTCTATCGTTGTTGATACCCACGACGACACCACCCAGCGCCTCCTCGATCCAAAATTCGATTTCGGCATTCGCCATAACGACGGCTCGATTGACATCCCTCGCATGCGCGAAGGCAATCTGAGCGCGATTTTCTTCTCGATCTGGATTTCGGGAACGATTACCGGCCCGGAAGCCGTGAAGCGCGCGATGGATCAGATTGACGCGGTGCGCGAACTACCGGTCCGGTATCCGAAGGATATCGCTCTGGCTCGCACTGCGGACGATGTCCGCCGCATCCATGCCGACGGAAAAATCGCAGCGCTCATGGGCGTCGAGGGCGGCCACATGATCGACAACGACCTCAGCATTCTGCGTGATTTCGCCCGCCTCGGCGTCCGCTATATGACGCTCACGCACATGGTCGACACGGACTGGGCAGATTCATCAACAGGGAAGTCCACGCACAACGGATTAACCGATTTCGGCAAGCAAGTCGTTCACGAGATGAACCGCATGGGAATCATGGTGGATATCTCGCACGTCTCCGACAAGACTTTCTACGACGCCCTGGCCATCAGCGAGGCCCCGATGATCGCGTCCCATTCTTCCTGCCGTGCCATTTGCGAGGCGCCGCGCAATATGACCGACGATATGATCAAGGCCCTCGCAGCAAAGGGTGGGGTGGTTCAAATCAATTATCACGTCGGCTTCCTCAGCCAGGAATTTCGCAACGCCGACAAGGCCAACACGGACATGGGTAAAGCCATGCAGGAAGAACTCAAAAAACGCTGCGGAGAAAATGAAGGCTGCCAGCTCACCGAAGGCGATAAGCTAACAAGAGAATACGTCGCGCAGGGCAAATTGCCGCGCGTAGAATGGACCAAGATCATCGAACACATCGATCACGCCGTGAAGCTCGTCGGCGCGGATCATGTAGGCTTGGGTTCGGATTTCGACGGCGCGAATATGCCTTACGGAATGGAGGACGCATCGCATTTACCGCAAATCACCAACGCGCTCCTCACAAAGGGATATTCAGCAAGCGATATTCAAAAAATCCTGGGTGGCAATACGCTGCGCGTGATGGAGCAGGTGGAAGCCACGTCAAAACGAATGGGAGGACAACCGTGAAGGGAATGATTTCCAGATTGTGTTTGGTGGCAGTGATGGGAGCCGTGACGCCTTCTGCTTGGGCACAAGCAGCTGATTCGCAGACCGCAAAGCCTAAAAGCACCGCAACGGCGCATTCGGGCACCGATCCCGCCCTGCTTCATCCGGCGACGCTGAAAGCGCAGGCTCCCGAGGAATATGATGTGAAGTTCGTCACCACCAAAGGCGACTTTGTAATTCACGTGACTCGCGCTTGGGCGCCCCAAGGCGCGGACCGCTTTTACAACCTTGTAAAACATCACTTTTATGACGGAGCCTCATTTTTCCGTTACGTGGATGGATTCGTCGTGCAATTCGGTCTTACCGGTAATCCCGCGGTGAACAAGGCTTGGACAGACGCCAACATCAAGGATGATCCAGTAAAGTCCAGCAACAAGCCCGGCACTGTCACGTTTGCAATGGCAGGCCCGAATACGCGTACGACTCAGATATTCATCAATCTCGGCGACAATTCGCGATTGGACGGGATGGGCTTTTCAGCCTTTGGCCAGGTGACGTCCGGAATGGACGTGATCAAGAGTTTCTACAGTGGCTACGCGGACGCACCCACGAGCCATCAAGGCGAGATCACCAACGAAGGGAAAGCTTATCTGGACAAGAATTTCCCCAAGCTGGACAGCATTAAGACTGCTACGATTGTTCCTGCGGCAGGCGCCGCTGCCGCCCCGGATCACAAATCCGCTGCACCAGGAGCAGCCAAGCCGCAGTAGGGTTTGCCGAATATTCAGCAACACATATCTCAGCTCACTGGAAAACTCTCATGCCAACAGCTTCGCCATTGCATCAGCCGGAGAATGCCAAAGAGCAAGCCCCGGCGGAGTACGACGTTAAATTTGCGACCACCAAGGGCGATTTTACGATTCACGTTACGCGTGCCTGGGCCCCGCTGGGCGCGGACCGCTTCTACAATCTCGTGAAGCATGGTTTTTATACAGACGCGCATTTCTTCCGTGTGCTTCCAGGATTCGTGGTTCAGTTTGGCTTGAACGCCGATCCGCAGGTGAGCCGCGTCTGGCGCAGCGCGAATATCAAGGACGACCCGGTAACGCAGAGCAACAAGCCGGGCACGGTAACGTTTGCCACAGCCGGACGCGACACGCGAACGACCCAGGTGTTTATCAACCTGGGGAATAACGGAGGGCTCGATTCGCAGGGCTTCGCGCCCTTCGGCCAGGTCACCGACGGCATGGATGTCGTCAAAAAGCTGCACAGCGGATACGGCGAAGGCGCCCCGCATGGCCGCGGCCCCGATCAGGGCGCGATCACGACTCAGGGCAAACAGTACCTGGACAAGAATTTCCCGAATCTCGACAGCATCAAGTCAGCGACAATCCAAGCCGCTGCCGGCAAGTAGCCCGTCGCTCACAAAGGCAGCGCCAAGATGTTTGCGAGCCATGGGCTCTCGCTTCTCCATCTCAGGTGACACAAGCACGTGCAATCCCACACAGCTAGCCTTAAGTGGCGCAGGCACTCCTGCCTGTGCTCTGACGAGCACCAATCTTCAACAAGCGATCACCACCCTGAGCCCCATTTCACCTCCGCATCAACGCCACCCGAGCTACGACTCCAATGGAATTTCCGAGAGCTTCGCTCTCCTAATTTCAATCTCCTCCAACGCAACAAGCTACGTCTCGAGTGGCACAGGCACTCCTGCCTGCGCTCTGACGAGCACCAACCCTCAACAAGCACTGCCGACATCGGCATTCCCGATTCAAACCACGAGCGACCCCCTGACGACTCGCAGAACTATTTGCAGCGAATCCAGCACTCAATGAATCTCACTCCATGATGGACGGAAGCTTCCCTGACGCGGCCAGTCCGGCCCTGATACGGACCCGTGCTCAAGAAGGCGCAGTCAGCGCAACAACGCTGTTGTGTGCTCTCGCGGGACTCTCTATCGTAATTCACCTACCGGGCATCGCCCGTTACGGCTTCTTTCGCGATGAGCTCTACTACATCGCATGCAGCGAGCACCTTACGTGGGGATATGTTGATCAGCCGCCCCTGATTGCGCTGATCGCCTGGATTTCCCGGCACGTCCTCGGCAATTCACTGGCCGCCTTTCGAGTGCTCCCGATCCTGGCTGGCGCAGTCACCGTCTATTTGACGGGCTGGCTCGCCGGAGAGCTGGGTGGCAGCAAACTCGCGCAGTTTGTCGCGGCGCTAGCGATTGTCTTCGCCCCTCTGTATCTCGCATTCGACAGCATTCTCACGATGAACGCGTTCGAGCCGGTCTTCTCGCTGGCATGTGCTTGCATTGCAGCCCGAATCGCGAACGGAGGGTCGCCGAAGTTATGGCTGTTTTTCGGACTGATCGCGGGGGTTGGACTCGAAAACAAACACACGATGGCCGTCTTTGGTTTTGGCGTCGTGGTGGGATTTCTGCTGTCGGGCGACTTGCGACCGTTCCGCTCGCGGTGGATCTGGATCGGCGGAGTAATCGCGCTGGCGATTGCTGCCCCGAATCTCGTGTGGGAAACGCGGCACGGCTGGCCGCAAATCACCGTCGTTCGCAACGCCCAGCTATTAAAAAACGAGCCAGTTGGTCCGCTGCGATTTTTAGGCGAGCAGATCCTGTTCTATTCGCCCATCGCGTTGCCATTATGGCTCGGGGGCCTCGCGTGGCTACTCTCCGCACGCGACGCAAAGCGATTTCGCTTTCTGGGGTGGGCCTACTTGGTTGTAATGGCAATTTTCATGATCGCCCGAGGGAAAACTTACTACCCAATGGGCGCGTACCCGATGCTGATGGCCGCAGGTGGTGTCGCCTTCGAAAAGATCTCGGCTACTCGCGCCTCAAAGCCACTTCGAGCTGCGTATCCCGCGCTGATCGTTTTGGCTGGATTATTAACGCTGCCGTTTGGTGTCCCGCTGCTGCCGATAAACACGTTTCTGAGATATTCGGATATGTTGCCCTACGCGCATGAAGTGAAGACCGAACACGATTCGACGGCTCGCCTGCCGCAAAATTACGCGGACATGTTCGGTTGGGACAGCCTCGCTACAACCGTCGCTCACGTCTATAACGCGCTGCCCGAAGCCGAGCGCGGAAGCTGCGCGGTCCTGGCAGGGAATTACGGCGAGGCCGGAGCAATCGACTACTACGGGCCGGCGTTAGGCTTGCCGAAAGCAATTGGCGGGCACAACAGCTATTTTTATTGGGGCCCGCGCCAATATTCAGGCGAGTGCGTGATTCTCTTCGGCGAAGGTTCAGAAGAACACGAGAATTATTTCAGCGACATCCAGCAGGTAGCCACGGTATCTAACCCGCTAGGCATGCCCTCAGAACAAAACATCGCAATCTATCTCTGCAGAAAACCCAAAGCGCCCTTGGCCGAACTCTGGCCCCACTTCAAATTGATTATCTAACGACCGGCGTCACACTCACCACCTTAGTGGTAGCCACGACGTCGCTTTCCTCGTCGTGCGCTTCTTTCCTCGGTATCTTCGTTTTGGTTCCTGGTTCCGGCCTACCGCAGCGGTGCATGACGCGGATTCCGCGCCGCCCGTTCCAGCATCTTGATATCAAGCCCGGTCTCGCGTAACCGCCGCCCAAGTTCCGATCCATCATTGAACGCAATACAAAGCAACACACACTCGCTCGTAAGAATCGGAATCGTACGCCCATTCACGGTGTCGTGGTGGGGGGCGATCGCTTCGGAATTGCGCAACACCAAATCCAGTTCCGCCGACCGCGGCAGAGCTTTGCTATCTTTCTTCCCAGATTTCTTCCCCTCAGAAAAAAACAGACCAGGCTTCTTGTCCGCTTCCTTGCGCGAGGCATCGTAGAATTCGATCCACCGGTGCCACCGCTGCGGACTAATCTGGCAAATCCGCTGCAAAAGCGCCTCGATCTCGTCGTGCTCTTCCCAGAAGCGCGAGAGGCGGTCCCACTCATAGATATAGATGCCGGCAAGAAAATCGGGAACATCCACCACGGCTGCCGCTCGGCTTTTGGCGAGCATCTGCGCAAGTCGTTCAGCGCGAACGAGATCGCGGGTCAGACGGTGACTCAAATTTCCGCGATTTTCGCTGTCACCCACCTCTGGCGAGACGGTGGGTCGGAAGTTCGCCGAGTGCTGCGGTTTGCGCTTGAAAAGTTTCATTGGTGCTTGAAAGGGTTCATCGGTGCTTCAAAGGGTTCATCGGTGATTGATGCTGCCCAGCTCAAGTGTAGCAGGACGGCGCAAGTCCGCAGGACAGGTTAAGTACAGGTCGTACCTAACCGAAACGCAACGGGATCGGTCGGCAGGCAAGGCCGAAAGAGCCGGGGATCCGGCGCTACAAGGGGGAAGGCACTTCATGCATTCACCTGAACCGACGGAACCAACGATGTGCAACATCGTTGACAAAGTTACAACAGATTTGCGGGCGGCCCGAAATTCCGATTCCCGCTACAGGCCGAGGACTGTGACCAGTTCGCGGACTGAGGCCGCGGACTTGTCCAGGGCGGCTTTTTCTTCCGCTGTTAGTTTGATTTCTATGATTTGTTCGATGCCGCGGGCGCCTAGTTTTACTGGGACGCCCACGAAGAGGCCGTTGATTCCGTATTCGCCTTCCAGGTAGGCGGCGCAGGGGAGGATTTTCTTTTTGTCTTTCAGGATGGACTCGACCATTTCTGTGACGGCGGCTGACGGAGCGTAGTAGGCGGAGCCCGTCTTCAGCAGGTCAACGATTTCGGCGCCGCCTCTGCGGGTGCGCTTCACGATCTCTTCGAGTTTCTCCTTGGGCAGCAACTCGGGGAGGGGAATTCCAGCCACGGTGGAGTAGCGGGTGAGCGGCACCATGTCGTCACCATGGCCGCCGAGGACGAACGAGTGCACGTTTTCGACGGACACACCGAGCTCCATTGCTACGAACGCGCTCATGCGCGCGGAATCCAGAACGCCCGCCATGCCGATCACGCGATTGCGCGAAAATCCGCTGATCTTGAAGGCGGCTTGCGCCATGGCGTCGAGCGGATTCGTAACAATGATTAGAATTGCGCCGGGCGAAAGTTTGACGATCGCGTCAACCACGCCCTTAACGACATCGTAATTGGCCTTCAGGAGATCGTCGCGGGACATCCCTGGCTTGCGCGGGAAACCAGCGGTGATTACGACGATGTCGCTATTCGCCGTTTCGCGGTAGTCACCCGTGGCGGTGGAAATTCCGACGGCGCGGGAGTCGGTGCCCAGGATCGGGGCGGACTCGGCCATGTCGAGGGCCTTGCCGGCGGGCGGACCGTCGAGAATGTCCGTGAGCACCACGTCGGCGAGCTCGGCATCGTGAATCCGCTGAGCCGTTGTGGAACCGACGAAGCCTCCGCCCACTACCGTCACTTTCTTGCGCATTGCTGCCTCTCCTTCTTTCTGCTTGAAGATGATTTGGCGTTGAAATTCAATCGGCTGCGACGGCCGATTGCATGTTCTCGATAATCGCGGACGCGTACTCGGACGTTTTTAGTTTTTTCGCTCCCGGCATCATGCGCTCGAGATCGTAGGTGACGCGCTTCTGGCGGACCGTTCGCGCGATGCCGTCTTCGATCAGGCGGCCGGCTTCCTTCCATCCCATGAATTCGAGCATCATCGCGCCGGAGAGCATCACGGAACTCGGGTTGATCACGTCCTTATCGGCATATTTCGGCGCAGTTCCATGTGTGGCTTCGAAAACGCCGAAGCCGTCGCCGATATTGGCGCCGGGCGCCATGCCGAGGCCGCCCACCTGCGCGGCGCAAGCGTCGGAAAGGTAGTCGCCATTTAGGTTCGGCGTGGCGAATACCTGATACTCGTCGGCGCGGGTGAGCACCTGCTGGAACACGGAGTCGGCGATGCGGTCATTGATCAGAATTTTGTTTTTCCACTGGCCGTGCCCATGCGTTGCGTAGATGGTGTCGAGCGTCTGCTTCACTTCGAGGGCCACGGCTTTTTGAAACGCCTCGTTGGCTTGATTGAGTCCCGGCTCGATCATCGCAGCAATCTGCTCGATGGTGAGGCTTTCGTTCTGGTCTTTATTATCGAGAATCCAGCTTTCGCGCTCGGTGACGATCTGCGAGCGGAATTCGGCGCGAGGCGAGGTCGTAGCCCCAGTCGCGGAAGGCGCCTTCGGTGAATTTTTGAATGTTGCCTTTGTGAACCAGGGTGACGATGGTGCGCTGATTTTCGATGGCGTACTGGATCGCGCGGCGGACGAGCCGCTTCGTTCCCGTGGGTGACATGGGCTTGATGCCGATGCCGGAATCTTCGCGAACTTTTTTCGTTGCGCCCGCGAGCATTTCGTTGTTGAGGAAGTCGATCAGCTTTTTTGCTTCGGGAGTGCCGGAACGCCATTCGATTCCCGCGTAGACGTCTTCGGTGTTTTCCCGAAAGATGACGACGTTCATGCGCTCAGGATTCGTTACGGGCGAGGGCACGCCGTGAAAATAGCGTACCGGGCGGACGCAGGCATAGAGGTCGAGCACCTGGCGCAGTGTGACGTTGAGCGAACGAATGCCGCCGCCTACGGGCGTGGTGAGCGGGCCTTTGATTCCCACTCGGAAATCGCGGAAGGCGTCGACCGTATCCTGCGGGAGCCATTCTTTGAACTGCTTGAAAGCTTTTTCGCCCGCAAAAACTTCCATCCACGCAATCTTGCGCTTGCCGCCGAAGGCTTTTTCGACGGCCGCGTCGAACACGCGACGCGACGCGATCCAGATGTCGCGTCCAGTGCCATCACCTTCGATAAAGGGGATGATGGGCCGGTCAGGAATTTGAAACTTGCCGCCTTCGTAGGTAATTGCTTTGCCTTCGGAAGGAACTGCCACGCCGCTATAGGAATTTTTCATGCGCCTCGGGACTCCTCGCAGGGATCAGGTCGTTGTACGACGCTAAAATGTGCCACTGCGGAGCCAACAACGTTAACACAATCGGCGGGGTGGGTGCAGTAGTGCAGCACCCATTCTTGTAGCGAAGTCTCAACGCTGTCGTAGCCGTTTCTCGGGAATTAAGTAGCACAGGCGATCCTGCCTGTGCCCAAGTCCCAAACGCCATGCGCACGCATACTCGGCACAATCGCGACCTCGTTCTCGTCAGTTGCCGTTCGTAGCGCTAGCCTCCAGCGCAGTTCGCGTCCCACTCGAATTTCGCGGGGTCGGCGCCTTTGCTCTCGCCTTGCCCCTCTTTTACTCTATCGCCTGAGGCACCGCCTCCCCCGCAAGGATGTCAACAAAGCCATCCTAAATCCCAAGTCTCAAATTTGAAAGTGACCGTCAGTTTCGCCCGCCATCTCAGCAGCGCTTTTAGGGCGATGAATTAAGGATTTCGCAGATCGGTCGTCCTCGGGAAAAGGCCCCTGAAGTGCTCTTGCCCTTCGTCACCTCTCAGCACAAGAGGTACAGAGTCTGGACTGTTCGAATATAAGACAACCATCGTCGCAAGATTTCGGAATCCAAGCGATTGAACTGGAGCGATTTGATCACCAAGCGCTAGAAGTCGGTCTTTCGCCGATTTCGAGATCAGATTACTGTCTGAAGCTAGGGGCGTTCAGCGACAACGTGGACGTGGCCAGCGACACATTCGATACCCCTGGCGCTAATCTCGTCGACGGCCTCCTTGCAGATGCAGGGCAGAAGGAAAAATTCCGAGAACGTACCTACTATGTTAGGGGAAACCACATTCCACGAATCGATGAATTGAACGCCACTGCCAGAGAAATCGTCGATATAGATTACGGCGCCTTTTTCGAGTCGATTCGTAAGATCATTAAGCCGCCTACCCTCGTGTGAAGACAAAAGATGGACCCCAAGATTCTGAAGCCTGGCCGCATCTCTCAACATGTTTAGGACAACCCCGCTACTGCTGCCAGCTTCGTGGATTTGCATGTATATGACATTTCGCATCGGAATGTCGGCCGCTTGTAATCGCTCTAATAGCGTTGAGTTAAGCCGCACCAGCATTTCGCGAATTTGCTTTTCGGTGAAATACAACACATGCGGAAGTAGGTCCGCTAGGGCGGACCGATCCTGTGAAGAGACTTGGTACAACCAGCGGTAGAGTCTCCTGATATTAACCGGCTGAGGTCTATAGCCGTAGAATCGCCACAGGGCGGGCAGACTGCGAACGAATTGGAGCATTATTTATGCTCCTCTACACCCTCCTCCGGAGGAGGCTCATCCCCTCCCTTCAGTTCCTCTAGAAGTCCCGTGATGTAACTCCTGACGCGCTGCAGCGAAACAACCAATTGGTCATTTTCCAATGTATAATCCAGCTTCGCCCGCTGTAGTTGGTTAACAAAATCCGAGCACGCCGCAATTGCGCCTTCGACGCGCCATTTCTCGAGTACAAACTCATCAAAGGCCCTCCGCGTTTCGAGATTCGGGTCCACAATATAATCTCGAAGCCTCAGCGCGACCCTCTCTCGTTGCTCTGCAGTCTCGGCGATGTCGTAGGCTTCCATGATGCGGCGAAAATGAATGACGCTTTTTATTTTACCCTTCCTGTATTTTGACACTAAGTTATCTATGATGCCGTCCCGTCCCATTTCCTTCGTCATATCGGGAAGAATCTTTTCGGTAAGATCTAGCACCGGCAGAACCTCAATCCAGAAATTAGAAGGTATCCGAGTGGCAGGATCAGGATCCAACGACAGATCCTGAAATCTCTTTGGAAACGCTAGGAGTTTCTTACACCTCTCGACCTGCGGAACGCTGAGACCCGTGACGTTTGAAAGCCTTTCGGTATCTCGCTCTTTCAGTTCTTCCATTACGATCTGAAGGCTCAGAGCTGTCGGCATCAATTCCCATGGCGCGCGGAAATTGTGAATCGAAAACATGTAAAGTAGACTTGCGAGTCTCGAAGGAGCCTGCACTACATTGGCAGGTATAGGGACACTTACTCCCTCCTTTTCCAGATCGACACAGCAGCGATATCGCCTCTCCCCGTCGATAATTCCAAATTTTTTCTGGGCCGGAATGGGATACACCGTAATCGGAACGAGGACACCGTGTAGCCGAATGCTATCCCTAAGGTCTTTCAATGGTTCTGGATCGAATAGCATTCGTGGATTCCCTCTATTCGGCACAACGTCTCGAACCATCAAGGTCTTCAATTCACCGGTAGGCACAACAGTTGACGTAACACTTTTCGACGCAGCGGTGCCTTGCTCCTTACGCAATTTCATCAATTCCTCGCTGAACGATTTGAAATTAACACTTCATTACAGAGGGCTCGGCTTTTCGTGAAGCCAGCAATGTTCCGCCTTACGCTCGCAACGCGTTTTTCGAATCCTCGAGACAGATACTGTGACTCTTCACCGTCAGCGTAACTCACAACAAACGGGATGCCTTGAGAATCGAGTCTTTCCATCCAATGCCGAAGCCGAGACAATTCTTTTTGTCCGAAGCTAGTTCGATCGTATTCGTTAAAAACCCTTCTCGAGCGCACACAGTAAGGGGGGTCCAAGTACACGAAGTCGCCAGGCCTGATTTTCTCCAGAACTACCCCGAAGTCTCCAGCCATCAATTCGGCCCGGCTCAATAACTGTGAGCACATCCGGAGCCGATCCCCTGAGGGAATTTCGCCAGAACGTGCGCCGCCGTAAGGCACATTAAATTTTCCGGACCTATTTGTGCGATATAGGCCGTTAAAACACTGACGGTTTAAAAATATGAATCGAGAAGCGGCCGAGGCCTCCTCCAAACCGGACGGATCAAGCTTCCTGAGTCGATAGTAGGTGTTTTTCCCAGGCCGTAGGCGGCTGAGCGCGCGAATGACCCCAAGTGGTTGCTCGCGAACAGCTTTATAAGTTGCAATTAACTCGGTATTGATATCGCCTAGAAGGGCTGTTCCGGGCGCCAACCAAAAAAAATAGAGCGGCCGAGCCCGCGAACGGTTCGACATATCTGATGTAAGTAGGTGACCAGTATTGTGAGAGTACTGAAATCAGTTGCCGCTTGCTACCAGCCCATCTCAGAAGCGGCTTTTGCCCGCGCAAGGCTGCCAGAGAAAATACAGAGCTAGTCATTACCGCAGAGTGTAATCTATTATGACAAAAAGCAGAACCCGCTGATGCAATCGTGCCCGTGTCGCAGGGCGGCCGTCCCGTTCCCATGGCGGACCTAAAGCTTCTTGTGATGCTGCACCTTTCCTGTACGTTCGGCCAGTCTCCCGCCAATCCGTTCCCGTGTTAAACTCTATGTGACTAATTGCGCCATACGCCAAAAGCCCGATAAGGAGGTCCGAGATAGGCGACTGAACGAAAAGTCGGCCGGCGCCAGCCGGTTGACGACAAATCGAGCGATCTCCCACCTCACCACACCCGCGCCCGCGTCCTGCGGTTCGCGAACCCACAAAAGGACAACCCAACATGACCTCGAAAACGACCACGAAAACCGCCAGCACGAAAACCAATGGAAATCAGTCCCAAAAGAAATCCCACCAACGCGCCGCAAAGTTAATCTACGGTTCCGTGATTAAAACGTACGGCAACCCATGACTAATCAGCGATTTAAGAATTTCTAATCGGCGGTAAAAGGGGGCAAAGGCGAGAGCAAAAGCGCCGGCCGGAGGCCAGCGGTACGACGTCAAAAGCGCCGGCACGATGCCGGCGCTACATCCGAAAAACCTGATGAGTGGGGCACCCGCGAGACAATGGAGCATCCGCCTGTGTCGAGGTTATGCAGGAAATTCATTTTCTCCGGGCTTATCTCCTTTGCCTATTTATTGTTTATCTGGACCGTGGACGAGATCAGCGTCAACATCCTTGGCGCAAACCAGCGGAATAATAACGATTTCAATCTCCGATGTTTGAGGATTCAGAGCCAAGTTGAACAACGATTCCTTCGTCCGCGCGAAGCGAGACGCTCCGGTCCACTCGCTCGCCAGCACGATCGAGATGCGTGGAGAGCAGCACTCGACCATAGGGGAGCGAGACCTGCGCCGGTTCATGACCCAGGTTGAGAACGATGGCGAGACGACTATTCCCGTGGCGTCGCTGGTACGTCAAAATGTTTCCGTCTACTCCCACCGCTTCGATTGCCCCACGCGTAAGCACGGGATCGCGTCGGCGTAACTCAATGAGTCGGCGGTAAAGATTCAGAATCGAGTCGCGAGACTCGGACATGGCCGACACATTTACGCTCACGTGCTCAGGTCCCAGAGGCAGCCACGGCGTTCCGGAAGTAAAACCTGCAAGAGGTGATCCGTCCCACGGCATTGGGGTACGCTCAGGGTCGCGCCCCAATCCCAGCCCCGGCTCATTTTTCTCAGCCGGGTCCTGAACCTCTTCGGGCGCGATTGGAACGTCTTTCATCCCGATTTCCTCTCCGTAATAAATGGTGGGCGTGCCGCGCAGAGTGAGCAGCAGCAGCGCGGCAACCCGCGCCTGGGCGTCACCGATTCTCGACGCGATCCGCGCTTTATCGTGATTTCCGAGCACCCAATTTGGCCACGCCCCGCGCGGCAAGACCGCTTCGTACTCTTCCATAATCTGCGCGATACTCGGCGCGTTCCAGGCAGCTTGGATAAGCTGAAAGTTGAACGGTAAATGCGCACCCTTCAGATCGCGTCCGTAGTAAGTAACCAGATCCTCGATTGGCAAATAAATTTCGCCGATCAGAACGCGATCCGGATACCCGTCCAATACAGCCCGCATCTCGGCAACAATCTCGTGAACCTCAGGGCGATTGGCGGTATACAGCGGCAACAACCGCTTGTACGACGATTCACCCGGAACGTAACCAGGGTTTACAGGATTGTCGCGAAACTGATCATCTTTGATCAGCATCCAGAGCACATCGACGCGAAATCCATCCACGCCGCGATCGAGCCAGAATCGCAGCACGTCGTACATTGCTTGCTTCACGGCGGGATTTCGCCAGTTGAGATCCGGCTGCTCTTTCAAGAACGAGTGGTAGTAATACTGCTTTGTTGCTTCATCCCATTCCCATGCAGGTCCGCCGAAATGGCTCAGCCAATTATTAGGGAGACCATTTTCTTGCCCGGGATCTTTCCAGATGTACCAGTGCCTTTTCGGATTGTCGCGAGAACTCCGACTCTCAAGAAACCAAGGATGCTGGTTCGAAGTGTGGTTAGGAACGAAATCGAGAATGACGCGAAGACCTCGTGAGTGCGCCGCTGCGATCAATCGGTCGAAATCCGCAAGGTTGCCAAAGATCGGCGCTATATCGCAATAATCCGCAACGTCATATCCAAAATCAGCCATCGGCGAAGGATAAATCGGAGAAATCCAGATGGCATCGATGCCAAGGCTCAGAACACGGTCAAGGCGCTGAATGATTCCCGGGAGATCGCCAATTCCATCCCCGTCGGTATCCTGAAACGACCGCGGATAAATTTGGTAGATGACGCCAGTCTGCCACCACTTCAAATTTTCCATTCGCCCTGGCCCCTAAGATCGTTGTCCAAACCAATATCGCCCAAGGTAAAATCGATGTGCAAGCTGTCGGCCGAATTGGCCCTCCCAAGGATTTCTCCCGATTCGATAACTTACGATCGATGACTGACCTATGATTAATGACCTCTGGTACAAAAATGCAATCGTGTATTGCCTTTCCGTTGGAACCTACCTCGATACAAATGCCGATGGCTTCGGCGATTTTCAAGGCCTCCTGCGCCGCCTGGATTATTTACAGGGCCTAGGCGTAACGGCGATATGGCTGCTTCCGTTCCAGCGGTCGCCAGGCCGCGACGATGGTTACGACGTTTCCGACTATTACGCAGTTGATCCGCGCTATGGCTCGCTGGGAGACTTCGTCGAGTTCGCGCAGGGATGCAGACAGCGGGGCCTTCGCGTCCTGATCGACCTAGTCGTGAATCACACATCAGATCAGCATCCGTGGTTTCAAGAAGCGCGCAAAGATCCGAAGTCGAAGTATCGAGACTGGTACGTTTGGTCGAAGAAAAAACCGCGAAATGCGAACAAGGGCATGGTCTTCCCGGGCGTCCAGAAGTCCACATGGAATTACGATGAAGTGGCAAAGGCTTGGTATTTCCACCGGTTCTACGATTTTCAGCCCGACTTGAATACTTTGAATCCAGAAGTGCAGGCGGAAATTTTAAAAATAATGGGGTTCTGGCTTCAGTTAGGTGTCTCCGGATTCCGCATGGATGCGGTGCCTTTCGTCATTTCTGCCAAGGGCCCCAATGTTCGACGGCCCGTCGAGAATTACGACATGCTTCGCATGTTTCGCGAATTTCTCACTTGGCGCGAAGGTGATGCCATCATTCTTGCGGAAGCGAACGTAATTCCACACGTGGACATGAATTACTTCGGCACCTCCGGCGAGCGCTTGCAAATGATGTTTAATTTTGAGGTGAATCAACATCTCTTTTACGCACTCGCTTCGGCCGACACTCGCCCGCTAATCAAAGCCCTGCAGACCACCAAGCCGCGCCCTGCCACTGCGCAGTGGGCGCAATTCTTGCGGAATCACGATGAGCTCGATCTTGGCCGCCTGACCAAGAAGCAGCGCGATGCAGTTTTCGCTGCGTTCGGCCCCGAACCGAATATGCAGCTCTACAAGCGAGGGATTCGACGCCGTCTGGCCCCGATGATGCAAGGTGATCGCCGGAGGCTCGAGCTCGCATACAGCCTAATGATGACTCTTCCCGGCACTCCCGTATTCCGCTACGGCGACGAAATCGGAATGGGCGACAATCTCGATCTGCCCGAACGCAACTGCGCGCGCACGCCGATGCAATGGTCCAATGAACCGCAAGCCGGATTCACGGAAAGCGATAACCCCGTACTTCCACTAATCTCCCAAGGTCCTTACGGCTTCGAGCACGTAAATGTCGCTGCGCAGAAGCGCGATCCCAACTCCTTAATGGACTGGACCGAACGCATGATCCGCATGAGGAAAGAGGTTCCCGAGATAGGTTGGGGTGATTTTTCAATCATTCCGACAGGCAAACCCGAGGTGCTTGCTCTCCGCTATGACTGGCGCAACAATTCCGTTCTGTTCGTGCACAACCTGAGTGCCGTTCCAACTGAGGTCGAATTCAGCGCTGCCGCGAAAGTCGATGGCCAACTCGTTAATCTTCTGGCGAGCGATCACAGCACTCCCGATGCCTCGGGGAAGCATTGCATTCTGCTCGAGCCCTACGGCTACCGTTGGTTCCGTATCGGCGGGCTCGATTACCTGCTGAAGCGGGCCGAAACCTAGGCATCTCGGTGGGTCAGACACTGGCCGTTACGCTGGAGTTCCCTCGACGATTGAATCCGAGACAGCAGTGGGAATGATCCGAGTTAGCTGCCAGCCTGCCGCCGCAAACAAATCACGAAATTGTTTTTCGGTACGCTCGCATCCGCTGGGAAAAATCAGCATTTGAAGATCGAGGAACTTGCCGGGCGAAAAATCGTTGCCCGGCTGAATTACGGTGTCAACCACGAGGAGTCTGCCGCCCGGATTCACGCCTTTTCGACAGGCTTTGAGTATCTGGAGGCAGCGCTCGTCGGGCCAATCGTGAATGATGTGCTTCATGATGTAGGCATCGACACCTTCAGGGACTGAAGAAAACATATCGCCTGAGGCCAGGGTACAGCGGTCGAGCAGGGGTTTCAGGGGTCCGTTTTTGGCTCCCTCGACAACGTGCGGCATGTCGTAGAGAGTTCCGCGCAAATTCGGATTCCTGTTCATGATCGTGGCCAGCAGAAGGCCGTGGCCACCGCCTACGTCCGCGATGGAGCGAATGCCATCGAAATTGTACGCCTCAGCTACGGCCGGGCTGTCGATCATGGAAATCTCGGTCATCGCGTCGTTGAAAATCTGCCCTTCCGCGGGATTCTGCTTTAGAAAATCGAAAACGTGCGCGCCGTAGATATTGTCGAGCGCCTGCTTTCCTGTTCGGACACAATATTCCAGGCGAGACCAACCGCGCCCGTGCCATTCTCTGCCTCCCATGATTGCAAAGGCCCGCAGGCTGGGAGTCGCGTTGCTGCGCAGAATCGTAGACATCGGCGTCTGCGAAAACTTTCCATCGGGACCTTCTGAAAGCACACCCACGCTGGCGGTGGCGCGCATGAGACGGTAGAGAGCTTGCGGGTCAGCTCCGATCTGCTTTGCCAGCTCCTCTGACGATTTGGGAGCGGCCTCGACGAGGTCCGGGATGCCAAGCTGGGCGAGGCACGAGACGGCGCCGGCGACGTGAGCCCCATTCATGAGTTGAAAAATGCCGACGTGTGCGGGCGGAGTTTGCAGGCTGTGGCTGTGGCGTCATTCGTGGTTCACCTAGATTTTCCCTTTCGCGGATATTTCGTGGCGGAAGTATACCTTGAACGATTCTCCGCGATTCAAAATGTTCTGTCTGTCCTGCCGATTTAGGTTAGGAACACTTCCGTCGATAGGCGCCCTTGCGTGGTGTCTTCAAGCAATACGTGTGCAGCGGGAATATTTTGGGCCCCGGGTCTGTCTAGACAAGTGGACACGAACCGAGGCGCTCGAATACATGGCGGCCCGGCGGGAAGAGAGGGTGCGATGGGAGATTTCATTAAGGACAACTTCAATAAGGACGGCGTGGACAGGCGCGGATTCTTGAAGTGCATGGCCTGGGCCGGGACAGGGACGCTGTGCGTGATTCAGGGTGGGGTGCTCAAATCGTTTGCGCTGAGCGACATGGCGAACAGAGCACTGGCTACGGCCAAGGCGGATTTGAGCTTCGTGCAGATCAGCGACAGCCATATTGGCTTTGACAAAGCTGCCAATCCGGACGTGACGGCTACGCTGGATGCGGCGATTGCCAAGGTGAATGCGCTCGAGGCACCGCCTTCGTTCGTGTTGCACACTGGTGATTTGAGCCATCTTTCGAAGCCTGCGGAGTTTGACACGCTGGATCAGCGGCTGAAGAGCCTGCGCACGGACAAGATTTTTTATGTGCCCGGCGAGCATGACGTGTTGAACGATGACGGCGCGCAGTATCGCGAGCGTTATGGCAAAGGCGCGAAGGGCGATGGTTGGTACAGCTTTGACCAGAAGGGCGTGCATTTCATGGGGTTGGTGAACGTGATGAACCTGAAGGCCGGCGGGTTGGGCAATTTGGGGAAAGAGCAGCTCGAGTTTATCGAGGATGATGTGAAGCGTTTGAAGTCGAGCACGCCGATTGTGGTGTTTGCGCACATTCCGCTGTGGTCGGTGTATCCCGAGTGGGGATGGGGGACCGACGACGGGGCGCAGGCGCTCGGATATTTGAAGCGGTTTGGGTCAGTGAGCGTGTTGAACGGGCACATTCATCAGGTGATGCAGAAGGTGGAGGGGAATGTGACGTTCCACACGGCGATGTCGACCGCGTTTCCGCAGCCGCAGCCTGGGACGGCGCCATCGCCGGGGCCGATGAAAGTGCCGGCGGAGAAGCTGCGCGGTCTGCTGGGAGTAACGGATGTGAATTTTGTTCGCGGGAACGAGACGCTGGCGGTGGTGGATTCGACGCTGGCCTGACCGGTTAAACCTAACCAACAACAATTCCAATAATTCAATCAAAAGGATGAAAGAGATGAAAAAAACGATGCTGAAGGTAGTGGTGTGTGCGGTGCTTGTAGCGATGGCCGGTTGGGTGGCGGGGAAGCGGACGCATTTGTTTGCGGCGGCTATGACCTCGGCGAACGGCCTGGCGAGCGGGCCGGCAAATGGGCCGGCAGAAGTGAAAATCGATAACTATAGCTTCATGCCTGCGGAGACCTTACGGTGGCCGCGGGGACGACTGTGACCTGGGTGAATCACGACGATGTGCCACATACCGTCAGGAGCATGGATGGTGCGATCAAGTCGAAGGCGCTGGATACGGACGACAAGTTTTCGATGACGTTCGACAAGCCGGGGACCTACGAATACTTTTGCTCGATCCATCCGAAGATGACGGCGAAGGTGATCGTTAAGTAGCTGAAACTACGGCGTATTGAAGCTTCCATGCACCCCCGCAGATGCCGGGACGGCGATGCCACGCTAGATACGTCCTGTCCTGGCCCTCGTTCGCTGTGTCGCCGGGGAGCTTGAGGGAATAAAATGAGCACGCTAGCGGTCTATAGATTGGACAGTTCGAGTGGCCGGATGCCTATGGCGACGCCTGACGCCGGAACAACAGGAAACGTGGGGCGCTTTGAGCAGATGGTGATGCCGCACCTGGATGCGGCTTACAACCTAGCGCGCTGGCTCGTTCGGAATACGCACGATGCAGAAGATGTGGTGCAGGAAGCATGCCTGCGGGCCTACAAATTTTTTGGCGGGTTTCAAGGGGGCGATGCGCGGCCCTGGCTGCTGAAGATTGTCCGGAATACCAGCTATTCGTTTCTTGAGAAGAACCGGCCTGCGGCGCTAGCAGATCCGTTCGACGAACGCGTGCACGGGCAGGATGCGCCGCCTCCTGATGCGGAAGCAACGATGGTGCGGAGCGTCGAGAGCCGCATGTTGCGCGAGGCGCTCGAGGAATTGCCGGTAGGTTTCCGAGAGGTGCTGGTGTTGCGCGAACTGGAAGGCCTCTCGTACAAGGAGATTGCGGAATTGGTTGGCATTCCAATAGGCACCGTGATGTCGAGCCTAGCACGAGGCCGCGAACGGTTGCGCGAATCGCTTCTGCGCGCGCGGGCGAAGGAGGGCACACGTGGTCTGTGACGATAATGCACGGCTCTTGCATGGATATCTCGATGGGGAACTCGACCTGGTGCGCAGCCTTGAGATTGAAGAGCACCTGAAGACTTGTCCTGATTGCGCACAGGAGCTCTGGAACCAGCAGACACTACGAAAGGCGTTTCGGTCGTCGAATTTGTACGAGCGGGCGCCGGCGGGGCTTGCGGATCGGATCCGCGCTTCGATTGCGCCCGAAGCCACTACCAATGCGGCTGTTCCCGCGGAGAATGCTCCTGCGGCGAAGAAGGCGACCGTTGTTCCACTTGCCTCCGCGTCGCTCAGCTCGAAAAGGGCCGCCTGGAATTGGCTCGCAGTTGCCGCCGCGATTGTGCTTATGTTCACGGTGACCTGGCGCGTCGTGCCGGGATTGAGCGGACGCGGTAATTCCGATCTGCTTACGCAGGAAATTGTTTCGAGCCACATTCGTTCGCTACAGCCGGATCATTTGTTCGACGTGAAATCCACGGATCAACACACGGTGAAGCCCTGGTTTAACGGAAAGCTCGATTTCTCACCTCCCGTCCGCGACCTTGCGGAAGAAGGCTATCCGCTCGCGGGTGGAAGGCTGGACTATGTGGATCATCGTGCGGTGGCGGCGCTCGTTTATCAGCGACGGCAGCACCTCATCAACGTTTTCATCTGGCCCGAAGAGAAGGGAACACGGGAAGCACTTCAAATGAAGTCCGTCCAGGGTTACAACATGATTCCGTGGGAAGCGAACGGAATGTACCTTTGCGCGGTATCGGATTTGAATAAGGGCGAGCTGGAGAAATTCACAGAACTTCTGCGGAAATAGAATGAGGCCATTGCCGTCCGCTTGAGGGAGGGAAGGGGCTGACGGCGGTCAGCCCCGGCAGGGTGCTAACTGAGCGGTTGAATGCGCGGTTACATACTGATCGGTGGCGGCTCTGAAGCTCGAATGTTACGAACTTGAAACAGATAAGCGGAATCAAAAAGTGTCCGCATCAGTTTGCTCTTAAATGCTAGATTCGACCCATCACTGCCAGGATAATCAAAATCAACAGAATCAATCCGAGCCCGCCGCTGGGGTAATAGCCCCATCCCGCGCTGTACGGCCACGTGGGAAGCGCGCCGAGTATCAGCAGCACGAGCACGATGAGCAGAATAGTCCGCATCTAGTTCCTCCAGATGGCATCCTAGGTCGATCCCGTTTCGAAACTCACTTCCGGGTTTGCCTGCAACCACGGAATCGTCAGCTGTCAGGCGCCTGACGCAACTTCAAGCGCTAGCAATGGGCGCAGTATAAGAATCCAGCTGAGGCTCTTCCATGCCGGGAAGTCTGTAAGGACTTAGGGGATTTGCTGTAGCAGTACCGGGGAAAGCAGAACTTAATGCGCTGCGGCATATGTCTGGACGTCCGCCAAAATGCGGTCTAGCTGAGTACGTGAGTAACAGCGACCGTTGGAAAAGACCGCGGCTATTTTCTGGGTGTTGCCGATGTCGTCGAGGGGATTGGCGTCGAGAAGGACCAGGTCGGCAATTTTGCCTTTCTCGATCGTGCCAAAGTCGCTCTCTTTGCCAAGGAATTTTGCGGGGTTGATTGTTGCGGTCTGAAGCGCTTCCATTGGGGTGAATCCCGCGGCGACGAAGCGCTGTAATTCGAGGTGCAAACTGAAGCCGGGAAGGACGTCCACACCGGCTGGAGTATCCGTTCCGGCGAGAAATGGAACGTTCGCTCGGTGCAGTTTTTTGACGATATCGAGTTCGTGTTCGACAAACTTCTGGCGCACCGGCAGAGGATCAGTGTCCAGATCTTTGATGATTCCTGCGGTGAACTTCGGCCAGCTCTTCTCGCGCCAGAAGACAGGCGCGTATTTGCGGTTCGGGTCCTTTGTCACGTCAATCGCGTCAACCAGCCATTGACCTCGTTCCCAGTACAGAGTGGGGCATTGCCAAGTCTGATTCTTCGCAAGGAGTTGGATCAAAGCGGCTTCGCGCACCGAATCGTACGTTTCCAGGAAACGGCCAGGGCCTTTTGGGCCTTTCAGCAGTTCGTCTTCGACGGTTGAGCTACCCTCGAAAATACCAATTAAGTGCTCGAAGCTTTTTTGCCCGGCGTTTGACGCTTCCGAGGCGCGAATCGCGTCCGGCACGTGGCCGACAAAGACGATATTTTGTTTCTTGCACTCGTCCGCGATGGCGAAATAAGCGTCGCGGGGAACGTAAGATTGAATTTTGATGAAGTCCACGCCTCGGCTCTTCAGCATGCCCACGGCGCGACGGCCATCGTCGGGAGTGGCGATTGCGATGGAAGCAGGGAATTGGGTTTTTGGCCCGTCGAGCATCGGGCCCGCAACGATCATGCGGGGGCCAAGAAAAGAGCCCGAGGCCGTATCGCGGCGCGCCGCCAGGATTAAATCGAGATCGCTGCCCATGTCGCGCACGCCTGTGATGCCGTTGGCAATGAACAGCGGAAGCGTGACTTCCTTGCCGCCCGGGACCCAGTCTCCGAAGAAGGTATGGACGTGCATGTCCCAGAGCCCGGGGATCAGATATTTTCCGGTTCCATCGATTACGTGAGCCTGCTTGAGAGCGCGAAAACGGCTATTGCCGACGTAAGAAATTCGGTCGCCCTCGATAACGACGGTTGTATTGGGCCGTGGCGGGCCGCCTGCGGTGTCTATCACCGTGACGTTGGTGATGGCATAGGGAACTCCGGCGTCTACGAGAAACTGAGCTCGCTGCGGAACAGCGAACATCAGCCACACCAGAATCGCAAAGTAAAATTTTTTCACAGACCCCCTCAGGGCAGGCGCGATTGTACCCGCGCAGTTGAAATCGGACTCAACAAATTTGTCTTTTGCGTTTCGATTCGGAACGGAGCTATTAATTTTTTGGATTTGACGGTTGCGAGAACGGCGCGATACCCTTGTCGCGGCAAACCGCTCAGTGTGGCTTCCCTTTGTTCCTTCGCTGAGTTGAGGTTTACCTAATCTTAGGAGGATCATGTCCAACGAACTTCGCGAATTCCTGGCGCTGTCGTATGCCGAGTTGGAGGAATTGAATCTGAAGGCGAAGGAGCAGCGTAAAAATCGCGTCGCACCTCACAAAATTCAGGAGGAGCGGCTGAAGTACCTTTCCGACGAAAAGCGGATCAAGGCTGTGACCGTGCTGTTCAGCGACCTGGAAGGCCGTTTGCACATGCTCGATTACGACAAGAAATTTCTGATCAAGAGCTGGGACAATCTCACATTTGACGGTTCGTCGATTCGGGGTTTCACAGCGCAGCGGGAAAGCGATCTGCGGTTGGCGATGGACTGGGGGGCGTTTTACTGGGCGCCGGCAGATGTATTTGGCTCGGGTAAGGTTCTGGTTTTTGGCCAGGTGATCGACAAGGACGGCTCGCCGTATAGCGCGGACATTCGAGGCGCGCTGAAGGGATATGCCGACGAGTTGCACAAGCGGGAAGGCTACACGCTGAACGCGGCGAATGAAATTGAAGGTTTCCTTTTCAACGGCAAGGATGCCGAGAGCCGCTACAACGAGACGGGTAAATTTGAGTATGTGAACACGGGAGGCTACTACCATTCGCTGCCTGGCGACCCGCTCCGGACTTTTATCGATACGTGCGCCGAAGTGCAGCGCGCGATGGGTTTCCAGAACGAGAAGGATCACCCCGAAGTGGCGCCATCTCAATTCGAAATTAATTACGGCTACGGGGAAGTGGTGGCCGCGGCGGACCAGATCCAGCTGTACAAGCTGATCTGCCGGCAGGTGGCAACGCGCATGGGAATGACGGCGAGCTTCTTGCCGAAGCCGGTTGTGGGAGTAAACGGGAGCGGTATGCATACGAACGTTTCCGTAAGCAAAGGCTCGAAGAATATGTTCTGGGATCCGAAGGGCGACGAAAAGCTCAGTAAATTCGGATGGGCGTTCGTCGATCGGATTCTGACACATGGAAATGACCTCTGCCTGCTGCTGAATGCGAGCGTGAATGCGTACCGGCGGCTCGATCCTCACTTCGAGGCTCCGAACCAGATTAAGGCGTCACCCGTGGATCGCGGTTCGATGATTCGGATTCCGATCGGGAACGAAAAGAGCATGCGGGTGGAAGTGCGGTCGGTGAGTCCGGATGCCAGTCCATACATGGTGATGCTTTCGATCTTCAAGACGGGACTCGATGGGGAAACGGCAAAGATCAAGAACTTGCGACAGGCGGAGCGGTATTTGCCTGACAACATCTACTCTGCACTGTCGGATTTTCGCAAGGCGGAGTGGACGACGAAGCTGCTGGGCGAGGACGTGAAAAACCGTTACGCAGAATTGAAGCAGGCCTCGGCCGATCGCTGCCCGCGGTTGCTGGGAACATTCGTGAAGACACCAGAGGTGCAGTACCACCACGAGGTTTACAACCAGTTCCTATGGAATCTGTTCTAGGCTGACCTCTCGAATCGCGAAACCCAAAACGCCCTGGCCGCTTAACCGGCTGCCAGGGCGTTTTGAGTTTTGGTGTTGTGAAATTACGGGCTACTTCGAAGCGCCCGACGCGATTGCGAGGAAGTCGCGATGCGCCGAAGATTCCGTCGCGGCGCCGAATGCCGGACCGCCGGTTGGATTGGCTTTACCGTTTGCTTCCAGTGCTGCCATGAATTTGTCGAGTCCGTCTGCGTTATTCGTGACGATCGCGATGTCAATTGCACTGGGATCGTCCGAGTGAATCGCTTCGCGATCCACCGAATAACTGTGGAGTACGCCATTTGCCACCAGCTTGTCGAGGAATGGGACGATATAGGAACTGATCACCTTGTCTGCCGCCTCGCCTTGCCCCGGCTTGCTTCGATAAGTTGCGACTCGAAGATAGCCATTTTCGAAGCTGCCGGGATTGACCGCGTAATGGCGACTGGTGAGAATCAAGTCAAAATGCTTGGAGGCGGCTTCAATTTTCTCGATATCCGCGGGAACGGGTTGAGCCGCGACAGCCGACAAGACCTTCATTAGATTGGCCATCGATGTAGCGGTCCACCACGAGCCGTGGTTGGTCCCTTCTATGGTATGCGCGGCCATTTTGAAAAAGCCGTAACCGATGATCGTCCCGTCGGCCATGAGCTTGTCGAAAACCGGCTTCTGCGCCGCATCATACTTCTCGAATGCCGGCCAGTCCGGGCGCGCAACGTCCCACTGGGCAACATAGGTGTAGATCGGCGGCTTCTCTTTTTCATCTGTGCCACCTTGTGCGCGGGCGGAAAAAGAACCGGCGGCGGTTGTCAAAAGCGCGACTACGAGTGCAGCCGACTTCAACATCTTGCTGGGCATTTACATTCCTCCTTAAAGGAACACGAGCATAAGTGTCCGCACCGTTGATGCGGAGAAGAAGCAATTTTGCTTTTGGATTAGCGCGCCCAGGAATCGTGCCGCCGAGACACTACTCCGCGAAGGGCAGAGTGTCAAGCCGCACGAGGGGAGTGGAACTGGAATGACTCTCGATGGCTAGTCGTAATACTCGGCGCCGAGGTGAGTAATCAGATCTTCGCCCATCATCCAGCGCAGCGTGTTCTTCAATTTCATTAGCTGAATGAACAGGTCGTGCTCGGGGTAGAGTTCCTTGGCGCACATTGGCGATTTGAAATAGAAGCTCAGCCATTCCTGAATGCCGCGCATGCCGGCGCGGTGCGCTAAATCGAAGAATAGAGCGAGGTCGAGAACGATCGGCGCTGCGAGAATCGAGTCTCGACAAAGGAAATCCACTTTGATCTGCATCGGGTAGCCGAGCCAGCCGAAGATGTCGATATTGTCCCAGCCTTCTTTGTTGTCGCCGCGCGGCGGGTAGTAGTTGATCCTCACCTTGTGGTGAATCTTGCCGTAAAGGTCGGGGTAAAGATTCGGCTGCAGGATATATTCCAGGGCGCCGAGCTTCGATTCTTCTTTCGTTTTGAAGGAACCGGGATCTTCGAGTACTTCGCCGTCGCGATTGCCCAGAATATTGGTCGAAAACCAACCATTGAGACCGAGCATCCGGGCTTTGAATCCGGGGGCGAGGACGGTTTTCATCAAAGTCTGGCCAGTCTTGAAATCCTTACCGCCGATTGGGACATGCTGGTCCTTCGCGAAATTTTCAAGGGACGGAATGTCCACGGTGAGATTCGGTGCCCCATTTGCGAAGGGAACTCCTTCGCTGATCGCCGCGTAGGCATAGAGCATCGAGGGGGCAATCGCAGGATGGTTCGCCTTCATTGCCTTTTCGAACGACGCTAAATCCTTGTGGACGTCTTCGGGCTTTAGGAAAACTTCGGTGGAGGCGCACCAGACCATGACGAGACGGTCGAGCTTGTTTTTCTTCTTGAAGTCGCGAATATCGTCGCGGAGCTGTTCGGCAAGATCGAATTTTGTTTTGGCTTTCTTGACGTTCGTGCCGTGAAGGTTTTTTACATAGGTCTGGTCGAAGGCGGCTTTCATCGGCTTAATGTTCTTGAGGAATTTCTGCGCTTTGGTCAAATCCTTGGCGTCGAGAACACCTGCTTTCGAGGCGGCTTCGTAAGCGTCATCCGGATATACATCCCAGCCACCAAATACGAGATTGTCCAGATCCGCCAGCGGCACGAAGTCCTTAATTTTTGGGACCCTGTTGTCTGTGCGCTTCCCAAGGCGGATAGTGCCCATCTGCGTCAGCGAGCCCACCGGCACCGACTCTTTTCGGCGAACCAACTCGACGCCCGCCATAAAGGTAGTACCCACCGCTCCCATTCCTGGCGTTAGAACTCCTAGTTTTCCTTTTGGCGGAGCAACACTCACCGGCCTGCGCATTCAAAATCCCCCGTGGTTTGTTGATGAAGTTATGCGATTTGAAGAAAAGCAATAATGCGGTATCGCTTAGCAATTTGCAACCTTACCACGCTGAGCGGTAGGAAACGGAAGTTGTGCTGTTGCCTCAGGAATGTAAAGCGCTTCGTGGCCTGATTAGTTTCGAGTGAAAACTAAGTGAAGGATCGTCTGCGGAGAACGGCTGGCCCACGTTATTGCAGGAGACGACTAGTTATTTCTTCGGAGCCGGTTGCACGCGGCGCGTGCAGTTTACGATTCCCTCGGAAAGGCATAGAAACCCGAGCACTGCAACTAGTCCCATCATCACGAAGGCTATCATGCGGCTCCTCTAACAGCTATCACTGCGAGATAGCACGGGAGCTGCCAAAGACATTCAGCACGTAAGTATTTGAATTATAAGGATCTAAGTTTTAAGTCGAGCTCTCGTGGTATGTCTTTGAGAAGACATTTGCAGGTTTCCGCTGACACATAGGGAAGAAAAACCTTGCGCTAGCAATGTGTTGAGGATCTGGCGGCAGATCTTTCGCCTCGTTTTCGATCTCAGCAGGGCAGCTTAACCTATAACTTCTGCAGATGAATCGAGCCGTCGCCCGATGTGATCGAAACTGTGCCGCCGCCATTGTTAAGAGTGCCGTGAATCGACGAGTGGCTCAGCGAGCCCGAAACCCTGATCGGAAAATCGAGGGTGATTTTGCCATCGCCGGTATGCGCATCAAGATCGGCATTGAAATCGCCGGGCAGCCACATGTTGATATGACCGTCGCCGGAATGCAGGCGCCAGCTGCTTGCTACTTTTGAGCCGTTCATGGCGCGCGCTTCGATGTTGCCATCGCCCGTCTTTAGATTGAGGGAATCGAAGCGGCCATCCACGGAGACGTGCCCGTCGCCCGTATCGACTTCGAGCGAACCG
This sequence comes from uncultured Acidobacteriota bacterium, assembly GCA_963729525.1. Taxonomy (GTDB): domain Bacteria; phylum Acidobacteriota; class Terriglobia; order Acidiferrales; family UBA7541; genus Palsa-295. Next base: position 1,093,965 of record CAVSOB010000005.1, read on the forward strand.
TCGAGACCCGATGCTTGAATGTTGCCGTCGCCGGAACGCATATTGATGGAACCTTTGAGACCGCTGACAGTGATGTGGCCGTCGCCGGTGTTGATTCGAATGTCGCCGGAAACAGCCTGGGAGTTCACGTTGCCGTCGCCGGTGTGCACGTCGAGGTTGAGCTCCTTTGGAACGCGAACGTCGATGTGCACTGAACGGTGGTGGCCGCCGAAAAACGAGAAATTGAAGTGCGGCATTTTGACGCTGATCGTGATGTTGTCGCCTTCCTGGTGCTCGTCGACGCGCACATCGCCAGGGCCGATCTTAAGGCCGTCGGCCGTGACGCGAGCTTCGATTTGTCCGGGGGCCCCGGCAAGGATGTTGACGTCGCCGTCGTCGCTATCTACGTGCAAACTCGCGTGGCCGCTGACTTTGTACGTCTTCGACCATTCGTCGGCGTGAGTGGGCAGAGCCGTGGCTGCCCACGAAATGCCTACCGCCAGAATCCCCGCTATCATCCACGTCGTCCGCTTCATTCGTGTCACTCCGTCGAGCATCAAGGCGAGTAGCCTTTTGACCGCTAGCAAAATGAGGTACGCGAGCGCGCGGGAAAATGTTCCCTAGTTCACAGCTACGCGGATTTCTTCTTCGCGGTATTTGCCATGGGCGCCGCGGTTGCCGCGACGGAAGCCGGCTTCGGGCGCAGCGCCGCAAGGAATTGGTCAATGGGCAAGGCGTTGATGACGTCCTTCTTTTCGATCCAGCCGCGGCGCGCCGTCGCGACTCCATACTGCATGAATTGAAGATGCGCGGTAGAGTGCGAGTCGGTCGAGATCGCCACCCTTACACCGCGCTCCTTCGCCATCCGCAGATGAACGTCATTTAGATCGAGGCGGTCGGGATAGGCGTTGCATTCCATTGCGACGGAATATTTTTTCGCGGTCTCGAGGATTTTTTCCATGTCGTACGCGTACGGATCGCGACGCAGAAGTAGCCTGCCTGTGGGATGCGCGACGATCTGCGCGTACGGATTCTCGATACCCGCGAGAAGACGCTCTGTCATTTCCGTGCGATCGAGATTCATGTAAGAGTGGATGGAAGCCACCACTACATCGAGCTGCGCCAGAACTTCATTATCGAGATCGAGTTTACCGTTTTTGAGGATGTCGACTTCGATTCCCGCAAGCAGCCGGATGCCTGGAACCCGTTCTTGGGCTTCTCGAATCCTGCGGATATTCTCAAGCGTGCGCTTTTCGTCCATGCCATTCGCGACGCTGACGGCTTTCGAGTGATCCGTGATGGCGATGTATTCGTAGCCGATAGCGCGCGCCGCTTCGCCCATTTCCTCGACGGTGTTGCGCCCATCGGAGGCGGTAGAATGCATCTGCACGTCGCCGCGCATGTCTTCGAGCTTGATAAGCGACGGCAGCCTTGCTTGTTCAGCAGCTTCGATCTCGCCGCGCATCTCGCGCAGTTCCGGCTCGATGTAGGGAAGCTTGAGCTTGGCGTAGATTTCTTCTTCCGTCTTGCCTGCTACGCTCCGGCCACTTTTGATTGTAGTGAGGGCATATTCGTTTAGCGTCCAGCCCATATCGTTCGCGCGGCCGCGCAAAGCAACGTTATGTTCCTTTGAGCCTGTGAAATAAAGGAGCGCGGCCCCGAAGCTGTTCTTGTTGAGAAGGCGAACGTCTACTTGCAGCCCGCTTTCGAGCAGCATGCTTACTTTATTTTCGCCGTGCGCGAGCGTCTGAACATTTCGAGGATATTTCAGAATGTGTTCGGCCACGGCATCGATGTTCTTTTGGCGGTCCTGGCCCGGACGCATCGTGACGAGCAAGTCGAGATCGCCGATGGTTTCCCGGCGGCGACGCAGCGAGCCTGCGGCCGTGACAGACTCGACGGCAGCGCCTGCCTGCTTAATAAATTCCGCGAGGCGTTCGGCGTCGCGGTCGCCGGCGTCCATGAGGAAACGCCCGGACGAGCGCTTAGCGGACTCCGCGGCTTTCAAGATATTTTGTTCACTCTTTTCGCCAAACCCCGGAAGATCGCGCAGTTTCCCTTCGCGGGCGAGTTTTTCGAGATCCGCCACGGTGGCGCACTTGAAATTGGACCAAAGGAAGGCGACCTTCTTGGGGCCCAACGATTGCAGGGCAAGGAGCTCTAGTAGCGTCGGAGGGTACTTTTTCAGCAGTTTTTGGCGCAACTTGTAATCGCCGGTTTCCAAGATTTCGCAAATGTGCTCGGCCATGTTTTCGCCGATGCCGGGGAGCTCGCGAAGCTTCTTGATGTCTTTGGCGATGTCTTCGATGCGCTCGTGCAGGCTGAAAAGCAGGTCCGCAACTTTTTCGTAGCTGCGGTAGCGTCCGATGATGGCGCCATCGATCTCAAGGAGCTGAGCCGTTTCGCGCAGGATGAGTGCTACTTCTCGATTCTCCATATTACCTCTCTTACTTACCGGCCAATTATAGCGATTGCGGACGCGCTGAAGCGCCTAACGCTTCCGGCTCCGCCGGACAAATGCGGCATAATAAAGCAAGCCGGAGACGGTTTTTGCATCGCGAATCTTACCGCTACGAATCCAGCGCTCGGCTTCGCTGAGCTTGAGGATTCGCGCTTCAATCTTCTCGTCATCTTCGGGACGAGGTTCACCTTTCGTCAAGCCTTCCGCCAAGAAAATCACCATTCGCTCAGTTAAAAGTCCGGGGCTCGGATAGATTTCGAGCAGCTTTCGATATCGTCGCGCAGTGTAGCCGGTTTCCTCGTGCAATTCGCGCGCTGCGCCCCGGCGAAAATCTTCGTGCGGCTCGCGGTGGCCCGCGACCAGCTCCCACATGAATTGCCCGGCCGCGTAGCGGTATTGACGGATGATTAGAATCTTTCCGTCATCAAATACAGGCAATACAACAACCGAACCGAGGTGAGTAACAATCTCGCGGACTGCCCTTGTTCCGGTCGGCTCAATTAGTCTGTCGCGCCGAACGCCGAACACGCGACCTGTGAACATTTTTTCGCTACTCAGAATCTTTACCTTCGCAGTCCTTTTGGCCACCCGCGCTCCTTTGCACTTTGCCCGCCGATTTTATCCTATACTGGAAGGCAAACTTCCATGGCTATACGAACAGTAATCGTAGACGACGAGCGGCCCGCGCGCGACGAATTGCAGTTTCTCTTGCGCAGCTTTCCGGAAATTGAAGTGATTGCACAGGGCAAGAACGGCCTGGAAGCAGTGGCGCTAATCAAAGAGCACGATCCAGACCTGGTTTTTCTGGATGTGCAGATGCCCGGGCTTGACGGCTTCGGCGTGATACAAAAGCTCGTGGAGCGCAAGTTGCGGGTGCCGCCAATCGTTTTCGCGACGGCATTCGATCACTATGCAATCCAAGCCTTTGAGGTGAACGCTGTCGATTATGTGTTGAAGCCTTTTGACAAGCCGCGGATCGCCAAAGTTGTACAGCGCGCGAGGAAAATGGTGGAAGCGCAAATTTCGCCGGTCGAGCGGCTTGAGAATTTAGTCGGCCAATTGGGAGCTGCCCCCCGAGCCAAGGCGGCACAGCCCGTAAAGCTGCTTCTGAAGTCGCAGGCACGTATGTTTCTCGTGGACGCGGACGAGATGATTTACGCCTCGATTCAAGATGGCACGATCACCATTTACGCCCGCGATGCGGAGGGTGTTTCGAACTACCGCACGATCGAGGAGCTTGCAGCGGCTCTGGATGCGGATATTTTCTGGCGCGCGCACAGAAGCTATTTAATCAACATCAATCACATTAAGGAAGTTGTGCCGTGGTTCAAATCGAGCTACATGCTTAAGATGAACGATAAGCGGCAATCGGAAATTCCGGTGTCTCGGGCACAAACGAAGCGACTTCGCGAATTATTGAAGCTCTAGCGGGTCGGAAGGCCTCACGTCAGCCACAAAAACGGTCGCGGTGGACCTGCGATGATTTTGTGATGACCGTGGGCGGCGGGGCTGATTGGCGCAGCGCGAACGCTGTGCTAGCATCCCTCGTACACCTTTCGGAATGGATTTTTCTCTCACAAGCGATCAACTCCTGATTCGCGACACCGTGCGCCAGTTCATGGAAACGGAGATGCGCCCGGTGATTCGTGAATACGAACGCGAACACAAGTATCCCGTTGCAGAGCTGCGCAAGCTCGGCGAGCTGGGATGTTGCGGCATGATGATTCCCGAGGAATGGGGTGGCGCTGGAACGGATACGATCAGCTACGCCGTGATGATTGAGGAAGTGGCGCGCGTGGACGCTTCGACGGCGGTGGTCGTGAGTGTGACGAATACCGTATCGGCTGGGCCCGTGTTCAAGCACGGCACCGAAGCGCAGAAGAAAAAATATCTTTCGCGGCTGGCGCGCGGTGAAATCATCGGGGCGTTCTGCCTGACCGAGCCGCAGGCTGGCTCAGATGCTGGAGGAATTCAAGCTCGGGCAGTGCGCGACGGCGATCGCTACATTTTAAACGGCACAAAGATTTGGGTGTCGAATGGCGACATTTCCGGCGTCTATATCGTGTTTGCGAAGACCGACCCGGCCGCAGGTGCGCGGGGTATCACTGCGTTTCTGGTCGAGGGTTCATTTCCAGGCTTTCGGGTGAGCCGTTACGAAGAAAAGATGGGCATGCATCTTTCTCCGACGGTGGAAATCGTGCTTTCGGATTGCCGCGTGCCAGTTGAAAACCGTCTAGGCGAAGAAGGGCAGGGATTGCGAATCGCGCTCGAAGCCCTTGATGGCGGGCGCATTGGGATTGGAGCGCAGTCCGTTGGCCTGGCGCAAGGAGCGCTTGAGGCCGCGACGCGTTACGCAAAACAGCGACGTACCTTCGGACATCCGATTGCGGATTACCAGGCGATTCAATGGATGCTGGCGGACATGCAGACCGAGATCGATGCAGCGAGGATGCTGACGTATCAGGCCGCGCAGGTACGCGATCTTGAAATGCGCAAGACGCCATCCGGCGCGCCCGGACCTTCGCGGCTTGGTCCCTATTCGGCGCGCGCGAAATTGTACGCGAGCGAGATGGCCAATCGCGTGGCGTATAAGGCCGTGCAGGTGCACGGCAGCCTGGGCTATTCGCGGGAGAGCGACGTGGAACGCTATTATCGCGACGCTCGAGTGCTGACGATTTACGAAGGCACGAGCGAGATGCAGCGGCTCGTGATTGCGCGCGATCTGCTTCGCGCCTCGGGGGGCCGGTAGTTGGCTAAACGCAAGCGAGTTTTGAGCGGGATGCGGCCCACCGGCAGGCTTCATCTTGGCCATTATTTTGGTGCTTTACAGAACTGGGTGAAGCTACAGGAAGAATACGAATGCTTCTACTTCATCGCGGATTGGCACGCGCTCACCACTCACTACGACGATACTTCTTCGGTTGCCGAAAATACTTTGCAGGTGGTGATCGACTGGCTCGCGGTGGGTCTCGACCCGGCAAAATCGACGCTGTTTGTTCAGTCAAATATTCTCGAGCATGCCGAGCTTCACGTGCTGCTGTCTATGATTACGCCGCTTAGCTGGCTCGAGCGCGTTCCTACTTATAAGGAGCAGATCGAAAATTTGAAGGATCGCGATCTGGGAACGTACGGTTTCTTGGGCTACCCGCTGCTTCAATCAGCAGACATCGTCATGTATGGCGAGCCCAAGCAGGAGCTGCTTGTCCCCGTGGGCGAAGATCAGGCTCCGCACGTGGAGCTGACGCGAGAGGTTGTGCGGCGGTTCGATACGCACTTTGGATTCGTGGTGAAAGACACGCTTTTTGAAGCCTCAAACCAGACTGCGCTCGAGCAGGCGATCGACGCCGCTAAAGTCGCGTTACCTCGCGTCGAATCGCCGTTGCGCGGGGAGGAACGCAACGCTGCCTTAGCCGCCGCATTCAGAAAGCGGGCGCTGGAAACTGGCGTCGAGAATTTTTTTGAGAGCGTCGGCAAACACAAGAAATTCTTTCGCGTTGACCAAGTCCTGCGCGAGCCTGCTTATTTATTAACTGAAACGCCGCGTCTACCCGGCCTCGATGGGCGACGGATGTCGAAGAGCTATGGCAATGCGATCTGGCTCTCCGACCCGCCCGACGAAATTCGCACCAAAGTTCGCAACATGATGACGGACCCGCAGCGAATTAAACGCACCGATCCGGGGCGGCCCGAGATTTGCCCCGTCTTTGCGTACCATAAATTATTTTCGCTGCCGGAGACGATCGCTAAGGTCGACCATGATTGCCGCACGGCCCAGATCGGCTGTGTGGATTGCAAGAAACTGATGGCCGAAAACCTGGTGACCTGGATCGAGCCTATTCAGACACGCCGCAAAGAATTAGAGGCGCATCCGGGAAGAGTTTGGGATATCCTCGACGCCGGTTCGAAGAAAGCTCAAAAGACTGCGCGACGGACGATGAGGCGCGTGCGAAACGCGATTTTCCACTGGGATGAAGCGTGCAAATGAACATTTGGCGAAATGAAACAGAGGAGCACAGCCTGAGGAATGGCGTCACCTTATCGAATTAATTTGCCGGTGTATGAAGGCCCGCTCGATCTTCTGCTAGATCTGATTCGCAAGCAGGAGATGGACATCCACAATATTGCCATCGCCAAAATCACCGAACAGTATCTCGATTATCTCCACCAGCTTGAAAAATTCGATATCGACGTCTCGGCGGACTTTATCTACATGGCCGCCACATTGATCCACATTAAATCCAAGATGCTTTTGCCGGCCGATCCGCTTGCGGGACCTGAGGGTGAACAGGATCCGCGCGACGAGCTGGTTCACCGGTTGCTCGAGCACGAGAAATTCAAGAACGCAGCGCAACTGCTCTACCAGAAGCAGCAGATTGAGGATCACGTCTGGTCGCATCCGGATAAATCGCTTTACGGTGGCGAGGAGACGGAAGGGGAGTTGATCGTTTCGCTTGTGGATTTGGTGAAGGTGTTTTCGCAGGTCCTCGAACGACGGAAGGAGATTCCGAAGTTCGAGTTGCGCCACGATACGGTTACGATTGCGCAGATGATGGACCGGTTGCGGCAACGGTTGGTCGGGACTGACGAAGCCATTTCGCTCATCGATTTTTTTGAATCCTGCACCACGCGGAATGCGATGATAGTGGCGCTGCTCGCGGTGCTCGAAATGGTGCGAATGCAGGCGGTGCTGCTTGTGCAGTCGGATCTTTTCGCGGATATCCGGCTGCGCAAACACAAAATGTTTGACGCTGTGTTTGCCGGGCCTGATGCGATGTCGCAAATCGAAGAACAGTATTTGTAGCGGCCCGCCTTTTTTACTTTGAGCACAACGAAGGGGCAGGCGGACGGTTCTAGCTACTAAGCGCGACAACGAGGCCAAATATGACGCCACAAGAAATCCAAGCCGCGCTCGAAGCCATTATCTACGCTGCGGATGAACCCGCGTCGATCGATCAAATAAGTCGTGCACTCGGCGTCGAAAAGACAGAGGCGAGAGCGGCGCTCGATCTTCTCGTCGCGTCATATTCGACCGAGGATCGTGGAATTGAAGTCCGCAAAGTGGCGGGCGGCTGGAAGTTTTATACCAAGCCGCAGCATCACGACGTGGTGCGGCGTTTCATCAAGAGCCTGCAGCCGCCCATTCGCCTGACGATGCCTGCGCTCGAAACTCTCGCGGTGATTGCTTACAAGCAGCCCGCCACGGTGCCGGAGATTAATGAGATTCGCGGCGTGAACGTGGGCGGCGTGATCAAGACGCTGCTTGAGAAGCGTCTCATCACCACAGCAGGCCGCAAAGCCGTAATCGGGAGACCTATCCTGTACCGCACGTCAAAGCAATTTCTGATGCGATTCGGATTGTCCGACCTGGAAGAATTGCCAAGTCTGAAGGAATTTGAGCAACTCGCGCAAGCCGCGCTTGGCTCCGACGAGGGCGTCGCGCCGCCTGAACCCGATGATGCCGCGCAGACCGGCGGGGAAGTAACGAGTCGGGCGGAATTGAGTGCGGATGCACGCGAGACGGTGGTTGAAGCGGAATCGATCGATGCATCCGGAGAGCAGTCCGTTGAAGCTGAGCTTACTGCTTCACCTGCGGAATCGGCGGCCGAGGTGTTTGCGGATTCGGACGAGTCGCTCTCAGATTCGCAGGCAAAAGGCACTTCTGCCTAGCTGTGATTTTCACTGCGGCGGTCCATTTTGTGCTTAGGCATCTTATCTTCCGCGTTCGCGTCCGCAGCAGTTTTCCGCTACTCTATTAGGCATAAACGGAAGTTATGAGACCTATTCAACGAAACTGATGGAAGAGCGGCTGCAAAAAATCATCGCGCGCGCGGGTATTGCGTCGCGGCGGCATGCGGAAGATCTTATTCGCTCCGGCATGGTCACGGTGAATGGCCGAATCGTCACTGAGTTAGGCTCGAAAGCCGACGAAGCGACCGACCACATAAAAGTTTCAGGTAAGCTACTCCGGCCCGAGCTCGATCGTGTCTACCTGGTGCTCAACAAGCCGCCAGAAGTGGTCTCAACGATGAGCGATCCGGAAGGCCGTCGCTCGCTGCAGGATCTTCTTCATGGTGTTCCGGTGCGCGTGTTTCCAGTTGGACGGCTCGAATACCATTCGATGGGCTTGGTTTTTTTGACCAATGACGGGGAACTGGCCAATCGCATGCTCAAGGCTCATCGCCTTCGGCAAACGTACCTCCTGAAATTGAAATCCCTTCTTACATTCCAGGAGATCGAGCAGCTTGCTCGGTCCACGGGCGCGCGGATTACGCGAGTCCGCGGCAAAGAATCGCCGTGGTATGAAGTGACGCTCACAGAAGCTCGACGCGACGCGTTGCGCAATCGGCTTTTTCAGACGGGCCATCCGGTGGAGAAAATCAAGCGTATTCGTGTCGGCAACCTTGAGCTTGGCTCCCTTCAACCCGGCGAGCACCGTACGCTTTCATCGGAGGAGGTGGCCGCGCTGTCACGGGCGATCGAGGGCAAGCTGGAACCTGCTTCAGAACCTCCTATCAAGCGAACGCCGGTGAAGCGGCCCTCTAAGAGCGCAGCCACACGCCGCGGCGGCGAAAAGCGCCCCAACCGCAAGTCGGAACCTCAGCCAGGATCCAGCAGTAAGCGCCAGGGAAGAACCGAGCTGACGAAACGATTGCGCATTAAACCGAGGAAAACCCGTTGAGAGCTCGCCGCGCATGAGCACTGTGATCCGCGAACTCGTCCCGGAATATATCCGCGATCTCGCACCATATGTCCCGGGAAAACCAATTGAGGAGGTCGAGCGGGAATTGAAAACCACCGCCATCAAACTCGCTTCCAACGAAAACCCGCTGGGACCTTCCCCACTGGCGATCGAAGCGGCGAAGAAAGCGCTGGCTGGCTCGAACCGTTATCCCGACGGAAGCGGCACCTACCTGCGCGACGCGCTTGCCGCAAAGCACGCGATTCCGGCAGAAAACATCATTCTTGGTGGTGGCTCGACGGAGCTCATCGATCTTTCCGCACGCATGGTCTTGCGCCAAGCGGATTGCGGCGTCACGTCCTACGGATCTTTTCCTCTCTACTACACCGCGATTCGCGCCACCGGCGCCCGATATGTTGAGGTGCCGCAGCGCGATTACCACTTCGACCTCGATTCCATGGCCGAATTTCTGCCACCTGAAACGAAACTCATCTTCCTCGCGAATCCTAATAATCCTACAGGGACGATGTTTGACGCGGACGAATTGGATCAGTTTCTCAGGCAGGTTCCCGAGCACGTCCTCATTGTTGTGGACGAAGCCTATTGCGATTATGTGGATAGTCCGAACTACACACGTTCAATAGAGCAGGTTCGCGACGGTCGCAACATAGTCGTGTTGCGAACATTTTCAAAAGTGTATGGACTTGCCGGCCTTCGAATCGGCTACGGGATCGGTCCAGCCGCGCTGCTCGATGAAATGAACAAAATTCGGGGCCCGTTTAATACTTCGAACGTAGCGCAGGCGGCGGCGCTGGCCGCGATTGACGACACGGAACACGTCCGGCGCTCGATTGAATCGAATCGCGCTGGCCTCGCGCAGGTCTCTGCAGGGCTCGCGAAGCTCGGCGTCAAATTTGTGCCATCGTTTACGAATTTTCTGCTGGTGGATTTTGGCTTTGAGACCGAGCCCCTTTCAGATGAAATGCTCAAGCACGGTGTGATCGTGCGGCCGATGCGATGGATGGGTTTTCCGAATTGCATTCGCGTGTCCGTGGGCACTCATGAGGAAAACGAGAAATTTCTACGGGTGCTTACCAAACTGCGCTCTTCTCTGCATCACAACAGCCACAAACCTCGGAAGTAATTCATGACCAATGGCGCGCCGCACTCGGGCGATCCCATCGTCGAAATCCTCAAGAGGAGCAAGACGATTGCGGTAGTTGGCCTTTCAAGCCGCCGAATGCGCCCGAGCTACGGCGTCGCCGAATACATGCAATCAGCCGGATACAGAATCATCCCTGTTAACCCGAACGAAGTCGAAGTGTTAGACGAGAAAAGTTACGCGCGCCTGGAGGACGTTTCGGAGCGTATTGATATCGTCGATATTTTCCGCCGTTCAGAATATGTCCCACACATCGTCGAATCCGCGATTCGTGTCGGGGCCCGTGCCATTTGGATGCAGGAGGGTGTGTCTCATCCCGCCGCGGCCGAACTGGCGCGCCAAGCCGGATTATTTGTAGTCGAGGATTCCTGCATTCTCAAAGAACATATGAGCCGGCGCCACGCTCTAATCTACTGAAGAGAATAGACCTTCAAAATATGCTTTCCGGGCTCGGCGATAACAAGGGATTGCCCGTCGGGAGCGATTTGAAATGCGCTGACGAGCAGGTCGTGAAGAATTGGGCGGAAGCTGCCATCCTTGAGCCCGACCCACACGAGATTGCCTGACTTCTCGTCGGGGCCGCGCTTCAGGAGCACGCGATTCTCGTCAAGGCCAAATTGAAAGCGTCCGAATCCGGCTCGAGTTTTCAGCGGTTGATTAGGATGATTTAGTTCGCGGACTTCGATCGTATCGGCGTCAACAAAGTATCCAACGCGATTGCCAGACGGCGCAATCGTCAGCTTCCCTTGAAATTCGGGAATGCGAGTCAACTCGCGGACGCCCTCATTCAGCAGATCGAGCTGCACGAGCACATCTCTCCCCGAGAGGCTGAGATTTCTCCCGATGGCATATGCCTGATTGTGCTTCGCATCCCACGTAATTCCGTCGAACGTATGCCCTTCGAAGAGCGTGACCGCTTTTCCCTGCGACGGTTTCATTCGGACGATCTGAAACGGCCCGCCGCCCGTCACATAGACGATTGTCTGTCCGTCAGCAAGCCATGTCGCGTTTCCCGCTTCTTCGATGAAGCGATCTTTTGACCCGCTCACTCGAATTTCGCTGCCGTTCTCATCGAACAGGGCGATCCCCTTCGTTGTGGTCGGTGAAGACTCATCGTCGGTAGCCGGTTTTTGAAAAGTGATGTCCGCGGCGAGAAGGCGGCTATCGGGCGACCAGGAAATCGAATCCACCTGGAAACTCAGCGCAGGAGGCGCGGGCATGAATTTTTCGCCTTCGACGATTCTGCGCTTACTTCCATTTGGCGACGCCACCCAGATATCATCGCGCTGGATCACGATTTTCTTCATCCGCTTCTGGCGCTGCACGACGAAAACGATCTTGTTATCGGGCGCGACGGAAAAATGCGAACAATCTTCCTCGATAATGAGTTTGGGTTTGTCTTGCGCTACGGTCGAAGTGGAAAAAAGACATGCAAAGACAACGAGTGCGGCAAGATGGAAGAAAAGTTTCATGTCTTGAGGGATTCTCACTTTTGGCCGGCAGGTTTTTTCTGAATTCGCCTGATTTCTTCAAGACGCTGCCGGATTCGAGCTTCGAAGCCCTGATCGGTCGGTGTGTAGTACGTGCGGCCGAGAAGGCTTTCGGGCAGGCAAGTCATATCGGTGAGCTTCTCCTCGGTATCGTGCGCGTATTGATAACCCTTGCCATAGCCCACATAGCGCATCAGACCCGTCACTGCGTTTCTTAGATGCAGGGGAACCGGCTCAGCGATCGTGTTCTTCAAATCCTCCTGCACCTGGCCGTAGGCTGTATAGACCGCATTCGATTTGGGCGCGAGTGACAAATATACAGCGGCCTGCGCCAGGGCGAGATTGCCCTCGGGCGGTCCGAGGAAGTCGAAGGCGTCCCTTGCCGCCAGCGTCACGGCAAGCGCATTCGGCTCGGCCAGACCGATATCTTCGCTCGCCATCCGCACCATCCTGCGCGCAAGATATAGCGGATCTTCTCCCGATTCGAGCATTCGCGAGAGCCAGTAAAGTGCTGCGTCAGGATCGGAATTGCGGACGGATTTGTGCAATGCGGAGATGAGATTGAAGTGCTCTTCGCCGGACTTATCATATGGCAGCAACTTCTTCTGCAGCACTTCTTCGAGAGCCGCCTGCGACACGACGCGACGGCCAGCCACGTCCGGCGCAGTGCCGAAAACCAACGCTTCGAGGGTGTTGTAGGCCGAACGCGCATCGCCATTCGCGAGAATCGCGATGCGCTCGATAATTTCATCGCTGATCTCGATGTTTTCGCTGCCAAGACCGCGTGTGGGATCTTGCAAAGCACGCCGAAGTAGCATAGCAACCTGCTCCGCTGAAAGCGCTTTCAGGATGTATACCTTCATGCGCGAGAGCAGCGGCGAAATCACTTCGAACGAGGGATTTTCGGTAGTTGCGCCGATCAAAAGGATGTTGCCGGCTTCGACGTGCGGCAAGAATGCGTCCTGTTGCGCACGATTGAAGCGGTGCATTTCGTCCACGAACACGATCGTGCGCCGGCCGTAGCGACGGACGCCCTCGGCCGTTGCCATCACTTCCTTGATTTCCTTGATGCCCGCAAGAACCGCGCTGAACGGAATATATTCGGATTTCGTGCGACGGGCAATAATGCGTGCGAGTGTCGTCTTACCGCATCCCGGGGGGCCCCAGAAAAGCATCGAGGTCAAATCGTCGCGCTCGATTTGAGTGCGCAGCGGTTTTCCAGGGCCAAGCAGGTCTTCCTGGCCGATGAATTCGTCGAGCGTTTGGGGCCTCATGCGGTCGGCCAGCGGCCTGCCTGCGAGAGGTTCGTCCTGCGGCTCGATTGCTCTAAACAATCCCACTGCGCGCCTTTGAATACGGCCAGCTCAAAGCTTCTACCATCAACGAATTAGGCTAGCACGAAGCGGCAGGTGCACGAAACGCTGCATAATAACCTGCGACAGCAATTTGGTCTCGACCGCCCATTTAGAAGTGACGGTCACGTTCTGCTGCTGCGCTGGCGGGCTGCCTCAAATAATGCGATGGACGCGGCTACGCCCGCGTTGAGCGATTCGACGGACGGATGCATCGGTATCGAAATGGTGCCGTCGGCAGAGTGCAGTACTTCCCGCGGTAGTCCCGCTCCTTCATTGCCGACGAATATCGCCGAGGGATCTCGAAGATCTGGATATGCAAGCGCGCCTTCCGCGGGACGGGAGGCGAATTCGCGCCCGCTCGCCGCGATGATTTTCACGCGTGCAATTTTCAACTGCGCAAGCAGCACTGGAACCGCAATTCCGCGAAGCAGTGGCAGGCGAAGTGCGGATACTGCGGAGGCGCGCAACGCCTTAGGCGACCATGGATCGGCTGTGCCACGTGCTGCAATCGCACCGGTAGCTCCAAATGCTTCGGCAGATCGCACGATTGTGCCCACATTCCCCGGGTCCTGTACGCCTGCCATTACCACAACGAGCGGCGAATCGCTGAAACGCGCGCCGTTTTCGTCGGCTGCACCTCGTAAGACATCTTCAAACTCCCACTTTGGCGCATGAAACAGCGCAGCAATCCCTTGCGGCGTTTCCGTACCGGCCACGCTGGAAAATAATTTGTCGGTTGTCCGGAGAATGCGCGAGCGCGGTATGCCGGAGTCGCTCGTACTCGCAGCGCTCAGAATCGTATCGAGTTCGCATTCGGCCGATTCGCTTACGAGTAACGCTTCGGCCTCAAGTCCCGACTGTAGCGCATCCTCTACAAGTTTTGGCCCCTCGACGCCGATTGTTTCGGCCTCGGCCGGTCCAGTGCCGCGCAGGGCTTCACGAAACCGCTTCAGCCAGCGATTGTCCCGGCTGGTGATCAGGTCACCATCGTCGGAAGCCATTGGCGGACGGTGTGTCATACGGCAAGCCTAACAAACGTAGCGAACGTCGTAAACGCGCGAGGGTTTGCAGAGCCGCTGAGCCGGAAGCATCATTTTTCGGGCGTTCCGCTGACGCCTTGCGTAGCCCGCGTTGGCTATGGTACGTTGCCGCGCAGATAAATCAGGGGCGTAACCCGCCGTGAGCGAACAATTTGCCCGTTGAAGTCCTAAAAATTTCGCCGGATGCGCCCGAGTCGAGCGTGGTGGACTATGCAGCCGACTTCATTCGTCGCGGCCGTGTCGTCGGGATGCCCACAGACACCTTCTACGCTCTCTCCGCCGATCCGTTCAATCTCTCGTCAATCGAGCACGTCTTTCGCGTGAAAGGCCGCGCCGAGAACAAGGCTCTGCCGATTCTGGTGAACTCCATCGAGCAGGCTGTAACGCTCGCGCGCGATTTGCCCGATTCATTTCTCGTTCTCGCACACAAATTCTGGCCAGGTGCTCTAACGCTTGTCGTTGAGGCAACCCACCGCCTTCCGCTAAAAGTGACCGGAAATACAGGACGCGTTGCGTTACGCTGGCCAAATTCGCGAATCGCGTCGGCGCTAATTGAAGCGGTTCGCGGCCCTATCACTGGCACCAGTGCGAACCTTTCGGGATTTCCTTCTTGCACCAATGCCAGTCAGATCGTGAAACAGCTCGGGGAGCGCCTGCCCCTGATTCTCGATTCCGGCGACACCGGTGCGATCATGGCTTCGACCATCGTGCGCATCAGCGGAAACGAATGGTCGATCGTGCGGGAAGGCGCCATTCCGGAATCAGCGATTCACGCAGTCCTGCAGTAAACGCTCTTACACCTCAATGTATGTCACGCGGCCTTAAGATGGGCGTCCGTAGCTCGTTCGGTAGGCGCGAATCCATAAAATCGGGAATCGCATTTGATGCAGCGATAGGGCCGCAGGCCGATCATGCTGAAGAGATACTTCTCAAACGGGCCGCGGCGGTGTGAGCGAAAAACCTCTGTACTCCTGCAATCTGGGCAAGGCCGTTTGATATTTAGCTTCATTCTCAAGACTTCTTTCTCCCCCGCGGTCCGGAGGGGGGAATGGGACCAGCGACAGCACAGTTTCTACACAACTCCGCAAGAAGAATTTAGTTTCTTGTGGGCTAGGCCGCTATACAGTTTTTACTGCAGGTGAGGGCTAATGACGCTGTATCGAAAAGCCCGCACTAAGCGTACGTCTTTGTTTCTCTGTACCGCGGTACAGCACCCGACCCTGTTCTTTTTCTGGTCTTGCCGAATTAGCGCTCCCGTCGTTTACTCACCGGCACGCAATAGGCGTATCCAACATCTGTTGGTTATTTTGTTCTGTTCACGCCTGCCCGCCCGCCGATTGCCTGGTTCTGGGACCGCACGCAGATCCCTTCGGTGAAATTCGATCCTGGTGAATGCCCTCTGCTTCTCGGAGGGAAGGGGAGTGACATGGAACATTTCCGTAGCAAACGTGTGTGCGTAAGCATCCTCTTTAGATTCGCACTCGTCACCGTCGGTCTTATCGCTGGTTCAACGGCGGCGTTCGCCCAGTTTCAAGACGGCAACAGCGGCCGCGACGGCGGCGCCACAACTGGAACACGCCCCCCCGACCCTGGGGTTCGCGGTGGTCCTCCGGGAGCGGGCGGTCCGCTGGACGGAATGAGCACCGACTACCAGAATTTCTTCACCGCGGCCCTTGCGCGGTTTCAAGAGGTCGATTCCGTCTCAGGAAAAATAACCAACGAAACTGGCGTCGGTCTCGGCCCGCGCTTTAATGGCATGAGTTGCAGCGGTTGCCATGCTCAGCCTGCAATTGGCGGCACCAGCCCGGCAAACAATCCGCAAATCGCGATGGGTCTTGCGGACGGCGCAAACAACAGAATTCCGCGGTTCATCACACCGAACGGTCCCGTCCGCGAGGTACGTTTCATCCGTAATCCGGATGGAACCCCTGATGGCGGAGTTCATGATCTCTTTGTGATCACCGGCCGCTCCGACGCCGCAGGTTGCAATATCACTCAACCGGACTTCGAGGCCGCAGCCGACCAGGGCAACATGATCTTCCGTATCCCGACTCCGCTGTTCGGCGCCGGGCTCGTCGAAAGCATCACCGACACCGCGATTCTTACTAACGCCGCGAATCCCCGCAAGGCATCACTCGCCATTTCCGGCCAGGTGAATCGCAGCGGTAACGACGGTACGATTACGCGTTTCGGTTGGAAAGCGCAGAACAAATCGCTTGTCATGTTTGCTGGTGAGGCCTACAACGTCGAACAGGGCGTTACCAACGAACTGTTCCCAAACGAGCGTGATGAGACTCCCGGCTGCTTGATCAACGCTCTGCCGGAAGACTCGACCAACCTTGCTAACAGCATCAATTCGGTGTCCGCCGCCTCTGACTACTCTGCGGACATAATCAACTTCGCAGCGTTCGCGCGTCTTTCTGCTCCGCCCAGTCCGGCGACCGCAACCGCTGTCACTCAAGTTGGCCAACAGGTGTTCAATCAGATCGGCTGCAACATGTGCCATACGCCGACGATCCATAGTGGAAGCATGTTCTATGGCACAGGCCTGACCAATGTTCCCGTGAACGCCTTTTCGGATTTCCTGGTTCACAACATGGGAACAGGTCTGGCCGATCAGGTGAGTCAGGGTCTCGCGAACGGAATGCAGTTCCGTACCGCACCCTTGTGGGGAGTCGGTCAGCGCATCTTCTTCCTGCACGACGGACGCACTTCTGACCTCGTGCAGGCAATAGAGGCGCACCACAGTCAGGGGTCGGAAGCGAACCAGGTGATTAACAATTTCAACCAACTCTCGGGAGATCGCGCAGCGGCGCTCCTGGCCTTCTTGCGTTCGCTTTAGAGTTGTAGCTTAGTACGCCCTGGCAGGTTGGAGAACTGGAGAATGACCGCGGAGATTGGCAGGCTCCGCGGTCCTTTTTCCAATCACTTCGACTTTTTCAGAGGATGCTTTCGAGGCGGTCATTGGCCCAAACTACCCGCCCTACTTCCGTTGCGGCGGTGCTGAGGGGAACTGAAACAATAGGCCGGTTTCTACTTCCACGGGTTGTCCCTTGACAACGTAGGGTTTGAACTCCCATTTCGCAAGCGCCTGGGTGACGCTCTTTACCTGCTCGGGAAATCCCGCGATCGCATGAACGTGTTCCAGTCTTCCGTCCGCGCCAATGATGAATCGTACGGGGACGCTCCCATAGCGTGGTCCCGTCATCACCGGATCGACTCTGCGCACGATGTATTCACTGTAGGCGGACTCGGGAAGGCAGAGCGGCCAGCCACGCCGCATTGCGCTCTTTTGTGGCGAGGGACCAACTTGATCCGTCTCCGTAAACGATATTTTCTTTAGAGACTCGGCCAGGATCTCGGCCGCCCTCTCGCGGCTTGCCGCGATCGAGAAAATAAGCGTGTGGCAGCGGATCTCAGCCGCAAACACTATGTGGCTCAATCCCGCCCCGCTGTAGTCGAGGCGCGCAAAATCCATTCCCCCGAACTTGACGGTTGCCACCGCTTGTGGAGACGAAAGACTGGCATCCAGCCCCTGCTTCATCGCGTTCAGAAAACTAGTCGCGTCCTTGATCGGCTCCGGCGGGAAAAAATTATCCTGCGCGGAAATCTGCATCGTCGCCACAAGCTTACCTTCAGGCTTCAGCGCGGCCAGAGAGTAATATCCCGAAGCGGACGGCTCCGGCCCTTTCAAATCCTCCACCCAGCCAAGCAGAAGCGGATACCGCAGCCCGAAATATTCGTCCTGAAACACGCCGTCTTTGACTGTTCCGTCTTCCGGCTCCGGATATTTCGTGCCCAGGTCGCCCTTGGCTGCATACGCGAGCGACAGCAGGGCTGCCACAGCGAACAATCGCGAGAACATTTGAAACCGGCTCACAATCACAATTTTCCTCCGGTAACAGCATTGACTGGGGTTTCCAGGCGGGCTGACAACAGTGTACGCACTCAGTCTCGCGACGCAATCACTATGAAACCCCTACTGGCCACTGGGTACCGCGAATGTGTTACGAACCCTGACCGAACCGTCGGTGCATTTCATCCTCCCGTCAGCCGCGCTTTCCGCGAAAACATCCGAATTCTCATCGCCTCAAAATCTAGCTTTTGGGAGGACTGCGCGGGCCGCCCGCCGCCGGCCTTCACACCCCAGTCATCGTGCCTCGTAAATTGCTTCATTCCCAACGTTTAGCGTGTGTCAAAGCTTGATTCGCGCGATGAATTTTGGCAGTCTGTTTGCACTCGACGGAGTTTTGCCGCCTTTCGTCCGGGGTGAATGGGGGATCAGATGACTCGTAATGGCGTAACGAAAGTCCACATCTTTGCACTTCTGCTA
The DNA here is from genome assembly GCA_963729525.1 of uncultured Acidobacteriota bacterium. Taxonomy (GTDB): domain Bacteria; phylum Acidobacteriota; class Terriglobia; order Acidiferrales; family UBA7541; genus Palsa-295. Next base: position 1,112,464 of record CAVSOB010000005.1, read on the forward strand.
GCAATCGTCTGGATCGGGCAAGCCTTCACGTCAGGTGCGGCAATGGGACAAAGCACCATTGCCACTGGCAGCATTCAAGGCACAATTCTCGATTCCAGCGGCTCGGTCATACCTTCCGCGAAAGTCACAATCCGGAACAAAGACACCGGCCAAAATTTCCAGCTCGCCACCTCTTCCAGCGGCGCCTTCACCTCCGGAGCGATCGTCCCGGGAAACTACTCAGTTCGGGCTGAGGCCCAGGGCTTTAAGACGGTCGAACAAGCTGTCGTTGTACGCGTGGGCGAGACAAGTGGTGCGAACATCACGTTGCCGATAGGATCGAGTAGCACCGTCGTGGAAGTGGAAGCCCAGGCGGTTGTAGTGAACACCGAGCAAGCCAGCGTGCAGGGCGTTTTGGGCAAAGAGCAGATCGAAAATCTGCCGGTGAACGGGCGTAACTTCCTCGACCTCGCACAACTCGAGCCCGGCGTTCAGGTACAGGATGGCGCGGACTTCGATCCCACCAAAGTCGGCTTCTCCTCGATCTCATTCGGCGGACGCTTTGGCCGCACCGCGCGCATTGAAGTAGATGGCGTAGACGTAAGCGACGAAACGGTCGGCACAACGACAGAGAACATTCCCGCGAGTGCCATTCAAGAATTCAGCGTGAGCCAATCAACGCTGGACCTCTCGAATGAGCTCACATCCTCTGGCGCAGTGAACGTGACGACGCGATCGGGAACTAACGATTTCCATGGAGAGGGGTTCGCGCTCTTTCGCAGCAGCGACTTTTCCGCGGCACTTCCTTCCCCTCCGGGAACAACCTTGCTGTCTCCCTACGAACGCAACCAGGACGGTGGGAATTTCGGCGGACCGATTCTGAAGGACAAGCTGTTCTTCTTCCTCGACGCCGAACATATTAATCAGAATCTTACGGCCCCGGTTGTTACTTCGGATCCGTTCACCGCGCTAAGCGGCAACACCAGTGCTCCCTTCCGCGAGACCGATTATGACGCGAGGCTCGACTGGATCTTCAGCAAGAGCGTCCACATGTTTTACCGCTTCAGCTATTTCGATAGCCGCGCTGTCGCTGCGGGCGGCGCCATCGGCTTCCAACCCTACGAAGATAAGAACTATACGAGGACGCACGTAGTGGGCGCGGACTTCACCAGTTCTGGCTTCACCCACAGCTTCCGCTTCGAATATTTGAAATTCATCAACAATCTCAAGGACATCGTTCTCGGCTCCGATCTGCCACTTGCCAATTTCCCTGTGAGCATCAACATCTCTACATTTGGCGTCTTCACAGGTCCCAATTTCCTGGCTCCGCAACAAACCTATCAGACCGATAGGCAAATCAAGTACGACGGCAGCAAGGTTCTAGGCTCGCACATCCTGCGATACGGGGTCTCCTACAACCGCCTACGCGGTGGCGGCCTTTTCTCCTTCAGCAAGATCACCGCGAATGTGTCCCCAATCGGAAGCAATTCCGAGGTTGCCGCGGCCGCGAATCTCCCCGGAGGATCCGGCAACCCGCTCAACTATCCTCTGGACTTCGTGACTCTCGGAAATGGAAATGAATGTGACACCGAAATTCCCGCGTTCAACGCGCCTTGCAGCGGCACTCCTCCGGATAATCGGCTAGGCCTCTACGTGGGAGACAGCTGGAAAGTGAAACCCAACCTCACAGTAACGTACGGCTTGCGCTACGTTCGCGATACCGGCCGCTCCGATAGCGACTTGCCGGCTCTGCCGGGCGTCAATGCGCTGCTGCCAGGATTGGGAAATCCTGTCCGCCAGCCAAACAAAAACTTCGGTCCGCAACTGGGCGTTGCGTGGGATCCAAAGAAAGACGGCAAGACCGTCATTCGCGCCGGAATTGGCATGTTTTACGAGAATGCCATTTGGAATAACGCCGAATTCGACCGCCCTCTGCGCCTAGCAAGTGGCGCATTCTTGGCTAACCCATCGGCATGTTTCAGCGGAGCTGGCGCGGGCGTTCCGTTCCCCACCAGTCCGAATGCCCCGACTTTTCTCGGCGGCACTTCCGCGACGGCGACGGACATCTGTTCAACACCGATCGGTTCGATTGTTGACACCGGTGGAGGGACATGTGCGGGACTGACGGCCGCAGTTTGTGTGGCAAATTTTCAAACGGCGTACCAGATGGCCACGTCGATGGTTGGCGCCACCGCTCCCAATCCCAATTACATTCCCAATCTCATCAGTGGGGCATCACCAATCGGTCTCGGCGCCCTTGCCCCGAACTACCGGACACCGTACTCGATTCAGATAAATGCCGGCATACAGCGTGAGTTGCGTCCGGGTATGGTTTTGAGTGTAGACTATCTCCGCAACGTAAACCTTCACTACTTACTCGGCATTGACGTCAATCACAGCGGCGATACTCGCTTCTTCAATAAAACCGCTGCGCTCGCTGCAATCTCAGCAACCAACAATCAATTCGGATGTGGAACCGGCACGGATGCGGCTTCCATCAATTGCGCTCTCAATTCTCCCGTGGTCGATACGAATACAGGCCTGCCCGGTGCCTCAATTGCCAGTTATGCAGCCAACGGTCTGGATTCGGCGGCCGACTTGGGCGTGGGCGGGTGCCAGGCAGCTCTCGGTTTTGGATGTGCTTTCCAGGGCGTAAACCCACAGTTGGGCCCGGCTATTTTTCTTTACCCGGGGGGACGCTCAGTCTACAACGCGATGGACGTAAAGCTGGTAGATAACGTCAAAGATCCATTCCGCGGCGTAAAGTACCTGAATTTTCAGTTTGCCTATGCCTTGTCCCGGTTTACGAATTCCGGCTCCATCTTCACCACCTCAGCGGGTACTTCCCCTGCTGCCGCGGACCAGGATTTCGTGGCCCAGGCCATCGATAGCCGCAATCCTCTGGCCTTTAGTGGACCGGCGGCGCTCGATCGCACGCATCAATTCTCTTTTGGTGGCTATGCGGACTTGCCGTTCCATTTCCGCCTGGGGACAATCTTCCACTTCGATAGTCCGCTTTCCAGCACCCTCGTCGTTCCGACCTCAGGCATTGGGTTCGGCGAGATTTTTCGCACCGATTTCACTGGAGACGGCACGGTGGGCGATCCGCTCCCCGGTACCAAGGTCGGCTCATTCATGCGCGGGATTTCTCCAGGCGGCCTCAACAATGTTCTGACCAACTACAACAACACCGTTGCGGGAAACCTTACTCCCGCGGGGCAAGTACTGGTTGCCAATGGTCTGTTCACCCCGCAACAGCTCGGAGTCGGAAATCCGCTTTGCCTGAGTAACCCCAACAGCGTTTCGGCCGGCGCGGCGTGCGCGGTGGCGCCTTCGGTGCCCTTGGCCCCTCAAGGTCAAGTTGGGCTTACGTGGTTGAAGACGTTCGATGCAAGCCTCGCTTGGGTCGGCAGAGTGAATGTAAAGGACAGGCCGCTTTCCATCGAGCCAAGCGTCAGTTTCTATAATCTGTTCAACTTCGCCAATTTCAACATTCCTGGCAATGTGCTGAGTGGAATTCTCACAGGCGGTGTGGGCTCTATTAACGGGACAACCTACGCCAACGCATCATCTGTCCGCGTGGGGGTTGGAACCGGCGTGTTTTCACTCGGTGCACCACGTACGATTGAGTTCGGTCTTAAGCTCTCGTTCTGATCTCCCTCGCTGCAATCGGTCGGGCGGCCGCCTCGAACCTTGAGGCGGCCGCCCGATGCAGTTCCGTCATCGGCCGACAATAGGCGCCACCTTTCGTCTTGAGCGCTTCCTCGTTAGCCCCTACACTGACGGCATCGATGAAAATGGCAAAACAGTTCGCTGTGGGTGCCGCGATTCTAACGATTCTGATCTTTGCGGCGGCATTTCGCTCACCCGCGAGGCTGCAACAAGAACAGCACCGGCCGGATCTTCAGCGTTACTTTCTCGAGAATGGTGTCTCTATTGACCTCGGTCCGAACTGGAAGCCTTCCGGAGCTGGCAACGCAGCTCCTCCGGGTGGTCTTGGCCCTTACGCTCCTCCTTTTCGTTTCAATCAAATTTTATTTCTGACGAACGAGCACCAGTACACGCTGCTGCAGCTCGCCACATCCGACAATCCATTGATCGGCCACGACGCCTACTGGCTCGATACGCAGATGCATGCGACAAACGGCACCGGCACGAGCCTGCCGGATTATCTGTTCTTCCTTTTTCTGCCTCCATCCCATTCCTGTATGGACGACGTGCTGGCCAAGCTCGCAGCCGCGAGCCGCCCCGCCGAACCGGATCCTTCAGGCGGAGAATTCTCGAAATCGGAGCTCCAGGTCACATACTCCTGCAGCTATGCGCCCACTCTCTCAGACTTCTACTCGCAGCAACTCACCACCGGAATTACGTTTCGACAATCGCTCCATGGTCCGCGGGCCTACGGGGATTTCAAGAATCTCGAAATGCCGCCGATGGAGCAGGTAGATTTTTCAGGGATGACGTTCTTCGTGTTCGAGGCTCTCTCACACGAGCAGATCAGCGAAAACGCGGTTCATTACTTCAATTTGCCAGCCGAAACGCAGGGCTTGCACGCCGATTTCCTATGGGCCATAGGTACAATCAGCCCGTACCCATTCGTAGCCGACCCAAGTCGAAAAAACACTCCCGTCATTCATCTCGCCTACGCAGGCGCCGGCCCAAATCGCCGTACCGATTTTCTCCGCATGCTGCAGCGCGTCCGCGCCCAGTAATTCTTTTCACCGCAACCTTGCCCCCTCAATAAAATCATAATCACCCGCAGGGGGAATCACGATATTTGTCAATCTCTCGCGATGAACGCACACATTGTCGGGATACCACAAATTGATATAAGGCTCGTCCTCGGCCACAATCTTCTGAATTTCCCAAAGCAGCGCCTTCCGCTTCTCGCGATCCATCTCCATCCGCGCCTGGTCGAGCAACGCATCAAGTCTCGCATTGCGGTAATGACCGCGGTTCGACCCATTCGGCGGAATTTTCTTCGAGCTGAACACCAGCTCAAAAATATCCGGATCGTTGTTACCCCCCACCCAACGCTGCGCTGAAATCTGAAAACTCCCTCGCTGCAAATCCGCATAAAACGTCGCAAACTCCAGCGGCCGCAGCTCAATCGCCACGCCCACACGTTTCCACTCTTCTGCGATCGCCTCGCTCAAGAGCCGCGAATATTCCTCCGTAGAAGTCTTGAATTCCAGCCGAAAACGCACGCCGCCGGCCCCGCGCTTGAATCCGGCCGCATCGAGTAACTGCTCCGCTCGCGCCGGATCAAAGTCGTATTGCTGGACGTCCGGGTCATACGCCCAGTGATTCGGGGGCAACAAGCTCGATGCCGCCAGCGCCTGCCCTCGTAACAGATACTTGATCAGGGTCGAGCGGTCAGTCGCATACGCGAGCGCCTGCCGCACTTCCCGATGCGCCAGAATCGGATCCTCCAGATTGAATCCGATGTATGCGATCGTCGTCCCCGGCTGCTCATCCGCAATGATTCCACGCTCTTTAGCGAGCGTCACCACCATATCGGGAGTCAGCGAGTTAATCGCGACATCCGCCGAGCCTTTTCGCAATTCGAGCGCTCGCACGATCGCATCCGGCACAATGCGGAAACGCACGCCCTCCACGTCTCCTCGCCCGCCCGCTGCCTCACCGGCATCTCCGAAGTACGACGGATTCCGCTGAAGCACGATCTCCTGATCCGTAATCGCATCCACGAATCGGAACGGCCCCGTTCCGATCGGCTTTTGCGCAATCTCCGACCCGGACCCGCGCGGCACAATCCCCACACCCGGCTTCGTCAAATTCCACAGAAACGACGCGTACGGCTCGCGCAAATGAAATACGACCGTCGAGTCGTCCGGCGCCTCAATCGATGTGACCATTCGAAAGGCTCCACGCTTCGGCGTCTTCACCGTCCCGTCGACAATCGAATCAAACGTGAATTTCACGTCCGCGGAGGTAAGCGGCCGGCCATCGTGAAATTTCACATCCGACCTCAAATGGAAAACATATGTCAGCGGGTCGCGCGCTTCCCAGCGCTCCGCCAGGTCCGCAACGATGTTCATCTGTGCATCGTGTGCCAGAAGGGAATCGAAAATCAGACCATCCAAATGTTGCGACTGCGCGTCGGTTCCAATGCGCGGGTCGAGATTCGCCGGCATCGATTCGATGAGGAAATTGACGGTCCCAGGCTCCTCGGCGGCGCGATTCGACGAGCAACCTCCAGCCATCAGCGCACAAGCGAGTGCCGCTGCCACTAGCCGCATTCTAGCGCGCTCGGCCCCGCACGAGTTTCCCCATCACAGCCGGATGCCGCGCCCCTGTGGCCGACGGCAGGTTATTCGCGCGGCCGTGATACGCCTCATACGCGAGCACCGCAAACGCGAATGCCTCTTTCGCTTCCGCCGGAATTCCGAATTCGCTGGCCGGCACAATTTCAATTTCCGGCAGAGCCGCCGCAAGTTGCGCCATCAGCAACGGATTCCGCGCGCCGCCTCCAGCAACGATAATCTCGTCCACCCGCGCGCGTGGCAAAACAAACCTGCGCATTGCATCCGCGATCGAAAGGGAAGTGAACACAGTTGCGGTTCGGACCAAATCTTCCGTCGACGCGCGGTGGCGCTTGCCCCAGGCTAGTATCGTTTCCGCATAGGCGCGGCCAAATTGCTCGCGTCCCGCCGTCTTGGGCGGTCGCTTGCGCAGGTACGGCTCCTTCAACATTCTCGCGAGCAACGCTGGTATCAATTTCCCGCGGATCGCCAGCCGTGCATCACGGTCATAGTGCGAGCGCCCGCGTGTCACGATCTCCACGATTGCATCAATCACCATATTGCCGGGGCCAATATCGAACGCAAAGAGCTGGCCCGCTCTTGCCCCCGCTCGAATCACAGTGAGGTTTGCAATACCGCCGATATTCAACGCCACCCGCCCAATTCGCGCGTCTCGGTATAGGAGGTAGTCCACGAACGGCACAAGGGGCGCCCCCTGTCCGCCCGCAGCAATGTCCGCTGGACGAAAATCTCCAATCGTCGGCACGCCGGTCCGCTCGGCAATGATACTCGGCTCGCCAATCTGAAGCGTCGAAGCAACGCGCCGACCGAGAAATCCCACCGGCATGCCCTGGTGAAAAATCGTCTGCCCGTGCGACCCGATCAGCGAAATCTGCCGCAGAGGTACTCGCAACCGTTTGCACCCAGCGATGGCCGCGCGCGCAAACTCTTCTCCGAGCAGAAAATTGAGCTGGCTGATCTCAGCGGTGGTGGTCGGAGCCCCGTTCGCCAACCGCAAAATCGCGTCCCTCACCGCCGCAGGGAATCGAACGTGATGATGTCCCTCAAACTTCGCCGTAATCGCGGGCGGCTCTCCTGAAATCCGGACCAGCGCAACGTCGATCCCGTCGGCCGATGTGCCCGACATCATTCCCAGCACCAGCATCCCCCGCCCGCTAACCGCCCTCATTTCAACTGCTTCTGCAACGCCGCCAGCAGGTTCAGTGCCTCTAGGGGCGTCAGCGCGTTTACATCGGCTTCGCGCAGCGATTCGAGCACCTTCTCGTCAATCGCCGCAAAACTTACCTGTTGAGCCGAGCGCGAAACCGCCCCGGGTGAGAGCTGTTCTGTGAGTTTGTCTTCGCTCTCCTCATGCCGCCTCAAAATTTCGCGGGCGCGACGGATGACCGGATTCGGGAGGCCGGCGAGGCGCGCCACTTCGATTCCGTAGCTTTTATCCGCGCTTCCCGGCTCGACCCGACGCAAGAACACGATTTCGCGTCCCGCTTCTTGCACGGCCACGTGCACGTTTTTCACTCCCGGCAGTAATTGCTCCAGCTCCGTAAGTTCGTGATAATGCGTCGCGAAAAGCGTCTTCGGCCGAGCGCCTGCATGCAGGGCTTCCACCACGGCCCAGGCGATCGAAAGTCCGTCAAATGTTGAGGTTCCGCGGCCCACTTCGTCAAGCAGCACGAGACTTGCTGATGTCGCCGTGTTCAAGATCGCCGCCACTTCGCTCATCTCTACAAGAAAGGTCGACCGGCCGCGTGCCAGATTGTCCGACGCGCCAATTCGGGTAAAGATGCGATCCACCACCGGCAACTTCGCTTCGGCAGCAGGAACAAACGAGCCCATCTGCGCCAGGATCGAAATCAGCGCCGCTTGCCGCAAATAAGTTGACTTGCCGCCCATATTCGGCCCGGTAATGATCAAAAGAAAGTGCGTTTCGTCGTCAAGGTACAAATCGTTTGGGACGAAACGCTCGCCGCGTTCTTCGAGGAGCCTTTCAATCACAGGATGTCGCCCGCCAGCGATCAGCAGCGAGCCCAATCTTACCCCGCCGGGCTCGGCACCTGCTTCACCCTCCGCCGCGCCGGTCGTAAATCGCGGTCGTGAGTAGTTTCGTGATGCCGCAATCCGCGCGAAGTTCACCAACACATCAAGCTGAGCGCTGGCCGTCGCCGTCCGCCGCAGCCGCGCTGCCTCGCGCGCGATGGCCTCGCGAATTTCGCCATACAGCCGCCGCTCGATCTCAAGCACGCGCTCTTCGGCCGATAGCACCTTGCGTTCGTATTCCTTCAGCTCGCCCGAGGTGAATCTCTCGGCATTTACCAAAGTCTGTTTCCGCTCGTAATCGGCGGGCGCGAGGTGCAAATTCGCTTTCGAAATCTCGATATAGAAGCCGAAGACTTGGTTGTAACGGATCTTGAGCGATGCAATACCGGTGCGCTTCCGTTCGCGTTCCTCCATCACGGCTATGATTTGTCGCCCTTGCTTGGTGATGTCCCGCAGCTCATCAAGCTCGGCACGATAGCCGCGGCGGATCACCCCCGGTTCGTTGACCATGGCCGGCGGCTCTTCCGAAATTCCGCGCGCAACCAAATCGCGCACGTCCGCCATCTCGTCCATTTGGTCGCGTAGCACCGACAGCCTGGAAACTTTGGCTGGCATAGAGCCAATCTGCGCGCGCACGCGCGGAATCTTTTCAAGCGATCCGCGCAACGCCAGCAGATCTCGCGGTGTTACAACGCCCAGCGTCACGCGGCTCGTCAGCCGTTCGAGGTCGAGAATCCCCTCGAGGTTCTTCCGGATTTCCTCCCGCGCCACCGTTTGCGACTTCAATTCCGCCACCGCTTCGAGCCGCGCTTCAATCTCTTCGATCGATATCTCTGGCCGCAGAACCCAGCTTCGCAGCAGCCTCGCACCCATCCCGGTCGCCGTCTCGTCAATTGCTGCGAGCAGCGTTGCCCGCGCGTCATCGCCACTCGAGGCCTCGACCAGCTCGAGGTTCCGCGCGGTCACCTGGTCGAGGATCATCGCGTCCTGCTGCTCGTAGTACGCGATCCGGTCCACGTGCTCGAGCCCCGTCCCAGCCGGCCGCATCGACGGAACCACCGCTGCATCCTCAGGCTTACGCGCCCCAATCGCCGATGTCTCACGCAAATAGTGAACCAGCGCGCCTGCCGCAGCCGTGGCCTGAGGATGCTCGCTCAAGCCGAGCCCTTCGAGGCCGGCCACTCGAAAATGCTCTTCGAGGATTCGTGTCGCGTGATTTGTCTCGAATACCCAATCATCGAGCCGTGTCTCAACCGCCCCAAGCCCATTCAACTCGCTCGCAGACGGCTCCGATGAAGGGAACAGCGACACAGGTTGCGGCAGCAGCACTTCGCTCGGCCGCAGAGTGCCGAGCTCGTCGCGCAGCCGAGCCTCCGCCCTTTCGCCAGAGAACTCCGTAGCGCGAAATTCGCCGGTAGATAAATCCACGAACGCCAGCCCGATTGCACCGGTGGCTATACCCGCTCGCGAGCTGGTGCGTCCCCCGGCACTCATCGCAGCGCTAGCAGCCGAACTCCGAGCCACCGCAGCCAGAAAGTTGTTCTCCTTGGCCTCAGTTAAACCCGCGCCCGTCGCAGTACCGGGCGTCAGCACCCGAATTACTTCGCGCCGAACGATCTTTTTGCCCGGCCCCGGCTCTTCCATCTGCTCGCAGATGGCTACCTTGTGCCCAGCCCTTATCAGCCGCGCGATATAGTTCTCGGCTGCGTGATACGGAACTCCGCACATCGGCACGGCGCCTTCTCTTTCCTTGTTGCGAGATGTCAGCGTGATTTGCAGAATTTTCGACGCTACCTTCGCATCGTCATAGAAAAGCTCGTAGAAATCCCCGAGCCGGAAAAGCAGTAGCGCCGCGGGATGCTGCCGCTTTACGGCGTGATACTGCTGCATCAAGGGAGTCGTCGGCTCAGTCATTGTCGCGGCGATTTCTTTCGCCACAATTCCGGTCGCTACATTGGCCCCGCAGCCGTTGTCTTCGGCAATCGAAGCAAATCTTTGACGTGATGAACACAGTAGGAATGCGATTATGCTGTCTCGCGTCCGCTCTGGCAACCTCGTTCCCGGAGTTTGAAGCTAAGCTATACTCAGCAGCGATGCGTCAATATCGGCGAACAAACCGCGAGATCGAGGTCAAACTCCGCGTCGCGGATGTGCCGGACATGCTCCGCGAGCTCAAAACTCTCGGCACCCGCTGCGAGAGCCGTGTTCTCGAACGGAACACCCTCTACGACACTCCAGACTCCGGCTTTCGCAGGCGTGGCGCCCTCCTTCGAATTCGCGCCGAAACTGCGCGGCCACTAGTCGGCGCTCAAACGCCAAGTCCGGGCCGCCGCCCCACAACCCACCGCACGATATTGACTTCCAAAGCCGCGGCCGCCCTCCCGTCCGCTCGCGATCACCGCTACAAGGAAAAGCTCGAGAGGGAACTGGTCGTCCCAGGTTCTCCGAACCGCTGGGATCATCTTCTTCGATCCCTCGGGCTCCGACCGGGCTTTCGCTACGACAAAATCCGGTCCACATTCCGCCTCAGCCGTCTTCCGGGTCTCGCTATCGAGCTCGACGAGACTCCCGTCGGAACGTTCCTCGAGCTCGAAGGCCTTCCCTGCGCTATCGACCGCGCCGCTCACGCTCTCGGCTACTCTTCACGCGACTATTATTGCGGCAGCTATTGGGACGTCTACGTCGCCGACTGCCGCCGCCGGGGCATCACTCCGCGAAATATGGTCTTCGATAGAAAAAAAATAAGCAAAATTCTCGCCAAACCTTCACTCTTTGCTTGACAAATTTTTCCTACGCCCTTAATAGTTCAATCGGGGACAAGCGCAAGCACCATGGAAGAGCGTTCGTCTAATTGGGAACCGGGGAGTAGTCGTGCCAGCTGCAGTTTCTGCTGCAACTGGCACGCGGTTTGCTTCTTCCCGGACGTATTTAATCGCTGCTCCCATCTGACACGTGGGGGCAGGGAGGCGAGACCCGGCCTGCCATAGACCGAGGGCGGTGGCATCTGCCCGTGGCCGGAACTACGCCGGTCCGGGCTTTTTTTTTGGCTCGAACGAAGCGAGCAGGCCACTTAGCCCTGCGTCGCTCGCTCCCGCAGCTCGTAAGGAGTCAACATGCTTCACGCCACTGAAATTCTCGGGGCCCAAACCTTCGATTCAGCCGGGAACTTTGTCGGGCGCGTCAAAGAGATGTTCATCGAGCCCGCCGACCAGCCGAACCGTGTCGCTCGTCTCCTGTTGAGTCGCGGCCAGTACCGACCGATCATCGCCCGTTACGATCAGGTTGGGTCGGTTGTTCCCGGGCGTGTGGGTCTCACTACCGATGAGTCCGCCCTCGAACTCTTTCACCCCAACGAAGCCTGGCTGGCTGTGGGCAAAGACCTCCTCGATCAGCAGATTATCGATACCAATGGCCGGAAGGTCGTCCGCGTCAACGATATCGACCTTGCCGAGCAGCGCACCAACGGCAATGTCGAAATGCGCATCACTCAGGTGGATGTAGGAGTCAAGGGCGCCGTTCGCCGCCTGCTTCAGGGGATTATTCCGCCCATGGCTATCCGCCGCCTCGAAGAAAAGCTTCCCCCTCGCTCGATTCGTTGGGAATTCGTGAACCTTATCGAGCCCGATCCTCTCCGCCGCGTAAAGCTGCGCATGACCAGTCAGAAGCTGGCGGAACTGCATCCTGCCGACCTGGCCGAGATCATGGAGGAGTTGTCGCCCGCCGAACGCCAGGGCATCATCGATTCTCTGCCCGAAGACACCGCGGCCGAAGCTATCGCCGAGCTCGATAAGCGCCTGCAAACGCAAGTTCTCGAAAAGCTCGATCCTGAAAAAGCTGCCGACATCCTCGAGGAAATGGCCCCTGACGAAGCCGCCGACCTGATTGCCAGCCTGCCTCCCGACACCGCAAAGGAAGTAGTGCAGGAAATGGAAGGCCAGGAAAAAACGGAAGTCGAAGCCCTGATGCGCTACGAGGAAAACACCGCCGGTGGAATGATGAACACCGAATTGGTGGTGGTCGGCGAGGACGCTACGCGCGGTGAGGTGATTGATTACATCCGCTTCAATGAAATCGTACCCGACCAGCTCGATAACATCGTCCTCATCAACCACTATGGCGCGCTCTCCGGCACGGTTCCCATCGCACGCCTCGTAGTCGCAGGTTCCGAGCAGCGTATGGACGAGTTGCGCTTCGAACCCATCGTGTCGGTGCGCCCCGATGCCAATGAAATGGAGGTATTCGAACTGTTCGATAAGTATAATCTGCGCGGCCTGACGGTCGTTGACGCGGACAATAGGCCCATCGGCTCAATCACGGTCGATGATGTAGTCGGCCGGATGAACGCGAAGCTGTAACCGAAGCTCAGACCACGCTGAAGGTCCGAAGCGAAATTTGGAGTGCGAGAGCTTGCTCTCGCTTTTGTAGGGCGCGATTTGCGGTCCGCGCTTCTGCGGGCCGGGGCTTGACCCGTCCGGTTTTTTTTTCGCGGCGCGTGTTCGCCGATTCGAGGGTCGGCACCATAAGGCGAAGAAAGAGGCAGGCATGCGCCGCCCCGGCAAGCGGGGGCATAACAAAGCGGCGGCAAGCCGCTGCACTCCATATACCAAAAAAATGAATACCTGGGTCACACTCGAGCGCACATTCGCGGACATCAGAGTCCGCGGCAAGGAAATCAACCGGCGTGTGCGTCCATACCGGCGCCGCATCGCTTTGTTTCTGGCCGTCGTCGGCCCAGGCCTGATCACCTCCAACGTGGACAACGACGCCGGCGGAATCACCGTTTACACCTCAGCCGGCGCGCAGTTCGGTTACACACTGCTCTGGTCGCTCATCCCCATGACCATCGCGCTTTACGTCTCCGAAGAAATGTGCGCGCGTATGGGCGTTGTAACAGGCAAAGGTCTGTCGGACCTCATCCGCGAGGAGTTCGGCTTCCGCTCCACGTTCTTTGTGATGATTGCTGCACTGGCTGTCGATCTGGGCAACACGGTAGCCGAATTTGCCGGCGTCGCTGCGGCGTCGGACGCATTGCATATCAGCAAGTACATTTCCGTGCCCATTGCGGCGATTGCTGTGTGGCTGCTCGTGGTGTATGGCAGTTATCGAGGCGTGGAGAAGATATTTCTCGTAGCTTGCGGATTCTATTTGTCTTACGTGGTATCCGCGTTTCTCGCCAAACCCGATTGGCTCCTGGCAGCCAAGGAAACCATCCTGCCTTCGTTCCATTTGAAGGCCGACTACCTGCTGATGCTCACGGCTCTGATCGGAACCACGATCGCGCCGTGGCAATTCTTCTATTTGCAGGCGGGGTACGTAGAAAAGAAGGTGGGCCCGCGCCAGTACAAGCATGCCCGCTGGGACGTGATGGTTGGCAGTATCTCCTGCATGGTCATCGTGTTTTTCATCATCGTGTGTTGTGCCGCCACTCTGAACGCCAAAGGACTCACTAGCATCAATGACGCGGGCGAAGCTGCCAAAGCCCTCGTTCCATTGGCAGGGAAATGGGCGGCCGGCCTATTCGCATTCGGCCTACTAAACGCGTCGCTTTTCGCCGCCTCCATCCTGCCTCTCTCGACGGCGCACGTGATCTGTGAAGGCCTCGGCTTCGAAGCAGGAATCGACCATAAATTCAAGGAAGCTCCCGCGTTTTATTCCCTGTACACGGGCCTTATTGTGGTCGGTGCAGGGATCATCCTGATTCCCAAGGCGCCACTCTTCAAAATCCTGGTGATGTCGCAGGTGGCCAATGGCGTCTGGCTCCCGGTGGTGCTGATTTTCATTCTGCTCCTCATCAATCGCCGCGAGCTGATGGGCGAATACGTAAACACTCGGACGTTCAATATCGTGTCCTGGACCGTCAGCATCGTCGTCATAATACTGACGCTAATTTTGGTCTACGCCACCATTGCCGAGCCCAGCGCCGCCGGCCTTTCCGGCTCGCTACTCCACCCATTCCAACATCTACTCCATCATTGAAGCTTTGCTTCGGTACCCACGACGACGGTTTTTCTAGTCGTGGGCTTTTCTCAGTCGCCGCAAGGCCGCTTTGTGTCTTGTCGCGGGGGTTCTGCGCTTCACTCCTCGCTACTCCCTCGCGCCGCGCGGATATAAAATAAGCACTGCACTGCAACCAAGGGAGAAAAGCATGGCCGGTCAAGCCCCGTACTCGATCAATCTGAACACAAAATTCGGTCCGCTCGAACTCGTCGATCTCGAACCGCTCGTCAAAGCTTGTCAAGACAAGTGGTACAACCAGACTCTCTGCCGCGTGAATGACTGCGTCGTACGCCTCGGCATCATGCAAGGAGAGTTTCACTGGCACAAACACGACAACGAAGACGAATTCTTCTACGTCGTCGACGGCCGCTTCCTAATTGACCTCGAAGACCGCACCGTCGAGCTAATGCCCAAGCAGGGTTTCACAGTCCCGCGCGGAGTGGTTCATCGCACACGCGCCCCAGAAAAAACTGTCATCCTGATGATTGAAGGCGCAGGAGTCGTACCGACGGGCAGTTAGAGCGAGAAAGATACCGCTACTTCAATTTCGCATATTCGGACTTCGCAGCGACGAGTATAGGAACGTCAGGGTCGGCATCCTTCCAAAGCCCGAAGAAATCCTGACCTGAGGGCCGTGCCATCACCGTGTCTCTCAGTCTGATTTCCCCCGGCTCGCCGGCGGCACAATTCCATTCATCCGCAAATATTCCACCATCTGTCCGTAGTGATCGTATGCGTGTGCGACGCCAAACGTAGCCAAGTACAGACGGGTAGACTTGCCGTTCTCCGGGATCTGCAGCATGTTTTGAGCGGTCAACGTCGCCGTTGCCTTGTGCCCCAACGCAAAAGAATCCTTCAGGAACTTCATGATCTCAGCTTTGGTCTTCAAATCCTCAGGGCCGTTTCCGTCTTTGAGCCCCGTCGGCAATTTATCGCCGGTAACCGGCGACCAGATGAAATAATTGGAGGTGGCAACATGCTTCACCTGCCCAGCAAAGGTGCGCACTCCTTTATAGTCCGCTCCTGGAATGTTCAAGCTTTCAGGGGAAAAATTGAATTTATCTTCCGGCATGGCGTCCGCGGCTTCCGTAACTAGTTTCTCGATGGTGTTGAGCTGGCGTTCCACACTGGAAGTTACGGTTTGTGGAGGTTGCTGCGATTGTTGAGCCTGAGGCTCGCTTGCAATCGAAGTACTTTCTGTACTTCTTACCCAGACGGCCGCGGTGAAGATGAGAACGGCCAATAGCAAGAAGATCCGTGCTTGTTTCATCAAACTTATCCTCCTTGTCACCCTCGTCACCGTCGCGAGTCCGGCGGTATCAAATTGTTCGCACGGTAGTACACCACAAGCTGGCCGTAATGTTCGGCGCTGTGCTCGATCGCGGACGTCCAAATGTAAGAATTGTGGACGAGTCGGTTTCCCCACGGCATTTTCATCGTCTTGTCCAACCCCGCGTCGCCCTGCTCTTGAATCAGCTTTGCCCCGTCCGCTACCGCGTGCTGAATTAGCTTCACCACGTCGGCTTTCGTCTTGTAATCGTCTCGCGACGGGTTGTGCTTGTTCTTGCCGAAGTCGGGCCCGATCTTCGATCCCGAAGCCGCGCGCATCAGGTCGTAGTCGACTGCCGCAACGTGTAGAAGATTTTCTGCAAAGGTGCGCTCGTCTTTCTGCAACTTGAAATCGTACTTGTCCTCAGGAAAATCCTCCGCCATGGCGACGAGTTTGTTCCCGATGGCGTTCCAAATTTCCAGCGTCTCCTCCGCTCGAGAGCGTGCAGGACGCGGTGCTTGATCTTGTGTTTGGCCCTGACTATAGAGAGTCGTTCCGCCTGCGAGCAAAGTGAACGCAACCAGCACAACGATGCAACTCTTCAAAGGTAACTTCATCGGAAGCCTTCCTCCTTTGCACTGTTCTGTACCGTCGCTAGGGCATGACGCCTTCGACGATAAATATGCGGCCCTTCGTTGAGCTTTGCCTCAGTGGTTTGATCGCCTGGTAGGCTGGCGAGTCGTACCACTCGCGCGCTTTCTCCACGCTGTCAAAAGCGATCACCACGACGCCCTTCGGCGCCTCGCCACCGTCGAGAGACTGCGGCTTGCCGCCACCGACCATAAAGTGGTGATTGAAAGGCGCCAGCGTTTCCGGCACGCCCTGTCCATATTTCTGAACCGCTGACATGTCCAGTATTGCCTCAGCTTCCGAGATAACGTAGCCGGGTAGCACTTTCTCCTGCTGTGCGTGAATCGCCTTCGCCCCAGCAACTCCGATCGAAATTCCTATCAGCACAGCCAACGCTAGTTTGTGGTTCGCCTTCATGGTTTTGTCTCTCGCGGTCAATCATGCCGCAACGCGACGAGCGGATCGACGTGTATCGCGCGTCGTGCCGGAATGTAGCAGGCCAGCAGAGCGACGCCGATGAGAAGAAGCGCCACACCCGCAAACGTCAGCGGGTCAGACGGTCTTACGCCATACAGCATTCCCGCCATTAAGTGCGACACGATCAGCGCACAAACAAGTCCAACCGCCGCCCCGGCAATCGCCAACCCCAATCCTTGCCGCACCACCATGCGCAGGATGTCGCTCCTTTGCGCCCCCAGCGCAAGCCGAATTCCAATCTCGTGCGTACGCTCGCTCACCAGGTACGAAATCACGCCATAAATCCCCAGCCCCGCGAGCAGCAAGGCCGTCAACGCAAATAGCCCGATGATTTCCATTGAGAACCGCCTCTCCGAAAGAGAAGCGCTCAGCGCATCGCTCAGCGTTTGCGCCCCGAAAACTGGAAGCTCCGGGTTCACGGCCTGCACCTCTCGCCGCAATTCGACAGGAGTCGCCGCAGCGTCCAGCCGCCCGCGCACAAATATTGCCAAGTCTTTAGGGTGCCTCTGGTACAGGCTCAAGTAGATTTGCGGCGCGCTCGCTTCCGCCAGCGACTCGGTTCGAGCATCCGCAATCACGCCGACCACGGTCGTCCAGGAATGGTTCACCGCCGTGCCGCGCGCATTGGTCAGCTTAAGATGTTGGCCAACGGAATCACCATTCGGCCAGTACGTCCGCGCAAACGATTCGTTAATCACCGCGACGGGAGGAGATTTTTCGTCGTCGCTCTGGGAAAACACGCGGCCGCGCTGGAGCGTCATGCTCAACAAGTGAAAATATTCCGGCGTCACCTCCGTAACGTCGACGAGAAGACCCTGCCTGCCCTGGGTTTCCTGGCCTTCGAGAACCATCAGGTATGGATTCAAATTATTTCGATCGTGGCCTAACGGTAGAGCCGCCATATCGCCCACGGCGATTTCCTGCACGCCCGGCAGCGTCTTGCCGCGACGAATCACCTCTCGCACGAACGGCGCCTCCTGAGCGGCCGTCCCGTAAATGTCGGTGGCGGGATCGTTCGGCACAGGCAGCCACGTGCGCACCGCCATCACGTTCTGTGGGTCGAAGCCCGGTCGCACTTTGAGCAAGTCCCAGAAGCTGCGGAGTAGCAGGCCCGCCACAATCATGAGCACTAGCGACAGCGCAAATTCCGTAACCACCAGCATACGGCGTGTGCGTGCCTGTTCGCCGGAACTTGTCGAGCCTCGTCCTTCCTGTTTGAGCGTGTGCGTCAAGTCCGGCCGGCTCGCCTGCAGCGCCGGAGCCAGCCCGAAAATTGCGCCGGCTGCGAGAGAGGCGACGAGAGCAAAAAGCAATACGGGCCAGCTGATCGATATGTCATTTACCCGCGGCAGGCTATCCGGCACCAGCCGCACCAAAAATCCCTTCGTGCAGAAGAGAATCGCTATGCCGACCACTCCTCCTGCCAGTGAGAGAAGCAATCCCTCGGTTAACAGTTGCGAGATTAAACGTGTTCGCGCAGCTCCCAGCGCCTGCCGCACCGCCATCTCGCGCCCTCTCGCGCTGGCGCGCGCCAGCAGCAGATTCGCAACGTTCACGCAACCAATCAGCAGCACCAATCCCACTGCGCCAAGCAGCAGAATCAACGACTCCCGCGTACCGCCTACCACTGTCTCCTGCAGCGGCACCAGCCGCACTCTCCATCCGCTCTGTTCCGGATAATCGACAGGGAATTGCTTGCGCAGCGACGCGACCAACGCGTCGAGCCGGCTTTGTGCTGTCTCCACAGTCAGTCCGGGTGCGATTCGCGCAATTGCTTCCGGAAGGATTCGCGAGTCGCGTTGCGGCAGCGGAGCAGGCGGGCCGGCGAAACCAGTTGCCATCCACATTTCTGTGTTTCTCTGTTCCGCGGTTCGGCCCGGATCGTGGTAACCGGCCGGCATCACGCCGATGATCTGATACAGGTCGTTATCCAGCCGCACACTTCGCCCCAGGATCTGCGGGTCGCTTCCAAACGCTCGCTTCCACAACCCGTCGCTGATGAGGCATTCCAAAGTAAATCCCGGCGTGTGATCCTCGGGATTGAACGAGTGGCCCAGCTGCGGCTTCACCCCGATCAACGCAAAATAATTCGGCGGCACCGCCGCAAAAAAGATTCGCGCCGGCTGAGACGAGCCCGTCAGGTTTACCGACCCGCCCCCGATCGGCGACACATGCTGGAAAATTCCGGAGCGCTCGAAATCCTGCCACTCGGGAATCGATATGCCCACGTTCTGCGCGCCCACTCCAGGCAGATCATCCTCGACGCTCACTAGTTGCTCCGGATGCGGGTACGGCAGAGGATGCAGCAGTGTGGCATCGACCACGCTGAAGATCGCCGTAGTCGCTCCGATGCCGAGCGCAATCGTCAAGACCGCGATCGCGGCGAATCCCGGAGCCTTCCTTAGCATGCGCAGCGCGTAGCGAACGTCCTGCCAGAAATACTCCCACCACATCCAGCGGCTCGATTCGAAAAAACGCTCCTGAGCGCGCGTCAGATTGCCGAACGCCCGGTGTGCAGCTGCTCGCGCGTCTTCCTCACTTAGCCCCTGGTCGCGCAGGCGCTCGGTCTCCAGCTGTACATGAGCTTCAATTTCGGCGCCAAAGTCGTCCGTCTTCCGCTTCTGTCGAAACATGCCTTAAACCTCCTCAGCCGCCAGAATGCGCGCGATGGCTGCCGTTAGCCGATTCCATTTGCCGGTTTCTTTCACAAGTTGTTTGCGGCCGGCAGACGTCAGCGAATAAAAGCGGGCTTTGCGATTATTAGCGGACGTGCCCCACTTCGCGGAAATCCAGCCTCGATCCTCAAGCCGTTGCAGGGCCGGATAGAGTGCGCCGTGCTCCACCAACAGTTCCTTGTCGGATGTTTGCTGGATGGCTCGAGCGATGCCTTGCCCGTGCTCGGGTCCGAAGATCAAGGTACGTAGAATCAGCAGGTCCAGGGTGCCCTGCAGCAGCTCGAGTCGTTCTTTGCCTCTTTGGGTAGACATTTGACCTGAGTATACCGCACTCGCTTAGACGCGCTCGCCCCAAAATTGAAAGCAGCCTGT
The DNA here is from genome assembly GCA_963729525.1 of uncultured Acidobacteriota bacterium. Taxonomy (GTDB): domain Bacteria; phylum Acidobacteriota; class Terriglobia; order Acidiferrales; family UBA7541; genus Palsa-295. The sequence goes on from CAVSOB010000005.1 coordinate 1,132,182, forward strand.
AGGCCTTGAATTTAGAGATGGTTTAAGAACGTTCTCGATGGACTTGGGTAAGATGTTAACCCAAAACCACCCGGCCAGCGCTGGCCGCGGTGTGAGTTCCGCTTTGGCATCCCCGCCCATTCGGCGAGATTATGCAGCCCTGCCGGCACCTCGAAAGCCGCGTGAAGGCCTTAATTTTTTGCTTTTTCCACAGCTATGCGTATTTCTACGCATTGTCAAAAATTCAGATCAGCGCTACCATTGTCCGTTTTTATATGACGACGCAAAGTAGGCTATCGGCCGCAACCCCGGCTTCCTGGGAGCCGCCTCGCCTCAAATTCCAATTCGCCCCACGAATTCAGTGGCACAGGCACTCCTGCCTGTGCGCCGTTGCCTGGCCTGGAAGTCCGCGGCTAGCTGATCCGTCGGCATCGTTAGCCTTTCAAGCTCTAATCGCGAACGCGCGATTAGAATCTAGGACAACTCATAAAAGAATCAGCCCACTACAAATTCCTAATCGCGAACGGATGGGGGTTTCCCGAATCGCTTCCGAGAAGGCACTTCTTCAGGCTTCTTCGCGCGCGTTATCGCTCATCGCTACGTTTCTAATCTACGGTGGCGCTATTAAACATCCTCCTAACTCACTGAAAACATGACTCCGACGCCCAGTCTAATCGGCGGTAAAACGGGGTCCCAAATTTCGCCTGCACGCCGCCGCTCGCACCTTGCCCCTTGCAATCTTGCACCCGTACTCTCCGTGTGCTACCTTCCGCCGCGGACACCCCTCGAGTGATCTCCCCGTGAAAACAAGCGACCTTTGGAAACCTGCCAAGCGTCAGGAAGCGGAGCTTCTCGACAAACTCGATCCCAATCGCCTCCCGCACCACGTCGCCATCATCATGGACGGGAACGGCCGCTGGGCTGAACGAAGGCACCTACCCAGGGTGGCAGGCCACCAGCGCGGTGTTAAAGCCGCCCGCGAGATTATCGAGGCCTGCGCGCGCCTCAAATTGCCCTGCCTCACTCTATACGCGTTCTCCCGCGAAAACTGGACTCGTCCGCAGGCGGAGGTGGAATTCCTGATGCGCCTCCTGCGCGAATATCTGAAGAGAGAACTACCCACCATCCACAAGAACAACATCCGTCTCACGATCATCGGCCGCGAATCGGATCTGCCCGATGCCGTACTTAAAGATCTGGAACGCGCAACACAACTGACTGGAAGCAACACGGGCATGAACCTCGTCGTTGCGCTGAACTATGGTGCGCGCGCGGAAATTGTTGATGCCTTTAATGCGATGCTTCAACAAATTAGCGCGAATGACCAAACGGAATTCCGCGCCGATGAGGAAGCGATCGCTGCGCACCTCTACACAGCGGGCCTGCCCGATCCCGACCTTCTTATCCGTACCAGTGGCGAAATGCGCGTGAGCAATTTTCTGCTGTGGCAAATTGCGTACGCGGAAATCTATGTCACTGAGACGCTCTGGCCGGATTTTTCGCGAGCCCGTCTTTTCGAAGCCTTGCTCGACTATCAAAAACGCGAGCGGCGCTACGGCGGTCTGGGTGCCGCGCGGTCAGACGACGAACGCGCCACACACGGCAAACGGTCTGCGGCGGCAAAGGGCTGACGCCGAATGCTCCTTCGCGTTTTTACCGCTCTCGTTCTGATTCCGATCGTTGTCGCGCTGGTATGGTGGGGGCCGGCGTGGGTTTTCGCAGCGGTCGCCGCCTTAGTCGCAATCCTTGCACTTGTTGAATTTTTCGATCTTGGCGAACGGATCGCAATGCGGCCATTTCGCAAGTGGACGATCGTGTGCGCGGCGGGGTTGTTCTACGCGCAGTATTCGCTTGGCCTGGTTGAGACGCACTCGTTCGCGCAAGGGTATTCGATCGTGCGCAGTGCTACGGGAGGCGTCCTTTCAATCGAAGCTGTGCTCTTGGTTTTTGTTTTCGGCGCCGTAGGGATTGGCCTCGCCACCCGCTGGGCTCTCCACGAAGTACTCCCGGCAATCGCAATCAGTTCGGCGGGTCTTCTGTTTGTGGCACTGCCGTTCAGCTATCTGGTGCGAATCAACGAAATCAATCTCGTCGGCCGGAAGCTGGTGCTGTTTACACTATGCCTCATATGGGCGGGAGACATTCTGGCGTACTTTGTCGGCAGGGGACTCGGCCGCGTTCCCATGGCACCGGCGCTGAGCCCCAATAAAACCTGGGAAGGCGCACTCGGCAACTTGCTCGCATCGCTGCTCGTGGGAGTGTTTTTTGCGAAGTGGTTGCAGATGGAAGCTACGCAAATGCTCGTAATCGCCGGACTCGCGAACATCGCGGGACAAATGGGCGATCTAATCGAATCCGCATGGAAGCGAGGCGCAGCGGTAAAAGATTCCAGCAATTTGTTGCCCGGGCACGGCGGTGTGCTCGACCGCGTTGATAGCCTTATCCTCGCGAGTCCGGTCGTCTGGGCTGCCTACCAGTGGTTCGCAAAATGAAGAGACGAAAACGGACCGGAGTTCGGTCGCGATTCAGTGCACGAATTCGATTCGGTGGGATCTATGCGTTTTGTTTCGCGGCTTTAGCGCCGAGATGTCGACGTCGGCAACTTGGGAGGGGGTGCGTTCGAAGCGCGCTTGCGCTCGGACGGATCCCAATCTTCGGGAGGAAATGCGATTCGCCAAAACAACGGCGACGGTTCAGAAAATTCAATTCCGACTTCCATCTTGCCGGCATCTTTCTGACCGATAAACGAAACAGTGCAGGGAAGCTCTTCCGCTGTCTTGGGATTCACGATGGCTACCTGCTGGGCGCGCGTCACGCGATTCGTCATTTTGATCATGCACCCGTTGGCGTTGACGGCTACCGTGAAGGTCTCTTCCTCAAACGTCTGCGTTCCCACCTTCCCGCGTACAATAACCGGCATTGCGATTTGGACGCGTTGCGTGCGGCGGCGCTCCCCGCTGGCTTCGCCGACGCCCGATACAGAGCTCTTGATCTCAGCCATCAATCATCTCCTGAGTTGGTAAAGGAAATGTTCCAAAATATACGACCTGGACGCCGCGCCAACCCGGCCACACTAAATTCTACACCGCACGAATCAAGCTTCTGTTCGGGATATCAAGCACAGGCGTCCCAATCGTTAACACCGCGGACGCTGTTGCTGTTCGCAAAATCCCACAATCCTCTATAAAATCGCTTTCACATGAAACGAATCTCGATTCTGGGTTCGACGGGCTCGATCGGCACCCAATCTTTAAGTGTGGTCGATTCGCTTCCCGGCCGATTCGAAGTTGTTGCGTTAGCAGCCGGATCAAATATCGCTCTCGCAGCCGAACAAGCCCGAATTCATCGCCCGAAACTCGTGTCCGTGGGTACGGAAGCCGGCGCGTGTAAGCTCCGCGCTATGCTAGACGGCTCTCGCCAAGCAATTCCAGAAATCCTATTTGGTCCCGACGGAATCGAGCGCGTCGCCACTCATCCCGATGCCGAACTTGTAGTGTCAGCCGCAGTAGGAGTGGTGGGCCTGCCCGCAACATTCAAGGCTATCGAATGCGGCAAGCAAATCGCCCTCGCAAATAAGGAGGTCCTTGTCGCGGCTGGCGAGGTGGTAATGGCTGCGGCACTACGGCATAAAGTGGCTATCCTCCCGGTTGATAGCGAGCACAACGCGATTCATCAATGCCTGAGGGCCGGCGCGAACCGTGAAGTGAAGAGACTTGTGCTTACAGCTTCCGGCGGCCCTTTTCGAAAGACTCCTATTTCGAAGCTCAGCCGTGTGACTCCCACCCAGGCTCTCGCCCACCCGAACTGGAAAATGGGAAATCGAATCACAATCGATTCGGCTACATTAATGAACAAAGGCTTCGAAGTGATCGAAGCCAGGTGGCTCTTCGGCATGGGCCTCGACAAAATCAATGTTGTAATCCATCCGCAGTCAACAATTCATTCGATGGTGGAATTTGTTGATGGTTCAATCCTGGCACAGCTCGGCCCAACCGATATGCGCATGCCAATTCAATATGCGCTAACCTATCCGGTGCGCGTTCCGTCGAACGGATGTGCTCTCGATTGGACGACTTTGCGCAAGCTAGACTTCGAGGATGTTCCACCTCGCAAGTTTCCGTGCCTTCAGCTTGCAAAAGAGGCAATCCGTGAAGGAGGGCTGTTGCCCTGCGCGCTTAATGCCGCGGACGAAATCGCAATCGCGGCGTTTTTGGATCGCAAGCTGCCGTTTCTTGGGATCGCTGTCATAATCGAAGACGTGCTGGCGCGAATGCCCCGAACACCGGTAAACAAGATTGAGGATGTGCTCGCGGCAGACCTGGAAGCTCGGCGTCTCGCTCGAGAAGCAATAACAAAGCGCACGAAGTAAGGGCTGGCAGTTTTGGCGGCAACGAAGTTGATTCGCCTGTTTTCGAGGTACGCTGTACAATCCCTAGATGAGGCAATTATGGTGGACTTGCAGAACGGTCTTATAGCCCTGGTTTCCGTCACCGTCGTGCTCGGAATAATGATCTTCGTGCACGAATGGGGACATTTTATCGCCGCGAAATTGGCAGGCGTGCGCGTCGAGGTTTTTTCGTTTGGATTTGGCGCGAGACTGTTCGGCGTCAAACGCGGCGACACGGACTATCGCTTGAGCGCGCTACCCTTCGGCGGTTATGTCCGGATGGCTGGCGACAATCCGGTGGAGGAACGTACCGGCGCCCCGTATGAATTCCTTTCCAAGCCGCGGTGGGTGCGGGTCCTCATAGCTATTGCGGGTCCGGTGATGAATATTCTTCTGGCCTTCCTGATTTTCTGGGGAATATTCTGGCTAAAGGGTGTTCCTGAACCGGAGTATTTGCAGCAGGCACCGCTGGTCGCCGCAGTGCCGCAGAATCCGCGCGCCACAACTGGCATTCAGGCCGGCGATCGCATCGTAGCGGTCGACGGCGTGAAAACTCCCACCTGGGACAAAGTATTCGATCAAGTCGCTAAAGCGAAGCCGGGAAGCTCGGCGGAAATTACCGTCGCTCGTAATAGCGCGGAACAGAAGTTCACGGTGCTCGTTCCCTCCGTCAAGTCCGATGCGTCGAACGTTCTCGGATATCCGTCCATGACTCCAGTCGCAGATGAGATTGCCATCGGCTTCCCCGCTGAAAAGGCTGGCATGCGGCCGGGAGACATCATCACCTCGATCAATGACAAGCCGGTTGTCACGTGGCCGCAATTGGTTGAGGAGGTGCGGGCTTCAGGCGGCCAAACCATCAATTTTGTGGTCCGCCGTGACGGCCAGGAAATTCCTTTGGAAATTACTCCGACGCACGGACTAGGAAGCGACGGCGAATCCGTGTGGCAGATTGGCGTATCACCACGCACCAATGATAGCTATCACAGGCAGGGTCTCGTTACCTCGGTGAGGGATGCGGGCTTGGCGACAGTCGGCGGCATGCGCCAGATTTTTGATGTTCTCGCTGGGCTTTTCACCGGAAAGGTCTCGATTCGCCAGCTTCAGAGCGTCGTGGGCATTGCTCGTGAGTCGGGACGCGCCGCCAAGGGCGGCCCGATGCGCCTGATCGAATTCATGGCTATCATCAGCCTGAATCTCGGTCTGCTTAATCTACTGCCGATTCCGATTCTCGACGGCGGCCATGTATTGATGCTGGCAATCGAGGGCCTGCTTCGCCGTGACCTCAGCGTCACGGTGAAAGAACGTTTCGTTCAGGTTGGCCTCGTGTTTCTCTTGGGCATTTTTGGATTTGTGATGTACAGCGACATTCTCAAGCTTATTCAGCACCATTGACGTTGTTTTTCGACGCTTTTGGGTTAGTTCGCTCAGAATTTCGAGGTCGCCGTGCGATCGCAAAAATTTTGTCAGTTCGTCGGGCTAATTTTGAAGGTTTGCGAGAGTCTTGATAGGGCGTGAATGCGATGGCTTCTATAATCCGCGAAGTCGGCGAAACATTTTCGACGCTCTATAAGGGCTTCAGCATCACCCTGCGGACAATGTTTCGCAAAACGACGACGGAGCGATATCCTGAAGCACCCCCCAGCGTCGCACCGCGTTACCGCGGGATTCACGTACTCCAGCGCGACGAGAATGGCTTCGAGAAATGTGTCGGCTGTTTTCTTTGCGCCGCCGCGTGCCCGGCGAATTGTATTTATATCGAAGCCGCCGAAAATACTGAAGCCAATCGCATCTCTGCCGGTGAACGCTATGCCCGCGTCTACAACATTGACTATTCCCGCTGCATCTTTTGCGGCTATTGCGTAGACGCCTGCCCCACGGACGCCATCACCCACGGTCACAACATCGAGCTCGCCCCCTATGACATCAACGCCCTCATCTACCGCAAGGAGCAACTTCTCGATCCCTGGCCACCGCGCACCATAGCATCTAGCTCTTGAAGCAAATTACTCGGAGATTACCGACCTCGGCATCGAATCTGACCCATTTCATCTGGAGCACCACAACTTCGCGTCACATCTTTTCATCAGGCAAAGAAAGCGACAGGCCGCCTGGAGACTATTCGAGTCTCAAGCGGCAAATCTCACTCTGCTGACCGTCTCACTTTCCTCAGACTAACTTGCTACTCGCATTGCATTGAAGACTTTCTAACATCGACCAACCGTCTTCCGTCCTAAGACGCCTCCGGCTGACGCACCTCGGCCGGAAGTTCCATCGCAAAAGAAAATCATCTCCGTTAGCCATACTCTAGCGACGCTCTTCACTTCATCCGCAAGGCGCGCTAATGAATAGGTTATGTTCCCGGGGTGGCGATGAGCTGGATGCGGTCGGTGATGCACTGGTTCTGCGTTGTGGGTGATGGCTGGGGTGAGGTTAATCCCGGGTGGCGTGCGGGGGATGGGAATTTGGCGCTAGAAAATATATTGGAACGTGATGGGGGGGCGTGCTTGTTTCAACGCGGTTTTAGCGGGGCTGCCGTTACTTCGAGTGGCGGTTCAATCTGTCCATCCGGGGTTATGGGAGGCTGTTCGTTGACGTTGCGAAATGTTGGTCGGCCGTTACTTCGAGCGGCGGTTCAGTCTGTCAATCCGGGCTTATGGGCGGCTGTTCGTTGACGTTGCGAAATGTTGGTGGGCTTTGCTGCATGCGGAACTGGGCTAAGTGTTATGTCGTGGCTGCCAGGGCGTGCCGAGGAAAACAGGGGGGCTGGATGGCGTTGATTGATTGGGCTGCGCTCGGGGCAACGACTCGAATTGCGTTCGCAGCGAAGACAGCGAGTGTGTCGCGCTGTTTGTTTCAGCTCCGCGAGCGGGTTGCCGCTCTGTTGCTTCAGCTGCGAGGGATCCATGTCATCGCTGTGGAGCTATCCCCATGAAGTTATCGCAATGGAATGGCAAGCTGCGGCGGATGAATTGGCAGGGGCAAACGGTCAAACCAAGGTGTCCTCAATTGCGAGTGTCGCGCACAGCATCGGTGCTGCGAGAGGCGTTTGCAGCACATTTCATTATGCGTAGCTCCGCAGCAACGCCACGGCGCCGTTCAACCCGCGGCGCGATTGCGGTTCGCGCGGCGGAATGACAGGAGCGTTCGGGTTACTTTACCGGGCTTTGAAATGATCGGCGAGTTGCGGATAGCGTCGGCGTCGTTAAAGGCCGGAAATCGAGGCGGCCGACAGGCAATCGCGGAACGGGTGATGGGTGAACGATTTCTGGGTTGGGCAGCTGTGGCACGGGAGGCGCGATAAGTTGAAGCGGCAGCAGAAGCGCCCGTGCCGAAGGTGATCGATGAGTTATTCGAATTATCCGAGGGGCGCACGCCACAATCGGCGATGTCTGACGGAGGGGGCGAGCCGGTGGTGACCGTGCGAGTTAGCGAGTGCGCGCTCGACCGAGCGGCAACCGACGGACTAGCGACAGGCCAAGTGCTCCGGGAATCTACGGAATCAATTGTGATCAAGCTCGCGTCCGCGGATTGTTCCGGATTGTTGCGCGCGAGGAGCCACTGCGCCAGTCGCGCCTGCACTTCGGCTTCGACCCATTCCTCAACAATTTCGTGCAGTTCCTTGCGCAGGTTGGCCATGGCGTTCAGGCGGCTGAGATGGAAGGATTCGATCGAAGCGTTGGACGAGGTGGAAAGGTATTCGAGAGGACAATCAATGGCGTCCTCTCGCGACGCCGGACCCTGCTTTGCATCCCCCTTGGTGCGTGGCATCGCGGGGAAAAATATCACACACGTTAATACCTCCTATAGTACGAGAGTAGCAGTACCGGTTCGCGGAGCAGCTGCGCGGGCGGCGGTAAGTACAAACGCGGAGGTGCGGCCTGTGAGCGGGAGATTTACGGAGAAGGTTCCGGAAGCGCAGGGGGCGTTAGACGTTCTCTGGCGTGTGGCGGGTGCGATGTCGCGAGGGAAGCCGCTTAGCGGCCTGCGACCTGGCAACTGCGCACAGGCGTCATTTTCGTTGCGCCTGCCGGCGCGGCCTGTGCCACTCAAAGCGAAAAGCAGGAAGAACTGGCAGATGCCCTTCGCACCTCCGGGCCGGCAAGAGTGGTACGAAAAGAACAAGGGCGTTGCCTAGCCAAGTATTTGCGGCGGCCTGGGTGGCGGCTTGCAGCGCAGGCTGAAGCCTACGCTACCGAAGAGCGAAAAGCAGAAAGAGCCGGCGAGATGCCGGCGCTACAGGACAGAGCGACGGCTGTGCTTTGAGTGAACAAGTACTCGAAACAGTTGGCGGCATAGCGAGAACTACGGAGACGCGAAGCCATTTCGTGATGCGCGATAAGAATTTCAACACCGGCGTGAGGGGCGTGTTGCTCGACGCGGGGCATTACGAACGGATGGGCTCGGCGATCTGGCTTTACTCCTGGCTGGTCCTGCGGCAGACGCACCAAAGTGGTTCAATCGGCTGGGTTTTGGGCGGATCGCCGGTGAGCTATCGCGAGATCGAGGAAGAGACGGGCTTCAACCGGCGCACGCTTGAGGGCTGGTTTCGTCGATTGCGGCGCGAAGGCTACATCGAGACGACGGCCGCGCCCACGGGCGTAGTGGTGCGCATCACCAAAGCCAAGAAATATTCACAGACCACCCGCAGAATTGCGGAGCGGTTACGCCAGGTTGCGGCTACCCCCGCGCCGAATTGCGTAGCAACCGACCCCCAAAATGCCCAAATTCAGCAGTTTCCAGCGCGGATGGTTAGTTCATCGATAGAAAGAATAAAAGATAAAGAAAAACAGCGCGAAATCCACAGGCATTTGCACAGAGAAATCCACAATTCGAGCGTTTTTCTCAAGGAAAACCCTTCCGGGCTGGAAGAAGAAACTTCACAAGCAAGCGCAGATCGGGATGGCGATGCCATTTTAGAAGCTGAGAGGCGTGAGCAATTGGAAGAGATTCGCAATCGCATGGGCGCGGTGAAAGAACACTATTCGTACAACGCGCGCGAATTTCTGGAATTGCTGCGCGCGAAGCGCGATGAAGCGGTTCGACGCGAATTGCGAGTGGGCACGGGGCCGGAAGTGCGACGTGGTTCGTAGCGCAGGTGCGCCAAAAGGCGGCCGGTAAAAAATGACGCCTGCGCCAGGGGCAGAAAAATGACTGGGTGGCGAATGCATGGCTCGCTCGTTGAAATCGTTTCTTTGTTCGTCGTGAAAGCAACTCAGCCAAAGTTTTCTCGAATTGCGAAGCACGGCGTGTAGCGAATTGCGGCGCAGGCGGAAGCCTACGCTACTGGAAGGCGTTCATGAAATTACTGCGCAGAATCAGAAGGGAAGTGACGCACGGCGGGATCGTGCCGCACGGATGGCAGATGGCGTGGTACGAGCCGCGCCGGCGCACGGGCGTGTATTATCCGCGGCCGCTCAATTGGCTGCTGCGCGCGCTGCGTGAGTTTATGTATCGCGTGCAGCTGGCCGTGCATGCGCCGCGCCTGGAGTGCGCGCAGATTTTTGACATGGAACGCCTGCATCGCGAGCGCGAGCGCCTGGCCGTGGAATATGCGCGCGGCTACATGAGCGGATGGCGCGAATGTTTTCGCGCGTGCCTCGATGTGGTGGAGGAGGAGATTTCCTGCGCGAACGGCGTGTATGACGCGTACGACGTGGCGGGGTGGCTGGCGGCGGGCCCGGAACCGGGGAAAGAGAATTAGCGGAGCGATTATGGGAGGCGTGAATGAAGGCTAGCGAAATATTCGACTCGTGCCATGGACGTTACCGCAATTTGCGCGAATGGCTTGCCGAATCCACCGGGCAGATCCGCGCACTCGACCCCGAATCGCACTACGACGGATACCATTGGCGTCCGGCGCAGGCGCGCGCGGCGGAGTTCGTCGCCGATTACGAACGCATCGGACGCAAGGCGCTGCGTCGTCCGGAATGGAAGGGCCGCCTGAAGCTGTTCGAGATTTACTTTTTGCATTCGGTGGAATACAAGCGCGCGATTTCGCTGGTGGGCGTGGCGGAAGGAACGTTTGATTTCTGGCTGGGCGAAGTGAAGCGCGCGCTGGGACGCGAGTTCGCGCGCACAGGGTTGTTTCCGCCGTGGCGCTATTTTCGCGTGCGCGGGTAGCGGGTTGCGGTAGCACAGGCATTCCTGTTTACCCTGAGAACCGAAGGGCCTGTCCCAACGAATCACCGCAGCACGATCGCGCCAGACAAGCTCGAAACACGACATCGTTCTTTTTTTTGCTGTTCGTGCGACGTCAAAACAACGCAGCCTACGCGCCCTCGTTTTACGAAGCTGCGCACTTAGCAACTTGGGGCACAGGCCCTTCGGTTCTCAGGGTAAACAGGAATGCCTGTGCTACTGGGAAAAGCGGCGGCGCACCCAGTTCAGCAAGAGGCCGTAGCCTAGGAAGCTCAGGAAGGGAATGAACTGCAGCGGAATCGAGGCGATCGTTATCAGCACGTCTTCGATGCGTTTTGTGGACCTATCCAAATTTGTCTCTTCCTCTTGGATCAGCGCCGCTTGCTCGGTGACGCCGTAGACGCGCCAGTATTTCTCGAGGTCGAGATTACACGCGTCGCAGGTGCCGCTGTGACGCTGTTCGTGCCAGCATTTCGGGCAGCGATAAATCAAAGTGTGATGGCAATGCGTGCAGAAGTGCGCCGATTCGGGATTGACTCGCTGGCATTCGGGACAGACGCCGGGCGCGTTGGAAGATTGCACCGCTGGCAGATTGATTGGACTCGTCATCATGTTGTCGCTTCTCCGGTGGGAGCCCCATGCTTTAGCAGGGGGAGCCGGGCTTTAGTCCAGCGGAAGAAGCAGCGAGAAAAAATCGTGGCTTTAGCCACGGCATTCGAAAGCCCAGCGCTAAAGCACTCCTCCCCGGCACAAATATGGGGGCTCCCACCGGCAACTTGCGGCGCGGGCGTCATCTTCACGCGCCGCCTGACGGCGGACCAACGCCGCTTACTTCTTGCGCTCGCGCTTCACGAAAAAATCGCGGATGATCGGGAAGCCCAGCGTAAACGGCATCCACAATATATTTTTCATCAGCGTCGAGCGCTGCTCGATGCGTTCGTGGAAGACGTCTGCTTCTGCCTGCTTCTGCGTGACCACCGCGCCGATATACTTCAGAAAATCGATGCCGCATTTTTCGCATTTGCCGCCGGTGCGCTGCTGGTTGTGGCACGAGGGGCACTCGTAGCGCATCGTGTGGTGGCAACGCTGGCAGAAGCGCGCCACATCGCGCACGTCGGTGCCGCACTTCGGGCACTTCACTGTCTTTTGGGGCGTGGGCGTGGCTGGCGTACCTAGAGCAGGTGAAGCAGTTTGAGGCACGCTCGGTGGCAGGGTCTGTGGCGCAGGCACTCTTGTCTGCGCGTTTTTCTGGGCCAACGTTGTCGCGGCCGCGGATTTATCCCCGCTGTTCGGCACAGCGTCCCCAGGCTTGTCCGCAGTGGTCGGTACAGCGGCGACAGGCTTGCCCGCCCCGCCAGGCGCAGCAACGCCTGGCTGCCGCGCGACCGGCTTATCCGAAGTCGTACCGCTCATGCTGAAATTTTACCGGGATGCCGCGCCGCACGCGTCACCGCAGCGTCGCATCCGCGCCGCATTGATAAGCTGTACGAAGGTACAGCCTCAAGTAGCACAGCCATTCCTGTTTACCCTGAGAACCGAAGGGCCTGTGCCAACGTAAAAACGCACCACCCGCACCGATGCTCGCTCTGCCGTGACCGCGTTCTCTTGGCAGTAGGGGCACGGCATGTCGAAGATCCCGCATTATTTCGCGGGGCCGTGCCCGGCGATAGAACTTGGCGCGATCGAGCGATTCATCGCGGTTGACGATTCAGAGGGCGAGCACTGGCAGGGCGTCCGATGAATGGCGCGTGATTGCTTGTGGGGCGTTCGGGCACGGCATGCCGTGCCCCTACTGAAGATCGTTTTATATCGGACGGAGCGCGAGTGCGCGCGACGCGTTTACCGGAATGACGGGAATTTCAGCCGCTTCAGCGCATTTGCAGCGTTGGCTGCAAGCTTCGCTGCGCCGTTGGCACCGTTGCCATTCGCTGCGCTGCTGCCATTCGCGCCCACGTTGCCGTAGCCGCAGCGGCGGCTGGGATCTGCAGGACGCGGCGCGCCAGCGCCGTTTTTCTGCGCGCAAAATTCCGGAGGCGGCGGCGCGAGCAGACGCACCACGTGGCCGAGGCGTTCCTGCTTGTACGGCTTCGTCATGCACACCACGGCGCCCAGCGAATGCGCATTCGAGTAGTCGCTGGGATAGCCGGAGCTCGTCGTCAACACGACGGGAACATGCTTCAGCCGCGGACTCTGCTTCACGTGCGCGCAGAGATCGTAGCCGGGCAGCCCGTCGCCTTCCACTTCCGCAATCACGAGAGCGGGCGTGAACATATTCATCACTTCGCGCGCGTCGGGGCAATTGCTCACCGCCATCACCTCGTAGCCTTCGCTGCCGAGGTAGCCTTTCAGCGTGGCGCGGATCATTTCGTCGGCGTCAACCACCAGCACGAGCGGACGGCGCTTTGCATTTGACTCGCCCGCGAGCGAGAATGCCGAACCGTTCGACGCGGGGAGGGGCGGGGACGGCGGCGCGAGCGGCATTCGCGGCAACTGCGATGCGTCGGCCAGTTTGCGGCCACACGCGTCGACAATATCTTCGCCAACGCCTTCGCCGAGCGCGACTGCCACAGCGTAGCGGCCATCAGACGTTCCAAACGCGCGCACGATGCGCCCTTGCTGCTCGGCGTGCAGCGCGGCGGGCGCGCTGCTGTAAGGAAAAATCACGGCCACTTCCATGCCGCGCGCGTGGTTGGGGCTGGTCGAGAGGAAAAGGATTCCCGCGCGCGAGACGTCAATCGTAGTCGAAATCTCGTCGACCACCGCGTCCGTGACATTAATTCCGCGCACCCGCACCGGCGCCGAAATCAGCGCGCGTCGCCGCTTGCGTCGATCCGACGTCGGCTCATTACGCAGCGCATCGGCGGCTTCCTGGATGGACCATGTTCGTGCCGCCGGCGTCTCGCCGGCGCAGTTGCGGGTTCCATTGCAATCGCATTTGTCTTTGCAGTTGCAGTTCGCCGTTTGTACCGCTGGCCTCTCGCCGGCGCAGTTGCCGGTGGTTTTTCCCGCGGCAGCCGAGGCGTTCGCGTCACGCGGGTCGGGTTCGAAATTCGCCGACGCGAGGATATCGTCCAGGCAATACTCAAATTCCAGATTTGATTCTTGATTCGATTCCTGACGCTGCGAGAAATCCGCCCGGTCCTGCGCTTCCTGCTGCTGCCGCGAAAAATTCACTCCGTCATTCATGCCCAAGGGACCCCTGTTCCGCCGATATTCAAGACAGCTCTGGCTATGTCAAATCCTAAAGGGGGGCCACGCGAAGTGCAGTAGCGGAAAAGTTTCATTCGCGCAGTACTCGCGCGGGCGGATGCAGTAGTACCCGGGTACCGAGCCGCAAGTGGCTGCATCGGTGTGGGTTAGGCCTATTCCGCAGTAGGGGCACGGCATGTCGTGCCCGGCAAAGGAACTTGGCAGGATCGATTCACCCATCGTGCAGTCGAACGCCCTCGCATTCGATTTCTGCCGTGCGATTGCGAAACACGTAAGCAGCATACTCCGTTGATGGCACGGCTTTGCCCGTGGCGCGTTCGGGCACGGCATGCCGTGCCCCTACTGAAAAAATGGGGTCGCAGCGACTAGGCTTGCTTGTACGGATTTTCCGGATCGAAATCCCAGCGCGCTGCGTTCTCGCAGATGTATTGCCAGGTCTTGCGAAATTCGTCGTCGCTACGGATCACCCGCTCGAAATAATTTCTTTGCCAAACGTCGAGGGATGGTTTGTGAAACGCGGCGCGCGCGGCCCGCGTCACAGCGGATTTGAAGGAGCGAACGATCGTCGGAATTGAGCCTGCGACGGGTGCAGCAAAGGCTTCAGCGTGTACGCTGCTTGTTTTCGTTGGTCCAGCGTTAGACGCCTCAACGCGCAGCACAACGATGGCGTGCAAATGATTTGGCATGATGGAATGCACGGGAATCTCGGCGTCACGGAAATGCTCGGGAATGGCAACCAGGCATTCCTCAGCGATTTTTCCAAGGCCGTTCAACTGCATCTTCGCGCCTACGACTTCTCCGAAAATACATTGCTTCTCGGTCGTACATACGGTGACGAAGTAGCACGCCGCTTGCGAATAATCGAAGTCACGGAAACGAATCGTGCGCCGGCGCCGAAGGGGGTTTGCTGCCATACTGGCGGCCGATTGTAGCGCGGACGCCCTTCCTCCTACAGTAGGGGCACGGCATGCCGTGCCCGAACGCGCCAAAAGCGATCGCGTGCCATCCGCCGGCGTGCGCTCGCTTGTTTCTGTCGAGAATAGCCGGCCACGGATCGAATACGGCCCGAGACAAATGGCCGGATTCTGCCAAGTTCTTTTGCCGGGCACGGCATGCCGTGCCCCTACTGAAATACTAAAAAGCTACTTCGAGGTGTCGCGCAGCAGGACTACATCTGATACCACGTGGCGCTGCAATACGCCGAGTTGTTTGCCGTCGAGCGAGAAGTGGTAGGCGTCGATTAGATCCGAGCTGAAATTTGTGATTCGCTTCGCGGAGGCTGCGGCGCCGCCGTCAATCGGCTGCAGCCACAAATTATCTACGCCGGCTTCGCGCACCGGGTATACCAGCGCGCGACCGTCGGGCGTGAATGTGGCCGGCCCGCTGATGCGCTGATCGGGGACGATGATGCGCTTCGCAGCTGGCGCGCCGGCATTCGCACTCGCAGCGGACGCGCCCGCCGCCGCGCCGGCGCCTTTATTTTCAGCGCCGCCTGCGCCTTCGGCTTTGCCGCCGCCTTTGCCAGCACCCGCGCCTTTTCCCGCACTCGCGCTGCCCGCTGCTCCGCCCGGCTGCCCCGATTGACCGCCGCCCGCACCACCGCCACCAGCAGCCGCGCCCAAATTCAGCAGCACAATCTTCGTCTGATGCGCAGTTTCATTCCCCTCAGGCTCCACGTGAATTGAAAACGCCAGCCACTGGCCATCCGGCGAAATCGCCACGGGCGTACCGTCGAGCTCCGCATCCGCGATGTTCGTTCCCGGCACCACTTCGGTTTTGCCGCCGTCAATCGGCGCGCGTTTGATCTCGTGGCTGAACCAGTCGCGGAAATATACCCACTGCCCATCGCCCGAACAAACCGGCGCGCGCAAATCGTGTTCGTTGGTAATCTGCTTGGCATCCCGGCCATCGGAATTCACGCGCCAGATGTTGGCGGCTGTGCTGTTGTGATATCCAGCCCAGGTGAACACGATATATTTCCCGTTCGCGCACGACGCAGGCAGTCCCAGAATCGTATCCGCCTCGCTCACCAGCACATTCTCCTCGCCCGACCCATCTGCATTCACGCGCATCAATTTTCCGCCGTCGTTCACGTACAGCGTATTTTCCGGCGCCCAGTTGAACCCGTAAATATCGCGCTCCTGGCGAATGCCGGTCACGTCCGGCGGCCTTCCTGCCATCGCCGCTGCCGCAGGAAAATTGAAAAATCCGTAGGTCATGTGGCGCTGGATTGCGGAAAGCGTCTTGCCGTCCGCAGAAAGCCGCAGCGTGATGTAATTGTTCGTGTCCTGCGTGACGAACCGAATTCCCGGTTCGTCGCTCGAAAAATATCCGATCTGCTGCCGGATGAATCCGCTGCCGCGTGCTTCGGCCGTCAGCAGCATGCCTGCGCCCGAAGGCAGCCAGGTGAGAAAACTCGGCGCGTAATCCTTGAAGCCCGCCAGCTTCGATTCCTTGCCGGTAGCCGCGTCAAACATCTTGATTTGCGAAAGCTCGCCGGCATTTTCGTACACCACGCCCGCGATCGCTTTTCCGTCCGGCGTCCACGCGGGATAGAAGGGCTCCTCGGTGAGCGGACCTTTGACCAGAATTTTTTCGTCGCTGCCGTCGGCATTCGCGGTGAGCAGGGAGAACTTGTCCGCGTCAGGATGGCCGGTGCGGACGTAAGCGATGCGCTTGCCGTCAGGCGAAAAGGTGATGGGATTATCCGCTTCGTGCACGGTGAGCTGCGGCATGCCGCCTAGAATCGGCGCGCGATACAGATCAGCTTCGTCGGCCCCGGCGCTTTCGCGCTTCAGGAAATAAATAAAATTTCCGTCGGGCGCGAAGATCGGGCCGAAGTAGAGCGCGTCGGAAGGCGCGACGATCTGCGTATCGCTGTCGGTGGGCAGATGGTGCAGCCACAGGCTGCTTTGTCCTCTGTCCATCACCACGCTCAGCACATATTTTCCATCCGGCGAAATCGCGGCGGCCACCGATTTGCCGTTCTTCGAAATCTGCGTGATGGAAAATTGCTGGAAGGGAACAGGCGCGGCGTGATGCATCAGCGAATAGACACCGTAGGCCGCGGCAATCGCCAGCAATGCCACGCCCGCGATTCCCGCGATGAGAAGTGCGCGATTCCTCCGCACTGGCGGAACCGCCGCTTCGGCGGCAGCGGTGCCGCCCGATTCGGTGATGCGACGCACCGCCCCTGCGCCCTGCGGGATCCCGCGCGCGCCCGTACGCGTCGCCGCGCTGCTTTGCAAATTCGCGGTTGCTTCGCTTGCGCCCTTCAGCCGATGCAAATCTTCGTGAACGCGCGACTCGATGCTGCGTTGTAGAGCGGCAGCCGCTTCCGCGTCAGCAGATGGCGCGTCGATCGCCGGTGTGCCGGGTGGTGTGCTTGACGGGGTGCCCGACGGGGTGCGTGAGGACGCTGGCGCGCGCATCGTCCCCGACCGCCCCGATTCCAGCGCGCGCTTCAGCCGCTGCAAATCCGCGCGCATATCGCCGGCCGTGTGATAACGCAGCTTCAGATCCTTTTCCAGCGCCTTCTCGATAATCTCTTCGAGCTTCTGCGGAATATCCGGATTCAATTGCGACGGCGGCACCGGCTCGCGCTCGAGAATCTGATTGAAAATCACGCCGGCGGTCGCGCCGGTGAACGCCTGCTTCGCCGTGGCCATCTCGTACAGCACGATGCCAAACGAAAAAAGATCGCTGCGCCCGTCGAGCTTTTCGCCGCACACCTGTTCGGGCGACATATACGCCACCGTGCCCAGCGCGGTGCCGGGGCTCGTGAGATTCGGATCCGTTTCGAGCAGCACGGCAGGCACGGATCCAGCGGTCGCCCCCAGGGAAATCGCTTCGCCCACTTTGCGCCCGGTGGGGAGCTGCTTGGCGAGGCCGAAGTCGAGAATCTTCGCCTGGCCGCGGTCGGTGATGAAAATATTGGCGGGCTTGATGTCGCGATGGATGATGCCTCGCGAGTGCGCCGCATCGAGCGCGTCGGCCACTTCGATTGCGATTTCGAGCAGCGCGTCCACGCGCAGCGGCCCATTGGCGATGCGATGCTTCAGCGTGACGCCCTGGAGCAGCTCCATGGCGATGAAGGGCATGCCGTCGTCTTCGTCGATGTCGTAAATCGTGCAGATATTCGGATGGTTCAGCGCGGATGCGGCCCGGGCCTCGCGCTGAAAGCGTTCGAGCGAAGTAGGATCCATCGCCGCG
The DNA here is from genome assembly GCA_963729525.1 of uncultured Acidobacteriota bacterium. GTDB lineage: Bacteria > Acidobacteriota > Terriglobia > Acidiferrales > UBA7541 > Palsa-295. The sequence continues at coordinate 1,150,111 of CAVSOB010000005.1, forward strand.
CCCAGCGGCAAAAATTTCAGCGCCACCTCGCGCCGCAGCTTCGTATCCTCAGCGCGATACACCACGCCCATCCCGCCGCCGCCCACTTGTTCGACGATGCGGTAATGCGTTACCACCCGCCCAACGTAAGGATCAGATCCCGTCACCCGAATAATATACGCGAAGTGGCGCACGCTGCGTCAGCACGATGAAGCATCGTCGTTATTGCCTTTATACGCTGGCCTCTGGCCGACGCCGTTGGCTTGCCGCTTTTTCCCTTGTAGCGCCAGCATCCTGCCGGCTCTTTTAGTTTTTGCCTTGAAGTTTCCAGTAGGGGCACGGCATGTCGCAGATCCCGCAGAGTTTCGCGGGGCCGTGCCCGAACACGCCATCAAGCCGCGCGCGCCATCCACCGAAACCGCTGCCAGTGTTCTCCTTGAATTCTCAATCGTGACGAATGGCTCGACAACGCCAAGGTCTTTCGCCGGGCACGGCATGTCGCAGATCCCGCAGAGTTTTCGCGGGGCCGTGCCCGAACGCGCCACCGCGAGGTCTTTCGCTTTTTGGTGGGAGCTCCCGCATTTATGCGGGGGAGGAGCGCTTCAGCGCTCCGCAATGATGACGACATTTTGTATCGCGCTTTAGCGCTGGCCTTGCGAGTGCCCGTGGCTGAAGCCACCATTTTTTTGGCTGCGCATTGCGCTGGACTAAAGTCCAGCTCCCCCTGCTGAAGCAGGGGGCTCCCACCGGAAAGGCTTCCACCAACCACAGGAGCTACCAAAACCCATATTTGCAACCATCGCGTGCGCTTTCGCGTCAAATGGATTAGAATCGCGCAATAGCAGTTGCTTCTCCTTCGCTCCTCCCAGTGAGCGAGGAGGGTGAAATGACCCACGGGCCCGGTAGTTCGGAAGACAACGCAGTCGACGGCACATTTTCCCGCACCCCCAATAGTAATCATCTTTGCCGCTCCTTTAGCCGTCCGCGTTTATCGCTCCGCCTCTTCGCCTCATTTGCGTTCGCTGCCGCCCTCGCCATCGCTCCGCATCAGGCTTTCGCCCAACACGGTGGCGGGGGCGGCGGCGGCCACGCAGGTGGTGGCGGAGGTGGACACTTCGGCGGAGGTGGGGGCGGACATTTCGGCGGTGGCGGCGGCCACGCAAGCGGCGGCGGCTCCGCTGGCTACGGCGGCGGGTCGTCTTCCGGTTCAGGTTCGGGCAGCGCTAAAGCAACAAATTCCGCCGCGCATTCGGCCACGTCCTCCCGCTTCATCGGCGGCAGCACGTGGCAGGCTCCTCCGAGTCCTGCGATGCGCGGCGGCGCCCAGCCCTCCACCCATTTCATCTCGCCCGACGAAGCAGCCGCATCCGGCGCGCGCGCCGTAAGGCCGCCAGTCGAGCCGAAGGGAATCGGCAACCCGCTCGGCGCATCCACCGCCCTACGCGGGTCCTCGTATGCAACGAATAGCACCCTGCGCACGCGGCCCTTTGCCGAGTTCGTTCCCGCGCCACCGCATGTGCCCGGACGCCCGCTGCGGCCCTTTCAGCCCATCTTCTTCGGCCCCGGCTTTGGTTTTGGCGGCTGCTTCGGACCATTCTTCTTCGGCTGCGGCGGCGGATTTTTCGGCGGCGGGTTCGGCTTCGGCCTGGGCTACGGTTACGGCTACTGCGATCCATTCTGGGGCTGCCCCGGCGGTTACTATGGCGGCTACTATAACGGCGGCTACTACGGCAATCAGATCTACAACCAGTCCACGGACGAGAGCAGCGTCTCCAACGAATTTAATCCCAGCCGCTACTGGGGCCCCTCAGCTCCGCCCGAAGAAACCGGAGGCGGCGGTGGCGGCGCATCGTCCAGCGATAGCGAAGTGGTGCTATTCCTGAAGGACGGCACCGTCTACGCCATCACCGACTACTGGATCGCCGACAACAGGCTCCACTACGTAACCAACTACGGCGGCGAAAATTCGATCCCCCTCGACCAGCTCGACATCCAGCGCACCGTAGACGTAAACGCCAAGCGCGGCATAAACATCACCCTGCGCCCAACGCCGCAATCGCAGCAAGCAGCGCCGGAGCCAGACACGCAGCCAGCGCCAAGCGCCCCGCCGAATGCGCAGCCTCCGGCGAATTCGCCCGCGCCGCCAGCTCCGCCGCAGCCGTAGCTGTTTGTACCGCCGTTGCCTTTCAGTAGCACAGGCATTCCTGTTTACCCTGAGAACCGAAGGGCCTGTGCCCACGCAACAACACGTCTCGGTCCCCATCCTTGGCGCAAGCTCCGACATCGTTCTTTTCGTTCCGCCGCCCTCCGGCCGGCTCTTTCGCCGTTGCCTTTTAGTAGCACAGGCATTCCTGTTTACCCTGAGAACCGAAGGGCCTGTGCCCACGCAACAACACGTCTCGGTCCCCATCCTAGGCGCAAGCCCCGACATCGTTCCTTCTCGCCCAAGTCAAACCAACGCCGCCATCGTTTCTTCGCCTCGCGACGCCCAGTACTTGGCCACTTGCGGCACAGGCAGGAATGCCTGTGCTACCTAAAAACGCGTCCGGAATCGCTGAAATTCCAATTTAATCACGCCTAACCTTGGATTATTTTCCCCTACACAAATAATCACTTGACAAACAATTGCCCTTTCCTGTAAAAGTATTACGTTATCCTCGTAATCCGCCAAGCGCTCCGCTTGGCATTTTTTTTGCCCGCCCTCAAGTAGCACAGGCAATCGTGCCTGCGCCAACGCAACACCGCACCTCGATCCCAAATCCTTGGTGCAAATCGCGACATCGTTCTTTCCGGCGTTGCACTTTCCTCAGTAGGGGCACGGCATGCCGTGCCCGAACGCGCCACAAGCAACCACGCGCCATCCATCGCGCCTCGCCCCTACCACTGTTCGACTTTGAATTCTCAACCGCAACAAATGGCCCGATAACGCCAAGTTCCATCGCCGGGCACGGCATGTCGCAGATCCCGCTTGGGTTCGCGGGGCCGTGCCCCTACTGAAAATCATTGCGGCTGCGGAATTAAACTCAAAAAACGCCGGCAGGGTGCCGGCGCTACATAAGACCGCGCCGCCGTTTCCTCGTATTCATCACTCATCACTCATCACCCTAACTCCCGGAGCCTCCATGCCGAACTACAACACGCAAAATCCTCCCTACTCGATTTTCCCCGGCGACGTCGCCCTCGCCTTCAATTCCGAAGCCCCCGCCGCAGGACAGGCCAGCCAGCAATTCGCCCTCCCCAGCTACGCCGGCTTCCCTGAAAACGGCCGCACCGTCCGCTGGCAAACCATCTTCGGCACCGCCCCCTCAGCGATCAGCGTCTCGCTGCAATCCGCCATGATCGACGCCGACGCTCAATACTCCACCATTGACACCTCGACGGTCACCGCCGGCGAAGCCCGCAGCGTCAGCGGCGTCCGCGCCAATTTCCTCCGCGCCAAAATCACATCAATCACAGGCGGCTCCGGCATCACAATCCAAGTGTTGGGTTAGCAGTTCAGTAGCACAGGCATTCCTGTTTACCCTGAGAACCGAAGGGCCTGTGCCTCAAGACAAAACGCAGGACAATTGTATTGCTTGGCGCTCATCGCCACATCGTTCTTTTCGCATTAAGCATTTCCCCAGTAGGGGCACGGCATGCCGTGCCCCTACTGAAAATCTCTACCCTGCATCCGTGCCTTCGCTCTGCATCGCCCTCGTACCGCTCAGCCTGTGCAGCCCCGTGTGGCTGCCGTGTACGCGCGCACGACGCCGCGGCGAATTCTTCTGCGCCGCACATTGCGACGCGCTTCTCGGCGCGATCCTCGGACTCAACAACATCGCGCGCCTGCCAAAATCGCCAGCCGTCGGCCCGCCGCGACCCCTATACGCCCATGTCCAAAAAACGAAACGCATCCGCGCCCGCCGCATCGCCCGCCAGCGCCCGTGCCCCCGCCGCCAAAAAATCCGCGGCACGCACAAAAAGAACTCGCTCGAGCAAACGCAACCGCTCGAAGCTCGCATCGCCGGCCGCGATTGATGCCGTAGTCAAATCAGCCTTCGGCGACGCTACAACCATCACCGCCCGCGCCATCTCGGCCGCGCCTCCTCCGCGCATCCGCATCGACGACGCCATGCGCCGCACCGGCCTCGACGAATACAAAGTCGCCCGTACCTTCGCCGGCGTCCTCGACAAGCTTAGCGACGGCAACAAAGACACAGGAGGAGTGCAAAAGCTCCTCGTCGACGTCCTCAAAGAATGCAGCCGCCACCTCGACCCGCCGCAATCCGAGCGCGCCGCCCCAGCCGCCCCCGTTCACATCACCATGGTTCACAACGTCCCGCGCCCATTTCGCACGCAAACGCCACCGCAGCAGTCGCAGCAGCAACTAAACGCCGCGCCCTTAGTCGACCCCGCAGCGCCGAGCGCCACGCCAGCAAGCGAACCCGCCGCAAGCCCCGCGCCACCGCCCAGTTCCGCACCCGCGGATCCAGATTCACAGTAGGGGCACGGCATGGCGCAGATCCCGCATCGGTTCGCCGGGCTGTGCCCCTGCTGACGTCAAAGCAATGACACCATCGCTTCCTCGTGTTTTTGACGTCACGGCCGGTCAACTTGCGGCGCAGGCTGGAGCCTACGCTACTGAAGCGGTTCTCCGGTGGGAGCCCTCTGCTTCAGCAGAGGGAGCCGGACTTCAGTCCGGCGAGGAAGCATTGAGAAAAAATCGTGGCTTTAGCCACGGGCATTCGAAGGCCCACGCTAAAGCGCGAGACAAAGTTGCCGCCGAACTTCCGGAGCGCTGAAGCGCTCCTTCCCCGCATGAATGCGGGGGCTCCCACCTGTCCCCGCCCTGCGAAGAGGAACATCGCCAACCTTTCCTCGCATCGCGAACGCAAGCCCCTGCCTTCCAGTAGCACAGGCATTCTTGCCTGTGCCAACGTAAGAACGCACTACAGCTCGCGCCATACCTGCGGAATCACACAACGCGTTCTTTTGTTCCCTCCTTTTGCGACACAGCGCATGTCGCAACTTGCGGCACAGGCAGGAATGCCTGTGCTACTTAACACCATTTTCGCATTTCACGTTTTCCAAAGGAGCTCCACAATGAGCGCCAGCAAAACCACCATCGGCTACATCGTCCAACTCGGCGGCATCGGCGCCTTCGCGCTGGGCGCCGTCCTCAGCTTCCATCACGCTGCCATCGCCGCATCCTTCGCCGGCGGCGCCGCCGCCTTCTACGTAGGCCAAAAAATCCGCACGCTAGGCACGCCAGCAAGCGCCACCGTCGCCCCAAGCGCCGCCGCAAAACCGCAGTAGCCTTCCAGTAGCGTAGGCTTAGCCTGCGCCCCAACTAACCGACAGCAAACACTTCGCGATCCTTGGCACGGTCGCCGCGTTCGTTCCCTTGTAGCGCCGGCATCCTGCCGGCTCTTTTGAATTTGCCCTCAGTGGCGCAGGCACTCCTGCCTGCGCGCCGTTGCCACACCGCAATCCTTCCGGCCTTGGCTCCAGCCTCACATCGCATCCGATCAACGCAAGAGGACAGGCTAAAGCCTGCCCACTTAACCTTAATTCAAAAACGCCGGCAGGATGCCGGCGCTACAAAAAGAACGCCGCCAACGTTCCCTCGCATCTGGCAACACTTCGCACCTAGCAACCTGCGGCGCAGGCTGAAGCCTACGCTACTCACCCATGTCTGCCACCGTCACATCCGGTTTCGATCGCTGGCACGATGATCGATCGCGCGCTCAATCCGTCTCCGCTGCGAACGACGACACCACCGACGACGCACACGACGATGCTGACGCCGACACGCCCATCGCGCCAAACGCCGCCGACGATGTTGCAGCCGACGTTGACGCACCTCGCGCCGACGATTCCGACGCGTCCATCGCGCCACACGTCACCCTCGATCCCGAATCAGATCCCAGCACCAACGCCAACGCCGACCCCAACGCCGCGAAGCGCTTCCTTACCTACGCACCCTTCGCCAAGCAGTGCAACTTCCACAAATCGCCCGCCAAGTACCGCCTCTTCGGCGGCGCAGCCGGTCCCGGCAAATCGATGGCGCTGTTGATGGAAGCGGTCGTGCAAGCCAATGACAACATGGGCTCCAACACGCTCCTCCTCCGCCGCACGTTTCCCGAGCTCGAGCAATCGCTGCTGCTTTACTTCCGCAAAGAAATCCCGCGCGAGCTCTACTCGAGCTTCAACGACTCGAAGCACGTCGTCACCTGGCTCAACGGCTCGACCACTCGCTTCGGCTACTGCGCCGCCGAAAATGACGTCTACCAATACCAAGGCGCAGAATTTCTTTTTATCGGCATCGACGAGCTCACCCTCTTCACTCTCCGCCAGTGGCAATTTCTCACCAGCCGCAATCGCTGCCCGATCGCGAAAGCATTTCCCAACATGGCCGGCGCCACGAATCCCGGCAACATCGGCCACGCCTGGGTAAAGTCACTGTGGATTGATAAGCAGCCTGCCGCAGGAATGGAAAATCCGGAGTGCTACGACCCGAGCGATTACGATTTCATCTCGGCGCGGGTGCATGACAACCCAATCTACGCCGCCGATCAAAATTATCTGAAGACGCTCGCCGCGCTGCCCTCGCACCTGCGCCGCGCATTCCTCGACGGCGACTGGGAAGTTTTCGCCGGCCAATACTTCGATAATTTCGACGTAACGCGCCACATAGCCCGCGCAGAAACAATCGACTGGAAACCCTGGTGGCCCCGCTGGATCTCCATCGACTGGGGCTTCGAGCACCCCTCAGCCACATACTGGCACGCCGCCGCGCCTTCCAGTAGCACAGGCCCCGCCGGCAGGCGGGAACGTGAAAATGGCGCCTGTGCCAACGAAACGCCACAGCAAGGTCGCACTAGTCAAGCACCCAATGCGACATCGTTCTTTAAGCCGTCGACTTCGTCGCTATCCTCGCACCACCCAACGTCAAACAACGGCGCCAACGTTTCCTCTGATCGCAACGCACAAAACGTAGCAACTTGCGGCACAGGCAGGAATGCCTGTGCTACTCAAACCGTCATCACTTACCGCGAATACGTCACGCATCGCACCGCCCCGCGCGACCTCGCCCACGAAATCATCGCCCGCTCAGTGGCGCAGGCTCCAGCCTGTGCGTCTTCACTAGGGCACAATCCACTTGATCTTGGCTCGCACCCGACTTCGCACCCACCTTCGCACTCACGCAACGAGAAAATCGACGCCATCTACCTCTCCCCCGACGCCTTCGCCCGCCGCACCGACGAAGCCTCCATCGCCGACCAAATGGGCGACGTCTTCGCCGCCGCCGGCTTCCCGCGCCCCATCCCCGCCGACAACGATCGCATCGGCGGCTGGATGCTGATGTACCAAATGCTCGACGCCGACGAGTGGCTCCTCACCGACAATTGCATCGAGCTGATTCGCACCATCCCGACTCTCGTCCGCGACATGGCCCGCATCGAAGACGTAGAAAAAATGGATGGCGACGACCCAGCCGACGCCGCCCGCTACGGCCTAAAATCCCGCTACGCCACCCGCGCCGCCCATTCCGTCGAGCATCTGCCCTACGAAGCGCGCCTCGCCGCCCGCGTCCTAAGCGCAGATCCCACAGTCCGCGCCATCCAAGCCCTCCAAGCCCAGCTAGAAGAACAGCGCCGCACCAGTTTCGTCCCACGCCGCCGCCGCTAAGCATCGTCCTCGCCGTTAAGTAGCACAGGCATTCCTGCCTGTGCCAACGTAACGCCGCACCTGGGCCGCAATTGCTTGGCGCGTATCGCCACATCGTTCTTTTCGCTTTTGCCGTTTCCGACGTAGGGGCACGGCATGCCGTGCCCCTACGCGCGACATGCACTTTCGCACCAACCTCGCATCACGTCCGCTACGAATGTTTTGCCTTTGCTTTCAAATCTGAACATCGCGACAAATGGCCCCATCCCGCCAAGTTCCTTCGCCGGGCACGGCATGTCGCAGATCCCGCATGGGTTCGCGGGGCCGTGCCCCTACTGACCTCGACCCAACGCAGCCATCGTTTCCTCGTATCGCGACCCACAGCACGTAGCAAATTGCGGCACAGGCCCGTCGGTTCTCAGGGTTAAACAGGAATTGCTTGTGCTACCTAACGTCGCGACATATTCATCCGGTTTCATATTCAGTGCTATGTTTATGCCCTCATGAAGGCATTCATCGAATCACTGTCCCTGACCTCTGGGGCAGTTGTGATCGCCATTCTTTCGGTGATCGTTGTTTGGATTTTATGCTCGCTGCTGCCGGTGGCATCGCCTTGGCGCTGGATTTGGGCCGTGGTTGTGCCGTTCGGTCTTGCGTACTGCCTTTATTGGTCTCCGGTTTGGCTCGGAGCTGACGCATCTGAATACAGTGCCTGGGCGTTCGCGTTTCTGGTGCCGTGGTTCTTGGCTGGCGCGATTCCGTCCGCGATCATAATCGTGATTCTCCAGAAACGCGGCATCACCTGAGATCTTCGGTCACGCGCATTTCGATCTGATCCTATCCCTTGGTCCGGAAAAATTGGACATGCATCTTCACGAAATCTGGCACCGCCTCACCACAACCCGCTACGCCCGCGCACTCGAAGCCGCGCTCGCGCTCGAGCGCGCCGTCGTCGCCCGGCTAGACGCGGTGATCGCCCGGCAGGGCGTGGAAATAGACCAGCAGGGAACTGAAATCGCCCGCCTCCGTGCAGAAAATCGCGCCCTGCTAAATTCCATCCTCGGCATCGCCGGCATTCCGCCTGTCCTTGCGCCGCTCGACGATCTCGCCGCGGTGCAATCCTCGGTTTTCAGTGGCACAGGCCCCGCCGGCAGGCGGGACCGTGAAAATGACGCCTGTGCGCCGTTGCTAAGCCGCAATCCTTCCGATCTTGGCTCCAGGTTCCCATCGCACCAGATGAACGCAAGAGGACAGGCTGAAGCCTGTCCCACCGAAGATTCGCCCGCCGCGCGCACCGCAAATCATTCGCGCCCGAGCCCGAATGCAACCCCGCACGTCGCCGCGCCCACGCGCCGCCGTTCCTGGCCCCAAATCCACCGCCTCCTCGAATTCGAATCCGCGCAAAAAGAAAAGCCCGCCGCGGATCCGCTACCGCCGGCCCGCGTCTAGCAGCGCGCTAGTCTCTCGTACCGCTGGCCTCCGGCCGGCGCCTTTGACTTCCAGTAGCACAGGCCCCGCCGGAAGGCGGTCATGAAAACGACGCCTGTGCCAACGTAACATCGCACCTCGATCGCCGATCCTTGGCGCACCCATGCTGGCGTTCCCTTCGCTTCTGCCGTTTCCGACAGTAGGGGCACGGCATGTCGCAGATCCCGCATTATTTCGCGGGGCCGTGCCCCTACTGAAATCGCGTACTGTTCGCCTCGCGCACACCGTTCTTTCGTAGCGCCGGCTTCCAGCCGGCCGTTTCGTCTTTCGCTTTGCACGAATAGAAATGCTAGATCAGCAGCAAAACGTAAATTCAAAACGCCGGCACGCGCCCGGTAAGGGCGCACGAGAACAGTCCCGGCGCTACGAAAGAACGCCGCCATCGTTTCCTTGTTTCCTTGCATTTCGGCGCACACGCACCTGGCACCTTGCGGCGCAGGCTGAAGCCTACGCTACCGAAAACCCTCGCCACTCATCACCCATCACTTCTTCACGGAGGAAAACATGCCGTACATTCGCGGTCGTTACTACATGAATCCGGTTGTGGGCGACGCGCTTGAAGCCGCGCGCGAAGCCGAAGCGGCGCTCCAGGCTCTCGAACACGCCGCAAAAGTGGCGCGCGGCGACACAGGCGAGGAAGACGACGCTGGCGCAACCTCGTCTCGGGCAAGCAGCGGCAGCAGCGCTAATTCCAACTCCGACGCCTACGCGAACTCCGCCCCAGGTCCAATCCATCGCGTCGAAATCGAAGCAGCCGAGCTCGTCCCCGCACACTCAGGACGCGCCCAGCGCGGCTTCGTAGCCCGCATCCATCGCCACGCCAACGGCAACGCCGCAAACGGGCTCGCGCCTGGCGACGCAGGTGTTCGTACCGCCGGTGCTTCCTCCACGCTCGCTCAACGCGAGCCGCCGGCGCAGTTGTCTTCAGGTTCGTCCTCTCCCTTCGCGCGCAACTCCTCGACGCAACAAAATGCCATGCGCCCCGCCCCCGAAACCCACGTCTTCTCCAATCACAACGACCTAACCAATTTCCTCCACGACCAGTTCGCCGAAGATTGCAAGTAGCACAGGCCCCGCCGGCAGGCGGACGTGAAAATGTCGCCTGTGCCAACGTAACATCGCACCTCAATCGCCGATGGTTGGCGCACCCATGCTGGCGTTCCCTTCGCTTCTGCCGTTTCCGACAGTAGGGGCACGGCATGTCGCAGATCCCGCATTATTTCGCGGGGCCGTGCCCGAACGCGATGCTTGGCGCAATGCCGCCCATCCATCTTCGCCTTCCAGTAGCACAGGCATTCCTGCCTGTGCCAACGTAACATCGCACCTCAATCGCCGATGCTTGGCGCAACGCCGCCCATCCATCTTCGCCTTCCAGCGGCACAGGCACTATTGTTTACCCTGAGAACCGAAGGCCTGTGCTACTGGCCTATAACCGAATTGCGCGGCGTCGCGTATACTTCATGTGCAATATCGGCGCACTGCGCACGCACCTCGCACTGCGCGCCGCACCATCAAATGAACTACCGCTTCTCCGATTCGCCCAGCGGGCGCACGCGCCACTGGGGACGGCGGCGCCGAAGCCGGCCCACCGCGCCCTGGTTTCTGCGTCCACTTATAATTTTGCTGGCGTTTGTTTTGATCGCGGTGCTCGCGTGGCAGGGCGTGCAGTACGCGCTGCATAGCCGCCATCGCGGCGCGCGCGCAAATGTGGCCGTGTACGATGACACCACCTACGCCAGGCACGCGCCAACGACTCCCGCCACCGGCGTCATTCCCAGCTGGCAGCGCGATGTGATCGTCGCGCTCGACGAAGCACAGCGCCACGCCTCCGAAGGCGGTGTGACCGAGACAAACATCGCCATCGATCGCGCCGCGTCCATCGTCACTGTCGCGCGGCTCCGCGCCCAGCCCACCCCGCCCGATTTTTTCGACGATGCGCTCGCCAAGCTCGACCAGATTCTCGCCGCCTATCACACGAACTCGCGGCTCACCGAGCACGTCACGCAAGCCCGCATCGAGCTGGCTGAACTGCGCTCGTCGCTCGAGCCCGTCCCGCCCGGCACGCCGCAGTCGGTTAATATTGACGAGCTGCTCGTTGCCACCGCTACGGGCGCGACAGCTCCGGCGCCGCCACAGCCAGCGAGCGCCGCATCGAAATCGAACGCTCAGTCGTCCACATCTGCGAAAGACGCCGCGCCCGGCCAGGTCTCCATCGGCGCGCCGCGAATCCTCGCCACCGGCGCGCTGCTCAATCCCGCGTCGGCTGGCGGCAATCTTCTTGACGCCACCAGCATGCCCTCGCGCTCAGAAATTCTCGAGCCACCTGCCTCGCGCATCTTCTCCGACAACGTGCGCGTCGAAGACCTCACCATCGCCGGCGCCGCCCAAACGCTCGACGGCATCCACTGGAAGAACGTCACCTTCATCGGCACGCGCCTGCGTTACGAGGGCGGGGAAGTCGCCCTGCACAACGTGCGTTTCATCCACTGCTCGTTCGGCTTCACCTCCGACGACCGCGGCGGCCGCCTAGCCACAGCCATCGCCCGCGGCCAAACCACCACAGTCATCGAGTAGCCGCTGTTCGCACCGCTTCGTCTTTAGTGGCGCAGGCACTCCTGTTTACCCTGAGAACCGAAGGGCCTGCGCGCAGTCGCCACGCCGCAATCCTTCCGATCTTGGCTTTCGCACGACCTCGCAAACTGCCTTCCAGTAGCACAGGCATTCCTGCCTGTGCCAACGCAACAACGCAGCGCGATCGCCAATTCTTGACGCGTATCACGACATCGTTCCTTTCTTCGCTTCAGCCGTTTCCGACAGTAGGGGCACGGCATGTCGAAGATCCCGCATTATTTCGCGGGGCCGTGCCCGAACGCCCCACAAGCAAGCACGCGCCATCCACGCACCGCGCCGCTATAAATGTTTTTGCCTTGCTTTCAAACCTAAACATCGCGACAAATGGCTCGACCTCGCCAAGTTCCATCGCCCGGCACGGCATGTCGCAGATCCCGCAGAGTTTCGCGGGGCCGTGCCCCTACTGACACCAACCCAACGACGCCAACGTTTCCTCGCATCGCGAACACACAGCACCTAGCAACTTGCGGCACAGGCAGGAATGCCTGTGCTACCAGAGAAGCGAGAATCGAATGCCCACTTCGAATCAAACTGCAAAACCCGACGCCTCCATCGTCCCAATCGAAGGCGCCGTCAATCCCGCCTCGCCGCTCGGCGTCAATTCCTCCGCGCCCTTCGGCGCGAATAACGAACAACTCCCCGAACGTCTCCAATCCGCTCTCCGCCGCATCGTCCAACAATTCGGAACCGAATCTGAATCCACCCGCCGCCAGGAAATCCGCCGCATCAAGCAAGCTCACCAATTCTGGCGCGGCCTGCAATACCTCTGGTGGAGCGAGCGCGACCAGAACTGGCACCTCCCCTTCGAGCAAAAACTCACCGACGGGTCTTCGATCGAAGATCTGCCGCGCTACGAATTCGTCACCAATATTTACCAGGCGTTCGGCCTCTCCATCGTCAGCGTGCTTTCGCAGGACGTGCCGCGCGTCCGCTTTTTCCCCTCCTCCGCGCAAGCCGAGGAAGACGTCTCCGCCGCGAAAGCCGCCACAGAAGTCGCGCAGCTCGTCGAACGCAACAATCGCATCGGAAATTTAATCGTAGACGAAGCGTTCAATCTCTGGACCGACGGCAAAGTAGGCGCCTACGTCCGCTTCGTAGTGGACGGCCAGCGCTTCGGCTTCCACCCCGAAACCGAAATCGCCGCCCGCGAAGTAAAAATCGGCGAGGACGTCTACGTCTGCCCCGACTGCGGCGAAGAAACGCCTTCAGTAGCACAGGCATTCCTGCCTGTGCCCCAAGTAACCAGCGGCAACAATCGCGCTACACAAGCACCTAACACGACATCGTTGGGTTCGGCCCCAAACGATCCCAACGCACCACAACACCAAACCAACTCAGCCGATGTTTCCTCGTTTAGCAACGCGCAGCATGTAGCCAACGTAGGCACAGGCAGGAATGCCTGTGCTACCTGCGGCGCACTCCTCACCTCCGAAAATTTCGTCGCCGCTGAAACCGTCACCGTGCCTTCCGTTGAAACGCGCCTGCGCGTCCCCAACGGCCAGGAAGTGATCACCATCGTCGGCGGTCTCGAGCTAAAAACTCCGCCGTGGGCCGGCGAGATGCACGAATATCCCTACCTGCAATGGAACATGGAAGTACATCAAGCCCGCCTGCGGGCCGCGTATCCGCACGCCGCCGATAAAATCGGCTCGCCCGTCGCCACCGGCTCGCAGGAATACGAACGCCTCGCGCGTCTCGCGCAATCGCAGGGCGGACCGCTTACCGAAGGCGGAGATTTCAATATCAATCTCATCACGTTCCAGCGCACCTGGCTGCGTCCGTGGGCTTTCTTCGCGCTCGACGATAAATCTCTGCGCGACGAACTCCTCCAACTTTTCCCCGATGGCGCCTACGTCGCATTCGCCGGCGAAACCTACTGCGAGTCTCGCAACGAAAATATGGACGACCACTGGCGCGTCCTTCACGCACTGCCCGGCGACGGCTCGAGCGGCCGGCCGGCGCTCGGCGACGCGCTCATCAGCGTGCAGGAGCGTTTCAACACGCTCTCGAATCTGCAGATTGAAACGTACGAGTACGGCATTCCGCCAATTTACGCCGATAGCGAAGTGCTCGATTTCGACGCGCTGCAAAATCAAACCGCCGAGCCTGGCGCGCACTATCCCGCGCGTTCGAAGCCCGGCCAATCGCTCGCCGCAGGATTTTTTCAGCCCGCGCCCGCCGAAGTGCCGCCCGATCTCGCCGAACACGCCGCGAATTTAATGGGACCCGTCGCGCAATTTCTCACCGGCGCTTTTCCCGCGCTTTTTGGCGGTGCGATGGCCAATAACGACACCGCCGCCGGTTACGCCATGGCGCGCGACCAGGCCATGGGCCGCATCGGTCTCGTCTGGCGGCGCATGAAATTTTTCCACGCGGACGTAATGCTGCTCGCTGTGGATTGCTTCCGCCGCAATCGCCCGAATGATGTGGAAGTCACGCTGCTCGGCGCAGGCGCAGCCTTCGAATCAAAGTGGATTCGCCTAGCAGACTTGAAAGGAAATTTATTCAGCTACCCGGAAACAGACGAGCAGTATCCGACGCTTTGGTCGCAACAGCGCGGCGTCCTGCTGCAACTGCTAGGCAGCCCAGATCCCGAAATGCAAGCCGTCCTCTCGCACCCAGAAAATCTAGCGTTGGTAAAGCGTCTAATCGGCCTCGAAGAATTAGTAATCCCCGACGAAGAATCCCGCACCAAGCAATACCGCGAAATCGCCCAGCTGGTCGCAGAGGTTCCAGTAGCACAGGCATTCCTGCCTGTGCCCCAAGTAACAAACAGCGCAAACCGCTCCACACAAGCACCCAACGCGACATCGTTGGGTTCGGCCCCAAGCGACCCCAACGCACCAGAAAATCAAACCAACTCCTTCGACGCCGCCTCGCTCCCTAACGCGCAGCACCGATCCGACGCAGGCACAGGTGAAAACGTCACCATGCTACCCAGCGTCATGCCCGACGAATTCGCCGACAATCACCGCGTCGAACTCGAAGCCTGCATGCGCTGGTTCTCCTCCGACGCAGGTCAGGTCGCCAAAATCGAAGCCCCCGCCGGCTACGCCAACGTCCGCGCCCACGCCATGCTGCACAAATCCTACCTGCTGAAGCAGCAAGGCGCATTGCTACAGCACCCTGCGACGTTACTCCCTCCGCGCCCATCGAAGTAACCAGCGCCGCAGTTGCAACACATTTATCGGGCTCGTCGGCGTAAAATCAGGTTCGCCAATGTATCGCGCGCTACTCACCAGCGCCGTAGGCGCGGCACACACCCAGCCCAGGGCGGAAGCCCTGGGTACACGTTGGCGTGAATTGTCTGAGCGCCGTAGGTGCGACACATTCTTTTGCGCGCCGCGAAATTTTATCCACATCGATGCGCATTCATCCGAAAACAAAATTCGGATCGAATTTCACGCCGTGCCGCTTCAAGATCGCCATGAATTCCGCCTCGAATGTCATCCGCCTGTGATGCGCCTCCTGCGTATCGATGTACCTCGCCACCCGCGCCGCCAACGACGCGCTCACGCTGAAGGCTGCATACCCCTCTTGCCATTCGAATCGCCGCGCCTGCTCGTTGACCCGTTTCGATGAATTCGATTTGATCGTAAGAATCGCTTTCGCGACGCTCATCGCCGCCGGCACACGAATCAACAGATGAATGTGATCGTCCGTGCCGCCAATGGCCTCAGCGTGAATTTCATGGTTCTTGCAGACACCTGCGATGTACGCCCACAGCTTCGGCTGAAATTCTTTCGGGACGACTTTGCGGCGGTCCTTCGTGCTGAAGATTACGTGCACGATGTTTTGCGAGTACGAATGAGGCATGTGTCGCGCCTACGGCGCTTGGTCCGTCTATATACCACGGACCCAGGGCTTCCGCCCTGGGCTAGGTATATTTCGCACCTACGGCGCTCACGCGACGCCAGTTTCGCATTCTTTTATTTAATTGGTTGACTTACATAGGTAGCGGCCACGTTCGGCAATCAAACCAGCGCCGTAGGCGCGGCATAAGCTAGCCCAGGGCGGAAGCCCTGGGTACACGTCGCCCTAAATTATCTGAGCGCCGTAGGTGCGACACATTTTCCCCGATGACCGGCCTCAAATTGACTCCGCTGATCTTGCGCCACCAAACCAGCGCCGTAGGCGTGGCACACACCTAGCCCAGGGCGGAAGCCCTGGGTACACGTCGCCCTAAATTATCTGAGCGCCGTAGGTGCGACACATTTTCCCCGCCGACCGGCCTCAAATTGACTCCGCTGATCTTGCGCCACCAAACCAGCGCCGTAGGCGTGGCACACACCCAGCCCAGGGCGGAAGCCCTGGGTACACGTCGCCCTAAATTATCTGAGCGCCGTACGTGCGACACATTTTCCCCGCTGACCGGCCTCAAAATTGACTCCGCTGATGTTGTGCCACCGAACCAGCGCCGTAGGCGCGGCACACACCTAGCCCAGGGCGGAAGCCCTGGGTACACGTTGGCGTGAATTGTCTGAGCGCTGTAGGCGCGACACACGCTTCCATCGGCGTAAAATTGACTCCGCCGCCCCAGCGCACGGCGACACACTCAGGCGCACTCGCCTCGGATCCGACTTCATATTTGAATTTAGATGGGGAACCGCTACAGCGTGCGCTCGATCGTGCTGCCCGCCACGCGCGCGCCATAGACGCTGCGCTGCGACGGCGGCGGCGCCACCAATCGCACCACGTGCAGCAGCCGCTCCGGTTTGAACGGCTTCGCCATGCACACCACCGCACCCAGCTGATGGCTCGCGGAATAGTCGGCGGGCTGCGCCGAGCGCGTCAGCAGAATCACCGGCACGCGCTGCAGGCGATCGTTGCGCTTGATGATCAGGCACAGATCGTGGCCGCTCATGTCCTCGCCTTCCACTTCCGCAAGGAACACGGCCGGCACCGTGGTGCGCAATACTTCCAGAGCCTGCTGCGCCGTGGGCACCACGATCACCGTATAGCCGTCCGACTGCAAAATATTTCGCATGATGTCCGCGGTGCGCTGGTCGGACTCGACCGCCAGCACGATTGATTGCTGTTTCGCGGCAGCGCTGGCCGCTGCGTTCGAAGCTTCCTGCGTCGCCGGCGAATGCGCCCGCTCGCCATTCACAAACGGATCCACTACACTCGACGGCTTCGTCCCATTTGACGCATACGCACCACTCGACGCGTACGCTCCACTCGACGCGCCCGTCGGCACTTTCTTCTCGCTCTTCGCATCCGCCTTCGCCGCGCTGAACTGCACTGCCACTCCGTGCTGCCCGCCAACAGAAGATTCCACGCGCACCACTTCCGCTTTCTGCGGCGTGTTGAACTCGGCCGCTGCGGTCGAGTAGGGAAATGTCACTTCGAGCATCTGCCCTTTCCAGTAGCCGGCGCGCGCGCTGGTGAAAAGCAGGCCGTCGCGCGAGACGTCCACGCTCTTGCATACTTCTTCAAACGGCTCTGGCGAATCCATCACCCGCACATGCACCTGCGCGGTAATTTTCGCGCGCTTCCGCCGGCGGCGTTCGATGCCCGGCAAATTTGCTTTTGAATTATTTGATTTTGCTGATGAATTGGAACCGGAATTAGCGGATTTACTTCGAGCCTCTGCGGAGGTCGTTGGGATGGTGCTCATTAACACACCTCAGAAATTGCGGGGTGCTTCCTCAGGAATGTGCGCAGTCGCTGTGCTCCCCGTTGATATAGATGTACAGGCAAGCGAAGGCCAGCGAAATAGTACGTTGGTTTCAAACTGAAATCCGGCCGTACCGTTTTCCACGGTACCCGGTAAGTGCCCCATTTGCTGCCCCCTGGGGCCGGAGTTTTCCACAGCCAGTGCAAAAGTACAGGTGCGTCCCTGGAACACCAGCTGTACCTTCAGCCCAGGACTAAGCCTTCGCCCGAGGGCGAAAGCGCCCTTAAGTAGCACAGGCATTCCTGTTTACCCTGAGAACCGAAGGGCCTGTGCCCCAAGTCGCTACAGCCCAGGAATTCCGAAGTCGAGAAAGCGCAAGCGTCGTTCTCTTGATTTGCCGTTTCCGACAGTAGGGGCACGGCATGCCGTGCCCGAACGCGCTACACGCGTACCGGCGCCATCCAGTAAATCACTCGCTACAACGTTTTGCCTTTGACGTTCTGAAATCGCGCCAAACATCGCCACAAATGGCGCAATCCCGCCAAGTTCTTTCGCCGGGCACGGCATGCCGATGATCCCGCATTAGTTCGCGGGCCGTGCCCCTACTGCAGCGAACGCAATCGCGATTCGCAGTTCAGTAGCACAGGCATTCCTGCCTGTGCCAACACAACAACACATCACGTCTCGCGCCATACCTGCAAAACCAAAGAACGCGTTCTGCGATCTTGCACGTCTAGCGCGAACCCCGGCCGCGTTTTACTCAGGCGCAGGCAGGAATGCCTGTGCTACTTAAAGGACACCACATGCCGTCCGCAACACTTGCGCCAACTTCATCCGCGCCATCGAGCAACACCGCCCCCGCCGCGCCGCCGACGCGCGCCACCGACGACGAAATACTCGGCATCACCTCGCCGCGAAAAAACCCGACACGCGACGCGAACCAACTCGAATTCGATTTCGACGCCGCGGACGCCGCAGATCACGCCGACGGTTTACGTACCGCCGGCGTCTCGCCGGCGCCTTTGACTTCGGCGCAAGACAAAAATCCAAACGCGTCTGCCGCCCAGGCGTCGAACGCGCACGCCGCCTCCATCCCCGAACCCGCCCACCTCCGCGCCACCTTCGACGCCAACCCCGAACTGCGCGCCGCCTGGCACGACGCCTCCGCCTACCGCGAATCCTTCCCGACTCCCCAAGCCGCCCGCCAAGCCACCGCACTCCTAGCTGACGTAAACCATATGGACGCGCTCTTCTTCTCGCGTCGCCCCGAAGACCACGCCTCACTCGCCCGCGCCATCGCCAATCTAGATCCCGCCGCCTTCGCCTCGCTAGCCAACGCAATGCAAAGCATCGCCGGAGGTTCAGTAGCACAGGCGTCCGCCGATAGGCGGCTGATGGAAATGACGACTGTGCCCCAAGCAACAACCAGCACGACCGCCCCACACCTGCAACCCCACGCCAACACGTCAGAAAACTCACCACAGGCCGCGCCCTTGCGCGACGAATCATCCGCTCAGCCGGGTGCTACCCAGGCACAGGCAAGAATGCCTGTGCTACCTGACACCGCAAACGAATCCCAGCTCGCCTTCCTCCACGCCGCCAACGCCGCCGCCGTCGAAGGCGTCGTCGCCGCGATCGAAGCGCAGGTCGAGCGCCTGCTGCCCGAAGGCGTCCCGAAAAACGCGCGCACGCGCGTCGTCGGCGAAATTTACCGCGAACTCGATTCGAGCCTCCGCTCGAATCCGCAATTCGCCGCGCAGTTGCGCGACGCGTTCCGCTCCGGCTCGCTCGACGACGGCCACCAGCGCGCCATCGTCTCGCTGCTCACAGGACGCGCCCGCCAGGCCCTCCCCGGCGTAGCCAAACGCGTCCTCAGCGAATGGACCTCGACCATCATGAGCGCCGCTAACGAACGCCGCACCCGCCAGCGCGCAGCCGAACGCCGCATCGACATAGCAGGCTCCAGCGGGGCAGGGAACGACGGCCGCAAATCCATGTCGCCCCGCGACCTGGATTACGCCCGCCTAACCGACGCCGACATTTTGAATCTGTAGTTCAGTAGCGTAGGCTTCAGCCTGCGCCCCAAACAGCTACGTCCTGGATGTCGCGCAGTCGAGGAAGTGCTGGCATCGCTCTCTTGTAGCGCCGGCTTGCCCTGAGGAACGAAGGGCATCCTGCCGGCTCTTTTGCCTTTGCTTTTTTCCGACAGTAGGGGCACGGCATGCCGTGCCCGAACGCGCCACACGCACACCCGCGCCATCCACGAAGCACGCCGCTTCAAAATGTTTTGCTTGAACTTTTCACCACGCGACGAATGGCACGAAACGCGCCAAGGTCATTCGCCGGGCACGGCATGTCGAAGATCCCGCATCAGTTCGCGGGGCCGTGCCCCTACTGAAACGAACGCAATCGTAAGAAGACAGGCTGAGGCCTGCCCCACTAGAAACGAATCGCAGTTCAGTAGCACAGGCATTCCTGCCTGTGCCACCGTCAGAACGCAGCGCGGTGCTCGCTAGACGTGCAAGATCAAAGAACGCGTTCTTTTGCTTCCTCGTTTCGCGAGGCCACGCACGTAGCAACTTGGGGCACAGGCAGGAATGCCTGTGCTACCTAATACACCCGCTTCAGCTTCGGCGTATAAAACGTCTCGTACTCCACCGGCGTCACTCCGCAATTCTGAATCGGGAAGCGCGCCGTCTTGATCCACGTTGCAATTTTCTGCTCGCCCACCGGATCCGCCGCCGCACGCACCGGCTCCGCTTGCTCCACGCGGCCGTTCGCGCCTACCAGCACAAAAAATTCGCTCAGGTTCTTCAGTTCCTCCTGCGGGAACGATGGCTGATCGTAATCTTCGAGCGACGGCGCAGCAGCCAACGTAGAGCACCAATCGCGCACGGCCGCTCCCGGCGGCGGCGAGAACGGATCGCCGTCAAACTTCGTCACGTTCTCGAGCGTCTCCACGTTCGCTTCGATATTTGCGGACGGCATATTGTCCGTCGCCACCGTCGTCGTCATGTGCATCGGGTAGCGCTTCGCGCCCAGCGTTTTGAAACCCGTCAGCTGGATATTCGTCGGCGCATTCAGAAAATCTCCCTGCGCGCTGATCGACATGATCTGCTTCGAATCCGGCTCGAGGCAGACTTGCGCAGTGGCTCCTCGGTTCGTGTTCTCGTCGCGCTTGCTGATGTGAATGCACGAACGAGTCTGCCCTTCCACCTGCTCATCCGCAACGCTGATCACGTCGTAGCCCACCATCAAATATTCGGGCATGGGCGACTTCACCAGCTCGCGCACGTTGCGCAGCGCCAGCGTCACCGCCCCGCTCGTTCGCGTCGTATACATCTTGTTGTCGCTGGCCATGTCGATTTCCTGCGCGCCGCCCAATTGGAACACTTCTCGGAAATACCCCGTGCCGGCCCAGAATATTTCGTATGTCCCGTCCTGCGCCTGCCCGTTCAATTCGTAATGAATGCGCACGAGTTCGTGAAACGGCGGGCTATCCGGCTTGCGCAGGTTCATCGCGATGAAGTTGCGCTCGAGTATTTCGTTCACACCGGGGTAGGACGCCTGCAACGCGTCGGTATCCGCTGATTGCCCCGCGCCGTTCGCACCGGGCGACGACGTGTTGCTTCCGGGCGACCCAGCCGTCACCGGCGGCCGCCGATTCCGGTTCGGCTGCTGCCCCACCTGCGCCTCAGCCGGCGCAGCAAAAAGTGCTGCCGCCAAAATCAGCGCCAGCAGCAGGAGCGGTGCAAAAAACCTCGGCGCGAGTGATCGTCGTACGCAAAGCATTCCGCAGCCCGCCATGCTACCCCGCCTCATCATAAGAAAAGATTAGCACGCCATCGAGCTTTTGCCTTTCAGTAGCACAGGCATTCCTGTTTACCCTGAGAACCGAAGGGCCTGTGCCGCAGGATGCTACCTGCGCGGCGTCGAAAAACAAGAAAACCAAAGAACGCGGTTTTTGATCTTGCATGTTTAGCGCGCTTCGTGCTGCGTTCTTACGTTGGCACAGGCCCTTCGGTTCTCAGGGTAAACAGGAATGCCTGTGCTTCCAAACACCACAGCACGACGCCCGATGCTTGGCTCGCGCGCGATTACGTTCTTTTTGATTTGTAGTCTCTTCAGTGGCACGGCATGCCGCAGATCCCGCATTAGTTCGCGGGGCCGTGCCCGAACGCGCTAGATGCACCCGCGTGCCATCCACGCACCATTCCTCTACAAATGTTTTTGCCGTTGCCTTTGAACTTCTACACCACCACGAGCCAACTGCGATCTAACCTAATTCCGCAGATACCGGCAACACACCAGCGCCGTAGGCGCGGCATAAGTTAGCCCAGCGCGGAAGCGCTGGGTACACGATGCGCGAAGTCATCCGAGCGCCGTAGGTGCGACACCGTTTTGCAATCGGGTGCCAGATGACCCGCGATGGCCCGAGGTCGAAATTTACCCGTTCCTTCGAATTTGTCGCTGACAAATGAAGCGTCTGTCGCACCTACGGCGCTTGACATGTTTTTCAAACCCGAACCCAGGGCTTCCGCCCTGGGCTAACTTATGCCGCGCCTACGGCGCTTCGTTCTTGCAACGCCCATTTCCGGTTACTTCGGCACGACATGAATCCACAGCTTCGCAATCAACCCTCGGCACTGGCGTCGCTTTCAAGAAGCCGCCTTTCGGCGAACGCCTGTGCTAACTCAAAACCCACAACGGAGACTCCCCCATGGCACAAATGCAAAATTCGCAATCCGTCGCATTGCAACTCGAAAAAGTTCGCGACAAACTTCCGCTCCTCTACGAACGCGACGACATCCTGCTCACCATGATCCAGCAGCGCGGCGATGTCGAACGCGTCAGCTCGCGCAACATGCGCCTCCCGCTGCAAATTCGTCCCGGAGGCAAAGCAGGCCTCGCCAATATGGACGGCGGTGATCTGGGCCGCGGTTCCGGCACCGTGTACGACGTCGCGCAAGTGACGCCCGTATTTTTCCGCCACGCCGTCGAAATCACCAAGCTCGTCGAGTACGCTTCGAACGCGCCCGAGAAAGCGATCGAGAACGCCGCCAAGCGCGAAGTGAAAAACGCAATGGCACAGTTCCGCGCTTTCCTCGACAAAGTGATGCAGACCAACGGCAACGGCGTGCTCGGCACGATCAACTCGATCGCGTCGACTACGTTCACGATGGCCAAGCCGCCAGGTTCCGTCCTCGTCTATTACAACCAGACGATTCAGGTCTACGACCCCACGCTCACCACGAATCGCGGCTCGTGCAACGTCACCGCCGTCGATCCATTCGGCAGCACGATTACGGTGGATTCGGTTCCCGCCGGCACCAGCGCGAACGACGTGATCGTTCACGACGGCCTCACCGGCGCGCAGCCCGTCTCGCTCTTCGGCTTGCTCTATCACCAATCGAACGCGACCACCGGCACGTGGCTCAACTTGAATCGCGCCACGTATCCCGTCGAACTCGCCACTCCGCGCGTGAACGGAAATAATTCCACGCTCACGCCCGGCGCCGTGCGCCTTGCAATTAACAAAGTACGCAAATCATTGGGCACGAATCAGGTGAGCAAACTCGTCGCGTACACGTCGCTCGAGCAGGAACATCAGTGGGAGCAGCTCGGCGTCACGATTTCGCAAATCATCAAGGAAGGTGCCGGCGGCCGCGCCAGCGATCTCGACTTGCTCTTCACCGGCGAAAAATCGATGGCTGGCGTTCCGATCAAATCTTCGATCAACGCCAATCAATCGCGCGTTGATTTCCTCGACCTCTCGCACTGGGGACGCGCCGTGATGCAGGACATCGACTTCTACGACGTAGGCGGCCAAACCGTTTTCCCGATTTACGGCACCAGCGGCGGCCTCGCCTCGGCGTACATCTTCTACTTCGTCACAGGCTTCCAAGTCTGGAACGAATCGCCCAGAAGCGGCGCCTTCATCGACAACCTGGCCATCCCGTCGGGCTACTAGAAGCTGCCGTTCGCCGTCGCAGTTCGCCGTCGCCGTTGTCTCTGTACCGCTGGCCTCCGGCCGGCGCAGTTGCTTTGCAGTTCAGTAGCACAGGCATTCCTGCCTGTGACGCAAGTAAAAACGCAGCGCGTGACGCCAATCCTCGGCACTCACGCGCTCGCGTTCTTTTCGGCCCTGCTTTTCTCCGACAGTAGGGGCACGGCATGCCGTGCCCGAACGCGCCACAAGCACTCTCGCTCCATCCGACGCACCGGGCGCTTCAAATGTTTCGTTGTTGCTTTCGAATTCAAAGCCACGATAAATGGCGCGGCCGCGCCAAGTTCTTTCGCCGCGCACGGCATGTCGCAGATCCCGCATAGGTTCGCGGGGCCGTGCCCCTACGGAAGGAACGCAGTCGCATCCCAGCCAAGTATCAATGATCCAGCTGTCTTTACACGCAGGCACAGGCAGGAATGCCTGTGCTACCAAAAAACAAAAAGGGCGGCTGCATCTGCAGCCGCCCTCAAAATTCGCAACGTGCACTGCTGCCATTCCGTAACGCCGGCGTCCCGCCGGCTCTTTTGCCGTTGCCTTTTGCCCCACGGCTTTCCGCCGACACCTTCGCTGTCGCTTTTGTACCGCTGGCCTCCGGCCGGCGCCGTTGCTTTCGCTTCAGCCTTTACCCCAACCTGCCACGCACAACGCCGTGTCCTCCAAATCACGAAACTCCGCCCCGCGGATCCGCGTCACTCGCGAAACGCACCACACCCCCGCCGCCATCGCCGAACGCATCACCCGCGCAGGCGGCACCAATCGCTACGGCGAACCGAACTTCCGCGTCGTCTGGGGCGGCGCGCGCCTCACCTGGATCGGCGGCCGCTGGACCGACCGCGACGCACACGGCAACGTGAGCAGGGAAGCGATCGAGTTGCGCCAGGTCCCGAAATATTTGCCCATCGATCGCTGGCACATCGAACGCTGGATGCCACCGGAATTTTACGGCTCGCCCGACCAATGGCGCGCGCTCACCTCAGAAACCGAAGACGGCATCCGCATCCCCGCGCTCGGCCCGTATCCAGCGCGCGGCGACTACGAGCACTGCTTCACATTGCAAACCAGCTCCGGCGAATTCGAGCCCCTCAACGCCGCAGCCTGCGACTACATCGTCCGCGCCATCGAATGGTCGCGCCGTCAAACGCGCACAGACCAGCGCGCAGCAATCGCGCGGCGCGAAGCTTGTCGCGCCCACGACTGGGATCGCACTGCCGACGCCGCCCTCGACGCCGTCTTCGCGCCGTAACGCAGTTCAGTAGCACAGGCATTCCTGCCTGTGCCCCAAGTAAAAACGCGCCGCGTGATGCCAATACTTGGCACCCACGCGCTCGCGTTTTTCGCCTTAGCCCTTTCTTCAGTAGGGGCACGGCATGCCGTGCCCGAACGCGCTACACGCACAATCGCGCCATCCAACGCACAGCGCAAGTCCAATGTTTTGCAGTTAGCCCTGATGTTGTATCGCGACGAATGGCACGATCGCGCCAAGTTCGTGTGCAGGGCACGACATGCCGTGCCCCTACTGAAAATCGCTTACTGCCCCAGCGTAACCCGGCCGGTAAGAACCTTCAGCAATACAATGCCGCCAAAAATTGCGGCCAGCAAACTCAGCAGCGTGCCGATAAGAAAATACTCCGCGAAACGCTCCGACTTCCCCAGCTCCGGAAATCGCGCAATGGATTTCGCCGCAAGCACCAGCCCCACCGTCGCCGGCGAACGCAAAATCATCGCCGTCAGCACAAGGCCGCGCTCGAGCCACCCGATGTACATTCCCGCGTTGCGCAAGCTCTGCGTTGATTCGTCGCCAAGCGGAGGAAGATGGCGCGTCAACGGCCGGGTAATATAACGGATCGCGTAGCCGCCCGCGAACACCACCGCAAAGTAGATCACCAGCACCGCAAGAATTCTGTCGCGATGCGGAATCAGCGCCGCAAGCCATGCGACAGCAGCCACCGGGCTCGTGCCGGTGACGAGCAGCGCCGCGGCAACGATCGTCACAATGTGCGCCGCCTGGTCGGCGAGAAACGTAAACGCGTCGTCCCGAATCTTCGCGGCCGCCGTCAGGCGCTCCTTGCAGAAATCAATCAGCAGATGCGCGCCGATCAGCGCAATGCAAATCGCCTGAAAGCGAATGCGCGCCAGCAGCGCCGGATCCGCGAAAGCCGTCACCACGACGACCGCGACGTAATGAATCAGTCCGTGCTTCCAATAAGCCGCGCCGCCGTATTTCTTGGCTTTCACCATCGCGTCGGTCTGCAGCAAGAAATCCGACGCGAGATGCCCCAGGCAGAGAATCAGAAATATTTCGATCGCGTTCATCGTTGCTTACCTATTCACCATGGCCTAGGCTCTTGCCCAATTTGAGCACTTGTACGTTTTCGTACAAATATCACGAATTGTACGTTTTTGTACAAATCGCTCAATTTGTACATTTTCGTACAACTACCGCCAGCTCTCGTGAAATAGGCTTTTCATCGTCGCCGCCGTTTCCGCCAGCTGCCGGAAATGGCTTCGCTTTAGATTTCGCGAAAGCGTCGAAATGCTCACCCGCAACTTCCTCGCCGCGCCCTCCACGCTGCCGCTTTCCACATATGCATTCAGCGCGCGCCATTGCTCATTGGTCATGTCCAGCACCAATGTATCATTAAGTCCATAAACCAGATTAGCTATCCGGTCAAAGGATTCTTTCGAAGATCGAAACGCAGTCAGCGTGGCATATCCGTGGCGCCCTTCTTTCACGTCGACCATCGCCGCACGCGCATTCACGAACGCTTCGCCCACGAGGCTGTTCACCGGGGCTCGCACGCGTCCTTGAATCCTGCCGATGCCGACGCCGATGCGCAGAGCCAGCGGGCGCATCCACCGGCGCAGATCGAAAATCAGCCCGGGCATCATCTCAATCGATGCGACGGCCTGAAATTCGTCGCCCGCGGTCACCGCATATGGCACGCGGATACGTTTCTCTCGCAGGTGAATGCGATTGGCGTGCCGCAAGGCGGCTCCGAGCACAGCGCCTAAACGCTCGCGGCGGCTCGAATGAATCACGTCCGCTATCAGCACGCTTTGCACAGACTTCATGATTGTGCGCTCCTCGGCCCGATTCTAGCCGTTTGTACAAAAACATACAACTTCTCTTATTTGTACGTTTTCGTACAAATTAGCAATATTGTACAAAAACGTACAACTACAACATAATATAATTACATTCCGAAAGGCTCCTCGACTATGACTGCATCCGTCCAACCACCAAACTCCGTCTCAGCATCCGCCCCGCGTGATTTCGCCGCCGACGCCCGCCGCGGCCCCCGCGACATCCTCGTCGAAACCCGCTCCAACGGCGACGCATCCGCCACCGCCTCGATTGCCTCCATCTCCGATCAGGACTGGCACATCTCGCGCACCCACGGCGTCTATCACATTCCCGCGCGCGCGCCGAGCCAGCCGTATGCGCTCGTCGAAATCACCTCACGCGGCGACGCGCTCGATCTCGGCGATAATCGCCGCTTCCCATTCACAATCTCCGCCCGCGATATCGCCGAAGATCTGCTGCAGGACCTGCGCGAGCACGGAATCTTCGTCTGCGCGGGCGAGCGGCCGTCCGCCGAAGAACTCGCTTCGGCCACAGCGCGGCGCGACGCCTACTATCATCAGCTCATTTCCGAAGGCGACACGATGTGGGCGCGCGGCCACTCCTTCCGCGAAATTTCGGATTTGCATCGCCGCGCGGCGATCGCACTCGGCGTCGAACGCGAATGGGCCTATGTGCCCACCCGCTTCGCGGATTGTCCGGCATGCGGCGAGAAGGTGAAGCCTGGCGTCGCGGTGTGCAAGCATTGCGGCGCGATCCTCGACGCGGAAAAAGCCGCCAAGCACGGCCTGGGCGCCAGCAACGGCGGCAGCGCGAGCCGCGCCACGCCAGCGCCGCCCCCACCAACGCGACAGTAGGGCCACGGCATGCCGTGCCCGAACGCGCTGCACCCGTACCCACCATCCAGCACAGCGCGCGCTAGAAATGTTTCGTCTTTGACTTTCTGACTCGCAACAATGGATCGATCGCGCCAAGTTCGTTTGCCGGGCACGGCATGCCGTGCCCCTACGAAGACAATGGAAGTTCACCTCGCGCGAAAATTGATCTCGACCGTTGTGCGCGTAGCTACGGGTTTTCCATCCACATCGGTGGCGGGCTTGAATTTCCAGCGCTTCACGGCCTTGATCGCGCCTGGTCAGATGTTAGTAGGCGCGAATGCTGATCTCCACCGGTGTCCGCGCGGCTACCGGCTTTCCATCCACGTTAGTCGCAGGTCTAAACGTCCAGCGCCTCACAGCGCTGATCGCGTCCTCATCGAACTCGGTAGTTAACCCTTTTGCTACTGTGATGTCGTTCGAGCGCCCATTCGCGTCGACCACTACCATTAATAGAACGGCGCCTTGTGCTTGACGTCTCACCGCTTCGACAGAAAAATTCGGATGCGGGCAGGACAAGCACTGAGGAACTGAAATTCCGCCCGTACCCGCAGTGAATATCCCATCCTTCGGCACGAGAGATTCGAGCGGCTGCGTCAGATGCGATTTCATTTCGTCCGTCATAGCCAGCTTCGCAGCGAGAGAGTCTGAATGACCTGAACCCGAATACCAGTTGGTCAGCGTCAAGCCCAGGCCGTTTTCTGACGCACTGTAGCTGCCTTTGATTACTGTCGCTTGGAACGCTTTGGCTAGCTCCAAAATTCTCTTCGTTTCGATTGCGTGAGGCTCTGCAATTTTGAGCTGTTCCCATTTCGCGACAATCTGCTTTCGATCGACCACCTCGATGGGCGCCCAGGCGCTGCCGGGCGCAGCGGCGAACTGGTCGGCGAGCCACGCGCCGAGCGGCGTCACTTCTTTGTTTGGGCCTTCAAAATCGAGAATGGCAATGCGCTTTACGCGGTCCGAATGCAGAGATTTTGCGAACTTCCGTGCCACTTCGTCGAAGCTCTCGGCTTTCACGGGCGTGTCGTTTTTCGCCAACGAAGTTGTGCTTGCTGACAGCAATGCGGTCAACGCCACGGCGCAGAGGGCGATTGCAAAGCGCACAAGGCAGGCTACGTTGGTGAGTAAGCTCCGCGTCACAGCGCCGAATAGTAACCCAGTTTCGGGCCCATTTAGTAGCGGAGCTGCCCTCGGACCGTGCTACTGTGTTGCCACTTTCTCCTACCAGCTGAAGCTAAAATAAACACAGATGGGTTGCGTGTGCGCGGCCGGCGTCGCTCGTCAGCTGTGTGCCCCTTAAGTGAAAATTTGTTAAGAGGGAATCGTGATGAATCGAAATTTTACGCTGCAGCCATTTACATCCTCTACGACGACGATCACCTTTGTCGCGGCGATCGCGCTGGCAATCGTCACCCTCGCCACCATCGCCGCGCCCGCGGCTCGCGCGCAAGGCTCGCGCAAGGACGACATCGTCTTCGGCCCCGCCGGCCATCCCGTCGCCGGCGCGACGATCACCGTCTGCACCGCCACCGCCACCGGCACGCCCTGCTCGCCGCTCGCCGCCATTTACACCGACGCAACTCTCACCGTGCCCGCCGCGAATCCGTTTCAAGGCGACGGCATCGGCAACTACCATTTCTATGCGCCCACGGGCCGCTACCAATTGCAAATCACCGGCCCCGGCATCAACGGGGTGCAAAAGTTTCCCGACGTGATTCTCCCGCCGGACCTCGGCTCGACAAGCGGCAGCGCCATTTCCGCATTCAGCCTGGCGCTCGGCGGAAATCTTACGGTCGCCGGCAACGCCACCGTTTCCGGTAACGCCACGGTCACCGGCACACTCACGGCTGGCGGTTTCAATCCCGGCACGCTCACTCCCTCCGCACTCACCGTCACCGGCAATGAAGCAGTGCAAGGTCCGCGTCCGCGCGTGGACGTCACTGCATTTGGCGCGAAGGGCGACGGCGTCACCGACGATACCGCCGCGATTCAAGCCGCCATCAACGCCGCCTGTCGCGCTCCAGCAGCGGGCGGAGGCGGCAGCGTCTTTTTCCCTCCGCCACCGTTCTATTACAAAGTCCTGCAGCCCCAATCGCCGTCCACCGCGCCCGTGTTTTCTACTCCCAGCGGCTCGTGCTTCGGTCTGCATCTCATGGGCGGCAGCGTTGGACAAGCCAGCCAGCTTCAGCAATTTAATTTTGCGCCGATGGTGGCGATCAATGTCAGTCCCGGCGCAAGCCCCAACGCCGCGCCGATCTTCGCGCCGCCCAGTTTCACCACCATCGAAAATCTTTCCATCCAGGGCTCGAATCAAGCAGTCTCGCTCTACGCCGTGGTCAATGTTCTGTTCCGCAACGTCTGCCTCGCCGCCAACGGCGCCACCGGCCAGACCGACAACACGCCTCTGAAAATCACCAACAGTTTCTGGATCCGCTTTACCGGCGGTTGCCTGATGGCCAACGGCAGCACCACTACGCCGATCATTCTCTTCACCGGCGAGACGCCGATCAGCGGCGAAGCTCCGCTCGATGGACTCATCACGATTGAAGACGTCACCGGTGCAGGCGGAGGAATGCAATACATACAGCGCGTGAATCAGTCCGGCACCGCGGGTAATCTTGTTTTTCGCAACATCACCCTGGAAGACTCATCCACGGACCTGCTCACATTTTCCTCGCTTCCCGGCGTATTCATGGGGCCGATGAACGGCGTTACGTTCGATCACGTAAACACTTCCGACGAACCGAACCCGGCGACCGCGGTTCTCACCGTCAATGCGCCCACCCTGAACGTCAGCGGCGTCTTCATGAATCATGTGTTCACGGGCAACGGGCCCGCTGGTGGCGCCGTCGCCGTGCGCGAGACGGCCGGCCGCGCCGATAATATTCTCATCACGAATTGCAGCACGTGCGTCACGGCCGTGGTGGACGGCAGCGGCAATCCACTCGGCTCGGTCACTGCGCAAAATAGCAACGGTTTCGATCACACCGTGAACATCGCCGACGGAGGCGATCGCCTGCGCACCGACCCCTATGCAGCGCTGAGCAGCGACACCACGGGCCTGCCGCTGCGCGCTACTTCCTCGGGAAATAAATTTGTGTCGGTCGGTATCGACTCGGCCAACGGCATGCTCTTTGGCGACGGCGCGAGCTTCGGTTACACCGCCAAACTCTATCAAACCGCGAAAGAATCGATCGACGTCGGCTTCGCCACTTCGCTTCCACCCACAAATATAACGGGAACTCCCACCACCGGCGGGGCACTTGCCCCTGGCACGTATTACTACTTTTTGCGAACCGCCGTGGGCGCATCCAGCTGCAACAACACCACAGAATCGGCGCCCTCCATTTTCTCCGCGGCCGTCCCCGTCGCGAGTCCGAATAATGCGGTGAACGTCAGCTGGACTCTTCCGCCCGCCGCCCTGGGTACGATCACCGGCTACTGCGTCTTCCGCAATATCACGCAGGACTTCAACAACGCTCCGCGCAATATATTCGTCGCCGGCGCTTCCACAACGAGTTTTACGGACACGGGCTTCACCGGCTGCTGCGACATGACGCCTCCAATTAACTTGATGCAATCGGCGCATCGCTTCACCGCCACTTCGCTCGGCGTGAACACCACAAATCCGCAATCGAATCTCGACGTGAACGGCTCAGCCGCCGTGAATTCGCTGAACCTCGTGCAGAAAGCCGAGCGCTTCGCAGGTTCCGACGCGGGCGCGAAAATCAATGCGTGCCTCACCGCTGCTTCCAGCACTTCCAGCGTGTGCGACGCCCGCGGGATGACCGGCACTCTCACCGGCGCGGCTCACATCTCGATTCCTGCTGGCACCGTGTTGCTCTGGGGACAGGGCCAGCTCACCATCACCGATTCGACCACGAACGACGCAGTCGAGTTGATGGGCGACGGCGCTTCGATTTATGGCTACCAGGAAAGCGGCCTAGGTACCGTCAGCGCGCCGGATACTTCCGGATTTATTTCCTGCGCCACCACCGGCTGCACCACCGTGCACAAGCCGAATCCCGGCACTTCGAAAATTAATTACGTGCACGTCGTCGGTATGTATCTAGGCGCTACCGGCGCGAATTCGAAAGTTGTCGATCTCACCAGCATCGGCCACTCCATCATCGAGAGCAATAATCTCGCGCTCGGCACCGGTGGCACTTCCTACGGAATTTTCGGCGACACTTCCACCGGCGGCTTCGACGGCACCAACACGCTGATTCGCCACAATAATATTGGCCTGAATTCCTCGGGCGACACATGCGTGAGCCTCGCCGGCGTCTTCAACGCCGTTGTCATCGAGCAGAACGTCTGCACGCTCGCGCCCGCCGCTTCGCTCGGCTACGTGTTCAAAAAAGATTCCAGCGGCAACTATCCCGACAACGACGAAATCTACGGCAACGATTGCGAAACATCCTCCACCGCGTTCGGCCAGGTCTGCTACGACATCATCGGCGCCCTCTCCATCACCTTCGGCCCCAATAATCGCTGCGAAAAAGTTTACAACTGCCTCGAATTTCCCTCCGACGGCTCGGCCAACGGCATCCACGTCCTCGATCCCTATCTTTCGCTCAGCAATACGGCGCAGATTTTGCCCAACGAGCCCGCCACCGCTACGGTCGCGATCGACAATAACGGTCACAATTGGCTTCCCTCCATGCACTACGGCATGAACGATCTCGGCGGCGACAATCTCATCGGCAATTCCGGATTCGAAGGCTGGCAGAATTCCACGTCGCTCTACTACTGGGGCGGCGTCTCCGGCACGAACATCAATCAGGCGGGCAGCGGAATTTACGCGCAGGAAACCAGCGCGGGCGCTAATCCAGGCATCGATACCTATACGCAGGGAACTTTCAACGTGCGCGTCGGCGACGGCGCCACCGCGGGCCTCGGCGTCAACTCCGCTTGCATTCAAGTGGACTCCACGCGCGAGTACACGCTGATGTTTCGCGTTGCGTCTGCGTCCACCTCGAATAATTTCCGCCCCGGTTTCCGTTTCTACTGGGACGCGAACTGCACCGAAGCCGATCGCATCACCACCGCGTCATCGAACGCGCGCGTGCTCGCCCCCGTGAATTACGACGGCACCTCGAACAGCACAGGGAACTGGCAATCCACCAACGCGTCGCTCACCTACAACAACGGCATCACCTGTAATTGCAACGTGACCGGCGCCGACTGGCAGGTGAGCACCGCGAACGCCTGGACGCCCACGCGCAACTTCGGCATCATCTTCCGCGTGCCGAATGCGTTCAGCGTCTCGACCACGATCACGCACTCGATGCGCGTGATGCTCCTCGAGAACACAGCCGCGGCAGGCAACTACGTCTACTTCGACGACGCGGTCCTCAGCATGGGCCCCGTAACGCCCGACATTCGCAACGCCCCAGTCCGCGATTCAGGCAACTCAGCTGTCTACGGCTCGCTCGCCATCTCGCAGCACCTGAATCAAGGCGCCACAGGCCAATTCGCGGGAACAGTTGCATTGGTAGGCGGCACCGCCACGGTTACATTCCCCACGCCATTTGCGTCCACGCCAGTCTGCGTAGCCAACGATCAGTCAGCCATCGCCACAGTAAAAGTAACCCCCTCGGCCTCAGCGTTAACGCTAACCCAATCCAGCGGCACCGACACCATCAACTGGCTCTGCATAGGCAACCCGAACTAAGTAGCACAGGCATTCCTGCCTGTGCCCAAAGCCGCTACATCCACCGCGACGCAAGACAAGGAAACGAAACAACGCGTTCTTTGATCTTGCAGCCATGGCGCGAACAGCGCCGCCTTTCAACGCAGGCACAGGCAGGAATGCCTGTGCTACTAAAGCCACCCAACCCCGCCGTCGCTTCCTCGTTTCGCAAACACCGGCACGCAGCAACTTGCGGCGCAGGCTGAAGCCTACGCTACCGAAACCCGTCACTCATCACTCGGCACTCGTCACTGTTTCATGCACATCCCCGAATCCGCGCATCTCTGGACGCTCTTCGTCGCCGGCCACGGCCTGCACGTGCTGAAACGCGCCAGCCTTTCAGCGAAATCGCGTCTCTCCGGCACAAAAACGCGCCGCGAATGGCTGCGCACCAATGCGCTCGCGCTCGGCATTCGTCTCTTCGTCAACGCCGCAGCGTTCTCCTACTGGATCGGGCATCCCGGCGCCGCCACGCATCTCTTCGGCGCAGCAGGCCTGCCAGTAAATCTCACGCTCGAGCCAGGCCACGCCACAGCCGCCATGTTCGGCCTATCCGGCGACAGCCTGATGGACTGGGCCGCCGCCAAAATTCCCGCACTGCAAAAAGAAATTCCAGTAGTAAACGATTAGCCTTTAAGTAGCACAGGCATTCCTGCCTGTGCCTGCGTTGCTGGGTGCGTGTGTGTGCGAAACGAGGAAGCAAGAGAACGCGTTCTTCGTTCGTCGCAGGTATGGCACGAACTGCGGCGTGTTTTTGCGTTGGCACAGGCAGGAATGCCTGTGCTACTTACGGCGCCGTCGCAATTCCTTGAATCTCGAAATGCGCGCCAAACAGCAGCGGCCCCGAGCCAATGAACGCGCGCGCCGGCAGTGGTTCCGTGAAATATGTGCGATACACGGCATTGAACCGGTCGAACAGCGACACATCGGAGCAAAAAATCTGCACGTAGACGAGATCCTGCATCGTCAGATCAGCTTTCTCGAGCGTCGCGCGAAACCCGTCCATCATCAGCCGCGCCTCCTGCTCGACGTCCGCCGGAACTTTTCGCGTCGTCAAATCGAGGCCGAGGTGCCCGGCCATATAAAACGTGCCGCCCACCAGCACGCCCATGCTGAACGGCAGCTTCCCATACCCGCCCGGCGGCGGAAAGTGCGTCCGAGTCTCCGATGCGTCCATGTCTCCTCCTGGTGAATGATCGTTGCTGTAAGCGCGAGTCATGGTAACGCATTGCTGCAGATGAACCAAAAAGAGCCGGCGAGACGCCGGCGTTAGGGAAGTGAATTCCTGCCTGTGCGCCGTTGCTGCGCCGCAATCGTTCCGATCTTGGCTTGCGACACGACGTCGTTCCTCTAGTCGCGTTTACTGTATCGCACCTACGGCGCTAAACGTTCTTTGTCGACCCCTTACCCAGGGCTTCCGCCCTGGGCTAACTTATGTCGCGCCTACGGCGCTCGCGCTGCCTCAATTTCGCAACGGTGCATCGTAATTCGAATTCGTCTTTGTCAGGACAACTCACAGCGGCAAACCGCCTCAGATTTTTTTGCACTTTCGGAATTGCTCTTACCACCGCACGATTCAATTCCATCGCACGCACTCGCGCGTCTTGCTACAAACCAGCGCCGCAGGCGCGGCACATACCTAGCCCAGGGCGGAAGCCCTGGGTACCCGTCGCAAAATGATTCCGAGCGCCGTAGGTGCGACACACGCATTTAGATTCGCATCGCCCGCCACAATCACTCATCACTCATCACTCATCACTCGCCACTGCTTCACTGACCTCCGGAGGCTGCTATGCCCGTCGTCCCCACTACCGCCTACTCGCAGGCGGAAGACGCGCTCACGCTTGCGCGCGCGCTGATGAACGACTCATCCGGCGCCGTCTTCACCGACGCGCTCTTGATGCCGCTGCTCAACTCCGCCTACCGCGGCCTGCAGCGCGAACTCGCCGAAAATGGCGTAAGCGTCCTCGGCGAGCAGCAGGACATCGACCTCGAGCCCGATCCCACCCTCGGCGTCACCAACACCGAAATCAGCGACACCTCCAGCCCGCAGCTTCCCTCCGATTGCCTGATGCCGCAGATGCTCTGGGAACGCGCCACCGCAAACACGGCGGACACTTTCGTCCCCATGGAAAAATTCACGAGCGGCGGCGGAATGCTGAACCTGCAACCGAGCACCTATCTGCGGCTGTGGGAATGGCGCGAGGATAAAATTAATCTGGTAGGCGCAACGCAGGCCGTCACAGTGCGCGTGCGTTACGAAAAGATTCTCCCGGCGCTCACGCTCGGCACGGATCCGGTGCAGATCCGCGCCGCAACGGATCCGCTGGCATTCGCCACCGCCGCGCTCGCAGCACGTTCCCGGGGCGCGCGCGCCCTCGCGCAGGATCTGCTAGGCACAGCGCAGATGGCCACCGAAGAATTGATTCAGCGCTACGTCCGGCCGGAACAGGTAAAAGGCCGCCGCCGCAAACCCTACAGCTACCACCGCCGCGTAATTTATCTGTAGGTAGCACAGGCATTCCTGCCTGTGCCAACGTAAGAACGCAGCGCGGTGCGCGCTAGACGTGCAAGATCAAAGAACGCGTTCTTTCGTTTTCTCGTTTTTCCGACACCGCGCATGCAGCTACTTGCGGCACAGGCAGGAATGCCTGTGCTACCCAAACCTACTGCACGTCGAGCGTCACCGTAACGCCGCGCGGAGCCGACTGCGAGGTGGCTTGCACCGTCATCTTGTAGGTACCGGCGGGCGTGCCGGTGGCGCTGCCGCCCGTGCCACTGCCGCCGCCGCACCCATCGAGAATTGCTGCGACGCTCAGCCCCAGCGCAATCGCACACGCGGCGGGCACAAGGCCTTTCGGTAGCGCAAACCGGCACAACAGCGCGATCGCAGCGATCAGCACGAACGCAAGAATCATGCCTCGCGAATTCGAAATACCGCCGCCCTTGCCCGGGCCGTTCGCTGGATTCCCCAAAGCCAACACCGGCCTTGCACCCGTCTTCGGCGGCGGCACTGGCACTCGCGACGTCGTCATAAACGCCACGCTGAACGGCACCGCCGTCCCCGGCGTCGTAATGTTCACACTGGTTGGCGAAAACGTGCAGGTGGTTAGCACCGGCAAGTTGCCGGGACAAATGAAAGTCACGGTGCCCGTGAAAGTATTATCAGGCACCACTTGCAGCATGAACGTGCCGGTGTTGCCGGCGACGACAGAAATTTCCGTCAGCTGGCCGCTCGCGAACGCGAGCTGATAATCGTCGCCTGTGCCGGCCAATGACGACACCAGCGGAATCGTCGCGCCCGCGTACGTGACGGCGAGGGTTGCCGTGCGCGGACCCGTAGCCGTCGGCGCGAATCCCAGATTGATCAGGCAATTCGAGCCGGCGTTCAGCGTCGCAGTGCACGATGTGGACGACACGACGAAATCAGTAGGCGCGAGGCCGATCGTTGTAATCGCGATGCCGGTGATTTCGGCATTCGAATTGTTCGTCAACGTGAACGCAGCCGTCGGCGTGGTACCAGACAGCGGCTCGGCACAGAAATTTGTATTCGACGCGAATGGCGGAGGCGGCGCGATCGTGGGGCAGGGAACTCCCATCGGCGGCACGGGCGGCGGAGGCGGCGTGAGCGTCACGTTCGCTACTGCTTGCCCAAGCCCCTTGATTTCGCTGATGCGATTGCGACCCTGCTCGGCGATAAACAAATTTCCATCTGCGTCGAACTGAATCTCACCGGGCGCGCTGATGTTGCTCGCGGCGGTTGCCAGCCGTTGAGTTGCGGCGTCGATGCGCAGAATGAGGCCGCGGGCGGAATCGGCGATGAAAATATTCCCGCCACCGTCGAGCGCCAGCCCATCAGGACACGAATTTTGTGCGCCAAGCTGCGCGCCGCTCGCAACAGTTCCCGTAGGGGCACGGCCCGCCGCCGCAGGCAGGCATGATGAAGACACGCCCGAAGACGCTACAACGGTGGCGACGCTATGCGATGCCGCGTCAAATCGCAGCACGCTTCCCGTTTCTGGCACCGCGATAAAAATGCGGCTGCCATCAGCCGTCACCGCAACATCCGCAGCCTTCGCCACCTGCGCCAGCATCTCGAGCTTCCCGGGCGTGGACGCAGTCGCGTCATGCAATTCGATCACGGCGTTCGCGCCATGATCCGCAATATAAAGGTTGCCAGCGCGATCGAGCGCGATGCCCATCGGCTCGACGAGCTGCACACTCTGCGTCGGGCCCCATTTTCCCGCGATGCTGCGAATTACGCCGGGCTCGCTTGACGTGGCCGACGAAATGCGGCGAATCGTCGCGTTCTTTGTATCCGCGATGAAGATCGTGCCGTCGGCCGCCACAGCCACGCCGCTGCGCATATACTGCGAATCGAGTTTCAAGCTGAGCTGCGCGGCAATAGCCGCGCCGCCATCGCCGAGCGATCCGGCGGTGCCATTGCCGGCAACAGTAGCGTAGGCTTCAGCCTGCGCCGCCGTAGCGCCCAACGCACCGCGCACCACACCAGCACCCGTCGCGCTAGGATTGTTTCCCGCCCCACCAGGCAGCGACATCACTCGATTGGGCATCTGCGCAGCGGTAAAATAAATCGGAGGAAGCTTTGACGCTTCAGAGGTTGCGGCACCAGGATCCGCGGCAGCGCCTACCGCCAGCGCCCGTGCGGAAATTCCTTCCGCAATCACAATAGGCGCATCTGTCGAAGCCATCGCCCCCGCGCCCACCGGATTACTCGTCGGAGAATTTTGCGCCCGAACCCGAGGCAGGGAATACGCCAACGCGGCAGCGCCCATCACCGCCGCCACTGCCACCACTTTCATTCGCCGCAAATCATTCTCCGTTCCTGTGCCCCATTTGCTGACCCTTGGGCCGTCCTGCTCGATGTCGACCGCACCGGATTCTATGGTCCGTCGCTTGGATTCGCAGCCGCGCGTTCGGGTTGCGCGACAAAGCTCCGCATCACAGTAGCCGAGAAGCGCCGCGCAACAAGCCCGAAATCATAGCACGCCTTTTCAGTAGCACAGGCGTCCGCCAACAGGCGGCACATGAAAATGACGCCTGTGCCAACGTAACGCCACACCACGATCCCCGATGCTCGGCTCACACGCGCGACGTCGTTCCTTTCGCGTTGCCGTTTCTTTAGTAGGGGCACGGCATGCCGTGCCCGAACGCGCGATCCGCATGGCCGTGCCATGCCGGTAGAAGCGACCCTCCACGTTTTTTCGTTTCCTCGTTTTTGCGACACCACGCATATAGCTACTTGCGGCACAGGCAAGAATGCCTGTGCTACTCGGTCCGCCTCTCAGTGGCACAGGCACTCCTGTTTGCCCTGAGAACCGGCCTGTGCGCCCTTTGAAGGGCACAAATTCAAAAACGCCGGCAGGATGCCGGCGCTACAAGGAGCCACCATGGCACTCACATTTTCTGTCATTGACACCTGGGATGACGGCAAACGCATCCACGTCTCCGGCACCATCGCCGCATCCGGCAGTTACACCACCGGGGGCGACACGCTCGATCTCTCGCAATCGCCGCTCGTCGCCTCCACGCAACCGCCGATCAACGGCACCGCCTGGATGGACGGCCTCGCTGGCTACGATTACGTCTTCATGCCCGGCGCCGCGATGAATTCTAACAAGGTGAAAATTTTCCAGCAGGGCGCAAGCGCCGGCGCATTCCCAGAACTCGCCGCAGGCGCATACCCCGGCGCCATCACCGCCGACACAATCACGTTCTACGGCATCTTCAAGAAGCTGCAGTAGCGCTTCTCGTACCGCCGGCGTCTCGCCGGGCGCCATTGAATTGCCTTTCAGTAGCACATGCGTCCGCCAACAGGCGGCACATGAAAATGAGCCTGTGCGCCTTCGTTACGTGCAATCTTTCCGACCTTGGCTTGCGCACGACATCGCACTTCGTGAACGCAAGGGAACAGGCTGAAGCCTCTCCACTGAAACCCGCGCCACGTGTGATGGCGCGATCGAGCCAAGTTCTTTCGCCGGGCACGGCGTGCCGTGCCCCTACTGACACCTCGCATCGCAAAAAAACATGTCCATCGAAACTTTTTCGCCTCTGCCTCTCACCACCTTTGGCACCTGGCTCACGCTGCTCGATCCCTCCGACGTTCCGCCCGGCATGTCCCCCGATTGCGCCGACGTGGAATTTTTCCCCGGCGGCGTGCGCACGCGCCCGGGCCTCGTGTCGCAGTTTCCGTCGCTCGCCGGCACGCCCAATGTCAACTCGCTCAAAACCTATATCACCACGAACCTCGTCCAGCGGCTGCTGGTGCTCGATTCTCTCGGCACGATGTACAAGGAAACTTCTCCCGGCACGCTCGGCGTCCTGATCGCGGGCCTGCAGCCCAATCTGCAATTCGCTTCCACCACGCATTTCGGCCGCGAGTACATGGCGTTTTCCAATGGACTCGTCGGCGCCGATATCCCGCGCCAGTTTGACGATTCATTTTTCGATCGCGTCAGCCAGGTGGGACCCGGCGAAGGCCCCGCGCCCGCGGATTCCACGCTCGCCGGAAATATTTCGCCCGGCGTGCACGAGTGCGTCGTCGTGTTCGTCACCCGCCAGGGATTTTGGACTGCGCCCTCGCCCGTCGCCAGCTGGACCGCGGCTGGCTCGAAGCAAGTTTCGGTGACGAATATTCCCACCGGCCCGGCTAATGTAGTGCAGCGCCTGCTCGCATTCACGGCTGAAGGCGGCGCGAGTTTTTTTCACGTCCCAGATTCGATGGTGATTGACGACAACACCACCACTTCGCTCACCCTGGATTTCTCCGACACGATTCTGCTCGCCGGCGTCAGCATGGATTATCTTTTCGCGCAGATCGAGCTGCCCGACCAACTCGGCGTGATTGATTACGCCGAGCGGCTTTTTTGGTGGGGCGAGCGCTCGAAGATGTCGCTGTTCAATAATCTTTCGTTCGACGGCGGATGGGACGCAGTGGTCACAGGGCGGCCGCTCGGCTGGACTCTCGATCCCATTAGTGGCGCGGGCGGCAGCAGGGAATCGTCGGACGTGATTTGGGGCGACGCGTATCGCATCACCGGCGACGGCGCCACTTTGATTCGCGGATTGATTTCGCAAAGCGCCGCCACGGACACAGCCGGCGATCCGCTGTGCGTGAAGGGCGTCGATTATTCCGTGCGCGCGCGTGTGAAACGCAGTGGCGGGCTCACCGCCGGCACGCTGCACATCAACGCGTTCAGTCCCTCGATGGGCCTCGTTGGCTCTGGACTTTCCGTCGCCGCCAGCGCCGCAACGAGCGGCTACCAGGAATTTATCGCGGATCTGTTTCCTCCGCAGGCGTCGCTGCCGGCCGATCTCGTCCTGCGCGCGTATGCCGACGGCACGCCCGGGCCCAGCGGCGAATCGTTTCTCGTGGATTGCATCGAAGTGTTTCCCACCGCCGCCGCGCAGAATTCTTCGCTCGTGCGGGCATCCGGCACCGATGAGCCCGAAGCCTACGACGGCGTGAGCGGGATCATGGAAATCGCCGCGAACAACGGGCAGGGGATTCGCGCCGCGTTCAAATTGCGCAACAATTTATATTTCGCCAAGGAGCGCAGCCTGTATGTCACCGCCACCGACGGCGTGAACGAGCCATCGCTCTGGGGCGTTGAGGAAGTTTCAAACGCGGTTGGCACTCCTTCCGCGCACGGCATCGGATTCGGCGAAGAGTGGGTGGTGATCGCCGGCCGCTCCGGCCTGTATTATTTTGACGGCAGCGCGCCGGTAAAGCTTTCGCAGGAAATTCAGCCCACCTGGGACACGATCAATTGGCAAGCGGCGCAGAATTTATGGGTGGTAGTCGATACGCAGCACAAGAGAATTCTCGTCGGCGTGCCGATGGGCACCGCTACGCAGCCCAACGAAATTCTCGCGCTCGAATACAGCGAGGGCTTGCAGGATCCTCTCGTCGCCGTTTTCCAATCGCCCGAACGCTCGCGCAAATGGACGCCCTGGAAGATTGCCGCAAATTCCTGCGCGCTCGTCGAGCGTTCCACAGGAGTCGCTCAGATTTTCTTTGGCTCCAATGACGGCAGCGCGAAAATTCGCGGCCTCACTCCGGGTGCATTCTCCGACGACGGCGTCGCAATCCACTCCTACTACACCACGGCCTATCTCGCCTCGACCGGCATCAGCGGCCGTAGTCTTTTCGGCTACCTCACCGCCTACGTGCAGGGCGCTGGCGCGCTCGCGCTGAACGCATTCTCGCCCGGCGACGTCACGCTCACCTCGCTAGGCAACTGGACTCTCAGCGCCCCAGCCTCGCGCGACATGGAGCAATTCATCAACGTCCTAGGCGAACGCATCAGCGTCCAGCTAGGCACAAACGCAGTGGGCGCTTGGTTCTCAGTTACAAAATTAGTGCCCTGGGCGAAGCCAGACCCCTTCGCAGTAGTCCGCGGCACCAACGCTTAGCGTTTCGTTCCCCCGGCGTCTCGCCGGCGCATTTGCCGTT
The DNA here is from genome assembly GCA_963729525.1 of uncultured Acidobacteriota bacterium. Taxonomy (GTDB): domain Bacteria; phylum Acidobacteriota; class Terriglobia; order Acidiferrales; family UBA7541; genus Palsa-295. The sequence goes on from CAVSOB010000005.1 coordinate 1,191,617, forward strand.
CGTACCGCTGGCCTCCGGCCGGCGTCTTTGACGTCGCCTCTCAGTAGCACAGGCATTCCTGCCTGTGCCCCAAATAAAAACACAGCTCGATTTCCAATGCACGGCACGCGCACGACACCGTTCTTTCTGTACTTGACGTTTCTTCAGTAGGGGCACGGCATGCCGTGCCCGAATGCGATACGCGTACACCCGTGCCATCCAGCACATTGCGCGCTTCAAGGGTTTGCAGTTGACTTTGACTCTTCACGACGCGGCGAATGGCAGATCCGCGCCAAGTTCAATCACCGGGCACGGCATGCCGTGCCCTACTGAAACCGTAACAACGCCATCGCGAGATAGCCAAGCATCATGAATCGAGCCGCGTTTCAACTTGCCGCGCAAGCGTCATTTTCACCGCCGCCTGCCGGCGCACCTCCGCTACCCAAAACAAAATGCTCACCGTCCCCCAAATTGAATCCTTGCGCACCTCGAATCCGCAGCTCTACGAAGCGCTAAAGCGCCTCGCCGAAGCTTCGCTCGGGCCGAATCAAGGCTGGTCGCTCGACGACCAGATCACCGACGGCTCGCTCTTCGCACGCGTCACCTCCGGCGCGCTTACCGGCGGCAAAGTGGACCCCGCAAAATCCGGCGTGCTGATGAAGGGCTCGGTGCCGCCCACGTGGTCGGGCGCGTTCACCTACGTCTCGACCACCACGACGATCACCTGGTCGTGGACCGGCCTCACGATCGCGCGCGCTGACGGAACCACTACCGCTGTCGCGAACGGCTCGCTCGCGATCAGCGGACTCACCGCCGCCACCACGTATTATTTTTATCCTTATTACGACGACGCTGCGCTCGCCATCGGCTGGGTCACGGGCGGCTCGAGCAGCGCAGGCTCGCCCGCGAGTGCGTTCACCGCGAAAACAAACGCCGCCGCGCAACAGCAAGCGCTGCAATCGCGCATTCCGCTTTCGCAAGGCGCAGTCGTCGCGGCCACCACAAGCTCAGGAACAGGCGGCGGCTCGGGCGGCGGTAGCGGAAGCTGTTTGCGCGCCGGCACGGTGGTGCTCACGAAAGAGCGCGGCACAGTTGCGATCGAAACGTGCGCGGTCGGCGAACATCTGCGCTGCCCTTCGATCCTGCGCGCGGATGCAACCACCGCGGCCACCAGCGCCTCAAGCAACGCAACCGCAGCGATGGGCGGCACCGCGGAAGGTTGGACGCGCATCATTCGCCACGAAGTGCGCGACGCGGACACATTCATCCGCCTGCATTTTTCAAATGGCGAAACGCTCGACGTCACGCCGCATCACATCTTCACTCTCGCCGACGGTTCGCCCATGCGGGCCGAGCGCCTCTGCCTCAGCGATATTCTCGTCGGCCGCTTCGGCCGCGTCACGCTGCTGCGCATCGAAACCATCATCGAGGCCGGCCAAAAGGTAACCATCAGCTGCGCCCCCTACCAGCAATTTTTCGCCGGCCGCCACGCCGCCGCAGTGCTGACGCACAACTACACGTTCAGCAGCTAGCGTGCTGGAAGTGAAATGATCAAAGATAATATTCAGCGCTTTCGGCGGCCTGTATGCACGTATTCGACGCGTTCTCGATAGATCAGCATGGTGATCGCCCTCAACCCGAAGAGAATAAGCCCGATCCTGATATCCCACTTAGCGTAGAGGCAAATCATGGCCGGAACGTGAAGGGCGACCTTTGAGGTTGTGAATTCTGAACAGGCGGGCAAACTGGCAGAAGATGGCGGAAAAATATATGGGCCCAGCAAGGTGAGCCCGATCAGCAAAAAGGTATCTACAAAAAATAGGCCCGCCAAGACATTGAAAACAATCGGCGGCTTGTCCACCCAGTAAAACTTATGCGGTCCGTTACCTGGCATGTCTGCTCACAAAGCAGATTCCCACATTTTTTCTGTGTCACGATCGCCGAATCCCGATAATAATCCAATAAGTAACGATTCCATTTAGAGTCGCGTTTCAGTAGCACAGGCATTCCTGCCTGTGCCCGCGCAACAACACAGCACGATCGCGATGCTTGGCGGACAACGCAACATCGTTCCTTCGCCTTTCAGTGGCACAGGCACTCTTGCCTGTGCGTCGTTGCCACGCCGCAATCCTTCCGAACTCGCTTCCGCACGAAATCGCACTCGATGAAGGCGAGAGGACAGGCCTGAAGCCTATCCCACCAAACGCAAATTCAAAAACGCCGGCCAGAGGCCGGCGGTACGTAAGCCAACGCATTCTTTCGCTTCCTCGTTTCGCACACGCACGACCGAGGCCAAATTGCGGCACAGGCAGGAATGCCTGTGCTACTCAAACCCATGACCGGACGCCGCTACTACATCACAACGCTCGCCGACTGGCACCGCCACGCGCACCGCTTCGCAAATTCGCACTGGCTCGCGCTAGGCGACGCCGATAGCGCCATCGCCAGCAGGGAAGTGGCCGATCCATCGTGCCTGGTGCGCGCCGGCGACCAATCCTGCTCGGTAGATGGCGCGGCCGAACCAAGTTCTATCGCCGGGCACGGCAGTGCCGTGCCCCTACTGAACACGTGCAACGCCGCAGCGAGAGACGAATCGTCGCCGCGCGACGCGCAACCTCTCGGCGTCGCCCCCGCCCATGACGCGCCGCCGTCCGCGGCGACGCACATCATCGTCCTCGTCGACGCCGACGAAGGCGTTCACCTCGCGCTCGACGACGACGCCGCCTTCGAAGCGCTGCCGCATCCCTTCGCGCCAAAAGCAATCTCGCACACCGCGCACGAAGCGCTCGCAGCCCACGGCGTCACGCCGGGCTCCACCACCTTCGACGCCGCCGAAGCCATCGCCCGTGCCCACCCGCTCCTGCGCCCGCGGGTCTTTTAAGTAGCGTAGGCTGCAGCCTGCGCCAACGTAACGCTGCACCGCAGATCGCAATGTTTGGCGCACGCATGCTTCTTGCCGTTGCCTTTCGTACCGCTGGCCTCCGGCCGGCGCAGTTGACGTTGGTCTCGCTTTTGAATTTCGTACCTCCGGTTTTACTTTTCCTGTTGTTTTCATTTTTCGCGCAAAGACCCAAATTCAAAAACGCCGGCCAGAGGCCGGCGGTACATAACCCAACGCATTTCTTCGCTTCTTCGCTTCGCACATGCGAAGCCCCACTCGACTTGCGGCACAGGCAGGAATGCCTGTGCTACTGAAATCGCCAGCACACCGGACGTGGCAACCGCGCCAAGTTTTTTCGCCGGGCACGGCATGCCGTGCCCCTACTGGAAAATAGCGAATCCACAGTTTGCGTATCACGGAACAATCACACATGCACGTTCGCCCCTACACCGAATCCGATCTCGACGCCCTCCGCCGCATCCACGCGCGCCAGGGCTTCGATTACGCGTTCCCCGATCTCGGCGATCCGATCTTCATTTCGAAGCTCGTTATTGACGACGCCGCCGGCCGCCCCGTCTGCGCATCGCTCGCGCGCATCACCTGCGAGATGTACCTCGTCGCCGACCCCGACGCCGGCACGCCCCGCGAACGCTACGCGCGCATCCTCGCGTTGCACGACGCAGGCGCGCGCGACCTGCAATCTCGCGGCTTCGACGACACCCACGCCTGGCTCCCGCCTCAGATCGCGCGCCGCTTCGGCCGTCGCCTCCAAGCCCTAGGCTGGGTCCGCGACGACGCCTGGACACCCTACTGCCGCCGCCTGAATAGGTGAGTAATGAGGCAGAATCGGTACCACAGGACTATTGTCCAGCTGCGATGCCAAGGTAGAATAGTCGGCGACGGACGTCTCCCTTCGTGATGTGACGGGCAATCCATCTAGAGGGAGAGACTCCCATGGGCACCGACTTTTTTCTTCAAACCAAGCAGCAAGCGCCGTAAGGGTTTTCCATCAGAAACGAAAGTGAAGCGCGGCCTCCGCGTCGTTCATAGCGACAAGGAGCTCGTCGAAAAGCTCGGCAGAAACGATCTCTGCCCGTGCGGCTCCGGCCGCCGGTTTCAAGAAATGCTGCATGCGAAGCGGGCACTTCGACGGCGCGCGACGCAATCAGTACGAACGTGAATAGAAAAACAGGGCACGGCCGTTGGCCGTGTCCTTTTTTCATTTGGATCTCGCTTTCAGTGGCGCAGGCACTCTTGCCTGCGCGCTTTCTTTAGGCCGCAAATTTCGCCCGAACTTGGCTCCAGCCCCGCATCGCACTTAACGACCCCCAGAGGACAGGCTGAAGCCTGTGCCACCTAAACCCAAATTCAAAAACGCCGGCCAGAGGCCGGCGGTACATAAACCAACGCATTCTTTCGCTTTCTCGTTTCGCGCACGCGAAGCCCAATCAAATTCCGGCACAGGCAGGAATGCCTGTGCTACTGAAACCACCCTCAATGGCGCGATAGCGCCAAGTTCTTGCGCCGGGCACGGCATGCCGTGCCCCTACTGAAATACTTTTCGACGTATTCACTCGTCACTCATCACCCATCACTTCCCGGAGGCACACCATGTCACGCGGCGCACAACGCAGCACCCGCCAGCTCACCGACCAGCAGCTCGCACAACAAAACCAACTCATCTCGCAATCGAACCAGCAGGGAACTCAGGACCGTTCGCTCCTGCTCCCCACAATTCAGTCGCTGCTCACCAGCCCCGGCTACACGCCCGCCGAGCAGTCCGCCATCACGCAGCAAAGCATGGGCGCCGCGAATACCGCCTTCGACGCGCTCCGCGAACGCGCCGCCAATCGCGCCGCCGCTACCAATGACACCGCCGCCGCACCCGAACTCACCGCGCAACTCGGCCGCGAACAAGCGCAGGGGCTCGCAAGTCAAGCCCAGCAAAATCAAATCGCCTTCGCCAATCAACGCACAAAAGATCAGCTAGCCGGCCTCAGCGCCCTCGGCCAAACCTACGGCATCGACACGAATCTCCTCGGCCACGCCATGGGCGTCCCCGCGCAGCTCCTCGGCGTCCGCCAGCGCGCATCCGACGGTTCCTCGACCGGCGGCCTGGGCAGCCTCTTCGGCGTGGGCTCCAGCATCGCCTCTTTGTTTGGGTAACGCCGTTCGTAACGCTGGCGTCTCGCCGGCGCCTTTGAAGCTGCCTTCCGGTAGCAACAACACGGCATGATCGCAAATGCTTGGCGGACGCCGCGACATCGCTCTTTTCGCTGCCGGTTTTCAGTAGCACAGGCATTCCTGCCTGTGCCTGCGAAACAACGCAGCTCGATCGCAATTGCCAGGCGCAGATCGTGACATCGTTCTTTTCGCCGTCGCCTTTGCCCTTCGTACCGCTGGCCTCGCGGCCCGCGCAGTTTGCGCCGGCCTCGCTCAAGCGCCGTAGGCGCGGCACACACTCAGCCCAGCGCGTGAGCGCTGGGTACACGACCGAAAAATAATTCTAAGCGCCGTAGGTGCGACACAGTCTTGAAGCGTCATGCATCGCACCAAAATTTCCCGCGCCATCGTTCACCGCCCCCGCGTTTTTTCGTTGTCACGCCTAATGTCGCGCTACAACAAACCCTGTGTCGCACCTACGGCGCTTCACATCCTTGCCAACCGGATACCCAGGGCTCCCGCCCTGGGCTAACTTCTACCGCGCCTACGGCGCTGGCGTTGTCTTCGCGCTGAAATGCGCTTCTTGTCTTCACTTCCTTGCGTCTTGTTTCCTTCCGTCTTTATTTCCTTGCGTCTCCGTGCTTCGTTTCTCTCCGTGTCCTCCGAGACTCCGTGCCCCAGCTCCTCAAATTCCTCGAAGCGAACGCCTGGCCGCTCGCCCTCACGTCGCTGGTGCAGTTCGTCGTTTTTCTGCGCTGGATCTACCGCCGCATCCGCAACGACGAACTCATGCGCACCTTCGTCGAAGACATGGCCACAAGTCATCTCCCCCACATGTACAACCTGCTCGAGAAGCTCTGCGACAAGCAGGGAATCGAACGCGACCCCGCCCCAACAATCCGCTGGATCGATCTAAACGACCACAGCAACTAACTTGCCGCCCAACTCCGACAACTCCGCGCTCATCGCACTCGCCCGCGCCGCCGCCGCGCAACACTCTCTCGACCCCGCACTCATCTGCGCCATCATCGAACAAGAATCCGCCTGGGACACGCACGCCATCCGCTACGAACCCGCCTTCCGCACGCGCTACGTCGCCCCACTCGGCCTCCCTCCAACGGAAGAAGTAGCGCGTTCAATTTCCTGGGGCCTGCTGCAAGTGATGGGACAGGTAGCACGCGAACACGGCTTCAGCGCAAAATCTCTCGCCGCACTCTGCGATCCCGCCACTGGCCTCGAGATCGGCTGCGCAGTCTTCGCACCAAAGCTGCGCGCCAGCGCAAATGACGCGGAGCACGCACTCGCCCTCTGGAACGGCGGCGCCAACGCCGCATACGCCGCGCAGGTCCTAGCCCGCGTCGCACATTACCAGTAGCACAGGCATTCCTGTTCACCCTGAGAACCGAAGGGCCTGTGCCCGCGCAGAAACGCAGCACTCTCGCAGATTCTCGGCGCACACGAATGACTGCGTTCTGTTCGCACTTGCCGTTTCTTCAGTAGGGGCACGGCATGCCGTGCCCGAACGCGCCCAGAGCGCCATCGCGCCGCACAGCAAGCTCAACCCAACGCATTCTTACCGCTTCCTCCTTTCGCACCCGCAAAGTCGCAATCAAATTGCGGCACAGGCCCTTCGGTTCTCAGAGTAAACAGGAATGCCTGTGCTACCAAATTCAAAGGATCACAAAATGAAAACCCGCACCGCGTCCGCCGCCATCGCGCTCGCAGCAATCCTCATCCTCGCCTCGCCCGCCCACGCACAACACACCGCCACCCTCACCTGGACCAACTCCGTCGACACGCCCCAAACCAACATCTACCGCGCAGCAGGGCAGTGCCCCACCACCGCCCCCACCGGCTTCACCAAGCTCAACTCCGCGCCCGTCACCACCGGCACCTTCGCCGACTCCGCGCCGCTCATCGGCCTCTCCTGCTACTACGTCACCGCCACGTCCAACGGACTCGAGTCCGTTCCATCGCCACTTGTACAGGTGTCTCTTCCGCCCGCTCCTCCCACCGCACTCCAAGCGTCCGCCAAGTAAACCGTTCCTCTGGCACGGCCGCCCCTACCCGCCGTGCGAAGTCCCGGGCCTCTGCCCCTCGCAATAACGCACAGAACGCGCGTTGTTGTCGTTTCGCCGTCGCCGTCTCGCGGTCGCGTTTCGCCGTTGCCTGTGGTACCGCTGGCCTCCGGCCGGCGCCTTTGAAGTTGCGCTCCAGTAGCACAGGCGTCCGCCGACCGGCGGCCGCGTAAAAATGCCGCCCGTGCCCCAAGCCGCTACACGCCGCAGATCACAAATGCTTGCCGCAAAGCGCGACATCGTTCTTTCCGCAGTCGCCTTTTCTTCAGTAGGGGCACGGCATGCCGTGCCCGCACGCCCGACCAGCACAGTCGTGCCATCTGCTTCAACGCACCCCTCACTGTTGCACACCGACCCAAAACACGAGAACGAGAGCCCTTAACCCCAACCAGCAGGGAACTACCCGCTCCGCCAAATCCCTGCCCCATTTCTCCACGCCTTTCACTCCCATGACTATCCGCCGCACAATCGAAATCGCTGCCTTCTGCGCCGCCCTCCTCCTCGCCGCGCTCATCTTTCACGCCTGGCTCGCAGCCCACGACGATCAACTCCGCCTCTCCTCCACTCTCGCCACGCAAAAACAAGCCCTCGACGCCGCCGACGCCCGCGAACGCGACCGCAACGCCACACTTAAAGACGCACTCGCACAAATCGACGCACTAAAACGCAGCGCGCAAAACGAAACGCCCGCCCAACTTGCCCGCGCCCTCCAAGACGCGTTACAACTCCCACAACCAATCACAATCGGCTCCGCGAGCCCATCCGACTCTTCCGTAGGGGCACGGCATGTCGAAGATCCCGCATCTGTTCGCGGGGCCGTGCCCGAACGCCCGAACAGCACAGCCGCACCAGTCAGCAACGATGCTCACGCACCGGACGTTCCTACCGCCGCAGTCTCGCCGGCACCTCCGCCTCCGCCGACCACGCAGCTGCAAGACCCAAAAAATTCACAGCCAGAAACTCAGCGCCACAAATCACTCCTCGATTCACTCTTCCACCGCACCCCGCGCACACAAGCCGCCGCGACTAGCACATTGCCTTCACCCGGCACGCAAAGTGGCACCGACGCGTCACCACAAAATCAGCAGGGAACTGGCGCGTCACTCCCCGTCCTCACCTCCACTCCGCTCAAGCCAGCGTCCTCGGGAAGCGCCGCCAATCCCCCACAATCCACCGCCGAAATCCCCGCCGCCGATCTCGCCCCCCTCTACAACTACGTCCAAGACTGCCGCGCCTGCCAGCTTGAGCTCACCGCCGCCAAACAAAACGCCTCCGACGACGCCGCCAAAATCCGCGCACTCACCCGCGAACGCGACGCCGCCGTCACCGCCTCAAAAGGCGGCCCCTTCTGGCTTCGCCTAAAACGCAACGCCCACTGGCTAGCCGTCGGCGCCGCCATCGGTGCCGTCACCTCCACCGCCGCCCTATGCCACACAGGCCACTGCCGCTGATCCAGAATCAGCAGATGCAAAAAGATTCCCAGTCGCGCAAACACTTCCTCACCGTTCGCTTTCTGCATGATGTTTCGTTCTCCGCCGCAAAGCCGAAACTTCCTGCGAGCTTCTCAGCGCGAAATTTTTCGGCGGATTCGACGATTGCGGCGGCGAGCTGATCGATCAGCTCGCCGTGGCCTGCGCGGCGGGCGAGTTCGATCGCCACGATGGTTTTAATATCGCCGGCGGATGCGCCCAGCGTTCATGCTATTCGCGCACGCAACGCAGGTCTGTGTCCGGAAGTCGCACCAGCCAAGCGCTCTGCACCGAGAGCAGATCATGTTCGACGCCGCGGACCTCCAGCACGCCGATCGCGCTTCGTTGGACATGATCCTCCTAAGATTTGGACATGATCCTCCTAAGATTAGGTAAACCTCAACAACCACGCGCTCATCGCTGCAGCCGTATCGTGCTGCGAGGGTGAGCAGGTGATTGCGGAGTTCATCAAAATAGGAGTAGCGGCACTGTTCGATAACCCACCTTGGCAAATTCCGGAAAAAATGTGGTCCGACGTCCAGCTGCTAACTGTGAACCGAAGTTTTTCGCGCGGCGGCGCGGACGGCTGGGGCACCAGCGCGGAGCCCCTTTTTCGGGAATCCCCGCGCCGGCCCTGGCTGACCTTTCGCCTTTGCGGCCGGCTCGGAGATTGCCAGCGCCGAACTACCAATGGGTCGCGGTTTGTGACTGCCGGTCTCCGCTCTTAGGTCCGTGTGCTGGAATGTGCCTTAAGCGGCACCCTTTCGCCCGTTAATTGGACGCGCCGATTTTTCTCCACCGATCTGCGCCTCAACTTTCCACAGGCCCGCTTGCCGGACGAGTGGCGATGGAACGGACTCGAGTCCGTTGGAGGTGGCGGTGACGTGCTGTGCAAATACGGGACTTGCATGCATACACGCCGATTTCCACACCCACTACGACGGCGGGTCGTCTTTTTCTGTTTTAGGGGTTTACCCCAGTTGACTTCCGCTAATGAATATTATGTTGCTCTTCAGGAACCCGGAGACTGTTGCCGTAGTACGTCAGGCCAAATGGAGACGCGGTGGCGATGGGATTTTGTGGCAACGGGAAATTGGGTGTTATTGGACGGTTAGGGTGAGGGGGAGGCTTGTGGGAGGAGCACCGTTGGAGGACGCGGTTAGAGTGATGGTGTAGGTGCCGGATGGGGTGCCGGAGGGCTGGGTTGTGGTGGAACCGCTGCCGCATGCTGGCTCCATTAGGAGGAGAGAGAGAGCCAGAGTTGCGGCTGCTGCGAGTCTGGGGCTGACATCCTTACTGAAACTCTTATTCCCAGCGTATGCGGAGCGCCTGCGGAATTGAGAAGGCGCTTCTTGGGCGACCATGACTGACAAATTTGCTGGGCTTTCGGCTCTCGCGTGCGCAGGGTGCAGGCAGGATTGGGGGAAGACATTGCCCGCGAGTTTGCGGCCTACATTTTTACTGAACTGGTTCGTCTCGCGTCTCTCAGGGGACCCGGTTGGCCTGCTTTGGTGGAGTGGGCGGCCGGCGTGAGATAGAAATGCCAGTGCAAGAACGATTGGGAATGCGACTAGAAGGATTGCGGGGGAGTAAATTATGAGCATCTCGATAGTAGGGAGTGCGTTTGATTGGGGGCGACGAAATGTTCTTTCCTGCCGGGATCGGTCGTGGACCATCGCCGCCCTATCAAACGAAATCTGTAGTGACCTTTCTAATTTCAGAGTCCTTGCTGCGGCTAACGTTGTTGTCGCAAACGAGGCGATTCTGCGGAGCATTGCGGCCATGGACGATGTGGTCGCTCGAGGCGAACTGATTAGCGGAAAGAATGCTGGCGATGGGAGCGAAGTGCGTGGCGGGGGCGTTGGCTTGCGCTGTTTGAATTGTGTTGATAGCGCTAGACGTAGTTTGGACGGGGGCAGCGTCGGTTGTGGGCTAACTGGGCGATGAAGGTTGGCGGCTACAGGGCGGCCCGTGGTCGAAACCTGTACTTGGAAAGGGGCTGTGGCGTTGGCGGCCAGGGTAACTGGGTTGGAAATGACCGTGCATGTGGCGTCAGCCGGAGCGCCTGTACAGGTGAAGGCGACTGAGCCAGCGAAGCCGTCGATGGATTGCAGGTCGAGTTGATAGGTGGCCGTTTGTCCGGCCGTAACGGTCGCTGATGTAGAGCCGAGGTTCGATGGATCGATGGCGAAATTCATTGCGGTGCCCGTTAGGGGAATTGACTGGGGTGTGTCCGGCGCGTTATCCGCGAGAACCACAGAGGCAGCGCGTGCGCCTACTGAGGCCGGCATGAATGTGACATTGATCACGCACGCTGCTGCAGGAGCGATTGGCGGTTTGCAGGTATCTTTCTCGAGGAAATCGGCTGCGTTTGCTCCGGAGAATGAGATGGCGCCGATGACGAGAGCGCCCGTACCTGTGTTGGTTACCGTGATAGCTGCCGGCGAACTTGCTGCGCCGACCAACTGGTTGGCAAAATTTATGGTCGAGGGCGAGAGGGAAACGGCGGCTTGAGTGGCGGTGCCGGAAAGGGATACTGAGTGCGGATTACCTGCGGCATTGTCGGAGATCGAAATCGAGGCAGAGCGGTTCCCTGCCGCGAGTGGCTTGAAAATTACGGTCAGTTGGCAGCTTGCGCTAGCGCCTAAGACGGACGAGCAGTTTCCGTTCTCGCTGAAGTCACTCGCATTTGCACCCGTGATAGTGATTCCGTTGATTGTTACTGAGCTGGTGCTTGTATTGGAAAGCGTGATCGCCTGCGACGGGCTTGCTGTGCCGACGCTTTGAGGCGCGAAACTGAGCGACGTGATTGAAATTTGCAGTGTGGGCGCGATTGCCATACCTGAGACCGAGACAGATTGAGGGTTGCCGGAGGCGTTGTCGACGAAATTGACGCCGGCGCTCTTGGCGCCGCTCGTTTGTGGCGCGAAATCGATTTGTACAATGCACGTGGCGCCGATTGCCACAGTGCCGCCTGTGATTGGGCATGTGGTGCCTGACGGAGATGCAGCGAAGCTGGCTGCGTCAGGGCCGGTGAAGGTAAGCTGCGACAAAGTTAGAGCGGCGCTGCCGAGATTTCGCAGGGTGATTGGCTGGGGGCCGCTTGTGGTTCCGACTGCGAGCGTTCCGAAGGTTAGGGACGCGGGCGAGAGATTTGCGACGGGTGAGGCGGCAACACCTGTGCCCGAGAGGGCAATCACCTGCGTGGCCGCAGCGAGGCCACCGGAGTTGTCGATGATGTCGATTTCGGCTTGATAGGGGCCAATACCCTGAGGAGCGAAAACGACATCGATGGTGCAGGAAGCTCCGCCTGGAATCGATTGGGAATCGCAGTTATTCGACTGAAGCACAAATTGATTCTTATAGGGCCCGGAGGCTGTGAGGTTCGTGACCGTTAGAGGTTGGTTTCCCTGATTGAACAAGGTAACGGCCTGTACGGGGCTGATAGAGCCTTGCGGCTGATTTGCGAACGAGAGGCTCGTGGTGGAGAGAACAGCGAGCGCACCGCTGCCAATTCCGACGACGGAGAGGACGTGCGGGCTTCCTGGCGCGTCGTCTGTGATGGTGGCGAAAGCTTCCGCGGACCCTACGGCGGTGGGCGAAAAACTTATCTCGAAGGAGCACGTGGCGCGAGGCGGCATCGGCGTTCCGATGCATGGATCGGAGCCGACTAACGCGAACGAGGAGACATTTGGGCCGGACAAGGCGATATTCGAAACATTGAGCGGCGCATCGCCTGTATTGATGAGCGCGGAGAAAAGCGGAGGGACATTTTGAGCGCCGACCGGCTGAGCACCGAAGTTTATGTTGAGCGTAGTGAAGGAAAGACCTGGAGCGGAAGCGGCACTTTCTTGAAATGCAAGAATGAAAGCATCCGCAGCCGGCGGTAGCTGCTGACAACTTGTGCAGATCGGCTGGAAGCCGTTACTGAGATTTGCAGCGCGCGGAAAATCGGCCGATGTCGAGCGTCCGGCAACGTAGACGTTACCTGATGTGTCGGCTGCGATGGCGTTGCCGTCTGTAACCGCTGTGCCACCGGGCGGAGCGGTGCCGGCGAGCGGGGTGGCGTAGATTAGCGAGGCGGGTCCTGCGGCGGTGGAGTCGAATTTTGCTACGAATGCGTCTTCGTTGCCGGTGAAAGGTTGAAGGTTGTTGAGCCAGGGGAAATCCCACGAGGTGGTCTTACCGGCGATGTACACCTTGTCTGGCGCAACGGCTGAGATACTCAGTCCGGCATCGGATCGCGTGCCGCCCAAGTAAGTTGAGTAGAGAAGAGACGTCATTCCTGTGGTGGCATCCTGAGCGATGGCTGAGAAAAAAGCGTTCGCACTTCCCTTCGCGGTTCCTTTCAGAGTCGATTGCGCCGCGGCGTTGGTTCCGTTCGTGGGGAAGTCCTTCGACTGCGTAACGCCCGTTACGTAGGCCGTCGCCGGCATCGCGGCACCGACGGTGATCGCCAGAGCCTGATCGAGTCCGGCACCGCCGAGAAATGTGCCGTAGGCCAAATCGGAAGCGCCAGTGCCTGACGGGCGGATTTTGATTACGAAGGCGTCGAATGGATCCCCGGCGTAGGCGGTTTGGTAGCCCTTGAGAGTTGGGAAAGTGGTGCCGGGATTGGAGGTGAAGCCCGCGATGTAGGCATTGCCTGCCGCGTCGACTGCGACTCCGCCGATGCCCACCTGGGCGTTGATTCCGAGATAGGTGCAATATTTGAGGTGCGGCGCTGGCGCTGTAGCCAGTGGACGGAATAGGGCTAGGAAGCCGTCGCTAGGTCCACCGCCGTTCGCTGCCTGGAACGCGCCGCCGGTGACCGGCAGATTGGTCGAAGTGGTGTCAGAAGCTATGAATATTTCGCCGGCTTGATCGAGTGCGATGCCGCCTGTGCTTTGCGTTGATTCAGAGCCGCTGCCGCCGAAGAGCGTTGAATAGACGAGCGTGGCGCCGGTCGGTGCCAGTTCGACAACCGCGACGTCATTAGGACCGGTGCTACGCGTGCTGCCGTCGGTGACGGGGAAATCGGCGGAAGTAGTTGTGCCGGTTATTGCGACGCGGCCGGAGGTGTCGACGGCGATTATGCCTCCGTTCTCGGTTCCGCTGCCGCCGAGAAACGCGAGATATATGAGCGAATTTGGGCCTGAGATAGTCGGGTCAATTTTAGCAATGAAAAAATCGGTGGTTCCTCCGCCAGGTCCTGCCGTCGCGGTGACTGATTCGGGGAACGTGGAGGCCGAAGTTGTGGTTCCACCCACGTACAACTTGCCTGCGGAATCAACGGCGATGCTATTGGCACTATCTTCCCCCGCGCCGCCGAGAAAAGTGGAATACGTGACTGAGAGCGAGGGATCGATTACCAGTACAGCGTGGGGATTGCGGCGAGGGATGCGAAAGCCGACTGAGCCGTCGGGCTCAAGGAGATAGGCACCTTTTATAGGATGGCGTTGTAAGGGGCAGGGCCTCGTGGTGCCGCTGCACGTCAGTTCCCTTCTGGGGCTCTCCTCGTAAAGCACTGGCTTATGCATTACGAGTTCGTAGTTCTCTACGCGCGTCAGCAGATCGCCTGCAGCGCTGAGGCGCATATCCTCGGTGCCAGAAATCTTGACTCGCAGGTCGTCTGCGTTCGCTTCGGGGGCTAATCGAAGGTCGAATTCGAGTTGGTCTCCGCGGCGATCCGTGGCTGCGTTGCCATAGGCTATTACGTCTACTCCGGGAACGGCGCTGCGCGCTTCTGCGCGGGCGTAATGAGGAATGCTTGTGCGCCAATGCGAGGGATCACGACCGATGAAGTAGTTGCTGTGAGCGCGAAGCAGTTCGATTCCCTTCCATTTCACGGAGGCATTCGGGTGATCGGCGATTTGGTCGGAGCCTCGGGGAGCCTGCGCGAAGGTGATTTGAATGCGGCGATGCTTCGCGAGATTGTAGCGGCTGGCGCGAGGTTCGCGGGACTCGACGTCGATCCCGGTGCGGGTCAAGAATGTCGACAGGTGGGGCCCGCGAGCGAGGAATGCTACTGCGGCTGGCGCTTGTCCTTTATTGGCCTCGAAGGTGAGCGGGATGGATAGTGGGCTTGATTGTTTGGCTGGCGCGGACCGACCGATGGCTGGCTTTACGGGCGCGATCGGGCGATTGGACACGATGAGTAGCGATCCGCTGCTTGCGAGGAGAGAAAGGCAGAAAAAATATTTGGTTCTGCTCATTTAAGACCTTTGCCCTGTGATGTTTTCCCGCGGGCTCGGACAGCTCGGAGGCGCTGAGCCGGCCGCCACTCGTTTATTTCGAATCGCGCTCTGCTTGAGTGCGGGCAACTATGTGGCGCTTGGGCGGGAGCGTCAATTCGAGTTAGTACGCAATACTGTGATGGGTCTGCGTAAAACTACCGTCGCTAGGCGGGTTTCTGTGCTGAATCGTGCGAAAATACAAGTGATGGGATTCGAAGGTAACAACTTGAGTGACAACTCGTCTGGTCCGGTTACGCGACGGGTGTTTCTGACGCTATCGGTCAGCGCGCTAATGGGACTGGCGATTCTGCGGTTTCGCGGGCGTCATGCGATGGCCGCGAAAATGGCTGCCGCAGGTCCGCCTGCGATTGTGACAATCATGGAGTTTTCGAAGGACGGCGGACGATTGGGTACCGTGCAGGTTCCGAAGATCGTGAAGACGGACGACGAATGGCGAGCGCAGTTAAAAAATCGAAGCGTCTACGAAATCACGCGAAGAGCGGATACCGAGATTTCGTTCTCAGGCGAATATTGGAGCCTTCACGACAAGGGATTGTTTAGGTGTGTGTGTTGCGAGACGGCCCTATTCAGTTCTGAAACGAAGTTTGAGTCGGGCACGGGTTGGCCGAGTTTCTGGGCGCCGATCGCGAAGGAAAATATTGAAACGATCGAGGATCGCAGCTTCGGGATCATTCGGAATGCGGTCGCGTGCCGACGGTGCGACGCCCATTTGGGGCATGTGTTCGACGATGGGCCGCAGCCGACCGGATTACGCTACTGCATTAATTCGGCGTCGCTGGTATTTGTCAAAAGCGCCTGAGTAGCAAGGCGCTTCCCTACCTTTTCTTCAACGCTGTCTCAAACTTTGTTTCTATTTACGAGACCGGAGACGAGCGTGATCAGGAAGAGAATCAGGAACGGATAAAACAGCAGCTTCGCGATTCCCGCCGCCGCTACCATCAGTCCAGCAAAACCCAAAATACCCGCGACGATCGCGATCACGAGGAAGATTACCGCCCAACGCAGCATGGCACCTCCGCCCGACAAACAGCCGGATCCAACCCGCGAAGGCCAGTTAGGCTGAGGCAGAGCGCGCTTCGGTATGGCCGGTGCAGCCTGGATGCGGACAGAGGCAATCAACATCCGGAGTTTCTTCCATGGCTTCGCACTCGGCGCTGCAATAACTGCCGTCGGTCACCTGGCAGCTACAGATTGGGTGTTCGCATTTCTTGGTTGCCATATTGTTTTCTCCTTGATTGAGCTAGCTGCGAAGCCCGACGTCCGCCCGCCCTCAGGGAAACTAGTCTATAGCGAATGATTCTGTACACCATACAGTAGAAACTGGACTAAAGCCGGTGCATTATGGCCAGAATCAGCAGCACGAGTAGCACCAGGCCCAAGCCGACGCTGGGAAAGTAACCCCAACCCTTGCTGTGAGGCCATTTGGGAATGCTGCCGACGAGCGCGATGATGAGAACGACGGTTAGGACAAAGAACATCGCTGCGTGCTCCTCGGGGGCGCCCCTGAATCGTGTGGGGTGTTGGATCGTCGTCAGCAGGAGTCTAACACACGATTCGGTGCGAATATTAGATGGGCGTCGTGAGTAAGCCGCGCGACCGAGATTTTGGGTCGCGCGCGCGTTCTGCCTTACCTGTTTATAAGCGGTTAATGTGAGCGATGAAACAGCCCGCCCCTCCGTGGCGAACGTGGATGTACTCGACATCGGGCTGATCGAAAATTCTCGCGATTGCAGCCTCGGCCGCTCCGTCATTTACTTTTTCGCGAGCGGTCACCCAGCGATCGCTGCCGTAACCTTCAAACACGAGCGGCAGCGAACGAAGGCTGTCTGGGAATTTATCTTGCGGCGAATATGTGGCGCACGCGGTTTCGTGGACGAAGATCGGGCCCGGTGACGGGTATGGATCGAGCCCATCGAATGGATTGTAGGTGAACAGGACTCGATTTTCTTTCCCGACTTCGAATGTTCGCAGGCATTGACGGCATGGGCCGGTACCGCCCGCGACTTCGACGTGGGCCGGGTGACCGTATTGCGGCGACTTGCGGGTATTGCGCACAGAGCTTGAGATTTCGTCTGGAATCGCGCGGATGCTGAATTTTGGTTCCTTCATGTTGGCCTCCTGATTGGGTTGGCAATGCCCAGATTAGGTCGAGATACTCGGCGCGCACTATCCGCTTCTTGCGTTCAATGTAGCAGCCGGCTGTGTGGGCTTGGCAGGGCGAGGAACGTGGAGACGCTTGACTCATGCCGAGAGATGGTTAGGCTGATAGTTTCAAATGCCGACATGGAACTCAGAGCAGTACCTGAAATTTGGGGACGAGCGAACGCGGCCCTGTCGCGACCTCGCCGCGCGAATCGCGGTGCCGGACGCGCACCGTGTGATCGATCTTGGATGCGGTCCGGGAAACAGCACGGAGGTGTTGGCCTCGCGCTGGCCCGATGCTGAAATCGCCGGACTCGATAGTTCGGAGGCGATGCTTGAAACGGCGCGCAAATCGCAGCCTGAGCGCGAGTGGCTGAAAGGCGACATTGTGGAATGGGCAAGCGGTGACGGTAGGCCGACTTACGACGTCGTATTCGCGAATGCTTCCCTGCAGTGGATTCCAGACCACACGACGAATTTTCCGCGTTTAATGAACCGCGTTGCACCGGCGGGTGCGTTTGCAGCGCAGCTTCCGGGCAATCATGAGGGGCCGACGCACCAATTGATGCGCGATATTGCGGCGTCGGCTTCCTGGAGGCGATGGTTTCCGAACCGGAGAGTGCGCGAGTGGTACAGCAGTAATCTCGCCCACTACTATGACATGCTCGCACCACACGCGGAGCGTCTC
Organism: uncultured Acidobacteriota bacterium; assembly: GCA_963729525.1. GTDB lineage: Bacteria > Acidobacteriota > Terriglobia > Acidiferrales > UBA7541 > Palsa-295. The sequence goes on from CAVSOB010000005.1 coordinate 1,209,253, forward strand.
GATATCTGGGAGACGACTTACCTGCACATCATGTCGTCGGCCGAGGATATTGTGGAGTGGTACAAAGGCTCGGGAATGCGGCCGTATCTCGAGGCGATCGATTCCGAGTCCGACCGGCGGCGATTCATTGCCGAATACTTGGACGCGATTCGGCCGCTATATCGGCCGCAATCGGACGGGCGCGTGCTGTTTCCGTTTCGGCGGCTGTTTATGATTGCCTATCGCGAGGCTTCGTGATTTTCGGCGAAATCTATCCGGGAGACCAGGCGTAGTTCTCTTCCCCAAGCGATACCTGCAGCATGCCTTCGACCGGCAAAACGTCAAGCGGCAGGCCGCCTTCCCACAGCGCGACGCTGAGCAGCAATTCGCGACGGTTCTTCAGATCGAATAACTCGCGGGCGAGGCTGACTTCGAGGATTTTTCCGTAGGCGGCCGATACGACCGGAGCGGGATGCAACAAACATGCGCCTTCCTGCTCGACGACGCATTGCGTCACCTTTCGATCGGTTATTCGGAGCGTGATACGCGTTTCGCGCAAATCCCAGAGCGTAAGGCGCATTTGAAAATCCTGGATGTTGGACATCGCGTCGGCTACGGGATCGACGCGAACGTAGAAACGTTGCGGCCCGAATCCGTAATACAGATTGCCAAGTACATAACTTCGGCCGTGCATGGTTCCGCTGCGCTGATCGGTGGAGTACATCCCGGCGCCCATCCATTCGAAGTAGCTGGTCTCACGCCCGTCGACAGTGACGTCGAGATAGGAAGTAGGCGCTTCGCGCTGGCCTCGTTCTGCAGCGCGCTTGATGGGAAGAGCCAGTGCGTCCGGTACCGATTCGCCGAGTTCTGTATAAACTTCCGTGAGATGTTTGCGATATAGCTGATCGAATTCAGCGTCATTTGACGAGCCATGTTCAGGGCCGAACCACCAGCACCAATCGCTGCCTTCAGCTACGAGCAATGCTTCATAGGCGCTAGCCAGGCGATCGCGCGGAACTGCATTGCCTGTGCTGTCACGTAGGAGAGCGCGCTCGTAGGTCTCTCGCGCATCACGCAGAAGGTCCCATGCTCGGACGTCCTCGCCGTGGCCAATCCAGACGTCAAAATTCGCGCTGATCCAGGAAGCCGGAAAAATTCCTTCGAGTCTTGGCACGTCTGACGCGGCTTGAATTACCTCAGTCATAGTGAGTGCGCAAATTTCGGGATCCTTGTCAATCAGCGCATACGCCTTGCGCAGAAAGTCGCGTCCATTGCCTGCGTAATACTCCCAGGCATTTTCGCCATCAAGAATCAGGCTGACCGTCGCCGGCTTTCCGGCAGGCTGGCGGTCTCCGATGAGCCGGATGCGGCGATGCAAGTCTTCTGCTGCGGCGTCCGCGCTCATTCGGCTGTAGACGAAGCCGACGAGGTCCGACAAATAATGATCGCGGAAGAAGCCGATCATCGAGCGGCCGTTGCGTTCCAAGTTCCACGGCGAATAAAGATTGCCGCCGTTTTCAGGATAGCCGGAGGCATCGCGCCAGAATCCGATGTTGCGCGTCCGGCCGAGCACACCTTCGTCGGTAGCAAACCACTTGAAACCGAGTTCCATCGCGATTTCGAGCGACTGATCGGAGACTGAGCCTTCCGATGGCCATAGGCCGCTCGGCGGCTTGCCGAAAATCTTCTCGTGATAGGTTCGCGCGCGGACTAGTTGTTCGCGGGCATCTTCGGGATATCGAAACGCCGGATGCGGAAGCGGCGTGTGAGGATTTGAAACCCTGGCGATGTCTGTGTCACAGACAAGCGGAAGGATTGGATGGTAGAAGGGGGTCGTGGAAATTTCGATCTGGCCACGTTCAGACGCCAGCCGATATTCCGGAAGTACCGCGGCCATTAATTCGAGCTGCTTGGCGCGGAGAGCTTCTTTGTCGTCTTCAGTAAATCCCCTTCCCCGCCGTGCGAGCTCCGCAATGATGGGATCTCTGGCGAGATATTCTTCGTCCATCCATGCGAGTTGCGAGAGAACCTGCAAATCGCGCCAGTCCTGCAGAACGAAATGCGCGATGCAGGCTTCCGAGCCGGCGGAGAGAACCTGCGAACGCAGTTCTTGGAACCTGGGCCAGCGGTGAAGGAAGTTATCGTTGAGCTGGAAAGCGCGCAGCAGGGCCTCGCGCTTTTGTTCTGAGGAGAGCGAACCGGCGTGCGCGAATGCAATCTCAAACCAGGATTCGCGGAACTGGCCACTCGCATATTCCTCGATTTGCGCGGCAAGCGACGGGACGAAATTAAACGTCGCGTGGATGCCGGGAAATTCGTCAAGAATCTTTACCATGCCCCAATAGTCTTTCAGCGCGTGGAGTCGTGTCCACGGAAGCAAGTACTGGCCCGTCGAAGGATCGCGGTATTGTGGCTGGTGCATGTGCCAAAGAATGAGCAGGTTGACCCGGCTCATTCGGCGAATCCCTTCGCCGTTCCCGGCCCAGGATGAATGCCCGTGCTAGAATGACTGGGCGCGAACATGCGCCTGCTCGATCGATACATCACCCGCGAAGTTGCGTCGCACGCCATCCTTGGCCTCGCCGTATTCACATTCGTTTTTTTCGTCCCACAACTTGTTCGGCTGATGGATTTGATCGTCCGCCATTCGGGCGGAACATGGACGGTCGCCAAGCTTTTTCTGTGCTCGTTGCCGCCTGTGCTTACGTTCACATTGCCGATGGCCGTGCTCGTTGGAGTGTTAATTGGTCTTGGACGCCTTTCTGCCGACAGCGAAATCGTCGCATTGCATGCCTGCGGAATCAGTTTGCGGCGACTGCTACTGCCTGTGGGTTTCGTCGCCGCTGCTTCTGCATTGATCACTCTGGTGATGACGTTCTGGCTTAGCCCGGTAGCCGTGCGCACCTTACGCAGCCTGGAAGATCAGCTGCGTTCGTCGCAAGCTCCGTTTGCCGTGCAGCCGCGCGTGTTCGATGAACGATTTCCGCATTTCGTATTATACGTGCAGGATGTAGAAGCTGCAGCGACTCACTGGCGAGGAGTTTTCCTGACAGCGTCGGGCGGACAGGTGGGGTCAACGATCACCGTCGCCGAGGACGCAACGGTGATTCAAGGGGACAGTTCGTCCGGCAACGCTGAAATTGAGCTTCATCTTGGATCCGGCAGCACACACGAATTCGATCCACACGAGCCCGCACACTACAACGTCACGACGTTTGGTGAGAGCGCGATTCCTATTGACGTCTCGGCTTCGCCCGGAGTCACGCCGGGACCGAAGAGCGCCGCCGTCTCAAATGCGGAATTACCGGTGCTGGCGCTGATGCGAGCGCACGGGACCAATTGGCGCGACTCGCGGGTGGAGCTTCATCGGCGAATCGCGTTCCCTGCTGCTTGCCTGGTTTTCGCGCTTCTCGGGGTGCCTGTAGGGGTGCGGCCCCGACGAGGCGGACGCGCGACCGGACTGATTCTTACGCTCATTCTGATCGGCGGTTATTATTTCCTCTTTGTCACCGGTGCGCACATGGCGCAGCAAGGGTCGATTTCACCGTGGCTGGGAATCTGGATCGCAAATATCGTCGCGCTCATCATTGGCTTATATCTTCTGCGGCTGATTGAAAACATCCGAAAGCCCAATCCGATTGTTGCGTGGTTTGAAGCCCACTGGTCGCGCTTCCGCAAGAATCAAAGGCTCGAATCCGAAGCAGCGCCGATGCCATCGGCGAACGGTCGTCTCCTGAATGGTTCGATTCCCAACGGTCCGGTGAGAAAAACGACGATGACCGCCGAGGGACCAATTGAGCGCATGCAAACGGTGGCAGGGATTCGCCGCGCGGCAGGCGCGGGGACGGCCGCTGGATTCCCGATGATGATCGATTTCTATCTGCTCCAAGGGTTTTTCTACTATTTTGGTGTGCTGCTGGCCGGATTCGTCGTCATATTTGACGCCTTCACGCTGTTCGACATGCTGAGCGATATTTCGCGAAATCACATTCCGATTTCGATGGTGCTGGAGTTTTTTCGTTATCTCATCCCCTACTTCGTATATCAGCTCGCCCCGCTTGCGACGCTTGTGGCTACGCTCGTGACTCTGGCCATTCTCGCGAAAAACAATGAGGTGATCGCATTCAAGGCCAGTGGCATCAGCCTTTACCGGCTCATCCTTCCACTCACGCTTGCAGGAGGCCTGATCGCCGGAGGCATGTTCCTTCTCGACGACACGATTCTCCCTTATGCCAATCAGCGGCAGGATGCTCTTCGCAACCAGATCAAAGGTCGGCCGGCGCAGACTTATTTCCAGCCTGCGCGTCAGTGGATCATGGGGGAAGACAATAAGATCTACAACTACGAGTTGTTCGATCCAGATAACCAACTGTTCGGCGGCTTGAATGTGTTTGAAATCGACCCCGCTACATTTCAAATTCGCCGCCGGGTTTTCGCAGCGCGCGCCACGTGGGAGCCGAGTGAGAACACCTGGGCTCTAGCTGGGGGTTGGGTACGCGATTTCAACGACGGACGGATCACGCGTTACGCGCCGTTCAAAGTTTCGTCGCTCCCCGAATTGACAGAACCGCCTAGTTATTTCCGGCGCGAGGTGAGGCAGTCGTACCAGATGAATTGGCGGCAACTGGGGAGTTACATCCAGAGCTTGCAGAAGGCGGGTTTTGACACGGCGCGGCTCTCGGTTCAATGGCAGAAGAAATTCGCGTTTCCTCTCATTGCGGCGATTATCGTATTTCTGGGGGCGCCGTTTGCATTTTTGGTCGGGACACGCGGAGCGATCGGCGGTCTTGCGCTCGCGGTGGGTGTGGGAATCGTGTACTGGGCCACGGCGGCGCTTTTTGAAGCGCTCGGCTCAGCCGGGCAATTACCCCCCGTCCTTGCCGCATGGGCGCCAGATGCGATTTTCGGTTTTCTCGCCGTTTATTTCTTCCTGAAGATGCCGACCTGAGGAGCAAATCCGCAATCCACTTCCACAAGAAGGTCCCGGCTGCTGCGATCGCACTATTCATCGTACAACTCGACCTGTAAACTGGCTGGCCGTGATTCCCTTTCTACATATCGGCTGGCTCACGATTCCCACTTACGGGCTAATGGTCGCACTCGCGATGTTGGTCTCTTTTTACGTGCTGCGCGCGGACCTGCAGCGCCGCGGGATCGACACTGATGCTGAGATGTTCATCGCGATTCCCTGCCTCGCGGGCATTGTTGGCGCGAAGTTGTACCATGTACTCGAATCGCCATCCGATTTTCTGGCACATCCATGGAGTGACCTCTTCAGCCAGTTTGGATTCGCGTGGTTTGGCGGGCTGCTGGCGGGATTTGGCGTATTCGTTTGGCTGGCGCAGCGCGAAAGAATTCCTTTGTTGAGGATGATGGATGCGGGCTCGCCTGCGGCGGCCATCGGATACGGTATCGGACGCATCGGGTGTTTACTTTCGGGCGACGGCGATTACGGTGTACCGACTTCGCTCTCGTGGGGCATGAGCTTTCCGAATGGTCTAGTACCGACTACTGACCGCGTACATCCGACGCCGATTTACGAATTGATCGCGTCTTGCCTAATTGCCTGGATCCTTTGGCGCATGGGCGCTAAACAGCTCGCGGCTGCGGGAAAGGCGTCCGCTGGCACGGTGTTTGCCGCCTATCTGGTACTGACGGGTATCGCGCGGTTCCTCGTGGAATTTATCCGGATTAATCCGCGATCGTTTTTTGGCATGACGAATGCGCAGGCCGCGAGCCTCGCGTCAATTGCAGCGGGGATCTTGCTTTGGCTGGAGTTACGGCGCAGACGTAGCAGAAGCCACGCGGGCCAGGGCTAGTTCTATCGGGCTCTCGCCATCCTGCCGGGCCACGCGCCGCAGGTTATCTGGGCGTGCGGAGGCACGAGTGCCGCGCGCGACTCCGGCAAGATAGCTGTTTCTAGTCGTCGCCCGATTCCACCTTGGACGTTGCGCCAGAAACATGAGAGATACTCCCCTTCCAGCTAGGACGCCACGGTAGGCCTCTTAGATGCATAAAGCAATTCGCAACAATACCCAATTTTCACCTAAGGAATTGTACGGATTAACGTTTTTAGCATTTTAAACAATTATCTTGACTTGATATTGGCACGGAAGTAATCTCCACCGAGGCCAGACGAATGTACGGGGCATTGGTCTGCGAATCGTCCATGTTGATACCGACTAAATACGGACTCCGACACTGTAGCTGAGCGATCCGAGGTTCGTCACGTTTGCTTCGGAGCAAAACGTGTGGACGGGGAATAAATCTCTCCTCGTTCGTCCCCTCGAGGAAATGCTGGGCCAACCGCTAGTCAGCATCATCGGGGAAGACGCATACACGCCCTTCCGCACACTCTTCGAGCGTGTTCATAAGAGTGGAATCGCAGAGGATTTCGAATATTCACTGAATTTGGCAGATGGATCTCATTCGTTCATAGCACGCGCAGTGCCCGTGGACGCGCCCACCGGCGAGCGCACGATCAGAGTGCTGGTGCAGGACGTCACGGGGCTGCGAAAGATTGAAGAGCATGCCCTCAAGATGGAATCCCTGCTCGAACAAACCCAGCAAATCGCGAATGTAGGCAGCTGGGAATATGACGTCGAGCGCCGGACTTTCCTTTGGTCGGAGCAGATGTATCGTATGTTAGGACTTGAACCAAGGAGCGACGCGGTCGCTTTAGATACAGCTTGCCAATTGTTTCACCCGGAGGATCGAGCGCGCGTTTGGCAAGACGTGATGACTCTCATCGAAACGGGCCAGCCGTTGGAGAACGAATTGCGCTTCCAATCTGCCCGGGATGAGACACGCATTTTTTTCTCGCGTGCGATTCCGATCAAGGATGAAAGCGGATCTGTCCGGCTGATCCGCGGAATTTCTCAGGACGTAACCGAGCAAAGAACTTCCGCAATCAAGCTGCAAAAAAACCAAGAACTAATGGCGCAAGCCGAGCAGATCGCCCATTTCGGTAGTTGGGAGCTGGATTCGCAAGGCGCAACACGGATGCTTTCGGAAAACCTTTACCACCTGATCGGCGAGGATCCGACGCGAGGACCAATCACCGTAGAAGCGGCACTCAATCGAATCGAACCGAGCGATGCTGTGATCGTACGTCAGAATTTGGCTCGTGCTGTGAGTGAAGGTATTCCGTTCGAACAGGAGATCCGCTACCGGCGCCCCGATGCGCGCGTTCGGAGGTTTCATATCCGTTGTGTCCCGGTCTTGGACGCAAGCAAGAACGTTACACGGATGATTGGGGTTGCGCGCGACGTCACTGACGAGCGGGAGGCGCAACGCGCCTGGAGGGAGAGCGAGAGGCACTATCGCGTCCTCCTTAAGAGTCTGAAGGATCACGCCGTCTTGACCTTAAATCCCCACGGTTACGTCACGAACTGGCACAACGCCGCGGAACGGATGCTGGGTTTCTCGGGAAAAGAAGCTCTGGGGCTGCACTTCTCGCGCTTCTATCCGGCCGAGGATATCTCAAGTGAAAAGCCAATCCGCGAGATCGACCAAGCCCTGCGGGAAGGACGATTTGAAGGTGAGGGTTGGCGGGTGCGCAAAGATGGTTCGCATTTCTGGGCGGAGGTTGTCATCGCCCAACTACGCGATGACGAGGGCCAATTGCTGGCTTTGCTGTCGTCACCCGCGACATCAGCGAACGAAAAAAAACAGAAGAGGAACTCGCTAAGCGTGGATCCTTGCTAGCTGAGGCAGAGAGTTTGGCGAACCTAGGCAGTTGGGAGTTAGATCTTCGAACGGGCGAAATGACCTGGTCACTGCAACTTTACCGGATATTGGGCTATGACCCCGCCCATATCATGCCCACGTTCGCTGAGTTTGCACGGCTCATTCAGCTCGATCTTAGCGATGAAATGAGGCGAGGTTCGCGTTCCGCCGCGAGCCGTCGCTATCCGATCGAGTCGGTGGTTCGCTGGGAGATCCTCGACGGAACTGTGCGAATTCTTCACACGCGAGCATGGCCCGCGCACAGTGGTGCGGGAGAGCCCGTGCGTATGATCGGTACTACCGAGGACGTCACGGAACGCACCGAGCGCGAAAGCGAATTGCGCCGGCTTTCTCGCCAGTTGCTTCACGCGCGCGATGCCGAACAGCGGCGCATCGCCCGAGATCTTCATGAGACCGCTGTGCAAAGCATGGCGGCGATCAAAATGATGCTCGGTCGCATCCGAAATCTGGTTCCTAAATCGAGCAAAGAGGCACGCGATCTCGTGCGGGCTACCACAGAAGCTGCTGACGAAATCATCCGCGAGGTGCGTACGATATCGCATTTGATGCATCCTCCCCTTCTCGACGAAGGCGGGCTTTATCCCGCCCTTCACTGGTATGCGAGAGGATTTTCCGAGCGCAGCGGAATCAAGGCGATTTTGGAGATGGACGAGGGATTCGGGCGGTTACCGAGAGATACAGAAATTGCCATCTTCCGAATTGTGCAAGAGGCCTTGACCAACGTACACAGACACTCGGGCAGCCGGGACGCAATTATTCGCGTGTCTCGAGTGAGTGAGGACGTCCGCGTTGAAGTGCAGGACCATGGCCGGGGGATGCCGATATTCTCCGGGCCCGCACCAGGCGGAGATGTGGAGCTTGGAGTGGGAACCGCCGGGATGCGCGAGCGTGTCGCACAGCTAAATGGTGTGTTTGAGATTAAGAGCGCTCTGGGTCAGGGAACCGTCGTCAGCGCAGTCTTTCCGCCGCTGATTAACCAAGAAAATCACACCAGTAACAACAAGGAGGTCTGAATGAATGTGGCGCAGAAATCGTATCGTGTGCTCATCGCGGATGACCATGCCGTGGTCCGCAGCGGGTTGAAGCATTTGCTGGAGGAGCAGGCGGGAGTCGAGGTTTGTTGCGAGGCGACGAACGGTGTCGAAGCGGTCGAACATGTAAAAAAAACAAAACCAGACATGGTCTTACTAGATTTGACCATGCCGGAGATGAATGGGCTCGATGCGGCGCGGCAAATACGGGAGATTTCACCGAATACCGATATCCTCGTGCTTTCTATGCACTATACGGAGGAAATCGCGCGCGAGGTATTGCGGTCGGGCGCGCGAGGATACATGCTTAAGTCAGACGCAAACGCGGAGCTCGTGACGGCGATCAACCGGGTGCGTCGCGGTGAGCAGTATTTCACCGGATGTCTCGCGTCCACGATGGCGGAAAACTTTGCGCAAACAAAGTCGGACGGCTCCGACGATTCCGTGATTGCCGGCACGTCACTCACGCCGCGCGAGGCCGAAATCATTCAGTTACTGGCGCAAGGAAAAAGTAACAAAGAGGCGGCCGCGGTGTTAGGGGTCTCGACCCGTACGGTCGAGAGTCATCGCACTCACATCATGCACAAAATGGAATTCGAGAGCTTTAGCGACATGGTGCGTTTTGCTATTCGCAAAAACTTGGTCGAGCCGTAGCCACGGGATAACCGCGAAAGAGCGGTCCGCGTGCCGTCGACGAATGGCGAACGGACCGATGCCTCGAGGCCGGCTTTCCGGCCCGAGGCAGAAGATGTTTCTTCGCGGGATGCGAGAAGGCGTGTGCTATGCCGATGCTTTCTTAGACTTGCGGCGGCCGCGACGGCGCGCGGGCGGCTGAGCGGGGGGTTCGCCAATTAGTTCTGCGGTCCAAATGGATGTAACGAACTTCTTGACACCGTGATTATCGAAATCGATGGTCGTCCTCTCGTTGTTGGATTCAGTGACCACGCCAGTCCCGTACTGTTCGTGCTTGATTGCCTGTCCTTCAACCAATGTCTGCACTTTGCCTCCTCGTGAATTAGACCGCCCTACCCAGAATAAATTAAGGCTGGCACCGATCAGAAAGCCGTTCTATTTCGCCGCTGAATCATCCGAAAAGGGCGGGCTAGCCGCCCCCTCGAAGCCTACTTTGAGACTGAATCTAAAACACCGCGCGTTCTGACGGGATTAGAGGGCGGTAACGCTCTCTGCCTGCAGACCTTTCGGGCCCTGCTTGACTTCGAATTCAACGGCCTGCCCTTCGTTCAAGGACTTGTACCCATCGGCCTGAATCGCCGAAAAGTGAACAAAAACGTCCTCACCCGATTGGCGCTGGATGAACCCGTAGCCCTTGGCTGCGTTAAACCACTTAACTGTACCTTGCTCTCTAGCCACTGTCCCCGCTCCTAATTGATTCATAGGAAGACCTTTAGCTGGGCTTCCCGGAAAGCTATTTGGTGCTTTGGTTCCCTTGCCCGTCACAAAAAAAGGCCGCAGGGCGGTTGCCCGGCAGCCTTCTCGAACGCGTCAAAAGGAGTCTCAAGAGCAACAAACGCAAGCCCATACTAACACGAAATGTGTGCTTCCGGCAACGTCTCCCCCGCTGATTGCTAACGGTAACGGTGCGCGGCTGTCACCCTCTAACTGGTTTGGTGACGGTGCCGAGGATTGTGATGGATGTGGTGTTGTGGCGATGTCGCCGAAGGCCGCAATTATCCTCGCCGTGGCGGGCTGGAGGCACCCAACGAGCGATTAAGGACGTGTTGCGTTTGCGCCAATCGTGATCGGCGCCGCGCTAGGCAGTCCGCCCAATGCGAAGGCTTCTGCCAGTAGTTCGTAGCTCCGGCGGCGGTCGGGATGATCGTGAACCAATGACATCACCATGATTTCATACACACCGGCGCGCTCGCCGAGTGCCGATAGGCGCTCACGAACCGTGGCGGGTGAGCCGATGAAGACACGGTCGCGATCCAGCGCGATCAACTCGCGCTCTTCTGCTGAATACGGATAATCGGTCGCTTCGGCGATGCTCGGTAGCTGGCCGAGTCTTCCCTGCCGCAACTTTAGGAGAGCCAGTTCCACCGGGCGCGCGATTTCTGCGGCACGCTCGTCAGTCTCCGCGCACACGACCGACACGGCCACAAGCGCCCGAGGCTCGGAGAAATATTTCGAGGGGCGGAAGTAATCACGATACATGCGCAGCGCCGCAACGGCGGGCGACGGCTGAATATGGTGCGCAAAAGCGAAGCCGAGCCCGAGCTTGGCAGCGAGCTGTGCGCTGAAGTCGCTCGAGCCGAGCAGCCAGATTTCGGGCGTACCGACATCCATCGGCATGGCCTTCACGTGACGGACCTTCACGTGACGGAACGGATGCTCCTCCGCGAAATCGTCGGTGAGGAAGCCGAGGAGTTCGTCGAGCTGCTGCGGAAACTCATCTGAGAAGACGGCTTGGCGTGAGCGTCGCAGCGCCAATGCGGTGACGGTATCCGTCCCGGGTGCGCGGCCCAGCCCGAGGTCAATGCGGCCCGGATACAGCGCCTCGAGAACGCGGAACGCTTCGGCTACGTGCAACGGCGAATGATTTGGCAGCATAACGCCGCCCGAACCCAGGCGAATACGCTTCGTCACATTCGCGACGTGGCCAATCATCAATTCGGGGACGGAACTGGCGACCAGGCGCGTGTTGTGATGCTCGGCGAGCCAGTAGCGTGTGTAGCCAAGTTCATCGGCAAGCTGCGCGAGGTCGGCTGTGTTGCGCAAAGCCTGCCCGCTCGTTGAACCGGTTGAGACGGGCGAGAGGTCCAGCACTGAGAGGGCATAACCTTTGTCAGCCACTTCCCGCCTCCGTTACCATCGATCTAACCCGCGCGTTTGATAGGCCTCAAAATTGGATGAAACCGGAGTCGAAATGATTCGCGGGTCTTCAACCCGAGAGCACGGATAACACGTCGGCAACGCTAGCATTGTCGGCGAATGTCTCGTTGATGTAGCTGAGGCGGTCCACATTGCCGGGACCGAAAACGAAGGTTGCGCCGAGTTGGAAGGGGTTTTCGCCGAGTTTGTGCTGTCGGTGCCCGGCGGCGTTGGCGCGTTTGCGCGCAACAGCGTTGTCGCGACGCAGCAGGTGAAACAGGTTGGCGCTCTTCAATGCAGCGGCGCGGTAGGCAGCGCGGTTCGCGTCAACCAGAAGCGGAAACGTGATGCCGGTCTCTTCACGGAAAAGCCGCGCGTAGCGGAAATCGCCCATGCCAATCGCCGCGAGATTCGCTCCCCGCGCCTTGATTTCCGCTTGATGCTCGCGCAACTGCGCGACGTGCTCGCGGCAAAATACTCAGCCATAATGACGCAGCAAAACGATGACTGCTGGTTGCGACTCCCACAACGAGCCGAGGCGTACGGGACGCTCGTCGGCATCGGGAAGAACGATTGTAGACAGCTTCGCACTGAAACTTTCTGCGGTCATTGGTTTGGCGCAATCGAGTTTAACGCACGATTAGGTCATATGCAGCCTGAGGCCACGCCAAGCTCAGCGCACGCCAACGGCTGCCGTGATATGTTTGCACGCGAAGGCGAAAGGTGAGGCATGGCAGCGGTGGAACCGAAGCAATCATTCCACATGACACCGGACGAGTTTCGGCGGCGTGGCAAAGAGATGGTCGACTGGATTGCCGACTATTACGAGCGAGTCGAATCGTTTCCAGTACTGTCGCAGGCGAAGCCTGGCGAACTAAGAGCCGCTCTTCCGGCGCAGGCGCCTGAGCGCGGGGAATCGTTCGATGCCATGATGGCCGATGTCGAACGGCTCATACTACCCAGCATCACGCACTGGCAATCGCCGAATTTTTTCGCCTACTTCCCTTCCAACAACTCGTTTCCGTCAATTCTGGGAGAAATGCTTTCGGCCGGGCTCGGAGTTCAAGGGATGCTGTGGGCCACGAGTCCTGCGTGCACCGAGCTTGAGACGCATGTCCTTGACTGGCTCGTCGACATGCTCGCGTTGCCTGCGGAATTCGCGTCGAGCGGCCCGGGCGGCGGCGTGATTCAAGATACAGCGTCGAGTTCCTCGCTGTGTGCGCTGCTGGCGGCCCGGGAACGCGCGACGGATCTCGCGACGAACGAGCGCGGCTGCGATGGCCGGCTCGTCGCTTATACTTCGACGCAGGCGCACTCGTCGCTCGAGAAAGCGGCGAAGATCGCCGGCATCGGCAGCGCGAATCTGCGCATGATCCAAGTGGACGGAAACTTCGCGATGCGCCCGGAGGTGCTCGCCTCGCAAATCGCACGCGATCGCGCCGACGGCAACATTCCGTTTTTTATCTGCGCGACGATCGGCACCACATCGTCCAACGCGATCGATCCCGTCCGCGAAATAGCCGCGGTTGCACGGGAACAAAGGCTTTGGCTGCACGTTGATGCGGCTATGTCCGGCACGGCCGCGCTCTGTCCCGAATTTCGCTGGACGCACGACGGCGTCGAGTTGGCCGATAGCTACTGTTTCAATCCGCACAAGTGGATGTTCACGAATTTCGATTGCGACTGCTTCTACGTCAGCGACCGCGCGGCGCTCATTCGCGCGTTGAGCGTGCTGCCGGAATACCTGCGCAACCGCGCTACAGAATCCGGCGCGGTGATTGACTATCGCGACTGGCAAATCCCGTTGGGTCGGCGCTTTCGCGCCCTGAAGTTATGGTTCGTGATTCGCCACTATGGTGCCGCTGGCTTGCGGCATCACGTGCGGCGTCACGTGGAGTTCGCGCAGCAGTTCGCAGAATGGGTGCGCGCCGACGAGCGCTTCGAAGTAGCTGCGCCCGCGCCGCTCAATTTGGTGTGCTTCCGCCATCGCGCAGGCGACGAAGCGAACCAGCGCATCATGGATCGGTTGAATACGAGCGGTGATCTGTATTTGACGCACACGCGATTGAACAACCGTCTCACACTCCGCATGTCGATTGGCCAATCGCAAACGGAGCTGCGTCACGTTGAACGAGCCTGGCAGCGGATCCGCGAAGAGGCAGCCGTGATTCCCTAGCGCGCTGCAACTCATTTCGGATTGGCCCGAAACCGTGCATAATATCGCCTGCCCAAGTTACCCCAGGAGTAATAAATGCTTCAACCCTCGCCGCCGAATACAAATCGTAAGGCTTTGCTCGCCGTTATAGGACTAGTGGTCGTGCTCGCCGGCTATACTCTCACCCGAGGCGCCGATCCGAACACTCCCGCCGTCGGTGCGACAGCCCCCGATTTCGCGCTTATTTCGCAGGACGGCACACCCGTCAATCTGCACGACTTCCGAGGGAAATGGGTGGTCCTCTACTTCTATCCAAAAGACTTCACCGGCGGCTGCACCACCGAAGCGCACAATTTTCAACGCGACTTGGCACAGTATCAGGCGAAGAATTCGGTGATCCTGGGCGTGAGCGTGCAGGATGCTGCTTCGCACAAGCAGTTCTGCGCAAAAGAGGGACTGAACTTCAAGCTACTCGCAGATACAAACAAAAAGGTGAGCGAAGAATACGGTTCGGTGATGAATTTCGGCATCACGAAGCTTTCCGCCCGGCACACCTTCCTGATCAATCCCGATGGAGTAATCGTCAAGGAATACATGGACGTGAACCCCAGCAAGCACAGCGAAGAAGTGCTAGCTGCGCTCACGGAGCTGCAGACAAAGTAACCGTCGATCGCTCACCAAGTCTTTCCAGTCCGTCCCATTACTTGCGCAAAGCTCGTTTAGCGGCTAGGTGGCCACACAGACCGTGCACGCCGCCGCCTGGCGGCGTCGAAGCCGAGCAGACGTAGATGCGCGGATCCGTCGTCGCGTAGAGGTGCCACGTGGGCCGTGTGAAGAGTTGAGACAGTGTCACCGCACCTCCTCCCACATCGCCGCCGACTAGATTCGCATTGTGCGCTTGCAGATCGGCGGGCAACATCACATTGCGATGCAAAATATGCGAGCGAAAATTCGGCGCAAAGCGCTCGATTTGCGCTTCGATCGCGCCGGACATATCCTTGGTCGAACCGTTCGGCACGTGACAATACCCCCATGCCGTGTGCTTCCCTTCCGGTGCGCGCGAGGGATCGAAGAGCGTCGGTTGCGCGAGCAGCACGAACGGCGCGGAAGATTCTGCGCCGTTCCACGCATCGCGCTCAGACGCCGCGATTTCTTCAAGGGTGCCGCCAACATGAACGGTTCCCGCTCGTGCGCACTCGGGCGCCTTCCACGGAATCGGCGCGTCCAGCGCCCAATCAACTTTGCAGGCGCCTGGGGCATAACGGTAACGCTCAAGCGCGGCGCGAAACCTGGGAGTGAAACGCGACCCGGCGATTCTAGCGAGCGACTGCGGCGAGACGTCGCAGAAAACGGTGGCCCCTGGCGGCAGTTCATCGACGCTTGCCACACGTGTGCCTGCACGAATTTCACCGCCGAGCGAACGGAAGTGCGCAGCCAATGCATCGGCAAGCTTCTGCGTGCCCCCGCGAACGATTGGCCATCCGACTGCGTGAGTCAGACTCCCGAGTATCAGGCCGAACGCGGCGCTTGGAGAGTCTTCGAGTGGCAAAATCGAGTGGGCTGCAAGTCCCGCAAAAAGCGCGCGAGCAGGCACGTCACGAAATTTCGATTTCGCGAGGGAAGAGGCTGAGCGCATCGCGTTCAGCCCGAATCGCGCAGCGATCAGAGGATGGTCGGGAAATTTCAGCGGACCAAGGACCACCGGTTCGAGTTTCGCCCAATCGCGCGCAAGCGGACCGAAGAGGCTCGCATAGCTCGCTCCGTCTCGACCGAGGCCGGTCGCCGTTTGCTGCACCGAGCGCTCAACGATCACCGCCGTACCGTCGTCAAGAGGATGCGCCAGAGGCACATCGGGCTGAATGAACGCGAGTCCGTGCTTCGCAAGTGGCAGCGTTCGGAAAAAGGGCGACACGAGGGCGAGCGGGACGATTGCGGCGCAAACATCGTGGATGAATCCCGGCAGTGTGAGCTCAGCCGAACGCATACCGCCGCCGATCGTAGGCTCGGCTTCGAAGACGGCCACCGACTGGCCGGCCTGCGCAAGCGTTATCGCCGCCGCAAGTCCGTTGGGGCCCGAACCGACAACCACGGAATCGAATTGGCGTTCAGCGGGCGACACGGCTCATTGAATCGTAGTCTATTACACGCAAGCGCGCCGGCGAATCATGGTAAGACAACAATCTTAGGACGGATGAAGTCTTTTGTGCGGGCAAGAACGGTAATCAATGAGGGGCGAGCAATTTTTTCGGACAGCCCACTAGATAAGTAACCCGCAGCGGCAGATGGTCGTTCG
The DNA here is from genome assembly GCA_963729525.1 of uncultured Acidobacteriota bacterium. Classification (GTDB taxonomy): domain Bacteria; phylum Acidobacteriota; class Terriglobia; order Acidiferrales; family UBA7541; genus Palsa-295. Next base: position 1,225,289 of record CAVSOB010000005.1, read on the forward strand.
CTTCCTCGCCAATCTGCCACTCATAGTCGGAATTACTCACACCTGCGGTCATCGCCCGCAGATCTACAAGTGAATAAGCCCGCAGACAGGAAATCAATCCGTCAATAAGAAGCACAGCCGGAACGATGGGGACCACGTATGTCCACAGCATGCGCGACCAGCGAAACGGTCGCCGGAAAGGCGCAAAAAGCCAATTGGCGAGCGGTATCGTCAAGATCGAGAGGAATGTGAAGGTGTGCCGTGATGCCACCTCGAAAACTCCCACTCCCTCGCCTCTCTCTGCACTATCTCGCAAAAAGCGGTTCGCTTGTTCTCGATTGAAGTGATGGAACGAAGAGAAAATTGTGCGAAAACCCTGAAGCCGTTCCGGAATTGCGGCTGCATCGATGGGATCGCTGAGATAGCGTATGCCGGTCGCGCAACCTGTCTTGGTGCATCCACCGTTGGAAATGTTAGGGAACTTGTCGGTAAGAAAAACTTCGATGGCAGGAGCTCCCTCGCTCTGGAGGATCCGTACTAGCGCCGGCCATGGGCCGCCCGCACCCGAAAATAGGTCAAGTACCTCGTGCGCGCCTGAGGAACTCAGAGCCTGACGCAACCGCCCGGCAATCGGCCTATAAGCATCCGTGCGTTCCAGTATCATCTGCAGCGCGTCCAGTACTTCGCGCCGGAAAAAATCTGGAAACCAGGGCTGATCGTGAATCTCGAAAAGCTCGAATCGCATCTGTCGTCGCGTGCACCGTCGCCGCAACCCGAGAATTTCGGCTCCGCGAGGATTTCGGTCCTGCTACGCGCCGGCGACCATCGCCTGCGTCGCACCCGGCTGTTTGTCCTCCGGCGCACTGAATGCGTGGCTGGCCAGCTCCACCACCTGCTTCAGATGCCACCATTCTCGCGCGTTCATCGGCCTGCCTTCGTGATTCGAAAAATAGATCGATGCGTAGCTTTCCTCGGAGAGCGGCACACGAATCACCAGCGTGCTTTTCTGCTCGGAATAGTTGTCGGCCACAGTTGTCCCCCTCAGTTGAACTGCCGCGAGCATTAAGCGTGCTCGCCGCGCCATTCTCTCTCGCTCGCGCGTTTCGGGCAAGTACAAGTAACAAGAGGCCGCTGGATCGCGGATGCAATTTGTAGCCCCTTGTTCGCGATACGTGTTCCAATTTGCTGCGGCTTGATATGATTCGGCGCGGCTACCGTCATCAGAGAAGACTAAAGTAAATGAGCAAAGGTCGCCTAGAAGCTTTTAGCGACGGCGTGATCGCCATCATTATCACAATCATGGTGCTCGATCTACACGCCCCGCGTGATACTTCACTTGCGGCCTTGCGCCCCGCCATACCTACATTTTTCAGTTATGCATTGAGTTTCGTTTTCGTGGGCATCTACTGGAACAACCACCATCATCTCCTGCACGCCGCACAAAAGGTGAACGGAGCAACCCTATGGGCGAACTTGCACCTGCTGTTCTGGCTGTCGCTCGTTCCGTTCGTCACCGGCTGGATGGGAGTGAACCATTTTGCGGCGGTCCCAGTTGCGGTCTATGGACTCGTCCTGTTGCTGGCGGCCATTGCCTTTACCATTCTCGCGAAGACACTGATTGCTTGTAACGGTACCGAATCTCCGATCGCAATCGCGATTGGAAACGACCGAAAGGGCAAAACGTCCGTGGCCACCTACGTTTTGGCGATTATTTGCGCGCGTGTGAATCCCTGGATTTCGATGACGCTGTATGTTCTGGTCGCCCTGATCTGGTTGGTCCCCGATCGCCGCATCGAACGGGTTATCGCTCAATAGGTTCGACGACGTCCCTGCGGCGCCGGTGGACCAATCGCCTCGCATTCTTTGACCATGCGTTTTGCGCGCAATCTTCGCGAGGCTTTTGCTAAACTGCCGACATAGCGTTTAGGAGCGGTGAATGCACTTTTTAAAGCGCGCGTGCGCGCTTGTATTTCTTGCAATGGCAGTGATCGGCGGGGCACATTCCGCCGCGCAACCATCAAAGCACAACAAAAAGCCAAAGCCGACGCCTGAAGAGATCGCGCAGGCCGATCGCTTCTTCCAATCCGGCCGTTTCGCCGAAGCTCAAAATGCCTACGCGGAGATCGCGGCGAAAGACCCGAAAGATTTCCATGCAGCATACCAGCTCGGTTATATCGCGCTGCTCTCGAACAAGCTCGACGATGCCGAGCCCTGGCTGCACAAAGCACTCGAGCTTAAGCGCGGCGACGCCGACACGAAAATCATGCTCGCGGAAATGCTGTATCGCAAAAATGACTTCTTCCATGCCGCCCGCGCGCTCCAGGGGCTTGGTCCTGGCGATGTCGAAAAGCTGAAAAACTATTCGACGCTTAATGTAGCCAAACTCGAAAGCTTTCGTGATGACGACCCTTATAAATTCGAGCGTGACGCCGGCGAGAGCACGCGCTTGCCGTTTATCAAATCAGACCCGCTGCCTGTGGTGAATGTGCGCGTGAATGGCAGCCCGGATGTCGCGTTTTTCATCGACACGGGCGGCTCCGAACTTCTTCTCGATTCTGAATTCGCTCGCGAGCTCAACGTGAAGCCCATGGGCTCGGTGGAGGGGACCTTCAGCGGCGGCCAACATGCGCAAGTTGAAAACGGGCGTGTCGATTCGCTAACGCTCGGCTCTTGGACGCTGAAGAATATTCCAGTGGGCATGATGCCGCTGCGGTCCATGTCCGGTGGTTTCGGCGTCCAGCAAATCAATGGCTGCATCGGTACCAACGTGCTTTATCAATTTCTTTCGACCATTGATTACCGAACTGGCGAGCTGATTCTGCGGAAGAAAAACGCGGCGAATTTGAAACGATTCGACGCGGTGGGCTCTCCGCCTAATCCCCCGCCCGTCGGCCGTCATTCAACCGGCCACAGCTGGCAACCACAAACGGGAGCCAGCAATCCGAGTGGCAAGCGCGTAACCAACGGCATTGTCGTGCCCATGTGGATGGCCGGCGATCACTTCATTGTCGCGTGGGGGCGCGTCAATCCTCGACCTATGTCGCTATTTTTCGTTGATAGCGGCCTGGCTGGCGCCGGCGTAAAGCTGGCCGACTCGGCCATCCAGCAAGCCGGTATTCATCTCGACGAATCAAAAGCCACGGAAGGACAGGGCGGCGGAGGCATGCTCAAGATAGTTCCCTACACGATTTCGCAATTCACGGTCGGCGAAATTACAGAGGACAACGTCGCTGGCCTCTATGACGGTCCCTTTCCTTGGGAGAACGAATTTGGCTTTCACCTGGCAGGCATGTTCGGCAATGATTTCTTGAAACACTACGCCGTTACTTTCGATTTCACGAACATGCGGATGATTTTCAGGTAATCGAGTTCCGTCGTGACAGCGATTTTATCAGTCGTAAGCACACTCGTACCCTTCTGACGACCGTCGCCGCGTCAAACGAGTATTTCTTACAGAACGGTCTGGCCGCTGAAAACGCGGAGCACTATTTCTGTGTGACGCGCAAAGCAATTCGGCGATTGGCTTGGCGTCCTTCGATCGTACTGTTGTCCCCCACGGGATGCTCGGCACCATAGCCTTTCGCGTCGAGACGCGATGGATCGATTCCCAGCCCGACCAGCTGCGCCATCACCACATTCGCGCGATCTTGCGACAGCTTCAGATTGGCGGCCGGGTCGCCCTGAGTATCCGTGTAACCACCGATGCGCGCGTGGACATTCGGATAGGCCTTCAAGATCTTCGCGACATTTTCGAGTTGCTCCTGCGAGGAGAGTTGAAGATGATCTCCTCCGGTATCAAACGTCAGCCGATCGAACTCGAACCAGGTCTCACGGCTCGGTTGCGCATTGGGGTCCTGGATGAAGACGAGCAACTTGCTCTCCATGCCGTTAGCGGGAATGTTCAAAGCGACGCCGCCCGGAATCGAAGCGTTTACGAAAGCACCCAGCGAGGTGGCGGCATTCGACGCCGCGGTGCTCGCTTGCGAAGCGGCGTTCGTTGCTGTGTTCGTCGCGGTATTCACGGCATTGTTCACAGTGGACGTGTTTCGGCTGGCGAACCAAAGCAATGCTCCAATCAACAGTACGGCCAAGACCACTGGCCAGAGCCATTTCGGCGTGCTTACTGCCCGGGCTTCGTCCGCGATCTGCGATGCACGCGAACTGACGCTTGAAAGTCCCGGAATCGAGAGGCCCGAGGGCAGGAAGCTGCGCAGGCTCGGTAGCTCGGCAGTCAGCAGATTGCCAAGCCCGCTTGCCGTAAGTCCCTGGCCACTCATCTTCGATGCGAGCGTGCCCAAAACCATAGGCGCCGCTGAGGCGAGAATAGTTCCCGCCGACGAAGCGCGCATGCCCGAAAACTCCGCGATCTTGCTTTGAATGCTCGAAATGTTGTTGCCAAAGAGCATGTTCAAGAGGCTAGTGCCGGCCTGCGATGCATTTCCCACCGTGGACGACCCCCCGCCCGCTGCCGCACCCATCGCGCTCGCGCCTCGCGTCATGAAACCCGAAATCAGATTCATGATTTGACTAAGAAAGCCCGGTTCTTGCGCCTTACTCGCAAGCGTTGCCAGAATTGTGGTTGCTCCGGCGAGAAGTCCTTTTTGGACGGCATCGCCGGACTCGCCTAGATTCGATGTGAGTCCGCGAATCACGTCCGGCGTGATTTGCTCTTTCAATGAATCAAGCAGTGAGCCCATAGACTCTCTCCTCATGGAAACTGGTCGGTCTAGCCGATGTTTTGTCCGGCCGTGGCAATTTCAATGTTGCGCTGGGAAATGATTGTTATTGCGGCGAGTCTGGTTGGATCGCGGTGCGTTGCACTGTGAGAGCGACCTCGAATTCGAATAAGGAGGCCGCGCGAACCCGTCCCGGCTAGTGGACGGGCTGGAAACACCAAGAGCGTACTCCAGTTCTTAGGTTCTGGCAACGGACGCTTAGAGATTGCGTCTTTCGAACTGTCACGAACATCCGCCTCATTGTGGTGTCTCTGCCCGAATACCCTGTACCTCCGTTAGACATCTTAAAAACCCAATTTGGTGATACACTCCTGCACTTTTCTAGGACCCGGCCCAGGAGGTTCCGTTGGACGACCGTACGAAGGAGCTCTTGTCGTTTATCGAAGAAGACGCCAAGCGGTGGGACGATGCTGCGAATCACTGCGAGATGATTGCCGCGAAGCTTCCGCCGGATCATCGCGCGAGTTTGGAGCTGCAGTGCGCCGTCTATCGCGAACGCGCGAAGATGCATCGCGATGTTGTCGCTAAGATGCGCGCATAGGAAACCGCGAAACGATTCCTCATTACGCGCATCCAACCCTCCAGCGATTCCAAACGTGTAAAATACCTTCTGCAGGGACGCCGTGAGCCGTGACCGTATCGGTTGAATGGCGGAGGAAAACTTGACGTACTCGAAGCGGCCAATTGGTGTTTACTACGAGCATCCGCGCTGGTTTGAGCCGGTATTCGCGGAAATGGACCGCCGCGGAGTGCCCTACGTTCGTCTTGACGCGGCTCGTCACCACTTCGACGTCTCGCCCAATGGCGCACAGCAGTTTGGCCTGATCTTCAATCGCATGAGCCCTTCTGCCTGGACGCGCGGGAACGCCCACGCGATTTTCTATACTCTCAGCTACCTCGCACATCTCGAACGCGCGGGCGTTCGCGTTATAAATGGCAGCGAAGGATTTCGCAACGAGACCTCGAAAGCACTGCAACTATCACTCCTCGAAACTCTCCGACTTCCCTATCCGCGCTCAGTCGTCATCAACCACCCAAGCCAGGCAGCCGATGCCGCGCGCGGGATGCGCTTCCCCGTCGTCATCAAGCCAAATATCGGCGGCAGCGGCGTGGGCATCCTGCGCTTCGATTCGCCTGAACAGATCGAAGCAGCAGCGCGCGAAGATAAATTGCAGTTCGGGCTTGACGGCACAGGTATTGTCCAGGAATTCATTCCCGCACGCGGCGGGCACATCACGCGCGTCGAGACGCTCGGCTACAAATATCTCTACGGTATCAAGGTGTTCACAGCGGGCGACACGTTCGACTTGTGCCCGATGGACATCTGCAAGACCACCGACGGCGCGAAGATCGAAACCGCATGCGTGGTGGAAGGACCGAAAACCGGCCTGCGCGTCGAAGGCTACCGTCCGCCGGACGATGTGATTTCAGCGGTCGAGCGGATTTTCAGCGCCGCGAAAGTCGAAGTGGGCGGTGTCGAGTACATCGTCGACGATCGCGACGGCCGGCTCTACTACTACGACATTAATGCGCTCTCGAATTTCGTCTCCGACGGCCCGCGCGTCGTCGGTTTCAATCCATTTGAGCGCCTCGTCGATTATCTGGTCCAGGAGGCGCGTTGATGCGCTACGGATACTGGATGCCGGTTTTTGGCGGCTGGCTCCGCAACGTCGAAAACGAGCAGATGGCTGCAACGTGGGACTACGTCTCGCGGCTCGCCCGCCGCAGCGAACAAATCGGCTTCGACCTCTCCCTCATCGCCGAGCTGAATTTGAACGACATCAAGGGCGTCGATGCGCCATCGCTCGACGCATGGTCCACTTCCGCTGCCCTCGCCGCTGTCACGGAGCGTCTCGAGTTGATGATCGCCGTGCGACCCACGTTTCATTTGCCGGCGCTGCTGGCTAAGGAAGCCGCGAATATTGACAACATTTCCGGCGGCCGCGTCTCGCTCAACGTCGTCTCCTCGTGGTGGGCCGAGGAAGCCAAGAAGTACGGGGTGCAATTCGACCAGCACGATGACCGCTACGCGCGCACCTCCGAATGGCTGGATGTAGTAGACCAGGCCTGGAAACAGGATCACTTTTCCTACAGCGGAAAATATTATTCGGTGACGGATCTTGTATTGCAGCCGAAACCGGTAGCGAAACCGCGTCCTGTGATCTACGCAGGCGGCGAATCGGAAGCGGCGAAGGAACTAATCGTCACGAAATGCGATGCCTACGTGATGCACGGCGATCCGCCCGACCGTATCGCTCCGAAAATTCGCGACATGGCCGCACGCCGCGAACGCAAGGGCCTGCCGCCGATGAAATACGGCGTCGCGGGCTACGTGGTGGTGCGCGAAACGGAAGCTGCAGCGAAAAAAGAAGTCGAGCGCATCACCGACGTGAAGCAGAACGCGGCCGGGTACAAAAACTACGAACAGTGGCTAGCAAACACGCAGCTCGAGCAGCGCGTCTCACTCGAAGATTATTCCGTTTCGAATCGCGGCCTGCGCTCCGGCCTGGTCGGGACGCCGCAACAAGTCGCCGACCGAATCGGCGAATTCGAGCGCGCCGGCGTCGATCTGCTGCTCTTGCAGTTCAGCCCGCAATTCGAAGAGATGGAGCGCTTCGCCGATAGCGTGATCAAGCCCAGCGGCGTGGCCGCCCGCGCCTGAATCGAATCAGCGCGGTACCAGCGAACGAATCTTTTGAATCACCAGATCGATCCCCACTTCGTTATGCCCGCCTTCCGGAATGATCACATCCGCATAGCGTTTCGAGGGCTCAACAAATTCCATGTGCATCGGTCGCACCGTCGCCATATACTGATCGACAACCATTTCCATCGTGCGCCCGCGCTCACTAATGTCGCGCACCAGGCGACGGATGAAGCGTAAGTCCGCATCCGTATCGACGAAAACCTTGATATCCATCAGATCGCGCAGCGCCTTATTCTCGAAAATCAGAATCCCCTCAATGATGATCGCCGAGCGCGGTGCAAGCCGGACAGTTGCATCCGCGCGGCGAAAATTCGCGAAGTCGTAAGTAGGGCGCTCGATGGCCTGGCCTTCGCGAAGCCGTCGAACGTGCTCGATCAGCAGCGGTGTATCCATCGAATCGGGATGATCGAAGTTCTGCTTCACTCGTCCTTCGAAGGGCATCCCCGGGTAATCTTTGTAGTAGTTGTCCTGCTCGAGAACGATGACGTTCGCTTCGGAGAGTGCCTCGATAATCCGGGCTGTAATCGTGGTTTTGCCGGAGCCGGTGCCGCCGCAAATCCCGATAATCAGAGGACGGCTATCGAGGGGGCGTATGGCGGTCTGTCTCCTTAATGTGAATGGGATCCGTGAGCTCTTCTGCGCGCTGATTTCTTCCCGCTCTTCTTTTCCTCGATCACAGCCTGTGCCGCCGCAAGGCGCGCAACCGGAACCCGGAACGGCGAGGCGCTAACGTAGTCCATGCCAACACGATGGCAAAATTTCACGCTCGGTCCGTCGCCTCCATGCTCGCCGCATATCCCGACCTCCAGGTCCGGACGAGTGGCTCGGCCCCGCTGGATGCCCCATTCGACTAGCATCCCAACACCGGGAACATCGAGCGACTGGAATGGATCGCTGGGAAAGATTCCCGCTTTGCGCTCATCTACATATTCCGGCAGGAACCGGCCCGCATCATCGCGCGAGAGCCCCATCACAGTCTGCGTCAGGTCGTTCGTGCCGAAGGAGAAGAATTCCGCCACCTCCGCGATCTGGTCGGCAAGCAATGCGGCTCGCGGAAGCTCGACCATTGTGCCGACAAGATAGTGAAGCTTTACTTTAGCCCGCTGGATTATTGGATCGGCCACGCGGCGAGTAGCTTCCTCAAGAATCTTCATCTCTTTTTTATCGAGAGTGAGTGGATGCATGATTTCAGGTATCACTTTAATGCCACGCTTTTGACAATCGATCGCCGCTTCGATGATCGCTCGCACCTGCATCTCGAGAATTTCCGGGTAGGTGATGCACAGACGGCAACCGCGATGGCCGAGCATGGGGTTCGCCTCGTGCAACTGCTCGACGCGGCGCTCAATTGCCTCACGCGTCGTCCCTAATTCCTTTGCCAGCTCTTCCTGTTTCTCCGGATCGTGAGGCACGAATTCATGCAACGGTGGATCGATCAGCCGAATGGTCACCGGGAGTCCGTCCATCGCTTCGAACAGCCCGATGAAGTCGCGCCGTTGGAATGGAAGCAGTTTGTCTAGCGCCCTGCGCCGCGCCTCTTGCGTATCCGCCAGGATCATTTCCTGAATCGCGCGCTGCCTTTCGAGGCTCTTCTCGGGATGCTCGAAATCCTTGAAGAACATGTGTTCGGTCCGCGTCAGCCCGATCCCTTCGGCGCCCATCTCGCGAGCCACGCGCGCGTCCTGCGGCGTATCGGCATTCGCACGGACGCCGATTTCCCGTACGGAATCCGCCCATTTCATTATGGTTTCATAGGCCTTGGGCGCTTCTGGACGGATCAGAGCGATCTCGCCGGTGTACACCGAGCCGTCACCGCCGTCGAGAGTGATCCATTCGCCTTCTTTTACGACGCGGCCATTCGAGCTCATCCTTTTGCTCTCGGAGTCGATGTCGAGTTTCTCGGCGCCGACGATGCAGCACTTTCCCCACCCGCGCGCAACCACAGCCGCATGGCTGGTCTTACCACCAGTCGCCGTAAGAATTCCCTGCGCCACATACATGCCGCCCACGTCCTCGGGGCTCGTCTCCCGGCGAACCAAAATTACCTTCTCGCCCTTGGCCGCCCACTCCTCCGCCTCAGCTGCCGTGAACACAGCCTTGCCTACAGCAGCGCCCGGCACTGCGTTAATGCCCTCTGCAATTTTTCGCGCCTGAAATTCCGTGCGCGGCAGCGCCGGATCGAGCACAGGGTAGAAAAGCCGCTCAACATCTTCGTCCTTGATGCGTTCAAGTGCTTCTTCAACTTTAATCAGGCCTTCATTTTTCATGTCCACGGCCATTTGAAAAGCCGCTGCGGGTGAACGCTTACCCGTCCGCGTTTGCAGCATGTAGAGCGTTCCGTTCTCCACCGTAAATTCCATGTCCTGCATGTCGCGATAGTGCTTTTCAAGTTTTGCTCGAACGCGTTCGAGCTGTTGATATACCTTCGGCATCCGCGATTTCAATTCGCGCAAATGCATCGGTGTGCGAATCCCCGCGACAACATCCTCGCCTTGTGCGTTCAGCAAAAAATCCCCGAAGAAAGCTTTCTCTCCAGTGGAAGGATCGCGGGTGAAGCACACGCCTGTTCCCGAATTCTCGCCTGTATTGCCAAACACCATCTGGACCACGTTCACCGCAGTTCCAAGCAATCCAGTAATTTTCTCGACGCGCCGATAAGTCACAGCCTTCTCGCCCATCCAGGATTCGAAAACCGCGCCAATCGCGCCCCATAATTGCTCTTCGGGTTCTTCCGGGAAACGCTTCCCCGTCTTCCGCCTGTAGTATTCCTTATATTCGCCAACCAGTTGCCGCCAGCCCTGTGCTGTTACCTGTGTGTCGTCCGTGACGTTGAGATATTTCTTCATCGCACGCAGGCGGGCTTCGAGGTCCTCCTTCGGCAAGCCGATCACGACGCTCGAATACATCTGCACGAAGCGGCGGTAAGCGTCCCAGGCAAACCGCTCGTTTTGCGTTGATTTCGCCAGCGCCTCGACCGACTTTTCATTGAGGCCGAGGTTCAGGATCGTCTCCATCATGCCGGGCATGGATTTCGCTGATCCGGAACGAACGCTCACCAGCAACGGATCCTTCGCGTCGCCTAATTTTTTCTTCGTGAGCTTCTCGAGACGCGCCAGATTCTTCGCGACTTCAGTGCGAAGCTCCTTCGGATACTTCCGGTCGTGCTTGAAGTAGTAGTCGCAGGCTTCGGTCGTGATCGTAAAGCCCGCGGGAACGGGCAGACCGATGCGCGTCATCTCGGCCAGACCCGCGCCCTTGCCACCGAGCACCTCTTTCATATTGCCGGTGCCGTCGGCTTTCCCCGCGCCGAAGAAATAAACGTATTTCATGTTTCTCCTCAATTACTAAATAGCGAATCCGCGCGCTGCCACCTTGAACCACTACATTACAAGTCGGCCTGTCGACGGAAAACTTGCTCGGCAACATCTAAACTAAAAACTTAAGAGTTGAGCTTAACCTCGCGCCGGAGTTCTGAGTGCATCCTTCGACTCGTCGCTACCAAGTTCGGAAAAATCCGCGATCGTCGAGAACTCCTTCAAAAGGTTCCCGAGCAAGGCGAGTCGGTTTCGTCGCACATCCGCCTCTTCAGCCATTACTAGAACTTTGTCAAAGAAGAAATCCACCGACGGTCGCAACTCCGAAATTTTCTCAAGGGCCTCGCGATATTTCCTCGCCCTCTTCCGGCGCGTGGCCTCCTCTCCGATTTTGTGCGCGACAAGATTGAGTTGCTGCTCGGCCGGGTCCCGAAGCAACTCCTGCTTGACGGCCGACTGTTCCTTATCACCGGCACCCGCGGACTTCTCCAGAATGTTGCGGATACGCTTAAAGGAAGCCGCCAGCGGCGCAAAATTCTTGGTATTGCGAATCGCCCTCAACGCCTCCACCCGCTCCGCTGCATCTACAAGGTCGTCCGCACCCGCGGCAAAAGCAGCGTTAATTTCGTCGTGAGCAAACCCGCGCTGTTCGTGCAGGATAAACTTGGCTCGCTCGAGGAGAAAATTCAGTACCTGCTTTTCAACGGCCTCCGAGGCATTAATCTTAGGTGCATGCTCACGCAGAGCGCGGGCCGCAGCGGACACTGATGCCGAGATTGAAATCGAAATCTTGCGCTCCAGGATAACCTTCACGATTCCAAGCGCCGCCCTTCGAAGCGCAAATGGATCACTAGAGCCCGTTGGTGCTGCGCCCACGGCAAAGCAGGCGAGCAGTGAATCCAGCTTGTCCGCGAGCGCAACCGCACATCCCGTCAGGTTGCGCGGAATCGGATCGTCAAGACCGAGCGGTTTATAATGGTCGTAGATGGCCCAAGAAATCTCTTCCGACTCGCCCTGCGCCCGCGCGTACAACCCGCCAACAATTCCCTGCAATTCGGTAAACTCCTTCACCATCTCGGTGACCAAATCGCACTTCGCAAGCTCCGCTGCGCGATCCGATCCAGCCACATCGCCACCCGTGATTCCGGAACTGAACCATTGCTCCGCTAGCCAGCGCGCAATCGCGCGCATGCGCTCGACTTTATCGAAGTAACTTCCCAGCCGGCGCTCATAGGTAACGTGCGCAAGCTTTGGCAAGTAGTCGGCGAGCCGACACCTCTGATCCGCCTCCCAAAAAAATTGTGCATCGGCAAAGCGCGCACGCAACACTCGCTCGTGTCCCGCGCGAACGAGACCCTTCGAGTCTTTGTTGAGGTTTATCACGGCAAGAAAATTCGGCGCGAGCCGCCCGTTGCGCGCCTCCAGCGCAAAATATTTCTGATGGTCGCGCATCACCGTGATCAAAATCTCGTCCGGGAGCGCCAGAAAGTCTGAATCGAAACTTCCGGCAATCACAGTTGGGTACTCGTTGAGGTAAGTTACGAGCTCAAGTAACGTTTCATCTTCGTGCGTGCGCAAATTCTTACGCGCAGCCTGCGACCGGACCTCCGTTTCAATCTTCCTGCGTCGCTCCTCCGGATGGCAAATCACAAAGTTCTTCTTGAGCTTTAATTCGTAATCGCGCGGCCCGTTCACCGGAATATTCCGCTTGCCCAGAAAGCGGTGCCCGTCAGTTCGATTGCCTGCGTTCACGCCGGCGAATGAAAACGGCACCACCTTGCCGTTCAGGATCGCTGCGATCCAGCGGATGGGTCGGATGAACCGAGGACCATGTGCTCCAGTCCAGTACATTGAGCGCGGCCAACTGATCTCCTGAATCACTTGAGGTAGGACTTCAGCGATAACTTTCGAAGCGGCCCGGCCTTCGATCGACTGTGTCGCCGAAACGTATTCACCTTTCGGCGTGCTTACGATCGCTAGCTTCGACACAGGAATTCCCTGCTTCTCCGCGAAGCTCATCGCCGCTCGCGTTGGCTCGCCGAGATTGTCGTACGCGACCGACTTAGGCGGGCCCATCACTTCGCGAACAACATCTTCTTGCCGTAACCGAACGCCATGCGCGATCGCTGTCAGTCGGCGGGGTCCGCCGAAAGCTTCTATTCGATTACTCGCGTCGATCAACCCATTCGTCGAGAAATACTTTTCAAGTATTGCCTTAAGCTCGCCCGACGCCTTCGCGATCATTCCAGCGGGAAGTTCTTCGCAGCCAATCTCGAAAAGGAAATCGCCGGCCGCGGTCGCGCTGGTCTTTACCTGGCTCTTCTTCATGCGCGAGCCTCGGCGAGTTCCGGTTGCGATGAGACGGCGCGTTGATCGAGCCAAGCCTTTGCCACCTGGGTGGCCAGCTTGCGGACACGAGCGATCATGGCTGCGCGCTCAGTTACTGAAATTGCTCCGCGCGCGTCGAGCACGTTAAAAAGGTGCGAACACTTCAAACAAAACTCGTAGGCTTGTAACAGCGGGAAACGCAAGCGATCTTTCCCTTTCGTCCCCGGATACGCGGCGAGTAAACGCGCCGCATCCGCCTCATAGAGATCGAACTGCTTTCGTGTTGCCGCGGCATCGGCATATTCGAAGTTATACGCAGAAAACTGCTGCTCCTCAGCCAAACGCACGGTTGCATAACTCACACTGTTCGACCAGCGCACGTCAAAAACATTATCCACACCCTGAAGATAAGCGGCGATGCGATCGAGTCCATAGGTAAGCTCAACGGAAATTGGATCGAGATCGAGGCCGCCGCACTGCTGGAAGTAAGTGAACTGCGTAATCTCGAGTCCATCCAGCATCACCTGCCAACCCATGCCCCAGGCGCTCAACGTCGGCGCTTCCCAGTTGTCCTCTTCAAATTTAATGTCATGCTCCTTCAAGTTGATCCCCACCGCAGCGAGACTCTCCAGATAGAGATTCTGGACATCAGACGGCGAGGGTTTGAGTATCACTTGAAGCTGTGTGTGCTTGTAAAGTCGGTTCGGATTCTCGCCGTAACGCCCGTCTGCAGGCCGGCGGCTGGGCTGCGCGTAAACCACTCGATAGGGATCAGGACCAAGCACGCGCAAGAAAGTTTCGGGATGCATCGTTCCCGCCCCCACCTCCACGTCGTATGGTTGCTGCAGGACGCAATCTCGGCTGGCCCAATACTCTTCGAGTGTTAGTAGAAGATCCTGAAAGCTCAGGCCCTTCGCAGAGGCACGTTGTGTTGGAGGTTTCTGGCGATAAGTTCCGCTGCGGTCGCTTTTCTTCAAGCCGGTTTCTCCAAGAGTTCCCTCGCCTGCAGCTTCCGATCGATCTGATGTTCGATGACGTCGAGCATAACATCGCTCAGTTCCCGTGCAGCGCGCGGCGGAATCATTTGTTCGTCCAGTTTGTCGAGCCGCTCCGCCAACATCCTGCGAGCGGCTGCCAGAGCCGCTACGGAAATCACGCGCAATCCCGGCACCCGGCACTTCCCGCACATGAGCGCCGACGCACTCCGCGAAAAATAAGCCGGCTCAGATGCCGCGAGTCCTTTGCCGCATCGCGCACAAGCATCCAATGGCGGCAGCCAGCCACCCAGTTTCACGGTCCAAAGCGTGAAATAGGCCATCGCCAGCTCGGGTTTGCCGCTTTTCTTCACCGCCTGCGCCGACAAAAGCAAGAGCCGAAAGTTCGGGTCCGACGCTTCACGTTCCGGCAAGACCGCTTCAGTCACTTCGCTGAAAATTGCCAGCGCGACGCCCGAGGCATAATCGCGAAAGGCGTCGAGGAACGACTCGATCAACTCGCACTGATTGATACGCACTAAGTCACGCGAAGGCCGCTCGAAAAACCAGATGCGCACATGCGAGAGCCGCTCAAGGGTCGAGCCGAACCGACTCTTCGTACGCCGCGCACCCGCCGCGACCCCGCGCACTCGGCCCATCGTTCGCGAAAGAAAACTCACCAGCCGGTCGGCTTCACCTAGCGGATAGCTCTGTAAAATGATCGCCTCGGATTCGTGGACTGGCATCAGGTGTCGGCGCGCCGACGCGTCTCTGTCAAAACAAAAATTTCTATCACAGCCACTCAAGTCGGCGCAAATAATAAACGTACTCGATAGCACTTGAACTTTTCGTTGAAAGCCGAATCTTAAAGCTGACGCGAATGTTCTCGCTTTAAGTATTTCTTTAGATACTTCTTGTACGCTTATTTCCCTAATTCAACTAACCTGCGTAAATTCCCTCGCACTTGTTCCCCCACGCGAAGATAATCATCTCGTGCACGAATTCGAGCCATCACCCGTCGACGTAGTCGGCGTTGGGATCAACGCGACAGACACTGTCATCCGCCTTCCTTGTTTCCCCGCGCTCGATTCAAAAGTCGAGATCCTCTCCGCAGAGCATCGCGCAGGAGGACAGACGGCGAGCGCGATCGCCGCGTGCCAACGATGGGGGCTGCGCACGAGATACGTCGGCAAGATAGGAGACGACGACGCCGGAAGATTTCAGCAAACCGAAATGGAACGCGAGGGAGTCAATGCTCAGTGGATCATGGCACCAGGCTGCACGAGCCAGTCATCCTTCATCCTAGTGGACGAAAAGTCCGGCGAGCGCACGGTCCTCTGGAAACGTGATCGGCAAATCGCGCTTCGACCTGAAGACTTGCGCCCCGAGTGGATCGTAGGCGCACGCGTGCTCCTCGTCGATGGGCATGACACTGCGGCGTCGACGCAAGCATCTAAGTGGGCGCGAGAAGCGGGCACCTTGGTTCTGGGCGATTTCGACAATCGCTACCCTGGAGTTGAAGAATTACTTCAATACGTGGACTACGCGATTACCTCCAAGGATTTCCCTGCTCGACTTACCGGTGAGCCGAACTTGTTCAAGTCACTTCCAAGAATGCACGCGGAGTTCAAGTGCTGCTTGACAGGCGCGACAATCGGACGACTCGGCGCGCTCGTTTGGAATGGAGTGCGCTTTCATCTGTGTCCCGGCTTTCGAGTGCGCACCGTAGATACAACCGGCGCTGGAGATATTTTCCACGGCGCGTTCGCCTATGGCATCGTTCGCGGATGGCCGATCGACGAGACGCTTGAATTTAGTTGCGCGGCTGCCGGCCTCAACTGCGAAGGACACGGCGCCCGCGGCGGAATCGCAACGCTCATCGAAATCGATAGATTGCGCCGTCGCGGCGAGCGTTCCGAACGGGCGTACTCAGAAGAAGAGCTAGCCGAAGCGGCCAAGACCGCAGTTTCGGCGAATCTGGGGATGGAAATATGATCCCGCTCAAGAACATGATGGCGCGGCGGTCCATACCGCTGATCACGATCCTCTTAATCGTCGTGAATGTCCTGGTCTTTTTCTATCAGATCAGCCTGTCGAATGCGGCTAACGACGCTCTTATTAGAACTTTCGGCTTGGTTCCGCTAAAAATGCAGATGGCTGTCACCGGAGATCGATACACGCTGCTCGAAGCGTTTCTGCCGCTGATCACCTGCATGTTTCTTCACGGCGGCTTCCTGCACATCCTGGGCAACATGTGGTTCCTGTGGATTTTCGGCGGCGCAGTAGAAGACAGGCTCGGCCTTTTCTCGTATTTGCTTTTCTACTTCATTTGCGGAATTGGTTCCGGCTTGGCACAAGCTATATTCAGCTGGGGATCAAATCTGCCGTCGATCGGAGCAAGCGGCGCGATTTCCGGAATTCTCGGCGCCTACGTGATCTTCTTCCCGTCTTCAAGAATCTTGACCCTAGTGCCGCTGTTCGTCTTCTTCTTTACCGCGCAGATCCCAGCCATCGTTTTCATCGGACTCTGGTTCGCCATCCAATTCATGAGCGGAGTGAGCGCGCTCAATGCTCCCAGGGCGGCGAGCCTGGGTGGAGTGGCATCGTGGGCCCACGTCGGCGGCTTTGTGCTGGGAGCACTCTTGGCAAAAGTTTTTGAAGGAGGTCGTCGACGTGCCGACAGCTATACCTACAGTTGAAGTTCGCCCAGACGCTTCGAGGAAAATCTCTAGGAGTTTCAAATTCAAATCGCGGCTTGCACTGAATGCCTCACTTCACATTTCGGGGAGACAAAGCTTTCAATCAATTTCGGGAAATCTCTTCAACCACTTCATCTATTTTCATACCCGTTCATCCGCCTGACCGTATTCAAGTAAATCATGAAATCCCTCAAAGTAGCCCTTCCAGTCGGCTGCAAGTAAAACTCGTAACCCTAAACCTGAGCGATTCCCGTCTTCGCAATTTGATTCGCGATCCAATCACCAACTTCGCGCGTTCCCAGCGAGCCGCCGAGTTCCGCAGGAATCTTTCCCTCGCGCAAAGCCGCTCGCACGGCGCCTTCAACCGCGCGCCCCTCAGCCGTCCAGGCTAGATACTCCAGCATCATGCTGGCGGTGAGGATGGCCCCTATCGGATTCGCAACATTCTTGCCCGCGATGTTAGGCGCCGAACCGTGCACCGGCTCAAATAGCGACACCTGCCCCGGATGAATATTGCCGGACGGAGCCAAGCCCAAGCCTCCAGCCAGCTGAGCGCCCAAATCGCTCGCAATGTCACCGAACAGATTCGAAGTAACAATCACTTGGAACTGCGACGGGTCGCGAACCATCTGCATCAGCAAATTATCGATGTACTGGTGGCTCGCCTCGATATCTGAGTACTCGGCGCGCACCAGTTTGAACACGCGTTGCCACAGGTCATGGCCAAACGCGAGCGCGTTCGACTTATCGGACATGCACACACGCTTCAACCCGCGTTTCCGCGCATATTCAAACGCGTACCGAATGATCCGCTCCACGCCCTTGCGTGTATTCAAATCCTCCTGCGTCGCAATCTCGTCCGCGGTGCCCTTCTTGAAGAACCCGCCCATACCCACATAAAGGCCCTCGGTGTTCTCGCGGAAGACGATGAAATTCACATCCTTTTCACTGCGATCTTTCAGCGGAGTAAATCGTTTATCAAACAAAACGCAGGGCCGCGCATTCACATACAGATCGAGCTTGAACCGCAATCCCAGCAAAATATCCGCCGCGTGCACGTTGGTGGGAACGCGCGGGTCCCCCATCGCGCCAAGCAGAATCGCGTCAAAGTCGCGGTGGAACATCTCCACCGCGTCGGCCGGCAGGGTCGTTCCGTCCCGAAGATAGCGATCCGCGCCCCAGTCGAATTCCGTCAACGCGAGCTTCTTGCCGGACGCTGCCGTGACGGCATTCAGCACCTTCACCGCTTCCGGAATCACTTCCTTGCCAATCCCGTCGCCGGGAATCACAGCGATCCGCTTCGTCACAGACGAGGATAGGTGCGTGGTCATCAATTGCCTTTCCTGAGGTACCGAATTCTAAGGATTAGTGTGAAACGAAGCTAACGCTCGCACGAGCCAACAGAAATTTCAAGCACGAGTCCGCGTTGTTGAAGATAAAAGCATTTCTTTAATCCACCTGAGTCGTCATTCGCGAAGTAATTCTCTCCTGGAGATGTCGGCACAACGACAGCGAGGCTTGCGACCGGGTTCATGTTTTCGTTTAAATCTGCAGCGGCGCGAAAGTAGTTCACACTCACGCCATGGATTCGGTCGAAATTCTATCTCGAAGCACTTCAAGGGATTCTTCACTTTTCATTTTCGGGCGAATCAATGAAAGGACGCGTAGTGCACGAGGTCAGAAGGACTCCAGATAACACTCGAGTCGCGGCTCCGCATCCGCCTGCCGTCGGTCAGCGTCTTTTTCGTTCTGAAGTTGAATTGTGTGCCTGCAAGCATTAGAATCCGCAGCAAGGCGAGCACCGTGACCGAAGTGTGGTCTGGCCCAGGAAGTTCACGCGGTATCGTTATCGATCCATTTCTTTGCGGCCCCTCCAGCCAGAGGGCCGTTCAACTAACCGTTTAGGTCTCAACCAAGCGCGGCATTGCTCGACACGCCGCGAAAACGAATCTGGGCGGAAGCGCGGATGATCTTAGGAGGCACGGGTTGCTTGAACTCGTCCGACTCGTAACGCATAAGACTCGCTCCCGCAGGGCAAAGCGCACGAAGCACGCGTACAAATGCGTCGCGGCACTTCTGTAGACTTTCTAGGCGACCGCGCAAACTGGGGAGGAAACAGCATGAAGCGATTCAAGAATTATCTATTTGCGTTCCTGATTTCGGCAGGACTTGGACTGGCGCTCGCAAGCGCCGCTCCTGTGAAGGCTCAGGCCAGCGATTCAAGCGATTCAAGTACCACTCCGGCAAAGAAAACAAGCAAATCGAAGAAGAAGTCTACGGACGCGAGTTCTACGGATTCGAGCGATACTTCTTCAGGCACCTCGGGAAAATCCTCCACGTCGAAATCCAAGAAGGCGAAATCCACCTCAGACAGCGATTCCTCAGGCAGTTCGACCGCTTCTGCTAGCTCGAAGAAATCTACTAAGTCAGCCAAGACGTCATCCGGCGACACCACGGCGTCGGCAGATGCAGCGGCCGGCACAAAATCGACCAGCTCGAAGAAATCGAAATCGGCCAAGGCCGACTCAACAGCCTCAACCGATTCAGCCGCCGACACGAAGTCGACCAGTTCGAAGAAGTCGAAATCGGCCAAGGCCGACTCAACAGCCTCAACCGATTCAGCCGCCGACACGAAGTCGACCAGCTCGAAGAAGTCCAAGTCTGCAAAAGCTTCTACCGACACAGCTGCGTCAGCGGATGCCAGTTCGGGCACGAAGTCGGCTAGCACAAAGAAGTCGAAAGCTGCTGCTGACACGAGCCCGTCCAGCACCCCTGCGAGCTCAAGTTCAAGCGCTGCTCCGGCACCCGCCCCAGCCAGCTCGAATGCACCTGCGTCTTCGAATTCGACGGCTTCGACAAAACCAGCCAAATCCAGCACAACCTCGGCTCCAAAAACGAACGCCAGCCAGCCGGCCCCTCCTGCGGGAAGCGGCATGGTCTGGGTCAACACCGATTCCGGCGTCTACCACAAGGAAGGAACCCGCTACTACGGAAAGACCAAGACCGGCAAATACATGTCCGAAGCCGACGCGCAAAAGGCCGGCTTCCGAGCTGCGAAGAACGAGTAGTTTCCTTAGGCCTAAGAATCTAAATCAGTCACGCGAGAAAAAAGGAGAGGCGAGATGACGAAAAGAGTGATGATTGCGGTTTGCTGCGCCGTTCTATGTTCGATCGTTGCGATCAGTGGGTGGTCAGGAACCGCGATCGCGCACAATGGCGTTGCGATTAGCCCGGCACAAGCCAAGAATGCGGCCCCGGCGTCCGGCGACCTCGTCGACATCAATTCAGCTACGAAGGAAGAACTCGACGCCCTGCCCGGCATCGGCGCCGCTTACTCGCAGAAGATCATTGCCGGGCGGCCGTACAAAGCAAAGACCGACCTCGTTCGCAAGAAAGTCATTCCGCAGGCGACTTATGACAAGATCAAGGACAAGATTATCGCCAAGCAGCCATCTAAATAGTTCCAAGAAGCTTTTTTTATTCACGATTCACGCGAGCAACGGGCATCCTTAAAGTGTTATCCTAGTATTCTGAGGACCCTCGGCACCATGCGCTGGCGTATGGCTTTCGCCGCCTATTCGCAGGCAAATTCGTCCAAAAGTACTATTGCACCAGTCCATCCGGCCTATTAGCGTATTCGTGTAAACAAAATCTGATCAGCACACCTCGGGGGTATCCGATGGAAGATAAGCGACGCTGCAAGCGCCTCCCATTCTCAATTCCGGTTCACGTGTATGGCCGCACCGAGCAGGGCCTGCCGTTCAGGTACGTGACAGTGGCAAAATCCGTGAACATGAATGGCGCGCTGCTGCCTCTGGCGCCGAGAGTGAAGCGCGGCCAGACAATTCTCCTCGTGAATAGCTTTACCCAGGAAGAGCGCGAATGCCGCGTCGTGTATGTAGACGCGAAGCACCGGAACAAGAAGAAAAAAGTCGCCGTGGAATTCACCAAGGAAAAGGGCGACTTCTGGCATGTTTTTTCACCTACGCCCAAGTTGGCCACGGTGGCTCCTCGGCAAGACGTAGCGTAGTCAAGTTTGCGCGGAAAACATCGAAAGGCTGTTCTCTGCACTCTCCTTCGGTCCCATTTGTTGGGTTGTGAGCCGCCTTTCGATTTCTCTGCCTTTATCACCCTCAGCGCTTTTCTAGCTCTCGTTGAACGAAGTAACCCATCAGTGTTAGCATCCGTCAACCAAAACTAGGTGAGCCAGGCGCACGTGATCGGACGTGGGCGGTCACGTGATGGAATCCTTACGATTCAAACCTCTTCGGGAGGACTAAATGAAAGCAGTGCGGATGCATTCGCTCGGTGGTCCTCGGCAACTGGTTTACGAGGAAGCCGAAAAACCGGTGCTTGAGCCGGGAGATGCTCTCGTACGCGTGATCGCCACTTCCATCACCAAGGACGAGCTTTCTTGGCCTCCCACGTACAAGACTAAAGACGGTCAGCCCCGATTGCCCACGATTCCAGGGCACGAATTTGCAGGAATCGCTGAGGCGGTTGCAGAAGACGTCTCCGACGTCAAGGCCGGCGACGAAGTCTATGGCCTTGCTTCTTTCTGGCGCAATGGCAGCGCCGCTGAGTACGTTGCGGTCGCTGCTTCCGATCTAGCCCCGAAACCAAAAACTCTGGACTTCGAGCAGGCCGCCACCGTGCCTCTGGCCGGATTGACCGCCTGGCAGGCGCTCTTTGATCACGGCAAACTTAAGGCGAAGCAACGAGTGCTCATTCATGGCGCAGCAGGCGGGGTGGGCACGTTCCTCGTGCAGCTCGCGCACTGGAAAGGCGCGTATGTCATCGCTACCGCTTCAGGAGCTCACACCGAATTTCTGCGCGAACTCGGCGCCAATGAAGTGATCAATTACGAAGAGCAAAAGTTCGAGGAAACAGTGAAAGACGTGAATCTGGTGATCGACACGGTGGGCGGAGACGTCTTTGAGCGCTCACGCCTCGTTCTGAATCCCACTGGAATGCTCATCTCGGTCGTCGAGACGGTTGCTCCCGAGCAACAATCCGAACACCCACGCGAACTGTTTTTTATCGTCGAACCGAATCGCGCCGAACTGATCGAGCTGGGGCGTCTGATCGACGCGGGAAAACTGAAGACGGCCATAGCTGAAGTATTCCCGCTGGAGCAGGCTGCGAAGGCTTTCGAGAAGGGCTTGGCAGGACACGTGCGCGGCAAGATCGTGTTGCGCATCGCGGAAGATGCACAATCAAGCGCTCACGCGTAATTCCGAAGAGACTCATTTAGCTTTCGCCGCAGGCCACGGCTCTAGCCAATAGTCCAGCGATAGCCACAACGCATAGGCCGGCCGGACAAACAGAACCGCCAACAACAAAGTAAAGCTGATCCACAACACGTATTTCATTGTTTCGGAAAGCCATGCCAATGCCGGCACGAGCGGCATAACCAAATACACAGGAATCAGCACCGCAATCGTCAGGCCGTAGGTCAGGATCATTCCCCCGACAAAATAGCCGGACTCCCGGAAATAGCCGAGGCCGCAGTCCGGACAGTGAATCAGCACCTGGTTGAATCTTCCCTTGAAAATCGGACCGCGATGGCAATTCGGGCAGCGGTAGCGCAGCGCGTAGACGAGCACTTCAAGAAGGGATCGCTTAGCCGTCGCTCGCTGGAGATTCGGAACCATATCCTGAGAATAATCCATAACGCAACGAGACGGAAATAACCGAGGAAGAATCTATGGAAGTAATGCTGACTCGAAAGAAGCTATGTAGTTACGGCAGCGGGCAGAGGATTCCGCCGATTTTCCTTGTCTTCGTAAAGCGCTCGATCGGCTTCGGCAATCAGTTCTTGCGCCTCCTGACCGCGATGGTATTCCGCCCAACCGACCGCGAACTTAATCGGCACCTTTTCGCCGTTCAGATCCACCGAGATTGGCTCAAGGCGCCGCAGCATCGCCGGCACTTGCGACGCATTGCACTCCGGCAATATCAGCATAAATTCGTCGCCGCCCAGCCGTGCCGCCGTGTCCGCCTCGCGAATCACCGTGCACAAATGTTCGGCAAACGCCTTCAGCACCAAATCTCCCGCCGGATGCCCGAGCCGGTCGTTGATTGCCTTGAATTTATTCAGGTCGAATACCGCGACCGTCAATTCGTAATGCTTCCTTAACGCCCGGCCAATTTCCGCCTTCAACGTGCGCTCCATGAATCGCCGGTTATACAATCCCGTCAGCGGATCCACCAGCGCAAGATTCCGCCAGTGCGCCGAATGCACTTGCCGATCGGCGATTTCGATTCTCAACCGGTTGATGAGGAACTTTTCATACGTCAGGTAAGCCCCAAAAACGACGATCAGAAATAGCAGTCCCGCCACCGCCTGAAACACGTTCGACGCCCACGGTGATTTTCCGCCTTCCATGATTGTCGGAAACGCGAGCGAGGCGATCCCGGTTGTGAGTAGCAACATCACGATCACAGACACGCCCCAGGTCCACCATTCGCGTCGCTGCAGCTCCAGCAAGCGCGCCGAATAGCCTTCTTGACTTGGGATTTCCGGCGCCTCGCCGGTCTTGGTATCGGATGGATTCATAAAGCGGCTGGCATAAAAGGTGGAACACCACCGTGGAACACCATATCGCCATCCGCCGCGAGGGTCAATTTGCACGCCAATCCAATGTTCCTAGTTGTTACGGTCGAACCATCAGCCTGAAAAAAGCAGCACCGCATCAGCGGCCGAAAATTGGCTGCTCACAGCCCATGCAAGACACACAAAACAAGATGCTTAGCTAGTTTCCAAAACTGGTACGTCCGGTCTATTGTTCGAATCTTGCCCCTACGTGAAACTGTCTCCAGAGCGAAACAATGATTGCTCTACTCATTCTCGCCGTATCGGTCACCGCCCTGGTGCAGTTCGCAGTTTGCCAGTGGCGCTCGATGTGGATCTCCGTTGCGGCTCAGCCTCTCTCCGAATGCCTCCACGCCGCAGTCGGGCTCACGCCGAACCAGATTCAATCCAGCCATTTCGAGCTTTTGGCGCGCACGTCTGAGCAGATGTGTCCTGCCACCCAGAAGCAGAACGTCTGGCTTCGCGAGGTGCGCCTCTATTTCCATATAGTCGAAGCTTTGGATCGCTTCGCCGAAAAGCATTTTCCAGCTCTCTCCGAATGGGCTGAAACGGAATTAATCGCCTGCGCCCGTTACGCAGCAGCTGTCCTCGACGAACGGCTCAACGCGAATCTGGCTTTCGCTTCGGAAACTCGCACTTACTAAGCGCATTCACTCTCTCAGTTCTCCAACGCGCTCACTTTTTCTGCCGATCCCTTGGACCGTTCCGCCAAATAGACTCCGACTAGAATCAGCACGCCGCCAAGCAACAAATGCCGCGTGGGCACCTCTCGAAGGAAAATCGCCGCCACGAGAATCGCGCCAATAGGCTGAAAATAATTCACCGCCGCAACACGCGACGCCTCCATGTAACGCAGCGCCCAGTAGAAAAGCGTATACGCAGCCACTGAGCTGATCGCCGCCATATAAAGCAAACCCATCCAGCCTTCCCGCGGGACACTTCTCCAGTCAAAATTCGCCGCGCGAAAACTTGTGAGGGGCAACAACACCACAGCGCTGGCAAAGAGATTCACTGCGTTCATCTCGATGCTGTCGTACTTGCTCGCCACCTTCTTGCTGAATACCACATAGAATGCAAAACACGTGGTTCCCAGAAGTGTTATCAGATCCCCAGAAAGCGTAGGCGACCGCCGCAAGTCAAAGCCGCTCTCAGCGGCCAAAATAATGGCGCCCGCGAACGCCAGCGCCATCCCCACAATCTTCGCCGTCGTAAGTGCTTCGATCTTCAGCGCCCGCGCAAGCAGCAGCACAAGGATCGGCCCGATCGCCAGAATCATCGAGGAGTGCCCCGACGTCGTGTAGGCCAATCCTACTGTAAAGAAGATCTGATTGGCGCATAGAAGCCACCCAAGATACGACAGTGTCCACACATCGCGGCGAGTCAGCTTGCTCCGATTCCTGCGGAGGAAATAAATGGGAAGGAAAATCGCAGCGGCAATTTCAATACGGAACGCGGCCAGCGTTAGCCCATCGAAGTGTCGTAACGCCGTCTTGCCGGCTACATAGTTGAACGACCACATCGCCAGCATCGCCGCCAACGATATCGCCAAAGTGAATGAGCTAGGACGCTGCGCCGGAAGGTTTGAAGTCTCTGTCGCCCGCGAACTCAAGATCTACTCGATGACATCTACTCAATCACCTCGCGGCGACGCGTCAGCGATTCGATCCGGTCAATTCGAGGCGCGTAACCAATCCCCGGTCCCGTTGGCACGCGAATCGTGCCCTGCCGCGTCACTTCCACCTCGGGTTCGATGATGTCCTCCGCCCAGTATCGCCGGCTCGCGGAAACGTCACCCGGCAGCGAAAAATTTGGCAGCGTCGACATCGCGATGTTGTGCGCGCGTCCAATTCCAGACTCCAGCATCCCCCCGCACCACACCGGAATTCCCTTTGCTTGGCACAAATCGTGAATCCGTCGCGCCGCCATGTGCCCGCCAACGCGCCCTAGCTTGATGTTGATGATGCGGCATGCACCAATTTCAATCGCCGCACACGCTTGCTCGAAATCGTGAATGCATTCGTCGAGACAGATTGGCGTATCCAATTGTCGCTGCAGCTCCGCGTGCGAATAGATATCGTCCCACCCCAGCGGCTGTTCGATCATGATCAGATAGAACGCATCCAGCTCCTTCAGGTGCACCGCATCTCTAAGCGTGTAAGCGGAATTGGCGTCCACCATTAAGCGAATGCGCGGAAATCGCTCGCGCAGCGCCCGCGTCGGCTCGATATCCTTACCCGGCTTGATCTTGATTTTGATCCGCTGATATCCCGCGGCAAGCTCCTTTTCCACTTTCGTCAGCAGCGCCTCGATTGACGGCTGAATTCCAATCGATACGCCGCAAATGATTTCATCCAAGGTGCCGCCTAAAAGTTTCGCCAGAGGCATATTTTTCTGCCTCGCTTCCGCATCCCAGATCGCCGCTTCCAGTCCGCCTTTCGCCATATTGTGTCCGCGAACTAGCCTCAGCATCTCCCGCACATCCGCCGCCGCGAATTCCCTGCCGCGAAGCAAGGGCCACAAGTAATCGCGAATAATCAGCCACGCGGTTTCCACCGTCTCGTAGGAGTAATACGGATCCTCGCCCGCCGTCGATTCGCCCCAACCAATCACGCCATCTACATCCGTCTCGACGAGCAGAATGCGGCGAAGCTCGCTCACCCCGAAGCTCGTCTCAAATGGCGCGATCATTGGTAGATGAATTTCGCGAAGGGTGATCTTACGCAAGCGCATGGAAGCGTCGAGTGCCTTTCACTGTGGAGTCAGTTCCGGCAGATGGACGCCTGCCACCGAATCCCGCGGCTCGAGCAGGTAGTCTGTAGTATCACCGCGAGTCTCAATCCCGGTCGCCACATACTCCTTGCCGAACAACTCGAGAAAATGTTTGCGCGTCAAAGCCTGCACGCGTTCGCCCGATGCTCGATCTCTCTTCTTCAGCTCCGAAATGTTCGCTGCAATCGAAATCCTCTGCACCCCCGGATTTGCCGGCGGCAAATTCCCTGCCAGAATTTCCTTTACGCGTACCGAATCGAGCCACCATTCAGCTACGAGCCGGTCAGTCGGCAATCCCGCATGCAACGGACTCTCAGTCACCCCGTAGCAATCCGGGATATAACGACGCGCCACCGCGCCCAGCCGCACCAGATTAAAGTGCGCATTCTTGAGCTCCAGCGGATCAAATGTCCACTCCACCAATGGAATCCCACGCTTCAACGCGTCCTGCCGCTGAAACAACTTCAGCCGCCGGCCCACGCCTCGGTTCTGATATTCCGGCAGCACCGCCGTCATATGCGAATGCAGGAAGCGTAGCGAGCCGCGAAAGCCGGCTAGAGCCAGCGTCATCCCAACCAGCTTCTCGCTGTCGTAAGCGCCAAGCACCTGGCCGCCCGTGTGGTCCGCCACAACGAAAATCGGCGCCGGCACAGTAATCTCTTCGCCCCAAATGAGCTGTTCGAGACGGACACCCTCTTCGTACTCGTCAAGCGAGTGGCACTGCCGTATTTCGATCCCATCTTTCACACTACCGGCCATCTAAATAAATCCTTCATGTCCAACTTTCGTCTCTTGTGGGTCGTTTATGTAGCACAGGCATTCCTGCCTGTGCCACAAGCCATAACACAGCTCAGATCCTCGATGCTTGGCGCCCGCAAGATTGCGTTCATAGTCGGACGCCTTGTGGGTCGCCCTTCAGGGGCGACATAACACAAACCCAAAAACCGAGGGCTTTAGCCCCTGGAGTACTTAACCACGCGACGCCTTCTTCGATTCGTCCCACAATTCTTCCATGCGAGCTCTCGGTAACTCCGCAAGCAGCTTACCCCCGCGTCGCGCTGCATTCTCCATCCAGCTGATTCTCTCTTTGAATTTGCGATTCGCTTTCTTCAACGCAATTTCCGGATTCACATCCAGGAATCGCGCTACGTTCACCGCTGCAAAGAGCAAATCGCCAGCTTCCTCCTCGATTTGCTCGCGCGTATCTTTCTTCTCCCTGCCTATGGCAGAAAGAATTTCGCGCTTTTCCTCCTCGATGTTGTCGAAAATCCCTTCCACATCATCCCAATCGAATCCAATTTTCGCCGCCCGCCGCGTCAGCTCATATGCTTCCAGCGCCGCCGGAAGCGATCGCGACACTCCTGCCAGTATCGACCCATCCTCTCCCTCTCGTCGCTCCGGCTTTCCCTCCGCAGCTCGCTCCTCCACCTTGAGCTGCTCCCAATTCTTAAGTACCTCCGCCGAAGTCGCCGCCTTCACGTTTCCAAACACGTGCGGATGCCGCCGCACCATCTTCGAATGAATGGATTCAATCACCTCGGCTATCGTGAAGCGTCCAGCCTCCTCCGCCATCACGGAATGAAAGACCACTTGCAGCAACAAATCGCCAAGTTCTGACGCGAACTCTCGCGCATCCCCCGCCTCCATCGCCTCGAGCACCTCATACGTCTCCTCGACCAGATACTTTCGCAGCGACTCGTGCGTCTGCTCGCGATCCCAAGGACACCCACCCGGCGCGCGTAACTGAGTTTGTAGCGCAACAAGCTTCTCAAACCACTCACCGGCCGATTCCCTGGCATGTGCACCAGTTACTTTGCCGCTCTTGTGCGCACGCCCACTAACGCCCGCTGGGCGATGCAATTTCGCTTGGCTCTTATTTTTCGGCCTGCGTCCTGTTTTTCGATGTGGAGACACAGCGATGTTTACCGCTCCTATGCGACGGGACAATTTACAGTCCCCTGCCCCGAGCCACAAGAGCCAATCGTGTAATCAATGGCCTGAAGAAAGTTTCTGAAACGAAGGCTTGATGTTCAGCTGGGGAAAACTCCAATGAAATCCAGCCGCTAGCGTTGGCCTGCAATCTCGAGAGCTTTGGTCAAGACGACGTCGCGCCCGGCCTTCAGGTCCTCGACCGTCCTTTGAACCTCGACGTCAGGCCCGATCCCGACCCCTTCAAATCTCGAACCGTCAGGAAAAGTATGCCGGACCGCGGCTATGTTCAGCAGCATCCCGTTATCGAAAGCGGTGAAATTCGTGAATGAGAACGTGCCGGCTGTGTTTTCGCCGATAAGTTCGGCGCGCTTCGCCACCTTGAAGGGCATTACGAAATCCTCGCACGCGCATGAACACTCACGGTCGATCAAGAGAATCAAGCGACCGGTATAAACCGGTTCGGCTGGACGAACGACTGCTTCGCTGGTCGTCATTTCTGAATGTTCGGGATATGCGAGCGAATAGTTGCGAAGAAGCATGCCGCCTTTCATCGAATTGGTTTCCATCCACATTTGATACGGCTTATCCATCAAGCCTCGTTGCAGCGCGAGTGGTTCGCCGCGTCCGGGATTACCCCGCACGTCGAGGATCACAGCCTTGGCATCGTGGAACTCCTTAAGATAGCTCAGCGCCTGTGCCGTCGTTTCGATTCCATGGAACGAAGGAACTTTGACGTATGCCACCAATCCCTGAGTCAGCCAACGTCCTTCGGTCTTCGCAGGCGCTTCGTCCATTTTTTTATCGCTCTTCCGGTCGATTGCAACTTTACGGCCATCTGAAAGCTTTACGCTGAAGCGCTCGGGGAATATCACCGGCGTATCGAAGAAACTCAGCCCAGCGTCGCGATCGCTCGATGCAGACACGTATTTGCGGTTTCGCGCAACAAACTCTTCAATCGGTACATCGTCGATTGCAACGATTTGATCGCCCACCTTGATTGACTCAAGCCGGCTGCGCACCACCGCCCATTTCCCACTCAGTGGATATGCGATGAAACCAACGGGCTCGCCATAATTCTTATCCAGCCAGTTATCGTAGAACCAGCTGTGCCCGTCGTGCAGGTCAGCGATGAACTCCATGGTTGCCAGGTCAAATTCACGCCGATCCTCCAACTTCAGGATGCGACCCAGATATTCCTCGTATCCGGCGTCAAACTTGCTTTGCGTAAGCCCGGGGAAAAATGTGCTAACGACGCGATATATCTTCGAAGCCATAAGAACCCGGTCGCGCAAGGAAATCGTCCCTGAAGATTGGGCCTGCGCTTGTGCGTGCACGCGAACGCCAAAGGTCACTGCTAAGAACAGAAAAATTACGCCGAGTGAAAGGTATTTGGGGGGCATGGATTTCCTTCGCGGCGCTAGGTCACTTGCTGCTCATTTTCGACGCACCCGGCTACGGGAAGTAAGCAGATGTTCCTCATCGTTCGGCTTCACCGCTTTCTCGAAAATGCGGGGGCGCTTGCGGCCACACCCTCTAACTTGTGAGTACCCAAAACGGATGTTAAACTTTTACGACACGAAAAGATGAAAGCCTAAAAGGACATTCTGTGGCTGATCCGAAACAGGAAGAAACATTTAAGGTTATCGACAGGCGCCTCTTCAGCGAAGACGGCGCTCTCCGCAAAGACGTCGTAGAGGAAGAAGAACGGCGCGAAGAGGAAGCCGCCGCCAGAGCCGCGAACCAGGCCGCTTCGAATCCGCCCCCGCAGACCGACTCGAACAAGGGAGCAAAGAACCCAAGCGCCAATCCGAGCGCCAGCGCGTCCGCCAGCTCTCCTGCCGGCGACACTCTGCAAAATCTTGACGCCGAGCCACAAGGCTCGCGCAGCTTCCAGATGCTCGTCGATTTTCTGGTTCGCAACGCCGCTGCCATGCTCGGCGGAATGGCCGACCCCCGCACTGGACAAGCCTATCTCGATCTCGAAGGCGCCCGCGAAGTAATCGATATGCTCGACGCGCTACGCGAGAAGACGCGCGGAAACCTCTCCAAAGCCGACGATGACCTTTTGATCGAAGTCCTCGGACAGCTCAAGCTCACGTTCATGGAGATGTCCAAAGTCGCGGCCGACGCAATGGCGAAGAAGGCCGCGCAGAAGAAATAAATTGAGCGTCGTCCAAGGAATGCTCTCCGTCTTGCGCCGCCTTGCGAGACGGAATCCGGACGGAATGACGAAGCGTTAATGGTCTCGCCAGCGTTCTCCTATGCCATCTCTTGAGCTTACAGTTCTCGGTTCCGGCACTTCGATGGGCGTTCCCACGCTCGGGTGCCATTGTGCCGTTTGCGAATCAAAGGATTCGCGTGACAAGCGCATGCGCCCGTCCGTGCTGCTCTCCTACGGCGGACGCAACGTCGTCATCGACACGACTCCCGACTTCCGCACCCAGGCAATGGCCGCGCACATCGATCGCCTCGACGCGATTCTTTACACTCACTCACACGCCGAT
Source organism: uncultured Acidobacteriota bacterium (assembly GCA_963729525.1). Taxonomy (GTDB): domain Bacteria; phylum Acidobacteriota; class Terriglobia; order Acidiferrales; family UBA7541; genus Palsa-295. The sequence goes on from CAVSOB010000005.1 coordinate 1,255,826, forward strand.
CATATTTTCGGCCTCGATGATATTCGCCCCTACAATCTAAGACAGAAGGCGGCCATTCCCATCTACGCGGCGGACGCAACCCTACAAACTTTGAAGAAGTCGTTCGCCTACATCTTTGAGAATGCGCCCATCGGCAGCTCGCTTCCCGGCGTGGATCTACATGCGATCGATGGTCCGTTCACACTTTTCGGAGCGCTGGTTACTCCGGTGCCCGCGATACACGGACCAGGGCGAGTGCTCGGCTTCCGCTTTGGCAACGCCGCCTATCTAACGGATTTCAGCACAATCCCGGAAAGTTCTAAGGCGCTGCTCAAAGGCCTCGACCACTTCATTCTTGACGCCCTCCGCTATGTGCCGCATCCGATGCACTCCACGGTGGATCAGTCGCTCGCGCTCGTCGAAGAACTCAAACCAACACACGCCTGGTTCACCCACATCTGCCACGACCTGGGCCACGAACACACTAACGCCAAGCTCCCGGAAAATGTCCGCCTCGCCTACGACGGCCTGCGCTTCGAGGTGCAAGTCTGATGTCACGAGACACGGCATTCCATTGCAATGTCGAAGAATGGAAGCGCCGATTCGGCGATTTGCCCGTCCGTACGGCTGTCACGATCGGAAACTTCGACGGGTTTCACCTCGGACACCAAGAAATTCTCGCAAGAGTTTGGGAGTGGATCGAACTAAAAAGTGAACTTTGCAGGAAGCCCGAACAGCCCATATCGACAGTCCTCACTTTTTATCCGCATCCGGCGAAGGTTCTTCGGCCCCACACTGCCCCGTTGCTCCTCTCTACCTTGCAACAACGATTGGCCGCCTTTGAACACGCAGGAATGAACGCGGCTCTCGTGCTCAAATTCGACGAACAGTTGGCCAAAGTGAGCGCTGAAGATTTCGCGCGAACGTATCTCGTCGACACTCTGCGCGCCCGAGCCGTGTTCGTTGGCGAAAATTTTCGCTTCGGTCACAAGCAGGCTGGCGACGTGAAGCTGCTCGAAGAGTTCGGGCAGCGCTGGAATTTTGAAGTGCAGGTTGTGCCGCCCGTGATTCAGGATGGCATCGTCGTCTCGAGCACCGCCGTGCGCAGTTCGGTGCGCGAAGGGCGCATGGAAGACGCGTCACGTCTGCTCGGCCGCCCGTTCGCGCTTGCTGGAGAAATCAAAACTGGAACGGGGCAAGGACGCAAACTCGTCGTACCGACGCTGAACCTCGCGACCGAGCAGGAATGCCTGCCGAAGAACGGCGTCTACGCAACGGAAACCGTAGTCGAAGGACGGAAGTATCAATCGGCGACGAACGTCGGCGTCCGGCCGACCTTCGATGGTCAGGGCCTCGCCATCGAATCGCACCTCTTCGATTTTTCTGAAAATTTAACGAGTGGCGTGATGGAAGTGCGTTTCTGGAAACGGCTGCGGGATGAAAAGAAATTTTCGGGGCCAGAAGCGCTGCGCGACCAGGTGCTGCGCGACATCAACGAAGCGCAAGCATATTTTGTGTCGCTCGCACAGCCGAAATAGCGCGGGCATCGCGCCGGACACCCGTGGCTGACGATTTAGTCGATCGGCGCGATGGGAATCGACGGGTAATTAGCTCCTTTGCTGCTGCTCGTAAACTTCACTTCTTGCAAGCGGACTCCGCGCAGCGCAATCTTGCGAGTCGGCTTTTTCTTTTTCTGCATCTTGCGATCTTTCATCATTCACCTCGCTTGAGGCCGATTAAGAACTGACGCGCTGCTTTTCCAGGCGCCGGCATTCCGTGCAAACGCCGCCGATTTCCGTGCGGCTTACTGTGATATCGATGCTGCAGTCGCGCGCGATCTGCTGCTTAAGCTCTTCATATAATTCGCTTTCTACTTCGCGCACTTTTCCGCAGCGCAGGCACGCCACGTGGATGTGATCGCGCGGCCCATGGCTTTCGTAGAAGTGGCGGTCGCCGCGAAGGTGCAGCAAGTCGAGTTCGTCGATCAGGCCATGGCGTTTCAACAGATCGATCGTGCGATAGACGGTGACGCGCGTGATGTTGGAATCGATTTTTTGCGCGCGCTCGAGAATTTCTCCGGCGTCGAGATGGCGGCGCGCCGTCTCCATCACCTGCAGGAGCACGCGGCGCTGGCGCGTGAGCCGGATTCCGCGCGAGCCAAGTTCGCGCTGCAAACGTCCCGGCGCTTCGTGGACGTTGATTCGTTCTCCGGTTGAGACGCGATGTGCGGGGGTCGCGGCCATATTCGCTAGTTGCAGATTATACCAAATGCCGATTCGCAGCCGGGCGAAACCAGAGGCGTGCGCTGCCGGCTTGCGAATGACACCGGCTAGCGTGACATTCTGCGAGGGAGATGAAAGCGCACAGGCGACGTTTTCGAGTGCCGCCTGCCGGCGGACGCCTGTGCCACTTAACTGCGATCTGCTGGCCGGTGACGTCGAAGCGCAGGCCATGTTTCACTCACCTGGGGGCGCGACCGGGGGCTTTTCGTGGAGCGCGCCTTTGCCGGTGATTGCGGCGATGATTTGGCGGCCGTGGAAGCGGCCGTTTTCGATGAAGATTTCGCCAGTTTGCATTCCGCCGACCACGACGCCGGCAACATAGATGCCTGGCACGTTGCTTTCGAGGCTTTCGGGATTCGTTTGCGGTTTTTTCGTTGCTGGGTCGAGGCGAATTCCTTGCCGCTCGAGAAATTCAAAGTCGGGATGATAGCCGGTCATCGCGAAAACCTGAACGGCGGGAAGGGCCTGCTCGTGGGAGTTGGTTTGCACCCACACCTTGCCGGGTTCGATTCGCGAAACTGTTGCGTTGAACAACGCCGCAATTTCACCGGCGCGAATGCGATTTTCGATATCGGGCTTCACCCAGTATTTCAGGCTTTTGCCCAAGGCCGCATCGCGATGAACCAGCGTGACGTGTGCACCGCCTCGAAATAAATCAAGTGCCGCTTCCGCCGCTGAATTTTTTCCGCCGATGACGACGACGTTCTGCTTCCAGTAAGGATGCGCGTCCGTGAAGTAGTGCGAAACGTGCGGTAGCGCTTCGCCGGGAACATCGAGCGGATTGGGCCGGTCGTAATAACCTGTGGCGATGATGATTTTCTTGCCGTGGAATTCGTGTTTCGCGCCGGATTCGTCGTGCGTGTGGACGATGAATGCGCCATCGTGACCGCTGATTTTATCGACGGTTTCGTAGAGCCGCGTTTCGATACCATAGTGTTCGACGGCGCGGCGGTAATAGGCGAGCGCCTCGGCGCGCGTGGGCTTCCCCGCAGCGATCGTCATCGGCAGGTCGCCGATTTCCATGCGTTCCGGCGTGGTGAAGAACGTCATGTTGACGGGATAGTGGTAGAGCGAATTGCAGAGGCAGCCTTTGTCGATGACGAGCGGGCGCATGCCGGCGCGCTCGGCTTCGATGGCGCAGGCGAGGCCGGTGGGCCCGGCGCCGATGCAGATTACGTCGTAGGCGTCAGGCATGGGTTGCACCTATGGCGTGAGCGCGAGCGGCACTGCGGAGTGGAGAAAACTCTAAAACCACGTTCTTGTAGCTATTAGAAAATTGCTTAGTTGTTTGTTTGCCGCAAGTTGACTCAATTTCTGAAATATCGACTGTTGCTATTAGGAATTGAGACGAGCGGGCGGTCTTCTTCCGAGGGTTCGTCGGCTGAAGGCGCCGGAACTCCGAAGCGGCCCAATTTTCGGACTGAAAAATCGTCATAAATTTGCGATTAGAAAATTTTAGGTTGCTGATTCTTTTAGGACTTAGATCGAATTCTAATTCCAGATTTGCGATTAGAAATTGGAGAGCATTGCTGAGGTAGCCATGCTCGGCAGGTATCGTCGCCAGCCAGCCTGAGGGCCGACCGCTGTGGTTCCACTGACACGCCCCTTTCCTTTCCCATCGAGAGCTGCGTTCGAGTTTGCGTTCAGCTCCCATAATGTTAGATGACGGTAGCATGCGGAAAAGTTGGTTTGCAACAGGCGGTTAGCAGCGGCAATTTGCCTGGCATGTGGGCGAATTCAAAAGAGCCGGCAGGATGCCGGCGCTACAAGGGAACGTGGCGATTGTTTTCAGCGATTGTTCATCGCGGACACGTCGCGCTGCGCGATGCCCACTTGCGGGACGGGACCCAGGCAGGATCAAACGTAAATAAATGCAGGAACACCATGCCCGCCGTCAGATCGGGGAAGGAAATTAGCAGAAACAAACCGATATGGAGGCAGAGCATCGCACTCCAGATCCATGGGCGAATCCGACGAAATAATGCAAGCGGTGCAAAAGAAACTTCTAGTCCAAGGGCGCTCCAAGTAGCGACTTTCAGAAACGGAATGGGAAGAGCTAATAGCCAGTGGCGAAGCATGCCCGGCCTTGCGAGCGGATTTGAAAGTATTCGCGCAAGTGCGCTCCCGTCAAGCCAGGAAGGACTCCCCAGTTTCATTACTCCGCTATAGGTGTAGCCCAGGGACATGAGTATCCATGCGACTAAATAGATCGCAGGCGGCATTTGCCAATTCTCGTTCGGCTCTCGCCGAATGCGTGCGCCGACGGAACCAACAGGTGCAGTGGGGAGGAATGCATGAGCGAGCAACAACCATCCGACATACGGAAGCGCCGGATTCGCAATCAGCGGGTTCCGCCCGAACAAGCACGCGCCGATATACCAGAGGGTAAGCGCGGCGACTCGATCCCATAGACCAATCGCAAAGAGCGCGGCTGCCAACGTTGCGATGACCAAGAGCAGGTGCACAAAGAACGGCGAGTCCCAAACAGCCAGGGGATTTGGAAAGAGATGAACCAGAGGGCTCAACGATGGATTCGGCAGCAAGCCCCGGTCGGAAAATAACTCCCCACCCCATGGCAGTAACTGGACATAGTGGAGCGCAAGATAGCTTCCGAAGATAGCGCGAAACATGCTGTACTGGCCGCCGGTCCAGCCGTTTTTCATCTGCAGGAAGGAGCGATCAGAAATTCCGGCTGCCTGAATTGTGACCCGGAACGAACAACGAGGCGAACGTGTGGAGGCTCCGCGAGAGTTTCGGGATCAATTCCAAGTTCTCGCAGAACCGGCGCGGGGGCGCAAAGGGCATATCGGACCACGGAGTCATACATTGGTTTAGTTCGCGGATCATCTGCAAGTACAGGAGCGTAAGCCAATGCGGCGCCGAATACATTCCTGCGGTTGTAAGGGCCGCGGACACGTGAGTAGAGTTCAGGAGTGAGTTCTACTGTATGCGCGACGCCATCACGATCGCGCCACTCAAGGTAAAACGTGGACGAGAATGTCTCTAGCCCCTGAACGCTGGAAAAGACTTTCGGAGCCGGCGACGCGCCGGTAGCGGCAGCGACCGCTCTTAAAGCGGGCAATCTCAGTAAATCGCCGGTCATCTGAAGCAAGCCGATCACAAGCAAAAAAAGAGATGCGCGACTCATCGACTGGGCTGTGGCGCGGGAGGTTGCGCGTTGATATCCACGCCGATGAGCATTTCAGGAAGACGATGCTCAAGAGGTCCGAAACCGCATCGCGACTGCCATTCTTTCGGATTGCGGAAAGTTCCGAAGAGCATGTCCCAGAGCGGTAAGTCGGCATAGTTAAAGGAGTGCAATCCTTCTTGATGATGAACGCAGTGGCTTTCGGGCCTTTGAAAGATGTAGCCGAGCCAGTGAGGTGTGCGAACGTTCCAGTGATAGACGAGCTCGGCAAGGCCCGTGAGCAAAACTGCAAGAGAAGCAGCTTTGGGCGAAAGGCCAACAAGCAGATAGAGTATGGCGCTCGATAACGCGCTGTTTACGAGAATCTCCAAAGGATGCTTGTAGAAGCTGGTGATGACTTCGATCCTCTGCGGGCTGTGGTGTACTTGATGAATCCAACGCCAGAGAAATGTAGATTCGTGCCGCCAGCGGTGCCACCAGTAATAGATAAACGTAATGACGAAATATCCGAGTAAAGTTGCGCCAACGGTGCCGAGTCTATCGGCCGACCACAAGCGGTGCCGAGCCATCCATCCGTTCCAGACCGAGCCAGCGAGCCATACGGCTCCGACCTGAAATCCATTCAGCAAGATCGCTCGCCACCACCAGCCGCGTACGTGGGGCCAGCTCCGGCCACCTGCTATGCGTTCGATAACCATCATTCCGATCGCCACGGCGAGGACGATCCAGAAGACGACCATTAGAGATCCTCCGGCAAAGAAAGGATATCGGCTCAAAACGGTTTAGATAGCTATCGAATGAGTTTATAGTATCGCTCGTTAAGGACGCAACCGTTTGAACAGAGCCTGTGACGAAACGCTACGAGGAGGACACACTTGATGCGAGCTTGGCTTGTCTTGGCGCTTTACGGCGTCTCAACGTTTGGGCAATCGAGCCCAACAAATTTACAAACAAGTGGGAACCGCACATCCGATGACGATGCGGTTAGAGCACAAATCACGTCGTTGGATCGACAGCTCAATGACGCCGCCGTCAAAGGAGACCTGACATTTTTCGGCAAGACGATGGCTCCGGGATACATGGGCGTCGCGCCAAATGGCATGATTCTAGAGAAATCTGTCATAGCAGCCCACTATCAATCCGGTTCTCTACACTATGATGCTGTATCAGATTCGGAAATCGACATCCGGGTTCACGGTGATTGTGCCGTGCTTACGGCGCTAGCGAGCGTGAAGGGGCACGATGGTGAGACAGATTTGACCGGCACGTATCGGATCATGCGCGTTTTTCTCAGGCGCAATGGCGACTGGCAGATCGTCGCGTTTCAAGCGACTGCGGTGCGCGCGGCAGTTTCGAAAAACTGACCGGCGCAACCGCGTGATGCACACAGACGCTGAACGTCGAATATTAAAAGAGGCGGGAACATGCGCTTGGTAGCTCAGGACGAGTCGGCGCTGCAAAGGCAACCAGTGATAAATGGCGTGATCGTGCCAAGTTCTTGCACCGGGCACGGCATGCCGTGCCCCTACTGACTAACAGCGGGTTCGACCTGTGGCAGGATGCATCATTGGACTTCGCCGGGGTCGGCGGTTTTGTGTTCGCGGATTTGGTAGCGGAGGTAGTCGTGGAGGGCTTCTGAGGCTTTGGGATCTGCTGTGGTGATGATGACTTTTGCACCGGTTGGGGTGGATTCGAATTGGTAGGTGATTTTGTCTTTGCGGGTTTTCATGGTGGGGACGCCTGGCGGGGTTTCGGCGTGGACTTCGTGGGGGTCGGTGAAATCGCCTTGGGCGAAGGCTTTGGAGATGTGTTGGAGGTGCATGCGGATGTGGTCGCAGCTGGCTGTGTCTGAGGGGTCGTTGGCTTGGACTTGGATGATTCCGCCGGTTTTGGTGAGGGTGAAGTGGTGGGTGGTTTTGGATTGGTCGAAGCCCATTACGTGGGCGCCGCGGGTGTTCATGGCGGTGGGGTCGTGTTGTTGTTGAACAGCAGCGGCGGCGGCCGCGCACGCCAGCAGGAATATAGCGGCGGGTATTGTTCGGATTCGGCGGGCTGAGCGAATCGACATTGGATTGTGTGTACCCGAGTTCATTCGACGAATTCTGTTGGTCAGGGTGAGCTAAGGTTACGGACGGCGATTGCGATTGCGGGGAAACGCTTTGACGACGTAGGTGACAGCAGTGCCTTGCGACTAAAGCGGTGACCATGGCCTGATTGTGCCAAGTTCGTGTGCCGGGCACGGCATGCCGTACCCCTACTGCGGAAAAGGCGAAGGCTAAGGTCAAGCTTTAGCGGCTGCGCCTTTGATGATGCGGTAAATGAATAGCAGCAGGATGGCGCCTAGGACGGACATGATGAAGCCGGCGCCTTGGCCCGCTTTGTACCAGCCGATGGCTTGGCCGATGTAGGTGGCGAGGATGGAGCCGGCGATGCCGATGATCATGGTGATCCAGATGCCGCCGGGGTCTTTGCCTGGCATCACGAATTTTGCGACTGCGCCGACTACGAGGCCGATGATGAGTTCCCAGAGTAAGGCGAACATTGGCGTCCTCCTGGACCGACCTAACTGCTGAACCTCACTGCGGCATTGTGAATTCCGTATCGAATGACTGACCGAGACGGCTGACCGGGATCGGTGCGTTGAAATTTTCGGGTCCGGTTATTGCGAAGCTGGTTTGTTTTGCATTTTTGCAGCGGCGTCGTCGGCTGCTTTCTTGGCGTCAGCCGCAGCTTTTTCTGCCTTCTTCTTGGCGGCTTCCATGGCTTGAGCAGCAGCAGCCTTCGCTTGATCCGCGGCAGCTTTAGCTTGAGCAGTGGCTTCTGCGGCGGCTTTTTTGGTTTTTTCCTTGGCGTCGTCGATAGCTTGATTTGCCGCGTCGGTGGCCTTTTGTTTTGCATTGTCGCTGGCTTTTTGGACGGCATCGGAGGCTTGCTGCTTGGCGTCCTGGGCCGCGCTGGACGCGGCGGCTTTGGAGGCGTCAATCGCTTGCTGCGTCTTTTCCTGGGTCCTCTTTGAACAGCCGGCCACAGAGAGCGAGGCATAGAGAAAGACGGAAGCGAGGGAAACGAAATTTGTGTGGATTCGTTTCAAGCGCGGGTCTCCAGAGCTAAGAGAAGCTTAACACACCAGAAGTGCGCCGATCCGCCAGCCTTCGGACCGGCACACATCCGGCGTTTGCTGCAAACTTATGCCTGCCGCTGTCTCTCGGCGACTTTCGCGAGAGCGATCGTAAGCGCTGTGCCACCCAGAGTCTTCACAAGCGTGCTGTGCTGGGCATAGAAAGCGCTGACGCTATCGACCAGCGACGGATTCGCGCTGTGCGCTTGCGTGGCGAGCTGTTGAACGGCTTCGGGTGAAATATTCTGAGCCTGTTCAGGCGTGATCTGGGTTGCGCCGTGGCCCAAGATGCCTGCCAGTCCCGCGCCGGAGAGAAGCGATGTAAGTGTGCCGGAGGGAACGGAGGACAAAATCTGGTTCATGATGCCGGCTTTTTGCTCGCCGGTGGAATTGTTGAAGAGCGTAGAGAGCATCTGGCCGAAGGCGGGGGTCTGGTCCGACTTGAAAGCGGCTGAAAGGCCTTCTGCGAGTGCGCTTGCCGGAGCTGCTTCTGCTACTTGATCGAAATGAGCGTGTACGTCCGGAGCCGGTGCTGCTGCCGCGCCGCCGGAGGTGTATTGCTTCAAAAGGTTTCCGATCTGATCTGTCCACGTCATAGCTGGTTTCTCCTTTACGGATTATCGAAACTGCCGATGGCAGTTATCTAGCACGCGCATGTGTTAATACCGTTCGCGATGCGCGTTACTGTGGGATTACAAGCTCCTGGCCGGCTCGGATTTTATCGGGGTCGGAGAGCTTGTCCTTATTGGCTTCGAAGATTTTCATGTACTTGCTGGTGTCGCCGTAGAACTGCTTGCTGATTTTCGAAAGGCTGTCGCCGGGCTGGACGGTGTAGGTTCGCGCGGCTGGAGTGGACTGAGCTCCGCCCGCTGCTGCAGCTGCCGCCGCGGCTGGGGCTTGAATGTCCGCGGTGAGATCGGAGAAATTCGGATCGACGAGCTTGATCTGATCCCAGACACGGTTTTTCAGGTCGGCGGACGGAGCGCTGGCGCGGATGAAGAGCTTGTCGCCTTCCATGTTTACGTTTTGGAGCTGGACGCCATTGGATTGGATAAAGTTCAATACTGACTGATACTTCAACTTCAGTTGCTCGAAACGATCTGCCATTGGATCCTCCTATTAAGTCTTGATACACCTTTTAGCAAGCTGGGTGATATTGTTTTTTTCAATTAACGCGGATCGAACTGATTCGGTTGTTCCAGGTTTTGTTGTTGGAACCCTGCACCTGATAGTTGCGCAGGTCCGCTATGCTGTGGCGAAAAGTAAAGGATGCGCCGCGGAAGTTTCCATCGCTGAAGGCAAGGACGGTGACGCCTCCATAGAGTCGCATCGAGCTGATCTGGTCGTTGAAACCGTTGGGAAGAAAGGCAAAGCTAGCGCCTCGGTCCATGCAGAAATAGTCAGCCGAGTAGTTTGTCTCTCTGAAAAAGCACGCGCCGTTCTTCGGCTGGCTGGTGGGGCGCTGTCCTGGGCCGGAATTCCACCAGCCAGGGCCATCGTATCCATAGCCGCTGACACGGAATCTCGCGCGGCAACCGCGGTCAACCCAGATTCCCTGTCCGTCGTTGCCCCAAGTGGAGCCGCGAGTGCACGGCGATTGGCTCAGTTGCTGAACCATTTCCACATTCGATTTCACGTTGCCCACGGGACAGTAGTTCCTCCGGTTGTTGTTCGATTCGCAGGTGATGGTGTCTCCGCCGCCGGGGCCTGGTCCACCCGGGCCACCGGGATATGAATTGCCGACTTGAAACTCCGCGCGGCAACCGCGATCCACCCAGATGCCGCGGCCGTCGTAGCCCCAGGTCTGCCCCTGAATGCAGGGCGAGTTGCTGTTCTGCTTCACCATATTGACGCCACCGCGAGTATCGGCCGGGCAGTATTGACGGTTGCCATCTTGCGAGGCGCAGTTAACGGTCTGAGCGGAGGCCTGATGTGAAAGAGCGCACCAGCACAACGCAAGCATTGCGAAAGCCAACAGCTTAATTCTCATCTCTGCCTCCGGCTGGTCTCGGTTGAGTTGTGCGGCCGCTCATAAGAGAAGAAAACGCCGCGGGGGCCGCTTCGAACTACGCCTTCGACATTTGAGCCTTGATGAGACCAATGACCGCCATCACAACCGCTTGAACGCCTCCGCCGAGCTGGGTTTTATTGGCCTGAGCGAAGACACGCACCCGCTGAGCGGGGAACATGGAGAAAGAATGCGAATCTTGAAAGCTAGTGATGGGTCCGGGAGTACGTCCAAATGAGTACAATACGAATTACTCCGGCACAATCGGGCACTGGCTGTTTTTGCCCTAAGGCAATCCCCTATGGCGATGTTAGTGAATCTACTAGGGTAAAGTACTGGAACCGCCAATCGTATTATTGCTATGGGCGGTTTGTGTCCCTCAGTAATTTTTTGCAATCCGGCGATAACTGCCCAACGTGCGATGTTCTTGGTTCTCTTGCAGATTGGCCAGTGGTTTCTCGCTAAGTTGGCGAAGAATGACGCACAGTGGCCGTCGAAAACACTGGTTGGCGAACCCAAAATTCCTTGAACAACGCCCTCGGACTTACCCACCGGCTTTGGGACACAACCTTATTCGACGGGCAAGAGAGCGTCTGAAAGATCGGCTGCGAATGAGGCGAGCTCGGCTCGACGGGCGGCGGTGGCTTCGAGTTTTTGCTTTTTCCAGATGAAGTAATCGTGCCCATCGAGACTGATTCGCGCGCTGAGATTTCCGTCGACGAGGTAAGTGGGCTCGGCGAAGACCTGAAACGTATCGGCGGGGACGGGAGCAAGGAGGGCGGCGCAGTTCCCCCTTCGGATGCCGACGTGATTTGGGTATACAGGGAAAGCGATTAGCTCGAAGTCGAGAGATAGGATTCGTTGGAGGAATGCGGCTTGTTTGGGAGATAGGTCCATTGGACGCCTAGCCGAGGAGAGAATCGAGAGATTCGTTGGGAGCGCAATCGATAGGTTCCGCGTTGCGCTGGAAAAGCCTCGCGCCAGTGGCCCCGCGCAGAGTGACAGAGTTGCCAGCAACTTCGAGCCAGGCGCCTTCGCGAAGACCGAGAACGGGCGTCGAATTTTCATCGTGGAATTCGCGGATCCGCTCTTCGCGAGTTTCGTGTACCACGGGCGCGGCGGGGTCGGCGTCAATGAAGTGTGGATTAATTTGAAACGGGATGAGGCCGAGCGCGTCGAGGCTGGGCGGAAAAATGATTGGCATGTCGTTGGTTGTTTTGACGGTGGGGCAAGCCAGATTTGTTCCGGCACTCACGCCGAGATATGGCGCGCCCGCACGAACGCGATTGCGAAGAGCGTGGAGGACGCCGAGAGCGTAAAGGGCGTCGAGAAGGCGGAAGCTGTTGCCGCCGCCGACGAAGAATGCTTCTGCGTTTTCGATTGCCGCGCGCGGGTCTGGCGCGGTGTGAAGCGATTCGACGAGAAGTCCTGAGCCATCGAAGTGAGTCGCGATTTTCTCGGCGTAGGTGTCGCGATCTTTCAGGGCGTGGGGGATGAACAGGATACGCGTGACAGTGCGATAGAAATTCAGTACGTCGGCGGCACAATAGTCGAGGTAGTTCGTGCCGCCCGGGATGAATGAGCTGCTGATGAGAAGGAGTTGGGTTTCGGATTTCATGCGCGCGCGTTCGACGCTCAGTATAGGAGACGTCGGCTGCGAAACCAACGATTTGCCGCAGACGACACAGACGACATCGACGGGGACAGACTTCGCGGAGTGAGGATGGCGTGAGTCCATGCGTCCGCCTGAAGGCGGCCACTACAGGTTCACAACCGTGAATCACGCTACGGCGGTTGACGAGCGCGTTGAGCCGGATTCGAGGCGGCGAAGCACGGCGCGAACTGAGGCAGCCAGTTCGTCCTGGCTTACGTGGCTCTTGCGAAATTGCAGGCGCACCGTGAACGAGCCGTCCTCAGCTTCGTAGTTGTAGACGAAGGGCTGCGGACGGGGCGCGGCGCCGGTCTCGTCCTTGCGCGATTTGCGGGCTTCGTCGCGCGTCAGACCGCCCTGCGCGATGCGATGAACCATTTCGGTCATCTTCTTCTCGTTGGGCTGGCGCGAGACTTGGAGTAGCAGCGATTTCGAGACAATGCCGTTTTCGGCGCACTCACGGCGAACCGATTCCGGGATCACGCGCAACGACATGGTTTCGGTAACCGACGAGCGAGCGCGGCCGATTTTCTTGGCGATATCGTCATGCGTGTAATCGAATTGATCGGCGAGGCGCTGCAAGCCATCGGCTTCTTCGAAGGGCGTCAGGTCTTTACGCTGGAGATTCTCGATCAGCGCGAGCTCGAGTGTTTCGGCGTCGTCAGCAATTTTTTCGATACACGGAAGCTCGTGCAAGCCCGCGGCCTTCGAAGCGTGATAGCGGCGCTCACCGGAAATAATATAGTACGTATCTTCGCGCGGGATGTAGCGAACCAGCAGCGGCTCAAGCACACCCTTCTGGCGGATCGAATCGGAAAGTTCGCGAACATCGCCGATAAATTTGCGCGGCTGATCGGGATTCGGACGAATCTTATCGATCGGGATCATGCGGCCGATGGACGCGCCGCTGAAACTCGTCAGAGTTTCAACATAGTGCGCGTCATGCCGCATCTTGAGAGTGACGGGTAACCCGATCCTCTTGGACACGTTGTAATACCTCCTGGGCCAGTTTCTTGTAGTCATCGGCGCCGGAAGATTTCGGCGCATAGGTAAAAACAGTTTCTTTGTAGGCTGGGCTTTCTTCGAGGCGCACGTTCTTGCTGATGCGCGTTTTGAAAAGCGCATTACCGAACGTAGCGCGAATCTGCTCGTGCGTGTCGCGCGAAATATTGGTGCGCTTGTCGAAGAGCGTGATCACCACACCGAGAACCTTCAAATCCGGGTTGGGACGGGCGCGGATGCGAGCATAAGTCTCGAGCAAATCGTCCGTGCCTTCGATCGCGAAATAGGCAGCTTGAATCGGCACGAGAAGGTGTGTGGATGCGACCAGCGCATTCACCGTTAGGATGCCGAGCGCCGGTGGCGTATCCATCACGATGAATTCGAAATCTTTGAGCACCGGCGCGAGCGCGTCTTTCAGCTTGAATGGCGCGTCGAATGCTCCGGCGAGCTGCTGTTCGAGGCGGGCAAGGGCCAAGCGAGCCGGCGCGACGAACAGAAATGGGTCCTTTGTGGGCCGAATGATCTTCGACATTTCCGCAGAGTGCTCTGCGAAAATGTCGTACATAGTGGTTTGAATGTCAGCCGGGTCGAAAAACGCGATCGTCGCGTTGGATTGCGGGTCTAGATCGATGAGCAGAGTCTTTTTCTTCTTGAGGGCGATAGCGGCAGCTAGATTGATGGAAGTTGTAGTCTTTCCGACGCCGCCTTTTTGGTTTGCGACTGAAAGGACGCAGGTCAAGCCGTGCCCCTCGCTCCACCTGTGGCAACCCAGGGGCCATATATGGCACTTCACCCGAGCTACACCACAAGTTGGGTAACTCTACCGATTCTAACCGGCTCACTGCAAGCGAAAAATGCGGATTCGGCCGACTATAAGCACATCGGCGATGTCGCAGGCCGCTGTTAAAATGCTCAGATTGCGAATCTAGGCTCCATATGACCTCACTCAAGACACGATTCGCTGCCGAAGGCGACGCACAGGAGATCGCCGCTCTGGTGAATGCGGCGTTCAAAGTGGAGCGGTTCTTCATCGACGGCGACCGAATCAGCCCCGATAAGGTGCGCGAGATGATGCGCCGCGGGAAATTCATGCTGGCGAAAGACGGCAGCGCAATGATCGCCTGCGTCTACGTGGAAATTCGAGAGCAGCGCGGCTATTTCGGGCTGCTTGCCGTCGACCCGTCGCGACAGGGCGGGGGATTCGGACGGAAAATGGTCACCGAAGCAGAAGACTACGCGCGAGTTGCCGGCTGTGAATTTATGGACCTGAGGATCGTCAACATACGCGCGGAGCTGCCGCCATTTTATCGGCGGCTTGGGTATGTGGAAACGGGCACCGAACCATTCGCGCCGGACGCGAGGCCGACTCAGCCCTGCCATTTTGTAAAGATGTCGAAGTCGCTCGGAGTCCCACGCGCAGCGGAAGGCTCTTAGATGGCCGGCAGTCTCGCAGCGAGATGAAATTCAGCAGACTACATCTTGTAGCGGCCGAGATCCTCGTCATTAAGGTTCTCGAGCCATTTGCGAAGCTCTTCGTTCGAGCTTTTCTCGGAGATGGCGCTGGCCGTGCGCGAATTCTTCAGCACCTCATCCTCAACGAAAATCGGACAGTCGAGTCGCAGCGCCAGAGCAAGGGCATCGCTCGGCCGCGAGTCCATGGACATCAACTGCCCGTCGCGCTCCATCCAGATTAGCGCGTAGAAAGTGTCGTCCTTCAAATCGGAGACCACCACTTTCTGCACGTGGACATTCAGGCCGGTGAGGACGTTCTTGAGAAGGTCATGCGTCATCGGACGCGGCGTCTGCACTTTTTCGATTTCAAGCGCGATGGCGTTCGCTTCATACACGCCCACCCAGATCGGAAGCACCCCGCTGCCGGCGGTTTCCTTCAGTACGACCACAGGCATGTTTGTCACCGGGTCCATCATCAATCCGCGGATTTTGCACTCGAGTTCCATGCCTGGCCTCCCGCTACCGGGTCTCTAACTCACTGCGCGTCCTCGTTCATCGCTTGCTCGCCCTGCGCTGCCCTGCACTTCCTCGCCAATTAAACTATTCGGTGCGCTGCGCGTGATGTGCACCTGAACGTATTGTCCCAGAAGATTCTCGCGCGATGTAGAAAAATTTACGATGCGGTTGCTGGTCGTTCTTCCAGCCCACTGGTTGCGGGCGGTGTGATGCGTGTCGACGAGGACTTCGAAGGCGGCGCCGACGAGTTTTTCATTACGCGCGATCTGCAGCTGGCGCTGACGTTCCTGCAGGATGGCGAGGCGGCGGCTCTTCTCTTCCTCGGGAATTGCATCCGGCATCGCGAGCGAACGCGTATTGGGCCGCGGTGAGTACTTGAACGCGAAGACGCCGTCGCTTTGTATGGCATCGAGCAGCGTTAGCGTCTCCTCAAAATCAGCTTCCGTCTCGCCCGGAAAGCCCACGATCACGTCGGTGGTCAGGCTGAACTCGCGGCGCGCGCCGTGAATCCAGCTGATTTTCTCCAGGTACTGCTCGCGCGTGTAGGTGCGTCGCATTTCGCGCAGGATGCGCGTCGAGCCGGACTGCACTGGGAGATGAATATGGTCGCAGAGCGCAGGTGTGGCATCGATTGCTTCGACGATCTCGCGCGTGAAGTCGTTGGGGTGCGACGTGGTGAAGCGCACGCGTCGAATTCCTTCGATCTCGGCAACAGCGAGCAGCAAATCGACGAAATTGAATTTGTGCGGCGAAGGATCGCGATAGGAATTCACCGTTTGGCCGAGGAGCTGAATTTCCGTGTAGCCGGCGTCGGCCAGGCGCCTCACTTCCGCCAAGATCGAATCGCTGGCGCGGCTGCGCTCTGGTCCGCGCGTGTGCGGCACCACACAATACGAACAGGAGTAGTCGCACCCTTCGATGATCGTAAGATACGCGCGAAAAGGATTATCGCGGCGCGTGATTTCAGTTTCGAACGTTTCGTCAGTGTCGAGGTCGAGGCCCGTCACCCGCCGTCCGCCTGATTCCACTTGTTCGATCAGATTCGGCAAATTGCGATAGCTCGCTGAGCCACAGACCAGGCTTACCCACGGCGCGCGCTCGAAAATTTCTTCGCCTTCCTGCTGCGCCACGCAGCCGAGGACGCCAATCACTTTCTGGTTCGCTTTCGCCGCAAATTTGAAATCGTTGAGTCGCTGAAACACTTTTTGCGCGGCTTTTTCGCGGATGCTGCATGTGTTGTAGAGCAGAAAATCCGCATCCGCCGCAGTGTCAACCGCACGATAGCCGCGTTCGAGCAGTACCCCGGCCACTTTCTCTGAGTCGTGTACGTTCATCTGGCAGCCGAACGTCTCGATGTAAAACGATCTCGCGCCAGGGTCGTTCCGGGCGTCTGATCGCGGACTTAGCGCGGGCGCGCAACGCGAATCCAGCGCGTCCTTTAGCGATGCGATCTCGATGTCAAACGGCTTCGACATGGCCGAATTTGGAGTTTAGCATAGCTCGCTTCTTCACCTGAAAAAGCTGGCAACTCCCGATCGCCGCAGATTGAACATGAGTACAGGTACCGGAACCTACTTGTGTCGTGAGATACAGCACATAAATCCCTTGCATCTGGCTGATTTGTTTGAAACTCCCGGATGCGTGTGCTACGGTTGTTTTGTAGCTGGAGGAAATACTTTTTCTGGGGGAATACGATTTCCTGCCTGGCGTCGCTCCTTTTTGCCAGCCGCCTCGATACCCTGATTGAGCAGACGGGATGGGTGGCTCGCATCGTTCTTGGCATTCTGCTGATACTTTCTGTCTACTCCTGGGCAATTATTTTCAAAAAATCCGGGCAATTTTCGCGAATTGACTCGCAAACTTCGCGCTTTCTGCAGATTTTTCGCGCAGGAGGCGGCTTGCCCGCGCCCAGCACGCTGCGGGCGAGCGCCGGCGGTACTCCTCTCGCCAGCGTCTATCAGGCTGGCTATCGCGAGCTCGAAGCCCAGATGAATAGCGGTAATCCGCGCCCGGGGAATCCAAATCCCGGCGGCGGAAATCCTGGCAAACTCAAGAATCCAAGCGCCGTTGGCGTCGAAATGCATCTCGCGGCAGCAGAAGAAGTCCGGCGGCTGGAGAAAGGAATGTCGTGGCTTGCCACCACAGGGTCCGTTTCGCCGTTCATCGGATTATTCGGCACGGTGTGGGGCGTGATGGACGCGTTTGCGGGCCTCGGCGACGCCGGAACCGCAAGCCTGCGCGCGGTAGCGCCAGGAATTGCCGAAGCGCTGATTACTACGGCAGCGGGTTTGTTCGCCGCTATACCCGCCGTGATCGCTTACAACCACTATCTTTCGAGCATTCGCGGTGTAGCCACGCGGATGGACAATTTCGCGTCGGAGTTTGTCAGCAAGATCGAAACGATTTACAGTCCGAACTAGTTCGACGAAGTAATTAGAAAAAGCCTCGAGACACGCCATGCCACAAGTACAGCGCGGAACGGACACCACCCTAGCGGACATCAACATGGTGCCGTTTATTGACGTTGTGCTGGTGCTGCTGATTATTTTCATGATCACGGCGCCGATCCTGCAGTCAGGGATCGAAGTGGACGTCCCGAAAACCAAAACCGTTAAAGAACTCACCGAAGTCCGCCAGGTGGTGACGATCGACCGCGCGCAACGCGTCTATCTGAACGACAAACCCGTTAACATCCACGACCTCGGCCAGCAGGTGTTGGCACAATCACGAACAAAAGATCCCGCGCATCAGGCGGTTTACGTTCGCTGCGACGAAACGGTTCCTTTCGGCAGCTGGGCCACTGTGGTCGACGCACTGCGGCAGTCCGGGATTCAAAACGTCAGCGTGGTGACGCAACCGCTCAACCAAGCACATTGAAATGTCAGCTCTCGCTTCAGACGTCGCGATCGATAACCCAGCCGATAATCTGAAAGGACCGCTTTCGCTCTCGGTGCTGATGCACGCGGCGCTCGCGGGCTTTCTGATCTACTCCGGTATTCATTCGCATACCGGCGATTTGTGGGGCGGCGCAGGAGGCGCGATCACCGTTGGGCTGGTGGGTAATGTGCCGGGAATTCCGATGCCGCGTCCGGAGATGGAAACACCTAATCGAGTGGTGGACGAGTCGAAGGGGCTTTACAAGGCCGAGCCCCCGCCGGAAATCAAAGAGCCACCGCCTCCGGATACGATTACGCTGCCAAAATTCAAACTCGAAAAGCCGCAGCCGAAATACAATTCGCGCAAATCGAAAGTGCTCGAGAATCCCACGCCGCCTCCCGAGAACGCAGTACCTTACGGAGCCGGCGGCACGCCGACGGTTCCCTACACGTCGTTCGCCATGGGAGCGGGTACGTCCACGCAAGGCGGCATGGCGGTGGGCGACGCAGGTGGCGGAAACTTCGGGAATCGCTTCTCCTGGTATGTGGAAGCGGTGCAACGGCGCGTCAGCGGGAACTGGTTGCAGTCCACGATCGATCCGAGAATATCGTCGGCGCCGCGTGTGATTGCGACATTTGACATTTTGCGCGATGGGACAATCACCAATATTCAGATCACGAAATCGAGCGGCAATCAGTCGGTGGATATGTCGGAAGTGCGCGCGATTCGGGAGTCCAGCCCGCTCGACCGTTTGCCTCCGGGATATAACGGATCGAAGGTGAGCGTTGAGTTCTGGTTCGATTTTCACCGGTAGTGGCAAGCTGTAGCGGCACCGATTTATTTAAGAACAGCTATTAAAGATGCAAAACTAAGATGAAGGCACAAATGAACAGCAGAGAGACGAATCGAAGATTTGTAATTTTGACGGCGATTGCCGCGTTCCTCATTCTATTCGGAGCAAAGCCAGCCGCTGCGCAAGACTGGTTCAAGACCGGCACGGGCCTCGGCGTTTCGAAAGTTCGCGTCGCCGCTCCCGACTTCGCCGTTCGCGGCGCCACATCCCCGGCCCTCGAAAAAACCTTCCACGACGTGCTCTGGAATGACTTGGAATATTCGGGCGTTCTCGAGCTGGTGAGCGCAAGTTTCTACCCGCCGAAAATTCCGAGCCAGCAAAGCGAGCTGAACGCTTCCGACTGGGCCAACGCTCCCGCTAACACCAACATGCTCGCCTACGGAAACCTCTCGCTCGAAGGATCGAATCTGTTGGCGGCCGGGTTCCTTTCCGACGTCCACAATCCGACTGCGCCGATCGCGCTGCAAAAAATTTACCGCGGCGCATCCTCCGACGCCGATGCGCGGCGGCTCGCGCATCAGTTCGCGGACGATATCATCGGCCGGCTGAGCGGCGGGCTCCCCGGCGTGTCGCAAACCCAAATCGCTTTCGTGAGCAACAAGAGCGGCAGCAAGGAAGTTTGGGCGATGGACTATGACGGTGCTAATCAGCATCAACTGACGCACCTGAAATCGATCGCGCTCACGCCTCGATGGTCGCCGGATGCCACCCGCATCGCATTCACCTGCTTCGTCCCCTATCGCGGCATCACATCGCCACAAATTTGCCTTTTCTCCACCGCCTCAGACCGGCTGATTTCCTTTCCGCGCTTCCGCGGCACGAACAGCTCACCCTCCTGGTCACCCGACGGCGCGCAACTCGCCTTCATGTCCAGCCAGAATGGCGATCCCGAAATTTACGTCTGCGATGCGGATGGCAGCCACCTGCAGCGGCTCACCTTCGCGGCCGGCGTAAGCACGTCGCCGGTATGGAATCCCAAGACCGGCAAACAGATCGTCTTCGTAAGCGACCGCGCCGGCGATCCGGTTCTCTACCTTGCCAACTCCGACGGCACAAACGTGCAACGCCTCGACATGCCGGACATGGGTTATGTCGTCGATCCTTCGTGGTCACCAAATGGACAATTGCTCGCATTTAGTTGGCGACGCCCGAGCGGCAATTTCGATATTTATGTCATGGACATCGTGAGCCGCCAGCTCGTCGAACTCACGCGCGATGAAGGTCGCAACGAACGTCCCAGCTGGGCGCCCGATGGACGGCATCTCGTGTTTGAATCAACGCGAACGGGCAAGCGAGAGATTTGGTCGATGCTGGCGGACGGCAGCAGGCCAAGGCAGTTAACATATGAAGGACTGAATGAATCGCCGAGCTGGTCGTCTCGATGAATGGCACGACGATTGACGCGATGATTGATCGCAAACGGCTTCTTCAACCGGCTCTCACGTTGAAATTCACTGGGCCCATGCACCATCTCTTAAGGAGGCTTTGTTATGCAGAGTGGTAATTTTCGGAATGCAGCGATGCTTCTATCGTTGTCTTTGGCCGGAGTTGTCGCGATCGTTGGCGGCTGCAAGAAGAAGGTCGCTTCGGTGCCGCCCGCCCAGACGACCCCGGCGCCGACCGCACAGCCGACCGTGACGTTGAGTGCATCGCCCACCACGGTGAATCCGGGAGCGAGCGTGACGCTCACCTGGTCGTCCACTAGCGCGACCGACGTGAGCATTGACCCGGGCGTGGGCAGAGTAGCGGTGGAAGGCTCAACTCCCGTCACCCCCACGGAATCGACAACGTACGTGGCTACCGCGAACGGCCCGGGCGGCACATCGACGGCAACGGCGCGCGTGACTGTGACCGGTGGCGCCGCTGTCGTAACGCCTTCGAGCGGAACGCCGGCGGGAATCAGCGAACTCTTCGAGCAGAATGTGCGCGATGCGTTCTTCGATTTCAACAAAGCCGATATTCGCCCCGACGCTCGGGATGCGCTCACCAAGGATGCGGAATTCCTGCGCTCGTACCCCGTCGTCCACATCACGATCGAGGGCCATTGCGACGAGCGCGGCTCGACGGAATATAACCTGGGCCTCGGCCAGCGACGCGCGCAGGCCTCGAAGAACTATCTCGTCTCGCTGGGCATCTCTGCTGACCGCATCGACACAGTAAGCTGGGGCAAAGAACGGCCCTTCTGCACGGAAAGCACCGAGGAGTGCTGGCAGCAGAATCGCCGCGGGCACTTCGTGATGGCAAAGTAGAATTAGGGGTGTCCCACTGGCGATATCGAATTTGGCGATGAAATAGCAACGCTGTTGGCGGGATGCGCAACGGCACGGGTAAAATGAAGACGGCCGCCTTCCCGCGACCTCGAAGGAGAATCCTGATGCGCACACGATGGATTGTGCTTGGTCTTGGCTTGTTGTTCTTAGGAGCATTGTGCGGATCGGCGCTCGCGCCCACGCCCGTCGGAGCGGTGTCGAAGGAGATGATCCAGCTCCAGCAGTCGGTGGACCAGCTGACGCAGGCGCAGCAAAGCTTGAGAAGCGCCGTGGACGCCAACAGCGCCACACTGCGGACGTTGATCCAGCAAGCGACCGATTCGGTGAACCAGCTGAATGGAAAGATGTCTCTTGTCGAAAAGACGGTACAGGAAGTGCAGGCGAACACCGGAGCGCGTATCGACACGATGACGACGCAGACGCAGGGACTCTCGGACAACGTGCAAGACATTCAGGCGCGCGTCGGGAAACTGGCCCAGCAGATGAACGATGTTCAGGGCCTATTGCAAAGTATCGATGGCAAGCTTTCGGGCGGCGCGGCTCCCCCTTCTTCCGCCAGCCTGACGCCCGGATCGCAAGGCGCAACCGGCGAAGATGGCGCAGGCGGGGGCGCTACACCGCCGATTTCGGCTGACACTCTTTACCAGAACGCGTTGCGCGATTTCACGGGTGGAAGATACGATCTTGCCAAGCAGGAATTCTCGGACTACATGACGAATTTCCCGACGAACGATCTCGCTTCGAATGCGCAGTTCTATCTCGGCGAAATCGATTACGCGCAGGGGAATTACAAAGTGGCAATCGTCTCGTACACAAAAGTTATAAACCAGTATCCGCGCAGCTTCAAAGTGGCCGCTTCCCAGCTGAAGAAGGCGCAGGCGGAAATCAAGCTGGGCAACAAGCAGGCCGGAATTCGCGACCTGCACGAAGTGGTACGTAAGTATCCCGGCTCTGACGAAGCGCGACAAGCCCAAGCGCGGCTCCGCGAGTTGGGTGTCCCGGCGACAACCAGGCAATGAAATGAAACCTTTCGGCACGCGAGCAATGCGCGCCGGGAGTTTCGCAATTGCGTTCATAGCGGTTGCCATCTTAGCTGTAGCGCCCAATTATTCCGCGCGTTCGAGTTCCTTTCCCGATTTCAGTTCCCTTCCCGAAACTACAGGCGCTCCCGCGGTTTTCAGTCACGACGCCAAGGGGCTGGAAAATCAGTACCAACCATTTCTGGATGCGTTCGCCGCAGTAAAGCCTGGGGAGTTCCATCAGGCACTTGCGGTCTTCGCGTTGCCGAATCCCGCTGATTGGTTTGCAAAGTATTTCGCAAAAGATCAGGTGGAACCGCTCGTCCGCGATAATGAAGCGGAGTTGAATGCGTACGAACAGGTGCTTTTGAGATGGATGGCTGCGGTGCCCGCCGGGACGAGATTTCGAGTGCGGTGCAAGCTGCCGCACGCCGATCCCACGACGCGCATCTCGCCGCGGCTTGATGCAATTGTGCCAAGCGTTCAAATACCTGTCGAACAATTCGTCACTGAATTCGATCCAGTGCCGAAAATGAAAAACGGCCGATTTTCGCTAGTTGTTAACTATGTGTATGTAGATGGCGCTTTTCGTTACGTCGGAAAAGGCGCGCACCCGTTCTGGTCCGCGCCAGACGAGTCACCGGCAAAATCGATGCCCGATGCATCATCGACAAAATCGATGCCCGATGCATCGCAGAAAAAATAAATTTTCAAGCTGCGGTTTCTCGAATCAATCCGCTTGGGCGTAGCGACGGAAGAAGCTGTCGGATTTCCATTGCGGGCGCTCAGGGCGATTCGCGACCGCGATGGTCAGACCGCGGACGATTTCTTCGAATGCCGCGGCTGATTGCAAATCGACCGGCTGATTCGTGTCGTCCGACGGCGCGTGATAGCGCTGCGTCAGCCAGTCTTTATAGAGCTTCGCGTCGGGCGAGCCTTGTTCGTAACCCACCTTCATTGCGAGAGCCGGAATACCGTGGCGGATAAAACTGTACTGGTCGCTGCGAATAAATGAATTGCGCAGAGGTTCGGGGTCGGCTTGCACTTTCACTCCCTGCGCCTCGGCCACTTCGCGAACGATATCGCCGAGATCGGATTCCTGCAGGCCGTAGACGGTGAGTACTTTCAACGGGATCAGCGGCAGGAACATGTCCGTGTTGATATCGGCGACGATCGATTTTGCGGGAACAGTGGAATGCGCAGCGAAATATTTCGAGCCCAGCAGGCCTTTTTCTTCGCCGCACACAAAGAGGAAGAGAATCGAGCGCTTGTGCGCCGTGGGATCTGCTTTCAAAGATCGTGCCACGTCGAGCAGGAGCGCGGAGCCGGAACCATTGTCCATCGCGCCGTTGTAGATCTTGTCTCCGTTGATCGGCTCGCCGATTCCCAGGTGATCAATGTGCGCGGAGAGCACCACGTATTCGTTTTTCAGCGATGGGTCGCTTCCGGGCAATTTGCCGATTACGTTAGCGGACTCAACCTCGGTCTTCTCAACTTTCGCAACGGCTTTGATCGAAACGGCCAGAGGAAAGCGCGGCAGCGGCTTGCGGTCTTTTCCGAGCGCGGCGATTTCGGCAAAGGTGTGGCCGGAACCGGTGAAGAATTTCTCCGCGCTCGTTGGATTCACGATCATCGCGAGCTTTTCGCCTTCGGTTTCGTTCAGGCTGGCGTCCGCCAACTCCATGCTGGGATGCGCGCGATTGAGCGCCATGCGCGACCAGGGAATATCCATCGAGGCAGGATTCGGCAGCGAGACCACGCCAAGCACGCCCGCTTTTCGGAGCGATTTCCAGCGCTCGCCGGCGGATTGATAGTGCGACGCGAGCGCTCCGGGCATTTCCGCGGGCGAGCCGCCGAATATCACCGCGACCTTGCCTTTCAGGTCGAGGCCGGCCAGATCGTCGTAGTTCTTTTCCGGAATCGTGAGCCCGTAGCCGACAAACACGAGCGGCGCTTCAATTTCAGGCGCGAGATTGACGCGCGTGCTGAAGTACGCGTCTTCGCCCAGCGTGAGAGGCTCGCTTTTTCCGTCGCGAATGAGCGCGATGCTGGAATCTTTCTCGACAATCTGGCGCACTTCGAATTTCACGGGCTGGTAGTAGCCGTCGTTGCCGGCAGGCTCGACGCCATCGGCCTTGAGCTGGTCGACGACGTAGGCTTCGGCGCGCTTCAATCCGGCACTGCCGGTTTCGCGGCCTTCCATATTGTCGTCGGCGAGGACTTTTACGTAGTCCCACCACGTCTTGCCGTCGAAGTCACTCTTCGCGGCCTGTTGAGCGAAAGCGGCCAGAGTGACGCTGAATCCGAGTGCAAGCAGCACCAGCGATTTCTTCATGATGACGTCATGCCTCCCATTAACGTTCGAGTGCCCCGGGAAAGATATCACGAAGGCGGCGGTCGGCAACTAGCCGGACAGAATCGCGGCGGTTCGCCCGATGGCCCTGCAAAATCTCATGTGCGGCCCTCCTGAGGCCATAAAGCCTCACCTCTCCCCACCCAACCCGCGGGACGCGAAAAGCGCGGAAGAGGTGAGTTGCATTGAATTCACCCCTAAAGTCGCGATAAAAAATCGCCAAATATTTGCGATTAGACTTGGCCGCTGGTGTTTGTTTTCAGCAGGTTGCGACGATTTCTAATTCCAGATTTGCGATTAGAAATCCGACGGCTTACTGAGGCTGTTTTGCGGTCAGACTGGTAGATCACTCGCTTGGGGAGTTCGACCCAGGTGCCATCGTCTTTGAGGCAAGAATAGGCGCGGATGGCGCGGAGAATGGCGTTGGCGGTGATGGGGGCGGTCTCAGCCTGCTCGACAAAGATGTCGAGGACGGTGCGGATGTTCTCGTTGCGGCGGGCGCGGAGTCCGAGGGCGTTGGCGTGGCGGTAGATGACGGACCAGTGAGGCAGGTTGTAGTCTTCGTTGGGGCCATGCCAGTTGAGGAAATCGTCTTCGATCTCGGCGCGTTGCGGGTGGTGACAGATATGGCACTTACGGGCGTGGCGCTGGAGGTCTGCCCTTGGTCGGCGGAGCCTGCGGCGTCCTGTGATTTTGTCGATCTTCATCTTTCTTCCTTTTTTTTTGGTGAAGCTCCTTTACTTAGAAAGAGTCCTTGTTGGTTTAGATGCTTCGCCGCGATACAAAGTAATTTCTGGTTCAGACGAATTCAAAATGATCTTTGGGAAGCCATTGCGGAAACTACGCAGACAGAAATTGGCGGTGATTGAAAAGGCGGCGTTTAGGTACGACCAACGACACGCACGCGGCCCTGCCGACGAGAGCGGGGAGCGCGCTTAACGACAATCTCAACGTCTCGGCCCAGCAGAGTCAGAAAGTGCATCAGGCGCTCGGTGGAAAATCCGGAAAGCCGGCCCTGAAGTAGGCGTGAAATCTTTGGCTGGTCAATCTTCAAGATGCGGGCGGCGCGGGTCTGGGTGAGGCGGCGGGCGTGAATCGTTTCGGCGATGCGAATGGCGAGATCAGCTTTGACGAGGCGCTCTTCGGGCTTCGATAGGCCGATATCGGCGAATACGTTGCCGCTGCTTTCTTGTACTTGGATGCTTCGATCCATTTGTTATTTTCCTCTCTGATGCTTCAGCCATCGGGCGTGATCTTGCGCTGCCTGCCGAAGACGAGATTGAATCAGGTTGATCTCCGACTTAGGGGTCTTAATTCCAGTTTTTGATTTTTTCTGGAACGCGTGCAACGCATAGATACGCCCATTAAATTGAACCGTGTACACGAGTCGAAATGCATCATTTGCATAGTCGTCGACAATCTCCAGGACACCGGCGCCACCAAATCCTCGCAGGGGTTTGGTGTTGACGTGCTTCCCGCCCTGCTGGGCCACATACAGCGCAAAACCGATCGAGTCTTTTACTTCTTCCGGAAATGCCGAGAGATCCGCCCTTGTTCTGCCAACCCAGACGAGCGGCTTTATTGCAGGCAGCGCCGTCACATGCCTATTATGCCTAAACGGGCATAGAGCGGGCAATCTTTAAACGCGGGCGATGTTCGAGGTGTGTTCACGCGGAAGAATCGCCGATTGACAAGACCTCAGGATGAGACGGCAGCGATTGCGGGCAGGTGGAAGTGAGTGTGCTAGCCGTCAGTAAGAGCGCACAGGCAAGAGTGCCTGTGCCACTTGGGGCGACTGCGGATGAGCAGTTTTTCTGACCTGGGCGTTACAGTTCGGCTATACTCGCGGTTACTTCACATCTGAAGACAGGTGGTCAAAAACGCATGTCAGTTAACAAGGCAATACTGGTGGGGCGTCTGGGGCGCGATCCTGAGACGCGGTTTACGTCGGGCGGGCAGGCGGTGGCGAATTTTACGCTGGCGACGGATGAGACATTCAAGGACCGGTCTGGCGAGCGGCAGAAGCGGACGGAGTGGCACCGCATTGTGTTGTGGGGCAAGCTGGCGGAAATTACGCAGCAGTATTTGAAGAAGGGGATGCTGGTTTATATCGAGGGACGGATTCAGACTCGGCAGTGGGAAGACAAGCGCGACGGGCAGAAGCGGACGACGACGGAGATCGTGGCGAATGTGATGCGCATGCTGACGAGCCGGGCGGAAGGCGCTGCGGCGGGAGCAGGGGCGGCGGCGGGCGGTCCGGGCGGGCGCGCGTTTGATCCGGATGCTGAGGGCGGCGGTGGATTGCCGGATGAGGTGGCTGGTCCGGGGCCGGAAATTTCCGATGAGGATATTCCGTTTTAGTGGGCGAGTTTTTGAGGGCCAGCGCTAAAGCGCACAACTCAAAGGCGAGATTGTTTCGGAGCGCTCAAGCGCTCCTCCCCCGCATGAATGCGGGGGCTCCCACCGAAGTTCTAAGCTAAACACAACTCGAAGCGGAAGCGGGGGAAGGGGACGCGACGACAACGTCATCGCGGCTACCACGCTACGGCGAACCAACGCCGCCGTCGTTTCCTTCTGATCGTGACTGCTGGGATCTGGCGAGTTGGGGCACAGGCAGGAATGCCTGTGCTACTGGAAGGCAAAAGGTCAAAGGTTAGCGGGCGGCTTCGTCTTTTTTGCGCTGCTCGTCTAGCTCGCGGAAGAAGTTTTCTAGTTTTAGTTTTTGCTCGGGGGTCATGAGGGCGCGAAGCTTTTCGCGGCTTTGCTGGCGAATCTGTTCCTTCTGGGCGTCAACCGGGGCATAGAGCGCTTTCCACTGGGCGCGCGTATCGTCAACGATTACGGTGACTTGCTTCTGCTGTTCCGGGGTAAGGTCTACTTCGTGCGTAAGCCGGGCGATGATTGCTTCGCGCGATTTTGGCGCCATTTGATGGCCCCAGACGCGTTCGCCCCAGAGATGCGTTCCCAGCCCGCCGAGTAAAACACCCAGCGCGAATACGACAATCACCAGGAACGCCGCCTCGCGGCGCGTTTTAGTGTTTTGCATGTTCATCTTCCGCCACCATCATTAGAACTTCATCGCGACTGCTGGGAACGCGCGCCGGATCGGGAGAAAACATATCCGGGATGCGAGCGGACGCTTCGAGCGTGGGGGCCTGCTGAGGTGTGCGCTTCGCGTGAGACGTGGTGTCATACGCGACAAGAACAGCCAGCGCCAGGGTGGCCGTGGCGGCGAAGCGCCATGCCATTGAAACCAGCGGCTGCCAGAATCCGCGCTCGGCGCGCACATCTCTATCGGTGCGAATTCGAGCCATCACGTCACGCGCGAAGCCAGGGCCCGGATCAGCGGTGGCTTCGGTGAGGTGCAACAGGCGCGGAGTGAGTGCAACGTGTTCGCGAGCCTCGCGGCAGCCTGCGCAGGATTTCAAATGTTCCGATAGCCGGATGGCATCTGCCCCGCCAATTTCTCCCGAGACCGAATCTTCGAGAAGCGCTTCGTACTCCGGACACGCCGAGCTTTTATATTCAGGATCGATTCGATATTCGTGGCCCATTTGATATTCGTCACCCATATTCTCAACTCTTCCTTTCAGCCCTTGCTGAGTGCTCTCCCGGTTTTGAACCGGGGTTTGTCCGACGGCGATAGACATCCATTAACCGAGAGCGCGCACGGAACAGCCGAACTTTGACTGTATTCACGTTGAGGTCGAGGATTTCCGCCAATTCCTGCACCGAGAAACCTTCCATCTCTTTGAGTACTAAGAGTTGCTGGTCCTGTTCAGGCAACTTTTCGAGCATCCACTCGAGCGTTTCCTTCACTTCGGCTTGCTCGCTCGCGCCAGATACGGGCCGGTCCGCCGAGACGATCCCGTCCAGCCGCGAGACTTGTTCCTCGGAAAGATCCGCCTCGTAGACGAGTGGCCGTACCTTCTTCTTGCGCAGGTAGTCCCAGCACTCGTTCACCGTGATCTTATAGAGCCAGGTGGAGAAGGCCGAGCGCAGGTCAAAGCGCTTGAGCGAGATGAAGACCTTGAGGAAAACCTGCTGGGCGACATCCTCAACATCCTCCCGCCGCCGCAAAATCGACCCTACCAGAGCTAGAACGCGCTGCTGGTGACGTCGAATGAGCTCCTCGAAGGCGGCCTCAGTTCCATTTTGGGCCAGTCGTACGAGGTCTCGCTCCTCTTCGGCCCTAGTCCGGCGGCCGAGAGGAATTGCGACGGTGGAGGCGCTGGCTGCCACATTCTTTGGGACGTCGGGCATGGAATTCAGGTTACATCGAAAATATTTCGCTGACTACTGGCCAGGTCATGCGGAGAGGCTAACTTTCGCCTTGCCACAATAAAATACTTCATGCAACAATACCCACCATGATAATTGGAGATCGTATTCGCCTGCTTCGAGAAACAAAAAAACTTTCCCAGGGTGACATCGAGAAACGCACCGGACTTCTCCGCTGTTACATTTCGCGCGTGGAAAATGGCCACACGGTACCGGCCATCGAGACGCTCGAGAAACTGGCACGAGCGATGGAGGTTCCGCTCTACCAGTTGTTCTACGACGGCGAAGAACCGCCCGAGCTGCCCAATCTTCCGAAGCGTAAATCCGCTGACGAGATTGCCTGGGGCAGCAAGGGTAAAGATGCGCGTTTGCTGGGCCGCTTGCGCCGGTTGATGGGTCGTTGTGACGAAGGCGACCGCCGGTTGCTTGTATACATGGCCCAGAAGATGGCGAACCGCTAAGGCTTCCGGGGATTGCTGCCGCACGAGTGGGCTCCCGGGTTATTCTCGGCCCCTCGGACTATTCCCATTCGATGGTGCTCGGTGGCTTTGAGCTGATATCGTAAACGACGCGGTTTACGCCCGCCACTTCGTTGACGATGCGCGCCGAAATGCGCTCGAGCACTTCGCGGGGTAGGCGCGCCCAGTCCGCCGTCATCGCGTCCTGCGATTCCACTACGCGCACGGCAATAGTGCCTCCGTACGTTCGCCCGTCACCCATTACTCCAACGCTTTGAACTGGCAGGAGCACTGCGAAGGCCTGCCAAACTTTCTCGTAGAGGCCTGCGCGGCGAATTTCTTCGATTACGATTGCGTCTGCCGGGCGAAGCGTTTGGAGTTTTTCGGGGGTCACTTCGCCTACTACACGTACTGCCAGTCCAGGGCCGGGGAACGGGTGCTTCACTAGAATTTCTTCGGGCAAGCCTAGTTCCCGGCCGATCTGGCGGACTTCGTCTTTGAACAAATCGCGCAGCGGCTCGATCAGCGAGAAGGGCATGTCGGCTGGAAGCCCGCCTACGTTGTGATGTGTTTTGATGGTTTGCGACGGGCCCTTTACCGAGACGGATTCGATCACGTCCGGGTAGAGCGTGCCTTGGACGAGAAATTTTACGGGCGGCGCGTCTTTTGAAGCGGCGGCTAGCTTGCGCGCTTCGTCGGCAAAGATAGCGATGAATTCGGCGCCGATTCGTTTGCGCTTTTGCTCGGGGTCAGTGATGCCTTTCAACTGCGAGAGGAAACGATCAGTGGCATCGACGCCAATTACGTTGAGGCCGAGGCGGTCGCGCAGCAGCTCGATTGTTTCCTCGTATTCGTTCTGGCGCAGGACGCCATTGTTGACGAAGACGTTGGTGAGGCGGTCGCCGATGGCGCGATGAACGAGCGCCGCCGCTACCGCTGAATCGACCCCGCCGCTTAGGGCGCAGATGGCTCGCGCGCCTTCCGCTTGTTTGTAAATTGATTCGACGGTGGCGGCGATGAAACCGGCGCGGTTCCAGTTCTTTTTCGCGCCGCAAATCTGGAAGACGAAATTTTGCAAAATGTCGCGGCCGCGTTCGGTGTGATTTACTTCGGGATGAAATTCGACGCCATAGCATCGGCCTGAGGGATGCTCGATCGCAGCGACAGCATTGTCCGTGCGACCTGTTACATGGAAACCTTCGGGTAGGCCGACAACGTGGTCGCCGTGGCTGTTCCAGATTTTGAGTCTTTCCGGTAGACCGCCGAATAGGGTCGAGGTGTGCTTCGCGTCGATATCAAGGTGAGCGGGGCCGTACTCTCGCGCCTGCGCTCGAACGACCTTCCCGCCCAGCGTGTGCGCAAGCCATTGCATCCCATAACAGATTCCGAGAACGGGCACGCCGAGTTGCAAAACTTTTGGGTCGCAGCGGGGCGCGTCTGCGTCATAGACCGAACTTGGGCCGCCCGAGAGCACCAGGCCGACCGGTTCGAGCGCGCGGACTTCTTCGAGCGAAGCGGTGCACGGAAGAATCGCGGAGAAAACCTGCAGCTCGCGGACGCGACGCGCAATCAGCTGGGTGTACTGGCCCCCGAAGTCGAGCACTACGATTCCACGGCGCGTGCTGACAGATCCCTTCGCGTCCGGCAATTCTTGAACGTCACTCGTCGTCTTCGGCGCTGCACCTGTCTCCGGAGTCATTCGCTTCACCTCGCAGCTCCCGTTAACGCTTCGCCCCATCGGGCGCTTTACGAAATCATCGCAAAACGATATTGACCAGCTTCTTCGGCACCACCACAACTTTAACGATTTGCTTGCCCGCGAGCAGCGGCGCGATGCGCGGATCGGTCATCGCGCGTTCGCGCGTTTCGTCTTCGCCAAGATTTTCTTCCACCACCATTTTGCCGCGCAGACGTCCGTTAATCTGAATGATGATTTCGATTTGTTCCTCGCGCGTCAAATCCTCGCGGTAGCGGGGCCATTTTGCTTTTGAGATGCCGCCTGGGTTGCCAAGCATTTCCCATAATTCCTCAGCAATATGCGGGGCCATGGGTGCAAGCATCAGGGCCATCACGTCGAGAATCCGCTTCAGGATTACCGGATTCAGGTCCACGTCGAGCGGCTCAGCAGCGTGGAGTTCGTTGACCAGCTCCATGAGCAGGGCGATCGATTTATTGAAATGCCAGCGATGCTCGAAGTCGTTCGTCACGCTCTTGAGCGTCTGATGAGTCTTGCGCACGAGCGTCTTTTCTTTGGCGGTCGCGTTGGTGAGGTCGGTCTTCGAGACGAGGTCTACTTCCACGGATTTCAATCGCGCCGCATGCTGGTCTACCAGGCGGTACAGTTTTTTCAGGAACCGCGATGAGCCTTCGATCCCCTGCTCGTCCCATTCGAGGTCTTTTTCCGGAGGCGCCGCAAAAAGCGTGTACATCCGTCCGGTATCGCAGCCGTATTTATCGGCCATCTCGATCGCGCCTACCACGTTACCGCGCGACTTCGACATCGCCACTCCACCCTTCTGCACCATGCCCTGCGTGAAGAGGCGCTTGATCGGCTCGTCATGATTCACGAGGGCCAAGTCGCGCATTACCTTGCAGAAAAAGCGCGAGTAGAGCAGATGCAAAATCGCGTGCGTGATTCCGCCGACGTACTGGTCGATCTGAAACCAGTAGCGAACTTTTTTTTGGTCGAACGGCGCTTTGTCGTTGTGCGGATCGGTGTAGCGATAGAAATACCAGGACGAGTCCATGAACGTGTCCATCGTGTCGGTTTCGCGCCGCGCCGGGCCGCCGCATTTCGGACACGTGGTGTTCACGAACTCAGGTGAAAGTGCGAGCGGCGACTGGCCTTCGCCGGTGAGCTTGATATCCAGCGGCAGCTTCACCGGCAGCTGATCGTCCGGCACCGGAACGATTCCGTCTTTTTCGCAGTAGACCACCGGAATCGGAGTGCCCCAATAACGCTGCCGCGAAATTCCCCAATCCTTCAGGCGATACGTCGTCTGCGCTTCGCCGAAGCCTTCGGATTTCGCATCTGCCGCCATTTTTTCCTGCGCCTGCTCGGTTGTGAGACCCGTATACGGGCCGGACTCCACTAATTTTCCGTACTCCGTGAATGCCTCATTCATCCGGTCGAGGCGCAGCGGGGGGCCATCTTTCGGCTGGACTACGATTTTCACCGGCAGGTTGTATTTTTCCGCGAATTCGTAGTCGCGTTCATCGTGCGCCGGAACCGCCATCAGCGCGCCTGTTCCATACTCCGCCAGAACGAAGTTCGCGATCCAGATGGGCAGGCTCTCACCGGAAAACGGATTCACGGCAAATCGTCCGGTGAAGAATCCTTCCTTCTCGGCGGTCGCAACATCCTCGGCGCGGGTGCTTTTCTGCCGCATTGCTTTGATTTGCGCTTCCATTCCGCTTTGGCCGCGCACACCGTCGACCAAACGCAGCGCCGCAGGATGTCCCGCTGACAACACGAGAGCTGTAGCGCCATAGATCGTATCGATGCGGGTGGTAAACACTTCGATACCGAGGTCGTCCGTCTGCGCCACGTCGAAGCGAACTCGCGCTCCGCGCGACTTTCCTATCCAGTTGCGCTGCATCGAGAGGACGCGCTCGGGCCAGCCGTCTTCGAGTTCCTTCATGTCGTCGAGGAGTTGGTCGGAATATTGGGTGATGCGAAGGAACCATTGCTCGAGCTCACGGATTTCGACGAGTGTGGTTTCATGCCGCCAGCAGTAGCCGTCAATCACCTGCTCGTTCGCAAGCACGGTGGCGCATGCCGGGCACCAGTTCACTTTGCTCTTCTTGCGAAATGCGATTCCCTTCTCCAGCATGCGCAGGAAAAACCACTGGTTCCAGCGGTAGTATTCCGGCTCGCAGCTCGAAATTTCGCGCCGCCAGTCGTAACTAAACCCGAAGCGCCGCAGCACACGGCGAAAATCGTCGATATTTGCGTTGGTCCAATCGCGCGGATGAATGCCGTGTTTGATCGCCGCATTTTCAGCAGGAAGACCGAACGCGTCCCAACCCATCGGATGCAGCACGTTGAATCCGCAGAGCCGCTTGTAGCGCGCCACCGCGTCGCCGATCGTGTAGTTGCGCATGTGGCCCATGTGCAGAGTTCCGGAGGGATAGGGCAGCATTTCGAGCATGTAGTACTTCTTGCGCGACACGTCGCCATCCACGGCATTGAACGCGCCCTGCTCCTCCCAAATCCTCTGCCATTTGGATTCGATCTGCTGGGGATCGTATTCTGCCAAGGTCACTTTCCTCGCGTGCTCAGCTTCGAAAATCAGATTACTTTCTTCTCGCACTTCGATGCCTCTTGGCCGCGGCCTTTCTTTTACTTCGTTTAACTCCGCCGCTTCCTTTTCTCCGCTTTCGGGGCTTCATCCCGTCGCTCGCGCCTGTCGCCTTTACGACGCGCCCGACTAGCTTCCACAGCGCGGCCACGTTTCGCCGGTCATCGCCCGGCTTATCGATCGGCGTCTCTAAAATAAAGGCGCGGCCCGCGAGCAGGGAGTGATTCAAAATCCTGCCGAACGCTTCCAACCCGATTTTGCCTTTGCCGATGTGCTCGTGCCGGTCAACGCGCGAGCCGAGCACGGTCTTCGAGTCGTTTACGTGCAGCACGAAGACGCGATCGAGTCCCACCGTGCTGTCAATCAACCGCAGGGCCGATTCGAGACCTTCGGCGGTGCGAATATCGTGGCCGGCGGCGAACACGTGCGCGGTATCAATGCAAGCACCGATATCCAGATCACGGCAGCCTTCGAGGATCGCTTTCATCTCTTCGAACTGCCAGCACAGCGACGTACCCTGCCCCGCGGTATTTTCGAGCAAAATTTTCAAATCACCGAGCTTCAGGCCGCGCAGCGCCTGCCGAAGACTTTGGATGATTGCGCCGACGGCCGAGTTCCGGTCGCCTTCGCGGCCGCTTCCCGGATGGATCACGAGGTAGTCCGCGCCGAGAGTGAGCGCTCGCACAACTTCCTGATGGAACGCCTGCACGGAGCGCGTCCGCAGGACGGGATTGGGCGATGCCAGATTGATCAGGTAGTTTCCGTGGATAACGAGCGGACCGAGAGACAGTTCCTTGCGCCGGTCCCGGAATCGTGCCGCGTCCGCTTCGGCGATTCGCGACGTGTTTCCTTTGCCCCACATCCGGGGGCTGGCAGAGAAAATCTGCAGAGCGTTTGCGCCGAGTCCATGCGCAATTTCGAGAGAGCCGGAAATGTCTCCTGCGATCGAGGTGTGGATGCCGATGCGAATGCTGCCGTCTTTCCAGGCGGGAATTTCAGGTGCAGGGGGCGGTTCCGGGCGGTATTCGTCGGCGTCGTCGAAAGCCAAGATAACTCGATGTTCTTCCGCCATTCCCTCAGGGTATCCGGGTTGCGCCAACTTATTGTGGTGCAATCCTTTACGCGGCAATCGCTCAGCCCGCCGCCTTCGCTGGCTAAGAAACGTTTTAAGCTGGTGCCGGTGCCGCCTCAGCCACAATCTATGCGATTGCTTAATCGAGCATTTTAACCGATTCTCGGAACTTCCGCAAACGGCGACCGAAACGCGAATCTAAGTTATTCTTTCTGAGTCATGAAACGCAGCGAAATCGTCCCCACGCGGAGCTTGCCCGATCTTCCGGACAAATCCGAGCCGCTCAGCAACGTATCCATCGATTTGCTACTTGGCGGCTCGGTTCTTGAGGATTCGCGCGCCGAAGCGATCGACGTGTCTGGTCGAAAGCTCGCAGAACTCAAACTGCGCAGCTCCGTCCTTGAACGCATCTCGTTCGCACAATGCGAAATTCGTTCGTTACAACTGCGGGATGTTCGCCTCGTGAAATGCGACCTATCGAATTCCGTGTTGCTCGGTTTCGAAGCGCGGCGCGTGGAATTCCTTGAGTGCCGTCTGACAGGCATGAAAGCCTTCGAATGCAAATGGCAGGACGTGCTGGTGGAACACTGCGACGCACGCTATGCGCAATTCAATTCCGGTGCGTTGCGGGCCTGCGAGTTTCAATCCACACAGCTGCAAGATGCCGATTTTCGCGCAGCCGACCTGAAAGGCGCGGTTTTTACCCGGGCGATGCTGAATCGTGCAGACTTTACCGGAGCCAAACTCCGCAAGGCGGATTTTCGCGGCGCTGATATCGAAGGCATCGTCGTTCGCGCCGAGGATGTCGCTGGAACGATTGTCACTCCGGCACAGGCCGTCGAGCTCTCGCGGTTACTCGGGCTCACCGTGAGATGAAATTCGCCGCGTTGCGACGTTGCCGCCCCATGCAGTAAACTCATCGGCCCTACTGTAATTGCCGAAGCACGCGTCGTAGCGGCGCGCCTTCAGGCGGGATAAATTTCGGGGGATTCTGAATGCTCGTAGTGATGCAATCCCATGCGACTGAAGAACAGATCCGGGCCGTTTGCGATCGGATCGAGGCGCTGGGATTTAAGGCTCACCCGATTCCGGGGGCTGTGCGCACGGCGATTGGAATCACCGGCAATACGGGGGCCGTGGACATCGGGTCGCTCGAGTCGATGGCGGGGGTCGGCGAATGCATTCCGGTCAGTAAGCCGTACAAGCTGGTCAGCCGCGACATCAAAGAAGAGAACACTGTCGTCCGGATAGCCACGCCGTTGGGTGAAGTCACTTTCGGCGGTCCGGCAGTTGCGATGGTCGCGGGCCCGTGCGCAATCGAGTCGCGTGAACAAGCCTTCACCGTGGCAGAGCGCGTGAAAGCGGCGGGAGCCCGGCTTTTCCGTGGCGGCGCATACAAGCCACGAACTTCTCCATATAGCTTTCAAGGAATGGGCGAGCCGGGACTCAAGATTCTCGCGGAAGTGCGCGACAAATTCGGGCTCGGCATCGTCACCGAAGCGATTGACAACGAATCGCTCGAACTCGTCGAGAAATATGCGGACGTGATTCAGATTGGTGCGCGCAACATGCAGAATTTTTCGCTGCTGAAAGTTGCAGGGCGTTCGCGCAAACCGGTGCTGCTGAAGCGCGGAATGTCCGCGACCCTCGACGAATTCCTGATGGCCGCCGAGTACATCATGTCCGAAGGCAATTACAATGTGATCCTCTGCGAGCGCGGTGTTCGCACCTTTTCCGACCATACGCGCAACACGCTCGATTTGAGCATGATCCCCGCGGTCCAGCGACGCAGCCACCTGCCGATCGTCGTGGACCCGAGTCATGGCACGGGACGCCGCGCCAAAGTTCTTCCGCTTTCACGCGCGGCCGTCGCCGTCGGCGCCGATGGACTACTCGTCGAAGTGCACCACGATCCGGATCGCGCCCTTTCCGATGGCATGCAATCAATAATCCCCGAAGAATTCGCGGCCCTCATCGAAGAATGCCGCCAAATCGCCGCCGTGTTACATCGCACGTTGAATTGAGCAGCCTCATTGGCACCATGAAAATCCGCCTCAACTGGCGCCTCGTTTTTGTCCTCTTGATTCTCGCCGGATTTGCCACTCGCGAAGTGGCGCTTGAACTTCGCCCGTCGTTCCTGAGGCCCGACTTGCATCTTTTCGCGTACGTCGGCAACTCCGCAGACGGTTCGCTGACGGTCATCGATCTCGTCAAGCTTGCGCCATTCGCAACGATCCCTGTTGGACCCGGCCCCAGCGGCGTCCGCGAACATCCCACGCGCAAGGAAATTTGGGGACTCAGCTCGACGGGCGGCTACGCGTGGATTCTCGACGTGAAATCGAATCAGATCGTCGCGCACATCCCGGTTGGCACTGAGCCATACGCGCTCGATTTCTCGCCGGACGGAAAGCGTGCCTTCGTCGCCGCATCCGGCGCGAACATGGTGCTCGCGATCGACTGCGCTTCACGTGCTATCGTAGCTCACGGCCGCGCAGGTCGCCGTCCATGGATCGCGCGCGTCACGTCCGACGGTAAGGTCCTCGTCGTCTCGAATCGCGACGACTCCACAATTTCGCTCCTCGACGCCAACTCGCTCGCCTCGCTCGGCACGATTTCCGTCGCGAGCCAGCCCGAACAGATCGCAATTCTGCCCGACAATTCGAAAGCCTTCATCACTTCCGGCGCCTCAAATGATATTTCCGTCGTCGACCTTCGCCAGAAAACGCTGCTCGCGAACGTCGCCATCGGCGGCACTCCCAGCGATTTGATCCTCAAGCCGGATGGCGGCGAACTCTACATCACCGCCAGCGACACCAATGGCCTGCTCGTGCTTAACACGCAGACGAATGAAGTCGGCGATTTTTTGATGTTGGGATCGTCCCCATCATCCGGGACGCTGAAGGCTGACACTGAAACTCTCTACGTTTCCGATTCCGCGGCAGGCCACATCGTTCCGGTAGCAATGGCAACGCGCCAAGTGCTGCGTCCCATCACGGTTGGTTCGGCGCCGCGCACCAGCCGGCTCACTCCCGGCGGCGACATACTTCTCGTCGTCGACACGGCTTCGAACGACCTCGCAGTGATTCGTCCAAAAACCGCCAATCTAATCACCTTGATCCCGGTTGGATCAAAACCACGCGACTTGGCAATAAAAATTTTCTAAACGCTGGCGGTTGAACAGCCGCGACGACCAGCTACGTCGTCGTGGGATTTCCCGCCCGCGCCGGCCCCGCTACTTCTTCGGCTTAGCCGCTGCTCCACCGGGCGCAACAGACGTCGCCGGCTTCTTCGCCTCCTGGGGCCCCAGCTCAAACTGAATATACTGCTCGAGCGTCGTCTCGTCCCCGCCGATCACAGGCCTGCCATTCACAAACACGGTCGGCGTGCTGCTAATCTGCACCGACTTCCCTTCATCCACGTCCGCCTGAATCACAGCCTTCGCATCCGGCAACGCCATACACACTTTGAACGCATCCTTATCCAAGCCGGCGCGCACCGCAAAATCGATCATTTTCTGGTACACGTTTTCGCTCGAGATCACGTCCTGATTCTCGAAAATCAAATCGTGCACATTCCAAAATCCCTCGGGGCTCTGAGCGAACGCGCACCGCCCACCGATCGCCGCCGTCATCGCCCACGGATGAATTCCAGTCAGCGGAAAATCCTTGTATACGATACGCACCTGCGGATATTTCTGCTCGATCGCCTGCATCACCGTGTAAAGCTGGCGGCAGTGCGGGCACTGGTAATCGCTGAACTCCACAATCGTCACGCGCGCATCCGCAGGGCCTTTCGTAGGATCGCCCTCGAGGCGCAATTTCGCTCGCGTCCCGGCAAACGGATCGACTCCGATTTCGAACATCTCACCGCGAAAGAGCGTTTTGCCGTCCTTGCTGACATATAGTTCGCCCGCTTCCGTCTGTCCTTTGTACGTCACCTGCAGCGGCACGCGATAAAACTCAGGCGTCGCGGATTGCGAAAGCGGTCCGAGTTTGACCACAAAATCCGGCCCCCACGCGAATAGCGTGCGAACAAACGCTTCCGACGACTTCAGAATCGCGGACTCATTGGCCACACCACTAGAAGCAGCGGATGAGCTACTGGCTGCAGGTCCCCCGTTTGGCGTTGCGCCGCCCTGCGAAGACGATTGCGCAAAGCAGGGCGCAATCGCCATGATGCTCAGCGCCGCGCAAACCAGCCATCCGCGACAAAGAGCCGTTGTTAAGAAAGCTCGCATGAATTCTCCATTGATTCAGGACGCAAATTCACACACTAAAAACGCAAAATTGCGAATTCACTCGGAAATGCCGAAGAACAATTCCCCCGTTCAACAGTGCAGCCGTTCAATCCACAAATTTCTGCGCTAGCGGAAATCGCCTGCCTACGCTGAACGCTTTCGACGTCACCTTCAACCCCGGCGGCGCCTGTTTTCGCTTGTACTCGTTCTGGTCTACCCGCCGCGCCACCGAGCGCACCAACTGCAAATCGAATCCGTAATGGTCGCCAATCTCTTCCGGGCTGCGCAAGTCTTCCACGTAAGCTTTCAGAATCCGGTCGAGCACATCGTAAGGCGGCAGCGTGTCCTGGTCCGTTTGATTCGGCCGCAATTCGGCGGACGGTGCCTTCGTAATCGTTGCCACCGGAATGCGTTCCTGCTGCCGATTGATGAATTTTGCCAGCTCCCACACCATCGATTTGGGCACGTCCGAAATCACCGCCAGCCCACCGGCCATGTCGCCGTACAACGTGCAATAACCCACGGCCATCTCCGACTTGTTCCCGGTGCTAAGCACCATCGATCCCGATTTATTCGACAGCGCCATCAGCAAGTTCCCGCGAATCCGCGCCTGAATATTTTCTTCCGTCGAATCTACTGCCAGCCCCTTAAACACCGGCTCTAGCGCCGTCAGATAACTATCGAAGAGGTCCTTGATCGGAATCGATCGGTAGTGAATTCCGAGATTCTTCGCCAGCTGCTCCGCATCACGAATGCTTCCTTCCGACGAATACGGGCTACGCATGCTCACTCCCAGTACATTGTCTGGCCCCAGAGCATCCGCGGCTATGGTCGCGACGAGCGCGGAATCCACGCCGCCGCTCAGCCCCACCACCACTGTGCTGAACCCGCACTTGCGCACGTAATCGCGCGTCCCAAGCACCAGCGCGTGATACGCCGCAGCGAGTTCATCGAGCGGCTGAGGACGAATCTCTCCGGCGCCCGTCACTGTGTCGAACAGCACCAGATCTTCTTCGAACGACTTCGCCAGCGCCGCCACGCGCCCATCCGGCATGAACGCCATACTCGACCCGTCAAAAATCAGCGAGTCGTTGCCGCCCACCTGATTCACATACACCACCGGTACGCGCCGTTCCATGGCAATCGCGCGCAGCATGTCGTGCCGCAGCGACCGCTTGTCAATCGTGTAGGGCGAAGCCGAAATATTCAGAATGAGGTTACTTCCCTGCGCGACCAGTTCCGCAACAGGATCGCGCTCGTACAGCCTCTGCGTCCAGAAATTCTTGTCGTTCCAGCAGTCTTCGCAAATCGTGATGCCGAGTTTCTCGGCGCGCAACGAGAAGATGTGCTGCGAATGCGCCGGCTGAAAATAGCGCGATTCGTCAAACACGTCATACGTCGGCAGCAGCATTTTGCGCTGCTCGAAGAGTATTTTCCCGTCCGCGATGAGAGCCGCGGAATTCGCTACGGGCTTCCCCGTGTCATCCTGCGCGCGGCCCACGTACCCGACCACCGACGGCATCGGGATCGCTTTCGCCAGCCGCGCCAGTTCCGTCGCGTTACGCTCGGCAAACGCGGGGCGCTCCACTAGATCCTGCGGCGGGTATCCGCACAGGCAAAGCTCTGAAAACACGGCCAGATCGGCGCCGCGTTTCTTTGCCTCACATGCCAATTCAATAATGCGGGCAGAATTACCTGCGAAATCACCTACGGTGGGATTGAACTGCGCTAACGCTATCTTCACAGCACTCTAGCATACGTTTGCGGCCCATGATTTTCAACGAACCGCCCTGCCAATATGCCTCCCGCATGCCCAATACAGCAGCCGTACACCACGCAACGGTGCCTCGGTCTCTTGTAGCGCCGGCCCCGGTCGGCTCTCTCGATTCTGATTTTGTCCTAGTTTGGATCCGAACCGCCGATTCTCTACTGTCTCAAGAACGGATTCTGCTCCCGCTCCTCGCCAATCGTCGTCGTATCCCCGTGCCCGGGAAACACAATCGTCTCTTCCGGCAGCACAAGCAGCTTCTCTCGAATCGATTTCAAAATTTGCGGCATTGACCCGCCCCACAAATCCGTCCGCCCAATGCTTCGTTGAAACAACGTATCACCCGCCAGCAAAATCCCCGGCTCTTTGACTTTCTGCGTTTCGGCGGGCCGCCCGTGCGCGGGATTCTCGATTCGGGTGCCTTCCGCGAAAGCGGTGCCAGTCGCCCCCGGTTGAATCACCAGACTGATACTCCCGGGCGTGTGCCCAGGCGTGTGCAACACCCGCGCGGCAAACCCGCCCCAACGCAGCGCATCGCCCTCTTTCACGAAATCCTCAATACGCGTCACAGCCGGGGTCGGCACCCCAAGCCACTGCGCCTGTATATCCAGATGTTTATACAGCTCCATATCCGCCTCGTGAATCATCACCGGCGCGCTCGTCGCGCGATGCAACTCCGCTAGCCCGCCCACATGGTCAATATGAGTATGCGTGCTCACGATGGCCCTCAGCTTGAGCCCGTGCCTCTGCAAAATCTCCAGAATCCGTCCAACGTCGTCGCCCGGGTCCACCACAATTGCATCGCGCGTTACCGGATCGCCTAAAATCGAGCAGTTGCACTGCAGCATCCCCACAGGAATCACTTCATGAATCAATTGGTCGCTCATGATTTCTGCAGTATACCAGTCCAACTTTTATCAGAATCCAGCAAGGCCTCGCCCCTGGTGGCGCAGGCACTCCTGCCTGCGCTCTTACGAAGTCCAGCTGCCTCACGCCACACCCATCGTCGCTGCAATCTCGCTCTTCAGTGACCTGCATGTATCTCTGTGCCTTCCGTGCCTCTGTGGCCAGTCTGTTAAAATAAGCCGTGATGGAAACGCCGCTCGCAAAACTCGAACTCGCCGAAGGCGCCAAGCTCGCCGACTTCACCGGCTGCGCCCTCCCCGAAGTCTTCTCCGATTTCGACGCCGAATACCGCGCCGCCCACGAATCCGTCGCCCTCTTTGACACCAACTGGCACGCCGCGATAACCCTCTCCGGCCCCGACCGCGTGCGTTATCTCAACGCCATCGTAACGAACGACATTAAGGCGCTCAGCGAAGGCAGCGGCACGCTAGCGCTTCTCCTCAACCCACAAGGCCACATCCTCGCCGAACTCGAAGTCTACGCGCTGAAAGATAAGCTGCTCGTCCTCACCCACGCCTCCGTCCGCGAGCGCACCATCGAAACCCTCGACAAATTCATCATCATGGACGACGTCACACTCGAAGACGTGACCGACAAACTCGGTTCACTCGCCATCGAAGGCCCCAAGGCCGGCGCGATCTTTTCCCAATCCACCGGCCTCGCCATCGAAGGCTTTTCCGAAATGGCCTTCACTGATGTCGCAGTCGATGCGGTTCCCTGCCATCTGATCCGCCATTCGCATTTCGGCCTTCCCGGCGCCGAAATAATCGCCCCTCGCGAAAAACTCGAAATTATCTGGCAGAATCTTCACACAGCCGTTCACGCGCAACACGGCGCCCCAATCGGAATGCAGACGCTGAATGCCCTGCGTCTCGAAGCAGGCATCCCGTGGTTCCCCGCCGATTTCAATGACACGGTAATTCCGCACGAGGCGGCCGTCGAAACAACGCACATCAGCTTTAGCAAAGGCTGCTACACGGGGCAGGAGATTGTCGAACGCGTTCGCTCGCGGGGTCACGTCAATCGCCGCCGCGTGCAACTCAAGTTTGCGACTCAAGCTCCGCCAGCCCGGGCGACGAGGATTCGTGCCGATGGCAACGAAGTGGGCCTCGTCACCAGCGCCGCATTTTCACCTTCGGCGGGCACGGCCATCGGCATGGGCTACGTCCGCCGTGAACACAACGCTCCAGGCAGCGTTGTCGAGTACGACGGGGGCACCGCCACCATCATCGACCGCTAATCAGCCACATCCTTCACTCTGCTTGGCGCGCGATTGGACGCGAACCCGCAATGAGAATATCCACCAGCCTCCTCGCGCTTTGCTGCCAGTCAGGACTGTCCGACATGTAGGCCGCCCCAACCAGAACCTTCAGCAGGTCCACCGGGTCAATATCGCTGCGCATCTCGCCACCGTCGATCGCGCGCTTCACGAGAGCGCGAATCGCGCCCTGTATCTGGGCGTAGCAAGCCTCAATCACTTTGGAGTGCTCCCCGACCGTTGCCTTCAACGCCGGGGCGATGATCTTCTTCGTGGCGATGTAATCCACGAACAAAAGCATCCAGGCTCGCAACGCTTCCAGCGGCGCCAACTCTCCCGCAAGCCGCTTCTCTGCTGCGGCGAGCTTCTCCACCTCCGTCCGGTACACCGCTGCTAGCAGCGCTTCGCGC
Source organism: uncultured Acidobacteriota bacterium (assembly GCA_963729525.1). Lineage (GTDB taxonomy): Bacteria > Acidobacteriota > Terriglobia > Acidiferrales > UBA7541 > Palsa-295. The sequence continues at coordinate 1,299,045 of CAVSOB010000005.1, forward strand.
GACGGAAAGTGCCGATATAAGGTACCCGCTCCGACGCCTGCTTGTGTAGCAATGTCGTCGAGGCTGGCGTCCGCGCCCGAGCGCGTGAACGCCTGCTTGGCGATTTCAAGAATGCGCTCGCGGTTCCGCTGCGCATCTGCGCGCGGCTTTCGTCGTGCTCCTGAATGCGGTTTCCGCCAGGCGGAAGGTGTACGTTTCTGGGCCATTGTTAAAAGTCGAAAAATCTTGCAACCGGAGACATCCTCCGATAATCTAAGTATAGCGGAGACGGCCTCCGTTTTACCAAAGTCTTTTACTCGAAGAACGGACCGCTCGTCAACACGTTTGCTGCCCTCGGCAAGGGGGAGGCATAAGATGGAGGAGACATGGCAGGAGTATCTAAAGCAACCTCCGCGACATTATTCGGAGCGACCTCAACAACAGACGATGTTCTGTCCGGCGTGAATCTGCGCGGCAAGAGGATTCTAGTCACCGGTGTTTCGGCGGGTCTTGGAGTGGAGACGGCTCGGTCACTCGCCGCACACGGCGCCCAAGTGGTCGGTGCGGCGCGAGATTTGAACAAGGCAGAAGCTGCGACGGCACAGGTACGAAAGGACGCTGCGGCGAACGGTGGCAGCTTCGATCTGATCGCGCTTGACCTCGGCGATCTTAAGAGCGTCCGCGACTGTTCCAACAAACTACTCGAGAAGGGCGAACCCTTCGATGTAGTCATCGCCAATGCGGGTGTGATGGCTACACCGTTTACTTACACGAAGGACGGCTTCGAGATGCAGTTCGGCACCAATCATCTGGGCCACTTCGTCTTCGTCAACCGGATTGCTTCGCTCATCCGCGCCGGAGGGCGGCTGATCAACCTCTCCTCCGCTGGCCATCGTTATTCCAACGTCGATCTGCAAGATCCAAACTTTGAGCGCACGGAGTATGAACCCTTCGTCGCGTATGGCCGCTCGAAGACGGCAAACATTCTTTTCGCCGTCGCCTTCGATAATCGGCACCGTGAACGCGGTGTGCGCGCCGCGGCCGTACATCCCGGCGGTATACGGACCGAACTGAGCCGCTACACCGATCCCGGCCGCCTTGAAACGATGGTCGCCCAGATCAACAAGCAGCTTGCCGCGGAAGGCAAGGCACCCTTCCAATTGAAAACAGTTCCGCAGGGCGCCGCGACTTCCGTGTGGGCCGCCGTGGTTGCTCCAGCGGATGAGGTTGGCGGTCGCTACTGCGAGAACTGCCATGTCGGCAACATCGTTCCAGACGACGCCACCATCACCGTCGCCACCGAAGGAGTACGAGCCTACGCGCTCGACCCAACCAATGCTGAGGCGCTTTGGAAGAAGAGCGAAGAAATGGTCGGCGAGTCCTTTTAACGATCGCTATGTCGAACACCGGAAGAATCACGAAGATTCCAGAGAGAGAGAAAATACAATGACGGAGCAGAAGTAGCTACGTAACCAGCTCCGCATTTTCACCTTCGGCGGGCACGGCCATTGGCATGGGCTACGTCCGCCGCGAACACAACACGTCAGGCAGCGTCATTGAATATGATGGCGGTAACGCCATAGTGATCGAACGCTGACAATTCGTTCATCCGATCCACTATGAGGCAAAGTGATGATTCCCATCCGAGACCTTTTTGAAAGTCATCTCACGGTCAGCGATCTGCAACGTTCCATGGCATTTTACGGCGACATCCTCGGGCTGGAGCTCGCTTACGTCTTACCCGAGCGTAAGGTCGCGTTCTATTGGGTCGGTGGCCGAGGCAGTTCCATGCTCGGGTTATGGGAAGTAGGGACAAATCCTCAACGGCTGAGTCTTCACACTGCGTTTCGAGTCGATCTTCCTGACTTGCTCAGAGCACAGGAGTGTCTTCGAGCTGCGAGTGTCACCCCGCTCGACTTCGCGGGAAATCCAACAACCGAACCCGTAGTACTTGCGTGGATGCCGGCTGCTTCGCTCTATTTCAGAGACCCCGACGGGAACTTGCTCGAATTGCTATCCATGCTACCGGACTGCGCAGAACCCAAACTGGGGGTCGTTGGTTGGAGTCAGTGGAGAAAGAGAAAGAGCAAGAGCTCGTCACAACCGAGTACCTGATTCCTCGTCAACAATCGTGCTATATTCCCCCTAAATTCCTGGAGTCATCCATGAAACCTTCCATCCTCTATCGCATCGCTTCCGTGCTTCTGGTGCTCTTCGCTGTTGCGCACACGCTCGGATTTCGACAAACGGATCCGCAATGGGGCGTGGACTCGCTCGTCGCTGGGATGCGCTCGATCCACTTTGACGCGCAAGGTTTTAACCGCACCTATTGGGACTTCTTTACCGCTTTCGGTCTTTTCGTTTCCGTCTTCCTGCTCTTCGCAGCGGTCCTTGCCTGGCAATTGGGGGGCCTGCCCGCTGAAATGCTGCGGCGACTGCGCGGTCCCGCGTGGGCGATGGTTTTATGCTTCGTTGCAGTTACGATCGTAACCTGGCGCTACGTTTTTATCGCGCCACTGGTGTTCTCTGTCGTAATAACGCTGGTCTTGGCCGCCGCGGCATACGTCTCGGAGAAACAAGTAGAAGTGAATTAGGTTTGCTGAGGAAGAAGCATGAAAATCGAGACCGCGCCTCTTTAGGGCCGAGTCTACGCCGTCCGCGGGCCGCGGAGCACTCGCGCTGGCAAAAACATAATTGCGCGCAACAATTCGAAGACTCCACCAACCGCTATTCCGACGATTCGAAATGGCAGCAGGATCAGCCACACGATCGGATAAAGAATCAGCGCCAATAGCGCCAGCGGCCAGGAAACCACCAACAGCAGGCACCACAGCAAGAACGTCAACATCACAGCCCTCCCTCAGCGCACACTAGCATATACGCAAAAGGGAGGGCTCTTGTTTCGTTATACAGCTCGCTCACACCGCCGACGCTGCCACCCGCTGGCGATTTCGCACGCTTTCGACTCCGGGCCAACGCCGTGCCTGCGCGATTACGATGATGTGCATAATGAAAAACAGCGGTACCAGGAATGTCGGCACGATGCTCAACGGCAGCACCGTCATCGCATCTGCCGCCAGGCCGCCCACATTGATTAACCTCGAGGTCGTCCCCAGCGTAACCGCCGTGACGAGATCCAGCATTCCAAGCAGATTCCATCCGATGAAGGCGCCTCGATGCTCAGGTCGCGTCAGTTTCAAGGCTACCCATGGCGCCGTCAGTCCAATAAAAATATCGCCCCATCCGGCCGGGTTGGCGAACACGCCTGGCAAGATCCCGTACACATAGAGCGCCACGAATGCGAATCCCGCGATGCGCCACGACTGCACAATCGTCAAGACTTGCGGATCGAGCGACAACGCGAACTCGCGAAATCCCGCCGAGGCCTTGAACCAAACCCAAAATGCAAGAAGCGGGATCGCCACCGAAAGGCCCAGCGCGATGGGGGGCGCAGCAGAACTTTGCTTGAAAACGTGTGCAGCGGATGCCCAAATCGAGAACACGAACCACACGGCGATGATTCCAATTGCCAACCTTCCGTAAGCTTTGTTGCTCATGATGTTCCTCCTTTCAAAAAAGTAGTCAATTCATGGTTCAGTTGAAACAGCTGCTTCCAACGTTGTTCTCCCAGTTGCGCGTGCAACCGCTCCTGGAGGCGCTCCCATTCCGGTGACACGCGCTCGAATTCCTTCCGCCCCGCTTTCGATAGCGACAGCCGCCACTCGCGCCCATCCCGGCCTCGTCGCCTCGCAATCCACCCGCGACGGTCCATGATCGCGAGCGTCCGCGTCAACGTTGTCGAGTCAAGCGCGAGAATCTCCCCCAGTTGCCCCTGCGACACTTCACCTGCCAGCGACAGTGCCTGCAACATCGTGAACTGCGTTCCACGCAGCCCGAGCGGCCGCAACGCGTCCTCGTAGAGCTGCGTCAATGCCCGTACTGTCCGGCGGAAATTCGCGCACAGACACGGAAGTTCAGGTATTCGCTTTGGTTCCTCACTCATACTACAGGTAGATGCATATACATCTAATTGGTTTCATGAGATTTTTTCGGATGATTTTTAATCGACGGTTCCGCGATTAAAACTCGGCGTAAGGCATTGAAAACAAGAGGTAAGATAAATTCTAATAGGCGGTAAAAACGACTTTAAGAGGCTGCGAAATCCTGCCCTTTGTTCTCGGAAGGACGCTGGAAGGATGCTGAAGATGAGCTGAAGGCTCGATCCTCTAAGAAACTCAGGCTTCGCTTTTTGGCGAAGTCGAACTTGGAGTCGGGGTCGAAGTCGAGGGCGAGCTCTTGGCGAAGTTCAGCGAGCCGGAAAAGCTGCCGCGCGTGGAGTCGATTTTCTTCTGCAACTGGAAGATCGCATAGAGCAGCGCTTCAGGCCGCGGCGGACAACCGGGAACGTAAACGTCAATCGGAATCACTTGATTCACGCCTTGCACCACTGCGTAGTTATTGAAGACGCCGCCTGAAGTGGCGCACGCGCCCATCGAAATCGCCCATTTTGGCTCGGGCATCTGCATGTAGAGCTGCTTGATCACCGGCGCCATTTTCTGCGAGACGCGCCCGGCGATGATCATCAAGTCGGACTGACGCGGCGATCCGCGGAACACTTCGGCGCCGAATCGCGCGATGTCGTAGCGCGAAGCAGCCATCGACATCATCTCGATCGCGCAGCACGCGAGTCCGAACGACATTGGCCAGATGGAGCTGCGCCGCGCCCAGTTCACCACTTTATCGAGCGAGGCGAACAGGATGCCTTCATCCTTGAGGAAGTTTTCGTTCTCCCCCGGAAGCTCGAGCGTTACGCCTTTGGCAAGTTCGACGGCCATATGAGCATTTTGCCTGTTCGCGCGCGGCATTGCAAATGGCGGTGGGCATGGCGACGGTGGGATGTGCTTCGCCTCTGTTTCTCCATTCAATATCGTATACAAACGAGACATCACCGTGCGATACTCTCGCTGCTGGGGGAACGGAGGTAATCATGCGCATTCAAATGCGTCCAATTTCCCTGGTGTTTTCTGGCGGTCTCGCCTTAGTTCTCTTCTCTGGAATTTCCGCTCCTGTGTTTGCGTCCGGCGATGATAAACCCTCAGCGCCCGTCGCTGCGAACACAACGCATCCTTCGCCGAAACCCGATCGCGAAAAGAAGGTCTACACAAACGATGACATCGATCGCCTGAAGGGAACGAAGGGACTCTGGCTTGTATCGAAATCTTCGCCGGCGCCGAACACACCTGCTCCGCGGGTGAGCGCCGTGAACTTGCCGCCCGAGAAGGATCCGCTCTGGTATGCGCAACAGGTCGCAACACTGGAAGCGGAGCTTGACCAGATCGCGACGCGGGAAGAGCGGCTGCGTGAGTTTCGCACGAGCGGATCGACCGACGCTTTGCCCGGGACGCGAGTCGGCTTGCAGTTAAATGCGCCGTGCGACGGCTTCACAACGGACAACGAAATCCAGCAATTGACTTTTCGCCGGCAGGAAATCGAACAACAAATAGCGGCGCTCGAAGACACCGCCCACGAAAACGATATGCCTCCGGCAATCATTCGCGATGCGCCTAAGATTCTTGCTGCGGCACAGAAGCCGTTGACTCCAGCGGAAGCCCGAACGCTGCTCGCGGAGCAACAAGCTCAGCTGGCCAATGAGCTCAGCGCTACGCAAAACGAGCTTACTGGGATGTCCGAGCAAGCGGTGGCGTTGGGCGCGAATCTGCAGCGTCCGACACCGGGCTTCGGCGGAAACATGACCACGGACTTGATCGAACGCCTCGACAATCGCGCCAGCGAGATTCGAGAAGCACTCGATCAAAGTGAAGAAGCCGCGCGACAGGCTGGCGCCGGTCAACAATAGCGCAAAATAGTAGCCGCGGCGTTTTTCACTCAAGCCAAATTTGCGTTTTTCCTTCGAACGTTAACTTCGCGTTGCGGTCGCGACGACCGCCGCTCCATGTAGAATAGGAGCGATGCCGATCCGAATGATCGCGATGGATCTCGATGGGACGCTGCTGGACAGCAGCGCGAAGGTCTCCGAAGAAAACGCACGGACGATCGCGGAAGCCCAGAGGCGCGGAATCGAGATCGTTCTGGTTACCGGGCGCCGGTTCGATTTCGCGCGTCCGATTGCCGATTCCCTCCCCTGCGACTTGCATTTCATCGTCAACAACGGCGCCATGATCAAGTCCAAAAGTGGCGTTACCGACTTGCGGCATCTGCTTCCGACAGCCACGGCGCGCAAAGTGCTCGAAGCGACGGAAGAATTCCGTTCGGGCGCGGCGGTGGTCTTCGACCGGCCGCGCGAAAATCAGGTAATGATGGAACGGCCCGAGTGGGAGCATCCGGTGCGCGGACGTTACCTGCGCCGCAACCGCGAATACATTGGCTTGGTTTCGCCGCTCACGGATTGCCTGAACGGTACTGATCCTATTCAGGTGGGGTACGCTGACACTTGCAAGAATTTGCGGAATGCGATGAAGCTTCTCCAGGAACTGCCAATCGCGAATGAATACACGCTGGCGCTGACCGAATACGAAAGCCGCGATCTTTCGATTTTGGATGTCCTCAAAAGCGGCGTTTCGAAGGGCGCGGCGCTCGCGGAGTGGACCAAGCGGCGAGGAATTGGGCGCGAAGAACTGATGGCGATCGGCGACAACTGGAACGACCGCGAGATGCTCGAGTTCGCCGGTTTACCGATCGTGATGGGGAATGCGGTGCCTGAGTTGAAAACGCGAGGCTGGGCAGTTACGCTAACAAACGACGAAAACGGCGTGGCGGAAGCGATCCGAAACCATGCGCTCAAGGACGGCTCTCGAGCGTAGGCGATAGCAGATCAAAAATGAATCGCGGAATCATCTTGTGTGTGTTGTTGGCCGGCGCTGCGCCGATGACGCGGGCGGACTATGCAGTGCTGCGCTCGGGTGTGCGGTTGCATATAACGGGATATGAGGCGGCAGGCGACCGGGTGCGACTTACCGTAGATGGCGGCTCGGTGGACGTGGCTTCCGCGGAGATCGTATCCATCGAGCCCGAGGATGTGTTTCCCTCGCGCCCGACTGTGGCACCGCTACTGGATGGTCCGTACGCGAAGTTAATCCGCGCTGCTGCCGAAAAACATGGCATAGATGAAAATCTGATCCACCGGATGATTCTGGTGGAATCGAATTTCAATCCCAAGGCGGTTTCGCGCAGGAGCGCCCTGGGATTGATGCAGTTGCTGCCCCAGACCGCCGCGCAATACGCGGTGAAAAACGTGTTCGATCCCGCCCAGAATATTGATGGCGGAACACGCTATATGAAGGATCTCCTCGCACGCTACCACGGCAATCTGACGCTCGCGCTTGCCGCCTACAACGCCGGGCCGCAGATGGTGCAGCGGTATGGCGGAATCCCACCGTTCCCTGAGACGCAGAATTACGTTCGGAAAGTTGCGAAACCGCTGAAGTGCGAGCAGTCGGCGGACGGCAGCAAGTGCACGTCGAGATGATGTAGCCAAGGTCGGGCAGCTGAGATTCTTCGCTCCGCTCAGAATGACACCACCACGTATTTGGCCCAGAGAATTTGATCGATTACTTCGATTTGCCGCCCCGTCCTGAAAACCGAGACGTAGTGATTGGCGTGGTGGTTACTGCTGAGGCTGTGGTTGCGGTTGGGGCTGTGGTTGCGGCTGGGGTTGTGGTTGCAGCGTGCCGGGTTGGCCGAACGAATTATTTGTCGGCGAAGCTATTCCGCCGATATTGCCGATTCCGCCCGCTCCGATCGGCTGGCCTATTCCCGCTTGCTGTCCCTGATTGAGCGCCTTCTGCATATCCGCCGCCGCATCTTCGAGCGGATTCCACACAAATTCCCACTCAATATACTTCTTGCCGTGGTGATAGATCTTTTGCGAAGGCGTATTCATTTTGCTGGCAACGCCCGTCAAGAAAGCGCCGAGAACGGGGCCGTCCACCGGCCCTGTTGGCTTCTGCAGGTCCGCGGGGTTTCCCGGCTGGCCGTTCAGCGAACCAAACGGACTCTGCCCAGGGGCTGAGATGCCGGTTCCGATTGTGCCTGGTAGTCCAGGAGCACCCGGCTGCCCAGGAGCTTGGCCCGGAGTTGCTTGACCGGGAGCTTGCCCGTTCGCGGGATTCTGCCCGGATTGATCGGGGGCCTGGCCGGGAGCTTGACCCGGGGCCTGCTGAGGAGCGTTGGGATCGGTCGGCGCCAGGGCCGGGGGTTGCGCTGAGTTCGACGAGCTGAACGATGCGCTACCGTTTACGCCTCCAAAGCCGCTCGAACTTGTAAGACTCGAAACCGGAGTTCCGACCAAGCCCGGAATTTGCCCGGGAAGGCCGCTCAGCGACCCGCCGCTATCGTAGAGTGCCATTTGCTGCAGCGAAGTATATTTCGTGCTGCCGATAATTTGTCCCGCCGCATTTACATAGATGAACCGCCAGGAGCCGTCGGCTGTATTCATCGGATCCTTGTAGGCCTGACGCAGAAAATGAAGTTGTGGAAGACCTTTTTGAAGATCCTGGATAGTCTGGGGATAGTGGCCTGTCTTGTGGAAATAAAGGCGAATCCCCCGGGCGTATTGATTGCCACGCCAGATCGCATCGTCTTCGCGTTGACGCTTCCCTTCGAGCCGAAGATTCGCAATCATTGCGGTTGAGGCAATAAGGAGCATGATTGTGAAAGAAAGGGCCATGAGCATGGCATAACCGCGTTCACCGGAGCGGCGAAGATTTTCGCGAGAGTACCTAGCATTCATCATGGCGTTGCCGTGTCTGCGGGAGCGCTGGCGCCGGCCGGAGGTTGAACCATCGCGACACGCGCGTGACGGCCACTCGATATTTCTTCGACGTCGGCCGAATCATTTCCAATGTGAATCAGTCGGTAGTTGCTGAGGAACGAGTCGCCCTCCGCCACGACAAGAACGTCATCGCCATTTTTGAAAAACGCGAAGCGCCTGCCTGACGGGGCCGGGCGAACTGCATATCCAAAAAACTCGCCTGGAACTTGCACGGGAGGAGGGGGCGTTGGTGGCGGAACGGTAGGATAACGGCGCTCCTGCTCCCTCTTCTGCTCCGGAGTTAGCTCCGGCGGTGGCGGAATTGCATTGAAAATATTGCGATGCGCAGCCAGGCTTTCTTCTTTTTGAAGCTTTGCGAGCAGATCGAGACGCAACTGGGGTTCCTGAACGCTTAGGGGAGCGAACTTCGCATCGGCGGACACCTGCGGCATTCCTTCGCCGATCTGGCTTCGGTTGACGAAATACGCCAGCGCGCCGACGACGAGCAGGCCCACCAGCACCGAGATTTCCATCCTCTGTTTCGTCACGTCAAGTCCTGAAAAATGTTCGCAAATCTAGATTCAATTTGATGCCGGCGGTCGAACCTCCCGAAGCCAGCGTCAGGTTATCGAGTAGATAGAAGTTCTTCGATCGTTCGAGCGCGTGAATGAATTGGATCAAGGCCGGGTAATCGCCTTCAACCGTGGTTTTCATCGCGATCTGCGTGACGCCGTGGCCCTTCAATTCCTTTTGTTGGAACGTGACGCCACCAGTCTTCAGCCCGGCTTTGTGGGTAATGTCCGTCAGTTCGGCGAGGACAGCTGAGTAGCCGGTCGAGGCGGGCAGAAAATTCTCCTTATAGAAACCGTCGCAATCTTGTCCGACCTGCGGAAGAGAGGCTTTGATTTTTTCGCCGCGCTCGACATCCGCCTTGAGGAGCTTCGCTTGCAGTTCAAGGCGGTCACGCTGGCGGCGCTTCGTCTCGGGGCCTTCGCGTCCACCCTGCCAAATAAAAACAGCGAGCGCAAAATCGACCACAAAAAGCAGGGTTACAACTGCCGCGACGTATTTTCTCCAAGAACTCGAATTTTGAATTGTCGTCATATCGTTACATACCAGGCGGTGAGATCCACCAAAATCTCATTCGAGTTCTGTTCGCGGTGTTCGGACTGCACCTGAATTTCGCCGAAATCTTTCGATCGCTCCAATGTTTGCAAAAATTTCACCTTGGAATCATCCGTCAGAGCGCTGACCGTAAGCTTCACAAGAGCGCGCCCATGATCGAGACGAGGCGAGATGCTGACCACGCGCACGCCAGCGGGGAGTGTTTCCCCCAGATCGGCGAAGACTTTCGTCCAGGGGAAGCTACGTTCATCAATGAGCGAATTCAAGAAACCGGCTCGATCGAGAACCTGTTGCGCTTGCGGAGTCCTGAAATATGCTTCCAAGGTGGCCTGCTTCTGCTCGTTGGCCTGGATCTGGCGTTCGAGATCCGCGATATTCCTGCGGATGTCGCGATTGGCCCGCCAAGATTGAAAGGCCTGATGCGAAAGGATTACAAGGAGTATCAGAGCAATGGTCCCCAGCAGACCCGCGCCCGCAAGGAACGGCCTCTTATTTTCACGAGGATTGGTGGAAAGATTGAGTCGGAGCTGCATACGAAATTTTTGCGCTGAAAGCGCTCAGGAACCTCCGTTCATCATCCAGCCAACTACCGAATCGAGATCCTCGCTCATCAGGTCCCTGGCGGTAGAAGGGAGCCATAGAGCTTGATCGGACGCAGCGAGCGGTCCCACCGATACCTTGAGTTCGTCCGTGAGGGCCTGCCTAAAGATTTCTTCGCGCTGGCCAAAACCAGAGAGACGGACGCGATCCACCATCGCTTGCCAGGTGTCCTGATAGTAGGCGATGGCGGGAAATATTTCGTCGAGAATTATCTGTGGCTCAAGCGCACCCACATCGACGGGCATTTCACCTGAGCGGTATACAGCGAGATTCCCGCCCTGAACAATGACAGTCGTGAGGGTCCGCCCACTGATACGAACCAGCAGCGTGGCGCCGCGCTCTTCGAGCAGCGGTAATGTGGCAAGCGTCGAGCCTAAAACAACCACAGGGTTCGCATTGACAGAGGAAGCCAGATCCTCATATTGCTTGACGATGCTCTCGCGACCGACTGCAGCGACAATTTCAAGATTACCTTCGCGCCCGTGCTGGCGCATCCAGGAAACGACGGTTTCTTCCACGTCGAACGGAACGCTTTTCTTCAGCCGCCATCGAAGCAACGGTCGAGCTTCGTCGGCGCGGCGTGGGAACGTCTCAAAAGGAAGAATGAACACGCGGATGACAGGATCGGGAATCAGGAGCGCCAGATCATTGCCGTGCCCAGTGACGCGACTAAACACGCGCCGCAAGGCACCACGAACGGCGTCCGGCTGAGCGACGTTGACCTCTACGGGAGACGGAACGATGGCTCCAAAGGGCACCGGTTCGATGGCGTAGGAATCGAGCGTGCCTCGCGTCTTCCCCCAGCGAGCGAGTGCGACGCGGTCCGGCGTGATCTCGGCAACGAGCGACGGATGGGGCATAGCGTTGAGCCAGCGATCGAGGCGCCGCATCGCGCCGAGCTGATAGAGCTTCGCCTCGAGGCTTGGCGCGGTGCTAGTCAAGGAAAGTCACCTTGTTGATTTCGCGGAGTGTAGTTACGCCCTTACGGATTTTTTCAAGGCCGGAGTCGCGGAGGAAGGTCATGCCTTCAGCTTTTGCGGCGCGCTTGATTTCCGAGGTCGGCCGACGATTGATAATCATCTCGCGAATATTGTCCGATAGGTCGAGCAATTCGGTGATGGCGCTCCGGCCACGATATCCGCTGCCGGAACATTCCAGGCAGCCGGTTCCTTCGTAAAAAGGGATGCTGCTCCAGTCGGCAGGATCGAGACCCGACTCTTTTAAAACTTCCGGGGCATACTGGACGCGCTTCTTGCAGTGGTCGCAAATCACGCGCACGAGGCGCTGCGCCATGATGCAGTTGAGGGCGGAAACGAAATTATAAGGCTCGACGCCCATATTGATAAAGCGGCCGATTACGTCTGTGACGTTGTTGGCATGGACGGTGGTGAACACGAGGTGGCCGGTGAGCGCGGAGTTGATGGCGATCTGGGCAGTTTCCTGGTCGCGAATTTCGCCGACCATGATTTTGTCGGGGTCATGGCGAAGGATGGAACGCAGCCCGCGCGCGAAGGTGAGGCCCTTTTTTTCGTTTACGGGAATCTGGGTGATGCCGCGCACCTGATATTCGACGGGATCTTCGATGGTGATGATCTTGTCTTCGTCGTTTTTGATTTCGTTGATGGCAGCGTAGAGGGTGGTCGTCTTACCGGAGCCGGTTGGGCCGGTGACTAGGACCATGCCGTAGGGTTCGTGGATGTAACGACGAAAGCGCGTGATGTCTTGCGGGTCGAAGCCGACTACATCGAGATTCAGGTTACGGAACTTTTCGCTGAGCGTTTCTTTGTCGAGAACCCGTAGCACAGCGTCTTCACCATGCACCGAGGGCATAATCGAGACACGGAAGTCGACGAAGCGCCCCTTATAGCGAACGCGGAAGCGGCCGTCCTGGGGCACGCGGCGCTCGGCGATGTCTAGTTCGCTCATTACTTTAATTCGGGAGAGGATCGTGGCGTGCCATTCCTTGGCAAGAGCCTGCATGGCGTATTGCAGGACGCCGTCGATGCGATACTTGACGACGACTTCGGTGTTGCGCGTTTCGATGTGGATGTCACTGGCGCGGCGCTCGAGAGCGGTGAAAATCACAGTGTCGACGAGACGGACGACGGGGCTGACGCCGGTGTCGCGCGTCAGTTTGTCCATGGTGATGTTTTCGTCGCTGTCGTCCTCTTCGCCGACAACCTGCAGGGTGAACCCTTCGGTGGCTTGATCGAGGACGCGCTGCGATTGTTCGGTGCGCTTGAGGAGATCGTCAATCTGGGATGTGGTGGCGACTTTTATCTGGAGGCGCTTGTTCAGGAGAAGCGCCAGCTCGTCGGTCTGTTGCAGCTGGCTGGGATCGGCGATAGCTACGACGAGGGTGCCGTTGTGGCTCTCTAGAGGAACAAATTTGTAGCGAAACATCATTTCCGCCGGGATGCTGCGGAAGAGTTCGGGATCGATGCGCTGTTCGCGGAGATCGATGAACGGGCAGCGATAACGTTCGGCGAGACGGCGGGCCTGATCGCGCTCGGCGGCGTCGTCGGGAACACCTGTAGGAATGGGGTTCACTGTGGTCATTAACCTGTAGCTCCTATCTGGAGGGAAAACATCGGCAGGTATAGCGCGATCAATAATGAGCCTATTACAGCGGCCATGACGACCAAAATTACAGGCGAGACCCAAATGAGCGTGCGCTGCAATCTCGTATTTACCTCTTCTTCGTAAAAATCGGCAACGCTTGTAAGCATTGCAGGCAGCGCGCCAGAGGCTTCGCCCACTTCGATCATCTCGATGGCTAGCGAGGGCATGAGGTTTGTTTGCGCGAGACTCGCGTGCAGTGTTTCGCCTTCGCGGACGCGCTCGGCCGCTTTCTCGACGGAGACAGCAACGAGGCGACTATCGATCGCCCGCGAGGCGGTAGCGAGAGCTGTAACCAGCGGTGTACCGCCGGCGAGAAGCGTCGAAAGAGTGCGGACGAACTGGGCGATTTGCGCTTTCAGCCAGATGTCGCCAAAAAACCAGATGCGCGGCTTGAGACTGTCGATTGCCAGGGCGCCGCGATCCGTATGTGTCCAGAGCCGGATCATCACGAAGGCAACAGCGACGACTACTACGAAAACGAGGAAATAATCCCGCAGCGGCGCTGCCAGGCCCAGAACGATCTCGGTAATTCGCGGCAGCGGAACGTTGAGGTCCTTATAGAGACCGGCGAACTTCGGCATTGCATACGTCACCATGTACGACATCACCAGCACAACCGCTACGACGAGAATCGAGGGGTAGATGAGAGCGGTGATGAGTTGCCGCTGGAACCCGGTGCTTACCCGGAGATATGAAATGTATTGATCGAGGACGCCGCTTAGATTTCCGCTGCGTTCCCCGGCGGAAACGACGGTGACGTAGACGGGCGGGAAGGATCCCTGTGCTGCGAGCGCATCGGACAGCAAGGCGCCATCCCTGACGCGCTGGCGGACATTGCCGATTATGGGCCTTAGGCGTTCAGCCGCGGCTCGCTCGCCGAGCAAATCGAGCGACTTGAGGATGGGCAAGCCGGCCTTCAGGAGAGTGTTGAATTGCTGATTGAAGATCAAGAAATCCTGCGGACGAATTGTCCGGTCAGTCCTGGGCCGAGTGAACTGAGAGATGACGTCGAGGTGACTGCGGATCCCATAGACGTAAAAGCCCCTGTCGGCGAGTTTTTGTCTCGCTTCGGCCTCCGACTGGGCGGTCTCGACTTGATCGAAAATCCGACCGGAGATATCCCCGACTTTGCAGACGAATTCAGCCATGTTTTCGGCTAAACACCCGCACTAAACGGGTGTCTCGCCTTCAGTTTAGCATACCGCTTTTGGGCCTTCGGTGAAGGCGTGAAAACGGCTCGTTAACACCATGTGACAACGGGCCGAAATGGGAGCCTCAGCTGAGGTAAGGGCCAAGATATGGGATTCGGGAATGCTTGGGAGGGTTGGCCCTAATTGGCGACTAGTGAATTGCACCTGCGAGAGTAGCTTCGTCGACCACTGTAACGCCGGGCGGCGGTTGAAAGTGAAATTGCGCTTCGGGGATGGGAATGTTCTCTTTCCAATTGCCGAAGCGGAATTCGGTTTCGATATTTCCCGCCTCACGTAACACTACGCGGACTAGCCGGGCCCGCGGATCCGTCTCTAGAAGAACCTCACGGAGCGAACCTGTCGAGTCCGTGGCGTCGTCGGTAGCGTTTTTGGGGGCGCAACGAAGGAGAGTGTCGCTATCCCGCATAGGCTGATCTTCCGGCTTTCCGCCGGCGGCGGAAGCTGGGGTGACAATTTCGATGCTGCGGCACAAATGCGAGAGATCGGCCTTCCCTACCAGCAAGGCAATCGGCGTCCGCCAATCGGAGCTTTCCTTCACCTTGGCGCGGCTCACCGTGCGATCGGCGGGAACGTAAAACCAAACATTGCTGCCATCGACGAGGAAGAGCTTTGGTTCGGGCGATTCGTAGTCCCAACGCATCCGGCCGGGACGCGAAAAATACACGATGCCCGATTCCGATTGAACTGCGGCCTTACCATCGGAGTAGCGCTCGAAAAAAGAGGCTTTTAGTGTGCGTACATGCTGGTAGCGCGACTCCAGCGCGTGGACAGCGGACCTTGCGTCGGTGACAGAGCCACGAGGAACAGCTATAGCAATAATTGCGAAAGCGAAAAACCACATGAGAGTGAGCTTAACAAGAAAGAGAGAATTGCGGAGAGAAAGTGGTTGTTTATCGTTTACTGAAGCGGAGGAAGCGCTTGGCAAGCTGCCACACTCGCCGCTTTGGCGCCCGAAATATCAAAGCGGATGACTCCCGGTTCGTCGCTGCAATAGCTCTCTTGCCCGGTATTCCCGACTACGACTGGCACCGCCGTTGCCAGATATTCATTGAATCCTGGAGCGGCACAGGCAGCCGGGGGATTCGGAATTGCTGCACCTTGCGGCTGGTAATCGTACGCGTAACCACCTTTATGATACGGCGGGACTGTCAAAATATTGTCGAGTAAGCCGGCGGCATTGCAATTGGCTACGCCGACACCACCCATTGCGGCAAGACTCGGGGGCAAGCCGTCGTCGTACGTAGAGGAATAAACGATGGCGGCGCTATTAATGGTTCTAATAGTGGAGGCGCCGGAAGCCTGATTAGCGGCCATTCTGGCCCGAAGCAGATTCGGGATGGCGATTGCGGCGATGATCAGTATGATGGCGACGACGATCAGAAGCTCAATCAGCGAAAAACCGGCCTGTCGGACCCGCGCCGTATCCGAATTGTGATTCTTCTCAAACATTTTTTTCTCTTTATCGAACGCCGCTGAAAAAAAAGGGAGGAAGCTTGACTTCCTCCCCGTTTTTTTCAGCAAGAAACATTACTGCAACGGAGGAAAACCTGACGTCGCGCACGGGGCTGCTGGACCTGCACCGCCGCCAGCCGCTGCCGAGTTGACACGGATTACGCCCGTCTCATCGATGCAATACGCCGCGGTTCCGGTGTTCAACGTGAGCGGTCCGGTTGCAACCGAGAAACCTGTGTCACCGGAAGCACCGCAGGCCGCAGGAACACCCGCAGTCAGCTGCAGCACGCCATTGGGCGTGTAAGTGTACTGATAACCGCCCTTTTGAAACGGAGCAGTCGACAGCACTTCGTCAATCAGCTCTGCGTTAGCGCAAGTTGCAGCCGCGCCTGCCGCGCCGCCCAACTGTGTGAGGGTCAGCGTGAAGCCGTCACTGTACGTGGACGAGAAGGTTTCCTCGGCCGAATTGATCGTACGGAGCGTGCCGACTGCTGCCGACTGATTCGCCGCAATCCTGGCGCGAAGCAGGTTGGGAATTGCGATGGCCGCGATGATCAAAATGATCGCCACGACGATCAGCAATTCGATAAGTGAAAAGCCCTTCTGGTTCTTCTTCATTGTTTCTCCTTGGATCCAAAGTCGAATGTTTTCTCGTACTCCCTGGCGGGGTACGCGCCGATATAGTGCACGGCCTGTGCCAAGTAGGAGCACCGGTTTACCGTTATGGCACACGGCATTATAGCTGCGCGTTTCATAGAGATACAGACGCTGTTTTGAGTAGCGAGGTTGGTTGTTGCAAAAGCGGGATTGCAGCGGGTCGAAAAATGACGATTTTTGGCGGTCTTATTCGACTGAAAGCGTCATCCTATTGGCCCCCCTGCGTTTAGCCGCATTTCTTGGCAGGTTGCGAAAAGCAAAAACACTGAAGATTCGAGATTGAGGTTATTGAAGGCTAGCGAGCGCGGTGCAGGCCGCAGGCGAAGCCGCTTGTGCACCGGTAGGGTCGTAGTGAATGATTCCGGGCTCTTCGCTGCAATAGCTGGTCTGCCCGGTCTGCCCTACGACGACCGGGACCGCGGTTGTAAGGTATGCGTTGAATCCGGCATTTGCACAGGCCGCCGGTGGATTGGGTATGGGAGCGCCCTGGGCTTGGTAACTGAGCTGGTAGCCGCTCTTTTGATATGGAGGAGTTGTCAAAGTGTCGTCGAGTAAGATCGCGCCATTGCAGGTTGCAAGACCCACGCCACCAAGCGTCGGAAGATCGGGCGGATACCCGTTGCTGTATGTGGACGAATACGTGATCGCGGCGGTGGTTATCGTCCTGAGATTAGAGAGACCGGAAGCTTGATTCGCCGCCATGCGAGCACGAAGCAAATTGGGGATTGCGATCGCCGCGATGATAAGAATGATGGCGACCACAATCAGCAACTCGATTAGGGAGAATCCGCGCGTTCGAAGACCTGATGCACTCATCAGCTCGCTCTCTTCCATCGTCGGTCTCGATGGTTGAATCCTTTGGTCAAAAAAACAAAGGGAGGAAGCGGCGGCTTCCTCCCTTCTTTGTGTCGAATTACTACTGCAACGGAGGAAAACCAGAACCGGCGCACGGTGGAGCGATAACAATGCCGGCCGCGTTTACGCGGACGACTCCAGTTTCGTCTACACAATACGAGGTCGTTCCGGTTGAGTTCAAAGTGACAGGCGTAGCACTGACCGAAAAGCCGGTGTCACCGGACACACCGCAAGCCGCTGGAACTCCGGCGGTCAATGCAAGAGTGCCGTTGGGTGTGAACGTGAACGTATAACCGCTCTTCTGGTTTGGAGCTGTCGACAGAACTTCATCGATCAGGCCCGCATTCTTACAACCTTGAGAACCAGCCGGTCCGCCCAACTGCGCCAGCGTCAGCGTATAACCGTCGCTGAATGTGGACGAAAAGGTTTCCTCTGCTGAAGACATGGTGCGGAGAGAACCGACTGCGGAAGCCTGGTTCGCAGCAATCTTGGCGCGAAGCAGGTTGGGAATCGCGATAGCCGCGATGATCAAAATGATCGCCACGACGATCAACAACTCGATAAGCGAAAATCCAATCTGTTTCTTGTTCATTGTTTCTCCTTGAAACAAATCTCGGTGTTGTGGAGCTGGTGCTGTTGAGGCACTCACGGTGGAGGAGCAATGGAGACGCCAATCGATCGCGCGCAATGCAAGAGCGCGATACTCGCTAAGTGGCTAAGAACGGGATAGTTGGGGCGTTATGGGGTGGCCCAAAAACGAAAACAGACTGTTTCTTTCTGGTATACTTGTTAGTTAACACAAATGGTCCCGAGCCAGGCCAAAATGCGACCGAACCGGAACGGTACAACTCTAAACGCCGTGCTTTTTTGCGTAGTGGCGAAACGAACGGTAGGTCATCTTCAATAATTCAGCGGCTCGAACACGAACGCCGCCGGCGCGTTCGAGAGCGGCCAGCAGGTAGGCTCTTTCTGTTGCGCTGATATGGCTTTCGAGGTCTACGCCGCCCTCCGGAATGAGAGATGCCTTGGATTCCGGCTGTCCGTTCGAGCGGAACTCTTGATAGAAGTTAGTGATTCGTTCCGGAATGCTTTCGAGCGAGATCTGCTTTCTTGTTTCGAGTGCGACGGCGCGCTCCAAGGTGTTCTCAAGTTCGCGAACATTGCCGGGCCAGTCGTACACTTCGAGCCTGCGCACCGCTTCGGAATCAATGCCTTCGATTGGTTTGTTCATGGATTTCGAATAGCGGTCAAGGAAAGTACGTGCGAGCAGCGGGATGTCCTCGCGGCGCTCGCGTAGCGGCGGCAGGTGGATGGGAATCACGCTGAGCCGGTAGTAAAGATCCTCGCGGAACCGGCCTTCGGCGATTTCCGTTTCGAGGTTCTTGTTTGTGGCAGCGATCACGCGTACGTCCACGTCAGATTCTTCCGTGCTTCCCAGCGGGCGGACCTTTCCTTCCTGCAGAACGCGGTAGAGCTTCACCTGCATCGTGAGGCTCATGTTGCCGATTTCGTCCATGAACAGCGTTCCGCCATCGGCTGCCTGAAACAGGCCACGCCGGTTTTCGTTCGCGCCGGTGAAAGCGCCGCGCATGTAGCCGAAGAGTTCTGATTCGAGGAGCGTTTCGGGAAAAGCTCCGCAGTTGATGGTGATAAAGGGCGTTTTCGCGCGGGCGCTGTTCTCGTGAATGGCGCGGGCGACGAGCTCTTTTCCGGTGCCGCTCTCTCCTGTAATCATGACGCGGCTTGTCTGGGGAGCGATCGTTTCGATCAGGTCGAAGAGTTCGCGCATCTTCGGACTGGTGCCGATAATGTGGTCGAAGCCGGTAAATTTGCGGAGCCGCCGGCGCAGATCGCCAGCTTCTTTTTTCAGAGCTTGCGTTTCGGCGTACTCTTTTACTGCGGGCCGCAGCTCGTCGAGCAGCCGATCGCCTTTAATGACGTAGCGGTCGGCGCCGAAGTTTACAGCGTCGATCGCAGTATTGATGGTTGGCACGCCGGTGATGAGGATGAATGCGGCCGAAGGAGAAACCTCTTTGCAGTAGCGGAGGAGTTCCAGACCGTCCATATCGGGCATGCAGATGTCTGACACCACAATGTCGAATACACGGCTGGCGAGCCGCCGTTTGGCATCTTCGCCGTTGGACGCGAGTTCGACTTTATGTCCGTCCTTTCGAAAACTGATTTCGAGGAGTTCGCAGATGGAGCGTTCGTCGTCGACGACGAGAAGGTGAGCCATGGCGGTTTATACCTTCCCTGCCGAAGACAGCAATTCGGTGCGGGGTTCGAGTCGCTCGCTGCGCGCGGATGATCGGGCACGAACCGCTCGCGGCAATTCGACTATGAACTCGGCGCCGCTTCCCTTCTCTGCCTCAACGCGAATGCGGCCCTGATGCGCCTGGAGAATCTGATAAACAATCGCAAGGCCAAGGCCCGTTCCACCCGTGAAGCCTGACTGGAAGGGCTCAAACAAAGTACTCGCCTGGCTGGTATCGAGGCCGATACCGGTGTCGCGAATGGAAATTCGCGTCCAGGCAAGATCAGCGTCCAGCGAGACTGTAAGGACTCCTCCGCTGGGCATTGCGCGCAAGGCGTTGTTGCAAAGATTCCAGAAAACCTGTTTCAAGGCATCGCGGTCCGCACGCGCGCGGATATTACGGGCGGCAAATTGGCGCTCGATCCGGAATTTGCCAAGAGCGCTGGCGTCTCTTTCGATTAAGGTGAGAGTTTCGTCGATCACCGCTGCGATATCGACGTCCGCAAAGGAATAGGTTTTTTCGCGAGAGTAATTCAAGAAATCGGTGATGATTTGGTTGAGCCGCTGCGATTCCCGGCTGACGATGTGAACCAGCTTCTTATCGTCATCTTCGAGAGGCGCCAGACGGGCTAATTCCTTCAAAGCGCCGGTCATAGCCGTTAGGGGCTGGCGAATTTCGTGCGCGATGGCTGCGGAGAGACGTCCAAGGGCGGCCATTCGTTCTTTTGTGACGACCTCGCGTTCCAAGCGCTTCAACTCGGTGAGATCTTGAAAATTGAAGACGTAACCGCTCGTCTGGTTCTGGGTGAGTCGCAGCGGGGAGACGGAAAGACCGACGTAACGAGTGGCGCCGTCAGGAGTACGGAATTCGATTTCCTTCCGCAAAGCAAGTGGGCTTCCCTGTTCATCAAGCTCAACCGGCCAAAATCCGGGAAGCACCTTCTCAACTTGTTCGCCCCGCAACAGCCCGAATCCGAGTCCCGCAATCTCGGCGCCAGCTCTGTTCATGAGCAGGATCTTGCCGTTGAGGTCGGTAGTGAGCAGGCCGCCACGCATGGACTCGATGATGTCCTGATTGAACGCCTGCAGGTCTTTCAGCTCTTCGCTTTTTTCTGCCAGCTCTACTCCCTTGGTGCGAAGGGTTTGAGAAAGGAGACTGCCCAAATAAGCGACCGCGCAGAATGCGAAGAGATTGCTTGCTAACCAGAATCCCAGGGAGCGAGCGGCCGGCATCGAGTTCGAGGTACGAGCGATTACGCCGTAGAACATCAATTCAATTACGCAACCGAGAAGAACAAAACTCATGCCGGCAACAAGGAAGGCGCCGCGCCGGGAAAACAGCACGCTGCTCATCAAAATAACGAGCAGATAGAGTGATAGGAAATAGCTGTCCTGGCCACCCGTTGCGTATACAACGCCCGTTACGATTATGAGGTCGCAAACGACCTGAAGAGGAGCGTGCCAGCGAGCTTGCGGAATCCAGCGGCGCAAAATCACGTAGACAACTGCAAGTGTGTACCAAAAGACGATGAGGGAGACGAATGCGCGGACGGGAATTACGACCGGTGTGAGCTGATGGACAGCAACGACGACTCCGACAAGAAACGTAATGACGAGAAAACGCACCCGGCCAAGCCAAGGCAGCCATTCGCTGACACTGGGTTTAGATTCCATGTCGGATCCGTCGCTGCCCCTTGATTCACCGCGCCTGCCCCGAGACTGCCCGGGAGAATTGATGTTTATGATCCTGCGCGACCCGCAAGCGTCTGATGAGTCCAGACGCTCACGCCCACGCCGCAGCCAGCGGCTCTACTTGCCGGCCAGTTTGCCGATTAGTGAGAACAGCGGCAGATACATTGATACAACGATGCCGCCGACCACGATGCCCAAGAACAAGATCATCATGGGTTCAAGAGCGGTCAGCAGGTCTTTCACGGCCGCATCTACTTCGTCTTCGTAGAAGTCGGCGATTTTCTGAAGCATCGCGTCCATCGCACCGGTTTGTTCGCCAACGCCGATCATCTGTGTGACCATGCCCGGGAACACATCGGTTTCCTTGAGCGGATCGACGAGGGAGCGACCGGCTTCGACCGCCTTTCGTGTTTGGGTAATCGCTTTTTCAACTACCGCGTTTCCTGAAGTGCGAGCGGTGATGTCGAGGCCTTCCAGAATCGGGACGCCGCTTGAAATCAGAGTGCCAAGTGTCCGAGTGAACCGCGCTACCGCTATTTTTCGCAACAGCATGCCGACAAGTGGAAGCCGCAACAAAACGTGATCAAGCGCATAACGGCCTTGAGGGGTTCCGTACCACAATTTCAACGCGATACCCACACCGATAGCGAACACGAAAATGAGGAAGCCGTAAATGCTGCCGATAAACCTGCTCATTCCGATGACAATGCGGGTGGGAAGCGGAAGATCGACGCCGAGACCGTTGAACAGCGTAGTGAAGATCGGAACGACCTTCCAGAGCAGCAGCGTGATCACCATGACAGCGATCCCGATCACGGCAACCGGATAAATCATAGCCGACTTCACGGCGCGCTTCAGCTTGACATTCTTTTCAATGTAGCTGGAGAGGCGCTGCAAAATTGTGTCGAGAATACCGCCAGTCTCGCCCGCTTCGACCATGTTGTAATAAAGCGGGTCGAAGACTTTGTCGTACTGTTTCATCGAAGCCGATAGGGTGGCGCCCCCTTCTACTGAAGCTCGGACACCGTTCAAAATCTTTTGAAAGATTTTGTTCTCCTGCTGTCCCGCAAGAATCTCGAGACACTGCACGAGCGGGAGGCCGGCGTCGATCATCACCGAGAACTGTCGAGTGAAAATCGCCAGTTCCTTAGAGTCCACACCCGTTCCGAAAGTTGGGATGTTGAATTCCTTCCCTTTTTCGGAGAGCTTGCTTACATTGATCTGCTCGCGCTTGAGCATCGTTGCGGCTTCCGTCTTGCTGGTAGCCGAACGCTCCCCTGCTACCGTCGCACCCGCCCGGTTAACTCCGCGATAGGTATAAACCGGCATCTTTGTTACCTCCTCTTCTGTTTATCGCCGGACGGGGACCTTTCCGCCTGCCGGCGGAGAAGTCACCCCTCGGTTAATTAAGTCCTGCAACTCGTCTGGATTCGAGGAACGCGCCATGGCCACTTCCAAAGAAATTAATTTCTGGAAATACGCGTTGGAAAGGCTCTGGTTGAATGTCTGCATCCCGGACTGGCCTGTGCCGGTCTGCATCGCCGAATAGATCTGGTGAATTTTGTCTTCCCGGACCAGGTTGCGAATCGCCGGAGTGGGAATCAGGATTTCCATCACCATTGCCCGGCCACGGCCATCGATTTTTTGGAGCAACGCCTGGCAAAGGATGCCTTCGAGCACCATCGAGAGCTGTGCGCGCACCTGGGGCTGCTGGTGCGCGGGAAACACGTCGATAATGCGGTTAATCGTCGAAACCGCTGAGTTCGTGTGCAGAGTCGCAAACGTCAAGTGGCCCGTTTCGGCAATTCGCAAAGCCGATTCGATGGTTTCGAGGTCGCGCATTTCACCGATAAGCACGACGTCGGGGTCTTCGCGAAGCGCCGCGCGGAGCGAGTTTGCGAAAGAGTGCGTGTCGGAATGAACTTCACGCTGGTTCACGAGACACTTTTTGTGGTTGTGAAGAAACTCGATCGGATCTTCGATCGTGATCATGTGCTCGTCGCGCTCGTTGTTGATTTTGTCGAGCATCGCGGCAAGCGTGGTGGATTTACCGGAACCAGTCGGACCGGTGACGAGGACCAGGCCACGCGGCTTGTCGCACAGCGAACGAACGATCGCGGGAAGCCCCAGCGCGTCGAAGGACTTGATCTCCCACGGAATCGTACGAAACACAGCCGCTACGGCGCCGCGCTGATGAAAGATGTTGCCTCGGAAACGGGCCAGGCTCTTCAAACCGAAGGAAAAGTCGAGCTCGAGATTTTCCTCCAGTCTGTGCTTCTGCACGTCAGTGAGCACGCTGTACGCGAGTGCCTTGGTATCGGCAGCCGTTAGGGGAGGCATGTCGAGTGGACGCAGTTTGCCGTGTACGCGAATGCGCGGCGGGCTGTTCGTCGAGAGATGCAGGTCGCTGCCGCCCATTTCGATCATTTTCTTCAATAGTTCGCTTAGAGTAATTCCAGCCATAATCTCCTCCGCCTAGAGAACTGTTTCCCGTAGCACTTCTTCCATAGTCGTGAGTCCCAGCGCGGCTTTGATCAAACCGCTTCTCCGGAGCGTAATCATTCCCGTTTCGAGGGCCTTCCTTTTGAGCTCGACCGCAGAGGCCCCGACGAGTATCAGCTCGCGAAGATCGTCATTGATTTCCATCACTTCGTACAACCCAACACGGCCCTTGTAACCCGTGTTGTTGCAGGTGGCGCAACCGCGGCCGTGTTGCACCTCGGTCTTGGCCGCTTCGTCGGGCGAGTAACCTGCGTCCATCAGGGCTTGGGGTTGAATCTGCAGCGGTTCCTTGCATTGCACGCAAATGCGGCGCACGAGGCGCTGAGCACAGATCAGGTTCACCGACGTCGCCACCAGGAAAGGCTCGATTCCCATATTCATCAATCGGCTGATTGTGGATGGCGCATCATTCGTGTGGAGCGTAGAAAGTACTAAGTGGCCGGTCAGGGCGGCTTTAACGGCGATTTCAGCGGTCTCGAAGTCTCGGATTTCGCCGACGAGGATGATGTTCGGATCTTGCCGCAGAAAGGCACGCAAGGCCGAGGCGAAGTTCAACCCGATCTGCTCTTTCATTTGAACCTGGTTGATGCCCGGCAGCTGGAACTCGACCGGGTCTTCGGCGGTCATGATGTTGGTTTCGGTGGTATTTAACCGCGCGACGGAAGAATAGAGCGTGTTCGTCTTGCCGGAACCGGTCGGCCCAGTGACCAGCACCATTCCGTAGGGTTTCAAGATTTGCCGCTCGAATTTCGCAAGCGATTCCGCCTCAAAGCCGAGCTTGGTCATGTCCAGACGCAGATTTTCTTTGTCGAGCAACCGGAGAACGATCTTTTCACCGAACAAGGTGGGGACGGTTGAGACGCGGAAGTCCAGTTCTTTTTTCTTCCCGTCCTTGAGGTACTTGATCATGATGCGACCGTCTTGCGGGAGCCGCTTTTCGCTGATGTCGAGTTTCGACATGATCTTGATTCGGCTGGTGATGGCATCTTTTAATTTCATTGGCGGAGCCATCACATTCTGCAGAATTCCGTCGATGCGGAACCGCACGCGGTATTCTTTTTCGTATGGCTCTACGTGAATATCGCTCGCTCCACGCTTCACAGCGTCCGTTAGAATCAAGTTCACAAGCTTAATGATCGGCGCTTCCTCGGCGGCCTTTTCCAAAGTCGCGAGATCCATCTCCGTTTCATCGGACGCCAGCTCGAGCGCGGCTTCTTCGCCGGCGAGATCCTTCATCACCTTGTCGAGTTCCTCGACGCTCTCGACGGCACCGTAGAACTTGTGAATCGCTTCGCTGATGGCAGTCTCGGACGCTACCACGGGCTCGACGTTGAAGCCGGTCATGAACTTGATGTCGTCCATCGCGAAGACATTCGTCGGGTCGGTCATCGCGATCGTGAGTGTCGAGCCCACGCGAGACAGCGGCACGATCTGATAGCGGATAGCAGTTTCCTGCGGGACAAGCTTGATGACGGATGGATCTACTTCGTAGAACTTTAAATTTATCGACGGGACACCGTATTGCCGGGAGAGAACTGCGGTGATGTCCTCATCGCTTACAATCCCCATCTTTACGAGGCAGGTGCCGAGGCGGCCCCCGTTCTTTTTCTGGTAATCGAGCGCCTGCTTCAGCTGATCTGCCGATATCAGGCTGTCTTTGACCAGAATTTCGCCGAGTCGCGAAGACATAGTTGTGCGTCCGCGGTACTAGAACCCGTCGGAATTGGCAGCGTAACACGTGAGGACGGTAGATTTGGTCTTGTAAGGACTCGTCGTAGTGAATCAGCTAACATCCGATACGACGCTGCAGGAACTGTACTTACGGACAGGAGGTTCTTGGTTCCTGTACCAACGTACAGGTAGGTGAGTGGCTCGGCGTCGCATGATCGCGCCTGCACTCGGCGGGTCTATGCGGTAGGAATCTCGTTTTCCTCCGGGTCGTCAGATTGACTCGAAGGTCTTCAGCTCAAATCAATCGTTAGCGAAAACGGCGGAAGCGCTAGCGTGCTGAGAGGAGCTTCTGTTAGGATAGGTCCGGTCAAGGGCGGTTAGCTCAGCGGTTAGAGCGTCCCGCTTACACCGGGAAGGTCCGCGGTTCAAATCCGTGACCGCCCACCATCCAGCAATCTGAGTTGTAACGCGGGGGACGTAGTTCAGTTGGTTAGAACGCTGCCCTGTCACGGCAGAGGTCGCGGGTTCGAGTCCCGTCGTCCCCGCCATTTATTCTGGCGCTCGAATTACCATCGTGGTTGCGGCCGATGGTCATTGCTTGGAGGTGGCACCCCGAATCTTTAACTGAGCGTCGTCTCAACGCTGCCTTCAGGCCTTGACGCGTCAGGCCTATGTTACGTGTGCACGCAACTGGACGATTGCCGCCTCGGCTCAAGGTTGCGTCGGCCAAATAACCGGTCATTTCAAGAATGTAAGTCCAACAGTGTACTTCTGATACGGGCTTGCCCAACTTGTCAAAAAAATTGCACACATCGTTTTTATCTACGGTATGATCCGTAGTAACGATATTGCAAATACAGGGCTTGCCTTACATTATTTGGCTCTTGATTTGGCATTACAAGTGCTTAGTTAGCAGTGTTCTGGACCCGGAGGTGCGTTCTTGACAGTATTCAAAGCTATGGCGGTCGCGGCAGCAGTGCTATTTGCGTCTAGCATCGTCCATGCCGATGGAGTCGGTGACCCCAGGGTCAACATGGGGGGCGGGCCCGGCGGCAGCCCGACTTGCGGATCCAATCTCGAGAACGTTGGTTCAACTGGCTTGCTCGCTGTTGACTGTGAAGTGCAGCCCCTTTCCGAGGGCGGCACGGGTACGGTCACGAAAATTGTCTTCGGGGTCCTCGATGTTGACACCTTTTCGGCGGGAATTACTTGCTCGTCAGCAGCTGGAACTGAGCAATTCGTTGGCTGGACAATCACGTCGACGAACGTTAGCGGGGGGGTTGACACCTGTCTTGCTACAGCGCCAACGACGGTGAGTGACCAGACGAAGGATATCCTGAAGGCGATGCATGACCCTTACAAGGGCAGGAATGACGGCGATTGTGACGCGGACGACTTTGTACTCGGCGTACCCGTTGGCTGCGACATAAAGATCAGCTCATTGACGGGAACGGACAAGTTTGTGGACAACGCGCCGGTAGGCATTGGATCAAACGGTGAGTTTCCAGCCCTACCCGAGCCGGCAACCGTTTCTTTGTTGCTGTTCGGACTAGCCGGGCTTCCATTTGTTCGCCGCAAGTTTGCAAGATAGCTTTGGAATCAGACAGTTGTTTTTCAACGGGGCGACCATCGCCCCGTTTTTTTTTTGAGAACAAGCTTGGGTCTTAGAACACGACGATGTAGATTCCTCAGAAATCAGGGAGGATCTTCCGAGAAGCAAACTCCCTATTGAGCCTTTCCGTACTGTTTTATCAAGGCCTGGAATTCGGGTAGATTCTGCAGGCTGGCGAGCTCCGGATCCGCTAATGCTTCCTTCACGGAATATCCGTTGCTGAACGCTTCTCGAAGGGTCTTGATCGCGTCCTGAGGTTTGTTCGCCAACGTCTCGACGGTCGCCTGGTAATAGATCAGGCTGACATCTTTCTTGTCTATCTCCCGCGCTCTCTGGATATATTCCATTCCACGCTTCGCGTCGCCTTTCTTAGCGTAGTAAAGAGCCAGGCCTTCCATGGCATCAGTGTTGTTCGGGTTCACCTGGAGAGCTTGGAAGGCGAGGGCAATTGCTTTGTCGTAGGCAGCCGTCGCTTTATCCTTTTGCCCCGAAGCGCGGTATGCGTCGCCCAGATTGCCATAGGCCAAGTCCTGATTGGGACCCAGCTCAACGGCTTTCTGGAAGGCCTGAATTGCCTCCGGATAGCGTTTCATCAAGAAGTAGCTATTGCCAAGATTCGTGTAGGCGCTCCAGTATGTCGGGTCAAGCTGGAGAGACTTCTGGTATGAGTTTATGCTCTCTTCGTATTGCCCTAGGCGGCTATATGCGTTGCCGAGGTTGTCCCAACCGCGTACGTTTTCCGGGTCTAGCTCGGTAACCCGTTTGAATTCTTCAACGGCTTTGCCATTCGCGCCGGCTGACCAATACGCATTTCCAAGCACAAGATGATTCGCCCAATAATACGGATTCACCTCAATCGCTTTCTTGTAAGCCGCAATGGCCTCATCCTTCTGCCCGATCTCGGTGTATGCGTTGCCCAGACGCACATAGCCTTCATCAGAGTTGGGCGCGATCTGAAGGCCGCGCTTCAATTCGACGATGGCCTCAGACGTCTTGCCGGTTCTCAAATACACGCTGCCCAGGGAAAAATGCGCCTCGGGAAGGCTATCCTTAAGCTGTTCAGCTCGTTGAGCTGCTCCCAGCGCCTTTTGGGACCAGAACGGATCCTTTTTTTCCCTGTACATCGTCAAGCTTGCATCGGCGAGTCCAGTATAGGCGAGGGCAAAGCCGGGGTCTTTTTTGATTCCCTGTTCGAAATAGTCGATTGCGGACTGCGCACTCTTCACCACATCCGGCCCGCGAAGCGCCTGACGCCCGCGGAGGTAGAGGTCGTACGCATCCTCGTTGTTCGTAGGCCGCTCAGCAGCGCGAGCCATTTCTTCGCTGGAGGGTCTCACATCGAGGGCGGCGACGAGGCCACCGGAGATTTGGTCTTCAAGAGTTAGCAAGTCCTTCGGTATTCCAGTGAACTGCTGGCTCCAAAGCTTCTTGCCGCCGTCGGCCGCATCGATGAGATTTACGATGATTGCCATTTTTTCGGCGCCACCCTGAATGATGCCTTGTACGATTAAGTTCACACCAAGGGCGCGAGCGGTCTTTTCAATGGGATCCTTGTCTGATACTTTCGCAACTGCGGTGTCGGAAGCCAGACGCAGATCCTTTATTTGAAATAGTTTGGAAGATAACGCCTCGTTGAGGCCCTCAGCCACATAACCGAGTGACTGGTCGTCGCCGGGAATGCGAAAGGGCAGAATCGCGACGAACTTTCCTTGAGAGAGTGGCGGGATTCCTGATGTGCTTGTGTTAGTTTTGCTGTTTCCGCCGCCTAGAATCAGATGGCGAACGGGCGGAATCGCGAAAACGAGTAAGAGCAATGCAACGACCCCTCCAACAACCCAAGTCCACCGCCGCTGCGCAACAAATTCCGGAATCTGAATTTGAACGGTGTGTGCGCCGGTTGCCGATCCTCTCGACCCCTGCAGGTCCGCCAGAATCTCATAGGCGCTTTGATATCTGGCTGCGGGATCCCGCTCCAGGCATCGCATGATGATTCGTACAAACCAGCTTGGAAGCGAAGGGTTTATCAGCTTGGGATTCTTAGGCTTTTCCTGAATCCGCTGATACATCACCTTCAGCGTGGATTCGCCCGTGAATGGAACGTCACCGACAGCCATTTCGTACAGCATTAGGCCGTACGAGTAGAGGTCGCTGCGTTGGTCGGCGGGCTTTCCTTCCACCTGCTCGGGTGACATGTAGCGCGGCGTTCCGAGGAAAGCGCCCGTTTTCGTCATGCCCTGCGCGCCTTCTTCGAACGATTTTGCGAGGCCGAAGTCGGAAACGAAAATCTGATCGTCTTTATTGACCAGAATATTTTGCGGCTTGAGGTCCCGGTGGACCACTCCCTCGGCGTGAGCGGCGGCAAGCGCTTCGGCCAGAGCCCTGGCGTACTTCAGCACCCGCTCAATTGGGAGCTTTGGATTCTCTTGGAGGATTCCGTAGAGGTCTCGGCCTTCCACATAGGCCATGGTGATGAACTTCGTGCCGCCGACCTCGCCCATGTCGTGGATGCGAAGGATGTTCTTGTGCGAGATTTTACTGGCGAGGACGAGCTCTTGTTTGAATCGCTTCAGGGCATCCGTTTCGCCCATGACGCCGTGGCGAACCACCTTGAGTGCCACGACACGATCGAGATCCTTGTCATACGCTTTATAGACGCGGCCCATGCCGCCTTGACCAAGTAGAGCTTCGATTCGATAGCGCGTGCCAAAATCGCTCCCAGGAGCAAGGGCAGTGGCATCTACCATCACCATCGTTTCGGAATCCCCTATCGGCATAGGGGTTCCGCACCGGGAACAAGATTCGGCGAATTCGGGGTTAATCGTGCTGCACTGAGGGCAATTCATCGCGGAAGCCGCCAGGACGGCTCAATCCTACCTGTCACGATGCACAGATTATCCGCAATCCATGGAAACGCCGCAACCTCAATTAAAACCGCTCCGGCCGAATCCATTTGTCGGCGACAACCGGGTGAGCGGACTCAGGGAGACTTCCGCTACACTGTCCGAACATGCTGGGCACTCCATTTCATCTCTGGGTCGTCTTCGCAGTCGTCATCGTTACAGCGTTGGTCGTCGATCTCGGAGTATTCCATCGCAAATCGCAAAAGGTTTCCCTTCGCATCGCCCTAATTGAGAGCGCCTGTTGGATTGTCCTCTCGTTGTTATTTGCGGTCTATGTTCATTTGTCACGCGGAACGCAGGCGGGAGTGGAGTTCCTCACGGGCTACTTGGTTGAGAAATCGCTCAGCGTCGACAACATATTCGTGTTCGTTCTTATTTTTCAAGCGTTCCAGGTGCCGGCGCGAGCGCAACATAAAGTCTTGTTCTGCGGCGTCATCGGAGCTCTCGTGATGCGTGCGCTCTTCGTCCTTGCCGGCGTCGAGTTACTTCAGAATTTCCATTTCATTCTTTTTATTTTTGGCGGAATTCTAGTGGTTACGGCAATTCAAATGTTGCGGCCGGGCCAACGCGCCACCGACCCGGAACGCAACTGGCTTGTGAAGATCACGCGCCGATTTGTTCCCGTGCTGACCGATTACGCTGGCGAAGATTTCTGGGTGAAGCGCGAACAAAAATGGAACGCGACGCCATTGTTCATGGCACTGGTCGCAGTCGAAGCGATGGATGTAGTCTTCGCAGTTGATTCCGTGCCGGCAGTACTTGCGATAACGCGCGATACCTTTATCGTCTATTCCTCGAATGCCTTCGCAATTCTGGGGTTACGAGCGCTGTACTTCGCGCTGGCGGACGTTCTTCCCCGCTTTCGATTCCTGCATCAGGGTCTCGCGGCGATACTTCTTTTTGTTGGTTTCAAAATGATTGCGAGCGATTGGATTGAGCTTTCCGATCTCGCGTCACTGGGAGTGATTGCGGGAATTTTGACGATCACAATCATCGCGTCGCTCGCAATTCCACTGAAGGTCGAAGAAAACTCACACGGCTAGATCGTTGAAGGCGCCTCCACGGGATTAATGGAGACGGTATCGAATATCATTTCGGCAAAGACCTCAGGTGGTGCTCGATTTGGACTAGCTCGAATCCCTGCAAGGTCAACGCAGCTACGCGCGCTGAGGCGCCGTTTCCATCCGCGATTCAGCTACGTTCGCGAATGCATCTTCCAGTACATTTAGTCCTTCGTCGAATTGCTCATCCATCACGACCAGTGGAACCAGCAGCCTCACCACATTCCCGTAAGTCCCTGCTGCAATCATGATTAAGCCGTGCTCATAGCAATATCGCAGCAGCTGTTCCGTCTCCTCTTTCGCAGGCTCTCTCGTTTCCGGACTGCGCACCAACTCGACAGCGCGCATGGCGCCCAGCCCGCGAACATCACCAATCAGCGGCCAACGCTTTTTCCACATGCGGGCTCGCGAATCAAACTGTTCACCAAGCTTCTCTGCCCTGGCAGAAAGATTCTCTCGCTCCATTATTTCGATGGCCGCAAGTGCCGCGGCACACGAGACGGGATTACCGCCAAATGTGCCACCAAGGCCGCCTACGCCCGGTGTATCCATAATCTCGGCTCGGCCTGTGACCGCCGCGAGCGGCATTCCTGCTCCCATCGATTTTGCCGACACCAGTAGATCCGGCATCAAGCCATATCGTTCGCAAGCGAACATCGCGCCCGTACGGCAAAAACCTGTTTGTACTTCGTCCGCAACAAGAAGAATCTCGTGCCGCTTGCAGATATCCTGAATGATCGAAAAGAATTCCGGAGGCGGCGCCACGAAGCCGCCTTCGCCCAGCACCGGTTCCACAACCACCGCTGCAACCGCTTCGGATGCCACCATTCGCTTGAAAGTGTCTTCAAGATGCTTCGCGCAAAACACGCCGCAGCTGGGATATTGCAGTGAATACGAGCAGCGATAACAGTAAGCATACGGTATGCGATAAATGTCGGTGGCGAAAGGCTCAAAGCCCGCTTTATACGGATGCGTTTTACTGGTGAGCGACATTGTTAGCATCGTGCGCCCGTGAAATGCATCCTCAAAACAGATGATGGCGGGCCGATGCGTATAGCTCCGGGCGATTTTTATTGAGTTCTCGATCGCCTCCGCACCGCTATTCACCAGAATCGTTTTCTTGGGAAATTTCCCGGGTGTGAGTGAATTCAACTTTTCGGCCAGCTCGATATACTTGCCATAAGGCGCCACGCTGAAACACGTATGCAGGAATGCGTCCAATTGTCCGCGAAGGGCAGCTAGGACGCTCGGCGCGCGATGTCCCACATTCAGGCAACCGATTCCCCCGGCAAAATCGATGTAGTGATTTCCGTCCACATCTTCCAGCATCGCGCCTTCTGCGCGTGAGGCGAAGATGGGAGTCGCATGTGCCACGCCGCGAGCCACGGCCGCATTGCGGCGGCGCATCAGTTCCTGCGATTTGGGTCCGGGAATTGGTGTGCGCAATTGAATCGTGGGCATGTCAGTACCATCCGATCGGCTGTTCGTTCAAATTGATGTGAACCTGCTTCGTCTCCAGATATTCTTCGATGCCCCAGGGTCCAAGCTCGCGGCCGAAACCGGACTGCTTGTAGCCACCCCACGGCGCTTCCACATACGTCGGCTGCATGTGGTTCACCCAGACAATTCCCGCGCGCAGTGACTTCACCACCCGAAATGCCTTAAAAATGTCGCGCGACCAAACAGCGGCGGCTAGGCCATACGGAGTATCGTTCGCAATCCGAATCGCGTCGGATTCTGTGGCAAAAGGAATCACCGCTGCAACCGGCCCGAAAATCTCTTCTTGGGCGATACGCGAGGAATTGTCCACATCATAGAAAATCGTCGGTTCGACGTAATAACCACGCGCGCTCGTTGAAGAACGGCTGCCGCCCGCTGCGACTTTCGCTTCCTTCTTGCCGAGCTCTTGGTACGAGCGGACGCGATCGAACTGATCCTTGCTGACCAGCGGTCCCATCTTCGTTTCGCGCTCAAGGGGCGGGCCCAGTCGAATCGTTTTCGCTTTTGCCGACATGGCATCTACAAATTTCGGATAGATCGATTGTTCGACGAGAATGCGGCTGCCCGCCGAACAAACCTCGCCTTGATTGATAAACACGCCGAACAGAGCACCATCGATGGCAGACTCGAAATCCGCATCGGCAAAAAATATGTTTGGAGATTTTCCGCCGAGCTCGAGCGTCACACGCTTCAGCGTGTCGGCCGCCATCTTGACGATCGCTTTACCCACCACCGCGCTTCCAGTGAACGCGACTTTATTCACATCCGGATGCTTCACGAGCGGCGCGCCCGCCGTTTCACCAAACCCAGTGATGATGTTTACCACGCCGGGCGGCAACCCGGTATCGGCAAGATATCCAGCGAATTCAAGTGCTGTAAGAGGGGTCTGTTCAGCCGGTTTCAAGATGCACGTGCAACCCGCTGCGATCGCCGGCGCCAATTTCCACGCCGCCATCAAGAGCGGATAATTCCAAGGAATGATCTGCGCCGCGACGCCGATTGGCTCGCGCATCGTGAAGTTCAGCGCATTGTCGGGCACCGGATTCACGTGACCTAGAACTTTCGTCGCCAGCCCGCCGTAATACTCAAAGCAGGTCGCCACGTCATTGATGTCGTATTCAGCTTCGACTATTGGTTTCCCCGAGTTGCGTGCCTCCAGCTCCGCCAGCGCCGGCGCTTCTTTTCGCACGCGCTCCGCAAGCCGGAAGAGAATACGACCGCGCTCTTGCGCCGTGGTCTGTGGCCATGCGCCGGAATCGAATGCAGCTTTGGCGGCGCCTACCGCACGGTTCACGTCTTTCTCATCCGCATCGGAAACCTCGGCGAGAATCTCTTCCGTCGAAGGATCAACCACTGGAAAATATTTCCCGCTTTGGCTCTCAACGAACTCGCCGTTGATGTACATCCGATATCTGCGAACTGTAGCCTTGGCCTCGCTAGCCATTTGAATCCTCCCGCGAACCCGACAAATTCAGACGCGGCTAGCCACCGCCTGTGGCGCTTTGCGCCGCCCGTACACGAAATAAAAGAATGCCGCCAATCCGATAAAAAACGCAGTCCCGCCCAGCATCCATGCTTCGTAGGAAGCTACCGACGTGATCTGCTGCGCCGGCGAAAATGCGAAGACAGTGCCAAGAATCGTCATCAGCAAGCCGCTCGTCCCTGCAAGAACCAGTACGGCCCGGCTGTAGCGGCCCTTCCCAGCCCTGGCCGGATCGAATGCCAGCTTCAACAGCGCAGAAAACATATAAAGGAACGGCACCAGTTGCAGCACCACGGCGAGCGACAACAAACGCTGAAACGTTTCCTGAACACCCGAACCAAACAAGCTAATCAGCACGAGGATCGCAGACACAACCGCATGCACAATTAACGCCGCATAAGGCGTTCCGTATTGCGGGTGCACTCGCCCAAGCCAGTTCGGAAGATAAGAATCCAATCCCGCCACAAACGGAATTCGCGCAGACCCTGCAAGCCAGGCCGATCCGATCCCCGCTATCGAGATGCTCAGCATCAGCGCGAACGGCGCGACAATCCAAGCAACACCTACTCGCGACGCCATGTGGTTCACCGCCTGTACGATTCCCTGCAGCACATTGATGTCGTTCTTGCTCATCGCAATCAGCAACGTCAATGTCGCTGCGATGTACAAGGCGCCAGAAATCACTCCACCCCAAGCGACCGCGCCTGGAAGTGTCTTCTGCGGTTCGCGAATTTCATCTCCCATCACCGATGCGAGCTCAAGTCCCACAAGACCAAAGCAAATCACGCCAAACGAATTCAGCAGGAATCGCGGATCAGCGGGAATGCGAAAATCTGCAGCGGTGACGGTCGTGCCAAATCGAAGCCATACAATCAGACCCAGCACAATCAGCAGTCCACCAGCCACGACTGTTCCGATACTCCCCACGTTGTTGATCCACTTCCCGACACCCAGCCCCACAATATTAAGGACCACAAGCAGAGCCAAAAGAGAAAGCGATGCGGTTACCGTGAACGCCTTGTTGTCTGCTAGCGCGGCATGGCTCGGCCCCAGCGAAAAAACGGCCACCCCGACGAAATACAGCATCACGGTGGGCACATACATCATGTTATTCGTCCAATAGCACCAGCCCGACAAAAATCCGTGAAAATCTCCGAACACTTCTTTGGCCCACAGATAAACTCCGCCCTCGCCTGGGTATCGATGCGCCAGTTCGATCACCGCAATTCCCTGTGGCCAGAAAAAAAGAACGAGACAGAGAATCCACAGCCAAACCGTCACTCCGCCATTCGCCGCGATACTAGGCACAACATTCAGGTTGAATACGGCGACGACGAACAGGGCAACCAAGTCCCAGCGCCCGAGCGCTCGCTTCAAGTGCGCGGTCTCGTTCTTGGCGCTACTCTCGTCTGGCAGAAACCACTCCCTTAATGCGCGGCCGTAACTACGTGTGGCTCTTTCTGTGCAGCGGCAAGCGACGGTGCGATTTCCGCGAACACTTCAAGATGACGGTCGATATCCGCGTCCGTATGCGCCACGGACACGGTCCACTGTTCATCCCACCAGTAGGGCTGCGCCATCACTCCGCGGTTCACCATGGCGAACCAGTAGTGACGCCAGATTTCGCTGTCAATCTTGAGCCAGTCGCGATAATTGCGAATCGGCCTCGGGAAAAACATCAGCGCGCCATTTGAACCTGCGCTCGCCAGGTAAGCATCCAGTCCCGATTTCTTTAACTCCTTCTCGTAGCCATCTACGAGCTTCTTATTGAGCCGATTCACATGCTCGTAAGCGGCTGGCGTCAATACCTCCCGGAAAGTCGCGAGGCCAGCCGCCATTGCTACGGGGTTGGTGTTGTAGGTACCACCGTGAAACACGCGATGATCTGAGATCAAGCCCATTACGCGGCGCGTCGAAGCGAACGCCGCAAGTGAAAATCCCCCGCCAATCGATTTCGCGAGACACACAATATCCGGATTCATCTTGAAATATTCGCACGCTCCACCCCGCGCCAGTTTCGCCCCGGTTTTCACTTCGTCAAAAATCAGAAGCGCTCCATTTTTCTTGGTAATTTCCCGCAATGCCTGGTGGTAGCCAGGATCGGGCATCAGGATGCCCACATTCATCATGATCGGTTCGACGATCACCGCCGCGATTTCATTTGGATATTTCGCGAAAAGCCTTTCCACCGACGCCGGATCGTTGAATTGAGCGACAAGCGTATTTTGCAGCGCCGCCTTCGGTATGCCTTCACCGCCCGGAACCGAATTCGGCGCATTCGGATCGCCCACTTCGCTTTCCTTCGGTTTCACCGACACCAGCGCTGAATCGTGCAATCCGTGGTAGCCGCCTTCCATCTTGATGATGCGATCTCGTCCCGTGGCCGCTCGCGCCAGCCGCACGGCGTGCATCGTGCACTCGGTTCCGCTGTTGCTGAACCGCACCATCTCCACCGGAAACCGCTTGCAGATTTCTTCCGCGAGCTCCCACTCCATATCGTGCGGCATGCCGAACATCGTTCCCGTGCTCAGTTTCTTCTGAACAGCACTTATGACCGCTGGATGGCAATGCCCTGCCATGAGCGCGCCGAAACAGAGATTGAAATCGATGTACTCGTTGCCGTCGATATCATGAATGTGGCCGCCCTTGCCGTCGCGCACGAATATCGGATAAGGATCGTAGGCTCGGTAGTTGCTAGCTACGCCGAGCGGCAAACGCTCAACCGCCTTTTTGTGTGCCTCCCGCGAACGCGGCGTCCGCTTTTCGTATGTCTCGATTTCCTTTCGAAGAGCCTCGTACATGACTGCCTCCATCTATTCCATGCTGTGGCCGGCGCACGGCCCTGAGATTTGCTTCAGTGGTCTGACGAATTTCTAGAATCGTTATGGCTTGATGTCCCATTTTCGAAAACGGAAGCCGCGCTTCTTGAGTTCAGCGAAAAACGGCTCCGGCGGCACCACATTTTCAGGCGCCTGCACTCCCGTGCCGCGAATCTCTCCCCGCCCTAGCATCACCGCTGCAATCGCGGCCGGAAAACCAGTGTCTCGCGCGACGGCTGAAAGCTGCGGTCGCGTCGAATGCCCGGCCCACATTTCCATTGCTGTCGCACTTCGCCGCTTCCCGCGCCGACCTGTCACAACCACCCGTAGCGCCTCCACATCCTTCGGCGTCTTGGTCGTCGCATGCTTTTGCAATAGGGCCAAAAGCACGGCTCGTGGTGCCACGCGCGTTCCGTTCACGGCAATTGGCTCGCGGCTGGTAAATCCCGTATGCGTCAGATTTTGAACCAGACTGACGAGCTGCGGTTCGTAGTTAATTTTGAAAAATACTTCCCTCACTCCCCTCTCTCGGAAGCTTTCTGCCAAAGTGCCAAGTTCGGAGTGGATCGAGTGTCGCAACACAATATTGCCGATCGGCCGCGGAAATTTTCCCGGCTCGGGATCGGAGAGCATCGGCTTCTCGACGTACCTCCCGTTTTCAAATGCAATCGGAGGCGTCGTCAGTTCGTCGAGAATCGTAGCTATCGAAAACGTGTAAGCGATGGGGCTGTCGTACTTCTGCTCATCCGCGCCGGCGTTGTACACCCGAATCGCGTCCACTCGATCTAGCGGATCAGCTAGCGCCCGAGCCATCACATTCGTAATCCCCGGCGCCCCGCCCATTCCCGCAATCGCCAACCGCCCGATCCTGCGGAAATCCCCGTCGAGCGAAAATTGTCTCTTCGTCATGTGATACAGCCCGCCAAGGTCCATGTAATTCACGCGGGCGGCAAGCGCGGCGCGCATCACATCTAGATTCCAATTATACTGTGTGCAGTTCACTACCACATCGCAGCCTTGCAAAAGCTTTGCCAACTGTCCTGTTTCTCGCACATCCGCAAAAACGTTCCGCGCCCGCCCGCGCCCGAATTTCTTAGTCACCTCCGCAGCACGTCCTCGATCGAAATCCCCAACGACAATCTGCCGCACCTCTCGCGCCCCCGCGAGATCGTGCACCACCGCTCGCCCCATCATCCCTGCGCCTAGAACAAAAATCTTCATTTCGCTCCTGCTACTCTCCAATTACTCGCAGACGCCAAAACGAGGGCGCCGCAACTGCCGCCGGACGCCCTCGCTCCCCGTCTTCTCCATCGTTTCCTTAGAAAAAAACCTTAAATCCAAACTGAATTACGCGAGGTCCTTCGCGGACCTTAAGTATTTGCCCGAACGTTGAACTA
Source organism: uncultured Acidobacteriota bacterium (assembly GCA_963729525.1). Classification (GTDB taxonomy): domain Bacteria; phylum Acidobacteriota; class Terriglobia; order Acidiferrales; family UBA7541; genus Palsa-295. The sequence goes on from CAVSOB010000005.1 coordinate 1,337,207, forward strand.
GAAAAGTTGCCGTCCGGATTGGCAAATTGAGTGTGATTCCATGCGTTGTAAAACTCCGCGCGAAACTCCGTATTCCACCGCTCGCTGATCGGAGTTTTTTTGGAGATAACCAGATCCGTATTGCTCAACGCTGGTCCGCAGCAGAGGGCGTGTGGCAAGTTGCCGAACTGTCCGGGAGCCGGATCGCTGATGTTCGATGTGTTGAAAAAGAAGTTGTTATTCTTCTTCGGATTCAAGAATTGTACGGGGCCTTTTGCTGGACAGGCGCCACTCGCGCTCGCCGCGCAAGGCGTATTGGCATCTTCGAAGAAGAAGCTGCTCTGCAGCTCAAGATCGTCCTGCGTCTGAACCCGGATCGGGAATCCGCTTTGGTAGGTAATGATTGCGGAAGCACCCCAGCCGTCCAATGCTTTGCCCTTGAATCCGTCGTACTTTGGAACCGGCAGTAACCAGTAGGGGCTGAAAACAAATCGATTCTTCGCATCGAGCAGTGATAAACCTCGAGTTGCGCTAAAGTTCAAGGGGTTGAGCTCATTCTCAAAGGATGCACCCTGATCAATCGCCTTGCTAAACGTGTACGACGCTGAAAACAGCAGACCGTGAGAAAAGCTCTTGTCGAGAGATATTTGCAGCGCGTTGTAGTTCGAATTGGCAATCGTGTCTTCCGCGAAGATGTTGCTGAAGACTGGCACCGCATCAGAGGGACAGCCTATCCCAGTTGAGGGAACGCAGTTGGGCGACGAGAAGGGACGAGTGCCCACAAGCGTGAGTCCGTTTGGCCCCACCGTGCCGCTGAAACACGTTGGATTTCCGCCAGGCGCGCCGGAGTATGGTAATACGAGCCCAGCGCAGCTAAGCGATGGGATTTTGAATGGTTGGGGAGGAAGCGCTGATAGAGTTGGGTCGGCGGGAATGACGGTCCCCGGAGGAATGAAGTACTGAGAGTCCGACCCGAATGGCCCGCAAGTTGCCGGAACTCCTCCCGCTCCCGCGGGGGCCGAAAGTACATTGTTCTGATTTAGAGCCCCTAAATTCGTTAAACCAAGGCAAGTCTGAATATTCCCGGCATTCAAGTCATGTGATGCCAGCAAATGGTGAGCCTGGGTCCCTACGTAGGAAATACGAAACAACATGTCCTTGCTCAACTGCCGCTCGATCGTCAGATTATATTGCTCAGAGTATTGAGATTTTAGATGCGGCCCGAATTCCCCGAACAATAAGAGCGGGCGGAATTTTGACCAATCCACGCAACCGTTTGGGCCGCCCGGTGTATCAACAGCGCATGGCGTTTGAGGGGTCTGAGTGATAATGCCGCCGAACGGGTTTGGAGCTATTCCACCCGACTGAAACTGGAACGGAAGGTTGAAGTTCGTGTTTGACAGCAAGGTGCTGCCGCCAAAAGGAGGCTCGGCGCTGAACTGCTCGAGTACCAATTGCTCAATCGGATTATAAAATAGGCCGAAACCCGCTCGTACACTCGTCTTACCAGGACCGCCGGTCATCTTCGCTAGCCAACCCTCTGTCCATCCTGGGCTCCAGGCGATTCCGATTCGGGGCGCAAAGGCTTTGAAGTATGTCGAAGTCAATCCCCGCGGTACGCCTTTGTCGCCCGGGAAGACCAGACCGAGCGGGAACACGGCGTTATTTGCTCCACTATTCTGTCCGCAGTCTCCCGGAGTAAGACCTAACGCAGCAGCATTCTCCTGAGATAACCAACAGGGATATTGCGTCGTCGCTTGGCCTGGACGAAAAGTTTGTATGCGATTGCCGAGGTCGTAATAGGGAGTATTCAGCTCCCATCGCAATCCGTAGTTCAAAGTAAGATTCGGTTTCAGCTTGAAGCTGTCTTGAGCGAAAAGATAGAGGGAGGTGTTGCGCAAGTCCTCGCCCTGCGCAGCGCCCTGCGTGTACGTGTTCGGCGTGCCAATAAAGTAGTCGGGATAAGCGTCAGTAAATCCGACATCGTTCGTTGTGGGGCTTGTAATATTCGCAACACTGAGAAACGTATACTGCCCGCTGACATTGAAGTAGAGGAACTGATCGAATCTCTGGCGGCGAACGTCACCGCCGAACTTCACCGTGTGCTTGCCGACTATCTTCGTGAAATTGTCCGTCCACTGAAACGTATTCCCAACCTGCGGCAACTCACCCTCGAAATTGTTTCCGATTGTAAAGCCGCCCAGCACTTCGATGTATGGAAGGCCCACATGTCCGGGAAGGTTCGTGGTGATGCCCGCTTGCGGGTTTGAAGGGCTCGTAAAGCAATTCGATGCAGGAATCGTGACGCACGAATCCTGGACACTGGCCAGGCTGTTTACAGGATGGTCGAGTTTCTTCTGTCCCTCGCGGAAATAATTGAACCGGAACTCGTTCACTTCGGTGCTTCCAATCGTCCAGGTGTGACTCACGTTCCACTGCTGAACTCGTGTTGCAAAAACGGCTGGGAATCCAGGAAGAAGACCGCCCGGCTGCTCAAGCTGGAAAGTCGAAAATGGATCAATCCGGTCGTCGTCGTTAAAGTAGTAGTACACCGAAAGCTGTTGTGACGGTGTGATCTTGTGATCGAAACGCACAGTGAATTGATCCCCGCGGTCGTGTCGATCCGGCCCCGTCGCCACTTGGCCCGTTCCAAACGGCGCCACATATTGGTTATAGATGGCCAATGCCGTCGGATCAAAGCACTGCGTGGGAATGTGATTGTTTGCAAAAATAGTCGCAAATGGTTGCGGTGTATTTCCGCCTGCCGCGGATGTCAGGGCAGCTTGCCCACCGGGCGTAAGCGCAGCGGCACACCCGGTTCGACCCTGCAACGTTTGGGCAAACGCCGCGTCTGTCAAGGAACCGGTAAACGGTCCGGCGAAATTCCCAGAGGCTTCGGCTGCCGTTGGTAGGAATACATTCCCCGAAGAGATCCCCTGAATCAGCCGGTTCCCTTCATATGACCCGAAAATGAATGTCCGGTCCTTCTTGATGGGACCTCCAATGGTGGCGCCAAACTGATTCTGGTCATAATCAAGCTTGAAGGGGTCGAAATAGCCCCGTGTGTTGAGCGCTTGATTTCGGACAAACTCGTAGAAATCGCCATGAACGGCGTTCGTCCCGGACTTTGTCACCACATTGACGACCGAGCCCGAATTGCGCCCGTACTCCGCGTCAAACGTATTCGTAATGACGCGAAATTCCTCGATGGCGTCCGGCGAAGGTTGAATCGCCGGCCCATTCACGAAGATGTCGTTTCCGTCGCCTCCATTAACCATATAATTGTTCGATCGACCGCGGCCGCCATTCACAGACACGACGCCGGGATTATCGCTTCCGTAGAATAGGTCGGCGCCCAATTGCGATTGCACGCCAGGCTGCAATTGAAGTAGCTGGTACGTATTCCGGGTGCTGAGAGGGAGCTCTCGAACCGCAATATCATTCATCACGGCACCAAGCTGTGTGCTCGTCGTCTCCACCTGCAGGGCGCTCGCTTCCACGGTCACTGTATCGCTCTTTCCACCGACCGCAAGAGTGATGGTGATGAAATTAACGTGACCGATTGTGACCACCACATCCTTAGCTAGGTACTTCTTAAAGCCGGTCGCCTCCGCCGAGACCTCATAGGTGCCAACAGGAAGCTCCGGGATGTCAAACGCGCCATCCTTGTCCGATGCTACGGTGCGCAGTGAGGCCTGTCCCGTCAACGTAGCGGTCACGGTGGCGCCAGGAACGACTGCACCAGATGGATCATTCACGACCCCGCGGATGGCTCCGTTCGTTTGTGCCATCGCCGCCATGCAGAATGTCAGGCACACCGACGCAAGAAGGCACACCCGTACCCATGCAGTCGCTCTCATTGACACTCCTTTGGAAAATCCCGCGTCCACCCCAGACGCCCCCGGATTTTTCGATTGCAGGTGCCCGAAAAACCTTACTATAATTCGCGAACGTTAGAGGATGGCCTGTAGCCTTGTCAAGAGGAAACTGGTTTGGCTCACGCTCGTAAGCTGTCCCGCGAACCTCAGCGCACTCCGGGCTATCTCCACATCAGCGAAGTCGCGCGCCTCGTCGGAGTATCGCCCTCTATACTTCGTTCCTGGGAAACTCTCGGTCTCGTTTCCCCCGCTCGCACACGCAGTCAATATCGCCTTTACACGCAAACAGACGTCCGTTTGCTCAAGCGCGCCCAATTTCTCCGTCGCGCGCGCGGAATGAATGCGCCCGCCATCGTTCATATGCTCAAAACGCAAGGGCTGCTCTCAAAGTCCGGCGGCGCTCAGCCAAAAGCGAGCCCGATCGGACCGCACTTGCGCCGCCTGCGCTTGAAGCGAGGCTACTCCCTCGCGAAGGTCGCACAAGCTGTTGACGTGTCGGTGGGCTTCTTGTCTGCACTTGAACGCGCACAAATGAGCGCCTCGATCGCTACCCTCCGCCGCCTGGCTCGCTTCTATCGTCTCAATATTCTTTCGCTCTTCGATCCGTCGGAGGCGAACCCCGGCCGCGTCCGCCCGTCCGAAAGGAAAGTTCTCGAGGCTGGCAATGGCATTCGGATGGAATTGCTCTCCTGGGGCAACACAGTAATGGAGCCGCATATTTTCCGCATCGCGCCTTCCGCTGGAAGCGGCGAGTCTTACACCCATGAAGGAGAGGAATTTCTTTATATTCTGAAGGGATGCATCGAGATTGCCCTCGATGGCGGAGAACCGAATCGCCTCGAGCAAGGCGACAGTTTTTATTTCGAGAGCAGCACGCCGCACCGCTGGGTGAATCCCGGCAAGAAAGAAGCGTGGGTGTTGTGGGTAAACACGCCGCCCACCTTCTAGCGGGGTTCAGATGCGCCACGGCGGTCACAAGGAAGCGCAATCGAAACGATGCACAATCGACTGATAGCGTATATGCTCATGGCCTGCTTAGCTTTCGTGCTAAGCGGATGCAAAAAGCAGCCGCCCACGCTGACCTTGCTCGTCTGGGAAGGCTACGCCGACCCTTCGTTCGTCCGTCCTTTTGAGCAATCCCACAAATGCAAGATTAGCGCGTCGTACATGGGCTCCAGCGACGAACTGGTTGCCAAACTTCGCGGCGGAAGCGCGAGCAACTACGATGTAATCTCCCCTTCGAGTGACGTCGCCACTATGATCGCCTCGGCGGGCCTGGCGGCGCCCCTCGATCTTTCAAAGTTTCCCTCTTATTTACAGCTTTCCGAACGTCTGCGCGAAATGTCCCTCGTGCGCGTGAACGCAAATGTATACGGAGTGCCATTCACGTGGGGACCTAATCCGCTCCTATACGACACAAAAGCTTTTCCCGCACCGCCCGATAGCTGGACCGCTCTATGGAACGCGGATCTCAAGAATAAAATCTCTGTTTGGGATGAACTCTCCACGATCTACATGGCCGCGCAGGTCCTTGGCTACGACAAGCCCGATCCCAGTCATCTCTACAACCTGACGGACGAAGAACTCAACTATGTAAAAAAGAAACTCGTCGAATTGAAACCCAACATCCGGAAAATGTGGAGCACCGGCGGCGAGCTCACGAACCTTTTCGAGAATCACGAAGTGGTCGCAGCGATGGGCTGGCCTCTTATGACAAATCAGCTCCGAAAAGCGAACTTCCCCATCGGCGAGACGATCCCGAAGGAAAACACCACAGGATGGATCGACCATCTGATGATCACGTCTGCGAGTGAACACAAAGAGCTCGCCGCCGAGTTTCTCGAATACATGATCGAAGCGAAGACGCAGAAAGCGGTGGCCGACGTCACCGGTTACGATCCCGCCAATCCGCAGGCGGCGCAGTTTATGACTGAAGATCAAAGAAAATCGCTGCACCTCGACAACGTGGATCTCTACATGATGCGCATCTATTTCTGGCAGCAGGTTCCGCGCCGCGATAAATACAATGAGATCTGGAATGAAGTGAAGGCCGCCCAGTGATGTCTTTCATTAGCGCCAACGGCAGAACCCACCACGGAACCCGCCGCGAAACAAACCCCGGAATCAACCAATGACCGCTTCGATGATGCAACGCGACGGGGCGGCTGTGCGAATTGATTCACTCTTGTCGATTCGTGAGGTCGTGAAGTGTTTCGGCCCGCGTCCCGTTCTGCGCAACATTTCGCTAGAAGTTGCTTCGGGCGAATTCCTCACCATTCTTGGCGAAAGCGGTTCGGGCAAGACCACTCTTCTGCGACTCATCGCAGGCTTTGAGCAATTGGACGGCGGCGAAATCTGGATCGGCGGCGAGCGGCTTGACCAGATTCCTCCGCACCGTCGTCCGGTTAACACTGTGTTTCAAAGTTACGCGCTATTTCCCCATCTGAGTGTGTTCGAGAACGTCGCCTATGGTCTGCGCGCGCAGAATATCGCCAAAGGCGAAATTCCCGGCCGGGTCGAGCAGGCTCTTGGCATGGTAAAGATGAGCGAATTCGCGAAGTCGCCTCCCGCTCGGCTCAGCGGCGGTCAACAGCAGCGTATCGCGTTAGCGCGGGCTCTCGTCAATCGCCCCCGCGTTCTCTTGCTCGACGAACCACTCTCCGCTCTTGACGCAAATCTTCGCCGCCAGATGCAAACCGAACTGAAAGCATTGCAGCGCGAAGTAGGAATCACGTTTATTTTCGTTACCCACGATCAGGAAGAAGCCATGGCTCTATCCGATCGCATTGCACTCCTGCGCTCAGGTTTTCTCGAACAGATAGCTGAACCGCGCGAGATTTACGGCCGGCCTGCGTCCGCATACGTCGCTCAATTCATAGGCCAGACAAATCTGCTTCGCGCTCACGTGCAAGATGGCTTTGCCCAGACCGGTTCGCTGAAGTGGCGCACCGTGGAAACAGATAAGAATGTCGTCTTTTCCCTGCGTCCAGAATGCATCCGCCTTGTTGCGCCCCCCGCCACACCTCAGCCGCCCGGCGATTCAACCATTCGTTTCAGCGCTCGCATCCTGAATCAAACCTTCGGCGGTGCGATGGACACCCTTGAACTCCAGTGCGGCGGCCCGCAAACCATTCGCGCTCGCATCGCAAGCCCAGGCGCCTTGAGTGGCGAGCGCGAATTCGAATTTCGCGCGAGCGATGCTATCGCCGTGCGCGACAGAAACTCCGCTTAGCCATGTATTCCCGCGCCTACAAATCCGCCGTCGCAATCCCGCCACTGCTTTGGGTAACTGTATTCCTGCTAATTCCATACACGCTTCTATTCTGCTACAGCTTTTGGTCCGTCTCTCCACAGCAGACGATCATTCATAGCTGGACTCTCCATAATTACGTCCAACTGGTTCGCAATCCGATCTATCTCTCGGTTCTCTTTCGCTCTCTGCGCATTGCTGCTGCCGTCACGCTGTTAGCCCTACTGCTCGGGTATCCGCTCGCGTACTTCCTCTCCTTCCACGCTGCGAAACGAAAAGACCTGCTCTACCAGCTCGTGATAATCCCGCTCTGGGCTAGCTACCTAGTTCGCGGCTACGCCTGGAAAACAGTCCTCGGCAGCGATGGCGTGCTCAATGGCTTGCTGCAATACCTGCATATCACGCGTCATCCAGTCGAATTTTTCCTGTATAGCCCGTTTGCGGTAGTTCTCACGCTCACTCACATCTACACGCCATTCACGTTTCTTCCGATCTACGCGTCCCTCGAACACGTTCCTCGCAATCTCGTGGAAGCCTCGCAGGACCTGGGGGCCTCCCCCTGGTCCACATTTCGCCGTGTGATTTTTCCTCTATCGTTGCCAGGCGTCCTCGCCGGGGCCACCTTCGCATTCGTTCTCACCCTCGGCGATTTTCTTGCTCCGCTTCTCGTCGGAGGTGCCAGCGGCATCATGATTTCCAATATCGTAGTCAGCCTTTTCGGCGCCGCATACAATTGGCCACTCGGCGCAGCAATCTCTCTCTGCATGCTTCTGCTCGTCATGACTCTTCTTTTCACAACCGAGCGGATCGAAAGGAAGCTCACTCTCTCATGAGCAGCTCAGTCAGCTCCGGCCGCGCTCCTTTCCTAACGACGTACTCTACGCTCGTGTATGCGTTCCTCTATTTCCCGATCGTCGTGCTCATCGTTTACTCTTTCAATGGTTCCGGCGTCGGCGGCTTTCCTCCAACCGGCTGGACTCTCGACTGGTACCGCCGGCTTTTTCAAGACGGTCCACTCTGGGATTCCGTCCTCAACAGCGTCATCGTCGCGGCAATCGCAGTCGCAATCTCTCTTGCGCTCGGCCTTCCCGCAGCGCTCGCTCTTGACCGTGCGCAATTTCCCGGCAAAGCGCTTTTTCGCCGCATCGTTCTTCTGCCGCTAATTCTTCCTGGGATCATCACCGGCTTGTCTCTGCTCATGCTCTTCGTTGCAGTCGGAATGAAACTCAGCCTTGTAACGATCACCCTCGGCCACGGCACCGCGCTCATATCCGTCGCCACCACCGAAATCTTCGCCGGCTTGCAAAAGCTGGACCGCGCCCAGGAAGAAGCCTCGCTCGATCTCGGCGCAAATCACTGGAAAACTTTCTGGCGCATCACGCTTCCGAATCTCCGCGTATCGCTCATCGCCGCCGCTCTTCTGATTTTCACTCTCTCGCTCGACGAAATCGCCGTCAGCTTTTTACTCATCGGCCGCGACAATACCCTCCCCCTCGAAATCTGGTCGCGCCTCCGCCGCGGAATCACGCCAGAAATCAACGCCATCTCCACTCTAATTCTCGCCTTCTCCATCGCCACAATTCTCGTCTGGTATCGTCTCCGCATCACCGCCACGGCAGATGCCGAAGAAGCGGGCGCGCAACTATTGGCTTCCAGTCTGGAAGGAGAGCATTCATGAGTGCCAGTCGGCGGGATTTTCTGAAGTTCGTTGTGGCGGGCTCAGTCGCGGCGAGCTGTCCGATTGATCTTTCTCTTCTCGCAGCAACCGACGATTCGAAAACTCAAGTCGAAGGAGACACTTTCGAAATCTGCCACCAGGTGCGCGACGGCCACTCCTTCACGCGCCCGCCCATTTCGAAGCACTTTGACGTCATCATCGTCGGTGGCGGAGCCAGCGGCCTTAGCGCCGCCTACTTCCTTCGTCAGCACGATTTCCTCCTTCTCGAAAAGGAGCCGCACTTCGGCGGCAACGCCTACTTAGAGGAATATCAAGGACAGGCCTTCGCCACAGGCTCCGCCTACGATGAGAAGGGCACATCGAGCGAGCGACTCGCCCGTGAAATCGGTCTCACCATGCTTCCCATCGATTCCTTCGACCCCACAATCCTCAACGGCAAATGGATCAAAGACACGTGGCACGCCGGCCTCGACGAACTTCCATACTCCGCGTCGGTCCGCGAAAGCTTTAAAAAATTCCGCGCCGATATGCTCGCCATCGACATCACGAAGAACATCGAACAACTCGACAGCACGCCGCTCACGAAATATCTCAGCTCCTACGCTCCCGAAGTCAAGTCCTGGTGGGACGCTTACGGCTCATCGAGCTGGGGCGCGAAATCGGCAGATACATCCACATACGCCGCTCTCATCGATTTCCAGGAGATTCTGGCAGCTCGAGACGATATCCGTGTCACTCTTCCAGGGGGTAACGGGGTCCTCACTCGTAAGCTCATCGAGACCCTTCAGCCCAAATTCGCCGAGCGTCTGGTCGGAGATGCCACAATCGTCTCCGTCGAACCTCAGAAATCCGAAGTCCGCGTCACTTATGTCCAGGGAAGCGCGCTCCATTCCGTCGCGGCCAAGCTCGTCGTCATGGCCACGCCGAAATTCATCACCTCCCGAATTGTCGCCGGCCTGTCTGACGCACAGCAATCCGCCATGTCGTCCTTCCGCTATTGTCCCTATCCCGTCATCAATATGATTTTCGAACACGCCGTCTATAATCGCGGGTACGACACATGGTGTCCGGGAAATTCCTTCACCGATTTCATCGTGGCCGATTGGGTCGTACAAAAACAGCAGGGATACAAACAGAAGAACAACATCCTCACGTTCTACACTCCGCTTGCTGAAGTCGAGCGCAAGAAACTTCTGAAAATCGACGACTGCCGGCAAATCGCTGCAAACGTCCTGCGCGACTTTCAGAAACTCTTGCCCGAAAACGCCGGCGCAAATCCCATCGAAATTCATTTCTATCGCCGCGGCCATCCCATGTTCCTGCCGACGCCCGGCACGTTTACGAAAATCATTCCCGCAGCAAGCCGGCCGCTGGAGCGCATTTTCTTCGCGAATGCCGATTCGATCGGCCCCGAATCCGAAATGTGGTGCGCTGTAGAGTCGGCGCAAAAGGCGGCGGAGTGGGTTGGGAAAAGACTTGCCGGCGCCTCTGCGTCTGCTGCCCCAGCCGTTGTCAGCCTTGATGCCTGATCGCTCCACGCAGAAAAAAAACACCCGGTAATCCAACCCGGGTGTTTCGAACTCTCTCAATTCCTGCCAGGGAGTGAGAAAGCAACTACGCGTCTATAGGTCCAGGGAAATCTTTTAAGTGTGCCCGCGCACGCCCAAATTATGGGCGCCAGAAAGAACGAAACCTATTGCGCTCGCCGATTGCGGCACAAACCAGATTCGCCGCACCATCCCGTACTCGCTGTGTTGCATGCGCCGCGCCACGTAATCCAGAAGCAGCGGTCCCACCTGGATCGCCGCGTAAATCGCTCCCGAATGCGCGAAAGGCCTCAACAGCGGATCATCCTCCACAGCACCGCGACCAATCGCCTGTCGCGTCGTGTATGCATCGAATGTCGCCGCACCATGCTGCAGGATCATCAGCGCGAGCCAACTGTGGCTCATGCGCGGCGTCTCCACAGGATACATTTTCACCGGCTTCACCGGCGCCGGCTCAATGACATGCACTGACGAAAGCTCTGTCGCGTCGTGTTCATTCAGCGAGACAACCGTCACGCCCGGTGCCGGCTTTTCGCTTGAGTCGCCGCTTAAATTCACCTTGCTCGGGTCCAGATATCCCTTGCCGGAAGTCGTCTCAACAGTGTCGGTCGCGCGATCGGTCGACGTTGCAACCACAAGCTTCGGCTTCGTGCCATCGACCGCGGTGAAAGAAGTCAGGCCAAGTACTTTGGGAGTGGGGCTGAGCTGAAGCAACAGTGCAGCTACGGCAAAAACCATGGAAGGGGGCCTCCTACCGACAGTAAGAGGAAAAGCACGGCTAGTACCATGAGGTCTTGAAGCCTCTATTATATTGAGAATAATAAACTTAGATAAAGACTGCAAAGAGGCAACATCGTGCGGATTCCAATTTCAAGCTGTTTAAGGAAATGGATTTTCCCGTCAGCGGAGAAACAATGTCCTCCCTTTTACTCAAAATTTGCGACTTATTCCCAAAACGGGAGAAACATCGCCCTCTACCGCTCAGGTCAATTAACCCGAAGCACGATTTTCCCAAACTGCCCGCGTCCCTCCAGCCTCTCATGCGCTTCACGAGCCTTCTCAAGCGGGATCACCGTGTCAATCACCGGCTTTGCAAGGCCGCGCCGCACAAGATCGAGCACCGAGTAAAGCTCACCCTTGCTTCCCATGTACGAGCCCAGAATTGAAATGTGCCGGCTGAACAGGAAGCGCAAATCAACGTTTCCGTCGTGGCCAGTCGTCGCACCGCAGGTAACCAGGCGTCCGCCCACCGCGAGGCTCGCCAGACTTTCCTGCCAAGTTGCTTCGCCCACGTGTTCGACCACCACGTCTACACCGCGCCGATCCGTCAGCCGCCTCGCTTCCCGCGACCAATGCTCGATCGAGTGCAGAAATGTTTCGTCCGCGCCCAATTCCCTCGCCTTCTGCAGCTTCGCTTCCGACCCGGCCGTCGCGATCACGCGCGCTCCCGCCGTCTTCGCAATCTGAATCGCAGCACTGCCCACTCCGCTTCCCGCGCCCAACACAAGCACCGTCTCGTCCGGCTTGAGCTGCGCCCTCGTGATCAACATGTGCCACGCCGTCAAAAATACCAACGGAATCGCCGCCGCTTCCTCAAAGCTAAGATTCGCCGGCATCGGAATCACATTCACTGCTGGCGACGCTACATATTCTGCATATCCGCCATCCACCTTGTATCCAAACAAGGTGTACTGCCGGCAGAAATTATCGTCGCCTCTCAAACAATAAACACAATGCCCGCACGAAATTCCGGGCGATAGCAGCACTCGCTCGCCCGGACGCAGGCCCGACACTCTTTCTCCTGCGCACGCCACTTCCCCGGAAATGTCCGAGCCGGGAATACGGGGCAATGGAATCGTGATCCCCGGCATTCCCCGCCGCACCCACAAATCAAGATGATTCAGCGCACAGGCCCGCACGCGAACCAGCACTTCGTCCGCACCAATCTCCGGCTCGCGCACTTCGACATTACGCAATACTTCCGGCCCACCATGCTGAGAGAAGATGACCGCTTTCATCGTTCCTTCGGATTATTCGAGACCGATCCAGATCTGAATCTCACCACAGCGTTTCATCTTTCGTTTCTCGCGCCGCCAGCAGGCCAACGAACGTCAACACTGCTGCCAGCGACAGATAATAGCCGACGTACTGCAAGCCGTATTTCTTCGCCAGCCAGATGGCGATATAAGGCGCAAGCGATGCGCCGAGGATGCCTGCCAGGTTGAACGCCAGCGAACTCCCGGTGTAACGCACCGAGGTGGGGAAAAACTCGGACAGGACAGTACCCAGGGGACCGTAGAATAAGCCCGTTAACGATAGCCCTACGATCATCATTATGAGTGCGCCGGCTGTACCGGCCAGGAACATCGGCGCCATAACCAAACCGAACAAGCTGATCGCCGCAGTTACCCAAAGCAGCATCCGGCGGCGGCCACGCTCGGCGAGAATCGCCCCGACCGGAATCGTAATCGCAAAGAAAACCACGCCCAACAACTGCATCAGCAGAAACGTGTCGCGACTGTAATGCAAAGCGGTCGTGCCCCAGGACAGCGCGAAGACGGTCATCAAATAGAAGAGGACGAAGCCCGCGAGTGCTCCTAAAATCCCCACTACGAGAGATTTGGGATACTTGAGAAATACCTCCAGGATCGGCACTTTCACTCTCTCGCGTCGGGTGATGGCCGCGCGGAACGCGGGAGTCTCCGTGATTGCCAACCGCACGTAGAGGCCGACAATCACGAGGACGGCGCTCGCAAGAAATGGAATGCGCCAACCATAAGAAAAAAACTGATCGTTCGTGAGCCATTTCGAGAGCGCGAGGAATACTCCGCCAGACAAAAGGAATCCGATCGGCGCTCCCATTTGCGGAAACATGCCGTACCACGCGCGTCTCTTGGGTGGCGCATTCTCCACCGCTAGCAGTACCGCCCCGCCCCACTCTCCTCCGAGCCCAAGTCCCTGGCCCAGGCGGCACAGGGCAAGAAGCAGAGGTGCGCTCACTCCGATCGACTTGTAAGTGGGAAGGATGCCGATCGATACCGTCGATAGACCCATGGTCAACAGTGCCGCCACCAAGGTCGCTTTGCGGCCAACACGATCGCCAAAATGGCCGAACAGCGCCGAACCAAAGGGTCGCGCGAAAAATGCAATTGCAAACGTCGCAAGCGAGGCAAGCGTGGCCGAGGCTGGATCGGACGCGGGAAAGAATAACCGGGGAAAGACGAGCACGGCAGCGGTCGCGTAGATGTAGAAATCAAAGAACTCGATCGTCGTCCCCACGAGGCTCGCAAAGAGCACCTGCGCAGGCGCATTGATTGCCAAGTCTCGGCCGGCGGGGTTGTCACTAATTGTGACTCCGATGCTGGGTGTATCACTCACACGGATTAGGGAGTGTACCTCTCACAGCGTACGTCGAGAATGGTGAACCTTCGCGCCAGTTGCCCTTCGACTGCCGGGGCGCGGATTGATCCTGTTAAATGACGAGAAATCGTCTTCCAACCACCACGATACTCTTTTGTTCCGGCATGGAAGGCCGCGTGTATACAGCGCGCATGATGAATAGTGAAGGAATAGAACGGCCCCTTGCGAAAATCTACGTGGGCGGTTGACAGGTACACAGCGAGTTTTTGCCGTGCAGTTCGCTTCGGTTTTGGTACGTCTGGCCGGTTCTCGCTTTCGGTCGATAGATGCTGATAAACGCGCTTCCCACCAGGTATCTCAGGACGAGATAGCTGTGGTGCCACAGCTGATCGCCTAGGCGAGCCCCAACCGGATTGACACCGGCGTAAACGCGCCGTAACCTCGATTCGCAGGCTTCCTTTATGGACCTCTTCGAAGAAATCGTGCGCATGCGTCGCGCTGGCCAGCGCGGTGCCCTCGCTACAATCGTCCACACCAATGGCTCGATTCCAAGTTATGAGAGCTCTCGCATGCTTGTCCGCGACGACGGCACAATCGCCGGCACCGTCGGCGGAGGCTGCGTCGAAGCCGAAGTCTGGGCCGCCGCGAAGGACGTCATCCAAAAAGAACAGCCCCGCAAAATGACATTCAATTTGAATCATGAAGCGGCTTACGACGCTGGTCTCATTTGTGGAGGCACACTGGAAATTTTCGTCGAGCCGATTCTTCCGCAGCCGATGTTGTATCTCTTCGGCGGTGGCCACGTTTCCACCGCCGTGGCCCGTGTCGCTCATCAAGCCGGCTTCGCCATCGGAATCATTGACGACCGCGAGGCCTTTGCAAACCTTGACCGTTTTCCGATGGCCTCCGAAATCTATTCCACATACGAAGACGCTTTTGCAAAAATCCGCCCGAACTCTTCGAGCTACCTCTTGATCGTCACGCGCGGCCACAAGGATGATATGCGCGTCCTCGCCTGGGCCATCGATACCGGCGCTCGCTACATCGGCATGATCGGCAGCAAGCGCAAAGTGATTTCCGTTTACAAAGCGCTCGAGATAGAAGGTCACGATCTCGAGAAGTTTGAACGTGTCCACGCTCCGGTGGGGCTCGATATCGGCGCCCTTGCTCCTGAGGAAATCGCCGTTAGCATCACCGCCGAATTGATTGCCGTCCGCCGCAACGCGCCAAATCTTCCGAACAAGGCCGTAAAGCTATCCGACGTCGCCTCGTTGCAGCACGACTGAGTCGTCATGCTCGCAGCCGCCATTCTCGCAGCCGGCGAGTCGAAACGCATGGGCGAACCGAAAGCCCTGGTTTCAGTTCAGGGCCTCACCTTCGTCGAGCATCTTTTCTCTGCCACCCGCCTGCCTCGCATCGGCCTCACCAGAATCGTCCTCGGCGCGCATGCCGCGGAAATCGGCCCGAAACTGAAATTCGAACAGGCCATGATTGTCTTTAATCCCGATTGGGCCAGTGGCCAGTTGTCGTCTATCCATGCGGCTATCCGCAGTTTGCCGGTCGGCACCACGGACGGGATTATTCTCTGTCCCGTTGACCATCCGCTGGTTTCCCGTCGCCTTGTTTCTGAGCTTATCGCGCAATTCGATTCAACTCGGAAAGCCATCGCACTTCCGCTTTACCGCGGCAAACGTGGACATCCCGTTATTTTTCGCGCCACGCTCTACGACGAACTCCTGGCGGCATCACCAGAGGTTGGCGCAAGGCAGGTGGTCTGGGCCCACCCCCGCGAAATCCAGGAAGTGCCGACCGAAGAAGAAGGCGTAATTTTGAACCTCAACGATCCAGAAACTTTGAAAAAAGCAGCCGCGCAACCGTCTTCGAACTGATGATCACTTCGAGCTAACTCGGACGCTTCCCCGCGTTCAAAACCTCGGCTTCTGCAATCTTCTGCAAAAGAGCTGCCAGGGCATCCATCGCAAGCTCGGCCGCGTGCATCGTCGTTGGCGGTAATTCGCCAAGCGCCTCCGAAATCTTCTGCGCTGTAATGTCGCGCAAGGCGCTCAAGGGACTACCCGTCATCAGGTCCGTAAGCACCGAACCAGCAGCAATCGACGCCACACATCCCTGCGTTTTGAAACGCGCTTCCGCCACCCCGCAGTCCTGAACCACCACGGAAAGCCGCATCGTGTCGCCGCAGACGGGATTGCTCACCTCCACTACCGCAGTTGCGTCCGGAAGGTTTCCCGCGTTATGTGGATTTCGGAAATGTTCGAGGATTTTTTCGTTCAGCATGGCCTGAGTACGTACAGGACTACCTCTATCAGATTATAAGCCCGACGTTATCAGACCCACGCTCGCAAACGTGCGTGCTGCACTTCATAAATTTGCCGCCTCTGATTTCTTCGCTAAGTCGCGGGTGCCAAACGGTCGAAGATTCCAAAAAAAAATCGCTTGCGGTTGCTTTCGCCTTTTGTTTCAATTCCTTGACAGAGAGAGGTTTACGATATAGTTTAAAGCCGTCCTAGCCTTCACTTTTCCGATTGGGCGCGGAAGGGTGACCAAACAACTCGCCTACTGAATCACTCAGGAGAAATGCTAATGCGACGATTCCGAAGCCTGTACACCCTCGTGGCGGCTGTCGCGCTCTGTGCAGGCGCCAGCTTCGCCCAGGACGGGAAGCTGAAGATTAAGGTCACGCCGAAGGAGGCGTACATTTTTGTCGACGGCAAAGCGATGCACGAGGGTGGAAGCCGCACCTTTTCGCTACCGGCCGGGAAGCATACGGTAGCCGTCGTGAATTACGGCTTCAAGATCTCCACACAGGATGTGGACATTACCGCGGGTAAGACGACGGATTTGAATGTCGTACTACAAGCTTACGGCGGCGCCGTGAACGGCCCTTGGGGCCGCGTTTATCTCGGCGGAGGGTGGCCTCACGCCGCCGTTCTCTCCAATGGCACGAAGCCCGACTATCTCGTCGGCCATGTCGACGAGATGAACAACGATTTTTGGTTCTGGAAGCAGGAGTTGATTCTCCCAGTTGGACATCACCACCTGACCGTGACTAAAGAAGGCAAAACGGTTTGGGAAGGCGACGTCGACGTGCAAGCAAACAAGAAAACCTCCATCGACATGGCGAAGAACACGCAGAACACCAAAGAGTGGTCCCGCGGCACCAAACTAAAGGATCTGCCTCGCTTCAAAGCCGGCGTCGCCAGCGCCACGATCGCCGTCGCTCCCGTCACCGGCAGCTTCTCCGCCTCTGCTGGCCAGATTAATTGCGGCGACACGTCAAACCTCACTTGGCAGACTACGGAAACCATTGATTCGAACATCAGCAACGTTGGTGCGGTGGCGCCCAGCGGCACGCAGGGCGTCTCGCCGAAGGCCACCACAACCTACGACTTCAAATCCACTGGCCCGGGCGGCACGGTCTCCAATTCAGCCACCGTCAACGTAAACACCAAAGTTGATGCCAGTATCAGTGCGAATCCCGCAGAAGTTCATTATCGGAAGATCGGCGACAAGGTGATCACTCAGGATAATTCCACGATTACCTGGAAGACCTCGAACGCTCAGGACGCGACCCTCAACGGCAACAAGGTTGACGTCAATGGCAGCCAGCAAGTGCAAGCCGCGCCAGCCGATGATTCGCAGGTTCCGGAAGGTCAGCCGGCTCGGACTGTGGACGAGTCAAAAACTTACACGCTCAACGCCACCAATACTTGCGGCGGCAGCTCGACACAAACCGCGAACCTGCACGTCACTGGTTCGGTCGAGCCAATTCCGGCCGTCGTTCTGCAAAGCATCTTCTATCCCACGGACTATCCAGATAAGAAGAATCCGCAAGTCGGACTGGTGAAGAGCCAACAGCTCGAATTGGCCACACTGGCGGGCGGTTTCAAGAAGTATCTGGAATACGATCCGGACGCGAAGCTCTCTATCGAGGCATTCGCGGATATTCGCGGATCGAAAGATCACAACCAGGATTTGAGCGAACGCCGCGTCGAGCGCATTAAACAATATCTTGTCGACCAGGGAATCTCGGCGGACAAGGTTCAGACCGCTGCTTACGGCAAAGAGCGACCGATGCCGAAGGCTGACGTAAAGAACCTCGAATCCACAAATCCGAACCAACCGCCCAAGGTTCGTCTGCGGAATGTGACGGGCGATTGGTATGCATACAACCGCCGCGCGGACATCGTGCTCCTGCCTTCCGGCAAGAAGTCGGCGCAGTTCTACCCGCATAATGCCGACGACTCCGGGATCATGTGGCAGATCCCGAAGCCGGCTCTGAAGAAGGTTGAGGCGGTTCAGTAGAAGCTTCAGAAAGATAAGAAACGCGCCGGAGATTCATTCTCCGGCGCGTTTTTGTTTTTGCACGGCGTCCCAGCATCGGAGCGCAGCGGTAGCGAAGGAAAAGCAAACTAAATGACGCCGCAACTGCAGCAACTGGGTTGCACCAAAAAGCTGTTTGACCCCTTTCTTGAAGTCAGATTCTGCTGGTCTACTTCCCGGAGACGGGCCCGGCTCAACATATTGCGAGTTAAAGCCGAGTGCAGGCGCGCAGTAGATACCTTATCGTGGGTCTCTCTGCGCCCCTTTCTAAGCCTTTGTTTTCTTAGTGGTCGTGATCGTGGTCGTCCCAATCATGGTCGGTGTGCCAACGATGATCGTCCTCGTCCCACCAGCGATGATTAGCGGTATAGCAGCGTTCCCGCTCTTCATGCAGCTCGTGTCGCCAGTGCTCGGCTTGGCTGCTTTGGGGACCATGGTGCTCAATGGCCTCGTGGAGCTTGTGGTCAATTTTCGCCATGCGCTCCTGGCAGTCGTCTGCGCGTACGAGCGGAGCAGCGGTGGTGAAGGCAAAGAATCCTACGAATACGGCAGCTGCGAGCGAAACCTTGCTGTAGAACGGAATGAGTCGCATTAGATGTCCTCTCTTTTGTATTGAGGGCAGGCATTCGACGCTTACGCGATTCTAAAAAATCCACAGTGGAAAAGATATCCGCACAGAAATGTAGAAGTTTGCCAGCAATGCGGTAGGTTGTGCTTGGGTAATCTACTTAGGCATAGAATCGTATTCCGATGACCAAACACTCGTCAGAAGCGCTGCGTATTGTGTCGCTTGCACCGAATGTAACTTCGATCTTGTTTTCGGTTGGAGCGCGCAGAGAGCTGGTTGGCGTAAGCAAGTGGTGTAAGGAAGTGGCGCCGGTTGGGACGCGCCCGCAGGTCGGCGACTGCTGGAAGATGGATATTCGCGAAGTGATGCGGCTTAAGCCTACGCTTCTGATTGGCTCGGTGCCGTTCGCGGCGGAAACAGTGGCGAGTATCTTGAAAGAGCCGGTCGCATTCCTCGCGATTAATCCGCGCTCGCTGGCTGATATTGAGATGGACATTCGCACTCTCGCGCGTCTGGTGAATCGCGCGTCGGCGGGCGAGAAGCTGATACGCGCGATGCGGGCGGATTTCGAGTCGATTGCACGGCAGGCCAAAAAATTTCGCAACCGGCCGCGGCCGCGGGTTTACTGCGAAGCATGGCCGCATCCGCGGATCAGTTCGCCTCCGTGGGTCTCTGAATTGGTCAAGATGGCGGGTGGAGACAACGTTGTGACGGCGGGCGCGCGGGTTACGGATGAGGACGTTGCGCGCGCTCGTCCCGATGTGATCGTTTTGGCGTGGACAGCCGCCGGTGCGCGTTCGAAGCCTTCGAGTGCGCTTCGCAATGCTGCGTGGCGAGACGTTCCGGCTGTGAGGGCGGGGCAAGTGGTTGTGATTCGTGATGAGTTTCTGAATACGCCTGGGCCGCTGCTTGTTGAGGGCGCCAGCCACCTTTTTCGGGCGATACATCCGGAGGCCGCACTACGCGGCCGTACCAGTAGTGCGCGGGGGAAGCTCCGATGGTCACGGTCGTCGCTGCCTTGATTCACGACGACGGAAAACTGCTGGTCTGCCAGCGGAAGCGTGGAACGTCTTTCGCAATGATGTGGGAGTTTCCGGGAGGGAAAGTGAAGGGCGGCGAGACGCTGGAGCAAGCTCTCGTGCGCGAAATCGAAGAGGAGCTTGGCACCGTGGCTACGATTGGTTCTGAGGTGTACCGGACACAGCATCGTTATGCCGAACTGCGTGAACCGATTGAGCTGATCTTTTTTCAGGCTGAGCTTAATCCGAGGAGTGTGCGAAATTTGGTTTTTGAAGAGATTTTGTGGTGCGCCCCCTCATCGCTCCCTGAGCTTAACTTCCTACCCGCCGACAAGGAGTTGATCGAAAAGCTGGCTTCCGGAACACTCTTGTCCGGAAATCGCGAATAGAAGGTGCGGCGAACAATAGAGCCGGAAGTCAAAAGAGCCGGCGAGACGCCCTTCGTGCCTCAGGATGAACCGGCGTTACGGAAGTGCCGCGGCGTAGTGAATTCAATGCGGAGTCTGTCGCGTTTCTCCTTCGAATTATAACAACGGAAAAAGCCTCACCTCTAAGGAGCTGAGCTACATAAGAAAACTGACAGCAACTGCGCCGGCCGGAGGCCAGCGGTACACACTGCCAGGCGGAAAGCAAAGGCTAGTGGCGGGGGTATGAAATGTGAATAACTTTTAATGTGGCGCGGAACGATGCGTGCCCCTCCGTGTTCCCTCGCCTGAATTTCGTGCTATAGTTTTTGTGAAAAGCCAAAAGAGCACCAGCTCATAGGAGTCCGCATGGCGTCAAAAACCAACCGGGCGGTGATGGAGCCCGAGGTTGAGAAAAATGGCACCGCGTCGAATGATCTTCACTTAAACCTTTACAAGATGCTCGTGAAGTGCCGGATGTGCGACGAAAAGGCGCGCATTCTCTTCCGCCAGGGCAAATACAAAGGAAATTTCTATTCCGGCGTCGGCCAGGAGGCCACGAGCGTCGGCACGGCATTCAGCCTGAAGAAAGAGGATTGGATTGCGCCTTCGCATCGCGACTGGACCTCGAACGTGATCAAAGGCGTGCCACTAAAGTTCTGCTTCGCGCAACTCTTCGCAAAAACGACAAGCCCCGATCGCGGCCGGTCGTCACCGGCGCACATGGGCTATCCCGAGCTTCATGTGATTACGCCAGCCAGCAGCATCGCCGGGCAGCTCAATGTCGGCACGGGGGTCGCGCTGGGAATCAAAAAGCTTCACCGCAATGATGTGGTGGTCTCCTACTTCGGTGATGGTGCTACGAGTTTTGGAGGCTTCCACGAAGCGCTAAATTTTGCGGGCGTTCACAAGCTACCGATCATTTACGTCTGCCAGAACAATCTCTGGGCAGAATCGGTGCCGCTGCGGCTGCAAACGGCGCTGACGAATCTCTCCGATCGCGCCAAGGCTTATGGTTTCCCCGGCGTTTCGCTCGACGGCAACAACGTTCTCGAAGTGTATGACGCCGCGCAGAAAGCAATCGGACGCGCGCGCGGCGGACAGGGCCCCACGATGCTCGAGTGCAAGACCTACCGCTGGTACGGGCACTCGGAAATCGACCCGGCGAAATACCGCGTGAAAGAAGAAGTGGATGCGTGGAAGAAAAAAGATCCGGTGGCCACGTTCGAGAAGCAGTTAATGGAAAAAAAAGTTTTGACCGACGCGAAGAAAAAGCAGATCGCCGACGAAATCACGCAGGAAATCAACGAAGCGGTGGAATTCGCCGAGCAAAGCCCCTATCCCGATGCGTCCGAGCTAACGGACCACATCTGGGCGCAATAGACGCGATCAAAGGAATCGAAATACAAATGGCCCGAACGATCAACATGCTGGAAGCAATCAACGAAGCTCTTTCGCAGGAGATGGAGCGCGACGAGCGCGTCTTCATCCTTGGCGAGGATATCGGTCTCTCTGGCGGCGTCTTCAAAGTGACCGACGGCTTGCTCGACAAATTCGGCGAAGAACGCGTGCTCGATACGCCGCTTGCTGAGGGCATTATCATCGCAGCGGCGATTGGCTCTTCGATGATGGGCTTGCGGCCGGTTCCGGAAATTCAGTTTGCCGACTTCATCACGCCGGCGGTGGAGCAGATCGTGCAGCAAGCTTCGAAATTGCGATATCGGAGCGCGGGCGGATATTCCTGCCCGGTAACGATTCGCGTTTGCTGCGGCGCGGGTGGCGGCAGCGGTTTGTACCACTCGCAGGAGAACGCGACGTGGTTCGTGCACGAGCCTGGGCTGAAAGTGGTGATGCCTTCGACCGCCTACGATGCGAAAGGTATGCTGCTCGCGGCGATTCGCGATCCCGACCCGGTGATTTTCTTCGAACACAAATCCTTGTACAGGCAGGCGAAGTCCGAAGTGCCCGAAGGCGATTACACGGTGCCGATAGGACCAGCGGCGGTGCGTCGCGAAGGGCGCGACCTGACAATTCTGACTTACGGATTCATGACGCAGAAATCGCTCGATGCGGCGGAACAGATGGCGCAGAAGGGCGTCGAAGCAGAAGTGGTGGAGATCCGCACGCTCGCGCCCATCGACAAGAGCACGATTCTCGATTCAGTGCGCAAGACGAACAAGGCGCTCATCGTTCATGAGGATAAGAAAACGATGGGGTACGGCGCTGAACTCGCCGCGATTCTGAGCGAAGAAGCGTTCGATGATCTCGACGGGCCGATTATGCGCGTGACGGGCCCTGACGTGCCAGCGATTCCCTTCAGCCCCAATCTCGATAAGGCCTGGCAAGTGAACACCGAAAAAATCATTGCCGGCATCGAGAAATTAGCCGCGTACTAGGCCAGTAAGCCAGCTATATCAGCGTTGGCAACCCGAACGTTATTACCCCGTTTGCGGTGCAAATCTGATCCTTTCAAGCGCGTCTCGGAGACTTGTCTGACAGACAAGTGCTTGGATTCAGGCTTTAACCTCACCAATGCGCTGGAGCTTGCCGCCCGAAAATCAGGGTTTGAGAGTTGGCCGGGCTGATCAAAGGAGTCAGGAGCATGAAAGAATCACCCGCTTCCACCGTCGGTACCTCCGTGATCATCAGGTCGGAACCGCAGGTCTTCGTCTCGGACCTCGATGCCGCCAGCGCGTTTTATGTCCACAAACTTGGCTTCAAGGTCGTATTCTCCTATGGAGAACCGCCCTTCTACGCTCAGATCGCTCGCGATGGGGGACGGCTGAACCTGCGAAAGGTCAGCGGGCCGGTGTTCGACCGCGGGTTTCGTTCCAGGGAAGCTGATGCCCTTTCTGCGACGCTTACGGTCGACGACGCCGAGCCGCTCTTCATAAAGTTTCAGAAGGCGGGAGTCGTCTTCCACCAGGCGTTGAGAACGGAACCGTGGGGCGCCCGCACGTTCATAGTGCAAGATCCGGACGGAAACCTCATCGCGTTCGCAGGAGGCTAGAGATCTTCTGATCACACGTTGACAGGTATTTCGATTCCGCGCGCGAGCCTCACCCTGGACTTGAATCTCATTAGCAACCGCACGTCGACAACTTCCTCGGCTCAAAACGAGCCACTGTCTAAGGTCCGAAGAGCTTTAGGCAGAATGCTAGCGCGAGAGCCAGACGCGAAAATCTGCACGGCAACCGGAATTCACCCAGAGGTTGCTCCTATCGAAGCCCCAGGTGGAACCCTGGATGCAGGGCGATCCGCTGAACTGCTGCTCCACCGTGGCTCCTGATACGTATCCGTTCACCGGGCAGGTTTTCCGGGTCCCGTTTTGCGACGAGCAGCGCACCACTGTTGATCTTCCGCTGGGCCGCCCGCCGATGTAGACACGGAACTCGCCTTGGCAGCCACGATCGACCCAGACTCCATTGTCGTCATAGCCCCACGACCTTCCCTGCACACAACTGGAGCCACCCATCTGTTGCGTAAGCTGGGCGCCCCGCACCCATCCGTTCACCGGACAGTGACGAAACCGGCCATTTGTCGACCTGCACCGCACCGTCGTCGAGTTTCCAGTGTACTGCTGTGCGCTTGCTCTCCCTGGCGCGAGCAGAAAGATTGCAGCTGCAACGACTACTATCGTCCAACGAAGTGAACGCATCTTTTTTCTCCATGTGGCGGCTTGGCAGCAGGCGTGGCCGAGCGATTCGCCGAGTGCAGATGATTGACAAATCCTGCCGAAGCTGTGTCGTTACGTCAACGCGATTTTCTTGCGCGCGAGTATCAAACCAGCGTGCGGCCACCATCGACCGGGAGAATCTGGCCGGTTACAAAATCCGCCGTGGCAAAATACATCACTGCATCGGCGATATCGTCGCCCGTTCCGGTGCGGTGCAGCGGCACCCGTTTGATGTAATCCTGGTCGGGCGCTTCCTCGGGAAATTGAATCGTTCCCGGAGCCACGCTGTTTACCAAAATTTCCGGTGCGAGAACGCGCGCGAGACATTTCGTCAGCATGATCGAGCCGGCTTTCGAAGCGCAGTAGTGGGTATAGGCCGGCCAGGGCAAAATCCCTCCGAGCGACGACAAATTGATGATTCTGCCGCGTGCGTGCCGCTTCATCAGCGGCGCTGCAGCTTGCGCGCAAAGAAATTGCGACTTCAGGTTCGCGTTCATGATTCGGTCCCACTGCTCATCGGTAAGCTCTTCGAATTTCGCGGCGAAAAACATTCCTGCGTTGTTCACGAGGATATCGAGGCGGCCGAATTCAGCGTCGATCTCTGCGAACATGCGGTGCACGTCGGCGCGCCGTGAGACGTCCGCTAGAAGCGCGATTGCGCGGCGCCCCAGAGCTTGAATTTCGCTCGCCAGTTCTTCGGCTTCAGCCTTCGAGGTAGCATAGTTCACGATTACATCCGCGCCTTCTTTCGCGAGCCGCAAGGCGATGCTGCGGCCGATTCGTTTCGCGGCGCCGGTAACCAGGGCCACTTGCCTTGCGAGCGGTTTGTCGGCTGTCATTCGATCCTCCGCGAATTTTCACGCAATCCGCAGCCGCTTGCTCGGGATTTCATCATTTGCGCGGCCAAATGCAAAATCCGGTCCGTGGCTTCCTCCCGTCCTATGCCACGCGCCTGAATATTCGAAATCAAGTTGCGGTCGGCGTCAGTGTGAGCCTTCGTCGGACGGAACGCCATATACGCCGAGAGGCTGGTCGCGGTTGCGAGTCCCGGGCGCTCTCCGATCAACAGCACCACTACTTGCGGCCGCAGCAGTTCGCCAATTTCATTCAAAATCCCCACGCGGCAATGGTGGATTACGAATGCGCGTCCTGCAGTCCATTTGCGCGCCGCCGCGCCATCAAAGAGCAGTGGCAACAACTGCGGGACCTGTTCGGCGACGGCGGCGACTGACAAGCCGTCTCCGATTGCAATCTGGAAATCGCAATCGCGCGCGTCGCTCGCGAGAAGCCGTTCCCGTGATTGGTCGTCGAACTGCCGGCCGAGGTCGGGCCGTAATAGGTATTCGTCTTTATTCCGCGCTCGCGTATACAATTCGATCAGACCCCAGCCATGGACAAAATCTACGCCGAAAGCAGCGCTGAGATCTAATTCATCGCGCACTGCGTCTCGCGCCGCGGCGTGCGCTTCGCGCAATTCCAGTTGCGTTGCAGTGCGATAGGCAGCGCCAGCGCGTCCTACTAGAACGCGCGCAGGCGTCCGAGCACGAACCCTCTGAATAAGGTCGGGCCATGCCGCACCGGCCAACGATTCCTCGCGCGGCTTTAGCACGTCAGCCACTTAAGCGATCCCTTCCAGCGACGCCTCGAATCCATGCATCAATTGGCGTCGCGCAGGCGCGTCGAGCAATGCCGGCTCGCCATCGCGATAAATTCCTTCACCTTCGAGCCAGCCCAGGAATTCGGGCGCCGGCCGCAGTTTGAATAACCTTCTCACTGCCAGCGCATCGTGATAGCTCGTGGACTGATAATTCAGCATCACGTCGTCCGAGCACGGCACGCCCATAAAATAGTTGCAGCCCGCCGCTGCCAGTAGCACGAGCAGATTGTCCGCCGAATTCTGGTCCGCCTCTGCATGATTCGTGTAACACACGTCGCAACCCATCGGCAGCCCCAGCAGCTTGCCCATAAAATGATCTTCGAGCCCGGCGCGAATGATTTGTCGCTCGTCGTACAAGTATTCCGGGCCAATGAATCCCACCACGCTGTTCACCAAAAACGGATCGAACACGCGCGCCACTCCGTATGCCCGCGCTTCTAAGGTTAATTGGTCGACACCGTGATGAGCTTCAGCCGAAAGCGCGCTTCCCTGCCCTGTCTCGAAATACATCAGGTTCGCGCCCTCAAACTCTACATCTCGATGCAGGTGATGTTCGAGGACGCGCTCGAGGCCCTCCCGCAGCATCGTTAGCGTGATTCCGAAGCTCCGATTTGCGGCTTCCGTGCCGCCGATTGACTGGAACAGAAGATCTATCGGCGCGCCTTTCTCCATGGCGGACAGCTGTGTGGTGATGTGGGCAAGGCAACACGTCTGCGTAGGTACTTTGTATGCGTCGATCAGCCGTCCCAGGCCGCGCAAGATCGCCGTAACGGTCTCAACGGAATCTGACGCTGGATTCACGCCGATCACCGCGTCGCCACAGCCGTAGAGCAAGCCCTCAAACGCCGCGAGCAGAATTCCGCTAACGTCATCGGCGGGATGGTTGGGCTGCACGCGAATTCCCAGGACGCCGCGCTCGCCCATCGTGTTTCGGCAACGCGTGACGTTTCGAGCCTTCGCACCAGCCAGGATCAGATCTTTGTTGCTCATGATTTTCGCAACAGCTGCGGCGATTTCCGGAATAATCGCGCGGCCCACACGCTTCAATTCCATCTCGCCCGTAGCATCGTCGAGCAGCAACTCGCGGAATTCGCCTACCGTAAGGCTGTCGAGTTCCTCAAACGCGTGACGATCATACGTCTTCAGAAGCAGCCGACTCACGTCATCTTGATCTGGATCGATCAGCGGTCGCGCCACGATTTCTGTGAGTCTCAAATCCGCCAGCTCGCGTTTTGCCGCCACGCGCTCGCGCTCCGACCGAGCCGCGATGCCTGCCAGATGATCGCCGGATTTCTCTTCATTCGCCTTGGCGAAGAGCTCGCGCAAATCCGAAAATAGGAATCGCTCAGTCATAATTTGCCATTAGCACGCTCATGCCACCACCGCCGCAAAATATCACCAATTGCAGATGGGGGAAAGTAACGCGATCCCCTGCTAGAATCGTTCGCGCTTGCACCAGCTCTCATCGGGAGGGTTCATGTCACTCGGTTCGCCACTCAAATCGCCACTCGATTTGCTCGCCATCGCCGCTCATCCCGATGACGTGGAACTCACCTGCGGCGGCACGGTTCTCAAAATGTCGCAAGCAGGCTATCGCACAGGTATCCTCGATCTCACCCGCGGCGAAACGGGTTCGCGCGGCACTCCTGAGACACGTCTGCGAGAAGCCGCCCGCGCCGCGAAAATCCTGGGCGTGAAAGTGCGTCGCAATCTCGGTCTTCCTGATGCGCGTCTCGCGATTACCGACGAATTTAAGATCGCCGTCGCGGAAGTGATTCGCGAACTCCAGCCACACACCATCATCCTGCCCCACTGGGAAGGCCGCCATCCCGATCACTACAACGCTTCGAATCTTGGTTTTGAAGGCGCCTTTATCGCTGGACTTAAGGCATATCCAATGAAAGGCGAGCCGTTTCGCCCGTTCAAAATTCTTTACGCCACTTCCGACGCCACCGCGAGACCCACGTTCGCTGTGGACATCACGAAGCAGTATGAAAGCCGTCGCCGCGCCATCCTCGCGTACAAATCGCAATTCACGCCCCCGCAAAAATCTTCCAAATCGTCCGAATCAAAAGTGTATCTTCCGCTTGACGAGCTCGAAGGCCGCATGAGCGACCAAGCGCGCCACTATGGACGCATGATCGGCGTGAAATATGCGGAAGGTTTCGTGATGAAGGAAGTGATGCGCATCGACGACGTGATAAAAATTCCCGTGCGCTCAATCTAGGCTCGAACTGCGCGAATCAATTCAAAGAGGAGAAATCGGATCGTGAAAATTTCATCGAAGGCATCCACGTTCGCCATCTTCGCGCTTCTCGCGCTCATCGCTTTGAAACTGTACACAGCCCAGGCCGCTCCCCAACCCACGCAATTCTGGACGCCTGGCTGTGTGGCTACCATTCCGAAAGCGTGGGGGCAATTCAAAGGTGGCGACGCGCAATCGGGTCTGGCGTTCGAGGACAATACCGGCACGCTGCGTTTTTTGACCAACATCCCATGCGGCGGCACTCCGCAAGTCGCGCTCGAAGTTCGCCGCAGCGACTCTGCGAACGGCCGCTAGCAAAGTAGACATTCGCGCCCACTCTGCCCCAGCGGTCTGTGTTGACTCTCGAGCGGTGCGAATACGGGCGGCTTCACCGATTCCGTGATACAGTGCGCCATCCACAGATCCAGCCCTCAGTCTGCTGTCGTTTTTCGCGGAGGCTAAATTGAAACGACGAGCGTTCGCGATTCTCGCTATCGTGGCCGGCCTCGCACTCACCGGCGCCAAATCCACCAAATTGATTTTCACATGGCTCAACCCGAAATATCCCGGCACGCACTTCAAGAACATCATGGTTCTCGGGATCAATGGGCGCGCATCCGTTCGCGCAGAATTCGAAGATCAGCTGTGCGCGGGCATCGCAAGGCCCGGCATCCAATGCTCGCCCAGCTACTCGCTGAT
This sequence comes from uncultured Acidobacteriota bacterium, assembly GCA_963729525.1. Taxonomy (GTDB): domain Bacteria; phylum Acidobacteriota; class Terriglobia; order Acidiferrales; family UBA7541; genus Palsa-295. Next base: position 1,365,508 of record CAVSOB010000005.1, read on the forward strand.
TCCGCGGCCCACTGGCACGCCACTCGACATGAACGACTTGAGAGATGTTGTCAGCGGCCAAAATATCGACGCGATCGTCGCCTCGCGTCTGGTGAAGGTCGACAAAACCGTCACCTACATTCCCGGACAGGCCTATCCTCTCTATCCCGTCTACGGCACGTTCTACGGTTATTACGGCGCGATTTATCCAGTAGTCTATTCGCCCGATTACCTTCGCGTGGACAAGACGGCGCAGATAGAAACGAATTTCTACTCCACCGCAGCGCCTGATGGAGAGTTGGTATGGACATGTACCAGCGACACTGTGAATCCGCAATCGCCGATCAAGGCGATCGACGCGCTGTCCAAGCTCATCACGCAGGAATTGCAGAGGCAAAACATTATTTGAGCGGGAGCCCCCCGGCAGAAGTGTGGGGCTTTGCGATTTTACTGCTGAATCAGAAGTCGTCAGACTCGAGCGCGTAGCTATAGCCGGGGAGAGTCTGAATCGGGCCGCGGTTGTCCACTTTCACCTTCACCGGCCGCTCCGATTCCGCGCCGGTTCTTCGCAGCACCACATAGGTAGTCAGCGCTTCGTTATAAACCTTCGTAATCAGATACGACTCGGCCGTATCGTCTTTCTTCCAAACTTGACCGACTTGAATCTTTCGGGCGGGCACCTTACGAATGTAAAGCCATTCCTGAGAGCCGTCAACATTGCAACACGCATCCGATTCCCAGGCCAAACTTCAGGATTCCGGCACTACAGGCGCTCTCTGAAAACGCATGGCTCTCGTCGCGAATCTATGGCAAGCTACCCCGCATGGGAAACAAAGACGCACACCGCCGCGAAAAGAAAAAGCCGAAAAAGAAAGCTCCTCCCACCGCAGCTGCAAATCCGCCCGCATCGCGATGGGTCCCACCGCCGCCCCCGGCGCCTAAGGCCTAGTCTCGTCCCTGCGACCTTGTCGCCCATCCGCACATCTATACCCAGAAGAGCAGCGTTCACTCGAATTCTTACGAGGAGCTACGTGATGTCTAAGAGACTAGCAGATAAGGTCGCCGTGGTAACCGGCGCGTCCAAAGGCATCGGCGCCGCCATTGCCAAGCAGCTTGTATCCGAAGGCGCATCTGTCGTCGTGAATTATTCCTCCAGCCAGGAAGGAGCCGACCGCGTCGTCGCAGAAATCAAGAAGGAGGGCGGCAAAGCCGTCGCGGTTCAAGCGGACGTTGCCAAGAAAGCCGACGTCGAACGCCTCTTCGCCGAATCCAAGAAAGTCTTTGGCCGGCTCGATATTCTCGTCAATAACGCCGGCATCTACGAGTTTGCCGCGCTTGAGGAGATCAGCCCCGACAACTTTCACAAACAGTTCGATCTCAATGTCCTCGGCCTGATCTTCGCTTCACAGGAAGCATCCAAGCATTTTGGGCCTGACGGCGGAAGCATCGTCAACATCAGTTCCCTTGCCAGCACTTTGACGCCGCCTAATTCAGCGGTGTACAGCGGAACGAAAGCGGCGGTTGAAGCCGCTACGAAAGTTCTGGCAAAAGAGCTGGGCCCGCGCAAAATTCGCGTCAACGCGGTGAGCCCAGGCATGGTCGACACGGAAGGATACCGTACTGCGGGAATCGGCGAGAGTGAATGGCGCAAGACGGTGGAAGCGCAGACTCCGCTCGGCCGCATCGGTAAACCGGAAGATATCGCCCCAGCCGTCGCGTTCTTTGCGTCGCCAGATTCATCATGGATCACCGGCGAAGTCCTCGTCATCGCCGGCGGCTTCCGCTGAGCGCGAGCTTGCACTCGCTCGCCAAGCCTAGAAGCCGCTGCAAAGCTGAATCCGAGCGGAGTCACCAGTAGGCGGTAGCACGCATCGAAGCTAGAGATGCGAATTGAGGCAGCAGCGGGAGCGGGAGAGAAGTTGACAGGCGGCTAGTCGATTTCGTGCTTCTCGGATACAAGGGTTAATCGACGGTAGCGCGATTCAAAGTCCCTGCAAGTGATAGAAAACATAAGTAAGTAACAATTTCTAATCGGCGGCAAAACGGGGATGAAGGAGGGTCATATTCGTTCGCCCCTAAATTGGCGCCGACCATTCTAGGAGTAGCCTCCGCAAGTCTTTCACTCTGCGAAAGTAACTATTTGAGTGATTGTGCCATCCTATGCTTTGAGTGCTTGGGTCTCGTGGCTTGGGGTGTATAATCCCCCTCAATCGGGTGGGGAGGTTGCCATGAAAACGACTTGGACGATGCGATTGGCCGCGATCGTTTTCGCGGGCTTGCTGGCGGTTTCGGCGGCTGTCGCGGCGCCTCCACAGAGCCAGCAGAGCGGTCAGCAAACGACGCAGCAGCAGACACCACCGGACGCAACGCAGCAGCAAACTCCGCAACCTCCCGCGCAGTCCCCTGCCCCAAACCAGCAGAGCGACTCGTCAAGCCAACCGGCTGGAGCGCAGGGGCCGGCGCCAGTTCCACAGTCGAATGATCCAAACGTCAAGAAAGGCAGCGAAGCGGACGTCGATGCGGTGGGGAACCGCAACGTCGGCCACGGGTTGAACTTCTATTCACTCGAGCACGAAATTGCGCTGGGCAAACAGTTGGCGCAGGAAGTTGACCGCTCCGCGAAATTCATCACCGATCCCGTCGTTACCGAATACGTAAATCGAGTGGGACAGAACCTTGTGCGCAATTCGGATGCGCAGGTTCCGTTCACGATCAAAGTGATCGACTCCGATCAGATCAATGCATTCGCGCTGCCGGGCGGCTTTTTCTACGTCAATAGCGGCTTGATTATGCACGCGGATGAAGAATCGGAGCTTGCCGGAGTGATGGCGCATGAAATCGCGCATGTTTGCGCGCGCCACGGAACCAAGAACGCGACCAAGGGCCAGATTATGCAGCTGGCCACGATTCCGCTGGTCATGCTGGGACCGGGTGGATGGGCCGGCTATGCGATCTACCAGGGCGCGCAGTTGATAGTGCCGATTTCATTCCTGAAATTCTCGCGCGACGCGGAGCGCGAAGCAGATTATCTCGGCCTGCAATACATGTACAAGGCTGGCTACGATCCAAATTCGTTCGTATCGTTCTTCGAGAAAGTGACGGCAATCGAAAAGAAGCAGCCCGGCACCGTGCCGAAGATTTTCTCAACTCATCCGCCTACGCCCGACCGGATCGAAGCGGCGCAGAAAGAAATCGCCACCATCCTGCCGGCGCGCGAAGAATACATTGTCTCCACTTCCGAATTCGACGTGGTGAAACGCCGCTTAGGAATGATTGAAGCCAATCAAAAGGTGAACGACAAGGGCGGCAACAAGCCGGCATTGCGGAAAAAGACGGATCAGACGCAGAAGACTGGACAAGCGCCTCCTGACACCACGGGAGGAGGCACGGACGACGACAGCGATCGTCCTACCTTGAAGCGCCGTCCCGATGGATCGCAGCCTTAAACAATATTTCGAGAAATAAAAAGGGCGCCCGAAGTTTCCGGGCGCCCTTTTTATTTTAATATTCCATCAAAATTTGCCGGAGCAGATTTTCGCTTCGCGGAAACTATCCGTGCGCGTGAACTTCGGCGACGCCGAGGCGTTTTAATCCTTCCTGATAATACTTGCGATACAGAATGTCCCACTCCTCACTGCCCTCCAGGATTTCCTTTTTCTGGGAGGCAATCTTCGCGCGGACTTCCGTGTCGACCTGTTCTTCCACCTTCAGCAGCGATGTAAGAATTGTCACGATTTCCTGGCGGATTGTGTCGCGATCCTCGATGAAATCCACGTCGGGAAGCGTAACGAGAAGATCGATGATGCGGTGAGAGATGCGGACCGTCTTTTCGCGCGTCAGGCGCATTAGCGGAGGATCAGCTTCCTTTCGCGGGCGAGCTGGCCTTTGGCTTTCTTGAACATTTCCTGATACGACGCTCCCACGCGCTTCATCTCGTCCGAGTGCTTGCTCAAGATCTCGCGCACCTCTTCGTTCAGGCGGTCTTCCACCGTGACCTCGTCCGCCATGACCTGGCGGACGGATTGAGTGACATTCTCAATATTCTTCGTTTCGATCATGTTCGACGCTACCAGCCGCTTCACCACTTCCTTGGCCATGTAGCCGACGAAATCCCGCGAGAGAAGCATCCCTTAGGCTCCCGATTGCAACTCCGAGCCTTTCAGTCTAATTGCTGGGCGTGAAGAGTGTCAAGGCGGCGCGCGAAAGCGGATTTTGTGTCGCGACGAGTTTTTGAAGCCGGGGAAAATTCGTCGGTGCGTGGCCTGTACGTTCGACCAGTGACCAGCTTCGCCGCGATTTCGCTGGCCCCCCGTAAGTCGCTACTTATAAGAAGTTTGAATCGTGTTAACCAGCGCTGGGAGTACCATTTCAGTTCCGGCTTCCAAACATTTCTTGCGATTGTACGATTGTCTGAGCAGGGTTAAGTAAGTCACCACGAAACACCGAGAAACCTTCTGCGGATTCCGGTGTTAGATCCACAAGGATCGATTGGGTTCCTATTTGGCGCGCTGCGTTCGCGGTCGAACTCGGCGTTCCGTGGAACGGGTCATCTATTGAATCGATCAGGGGAGGAGTTCGAAATGCGTAAGCTGACTTTGGTTCGGCCATTTTTTCTCGCTCTATGCCTCACATTGGGGCTCTTTTCTGCGTCATCCCCAGCCTCGGCTCAAATCTCCGTAGGAATCTCGGTACATGTAGGCCCGCCGGCGTTGCCGGTTTACGTTCAGCCTGCTTGCCCGACGGAAGGATACATCTGGACGCCTGGTTACTGGGCGTATGGCGCTGCCGGTTATTACTGGGTGCCGGGAGTATGGGTGGCGCCGCCGCGAGTGGGTCTGCTCTGGACGCCAGGCTACTGGGGCTGGAGGGGCGGAGTTTATGAGTTTCACGCCGGCTACTGGGGACCTCACGTTGGTTTCTATGGTGGCGTGAACTACGGATTTGGTTACGGCGGAGTGGGATTCGTTGGTGGTGCATGGCAGGGCGGACACTTTGCATACAACACGGCAGTGATGAACGTCAACACCACAGTGATCCACAACACTTACGTCGACAAGACAGTGGTCAACAACACGACGGTAGTGAATCGCGCGAGCTTCAACGGTGGGCCCGGCGGAACGAGAGCAGTCGCGACGGCACAGGAACGCTCGTACGAGAGCGAGACGCACGTTCAAGCAACATCCGAACAGACGTCACACGAACACATGGCGAGCACCGACAAGTCGAATTTCGCGTCGGAAAATCATGGACACCCTGCAAATCCCGCGATGAGCAGAGTGGGAGTTCGCGCGGAAAATCAGCAGGATCGGATCGCGAATGGCGTTCGTTCCGGACAACTCACGGCCGGCGAGACCAAGAACCTGGAGTCGCGCGAAGCCAACATCAACCATGAAGTAAAGTCGGACCGTGCGGCGAATGGCGGAACGCTGACTCCAGAAGAGCGCGCGCATGTGAATCAGCAGCAGAACAACGTGAGCAAGTCGATTTACAACGACAAGCACAATGCAGCCACGCAACCCGGTGCGAATAGCGAAGTGGGCCAGCGCCAGCGGAACCAGCAGCAGCGGATCGCCAATGGCATTGACAGCGGCAAAATGTCACCGAGTGAAGTGGCAAAGACGGAAAAGAACGAGCAGAAAATCAATCATCAGGTGGCTGCCGACCGCAAGGCCAACGGGGGTAAACTGACTCCTGCGGAGAAGAAACAGGTGAATAAGGAGCAGAACAAGACCAGCAAGGAGATTCACCACGACAAGCATAACGGTTAACAAGCAAGTACCCTGATTGATTTAATGTCGGAAGTTGAAGGGTTAGCAACGAATCGAAACCGGGAGGCTCAGGCACCTCCCGGTTTCTTTTTTTTTGGCAAGTGCGACAGATAGCTGAAGTTCTGTTACCCTGATCTACTCAGATTGGTCAACCGATAACTTTTCCCGCTGAAAGGAACTCGCAACTTGGCTTCAATTTCATCTTCCAAGATCGGGGTGAAGCGAGCCCTTAATTTTGGCGCCGGTCCGGGGACTCTGCCGGTTTCCGTTCTGGAGAAGATTCGCGACGAGCTGCTCGACTATCGCGGCACGGGCATGTCCGTGATGGAGCTGAGCCACAGGTCGCCAGAATATGAGGAGATCAATTCGCGCGCCGAGCAGCTGCTGCGTCGCCTTATGTCGATTCCGGACGAGTATGCCGTGATTTTCCTGCAGGGCGGCGGCAGCATGCAGTTCACGATGCTGCCGCTGAACCTGTATTTGGACGGCAAGCCGGTGGATGTGCTGCACACCGGGATGTGGACGGCCAAAGCCATTGCGGAGCTGAAAAAAAGCGCGCCATACCGTATTGCGGCTTCGAGCGAGCCTGAGAAATTCACGCGCATACCGCACGCGAACGAAATCGATCTGGCATCGAACGCCTCTTACGTCTACCTGTGCTCCAACAACACGATCGAGGGTACGCAGTGGCGGATGATGCCCAGAACCGGAGATATTCCGCTCGTGGCAGATATGTCGTCCGACATTCTTTCGCGCTCCGTCAACATTCGCCAGTTCGGTGCGATTTTTGCCGGCGCGCAGAAGAATTTAGGGCAAGCGGGTGTGACGGTTGTCATCGTTCGCCGCGACCTTGCCGAGCGCGCCGATCCCAAGCTGCCTTCCCTTCTCCAATACCGCACTGAGATCAAAGAACATTCGCTGTTCCACACGCCTCCGACGTTTGCTGTGTACGTCCTCGCGCTTATGCTTGAATGGATCGAGGGCGAAGGCGGAGCGGGGGCGCTCGAAAGGCGCAACGAAGCGAAGGCGAGATTGCTCTACGAGGCGATCGATTCGAGCAGCCTTTACAAATGCCCCGTGGAGCGGGAATCGCGTTCGAGAATGAACGTGGTCTTCCGGCTGGCCGATGGCGACGAGGCGTTGGAAGCACGCTTCGCGCAAGAAGCGGCAAGCGATGGAATTGTGGGAATCGTTGGTCACCGTGCTGTGGGCGGAATGCGCGTTTCGCTTTACAACGCCGTGACAATCGAATCCGTCGAGGCCTTGGTTAGTTTCATGCGGCAATTCGAGAGCAGCCGCGCCTGAGCGCATTGGCATGTCGGCCACACTAGTGTGGCCAATTCGCAACACCGTCGCTTGACTTGGGAATCCACGCCCGCTATTGTGAATGCTCCATGAAAGGACTCCAGAAATTCCCTATTTTAGCGCCACACGCACATCTTAGAACTCCAGGCCCCGTCACCGACAAATCGCAACCCCCGCTGGATGAGTACTTTAACAGCCTCTTTACCGCGCTCGGCCCCCAACACTGGTGGCCGGCGAAGACTGCCTTTGAAGTGATTGTCGGCGCAATTTTGACGCAAAGCACCGCGTGGACGAATGTCGAGACCGCGCTCGCCAACCTTCGCGGCGCTCGTCTCCTGACGCCACCGGCCATCGAGCAGGTCCCGCTACGCCGGTTGCAGAATCTCATTCAATCGTCCGGCTACTGGCGACAGAAGGCCCGGGCGCTGAAATCGTTCGTGCGATTTCTTCGCCAAGAATACAGAGGCTCGCTCAAGAAAATGTTTGAGACGCCGACGATCGTGCTGCGCGAGAAGCTAGTCGGCGTCTTCGGCATCGGGCCGGAAACAGCCGATTCGATTCTGCTCTATGCCGGACAGCACGGTGTATTTGTCGTGGACGCGTACACGAAGCGCATGCTCGTGCGCCACGGCTGGGCCGATCCAAAAGCAAAATATGACGAGATTCGGTGGCAATTCGAACGGAGATTTCCCGGCGACGTATCGAAGTTCAATGAATTTCACGCGCTGATCGTCGCCGCCGGCAAAAACTGGTGCCGGAAAACCGACCCGAAGTGCGACGAGTGCCCGCTCGGAAGATATTTGCAGGAGGGCCGGTGACGTCGGCAACGCGAAAACAGCAGGTATGGCTGATCGCCGGGGGAATCGCGGTTGTGCTTTTGACAGCCGCCGTTTTCACTCTTGGTTCGCTCAATACGCCGTTTCATCCGGAACAAGGGAATGCCTTCATCATTCTTTTTGCGCTCTCCACTTTCATCGGTGTCGCGCTGCTTGTTTTCACGCTGATCCTCACGCGTACTTTGCTGCGCATGTGGGCCGAGAGGCGCTCGGGGCAGATGGGTGCGCGCTTCAAGACGAAGATGGTGCTCGGCGCGATGGGAGTTTCGCTGCTGCCGGTTGTGTTCATGTTTTTTTTCAGCTACGCGCTGGTGAACCGGACGTTGAATGCCTGGTTTCCCCGTCCGCTCGAAGTGGCAAATGAAGAGAGCCAGCTTCTCTTGCAGGACATGCGGAAGACGGGCGCCGAGCATCTCAGCGACATCGCAGCGAGGGCGGCTATATCGGGGAGCCCAGACGAAGCTTTTTTGCAGTCAAGCTGGTCGGTGGACGCATCGTGGGTTGTGGACGCTAACGGAATCGTGAGTCGCGGGGAGGTCTATACAGATCGCACGGCCAGCGCATCCGCGACACAAGCGCCCGCGATCCAACCCATTTTTCCTCAACCTGCGCAGGTGCTCCGCAACGGAGCTGAGTTCTGGCGAAATGGAAACGATTTGTACTTGACCGCGAGCGCTCCCTTGAAAGACGGCAAGTTATACGTCGCGCGCCGAATACCAAACGACTATCTGGACCGTGCCGCGGAGATTCAAGCGCAAACCCAGACGTACGAACGGCAGAAACAAGATCTGCGCGCCTACAAACGTGAAATCCTCCTGGCGCTCCTTCTCATCACCCTGCTGCTGCTGTTCACGACCACGTGGGTCGCGCTGTTTCTTTCCAAACAGGTCACCGTGCCGATTCAGGCGCTCGCGGAGGCTACGCGCGAGATTTCCCGAGGTAATTTCGACCACCAGATTGACGTGCAGGCACAGGACGATCTCGGCACGCTGGTGCGTTCGTTCAATCGAATGACCGAACAGCTCGGAGAAGGCCGCAAGCAGATCAATGAGTTCACGCAGAGCCTCGAGCTGGCCATCGAAGAGAGGGAGCGCCGGCGGAAATTAATGGAAGCGATCCTCGAAAATATTCCCACGGGCGTGGTGTCACTGAATTCAGCCGGAGAAGTGACGAGGGTAAATTCAGCGGTGGTGGAAATCCTGGGCGAGCACGCGCACGAAGCCCATTCGCTGCAAGAGCTGCTCGGAGACGAGGCTGCGCGCGCGATGCTGCATTTGATGCGCCGGTCGCTGCGAATGGGCGCAGCGTCGCGTGAGATCGAAATCGCGACGGCGGGAAAGCTTGTACGCGCTGCAGTGACCGTCAGCTCGCTTGGTCCGCGACGTTCGAACCCGGGATTCGTGATAGTAATCGACGATTTGACGGACTTGCTGCGCGCGCAAAAAGCCTCTGCCTGGCAGGAAGTGGCACAGCGAATCGCGCATGAGATCAAAAACCCGCTGACGCCGATTCAGCTTTCCGCGCAGCGATTGCTGCGCCACATGGAACGCTCGGCCGAAAAGAGGCCGGCAGGTTCGCGCAGCGAATTTGAAAAACTCGTTGCAGAGTGCGCCGGGCTCATCGAGCGCGAGGTCTACACTCTCGAATCGCTTGTGGACGAATTTTCTCAATTTGCCCGCTTTCCAGCCGCTCGCCTCGCTCCAGCGGACGTGAATCCGATTGTGGCGAGCGCTGTGGATCTGTTTCGCGGACGCCTCGAGGGAATCACGTTGAGTACCGATCTCGCCGCTTCACTACCGTTGATCAAAGCCGATTGCGAGCTCTTGCGGCGCGTCGTGGCGAACTTGATTGACAATGCAGCCGAAGCGATGGAAGGCGCCTCTGTCCGGCAACTGCGTGTCTCCACGCGTGCAGAAGGCGATGGCGACGCTGTCGCCATTGAAATTTCTGACAGCGGGCACGGAATTTCGCCGGAGGACAAAGAACGGCTGTTTCTGCCACATTTCTCGACGAAGGAACGTGGTACCGGGCTGGGGCTCGCGATCGCGAGCCGGATTATCGCCGAACATAACGGCACGATTCGCGTGGAGGACAATGTTCCCACTGGAACGCGCTTCGTGATTCGATTCCCCGCGATCGAAGTGCCTGCACCGGCGGCACAAAGCGGCGCTTCGGCAGCGTAGGGTTCAGAAATTCTTGTGACACGGAAGCAGAGATTCTGAGAAAGACCACAGACAGTACAGATTAACCCAAACTAACAACTTCGCTCATGCAAGAAAATAAACGATGCCTCCATCGATTCTAATCGTGGACGACGAGAGTGGGATTCGCGAATCCCTCGGAGCATTGCTGCGCGACGAAGGTTACGAGGTCGAGGCGATCTCGACGGGCGAAGAGTGCTTGCAGCAGATCGAGCGGAGAAACTTCGATCTGGTTTTGCTCGATGTGTGGTTGCCGAAAATGGATGGCCTAGCCACGCTTGAAGCGATTCAAACGCGCGAATCGGCGCCAGTTGTCGTCATGATTTCCGGGCATGGAAATATCGAGACCGCGGTGCGCGCAACGAAGCTCGGCGCATTCGACTTCGTCGAAAAGCCTCTTTCGCTCGACAAAATTGTGCTGGTGGTAAGAAATGCGCTCGATTACCTGCGCCTGGAGTCCGAGAACCGCCGGTTGCGTGCGGAGCTGGAGGAGCGGCACGAGATTCTTGGGCACAGCGTGCCGATGAAGGCGCTGCGGCAGCAGATCGCCCTCACGGCGCCCACGAACGGACGCGTGCTGATTTATGGCGAGAGCGGAACCGGAAAAGAGCTGGTTGCGCGTGCGCTTCACGCGAACAGTTTGCGGAATACGATGCAATTTGTGGAATTGAACTGTGCCGCGATTCCGGAAGAGTTGATTGAATCAGAGCTGTTTGGCCACCGCAAAGGCAGTTTTACCGGCGCGAGCGAAGACAAAGTAGGGAAATTCCAAAAGGCCGACGGCGGCACTTTGTTTCTCGATGAAGTAGGCGATATGAGTTTGAAGACGCAGTCGAAAGTGCTGCGAGTGCTGGAAGAGCAGCGCGTGGAAAGACTGGGATCGAACGAGCCGATTACCGTTGACGTGCGCGTGATTGCCGCCACGAACAAGAAACTTGAGGACGAAATTGGCCGCAACGCGTTCCGAGAGGATTTGTTTTATCGGTTGAACGTGATTCCCTTCTATGTGCCCGCGTTGCGCGAACGAATTGAAGACATGCCTATTCTGGCCGCGCATTTCTTGGCGGAGTTCTGCGAGGCGTATGGGAAAAAGCCGAAGGAGTTTACTGCGCCGGCCATGGAAGTGCTCTTGAGTTATACGTGGCCGGGGAACGTGCGCGAGCTGAAGAACCTTGTGGAGCGATTGGTGATCATGAGCCCGGCGCAGAAGATTGAGCCCCATCATTTGCCGCCGGAATTATTCCGAGGCGCGTCGAAGAGCCCGCAGAAGCCGTATGAAAGCCTGCAGGAAGCGCGGTCGGCCTATGAGCGGGAATTTGTGCTGCGAAAACTCGAAGAAAATCGGTGGAACATGACGAAGGCGGCGGAGGCTCTGGGGCTCGAGCGCAGCCATTTGTATCGGAAGATGCGCTCACTGGGCATTGCTCCTTCGAAGGTTTGACTGAGGAAAGTTTAGAGTTCTAAATCCTTGGGGGCCTCGTCGTCATCTGCATTCGCGGCATCCTCTGATTCAGCTTCGTTGTTCTGATACTCACCTAGTTGTTCGAGTTGGCGATGCCAATCGAGCTGGCGAACCATCGACGGATTGTCGCGCCAGTTTGGTTGAACCTTGACGAAGAGCTCAAGGAAAATGTGGATGTCCAGAATGGATTCGAGTTCTTTGCGGGCTTGGGTGCCGATGGCCTTGATGGCTGCACCTCGTTTGCCGATTAAAATTGCCTTCTGGCCTTCGCGCTCCACGTAGATCGTGGCGCGGATTCGAAGAAGTTTTGGCCCTTCCTCAAAGCTATCGATAATCACCGCAATTGCATAGGGCACTTCGTGGCGCGTGGTGAGAATCGCCTTCTCACGAATTATTTCCGCGGCGAGGAAACGTTCTGGTTGATCGGTGAACTGGTCCTGCGGAAAATAGGGAGGATGCTCCGGCAACCGCTCGAGCCAGGAATTTACGAGATCGAGGCAGCCTTCGCCGGTGAGCGCCGAGATCGGGAACACTTCGGCGAAATCGAATTCCTTGCTGTAACGCTCGATCAGCGGAAGCAAGTGCGGCTTGGCGACTCGGTCGATTTTATTCAGCAGCAAATACACCGGCCCGTGGAAGCGACGCGCCCATTCGATGGCGAAGCGGTCGCCGGGGCCGAAATTCACCGAAGCATCAGCGATCAGCGCAAGAATATCGATGCCTTCGAGCGCGTGTTGAAGCTCGTCCATCATCTGGCGGCTGAGGACGTTTTCAGGTTTGTGAATTCCGGGGGTATCAACCAAAACGATTTGTGCGTCGTCGCGATTCAGAATTCCCTGGATGCGATTGCGAGTGGTCTGCGGCTTGGGCGAAACGATGGCGACCTTGCGTCCGACGAGGGTATTCACCAGCGTCGATTTGCCGGCGTTGGGACGCCCCACGATTGCTACGAAACCGGATTTAAATGCCATGAAATGAAATTGTACGCCGATTGAGCAGCAGCTTGCGCGTGTTTACGCAGACGAAGCAGCGCTGGCGGGAGCGAGCCGGGCGCGCACGCGCAACACCTTGCGCTGATTGGCTTCGAGCACTTCGAAGCGAACGCCGTCGGAGTCGATCACCTCACCCGCGCGCGGAACATGGCCGGCCACCGAATTGAGCAGGCCCGCAACCGTTGTGGCGCCGGAATGCTCGGATGAATCGTCGAGCTGCACTCCGAGCAGCTCCGCTACTTTGTCGACTGGCACGCTGCCGCGCATCACCATGCTGCCGCCGGATTCGCGCACGACGTCTGGCGCTGGGCGGCGGTCTTCTTCGCCGAGGTCGCCAACAATTTCCTCGATCAAGTCTTCTACTGTGACCACGCCGGCCATTAGGCCGTATTCGTCGATGACAATCGCCATTTGCTGATTCTTACGCTGCATTTCCTTCAACAATTCCGAACCTAGCTTCGTCTCGGGCATAAATAGCGCGGAGCGCATCAGCTCGCGCACGGTGCGGTTGGCCGCATCGCGGTCCGGGACTTCGAGAATGTCGCGCGCCATCACCACTCCCACGATATCGTCAAGCGATTTCTCATACACGGGGATGCGCGAAAATTTTGTCTGAACGATCAGATCGCCTAGCTCTTCAAGAGTGGCGCCGGCGCGGATGGCGACTACATCGGGGCGAGGAGTCATCAAGTCGCGCACACGCTTGTCTCCGAATTCAATCACCTGCTCGATTAGTCGCGCTTCGTCGTGCTCGATAATGCCTTCTTCCGCCGCTGCGTCGACGAAAGCCTCGATCGATTGCTGCTCCTCGGCCTCCGCTGTTGGCTCATCCTCCGAAAGATGAAGCACGGAAACGAGCAACTCGAGCACCACTTGCACCGGCCAAATGATCCACACGAATACGCGGATAGCCGGCACGAACGGAGCAATCCAATTACCGCGCACGCCTGCGAGCAAAACGGATGGCAAGAACTGCATGAGCACGATCACTTCGGCCGACAGAAAAAACACCATCTCGAGAGCCGCTTCCCACGACCCCGGCACGAAGAAAATCACGCCGCGCGCCGTGACGGCTGCCACGAGAACAAGCCAAAGCCGGGCCAGAAGCGTAAACGCCAGAGCCGCTCGGTGACGGTCCATCTTGAATCGCGGCTCGATCTCCGTCTCGAACGTTTGTAGATGCGCGAAGATTCGGCCCGGTGTGATTCGTCCGAGCTCGCGGTACACCTGATCGAGGTAGGCGAAGAGCGCCAGGCCCGCGGTGAGCGCAAGTACACCAATCGTGTAAAGGATTTGAGGCATCGTTTAAACCAGCCTCAGCTCGCGGCGGAGCCTGTTTTCGCGGCGTTCCATTTGGCCGTCGTCGGCTTCGTGGTCGTAACCCATCAGGTGGAGGATACCGTGAAGCATGAGAATGCGCATCTCGTCGTCGAAGCTGCGGCCGAAGCGGCTTGCGTTTCGTTTCGCCACAGCGGGAGCGATGGCGATATCGCCGAGGTATTTCTCCGAGTGTTTTGTCGTGACGGCATCAAGGAGATCACCTTTTCGCGCGCGTCCTTTTCCGCTGCGTCTTCGCCGAGTTTTGTGAGCATTTATTGCAAACGACAATACATCGGTCGGGCCACTTTTGCCACGATAGGCGCGATTCCAGCGAGCGATCTCGGCGTCGCTCACCAGGCAAACAGTGAACGAGTCTTTTGGCAGCCGCAACCGGCGCCGCGCCTTCCCAAGAAAGTTTTTGAGATTGCCTAACGAAATAGAAACTCGCGATTGGCGATTGACGATCATGCGGCAAGCAAAAATCAGTCGCGCCGCACAACGCCGGCGGAACCAGCGCCCGCATTTTGTGTACGTCCAGGCGCGGCGTTTGGCACATTCTTCCCGGATGTTCCCGGCGTGGCAGGTTTTCGCTCGTCGTACGCCTTGATAATTTGCTGCACCAAATTATGGCGCACCACATCGCGCTCGTCGAAATAGATAAAAGCAATGCCTTCGATATTTCCCACCACATCGATCGCCTCGACGAGCCCCGAGCGCCGCTCATTGGGCAAGTCAATCTGTGTGATGTCGCCGGTAATGACGGCTTTTGAATTGAATCCCAGCCGCGTAAGAAACATTTTCATCTGCTCGCTCGTCGTATTTTGCGCTTCGTCGAGAATCACGAACGAATCGTTCAGCGTCCGCCCGCGCATAAACGCCAGCGGCGCCACCTCGATGATGTCCTTTTCCAGGAAGCTCTCGAGCTTCTCTGCTTCGAGCAAATCGTGCAGCGCGTCGTACAGCGGACGCATGTAGGGGTCAACCTTTTCCTGAAGCGTCCCGGGAAGAAATCCCAGCCGTTCGCCGGCTTCGACTGCTGGCCGCGCGAGAATGATTCGGTTCACCTGCTTCGACAACAACGCAGAAACCGCCATCGCCACCGCAAGATAGGTTTTGCCGGTTCCGCCCGGCCCGATGGCAAACACCATGTCGTAGGTTTCAAGCGCCTCGATATACCGTCGCTGATTCGTGCTTTTTGCCGCCAGGCTTTTCTTGCCAAACGTGCGCGTTCGCGTCGGCGAAAACGCCCCGCGCAATTCTGTCGCGGGAGCCTGCGTCGCAATTCGCAGCAGCGACTTCACCTCCTGGCTATCTGGAATGCGTCCATCCCGCACGCGCTGATTGTATTCGTCGAGAATCAGAGTTGCGCGTTCCACCTGCGCGGGTTCCCCTTCAATTTCCAGATCGTGATCCTTCAAATGCGTGGTGACGTGCAGGTTGGCTTCGAAAAGCTTGAGGTTTTCATCGAGGGTGCCAAACAGCTCGCTGATCCCTCCGGCGATTCTTACAGTTTGTTTCATTAATTTTTTGGCGGCTCTAACCCCGTCGATGTCCTGTCAAAATAGCCTAGCGCGCCGACATGCATGGGTCAAGATAACCACGCGCCGGCGCGCAATTCGTTTCACACAGTTGTAATAATCCGATAGCAAATCCTACCGAGTTGCCGCCGGGAATTGCACCTTGGGCGCTTCGCGAGAGCCCTCGGACGCCTTGAAGTACGCGTCATTCTCCTTGAAGCCGGCCCAGCTGGCGAACAAGCTGTTCGGAAATTGGCGAATGAACGTGTTATACGCCTGGATGGAATCGTTGTAGCGCTTCCGCTCGACGGCAATCCGATTCTCGGTGCCCGCCAGTTCGTCCTGCAGCCTCAAAAAGTTTTCATTGGATTTCAGCTGCGGATAATTTTCCACCACCGCCAGCAAGCGGCCGAGAGCGCCGTCGAGTTGCCCATTCGCCGCGATCTTGTCCGCGGGTGTTTTTGCATTCAGCAGCGCCGACCGCGCCTTCGCGATATCGCCATACACAATTTCCTCATGCGCGGCGAAGCCTTTCACAGTTTCCACCAGGTTCGGAATCAAATCCGCGCGCCGCTGCAGCACCACGTCCACCTGCGCCCAATTCGATTTCACCTGCTCGTCCATCGTCACAATCTTGTTTTTCGTGCTGACATACATGCCGCCAAAAATCAGAACCAGAATCACAATCACTGCCACCAGTCCCAAGAGCGCTTTCATCTGTGCGTGCCTCCGGTGCGGAATGTAAACAACCGCGACGCCTGGCGTGGCTGTGCGCCCTGCTTCGCACTACTGTGCAGCGAATCTGCGATCCACTTCGCTCGTCACCACCTCTACAAACTCCAGATACGCGTGGAGCGACGCCTCAATATCAATCTCCCGCTCCTTGCGCTTCCCTTCCCGTAAATCGAGCACCGCGTGAAACGCGCTCGGATTCGCGCCCGTCAGTGACGCCATCGCGTCCACCGCCTGCCGCTTCGTATCGGGCATCGGTTGTCCCAGCGCCGCCAGCGCATGCCGGAAGAGCGAACAAAACGCCGACACCGACGCCATCATGATTCCGATGTGCGCTTTTTTGGTTTGCGGCACTGCTAGCACCGCTTGCCGCAAGCGCAGCCAGTCAATCCGCAGTTCCCTTTCCACCTGCAACCGGTGCAGATGCAACGGAACCTCAAGATGAGAGAAAAAATCTTCGCCGTACAACATGCGATGGCGCGCTTTGATGTCGTATAGCTCGATGGAAAAAACGTCCGCAGAGCGCTGCAATTCCTCATACGTGAAAACGAGCGGCGCCGGATGCCCTTCGCGCATCCACCATTCCGCCACTCCGTGCATAGCCTCAAGGTCAGCAGCCGTCGCGCGCTTCACCAGGCAGACAATATTCAGATCGGAATGATGCGCTTGAAATTCCCCCGTAACGGCGGACCCGTAGAGCACCGCAGCTTGCAGGTTGTCACCCGCAGCCGATTGCAGCTTCTCTACGATCTGTTTGAGCTTCGCTTCCATCACATGCCCTTTTTCTTCGATCGCAAGCGCTATTGCGAACAAAACCTACCAGCTGCCCCCCGCACCGCCACCACCGAAAGAGCCCCCGCCGAACCCGCCAAAACCGCCTCCCCCGCCACCACCGCCGCCGAATCCACCTCCGCCCCAGCCGCCGCGTCCTCCGCCCCAGCCGCCGCGTCCTCCGCCCATCCCGGAGCCAATCATCGGCCCAACCCACCAGCCGCTTCCACCGCCTCGGGTGTAATTGCTACGGCCACCACCACCGCTGCTTTTCATGATCGAATAAACGACAAAAATTATGAAAAGCAGAAGCAAGATTTGACCGATCGACCAACCGCTATCTCCCCGAGGAGCGCTGCGCACTGGCGCCGGTGAATTGCCAGAGAGCGTCACGCCCTTGTCGGCGGCGATCACGTCCGCAACTCGTCGCGTGATCAATAGGACCGCACCGGAGTAGTCGCCAGCGCGAAGAAGCGGAACCGCCTCCCGGCCGAAACCACCAACTTTTCCGTCGGGCAAAATCGGTTCGAGTCCGTAGCCTACCGCTGTGAAATATTTTCGGTCCTCAACTGCCAGTAGAATCAAGATCCCATGATCGGACTGCTTGGGGCCGATGCCCCACTTTGTGGCGAGATCAACGGTATAGTCTTCCACCGCCTGCCCATCGAGCGATTTCACGGTAACGACCGCAATCTGGGCTCCGGTTTTCTGCTGGACTTCACCGCACAGCGCCGTGAGTTGAGCCTTCGCCGACGCGCTTAGCACTCCCGCAAAATCATTGACGTAACCCTGCGGCTTGAGCTGATCTGTCTTCTCAGCGTGAGCGACCGCGCTCACTAACAAAAGCAGTGTCAGGCAAACCGCCGCGCGAAAAGAGTTCAAGGATGAGAAATGCCGTGGCATGCAGGGTTGGGCTTTGGCCAGCGCCATGGTAGACGCTGCCAACTAGGGTGTCAACTTAGGCCGCTCGCCGCCCGCTTCCCTGCGATGCAATTTTGAGCATCCTCGCTCAGCCGAAATTGTCACGCCGCAGATTGCAATGCTACACTCCTGCCCGCGCTTGTTCGGATACGCACAGCACTGACCGAAATCGAACAGGCGGCGAATCGAATTTCCCCTTTACTCGTCTATATTCTGGAAGTTACACGTGGTCGCTGCTTTGCACCGAAATACGGTTTCTGAAACAAAATGGCGCACCACGCGTTGTAGAAGCTTGAGGTTTGCACGGAGTTTCAAAGCCTAGATGCGTAATCAGACTCCAAGTATTCGGAGAGGACAAAACACGATGAGCGGAAGATCTGCGATCGAGCCGTTTCTGAAGTCGGTGGTTTTGGCGTTCATTATCGCGTCCCTGATTGTCGCGCCGGTTTCGGCGCAGAGTCAGAGCGCCGCACCGGCTCAACAAAACCAGCAGGGCCAGACCACCGCCCCGCCGCTGCCAGCGGCGGACCAAAACCAGGCCCAGGCACCGGCCGCCGTTCAGCCGCCGCCGGCACAGCAAACCGCTGCCGCTGATTATTTTTCCCCCAGAGACCTTTCCGCCACGAAAGGGCGCGACTACTCCAAAGGCCAGCCCTGGTTCCCACAGTTTTGGAAGCCCTACGCACCGCTGTCGATGCCCGAACTGATGCTCACAAACGCGCCCACCATTGATCAGTTGATTCACGACGGCAAGCTAATGCTTAGCCTCGATGACGCAATTTCCATCGCGCTCGAAAACAACCTGGACATCAGCCTCCAGCGCTTCACACCGTATATCGCGCAAACCGAACTTCTTCGCGCTAAAGCCGGGGCGGTGGCACACGGCTTGGGCGCCTCGCAGCAGGTGATTCTAGGCTCCTCGCCGCAGACTGCGTTCGATCCGGTTCTGGTGGTGAATACCGACTGGGCACGAGCCTCTATTCCTGTGAACAATCCGCTCAGCTCGGGAGTCGGTATCTCGGCTACTCCGTTCAACCTGATCGACTACAACGCTTATGCCAACGTAAGCTACACCCAGGGATTTCACACCGGGACCTCGATCTCTGTCGCATGGGATAATGCTCGCAGTTCCACAAATTCTCCCGACACGATTTTCAATCCCGCCGTCCAATCCACTTTCGCCGTCACGATTCAGCAGCCGCTGCTCAATGGATTCGGAATTCTGACGAATACGCGCTACATACTCGAAGCGAAAAACACCTTGAAAGTTGCGGACTCGCAATTCGCGCAACAGGTGATTGCAACCGTTTCGGCTGTCCAGACGGATTACTGGGAGCTGGTTTTTGCCCGCGAAAATGTGAAGGTGGAAGAAGCGGCCGTCGCCGTGTCGCAAAAATTGTACGAGGACAACAAGAAGCAGTTGCAAATCGGAACGATGGCCCCGCTCGACGTTCTAACCGCAGAATCGGAGCTTGCGACCGACACGCAAAATCTAATCGTCGCCCAGACCAACAAGCTGCAGCAGGAAACCGTTCTCCTGAATGCAATAACGCGAAACCCGGTGGCTCCGTCGCTACAAAACGTTGAAGTGGTGCCTACCACCCCGATCGCTATGCCCAACATTACCGAAAACCTTCCGTTGATGGACGCGGTACAGGAGGCCTGGAAGAAACGGCCGGAGATTTTTCAGGCGGATATGAACCTGAAGAACGCCGAGATCGAAGTGAAGGCCACGCGCAATAACCTTCTGCCTACTCTCAATCTTGTCGGACAGTATAGCGGCACTGGGCTCGCAGGAAATTCGATCGTGCAGAGCCAGACGCAGACGGGCTTTCAGGCTGACAGTACTTCGCCGATTGTCGATGTGAACGGCCTCCCTTTCAATGTCGGAAATCCCACTGCACCCGGCATACCGGCTTTCGTTGGCGTTCCTGTGTTCAACACCACGACAACCGTAAAGAGAAGCGGACTGGGAACGGCGCTCGACCAGATGATCCAGGCCGATTTTCCAACCTACAGCGCGGGCTTGAATCTGATACTTCCGATTCGCAATCGCTCCGCGCAGGCCGATAGCGCTCGCGCGCAAATCGACAAACGTCAGCAGGAATTGCAGTACCGGCAACTGCAAAACACGATCTTCGTTAGTGTCCGAAATGCGCAGATTGCTTTGCAGCAGGACCGTGCGCAGGTGGCCGCTGCCGAAAAGGCTCGCATCCTCGCGCAGCAGACGCTCGACGCCGAGCAAAAAAAATATCAGCTCGGCTCGTCCACAAGCTACCAGGTGGTGCTTCGTTCGCGTGACCTCACCACCGCGCAGGGCAATGAACTCCGCGCCAAAATAAATTTGATCGAGGCGTCCGTGAATTTCGATCAGGCGGTGGGGCGCACGCTCGACGTGAATCACATCACCGTCGCCGACGCACGCCGTGGCAAAATTTATCGCCAGCCGAATATTCCCGGAGCTCCTGACCCTGGTGCGGGAGTGCCAGGAAAATAACTGCCGTTTCCAAAGACCGGCTTCAGGCGCAAGGGATCCTGAGTCTTCGCCCGAATAACTTCTTGCAGCCAGCGCCGCAATTTGCTACCGTTACGCTTGAGTTATGATGATGCACTGTAAAACAGGCTGTAAGGCAGGGCGCCCCGCTCGAGGAAGCGCGAGAGCGGAGAGCCAGTCCCCGTTCACTACCTGCCGCATTTCTAACCGCAACAGTCGCTTTTCAGGATTTCAGCTAACTGCTTCAGAATCAATACTTACGTATTTTCTAACCACAACAAAATCGGCTATTTCGGGATTTCGCGGTCCCGGGCTGCGCGCTCCTTGTTGCCTCCGCCGCAATGCCCTAGAATCCTCGAATAAGTGTGTACGGCAATTTGCGAACGGCCCAAACCGCTTCGCCCCGGAGGCGCGCCGATGACTAAGGACGTGAAGACGACTAAGGCCGTGAAGACTCCGCCCTGTCAAAGTTTCGAATCCGTTCGCAAGCCATCGGCTGCCGAACGCGAGTGGGAAGAAAAAACGCTCGCGCCCACACTGCAAAAAACTCCCGATCGCGACGCCGATTTCACCACCGTCTCGAGCTATCCAATTCGCCGTCTATACACGCCAGCCGATCTCGCAGGCTGGGACGCGGAACGCGATCTTGGCTTCCCCGGACAGCCACCTTACACCCGCGGCATTCATTCCACGATGTACCGCGGCAAGCTTTGGACGATGCGCCAGTTCGCAGGTTTTGGCACAGCCGAAGACACGAACGCACGCTTCCGCTACCTGCTTTCGCAAGGCCAGACCGGTCTTTCGGTCGCGTTCGATCTGCCGGCGCTGATGGGATACGACTCGGATCATCCATTGTCCGAGGGCGAAGTGGGCAAATGCGGCGTGGCCATCAGTTCACTGGCCGACATGGAAGTGCTCTTCGACAAGATTCCGCTCGCCGACGTCACCACCTCTATGACGATCAACTCGCCCGCAGCCGTGATCTGGGCGATGTATTTGGCGGTCGCCGAGAAGCAGGGCGCAGACTGGAAGAAAATCTCCGGCACGTTGCAGAACGACATTCTCAAGGAATACATCGCGCAGAAGGAATACATCTACCCGCCGGAACCATCCATGCGGCTGGTGATTGATACGCTCGAGTTCGGCGCGAAACACACACCAAAATTCAATCCGATTTCGATCAGCGGCTACCACATTCGCGAAGCTGGTTCGACTGCGATTCAAGAGCTCGCGTTCACGCTGCGCGACGGAATCGAATATGTGGACTACGGTGTGCGCCGCGGAATGAATGTGGACGATTTTGCGCCGAGGCTCTCCTTCTTCTTCAACGCGCATAGCGATTTCTTCGAAGAGATTGCGAAGTATCGCGCCGCGCGCCGCGTCTGGTACAAGACGATGCGCGACCGCTTTGGCGCGAAGAACGAGCGATCCTGGGCGCTGCGTTTCCACACCCAGACGGCGGGCTGCTCGCTTACCGCGCAGCAACCCTACAACAATGTAGTGCGGACAGCGTTGCAAGCTCTCGCCGCCGTGATGGGCGGCACACAATCGCTGCACACGAATTCGCTCGACGAAGCCTGGGCGCTGCCGACGGAGTTTGCCGCCACACTCGCGCTTCGTACGCAACAGATCATCGCCCATGAAAGTGGCGTTACGAATACGGCCGATCCGCTCGGCGGTTCGTACTTCGTCGAAGCGCTCACGGATGAAGTCGAGCGCGGAGGCTGGGATTACATCGAAAAAATTGACGCCCTTGGTGGCATGGTCGCAGCAATCGAGCGCGGATTCCCGCAGCGCGAAATTTCCGAAGCCGCGTATCGGTATCAAGTGGCGGTTGACCGCAAAGAAAAAATCGTCGTCGGCGTGAATGATTACGTTGCGGAAGAGAAGCCACTCGAGATTTTGCAGATTGACGAGACCGTGGCGCATCGCCAGGGCGACCGCCTACGAAAATTGCGCGCAGATCGATCGAACGCGGAGGTCGAACGCCGACTGAACGCGTTGCGCAAGGCGGCCGCCGGAACCGAGAACCTGATGCCCTATCTTTTCGAGGCCGTAAAAGCCTACGCCACACTCGGCGAAATCTGCGACGCTATGCGCGAGGTGTTCGGCATCTACGAGGAAGTGGCGATCACCTAACGGAATCCCGCCTGGACTCCAACACGGACGAATCGAGGTTCAAGAAAAAATGGGAAACAGAATGCGGAGGCGTTGGAACGGGAGTGCGGTCGCGCTCTGCATTCTGCTTTCGAGCTTCGCGACCGCCGGCTCGGCCGCGCCTCTCCCTTCGAAGGATAAAAATCCCCATCCGAGGAATGGTTTCGTCACGTCGTGGGACGGAACGAAGATCCACTACATTGAATCAGGGCGTTCGAGGACGCCGGTGGGCAACGCCGAAGTCGGCAATCCGCTCCCTCCTTCCGTCACGATTACCAAGGGCAACATCTCCGTCACCGCGCCGCACCAGTTCCCTTCCATTCTGTTCGTTCCCGGTTGGACAATGCCCGCCTGGATTTGGGAACAGCAGATCGCTTACTTCTCCAAAGATTTTCACGTCGTCGCAATGGACCCGCGCTCTCAGGGCGAATCCTCGCAGACGCACGAAGGCCTCTATCCCGCTGTCCGCGCCCGCGACATCAAGGCCGTCGTCGACAAACTCCATCTCGCGCCGGTTGTTCTTGTCGGATGGTCCATGGGCGTCACCGAAGTCGCCGCGTATCTCGATCAATTCGGCTCGCAAGATCTTGCCGCCGTCGTTCTCGTCGACGGCTACGCTGGTGGCACGGATCCGGCTGACGCCGTTCCGACCATCGGCATTCTCAAATCCACGCTGGAGGACCGCAAGAATTTTATGGCTTCCTTCATGCAGCAAGTCATGTTCAAAAAACCGCAGCCGGAAGAGTATATCGTCCGCCTCACCGCAGCCTCTAACATTACTCCTACGGACGCGGCGGTCGCCCTTCTCGTCGGCATGCACGCCACCGACTACAAGCCGGCGCTGCTGAAGAATACGAAGCCCGCGCTTATCTGCGTGGCGGACGGTTCCATCTTCGCGAGGCAACTCGAGGATCTACACAAACAAATGCCCGGCGCGCGTTACGAGGTCTTTCCCGGCGCCGGCCACACGATCTTTGTGGACGAGCCCGACAAATTCAATATTTTGCTCGAGGAGTTCATCACCAGTTTGAAGTAGGCGGCATTGTCTACGAAGCGAGAAGCCGCAGTTAGTGCAACCGGGCCGTTTGAAGTATTCTTTCAGCGCGCCGATTGGGTCGGGCGGCGCGGTGCCCTCGCAACCTGAATGGAGTTGAATGGCTGAGAAAAAAATCCGAGTGTTGATTGCGAAGCCCGGGCTCGATGGACACGATCGCGGCGCGAAAGTGATCGCTCGCGCTTTGCGAGACGCTGGCATGGAAGTGATTTACACGGGCTTGCGGCAGACGCCGGAGATGATCGCCTCCGCGTCGGCGCAGGAAGATGTGGACGTAATCGGCCTTTCGATTCTTTCCGGCGCGCACAATACCATCTGCCCGCGGCTGATGGAACTGCTCCGCGAAAAAGGGATGCACGACGTGACGGTGTTGATCGGCGGCATCATCCCCGAACCCGATATTCCCGCACTCAAAAAAGCCGGCATCGCTGAAGTCTTTCTACCCGGCACACCTACGCAGGCCATCGTAGATTTCATCCGCCAGCGAGTCTCCACGGCGCCGAAAGGCGCCTAATCCCGCGGTGGGCAGCCGATTGTCGGTCGTGCGGCAGGGCGACATTTTACTTCTCACTCTCGAAAGCGATGACGGATTCCCGCGGATCGAGCGCAGGATTTTGGTCGAGATCGAAGCACAAATCGTGAAACTTGCGGAGCAGCACGAGTTGGCCGGTGCGGTCATCACCGGAACTGAGCGTGCGTTCTCGGTCGGCGCGGACATTTCGGAAATTGCGAATCTCACGCCGGCTGCGGCGTTCGAATTCTCTCGCCACGGGCAAAGTGTGATGGGCGCGGCCGCAAATTCGCCGAAGCCGGTCGTGGCAGCGATTCGCGGATACTGCATGGGCGGCGGGCTCGATTTGGCGCTCGCGTGCGATGCGCGGATCGCGTCACGCGACGCGGTGTTTGCTCATCCTGGGGGAAGCCTCGGCATCATCACAGGATGGGGCGGGACACAACGCTTGCCGCGATTGATCGGACGGAGCCGCGCGCTCGAGATGCTGGTGACGGGCCGAAGACTCGACGCCGAAGAAGCGTTCGCCTGCGGCTTGATTCAGAAAATCGCTGATGACTCAGTCATCAGCGAGGCAATTCGACAGGCCCGAACGATTGCTTCCCAGGTTCGTTCCACTCGCGAGTAAATTTGGTTCGGGTGTAAACGACGCGAAAGCCCTGGCGCTCCAGATTGCGTTGCGAACCGCTCGACGGCTGCGTGACGCTCATCGCCAGGTCGCAGCCGGCTGCGCGGCCAGCCTCGAGGCGCGCTGAAATCAGGGCGGCCTGCACTCCACGCCGCCGAAATTCCGGCAGCGTGCTCATTCCGAAAAGCCCGGCGATTCCCTTTCGAATTCCGAGGGTGCCTCCACCGATCGGTTTCCCGTCGATCCACACCAGATACGGCACGAGACCAGGGCCGGAAAAGAATTCCTGAATTGTGTTGATTAGCTCCTCGGAAGGCTCGAAGTGATCGGCGAACCCACGAGAAACGGTTTCGGCGAAGAGGCGAGATTCCGTGGGCTCGGCTTGGCGAATAGTAATCTCAGGAGAATATCCGGGAAACTTCTCCCGAGGATCGATTTCACGAATCAGCATGTTGGAGAATTCGATCACGCGATAGCCGCGCTTTCCGAGCATCTCGATGAACGAAGGATCGGCCATGGGACACACTTCGATGAAAACCGCCGAGCCGCGGCAGCGATAAAATTTCTCCATCCGCTCCATGTCTTCTTCGCTCACAGGGCCGTTGAGACCCAGGCCTTCCGCCTGCGTCACCGGCGAACCGACGCCACGAAATTCCGCGATGCCGCCGCCTACCGCGATCCGGACGTCCCCGGGGCGCTTCAACTCAACAGGACTGATCGCATCGTTCCCTTCCGAAATGCAATCCGGGTGGCCGGCCATCTCCAGCCGGCGGGCCAATTCCATGTCAACAAATCTCATTTGTAAATCTCCTCAATAATTCTCGGCCCTCTCAAGGGCGAAGGAAATTGATTCAACATCTTGGGCCAACACGAGCAGACATTCGTACGGAGATTCGGGGCTTAGGAAGGCCGGACTCGGTCTGATTGAGGCTAGCGCGAGCGGCCGGAGACGCACCCATTCCCCGCAATAAAACGGCAAGGCATAGGCGCCTCCGGAACAGGATTAGGCTCGCAGGCCGCTCGATGCGAATATGCGGCGCGGGCGGATGCAATTCTATAGCACTGCGCGGGCAAGTCAAAACGATATGTGAATGGTACAATGCGTAGTTTCGGCGTGAGTGTTTGAAAGTATCGTGCGGCCCGACGGCAGTGAATAGCGGAGCGCGCGAAGGAGACCGGTGAGCGGGACGGTGATTGAAACGCAGGTGGATGCGAAGTCTGCCGACTTTGAGAAGAACAGCCGGCAGATGGTGGACCGCCTGACTGAAATCAAGAATGAGGAAGAGCGAATCCGGCAGGGCGGCGGCGCGAAAGCGATCGAATCGCAGCACAAGAAAGGGCGGCTGACGGCGCGGGAACGCATTGCCAAGCTGATTGACCCGAAGACCGAGTTTTTCGAGCTGGGCCTCTACGCCGCGTATGAGATGTACGAAGAGTGGGGCGGCGCGCCCGCGGCCGGGACGATTGCGGGGCTCGGGCGGGTTTCGGGCCGCCAGGTGATGATTATCGCGAATGATGCGACTGTGAAAGCGGGCGCGTTTTTCCCGATGACGGCAAAAAAAGTGATTCGCGCGCAGAACATCGCGATTGAGAATCGAATTCCGACGATTTACCTGGTGGATTCCGCGGGCGTTTTTCTTCCGCTGCAAGAGGACGTGTTCCCCGACACTGATGATTTCGGGCGCGTGTTCCGGAACAACGCGGTGATGAGCGCGCAAGGGATTCCGCAGATCACGGCGATTATGGGGATGTGTGTGGCGGGCGGAGCCTATCTGCCGGTGATGTGCGATCACATTCTGATGACGGAAGGCAGCGGGCTATTTCTCGCGGGGCCGGCGCTGGTGCAGGCGGCGATCGGGCAGAAGACTTCCGCGGAGGAGCTTGGCGGGGCGAAAATGCACGCGCAGATCAGCGGCACCGTGGATTTCCGCGAGCCGGACGACGACGCGTGCATCAAGCGAATCCGGGCGCTGGCGGAC
The DNA here is from genome assembly GCA_963729525.1 of uncultured Acidobacteriota bacterium. GTDB lineage: Bacteria > Acidobacteriota > Terriglobia > Acidiferrales > UBA7541 > Palsa-295. The sequence goes on from CAVSOB010000005.1 coordinate 1,392,135, forward strand.
AAGATCGGCCATCGCCCGAAGGCGCCGTTCGATCACAAGCCTGCGCGACCGCCTTCGCATCCGGGGGATGAAATCTACGGAATATTTTCGTCGAATCCGGGAAAGCAATACGACATGCGCGAGATTATTGCGCGGATTGTGGATAGCAGTGAGTTCGAAGAGTATCGCGCTGAGTATGGGCAGACGGTGCTGTGCGGATTTGCGCGCATTGGCGGCTGGGCCGTGGGCATCGTGGCAAATCAGAAGAAGCACGTGACGGTGGCTGCGCCGGGAACGGGGGAAAAGCGCGTCGAGTTTGGCGGCGTGATTTACACGGAAGCAGCCGACAAAGCGGCGCGGTTTATTCTGGATTGCAATCAGAATCTAATTCCGCTGATTTTCCTGCACGATGTGAATGGATTCATGGTGGGGAAAGAGGCGGAATGGAGCGGCATTATTCGCGCGGGAGCAAAGATGGTGAATGCCGTGGCGAACAGCGTGGTGCCGAAGATTGCGGTGATTTGCGGCGGCAGTTTCGGAGCCGGCCATTACGCGATGTGCGGAAAGGCGTACGATCCGAGGTTTATTTTTGCCTGGCCTACGGCACGATATGCGGTGATGGGCGGTGATTCAGCGGCAGGGACGCTGGTGGAAATCAAGATCAAGCAGCTCGAGCGAGAAGGCAAGAAACTGACCGAGAAGGAAAAAAAGGAATTGTACGGATCCGTTCGAGCGACTTACGAGCATCAAACCGACACACGTTATGCGGCTGCGCGGCTATGGGTGGACGCGATTATCGATCCGGCGCACACGCGCGAGGCGTTGATCGAGGCTTTGGACGCGGCGTCGCTGAATCCGCATGTGGCGGAGTTCAAGACGGGCGTGCTGCAAACGTAAGGAGTGCCATTGGGAAATCAGGCCAATAACAACCCGGCGGAAGAGCCGATTACAATCGTTGAATGCCCGCGCGACGCCTGGCAGGGACTGCGGCAAATTATTCCGACAGAAGAGAAAATAAAATATTTGAGCAGCCTAGTTTCGCTGGGATTCCGGCATATTGATGCGGTGAGTTTTGTGTCGCCGAAGCATGTGCCACAGATGGCCGATAGCGAAGCGGTGATGAAAGAGCTGAGCCGCGTGAAATTGCCATCAGGCGAGGCGCCGGAGATTATCGGCATCATCGTGAATGCGCAAGGACTGGAGCGCGCGCTTTCGACTCCGGGAGTGATGACGGTTGGATATCCGTATTCTATTTCCGCTTATTTTCGGCGGGCCAATGCGAATATGTCGCGAGCCGAATCGCGGGATTTGGTGCAGAAGATTCAGCGGGATACGAAAGCAGCCGGGAAAAGATTGGTCGTTTATGTTTCGATGGCGTTCGGGAATCCCTACGACGAGCCATGGGGACCGGAGATCGTCGAGGAAACTGTTGTGTGGCTGAAAGATATCGGCGTGCGAACGATTTCGCTGGCGGACACGGTGGGCACTGCTTCACCCCATGATGTGGCCGCCGTTTATAGCGCCTCACAAGCAGCGGTCGCGGGCGTCGATATAGGAGTGCATTTGCACAGCCGGCCGGATCGAGCGGCGGAGAAAGTGCTTGCGGCTTACGAAGCAGGCTGCCGGCGATTTGACGGGGCGCTGACGGGGCTAGGCGGCTGTCCTTTTGCTGGGGATGAACTTGTGGGCAATATTCCGACGGAGACGGTTCTGACTACTCTGACGGCGCGCGGCGTTGCCACTGGGATCGACGCGAAGTCCCTAGCGATTGCTTGCGCCATGACGGGTGAATTGCGCGAGAAGTACACGCACACTGAAGCGGCCGCGAAACCGAACTAATGCGACCGCTTAAGAACAGGGCTGCGATGACATACAGCACACTCAAGCTCGAGCAGCGGAATCAGATCGCCACCATTACCCTGACGCGGCCTGAAAAACGGAACGCGATCTCGTCGGAGATGATCCAGGAACTGATGGCGGCGTTCGATGAAGCAGAAAACGGACCCGCGCGAGTGGTCATCATCACCGGCTCGGGAAAGTCGTTCTGCGCGGGAATGGATCTTGATGGCTTGCGGACGATTGCCAGCCAATCGCTCGACGAAAATATGGCTGATTCGAGAGCGATGGCGCGGATGTTTTACCGCATCTACGAATTTCCAAACCCTGTAATTGCTACGGTAAATGGAGCTGCGATCGCGGGCGGTTGCGGAATTGCGACGCTGGCGGATTTCACGCTCGCGGCGCCGGAAGCGAAGCTGGGGTATTCGGAAGTCCGGATCGGATTTATTCCTGCGCTGGTATCGGTTTTTCTGCGGCGCCAAATTGGGGAAAAGCGTGCGACGGAGTTGCTGCTGACCGGACGCATCGTGGATGCCGCCGAGGCGCTGCGGATCGGTTTGATTACCGAGGTGGTGCCGGCGGAGAGGCTTCTCGAGCGCGCGCAGGAGATCGCGGCGCAGTTGATTGCTGCGAGTCCGACCAGCATTCTCCGAACGAAACGGCTTCTGCGCCGTTTCAATGAGGCTGAAATTCGAGCGGAGATTGAACTCGCCACGCGCGAAAATGCGGAGATTCGCGCCACCGCCGATTTTCGCGAAGGGGTCGCGTCGTTTCTCGAGAAGCGCGAGCCAAAGTGGACCGGCCAGTGAGCAAGAACGCGAATGCGGATCGGGCAGGCGTTTCCAATTCAGATCCAGCGCTGAAGGAATTTGCGGATACGACCATCCGCGTCCGATACGCGGAGACGGATCAGATGGGCGTGGTGTACTACGGAAATTATTTCACGTGGTTTGAAATTGGACGCGTGGAGCTCTGCCGCCAGATTGGATTCGAATACAAGAAAATGGAAACTGAGGACGATAGTTTTCTGGTGGTGGCGGAAGCGAACTGCCGGTATAAGCGTCCGGCTCGTTTTGATGATTTGCTGACGATTCGCACTCGGGTGACGGCCGCACAGCGGCGCACCGTGCGATTCGCGTACGAAATCATTCATCAGGGAAAGGGCGAGACGATTGCGACCGGCGAGACGATACATGTGATTTGCAATCGTGCCGGGCAGACGAAATCTTTGCCGGAAAAATATCGCAAGTACCTGCCGCTGGCAATGGAGAGCCGCAGGGCGTGAGCGCCGACGCCCATCTGCTGGATATGCCGCTTTGTGCCGGTCGAAATCATCATCAGGACATGCAACCATAATAGGAAAAGGGGATGAATAAGATTCAAATCGACGGCGAACATCTGACGCTCGCGGAACTTTATGCCGTCGTCTTCGATGCCGCTGAAGTGGAGCTGGCGCCCGCGGCGCGCGAAAGGATGAATGCATCGCGCGCGGTGATTGAAGGGCTGGTGGAATCGAATGCAGCGGTCTACGGCGTGAATACCGGGTTCGGAAAGATGGCGTCGGCGCGAATTTCTCGCGACCAAATACGGCAGCTGCAGGTAAATCTGGTTCGGAGCCACGCCTGTGGAGTGGGCGCGGCGCTGACGGAGCATGAAACGCGGGCGATGCTCGTGCTTCGCGCAAATGCGATTGCGAAGGGGCTTTCGGGCGTGCGTCCGATTGTGGCGGAGACGCTTTGCGCGATGCTGAATCGGAAAGTGCATCCTGTGATTCCGTGCCAGGGGTCGGTGGGGGCGTCGGGCGATCTTGCACCGCTCGCGCATCTGGCGCAGGTGGCGATTGGAGAGGGTGAGGCAATCTTTCAGGGGCGAAACGTTCCGGGCGAAGCTGCGATGCGAGAAGCGAAGATCCCGCCGCTTGCGCTCGAAGCTAAAGAAGGCCTCGCGCTATTGAATGGAACGCAGGGGATGCTGGCGCTGCTCGCGCTGGGATTGCGCGATGCGGAGACTGCGGTTGATACTGCCGATGTGGCGACAGCGCTTTCGCTCGACGCGCTACGGGGGAGCCCTGCGCCGTATGACGAACGGATCGCGCAAGCGCGCCCTTATCCCGGGCATTTAATTACGGCGCGTAATTTAGGGCGCCTGACGCGCGGGAGCGAAATTCGCGAATCACATCGTTCGCCTGAGCGGGATCCGCGAGTGCAGGATCCTTACAGCCTTCGTTGTGCGCCGCAGGTGCATGGAGCTGTTCGCGATGCGCTGGCTCAGATTCGCGCGACGATTTTGATCGAATTGAACAGTGCGACGGATAATCCGCTGGTGTTTGCCAGCGATGGTGAAAACAGCGCGGTAATCAGCGGCGGAAATTTTCACGGGCAGCCGCTGGCGATGGCAGCGGATCAGCTGGCGGTCGCGCTGGCAACTCTGGGGGGAATATCGGAGCGTCGTACGGAACAACTGACGAATCCGCAGGGGAGCCAGCTTCCAGCGTTTTTAGTGCGAGAAGCGGGATTGAATTCAGGATTCATGATCTTGCAGGTAACCGCTGCGGCGCTGGCTGCGGAAATGAAAACGCTCGCTACACCCCATTCAGTTGGATCGATTCCGACTTCGGCCAATCAGGAGGATTACGTTTCGATGGGGATGGGAGGAGCTCGGCGAATTCAGCCTATGATCGCGAACCTGCGAAACGTGCTCGCGATCGAATTGCTGGCTGCGTGCCAGGGGCTGGATTTGCTGGCACCTCTCCGCACCGGGCCTGAGACACAGAAGGCGCACGATTTGCTGCGCGCTGTCTCGAAGAAGGTGGATGCTGACCGGTCGCTTTCGCGCGATATTGAAGCTGTCGCGACGCGAATTGCGGCAGGCGATTTCAGCAATCTGCTTCGCTAGGCGCCCGATTGAAATCAGAGCAATGCTAGTTTACTTGGCTTCGCCGGATTCCGATTCGCTCGAGCCTTGCGCGCTTTTCGATGCGGCCGGGGCTTGACTCGCAGCTGCGCCCGATTTGCTGATCGAAACCGTGTCTTGAGGTATGGCGTGCTGCTGCGGAGCTGGGTCCGGGCTTGTGCCGCGAACTGGACCTTGCTGAGCGACGTGTGCGGACTGCAGAGAGCTCGAAACTAAGCTAACAGGGTTTGCCACGGAAATACCTCCAGGACGGTAATCGGCATGGACGGGGCGAACTTTAGTCTTTTCGAAGATTCTTGCGTGACGTGCGGAATTACGAAGCAAGCGATTGAAACAAGAATGTGCCGAAACGGAATCCGACCAGCCATTTGAACGGCGCGACTCCCATCGAATAGTGGCCGCAGGGCAGGGACAATCTCTCAACTTCGACGCCGCCTCGCGGAGCCTCGTCGAAGAACGCATTCGTGAACTCGGGCCAGAAGGTGGGATCGTAGCGGCCGGTGATGGCGAGAATTTTCTTTCCGGTGCCGAGAAGCTTGGGGATGTAAGGAAACGGGCTGATGGGCGACCAGTAGCGGCGGATATCTTCCTGTGAAAGCTTTGCTTGCAGCGATTCCCACACGTTCATGGTAGTCAATCCGTTTGCTACTACATCGCCGCAATATGTGGCGACGTGCAGGAACGCGCCGGCACGAATCGCAGGTTCGTGGCACATGGTGACGAACGCGATTGACGAACCGATGCTCGTGCCGAGAAGGCCGAGGCGGTCGTAACCTTGTTGTTCGAGCCAGCGGAGGGTGCGGCGGGCGTCGAGAACTGCCTGGCGATTTGCCTGGAGCGTCAAGCCAACATTGGGGCCAACGAGATGATCGGCGCGTGGATGACCGGGGACCGCGCGGCGGTCGTGATACGGCAGGCTCATTTTTACAGCAGTGATTCCCAGCTTGTTGAGCCAGCGGCAGACGTCCGTCTGCTCCTCCCAGCGGGAATTCCATTGCGCGAGAACTACGACGGCGGGACCTGAGTGACGGGCCTGGAAGAATTGTGCGTGGACGAGATTATTTTCGGGCCACGGTGACTCGATGGCGCTCGTGAAAGTGAGGACGTCGTTGCCGTCCAGCGAATAATCGTTCGCCGGCCCGGTGGCATACCAGTCGTCACTGTGCGCCAGGGTTTGCTCGACAAAATGATCGAGGTACCCACGCGGGTCAGGGTCGTTTGCGGAGCCGCCGATGTACTCGAGCCCCCACTCAAAGGGCAGCGTCCGGCGGTTGGGCTCCTGCGCCCAACGCATGTGCTCGTAGCGCCGTACTTTTCGTTCGAGAAAGGACATAGTTGGCAGCAAAGACATAATTGCGGGTGATTCAATTCAGCTTACCAGAGGCGCCAACGAAAGCTTGGCGAGTGGCAAGAATCGCGCGTCGAATCGGGAAAACCGGTGATTGAATGAAGTGAATGCGTTACGCGCGTTAGCAGTCGGGCACGGTTTCTTCTGCGCGGCTTGAGTGACCGGGACGTATGTGGCACATTCGATTTGTGGCTTCCGGGACACTCATCGCGGTCTTTGTGTTTCTTTTCGGACTGATCATAGGCAGCTTTTTGAATGTTTGCATCGTTCGGATTCCGGGCGGAAAATCGATCGTTCTTCCCGCTTCGGCCTGCACCAAATGCGGCGCTGCGATCCGTCCTTATGACAATATTCCCGTGGTCAGCTATCTGCTTCTGCGCGGCAAATGCCGGAAGTGCGAGAACCCGATCTCAGCAATGTATCCAACCGTGGAGCTTTTGACGGGCGTGCTCTTTCTCGGTTGCTACGAAGTGTTCGGTCTCACGGCGGAAGCGCTGAAATGGGCGGTTTTTTCGGCGATTATGGTCGTCCTGGTGTTCACGGACCTGCGCGAACGAATCCTTCCGGACGTCGTGAACTTCACCGGTTTTGGGCTTGGGCTTCTATTGAGCTTCTTCACCTCACCCGTCGACGGAACAGCTCGGGCTATTGCGAGGCGGATTTTTGAGTTTCCACCGCCGGCGCCGGTTCTTTCATTTGTGGACGCGCTGTTGGGCGCGGCGGCTGGCAGCGGTCTGCTATGGCTTGTGTCCGAGGTCTATTTCCGCTTGCGCAGGCGGGAAGGCATGGGAATGGGTGACGTGAAAATGATGCTGATGGCCGGCGCGTTTCTCGGTCTCAAGCGAACTCTGCTGACAATTTTCACTGGCTCTGTGCTCGGAAGCATTCTGGGGATCATCGTAATTGTAGCTCGACGTAAAGATTCCGATTACGAGCTGCCCTTTGGCACGTTCCTGGGGATGGCCGCCCTGCTGGTGGTATTTTTTGGAACGCCGATTGTATATTGGTATCAGGGCCTGCTGGTGGTGCGATGATGGCTAGAACGCATCTAACAGAACGAGGCGTCTGATGGTTCCCCCTATTGCCCCGCGAATACCGGGCGTTCAGCCATTCGATCTTGGCTTTCTCACCGGGGGGCTCATCGTTCTGTTCCTTATCTTGCTGCTCTTCGCAATTGTGGTGAGGAAATTCCTGCGCAGAGGCGACTCATCACCCGAAGGGCAATTTGCAGCTCCTGCCCCCGACCCGGACAATGCCTCGGCTTTCATGGCCGCATCGATGCAAGGCGTAATTGAAAAGCTCCGGACTCAGGAAAAAGAACTCGCGCGCCTGCATCTGGTGGCGCAAGAACGCGCGCAAGAATCCGAGCGCCTTACCGAAGAAGTTACGCGCAATATGCCCACCGGATTACTCCTCGTGAATGCGACGGGCGCGATCAGCAGCACAAACCCCGCTGCCGAGGAAGCGCTGGGCATCCGCACTCTGAGATATCGCTCGTACAAAGAGATTCTTGGCGCCGACACCGAGTTGACGCGCATGCTCACGGCTTGCCTACGCGAGGGCCGCACGTTTCATCGCGGTGAAGTAGAGCACGTGACTGCCGAAGGCGAGATGCGCCATCTCGGCGTCACGATCTCTCCTATTTTCCGCGCGGTTCGCAATCCACCGCGCCCGGGCACGGAATTTCCCGGCGTACCTCCCGAAATGAAAGTAAGCGGCGCACTCTGCCTGATGAGCGATTTGACAGAGCTTACGGCGTTGCAAAAGCAGATTCGCTGGAAAGAAAATCTGGCGGCGCTCGGGGAAATGTCCGCTGGCATCGCGCACGAATTCAAGAACGCACTGGCCACAATCTCCGGCTACGCGCAGATGATTCGCAGCGAAGCGAGGCCCGACTCTGGCGACATTCGAGAATCCGCCGAGCGCATTCTCGACCAGACGCGCGCGCTGACACACGTCGTCACAGAATTTCTCCGTTTCGCGAAGCCGCTCGAAATCTGCTACGAGACTGTGCCGATGAAAACGCTCGTGGAGCGCGTTACCGAAGAGCTGCGGGAAGCGAATCCCGGCTGCATGGTCGAATGCGAGGGAGCGTTCGAGGACCTTCCCGGCGACGAAGCACTGATCCGCCAGGCGCTCGTCAACCTGACCCGTAATGGAGCGGAAGCTGCCCGCGAAGCCGGTGGCAGCGCCCGCCTCACCGTTTCGGGGACGATCGAAGAGCTGGGTGGGCGGAAGTGGCAGCGCATCTGCATCGCGGACAATGGGCCGGGCATCCCGCAGGCTGACCTGCCCAAAATCTTCCTCCCGTTCTACACCACGAAATCCGAGGGCACCGGCCTGGGTTTGGCCGTCGTCCAAAAGGTGGCCCTACAGCACGGTGGCAGCATTGAGGCACGCAACCGCACAGGCGGAGGCGCAGAGTTCCTGCTCTGGTTACCTTTGCGGCAGGAGCCCTCGCCGTCGCTATTCCCCTCCGAAGCCGCCCGCATCTAAACTATATCCAGGGCCTATCCCATAGGTGCCTCTCGGGAGGCGTAGCCATGCGCAGAGCATTTTGGTTGGCGGCAATTGCCGCGATTGCGGCGTTTCCGCCAAGCGGGCAATGCCAGCAGCAAGACCCAGCGAAGTCGCCTTCACAGGAGTCCGCGGCATCGCAGAACTCCGCGCAGGCGGCACAGACGTCGCCCTCAGCGCCTGCCAGCCAACCGGAAACGCTTGCCGAAGCGGCGCGCCGCGCCCGCGAGCAGAAAAAAGACACTCCCAAGCAGGCCAAAGTCATCACAAACGACAATATTCCCAAAGAGGGCGGGATATCAGCGGTCGGCGAGGAGCCACCAGCCGCGGAGAATGCCGAGAATGCTCCGGCCGACGCTGCGAAGTCCGACAAGGCCGCGGAGAGCGATGAAAAAAAATGGCGCACGCGATTTGAAAAGCTTCACCACAAGCTGGAACAGGACCAGGCTGACCTCGACGTGATGCAGCGCGAGCTCGGCGTACTCGACCTGCAGTATTACAACGACCCCGTCAAAGCCATGCAGCAAGAATTGACCCGTAGCGACATTAACGAAAAAAGAGCGAAGATCGCGGGCAAGCAAAAGGAAATTGAAGCCGACAAGCAAGCAATCTCCGATGCAGAAGACGAGCTTCGCCAGTCGGGCGGCGATCCTGGATGGGCTCGCTAGCCAGTTTCCATGGAGCCAATTCTCCTTGTCGAAGATAAGCCTGAGCTCCGGGCGATGCTGCGCAAGGCGCTCGAGCGCGCGGACTATTCGGTGGAGGAAGCGCCGGACGGAAACGCCGCGATTGATAAAATACGCGCGCGCCGCTACCTGCTGGTACTTACTGACTTAAAGCTGCCGGGAAGTTCGGGATTGGACGTGCTTCGAGAAGCTCGCCGAGTGGAACCTACATTGCCTGTGATTCTGGTCACGGCCTACGGGTCCGTCGAAGAGGCCGTGACGGCGATGAAAGAGGGCGCGTTCGATTTCATTCAGAAGCCCGTGGATCTCGATCATTTGAAATTGCTGCTCGATCGCGCAACGAAACAGCAGGAACTTCTGCGAGAAAACCTGCTCCTCCGCGAAGAATACGCCGCGCATTACGGATTCCCTCGGATCGTCGCCGAGCATCCCACGATGAAGGACGCGAGCCAGATGACGCAGCGCGTGGCCGCCACGGATTCAACGGTGCTGCTCTTGGGCGAAAGCGGCACAGGAAAAGAGCTTTTTGCTCGCGCGATTCATCATCTCAGTCCACGCGCCGATCATTCCTTCGTCGCGCTGAATTGCGCGGCGATTCCCGAAGGGCTGGTGGAAAATGAACTCTTCGGACACGAGCGCGGCGCCTTTACCGGAGCGGGCGCGCGAAAAATCGGGAAACTCGAGCTTGCCCATCGCGGCACGCTTTTTTTGGACGAAATTGGGGAGCTGCCGCTCGCAGTGCAAAGCAAGCTTTTGCGTGTGCTGGAGGAAAAGCGATTCGAGCGTGTGGGCGGGACGCAGGAAATCGAGGTAAACGTCCGAATTCTTACGGCGACGAATAAAGACCTACGCGCTGCCGTGGCAGACAAGACATTTCGCGAAGACCTTTATTTTCGAATCTCAGCAGTTCCGATTACGATTCCCCCTCTACGCGCCCGCGGCGACGACGTGCTGCTGCTAGCCGAGCATTTTCTTGAGCGGTTCAAGCGCGAATTTCGCAAGCCAGCGCTGGCGCTCACGGAGGACGCGCGGGAACGTCTGCTCACCTACCCGTGGCCGGGCAACGTGCGCGAGCTTCAAAACGCGATCGAGCGCGCCGCAATTCTCGCGGATGGTTCGGATATCGACGTGCCCGGTTTGCAGTTGCCTTCCGCGCGTCCCACTGCCGAGCAATTGCCGGAGCGCATGGTCGAGAATGAATTTCTATGGGAGGGTCCGCTCGAGGAGGTCTCGCAGCGTGCTGTAGCTCACGTGGAGCGGTTCAAGATTCAAAATGCGCTGCGTGAAACGAAGTGGAACAAAACACGCGCCGCGGAAAAATTAGGCGTGTCCTACAAGACGTTGCTTCACAAGATCCGCAACCTAGGCCTCGATAACTAGTTCGTCGATTGTTTGGATTCCCCTCTGGGATGCTTCCGCCGCTCTTTCCAAAATCCCCTAGCCACCTCGTCTTCGGGTTCGATTACGGCTTTCCCCGGTTCGGGCAGGCGTCCCGTATGCAGCACAACGCTTCCGAAATTCCATGCCTGATGGCGGACTCCCAGGAACCCAGCACTAAAAAGCAATTTCGCAAGCTCCGGCGGAGTGGGAAAGCCCGACACAGAGCTGGGCAAATATGCGTAGGCCGCCCTGTTGCCCGAAATCAGGCCGCCGATCACAGGCAGAATGCGCTTGAAATAAAACCGATACATCCCGGCCATCGCGCTGTTGGTTGGCTCCGAAAACTCAAGGATCGCGATCCGTCCTCCCGGCTTCAAAACGCGTGCTATTTCGCGCAGGCCCCGCTCGTAGTTCGCCAAATTCCGAAACCCGAATGCCGTTGCCACCAGATCAAAGCTCGCGTCGGGGAACGGCATATTCAGCGCATCGCCATTGATAAACTCCGCCGTGTGCGAGTCGGTTCGGGCTTTTTTTCGCGCCCGTTCCACCATCGGGTACGCAAAATCGCAGCCCATGATCGGAATACGATGCGCCGTAGAGTCACGAATCACATCCACACGCTCGACCTCAAGGGCAAATGCCAGGTCTCCAGTGCCACAGCATAGATCGAGAACGCGCGCATCGGTGCGCCGTAGGATTCGACGGAATTTTTCCGCCGTCAGCCGGCGCCACCGATCGTCCATCGAAAAGGAAAGTAAATGGTTGAGGAGGTCGTACCGCGGCGCGATATCGCTGAACATATCGCGCACGCGTCGCGCGGAATCGCGTTCGTTGCGAGCGCCTTTCGGACGCGAACCCAACGCTGGCGTGGAGGATGTTTCGAAGATTTTCATGTCTTGTGCAACCGGGCGGACCTCGTTCCGCTTCGCTGCCAATCGTCAACTAGTTTGGGCAGCACGCGAAAACTTAAGTCAACAACACGCCACGGTACTCCGACTCCCCATTTCGTCTTGCCGATAACCGAGGGAATTACCCAACCGACCTTGCCGGCGTGAACTTTCTTATCGCTCAGCACCAACGATCTCAACTTTTGCTCAGAGAGCGGCGGAATCCGCGGAAGGGGCCCGACAGATAAAATCAAATCAATGATTCGAGCCCCATCCTCCACATCAAGCTGTCCAATGGCGAGCGCAAGCAGCGTCGCGAAAATCATGCCGTGGCCGACAGCTTCTCCGTGAAGGAACTTTTTATAGCCTGTGGCGGTCTCAAGCGCGTGACCGAGCGTGTGGCCGAAATTCAGAATCTGTCGCAGGCCGCTGTCACGTTCATCTTTGGCGACCACCCTCGCCTTGATTCGAATGCATCGCGGAATCACGTATCCAAGCGCGGCGCGATCCCGGCGAAGGAGTGCGAGCACATGCCGTTCAAGATATCGGAACAAAACCGGATCGGCGATCACGCCGTATTTTATGATCTCGTACAGCCCCGCGCGATACTGCCGGTGAGGTAGTGTGCTCAGAACGTCCGGATCGGCGATAACCAGTTCTGGCGGGTAAAACGCGCCGACGAGGTTCTTCCCTTCCGGAAGATTTACGCCGGTTTTTCCGCCAATCGCGCTGTCTACCTGCGCCACGAGCGTGGTCGGAACGTGAAGTAGACGGACGCCCCGCAAGTAGGTGGCTGCAACGAAACCCGCGACGTCGCCCACGACGCCGCCACCGACAGCTGCCAATGTGGCGTCGCGGCCAGCGCCCAGACTGGTCAGCGCGCGAGCGATTTTTTCGACTGTTGCAAGCCGTTTTCCCGGCTCGCTGTCGTCAAACAGAATCGTGGTGCTGCGCCGCCCGCGAGCTTTTGCCGTCAATCTTCTGCCCCAATGGTTCCAAACCCGGGGTGAAGATAAAAAGAAAATCTCCCTCCGCCGGCCGCGATCGCCGACAAGCTCCGGTACTCGCGAAAGCGCCCCTCGGGCGCAGATCACGAGATATCTTCCGCGAGCGTTATCGATGCGAATGCTGGCCATACTGGAGCCCCAGAATGTAGCACAGTTGAACGGGAGGTAGATTTAGGGCAACGCTCGTGCTACGTTACAAAATCATAAAAAGCGACGCGATTTTGGTGATATTGCCTTCGGCCGCCGCGGCGAGCACCGCGGTAAGTTGGGCACATTATTCCCTGCTCCGAGCAGCCGTATGTGGGCGAGACGGCATCGCAGCTCCGAACTTTAACCGAAAATATCCTTCACTTTATCGAAGAAATTCGACGCTCGCTCGATCGGTTTGTTTTCCACTTTCATGGTCTGACCGAGCTGTTCAAGCAATCGCCGCTGCTCGCGGGTCACCTTGGCAGGAATTTCCACTCGAACGCTCACGTATAAGTCGCCGCGTCCGCCGTGTGGGTTTGGCAGCCCCTTCGATTTTTTGCGGAAGATCTGACCGGACTGCGTTCCCTCCGGTATCTCGAGATCTTCTTCGCCCGAAAGCGTTGGGACCTTGATTGAAGTGCCCAGCGTCGCTTGCGATAGGCTGATCGGAATTGTGCAGTAGAGGTCAGCGCCGCGTCGCTCAAAAAACGCGTGCTCCTTCACTTCGAGAAAAATGTATAGATCGCCGGGCTGTCCGCCGTTCGTGCCGGGCTCGCCGTGCCCCGCCATGCGCAATCGCGTGCCCGAATCGACGCCGGCCGGAACGCCGACTTCAAGCGTCCGCTCGCGTTCGATGCGGCCTTGCCCGCGGCACCCGGCGCATGCATCACGGATCACCTGGCCGACGCCCTGGCACGCCGGGCACGTACGCGTGATCGAGAAGAATCCCTGGCTGTACGATACCTGACCGCGTCCGCCGCACGTCTTGCACGTGGACATACCCGTGCCGGGCTTCGCGCCAGTACCATGACACGCCTCACAAGCTTCGTGGCGCGAAACGTGAATTTTTGTGCTGACGCCGGTCGCAGCTTCTTCAAACGTGAGCGTCATGTCGTAGCGCAGATCCGCTCCGCGCTGTCCGCGCGCTCCACGTCCTCCACGGCGCCGGCTACCGCCAAAAATATCCTCGAAGCCGAAGAGGTCGCCGAGAATGTCTTGAAAATCCTCGAAGATTGACGCGTTGAATCCGCCGGACTCGAATCCGCGGCTCCCCAGGCCCGCATGGCCAAAGCGATCGTAAATCGAGCGCTTCTGAGGATCGGACAGCACGCTGTAAGCTTCCGCCGCAGCGCGAAAATTCAGTTCCGCTTCGTGCTTATTTTCCGGATTGCGATCCGGATGCCATTTCATTGCTGCCTTGCGATACGCGGACTTGATCTGCTCCGCCGTCGCTCCGCGCGGTACATCTAAAACTGCATAGAAATCTTGCTGGTTGCTGGCTGCCATCTTTTCTCTTCAGTCCTTTTCCTACGATTAGATATAAATTTGTATTGCTAAGTTGCGAAATTTTACTTCCCTGATAAAACTGTGGGAAGCCGTCAATTTTTGCGGCCGCTCGCCACACGCACCATTGCAGGGCGCAGTACGCGATGATGAAATGTATAGCCCGGCTGAAGCTCATCAATCACCGCGCCATCTGGATAATCCGTCGTCGGCACATGCTCGATGGCATGATGCATATTGGGATCGAATTCCTTGCCGACGGATTCGATCCGATGCACGCCCTGCTTTGCGAGCACATCCCAGAGCTGTCTCCGAATCAGCTCGAATCCCTTGCGATAATCCTCATATGCGGGATCGTCGTGGGACGCGAGTGCCCGATCGAAACCGTCCAGCACAGGAAGGAGCTGCTCAACGAGATGTTCGACACCTCGATGCCTCGCCTGGTCGCGCTCTTTCTCGATCCGCTTGCGGTAATTGTCGAAATCCGCTTGCAGGCGCACTAAAGTATTCGTCAAATCCTGCTTCTCAGCCGTGAGCTTCTGCACCTGATGCTCCGGCACCGCCTCCGGAGCAGACGCCGCCGGTGAAGCTGCTTCGCTACCGCTGAATTCTACGGGTGCGACGCCTGGCTTTAGCTGCTCTTCTTCTCTCTGGCTCTTTTGTGCTGCCACGACTAATTCCTCTCTTTTTCTTCTGAAAAGAACTGCGACATAAACGCCACCGCCGTAATAACCCGCTCGTAATGCATGCGCATCGGCGCGACGATGCCCAGTGTGCCCTGCACTTCGCCTTCCGACGAATACGAAGCTGACACGACAGCCAGATGCTTTCCCGCATTCGAGATTTGGTCCACCCCCAACTCCACGTGCACGGGTTCCGGCGCCTCAATGCATCCGCTCAGAATTGCGATCAATCGATCTTTCTCTTCGATCGTCTCGAGTAACTCGCGCAATTGCTCGTGATTCGTGAATTCTGGTGACGCCGCCATTTGCGCCGCGCCTTCCACGTAGATCTTGCGCTCGTCGATATCAGCCAGAACGCTGGGATCGCACAACATCAAAGCATCGCCAGCCAATTGACTGTAGCGTTCACGATCGCGCACAAGCTGCGCGCGCAAATCCGTACGCATCGCCTCAATCGTCCATCCAATGTAATGGTGGTTCAAATACGCCGCAATCTGATCCAAGTCTTCCTGGCGAAATTGCCGCTCCGGCCGGATCAATTTGTCTCGCGTCTGGCCCCCGGCGGCAACAAGTACGACTAGCACCCGATTATCCGGCAGCAGCAAGAAACGAAGGTGCTCCACCACGCTGCGTGCCAGCGGCGGCGCAATGAAAATTCCGAGCCCTCGCGAAACAGCCGCCAGCACGTGACTGGCGCGCTCCATCACCGCTTCTGGCGTGTTCGCCGCTTCCAGCTCGCGGCGAATCCATTGCCTGTCCTCGGAGCTCGCGGTAGCTTGGGCCGTTACCTGCTCGACAAAAAATCGGTACGCCGCAGCCGTGGGCACTCGTCCAGCCGAAGTATGCGGCTGGTAGAGAAAGCCGCCGTCTTCCAGGTCTGCCATCACGTTCCGCACAGTCGCGGGACTCAGTGGATCGACGTGCCGCCGTGCAACACTACGGGATGAGACCGGCTCGCCTGTCTCGATGTACTCGCGCACCACATCCGTCAGAATCTGTTGGTGGCGCCGATGCTGTAACACGGGAGAGACCATGAAATTACAACCGCTCCTGAATCTCTTTTCGCAAAGAAGGCGAGAAATACGCCCAGTAATTAGAGTTTAGTCGTTGTCAGGAGGACGCGTCAACTTTGCGGCCATTCAGCGTCACCTGGAATGCACGTCGAAGCCCCGGCGCACCGCCAGCGATTCGCAAACCCGGCTTGCCACGTTCGACCGCGTATCATATTCTTTCCGCACGCTTTAGGTGGCAATGGAGACAGCGACCCATCGGCATAGGAGGCGGATGCGCTTTGTAATCGTTCTGGCCCTGGCTCTTGGCAGCTTCGCGGACCCCGCGGGATCGGGTCAAGCCACCGCATCGACACACGCGAAGTCGCCCGCGACTATCAGCCCCACTAGCGCTCCGAAGCAGCAAATCCTGTCCACGCGCATCGTCGCCTACCAAATCGACGCGCGCCTCGATACCGCAAAGCACACAATCGCCGCGACAGAAACCCTGCGCTACAAGAACCTCACGGGCCAGCCCCAAAAAACGTTTCCGTTTCACCTGTATCTGAACGCCTTCCAGCCCCAATCCACTTTTATCACCGAAGAGCGTCGCGATAATCCCGACTACCAGTGGAAGCCGGAGCAGTTTGGCGCCATCAACATCTTGCATCTCGAAGTCACCGGCATGGGCGATCTGACAAACCAGATGGGCTTCGTCCAGCCCGACGACCATAACGCAGCCGATCACACCGTGATGCAGATCGAACTTCCCACGGCCGTTCCCGCAGGCGCGGATGTGGAATTCAAGGTTACGTTCAACGAGCAGTTGCCCGAGGTCGTCGCGCGAACCGGGTACTTACGCGATTTCTACATGGTTGGGCAGTGGTTTCCGAAAGTGGGCGTGTGGTGGAAGGGCGCCTGGAATTGCCATCAATTTCACAACACCACGGAATTCTTCGCGGATTTCGGCACGTTCGATGTGAACATCACGCTGCCACAAAATGAAATCGTTGGCGCGGGAGGCGATCTCGTCGCATCAGCGAATAATTCCGACGGCACGAAGACGTTAAGATTCCACTCCGAAGACGTGCACGATTTTTCCTGGAGCGCGAGCCCAAGTTTCATCGACGTCGAAGATTCCTGGACCGGCAGCGCGGGCACCGTGGAACTTCATGTCTTGATGTCGCCAGGAAACCTGGCGTCCGCTCCCCGCTACATTCAAGTCTTGAAGGGCACGCTTGCTCTCTATGATCAATGGATCGGCCCATACCCCTACGATCGGCTCACCGTAATCGATCCCCCGCATGAAGGCTTCCGGGCCGGCGGCATGGAATATCCGACGCTGATCACAGCGGACACCAACTGGTTCATGCCCAAAGGAGCCCTGCTTCCCGAGATCGTGGTCCAACATGAATTCGGCCATCAATATTGGTATGGAATGGTGGCTACGAACGAATTCGAAGAAGCCTGGCTCGACGAAGGCATCAACAGCTACATGGAAACGAAAGGCATGGACGCGCTTTACGGTAAGTACATTTCCGAATTCAATTTTCCATTCCTTCAGCTTGGCGAAGACGACTCGCAGCGCTTCTCATATCTGCAGAAGCCTGATACCGATCCGATTGCGCGTTTTGCCTGGCTTTTTTACGATGGCAATGCTTATGGCGCTATCACTTACGGCAAGACAGCAACGGTGCTGCTGACCCTCGAGAAAATCATCGGTGAAGAAACTCTGAAGCAAGCGTTGCATATCTATTTCCTGCGCTATCGCTTCACTCATCCTACCGGTACAGATTTCATTAAGACCGTCGAAGAAGTCTCTGGCAAAGACCTGCGCTGGTATTTCGATCAAGCCATTTCCGGCACTCAAATGCTCGACTACAAAATCCTCGATGCACACTCCGATCCCTTAAATTGGTATGAATCCGAAAAAGCGGCCGCGAAAAATACCGAGGGGCTCTATCGCACCTATGTGACGGTGCAGCGGAAAGACGACTTCATATTTCCCGTCGACCTCAAAGTTATTTTCAACGACAAGCAATCAGCGACCGAGCATTGGGATGGGCGCGACCGCTGGGTTCGCTATGTCTACGACCGCAAAGCTCAAGTCGTCTCCGCGGAAGTGGACCCGACCCATCAAGTCTGGCTGGACCGTGATCTTTTCAATAACAGCTACATTGTGGAAGCCAACAGCCATGCCACAAGGAAACTCTCGAACATCTGGGGTTTTGCAAGTGAGTGGATTGCGCAGCTGATCGCATGGCTCGCATAGCTGGCATCGTAAACGTGGAGGAACTTTATAATGGCAGACGCGACACCGAGGACATTCTTTTCCGGTGCCTCACTTGTATGGAGCCGTCAACGCGTCCTCTGGTTAATTTTCGCCGTCAATTTTGTTCTCGCCTACGTCGCGACGAGCGGAACCAACGAACGCGTCGGCGCAATTCTGGACCACAGCTTCGCCGCCGAGCAGCTCGTCCACGGATTCAATCTCGGAACACTCGCGTCGCTTGCGATGAATCCTGAATCGCCCTTCGACGGATTGGCGTCAGCGTCGTTCTTGGCCGCAAGCCTGTTCACGATCTTCATGATCTTCGCCGCGGGCGGAATTCTTGCTACTTATTACTCCGGTCAGCGGCTTCACGCCGGCGCATTCTTCGAGGCCTGCGGCCACCATTTCTGGCGCTTCGTCCGCCTGACGATTTATCTCTTGATCGTTCTCATTCCTGTTTTCATTCTCAGCGGCATCGCCTATCGCACATACAATCGCATCAATAAACAATCGATCTCACCCATGCCTGCAGTTCATTTCTTCGAAGCGGCCATCGTAGTGATTGTGTTGCTGCTGATTTGCATCCGCGTGTGGTTCGACATGGCGCAAGTGATCGCTGTCGCCGAGGACGAGCGCCGCATGCGCAAAGCTCTTCGCCGCGCCGCCTCGCTGTTGCGGCACAATTTCTTTTCGCTTTACTGGCTGTACCTTCGGGTAAGTTTGATCGCCTGGATTGTCTTCGCTGTAGGCCTGCACATCTGGATGTCACATCTAAGTCCTGAATCCATCCTCGCTCCGTTCCTGCTGTCTCAATTCCTCATCATTTTCTGGCAAGCCTGTCGCCTCTGGCAGCGTGCCAGTGAATGCATCTGGTACAGGGACCATCAACGCGCAATCGCGGTTGCCAACCCAGTCTATGAACCGCCTCCTGTTATTTCCCAAGAGCCGCTAGCCGCTCCGACAGTCTAGTCGTCAGGCAGCCACGACGACGCCTTTCATCGTCGCGGGCCGGGCCGGGGTGTTCGCGCAAGCCACCACATGAATTAAGAGTCAACGAACCGCAATCACCAAATCCGGCAGCGCTCTCCCGCCGGCCGCACCATCTTCGAACCCGCACCGCAATCAAAAGCTTTCGTAAATGCCGGCATATTGGCCACCGGTGCGTTCACCCGGTAACTGTCCAACGGATGCGGATTCGTATGCGCCATCATCCGCGCGAACTCCGGCCTCATGTTGCTCGCCCACACCTGCGCCCAGCCCAAAAAAAACCTTTGAGCAGACGAAAATCCATCAATCGGTGCCGGCGCGGGCTTCCCCTCCAAAGTCTTCTGAAGTGCGGCGTAAGAAATCGTCAACCCGCCGAGATCGGCGATGCTTTCCCCCTCGACCAGCTTCCCGTTTTCGTGCAGCCCGGGCTCCACTTCGAAACTGTCAAACTGCTTTACGATGCACTCGCCCCGAGCCTGAAAATTCTTCAAATCCTCCGGCGTCCACCAGTTTTTTAAATTCCCCACCGCATCAAATTTGCTGCCCTGATCGTCGAACCCGTGCGTTAGCTCATGCCCGATCACCGACCCCATCCCACCATAGTTCATCGCGTCATCGCGATTCGGGTCGTAGAAAGGCGGCTGCAAGATCCCCGCGGGAAACACGATTTCATTGCGCGTCGAGCTGTAATAAGCATTTACGGTCGGCGGCGTCATTCCCCAAAGCGTCCGATCCACCGGCTTGCCAATTTTCCCTAAATCGTAGGCTGCCTCGAATTCGTTACCGCGGATAAAATTCTCAACGTACGGTCCGCGGTCCACTTCGTAACGAGAATAATCGCGCCACTTATCCGGATACCCGATTTTCAACTTGATCGCGTTCAGCTTTGTAATCGCTTGCTCGCGCGTCGCAGGACTCATCCAATCGAGCGTGGCTAAATCGGCATGAAGTGCGTCGACCAAGTTGTGCACCATCTCGAGCGCCTTAGCCTTCGCCTCCGGCGGAAATGCTCGCTGCACGTAAAACTGCCCCAAATCCTCTCCGAGCTTCTGATCCGTCGCTCGAACGCAGCGGCGCCAGCGCGGCAAGATTTCTTGCGTTCCGGTGAGTTTCCGCGAATAGAAATCGAAGTTCTCGTCCACAAACTTCTTCGGCAGAGCCGTAGCCTCCGCATGCACAAACTGCCAGCGCAGATACACCTTCCAATCCGCAAGCGGCACCGAAGTCCATGCCACGCTCACCTCTTTCATGAAATCAGGTTGGGAAACATTGATCTGCGACACCGGCGGCGCGCCAATCTCCTTGAAATATCCTTCCCAATCAACGTTTGGCGCGAGCTCCTGAAACTGCGACACTGGCATCTTGTGGTAGATTTTGTCGGGATCGCGCAAATCCACAGGTGGCATTGAGACTTTCGCCAGTCGCGTTTCAATCTCCATCACAGTTTTTGCTTCCACTGCAGCCGTCGCGTCGCTGTCACCCAGCAGCTTGAACATATTCGTCACATGCTGCACATACTCATCCCGCAGCTTCTTGGATTTTTCATCTTCGCGCGTGTAGTAATCGCGATCCGGCAAGCCCAGGCCTCCCTGCCCGATGCCCGCGACCATACTGTTGCTGTCCTTAAAATCAGTCTGCGAACCAAAACTGAAAACTGCGTCCACGCCGTCGTTCTGCAAACGCGCCACTTCTGCTTGGAGACTCGTCGCATCCTTCATCTGCGCGATTCTTTCGAACTCAGGTTCGAGCGGCTTCAATCCCGCCGCTTCGATCGCGCTCTCGTCCATGCAGCTCGCATAGAAATCGCCGATCTTCTGCCAATTCGATCCCGGCTGTGCGGATTTGTCCTTCGCCGCGTCTTCAAGAATCGTGCGCAGCACGTCCTGATTATGTTCCTGAAGAATTGTGAACGAACCCCACCTCGGATAAGCCGCCGGTATTGGATTGTTTTTCATCCACCCGCCATTGGCGAACTGATAGAAATCCGCGCACGGCGAAACGGATCGGTCCAGGTTCGCAAGATCGAGCCCGCCCTTCTTCGAATCGTCCGCAACGGCCGCCGACTCGGCGGTTCCCCCCACAACGGTGCATTCGGGCAGCAGGGTCTGAGTTCCCGCGGTTACGCGTGCTCTTTGATCATCCGTTCCACGCGTGGTCTGAGCTCTCGCGCCCGAACAAGTCGCCATGATCAAAATGCAAGATGCAAAAATTCGCATCCAAGTGATTCTCATAATTCCTCGCTTCATATCGAGGGCACACAAATCCCCGCTTATTTGTCCGTGGAACTAAATCTTGCCCCAGGCAGGAACCACCGAAACTACCACCCGCCGCGCCTCAAATATTCTGCTAGTCACAACCCGAACTGTCAACCTGAGCAGCACTGTGTATGCTGTTCTCTCTCTAAAAATTCCGTTTTGGTGATGAAATCTAGAACGTGTCACAATTCCGTTGGTTAGGTTACGCGTAAAGGTTGGGTCAGCTTGCGGGTGCTCAAGATTCACACAAGGCTCGCGCGAGATCGGCCATTAAGAATGCCGAATACTGAAAATATCCGCTTTGAAGTTCAAGATGCTGGTGAAGTGTCCGCGATTCTCGTGCGGCCCGAGGAGGCGGAATATCTATTGGTGCTGGCACACGGTGCCGGAGCCGGCATGAATCATCCGTTCATGATGGCACTGGCGAGCGAGCTGGCAGCCCGTCAGGTCGCGACGTTTCGATTCCAATTTCCTTACATGCAGCAGCGGCGGAAAGCTCCGGACCGGCCCCCCATCCTCACCGCGACCATACAAGCTGCGGTCCAAGCTGCGTCGAAAGCTGCTCCCGACCTGCCGCTTTTTGCGGGAGGAAAATCGCTTGGCGGACGGATGACTTCGCTCGCAGCCTCCGAAGGGCGTCTGCATAACGTTGGAGGCTTGGTGTTTTTCGGGTTTCCGCTGCACCCGCCGAATCAGCCGGGAACGAAGCGCGCAGAGCACCTACGCGAAGTGAAATTGCCGATGTTTTTCCTTCAGGGCACGCGCGACGCTTTAGCCGACCTCAACCTCTTGCGCCCCATCTTAGCCAAACTCGGGACGCAAGCGACTTTACACGTGATCGAAGGCGCCGATCATTCGTTTCACTTGCTGAAAAGTTCAGGCAGAACCGATAAAGATGCCCTAAAGGAATTGGCTCAATCCGCCAGCGATTGGATGAAGACGAAGCTGGCGCGCGAGTAGATCACTTCACGTCTCCAGGTATAGATCGGAAAGCGTCCGCGCGTATTCCTAGACGTAGCTGCGGCCCGGCGGGCGTAATCATGATTCCTGTAATTTCGATCGACGCGGGCCGCCTTAGCAGCTTGCGGTTGCGCTCCGAAGCGCTCTAATGCGAGAGTCTCACCATTGTCTTTTGTCGTTGGGAGGACGCATGAAGCGTTGCTTAGTCTGCTGGCTATTCCTGCTCAATCTCGCTTTTGTCGCTCTCACGCTTCCGACACTCGCATCGGCTGCCGCCGATGAATCAGCCGGCCATTTCGTCGAAGTCGAAAAAGGCAATATCTACTATGAAGAATGCGGCACTGGCCCCGAGGCCGTCGTCCTGATTCACGACGGAATCGCACACTCCGCCATCTGGGACGCCGTCTGGCCCACATTCTGCAAAGAATTCCACACGGTGCGCTACGACCGTCGAGGATATGGCCGCTCGCCCGCGGCCACCTCCTGGTATTACGAAACGGATGACCTCTTCACGCTGCTGCGCCACCTGAAAATCAACCGCGCGTTTCTTGTCGGCAGCTCCCACGGCGGCGCACTCACAATCGATTTCACCCTCGCGCATCCGAAGCTCGTCGACGGCATGGTTCTCGTCGGCGCGGTCGTCAGCGGCTACGGCTTCTCCGACCAATTCCTGAATCGCGGCAATGCTAATAATGCGCCGATGGAAAAGAACGATGTCGCGGCGATGATTTCCAATTGGTCGAATGACAAATATCTGCTCGCCGCCGACCACCCCGATGCGAAAAAGAAACTTCACGGTATCCTATTGGCCGCCCCGCACGACCTCAATCACCCCGATTTCATGCGCCCCACGCCCGATGCGCTTCCGCGCCTCAACGAAATTCGCGTCCCCACGCTAATTCTGGTCGGTGACATAGACATTCCCGACGTTCACGCCCACGCAGGGGTAATCGAAGCCGGTATTCCCAATTCACGCCGCATTGTAGTTGAAAACGCCGGCCACCTGATGTACCTCGAGAAACCCGACGAATTCAGCCGCCTCGTAATCACATTCATCAAAGCAAACCGCGACTAATCCCATTTGCGCCGTTGCCTTTCAGACTGAGATAAACGGTGCGAGAAGCGAAGCGCGTCAGACTCGCTCTATCAGATTCCCTTGAATTCGCCGCCGTCCATCCGTAGCGCGGCTCCGGTCAGCCACTTCGCCGGTGCTGACACCAAGTAAGCCAGAAGATCCGCAATCTCTTCCGGCTGACCAAATCGAGCGATGCCGGATTCTTCTGGATACTTCTTGATCGCTTCCTCCACGGTCATGTGGTTGGCCGGCGCCCACTTTTGAAAAAAGGATTGCCGCCGGCCCGTCATCACTGCACCCGGCGAAACGCTGTTCACCTGAACGCCGTCCTTGATTCCTTGCTCCGCGAACGCTTTCGCGAGAGCGATAATGGCGGCATTGGTTGCAGCCACCGCCGCGAATCCTGGTTTGGGGTCATAAGCAGCAAGGCCTGAAAGCAGTACGACGGAACCCTTCGCAGCCTTCAACGCATGCCAGGCTCGTATCGTCAAGCGGCGAGCTCCGTGAAACTTCAGCGCCATCCCGTCGTCCCACTGCGCGTCCGTCATCTCGAACAGATCAATCTGCGGCACTGCCCCAGCGATATTCACCAGCGCGTCGATCCGGCCGAACCGCCCGAGTGTGTCATTCACGATTTTTTCAGCGGCCGCTGGTTCACGCAGATCGAGCGCAAGCACGAGGCTCTCAGCGCCGAAAGACTTCGCCTGTTTAGCTGTCTCTTGCAGGTGATCTTCGTCGCGCGCGACCAATGCGAGAGATGAAAAATCCCTTGCCAGCCGGAGCGCGGTAGCCTTTCCGATCCCTTGGCTAGCCCCGGTAACGATAGCTACAGAGCTCGGCATCGTCGGTTCCCCCCAATGGCCCGCCAGGTTTCCATCGCTACTCGCTCATCGCACTCCGCGCCTTCCCGCTTGAAATCTTCTCGCGCACAGCCTCCGAGATGATATCCGCTACAAGATTTGGCGCCGTGTACATCGGGCTGTGGTCCACCGGGTGGGAGTGGATTTTCGCACCCATCCGTTCGGCCATAAAACGCTGCGTCGTCGGACTGATCATGCGGTCTTCCTCCGCAAGTAAGTACCAGGTCGGCTTCGTCTTCCATGCCGGTGTGGGAGTCACTTCTTGAATGCATTTCACGGCAATCGGTCGTTGCACGGCCGCGGAGACAAGCTTTTGATCGGCAGAAGCTTTGTGAACCACTGCATTACGAAAGCCCTCTTCCGTCATCCAGATGAAGCCGTGCCGGTCGGGCTCCAAATGAGGCGCCTTCGGATGCGGCTTCTCGCGATAAAAAACTTGCGCCACCGTTTCACCGTCGCTCGGCGCGAGTGCCGCAATGTAGACGAGAGCTTTGATTCGCTCGTCGGTAGGCCCGGCAATCACGGCCCCGGCGTATGCATGCCCCACAAGCAGCACGGGCCCGCCGGTCCTCTCTAGCACTCTCGACAGAGCCGCGATGTCGTCGCTAAGCGACGTCAGAGGGATTGGAGCGCAGATCACATCAAGGCCCTGCCGGTGCAGCGGCACGATGACGTTCTGCCAACATGAGCCGTCCGCCCACGCCCCATGCACCAAAATAATCGTTCCATTCTCAGCACTCATCTTGAAATCTCACCTTTCGCTCCGGACGCAATAGAGTCTGCGCGAGAATCTGGCTTTCCCTCAGGGCACGACTTTAGTCGTGCCGTAAATCACGCAATATGAATGCGGCTTTAGCCGCTGAGGGCATATTTTGCGAGTCCTGATATAAGTCTCTATATTCCATTCGTTGCGAAGAACTCTCTCATCGCCGCCGCAATTTCCACCACGTGCGTTTCCAAAGCAAAATGCCCCGTGTCGAGCATCTTCACTTGCGCGCTAGGAATGTCCCTTCGGAACGCTTCCGCCCCCGCAGGAACGAAGAAAGGATCGTTCTTTCCCCAAATGGCAAGCAAAGGAGGCTTCGCTTTACGAAAATATTCCTGAAATGCCGGGTAGCGCTCCACGTTCGTGGCGTAGTTCAAAAACAAATCCAGCTGAATATCTTTGTTTCCAGGCCGTTCCATGAGCGCCATATCCAACGTGTAGGATTCCGGCGCAACGCTGTCCGGGTTCGCCACTCCATGCGTGTACTGCCAGCGCGTGCCGTCGAGCGTCAAAACATTCTTCGCGAGCGCTTCGCGGTTTTCAGCGTTCGGAACAGCCCAATATTTCCGGATCGGTCCCCACGCATCCCCGAGACCTTCCTCATAAGCATTGCCATTCTGCGAAACGATCGCCGTAATCCGTTCCGGATGAGCCATCGCCAGGCGGAACCCTGTTGGTGCTCCATAATCGAAGACGTACATCGCGTAGCGATCGAGCCCGATTGCTTTTGTGAAAGAATCTATCGTCGCGGCCAGCGCGTCGAAGGTGTACGCATATTTCCGCTTCTCCGGCACTTCCGTAAATCCAAAACCAGGCAAGTCCGGCGCAATCACCCGGTAGCGGTCGGCCAGCCGAGGGATCAACTCGCGATACATGAACGATGAAGTCGGGAATCCATGCAGCAGAAGAACTGCCGGAGCCTGCGGATCTCCCGCCTCTCTGTAAAAGACTTGTACGCCATCCGCTTCGACCTTACGGATGGATGTAACCGGGACCGCAGAGCGCGCTTCGGCGGCCTCCGCACCCGCCGCGCCGCTCTTCTGCCTTTTCGCGGAAACATTTTGAGCCATTTGGAATTCTCCTCCATTAGCTTGCCCCAAAACGCCTGGAATATTTAGTGGGGTAGGTTGACTAGGGACGATTCAGTTGCGCCGTCACTTGCAGCGCTATGAGACGTGAATCGCCAATCAAATGGTTACTGCAAGGCGAAAAGTCCGGCAATAGGGTATTCGCCCGATTGCAACCGACTCTTTTTTTGTCGCGAGGGGGCAAGTTACCGCTGGACGATTCTGGCCGAAAACTTGAATAGGTTGCAAACGGCTGTAATGAGAAAAACCCGGTCAAGAATTCTTTCAAAACCTAATACGCTTCTCTCAGCAATCGCGGTCCACCAACTCGAGTACCCTGGCTCGGTACTCTCGGATTTCGTCGGGATGGAAGTTATTGAGCCTGCTGCACCGCCGGCGGCTGCCACGTCCCTTGGCCGGCGGGCAGAATCGACGGCGGCGTTTCTTTCGGCCAGTACAAGCGCATTACCAAGTAGATTGTTCCATTGGGCGCAGGCAGCCAGTTGGATTCTTTCTCTTTCCCTGGCGAGTCCTTCTGGATGTAGAGCGTTAGCGAGCCGTCTGGATTCATTTTCATTCCCGGCAGCATCGGCGAGTTGATCACAGCCGAAAATGGCGTGGTGGAATGAAACACTTGCTTGATGTGAGGAGGCGTCGCGCCCGTCCAACCGGGTCCAACGATCATGTAGTCGCCTCTGCTCGTACCCGTGGTTCGGCTGCCGATGTACCCGTAGTTAAAAGTGTTCGCGTCGGTCAGTTGCACGGAGTAGTAGCGCGGCTTCGGGACCGCGGGAACAGAAATCACTGTCGGCTCGGCGCGCAGGTCTATTTCCATCAAGGAGTATGGCGTGTCGCTGTTGGGTGTGATCACAGCCGTGTCCTTGGGGGTAAACACCCGCGCTTCGTTGAACAGTTGTCCTGCAGGTGCTTTGTATTGCGAAGAAGTCGTATCCACGAATAATTCATACGTTGACGTGTAATACATCACGATGGGGAGGCCGTAGATGAACCCTTCCTGCGCGATGGCTTTGGTGTCGGCGAGGCTGGGCACGGGAACACCGTTGATTGCGTCTCGCTTTTCCGCCTGTGAGACAGCGTCGTTCTTGTGGCCGCAACCTGCGACAAGGACCGCAACAATCGCGACAGATTGCATTGCGCCAATAAGCCGTCGTTTCGAGGGTGAAGGTTCGAGCGAAGCTCTGGACATGTGGGAAAGCTAACTGATGATCGGCAGCTTCGCCACTGTCAAAAGTAACAGGGTCACTCTATTGACGGATTCCAGAAAGGTAATGGGCAAACACGAGACCTTCCGGCCCGGATACATGCTGATAAATCCCCCTCTCACCAGCTAGCTGGAAACGAGGTAGGCGGTGATAAACCCTGTCACCAACACTTATCCGTGCGCGAACTGAAAAAATTCTACTTCCACCACCTAGATTGCGTACTACTGGCGAGAAATCCTCTTCGCACCGCCAATCTCAAAACGACATTGCTGGTGATAATCCCTGTTCTTTTGTCCGAAAAAGTGCGCCTTGCTCAGATATTGAGCGGGTTATTCCGAGGGGCCCGTGAACCATGAGTTTTATCGAGCTGCCTCGGCATGCTCATCATTCACAGACTGCAGAATCGGTTCCAGAAAACGCCGGTATTTGTCCAGGGTCACTTCATCGTTGGAAGCAAGGGCCGCCTCTACTGCCCTTGCAGTGGCAGGCGTAACAATTTCAAGCCGGCCGACAAAAACGCGCACCACTTGTCCCGGTGCGGGACTAATTGTAAGTGGCAAGACGTTGTCGAGAAATCCGCGCGGCACGATATAAATTAGACGGCTGCCTTCTTCGAACCAGGAGTCCCGCCAAGTCTTCACCATGGCACGGGCTTCGTCGGGATAGAGACCCTGACCGACGAGGATCCCTTCAATATCGCCACAGAGAGCGTCTATGCTGCCGGTCAACGACGGAGGTTCTAGCACTGCTTC
Organism: uncultured Acidobacteriota bacterium; assembly: GCA_963729525.1. GTDB lineage: Bacteria > Acidobacteriota > Terriglobia > Acidiferrales > UBA7541 > Palsa-295. The sequence goes on from CAVSOB010000005.1 coordinate 1,420,053, forward strand.
GTCCGTTGGTGGGCCGGCGAAGCGATACCCCACTCGTTCACCCCGGCGCTCGAAAAGAATGACCGCCGGGATTTCGGTTTCGCTGAGATTCTTGACCAGCAGTCTGGCGTCGGAGTTCACCTTGGCGGAAAGTGGCAAAGGGCCGGCTGAAACTCCGCGATAGAACAGGAATTTTTCTTGCTGCTCACCCGTCGTTGTTTTGACGCGTAGCGGTGAGGAAGAAGTCTCGCGAGCCGCGTAGTAGCGATTTGACACCACCTCGTGCGGAAACTCGCCGCTTAGGTTCGGAGAAACGGCGACATCATCCCACGTGATGCTGCCATCGGTCTGCAACCGGTTCAGGGTGGTATCGCGGAAGACCCCGTTGGGCTGAACGCGAGCCGCATGGGGGTACCACTCGGTGATTAGTCCCCGGGAGAAGGCCACTTTTACCGAAACAGTCACATCACGTGGAGAGTAGAAATACAGCACCGGTGTCTCCATACGAATCGTGCCACGCAGCCCAGCCTTGAAGTTGGCCTCGCCGATATGTTCCACGAATCGGGGCAGATCGTCGGACGCCGTCAATCGCGGCGGGCCTGAAGTTGCCCATTCCGTCGCCCGACCATCCTTGCTCGCAATCGCGGTGAAGGTGCCCCACTCGTGGACCGTCAAGTCAGGGGAAGTGTGCTGGTCGTCTGCGATGAGCCAGCCGGCGAATCCGAAGGCCAACAGCCCGAGCGCGAGGAAAGGAGGAACCCAGAATCTAGCCTCGGTTCCCAAGAGATACTTCTTTGCCGGTGAGTTCAGTATCGCTAAGTTCATCGGTTAAACTCCACGTGCAAAGAGACGCCAGCAGACGGCGGAGTGTTAACAAACCGTGTGAAATATCCGGCAAGAACTTGAAACAATGACAACGATCAACGAAGTCGCGTTCGCCTTACTTTTCGCGAACCGGCGAGCGCGCTCCTGACCAGGAACGCTCCCAGTGGCGCCAAACCGAGATGTCGTCAAACCCAAGTTCGTTCCACCACAGATCAAGCATGGGCTGATCGAGACGAAGGATTCCTTCCTGCGTGACCGCGGCCGGAGGCGGCGCAAGTTCTCGCAACCGATCGTAGACGAGGACCCGCTGCCCCTGGTCTTCGACGCGCGCCAGCAGATGCCACAATGTGAGTGCGTCGCGCTTTCGAGCTTGATTCAGCACAATCGCCAGATCCCCCGCGCGCGGCTGAGCAGTGTCCTCAAGATCGAATCTCGCTAACGCGGCGCGGAAATCCGAGGACGCATCCTCAAAGTAGGGTGTGCCGGGACCGACTTTCGGCCTGGTTGCGCATGCTGCGCCCGCAGGTATGAAGGCCTCACGGCCATTCAGCTTAAATCCGACCCACCCGAGCGAGGTGTGCACCAGCCCCGCACCCGAATCGTCTACCTGCAAGGTGTAGGAGCACCCCAAGTCCACTATCACCGCCGATGGCGTGTCGACGACGAACTGACCAGCAGGCGCCCAGATATGGACATGAATTGTTCCGCGATCAAGAGCAATCCTCTTTAAACTTGCAGCCATGGTCAAAAGACGCAGACGTGTGCTGGGATCCACCTCGATCTGGCCGATATCCTCTGCTTGCAGGCTAGCTCGCGACTGAGAATCAGTTTCGAGCATTTGGCCAACGCCGAGACGGCTGGTCTCTTCTTTTCCACTAATGTCCTTGGGACCGATCCGAGGCGTTCCTGCCACGCGGGATACGCTCCAAGCAGCCCCAGTAGCTGGGGACAACTTTCTCCCCTGCACCAGAAATACCACTGCAGCGATGGCCGCCACGGCAGTGATCGTCGCCAACGCGGGAAACAATCGCACTCGCCGCGGGAAGAATGTCCACCGGCTGTCCGAGACGATCTTTGGAAACTCCGGCGCGTGACCGCCGTGCCGAAACGTTCCGAGCAACGCTTCCAGCCTCTGGATTTCAGGGTCGGGTTTGCCCGATCCATCCCACAGATAGTCGTCGCCCCGTACCCCCGCCCCGTTCTCCGTTCTGTTGCTCCCCGTATTCATGATTACAACGTCTCCCCTTCGGACCAATCCTTTCCCTGACGATCCTCGATTGGGTTCGGACCAAGTTTTGCGCGCAGCTGCTGCATGCCGCGATGCAAATTGACCCGAACTGAGCCGTGCGTCAGTCCAGTGCGCGCGGCTATCTCAGGGCCGGTCATGCCCTCGACCAGCCGGAGAATCAATGTCTCCCTATATGCATCAGGCAGACTTCTGACCGCGTCCAGAATTGCGACCGCCGGACCTTGCGGATCTCCGCTAGTATTGCCGTACTTGATTTCTTTCTCGGACGCATCATTCGCCAGCCGATCCTCTGGCACGGAATGCCGGTGGTAGTCATTGGCCTGATTGCGGGCGATTGCTGCCAGCCACGCTCCAAAGCTGCCGGTTTCCCGCAGTGTTGACAGCCGACGAAGTGCCAGCAGAAAAACATCCTGAACCAAGTCATCCACTTCGCGTACCGGAACCCTCGCCAGCAGAATTCCGTGGATCATTCGAGAGTAACGATCATAAAGGAGCCCGAATGCCGCTCGGTCCCCGTTACGCGCGTGGCTGACTAATGTCGTGTCTTCGGACACTTCAGGCGCGGATTGCTCCCTCATAGGCCGACATCCCAGGCCCGCCGCGAACAGGTCAACTCTATTTCCTGACCTTGAGGCCATGCGCCACAAATCCCTGCAACATCATAGATGTTCGACGCACAGGAAGTGTTAACAAGAGGCCCAGTTCGGCGGCAAGAGCCAAAACGATAGAGAGTCGCTTCATCAAGAGCGCCTAAGCAGGTGATAATTGCGAATGGCAGGGTTTGAACCTGCGTCATGCATTGCGGATTATTTGAACGGCCGGCCATTTATTATGTTAGATCGGGACGTTCTGGGCGGATAGTTGGCAACTTGGAAGTTACCTTGGTCGGTTTCTGGTAGAAAGCTGGATAGCTGTTGGGAAATCCTCTTCTCACCACGTATCTCAACGAGCGATGAAATCCTCAGATTGCCCATGACACGAGACACTCAGCCGCTGCGCAATGACTCCGCTTGGTTCGTGCTTATCTTCTACTCCGCCGCCCATTCTTCCGCGCCGACTCCACCAAACTTTCGGCAGCCATAACGCAAGTTCGCCGAAGCTCTCTCACCACTCTCTCGTGCACGCCGGGAATCAGCAATTGCGTCGCCGTTCCATGCGACAGCGCCGCGATCGCCAACGCCAATCGCCGATGTTGCTCGGGTTTTCCGCCCAGACGATCCGCCAACCGCTGTTTCAGCAACTCGAATGACGGCCTCGGCTCGTCCCGGTTCAGACGCGCGGACCAGTCCGCGTGAATCAACTCATACTCGTGCCGGTGGCTCGCCGCAAAATCCAGATATCGTCGGCAGAAGGGAGCAATGGCGCGCGACGCTTTTACCGCCGAAAATAGTTGCCATTGCGCGCGTAGCCGCAATGCCTCCAGAATCTCTCTCTTGTCACGAAATCGCTGGTACACCGTGGGAGTTGTCGTCCCGGCTTCTCGCGCAACCGCCCGCATGGTCAGCCCGCGTTCGCCCTTGCTTCGCCACAATCGGTAGGCCGCGTCTAAAACGTGGCCTTCCACTTCCAAATCTGGTTGACGCGGCATCTAGGAATTCCCCTTTGCCTGCTATCCCTTTTGCGTGGAAGTTTAATACATTTGACATCGTTAAACAAACATTGTATAAGTAATGGCCCCGATTCTTACCTGTTCCGCAACCAAGGAAAGGAAGGTCAAGGAGGGAATAGTTCGTGAAGTTGCTGAGCGATTCGCATTTGTTTCAATACACCGTAATTACCAAGGCCAGTCCCGAGGTCGCCTGGAACATTTTTTTGGACTGGACTCGCTGGCCCTCGTTTGCCAACGTTTATGGCAACCTTCGCTGGCACGAGAGCAAGCCTTGGCAAGTGGGCAGCCGCCTTTTTATCGAGCTCCTGCGCCCCGTCGAAACCGTAATCGAACACGTCATCATCACTTGCACGCCGATGAAACAGATCGGCTGGATCGATAGCGCCATGGGCGTCACCATTATTCAGTGGGTTGAATTCGAACAGCAGGGCGAAGGTCGCACCGTAATCCACACGTGGGGAGAAATCGCTGGAGCGAAATTCGAAGTGGCAGGCCGCACCGTTCCGCAACTGGTCAACACTTTCACCGAAACCTGGTACGAAAATTTCCGCTCTGCCTGCGACGAAGCCTCCGCAATCGGCGATCTCGTCGCCGATTCCGCCTAAGAAGTCAGTTCAGCGCAGCGCCGGAACTAACTCTCGCGACGCTCTTTTCCCAACTGAACGAATATTTGTGTTGGATCACAGCGGACTTCGGAAAAACGAATTCCGGAGCCGCGCGCCCACCCAGGATTGGCGCAGCCCCGGAACCCGAGGAGGAACCGGCGAGGACTTAGTTCGCGGAAGACGAAGCGCCAACCGCTTCGTACTCTTCCGTTGACGAGCCGCCCTTCGAGCGATCGATCTCAATGCGGCCCTTAAAATACGCGCCGTCTTCGATGCTGATCCGCGAAGTGGTGATGTCGCCTGTCACCGAGCCGTCCCTCTTGATCTCGACGCGGTCGCTCGCGCGCAGGTTGCCCTGCACTTTGCCGAACACGACCACTTCGCGCGCGTGCACTTCAGAATTCAACTGACCGCTGCGTCCCACCGTGAGGCGCTGGCCCTGCAGCGCGATCGAACCTTCCACTTTGCCGTCGATCTGCAGATCTTCTTCGCCGGAAATCTTGCCCTTGATTTCCAGGCTGGCGCCCAGGCACGAAAGCCCCCGCGCCGTGGGCGCAGTCGGCGTAGACGTAGCCGGCGCGTTGAAACGCGTCGCGCTCGCGGCGCTATTGAAATTTGATGACGGTGCACTTCCCTGCCCCGATGCTGGCGCGTAGCCGGGCGCTTCGGGTTGAGTCTTGGTCCACATGGTGCCTCCTCGTTCGATTCGAAAGGGTCGTCAGGATTGGCTGACGTACGACAACTCTATTCGCACGCGGCGAGCCGAGGCAATCCAGAAAAGGTTCAGGTATGCGCGCACGGAAACCTGTTCGTTCGTACAGGTGGCCGCGCGTTCTGAAAAAAAGTTAGTCGGCGTTGTCGATTTGCGCGCGCTGCAGGCGATCGGAATAATCGATGTAGAGCGTCTTCCACTCGGAGTAGAAATCGAGAGCGGCCATGCCGGATTCGCGGTGGCCGTTGCCGGTATTCTTGATTCCGCCGAATGGCAGATGCGTTTCTGCGCCGATCGTGGGCGCGTTCACGTAGACGATCCCGGTTTCGAGATCGCGTTGCGCGCGGAAGGCATCGTTCACGTTGCGAGTGTAGATAGATGACGAGAGGCCGTACTTCACGTCGTTCGCGATGGCGAGCGCGTCGTCGAACGTCTCGAACGGAATCACGGAGACCACCGGTCCGAAAATTTCTTCCTGGCAAATGCGCATCTTCGGAGCGCAGTCGATGAACACGGTGGGCTCGTGGAACCAGCCGTTGGCGTAGCCGCCGCCTTCGAGGCGCTTACCGCCCGCGGCGAGTTTTGCGCCTTCATCCTTGCCGATTTGGACGTACTTCATCACGGTCTGAAGCTGCTGCTCGTTGATGCACGGACCCATTTCGGTGGCGGGATTCAAGCCGTCGCCCACTTTCAGGGCTTGCGCGCGCATCACAAATTTTTCGACAAACTGGCCGTAAACCTTTTTGTGCACTGCGACGCGGCTCGCTGCCGTGCAGCGCTGGCCGGTGGTGCCGAAGCCGCCCCAGATTGCGCCGTCCACGGCGAGATCAATGTTGGCGTCGTCCATCACGATGATGATGTTCTTGCCGCCCATTTCGAGGTGGCACTTTTTAAAAGGTGGCGCGCAAGCGTTGCTCACGATGCGGCCCACTTCCGTGGAACCGGTGAAGCTGATGAGGTTGGTGTCCGGATGCGCGAGCATTGGTGCGCCGGCGTCGGGGCCGTCGCCGAACACGACGTTCATCACGCCGCGTGGCAGGCCGGCTTCGGTGAGCACTTGCATCAGGTTGTTAGTGGAGAGCGGAGTGTCTTCGGCCGGCTTGATGACCACCGTGTTGCCGCAGACGAGCGCGGGAATCGCTTTCCACGACGGAATCGCCATCGGGAAATTCCACGGCGTGATCAGCCCTGCGACGCCGATCGGCGAGCGCACGCACATGGCAAACTTGTTGGGCAGCTCGGATGGTGTCGTTTGGCCGAACTGGCGGCGGCCTTCGCCGGCCATCAGGTAAGTCATGTCGATGGCTTCCTGCACGTCGCCGCGCGTTTCGGCGAGCACTTTGCCCATTTCGCGGGTCATGTCGATCGCGAAATCTTCTTTGCGCTGAGTGAGAATCTCGGCGGCGCGATAGAGAATCTCGGCGCGCTTGGGCGCGGGCGTAAGGCGCCAATCTTTGAAGGCGCGCTTCGCGGCGTCAACGGCCTGGTTCACGTCGTCGGCGTTCGACGCCGGAAACATGCCGACGAGTTCTTCCGTGTTCGCGGGGTTGCGATCGTCAATGGCTTTGCCGCTGCGCGCGGGAACCCATTCTCCATTGATAAAATTCTTAAACGCTTTTGGTGCTACAGCAGTGGCCATCCGTATTCTCCGTTGAAAATCGTGGACGAAATTGTACCCGAAAGGGCGGCGGAAAGGGTGCGGCGTCGCAAGCTGTTCGGGATACGAGGATTAGATGGATTGGGAGGCGGAACGATGCAGGCCGGGGCGGCGGAGGGCGCAAGCTGTTGTGGTGCGAAACCGTGGCCACAAGGAACGCGATTTCCCCGGTTTAACCGCCGATTAGAAATTCGTATCTTGTTGTGAATAGGGTGGTTATTCGCCGTCCTGGTTGCACAGGGCAGGACGCGATTCAACCAAGCAAGAAGCCACGTCCAGAGGGTGGGCCACCCTTCAAATTGATCATTTCCATTCCCTTCGCAAGTCCTTCCCAACCAGCGGGAAAGCCGATGTCCCGCTGAAGTTGACGATTGACACGGGCTTTTTCCGCGACTAGTCTTCAGCGCGTGTAGAGTCACAGTCAAAGCAAGAAACTAAAAAGTTATACCATCGTGTACTTCGCCGTTAGGAAAAGGACCTCTCGAACAATGTTGAAGCGAATCGTTCTTGAAAACTATCGCTCGTGCTTATACACCACCATCGACCTGCATCCAAATCTCTCTGTCCTGATTGGGCCAAATGGCAGCGGTAAAACAAATATTCTTCAAGGGATAATGCTACTAAATCAATTAGCTTCCGGTCCCGAACATGCCCCAGGGCTGAGACGGCTTACCACCACTTCCAGACTCAAAGCAACCTTTAACCCGGAGGGTTCTCGGGCAGCGTTGAGAGCCCTTGTAAGTACCTATACCAGTGAATCTAACAACGACGTCGTACTCAATTCGAGGCAAAAGTGGCTTCTTGAGACAACAACTCCGAGGCCTCAGCGTCTTGCTATGGAGGTGCCTCTGGATGCAACTCGATTCCCCGGCTTCTCGACGGGGCAAATCGTCTCAACGCGGATTTTCGAGCACCGCTACCACTTCTATCCTCGCAAGGAATTATTTCGTAGGACAGCGCCACCTTGGACTCGCCCGATACTTCAGAGCATCGCCAAGTTTTGCGACGGAATCCGGTATTACGGGGCGTCGCAGTTCACGAATCCCGGGACTTGCCCTACGTCTTTTGAGATTGAGCGTGAAGGAGATGATCGCAGACTGCATCGGATTCGTGGACATGCACGGATCCTCGCTGCGATGTATTCAGCCAGTAAAGCGTCGAAGCGTGATTACGACCAGTTCCTACAAATCGTAGGCCCAGCCGGTCTAAGGCTCATTGACAAGCTTTACTTCCGGGAAGTAAAGACTTCTTCCACCGAATACAGCGTTCGCGTCGGCGGCAAAGTGGAGCGGCGAAAGCGGGAAAACTTGCTCATTATCCCGCAGTTCAAGATTAGCCGGCAAACGCTGTCCCCGAACCAACTTTCCGAAGGTACTTTCAAAACCCTTGCTTTGCTTTTTCACGTAATAACGGAGAAATGCACCGCCCTTCTCATCGAAGAACCGGAAGTGTGCGTGCACCAAGGACTTCTCGCCAGCATTCTTGAACTCATCAAGTCTTTCTCAGATCGCAAGCAAATGATCATTTCAACTCACTCGGATTACGTTCTAGATAAGGTTAGCCCTGATAACGTGTATCGGGTCACTTTGTCATGGCCAGAGGGGACGTGGGCTCGACACATCCGCAAAACGATGACCGCGAGAGAATTTGCCGCGTTGCGTCAATACCTCGAGCGGGAAGGGAACTTGGGAGACTATTGGCGAGAAGGTGGGCTCGGAGACCGCGTATGAACATTGGGATCATCGCAGAGGACGATAGCGACGTTGACGTCATTTCGGCTATCACATTGACTTTGTTGAAGCCGCAGGTAGTTGGTTTCAAAAAATTTGTGGGCGGCGGCTGCGGGAAACTGCGCAGAAAATGTTCGGCTTGGGCCAGAAATCTCGTACAACAAGGATGCCTCTGGATCATAGTTGTCCACGATCTTGACGAAAATGATGAGGCAGAACTAAAGGCTCACCTCACAACTGCAATTCGTGATTGCGGCGCCCAACTTACCATTGTGCTCATTCCCAAACGCGAGATTGAAAGCTGGCTCTTGTACGACGCACGAGCTATAGCGACAGCACTTCGTGAGAGAATTCATCTGCCACTTCCGGGAAACCCAGAAAATCTCGTCGATCCCAAGAACCACCTGCGTAGTCTAGTATGGAACAGGTATCGTAAGATCTATCTTCACACTACGCATAACGGCAGAATTGCAAACCAAATTGACCCAGCTCTGTTGCGAAGGTCGCGGTCGTTTTCGCCGCATTTTGACTTCGCCACGCGCGTAAGAGATCTCGTTCGCCAACACTAACGGCGGGTGCCCCATGGCTTCGGGTGTTCAGAACGTGGGCTCCCGATTTCCCGCTCCCACGCCTCTTGTAAATCCTTTCCCTTCAGTCCGCGTAATACTGATAGTCCTAGAACATTTCTCACTTAGTTAACCGTAAAACTACATAGGTCTCCGATCGCCACGCATCAGACAACCTCCGTCCATTTATCAGCGTCAATCTATGTAGGTTTGGCGTCATCGCAAAAGGCGCCAAGGAGGCGACTGAACGAAAGTCGGCCGGCGCCAGCCGGTTGACCACAAGTCGAACGATCTCCCGCCTCACCACACACCGCGCCCGCGTCCTGCGGCCCGCGAATCCAAAAAAGGACAACCCAACATGACCTCGAAAACAATCACGAAAGCCGCCAGCCCAAGAACCAGCAGCACAAGAGCCAACAGAAGGAAGTCGCAAAAGAAACCCAACCGAATCAACCGTCAACGCCGCCTCCAAAAGCAGCTGCAAATCCTCCTCCTCGAACGACACAGCCGCCGCTGCATCATCTGCCACCACCCCGAACGCGAAGCCATCGAAGAGGAATTCGTCCATTGGCGCGCCCCCTGGAAGCTCTCTCAGGACTACAAGCTCAACGACTATCGCACCGTCTACCGCCACGCCCGCGCCGCCGGCCTGCTCCTCCAGCGCCGCGAACGCCTCCACTCCGCCCTCGACGCCTTCGTCGAATCCGTCGATGACGTAACCTTCACCGGCGACACCATCCTTCGCGCCATGCGCGCCTACAGCTGCATCGACAGCCACGGCCGCTGGACCGAAATCCCCACCCACGTCCAATTCTCCACCTCCCATGACGCCCACCCACCGCAGCCGCCCTCCCCATCCCCGAGGAGCGGTTCCACCGCCTCCGGCATCCTGGATGTCGCTCCTAAATATTCAAATCAAGCATCGCGAAGCGATGCCACCGCTTGCGCTGCTTCACCCCGACCCTCAAGGGGCTCACCCGCGCAAGCCTTCAACGTCCCCGACTTCGACGACGACCGCGACGAAGACTTAGAAGAAGACGAAGAAAAAGCGCTCGAAGAGCGCATCACCGCCCTCCGTGCCTCTTCAAAATCCATGTCGCGCAGCGACGCTACCGCTTGCGCAGCTCCACCCGCGCAACCTGTTTCAGCCGTGGCACTAAATTCAAACAATCCCGGTCGAAGCCTGACCGCCACCGCTTGCTCAGTCTCTTCAAAAATAGAGTCGCACAACTACGCTACCGCTTGCGCAGCCCTACCCGCGCAACCTGCTTCAGCCGTGGCACTAAATTCAAACAATCCCGGTCGAAGCCTGACCGCCACCGCCGCTTCCGCCTCTTCAAAAACAAGGTCGCACAGCGATGCTACCGCTTGCGCTGATTCACCCGCGCAAGCACTGCCGCGAGACGTTGTTCGCGGCCAGAATCCGAATGACCGGCCGCCTTCCGACCGCACCGATTGCGCCGCTTCAAAAACAAGGTCGGGCAGTGATGCTACCGCTTGCGCTGACCCACCCGCGCAAGCCTTGCCGCGGGACGTTGTTCGCGGCCAGAATCCGAATGACCGGTCGCCTTCCGACCGCACCGATTGCGCCGCGTTACCTTCCGGCGGCGCACCCGCGCAACCGGCCGCTCCCCAAAAACCAAAGCCCGACGCCGACGGCCTCATCTGGCACCCACACCCGGGCTATCCGAATCAGGAGAGGTCGGAGCCAGACGCCCAAGGCCGCGTCTTTTACAAAATCCACATGACGACCACAGCGGCGCTGCTCCGCTCGAGCGAGACGGATGCGCAACGCGCTGCAAAGTTAATCTACGGTTCCGTGATTAAAAAGTACGGCAACCCATGACCCGTCAGCAGTTTGAAAAATTCTAATAGGCGGTAAAAGGGGGGCAAAGGCGAGAACAAGAACAACGGCGCCTGCTGGGCTGGAAAGCGGAATGTGTTCGACAGTAGGGGCACGGCATGCCGTGCCCGGCGAACGACCTTGGCATTGTCGAGCCATTTGTCGCGATTGCGAATTCAGAGGAGAGCACTGGTTGGTAGCGCGGTTTCGGTGGATGGCGCGTGCGTGCTGATGGCACGTTCGGGCACGGCATGCCGTGCCCCCACTGGGAAAAACAAGGACAAGGACCAAGAACGTTTGTCACGGCTGCGCCAAGCAGCGGCGATCGAGGGCGTGTTTTTGCGTTGGCACAGGCAGGAATGCCTGTGCTACTGAACGGCAACGGCGCCGGCCGGAGGCCAGCGGTACGAAGGAACGTTTGCGGTAGGGTCAAGTACTGATTGTTCGTGGCTGAGGGTGGGCGGTATGCTGAGCGCAGTGGAGGGTGGCGATGGCGACTTCTGTGTGGCGGGGGATGATTTCGTTTGGGTTGGTGTCGATACCGATTCGGTTGTATGCGGCGGCGCGGGAGAAACGGATCAATTTGCACCAGATTCACAGTGTGTGCAAGACGCGGTTGAAGCAGCCGCTGTATTGTCCGCACTGCAAGCGATTCGTGGATCGGAAGGAAGTGATCAAAGGGTACGAGTACGAGAAGGGGCAGTATGTTTATATCGAGCCGGAGGAGATCACGAAGATTACGCCGGAATCGGGGCGGACGATGGAGATTTTGGCGTTCCTCGAGGAATCGGAGGTGGACCCGATTTATTTTGATTCGTCATTTTTGGCGCTGCCGGATGAGAAGGCGGACAAGCCGTACGTGCTATTGCTGAAGGCGCTGGAGGAGACGAACAAGATGGGCGTGGCGAAAGTGACGATGCACCAGCGGGAGTACACGGTATTTATTCGGGCGCGGAATCACGGGTTGACGCTGCATACGATGTATTACCAGAATGAAATTGCGAGCGTGGCTGGTTACGGGAAAAATTACGACATTAAATTGAGGGCGGAAGAGGTGAGGCTGGCGGAGCAACTGGTGGAGAGTTTGACGTCGCGATTCAAGCCTGAGGCTTACAAGGATGAATTCCAGGCGCGGCTGCAGGAATTGATTGACGCGAAGCTGGAGGGCAAGACTGTGGCTCCGACGCCGAAGCGGGAGAAGGCGCCGGTGATTGACATGATGGAGGCGCTGAAGAGGAGCTTGGGCGAGGGGCGTCGCGCGGCTGGTGGCACGAAGGCGCGGCCGGCGAGGGCTGCGTCGGGTGGGCATCGGCAGCATCGCAAGGCAAGTTGAGGCGATTCTCCGCGGGTCTTTTAGTGCTGAGTTTCTGGACTGAAGAATCGGAACCCTTGGTCGCTTTGTTCTTTTGATTTTTCTGGATCGCATTCCCCTTCTGCGAATTGGTGCACTTGACTGCGCGTGTCTTACGATGCGCGATATTGCCGCGGTGCGTGCGGTCGCTTGACATGATGGAGCGGCGGCGAATATAAGGAACGGTTTCGAGCGGCGTGCTGTTCGAAGAAGAGAGTCTTTGACAAGGAGAATCATGGGCCACGAACTGGGGCGAGAATCGCGGCGGGAGCGGGAGCAGGAACGATTGCAGAAAAACGGGCGGCCGAACCGGAGGGAATTTTTGGCGGGATCGGTGGGGGCGTTGGCGGCAGCGGGAATGAAAAAAAAATTGGGCGGGTTCAGTTCCCTTCCGGGTGAGGGCGCGGCGACAGAGAAAGCGCCTACGGCGGCGGCACCGCGGCGCGTGATCATTGATACGGACCCTGGCGTGGATGACGCGCTGGCGATTTTGCTGGCACTGCGTTCGCCGGAATTGCAGGTGGAGGCGATCACGCCGGTAGCTGGAAATGTGCCGCTGGAGTTTACCCTGCCGAACGCTTTGAAGCTGGTGGAGATTGCGGGGAGGACGGATTTGCCGGTGGCGGGCGGAGCGCGTCATCCGCTGGTGCGGAAGCTGATTACGGGAGAGCACGTTCACGGGAACAATGGGCTCGCGGGGGTGGAATTTCCCGAGCCGAAGATCAAGCCCGTGGCGGAAACGGCGCCGGAAATGATTCGGAAGATTGTGAAGGCGAACCCGGGCGAAATTACGATTGTGGCGGTGGGGCCGTTGACGAATGTGGCGCTGGCGCTGCGCGACGATCCGGACCTGGCGGCGAAAATTCGCGCCATCGTAATTATGGGCGGGTCGCTTTCGGGCGGGAACGTGACGCCGGCGGCGGAGTTTAATCTGTATGTGGATCCGGAGGCGGCACGGATTGTTTTTGATGCAGGGGTGCCGCTGACGATGGTGGGGCTGGATGTGACGCGCAAAGTGCTATTCACGGACGAACGGCTGAAGGCGCTGGAGACGGCGAAGAATCCGTCGGGGATCGCGGCGGCGAAGATTATGGCGGCAACGCTCGAGCATTTGAACCGAGGGCCGCACCCGATGATCGAGGCGATGCACGATCCGCTGACGGTGGCCAACTTGATCGATCCGGGAATTCTGACGCTGAAGGATTATTACGTCGAGATCGAGACCGAAGGCGAATTCACGGCAGGCGAAACTATTGGATGGGCGTATGCGCCTGCACGAGGCTCGGCGCCGATGGCGCTCGCGGATAAGCATGATGGGTCGCCGGTTCTGGCGACGGATGAGACGTTCAAGGCGAACACGCGAGTTGCCGTGGAAGTGGACGCGGAGCGATTTTTCCGGCTGCTGCTGGGACGGCTTACGGCGTAGCTTCGAGCGGTTGAATGCTCGAAAGGGCCTCGATGGCGGGAACGAGATCCGTTGGAATGTGAACTTTCGCGATGTAGCCTCGAGCGCCGGCGTCGGCAGCGGCGCGCGCCATTTCGAGCGAGTGATGCTGCGTGACAAAATAAATGTTGGCGTCAGGCAGATCTTTGTGGATGAGTTGGGCGGCCTGAAGGCCGTTGAGATTCGGCATCGAGACGTCCAACAGGATTACGTCCGGAGTGAGCGCAAGCGCCTTCTCCACGGCATCCTTACCGTCCGCAGCTTCCCCGCATACGCTCCAGCCTTTGTGCATCTCGAGAAGCATTCTGAGGCCCGTGCGAACCATCGGAACATCGTCTGCGATGAGTATTCGTAGCATTGCATTACCCCCGTTACGGAACTGACAGGAAGAAGCGCGATCGCGAAGGAACCCGGGCCGGAGGATGAGCTCGTCTTCTGTTATCAAGATAAAGCGAGGGTTAGAACTTCCGAATAAGGTAATCGCTGTATTCGATAGCGTTTCGCGTGACTTTATGGACACATCGTCATAGGCGTTTTCCTCAGCCTGTGAAAAAAGAGCGCGGAAAAAGCGAAAGTGGGCTAGTGCGCGCACGCGGGACGGCCAGGGCAATGGCGAAATGCGGATTGGCCGCGAAGATTTGATAGACTCCGGCTTCGGAGGAGAAACCTGTGTCACGAACCGCCATCGCAAACGCATTTTTGTGTTCGCTTTTGATTTTCGGCTTCGCTCAGCCGACCGCGCCGCCGACTTACGAGAACCTGAACGCGGTTTTGTGGATGCAGACAGCGGTGGAATACAAGGCGGCTGCAGTTCAGACCTACAGACTCGCGCAAGCGGCTTTGCTGCAAGGGCTTCGCGATCCTCATTGGACTGCGGCGCTGGAGCAGAGCGGCGATTTTTCGAATCTACCGCCTGCGGTGATTTTGGATCTCGATGAAACCGTGCTGGACAATTCCGCGTTCAATGCGCGCCTGGTCGCGTCCCCCGTTCCGCTGAATGAAATCGGAGCGGAATGGGCAAAATGGATGAACGAACGAGGGGCAGGTCTGGTTCCTGGGGCGATGGATTTTCTGCAGTTCGCACATGCAAATGGAGTGACGCCGATTTACATTACGAATCGCAGGTGCGACTCATCGAGAGAAGATGACCCCACAGTGGAAGTTCTGCGCAAGCTTCAGGCGCCGCTGGATTCAGCGGTCGAGCGGTTGTTTTGCGCGAAGGACAGCAAAGACACCGACAAGGGTCCACGGCGAAGGTCGGTGGCGGCGAAATTTCGAATCATTTTGTTGTTTGGAGATCAACTCGGAGACTTCTTGAGCATACCGAGCGACGAGGCAAGTCTCGCGGGGCGTGAGAAGCTTTTCGTCGCTCACCAAAGTCTGTGGGGCGAGCGGTGGTTTCAATTGCCGAATCCCATGTATGGTTCGTGGGAAGCGGCGGTTGGCTACATGGTGCCCGATAAGCTGAAACATTTACGGCAGTGAGGGCTCAGAGACGGCCTGACGGCGAAGGTTGTGGCGATTGGACACCACTTTAGAGCCAGCGTAAAATTGAGGTTCTAGGGTACCCGACCATTCGAGGGTTCAATGATCGCCGAGGCTAAGCAATCCTATCGTGGCGTCATCTGCATACACTGTCATCAGCCGACTCCATTGACGCCATGCGCAGACAGCAAAGAACAAAAGTACAAGGATGGGGGTCAGCTTGCAGAAGATGAGTTCGCAATTTTCTCCAATCCCCTGAGATGCCGAGCGTGTAACGGGGAAGCCGTCTATTCAGCCAAGGATGTAAGAGAGTTCGAAGGCAGTCCGCGAAAAAGACATCGAAGACGCGCGGCGAGTTCGTCCGCCTAGTTTTAGCCGCGGTCAGTTAATCGCAAAACTTAGCGAGGGCACCCGATCCAGACGGAGACAGGTTTCGTCATTTCGCGCTTCGCGAGATATGCGGTGATCGGTTACAACTTGCGACAAAAAAAATGGCGGATGAGCCTGTAAGCCGGATTCTGTGTGCTGCGTCTCGCGTGCTAACTTGCGTTAGCGACGATTGGCGCTCCTGATGCCGAGTTAATCGGCACTGGGACTAAACCGACGCAGCGCGATGATCATTCCTCTAGGTCCTGGATCGCTCCGGGACTCAAGCAGCCTACCCGAGGGTCAGAGCGCCGCGTTCTTGCGAACGCGATGCATACGGGCCGGGCCAGCCCTCCCCTCCTATTTGGCCTTGCTCCACGCGGGGTTTTCCGTGCCCCGAGTGTCGCCACCCGGGCGGTGGGCTCTTACCCCACCTTTTCACCCTTGCCAAATGCGTTCGACCGATGGAGGCGAGCCCGCGGTTTTGCCGTGGGCCTGCCGCAGGGTGCGAATCACACCGGCGGTATATTTTCTGTGGCACTTTCCGTGGCCGCGACTTCGCGTTTCGCCTTCGCGGAACGCGCGACGCAACCCCCTGGCGTTACCAGGCGCGTTGCCCTTTCGCCGCCGGCTCTCGCGAGGTAGCGGCGATGGGAGTCCGGACTTTCCTCCCGCAGGCCCGTGTCCGTCTTGCGACGGATTTGGGCTAGCCGGCGATCATCCAACTCACCCGCCTGGATAATTATACGGCATGTGCGAGCAGGCGGCGACGGAATCGGGCTGGAATTGCTGTCGGTCGAGCGGTCACGGCGTGCCGTGCCCCTACTGACACAGATGGCGACGTGAAAGACACTTTTTGCGCTAGTAAGGACCTTTGCCGAGGAAGGTGTCGCTGCTAGTGCGACGGGAGGAGTTTTTCGAAGGCGGCTTCGTCGAGGATGGGAACGCCGAGGGTCTTGGCCTTGTCGAATTTGGAGCCGGGGTCGCTGCCTACCACCACGTAGCTGGTTTTTTTGCTGACTGTGCCGCCGGCTTTGCCGCCGTAGGCTGCCACGAGTTGTTCGGCTTGCTCGCGGGAGCGGCGCTCGAGAGTGCCGGTGAAGACGAATGTCTTGCCGGCGAACTGCGTTCCTTTGGGCGCCGGACGCTCCTCTTTCATGTTGACGCCGACGGCGCGCAGATTATCGATCAATTTGCGATTGGCGGACTCGGAGAAAAATTCGTGCACGCCTTCGGCGATCTTGGGGCCGATTTCGGTGACTTCGAGAAGCTCGTCTGTTGAGGCCGCGGCGAGTTTTTCCATCGAGCCGAAATGCCTAGCGAGGAGCTGGGCGGTGCGCTCGCCGACGAAGGGGATGCCGATGCCGTAGATGAGGCGCTCGAGGCTGTTCTTTTTGCTCGCAGCGATTTCGTCGAGGAGATTCTGGGCGGACTTTTCGCCCATACGGTCGAGATTGGAGAGTGATTCGAGATCGAGCCTGTAGATATCGGCGTAGTCTTTTACAAGATTCTTTTCAAGGAGCTGGTCTACGATTTTTTCGCCGAGGCCGTCGATATTCATGGCGTGTCGGCCGGCAAAATGAAGGAGCGATTCACTTCTGCGATCCGGGCAGGAGACATTGACGCAGCGATAAGCGACTTCGCCTTCGGCGCGATGGACGCGCGTGCCGCAGGATGGGCATTTATCCGGCATCTTGAACTGTTTTTCTTCCGTGCCGTGCTTGACGACTTTCAAAACGTGAGGAATCACCTCACCGGCTCTCTCGACGAGAACGGTATCGCCTGCGTGAATGTTGAGGCGCTCGACTTCGTCCATATTGTGGAGGGTAGATTTGGAAACGGTGACGCCGCCGATCTGGACGGGCTCGAGAATCGCAAACGGAGTGAGAACGCCCGTGCGGCCGACGCTGACGGCGATCTCTCGAAGGAGAGTGGTTTCCTGATGTGCGGCATATTTATATGCGACAGCCCAACGGGGTGCCTTCGAAGTGAAACCAAGCTCGTTCTGCAAGCCGATTTCGTCCACTTTGACAACGATGCCGTCGATTTCATATTCCAGTTTTTCGCGTTTCGATTCCCACGCGGTGAGATATTTCTCGACTTCCGCGAGCGAGTGGCAGACTTTCCAATCGTCGCTCGCTTTGAAGCGCAGAGTCGAGAGCGTCTCCAAGATTTCCGAGAGGCGCTTCTTGGGAGCGCGTCCGTTCACGAGCATGTAATAGGCGAAGAAATTGAGGCGGCGCGACGCGGTGACCCGAGTGTCGAGCATGCGAACCGAGCCGGCTGCAGCGTTGCGAGGGTTCGCGAATACTTTGCCGCCTTGTTCGGCTTGGAGGCGATTCATTTCCTTGAAAGCGTCGCGTGTCATGATCACTTCGCCGCGGACTTCGAAATCGCCGGGGATGGCGGATTTTTTCAGCAGGGCCGGATCGATGCGCAGAGGAATCGAGCGGATTGTTTTTACATTGGGCGTGACGTCTTCGCCCGTGGTTCCGTCACCGCGCGTGACGCCGCGCAGAAGCGACCCATTTTCGTAAATCAGAGAAAGGCTGAGACCGTCAAACTTGTGTTCGGCGACATAATCGACCTTCTCGCGGCCGGTGGTTTCGCGAACGCGGCGATCGAAGGCGGCGAGCGCTTCGAGCGTGAGAGCGTTATCGAGGCTGACCATCGGAGTTTGATGGCGGACTTTTAGAAAGCCTTCGCGAGGGGCGCCGCCCACGCGTACGGTAGGCGAGTCGGCGGTGACCAGGCCGGGATACTGCGCCTCGAGTTCCTTGAGACGATTCATCAGCCGATCGAAAGCCGCATCGGAGATTTCCGGGTCGTCCATCACGTAGTAGGCGTATTCGTGATGGCGAATCTGGTCACGAAGGCGTTCGATTTCTTTGGCGTCTTCTTTCTTCGACATGAAACCCCTGAGAGATGAAGCGAACGAAACCGGCACAATATTATACAATGTACGTTTGCTTTCGCGGTGCGAGGCACACAAGGAGCATTTGACGCCGACGCTATGCCCGACGGAATTCAAGACGCGCTTTTGATCTACAACCCGACGAGTGGGCGGAGACAACACCGACGCTTCGCGGAAATCGAACAGGCTGTTCGCATCCTGAAAGAAGCGGGCATTCGAACCGAGCTCGCACCGACAACCGCACCGATGAGCGCGACGGCAATCGCCCGGCAAGCTGTGCAGCAGGGCCGAGGGATGGTGATTGCGTGCGGCGGCGATGGAACGAACAACGAGATCGTCAACGGTCTGGCGGGCAGCAATGTACCGATGGCGGTTTTGCCGGCGGGCACAGCGAATATTTTGGCCAAGGAATTAGGAATTCCGTGGGACATTCCCCAAGCCGCGCGGCTCATATCGGGAGGCACAATCCGGAGAGTGGCGCTGGGAGTTGCGATTCCGGCTGAGGGGCGACATACGGAAGAAGTGCCGGCTGAGGGGCGCTACTTCTTGTGCGTCGCGGGGGCAGGGCCTGATGGGGCGATCGTGAACGGCGTGGACAGTGAATTGAAAAAGAAAGCGGGGATTTTGGCGTACTGGTTGGAAGGAATGCGCCAAGCAGTTAAGTACGGATTCCCTGAAATGCGAGTTCATTCGAACGGCGAAGAACGGCGAGCCACAATTGTTGTGGTTGGGCGAACTGTGAACTACGGCGGCCCGTTTAAAATTACGACTGGCGCCGATTTATTTGAGGACTCGTTTGAGTTTCTTACGAACTCGGCAAAAAGCCGGCTCCGGTATCTGGGTGCTTTGCCAGCATTGTGGCTTGGAAAGCTTCGCCGCCTTGAGGGGATTGATGCTTGGAAATCGACCGAGGCAATTTGCGAGCCCAATGGCGATGGGCCATTGTGGGCACAGGTAGATGGTGAGCCGATTGGCGATTTGCCGATTAAATTTTCGATTGTGCCTAATGCGCTCTCGCTTGTGATTCCGGCGCGAAGCGCTGGTTAGCGCCTCCTCTCCTCAAGTCCGCATTTTTCGCTCGACGTCATTCTTCGCGGCATCTGTAGGTTGTTTACACCATCCGTTCATTCTGTCGGCGCGCCCGAGGCACTCTGCTAGGATGCGTGCGTGGAACCGGTCACGCATGCATTGACTTCGCTGGCAGTTGCGCGCGTTGGGCAAAAACGTTTGCCGCGGTTTGGAACGGCGATGCTGGTGGTTGCCGGCGTCGCACCGGACCTCGATTACGCGAGCTATCTCGGGGGCGCGGGTTGGTTCCTGCGATTCGACCGGACCTTGCTGCATTGCCTGCCTTTTTCGTTCATGCTCGTAGTTGCAATCGCGACCGCCTTTTATTTTTTTGCGGTCAGTCGCGGGCCGCAATCTCCCGACCGAGATGGTTCGGTTACCCCAAGGCTAAATTTTGGTACCGCGCTCGTTGTGTGCGCTGTCGGGGTCTCGGTGCACTTGCTGCTCGATCTTGCGAGCGGCGTGGGTGTCCGGCTGCTTTGGCCTTTTCGGGTCCGCTGGTTCGCTTTCGATCTGCTTCGCGAGTTCGACATTTGGATATTAGGGTTTCTTGTTGCAGGACTGCTGTTACCGATGTTGATCGGACTCGTCAGTGAGGAGATTGGCGAGCGAAAAGAGCGGGGACGAGGGCGAGGAAGCGCGCTTGCGGCGCTGGCACTGATTCTTGTGTACGTAGGTGGGCGTGTCGTCCTGCACAGCCACGCGATCGAAATGCTCGAATCCAACGATTACCACGGTCATGTCGCGCTTGCGGCAGGCGCGTTCCCGAGTTCGACTTCCCCGCTCGAGTGGCGCGGCGTGGTATCCACCGATAACACAATCGAAGAGGTGGGTGTGCCGTTTGGTCTTGGGCGTGAATTTGATCCGGAGCGCAGCGTTACGCAGTACAAGCCCGATGATTCTCCGGCGCTACAGGCCGGACAGCGGACAACAGCGGCTCAACAATTTCTAAAATATGCACGATTTCCTCTCGCGAGCGTGGTACGTATCGGCGACCAATATCAATTCGACTTGCGGGATGCGCGTTTCGCTAGGAATGACGCCAGCCCTGCAAACATTTTAGTGCGAGTTGGAATCAGCAACAGTATGCACACCCTGAGGCAAGAATTTCTGTTTGCCTCGCAGAAATAAATTGACGCGTTCACGGCATTTGGAGGCCGGCAGCGATCAGCGATTAGCTTTGGGATGGCCTAGCGAGAGCCGGCTGATCAGAAAAAGCAGGAGCATGGCGACCACGATCGATATGCCGAATGCAGCGCTGTGCACGATCATGAATCGAAGAGCGGCATCGCCGTAACGGACAGCCAGAATCCCCTCGACAAGGTAGCGCAGGCCACGACTCGAAAGGATTGAGAAGACAAATGTCCGCAGCGGTACTTGAAAGACCCCTTGGGCCAGCACAAATATTTTGAATGGGAACGGCGGCGGTAGAATTGCCGGGATAAAGACGCTAAGAAAAGCGTGGCTGTCTACCCAGTCTTTAATTTTCGCGGCGCGTCCGCCGGCGTGACGATGGAAGTATGCTTCTCCGCCTTTTTTCGCGAGCAGATAAAGCCAAATACAGCCCGCAAGTGAGCCGATTGACGCCATCGCAACGTAGTATGGCATACGCGCAGGGTTCGTATAGGCCAGTTGAAAGACGAGCGCGTCAGTGACGAACGGAAACGAGAGAACCGAGGAATCCAGAAACGCTACGACGAATAATCCGCCGCCTCCCATTGCGGATACGATTCGCTGGAGCCATGCAGGTAATTTTGGCTGTTTCATGCGCGACTAGCGCCTGGCATAAAGCGACCGATTGTAGCAGAGTCCGCGTGGGCACCCGTGGCGGTTGATCCATAAACCTTCGAGACGAGATTCACGCTGAGCGACCAAGCAAATTGCTGATTCCGCGCCCGTCAGATAGAATTCACGCTTGAGCAATTCTCCTCAGGCAACGTCACTTCTCGACCCATTGAACGAACGGCAGCGCGAAGCTGTGCTCACGACGGAGGGCCCGCTACTCGTGCTGGCCGGCGCCGGAACCGGCAAGACGCGGGTGATCACGTATCGCGTGGCACATCTGATTGAAAAAGGAGTGACGGGGCGCGCAATTCTCGCCGTCACATTCACAAATAAGGCAGCGGCCGTGATGAAGGAACGGATCGGCGATTTGCTGCGCTCGAGCGGCCTGGATGCGTCGGACGTGTGGGTGTCGACTTTTCATTCCTTCTGTGCGCGTTTGCTGCGACGAGAGGCCGTGAATGCCGGACTACGGCGCGACTTCGCGATCTTCGATGACGACGATCAGACAGCTGCGATCAAGCGTACCCTCATGCAGCTCGACCTTCCGGCCGACGATTATCCGCCCCGCAGCATGCGAGCGCAAATCAGCCACGGAAAAAACCACGGAATTACACCGGAGGAAATGGAGGCAAGCGCCGAAATTGCTCGAGATGAGGAGCGCAAGGAAGTCGCGAAAGTGTTTCGCGCTTATAACGAGATGCTGCGCAAAGCAAGCGCACTCGATTTTGACGATTTATTGCTGCGCGCGGTGGAACTGCTACAACAGAACGCATCGGTGCGGGCGGCATGGAGTTCTCGATTCCAGTATTTGATGGTAGACGAGTTTCAGGACACAAATGCCGCGCAGGAAGAGTTGGTGCGTTTGCTGGCGGGCACGCGGAAGAATGTTTGCGTCGTGGGTGACGAAGACCAGTCGATCTACAGCTGGCGCGGGGCGCGGGCGGGCAACCTGAAACGTTTTACCGAGGATTTCCCCGACACGAAAATCATTCGGCTCGAGGAGAATTACCGTTCGACTCAGAAAATTCTGGATGCCGCGGCGGCAGTGGTCCGGAATAATTCCGGACGCCTCGGGAAAACTTTACAGGCGACGCTCGGCTCAGGCGACGCGTTACGGTTTTTCGAAGCACAGGATTCATACGCAGAAGCCGAGTTTGTTAGCAGTGAAATATCGGCGCTGATCCGGAATGATCCGGATGCGCGTGTCGCGGTTCTGTATCGCACGGGCGCGCAGTCGCGTTCATTTGAAGAAGTTTTGCGACGGCTCGGGATTCGTTATCGAGTAGTGGGAGGATTTAGCTTCTACGAGCGAGCGGAAGTACGAAATGCGCTGGCATATGTCCGGTTGCTGTTGCATCCCGATGATGACGTGGCGCTTTTGCGCGTGCTGAACGTGCCGCCTAGGGGAATCGGCGCCGCGACAGTTGCCATGCTCGAAACGAGCGCAAGAGAAACTGGTACGTCGCTGTGGGAAGTGATCCGCGCCGGCGAATTCGCGACGGGCAAAAAGCTCAGCAACGCCCTGAACTCGTTTCGCGAGATTCTCGAACGCTTGCAGGAAGAATGCGCCGGGTTGCCTCCGGCACAGCTGATTGAACGGGTGCTGGAGCGTTCCGGCTACCTAACCTACGTAGAGCAGCAGGACAATCTGGAACATACCGCGCGTGCCGAGAATTTGCGCGAGCTTTCAAATGCGATGGCCGAAGCGACCGAGCAAGGCCAGACGCTCGAGGATGTGCTGGACGCGGCGGCGCTTGTTGCGGACTCCGACGAGTATGATCCGACGATTCCTGTCTCCTTGATGACGCTGCACAGCGCAAAGGGGCTGGAGTTCGATGCCGTTTTTCTGGCGGGTCTTGAGGAAGGACTTTTGCCGCATACGCGATCAGGCAGTAGCCTCTCCGAGATCGAAGAGGAGCGCCGGTTGTTCTACGTTGGGATGACGCGTGCGAAACAGTCGCTTGTGATTTCGCGAGCGGTTTATCGTCGCAGTTATGGCGAAGAGCGTTTGCGTGCCTCGACCTCTTCGCGCTTCCTCGCTGAAATTCCGCCGGAGTTGATTGAAGCGGCCTCGGGCTCACTCGCTGAGCCGGGCCAAATCAGACGTTACGAAGCGGATCCGGATTTCTCGGATAGCTATTCCTATCGCAAGCCTCGCACGCCTTACGGAAAAAGCAGCACTGCGCGAAGTTCCCCGCGCGCTTCCGGGCGATCTGCGAATAACGACCCGCTGATTGGCGCGCGCGTGCGGCATTCCAAGTATGGGCTGGGCACGATTATCGAAATCGAAGGCGAAGGCGAGGAACGTAAACTCACTGTGAGTTTTCAAGACTACGGGCCCAAAAAACTGATCGAGCGATATGCAAACCTTCAACTTGCTTGACGTACGCTTCAAGCAATCAGGCGGCACCGCCGTTGCGCAATTTCGAGACCTTGAAATATTCAGGTGATTGTTCGGGCAGCCACTGCTGTTAGGATGAGGCGCGTTTGGCGTTCGACCGCGGTTGCACGGCGTCGCACCGCGTTATAGAGTTTTTCGCTTACACGGGAAGGTGCCGATTGGGTGCACAGATCTTCCGCACCAAAGACATCGACAAGCTGATTTCAGATTCGCAAGAACCCGACAGGCGGCTGAAAAAGTCGCTCGGGGCCGTCAGCTTGACCTCGCTCGGCATCGGCGCTGTGATTGGCTCGGGAATTTTCACCGTGATTGGCACGGCGATCGCCGGCCAGAAAATGCAGTTCAGCTCCATTCTGAATGCTCCCCTGCTCGAATACCTCATCTATCATTCTGCATCATTCGGACGTCCGGGCGCGGGTCCAGCGATTGCACTGTCGTTCATTTTAGTTGCGATTGCGTGTGGATTCGCCGCGCTCTGCTACGCGGAACTGGCTGCGATGATTCCGATCGCCGGAAGCGCGTACACCTATACGTACGCGACGATGGGTGAGTTGATCGCTTGGATTATCGGCTGGGATTTAATTCTCGAATACGCCGTGTCAAATATGGCGGTCAGCGTGGGATTCTCGGCTCACATTGTGAACTTGCTCGATTATTTCGGGATTCACGCGAGCTTGCGCTGGATTTCGCCCGCATACTTGCCGGCAGGTCTATCTGATCTTCAGAACAACGTGCTGTACGAGCCCGGCTGGCACTTCGGCTTCAACTTGCCGGCTTTTATTAT
This sequence comes from uncultured Acidobacteriota bacterium, assembly GCA_963729525.1. Lineage (GTDB taxonomy): Bacteria > Acidobacteriota > Terriglobia > Acidiferrales > UBA7541 > Palsa-295. Next base: position 1,444,426 of record CAVSOB010000005.1, read on the forward strand.
CGTGATGATCTTGACGATGATTCTCGTTCGCGGAATTCGCGAATCGGCGGAAACGAATAACGTGATGGTGATCCTGAAAATTGTCGCTATTCTCGTTTTCATTACTTTCGCCTCGCGCTTTATACATCCCGCGAACTGGCATCCGTTTGCTCCTAACGGGTGGCCCGGGATTCTTACCGGCGGCTCGATCGTCTTCTTCACCTACATCGGATTCGATTCGGTCTCAACCGCAGCCGAGGAGTGCAAAAATCCACAGCGCGATTTGCCCATCGGAATTTTGGCTACGCTGATCATTTGCACCGTGCTGTACATCGGCGTTGTAGTGGTTCTCACGGGCCTCGTGCCGTGGCAGACGCTTCTCGACGATGCAGCGCCGGTTGTCAACACGATGAAAAAGCTGCATTTTGGCTCGATCCAGCTGGTCGTGCTGACCGGGGCGTTGATGGGAATGATTTCATCGCTTCTGGTGTTCCAGCTAGGGCAGGCGCGCGTTTGGTTTGCCATGTCACGCGACGGACTCCTGCCCAAGCTGTTCGGCCGAGTTCACAAGCAATACCGCACACCTGATTTTTCCACGTGGGTCGCAGGTTTCGTGGTGGGAATTCCGGCTGGGCTTCTGGATATCGGAACGCTGACGGATCTTTCGAACATCGGCACGCTGTTTGCCTTTGGTCTCGTCGCTGCTGGTGTACTGATCCTGCGATACAAGCAGCCCGAGCGGCACCGCGCTTTTCGAGCGCCGGGCGGTTTAACTGCTCCCGTTGCAACGATCTTGACCTGCGTACTGTTGATGGCGGGGCTTCCCATCGTGAGCTGGATTCGATTTTTCGTCTGGCTGACAATCGGGCTATGCCTTTACTATTTTTACGGTCGGCGCCACAGCCAGTTGGCGACTGCTAAACCTGCGGAGCTCGCTGCGAGAGGAGAAAAGCTCTAATGCAGTTGCGGCTTTCTCTCGCATTTCTTTTAGTTTTGGCTATTTTGGCTTTGAGCCTACCCTCGTCTTTTGCATGGGGCGACAATGCTCAGCGACTAATCATAAATAAAGCAATAGAGACGCTGCCGGACGACATCCGTCCATTTTTCGAAGCAAACCGCCAATTTCTCGTTCAACATGCCAGCGATCCGGAAGATGCAGAAAAGAAAGACGCATCTCTCGAGAACCTTGATTTCATCAAGCTCGACCACTACGGTCAGTTCCCTTTCGCTAGTCTGCCCCGTGCGTATACGGCGGCTGTATCGAAGTTTGGCCGACGATCGGTTTACAACAATGGCGTGCTTCCGTGGGAGGTAGGGACATACAGCAAGAAGTTAACAGATGCTTTCCATGATCATAACTGGGCCGATGCGAAAATGTCCGCGACCTATTTGGCGCACTACGTGGCCGAAGCGCACGACCCGTTCAATACCACCGTAAACTGGGATGGCAAACTCTCAAATCAATTGGGAGTGAATGAACGTTTCGGAAAAGGGCTTGTGGACCGTTTTCAACAGTTCTTCTTTTTGAAGCCAAATGAGGCTGTCTTCATTCACGATCCGACCGATCACGCGTTTGAAATGGTGCTGAGTGCGCATGCCTGGCTTGAAAACGTCCTGCTGTCGGACGTGCGTGCTCATCAGGGCCTTAGCGGCTACACAGATGAATATTACGACCGCTTCTACGCGCAGTCCGGTGCAGTGCTCGTTCGCCAGCTCTCGGACGCCTCAACCGATCTAGGCTCTTACTGGATGACCGCTTGGATCAATGCGGGGCGGCCACAACTGCCGGGACAGTAGTTAACGTGGGTGCCGAGCGAAATCGACAAATGACTGTCGTCGCATCCCTCCCAAAAGCTGAATTACATTTGCATCTCGAGGGCTCGATCCGTCCCGAAACAGCGGTTGAATTAGCTGCTCGCCACGGGACAAAGCTTACGCGGGAAGAGGTCGTGAACCGCTACAACTATCCCAATTTCATGGGATTTATCGAAACATTTAAATGGATTACGTCCTTTCTGCGAACACCGGATGATTACGCGCTCATCACTCGTCATCTAGCAGAAGAACTATTGCGACAGAACGTCGTCTATGCCGAAATCACGATTTCCGCCGGCGTCATGCTGCGGCGCATGCAGAATGTCGCGGCGAATTTTGAAGCGATTCGAGAAACGGCGCAGAGCGTTCCCTTTCGCCGATTGCGAACGGCCTATATTTTCGATGTCGCGCGTCAGTTCGGACCGGAGGCGGCGATGGAGGTCGCGCGCTGGGCTTCGAAGTTGCAGACTTCCGGTATTGTGGCATTCGGGATGGGTGGGGATGAGTTAGCCGGTGCGACAACGAGTTTTCGGCCGGCTTTCGATTACGCGCGCCAGGATGGGCTCCGCATAGTCTGCCACGCGGGCGAGATTGGCGGTCCTGAATCGGTACGCGAAGCAGTAGAAATTCTCGGAGCAGAGCGAATTGGGCACGGAATCGCCGTGATGAACGATCCGGCGCTGGCCGACTCGCTCATCACTCGGCGCGTTGTCCTTGAGAATTGCCTTTCAAGCAATTTGTGTACAGGGGCACTGGCGAAACAGACGGGGAGGCCCGATGCTTTGCTTAAAGATCATCCGCTGCCGAAATTTCTCGAGCAGGGCCTTTTGGTGACGCTTTCAACGGATGACCCCGCTCTTTTTCATACAGATTTGTCAAATGAATACGCTTTAGCCGAATCGTTAGGACTACCCAAGAAAAGAATGCTCGAACTTGCAGAAAACAGCATTAACGCGGCATTTCTGCCGCCGATGGATAAACGCGAATTACTTGAGAATTTTCGTCGCGATGCAAAAGCGGCGGGATTGGTATAATTGCGGCGATGAAGGCACATGTGTGGGTGATGCTGAAATCCACTGTTCTCGACCCGCAGGGACAAACCATCCAACGCGCTTTGGCTTCACAAGGATTTGCAAACGTTCAGGACGTGCGGCAAGGCAAATTTTTCGTTCTGAATCTCGATGGCATGGGCCGGGACGAGGCAAAAAGCCAGGTGGAGCGGATCGCCAAAGACGTGCTCACGAACCCGGTTATTGAAGAGTTCCGCTTCGAAATTCTGGAATAGGGCTCTCCGGCTCGCTTTTCCACGCTCAACCAAGCTTTGAGCGACGTGGGTATCGGTAACCCGTTCCTCGGTGGCGGCGGGCAGCGCAGAGGCCGCTGAGCCGGCGTCAGTGTGGATACTTTGGAACGAATCGCGGCCAATTCTTGTCTCATCAAATCTATGTGCTAACCTGATCAGGTAGATCTGCCGCCGGACCTGCATTCAGACGATAGTTCTGGAGTAAATATTGTGTGTGGAATTGTCGGATACATAGGGCCCAAGCCTGTTGTTCCGCTGGTCATTGACGGCCTGCGGCGGCTCGAATACCGTGGCTACGATTCGGCCGGGATTGCGGTCGTGGGGCAGAACTGTAAGCTCGAAATCCGTCGCGCATCTGGCAAACTAAAAAACCTCGAAGACCTGCTCGGAAAATCGCCGATCGAAGGTGTGTATGGCCTTGGACATACGCGCTGGGCCACGCACGGCCGCCCCACTGAAGAGAATGCGCATCCGCATCGCGACTGCACCGGCGATATTGTGGTCGTCCACAACGGAATCATCGAGAATTATCTCGACTTGAAGCACCAACTGATCGAGGAAGGGCATAAATTTCAGACCGAGACGGACACTGAGATTATTGCGCATCTTATCGAGAAATATTCGAAGAACGTTCCGCTCGAGGATGCGGTACAAAAAACCGTGAAACTTCTCAGTGGCGCTTATGCTCTTGTGGCGCTGTCAACGCGCGACCCAAACAAAATTGTCGCTGCAAGGCTTGGGCCACCAGTGGTGATCGGCCTGGGTGAGAATGAATTTTTTGTGGCCAGCGACATTCCCGCGATTCTGTCGCACACGCGCGAGGCCTTTTTTATGGGCGATGAAGAGATCGCCATTTTGACTTTAAAAGGCGTGCGTGTCGTAGATTTCGACAACCGGCCAGTTACGCCCAAGGTCCAACACATCACCTGGGACCCGATCATGGCGGAAAAAGGCGGCTTCAAGCATTTCATGCAGAAAGAAATTTTCGAGCAGCCTCGCGCCGTACGCGACACGCTGCTGGGGCGGATTTCGCAGGAAACCGGCAAGGTGTTCCTCGATGAAATGGAGATCACGGAGGTGGACTTCCGAAATTTCCGCGAAGTAAAAATAGTCGCCTGCGGGACGAGCTGGCACGCGGCACTCGCGGGAAAATTCATGATCGAGCGGCTCGCGCAGATTCCGGTGGAAGTGGATTACGGCAGTGAATTTCGCTACCGCGATCCAATCATAAACAAGAACACGCTGGTGATCGCCATCAGCCAGTCGGGCGAAACCGCTGACACATTGGCTGCTGAACGCGAAGCAAAAATGAAAGATGCGAAGATCTTGGCAATCTGCAACGTGGTCGGCTCGATGCTCACTCGCGAAGCCAACGGCACCATTTATACCCACGCCGGCCCGGAAATCGGCGTTGCCTCTACAAAAGCGTTCACAGGGCAACTGACGGCGTTGATGCTTACTGCCTTGTACTTAGCCCAAGTGCGCGGAAAACTAACTCCAGTGCTCGCCCAGACGCTGATGCAGGAGTTGACGCGAATCCCGCACAAGATCGAGACCATCCTCCAGCGCGATTCCGACATTGAAGAACTCGCAAAACAATTCTTTCGTCATAGCGACTTTTTGTATTTGGGGCGCGGTATCCACTATCCAATCGCACTGGAAGGCGCTCTGAAGCTGAAGGAAATCTCCTACATACACGCCGAAGGCTATCCGGCCGGCGAAATGAAACACGGCCCGAACGCGCTGATCGATGAAAACCTCCCTGTCGTGGTGATCGCTACCCGAGACGAATCTGATGCTGCCTCGATGACGCGCTACGAGAAGACCGTTTCAAATCTGCAAGAAGTGAAGGCGCGTGATGGGATCGTTATTACGGTGGTTACTGAAGGTGACCGGCTTGCGCGCGGCTCGTCAAATCATGCGATCGAGATCCCCGCCGCCCCGGAATTGCTCTCGCCCATTCTCGAAATTATTCCATTGCAGCTTCTCGCCTACCATATCGCCGTGCGTCGCGGCTGTGACGTGGACCAGCCCCGGAACCTCGCGAAGTCCGTTACCGTGGAATAGACTTCGCGCCGGTCGCCAATTTCATTAGAATACCCTTATGAAACCCAGCTTAATCGGGAGGACGGCTTTCGCCGTTTCGCTTCTGTTGAGTCTTCTCTCAACTCTGGGATGCCCTCCGAATGTATTCGCCCAGTCCGCGAATTCGCAATCATATCGGCTGGCTACCATGAAGTTCACAGGCTTGAATCGCTTTAGCGAGACTCAAGCGGGCAAAGCGACCGGTCTACGCACCGGCAATTCCGTCACGCAGGCTGAGCTTGCGGCCGCCGTCGACAAACTCACGAAGTCCGGCGCATTCGAAAACGTCTCGTTTCGGTATTCTACAAACGGAAATTCGCTCAACGTCGAGTTTCAAGTCGTGGAGATCTCGAGGCTCCTTCCCTGCGTCTTCGACAATTTTGTTTGGTTCTCGGACGCGAAACTGGACGAAGCGCTTCGCGACCGCGTTTCCTTCTATGCAGGGGGCGTCCCCGAATCGGGCACCACTTCGGAAGACGTTCGAGTGGCGTTGCGCGACCTGCTTAGGGCAAACGGAATACCGGGGGACGTCACTGTAATCCCCTCGATTACCGGCCTGGGCCAGCCCGTCAGCGCCTTCGTATACTCCGTAACCGGTGTGCAGATGCCGATTCGAAGTATTCGCTTTGCGGGAAATGCTGCGATACCGGCGAGCAGCCTCCAAGCTGCCTCCTCGCAGATGATCGGGCGCGATTATTCTGTGAGCTATGTAAGCCAGTTTGCGGGAGCAGGCCTCGTGCCGCTTTATCGCAAGGAAGGTTACCTGCGCGCGCGATTCCACAAACCGGAGGGAACTCCGCTTCACTCGAATAATTCCGGGCCCGTTCAGGAAGTATCCGTTTCTCTGTCCGTGGAAGAAGGCCAGGAATTTTACTGGGAGAAAGCTGAGTGGACGGGCAATCGTGTCTTCACTTCGGAAGAACTCGACCGCTTGCTGGGAATGAAGCCGAAAGAAGTCGCCAATCAGGAGAAGATCGACGCGGGACTCACCGCGGTAAAGCGGGCCTATGAAACCCGAGGGTTCATCGAGGCAGCCGTAAAGCCCCAAGAAATTCTCGACGACGCGGCTCGGCTTACGACTTACAACGTCGCCGTGGATGAAGGAGCGCAATTTCACCTGGGAATGGTGCATTTCGAGGGGTTACCGGAGGTTGCCTCTAAAGAATTGATCAAAAGCTGGCAGCTCAAACCCGGGGATGTCTACGACGCATCATATCCTAGTAGGTTTGTTTCGAAGGTTGCGATCGGCAAGCTGAAAGAACTGGGTATTGAGAAAACAAGCGCAACTGTGAATTCAAAGCCAGAAAAGCAAAAGTCGAGTGTTGATCTCAACATCGTTTTTCACTGATTTCCGCAGAGTCCGGCTCGCGATTGTCGCGATACTCGCAATCCTATTGTCTTCTGTTCCCGCAAGCGCATTCGAAATGCCACAATCTGGCAGCGAGCGCTTAGCCTCCATTGCCGCAACTGGATCCCACCGATACAAAAGCCAGGAAATCGCCAAAGCGACCGGTTTGCAACCTGGAAAATCGATAAGTCGAGACGAGTTGCAACTCGTGGCTGACCGGCTCGCGCGCCTCGGGATTTTCACGAATGTCCAATACAAGTTTTCGAGCGGTCCGGGCGGGCTGGCCGTCGATTTCGAAGTCGCGGACACGCCGACGATTCCGGTGACGTTCGATAATTTCCCGAAGTTCTCCGACGACGAGCTGAGCGCCGCAATCAAGAACGCAGTGGTGCTTTTCGACGGAACTGCTCCGGAAAACGGCACGATTCTGGCGACCATGTCGAATGCCGTTGAGGAATTGATCGCCACGCGAGGCTTGCACGCAACGGTGACACATTCGGTAGTCACAAGCCCAACCGGCCACGTCCAACAATTCCGAATTGAGGGTGATGTGCTGCGAGTTGCCGATATCGAATTCTCGGATTCGTTGGCGAAGCAGAACCCAGCGATTCAGCAAAGTATTTCGCAGATCGTCGGCAAGCCGTTCTCGCGCAGCGCGATCGAATTATTTGAATTCGAGCAAATTCGTCCCGTTTACCTGACGCACGCTTTTTTGCGCGTGAAGTTCTCTCCGCCGATCGCGCGTTTTGAAGGAGATCCGACAAAGCCCCTCCCGGACAGAGTCTATGTGGTCGCACCGATCGAGCCAGGTCCTGCCTACACGTGGGGCGGAGTGGAGTGGAGCGGAAACTCGGCGTTCTCGACGGTCCAGCTCGAGAAGTTCATTGAGCTAAAAGCCGGTGAAGTTGCAGATGGCGTAAGAATGGAAGCGGGCTGGGACCGTGTCACCGACGCGTATGGCGCCCAGGGCTACCTCGACGCGAAATTGACGCCCACTCCCCACTACGACGACAAGGCGGCGCGCGTTTCCTATACGGTGTCCATTTCGGAGGGACCTCAGTACCGGATGGGCGAGCTCGTTCTCACTGGGCTCTCCGCTGAAGGAGAGCGAAGGATTCGCACAGCGTGGGAAATCCCAAAAAGTGCAGTGTTTAATCGACGCGTTTACGACGAATTCGTTGAACATGGCACGAAACAAGCATTCAGCGGTCTTCCCTTCCATTACGACAAGATCGGCCGTTTCCTCCAAACAGATCCGCAAAAGGGGACGGTCGACGTCCTGCTCGATTTTCAGTAGCCATCTCGAAAGGTTATACTGGCTTCAGCATGGCTGAACACTTAGTCCCGATTGCAGTGACTGCCGTTCGCGTTCGAACGGACGAGACCGCAGCGCTTGAGAAGCAGCGTTTGCTGCTGGCTTCGCTGCGAGCGCTCGATTCTCTCCTGATTGCGTTTTCCGGCGGAGCCGACTCGGCGTACTTGGCATGGGCGGCGCATTCGGCGCTCGGCGAGCGAGCGCTTTCGATAACTGCGCTTTCCGCAAGTTTTTCCAAACATGATCGCGAGCAAGCGGCCGAATTCGTACGCTCGGCAGGAGTGCGGCACGAATTCATCGAAACGCACGAGTTTGAAAATCCAGAATACGTTGCAAATAGAGCCGACCGCTGCTACCACTGCAAAGACGAGCTGTTCAATCGAATGGAATCGCTCGCACGTGAGCGCGGATTCATCGCCATCGCGTACGGAATTAATGCCGATGACACGCGCGATTTTCGCCCCGGCCATCGCGCCGCTCGCGAACACCGAATTCTGGCGCCCCTTTTAGACGCGGGGCTGAGTAAAGCTGAGATTCGGATGCTGTCGCATCGGGCTGGACTTCCCACTTGGGACCGCCCCGCATCGGCGTGTCTTTCTTCGCGGATTCCGTACGGAGTTGCGGTTACGCCTGCACTTCTCTCAACAGTAGAACGTGCCGAAACGTCTCTCCGTGAACTCGGCTTCCGCCAATTTCGTGTCCGCGCGCACGGTGAGTTAGCGCGCATCGAATTGGCTCCGGACGAGCTTTTGCGTGGCCTTGAACGCGAGATGTCGGAAAGAATCGCGCAAACCGTCAAAAAGGCTGGATTCACATTCGTCACAATCGATCTCGAAGGTTACCGCCAGGGTTCTCTCAACTCACTTCTCAAATCGAAACAGTGACGCTGCCTCGAACCGAAGCATGGGACGCCCGCAGCGCCCCAGCAGCGGAACTTCCAGTTGCGCACTCTCGTATATATCTGGTAGGAAGAGTCGCTCGCCGGTGGCGATACTCCCGGAATCAGTATTCTCGGAATCGTTGTTTTTGTGAGCTATGACCCAGCGCAGAACAGCAATTTGTTTCAGTCTTGCGGCGCTCGTTGCGGGCGGACTCGCGGGATGTATCGTAGACCGCAATCGCAGCCGCGATGCTGGCGATTCAGGCCCGAGCGTAGCCGCCGACCGCAGATTCGTCGTCACCGGCCCCGTGCGACTTGAGCTGACAAACGGTTCTGGAGAGTCGCGCATAACAGCCGGCTCTCCGGGCGAAGTTCAAATCCATGCTGAATTTCGTGCCAAATCGCGGCTTTTTCATGATGGCGAGCGCCGCTTGAATGAAATGGCCGGCAATCCTCCGATTTCGCAGGAAAGTAATTTTATTCGCATCGGCGGAGTGAGCGGTCATTCGGGGGGGGTTACGGCAAATTACACAATCAGCGTGCCGCCCGATACCGAAATTCATTCCATGTCCGGCTCAGGGGACGTCGAAGTAAGCGGAATCAAAGGACCCGCGAACTTCATCGGCGGTTCGGGTACGATCACAGTGTCGAATGTCGCTGGCGATGTCCAGGCCACCGCGGGTAGCGGAGGCATTCGGCTTTCTGAAATTCGGGGACAGGTACAAGTTACTGCGGGATCTGGTGACATCCAGTTGGCTGAGATTCACGGCGACACCCGCGCGCAAGCGGGATCTGGCAACATCAAAATTTCGAAACCGGCTGGCTCCGTCGAAGCGAACTCGGGCAGCGGCAACGTGTCGCTCACTGGAATATTGGCCGATCTTCGGGTGCACACCAGTTCGGGCGAAGTCACTGTCGAAGGCAATCCGCAGTCCAATACCTACTGGGAAATACATACTTCATCAGGCACGGTCACCCTTCGCGTTCCGCCTGACGCGAATTTCCGGCTATACGCGCGCACCAGCTCGGGCGACATCGACACGCAGATCCCGATCACCATGGAAGGAACCACGGGAAAGCACGAGTTACGTGCGCGAATTGGCGACGGCAAGGCTCGCGTCGAAATCGAGACCAGCTCCGGCAAAATCCTTCTCCACTGATTACCTCTCGCGGGACTTGAAACGACTCTATTTTTTAATTCCGCGTTAGAATGATTCACAGATGCGAGCTGTCCAACTCATTGTGTGTGGTTGCGCGTTTTTTGCGGCCACCACCAGTGTTTGTGCGCAAACCTCGACATCGAAACCGTCCGCGTCGAAATCGGCGGCGAGTTCGGATTCGAAACGGGACGCAGATGCCGAAGCAGAGCTACAAAAGGCCCTCAACTCTGCAGGAAATGACCGCGCCGCACTGGTTCGCAACCTAAAGGATTATCTACGGCGATTTCCGGAGGCTCCGCGCCGAGCTGCCGTCGATCGCGCGCTGATTGAAGCGTGCCAGCAGCTTCGCGACGACGACTGCGCTCTCGACTATTCCGAACAACTCATCGCCGAACGTCCAGATGACTCCGAAATGATGCTGCTGGCTGTGTCAATTCTCCAGCGAAAACGTGACGACGCCAGCCTCACCCGAGCGAACGGATACGTCTCTCGTGTGCTCGATCGAATTCAAAAATCCACGCCCAACGAACGCCCGGAGCGAGTCTCCCTCCAGGAATGGCAGGATCATCGCGACACGATTCTTAGCCAGCTGTACGCGCTGCGCGGCCAAATCGAAAGGTCTCAGCGTATGTATGACCCTGCGATAAAAGACTTACAGATGAGTTATGCGCTTCGCGCAAACGCCGTTGCGGCGGAAACGCTTGGAGAAATTGCAGAAATTCAAAAAGATCTGGGCCGCGCAGTTCAGGAGTATTCTCTCGCGTTTGTTCTGCCGGAATCAGGACCCGCCGGAAAAGTGGATCGCAATGAAATCCGGCTGAAGCTCGGGAATGTATGGAAGCAAACACACGGAAGCGAACAAGGACTCGGCGAACAATTACTAACGACCTACGATTACCTCCGCCCGGGCACTGCCAGCGACAGCCCTGCGGCCCGGAATTCCAGTGCGCAGGATCTGTATGCGTTTGTATTGCGCCGTCTCGACAATACTCCCCTGTTCGTCGCGCCTTACCGCGGAAAGACGATTGTGATGAGCTTTTGGGCCACTTGGTGCACGCCGTGTCACATCCTCGAGCCGATATTTGACCAAATCGCGAAGAACTACTCCGGCGATCCGAATGTGTCCTTTTTTTCGATCAATACGGACGACGATCAGTCGCTCGTGGCGCCGTTTGTTGCGCGCGAAAAATGGACCGTCCCAGTTGCTTTCGCGGACGGAGTAGACGAATTCCTGAAGGTTGAGACGCTGCCGACTGTGATGATCGTTGACCGCAAAGGGAAAATTATCTATCGCGTGAGCGGCTTTACATCGAACACCTTTTCGGAGGAATTAACCACAGCGATTCAGACTGCTCTGAGTGCTCCTGCGAAATAAGACTCTCCGCACGCGGCTATTCCGAGGGAGAAACGGGACGCACGCCCAAGCGCTCCGCAGCCTGAATTGCAGCCTTGATCGTGTTCACGTGAATGCTGACGGTATCTTCCAACTTCCGCGCGTATCCGCCCGCCAGTGTGACGGAAGTCGGAACTTGATTTCGTTGTGCATACCCCATGACAAGTGCGTCCCGACGCGCCAGGCCGTCCATCGTAAGCGCTAGCCCTCCCAGCTGGTCTTCCCGATAAGGATCGGCGCCCGCCACATAAAAAAGCAATTGCGGCGAGAACTCTTCGAAGGAGCGATACAAGTATTTTTCGAGGATTGCGAGGTAATCCGCATCACCGATTCCATCAGGCAGATTCACATCCACCGTGGAAGGCGGCTTGGGATAGGGATAGTTATGCTCCTGATGGATCGACATCGTAAAGACCGTCTCGTCGCCTCCGAAAATTGCCGCCGTGCCGTTCCCTTGGTGCACGTCCGTATCGACCACCATTGCCCGCTCGATCGCACCGTCGGCTTGCATCTTCCGGATGGCCACTGCTACATCATGAATCACGCAGAATCCCTCTCCGTGGTCGGGATACGCATGATGAAAACCACCGCCAACGTTTGCGGAAAAACCGTCTTCAAGAGCGCGCCGCGCAGCCAGAATCGAACCACCCGCCGCCAGCCAGCACGCCTCGATCAATTCCCTAGAATAGGGCACTTCCATGCGCATCACTTCCGCGCGCGTCAAAGATCCAGTCTTCAGCTTATAGACATAGTCCTGCGAATGTACCCGCAGAATATCTTCATCACTCGCCGGCGTGGGCTTCAGGAAGTCCTCCGGCGTCGCAATGCGCTCTTGTAGAAGCCTTTCGTAGACGAGACGGTATTTCTGAGAAGGAAAAACATGCGCGCCCAAATTCAGATCGTAGCGGTCGTCGTAAATGAGCTTGAGCGGCAGCACGGTGCCAGCCTATCGCTTCGTATTTTGAAACGCAAATCCCGGCTGCAAGTAGAATCGTGCCGGAATACCCCGTGGAGCCGGGCGCGGAAATCGTGCTAATCTAAGGGCCAATGCAACGCGCCCAAGCCATCGTGCTAGTGTTAGCACTTTTTGCGACGCCGCTTGCCCTTCTCGCACGCGCGTCGTCCGGACTAGGCGAAGCATGCAATAACCTCTGCTGCCTTCGGCACGGAACGCATGCGGGCCACGCGCCGGAATCGAAAGAAAGCCGCATGGCCTGCCATCACGGGGAAGCAGGCCACGCAATGTACTGCTCCATGAAAGCGGGGCATCATCCGATGGACTTCGGACTTCTTGCGCCTCTGGCTCCCACAACCCCATCATCGTCAGTGAGTTTGGTATTGCCAATTCCTGTCCGCACTGCGATCGCGCAATCGATTGATTCGCTTCCTGCTGGCTTTTTCGCCGCACCATTCGAACCTCCGCGCAGCTAAGCGCCGTTTGGGCGCTTTAGAAAATCCAATAACTCATGCGGAGGTTTTATGCGGAAGCACGTCAGCAGCTTCGGGCTCGTTCTGTTTTTGTTATGTTTGTCCACGTTTATCTCGTCACTGCAAGCGACAATTTTCGGAAGCATTCGTGGTGTCGTCCACGACCCGCAGCACCGGCCCGTTGCCGGCGCGACAGTGAAGCTCAAGTCAGCTACATCGGACTGGACTCAAACTACTCAGACCGATCCGGAAGGCTCTTTTTCGTTTTCGGCGGTGCCGGTGGGAGACTATGCTCTTACCGTAACCAAGACCGGGTTTGCCGATACGCAAGGGACGCTGACAGTGCTTGCGGATGCGGCTCCGGTACTTCATTTTCAACTAAAACTTGCAGCGCTAAACCAAACAACTACTGTCACCGCCGAAGCCCAGGAAGAGGTTGCGACTGTCGACTCCGTGACGCCAACTTCTCTCGTAAATCGCCTAGACATTGCGCAAACCCCGGGCGCCGACCGAACCAACAGCCTTGCAATGATCACCGACTACGTCCCGGCTGCTTATGTGACGCACGACATGTTGCACATGCGCGGAGGTCATCAGGTCGATTGGCTCATTGACGGTGTCCCCATACCCAATACCAATATCGCCTCGAATCTCGGTCCTCAAATCGACCCTAAAGACATCGACTATCTCGAGGTTCTGAGAGGAAGTTACGAAGCTGATTATGGAGACCGGACCTACGGAATCTTCAATATCGTGCCCCGCAGCGGCTTCGAGCGCAACAATGAGGCGGAGCTTGTTACCAGTTTTGGAAATTGGTATCAAACGAACGATCAAATCAATCTCGGCGGACACACCGATCGATTCGCTTACTATGTAAGCTTGAATGGGAACCGGTCAAACTACGGCCTTCAGACTCCGATAGGTCAAGTCTTTCACGATGCGCAGAACGGTTATGGAGGGTTCGCGTCGTTCATATACAACCCAGGCAGCCGGAACCAATTTCGGCTGACGACCTCGCTGAGGCAGGATTATTACCAGATTCCTTACGACCCGGATCCGAATTCAATCGGAAACCAGCAGTTGGTCGCCGCCGGCGCGGCCCCCAGTTATGGTCTTCGTGATGGACAGCACGAAACCGATGGCTATGTTGCATTTTCCTGGATACATACATTCAATCCAAATCTGTTACTAACAGTTTCGCCTTTCTATCATTACACGAAAGCCAGCTATCAAGCTCCGACCACCGATTTCCCCGTGGCCACCAACGTCGATCAGACTTCCAATTATGGCGGGCTGCAAGCCAGCCTTAACGCAAACGTTTGGAAGAATGACATTCAGGTGGGCCTGTATGGATTCGCTCAGCATCAAAGCAACTTCTTCAATAATCAACTTACGGACGGCAGTCAAAACTTTCCGCCGTCTTCGGCCTCCATTACGGGAGGACTCGAGGAAATATTCGTCAGCGACAAATTCAAAGTGACCCCATGGCTGACGTTAATCGCCGGCTTTCGCCAATCACACTTTACGGCCGATATTGTGGAGAATGAAGTGGACCCGCGCGTCGGTGTTGCCGTAAAAATTCCACGCGTAAATTGGGTCTTTCGCGCGTTCTATGGACATTTTTATCAGCCGCCGCCTCTGCTCACCGCTACAGGCCCACTCGACGGTTTTGCAAACAGCCAGGGGTTTGCATTCGCTCCGCTCCACGGCGAGCGAGACGAAGAGTATCAGTTCGGCGTCACGATTCCATTTCGCAGCTGGGCTCTCGACGCAGATCATTTTCAAACGCGAGCACAGAACTGGCTGGATCATAACAATATTGGAGCATCCAATCTTTTCTGGCCGATCACATGGAAAGCCGCTTTGATTCAAAGTTGGGAGCTCACCTTGCGCTCTCCCCGCGTTTGGCGGCGCGGCCAGTTTCACCTTGCCTATGCGAATCAAATCGCGCAAGCAACCTCACCCATCACGGGAGGCTTAATCTGTCCTCCTGCGATGCCAATGTGCTCGCAGTATCCGCCGCCGGGATATGGCCCCGTTGACCACGATCAGAGAAATACTTTGAACCTGGGCTTCAATGCGACTCTTCCCTGGCAAACGTACGCTTCGACAAACGTGTACTATGGCTCGGGATTCCACAACGGATTTCCCAACGCGCAATATCCCGGAAACTATTTGCCGGGGCATGCCAATTTTGACTTAACGCTCGGGAAGAGCTTCAAGGAGAAATACAGTGTTTCGGTGACCGCTCTGAATGTGGCAAATCGCCGCGTCCTTCTAGACAACAGCGTGACGTTCGGAGGATTTCACTACAATGATCCGCGAGAAATCTACGTTGAAGTGCGCTATCGCTTTCATTACTAGCAACCATTCGCGCCTGAACCATCGTATCCCCGGCGGACAAGGAGCCCAGCGTTGCGCATCATCGTTCCGCTCGCAGTCCTAGCGGTCGTTTTCGCGCTCTTTCTCGGATGGCTCACCCTCACGGGCATGAGCGCGCGGACGCCCCCCGGCTCGTTCGAGACCTTCCTCGGTCAAACGGTACAACGCCTCGCAATTCCCAAGTCGGCGCGCGCGGCAAAAAATCCGATGGAATCCACTCCGGACGCCCTCGTGGAAGCGCGGCGCCACTTCGCCGATCATTGCGCGAGCTGCCACGCGAACGATGGCAGCGGTAAAACCGAGATGGGTCAGAACCTCTATCCACGAGCGCCCGATATGCGCCTGGCGGCCACTCAAAATCTCACCGACGGCGAGCTCTACTACATAATCGAGAACGGCATTCGGTTCACCGGCATGCCTGCCTGGGGACCAGGCGGCCCAAACGACCACGAAACCTGGCATCTGGTCCTCTTCATCCGGCACTTGCCGCATCTAACTGAAGAGGACCTTGCTGACATGAAGGAGCATAATCCGCGCAGCCCTGCGGACATCAAGGAAGAACAGCTCGAACACGATTTTTTGAACGGCCATTAAACACAATGCGAATTTAGCGTCACCTGAGGAGGAATTTTGCTGGCTAAACTACTCGCCTTACTCGCAATCGTTTCGCTCGCCACCGTCGCTTTCGCTCACGGCACTGATAAGCACGTGCTCGGCACCGTGACAAAAATCACGGACACGGAAATTACCGTCGAAACCCAAACTAAGGAAGTGCAGATCGTGAAAATCGCGCCGGACACGTCGTTCGTGAAAAGCGGCGCGAGCGCCACCCTGAAAGATTTGAAAGTAGGCGACCGCGTAGTCATTCACGCCAAGCCGGTAGGAAGCGATCTAATCGCGCATGAAGTGCGCTTCGGAAAACAAACGCCTGCAGCTGCCGGAACCTCAACCCCGAAACCCCAATAGCAACACACCCGCTCGGCGAGCGTAACATCAGGACCCGATTCTTAATTTTCGCGTGCGAGAATGTAATCGGGAACAGCGAGGAGAGCCCGCCGGTAGTCCGAGTCGGGCAATTCTGCCAACGCTTCTTTCGCCCGCGCTACATATTCATGCGCGAGATTCGCCGCGCGCTCGAGCGAGCCGCTTTCGCGTACTAACCGCGTGATCTGTTCCGGGCGCACACTCACGAACCCTCGCTCTTCGAGCACTGTCGCGACAAGCCCCCGCCCGCCCCCGCCATTACCATCGTGCCCATTCCCATCGCCAGTGCGCGCGACCTCAGCGCGAAGCGCCAAAATCAGCGGCAGGGTCACCTTCCCTTCCTTCAAATCGCTCAACACAGGCTTGCCGAGCTGCTCGGGCGAAGCCGTAAAATCCAGCAAGTCATCCACAAGCTGAAACGCCAACCCAGCATTTCGTCCGTATTCGCCAAGCGCGTCTTCCACGCTTTTCGGCTGCCCGCCCAGAATTGCACCCAGCCGCGAACAACCGCTAAACAAACACGCCGTCTTGCGATAAGCCAGTTCGGTCGCCTCCGTCTCGGTCAAATCAATCTGCCCGAGCCGCGTCAACTGCAGCAGTTCCCCTTCCACCATGTTCTGCGTAAGATCGATCAGAATATCGAGAATCGCGAAATTTCGCTCGCGCAACGCCATCTCGAACGACTGCATATACAGCCAGTCGCCCGCCAGCACGCTCATGTGATTTCCCCACCGCGCATTCGCGCTCGGACGCCCCCGCCGCGTGTTCGCGCCATCAATCACATCATCGTGGATCAAAGTCGCGTTATGAATCAGCTCGACAACCGCGCCCAGCCGGATCGCGCTCGGCCCGCGATAGCCCGATGCTCCAGCCGCCAGCAGAAGCAAAGCCGGACGAAGCCGCTTCCCGCCGCCCTCGCGCAGATAACTCGAAATCTCGCACACCGGCTCGATCGCCGCGGCATTCTGCCCAGCAATCTCCCGCTCGACCAGCGCGAGATCATCGCGAACCAGCTCGAAAATTTCCTTCACGGTCTGGACGGCGAAGCTCATCTTGGAATTTTACCCTTTGTGCGCCGCTTGATTCTGCACATCAAGCCGGAAAAAACGCCGAAAATTCGCAGCAGTTACTGCAGCCACCTCTTCGCCCGGCAAGTCTCTCACATTCCCCAACGCCCGCGCTACCTCCACCACATTGGCCGGCTCATTTCGCTTCCCGCGTCGCCCCTCGGGCGGAAGAAATGGCGAATCGGTTTCCGTCAGCAACCGCTCAAGCGGAATTTTCTTCGCCACATCGCGCAAATTCTGCATTTTTTTGTAAGTAACATTTCCCGCAAACGAAACCATAAAACCCATATCGAGCCCGCGCTTTGCATCGTCGAGCGTTCCCGTGAAGCAGTGAAGAATTCCGCCCAGTCCGCTCGAACTCCAATCCTGCGCGATCATTTCCAGGCAATCCGCCCACGCATCGCGGCAGTGAATCACGATCGGTAGCTTTGCCGCTCGCGCCTGCCCCAGCTGCCGGCGAAACACCTGCTCCTGCACGTCGCGCGGCGAATGATCGTAATAGTAGTCCAGGCCGATCTCGCCCCACGCAATCACGCGCGGATGCTTCGCCAGTTCGTCGAGCTTCTCGAAATGTTCCTCCGTAGCAAGCTTCGCTTCGTGCGGATGAATTCCCACCGTCGCGTAAATCCAGTCGTGCTGCTCGGCAAACGGAATCGCCGCGTTCAGCCGCTCGGGGCCCGTCCCACTGCCGATCGCGAGCAGCGTCTCAACTCCCGCTGCACGCGTACGTTCAAGCATGGCGTCACGGTCCTCATCGAACTGCGGAAACTCCAGATGCGCATGCGAGTCGATGATTTTCAATTCCTATTTCCTTCTCACGCCACCGCTTCCCGGCCCGTGCGACCCGCTCTTCTGCAGCACAAAAATCATCTCCCGCGCCTCATTATCGAGCGACTCCCGACCAAACGAACCGTACTCTTCCACCGGTTCCAGTCCCGCTAAGAGAAAAAGCGCGCGCAACTGCTGATATGTGTAGTACGACATTTTCAGCGGACCCGTTTCTTCGAGAGTGAGATTGTCTCCTTCATAAGTCCTGAACACGAATTCGCCGCTGAACGTCTGCTGAACCTTGTCGTATGACTTCTTGCGAAAGTATCGCCGCACGACCTTCCGCGGCTCCCCATCAATAGTCCACTCGAGATCGAGAATCTCTTTGCCGATGTTCGCAGCAATCCCCTCGAAATTCGGAAAGAATACATCGAACACAAGGCGGCCGCCCTCCGCCACATGAAACGCCGCAGTCGTAAGCGCGGCCACTTGGTCTTGCACGGTGTACATGTGCTGCAGCGGTCGAAATGGAATGGTCACCAGCCGAAACTTTTTCTCTAGGCGGAAGTCGCGCATGTCGCCTCGGTGAATGGTCACTCGCTCGCGTACCTCACGCGGCTCCCGCGCCAGATTGCGTAGGACAATCCGCAGCATGGACTCAGAATTGTCCACCCCCTCGATTTCGATTCCCTCTCGCGCAATGGGCAGCAAAACGCGGCCAGTTCCACACGCAATCTCCAGCACCGGGCCGCCGGATTTCCTCGCGACATCCACGTAGAACGGCACGTCGACCAAATCCTGTTTCGAGCAATAGCCACTGTCGTAGTGCGACGCCAGAATCTCGTACGAATCGGGCTCTCCGGTATCCATGGTGGGAGTTATTTCACCTTGGCGCCCGCAGGAATATCCTCCGCAAACGTGACGAGTACCGGTTTGCCATCCGCCCCATCCGATGCAGCCAGTAGCATCCCGTTCGATTCCTGTCCGCGCATCTTTCGCGGCGCGAGATTCGTCACCACCACAACTTTGCGTCCGACAAGCTGCTCGGGCGCATAGGCCAGCGCGATCCCGGCAAGCACCTGCCGCACTTCATCCCCGATATCGACCATCACCTTCAGCAACTTGTCCGCGCCTTGCACTTTTTCAGCAGACTTCACCACACCCACCCGCAGCTCCACTTTCGCGAAATCGTCAATCGTGATTTTCGCGCCCGGCACTGTCGCAGCCGGAGCCGCAGCAGCCGCGCCCCCCGGTGTCGCCCCACTGGTTGGTTTGGAACTCGTTGCTGTAGGCGCCGCAGCGCCCGGATTGCGAATTTCGTTTTCCATAGCTTCGATCCTCTCTGAAGTTTCTTTCTTTTCGACGCGCGGATAAATCTGTTCGAGTTTGCCGATTCGAGTTCCCGGCATCAGGCTTCCCCACGGCGTTTCGTCGACCAGCTGTTTCTCGATTGCGCCTGACTGCCCGAGAGCCGCCCAGATTTTCGCAGTCGCATTGGGCAGAAACGGATACAGCAGCAAAGTGACGATCCTCAGACCCTCACAGGAATCGTAAAGAATTCCGTTGAGACGAGTTTTTTGACTGGCGTCCGCCGCCAGATCCCATGGTTTGTTGTCAGTCACGAATTTGTCGATCGTCGAGATCAGCGACCAGATCTTCTCAAGCGCGCTGCTGAAATTGTGCCCGTCGATCAATGTCCGGGCCTCGCCCCGCACGGCTGTCGATTTGTGCACAATCGTCTGATCGCTCGAGGGCGGAAACGGCGGATCGGGAATCTTCCCGTCGCAGTATTTTTCAATCATCGTCAGAATACGGCTCGCAAGATTCCCTAAGCCGTTGGCCAAATCAGCGTTGTAGCGAGTGATGAGCGCATCACGCGAAAAATTGCCATCCTGTCCGAAAACAACCTCGCGCAGCAGGTAATAGCGCAACGCGTCGTTGCCAAGAACCTTTACGATCGGCTCGGGATACGCCACGTTTCCCTTCGACTTGCTCATCTTTTCCTGTTCGAAAAGCAGCCAGCCATGTGCAAACACTTGATGCGGCAACGGCAATTCCGCCGCCATCAAAAACGCGGGCCAATATACAGCGTGGAAGCGAATAATTTCCTTCCCAATCATGTGCAGATTCGCTGGCCAGTATCTCCGGAACTCTTCGCTGCCTTCTTCGCCCTCTCCGAATCCAATCCCGGTCATGTAGCTGGTCAGCGCGTCGTACCAGACGTAAAACACGTGCTCGGGATCATCCGGCCATGGAATTCCCCATTTGATCGATTTTCGGCTGATAGAAATGTCTTTCAGTCCGCTCTCGACGAAGCTTCGCACTTCATTGAGCCTGAAATCAGGTTGAACGAATGCTGGACAATCTTTGTAAAGCGCTAGCAACCGGTCCGCATATTCCGAGAGCCGGAAAAAATAGTTCTCCTCGGAAATCAGCTCTCCCGGTCGCCCGCAGTTGGGACAATCCGCTGGCTCTGGCGTGTCGCTGATGTACAGGTTGTCGTAGATGCAGTAGCGGCCTTCATATTTCGCCTTGTAAATCGCATGAGGCGACCGCCGCATGGTGCGTCGAACGAGCGCTTGCACAGAACGTGCATGCTGCATCGAAGTGGTTCGAATGAAATGCGTGTAGCTGATCCCCAGAAGTTTCCAGAGCTCGACAAAAATCTTCTGATTGCGTTCGACCAGTTCGGCGGGCGAAATACCGGCCTTCTCCGCGGCGCGTTCGATATTCACGCCGTGCTCGTCGGTTCCTGTGAGATATGCCACATCAAAGCCCGTCATGCGCCTGTGTCGCGCGATCACGTCGCACACGATCGTCGTGTACGCCGAACCAACGTGCGGACGCGAATTCGCGTAGTAAATCGGCGTCGTAAGATAGTACTTGGTCCTGGTGTCGAGAATGTTCGGATTGTTCATGGATTATTTGGATCGTTCACGATTCTTCTGAAATTCAAACGATGCTGCCGCAATCACCTGCTTCAACGGCACGCCGCGTTCAGCCGCGATCCTCTGGCAATCTTCGTACTCGGGCGAAGCGTTCAGAATCCTTCCGTTCATCCGCGAAACTTTCATGCGCACCGAGCCCAACGGCGTTTCAACAGCCACAAACTCGCGATTCAGAGTTTTCCGCCGCACGTCGTACGTTCGAACGCCAATCGTCGTAGTCTCCCTGAAAATCAAATCGATCAATCGCGTCACATACTGCGGCTCGCTTAAAAGCGTGACCAGCTGCCCAGGACGATTCTTTTTCATCTGCACCGGCGTCGAAAAAACATCGAGCGCCCCGGCCGCCAGTGCCCGCTCGGCAAAGTAGCCATAAATCTGCGGGCTCATGTCGTCAAGGTTCGTTTCGATCACGGTAACCCGCGAATCCCACCGCCCGCCCACCTCGGATTCGCTTGCCTCAAGTGAGTCGCCAATCAGCAGCCGCATCACGTTAGCCTTCTCTTTCAGATCAGCCGACCCCGCGCCGTAGCCAATCGTGCGCAGAGTCATCGGCGGAATCTCCTCATAACGCGTCGCAAGAGTAGTCGCGATGGCGGCCCCAGTCGGCGTCACAAGCTCCCGCTCGATTCCGCTCGAATACGTAGGCGCACCGCGCAACAGTTCAGCAGTGGCCGGCGCTGGCACAGGAAGCACCCCGTGCGCTGTCTTCACCTGTCCCCCGCCAACATCGAATCGCGAACACGCGAATTCCTCGATCCCCAGCAGCTCAAATCCGATCGCCGATCCCACAATGTCAACAATCGAATCCACCGCCCCCACCTCGTGAAAATGAACCTTCTCGACCTCGATGTTGTGAACCTTCGCCTCAGCCTCCGCCAGCCGCTCGAAGATTTTTGTCGCCCGCACAGCAACTCGCGGCGCAAGATGAGCCTCTTCGATGCGCTTCAAAATAACCGAAAGCCCGCGATGATGATGCTCCTCCCCGCTTCTTACCTTCACATGCGTCGCAAAAATCGCCCCGCGCTGCACCTTCTCAGCCGAGATGCTCCAATTCTCAAGCCCCAGCCCCTGCAACCCAGCTTCGACCTCGCGCAGTTCCGCCCCCGCATCCACCAGGGCGCCAAGCACCATGTCCCCGCTGATGCCAGAAAAACAGTCGAAATAGGCGATACGCGAGCTTTTCATGCGTGCACTGCCGAAATCATCGCGGCAATCCGAAAAAACGATGTTAGTCTGCCCTCTAAGTCGTGTCAAATCCGCCCGCTACGTGACCTCAAAGACATTTGGAGTGCGGCGGCTTGCCGGGCGGTTTGGATTCGACGGAAGCCTCGCGTACTGGGTCGCCCTCCGGCATCTTCGGACCGATGCCAACAGAGCCATCTATTTCCTTGCTCAGCTATTACTGTTGTGTTATCATCCATCAACTTACTATGATTTAAAAGGACTTGCAGACAGGGCAATGAGCGAGGAGCAAGACGCCCCGCGATTCCAAGCCCACGCTCTCCGGAGCGTGGGCGAAACAAAATCCCTAAAATCCGCCAAATTTCTAATCGCAAATCTGGAATTAGAATTCCACGTAAATCCCATAAGAATCAGCGATCTAAAATTTTCTAATCGCAAAAAAATCGCAGTTTTTGCTTTCGTTTTCCCAGGCCGCGGAGCGTCACCCATCAGCATCACTTCGCCATCCTTGGCTCGGTCGCGCGCTCGTTCCCTTGTAGCGCCGGCATCTTGCCGGCTCTTTCGCCTTTCCTTTCGCGTCTCGTCAGCCCTTTGCTCTTCGCGCTTTGACGCCCCTCTCCGCATTCCCTATAATCGCGGGATTCTCTCAGCGCGTCAGCGCGCCCGTAGGAGGCTTGTGTACAAAGTAGTCGAGGATCGGATTAGGAAGGCCCTAAGGCACCACATCCACGAGCGTTACAAGACCGACGTGCCCATCGCCACCGAGCGCCCTCCCAAACTTGCCATGGGCGAAGCCGCCTCGCCCGTCTGTTTCGAGTTGGCCAAGCGCCTGAAGAAGCCTCCTCGCGCGCTGGCACAGGAAATTGCGAATTCGTTGAAGCCGATTCAAGGCGTCGCTCGAATCGAAGTAGCAGGCGCCGGTTATCTGAATTTTTTCTTCGACCGCGCAGAATTTTTTATGGGCGCACTCATCGAGTCCACACAGAAATCCACGGCCGCTAGCGCTGACGCGCCCAAGACGATCGTCGAACACACCGCGATCAACCCGAACAAAGCTGCGCACATCGGCCACCTGCGCAACGCGGTGCTGGGCGACACCTTCGTTCGCCTGCTGCGCCACGCCGGCCGAAACGTCGAAATTCAGAACTACATTGACAACACGGGAGTCCAGGTCGCCGACGTAGTTCTCGGATTTCTGCATCTCGAAAAAAAATCCATCGACGACGTGCGCGCTCTCACTCTCGAGCCCAGGTTCGATTATGTCTGCTGGGATCTCTACACCCGCGTCACGCAATTTCTCGCCGAAGATAAATCGCGCCTCGATCTGCGCGCTCACACTTTGAAAGAAATCGAGGAGGGCCAGGGAGAAGCCGCGCGAATGGCCGAACTCGTCGCCACAGCCATCGTGCACCGCCATCTCGAAACGCTCGACCGCCTCGGAATCGACTACGACCTGCTTACTCAGGAAAGCGAAATCCTGCACCTGAAATTCTGGGACGCCGCCTTCGACATGCTCAAGAAAAGCGGCGCGATTCAGCTCGCAACAACCGGGAAAACTGCAGGCTGCTGGGTGATGCAGCTCCCCTCTGACCGCGAAGCAAAAGAAGGTCAGCCAGAAACCCCCGACAATACAAACGACAAAACAGACGAAGAGCCCGCCGAACAGGCCGAAGCCAAAATCATCGTCCGATCCAATGGCACGGTCACGTATGTCGGAAAAGACATCGCCTACCACCTCTGGAAGTTCGGCCTTCTCGACCGCGATTTTCACTACCAGCGGTTTCACACGCACCCGGACGGCCACGAAGCCTGGGTGACATCGAGCGGCCGCGACGATGCAGGCGCTCCACATTTCGGCCACGCGCAGGAAGTCTTCAACGTAGTGGATTCGCGGCAAGCGTATCCGCAACAAGTAGTCGCGGCAGGACTGCGCGCGCTGGGCTACACAGAACAAGCCGACCGCTTGAAACACTTCGCCTACAACGTCGTTGCGTTAACTCCGCGTTGCGCCCGCGAAATGGGCTACGAAATTCCCGAAGAAGATGCCAAGAAGCCATACGTCGAGGTAAGCGGTCGCAAAGGGCAAGGCGTGAAGGCCGACGATCTGCTCGACCGCCTGGAGGAAAGTGCGCAAGCCGAAGTGGACGCGCGCCATGCAGAAGAGCCCGAAGCCGAGCGAAAGGCAATCGCCCACGCGGTAGCAGTCGGCGCCCTGCGTTATTTCCTCCTGCGCTTTACGCGCTCAACGGTAATCGCTTTCGATTTCAAGGACGCCCTAAGCTTCGAAGGCGAAACCGGCCCCTACGTGCAATACGCGGTGGTCCGCATCAATGGAATCCTGCAAAAGGTCGCACAGCAAATTGAATCAGCTCATTCAGCGCTAGACAGCAGCGAAAATGGCGTCGTTGGTCGTCGCTTTGACCCCGCGATTCTAGCAGCGCCTGCAGCCGACGATCTCTGGGAGCTCTTGCTGCTAGCAGGCTCGCTGGACGCGTATGCCGACCAGGCGGTCTCGGCGCAGGAGCCGGCGTTCGTGACACGCTATGCGTTTGAACTCGCGCAGGCGTTCAACGGGTTTTATCACAAGCATCACATTCTGTCGGAAGAAGATGAAGCGAAGCGATCATTCTTGCTGATGCTAACAATATTCGTCCGCGACAAACTGGTCGCCGCGCTTGGCCTTATGGGAATCGTCGCGCCGGAGAAGATGTAGCATGCCCACCCGCTCCTGTCATCCTGAGCGGAGCGAAGGATCTCTGCGTAATGTCGGGCAACTCGTCCGCACCAGCCGGCGTTCGCGCGACTCGCCTACAGTTTCATCGCGAAATCCACAATCGAGCGGATCGCAACGCCCGTTGGGCCTTTCGCCAGCCACGGTCGCCCTTCGTCCACCCAGCACGTCGCGGCGATGTCGAGGTGAATCCACGGCGTGTCCTCAGCGAATTCCTTGATGAACCACGCGCCGGTGATCGCGCCACCACCCTTGCCGGTGCCGGTGTTGCGAATGTCCGCGATGTTGCTCTTGATCATTTCCTGATACTCATCGTCGATGGGCATCGGCCACATTTTCTCGCCGGCAGATTTCGCGCTTTCGAGAAATTGGTCGAGATACTCGCGAGGCGTGCCGAACGCGCCAACGTGCACATTGGCAAGCGCCACCTGAATCGCGCCCGTGAGTGTCGCGGCGTCAATGATGTGCGTCACTCCAAGTTTCTTCGCGTACGTGAGGCCGTCGGCCAAAACCATGCGGCCTTCGGCGTCCGTGTTGATCACCTCGATCGTTTTCCCGGACATAGCGACCTGCACGTCGCCCGGTTTTTGCGCTCGCCCGCCGGGCATGTTCTCGGTCGCGGGAATCACCGCGATCACGGAGATCGAAGGCTTCAGAAACGCCAGAGCGCGCATTGCGCCGAGCATCGTGGCGCCGCCGCCCATGTCGTACTTCATCTTTTCCATGTTGTCGGCCGGCTTGATGGAGATGCCTCCGGTGTCGAAAGTCACGGCTTTACCAACAAGCCCAAGGACTGGCGCGCCCGGCCGCAGCGTTTGCGGTTCGTAGCGCAAAACGATCACACGTGGCGGCTCGACGCTTCCCTGCGCAACTCCGAGCAACGCGCCCATTTTCAGTTCGGTGATTTTGCGGTCATCGAGGATTTCAACGCCCAAACCAACTTCCTTAGCCATTGCCTCGGCCTTGGCAGCAAGCATGCGCGGCGTAAGGCGGTTGGAAGGCTCGTTGATGAGATCGCGCGCAAAATTCTGCGATTCAGCGATGATGCGTCCACGCTCGATCGCCTCGTTCACATCGGAGATCGAGCCGTTTCCGAACCCGGCGAGCGAGGCGGATTGAATCTCCTTATTGTTCTTCTTCTCCGAGCGGTACTTATCGGACTCAAAATCGGCGACGAGAAGCCCTTCGGTAATGGCTTGCGCCGCGGCAGGGCTTCGCTCGCCTTCGCGCGTGAGAAACGCGAAATTCTTCACCCCGCGCGATTTCAAATAGCGCAGCGCGGCACCGGCGATTTTGCGCAGGTCGCCAACAACGAATTTCCCCGGCTTCCCTGCCCCGACGAGGAGCAAACGCTTCGCGTCCACGCCCTCGGGGAAATGCAGCAGGACGGTTTCGAGCGCTTTGCCAGTTAGTTCGCCGCTGGCGGCCAATGTGGCGAGTCCGCCCGTCGTGCGGCGGTCGATATCGGCAAGAACTCCGTCAATTTTGTTATCACCCTCAAAAACGTATGTGACCAGCGCATCAGTCTGAATTGAAGAGTACGGCTGAGAGTCGATCTGGATCTGCATGGGTTCCTTTCGATTTTATCGCTGATTTTATCGTTGTTCTATCGCCGGCGAGAGCGGCTGATCGCCTCGCTGGCTTCACGTTTTGCTTCTTTTTGTTTTTCGGATTCGCGGCGGTCGTGGAACTTCTTGCCTTTGCCGACCGCGAGTTCGCACTTGGCCATCCCGTCGCGGAAGTAAAACTTCAACGGGACGATGGTCATGCCTTTCTGCTGGATCTGAACCTGGAGCTTGTCGATCTCACGACGGTTCAGGAGGAGCTTGCGCTTGCGGAGCGGGTCGTGGTTCCGGGAACCTCCCGGCAGATATTCCGGAATATGAGAGTTCACCAGCCACGCCTCGCTGCCGCGAATCTCGGCGAAGGCATCCCGCAGGGCGGCTTTGCCTTCACGGAGGGTCTTCACCTCGGTTCCAAGGAGCACCAGGCCTGCCTCGAACTTATCGCCCAGCGTGTAGTTGTACGAGGCTGTGCGGTTTTGCGCGACGATCTTTACGCCCTCGTACTGCTGTTTCTTCTCCGCCGATTTCATGAACCAAACATGATAGCCGCCGGCTGAGACATCCCGCAAGCCGCAGATTCGCCCCGAGTTCCAACCATCCTCGATCATTCATGTATCCGCAACAAAAAGCCGCGGCCGGGGTATTAGTTTGTAAGTACGGCAACGCGGGGATTTGTTGCTGCATCACAGAGCGGGTGCTAGACTTTTCCAGGTCCTGAGACAGCCAAGTCCTGAGACAGCCGATTTCGGAGGGCGTTTTTGCTTTGTAGACACGGTCTGATATCTTCAGCGCGCGGGGTGGGTTCCAGTCAAGGGAACGGCAAATACCCCCGAACACCCTTTCAAATCCTCACTTTAGGGTCCTCGATGGCGCTTCTTGCGGCGCTTCTGGTGGGATGCCCGAAATCAAACTCAGACTTTCAGACAGCTAAAAAGGCCGAGGCGGTGCAGGACTACGACACGGCGCTGGTGTATTACGAGCGCGCGCTGCGGGCTGACCCCACAAATGCGGAATATAAGCTCCGCGCTTCGCAGATGCGGTTCGAGGACGGCCAATTCCACATCCGGCAAGGTCGAGCGGCCGAGGAAAAGGGCGACCTGCAACGGGCGCTGACCGAGTTCGAAAAGGCGCAGGCTGTCGACCCTTCGAGTTCGATTGCGGATCAGGAAGTGAGGCGGACGCTCCAAAAGATCGCGGCACAGAACGCAGCCGAAGCCCCGAAGCCAATGAATTTGAATCCGCAAGAGGATGGGATTCTTTCGGAACCTCCTGAACTCAAGCCTCTTTCGCGGGAACCCATTAATTTGAAAATGACGAACGATACGCGCGTCGTGTACGAGACAATCGCCAAGCTGGCGGGGCTCAGCGTAATATTCGACCCGGACTTCACCTCGCGACGAATTACGGCTGAGCTGCCAAACGTGACGCTCGAGCAAGCGCTCGATGCGGTGGCGCTGGAAAGCAAATCGTTCTGGAAGCCGATCACGCCAAGCGTGATCTTCGTGGCGCCCGATAATCCGCAAAAGCGGAAAGATGTGGAAGACGAGGTGGTAAAGACCTTTTATGTCTCGAACACTTTGACGCCACAGGATCTGACGGAAATCGTCACCGGACTTCGCCAGCTTCTCGATTTGCGGCGCATTCAGCAGGTGAACTCGCAAAATGCAATCGTAATTCGCGACACGCCGGACAAGCTGGTGTTGGCGGGCAAGATCATTCGCGATATCGATAAATCGAAGCCGGAAGTGCTGATCCACGTGCAGGTGTTGTCCGCAAACTTAATGCGCCTGAGAGACTTGGGCATTCTGCCCGGGCAAAGCGTTTCGCTGGCGTTCACCCCGCGAACTTCGCTTCAACCGAATAGCACTACCAGCACAACGAGCACAACCAGCACAACATCGACGACTTCGACCACTAGCACCGGCACCTCAATTCCGCAGATCACGCTGAATAACTTGAAGAACCTCGGCACGAGCGACTACAGCATCACGCTTCCTGGTGCAACCGCGAACGCGATTGCGACGGATAGCAAAACAAAAATCATTCAGGACCCGGAGATCCGGATTACGGACGGCCAGAAGGCATCACTGAAAATCGGCCAACGGGTCCCAGTGGCGACCGGCAGCTTCCAAGCTGGCGTCGGAGTCGGCGTGGGCGGTGGCGCAGGCGTTGTAAACCCACTGGTGAATACGCAGTTCCAGTATCTCGATGTGGGCGTGAACGTCGACGTGACACCGAGAGTGCATCCGGACAACGAAGTGAGTATGAAGCTGACCGTAGACATTTCTTCGATCGCTTCGTTCACCAATATCGGCGGCATTAACCAACCGGTTATTTCGCAGAACAAAATCGAGCACGATGTTCGGCTGAAAGAAGGTGAGGCAAGCGTTCTGGGCGGCTTGATTCAACACAGCGAGACCAAAAGTCAGAACGGAATTCCCGGCCTGGTGGCCGTGCCGTTGGCGAAGTATCTTTTTTCCGATAACAGCACTAGTGTCGCGGACCAGGAAGTGCTAATCGTGCTGACGCCTCATATCATACGGTTGCCGTCAATCACAGCTGCGAATCTGCGGACCATAGCGGCGGGAACGGATTCGAACGTGCGAGTGTATCGCGCCGACGCCGACGTGGATAGCGGAGCAAAGGCTGGGCCGTCTGCTGCGGCTCCAGCACCCTCGCCAGCAGCACCCGGAGTGGCAGCAACGAGTCTGCAAGCTGGAGCGAGCCCCGCGGCTCAACTGAGATTCGACCCGCCGAGCGTGACGATGAAGCCAGGCGACAAGACAACGCTGGGGCTGAGCGTCTCGAATGTTACCGATCTCTATTCGATTCCCTTGCTTATTCACTACAACCCGGCCGTTGTCCAGGTGGAAGAAGTACGGAACGGAGGATTCTTGTCGGGTGGCACACAGGAAATTGCCATCGTCCAGCGAATTGACGAGCAGCGCGGCGAAGTGATCATTTCTGCGACGCGCCAGCCGAACACTCCAGGTGTGAACGGCACTGGAACGCTACTCGGAATCGTCGTACGCGCTGTGGCGCCCGGAAATACGGTGCTGCAGATTCTTCAGGTCAACGCACATGATTCTCAACAGCGAAACATACCAATGGTTTCCGGAGAAGCCGCCATTCGGGTGCAGTGAGGCACAATGAGTGGCGCAAACCGTAATCTGGCGATTCGCTTTCTAGGTTCTCGCGCCTTCTCTTCGCGACCGGCCCATCGCCATCAAGAGTCGCGAAAGATTCAGGCGGTCGCCGCGGGCTTCACTCTGATCGAACTGATCCTCGCGTGCTCGATTCTATTCGTCTTGGCCGCGGTGGCGGTGCCGCTCGCACGCGTGGCGATCAAACGCAGAAAAGAAGCCGACCTTCGCTACGACCTTCGCGAAATGCGCACAGCGATTGACCGCTATAAGGACGCAGCAGATAAAAACTTGATCCAGGTAAAGGCCGGAACGGAGGGCTATCCTCCCGACCTCGATACACTGGTGAAAGGCGTGCAGCTGACCGGGGCAAAAAGCCAGCACGTGCGCTTCTTGCGGGAGATTCCCAAGGACCCCATGACCGGTACTACGGATTGGGGCCTGCGCTCGGTGCAAGACGATACGGATGCGACGTCGTGGGGCGGCCA
Source organism: uncultured Acidobacteriota bacterium (assembly GCA_963729525.1). Lineage (GTDB taxonomy): Bacteria > Acidobacteriota > Terriglobia > Acidiferrales > UBA7541 > Palsa-295. Next base: position 1,474,390 of record CAVSOB010000005.1, read on the forward strand.
AGATGTGTTTGACGTCTACTCGAAATCTACGGGGAACGCGCTGGACGGAACCAAATACTCGGACTGGTAAAACAATCAGTGATTTCGGCGCAGGCTAGAATGAGACCTTTTCAACATAAAAAAGATCCATCGGGCGGCGGACAGCCTGATTCGCTTCGGCGCGGATTTACGTTGATCGAGTTGATGATCGTAATGGCAATCATCATAGTGCTCGCCACAATCGCAAGCGTGCATTATCGAAATGCGGTGCTTCGCTCGCGGGAAGCTGTGCTGAAAACAGACCTTAGGGTGATGAACAACGCAATCCAGGACTACACCAGGGACAAAGAAGCTGCGCCTCAATCGCTAGACGACCTTGTGAGCGCGCAGTATCTGGGTGCTGTTCCGCCAGATCCTATTACAGGCGCAAAAGACTGGGTCACTGCAAATTGCGACACCTTGCTGGACCCCGACCAATCCGGGCTCGGCATTTGCTCGGTCCACTCCGCATCGGATGCGGTTTCGCCGTTCGAGAACACGCCGTACAGCACCTGGTAGTTTCGTTTCCTCCCACACTCACGAGGCCCGGGCGCAGTTGCTCTCTATCCGAGATACTTTTTCAGTGGGTCCCAATACCGCAATCCCCATCCCTTGAAGAGCGAATCATAATCCCCTTCCGGAAATCCGGTATGGTCGAGGATCAGCATCGTGCCGCTTCCCTGTGGTTTCAATTCAAATTTAACGACTGAATAGACGCCGGGATCCCAGTGCGTGGGTCGCCATGCCTGGACGATCCGCTGATTGGCAATTAATTCGACGTTTCTTCCCACAATCATCCCACCAAACATCGAAAAGGCGCCGCCCGCCGCGGCATCGATAGTCGCCGGCATTCCGGTGAAGGCGGCGAACTGCTTCGAATCGAGAAGAATCTCGTAGATGTGTTGCGGGCTTGCCTTCAATTCGACTTCCTGGTGAAGCGACGTGCGGGCCTGATTTGCGGCGGTGCTCGGAGCCTCTGTTATGGTTTGCTGCTGTTGCGCTTGAACCCAAATATTCCTGCCGGCGCCAAGCCCGCCGAACGCGACGGCAACACAGGCGAGGATCTGTCGGCGGGTTGAAAGCGCGCAACGATTATCCGGGACTGATCCGCGAGTCATACACTTCTCCTTTGTTCGTCCGAAGTCTCGCGGCATGAAAGCACACGACCACGTCAGTTCAAAGTCATATTTTCTGGTTACGCGAGATCGAAAGAACGAGTTTGCCGTTACTTGGCCGAAAAACTTTGCAATTTGCATCTAGCCAGGGGGCGAAATCTTGGCGAGGAGTTTTAGAGGCAGACGTTGACTTTCCAATTTAGCATTACTTGGCGGTTTAATCGGCGAGATCGGTGCTTGATCGAAGACCGAACGGAGCCTCAACAATCAAATAATCACCGACGATTGCGAGGTTCCGTCCGGCGCATCGAGTTTTCCGTTATTGACCTGCCTCTTGCGCAACAGCGGTGCCCGCCGGTACGAGTTTCAGATGAACATGAATGTTGAGATGTTGACCGACGACGGCATTGAAGTTGGAGGCCCCGGGATAATCTTCCTGGCTAACTCCAGTCGGAGCTTGCGGAAGAGACGACCCGTCGTCTACAAGTTTACCCGTGCATTGAGCGCCGACGTAATCTTCTGCGCCGGTGCTCGATGATGCTTCACACTTCTTGTCCTCCACTACGGGTGGCCAATAGGTGTTGAGAACGGAAGTCACCAACTGAGGGAAATCCTCGCGAATTACGTTGGTTGATCCTTTGAGAAGAATTTCGTCGCTTCCGCCAGCCTTTGGCGCGTGAAAAACGAAAGTGGCATCACGCGAAGTGCGGTGAATGACAGGGGGACCGTAAACCGGGCCCGCATAAGCCTCGTTGGGCGTCAATTCCACATTGCGATCAACACGAGTCACAGTTAGAGTCCCGGCCGCTTTTAGTCTGCCGTCAGCGTCAGTGGTAACGCTCTTGGAATGGAAGCAGAGGAGCGTGTGATTGGCCATGTTGACGAGCCAACTCTTCTTCACTTTTCCATCTTCGTCAATGGGAGGCATCATCGAACCGGCAGGGTAAAGCTTAAAATCCACTGCGGACTTGGTGGGATCGTCTTTATCGAGGCGAACGGTTCCTATAGCCCGTGTAAAGCCGACTGTGAAGGTAGTCGGAGTCTTGCCGAAATTCGTTGTGCCATCGACGGTAAATCGAGCGTCAGAATGAGCATTGTCAATTTGCCATGAGCCGCTGGGCAGACCAGGCATCGCGGCAAAAGCAGCCGCTACACACGCCACAAAAATAATTGGCGCAATTCGCTTAATCATCTTTCTCTCTCCTCGGAAAGTCTCGCTTTAGGCGGATGTATAAGCATCCGGGTTTGTCATTGTTATTGGAGTATGAACGCTGCACAAGTGATTCAGAATAGTTAGCAGCGCAGCCGACGGGAACTGTAATCCCGATGCTCGCGTCTTGCAAGTGGCTAATTTGTTGAATCCTTGTGGCTTAGATTTCGGGATGGGGGGCGGGCGTAGGCGATGGCGGGCGATGAATGCGAGGGCGCGCGGCGTATCAGAACGTGTTCGACTTGCGGAAAGATGCCGACCCTGACCTCCCCACCCTGAAGCAAGCCAAAGCCGAATACGCCAAGCGCAAGTAAATGGCGAGTAAGCATTAATGAGGTAGAATGCCGCGTCTTTCAAATTGACCGGTGCGTTGAGTTGCGTTCGAATCGAAGCAAAGAGGAGGGTGAAGGTGGCCTCTGTTTTCTTGTTTTTGATTGCCCTAATTGTTCTGCTTGCATTGAGCATAGTGCTGGGATCGTTTTTCACTGTCGAGACGGCCCAAGTGGCCATCGTGCAGAGGCTCGGAAAATTCGCTCGCGTGGCCGGACCCGGCCTCAACTGGAAGACGCCGTATCTCGAGACCGTGGTTCGGCGGCTGAGCATGAAAGTGCAGCAATTCGATGTGCAGGTAGAGACAAAAACCCAGGACAACGTGTTCGTGCAAATTCCGGTTTCGATCCAATACAAAGTGATACCCGAAGGAGTGGAAGCCGCGTTCTACAAATTGTCCGACCCCGTGAAGCAAATCGAGTCCATGGTCTACAACGTCGTTCTCGGCCACGTTCCGAAAATGAAGCTGGACGATACGTTCCTGAACCAGGCGGACATCGCGAGCGACTTGAGAGACAACCTCGACGCCTCGATGAAGGAATACGGCTACTCCATTGTGAAAGTTCTGATCTCAGACATCGTTCCCGACCAAAAGGTGAAGGCTGCGATGAACGACATCAATGCCGCGCAGCGTGAACGGGAAGCCACGGTCTCTCGTGCGGAGACGAACAAAATGCTTCTCGTGAAACAGGCGGAAGCGGAAGCCGAATCGAAGCGTTTGCAGGGTGAAGGCATCGCCAATCAGAGGAAGGCAATTATCGCGGGGTTGAAAGATTCGGTCGAGGATTTCGCGAAAACAGTTCCGGGTTCGACTCCACAGGACGTGATGCAACTCGTCTTGATGACGCAATATTTCGATACGCTGAAGGAAATTGCAGCGAACGATCACACCAACGCGATTTTGATTCCTCACACGCCGAACACGCTCACGGATCTCTTCGGCCAGATTCGGAACGCGATTATTGCCGGGACCGAACTCTCAAGTCATTCCGCAATTTCACCGACTCCTGGTGGCTTCCCGTCAAGAAAGCCCTGACACGCCGGTGGGCGGCTCCGATTCCCTGCTAGACAAAAAGCACTGAACAAAGTGCGCTGTCTATTCGTATGGACTAGAGGAAGGAGTCGAACCGATGAAAGACATCCGCTATGCGCTGCGGCAATTCCTGAATGCACCGGTTTTTACCGTCACGGCTGTCTTGACTCTCGCGCTTGGAATTGGCGCAACCACGGCGATCTTCACTCTGGTGCATGCTGTGCTGCTGAATTCCCTGCCGGTGGCCAACCCGAGTGCACTCTATCGCGTCGGCGACGTGGAAGATTGCTGCGTCAATGGCGGTCTCCAGGACAATTGGTCGCTCTTCTCCTACGACAAGTACAAGATGTTTCGCGACAACACGCCCGGCTTCGTCGAGCTTGCCGCTTTTCAGGCGGGACACGATCTCATCGGCGTGCGCCGCGCCGGCATCAGCGAAGCCGCGCGTTCGATGCGAAGCGAATTCGTTTCTGGCAATTACTTCGCCATGTTTGGCATTGGTCCGTATGCCGGTCGGGTTATTACCCCCGACGACGATCGCAAAGGCGCCCCTCCGGTCGCGGTCATAAGCTATCGCGCGTGGCAACAGCAGTTCGGGGGCGATCCTTCGATTGTGGGAGGTTCGGTGACTTTGAACGGCCAGCCTTTCACCGTGGTAGGCATCGCCCCGGCAGCTTTCTTTGGCGACCGCCTCACTGATCCCGCCGCTTTCTGGATTCCTATCGCTGCGGAACCACTCATCGATGGTCCGGGCGCGATTGTCGATTTCCCTCAGCAGGATTGGCTGGACATCATCGGACGCATCACTCCCGGCTCTGATCCAAAACAGATTGGCGCCCACATGCAGGTGGAATTGCAGCAGTGGCTGCTTAGTCCTATCGCTCAGCTTCAGCCGGGAGAACGCGATGCTGTTGCCAAACAAACGCTTCGCCTGGCGCCGGGCGGTGCGGGTGTTCAGCAACTGCGCGACGAGTATCTTTCAAGCCTTCACCTCCTCATGTGGATTACGGCGCTCGTTTTGGCAATCGCGTGCGCGAACGTTGCCAACCTGATGCTTGTCCGCGCCACCACGCGGAAGTTGCAAACTTCCATCCGCGCCGCGCTCGGCGCGCCGCCTTCGCGCCAAATCCGCCAAGTGCTCACCGAGAGTATCGTGCTGGCGGTGCTCGGCGGAATTGCCGGCGTAGCAATCGCCTACGGTGGAACGCACCTGATTCTTCGTCTCGCATTCCCGGTGACCGATGTAGCAATCCATGCCTCTCCGTCGCTGCCCGTGCTGGCTTTCACGTTTGCCGTTTCGCTCCTGACCGGAATCCTTTTTGGTGTTGCGCCGGCGTGGATCATAGCGAACGCCGCTCCTGCCGACGCGCTTCGCGGCGCCGGCCGTTCCAGCGGAAGCAGCGGTGGATGGACGCAGAAATCACTTGTCATTGCGCAGGCGGCGCTGTCGCTTGTGCTTCTCTCCGCAGCGGGCCTGCTGACGCAGAGCCTACGTAATATGCAGGGCCAACATTTCGGTTTTGAGACGCGCAATCGCTATATTGCACATATCGATCCGCAAATGGCAGGATACAAACCGCCACAGATGCAGGCGCTCTTTCGTCAGCTTCACGATTCGCTTGCGGCGATACCGGGCGTGGGTCAGGTGAGCTTTTCCCTTTACACTCCGATGGAAGGAGACAATTGGGGCGAAACTGTCTATATCGCAGGGCAGGCGCCTCCGCCTCCCGATTCCGACGAAAATCACACTTCATGGCTGCGCGTCAGCGCCGGATACTTTGAGACTCTAGGCACAAAGATCATTCAGGGCCGTTCCATCACAGATCAGGACACGCCGGCCTCGCAGCGCGTCGCCGTCATTAACGAAACGTTCGCAAAGAAATTCTTCAAGGATCAAAATCCGCTCGGACACCATTTCGGATATATCGACATGCAGCACGCGGATTCGTATGAAATCGTGGGCGTGACTGAGGACACACAATACCGCGAGCCTACGCGGAAAATCCCGCCGATGTTCTTTTTGTCTGAAACGCAAGGCATGGCCTTCGACAATCCCCGGTTCGCCGCCTTCGAAGAGCGCAATCATGTTCTGAACGCCGTCGAGCTAAAAATGCTAGGAAAAGTGCCCAACCTCGAAGCGCAGGTGCGTCACGTGCTGGCAGATGTGAACCCGGATCTCGCAGTCATAGATTTCAAAAGCTTCGGCGAACAAGTGGATAATAATTTCTCGCAACAGAAGATGATCGCGAAACTCACGTCGCTCTTCGGATTGCTCGCGCTCGTTCTTGCCTCGGTGGGACTCTACGGCGTTACGGCATACTCGGTGGAGCGCCGCACCAACGAAATTGGGATTCGAATGGCTCTGGGCGCAGGTAGGCTAAGCGTGCTGAAGCTGGTGCTGCAGGCAGCTTTGCTACAGATGGGAATCGCACTCGCCATCGGAATACCTGTGGCGATTGCAGCCGCCCGCGCCATGGCCACACAGCTCTTTGGCGTGAAGCCCTACGATCCTAAGATCTTGCTTTTTACAACCGCTGCGCTGGCGTGTGCCGCTTTTCTGGCGGCCGTGATACCGGCGCGCCGTGCGGCAACCCTCGATCCAATGCTCGCCCTGCGTACTGAATGAACCGTTTGGTTCGCATGTGATGCTGGCCCCGCGCGAAGATCGCTAACTCAAACTGGTATGATTGCAGTGTTTCCTGGGCTCGGCTCGCAACGGAGCTTCCGATGCTAGATACTGTATTGAGGCGTTTTGAAGATCCCGACGAAGTACGCACATTCGAAAAAGGCAAGTTCGAACTTATCCACATCGGCGGCATGGCCATCGGCCGCGCCACCTATCAGCCGGGATGGAAATGGTCGGTCCATGTGGGACCTAGCGTCGGTGCGTCACGCTGCAACGTGGAGCACGTCGGCATGGTGATCTCCGGCTGCGCGACCGCGGCCATGGAAGACGGTACCGTTTATGAACTCCGTGCCGGCACGCTCTTCCACATCCCACCAGGACCACCCGGGCACGATAGTTGGGTGGTGGGCGATGTACCATATGTCTCACTGCATTTCCTTGGCGCCGACGATTACGCAAACAAATAGTCACGAGTTGCGCTAGCAGAAAAGAATTTGCTTCGAGAACGCCAGCCACAGCGAATTCCACGATCACGATAGAGTTTGCTGCTTCAGATCGCGCGTGGCTTGGAGCACATCATCCGCCCTGCCTAGGTCACGCCAGTAGTAATCGTCCGCCCGGAACGCCAAGATTTTTTCTCCTTGGCCGGCCAGCCGCAGATAGGCAGTAACGATAGAGAAGACGCCATTCTCCAGCATGAGCTCAAAGAGGCGCGGAGAAATAATGTGGATGCCGGAAAAAGCTAGCGCCCGCGCCGGCTTTGATGATCCCACCAGTTCATCCTTCTGATCTCGGCCGGTTCGCCGGCCGCAAAGTCGATGCTGCTCATCGAAAAGCAGGTAGCGAGAACTTTCGCGACCCTGCACCGCGAGGGTGACGAGGGCCTGGTTTTCAGCATGAAATCGCGCCATGCGCGCTAAATCAACCGTGCTGATCACGTCGACATTGTGCAGAATGAATGGCGTTTCGAAATCTCGGTCTTTTAGAAAGAAATCGCCGGCTTTCTTTAAACCGCCTCCGGTATCGAGCAACACGTCTTCGCGAGAAACCTCAATACGCATACCGAAATTGTCGTTCTTCTTGAGGTATTCGATGACCATATCAGCGAAGTAGTGGACATTGATGATCACATCATGGATGCCAAATGCGCGGAGGCGCGACAGCGTGATCTCCAGCATCGTGCGACCGCCCACATCCACCAGCGCCTTCGGACGATCGTTCGTAAGCGGACGCAGGCGGATACCGAGCCCCGCCGCCAAAATCATGGCTTTCACTTGTTACGATTCTCCAGCTCAAAATGCCGCACGACGACTTCTACTCCGTTCCTACCATTCAAATGCTTGGCCAATTGCTCGGCGAAATAGACCGACCGATGCTGGCCGCCCGTGCAACCAAATGAGACCGTCAAGCTTGTGAAGCCGCGATTCTGATAAGCCTTCACGCTGGCATCAACTAGCGACATGACACTCCCGAGAAACTCATGCGCGCTCTCCTGATGATTGAGATATTCGATCACCGGGGCATCTTTTCCCGTCAGAGCCTTGAATTTTTCTTCGCGCCCCGGGTTCGGGACACTGCGAGCATCGAAAACAAAACCGCCACCGTGGCCAGTCTCATCTTTCGGGATGCCACGCCGATATGAAAAACTGAAAATGTGCACCACAAGATTCTGTCTTTGAGGGATATGGCCTCGTACCTTTTCCGAGACCGCCGCATTGGGCGCGGAGATGTCTTTGGAAGCGAGACTTCGCAAGGTCGCCGATTCCTGCATGCTTCCGAAGGCGTCCATCAATGTCGGCAGCGAAATCGGCAGCTCCGCGTTCTGGAGCAGCCACTGCACGTTTTTCAGTGCGTACGGGACGCTCTGCAAAAAATGGCCTTTGCGCTCATAAAAGCCGCGAAACCCGTAAGCGCCCAACGCCTGCATGATCCGGATGTAAACATAGGCGTAGTAGTGGTGCATAAACGCGGAGCGGTCGAGCGTAACGAAATCGCCAACACGCTCGATGTAAAGATCGAGCAATTCCTGGCGCAATGCGGGCGGCAAATCGGCCTTGGCATCGAACAGCAGCGAAGCGATGTCGTATTGAAGCGCCCCTTTGCGCCCTCCCTGGTAGTCCAGAAAAAACGGATTGCCGTCGCGCAGCATGATGTTGCGCGATTGAAAATCCCGGTAGAGGAAGAATTGCGGACGAGCGCTCAACAGGAACGTTGTCAGTCGCTTGAAATCATCTTCAAGCAGTTGTTCGTTGAACGGCACCCCAGCCAACTTGAGAAAGTAATACTTAAAATAATTCAGATCCCAGGCAATCGACTGCTCGTCGAACATCGCGCGGGGATAACAGACGTCGTAATTCAGATCACGACCGGCCTCGATCTGAAATCGCGGAAGTAGAGCTACGACCTTGCGATAAGCTTCAACGGTCGGCTGTGAGATTCTGGCACCGGAACGATTTGTGGACAAGAATTCAAAAAGTGTCGTGTCGCCGAAATCCTCTTCCAGATAAGCACCCTGGCTCAAATCTTCGCCGTAAATTTCCGGTACCGGCAGGCCATGCGCACGAAAATGCCTGGAAAACTCAAGAAACGCTGCGTTCTCCTCGCGCACGCTATACAGAATGCCGATCGCACTAAACGCTCCGCTGCTGAGCCTCATGATCTTCCGCCCTGAGGCTCCCAGCTCCCCTTGGAGCGGTTTAACCAGCTCAACTGCTAGGTGGAACCGCTGTTTAAATAGATTTTTAAGGACGTCAATCAAGGCGTCGAGCCAACCTTTGAGGAAATCAAGAACTATCGGTCTTTTTCTCGAGTTCTGCTTCTAAAACAAGTTTAGACGCTCAGAGCTCAGCTAGCGAGTGCCCAACCAGAGAAAGGTCGAAAAAGACACGAGCGCAACTTAAGCGAGCGCCGATGAAGCTCGGAATTTTAAAGGCAACTTGATCCGCGGAAAAGTTCAAGAGGAGGAAATTGGTTGCGGGGCCGAGACTGTCAGAAAATAAGGAAGGAAGATAGTTGCGGGGGTTGGATTTGAACCAACGACCTCTGGCCTCTGAGCGCTTAGCGCTCAGCATTCGAAAAATGACAGCCGCCTTCGGCTCATACCCTTGGGACTGTGAGAAATTAGGAAGATGGTTGCGGGGGTTGGATTTGAACCAACGACCTCCGGGTTATGAGCCCGACGAGCTACCAGGCTGCTCCACCCCGCGCACAAATGATACCACAGAGCTCATTCGCTGCGCACCTTGCGCTCAACGCCGCGAATTTGGCCGCCCACACGCTTCGAGGCGCGCCCGCCACCAGCCGTTCAATCGCCAATTCCCACCGCAGCAAACTGTGATAGCATTTTGCATCCCCGCAGGATATGGACGAGAGGATTCCTCTCATGGGCCACCGATTCACGATTGGCGTCGAGGAAGAATTTCAAATCATAGATCCAGCGACGGGCGAGCTCCGTTCGCACGTTAGCCAGCTCGTCGAAGCGACCTCCGCGCACCTCGGCGAGCAAGTGAAGCGCGAAATGCATCAATCGATCGTCGAAATCGGCACGAAAATCTGCGAGAACGTCGATGAGCTGCGCGCGGATATGCATCGAACCCGCGGAGAGCTGGTTCGCTCCGCCGAAAGCGTCGGCCTGTATGTCGCAGCCTCGGGCACGCATCCGTTTTCAAACTGGATCGACCAGGTCATCTCTCCCGGCGAGCGCTACAAGAACATTGTCGAAGAATTGCAGCAATTAGCGCGTTCCCTGCTGATTTTCGGCATGCACGTCCACGTCGCGGTGCCCGATCGCACCACCATGATCGACCTGATGAACATGGTGCGGTATTTCCTGCCGCATCTCCTCGCCCTTTCCACCAGTTCGCCTTTCTGGATGGGTCGCAATACAGGCTTGAAATCATTTCGCACCACAGTCTTCCGCCGATTTCCGCGCACCGGAATTCCCGACCACTTCGATTCCTGGAGCGAGTACGAGGATTATGTCGGCCTGCTCATCAAGCTGCGTTGCATCGACAATGCGAAAAAAATCTGGTGGGACGTCCGCCCCCATCCCATCTTCGGCACTCTCGAATTTCGAATCTGCGATGTCACGCCGAGAATCGAGGACGCAATCGCGATCGCCGCGCTGGCGCAGGCCATCGTCGTGAAGCTTCATTATCTCTACACCAAGAACATGGGCTACCGGATGTATCCGAGAGCGCTGGTCGAGGAGAACAAATGGCGCGCGGCGCGCTGGGGCGTCGAAGGCAATCTAATCGACTTCGGCAAGCAAGCCGAAGTTCCCATGCGCGAACTCGGCGAAGAGCTTCTCGATTTCGTCGATGACGTGGTGGACGATTTGGGAAGCCGCGATGCTCTTGCCCCGATCGAGCGCATTCTCCGCGAAGGTACCAGCGCCGAGCGGCAATTAAAAACGTACGCGGAAACAGGCGACCTGAAAGAGGTGGTACGTCAAATCGTTGAAGAGACGCGCGGCGAGGGCTCGAAGCAGGTATCGTCCGCGGCGCATTTTCCTGCTAACGCGTAAAAGATCTGTCGCTCAGCAGCGCGGCAACGCGCAGCGAAAACGAATCGCAAAGGAGCAAACTCCGTGATGAAAATCGGAATTCTCTGTGGCCGCGAATACAGCTTCCCGCCTGCATTTATCGAGAAGGTGAATGAGCTGGGAAAGCCCGACGGAATCACGGCTGAGTTTGTGAAATTGGGCGGCACACGAATGAACGAGCCCGCCGAGTATCGCGTGATCGTCGATCGCATTTCACACGAGGTGGAATATTATCGAGGCTACCTGAAGCACGCTGCGCTCGAAGGCACGTACGTAATCAACAATCCGTTCTGGTGGACCGCGGACGACAAATTTTTCAATTACGCTGTGGCCTCGAAGCTGGGCATCGCGATTCCAAAAACAGTGCTACTGCCCCAGAAATCATACCCCGCCGACGTGGACATAAATTCCGAATCCCTGCGAAATCTGAAATATCCCATCGAATGGGACGAATTGCTCGACTACGTAGGCCGTCCTGCGATACTGAAGCCTTTCTCAGGCGGCGGCTGGAAGCACGTTTACAAGGTGAACAATAAAGAAGAGCTGCTCGCCGCCTACGACGGTACCGGACCATACTGCATGACGCTTCAGCAGTTCATTAATTTTGATCAGTACGTGCGCTGCTTCACGTTCGGCAAGATGGACATCATGCCCGTCGCTTATGACCCGAAGGACCGCCGTTACTTGGTCGATCACAATTATCTTTCCGCGGAGCTTGGCGCGCGTGTCGTGAAAGATGCGCAGACGATCAATCAGGCGCTCGGCTATGAGATGAATACCATCGAGTTCGCAGTCGAGAACGGCGTGCCCTACGCCATCGATTTCCTGAACCCGGCTCCCGATTTTGAGCGCGACCGCATCACCGAATTTTATTTCGGCCACGTCGTCGAAAAGATGGCCAAACTAGTAATCGACCGCGCTCTTAAGGGCAACGTAGCGAATTCCTGGCCGCGCTGGGAAGAAATGCTCGGCCTTGGCGCGGCAAGCGGCTTCACCGCTGCTCCTGCGGTCACAAAGACCACCGCGAGCACCCCCACGAAGGGCGCTCCGTCTCGTAGCATCGGAGCGAAGAGCGCATGACGGGTTCGCCGCAGGCGTCCCGCTCAGCATCGGACGAACAGCCGCGCCAGCCAGGCGTCATACCCCAAGAGCCGCCTGCCGCAGCATCTTGGCACGCCCTTCTCCGACCTGATGTTGAACTGTCTCCTGAATTCTGCGTTGAGCTCAATGCGCGAATGCGCGCCGAAAAACTCAAATTCGGCGACCGCGTTCATTGCCCGTTTCTGCGCCCGTTTTTCCTCACGGTGGAAGACGATCGCCGGGTACGCGCCGTCACCGAAGCGATCGCTGCAATCGGTGAACGCGTCGTAAAGCAATCGCTGGCCGATCCTGCACTGCTTGCTCAGGCTGCGCTCACGCCAGACGAAGCGCAGCTCGCGAGAATCTCTCCCGGCTACGGCAGGTCCAGCACAGCTTCGCGCCTCGACGCATTCCTACTTCCCGATTCCCTTCAGTTCGCCGAATACAACGCCGAATCCCCTGCTGGTCCCGGTTACGCCGAGACGCTCGCCGAAGTATTTCTATCACTTCCGGTGATGACGCGGTTCAAAGAAAGCTATCGCGTCCAGAAATACGAGACGATGAAAATGCTGCTCGAAGCCCTCCTTGCAAGCTATCGCGAATGGGGCGGCAACGCGTCTCCGCCGGTCATTGGTATCGTCGACTGGCGCGAAGTACCCACATGGAGTGAGTTTGAAATCTTGCAGGCTCGCTTCGAACGCGAAGGCGTGCCCACAATCATCAGCGACCCGCGCGACCTCGAGTTCGACGGCAAGAACCTCACGGCGAAGGGTCGCCGTATCGACCTCCTTTACCGGCGGGTGCTCATCAATGACATTCTCGCGCATCAGCAGGAGTGCGACGCGTTGGTGCAGGCCTACGCGTCGGGCGCTGTCTGCATGGCCAACGCGCTGACGTGTAAAATCCCGCATAAAAAAGCCTTTTTCGCGGTGCTCACCGACGAGCGCAACTCCGCTCTCTTTAGCGATTCCGAGCGCGAACTGATTCGCCGCCATATTCCTTGGACGCGGCTTCTCGCGGACACCAAAACGACCCGCGACGGCGAATCCTTCGACTTGCTCGAATACGTGCGGCGCAGACGCGACGATTTTGTGCTGAAGCCCAACGACGAATACGGCGGCACAGGCGTCATGCTGGGTTGGGAAAATAACGAAAGCGAATGGGATGCCGCACTCAATAGCGCGCTCACCGATCGCGAGCACGCCTGGGTAGTGCAGGAAAAGATTGCGATTCGTCGTGAAGTGTTTCCGATGCAGACCGCGAATGGCGTCGACATGCGCGACATGCTCGTAGACCTGGCGCCTTATCTCTTCCGCGGGCAAATGGCAGGATTTCTCACGCGGCTAAGCTCCACCGGCCTCGCAAACGTGACTTCAGGCGGAGGGCAGGTGCCCGCCATGGTCGTCGAGCCGCTTGGCTAATATTTACACGCGGTGCGACTAACTGTGGCAAAGGAGCGCAGGCAAAATTACAATAGAACATATGCCTACTGAGACGGCTCTCGAAGAGCTCATCCCGGGCGCGCGAAACGCAGTCGAAACCTGTCTCGCGATTCAGCCCGGTGAACGCGTCACCCTCATCACCGATCGGCCCAGCGAAGAAGTTGCCGCAAGCCTCGCACGCGCAATTGAAATGCGTGGTGCGTCCTGCGAGGAATTCCTGCTGGAAGATCTCGCACCTCGTCCGCTCGCGCGGGCCCCGAAGCCTGTTCTCGATTCGCTCGAACGCGCCGACGCTGGAATCCTGTGCATGAATCCGATGCCCGGCGAGCTGGGCGCGCGTAAAGATATCGTCGGCGTCGTCGAGCGCCGCCAGATTCGCTACGCCCACATGGTCGGGGTAACGCCCGAAATCATGCAGCAAGGCATGCGCGCGGACTACACGCTGGTTGACCGCCTCAGCGAAAAACTCCTCGACAGGATGCACAAAGCGCGCTCCTTGACCGTGCGCACCGATGCGGGCACTTCGTTGGTCGCAAGTTTCGACGCAGGCCTCGACTGGGTGAAAACAAGCGGTCTGATCAGCCGGCGCTACTGGTCAAATCTTCCGGCCGGCGAAGTTTTCACCACGCCTGCAAAAGTAGATGGCACGTTTGTCTGCGATGGAACCGCCGGCGACCACTTCTGCGGCAAGTACGGCGACCTGCAGAAAACACCATTGGTTCTGGAAATTCGCGGAGGCCGCCTCGCAAGAGCGACTTGCTCACGCAAAGACCTCGAAGAAGAATTCTGGCAATACTGCCACACAGACGAAAATAGCGACCGCGTAGGCGAGCTGGCCTTCGGCACAAACCTAAGCCTGTCAGACATGATCGGTGTTCTGTTGCAGGATGAAAAGCTGCCGGGCGTTCATCTAGCCTTCGGCGACCCCTACGGGAGCCAAACCCACGCCGCCTGGAGTTCAACCACACACGTAGACGTCCTAGCCCGCCACTGCAACGTCTGGATCGACGACGAACAGGTGATAGCAAAGGGCCGCTACATGCTAGAAAAATTCGGCCTTCAGTAGCACAGGCATTCCTGCCTGTGCCACAAGTATCAACGGCTCAACCCGCGCCATTCCTGCACTCACCGCGAAAGCAGGGCCTTCTTTCGGAGCTGCTCCACGCAACTGTCATTTATTTTCATGCTGGCATGTAAATGCTGAATTTGTTCGAGAATCGTGGTCGTAACCGGCGGGGAATCCGATTCGAGAACAAAGTCGCACAAGGTATGCAGCGCCAGCTCGAATTCGTGGTGTTCCAGAAATTCATCGAACAGGTCGCGAAACGCCTCACCTCGTTCAGTTGCCAACACTGATCGAAGATTTTTCAACTGGGCACTGCAGGTTCTTTCTAACGGCTTCTTCCACGTGGACATTCCCGCTTCAGAAGAGCTGCGTGATGTACTCCCACATCTGATGCTTCCAGTAAGGCCAATCATGTCCGCCCTGCGGCCCCCAATCATCGAGATGATGATAAATCCCTTTGCTCGCAAGGATGTGCGAAAGGCGATAGGACGGCCCGCTGTGTTCCCAAGGCCCACTGCCAGTCGCAATGTGAATGTCGCACTGGTTTAGCTGACCGATCATGTGCCCATCCGCGTTCGAAAGATAGTCCACCGGATTGTTGAAGTAGGTGTTGTCGTCGTACATGCCGTCCATGAAATTCTTGATATCGTAGACGCCGGAAAGCGCGAAGCAACGCCGCACCACGTCCGGATGCTTGAAAAGCGTGTTCGCCGCATGATACGCGCCGAACGATGCGCCCATCGTCGAGATAGCAATGTCCCACGACTGGCAATTGTCACGAATAAAAGGAACCACTTCCTCCCGAATGTAAGCGTCGAATTGCGCTTCGACATAGCTGCGATGAAAGGGGTGCGCGCCTTTATCGTAGAAGCCCGCGGAGTTCACGGAATTCACGCTGAAGAACTTCACTCGCCCCGCATCGATCAATGGCGCGAGCGCGCCGATCAATCCTTGGCCTTCGAGTTCCCACTCGTCGCCCGCGCTGGTCGGAAATCCAAGTAGAGGCGGCCCCCAGTGACCGTACACCACCACTCCCATTTCGAGACCGAGGCGGTGCGAATACCAGCGATGATATTCCCGTTTCATTTTGCTCCTGCGGGGCCAGATTTCAGTCGAATCGCCGAGCCGTTCAAAAGGCGGGCGGTATTATACGGCGTTTGCGAACGGCGGAAAGAGGAAACAATGCACGGAGAATTTCGCGTCTGATATTCTATAGAACATGCGCGACTTTGGAGCCACCTTCGATTGTCCTCTTTGATGCGGGCAAGTGATGCCGCAGCGGCCGGTCCCGGCCAGCTGCGAAAATTCGAAAACTATCGGTCCCGTTACCTTCCCGGTGAGCGCACCGTCATCGTCTATGTGCCGGGCATCTACGAGCGGCGTCCGGATCTGCATTTTCCGGTGCTCTATATGCAGGACGGCCAGAATCTCTTCGATCCCGCCACATCATTCATTCACGGCGTGTACTGGCGCGTGGGCGAAACGGCTGACCGGCTGATTGCCGGAGGCGCGATTCAGCCGCTCGTGATCGTGGGAATCTATAACACCGGCAAACGGCGCCTCCGTGAATATTCGCCGTCAAAGGACCGCAGGCTCGGAGGCGGCGGCGCCGACCGTTATGGACGGATGCTGACGCGCGAGATCAAGCCGTTCGTCGAATCGCAGTTTCGCATCCTCTCTGGCGCGGCGAACACCGGAATTGCAGGTTCATCGCTCGGCGGATTGCTGACGATCTACCTGGGCCTGAAATACCGCCGGATATTCGGCAGGATCGCCGCGCTGTCGCCTTCGGTGTGGTGGAATCAGCGCTGGATTGTGAATTACGTCGCGCGTGCGCGTGTCGACCCAAGGCCGCGTATGTGGCTGGATGCCGGTACCCAGGAAAGCGCGCACGAGATTGACGATATGCGAAGGCTTCGCGACGCCCTGGTCCATCGCGGCTGGCAGGAAGGCCACGATTTGTGCTACAGCGAAATTCAAGGCGGAAAGCACGACGAAGCCGCATGGGCCTTGCGAGTGGATCCATTTCTGCGATTTCTCTTCCCTGCCAGATAGGCCGACGTATAATCCGCTTTTTCACGGCGAGTCGCGAAGCTCCGATTCGTCGGGAAAAGATTTGAGGAGTATCGTGTCCAAAGAACGTCCGCCGACGATTCTCTGCGTCAGTTCCTATGAAAAGGGGCAGGAATTCATGCGCACGTGCAAGCGCGAAGGGTGGGACGTGTTTCTTCTCACGATGGAAAAACTTCGCGATGCCGACTGGCCGCGCGAGGCGATTACCGAGGCGTTCTACATTCCCGAAGAACTGCCGCTGCAGGGCTTGATCAATGCGGTGAGCTACATGGCGCGCTCACGCCCGATTGACCGTATCGTCGCGCTCGATGAATTCGACATGGAAAACGTGGCTGCGCTGCGCGAACACCTGCGCATCCCCGGAATGGGGCTGACGACGATGCGCTATTTCCGCGACAAACTGGCCATGCGCGGGCGCGCGAAGGAAGAAGGCATCGCGGTTCCTGAATTCGTGCATGTGCTGAATTATGACGATCTGCGGGATTTCATGACGCGCGTGAAAGCGCCATGGCTGCTGAAGCCGCGCTCGCAAGCTTCGGGAATCGGGATGAAGATAATCAAAGAGGAGAGCGAGCTCTGGCCGTGGCTCGACCAGTTGGGCGATCAGCAATCGTTCTATCTGCTCGAGCAATTCGTCCCGGGAGACGTGTTTCACGTGGACAGCATCGTCTCGGAACGCAAAGTGGTATTCGCAGAGGCGCATGCGTACGGGAGTCCACCGCTCGATGTATCTCACGGAGGCGGAGTGTTCACCAGCCGAACCTTGCCGCGCACTGCTGCGCTTTCCAAATCGCTGCTAAAAATCAACCGCGAGGTGATTACAGCACTTGGACTCGCTCGCGGCGTGACGCACGCGGAATTCCTGCGTGCGCACCATGACGGCAAGCTTTACTTTATCGAAGTGGCCGCGCGCGTCGGCGGAGCGTACATCTCGAACGAGATTGAAGCTGCCACCGGCATCAATTTGTGGCGAGAATGGGCGCTCCTCGAAATCGGACTGGGCAAAAAACCTTATGCGTTGCCTAAGAAACGCAATGGTTATGCGGGCGTGATTATTTCGCTGGCGCGGCAGGAAACGCCGGATACTTCGGCATACAACGATCCTGAGATTGTGTATCGGGTGCCCAAGCATCATCACGCGGGCTTTGTGCTGAGCGCGCCGAAACCCGAGCGCATCGGCGAACTGCTCGATTCTTACAGCGGGCGATTTCGCGAGGATTTCTACGCCACGCAGCCGGTTCCCGACAAGCCGACCGCTTAACAAAAATGCCATTTTGTAACGATTAGAAATTCGCAAGTGGCTGTATTTAAAGAGGATGCACGGATTTCTAATCGCGGTGTAACGATTAGAAATTTGGGCCTAATCGCAACAATTGGCCTGCCGCTACCGACCATTGCGGCGGTATCGCGGACTAAGTTTCCGAGCTGGTGAGGCGATCCGCCCGACGCAAATCCGGAAAGGCATAGGCCCAAAGCGCGGTCACGATTAGAGTTCCTACTCCCCCGAGGATCACCGCCGGAACCGTGCCGAACCAGTGTGCCGTCAAGCCCGATTCTGCTTCTCCTAATTGATTCGAGGCGCCGATAAAAACCATGTCCACCGCGTTTACGCGCCCGCGCATTTCATCCGGTGTCGCGACTTGAATCAGCACACCGCGGATAATGACGCTGACCATATCACTCGCGCCTACCAGGACGAGAGCCGCCATCGAAAGGTAGAGATTGTGGGAGATTCCGAAGAGGATTGTGAAAATGCCGAACCCAGCGACGCAAAAGAGCATCGTCCAGCCCGTTTTTCGCTGAAGGGGCCGGTAGGCAAGAAAAATCGCCATTACGCCGGCGCCGATCCCCGGCGAGCATCGTAGAAGGCCGAGTCCCCACGGCCCTGTGTGCAAGATTTCGTGCGCATATACCGGAAGCAGCGCGACCGCACCGCCGAGAAGAACCGCGAATAGGTCGAGCGAGATAGAGCCTAGGATTATTTTCTTTCGCCAAATATAGTGCAGTCCTGCGAGAACGGTTTTCATACTGATCGGCTCGCGGGGACGCGGTTTTGAAACGGGATTCACACCGAGCATCGAAAACATGGCTGCCGCGGAAAGGGTCATCGAGGTTGCGTAGACGGCCAGCGGCCCGTTCGCTAGCGCGTAAATCACGCCGCCAATCGAGGGGCCCAGAATCGTGGCGCTTTGAAATGTGGTGGAGCCCCAGGCGACGGCATTCGGCAGGTGCTCCTCCGGAACCATTTGCGGGAGGATGGCGCGGGTTGCGGGTCCATTGAAGGAACGAACGATGCCGAGCATCACCATAACGCCGTATATCCAGTAGACAGAAGGGACGCCGCGCACGGAAATCAAGAACAGGAAAGCGGAGCAAACGGCAAAGCCTGCGTAACATCCGAACAAGATTTTTCTACGAGAGAACCGGTCCGCGGTGTGCCCCGATACCAGGAATAGAAGAATTCCGGGGAGAAATTGCGCGAGGCCAATAAGCCCAAGAGAGAGCGGGCTCCGCGTGATCTGATAGATCTGCCATCCGACTGCAACCGACTGCATTTCAAGGCTGGCGATGATGAACCAGCGAGCTGTGAGAAAAAGCGCAAAACCCGGATAGGTGAAAGCCACTCGCCCGGCGAGTGAAGAGGTTCCCGATTCGGCCATCGCCGAATACTTTGTCACAGAATTTGAATTTGCACGAGGGGGCGCACGCGGGCCTGAAACTATCCGAATAGTCTCGTGTTGCCTGTGAGATTGGAACTGATTCGAATTAGCGCAGGCGTCCCAGGTGCAAGACGCTCCAAAATAGCGGTTCAATCCCCATGAGCTTTTGCCGACTTGGCCTCGCTACCGAGCGGCCTAAATGCGTCCTGAAAAATGGGAGCTCCAAACGGGGCACCCGTGAATCCGCCATCCACCATCAGCTCAACTGCATTGACGTACGAGGAATCGTCCGAGGCGAGGAAGAGCACGGCTTTGGCAACTTCTTCGGGCTCGCCCCAACGGCCCTGCGGAACCGTAGAGGAAAAGAACTTCTCCACCTTGGCGGATTCGTCCGTGGAAATAGAAGCGCGCGGCCCACGCTTCCAAATGGGAGTCTTGATCGCGCCCGGTGCGACGACGTTCACGCGAATGTTGCGCGGTGCAAGGTCGGCGGCGATGGAGCGCGCCAGGGAGACGAGGCCACCCTTGGTGGCTGCATATGCGGCAACGCCAGGTTGACCGAGATAGTTATGTACCGACCCGCAGAAGATAATGCTGCCGTTGTCGTTCAGAAGAGGCGCCGCTGAATTGACCGTAAAGAAAGCAGCATTCAGGTTGGTGTGGATCACGTTCTCAAAAATGGCTTCGTCCGTCGAGCCGGTGGGAGTCCGCCCGGAGATGCCAGCATTAGCGAAGACAATGTCGAGCTTCCCGAAATCCTTGGCCAGGGCGGCGAAGAGCCGCTTGCGATCTTCCGCAATGGTGAGGTCAACGCGGTAGCCACGCGCGCTCGATCCAAGTTCGGCAATCGCTCCATCGAGCGTCTTCTGGTCGCGACCAGTAATGGCGACCTGCGCGCCCTCCGCAATGAAAAGTCGGGCTGTGGCAAGACCGATGCCACTGTTGCCGCCGGTAATAAGGGCCTTCTTGCCTGTGAGCTTCATAATGCCTCCTTTTTGCAAGACCGCCATCAAATAGGCTGACATTGATAGATATGGTGGAAACCGCCCTCAAGCCGCTGCCCCGTGATCCACCTGGTTTTTCTCACCCCACTTATTGCAAAAACGCGTCGAGTGGGTAACCAGCGTCAATCAGCGTCAACCCGTCGTCGCCCTCGATCTAGTACGCGTTGGCCATCCCCATCGTGATGAGGTGAACGCCTTCGATCACACGCTTCCCAGACATAGGCAGAACCCAACAGTGTAAATATACGGTCGCTGACTAATATTGATTAATACTGTAAACAGGGTATGCCAGGCCGGCACGCAGGCTGATAGAGACGCCGATCGCTCGGACGCGTGAAAAACTTGCCCACAACTAATCTTTAGATGACCAAGCAATTCTCTAACTCCTGAATAAGCCGGCTTGTAGCGAGCAATCCCTTCGGTCAATGCAAGCGCGTTTTATCAGAGTGAACGAAACTATGCGCCGAGCATCGATCATGAGAGTCATCGACTGGCATTTGACATCGCGGCAAGAACATAAGCGGCAAATGCGGGGAACGGAGAATAACGTTCGAATGAGATGGAACCGAATTTCGACATGTTTCCTCCGATGAGGCGACCCGTTCGCGTTTCGGGCGGTTTCAAATGTTGCTTGAAGAGGGTTCGCCACTTGACGGATCATCTGGAAAGGGTGCTGCCATCAACTGGCAGGTCGATGCCGGTGATGAAGCTGCTCTCGTCGGAAGCGAGAAACACGGCTGCCGATGCAAGCTCATCTGCTATTCCGAGGCGTGCTACTGGAATCATGACCGAGATGCGGAAGCAGAACGACGCGAATGACTATACAAGGTATCTGTCGACGATTCTCTCCGGTTTATCCATCCAGGCAGCAAATGGTTCAACGAAGGCGGAACTCAAGCGGACCGCAGAGATGACGCGCCGCCACTTGGGTTATTAACAGCCCCATGAGTCGAAATGATTTCGCACCTCGACCCGCGCAGATTAAGTGGCTGCTCGATTCTGACCCAGCCATCCGGTGGCAGGTCATGAGAGACCTGATCCATGAGGCTCCCAGTGCGATCGAAGCCGAACGCTCACGCGTTGCCACCGAAGGCTGGGGCGCCAAACTTCTCGCCCGCCAAACTTCTGCGGGCAGCTGGCGCGGGGGACAGTGGGACCTTGTAACCCTCTACAGTCTTGTCGTCTTGAAGGACCTCGGCCTCGACGCCGCCAGCAAGCAGGCTCGCAAAATGATCGACCGCATCGACAAACATCTCGTCTTTAAGAGCCTCAAGAATCGTCCTTACTTTCACGGTGAAACCGAGCCCTGCATCAACGGCAGAATTCTCGGCCTCGGTTCCTATTTCAAGGAACCCAACGACGCACTGGCCGATCAACTTCTAAGCGAGCAGCTCGACGATGGCGGCTGGAACTGCGAAGCACCGAAAAGCCGGCGATCTTCGTTCCATACCACCATCTGCGTGCTCGAAGGACTCCTCGATTACGAACGGGCGGGCGGCAAATCGGCGGCCGTCACGCAGGCCCGCAAGCGGGCCGAAAATTATCTGCTGAAGCGCCGGATGTTCCGCTCACTTCGAACAGGGGAAGTGATCAACAAGCGCTGGCTGCGTTTCTCGTTCCCGCCTTCCTGGCACTACGACGTCTTGAGGGGACTCGATTATTTGCGAAACGCGGGGATCAAGCCTGACAGCCGCGTCAGGGAAGCCGTCGGAGTGGTGATTGCGCGCCGCCACCGGAACGGGCGCTGGCCGCTGAACCTCCGTCATCCCGAATATATTCCATTGAAGATGGAGACCAATGTCGGCGGGGCAAGCCGCTGGAACACGCTGCGCGCTCTCAGAGTTCTGCATTGGTACAACAGCCCGGCGAGCTAGTTGCGTGCCGGCGTTGACGCGGAGTCCGAATGGCTGCTAGTGCGAACGGCTCTTAAAGCATTAGTGCAAGACACCCATCTGGAAGTTCAACACCGAGGTTTGGACCTGGTAGTCGTATTTCGCGCTGGCCTCGGCGATTTCGGCCTGGGTCTGGTTGAGTTGGGCCTGGCTTAGTTCGATGATGGAGCTGAGGCCGAGTTTGTAGCGGGCCTGGGCCAAGTCGTAGGCTTGGCGAGCTTGCGCGAGAAATTGTTCGGTGACGGAGAGGCGCTGGAACGCGGAATTCGCGTTGAGCCATGCCGTGCGTACATCGCGCGTGATGCGGTTTTGGAGGTCGCGGACATTTTGTTGCTGGGCGCTGGCGCGGGCCTCGGCTTCCGAATGCAAAGCGCCGAAGAGGTGGCCGTTAAAAATAGGAATGTTGAGGTTGAAGCCTCCGGCTGCATAACGAGGCGAGATCAAATTGTCCTGATGGAACGGAACTAGCCCAGCAGTGCCAATCGCGCTGAGAGTTGGAAACCAGAGGTCGCGTTCGGCTTTAGCGAAGCTCTGCGCGGATTGAAGTTCGAAGCGCTGACCAATCAGTTCGGGACGGTTTTGAATGGCGGTCTGGAGGATCGTTGCGAAATCAGCTGGAGGAGGCTGTGCAGTGTTTAGAGTTGGTTCGACAAGGGAAAAGGCGTGCAGGTCGGAATAGCCGAGAGCGACGGAAAGATCGGCGAGCGATGCATCGAGATCGTTCTGCGCTTGAATCTGCAGGAGCTGGGCTTGCGATAGATCGACATTTGCAAAGCTGACATCGAGTCCGGACTTGAGCTTATTTTGCGCGAGGGTCGTGATCTGGTCGGAAACAAGCTGGCGCGCTTTGACGGTTTCTTGAGCGACATCGAGAACGGCTTGGGCCCTTAGAACTCCGTAGTATGCCTGGTCAACACCAAGCAGCACGTCGGCACGCGAGACGGTGACGTTCGCCTGCTCGGCCTGCGCCGCGTACTTCGAGCTTTTCACGAGCTCGTGCGTGCGTCCAAAGTCGGTGACGAGCTGGCTGATGGTAAAGCCGTACGCAAAGCGGTCAAACACGGTGGGATTGTTGAGGGCGCCAGCGGCGATGCGGCTGGTGTTTTCGGCATACGCGCCAGTGACGCTGCCAAAAGCCTGCGGATAATAAACGGACTTCACTTCACTCACGCGGGACTGCGCCGCTAATGCCAAATAGCCCGCTGCCTGCACCAGCGGATGATTTTGCAGCGCGATTTTTTCGGCATCCTGCAGGGTGAGAGTTTGAGCACCCTGCGGAGGAGGGGTGGCCTGCGCAGCAGCCGGAACTGGCTGGCCGGGAGCTACGTGCATCGCCTCCGACTGTGCGGAGACGATCTGGGCTGCGGTGGCTAAGAGAAGCAGTGGAAGAACGAGAAGGAGTCGGGGCCGAATCATTACGCCTCCTGCGGCATCGCTGCGGCAGTTGCTCGTTCGCGGCGCCGATACATGATCAGATATGCCGCCGGGACAACGAAAATAGTGAGAACGATGGAAGTGAGGAGGCCGCCGATGATCACTCGCGCGAGCGGAGCGTACGCTTCGCTACCGGTTTCGAGTTTGAAGGCCATGGGGAGCAGGCCCACGACGGTGGCGAGCGAAGTCATCAGAATCGGGCGAAGCCGGATGCGACAGGCGTGGACCACTGCGTCTCGCAAATTGTGCCCTTCGCTGCGCAGTACGTTGGCGAAATCGACGATCAAAATGCTGTTCGAAACGACCATCCCTTGCAGCATCACGATGCCCATGAGCGACTGAATGTTCAGGGTGGTTCCGGTGAGAGCGAGGGTGAGAACTACTCCGATGAGTCCCGTTGGGACTGCCAGAACGATTAGAAACGGATCCAGAAAAGACGAAAACTGTGCGACCAAGATGAGATAGACGAGCAAGACGGCGAGGAAAAGTCCCAGGCCAAAGCTTTTGAACGAAGATTGCATCGTAAGGACCAGGCCGCGAATGTTGACCCGAGTATTGGGCGGCAGTTGCGTGCGAGCGATGATCTGTGAGATTTCCCGTTGCGGGCCGCCAATGTCTTCACCCGTAGGCGCGACGTAGACGTCAATGGTTCGCTGCAATTGATAGTGGTCGACTTCGGTGGGAGTGAGAATCGGGACAACATCTGCCACCTGATTGAGGTAGGTGGGGAGCTTCAAATTAGGCGCGCGCAATGGCATAGCCTTTAGATCCTGGATGGACTTGACCTGATTTTCCGGGTACTGCACGGTGACGAAGTAATTGTTTCCGTTCTTCGGATCGACCCAGTAGCTGGGAGCAATCATTACGTCTGAAGTGAGCGCGGTAATCAAATTGTCGATCACTTCTTTGGGAGTGAGCCCGAGCTGCGAGGCGCGATCGCGATTTACATTCACTTGTAGCGCGGGGTAGTCCATATCCTGCGGGATGTAGACGTCGGAGACTCCTTTCGAAGCCCTGATCTGGCGCGCGAGGTCCTGGGCGATCTTGTCGTTTGTTTTAAGGTCCATGCCGCTCACCTGCACGTCAATGGGGGCGGGCATGCCCTGATTCAGAACTGCGTCGACTAAACCTCCCGATTGAAAATATGTGCGAAGCTGCGGTAGCTGCGCCGCGATCCGCCGGCGTACCTCGTTCATGTAAACGAAGCTGCTGGTACTGTGTTCTTCCTTCAGGCCCACCTGCACGAATGCAGAATGCATTCCGGCGTTTGGCGTGAACAGAGAAGAGAGATCCGGCATGACGCCGATGTTGGAGACAACCGTGTTGAGATCCTCGGGTTTCACGACCTGGCGCACGATGTCTTCCACCTGCTTTATGTAGTCGTTCGTAACTTCGATGCGGGTTCCGGTGGGCGCCTTTACGTTGATGACGAACTGGCCGGCGTCCGAGCGCGGGAAAAACGAAACTCCGATAAATGGAATGAGAAGAAAGCTGAGCAGAAATATGCCGGTAAAAATGAGCAGGGCTTCCCGAGGACGGTCCAGAGTCTTATCCACATATCTCTCGTAAACATTCAGCATCTTTTCAAACCTAGTGTTGAAGCCAGCGTGGAATCTTGCACCCCAGGATTTCCTGGCTTCCTCGCCGTGGGCATGGGCAGGTTTCAAGAAATACGCGCAGAAAAGCGGTACCACAGTGACCGCGTCGAAGTAAGAGGCAGCAAGCGCGAGAACGACCGCCAATGCCAAGGCCGAGAACAAATACTTGCTCACGCCGAACAGCAGCGTGACCGGAAAGAAAACCACAACCGCGACAAGCATAATCGCCAGGACGGCTAGCGCCACTTCGTTCGCGCCTTTCACGGCAGCCACTTTGGGATCTTCGCCCAGTTCGATGTGGCGGTAGATATTTTCGATTACCACCACCGAATCGTCGATCAAACGCGAGAAAGCCAGCGCGAGACCGCTGAGAACCATGGCGTTGATGGTCTTATCGGCGAGATGCAAGATGAAAAACGCCATCATCACTGAGAGTGGAATGGACAGGAAAACCGCGGACGTAGCTCGCATACTGCCTAGAAACAGAAGAATCATCACGGCCGTGAGAAAAAGGCCGATGCCACCCTCGCGGAGCACGGTAGAAATCGCCTGTTTCACGAAGAGGGACTGGTCGAAGACCACGTGGGTGTGAAGCTGTGCCGGAATATCTCGAAGAGTGAGGATGGCCTTCTTGATGCCGTTGACGACTGCGATCGTATTCGTGTCGCCGCCCTGTTTCAGAATTGGTGCGTAGACGGATTTCTGGCCGTTGACGCGAACGATGTTGTATTGCTGGTAGGAGCCGTCGACGGCATTGCCTACATCGGAGAGGAAAACTGATTTTTGGCCTTCGGTCTTGAGAGGCACGCGGTTCAGGGCTTCGGCGTTTGGAACTTGTGCGTTGGTGTAGATGTTGTAATCGAGCGGACCCAAACGGACGTCGCCGGCGGGAAGAATCAAGTTGGACTCGTTCATCGCGCGGACCACATCCATGGGACTCAGTTCATGCGCCTGCAGCTTGAGGGGATCCACGTAGACCATAATTTGGCGATACTTCCCGCCGTAAGGGGGCGGCACCGTGGCGCCGGGAACGCCGGCAATCTGGTTACGAATTTGAAATTGCAGGTAGTCGTGAAGCTGAGTCTCATTCAGTCCCTGGCCATCCACCGTGAGCAGGCAAACGGGAAGGCTCGATGCGTCTACTTTCATGACGACGGGCGGAAGCGTGCCTTCGGGGAGGCGGCGCAAGTCAGCCATGGCGAGATTGGAAATGTTGGTGACGTCGGCGTTGGCGTCAGTGCCGGGCTGGAAATAGATTTTGATGAGGCTCACGCCGGTCATCGAGCGGGATTCCATATGATCGATTCCGCTGCCGAGAGTAAAAAATCGCTCGAAAGTATCGGTGATGTCGGCTTCGATCTGCTCAGGGGGCATCCCGTTATAGAACGTGGCGACCAGGACAACAGGAATATTGATTGGCGGAAACATGTCCACGGGCATTTGCGCCAGGCTGGTAATTCCCAGGACGCAAATGAAAAGGCAAACGACGATGGTGAAGTAGGGATGGCGAATCGCGAAAGTCGGCACGTTACTCCATCCTCGGAGCTTCGACGAGCTTCGGAGAAACCAACTGGCCTTCCTTAAACTGATTTTGCTCGCCGAAAACCACGGTGTCGCCTTCGCTTAGCCCGGAGAGAATTTCCACTTCTGAGGCAGTCTGCAGTCCCAGTTTCACTTCGCGCTTCTCGAGGCGTTTCTGCGAATTCACGACGAGAGCAACGCCCTGGCCTACGGCCGAGGACTGGATCGCTTGCACTGGAACGGTCAAAACATTTGTGACGGAATGCAGCGGGATTCGTACGCTAGCGTACATTCCGGGTACTAATTCGAAGGTGGGATTCGGGACGGTTACTTCGGTGTGCATAGTGCGAGTGGCCGGATCAATTTGATCGGAAAAACGCGCGATTTTCCCTGTGAAGGTTTTCTTGAGGCCCGACACATCTACTTCGAGGGTCTGGCCGTCGCGAATTTCCGACACCGCCCTTTCTGGGACCGGAATCACCAGGCGGAGCAAATTGTTCTGCGAGAGCTGGCAGAGAGCAGACTCTGCTTTCGCGGATGAAGTGCCTGCAGGAAGGAGCGCGCCGGTATAGGCATAAATCTTGGTGACCACTCCGTCGAAGGGAGCCGTCATTCGCGCGTAAGCGAACATGGCTTTGTCCTTATCGAGTGCAGCTTTCGAGGCGATCGAAGCCTGTTCGGCGGCGGATAGCGCGGCTTTTGCGGCCGAAACGCTGGAACTGGCCTCCAGGTCTTTGCCCTGCGCAACGTCGATATCTTGCTGGGCGACGAGTTCGGGACGGGTTTTCTGGACGTCGGCGAGACGTTTGTAGGTGATATGCGCGACGTCGTAAGCGGACTGGGCGCGGCCGAGTTCCTCACGCGCGCGTTCCTGATCCTGCTGGCTGCGACGGAGGGCGGCTTCGTCTTGCGTGAGCTGCTGTTCGAGTTCCGGGATTTCAAGGACGGCGAGGAGCTGGCCCTGCTTGACGTGAGTTCCCCAGTCGACGTAAAGCTTTTGGATGTAGCCGGAAACTTTGGCGTAGACGTCGATTTCCTGGTATGGAAGAAATTCGGACGCGATTTCGAGTTCGTTCGAAAGGTTGTGACGCGCGATCTTGACGACCGCGACGCTGGGTGCGTCCGCTTCGTCGGCTTTGGCCTTGCCGTTAGACCCGCACCCCGCAAGGAGAGCGACGACTAGCAATGACAGGAATGCCACTCCAATCGGCGGGAGCGCGAGCCGGGCCGGAGTGCTCGTTACTGCGATCTTCATCTCTTTTAGCTCCCTCCCTTCATCTCTTGCTATGCAAAACGATTCGGTCGATGTTTGTGAGCTTCGTTTTTGAAAAGCTCACGCAGCTTTTCGATCGAAAAATCCGAAGAGCGGCATAGATCGACGATCTGATGGCGACGTTCTGCCAGTTCAGCAGCTACTGATGGAATTCGATCGGCAATTTCAAGCGGTACCGAAAGAACGCCATGGCGATCGGCATGCAGCAAGTCGCCGGGATTAATATTCATGCGAGCCACGTCGACAGTGCCGCCAAAATCAAATACGTGGGCGTAGGCGTGCGAAACGGAAATATTGCCTGCGAACATCTGAAATCCTGAGGCTCGAACTGCGTTGAGGTCCCGCACCGCGCCATTAGTGACAACTCCCACACATCCGAGCGCCTGCAAAATGTTCGCGTGCACCTCACCGACAAGGGCGCCCAACCCGGGATTCGAATCCACATCCTGTACGACGACGATGCGAGGCGCAGGCACTTTAAGAATATCCCTCCACCAGTCCACAGGATCGTAGATGTAGCCGCCTCCTTCCATCGGGGGATCGGCCGTTCGAATGCGTGCGGTGGCCGCAAAGCCTACGATCGGCGGCAGGTCGTCAAAAATACAACGAATGCTGGAATCGGAGAAGCCGGTGTTGGGTAAACGCACTCCGAACCTTTCGATCGCGCTGGCGATCAGACAAGTGCTGAAGCGGCGAAGCTGTTCAACGCGAACAGGCGTCAGCGAAGGTGCAGTCATTGGGGCCTCCGGTTACGGTGCAACCCGCCACTTAGATTAAGGGGCCTAGGCACAGCTTCTGACTAATAAAAATGGCTTTGGGACGCGATGATGCTAGGAGAGCGTGATTGGAGGAGCGCGGTACTGCAGACAGACTATTAAAGAGATTCGCTGTACAAAGGGCGCTTCCCTTGGATCGAAACTGAACACTGGAAGGGCGGCTTCAGGAATCACTAGCCGCGAGCTTGGCTGAGTGGGTAGGGGTTTCAGCTGGGTTACAGTGCTGTCTGAATCCGCCTTCATCTTGCTAGCGATCGACAAATAATGAGCGGGATTCGATTTGGGCAGATACTGAACGTTCTTAGCTAGAGTTGAAAAACCCGTCAGGAACACCAGTAGCGTGACGACTACGACCTGAATCGGCACAATCTTGAAGGGCTTAATCCGCACTGTACCTGTTTGGCTGCCGGAATTCCGCGCATGAGCATCGAACGCTCCGCGTCCAAGGCTATTACACATCGTAATGCTAATACGATTGCAAAAGCAATAGATTGGATGCCCGGTGTTTCCTTGTGCGGGCGCTCGCCACCGCGAGAGTTAGTTGGCAACCGCCTGAGCCAGGAGTGGCTCGATGGCAGCGATGTTTTTTTCGAGGTCGACGGGAAAGCCGTGGCGCTGCTGGAGGTAGTCGGGTGAATTGTAGCTGAGCCATACTTTGCCGTCAGCGTCTTCCCAGACGAGCGCCTTGAGAGGCAGGTCAATGGCGGTGCTGGGAGCGGCGACCATTAGTGGGGTGCCACCTTTGGGATTGCCAAAAACAAGCAGCTGTGTTGGCCGCATTTTCAAGCCTGCTTTTTCGGCTTCTCCGCTGTGATCGACGAGCGCGAAAATCGCGACGCCTTTTGATTTCAGAAGAGCACTAAGGCGCTGAATGGTCTCTGGCACCGAATGCTCACTTGCCTTGCTGACGAAACCCGGAATTGAATTCGTTCCCATCGATCCTCCTCTCGACGCGAATCAGTCAATCCAATCGAATGTTCGAGTGACGGCTTTCTTCCACGCGCGAAAAAGTGTATCGCGAGTTGCGCTGTCCATTGCAGGCCTCCAGGTGCGGTCCACCCGCCAGTGCTTGCAGAGTTCGTCGGTATCTCCGTAGAAACCGGCCGCTAGTCCTGCGGCATAAGCAGCGCCAAGAGCTGTGGTTTCCTGGACTGCCGAACGAACAACCGGACGATTCAGAATATCCGCCTGAAATTGCATCAAAAGGTCATTCGCGACCATGCCGCCATCGGTGCGCAGGATGTCGAGACGGATCCCCGAATCGTTCTCCATTGCTTCGACAACCTCGCGCACCTGAAATGCTGTGGCTTCGAGCGCCGCGCGCGCAATGTGTCCTCGATTCGCAAAACGCGTCAGTCCTGCTACCACACCGCGAGCGTTCGATTTCCAATACGGGGCATACAGACCGGAGAAGGCTGGAACAAAATAGACGCCGCCGTTGTCTTCCACCGTTTGTGCAAGCGTGTCAATCTCCGAACTTTTGTCGATGAGTTTCAGATTGTCGCGAAGCCACTGGACCAGCGCACCCGTGATGGCGATGCTTCCTTCGAGAGCGTAGCAGACAGGTTGCGTGCCGAGCTTGTAGGCGACTGTTGTGAGCAAGCCGTGTTTTGAGGGAACCGGCTTTTCGCCTGTGTTGAGCAATAGGAAGCAGCCTGTGCCGTATGTGTTCTTGGCCTCTCCCGGCTTGAAGCACGCCTGTCCGACTAGCGCCGCCTGTTGATCCCCGAGAATTCCGGAGATAGGGACATTTCTTATGGAATGGAGTTGAGAGTTGCCATAAGCTTCGCTACTCGAATGAATTTGCGGAAGCATCGCTCTGGGAATTTCGAAATCCGAAAGAATTTCTTGGTCCCACGATAGCGACTCCAGATTCATCAGCTGCGTGCGGCTGGCGTTCGTGACATCCGTGACGTGAATCCCGCCAGCGGTGCCGCCCGTAAGCTTCCAAACCAAAAACGTGTCAACGTTTCCGAAGAGGATTTCGCCTGCCTTTGCTTTCTCGCGGAGACCGGGAATATTTCCCAGCAGCCAGTGAATTTTCAAGGCGCTGAAGTAGGTAGAGAGCGGAAGCCCGGTCTTCGCTCGGTAGCGATTCTGGCCTCCAGCCGCCGAGAACCCACGAACGAGATCGTCCGTTCGCGTGTCCTGCCAGACGATTGCGTTTGATACCGGCTTGCCAGTTTTTCGATCCCAAAGAACGGCCGTCTCGCGCTGATTTGTAATACCAATCGCGGCAAGGTCCTTTGCGCCGAGGCCTCCTTGGTGCATTGCTTCTGAAATTACTTCTTGTGTACGCAGCCAGATTTCGTCGGGATCATGTTCCACCCACCCAGGCCGCGGATAAACCTGGCTGTGTTCCTTCTGTGCGGTGGAAACAATCCGGCCTGCGCGATCGAACACAATGAAACGCGTGCTCGTGGTACCCTGGTCGAGCGCTCCGATATAACTCGGCACGATTCCCTTTCCCCGCAGCCCGGAGCCTTATGCTCCGGCCAGCGGTTCAACCGCCAGCCCGGCTTTTTGCTGGAAGTCTCGAATCTTTTCGACGTACTCACCCAGGACTCTGTCCCGATTCGCTTCCGACCACCCGAACTCGCGCGCCAGGATGTCGGCGGTCGCTGGAGCAGCTGCGATCGCTTCGGTCCACCCGTAGAACTGTAAACCGATACGTCGCGCGAGAACGTCTTCGATCGTGATTGCCATTTCGAATCGAACCGCGAATGCGACCTCTGCTCGCAGCGGAGCGAGCCCTTTCACCAGCGGCTCGCGGAGATTCGGGTCTTTTGCGGCGAGCTCCAAGAGCTGCGCGGCGCGTGTGCCGTATTTTTCTGCCAGATGCCGCGCGGTTGGCTCGGGCACGCTGAAATTTTCAGCCAAAGCCTTCCAGTAATCTGATGAGTAGCCATCCGAGCCTGCCAACGGTTGACTCAATGTCAGGCAGCGAGTGGTTTTCCCGTCAAGAACTTTCTGGACCGCATCAATCGCGTCCTGCGCCATAGCGCGATACGTGGTCCACTTTCCGCCCAGGATACTCGTCAAGCCGCTTTGCAAATCCAATTCAACCTGATGGTCGCGCGCCAATTTTTTTGTGTCTCGCGAATCGCCTGCGCTCAAAAGCGGGCGAGCCCCAGCGAAACCGCCGACCACTTGGCTTCGTTCCACCGGCTCTCTAAGATATCGATTGAGATGCCGCAGTAAATACTCTACTTCTTTGCGCATTAGGAAGAGTTCTTCGCCAACCGCGACTTCTTGCTCGGTGGTTCCGACGAGCACACGCCCCCTCCACGGAATCGCGAATAATACGCGGCCATCCTCCGTTTTGGGAATCAACATCGCGTCACCGCTCGAAAGCACGCCGGCCGGCAGGAGGATATGAACCCCTTTGCTTAGCCGCATGCGCGGTTTGAGAGATGGATTGGCCATTACTCGAATGGAATCCGCGAATGGACCGGTGGCATTTACAAACGCGCGCGCGCGAATCACGAAACTTTGGCCGGCGAGCCGATCTTGAACAATCATCGCCGCCAGTTTCCCGTCCGCGCGCTTTTCACATGAGGCGACGCGCGCGTAGTTCGCCGCCACCCCGCCCATTTCAGCAAATGATTGCAGGAGCGTTACGTTGTACCGGGCATCGTCGAACTGCCCATCCGTGTATGCGACCGCGCCCGTTAATCCCTGCGGATTCAGATTTGGAAGGCGGCCCAACGCCTCTTCGCGAGAAACAAAATGGCTTGGAGCCAGACTTGCGCTGCCCGAGATCCAGTCATACAGCTTCAAACCTGCTTTGTAATACGTGAGGTCGAGCCAACTGTAACAAGGAGTGATGAATTCTTGGGCGCGCGTGAGAAATGGAGCGTTGTTAAGCATGTGAACCCGCTCATGCAGGGCGCGATTCACCACTTTGTATTCAGCCGGATCCAGATGGCGCAAGGCCTCTTCGAGATAGCGCACACCGCCGTGCACCATTTTCGTGGAGGCGCTGGAGGTGGCCGCGGCAAAATCACCAGCTTCGACGAGTACCGTGCTTAGGCCGCGCAACTGTGAATCGAGCGCACAGCCGGAGCCGGTGGCACCGCCACCAATCACACAAACATCGAAACACTTATTCTGGATGTCTTTGAGCGCGTCCGCGCGGCTCTTCATTCTGGAGTCGCTCGCGTGCGAGGAGATGCTCAGGGACTAGCGGTCGCGCCCTTCGTGGCAACCGGGCTAGCCTGATTCTTGCCGTACATCGCTCCGCGCCGATGCAGGGGATCGCGCCACTCGCGTCCATCGCGGCGAAGCAATTCAGCAGCAGCCTCAGGCCCCCACGAACCGGCGGCATAGTTGGGAAAATCGCGCGGCGGCAACGCCGTCCACACATCAAGAATCGGTTGTACGACGCTCCAGCCTGCTTCCACCATATCGGCGCGCTGGAAAAGCGTGGGGTCGCCCATCATGCAATCGTAGAGAAGAGTTTCATAGCCGGTCGAAGGTTCCGTCCCGAAATAATCGGCATATTCGAAATTCATGTCGACGGCGCCGAGCCGCACCACTGGCCCAGGAACTTTGGCTTCGAAGCTCAGCGAGATTCCTTCATTCGGTTGAATACTGATCACCAATTCGTTCGATGGAATGTGTTCAACCGGCGTCTTGCGAAAGAGAACGAACGGCGGCCGCCGAAAACGCACGACGATTTCCGTGACGCGCGTCGCCATCCGTTTGCCGGTCCGCAGGTAGAAGGGGACGCTCGCCCATCGCCAATTGTCGATGTGCAGCGCGACGGCTACGAAGGTCTCCGTATGGGAGTCCTTCGCCACGTTGGGCTCGGACCGGTACGCGGGGACGAACTTGCCGTCAATCATTCCGTCGCCATATTGCCCGCGCACCGCATGAGTCAGCACCTGCTCGGGATTGAGCGGCTGAATAGCGCGCAAAATTTTCGTCTGCTCGTCGTGCACGGAGTCCGCATCGAACGAAATCGGCGGCTCCATCGACATCAGAGTGATGAGTTGGAAGATGTGATTGGGAACCATATCGCGAAGGGCGCCGGCGCGGTCGTAATAATCGCCGCGAAGCTCCACGCCTAGCTCTTCGGCGACCGTGACCTGCACGTGATCCACATAGCGGCGGTTCCACACCGGCTCAAAAATTCCATTCGCAAATCGAAAGGCAAGAATGTTCTGAACCGTTTCCTTGCCGAGGTAATGGTCGATGCGATAGATCTGACTTTCGTGAAGGACTTCGCCAATATCGCGATTTAAGGCTACGGCTGACGCCAAATCGTGACCGAAGGGCTTTTCGATCACTACGCGTTTCCAGCCGGCGGAGTCAACATTTGTCAGTCCAGCCGCGCCTAACTGCTTGACGACAATTGGGAAAAAACTCGGGCTCGTCGCCAGATAGAACAAACGGTTTCCGCAAGTGGCATGATCCCGATCCACTTGCGCGAGTTGATCCTGAATTTTCTTGTAGAGGGCCGGATCTTTAAAGTCGCCCGAAATGTAATAGAGACGGTCGGTGAACCACTCCCAGGCGTCACCGGCAGGACCCGCTAGAAACTCCTTCATTTCCTCGGTGGTTTTCTGGCGAAACTGCTCGGTGGAATATTCCTCGCGCGATGCGCCGATGATGGCGAACTGCTGAGGGAGAAGCTTACTCTGGGCCAGATTGTAGAGCGCCGGGAAGAGCTTGCGCTTGGTGAGATCGCCACCGGCGCCGAAGATCACCATGGCGCACGCGTCTGCGGGCTGGCCTCGCTCTTCGTGCACCAATCCTGCCGGAACGGATGAACTCATCGAAACGGCCTCCGCCTGAATTTTTGCGATTACAGAAGGGCTTGCTTTACTGCGCTGCTTAGCGTCCTTAGTCCGGCCGCCACATCCGCTCCCAAATGAATTCGCAATGCACGGCGATCCCGCTCCGCGAGAACCTGAAAATCGCCTCGAGCCTGCGCGGCCTTTACGATCCCGAATGTGTATTTTTGTTCGGGCACAGGAATATCGACCGCGTCATCACAAGTGATTTGGAGAAAGACGCCGGTGTCGGGTCCGCCCTTGTAGGCCTGGCCCGTGGAATGCTGAAAACGCGGGCCAAATTCCGCGCAGGTGGCGACACGTTTTTTGTCGCGAATGGCGTGACGGATCGCCTGGAGCGCCGATTGATGCGCATCGTTCATTTCAATATAGGCGAGAATCGCGAAGTAATCCCCCGCTCGCAGGCGGTTCAAGTGCGCGCGCAAGTATCCGCTGAGAGTCAAGTCACCGCCGGCCGCTTTTTTCAGAGCGTCGGTATTTTTGTCATCCGAATACAATTTTACTCCGCCACCTTCAAAGAATGGATGCTCGGCGGGAAGTGAGCCCTGCTTCTCGTATTCAGACGTGAGGTTCTTCGTTGCGATCTTTGCCGCTTCCACATCGGGTTGATTGAATGGATTGATGCCGATAATCGAGCCTGCCACCGCCGTTGCAATCTCCCAGCGGAAGAATTCCTGGCCTAGGTCGTAAACATCCGGTACGGAGATGCGCACGACGGCCTGTCCTGCTTTTTCGAGCGCGGCCACTGCTTCATCCTGCTTTGCATCAGGCGCGGATTGCAGACGCAGGTAAGCGAAGATTCGATCGGTGCCGTAGACCTCGGGCGGCCCGATCTGTTCGCGGTCGATCGGAATCAAACCGGTGCCCTTTTTGCCCGTCGATTCGGCTAGCAGTTGCTCGAGCCACGCGCCGAGATCAGAAATTCCGGGCGAAGCAAAGATGGTGACTTTATCGCGTCCCTTTTTCTGAAGTGTGCCGAGAATCGCTCCAAGAATCGCGCCGGGATTTTCGTCGGCGGGTACGACCGACGCACATGCGTGAACCATTTCCTCGACTCGGTCGAGAAACTTCGGAAGGTCCAAGCCCTGAATCGCGCCAGGAACCATCCCGAAGTTTGAAAGCGCTGAATAGCGGCCTCCGATGCTCGGCACACCGAAATAGACGTGACGGAAACCATCGGCCTCGGCAACTTTCTGCAAATGCGAGCCAGGATCGGTGATCGCGATGAAGCGCTTCCCTGCGGGTTCCGAGGTGACGGCTTGTTTCACTTGGTCATAAAAATATTGTTTGAAGATATTCGGCTCGAGGGTGCTACCCGATTTGCTCGATACGAAAAAGATCGTTTTCGTCATATCGAGCTTCTTTGCCAAAGTGCGGATTTGTGAGGGGTCGGTAGAATCGAGAACCAGAATCTTCGGATACCCGTCAATTTTCCCGTAGGTGAGTTCCATTACTTCGACGCACAGACTCGAACCGCCCATGCCGAGCAGCACCGCGTGAGTGAAACCGGCTTGGCGAATCTCGTCCGCGATCTGCTTGAAATCGCGGCTGTGCGCAACGTCGTCGTCGGCAACCGTGAGCCAGCCCAGCCACTTCGCCTCGTCCTCATTTGTCCAAAGCGAGGCATCGCGAGCCCATAAGCGCTTCATTTTCTGATTCGTCTTCCAATCTTCGAGGGTCGCCTTCACGGCGGTCGCGAGATTCTGGGGCAGCTTATAGGTGAGGTTGTTCACGGCTGAAGCAGCTGGCTTCGCGGCGTGGGTTCCGACGGCTGCGAGGAGCTTATCGAAAGCTTCCGAGAAAAGTTTCACGCCTTCTTCGGTCAATTGGTCGGTCGCTGCCTTCATGGAAATCCCCACGCGCTCGAGCGAATCCATCGTCTGTTGGGCCGCGGGGATATTTTCTTCCAGGCTCGCGCGCGGTTTGCCGTGGTCGCGAAATGCGTCGTAGGTGGCGGGTGGAATCGTGTCCACTGTGTCGGGGCCGATTAGCTCTTCTACATATAAAACGTCGGAGAACTTGGGATTTTTTGTGCTTGTGCTGGCCCAGAGCACGCGTTGCGTTTGCGCGCCTTGAGAAGCGAGAGCCGCCCATCGCGGGCCGCTGAAAATTTTCTTGTAACGCTGGTAGGTCAGCTTCGCGTTGGCGATAGCTACTTTTCCCTGTAAGCCGCGAAGCGCAGCTTGTTCCGATGGATTTTGCGATTTCTTGATTCGATCCGCGATCTGATTGTCGATGAGAGTGTCTATGCGGCTGACGAAGAAGCTAGCGACGCTTCCGATCTGGCCTACCTTGCCGCCGGATTTCGCGTAGGCCTCAAGCCCCGCGATATACGCCTCGGCCACGCGCTCGTAGACATCTTGCGCGAAAAGCAGAGTCACGTTGATGTTGATACCTTCGCTGATGAGCTGCTGGATCGCCGGTATTCCCTCTTTGGTGCCGGGGACCTTCACCATGAGATTTTCGCGCCCTACGGCCTTCCAGAGCCGTCGCGCTTCGTCGATTGACTCCTGCGTCTTGTGCGCGAGATACGGCGCGACCTCGAGACTCACATACCCATCTCGCCGATGAGTCTGATCGTAGACGGGCCGCAGCACGTCAGCGGCATCCTGAATATCGCGAATCGCGAGAGCTTCATACACCTGCTTGGCATCGAGATTTTTCTGGGCGCTCAATTCTTCGAGCGCTTTGGTGTAATCGGTGCTGCCAGTAATGGCCTTTTCAAATATGGACGGGTTGGAAGTGACCCCGCGCAGGCCGTCCTGCTCGATCAAGCGGGCGAGTTCTCCCGTTGAGATTAAGTTGCGGCGAATGTAGTCAAGCCAGACGGATTGTCCGAACTCGTTCAGCGCCTTGAGTGGATTTTGTGATTTCTTCGAATCAAATCCCTGTGGAGTTGCGGTTACGCCAGTGCTCATGACCGTCCTCTTTTTGACCGCATCTTAAAAATGAGATTTACAAGTGCGGCTCAGGATGAAGTCCGAGCCTTGATTCTACCCCACTACGGACGCGCCGGAACGTGAATCCAATGTAAAATCTGCCAGCGGCGCTGCATTACCTTCAAATAGGTTCGGGTTGGCGCATTTCGGATTGTGAGTTCACTGCAAAAATTGACACTAGAACGATTCTGCTCACGACGGAGCTTTCGTGATACTGCGGCGAACCCTGGGGATGTGCATATTGATAGTTGGAATCCTTGCGACCGGCTTGCCATGGCAAGGAACATATTGCGCAAGAACCGCATCGCCACCGGCTGTCTCGCCGGCTACGGCTGCCGACGAAATTACCGTTTCGGCTGCGATCAGCTTGAAAGATGCGCTAGACGAAATTTCACATCTTTACAGCATCGATCATCGGGGCGCGGTGGTGCATTTCAACCTGGGCGGTTCTGGTACACTCCAACGCCAAATCGAACAGGGCGCCCCAGTCGACATCTTCATTTCAGCTTCGCCCAAGGAAATGGATTCGCTGCAGTCGCAAGGACTGCTTGTGCCCGACACTCGCAGAGATCTAGTCAAGAATAACGTCGTGCTTATTGTTCCTGCGGGAAGCACGGTTGTCGCAGGTTTTCAAGACTTAACGAAACCAGCGGTGAAAACAGTCGCAGTCGGCGAACCACAAACGGTGCCAGCCGGCAAATACGCCCAGGAAGTGCTCACCCATTTCAGCATCTACGATCAATTGAAACCGAAACTTGTGCTCGCGAAAGACGTCCGCCAGGTGCTCACATACGTCGAGACGGGCAACGCCGACGCCGGAATCGTGTACGCCACCGACGCAAAAATGTCGAAGAAGG
The DNA here is from genome assembly GCA_963729525.1 of uncultured Acidobacteriota bacterium. GTDB lineage: Bacteria > Acidobacteriota > Terriglobia > Acidiferrales > UBA7541 > Palsa-295. Next base: position 1,512,678 of record CAVSOB010000005.1, read on the forward strand.
TGACGGTAGTGGCAACCGCTCCAACAGACTCGCATTCGCCCGTAGTTTATCCGGCAGCGGTGATCAAGAACTCCGAGAATCCAGCTGGTGCAAAGGCATTCCTAGAATTTTTAGCAGGCGAAAAGGCGCGCTCGGTTTTTCAGAGGTACGGCTTCATTCCAGCAGGCAGCTAAAGCTGGCCAAACAAATCTATCCGAATAGAAGGTGCTTCACGATGCGTCCGGGTCGGTAGAGCGCAAAGCTCGCGCGCGAAAAGCGCGCAATCAAGCGCCCCACCACCACGCGGCCCATAGATTCCATGTCGATGTGCTGATTGCCACGATGCACTCGAATCACGCGGCCCAAAAACTCCGCCCGCGTAACCGGCTCATCCTCACGGTCGAGCGCGTCGCCTTTTGTGAGTAGCACGCCACATTGCCCGCCGATTCCATCAGCCACCGCGCTCTGAATCACACGGTGGACAAACAATCTGCCTGCGCGCTCGAAAAGAACCACATCGCCTCGTGATGCTTGCTCGTAAGTAAAGCTTCTGACGAACACCAGATCGCCCGAACGAATCCACGGAAACATACTCGCCCCGAAAACGCGAAAGCAAACCGACCCATCGGCTCGCAACTTCGCGGCAATCGGATTCGATTCTTTTTGCCTGAGCGCGACGAAACGCCCGTCAACGTATCGCGCAGGAGCATGCGCAGTCGAAGGACTCATCAGGGGTTCAGCTGCACCATTTGAGAGGTAATTATCGTGCCGTCGAGAGACACTCGAACACTCCATTCGCCCGTCATTCGACGTTGCGAAATCCACGCTCCCGCCACCGGCAGCGTCCGCGTCACCGTCAGCGGGCTCTGGGATCCGTCGCCCACCGAAAACGAGCTTCGGCTGGCCTGATACAGGCCCCCGCCCGGCTGCAACACCTCAAGCATTTGAGTGTGGTTGCCAGCCGAAAGATTCTCCCAATTCACATTTATCACCAGGTCGCGTAGCGATGCGACGCTAAACGAAGTTGCGGGGGTGCAAGCGCCTTGGCCATCGTCGCAGAAAGAAACCGTCGCGTCGGTCACAGGCGGCGGATTGCCTCCATTCCCCGAAGTCATTGCCGTTTGGCAAGCTGAAAATCCACCTGCCAGACACAAGACTGCGCAACCGAGCAAAGCCGTAGTCCACCCTCGCCTCGCAGGTCCTATTTTTCTCGTGTGCATCGCTTCCTCGTCACCCTCGCTCAGAACGGGAATGCAAACCCATATGCACGCTGGTCGTTCGTTGATATATAAATTCGAGATAGCACTACGTCCAGCGCGGGATCACCAACGATGCCAGGTTGCCCGGTATTCGCTGTTCGCTGCTTCCCGTCAACGCCAGTCACAGCGTCGAGTTCATGAATTTTCCCATCGGCCGAACCGACATACACTTTTCCAAATCCGGTGTATCCGATGGGTGCCGAGGGACCGCTAATTGTTGTTGACCAGAGGCTCGTGAACGTGTTCGCCGTCTTGTCATACGTCATGGCGTGCACAGCTGTCTGACCCGAGAAAATCACTGTGTACGGAGAGGTGAGCCCAAGGACGATCGGAAACGAAATGATTGCGCCATCGCCGCCAGCTACTGATTTAAGCGTGGCCGCTGTCGTGGGATTGATCGCAAAAATCGTCCCGGCATTGTTCGCCACAAACAACACGTCGCCTGGAATCGATAGCGTCGGATCAGCGTCGGTATCACCGAGCGCCGCAGTAGTAAGCACCGCGCCCGTATTCGGGCTGAGTTTCCAAAGACTTGGCTGCGCGGTACCACCACCGCTCCGACTGGTCACCCAAACTGCATGATTCACGAAATCGATCGCCGGCGACGAGCTAATGATATCCATCTTGGCAACGCTACCGGTGTTGCCGATCGTCTGCCACAAGGTAGCGCCCGTGTTCCCATCTATTCCCACGATTCGATTCGCCGTGGTTGACGCACCGTTTCGCGTGCCGAGCACAAGTAGATCGTGGGTTAGCGTAAACATGGAATCGCTGAATGATTTCACCTGCACGGAAGGTGCGCCCACAAATCCGTTCGTGGTCAGAGTGGTAGGATTCACCGCCCATAAAATTTGGCCCGTATCGGTCGCAATTGCATACACGAGCCCGTCGTTATCCGCGACATACATCACATTTGACGCAAGCGAAGAATCGGCTGCGTCGATCACGGGCGATCTGCCAGTCACGGGGCCGCCAAGCGAAACAGGCGGATATTTTCTCAAGCCCGTAACCGCGTTAATACCGAATGACAGATTTGTCTGCGAGCCCGCCATCACGATCGATCCTGGAAAAAGCGACGGCGCCGCTAGCGTGGTAGAAAAAGTTGCCGCTATCCAAATCGAATTCTGCCGATTGGCGACCGTCGCGCTAGGTGTCGCGGAGATTTCCTCCGTAAACACGGAACCCTGCGTAATCGGCTGTGTCGCATAATAGTTTTTCTGGTCGCGCAGGAAGACCTTATAGAACCACGTCGTATCATTCGTCGGCACGCCGCAAGGGTCAGTACTGTCGTCCGTAAAACTCGTCGCGAGCGACGTGTTGTCGAATACAACGGTTCCGGTTCCTATCACCGAGCACATCGCCGGATCCTGCGTGTCCGTTGGAACCGAACCCTTGTCGACCGGAAAGTTCGCGCGCCTGAGGATCAGCACACCGTTGTAATTTTCTCCCGGGTTGACCGTTCCGATCGGTGTGGGATAGGCCCAGCTAACGGTGACGGTGCCGCTCCCCGGTGCGGCAGCTATGTTGGTTACGTTCTGCACAAACGTCACATCGAGCTCCGGTGCGTCCGAGGCCGTCGTTCCTTTGCGCGCACCGAAAGTTGTTATGGGGTCCCGATTTGAACTTTCGTTTTGATCTCGAATCAACGTGCCGTAGTTCGGCGTGCCGTTGTACCAATTTTGAACGTCAGACGTGATGTCGAATTGAATCGGGGTCGAGCTCGTTATTCCTCCAGCTACCGACGCCGTGGCCGTCGCAGTCCCTCCAACATCACCCCCCGCGGCGTTCCAGGCCAGGTTTGCTACGCGAGTGTTCCAAGTCACGTCCGATTCACGGAAGAATGAAGTCAGGCCATAAGCTCCATACGTCCGAGGAAATCCGCTCGTCGTGCTGGAAGTGGCGTGCATCGTCAGCAGTGCTTGTTTAATGGCAACATTCGGAAGGACGGAAAGGTCAAACTCCACGATCGCGCGCTGGTTTGAATTTCCTCTGTTGGATTCAACCGTTAAACTCGTGCCTCCTCCAAAATTCGTAGTTGGCGAAGCCTCGCTAATCGTCGCATCCGCTGCGCGCACTTGAGTGGCTGTCGAGTGAATCGCAATCACTTCCCGCGCAAGCATTGGTCCGGCTAAAAACAACGACAATCCCAGGCAAAGCAACTTGCGGCACAGGCCATGTAACTGATTCTCGTAAGAGAAGCGGTGGTTCATGAAGCGTCGTGCCTCCATCTCAGAACGTTGTTTGCAACTCAGGATCGTTTACGATCGCCTTGGTACCGCGTGACATATCCCCTGCTGTCCTGGCATTTTCCCGCAGGCCAACGCGAGTGTCTCGTAAATCGGCTCAGAGACACAGGCCGGCTTCATGTACGGCTTCTTGCCGCTCGCGCCCTTGTGCTCCCCGTTTGTCCTCGATTGTTCCATTGCTTCTCCCAACAGCACTTCCGTCTTACAGCGACACTTGAACTAAATCGTTTCGCGATGTGATTCCGCTTTCAACATCTTCGACTCCCCTATCAAGGTGCATCGCGCTGATTGGATTTTCAATCCCAGCCAAGCGTGCATTCATTTCCGCTAGTTCACAGGCCCGCTCGTAGGCACCGAGCAGATCCCCGCCCTCCATCTGTGCGAGTCCCGGACAGCGTTCACAGTAATTTCGGATTGAGCACGACGAACACAGGGGTAATTGCGATTCGCGCACGCCTCGAACTCGAATCATCTCTTTCGAGCCGTACCATATTTCGTTGAAACGCTGCGTCCGGAGATTCCCCGCCGGCTTCGGCATCTGCACGCACGGCGACACGTCGCCATAAGGCGAGATGTAGCAGCTATTGTGACCAGCGCTGCACGGGATGTCGTCATACGCGCTGCTTTCGATTCCGCTCGATGTTGAGCTTCCTATAGTGAACGCAGACTTCAGCTCGGTTTCCGGGGGCGTGCACCCCCGCGAATTGAGATTCTGATCCTGCAGTACACGCAAAAGTTCTGTCGCCGAACTGCGCAGCGCCAGCACGCCCTCACTGCCGTCCATCATCGGCGTGATCGTCAGATCCAGCATGTAGGGCACACCCATCTCGTCGGCTAACGACTGGACCTCGCGGAATCCCGCCAGGTTCTGCTTCATCAGCGGGCAGGCAAGCTTTACTCGTAATCCCTCCGCAAGTAGAAATTGAATCGCTTGCAGCGAGCGATCCAGCGAGCCCGGCACTTTTGTAATCGCGTCATGGATGGCAGCGTCCGCGCTGTAGATGCTGATCTGGATTTTGCGAATCCCCAATTCGCGAAGTTTCCGCGCTCGGCCTTCATCGATCAACAGAGCGTTGGTCTTCAGGCTTACGTCAAAATTCAACGCGCGCGCGTAAGCAATCAACTCGAACAGATCCTGGCGAAGAAAAATCTCGCCACCGCTGAACGTCAAGAAGAGCGCTCCGCCCTCGGCGAGTTGGTCCAGCACAGCCTTGACTTCGCGAGTCGTCATCTCGCCATAATCGTGATGATCGAGATAGCAATGAACGCAACGTTCGTTACAGCGATAGGTCAGGTCGATATGCACGTTCCATGGCAGATGCCGTTCCACGGTTTTGCGGACGAGCCGGTCCATGATGGGCGTGCTAGACACCGGCTGAGACCTTCGCCTGCTTCGACGTCACGAGGAGGCCTTTCGCGAAAAGTATCTCGATCAATTCGGTGACATCAGACTTTGCCATCTCCAAAGCCACGTCATATTTGCCCGCCATGACGCTGGCAATCTCGTCGACGCTGCGTTGGCCATCCGCGTTCGTCCAGATGAGACTCGCCGTCTCGTTTAGCTCATGCACATGGCTGTCTTCTGGCGAAATGATCACCGCCTCGCCATCAATTTCGCGCCACGCCAGCTTTGGATTCCGCTGCGGAAATAAATTCATGCCGCGATCACCTTCCAGAACCCCTCGTCGCGACGGAAGTGAAGCCGATAACACGGAACTTGCGCCACAAAACCGAGTAATAAACGCAGAAGGTTTTCATTTGCGTCGAGCCGCGACGTAAAAAAGAGCACACATGGCAACAAGGCCCTTATGATTTCCTTTGTCGTCAAACTCTCCACGCGGTCTTCCGCGGATTGAACGAGAGTGTAAATTCCCTCGATCGGGTAGTGTTCGTTCTGCCCGGCCGCCCGGAATTCTCCCCAGAACGGCGTTCCGTACGCTTGCCAGCAGCCGTCCGTGAATCGCAAAAGCGAAATCTCATCGGTAAGCACAGTCCCCGCGGGCGACAAGGACGCCACGGTGCTCTTTCCGGCGCCGGATCGGCCCGTGAACACATAGGCGCGCCCATTCCGCACCACCGTCGCCGCATGCAACAGGAATCCGCGCTGCGGCAACAAAACCATCGTCAGAAGGATGCGCAGCAACGAATCGAGTGCATACTCGTGCCGCACGCCGTGGAATTCGGCGCCAGACGAGCCGAAAAGCATCGACGCTTCATCCAGAACATACGAGAAATTTGGATCGTTGCTCGCAGGCCCGGCGTAATTTGGAGCGCCGTTTCGCAATATCACCGGCAGCCCATTGCCGCTTTCGGCCGCAAATTCTTGATATCGTGCCAGCGCCTTTTCGCGCAGATTTGCGCCGGGAATCGAAATTGAGAGCGGCACATGTCCGATTGAAATGTTGAGTGGACGCAGGCTACCCTGCGCGCTGGATTGCGGTCCCAAGTCTGACGACCCCCTTTTCTAAACGGTACAAATCGCCATTCGGACGGCGCCCCAAAACGCTTTCCACCCGAATCACGCACTAACCCAGTAATTATTGAGAGGAAGCTGCTACCAGTCTTGCCGGGGGTACACAGGCGGTCAACAAGGAATTGGCCTCGCGTGTCGTAATTGTGACTGATTTCCTGAAGACGTGCTCGGGGCTAAACAGGGCGGGCCCCTTCGGCAGCTTGGACACTACTCAAAATCACGAGGACGCATTCTGTCGCCAGCGCCCCCATCCATACTTGCGCAGCAATCGCAGCGGGCGAAGCGCAAGATAAAGCGGCGCCAGCGGCGGGGGCAACTGAACCATCTCCCAGTCCTCTTCTGCCGGGATCATCGCCAGACGCAATGAATAGCGCCACCCTGCCAGCATTCCCGGCACCATTCGACGGCGAAACCGCAACCGACCGCTTGTGCTAACCCCGCGAACATCTCGCCCCAGAGTTCGCTCTTCCACTTCTCGCGCCGCGGAAATCGCCTCTCTATCACCACGAACTCGCTTGCGAATTTCTTCGGGCATAGGCGCTTGCAGTAGATCGTCCGCAAGCGCTAGCCCCACGTGAAGCATTCGCTCCACTCGCAGAGTCTCCGCCGTTCGAAATGCCGCATCCCAATTAAGTTCCCTTGGCCTCCCGATGAGTTCCGCCACATCCGCGATCCACAAAATCCGCTCCCAAAAGTCCTTCGAGCCGTGGACACAAAGCACAGGCAACAAATCTTCTGGCGCAAAAGCCGTCACTTCCTGCCCGGCCACGAGCACCTTGACCGTCCTTCGCGCGATCCGGTCAAGGTCCGGGGCGATCGGAAAATGCCGTAGCGTCAATTCGGTATGGAGCTCCACAATTGCTCGGCGCTTTTCGTCGCGATAGTTATACTCCCCCGGTACCAGCGCCGCTTTCGAATTCTTCGACAGAATCCACGGAAATCGCGCACGATAATCAAGGCCCAGCATCACTTCATGCGCTTTTGGCAAGTCGCGCTGCGGCACGATTATGTCGAGATCGTCAAAATCCCGTAGCGTTAAGTTCCCGTACGCCTGCTCGGCGAGCACGGGCCCTTTGTAAGGAATCGCCATAATCCCGGCAGATCGGAACAGCTCGAGAATCTTGTGCAGCTCCGCCGCTAAGAAAAGACAGCGAACCGTATTGGCCCTGCACGCGATCTTCAAACGTTCCCTTGCGGCAGCAGGCATCGAATCCGGCGCGAAGGTTCGTAAATTCAAATCCAGCAATGGCCCGACTGAATTTTCTGTCGCTTCACTCAGGACAAAATCCCAATCGAGGGACTCTCCGGTGATCTCCCGAATCCGACCAGCGATTGCTGGAATAATACGCGTTCGCGCGCAGCACACTAGCAGCTGCTTTTCCGCGCAAACGGCGTCCGTTCCTTCTAAACGCATCATCGCGTTATCGCACAATGCTCCCACCGCGAAATACTACGCTATTTGAACTTACCGACGGTTGGATTCTGCTTGAGGAGGGAAGCTCCTGCGCCACCCACATTCGCGGCAGCGCAGGAAACTCGTATGACTCGTATAAATTGATATTTATAAGCTATGAAGCAGCCCCAACATCCCGACCAATTAATCTAAGCACAGATATAATCTATGCCGCCATCTTCTGAAAATATGGCCCGTGCATATGAACGCGCTGCCCGATCTTGAGAAGCCGAGCCCGCAGCGTGGCTGGATCTAGACCCGCGCTGGCGCACACAGCTTCAAAATCCGCATTGTCCTCAAACAAGAACGACTGCGCCTCCCGGCGCGCACGCAACGATCCGTTGCGCCAATCTTCCACTGCCGTCACGATCACCGCCGTCCACAACCGGCGCTCTGAAACGCAATCCTCCGTCACGCCTTCCTGCTCCGCAATCCTTGCTCCGCCATTCATTCCCTTTGAGTCCATCGCTCGTCCCCCTTGTGCCCGGCGCTTTTCTTACTTTGTTCTCGCCGCTCACTCTCAACAAATGCACCTGATGGACCAATCGCAACGGCACAAATAGAAACCCACATAGGCCGCGCAATGACCGCGCATGCAGAGGGTTACAGCCGGCAGCAGACTCCCCAGGCGGCAGATCACAGCCGCGCTCGGCTGGCTTGCGAGGGCCCACGCGCGCACACCTGTTTCACAGGGATACATAACACGCCCTGCTCTGTCTGGTTTGATTTCTGCTATTGGAGGCTACTGAATGGCGGGAACGGCAAGAATCTCGCGCAACTTTCCGGCGAGCGTCATAAGCGTGAAAGGCTTTTGCAGCAATACTGCGTCATTCTGAAGAATCCCATGGTGTACCACAGCCTGATCCGTATATCCCGACATATAGATAATCTTGATTCCAGGTCTAATCTGACTGACTCGCTCAGCTAATTCCCTACCGCTGATTCCCGGCATCACCACATCGGTAAGCAAGAGATGAATCGGCCCCACATGCATGGCCGCCAACTCCAGGGCGGTATGACCATCTTCCGCCTCAATCACGGTGTATCCGCTCGATGCAAGATACTCGCGAGCCAGCTCTCGCACGCCCTTCTCATCCTCGACCAGTAGAATTGTTTCAGAGCCGCGCTCCGGAATCTGCATTTCGCTCTTACCGTCTCGACTGGCAGGCACAGCAGTCTCTTCAATTCTCGGCAAATAGATTTTGAAACTCGTGCCCCGGCCCGGCTCGCTGTAGACCCAGACATACCCGCCGCTCTGCTTCACCACCCCATACACGGTCGCCAAACCAAGACCCGTCCCCTTGCCTTTTTCTTTCGTTGTGAAGAAAGGCTCGAAGACATGTGCCTGCGTCTCGGCGTCCATGCCGCAGCCGTTGTCTGTAACCGCCAACATCACATACCCGCCCGGCGACAACACCGCCGGCGGGTGCGAATATGACGAGTCGAGTTCCACATTCGCAGTCTCGATCGTCAGCCGGCCCCCCTGCGGCATGGCGTCCCGCGCATTCACCGCCAAATTCAAAATCACCTGCTCGATCTGGCTTCGATCTGCCTTCACCAACCCGAGATCGGGCGCTGACGAGGTTTCCAGCTGAATATCCTCGCCAATCAGCCGCCGCAAAATTTTCTCCATCTCCGCCACAACGCTTTGCACATTTAGAATCTTCGGCGCCAGCATCTGCTTACGGCTGAATGCCAGCAATTGCCTGGTCAACGAAGACGCTCGCTGCGAGGCCATCTGAATCTGCTCGGCATTGCGCCGCAGCGGATCACCATCCGGAAGGCGCTCGACCAGCAGGTCGCTGTATCCCTGAATCACCATCAACAAATTATTAAAATCGTGCGCGATGCCGCCGGCCAACCGGCCCACCGCCTCCATCTTCTGCGCCTGCCGAAGTTGTTCTTCCAGCTGCTTTCGGTCCGTAATATCGAGCGACATGCAGATCGCGCCGGAAACTTGCCCATCGGAATCTCGCAGCGGCTCCACGTGGCACGCGTACGAGCCGCTTTTCCACTCCACATGGAAAGTCATCGGCTCCCCCGCCACTGCTCGGCGATGCGCGGCAATCGGTAAGAATGTCTGATCCGAGGTTTCGAAATAATCAAGCAGCGACGTGCCCACTATCTCCTCCGGCCTTATCTTCAGCCGCGCGAATCCGGCTCCCAGCGCAGAAGTAAATCGCAAATCTCGATCGACGGTCCACAGCACCGCTGGCAGCTGCTCAACAAGCACTCGCAGCCGCGCTTCGCTCTCTCTCACCTTCTCTTCTGAACGCTTCCGCTCAATCGCCAGAGCAATCTGTCCGCCCACCGAGCCCAGAAATTCCTGGTCGCGCTCCGTGTACGCGTCTTCATCCTCGTAGTGCTGCACCACAAGCACGCCAATCGTCGCCGCCGGCGTCCTCAGCGGTACGCCCAGCCACGATGGCGATGGCGTTCCGACCAGCTCCACCTTCCCTTCCTCCGCCAGCAAATCGAACGTTCGCTGCGGAATCAACATCGCCTGTCCGGTGCGATATACGTGCGCGGTACAACTCTTCCCCACGCGCTGCGGCGGAGGCGCTTGATCAAACTGGTCCACGAAAAAAGGAAAATGAAACATGCCCGTCGCCGATTCATACAGCGCGATGAAACAGTTTTCCGCATACAGCACTTTTTTCAGGGCGAGATGAATCAGTCGCAACAAGTCATCCAAGTTGTCCGTCACGTTCACCGCGTGGATGATCTCGAACGTTACCTGGCGCTCTAACTCCGCGCGCTTGCGTGCCGTAATGTCCTCAATCGTTCCTTCATACGACAGAATTTCGCCATCCGGATTCCGTACCACGTGTGCATTTTCCGATATCCAGATTTTCGCTCCGTCTTTTCGGCGAACCTCGTATTCGAAATCCTTCACCGAACCGTATTTTTCAATCAGCTGCTTAAACACGATCCGGACGTTCGGGTCCACATAAATCTCTTTACCTAAATTTTCCACCTTCGAAATCATCTCTGAAGGCGACGCAAAACCGCACATTCGCGCCAATGCTGGATTCACGCTCAGGTACCGCCCGTCCGTCGTCGTCTGAAAGATTCCTTCCGTGGCATTCTCGAAAAGACTGCGGAATCGCTCTTCCGCTTCCCTCTGCGCTTGCTCGGCGCGCCTGCGCTCCGTGATGTCTTCGTACATCCCGAAGCTGCCGATCAGTTTTCCGTCAGCCGAAATTGGAACTCCTAGAATCTGTACGTCCACAAGCGATCCGTTACTTCGCAGTCGCTTCGCTTTTTCCCGCACCACGTTTCCTGCCGTCGATCGCCGCGTCATCGCCGCGGCTTCTTTCATTAAATCCTCAGGCGCCAGCAGCGAATCAAGTTCCGCGCCTAAAATTTCCGATTGTTTGTAACCGAATAGCGTTTCAAAGGCCGGATTGCACATCAGCACCCGGTGCTGCAGATCCAGCACTACGATTCCAAGAGGGTTGTTTTCGGTGAGGGCTTGCAGATAAGCCGCATGTTCTGCGGGACAAGGGCCCTTCCCGTCCGCGGCCACACTTCTCTCTCTTCGTTTCTCGGTCCCGCGCTGCGATTTCGACCGCTCGGCGCCGAGTTCCTCAGTTCGTGATGGCATAGGACAAGTTTCGGAGCCGCACGCAGCTCCGCGGGAACACCCCACACTCTAGGTATAGCGGCGAGTGACATGAGTCACAATGGTACGTTCGTACCAAAGTGTTACATTTAGAGGCACTTACGACACACTGAGTAGTATTTGAAGGCCCTGCAAGTGTCGCATGCTAAGCGCCGCAAATGTCGCATGCGAAAGCGCCGCAACTGCCGCCCGAGTGTCGTTCGTAGCTGAACCGCCTCCCGGTCGATGCCGCGCGCCAAAGCTCCGTAGCTCAGGTCCCTCCCCGATCCCCGTTGGATCGGGATGACCTGAGGCCTTTGACTTCCGTCTATTTTGCAGAAACCGCCTGAGGTATCGCCGCGCCGTCTTTGCGCGGGTCGGACGCGCCAAAGTTCACGCCGGTCGAGGAATCGCGCCGCACCGCCTGTCCGCCACCCATGTCAGAGGAAAAGCTGCCATTTACATGAATTTCATGCCCGCGCTCCGAGAGCGCTTTTCGCACGCCGGCATCAATGCGGTCCTCAATTTCGACGTCGCATCCCGCGAACGTATGTTTCGAGAACCGCGCCGCTTCCAGCGCGGCCTGAATGTTCATCTCGAAATCCACCACGTTCGCCACAAACTGTGCGTGTGCCTGCGCCTGATTGAATCCTCCCATGATCCCAAACGCAATTCGTTCGTCGCCGCGCGACATAAATCCGGGAATAATCGTATGCAAAGGCCGCTTGTGCCCCGTCAGCGCATTCGGTGACGTCGGATCGATGCTGAACAGCGCTCCCCGATTCTGAAGCACAACACCGGTCCCATCAGGAACGATTCCTGATCCAAAAAGCGAGAAATTGCTTTGAATCAGCGACACCATGTTTCCGTCCCGGTCCACCACCGTCAGATATGTCGTGTCGCCTTTCGTCGGAAACTCGGGTTCCCCGGGTGTAACATTGCAATTCGCTCTTGCCATATCGATCAGCTTCGCACGCCGCTTGGCGTAATCCTTCGACAGCATCCCCTCCACCGGCACGCGGCTGAATTTCTGATCGGCGACGTAACGATACATGTCGGCATATGCCAATTTCTTAGCCTCAATCATCGCGTGCAAAGCATCCGCCGAATTATGGCCGTACTTCGCGAGCGGCAACGTCTCCATAATGTTCAACATCATCAAGACCGCGATTCCCTGCCCATTCGGCGGGATTTCGTAAACCGTCCAGCCTCGATACGTCGTTGAGATCGGCTCGACCCATTCGCTAGAAAATTCGGCGAGGTCTTCCGCCGACATCACGCCGCCCAGCCGCGAGGATGTCGCCAGGATCCGCTGCGCGATGTCGCCTTTGTAGAAACCGTCGCCCCCATGCGCTGCGATCAATTCAAGAGAACGCGCCAAATCGGGATTGCGAAAAATTTCGCCCAGCCGCGGCGCCCGCCCGTTGATCAAAAAAGTCGCGGTAGCATTTGCATCGGTTTTCAAGAGTTTTTCCGTCTCGCTCCAATAAGCCGCATCCCACTCCGGCACCGGAAATCCCTCGTGCGCATAATGAATCGCCGGCTCGAGCACCTCCGGAAATTTCTTCGTCCCGAACCGTGACAGCAGTTGCGACCATCCATCCACCGTTCCGGGCACGGTCACGGCCTGAATGCCCCGATCCGGCATTTGTCCGCTGATTCCCTTCGCTTTGAGAAACTCAATCGAAAGCTTCGCAGGGGCCCAACCGCTCGCATTCAGCCCATAGAGCTTCCCCGTCTTCGCTTCGTACACAATTGCGAAAAGATCGCCGCCAATCCCATTCATCATCGGCTCGACGACGCCCAGCACCGCATTCGTCGCCACGGCCGCATCCACAGCGTTCCCACCGCGAGCAAGGATCGTGGCGCCGGCCTGCGCCGCAAGCGGACTCTCCGCCGCCACAATCCCCTCCCGCGTCAAAACCATCGATCGCCCCTGCGTCCGGTCCTGCCCCCGCGCCGGCAACACCACGATCGGCAACGCGGTCACCACCGCCACCAGACAAACCGCCTTAGCTGCGCCACTCCAGCTCGCCTCATTCCGCACTACCCCTCCCCACTTTCCCTGCTTCGCGTCGCGCTGAATCTAGCAGTAGGGGCACGGCATGCCGTGCCCGAACCCGATGCTTGGCAACCCGCCAACCATTCGACGCCTACTTCTTCGGCCTCGACTCCGGTGGCACCCCACCACTCCCCCTGTAATACGCCACCAACAACCCGTAGTGCTCGCCCATGTGCTCCGTATACCCATCCCAATACTCAAGCAGCTTGATCACCCCTGCATCGCCCTGCTTCTTCGCCTGAGCCGCCCCATCTTCAATCGACTTCTTCAAAAACGCCACAGTAGCCGCCTTCGTTTTATAGTCAGCCGCAGGTGGGTCGTTCCGTGCATCACCAAGCTTCGATTTGGTCATCTTGTTCAGCATGTCGTAATTCGATCCCGCCACGTGCAGAATCACTTCCTGGAAAGTGCGCGTGGTGGGCGCAAGCTTGTAGTCGTACTTATCCTCGGGCCAGTCTTCCGCCATCGCCACCAACCGATTGCCAACGTCGTTCCAGTTGGCGACGACAGCTTCCGTCGCCGTTGGCGGTTTCTTTGGTTGCGCACTATCCTGCGCACGTGCCGCACCGGCGAGAATCATGCACAGTGCAGCGGGCACAAAAATCGGGCGAACGAGTCGTATCATCGAATTTCTCCTTGATTTGGATTGCCCCGCTGCCTGCCCCAGGGACGCCGCTAACCTACCTGACTTTGCCACTCAAGTCCAACAAAGACGCTCTCTCAAAAAAGCCGCAAGACTGGCGCAAAACGGTCCGGTGGAGCATCCAAAAACTGATGAGAGGACTCTGTTAAAACTCCGAAAGTTTTGTTGAAACGCTTATCCCTGCGTGCTACCGTGATCTCAGAGTTGTGAACAGTCAGGGCCAACTCGGCAGAGGACCCCGCGACGCGCTCGCGGTCGAGGCGGGTGTTCTAATACACGGTAACGCGATTAAAACTTCTCGTAACGCGCCTTTTTACAACTACTTGCAATTTTCTAATCGGCGGTATTTCGCCTCCCAAGCCACGTGGAACCCAACCCAAAACTGGCCCTGTTTTTACCCACGAAAACTTCGCCCTGCCCAGAAACCAGGTGAGTTCGACCATGCCAATACGAGATTCCAAATCCGAAGCAGCCGTTAAGCCTCTCGACGCGAGGCAGACCGAGATGGAGCGCATCGTTCGCGCCGAGTCGTCAGACCCGTTCCATTTCCTCGGGCCGCACTGGCTCGACCGCAGCGGAAAGCGAGTTTTGTCGATCCGCGCCTATCATCCCGCAGCGAGTGAGATGGCCGTCGAATGGCTGGGCAATTCTGCAGGACGGCATTCCGCGATTGCGGCAGAGAAAATTCATCCGGGCGGCGTGTTTGAAGCAATTGTTCAGAATAACGTCAGCCAGCTACGTGACAACCAGGAAATCGCCGCGACTTCTTATCGCCTCTATTTCAGGTTCCCGGATGGCAATTCCCTCGACACGTTTGACGCTTACGCTTTCCCGCCGCTTCTCACCGACTACGATCTCTACCTTTCAGGCGAGGGCACGCATTACCAGAAATATGAAAAGCTTGGCGCACACGTGCGCGAAGAGGCCGGCGTTCGCGGCGTTCACTTCGGCGTGTGGGCGCCGAACGCGCTGCGCGTCAGCGTCGTCGGAAATTTTAATTTCTGGGACGGCCGCGTGCACCCGATGCGCCTGCGCGGCGAGACCGGAATCTGGGAGCTTTTCATCCCCGGCCTCGACGAAGGCACACTGTACAAGTTTGAAGTCAAGTCTCGCCTTGGCTATTGGGGATTGAAATCCGATCCATACGGATTCGCGGCCGAGAAACGTCCCAACAATGCTTCCGTCGTCGTCGATATCGACAAGCATCAGTGGAACGACGGCGCATGGCTCAACGCGCGAGCCTCGCGCGATTGGCTGCACTCACCAATGTCAATCTACGAGGTTCATCTCGGCTCCTGGCGGCGAAGACATGAGGAACGAAATCGCTGGCTCACCTATCGCGAGCTTGCAGATGAGCTGATTCCATACGTCAAAGGAATGGGCTACACACACATCGAGATGATGCCCATCATGGAGCATCCGCTCGACAAATCCTGGGGCTACCAGACCGTCGGATATTTCGCGGTGACCAGCCGCTTCGGAACGCCGGACGATTTCATGTACTTCGTCGATCGCTGCCATCAGGAAGGCATCGGAGTGATTCTCGATTGGACGCCCGCGCATTTTCCGCGTGACGCCCACGGCCTGGCGTTCTTCGACGGCACGCATCTTTACGAGCACGCCGATCCGCGCAAAGGCGCGCATCCCGACTGGGGTACGCTCGTTTTCAACTACGGCCGAAACGAAGTGCAGAACTATCTGATCTCGAACGCCCTCTTCTGGATCGACAAGTACCACCTGGACGGCCTGCGCGTGGACGCGGTCGCCTCCATGCTCTATCTCGATTACTCGCGCAAGGCGGGCGAGTGGATTCCGAATCCGTTTGGCGGCCGCGAGAACCTTGAAGCGATTGGCTTCCTCAAGCACTTGAATGAAGTACTGCACACGCAGCATCCCGGAGCGCTGACGATTGCCGAAGAATCCACGTCGTGGCCGGCAGTGTCGCGCCCTGTCTATGTCGGCGGTCTCGGTTTCGATTTGAAATGGAACATGGGCTGGATGAACGACACGCTGCGATTCATGGAATACGATCCGATTCACCGCAAGTATCACCACAACGAACTGACGTTCTCGATGATCTATGCTTTCACCGAGAATTTCATTTTGCCGCTTTCGCACGACGAGGTGGTTCACGGGAAACGTTCCCTGCTCGAGAAGATGCCGGGCGACGATTGGCAAAAATTCGCAAACCTCCGGCTACTGTTCGGTTACATGTGGGCACATCCGGGCAAGAAGCTGCTGTTCATGGGCAGCGAACTCGCGAAGCGAGAAGAATTTTGGGATGAAGGTAGCGTCGATTGGGGACTTGAAGATTCTCCTGCCCATCGCGGGATCCAGCAGCTAATGGCGGACTTGAACCGGCTGCACACGCAGGAACCTGCCCTGCATGAGCTCGATTTCGAATGGTCTGGCTTCGAGTGGCTCGAAGCCAACGACGCCGCAAACAGCGTAATCGCATTTCAGCGGCGCGCGAGAAATCAGGACAATGCCATCGTCGTGGTGTGCAACTTCACGCCCGTCGTTCGCAACGACTACCGAGTGGGCGTTCCTCGTCCCGGCTACTACCGCGAAATTCTGAACACGGACTCCAGCTACTACTGGGGCAGCGACACAGGAAACGGGGGCGGAGTCAACGCCGAGCCTACACCGTGGAATGGAAAACCGTGGTCAATCAGCCTGCGCCTGCCGCCGCTCGCGGTAAGTTATTTTAAGTGCCCCTCCGATTGACGAACTGAAGCTCTCATTCCTAGAGCCCATTTTTTCAGAAATTTTAGGGAACATTCTCGCGGCCGCCTCCGTATGTTGCGACAAGGAAACAACAGGAGGTTTCACGACCATGCGAAGAGAGAAGCCAGCCCTCGCGGTTTCGTGTTTGCTGCTTGTGGCGACGATAGCAGTCGCGATCGGCATAGCCAGAGGCGCAACGACGCCAAAACCCGCCGCCGAGCGCTATTTGCACGTGAAGGTCGACGGAGGCACGAAGGGTGAAAGCGTCAACGTGAACGTGCCGCTTTCGATGGCGGTGAAGATTCTGCCGACGATCAATCATGGAGACTTGCACAACGGTCGCGTGACCATTTCGAGCGCTGATATCAACGATGTTGATATACGCGCGATTCTCGATGCTGTTCGCACATCGGCCGACAACGAGTTTGTGACTGTGAAAAGCAGCGAGCAAGACGTGCGGGTGGCCAAGTCCAACGGAAACCTGATCATCCATGTCCGCGACTCTGGAAAAGAGAGCGGCAAGAGCGGGCAGAAGGTTGACGTTACCGTTCCCATGAAAGTGGTCGACGCGCTCTTCTCCACTGCGAAACAGAATGAGCTCGATGTGGCTGCGGCGATCCGCGCGCTTGGCGAGGCGGGCGAGACTGTGCTGGTGACGGTGCAGGATGCGGAGCAGAACGTGAAGATTTGGATCGATTCGAAGAGTGGGGCGGAATAAAGCGTTGCTTGTAGCTGACTCCAGCTGGGATTTTACGCTGATATCCTTTCGCTCAGGACGACAACGATGTGTTTTTGCCACGGGCAAAATTTGAACAGGCGCCTTTGAGGTGACGAATGATTCTGCTGGGAAAAGTTGGAATTGGAATTGTGGGAACTGCGCTTGCTGGAGCCGGGATCATCTGTAGCGAGGGGATGATTTCAGTGAACGTGGAGACGAGGCAGCCGGAGAAGCATCATGTTTTTGTTGTGGCGCCTGCAATGCTTGTGCCGGTCGCGTTGCATTTCGTTCCGAAGGATCGCTTAGGTGAGCATGCTCGCGAGGTTCAGCAGTGGCTGCCGACCATTCGCGCGGCCCTCGATGCGCTCAGCGAATCGAATGACATCACATTTGTGGAAGTGAAAGAGCCGGAGCAAAACGTTCGAGTAGCGAAGAGCGGCGGATCGATCGTAGTGGATGTGAACGACAACGACGAAACCGTGCATGTATCAACGCCGATTCGCGCCATGTCCGGCGCGATCGAAGAACTTGCCGCGGCGAGTCCTGCGCCCACGCGTTAGGCTAGCCGCGGATTCCTTTCCGGCGGGCGTCGCAAGCCCCTTGCAGGCGCTCGCCCGGATTGAGATCGGCGTCAGGCGCCGGCTTTCGGCGGAATCCAGTAGACTTCCTGCCTCAGCGACTGGTTTGGAAATCCCCGGCGTTTCAAAATTCCCATTCCCAATTCAATCATCTGCGGATGGCCGCAAAGATAGCCGGTGGTGGTATCGCCGGTCAGTCCCCATTGGTCGCTATACTTGCGTATCAAATCTTCCACGCGGCCCGTCTCGCCACGCCATTCCGGGTCTTCCCACGGCCGGCTGATGGACGGAACGTAGGTGAGCCACGGAACTTCGGCAGCGACTCGTTCGATCTCTTCGCGATATCCGAACTCAACCGACCGACTGGCGGCGTTGATCATGTAGAGATGCAAGTCTGCCGGCATGTTGTTCTCTTTCCAATCTTTGTAAAGGGTCCGGACGTAGGAGACGTACGGAGCGACGCCGGTGACCGTCGAGAGCAGGAGGTGATTCTTGTGGCCGCTCTTCAGATCGAGAGTGAAGCGGCCTTTCGGAATCTTGCGCATGCTGACTTCATCGCCCACATGCAACTGATAGAGCTGGGGAGTCAACGCGCCGTGGGGAACAAGCTCGAAGAAAATCTCGAGTTGCAGCTCGTACGGCGACGAGACGATGGAATAAGCGCGCTCGATCAATCGGTCGCCGTCCGGCACTCCCAGCGTGGCGTACTGACCCGCTACGAAGTCGAACTTGCCTCCGGGATCGAGCTTGATCTTCCAGAGGTCATGGGAGATCTCGTCGCGCTCGGTAATGCGGGCGCGGTAGAACTTGTCCCCACGAAGCGCCATGCGCGGAGTGTCTCCCAAGAGCTCCTCTACAAGGACGAAAACGCGTGCCGACTAAAAAAAAGACGCCCCGGCAGCACCGGGGCGTCTCGCGCTATTTGTTAGCAGAATCCTACGCGAATATTAGCGCTGTTGTCCACCACCAAGCAGGGCCGGATTGAATGGCTGCGGCGTGCCTGTGATTTTGTCTTTATAATCGGAATAGACTTTGGTCAGCACCATTGTCGTGTCCTTCCCTTGGTGCTTTACAAGGCCGTAGGGACCTGCGTTTTTAGCCACCCAGGTGTCACCGGAGCCGTCTTTTGCGCGATAGTGTTCGGCGGTGAAGGTGCCGGCGGGAACAGTGATGGATTCGCTGCCGAGGTCTTCGGCATCGTTTCGGACATCAGTCGGCACGCGAGAGTGATCGCCCCGTCCCATTCCGGCGGGCATTTCCATCGGAGGCTTGTTTGGAAACTGCATGATTATTTTAGAGGCGTGCGTGTTTTGGCCGTCCATTACCAGAAGGGTCTTGAAAACCATTTCGCCGCCCATTCTTTCGTCGGGCATGGCCATTTCCCACCAGTAGCCGTCCTTTCCATCGACGGTCTCTTTTCCGACGATGGCCATCTCCATGGTCTTCTTGCCATCTTGCGTTTGAACATCATACGCGGCGCCGACTCCCACCTTGGGATTAAAGACGCCGGCAAACTGCGGCGGACCACCTCCGCGCATCATCTGGGCACCCGCCGTGGATGCCAGGCCAAGAAGGCACAAAACGATCGCCGCTAAAACGGATAGGCACTTCTTCATTGCGACACACTCCTTCGGTTTGTGGGTTAGGACACCACTCGATGGCCTCTATTGAACTACAAGTCGCGGCCCTGTGAGTCTTCCATTTTGGAGAAGTCGAACGAAGCGTTAATCTTCGCGCCGTTGAGCGAGGTGGAGAATTCAGCACCTTTCTCGATCGGCGGTATGGTGGGCTCACCATTCGCGGCTTTCTTCGGGAACAGGAAGACCACGCTTTCGAACGAGCCGTCTGGACCGCGCTGGATCTTTACATCGCTTGGCGTGAGCTTCTCTTTCGACCGTTTGAGCTCAAGAACGGCGTTGTTCTTGAGGTTACCTTCCTCCACGGCCTGAAAGGCCTTCATATTTGGGCCAGCGACGAGCACCTGGTACATATCGACGGGTTGTGCAAGATCTTTTGGCGCGTCCTCCGGCTTCAGCTGACCTTTGAGAACAGCATTACGCACAGCAGCTTCGCGAATGGTTCTCGAGGAAACCCACCGAACAACGAAAGGCGTCGCAGCGGAAGATGATGCTTGTGGGTATGTGGATTGACCGGAGGGCTGAGGATTTTGCCCTTGACCCCCACCCATCATGCCTCGGGTCGGCTGGCCCGGAGCGGCGCCGCTCGAATCGGCCGGCATACCAGAAGGAGAAGGAGAGGAACTTCCGATCTGAACGACTTTGGACCAGGGGGAGTCGTTGAAGATTCTGTGAATGTCTTTATCGTCCCATTGACTATAGGGTTTCGATTTCCAGGGGTCGTTCGCGGCCCAAATCAAAGACGCGGCAACCAGAAGCGTTGCGGCGCATGAGACTATTTTGCGAACCATGTGTCCTCCATTCCTGGGCGGGCGTTCGGATTCTGGGAGCCTATTCAGGCGAGGCCTCGCCTACACAGCCTCTCCTATTTTGATGCGTAATATGGGGGACAAGACAGTCGAGGAATCGCTGTATTTATTGGCCGGCTCGGCGGGCGGCAAGTGGATTACTAACCGACCGACGGACCGGCTCGGGAGGCACGGATGCGCCCATCACACGCTCCACGCGGTACATCGGCTCGACGCGGGATTCGACGTGAGTACGCATCAAGAGCTCGCCAACAAGGCCCATCGCGAGCAACTGCACCCCGAACAGCGAGAGCATCATGCCGAGAATGAGCAAGGGGCCATGCTGCACGAAGAGCGAAGTGCCGAACAGAACTTTTTGTACAAAAAGCACTGCGAGGATTCCGCCGCCCAAGATCATGCCGAGCAACCCGGCTGGACCAAAAAAGTGGAGCGGGCGCGTCATGTAGCGGAGAAGAAATCGTATCGTAAGAAGATCGAAGAAGACTCGGAGGGTACGCGAAATTCCATAGTGAGATTTTCCGCCTGGGCGAACGATATTCTTGATGGGCACTTCGACGATTTTTGCGCCGTTCAGAGCAGCGAGCGCGGGAATGAAGCGGTGCATTTCGCCGTACAAGCGAATGTCCTTGATGATTTCGCGGCGATAGACTTTGAAGGTGGTGCCGAAATCGTGGATATCGACGCCGGAGAGTTTGGCCATCATCCAGTTGGCAACGCGCGAAGGCAAACGGCGCATGACGAAGTTGTCGACGCGCTTCTGCCGCCAGCCGCTGACGATGTCGCTGCCGGTGGATTCAAATGTTTCCAACATTAGCGGGATGTCTTCCGGATCGTGCTGGAGATCGCCATCCATGGAAATAATGATTTCGCCCGAGGCGTAGTCGAAACCCGCAGCGAGGGCGGTGGTTTGCCCGTAGTTGCGCTTCAAACGCACAACGGTGACGCGAGGATCGTCTTGAGCGATTTCACTGAGAATCTGAGGAGTAGCGTCGCTGCTCTGGTCGTCCACGTAAACGAATTCGACGGGTTCGAAGCGGCCGGCCATCACACTCGCGAGACGCGAGTGAAGCTCGCGGACACTCTCCTGCTCGTCGTGAAACGGAACTACGATCGAATATTTCGGGCGCATGTCTCGGGTTCCCAAGCTTCCTCCGGTTCCAGCTAACATAGGCAGTATAAGACGCCGGACTGCGGCGTCAAAGTAGAGTTAGACGAGTGATACCGCGTCGAACACGGTTTAGCTTAGATCGCCGTAGTTGATTAAGCGAATGCCGCGCTCCTCGACGGTCGTCTTGACGCCAGGATCGATGAGCGCGTCCATCTCCGAATTTCGCTGCCAGGAGAGTCGTGTTTCGATTGTCTGCAGTTCGGCGTCGGATACACCGGGATGCAGCATGATTTCGGTGCTGCCCTCTTGAATGGTGGCAATCATGCGGCGGAGGGCCTCGGGGCGCAACCGGCCGGTCATGGCCAGACCCAAAAAATGGTCGGGTGACCGGAGGTCATACCTTCGCGAAGTGGATTGGAACATAGGTGTGACCATTCGCGCGGCAGCGGCGGCGAGGAGTTCCGGCAACATGGCGGGGCGTTCACCGCGGGAAGACTCCCACGAATCTCGCAAATTTTCCATTGGCTTTCGTACGCGCGGGATTCCCAACTCGCTCGCTACACGACTGAGTGCTCTCATCACAACCGGATGAGCGTGGGTGTGCTTATGTGTGTCGAGGTGGGTGGGCTCGATGCCTGCTGCGCGGATTTTGAGGATTTGAGCTCGCAATTCCCCTTCGATTTCTTTGGAGCGGATCATTCCCGCGGAGAGGCGCGTTACGAAGCTGGCTAGCGAATCGGGGAGCTGGCCATCTTTGGTGGCGAGCGATGGAATCTCTTCGAGCGGAGCAACGGCTTTTCCACCGACCAGCACCAAGTGGCAGCCGACTCCCAGCCGTGGATTCAGTTTGGCGAGTTCGACGGCGTGATCGAAGGCAGGGCCACAGGCCATAAGAGTGGCGCTGGTAAGAATTCCCTCTCGATGCGCTCGGATAATTCCTTCATTTACTCCGCGGGCGAGGCCGAAGTCGTCGGCGTTGAGAATTAATTGCTTCATCTATGAGCGGAATATCTCCGTAGCAACGAAATGATATCACGCAGGCATGGCTGTGAAGATTTCGTGGGGCGACGTGCAATCGATAAGGTTTTTTTGAGAGCAATTTTTGAGCCATATATTCGCGGGGAAGAGGCGTGGATGATGAATGGGCGATGAAAGATTTCAACAGTTCTGTTGAAAATCGTGTGGAAAAACACTGTTCCGAAATGAAAAACCGAAGAAAACGCGGGCCTGATGCACTTTGCACAAGTTGAGTGCAATTTTTTTGGCGTTCAGAAAGTTTCACGCGAGAAATTTCTTAGTACCAGTGAGGGGGTGGCTCGAGTTTTATTTCGACCGTCATCGTGTCGGAATTGACTTCGTACCACTTGCCGAATGTCTTCCAACCCTTTGCGACAACTTGAATTAGGATTTTGCCGCGGGGAATATCGGGGACCTTTACTGAGCCGTCTTCGTTGGTCTTCAAGTTCAGTTCGCTGAGTTTCTCCTTGTGAAACAATCCGCCTGCGACGGGGAAACGGACGTAAACGCTGGCGTTGCTGACGGGCTTATCATCGGTGGCGGTGACGCGAATTCGGAGTTTTGTCGTGGTGGGATCGGAGGGTTTCGAATCCTTCTTGCTGTCAGCAGATTTGTCTTGGGCAGGTTTTTCCTGGGAAGTGGTTTGGTTCTGTTGAGATTCCTGAAAGACCGCTTGCCTAGACGCGTTTGGCCGAGCGGCGCATATCGTTGTATAGAGCAAAATTAGTACCAAAATAATTGCGGGGTGGCAACCCGAGAAAGACTTTCTGGCACTTGCATTGAATCGCATATCGCTTCACTTCTACTCCATTCTGGCGATTGCCTCAACAATTCTGTGCGGCGCAGCTCGCGGAGGGGATGCGCCAGAGCCATTTTGGCGGTATATCTTTGCGAGCCATTCATGCCGCCAGCCAGAGACGCAAGCGTATGATAGCGGTGACTAAATATATCTGCTTCATTTTCATTCAGGAGGAAGAATGGGGTTTTCGACCGACGCCATCCATGTGGGCCAAGAGCCCGATCCGCTAACCGGGTCGATCGTCGCACCGATTTATCAGACGTCGACGTATGTGCTCGAGGAGATGGGCAAGGACAAGGGTTACGACTACGCGCGGACGAATCATCCCAACCGAAAAGCGCTCGAGCGCACGGTGGCGAAACTTGAAGGCGGTCATGCGGCGTATGTGTTCACTTCCGGGATGGCGGCGATCGATGCTGTGTTCCGGCTGTTGCGGCCTGGCGAACACGCAATTCTGTCGCAGGCCGTTTATGGCGGAGTTTTTAGGCTGACCACGAGGCTGCTGATCGATTTTGGTCTTGAGTTCAGTTATGTGGACACTTCTTGTCTGGAGAAGATCGAAGCGGCAATCAAGCCGAACACGCGGATGATCTATGTGGAGACGCCGACAAATCCGACGATGATTGTGACCGATCTTGCGGCAGTGGGTAGGCTCTGCAAGGAGCGGAATCTTACGTTTGTAGTCGACAATACTTTTCTGAGCCCTTATCTTCAGCGGCCGATCGAGTTTGGTGCGGACATTGTGGTCCATTCGATGACGAAATATTTGAATGGGCACAGCGATTGCACGGGGGGTGCGGCGATCCTGACGCGTCCGGGAGACGCGGAAAAGATTTATTTTATCCAGCGTTCGGCGGGAGCTGGGCTGGCGCCGATGGATTGCTTTCTCGTGTCGCGAGGGATCAAAACGCTGGCGGTGCGGATGGACCGGCATAACTCGAATGGAATGGCAGTGGCGAAATTTCTCGAGTCGCATGCAAAGGTGAAGCGCGTGATTTATCCGGGACTTGCTTCGCATGCTCAATATGAAATCGCAAAGCGGCAGCAGCGCGGCTTTGGGGGGATGCTGTCGTTCGACCTTGGCTCGCTTGAGGCGGCGAAGAAATTGTTGAATCATGTGCGGATCTGCTCGCTAGCGGAGAGTTTGGGAGGCGTCGAGACTTTGATTTCACATCCTGCGCTGATGACGCATGCTTCGGTGCCGCCGGAGATTCAGAAGGAGATCGGGATTACGCAGGGGCTGGTGCGGCTGTCGGTGGGAATTGAGGATGTGGAAGATTTGATCGCGGATTTGGATCAGGCGCTGGCGAAGGTCTAAGCACGGTTCCTCGGACAACAAACATTGCAAGCGTGGCCGCGGCGCGATAGGGTAGCTCCCGTGAATCGCTGAGGGACTGCCTTTGAATGCGTCGCGCTGCGT
The DNA here is from genome assembly GCA_963729525.1 of uncultured Acidobacteriota bacterium. Taxonomy (GTDB): domain Bacteria; phylum Acidobacteriota; class Terriglobia; order Acidiferrales; family UBA7541; genus Palsa-295. Next base: position 1,537,210 of record CAVSOB010000005.1, read on the forward strand.
CTAATTTTGGTGAGCGAGGCTGGAATGAGCAATCGTCAAGAACCGTTGAAGCTTCAGGGCGGCGTAGCCGTGATTACCGGAGCGGGTTCGGGCATTGGGCGAGGATTGGCGCATCGATTGGCGGGAGAGAAAATGTCGTTGGCGCTGGCGGACGTGGATTCTGCAGGGCTGACGGAAACGGTGGAACAGCTTGGCGGGGCGAGCGCTTCGCTTTCGTGCCATTTGGTGGACGTTGCGGACCGGGGGCGCATGGAGCGGTTTGCCGCGGAGGTGATGGAGCGGCATGGGCGCGTGACGCTGCTGATGAATATTGCGGGCGTGGCGATGCATGGGACGTTCGAGCAGCTGACGATTGAAGAGTTTGATTGGCTGATGAAAATTAATTTTTACGGCGTGCTGTATGGCGTGGCGAATTTTCTTCCGATTCTGCGGAAGCAGCCACGGGCGCACATTGTGAATATGTCCAGCATTTACGGGATTATTGCGCCGGCGGGACAGACGGCGTACAGCGCCAGCAAATTTGCGGTGCGGGGATTTACTGAGGCGCTGATGCATGAGCTGGACGGAAGTTCGGTGAGCATATCTTGCGTGCATCCGGGAGGGATTCGGACGCCGATTGCGAAACGCGCGCGTGTGAGCGGGAAATCGGATCCGAAGGCCCGCGAAGTGACGCTCGAGATGTTTGACGTGTTGGCGCAGATGCCGCCCGAGGCAGCGGCGGATCGAATTGTTGACGGGGTTCTGGCGAATGAGCCGCGGATTCTTGTGGGAGGCGATGCGGTCCAATTGGATCGCATGCAGCGCTTGATGCCGATCAAGTATTGGGACTTTCTGGTGCGGCGCAGCCGGAAATTGATGCGGGTGATCGGCGAGCGGCGCGCGAAAAGCGGGCAGGTTTGATGAGGGCGTTGGCGTGATCTGCTAGAGCTTTTTTTGCGGGGCGACGGACTCCGCCAGCCAAGAAAGATAGGCTTGGGATCCGGCGACGATGGGTAACGCGATGATTTCGGGGACTTCGTAACTGTGAAGCCGTTTGACGGCGGCCTGGAGCTTCGGGAACCGGCGGCGCGAGCTTTTTATTACCAGCAAAACTTCTCTTGCTGATTCGATTTTTTCTTTCCAGCGGTAAATCGACTGTACCGGACTTCGCAAAATATTGCCGCAGGCAGCCAGGCGCGTTGCGACGAGGCTCCGGGCGATGCGCTCCGCTTCTTTTGCTGAACGGCAGGTGACAAGGACGACCAGTTTGTCCGTCATTCGAGCGCCATCTTGTCTGCTTTGTGCGCGGCGGCCGCAAATTACTCTTGCGAATCGCGTATTGCGTTCACCTTGCTTGCAGACCAAGATACAATACGATTTTATGGCGAGCGAAGCGATCCATTTCGGAACTTCAGGCTGGCGCGGCGTGATAGGCGAGGATTTTACGTTCGGCGGCGTGCGCCGAGCGGCTGCGGCGATCGCGGGGCACGTGCTTTCGCTGAAGAAATCTCCGACCCTGATCGTCGGCTACGACACGCGCTTCTTCTCTGAGGACTTTGCTCGGACGGCCGGAAGCGTGCTGGAAAAGCATGGTTGCAAAATTCTTTTTTGCAATGAATTTACGCCGACCCCGACGATTGCACACGCGATCCTCTACGGAAAACTCGACGGCGGCGTGAACATCACTGCGAGCCACAATCCAGCCGAGTACAACGGATTGAAATTTTCGGGGCCTGATGGCGGTCCCGCACTGCCCGACATCACAAAAGACATCGAGAAACGCGCCGCAGCCCTGGGTGATCAGTTTGGTTCGATGCTTGAGGTTGAGGATGATTTCCTGCGGATCAATCCCCGCGAGCCGTATTTTGCGCAACTCGAGAAGCTGGTTCGTTTCGACGTGATCAAGAAGGCGAAAGGCAGCTTCGTCTGCGATGCGCTGCACGGTTGCGGTGCGGGATGGCTGGACGGAATACTCGGCAGCCATGGTGTGGAGCTTACGGCGATTCGCAAATCGCGCGACGTGCTGTTTGATGGGAGCGGGCCCGATCCATCAGAAGAGCATCTCGCACCCCTGAAGAAAGAGGTGATCGAAAAGAAGGCGCTCGCAGGGTTGGCGACCGACGGCGATGCCGATCGGTTCGGAATTCTCGATCGAGATGGTTGGTTCGTTTCGCCCAATCATATTCTTGGCCTGGTGTTTGATTACTTGCTTGAAACGCGCGGATACAAGCTCGGAGCATCTCGAAGCGTGGCAACGACGCATCTGCTGGATGCGGTTGCGAAACTGCATGGCGTTCGGCTCTACGAAACACCTGTTGGCTTCAAGTATGTGGGCCCGCTTCTGCGCGATGACAAGATTGCTCTCGGTGGAGAAGAGAGTGCGGGGATGACGATACGCGGGCACCTTCCGGAGAAAGATGGGATTCTGGCTTGCCTGCTGGTGGCAGAAATGATTGGAGCGCGGGGTACATCGCTCAGAGAGCAGCTTCAGAATCTGTTTCGCCGCGTGGGCCAGGAATTCTGGCCGATTCGGGTGAATTTGCATCTGGCACCAGAGATACAGGCCCGGCTTGTCGAGCGGTTGAAGGAGACGTTCACGGAATTTGCGGGGCGCCACGTGGCTAATGAGAACCGTCTCGATGGGATGAAACTGATTTTTGACGATGGCTCGTGGGTCCTCATGCGACCGTCGGGTACCGAGCCTGTGGTGCGGATTTATGCGGAAGCTTCTTCGCTGGCTGCTTCTGAGAAACTTGCTGAGGAGGCTCGCGCATGGATCGAAAAGTAGCCCGCAGGAAGAGCGCGCGAAGGGTGTTGGCGGAACAAGATGCCAAGGCGCCGGGGATACGTTTTGGCGAACAGATGCACGAATTTTTGCGCCGTAATATGAATTGGTTTCTTGTGGCGGGCTTTGCCTTGCTGCTTCTGCAGGATATTTTTGGCACGCACGGAGTGCTGGCGATGCGCCGCACGCAGTTACAAGCGAGGGAAGTGCAGCAAGAAATCGAGCGACTCAATGAGGAAAATCGCAAACTTCAGAGTCGCGTCCAGCATCTCAAGTCCGATCCGGCGACTCTGGAAGGGATCGCGCGGGACGAGATGCATTTGAAGCGCCCCGGTGAATACGTGTTTCCCATCCAAGCGAAAGCGGGCCCTTCGACAAATCCTCAATCTTCAGACACCCCTAAGAAGCCCTAACTTTCCGTCGCAGTTTTTGCGGCGCGAAAATTACGTACCCGAGCAAAAATTTCAGCTCCGTGTCCTTTGTATCGCGTACGCGCAATTGACAGCAGAACCATCGCGGTAAAAATAATGGCTAAGCCGAAAGTGGCCATCGGAATCGTTTGGGCACGCTTCGGTAGAATCGAGAATCGTCCGTAGACAAATTCGATGTGCACCCAATAAACGAGCAAGGAAGTCTGGCCGATTTGGATCAACGGACTGAAGCCCCACTGCCCTGCCCCCCAGCGGCACCACGCGTATGAGAGAAAAACGATCATCATGAGAATTCCAACTCGCGCCAGGAAAAAGTTGGGGCTCGTGTGCCAGTAATCGTACGCGGCGTAGAATTGGCCCGGCCGCGCATCGAGCCAAGTTGAGAAATAGAAAAGCCCGAGGCCGACTACACCCGCCAGCGCCGTGAGCTTCGCCAAGTTCCCCTTAGCCCATTCGCTGAAAAGCAAAAACCCAAGCGCGAGACCAGCGAACGCAAATGCCGTCCAGGGAAAAATTGGGAAGAGCCAGGGCTGCGGCTTGTCGTAGATGTGAACGCCGTTGATGTATGACTCGAAATACCAAGGCAGCCAGAGAATTCGCCAAGTGGTCCAAAGAGGCGGGGTCGCGAGCGCGATGCCCAACGCCATGAGCGCGGCGACAATTGCGCTTGCAACTCTGGTTTTCGTCAGGCGCGAGACGATTCCCATGATCATCATGGAGAGACCGATTGTGTTCAGGATGTCCACTCGCAGGAGATCGGTCCAGGGTGCCCAAGGTTGTCCGAGAATGAATTCTTGCAGGCGAAACAGCAAACCGAGCGCGTAGATTTCTGCGCCGCGGCGGATCGTGGTGAGGGCGATTTCGTTGGCGGAGACGCCCTTGCTGCGCATGCGATCGGTGACGAGGGCGAACGAAACTCCAGCAAGGAAGAGGAAGAGCGGAGCGGGGAGCGTCCCTCCCAATTGAGACCATTTGATGAAAGAGCCTTCGCGCGCGGCGCCGCCTAGCCACGAATCATAGCAATGTGTTTGAAACATCAAGACGCAGGCGAGCCCACGCATCCAGTCGATATAGCCGAGGCGTTCTTGTTTTCCGGGGGCTGCCATCAGTCGAATCGCGCCACAGAATCGCTGAGGGCGGAGCGCAAAGCAAGTTTTTCGCGGAACTCGTGCACGCTCCAGTAAAATCCTGGGCGTGACACCTAAATCGAGCTCGTGGCAGATGAGTCTGCCTGTCGCCATGGCGATCTGGGCTGTAGTCGTTTTGCTGGCGGCTTTTGCTGGAATTCACTTGGGGTATTCCGGCTCGCGATTCGCGATTGCGCTGGGAGTGGCGGCGGCGCTTTTTGCTTTTGAATTTTTTCTGGCCGTGCCGAAGGTGTTTGGCGCCGCACAGGGTGCCCTGGGGCAAAGAGGCGCAGTTGTAACGGCGCTGGTGCCGCTCTTCGCGGTGCTGGTCTATTCCATCGGAGTTGGCGGCAACTGGAAGTACACATTGATCGGAGCAGCATACACGGTGTTGCCGACCCTGCTGCTCGCCGCGAGCGCCGGCCGAGCAGGCGCTACGTGCACGGATTATGCTGCGGCGGCAATCGTCTGGTTGCCCGTTGAGTTTCGCTGGGTGTACCGGCTGTTTCCTTTCCCGCCGCAACTGACGCATACCTTAACAATTCTTCTGGCGCTGAGTACAGGTGTAGCGGGGTTTGTTGTGTTGCGGAGGCTCGCAGGCGTCGGCTACGCAATCGAATGGATGCGCGGCTCGGGCTGGATTGTGCTTTCGCATTTTCTCTTGTTTGCGGCGATTGCAGTTCCACTCGGAATTGGCATCGGGTTTATCGCGTATGACCCCTCCATTGCGCGACTACGCTCACTGCCTGTGGCTGTGATCGGAATCACGTTTTTTACCGCTTGGCCGGAGGAATTTCTCTTTCGAGGGATCTTGCAGAATCTTTTCTCGCGCACGCTGAAGAGCCGGTGGATCGGATTGGGCGTGGCATCTGTTGTTTTTGGCTTATCGCATATTCTTCATGCGCCATTTCCGAATTGGAAGTATGTGATTCTTGCGACGATCGCGGGAATATTTTACGGGCACGCTTGGATGAAAACTGGCTCGCTGCTACCGGGTGCACTCGTGCATGCGCTGGTGGATATTTCCTGGCATGTGTTGTTTCGTTGAGATTACCGAGCGTTCTCAGGTAACTGCTTCCGTGAGGGCTTACCGAAAGCCGCTAACGAACGACACCTGCGAGCGGGCTTGACGCGTTTGCGTAAAGCTTTTTCTCGATGCGGCCGGCGAGAAACGCTTTGCGCCCGGCCTCGACCGCGGCGCCCATCGCCTCCGCCATGAGGATGGAATCCTGCGCGCCGGCGATTGCGGTGTTCATCAGGACGCCATCTGCGCCCAATTCCATCGCGAGTGCGGCGTCGGAAGCCGTGCCGACGCCTGCGTCAACTATCAGAGGCACTTGGGTGATGCGCTCGCGCAGGATGCGGAGATTCGTAGTGTTCTGAATGCCCATCCCTGATCCGATGGGCGCGCCGAGCGGCATGACGGCGGAAGCACCCGCGTCGATTAATTTGCGCGCTACAATGAGATCGTCGTTGGTGTAGGGTAGAACTACGAAACCTTCTTTCACGAGGGTTTTGGTGGCGCTGATCAGCGCTTCCGTATCGGGAAATAGCGTTTGCTCGTCGCCGATAACTTCGAGCTTTACCCATTCGGATAGTCCAACTTCCCGGCCGAGGCGCGCGGTGCGCACTGCTTCGTCTGCCGTGTAACAACCGGCGGTGTTCGGGAGGATGAAAAAATTCTTGCGATCGATGTAGTCGAGCAGCGATTCTTTTGTGCGATCGCTTAAATTTACGCGCCGGACGGCGACAGTGACCATGTCAGCGCCGGAAGCTTGGTGGGCGCGCGCCATTTCCTGGAAGCTGCGATACTTCCCAGTGCCAACGATCAGGCGCGAATGAAACTGGCGCCCAGAGATTGTGAGTTGATCGGTCATTTCTCTTCCCTTCCCCGCGCCCATTGTACTCCGGCGATGGCGATTCACGCACGCGCCGGGCGCCGCAACAGGCGTGGATAGTGCGGGCGGCCAGCTTGGTCAGGCCAGGTGGTGAGGGCGCGGCTCTTCGACATCGGCGTAGAGACGGGCAATTACGTCCTGGTAGCGCTGTTCAATGACGCGACGCTTCATCTTCATTGTGTAAGTTAGCTCGCCACCGGCGTAGGTGAAATCCTGCTCGAGCAGAGCGAAGCGCTTGGGCTTTTCGTATTGCGCGAGCGGCGCGGTGAGCCGCTCGATTTCGCCCGATAGAAGATCGCGAACCCACGGATTGCCGGTCATTTGAGTGGGCGTGGCGAATTCGTGGCCGGCTTTTCGCGCGGCGGCTTCGATATTTGCGAAATTCGGAACGATGAGGACCGAGACAAATTTTCGCGTATCGCCGACGACGATTGCGTTCGTGATGTAGGGCGAGGTTTTGAGCGTGTTTTCGATTGGAGCCGGCGCGACAAACTTTCCTGCGGCCGTTTTCAGCAGCTCCTTTTTGCGATCGGTGATGATCAGGTAGCCGTCTTCGTCGAGGCGGCCGATGTCGCCGGTACGAAACCATCCGTCGGAAGTGAAGACTTCGCGCGTTGCTTCGGGCTTGTGGTAGTAGCCCTGCATGACGTTCGGGCCTTTAACTAGAATTTCTCCGTCGTCTGCGATTTTCACCTGAACGTTCGGAATCGGGCGGCCGACGGTGCCGATTTTGTTTGCCGTTGGTGTATTCGCGGTGACGACGGGCGAGGTCTCGGTGAGTCCATAACCCTGATGAATCGTCACGCCCACGGACCAGAAAAATTCCGCGAGCTCCCGCGCCAGCGGCGCGCCGCCCGCGGAAAATCTTTGGGTGCCACCACCCAGCCCTTCGCGAATTTTTGAGTAAACGAGAGCGTCCGCTACTCGCCAGCGTAGTTTCAGACCTGGCGACGCAGTTTTTCCATAGGCGCGCCACGGAACGGATTCTTCGGCGACGCGAAGCGACCAATCGAAAATATTCCGCTTGATACCGAATTCGTGGCGGCCTTTCTGAAGGATATTGGCGTAAATTTTTTCGAAGAATCTGGGGACGGCGCAAGCAAGAGTTGGATGCACTTCGAGCAGCGCCTGCGGGACATCTTCTATTCTTTCGAGATAGGCGATGGCCACACCGTTGCAAATGTAGCTGTATGCGGCGGTGCGTTCGTACACATGGGCGAGGGGCAGGAATTCGAGCGCAACATCAGAGGGCAGCAGGTGGTGGTTGGACGCGCTGTCGATGGAATTCGAGCTGAGATTCGAATGCGTGAGCATTACGCCTTTGGGTTCGCCCGTTGTGCCCGACGTGTAGATGATGGTCGCGAGATTGTTACCGGTGATCTCGGCTGCCCGACGGCGATATTCGGCTACGTCGGCATCAGTGGTTGATGCAATCAGGGTTTCATATCGGAGGATGTCGCCGTCCAGTTCTGTGTCGGGCGCGGCAGAGATCACATGTTCAATCGCTGGAATTCGTCTGCGGCACTCGGAGATCTTTTTTGCTTGCGCCGCGCCCGCAGTAAATACGATGCGGGCCCCAGAGTCATTTAGGATGTAAATGAGCCGATCGGCCGATTCATTGAAATAGATCGGCACATCGACCGCGCCGAGTCCCTGAATCGCGAAATCCGCGGTGTGCCACTCCGGGCAGTTCGGAGCAAAAAGCCCTACGCGATCGCCCGGTAAAATGCCGAGTTCCGCTAGCGCTTTCGACAGGCCGGCGACTCTGCGAAGCATTTCCTGCGCCGATACAGATTGCCAGCCAGCGGGTGTCCGGTACATCTGGGCGCGCGGATTGGCAAAACGGTCGATGGCATCGAGGAAAAATTTTGTGAGAGCCGGATACTCGCTCGCCATTTCTTAAACTCTAGCGTATGGGCTCGAGGAGCGCAACGCGGCGCTACTCACGCGTGCCTTGGTGAGATAAGATGCCGACTGAGGAAAATTTTATGGCAAAGCTTTCAACCGAGGAATCGATCGGCTATCAACCGGTGCGCGCCGCGCGCGGCACACAAATTTCGTGCAAAGGATGGCAGCAGGAAGCCGCCTTGCGGATGCTCATGAATAACCTCGATCCGGAAGTTGCTGAGAAACCGGAGGATCTGATCGTTTATGGCGGGCGCGGCAAAGCGGCGCGTAATTGGAGTTGCTTCCACGCCATTGTCGAGTCGTTGAAGTCGCTCGAGGGGGACGAAACGCTGCTCGTGCAGTCCGGCAAGCCCGTGGGAATTTTTCGCACGCACGCGTATGCGCCGCGCGTGCTGATCGCAAATTCGAATTTAGTTGGACATTGGAGCGATTGGAAAAATTTCGACGAGCTCGACCGAGCGGGCCTAATGATGTACGGGCAAATGACGGCCGGGAGCTGGATTTACATCGGCTCGCAGGGAATCCTTCAGGGCACTTATGAAACGTTTGCAGCGGCGGGACGGAAGCATTTCCATACTGCGGACCTAGCCGGGAAACTCGTGGCGAGCGGAGGAATGGGGGGGATGGGAGGAGCACAGCCTCTGGCAGCGACGCTGAATGGAGCGGCGTTTCTGGGGATTGATGTCGATCCTGAACGCATTAAGAGGCGAGTGAAGAGCGGTTATTGCGATGTGATGGTGAATGATCTCGATGAAGCGCTGCGCATTCTGAAAAATGCAGTGCGTACGCGCGAGGCGACGTCCGTTGGCCTGGTGGGAAATTGTGCCGACGTGATCCCGGAGCTGGCGCGACGCGGGGTGGTTCCTGAGCTGCTCACGGACCAGACCAGTGCGCACGATCCGATCGGCGGCTATATTCCGCAGGGTCTTGATGTAGCCCAGGCGGCGGAACTACGGCAGCGTGATCCGGAGACCTATCGCAAGCGCTCGCTTGAATCGATGGCCAAGCACGTACAGGGAATGCTCGCGCTGCAAAAATTGGGTGCGGTAACGTTCGATTACGGCAATAACATTCGGACATTTGCTTACGAGCAGGGCGTTAAGAACGCTTACGATTTTCCTGGCTTCGTACCGGCGTACATTCGGCCGCTATTTTGCGAAGGAAGAGGACCGTTTCGCTGGGCGGCGCTTTCCGGAGAGGCTTCCGATATCCATCGCACCGATCAGCTCGTGCTGGAAATGTTTCCGCATGATGAAATCCTTTCACGCTGGATCAAGCTGGCGCAGAAGCGGGTGAAATTTCAAGGGCTCCCGGCGCGAATCTGCTGGCTGGGATACGGCGAGCGCGACAAGTTTGGGATGGCACTGAACGATTTAGTCGCGAGAGGCGAACTGAAGGCGCCGATCGTGATTGGACGCGACCATTTGGATTGCGGCTCGGTTGCGTCGCCATACCGCGAGACAGAAAAAATGCTCGATGGTTCGGATGCGGTGGCGGATTGGGCGCTTTTGAACGCAATGCTGAATACAGCGAGTGGCGCAAGTTGGGTCTCGCTTCACAACGGCGGAGGCGTCGGAATCGGCTATTCGCAACATGCAGGGCAAGTGACGGTGGCGGATGGAACGAAAGAGATGGCGTCGCGCATCGAGCGCGTGTTGACGAACGATCCGGGCATCGGCGTTGCAAGACATGTAGATGCCGGATACCCGGAGGCAATCGAATTCGCGCGGAAATCCGGCGTCAAAATTCCGATGGGTTAGGCAGCAGCACTATCCCAGCGACTGCGGAGATAGCGGATGATCGTTGTTACAGGAGCGACGGGACACACTGGGAAACCGGCGGTAGAAGCGCTGCTGGCGGGCGGCGCGAATGTGCGCGTCGTCAGCCGGGATGTGAAGAAGCTCGACCAGTTTGTGGCCGGGGGCGCGGAGGCTTTCGTTGGCAACGCCGAAGACCGGCACGCGATGGCAAAAGCGTTCGAGGGCGCTGATGCCGTCTATCTCGTGGTGCCTGAGGACGCTACCCAGCCGGACTTGCGAGCCCATCAGGAACGTATTTCGGACTCTTATGCAGCGGCTGTCGCCTTTGCGCGCGTTCCTTACGTGGTCGCCCTGAGCAGTATTGGGGCGCAGCACGCGGAGGGCACGGGCCCGATCGTCGGCTTACACAATATGGAACAGAAACTCAACCAAGTCGCTGACCTGAACGCGCTCTACTTGCGCGCGGGCTATTTCATGGAGAATCTTTTGCTGAGTATTCCGTCGATGCGCTCGATGGGAATAGTTCCAGGTGGCATGACAGGCGATCTGGCAACGCCGTGGATTGCTACGAGGGATATAGGCAAGTACGCGGCTACCCGCCTGATGGCGCGCGATTTTTCGGGCAAGTCCACACAGGAGCTTCACGGGCAGCGCGACATCTCCATGAAGGAGGCGTCGTCCGTGATAGGCAAGTCAATCGGCAAACCTGGTCTGACATATATGCAAGTGCCATTCACGATGCTGGAGCCTGCGCTTGTTCAGATGGGGTTGCCGAAGAGTACGGCAGCGCTGCTGATTGAGATGTGGAAAGGCGCGAACGCAGGTCTGATCACGCCACAAGAGCAGCGGACGGCGAAGAATACCACTCCAACAACGCTTGAGTCGTTCGCGGCAGAAGTCTTCGCACCGGCGTTTCTGAGCAAGACCTCCGGCGCCTAGCATTCATTTCCGGAACGCGTCAAACAAAAGAATTGCGCCCGCGTCTCCGCAAGTGTTGGGCTCTTCGCTTTTGACCCGATAGTCTTTTGGGTGATGTCACGCTAGTATCAAATCCTCCTGTGCCTGACTGGCTGATTACCGGCTGCTCTCAGCTTTTAACCCTTCGCGGCAGTGTACCCCGGCGCGGTCGCGCGCTGGGCGAGCTGGGAATTATTCGAGACGGCGCTCTTCTTATACATGACGACCGCATCGTGGCAATAGGAACGCGTCGCCGCGTTGAAAGCTCGCGGAAATCGCGCCGCGCGGAAAAGCTCGATCTCGCGGGCCGCGTCGTCTTGCCGGGTTTTATTGACTCGCATACTCATTTGATTTTCCCAATGAGCCGCGCGCCAGAATATGAACAACGAATTTCGGGGGTCACCTACGAGGAGATTGCTGCGAAAGGCGGCGGAATTCGTTCCAGTGTGCAAGCCCTTCGGCGCACACCCGCTAAAGAACTGAAAGCGCGGGCGATGGCTGCGTTGCAGCAATTCGCGACCTATGGAACCACCACGGTCGAGGCAAAAAGTGGGTATGGCCTCGACTGGAAGAGCGAGTCGAAGATCCTGAATATTCTGTATGAGCTGCATCAGGAGCAGCCGATTGATATCGCTGCGACTTTCCTCGGCGCTCACACCGTTCCTGTCGAATACAAAGGGCGGGCCGACGCATACGTAAGTCTCCTGACGAAAAAATGGATCCCGAATGTCGCCATGGCGGGCCTTGCTGAATTCTGCGATGTGTTCTGCGATCGAGGCTCGTTTACGGTACCGCAGGCGCGCAGAGTTTTGATGACGGGACGCGCTTGCGGACTAGTCCCGCGCCTGCACGCCGAGCAGCTTGCGCATACGGGTGCGGCGCGATTGGCGATTGAGATGCAAGCGGCCAGCGCGGACCATCTTGAGAAGATTGACGAAGCGGACATTCGCGCCCTCGCACTTTCAAATGTGGTTTGTACCTTACTCCCCGGATGTTGCTTTCATCTAGGGCTGGCGCATTACGCGCCCGCACGCAAACTGATCGAAGCGGGGGCGATCGTTGGCTTGGCAACCGATTTTAATCCCGGCACCAGTCCCACAGTCAGTATGCCGATGATCCTCTCGCTGGCTTGCACGCAGATGCGTATGACTCCCGCCGAGGCAATATCCGCCGCGACCATTAACCCGGCCTATTCTCTTCGCCAGCAAGATCGCATCGGCTCGCTGGAGGTTGGCAAGTATGCGGACTTCGCGGCGTTTGACGTGGCTGATTATCGGGAAATTCCGTATTATTTTGGTGTGAACCTTTGCAGCTTGACGATGAAGCGCGGAACCGTCATCTATTCAAACAACTGAAATTCCATGAAACGACTCGTTGAGTGTGTGCCAAATTTTTCCGAAGGCCGTGATACCGGAAAAATCGACGCAATCATCGCCGCGATGCGCGAAGTGCCGGGTGTGTTTCTCCTCGACCGTGAAAGTGATGCTGACCACAATCGCAGCGTGGTAACGCTGGCCGGAGAACCTGAACCAGTGGCTGAAGCGGCACTTCGCGGCGTCGGAAAAGCCGCTGAACTGATCGATCTTACGAAGCATTCGGGAGCGCATCCGCGAATGGGCGCGACGGATGTGGTGCCGTTCATTCCCGTCGAAGGCGTCACAATCGAAGATTGCGTTGTGCTCGCGAAAAAAGTGGGACGCGAGATTTGGGAACGTTATCGCATCCCGGTGTACTTTTACGAAGCGGCGGCCCAGCGGCCCGAACGTACGAACCTTGAAAACATCCGCAAAGGGCAGTTCGAGGGCCTGCGCGAGGACGTGCTTCGCAATCCGGATCGCGCTCCCGATGTGGGTGAGCCCCGATTGCACCCAACGGCCGGCGCAACGGTAGTCGGAGCGAGAAAATTTCTGATTGCTTACAACATCAACCTGAATACTCCCGATATCGAAATTGCCAAGCGTATCGGCAAAAATATCCGCTTCTCGAATGGGGGGTTGCGCTACGTAAAAGCAATGGGCGTCGATCTCCGCGCGCGGAATCTTGCTCAAGTCTCGATCAACATGACCGATTTCGAGCAGACGCCGCTTCATCGCGTATTCGAAATGGTGAAGCGGGAAGCGGAGCGCTACGGCGTCTCGATCGCCGGAAGCGAGATTGTCGGCCTCATCCCAAAGCGCGCGATCGAATTGACGGCCGACTTTTACCTTCAGTTCGAGAACTTTTCGCCTGCTCAGGTGTTAGAGAATCGTCTGGAAGCGTCGCTTAGTGGAGTGGCTTCGGAAGGGCCGGGCCGCCTTTCGGCGATGGCGCAACCATTTCTCGATGCCGTGGCGCAGCCAACTGCAGCGCCAGGCGGGGGCTCGGTATCAGCGCTTGCTGGGGCACTGGCAGCAAGCCTGGGGCAGATGGTCGCCGGACTCTCGCGCAAGAAAAAATCGCAAGCAGCGTTCGTCGAACAACTCAGCGAGGCTGTTTTGGAATTTCACGCAGCAGGTCAGGAGCTGGCAAAAGGCATTGATCGCGACGCATCGTCCTTTGAGTCTGTCATGGCTGCTTACAAACTGCCTCAAGGGACGCCTGAGGAGCAGCGCAAACGTAACGATGCGATACAACGTGCTTTGCAGGGAGCCGCAGAGGTTCCGCTAGAGGTGGCGCGCAGAGCTGTTGACGTGTTCGAACGACTAGGGCAACTGGAATCGATGTCCAGTGCGTCTATGTTATCAGACCTGCGCGTAGGGCGCTTGATGGCTGCCTCCGCGGTCCGAGGCGCCCTCGAAAACGTGGCCATCAATCTTGAGTCAATCACCGACGCCAATTTTGCAGAGCGTCTGCGGTCCGAATCGGCGTCTCTTCTAGCCCGTGTAACTGAAGGTGTCGCTCTGATGGGTCGATAGCACTGAAATGTGGGAAAACTGAGGACAAAAAAGTGAGCCAGCCTAGCATCCGCTTGAGTGTATTTGCAGTGCTTGTACTGGCAGCGATATTTGCGTCGTTCGCTGCGATTCCGTCTCCCAGCGCCGCAGGATCGCTTAGCACCGGCGTGATCGGCATGTTCCCCAGACAGGTGGGTGAATTCGCCTACGCCGATCTAAAAACGGCCCGAAAATATCCATGGTTTCCCAAACTGCGCGAACAGCTTCTGCCCAGCAAGTTCCGTCAATTCGAGCAGTTTCTCACTTCGTCAGGAGTAGATCCCAACTCGCAAGTGGAAGAGCTAGCCTGGGGCGGCCTGCCTGTTTCGAAAGCCGGCGGCGAGGATGTGGTCGGCGTCGCGTTGGGACCGTTTGATCCTTCTTCCACGGAGGCGCAATTCAAAGCGAAGAAGCTGCCGTCGGTTGATTATCATGGGTTTCATCTCTGGGCGTACGGCAGCGGGACCGGCGAAGGCGACATTCTGTTTACATTTCTCGACAGCAACACCGCAGCTTTCGGTCACCGCTCAGCGCTCGAGCAGCTGATCGAGGTTCGGATGGGCGGCGCACAAAGTTTGTTGACGAACGATCAGCTGTTTCCGCTCATTAACGAAGTAAACGGAAGTGGCCTCGTGTGGGGCGTTTTAGATAAGAACTATACTCACCTGGCGATGCAACAACTGTTCCCGGAGACCAGCCAGTTCCCTCAGGCGGCCGTCATCGTAGATCGGCTGAAAGCCATGACCATCAGCGTAGAAGCGGACAGCGGTGTGAATGCGAAGTTCCAAGCAGTGTGCAACTCTACCGATGACGCCAACCTGCTCGGTGCGGCCTTCCAGGCGGGGTTGATGTATAAGCGTTACCAAGAAGCGCAGGCCAATCCTGACTTCGCCAAAGTGCTGGACGGCGTCAGCGTGGTTCCGGCCGGTGACCGCCTGAAAGTTGAAGCTCCCGTCAGCGAGGCACAGCTCGGTTCATTGATTAATACGAGAATTTTCTCCGTTCCCATGTAAGAGCAATGAAACGGGGCCGCAAGCTAGACGTTGGCGCCGCGTTGGTCTCGATACTTAATAAGCGTCATTCGTGACCGACCCTCGTGTGTGTCATATTGCACGCAGTCAACTCGAGTATCATGCAGCGAAGCGCTGATTTTCCCGCCGGCGTTGCCCTTTGAACCGCCTACAAACGTGTCGAGTCCAGCGGCCGGCTTCGATTCTCCTAAATGTTCAATAGTTACTTGCACTCTATCGGGGAAATCCTCGATCACCATCCGGAGGTCGCGATTTCCGCTGCTGTCATTTCCGAGCAAAGGAAATGTCTCGCGAACGGCGTCCATCGCGGCTTCAGCGAATCCCTGTTGAGCTTCCCGCGGAAGACCCGCGCGGTGTGCAGAATGGGACACGATCGCCGCTACGGCGGTAAGCAGCCGGGGGTCATTGTGCAACTTGAGCTCAGTTCTTGCCGGGTTAGTGGTCACTGGTCTCCACAACGCGCACGTCGCATGCCTCGCGGCAATCCGGACAATAATACAATCCATCCACGCAAAGTCGAATGTTGTGTTGCGATTGGCAGAAACAGCAGAATTTTTCGCAGGTGCACTGCGTCTCCGGTTTGTCGCATTGTGAGCAGACGACTGTCACAGAATCGCAATCTCCACCAGGCTAGATGCTTCGAATGTTTAATACTAGGCTAGTCGCGTATAGGCGACAAGCGGGTTCGCTCGCGCGATTGCCGAGAACAGGACGTGCCAATCGGTTTTGGTACAATCTTGGTGCAATTGTAGGATGGCGCGCTTTTCTTGACACTTCGAAATACGCATGCTACGTTGACTTTCTTGTCTCTGCGATGAGAAATCCTCTGTGACAACACCGGCGACTGCTGAATTGCGCAAAACAGCTTTGAATTCTCTTCATCGCCGTCTAGGCGCCAAAATGGTTAACTTCGGCGGATGGGATATGCCGCTCGAGTATTCCGGCATTCTCGCTGAACACGAAGCGGTTCGCACCCGCGCCGGATTGTTCGACGTAAGTCACATGGGCGAAATTGAAATCCGAGGAGCGCAAGCCCTCGACCTCGTCCAACAAGTGAGTTGCAATAACGCGGCAAAACTGATCGTTGGACAGGCGCACTACTCCGGCCTGATGACCGAGCGCGGCACTTTCGTGGACGACTTGCTGGTTCATAAGATTTCGGACACGCACTATTTGCTGTGCGTGAACGCGGGCAATCAGGATGGCGACTTCAAACACATCAGGGCGAATAACAAATTCGATACGAAGGTCGAGAATACCGGACCACGTTACTCGCAGATTGCCATCCAAGGCCCGCGCGCGAGGGAAATTCTTCAGCGCCTCACGCCTGTTTCGCTCGATTCGATCCGCTACTATCACTTTGGTTTTGGCGAAGTGAGCGGAATTCACTGCCTGATCGCCCGCACCGGTTATACCGGCGAGGATGGATTTGAGATCTACTTTGACCCCGAGCACTCTGAAAAGCTTTGGGGTGAATTGATGGAAGCGGGCAAATCTGCTGGACTTTTGGCCTGCGGGCTTGGGGCTCGCAACACGCTGCGCTTGGAAGCGGGCATGTGCCTTTACGGCCATGAAATCGATGAAACCACTACGCCGCTCGAAGCCGGTCTCGAATGGATATGCAAGCTTGATAAAGGGCCGTTTCTAGGCAGCCATGTGCTGAATGAGCAGAAGCGGTGCGGTATCGACCGGCGACTAGTGGGTTTCGAAATGCTCGACAAGCGCATCGGCCGCGACGGATACCCGGTGCTGATCGATGGCCGCGATGCAGGACGGGTAACAAGCGGCGGCCCGGCGCCATTTCTCAAGAAGAACATTGGCATGGCGTATGTTCCTTCGACGACCGGCTCGGCTGGAACCACTCTTGAAATCAGCATTCGTGGACAAGCTGCGCCGGCGCGAATCGTACCGCTACCGTTTTATAAGCGACCTCACTGACTGAACAGCATCGAATCTCGCAGCGACCAGGGGGCGGCATGTACCCGAAAGACTACCGCTATACGAAAGAACACGAGTGGGTCAAGGCTGACGGCACCATCGGCACAATTGGAATCACTGATTATGCACAGCACGAACTCGGAGACGTCGTGTTTGTCGAGCTGCCGAAGGTGGGGACTCGGTTGAAAGCAGGACAGTCGCTTGGCACCGTGGAATCAGTGAAGGCTGTGAGCGAGATTTTCATGCCGGTCGGCGGCGAAGTTACCGAAACGAACCCGGCGCTCGTCGATGCACCTGAGAAAATCAACGCCGACCCGCACGGATCCGCGTGGCTGATCAAGATTCGACTTGCTGATCCTAAAGAGGCAGGATTGTTGATGGATGCCGCAGCCTACGAAGCGTACATCGTCGCGAAAGCAAAGGAACACTAAGCCTGATGCGTTACCTCCCCAAAAGCCCGTCGGAACGCCGAGAAATGCTCGCGGCAATCGGTGTTGAAACTGTCGATCAACTTTTCCAATCGGTACCGGAAAAGTTCCGGCTTCGCAGTCCCCTTCCCCTCCCCGGACCGCTTTCCGAGGCGGAGATCGTCCAGTATTTTCAAGCGCGCGCAGCCGAGAACGGGCGGGGCTATACTTCGTTCCTAGGAGCGGGGGTTTACCCGCATCTGCGCTCGGTGGTCACTGATGCGCTGGTGCAGCGCGGCGAGTTCCTTACCTCCTACACCCCTTATCAGGCGGAGTTTGCGCAGGGGACCCTTACTGCGATCTTCGAGTTTCAGACGCTGATGGCGCAGCTTACCGGCCAGGAAGTGGCGAACGCTTCGATGTACGACGGCTCGACGGCACTCACCGAGGCTGCGCTGATGGCTGAGAGGCTCACCGGTAGGAATAGGGTGCTCATCGCGCGCAGTGTGCATCCGGAGTATCGGCAGGTTCTGGCCACGTATGCGCGTAATCTCGGTCTTGAAATCGAAGAGATTCAATACACGCAATCCGGTCAACTCGATCGAAGCGCATTAACTCCTGAAAAGCTTTTGGACGCCGCCGCCGTGATCGTGCAGACGCCGAATTTCTTCGGCATTCTTGAGGAAATTCCGTCCCTCGCTACAACCGCACATGCTTCTGGCGCGTTGCTTGTGGCCTCCATTACCGAGCCCGTTTCACTCGGCATCGTTCGTCCGCCCGCGGAAGCGGATATCGTCGCGATGGAAGGGCAGGCCTTCGGCGTTTCGCCGAGCTATGGCGGGCCCTACGTTGGAGTCATAGCGACTCGTGAAAAGTACGTTCGGCAGATGCCTGGGCGTCTGGCCGGACAAACAACGGACGCCGCTGGGCGGCGTGGTTTTGTCTTGACCCTGGCAACCCGCGAGCAACATATCCGCCGCGAAAAGGCTACTTCCAACATCTGTACGAATGAGGCGCTCTACGCCCTTGTCGCAACGATTCATCTCTGCTTGATGGGCAAAGAGGGGTTGCGCGAAGTTGCGTCACAAAATCTGGCCAAAGCACGCTTCGCACAGGCAGAACTTGAGAAAATTCAGGGTGTGCGTCGTGTCTTTTCAGGGCCAACGTTTAATGAGTTCGCCCTCGAATTTCCACGTTCGGTCAAGATGATAAATTCTGCCCTTCTACGCGAGAAAATCATCGGACCATTTGCGCTGGGCACGCACTACCCGGAATTGACCAAGCGCGCTCTAATCTGCGTCACCGAAACGATGCCACGCGCAGAAATCGAACGTTTTGCCGGCGCGCTGAAGCGAATTCTTGAAACTTCGGTATAAGGAGCTTCTGACTTGAGTTCGAAGGTTGTAGACACGGAGACGGCCGCCGCCTCGATCAAGAAGGTGCGTCCCCACCCGAATCAAAACGAGGGGCTGATATTTGAGAAGTCCGCTCCCGGCAAGCGAGGCATGGAGATTCCTCCGCTCGATGTGCCGGCAGTTCTTCCTGCCGCTGCGCTTGGCCGCGAATTTACGCGCGATTCGATCGAAGGCTTTCCCGAAGTCAGCGAGATCGAAGTGATCCGGCATTTCACGCGCCTCTCCACGTGGAACTATGCGATTGATCTCGGCATGTATCCGCTCGGTTCCTGCACCATGAAATACAATCCGCGTGTGAACGAATTCGTCGCGCGGCTCGATGGGCTCGCGAGCGAGCATCCTCAGCAGCCTGCAGAAGTATCGCAAGGCTGCTTGCGCATCCTCTGGGATCTGCAGAATTGCTTACTGGCAATCACAGGAATGGATGCTGCGACGTTGCAGCCAGCAGCCGGAGCGCAAGGCGAACTCACCGGCCTGTTGATGATTCGCGCCTACCTCGCGAGCAAAGGCAATCCGCGCAAGAAAGTCCTCATCCCTGACTCCGCTCACGGAACGAACCCAGCGTCCGTGGTGATCGCGGGTTATGAGGTACAAAATATTCGCTCCAACTCGCGCGGACAAATAGACACCGACCATCTCCGCGAATTCGTCACCGAGGACGTTGCCGCGTTGATGTTAACAAACCCAAGTACTCTCGGCGTATTTGAAGAGCGGATCGCGGAGATTGCCGAGATACTGCACGAAAAAGGCGCGCTGCTGTACATGGACGGCGCCAACATGAACGCGCTGGCCGGCATCACGCGGCCGGGTGATTTCGGCGTGGACGTAATGCACTTGAATCTGCACAAGACTTTCTCGACTCCTCACGGTGGCGGAGGCCCGGGTTCGGGCCCCGTGATGGTCAAGAAAATTCTCGAGCCGTTCCTGCCGGTGCCCGTCGTCGTAAAAAAGGAAAATGGGCAGTTCGCCCTGGACCAGAATCGCCCGCACTCGATTGGCCGGGTACGCGCCTACTGCGGAAACTTCGGTGTTTTGCTTCGTGCCCTTGCTTATACGCTGGCTTATGGCCCCGGCATTCGACAAGCCACTGAAGATGCCGTTGTGAATGCGAACTATATTCGCAAGAATCTCGAAGACTATTTCGATCTGCCGTACAATTTACCGTCGATGCACGAAGTGGTTTTCAGCGATGCGCGACAGAAGCAACACGGCGTCAACACGATGGATATCGCCAAACGTCTCATCGACTACGGCTTTCATCCCTATACTACCGCGTTCCCATTGATCGTTCCCGGCGCAATGATGATTGAACCGACCGAATCGGAGTCCAAAGAAGAGTGCGATCAGTTCATCGATGCGATGCGCTCGATTGCCGCTGAGGCCGAGGACGATCCCAATCTCGTGAAAACAGCGCCGCATTCCACGCGCGTCGGACGGCTCGACGAAGTCGCCGCAGCCAGGAAGCCGATTCTTCGGTGGAAGCCATGAAAAATACGTCCTCAACGCGCGCAGGAGTTTTGTCTATCACGCCCGAACAGGCAGAAGTTCTTCTCGGCGTTCAACTCCCATTCATTCGAAGGGAGGGGGAAATTACCTCCCGGGTCATCAAAGCAGTTCCGAGCGGTCAGGATTCTTATCGTCCCGCTCCAAACAGCCGAAGCGCCCTCGAGCTTGTGTGGCATGTGGCGAGTTGCGACATCTGGTTCCTCGATAGTTTTCTGGCCGGCAAATTCGAGATGGAAGACGACAGCATGCCCGCTGATTTTTCTAGCTCAGCCGATATTGCTGCGTGGTATGAGGAAGAGTTCGGCTCCAAACTCGATCAAGCCGCTAAGCTTCCTGCTGATTTCTGGGCCACTCCTATGTCCTTCTTCGGAATCTACAATTATCCTGCCGTCATGTATTGGCATTTTATGATGCTGCATACCGCGCATCATCGCGGGCAACTCTGCGCCTACATACGTCCAATGGGGGGCAAGGTGCCGAACATCTACGGTGGCAGCTTCGACGAGCCGATAGAATTCCCGAAAGAGGATTAATACCGGCAGTAGGTGCCCAGGATCGATATTCCTCGATCTGTCTTACGGATCTGATACAAATAAAAACGCGGCATGCCTCTTACAGGCATGCCGCGAAGTTTTGATCCGGACCCAGCAATTCGCCTTACGACTTATTCTTATCGTTCTTCGCCTTTTCTACCGGAATCGTTCGGTTATTCGAAGACGCTAGCTTTTTGGCTGCCCCAACGTCGGCTGTCGCGGTCGCCGCAGGGAACATCGGAACTGGACGCCCGTCGGAATGAGCGGCCGCAGCCTCAGCCATTGTTTCCGGAACCGGCGACGGGACCGGAACAAGCGCCCCTTCCGCTTCCTTTGAAAACCGCAAAGCTTGCTCTGTGCCATCCCAATCGATAGAAATCACGTCGCCGAGGCTCACTTGCTCGGTGGCAAGCAGGCTCGCCAGCGGATAGACGATGTGACGCTCGATGGCACGCTTCAGGTGGCGCGCTCCGTATTTCAGGTCCGTGCCTTCTTTGAGCAAGAACTCGCGCGCGGACTGGGTGACCCGGAACAGGAACCGGCCCTTGGCGGTCTCGAGCACGCGCTGTTGCACCATTCCCAGCTCGATCTCGAGAATCTGTTCCAGTTGCTCCGACCGTAATGGATGGAACACGATCGTCTTGTCGATCCGGTTCATGAACTCCGGCGCGAATTTCCTCTTCGCCGCTTCCGCCGCTGTTTTCTCCACCTTCTCGTCCAGCCGTGGCTTCGAATCGGCTGGTACCGTCGGCGCAAATCCCATTCCGCCCGTCATCAGTTCCGTGATCTCGCCGCCGCCCAGGTTCGACGTCATGAAAATCATCGTCTGCGACAAGTCCACTCGCCGGTTGTCGCCCAACGTCAGCGTCGCCTTGTCCAGAATCCCCAGCAGCAGCTGCCACAGCGCGTCCGACGCTTTCTCGATTTCGTCGAACAGCAAAAATGAAATCTTCAGCTTTTCCGTGTGATATTGCGCGAGCGCTTCCTGCGTGATCAGCGGATGCGTCTCCCGGTGCCCCAAATACCCCGGAGGCGACCCAATCAATTTCGCGATTTCGTGCGAGTGCTGAAACTCGGCGCAATCCACCTTAATCACTGCCCGCGGATCGCCGAACAGCACCTCTGCCGTCGCCTCTACCACGCGCGTCTTGCCGGCTCCGGTCGGCCCGAGAAACAACAAGTTCCCCACCGGCCGCCCCGGCGAATTCAGGCCGGCACGAAACACCTGATACAGGTCTACGACGGCCTGCACCGCTTCGTCCTGCCCTACAATCTTCCGCCGCAGCCCTCCCTCGAAATCACGCGACTCCACGCTGCGTTGGGTCGGGTCGAGTTTTAATGCATGCGCGCCCACGGTATTGCTCCCCCCTACCGGAACTTCCTTCCGCTCTGCACGATTTGCGGTCCCGATCTCTCGAATTGGTCGAGCTTGATATCGAGAATGGATCGCAACATTCGCAATTGCGTGACCAGTTCACGGCTTGAATTGGCTCGGTCCGTCAACAGCAACATCGGCGGCGACAGATCGGCCAGGTCCAGGTTTAGGTTGCGTAGTGAGTGCATAAGGCTCTGCACGTACGGCGAGCGAACGTTGAACAACTCCACTCGGCTATTCACGGACTCCCGCAAACGCGGCCAATCGAGTTCGAGGAACGGGTGGTTCCGCGAAACTCGACGCACCACGTCATCCGTGATTCGCGGCCGCTCGCCTAGCCGCGCCAGGTGAAGCTGCTGCACCTTACCTTGCCGGCGCACGTTGTGCACCAGGAAGTAGGTGTTGCCTTTGCGTCGAACGAAAGCCACAACTGCCTCCTTTTCGACGGTTCGTGGCGTAGTGTATGAGGCGTCCACTACCCCGTCAATGGTACGATGCTCCAGAGTTGCTAAGGTTGCTTCGAATTGGTTATTAGTCTTGCAGCATCGGTCCGAAGACCGTTTCGGGCGGGAGTAAACAGTTCTGCAGAGCTTCTCCGAGCACAACGAGCTGAGTAGTCCTCATGGCAATTAGACGCTTCATTTGTTAGGAAAGTTACCGAGTAGTTCGACTTCATCAGCGCTCGAACGGAATCGCGCTGAACGACTTGGATCAGAACGGCGCAGCCCAGAAAGAGGAATCGAATGTCGGCTTGGGATCCGGTTTACAAGTTGGTGAGGAAAATTCCGCGCGGCCGCGTAACGACCTATGGCGCGCTGGCGAAGGCGCTCAGGCTGCGTGGCGGCGCGCGGGCGGCTGGGCACGCTATGGCAGCCTGTCCAGGAGGCAAAGGAATTCCGTGGCATCGCGTGATCGGCGCCGGAGGACTCCTGCTGATTCGAGAGCCGCACGCAAGCCTTCAACGGCGCCTGCTTGAAACGGAAGGCGTCGCCATCGATGGCAAACGGGTGAATATGAAAAAGTATGGTTGGGTAGTCGCGAAGGCGAGGACGAAATCTAAAACACGCGCACAGCACCTTCGAAAGCTTCGCAAAGCTCGCCATTCATCTCCCCGATCACGAAAACGCTGATTCGCGGGGAATTTGCGACTGTGGTATAGAAGATGGCTTCGCAAATCGAGGATTCCAGAGTGGGTACGCCTGTCATACAAGCAGAAGGACTTTACAAGAGTTACGGTTCCGTCGAAGCGCTTCGCGGCGTCAGTTTCGAGGTGGAAGAAGGCGAAGTATTCGGACTGCTGGGTCCGAACGGCGCCGGCAAGACGTCCACGGTCGAAATCCTGGAGGGAATGCGCACGCCGGACCGTGGTATCGCCCGCGTTTGCGGCCTCGATCCCGAAAAGAGCGGCTTCGAGTTCAAACAGCAGATCGGCGCAGTGTTACAATCCACTTCTCTGCCGGACAAGATTCGCGTGAAGGAAGCAATCGAGTTGTTCGCGAAATTCTATCGCCGGCACGCGAATACAGACGACCTGCTGAAACGCTTTCAGCTCGAAGAAAAGCGTACCGCTTTCTACGGCGAGCTCTCAGGAGGGCAAAAGCAGCGTCTCGCTCTGGCCATGGCGCTCGTGAACGAGCCGAGCGTCGTGTTTCTTGACGAACCCACCGCCGGCCTTGATCCCCAAGTGCGCCGTGAAATCTACAACATCATCGAGGAACTCAAGCGAGATAAAAAAACTGTCCTACTTACGACGCATTATATCGAAGAGGCTGAGCGGCTGTGCGATCGGGTGGCCATCGTTGACCAGGGCCGCGTGATCGCTCTCGGTACACCGCGCGACCTGAAACACGCCTCAGCAGGGACAACCCGCATCGAGGTCCGCCTAGCAAAGCCCATCACCGATGGCGCACTCGCCCGCCTCGACGGCGTCACAGATTGCCGTCAATTCGACGGTGCTTACGTCATGCACTCTCCCCGTCCTCCTCAAACGATTGTCGCGCTCGTAAAGCAACTCGAAGCCGAGAACAATGAACTGCAAAGCCTGGAAATATTTTCGCCGTCCCTCGAAGACGCTTTCATCGAACTCACCGGCCGCAGGCTGCGGGAATGAAAACTGCGAGAATAATGGGCGCAAATTCGCTTATAAACACCTGGACCCTGACGAGAATACGCATGCGGCTCGCCATGCGTAATCGTACCTTCTTATTTTTCAGCTTAGTCATGCCGCTTGGTTTTCTTTTCTTTTTCGTGCTGGTTCTCGCGAAAGGCCAGGCTGGCTGGATCGCCTATATTCTTGGCGCGGTGCTTACGATGACGGTGATGGGCAGCTTTTGGGGGCTCAGCGTGCAGCTCGTGACTTTCCGGGAGCAAGGAATTCTCCGCCGGTTCCGTCTGGCGCCGATCGGGGCTGGCCCGATGCTGGCCTCCAGCATTGTCTCAAACTACCTGATGACGATGCCGACTGTGCTGATCGAAATCCTGGTCTGCCGTTTTGCCTTCCACATGATTTCGTGGGGCAATCTCTGGGCTGTTTTTCTGCTCGTGACCTTCGGTTCAGCAGCTTTTTCAGCGTTCGGCCTCATTGTGGCAAGCGTGACAAACACGATGCAGGAAACTCAGGTGATCAATCAGCTGATCTGGACGGCGTTCTTGTTCCTATCGGGCGCTACGATCCCATTGGCGATTTTTCCGGGCTGGATTCAGCGTGTATCGTTGTTTCTACCCGCGACTTACCTCGCCACCGGACTCGAGGCCGCGACTACAAACCTGGCCACCGCGGGTGAAATCCTTACGGACGTGGCCGCCCTTACGATCGGCGTTCTAGTGGCGTTTGAGATTTCGCGGCAGCTCTTTCGATGGGAGCCTGAGGCTAAAGTATCGCCCCGCGCGAAACTCTGGGTCTTGGCCTCGATGGTTCCCTTTTTGATTTTCGGCATTTACGAAAATGCGGTCGGCACGCGCCTCGAACGAATTCGCAGAGACTACCGGACTTTGCAGAAGTTCGAATCTCACCGGAGCGCTCCAGTTGACAATTGAGCGAAGACGCTCTCTACCGGGCGAATTTTAAGTCCTAGACGGTCTCGCCCACATCCAATCTGCGCGGAGGAAACAAGATGCTGGCTGCTGTCGTGACTGCGGTGGGTGGTCCATGGGAGATGCAAAATGTACCGCAGCCTGAAATCGGTCCGCGCCAGGTGCTCGTAAAATTGCGTGCCAGCGGAATCTGTTACGCGGACGTGCATGAAACGCTCGGCCACTTGCCAGGCAAGTTCCCCCGAATCCTCGGCCACGAGCCTGTCGGCGAGGTGGTGGCAGTCGGAACCGGCGTTACATCGAGGAAAGTAGGCGATCGGGTGGGCGTAGGCTGGGTGCAATGGACCTGCGGCCGTTGCGAGTGGTGCTTGCGCGAGAGAAAGAATTTTTGCCCCGAACACAAGGCGACAGCAATTGAGCTCCAAGGTGGACACGCCGAATACATGCCGATGTACGCGGATGCCACCATGCTGATCCCTGACGGAGTTTCTTACGATCAAGCCGCTCCCATTTTTTGTGCCGGTTATACCGTCTGGGGCGGATTGCGCTGGGCCAATCCCAAGATTCACGAGCGCGTCGCCGTAGTCGGCATTGGCGGGCTTGGCCACCTTGCAGTGCAATATGCGAAGGCTGCAGGCTTCACGACGATTGCTGTGTCCCGCTCGCCCGATAAAGACAAAATGATCCGCGAACTCGGCGCTGATGAAATTGTGCGGGACGGAAAAGGCTTGGCCGCTGCCGGCGGTGCTGACATCATCCTTGCCACCGGCAATTCTACCGATTCCATGGCGGACAGCATTCAAGGCTTGCGTCCCGACGGACGGCTGGTCACGATGGGCGCTGACGCAAAACCGCTGCACGTAAGCCTGATGGATCTAATCGGTAAACGGATTCAAGTGATTGGCAGCACGCAGAACGGGGCCGACTATCTCTACGAAGCTCTCGACTTTGTCGCTAAAAGGAAGGTAAAAGTCATCGCGGAAACTTACAAGCTCGACGAAGCGCCCAAAGCTTACCAGCGCGTCGTCGAGGGCAAAGCTCGGTTCCGGGCAGTTCTCACCATGTGAAATCGCGCGTCCGCGCACAACGGAGACCGTTTATGAAGGCGATTCGCGTGAAAGAGTTTGGCGGCCCGGAAAAGTTGCAACTCGAAGAGGTTCCGAATCCAAAGCCCGGCCCTGGCCAGGTGGTCGTAAAGATTGAAGCGGCTGGCGTGAACCCGGTTGACGTTTACATGCGCGCCGGCACGTATGCGCGTAAACCGCCGCTTCCCTACACGCCGGGCACCGATGGCGCAGGAACGATTCTTTCCGTTGGCGAAGGCGTTGACAGCGTGGCGCCCGGGGCGCGGGTGTACGCGGCTGGCAGTCTCAGTGGCACGTACGCGGAGCAAGCTCTCTGCGAAGCATGGGCTGTGTTTCCGCTTCCTACCAATGCGTGGTTCTCGCAAGGCGCCTCGATGCATGTTCCGTACGGCACTGCCTATCGCGCGTTATTCCAGAAGGCCAAGGCTCTCCCTGCAGAAACTGTGCTGATTCAAGGCGCAAGCGGCGGTGTTGGAATCGCAGCAGTGCAACTAGCGCGCGCCGCGGGGCTGCACGTTGTCGGTACCGCTAGCTCGGAGCGCGGCCGAAAGCTTGTGGCGGATGAGGGAGCACATCAGGTGCTCGATCATAGCGCGCCGGACCATTTCGAAAAGGCTCTCGCTCTTACCAAAGGACGAGGTTACGACGTCATCATCGAAATGCTCGCAAACGTTAATCTCGCCAAGGATCTTCAGATTCTCGCGATGAGTGGCCGCGTAGTGGTCGTCGGAAACCGAGGCAGCATCGAAATCAATCCGCGCGACGCGATGAGCCGCGACGGCTCAATCATCTGTATGTCACTCTGGAACACATCACAGAAGGATCTCATCAGCATCCACTCGGCGCTCGTTGCGGGTCTCGAGAACGAAACGCTTCGCCCCGTGATTCGCCATGAGATTCCGTTATCCGAAGCGCCGCGCGCGCACGAAATCATCATGGAGCCCGGCGCGTACGGCAAGATTATCTTGATTCCCTGACGCGGCGACCGGTGGCTACCCTCAACACCGCGTCTGTCCTATGATTTCTGTCAACAGGAATCTAGTTTGTAAAAGGAGACATATGGAACGCACCGCATCAGCCGTCTGGAACGGGTCACTCAAGGAAGGCAAGGGGACGATCACTACTCAGAGTGGCGTTCTTTCAGACGCACCCTACTCATTCGTCACCCGCTTTGAAAACGGCAAAGGTACAAACCCAGAAGAACTCATTGCCGCCGCGCATGCGGGATGCTTCACGATGGCCCTATCCGCCCAACTCGGCACCATGAATTTCACGCCGCAGAGCCTGCGCACTTCCGCCAAGCTCACGCTCGAGAAGCTCGAGGCCGGCTGGACGATTTCGAAAATTCATCTCGACGTGTCGGCTCGCGTTCCGGGCATCTCGGCGAGCGCGTTTGAGTCGGCAGCCGAAAGCGCGAAAGCAAATTGTCCAGTGTCGCGATTGCTGAAGGCGGAAATCACTATGGATGCGCACTTGGAGCAAGCCGCTTGATTCTTCCGGCCATCGTCGGCTTTCTCATCATCACCGTTGTCCTTTGGGACGCGTTCGAAACCATCATTCTGCCCAGGCGCGTAGCCCGATGGTTCCGTATTACTCGATTGTTCTACTTGTCCACATGGATTCCCTGGAGGGGTCTCGCTCGCAGGATTCATTCCTCGAGAATTCGCGAGTCTTTTATCAGCTACTTTGGCCCGCTTTCACTCCTGTGCCTATTCGTGGTCTGGGCCGCGGCGCTCATTTTTGGATTCGCCTCCATGTACTACAGCGCGGCGGCGCATGGAGACGCCACTCAGCCGAGTTTCAGCACTCTTCTTTACATGAGCGGCACAACATTCTTTACACTCGGATTGGGAGATGTGGTTCCCCACACCGCCGGCGAACGCAGGCTCGCTGTATTCGAAGGCGGACTCGGATTCGGTTTTCTCGCGCTGGTTATCAGCTATCTGCCGGTAATCTATTCGGCCTTTTCGCGCCGTGAGGTCAACATCGTTCTACTCGACGCGCGCGCAGGCTCTCCGCCCACGGCAGCCGAGCTCCTTCGGCGACATACCGGGCCTGGCGGTCTCGACGCCCTCCAGCGGCTCCTTCGCGATTGGGAAAGATGGTCCGCAGAACTGCTCGAGAGCCACATTTCGTATCCGGTGGTCAGCTACTTTCGGTCCCAACATAGCAACGAATCCTGGCTCGGCGCCCTTACGGCGCTCCTGGATACGAGCGCATTTCTGATAGCCAGCGTAGACAATGCGTGCTCGCGCCAAGCGCGTTTGACCTTTGCGATGTGCCGCCATACGGTTGTCGACTTGGCCCAAGTCTTCTACGCCACTCCGAGCGCAGCCGGCGCCGATCGGCTCCCCACTTCGGAACTGAAGCGACTGCGCTCCTCACTCACGGAAGCAGGCTATAGCCTTCTAGCGGGTCCGGAAGTGGATGAAAAGCTGATCAAACTTCGCGGAATGTACGAACCTTACATCAACGCGTTGGCTTCGTATTTGTATGTCGATCTTCCTCCCTGGATTCTGGCCAAAGAGGTCACTGACAATTGGAAGACGAGTGCCTGGGGCCGCATCAGCGGTTTTGCTGCAAATCCCACAGAAGAAGTGGCGGTGGACGATCACCTGTAATCTTCGGCCCGGGGAGTGCCCGACCTAGCATTCGAAGGAAAGCTTATGTCGAAGCGGTTGGAAGCCATCAAACGAATGGCTCGCGGCGAAGTGCCGCAAGCGCCGGTCGCGCGTCTGATCGGGTTTGAACTCACGTCGATTGGCCACGGCGAGTCCGTTATCGAACTCCAAGCCGGCGACTTGCACGCGAACCCCATGGGCACGCTTCATGGCGGAATTCTATGCGATATCGCGGATGCCGCGATGGGAATCGCCTTTGCGTCGACGCTTGAAGAAGGAGAGTCTTTCACCACTCTGGAATTGAAGATTAATTTCCTGCGTCCTGTGTGGAAGGACAAGCTCCGTGCCGCCGGCAAAGTCGTAAAGCGTGGCAAGTCCGTTGGCATGGTCGAATGCGATGTGACAAATTCCCAAGGCGCTCTCGTGGCACGCTCCTCTTCTACCTGCCTTGTTCTTCGAGGCGAGCAGGCAGCCGGTCGCTAGTCAATAGTGTCCGAATTCGGAAAAGGTCGGACATCGATCCCTTGTTTGAATTCGCGGCACCCAAATTGGCCGCTAACAAACGCCCTCGCTCCCCCGTCACACCGCTAGTCACGCTACTAGTCTGCTCGCGTCGTCGGGTGCACTCAGCCCGGAGGGAGGCGCCATGAACTCATTCCTGCAGGACCTGCGCTATGCCACCCGAATGCTTGCCAAAACTCCTGGCTTCACGGCTGTCACAATTCTCACTTTGGCGCTCGGAATCGGCGCGAATGTCGCAGCTTTCAGCGTGGTGCGAGCCGTACTGCTTCGGCCGCTTCCGTATCGCCAGCCAGGGCAGCTCGTTCGCGTGTTTGACGACCTGCGCGCGTCCAACGTGCGCGACGTGGGAATGTCTCAACCAGAGCTCGAAGATCTTCAAAGTCGCTCCGGCGTCTTCGAAGACATCTCTGCCGTTTGGCCGATCAGCGCAAACCTCACAGGAGGAGACCGGCCGGAGCGAGTGGAAGCCCTGGCAACGAGCACCAACTATTTCACTCTTCTTGGAGCGAATGCTCAATTGGGGCGCATCTATACTAAGCAGGAGAGCCTGCCCGGTTTCATCGAAGCAGCCGTTATCAGCGACGGGTTCTGGCGTCGCGAATTTGGTGCAGACCCCCACGCCATTGGAAAGAAAATCCGTCTCGACGGCGACCTCTACACGATCGTGGGTGTGATGCCTGCCGATTTCCGCCATCCCGGCCGCACGCTCCAGACCGACGTTGATCTCTGGATCGCTGCCGGATATGCCGCCGATCCATTTCCGAATCCGCCGCAGCGAGCGATCCGCATGATGCCGGGCGCAATTGGCCGCCTGAAACCGGGCCTTTCCGCTTCTGAAGCACAGGCCAAGCTGGACACTTTCGCAGCCAATCTGAGCCGGGAATATCCAACCGACTACCCTGCCGCCGCTTCATGGGGAACTCGCCTTGTGTCAATTCAGGATGACCTCGTTGGCGGCGTTCGCACCGAATTGTTTGTGCTCTTCGGCGCGGTCGGCTGCGTCCTTCTAATCGCCTGCGTCAATATCGCGAACTTGCTGCTGGCGCGAGGAGCTGGACGACAGCGCGAGGTTGCAATCCGCCTGGCGCTCGGAGCGAGTCGCGGCCGGCTCATCAGCCAATTGCTTACGGAAAGCGTACTGCTGGCTGCCATTTCGGGCATCATTGCGCTTTTCACGGTCGTCATACTGAAAAACTCTCTGCTGCGGTTCGCTCCGGCTGATCTTCCTCGGCTCAATGAAGTCTCGATCAATATCGGAGTGCTGTTGTTCGCGTTTTTTGTCTCTATCCTCACCGGAGTGATTTTCGGCCTCGTCCCGGCGCTGCAAGCCGCAAGTTCCAACCAAGTCGTCAGTCTGCGAGAGGGCAGCCGAGGCTCGGGCTCATCCAAAAAGCACACCCGAATCTCTCGTGTTCTTGTCACCTCTGAAATTGCGTTGTCTTTCATTTTGCTGATAGGGGCCGGTCTGCTGTTGCGCAGCTTCTGGCAGTTGCTGCAAGTGAAGCCCGGATTCAATCCGAGCTCGATCGTCACCGCGCAGATTTGGATGGCGGTGCCGAACGATCCAAAGGCCGATCCCTATCGTCCTCCGGAGAAGCGGAGCGCTTTCTATCGCGAGCTCTTGCGCCGCGTTTCAGCGATGCCAGGCGTACAACAAGCCGCGATCGGAAGTGGTGGCAGTCTTCCCATGAGCCGCGCACGCAACAGCTTCCCGTTTACGATTCAGGGTCGGCCTGCCGATGCAGAAAGAGTCCCGGTCGCCGAGTTCGCAGCCGTCACTCCTGAGTATTTCCGCACGCTCGAAATCGCGCAGGTTTCCGGCCGCAATTTTTCGGATTCCGACGACGTCAATTCTCAAAAAGTCGCCCTGATCGACGACACTCTTGCGCACCGCTACTGGCCCGGCGAGGATCCCATCGGCAAACAAATCAAAGCGGGAGCCCTTAATTCCACTGCCTCATGGACAACCATCGTCGGCGTCGTCTCCTCCATCAAGTCTGACGGCTTCGACGCGCCAGCCATGCCTCATGTCTATTTTCCGCTGCTTCAGAATCCCGGCGTGACGGCCGCCATCTACCTTCGCACCTCCACCGATCCGGGCACATTAGGCGACGCGATTCGAGGCGAGGTGCAGTCCGTCGATCCAGGAATTCCCGTCTTTGCGGTTCGCACACTGAACGAAGTTGTCGCCAAGTCTCTTGCAGACCGACGTTTCGCTCTAACACTCCTGGCCGTCTTTGCAGGCGTTGCGCTGTTGCTGGCTTCCATCGGCATCTATGGCGTAATGGCCTACACGTTCAGCCAGAGGACGCATGAAATTGGGGTTCGTGCCGCGTTGGGGGCACAACGCAGTGACATTCTCCGCATGGCACTCGGAGAAGGAATGCTGCTCGTCGCTATTGGCCTCGGAGTCGGCCTCATCGGAGCGGCTATCGTTACACGATTCCTTCGCTCCATGCTTTTTTCGGTGACGGCGACCGATCCCCTCACATTCGCGTCGATTGCCTTCCTGCTGGGGTTTGTTGCTCTGTTTGCTTGTTTCATCCCTGCGCAACGCGCCACGAAGGTTGATCCTCTTGTCGCGCTCCGCAAGGATTGATTCAACCCGAACGATTTTTTCGCGTAGTAAGGAAGGCCCAGCCAATATGGATTCCGCGCCGGGCTAGTTCTACTACCTCCCTCCCATTGACGCACCAACTATGCTGCTGTACTTTCGATTTTGCGGCGCACAACAGCGCGAAATTCGCGCGCGGAGACACTCAATGAGCTTTCCAAAGACGGGTCAGATCTGGCACAACGGCAAGATGATCGAGTGGGACGACGCGAAAATTCACGTCCTGTCTCACGTCATCACGTATGGTTCCACCGTCTTCGAAGGGATTCGCTGTTACAGCACGCCGCAGGGACCGGCCATCTTTCGTCTTCGCGAACACATGCAGCGTCTTCTGAATTCTGCCCGCATCTATCGCATGGATATCCCGTTCACGGCCGATGAACTCGCGCAGGCGAACCTTGATGTAGTTCGCGCGAATAAGATGAACGGCTGCTATATCCGACCGATGGTGATGCGCGGTTACGGTACGGCGGGAGTAAACCCGGTTGGTTGTCCGATTGAGGTCTACGTCGCGTGCTGGGAGTGGGCGCAGTACCTAGGTGAGGAAGCGTTGCATGCGGGCGTGGATGTCTGCGTCAGTTCCTGGAATCGCCCGGCGCCGAATACGTTGCCACAAATGGCTAAAGCAGCCGCGAACTACATGAACTCCCAACTAATCCGCATCGAGGCCCACGCGAATGGATATTCGGAAGGTATCGCGCTGGACGTGAATGGACACGTGAGCGAAGGTTCCGGAGAGAATATTTTCCTACTGCTCGGAGACGAGCTGATTACTCCGCCGCTCGCGAACGGCCCGCTCCCCGGCATCACTCGAAATACAGTCATGCAGCTCTGTCGCGATCTGAATATCCCTGTCAGCGAGCAGATCATTCCGCGCGAAATGCTTTATATCGCCGATGAACTTTTCTTCTGCGGGACGGCAGTTGAAGTCACTCCGATACGTTCCGTCGATCGCGTCACCGTGGGCAATGGCTCGCGGGGACCCATCACCAAACGAATCCAGGACGAATTCTTTGCGCTTACTGGTGGTAAGAAAGCGGATCGTCACGGCTGGCTCACGCCGGTAGGCGTTCCTGCTCCAGCGGCAGTGCGCTAGCAGAACCCCACCACTGTGAAGTTCGTTCCTCCTCAGTCAATCTGGAAAAGTGTCCGTCCGTTTCGGCGGTCGTAGTGTAAAATTCGCGCGCGATCGCCTCGTCTCTCCCGCTCACTCGGCCACGATCGCGGAGCGCCCGTGTACAGCCTGGGTCAAAAGCTGTCTGTCGAATTCCTCGGCACTTTTTCGCTGGTTCTCGCCGGCGCGGGGTGTATTTGCGCCGATCAGTATCTACGCGCGAACGGACAAACAAACGTAAGCCTGCTCGCAATCGCCGCGGCAAATGGACTCGCAATGGGCGTAATGATTAGTGCTGTTGGCCACATCTCCGGAGGCCATTTCAACCCGGCTATCACCGCTGGCTTTTGGGTTACTCGGCGCCTGGGCACAATGAAAGCGCTCTTCTACTGGATTGCGCAGCTTCTCGGCGCGCTCGCTGCCGCTTTCCTGCTTGTCACTGTCATTCCCGAGTCGGTCTGGCGCCCGGTTGCGCTCGGCACTCCCGACCTCGTTCCCATCACAGATTTCACCCGTATGCACGCGATGATCCTCGAAGCAGTCCTCACGTTCACTCTTGTCTTCGTCTTTTTCGCCACCATGGTCGACCCGAGGAGCCTCGCTAACCGGCTTGCCGGCCTCGCAGTAGGCTCGGCCGTTACAGCCGCAATGGTGGTCGGCTACCCTTTTACCGGCGCTGCCATAAACCCCGCTAGGGCGTTTGGACCCGCACTCGTTGCTCGCCACTGGTCGAATCACGGCGTTTACTGGGTCGGCCCGCTGTTCGGTGGTGTGCTCGCCGCCGTAATCTACGACCGTTTCTTTCTCCGCGATCATCCTCCCGTCTGAAAAATCAGTGAGTTTGATCACACCTGTCCGAGCGTACAGGTTGTTCGCTTAGAAATTGGCGTACCGGCCATTCTTGCTCGCCGATAAATCCGCGTGCTAGCGTCACAGGGAGCAGACAGCCGGGAGTTAATTCATGGCCATCAACATTGACGATCTCTTGCGCCGCGCGGTTGAGAGCCGGGCTTCCGACTTACACCTCAAGGTCGGCAATCATCCCTACCTTCGAGTCGACGGTATTCTCAGCGGTCTGACGGACGTCCCGCGCATCACGCCGGAAGAAATGCTCTCGATGGCCTTTAGCATGATGACCAACCGGCAGAAGCAGAAATTCAAAGAAACCGCCGAACTCGATATGGCTTACGGCGTCGCAGGCCTCGGGCGCTTCCGTGTCAACGTATTCCAGCAGCGCGGCAACGTTGGCATGGTTCTGCGCGTTATTCCCACAAAGATTCGCACGATCGAAGAGCTCGAGCTCCCGCGCATCCTCACGCAAATTTGCGAAGAGCAGCGCGGCCTGATTCTCACGACTGGCACCACTGGTTCGGGTAAATCAACAACGCTCGCCGCGATGATCGATCGCATCAACTCGCTTCGCGCCGAGCACATCATCACTATTGAAGACCCGATCGAATATCTTCACCGCGATAAAAAAGGCTTTATCAATCAGCGCGAAGTGGAAGTTGACACTTCGTCTTTTTCGACCGCGCTCCGCGCCGCTCTTCGTCAGGACCCAGACGTGGTGCTCGTCGGTGAAATGCGCGACCTCGAAACGATTTCAACGGCGTTGCTCGCCGCAGAAACAGGCCACCTGGTGCTTTCCACCTTGCACACTCTGGACGCGACAGAAACTATCCAGCGTATCATCGCCGTATTTCCGCCGCCCGAGCAAAAACAGATTCGCTTGCAGCTCGCATCCACACTGAAAGCTGTAATCAGCCAGCGTCTCGTGCGTAAAAGCGACGGCCAAGGCCGCGTCCCCGCCGTCGAAGTCATGGTCTCTACCGGCTACATTCGCGATTGCATTATCAATCCTGATAAGACGCGCATGATTCGCGACGCTATTGCCGCCGGGACCAGCCAGTACGGCATGCAGACGTTCGATCAATCGATCTTCGATCTCTACTCGCGCAACCTCATCACTCTCGAAGAAGCTCTCATGCGCGCATCCAACCCCGACGATTTCCGACTCCGCGTCCAGGGCGTCCGCTCCTCCGCCGACACTGCTCGCGAGGAAATGGAACGCGCCATGACCGAATTCGAGCGCCTCGGTCACCGCTAGCGCTCCCTGTTTTTCAGCACACGCACAGACTCGTGCGGGGCTGCTGTCATTGCCCATGTGACCGTCGGGGTTGCCGCCGCCGCGTTACTTCGTTCGTTTCACTGCAATTCCAAGCACTTCAAACCGAGAATCCCCCACCAATTTGCCGGTTTGCACATATGCTCGGGCCGGATAGTCGCCACGAAAATATGTCTTGTACACTCCGTTAAACGTAGCGTAGTCAGTCACCGATGTGCAGTACACCTGAACGGAAACCATATCGTCCATCGTCATACCTGCCGCTTCGAGTGTCTGTTTCACCGCATCCAGAGAAAATTTGGCATCTTCCTCGGCGGTAATCCCCGCTTTGCCCGTCTTCGGGTCGATTCCCACGTGCCCGCCGATGTAGAGGGTATCGCCGACGAGGACTCCGTCGCTGAATGGTAAGCCCTTGAACTCGGAAGGCCGGGGCAACACGATGTGCTTCCGGTCATTGTCAGCGGCAATGGGATACGCTGTGAGAAGTACAAAAATCGCAACGCTCACTGCTTTAGCTCTCATTTGTTTCTCCTTCGATCAGTCAATCACCGCCGCTGCGTCGCGCACCGCTGGATGCTTGCACAACGCTGGGCGAACGCATAGTCTTACCGACGTATGACTCCCGACTTCATCGTCCTCGGCGTAATTTGGTACATTGTTTTTCTATTCTCCACCACGTGCCACGAAGGCGCCCACGCTCTCGTAGCCAAGCTCGGCGGGGACACGACCGCCTTCGAGGGCGGCCAGGTTTCACTCAATCCGATTCCTCATATTCGCCGTTCCCCGGTGGGACTTGTCCTCGTTCCTATCATTTCCTACTTTGTCGCACATTGGATGATCGGTTGGGCCAGTGCTCCGTATGACCCTTTGTGGCAGCAGCGGCATCCTCACCGCGCTGCATGGATGGCGCTGGCTGGACCAGCCGCAAACTTCACACTCGTTATCGTTTCGGCGCTTGCCATTCATGCCGGAATGCTCGCCGGCGTGTTTGAGCGTCCGGTTTCTGCCGGCTTTACGCGCGTTGTGGTCGCGACCATCCCTGGCATCGCCGGCTTTGCCGCAACCTTCCTCAGCATCGTGTTCGTTCTCAATCTTCTACTTGGCACGTTCAATCTTTTGCCGGTCCCGCCGCTCGATGGTAATACCGCCATCACGCTGATCATGCCTGAGGACACCGCCCGGCGCTTCCTCGAATGGTTTCGCACTCAGGGCTTCGGGATGATCGGTTTGATTCTCGCTTGGTATTTATTCGACAAGATCTTTACCGTGGTCTTCCGATTTGCATTGGGCGCGCTCTATCCGGGCTCGCACTGGGGGTGATTTGAATCGTGCCTGTTCGCGAAAAGCTTCTCTTTCTCTCGGACATTCGAACAAGCCGAAAAGTTTCAATCCCGCACAGTTCACACGTTTGGTACACCTAACCGCAGAGTGTTTCGCCACGCGCCTCCTAACCTCTTTTTCTTGAGCGCCGCAACTCACTTGGTTTGGCATCTTTCCTGCATCATCGAGTCTGCGCAGCAATTACATAATCATAAGAGGCAACCATGGACTCGGACTTAAACATGAATGTGAACGGGGAAGACAGCTACCGCGTTGAAGTATCTGGCTGGGATAGCAAAGAAAGTTTCTTCGTCGAGAAGACCATGCTCGAATGGAAGCCCGACGATAAGAAATCAATGCTGTTGCGGGCCGATATTCGCCCCGGTTGCATCGTGTTTGTCCGGCTGCTCCAACCACTGGCAACCGCTGCGAGCTTCCCGATCGCCTATGAAGCCCTGACGGGCGCCGAGAAAGATGCGACTGGAGCTGCGCGGGTCTCGTTGGAGCGTTTGCGTCCTAGGGCAAGTTACAAAGAAACATTCGCCGAAGGTTTGCTGGCCGTTCGAGTCGCATAGCCGTAGTGGCAAGGTGCTCGGTGCCCGCGGACACACGCACCAGTTCGTGGTTTCGGTCGTGCGAGAGTTTTGTTTTGGCACTGTTCGCGTTCCGAAGTCCCAATTTGGAATGCGGAATGGTGAACCGATGGCGCCGAGCAAAACGATCCTTAGACGCGTCGGAAGGATCAGCCGTCGCTCGAACCCTTCACAAACTCATAGCGCGCCAATAGTTACCGACACCCTAACGGTTTTGCGCTCTCTCCCGTAGCGCTCGGCAGTCACCACCGAACACTCTGGAACACATCGTGCCTATACAGCTGCATGCTCACAGTCGAAGAAAAACCAATCGTCAGCATGGCTCGAAAAAATCTTCCAGTTTGCGTTGTCGATGACGAAGCCGATCTGGTCGACCTCACTACCGACCGCCTCACAAAACTCGGCTTCCCCACTGTCGGTACAACAAGCCCTCTAGACGCCTTGCAGAAAATTCGCCTCGGCGGCTGCCGCGCTGTGATCGCGGACTTCAAAATGCCCGCAATGGATGGGCTCGCATTTCTCGAAAAGGTTCTTCAATATGACCCCGGCATCTACGTCATTCTCGCCACCGGCTACTACTCTGTTGACGCTGCGATCGACGCGATCAAACGCGGCGCTTACGATTACCTCGCGAAGCCTCTGGATTTCGCGCGCTTAACGAAGACACTCGACGATCTCGCTGAGCTATTCACACAGCGATCTCAAATACGTGATCTCGAAGATCGCCTGCTCCAGAATCTGCAGTTCCACGGCATCGTCGGGCGAAGTCCGGCAATGTTCGAGGTCTTCGACCTCGCCAAGAAAGTTTCGCGCCATTACTCGAACGTTCTAATCACCGGCCCCACCGGCTCGGGCAAAGAACTCATCGCCCGGGCCGTGCACCACATGAGTCCAGTCGGCCAGGAGCGGTTCGCGGTCTGCAATTGCTCCGCGCTCGTGGACACGCTTCTTGAAAGCCAGCTCTTCGGTCACGTTCGCGGTGCGTTTACTGGTGCGACTGACACGCGCCCCGGTCTCTTCGAGTATGCCAATAACGGTGCTGTGTTCCTCGACGAGGTCGGCGAGACCTCACTGCAAATGCAGGCAAAACTACTTCGCGTGATTCAGAACCGCGAGATTCAGCGAGTCGGCTCGCCGGAAGTAAAGCGCGTGGACGTCCGCCTGATTGCCGCGACGAATCGTGATCTTCGCGCTGAAGTCCTTGCCGGACGTTTCCGCGAAGATCTCTTCTACCGCCTCAGCACGGTCGAGATTCGCGTACCCGGTCTCTGCGACCGAATGGAAGATATCCCCATCCTGATCCAGCATTTTCTCAAGAAATACAGCCAGGCATATTCCAAGCCGTTCCAGGGCCTCTCTCGCCGCGCCCAAATCGCACTACTGCAGCACGATTGGCCGGGGAACGTCCGCGAGCTCGAAAATGTGATCTCAAGCGCGGCGATTACTGCCAGCGCCGATTTCATTGACGTCACCGATCTTCCCGCTCATCTCCAGAAGCCGCGCCGCTCCGCCCCATCCGCCGCCGAGGAAAACTGGCGGCCGCTGCCTCTGGATGAAGTTCGCGGGATCCACATCCAGCGCGTCCTTGAAATGTGCAACGGCAACCGTGTACGCGCATCGCAGGTTCTAGGCATCGGCCGCACCAGCCTGTATCGCTTCCTGAAGCGCACAAACAAAAAGGCAGCTGCCAAAGGCGCCGCCTAAAAGACGTAGTTCAGATTTCGCTCGGCGAAGGAGTATTCACAACATGCCCAACTTGGCAGGACACGTTACGGAATCAGAATTACAAGCACCAGAACATCCTCGCGAACCGCGCCGGGAACGGCGCATCGCAAGCGCATTCCGTGTCGAGGTGTGCGGGTTCAACCGCT
This sequence comes from uncultured Acidobacteriota bacterium, assembly GCA_963729525.1. Lineage (GTDB taxonomy): Bacteria > Acidobacteriota > Terriglobia > Acidiferrales > UBA7541 > Palsa-295. The sequence goes on from CAVSOB010000005.1 coordinate 1,576,070, forward strand.
ACGGGCGTTTTTTCACGGAGCGCACACTCACCTCGAACATAAGCGATGGTGGCTGTCAGCTCTCGCTGCAAGTCGAAGTCGAGAAAGATTCAATCCTGGCTTTGCGGGTCATCGAACACCGAAACGGCTGCGAACTCAACTTCCGCCCCGCTCTGTTTCAAGTCGAAAGAATGGTCCCGCAAGCATCCGGCTGGACGCTGGGCGTGTCAAAGCTGCAGCCCGTACCAGTGTGGGGCGCTGAAACCGCGCCAACAACCGTTCTCGAAGCGGCTTCCTAACCGTCTGGGTATCTATCTGCGCAGGGGGGCATGGCTAACACCTGCGTCCTGTGCACGCGGCTTCGAAGTTGTGTCGTACGCGATTTTCACAGTCGCTCTGCTCCCAAAAGAAGCGGCCGCAGCGTCCCAATTCCCTCCTGTACCTCCGTACAGTTTCCGCTGGCGACACGGGGCGCTCTGATTCGCGGTGGGCCTTCTTGCGCGGATGCTAACCTCGTTTTCAGGCGAGGTTCAGAGGCGTCGCCTCACTTTTCGATTGTGTAATAAAGGTGTCACCATGCGGACTCGGATTGTCAGTGCCACGGTTTTGCTTTTGCTCGCGGCTGTGGCTGCCGCTTTCGCCACCGATTTTGCCGTCATTGTGAACCCGGCGAATCCAGCCAAAGCCATAGCGCTCGCCGATCTCGCCAAAATGTTGAAGGGCAAGACTCTCACCTGGGCCAACGGCCGCAACGTGACCATCATTCTGCGCGAGCCCTCGACAACCTCGATGAAATTCATCATCGAAAAGGTGATGGGCGTTGACGCCGAACAGGGCAAAACGATCCTTGCTGATCCCACGCGCAAGTCCTCCTCTCAGGTCATATTCCTGGGCAGCGACGAAGAAATTGTGAAAGCAGTCGGGACGAACCCCACGGCGGTTGGAATCGTTGACGTGTACAACATCACGGGCAGCGTGAAAGTGATCAAGATCGACGAAAAACAGCCCTTCGATCCCGGCTATGTTCTAAAGGGTCATTAGACTGATACGGAGTATTTGATTTTCATGCAGTCTCAAAACTCATTGCGAGGACAAATGACGCTCTCAAAGTTCAGCAAGCAGACACTCGTTGCGGCTCTCGTCGTGATCAGTGGTGCAACGAGCTTTACAACCCGCGCACAGGATGCGCCGAAGAGCCATACGAAATCGTCCCAGTCGTCCGTCTCGAACACTGGAACTGCCGCCCCAATTTCCGACACCATCCCGGTCACGACAAAATCTGATGAAGCCCGCCGTCTCTATGAAGAAGGTGTTCATGACGAATTCGATTTGCTTTACGTTGATCGCGGTGTTGAAACGCTGCGCAGAGTGGTAAAGGCTGATCCGAGTTTCGCTCAGGCCCATGCCATGTTGGCTTTCAACACGACGAATCCTGCCGAGGGCGAACGCCATCGCGCTATGGCCCGGCTCTACATGAAGTCTGCGACCCCCGACGAGCAAAAGCTGATTCAATTCCTCAACGGCACTAAAGACGGTCATCTCGTTTCGGCTATCGCTGCGATGAATGATCTCTTCGATCGCTATCCCCGCGACAACCGTTTCATCGCCATGGCCGGCACTTGGATGTGCTCTAACAACCAGGAGTACGATCGTGGCGCCGCGATTCTTGAACGCGCTCTGAAAAACGATCCCAATTACGCGCCTGCACTAAACAACGTCGCCTATTGCTACGCCTACGCCGGGCACGCGCAGCTTGCACCGCCTTACATGGAGCGTTACGTCGCAGCTCTTCCCGGCCAGCCGAATCCGCTCGACTCGTACGGCGAAATTCTTCGCATGATGGGCGATTTCAAGGGAGCTCTCGCGCATTACGAAGCTTCCAACAAGATGGTTCCGGGCTTCTCACAAATCGGTATTGCCACCACTTACGCGCTGATGGGCGATGAAGACCGCGCCCGAACCGAGTATGACAAAGCTATTGAACTCGAGCAGGATCCCGGAACAAAGCTCAACGACCAGATGCTCAAAGCGATGACCTACTTCCGCGAGAATCGCCTCGTCGACGGACGCAAAGCCCATCTGACGCTCGCTTTGGCTGTTCACAAAGACGGTCGCTTCCCCGTCGCCGAAGCCGAAATCCATCGCACCCTGGCGCTCTTCAATCCCGATGCGAAAGCCGCTATGCGCGACCTTCGCGACGCAGAACTGGCGCTCTCTGAAAAGCATTCCATGGCGCGCGACGAGCGCGACACCGAGCTCGCCACGATTCTTCAGACCCGTGCCTTCATCGCCGCGCAAGCCAACATGAAAACCGAAGCCGAACGCGCGCTTGTACCCCTCAGCGCCATGGCCAAGACAAGCCGCAGCACACCGGTGCAGAAGTCCTATCACTCAGCCAATGGCGCCGTCCTGTTTCTCGATGGCCGGTACGCTATGGCCGTCGCGGAGTTCCAGGAGGACCCGCGCAACCCGCTGTCTCTTCGTCTGCTCGCTGACGCCGAAACCAAGGCCGGTGAGCCCGTCGCGGGTCAACAAATCCTGGTCACTCTCGCCGCAATCAACGACGAGCGCGTTGAATCGGCTGTAGCAGTTCCCCAAGCCCGCGCTGCGCTGAAAGCGGTAACGCCAACGACCGCTCAAGCGGCTCACTAACCACAACTGTCGGCCCGCCGCTATCCACTGGACGGGCATTAGCCTGCGCTTCTGGCGGTCAAGCTCGCAACCGCAATCGAGCCCACCCAGAACCGTCGTTCACCGGTAACTAACCGCCGCTCGCCGAATACCTCACGACATTCCTCACCTGCCCTCCTATTCTTGCGCATGCATGGCAACGTTAATCGAAGCAGGGGGCATTGAAATGATGAGCGTGAATCAGCGAGTTCCCGTGAATGGTGCGATCTATCCGACAGGCATGCTGATATTCATCGCGACGCTCCTGATAGCGCTGGGGCTCGCTTTCGAGGCTGTGGAGATCGGCTGGGCGCGCCTGTTGCCGCACGGTCTCTGGCTCTTTTCCGTGATTGTGCCGGGATTATGGAATATGCTCGCCATCCAGTGGAGCGATCCGGTTTGGCGAGATCTCCTGAAAATCGCGCCTCTATGCCTGGTCGCGATCGGGATGATGATCCTTCTCGGTGCAAGGGCACACGGCGGAGGCAAGCAAGATGCGTAGTCTGACTCGCGGCACGCGAGGCCTCATTTTCGGAATCATCGTCGTCATTACAGGCGTCACGTTGCTTCTCGACCAGATGAATCTGATCGACGCCAGCCGCGTATTCCGGTTCTGGCCGCTACTGCTGATCGTTTGGGGCGTTGCGACTCTCCTCAGTTGCCAGGGCTCCGGGCGCCGTTTTTGGGGCGGATTCCTGATCCTCGCCGGAATCGGGCTGCAGCTTCAAGAACTGGGGTTTCGGCGCGTAAGAATCGAGACGCTCTGGCCTTTGTTCATCATCGCGGTCGGCGTTCTGTTGGTGATTCAGGCATTCGGAAAGGGAGGCGAGCCCCGCCTCAATAAGTGGAAGTCGAAGCCGTTTGAAGCCGGGCAGCAGTTCAACACCGACGGCTCTCACGTCACCTGCACGAGCATATTCGGCGGCGGTGAACATCAGGTGAGCTCACGAAATTTTCAGACCGGCGAGATGACGTCGATATTTGGCGGCGGCGAAATCGATTTCACTCAAGCCGAAATAGAAGGCGACCAAGCCGTTATTGAGGCTACGATGATCTTCGGCGGAGGTGAGATTCGTGTTCCGCGCACGTGGAATGTAGTTATTGATGGCGTGGGAATCTTTGGCGGCTATAGCGATAAGACCAGCCATCCCCCGCCCGACACGTCAGCAAAAAAGCTGATCATCCGCGGTGTCGCCGTCTTCGGCGGTCTGGAAATCAAGAACTAAGCCGCGACAATGCACCCAATTCTCGGCCAACTCCGGCGACGGCTGATCCCTTACCTCCTTGGCTGGCTTCCCCTCGCTGGAATGCTCGTTTATTTGCTGGCGGTTCCCGGCGGACTCACGTGGATCGAGGCCTTTGCCCTCGGCGTTCCACTCTGCCTTCTCTATGGGTGCATGTGCCTCTCGGCATGGTATTCCTGCCGTTGGACGCCTCTCGACCGCACCGGCGCGCCTCAGCTCGCGCTCACGCATTTGCTCGGGGCAACCGTGGTCAGTGGATTCTGGATTCTTTTCGCGAAAGCGCTGGCGCACGAACTGTCGTCCTTCTCCGCATTCAACGGTCTTGAGCCGCGCCTTTCGAAGAACCTCCCGTTGCTCTTCGGCACCGGAATCTTGCTTTATTTGCTTGCGGTCGCATTTTTCTACGTCTTGCTGGCGGTCCAGCAATCGCAGGAAGCCAAAGAACGCGAAATGAAAGCGGGAGTACTCGCTCGCGACGCGGAACTGAGAGCACTCAAGGCGCAGGTGAATCCGCATTTCCTTTTTAATAGCCTCAATTCCATCAGCGCGCTTACGAGCTCCGACCCCGCGAAGGCCCGCGAGATGTGCGTGCTCCTAGGCGATTTCCTGCGCCGCACGCTTGGCCTCGGCGAAAAAGCCGCGATTCCGCTCGACGAAGAGCTATCGCTGATCCGCTCATTCCTAGCCGTCGAGAAAGTTCGCTTCGGCGCCCGCATCCAGATGGAAGAAAATATCGATAGGGACGCGCTCGATGCTTTCGTCCCGCCGCTCCTGCTGCAGCCGCTCGTCGAGAATGCCGTCGTCCACGGAATCTCGAATCTCGTCGAAGGCGGCTCGATCAAGCTCGAAATCCATTCTCGCAATGGCACACTCTCGATTGCCGTCGAAAACAGCTTTGACCCCGATTCTCCGCCGCGCCGTCGCGGAGGCGTCGGCCTCGCCAACGTTCGCCAGCGTCTCACCACGCGCCACGGAAACCTCGCCAGCTTCGAAGTAAAAACCGAAGGCGACCGTTACCGCGTCGCAATCGCGATGCCCGCCGAACGCACGGAGCGCGCGTCATGACGCAAGCGACCCAGAAGAAACTTCGTGCCGTGATTGTTGACGACGAGGACCTCGCACGCCAGGTCCTGCGCGAATTCCTCACCGCCCATCCCGAAATCGAAATCGCCGCGGAATGCGCCAACGGCTTCGAGGCCGTAAAATCCGTCGCCGAATTGAAGCCCGATCTCGTCTTCCTCGATGTCCAAATGCCCAAGCTCGATGGTTTCGAAGTCCTCGAGCTGATCGGAACCAATGCCGCCGTCGTCTTCGTCACCGCCCACGACAATTACGCCATTCGCGCCTTCGAAGTCCACGCAGTCGATTACCTACTCAAGCCGTTCGGCTGCGACCGCTTCGAAGCCGCCCTAACCCGCGCGAAGGAGCGTCTCAGCGGCACTTCTTCGACGACCCAGACCCCCGCAGCCCGCCCGGCGCCCTCACCCTCCGACCTCGCCACCGCCGCCCGCCCCCCAGCTCAACACCTCGATCGCATTCCCGTCCGGGACGGCACCAAGGTTTTCATCATTCCTATCGCGAAACTCGACTACGCGGAAGCCCAGGACGATTACATCGCCCTCTGCTCCGAAGGCAAAAAGCACCTGAAACAGCAAACCATCTCAAGCCTCGAATCCGCCCTCGACCCTTCGCGGTTCCTTCGCATCCACCGCTCCTACATCGTGAATCTCGAACGGGTCGCGCGCATCGAACCCTACGGCAAAGATAGCCATGTAGCTGTCCTCCACAGTGGCACGCAACTCCCCGTCAGCCGCGCCGGGTACGCCCGCCTCCGCGAGTTCCTCGACCGCTGACCACCCAAAGCACCCCATTTCACGCAGTCTAGAGCCACGCGCCGGCGAAACCTCAGTTCCATGACTCTCAAACCACTCGTACCTACGTCCCAATACACGTGCTTGTTGCGACAAAACCTACTTTCATAGTAGTGTCACGCGATGCCCCGAATCACCTCGCGCAGGTCCCGTCGTCAGGGCATACAGACTCGCAAAAGGAGACCTCGTAAAATGGCATCCCCGGCGGAAGCAAAACTTCCTAACAATTCATCCGGCAAAGAAGAAGGCGCAAATGTAGACAAGATTCGCGACATATTATTCGGCTCGCAGATGCGCGATTACGAAAAGCGTTTCGCGCGCTTGGAAGAGAACGTCTCGAAAGCCGTCGAGACTCTCCGAGAAGACACCATGAAGCGCCTGGAAACCTTGAGTAGTTTCGCCCAGCAGGAAGTGGAATCCCTGAGTCAGCGCCTGAAGACCGAAAAATCCGAGCGCTCCGAAGGCCTCAAGGAACTCGCGCGCGAGCTAAAAGAAGCCGCGAAGATGATCGAGAAAAAGCTCGGCCAGCTCGAAGAGCAAACCTCGGACGCGCAAAGCGACCTCCGCGCCAAGCTGCTCGAGCACTCCAAGGCGTTCTCGAACGAAATTGACAAGCTGCGCCGCGACTCATCAGCGTCCCTCGATCGCGAAGTCCAGGCCCTGCGCAACGACAAGACTGATCGCGCCGCTCTCGCCGACATTTTCGCCGAGTTCTCACTGCGCCTGAAGGACGATCTCGAGCTGCCAGAAAAGTAGCGCCGGATGTCAGCCGGGTCAAAACTGCAACCTTCCAACATGGCCGAGCAAGCCCATCGCCGTGCCTCGCACGAAAAACGAACCGAAAATCCGCCTGCAGATAGCCCCGCCCGCGATGGCGATTCTTCGGATAGTCACGCCTACGAAGAGCTACGCCATCTCATCGTCGGCCCTGAGCAGGAAGGCCTTAAGGAAATTCAAGAGCGCCTCGACGACACCGGACGCCGCATCGAAGACGTAAGTGCCGTCGTCGCCGAAGCAATCCAGAAACGCCGCGAGCAGGGCGACACGCAAGCTCTGTCCGAAGCACTGGCTCCGACAATTCAGGACACACTCCGCGAATCCGTCCGCCGCGATCCGCACGTTCTCGCCGACGCACTTTTCCCTGTGATGGGCCCTGCGATTCGCAAATCAATCACTGAGACGCTTCGCAGCATGCTTGAATCCTTCAACACCGCCCTCGAGCACAGCCTTTCCTGGCAGGGCCTCAAGTGGCGTTTTGAAGCGTTTCGCACAGGAAGGCCTTTCAGCGAAGTGGCCATGATGCACAGCCTGCTCTTTAGCGTTGAGCAGGTGTTCCTGATCCACCGCGAGACCGGGCTGGTTCTCAATCACGTGGTTGCTCCACGAGTCGCAACGCAGGATCCTTCGCTCGTTTCAGGAATGCTCTCGGCCATCCAGCAGTTCGTAAAAGATTCCTTCGAATCGCAGCGCGGCGATAATACGCTCGATTTTTTGGAAGTTGGCGAACTCCAAATCTGGATCGAACAGAGCCCCGGCGCCGTCCTGGCCGCCGTGATTCGTGGCCACGCGCCCGAAAGCTATCGGGTCGCCATGAAAGAAGCTCTCGAAAATATTCAGCGCCACTACAGTTCGGCGCTCGCCCATTTCGAAGGCGACGCCGCTCCATTTCGCCCTGTCGAAGATGACCTGACACACCTGCTCGAAACGCAATTCAAACACGCCTCCGAAGAGGGTTACCGTCGTCCCCGCGCCGCGCTGATTGCGGGTGCAGTAATACTCGCTCTGCTCGCCATACCAATCGGCTACTCAATCTACTTGCTTTGGGAATGGTCGCGCTTTTTGAAAGTTCTGCGCCAGGAACCCGGCATCGTCGTCATGTCTTACGCGCGCGACGGCGGCCGCTATCACGTCCAGGGTTTTCGCGACCCCCTCGCCGCAAATCCGGAAAATCTTCTCGCCAGCGCAGGTATTGACCCCAAAACGGCCAATCTTGAATTGAGGCCTTTCTATTCGTTCGACGATCCCATCGTGCTAAGGCGCGCCAACGCGTTCCTTCACCCGCCTTCCGGCGTCACCCTCTCCGAAAAAGACGGTCAGCTTCGCGCCGAAGGAATCGCCACGCCCGCATTCATTACGCGATTCGAAGAGCGCGCACCCTGGATTCCTGGCGTCACCGCCGTCGACGATTCACACTTGCAAAATAGCGATCAGATTGAACTCAATCGCCTGCGCTCGTCCCTTGAATCAGCTGTGCTTCTCTTCCCCGTCGGCCGCGCCGAGCTCGAACCCGGCCAGGAAAACAGCATTGCTGCAGCCCAAAACAGCATTCACGCCCTGCTGGTGGAAGCCGGGCGCTTGAACGGCAAAATCACAATCGACGTCGTCGGTCACACGGATATCACCGGGGTCGAGGGAACGAATCTCGTCCTCAGCAAACAGCGCGCTGACGTCGTCACCAATCTCCTCGCGCACTCCGGAATTAAGCTCGCCAGTCTTCACGCCAGGGGCGTCGGCACTTCCGAGCCGCTTCACGACGAGTCCACGGAAGAAGGCCGCCGCTTCAATCGCAGCGTCACTTTCAAAGTCGCTTTTTCTCCCGCTCCCCCTGTAAACTAGCCCGCATTCCAATGCTCGAAAAGAAAATCTGCATGCTCGGCACGCTTGCAGTCGGCAAAACGAGCCTCGTCCGCCGGTTTATCGAAGGTATTTATTCCGAGGACTATCACACCTCTATCGGCGTGAAGGTTGACAAAAAGCTTGTGCGCGAAGCGGGACAACCAGAAGTAACCCTCATGCTTTGGGATATTTATGGCGAGGATCGATTCCAAAAAGTGCAGCCCTCCTACTGGCGCGGGATGTTCGGGTATCTGTTGGTAGTAGACGGCACGCGGCGCAACACGCTCGACGAAGCCTTGGCGTTGAATCAGCGCATCATCGACACCGGTTTCAAGGTACCGGCTGTCCTTCTCGTGAACAAAGCCGATTTGGCCGATCAATGGGAAATCGGTGACGACCGTTTGGCTCTGCTCACCCAAAGCGGCTGGGAAATTATGCGCACCAGCGCCAAGACGGGTGAAAATGTGGATGCGGCTTTCTCGCGTCTCACTCTGAAAATGTTCGGCAAATGATGGCTGTAAACTCGATCCTCGAATCTTTTCTCTCCGTTCAGGGCTATGCCCTCTTCGAATACACGGGAAACGGCGTGTTTCATCCCATCGGCGAATATCCAAAGTGGTGTCACAGCCTGTGGAAAGGCGCCCTCACCCGCGATAAATCGATTCGTCTTGCCGAGGCCTCGCCGCTACTCGAAAATTTTCTGATCGACGCCGAAGGATTCTGGAATTCGAACCGCGAAGGCTCCGCGAATTCGCCCGTCTGGATCGAGCGCGACCCCTCCGGCCGCGAGGTGCAACTCGAAGCAACTGCGCTCCATGTCGACGGCAAAAACGTGCTGCTCATTCGCAATCTCGCGAGCACCTATGCCGAACGGCAAAAGCTGTATCAAGCCGCCCGTGATTCCCTGCTCGAACACGAGCGCCTCCTCCGCGAAATTCAAAAAAAGGAAATCCTGCTCCACTGCATCATTCATGATCTCTCGCAACCACTCACCGCTATGCGCGGCTGTTTCAACTTGATGTCACTTCAAAACCTCTCCGCCGATTTACGGCGAATGGTCGAGACGGGCGAGCGCGAATCGAACCGCCAGGAACAAATGATTCGCAGCATCCTCCAGGCGTTTTCCGCCGATCTCGCAGGCCAGCAGACATCTACGGAAAATGCCCCAAGCGCCACGGATGCCGGCGCTGCCGCCCAGCGTGCCGTTCAGGAATTCTCGCCCGCATTCGCGAAGAAACAGATAAAGCTGCAAGTCGATCCGGCGGTCGATCTTTCGCGGGATTGGATTGTCGCCGGAGACGATTCACGGCTCGACCGTGTGTTCGGTAATCTTCTCGAAAACGCCCTCCGTTACAGCCCGCCAAATACTACCGTCACAATCGGCCTGGAAGAAAAAAGCAAACAGGTTCTCGCATTTGTGGATGACCAGGGCCCCGGTCTGCCGAAAGATCAATCGCCCGATCAAATGTTCGCGCTTTTCGCGAAAGGAGAAGACAAGCCCGGAAAAGCCGGGCTGGGACTTTATTTCTGCAAGATCACAGTGGAGCGATGGGGCGGTACAATCGGAACGGAAACCAAGACGAAAGGTGGAACCCGTTTCTGGTTCCGGTTGCCACACGCAGCGAAGACCACCCGTGATGCGACAAAAAAAGACGCTCCACGCGGCCAGGAAGCCCGCCCTATGGCGCAAAGTAGTTCCGTGCCCGTAACGCGCCCTCACCGCGACAAGCCACTCAAGAGCTTGCGCATTCTCGTCGCCGAAGATACGGACGAAAACCGCGAGCTTGTGAGCGAACTGCTCAAGAAACGCGGCCACTCAGTCGTCGCCGTCTCCGACGGGCGTCAGGCGCTCGATGAACTGGAGAAGGCTCAATATGACATCGTGCTGATGGACGAACAGATGCCGCGCATGGACGGTCTCGAAGCCACCCGCGTAATCCGCCAAAAAGAAAAGTCCACTGGGAAGCATCAGTTGGTCGTCGCGCTCACCGGAAACGTCACGGAAGAAGACAAAGAACAACGCATCCAGGCCGGCATGGACGGCTTCATTCCGAAGCCTTTCGAAATGCGCGCACTCTTCGACACAATCGAATTCCTTGCCGCCGGCACTGAGGTGATTCCCGCATCCCCAGTGCCGACTCCGCCTTCAGCAGCCAAAGAACGCTCTGTCGAACCGGCGAATCAAGCTCAGTCGCCCGCGCCTACGCCGATCGAGAATGTCGGGGCCCATCTTCTCCGCACGACGGGTGGAAATGAAAAGCTGGTCAAATCGCTGACGAAATCCTTCCTCGCTGACGCGCCCAAAAGGCTTGCCGCCATTCGAGCCGCACTCGCAGCCAAGAATGCCGCCAAACTCGATACCGCCGCGCACGCTCTGAAAGGCTCCGTTGCAATCTTCGGCGCCCAAACCGCTGTCACTGCTGCCAAAAACCTCGAAGCAATGGGCCGCAGCCGCAATCTGAACGGAGCCGATGCTCAATTTCGCGCGCTCGAAGCGGCAATGCAACAGCTTCAGACTGAGCTGATCAAAATCGCGCCTCAAACTAGAACGAAGACGACAAAGACAAAAACCGAGCCGGCAAATTCCGCTAAGCGCCGCAAGAAGTAGCTCCCATCGCCTCACACCCTGACTAACGCAGCACTTCCGCACAGGCGCAGCTTGCCGCCCACTCCTGGCAGCGCGATACTCGGATGATGCAGCGGCGTTCGCCATTCGCAATACTGCTCGCAGCGCTCGTCATAGTGTCGCCACGCGCGACGCAGGCCGACGAGCTGAAGCTAAAAGACGGAACCAAGATCGTCGGCACGATTGTCGGCTTCGAAGAAAATTCGTTCAAAGTGAAAACGAACTACGGATTCGCGGTCGTCCAGAAGGATCAAGTTCTCTCCATCAGCATCACCGACTCGGCAAAGAAGCTCGACCCCGAGAAGAAGTCGGAGCCATCCACCGACAAAACAGCGCCGCCCGCGCCGGCCGTAAACTCGTACAAGAAAAACAATACGACTCCCACGACGCCGCAAAATCCTGCACCCGCCGCGGATTCAACCACGTCGGGTCCAAAAACGCCCTCGCCCAATCCGCCGCCAGCACCTAATACAGCGTCGGCCACCGCGAAGTCTGTGACTCCGGCTGCAACGCCAGCAAGTACTGTTGCTCAACCTCCTGCGCCGGCCAAGCCCGCCCAGCCCGAATCAATGCGCGAGAGAGTGACAGGCAACCTTTACGCCAACGAAACCTACGGCTTTCAAATGTACAAGCCGCCCACGTGGCAACTCGTCGAAGGTGCACGTTCCGTGCTGCCCGGCGCAATCACCGCGCTCGGCACCTCCGACCAGACCACCTACTTGCTCATCGGCCGGCAGCCGATCGAGAAATCGTTTGCGAGCGATATCGATGCCACCGATCGCCACTTGCGAAGCACCCTCGACAATTTCCGCGCTCTCGGCGAGAAGAAAATCGTCGTCTCCGGCGAACCCGCGGTGGAGAAGCGCTTTCGGGTCAGCGTGGACCAGCACGATTGGTCCGGAGTCGCCGTCTTCTTCCAGCACGATGCGCATCTCTACACCATCTTCGGCATGACTTCCGCCGATTCCGATCTCGTCCAGATTCAGGAGAACGTAATCTCCCGCGCAATCTCGAGCCTCCAATTCGCAAAGCCATAGCTATTGTTCTTTCGCGCTTGCAACCAAGCCGCCCGAATGCGTAACTAATTCTTCTGTGTTCATGCCACGCTACCGCATTCAAATATTCATTCTCGCCGCCTGCGCCGCCACCGTGTTTTTGATCTGCCGTCGAACTCAGCATGTCTCGGCCGCGAATCAATCCGAAAGCGCGCCGACTTTCTATCGCGATGTCCTCCCGATTCTTCAGCAGCACTGCCAAAGCTGCCACCGGTCCGGCGAGATTGCGCCGCTGCCGTTGATGACCTACGAGCAAGCCCGCGTCGAAGCCCGTTCCATCTCTTTCATCACTACGAATCGCAAGATGCCGCCGTGGTTCGCCGATCCGACCGTCGGCCATTTTGCAAATGACCCGTCGCTTACACCACAAGAGATCACAATTCTCGACGCTTGGTCAAAAGCGAAAGCGCCCGCAGGCGATCCCCACGACGCCCCACGTCCGCGCACGTGGATCGACGGCTGGAACATTCCGCAGCCCAGCGCAATCGTAAAGATGACGAAGCCAGTCGCGCTTCCCGCCCAGGGCGATATCGAATACACCTACGAAATCGTCCACACGAATTTCACCGAAGCAAAATGGATTCAGCTTTCCGAGATTCGCCCGTCAAGCCGTGAAAGCGTTCATCACGCCGTGGTGTACATCCGTCCGCCCGGATCGAAATGGCTCGAGCACGCACCTGTTGGAGTTCCCTTCACCGCCGCGGACATGACTGATGACAAATCGAAGCGTGACGCGCTCTGGACCGACGCCGACATTCTGCTCGTCTACGCGCCGGGAAGTTCGCCGGATCGCTGGCCGGACGGAATGGCCAAGCTCGTGCCGGCAGGCTCGGATCTCATCTTCCAAATGCACTACATGGCATGCGGCCACGCAGTCACGGATCAAACCGCAATCGGATTGATCTTTGCGAGAGAGCCACCGAAGCAACGCGTCCTTACGCTGCAGCTCACCAACGATCATTTCGTTATTCCGCCGGGCGCTGATAATTTCCGGGTCGAAGCGCGGGGTTCTTTGCCCAACGACGCGACGCTGCTCAGTTTCCTTCCGCATATGCATCTGCGCGGGAAGCGATTCGAGTACAACATTGTGCGCAAGGACGGAACGATCGAACCGTTGCTCCGCGTCAACTGGGATTTTTACTGGCAGTTGAGTTATCAACTCGCTCAGCCACTCCCGCTCGCGGCAGGAACAGAGTTGCAAGCAATCGCGTGGTACGACAACTCGAATTCCAATCCGCACAATCCTGATCCAATGGCAGCGGTGCGCTGGGGCGACCAGACCTATGACGAAATGATGGTTGGATTCTTTGACGTCGCGGTGCGCGCGGATCTTGACAAGTGGAAATACTTTGAGCGTCCCGTCCGGGCGCCCGAAGCGCCGCAATGAAAATTCGTCCAGAAACGCAAAAGCCCGGAACCTTCCGGCTCCGGGCTTTTTGTCTTTGCTTTTGTTCGCTTGCTTCGTTTAGGTTCCGGAACCTGCGGCCATTTGTTTTGTCTGCGTGCCGCTGCTCTTCACTTCGATGCGCCGTGGAAGAGCGGATGCTGAAATCGGCGCAGTGATTTCGAGGACGCCGTTGCGGTAGTCGGCCGCGAGCTTTTGCGTATCGACGCCCTCCGGCAACGACAAGGTGCGCTCGAACGCTCCGTAGATCAGTTCGTTGTACACGGTGTCAGCTTCGCGCCGCTCGTCGGAGACGCTGCGTTCTCCGCTGATCGTGAGCATGTTGCCTTGCACCGAAATGTTTACGTCCTTGGGATCGACGCCCGGTAGAGCGACATGTGCGACGAATCTTTTCCCGTTTCTGTCGACAAACGCATCGACGGCGGGAGCGAACGACGCCATCGACATATTCGCTCTCTGCTGCTCCTGGCCTGTTTGCAAGCCGCTGCTCAAGAAGCGGTTGAAGAGATGGTCGAAGTCGCGCCGAAAATCGAAGAGGTTTTGAAATACGTTGTTATCGCGGTAGGTCAAATTTGCCATGGCTATCTCCTGTACGTTTTTTCTGAGGCCCCTCGAATGAGGGGGACCGGGCTGGAGAACACAAGTCTTCTGCCGTGTATAGCGCTTGTCAAGTCAAACGGTGGAAATTTTCACAATTTTAACAAAGCGCTCCAGCGCAAAAATCTGGAGGCTTAGAATTTTGTGACTTCGCTAAAGTGGAAATTATTGACCTTCATAGCGGGTACGACCATCTCGAAAGATTCTTCGCCGGCGGCGCGGACGGCGGGGCCGAGCATCTCGACATTCGAAAGCATTTCGAAAATATTTTGATTGAATCGGAAATTCCGGATGCCGCCTGCGACGCGGCCGTTTTCGACGAGGAACGTTCCATCACGCGTCATGCCGGTGAGGATTTTCTCGTACGGATCGACTTCGCGGATGTACCAGAGGCGCGTTACCAGAATTCCGCGCTCCGTGGTGCGTATCATTTCGTCGAGAGACTTGTCGCCCCCGGCAAAAACGAGGTTCATTGGCGCTTCGCCATATTCATTGGGCAAGGCGAATCCGTGACCTGTCGGCTTCTTCTTCATTTTTTTCGCAGTGGCGCGAGAATAGACAAGATTCTTCGGAACGCCGCGATCGACTAGAAGAACCTTCTGCCGCGGAACCCCTTCCCCATCGTAGGGCGCGCCCAACTGGAAAGGGTGATACACGTCGTCCCAGAGCATGATGTTCTCACCGAAAACTTTTTTGCCCATGCGGTCGTTGAGGCTCGAACGCTTGTCCATCACCGACGTTCCGGCAAAGTCATAAAACAAAAAACCGACGAGATCGAGAACGGCGGAGGGCTCGAGGATTGTCGTGTAGTGGCCTGGCTCGAGCTCGCGAGGCTGACGCGAGTCGGATGCCTTGCGGCTGGCGCGTTCTGCGAGGCGATCGGGATCGAGTTCGCGAATGTCCGCAGAATTCGCTTTCGCCCAGCCTGAGGAATTCGGTTCGAGGATCGTGACTGAGAATTCCGAGCGCGTTTGTTCGTGATGCGCGAAAAGGCCTTTTGAATTCGCCAGGATGGTTTGCATCGCGCCGCTGGAAAAGATTCCTGCGGCGGTCTGATTATTTTTCTCTGCGAGTTTGCAGACGCGGGTGACAGCGCGGGCGCGATCCTGTGGCGTGGCTTCGGCCGTCGCCGCAAAAAAACGCTGCACCTTGGGAATCTTCTGCGCTCCCAACATCGGAAGCAGGCCTGGAATTTTTGGTTGATGCAGCGCGAGCTTTTCAGCCGCGGCCATCACGCGACGGAGCGATTCTTCGTCGGTCTTGTTGGTTGTGGCGCGCGCTGTGCGGCCATCCATTACGGCCCGAACGGAGATGTGGAGAACTTGCTCGGCGACGTTCTGATGAATGATGTTGTTGGCGAAACGAGTGAGAGCGTCCGTCGTGACATCGATTTCCACTTCAGTTTCGTCGGCTTCGCTGAACTTCACGATGCGCTCGGCGATGGCCTTGAGTTCCGACGCGGTAAAGAGCGGTTCGGAGGGAGCGTGGGTTTCAGCTCTTCGAATCCGGCGGGAGATTGATTTTTTCACGGTGCGCTTCACGGTGCGCTTCATTGGCAGCTGAGATCCTTCGCTGCGCTCAGGATGACAGCCAAAGAAATAGCGCCAACCAGATCCGAGGGCAATCTTGGAGCATTTGGCTTCATTTGGCGAAGGCGACTCCGATTTTGATGTTGCGGAATCGGGCGGGCGAAGCGCCGTGGCCGGTGCCCATGGTTTGCATGGGCTGGCCTTTTCCGCAGTTGGGGGTGCCCCAGAGGGTCCAATCGTCGCGGGAACAGATTGCATCGCAGCTATTCCAGAATTCGGTGGTGATGCCGCTGTAGCTGGGATTTTTGATCATGCGGCCTTTTTTGCCGCCTTTGATTTCCCAGCCAATTTCGGTCGAAAACTGGAAATGATACCGGCGGTCATCAATGGACCAGGACCGATTCGTATCCATCAAGATCGCCTCGTCGGTGTCGGCGATCAAATCATCGTACTTCCATGTGCCGGGATTGATGCTGATGTTTGTCATGCGGATGATCGGCAGGCGGTTCCAGCTTTCCGTCCGCATCGTACCGTTGGAGCGGTCTTCGCCGATGGCGGAAGCCGTTTCGCGATTGCTCAGATAACCGGTGAAGAGGCCGTTGGTGATAATCGGCGTGCACTGCGCGGGAACACCTTCGTCGTCATAGGCGAACGTACCGAGACCGGGGCCGTGCGCGAGGCGTGCGTCGGCAACGACATTGACGATGTCCGAGCCATATTTCAGTTTGCGGAGCTTGTCCACTGTGAGGAAACTCATTCCGGCGAAATTGGCTTCCTGGCCGAGGACGCGATCGAGTTCGATAGGGTGCCCAATCGATTCGTGAATTTGAAGGCCGAGTTGAGAGCCGCCAAGAATGATCGTGCCGGTTTTCTCCGGGCACTGGACGGCGGAATGGAGCGCGACTGCTTCTTCGCCCGTGCGACCGGCGTTGCCGACGAGATCAAGCGCTTCGATCAGTTCGTACCCTTCGAGGGCGTGCTGGCCGCTGAAGCTATTGGGATACGACCGCTTCTGAATTTCGCTCCCCGCAAAACTCGTGGCGACAATCCCGGCCCCTGATTGCATTTTTATTTGGTGAATCACGGAGCCGATGCTCGATACGAAGAGCTGATCGATTTTGCGAAAAGTCATCGAGCCTTCGGCAAGCGTGACGCCTTTCGTGCGCCGCATCTCCTTGTCGGCAGCGAGAAGCACTTCGATCTGGCGCTCGACGGGAATCCGGAACGGGTCTTTCACGAATGGATTTTGCCAGGTGTCGACGTAAGCATTTTCGGGCGCGAGCGCAACGTCCGCATGCTTCGCGAGCGCGGACGCTTTGGCGATAGCGACCGCTTCTGCGGCGCAGGAGTCGATACCTTCATGGGTGAGGCGGTCGGTAGAAGCAAATCCCCACGCGCCCGATGCGATCACGCGAATGCCGATGCCGAGCGATTCCGATTCAACCAGGGTGCCCACTTCGCCGTTTTTAGTCGAAATGTCGCGCTGGCGGATGTCCATCACGCGCGCGTCGGCGTAAGAAGCGCCGCGGCGTTTGGCGGTATCGATGGCGCGGGTTGCCCAGTCTTGCATTACTGGTGACCTCTGCTGAGAAATCGGCAGCGAGACGAGCGAACGATACTAAGCCGGGGTTCGAGTTGTGTCAAATGAGCTACGGCAGGCGTAGCAGGCGGAATTTCGGAGTGACAAATGGCATCCGCGAAGAAGCTTCCAGGATACGAAATCGGCGATTTGTAACGATTAGAAATTAGTTTCGTCCTTTGTTTTCTGAGAGTTGGAGGAAATTCTAATCGCGGTGTAACGATTAGGTTCTGGAGGCTCGAGACTAGAAACTTGAGGCTGGAAGAAAGGGCGGGCCGGATCGAGTAAGCCCCGGCACCAGGGACCGCAGCAGAATGAAAAATCGGCATCCGCTCGCGATTAGAAAGTTTTAGAGGGCTGGTTTTTCTGCCAGGTAGAACGAAAGTTAATCGCGCATTCGCGATTAGAGATTTCGAGAGGCTCGGGGTTCTTGCCAGCGCTTCAGTTCCATTTTGGGAATGGATCAAAGGAACAAAACTGGGGGTCGCTAGTCTTTGTTGCGGCTGCGCCGAGTTGTAAGTGGCTTGCACGACTCATGTTAGCTTAGTAGTAACTACATGTCAACCAAATTCTGCGAATCTAGAGACACTTTTCCGAAGATCCCGGAGGGCGTGCGAGGTACGCGAGGCTTCCACCGAAATTAAACCACCGGCAAGCCGGGGCTTATGAAAGCGGCGGCAAGCCACCGCAGTCCAAATGGCGGCTACTTGGAAGGGGTTTCGACCGGGGCGAGGACCTGGGCCATTGTTAATCCCGGGGGAAATTTTAGTCTTACCTCGAACTTCATGTACTCGATGGAGCCGGGGTAGAGGGGATCTTTGATCGAGGTGACGCGAGATTTTTGGATCACGAATTCGCCTGTGCCGAGCTCGATGTTGGCCGAGCTTATGGCGATGCGTTGTTTGTCATCGTCGGAGACAGAGTTGGGATAGAGCATGGCGTTTACGACTTCTTCGGCGCGGTGCTCGTCGTCCAAGGAGAGAACGAAATTGAAGCGGCGTGGAGACATTTCCAGGATTTCCTGGGCCGTGAAATTGTAGATGGTTTCGATATAGCGCTCGTTGAAGTTGTGATAGGGCGGCGTGGCGATCGCAGAGAATTCGATGGGGCCATCTTTGGGCTGAGTTTTCGGAGTGATGCTTATGTCCCAGCCGGCGAAGGCGCCTTCGGAAGCTACCTCGAGGCGAAATTGGAGGTCGTGGCCGATTTCGTGGATGTAGGGTTTGCCGCGCTCGACTTCGCCGGTGAATTCCAGATCCGGCTCGGTGATGGCAGGCTGGACGGATTTTGATTTTCGGTGGTTTTGGAGCGGAGACACGGCGAGCCCAACCGCCAAGATGACTGCGACTGCTGAGGGACTGAGTGTCACGCGGTTAGGGCTCCTTCGGGCTCGGGGTACGAAAGGAATATACCAGAGAGAAATTGCGGAGACGATGCGCACACGGCTATGTGGCTTTGCGGGAGATGGGCGGTAGGCTGAGATCCTTCGCGTTGTTCAGGATGACAGGCTGACGCTGTTTGGGTCCTGATGTCGTGATGCGAAAATTCGCGCTTAGGCAGCGCGATGTGAAAAGAAAAGGCCCGGACGCTCTCGCTCGCGTCCGGGCCTTTCGAGGCTTTGCTTTGGATTGAACTACTTAACCTTCAGGAAGACGATGGCGAAGGTGTAGAGGGCCATCGACTCAATCAGCACGAGCGCCAGAATCAGGGCGAAACGGATTGCGGCGGCTGCGCCTGGGTTGCGGGCGAGTCCTTCGCAGGCCGCGGCGGTGGCTTTGGCCTGGGCGTAACCACCGGCGGCTGAGGCGATGGCCATGGCGAAGCCGGAAGTAATCGCGACCCAGTTTGCACCGGTTGCCGCGGCAGCGCCCGTCTCCTGCGCGAATGCGGCAGGGGCGAGCAGGCT
Source organism: uncultured Acidobacteriota bacterium (assembly GCA_963729525.1). Taxonomy (GTDB): domain Bacteria; phylum Acidobacteriota; class Terriglobia; order Acidiferrales; family UBA7541; genus Palsa-295. The sequence continues at coordinate 1,595,147 of CAVSOB010000005.1, forward strand.
GATGGCGATGGCCGCCAGCATGAACAGCGCGTACCTTTTCATTGTGAAGCTCCTTGTATGAAGTTGCCGCCAGGAGGTGGCTCCCGTCATCCTCAAGCAGCCGGGATCACACTGGTGGCGATGATGCCGAGCGTCTTATGAATATGCTTCTGGGGCTGAAGCCCCGCGTCGTTGGGTTATGCTTTTGCCGCGGTTGAAACCGCGGCCTACAACGACGGTGTCGATTTATCATGCTGCACGTGGAAAAAGTAAAAGCCACCTCTGCGGCTGATGGGCCGCACCAAGCCATGCGTTACGCGGGCACGGCATGCCGTGCCCCTACTGACAAAGCAAAACCAAATCTAATGCTCGAGCCTGCAAGCAAATCTAGTGCTCTTCGGCTACGGCCCCGGCTACGTAAATTACCGGCAAAATTGTGAAGACGAAGGCTTGCAGCACGGCCACGAAAATATGAAGCAGGATGAATGGGATTGGGCCGATTAAAGGAACTATGAGGCCGATGTAGCCGGCTTTGTTCAGGTGCTCGAGGAAAATGGAAAGCTCGAGCATGAGGCCGAGAAACAAAATGTAGAGTGTTTCGCTCACCAGCATGTTGACCCAGAGACGGACGGTGAGGGAGAGCAAGCGCGCGAGGTTGCTGACGATTTCGATGGGCAACATGATGGGCGACATGGCGAGGACAGGGCCGAGGAAATGCTTGCCGTGGCCGAGGGGGCCGTGTTTTACGATGCCGGTCCAGTTGTAATAGAGGAACACGACGATCGCACAGCCGAGCGGGACAGAGACTTGCGCGGTAGGCGATTCGAGTGTGGGGACAAGGCTGACCAGATTGTTGAGAAGGACGAAGATGCCGATGCTGCCGAGCATGGCGACGTATTTATTCGCGTCGTGGCCGACGTTGTCTTCCAGGAGATCGCGGACGCCGACGCCCATCGAGTTTGTCAGCAGGGCTTCCATGCACTGCTGCGTTCCGCCAGGACGATCGACTGAGATACGGGCTCTCAGCCACAAGAAGAAGATAGCTGCTATCAGAAAGGCGAGCACTTCCATCGCGACGTGCGTGGGAATCGGATAGGCGGGATTTGCAGGTTGAATGTGCAGAGCTGCCAGCAACGCGAGGACGGGCTTGGCGAACAAGCGATTCAAGAATATCGAGAACCAGATGGGCCGTTCTACCAAGATCACCTCGTCGAGCGTTATTCGCTAAGCTAAGCGTCTTCGCGCGGCTCGGGCCCTGACCGGAAAAGCTGTCCGATCAATTCCACGAGGACCGCTGCGATGACGGCAAAGAATCCAGCCAGCAGACTTGCGGCCGGCAATTTGAAGCCTCGCAGAATAGCATAGGCGGCTACGATGAGCAAAGCGTAGCGACCCAGGAACTTCAAGTAAACGCTGGGCGGAACGCGCGCTTTTTCGGTTCCGGCCTGGACGGTGGAAAGGCGAGCGAGGGTCGAGACGCCTTGTTTCAGCCAGCGGTAGTTGAGCCAGGAGAGAGCGGCGCCTGAAGCTACTGCTGCTCCGGCGCGCCAGTTCCAGAGAATGGTTGCGGCGATCGTGGCGAGCGCGCCGATGGCGATGGTGAGGTATTCGATGCGGCGCTCGGAGGCGGCGTAGAATGCGTCGTCTTGTTGCATTTTGTGACGGGCTCTTTCGACGGCCCAGCGCTAAAGCGCATATCAGAAACGGAGCATGTATCGGAGCGCTGAAGCGCTCCTCCCCCGCATACATGTGGGGGCTCCCACCTAAGTACCTTAACCCTAAAGCTCAGGCGCTGCCGCTGTCGCTTTTCTCTGAGCGGGAGAGGCGGCGGATGATTTCCCAGACGCCTGCGCCGAAGCCGAGTAGCCCCAGTATCAACGCGCAGGTGGGGCTTGTATGCAAACGCTGATCCAGCAAATAGCCGAGACCGCCTCCAATCACCACCGCGCCAATCATGATCATCGGAAGCTCCATTACCATGGCGAGCTGTGTGACATCCTGCTTAGACTGCTTCGGCGGAATAGGAGGTTGAGAGGTCATGATTGACCTCCGATTCTAGTGGAAGAAGGGATTGATGATGGAATATTTCGCGAGGAGCAGGAACTGTTCGGGGAAAATTCCGGCGGCGAGGGTGACGATAACCATCGCGGCGAGCGCGAATTTTTGCGCCCAGGAAATGACGGGCTTCACCGGATCGGTGGAAGTGCGCACCCACATGGCGGCGACCATGCGGAAGTAGTAGTAGACGGCGGGGAGGATGTAGGCGACCGAGACGATAGCCAGGATGTAGTGGCCTGTTTCGATGAGCGACCAGAAGATCAGAAGCTTGGCGACGAATCCTGCTGTGGGCGGAATGCCGGCGAGCGAGAGAAGAAAAATCAGCATCAGGATCGCGGCGCCGGGATTGCGTTCGATGAGGCCGTTGAGGTCATCGATATCGTCGCCGATTACGCCTTTGTGGCGGAGCACCATCACGACCGCGAATGCGCCGGTGTTGAAGAAGGCGTAGACGAGCAGATAGAACGCCATGGCCTGCAGGCCGCGCGGATTGAGCGAGCCGTCAGGATTCACGGAGGCTACGAAGCCGAGGAGGATGTAGCCGACTTGGGTGATTGACGAATAGGCGAGGAGGCGCTTGACGTTGTTCTGCGTGATGGCGGCGAGCGTGCCGATGGTCATCGAGAGAACGGCGACGGCGGCCATGAGCATTACCCACTCGACGCGGACAGGCCAGAAGACGGTGAGGAACAAGCGCAGCAGCAGCGCAAAACTGGCGGCCTTCGACGCGACGCTGACGTAGGCCGTGATCGAGGTGGGCGCGCCTTCGTAGACGTCGGGTGCCCATTGATGGAAAGGGACGGCGGCGATTTTGAAGAAAACGCCGGCCGCGACGGTGGCCATGGCGAGGAAGATTAGGATATCGCCGCCGGGAAGCATCTGATGGCGTATTACGTCGAGGTTCGTGGAGCCGGCGATGCCGTAGAGAATCGAGAAACCGTAGGCGAGGATGCCAGAGCTGAACGCGCCCATCAGCAAATATTTCATGGCGGCTTCGTTCGAGCGGCGTTCGCGGCGGAGGAAGCCGGTGAGAACGTAGAAGCTCAGCGCCATTGTTTCGAGCGCGAGGAAAAGGACGACGAGGTCGTTGCCGCAGGCGAGAAACATCATGCCGGCAGTGGCGAGAAGCATCAGCGCGTAGTATTCGCCGTGCTGTTCGTGCTCGAGTTCCATATAGCGGACGGAGAGCAGGATGACCAGCGCAGTGGACGCCAGAAACAGGAAACTGAAGAAAATGAAAAACGGATCGATGACGATGGAGTTATCGAACGCTGGGTAGCGTTGCGAAGCAGCGCCTACCATGAGCCAAAGCGAAATGCCGCTGAAAACGACGCCGAGCATGGCGGTGATCGCGTTCCAGCCTTTTTGGGCGGGCGTAAGGAAAAAATCTGTGAGCAGAATCGCCAGCGCGAAGAAGACGAGCATCGCTTCCGGAAGGATGAAGGAGATGTCGACGCGCGATTGCTGAAGGATGCTATTCCAGTCCATCTACTTCACCTCGGGCTTGCTTTGCGCGTCGGGTGATTTGGGCGCAGGCGTTGGCAGAGCCGGAACTGCTTCAACCATGGGCGGCGGCAACGGCGCGTCCAGCAATGCGGCTGGAACGGCCGGGGGGAAATAGCCGGGATTGACGGTGCGCATGAGGCGATCTACCGGCGCCTCGAGCACGTGAAACAGCGGAGCCGGATAGATGCCGATCCAGAATGCCAGGAATACGAGCGGAAGCAGCGTAGCCCATTCACGACCGTTGAGATCAGGAAGATTCTCGTTGAGCGGGTTCGTGATGTTGCCAAACATCACGCGCTGGTAGAGCCAGAGCAGGTATGCGGCGCCGAGCACCACCCCGATCACGCCCCAGGCAGCATATTGCCACTTCACTTCGAAGATGCCGCGCAGAATCGTGAACTCGCCGATGAAGCCATTGAGGAGCGGCATGCCGAGAGAGCTGAGCGTTACGATCAGGTAGACAGCGGCGAAGTTGGGCATCGGCGTCGCGAGACCGCCGAATTCGGAAATCAAGCGCGTGTGGCGGCGCTCGTAGAGGACGCCGACGATCAGGAAGAGCGCGCCTGTCGAGATACCGTGGTTGATCTGCTGGATGATGCTGCCGGTGAGGCCGAGCGGCGTGAGCGCGAAAATTCCCAAAGTGCAGAAGCCCATGTGGCTCACCGAAGAATAGGCGATGAGCTTTTTCATGTCCTTCTGCATCATGCAGACGAGCGCGCCGTAAATGATGCCGATCAGCGAGAGGACGATCATGAAATTGCGATATTGGTTCGTCGCGTCGGGAAACATTGGGACTGAGAAGCGCAGGAAACCGTAGGTGCCCATTTTCAGCAGGACGCCGGCGAGGATGACGCTGCCGGCTGTGGGAGCTTCAGTGTGCGCGTCGGGCAGCCAGGTGTGAAACGGGAACATCGGGACTTTGATTGCGAAGGCGAAGAAGAAGCCCCAGAAAAGCCAGCGTTGCAGATGGAGCGAGAAAAGCGGGTGCGGCGCTTCCAGCACGTCCTTGATGCTGAAAGTGTGCGCGGTGAAATAGATTGCCAGGACTGCAAGCAACATCAGCACGGAACCAGCGAGCGTATACAGGAAAAATTTTATTGCCGCATAGAGGCGGCGCTCGCTGCCCCAGACTCCGATGAGGAAGTACATCGGGACGAGCATCACTTCCCAGAAAACGTAAAAGAGAACGAAATCGAGCGACATGAAGACGCCGAGCATGCCGGTCTGGAGGAGCAGCAGCAGGATGTAGTATTCCTTTTCGCGCTTCTGAATTGCGGACCAGGATGAAAGGACGGCGATCGCGCCGAGAATCGTGGTGAGCATGACCAGCAGTAAGCTGAGGCCGTCGATGCCAAGCGTGTAGCGGGCGCCGATTGAAGGGATCCATTCGTGGTCGGTGAGGAATTGGAAGCGCGGCGCGTCGAGAGCCGTGTTGAAGCGCCAGATGAGCGGCAGCGAGACAAGCAGGCCGAGGCAGGCGAAGATATTGCCCATCCAGCGGTGAAGGTCTGGGCGCTCGCGGGGGATAAAGAGCATCAGGATCGCGCCGACGAGCGGCGTGAAGAGGATCGTGTTCAAGATGTGGCTATCAGAGAACATCCATTCCCTCGCGTTCTTACTTGGCTCGCACTTTCGCGAGCGCTACGTTGAGATCCTTCGCTACGCTCACGATGACAAGCGTTTTTTTAACGCATCGCTTGATGCGCGATGTGAAAGTAGTACGCCAGAAAACCAATCAGGCCGATTACGATCAGCAACATATAACTCTGCACCAGGCCGTCCTGGACCATGCGCACCGGGTAGCTAAGAAGCCAAATGAGTCGCGCGCCGAGGCGGACCGAACCATCGACGATCCAGGTGTCCCACCACATGGAAACTTTTGAGATGAAGCGCGTGAGCCAGCCCGCGCCGTTGACGCCCGCGCCGTCGATCACGGCGCGATCGAAGGCGCCGAGCGCGAGGCCGAGATCCTTGGCGCGGTTGACGAAAAGCGAATCGTAAATTTCGTCCACATAGTATTTGTTGTGGACAAGGCGGTAGAACCAGCCGAGGCGATTGGCGATCTGCTGAGGCAGCTCAGTGCGCTTGATATAGAGGTACCACGCGGCGAGGATGCCACAGACGACCAGGCCTTCGGAAAGCAACATCAAGCCAATTTCCCCGCCGCGCGAGCTGACTCCCTTCGCAGCCTCGGCGCGCAATTCGTGCGGCACCTGGACCACCGGTTCGAGGAACCGGATAAAGGCGCTAGTGCCGCCAAGGATTTCCGGCCATGCAACCCAGCCGCCCGCGATGGAAAGGCCGGCGAGAACTACGAGCGGTACCAGCATCGAGCGCGGCGATTCGTGGATGTGATGCTCCACTTCGTGGTCGACGCGCGACTGGCCATGGAACGTCATGAAAATCAGGCGGAACATGTAGAAGGCCGTCATGCCGGCTGTGAAGTATCCGATGGCCCAGAGGAGCGCGTCTTTTTCGTAGGCTTTGCCGAGGATGAGGTCTTTGCTTAAGAAACCGGCGAACGGAAAAATTCCGGCGATGGCTAGCGTGGCGATGAGCATCGTCCAATAGGTGATGGGGATTTTTTTCGAGAGCGCGCCCATCTTGCGCATGTCCTGTTCGCCGGAGAGCGCGTGGATCACGCTTCCGGCGGCGAGGAAGAGCAGGCCTTTGAAAAACGCGTGGGTCATCAGGTGGAAGATGCCAGCGGTAAAAGCACCCACGCCGCAGGCGAGAAACATGTAGCCGAGCTGCGAGACCGTTGAATAGGCGAGAACTTTCTTGATGTCGGTTTGCACGACGCCCATCGAGGCGGCGAAGAGCGCGGTGACGGCGCCGACCAGAGCGACGACGGCCATCGCGGCGGGCGCGAGTTGGTAGATGGCGCTGGTGCGCGTGACCATGTAAACGCCGGCCGTGACCATGGTGGCGGCGTGGATGAGCGCGCTGACGGGAGTGGGCCCTTCCATCGCGTCGGGGAGCCAGACGTAGAGCGGGATCTGCGCGGATTTTCCCGTAGCGCCGACGAAGAACAGGAGCGCAATGGCTACGATGCGCGGATCGCCGACGCTGAAATTTCCTTTTGCGAGGGCGGGGCCGATATCCGCGAAGCGAATCGTGCCGAGGAGCGCGGACGTCATGAAGATGCCGAGGAGAAAAGCTGCGTCACCGATGCGGTTGACGATGAATGCTTTCTTGCCCGCATCGGAGGCGGATTTTTTGTGGAAGTAAAATCCGATGAGCAAGTAGCTGCACGTGCCCACGCCTTCCCAGCCGACGAAGAGCAGGAGGAAATTATTGGCAAGCACCAGCATCAGCATGGCAAACATGAAGAGATTCAAGTAGCCGAAGAACCGGTAGTAGCCGCCTTCATGAGCCATGTAGCCAGTGGCGTAGACGTGAATCAGGAAACCGACGCCGGTGACGACGAGAATCATCACGCCAGAAAGCGGGTCGAGCTGGAAACCCCAGTCGGCGACAAAATTCGCGAGGCGGCCGTCGAGCATGTGGAACGGGACGGCGGGCAGCCATTCGAAGAGCACGTTGATCGCGATGCGATTGTCCTGCGGGAGCGAGAGAAGCTGCAGGAAACTTCCAGCCGAAAAAATAAACGAGATGAAAACGCTGCCGACGCAGAGGGCGTTGATAACTGATTGCGCCAGCTTCCGCCCAAAAAACAGCATCGCCGCCGCCGTGATCAGCGGGAACATGGGAATTAGCCAGATGTGGGCGAGAAAAAATGGCAGATGCGAGGTCATCGGGCGATTTTCACCATTTCAGCATGTCCATTTCGTCCGCGAGGACCGTTTCGCGATTGCGGAAAAACGCGAGGATGATGCCGAGGCCCACGGCTGCCTCAGCAGCCGCGTCCGTAATAATGAAAATGGCGAAGACCTGGCCATCGACCGAGCCGAAGTGGCGCGAGAAGGCGACGAGGTTGATGTTAACTGCGTTTAGAATCAGCTCGATGGACATGAGAACGATAATCACGTTGCGGCGGGTGAGCACGCCGACCACGCCGATGGTGAAAAGCGCGAGGCTGAGGATCAAATAGGCTTCGGTCGGGATCATGGGCGGCCGTTCTGCAACATAGGTGACAATTTTAGAGCAGAAGTCCATTCGCTTTTTATTCGCTTATAATAGCGCATTTTCTTCACACCCTCCGCTTGGCCATCACGACGGCCCCGATCATCGCAACGAGCAGCAGGACCGAAGCAATTTCAAAAGGCAGCATATAGCGCTGAAAAATCGCGTCGCCGATCGCTTCGGTATTCCTCCCCGGCATTTTGTCGGCGGGATTGGTCAGGTTCAGGCCGGCGCGTGCAACCCAGAGAGCGAAAAAGACCTGCGCAGCGAGCACCAGAGCAAGCACAGCAGCCACATATTTTTGTCGATTGAATTGAATTTGGCGCAGGGCGACATCGAGATTCACCAGCATGATGACGAAAACAAACAGGACCATGATGCCGCCGACGTAGAGAATGATTTGAACGACGAAGAGAAATTCGGCTTGGAGCTGAAGGAAAATTCCGGCCGTGGCGAGGAGGGTGGAAATCAGGAAAACGGCGCTGTGGACGATGTTGCGGCGCGTGACCATGAGGATCGCGGAACCAATCGCGAGCGCGGCGAAGAAATAGAACAGGATTTGATTCAGGATCATATTTCAGTGTCCGCCGGCTGCAATGTGGATGCGGGTTTTGCGCCCTCACTCGCCAGCCACATTGCGACGCCTAGAGTAACGATGTTCATCACGACCATTGCCCAGAAGGGGCTCCAACCTAATTCCTGCTTGAGGATGATGGCGACGCCAACGTCAATCACGTTGACAAGCGCAAGCGGAATCAAGAAGCGCCAGCCGAGACGCATCAGCTGATCGAAGCGGTAGCGCGGAAATGTGAATCGGAACCAAAGGAAGGCGTACAGGTAGGCCACAACTTTGGCCATGAACCAGAACGCGCCGTGTATTCCAGCCATCACCGCGGGAGGAGCAAAGAGGGCCGCGGCCATAGCTCCCGCAAGCAACAAGCATGCTGCGCCGAAGGCTGCCATCACGATTTTCTGAATTTGTACTGGCTGTTTGGGGGCCAGATAGAAGCAATAGGCCGCTGCGGCTAAAAACACGAGCGACGGGATCACGTCGAAAAATTCGAGCGAAGTTCCCGGGAAATGGTCGTGCCAGCGCGCGAAGGGGCGCAGCCAGCCACCGAGAAACAACGTGGTGGCGATTCCCGCGACGATGATCATGTTCGCGTATTCAGCGAGGAAGTAGAGCGACCAGCGGAAACCGCTGTATTCGGTCATGTAGCCCGCGACCAGTTCCGATTCCGCTTCGGGCAAATCGAACGGCGCGCGATTCGTTTCCGCGATTGAGCCGACCATATAAATGAAGAATCCAACCGGCACCGAGAAAATGAACCAGGTGCCTTGGTCGTATTGCGCCTGCACGATTTCTTTCATTGAGAGCGAGCCGGCGAGAAGCAGGGCGGAAACGAGGCCCAGGCCCGCGGCGGTTTCGTAGCTGACGAGCTGCGCGGCGCTGCGCAGTGCACCGAGCAAAGAATAGTGGCTGTTGGACGCCCAGCCGCCGAGCACGATCCCGTAAATTCCAAGCGAGCTTATGCCCAGAATAAAGAGGAGTCCCACATTGAGATCTGCAATTTGAAATGAGGGGCCAATCGGCAGTGCCGCGTAGGCCAGCAGGGCCATCGTGACGCTGACAAGCGGCGCCATCCAGAACATCAGCTTGTCTGCGTTGGCGGGGATGATGTCCTCTTTGAGGAGAAGTTTCACGGCATCAGCGATTGGCTGAAGCAATCCGTGCGGGCCAACCCGCATTGGCCCGAGACGGGCTTGCATGTCGGCCATCACTTTGCGTTCGAGAAGGACGATGTAGCCGGCAAGCAGCGGCAACACGGCGACGATGACGACTGCATAGACGACCGGCAGCACGTATGGCGCGATTGAGGATGGAATGAGGTGGCCCATCAGCGGTCGACTTCTCCGAGAACGATATCAATCGTGCCGATGATCGCGACTACGTCCGCAACGAGCGCGCCCTGTGCCATTTTCTGGAACGCTTGCAGGTTAATAAAAGAAGGCGGACGGACGCGCACGCGATACGGCTGCGTGGTGCCGTCGCTCACAATGTAGTAGCCAAGTTCGCCCTTGGGCGCTTCGATCGAGTGGTAGACTTCGCCCGGCGGCGGCTTCAGCACTTTGCCCACTTTTCCAAGAATCGGGCCGGACGGAATATTTTCGATGGCCTGCAGACAAATGCGGCGCGACTGGCGCATCTCTTCCATGCGCACGATATAACGATCGTAGGTGTCTCCCGTCGGGCGCGTGGGAATATCGAATTCATACTGGTCGTAAGCCGCGTAGGGCATGGCCTTGCGCAGATCCCATTTCACTCCGCTGCCGCGCAGCACCGGGCCGGTGACGCCGAGTGCGATGGCATCGGCGGCGGTGATGATGCCAACGCCCTTGGTGCGGCCGATCCAGATGCGATTCTCGGTGAGCAGCGTTTCGTATTCATCCACGCGGTGCTCGAAATCGTGGCAGAAGCGCTTCACATCTTCTTCGAAGCCGTCGTAGGTCTCATATTGCAGGCCGCCGATGCGGAAGGCGTGGGTGGTGAGCCGCGCGCCACAATACTTCTCAAAAATTTTCAAAATTTCTTCGCGTTCGCGGAAGCAATAAAAGACGGGCGTGAGCGCGCCGATATCAAGCGCATGCGTGCCGAGCCAGAGTAAATGGCTCGCGATGCGCTGAAGTTCCGTAAGGATGGTGCGAACCACTCTCGCGCGCGGCGGCGCTTCGGTGCCGAGCAGCTTTTCGACTGCTTCGCAGTAGCCGAGACCGTTCGAGACGGCCGCGACGTAATCCATGCGATCCACATAGGGCGCGAATTGCTGGTAGCTACGATGCTCGGCGATTTTCTCGACGCCGCGGTGGAGGTAGCCAATGATGCATTCGGAATCGACCACGCGCTCTCCGTCGAGCTTCAGCTTCACGCGCAGCACTCCGTGCGTGGACGGATGCTGCGGCCCCATGTTGAGGATAATTTCGTCCGCTCCGAGCACGGTGGTGGTGATTTCGGTTGTGGGGGCTTTGGTCATTTGCTTTGTGATGCGTTTATGGTAATTGGTCTCCCGCTCGAACTTCCCTCAGCGGCTAAAGCCGCACCACCTTGCGACATGATCGGCACGGCTGAAAGCCGTGCCCTGACGAAATGTAATCGCGCTACCGTCCCCTATTGGCCACTTTCGATTCCCAGATTTTCGCGCACCCAGTCTGTGTCCTGCTTCAAGATGTCGTAGTCCTTGCGCAGAGGGTGGCCCTGCCACTCGTCGGGCAACAAGATGCGTTTCAAATCCGGGTGGCCTTCGAAGACGATGCCGAACATGTCGAAGCATTCGCGCTCGAGCCAATTTGCTACCGGCCATATTTCGCAGACACTTGGTACCGGTTCGTTTTCGCCGAGATGCGCTTTCAGGCGCAGGCGTTCATTTTTCGGAAACGAATACAGAATTAGAACAACGTCGAAACGCTTTTCGCGCTTCGGCCAGTCGACAGCCGTGAGATCGTCGAGCATGTCGAATTTTTCGTCGTCACGGCAATAGCGCGAAATTTCGCGCAGCTTATCGGCGGCGACGAGCACGATGGCCTGCTTGCGGTCCTGCGTTGCTTCCTTGATGGCATCGCCAAAGCGGGCCTTCAGGCGCTGCACGAGGTCGTTATCGAGCGGAGTTGGGCCTTCTTTCGGTGGTGGGGGCGCGGCTGGAGGTTTAGGAGGCGCGGCAGCGGCGGGAGCGCCAGGAACAGCGGGTTTGGGCGGAGCAGCGGGCTTCGGTGGAGTGGCTGGCGTGGGCGGAGCCGCTGAGGCTTCGGCTGGCGATTTCGGCGAAACGGAAGTTCCTTCCGCTGCCGGTTTCGGCGGATCGGCGGGCGGTTTGGGAGCTGGCGTCTTTTCCGAGGGATCGTTAGCCATCGTTTCGATCGGCCGCAATCGCCAAACCACGACGAGCGAATTCACTCCGTCGCAAGCGAGCAGCCCGCCTTTTTAACACACCCCAAAAAACAGCGTCAACGCATTCGGACAGATATTTCGGACTAGCTAGACCCAGTCGAGCGCGCCTTTGCGATAGAGCCAGATGTAGCCGACCAGCAAAATTCCGAGAAAGACGAGCATGGTCAGCAGCCCATATACGCCAAGCTGGCTGTATTTGATGGCCCAGGGGAACAGGAAAATCGTCTCGACGTCAAAAATCACGAATAGAATCGCGACAATGTAGAAGCGGACGGAGTAGCGCCCGCGGGCGGTGCCTTCCGGGGGAACGCCGCACTCATAAGGCTCGAGGCGCGCGCCCGTAGTCTTCATGTCCGGGCGAATGTATTTGAAAAGGATGAGTGAAACGGCGGGAAACGACGCCGCGAGAAGTGCGTAAATCAAAATCGGAATGTATTGGCCCGGCATCACTGAACTAAGGGGCCATCGTAGCACAGAGGTCAAGCAGCGGCCAACGGCAGGAGCGTATGAAAATGCGAGCCCTAGGTCGTTTTTGGTGCGGCAGGCTTATAGACGAGACCGATCACGAGTCCGGTGACGAGCCAACCGATGAATCTCCCGAGGGCCATGAAAGCGCCGAGCCTGGCGCCGATATTGAGCGTGACATATTCGTCAGCGACAACAGCGAAAACGATGAAGATTCCGATTAGCGCACCGAAGCGCAGCCCTTCCAAGGCGCCCGGACCGCCCTCGTAGCCCTTCGCGTAGATCGTGGCAAGAATAATTATCGCGATGAATGTGGCAGCGATGCCCATCGGGAAATAGTGCATGATCGCTTCCCGCGAACGGTAGACACCTTCATACGGCTTGTATTCTTTGGCGATCAACTGGCCGGATATCACACCTCCACACACAAAATAAGCAACCGCTCCCGCGAGGCCGGCAAGGACTACGCGCCCATAGTTCATTTGCGCTCCTTTAGACTTGAAATGCGCTTTGTTGCTTGGGGATTCAGACCACCTGTCCGGACAATACCTGATCCAGCCGATCGAGCGATTCCGTGGTGCCCTCCGAGACGATGCGGGAGAGATTTTCGTCGGGGAATCCTACCTGTGTGAGAATTACTTTGGTTTGGTTTCCTTGCGCGATGAATTCGATGGCTACTTGTGTGGTGGCCGGCCCGAGATTCACGTGGTAGACAATTTTCTCCGGCTCGACGATCTCATCGTATGTGCCGGTGATCGTGTATTCGCCTACGTTGCGGATGTGCAGTTTCTGTGTGAAGGTGCCGCCAACTCGAAAATCCATCCGGACCTCCACCTTTGTGGAGTCCTTGCAGCCGGACCAACGCTCGACCTGGTCGGCAGTTTTCCATGCCGCAAAGACCTTTTCTCGCGGCGCGTTGAAAATGCGCGTGATCTGCACCTGATTGCCGCTGATTTTCACATCGGATTTCATCTCTTCTTTTCCTTTCGCTCGTCTTCGGCGAGGAGTTCGTCTATTGCGTCAAATCGCGAATCCCATTCGAGGGCACAACGCATGAGCCACTTTTGCGCTTCCTTAAGACCAGCGCTGCGCGTGCGGATGAAGTGAATTCTTCCCTGCCGCCTGCGTTGGATGAGGCGCGCGCGCTCGAGCACGTGTAGATGGCGCGAGATGGCAGGAAGCGAAATGCGAAACGGCTTGGCCAGAGCGGTTACGCGCCGTTCGCCGTGGCTCGAAAGGCGCTCCATGATGCGGCGGCGGGTAGGGTCGGCCAAAGCTGCAAATACGTCCGAAACCTTCTTTTGATTGTTAACCACGGCGTTAAATATAGTGTGCTCAGTCTTCATAATTGATGTCAAGAGAATAGTTAACATGGTTGTTAAATATTTGGGGGCCTCAAGTCCGAATTCAACCCTGGGTCTGAGTGGGCTCTGGCGGTGGCGCTTGACTCAAGGATACGACGGCAGCAAAATCTGCGAGGGCTGGGATACTTATTTTCGATCGATGATTCGGTACAAGGCTGGCACGATGAAGCGACTCGCGATCCAATCCCAACTGCTGACGGCAGGAGTGCTTGCCGTATTTTGTCTCGTGCTGACGCGACCGGCGGCGCAGGCACAGGAGCAGATCACACTCACAGGAAAGTTGAGCCGCGTGATGGCGATCGGCGGCGAATCGACGGGATGGTCCATTCATCTCGACCATCCGAAGACCATAGAAGGAAAAGAAATGGATTCCCTCGAAATCGACTACGCGAAAACCAAGAAGCTCGAAAAGCTCGAAAATAAGGAAGTGAAGACTTCGGGAAAGCTCACGCACCGCCACGGCGTGGAGACGGGCGAGCGGCTCGTCTTCGAAGTAGGTTCCATTCAAGAAGTGAAACAAAACTAGGCAAAAGAAAAAGCAGATTCCTCGACTACGAGACGCGCCATCGCTTCGCGACGGAAAACAAAACGCGCGCCCTTCGCTCCCTTCGTTCCTCCGTTCCTCAGGACAGGCGGGATGACAGGTTGGTTTTGCCGCGTGAGGGAATCAACAACGGAATCAAATCGTAATGCCGTTGCTCAATGCCGGGCGCCGTGAACCACATCGACGGCGTGCGGAAGCAACCCTGCGATCGCGTCGAGCGACTCGACGGCGCCGCTGGGGCTGCCTGGAAGATTGAGGATGATCGTTTTCGCGCGGATTCCGGCTATCCCGCGCGAGAGCAGCGCACGATCCGTGAATTTTCGTCCTTCCGCGCGCATATGCTCGGCAAATCCGGGTATAAGCCGTTCCACCGCGGCTTGAGTCGCCTCAGGCGTCACGTCGCGCGGACCTACGCCGGTGCCGCCGGTTGTTAAAATTAGATCCACTGCGCTATCACCCGCATCGGCTGCTTTCTTCAGGAACGCTTCGATGGCGATAGGTTCGTCCGCGAGAACCGCAGTCGATACGATTTCCCAGCCAAGTTCCTTGCAGCGGGCAACTACGGAAGGACCGGAACGATCTTCGTATTTCCCGGCTGCAACGGAATCGCTGATCGTCACAATTGAGATTCGCATGGGGAATGGTCTGTTGGATTATTTTTCGGCGGCCGGCGCGTTCTCTTCTGCGCCATCGCGCTGCTGTTCGTCGATCAGGCGAAGCGCTTCCATCAAGAGGCCCGTGGTTGTACGTGAGATTGTGCTGCGCGTAGGGCCGGTGTTGAAATCGATTTCGAATTCGCCGTCCGGCCAGCGCACCGCTTCGTATACGGCAGCCTCGCCTTCGAGAGCGCCGAGATTCGCGTCCGTGCACTGCCCGGAAGAAAAGAAAAGTTCACCCTTCTCATCGGCGCGGCGAATCGTCAGCCGGCACGATTTCTGGCCCATTTCGAGCGACTGCATCAGGTCGAGAATACTCATCTCTTCGAGGCGGCCCTGAATCACTCCCGGACGCACGGCTCGATTCTGGAGCTTTTCGAGCTGCAACCTGTCAATAACTTTTTTCGCGCGGCGGACGAGATCCTTCAGAAAAAAAGGCTTGGGAATGAATTCTTCGACGCCTTCGACGATCGGACGCAGTTTTTCTTCGATGTCGCTGCGGCTGGCGAGAAAAATAAACGGGATCTGCTTCGTTTGCTGGCGCCCGCGCAGCTTTTCATAAAGCTGGCGGCCATCCAGACCCGGCATGCGGTAGTCGCAAACAACAAGATCGGGCGGCTCATCCACAATGCGCAGCAGCGCATCGGCGCCATCCGCAGCCGCACGAGCGTCACAATGCGGCGCGAGGCCCTTCATCAACAGGTCGAGGACCAGCGCGTTGTCGTCGACCACCAGAACTTTGACGTCTTTAATGGGCGTCATTTCTTCTTAGTCTTTTTCGCAAGCTTCCCGGAACGAATGTAAAGACCGCTGCGCCCGCCGGATTTCTTCAAAAGATGCACTTCCGAAATTTCAATGCCTCGTTCCAGCGCTTTGCACATGTCGTAAATCGTGAGAGCCGCAACGGAGGCGGCAACGAGCGCTTCCATCTCGACGCCGGTAGGGCCGGTAGCCGTGGCCTCAGAGATGACCTCAATTCCATTCTGGCACAGCTTCGCACTCACATCTACGTGCGTCAGCGCAATAGGGTGACAAAGAGGAATCAGTTCGGAGGTGCGCTTCGCGGCTGTGATTCCGGCGATTCGCGCAATTTCGAGCGGATTACCCTTGGGCGATTTGAGCCGGCGCACGCTTTCCACAGTCGCCTGTTGCATTTGCACAAAGGCGTGGGCTACGGCGGTTCGCGAAGTCGCGGGCTTCGCGGTCACGTCAACCATCCGTACGCGTCCAGTCTTATCGTAGTGCGATAGTTTTTTCATCGCTCAAATCTGCTAAGAACTACCCGCATTTAAAATATTCCGCGCCGCGGCAGCACATCCACCCAATCGCCCGCCGCGAGCTGAAGATTCGAATCATGCACCACGAGGTAGCAATTCCCTCGCACCACTGCTCCCACGTCGCCCGAGCCTTCCCAATGGAGCAGCGCGACGGTAGGCTCGCCGCTCGGCCACGTGACCTCCGCGGGCAGAAAATGCGTGAGCCTGGCCTTCTGCTCAATCGGATGAGCGAGCTTGGCTTTGTAAAACGGCAGAGGATCAGGCTGGTGCCCACTCATCAATTCAATCGCGGGCACCACGAGCAACTCGAACGTCACCATCGTGGAAACCGGATTTCCGGGCAATCCGAACGTTGGCTTGTGATGGCACCACCCAAAGACGGCCGGCTTGCCCGGCCGGATCGCGATTGCGTCGAAGAAAAATTCCGCTCCGAATTCATGCAGCACCTGTTCAACGAGATCGTACTTGCCGACGGAGACGCCGCCGGTAAGCACAAGCATATCCGCCTGGACGCCTCGCCCAATCAGTGCGCGAAGCTGTCCGAGTTCATCCGGGGCGGTGCCTAACATCACCGGCTCGCCACCTGCCATTGCAACCTGCGCGGCAAGCGAGATGCTATTACTGTTGCGAATCTGAAACGGTCCGGGCGCCTGTTCGATCGATATAAGTTCATCGCCAGTAGCAAGAATCGCGACGCGTGGCCGACGCGCAGTGACGACCCGCGCGCGCCCTACCTGCGCAGCCATCGCCAGCTCGGGATAGCCAAGCCGCTCGCCGCGTGCCACCACAACTTCCCCGACACGCGATTCGCTGCCAGCCAGAACGAAATTTTGACCCGTTTGCGCTACATTCTGCAGCACCACATGACCGTCTTCTGTACGCGTAAATTCCTGCATCACCACGGTGTCCGCACCTCGCGGCACCGCAGCGCCGGTCATGATCTGGACGCAGGTTCCGAGCGCCACCATCCCGCCAAAGGCAACGCCCGCCCGGCTCTCGCCAATCAATCGCAATTTCGCGCCGGGTTGCGCGGCATCAGCGGATCGCAACGCGAATCCGTCGCGCGTCGAGCGATTAAACGGGGGATAGTTGCGGTCAGCGGAGATATTTTCAGCGAGAACGCGGCCCAGCGCCACGGAGGGATCGCTCGCGAACGACAACTCTTCCGTTTCCAGCGGGCCCATGCGGGCACGAACGATTTCGGCGACCTTAGCGCGCGCGGTTTCGTAAGAAAGCATGGCGGGCTACAGCCACGAGGCGAGCTTCGTGCCCCGCGGAACAATTGTGGCGTCTCGTTCGGGGCCAGTAGAAATCATTCCAATCTCGATTTCAAGCTGGTCAGAAATAAAACTGAGATAGTCCCGCGCGGCGGTAGGCAGTTCTTTCACATCACGAATTCCGGGCGTCGGCTTGCGCCAGCCGGGCAGCGTCTTGTACTCGGGCTCGATTTGCATCAGTGTTTCGACGTCGCAAGGCATCCCGGTGATCGGCTTCCCCTTGAAACGGTAACCGGTGCAGACTCTTATTTCCGGCTGCGAATCGAAGACGTCGAGCTTCGTTACAACGAGCGAATCAATACCGTTAATCATTTTTGCGTAGCGCAGCACCGGCAAATCGAGCCAGCCGCATCGCCGCGGCCGCCCCGTGACTGCGCCAAATTCATTGCCGCGCTCGCGCACAGCCTGCGCGTCAAGGTCCGGCATCTCGGTCGGAAACGGGCCGCTACCCACGCGCGTTGTATAAGCCTTCGTGACCCCGATCACGCCAGTAAGCCGAGTGGGCGCGACGCCTAATCCCGTCGCGACGCCGCCTGATGTGGCGTTCGACGAAGTTACATAGGGATAGGTGCCGTGGTCGATATCGAGCATCGTCCCCTGAGCCCCTTCGAAAAGCACTGATTCGCCTTTATCGAGCGCTGCGTTCAGTAGGTCGGTTGTATCCACCACCAAACCGCGCAGATGCGCAGACAGCTCCAGATACTGCTCGAGCAGGCCAGCAGTTTCGAGCGGATGGCCATAGGCGGCGTGGCTAATCGCATTCTTTTCCAGGATTACTCGCTCGAGTTTTTCGCGGAAGCGATCGCCATCGAGCAGGTCGCACATGCGGATTCCGCGCCGCGCCATCTTATCTTCGTAAGCAGGTCCGATGCCGCGCGAAGTAGTACCGATTTTCGCCGCACCGCGGGCCTGCTCGGCAGCTTTGTCCATTTCGCGATGATAGGGAAAAATCAGGTGAGCGCGATTACTGAGAAACAAACGCCCGCGCACTTCGATGCCGGACTTCTTCAGATTCTCGAGTTCGGCAACAAGCGCGGCCGGATCAACCACAGTACCCGGCCCGATAACTGCTTTCTTTCCAGGCCGAAGTATTCCGCTGGGGATCAGCTGAAGAACGTAGCGGTGTCCATCGAATATGACGGTGTGTCCCGCATTATGGCCGCCCGCGTACCGCGCAATGTAGTCAAACGAAGAGGCGACATAGTCTACGACCTTGCCTTTTCCTTCATCGCCCCACTGCGCGCCGATTACTACGACTGCCTTAGTCGCAGGCTTGTCCATCTATCAGGCCACCCTGGCCCGTTCAAGCCGCACAATCCCCCGTCAAAGTCGTGCGAGAAGCATTACAGGAAGGATGCTGCAGCAAAGGCCGTGAACCATCGTACGCTGCGCTCAGGCTGAAGGCAAGCGCTCCGCCGCGTTAATCAGTGGCGAAATGAAATCAACGGCGTGCGCAATCGGCCGAATGATCGTTGACCATGCCGGTCGCCTGCATGAAAGCATAGCAAATCGTCGAGCCGACAAAACGGAATCCGCGCTTCTTCAAATCCTTGCTCATAGCATCAGATTCAGGCGTGTGCGCCGGCAACCGTTGTGATGATTTCCAGTGGTTGATTTTTGGCTTCCCGCCCACAAACTGCCAGATGTAGCGATCGAAGCTCCCAAATTCTTTTTGCACGTCGAGAAAAGCCTTGGCATTCGAAATCGTGGATGCAATTTTCAGCTTGTTTCGGACAATTCCTGCGTCAGCCATCAGCGACCGAACTTTCTTGGCATCGTACCGCACAATCTTTGCAGCGTCGAAACGATCAAATGCGCGGCGGTAATTCTCGCGCTTGTTCAAAATCGTCTCCCAGCTCAACCCCGCCTGCGCGCCTTCCAAAATCAGAAACTCGAACAACGCGCGGTCATCGTGAACAGGCACACCCCACTCTTTGTCGTGGTACTCGATCATCAGCGGGCTTGTTGCCCAGTGACAGCGTCTGTTTGCAGCGCCTTTCTTTGGTGTCATCGGAGTGTGCGTGATCAGCCGCGCAATTCGGGATCACACAATCGAAGTATAGCCGAATCCACCGGAAGTGAAGCGGGGGCTGCCCGGGGATTCAGGCAGCCCCGATGAGAGATCTTACTACCTGGAATCGTTCGAAATTGTAACAGTAGTTCCGTCGAACTTCGTGATCGTGATGTTGAACGGCTCGTTGTAGGACTCGGCCCGGTCGTTAAGCACACTGATCGCCACCTGCTCTCCCAATAGAATGGAATACAGGGTTGAGCTTCGGAAGTGGATTCCCGCATGGATCCCGTGACCAAAGGAGACATTGAACGCCAGCTTGCTCAGCTCCCCATTGATGGTCAGACTATTCGCGTCCGAGCCGTTATACACATTGAGAGACTGTCCATCCGTACTCGGCACATAAACGTCCCGTCCCGCAGCTGTGAGCAGCGGCCGGATATCCTGGGTGCAGTCGAAAAAGAATTTAAGCGCGGTGATGCATGCGCCGGCCACCGTTCCGTGGCCGGTCGGATAGCACGGGTGGGTGGGACAGCCTTCCGGAAATGCCTGTGGTACCAGATAGCTGCCGTATGTTCTGTTTACCATCTTTGCGCCCAGAGAATTCAGAACATCTCTGTGCAAGGCTTCAGCGGCTTGAGGACTCCTAGAAAAATTGTTGTTGGAATTGCCAAGCCTCACCTGGACAAGTGCGCCGTATTCCTCTGGTCGCAGCCGCAGATCAACGATCCACTTATGGAACCAGGCCGCCTTGAGCGCCCGCGTCGCCATTTCAGCAAGCGTTCCAGCCGCATCCGGTCCGCCGAGCGTCCCGAAGGCTTTCTCGGTGTTTGAGCCGATATAGGGATTCCCTGGGTTCGGGGGTGCGTTGATTTGGGACAGGATGAGAAAGGCGATGAAGAATTCTTGATAGAGTACGTCGACGTGAGTGTACGCGGCCAAGTCTCGACCATTCCGGAGGTATCGCAACGTCGGATCGAAGGCCAGCGCGCCTACCGAGTTGCCGCCATTTTGAATGCTCTGATAGACCGATGGGTTGGTCATGTAATCGCTGCCGCCGCCACCCACAGGAAGGAACGTTTGAAACAATTGCGACATAGGCTGCACGCCGAGAAACGTTGGCTGGACCATGAATTGCGAAACGTACGGGCCCATCACGTTGCCATCACCCGAGTACACTTGGCCGCGAAATAGATTCTGCGTCGTGACGGGGACCGGGTACTCGTTATTGGAGCCGCTGTTGATGTATGAGAGGTTGTTCAGGTCGCCCACAGCCTGGGCGGCTAAGGAGCTCGATCCGTATTGCGTGAAGGGCACGTCACGCAGCAACGCAGCCCAATAGTGTTCCACTTCTTCGGCTGCAGTCTCTGCGCTGGCAACGCTGGGATTGGGCGGAATCACCGCAGCGTGTGAGTCGAGCCCTTCCAGATCGAAAGCGAGGCTTCCCTGCGGTCCATTCAACTTGGAATTGGGACCGCCACCGGGAGTTCCCACCTGAATGTTCTGGAATGCCGAAAACGAACCCGACATAAGCGCATTTTTCATACTGGACCACGACCTCGCGTTTGGCAGCCCAAGCGAGTCATGCTGTAGGGTCTTGCTGAACTGAGCGCTGAAATCAGTGAACTGAGCAAAATCGCCGTTGTCAGGCTGGACTCCGACGTTAATGTTCTCGGCCTGCGCCGTGCTAACGCGGTAATTGTAACTTTGGCTGGCTCGATTGCCGGAGCCGTAGCCCACCACGGACGCATCGGCCACCGAGTCTTTCCCGCCGAGCAAAGGTTTCAGCACGATCGAGCCCGCGGTTGCTGTCATTGCGGCCACCTTGCCTACTCTGCCGAGAAATGAGCGGCGGCTCGGATTCTCCGGCGTCTGCATTTGTTTGGATGGTTGATCTGGCTCAACGGCCTTCGATTGTTCAGCGCTGTGTGCGAACGGCTTATCGACAACAACTTTGTCTAGCGTACCCCTCTGGCGCTTTTCCATGGACACACCTCTCCCTGTACACGCAGATTGAATTTCAAAAAATTTGGGGAACTTCTTTTCTTACCGGAGCACTGCGTAGGGCTTTAACGTTTTCGCCCCGTTCTTTTCGCGATCAAAGGTCAGGCAGCGAAGACAGGCCCACGCACTGTTGTCGTTGTTTGTTAGGAGTTCGTCAAAAAATCTACGTCGTCGTTAGAGCCGTTGAGCTGGCTAACGGCAGCCGAAAGCGAGATTAGGGCCTAATCCCGCCAAAATCAGCAAACGACGTGGGACATCACCCAAAAAACTGAGAGGTTTCTAACTCTTATAGTGCCCATCTGTCAACTGAGAAAATAAGAAATTTTGGAGACAACGGAGTTTGCCGGAGGCTTGCCTAGTACGAGGATTCACTTTGCGCGAAATGGGTGAAGAAACAGTGAAGGAAGCTGCGAAAAGCGCTCGCGAACCGGATTCGCCGGCTCGCGAGTCGCACGCAGGTCAACTCTTTGGGGCTTGCGCCTCGGAAATGTGGCGCTCGAGGACCTTCACAATCTGCTCTTTTGGCACGGCGCCGACAATCTGCTCGGCCACCTGCCCGCCCTTGAATACAAGGAGGGTAGGAATACCGCGGATATTGAATTTTCCGGCGGCATTAATATTCTCATCCACGTTGAGCTTTACTACCTTCAACTTGCCTGCATTCTCGCGCGCGATCTCCTCGACCGTCGGCGAAAGCATGTGGCACGGGCGGCACCAATCCGCCCAGAAGTCCACCATGACCGGCTGCGTCTTGCTCGCTTCGATCACGTCGTTTTGAAAGTTTGCGTCGTTAACTGCTTGGATGCTGTTGTCTGCCATTTTCTTCCCTTGTGTACGCACGCCACCACACAACTGCAGCGTCTGCGCTAATACCTGTTAGATGTGGTAATTCCCCGCGGGATTCTGGAACGCTTGGCCGCTTCGTATAGTGTGACATAGGCCGCGGCTGAAGCCTTCCAGGAAAAATCCTTGCCCATTCCGTTCGCCTGGATAGTACGCCAAATTTTCGGGTCTTTGTAGGCTTTTAACGCCCCACGAACACACTGGAGCAGGGCCCGCCCCTCATACTCGTCGAACTTGAACCCCGTCCCGTGGCCCGTTTTTGGGTCGTAATACTGCACGGTGTCGTCTAGTCCGCCCGTGGCGCGTACAACCGGAACGGTACCATAACGCAATCCGTAGAGCTGGGTAAGTCCGCAAGGCTCATATCGCGACGGAATCAGAATCATATCCGCGCCCGCGATGATCTTGTGTGACAGCGCGTCGTTATAACCGATTTTCACCGCCGCTCTCGCCGGAAAGCTTTCCGCCAGCGACCGGAAAAACCCCTCATACTCCGGCTGGCCCGATCCCAGGGCTACGATCGCCAGGTTCTCCTTCATCAATTCGTTCGCCACCTGGGCGATCAGGTCGAAACCCTTTTGATCCACGAACCGCGAGACGATTCCAATCAGCGGGCGATCGATGCTCTCCGCCGGCAGACCGGCAACCTCCAACAGATTCTTCTTGCAAGCCTTCTTGCCGTCAAGGTTATGGAGCGAGTAATTCTGCGCGATGAAGGTATCTGCCTCCGGGCTCCAGATCGAGTAATCCACGCCGTTCACGATCCCCACAAGACGGTCTGCCCGATTGCGGATCACGCCGTCGAGATTGGCCCCGTATTCAGGCGTCTGAATCTCCTTCGCATACCGGCGGCTCACCGTAGTCAAGTAATCCGCAAACTCGATTCCACCCTTCAGGTAATTCACGCCTCCGAAAAATTCCAGCCCGTCAATCGTGAATAGCCGATCGGATAGACCGATTCGGCGCACCACCGTGGACGGGAAAAGCCCTTGATAAACAACGTTGTGAATCGTAAACACGACGGGAAGCGAGCGCACATTTGGATCGTTTGCGTATTGCGTCCGCAAAAGCACCGGAACGAGCGCCGATTGCCAATCGTGGCAATGCAACACATCCGGCAGCCAAACCCGCTTCGTGAATTCAATCGCCGCTCGCGAAAATTCCGCGAACCGCTCGGCATTGTCCCCATAGTCGCCGTTGTGAGTGCCGTAAATGCCTTCGCGGTCGAAATATTCCGGATCATCGAGAAAGTAGTAACGCACGCCTGCTACCGGCGCGGCTTCGGCAAGAGCTGGAAATCGCAGCGTATCGCCCTGCGGAATCGTCAGGCTGGAAATAATTGTCGATGTGATTTTGTTGCCGCGATAGCGCGGAAGAAACACGGCCACATCGTGGCCCATCTCCGAGAGCGCTTTCGGAAGCCCTTCGACCACGTCCGCCAACCCGCCCGTTTTCGAATAGGGAAGGCCCTCGGAGGCAACGAACAGGATTTTCATCGCGCTTGCGTCATCCTAAAAACGGTAACGGAACCGCCCAGCTTCGTCAAGCACGCCGCCCGCTCGATTTCTCGCCGAATATTGCTACACTCGCCGCACCATGGCACGACAGCGAATGGGCCAGCACTTCCTGCGCGATCTCGGCTGGCGAAAGCGAATTCTCGCAACTCTACCCAGCAATGACAACGATACTTGGATCGAAATCGGCGCCGGCCACGGCGAAATGACGGAGCTGCTCGCGGCGAATGGGCGCCCCATAGTAGCAATTGAAGGCGATCCAAAACTGGCCGACAGCCTGCGCCAAAAAATCGCCTCACGCGCCGCTGACTGGGCCGCTGTAACCGTGGTGGCCGGAGACGTGCTGAATCAAGATTTGGGGAAAATAGCCGGCAGCGAACGCTTTCGCGTCTACGGCAACCTGCCCTACTACATCACATCGCCGATCCTGCACCAGCTTTTCAGCTATGCCGATCAGATCGCTTCGATTCACATCGTCATTCAACTCGAAGTCGCCCAACGAATCGTGGCACCACCCGGCCGTCGCGAATACGGATACCTCTCGGCCGCCTGCCAGTTTTACACTCAACCGAGAATCGACCTGCGCCTTCCGCCCGGCGCATTTAGTCCCCCGCCCAAAGTAGAGTCAGCCCTGGTCGAAATGAATTTTCCCGGCGAGCGAGCGCGATTAAATATCGGAGACGCGGCTGCCGAAACACGCTTTTTAGAATTTGTGCAGTCCTGTTTCAGCCAGAAGAGGAAAACACTGCGCAATAATTTGCGGTCGATATCTTCGGAGGAAGACGTTCACTCTGCACTCACTGCAACAGGATTGCGGCTCGATGCGAGGGCAGAACAGCTTTCGTTGACACAATTCGCTCAAATTCTCCGGCAACTTAAATTACGCTGAACCAGCAAATCTGAGCGGCATCCTAAGAATCTTCGACGACCGCCATTAACCGGTCCGGAAAATCCGTCATCACTCCGTCAGCACCTGCAGCAATCACGCGCCGCATCTCTTCAGCGTCATCCACCGTCCACGTCGCAACAAGCAGATCCGCGCGATGCGCTTCCGCCACCAACTCGCTCGTCACCAACGAATTTCGCGGGCAGATCTGCCGCGCACCCACATCCAGCGCCTTCTTCACCGCACTAGCCTCACTGCCCTCCTCGATCAACAATCCAGTCATGATCGAAGCATCCAGCTTTCGCACGCTCTCAATTGTCCCGGGATCGAACGAAATCACAATCGTTCGCGCCGCATCCTGTTCCTTTTGCAGTGCTCCCACCAGCGCGTGATGCATTCCCCAGGCCGCCTCATACTTCACCTCGAGATAAAACACGACGTCCCGCTTCCGCCCGAATTCGAGAATATCCTCAAGCGTCGGCAAACGCTGCCCCATATATTGCCGGTCATACCAAAGCCCGTTGTCGAGCCGCCGCAGTTCTGCCAGCGTGAAGTCAGACACTTTCCCCCGCCCGTTAGTCGTGCGCTCAAGCGTCGCATCATGAATCGCTACGAACCGCGCGTCCCGCGTGAGGTGAAGGTCGGTCTCGATAAACACCACGCCCAGCTCCGCCGCCCGCTCAAACGCGGCCATCGTGTTTTCCGGCGCGTGCCCCGACGCGCCTCGATGCGCTATCACCCAAGGTTTTCGCATGGAAACGTTATCCTAGCAGACGCCTTCGCGAGGTTCTCCCACCGCGACGCGATCAGTTGCCGGGATTGCAACCGCAAAACTTGACAGCCACCGTACTATTACGGACGAATCGGTGCGCCGCATCCCCGTAAGCGAAAACGCTTCGCACTAAAGGCAATGTTTTCGACAATTACGGCAACTCGCGGAGAGACCGCGGGCAGAGTTTTTGTTTATTGTCACAACGCGGCGTGCTCAAAACAGACTAAGCTCTTGTTATTCAGTAGCATGGCCACGTAAGTCGGCCGGGATCGATCCTTGGCGTATTGGTGTTTCGATTGCCGAGTACTTCATGCCGCTCAGAGGCGCGACTTGGGAGTCGTAAGCTTGGAAACCGCTCGCTCGGCCTGCCTGACCGTCGGAAGAATCCGCCGGACACAATTCGGCATCTTTGGCTAGCATGAGCACTAAAACCACTCCGACTGTCGAACCCATCATGGCCACGAACTCGGCCCCTTCCGGCTTCGATCCCCCCAAGGATCTGCCAAAGGGATTCATCGAGTTCCTCGTTCCTCTCCATGAACAATTTACGCGTTGGCAGCGAAATCTGATTGAAAAGCGCGAGGCGGCCTTGGATGCATCCCTTCGGGGTCATCTGCCGGATTACCTGCCGCCCTCCGAAGCGACAAAGGAAGACTGGCGCATCGAGCTCCCAGCCTGGTGCCAGGATCAACGCAACCAGATGACCGGCCCCGCCGACGACGGCGAGCTTGTCGTAAAAATGCTCAACTCCGGCGCGCCAGGCGTGATGCTCGATCTCGAAGATTCGATGGCCAACACCTGGGAGCACCTGATGTTGGGCATTACCAACATGCTCTCCGCGCTCCGCGGCCACTTAGCCTACGACGACCGCAAACGCGGTCGCACCGTCAGAATCCAGCCGAGCAATGTCGTAGTTTCACTGCGTCCCCGCGGCCTGCACTTGCATCAGGCTGGCGTGCTGAAGGACGAAATCATTCCCGCGTCGCTTTTCGACGTAGCGATGCTCGCCTATCAACTCGATGCCTCCGACCTGAAACACCCGCTCACTTTCTACATCCCGAAATCTGAATCAGCCGAAGAAGCGCTCTGGTGGCGCGACCTCTTCCAAGCAATAGCGAAAGCAAAAGGCTGGGCGAAAGACGCAATCAAATGCATGGCGCTCGTCGAAGCTCATCCGCTCGCTTATCAGATGGAAGAATTCGCCTACAACCTTCGCGATCACATCCTCGCGCTTAACCTGGGCCGCTGGGATTACATGGCGAGCCTTATCCATTTCAACTTCGAAAATCCCGAGTGGGTGCTGCCTGACCGCAACACCATTCCACACGACGTTGCGTTCTTCCAGAATTTCCGTCTTCTCATGCCCGAGCTTTGCCATAAGCACGGCCTGCTCGCCATCGGAGGCATGACGGCTCTGTTTCCCAGCCGTGAAGACAAGGAACTGAACGAACGGGCTCTCACCGTCCTCGCGCAAGACAAAAAGAATGAAGCCGTGGCTCTGATGGACGGCGCATGGACCGGCCACCCCGACCAGAATCAAATCGCCGTGGACCAGTTCCCTTTCCCCAATCAACTTTCAGCCCGGCCCAAGAATGCCGACACGCACGTTGACCTGCGCCCGCTTCCCAAGGGCGTCGGCAAGCAAACCGTCGCCGGCACGCGAGCCGCTGTACGCACCGTGATTCGCTATCGCAATGGCGTCTTGAGCGGCCGTGGGGCGAGCCTCCTCGACGGTTACATGGAAGATCTCGCCACCGACCGGATCTACCGCCTGATGATCGCGCAGCGGATCAAACATCGCGATAAGGTCAAAATCGTCGACGAAAACGGCACCGCAGTTCCCCACACGCCCGAGTTCGTTAGCCAGGTGTTCGACGAAGAACTGCAGCGCATTTTGAAGGAGCTGCCGGCAGGGACGCCTGCGGATAGTACTGAGAGATTCCGCCGCGCTCGCATCCTGAGCGAAAGATTGATTGTCACCGGAGAGTTTAATCCTGTATAAGGACGCGAAATTGCATGAGCTTTAATGAAGTAAGGCTTCGGCGAAACGGCAGCAGCGTCATTCAAACGATGCTGAAACGTTTGGCGGAAGAAGAAGGACAAGAAGCAGCACAAGAAGAAGATCAAGAACTACCACTTGGACGGAACACGGTGGGGACCGTACCTGTCGAAACTGCGAAGCCGCTTGTCAAAGCGGCCTTGTACTGAGGGCGTGACTCGACGGCAGCGACCCAAGACTGCGAGGGGACGTGGCGCTGTTCGTTGTCTTAGTTGTGGGGGTAGTCGTCGCGCAGACGTGGATGGATTGGCGCGACGCAAAAAGGGATTGCGCGGTTCCAGAATGGGCGAAGGGTGTTGCGCTGGCAGGAATCGTCGGCGTAGCGCTTACCACGGCAATGTCGTTCGCCTCAGTCTGGCTCCAGGACTATTCCGGTCAATGGGTGGGAGCAGGCTCGCGTCTATTCTGGCCTGAGCTCGGCCTCGTTCTCTGCGCGATGGGCATCATCGTAGCCGCCGTGCAAAAGAAACGCATGCGCCTAATGCTACTGATGATGGGCCTCCTGGTAGAAGCCTTCTGGCTCGGCATCACCCTGTCGTAAGCAACTACGGCCGTACTGCTGTTGCTCGCGCCTCTGAGTTCGCATTTGTGTTCGCGACGGCGCTTCTCTCGTAGTGGCCTCTTCCATTCAGCCCCTCAAATTACCTGCCCAGACTTTCTCGTGACGTCCTATTTTCGTTCCCCTCCATGTCTCCGTGTCTCCGTGGCTATCTCGTTGTCTTCTCGCCCCACGCGCCCATCTCCCTGCTATCCCGCCACGCACAGAACAGCTATACTCGTCCGGGCCAACATCTCCTCCTGGCAGGTGAAGCCATGGGCCTCCAAATCGCGATCCGACGTGCTGGCGACGTGACCATCCTCGACCTTCAAGGTCGAGCCACGATTGGCCCCACCAACGATTCCCTAAGCGCGAACTTGCGCAAATTAATCGACGCCGGCGAATCCAAGATCCTCCTCAATCTAGCCGGCGCCTCTCAAATCGACAGCTCCAGCATCAGTACCATTGTCCGCGCTTTCGTCTCACTCCGAAGTCGCGGCGCGAACCTGAAACTCCTGAGCCCCCGCGGCAACGTAAAACTGGTCCTCGAGATGCTCCGCCTCCTCAACGTAATCCCTAATTTCGACGACGAAGCCACCGCCCTAATCTCCTTCGAATCCCGCAAAGCCAGCTCCCGCTGACCGCATCGTTCACTGTCGCGGCGCGCCTTACAAGCTACGTATCGCAAGTTGTGACCACGAATTTCTCTCCACCGGTCCCAAAAACTTTTTCTGCTTCAACCCCTGTGCTAGACTTTGCCCAGCAGTTTTGCAGCGAAGAAAATTTTTCTGCAACGACTGTCAATCGGTGGAACTTCGGGCTCTGTGCAACGATTCCCCGTGAACCCCGCCAGGCCCGGAAGGGAGCAACGGTAACGGGTCAGCTTCGTGTGCCGCGGAACACCCGAAGTTCCTCCCTTGCTCCAGGAAATTTGAGAACGGCTGGTCAAAATGTATTGCTGCGGCTACAGGAAAATAGAGCCTCGACGACTTTGAAAACCTACCTTCCTCCAATGCGGCGAAACCGCGACTCACGGTTCGAGTCAGGAATCCCTGATGAGCTATAAAGTGATCGCACGAAAATATCGCCCGCAAACATTCACTGAGATTGTCGGCCAACAGCACGTCACGCAAACGCTCGCTAACGCCATCAAATCGAATCGCGTCGCACACGCTTACATTTTTTCCGGCGTTCGCGGTGTCGGCAAAACCACCACCGCCCGCATCCTCGCCAAAGCGCTCAACTGCCTGAAGGGTCCAACCGCCGAACCCGACAACACCTGCGACTCCTGCCGGGAAATTTCCGCCGGCACTTCGCTCGACGTCCTCGAAATCGACGCCGCCTCCAATCGCGGCATTGACCAGATTCGCGAGCTTCGCGAAATGGTGCGTTATGCCCCGGCCTCGAGCCGCTACAAAGTCGTGATCCTCGACGAAGCTCACCAGCTTACCGACGAAGCATCGAACGCCCTGCTCAAGACTCTGGAAGAGCCGCCCGAACGCGTCGTCTTCATCCTCGCCACCACCCGCTCGGAAGATCTTGTCGACACAATCAAATCGCGCGCGCAACTTTTCAATTTCCGCTCCCTCACGTTCAAAGAAATTGCCGGCGAAATCGAGCGCGTTGCCAAATCCGAAAATCTCAAGATTGATCCCGGCGCCGTCGCCGTTCTTGCCCGCGCCGCCGAAGGCAGCCTTCGCGACGGTCTCTCGCTTCTCGAGCAAGCCATCGCTTACTCCGGCGACGAAATCACCGACACGCAAGTCCGCGAACTTCTCGGCGTCGTCGCTGAAAGCGTCCTCGACGAACTCGTCGAAGCAATCGCAACGCAATCCGCTGAGCGCGCCCTCGGCCTAGTCCATCGCCTCATCACCGACGGGCAGAACCTCCAGCACTTCTGCCGCGAAGCAATTCGCCATTTCCGGAATCTGCTCGTCGCGCGAGTCTGCGGCGCCGATTCCGATCTCGTCGCCGCACCTCCCGACGAACGCCCTCGCCTCGGCGAGCAAGCCGCTCGTTTCACGGAAGAAGATCTCACGCGATTCTTCCAAATCCTTCTTGCCACCGATGACGACCTCCGCCGCAAGCCCGATCCACGCCTCCATCTCGAACTCGGACTTCTGAAACTCGTAAACGCACAGCGCCTCGCACCTCTCGAAGAACTTCTCGCTGATTTGCGCAGCGAATCGCCGCGCGCGGCGGGAGCCCCCAGCGCACCGCAGCCCGTTCCACCGCGCGCCGTCTCAGCTTCTCAACCAGCTTCGCCGGCATCCAGCACGGCCACTGCCACGGCCGCGCGAATGGCACCAGCAACGCCGCCCGACACGAAATTGGCAGCGCCATCTGTTCCCGGCTTCGGCTCATCACCAGCCGCGAATTTGCCATCTCCGCCTCGCATCGTTCCGACGCCAGTACCTGCCTCTCCACCGCGCATCGTCGCGCGCGCCGCAGAAGATGCCACCGGCGGCCTTGCATCCGCGCAAGTGGACGCGATCAAAGCGGCCCTGCAAAATCAGAAATTTCTCTGGTCCATGGTCGAGCACGTCACGCGCTGGGAAATTGACGGCGGCGAGCTTCGTCTTTTTTTTCCCACCGAAAGCCGCGCTCTCGCCGAAATGTTGCAGGCTCGCGACCCGATGGAACGTTTGCGCACAGTGTTGAACCAAGTCGTCGGCCAGCCGCTTCGCGTGTGTGTTAAACTTGAATCAGGTCGCGCAGCCGTGGTCGGTCGCGGTTCGGAGCTGCGCGCTCGGTTTGAAGAAGATCCAATCGTTAGGGCTATGCTTGAAAAATTTGGCGGCCAGATTTCAAAAATCAAGCGCCCGGGCGAGGAATAACAATGGAAGTGAAAGCTCTTCAACAAATGCTGTCCCAGTTCCGACAGGTGCAGGAGAATCTCGAGAAGCAGATGGACGGGCTTCTCGTCGAAGCTTCGGCCGGCGGCGGAATGGTCACAGTCAAAATGAACGGACAGAAACAGCTCACCGAAGTGCGCATCGAGCCGGAAATTTTCAAGAGCAAAGACCATGAAATGCTTCAGGAGTTGATTCTCGCTGCCGTGAATGACGCGACCCGTCGCGTTGACGAAGAACTTTCCAAGCAGGTAAAAGAAATGGCCGGCGGTATGCCCGGAGTGATGGGCCTGAAAATCCCCGGACTCTTCTGAACCGGATGAGATTTCGAAGAATCGGATCCGCAGGCGAGCCGGTTCCCTTCTCGCGTTTTATTCCGACAAAAATTTCTTGAAAACGGATTCTACATGCCCGATTTTGCGCCCTCAATAAACCGGCTGATCGAAGAATTGAAGCATCTCCCCGGCATCGGCCAGAAAACCGCGCAGCGCCTCGCCTTCCATTTGCTGCGCGGCGATCGCGAACAGGCCTTCGCGCTGTCGGACGCCATTCGCGACGCCAAAGAAAAAATCCGCGAGTGCTCAATCTGCAACAACATCACGGACACCGACCCATGCCTGTTCTGCGCCGGCGCCACGCGCAACAAAGCGATCATCTGCGTGGTTGAAGAAGCCACCAACATTCAAGCCGTCGAGAAGACGCGCCAGTTCAACGGGCTCTACCACGTTCTCGGCGGCGCGCTTTCGCCTCTGCAGGGCATCGGCCCCGATCAGCTCAAAATCAAAAGTTTGATCGAACGATTGAAAGGCGGCGCGGTGGAAGAAATTATCGTGGCAACAAATCCCACAGCTGAAGGCGAGGCAACGGCAGTCTATCTCTCGAAGCTCATCAAGCCCTTGGGCGTCAACGTAACGCGCATTGCGATGGGAATTCCTGTCGGCTCCGATCTCGAATACGCCGACGAAGTCACAATGATGAAAGCAATGGAAGGCCGCCGCGGTCTTTGAAGTTCACTAGCACAACTTCAGTTTACCCTGAGGAACGAAGGGCCTGCGCCCACGTAACTAACAACGTTATCGTAAATGCTTGGCGATCCCGCGACCTCGTTCTTTCGTGCTTTGCTTCAGCTTCGCCACGAACTACTTCATCGTGGCGCCCGCCGGTTCCTTATTCGCCTTGTCGTGCAGATCCAAACCATACTTCGGCGCGTCCTTGGTGCCCGTGATTTTCACCGGTATTTCCGTCACGCCATTCTTCCGGAAAAACGGATCGACCGCCTTCAAGAAGAACGACTTCTTGCCCGTCACGGTCTGCGAAATTTTCGCCTCCATGCGCAACTTGCCGCGAAAATCCAGTTCCCCGGTATTCACACCATAAGTGCCGGCAAGCGCGATCGACGCGCCCTCCACACCAAACGTAAGATTCGAAAACTTTACACTCGTGTTCGCCATAGTGAAAGTTCCGCGCAACTCCGAGAGTTCCATATCGCCAGCCCCGAGTTGCGGCTTCCCCTGCGCTTTGTGGCTGAATATGTCGATGCGATCTTGAATCTCGTTGTTAGTGAATTGAATATCGCCAACCGCAAATTGCCCGTCGAGCGACATGCGATCGATCAAATCCTCATCCCGCTCGGGTATAAAAATCTTCGTCTTCAACCGCTCGTAACCCGTCATCACCGGCTTATCAGTTTTCACCGTAAGCCGCAGCAGATCTTCCACGCGTCCTTTGTCCGAAATGGCCTCCAGATCGATCGTGCGGCCCTTGCGTGTGGTCAGGTCAACCACTTCGCCCTGGGCCACAATCGTCGTATGCAGGAAAGTAGCCGTCACTTTGTTCAAGATCACATCGCCGTTCGTTCCATCCACGATTGCCGAATACACAGTATGCAGCGGGACCGGATGGCTCGCGGTGCGCAGCGCGAAGTCCGGGGTGTCCGTTTCGCCTTCCACCTCCAGATAATCGAGCGGCCCCTTGAATTTCCCTTTCGACGAAAGAATTCCAGATAGCCCTTTTAGGGTTCCGAGATCGGCGTGCTCGAAGTCGAATTTCGCATTCACCGGCGTCTCGCTCGGCTGCTCGCCGTCCCATGGCCCAAATTTCCCAACGCAATCAATCTCACCGCGCGGCGTAGGATTTGTCAGGATCGCGTGAAAATCGGCAGGCTGATCAAACCGGAAATTTTCCATTTGAAGATGATGGATGTAGAAGGGGTGCGTCGTTCTCGTCGGATCTTTAGGGAGCGGGACGAGCACTGCATCATCGGCAATAACCTCGCCTATCACGACCGGAAATTTTTTTGCCAAATCCGCATCGGTTCGCTGAATCAGGGGCGGCCCTCCTGGCCGTCGGGGCGGTGTGTGAATCTGCAACCCGTCGAGGCGTACACTGCTGACGGTCACCTTATCTTGCAGCAGGCCCGAGATGTTCGCGTAGAACGAAACTTTCGCCACTTCGATGAGCGGCGGCACGTCAGTCCGTCCGTTGTGACGCATCACCACATTGTCGATCACGACATGCACGCCGGGCTTCAACGAAATTTCGAAATCCTTGAATTCGATATCGCTGTGGAACCGGAGCCGGAGGTACGCTACCGTCTCGTTGCGAATCATGTCTCGAATTTTTCCGCGCATCGCGAACAAAAACGCAAACGA
This sequence comes from uncultured Acidobacteriota bacterium, assembly GCA_963729525.1. GTDB lineage: Bacteria > Acidobacteriota > Terriglobia > Acidiferrales > UBA7541 > Palsa-295. The sequence continues at coordinate 1,628,432 of CAVSOB010000005.1, forward strand.
TGCTAAGACCAGTCCTCCTACCACAGCTCCAAGAATCAGCCACCTACGCTTTGACAATCGCCGGCCCCCGCCCTCTCGCAATGCTCGAGACACTACTGTCTAATTGTAGCGAAGTCGTGCGCGCTATTGTCAAAAGCGCACGGTTCGAGCGAGACACTCACTGCGAAAGGAGGCAGAAACCTCAACCTCGCCCACGTGCTGCTTGCTTCCGGCAAGGCGCGAGGCTATATCTATCGTCAGCAAACCGATAGATGGTGTGGAGGAAGCGATGCCCTCATTGACTCAATACATGGCGCAATACGATCACGAGCACACCCATCCCTGGAACAAAGTGATGCATGCCGTCGGCATCCCCATCGTCATCGCGGGCATCGTGCTTCTGTGCATCACGTGGTGGCGCATCGGTCTTGGATTCTTCGTCGGGGGCTGGATTCTGCTGTTTGCCGGTCACCGCATCGAAGGCAATAAAGGGTGCTTTTTTACTCGGCGGCTAGGTTAACCCGCCTGGCTGCTTCGTCCCATCGCTTTTGGTCTTCAGCGTTCATTGGCTCGGGCTTCAGGTTTACTGTCAGCTTGATAAGCTTGCCGGTGAAACGGAATGGCACCTGGTAATCCTTGTCGTCCACCGGCGTCCTGGTATCAATGCCAACATCGAACGTCTCGTCAATCGACATGAGGAACGGGATTGTGTGCGGAATGGTCTTGCTGTCCACTTGTTGGCCGTCCACCGCAAGAATTCCACTTCCCCCCTTACCGAAGCCGGGTCCAGCGTATTTAAAGTCAAAGACGATGGTGTGTTTTCCAGGTGTGAGCGGCTGTGGGCCTTCCCAACGGAAGCGCTCCAAATCGACCAGGTTGTATGTAAAAACAGGTTTTCCTTTTAGCAGATAGAGCCCATAGCCGCCGAAGCGTCCGCCCAAAGTGACAAGCATTCCCTCGGAACCGCCACTGGGGATTTCCACCTCAGCGGTAATGGTATAAGACTTGTTGAGAATACTCGGCGCGTCACTAACGGGCAAACCGGCCATCTCACCGCTGTAGGTGAAGGAGGTTCGCCCGGCGGTTGCGCTGGGGCGCGGCGTAATAATACGGGGCAGAACAGAATTGTCTAATGGGAGCACATTGTATTTTGTCGCCTCCACAAGGAACAATTCCTTCATATCGCGCAGCCTGTCGGGATACTTGCCGGCCAGATCGTTGTACTCCGAATAGTCTTCATTGAGGTTGTAGAGCTCCCACTTGTAGCCGTCGACCACATCAGGGAGTTTCGCTGTGCCCAATAGCCAAGGAGGAGCGGGTGGGGTGGTCGCTGCAATCCATCCTTCATGGTAGATGGCACGGTTACCAAACATTTCGAAATACTGCGTCGTGCGTGTAGAAGGTGCGTTGGTGTTCGCCTTGTCAAAGGTGTACTCCATGCTTACGCCCTCGATCGGCTTCTGGGCGATGCCGTTAACCATTGTGGGTGCCTGAATTCCTGCGGCATCCAGAATCGTCGGAACGATGTCGATCATGTGGTGAAACTGGGTCCGGATGCCGCCGGCGTCCTTGATGCGATTCGGCCAGGCAATCACCATTCCCTGCCGTGTACCACCGAAGTGCGAAGCCACCTGCTTGGTCCACTTAAACGGCGTGTCAAAAGCCCAAGACCAGGCCACCGACATGTGCGGGTAGGTGAGGTCGGAACCCCACGCGTCGTAAGCCTTCATCTGCTGGGCGACGGGAATTTCGAGAATTCCGTTGTATGCGGTCATTTGATTCGGTGTGCCCAGAAGAGTGCCTTCGGCGCTGGTGCCGTTGTCACCGCTGATGTAGATGATCAGTGTGTTGTCGAGCTTGCCCATGTCATCGATGGCCTGAACCACGCGACCGATCTCGTAGTCGGTATAAGCGACGTACGCGGCAAATACCTCCGCCTCGCGTGCAAATAGTTTTTTATTTTCTGCGGGCAGCGTGTCCCATTTCGGCAGGACGTCATCGGGCCAGGGAGTGAGTTGGGTATTCGCAGGAACGACGCCGAGCCGCTTCTGGTTGGCCAGTATCTGGTCACGCATTTCGTTCCAACCCATATCGAACTTGCCTTTGAACTTTTCGATCCATTCCTGCGTGGGCTGGTGCGGAGAGTGGGTTCCTCCCGGCACGTAATAGACGAAGAACGGTTTGTCAGGCGCAGCCGCGTTCAGATCCTTGACGTGTTTAATCGCGTCATCCGCTAAGTCCGTAGTGAGGTTGTAGCCGGGTTTCCCGATCCACGGGAATACTTGGTCCGTATTGCGAAACAGATAGGGCGTCCATTGGTCAGTCTCGCCGCCCATGAACCCGTAAAAATATTCGAACCCCATTCCACTGGGCCACTGATCAAACGGCCCTGCCGCGCTGTATTGATAGGTGGGGGTGTTGTGCTCTTTGCCGAACCAGGATGTCGCGTAGCCATTCTCCCTCAGGATCTCTCCGATAGTGGCCTTATCCGGACCGATGATCGAGTCGTAGCCCGGATAGCCGGTGGACATCTCCCCGATAACGCCGAATCCTACGGAGTGGTGATTGCGACCGGTGATCAGCGCAGCTCGCGTGGGTGAGCACAGGGCGGTTGAATGAAACTGCGTGTACCGCAGCCCCATCTTCGCGATCCGGTCCATCGTGGGCGTCGGGATGACGCCTCCAAACGTTCCGGACACCCCGTAGCCCTGATCGTCCGTCATGATCAGCAGAACGTTCGGTGCACCCTTCGGAGGGACGATCTTCGCGGGCCAACAAGGCTTCGAATCAGCAGCATTGAGATTGATTACGCCGCCAAAAGCCGGCGGTGGTGACGGTACATACTTGCCATCGATAGTTGTGGTGGCGCTAGTCGAACATGGCACACCCGTTGTCTGCTGGGCTTTAGTAGTGGATGCTGCCGATATATAGAACAGCAATAGGGCGGCCAACCGAAGCAAACGGCGTCGCTGCCGGAAGTCTCCTTCATAGCTCATGTCGATCATCCCTCCGCGCCTGTCTTATCTGGAAGTGCAGGAGGAATATAGGGTTTTGAGTTGCTTGCCTATTGTCAAAAGTGACGGGGTCGTTGGAAACCTGTACAGACAGCATGATTCGGACGAGTTTGAAAGCTCACCAGCTCCCCTCTTCGAGCAATGCCGTTTGATACTAGAGCAGACTCTTTCACCCAGTTCCGCGGAATATGCCAACTCAATATGAGGGGGAGCGCGGGCCTTCGCCGCGCTTTGGATTACGTCGCGCGATTCAAACGCTGGGCTTATGCGGGTATAGGCGTGTGTTCGTCGCCCCTGAACCTTCTCGTGGCCCAGAACGCCAGGCCCAAAAGAGAGGCAGCCAAGAGGATGATGGACGGCGGTTTCGGCCTCGGTGACCTGAGAGTTGCTGAAATCCAGCGTGCCGCACACTGCTCCGGTCTAACAGTCGGTGAAGAGCTGGTCCCTGATAACGTCAAGGCCGGACACAGGGCTGTTGGGGGAAGCCGCTAGACAGGGTCGCCGGGCCATTCAAAATCGACCCCGGTGATGCTTTGTCTTCTTCCAACACAAATATCAAGCGGCGCGAAGCGAACGCCGTTTCCGCCATAGGCCGAGACGAATAGCGCCCAGCATCGAGAACCCACTGAGCAGCGATAGCCAGGTAGCAGGCTCGGGAACGGCTTCGACGCTCAACGTGCCGATGGCAGATTGGCCTAAGTTCTGAAAAAAGAGCCCTTCTGACAGCGGGTCGCCGGTCACCCCAGAGAATAGAACCAGTTGGTCACCTTCGAAGTTGAAGCCGATCCCGTTGCCTGTGACAAACGGTGCGACCGGACTCAAGTTGTTATCCCAGAGATTTCCGTCAGGTGCGTTATACACAAACGGTTGATTGGGGTTGAAAAGAAGCGAGCCGATCGGGTCACCATTGAGGGTGCCGGTGATTGCAGTCACGTCAAAGTTGCCCAGGACGTTGAGTGTATCGGACGTAGTGATTAGGCCCACCAGCGAAATGCCAGCAGACGGATCCTCGAAGTCGAACGAAAACTCATCGGCCGAGGCTGGTGCCGCCGCGACCAGCAAAAGCAATGAGACAACAGCGGGGGTGAAGAAGACCTTGGAGTAAATCGGCATTGGGACCTCCTTTTGCTCGGTGTGAAGCTGGGTGGAATCAGCCGGGGTTTCGACTTTGCTCCCCGGTCGTGAGAGTACATTACTGAACAGCTGGCGACTGAACAGCTGGCACTGCCGCTAAGCTCGACTGGTAACTCCGGGTTTTCCCGGTTACATTGCCAAAGACCTCCACGCTGGCCTGGCAAACCGAACTGACCGCCGCGCCGTTTGGCGAAGGCGTGACGGTCAAAATTGGCTGAACCTCGATCACCTTCCCGAGCCGAAGTCCCATAGTGTCGCTATTCAAATCCAGCGAGGTTCCCGTGCCCGGGCTAAGGTTCACTGGTAGAGTGGGACCCACAGGGCCTCCATCCTTACCTGCAAAGCTGAGCTGCCCGCTGCAGGAGCTGGGTGCGACCGCTACCACATTTAACCGCATTGTTTCGCCGCTTGCCAAAGCTTGCGGACTTAGCACGGGCGCACTTGGCTGGAGGAGCGGGCTGAGCACGGTTCCGAAACCCGTGAGTGCATCCAATATCTGCATGCTTCCAGAAAACTGCGCTGGCGGTGATAGCGCTCCGGCCACGCCGGGCACTTGTGTTATTGCGGGCCGTACTTCAATACGCTGCCCTAACTGGGTGGCGAACTCGCCCAGGTTCAAGTCCAACGACTGTATTTCGCCGGGATTGAGAGTCACGGTCGAGGTCGGGCCAATCGAGTTGCCGTTCATGTCAACGAATCCTAATTGGGCTTCTACAGGCCCACCAGGCGGAGGCGTCACTGGCCCTTCCACAACCAGGCGCGCGATTTCGCCAGGGCCTCCGCCGAAGGGAGGTGGCACTATCAGCGGGCCCACCAGGTCAAAGGAAAATATTTGCCCGCAGCCGCAGAGGGAGCTCCAACCCCCCGAATCGGGTGTGAAGACTTGCCCAACAATGCCAACCTCGTGAGAACCCGTTGTGTTGATACCCCAAAGGGCTGTGTTTTCGGTTTTCTCAAGAGCGCACGGACGTGGTCCAGCGAGGCCATCCCATACGAGATAGTAGCTTCCGGCAGGCAAGAAGACCCCTGGAAATTCATCGGAGAAAGGAATATTTTCAATCGGGTGTTGGTCGAAAGGAGGAACCAAAACCGACTCGCTTCGCATCAGGAAAACTTCCCCGAGACTACCGTGAGGGCCCAAGCTATTTGTGATTGCAATCGTGAACGTGCAAGTGCCCCCGTTTTTACCGGTACCTACAAGAACTAGGTCAACTCGGGTGACATATGCTGGAGAGCTTAGGCTGAACGCCTGGGCGAAGTCGGGGCCGATTCCAGCGCCATCTGGGTTGATGCCGCCCACAATCAAAACCTCAAAAGGCACCGGCGGCAACGTGATTTGAGCAAAACTCCGCACCGTCGGCACAAAGAACCAAACTGCGACCACCGCAATTCTTTTCCAACTTGCCAAGGGGAACGCTATCACGCGTCACCTCCAATTTTGTGTGAACGATTTTCAGACCCGCGCAAAACTAACTTCTCGATTTGAAGATGACAATGATGGGGGGAGTGAGATTCTTCTTAGAGCGATATGAGAGCCTATGTCTCTGAAATGTTAGGTCTTACTTTCGGCTGTCTGAAAGACTCATTTCCTCGCAAAGGTATTGAGCGGATGGTAGAATTTGCCACCCTGGACATTGTGGAGTCTTTATGGCTTGACCTGCCTCTGTTCCCTCGGTGATTCGTTTCGGCGCATTCGAATTGGACGCCGCAAGCAGTGAACTGCGAAAAGCCGGTATCTTGCTCAAGATTCATCCGCAGCCCCTTCGGGTGCTCATGCTGCTTCTAGAGCGACCTGGCCAAATCGTGACCCGGGAAGAAATCCGGCGTTGCCTTTGGGGCAACAACACGTTTGTGGATTTCGAGCGCGGCATCAACTTCTGCGTGAAGCAAATTCGCGCCGTGCTCGCAGACGATGCAGAAAGGCCCCGGTACATTCAAACGCTTCCGCGCCGCGGCTATCGTTTTATCGCAGCAGTCGCTCCTCTTGATGTCGCGAAACCCGCTGCGTCCGGCGATGTTCCTATCGGTACCGAGCTGCCCAAAGCGGCCTCCGGCCCCGTCCTGGAGTCCTCTTCCCGCCAAGACATCCATGTTCTTCCGTCTCCTTCTCTTGCGGTTCGTGTGGGTGCCGCCTGGGCGAGATGGAATTCCATGGCGCTCACCATCGCTCTCCCTGTTCTCGCGATTGTCATCGCCGGATCTGTTTTTTTCGTTTTTCATCGCACACCGAAACTCACACGCAAGGACACCGTCGTCTTGGCTGATTTCACTAACGCAACCGGCGACCCGGTATTCGACGGCACGCTGCGCCAAGGGCTCGCAGTCCAGCTCGAACAATCTCCCTACCTGAACATAGTTTCGGCGGAACAAATTCAACAGACGTTACCACTGATGGGCCTGTCGCCTGATGCGCGGCTGATACCGCAGATTGCCCTGCAGCTTTGCAGGCGCACGGGCAGCACTGCCGTGCTCCAAGGATCAATCGCGAGCATCGGGAACCAGTACGTTGTGGGGCTTCAGGTAGTGAACTGCGGTACAGGTGAGTCTATCGCGGAGGAGCAAGTCACGGCGGAGAGTAAAGGACAAGTATTAGGGGCGCTGGCTTTGGCTGCGACGACGGCGCGAACGAAGCTGGGTGAATCGCGGGACTCTCTGGAAAGGTTCAATGCCCCGATCGAGCAGGTGACCACGCCCTCATTGCCAGCCTTGCAGGCTTACAGCTTGGGGCGTGACAGGATGCACACTGATGACGACCTGTCCGCTATCCCCTTTCTTCAGCGCGCCATTCAACTCGATCCGAACTTTGCCATGGCTTATGCATCGCTCGGATTGATTTACATGAGCAAAGGAAAAGAAAATCCGGGCGTTGAAAACATGCTGAAAGCGTACGAATTGCGATCGCGTGTAAGCGAGCGGGAAAGGTTCTACATCGAGTCTCATTACTACGATGTTGTTTTGGTAGACATGGAAAAGACACGGCAGACCTATGAGCTGTGGGAGCAGATCTATCCGCGAGACGAAGTTCCCCATATGAACCTGGGCGCCTCAATTTACTATTGGCTGGGACAATATGAAAAAGGTCTTAGCGAACTGCGCGTGGAACTCCAGTTGAATCCAACAAAGAAAGCCGCCATCGTTCAAACAGTGAACCAGTATCTTGCTCTAAACCGTTTCGCTGAGGCTCAATCCGCGGCTCAGCAGGCATTCGCGAAATACCCCGATTATGCACCGCTGCGACTCGCGCTCTACGATCTTGCCTTTTTGCAAAACGATCCCACGGGAATGGAGCAGCAGGTAGTCTGGTCGACAGGCAAATCCTGGGCTGAAGCGTCGATGCTAAATCAGAAGGCGAATACGGCAGCCTATTTCGGACGGCTGGGGCAAGCCCGCGAACTCTCCCACCGTGCCATCGCTTCGGCGGAACGCGACGGCACGAAGGAATGGGCAGCAGACTTAGAAAGCAGTCAAGCTTTTCGAGACGCGCTGGTCGGAAATCTGAGTGAGTCCCGCAGGCTGGCAACAGAAGGTTTGAAGCTTTCCGGGGGCCGCTACGTCCCGCTCCGAAACGCCATGACACTCGCCCGCGCTGGGGAAACGGCAAAGGCTCTGACAGTGGCGGACCGGTTAGGAAAGCAGTTCCCTGACGACAGTTTCGTGCAGCTGATCTGGTTGCCGATGATTTATGCCCAGACCGCACTCAACCACAACGATTCGTCGAAAGCGATTGAAATTCTTCAGGCCAGCACACCCCTTGAGCTCGGGACGTCAAGGCCTGACACGTTTATGCCCCCGCTATCTTCCGTCTATCTTCGCGGTGAAGCCTTTCTAGCTGCTCACCGAGGAAGCGAAGCTGTGGCGGAATTTCAGAAAATTCTGGATCACAGTGGCATCGTCGAGAATGACCTAATCGGAGCGCTGGCGCATTTACAATTGGGCCGCGCCTACACCACGCGGCGTGACACCGCCAAGGCCCAGGCCGCGTATCGCGATTTCCTCACGCTCTGGAAGGATGCCGACCCCGACATCCCCATCCTAAAGGAAGCCAAAGCGGAGTACGCGAAGCTTCAATAACGATTGGAATGGACGCCGAACATGGCCCCATCCCGATAGATGTCGATAAATCCGCTTCGCACCAACAATCTCAGACTGAGATAGGTAGTGATAATCCCTGATGGCATAACGAAGTCGGCCTCCGAGCGGTTCGAGTAAACTTTGCGGTGTTGACCCGGCAAAGCTCGGAACCGAGGAGGCCGAGATGCAGATTATAGGCGTGGACTTACATACGCGACAACAGACGGTTGCGATGTTGGACGTCGAGACGGGCGAGATTGTCGAGAAGACTTTGCCGCACGAAGGCGATTCGGTGCGAGAGTTTTACTCGACTCTTGCAGGACCGACTCGTGTGGGGATCGAAGCCACCGGTTCGATGCAGTGGTTCCTGGCGTTGATGGAGGAGTTGGGGATCGACTGCGAGGTGGGCCATCCGGCGAAGATCCGCGCAGCCGAACCGCGGAAGCAAAAGCACGATCGAAGAGATGCCGCGCTGGTGTTGCAGTTGCTGGTGGAAAACCGCTTTCCTTCGATTTGGATGCCTTCGCGCGAACAACGGGACGTGCGCTCGCTGATCCTCTATCGGCATCAGTGGGTACGCATCCGAACCCGCGTTCAGAATGCCTTACAAGCCATCGCACTCAGTCACGGATTGCGGCGTGGCTCGTCGCTCTGGAGTGAAGCGGGCCAGCACGCGATCGCCTCGCTGTCACTCACCGGCTATACAGCTGAACGGCGGACCGCATTGCAGTTGCTGTATCGGCACTTGGAAGAACAGATCGAAGACTTGGATCGAAAGGTAGAAGAGTTGGCCTGGCAGCGGCCCCAGGCACGGCGGCTGATGACTCATCCGGGCGTGGGTCCGATCACAGCTCTGGCGACGGAAACCTTTCTGGGTGAGCCGAAGCGCTTCGTGGATGGAAAGGCGGTGGCCAGTTATGTGGGACTTATTCCCAGCGAACACTCCAGCGGAGGCCGGCAGCGATTGGGCCGCTTGAGCAAACAAGGGAATCCGCTGCTACGTTTTCTGTGGTGTGAAGCGGTGGGGCATGCGGTTCGCAAGGATGCGGAGTTGCAGCGTTTTTATCAGCACAAGCTCATGCAGAAGGGTCTGGGGAAGGCGAAAGTGGCAGCCGCCCGCAAGCTGGGAATCCGACTCTGGATCCTGCTGCGTGACCAGATTGATTACCAAGAGTTCTGTCGTCGCGGTCAGTTGCGATGGAAGCACGGTGGTGCCCATGCGGGAATGCCTGCTTGAGAACATGATCCTGCATAGCAGTGATCGAATCCCTGAATAGGCGACCCGCCTCCCCGAGGTGCGGGGAGTTCGAAGAACAATCATGGTCAGCAAGGACCGAAGAGATGTCTGGTGGGCAACACCGAGACGATGAAGTGAGTGGGCCGAGCCGGTCGGGTGAACGTGAAAACGGAAAGAAGCAGAAATCGCGAGAGCAAATCGACCAAACGCTGCGCAGAGAGACAGGTGTGCTCAGAAAAATAAAAAATTAAGACAAAACGTTCTTGACGGAGCCGACTTCGTTAGAGATGTTCTCGACACTTAACAGGCGAGCATTCCAGTTTTCGACTACTCGGATTGGAATGAGGACTGATCTCCCTGCGCTTGTTCTGAACCACGAACTAACGGAGCCATCCTGTCAAAAATACCAATTCCCAGCAGCTTACGGCGTTTTTGACCGAGCGCGATACCCCGTCACTTTTGACACTTTCATTCCCAGGAAGCTACGCGTACCGTGGCCGGACCTTCGATCGCGCCTCGCGGTTCTCAGAGAAGGAATCGGGCCCACAAAAGGAGGTAGCATGAATCGGATCGGGAAGATAAGCCTTGCGGTTGCAGCGTTTCTCTCAGTCCTGGGGCTATTCGCAGCGCCATTTGCCTCAGCCCAACAAAAACCTAACATCGTCATGCTCATGACGGACGACACCGGTTGGAATGATTTCGGCGCCTATACCAACGGCGGCGCTGCGAACGGTCACCCGACACCGAATATCGATCGTATGGCCAAAGAAGGAGCCGTCTTTACCAGTTGGTACGGCCAGGCGAGCTGTACGGCAGGTCGCGCGTCGTTCATCACCGGACGAATTCCGATTCGTACAGCTTTATCAATCGTGGTTGCCCCAGGTGACGAAAACTACCTTCGCAAGGAGACGCCGACGATTGCCGAGTACTTCCGAAACAACGGCTACTCAACATACTTCTCCGGTAAGTGGCATCTCGGAGACAAGCCCGTGGCCTACCCGACCGAGCATGGTTTCGACGAGATGAAGGAGTTCGCCGCCTACTACGCTGGCGTCTATTCCTACCCCGACACGGACAAGTGGTTTCACCCTTGGTTTCCATCGTACAACGCGGAATTCGAAAAAATTTGGGATTCCGTGGTGAACCAGGATGAGTGGGAAGGGGTCGCCGGCCAGCCCGCCAAGAAGGTCGCCACGATCACATACGACTACATGGCGACGATGGACGAACGGATGGCTGACTACGCGGTCGCTTACATCAAGGAGCACGCCAAGAGCGCTAAGCCGTTCTTCATGGATGTGAACTGGATCAAGATGCACAACCCCACCAATGCCGCGCCAGATTTCAGAGGACGCTCGCACCTGGGTGACTACTCGGATTCCCTCATGGAAATGGACGCCGACATCGGCAAGGTATTGGATGAGATCCGTGCCGATGCGCCCAACACCATCGTCATCCTTACCGCCGACAACGGGGCTTGGCTGGACGCCTATCCGGATGCGGGAACAACACCGTTCCGGGGCGAGAAGGGTTCTGCCTACGAAGGTGGCTGGCGTGTCCCAGCTATTATGTCTTGGCCGGGACACATTCCGGCAGGAGTTTACTATGGCGAGATGATGTCGCACATCGATTGCTGGTCAACATTGGCGGGGATGGCAGGTATTCCTGTCCCGCCGACCGGCGAAATGAAGGACAACAACGGCAAGCCCATCTACTTCGACAGCATCGACAACAGCGCCTATATCCTCGGCAAATCACCACACTCCGCGCGCAGGTCGTGGGTTTTTATCAATGGCGAATATCTCCATGCAGTGCGCGCGGACGTCGCTGGCGATCCAAAGGAGCCTTGGGTCAACATCGCGTGGAAGTTTGTGTGGACGGCGAAGGATACGTGGCTGGGACCAAACCTCGATACGGGTTCTATTCCGGCGGTCTATAACCTGACGATGGATCCGTTCGAGAAGTACGACATGCTCTTCAATGGAGCCGTCCCAACTCGGGGCGTGACGAACTCACCTGGAAAGTATGCCGGACAGGATAACGCCTGGACGGCGGGACTGTTTAGCATAGTGCTCGCCAATTTCGACAAAACAATCATGCAGTATCCGAGCATCAAGCGTTTCCCGGGTGGTGCGTCGAACGATTTGATACCGGATCTTCAGCATCCCGACAACCCAGTGCCAGCATTGGACAAAAACAACATGCCAAAGGCTCTCCCTTCGGCTAACTGAGCCGACGGAGTTGTTGGGCGGCTCGCAAGGGCCGCTCAACCCCGCTGTAAACCCCAGAACTAGGAGGCGATCAAGGAAGACGCCACTAGACCTGCTTGCTGGCGCGGCTGTGCTCGGCGCGGATAGATGTTGCGAAATCCGCTTCGCACGCAATATAAAAGGCGCCCACTTTGCGGTAGGTTTTGATTGCTCGTATCACCACCTACCGAAAGGAGCGCCGTTGTGAACCAAGCAAAGTATATTGGCATGGACGTTCATCAGGCAACGATTTCAGTTGCGGTCATGGATTCCGCTGGCAAGTTGATCTTGGAGTCGATCCTCGAAACGAAAGCGACCACGATTCTGCAGTTCATCGGCGGGCTGTACGGCAGCTTGCTGGTGACTTTCGAAGAAGGAACTTCTGCGGCCTGGTTGTATGACCTGCTGAAACCTCACGTTGCGAATGTTTTGGTCTGCGATCCTCGGAAAACTGCTCTATTAAAGGATGGCAGCAAGAGCGATCGGATCGATGCTCGGAAGCTGGCCGAGCTCTTGCGTGGTAACCATCTCTCCCCGATCTACCACGGAGAGAACGGGCTGCGCACTTTGAAGGAGCTAGCGCGCAGCTATCTGACGACCACGAAAGATCTGACGCGGGTGATGAGTCGGATCAAGGCGGTGTACCGAAGCTGGGCCATTCCTTGTGCCGGCCCAGCCGTATATCGACCGCATCATCGTGCGGAATGGTTGGCCCAGATCGTAGAACCGGGAGTTCGCCTGCGAGCCGAGCGGCTCTACCAACAATTGGACGCGTTGGAGCCTTTGCGGCAGGGAGCGCGCCGCGATCTGCTAGCGGAAAGCCGGAAACATCCGGCGGTGAAATTACTGCGTCAGATTCCTTATCTGGGTCCGATTCGTTCCGCATTGCTGGTGGCGCTGCTCGAGACACCGCATCGTTTTCGCACCAAGCGACAGCTGTGGGCCTACAGCGGATTCGGACTCGAGACTCATGACAGCGGTGAATACCGCTTTGTGAGAGGGCAACTGCGACGAAACCGAGAGCGAGTCACCGTGCTGGGCCTGAACGAAAACCATAATCACGATCTGAAAAATATCTTCAAGAGTGCGGCGATATCTGCCAGCACTCGACCGGGACCGTTCCAAGAATTTTACGCTGGGCTTCTGGCCAAAGGGAGGCGGCCGGCGATGGCTCGCCTCACCCTGGCACGGAAGATCGCCGCGATCACCTTGACGATTTGGAAGAAAGGAGTGTGTTTCGACGCCAACGAGTTACATCGGCAAGCAGCTTGAGCGTCTCTGGTAGAGAGCTCGTTCCAACCTCTTGAGTGGTGGTCGGTTCGGTTCTGGAGACGCTCGGTTCGAGGGGAGTATCAGATAGGTGGTCCGACCCTGTGTGCTTCGGCACCGAGTCACCGTTCTCACGCTATGCCCCTTCGGAGAACCAGAAATAGCGATAGGCCCAGAGCCTCAGATAGAACCATGGTTGCCACGGGATTGAATCGCTTGCCAAGTTTCAGGAATCGACGGGCGCTGTCACCACGAGAAAATGAACCGAGGGAACGGAAGAGCAATCCAGAGAAAAACCTCTCGAGCGATCGAGAGCCATCTGCAAACAGTGGGCTGGATATCGAGACAAAAAATCTCGCGGCTACCGGCCGAAGGAGAAGCTTTTTTGTTGACATCCCTTTTTATAGAACCACCTATCTCGAAATTGGATCTGTAGGGGGCATAAAACGCGGGGAATCGCGACGAGAGTTCCACAAGGTTTTAGGTCCGTTTGCAAGTCATAAATAGGCATTTTGGGTCGACCTTTTGTGTCGCTTTCTAAGTTATGGGAAAATAATGCTTTGTGATGCCCGTCACAGACATCTACAGGAATCCCTGTATGTCTAAAGAAGCGTAGGGCTTAACCTCCGTTGTTTCATGAGTACCCTCTATGTACCTGCCTGGCACATCGCGTGCGCTATATCGGAACGTACCCCGCCAGGGAGTACAAGAGAACACACGAGATTCGATTCAAGGAGAAACAATGAAGAACAATCAGAAGGGCTTTTCACTTATCGAATTGCTGATCGTCGTGGCGATCATTTTGATCATCGCGGCCATCGCAATTCCCAACCTGCTTCGCGCCAAGATTGCAGCCAACCAGTCGGCAGCAGTCGGCACGCTCCGTACGATCAACTCGGCCGAGGAAACCTTCTCGTCCACGTACAGTGACGGCTTCACGCTGACCCTCACACAGTTGGGCGGCGCGGCAGGCGCGGCTGCAACCTGCGCCAACGCGGAACTGGTCGACGAAGTGCTGTCGACTGCCCCGTTCCAAAAGGGCGGTTACCAGTATAATTATGTACCTAACGGCGTAAGGCAATTGACTGCGGGCGTTCCTGCAGCCTGCGGAGCTTCCGGTGATACTGGATTCTCGGTTGGTACCGGACCGATCACGTTGAATACCGGAACCGCAGCGTATTGCATCGATGAAACTGGCGTAATTCGAGTTAACTCGGCCGCAGCTGGCGGCGGTGCGAGTCCACCGGCCCCGTGCGCGACGTCGGGCTTTCCTCCGTTGCAGTAATGTTTGTTGGGTAACCACAACCAGGGAGGAAGTCAGAAGACTTCCTCCCTTTCTATTTTTAGATAGTCGGCGCAAATGGATACAGAGGATGCCGCAATATTGTGCTTCGCTTCGGCGATCTTTTCTACCTCGTATCGGGGAGCGCCTGAGGGAGAATGGAATTTACTCCTGCCCTGCAATGATGCAACCGACACTCGAGATTCATTAGCTACTCGGAAGCTATCCGTGGCCGATTTCCGGAGGAAAGTTTGGATAGGTGTTGATAAATCCTCTTCGCACCACCTATGGAAATGAGATCTGTAGGGGGGGCATAAAACGCGATCGCAGGCGTGAGTGCTTTTCATAAAGCGGCACGCGTGCGAATTGCATCTCTGTGATATAATCAAACAGTGACTATGTCGTCTGACTAGGAGGTGCGGGCATGAGAGTCGCGCGAAATGCGCGATGTAGCTTCCGCTCCTCTCCCACGAGCCAGAATTCTAACCGCAACAGTCGTTTTACAGGATTTGAGTTAAGTTGCGGAAAACATCCGCCCGCGACGCTTGGCATCGTTGACTGACACTGGCTCGCAACTTAAGATTGCGCGAGCATGGCTAACTCACTCCACGGCCAGAGCATTTCCCACTACCGGATCCTCGAGAAGCTCGGCGGTGGGGGCATGGGCGTGGTCTACAAGGCGGAGGACACACGCCTGCACCCTCCTGTGGCCCTGAAGTTCCTACCCGAAAACATGGCTCACGACGGGCAGGCCTTGGCGCGCTTCCGGCGAGAAGCGGAGTCGGCTTCCGCGCTGAATCATCCGAATATCTGCACCATCCACGACGTCGGCGAAGAGAACGGCAGGGTCTTCATTGCCATGGAATTTCTCGATGGCGAGACGCTGAAGCATCGGATTCTCGGCCGTCCCCTCGATCTGGAATCCATCCTGGCTTGGGGCATCGATGTCACGGACGCTCTTGATGCGGCACACGCCGCGGGCACGGTTCATCGGGACATCAAGCCAGCCAACATTTTCATCACCAGGCGCGGCCACGCCAAGATTCTGGACTTCGGACTGGCGAAGCTGTCGAAGCCGCAAGGAGGGGACGCATCCACTCTGGGCACGCAAGGAACGCCAGAAGTATGCGCCGAGCACCTCACCAGCCCCGGTAATCCCGTGGGGACGGTGGCCTATATGTCCCCGGAGCAGATCCGAGCCAGAGAACTGGATGCGCGGACGGATTTGTTTTCCTTTGGCGTCGTGCTTTACGAGATGGCCACGGGAGCCCTGCCATTCCGCGGAGAGAGCTCGGGCGTGATCTGTGAAGCCATCTTGAACCGCGCACCGATCCCGCCAGCGCGGTTGAATCCCGAGCTGCCCGCAAAACTTGAGGAAATCATCAACAAGGCGCTCGAAAAGGACCGCAATCTGCGTTACCAGTCAGCCGCGGAGGTGCGTGCGGACCTCAAGCGGCTACGACGCGATTCCGATTCGGGAGGACCTCTCAGTCGGGGAGATCGGCGGCGCACGAAGCGGTTGCGGGCGTTCGGGTGTCACGTTCGGATTGGCTCCTCGGCCGAACCGCAATCCTCTCCGCGGCTGGAGTAGCCGTTCTCGCGGCAGCCTTCGGGTTTCATCACTTTGCGACCCGCGCCAAAGAACCCAGCGGACCGGCCATCATCAAGCAAATCAGCCATTGGAATAAGGGGATGCAAGGCGCAGCTATCTCACCGGACGGCCGCGCCGTCGCATTCACGTCGCCTGTTTCCGGTTTCTTCCAGGTGTTCGTTATGTTGACGTCGGGCGGTGAACCGCTGCAGCTCACCAAGGACGAAGGCGATAAGGACAGCGTTGTTTTCGCAAGCGACGGAACAGAGATCTATTACGAGCGCACTCCCGGGCGCGATGAGGTCTGGAGGGTGCCCACACTCGGCGGTGAGCCGCGGCGTCTGGTCGCCGGAACCGCCGTGGCGCCCTCTGCCGATGGCAGTATTTTGTACTACCTGAAGGGCGCACCTGATCAGGGTGTCTATAGCGCGGCGAAGTCGGGGGCCGGGGAGCAAGAGGTTTACAAGCTGGAAGGTGCGGCGAGTCCAGTCAACGTCTTGCCATTTCCCGGCGGAAGCCAGCTGCTCGTCTTGGCCCAGATCCCGGGGCCCGGCGGCTTCGTGTACCGCGCATACGTGGTGGATGCCCGGGGCCACCAGGCTGAGTCGGAATCCAGGGACATCCCTGAGGCACCCGACTACGTTTGGGACGAGCCTGGCAAGTCCCTCCTGTTCAGTCGCACAGTCAACGGACTCACAAACATCTGGCGATACACGCTGGCCGACCGAACCCTCACCCAGGTTACTTCCGGCCCCGGTTCCGACTTTTCTCCCATGCCCGACCCGGTGAGCGGCGGGCTCTATTACGTGAATGGAAAAACCTCCGGTGCCCTGACCGTGTACCGAGTCCGATCGAAGGACTTCACGGACGTGGTGACCGAGGATGCCACGCAGCCCTCCCTCTCCCGGGATGGAAAGCGCGTCATGTACGTCACGAGGCCGGAAATGGGCCGCAGAGAAGTCTGGGCCTCCGGCCTCGACGGCAGCAACCGAATCCGCCTCGCGACCGGCTCGGACCTAACTACCGGATTCTGGTCTCCGGACGGCTCGTTGCTCAGTTTCGTCGAGAACGAAGCGGAAGGAAAGGGGCAGACCTACATCGTGGCGCCGGATGGCAGCGGTTTACGGGAACTCGCATTGCCTGCGGCGGCGACCGACAGCGAGGCATGGGCCAGCGATGGCAAGGCCCTGTACGTCACCGGGTATGAGAAGTCCAGCCTCGAACAGATCACCTGGAAGGTTGGATTGGATGGGAACAAAGTCGAAACCCTTCCTAATGTGTGCGGCTTTGTGTGGGACGCCTCTGCGGACGGAAATTACTTGCTGAGCTCCCGTGTGACGGGCAAGCAGGTCGGAATCTACGAATACTCCCTGCGAGAGCACAAGTGCACGGAATTGCTTCCGGGCATTTTGACCTTTTCCGTTTACTTGGCCCCCGACGGCCAATCTTTCCTGTATCCGGTGGCCTCGCGCGGAGAAGTCATGATCTACCGCCAGGGCTGGCGCGACGGGAAACTTGTAGGGACCGCCCACGTCGCCCTGAAGGTGCCTTTCGCCTTCAACCTTTTCTACCACGGCAATGCATACGATTTCTCCCGTGACCTCTCCACAATTGTTTACGCGCGCCCCGGTGGCCAGGCCGACCTCTATCTTTTAAGCCAGAAATAAATCCCGCCGCAGTGTAAGATTCACAAGCAATCGCCGGCTTGCCCGGATAGATGTCGAGAAATCCGCTTCGCACCAGCAATTCAGACCGAGATAGGTAGTGATAATCCCTGTTCGCAACGCTTATCTTGTCCGGAAACGGCGTTTATCGGGATCTATCAGATGGCAAAACTTCGTTGGAGTTGAAGGCTACCCAGAGCGGACAGCGAGCTGCCAGCCTACTAGATTCCCTGTATTGTATTTTACGAGAATTGGTTCGACGGTACCCTTGCTGCTGATGGTCACGATATTTGAAGGAGGTCACTTAGAGATGTCCAGCGCAGCACGACCCGGCGTAACTCAGGAGTTGACCCCAGCTTACGTTAGCGAAGTCTTCAAAAGCTTGGAATCCGGAGACGGTAAGGAGTTCTTCGATCACGTCGCGGACAACGTGGACTGGACCGTCGAAGGAACGCATCCTCTTGCCGGTCACTATCACAGCAAGGCCGAGTTCCTCGCCCATACATTTGAAAAGCTTAGCAAGGTTTTACCGAAAGGCGCAGAGTTGTATACGGAACATGTACTCGTTAGCGGTGACTGGGCGGTGGTCGAGCTGCATTCTAAAGCCATCGCTAAGAACGGGTTCAAGTTCGACAACCGTTACTGTTGGATATGTCGCTTTGTGAATGGCACGATCATTGAAGTTCGAGCGTATCTCGATTCCGTCCTCGTTGCTCGCCTTTTCGAGGAAAATCCGATTTAGCAGGAACAAAACTTCTGCGGCAAACTCCGGGCAGGCTCGCACAACCCGCTGGAGTTCCATTACCAGGCATAAGCAGGTTAGATCGCGTTGTACCGAACGGCGGCCACAGAACTGCCCCCATGCTAAACACTATTTTAGGCGCGCTTCTTCCAATGGTCGTGACGTTTCTGCTCGGCCTCGTGGCCGCTTGGCACCACGATTTTGGGCTGAAGGAAGCCTCAATCCTGAATCGAATGGTGCTCCTTTACGCCGTGCCATTGGCGCTTTTTGCCGGAACAGTTACGTCATCGCGCGCGGAACTAAGCCACGACCTCCCGCCGGTCATCGCGTTGTGCGTCGCGACGATTGGATTTTACGGGGCGGTTTTTCTGTTATGCCGCATTGCATTTCGTATGTCGATGGGCGTCAGCGCGTTGTGCGCGCTCACGGCTTCCGCGCCGGCAGTGCCTTTCGCAGGTCCAGCTGTTCTCGGCGATCTGTTGGGACGCCCCAGTGCCGCTATCCCGATTGCAGTAGGCAGTCTCGTCATCAACCTCACGGTCGTGCCAGTCACGATTCTTTTTCTCTCATTAGATACAACAGGGAGAGGATCGCAGGGAAGCAGCTCAGTACTGCAGGACGGGGCGCCTTCGGAATCGTCCCGCACATCGCCTCTCGCCTTTCTCGCGGCCAAAGTCGTGGCGACGGTGAAAGAACCCATGGTTTGGGCTCCTGTTCTCGCTTTCGCTATCGTGCTGAGCGGCTTCCGCATTCCTCAGCTCATCGTCCATTCGCTTTACATGCTGGGACACGCATCCGGCGGTGTCGCCATGTTCGCCTGCGGGATCGTGCTTGCATCCGGCAGAATCATGTTCAACTGGCGCGTCTTGTTCTTCGTATTTCTGAAAAACATCGTACAGCCCGCGTTGGTTCTGGGTGGCTTGCGATGGCTCGGCTACGGCAATCCGACTGTCAGCGGGGCGGTGCTGACGACGGCCATCCCAGCCATGCCTATTGTCGTCATGTTGGCTCTCCAATATCGAGTCGTACAGGCGGAGGCTGCCTCTGCTGTGTTCCTCAGCGTGATCGGCTCGCTGATCACAATGGGGATTTTCATCGTCCTGACATCCTAGACAAATCAACTCGGAAATAAAAAAGGAGGATTCCGATGATGACTCAAGTGGAAAGTCTCGCGAAGTATGCCACCCGCGCTTCTTTTGCCGACCTCTCGGCCGAATCGCGCAAGCAATTGCCAATTCATATTTTAGACTCGCTGGGCTGCTGCATCGCCGCCTTGGGGGCCGGCCCCGTTCAGGCCTGCCGCGATCAAGTAGCTGAGTTCGGCGGCATTGGCCCGTGCGGGCTCATCGGCGGCGGACAGGCAAACCCGATCTATGCCGCCTTCTGGCACACAGCACTCGTGCGCTATGTCGATTTCATGGACAACTTCCTTGCACAGACCGAGACGTGCCATACGGCAGATAACTTCGGCGTGGCGTTGACCATCGCCGAGGTTGTGGGCGGCAGCGGAAAAGACCTGATGCTCGGGGTGGCGCTGGGCTACACGGTCCAGTCACGGTTGGTTGATCACGCCAACTTCATGACCAGCGGCTTCGACCACACCTCTCAACTGGCCTTTTCGCTCAACGCCGCTGCCGGCCGCCTGATGGGGTTAAGTCAGCGGCAGATCGCGCACGCCATCGCGATGGCGGCGGCCAGCGATGCGTCATTCGCTGTTATTCGAGCCAAGCCTCTGTCGCAATGGAAGGGCCTCGCCTCGGCGCAGTCTGCGCTCGGCGCTATGAACACGCTGTTCCTGGCTCGACGCGGCGTCGAGGGACCACTGCAAGTGATCGAGGGCCCGATGGGCATTGACCATCTCCTGAGAATGAAGATCAATATTGACTGGGATAAGCAGGGATACGAGGGTGTTGTGGAGAGCACCATCAAAAAGTACAACTCCATGATCCACACCCAGTCGGCTGTTTATTGCATGGTCGAACTTGCTAAGCAGAACAAGATCGATCCCAGCAAGGTAGTCTCGATTGAGGCAGAGGTTTTTCAACTCGCCTACGACTTTGCCGGAGGCGGCCTATACGGCGTGGACAGAGTCATCCAGACCAAGGAACAGGCGGATCACAGCCTACCGTATCTGCTTGCGGTGGCGCTCCTTGACGGCGACGTGCAACCGGCGCAATTCAAGCCAGACCGCATCGCGAAGCCAGACGTGCAGGCGCTACTGAAAAAGGTTTCCGTCCGGCCGAACCATGAATACACCGAAGAATATCCCGGGAAGATGCCGGCCAAGATCACCGTCCGCCTTCAAGACGGAAAAGTGATTGAGCACGAGGTTCAGGACTATCCGGGCCTCGCTTCCCGTCCTTTCACATGGGAGGACTCCGTCGAAAAATTCGATAGGCTCGTGGCTGGCCGCGCTGACGACGCGCTCAGCCGGGAGATTAAGGATGCCGTGCGCTCAGTTGAAAATATCCAAGTCAGGGACCTGATGAAACTGCTCGGCAGCGTCAAGGCAGCGGCTTCGGCCGCGACGTCGAGTACTACCTGACTTTAGCCTTTTTTAAATGGGCCGGGGGGGTTGGGTCCGGATAGATGTTGATAAATCCGCTTCGCACCACCCACCTCGAAATGAGATCTGAAGGGGGCATAAAACGTGATCGCAGGCGTGAGTGCTTTTCATAAAGCGGCACGCGTGCGAATTTCATCTCTGTGATATAATCAAATAGTGATTATGTCGTCTGACTAGGAGGTGCGGGCATGAGGGTCGCACGAAATGCGCGATGTAGCTTCCGCCCCTCTCCCACGCGCCAGAATTCTAACCGCAACCGTCGTTTTACAGGAATTGAGTTAAGTTGCGGAAAACAAACCACTAAACAATTTTCTAACCGCAACAAGAACCGCTTTTTCGGAACTTCAACGCTTGTCGACACACCTCACTTAGATTCACTCCGAAGTTACCCTTTCGCACTAACGTGCAAGGCCGTTCGCTCGCGCCTGAGCAGAGTGCTACCCTTAGAAGTTGCTCCCCGGAGGCTTGGGTGAACGAATCCGCGCTGTCCAACGATCCCGGCACGCAGAAGCGGCGCAGCACGCGCATTGTGCAGGCGGTGCCGCTCACGGTGACGGGTGTGGATGCCTTGGGGCAGCCCTTCAAAGAGCGCACCACCACCGTGATGGTGAACTGCCACGGTTGTAAGTACCAGTCGAAGCACTACGTTCCCAAGAATTCGATCGTCACTCTGGATATTCCGACGCCCGAACCCGGTCGCCCGCCGCACTCGGTGCAGGGCCGCGTAGTTTGGGTGCAGCGTCCGCGCACCGTTCGAGAACTTTTTCAGATTGGGCTCGAATTTGAAACGCCCGGCAATGTCTGGGGCATCGCGTTTCCTCCGGACGACTGGCAATCGTCAATCGCCGAAGGTGGCACCGACGCGTCGCGCACCTTGGAACTCGTCCAAGAGTTCGAGATAGACGCGGCCGCTTCCGCGCCGCCGGAGGCCGATAATCCCGCGCAAGCCCAGCCTGCGCCCACTTCCGCGTCTCCTGCTTCTCCAGCGCCTGCTGCGCCTGTCGCTCATGTTGCGCCGCAGAAACGTGGAGCAACTCCTCCGCCTGCGGCACACGTTGCTCCGCCCCTCGAGTCACACGGCGAGAGCAAAATACACCCGGTAGCAGCGCCGTCAGCCGAATCGCAGGCTGCGATCGCGCGGCAGATGGCTAAGGTGGTGACGGAAGTCAAAGAAAATCTCGATAAGACGATGCGCAAGGGCGCTGAAACTGCGATCGCCGAAGAAATGACGATTGTGCGCCAGCAGCTGGACGTGCAGCTTCACGAAGCTGTGGAGCGAGCGATCAAGGTTTCGATGGAGCGCGTCTCTGAGACGTCGGTGAAGAAAGTGGTTCAGGAGGCGGCGCAGCGCACCGCCGCAATCGTGGAAGAAGCGCGTAAAGCTACCGAGGTTTCGACGGAACATCTCGATGCGAAAGTGCGAAACGCGGTGCAGCAAGCGGTCAGCACTGCGGCCGAGCAAGCTGCGCTGCAGGCGGCTCAACAGGCTACCGCGCAAAATTTGAAGACCGCGGTCGAAGAAGCTGTGGAGCGGGCGATCAGCAGCCGGCAAGCTGCATCACCATCCCTTGACATTCTTTCGTCGCCCGAAGCAGCGCAACGCCACTTGGACGACTGGCGCAAGAGCCTGGAAGACACGGCGCAGACGATCCGCAGCCAGACGGTGGAACAGGCCAACGTCGAAGTGGGCGAAGTCAACCGGCGCTGGCAGGAAACATTTGACGCCGCGCTGGCTGGAGCATCGCAGAAAATCGGCGCGCAACTGAACGACGCATCGCGCGCGGCACTCGAACAGGCGCAGCAAGACATTGAAGCAAGGAAAGCGGGACTCCAGGGAACGCTCGATGAAGTGATTACCGGGGCGCGCTCCGCCGCTGATTCGCTGAAAGCGGATCTTGAACAAGAACGCGCCCGCATCGAACAAGCAAAATCAACTCTCGAAGAAGCGGCGCGAACCACTCTTGAATCTGTTCGGGCAGCGGTCGATCAGGAGCGGGCCCGCGTGAACGAGGCAAAGTCGCAACTCGACGTTGCCGCGCAAAGCACGCTTGAATCGGTCCGAGCGAATCTCGAGCAGGAGCGAGCCCGCGCGAATGAAGTGAAGTCGCAGCTCGATGCAGCCGCTCAAAGTACGCTCGAATCGGTCCGAGCCAATCTCGAGCAGGAGCGGGCTCGCGCGGACGAGGCGAAGTTGCGGCTCGAGTCCGCCGCACAATCCATGCTGGATCGCACCCAGCAGCGGCTCGACGGAATCCTGGCTGAGAAATATGACGAAATCGGGCGCAAGGCAGACAAGGCCATTGCAGAACGCGCCGAGCAGATTGAGCCGACGCTCGAAGCGGCTGCGCAGAAAGTTGTTCAGCGCCTCACTCGAGACTTCGATCAGACCCTCGCTTCCAAGGTGGGCGATGCGCAGAACGTGATTTCCCAGCTTGGCAGCGCCGAAGAGCGTGCCGCTGAAACTCAAACCGCGCTCATTGAGCAGATGCAGCAGATTTCAGAGCAATCCGGAGAGCTCAAAGAGGCCACGCGCGGGCACATCGACAACATCTCTGGTCACGCCGCGAAGATTCAGCGCTCGCTGCAAGAGCAGGCGATGGAAGTAGCGGAGCAGGCGGCGCAGTTCCGAAATACCGTCGTCGAGCACATCGACCAGATTTCCGGCCACGCTTCGAAGATTCAGGACTCGGTGCGCGAGAATCTGAAGCAGCAAGCGGAGACTGCCGTGCAGGAATCGCTCGAACGGCTGCGCCAGGAAGCGGCCAAGGTTCCGGCTGAGGTGGAGCAGTCCTGCCGCGAGGTGGTTTCGAAGGTCACCGAGGACATTGAGCGCAAGGGCACCGAGACCGAGCACCACACGTATGAGGCGCTGCTGAAGGCGTCCGAGTGGTACCAGAAAAAGGCGCAGACCACGATGCAGACGTCGATGGAACGCTCGGTCGAACAGGCGACTACCTCGCTCCGCGACCGCGCGGCGGAAACTTCGCGGCTGCTCGCGTCGGAACTGGATCACTACCGGCGGACGTATGTGGAGCACAGCCAGGCGCAGATTGAGGACGCGGCGAAGGAAGTGGTCGATCGGCAGCGCAACAAGCTGAGCGAGAACGCGGAAGTGGCCGGCGCGACCTTTGCGAACCAGGTGAATCGCGTGACGCTCGAATCACTGCGGCGCTTCGAGGAATCGTCGCGCGAGGCGCTCGAGAAAGCGCGCTCCGACATGGAGTTCAACCGCGAAGGCTCGCTGACCGAATTTCAATCCAAGCTCGACGAGCGGATGCTCGATGGAGTGGAACAGGCGCGCGTTTATTTGCAATCGCAGCTGATGCCGATCGTGGAGAATTGGCAGGCGCAGCAGGAGCAGGAGAAAAAAGCCTGGATGGAGCGGCTGAAACAGACCACAGACGAAAACATCGAGCACTATAAAGAGCGGCTCGAGAACGCCTCGAACTCCTGGCTGCTTGCTTCCGCCACGACGCTCGGCCAGCATTCGCAGACCGTGCTCGATACGATCGCCAAGGCCGCGGAAAAGCGCCTGCGCGATACGTGCTCGGAAGTTCTCTCAGGAATGGGTGACACGTTGAAGAATCGCCTGCTGGGACTTTCCGCGGATTTCAGGCCCGACGACGAAGAAGACGACGACCTGCCGAAGCAAACGAAGTAGCCGGGAAGCTTTCCGAATCGCGTTCCCAAAATCGCCGCCAATTTATCAGCTTCAGCTTCAATTTTACGCCGCCGATTCTTTACCGTCAAATTTCAGCGGAAAATTTTTATTGCGAATTTTGGTTGCCAATTTATCGCGCGAACCGCGATGCCGGTATAATGGCTGGGTTATGTCCAACCACGCTTACGTCAGCATCTGGTGCAAGGATTTTTCGGAGCCGCAGATTCTGGAGCAGTTTGGGGCGCTGCTCGCCACAGTTCCCTTCTCCGCCACTGCGCCGGGATTCAGCTATCTTGTGGTTCGCGCGGTGGACTCCACCGAATCGCCGATTCTCGAGCAGGATTTGCGCGCGGTGCCGCTCGATGCCAACAGCGTGATTGAACTTGCCAAAGATCACCTGCACAACGACTCGGCTTACGAAGTCCGCACGGACTGGGATCTCTGGACATACGATGACGCGCTTGGGCGGTGGCAGCTTCAGCCGCAGCCGCTCGAACTTCTCTGCCGTGGCGAGGATTACGACGACGGATACTGGCGTGAATTCGGACACCTGGAGATCGATCTCGGATTCGAGCATTTTTTCACCGGGCACGGAGGTTTGCTGGGTTTCCGCCGCGGCGAGAAGGCCAATCCGGAGAGCGCGGAGGAAAAGCGGTTCCTCGAGGCCATGGATAGGCCGGAAAACCTGCGAAATTACCAGGAAAAGACCACCGAAAATATTCGTAGACTCCTGGAGTGGGTTCGCCGCATCGAAAAGGCAGTACCGATCGAGCGTCTGAAAATGTGGTCCGAGGGCGAGGAGAATTTTGAATCGCGTATCGAGGAGATTCTCGCGGCTCGGTAGCGTGGCTGCGGGGTGCAGCCTGGGGAAATTAAAGTCTCGGAGAATTCTTCTGCCTAGCGGAGCCAAACGGCTACAATTATCTGAAATATTGGTGAAGCGCTATGCCATTTTCGTGGCAGCCGGCGTCGTCGCACTCGTTTGCGGTGGGTGCGACAAGTCGTTTATGTCGTCCTCCGTGGAATCGACCAAAAACGGTACGGCACAACCCGCAACTCCTGCGAAACCCGTGATTCCTCCCGATATTCAAGCAGCTGCTGAGGCTGCACTCGGATCGGAAACGGAAGTGCTGGCATTTGGCGATCTGGCTAAGAATGGGAAACAGCAGATATTTGCGGTGAACCGGTTGAAATCGACGCCGCAGGGCGTGACGCCCGGGACGCTGGTGAGCAGAGCTGTGGTGCTGGAAAACGACGGCGGCAAGTGGAAGGAAGTATTTCGTTGCGACGAGCATCTCGAGAATCCAAAAGGCTATCTTGGCGGGACGCCTCTGGCGCCGGTGACGGCCTGGCGGCTTCAGTTCGAGCAGCACGAAGACAAGGGATTGCAAATGTACTTCGCGCCGCTGGCCAAGCCCGCCGGCGGCTACATCGAAACCATCGGAATCCGTTGGAATCCTGAGCGGAAGCTGTACGAATCGCTCGATCGGACCTACGAACATTTTGCCGGCGAAACGAAAAATCTCGCAACACCGGAATCGCAGGTAAGGCAATGAGCGCAATCGCACAACCCGTGGCAGCCGCGGCGCGTCCGGCGAAGAAACCTTCGGGCTGGCAGAATCTGAAGCCACTGCTGCCTTACGTGGCGCGCTACAAGGGAATGGTGACGCTGGGCCTGACTCTTGACCTGCTGATGGGTATTGTTGCGGCGCTTCCTCAGCTGGTTCAAGGCATCATCGCCGATTGTCTGAACGGGCTTCCGCGGCCGCTCACCACTTTGTCGGGCACCGCGCGGGCCGTGTTGTGGCCGGTGCTTAAATTCTATTCTCCGCTCAACCGGCATGCACTGGGCCTTTATTGCCTGACGATCATGATCGCGATGGTGGTGAAGGGTATTTTTTCCTTCTGGACGCGGTGGATTCTGATCGGGGTGTCGCGCGAAATTGAATTCGATTTGCGAAACGATCTGTTCGACCGGCTCGTTCGCATGGATCCCGAGTTCTACGTGAATAATCGCACCGGCGACCTGATGTCTCGCGCGACGAATGATTTGAACGCGGTGCGGATGGTGCTCGGCCCGGGAATTATGTACACGGCGACTACGATTGCGACGTCCGTAGTGGCGCTTTTCTTCATGATCCGGCTGTCGCCCGCGCTGACGCTGTGGGTGCTACTGCCCGTACCGATTGTGGTTCTCGCTGTTTATTATTTCGGGCAGACGATTCACAGGCTATCGGAACGGATTCAGGCGGCGCTTGGTGCGCTGTCGACGCGGGCGCAGGAGAATCTGACCGGCGTTCGCGTGGTGCGAGCGTATGCGCAGGAGAAATCTGAGATTGGGCTTTTCGAGAAGGCCAACCGCGATTATGTGGACCGCAATATCAAGCTCATCGGCTCGTGGAGCTTGTTCTTCCCTGCGCTGACGGCTCTGATTGGGTTGAGCTTCGTGATTTTGCTGGGCAGGGGCGGAACGCAGGTGATGGACAGCGGTGTTTCGCTGGGAACGCTGTGGTCGTTCTACGCTTTTCTCGGCGTGCTGATTTTCCCGATCATCGCGCTTGGGTGGGTAACGAATATATTCCAGCGTGGCGCGGCGTCGATGGGGCGGTTGATGTATGTCCTCAGGGCCGAACCGAATATTCGCGACGGGGCCGACCTAGCGAGGACGAGTGCGGGATCGAACGGAAACGCGAATGTTGCTGGAATGGACGGTGTGGCGAATGAAACGCCTATCCGCGGTGAAATTGAATTTCGCCATTTGAATTTCGCGTACCCGTCGCCCTCCGGCAGCCCGCCGAATGAACCTGTGCTGCACGACATTTCGCTGCACGTTCCTGCCGGCTCAACTTTAGCGATCGTTGGGCCGACCGGCAGCGGCAAATCGACGTTAGCGGCGCTGATTGCGCGATTGTGGGAGGCGCCGCCGGGAAGCGTGCTGATTGATGGGCGCCCGATTCGAGATTATCCCGTGGCAGAACTGCGCCGCGCGATCGGCTACGTGCCGCAGGACACTTTCCTTTTCAGCGAAACGATTCGCGAGAACATTGGCTTTGGCGTAGAGAACGTGCTGGATGAGGCCGTCCTCGAGGCCGCCGAAATTGCGAGCATCTCTGGCGAGATTCAGGGATTCCCCGACCGCTTCAGCACGATTCTCGGAGAGCGCGGGATTACGTTATCGGGCGGACAGAGACAGCGAACTTCACTGGCGCGTGCGATTGCCCGCAAACCGAAAATCCTGGTGCTCGACGACTCGCTCTCGAGCGTCGATACGGCCACCGAAGAGCGGATACTCAGTGGCTTGCAAGGCTTGATGCGGGAGCGCACGACGATTCTCGTATCGCACCGCGTTTCCACTGTGAAAAATGCGGATCAGATCGTGGTGTTGCGCAACGGACGAATCATCGAGCGCGGAACACACGATGAACTGTTGGCGCTTGGCGGCTATTACGCCGATCTGTATCAAAAGCAGCTTTTGGAAGCAGAGCTAGAACGCGAATGAGCGATTTCCGCGAAGAAGAGAAACTCGGCAAGCTTTACGACACGCGGCTGACGCACCGGCTGATGAAATACTTGCGCCCGTATCGCTTGCAGGTGTTCGTTGCGGTGGCGATGAGCCTGGCTGTGGCTGGCATGGAGATCGTGGGGCCGTTTCTTTTTGGACGCGGCGTGGATCGTTACATTTTGCCGGTGGCGCACGGCGTAATGACGAAGCGGGTGGGCCTTATTGGCATCGCTGTGATTTGCCTTCTTTACATGGGTTCATTGGCCGCGAGTTTTGCGCTTCAGTATCTGCAGATGCGCATCATGCAGTCCGTTGGGCAGAAGACGATGTACGACCTGCGTAAGGAAATTTTTGAGCATCTGCAGCGGCTGCCGATGAGCTTTTTCGATCGCACGCCGGTCGGGCGACTCGTGACGCGTTCGACCACGGACGTGGACGCTCTGAACGATCTTTTTGCTTCGGGCGTGGCGGCGATGCTGAACGATTTCGTGCTGCTCATCGGGCTCGCTGTGTTCCTGATCCGCTGGCATCCGCTGCTCGGGGTTGTGACGCTTTCTCCGCTGCCGTTCATGTTTTTGCTGACGTATATCTTCCGAAATCACGTTCGCGACGCGAACCGCAACATTCGCACCGCTATCGCGCGAATCAATGGATTTCTGCAGGAACATATCAGCGGAATGTCGGTGGTGCAGCTTTTCAACCGGGAGCGAAAATCGCGCGCTCAGTTCGCGGAACTGAACCGGATTCACATGGAAGCGTACAAAGACGCGATTGACGCTTTCTCGTATTTTTATCCGGCTGTGGAACTTTTGAGCATGAGCGGAGTGGCGCTCCTGTATTGGGTGGGCGGCATTCGCGTGATTGCCGGAACTTTTACTCTGGGCGTGCTGATTTCGTTTATTCAGTATGCGCAGCGCTTTTTCCGGCCGATTCAGGACTTGAGCGAAAAATTCAATATTTTGCAGGCGGCAATGGCGGCGTCGGAGCGCATTTTTGGCCTGCTCGACGAGCCGGTGACGATAGTCTCGCCGGCGAAGGTGCATTCGCTGCCTGCGCCGCGTGGGGAAATCGAATTTCGCAACGTTTGGTTTGCTTATCACGGCGGAGCAAATCCGAAAGAAGAGGATTGGGTGCTTCGCGACGTTTCCTTCCGCGTGGAGCCCGGGCAGACGCTGGCGATCGTTGGGCATACGGGAGCAGGCAAGACGACGATTATTCAGCTGCTGCTGAGGTTTTACGACGTGCAGCGCGGCGAAATCCTGCTGGATGGCGTGAACATTCGTGAGATGGACCTGCAGGATCTGCGGAAAATGTTTGGCATCGTGCTGCAGGATCCGTTCCTTTTCACCGGAACGCTCGAATCGAACGTGAAACTCGGTACGGAGAAGATCAGCCGGGCGGATGCGGAACGGGCGCTGCGCGAAGTGGGACTCGGGCCGTTCGTCGAATCGCTGGCGCAGGGCGTCGAAACGCCTGTGACGGAGCGCGGCTCGACTCTTTCGGTGGGGCAGCGGCAGCTCGTAAGTTTTGCGCGCGCGCTGGCACACGATCCGAAATTTATGATCCTCGATGAGGCCACGTCGAGCGTCGACACGAAGACCGAGCTTCTAATACGCGAGGCGCTCGACCGGCTCCTCGAAGGTCGTACGGCGGTGGTGATCGCGCATCGCCTGAGCACGATTCAGCACGCGGATCGCATTCTGGTGTTTCACAAGGGCCGTTTGCGCGAGCAGGGGTCGCACCAGGAACTTCTCGGCCTGCGCGGGATTTACTACCGGCTGTATCAGCTTCAGTACAAGGAACAAGAGCTTTCGCTTCCCGTTCCCGGCGCGGGGGCGTCCGGATTTTCGCGTCCGCTTCCGGCCGATGACTGAAGCGTCAGCTCGCATCCGTCGAGCCGTTCGGCCTCGCCAAGCTTTCTCATTTACAACTGAATTGGTGTTCGGAATTGCTCGATGAGCGCGCGTGAAATTTTGATTTCGGCGGGCGAAGCATCGAGTGATATGTATGCGGCGCGGCTTGCGACGGCGCTGCGAGAGCGTACGGGTGCCCAGCTATTTGGAATGGGCGGAAAGCAAATGGCGGCGGCCGGTGTCGAGTTGATTGCGGATTATCACCGGGTGGCAGTTGTGGGCATTTCGGAAGTGCTGCACAAGATTCCGACCGTGGTCAGCGTGCAGCGGAAGCTTGCTTCTGAAGCTGTGCGGCGGCGCGCTTCGCTGGCGATTCTGGTTGATTCTCCTGGGACACATCTGGGTGTGGCGCGCCGGCTGAAAAACAACGGGATTCGCGTGGGATACTTCATCGGGCCGCAGGTGTGGGCGTGGCGTCCCGGGCGTGTGCGGGTGGTGAAGCGGCTCGTGGAACGCATGGTGGTGATTTTCCCTTTTGAAGAGGAGATTTATCGCGAGGCTGGAGTGCCGGTGGATTTCGTTGGGCATCCGCTCGTGGACGTGGTCCGAGCGTCGATCAGCCGCGCTGAATTTATGGTGCGATACGGCCTCGATCCGGGGCGTCCGATCGTTGCTCTGCTTCCCGGCAGCCGGCGAGGCGAAATCGAGCGGCACTATCCTTTGATTATGGAAGCGTGCGAACGGCTTTGGCGAGAGTCGCAGAATCGCGGGACGATACAGTTCGTATTGGCAGCGGCCCCGACCTTGGGTCCGGAGCTTTTCGCGTCGTATGCGCGCCCGGGCGTTTCAGTAACCCGCGTGGAGGGATCCACATATGATGCGCTCGCGTCCGCTGACTGCGCGATTGTGGCGAGCGGAACGGCGACAGTCGAAGCTGCATTGCTCGGAACGCCGATGGTAGTGGTCTATCGCGTGAGTCCGACGAGCGCCTTCGTACTGAAGCGAATGGTGCGCTCACCTTTCATCGCCATGGTGAATCTAATTGCCGGGCGGCGCGTGGTGCCGGAATTGATTCAAGACCAATTTACGCCGGCAGCGGTCGAACAGGAGGTGTGCAAACTCTTGGAATCGCCTGAGGCACGCGACGAAATGAAAGCGGGTCTCGCAGAAGTGCGAGCGAAACTCGGTCCTGGCGGCGCGATCGAGCGCGCGGCGGACATTTTCGCGGGGATGCTGTAAGCTCGTGAGAGGCAACTACAGCGGCTGCTCTGGTATCTTACTTATGCAGCGGCAACGAGCGGTTTCGAGAGGTTTTTTCTTGTTTAGAATTCGTCGACTGGCCGTCCTGCTGGCGGTTTCGCTTGTCTTCTCGTTTTCTATGCCGGCGGTGGAGCCCCACGGTTTTCCATTCCGCGCGACCAATTACGAAGTGGAAGTGATTTTACACCCTGAAGATCAGAACATTACGGCGACGGTAAAAGCGGATTTCGTAGCCGAGCAGGTTTCGAGAGTGGTCGTCGTCGAACTGCATCCCGACTTGAAAATCGCGACCGTTCACGAGCCGAACGGCAAGCCGCTTGAATTCAGCCGAGACACGAATTATCCGCTGCTGATTACCATTGGACTGCCGGAGACCATGTCTCCGGGCAAGAAGGTGACTCTGCAGTTCGATTATTCGGGACCCATTTCGAGCGAAGACGACAGTCCGACGAAAGGCGTGCGCTTTGCGAACATCGACAAGACCTCCGCGTATCTTTTGCTGCCAGCGCGCTGGTTTCCGCTGACGAATTACACTTCGAACCGCTATACCGGAACTTTCAAGCTGATCGTGCCGGAGAATTTCGTGGTGGTAGGCACCGGGAGGGCTGATTCACCGGTGGCACAGCCAGCGCTTGGACGTGGCGATACGGCGAAATCCGCGTATACGTTTCATTGCGACAAACCGGGACGAGTGGGGTCGTTTGTTGCGGGCAGCCTCCAGCTCTCGCCCGTACAGACGGAAGGACTGAACACGTCCGTTTATACTCCACCTGCTCAGGCAAGCACGGCGAATGCATATGCGACGGCGCTTTCGCACATCGTTTCGTATTTTTCAGAATCATTTGGAGGGCTCGAAGCGGAACCTTCATGGACGATCGCGCAATTGCCGGATGGAACTTTGCAGGGATTTGCGGGACCAGGATTGCTCTTGATCAGCGCGCGGCAATGGAGCACCAAGGCGAACGAGCGAATGCTTTCGCAGCTCGCGGCCGAACAATGGTGGGGCGAGCGCGTGATGCCCGCAACTGTGGGGGATGTGTGGCTCACGGATGGGCTTTCGCGTTACGCAGAGGCCATGTATGCGGAGCAGTCGGATGGGGTGGCCGGGTTGCATAAGGCACTCGAGGATTTTGCGGTGGGCGCGCTGATGTATGAGGATACGGCGCCGATCGCGCAGTCGCAGCGGCTCGCGACATTTTCGAACGAGTACCGATCCGTGGTATCGGATAAGGGCGCGCTTGTGTTTCACATGCTGCGGACGGAACTGGGCGACGACGCGTTCAGTTCGCTTCTACATGATTTCTACAAGAAGTACGAGGGCAAGACGGCGACGATCGCGGAATTCGAAGCGATGGCGAAGACGAAAGCGCCACCTCCGGTGAAAGGGCAGCCGCCGATTAATCTGACTTCGTTTTTCGCGCAGTGGCTGAACTCCACCGGCATTCCTGAGTTCAGGCTCGAGTACATCACCTACCGAACGCCCAAGGGATTCAAAGTTGTGGGCAAAATTCATCAGGATTTGGATACGTTCCGCATGCCCGTGGAGATTCGCGTGGATACGGAGGGAAATCCTGAGTTCAAGAAGCTGCTGGTGACCGGTACGACTTCCGATTTCACCATCGAAACGTTCGGGCGGCCGAAGCCGAATGGAATTGTGATCGACCCGAATAACAACTTGCTGAAATCGAGCCCAAGGCTGCGCGTGCATGCGGCGATTGCGCGGGGTGAGGGCTACGCGGAGCTCGGCAAATACTACGAAGCGATTCAGGAGTATCAGCGCGCGCTGGATTTGCAGCCGGGAAATTCGCTGGCGAATTTCCGGATGGGCGAGGCGATGTTCTATCAAAAGAATTATCAATCGGCGGCGAATGCGTTTCGCGCGGCGCTGAGCGGTGATCTCGATCCCAAGTGGACAGATGTCTGGAGCCACATTTACATCGGAAAGATTTGGGATTTGCTGGATCAGCGCGCTCGCGCGGTGAATGAATATAGTCTCGCGCAACATACCGGTGACGACACGGCCGGCGCGCAGGCGGAAGCTACGCGCTTCCTGCAGAAGCCGTACTCAGCGGACGCGGCTGTGAATGCGGCGAACACACCTTCACCCGCTGATAGCGACAAACCCGGGGCTGGATCGTCTACAGGGTCGGGGTCGCAGTCTGGCTCCCAACCAGGGAATTCTGGTGGCGATAGGCCGGTGCTTAAGAAACGGCCTTCGAGCGACTAGTCGTTTCGCGTGAAGGTTTGCGACAACTCTAGAGTGGTTCGAAGCCTGCCAAGTGGACGGGGGCAATTCCCGTTTGCTGCACGAGAACTTTGAATGTTTCGCCCATTCCTTCGGGGTGGATAAGAGTCTTGAATTGCGACCTGGCCGACATTTTTTCGTATTCGGTCGCACCAGTACTTTCCAGGTCGGCAAAATTCGAATCTCTGCCGAGTGCTAGCAGGAAATTTGTCTGCGACGTGAAGCCGCCACGCGTGAGACCGGCGCGACGGCCCCACAGATCGAGCGCCGTAAAATTTACGTGCGCTGTGAGATCTTGCGCACCGGGAGCGCGATAGAAATCCTCACCGGCACGATGGCGATCGTATGCGAGCAGGGTTCCCCGCATGTGTTGCTCGTTAAAAAGCTGCTGCGCTTCGTGACCGTAGTCGATTGTGAGTGCGAATCCGCGATTTAAGCGACGGGCAGCGTCTTCGATCCAATTGCATGCAGCGAGATTCACCTCAGCCATTTGCCCCTCGCGGAGGACTATTTTCTGTGAGTCGAAGTACTCGGCGATTGCGATTGAAGAGAGAGGCCCGAGCTCTTCGCAAAATGTATCGCGTGGTAGCGTAAGGTAAACCTCTCGCAGTTCCTCATTGGCGCGCTGAACGCGGTGTACTGCAAAGGCGTCAAACAATTCGTTCGAGAATATGCACCCGTTGGAAATTTCAACGGGCAGTTCGCCGCAAGAACAAAATCGGCCGATCGCCGTATGATCCTCAAGGGTCTTCGCTTGCGCGACTCGGCGCACGGCCGATCGCTCAATTGCGACATAACGCATGGCCGCGTAGAATTCGCCTAACGAATCGCGCGCGCAGTCCAAGATTTGTTTCGCCAGGCGCCCGGTGCCGGCGCCAGCCTCGACTAAAGCGAATGGCTGTGGCCGGCCGAGCAGTGTCCACATTTCGTGAAACTGGCGCGCGAGCAAACGACCAAACACCGGCGTGACGTCGACGCTTGTGATGTAGTCGCGCCGCTCGCTCTGACCCGCTCGCGTGTAATAGCCGTGCTTAGGGTGATACAGACACGCTTCCATATATTCGGCGAAAGTGATACGTCCTCGCAATTTGATTTGTTCGGCGAGAATTTCGGCCAGCGGCGTGGGATCGGAACGCACCCGAGTCAGTTCTCCCGCTGCGGATTGCGAGTGAACATTTCGATGACGTAGTCGTGCAGGCAGTCGTAGAGATGCTTTTGAAATGTCCAAGGGAACTGGGAGTGCTCGATTTCACGCGGGCGCAGTTGAATCATGTACTCGTGGACTTCCGGCTGCGGCGGCTTGAATCGAATCAGCACTTCCACGGATTCTTTTGCGCTGCGGGCTTCAAAATCAAATAGCGGATGCTCGTATTTGGTGAGCTCGTGCCGCACTCTCGAGAGCATTTCTTCTTCAGCCGTCACGGCGCAGCCGCTCCTCAGCCCTTCATTTCGTTGAGCGCGCGCTGAAATGTATCGAGCGCGTCCTTATCGAATAGTACGAACGACACTTTTTCGAGCGACGTGGGGCCCTCGAAGTGTTTTGCAACCTCGCGCAGCATAATTTCCGCGCATTCGCGCATCGGGAATCCAGCGATGCCCGTTCCGACTGCCGGGAACGCGATGGTCTTCAGTTTCTTTTGCGCTGCGATTCGCAAGGAGTGAGCCGTCGAGCTGCGAAGCGCCAGTGCGCTTGTTCGGCCACCGAGTTCCATACTGGCTGCATGAATCACATGGAGCGCCTTCAGATCGCCGCCTGTCGTGATGGCCGCACCGCCGACGGGAATTGTGCCGATCTTATCGCACTCGGCCTGAATTTTCGGTCCCCCTTTGCGTCGAATGGCGCCAGCCACTCCGCCGCCGAGTTGCAAATCGTTGTTCGCAGCGTTGACGATCGCATCCGTGTTCATTTCCGTGAGATCGCCCAGTAAGATTTCGATTCGATCAGCAAAATTCATTCGATCTGGCCCTCCGCGCGAGGAGTTGCAACTTCGCCAGCCGCCGAGTAAGGCGATTCGTGAACAATGGCAACCTGCGAGCCTATCCGTCGCGCCACTTCCGCGCATGCAGAGGCGGTCGCGTCCGACGTCTCCACTCCGCGAATCAGTTCTACGCGAGCGATCTTTGGCATGCTATTAGCGAAACGCATTCCTATGCAGTGTTCCGCACGAAATGTGATTGACGCAATCTCTGTAATCGAAAGCGAGGTGTTGCTCGCGAGGATCGCGCCAGGCTTTGCAAATTTGTCGAAGATCGTGAAAATTTCTAGCTTCACTTCCATTTCGTCAGGAACGGTCTCGATCAACATATCGGCCACCCGGCACACCTCGTCGGCGCGGCTCGCGGTAGAAAATCGGGCCTGAGCCGATTCTCGCTCTTGTGAAGATAGCTCGCGACGAGCAACGTGATCATCGAGCGATTGCTCGATGTAGACGATTCCCTTTTCAAGCATTTCGCGCGACACATCCTCCAGAACCACCCGATAACCTCCGAGCAAAGCCGCGAGCGCAATTTCACGTCCCCCTATGTTTCCGCCAATCACTCCGATTGTTTCGATACGCATTCGATCAATCACGCAACTACTCTTGCTCGGGGAAAAGCCGGGCAGCATTGTCGTAGAGAATTTTCTGCTGTGACGCGGCCGAAATCGGAAGAGCGCGGAATTTCTCGATATTGCCGCGTACATCTGGGACGCCGGGGCCTGGCCAGTCGGTGCCGAACAGCACCTTGTCCGCGATTTCTTCGATCCGCGGAAAATATTCCATCAATTTTTGCGGGGGGATCCCCGAAATGTCCATATACATGTTCGGGTGCCGGCGAACCAAAAAGAACGCTTCGTTCATCCACAATGGCCGGCCCCCATGCGCAAGAATCACGACGAGGTCGGGAAAGTCCACGCCGACGTCATCAGCGAGAATCGGCTGCGCGTACGCATTTCGAGCACCAAGAAAAATCGAAGTCCCCGTATGAACCATAACAGGCATCCGATTCGCCTGTGCCCCCTCGTACATTCCCCGCAGAGGACCAAGGCCGTTGCGATAGTCATTAGGAGCAAAAAGCTGGTGCGATGGGTGCACTTTCAGCGCGCGAATTCCGATTTTTTTCAGACGATCGACTTCGGCGCGGGGGTCGGACACATATCGGGGGTGAACGGAGCCGAATGCCAGCAGCCTCTTCGGGTCGGTGGCACAGTAACGCGCCACCCATTCGTTCACTTCCGAAGTAAATCCGATCACGTCAGGGCTGACGTAATTGATCAGCCCGGCGCGGTCGATTTCCGCGCTGTCCATAAATTTCAGGAATTCGCTGGGGCTCGCGGCGAACCGGACGGCGTCCTCGAAATCTCTTCTTCCGCGCCGCACCAGTTCCTGTGCTTCGGGCCTGAAGCCTTCCATCGGCGTGATGTGAATGTGAATATCTATAACCGGAGGCAAGTGGAGTCTCCCCAAAAAGATGAACAGAAAAAGCAGCGGACAAAATTTCTACAGCCTGGCGATTCCGTCTTCGTCGAATCCGATCACCACGCGGCCTCCGGCCACGATCACCGGGCGCCGAATCAGATTCGGGTCTTTGGCCATCATTCGAATCGCCTGGGCGCGAGACG
This sequence comes from uncultured Acidobacteriota bacterium, assembly GCA_963729525.1. GTDB lineage: Bacteria > Acidobacteriota > Terriglobia > Acidiferrales > UBA7541 > Palsa-295. The sequence continues at coordinate 1,665,352 of CAVSOB010000005.1, forward strand.
GCGGATTCTCCTTCATCTTCTTCCGGCGGTAGAGCGGATTGCGAGAGTTTAAAAACTTCCGATGATCGCGGCGGCCGATCAGTTTTTCAATCTCAGCAGCAGTGAGCCGATGCTTGACCAAATCTCGAAAGTCCAGCAGCACGCCCTTGTGTTGTAGCCGAGTCTTCGCCTTGCGGCACGAGGTGCAACTGGATTTGTAGAGAAACTTGACCTTTCTCTTGGTCTTGGTGCGCGGCTTCGACCTCGGGCGTTTCACTGGACTCATGGAGTACTCCTAATACCGCGGAACTTTTGAATCGATTTCAGCCGACCACCGGTCGATTCCGCCCGCCATCGATTTAGCGCCTGTGATGCCCTGGGAGCGCAGCCATGCTGCAGCGTCGAGGCTGCGGATACCATGATGACAGAACAGAACAATGCTGTCGGCTTGTTCCAATTTGGCGAGATTTGTGGGAATTTCGCCCATCGGAACGAGCACCGCACCCTCAATCCACAAAGCTTCAAATTCCCATTTTTCGCGCACATCTACAAATAGAAATTTCTCGCCGCGATCCATCATGCTCTTCACTTCGCGCGGCGTGATTTCGATGTTCGCGAGAAGATCGTCAGCCATCAGTATCCATAGTCCGCGGGCGCGGAGAGAGCGTGCTCACGCACCCGAAGCGCGTCATAGCGTTCCCCGCTGAGCCTCTCCATGTACTCGCGCCGGTCGCGGACCTGCAAGCCCCACTGGGACAGCCAATTCTCGAAATCTTCAATTCGCTTCGTTTGCTCGTGATATTCGCTGAAAAATGCGTGATCGCGACCGTAGTAGCCCTGAACGGGCGAAGGGTGCGCCCCACCCGGTTCATGGACGACAGCCGAGACCATGAATCCGGGGATCAAAGTGCGATTAGGATCAGAAGCAATCACGTCGGGCTCGACAATTTCCTCCGCGACGACAATTACTTTTCGAGACGCGCGTGCTCCGTCAATCGCAACTCCCAGACTTCCCCAGACGTGAGCGTTACCTTGTGCATCGGCGCGCTGCACATGAATCATAGCGACGTCCGGCCGCAGCGCGCGAACTGCGACCAGCTTCTCCTCGCTCACAGGCGATGGAAATTCGCGCAGATTTCCATTCTTCTTCAGCAGATCGCTGCCCAGCGTGGCGTATGTGGGCATGAACGGCACGCCCAGCGCGCCTGCATGCAACGCGAGCGCCAGCGTGAAATTCGAATAATCGACTGTCTCGATGCGCCGCGGAATTCCCTGCTCCACAGCTCGGCGGAAACAATATCCCACGCCCGCAGAAACATTTCCGATCCAGGCCGCCATCACGCGCGAGACGCAGCCTGCGCCAATCAACTGGTCAAATAAAATGTCGGAGATTGGGCCAACCACGGTCAAATCCCGCCGGCCTTGGCGAATCAGCTCATGTCCAGCCGCAAACGGAATCATCTGCTCGAGTTGCGCGCCGAGCAGCACCATTGAGCCGGACGGTACATGTCGCGCGATGGCGTCATGCATCGTCATCAATTTGGATTCGCTTGCCATCGTCTCCAGCTGAAATGTGGATCCGAACTACCGCGTCCAGAAATGATTTGGATCGATTTCGCACATCACGTCAAGCTCAGAATCGCTCGGCGCCTGCGTTTCGACCAGTTCATAGGCCACGCGCAACGTCCAGCCCGTATTTGCGAGCACTTCCTCGACGCTAATTCCCGGATGAACAGAGGCGAGATACGCCTCACCATCTGCGCCGAAGCGAAGCACGCCCATCGTCGTGATAATGGCTGATGGCCCGGATTCAAGGGGAAGCCCCTGCGCGTGCCGCCAACCATCGCCAAGACCGTAACCCGGCGAGGTGACATGACTCACGCGCTCCGTCAAGCGCCCGCGCTCATGGGTAAGAAGCACGACGGTGCGTTTCGCGAGGCACGCAATGTCGCACGCGCCTCCCGATCCCGGCAACCTCTGCATTTCGCGATTGCGATGCCCCCAGGTGCTGTTCAGATTACCGAACCTATCGACTTCCGCGGCGCCCAGAAAACCCATGTCCACGCGGCCCTGCTGCAACAAGCCCATCACATCGAGCATCTGCCCACACTGCGTGGCTCCGCGGAGATTGGGCGGATCGCCCATCGTGTACAGAAGTTCCCTGGGGGGAGTTTCGCGAATGATTCCGTTTTCGAAGAGACCGATCGCGCTCGGCGCGTGGGTCCGTCGAGCGACCAGGAATGCCAGCATCGGCAGCCGCATCCCCACGAATACCAACTCACCGTCGCGGATTTCCCGCGCCGCCGCAGCCACCATCAATTCGCTGAAGGTAAAACCGCGCGCAGCGCTTTCCATCTCCGTGCGAGGGCGCACGTTATTCCATACTCCCCTTCTGCTCGACCCACTTCGGCTCGGTGACCTGAATTTCGTTGACCAGCTTGATGTCCTCGGCTTGAGGAGTCATCTCTTTCATGTGCGCGGGAAATTTCTCGAGGCTCAGCAGTTCGCCGGTAACGCTGTAGGGCTGATCCGCGAATTCGCCGATATGGCGGTTGAACTTCATATCCGGGACATACAACGGCGGCTGGCCGGCGGGAACGTGCCGGTTGATCTGCTCGATCAATTTCTCGCACTCGAGATAGTAGAGCTGGCGATTGTGCTCGTTCATGTGGCCGAGGTCAGCTTCCTGATGGGTTTGAGCTTCATCGTAGCGGCCCTTGAGGCCCCAGACATAAAACCAGTGCGCCGAGCTCGACGAATCGACGCCGAAGAGGTCGTAGCTGACCGGGATCCACTTATTGATATATTTCTGGACGATATTCAGCGGCACGACGCCCGCTTTTACGATTCGCTTCAAGCCGTCGTGACCCGTGCCCAGATGGAAGGACTCTTCACGCAGCATCGGATTCATGGACTGCGCCAGCGGCTCGAAGCCCGAATAGCTCAGCATCGTTAGCTGGAATTTTCCATCGCGGTCGACGAAATCGGTGTAGGTGAAAAAGTCGAGCCAGTTGTCGACGATTTGATTGAACGCGCCGAGCAGGCGTTTCTGTTCGAAAGCGCGCCGCTCGAGCATCTTCTGCGCTTCCACTTTGCCGCTGTAGCCGAAATGATTGATCAGCAGGTGGCACATTTGCCAGCCGTGCCGCATTTCCTCCGTCACGACGCGGCATAGAGATTTACGATCATGCTCGCTCGGCGAATGCGCGAAAAGCCGGCGCTGCTGCTCAACAGAAGCAAATTCCGTGTCGCCCTGATAGACGATCAAGTTCATCAGGCCGTCGCGGATTCGCTGGTCCGGAATTTGCAGCACTCGTTGCCATTTCGGGCGGCCTTTGAAAGCGCCGAATTCGATTTCGTTTGAACGCGTTGGCCCGAATTTTGCTTCGAATTGATAATTCTCAATTTCGGGATAGTTCACACCGATGTCGTTTCGCCAAACGCGAAACAGGTCTACCCAATCATCAAAAGTGCCGATCCGTGCTGCAGGCATTGACGTCTCCTCAATAATTTCGTAATTAAAATTTGCCGCTCACCAAACAGCCGGCTAGTGCCCTTTGAAATTTGGTTTTCGTTTTTCAAAGAAGGCGTTCAGTCCTTCCAGGCAATCGTCGGACTGGAAGCAGTGGATCTGCAGCCGAATTTCCTCATCGAGTTTCGTTTCCAGGTTTTTTTTGTCGTCGGCTATGATCGTGCGTTTCACGTCACGAAGCGCTACGGTGGGCGCTCCTGCCAGTACATCCACAATCTTCTGCATTTCTTCCTCGAATTTGTCGGCAGGAAAGACGCGGTTTACGATTCCCAACCGCAGCGCGTCCTCGGCGGAGAGCGTTTCAGCCGTGTAAAAAAGTTCTGCGGAAAGCGCAGGCCCTACGATGCGCGGGAGAAAATATGTCCCGCCAAAATCCGGATAGAGACCGACCCTTGCGAACGATTCCGCAAAACTGGCTTGCTCGGACGCTATCCGCATGTCCGCCGCGAGCGCGAGATTCATGCCGCCACCGGCCGCCGGCCCATTCACGGCGGCAATCACCGGCTTCGTCATCGTGGCGATCGCAAGACAGATTTCCTTGCCGGCTTCCAGCAGGGTTTTCAGTTCATCGCTCGCGTTGCGCTTCCGGAGGTCGAGGATAAACTCCAGGTCGCCGCCGGCACAGAAGGCGCGCCCTGCTCCCGTTATGACGACAGCGCGCACCGAGTTGTCCTGCGAAGCGTGCAATAGCGCGTGAACCAGACCGCGGCCCAACTCAATATTCAGCGCGTTCAACTTGTCCGGGCGATTCAGGCGAATGACGGCGACGTTGCCCTTGCGTTCTTCGAGCACGGCCTGCGATGGACTCGTTTTCTGTGCCCCGGGAGCGGTTTGCTTGGCGGCTTCAGGCATCGCGATGTCCTCTAATCTTTCAGACTCTTCAGCAGCGCTGCCAGTTGCTTGAAATATCGGGTTTTCACGGCGCGCTCCGTTCCAGCGTTCTGGCCGCTGGTCGAGGGCAGGACGAAAACCTGCGCGTCATACAATTTTTCTTTCTGTAGGCCGAGCTTGCAGGGGCGCCCCGTAAATTTCTCGTAAACGGTCTTACCGTTGAACGCAATCACACGCGGTCGCATCTCCTCGAGTTTTTGCGCGAGCAGCACGCGGCCTTCCGCGAATTCCTGGCGCTCGATCTCTTCGATTCCGCGCGTGGGACGCTTCACCAGGTCAGTCATGCCAATTCCGAACTCGAGGCATCGGCGGTCATCTTCATATCCGATGGGTTCCGGCAACACGCCCGATTCGTACATGATCGACCAGAACTGATTAGAGCGCCCCGCATAGTAATGCCCCACGCGAGCAGAGCGATCGCCGGGATTCGCTCCCACGAGAATCAGCTTCATTCCCTTGCGAAGATAATCGGGTAGTGTCCTCATTCGCCCCTTGAGAATTCACCGCCACGCAATTTTCTGCGCGAAGCTTGAACCCTACTGCTTTACTTCCCTTTGAATTCCGGCTGACGCTTCTCGACGTAAGCCTTCAATCCTTCCTTGGCATCCTCACTAGTGAAAAGAAGCTGCTGCAATTCGCGTTCAATTCCCAACGCTTCGCCAAAGCCGACTTCAGAGCCGGTGACGACCGCTCGCTTGATCCGTCCCACGGCACGCGAAGCTTTATTCGGCGGGCAGAACTGCCGCGCATACGCGACGACGTCATCCCAGAACGATTCGCGCTCGTAGATGTAGTGTATCAAGCCGAATTCGAGCGCCTCCTCGAAGCTGAATGTGCGTCCCGTGGCCATCAGTTCGATCGCACGCGCGCGTCCGATGATGCGCGAAATTCGCTGCGTTCCCCCAGTGCCCGGAAGGACGCCAAGGTTCACCTCCGGAAGCCCTATCTTCCCGCCTTCTTTTTTCGCGATGCGGATGTCGCAAGCCATTGCGATTTCGAGGCCGCCACCCACCGTGTGGCCATTCAAAGCCGCGATAACGAGTTTCGGCGTCTGTTCCAGGCGCGAAAGCGTCTCATTGGCATGCAGACAGAAATAATATTTGAACGTGGGATCCGCCTTCGTCAGCATCGGAATGCTGGCGCCCGCGGAAAAAAATTTCTCGCCCGAACCGCGCAGCACGATCACGTGAACGCTTTCGTCCATTCGCGCGCGCAGGATTGCAGTATCCAGCTGCTGCATCATCTCGTACGTGTAGGTGTTCGCCGGCGCATCGTCCATCTGAATGATGGCCAAGCCACCGTCGTTCTCATACTTGATCAGCTGTTTTTGCTCTACCAAGGTCGTCGTCGCCATTATTTATGTTCTCCGTTTCCTATTCCGTCGAATTGAAATCGAAATTACCCTGCCGCTCGACCCGCCACTTCAATTCCGTTGCGCGCCACGCGCGCTGGCTTAAGCTCCGGCATCTCGCGCCCCTCAGCCATCACTCCGTGCAAAAACATCCCTGCGATCGTCTCAGCCAGCGAATCCGCCTGCGGATCCGTCTCCGGCCGGTGCCAGGTGTGAATCCAATTCATCATCCCAAAAAGCGACAGCACAGCCACTCGCGAATTCATCCGGCGCACCATTCCGCTCTTGCGCATCTCCTCGAAGATTCCCAGCGCAATCGAATAATAACGCCGCTTTATCTCCTGCACTTCCCTACGATACTCCCCTTCCAGCGCCTCGTCCTCGTGCGTCAACACCTTCATCTCCACCGGATGACGCAGAAAGTAGTCCAAATGATTCTGCACCAGCGCCCGCAATTTTTCGACCGGATCGTGCAAGCCTTTCAGTCGCTTCTCCAGACGCGCCACGATCGTCTTGAATGTGAAAAGCTGAATGAGATAGAGCAGTTCCTGCTTGCTCTTGATGTAGTAATACATTCCCGCAAGCGAAATGCCGCTCGACCGCGAGATATCGCGAATCGACGCGCCTTCATATCCCTTTTCGCAGAATACCTGCGCGGCATGGCGCAATATAAGCTGTTGCTTGGAAAGTGAAACGCGCGGATGGTTACGAGCTTTTTGCATTCAAAAATGTCAGTATACTTGTCGAACGTTCGTTCGAAAATACAGCATACGAGATTGCCCTCGGCACTGTCAAGAGCCCGCCGCCTCGCTAGGTTCCTCCCCGCACGGCCTAAATTCATGCATCCGGAAGGCTTGTTGGCTCGTCTAATCCTGCGTGATAGTGTCAATCGTGTCACCCGCCAGCGCTTTCAAAACCTGTGCTACCCTTTCCCTTCAGGATAGCCCTCGGATCGGAATCGCACGATGAGCGCTCCCAAAATGAATTCCGTCGAGCCCCCAGCGCACCCGCTGCCCTCTACGGTCGTCAAAGACGACGAGCCTATCCTCGTCGCAGCCGCAAAAGCTGGCGACATCTCCGCTTTTGAGACCCTCGTAGGCCGCTACGAGCGAAAGATCTTTCGCCTCGCGCAAAATATCACCCAGAACCGCGAAGACGCCGAAGACTCGATGCAGGAATCATTCCTGAAAGCGTTCGAGCACCTCGGCGAATTCCAGGGCAACTCGCGTTTCTACACCTGGCTCGTCCGGATCGCCGTGAACCAGGCGCTGATGAAGCTGCGCAAGCGCCGCCCAAATCAGGTTTCGCTCGACGATGAAATCGATACTGGTGAAGAGCTGATCCCCCGAGACGTGGAAGACTGGGGCCCTTCGCCCGAAGACCGCTACGAGCAATCGGAACTTTCGAACATTCTCAACTCAACAATTTCCGAACTCGACCCATCTTTTCGAGTCGTTTTTCAACTTCGCGACATCGAAGAATTGTCCACTGAGGAAACGGCAGAGGCGTTGGGCCTGTCGGTTCCTGCGGTGAAGTCGAGATTGCTTCGAGCGCGACTGAAGCTGCGGCAGAAATTGAATCGGTATTTCCGACGGAGTGAAAATTCGTGAATTGCAGGAACATCGTAAAGGAACTTTCGAACTACCTCGACGAAGCTCTCGACTCCACGCTGAAGGCCTCTATCGAAAAGCACCTCGAGCATTGTGAAGACTGCAAGGTGGTAGTGGACACGACGAAGCAGACGATCCAGATCTATTGCAATTCCGAACCCGCTCCGCTTCCCGAAGACACGCGTCTCAGGCTCAGGGACGCTCTCAAGAAGCGGCTTCGCGGTGTTCGGGTTTAGGCATCCCGCGTTTCCCCGAATCGGGCATCCTTCTCCCACATCGGAATTTCCCTTCCTATTTTTCTTTCGCGGGCAAGCTCGTAGATTTGTCCGGCCACAACTACATCCTCGATTGCAATTCCATTCGACTTGAACAGCGTGATCTGTTCGGGACTCGTTCGTCCCGGCGCCTCACCCGCCACGATGTCTGCCATCTCTGCCACGCGGCTCCAGCGTTTGTCGTCCTGGCCAAAAACTTGAATCAGATCGCCCGACTCGAGCTTCGATTGCTCTCGCGAATCGACGGCAATGACGTCACAGCGCTCTACCGCCTCGGCGTCTAGTTCTCGTTTCTGCGGAAAATTCGCTCCGATTGCATTGATATGCGTTCCCTTTTTCAGCCATTGGCCTTGCACTACTGGATTTGTGGAGGTCGTCGAGGTGATCACGATGTCCGCGTCGCGAACTGCTTCTTCCGCGTTGGCCGCTGACCTCACCGGCAGTTTCAACCGCGCCGACATCTCAGTGGCAAATCCCTCACGCCGGTTCGCATCCCGCCCACAAACGCGCACTTCGTCCAGTTTCCGCACCAGCGAAACAGCCTCGATCTGCGTTCGCGCCTGCAATCCGGTCCCTATGATTCCCGCCACGCGCGAATCCTCTCGCGACATGAACCGAGTCGCAACTCCGCTCGCCGCTCCGGTTCGCAGTTGCCCCAGATAATCAGCCTCGATAAGAGCGGCCAGATCACCGGTTTTCACATTGAACAGCGGCACGATGAACCGAAGCCCTTCGCGCGCGCTCGAATAAATCTTCAGCCCCATATAGCCGCCCGTCGCATCCGCAGCCGCCATATAGTGCAGATAGCTCTTACCGGGAATGTGCAGCCTTTGGCGCGGATGCATGATCGCGCCGCCGGAACCGAGCCTGCGGAATGATTCCTCCACCCCTTCGAGCGCCATCGGCATCGTCAAGAGTGCTTTCACGTCCGCTTCCGTTAGCAGTAGCGCCATATCGAATCACCTCGGCCGGATGTTATCCCAGCTCAAACGATTTGCCGAATAGGCACGGGGAGCGATCCGAGGTCATCTTTGAGTTCCGGCGGCATTTTCGCAAGCTTGACAGCACGCCCCGCGCAGGCTACGGTATGCCGCTGATCCCACCAGACTTTTTGTTGATGTGGATTTATGTCGTTCGTCGCGGTCTTCTTCAAGGGGCGGCGACACGATTCGGGCGGAGGGCCGATCGCGATGATCTCTTGGGAAGAAGCGGCTAAACACCTGCGAACGACAATTGGGCTCCCCAAGTCCGGCAAGGACGCCGCCAAATCTCTTTTTGTCATCACCAGTTGTTTTCTTGCAGGACAAATCGGATTAAAGATCACAGATCTCCATCCCCCCGTCTCACCGGTTTGGCCCCCCACAGGCGTTGCATTGGCAGCCTTGATTCTTCTTGGCTATCGCGTCTGGCCTGAGATTCTCATCGCCGCATTCCTGATCTGCGAATCGGCCTCTACACCTTTCAAGGCGTCCATGGCGATTTCCATCGGTGAGACACTGTCGGTACTCGCGGCCGCCTACCTGGTCAACAAGTTTGCCCGCGGAATCAAGGCCTTTGACACCGCGCAGGGCGTCTTCAAATTCGTCCTATTCGCCTGCGTCATCAGCCCCACTATTGCCGCTACCATCTGCATCGGTTATCTCTACCCGGCCGGATTTTCGCAAGGCCCCGAAAAAGCGATTATGTGGCTGACCTGGGGCGTAGGAGACGGAATAGGAGCCTTTCTTTTCGCCCCATTCCTCATAATGGTTTTCGGCACGTCTCATCATCGGTTGGACAACCGGGAGACCCTGGAGCTCTCCGTAATGCTCGTTAGTTTGATCGCCGTCTGCTTGACCGTCTTCGGACCTTTTTCCGCCTTCTTCCAACAGAAACAGCTCTTGCAAGCGTGGATCTGCATTCCATTCTTGATTTGGGCCGGTTTCCGCTTCTGCCAATTAGAGGCCGCTGGAACCACTTTGCTGCTGTTTGGGCTGGCCATTTGGGGCACGTTTCATGGATACGGCCCCTTTGTCACTTCTAACTCCAATGTCTCTTTAATGACCCTGGCAGCCTTCGTCGGGGTCACGGGCACGGCGACGTTCGCTATTGCCGCTACTTTATCCGAACGCCGGCACGTTCAAGAGGGGCTGCTCGGCCTGCAAAGCATTCTCCACGCGACAGTCGACGGGAAGACGCGTGATTTGACTGCCACCATCGAGACCCTACAAGTGGAAGTTGTCGAACGTATGGTTGTCGAGAAAGACCTTCGGGAAAGCAACGCTCGCTTCGAGCAGCTAACAGCCACGATTTCCGATGTTTTCTGGCTGATGGACGTAACAAATATGCGGATGCTATACATCAGCCCCGCCTACGAAACTGTTTGGGGCCGCCCGTGCGGCAGTCTTTACCACGATCCGCACTCCTGGGTCGATGCGGTTCATCCCGATGATTACGAGCGCGCGCTCACCTTCTTCGATCGGGAAACCACTGAGAGCCGGTACGAAGCGGAATACCGAATCGTTCGTCCCGATGGCAAGGTGCGCCACATCTGGGACCGCGGATACATCGTCCGCGATGAAAATGGCCGGGTGGCGCGGATTGCCGGCCTGGCCAGCGATATCACCGAGAAGAAGCTTCTTCAGGAGGAGCTACGGGAAGCCCAAAAATGGAAGCAGGAACGCAATTGACATAGACGCAAATACCATCTACAAACACTACGGGGGAACTTAACTCTATGATGATCGGCAATAGGCTTAGAGCAATTCGCGAAGAGAAGAACCTTTCGCAGGGTGACATCGAGCAGCGTACAGGCCTCCTTCGCTGCTACATCTCTCGCGTCGAGAACGGTCACACAGTTCCGGCCATTGAAACGCTGGAAAAGCTGGCGCGAGCCCTGGATATCCCGCTGTACCAGCTTTTCTATGACGGCGACAAGCCGCCTGCTCTTCCTAACCCTTCCGCGAAGAACAAACTCGCAGAGAAGGATTGGGCCAGTTCCGGAAAGTGGTCGCGCTTCATGATGCGCGTACAGGATCTCGTAGGACGGATGGATCCACGCGACCGTCAGCTGCTGCTTTTCATGACCGAGAAGATGGCTCGCAAGTAAAGCGAATAGTAGTACCGCGAATAAACACTCAGAAGTTCGCTCGGTACCGTAGTACTCGCGCTAGGGGCTGGTCGAGAACCAGGAGTTCTCCGCGTGGGCTTACCGCAAGTGGCGGCGCCGGCCGGAACGCTTGACCGAGCTGCGGCGCTAGGTCCTGGTCCAACAGCGGCTTCCCAGCAATCGTCCAGACATGCACCACGCGGCCGTCCGCATCCATCGCGAAAATGCTTGTCCGCGAAACCGCAAACTGAGAGCTGAGCCGCCCGGCACTTCCCCCTGCGGCCAGCTTGATTTCGGAGACGAGTTGCCCGCCGTCGGTAAATCGCAGGATTCGGTTTCCGTGCTCGTCAAAAATGTAGAGATTTCCGTCTGGTCCCATTACTACTGGGCCTGAATGGTTTCCCGAATCGCCGGCACCGGACGTCGGCACCCAAGATTGCATCAGCCGGAATCGAGGCGAGTAGGTATCCAGCTTCCCGCTTCCTGAATTCAGCACGTAAATCGAGTCATCGCCGCCCGCAGCCACGCTGACGAAGCCTTCCTTGCCCGGCCGAGTCTTCAGGTGCAGTTCACGGTGAATGTCTTTCTCTCCTCCGGGATAAATCACGAACACGCTTCCCCGAACCGGATCCGAAACGTAGATATCGCCATCGCTATCGACCGCGATCCATTGCGGATGCTTGAGGGCGTCCTCCGTGAAGGAGAGCAGGGGAGTTCCCTGCCCGTCGAACTTGTGAATGAATTGGCTTCCGGCATCGGCGATATACACGTTGCCGAGAGGATCGGTCGCGATGCTTACAGGCTCCGAAAGTTGCCCGGGGCCCCCGCCTCTCACGCCGAATTGTGCAACGAATTCTAAGCTCGGCGCGAGCGGAAGCGGCGATTTTGCTTCCGTCGCAGTTTGCGAGCACCCGGCAAGGGCGGCTACGGTGATGCTCATCATAAGAACAGCGGTAGAGCCAAACCAAACGCGAAGGAGCATACGTAGATGAATTTATCGCATCTGCGGGCGAGCGCGACGCCGAATCATATCCGATGGAACGCGTTGATTAACGCGTGTTCTTTCGCGGCTTTCGTGGTTTTGCTTCGCCTGCTTGCTTCACACGGCGGACGATTGTCTGGTGCATTACATAATCGCGCTCAGCTGCTGCCCCGTTGCTGAGATCCGTGAACGAAAACCTCGTATCGCCGGCTTGCGAAGACTCTTTCACGTCAACCGGCAGCTTTCCGCACACGCCACTCTCCACATAGGCCGTCTCATACCGCTGGCGCTGTTTGCCCCACGTGTACACACGCAGCATTGAGAAATCGCACGGTTGTCCTTCCGGACCGTGTGCACCCAGCAGCAAATATTGCGGCCTGGATTTCCCGGAGGTATCCACCACTTTATTCAGCTCTGACCACGACACGATCCGCATCCCTGCGGAGCTGGCGTAATCCGGCAGAGGTTGCGGCACGTCCAGTTCGATAAAGCGTCCCAGCAGCCACCCTGATACTGAATCCTTGTCGGAAGTCTGCGCCCGTACCAGCCACCAATCTTCTTTTTTGGCGTGAGCGGGTTCGCCTGACTCTTCGGTGGCAGCCGCCGTTCCGTTCGTAGGAACTTCAACGGCCCGGCGTTCGAAGATTTGGAGCGGAATGCTCTTGTTGAGCTGACGCAGCCGAATGCCGTCGCGGCCCGCGTCCACCCGCAGGTTCGTCAGAACCTTGGTATGGCCCCGCGCCTGAACGGGGAGCGAGGCTGTGCGCTTTCCGAGATCCGCGGCTTTTTGCCAGACGTCCGTTGAGAGAAGGTCCCGCTCATTCACCCATCCGGTCAGCCCAGTGGTCGTGCGTACGTTGACCTGGTCCTGAAATCGCTGCAGAACCTCCAGCCGGTCTCCATAGCTCACCGTCGTGATCGGTTCGCGCACTTGTGCGGTCGTGCTCTGCAGCGTCACTTGGCGATTCGCCGCGTAGGCGATCTCAAGCGGCGCCGCTGCATGACGCAGACGAAAATAGGCCGCGGCTGCGACCACGAGGAGCACCGCAAATCCCAGGAGCAGCTTCCGTGTCACGGACGATCACCGAACGTGATGCCTACTGCCCGTGCGGCGCGCACGTAATCACTTTTTGGATCCACCAGCTTGGTGGCGCCGATCGCGTCTACAAGCGGCACCCTTTCAATTTGGCCGGCACGCAAGCAAACCATCTGATCGAATTCCCCGTGCGCAACTAGGTCAACAGCCGCGACGCCAAAACGTGTCGCCAGGGTGCGGTCGAAGGGGCTCGGCGAACCGCCGCGTTGAACGTGTCCTAGCACAGTGACGCGCACTTCTTTGTTGGTGAATTCGCGAATCGAATATCCGATCGAGTTCGCCACTTGACCGGGCTGCGGTTTGGGAAATGGCTTGCCCAGAGCGTCGCGCTCAGGAAGTTTTACGCCCTCCGCTACAACCACCAGGCAGAACGAGCGACCCAGAGCTTCACGCTTTCGAATCGATTCGCACACCGTTTCGATCGTGAAGGGAATTTCCGGAATCAAGATCACGTCGGCTCCGCCTGCTAATCCCGAGTGAAGCGCGATCCAACCGGCGTCCCGGCCCATTACTTCGACCACCATCACGCGCGAATGGCTTTCGGCGGTTGTATGCAGGCGGTCGATCGCATCGGTCGCCACGTGCAGCGCGGTGTCGAATCCAAAACTCACTTCGGTGGCCGATAGATCGTTATCGATCGTCTTCGGCACGCCAACCACTTTCACTCCTAGCTTGGCGAGCTCGTGGGCGATGGTCAGCGTGCCATCGCCGCCGATCACGATAAGGCTGTCGATCCCCAGTTTCTCAAGGCCCTCAATGCAACGCCGGGAATAATCGTGAACGACTTGCCTACCGTTTTCTTCGACGGGATAGGCAAACGGGTTGCCCCGATTTGTTGTCCCAAGAATCGTTCCTCCGCGAGGAAGAATCCCGCGGATCGATTCCGTCGTCAGCTCTTGCGATTGTTCGGGCCAGATGAGTCCATTGAAGCCATTTGTCACCCCGATCACGCGCCAGCCGTATTCCAGCCGCGCGGTGCGCACCACGGCGCGAATTACGGCGTTCAGCCCGGGGCAGTCCCCTCCCCCGGTGCTGACGCCAATCGTTCTTTTTGAAGCGGACATTTCCGAACGCATCTCCGATTACGAGATTCGATTTTATACCATCGCGCGCGCGCGTCGCGGCAAGGCATCGCGGAGGAGTTTCCACATCTTCGACGCTCGAAGAGTTTTTTGCTTCTGATACAATCCACCGGTCGTTTTTATTCGTCGGTTGAAAATCGCCCGAACAACGGAGCTTCCGCGTGGAAATTCTAGAAAGGCTGAAGCCGCTGGCGCTGTTGCTGCTGCGTGTTGGTGTTGGAATTGTTTTTATCTTTCACGGTTACCCCAAGCTATTTACCCACACGCATGACATTATGCCGGTCTTCCAGCGGATGGGATTCCCGCCGTACTTCGTTTACATCGCGGGTGTTATCGAATTTTTTGGCGGAATCGTTTTGATTCTTGGGCTATTCACGCGCATCGGAGCGTTGTTCCTGGCTGGCGAGATGGCCATTGCGGTTTTGAAAGTGCATTTGCCGCAGGGACCGATCACCGAGGTCAAAAATTACGAATTCCCGATGGTCCTGGCCGTAGCCTGCTTTGCGTTGGCGACGATCGGAGCGGGGCTGATTTCGCTCGATCACGCTATTTATCGCGGTGGCGGCAGGCCGCCGCGGCGACTCAAGGATCGCGGCTAGTTCCCGGTTGCATCCGCGTCCGCCGTGCTTCGCGATGCGCGAGTCTTATGCGGTTTGCACGGTGTGTTGCGATTCGACCGGCGACGTTACGGACGTTGGGACGGGAGCTTCTGGCATCACGATCCAGGCGATGAAGTAACCCAGGATCGCTGGTATCACGGGGAACGGAACGAAACACGCCAGAACCCATAGCAAGCGGACGATTGTAGAATCCACGTCGAAGTATTCAGCCACGCCGCCGCAGACGCCAGCGATCTTGCGGTCTGCCACTGAGCGCATCAGCCGCTTCTGGACCAGCGGTGCTCCGGCGGTTGGCACGCGCTGGCGGGTTCCGCAGTAGTAGCAAAAATTCGAATATTCGGTGATGTCGCGCTTGCAGTTCGGACAATTCATCCTCAAACCTCCCGCGCAGACAAACTCGTTCCGCGCCACCTTATAGTTACGATTCAGACCTTAAAAAAGTTTCCTTTGGCGACGAGTTATTTCTTGCGATTCGTCCTAATACTTTGCCAACTCACGCACCGCGCGCACAATATCGTCCGTCTGCGGCAGAATCACGTCTTCGAGTTGTGGCTGGTAGGCGCAGAACGTGTCTGTCGCCGCCACGCGGCGAACGGGCGCGTCGAGCTGGTCGAATAGCTCGTCCGCAATGCGTGCCGCGATTTCGGCGCCATAACCCCACGAGCGCGTGTCTTCGTACGCGACGATCACGCGATTCGTCTTTCTCACCGTGGCCGCGACCGCGTCCCAATCGTAGGGGCTAAGCGTGCGCAGGTCGATGATCTCCGCTGTAACGCCGTCGCGAGCAAGTTCAGCCGCGGCGACTTCCGCGCGATGCACCACAGCTCCGTAGGTCACAATGCTCACGTCCGAGCCTTCGCGCACCATTCGAGCTTTACCGAAGGGAACGGTAAAGTCCGCACCCGGATATTCGGAGCGATTGTAGGGCTGGCGGTAAAGGTGTTTGTGCTCGAGAAACAACACCGGATCATCGCTGCGGATAGCGGTGCGCAGGAGGCCACAGACGTCCAGCGCCGTCGAAGGCATCACCACGCGAAGGCCGGGAATGTGTGTGAAGGTGACTTCGCCGCACTGGCTGTGGTAGATCGCGCCGCCCGTGAGATATCCGCCAATGGCCACGCGGATGATTGCCGGCGACTTGAAATATCCGGCGGAGCGCCAGCGCATCGTGGCCAATTCGTTGCGCAATTGCATCATGGCCGGCCAGATGTAGTCAAAGAATTGGATTTCGGCCACCGGCTTCATCCCGCGAGTGGCCATGCCGATGGAGCGCCCAACAATATTAGCTTCCGCGAGAGGCGAATTGAAAACGCGGTGGCTGCCGAATTTCCGCTGTAAGCCGGAAGTCGCCTTGAATACGCCGCCCTTCCCTTTCAGCTTGTCCAGATGCTCTTCGCGGCTGCAATCGGCGATATCTTCTCCGAAAACCACGATGCGCTCGTCCCGAGCCATTTCATCGAGAAGAGTGGCCGATATCATCTCGACCATCGTTTTCGGTTCGCCTTGCAATTTGGGCACAGCATCGAACTGAGCGGCGGCCGGGTCAATGTCCGGCGAATGCACGAATTCATAAATCGAATTCTTCGATGGCAGCTCGGCGTGCAGGGCGCGATCGGTGGCTTCGAGAATTTCGCGCTCGACTTCCGCTTCAATCGCTTCGAGTTCGCGTTCGTCAAGAATGCCTTCGCGGACGAGGAACAGCCCGAATTTCGGAATGGGGTCGCGCCGGACTTCGTCTTCGCGCTCTGCGTCGCATCGGTACAGTTTCTCGTCATCCGATAGCGAGTGCGAGTAAGGCCGCGTAACGTGCGCGTGAACGAGCGCCGGACCTTTGCGTTCGCGGCAGTGCGCGGCAGCGCGGCTGAGCGCTGCGTAACTTTCGAGCGGATCTGTGCCGTCGCATTCCTCGATCTGCAACCCGGGATAATTCGCGACGAGCTTCGAGATGCTTCCGCCGGCCGTCTGCACTTCGACGGGCACGGAGATGGCGTACTGGTTGTCTTCAATCAGGTAAAGAACAGGCAGGCGCTTCGTGCACGCTGTGTTGAGCGACTCGAAAAATTCGCCTTCGCTCGTGGCGCCTTCGCCCGAGGAAACGTACACGATTTCGTCGCGATGGAATCGCACGGCATTGCCGAGCGGCGCATGCTTGGCCTGTTCGAGCGCCTTGGGAAATTCCGAATAGTAGAGCGACGCTTCTGCTGCGCCGACGGCTTGCAGGAACTGCGTGCCCGTGGGCGACGAGCGCGAAACGATATTCAATTTCTGATGACCCCAGTGCGAGGGCATCTGGCGACCGCCCGAAGCGGGATCGTCCTTCGCGCCGACGCCCTCGAGAAGCATCTCGTAAGCCGTCATACCGAGCATGAGGCAGAGCGCGCGGTCGCGATAGTAGGGATAGAACCAGTCGTATCCGGGTTTGAGAGCGAGACCGGCGGCGACGAGTACACCTTCATGGCCGGCACCGCTGATCTGGAAGTAGATTTTGTTCTGGCGCTTGAGCTGGATCTCGCGGTCGTCGAGCTTGCGGGAGAGGAACATCGTGCGATAAATGCGGATGAGCGCGTCACGGTCGAGACTGTGGTATTTCGCGGCGTCAAATTTCGCTGTCTTAACTTTGGTTTGGGTCGGCATTCGTTACCTTCCGCATGAGCGGCTTGGAACGCGGAATTTCAATGAAATGGCTACGGCACATTATAGTCTTCCTGGAGGTGGGGGCAACAGGGCGAGTGCTGGGTGGCAAGAGACGAGTGATGAGTGCTGAGCCAGAAAGCGGAGCGAAAAACGGTGTTTTGTAACGATTAGAAATTGGTTTGGAGTTTTGTTTTGTTGGAGTTGCGGGAAATTCTAATCGCGGTGTAACGATTAGGAAGGCATTGGCTGACAACCCTTCGTTGGTCTTCGGCCTCCTCAAGACACGAGAGTGACGAGTGGTTAGTGAGAGTCGGAAGAGGGCCAGGCGGAGGGAATGAAACGACAAATCGCCATCCGTTCTCGATTAGAAATTTGCAACTGGCTGGGATGATTGCTACTTAGGTCGGATTCTAATCGCGGATTCGCGATTAGTATCTGTAAGCTAGAGGCTGGTCGTTGGGGGCTGGAAGCGAACTTCGAGCTTGGAAACGCTTCGCGACCTGCGTCGGAAATGTTGGGGCTGGCCGATTGTTGTGCCCGCGCCGAGTTTTGTGCAATCGCCACGACTCATGGTAACATGATAGTAACTAATTGTAAAATTATAAGAACGGCTTAGTACCGAACAGCCTCACAAAGTAATCTGGAATAAGCGGTCTCCGAGGGGCTAAGACCGGCAATGGCCGTCTCCGTAGTGATCTTGATGATGCCTTTGGCTCTCGCGCTAGGCGCGCATGTGTTCTCTTTGCTGCATCAGCCGTCTGAACGGACCGGAGTTTGGCTCAGATTTCTTGTGTTCAGCCGGTTGGTCATGGCGACTACAATCGCGGTCTGGTGGGCGATATGGGACTCGAATCTGCTTGCGGAGGTTCGTGTCTCGATTGACGCGCACTTCGCAGATTGGTTCGCACCACTACTCACCGAGTGGCTCGCTTTTTTCGTTCCGCCCGTCGTGGGACTTGGCTTGTACCTCATTTTTGCCAATATCGTCAGCGCCGTCGTCCTGAAGCAAAGGTTGACGCTGATTGACGTCCTGAAACTGGCCTGGTGGAGGCTCGTAAGCTTCGCAGTACCGCTGCTCTTGATTGCCATCGCGGCCGATGGCGTCCTGCAGGGAGAATTATTGGGAGCGATTTGGATTGTGGTCGCGGGCGTGTGCGCAATTGTCGGGATGATCTTCTATCGGCGGGCCGAGGGATTTCGGCAGCACGAGGTGAAAGCGAGCGAGACACGGAACCGAGCGCTTGCGATCGCAAAACGAATGGGAGTCAAGCTCCAGCGGGTTTACGTTGTACCGGCTGGGCGCGGACATCTTACGAACGCGTTCGCGGGTGGTGGCAGCATTTTTCTGACGGATAATCTTGGGAAGCAACTCGACAAGCGCGAAATCGATTCGGTGATCGCGCACGAACTGGGGCACCTCATTTCCGGTCACACGCGCAAGAAACTTCTACAGACAACGACAATTTACGTTATGACGACGTTGCTGCTCTTCATTTTCCGGCGGAGCCTGAGGCAGATTCGGCCGATGCTGGAAGTATTGGTCATATTCGCCCCTCTCGCGGCGTTCTATTTTTTGTCTCGCAAACATGAATTCGAAGCAGATCGGAGCGAGGTGGAATTCACGGGCGATCCCGAAACAGCCATTCGAGCACTTGCTGGAATCTATGCGCTGAGCGCTGCGCCCATTCGCTATAGCCGATTTGCAGAGATATTTTCGACACATCCGAGTTTCGAGAGGCGCGCTCGGGCGATGGCTCGATGGGGAGAGATGTCTGCGGAGCGGGTTTCGGAGATACTCCGTCGCGAGGACGTCAGGTGAGAAAGCGTGGCTGCTTCAGTCAGAACGCTGGCGGGCAGCTAGTGCGACCGATTGTCGAAGCCAAGGTCGTGGGGCTGTGCGGTAACAAAGGCGCACAGGCAGGAGTGCCTGTGCCACTGAAAGCGCACCGGTTCCTCGCATTGCAAACGCTTCGACGTAGCGAGTTCCAGCGGAATAATTCTAGGCAACTTCACTAAGCGGGGACACAGGCTACGGGCTCAGGCGCCTTCGCGTGGAGGCCTAGCCTGCTGGGCGCCAGCGCTCGTCGAGGACTACGCTGTGAAAGCCGTAGGTTTCGTAGCGGGAGGTGGCTTTGCCTTCGTGGAGGCTGATTACTGAGAAGCCTTCGGGGGTGCCGAGGCGGGGGCCGTGCCACCAGTTGCCGCAGACGGCACCGCTGGTGATGTACTGGGTGTTTTTGTAGGCGACTACTTCGTTGACGTGGGTATGGCCCTGCAGCACCGCGATCACGTTTGCATGTTCGAAGGCTTCGAGGACCTCGGCCGCGTTGGCGACGGTCATCGTGTTGTATTTGCGACTGGCGGAGACTACTTCCGCGTAGGTGGCAAAGGCAGTGACGAGGGGGCAATGGATCACGGCGACGACGGGCGCGCCGTCGGGCACCGCTTTCAAGTCATTGCGGAGCCATTGAAGCTGTTCTTCGTCGACGCGGGCTTCCCAGAGACGGTCGTCGGTTGGTTGGATCGAATCGAGCACTACGAAGTGATATCCCTTGTGATCGAACGCGTAGAAGGTGGGGCCCATGCGGTCCTGATACATCTTTTTGCCGTAGGCGGGATCGGTGGGGGCGATGCCGCTTTTTTTGAGGACGCCGAAGACATCATGGTTGCCGATTGTGTTGTGAAGGGGCATGCCGATGAGCTTCTCGGCGCGGCCGTACATATCGAAAACCATGCGAGCGCGGGTGGCGTCGACACCGCACGCGTCGAAAACGTGATCGCCGCCCATGATGGCGAAATCGGATTTGGTGGAGGCGATTTTGCGGAAGCACATATCGCAGCCGTGGGCGGCGTCGAGCTCCGGTTGGATGTGCGTGTCTGTGAAGAAAACGAAATCAAAGGAGCCCGGTTGGGGCTGGTCGTCCAAGGCGAGGGGCGGTAAGGCTGCTGCGGCGCCCGCGGTGGCGAGAGTCTTGAGGAATTTTCTACGATCCAATTGCATACGTATTCCTGAGTGATTTAGGGACTTGAAATGTTAACACGGCAACGGAATGCTGGAAGGCCCACGACGAGTAACGGCGGCGGTGTGGCTACCCGTGTGCGGCGGTGGCTTCGGATTTGCGGCCGTGGGCATCCGGGGTGTGGATGTGTTCTGGTCGAACGCCGACGCCGACTGCTCGGGCTGGAATCCGGCGCAACGCTGGGAATTGTTGCAGAAGACGGAGGAGCAGCGGGAGCTTCTGGACGGATACTTTGTGGCTCAAGGCAGGCCAGATGAAATTTTTGTGGATGAAAACCTGGGTTCCTTGAGTCATCTTGGTGGGAAACTCGCGGCGCTTTTGAATGGCGCGGCACGGGCCGTCAAGTGGAGCGCGCACGAGCAGAGGTTGCGCCAGGGCGTTCGCAGCGGCGACAGCATCTTGAATTGCGAGGTTGATGCCGACGCCTCCGACAGGGGACATGGCGTGCGCGGAGTCGCCGATGCAGAGAAGACCGGTTCGCGACCAATCGCGCAAGCGATCCACGGAAACAGAGAGCAAGCTGACATCGCTCCAATCCTTGAATGCATCGGTTCGATTGCCGAGAAAGGGTGCCACCGTCTGCAGGCCCAGCCGAAAAGCCGGCAGGCCTTGCTGCTTCATTTGCTCGAAGGCCCCTTTCGCGATTACGTAGGCGCACTGCCAATAATCGCCGCGATTGAGCATTACGAGAATAGTGCCGGCATGGAAGCGGCCGAGAGTTTGCTCGGGGTCGTTCTTCTCTCGCGGGATGCGCATCCAGAGCACGTCGATGGGGGCGCCGAGATTGATCACTTCGAAACCGGCTAGGTTGCGAACGGTGGAATGGCGGCCATCGGCTCCGACCACTAAATCGGCCCGGATTTCCAGTGGACCCTGTCTGGTTTTCGCGCGGACACCGACCACGCGATTATTTTCCAGGATCAGGTCAGTGACTTCAGATTCCATCCGCAAATGAAACTCACGATAGGCGCGGGCCTTCTCCGCGACGAAATTCAGGAAGTCCCATTGTGGCATCAGGCCAACGAACTTGCAGTGTGTGGGCAGGTGGGAAAAATCCGCGACGATCACGGTCGTGTTTTCGACAACGGCTCCGATTTCGTTGAGCTGCTGGTGCGGGCGGCGCAAGAAATCGTCGAGTATGCCCAACTCGTGCATCAGCTCAAATGTCGAGGGGTGGATGGTGTCGCCTCGGAAATCGCGCAGGAAATCGGCGTGTTTTTCAAGCACCTGCACGTCGACGCCGGCGCGAGCGAGCAGAAAGCCCAGCATCATGCCAGCCGGTCCGCCGCCGGCTATGCAGCAGGCGGTTTGGACGGCTTGCGGATTTGAACTGTTTCCAGGCATAACGGGCTCCTCACCAGCCTGATTCCCATTACTTTAACCTGTTGCGAGACTGGCTGACGAGGCGTGATTGGTGGTGCACACGCGATTCTCAGCTGCAAGGCTCACGGCGAGTAAGATGCCGTCACAGCTACCTAATGCGTGGCTTCGATACTTAAAGTGTCTGCAGGGCACCATACTCCCCCGTTGGGCGCCCGGGAAATCATGAAAGGCTGTCTTTTCGCAAACACACTGGGATAATATGCGGCGCTGGTACTAGCCTTAGAACGCGATACGTGAAACCCCGCTTATATTCAGGACATCTCAAGTACAGGAGGCATCAGAAGATGAAGGTGCCGATGAAATTGAGACGTGAAAGCGCGATTTGGGCCAGCGCTGAAAACAGAAAAATGAAATTAGGCAGCCCGATACTGGCAATGCTGCTCGCGGTCGCGTTGATGTTCGCGCCACAGACTTTGAGCGCGTATCAGGATGCCCAACAGCAAGATTCACAGCAGCAGAGTGGTGATCCTTCGCAGCAAAATGCGCAGAACCAAGAGCAAGGTCAGGGACAGCCGTACACACAGCAGACGCCTGAGCAATTGCAACAGCTCGTTGCGCCGATCGCCCTGTATCCGGATTCACTGGTGGCGCAGATTCTGGCAGCGACGACATTCCCAGCGGAAGTTGTCGAAGCCGATCGGTGGCTGCAAGCGCATCCGGATTTGAAAGGCGACGATCTGGCGAAGGCGGTGGATCAGCAGCCGTGGGATCCGAGCGTGAAGGCGTTGACGGCGTTTCCGACCGTGCTCGGCAACATGGATAAGAATATCTCGTGGACCTCGTCGCTCGGTGATGCTTATTACAACCAGCAGCAAGACGTGATGGACGCGATTCAGGTGATGCGGCAGAAGGCGCAGGCTGCGGGCAATCTGAAATCTACTGAGCAACAAACCGTGCAGACGCAGGGTTCGACGATCGTGATCCAACCAGCGAATCCGCAGATAGTGTACGTGCCGGCCTATGATCCGTGGATCGTATATGGAGGGCCGATCGTCGCGTGGCCAGGCTGGTACCCGTATCCGGGAATCTGGTGGGGAGGACCTGGTTTTTACTGGGGAGTAGGATTCGGGATCGGATGGTTCGGAGGCTATGGGTGGGGCTGGCATAACTGGGGATTTGACTGGCACAATCGGGTGGTCGTTTACAACCACAACAGGTACTACTCAAACAGCCGGACATTTTACAACCGCAACGTTTACTACTCGCACGGCGGCGACCGAGGCGTGACGTCAAACCCGCGAAATAGCTTCGCCAATAATGGGGGACACGACAATCGCTACGATACGCACGGCAACCAGAACAACAACGAGGCGAATCGGGGCGGGAGAGACAACGGTCGTTCGCCAGGCGACGTATACAACCGCCCGGGAGCGACGACGAAGCCTTTCGAAGGCAACAAGGACGAAATGCGGGGATGGGGCGGGGGCAGCCAGCGAGAAGACACCAGATCGAGTACGTTTAGCGGCTATGACCGTGGCGGGCAATCGAGAAGCTATTCGTCTCGAGGTTCGTCGAGCTTTGGCGGAGGCGGAGGTGGCTTTCACGGTGGGGGAGGGGGAGGTGGCGGCGGTCGCGGTGGCGGCGGGGGCGGTCACCGTTAGGTCGCCAGACCATGCGGCATAATGACATCGACAACGTGCGACCTGGAGAGGATATATGCAGCTGAAGACGATTAAGGCCGGGCATTTCGGCTGGGGCGATCTGATTAAGTTTGGCGCGGCGGCGGTTATATTGGCGTGTCTTCCTGCCGGCGCCTTCTCGCAGGAAAAGGGGCAGAGAACTTTTTCGTCGGCGGAGGAGGCGAGCCAAGCATTGGTGAAGGCTGCGCAAGATAACGACGAAAAAGCGCTGATTGAAATCGTCGGCAAGAGCGCGAAGCAAATTATTTCGTCAGGGGACGACAAAGAGGATGCGAAACATCGGGCACACTTCGTCAGGCGGTACGAAGAGATGCATCGGCTCTTTAAGGAACCCGACGGGACCACGACGCTCTACGTGGGTGTGGACAACTGGCCAACGCCGATTTCGCTCGTGAACAAGGGCAATATTTGGTATTTCGATGGAGAAGCTGCGAAACAGGAAATCTTGTTTCGCCGGATTGGACGCAACGAGATCTCTACGATTCGAGTTTGCGAGCAACTGGCCGCCGCGGAAAAAGAGTACTTTGCGATGCAGCATGTATATGCCGCGAAAATTGCGAGCGATTCCGGCCAGAAGAATGGCCTCTATTGGGATGGCGAACCGAAGAGTCCAATCGGGCCAAAGATTGCGGTTGCAGATACAACTAGCAAGAACGCGTCTGCCACTCCGTTCCGCGGATATTATTTCCGCGTACTAACGGAGCAGGGAAAGGATGCCCCTGGCGGCGCGAGGAGCTATATGGTTGACGGCAAGTTGACGGATGGGTTTGCGATCGAGGCCTATCCCGTGGAATATCGGTCATCGGGCGTGATGACTTTTATCGTTGGGTCGGATGGGGTGGTCCACGAAAAGGATCTCGGGAAGAAAACTGAAAGTGAGGCGAAGGCGATCAAGAGCTTCAATCCCGATTCTTCCTGGCGTCAAGCGGAAACCGAGCAGGCGGCAACTAACGCGCAAACTACGAAGTGAATAGCGCGACGACGGGACGGCGGATTGTCACGGTCGTCGCAACAGTTTGGGCTGCTGGCGTTTTTCTAATTGTCCTGGGCGCTCTGTTCCCTTCCATGCCTTTGTTGGGCTTGCTTGGCACGGTGTCCGAATCGTGTTTATCCCTGCACATTGTGATTCTCGGAGTGATTGGTGTGCTCCTGGCGGGCGCGGCCTGGCAGCTAGGAAGTCGTCGGGGCGCCCCCATTGCTGGGACACTTGCCGCTGTAGCGGTGATTGGCGCACTGGTTCCGCTCTTATCGCTGATCCGAGCCGCGAGAAAGTACAGAACGCCCATCTCATGGTCGGATCATTTGCGCATCACGGCGCCGGGTGATACCGCGCGTCCGAACGCGACCGTGCCCTTCGCGACGATTGACGGCAAGGACTTGTACGCGGACGTATACCTCCCGGCGAAATCGGGCGGCAGCCTTTCTGCGCCCGTGCTGATGATGCATCCCGGTGGCTACGTCAAGGGCGAGCGAAGCATGGGAGTGGACTGGGACCGCTGGCTCGCGGAGCGTGGGTATACGGTGTTCGACGTGGATTATCGTCTGGCGCCTCCGGTGACATGGAAACTGGCAGCCCAAGACGCAGCCTGTGCTGCGTCATGGATCGCGGCGAACGCTGGCACCTATCACATCGATCCCGAGCGGATGCTAGCAGCCGGACAATCTGCTGGCGCAGGGCTTGCGCTGCAACTGGCGTACGGATTGGGCGAAGGCATGGTGCAATCGAGTTGTGGTGGAACGGTGCCTGATCCGAAAGCTGTGCTCGCAATCTACCCGCCTGATGATTTCGCTCTCGGTTGGAACAAAGATACGAAATTGGGGCCGATCACTGCACGAAAGCTTCTGAGGGCGTATCTGGGCGGATCACCCGAAGAGTTTCCGGAGCGGTATCGCGCGGTATCGGCGACGCATCACGTGCATTCAGGGCTGCCGCCCATATTCATTGCGGCGGGCGACAACGATCACCTGGTGCCTTATGAAGGGCATGTTGAGTTTGCGCAGAAGCTCGACGCTGCGGGTGTGCCGAACGAGTTGGTGACGATACCTTATGCCGATCACGGTTTTGATGTGGCGTGGGGAAGCATTGGCGGACAGATTGCGCGACACGCGGCTGGGGAATTCTTGCAGAAATATTTGCCCAGCGGTGGACAGTGAGGATTTCAAGCGAGGGCGTAAGAATGATATACGCGATTGCGATGTTCTCGATCACCGATCGAGGCGCATACGGGCGATATCAGGCTGAATTCATGGGCGTGCTGAAGCGTTATAAGGGACGATTGCTCGCGGCGGATGAGCATCCGGTGGTTGTCGAAGGCAACTGGGATCGCGATAAGGTGGTGATGCTTTCCTTTCCAGGCGAAGCGGATTTTCGCCAGTTTGCGGATTCCCCTGAATATCAGGAGATTTCAAAAGACCGGAGAGCCGGAACGAATGGATTTGTAGTGTTGGTGCGAGGCGTTCCGGAACACAGGTAAGAGAGATGCTAGCGTCGGCACGCTAGGGGCCTGAGTAATAACCTTCGCGTGCTTGGACGATGAGATCTTTCTGATTCACTGTGACATGGATCAGGTGATACGTCGCGTCGTCGCCGGGACGATCGGGCGTGTAGGCAAGTCTGTACTGGTTTCGCAGCTCCTCTTCGATCTGCGCGTAAATTTGTTCGATGGGAAGCTTCTTTTTCACTTCGAAAAGCTGGCCGCCGGTTTCCTTCGAGATTCGTTCGAGGACTTTTTTGCCGTCGGGGCGGTCTTGCTGCGGGTACCGGCCTGAACCTCCGCGTCCCATTCCCCCTCCAGGATAACCGCCGTGCCCTCCGTAACCTCCTCGACCGGCGGGGCTATAGGCATCTTCGTCCGCAAATAGAATCGAATAAACCGCAGTATCGGCGCGCTGAGCCGAGGCAATAGCGGTATTCAAAGACTCTTTGCTGCCGTGGTCGACTCCATCGGTTAGAATGATCAGGGCTTTGCGTCCCTGCTGCTTCTTCATCAGCTCGTTCGAGGCGAGATATATCGAGTCATAGAGCAACGTGCCGCCGCCACCGTGGCCGTGGCCGCGTCCTGAGCCGCCTGCAGGCGCGCCTCCGCCGCCTCCGCTGGTATTGGTGAATGATGGAGTGCTGAGATCTTCGAGGCCGGCGCGAAGTTTTTCGCGGGATGCGGTTAGATCCTGAAGAAGCTCCACTTCGTGATCGAAATGGATCAAGAAGGCCTTGTCTTTGTCTTCACGCAGGATGTGATCGAAGAACGAATAGCTGGCGCTTTTCTCCTCATCGAGCACGCGCCGCTGGCTCAGACTGGTGTCGACCAGGAGACCGAGAGTGAGGGGCAGGTCGCTCTCGCGCTTAAAATACTTAATCGTTTGCGGGCGCGCATCTTCCTGGAGCGCGAAGTCGGATTCGCTCAAATTAGGGATAATTTTCCTGTGCTTATCGCGAACCGACGCGTATACGGTGACTAATTTTACTTCTGTAGAAATTTTGGACTGTGATTGAGGCGGCGCTTGTTGCTGTTGCGGCTGTGATTGTTGCTGATTCTGGCCCCACGAAATGTTGCCCAGTGAAATGCTGAACGCAAACAGGACCAGCGCGATGAAAGCTATTTTAGAAAGTTTCTGACCGCCAGCATCGTGGTTGTGCGTCGCCTTTGAGCCTTTTCGCATGGGCAATCAAAGGATTCATTTTAAGTGAATGAAGTTGCCTATGCTTGTTGCCGATTCTTCAGATTCAATTGACGGGCTGCGCAGAGGGCTTCGATTCCTGCGCCTTCTTCACGGCGGGTCCGATTCGCTCAACGAGAGACAGCCCGGGATCTTCGCCTTCGTAGCGTTGTAGAATTGTTCCGTTGCTATCCATCAGGATGTAGGTCGGGAATCCTTGTACCCCATATCGCCGAGCTGACTCACCGTTGCGGTCAAAGCGTTGCTCCCAATTCATCTGATTCTGCGAAACGAAACTGTTCCATGTGTTTTCGTCGCGGTCCTCGCTGATGCTGACCACTTGCACCTGGTCTCCATTGAAGGTGGATTGAAACCGTTTCAGGTCAGGCAGGGACTCGCGACAGGGACCGCACCAAGAGGCCCAGAAATCGAGCAAGACGAGTCTTTCGCCTGATTTGGAAGACGACGAACTGGAATCTGGAGCGCTTCCACCGATGGGGATTCCACCTCGGGGCATGCTTTCGTCGTCGATAACCTTGGCCGCCTTGGGTTCGTCTTTCTTTTTCGCGCGGGCCAGGCGAGCCAAGTCGCCCAACGATGTTGGCTGGTTTCCATCGGCGAGAAGATCGTTCTGAATAGGTTGTTGCGCCACGGCGGCAATCGCAGGCTTCTTCGATGCACCTTCGGACGGAGACTGAGTCGCCTCCTGCTGTACTGCAGTGGTTTGGGCCAGCGCAGGCACAGAAAAGCTGAGCGCGAAGAATAGTATTGCTGTGCGCATATCGCGATTCAAGGCTGCAATACCTCGCTGGAACGAATCTTGCTTAAGGGTAGGCAGCGGGCTTGCGAGAGCCAATGGTACGACGGGAGTGTGTGTTCAAAGTTGCTGGCT
Source organism: uncultured Acidobacteriota bacterium (assembly GCA_963729525.1). GTDB lineage: Bacteria > Acidobacteriota > Terriglobia > Acidiferrales > UBA7541 > Palsa-295. The sequence goes on from CAVSOB010000005.1 coordinate 1,693,084, forward strand.
GGCCGGTGGTACAGGTAATTGGGAGGATGCCGCTTGAGCGGGGCGCGTTGACGCTGCTGACATTGCGGCTTACCGTTAGACGACGGTTTGCGGAAACGGGAGGTGCCATGCGCAATCACTTGGAAGCAAAATTCATTCTTGGCGCGCTGCTTGCGGCTCTGATCGCATCTACAGCGCTTGCGCAGTCGCAATCCTCGGCACAGCCTCCCTCGCAGGATGCGACGCCATCGAAGAGTCAGGGGCAGAGCGACAAATCATCCGCCTCCGCAGCAGCTTCGGCCCAGTCGAAAACGCAAAACGCTTCTAGCAATGAGCCACAAATGCAATCGCAGGAAGCTCCGCCACCCGAATCGCTGGGTGAAGCAGCACGCAAGGCGCGAGCGCAAAAATCAGCGGCCCCAACTGCGAAGGTTTACACCGAGGACAAAGTTGCGCGCCTCTCCGGCCGCGGTGTCTCCGTCGTCGGAGATGGAAATCAGTCTGGCGATTCATCCGAGGCAGAAAGCGCGGGAAATTCCGAGCGCGAACCGGGCGCTGGCGGCGCATCAAAGGCAAACGCGTCTTCGGGCAATTCTGACGAAAAGATGTGGCGCGAAAAAGCTCGAGCGATCCACGACCAGATGGCGCAAATCGACGATCGAATCAGCAAAATCCAAGAAGAGATACAAAAATATGGCGCAGTGAGCTTCGATCCCTCGACTGGTTTGCGGCAGAACGTAATTTACGTCGAGGATCGCAACGCGCAGATAAAACAGCTCGAAGAGCAGAAAGCAAAACTGCAGAGCCAGCTTGATTCGCTCGAAGAAGAAGGCCGCAAAGCTGGCGCGGATTCCGGGTGGTTCCGATAAGACGCCACTCGGTATTGGCAAACCGCAGCGATTGAAAAGCAGCGCTCTACGAGCCCCAGCGCGGTCGTCCTCTTCCAAATTCGAGTCAGTCCCGTGCACATATTTGTGCTAGACCGCTATTCGCTTTTGAGGGAGAATCGCGTGGACTCATACCCACAGCAGCCAGCCGACTGAAACCTTGGGAGAATAAAAATGAAGAATATGTAGCCGAACTTGTCGGCACATTTGTGCTGGTTTTCGGCGGAGTCGGCAGCGCGGTGCTCGCCGGAGCCAAAATCGGATACTTAGGAGTTTCTTTCGCTTTTGGACTTTCGCTGCTGGCGATGGTCTACACGATCGGACCTATTTCCGGATGCCATGTCAATCCTGCCGTCACTTTTGGAATGCTCGTCTCCAAAAAGATCGGCGGAAAGGATGCTGGGGCCTACATGGCGGCGCAGGTCATCGGCGCCGTGATTGCATCGGCTCTGATTTTTTATGTTGCGAGCAACGCGGCGGGCGCTCCGAATCCTATCGCGGGTGGGTTAGGAGCAAACGGGTACGGCGAGCATTCGCCCGGGTTGTATTCGATGGGAGCAGCGATGCTCGTTGAGATCGTGCTGACGATGTTCCTGGTGCTCACCGTGTTGGGCTCTACGGACTTGAAAGCGCCGGTGGGATTTGCAGGGCTCGCCATCGGTCTTGTGTTGACGTTAATTCACCTGGTCGGTATTCCAATCACGAATACTTCGGTGAACCCGGCACGTAGCATAGGACCTGCAATTTTTGTCGGTGGGTGGGCACTGCAGCAACTGTGGCTTTTCATCGTTGCACCGCTTGCTGGCGCGACACTGGCTGCGGTTGTATACGGCGCGATGAGAATTCCGGGCGAAACGATTACTCCTCGCGAAGCAGAGCGGGCGCTGGAGAGCGAACAATCGGAACGAGCAAAAGGGGCGGCAGCGGGAAGGTAGGCCGACACGAAATTCTATCTACTTGGCAAATACGAAGCCGGCGACGCGTAACGCGTCGCCGGCTTTTTTGCTCAGGGGTGAGCGGTGAAAAGTGCTGGCGGTCCCTAGGCTACACGTGCCAACGAAGGAGAGTTATTCAATTCCAATACAAAGCCCTTGTCTTGCGCGTGGATCAAATAATGCCCCGGCGCTACGGCCGAAAGACGGTTAAGATGCTGCCGCGCTGATTCAAAGTCTCTATCGGCAGCGATCCAGAAGAAATTTCCATCCTGTAAGCGTTTGAAGATATCGAACGTGTGATTCATCGGGTGGCTCCTGTGAGCTTCAAATGCTCGCGATTGGTAAGTGCAGGTTGGATGCCAACGGCGGATATTGAAATGCAATGGAATCAGAAGCTTGAGGAATAAAAGGAAGTCTGTACTAGGCCTTTTTGCGGGTAATTTTTGCAAGCTAGTATCGGGTTTGGGTACTAAAACTAGTCCCGGCGTCAGTCTGAGGCGGCTGGGTTTCAGAGCTTAGTCGAGAGATTCGAATAATTCAGCGGTCTGCTCGAATTCAGCGTCAGGCTGGCGGATGATCTCGCACTCTGCAGACTTGAAAGGATCCTCGCTCGGGATGCGATCGAGCCAGCGCTGTTGCGAGAGCTTTTCGTGATCGGAAAAATCGAGTCGCACGAGAACGCGTATGCTCGAGCTGGAATTATTTTTTTCCGACTTTGCCGACGACTTCTTTTTTGCGGCGGATGGCTTCGCTGCGCCTTCCTGCTCCTCGGGCTCGACGCGTTCAAATTTGAGAAGCATCTTGTTGCCGAGGCGAAACCCCTGCTTCCACGCTTCAATCTTGTGCCGGGCCTGCTGAGCGGTTTCTTCGTCGCTGCCGAAGTCGAAGACTAAATACGAGTGAGCCATGGTCATTATTTAGCGGCTTGCGGGCGGGTGTGTCAAGTGGGCGAGGCTCTGCGGAGCGATGCGTGGCCGGGGTCAAATTGTGTATTGCGCCGTCCAACGCATCATGCTAGGGTTAGCGAACAAAAAGCGAATAAGAATTTCGGGAGATTTTTCAATGGCTGCGCCGACTCGAGGGCTGGCGATCGTAAAGACGGAAACGACGTTGGACACCTTCCAGGACGTGCTGGGGAGCCTTGCCGCGCGTTATAAGGCGGACGAGGTGTTGACAGCGATTCGCCACCTACCGGCGCGCCAGGCGCAGTTCCGCGCCGCGCCGGCGTGGGTGAGGCCTGAGCTTCGCGAGGCTTACCGGGCGAAAGGGATCGAGCAGCTCTTTTCGCATCAAGCTGAGGCCGCTGAGCTGGCCCGTGCAGGCAAGGATTTTGTGGTAGTGACACCGACTGCCTCGGGCAAAACCCTTTGCTACAACTTGCCGGTACTTAATTCCGTGCTTGAGCAGCCCGATACGCGTGCGCTTTACCTGTTCCCCACCAAGGCGCTAGCGCAAGATCAGCTTGCCGAGCTGCATGATCTCGCGGGGAGGCTCGACGACTGCTTCGGGGTCTTTACGTATGACGGTGACACGCCTTCTGACGCGCGCAAAGCGATTCGCGAACGCGGTCACGTGGTGCTGTCAAACCCGGACATGCTGCACACGGGCATTTTGCCGCACCACACGAAGTGGACGCGACTGTTCGAAAATTTACGGTACATCGTGCTGGATGAGCTCCACACCTATCGCGGAGTTTTTGGGAGTCATCTGGCAAACGTGCTGCGCCGGCTCGCACGCATCGCCGAATTTTACGGTTCGAAGCCGCAATTTATGTGCTGCTCGGCAACGATTGCGAATCCGGGCGAGCTGGCATCGCAGCTGATCGAGCGAGATGTGGAGGTGGTGGCGGAAAACGGGGCGCCGGCGGCTGAGAAATTATTTGTCTTCTACAATCCGCCGATGGTGAATCGCAACCTCGGCATCCGACGAAGCTATTTGAACGAAGCGACGCGCGTTGCCAAAGAGCTGCTCGCCCGGAAGCTCCAGACGATTGTTTTTGCCAACAGCCGCTTGCACACGGAAGTGCTGCTCACCTACTTGCAGCAGGCCAATCCGCCGCAGGTCGGGCAGCCGGAACCAATTCGCGGCTATCGCGGTGGATATTTGCCGGGCGAACGGCGGGAAATCGAGCGCGGATTGCGCGAGGGGCGCGTTCGCGGAGTTGTAACGACAAATGCACTCGAGCTGGGCATCGATATTGGATCGCTCGATGCGTGCGTGATGGCGGGTTATGCAGGATCGATTGCCTCCACTTGGCAGCGGGCCGGACGCGCAGGGCGACGGAACGGAACGTCGTGCGCGGTGCTCGTGGCCTCGTCGGCACCGCTTGATCAATTTATCGTGCAGCATCCGGATTATTTTTTCGGACGCTCTCCCGAACACGCCTACGTGCAGCCAGATAATCTTGAGATTCTTGTGAATCATTTGAAGTGCGCGGCGTTCGAACTGCCGCTCTCGCCTGAGGAACGGTTTGGCAATGTGCAGTTGCCGGAATTGTGCGAGCGGCTGGGCGAAGCGGGGTTCTTACATCGCAGCGGTGGTAACTGGCACTGGGTGCAGCAGGCGTATCCCGCCGATACGGTGAGTTTGCGGGCGGTCACTTCCGATAATTTCGTGATCATTGATGTAACGAGCACCGATGAGAGTAGCGATACAGGCGAGGGCGGTCCCGAAGTGATCGGCGAAGTGGATTTCTCTTCGGCTCTGACAACGCTGCACCCAAAAGCAATCTATATCCATCAGGGGCAACAGTATCACGTGGAGCAGCTGGATTTCGAGCAGCGGAAAGCCTATGTGAAGCGCGTCAACGTCGATCACTACACCGATGCGATACGTTACACCCAGGTGCGCGTGCTCGAGATTGCCAAAGAAGAGCGAGTGGCGGGGCCCGCGGCACGCCTGCACGGAGATGTGCTGGTGCGCTCGCAAGTCGTGGGATTCAAAAAGATTAAATTCTTCACCAATGAAAATGTTGGCGCGGGAAAACTCGAACTGCCTGAAAACGAGATGCACACAACGGCGTTCTGGATCACGCTGGGCCACGAATTGCTGGCCGGACTGCCGTTCGCGCTGAGCGAGCGGCAAAGCGGAATCTTTGGGCTGTTGTATGCGCTCGAATCGATGGCCACACTCCTGGTGATGTGCGATCGGAGGGATCTGGGGACGGCCGTCGGCGAAAGGCCGCCGAGCGCGGGCGTCGAAAGCGTCGAAACCGAGTGGGTGGAATTTTCAAATCTAAATGATGCGGCGAACGCGAAGGAGTTCTACGAGCCGAATCTTTATCTCTACGACACGTATCCGGGCGGAATTGGGTTCAGCGAGCCGCTCTATCGCATTCACGATTTGCTGCTGCGACGGACGCACGAATTGATCGCAGCGTGTGCGTGCGATAGCGGATGCCCTTCGTGCGTGGGGCCACCCGGAGAAAAGAGCGAGAGGACAAAGGAGGTGGCGCTCACGATTCTGGAGAAATTGTGCTCGCGATCTAACCCGGCCGAAGAGGATGCCGAGATCAGCGTGAGGGCATCGATTTGAGATCGATCACCGAGGAGCGATTTTCGAGGCTAAATGCGCTACGGCGGCCAACCGTTTCAGTCGCGACAGCTCCTAATAGCCGTGATGACGTAATCCTCGATCGAAGGCGGCGGCTTGAAGAGTTTCCCGGAATGTCTCCGGATGTGCCCGAAGGCGCCGAGCGGCTGGCGAGCATCCTGGGCGCCGCAATTCGAGAGAATAAATTTGGCGCGCATCTCGGGCTCCGGCGATGGTTTGCCGAAACCATCGACTGCGCGCCCCCTGAAGTTCACATGCATCCCGAAGCCCTTCGGTTGCTGGCACCGGACTTGGCCGAAAAGATTGCCGACCCGGGTCAGTGGTTATTTCTGGATATGGAGACCACAGGTCTTTGTGGCGGCACGGGAACCTATCCGTTCCTGATCGGGATTGCGTGGTGGGACGTCGGCGGGCTCGAGGTGGAGCAATTCTTCATGCGCGAGCACAGCGAAGAACACTCGGTGCTGGTGGCGCTCGCGGAACGAATGGCCGAGCGGCCCGTGCTTGTCACATTCAATGGGAAATCATTCGACTGGCCGCTGCTTGAAACGCGCTACCGAATGACTCGGAAGATCCGCGTGCCAGCGCTGCAGGCTCATCTAGATTTTCTGCATCCAGCGCGCAATTTGTGGCGTTTGCGATTGGGATCGGTGCGATTGGCCGAACTCGAGCGTCACGTGCTGGGCTGGAATCGCGGCTATGACGTGATATCGGAGCTGATTCCGTCGCTGTATTTCGACTTTCTGCGCGGAGGCCCCCCAGAGCCGTTGCTTCCGATTTTTTATCACAATCAGATGGATCTTCGCGGGCTTGCCGGACTCTCGGCGCGCGTGCTTTCCGTTCTGGCGGACGCGGAAAATCAGTGCACGGATGCATTTGAGCTGTTTGGCATCTCGCGCATTTGCGAACGGCGCGGCGAAACGGCCCGGGCCCGAGTGCTTTTTCAGCGGTCGATCGATGGCGATCTACCGGTTGAAACGGAGCGAGCAGCGCGAAGGTCACTCGCGATTCTGGCGAAGCGCGCAGGGGATTTCACGCGAGCACGGGAGCTCTGGGAAAGTATGCTGGGCAATTCGCGGGAAGGTTTTGAAGCCTACGAGCAGCTGGCCATATATTACGAGCGTCATGCGCGTGAGCCGCTCCAGGCAGCTTCCATCACCAAAAAAGCATTGGCGGAGCTTCGCCGGGCGAATCGTATCGGAACCGTAACCGCCAGCCTCTACCGACGGAGCCGAACGCGTTTCGAGCGTCGGCTAACTCGATTGGAAAGAAAGACTTCCGATGTGCCGCAACTGCCGATTAAGCTCGAATCGGCGGTTGCGGCGAAGGAATCCAATTGAGGGGCTAAAAATGGGGGATTTCCATGCAAGAAACGGATGGTGTCGGCGCCAAAGTAGCGGGACGATCAGAAGGTCTGGAAATTGAAACTCGTGTGGAGATGCCAGCTATGCCAGAAGTAAGCGAACCATACATCCGCGAACAGCTTGAGAAAAGGCGGGGCGAGCTGCAGGCAACGATCTCCGCGGCTCCTTCGAAGCAGGAGACCGCTCCGTTTATGGAGTTGTTGCAGGAAGTGGATTCCGCCATCCAGCACATTCACGACGGCACATACGGCACATGCGTGGTGTGCCAGGGGACCGTCGAACAGGAACGGCTCATCGCGAATCCGTTGGCCCGCGTGTGCCTGGACTGCCTGTCGACGGAGGAGAGGCGGGCCCTCGAGGGTGATCTCGAACTCGCATCGGTGGTGCAGCGAGGCTTGCTGCCGAACAGAACCACCCGATTCGGGGACTGGCATATTCATTACGAGTACAAGCCGGCCGGGGCCGTGAGCGGCGATTATTGCGACCTGATTTTACCGCTCGAGAGCGACGGGAAGCTTGTGTTTCTTCTCGGCGATGTGGCAGGTAAAGGAATGGCTGCCGCTCTACTCATGACGCATTTGCACGCCATGTTTCGAAGTCTCGCGAATTTTGGCACTGAGTCGAAAACAAACGGCTGCTTGGATCTTGAAAAGCTTCTCAGCACCGCGAACCGGGTTTTCTGCGAGAGCACTTTTGCGGGGCAATACGCAACACTTATTTGCGGACGCGCGGGCAGGTCGGGAGAAGTGGAAATCGCGAGCGCCGGACACTTGCCGGCCGTATTGGTGACGCGGGAAGGCGTGAAGCACATTCACGCCACTGGATTGCCACTGGGAATGTTCGCGACGAGTCCATACTCGGTCCAGCGCGCGAAAATGGAGCCGGGCGATTCGTTACTTCTATACACCGACGGAATCTCTGAGGCGCGCAATCCGAACGGTGCGGAATATGGAATGAAGAGGCTGGCTAGCGTCGCTGGAGAACGACACGGATGGGTGCCGCAGGAATTAGTGGCGGCTTGCATGAGGGACGTCGCCGGACATAGCTCGGGAACGCACCCACGCGACGACCAAACACTGATGGTAATTCACCGCAGCGATTCGGCAAGCGTTTCTCTCAACGACTGAAAGTCGCTGGCTATAGTTAGCGGCTTCTGGCGGCTCTGCGTGAGGGTATTTCCAGTGCGGTCCGCAGGCGCAGGTGCGGCAGTCCAGCCGATTTCGCGGCTGATGTTGTCGTAGGTTTCACGACTGGCGTTCTCCACCGCCAAGCAAGTGGTCCCAACACAGCGAAGAAACACGCTGCCCGAGGGGGTTTGAAATTGAAAATAATTGGGCCGACGGAACAACGCGGTGCGGGTTTTGTGCTTGAGCTCGAGGACCTCGCTATACTGCCCGAAGAAGCGCGCGGCATCCTCGGTGTTGTCCAGCGCTAACCGGAAAACAAGCGAAATTTCTTTGGTTTTCGTATCCTCGAAGAGCGCGTAACGATCCCCTGCCCAGCCCGCGGAAAGCGCATCGGCGCGATCCTGTCCTAAGAACTGTTTCAGCACTTCCTGCAAGCCGAATTCACCAAGCACATTTTCTTCCAGTAATTTCCAGTCTCCGGGAACGTTACCTTTCCATTCGGGAAGCGTCACTGAGGCCGGTTTCACATTCGTCAAATACATTTGAGGATGGAGAATCTGTTGCGTCGAAACGGGAGGATTCTTAAACAGGAGGCTGAGATCCGACCAACCGTCGTGCGCTTTCAGGAATTGCTGCGAGAAGCTCGTTCCCGCGAGGTATGGGAAGAGCAATTCGTCGCGAATATATCCCGGCGCTTTCGCGAGATTGGGATCTTTATCCATTTCTTCCACAGCGCCGGATCGGATCAGCAGCGCAACGTCAGGAAGATCGCGTACGCCCACTTGTTGCTCACGCAGCGTGTAGTCCACCATGGCAGCGAGCGCGGAACCTTCGCTTACCGCTTCGCGAGCAAGTTCGGCATCGTCATTGGGGCGCGCGGCTTTGATCCACGGGTCGATGTGAAAGGACTGATCTTCGAGCGCATGTGTTAGTTCGTGGGACATCACGGCGCGCTGCTCGTCAGCCGGAATCCAGTCAGCAATGTAGAACTCCTTCGCTTTTGGATCGTAGAGGCCGGCAACCTGGTCAGTCAAAACGTCGAGCATAAACGAATCGAGGGGGAAGTCTTTAGGGATCAGACCGAATGCTTCGAGGGCTTTGTCATCAGCGTAACGCTGAGCCTCGTTGCGATCTTCTTTTTCTTCGCGAATCAAATATTCCCGGATTTCTTGTTTTGAGCGCAGGCTCTTTTTTAGAGGCTCTTTGATTGGCAGGTTGAGCAGCTTGCTCATTTGAGCGAGCACTTCATCGGCCGCTTTGATGAAATCGGCGCTGGTCGTAGGCGCCGGGTTTGAACTAGGCGAACCCGCGATAGGAGGGGGAGGCGATACCGACTGCTGCGCGGTCGTTGTAGCTGAAGCAAGCGCACAAAGGAAGATAAGTTCGATAAAACGCTTCATTCGCCGCTACCTCCAGCAAACTTGGATGAAGAATCAGAGTAACAGGTTTCTCGGAGTTTCAGCGCTGGATGGGGAGGCGGGTTGCAAAGACTCGCAAGATTCGCGGACGGCGCATCCTAGGCGGTGGCCGCTACTGCGGATTGTTCACGAGCCAGGCGGCTGAGAATGATTCGAGTGTTCGCTAGAAACAGATCGCGCAGATGAGGCGCAATGCCGAGCGGCACCAAGGAACGAAAATGTTCAACTTCGAGCCAGCGAAGCGCAATTTCCGTAACGGGAGCGTCCATTCGCGCGAAATGCGTTCGCAGATCCCACTCCTGAAACTCGAGGGGCGTTCCGATGAGTTTCTCGAAGAGCTCTTCGTGACAATAGAGCAAAGCCTGATGAACGGCCGATCCGGAATACACTTCTTCGAGAGCCGGATGATGATAATGGCCGCTGGTTACATCACGCAGAGTCGCCACGTCGGCGAGGCGCCCAAAATCACTCGGTATCGGAGCCAACCATTGCGAAACGTATTCCTCAACGATGAGTTCATTCTGAGCGAACCGCTCGAGGGATTCCATGGGGCGCTCCTGATACGATGATTGTACCGATCCTACGCTTTATAACCTCTGAAGTAAACATCATTTCGGTAAACAGTCGATGCAATCATCCACGATCGCGGGCTCGAACACGCACCTCTGAGACTTATGTTTAGGCGAACGAAGAATTGTCAGCGTTTCAACGGTGCGGGAGCTTCCGAGCGGAGCGTTTTGAGCACGGTTCCGCAGAACGAATCAATCGAGAAGGGTTTTTCCAGAATCGAGCAACCGGAATTGCGCAGCGTTGCGCTGATTTCTCCGTCTCGCGCATTCGACACTGTGAAGATGATGCGTCCAGCGAGTTCGCTGCGATTTTCCTCAATCCAGCGATATAGCCCCGTAGCGGAAAGTTCCCCGGGGATTTTCATATCGGCAACGATGGCGTCCACCGTTTCGCGCCGCAGGAGATCGAGAGCCTCTTGGACCGTTCGAGCCGCACGGACCGTAACGCCGCGAGCGCGCAGGATCTCCTGTTCGAGTTGCAACACAGCCTCTTCGTGATCCACAAGCAGAACTGTTCCCGCTGCCGACGCCTTGGACGGCGGGGATATCGCCTTCTGAGGCGAGTCAGACACGCTGAGGATGGGCAAGACGACTGCAAACGTGGCGCCGCGCGGAGGCGAATTGCGTACCTGAATCTCCCCTCCATGTTCTTTCACAATTCCGTAGCAGATGCTCAACCCCAACCCAGTTCCCTTCCCAACTGGCTTGGTGGTGTAGAACGGGTCGAAGACGCGATGCGGGTCCTTAACTCCTGGCCCGTTGTCGCTAATTTCCACGCGCAAGCGATTTCCCGCGAGTGCGGTCCGAATCCAAATTTCGCCGTTTCCACCCTTTTCGACGACTGCGTCGACAGCGTTGTTCAGAATGTTGAGAAAAACCTGCTGAAGCTGGTGAAAATCTCCGGCGGTGACGGGCAGATCCAGTTCGAATTCCCGATGGATGCGAATGCTGCTGAGCTTCATGTCGTATTCTCGAAGAATTAGCGTGTCTTCGAGAATTTGATTCAGGTCCACCGATTTTCGCTCCGGCTTGTGCTGGCGGGCAAAGCTGAGCAGGCTTTGCACGATATGGTGCGTACGCTGAGCCTGCTTATACAGCTTTTCGATATAGTCAGCGCCGCGTGAATTCGTGAGCTCTTCGGCTTGCAACAGCTGGCTGTAACCGAGAATCGCCGTGAGCGGATTGTTGAGCTCGTGAGCTACACCGGAGATGAGCTGACCCACCGCCGCCATCTTCTCGCTTTGCAAAAGCTGTTCTTGGGCGAGCGCCAGGCTTTGATACGCGTCCTGCGTTTCTTTCAGGAGCAGCGCCTTGTCTATGGTTGTGGCGATTTGATTCCCCACAGCTGCCAACAGATTCAGTTCGGCTGGCGAAAACTCGCGGGGTTCGCGGCATCCGATCACGAGGATTCCCATAATGCGGTCCTTCGACCAGAGCACAGAAATCTGAGATTCCTGTATGCCCTCTTTCCGCACAAGATCGCGCAAGATTTCGGGAAGGACGACAGCCGAACCGGAAAGTAGGGTCGCCCGCGCCTGCTTCACCTGTTCGAGGAGCGTCGGGGATATCTCGACCGGCGGGAGTGTGCGGGCGAATTCGGTCTCATATCCAAAGGCGGCCATTCGCTTCAGACTGTACGAGGGCTCATCGAGCAAATAGATCGAGCACGTTTCAACTTTAAAAAGCTCAGCGACTTTGGGAGGCACGCGGTTCAAGATTTCATCGATCTCAGCAGACTGGCTGAGCATCCCGCCAATCGAATTCAGCGCGAGTAGTTCTCGGTTGCGGCGACGAATCTCCATTTCTGCCTGTTTACGATCCGTCACATCCAGCAGAAAGCCCTGATAGGCAACCACAGCTCCCGAATCATCGCGCGTGACGAAGCTCGATTCATGCGCGATGCGCACCTCGCCATCGCGCCGGCGGAAATGAAATTCGAAATCGCTCACTTGGCCGTGCTCGCGTAGCAGGCGTTTGAGATGTTCCCTTTCCTCGACATGTACGTAGAACGTCGGAGCAATATCGGCCGACAAAAGCTCTTCGCGTTTTTCGTAACCGAGGATATTCATCAGTGCTTTATTGAAGTCGAGGAAACGGCCCTCGGGCGTCGAAATGAATATGCCCTCCTGAGCGTTCTCAAAGAGCATTCGAAACTTGTTCTCGGCCTGGCGGCGCTCGGTGAAATCCTTGAGAACGTGAATCGTGCCGAGCGGGACACCGTTCGAATCGTGAAAGGTCGAATTGGTGACGAGGAAGTATCCGCCAAATGTGGGATCAATTTGTTCGGGATCCCCGGCGGCGCCTTCGCAGTAAGGACAGGTTTCCCAGTGAACCTCCGACTGTTGCAAAAGGTTTCGAAGCTGCTGGCCTTCGAGTTCTCCTGGTTCGACACCTAGATGCCAGGCGAGGGTGCGATTCGCTCGCAGCACGGCGCCATTTGGAGAGTGCACTACGATCAAGTCACCAATCGAATCAAAGGTGTCAAGCCATTGCCTTCGCGAATTTGCTGCGACTTCGAATAACGAGACGTTCTGGACCGTCAGACCGAGAAGATTGGCAACGTTGACCAGAAAATTCTCTTCGTCGCTGGCGAAGGAGCGCGCCGCCGCAGAGCCAATGCCTAGAAATCCGAGCGGGTTCTCTTTCCCGGGAATTCGAACGAGAACGAGTGTCGATAGCTTTTCGTCGCGCATCCAATCGCGGACGCCTGAATCCGTCGCAGCGTCGAAGACGACAAAAGGAGTTTTTTGCTCGAGCACCGTCTGGGCCCAGAGCACACGCGGCGATAGGCGCGTGTAGCGATTCAAGAAGTCTTCGCTGAAGCCAACAGTTGCACGCACAAGAAGCGACCGGGTATCTCCGGAACCGTCGAACAGATACACCACGCCGTGACTCGCCCCAAGGCTTTCTACGAGATGCCGGACGACTCCTTCTAGTGTTTCGTGGACCCGAAACGATTGAGTGGCTTCCGCGGTAATGATCGCCAGACGCCGCAGCTTTTCATTCAAGTCTTCCGTGCGAGCGCGGCCAGCCTCTAAAACGAGAACCGCCATCGCAATTCCCATTGCGATTCCGAACAGGCCGTGGAACGACATGCGAAACAATCCGAATTCTTCGCCTGACCAAGCGGCGCGATCAAATCCGTGAAGACCGCGCAGCAGGAGAGCGGCCGCGAGCAATTTCCATCCGACCCCCTGATGTTTTGAATTGGTTCTCCACAGCAGCCACCCGGCCAGCAAATAGAATCCGGATTCTGAGACGCGCTCGGCCCAGAGCGCTTCCGTCGGCATCTTCACGATCGAATGAGTGCCGTAGATTACTAACGCTACAATCCCGGCCAGCGGCGTAAGCCAGCGGAGCTTGTATCCTCGTCCAGTGCACTCCAGGATCGCCACAAAAAATAGTGCCGCAGCGACCAGCGAAAGTACGGCGCTGAACTGGAAGTTCGCGTCCGGGCCTCCGCGCCAGATCGATACCATCCGCAGAGCGCCCCACAGAACATAAGCGGTCCAACCCGCGATCCAAAACCGGAAGAATCGAGCCGGAAAGCTGGGAACGAGCAGCGAATAAAGAACAAGAATGATAAACGCGGCCGAGCCTTCAATGAAGGCCACCGCGAGGAAGCCCGGGTTAGAAACGAAGGGCATCGAGTCCTGCGTCGGCGACGCCTAGTCGCCAGGAAAACTCGGCACAAATGAAATCGAGGATGTCGGGAAAGCCATTAGGGAACGTAGCATGAGGGTTAGAAGTAGGGCAACGAGGCCAATACCCTCCTGTGCCCTGCTTTATAATGGTGAGACTTCGGAGCCCACTCGTGGACAGAGAAAAGGTCCTGGTTGTAGATGATGAGGAAGCAATTCGAGAGGTTGTGACGACTCTTCTTGACGCGCAGGGTTATTACTGCGTTGCCTGTGCGAACGGGCGCATTGCACTCGATGCTTTCCGGAGCGATACGTTCGATTTGGTGTTGAGCGATATCGTCATGCCGGAAATGGATGGCCTCAAACTACTCTCCGAGCTGCGCGTGGATGATCCTGATGTGCCTGTGATCATGGTTACAGCGATGCACGACATCGCCATCGCTCTCGAAGCAATCCGTGCGGGAGCTTACGATTACATTCTTAAGCCATTCGAAAAAGACCAGCTCTATTTGAGCGTCCGGCGGGCCCTCGAGCACCGGCGATTGGTGATTGAAAACCGTACTTATCAGAGCGATTTGGAGCATCTGGTCGCCGAACGCACGCAACAGCTTTCGATTGCGCTGCAGGATCTCGAGCAATCTTACGACTACACGTTGGAAGCTTTAGGTGGCGCGCTCGATGCGAAAGACGCAGAGACAGAAGGCCATTGCCAGCGCGTCACTGCGTTCACAATTACCATCGCAAGAGCAATGGGTGTGGACAAAGCGCTGCTGCGGCACATTGCACGCGGCGCTTTTCTTCACGACATCGGCAAGATGGGAGTGCCGGACAGTATCTTGCGCAAACCGGGTCCGCTGACGGCGGAAGAGCGCGAAATTATGCGCCGGCATTGCGACATCGGATACGCTGTGCTGGAACGAATTCCGTTTCTCAAGGAAGCAGCTGAGATCGTACTGTCGCACCAGGAGTGCTACGACGGCTCAGGATATCCTCGCGGGCTGCGAGGTGAACAGATTCCACTGGGAGCTCGGATATTCGCGGTTGCAGATACGCTGGACGCGATGATATCCGATCGTCCGTATCGCAAGGCGCTGCCGATTTCTGCCGCGCGAGAAGAAATCAAGAGATATGCCGGACGTCAATTCGATCCGAGAGTGGTAGAAATATTTCTTTCGCATCCGGACAGCGTCTGGATCGCGCTGCACGACAAGATTGGTGACCCGTTCCGCCTCGCGCAACTCGAGCCCGCATCGGCAGATTGACCTCGTATTTTTACCTCGATCCGCCGCAGATTATCGCCAACTTGCGAAACGATCCCTGCACGCGTAGTATTTCGATCTCGGAGGAATGTTGATGGCTTTGGTGCCTATCAAGACTGCGTCCATCACGGGTTATTGCGATTGCGTATGCGGCTGCTATGAACTTGCGAGCCAACGTGATGATGAAACCGGCAAAGGCTATTGCCCGCGATGCGCCAAGGAACATCTTGAACTGAATCGCGGAGTTGGCATTCCTCAACTCGCTCCGTCGAAACTGCCCGAAGGCGACGCGGCTGCTCCGCCGCTTGCCATGCCGGAAGCCGCCGATCCGCCCGGACGATTGAAGTAAGCCACTTATCTCACGATTCATTTGAAATTCTTGCTTAGAAAATCGAGAGCAGGCGTTTGATTCCTTCCGCAAACTCGCTTGCGGGCGTTATCAGACTGAGGACCAGGTAACCGTCTGCCAGGAAATCATAGAAATGCCCCGGGTGAACATAAACACCATTCTTCTCGAGCAAGTCGAGCGCGACTTCTTCGTCAGTACGGGTCGCTGCCACACGAAGCACGGTATACCAGCCTCCTTCAAGCTCTAGCCTTCCGCAAACTTTCTGCGCTGATAACTGCCTGTCGAGTTCGGCGAGGTTCCCTCTCACGCGTGACATCAGCTGCTGTTGAAATTTATAGCGCTGCTCCAGAAATTCCGGGATGGCACGCTGGATGGGCGCATTCATCGAGAGGTATGTGTCGGCGATCACCTCGAGCCGGCCGAGAGCCTGCGTTTTCAGATCTTTCGGCCCGCTCACCGCGAGCCACGCGACTTTCATCTGCGGCAGCCCGCACATTTTCGAAAGACCGCTCATCGTGAACGTGAGCGCCTCTGAGGTTGCTGCCGAGCTCGTCTGACGCTTCGTTGAAAGCGAAAAATCCAAAAACACTTCGTCCGCGATGACAGCGATTTGCCGGTCGGCACAGATTTGATTGAGTTTTGACCACTCATCGGGTTTTGTGAAGTGGCCGGTGGGATTATTGGGATGAACAACGATGACGGCTCGCGTGCGAGTGGTTAACAGAGCTTCGAGCACGAAAAAATCGACCTGCCAACCATGGTCGTAGACGAGTGGGTAGCGAAGGAGCCTTACATCCTGAATATCGGCGAGAAGGTCGAACAGCGGATAACTCGGAGTGGGGATCAGAACTTCGTCGCCCGGGTTGCACAAAGTGCGGAAGGCGAATGAATATGCTTCGCTGGTGCTGGTAGTGAGCAGAATGTCGCTCGCTTCAACTCGATCGCCACGGTGTGCATAGTAGGCAACAACCGCCTCACGCGCGGAGAGCAGTCCCTTTGGCTCGGGATCGTAAGAAAGACTCTGCGGGTTGGCTAGCGCGCTCAGAATCTGCTCGCGATCGTAATGGAACCCGCATTCGGTGGGATTCGAAGCCGTCAGGTCAATCAGCGGCTTTCCCGTAGAGCGATGGCGCACAAGCGCTTCGCTCAGGCGATTCGGCGCGAGGTTCCAATTCGTGCGATCCGCAAACAATTCGCTACATCCCTGTCACAAAATGTGAATCAGCGTACAACAACCGTGATCTAAATTGGCGGCTCGTTCGTCAAATCTCTACTGGCGGCCACGAAGCAAGTCTATAATGCTCGCCTGTGCTGCATTCCAGTTCAAAGGAGAAGCGCATGAAAGGGATGGTCACGGCACTCACCGGGATCCTCTTGCTGCTGGGTTTGGCCATGCACGTCATCACGCCGGCAGTGGTCACGGCCGCCCCTCAAGACGAAGCCGTAGCCAAGACGAATTTGAAGGTGGGAGACATCGCACCCGATTTCTCTCTGCTCAGCGACAAGTGGGAGCGAGTGAAGCTCAGCGATTATCGCGGCAAGAAAAACGTCATTCTCGCCTTCTACGTCCTGGCATTTACCGGCGGTTGAACGAAAGAACTTCAGGCCTATCAGGCTGATTTGGCCAAACTCGAAGCAAGCGACACGGTCGTCCTCGGAATCAGTATCGACAGTCCCGCCGCCAATGCCGCATTCGCCAAGCAAATCGGAGTCACGTTTCCGCTTCTCAGCGACATGAACAAGGAAGTGCTGACGTCTTACCAGATATTGAAGCCCTACGACGTGAAGGGCGGCAAGTATCAGTGGGCGCAGCGCACTACGATTGTTGTGGATAAAGCAGGGAAAATTCAGCACGTCGAGCAGGGCGACAGTGCCGTCGATCCCAATAGCGCAGTCTCCGTCTGCACCGGGCTGCACAAGCCGAAAGCGTAAGAAGACTTAGCCCACGAAATAAAAAAGGCGGGTTCGAGACCCGCCCTTTTCTATTCAGATCACAGTAGTGCCACGCAAAAAAGCATTGCCAAATTAGTGCGGGCGCATGTCCATCAGGCGCATGCTGTCTGGGTAAAACATGATGAGCATCATGCAGATGCAGAAGACCATCGCGGGCACGAGAATCAGGAACAGGCCGAGGCGTTCGAAGCGCAGGTGCATGAAGTACGACATGATCAGCGCGGATTTGATGAGCGAGAGGCCGAGCAGAATCGTGATCATGATGTGGACTTCGACTCGCTCATAGGCGAGGAACACTTCGAGTGCCGTCAGCAGTAGCAACCACAGCCAAATCCAGGCAAACAGCTTCGTGCTTCCTACCTGGTGATCATCGACGGCTTCCGTCCTCATGTATGCGGGTTCAGTCATCGAGTCGTTCGCTCCCGTGGTTCGGTATATTGACCCTCAGCGGCTAAAGCCGCACCGCTCGTCGTACCTTCGGCACGGCTAAAGCCGTGCCCTAACGAAATACAACATTACTTCGGGTTGACGCTCAGCAAATAGACCAGCGGGAAGATAAACATCCAGACGAGATCAACGAAGTGCCAGTAAAGGCCGCTGACTTCGACGTGATCGGCAGTCCACTTCCCCTTGCTGAATCCCGCGCAGATGATACCGAGATACGCCACGCCAATCGTAACGTGCAGCATGTGCAGCCCGGTGAGGCCGAAGAATGTGCCGCCGAAGAGCGGTACGCCCCAGGGATTCGACCACGGCGTCACGCCTTCGTGAAAGAGCGTGACCCATTCTGTGGCGTGAATCAGCACGAAAGCAGCGCCGCAGATCATCGTGAAAATCAAGTAGCGGATGGCTTTCTTCACATCGTGCCGATGCGCCGCAGCAACAGCCAGTACCATCGTCAAGCTGCTCGAGAGCAGCACGAACGTCATGAACGACGATTTTGCGATGGCCGGCCAGATCTCGAAAGGCCGCGGCCAATCGGGCGTGGCCAGCCGCACGTAGGCGTAGCTGACCAGTAGCGCCGAAAACGTCAGCGTGTCGGAGACGATGAACAGCCACATTCCCAGCTTTTTCGAATTGATCCCGAAGGGCGACGCACCGCCCGACCACGGCGTTGCGACTATGCCTTCGAATTCGGTATCACTCACGATTCACCGTCCCAGAAGGAAAAGTAAAAACAGGAAGACCCACAAGCCGTCCATAAAATGCCAGTACATCGCAGCCACTTCAGTAGCCGTGCCTTGCGTCAGCCGGTGCGTTGGCCGAAACAGAATCCACGTCAACGCCAGCACACCGCCCAACAGATGCAGGCCGTGCGCGGCGGTAAAAACGTAGAAAAAGCTGCTGCTCGGATTCGTCGCGAGAAACAGGCCTGCGGCTCTGAGCTGCTGCCAGGCGATGACTTGCCCCACGAGAAAAAACACACCGAGAATCGTGGTGACGCTCCACCAGTGGCGAAAGCCCTGCTGATCGTTCGTTTTGAAAAGTTTGCGCGCATGAGAGAGCGTGAAACTGCTGGCGATCAGCACGGCGGTGTTGAGCCACAGGATTCGCGGAACTGCCAGGGGGTGCCAGCCGCTATTGGGAATGTCCTTGCGAACGATGTAGGCGCTGACGAGCGCCATGAAGAACATCAGGATGCCGCCGAGGCCGACGGTCATTCCCGTAATGTAAGTGCGCTGAGGAACGGAGCCGTTGCCGCCCGATCCGCTTCCGTCGCCGCCACGGCCGCCCGAACCATCGCTGCCATCCGAGGACGAACCGCCTCGTCCGCCGCTTGGCGTTCGAACTTTTATCTCGATATCGTCTGTGACGATGCCTGGCATCTCGGATTCCGGTGCTAGCTATTCCTTTTCGCGCGCCACTTCCTGCGGCGTGAGGTTCTGCGGCACGAAGTCTTCCTTCACGCCAGGAACGCTGAAATCGTAAGGCCCGCGATAGACGCTGGGGAAATGTCCCCCGAAATTATCGTGAGGTGGGGGCGAATCGGTGATCCACTCAAGCGTTGTGGCATTCCACGGATTCTTCGAAGCCTTCGGGCCGCTCTTCAGGCTCCAGAAAAAATTGATCAGGAACAGGATCTGCGCCGATGCGGTGATGAACGCAGCAATGCTCATGAATTGATGCACGGGCTGAAGCGGTTGCAGGTATGCGACGGCGCTGGCGTCCGCGTAGCGCCGGATGCCGCCTGCGATTCCCACCCAGTGCATCGGCATAAAGATGCAGTAAGCGCCGACGAACGTGAACCAGAAATGCAATTTGCCGAGCGGCTCGTTCATCATGCGGCCGAACATTTTGGGGAACCAGAAATAGGTTGCCGCGAAAATTCCGAAGATGGCGGCGACGCCCATCACCAGGTGGAAGTGCGCCACGACGTAGTACGTGGCATGCAGCAGGTTATCCACCGCCGGTTGCGCGAGGAACAATCCGGAGAGGCCGCCTGAGACGAAGAGCGACACGAAGCCGATGGCGAAAAGCATCGGAGTGGTGAATTGAATCTTCCCGCCCCACAGCGTGCCTAGCCAGTTGAACGTCTTGATCGCCGAAGGCACGCCGATGGACATCGTCAGCACTGAGAACGCGAATCCCGAATAGGGGCTCATACCGCTTACGAACATGTGGTGGCCCCACACCATGAAGCCCAGGAATCCGATCGCGCACATCGCCATCGCCATCGCGCGGTAACCAAATACCGGCTTGCGCGCAAACGTGGACAACACGTGCGACGCGACTCCCATGCCCGGCAGAATCGCGATGTACACCTCGGGATGCCCGAAAAACCAGAACAAATGCTGCCAGAGCAGCGGTGAACCGCCCGAATGATTCTGAATCTGGTCATTCACCACGAGACCAGCGGGAAGAAAAAAGCTTGTGCCCGCCGAACGATCCAGCAGCAGCAAAATTCCACCTGCCAGCAGAACACCGAATGCGAGCAAGCCGAGAATCGCGGTAACGAACCAGCCCCAGCACGTGAGCGGCATGCGGAACAAACTCATGCCGGGAGCGCGCATGTCGATCAACGTAGCGATGAAATTCAGCGCGCCCAAGAGCGACGCCAGGCAGAAGAGCGAGATGCTGACGATCCACATCGTCTGGCCCCAGCCTTCACCGGGGCCCGTCACTTCGCCAAGTCCGCTGAGAGGCGTGTAGCCGGTCCAGCCGCTGATCGGTGCGCCGCCGGGAACGACGAACGCAGCGAGAATCGCGATGAACGCGAGGAATGTGACCCAGAAGGACAGCATGTTGAGCCGCGGAAACGCCATATCCGGCGCGCCGATTTGAATGGGCAGGAAGTAATTGCCGAAGCCGCCTTGTGGCGCAGTTGTAAGCACGAAGAAAACCATAATCGTCCCGTGCATCGTGACGAGCGATAGATACTGCTCCTGCGTCATCAATCCGCCGGGCACGAATGGGAGATGCATGTTGGGCCACACCAGGTGCAAGCGCATCAGCACGGAGAGCACGATGCCGACTAGCACCGCCGTCAGCGCCAGCAGGAAATACTGGATGCCGATCACTTTGTGATCAACGCTGAAAATATATTTCCGGATGAAGCCCGTCGGCGCTTCCATCGCATGCGCGGCGTGAGCGCCATGGGCGTGCGAACTCATTCGTGGCCTCCTGGATTCTTGCTGCGGGTGATTCGCTCGATCATCGCTGTGAGTGCTTCGCCATTCTTCAACTTACTGGCCGCCGGATTTCAGGAACGCTTCGTAATCGGCGTCAGACACCACATTCAAATAGCTGTGCATGCGCGAATGGCCGAGGCCGCACAGCTGCGTGCAGACGATTTCATACTGCCCGATTTTCTCCGCTGTGAAGTGGACGGGAACAATCAATCCCGGCACGGCATCCTGCTGCAAGCGCAATTCGCGCACGAAGATATTGTGAATCACGTCCTGCGATGTGACGTGCAGCTCCACCTGCCGATTCACCGGAACGGTGAGCGTGGGCACGACGATGTCGTCCTTCCCTGCCGGATCGTTCGAATCGATGCCGAGAGGATTACCCGTGGAAGCGCTGATCTGCTTGGGATCGAGCCTTCCAAATTTTCCGTCAGGGCCGGGGTAGCGGAAGTTGAAGACGAACTGATTTTCCGTCACCTCCACTTGCACCGCATCAGCAGCAGGCGGCGTGAAGCGCACTTCCGCCCAGGCGCGGCGTCCCAGAATGCCGAGGCCGAGGAACAAAATGATCGTGGCGGTGGTCCAGATGAATTCCATCGTGTTGTTGCCACGCGAAAAGTGGGCGCGCTGGCCATGGTCGCGGAAACGCCACACAGCATATGCGATGCCCAGTTGCGAGAGGACGAACACTACCGCCGTGACCCACAGCGTTAGGCTGTACTGCTCGTCAACCGCGCGGCCGATATCGGTGATTGGCGCCGGAGGGCTGTAAAGCTTCGCGGCGAAGATATACACCGTCACCACAACCATAATCACTTGCAGCAGGGCCAGCAGCGCCGCCGATGCTGCCGAGCCGCTTTCGGACTTCCTTGTTCGCATTCGCTCTCGCTCCCGAGGCACGTTGAGGATAAGCGTTCAGTCAGATTGCAGGAAACACGCCATCATATATAAGCCCAACCGAATTTCAAGGCCGATTGTGGGTGGTAGCGTAGGCTTCAGCCTGCGCCAACGTAACCCACGCCGCAAACCGCGAGTGCTTGGCTCGCGCACCATAGCGTTCGTTCTCCTTCTCGGCTGTGCAAACGAACCTACCCAACGCAGCCAGCGTTTCCTCGCCTCGCGCCTTCGTAGCGACTTGCGGCGCAGGCTGAAGCCTACGCCACCAAAACAACGCTAAATTCGGTTGCACCGCCGAAAATTCGGCGTATTCTGAAGCTGTCCCTACACATCCCTCCGCCTTCCCTTTGCGGGACCCCGGCGCCTTGTGCACACAATGCGTACACGAGGAGCTGCCGATGCCCGATCCCCTGGAACGAGCAGTGGAAGCCGTAGCCCGCGGTGAAGCAGCGACGATACGCTCCGTGATCCTGCGGCTCGAAGTGGGCGTGGTGTATTGCCGGCTGGCTGCCAGCTCGAGTGACGAGGCGACCGTGGAACGCATCCGCCTGCGCGCGAAAGCTGCGCTGGACTCGGCGGTGAGCGCCGCCGAACATCTTCCGCTTTTCGGCAACGATCGCGTCGAATTCGACGCCAAGGCCGACAACCTGCGCGCCGCATTGCGCGAAACGTTCTGAATCAGGTCAGATAAGAAGGCGCGCACTACGTGAAGCATTACGCGAAAGTGACGCGCGGATATTGACGCCGCCGCGAAACCCGCCGATAATCTTGTCCACAGACTGCTTCACAGCCTGCGCGGTCGTGGCGGAACTGGCAGACGCACCAGCTTGAGGGGCTGGCGGTAGCAATACCGTGGTGGTTCGAATCCACTCGACCGCACCAAGATTCGATTCGCAACGCAAATCGCGACGCAAACGAAGCCCCGGTGCTGACGCATCGGGGCTTTTGCTTTCAGTAGCACAGGCAATCCTATTTACCTTGAGAACCGAGGGGCCTGTGCCCCAAGTTGAGTGGGGCTTCCCGTGCGCGAGACGAGGAAGGGAAGAATGCGTTGGGTTACGTACCGCCGGCCTCTGGCCGGCGTTTTTGAATTTGTGCTTCCGTGGGACAGGCTTCAGCCTGTCCTCTTGCGATCATGGGGGTGCGATGTCCCGCGAACGCAAAGATCGGAAGGATCGCAGCGTAGCGAAAGCGCACAGGCAAGAGTGCCTGTGCCACTGAAAAGCGCGAGC
Source organism: uncultured Acidobacteriota bacterium (assembly GCA_963729525.1). Lineage (GTDB taxonomy): Bacteria > Acidobacteriota > Terriglobia > Acidiferrales > UBA7541 > Palsa-295. The sequence continues at coordinate 1,715,872 of CAVSOB010000005.1, forward strand.
ACATAGAGCACAGTGTCGGTTGATGGCTCAGACCTGCTTATAGCAGGTTCGGGCGCGGTATGCCGTGCCCTGGTGTCGTAAGGCTGATGCGCCCTGATTATTTCTTGGGAGCTGGCGGCGGATTCTGCGCCGGAGGCGGAGTTTGATTCTGGCTCGGCGCCTGGCTTGGAGCCTGCCCAGGAGCTGGCGCCGGCTGTACCGGCACTTGCACAGGTGCATTTGCCGGCGGCGTGGGCGGCTTCTGTGCAGGCGCAGGTTTCTGCGTTTGCTCGAGCACGGAGCCGGTGGTGGAGATCACGTCAGCAGGCGCTCGCTTCACGGAGAGCGTCAGCGACGTCATCATAAACACGATGGCGCACCACGTGGTGGCGCGCGAAAGAAACGACGCAGCGCCACGAGGCCCGAAAGCCGTCTGACTGCCAGCTCCGCCGAACGCGCCGGCAAGATCGGCCGCGTTGCCGCTCTGCAGCATGATCACGATCACCAGCACGAAGCACACCAGTACGTGCAGCGTCACCAGCACGAATGAATATCGCCATCCGATCGAAATCAGCGCCACTGCAATCAGCAGCGCCAGTCCCCACTTAGCCCACCAAGGCATTGCTATCTCCTAATCCAGTAGCACAGGCATTCCTGCCTGTGCCGACGTAAGAACACACCACAGCTCGCGCCATACCTGCAAGATCAAGGAACGCGTTCTTTTGCTTCCTTGTTTGGCAGCACCACGCATCCAGCAACTTGCGGTACAGGCAGGAATGCCTGTGCTACTAAAAACCGCTAAAAATTCACTATCGACGCGAACGACTGCGGATCGAGGCTCGCTCCGCCCACAAGCGCACCATCAATCTCTACCTGCGCCATCAATCCCCGTATGTTGTCGGGTTTGACGCTGCCACCATAGAGGATCCGAAGCGCGGAAGCCCGTTCCGAAGTGAAGCGGGCATCTGCCAGTTCGCGGATGAAGCGATGCGCGTCGGATGCGATTTCAGGCGTCGCCGTGCGCCCCGTGCCGATCGCCCAGCATGGCTCGTAAGCAATGAGAATACGCGAGAACTCCGCGCCGGTCAACGCGGCCACTGCCCCCTCAAATTGGCGCTTCAGCACGGCGTGCGTGAGATCCGCTTCGCGCTCTGCCAGGTGCTCGCCGACGCAAACGATGGGCGTGAGTCCGGCTTCGAGCGCGGCTTTCACTTTGCGATTCACAGATTCGTCCGTCTCGCCGAAATATTGGCGGCGCTCGGAGTGGCCGATGATCACGCCGCGGGAGCCGGCGTCGAGAATCATGCGCGTCGAAATTTCGCCGGTGAATGCGCCCTCAGGGTGCCAGTCGCAATTCTGTGCTGCGATGGAAATGGCGCTGCCCCGTGCCGCATCGACGGCTGCGGTGAGCGAAGTGTAAGGCGGCGCGATGATGATGTCGCAGTGCGTCGCGTTCGCAACGAGAGGCTTGAACGCATCGAAGAACGCGCGCGTCTCCGTCTGCGTCTTATACATCTTCCAATTCCCGGCGATGACAGGACGCCGCATTCACCTCGCCTCTTCGGCTAACGGGCCTGCCACGCTGCCGGGAGCATTCGTGAGCGCTTCCACCCCGGGCAACTTGTCGCCCGCGAGAAATTCGAGCGAAGCGCCACCGCCGGTCGAGATGTGCGAGATCTGCGACGCGACACCCGCCTGCTCCACGGCCGCCACGGAATCGCCACCGCCGATGATGGAAGTGGCGCCATTGCGCGTAGCGGCCGCCACAGCGCGGGCGATGCCCAGCGTCCCTTGCGCGAATTGTGGCTTTTCAAACATGCCAAGCGGCCCGTTCCACACAATGGTGCGCGCCTTGCCGATTTCATCGCTGAACAGCTGGACAGTCTTGGGGCCAATGTCGAGACCCATCATATGGCCGGGCGTGCTGGCGATGTCGGTAATCTTCGTCGCGGTGGAGTCAGGCGATTCGGCGAGTACGTGGTCCACCGGCAAGAGAAACATGAATTTCCGATCCGCCGCTTCCAACATCAATTCGCGCGCCAGATCGAGCTTGTCGTTCTCGACGAGCGACTTCCCTATCGGTAGCCCCTGCGCCTTGAGAAACGTGTACGCCATCGCGCCGCCGATGAGCATTCCGTCGGCGAGTTTCATCAGGTTCCGAACCACTTCGATTTTGTCGGAAACTTTCGCGCCGCCCAGCACGGAGATAAACGGCCGATCGGGATTCGAGATGGCTTTGCCGAGATACGTGAGTTCTTTTTCCATCAGCAAACCGGCCGCAGCCTGCCGCACGAACTTCGTGATGCCCACCACCGATGCATGCGCGCGATGCGCGGAGCCAAAGGCGTCGCACACGAACAGCGAATCGCACAGATCGGCAAGCTGCTTCGCAAATCCGGAATCGTTGGCCTCTTCTTCAGGATGGAAGCGGACATTTTCGAGCAGCAGCGCTTCCCCATCGCGCAGCGATTTCGACTTTGCTTCAGCTTCGGCGCCCACGCAGTCAGTGATAAACGCTACAGGTTTGCCAAGCAATTCCTGCAAGCGCGCTGCGACAGATGCGAGGCTATACTTCGCGTCCACCTTGCCTTTCGGCCGCCCGAGATGCGAAGCGAGAATCAAGCGAGCCCCGCGATTCATCGCGAGTTGCAGCGTCGGCAGCGTCTCACGGATGCGCGTATCGTCGCCCACTTTGCCACCGTCAAGCGGCACATTGAAATCCACGCGGGTGAAAACGCGCTTGCCCTTCAGGTCGAGGTCGCGAATCGAGAGTTTGTTCATGGCGATGATTCAGCAGAGCGGCACACACAAACCACCAGTCGCCGAAGCGTGCCTACAATTTCGCAGCGAAGAACTTAATCAGGTCGCGGCAGCGGCAGGAGTAGCCCCACTCGTTGTCGTACCACGCCAGAACTTTCACGCAGTTGTTTCCCACCACCCGCGTATAACCCGAATCCACAATCGAAGAGTGGGGATTACCTTTGAAATCCACGGAGACCAATTCCTCCTCGGTGTAGTCGAGGATTCCCTTCATCGGCCCCTCGGCAGCTTTTTTCAGCGCCGCGTTCACCGCTTCTACAGTCGCAGGCTTCTCGGTAATCACCGTGAGATCCACCACGCTAACGTTCGGTGTCGGCACGCGCATCGCATAGCCATCCAGTTTGCCTTTCAGCTCGGGAATCACAAGATGCAGCGCCTTCGCCGCGCCAGTCGAGGTGGGGATCATCGAAATCGCCGCTGCGCGCGCACGCCGCAAATCCTTGTGTGGCAAATCGAGCAGTTTCTGGTCATTCGTGTAGGAGTGAATCGTGGTCATCGTGCCGATCACGATTCCGAAAGTGTCTTGAATCACCTTTGCCACAGGCGCCAGGCAATTCGTGGTGCAGGACGCATTCGAGACGACATAATGCTTCGACGGGTCGTAGGACTTGTCGTTCACGCCCAGCACAATCGTGTGATCGGGATCGGTGGCCGGAGCGGAAATAATCACCTTCTTCACCGGCCCCCGGATGTGCTTGCGAGCCTCCGGCCCCGTGGTGAAAAGTCCCGTGGATTCCACCACGATATTCGCGCCCACCGAAGCCCAGTCGAGAGCCGCGGGATCCTTCACGCGAAACACCTTGAAGCTCTTGCCGTCCACGGCGATCGTGTCGTCCGTGTGCGTCACTTTGTTTGGAAGATTGCCGAGAATGGAATCGTACTTGAGCAGGTGCGCGAGAGTTTTCGAGTCGGTGATGTCGTTCACCGCCACGATTTCGATTGCCGGATCGCCCAACGCGGCGCGAAAAATATTGCGGCCGATTCGACCGAAACCGTTGATTCCCACTTTCACTGGCATAGTTCCTCCAGGAGCTTGTTCGATGCGAACCGTCGGTACAACCGGCAGGCGTTTCTTCGACGGGGAATGCTAGGGCGCGAGTGAGAAAATGTCAACGCGGCTCAATCGTATTGCTTTACTTTTACGACTCGATCGCCCGCGAAGGTGACGAACAAGGTCTTCGCAGGCGGAGTCCCGTAAATCCAGTCTTCAGTCTGCTCGCCGCCAGGTTTCGTTTCGCGCACTTTGTGATCCGGCCGTCCCAGCGACGCAAGCACCATCTCGTGATCCATGCCTTCGAGGGCAGTGTGATCTTTGATGGCCTGTTTGAATTGTGGCGGCAGCGATTCCACCCAATCCACAGCCGCCGAATGCTCCTTCGAGAAATCGAGGAAGTAGTTCAGGTCGTGCATCAGATCTTCTGCGCTCATGTCCGGCACCGGGCGCCCATATTCGAGAATCAATTCGGCGCCATTTCCCGGCTGCAGGCCTCCGCCCGGTGGCGGTGCCGGCGCCTGAGTGGGCGTCGCAACAGGACCGCCTGCGCCTCCAATTCCCACCTGCAAGTGATCGCGAAGATTGAATTTCTTGTGGCCGCCACCGTTCACCTGGATGATGATTTCCTTGGGATGAAACTCGATGCTCGTGATCTGCACCGTGTCACCGGGACGCGCTGCGATGCCCTGAAAACGCAGCGCGGTCTGCAAAGTCTTGTCGTCAATTGGCTTGCCTACCGGCACTTTGTAACCCTTCTTCCCGGCGGGCAGAGGCTTTACGACTTTGGCAAATTCTCCGGACACATAACGGATGATTTCAATGCGCGATTGAGGCTGCAAGTCAGCGTGTTGCGAGGGCCGTTGACCAACCGACATGTAAATCTCGGTGGCGGGTTCGGAAGGCGGGAGGCTCGGAGCGGGACCGAGATCAGAAATAATCGGCAGCGCGCCTCGGGCGCGAGTGGTATCGGGCACGTCCGCGCAAACGGCAAGCAAGGCTGCGATGGCGATGGTCGTCCGGAAGTACATGGCTAGGGCCTACCCGGGACCTATTTTAGGACGTTTTGACTTCTAGGTGAATAAGGATTTGCGCCGCGGCCGGTTGGTTGCAGGGCGTTTCGCGACTGGCTGGGCAGGCCCCGGATTGCGAATCCTGGGATACGAATCCTAATGTGTAGCGGCTCGCGCTCGCGATACATCCGTGGAGTTGTCTTCGCGCCCATCCGGTTTGGTCGCGGCCTCCTGCTGAATCTTCTCGTGTGCGAGCTGCGGCTCAAAACATCGGCGGCAGCGAGCCTCATACATTCCGCCCGCGCCCACTACGATCAACTCTTCTGAAGCAACCAGCCGTTGCGTGTGCACCGCTGGATTCCCGCACTGCATGCAAATCGCAAGCAGCTTCGTGATTTCTTCCGCTACGGCCAGCAAGCGCGGAATCGGCTCAAACGGCCGGCCCATGAAATCCGTATCGAGACCGGCGACGATCACGCGCTTGCCAAGGTCGGCGAGCTTCACGCAGGACTCGACAACTGACTCGCCTAAAAACTGCGCCTCGTCAACGCCAACCACTTCTGTGCGGGCCTGTACTTTGTCGAGAATCTCGCTACCGGTTTGAACCAGCTCGGAGGCGATTTCGAGTCCAGAGTGAGACACAATTCCATTCTTGGCGTAACGCTGGTCGATTAACGGCTTGAAGATTTGCACCCGCTGCTTGCCGATTTCAGCGCGACGCAAGCGGCGAATCAGCTCTTCGCTCTTGCCGGAAAACATTGGCCCCACTACCACCTCGATCCAGCCCATGTTGCCCTTGACGATGTCCACTCGCTACCTCCTGGGCTAAGGCTAACACACCGCGAAGTGAAAATTTAGCCTCCCGCTTTGCGTTCCGCATTCGAAAATATTTCGCGGTTGAAAAACGGAGCAAACGCGCTGATCACTGCGACCCGAAACGCATCCTGCCGTGTAATTAGGTTGCAGGAGAGCACTCCCCACGCGCCTTGCGCGTCGCGAATCCCGCGACCACCAGCAAAGGCGTCAATCGCTTCGGAAAGTTCCACCCCATCATCCACCACAGTTTTAGCAAGCGCTTCGGGAAGCAGCACGGCGCCGGAACGGCCGAATGCGCCGTGCCCAGTATCATCGGCGACATACGCCCAGCTTTCGAGAAACACCCAGCGCTTACCGCCTTCGTGAATCACGTCGAGCCCACCTTCAAGCCCTACGTAATACTTCCATGGCGAATTCGATTTGCGAGCGATGTGAACGAGCGCCTCAGCGCGCTGGCGTGCCCCAGCCATCAAATCTTCGCGCGAAAGCGGCGTGTGCCGGACGCCGCTCGGCACTTCGACAGGCACAATTTCGAATTCTGCATTGCCAGGGAGGAACGGTCGAATCACGCCAAGAGCATCGCGAACGGCCTCGATTTTCGGTTTGCGGGCGCTGCCGACGGCGATGAGAATCTTTTCCATCAGCGGATAAATGGTTTGAGCAGCGGGACTCTAGCATGCCGCGAGAAAGGCCGCAATCGAGCACACGCCCGCGCCACTCTTAGCCTTCCGCGTGCAAATAAATATCGTGGCGGACGATTTCCATCTGCGATTGCGGCTTTCTCAACTCGGCGAATCCGAATTTTTTGTATGAGCCGTGGGCGTCGCGAGTAGCAAGGCTAAAACGGCGCAGCCCTTGCAAATCAGGATGGCTCATCACGCATTCCATCAGCCACACCGCGAGCCCCTCGCCGCGGAATTCTTCAAGCACATACACGTCGCAAAGGTAAGCATAGGTGGCGCGATCGGTGACGACGCGTGCCATGCCAATCTGTTCCTCACCGCGAAATAATCCGAAGCACAAGGAATTCGCAATCGCCTTTTCAACGGTGTGACGAGGAATCCCTTCCGACCAGTACGCTCGCGAAAGGTAGCCATGAATCGCAGCTACGTCGAGCTTCGCCGGGTCGGTCACAACCGTGAAATCATCTTTCTGATACGACAGGAAAGCCAACGGAAACCTCCGAATCAGCTGCCTTTGAAGTAGGCGACACGCAGGAATTCAGCGAATCTAGTTGCGCAGCAGAAGACTGGAGCGGGATGAGGGAATCGAACCCTCGCCTCGACCTTGGCAAGGTCGCGTACTACCACTATACGAATCCCGCAAAAACGAATTTACATTTATAGCATGCCCCTCATACGCGGACAAGGTACGAGGGCTGCTCCGTTGCCTCAATTTTCAAGGGAATCAGGACCAATGTAGCCAAATCCATCGCGAGCGATAGACGCAGCAGCGGGTGCGCTCAACGAATCAACGCGCCAAGGCTAATCAACTTCCATGATGCGCGTGGACTTCACCACCGGCGACCGCCTCTGCCGTTCGGCGAAACGGGTGGCTCTTTCGCGGTCGATGTAAACGCGGGCGAACTTCTCGCCATCCTTGTAGTAAATCGTGACCTGCCAGTGCCGGTGCTTTCTGCGACGGTCGCGCCGCATGCGGCTGGATTTGCCGGGGTTTTTCGTTTTCGCCATGGCTCCTCTGATGTACTTCCGTGTCAGGGACTATCGCAATTCCACGGGGGCAGCGCAAGTAACAACTTGGGGGTTAACTCTCGCACTATCAACTACAAATTGGGTGCGACTTTGTGCTGGCACATGCGTCCAATGTCTTAGATGAAATGCTCGCAATAAAGACGCAGCGCTGCAACATTTTGATGGGGGCAGACGTAACAGTTAGAGAGCAGAGAAGACAAGGCTGGAGGGGGCCATGGTGACATGCCACAAGCGGGATGTGCAAATCGAGGACCTTCGGAATCACGGTTTAGAGGCGGTGATGACTCTAAAACGAGTCCTGGCGTGCGGCGCAAAGGTTTCTCCGGATCCAAAGCGAGCGGGTTTTTATGAGGTCGAAAGCCGATCCACCGTCTATTACATTTATGCGCCGCGCTTGAATGGGAAAGTCACGCTTCTTGCCACGTGGCCCAGCGTAAATGAACTCGCGCACTCTGGCGCAGCAGCTTAATCCTCAACGCGAAACCGAATTTTCGACCGCAAACTCCGAAATCTTCGAATTCAGATCGGTTAGTACGTTCTTGTTGAGCTTGTACACGGTTGCAGCGTCGCTGGTCTTCGCGTAAACAAAATCTCCGATCTCAGGCGTCAAACTCACGGTTATTTTTTTTCCGTCCTTCGCCGTCAGCGTCATTAGGATGAGCGGTTTCGCGAGCTTGGCCTGAATCTCGGCGCCCGGATGGTCAACGATGGCTATGGCGCGAGCGCTTGCGATAGGTGGGAAAATCTTCCATGTCGCGATTGCCTTGTCTTTGATTTCCGGCGGCGCTTCCGCAACCCAATCCTGTTCGGATTTTGGTACAACGACGATCGTGCCGTTTTCATTGCGCAGCTCGGCGCGGGTCACGTCGCTTTGCGACAGGTGAACTAACTTCTTGTCGCGCAGATCGCCGTAAGCTTCCGCAAGCTTTTTGTAAAGCGTCTCATTGACCTTGAAGATGGTGGGACGCGAAGTATCCTTCGCGTAGTAATCGCTTCCTTCTTTCTTGCCGACGAGCAGCGTCGCGCTTTTCCCGCCATCGTTGGTAGCGGTGAAGGTAATCAGCGGCGCGCTAAGGCCATACTTGCCAAGGCTGTCGGCCGACTCGGCGACCACGGCTGTCACTTTCGCGCTAGACACGGAATTCAGCAGCGCCGTAACGTCTGAGTCATCAGCGAGCTGCCCAGCATCCGGCTTCGTGAATGTCCAGCCTGTTTTTTCTTTCTTTGCATCAATTTGTCCCGATGGATTCTTGAGTGAAAACGAATTCACATTGTTCTCTGCTATGTGCAGCACATTGTGATCGCGCAGCGTATCCGCGGAAAGATCCGTCTGCGTCCGCAGAGCGTTGGGTACCAGCGCCACATCCTTCCCATCAATCTGCCCATACACATACGTATTCGTGAAATCCTTGTTACCCAATTTCAGCGTGTGCTGCGATCCATTCTGAAGTTTGAATTCAACGGAAACTGCCGGCCGATCGAGGCCGTACACTTTCAGCCGGTCCGGAGTCGCCGGTTGGTTTGATTGGATCCGCGAGTTGCCAAGCGTCTCGATGATCCCGCTCACCAGACGCTCATCCGCTTGAGTGTGAAGCGGCTGCAGAATTTGCCAGGTGCCATTCTGCTTTTCGAGGCGAATCGGCCCCTCACCGGCTACTTGCGGACGAGTGATAACGATCGACACAATCTCCGATCCGGCCGGAAGTGTGAAGACGGGCTTTGACGTGTCCCCAGCCGATTTCTCGGCGTCCTTCTGGCCGCGTGTCCAGTCGAAATAATAGACCCCGGCGCCAAGCGCAATCGCACCAAGCAAAATGAACAAAGTGGATTTTTTTATCATCGCTGTATTTCGAATTTGCCGTTGGCCTGCCGAGCGGCGTTTCCTACCGTCGTTTCCACCAGATATAAACTCCTGAAAGAATCACAGCTCCGGGAAAGAAAACAAGATCGAGCCAATGCAGCGCCGCTTCTTGCCCCGTCGTAAGATTCACACGCCGATTCGCCGGCGACTTCGGCCGAATCGAGATCAGATTCTCGTCTTGCGCGAGCCAGTTGATCGTGTTGTAGAAAAGGTCGCCGTTGCGATAGTCGTTGATCGCGCGATTGGAAGCAAAATCAGAATCACCAATCACGACCAGCCGCTCGGTTTTGTCGTCCGATTTGCGGTTGGCTGCGACGCCAAGCGAGAGCGGCCCGAGCGTATCGGTCTTCGGATTGTAGGCGATCTTTTTCTCTTTCAGGTTCGCAGTCGTAAAGCTGCGCGGCGACGTCTTCAGCAACTCGACGGCTTCGGGATCGGTTTTCGATTTGTCCGCTATCGAAACAGTCCGCGCGAGAGGAAAGTAAGCCATGCCGCCAGTAAATCCTTTTGTAATTGGGCTCGATCCAAAGCTAGTGACGAGGGGAATCGCCGGCCCCGCGCCTATTAATTGGCCCATTCCACTCGCGTCAATCACAACGTTGTCGCCAACCTTGATGTTCCAGGCCTGAAAAGTATCCTGGAGCTTGGGATCCGTCTCGGGATCCACCTCAATCAGAGCCTTGCCGCCGTCGGTGAGGTACTTCGAAATCATCGTGACTTCAGGCGGCAGGAAAGACTGCGTGGGTCCAGGGACCACTAAGACGTCGCAATCCGAAGGTACTCCGTTGTTAGCCACAAGGTTCACGGTTTTAGAGGTGTACGATTCTTTCTTAAGCCCTTGTTCGGCTGAGCTGTAGCCAGCGTCCGAGGTGTCACTTGTAGACTTTTCGCCGTGCCCGGTCAGGAAGCACACCATTTTCGATTTGTCGCGCGTCATTTTAATGAGCGCAGTGGTCACATCCTCTTCGCCCACCTGGCCTCTGGCGCCCGGCTCGATGCGTTCGGTCCGAGAACCTGACGATGCGATCAGATCGCCCATGTGCGTTGCACCGTACTGCTTCGCCACGTCCGGTTTTTGTTCGGGGTCAACCGATTGATATTTCACGTGCGGGCCCAAGCCTACATATTCGCCCATCAGATCGTCGAGCGCCGGGTCCGGCAATTTCGCGAAATGAACGACGTTCACGTCATTGCGAAGTCCGCCCACAATCTTTTTCGTCTGGTCCGAAAGTGTGTAGAGCTTCTCCGTGGTGAGATCGAACCGCTTGTGATGCCGGTAACCGACAAAATTAAGGAAAACAAGAATCGCCAGCACGGCAACCGTCAAAATAGCGGTATTTGTGCCGAGCTTCGACGAGCGCTTCGAAAAATATTGCATAATGTACGGAAAACCCGTCACAAGCGCCGCAACGAAGACAACGCCGCCACCGATCACAAGTATCTTGCCAAATCGCAGAAGCTCGCCCTGAATCGTGTAGCGCAGATAACCTGCGATCAGCAGCGCCGCCGCGATCATCCAGAGAAATCGCGCCAGCTCTTTCCTGTCCAATTTCATCCTGTAAATTCCTCCACTCAATCACGCAACCACTGCTTTTACATTGACTGTTAGGCGCGCCGCCAGCGCATCGACTCGAGCGAGCGCACCGTCAAAAACATGCATAGAAAAATAAAACTGAAGTAATAGATCAGGGCCGAAGTGTCCACGACGCCCCGGGCAAAATCGTCGAAGTGCCGAACCAGCGACAGGTAGCCAAACAAATCTCCCTTCCAACCTTCCGCCTTTCTCCCCGCATCGATCACCCAAATCACCAGGCTCACTGCGAAAGTCAGCACTCCGGCGATCAGTTGATTTTCCGTAAACGAAGAGATGAGCGAGCCCAGCGCCAGCAGCGAACTACCCAGTAAAAGTATTCCCGCGTAGCCAATGAGCAACATCCGCCACGGCAGATGCGGCTCGCTGCGGAAATTCATAAATCCGAGAAGAATGGCAGTGGGGAGCATCATGATCGCGTAGAGGGTGAGCGAAGCTAGGAATTTGCCGAGTACGATTTCAGCATCTGTGATTGGCGACGTCATCAGCAGCTCGATGGTTCCGCGTTTGCGCTCTTCTGCATAGACGCCCATCGCTAGAAGCGGGCTTAGAAACAGCACCAGAGTCGAAAGCAGTCCTAAGAAAGAGCGCAGTACTGCGCCCGGAACGTCGAAGTCTGACGGCATGCCAAATCGCATGCTCTGCATCTGGGCGGCAAACCCATTTTGAATTGCCGAGGCGAGGATAATGTTGAAGAAGAATCCGGCCACAATCAGGAACACGCCAATCAGGATGTAGGCCACCGGAGAAACGAAATAGTGTGCCAGTTCTTTGCGATAGATGGCGTACAGGTTTTGCATCGCTTTCATCGCTCCTTATTCATTCCGAATTCATTCCGATTTGGCGGGCTGCTGCGCGTGAGCGGCATCGTCAGTGGTGAGTTCGAGGAAGATGTCCTCAAGACTGAGGCTCACGCCTTTCAGCTCAAAGAGCGGCCAGCCTTTCTCGACGATTCCTGCCGCGATCGCGCTGCGAATATCCCTGCCCTCGGCAGCCTCGACCGTGGCCAACAGGTGCCCCTTCATCGGTGCCGGTTCGATCTGCACATGGCTGGCGCCCGGAACCTGCGCGAGCAGTTCGCGCAGCGGTTGTTCGGACGTCTGCACTTCCACTCGGATGCGTTGGCCGCCCTTCAGTTGCGAGGTAAGATTTTGCGGCGTATCGACCGCTGCAATTTTGCCTTTGTTGATGATGACCACCCGGTCGCACGTCATACTCACTTCGGGCAGGATGTGTGTTGAAAGCACGATGGTGTGGTTCCCGGCGAGATTTTTGATCAGGTGGCGGACTTCGATGATTTGCTTAGGATCGAGGCCCACAGTTGGTTCGTCGAGGATAATTACATCCGGATCGTGTACGAGGGCTTGCGCCAATCCGACGCGCTGCTTGTACCCACGCGAGAGACGCTTGATCAGCTCGTTGCGTTTATCGGTGATGTTCGTTTTTTCCAGTGCGTCGGTCACGCTCTGCGCGCGCTTTTCCGCCGGTACGCCTTTTATCCGCGCGACGAAATCGAGATAACTCTCAACCGTCATATCCGGATAGACGGGCGGATTCTCCGGGAGATATCCGATATGACGGCGAACTTCGAGCGAATTGTCGAAAACGTCGAAACCCGCGATGCGTGCTGTGCCGGACGTAGCCGGCATGAAGCTTGTGAGCATGCGCATGGTGGTCGTCTTGCCGGCGCCATTGGGGCCGAGGAATCCCAAGATCTCGCCTTTATTCACGGCAAACGAGATATGGTCCACGGCCGTTCTCTCGCCGAATGTCTTCGTCAGATCCTGAACTTCAATCAAGGCACTCCTCCGCGATTCGTTCACGCTTCCGTATCAATGGGAACCAGCAGGACCGCCGGGTTGCTACAGAGCCGACCTTTATACTAGAAATTCCCCGAGGTTGACAACAGGCGTGCTCAAACTCAGAAGCAATATTCCCAATCCCTAAGATGCGCGAAGGGTGCGGCTAAGTTGCCGGAGCCGCCAATCACGCCGTTGACACTGGCGCCGGGGCAGCATAACGTTCGCCGCCAGCACGGCCCGCTGCAAATGAATTCCCACTCGACAACTCGCAGAGCTCTTCTTGCTCTCTTAGCGGCCCTTTTGATCGCAGCCGCGATGGGAATCGCACGCTATTCCGGCGTCGTAGGAATTTCTACAGATGTGTTCGAAGCGGTACGATGGATTGCCATCGCTCTGCTGGCTGCGTACGCGGGAGCCCGGAGATCGCTCACGGCATGGATTCTCGTCGGCCTTGCGGCCGGAGCCGAACTTGGATACGACGCGCCGGCCGCTGCGATGAAATTCCAAGTCCTTGGCCCGATTTTTCTCCGGCTGATCAAAGTAATAATCGCACCGCTGCTCTTCGGAACTCTTGTGGTTGGCATCGCGGGTCATGCGGACATAAAAAAAGTCGGCCGGATGGGAATCAAAGCGATCGTCTATTTCGAAATTGTCTCCACGATCGCGATTTTCATTGGGCTCGCTGCGATCAACATCAGCCGCGCCGGTGTGGGGATTCAGATGCCGGTTTCGGCATCGGAAAATGTGCCGGCTGTAGTACCGCACACTGCGACCGATCTGATTCTCAACGTGTTTCCGGAAAACATCGCGAAGTCGGTGGCAGAAGGATGGGTGCTGCAAGTGGTGGTCTTCAGCATCCTTTTCGGGATTGCGCTTGCGATGGTGCCCGAGCCAAAGCGAAGACCGCTCGTGGCTTTTGCCGAGAGTCTCTCCGAGACGATGTTCAAGTTCACAAATATCGTGATGCTGGCAGCTCCTTTGGGAGTTTTTGGCTCGATCGCTTACACAGTGGGCCATATGGGTCTCGGCGTTCTGCTTCCGCTACTAAAGCTACTGGCGACAATGTACGTTGCGCTCGTAGCCTTCGTGGCGTTCGTGCTGTGGCCCATCGCGTATTTCGCCAAGGTTCCAATCCTGCGGTTTGCGCAAGCGGCGGCCGAACCGGTCACAATCGCGTTTGCGACAGCAAGCTCCGAGGCGGCGCTGCCAAGAGCGATGGAAAACATGGAATCGCTCGGTGTTCCGCGCTCGATCGTCGCCTTTGTTCTGCCCACCGGTTACAGCTTTAATCTCGATGGCTCGAGCCTGTATCAATCGCTCGCGCTGATATTCATGGCGCAAGCTGCCGGAATGCACCTCACTCTCGGCCAGCAGGTCCTGATGATGCTGACGCTTCTCCTCAGCAGCAAAGGCACAGCCGGCGTGGCTCGTGCGTCGCTCGTTATCGTGCTTGCCACTGCAACTCAATTCAATCTGCCAATCGAGCCATTTTTTCTGCTCTTTGGAATCGATCAGCTGATGGACATGCCGCGAACCGCAGTGAATGTGCTGGGGAATTGCCTCGCGACCGTCGTTGTAGCAGGTTGGGAAGGCGAGTTCCCGCAGAAGCACACCTAGAACGTCAACCGGAATCCTACCTGCGCGGCAAACGGAATCCCCACCGTTGTTCCTGGACCGAAGAAATCGCCGAGTGCGCCCGCAGGAACGCGCAACTGATTGAGACTCGTGATGGGCACGCTGCAAGCAAGCGTGGGACACAAGGCCGTCGCATTGGCCAAATTATTCACCGGAACTGGAAGCGCCGAGATATCGGTGACGTAGTTTGCTCCCGGATTATTGCGGTTGAAAAGATTGAAGAACTCGACGAATGGCGTCGCGGTCCAGCGCTCGTGGAAGTAGAACGGACGGCTGACGCGGAGATCGACCTGAATATACGGCGTGCCGCGAACCTGGTCGAGTGTGGTCTGTACGCCATTTACGACGGCGCGATCGTCCGCCGAATCTCCGAAACCGTTCACGTCAACAGGAGTCGTCAGCGTAAAAGGCCGTGCGCTTTCGAATTGCGAAAGAGTGGTGAGTTCGAAGCCACCGGGAACGTAGAGCGTGCCGGCGAGCACGAAGCGGTGCCGAACGTCTTCGCCGGAAGGACCGTAGTCACCCTTGGCGAACGCATCGTTCGGATTGCACACGCCGTTGACGTAATCGAATAGCTCACCAAGAACGCAGCCCCAGGTTTTCGCGCTCGCGAGCGTGTAGTTTGCGATCAGATTGAACCGTCGCGAAACATTCCCCTGCAAATGAATCAAAAGCGCGTTGTAACTCGAGCGATTGTCAGAACGAAACACTGAAATATGGGGCGCGTCCGCGGGCAGCGTAAAGCCACCTACGTATTCGTATCGCCGGTAGCCATGCACGCCCTGCTCGTGGTTGTAGTTGGCGCTGACCATCCATTTCGAGTTGAATGCGTGCTGAACGCCAGCCGCGATGTGAATCGCATACGGTGTCCTGTACCGTGGGTCAATCAATGCCCCAGCACCGCCAGCTGGAATGCAACCCGGGTCCGTCGGGACGACACATGGGAGCGGCGCAGTGTTAACCGCTTGGAACGCGTTCACCCAACCATTCTGCGCCAGGTCATTGAAGAAGAAGCCGAAACCGCCCCGGATTACGGTGGTTTGGGATCCCCCCGGCGAAAAAGCAATTCCAATCCTCGGCGCGAATTGCTTGCGATAGTCGTGCGGTACTCCCGACACGAGCGGAACGCCGAGTGCGCGCAGCGTGAGGAGGGCGGGATTGTCCAGTTGTGAGCGTCCAGATGCATCGAATAAACCAAACGTCGTGTCCCAACGGAGCCCGTAGTTTAAGGTGAGATTCGGCTTGGCGCGCCAGGAGTCCTGAGCGTAAAGACCAAGCCTCTGCACATTTTGCGAGAAGGAGCTGTTACTGGCCGGCATTGCCGCGCACGTTACATTGGCCGGAGCGGGGGTCGCACAGGTTAGGTCGGAGTAAAACCGCGACGGGTTCGCCACGTAGAAGCTAGGGTCATTCGGATACGTGATAAGTGTTTCCTGCGTACCACTGAGCGCACCATCGAGAACAGGTTCATGAATGAGGTTCACGCCGAAGCTTGTGGCATGACGACCCGACGTATGCCGCACATCGTAGCGAAACTGATACTTTTCCTGATTGCGCAGCACAGGAAAATTGGTAATTGCGGTCATGAACTGATTATCGCCAAAGGTCTCGAAACCGGAGATTGTCTGCGACGTGGCACTGAACGGAAAAGCTAGTGCGTAGCCTAAATCAGAGTTGCGCGCCTCGGTGTGATGAAGGCCCCCGGCATCAAATGTGAATGAGCCGAGCCACGTGGGGCTGAAAGTAAACTGCTGGTTCAAAAGCAGATTTAAGTAGTTCGAGTGTGAAGTAGCTCCGATGGAAGGCAGCGTGGCCTGCTGCACCAAGTCATTTTCAGTCGTGTAATTGTCAGCGGCAGCCCGAAGAAACCACTGGGAGCGCGCGGATTGCGACCAATCAAGACGAATCGTGGCGAGATAGTCGCGGAACGGAATGGGAACGCTGTTCGGCACAGCAATCGAGTTCACATTTGGAATCAACCCCATCTGTGCCAGTTGTGCCAGCGCGCCAAATTGCGCCTGGCTCGCCGGACTGTAAGCAATGCTGGCGTCTTCGTGAACGTATTCGAACGAAGAGAAAAACCATAACTTGCCGGGCCTGATCGGACCGCCAAGCGTGCCCACATAGTTCTGGCGAGAGAAAGGCTGCTTAGGATCTGGAGCCGGGTTTTCGATGGGGTAACGAGCGTTGAGCGCAGCGGCGCGTTCGTAGAACGCAACATCGCCATGCCACATGTCCGTGCCGCGCTTGGTGCTGATGACCACGGAGCCTGCTGTGGTGCGGCCGGTGTCAGCGTCTTCCTGCGCTGTGCGAACGGCAAACTCTTGAATCGCATCCGGGGAAACATTCTGCAGAAACCCACCTATGTAATCATCGGTATTGTCGCCGCCGTCCACAGAGAGTTCGACGTTGAGTCCGGAACTACCTCCGAAGGAAACTGCCGTGATGCGCGCCTTAGTGGGATCGGAAGGCTCAACCGGCTCAGTCCCCGGAGCGAGGTAGGCTATAGTCGCGAAGCTGCGATTAGCGAGGGGAATGGTCTCGAGGTCTTTGGCGGTGACGACGCTTTGCAAAGTAGCGCTGGCAGCGTCGACGGGCTCCGCCGTGATCGAAGAGGCCTGATGATTCACCATGACGGTCTGCTGAACGGACGCCAGCAGCATCGTGATGGTGAGGTTGCGTACTGAGCTGACCGCCACGGCAACGTCCGAATGCACCGGGGCAAATCCAACAGAATTGACATTTACCAGGTAATCGCCAGGCGGCAGTAGATCGACGCGAAATTCGCCGCGGTCGTTTGTAGCGACAATCCGTACAAGCGAGCGCCCGCTTGCTTGTACTTCAATCTTTGCCCCAGCTAGACGTGCTCCGCTTGCGTCCTCGATGATGCCTCGAAGGCTTCCTGTCGGATCCTGAGCGAATGCGGAGGACGATTGAACGAGACGAAGGAGGATTATAACGAACAAAACGGATTTAGCCGCAGGCAACGAGCGAATCACCCGATGCATCCAGATGGCTGAATCATGCCGGGCATTATCCTGGACGGCAGCGGGAACTATCAAGCGGAGTGTCAAAACGGGTGAAGGGCACGGAAGCTAGCACATGGAGATGTGCGTTGACACTCCCGAAGCGTTTTGTTATTCAACTTGTTTCGCTTTGGCTGCGGGTTTGGCGGGGAGTCCTCTCATCCCAGCGCGGGCGTACCAGAAAAGTCATCCGAAAAGGTGAAATGAAAACTTCGAAGACGTATGCCCAAATCACAGATACTTCTACAAAGCTCCTCTTCAGCCCCGCATTCCTCGCACTAGCGTGCCTTGCAGTCGCATTTACAGCGGGATGTGGGGGCGGCTCCAGCACCAAGATCACGGTCCAAATCATTCCCGGCAGCACCCAAATGATCGATACGGGGCAGTCGACCACCTTCATGGCAACCGTTGCGAACGACACCTCCAACGTGGGCGTGATGTGGCAGTTCACGGGATCCGGTTGTTCTGGGGCAGGCTGCGGCACGCTGACGAATATGACGTCCAGCAGCGTCAAGTACACCGCACCCACTGGCATTTCGGCCACGCTTGCGGTCTCTTTGGAGGCCTTGTCGCTGGCAGATAAAAGCGCGACAGCTACGGTGACTATTGACGTGGTCATTGCACCATCATTCGGAACCACTCTGCCACCCAATGGTGCGAACGGCGTACCCTACTCATTCCCCGTTTCGGTGACTGGCGGTGTGGCACCGCTAACGCTGACGATTGGTTCAGGAAGCCTTCCCGCAGGATTGACGATTAGCCAGTCCGGCACCATTAGCGGGAAACCGACGGGCGCAAACACTTCGAATACGTTCCAGGTGCAAGTTCAAGATAGCGGAAATCCGCCAATCAAAGTTCTTTCGCCACAATATACAATCAACATAAGTGCGCCGCCGCCCCTTTCGATCGTCTCGAGTGGAGCTTTGCTGGGCGCCACGCTCAATACGGCCTACCCCCCGACTTCCATCGTGACTTCGGGCGGAGTGACGCCTTTCACTTGGTCGAAAACGTCTGGCAATTTTCCTCCGGGGCTCACGTTCAACACCACATCCGGGCAGATCACCGGCACGCCTACGATGGCAGGCGTGTTTCAATTCACCCTGCAAGTTGTAGATTCAGCAATTCCGCCACAGACGGCGACGACGTCCGCTCCCCTTTCTATCACAGTGAGCGGTCCACCGCCTCTTCAAGTGACGCCCAGCGTGTTGCCGGTCGGTTCAGTTGCGACACCCTACTCAACACCGGTACAGGCGACTGGAGGCGTTCAGCCCTATACGTGGAGCGTCAACTCAGGCCAATTGCCCGCGGGACTAGCCCTGAATCCAGCTTCCGGTGAGATTGTTGGGACCCCAATTCTGGTGAGTGGCACACCCGTGAGCTTCACGCTCGGCGTTAAGGATTCTGAAACAGTTCCTATGACCGCTTCGCGAACCTTCAGCATTTCAATTACGCAAGGTACGGCGAATCCCAACTCCCTATTGCACGGCGCCTATGCGTTTTTCTTCAGCGGGTTTGATACGCAGGGCGTTGTGCTGGCAATCGGACAATTCACTGCAGACGGCTCCGGAAACATCAGCAGCGGCACTGAGGATATGAATCGCGTCTCCGGAGTCTCCATCAACGCGACACTCTCTGGCACATATTCACTCGGAATGGACGGGCGCGGAACGCTGACGCTCACCGCTACCAATTCCATGGGCCAGCAACTCACAGTGATTTACCAGCTGGTTCTCGATTCAGCCGGGAATGCCCGCTTTTTTGAAAACGATGCCAGCAACACAACGCCACCGCCGCTGCCAACTCGCGGCGAGGGGATCATCAAACCGCAAGTGGGTAGCAGTTTTGCCGCTTCGAACCTCAGCGGGAATTATGCGTTCGCTTTCTCTGGCCAGGACCTCACACGGGCTCCCGCGACCTTGGCCGGCGTAGTGCATGCAGACGGAACATCCTCGTTCTCCCCAGGAACGGTTGATTACAATGACGCCGGACTTTACAGTCCCGCAGTACCGACTTCCGGCAATTTTTCCTCGAGCAGCACAGCGGGTCGCGTTGTCGCAAACCTGGTTTTCCAGATTCCGTCGTCTGCCCAGTTAACGCTCAATTTCATCTGCTATTTCGTGTCGCCATCCGACCTGTTCGTGATCGAGATCGACACTACGGACGCAACTCATCCCAATATCGGCGGCGAGATGGTTCTTCAGGATCCTGCGGTCGTTTTCAACAACACGGCACTAACAGGCGGCAGCGTGCTCAGCGGATCTGGCTTGGATACTCCGAGCGCGAGTGCATTTGTCGGATTGCTGGCGTCTAACAGTTCTGGCGGCGCAACCGTGAATTTCAACCAAAACGACGCGGGTTCGATTTCGCAAGGTGTGTTGATTCCCGGAACGTATTTGGTGACAACGAACGGGCGAGTGGAATTTACCGGCTTTGGAGCGCTGGGTCCGCGAATGGCAGCTGCCTATCTCACTGGCGTCAACCAGGGATTCCTGGTTGGTTCGGACAAGACAGCCACTGTTGGCCTGCTGGAAAATCAGACTGGTGGGCCCTTCAGCGTCGCATCGGTAATGGGCAGCTACGCATTAAGCGCCCCCGCACCATTAGACAATATGGTCGATAACATCATTGGCCAGGCAACCGCGAATGGCACGGGAACGATGCAAGGGGTGGTGGACGAGGTGAGTTCCGCGGGACAGAATCCAGCCCAGTCTTTCGTGGGGAACTACACGGTAGCGTCAAGCGGGCAGGGTACCATGACGACGAACTCGCCCGTCGGCATTCCGACGAACCTGGCGGTCTGCGTCGTGTCACCCAGCGCGCTTCGGGCGATTTCGACAGATTCGATCGACAAGCATCCACAAGTGATTTTCTTCGATCACTAGAGGCCCGGGCATCGCTCGTGAAAATCGACCGGCACTCGGCTTTCAAAGCTGCTTATTTTTTGTTCTTTTCTTTTAGATCGAGCGCGGCGGAATTAATGCAAAAGCGAAGACCCGTCGGCTGAGGGCCATCCTCAAAAACGTGGCCAAGGTGTGCATCGCATCGGCTACAGAGAACTTCCGTACGCGTCATTCCGTGAGACGAATCGCGTTCGAGTTCGACGTTTTCCGCTGCTATAGGCTGCCAGTAGCTCGGCCATCCGGAACCTGAATGATACTTCGCCTCGGAACTGAATAGGGGTTGGCCGCAGCACACGCAAACGTACACCCCCTCCGTCTCCGTATCCGCGAACTCGCCGCTGAAAGGAGGTTCAGTTCCCTTCTGGCGCGTGACGTGGTATTGCTCGTCAGTCAGTTTGGATTTCCACTCGGAGTCTGGTTTCTTGATTTTCTCGCTCATGGTTTTATTTTACACCGACTTTCATACCAGTTCACGACTCGAAACTCCAAGCCCGTGGCACTCGACGGAGGATACGAACCGTTCAATAATCAAGTCCGGGCGAGATGAAATCAACCGAGCCACTCTATTTGGGCGTCGACGTCGGCGGCACGAAAGTCGCGGCGGGTCTCGTGACGGCGCGAGGGGAAATTCTTTCCAAAGTTCGCGTTCCGATGACGAGCCGGGAAGACGGTGCGGCCGGATTGCGCTCCGTTGAAAAAGCCATCGATGCCGCATTTGCTGCCGACGCGCTGCGGAAGTCTTCCGTCGTCGGCATTGGAATCGTCAGTCCAGGGCCCGTCGATCCGCGGCAGGGCATCGTTGTAAACCCCGGCAATCTTCCGTGCTGGCGCAATTATCCCCTGGTAGCTGAAATCAGGAAATCGCGAGGACTTCCAACAATTCTCGACAATGACGCAAATGCGGCGGCGCTGGCAGAAGCACGCTGGGGCGCTGGTGCAGGATACTCGTCAGTCTTTTACGTTACGATCGGCACGGGGATCGGGACAGGCCTCGTACTTGACGGCTCCGTTTACCATGGCCGTACTGGAGCGGCGGCCGAGGGCGGTCACGTTTCAATCGACTATCGGGGCCCGCTATGCCCCTGCGGCAAGCGCGGCTGCATCGAGGCCCTCACCGCGGGACCGGCGGTCGCGCGCAGAGCGAGAGAAAAGATCGAAGCCGGCGGCGTTGGGGCAAGAAATCTGCTCACCCTTGCAGGCGGAGAGCCGGCCGCCGTGACAGCAGAAATCGTAGCGAAGGCATGGCGCGAAGGTGACGCCCTTGCGACCGCGATCCTGGAGGAAACCGCCGACTTGCTGGCGATATGGCTTGGGAACATGATCGACCTTTTCGACCCTGATGTGATTGTCCTCGGTGGAGGGATGAGCGAGATGATCGCCGGATGGTTCGAGAGAATCCGTCAGCAGACATCGAAATGGTCGGTGAACTCGCGATGCGGAGAAATTCCACTCGTTCGCGCAAAGTATGGACAAGATTCTGGCATTGCGGGGGCTGCTGCTTTGTGCGTTCTGTGACAACCACGTGACCATCCCCATGCTGCTCCCGCATTTCGACCTCGAATCCTCGGTTGACCGCAGGCGAGTGCTTTTGTGAGTATAGATGGCAGTAAAAATCGAAAGGGCGATAACCGCTCATAATGGAACAAAACTTAGACTCCTTTCCCCGCTTTCCTACATTACCGGAACGAATCCAAGGCCTCGAAAAGCTCGCCTATAACCTCTGGTGGAGCTGGCACCGCGCCGCGCGTGAGATGTTTCCCGCTCTGGACGTGCAGGCCTGGCGCGAGAGCGCTCACAACCCGCTTCGCATGCTGGCGATGCTTCCCGAAGAGACTCTGCAAGGCGCTGCTCGCAATTCCGATTTTTTGGAGCGCTACGATGCGGTGATGGATGAATTTGAGGCGGAAGTCGGCACCCAAACCGGCTGGTTTACGAGCGAACACGGGAAAGGCAACGCGCCCCTTGCTTATTTTTCGGCTGAGTATGCTTTTCATGAGTCGCTGCCTCTCTACGCAGGCGGATTGGGCGTGCTTGCTGGCGACTACATCAAAGAGTGCAGCGATCTGGCAGTTTCTGTCGTCGCAATCGGCATGATCTATTCGAGGGGATACGTCACTCAAAATCTTCGTGATGATGGGTGGCAGGAAGACGAAGAAAAGAAACTCGACCGAACCTACGATCCGATCAAGCCAGTTCTCGACAAAAATAACGTGCAGCTCCGTGTGCGCGTCCCACTATTCGATCCGCCCGTCGACGTGCTCGTGTGGCGCGCCGATATCGGCCGCGTTCCTGTGTATTTGATGGACACGGACATCGAGAGCAATCAGCCGTGGGACCGAGCAATCGCGAATCGTCTGTATACGAACGATCCAGAGCAACGCCTGCGCCAAGAAATTGTGTTGGGGATGGGCGGTATGTGCGTGCTCGAAGCGCTCGGACTTCGGCCTGCCGCGACTCATATCAATGAAGGGCACGCGGCACTGGCTCTTCTAGAACGGCTGCGTATGCTGGTGGATTCGGGAACGAATTTCCAGGATGCGATCGAGCAGGTCCGAACGAGCTCTGTCTTCACGACGCATACGCCGCTGCCGGCCGGCACTGACGTGTTCCCCTTCTCACTCTTCGAAAAATATTTCGCCAATTTTTATAATCGCTTCGGGGCGGACCGCGACGCGCTGCTGCAGCTCGGGGTGAATCCCTCCGATCCCGGTGCCGGTTTCAATATGACGGTGTTTGCGCTCCGTATGAGTAAGTTCTGCAATGCGGTCAGCAAGAAACACGCTGAAGTATCTAGGAAAATGTGGGCGAACGTCTTTTCGCATAAAGAAAAGCCTGCGGACGAAACCGGCATCGTGGCAATCACCAACGGCGTTCATTTGCTCACCTGGATGGATCCGATCTGGCTGCAGCCGCTGCTTGACCGGTACGTGGGACCTAACTGGGTGAACGATCAAGACCGGCCAGGAATATGGGAACGCGTGGAGCGAATTCCGGACGTGGAATTGTGGAGACTGCGGCGAAAATTGAAAGGGATTCTAATCTCGGAGGTCAACGACCGCGCGCGGCAGCGTTGGGAACGAAAACGATCTCGCGCGGAAAGTATTATCGCCTGTGGGGCGCTGCTCGACCCTGAAATCTTCACCGTTGGATTTGCCAGGCGCTTTACTGCGTACAAGCGTCCCGATCTTTTTCTGCATGACCTCGAACGGTTCAAGCACCTGCTGACGAACCGCTTGCGCCCGGCCCAGATTATTTTTGCCGGGAAGGCGCATCCCTCCGACGTCGAGGGCGAGAGGCTGATTCAGAAAATCTTTCAGCTAGCGCAGAACCCTGAATTCGGTGCGCGGATTGCATTTGTGGAAAATTACGATCAGCGCCTGGCGCAGCGCATGGTGCGTGGTGTGGACGTGTGGCTCAACAATCCGATCCCGCCGCTCGAAGCCAGCGGAACCAGCGGAATGAAAGCGGGTGCAAACGGCGTTCCGAATCTTTCGATCCTGGATGGCTGGTGGATCGAAGGATACAACGGGAAGGATGGATGGGCGTTCGGAGCGGGCGACATAATAGGCGACCGCACTTCCTCAGATGCCGACGCGGCTTATCGTCTTCTCGAAGATGAAGTGATACCCATGTATTACCGGCGGGCCGACGACGAAATCCCGCATGATTTCGTTCAAGTGATGAAGGAGTCGATTAAGCGCATCGCTCCGCAGTTTAGCACTCGGCGCATGGTCAAGGAATACGTAAACCGGTTTTATGTCGAGGCCCTGGGATTGAACGTCGTAAGATCCGCTTAGCGATTATCCATTTTACAATCACTTTCGTTCGAACAGGCACAACCTAAGCCGATGGCCATTTCTGAAGTCCGGCCGGAAGTGGGAAGTACTCCACAAAGGCCAGGGCGTCGCTTTTATCTGATTACCGGTCTTGCTGTACTTTTTGCCATCCCAATGCTATTCCTGGGACTCAATCGTTTACGCTACGAACTAAGAAGCTATGCCCTTTTGACGCATTTCGTCGATCCGCAAGCCAGCGGCCCGCTCCTCCAGTTTGAGACAAACGGCGTATCGGCCGAAGATGTCACAATCGAAACGAAAAACGGCTCCGTGCCTGGACGCGTGTATCTCCCGGTCGGGGTTGCGAAACCGCACGGCATCGTAGTTCTGCCTGGGATCCACCACCTTGGAATTTACGACCCTCGTTTCGTGAGCTTTTCACGCGCCCTTGCCGCAAGCGGCTTCTCGGTCTTGACGCCAGTCCTCGCCTCGCTCGCCGACTATCACGTGGATGCTGCGTCGATACCCACGATCGGCGAATCGCCCGCCTGGCTCGAGCGGCGTCTCAATACTGGACCTGTTACCGTGATTGCCCTCAGTTTTTCGGGAGGACTGGCGCTTTTGGCGGCCTGCGATCCACAGTATGCGCCGCACATGCGGGCGCTCGTTCTATTCGGTGGATACGAAAACCTCGAGCGCGTTTCGCGCTTCGTCGCCACGGGTCAAGAAGAATTTCCGGACGGCCGTGTAATACCAGCTCCAGCGCATGATTACGGCGCATCCGTCTTCGTCTACGCGCATCTCTCTCAATTTTTCGATCACAAAGATATCCCCGCGGCACGCGAAGCATTGCGATATTGGCTCTGGGAAGAGCCGGAGAATGCTCAGCCATGGGTCGATAAGCTAAGTCCGCCAGCGCGGCAATTTGTGCAAACACTCATCGCCCGTAGAATTGATTTGGTGCGTCCGCAGCTGCTCTCCGCTATGCGCGCCGACGCGGCCGAACTCTATTCCCTCTCGCCTCATGGCCAAATCGCAAGCCTTCGCGTTCCCGTTTTCATCCTTCATGGCGCCGCTGACACCGTGATCCCGCCTGCCGAAAGCCTCTGGCTTGAAAAAGAGGTCCCTCGACGTGACGTGCGCGCGGTATTGATCACGCCGGCTTTCACTCACGTCGACCCGGAGCACAAAGCAAGCTGGATTGACGAAATCCGGCTCGTCGATTTCATCGCCGCTGTGCTTCAAGAAGCGCGCTGACACGATGGCCATGCTGTCTCTCCAAGAATTTGTCCCTTACAAGCATCAGTGTATTGCACTCTAGGCCACGCGCTGCAATTCTGCTCGGTGAGAGCTCGTATTGAATGCCTGCTGCGAAATCACCCCGCGGAAGTAGAAGATC
The DNA here is from genome assembly GCA_963729525.1 of uncultured Acidobacteriota bacterium. Lineage (GTDB taxonomy): Bacteria > Acidobacteriota > Terriglobia > Acidiferrales > UBA7541 > Palsa-295. Next base: position 1,741,193 of record CAVSOB010000005.1, read on the forward strand.
TGGCAAGAGCTGGGTTTCCACCGTCAAAACCGTTTCGACTTTTCCCCCTCCCGGACTTTTCAAAAAGAGCGCACAAACGATTGCAAGAAGCTTGGCCTCGAAGAGCGTTTCACCCAAAGGCCCTCAATCCGGCATGCGGATGCTCAACTACTACATCAATAGGGCGGGCAGCAACCTCAGTCGGGCACGGCGGCGGGAGCTCAACAGGGCCAAAATTCTGCTCTCCAAGCGAATTCAAGCGTATCGAACGCACAAGCAGCCCGCGAAGGTTCTGAAATGAATCCAATAAAGAGCGCGGTCGCGGCTGCGAAATGAAGTGAAATTCAATCTACGGAGCTACAAAGATGCGAGACGCAGTTGATCCCATTGTGAAGCACGAAGAGATTGAGGTGCGCGCCTACGAAATTTACCTGCGCCGAGGCGGCGGAGACGGCCGGGATCTCGACGATTGGTTTGCCGCTGAACAAGAACTGGCCAACGAGCGAACTCAGGAAAACGAGTCACACCGGACTAGCCGCCAAGAGCAGTCGCAACCACTAAGCCAAAGATTGGTCCGCAGCGACGCAGCCGGGGCCCGCTAAGCTTCGAGCCTGCTGATCAGTTTGACTTCATTTCGGTGGTTCCGGATACGTTTGCGTGGAGTGCAGCATAGCGCAAGCCGAGATTCCCGCTTGGGGAGCGTTGTCCTCGGACCTGGCAAGAAAACTTTCTTCGCCTGACCTTTCGTCGCCTGACCCCTCGTACTCTTGACCCCAGTACTTCGCCTCTCTAGCCTTTTGTCTCCAAGGTCAATCCTCAACGTTCCGAATCGCCGGAGGGATTCATGCGTCGACTATCGCTTCGCTTTGGCTGGCATGTTGCGGGGGCGATCTTCATTCTGGCTGCGGCAACTCAAAACGCAATGGCGCAGACGACAACCCCAAGCTTGGCCATCGACGCAGCCGCCAATCCCCATCCGATCAATCCCGATATCTATGGCATAGCAAACTACGGCCTGGATGCAACCTTTGCGAAGGAGATTCAAGTTCCCAATATCCGCTGGGGTGGCGACGGAACGACCCGCTACAACTGGCAAGTGGACTCCAGCAACGCGGGCTTTGACTGGTATTTCATGGGCGGCAATGGGCAAGCGACTCCAACCCCAAGCGCCTCCGCCGATCTGATGATCAGCACGTTCAAGGCAGCCTCAAACGCACACACTTTGCTCACGATTCCGATTATTCCTTACGTGAATAAGACGGCGGCGTGGAACTGCAGTTTCCCGGTATCAGTCTATGGGCCGCAACAATCGACCAACCCCTACGTGCATCCAAATGGCGATAGTTGCGGGAACAGCATAACTACGGGCAGTGTCCAGTTAACCGACAACAATATCTACGCCAATCACATCGATAACACCGTCGCACTGCAGCAAGGCTGGGTGCAGCATCTGATCTCAATCTTCGGCACCGCTGCACACGGCGGCGTTCCTTACTATCAACTGGATAACGAACCCGGTGGGTGGAGCAATACGCATCGTGACGTCGAGCCCAACCAGCCTGATTACGACACGCTAATTTCTCTGGGGCAGCGGTACGCTGCGATGATCAAGCAAACCGACCCTTCCGCGAAAGTCTTCGGCCCGGTGGACTTCACGCTAGGAGGATGGATTGGCACTCCCAGCAAACAGAACAACCTCTATGCTGGTCAATACTACTTGCAGCAGATGGCTGCCTACGATCAGGCGAATCATCAGCGGATCCTCGATTATTTTGACGAACACTATTACGGTGGCGGCTCGACTGACGCATCCGAACTTGCCTCCACGCGTGCTTTATGGGATCCCACTTTTAATTCAGGCAGCTGGGTCGAACAATATTTTTTCGATGGACCGATGATGCTTCTCCCGCGCTTTCAGAATTGGATTCAGACCTACTATCCGGGTACGAAGCTCTCGATTTCAGAATACAGCTTCAGCAGCGGCACGAATCCGCTCGTTGATGCTCTCACCGAGGCTGACGTGCTTGGAATTTATGGTCGCGAGGGCCTCGATTTTGCGAATATGTGGAACGTGCCAAAACCGACTGACCCGGTCGCTTACAGTTTTCGCTTATATCGCAATTTTGATGGCGCCGGCGGGCAATTCGGCGACACATCCGTACAATCCTCCAGCACCGATCAAAGCCAGCTTTCGACGTATGGCGCGTTACGGTCGAGCGATGGTGCACTCACGGTCGTGGCGATCAACAAGACGACGGACCCGATACAGACGACGCTCACAGTCTCAAATTTCAATCCAACCGTAACGGCGGCGGTCTACACCTACAGCAACGCGAATCTGACCCAAATTGTTGCCGGAACCCCAGTGCCTGTTGCGTCGAACACTGTGATTTATAATTTTCCGGCCTATTCAGCCACCGTCTTTGTGTTCACGCCTGCGGCCCTCGTTCCCGCTTCGACAACTACCTCTCTCTCTGTGTCGTCGGGGCAAGTCGTGTCCGGACAAAGCGTCACGTTCACCGCAACTGTCGCGCCCAAATCTGGGACCGGCGTCCCTACGGGCAACATCATCTTCAGTGATGGCGCGACTCAACTTGGCACGAGTTCTCTGAACACCTCCGGATCAGCCTCTTTCACTGCGTCGAGCCTCGCTGTTGGGCCGCATTTGGTGTCCGCAGGCTATTCTGGTGACGCGAATTTTTCGGCGTCTACGTCACCCACGGTGTCGGTCACAGTTTCAGCACCAGCCAAGGCCGCCACCACGACGTCTCTCTCGGCTTCCGCTACGCAGCTAACCGCGGGTCAAAACCTCACGTTCAGCGCGGCCGTCGCACCCAAGTCTGGGACTGGCACGCCCACCGGCATGATTTCCTTCCTAGATGGGCCAACGCAGATTGGCTCGGCGACGCTCACCAGCGGCGCAGCTTCATTCACCACTGCAAACCTCGCCGTAGGAGATCACACACTCTCGGCGTCGTATTCCGGCGATTCAAACTATGCAGCATCGAATTCGATCGCGCTTGCGGTGACGATCACTGCCGCAGCCCCGCCTGACTATTCCCTCACCGTGAGCAGTTCGGCTCTTACCGTGGCGCCGGGCAGTTCCGGCAAGCTAACCATCACAGTCACGCCGAAAAATGGATTCAAACAGGTCCTCGGGCTAGCTTGTTCCGGCGTGCCCGCTGGTTGGAGCTGCAGCTTTAATCCGCAAACCGTAAATCCAACGAGCGGTCCGGCACCGGCGATCGTGACCGTTCAAGCCACTCCCTACACCGCAACCGGCACTCTCTTGCCGCCTCAATCCGGCCTGCGAATTGCGCCTTTGTACATTATGGCAATGGCCTTCGCGGGAGTTCTAGGGCTCCTCGAGGCAGGAATGAAAACGAGACGCGCTTCCGGCGGGACTCAATTTGCTACGGTATTGGGCGCAGCCACCGCATTCGCAATCCTGCTCAGCACGGCAAGTTGCGCGGGATACACCGCACCAAAAGCAACACAACCGACCAGCTACGTCGTCACTGTCACGGCATCCGGCGCAAACGCGCCTACTCACACCCAGCAATTCACACTGACTGTGACGCCTTGAAATCGACACCAGCACGCATTAGGGACTAAGCCCAAGCATTACAAACCCCAGCCGCGGAGTGACATGAGGGAGTGGTTCGCGCTTGTGCTAACCGGCCGTCGCGGACTAGGAGCACAAGGCGCCACGAATCCGAACTTGCCATGAATTGCGTGCACCACCAAAAGCTAGACCAAAGTGGTGAGCCGGGCAGGACTTGAACCTGCAACCCGCTGATTAAGAGTCAGCTGCTCTGCCATTGAGCTACCGGCCCACGAGCTGAAAATTGTAACACGCGTGGGCACGCGTACCAACGGGCGGCGCGCAACCCGGAAATGAAATCATTGCCGCAATTTGGCGGCAATCTCCTTCGCCACTTGGCGTGCCCGCAGTAAATCGCCCGGTCCAAACGAGATCGCGGCGACTCGTGCGTGGCCCCCACCGCCATACTTTTCGCTCAGCGATGCGAGGTTTACCTCCGGGTCGGGTTCCTTCCAGGGGTTAGTACCAACCGACACTTTCGAGCGTGTGGGAGACGCGCTTACGCCTACCGAATAGAGCGCGCTCGGGAACAATAGGTAGGGAATAAATTTGTTGTAGCCTTCCAGATCAAGATCGCTCACGTCGAAATAGATCACGCCACTCCGTTGGTCGGCCCGCTCGCGCAAAATGTCGATCGACTGGCGGTGCCTTTCAAGCAGCGGTTGCAAGTGCTTCTTCACAATCGGCAGCTCGATCATCTCGGCTAACGAAAGGGTGGCGAGATGCGGAATCAATTGCGGCACAAGATCGGGCTCCGGCGCCGCTTCAATCACCAACGCCAGCTGCATCGCAGGCTCAGCCAGCCCGACCGCCTCCTCGGGCGAAGAAAACTGCGCGCCGTCAATAATGTCTCCCCACTTGATCAACTCGGCGAGCGGTTTAGAATCGAATCCGAATTTCTCTGCCGCAATCGTCGCCAGAAATTTTGTGCACGACTTGAAATTCGGATCGTAAAATTTCTTTCCCGAATGGTCTTGGCGGAAGTGTTCGGCGTCCTCGGGTTTCAAAAACGCGCTCTGATGATGGTCGAACCACCAGGTCAATAGCGGCGAAGTTGAATACTTGAAATCGACCACTACATTTTCATCGCCATCAAATACGCCACCCTCGAACGGATGCGAGGCCTTGTGCGTCATGCCTCGATACAGGAATTGGGCTTGGGGGTGGATTCGCTCGCGGTAAAAACGCGTGAAAATTGCCGCCGACGAGGCGCCATCAAAGCATTTATCGTGGAAACAGACCCGAACGTTCAATTCTCTTCTCCTGCCGCTTGCATCCCGACGAGCTTTCCCTGCGAGGAAAGTCAATAAAGATGGACGCTCCCCATGCGCTTGTCAAGAGGCAAGGCCGCGGCCAATTCAGAAGAGAAGTTCGCTAAAGCCGTACAATTATTATGAGATTACTAGGACTTTCCGAAGATTCTGTCCGCAAGGTCCGCTGCGACAGGTACTCGAAAACGGTCGCCTTGGTAGGCTTTGACCATGCAAACGATCCAGAGAATCAAACCTACGAGTTGCAGCAAGTGATAGAGGGCGAAGCCAAGTGAAAACCCCGTCCAACCTCCCGTCACCAGGCTGAGTCCAAACAACATTCCCAGTACAATTCCGATCAGATGCAGGCCTCCAAAGACCACGATCGATTGTTTGGCGTGAAACTGCACGAACGGCCGCTTGTCAATGAAATAAAAGATCAGCCCTGTAAGCCATCCCAACACGTAACACAGCAGACCCGCAACGTTTTCTTTCATTCCTGTTTGTGTCATTGCGTTCGACGTTGCCACACCACCCGCTCCAGCCAACGCTGCGCCGCAATTCGGACAGAATCCCGCGTTGTCCGCGACCGCAGCTCCGCATTTTGTGCAATGTGGCATCGCGCCTCCCAGAGACCCAGCCCATTGGCGCGAACCTAACAAAATACCCCGCACGCAGCAAGAAGAAACATGTTGGCGCCGGCCGCTCACGGAGCGTCGCAACTTCATTGCTCGTCCTCTGCCACCCCTTCGCCACCAACCCAATCCTAAGAGTAGGCGCTATAATCCTGCGCTTGTATAATTGCTGCATCGCCGATGCGGAAGTGGCGGAATTGGCAGACGCGCCAGCCTTAGGAGCTGGTGGCCGAAAGGCCGTAGGGGTTCGAGTCCCTTCTTCCGCATTATTTTTCGCTTTTCCTGCGCATTTCTCGGATTGACCGATAAGTTTTAAGAGCTTGACAGTACTCGCTCGCAGGTCTAGTTTTGAACCCTCTCAGCCCGCTTACCCTAGGGGAGACATGTCTTGTCGGATGACATCACCTACGACATCTTCAAGGATGACCCCATTGGTAGTCCTCTGTGGGTCGAAGCCGTTCAGGGCCTCGATCGCGCGATGAATCGCATGGAAGAGCTCGCCGCTGCCGAAGATTGCGAGTACTACTTGTTTTGCGCGCAAGTAGGAAAAATCGTCCGGCGTATGAAGCGCAAATCGCCGCGTCAGGACGACAAGCCCAGCGGCAAATCCAGGAAAATGGCGGGCTAGTCAGCGCACTAACCGAATTCCACGCAGACTTTACAACTCACCTCGCCGTCTCAAGTGTTTGACCCCAGTTGACGCACGCAGTAACTTTGCTTATACTGCTTGTTCCGTGGCGGTCGCGTCTGGCCGAAGACTCCTGCCCTTTTCTTCCCCTGACACTGAACAGGCGAAAGGCAGAATTGGAAACAGGTTCGACAGAGTCTCTCTGCTCGATACCTCAACTTTAATCTCGAGATTCCCCGAAAAATTCTAAATGGCTGAAGCAAACTGCAAGCGTGAGCTCGAGCTGGAAATTCCGGCTGACAACGTTCAAAAAGCAACTGAGAAAATCGCGAAAGACCTCGCTCGTGTGGCCCGTGTGCCGGGATTCCGTCCCGGCAAAGCGCCCGTGACACTGATTCGTCGCCGGTTCGCAGACGACATTCAAGGCGAAGTGGTCCAATCACTCGTTCCGGAATACCTCGAGAAAGCCCTGGGCGAAAAGAATCTGATTCCAGTAACTCGCCCGGAAGTGGACAAAGTGGAATTTAAGGAAGGCGAGCCGCTGCGCTTCCGCGCCATCTTCGAGGTTCTTCCCGAATTCGATCTAGGCGATTACAAGGGCGTGGAAGTCCAGGTGAACGCGGTTGAGACGGGCGATGCACAGATCGACAAGACTCTCGAAGAACTGCGTGAGCGCGCAGCAACGTATGTTCCCATTGAAGGCCGTCCCGCGAAAGACGGCGATTATGTCCTCATCAAGCTGAGCGGTATGCCTGAGGGCGGCGGCGAACCGATTCAAGCCGACAACATTCTCTGTCATCTCGGTGCAGAGGAGACGCTCGACAGCTTCAACGAGAACCTACGGGGCGCGTCGCCGGGCGAAACCAAGCAGTTCCGGTCGAAATATCCCGACGATTATCCGGATCAAAAGCTCGCCGGCAAGACTTTCGATTACACCGTGGAAGTGCAAGGTATCAAAGAAAAGAAACTCCCCGACCTGAACGATGAATTCGCAAAAGACGCCGTGGGCGAAGGCGGCGGGGTTTCAACGCTGGCGGACCTCCGCAAGAAAGTCCATGAGAACTTGGAAGCAGCGAAGGAACAACAGCAACAAGCCCAAGCGCGCGAAAAGATTCTAGAAACGCTCGTAAAGCGGCACGACTTCCCCGTACCCGAAGCGCTTGTCGAAGGCCAGATGGACGTGCGCCTGGAGCGGGTCGTTCGCTCGCTTGCCGCGCAGGGCGTCGATCCCCGCGCCGTGAATGTGGACTGGGTGAACCTGCGCCGGAATCAGCGCGACCGCGCCGTCAACGACGTGAAGGCCGAACTGCTGCTCGACCGGATTGCGACGGCGGAAAACATCGAAGCGACGGATCAAGACGTCGAAAAAGAGATTGCGACGCTGGCGGAACGCAGTGGCGAATCGGCAACTGCGATTCGGGCTCGCTTGACAAAGCAGGGAGCGCTCGATAGGATGAAATCGAAGTTGCGAAGCGACAAAACGATCGAGTGGCTCTACAGCAATTCCCGAATCGAGACGACGGCCAAGAGTGAAAAGTAAAAGCTGGTTCGGGGTCCTCAGCGCGCAAACAAATTCCTAATGAGACATACTGACGACGCAAGTCCGCGTGCCACAACGCTCGTACCGATGGTCGTTGAACAGACCAACCGGGGCGAACGAGCCTATGACATTTACTCCCGGCTGCTGAAAGACCACATCATTTTCATCGGCACGCCAATCGACGACCATGTCGCCAACCTTGTCACCGCCCAGTTGCTATTCCTTGAATCCGAAGATCCTGAGCGAGACATCTCGGTGTACATCAACTCCCCGGGTGGCTCGATTTCCGCGGGAATGGCGATTTACGACACGATGCAGTTCGTGCGGCCCGACGTGGTCACCTATTGCATCGGACAGTCCGCCTCCATCGCGGCTCTGCTTCTCGTTTCGGGCACTCCGAAAAAGCGCTATGCTTTGCCCAATTCCCGAGTTCTGATCCACCAACCCTGGATGTCCGGTCTCTCCGGCCAGGCAACGGACATCGACATCCACGCTCGCGAGATTTTGCGTACCCGCGATTCTCTCAATAAGCTTCTTGCGTTCCACACGGGCCAGCCACTTGAACGGATCGAAAAAGACGTGGAACGCGATTTCATCATGACCGCAGAGCAAGCCAAAGCCTACGGCATTGTCGATGAAATTATCGCGAAGCATCGCTAGTCGAAAGCGATGCGAAGGGCGCGCGGACAGCGTTCCAAACGGTTAGTAGTCAGGGCGATGATTGCATCCGCGACGAATGCATTTCCGTCTTAGAATGGATTTGAGCATTACAATGGGTGTGGTGGTTCTCCCTGGGAGGAAGCAAATTCTGTGAAACGGTTCACACCAGAAGAGCCGTTGCGCTGTTCCTTCTGCCATAAGACGCAGGAGCAGGTGGAGAAGCTCATCAGCTCTCCCTCCGAATACCCGCGCTCGTATATTTGCAACGAGTGCGTCGGCGTTTGCCAGCAGATCCTCGAGGACGAGAAGCGCGAACAGGCGAGCCCAGCGAATCGCCGATTGCCGCGCCCGCCCGAGATTAAAGCGTTTCTCGATGGGTATGTGATCGGCCAGGACAAGACGAAGAAGAAGCTCGCTGTCGCGGTTTACAACCACTACAAGCGTATCTTCTTGAATCGCCAGCCCGGCGATGTCGAGCTTACGAAGTCGAACATCATGCTGGTTGGCCCCACCGGCACGGGCAAGACGCTTCTGGCGCAAACGCTGTCGCGAATGCTGGAGGTTCCGTTCGCGATCGTGGATGCCACCACATTGACGGAAGCCGGATACGTCGGCGAGGACGTTGAAAACATCATCCTGAAGCTTCTGCAAGCCGCGGATGGCGACGTCCAAAAGGCTCAACAGGGCATCATATATATCGACGAGATAGACAAGATTTCGAAGAAAGACGAGAACCCTTCGATTACCCGCGACGTTTCGGGTGAGGGCGTCCAGCAGGCGCTCCTGAAAATTTTGGAAGGCACGATTGCCAATGTTCCTCCGCAGGGCGGCCGCAAGCACCCTCATCAGGAATTTACGCCGGTGGACACGACTAACATCCTGTTCATCTGTGGCGGCGCTTTCGTGGGGCTCGAAAAGACGATCGAGCGGCGCGTAGGCCAGAAGTCGCTCGGCTTCCACGCCGATACGCAGCCTTCCACGGCGACGCGGCGCAATATCGAAGTTCTCGAGCAGGTGCAGCCGACCGACCTGATTCGCTATGGCTTGATTCCGGAGTTTGTAGGCCGCTTGCCTGTCGTCGGCGTTCTGAGCGACCTGGATAAGTCGGCGCTCGTGCGAATTCTCACCGAGCCCAAGAACGCGCTTGTGAAGCAGTATCAGCGACTCTTCGAATTCGAGAATGTCCGGCTGCGTTTCACGGACGATGCGCTTGAAACAGTTGCCGATCTCGCGCTGCAAAGGAAAGTTGGCGCGCGCGGCCTGCGCATGATTCTCGAGGATCTGATGCTCGAAATGATGTACCACTTGCCGGCGCAACGGAAACTTCGCGACTTTGTCGTGACCGCTGACATGGTGAAGGGACGCGAAATTAATTGGAGCCTGCTGGAAAAAGCGGGCTAAGGATTGAAACTGAGCGATTCAATGTTTAATCGGGAAAAAGGCGACGTAAAACGCGTTCCGATGATGCCGGTCCGGGATATGGTGATCTTCCCGGAAATGATGCACCCGTTCATCGTTGGGCGGGAAGCCTCCGTGCGAGCTCTCGAAGACGCGTTAGCGGGTGACAAGAAGATTTTCCTCGTCACCCAGCATGACGCCTCGATCGACGACCCCAAACCGGAAGAAATCTACCAGGTAGGAACGCTTGCCAATATCGTCCAGAGCGTCAAGCTCCCCGACGGCAATATCAAAGTTCTCGTCGAAGGCACCGAGCGCGCCAAGATCGTGCAGGTAGCCAGCGAAGAAGGCTTCTTCCGTGCCACGATTCGCACCGTTCCAGTGAAGGCTGAGCCTTCGCCCGAACTGCAGCAGGCTTCGAGCCGCGTCACGAATCTTTTCGAGCAATACGTGAAGCTCTCGCAAAGCCTCAATTACGACACAATGATTGCCGCCGTCCGCGTGGAAGATGCCGGCAAGCTTTCTGACGCGATCGCCGCCAACCTTCAAATTCCCGTCGAGGAAAAGCAGGAGCTTCTCGAGCTCTTCGAGCCCATGGAACGCCTGAACCGCATCGGCGACATCCTCGAAGTCGAAATCGAAAAGCTCAACGTCGATCGCTCGATCAATACGCGCGTGAAGCGCCAGATGGAACGCGCGCAAAAAGAGTACTACCTAAACGAAAAGCTCAAAGCCATCCAGAAGGAACTCGGCCGCGGTGAAGCCAACGAAATCGAACAGCTGAAAAAGAAGATTGAAACTTCCGGCATGCCCGAAGGCCCGCAGGAAAAGGCCATGCAGGAGCTGAAGCGGCTCGAAATGATGCCGCCGATGTCAGCGGAATCCACGGTCTCTCGCAACTACCTCGATTGGCTCCTGGCAGTGCCATGGAAAAAGCGCTCCAAGGAAATTCGCGACATCAAGCGCGCCGAAGAAATCCTCTCGCAGGATCACTACGGCCTGGAAAAAATTAAAGACCGCATCCTGGAATATCTGGCCGTTCGCCAACTCGTGAAGAATCCCAAGGGTTCGATTCTCTGCTTCCTCGGGCCTCCAGGCGTCGGTAAGACGTCTCTCGCCATGTCCATCGGTCGCGCCACCGGACGCAAATTCGTCCGCGTGTCGCTCGGCGGCGTGCGCGACGAAGCGGAAATTCGCGGCCATCGCCGCACCTACATCGGCGCCCTGCCCGGCCAGATCATCCAGATGATGCGCAAAGCCGGCACCGTCAATCCCGTGTTCGTTCTTGACGAAGTGGACAAGATGTCCATGGATTTCCGAGGCGATCCGTCAGCCGCGCTGATGGAAGTGCTCGATCCCGAGCTCAATCACTCCTTCACCGACCATTATCTCGACGTCGAGTACGATCTTTCCAAGGTCATGTTCGTCTGCACCGCCAACGTGCTGCACACGATCCCGCAGCCGCTGCAGGACCGCATGGAAGTCCTGCGCATCCCCGGCTACACCGAACAGGAAAAGCATCAAATTGCGCAGCGCTTCCTCGTCCCCAAGCAGCTCGAAGCCACGGGCCTGACGAAAGGCAATCTGAAAATTACCGACGAGGCGATGACGCACGTCATCCGCCACTACACGCACGAAGCCGGCGTCCGCAATCTCAATCGCGAAATCGCGAATGTGTGCCGCAAAGTAGCGCGCAAGGTCGTCGCCGATAAGAGCTTTGCCTTGGAAGTCACGCCCTCGAACGTGAACGATTACCTCGGCATCATCAAGTACCGCGATTTCTTCGCCGAGAAAAAGAACGAAATCGGCCTCACCACGGGCCTCGCGTGGACCGAAGTCGGGGGTGAAGTGCTTTCCACCGAAGCCACTCTGATGCAAGGCAAGGGCCGCCTTACACTTACCGGAAAACTAGGCGACGTGATGCAAGAATCCGCCCAAGCCGGTATGAGCTACGTCCGCTCGCGCAGCCATCTCTTCGGCCTGCCGAAGGATTTCTACCGCCACCTCGATATTCACGTGCACGTTCCCGAAGGCGCGATTCCCAAGGACGGCCCTTCGGCCGGCATCACGCTCTGCACCTCGATCGTTAGCGCCCTCACGCGCATCCCGGTTCGTTGTGATATCGCCATGACCGGCGAAATCACCCTTCGTGGTAAAGTGTTGCCTATCGGCGGCGTGAAGGAAAAGTTGCTCGCCGCGCATCGCCTCGGCCTGCGCACCGTGATTCTTCCGAAAGACAACGAAAAAGATCTGGCGGATATTCCGCCGGAGATCCAAGCGCAAATGTCCATCCATTTTGTGGAGTGGATGGACGATGTCCTGCAGCTCGCGCTGGAACACCCGCTGCCGATCCACCCGCCTATTGACGGTGTCGATTCCAAGTTCGGTACGGATGTCACGCAGGACAATGAATTGACCAATTGAACTCCTTCGGTTCTCCCACAATCCGCTAAGCAGGGCTTGGCAAATTACCGAAGGATTTAGATTGCCTGGAAACTACCTGGACAAAGTGGCTGGTTCGAGTCTGTGCCCGCCCGCGGTCCTAATTCTATGACAGTTAAAATCGTGCCTGAAGACGGGCTGAAGAAGGAAAGAAACTCGATGAGTATTAGCCTTGCAGAACTGAAAGACAAGAACATCACCGATCTCGCGAAGATCGCCAAGGAGCTCAATATCCCCGGCTCCTCCGGCATGCGCAAGCAGGAATTGATCTTCCAGATCCTTCGCGCCCAAACCGAAAAGAACGGCCTCATCTTCTCCGAAGGCGTTCTCGAATGCCTCCCCGACGGCTTCGGTTTCCTCCGCGCGCCCGAATACAACTACCTCCCCGGCCCGGACGATATCTACGTCTCGCCGTCGCAAATCCGCAAATTCGACCTCCGCACCGGCGACACCGTTTCCGGCCAGGTCCGCCCTCCAAAAGACGGCGAGCGCTACTTTGCGCTGATTAAAGTCGAAGCGGTGAATTTCGAAGATCCCGAAGTCGCCCGCAACAAAATTTTCTTCGACAATCTCACGCCGCTCTATCCGCAGGAGCGCATTCGCCTCGAAACGACCAAAGAAAATCTCACCGGGCGCGTTCTCGACATGCTTTGCCCCATCGGTAAAGGCCAGCGCGGCTTGATCGTCGCGCCGCCGCGCACCGGTAAGACGATGATGCTGCAATCCATCGCCAATTCCGTCACCACCAATCATCCGGAAGTCGCTCTCATCGTTCTTCTGATTGACGAGCGCCCCGAAGAAGTCACGGACATGCAGCGCACCGTAAAGGGCGAAGTCATCAGCTCCACCTTCGATGAGCCGCCCCAGCGCCACATTCAAGTGGCTGAAATGGTGCTGGAAAAAGCCAAGCGCCTCGTCGAGCACAAGCGCGATGTCGTCATCCTTCTCGATTCGCTCACGCGTCTCGGCCGCGCTTACAACGCCGTCACGCCGCCTTCTGGCAAAGTCCTCTCCGGCGGTATTGACGCAAACGCTTTGCAGCGCCCGCGCCGCTTTTTCGCCGCCGCGCGTAATGTGGAAGAAGGCGGTTCGCTCACCATCATCGCCACCGCGCTGATCGATACCGGCAGCCGCATGGACGACGTGATCTTCGAAGAGTTCAAAGGCACCGGCAACATGGAAATCAATCTCGACCGCCGCCTCGTCGATAAGCGCGTTTTCCCCACGATCGATATCAATCGCTCCGGCACGCGTAAGGATGAGCTCCTCCTTCCGCCCGACGAGCTCAACCGCATCTGGGTGCTTCGGAAAGTTCTCAGTCCTCTCTCCACAGTGGAAGCGATGGAATTGCTCCTCGGCCGCCTCTCGAAAACAAAGGCCAACGCGGAATTCCTCTCTTCGATGTCGAGTCCGGCCTAACTACCCGGCGTAAGAACCAGCTCTGGCAGTCTCGGCCCTTTCCCCTTCCGAGAATGTGAGCAGCCTCCCAATCGGGAAGGAGAAAGTGTCCGTGGAAAAATTTCTCGCGCGTCAGCCCATTTTTAATTCCGAAAGAGACGTCTACGGATACGAGCTGCTCTTCCGTTCCGGTCCCCAGAATTTCTTTGACGGCTCGCATCCCGAAGCCGCCGCCGCTTCCGCGGTAGACAACCTGTTCCTTTTTGGCATTGATCGCCTCACGCACGGCCGGCGTGCGTTCATCAATTGTGCGCGGGAATTTCTTCTCCGCGATTTCCCCGCGACGCTTCCTACTGATCGCGTCGTCCTGGAAATTCTCGAGACGGTTCAGCCCGACGATGAAATCGTGGCCGCTTGCCGCCGCCTGAAGAACATGGGATATCTGATCGCGCTCGATGATTTTCAGGAATCTCCGGCGTGGCTGCCACTGACGGAGCTGGCTGCATTCATTAAAGTCGATTTGCTCGCCTCATCCGAGATCGAGCAGCAACGGCTTTCCAAGGCCTTCGCCAAAAAGCAGCTGCGTCTCGTCGCCGAGAAAGTGGAATCCTACGACGACTTCCAGCGCACGCTCGGCTGGGGCTATTCCTTTTTCCAGGGATATTTTTTCAGCCGGCCGGAAATGCTCACGCGCCACGATATTCCGTCCAACAAGCTGAATTACCTGCGCGTCCTTCAGGCGGTAAACCAGAAAGAGATGAATCTTCACGGCGTGAGCGACTGCATCAAATCCGAAGCCTCGCTCGGCTATCGCCTGCTGCGCTATCTGAATTCGCCGGCGTTTCCGCTCATCGCGGAAGTCCATTCGATTCCCCACGCTCTCTCGCTTCTCGGCGAGCGCGGCGTGCGCCGCTGGGTTTCGCTCGTCGCCATCGCCTGCATGGGCGACAACAAGCCCGAAGAACTCATCATGCTTCCGCTGATTCGCGCCCATTTCTGCGAATCGCTTGCGCCGCTCGCGGGATTGCGCGGCTCCGCCAACGATCTTTTCCTGCTCGGTCTGCTTTCTGCCGTAGATGCCATTCTCGACATGAAAATGCAGGACGTGGTTCACGAAATTGCGATAGGCGAAGAAATCCGCGGGGCGCTTCTGGGAGAGAAGAACAAGCTGCGCGATATTTTCGATCTGGCCGTGAAGTACGAAATGGGCTGCTGGGACGCCCTGGCCGCCGACGCCAGGCGCCTGCGAATTCCAGAAAATGCGATTCCTGAGCTCTACGTCAAATCAGTCGAATGGGCCAGAAGCCTCTTGTCCGTCACTTAAAGCCGTCGTCATCCGGGGACTTAGCTGGCACGAACCAACCCGCGACAGTAGGGGCGGGTCTAGACCTGCCCGCGTTCAACCCCTCGCCGACATCCTTGTCGTGTGGACGAATCGCGAACCGCCTAAGTGGCACAGGCACTCCTGCCTGTGCGCCTTTCTTAGAGCCCGGATACACCACATCGGGTTCCGCGATATCCCGGATTCCTCTAAGTAATCGCACCCGCAGACTTGCCCTTCGCCAGCATCACCACCAGCCGCGCCACTTCCTCCGCTTCCATCGCCGTGCTGTCCACCACCACCGCATCCGGCGCGCGAACCAGCGGCGAAGTAGATCGTTCGCGGTCGCGCTGATCGCGCTCGTGAATTTCATCCAGCGTGCGCGCCCGATCGATCGCATCGCCCTTCTGCTGGTGCTCGTGATAACGGCGATCCGCGCGAACTTCCGGCGACGCCGTCAAAAAAATCTTCAGGTCGGCATCGGGGAAAACGACGCTGCCGATGTCGCGGCCTTCCATCACCACCCCGCCTTGCTGCCCGGCCCGCCGCTGCTCCGCAACCAGCACGTGCCGCACGCCTGAAACAACCGCGATCTTCGATGCCGCCTGCGAAACTTCCGGAGTCCGAATCGCAGTCGTCACATCCTCGCCGTCGAGAAACACCTGTTGCGTTCCGTCGAGCGCCTTCAAATCGATACGCGTGCCGCGCGCAAGTGTCTCGAGTTCGCCATCGCGATCGAATCCAAGTCCCCTGCGCACTGCTTTCAGCGCCAACGCGCGATACATCGCGCCCGTGTCGATATAGACGTAGCCCATCAGTTCCGCCACGCGCCGCGCCAGCGTGCTCTTCCCCGAGCCGACCGGTCCGTCAATCGCGATAATCAGGTTTTTCATTTCGAAATGTTGGCTCGGCTCAAATCCGTTTGAAGGCGCGCTCGATTTCGCGCACCGAATAGCGCAGCACCACCGGCCGGCCGTGCGGGCAGCTCATCGGATACTCGGTCTTGGCCAGCTCGCTGAGCAGCCATTCCATTTTCTTCGAGTCGAGCGGCGTATTCACTTTGATCGCCGCATGGCAGGCCGTCGAAGCCGCAATCTTCGATTGCAGCGAATCGATCGAGATGGCCTGATTCTCGCGCGCGATTCCGTCGAGAATTTCGAACAGCAGTTTCTCGGCGTCGCTGCTCGCGATTCCTGCGGGAGCCGCCTGAATCGCCACTTCGCGCGCGCCCATCAGCTCCGCCTCGAAACCGTTGGCGCGCAACTCATCGCCGATCTGCTCGAACGTCACCAGCTGGCGCGGGTTCAGTTCCACAATCGGCGGCACAAGCATTCGTTGCCCGCCAAGCTCGCCTTCGCGACGCGCGCGCAAATGCTGTTCGAAAAGCACGCGCTCGTGCGCCACGTGCTGGTCGATGATCCATAGCCCTTCGCCGTTCACCGCAACGATGAAGCTGCTGTTCACCTGCCCGAGCGGCTTCAAGATCCGCAATCGTCTTCCGGCGACGGCAGCGCGCCCCCGGATTCCGAAACCGCTTCAGCCATTTGCCCCGCTTGGTCCGCAACCCCTGCGCCAGCCTGCGCCGGGAAACGGGAAGTCAGTCCCTCCACCCGAGCCAAACTGCAAGCGCTGCGGCAGCGGCCGGTCCGGCGCTCCGGTCAATTCGAGATCCTCAGCGAATCCAGCGCCGGGAGAAAATCCCACCGGAATCTCGGCGCGTGGAGGTCCCGCGAAACTCGCGCCCGCGCTCGCGCTGGCTGCATTCAGCGGCGCATCGCTCGTTCCTGCGCCATTGGCAAAACTTGCGGTGCCGCCCAGCGGAATCGGCGCGGCAGCCGCGGCGGCGCGCGCAGCGGGAAACCCCGGAATTGGCCGCGCAAGCGAAAGCGCATGCCGCAGCGCGTCGCGCGTGAAATCGTGAACGAACTGCGGATGGCGGAAGCGCACCTCGATTTTTGCCGGGTGCACGTTCACGTCCACTTCCTGATACGGCAGATCGAGAAACAGCAGCACCACCGGAAACACGCCGGGCGGAACGATGTTGCGATACGCCTCGCCAATCGCGTGAAGCAGCAGCCGGTCGCGCACCAGCCGCCGGTTCACGAAAATGTAAATTCCGTTGCGGTTCGTCCGCTGCACTTCAGGGCGCGACGTAAATCCCGTCACGCGCAGCGTCGCCGCCTGTTCGTCCGATTCAATCGCCGGCTCGGTGATTGCGCTGCGCATCGGCGCTTCGTTCGGCGGAATCTCTACCAGTTCCTCGAGCGCCTGACGCCCGAAAATCTGATACACGCGCTCGGAAAGCTTTTCCACAGGCGCGCAGTTCAGGATTTCCTGCGTCGGAGTTTTCAGCAGGAACTGCGTTTCCGGATGCGCCAGCGCGTAGTGCGTCACAAGCGAAGCGATGTGCCCCAGCTCGGTGGTTTCAGATTTCAGGAATTTGCGCCGCGCCGGCACGCAATAGAAAATATCGGCCACGCTGATCGAAGTCCCGCTCGGTACGCCCGCCGGCTTCACGCCCAGCAGCTTGCCACCCGCGAATTCGACGCGAGTTCCCTCTCCATCCTCACCCGTGCGCGTCTCGAGAAGCAGCCGTGAAATCGCCGCAATCGTCGGCAGCGCCTCGCCGCGAAAGCCAAGCGTAGCAATCGAAAGCAGATCGTCAGCCGTTCGCAATTTCGAAGTCGCGTGCCGCTCAAACGCCAGCAGCGCATCGTCATGATTCATGCCGCTGCCATCGTCGATCACCCGAATCATGCGCTTCCCGCCCGATTCCACTTCGATCCGGATCGATCGCGCCCCGGCATCCAGCGAATTCTCCAGCAGCTCCTTCACCACCGAAGCAGGCCGCTCCACAACCTCCCCAGCCGCAATCTTATTCGCCACATTTTCAGCAAGGATGCGAATGCGGCTCATCGAGGGTTGCCGCTCCGGGCCGATGGATTCAAATCCGAATATCCGCCGTCAAATAAATTGCTGTTCGATTCACGGCGCACTCGATCTTCCTCTTCCCTTTCTTCCTGCATCAGGCTGCGCAGGAAGATACGCGTGCCAAACAAACTCGCGATAAACACTACGGTAACCAGCGAAATTCCCAGCCACATCGGAAACGAAGCCATTTGCACCATCATCAGAAAAATAAAGCCAATCGTGACCCCGAGTCCCAAAAGAACTCCGAATTGAGCTCGTCAACGGAAGCCTGTGCATTGCGCGCGTAAGCAGAAAGACGCCCGCCGTTGCGCCGAGCGCGATCAGAATCATCAAAACCGTCACGAAGCCTCGCCGGCCGCTTTTGGTTTCTTGATTGCAATACCGAGATTGTCGAGTTGATCGGCATCGACACTCGATGGCGAATCGGCCATCAAGTCCTGCGCGGCGGTGGTCTTCGGAAACGCAATCACCTCGCGAATCGATTTCTCGCCCGCCAACAGCATCACGATGCGATCGACGCCCAGCGCGATTCCGCCATGCGGCGGCGTGCCATAGGTGAGCGCGTCGAGGAAGAATCCGAAGCGCTGCCGCGCTTGCTCGTCCGAGAGGCCGAGCGCTTTGAACATGCGAGCCTGCACATCCTGCCGGTGAATTCGGATGCTGCCGGAGCCAAGCTCGACTCCATTCAGCACGAGATCGTAGCCCTTCGAGCGGCATTCCCACGGCGCGGTTTCGAGCTTATCGAGATCCTCCTCGACGATTCCGGTGAACGGATGCTGCGCGCTCACCCACTGCTTCTCGCGCTCGCTCCATTCGAAAAGCGCGAAGCCCGTGATCCAGGCAAATTCCCATTTGCTGCGGTCAATCAGATTGAGTTTGTCGCCAAGATACAGGCGAATCTGCCCGGCCACATTGAGCGACGTATCGGTGTGAGGAATTTGCTCCTTCGCCGCCGTCGCGACAATCAGGTCGCCAGCCTTTGCTCCGACCTTTTCTGCAAACTTCTTTAGCGCATCAGCACCGAGAGTTTTCTCGAGCGGCTGAGCTGATGCCTTCGGCCGTCACCTTCACCGTGTAAACGCCACGAGCTCCCGCCGACTTCGCGAATTCTCCGAGTTCGTCGAGCTGCTTGCGCGACCATGCCGCTGCACCCGGCGCGACGACAGCTTGCACGTTGCCTTCGATGTGCATCGTCGCGCGCGCAGGCTCAAAGAACTCCGTGACGTTGTGAAGCTCCATGCCGAAACGAAGATCAGGCTTGTCGGACCCGTAACGGCGCATCGCGTCCTTGTAATCGAGATGCCGGAACGGGCCTTTCGCTTCGACGCCCGCAACGGCGCACACGCGCTCCATCACTTTCTCGATCACATGGAAAATATCTTCCTGGCGCGGGAACGACATCTCGACGTCAATCTGCGTGAATTCCGGCTGCCGATCGGCGCGCAAGTCTTCGTCGCGAAAGCATTTCACGATCTGGAAGTAGCGATCCATGCCCGAGATCATCAGAATCTGCTTGAAGATCTGCGGCGATTGCGGCAGCGCGTAAAACTGTCCGTGATGAATGCGGCTGGGAACGAGATAGTCGCGCGCGCCTTCGGGCGTTGAACGCGTGAGCATCGGCGTCTCGATCTCGAAGAAGCCAAGCTCGTCCATCGTCTTGCGCATCTCGAGAATCACGCGATGGCGCAGCTCGAGATTGCGATGAGGACGCGGCCGCCGCAAATCCAGATAACGGTAACGCAAGCGCGTCTCTTCGCTGGCGTTCACTTCGTCTTCCACTTGGAACGGAGGCGTCTTCGCGTTGTTCAGGATGTGCAGGCGCGTCGCGATCACTTCCACTTCGCCGGTCGGAATTTCCGGGTTCGATTTCTGGCGCCGCACCACGCGACCTTCCACCGCAACGACAAATTCCGAGCGCAACTCTTCGGCCTTCGCGTGCGCTTCGGGATGCAGCTCATTGTTGAACACGATCTGCGCGATTCCCGCGCGATCGCGAAGATCTATGAAGATCAGCTGGCCGAGATCGCGGCGGCGCTGAACCCAGCCCATGAGGACGACTTCTTTATCGGCGTCCGAGGCGCGCAGCGCGCCGCAATAATTTGTGCGTTTCAGATTTCCGAGAGCTTCGAGCAATTTTGCGGTCCTTTATTTTTTTTAGCCTTCTAGCTTCGCTTTTATTTCGCCTGACGTCTTTTAACCGGCCCTTAACCGCCTATTAGAAAAGTGTAACTTACAGATTGCACTACACTTACGTAGAGATTTAATCACGCTACCGTGTATTAGATTTATATCCTAGCGCCGCCGCTCGAATTCAAGGTACTCCAGCAATTCGCCTTCCGCGAGTTTCTTCTGGTCGCCGTCGGCGAGGCGTTTCAGGGTAAAGGTTCGCGATGCGACTTCGTCTTCGCCGATTATTACAGCATAGCGCGCGCCTACTTTATCCGCGAGGCCGAGCGACTTCTTGAATTTCATCTCCTCTGGTGGCAGCTCGACGGAAAGTCCTGCCGCGCGCAATTTTCTTGCGATGTTGACGGCCGTGGGATAGGAAGATTGTCCCATCCACGCGATGTAGACCGCGAGGCCGCCGAGTTTGGGCGCGTTGCCGCTTTCTTCGATGGAAAGAATCGAGCGGTCGGTGCCGATGGCGAAGCCGATGCCTTTCGTTGGCGGTCCGCCGAGGAGTTCGACGAGACCGTCGTAGCGGCCGCCGCCGCAGACCGCGTTTTGCGAGCCGAGTCCTTCGGCGGTGACTTCGAACGTGGTGCGCGTGTAGTAGTCAAGGCCGCGGACGAGGCGCCAGTTTTCTTTGTAGT
Organism: uncultured Acidobacteriota bacterium; assembly: GCA_963729525.1. Lineage (GTDB taxonomy): Bacteria > Acidobacteriota > Terriglobia > Acidiferrales > UBA7541 > Palsa-295. The sequence goes on from CAVSOB010000005.1 coordinate 1,761,792, forward strand.
TGATACCGCGCAGATTCAATTCCTCTTTGAGCTTGGCGAAGTGGGCGCGGCAGTCTTCGCATAGATGATCGGAGATACGCGGCAGCTTTTCGATGATGGGTTGCTCTTCGGGAATCTTGGAATCGAGGACGCGCAGCGGGTTCGTTTCGATGCGGCGCTGGGAGTCTTCTTTGAGCTTGTCTTTTAGTTTGCGGAGTTCTTCGCGCAGCAGCTCGACGTATTGCGGGCGGCAGTTTTTGTCGCCGATCGAGTTCACGTAGAGCGTGGTGCGCGTCAGGCCGACGCGATTGAAAAACACGAGCAGCATTTCTAGGACTTCGGCGTCGATGGCGGGCGCGTCGGATTGGCCGAGGACTTCGGCGCCGATTTGGTAGAACTGGCGGTAGCGTCCTTTTTGCGGGCGCTCGCGGCGGAACATTGGGCCGATGTAGTAAAGCTTCTGGTTACCGGGAAGGGCTTGCATGTTGTGTTCGATGTAGGCGCGGCAGACGGAGGCGGTGGCTTCGGGGCGGAGCGATGCGAGGTTCTTAATTGCTTCCTCGATCGCCCAGCGAATTGAAGTATAAGCAGCCAAAGTCCATTGCCGCGATTGACTGAGTATGATTTCTTGCATTCCTGTCTCAATTGCCCCAAGCGCGGGATCGCATGCAACCGCGAGTTCCTTCAACTTCTCCCATCCTGCTCTGAATTGCGCATCGGAAAGAACAGGTGGATCTGGAAACGTGAACATCTCCTTTGAAACAACGTCCGTGTCCGCGCCGATTGCACGTGCGAAGACCTCCGCCTCCTCGAAGATCGGAAGACGGATTTCGCCGAAATTGTAGGATTCGAAGACTTCGCGGGCGGTGTGTTCGAACCAGTTCCAGAGGGCGGAATCCGGCGGGAGGATGTCGCGCGTGCCTTTGATGGCGCGAAATTGTTTTCGCTCGGACATTTGCCCCCAGCGGCTGAAGCCGCTCATCTATTCGCGAGTCTTGCGGCACGACTGAAGTCGTGCCCTGACGGTGAATCATTAAATATATCAGGAATGAATGGCGGCGTGGTGGCGGGGGTAGAAGAGGGCTGCTGCGTGTGCGAGTCTGCGGTGCTCGCGGCAACGGAGGACTGCCCAGCGCTAAAGCGCGCGAACAGGGCCGAGTCTTTATCGGAGCGCTCAAGCGCTCCTCCCCCGCATAAATGCGGGGGCTCCCACCGAACGGCAAAGCCACTCACAACCTTAACCGGTGAAGCTCTCCCTCCCCCGCATAAATGCGGGGGCTCCCACCGAACGGCAAAGCCACTCACAACCTTAACCGGTGAAGCTCTCCCTCCCCCGCATAAATGCGGGGGCTCCCACCGAATGGCAAGGCCACTCACAACCTTAACCGGTGAAGCTCTCCCTCCCCCGCATAAATGCGGGGGCTCCCACCGAATGGCAAAGCCACTCACAACCTTAACCGGTGAAGCTCTCCTCCCCCGCATGAATGCGGGGGCTCCCACCCAACTGCAATGCCACTTTTGAAACCAAATCGCGCGGATGCGCTCCCCCCCAGAAGCGATACGCACAGGAGCCGGCAGGATGCCGGCGGTACGAAAGAAACGAAGGCTCGCGGGAACAGCACCGCGAGAGGAAGGCGCTCTGCGCCAACTATACTCAGCGCTTCCGCGCTGGGCTCGTGCTCCTGAGCGGGTGCCAATCCGTTGTCGAGGTGTACGCGTCACGAGTCACATCGAATCAAATGGCGACAAGGAGCTGAGTCGAACGTTCGGGCACGGCCCCGCGAACTCATGCGGGATCTGCGACATGGCGTGCCCCTACTGAAAAATCGCGGGCACACGCCTCATGGGTCAGCGACCATGAGACAAGAGTCACCCCAGGCGAGCCACAGACTACGCGTCACGCGTTCTCGGATTTGTAGGTTTCTTTGTATTCGACGTAGCGCTGGGCGTAGGCGTCGATGGAATCTTGATCGGCATCGGTTAGGGCGCGGCGGAATTTGCCTGGGTGGCCCATGAAGAGGCTGCCGGGCGGGACTTCGGTACCTTCAGGGACGAGGGTGCCGGCGGCGACGATGGAGCCGGTGCCGATTTTTGCGCCGTTGAGAATGATCGAGCCCATGCCGATGAGGCAGCGCGATTCGATGGTGCAGCCGTGGAGGACGACGCCGTGGCCGATGGTGACATTGTCGCCGAGGATGAGCGGGTGCGTGTCGCGCATGACGTGAAGGACGGAGCCGTCTTGGACATTGCTGCGGGAGCCGATGCGGATGAAGTGGACGTCGCCGCGGATGACGACGCAGGGCCAGACGCTGGAGTCGGCGGCGATGGTTACGTCACCGATGATGACGGCTTGCGGATCGATGTAGGCGGAATCGGCGATGCGCGGGGCGCGGCCGCGGTAGGTCCGAAGCAAGATTGGGTCTCCTTTTGCGTTTGGGACGCTAGCATAGGGGAATCGGATGTGACAATGCTGTGGTTTGCACGTCCTCGAAAAAATGACAGGGCAGGGCCTCGCTCTGTTCTAGGTTTGCGCTTCGCGCGACTCAATTTATGTCGCGGCTGAAGCCGCGACCTAAAAGGATTGAAGAATTCGCGGTTGATGAGTTTGTAGGGTTGTTAAATCTCGGCGTGGATGTCGGCGAGGCTTCGAGAACGGGGCGCAGGCGCTTCGGTTCTCAGGGTAAACCCTTCGTGCCTCAGGACAAGCAGGAGTGCCTGTGCCACTTGAGGCGAAAGGCCACGACGATTACGGCGTCGTCGTGGCTACCGGGCAATTGCTTGGTGGCGAGGTGAATGGCGGATCGTTGCCAGCGGCGACGCGGGCGGGTCATAGACCCGCCCCTACTTACGCGGCTCAACGAGGAGGCGCTTGGGGGCTTTGCGGCTCCAGGCTACGCGGAGGGCGGCTTCGAGGATGTCAGCGGGAACTTTTGCGAGGGTGACCCGGGTGGCGCCTTTTTCGCCCCAGCCACCTGGAACCGGGCTGAAGACTTCGGGCGCGTCTTGGATCATACCGGCTTGTTGATCGGGGGTGAGGAGGAGGACGCCGTAGCCTTGATGCTCGAGGGCGAGAGTGGCGAAGATTTTGCCTGCAATGCGGAAGTCGGCGTTGCTGAAGTGGGAGCCTTCGGTGGCTTCGGGCAGCGAGAGTGCAATGCGGCGAAAGGTTTTGGGGGTCATTGTTCGCTGAGCGCAAGAATCAAAAGAGCGGCGAGACGCCGGCGGTACGAAAGGCAAGGCAGCGCCACACTACAGTATCTGGACTACTGGAGAGGTGGCGTTGGCGTTGACGCTTTCTACTCGCTGCATTACGTTGCGGGCCACGGCGAAGATGCTTTTGCCGCCTGGGGCGTCTTCGCCCATTGAAGCTACGGGCTTGCCGCTGTCGCCGCCGACGCGGATTTGCGGGTCGATTTCGATTTCGCCTAGGAATGGAACGCCGAAGAGTTGGGCCATGCGGCGGCCTTCGCCGTGGCCGAAGACGTCGATGCGGCCCTCGCAGTGAGGGCAGCTGAAGTAGCTCATGTTTTCGACGACTCCGAGAATTTCGACGTGAACCTGACGAAACATTTCGACGGCTTTGCGCACGTCGGCGAGCGAGACGATCGAGGGCGTGGTGACGACGACTGTACCTGTGATGGCGACGCTTTGAATCAGCGTGAGCTGGACGTCGCCGGTGCCGGGCGGGAGATCGACGATCAGGTAATCGAGTTCGCCCCATTGTACGCTGCGAAGGAATTGCTGGATGACGCTGTGAAGCATCGGGCCGCGCCAGATGAGGGGCTTGTCACCGGGATTCAGCAGACCCATCGAAATCATTTTGATTCCGTAGGCTTCGACGGGAATGATAGTGCGCTCGTCGAGGGCGCGCGGCTGTTCAACGGTGCCGAGCATGAGGGGAACGTTGGGGCCGTAGACGTCGGCGTCGAGGAGGCCGACTTTTGCGCCCAGGGCCTTGAGAGCCAGGGCGAGATTTACGGCGACGGTGGTCTTGCCGACGCCGCCTTTGCCGCTGGCGACGGCCACGAGATTTTTGATGCCGGGGATTGGGGCTTTTTTTTCGCTCGGCGGTTGATTCGGGCCGATTCCTGGCATTTGTCCTGGTCCTTGTCCGGGTGCGGGAGGCATTGGATCCTTTCGAGTATGGGAGCTGATGCGAAATCTTTGATTCGTGAATCTTAATCATAGACTGGCAGGGTTTAGGCGGCAAGGTGTGGGCATAGCGTAAGTGAAAAGCCCACGACGAATTGACGGCGATTCGTCGTGGCTACCAGGAACGGTGCTTTGCGCGAAATCAGGCGAGCGGATAGAATAGTAGGCTGAGTTTTCGTGCAATCGTATGCGCGCGCTTGGTCGTCGCTGCAGGTCGTCTCAGGCGGCTGGCGATTGCGCTTCACGCCCTAGAGGCATCTAAACTAAGGAAATATGGACGTCGAGAGAATAGTTGATAGCGTCGTCGCGCGATTTATCGGGACGAAGCACGAGCGCGACATCAAGCTGATTCAGCCGGTGGTAAACGAGATCAATACGCTCGAACCAGCGATGCAGACGCTTACCGACGCGGAGCTAGCGGCGTATACGCCGAAACTGAAGGCCGAGGTGCAGGCGCGGCTGGAGGGAGTGGAGGACAACGATCCGGACGTCAAACAGAAGCTAAAAGAAGCGCTGGAGCCGGCGATTGTCCCGGCATTTGCGGCGGTGCGCGAAGCTGGGCGGCGGACGCTGGGGATGCGGCACTTCGATGTGCAACTGATCGGCGGCATCGTGCTGCATCAGGGTAAAATCGCGGAAATGAAAACCGGCGAAGGAAAAACGCTGGTGGCGACTTTGCCGGCATATCTGAACGCGCTGGCGGGGCGTGGCGTGCACATCGTGACCGTGAACGATTACCTGGCTCGTCGCGACGCGGAGTGGATGGGGCCGATTTTCAAGATGCTGGGGATGACAGTGGGCGTGATCGTTCACGACCTGGAAGATTCGCAGCGGCGTGCGGCGTATGGCGCGGACATCACCTACGGGACGAACAACGAATTCGGTTTCGATTACCTGCGCGACAATATGAAATACGATTTGAAAGATTGCGTGCAGCGCGGGCATCACTACGCAATCGTGGACGAAGTGGACTCGATTTTGATCGACGAGGCGCGCACGCCGCTGATTATTTCCGGACCTGCCGAAGAATCCACCGACAAGTACTACAAGATTGACAAGATGATTCCGAAGCTCATCCAGGATATCGACTACACGCTGGATGAAAAGCACAAGACGGCTACGTTGACGGAAGAGGGCGTGTCAAAAGCAGAGAAGCTGCTGAGCCTGGGGAACCTCTACGACCCCGCGCACATGGACATCATTCACCACGTCTATCAAGGGCTGCGGGCGCATACGCTTTTCCAGCGCGACGTGGATTATGTGGTGAAAGACGGCGAAGTGATCATCGTGGACGAATTTACGGGACGGCAGATGCCGGGGCGGCGGTGGTCGGACGGATTGCACCAGGCAGTGGAAGCGAAAGAGAACGTGAAAATCGAGCGCGAGAACCAGACACTGGCGACGATCACGTTTCAAAATTATTTTCGCATGTACAAGAAGCTGGCCGGCATGACCGGAACGGCAGAGACTGAGGCGCCCGAGTTCGACAAGATTTATAAGCTGGAAGTGGTGGCGATTCCGACGAACAAGACGTTAATTCGTGTGGAACATCCGGACGTGGTGTATCGCACGGAAGCGGAGAAATTCGAAGCGGCCGTGAACGGAATCTTGCAGGAAGACAACACAAAGGCGGGCGGCATTCGGCAGTACTACGAGAGCGGGCAGCCGGTGCTGGTGGGGAGTATCTCGATTGAGAAGTCCGAGAAGATAGCGGAGCATTTGAAGAAGGCTGGAATTCCGCACCAGGTGTTGAACGCGAAGCAGCACGAGCGCGAGGCGAAAATTATTGCGCAGGCTGGGCGCAAGGGTGCGGTGACCGTGTCGACGAACATGGCCGGCCGCGGGACGGACATTTTGTTGGGCGGCAATCCGGAGGCGATGACGCGCGAGTACGCATTGAAAAATAAACTCGCGATGCCGTACATGCCGGCGGGCGCTGTGATCGGTGCGGCGGCGGGGACGGAAACACCCGCTCAGGCGGATGCGGCGACGGCGGGAGCCGGCACGGCTACGAGTGCGGGTCCTGGGGCTTCGGGCAACGGTGCGAGCGGCGCGAATAGCGCGCCGATGGTCTTGTTCCAACAGGAAGGCAAGATTTATCAGGTGCCGCTGGACCAGTGGAAGCCGATTTACGATCAGTTCGCTGAGCAGTGTCGCGCAGAACACGACGAAGTGGTGGCGATGGGCGGGCTACACATTCTGGGCACGGAGCGGCATGAGGCGCGTCGGATTGATAACCAGTTGCGAGGGCGCGCGGGACGGCAGGGCGATCCGGGCTCGTCGCGATTCTTCCTTTCGCTCGAAGATGATTTACTGCGAATTTTCGGCGGCGAGCGCGTGAAGGCGCTCATGTACAGGCTGGGAATGACGGAGGGCATTCCGATCGAATCACGGCTGATCAGCAAGCGAATCGAAAACGCACAGAAGGCCGTCGAAGCGCAAAACTTTGAAGCGCGAAAGCACCTGCTCGAGTACGACGACGTGATGAACAAGCAGCGCGAGACGATCTATTCCACGCGCCGTGCAATTCTGGAGGGCGCAGATCAGAGAGAGCTCGTGCTGGAGAAGGCGGAAGAGATTGCATACGAGTTGGTGGACATTTATTGCCCGCGCGACCAGCATCCCGATCAATGGAATGTGACGCAATTTTCGAATGAAGTGCTGAACCAGTTCGGATTTGAGCCGAAAGCGGTGGGAATCGATGTTGCGAGCTTGAATCACGATACGCTGGCCGACGCGTTGATTGCGAAGGTGAACGCGCGATACGAGGAAAAGGAAACGCTGTTTGGCGCGCAGGTAATGCGATGGCTAGAGCGGCGCATCCTGCTCGATATCGTGGACGCGCAATGGAAAGATCACCTGCTGAGCCTCGACCATTTGAAAGAAGGCATCGGGCTACGCGGGTATGCGCAGAAGGATCCGCTGGTTGAATTCAAAAAAGAAGCATTTACGCTTTTTGACGATTTGATGGATCGCATCGATAAGGAATCGGTGCGGTTCCTTTTCCTCGTGCAACCCGCGAAGCCGGAGGACGAAGCCAGGCAGATCGAGCGGCGACAACGGCAACAGCAACAGAACTTGCAGTTTCAAACGGGCGCCGCTCAAGCCGAGCCCCCCAAGCCCGTGCGAGCGGCAGCAAAAGTAGGTCGTAACGATCCGTGCCCCTGCGGCTCGGGCAAGAAATACAAGAAGTGCCACGGGACCGCGGCTTAGCCTTCGTAATCCAGAAATTCCACCCGATCTGAACTTTTGTGCCTTTCATTCCGTATTCCTCTGCAGAGTGGGGATTTCGTCAGGAGGGAATGAAATGAGAAGGAGTGTGCGCGTTTTCGGTGTGATTTTGATTTGGGCCATGGCTGCGGCGTTGGCTGCGGTGCCTGCGGTTGCTGCTCAAGAAGGACATTTTGACCGAACGTTGAGCGTTACAGGCGCCGCGGACCTAACGGTGCAGACCGGAGCGGGAAATATTTCAGTGAAGCCGGGCGACGCGAGCAAAGTTGAGATCCACGCAACCATCCGTGCGGACCATTCCTGGTTGAATGGCGATGCCATCGCAAGGATTCACGATATAGAAACGAATCCGCCGATCGAGCAGAGCGGCAACATGATTCGTATAGGCCGCTTTGATGATCGAGGCCGCGAGCGCGGCATTTCGATCAGTTATAAAGTGATCGTGCCGGAGCAGACGAAGCTGCACTCGGAATCAGGATCGGGCGACGAAACGATCGGTGGGATCGCGGGGCCAGTGGATGTGACGAGCGGATCGGGCGATTTGCGAGTCGCGAATATCGGCGGCGAAGTGCACGCGCGAACAGGTTCGGGCAGCGTGGAACTCGATTCGATTAAGGGCCCAGCGCGCGCGAGTTCCGGCAGTGGCTCGATTCGCGCGCTCGGAATTGCGGGTGGTTTGAATGCGTCTAGCGGGAGCGGCGAAGTGAAGCTGGAACAAACGGCGGCAGGCGACGTTGAGATCTCCACTGGCTCCGGCAACGTTGACATTAAAGGTGCAAGAGGTGCTGTCAGTGTAACAACTGGCAGCGGCGAGATTAATGCGCAGGGTGTTCCATCCGGCGACTGGAAATTGCATACAGGTTCGGGCAGCGTGACGGTGGAGTTCCCGCAAAACGCGGCTTTCGAGCTCTACGCGCGAACCAGTTCCGGAAATATCGAGACAAAGCACGAAATTTCGGTGCAGGGGAATCTGAGCATGCATGAGCTTCACGGAAAAGTCGGCAGCGGGGGTGGCATACGAGTGGAATTAAGAACGAGTTCGGGCACAATTCGGATTTTGTAACTCGGATACGCAATTTGAAACTGCACTGAATCAAGAAGGCGAGCGCACAGCGGCGCCCTAGTCTATACGCTATTGCCATTTTCGCGCAGGCCGGCATGCCTCACTTAAAAATATGCTAGTCTCTCTCGCACATCCTTGCGGGAAACCCCGCGAGGCACGGGGTGGGAAATGACCGCCGCTGGCGCAGGTGGAAATTGCCAACGGGCTGGGTGTGCGAATCCGATCCCAAAGAGTCTTACCGGCGAGCAGTTGTGCCTCAACCATTTTCTCGATGAAGCGTTCGTTCGCACCGATCAAGCGATGCAGAGCTGCCGCGAGGGGCACGTTGTCAATGCGAGCAGTCTGGAATGGCTGCTTTCCGACGCGCTTGCAACAGTGAGAAACCTCGAAGAGGGTGCAGCTGACCCGAATCCGGAGCAGCGCGACCGAATGCTTGAGCTGCTCCTGATCGTCGCAAACTTGCATGAGTACGTGGCACATCATTCGGTACATCTGGCGCAGCGGCCTGTTTGAGTCGTAACGTCGGGCGGCGGCCCGGAATTACCATTCATCAGTATTTTCGCTTGCTTAAGGGTTAATACCTCTTCTCGCTGCGTGCTTGCGTTTTCGTCCCGCACGATTCAACCTTAGTATTCCCTTCCGGAAAACCAGCGGCTGGAGATCGAATGAACAACAACCCATTCAAGCCCGCGGACCCCAAAATACCTGGCGTGTTGCCCAGGCATAAATCGGCTCACCACGATGCCCCGCCTTCCGCGGACTCGAACCCTGCCCCTGCAAGATTATCGATGTCGCAGATGCCGCCCCGCTGGTTAATTCTCTCCGCAACCGGCGTGGTGGCGGTGTGCTTAATTGCGGTGTGGTGGATGCGAGGAACGTCGGCAAAGGAAGGTAACGTCGAGACTGAAGCCACTGCGTCCCCGACGACCGCAATAGACAGCAATTCAGCGCCAATTCCGGAGCAGCTGCTTGTAGGCCCCGGTGAAATCGCAACAACGAGCGAGCTGGCGAAGGATTGGTCCGCGAAGAAATTCATTTTCCGCGATCCGCTCACCTCGCGAGAAGTCCCGGCGATGGTGGTGCATCTTCCCGGCGGCGTGTATTGGGGATTTTCTCTGATCGAGCCGTATGGATCATGCGAGATGGAATTTATAACAGATATGCAGAAGCTTCGCGCGGACTACGGATTTCGAGGCTCACATCCGATGGTGGGGGACCCATGCAATCGCGCCGTATTTGACTTAACGCGATATGGAAGCGGACCGGCGGGCTTAGTTCGCGGCGAGATTGCGCACGGCGCCGCGGTGCGCCCGCCGTTGGCGATTGAGATTCAGGTTCATGGCAAACAGGTGCTAGCAAAGAAGATCGAGTAGCTTCTTCTAAATCGAAAACCACGCGAGTACATAAGGGACCACGAACGCCACAAGGATGAACCAAGGGCGGCGCAGGACAATTGTCGCAACCAAAAGCGCCCAGTCTGTAAGCGTTCCCACGGAGTGAAAGATGCGAGTCAAAGGCACTCGTTGCCCGAGAACATAGTGAGGCCAGAAGTCCGAGAAGGTGCGCGGGTCCTGCATGTGGCGATTCCAGCACACTAAGTGCTGCGCACAATCGAAAGAAACACTGCCGCTGCAGAGGCTTAGCGCATCCGGACAGCGGCAGTGTTGAGTATCAGCCAAGCGTTGAGTCGTGCGTTAGTTGTTCAATGCCTCCACGGTACGGGCGACCATCACAGGAGTATTGTTCGCAGCCGGATTAATCAGAATGAAACCGACCACGCGCAAGTGAATCGGCTGGTTGCCGGTGAGAGCCGAGAGACCGCTGAGATTGACGTAATTCGTAAAGCTGGTGGACATCACGGTTAGCGGCTGAGGCAGCAACACCCCGGCAAGGTAATTGTCGTTCAAACTGAAGGTGCCGTTGTTGCCACTCTGCACGCTGGTGCTTCCTACAACCCAATCACCGCGTTGCCCTTGGCGTTCGAGGACAACCCGATGGACCACAACACTCGGCGGAGAAGAAGTGGTGTCGAGCTTGCCGCCGAAGAGAACGCGTTGTCCCGCGAGTTGGCTGGACGGCCCAAAAAGAAGGGACGTGAGCGGAATGTGGAGATCTGCGATCATGTACTTCTCGGTGCCGGTGAGAGGAATCGTGTCAATCTGTCCGAGAGGATAGCCAGCTAGATCAGGCAGTTCTGCGCGGGCATAGATATTGAGGCTGCTCGCCTGGCCGTTGGACGACTGAACAAACGTATCGAGACCCTCGAGGAAGAAGTGGTCTGTGGAAACAACTTCCACTTCGGTTGCCGTTATATCGCGAGTGACACGATTGAGAGTGCCCGAAACTTCGACGATCGTGTTCGTGTCGTAGCTGGCAGGCATCTCGCTCGAATCAAAACTCGTAGAAGCAGTGGTATCGACTGTGTACTGGCGACCAAGCGGACCCTGAATCACGAATTGATTCCCTGCCGGATTCACGCTCACCACTCCGGCATAGAAGCAGTCGATTTGCGCGTCGGCGTCGTCCACGGAAAGACCCTTCACATCGAACGTGGGAGTGAAGTTGCCGGTTACGTTGCCGTTCGCGTCGGTCTGGATAGATTGGCGGAGATCGAGATCCATGAAGAAACCGACCAGATCGTTGTCAGCCAGTACGAGAGGCGTCGTTAGGGTCTGAGTGACTGTCATCGGCGACACCATCGCGTTAATCGTGTTGAGCGCGGGCGGTGACTGAGTCGTGTCGAGATACTGGATCTTGACAGCGCCAACCGTGATATTGGCAGAAGTGTAGGTGCCAGCCGCAACGTTCTCCAAATCCAGGAGGCTTCGCAGGCCGTTCAGTTTGGCAAAATCGACGGTCTGCGGACCATTCAGAAGATTCACTGTCGTGGTGCCGTCAGTGAGAGTGATGCTGGTGAGCTGAACTTGAACCGATACAACGCTGGGAAGCGTGGGGCTATCCGTGCCGATCGTAAACATGCCGCCCATCTGCGGACTAGGCGGCGTGGTCGAGGAACCCCCACCGCAACTAGATAGAGCTAACATTGCGAGAAATGAAGCGAACACACCCATAGCTTTCGGAACGCGCATTGCAAATCTCCTTTTCGAACGGAAAATCGATCAAAAATTAGGGCCAACACCCGATTTAGCTGCTGGTTGATGAACACGGGGCCTCGCAGAAAGTTGCGCGAGAAAGCTGTTAGTCTCCGTGGCACGCGACACATGACGGCGGGCCCAGAATGTAATGCTGAGACAGCACTTAGGGTGCTGGAAGCATCGTAGTTGACGGGTGGCCGTTTGAGTCCGACGGCGGGCGATTGCGCTTTTTCTTCGCTTTTTGTTGTCGCTGAAGGAGTGGGTATGGGGCGTTGGGCTGTTCTCTCTCTTGCGGTATTCGTGTCAATTTTCGCCGCGGGTTGCTCGAAGAAAGTGGACGACGCAACGCTTGCGACGCAGATCAAGTCACAAATGTTCTCGGAGCCGCAGCTAAACGGCTCGGGCTTGGAAGTCACTTCAAAGGATGGGCAAATAACGTTGGCAGGCACGGTGCCGAACGAGGCGGCCCGCTACAAAGCGTACAAAATCGCGAGTGAAACAGCCGGCGTGACGAAGGTAAACGACCAGATGGCGGTAGCGCCGGCGCCGAGGCTCGAGTCCACTCCGCCGAGGAGCGACGCCGCTCTGGCCTCTACTGCTTCGAAAGGTGTCAACACACCCTCCCGCGCTCCTGATAAGCCGCGTAAATCGCACGTAAAGAATCCTCCGGAGCCCGCTAACGACAACGAGATCGCGGAGACTTCCACCGCTCCTCAGCAGGAGCGATTACCTGAGTTCGGCCCAACGCCGGACGCACAAATGCAAGCTGCTCCGACTCCTGGTCCTCAGCCCGTACTGCCGCTCACGCCTCCTCCGCCGCCGCAGCCAAGACAGATTGAAGTTCCCGCAAACTCGACGCTGACAGTGCGAATGATCGACGGAGTGGATTCGTCGGTCAATAACGCTGGTGAAATATTTCACGCGTCGCTCGAATCGCCGCTCGTGGTGGACAACGACGTGATCGTCCCACGCGGCGCTGACATTTATGTGCGGCTGGTAAGCGCAAGCTCAGCCGGTCGGATGAAAGGAAAAAGCGAGCTGCATTTGGAACTAGTGAAGATGGAGTTTCAGGGGCGATCATATCCGCTCGTGAGCAGCACATATTCAGTCACGGGAAGCTCTCGCGGGAAGAATACGGCGGCGAAAGTGGGGGGCGGGGCGGCGCTGGGCGCAATCATCGGCGCGCTCGCGGGGGGTGGCAAGGGCGCGGGGATTGGCGCTGGAGTAGGAGCGGCAGGCGGAGCTATCTATCAGGGCGCGACAAAAGGCAAACAGGTAAAAATTCCCGCAGAGACCAAGCTGGATTTTGAGCTCGAGCAGCCTGTGACAGTAACCGTGATGCCGCGACCCTCGAACTCGCTCGTGGGCCAGCAGTAAGATCAAAGCGAAGATTGTTATCGTGCGGGAAACGGAAGTGGAGACGTTTCCCGCGTTTTTTTTGTAATGCTTTGTAGTGCTGATGACACGGCGCGACCCGTTTCGCGCCTTGCGCGCTTACCGTGAGTTGTTTACGATTGCACGGGGACAAATCGCTTGATTGGTCAAACGATATCGCATTATCGAATCGTCGAGCCGTTGGGAAGCGGCGGGATGGGGCAGGTGTATCGAGCTGAGGACACGCGGCTCGGGCGTCAAGTCGCATTGAAATTTTTGTCCGAGGAACTGGCGCGAGACCCCGGCGCACTGGAACGTTTTCAGCGAGAGGCGCGCGCAGCTTCGTCACTAAATCATCCGGGGATCTGCACGATTTACGACGTGGGCGAGCATGACGGGCGCCCGTTCCTTGTGATGGAGCTGCTTGAGGGCCAGACATTGCGCGAACGGATTGGCGGCCGGCCCGTGGCAACCGATTCCCTGCTCGAGTTTGGCGCGCAGATCGCAGATGCGCTCGACGCGGCGCACTTGCGCGGGATCGTTCATCGCGATATCAAGCCAGCCAACATTTTTGTGACCGCTCGAGGCCAGGCAAAGATTCTCGATTTCGGACTCGCAAAGCAGACAGCGTCGCGCCGGATCGCTGAAGCTGTCGGCGCTGGCAACACGACGACACAACCAACGACCGATAATCTGCTGCTGACGAGTCCTGGCTCGGCGCTGGGGACAGTTGCATATATGTCTCCCGAACAGGCGCGCGGCGAAGAGCTGGATGCGCGCACCGATCTGTTCAGCTTAGGCGTAGTGCTCTACGAGATGGCGACGGGGCAGGCCGCGTTCAATGGAAATACCTCAGCTGTAATTTTCGACGCGATTCTAAATCGCACGCCGGCTGCGCCGTCAACGTTGAATCCGAATCTCCCGCTCAAGCTGGAAGAAATTATCGGAAAGGCGATCGAGAAGGATCCCGATTTCCGCTACCAGACGGCAGCCGAGCTGCGCGGGGATTTGCGGCGATTGAAGCGCGACACCGATTCCTCCCGCTCATTGAGTGGTTCGTCGAGATCGTGGCCTGTGCAAAGTGGCACAACGGCGCGATCGTCTGCAGTGGTGTCGGCAAGTCCCTCCTCGGCGCAAACTGAATCTGGCGCGCCGACTTCTTCGACCGCTACTGGATTTCAATGGAGCGGCTGGATACGTCGCGGATCGATACTCGTTGCGCTAGCAGCTGCGATATTGTTCTTTATTCATGAACGCACTGTACGAAAAACTGAAACGCCGTTCGGGCAGATGACGATCACTCCCATATCGTCGTCCGGTAACACTTCTGGTGCAGCGATTTCGCCGGACGGAAAATGGCTCGCCTATCTTTCGAACGAACAGGGAAAATCAGGAATCTGGGTGCGTCAGCTCGCCACCGGCAGCACGGCGCAAGTAGTGCCTCCGTCGAGCGGAAATTTCAGAGGGATAACATTTTCTCCGGATGGAAATTATTTGTATTTCGTGAAGGGCGAACCTGGCAGTGCTCTTTCAAGGCTCTACCAGGTTCCGTCGCTTGGCGGAACGCCGCGCGAGTTGATTGTCGATGTTGACAGCCCAGTGACTTTTTCGCCCGATGGGAAGCAGATCGCGTTCGTGCGGCAATCGAGCACAGCGGGAACTTCGAGCTTGCTGATAGCGAATGCGGATGGGTCGGCCGAACACTCCCTCGCAGTGTCGCATCAGCCAAAAATGTTTTCGGCTGAGGGCCCCTCGTGGTCGCCAGATGGCCGGCGGATTGCCGTGGCAAAGTCGCTCAACGCAGGATTTCAAGAATACGAACTGGAAACAGTAGCAGCCGATACTGGCGCAGAAACTCGACTTGGATCGCATGACTGGGGATACATGCGGAGAATCGCGTGGATGCCGGATGGCTCGGCGGTCATCCTTGGTTCACCAGTGAGTAAACCCTCCCTCAATTCTCAACTGTGGATGGTAAGTTATCCAGGTGGCGAAGCACGGCGAATCACCAATGACTTGAATTTCTATATGGAAGCTAGCGTGACCTCCGATGGAGCTACTCTCGCCACGGTACAACTCACGCTCACGGGCAATTTGTGGTCGGCAGGCGTGGGAAGCAGTTCGTCATTTTCGCCGCCAAAACAGATTACCTCGGGAATCAGCCGCGCGGATGGCGTGTTCGGTATCTCCTGGACGCCTTTGAATCAGATTCTCTATAGCTTCTATGCCTCCGGCACCACGAAATTAGCGACGACTTCTCCTGACGGCGCCAATGCTCACGACGTTACCGTTAGCGCAGGAGCGGCGATGTTCCCATCCGCATGCGGCGACGGGCAGCACGTGGTGTTTACCGTGAACCGCCCGGATCAGGGATTGTCGGTGTGGCGCGGCGATGCGAACGCCGGTGAAGTGAAACAGCTTACGAGCGGACCCGCGGATGCGTGGCCGATCTGCTCGCCAGATGGGAAGACGGTCGTCTACGTGAATCTTTCCACCGATTTGCCCGCCGTTATGAAAATCGCGATTGACGGCGGAACACCGGCCAGATTAGGCAAAGAACCGTTTCAGTTTCCGGCGATTTCGCCCGACAACAAATTCATCGCTGCGTCATACCATCCCGATCAAACCAAACCCGCGAAGCTGGCTATCGTCGCAATCGACAGCGGAGAGATTCGGAATGTTTATGACGTCCCAGCGGAGACCGTTTTTGGCGGCGAAGGTGGAAGCGATCTTGAGTGGACCAAAGACGGGCGTTCGGTGCTGTTCGTCGTAAACAAAAATTCGGCAGCGAGCCTTTGGGCACAGCCGGTCGGCGCCCCAGGATCGGCTACTATTTCTCCTAAACCGATCATGAATTTCGGCTCGGGCTTTGTGTGGGCCTATTCGCTTTCGCCGGATGGAAAGCAGATTGTCTACTCTCGCGGAATCCCCGCTACCGATGTGGTCCTAATTTCTCATTTCTAGCTACAGGAAGCCTGCTGCTCTACGCGCAGCATTGCTGGAGGAGTCATGAAGCTATCGCGGCGTGAGTTGCTGAAGACTGCTTCGATCGCAGGCGCTGGCGCAACAGCAGTCGCAGCGAGCACACCGGTCATGGATGCTGCGGCTGCGTCACGGAATTCGCAGGGGACCTGCGCCGAATTGCCTCCGGCGTTCGACAAGCTGCAGCCTCTAGGCGACCGCGTGAAGCCGATACGTGTCGATGAGCTGCAAGGGCGGGTCGCGCACGCGCAAGAACTCATGGCGAGCGCGAAACCGCGATTTGATGTCCTGTACGTGACACCGGGCACTACGCTAGCGTACTACGTGGGGACCCCATGGAGCCTAAGCGAACGCATCGTTGCTCTGATAGTTCCGCGCGAAGGCCAGCCTCTGATGATCTGTCCAGCATTTGAGGAAGGACGTCTGCGCGAACAGTTGCGGTGGCAGATCGAACTGCGCGTCTGGCAGGAGGACGAGAGCCCCTACGCTCTGATCGCGAAATGGCTGGCCGAGCGCGGCATTCGCACGGGACGAGTAGGTGTGGAGGAGACGACAAAATACGTATTCTTTGACGGGCTACGGCAGGCGGCTCCGTCGCTTGATTACGCGAGCGGCAATCCAGTGACTGTCGGATGCCGCGCGCAGAAAAGTGCACACGAATTGGAGCTGATGCGGCTCGCGTGCTCGGTTACGTTCGATGTTTACAAAGCGACGTTCGCTTCGCTGCGGGAGGGGATGACGCAGCACGAAGTGTCCAAGATGATCTCGCGCGCGTACAAAAAAATGGGATTGGAGGGTTACGCAATTGTACTGTTTGGTCCGGCAGCGGCGCTGCCCCACGGAACGCGTGAGGAGCAAATGCTGCGCGAGGGGACGAGCGTGCTGATTGACGGCGGCACGAGAGTCGAAGGCTACGAATCCGACGTGACGCGAACGAGCGCGTTGGGAAAGCCGTCGCCAAAGCTGCAGCACGCCTTTGAAATTGTCCGAAACGCGCAGGATGCAGCACTCGCTGCCGCCGTGGCAGGCCGCGAGTGTGGGTCGGTAGATAGCGCCGCGCGCCAAGTGATTACCGACGCCGGCTTCGGTCCCGACTATAAGTATTTCACGCACCGCTTGGGCCACGGAATCGGAATGGACGGGCACGAGTCGCCATATCTGGTGAGGGGCAATACCACAATCCTAAAGCCAGGGATGACGTTCTCAAATGAGCCCGGAATCTACGTAGCGGGTGACTACGGCTTGCGCTGCGAGGACGACATGGTGACGGCCGATTCCGGGGCGGCCAAGCTATTGACGCCCGGCTTCGCGCCGTCGCTCGAAACCCCGATTGCGTAGTTATTCTCGTAACCGAGGCCATTGACCTGCCTGATGGCCAAAGGGAAAAGAGAGTGATCTCGGTGTGAAGGTTCTTAGCCAGCTTTCATCTGTGCGCCTTCTATTCCGTTAGCTGAGAAATCGTCGGCTGATGGTACGTCGAGAGTTCGCGGCAAAATTCGACGACGCGATTCTCGGCCCAGAAACGCCCATCGCCTCGTTCATTGGAGATGAAAGCACAGTGGCCACCATGCTTCGTAACGATGAGTTCGACGCAAGGATTATTGCTTATCGCAGGGTCGCTGAACGATGAGACCGGGACGAAGGGATCGTCCTGTGAAGTGAGAATCATGCATGGCTTGCGAATGTGGGCCAGCAACTGACGGGCGCTTGAACGTCTGTAGTAATCATCGGCGCCGACAAAGCCGCAGAAGCGCGCGGTGATGAGTTCGTCAAACTCGCGAACGCTTCGAATGTTTCGCATTCCATCAACGGGGAAACTGCCCGGAAATAGCCTTGTTTTCAGTCGCATACGACTCTTTAGACCGGTGACAAAATGGTGCTGATAGACAAAGTTTCGCGGCTCGCCAAGCGCGTCGGCACACGCCGCCAAATCTAGTGCAGGTGCCACCGCGACGAACCCGCGGATCTGCGAAGGCGCTAAGTCCGCTAGTTCGCCGGCCATCTTCAGCACGAGGTTGCCACCCATCGAGAACCCGACGGCGAAAATCTCCGACAGTCTATCGCGCTCTATCAATTCGAAAATAACGGATCGGATGTCACCGCTTAGCCCCGAATGATAAAGCGTTTGCGTGAGCCGTTCGGTGCCGCCGCAGTTGCGCTGATTCAGCCGAACGACGTTGAAGCCCGCCATCCATGCTTTTTCCGCGATACCCAGCATGTAACCGGAGTCTGACGAGCCTTCGAGGCCGTGCAGAACCACGATTGTGGCGTGGTCGCGCGGATTTTCGTACATGTGACAATCGCCACGCACGCGTGTCCCTGGTTCGACTTCAAAAAGCCGCGACACGCTCGCAGGAAGCCGCAGGAACTTGCGCCGCCAGAATGTGGCCGCAATCGTCATTGCGTGTGGATTGCGAAGCCATCGCGACGGTATGAATTTTTTCATCTCATCCATGGTAGGCAGTCAGCAGCAATCGCGCAACTGCACGGCCTTCGCGCGCTTCTTGATTTCGTCCGGCGATACGCCTACAATGACTTTTTCAATGATGAGGGTAAGTTGCGACAATTGAATCGCGGTCGAGCCCAGCGAATCCGGCTGGGCTAAGTTTTTTATAGGCGCACTTTCCCGCGACGCGAACCGCCACGTAGACACAGGAGAAATTGATGATCGATGGCGCCATCCCGGAAGGGCTGACGTTTGACGATGTTCTACTGCTGCCCGGTAAGTCTTCGGTGTTACCGACGCAGGCAGACACGCGGACATGCCTATCGCGCAATGTCCCCCTGAATATTCCAATCGTGGCGGCCGCGATGGACACGGTGACCGACTCGCGCCTTGCGATTGCAATCGCACGCCAGGGTGGAATCGGGTTCATCCACCGCAATATGAGCATCGAGCGGCAGGCCGAAGAGGTGGACCGTGTGAAACGCTCGGAGAGCGGGATGATCGTCGATCCGGTGACCATTGCCCCTGAAATGTCGGTGCGGCAGGCGCTTGAAATTATGACGAAGTACCGAGTGTCGGGCTTGCCGGTGACGCGAGGCATGCGGCTCGTCGGAATCCTCACCAATCGCGACCTTCGATTCGAGCGCAACCTTGACCAGCCGGTGAGCGCCGTGATGACGAAGGACAATCTCGTCACGGTTGCAGTGGGCACCACGCTCGACGAAGCCGAGCGAATCTTGCAACGGCATCGGATTGAGAAGCTTCTGGTTGTCGACAATGAATTCAATCTCAAAGGGCTTATCACCGTAAAAGATATTCAAAAGAAGATTGAGTTTCCAAGTGCCACAAAGGATGAACAAGGCCGCCTGCGCGTAGGTGCCGCAATCGGTGCGACTGGCGACTATCTCGAGCGGGCTGAAGAACTTGCGCGAGAGAAGGTTGACGTACTCGCAATCGATACAGCCCATGGACATACCGTTCGCGTAATGGAAGCGATTCGAGCCGTGAAGCGCAAGTTTCCTGAATTTCAGCTGATCGCCGGCAATGTCGCTACCGCCGAAGGTGCTTGCGATCTGATTTCTTTGGGGGTCGACGGATTGAAGGTTGGCATTGGTCCCGGCTCGATCTGTACCACGCGCGTGGTTACCGGTGCAGGTGTTCCGCAAATCACTGCAATCATGGAATGCTCGCGAGCCGCCAAGAATTCCGGAGTACCGATCATCGCCGACGGCGGAATCAAATTTTCAGGAGACATTACGAAGGCAATCGCGGCGGGAGCATCCACTGTGATGATTGGTGGTCTCTTCGCGGGCACCGAAGAATCGCCGGGCGAGACGATTCTCTACCAGGGCCGCACGTTCAAGTCATACCGGGGCATGGGTTCACTGGGCGCGATGGAAGCCGGATCTGCCGACCGTTATTCGCAAGAGCTTGCGGACCGCGGCAAGTCTGTCCCTGAGGGAATCGAGGGACAGGTTCCATATAAGGGTCCACTGTCCGCTCTCGTCGATCAGCTCGTAGGCGGACTGCGAAGCGGAATGGGCTACTGCGGTGCGCAGAATTTGAAAGAGTTGCAAGAAAAGAGCCGCTTCATACGCATTTCATCGGCAGGTCTGCGCGAAAGCCACGTACACGACGTGATCATCACTCGAGAAGCTCCGAACTACCGGCTTGAATAACGCACAACATCCGAGAAGTTGGTTCGTGCCGGTGTGTCCGGTGGGGTGGCACTAGCGTGCGTTGGCTGAGGTATTGGTGGCCGGCGATTCTTTGGGCGATCGTTATCTCGCTGTTCTCGACCAGTGCCTTTACGAGCGAGAACACCTCGCGGGTCATCATACCCGCGCTCAGCTGGCTATTCCCGCACACCCGGCCCGAAACACTTTCTTTGATTCACCACGTCATAAGGAAAAGCGCTCACTTCACCGAGTATTTCATTTTGAGCTTGCTTTTGCTCCATGCGCTGCGGGCCGGAACGCGAGACTTCGGCCTCCGTTGGGCCCTAATAGTGATTTTGATCGTCGCCGGCTACGCCGCACTCGACGAATTTCATCAGTCATTTGTGCCGGGGCGTGGAGCCGCTGTAACCGACGTGATGCTTGATACCAGCGGCGGAGCGGCGGCTCAGTTGTTCGTCGCCTTGCTCGTGCTCTGGCGCGGCGTTCGCAAGCGACGGCGGGAAAGCGGCGCCGCCGAGAGTGACCCGGGTATTCGGTCCGCAGGTTGAAAATCAATCCGAAGGGGAGGACGTTAGGATGCTTGGACGCATCGTAAGGGTACCTGCAACCTTGTTGCTGCTTTTAGCGCTCCATTTTTCGACTGCTTCAGCTGCGGAACCGCTCCATTATGAACTCGGCTTCGAGCATCCCAGCACGCATTTGATGGACGTGACCATCCGCGCCTCAGGGCTTGAAGGAGCCGCAGCGGACTTTGAGATGCCTGATTGGGCGCCCGGTTCCTACTACATTCAGAACTACGCAGTGAACGTCCAGCGCTTTCGCGCCACAGGGCCAAGCGGAAAAGAACTCGTGTGGCGCAAAACCGACAGCCAGACGTGGCACGTAGAACTTTCGGGCGCAAACACCGCGACGATTCAGTACCAGGTATTCGGCGACACGCTTCGCAACAATCAGGCCGACTACGATGAGAAGCACGCGTTCATCGGAGGCCCTTCGGTATGGATGTATCTGGTCGGGGGCAAAGAGCGCCCGATTGAACTCACGATCGCAGTGCCCTCAGGCTGGAAGGTGGCCACGGGAATGGAGCACACGTCGGACCATACGTTTCATGCCGAGAATTACGACTGGTTTGCCGACGCGCCGCTGGAGATTTCAAACTTCGCCGAACAGGATTTTCAAGTGATGGGCACAACGTACCACGTGATTGTGCACGATGTTGAAGGCCGCCAGGATTTTTCAAAATTTACAGCGGACACTCAGAAATTCGTCGAACAACTCGTGCCGATATTTGCTTCCGTCGCCGGCACTACCTTGCAAGCTGCACCGTTCAAGGATTACTACTTCTTGTTTCACATCTGGCCTGGAACCGGCGGCGGGCTCGAGCACCTGAATTCGACGCAGATCAATTTTCAAAAAGATTGGAATGATAACAGCACAGTGCAAAATTTCGGCACGCAATATGAATTGAAACTGTTCGTCGCATCACACGAATTTTTCCACGCGTGGAACGTGAAGCGCTTGCGGCCTCGCCCGCTCGGCCCGTTCGATTATTCGCAAATGGTGCATACGCCGTCGCTCTGGATTTCTGAGGGGCTCACAAGCTACTATGGCGCGCTTGCGCTTGTTCGTGCCGGTTTGATCACGCCGCAGCACTATCTCGACGGAATTGGAAGGCTGTTGACGAAATTCGACTCCGAACCGGGGCGGAGCGAACGCAGCATTGAGGATACTAGTTGGGATACATGGTTTCCTAATGGAGGAGTAGTTCAGCAGAAGACCAACCTTGCGAATACCTGGTATTCCTATTACGACGGCGGGCAGGTGATGGGCCACATTCTCGACTTTGCAATCCGTGAGAAAACGAACAATCGGAAGTCGCTCGATGACTGGATGCGGCTGCTCTATTCGCGCTACGCTTTGCCAAAACCGGGCTTTGAGCCAGAAGATCCCGCTCGCGCAGCTTCAGAGGTGGCCGGAGCGGATTTGAATGACATTTTCACTCGTTACATCAGTGGAAAGGAAGCGATTCCATACGAAAAGTATTTCGCCTACGCGGGAATTGCGGTGACGTCAACAGTGGATTCGAGCAAGCCGTGGATCGGAGTGGAATTCAAGAAGGGCGACGACAGCCATTACACCGTTCGAAACGTAATTCCCGGCAGCCCGGCGGAGAGCGCCGGACTCGACCTCGACGATGTAATAATCGCAATCGATGGCCATACAGTGGGCTCCAGAGGACCTGCGGACGCTATTAGCGAACATAAACCGGGCGATGTGATTCACGTAGTCGTGATGCGAATCGAACGCATCGAGGAGCTGACCGTGACGGTTGGATCAAACCCTCATCCGACATATACCCTCAAGCCGGTGGATCACCCGACGGCTGAGCAAAAAGCGATTTACAACTCCTGGCTGGGGATTAAATAAGGGTTCAGAATCTGGAAAAGAAGGACGCCCGCATCGAACGAATCGGTGCGGGCGTTTCAAGCTTGCTCCGGAAAAACTACTTCTTGCTTGAGGCGACTTCCTTTTCTTTTTCTTTTTCTTTTTCTTTCTCTTTTTCGTTCACTTCAGGCGCCTCTTCCGCTCGTCCTCTGCGCGGCTTCTTGTCTTTTTTCTTCAACTCGGAGCCGATGAATTCGAGGATCGCGAGTTCGGCGCCGTCACCGATTCGCCAGCCTGCGCGAACGATGCGCGTGTAGCCACCCGGACGATCCGCGAAGCGTGGAGCGAGATCGGAGAAAAGCTTCTTCGTGGCGTCCGGCGTCATGAGGAAAGCCGCCGCTTGTCTTCGCGCATGCAACGAGTCGCGCTTGCCGAGCGTGATCATACGTTCGGCAATGGGGCGAGCCGTCTTGGCGCGGAGCAGAGTGGTATGGATGCGCTCCTTCTCGATCAGGTTTGTGACAAGATTGCGGAGCACTGCGCGGCGATGCGCCGGCTGCTTTCCGAGTTTTGAACCCGAAATAAGGTGTCTCATGATCGCAACCGTGGCTTAAAGAGCCGTGGCGTCTCCTTCGGAAGGCGGAGGAGCCGTCTGGCTCGGGAGCGGCGGCCAGATGATTCGGCCGTGCTCGTCGAATTTCATACCTAGGCTGAGGCCCATCTTCACCAGTATATCTTTGATTTCGTTCAGCGACTTGCGGCCGAAATTCTTGGTCTTCAGCATTTCGGATTCGGTCTTCTGGACGAGCTCGCGGAGGTTCTGAATGTTCGCGTTCTTCAGGCAATTGTAGGAGCGCACGGAAAGCTCGAGCTCTTCGACCGAGCGGTCAAGGAATTCCAGGCGAGGATCGTTGTAGCTCTCGACGATCTCCTCTGGAAGATCGGGCGTCTCTTCGAAATTGATGAAGATGCTCATGTGGTCCTTCATCAGCTTCGCCGCGAGACCAATCGAATCCTGCGGCGTGATCGCTGCATTCGTCCAGACTTCAAGCGTAAGCTTCTCGTAATCAGTCATTTGGCCGAGACGCGCCGCTTCGACGGAATAGTTCACCTTGCGCACAGGCGAGTGCACCGAGTCGATTGGGATATAACCGATCGGCAAGTCTTCGTCGAAGTTGCGATCGGCGGCCACGTATCCGCGGCCGTTCTTGACGCGCAATTCGAGTTCGAGTTTCCCGCCTTCGCTCACGGTCGCGATGTAGATGTTCTTGTCGAGCACGGCGATGTCGGCGTCTTCTTCGATCTTCGCTGAGGTTACCGGGCCCGGCACGTCAACGTTGAGCGTGATCGTCTTCGGCTGATCGGTGTTGAGCTTGAGCGGCACCTGCTTAAGGTTCAGGATGATGTCCGTGGCATCTTCGACGACGCCGGGGATCGGCGAAAATTCGTGCAACACGCCTTCGATCTTCACGGCGGTGATCGCCGCGCCTTCAATCGAGCTCAGCAAGGCGCGCCGCAGCGAGTTACCAACCGTGGTTCCCCAGCCGCGCTCGAACGGCTGCGCGGAGAATTTTCCGTACTTGTCCGTCAATGTTTCCGGTTCTGCTGCCAACCTCTTTGGTTTCTGAAAGCCCTTCCACATCTTTGCGTCCTCCTGGCCCGCCAACGGCGAGCCTAACAAAACCCTTCGACTTAGCGATTGCAGTGAATGAATCTGTTACTTGGAATAAAGCTCGACGATTAGCTGTTCGTTCATCGGCGGCGTTTGCACATCTTCGCGGCGCGGCAAAGCAACGACGCGCGCCTTGAAATTCTCGCGGTCAATATCAAGCCATGGCGCAACACCCTGACTCTGCGCGAGGTTGCGCGCTTCCAGTATCATCGCGTTATCGCGCATCTTGTCCTTCAGAGTGATTTCGTCGCCCACCTGAACCAGGTAGCTCGGGATATTCACCTTGTGACCCTTCACGCGCACGTGGCCGTGAAGCACAAGCTGCCGCGCTTGCGCGCGCGAGCCGGCGAGTCCCATGCGGTATACGGCATTGTCGAGACGCCGCTCGAGCATCACCATCAGGTTCGATCCGGTCGGCCCCTTCGAGCGCTCCGCCTTCTCGAAATAGTTGCGGAACTGCCGCTCGAGCAGGCCGTAGGTGCGCTTCACCTTCTGCTTTTCGCGCAACTGCACGCCGTAGCCGACCATCTTTGGACGACGCGACTGGCCGTGCTGGCCCGGAACGAAGTTGCGCTTTTCGATGGCGCACTTTTCTGTAAAACACCGGAGGCCTTTGAGGAAGAGTTTCATCCCTTCCCGTCGGCACAACCGGCAAACTCCTTCACGATGTCTTGCCAAGTCCTTCTCTCCTTTGCTTCTGCTGCAGAAACCTTTAGCTGCCAGCAATCCAAATTAGACGCGACGGCGTTTCGGCGGACGACAACCGTTGTGCGGCACGGGCGTAACGTCCTTGATGGCGTTGATGTGTAGACCAGACGTGGCCAGCGCTCTCACTGCGGATTCGCGTCCGGCCCCGGGACCTTTCACGCGCACTTCTACGGACTTCATTCCGTACTGATCGCGCGCAATGCCAGCCGCCGTCATCGCAGCCTGCTGGGCTGCGTAAGGGGTGCCCTTCCGCGAACCCTTAAAGCCCACTGATCCAGCCGTGGCCCAACTAACGGTGCGGCCGTCGGGATCGGTAAGCGTGATCATTGTGTTGTTGAACGTCGCCGAGATGCATACGACGCCGTGCGGCACCACACGCTTCTCACGCTTCTTGCGAAACTCTTTCTTGCGCTTCGACGTTTTTGCCGGCGCTCCGCCCGGAACTGCTGCTCCCGCGGCTGCGTCTTTCGGTTCTTTGGCCACTTGTTTCCTCTCGTCGTGCGAAAACCATCGGGTCTAAAGACCCGAGATGAATAGAATCCAAACTACTTGCGAGCCGCCACTTTCTTCTTGGCAGCCACAGCGCCCTTGCGCGGACCTTTTCGCGTGCGCGCATTCGTGTGCGTCCGCTGACCGCGCACGGGAAGATTGCGGCGATGACGCAGCCCGCGGTACGCCTGAATTTCAATCAGACGGCGGATGTTCATCTGCATTTCTTTGCGCAGATCACCTTCCACACGTCCTTCGGATTCAATGGCGGCGCGAAGGCGGGTCACTTCGTCTTCCGTCAAGTCCTTGATCTTCTTCGTGTGGTCCACCTTCGCTTTTTCGGCGAGCGACTTCGCGCGCTCCTGCCCAATTCCATAGATGGCCGTGAGGCCGATCCAGAGCCGCTTGTTCGGCGGAAGATCCACACCTGCGATGCGAGCCATGCTGTTCCTCCCTGCCCCTTAACCCTGGCGCTGGCGGTGCTTCGCGTTTGAACAGATCACACGCACCACTCCGCGCCGATGAACCACTTTGCACTTCATGCAAATTTTCTTTACCGATGCTCGTACCTTCATTTCGACTCCGTCCTTCCCAGCCCCACTTGTCCAACTTACTTGTAGCGGTACACAATCCGCCCGCGTGTCAGATCGTAGGGCGAAAGTTCCACCGCCACGCGGTCACCAGGAAGAATGCGAATGAAATTCTTCCGCATTTTTCCTGAGATGTGGGCCAGCACCTGATGCTTGTTCTCAAGCTCAACTCGAAACATGGCGTTCGGAAGAGGCTCGATCACGGTTGCCATCACCTCAATAGCGTCTTCTTTCCCGCTTTCGCCCGGTTTCTTGTTGTTTTCTTTTATCGGCCCTCTAGCCATGTGCTCCTATCAGTTCGATCCTGCTACCAAACTGGTCCTGCGGCATCCCGTGGCCGCGTCAAAATCCAAGGCCCGTTCGCCGTCACCGCAACCGTATGCTCGAAGTGCGCCGAATCGCTTCCGTCCGTCGTCACCGCTGTCCAATCGTCAGCGAGAATCTTCACGCCTGGCCCGCCGCGGTTTACCATCGGCTCGATCGCGAGAACCATTCCTTCTTGCAGCCGCGGACCCTGGCCCGGTGTGCCATAGTTCGGAATCTGCGGCTCTTCGTGCATCCGGGTTCCAATGCCATGCCCGACGAACTCACGCACGATCGAAAAACCGTTCTCTTCAACCCACTGCTGCACAGCCGCCGAAACATCACCGAGCCGATTTCCTGCCCGAACGTTCTCGATCGCGCGCTCGAGCGATTCGCGCGTCACTCGCAAGAGCTTTTCGCGATCCGGCGAAATCTTGCCCACCGGAACCGTGAGCGCCGCATCGCCGAAGTAGCCATTCAGTTCGACCCCGAAATCCATCGAGAGAATGTCGCCTTCCTTCAGCTTTCGGCTCGCAGAAGGGATGCCGTGCACCACTTCCTGGTTAATCGAAGTGCACACCGAGCCCGGATAACCCCGGTAGCCCTTGAATGCCGGGCGCGCATGGTGTTCTTCCGAATACGCTTCGGCAAACTCGTCGAGGTCCTTGGTCGAAATCCCCGGCGTGATCATCGCGCGCATCTTTTCGAGCGCGCCCCAGACGACCAATCCTGCCCGATGCATCTTTTCCAGTTCTGCTGACGATTTACAGATGACCATCTCGCCCTTCCGCACGCTTAATTATTTCCGAGAGCGCGCGGCTTACCTCCTGCACGCTGGCTGTGCCATCCACAACTTCGAGCAAGCCTTTTTTCCTGTAATAATCTTCGAGCGGCTTCGTCTGCCTCTCGTAAGCGGCCAGCCGCTCCTTGACCACTTCAGGCCGATCGTCCGCGCGTTGCACCAGCTTTCCGCCATCATGATCGCAGACGCCCTTCACTTTTGGCGGCTGCTCGAAGACGTTGTACGTCTCACCACCCACACTGCACATCCATCGTCCGGCCAGACGGCGTAACAAGACGTCAGGACCTACGCGAAAGTCGATTACCAGCGGCTTCGGAAAACCCCGCCGCTTCAGAATTTCATCGAGCTGCTCGGCCTGCGGAATCGTCCTCGGAAATCCGTCGAAGATGAACCCGCGCTTCGCATCCGGCCGCGACAACCGCTCTTCCACCATCCCCAGCACGATATTGTCTGGAACGAGCTCGCCACGTTCCATGATGGGCTTGGCTAAACGGCCCAGTTCCGTATCGCGGGTCACCGCGTCGCGCAGCATGTCGCCCGTCGAGAGGTGCGGCACTTCATAACGCTCGGCCGCACGCTTCGCCTGGGTGCCCTTACCAGCTCCCGGCGGCCCAAGAAAAATCAGCGCCCGATTCAGCGACATCTGCAGCACCGCCGCTCCGACCGCATTAACTGCGACGACCCCGGACTCGGCCTTTCCGCACGAAGCCGTCGTAATTCCGCATTACGAGCTGCGCTTCCAGCTGCTGCACGGTATCCATCGCCACGCCAACCACGATCAGCAGCGAGGTGCCCCCGAAATAAAATTGCACGTTCAGCCCGTCCAGCACGAATCGCCACATGTGCTGGTCGAACCAGTTACCGACGAGCGGCAAGTGCTGCAGGTGAATTCCTGAAATCATCCACTCCGGCAACAAGCAAACAATCGCCAGATAAACGCCGCCAACAAAGGTGAGGCGCGTCAGGATCCGGTTGATGTGCTCCGACGTGTTACGGCCCGGCCGGATTCCGGGAATAAACCCGCCGTACTTCCGCATGTTATCGGCGAGTTCCGTGGGATTAAAAATGATGCCCACGTAGAAAAACGCGAAAAAGATAATCAGCGTGACGTAAATGACGGTATAGAGCGGTTCGCCCCAGCGAATGTAGCCCGCCATTTTGCCGAAAAACGGCGACTTGCTGGCGAACACGAGCGACAGCGTCTGCGGGAACGTGAGTAGCGAACTCGCGAAAATCGGCGGAATCACGCCGCCGGAATTCACGCGCAGCGGCAGATACGTCATCTGCCCGCCCATCACTTTTCGGCCCATCACGCGCTTGGCGTACTGCACCGGAATGCGGCGCTGGCCGCCTTCCATGAATACGATGAACGCCACTACCGCAGCCATCAGCGCGAAAAGTGCAATCAGTGCGATCGGTGTGAACGAGCCCCACTGCTGCGTCTTGGCCTTGTCCCACAAATCCGCGACGGCGCGCGGCAGTCCGACTACGATTCCCGCGAAAATAATGAGCGACATGCCGTTGCCGATGCCGCGGTCGCTGATCTGTTCGCCCAGCCACATGATGAACGCGGAGCCAGTGGTCAGCGTGAGCATCGTCATCAGGATGAAGCGGGGTCCTGGGTGATAAACGAGCGCTTGTCCAGACAGATTTTGCCGCGTCAAAGTCTCGGCAATCGTAAACGACTGGAATGCGCTGAGCATGATCGTCAAATACCGCGTGTACTGCGTGATCTTGCGCCGGCCGAGCTCGCCTTCTTTCTGAAGGCGCTCCAAGTATGGCCACACGACCACCATCAACTGCAGGATGATCGACGCCGTGATGTACGGCATGATTCCCAACGCGAAAATCGTGAGCCGGCGGAAATTGCCGCCGCTGAAAAGGTCCATCAGGCCGAGAACGGAACCGCGGCCCTGCTCGAAAAGCTGCTGCAGCAAGTCGGTATTGATGCCCGGCGTGGGAATAAACGCGCCGAGTCGATACACACCCAGCAACGCCAGCGTAAACAGCACTCGATTACGCAGGTCTGGCGTACTGAAAATATTTCGAAATGCTTCGACCAGCTTCTTCATTTCAGGATTTCGACCTTACCCCCGGCCTTTTCAATCTTTTCCTGCGCCGACTTGCTGAATGCGTGCGCATGCACCGTCAAGGCGACTTTCAGTTCGCCATCGCCGAGAATCTTCACTTTGTCACGCGTGGCGCGAACGATTCCAAATCCGGTGAGCGCTTCCGGCGTCACCGTCTCGCCCGCCGCGAACGAATTGAGGGTTTCGACGTTTACGACCGCAAAAGTTTTCGAAAACGGCGCGTTAAAACCGCGCTTCGGCAAGCGGCGATGCAGCGGCATCTGGCCGCCTTCAAAACCAGGCCGCCGGGAATAGCCACGGCGGGACTGCTGGCCTTTGTTTCCGGCGCCGGCCGTCTTGCCCATCTTCGAGCCCATGCCGCGTCCCACGCGCACTTTGCGGTGACGGGAGCCGCGGGGCGGCTTCAAATTCGAGAGTGTTGGTGTCTCAGCCATGCCTATTCCTCAACCTTCACAAGGTGATGTACGCGAGCGATCATGCCGCGAATCGCGGGCGTGTCCTGGTGTTGGATCACCTGGTTCATGCGGCGAAAACCCAGGCCGCGAATCGTTTGGCGCATGCCCCGCGGACAGCCAATAAAACTCACCACCCATTTGATCTTCAGCGTTCCCGATTTTTTCTTTGTCGTTGCCATTTTTGCGCCGAGGGCGGCTAGGAAACCGTTGCCGCTTCTTCCGCTCCCTTGCCAAGCGATTCCGCCACTTTCGCTGCGTCTTTTAAATGGAGCAGCGCGTCGAAAGTCGCCTTGATTACATTGTGCGGGTTCGAGGTGCCCAGCGATTTCGTCAGAACGTTAGTGATACCCGCGACCTCCATCACGGCTCGGACTGGACCGCCCGCAATTACGCCCGTTCCCTCAGGGGCGGGTTTCAGCAATACTTGGCCCGAGCCGTAGCGGCCGAGGACCTGGTGCGGGATCGTGGTACCCTTGAGATTCAGCTTCACCATGTTCTTCTTCGCTTGCTCGATTGCTTTTCGAATGGCCATAGGCACTTCGCGTGCCTTGCCCATGCCGAATCCGGCGTGGCCGCCCTGGTCACCGACGACGACCAGCGCTGAGAACGTGAGATTCTTTCCGCCTTTCACTACTTTCGTGACGCGGTTGATTGAGACCACCTGATCCTTCAGGTTCGCTGAGTTCGTATTGATCAGCCGGCGGACGGAAAGCGTATCTTTGAGCTCTTGTTTCGACATAGGTTTTAGAACTTCAGGCCCGCCTCCCGGGCTGCTTCGGCAAGCGCTTGAACGCGGCCGTGATATTGGTAGCCGCCGCGATCAAAAACCACTTTATCCACGCCCTTTTCCTTGGCGCGTTCGGCGATTATTTTTCCGACAACTTTCGATGCCGCGATGTTGCCGCCGCCTTTAATCTGCTTGCGAACGTCCTTATCGAGCGAACTCGCCGAGCAAATCGTCTGTGCCGTTTGATCGTTTACCACCTGCGCGCGGATGTGCTTCGTCGAGCGATGTACGCACAGACGCGGGCGCTCGGACGTTCCGGACAACGTGCGCCGCGTGCGCACGTGAATTCGTCGGCGATGCGCTTCGCGAGATAATCTTCGAACTGGTGCAGCCACTCGTGTTCTCCTTCCGAATCTTCCGGAATCTCTAAGCTTAAGCCGTCGTTTTGGCTCCGGCCTTCCCTGCCTTTTTCTTCAATCGCTCGCCGGTAATTCGCACACCTTTTTGCTTGTAGGGGTCGGGTGGACGTAGCGCACGAAGGTTGGCCGCCACTTGACCCACTTGATTCTTGTCCGCCCCGCTTACCGACATATGCGTCTGCTTCTCAATCGCGATCTGGATGCCCTCGGGAATCGGAAACTCAATTGGATGCGAGTAGCCCAGGGCCAGGACCACGTTCTTGCCTTTCACTTCGGCGCGATAGCCCACTCCCACGATGTCGAGGTCCTTCTTGAATCCGGTCGTGACACCTGTCACCGCGTTGGCAACGAGAGCGCGCGCGAGTCCGTGCAGCGCACGGTGTTCTTCACCGTCGCGCTTGGCGATGAGCGTGCCGTCTTTCTGCTCGAAGCGGATTCCCGCCGGCACGCGGACGTTCATCTTGCCCTTAGGCCCTTGCACTTCAACGGCGCCTTCCTTCACTTGGATCTTCACGCCCGACGGCACCAGAATCACTTTGTTTCCAATTCGCGACATAGCTCTTTGCGTTCCTCTTCGCTTCGAAACTTACTTCCCTACCTCTTTGAGAGGCTTCTTACCAGACCTCACACAACAGTTCGCCACCGACGCCTTCTTTGCGTGCCGAGCTTCCGGTCATCAATCCGCGTGGCGTCGAAACAATTGCAATTCCCATTCCGCCTACCACTGGACGAATGCCGAACTTGCCGACATATCGTCGCGAGCCAGGCCGCGAGACACGCTTCAAGTCCGTAATCACGCACCGGCGATCGGGTGTGTAGCGCAAGAAGACGCGCAGCGTCTTCTTGCCTTTCTCGTCGACCACCTTATAGTTCGAAACAAAACCCTCTTCCTTCATGATTCGCGCGATCTCAACTTTCAATTTCGAAGAAGGCAAATCAACGCGCGGGTGCTTCGCGCGCGAGGCATTGCGAATCCGGGTCAACATGTCAGCTACGGGATCAGTCGTCATTCGTCCTTCCTTACCAGCTGGCCTTCACGACGCCGGGGATTTCACCCTTCAGTGCGAGGCCTCGAAAACAGATACGGCACATCTGAAACTTCCGGAACGTTCCGCGTGCCCGGCCGCAAATCCGGCAACGGTTGCGTTCGCGGATCTTGTACTTCAGCTTCTTGTGCGTCTTAGCGATTTGACTCGTGCGCGCCATGCGTCTCGCTCTCCTTAATCCTGAATCCTGAATCCCTGTTATGCCCGGAAGGGAACGCCGAGCAGCTTCAGCAACTCGCGTCCTTCCTCGTCATTGCGGGCTGTCGTCGTGATCGTGATGTTCATGCCCTTAATCTTGTCCACCCTCGTGTAATCGATCTCGGGAAATACCAGCTGGTCTTTCAGCCCCAGCGTGTAGTTGCCCCGCCCATCAAATGAATTCGGCGGCAAGCCCTTGAAGTCGCGCACGCGCGGCAGAACAATCGCGGAAAGCCTGTCGAGAAATTCATACATCCGCTCGCCGCGCAACGTGACCATGCAGCCGATGGGCATGCCCTTGCGGATTTTGAAATTCGCAATCGACTTTTTCGCCCGCGTGATGACCGCTTTTTGCCCGGTGATCTGGCTTAGCTCCGCGGCGGCCGTATCCAGCAACTTCACGTTGGCACTCGCTTCACCCAAGCCGATATTTACCGTCACTTTCTTCACGTGCGGCACAGCCATCGTGTTCGTAAAGCCGAATCGCTTCGATAGCGCCGGGATGGCTTCTTTTCGGTACTTTTCGTGCAAACGGCTAATCATCGTTTCAAGTCCTATCCTTCAAGTCCTAGTGTTCAAATGTCGTGTTGCAGCGCCGGCAGACCCGCACCTTGGTGCCGTCCGGCAGCGTTGTGTGTCCCACCCGAGCGTGTTTCCCGCAACCGGGACAGACGAGCATCACATTCGAAACGTGCAGCTGGCCTTCTTTCTCGAGAATCCCGCCCTTGATGTTTTTCGACGGGTTCGGCCGCGTATGCTTCTTGATGATGTTCGCGTGCTCAACAGTCACCGTGTTCTTCAGCCGGTTTACCGATAGCACCTTGCCGTTCTTGCCTTTCGCGCGGCCCGCCATGATCCGAACCATATCGCCGTGCCGGATCCCGATTGTCACCGGCTCTGCCATTTTCTTTTTCATCGCTACCACACTTCCGGAGCTAGCGAGATGATCTTGGTGAATTTCTTGTCTCGCAGCTCTCTCGCTACCGGACCGAACACGCGCGTTCCAATCGGCTCGTTCGCGTCATTTATCAGCACGGCGGCGTTGTCATCAAACCGGATATACGTGCCGTCCTTCCGCCTCTGTTCTTTGCGTGTGCGAACTACCACCGCCCGCACCACTTTTCCTTTTTTCACCTGGCTGTCCGGTGTCGCTTCCTTCACCGCTGCCGTAATCACGTCGCCGAGAGAAGCCTGCAATCCCGCATCTCCGCCCAACGGAAGGATGCAGGTGATTTGACGAGCGCCTGAATTATCGGCCACCGTCAGCCACGTCCTCATCTGAACCATGTTCGTGCTCCTCTATCGAAATCGAACGGCCGCCGCTTTGGCTTTAAGCCACGCGTGTCGAACGCGAAATCACTTCCTGAAGCCGCCACCGCTTCAGCTTCGAAAGCGGCCGAGTGGAAACAATTCGCACCACATCGCCCACGCGCGCATCGCCTGCTTCATCATGCGCATAGTATTTCTTGCCGGAGCGAACCACTCGCTGATACAGCGGATGCTGCGTAGTGCGAGTGACCTTCACCACGATCGTCTTTTGCATCTTCGCGCTGGTGACGACTCCGACCAGTTCTTGCCGCGATCCACGCGCCGCCGATGCCGCTTGCTGAACCGCTGCTGCTTCGTTTGCCATTAGGCCTTCCTCAATTCGTTCTCGCGCAATATCGTCTTAACCCGCGCGAAATCGCGTTTCGCTTCGCGAAGCTTCTTCAAGCCTTCCGCTTGCCCTGTCGAAATCTGGAAGCGAAGACGGAAAATCTGCTCGGAAAGCTCCTTCTGCCGGATTTCGAGCTCGTTTGCATTCATCTCGCGGTATTTATCTGCACGCCGCGCCATTAGAGTTCCTCCGCCCGGGTTACAAACTTGGTCCGAATGGGCAGCTTGTGAGCCGCCAGTTCCATGGCTTCAGTCGCCGACGCCAAATCCACGCCCGCCATTTCGAACATGACGCGTCCCGGCTTTACCACGGCCACCCAATGCTCCGGTGGACCTTTTCCTTTTCCCATTCGAGTTTCTGCGGGCTTCTTCGTGAATGGCTTATCCGGAAAAATCCGTATCCACAGTTTTCCGCCGCGCTTGATAAAACGCGTGATGGCTACGCGCGCCGCTTCAATCTGCCGGTCGGTAATCCACGCCGGCTCGAGCGCCTTTAATCCGTACTCGCCAAACGCCAGCGCCCCACCGCGCCACGCTTTACCGCTGCGCCGGCCGCGCTGCTGCTTGCGGTACTTAACCTTCTTCGGCATCAACATAATCGGTCCCTGTTTCCTTAAGCTGTTGTGGTCGTTCCGGGCTTCCCGCGCTCGGGGATCTTTTCGCCCTGGTAGATCCAGCACTTCACGCCAATCACTCCGTAGGTTGTCTGCGCTTCGGCGGTGCCAAAATCAATATCTGCGCGTAGCGTTTGCAACGGCAGCCGCCCTTGCAGATACCATTCCTTGCGCGCGATTTCCGCGCCATTCAACCGGCCCGCCACGCGCACCTTGATGCCTTTGCAGCCAAAGCGCAGCGCGGAGTCAACTGCCTTCCGCATCGCGCGCCGGAAAGCCACGCGCTTTTCAAGCTGCAACGCAATCGATTCAGCCACGAGCGTTGCGTTCAATTCGGGACGGTGCACCTCCTGAATATCGATGTGCACTTCCCGCTTTGTCCGCTTCTGCACTTCGCCCTTGAGCTTGTCGATTTCCGAGCCTTTGCGCCCGATGATGATTCCGGGACGCGCCGTGTAAATTCGAACGACAAGCTTGTTGGCTGCGCGTTCGACGTCAATTGAATCGATGCCAGCCGACTTGAGCTTCTCTTTCAGCACCTTGCGCAGCTGGACGTCCTCATGCAGCAGGTCGGCGTAGTCCTTCTTCGCGAACCAACGAGACTTCCAGCCCTTGTTGTAGCCCAGCCGAAAACCGTACGGATGTGTTTTCTGCCCCAAACGAGCCTCCTACTTCTTTTTCTTCTGAGGTTGCTTTGCGCGTTTCTCGAGCGCCTTGCGAGCTTTTCGCACCGCGCCTTTCACGCCCTTCGATGCTTGCGCTTCGGCCGCTGCCGCCGCAACACGGTCCGCTGCCGCGCGGTGATGCTCTGCCACTTCCACGATGATGTGGCTCGTCCGCTTCTGGTAACGGAAGCCGCGGCCCATCGGCGCCGGACGCAATCGCTTCCATCGCGGCCCTTCATTCACGAAACAGCGCGTGACGAAGAGGGCGTCCACGTCAAGCGACTCGCCCGAATCCTCGGCTTTGCGCTCGGCGTTGGCAATGGCGCTGCGCAAAGTCTTTTCGACATCTTTCGCCACTCGCTTTTTCGTGAATCGCAGCGTCTGCAATGCTTCTTCCGCCCGCTGGCCACGAATTAAGTCGATCACCAGCCGTGCCTTCTGCGGTGACACGCGAATGAATCGCGCCTGCGCGACGCCTTCGATCTGACCGGGAGCTTGAATCGCGGTAGCCATCGCTTATGCCTTCGGCGCAGGAGCTGCGCCGCCACCACCGCTCGCTGGCGCCGCACCGGCTGCCGGTGCGCCGGCCGCTGCCGCCGCCCTTTCGAGCGCCGCTTTTACCGCGTGGCCTTTGAAGGTTCGCGTCGGTGAGAATTCACCCAGTTTGTGACCCACCATCTGCTCGGTGATATACACCGGGATGAATTTCTTGCCGTTGTGAACCGCGATCGTGTGCCCCACCATTTCGGGCAGAATCGTCGAGCGGCGCGACCAAGTCTTCACCACTTTCTTTTCGTTCCGTTCATTCAACGCTTCTACCTTCACGCGAAGGTGGCTATCGATGAACGGACCTTTCTTAAGCGAGCGCGGCATCTTTTCTTCTTACTCCTCGACCCGGCGCAATTTCACCCACTGCGCGCGCCGCATTTTCCGGAATCCCCTTACAGGGCCGGCCACACGGTGCGAAAGCGGGCAGAAGGGACATACGAAACGAGTCCCTTGCGCGTTTGGAATTTTTTCTACAATCACGGCCCACCCGGCCTTGCACAAACGAAACAGAACTTGCGGCGCGGGCGCGAGTTTCGAGCCGGCTTTCACGACTGGCTTTGCTGCACGCCGCGGAACCGCTTTCCGCACACGTGCCGCTCGCCGGGGTGTCCGTCGATGCGAACGTCGAGACGTTCTACTGGCTGTCATAGGGTTGCTCTCTAATACCCGCCGCGCCGGGTTCATTTTGTTTCTCTTCTTCTCCGAAAATTCTCACTTCTCAACTACGGTTTGCGTCGTTCCACGATCATCCGGTCGCTTGAACGCTTCTTTCGCGTCTTTGCGCCCAGAGTCGGAAAACCCCAGGGAGTCTGCGGGTGGTTGCCCTTCACACGGCCTTCACCACCGCCGTGTGGGTGGTCCACCGGGTTCATTGCCACGCCGCGCACCGTGGGACGTTTTCCGTGCCATCGCGTGCGGCCCGCCTTCCCATATGTCACGTTCTCGTGATCCAGATTGCCGAGCTGGCCGATCGTAGCCATACAATCCACGCTGAATTTTCTCACTTCGCCCGACGGCAGCTTCACCAGCGCAAAATCGCCTTCTTTGCTCAACAGCTGCGCCGCTCCGCCCGCCGACCGCACCACTTGCGCGCCCTTGCCGGGATAAAGTTCGAGGTTATGAACCATCGTGCCGGGCGGGATGTGCCGGATCGTCAGCGCGTTTCCGGGGAGAATGTCGGCGCCCTCGCCGTTCTGAATCGTCATTCCCACTTCAAGACCCACCGGTTGAAGGATGTAGCGCTTCTCGCCGTCCGCGTAATGCAGCAAGGCGATGCGAGCGGAGCGATTGGGATCGTATTCGATGGCCGCTACCTTCGCCGGGATTCCCAGTTTTTCGCGGCGGAAATCGATTGACCGGTACTTCCGCGCATGCCCGCCCCCTCGGTGCCACGACGTCACTTCGCCGTGCGAATTGCGCCCTCCTGTGCGCTTCTTCGACTCGACCAGAGACTTCTCCGGCGTTTGCTTCGTGATGTCGCTCTTGTCGAGCATCGTCAGAAAGCGCCGTGAGGGCGTATACGGTTTGTATGTTTTGAGTGCCATTATCGATTGCCTCTTGCTTTACTTTCGCGAGAGCAGCTTCGCTCCCGTTTACGCCGCACTACAGATTCTCGGCGTACTCGATCATCTTTTCGCCTTCCGCCAGCCGGACGTAGGCTTTCTTCCAGTCGCGCCGGTGTCCTTCCGCGCGGCCTCGGCGCCGAAACTTGCCGTGAAAATTCGCCGTGCGCACGTGGTCCACTTTCACCTTGAAAACGCGCTGCACCGCTTCCTTGATTTCAGTCTTCGACGCGTCCGACGCCACCTCGAACACCACCGTATGCTGCGTCTCTTTAACGGCCAGGCCTTTTTCGGTGATGATCGGCCGCCGAATTACTTGATAGAGCCTCGTCGCCATCGCTTAACCCTTCTTCCCTTTGGGCTTGGCCTTGGGCTTTTCCTTCTTCGCCGCTGGCTTCTTTGCGGTCTTCGGCGCGGCCGCTTTCACGGGCGCTTTCGTCTCAGCCTTTTCGCTCGACGCTTTCTTTTCCGCTGCCCGTGGGGCAGGTTCGATTTGTATCGGCGTTTCAGGCTTCGTTGCCGACAGTGCACGGCTCAACTTTGCGGCCGCTTCGCGCGAGAGCATAAGGTGGTCATGCCGCATCAGGTCGTACGTTTCGAGGCCAGTCGCTGGAACCAGCGTCACGCCATCAATATTGCGGCTGGCGCGTTCGAGGTTGAGGTTCGCGCCATTTTCCACCAGCAGAATCGTGCGCGTTTCCTTGTTCAACCTTCCGAGCGCTTCGCTGAACGGCTTGGTCTTGTGCGATTCGAGCTTCCAGCCATCGACGATCGTTAATTTTGCTTCCGCAAGCTTCGAGGAAAGCGCCGATCGCAGCGCGCCCAGAATCATTTTCTTCGGTAGGGCGTAGTCGTAGCTGTGCGGCGTAGGTCCGTGCACCGTGCCGCCGTGGCGCCAGAGCGGAGACCGGATCGACCCGATTCGCGCGCGGCCCGTTCCCTTCTGCTTCCAGAGCTTTTTTCCCGAGCCACTTACTTCGCTCTTATCTTTCGTCTTGTGGGTTCCGCGGTGGCGTCCGGCGAGGTAGTGGCGCACGGCTTCGTGCAGAAGGTCTCGATTCACCTTCACGCCAAATACATCGTCCGCCAGCTCAATCTGGCCGACTTTCTTCCCATCCAGGCTCATCACGTCTGCAACAGGCATCGTCGTCTCTTCGTCTCTCTCGAATTCTTACCTGGCCGATTTGGCCTTGTTGATAAAAATGTAGCTGCCGGCCGGACCCGGTACCGCGCCGCGCACGAGCAGCAGGTTCTCGTCGGTATCGACCTTCACGACCCGCAAATTTTTCGACGTCACTCGCTCGTTGCCCATGTGCCCCGGGAAGTGCTGGCCTTTCCAAACGCGCGATGGAAACGAGCTCGCCCCAATCCCGCCAGGCGCGCGATGAAACATCGAACCGTGGCTGCCTTCGCCGCCGCGGTAGTGCCAACGCTTTACGCCGCCCGCGAAGCCTTTGCCTTTGCTCACGCCGGTTACGTCCACGAACTCGCCAATCTTGAAGCCGTCAACGAGGACGCGGTCGCCCGGTTTGGTTTCATCTTTTGAATCCGCGAGCCGCACTTCGCGTACGTACCGCATCGGAGCCACGCCAGCTTTTTTGAAATGACCGGTGAGAGGCTTGTTCACTCGCTGCGGCTTTATGAATTCGACAAGGCCAAGCTGCACTGCATCGTAGCCATCCTTGTCTTTCGTTCGCCGCTGTACGACAACGCATGGACCCGCCTGCAGCACCGTGCATGGTACCGCCGTGCCGTCATCGGCGAAGACTTGCGTCATTCCCAGCTTGATTCCGAGTATTCCTGTCACTGCCATCGCGTTCGCTCTTTCCTCGGCTTTTGCTTATCGCAACTTGTGCGAAGCCTCGAGTCTCAAAACCCGGGCAATATCCGCTTCTACTTCACTGAATGCTCGCGTCCGAAAGCCTTGATCTCAACGTCTACGCCTGGTGGCAAATCGAGCTTCATGAGCGCGTCCACCGTGTCCGGAGTGGGCTCGAGAATATCGATCAAGCGTTTGTGCGTGCGCATCTCGAACTGCTCGCGCGATTTCTTGTCCACGTGCGGCGACCGCAATACCGTCCAGCGGTTAATGACCGTTGGCAGCGGAATCGGACCGGCGACGTCGGCGCCGGTGCGCTTCGCCGTATCGACAATCTCTTTCGTTGATTGATCGAGAATGCGGTGGTCGTACGCCTTCAAACGAATCCGAATTTTTTCTCCGTTGGGCATGGTTACTCGATGATCTCAGCAACTGCGCCGGCGCCCACCGTGTGGCCGCCTTCGCGAATTGCGAATCGCAATCCCTTCTCCAGCGCTACCGGCGTGATCAACGATATCTCTACCGATATGTTGTCGCCCGGCATCACCATCTCCACTCCCTGCGGCAGCTTCACGTCTCCCGTCACGTCCGTCGTGCGGAAGTAAAACTGCGGCCGGTAGCCCGTGAAGAACGGCGTGTGCCGCCCGCCCTCTTCCTTCGTCAATACGTACGCTTCCGCTTTGAACTTCGTGTGCGGCGTGATCGAGCCAGGCTTGGCCAGCACCTGACCGCGCTCCACTTCATCTTTTTCCGTGCCGCGCAGCAACAACCCGACGTTGTCGCCCGCTATTCCTTCATCGAGCA
This sequence comes from uncultured Acidobacteriota bacterium, assembly GCA_963729525.1. Classification (GTDB taxonomy): domain Bacteria; phylum Acidobacteriota; class Terriglobia; order Acidiferrales; family UBA7541; genus Palsa-295. The sequence continues at coordinate 1,801,346 of CAVSOB010000005.1, forward strand.
GCTTGCGGAACATCTCCACGCCCGTCACCGTCTTGCGCATCGTCGGACGGAATCCCACAATCTCGATTTCTTCGCCCACTTTCACTTTGCCGCGCTCGACTCGCCCTGTCACCACCGTGCCTCTACCAGAAATCGAAAAAATATCTTCGATCGGCATCGCGAACGGCTTTTCGATATCCCGCACTGGCAACGGCACGTTCTTGTCCACCGCTTCCATCAACTCCAGAATCGTCTTCTCCCACTTCGCATCGCCTTCGAGAGCCTTCAGCGCCGAGCCGCGAACCACCGGAACCGTGTCGCCCGGAAATTGATAGGTCTTCAAAAGCTCGCGCACTTCGAGTTCGACCAGCTCAAGCAGTTCGGGATCTTCCACCACATCGCACTTGTTCAGAAACACCACGATGTACGGCACGCCCACCTGCCGCGCGAGAAGAATGTGCTCGCGGGTCTGCGGCATCGGACCGTCCGTCGCTGCTACTACCAGAATCGCTCCATCCATCTGCGCCGCGCCCGTAATCATGTTCTTGATGTAGTCGGCGTGGCCCGGGCAATCGATGTGCGCGTAGTGCCGGTTCGGCGTCTCATACTCCACGTGCGACACTGCAATCGTGATTCCGCGCTCGCGCTCTTCCGGCGCGTTGTCAATCGAATCAAACGCCCGAAACTGCACCTTGGGGTTGTTCTTGGAAAGCACTTTCGTAATTGCAGCCGTCAACGTCGTCTTGCCGTGGTCGATGTGCCCAATCGTCCCCACGTTTACGTGCGGCTTACTGCGCTCGAATTTCTCCTTCGCCATGTCTTTCTCTGCTCCTCTGCGTTCAGCGTGCTCTGCTCGATCTTGAACTCAAGAACTGGATCAGGACTTCACCGTCTTGCCAGTCGCGCGTGCGATTACTTCTTCTGACACGGACCCCGGCGCCTGCTCGTAATGCGAAAAGTGCATCGTAAAACTACCGCGTCCCTGCGTCCGGCTGCGAATTTCCGTGGCATACCCGAACATCTCCGCCAGCGGGACCTGCACGTTAATGATTTCCGTGCCGCCGCGCGATTCGCGTCCCTGCAACTGACCTCGCCGCGAGTTCAGGTCTGCGATCACGGGCCCCATATAATCCTCAGGAACTACCACTTCAACGCGCATGATGGGCTCTAGCAGCTTTGGATTCGCCTTCTTGCAGGCGTCCTTGAAGGCCATCGACCCGGCAATTTTGAAAGCCATTTCTGAGCTGTCCACGTCGTGATAGCTGCCGTCTTCCAGCACTACCGCGCAATCAACCATTTCATAGCCCGCGAGTACGCCTGTTTCCATCGCTTCGCGTACGCCGTTCTCGATCGGCTGGATAAATTCCTTGGGAATCGCTCCGCCAACAACTTTGTCAACGAAAAGCAGCCGATGCTCTTTGTCGAAGTGCCACTTCCCGCCCTTGCCTGCAACTGATTTCGCGAGTTCGTCGATTTCATCCGTCGACATCTCGTGCATGTCTTCGTGATTTGAATTCGGAAGAGGATGAACCGAAAGCACCGCGTGGCCATACTGGCCGCGGCCGCCGGTCTGCCGAATGTATTTCCCCTCGCCCTCGGCCTTTCTCAAAATCGTCTCGCGATACGCCACCTGTGGCCGGCCTACATTCGCCTGCACGCTGAATTCGCGCATCATGCGATCGACGATAATTTCCAGGTGCAGCTCGCCCATTCCGGAAATCAGGGTCTGGCCGGTGTCATGGTCAGTATGAACGCGGAAGGTCGGGTCTTCCTGTGCGAGCTTTCCGAGCGCGGCACCCATTTTTTCCTGGTCAGCCTTCGTCTTTGGCTCGATCGCGACTGAGATTACGGGCGCCGGAAAATCGATGTTCTCGAGCACGATGGGTTTTTCTTCGTCGCACAGTGTGTCACCTGTGGTCACATTCTTCAGACCTACACAAGCCGCAATATCGCCCGCTTCAATCGATTCGATTTCTTCGCGCTTGTTCGCGTGCATGCGCAGCAGACGGCCAATGCGCTCGCGCGTCTTGCGCGTCGAGTTGTAAACCGATTGGCCGGTTTTGAGCACACCGGAATAAACGCGGATGTACGTGACGTGGCCGACGAACGGGTCGGTCATGATTTTGAATGCCAGTGCGGCGAATGGCTGATCGTCAGCGGCGCGACGCAGAACAGCTTCGTCGCCATTCGGATCTTCGCCCTCAACCGGCGGAACATCGACCGGAGACGGCAGGTAATCCACCACGGCATCGAGGAGAGGTTGAACGCCCTTATTCTTGAAAGCCGAACCTGCCAGAACCGGAACCAGTTTCAGGCCAATCGTCGAGCGGCGAATCGAAGCGCGCAGTTCGGCTGGTTCGAGTTTGTGCTCGGCCAGATATTTCGTCAGCACGGCATCGTCGTGCTCTGCAATGTACTCAACCACCTTATCGCGATGCTCTTTGTAAAATTCCGGAGTCAGTGCCGAAGCTTTCACGGCCGTACCGATTTCGGGCCGCGATTCGAGGAACTTCGCGTCCCACAGTTTTTCGAGCGGCAGCACTTCGTACTCGGCGCCAAGCGTTTCGTCTTTCCAGATAATGGCGCGCTCTTCGATGAAATCAATCACGCCGATAAAATTGTCTTCTCTGCCGATGGGATACTGGAGGGGAACGGGGTGGGCCGAAAGTCTTTGCCGCATCGAGCGAATTGAATGGTCGAAGTCGGCGCCGATGCGGTCCATCTTATTAATGAACGCAATGCGCGGCACTCGATACTTGTCAGCCTGACGCCACACGGTCTCCGACTGCGGCTGCACACCGGCGACAGCGTCGAAAATCGCGACAGCGCCATCGAGTACGCGCAGCGAGCGCTCGACTTCCACCGTGAAATCCACGTGGCCCGGCGTATCGATGATATTGATGCGGTATTTCTTGTCGAAACGCGTCCACGAAGCGGTGGTCGCCGCTGACGTGATCGTAATCCCGCGCTCGCGCTCCTGCTCCATCCAGTCCATCACGGTAGTGCCTTCGTGCACTTCGCCGATCTTATAAGTCACACCCGTGTAGAACAGGATGCGCTCGGTTGACGTCGTCTTTCCGGCGTCTATGTGCGCCATGATCCCGATATTGCGAATCTGATCGAGTTGTACTTGTCGTGCCATTTTCGAAATTTACCGACGCCCTACCAGCGTCCCCCTACCAACGATAATGCGCGAAGGCCTTGTTCGCTTCCGCCATGCGGTGCACGTCTTCCTTCTTCTTCACCGCGCCGCCGCGTCCATTTGCGGCGTCCATAATTTCTTCCGCCAGCCGATCCGTCATTGACTTGCCGCCGCGCGTGCGCGAGTACAGCACCAGCCAATGAATTGCGAGCGATTGCCGCCGGAAGGGATTCACTTCCACCGGTACCTGATAGTTCGCGCCGCCTACGCGTCGCGACTTCACTTCCAGCACTGGCTTGCAATTCTCAATCGCTTTCTTAAACAGCTTGAATGCGTCGTCGTTCGTCTTCTTCGCCACCTGGTCCATCGCATTGTAAAAAATCGTCTGCGCAGTCGACCGCTTGCCGTCATACATCATGCTCGAAATAAACTTCTGCACCAGGTCACTGCCGTAGACCGGATCGCCCGGAATTTTGCGGCGAAGAACCCATCCTTTACGTGGCATCTATCTGCTCTCCTACTTTTGAGCGGCTTTGGGCCGCTTGGCGCCGTATTTCGAGCGCCCTTGCTTGCGATTTTCGACACCCGCTGCGTCGAGAGTACCGCGAATCACGTGGTAGCGAACGCCGGGAAGGTCCTTCACGCGGCCTCCGCGCACGAGCACGATCGAGTGCTCCTGCAAATTGTGGCCAATGCCCGGAATGTACGTCGTCACTTCCGCGCTGTTCGTCAGCCGCGCGCGCGCCACTTTGCGCAGCGCCGAGTTCGGCTTCTTCGGCGTCTGCGTATACACGCGCACGCACACGCCGCGCTTTTCCGGACAGCCTTCCAGCGCCGGCGACTTCGTCTTCGTCCGGATCTGCTCTCGCCCGTAACGCACTAATTGTGCAAACGTCGGCACGCTCTACCCCCTCGCATCTCGAAAACTCTGCGTCCTCTTCTGCGCTTGCGAAAATACAAATTCGCCGCGCAGAGCTACGCACGTGAATGAACAGAAAAGGTCGCCCACGCACCCGAAGGTAATTCAGGTACTCCGCGCTGACGCTTCACCCCGAGGAGTGAACTGCATCTGCTTAATACGGAGAGGCTGCACGGCTTTGCGGGGCTGGCGCCCCATTCTGGCCGCTCTTCCCGGCCCCGTTCCGCCGTTCTCTGTTCCGGGGCTGGAAGACTTCCCTTTCACCACAGGGCCTTAACCGAGGCCCGAACAACCGCCGAAGTATAGGGAAAATAAAGACTATTGTCAACCCGCTCAGTTGTGGAAATTATTTCGCAAATATTTACAATTATTTTCGTCGGTGAAATTCCCGGCCCGACGGGGTGGCCTCCGGGAAGCTCGGTGTTAATTCATCTCACTTTATCGGCGTAGTGCGCCTTACCCACCTCTAGCCGGAGCCAGATGAAGTTTAGGGGATCAAAGCCGCACTCTCTAACAAGCGTACTATCTGCAGGTTACCAGGAATATATCCTTTGGCACACAAGTTCTAGCACCCCGGCTTGCCTTAATCGATCTACCCGCAGGGTCAATAAACTGTCTGAATTATTTCCGATTGCGAACTCACGCCGCTCGCTCGGCTTTACCAACACCAGCGAAATGCCTACACTTGAATCGCAATTTTCAACAGGGAGCTTGCATGTTTCGCGTTTCTTGCCTCGGTCTTCTATTTGCTCTCGCGTGCTCGACCACTACTGCCTCGCCGCAGGCTTCATCGCCGCCCTCGGCAACTCCAGCTGAGTCCCAAAGTGGAACAGCTCCCGCTGCCACTCCTCAGCCTTCGAGCGAGTACTCCCAGGAGCCATTCCTGATCGAGAAGTATTACTCAAGCGCACGATTTGAGAATGACGGCACAGGTGAACGAGAGCTCAACGTCCGCATCCGCGTCCAAAGCGACGCCGGCCTGCAGGCTCTGGGCGAGCTTGTTTTCGGCTACGGTGAAGCCAACGAGAAAATGGATGTGCGTTCAGTTGTCGTGCACAAAGCGGATGGTACCAACGTGACGGCTGGTCCCGACGCCGTGAAAGAAATGACTGCTCCTATTGCGCGCGACGCGCCCGTTTACACCGACTACAAAGAAAAACACATCACAGTTCCTTCGCTGCGTCCCGGCGACACTCTCGAGTACTCAATCAGCACTCACATCGTGAGGGCATTCGCGCCCAACCAGTTCTGGTTCGAGCACAATTTTCTCGAAGGCACGATTGTTCTCGATGAACGGCTTGAACTGAACGTTCCCAAAGGTCGCGCAATCAATTTGCAATCCCCCGAATTCAGTTTTCAAAAGGACGACTCCGGCGAACGGACGATTTATCACTGGAAGCGTTCCGTGCTCTCGCGCCCAGCAGGCGATGCGAAGAAAAAAAACGATGACTCGAACCCGAAACCGCCGAGCGTCCGCCTCACAACCTTCGAAAATTGGGAAGAGATCGCGCGCTGGTACTCACAACTCGAAAAGGGTCGCACTGATCCATCAGTAGAAATTCGTGCAAAAACACAGGAGCTAATCCAGGGGCGCTCCACCGAACTCGACAAAATCCAGGCGCTCTACGATTACGTCTCCAAAAATATTCGTTACGTCAGCCTCTCCTTTGGCCTCTCGCGGTATCAGCCGCACGCAGCTTCGGAAGTTTTCACAAATCAGTACGGCGACTGCAAAGACAAGCACACCCTTCTCGCAGCGATGCTTGCAGCCGCGGGCATCCGCTCCGACGCGGTGCTGATTCCCTCGCTGCGAAAGCTTGACATCTCGTTGCCTTCGCCCTCGCAATTCGATCACATGATCACCGCGGTGCCCGTGAACGGCCAGCTGATCTGGATGGACACTACGACTGAAGTTGCGCCATTTCGGCTTCTCGCCGCGTCGCTACGCAATAAATCAGCACTGCTGGTGCCGGCCGATGGCACAGGAAAGATCATCGAAACTCCACAAGATCCCCCATTTCTTTCAACGCAACGCGTCGAAGTCGATGCCCAGGTAAGTGAACTGGGTAAGCTCACCTCGCAACTTCGCTACTTCGTTCGCGGTGACAACGAACTCGCGCTGCGCATTGCTTTTCGCCGCACTCCGCAAACGCAATGGAAAGAGCTGGGCCAAACGGTAGCCACTCTCGACGGCCTTCACGGCGAAGTTACGGCCGTAAAATCCAGCGATCCTTCCGATACGTCGAAGCCCTTTGAGCTCGATCTCGACCTGGCCCAGCCAAACTATCTCGATTGGTCCAGCAAGAAGACGCGAGTCGCCCTCCCGCTCGCCGCAATTGGCGTTCCGGCAGTGCCGGAGGAAAATTCCACGCCTATTCACCTCGGCAGCCCTCTCGACGTAACCGTGCACCTGAAACTGACCCTGCCCGATAACTACGTCGCGCAGCCTCCCGTAGGAGTTTCCGTCCCGCGAGATTACGCCGAATTCAAATCCAGCTATCGCTACGAAGATCACATCCTCACCGTCGGCCGGTCGCTCACTTTTAAAATGCGCGAGTTGCCTGCATCGCGAACGAGCGATTATCTTGCATTTGCGCGTGCAGTCGAATCGGATGAGACTCAGACGCTCGCGATCGCGAACTCCGCCACGGGAGTGCCCACGCTGCCCGCCACGGCAAACGCGGACGAACTACTCGAGACAGGCCTCGCGGCGCTTAATTCAGGCAACATACACGCCGCCATTCCGCTCTTTCAACGTGTCGTCGAACTCGAACCAAAACACAAACAGGCCTGGAACGACCTGGGCATCGCTTATCTCCGTGCAGGCAATTTCGACAAAGCAACTGATGCATTTCGCAAACAGATCGGCGTGAACGCGTTTGACGAGCACGCCTACAACTACCTGGGCATTGCTTTGCAGCAACAGGAAAAATTCGACGAAGCAGAAGTCGCCTACAAGAAGCAGATTGAACTGAACCCGCTCGACCCGATCGCCCACTCCGCATTGGGCTCGCTGTTACTCCAGCAGCATAAATACGCCGCAGCTGTTCCTGAACTCGACAAAGCTAGCGTTCTCTCACCCGAAAATGCGGGCCTCCAGGTTGGACTGGGCCAGGCTTATCTAAATACGAACGAGAAAGACAAAGCCCTCGCCGCGTTCGAGAAAGCTGCAGAAATCTCGCAAACCCCGGATGTCTGGAACAACGTCGCCTATAACCTCGCCGATCATTCACTCGAACTCGATAAAGCACTGCAATACGCCGAATCGGCCGTCTCAACCACTGCTGCCAGCCTGCGCAACGTGGAGCTTTCGAATCTTTCGCTCGACAATTTGAACGCAGTGGCAAGCATCGGCGCCTATTGGGACACGCTTGGCTGGGTTTATTTTCAAAAGGGCGACGATGCGAAAGCTCTGGATTTCGTGCAAGCCTCCTGGCTGCTAAATCAGCACGGCGAAGTAGGCGATCACCTTGCGCAGATCTATCAGAAGCGAGGCGAGAAAGACCGCGCGATTCACATGTTTGCGCTGGCAATCGCCGCGCCGCACTCCGTTCCCGAAACCCGCGCTCGTCTCGTAATACTTCTTGGAGGCAACACGGGTCTTGACGGGCAGGTGAAGGAAGCCCAGACCGAGCTCGCCTTGATTCGAAGTCTACCTGCAGGAAAACTGTTGAAAGAAGATGCTCAGGCGGACTTTTTCGTTCTGCTGTCGCCGGGCGGCAAAACGGCAAAAGTCGACGCTGTCAAATTTATCTCCGGCAGCGACAAACTTCGGCCGTTCGCTGGAAAGTTGCGCGATCTCCAGTATGGCGCGATGTTTCCCGACGCTTCTCCGGTGAAACTGGTTCGCCGCGGAACACTGGCCTGTTCCGCATCCACTGGCGAGTGCACTTTCACACTGATCCGCCCAGAAGATGTCCGCTCACTTAACTGATTTGGGTAAACACCGGCGAGAAATTTCCAAGTGAAAAGATGCGAGGCAATCTAAGCCGTCATTTGATTTCCATCACTTCTTTTTCTTTCGCAGCAGAAAGGTCTTCGATTTTCTTAGTTTCCGAGTGAGTGAGTTTTTCAAGCTCGTCAAGAGTCCTCTTCTTCTCGTCCTCGCTGATTTTCTTTTCCTTCTCGAGTTTCTCGACCGCTTCCTTGATGTCGCGGCGAATATTGCGAACAGCGGTGCGGTGGTTCTCGAGCACTCTATGAATGTGCTTCACCAGATCCTTGCGACGATCTTCCGTCAGCGCCGGAATCGGCACGCGCAGCACTTTTCCATCGGACGCGGGATTCAGCCCCAAGTCGGAAGTTCGAATCGCCTTGTCAATGAGCGGCACAGCGCTCGGATCCCAAGGTGCGATCACAATCATCGTCGCGTCCGGCACATTCAACGTGCCGAGCTGATTCACGGGCATCGGCGTGCCGTGATAGTCCACCCGGAGATGATCCAGCAGCGACACATTTGCGCGGCCGGTCCGCACTCCTGAAAGCTCTTTGCGAAAATCCTCCACCGCCTTTTCCATACGGATTTTCGACTGGCTGATAGCATCTTTGCTTGTGGCAATCGTAGTCATCTGCGAAATTGCCTCCGTCGTTCGCTTGTTACGCGGCGCTCACCGTTGATCCCACCGGTTCGCCCAGCACCACGCGCTTCAAATTGCCCGGCACATTCATGTTGAACACCACAATCGGCATCTTGTTGTCCATACAGAGCGAAATAGCCGTTGAATCCATCACCGACAAACCCTTCTTCAGGACGTCGAGATAGGTTATTTTCTCAAACCGCTTCGCGCCAGGCACTTTTTCCGGGTCGGCATCATATACGCCGTCCACGCGTGTCGCCTTCAAGATCACTTGCGCCTTGATCTCCATCGCGCGCAACGCCGCAGCCGTATCCGTTGAAAAATAAGGGTTGCCGGTGCCCGCCGCGAAAATCACCACCCGATCCTTTTCCAGGTGCCGTGTCGCGCGCCGCCGGATAAAAGGTTCTGCGACCTGATGCATCTCGATCGCGCTCATAAGCCGCGTATGACAGCCGGACTTCTCCAGAGCATCCTGCAGCGCCAGGCCGTTGATCACCGTCGCGAGCATGCCCATGTAGTCGCCAGTAGCGCGGTCGATCGAGAGTTCTTTCTGGCGTGCGCCGCGGAAAATATTTCCACCACCCACCATAATCGCCACCTGCACACCCAGCTCTTGAACTTCCTTCACCTCGTGCGCAATTCCCTGAATCGTAGCCGCGTGAATGCCCGAATGTTCCGGTCCCGAAAGCGATTCGCCCGAAAGTTTCAACACCAGCCGCTCGTAAACGGGCGCACCCTTCGCGCTGATACGCGTCGCTGCATCGGCAGTTGTCATTGTGTGGTCGGCCCAGTTTTCCCCGCGGGCATTCTAGTGCCCTTCCAATGATTTGGCACTACCGAATTTGATGCCAGCCGGGCACTCGGCCATGAGCTGCCTTGGCAAATTTTCGCATAATCTCAGGGTGCTGGCACTTTGTAAAACCAGGCATGCTTCGCCGCGGCAAATTTTCAGAAGGTATAAGGAAAGTCCCGGCTACACAGCGGGAACAAGCGCATCCGGCTCTTCTGAAGCCGGCGGAGGCGCGGTCGGGCTGTCCATCTCGCCCACCTTGAACCGCGAAAATCGCCGCACCGCGATATTCTCGCCCATCTTCGCAATCGCTTGATCGACTAGTTCTTTGATGGTGACGCCTTCGTCCTTGATGAAATGCTGCTCGTAGAGGCAATTCTCTTCGTAGAATTTTTCCATCTTGCCGTTTACGATCTTATCGATGACGTTCTCAGGCTTCCCTGTCTGTTTGGCTTGATCCTTGTAGATCTCCCGCTCGCGGTCAAGAATTTCCTGCGTAACTTCTTCGCGGCGCAAAAACCGCGGATCGAGCGCAGCGATGTGCATCGCCACGTCGTGGCACAGTCGTTGAAAATCCTCCGTGCGCGCCACGAAATCGCTCTCGCAGTTCACTTCCACCAGCACGCCGATCTTTCCGCCCGCATGGATGTATGAGCCCACGAGCCCCTCCGACGTCGCGCGCTGCGCCTTCTTCGCTGCCGCCGCTTGGCCCTTCTTGCGCAGAACGTTGATCGCCTGCTCCACGTTCCCTTGCGCTTCAATCAGCGCTTCGCGACACGCGGTGAAGCCTGCTCCGGTGCGGTCGCGCAGCTCTTTCACCTGTTGCGCGTTCGGTTTTCCGTCTGTTGCCATGTCGGCGCTCAATTCCTTTGATATGGATTCGGGCTGGTGGCCCGAAGTTTGCGAGGCCCTGTTCAATCCTGTTTTTCTGGTCTCAATACGACAGAACGAACGGCGATAACTAGCGCGGGACTGAATCGTCGCCGTTCGCCAGCGGGGTAATCACTTCTTCCGAGCTCACGTCCCCGGGTTCGCCCTCCACGAAATCGCCTTCCTGCTTCTCATACACCTCGTAGGCGCTCGTATCGACGTAATCCACTTCCGGTTCCGCTCCCTCCACGCCAGCAACCTTCTGATCCGCAATTTGCGACTGTTCGAATGTCTGCCGCCCGCTCAGCACTGCGTCGGAAATCTTCGAAGTAAACAGCCGAATCGCGCGCAACGCGTCGTCGTTACCGGGAATCACCCAGTTGACGAGATCGGGATCGCAGTTGGTGTCCACGATCGCCACTACCGGAATGCCCATCCGGCGCGCCTCGCGCACCGCAATCACTTCCGCGTTCGGATCGATCACGAACATCGCGTCCGGAAGCGTAGCCATATTTTCGACGCCGGAAAAATTCTGTTGGAGGTGCTTCAGTTCGCGGTCGAGCCGCGCGCCCTCTTTTTTCGAAAACTGCGCCATCCGGCCATCTTCACTCATGGCCTTCAGCAGCTTCAGGCGTTTGATGGATTTTTGAAGTGTGACCCAGTTCGTCAGCGTTCCGCCCAGCCACCGGTGATTCACGTAAAACATCCCGCAGCGGGTGGCCTCTTCGGCGATGGCTTCCTGTGCCTGGCGCTTGGTGCCGAGGAAAAGCACGCTCTTGCCTTGCGCGGCCATTTCCGCCACGTACCTGGCAGCGTCGCGAAACATCTTCAAGGTCTTTTGCAGGTCAATGATGTGGATACCATTTCGTTCGCCGAAGATGTACTCCTTCATCTTCGGATTCCAGCGGCGCGTCTGATGGCCGAAATGAACACCGGCCTCCAGAAGCTCCTTCATCGTAATTTCGACTCCCAAAGTACCTCCTTAAATAGAGGGACGCTTTTCTCGCCTCGCGGCGCCAGCATCCTTTTCTGCCGGTCCTTCCCGGCCGTGAATTAATCCGGCCTCTCGCGAAGCCGGACCGAAAATCAAATTACCGCTTGTTCACCCTGAGGCCGCAACAGTGTTGTGGTCTCAGGGCAACTCTACCGCTTGCTGTACTGGAAGCGGCGACGCGCTCCCTTTTGCCCGTACTTCTTCCGTTCCTTCATGCGCGAATCGCGCGTCAGGAAACCGTTCTTCCGCAGGCTCGGCCGCAGGTCCGGATTCAGCTTCGACAGAGCGCGCGAAAGTCCCATCCGCACCGCACCGGCCTGCCCGCCTACTCCGCCGCCCTTCACGGTAGCGCGCACATCCGCCTGATCCTGCATCTGCGTGAACTTCAGCGGCTCAGTGGCCGCGGTGTTCCACGCAATATTCCGGAAATATTCTTCGACAGGACGGCCATTCACCGTGAACCGCGCCGGCCCCACCCTCACGTACACGCGCGCAACCGCTTCCCGGCGGCGTCCGGTTCCGTAGAACTGCTTGCCTGCCGCGCCTTCCAGCGAATTCGAAGCTGAACTCAACTTGCCTCCTGTTTATCGTGAACGCTCATTGCCGATTCAATCCTCGGCAGCGATTCACAGGCACTCCTCGCAGATTTCTCCACGAAGAGCGCAAAAATTCTCAAAACTCTGTCTCGAGGTTACAGCGCTATCGGCTGGGGCTTCTGTCCGGCGTGGCGGGCAAGCGCTTCACTTCCGGCATAGACACGCAGCTTCTTGGCGCGACGCGCACGGAGCTTGTTTTTTGGCAACATCCCAAGCACCGCCTCGCGCACCACCTCTTCTGGACGGCGTTGCAACAGCGTCCGGATCGGAACCTCTTTCAACCCGCCCGGTGCTCCGCTGTGATGGCGATAAATTTTCTGATCGATCTTGTTGCCAGTGAGCTTGATGCGCTCGGCATTGATCACGATCACGTGATCGCCCGAGTCGAGAAACGGCGTGTAATTCGGCTTGTCCTTGCCAATCAAAATTCTCGCCACGCGCGTCGCCAGGCGCCCCAATACGATCCCGTTCGCATCCAGCACGAACCAGTTCTTCCCTACCGTCAACTCTTCGGCCTCTCGGCCCTTTGGAACATACGTCCGCATCTGCCCAGTCACACCTTTCCTTCAAAAGACAAACGCTAACTATAGGCTAGCTCTCGATTTCTGTCAACGAAGAGTCGTCATACGAAGGGGCAGAGGGGCAGGCTGGCGCAGGGTAGAAGTAGAAAAGGAAGTGCCCCCGGATGGCGAGCCACACCTTGTGACCCGCCCGGGGACCGAGAGCTGTCGCGCCGGCTCCGCCGAGCCAGTCGCACCGCCGCTGTTAGTCGGACGAAGCGCTAGCTCGACGCAGTCCGCACGGTGCGCGTGTACGCCGGTTTGTCCAGATCGCTGTCGCTGCTGGAAGCGTCGCCAGTCTTGTCGATCTCGATCGAGCCCTTGAAGTACGCGCCGTCCTCGATCATGATCCGAGCAGTCGTCAAGTCCCCGACCACCGAGCCGTCCTTCTTGATCTCGATGCGGTCGCGCGCTCGCAGATTGCCCTTCACATTTCCAAACACCGCCACTTCGCGCGCAATGATGTCTGCCGTCACTTTCGCGCTGGCTCCGATCGTCAGCTTCCGGTCCTCAAGATGAACAAGGCCTTCGACCGTGCCGTCAATGTGCAGGTCTTCGTTGCCGGTGATTTCGCCCTTCACGTGCAGACTTGCTCCCAGACGAGCCGTGCCGCCGCTCGACGTCGTCGCAGGATACGGAGAATCAAGTGGTGCCATAGTTTTTACCTCCCCGGTAAATGGTGTTGCGGATGGTGTCGAAGGCTTGGACTGCTGCGGGAGCGGAGTCTTTGCCGGAGTCTCCGTTTTCTTATCTCCCCACATTTACCCTCCTTGGGCCTGGTCTCGCTGAAAGTAGAATGACTGGGAGTCCCGAATGTAGTCCCGCGCGCAAAGAATGGCAACCCAAATTGAAACAGCTGTGCTCGGAGAGCCAACTGAACCTTAAACGAATATCAGGAAGAAGATACAGACCCTGGGCCTGAAAGCTCGCCGAATCACGGGCCGGCGAATCAATACTTCCGCAGCACTCCCACCACGCGCCCCTGAATCCTCACATCCGTAGCTTGTACAAGTATCGGCGACATCTGCGAATTCGCCGGCTGCAAACGAATCTTACCGCCGGGCTCGCGATAGAAGCGCTTCACAGTCGCTTCGTCTTCCCCGACCAGCGCGACAACAATCTCCCCCGGATTCGCCACCTGCGTCTGTTCCACGACGATGAAATCACCGTCCAGAATGTGATCCTCGCGCATCGATTCGCCCTTCACCTGCAGCACAAACGTGTTCTGTCCGCGCGCAAAATCGGCCAGCGAAATCGTCTCCTTGTCTTCCACTGCTTCCAGCGGACTGCCCGCCGCGATCCTTCCCGCCAGCGGCAACTCAATTACATGCCGATCCAAGACCTGCTCGCGAACCGGTTTCGGCAGCTGCACCACCTCGATTGACCGGCTCTGGTTGTAACCGCGGCGTATGTAGTTCTTCTTTTCCAGCGTCGAGAGGTGCTTGTGGACGGTAGCGAGTGACGTAAGCTTCAGAGCGTGCGCAATCTCCTCAAAACTCGGCGAATAGCCGTTCTTGTTCATGAACGCAACAAGGTAGTTCAGAACTTCCTTCTGCCTCTTCGTTAGTGTCATCGCAACCCCCAGGGGCCTTTTATCAGCGTAGCGAAGATAGGCGAACCAAAAGCGAAAGTCAATAGTACTCCAAGACAGGTAGTGACCCACCTTGAGGACAGGTTCACCCTGGCCTTCCAAATACGCCGATGATTTTCGTTGGAGTTGTCTGCGACGGTGCGGACTGGATGGAAACACATCCCGCACGCTGCCGATGCAAAATTATCCCGCGTTTAGCAACTGCAATCTCACATCGTCAGCACGGCGCGAAATTGCGCCTTTCCGCTCATCATCCGCGCATACGCTTCGGCAGCCTTCTCGAGCGGAAACTTTTCGATCATCGGTCGCACGCCTGTTATTTCCGAGAATCGCAAGGTATCTTCCGAATCCGTGGGAATCCCTGCCGCCCACCCCTGCAGACTCTTCATTCCTACGATTAATTGAATCGGAGTGACCTCGATCGAATCCATGGTCGCACCCACCACCATCAGTCTTCCATTCGCACCGAGTCCATTAATCAAAGCGGACATGGCCTTCGAGCTGGGTGCCGTAGCCAAAATCACGCGCGCTCCTCCAAGCTTTTGCAATTCCGCCGCGGCATCGGTTGCGGCGCTATCGATGTACACGTGCGCTCCAAGCTTCTTAGCGAGCGCCGCGTTTTCCGGTCCGCGGCCGATGGCGGCCACTCGATAACCGAATTTCTGCGCGAACTGTATTCCGAGGTGCCCAAGTCCACCCACTCCTTGCACGGCCACCAAGTCGCTCGGCAGCGCGCCACTGTGACGTAGCGCGTTGAAGGTCGTAACCCCGGCACACATGAGAGGACCCGCTTCCGCCGCGTCGAGCGATTCCGGCATATGCGCGAGGGCTTCCACCGGCGCAACCATGTATTCCTGATATCCACCGTCGTAGGCGATTCCGCAAACCTTCAGATTCGCGCAGTTCCCGAAATCTCCGCGCCGGCATTGCAAGCAGGTTCCATCCTGCCCACCGTGCCAACCCACCCCCACTCGCTCTCCCTTCTTCCATGCCGTGACGCCGCTGCCCATCTCGTCAATCACGCCCACCACCTCATGCCCCGGCACACGCGGGTACGTTATACCTGGCCAACCGCCTTCCTTTGTCAGGACATCGCTGTGGCAAACTCCGCAAGCCTGCACCTTGATCCGCACCTGTCCCGGTCCAGGCTGCGGAATCTCCCGCTCCACCACTTCAAATTCTCCACCCGCCTTTGGCACCTGTACCGCTTTCATCTTCGCCATCGTCTCTTTTCTCCTATCGATTTCCTGACTACAAACAGTCCAAAGTCACCCGTCGGATGCGCGAGCTGCTTTCAGAGATTCAGCTCGCGGAGCTAATTCATTTCGTTCTCCCAACTGGTGATCTCTCAGACGTGCTTACCTTTAGTGCGTGAACGCAAGATTAATCCCCGTCGAGAAGATCACGTCGTTCGATTTGGTTCCCACAATCGGCGGATTGCTCACGTACCGATCGCTAATCGACAACTGCAACCCCAGCCACTTGTTAATTTTCGTCACCGAGGCCGCATCCAGCGCGAACCGGTACTGACCCGTATTCGTCAGGTCAGGATAGAAATAAAACTGCTCCGTCACCACAGTCGTCGAGCCGAACTTGCGCGTGAAAGTTTCACCCGTCGTAACTCCCGCCAGGTTCCGCTCCGTGCCCATCCCCCCGCCATTCGTCGTCCCGCTGTATGTCTCACGCGTGTAGTTCAGGCCGCCGAGCAAATCCAGCGTTGTCCTGTCGGTGTTGATCAGGTGATAGCCGAGCCCACCCGAGTAGATTGACCTCAGGTTGAGGCCTTGCAGTTCGTCATGGGTATAATCCGCGGATCCAAACACGAAAATCCGTTTTGTCAAATTTCGATCGTAACGCGCTCCCGCCACAAGCGAATTCGCCGTCGTCCCTCCGCCCGGCAGATCATTGCTCGAATAGAGAGAAGTAAAGTAGAGCGTGATTTCATCGTGCAGAGTTTTTCGATCCGCCGTAAATCCGGTGGTCAGGTTGGTCGTCTCGCTGTTCCCGCGAGCCAGCGCAAATCCGATGCTGGCGCCTCCCTTCCAGTCTTCCAGAATTCCCGGATGCAGGCTCTTCTCATACGCCGCCTGCGCTTCCTCTGACCGGATCGTCGTCACATTCGCGTACGGCACCGGAAGGGCGCCCGAGTCTCTCGTATGCACAACCAGGTTTCCGCCCTCCGTCGTCACGTCTCCGCTCACTGTCTTTTTGTCCGGCGTCACCACATACAGCGGCTTCTCGGATTTCACCTCGGCAATCGTCGGCCATTTCACTTTGATCTCGCCGGCGAAATCGGTCTTGAAGGTCACTTCTTTCCCATCCGAGGTGACGATCGTTCCCGTCAAATGGTCTCCATTCTTAAGCACCAGCGTATCGGCGCGCGCAAGTGAACCCACAAACGACAACACTCCTACTGCCAGGCAAAAACGAACGAGATCCATCGCTTCTCCTTCGGGGAGTTTGGATTGCGTCCAAGAGGGACGAACAGCGGCTGGTGCTGCGGCGTCAAGTGTCAACAACTCGCACCAAGAAAACAACTCCTAAATGCCAGCCCCACGGTAGCCACGACGACGCCTTCCTCGTCGTGGGCCTTTCCGGACTTCGGTGGCGTAGGCTTCAGCCTGCGCCACAACTCGCTAGGTGCGTCGCATTCCAGTGCAAGGAAACGCCGACGGCGTTCTTCTATACGCCCTCCGTCTCTTCCTGCTAAAGGATTCTCAACATCCGTTTAATAGTAGGATGTACGGAAATCAAGGAGACGATTTCAATGACAAGCTCAACAATCGCTTCATTAAAAAAATCCTCCGCCACCTTCTTTCTGGCCGCGTCGCTGCTGTCGTGTACTCCACTCTCTTCTCTCCACGCCGGAACAAAAGAAATCAAAACCGCCGCATTTCAAATTCAGCAGGAAGTTGTAATCGCCGCCAAACCCGAATCCGTCTACGACGCCGCCACTGGAGACATCAGCGGCTGGTGGGATCATCACATGTCTGAACATCCCAAGAAGCTTTACATCGAAGCGAAACCGGGCGGCTGCTTCTGCGAAATTTTTGACGACGCCGGCAACGGCGCCCAACACGCCGTCGTCATCTACGCCGATCGCGGCAAAACGCTCCGCTTCACCGGCCCTCTCGGTTTTTCAGGCATGGCAATCGATAGTGTCACCACCTACGAATTTCTGCCCGATCCCGCAGGCACGAAGCTTCGCGTCACCGTAAATATCACTGGCCAAATCGACGAGCAAACCGCACAACTGGTTGATGGTGTATAGCGGCACTTCATCGTCGAGCGCCTCAAGCCCTACGTCGAATCCGGCGCAAACCTGAAAAAGCCGAAGAGTTAGCCCCACGATGTTGTCATGCTGAGCGCAGCAAAAGCATCCCAGCTCCGCCCACACCGCGATCGTCTTTTGTCCGACCCGAACCGGTGGCCACGACGCCTTCCTCGTCGTGGACCTTGAATTCCGCTTGCCCGACACACCAAACTTCGTGTCCCCTATCACATCCGCAAGGTATACGCGTCACAGAATTTCCGCATCTCACTCATTAGCATGCTCCCGATGTTCATAACGTCACGCCTCGATTCGGATTTTAGGCACCCTCTCCGTCCCGCTGTGCTACGATCTCGAATCGGGGCGATAAACCCGGCACCTGCCGGCTGCACTTGGGGAGAAAGGTTCATATCCCTTTGCTATTTGCCTCATCCATGACTGGGGATTCTAAGAATTTATGTCAACGACCATAACGGAAGTTCCTCATCGAAAGCGCGAAGTAATCGATAAAGCCTGCATCCGCTTTTGCGGCGACTCTGGCGACGGAATGCAAATCACCGGTAGCCAGTTCACGAATACAGCTGCGCTGTACGGCAATGATCTGGCGACATTCCCTGACTTCCCTGCCGAGATACGCGCTCCCGCCGGCACCCTCCCAGGCGTCAGCGGATTCCAGGTTCATTTTTCTTCGAGCGACGTCTACACGCCCGGCGACGCAGTCGACGTCCTCGTCGCCATGAATCCCGCCGCGCTGAAAATGAATTTGCCCGATCTGCGCACCAACGGAATCCTGATCGTCAACCTCGACAACTTCAAAGAGAACGATCTTCGCAAAGCACAAATCACAGTAAGTCCTCTGGAGGATCACTCTCTCGACGGCTATCGCCTGTTCAGTGTCGAACTCACCAAGCTCACACGCGCGGCTCTCAAAGAGCTCGGCCTCGATGCCAAGAGCATGGACCGCTGCAAGAATTTCTTCGCCCTCGGCATGTGTTATTGGCTTTACAACCGCTCGATGGACGCCACGCTCCGCTACCTCGAAGACAAATTCAAGGGCAAGCCACAGCTCGTCGCCGCCAATCGCCTGGCCATGCAGGCCGGCTACAGCTACTGTGAAGCCACCGAAGCGTTTCAGATCAGCTACGAAATTCCCCCGGCAAAACTTTCGCCAGGCACCTATCGCAACATCAGCGGCAACGCCGCTCTCGCGATGGGTTTCGTCGCTGCGTCGGACAAAGCCGGCATCCCGCTTTTCCTGGGCTCGTATCCAATCACTCCCGCGTCCGATATTCTGCACGAGCTGTCGCAGTATAAAGATTTCGGCGTGATCACCTTTCAAGCCGAAGACGAAATCGCTGCCATCACCTCAGCCATCGGCGCGGCTTACACTGGAGCACTCGGCATCACCACCACATCCGGCCCCGGCATGGCGCTCAAGACCGAAGCTCTGGGCCTCGCCGTAGCGGTCGAACTTCCGCTCGTGATTTGCGACATCCAGCGCGGCGGCCCATCCACCGGCCTCCCGACCAAAACCGAGCAAGCCGATCTACTGCAAGCACTCTTCGGCAGAAATTCCGAAGCTCCGATTCCCGTAGTTGCGCCTTCGTCGCCGGGTGATTGCTTCTGGATCGCGCTCGAAGCCAGCCGTATCGCCATCAAGTACATGGTTCCCGTCATTGTTCTTTCCGACGGTTATCTCGCCAACGGCGCAGAGCCCTGGAAAATTCCCGATGTCTCCGAGCTTCCGGACATCCCCGTCCACTTCGAAACGAACACGGAGGATTTTCATCCGTATCGCCGCGACCCCGTTACG
The DNA here is from genome assembly GCA_963729525.1 of uncultured Acidobacteriota bacterium. GTDB lineage: Bacteria > Acidobacteriota > Terriglobia > Acidiferrales > UBA7541 > Palsa-295. The sequence continues at coordinate 1,820,448 of CAVSOB010000005.1, forward strand.
CTCGCGCGGCCTTGGGCCATTCCCGGTACGCCCGGTCTCGAGCATCGTGTTGGCGGCATTGAAAAGCAGGACGTCACTGGCAATATCAACTACGACCCGCTCAACCACGAGCGCATGGTTCGTCTGCGCGCGGCAAAAGTCGAAGCCGTCGCCGACGATATTCCCGACGCCGTCCCCGCCGGCGATCAGTCAGGCGATCTCCTGATCGTTGCTTGGGGTTCAACGCACGGCCCCATCACCGCGGCGCTGAAAACTGCTCGTCAAAAAGGACAGTCCGTTGGCCACGTTCATCTGCGCCATCTGAACCCGCTTCCGAAGAATCTCGGCGATGTCCTGAAGCGCTACAAGCACATTCTCGTCCCCGAGATGAACATGGGCCAGCTCGTAATGATCTTGCGTGCCAAATTCTTGGTCGACGCCCAGGGCTACAACAAAATTCAAGGCAAGCCCTTCAAGCAATCCGAGATCGAACAGAAGATCGACGAAATTTTGGAGTAAGGTTTTACGTCAGGGCGCGGTTTTTTTCCCCGAGGTACGAAGGGCAACCGTGCCGCAACCGATAAAGAAGCAAGGCGGCTTTAGCCGCTGAGTTCCAAAGAGGAAAAGTCAAAATGACAACGGCCACTTTGCCCGTCTACACAAAAAAAGATTTCCAAACCGACCAGGAGGTCCGCTGGTGCCCGGGCTGCGGCGACTACGCTATCCTCGCCGCCACCCAAGCCGTCTTCGCCGAACTCGGCGTCCCGCGCGAAAAATTCGTTTTCATCTCCGGCATCGGATGCTCCAGCCGTTTCCCCTATTACATGAATACCTACGGCTTTCACACGATTCACGGCCGCGCCCCCGCCATCGCCACCGGCGTAAAGCTCGCGCGCCCGATCTGGACGTTTGGATCGCCACCGGTGACGGCGATTCCCTCTCCATCGGCGGCAATCACACCATCCACATGCTGCGCCGCAACGTCGGCCTCAAAGTTCTGATGTTCAACAACCGAATTTATGGCCTGACGAAAGGCCAGTATTCGCCCACATCCGAAATCGGCAAGAAAACAAAATCGACTCCCTACGGCACCGCCGACCGCCCCTTCAATCCCATCTCGCTCGCCATTGGTTCGGAAGCCACGTTCGTCGCCCGCACTGTAGACGTCTTTCAGCAGCACCTTAAAGAAATCCTCAAGAAAGCCGCCACTCACAAGGGCGCCGCCTACATCGAAATTCTGCAGAATTGCAATATCTTCAACGACGGCGCATGGGAAACGCTTACCGAAAAAGACGCTCGCAGCGAGCAAATCGTCCACCTCGAGCACGGCAAGCCGCTGATCTTCGGAAAAAATCGCGACAAAGGCATCCGCATGAACGGCTTCGATCTCGAAGTCGTTCATCTCGGCAATGGCAACGGCCTCACCGAAAAAGATCTGCTCGTCCACGACGAGCACCACCCCCGCGCCGCTTACGCCTTCATGCTGAGCCACATGGAACATCGCCCCGGCTTCCCTACGCCCATCGGCGTCCTGCGCCAGTGGAACGACGTCCCGCGCTACGAAGACGTGATCACCCAGCAAATTCGCGACGTCCAAACCAAAAAAGGCAAAGGCAACCTGGCCAAGCTCCTCCGCGCAGGCGACACCTGGGAAGTCCGCCCCTAACGCAATATTTTCTTCAGTAGGAGCACGGCACGCCGTGCCCGAACGCGCCATCACCACGCATCCGCCACCGAGCACTCGGAGACATGCAGCTCCTCGGCCTATCCTCCCCGCGCCGCCTCGCATTCGCCCGCACTTAGTGGCACAGGCACTCTTGCTTGTGCGCCGTTGCCGCAGCTACTCCAAGCGAACTTGGCGACTCCACGCGATCGCTACTCAGTCCCGCCAATCACCGCACTCGTCGTTTCGCATTCGCCCGCATCCATTCCGCAAATGCCTCTTCCTCCATCCGCCCGGCTGCCAGACTCAGCACCGCCTGCGCAGCGTCTTCCTCAGACGCCACAAAGCGATACCCATTCAGCTCGAGAAACAGCACGCCCACCACGAAACCAGTGCGTTTATTTCCGTCAATGAAAGGATGGTCCCGGACAATTCCAGCCGTATAAGCCGCCGCCATCTGGATCACGTCCGCTCCGGCCTGATAAGCGCGAAGCTGCTGCGGCCGGGCCAGCGCCGATTGCAGCAAGCCTTCATCGCGCAGACCCGCCGCACCACCCTCGAGCGCGAGCAGACGATCGTGTAGCGCCACAGCATCGCGCTCGTCAATCCAGACAGGCGCTCTCACTTAGCCAGCACGTGCAGAGTGTTGCGGTACCGGCGAACGATATCCTCAGCCTTCTTCATTTTCTTTTCGAAAGCCGGATCGTACGCCGTCAGTTGGTAAGCTCCTTCCGCCCCCTCAATCAGAAACAGCCGGTCGCCTTCGTCCGCCTTCAACCGGCTCACAGCCTCCTTAGGCAGCACCACTCCAAGCGAATTCCCAATTTTGCGAACCTTCAGTTCCAGCATTTGGCCACCTTCCTCTGTTATAACAATTGTAGCAACACAGGAGAATCCATGCAAACCCCAAAAGCGCACCGCTCCCAACCCGATGCCCGTCTTCTGTCCGCCCTCGCGACAGGACGTCCCACCACCGGACAGCATTCACTGATCCGCGCTCCGCTCTCAATTTACAATCCCCACAAAACCAGAAACTTACCCCACTCACCACGATGGAACCAAAACTGCACACTACACCGCATCACGATATAGTCTAGCGTGAGCCGCTAGAGCGGCAAAAACAAGGAGCCACCATGGCGCGCTACGATCTCACCCGCAGGCAGTTACTCCAAAGCTCCGCATTTCTCAGCTGCGCAGCAACGCTTCCCCGTTCCTGGCGCGGCCAGAAAACGAACCATCCCGCCCAATCACAGCCCACAAGCGCGTCCGCCCCGCTCGCGCCTCCCGCCACCGGCAAAATCCCAGTCGCCTTCGCAATCTCTGACGGCGCCGTCGTCATCGACTTCTGCGGCCCCTGGGAAGTCTTTCAAGACGCGTCGCCAATGGACGGCAAAGGCGGATTCCATCTCTACACGGTTGCCGAAAAGCGCTCGCCCGTCGAAACCTCAGGCGGCATGAAAATCCTCCCCAACTACACATTCGAAAATGCGGCGCACCCGAAAGTGATCGTGATCCCCGCGCAGAACGGCGACAACGAGGCGATGTACCGCTGGATTCGCGAATCCTCCAAAGCCGCTGATCTAACCATGTCCGTCTGCACCGGCGCTTTCGTTCTCGCCAAGACCGGTCTCCTCTCCGGCAAATCCGCCACCACGCACCATTACGCTTACACCGAGCTCGCCTTGCAGTATCCCGATATTCACGTGAAACGCGGCTATCGCTTCGTCGAAGAGGGAAAAATTGCCACCGCCGGCGGCCTCACCTCCGGTATGGATCTGGCTCTGCGCGTAGTCGAGCGCTACTACGGCCGCGACCAGGCCATGCGCACCGCCCTCAATATGGAGTATCAAGGGCAAGGCTGGCTCGACGCCACCGGCGCATCCAACGCCATCTATGCCGAAGCTCAAGCCAGCTCTGGACACATCTGCCAGATCTGCGGCATGGACGTAGACGAAAAATCAGCCCTCACCTCTGTCTACAAGGGCCACACCTACTACTTCTGCAGCAACGACCACAAAGCCCTGTTCGACGCGTCGCCCGAGAAAGCCCTGCAAATTTCGGCAGCAAGTAAATAAATAAAACAGAATTCAATCGCGACATGAAAACGCGCCAGAAAGCGCTCGTTTTACTCTCTTTGTACTTCCTTTGTCATGAATTTGTCTCCGACTTGTAAATACTCCTGTCAGCGTCTTCTTTTCGGCAACTGTGAAATTTCATCCGGCATCGAATCGCCCAGTGTTGAAAAGTTTACGGACGCCGGTGACCCTTCATCAGAAGCAGCCCGGACTTTCTCATTCCAGGGCCGCCGAGCGTCCACCAACTAAATCCGGAACTCCAAAGACCGATAACGGACGGACGCGCTTCGAACATTCTGTTTGACAGCGCGCCGTCGAGATTTGTCCAAAAAAGGAGAAGACAAATGAACGACGCTACAAGTGTGTTCAATCGCAAATCGAATCGCCGGAAGTTTCTGAAGAATGGAATGCTCGCTGCGGGAGCCGCCACCGTTGGCGCAGGTCTGCTGCCGGGTAAATTCTCAGCGTTCGCCCGTGACAACGACGATCAGGACGATCGTGCTCCTATCACCAAGGGCGACATCGCCATTCTCACTTTCCTGAGCGCCCTCGAGCAAGTCGAAGAAGATCTCTGGACGCAGTATTCCGAACTCGCCGGCGTGCAAGACAACGAAGTCTCAGGCGTTAACGGCGGCAACTCCCTGTATACCGCCGCTCTAACGATTCTCGACGGAGATATGGCCCAATACGTCCACGACAACACCGATGATGAAATCAGCCACCACCGCTTCCTGAACAATTATTTGGCCTCGAAAGGCGCCAAGACAATCGACTTGAGAAAAAACTTTGCGACGCTGCCGAGCAGCACGGCGGACGGAGCAAGAAATATCAAACGCCTCACAAACCTCACCCAGCTCACGATCGACACCAGTTTCTGGTCACGCTACCGCAGCATCACCAATCCCGATTTCGATCCCAATGCGCCATTCGTGCAAGCCGTCCCCAGTTTGAATGTAAAGCAGCACACAGCAATTCCCCGATCCAACGCCGATACGGCCAACAGCACCATCACCAACAATCTCCCTCAAAGTATCTCCACTCATCTCCAGGCCATCGCCTTCACAGCCGGTTTCCACTTTGCATTCATTGAACAGGGCGGCAGCAGCCTGTATCCCACGCTCGCGCAGAAAGTAACAAATCTCGAAGTTCTGCGAATCCTCCTGAGCATCGGACCGAGTGAGACCATGCACTTCCAAACCTGGCAAGACAAGGCTGGAAATGCTCTTCCGATTTCCGACACGGATAACGGACCAGGAGGCACTGGCGCAACCGTTACGTTTACAAACCTTGCCGCCGCTCAGGGAGAGACGGATCCCGAGTCCCTCAACGGCGACACCTTGCAGGCCAACCTCATCATGCCCGAGCCAACGCACTTCCTCGATGACAGCTTGGGTCCCGTTGCTATCGTTCGCCCCACTTCCACTAAGCTCAACGGCGCTGTCGCAGCTGTCCAGGGTTTCGTAGATGACGGGCTTTTCATCGGCCAATCGAAGCAATTCACCGACCTACTCTTCGATCTGGCCAACGAAGCCGACCAAGCCAAGCGCCAGCTCTAGGCACAACGACACACGAACCAGAATCCGCCGCGCAAGGGCGTCCCAAAATGCCGGGACGCCCTTTTTTTTGACCCGCCTTCACCCATAAAATCATCGTCCGCTGTGGTGTACGATGGTCTCTTGTAGTTCTGAACTCAATTCTTCGAGAGGGCCGCTCCGCGCCAATGATCCTGCAAGGTTTCCTTCGCATCCTCAGCTTCTTCGACGTCGCCGAAGCCATCGAAATGGAAAAGCTGCGCGTCGTTCTGGGTCCCGAAGCGACTCCGCGCTCCCCAGCTTTCACTCACCGCAGTCCGGAATACGCCCAGACGCAGCAGCACGCCCCTATCGTCGAATCGGTGGGACCGGTCGCGCTTTCCACCGGCGAAAAACTCGAAGGTCGAATCAAATACTACTGGTTCGGCGTCGCAGCGATCGAGCTGGCCACAGAATTCAAATGCGATTTCAATTCCCTCTGCGTTCAAACCTATCGCTGGATGAATGCCCCCGAAGTCGAGCAAGCCGCCGAAGCCCTCCTGCGCGCCCGCCTCGACCGCTTCCGCCCAGTCCTCATCAAGCCCTCGGAAAAATGGCTCGACGAAGACTACCTCGTCATCGACATCGAATCCGCCCAGCACCCCGACGCCCGCTCCGCCACCGGCGTCGAAATGCTCCAATCCTACGCCGATCAGATCACCCAATTAGTCCGCGGCGAAATCATGCCGCTAGCAGCCGCCGAACGCGACGAAATCATCCGCTCTGCCCTCTCCTACTACCCCAGCGATCTAGTCGTCGTCGGCTGGGCCGCCGCTCTCGTATACGACAAGCCCGACGCCACCCCCGCCGCCATCGATCTCCTCGAATACGCCAACACGCAGCTGCTCGAATTCCGCTACTACGACGAGCTCCTCACCAACCTCCTCTCCAACGTCTACAGCTCTCTCGAAGGCCACGAAAGTTTCCTGGCCAGCTGGCGACTCGCCCGCCGCGCCGGCCGCCTCAATCGCATCCGCCTCGACATCATGGATCTCACCGAGCGCACCGAATACGCCGTAAAATTCATCTCCGACACCTACTACGCCCGCGTCTACGCCCTCAGCTCCGCAAAAATCGGCGTCAACGACTACAAAACCCTCGTAAGCGAAAAACTAAAAACCGCCGGCGAACTCTACGACTTCATGGTCGCCCAATTCAACGAGCGCCGCATGTTCGCCCTCGAAGTAGTAGTAGCCGTCCTCGTCCTTCTCGACGTAATCCTCCTCCTCCGCGGCGCCAAATAACCCGCCAGCTCTTTCGTCTTCGCCTTCGCTCCCTAAACCTGTCATCCCGACCGGAGACGCGCGCGCCTTTGCTTCCATCGCGAAGCGATGGCGCGCGTCGCAGTCGAGGGATCTGCATGTAGCCTCATTTGAAATTTGAAATTCTCAAATTTGAAATTCCTTCGTCCGCATTCCGCCTTCCAGTAGCACAGGCATTCCTGCCTGTGCCCACGTACCTCACCTCGCAATCCATCAGTGCTTGCCTGCCCGTCGCATTCGTTCTTTTCATCCCGCCGGCTTGTCCTGAGTTACAAAGGCCTCCCGCCGGCTCTCTGGCCTTCGCCTTCGCTCCCCCAAACCCAGCGCCGTAGGCGCGGCACAAGTTAGCCCAGTGCGGAAGCACTGGGTCCCAGACGACGCGCAGCGTCTTCCGCTCGCGGCGCATTTCCCGCGAGCCACCTCATCGGAAATTTGAAATTCTAAATTTGAAATTCCTTCCCGTCCGCGCGTTCCGCCTTCCAGTAGCGCAGGCATTCCTGCCTGTGCCCACGTACCGCACCTCGCAATCCATCAGTGCTTGGCTACCCGGTGGCATTCGTTCATTTCGTACCGCCGGCTTGTCCTGAGTCACGAAGGGCCTCCCGCCGGGTCTCTGGCCCTCGCCTTCGCTCCCTCGAACCCAGCGCCGTAGGCGCAGCACAAGTTAGCCCAGTGCGAAAGCACTGGGTCCCAGACGACGCGCAGCTTCTTCCGCTCGCGGCGCATTTCCCGCGAGCCTTTGCACCTCATTTGAAATTTGAAATTCCCAAATTTGAAATTCATTCCAAAGGATCAGGCCCTCGACTTTGCGCGCACCCGGGCGGGTGGCCCACCCTCACCCGCATCGCACTACCACACAACGATAGCACTCAAAACTTCGCTCCGACGCATTAGGTTTTACGGCTTGGATTTTTCGGGTGCCCCATCCTTCGCCGCCTTTGCGAAGGGTGGGTGTTTTCGGTGTTGGTGTTGATGTTGATGTTGGTCTTGTTTCGGTTTTCGTTCTTCGCTGGGTCCTTTGCGTTTTCCATTCCCGACCTTCTGCGTTCCAAACCACGCCCACTAGGTCAACGTGCTTGACCGTTTTAACGTCGTTTCCTGTTCGTCCTGTTTTCGCTTGTCTACGCTCCCGCAATCTTCCCTGAACCTACGAATTCACCACCACACCACAGCGCCAAATTCGACCTCCACCCGCCAAAAAATCCTGTATCATCCCCGCAAATGGACAGCCGGCCCTCCAGCCTCTGGCGCCGGATCGGCGAAATCCTGCGCTGGCGCGGTTTTTGGGTCCTTCTACTGCTGGGCGCTCGCAACATCGTGCGCCCGATTGTCTACTGGCACGTCTATCGAATTTTCGCGACGGATATCGCCACGCAAGTCCCCCAACCCTACGCAAAAGAAAAAATCGAAACGAAAATTTACACCCGCGATTGCAGTTGCCTCGACCAAGCCTTAACCCAGGTAGCCGCGCTCGGCGAAATCTCCCGCGAAGAAGCGCAAAAGCGCCTCCAGCGCGGTGACGCGCTCGCCATGGCCTACGCCTCCGCCGAACCGGCCGGCTACGGTTGGATCTCCTTCGCGAGCGGCGTCGTGGAACTCGATTTCGGCGTCACCTGGATCGTCCGCCCCGGCGAAGCCGTTCGTTACGGGAATTTCGTCGATCCCAAGTGGCGCGGCCGCGGCATCCAAAGCTCGATCAATACCGCCGTGAACGAGTACGCGCTCCAGCACGGCGTCTCCGTCACCCTCGGCTCCATCAGCGCGATGAACGCGCAGTCTTTAAGCCTCGCCAAGCACTACAACCGCGCCACCGCGATGAAAGTCACGCTCATCCATGTGCGCCCTTTCAACTGGCGCATTTGCCGCGCCTCCGGCGCGCCCTTCGAGTCCCGCTTCACGGCCCACGCTATCCCACCAGAAAATCTCTACCCGAAACATTCGTTGTAATCGTTCTCTGCTCCGTGCTACCGTGATCTCTGGAGTATGAGATTTGCACGCCAAGCCGGCCGTGCCACAGGGGACGAAACTCCCCGCTGCCATAAACATCTAATCCACGGTAGCGCGATTAAAACTTCGGATAAGCAGCCTATTTGCAACAGATACGAATTTCTAATCGGCGGTAAAAGAGGGTCTAAGATTCGCAGTCCGCAACGCACCCGGACGCCAATCTCGACGCAAGGGCGATTCGACGAGCCACGTCATCGGGTCTTCACCACTCTTGCGCCAATGTATTAAGATGAAAACGAATATTAAGATGAAAACGAGCGAAACAAATGACAGAGCGTAAAGCGCCGTTTGCCACGGTCGAAGAAGCCGTCGAAGAAATGCGCCAGGGCCGCATGATCGTCCTCGTCGACGACGAAGACCGCGAAAACGAAGGCGACCTGACCATGGCCGCCGACAGCATCACTCCCGAAGCCATCAATTTCATGACCAAGCACGGCCGCGGCCTCATCTGCCTCTCGCTCACCGAGCAGCGTTGCGACGCGCTCGACCTGCGGCCCATTTCGCCCCGCAATACCTCCGCTTTCGGCACGCCATTCTGCGAGCCCATCGACGCCAAGCGCGGGACGACTACGGGGATTAGCGCGGCGGATCGGGCGACCACCATTCTGGCTACTACGGATCCGAATACGCGGCCGGAGGACTTGGCGCGGCCGGGGCACGTTCATACTTTGCGGGCGCGGAATGGCGGCGTGTTGGTACGCGCGGGACAGACGGAAGCCTGCGTGGATTTGGCGCGGCTTGCCGGGCGCGATCATTCTGGGGTGATCTGCGAAATCATGAATGAGGACGGCACGATGGCGCGCGTGCCACAATTAATCGAATTTTGCCGCACGCACAATTTGAAGCTTGCGACTGTGGCGGATTTGATTCGCTATCGCATGCAGCATGAGCGGTACGTGCGGCGGATTGCGGAATCGGTGCTGCCGACGAAGCATGGAAATTTCCGGATGATCGCGTACTCGAGCGATATCGATCATGAAGTGCACGTCGCGCTGGTACGCGGCGATTTGAGCGGGGATGCACCGGGCACGACGGCTGGATCGCGCGCGAATCTTGAGCCCGCACATCGCGTGCCCGAATATCTTGAGTCGGCACATCGCGTGCCCGAATATCTTGAATCGGCACATCGCGTGCCGGGACATCTTGACCCGCCGCTCGTGCGCGTTCATTCGCACTGCCTCACTGGCGACGTGCTCGGTTCGACGGCTTGCGATTGCCACGAGATTATCGAGCGTTCGCTCGCGGCGATTGCCGCGGATGGGCGCGGCGTTTTTGTGTACTTGCATCATACCGGGCGCGGATTTGGAATTGATACGCGTGCGCCCGAAGAAGCGGCGTTGCCTGAAATTCGTTTCCACCGGCGCGAGGGGAGCGAGCACGATTTGGGACGGCAGAGATTTGTGCAACACGAGAGCGGTATTGGCGCGCAGATTTTAATTGATCTCGGATTGCGGCGGATTCGCGTGCTTACGAATCATCCGCGCAAAGTGGTGGCGCTGGAAGGGTACGGGCTCGAGATTGCGGATCAGGTGCCGCTGGCGATTGAGCCTGCCAAGCGCGGGCATCAAGTTTTCTAGCGAGAAGCGATGGCGCACAGTAGCGCTGGTTCTTACGCTGAGATCCTTCCGGCATCCTGAACGACGGATGCCCTGAGGATGACAGGCTTTTTGTAGGCGCTGGGCGCCGTGGGTCGCGGCCCTACTGAAAAAACCGCATTCGCTTAAAAATCTCGGCTACCTTCCGTAGACCAAGACTACAAATGAATTCGGCAGCACCGGCGGACGCGGGCGCGGAGTTTCTGGGGTTGCCGCGGGGCGCGGACCGAATTGGGCTGCTACTAGAAAGACTTCGTGGGTTTTTGGGTCGAGCGTCATCGTACGGGCGCTTTTCTGCGTGGAGACATTCTCGACGACCGTGTATTTGTCGGGAGTGTCTTCGTGGATGACGGTAAGCGTGCCGCTTTCTCCATTTGAGGAAAAAACAAAACCGGTTCCGGGATCGAAGCCGTTGGCGTCAACGCCATCGCCGATCTCGGGCATCGCGACTACTTTGCCTGTGTCGGCGTTAACGACTGCGATCATCTTGTTGTCGCAGCCAGCAAACAGGCGTCGGTGCTCAACGTCCATCGCAAGGCCTGAGGGTTCCTTGCAGGGCGCGAGAGACCAGTGTGTAGTGGCGGTCAACTTCTGCGAGTCGATTTGCCACATCTCGTTTTTGTCTTCGATGTTGACGTAGACATGGCCGGCGCCATCGGCTGCCGCGAATTCGGGCTTCCCAGTTAGCGCAATCGTACCAACGACTTTTCCCGTGGCGGCATCGATCGCGGTGGAGTTCGAGCTACGTCCATTCATCGCGAAGACGCGCTTCGAAGCAGGATCGTAGATGATAGCGTCGGGATTTGTTCCAGCCTGGACGGTATCGATGACGGCAAGCGTCTTCATATCGAAAATGGTCACGGTGTTGGCGCGGCCGTTGGAAGTGAAGCCCCGGTTGAATTCAGGCGCGAGGGCGATGCCGTGTACGCCTTCGGTATTTGAAATCTCGCCGACAACTTTTTCCGAGTCCACGTCGAGGACGATTACTTTGGTTTGGCGCGAGATGAAGAGACGGCGCGTGGGCGAGTCGAAGGTGATGTAGTCCCAGCCGCCTTCGCCGCCGAGAGTGATTTTTTTGAGCTGGTGGTAGCCCGAGGGACCGGGCGCGGCGTTCGCGGGTTTGGCGCTGAGGCTGTTGCCGCTCCCGGACACTATGAGGGCAAAAGCCGCAATCGAGACGGCAAGAATTACGAGATATGGAAAGCTGTGACGTTTCATGCGTCGCTCCTTAATTAGACGCCTTATGGTTACATGGCTTTCTGAAAATTGGGTGAAGAGAAAGCCTGTGTTAGGAAGGCCTCGTGAGAGTTGTCTGGATGCTTGTTGGGCGCTGTAGGCCCGACTGTGACGTAGGGGCGGAGCTTTTCGAGTTTTGATTTGGAGATGCCTTTGATCGCGAGGAGGTCTTCTACGTGTTGGAATGGGCCGCTGCGATTTCGGAAGTCTACGATGGATTTGGCGGTGTTTGGACCGATGCCGGGGAGTTTCTCGAGTTGGACGATTGTGGCGGTGTTTAGGTTGACAGGTTGCGTGGGAGGAGTTTTTTGGGCGAGGGCGGGGGTTGCGAGGTAAATGAAGAGGGCGACGACAGTGGCAAGCAGAAGCAAAGCATAAGAACCGGATTTTAAGTTGCCTCGCATATCGACGAGTTGCATTTGGTGACTTGTGGCACAGGCAGGAATGCCTGTGCTACTTGTGGCCATTGGCGGTGTATTCCGTTACTGGACCGTATAGGGCGGCTTGGTCGAAGATTTGGTCGCGGTCGCCTACCAGGACGATTTGGGCGTTGGCAGAATCGAAGTGGCGGCGAGCGGCGAGCAATATGTCGCCGGCGGTTAGTGCGCGAATTTTTTCGCGATAGGTTTCGAGGTAATCGTCGGGCAAGCGATCGAGGTAGACCGTGGAGAGCTGACCGAGCACACCGTCCTGCGTGGCCACACCTAGCGAGAAAACGCCGGTGAGGTAGCTTTGCGCGCTTTCGAGTTCTTCGGGAGTGACGGGGAGCGAGCGCATGCGGTCCATTTCGTAGAACATTTCGGTGAGCGTGGCGGCGGTTACTTCGTTGCGCACGGCGGCGTGAACGGTGAAAAAACCGTGCTGGTGAAGAGCGGTGATTCCGCTGCGCGGGCTGTACGTGTAGCCCTTTTGCTCGCGAATATTCATTACCAGGCGCGAATGGAATGCACCGCCATAAATCGAATTCGCGAGAACCGTGCGGAACCAATCGGGATCGCGTCGAGTGATTGCGAGATTACCCACGAGAACCTGGGTTTGAACGGCGCCTGGCAGATGCACGAGATGGACCTGGCGGCCTACAGCTTCGGGAGGAGCGGAGGAGATAAGCGGTTCGGGCCGCGACCCTTTCCAACTGCCAAACGCTTTCTCGATTTGCGCGAGCATGTGTTCACTCGAGAAATCTCCGACCACGAGCAGAAGCGCATTCGAAGGCGTGTAGTGATGGTGGTAAAAATGCTGGAGCTCGTCCCGCCGGTAAGCTGCTACTTGTTCTTCGGTTGGCGCAATGACGGCGTAACGATGATCGCCAAATAGGACGCGGCGCATTCGTTCGTTGGCGAGGAAGCCTGGAGTGGTGCGCTCGACGCGTAGTCCTTCGATTTTCTGACGGCGTTCGCGTTCGAACTGATCTTCAGGGAACGAGGCGTTGCGCGCGAGGTCCGCCAGCAGTTCGAAGAGTCCACCGGAGAATTCGGCGAGGCCACCGATGGAAATGGCGCTGTTATCCGCACCGGAGCTCGCTCCGGCATCCGCGCCCATGCGGCGAAGATCCTCTTCAATTTGGCGGCTTGTGCGAGTTGCAGTGCCGGTGCGAATCACCCTGGCGGTGAGGTCAGGGACGCCGGGCGCCCTGTGCGCTGTGGCCGCATTCCCGCTGCGAATGAAAAGCTGGGCCGAAATTTTCGGGAAGGTATGCGATTCGGCGAGGACGACTTCCAGGCCATTCGGTAGCGAGACCGATGTGCGTTTCGGCCAGGCGACGGGGCGTTCAGGTCCCAGAGCTGGGGCGGCGGTGCGGTTGGGACTGACTGCGGGCATCGTGCTCGACGTCGCCGGTGTCATCGGACGCCTCCATTGGATTTCTCGCTTCCTTCTTTCAGCGGGCTGCGGACGACGATGGCTCGATTGCGCGGAACGAGATACTTTTGGGCGACGGCTTGCGCTTGCGCGGGCGTGACGGCGAGGAAGCCGTCGAGCACCGTGTTGACGCGTTTGGGATCGCCGTCGAAAAGCGTGAAGCATGCGAGGTAGTGCATGAGGCCGAAGCGCGGCATGTAGGAACCCATGCCGCCTTCGAGCATGGAATAATAATCGGCGCGGAATTTTACTTTTACGGCGTCGAGCTCTTCGGCGCTGATTCCCTTCTCCTGCACATCTTTTATAACAGAGTCGAAAGCGGCGATGGTTGCGTCGCTCGTATATTCGGGGCGATGAAAGATGCGCGTGACGATTTGCGTGGGGCCGTTGGTATCGAATGCGTCGTAGCTGCCGTCGGTTTCGAGCGCGATCTGTTTTTCGAGTACGAGTTCGCGATAGACGCGTCCGGAACGGCCGCCGTGCAGCGCGCGTTCGAGAATCGTGGCAGCGTACCAATCATCGGAAGTGCGTGGCGGAGCCGTGTATCCGATGGCAAGGGCCGGAAGCGGGCCAAACTTTTCGGGAACAGTTCCGCGGCGCTCTTCGGTTTGCGGAGGTTCGGTGACATCGGCGCGAGGCGGCGGAGGCTGGATGGGAATATCTTCGAAATATCTTTTCGCGAAGGTGAAGGCTTCCGCTGGATCGAGATCGCCGAGCATGAGAAGGACCGCGTTATTGGGCGCGTAGTAGGTGCGGAAGAAATGCTGCACGTCGGCGAGGGTGGCGGCGTCAAGATCGACGAAATCGCCGTAGAAATTGTGGGCGTTGGGCCAATTGCGAAACGCAACCGGAGGAAGGTCGAGCCAGGGGAAACCACCGTAGGGCTGGTTCATCACGTTGACGCGAACTTCTTCTTTCACGACATCGCGCTGATTGCGGAGGTTTTCGTCGTCCACTTTGAGGGCGCGCATGCGGTCGGCCTCGAGCCAGAGGACGCGTTCGAGGGCATTGGAGGGCACTGCTTCGAAATAATTTGTGATGTCGTAATTCGTGGTGCCATTGAGCAGGCCGCCGGAGGAATTGATCAGGCGGATGTGTTCCATTTTGCCGGCGTTCGCGGAGCCTTGAAACATCATATGCTCGAAGAGGTGCGCGAAGCCGCTGCGACCGCGGGGCTCGAGGCGGAAACCGATCTGATAGTAGACGCCGACGGTGACGACGGGTGCGCTACGGTCGGGCGATGCGACCACTCGCAAGCCGTTGGCGAGGGTGGTGTGTTCGACGGGGATGTGTAGCTGCTTCAATTAGGGGTCTCCTTTTGTGGCTGCGCGCTTCAGGGGCTAAAGCCCCTCATTTTCGGTTGCTCTTATGTCGCCCCTGAAGGGACGACCCACAAGGCTTTGTTGTTCCTCGCCAGAGGCTCGACGGCCTAGGGCACGCGCCATTTTGCTTTTGGTTGCCGCGGGCTTTTCTGAAAGCACACGCGCGGATAGCAGCGCTAGCGCTGCGTATGCGTCCTGAAACTCGGGCGGAAAGCGGCGCAGCGCTTTTGCGTGTTTCGAAATCGTCGCATAGTCGCCGCGCGATAACGGGCCGGTCCAGGCAGCGTGCGGACCGAGCGACTCATAATTATCCAGCATTTGGCGGATTAATGGGAGCAGGGCCTGGCTGGCACCTCGGCGAGTGAATCCGATTTTGAGGAGCATCTGCGTGGCCGACTCGACGAGAGCCAGAGCGTGACCAGCAACGATGGTACCGGAAGCGTGGTAGGTGGGCTTGTGATGACTCTTGATGACGACCGGCGTGGCACCTAGCGAACGGGCAATTTTTTGCGCGGTGGCGCGGGCGGTTGGAGCACCTTCGATTGAGAAAATCACGCCTTCGAGGCGAGGTGCGGCGCGTCCGCTGAAGGTTTGCATGGGATGCATCGAACCTGTAGCGGCGCCGCGACGGGCGAGGGGCGCGAGGACGCGATGGTCGAGAGCGCCGCTGGTGTGGAGGATGATTTTGGTGCGGGATTTTTTGGTCAGGGCCGCGCCGCCGATTATCGCGAGTTTTTGCGCGACGTCTTCGAGCACGTCATCTGGAACTGACAATAGGATTACATCGGCATTGAATGCTTCGGGCGTGAGCGCGGCGTGAGGCGTTCCGGCACCGATGGCGCGAACAGCGGCGCGGGCGCTGCGGCGCGAACGCGTAACGACAGCGCCAATTTGCCAGCCGAGTTTGCGGAGGCGCTTTGCGATGGTTTGACCGACGCGACCGGCGCCGATAATGGAAATTGTGCGCGGCATTGTGTGAGATGAAGAGCGCAACATCGAGCGTGATAGCATAACGTGTTCATTCATCATGCGGTGGAGGAAATTGGACGTTGCACTGGCTCGCGCTGGCCCTTACGTTCACCGCCGCTCTGTTCTGGGTTATCAACGCGATTGATGTGGCGCGAGGTTCACGGAAACTTCCTGCCCTGCGAGATATCGCGCCGCTTGAAGATGTAGATTGCCCGCCGGTATCGATTCTTTTTGCAGCTCGCGACGAGGAGGAGAAACTTCCTGCTGCACTGGCGACATTTCTCGCTCTGGATTATCCGCGGTATGAAGTAATTGCTGCCGACGACCGCTCTGAAGACCGGACTTCGGAAATTCTGAAGGCTGCTGCCGAGAAGGATGCTCGGCTGAAGTATGTACGAATCGATTCCCTTCCGGCCCGGTGGCTTGGCAAACCTCACGCGATGCAGAAGGCTTTTGAGCAGAGTAGCGGCGAGTGGATCGTGTTTACCGACGCAGACGTGCATTTTTCGCCGGATGTATTGCGGCGCGCGATGACGATGGCGAAGCGGGAAGGCTGGGACCATCTTACGCTTCTAAGCAGCGTCGAGATGCACACGATTGGCGAGAAGGTATTGCTGACTTTTTTCGGAATGGGATTCTTGATGGGGATCCGGCCGTGGCGCGCGAACGATTCGAAATCGAAGGGTTATACGGGAATAGGCGCGTTTCAACTGCTGCGGCGGAGCGCGTACGAAGCGATTGGAACGCACCGGCGGCTGGCGATGGAAGTGGTGGACGACATGAAATTGGGGAAACTGGTGAAGGAGGGAGGATTCCGGTCGGGAGTGGCGAAGGGGTGGAAAGAGGTGCGGGTACGGTGGCATGCGGGGTTGGGGAACCTGATTCGCGGGACTACGAAGAATTTTTTTGCGTCGTCTGGATATAACTTGGGCGTGGTGAGTTTTCAGTTGGTGATGATGCTGGCGACCTGCGTGGCGCCCTGGGTGGCGCTGCCGTTTTTGCGCGGGTGGGCGTTGCTATTTGATGCGATTGCGGTGGCGATGATGATTGCGATTCATGCGGGGGTGTGTATTCAGGTGGGGGTGTCACCGGTGTATGCGTTGACGGAGCCGGTGGGGGCGCTTATTTTTTGCTGGATGCTGGCGCGGTCGACGATTGTGACGCTTTGGAATGGGGGGATTGAGTGGCGAGGGACTTTTTATCCGCTGGAGGAATTGAGGCGGGGGGTGGTTTAGGTTGGGGGCGCATCGGCATGAGAAGACTCGCGATTGTTACTTTGGATTTCAAATTTTGAATGCGTGAGCTAAGCAGATGCGCACAGGCAGGAGTGCCTGTGCCACTTGAGGCGAGACTTGATCGTTGGCACTGCTAGGCAGGAGTTTCGTGTTGCGTTCTGGACTACTTGAAGAAGGAATAGCCGAGGGAGAGCATGTGGAGGTCGAGGCCGGGATTGAAGTCGTGGCGGTAGCCGTTGGAGATGTGCTGGTATTTGTAGGCGAGGGTCCAGGCGCGCGAGTGAGATGAATTGAAGAGTTGAAAGCCTGCTTGAAAATCGAAATTGAAATTAAATTGGGTGCCGCCGGGGATGTCGACGGGGACGGGACGCTGCGAGGCGATGAAACCTGCGGTGGAGGCGCCGATGATTTGTAAACGATGCTTGCGGCGGAAATTCAGTTTGAGGCCGAGGGGATTGATGCCGCCGCCGTAGACGTTTTCACGGCTGACTTCGCAGAAGCCTGTGGGGAAATTATTGGGATTGGTGGTACAGGCGACGTATTTTGGCTGGTTGATGAATTCGATGGGAAGAATATCGAGCGTGTATTGCAAGGAGACGTTGGACCAATCATAGATGGAATGGCCGTAGCGGAGGGCGAGGACGCCGAGTTGGCGATTGCTGGTGATGCCGATGAGGTGCGGAGTGCCGAGGGAGTAGCCGCCCCAGATGCCGAATTCGGTGTCGCCCTGACAGCGGGCGGAGGGGGCGAGGGCGAGCGCGGCGAGAAGGAATGCGGCGACCGAAATACACCGGCGAAAAATTGGGAGTCGGCTTGTGACGGTCAATTAGGCCTCATCGGGCGCGGCGCTTGGCGGCCGGCTTGGGGAATTTTGGTTCGATTGGCGCGCTTGCAGCGGCATCTGCTTGTTGCGATTGCGGATTTGACACCGGAGATTGCAGATTTTGGACTGATGTCGGTTGACTCGGCGACGATGGCGCCGGCGAATCTGCGGCGGGCTCTACATTCAAATAACTTGCGGCGGGATCCACGTTCAAAACTGTAGCAGAAAAAATCGCGCCTAGGTCGCGTTGCTTGAGGGAGCGGATGCGATCGCGCAAGGCGGCGGCACGTTCAAATTCGAAATTTTTGGCGGCTTCGCGCATTTGCGATTCGAGTTGGGTGATGGCCTGGAGGAGTTCGTGTTCGGTAGAGATGTTGCCGATGACAGCGTCTTCGGCGGGCACCGTAAGATAGTCGGCTTCGACGATTCTAGCGAGCTGCATATCGACCGAGCGCACGATGGATTGCGGGGTGATGTTGTGCTCGCGGTTGTAGGCTTCCTGTTTGGCGCGGCGGCGATTCGTTTCGCCGATGGCTTGGCGCATGGAGTCGGTCATGCGGTCGGCGTAAAGAATGGCGCGGCCTTCGAGATGGCGGGCGCAGCGGCCCATTGATTGGATCAGCGAGGTGGCGCTGCGGAGGTAGCCTTCCTTGTCGGCGTCGAGGATAGCGACGAGAGAAACCTCCGGCAGGTCGAGGCCTTCGCGGAGCAGGTTGATGCCGATGAGAACGTCAAATTCGCCGCGGCGGAGATCGCGCAGGATTTTCACACGTTCGAGCGTTTCGATTTCCGAGTGCAGATAGCGGCAACGAACACCGACTTCCGCGAAATATTCGGCGAGGTCCTCGGCCATGCGCTTGGTGAGCGTGGTGACGAGAACGCGCTCGTTGCGAGCGGTGCGGACGCGGATTTGCTCGAGCAGATCGTCCACTTGGCCCTTCACCGGGCGGACTTCCACTTGCGGATCGACCAGACCCGTGGGGCGAATCACCTGTTCGACCACCGTGCCGCCGGATTTCGTGAGCTCGTAGGGACCGGGGGTGGCTGAGACATAAACGATTTGATTGGTGCGATGCTCGAATTCTTCGAAAGTGAGTGGACGATTGTCGAGAGCCGAAGGCATGCGGAAGCCGAAATTGACAAGAGTTTGTTTGCGCGAGCGATCGCCGTGATACATGGCGCGTACTTGCGGGATCGTCTGGTGCGACTCGTCCACGACGAGCAGAAAATCGGACGGGACATAATCGAGCAACGTGGGCGGAGCTTCTCCCGGCAGGCGGCCGGACATGTGGCGCGAATAGTTTTCAATGCCGTGGCAATAGCCGATTGTGCGCATCATTTCGATGTCGAAGAGCGTGCGTTGCGTGATGCGCTGCGATTCGACGATTTTTCCCTGACGCGATAGCTCGGGCTTCCACCATTCGAGCTCTTCGTAAATTCCCTGGATGGCGCGCTCTTTTTGTTCGGAGGGCAGGACGTAGTGCGTCTTCGGGTAGATGGGGATGCGCGAGATTTCACCTTCGCGCGAGCGGATTTCTCCAGTGAGCGGATCGATTTTGCGAATGGCTTCAATCTGGCTGCCCCACAGTTCGACGCGGACGGCGAGATCGTCATAGGGCGGATAGATTTCAATCGTGTCGCCGCGAACACGGAAGGTGCCGCGGCGGAGATCTTCGCCGCGCTCATACTGGATTTCGACGAGCTTTCGGAGAATCGCTTCGCGAGCGATGGAATTACCTTTTTCGAGCATGAGCATCATGCCGTAATAGGCTTCGGGCGAGCCGATGCCGTAGATGCAGGAGACGGAGGCGACGACGATCACGTCACGGCGCTCGAAAAGGGAGCGAGTGGCGCTCATGCGCAGCTTATCGAGCTCGTCGTTGATCGTGGCTTCTTTTTCGATGTACGTGTCGCTCGCCGGGACGTAGGCTTCGGGCTGGTAATAGTCGTAGTAGCTGACGAAATATTCGACAGCGTTGGTCGGGAAGAACGAGCGAAATTCGTGGAAGAGCTGCGCAGCGAGAGTCTTGTTGTGCGCAAGGACGATTGTGGGGCGATTGATCTGCTCGATCAGCTTCGCGATGGTGAAAGTTTTGCCGGAGCCGGTGACGCCGAGGAGCACCTGATGCCGGTCCCCGTCATTTACACCTCGGACGAGTTGGGTGATGGCTTCGGGCTGGTCGCCGCGAGGCTCGTAATCACTGGCTAGCTTGAATTTCATTGTCCGGCCGCTCTCTGCTCGCAAAATGCGACGTGCTGAAAACTTCTCATTATAGCGCAATTGAGGAGTTGATGCAGACGCTTAGATTTGTCGGGATCGCAGCAAAATCTGCGACAGGGATCGATAGCTGGCGGTAGTTCCTGTGCGTGTCTCGTTATAGCATGTCTCTTCGATTCAGGCGGAGGCGGCCGGAGGTGACGAATCATGCTTTGGCATCACTTTGCGATTCGACTGGGGCTGGCACTAATTCTCGGGGCCTTTATCGGAGCGGAACGCCAGTGGAGGCAGCGCATGGCCGGGCTGCGAACGAATGCGCTTGTCGCTGCTGGCGCCGCAATGTTTGTGATGCTGACGGCACTGACGGCCCGAGGAGCAGACGATAGCTTTCGCATCGCCGGGCAAGTCGTGTCGGGGATCGGTTTTCTGGGAGCCGGCGTAATCCTGCGGGACGGGCTGAACATCACCGGCCTCAACACGGCGGCCACGCTGTGGTGTTCGGCGGCGATTGGAACTTTGGCGGGTTACGGCCTATATGGGTCGGCAGTGACGGGAGCGGTTGGCGTGATCGCCGCGAATGTTTTGCTTCGGCCCATCGCGCAAGCGCTGAACCGGGAAAAGGCACGGTCGATGCTGAGATTACGTATCTTTTCCGGACGATTGGCAAAGCGGATCAGGAAAGCCATATGCGCGCTCTATTGCTCCAGTCAATTGGCGGGCAGCCCTTGACGCTGAAGTCTTTGAAGAGCGAGGACATCGAGCCGACGGGAAAGGTGGAGGTGCAAGCAGTTCTTACAAGCACCGGCCGGCAGAACATCCTGCTGGAGCAGATCGTCAGCCGACTAAGTCTGGAGCCGGGCGTGACAAGCGTGAGTTGGGAAATCATAGCCGAACACGAATAATGGAAAGAAGAACCGCCCCCCTTTTGGCAACGCGTTCGACACGGTTACCGAAATGAAACCGCTGGATATCACTGAGAAGCTTCTTCCAGTGATTTGAAAGGAAGTGTCCAATGAATCGGGTGATCCTTTCGGTTGTTATCACGCTGGCGATTTTCTGCGCCGCGATTGTAGTGCTGGCAAGAGGGAGCGAGCATGTTCCACAGGCAGCCCGCAATACTTCGCAAGGCACTGCATCCTCACACCCGCTGATTCTGCAAGAAAGCGACGGAGAGCGCCTCGTGCATCGCGGAGGGCCGTTGGGCCATTTGCCACTCATCATCAAGGTGGACGAGGAGAACGGCGGGGCTCAAGATTTCGTCGTTTTCACAGAAACACTGCCGCCCGGGAAAACGATTCCGTTTCACAAGCACAACAATGCAGAGGAAATACTTTTCTTCGACGATGCCGGTGCAACGGTGACTGTGGCAGACGAGCGCACAGTGGCGGGAGCGCGGACGATTGTTTTCATTCCGCGAAATACCTGGATTTCAGCGAGCAATACCGGGACGCAAGACGTGCATCTGGTTTCCATTTTTTCGCGGCAGGGATTCGAACGATATTTGCGCGCCGTCAGCGTAAAGGAAGGCCAGCCCGTGAATCCGATCAGCGCTGATGAACTTCAGCAGGCGCGAGCGCTTGGCCATGCCACATATTGGGACACATCCCAGGGTCAATATCCCCCGGGAGTCGCACAGCCGTAACCTTGCCGCCGTATAACCGGTAGTGCGGGAGCTCTAGCGAATGAACCTCATCGATTTGATTGTCGGCAAGCCGCTCAAAACCAGCGACGACCGCGCTGAGCAGATTGGTGCCACCGAGGGGATCCCCATCTTTGGACTGGATGCGCTCAGCTCCGCGGCTTACGGTCCGGAAGCCGCTCTCACACTGCTCATTCCGCTGGGACTGCTTGGAGTGCGCTACATCGTGCCGATCAGCCTGGCCATCATCACCCTGCTGATTATTGTTTATTTTTCCTATCTACAAACCATCGAGGCGTATCCGTCCGGCGGCGGGTCCTATACCGTGGCGCGTTTCAACCTCGGCGCCTTTCCGAGTTTGCTTGCGGCAGCTGCACTGATGACGGATTACATTCTTACCGCAGCGGTGGGAATTTCCGCCGGAGTTGGCGCGCTGATTTCGGCGGCGCCACGCTTGGAGCCACATACCGTTTCGATCTGCATCGGAATTCTTGTCGTCATTACAGTACTCAACCTGCGCGGCGTGCACGACACTGGAATCGCCTTTATGATTCCGACTTATCTTTTTGTCGGGACGCTGCTGATCCTGATTGTTGCCGGAGTGATTCGCGTCATGGCAAGCGGCGGCCATCCGGCGCCTGTAATGCCGCTTCCCGCACCGAGCCCGGCGACGGCGACCGTTGGTTTGTGGCTGCTTCTGAAAGTGTTCGCCAGCGGTTGCACGGCGCTGACGGGAGTTGAAGCTGTGAGTAACGGGGTGCGAGCGTTTCGCGAGCCCGGCGTGAAGTATGCGCAGCGCACTCTGACGATAATCATTTTTATTCTGGCGGTGCTGCTGGCCGGAATTTCTTTTCTGGTGAGAGCGTACGGCATCGTGGCCACCGACCCGGGGAAGCCGGGTTACCAGAGCGTGCTTTCGATGCTGCTGTTGGCGGTGTTCGGCAAGAATGGTTTCTACTACGTGACGATTGCCTCGATTCTGCTGGTGCTTTCGTTATCGGCCAATACTGCCTTTGCCGATTTTCCGCGGCTCTGTCGCGCGATTGCACAGAATAACTATCTGCCGCACGTGTTTGCATACCGTGGCCGGCGTTTGGTGTACACCTATGGGATTGCGGTTCTCGCCGTAGCAACGGGCTTTTTGCTGGTGCTTTTCCGCGGAGTGACGGACCGGCTGATTCCGCTTTATGCGGTAGGCGCGTTTCTGGCCTTCACGCTTTCACAATTTGGCATGGTGAGGCATTGGTTCAAGAAGCGGGGAGCGCACTGGCGAAAAAGCGCGTTTATAAACGGGTTAGGAGCGTTTGTAACTGGGATTACCGTAATGGTCATTCTGGTGGCGAAATTCACGCAAGGCGCGTGGATGACCGTCATCTTTATCCCCTTGCTGATCTTCTTCTTTCGGGCGATACGCCGACACTACCACGTCGTGACGGTCGCCACTTGGTCTCGGTCGCCGGTTGAACCGGCCAATCGCAAGTCACCGCCGATCACGGTGGTTCCCATCGACCGGTGGAGCAGCGTTACCAAGCAGGGGCTTGAGTTTGCCTCGAGGATTTCGAACGAGATTATCGCGATTCATATCGAACCGGGCAAATATGCCGCCCTGCTTCGCGACGATTGGGACCGTTATGTCGAAGCACCTTTTCGGGAAGCTGGCGAAAAGCCACCTAGCCTGACAATTCTTCCTTCGCCCTACCGCCTGGTGATCGTTCCCGTCGTTCGATATGTTCTTGAATTGTCGCGAAAGAATCCAGAGCGGCGTATCGTTGTTGTGATTCCGGAACTGGTGGAGAGTCGCTGGTACGAATATTTTCTGCACAACCAGCGCGGCCGCTTGCTCGAATGGGCGCTGCTCGCGCAGGGCAATAAGCGCATCTTTACGCTGTCGTCGCCCACCTATCTTTCGGACCGGGGATAGATAGCTCGGTCTGGCTCTAGATAATCCACTGGCCCTCGACCAAACTACCACCGCGAGCCTTTGGGAAGCTAAGGCGCGTCCCAAGATGAGTTGACGAGTGCTCGATGCTAACGCCAATTCAAAATTGGCGAATTTTTCTAAGGCCCAAGTGCGGCTTAGTTTGACCGCAAATTCGCCTCTAGCACTGGCGCTTTCCCCCGCTCGGCGTTGAGCTGCGACGTCTTTCGCCAGTTCACGTCGTGCAAGTCCACAGCACCTGTCTGCCCATTAGGAAGCACGTAGTTGAGCTGATCGCCGTCGATCCGATAATTTGCTACCTCGAAAGCCACGTCCGACGTCAGCGCAATCCGGCTGACTCTTGCAGCCGGTGGATCGGCTGCAGTTCTCGATTGTGCCGAGGCCAATCGCGGGTCTGAAGCGCCCTGTGTCGGTGCAACGGGTGCGAATGAGGAAGATTGCCCAAAGTAGTGCCAACCGGGGGCGGGCACGAGTGCGGTTCTAGGGAGAACCATGTCTTCCATTAGTCGAAGGGTGAGCGCCTCTTCGCCCTTCAGCGTGGGCCGGGGACCGCGGGCAGGCAAGGAGACGACCTTCCAGGGCCAAAGGGGGGGAATCATCCACTCGACAACATCGCGCTTGGCATGGCCGTGGCCCACGATATCGCCCTGACGGTCAACCTGATATCCATGCGCCTGGATGATCTTGCTTGGGATCGGTATGTCCGTGTTGGGCAGGCCGACCCGGTCAAATTGGATCTGTAGAAACCCCTTACCGATAAAACGCCCCGGCTCCTTGGCTGCTTCGAGGTGGCCCTGCAAATAGCTACCTCGAGGGAAAATCGTTTTCCCGAATTGCTGAAGGCTTCTGAGTTGGCACAAAACCGGGTCACCGACCTCGGCCGTTTTCGAGGAGAAATTCGGTTCGTCGATTGTGCAGTGGAGAAGCGTTCCAGCCGGTACAACGACTTCCTGGGCCCTGGTGCTCGTCTGACACAGCAAAAAGAACAGGGATAAACCTACCGCATAAGTACGCCACATGTCTGGCCTCCTGATTAGAGGTCAGGGAGCGCAAACAATAACAAGACGAACAGGAACTATAAAAACGTAAGAAGTAACAGTTGCTTGCACTGCCCTGCCAACAGAATTGATTTTGGGAACCTACTCTTGAGAGGTTGGGTTTTGCAACAGAAAAAGTGCGGTTTATGCGCTGACGGATGCCTTTGCTCACGAAGAAGAGGCTGGCGTACAGGAGTTACTGTAGAAGGATGATCTGGGTGCGGGTTTCGATTTTACCCTTGTAAGTCATGCGGGAGCCGGTGTTGGTGCTGGTGATGGCGAAGTCCAGGTCTTGGGAGCTGGATTGAGTGGAGCGGAGCATACGGCCAGTGGCTAGCGAGAAGGAGTCAAGGCTTTCGCCGGAACCGGTCCATGTGCCGGAGGTGCGCAAGCCATTGTGGCGGTAGTCATCGGGTGTGTCGTCGGCGCGCGGGTTGTGACTGCCGCGGCGGACGATTGTGAACTGCGTGAGGATTGTGGCGCACGTAGGCGAGTTTGCGCTCGGAGCTTTGGCCGCGGCTTCGGACGCTGGGACGGCAGCCGTCTCTGAATCCGGCGGCGGAGTATTTTCAGGGCAAATCTCGTTCCGCAAATAAGTGGCCTCGGTGCGCCAGAACAATCGATCCAGCGGAACGCCGGTGAGAGGCTGTTCCCTGCTCCACTTTTGACCCATCTCGATTCCCTGTGGCGGAAATCCGGCACTCGAGGAAAGGCCTGCCATCCAGCTGCGGACTGTTTGCGCGGCGGATGGATTTGAAAGCATGTCCTCAAGGCCTTTGATGTCAACAATTCTGCCATCGGGTTCGAGAGTGAATTCCATCGAGCGTCCTTCGAGGCGATTGTATTGATGGGCGAGCGAAGCGGAGGTGGGATCGTAGGCATCGCTTTCGGAGGTGGCGGACGACTTTTCGTATGTGGCGCGGATGCGCATCGGGCCGGGCGCAGCATTTGAACCGGGCGGGCCATTTGTCCCGCGTGCCACGCTTACTCCGGGCGTTCCGGGCTGGAGTTCCAGGACGTCGAGGCGAAGGACAATGCTGATGGATTGCTTCACCTGGGTGGCGCCTTCAGGATTGACGATGGGAGTTGTGGTGGTGCCGGCGATAGTCATTTGGGATTCGATCTGGTAGCGGAGCGAATCCCCAGGCTTGAACTGAGGAGCAAGGTGGACGCGCTGGTGGTCAGGACCAGCGAGGGCAGGCAAGGCGAATATGAGGGCGATTTGAACCGCGACACGAAAACTGCGCATCAGGTTTTCTGTTGCGTGCATCAGCGGTGAGCGGGGGCCGGTTTTACGCTGGTGATTTCGGGTTCGGAGAGATCGCCGGTTAGGCGGTAGGAAGGCGTCGCTGAATCGGACGCGCGGACCGTGCGCGGTGCGGCGGAGTCGCCGAGAGCGACGAACGTGAAATCTAGTTTGCGGCCGAAGTCAACGCTGCCCTGCCCTGTGAAACTTTCGGCTGGACCCGACAATCGAAGACGCTGGAACTCGATCTTGGCGGTGCCGCAAGTGAAGTCGGCGGAGGCGTCGCGAAACGTGCTGTGGCCGGGGCGGAACGCTCCATTGGTGAAGGAAGACATCAGATCGATGTTCGTCAGCTCGGCTCCCGCAATTCGCGACGTGCCACGGCATTGAAGGGACGAAATCAGATCGGAGCGCGAAGCGCCCATAGCGGAAATGAGGATTTTTCCCGATGTGACTCCGGCAAAACGGTCCGCAAGCGAGGACGTCCCGGCCGTGAGTACGTAAAGGTCAACGCCGGAGTAATCGAGATTCAAGCGGTACGAAGGGCTCGCCTCCAAATCCGCGTGAAACGAGCCGGCGATGTCGCCCTTCGCAAGCTGCGCCCGAATATTTGAGAACGTAAGGCGCCGTCCATCTATCGAGGCGTCGGTTTGTATGCGATGGAGCACGAAAGGCGCAAGGGTGAACTGGTCAATGCTGATCCGGCCCGCGGCGAGGAGATTGTCGGGCTGAGCAGCCGCGGGGGGACGCGAATTCAGAAACGGGAGGACGCGGTCGAGGAAACTCTCGCGCCAGCGGGGATTCAGCCAGCGATCGACATCTGCGGCGGAAAGCCTGTCAGCGGACAGCACGACCTGCCATCGATCCCTTTGATTCGTTTGATCCGGACTCGGCTCTTCCTCGAGCGATTGTTCTGGGTCCGGTTCGCGACGATCGAGACTGCCGCTCCAGTGCGCACCGAACGCTTCCGCGGAGGTAATAGCGACATGCCGAACATTGCCTCTCAAATCCGCGTGGGCGCGAATCTGTTCCACCGGCAAATTCAGAAAAGGAGCGCGTAGCGAATCGCCGACGAATCTTGCATTCGGCTGGGCGCTTACCGAGTTACTGATTGGGCCTCCGAGCTCGAGAGCGCCTGTAGGGGCTGACCTCCATGGATAGGGCGACCCTTGCCATTTCAGATCCCCGCGAACGGGGCCGGTGAGATCCCAGCCTCGCGAAATGTCCCAACCCAACAGGCGCGCAGTCGAAATCAGATTCCCAACGTCCGCGAGCGCGCCGGATATATGAAGGGCAGAAGCAGTTTGCGGGGAGGACATTGCTCTAAGTGCTGACGGGCCGCTTTTCGCATCGAGGCTGACTGCTCCTTGTGTCTCGACGCGCAAGGCGCCGCCGGCAGCGCCGAATGCAATAGTGGCCGGTGACAGGAACGCGCCTCTCGAATCATAAAGGAGCGACGCAGAGCCGAGGCGCACGGGCACGCTCAAAGTTTTCGCCGTCAGGTCGGTTTCTCCGAGCGAGAGCGTACCTTCATCGATGCGAGGCGGCCAGCCGGCGAGGCTTGCATCGAGTTTTGCGAATCCTCTGAGGGTGATTTCGTCCGAGATGCCGGAACGAAATGCGCGAGCCCAGGAGAGAAGATCGCTCGCGTCGATGGCTGAGGAAACGATTCGAAGCTTCGATTGGGATGCGTCGGCCCGGGAATTATCTTCGTGAATAAGTTCGCGGCCAATTTCGCTAGCGAGAAAGGGCTGATTCCAACTGATCGAACCCGTAGCCTCAGCGTTCGAACGAGGTGTCTCTAGCGTCGAGCTGACTACGTCGAACCGCGCAAGCTCCGGATCGAGAATTCCCTTAGCAATGAAATTGAGAGACGGATTATCGGCACGCAGGGGAAGGTTCCAGCGATGCACCTGCCGGATTTCCGCGCGGCCCTCGATACTCCAATCCTGCGCATCGGTGCTCGCTTTCAAAGCAATCGCGAGATTTCCGCGAATTCCATAGTCGGTGGCGCGGACGAGCCTGAGCACATCGGATAATGAGGCATCACTCCAGGTGAAATCGAGCGTGGCCGGACGAAGGCGCGATGAGGTGCCTCCAACGCGGCCCGAAAGGTGAAGCGTGCCGGCCTGCTGAAGAATCACAGCTGCTCGAGCAGGCGCGGCTTCGAGGTCGAGCCGCCACTCACCGTTACCTTCAGGCTCAACGTAGCCTGCGACGCCGACCAGGGCAAAGGGCATTTTCTCCTCGGCGCGCTTGAAATTGATGCGGCCTGAATCTACGTTGATGCGACTGAAACGCAGCGCATTCGAGGCGCTGGAGAATTTTGCTGCGGCCGTAGGCCTGCTGCCGGGAGCAGCGGAAAACTGCGGAAGCCACTCGGCAACATTCCAATCGCCGTCCGGATTGCGGACGAGATTCAAACTGGGATGCGTGAGCCAGATTCCGCCGAACTCAAGATGGCCGCGAAGCAAACTTCGCCAGCGAAGGCTCATCTTAAGCGATTCGGCACGAAGAAAATATTCGTGACCGAAACGCGGATCTTCGCTGACGGTCACTGAGTGCGCTTCCAGGGTGGGGCTACCCCATAAGCTGAAGCGATAACTGCCTACTTCCACGGAGCGGCCGAAGGCGGCGCCGAGACGAGCGGTGATTCTGCGATGCAGGCTGGTGTGCTGAATTGCGAGTGAGATTGCAATGTTGGCGATCCAGACGGCGACGAAGAAAAGGACGAGTGCATTCGCCCAGCGGCGCCCGGAAGGACGCTCAGCCGCAGCCGGTTTTGCTGGCTTCGCGTGAAGGATGGTTTCGGTGAGGATGTTTGACAAGGCGATTATTTTACGAGTCCACGATCAAGCCTGTTAGGCGAAAAACTGATAAATGCTAATGCACCTCGTGGAGCATGCGATTCCAGCGAGTGCGGCTGGAAAGATGCAGCAGCGAATCTGCGAAGCCGCGAAACGCGCCCGCGAGACTACGGTCAGTATAGTCTTCGGAGGTAGCGGCCACCGACCAATAAATTATAAGCGGCCTGCCCATGATCGCATCGCGATTCACGAATCCCCAGTAGCGACTGTCCCAGCTGCGGTCGCGATTATCCCCCATCACAAAATAACGATTCGGCGGAACGACCAGGCTGCTGCGATCGACATAGTCGAAAAGCCGCGTGGCCCACTCGGGCCGCAACCCGCCTTCGAGAAAATAGCGACTGGTGGGAGGAAAGTCGTCACCAAAGGAATCCGCACCGGCAGGATCGTGAACGACGTAAGGCTCGTCGAGCGGATGGCCATTGACGTATACGTGTTGATTGATGATGCGAAGGCGATCGCCCGGCAGTCCGATCACGCGTTTTACATAATGCGGATGATCGTCGTAGGGAAATTTGAAGACGATAATGTCGCCTCTGCGAACGGGGCGGTAAGGGAGAAATTTCTCGTACCAGGCGCCACGCCCTTCGAACACGAACTTGTTCACGAGAAGATGATCGCCTACCAGCAGTGTTGGTTCCATAGACTGCGATGGAATCTTGAAGGCCTGCACGATAAAAGTGGTTCCGAAAAGGGCTAGAAGGACCGTCACGAGCAGCGATTCGGCATATTCGAGCACGGAGCTGTGCGAAATTCCGCGAGGCCGGACTTCAGGCGCCGGCTGTGGTGCGGCTTCGAGCGCGGATGTTTCGACGGTCAACTTTTCCTTCAGCCGGAGTTCAGGCTGGTCTCCAGGCCCGCTAGAGCAATTTTCGCAGCCGCCTGCTCAGCTTCCTTCTTGCTGCTGCCTTCCGAGTGCGCAAGCTTTTGCTGGGCGAGCCATACTTCCACTTCGAAGGTCTTCTGGTGTTCGGGACCGAATTCGTTACGCACGCGATATTGAACTGCTCCGAGTCCGCGTTGCTGCAGCCATTCCTGAAGGGCGGACTTGTGGTCGGAACGATCCAATCCTCCAACTTCGCCTCCAAGAGCGCTGTCGAGAAGAGTGTGGCGAAGAAACTGGCGCGCGGCGGGAAGTCCGGCGTCGAGATAGATCGCGCCGAGGACGGCTTCGTAGGCATCCGCAAGCAAGCGCTTTTTGGCGCGGCCGCCGGTTTTCTCTTCGCCAGGACCGAGCCGCAAGTAATCGCCCAGCCGAAGTCGGTCAGCGGCCGAATGCAGCGAGACCGCGCTCACAAGGCGCGCAAGTCCCTTCGAAAGCTTTCCGGCATCCCAATCGGGGAAAGCGTGGCAAAGCATTTCACTGGCGACGAGCCCAAGTACACGGTCACCAAGAAATTCGAGGCGCTCATTGTCCAGGGAAGCATCGTTCTGGCGGCGCGAGCGATGGGTGAGCGCTTGCTCGAGCCGTTCAGGATGGGCAAAGCGATGACCGAGAATTGCTCCAAGCTCTTCGAGCTCCTCTGCGGTCATCGTTTCGCCTCGTTCGGTTACTTAGGAGGAGCGGGCTGCGCGGAGGCCAGCTTCTTGGCGTCGGCTTCCCGCTGCTTGCAGCGATCCTGCACCGCGCCGGGTGTCGAAGCGCACTTCTGGAACGCGTCGGCGGCTTCCGAGTAACGCTTCAGCTGATTCAGGCTGACTCCCAAGACGTACAGGTCAACCGAATCCGGATTCGTATCAAGTTTTTCAGCCTGTTGCATCTCGGTGACCGCCTTTTCGAATTCCTGCTGGCGGAAATAAACAAGCCCGAGACCGCTGTGGGCCTGGGCGAGAGAAGCAGTCTTCGCTTTGTTGAATTGTTCGTCGGTAATGTTGTCGGGCTTCTGCATGTTCGTCAGAATCTCGATTGCGTGTTTTTCATATGCTTCCGCTTTCGCCAACCGGCGATCAGCTTCCACGTCATTCGGGTCGTAGTTGTGAGGAATCACCCAACCGACGAGAACCAGCACGGTGATGTCGTTCGAATTCAATGAGAGCGCCTTGTCTGACGCTGCGTACATTTTGTCGAGTTGCTGTTTCTGAAAGTAGGCATTAGTCAACCGAGCATAAACCTGCTCAGCATAATGCCCCGTGGGATATTTCTGGAGATACTGTTCGCCCACTTGAATCTGCTGGTCGAACGCATCCGGTTTCACATCCGTGAATGCTTTATAAGCCTTCTCCTCTTCCGGGTCGACCGGCGGTGGCACAGCTGGCTTCTGCTCCTGCTGAGCAGCGGGTTTCGCCGGCTGTAGCGATGGAGGCGGTTGTTGCTGCTGGCCACCAGACCCGCCACCGTACTGGGCGTGCGACACGGGTGCGACGCCAAGAATCACAGCGAGCGCAACCGCGACTATTACGATTCGATTTCGATATGATGGGAGCTTCATCGAATTCCCTCCGTTGAATAGATGTCTCGAAATGCTCGGCGCGAGCAATCTCAAGTGTGGTGCTCTTCACCCCTGTTACTTTTCGTTTCCACTTCCGCCCGCGCGTGCGCGTCCCTTGTATGGCTCGTCCATGCCATGCTGCGCCGCTACGCGAGCAGACTCCGGCGCCCCTTCGACTGCCAGCGCGCCGAGGTAATCGTGCTTCGCCGCCTCCCGTTGCCCCTCGAGATCGTGAATACGCCCGAGGTATACGTGCGACCAGGAGAGAATTGCCGGATCCGCGGCGTCTTCTGGCTTTGATACCGTTGCAGAAGCCGGTGGCGATATCAATTGTGCGAAAAGCTGCTCAGCGCGATCCGCGTTTCCGGCCATCACCGACGCGATCGCCAGTCCGTATTCTGCTTTCGGCAATCCGGGATACTTCTCCAGAATGCTCTCGAAAGTAGCGGCAGCAGCTTTGGCTTGCTGTAGTGCGATCTGGCGATTGCCTTGCGCGAGCAAACGATCCAATTCAGACGGCGAGTCTGCAGACTCGCTTTCCTGCTTCGCTGGCGCCGGTGGAATTTCAGGTGAGAACGTCACGCTCTGCAAACGCTTTTGCTCCGCCGACACGTCAATAGCCGCAATCAAATCTGGAAAATAATACGACATGGCCGGCTCCGTTTTCTCAAATACCTGTAGTCCGGCAACGAAGGGCCGCATGAGAATGAATCCTGACTCATCGGCTTCCTTCAAGGCCGACTCGAGTTGAGCAGGCGGGAGACGGCGGAGGCGCAGCTCGACGCTTTTGACAAAGCACTCGTCGGCAAAGGCAAGAAAATCCTCGCGATATTCTTCAGGCAATCGCGGAGCTCGAGCGGCTATCGGCAACAAGGCACGCTTGGACTCCAACTGCTTCCGGTATAGCAGCGGAAGGGGATCGAGAACGAAGTGGAGATAGGCGTGCTGTATCTGCTCGGTGGGGATTCGTCCCGGCGTGCCGACCACGATCGAATAGTGATTGCCGCTATTGCGAAAATTCGTGCGTGCGCCGACGAGCGGCTCGACATACACCGTGAACGTACGGTCGTACTTCGGCTTGAGAATCTCGCGCAGGTAGCTATTCGTGGTGAACACGATTTTGCGCACGGGCGCATCGTAGGAGGCGGCAGCGCGTTCATATTCCCTTTGAACTTTCGCCCACTCGAGATCGAGACGCGCTTCCTCATAAAAGGCGGCGAGGATTTCCCGAAAGCCGTCGATCGTAAGGACGTCTGGTGGAAGCGACTCACGATCCACCTGAAAATTGAAGCGAGGGGGCGGTCCAACGACCAGCGAGAAGGTCATGTAGCGAGATAGTGTTTCGCCCGCATCGCCGAGCAGATGATCGCGATAGAACTGGCGGAGAGCTTCCGTTGCCGGTCCCTGCATTTTCAGCATGGTCTCGCGCAGCGCGAGACGTGAGGGCATCTCTGAAAGCGTGGTTTCCTCCGCGGCGAAACCGGCCGCGTCCAACGCGCACATCGTGGCGAATAAGGCTTGATCAGGCTCGACGGAGATGCCTGTGTAGTTGTCCGGCAGCTTTCCTGGCGGATTTTGCTCGCGTTGTGCTCCGATGCTAATCGAGCCTGCCACGAGCAGAGCGGCGACGATAGTTGCAAGCTTCAAGTTCAACCGCGCAAACTTTTGAATCTGCGAACTCCTGAATCAACGGCATGCATTCGCTGAGCAGGCTTCAAATGAACCAGAACCTCAAACCCCGAGTGTCCCCTGCGCGTCCATATAAACTTTAATCGCCGAATTTCGAGGAGTCAAGGAAACGAACGAAGCGAACAGAACAAAACGCTGCGGACCACTGGTCAAAAAAAGGACGCGAATCAGTACTGATTTATCCGCGAACCCGCACTGCGCTGAAATTCAGCACCACGCGACCACCATCGCGCGGAAGGCCGAAGTTCGTTTGCGGACGGAAGCGTGAAAACATCATAAGCTGATCGAGTTGACGCTGGGAGGCATCGTCGCTGGGACCGGAGAGAATCTTGTACGAGACCACTTGGCCTTGCGCGTTGAGCGTCGCCTCCACGAGCAAAAGGCCGGAGCCCGGATGATCATCGGTGGCGATCACAACTGGAACCGGGAAGGGAGCAAGGCTCTCGAGGCGCGCAGGCTGAACGAGATTGAGAGGCAAGTCGTTGGGAACCACACCGCCCATCGGGACCCCAACAAGAATGTTCTGCACCACGAGCGCAAATACCACTAGCGCGGTGACGACTCCGCCGGTAGCGGGCACTGCGAGCGGCTCGAGAACGTCTTCGAAGACCATTACGCCACGCCCCCACAATTCACGCACAGCTTGCCAAGGTGAACGAGCC
The DNA here is from genome assembly GCA_963729525.1 of uncultured Acidobacteriota bacterium. GTDB lineage: Bacteria > Acidobacteriota > Terriglobia > Acidiferrales > UBA7541 > Palsa-295. The sequence goes on from CAVSOB010000005.1 coordinate 1,853,768, forward strand.
CTGGCCGCACTCACACGGATGCTGGTGGCAAGATTTGCAGGCGGCTGAACGGGCTCTACTCGCGCCAGCGCAACCACGAGACGGCGATAGCTTTCGAGCAAGTTCCGGCACGCATCGCAAGATTCAACATGGTGGCGCACGCGGGCATGTTCACGGGAAGCAATCGCTCCATCGAGATAACCGGGCAAAAAACGCCGGGCATTTTTGCAATTCATCGTTCCCACCCATTGATCGGCTGTGAGCCGAACGACGCGAGAGAAGGTTCTTTTTCGGTGTTACGCACGGCAACCACGGGATCGAGAATCTCTTTCAGCATTCGCCGCCCGCGAAGAATCCTTGACTTTACGGTTCCCACCGAGACTTCGAGCACTTCTGCCACCTCTTCGTAGGAAAGCCCTTCAAGGTCGCGCAAAATCACCGCGCTGCGAAACAACGCCGGCACCTGCGCGAGCGCCGCTCGAACCGCCTGTTGCGTTTCCTGGCTAGCGAGGCGCTCATAAGGAGTCGCTTCGCTGTCCTTCAGATCGAGCGCGAGGCTTTTTCCGCCTTCCTCGGCGTCGATCGATACTTGCTGCCGGTGATGCCGCCAGCACCAGCGGCGGTGATTCAGCGCCTGGCGAACCGAGATGCGGTAAAGCCACGTCTTCAGTGAGCTCCCCTGCCGAAAGCCACGAATTCCCCGGAAAGCGCGCAAAAAAACTTCCTGGGTCACATCCGCGGCGTCAGCCCGATCTGACAAAATCCCATAAACCAGGTTGAACACGCCGCCGTGGTAGTACGTTACCAGGTAATCGAATGCCGCATCCGACCCGGCTTGCAGCTCATGCACAAGGTGAGCTTCATCGCGGCCCCACGATAAGGATTGTGCCAGGTCGGACATGCGTTCGGCTCTCGCTCCTTGGCGGCGCGTGTCCCCTGGGCTAATTGGACACCAAATCGCGCCCTATGTTACTAGGATAGCAGAATATCCGGGTTTGGTTATCCGCCGAAGGTACTAGCATGCGAGGAGCCAGGGTTTGACTCCCATCGCTCAGTTCGCGACCTAATGGCGGCTGAATGGTTGTTCGGTCTCACCGGTAGCGCGTCCCAAGATCGGACGTCCTTTTTCTTTTAACAACCGCGCCCGTCCATTAAGTGCTGCGCAATCAGCAGATTACGAGATGCCGTCCTGTGGGCCGGCACCTGCTTTGAATCATTCTAAATCTAAACTGATACCTGGAGGTGAGTACATGACGTCATTCTGGCAAGATGTCCGCTACAGCGCGCGAATGATCGCCAAGGCCCCCGGCTACGCTGCGATTGCCATCCTGACTCTGGCGCTGGGTATCGGCGCGAACACCACGATTTTTAGCTGGATCAATTCGGCATTGCTGAACCCAGTTCCCGGACTTGACAGCCCCCGTGAGGTCGTAGCCATGGCGACGAGCAAGCCCGGGGAAAACCCCCTCGGGTTTACATATCCTGACATCGAAGCCATGCGCGAGGGGCAACAGAGTTTGACGGGCATCGCAGCCTGCAATTTCGCTCAGATTAGTCTCACGGGGAAAGGCAAACCGGAGCGCGTCTGGGGCATGGTCGCGTCGGCGAATTATTTCGACGTGCTGGGCGTCCGACCGATCCTAGGGCGCACCTTTCTTCCCGCAGAGGACGAGAAGCCGGGAGGCGCGCCGGTGGCGGTAATCAGCTACCGGCTGTGGCAAACCCATTTCGGCGCGAATCCGGACGTCGTTGGCCAGTCAATTGAAATCAACAAGCACCCCTTCACCATCGTGGGTGTAACGCCGGCAGTATTTCAGGGAAGCCAGACGGGCGTGCGGCTCGAAATCTGGGTCCCGATCATGATGGAAGCAGAAGTGTTACCGCTGGGCGACATTCTTCACGACCATCATAATTTTGTGTGGCTCGCGTTTGGACGGTTGAAGTCAGGCGTCTCGCTGCAGCAGGCGCAAGCGGAAATGACACTACGACTCAAACCCGAAGTGAAGAATTATCCCGAAGAACACAAAGGGCACGACAGTGTAACGGTGTATCCGCTGTGGCGGAATCCATTTGGTCTGAATTATTTTCTCGCGACGCTATTGCCGATGCTCATGACCATTGCGGGCTTGGTGTTGCTACTGGCCTGCGCGAACGTTGCCAACCTGATGCTGGTTCGGTCAGTAGGACGACGGCGCGAAATCGCTATTCGGATGTCACTCGGGGCGAGCCGATGGCGGCTTGTGCAACAACTGCTAGTGGAAAGTTTGATGCTGGCGCTGGCTGGAGGCGCAGTCGCGTTGCTGATCACAACATGGACTTCGGGTACGTTGATGAAGTTCTTGCCCACGACCGATTTTCCGCTCGCGCTCACAGTCCGGGCTGACCGCACGGTGTTGGTTGCCACGCTCGCGATTTCAGTGCTCACCGGCGTGATCTTTGGAATTTTGCCCGCGTTGCGCGCTTCGGGCCCGGCGCCGGTGGCGGTATTGAAAGAAGACACGGGCAGCGCTTCGGGCAGTCTGAAAAAGGCTCGCCTCGCGAGCGTGCTGGTGGTGGCGCAAATTTCGCTTTCGTTACTGCTGCTGATCTGCGCGGGACTGTTCATCCGCAGCTTTCTGAGAGCGCAGTTAATCAATTTGGGATTCAATCCGCATAATGTATTCACTGCTTCCTACGATCTGTTTACCGCGGGATATTCGGATGCCGCCGGGGGAGAATTCGATCGACAACTCCAGGCGAAACTCGAGGCGCTGCCGGGCGTTCAGTCGGTGGCCCTCTCGAACCGCGTCCCGGGATTTTTCTCAGGCTCGACGGCCGTGAAGCCCGAAGGCTACGTGGCGCAGGCGAATGAATTGATGGAAGTACCGGACGCCATTGTCACCCCGAATTATTTTCACACCATGCAGATTCCGCTGGTCGAGGGACACGACTTCACGTCCCAGGACACAAAAAGTTCGCGGCGCGTGGTGATCGTGAACGAAGCGTTCGTGAACCGCTACTGGCCGAACCAGGACGGCCTCGGCAAGCAACTCAACTCGGATTTGACGCACGAATGGTTCACTGTGGTCGGTGTGGCTCACGACAGCAAAATGACCGGCCTCAGTGAAAAATCGGCGCCGTTCGTGTACCTGCCGTTGTACCAGGTTTACGAAGCCAACATGATTATCCATGCGCGGGTCTCTGGAGATCCGTTCGCTTTCACGAAGACGATCGAGAAAGCGGTCCATCAGCTGAACCCTGATGTTGTTTTGTTTCAAGTGACCTCGCTCGAAACGAGCGAGCAGTTCGCCAGCTTCCCTCAGCGCGTGGCGGGAATTTTTGTCGGCGCATTCGGGCTGCTCGCGCTGGTTCTCGCAGCTGTGGGAATTTACGGGGTAACAGCCTACACCACCCGCCAGCGTACGCATGAAATCGGTGTCCGCATGGCATTGGGCGCGAGCAAAGACGATATCTTGCGGCTGGTCCTTGGACACGGGCTTCGGTTGACAATCGCCGGTGTGGCCATCGGCTTGGCGGCGTCGCTGGAGCTGACGCGCTATTTGAGAAGCGCGCTGCTCGGTGTAACGAGCACTGATGCCCTCACATTCCTGACTGTAACGCTGTTGCTGTGCGCCGTGGCGCTATTCGCCTGTTTTATCCCCACGCGCCGTGCCATGCGCGTGGACCCGATTGTGGCGCTGCGCTACGAATAAAGGCGTTCGATTGCGCAGCCTTGCGGCTTGCAGCACCATCCAGTATAAAAGACGCATGATCTTCAAGCAGTTCTATCTCAATTGCCTCGCTCACGCTTCCTATCTGATTGGTGACGAAGAGACGCGCACAGCTGCCGTCGTCGATCCCCAACGAGACATCGAGCGGTACCTCACGTTTGCGGCCGAACAAAACCTGCAAATCAAGCACGTAATATTGACTCATCTGCACGCGGACTTCGTCGCGGGACACCTCGAATTGCGAGACCGCGCGGGTGCAACGATTTACTTGGGCGCCAAAGCAAAAGCCGAATATCGCTTTACGCCGCTCGCGGATCAAAGCGTCATCGAATTTGGTCGCGTGCGATTGAAGGCGCTCGAAACACCAGGTCACACGCCAGAATCAATTTCCATTCTTCTCTACGACCTCGAGCGCAGCGGGATCGAACCGTATGCCGTGCTCACAGGTGACACGTTGTTTATTGGCGATGTGGGAAGACCGGACCTTCGCGCAGCGCTGGGATGGTCGGCCACTGACCTAGGCGGCTTGCTGTACGATTCCTTGCAGTCCAAATTGCTTCCGCTGCCGGACGCAAGTCTCGTTTATCCAGCTCACGGCGCCGGGTCGCTCTGCGGCAAGGCCATCAGCAAAGAGACGGTTTCAACTATCGGAGAGCAGAGACGATTAAATTACGCCCTTCAGCCCATGAGCAAGAAAGCGTTCATCGATCTTGTGACCGCTGACCAACCCGAGGCCCCACCGTATTTCGTCTACGACGCCGTGTTGAACAGCAAAGAGCGGCCCACGCTCGATGAATCGCTGGAACGCAATTTGAAGCCGCTGACTCTCGACACGGTGCTGGCATTGCAAAAGGAAGGCGCACAAATCCTCGACACGCGCGATGCCGACGAATTTGGTGCAGCTCACCTCGCGGGCAGCATCAACATCGGGCTCGGAGGGCAGTACGCAACCTGGGCCGGAACAATGCTGAACCACGAGCATCCGATCGTCATCGTCTCGGCTCCTGGCCGTGAGAATGAATCGGCTGTACGGCTCGGACGCATCGGCTTCGACAATGTAGCAGGGTATCTTCAAAACGGACTGCAAAGCCTGGAATCGCGTCCGGACTTGGTAGCCTTCGTCGAGCGCCTTAGCCCACAATTCGCCGCGGAGCTTTTTGCCTCAAACCAGCCGCCGCTGGCCGTGGACGTTCGCGCGCCGAGCGAGCGGGAACAGAAGCACATCGAAGGCAGCTTGAGCATTCCCCTTAATCATCTGGTCCAAAATCTGAAAGCGCTGCCCAAAGACCGCCCCTTGCTGGTCTACTGCGCCGGAGGCTACCGATCGTCGATCGCCGCGAGCCTGCTAAAAGCCAGCGGATTCGATTCGGTCTCCGAAATCGCCGGCGGCCTCGCGGCCTGGGAATCGGCAAACCTGCCGGTTCAGCGCACCCAAACATAGAGATAGCGAACGCGACTAAAACGATTTGCTTAAGTAACCTACAACGAGATTCAGGAAGGCTTTTGGCTGGGAGGCCTGGACTCGAACCAGGATAATCAGATCCAGAATCTGATGTACTGCCAATTGTACGACCTCCCAGCAGGAGGCAATAAAAAAGGTCGCTCGCGCGACCTCGCTATACTTTACTGACCACGCCCCTTTTCGTCAACCCGACGAACAACCAGCAATCATTCTTGCTGATCACGTGAGTGCCTATTCCAGGAGCCAGGAGCTGCAGAGACCAGTATTTCTCAGCGACCTTAATCGTTCTTCTTATGGGGTAGTGATTTTTCGCGTGTGGGTTTTTCCGCGCCTCAGAATCCTCAAACGAAGACACCAACGGCCCCGGTTGTCCGGAGCCGTTGGTGCGTTTAGCTCGATGCCAGATCGCCAGGAACGAGCGATCCAGCCTCGGATTAGAATTGAAGTTTCAATCCCCACTCGATCGTTCGCGGAGCACCGAATGCGAACACCCCAGTGCCAGCGCCGATGCGATCGGGACGCGGGTTAGCAACTGTGTTAGGACCCGTGCCGTTGATCGACCCGGCCCCGCCATTGAGCTGCGGGTTCAGAGCGGTCGCGGCAGAGTCATAGTTGACAAAGTTAAAGGTGTTGAAGATGCTGACGCTCGGAATGATCGTCAGCCTCTCATGCCAGGCATGTCCCACCCAGCTGAAAGTCGTATCGAAATCCTTTAACCAGCCCAAGCCGACGTTACCAGCCGGTGGAACTGGGATCGCCTGGGCCACGCCGCCCAGGGCCTGGAGATCCGCCAGGGTTACCAAGCCAGAGTTGATCAGTTCCTGACCGGCCGGAGTTGGCAATCCCGCGATGTTCGCATTGTAGTTGGTGATCGCGTTCGTCAGACCTGACGGCCCGATTTGGCGCATGAACGCACCCACGTTATACAGTGAGTAATTGCAGCTCCCTCCCATCGTACCGCAGCTGGTGCTTGTCTGCGCGCGAGGCAGAGGGTTCCCTACCTGTCCGCTGCCGATGTAGTCGTTTTGGAAAATTGCACCGGCTGCACCGATGTTGTTGCCTCCCGCTATCGGAGTGGTTAGAGGAGTTTCCGCGAGCGGCGACCAGAAGTGGGAAACAATCCCGAGCCGGAAGCCAAGCGGCAAGTCTGCATAGCCGCCGAAGTTGAATTGGTGAGTCCGATCGAGTGACCCGGGACCAGTCAACGCCAGCGGGTTGCGATTGCTGAGAGCATTGTTCACAAAATCCTGGTCGCCACCAGCCACGCAGGTAGGGGTGCAGGTGTTGGAACCGGCGTTGACGAACCGCGAAAGGCTATACGCGAACTGGAAGTTCAAATACTTGACTCCAGTGAACGGATGGTTGACGTTCTGAACCAGCTTCAGGTCCAGCCCGTTGTAAACCGAGCGCCCACCAGAGTGATACTGGTAAAGAGCGCCCGCATTCGGGTTGATGCCGCCGAACGCGCAGGCTTGTCCTAAACCAACCGAACAGTTGCCCACGCCTTCGTCATAAGGCGAGTCGAGACCGAATGCGCCAAAAGTTGCAATTGTGGCCCCGTTAGTTTTTGACAATCCTGGTGCGCTCGGAACATTGCAGCCATTCGCTGCAGCCGCAGCCTGGATTGACGCGGCACCGCAAAACGCGAGAGCGTTTGCGATGGCGGCTGCCGCCGCGGGCTGACTAAAGTACGCAACGTCGCCCGTGTGATTGATGTCCTGCCCGATGAGGTAATGCAAGCCAACGTTGCGCACGTAATCGGCGGTGAGCACCATCCCTGGACGTAGCTCACGCTGTACCCCAATGTTCATCTGAACGGCCCGCGGGGATTTATAGTTCGGGTCCAACAGGCCGGTGGTGAGCTGACTGCCCTTCATGAGGGCGTTGGGAATATAGGCTCCATTTGAGCCGCCGTTCGCATACGAGGTCTGATATTCGGTTTGGAAGTTAGCGAGGCAGGTCGCAAACGACTCGCCTGCGCACGCACCGCCGCCGGGACCGACTGTAGCGCCGATGGGTGTACCGCAAACGACGCCGGCGTCAGCCTTGGTCATATCGCCGAGGTAGTGAACGCTTCCGTCGCCGAAGGTCACGCTCCCAGCACCAAACGCACAGGCATTCTGAACGACGTTGAAAGCTCCTGTCGGGAGTCGAAGCAAGCGATCGAACAGAATATCGTTGAAAACGACGTTGTCGTAGAACACTCCGATGCCGGCGCGGAACACCATCTTGCCGTCGGCCTTGGGATCCCAAGCGATGCCAGCCTGTGGTCCGAAATTCAGATTCGGCTGGCGAACCGCATTGCCCGCCCCTGGAAAGAACTGATTCAAAACAGTGAGAGGGCCCAGGTCGGTATCGGTTCGACCCGTATCGCGGTCGTACCGGACGCCATAAGTAGCCGTGAGGTTCGGCTTAATCTTCCAGCTATCGCCGACATATGCACCCAGCCGGTTGTCGGGGCCGAGACCACCAGCCGGCTTTCCGAACCTAGACAGTTCGGTGAAAAAGCCCTGGCCGTTGCCGACCAGTGCGATGTCAGGAATATAGTTCAACGGACAGGCTGCTCCAGTCTGCCCGCCGGGACAGGTCAAAGTTCCGGCAGCCGTGAGATTGATACTTTGCGCGACCGGAGCGATGCCGAAGAAATCTGAATTGGTCCAGCCCATAATGCGGTTGTAACCAATTCCGTAGCGGATAATGTGCGAACCCCACACCCTGCTGCCATCGTACTTCACCTGACGATCGCTTTGAATCGTCGACTGCGGTGCCAGGAAGCTGGGTCCAGATTCAAATCCGGTACCGGCTAGGATTATTCCGACGGGAAAGTCTGCGAATGGCAGGTCACTGCCGCGCACCGCGTCACCGATCACGTTAACGAATTTCAAGTATTCGGCGCGGAAGCTGTGCGTGTATTGGCCTGTGGTGAAGTCCACGCCGCCGACAATGCTCTTTGTGCGGTCCCGGTTGTCGTAAACGGCGTAATTAGATGCGCCGCCGAAGTTTCCAACGTCGCTTGCCTGCCAGAAACTGAATCGGCCGAACGCATGGATCGTTTTTGTGGCCTGCCAGTCCAGCCGGCCTAGAAGATTGTTATCGTGAAATGGCGACGGGAAAGTCCCGTTGAAGGAGTTCAAGTTGGTACCGCCCCCGCCGGGAATAGAAGAGACCAGAACTCCGCCGGCATCATGGGCGAGAATTCTTTCGCCATCCGCAAAGAAAAACAGCTTATCCTTGATAATCGCTCCGCCCACATCCCCACCGTACTGGCTGCGTTGGAACTGAGCACCGCCCGGATATACCGCTGCTTGTGAATTATCCCGGAAGAGTCCGAACCCTTCGCCATGCAACGAATTCGTGCCGGACTTCGTCGCTACGTTGACCGCACCTGACGATGTCAGGTCATTGGAGAGATCCAAGTTCGATTGCGCTAGTTGAAACTCCGCGATCGCGCTCGAAGGAACGCCCGTTGTCGTTGTGCCAACGTTCTCGTCGCTGACGTCCACTCCGTCAACCGCTATGCGCGCGCTTCGGCCGTAACGGCCTCCGAACGAAATCGACGAAAATCCGATTTTCGTCGGATCGAAATTGCCGCCATCCTGAATCTGCACGCCCGGTTCGAGTTGCGCGAGGTCGAGGAAATTGCGGCCGTTGATAGGCAGATTTTCGATCTGCTGCGTAGTGAGGCTCCCTGAAACCGATGCCTGATCGGTGTTAACGGCGACTACTTGCCCGCTCACCTCGACCACTGTGCTCGAAGCACCGAGTTCCAGCTTGATGGTTGCGCTTGAAACCTGGTTGATCTGCACTGCGTACGTGCCAGTTGTTGTCTTGAAGCTTGGCGCTTCTACTCGCACCGTGTAGTTCCCCGGAATGAGCGAGCCCGAGGTAAACGTTCCGGCCGATGTCGTCGTTGCGTCGAGAACCGCGCCGGTATCCTTGTTGGTAATCGTTACCTTAGCATTGGGCACAACTCCGCCCTGCGGGTCGGTTACAACGCCTTGAATGCTACCTGCTTGCACGTTCGACTGCGCGTGAGCCGGCTGACAACTGAGGAGCAGTACAGCCAGCAGCGCGAACGTGAACGCCATAAATCGCTTCCAGTTCATACACCCTCCTGAAGATCTCGCTCGAATTCGAATGGCTCAGTCACCACCACGCGCGTGGGAGAAACGTTGCCGCGTCCTCGTATGGCACGTTGATGCCCAAGATCGGACAGAAAAAACTCCGTTTGTTTTCAGGAATTTAGAAAACAGGCGTTACTGGCGGGAGAATTTCATCCGAGTTCCCATAGCTCAGCCCTCAAGGGCCGCGTAGAGCGAAAAACCGAATTCAGAAAATACTATGAGCTTTGGTATCGAAGTTTTTGTATTTCTCACATTCTCCGGAACGTATATCGGGCGGTCGACCCCACCCCGAGTGCCGAGAGGTTGGGAGCTGATTCCGCAATGCAGTGCGGCGATCGTTATTGCGAAAGTTGCGCGAAAGTCTGCTGCGCGAAAGCGAAGGCATCCGCCTGGATGTGCACCGGTCCCTGAAACGGCCGGTCAATTTCCGCGACGGAAACGAGAACGAGCGACAACAGCAGCGAGAGGACAAAAACGAGAACGAAATGCAGCGCGAAATTCTGGCAGCCGAAAAGGCATGCCGACCCGATCACCACGATGGCACCAATCACCAGAATTCCCCACAGAATTCCCGGAAGTTTCATCCGGCTTTCAATTTGGCGAATTCGCCGGTGCTCAGACATCCGGCTGAGCGCGTTGAAAGCCTGCTCATACTTGGACTGCTCAAAATGATCCGCCGCAGCGCGGCTCGAAGGCCTGGCCTCAGCATCTGAATGCGCCTGCACCAGCACATCCCACATCTGTTGCGTCACGCTGAAGCTGTGGGAACTCAACTTTTCCTCGGCCATCGCCGGCCATTCCTCGCTTACCGCCACGGCCGCATATTCCCGGCAGAGCGCCCGAAGCAATTTACCTTCTGCCGGTTCAAGCCCCCCTGCGATTCGATACAAATCGACAAGAAAGTTCGCTTCCATTTCCGCGTTGATGCGCGCAGTTTGGAAATTGCTCCACACATTCCAGAGCATGAACGCGAGGATCACCGCGTACGTCGTCCCTAGCACGCTGATTTGCCAGCCGATGATGTCGTTGTGTTCCGTCCGCTGAGTCGCCGGCCATATTCGGCGCAACACAGCCAAAAAGACCAGTGAGAGCACGACCGTGCCTGTGACGATTAACGCGCACTGCCAGACACTCAGCATCGACCGGCCCCCCGCAGAGACATACAGGCTCGCACGACACGCGAGACTCGCTTCCGCTGGCTGGCAATCCTAGGTTGTCAGGGGATATTCGTCAACCGCGCGCCACACCGGCCTTTGCCGGCTCCGATTCCACGCGCCGCCCCACCGCCTGCGCGATCACCGCAATTTCGCCCATGAGCTGCGCGAACTGGTCAGGGTAGAGCGATTGCGCGCCGTCGGAAAGCGCGCGTTCGGGATCGGGATGAACTTCGATCAGCAATCCGTCCGCGCCGGCGGCAATTGCCGCGCGCGCCATCGGCGCCACTTTGTCGCGGCGACCGGTTCCGTGCGAAGGATCGGCAACAATCGGCAGGTGTGATAGCTGTTTGATCACGGGAATCGCCGCGATGTCCATCGTGTTGCGCATATACGTGTCGAACGTCCGGATGCCTCGCTCGCAAAGCACCACGTTGTAATTCCCGCCCGCCATGATGTACTCCGCGCTCAACAGCAACTCCTCGATTGTCGCGGACATTCCGCGCTTCAGCAGCACCGGTTTCGTCGTCTCGCCCAGAGCGCGCAGCAGATGATAGTTCTGCATGTTCCGCGCGCCCACCTGCATCACGTCCACGTATGGAAGCATGATCTCCACCTGCGACGGGTCCATCACCTCGCTGACAACGAGCAGGCCATTATCATCGGCAGCGCGCCGCAGCAATTCGAGCCCATTTTCGCCAAGCCCCTGGAAGGAATATGGCGATGAGCGCGGTTTGAACGCGCCGCCGCGAAGTAATTTCGCCCCTGCCTGCGCAACGCGTGCGGCAATTGAGTTAATTTGAGCAGCCGACTCCACCGCGCATGGTCCTGCTGCAATCGCGACAGATGTTCCGCCAACCATTACGCCATTACCAAGGTCCACAATCGAGCCTCCGGGATGAAAGTGGCGCGAGGCAAGCTTAAACGGATGCGCGACGCGCACAATCTCTTCGACCCCAGGCGCCGCAAGCAAGGCTTCAAGTTCGCTGCGATGCTCGTTGGTGCTGCCGACGATCCCGATCACCGTTCGCTCCGTCCCGCGGCTCATATGCGCCTGGCAGCCGCACTCTTTGATCCGCGTCACAACGTGATTCACCTGCTCTTCGGTTGCTTCCGACCCCATGATCACGATCATCGCCCGATCTCCTGTCTTTCTCAGTTTGCTTTCGCGCTGAAAATCTCCGCCGACTCGTACGAACCCAGAACCCGCAGATTCACGCTCAGCTTCTCCAGTTCGGCGATCGCTGCCTCCACCTCTGGATCGAGCGCCGAAGCCTGCAAATCCAAATAGAAACGGTATTCCCACGGGCGCCCTGCAATCGGCCGGCTCTCGATTTTCATAAGATTGATTCCGCGGCGCGCGAACGGCCCGAGCGCATGAAAGAGTGCGCCCGGTCGATGAGCCGTTTGAAACACGAGCGAAAGCTTGTTAGCTGCATCGGAAGTTTTCGATGAGGAGCCAAGAAGGAGAAATCGCGTGTAGTTCTTAGAATTGTCTTCCAGGTGGTCGCGCAGAATTTTGCCGCCGTGGATGTCGGCGGCGCGTCGGCTGGCGATTGCTGCGCGCGATAGATCGCCCGCAGCGACGATGGCTCGGACGCTTCCGGCCGTATCCTCCGTAGCGATTCGTTTCAATTCCGGGCGCTTGTGAAAAAATCTCTCGCACTGCGCCAGTGCCACAGGATGCGATTCGACGGTGATGACCCGTTCGATCGTCCCACCCGGCACGCCGATTAGGTTGTGCACGATGGGAATTATCTCCTCGGCTATGATGCTCAGCCGGCTCTCCACCAGCAGGTCTAGCGTTCGATGGACTGAGCCCGCCAGCGTGTTCTCAACCGGCGCCAGAATGTAGTCCGCCGCGTCCTTCTCAATCGAATCGAACATCGCTTCGAAAGTCGGCCGCGGAACCAGCACAATTCCGTCACCCAGGAGCTTCACCGCAGCTTCCTCACTAAAAGCCCCTCGCTCGCCTTGAAACGCAACCCGCGCACCCGATTCAACTTTCATTCCGCTCCTGTTCGCTTTAACACGTCGAGCAGCATCGCCCCAGACCGTATGTCCGCTCATGGGTCCGCCGCTGTTCCGCAACGCCGGCTTGCCCTGAGCTTCGAAGGGCGTCTCGCCGGCTCTTTTGCCTTCGCGCCGCCCTCGCCCGCATGCATCTCCTGAATCCTTCGCGATTCGTCCATGATCGCCCGAAAAATCCTCGTCACTGCTTCCCCATCCAGCGGCCCCCCGTTCAAATTCTTCATCCCCGCGATAACCTTCTGCTCTCGCTCGGGCGCGCACAGCGCCAGCCCCTCTTCTTCCTTCAGCCGCGCAACTTCCACAGCGAATTCCGTCCGCAGGTTCAGAAGCTGCAGAAGAACGGTATCGATTTCATCGATTTTCTTTCGCCAATCGCCGATTTTCATAGGCCCTCCCGTTTCTGCTTTCTCTCGGCTCCAGATCAAAAAAAAGGCCGCGTCCCTCTCTGAGGTCGCGGCCCGGAATCTCGAAACTTTTTGCGGCTTTTAGCTCGTCTTGCTCACTCCCGCCGCGCACGTCTCGCCGGCCCGCTGCCCCGTAAAGGAGTAGCGGTAAGTAAAGCCGTACGCTCGGTAATAAAGTCGCATCGCAACCTCAATATACGAGAGGACTGAGGCCCCGTCAAGCACGAGTTGAATACCAGAGAACTAAAAATCCGAGGGGTAAGTGTAAGGATTCTCCGTCGATTCCGCGCCACTCAAATGGAAGCAGTGATGCCCTGCCGGGTGAACCCAACGGCTCGTGCGCGGATTCGGATCATGCGGATTCGGATCATTCTGTTGGCTGCTCATCGAAAATGTCGCACAAAGGTCATACTCGCTTCCAGCCGTCGGATGATATTCATAGCTAATGCGCGTCAGGATGCTAAGCCCCCTGTCTTGTCTTCCAGAAACTTCGATAGACTCCCGGCGATGTGCGCAAATTCGGCCGGTATCATAATCACTTGGTGTTGTTGTTCTCGGCTCCCATTCGTCTTTTTGTCGCGGTCCGTGACCAGGACCGTTGTCATGCTAGCACCTCGCTAGACGTGAACGCAGCGGAGTTTCTCACGAAACCGGAACGCCTTTACTTGGCCACAGTGCAGCCAGCGCAAATACAATGACCATCCATGCTGCATACACGACAACCAAAATCGCCGCCGCTGTTGGCATGTGATACTGATGAGAAATCGTGCCAAGGTCCATTCCTGCAGCACCACGTCCGGCCGAACCTGCTTTCGGAAGAAACACTGTGAGCCGAAAATAGAGAAAGGTCCCATACACAAACAAGCAAACCCCATAGGACGCCGTGCCGAACACAAGGCATTTGATGATTCTTGCGTTATTCATACCGCCTCCTTTCACGGAGTGTAGGTGCAGTACTGCAGGTTCACCGCTTGCGGTAGCGGAATTCCTTCATAGGCCAGGTGAGTCCACGCCTTCTTGGGATCGCTAACCCGAAACCATAGCACCGCGTTCACCTTCACAGTCACACTGTCCCGGGTAATGGTCTCTTGTTGCTCAATGGGATTGGTGACGACGCGCAAATCGATGCGAGTTTCGTTCTCAATCCCGAGCGGAATCAACCAGAAGAGCCCTGGTCCACGCAGGCTCTTGTAACGCCCCAACTCGAAATACGACGGCACGTTGATACTCGCGTGCGATGCGAAAGCCGGAGATGAAATTGCAAGAAGAATCAGGAACAAAATCGTGCCAAAGGGATTGGCCATGACCTAAGCGTACAATAACTTGTTTGTTGCGATTAGCCGCCGGTCGCTACGTAGGGGCGAACCCGGCAACATCCTTTAGCCATAGCGTGCGCGATTGCGTGCATGCAGGCGCTAGCGTAAGATTCACGGCCTGTGCCAGATATCTCCGCCATCATCGGTCGCACGATCTCGCACTACGGCGTCTTGGAAAAATTGGGTGGCGGAGGCATGGGCGTCGTCTATAAGGCTAAAGACACCCGCCTTGGCCGAAACGTCGCGCTGAAATTCCTGCCTGACGACATTTCGCATGATTCACAAGCGACGGAGCGGTTCCGACGCGAAGCGCGTGCCGCTTCGGCCCTCAATCATCCCAATATCTGCACGATTTACGATATCGGAGAATTCGAGGGCCGGCCATTCATCGCTATGGAGTTGCTCGAGGGCCGGACGCTCAAGCACCGCATCGAGGGCAAGCCCATCGAGGTGTCGGCGCTCTTGGAGATCGGCATTCAGATTGCCAACGGGCTCGATGCGGCGCACTCGAAAGGAATCGTGCACCGCGATATCAAGCCCGCGAATATCTTTCTTGTGGATCGCGGGCAGGCGAAAATTTTGGATTTTGGTTTGGCGAAGCTCGCGCCTGCTGTGCGGCAAACCGCAGAATCGGTGGGCGCCTCTTCTATGCGCACGCAGGCGCATGGACTGCATGACGAGCAGCTAACCAGCCCGGGCAGTTCCATGGGCACGATTGCTTACATGTCGCCCGAACAGGCGCGGGGCGAAGAACTCGACGCGCGCTCGGATTTGTTTTCGCTCGGCGTCGTGCTCTACGAGATGGCCACCGGGTCGGTGCCATTCACCGGCGCGACCTCAGCCCTCATTTTCGACGGCATCCTGCATTCCACGCCCGCGCCAGCGAAGGGACTAAACCCTCGTTTGCCCCTGGCGTTGGAAAACATTCTCGGCAAGACGCTCGAGAAGGACCCCGATCTGCGGTGCCAGACCGCCGCCGAACTCCGCGCCGACCTGAAGCGCCTGAGCCGCGACATTGAATCGAGCCGCCGGCCGATCTCCGAGAAGAGTGGCACGGGCTCTGGTGCCCATGCGGCGGCAGCCCAGCCAAAATCCGTCGCGGTTCTCTATTTCGAAAACCAGAGCGGCTCAAAAGAGGACGAATATTTCCGCGACGGGATCACAGAAGATATCGTCACCGAAATTTCGAAGATCGCGCAACTCCAGATCTTTCCGCGTTCGGAGATGCTCGCTTTCCGAGACAAGCCGGTTACGGCGCAACAGGTGGGGCAGCAACTCGGGGCCGCCTACGTGCTCGAAGGTTCCATCCGCCGCGCCGGCAACCGCGTGCGCATTACCGCTCAGCTGGTGGAAGCTACCACACGGCATTCCGTCTGGGCCGAACGCTACGACCGGCAAGTCGAGGACGTCTTCGCAATCCAGGAAGAAATCGCCCGAAGCATCGCTCAGGCCCTGCGCATCACGCTAACGCCCCAGGAAGATAAAACCATTGCGCGCAAGCCGACCGAAAATCCCCTGGCGTACGATTTTTACTTGCGTGGCCGAAACTACTCGCGTCGCCAGGATTTCGAATACGCCTTGCAGATGTTCGAACAGGCCATCGAACTGGACCCCAAGTTCGCCTTGGCGCATGCTGGCATTGCACATCTGTGCGGAGTCATCTTCGAGGTGCGCGATCAGAATCCGAATTGGATGGAACGGGGACTCGCCGCTTGCGATCGCGCCACCGCTCTGGCCCCCGATCTGCCAGAGGTCCTTGTGGCCCGCGCCCGCATTCTTTACTCGCAAAAGAAAAACGACGAAACCGCGCAGCTTGCCTTGCGCGCCATCGAACGCAAACCCGATTGCGATGGCGCCTGGAACATCCTCGGTCGCGCGTATTTCGCTTCGGGACGTTACGAAGAGGCCGCCGCCCTCACCGAGCGCGCCATCGAATTCAACGGCGACGACTACAATATGTACATCCCTTATCGTCAAGCCTTCATGCAACTGGGACGACTCAAAGAAGCCGAGCCCCTAGCCGATCGAATGATCAAGGTCCTCCGCCAACAGCTGGAATTAGTGCCGGAAGATGTGCGCGCGCGAGTCCTATTGGCCACCAACCTCGCATACTCCGGAAACGACCAGGAAGAGAGCATCCGGCACTTGCAGACTGCCGTCGCCCTCCGCCCAGGCGATTCCAATACTCTCTACAACGCCGCATGTACGTACGGAGTTTTGGGCAAAAAGGCCGAGGCGCTCGACACGCTAAAAAAGGCGTTCGCAGCCGGTTTTGGGAACAGGAATTGGGCGGCCAAAGATTCCGATTTCAATTGCCTGCACGATGACCCTGAATTCCAGAAACTGGTCGGCCTCGATAAGAGCCCCGCATCGTAGGAAATAGTCCTGAATTGGGGAGCAACCCAATTCTCTCTCCAACGGCTTAAGCGGAAGCGGACGCGCCGCACACGCTGCTCGTTTCAGGTTCGCGGGTATACTCTCCCGGATGACTTCAACCAACCAAGCTCTCGAAAACCAATGGGGACATGACCGCACAGGCTGAGTTCGCGCGAATAGCAATCCTCGGAACGGGACTGATCGGAGGATCGTTTGGGCTGGCGCTGCGGCGCGAGTTCCCTGCTGCTCGCATCGTTGGATTCGACCGCGCGGATTTCCTGGAGCGCGCATTGACGCGCGGAGCGATCAGTGACGCTGCTAGCGACATCGCCTCAACTGTACGCGACGCTGACCTCGTCTACGTCGGTTTGCCGATCGGGGCGACCGTCGACGCGCTGCCGAAAATTGCGGACGCGGCCGACGCCAATGCACTCGTCAGCGACACGGGCAGCACGAAGACTCTGATATGCCAGCAAGCTCAGAAATATTTTCGTGGCGGCGCGCGGTTCCTGGGCGGGCATCCGATGACTGGCAAAGAAAAGTCGGGAATCGAGCACGCGGACGCAGATCTTTTTCGCGGCACGCGTTACGCGTTGATTGCGCCTGAGAGCGATCCTGATCCACGCGTCCAGAAATTTGCGGCGTTGCTGCAACGCATCGGCGCGCAGCCGGTCTGGTGCGACGCGGAGACACACGACTGGGCGGTGGGTATCGTCTCGCACTTGCCGCAACTCGCGTCCGTCGCGCTTGCGCACGTAGTCGCGGATGAAACCGACGAAACCGGCTTGCCGCTCACCCTCGCAGGCCCCGGGCTCGCGGACATGCTGCGCCTTGCAGGAAGTCCCTACGACATCTGGCGCGACACTTGCCTCACCAACCGCGAAAACATAGCGCACGCGCTCGACCGCCTGGCCCAGGCCATCGACTACCTGCGCACCCACCTCGCCAGCAAAGATCTGGAGCAGGAATTCAAAACCGCCAACGAACTCTACGCCGCGTTGCGCCGCCGCGCGCAATAACGGTCACCTTCAACCTGCCCACAAAGCTCCGAAACAAAGCTATGGTCCAATGCCGACGGTCGTTTTGTAGCGCCGGTCTTGAGGCCGGCAGGTGTCACAATGGAGGGCCAAGCTAAGTCGCGAACATGGCGAAGAGAAAGCGAAGATTAACGCTTGAACATGCCTCGGAACCACTCGGATCTGCAACGTGCTTGACAATCTTAGCGCAGATTTATATTCGCTTTATCTTCGCTTCGCACGTCACGAATTTCTCACGATACGCGACTCGAAGCGGCGGCGACGAGCCGCCGGTTGCGCACGTAAAATTCCTTATCGCGCCATCGAATTCGTTGCGGGAAGAAGCTCGTGAGCCACACCATGAATGCAAACGCGTCGCGCACCGGCAGTAGCGCGAGCTTGGTCCGGAGCGCGCGGTCCTGCATCCCCCACACTCCAACGTTTCTAGCCATCTCGCTGCGCAGCACCACGTAAGCGGCAATATACGCCAGCGCAATCGGCGCCGATGGGGCGACCAGCGCCGCGAGAATCGTCCAAGGCAAGCCTTGCGTGAAAATCAATCCCAGATGACCGGCAGGACGCGAATAGCGAATGCTCAAATTCCAGCGCACCTGATGCCAGAAAGCCCCCGAAAGAGTTTCGCGCGGATAGACGATTGACACCGGAAACGTGCTCAGCTCGATGCGATGGCCTTTCTTCGCGATACGGTTTCCCAGCTCGAAATCATCGCAGAAATAATCGACCAGGGATTCGAAGCCCCCAATTT
Source organism: uncultured Acidobacteriota bacterium (assembly GCA_963729525.1). Classification (GTDB taxonomy): domain Bacteria; phylum Acidobacteriota; class Terriglobia; order Acidiferrales; family UBA7541; genus Palsa-295. Next base: position 1,872,106 of record CAVSOB010000005.1, read on the forward strand.
CGGCGAGATTTTTCTTCGTTGTGGCCATGACGGCACCGAGCATGAAATCAATCTTGCCGCCCAGCCAATTTACGAGCACACCGGCGGAGAAATCTGTGCTGTTGCCCATGGCCTCGAGGCCGGCTGCGAACGAGCCGTCCGTGAGGCCGCGATAGAGGCAGGTGACGCCGCCAACTTCCGCGTTGCGAAAGGGACCAGCAATTGCGCGCAAAAATCCGGGATCGGCTCGCACGTCGCTATCGGTGACCATTACGATTTCGTGGCGAGCCTCGCGAACCATGCGGCAGAGCTTATTTACCTTGTCGCTCGAGCCAAGGAGCTCAGAGCCGACGAGCAGACGAATCGGACGCTCGGGAAAATCCGCAATAATCTTCTGAATTAGCGGTACGGCAGGATCGCGGTCATCGGAAACGCAAAAAAGAATTTCGAATTCGGGGTAATCCTGGCGGCAGAAGCTCGCGTAATTCTCGTACGTTTCCCGGTCCAGACCGTAAATCGGTTTGAGAATGCTGACGGGGGGAATGAAATCCGCGGCAAGCGGAGTCGCCCGCTTCGCAAAAAATCGCCGCGCCGCGATAATCGCAACAATGTAGTAGCCGAAAGGAGCAAGCGCAACCAGCAGGAGCGCCGCGCGAATCGCTCCCCACGCCGTCACGCGACTACCCTTCCAGACAACCCTTTAGCCTCGTCCCTTCCAAACCATCGTCACGCCAATACACACAAGCAGAACGCCAAGCCAGCGCTGCCGCGTTACTTTCTCTCCAAGGAAGAGCGCCCCGCCGTACGCACCAACCACATAGCTAAGCGCGGTAACCGGCACAACAAAACTCACGTTCTCGAGCGAGAGCATTCCCAGCAATGAAAAAAATCCCGCCGTCATCAACGGGAATGCAAGCCACATCCAGCCAACGCGCATCGCCCGCCCAAACACATTCAGCAACGCTCGCGGCCGGAAATCGTGCACTTCTCCGATCGTTTTCATGGTTCGTGTAAGGCAGATTTCGCCGCCCGTCCCGAGCACCACGATTCCGAATATTAAGATGATCTCCGCGATCATGCACCGCTCTCCGGTGCGATGTGCTCGGTTGTGGGTTGCATGGAAGCTTCGGCAGCATCCTGTGTAGTCCGCGGCGGGGTGTGCCCCACGATCAGCACACCGCAACAGATCACCAGAATGCCGGCCCAGCGCAACGGCGTGATCACTTCGCCGAGCGCAAAATGGCCAAGCAACGCAACGATTCCATAGGAAACGGAAGAAGCTGGCTGGACGAAGCTGTAATCGGCCCAGGAAAGCACCAGCATATACGCGACAAAAAATCCGATGAGGGAGAGGATTCCAAGCCAGATCATGCCGGAGGAGAAGACGCCGACGAAGAGATGCGCCAGCTCAGGCGGAGACCAATTGGGAATTTCACCAAGGTCTTTCATGCCCTTGCTGAGCAGAACATCACCCAAGGGCCCGAAGAAGACCATGATGAAAAGGAGGAGAAAAGTCTTGAGATGCAGGCCCGACCCCGGCGTCATGCGCTCGGGGATTCGCTCGCCACTCCGACCGACGAGCTTCGCTGCTCCGGCACATTTACGAGGACTTTCTTTTGTACACCCTTCTTGGCTACTCGTTTGCGGTCAGCCCGAAGCTTCATGAAATCCACGGCTTCGTGGAAGAGGCGCTTGCGCTCGTGCGAATCCCACAGGGCGTCGCGAACGATGCGCCACGCAACGCGCGGCCGGAAATAATAATCGTCATAGAAGCGATTGACGGAATCCACCATGTACTCGCGCGAAAGTCCGGGATACTCGAGGTGCGGAAGTTGGTGGCCGCCTGCATCGGTGACGGCTTCACCTTTCAAAAATCCCTCGCGGGTTCCCTGGTCGTACAGCTCTGTGCCCGGATAGGCGTGCGCCATGGAAACTTGAATCGTCTCGCAGTCCAGCTCCTTGGCGTAGTCGATTGTTTTTTCGATTGTGTCTTTCGTTTCGCCGGGCAGCCCGATGATGAAATCACCGTGAACGCGAATGCCCACTTTCTTGCAGTTCTGAACGAAGGTCTTGCCCATCTCCACGGTGGCGCCCTTCTTGATGTTCTTAAGGATTTGCGGATCGCCGGACTCGAATCCGACGATCAGGAGACGCGCGCCGCCGTCGGCCATAGCTTTCAGCGTTTCGTAGTCGCTATGCACGCGCGCCGTGCAGGACCACTGAAATCCTACTGGCTTGAATTCCTTGCAAAGCGCGAGAACGCGATCCTTGCGAATGTTGAACGTATCGTCGTCGAAGAAAAATTCCTTGGCTTGCGGGAACATCTTGTGCGCCTGCTTGAACTCGCGCGCCACCGATTCAACGCCACGCACGCGCCAAGCGTGCCCGGAAAGCGTTTGCGGCCACAGGCAGAAGGTACACAGAGCCGGACAACCCCGCGCGGTATAGAACGAAATGAATGGATGGAGCAGAAACGGAACATTGTATTTTTCGATCGTAAGGTCGCGCTGGTAGACGTCGGTGGCAAAAGGAAGCGCATCGAGTTCTTCTGTCTGTAACAGCGGGCGCGGAGGATTGTGAACTACCTTGCCGTCTTTGATGTAGCTGACGTTTGCGATTCCTGAGACGGGCTTGCCGTTTGCATAGTCCACGACGGCGTGGTCGAATTCTCCGCGCACGACGAAATCAATATCGGGGCTGGCGAGAAGGCTTTCTGCCGGCTTGATCTGAACCTGTGGGCCTACGAAGCAAATTTTGATTCCGGGCTTCTTTTCCTTCATGGCCTTGGCCATGCGAAGGTCGCTGTGAAAGCCCACGGTGGACGTGAAGAGAACCACAAACTCATAATCTTTCGCGATTTCAACTACCTGCGCCGGGGTGATGCCGTGAGGAGGACCATCCAGAAGGCGACTGCCGGGCAGCATGCCGGCGGGATAGGAGAGCCAGACCGGGTACCAATAAGATTCGATTTCGCGAGTGGCGGGCCAGCGCGACCCCGCGCCGCCGTCAAAGTGCTCAAAGCTCGGCGGATTCAAGAACAACGTTTTCATTGCAGACGACATTCGCAATCCCCCAGAATGCAGACCGTCGTACGGACGCAAAAATAGCCGCAGATGTATTCACTTGAGTTTACCCGATTTCGCCCACTATCCCAAGCCGGGGTTTGGCGCGAGGCGTGTCTACTGAAACACCTTGGCGAGCTGACCGGTGGCCTGTAGCAACGAAAGCTGCCCCTGCTGGCGGGCGAACTCGGCGTCGAGGAACGCCACCCATTTGTCGTTTTCTTCCAGGCGAGCCTGTTCGATATCTCGCAACGTAGCACGGCCCTCGTCCAGTTTCGTTTGCAGAATCTGCAATGATTGCTGGGCGAGCTGAAGATCGAGGCGGGCCACTTCGTGAGCGGCGTCGAGTTCACGAACATCACGCGCTTTTTGCAGCACGTCGGCGCGGACTTCCTGGCGCTTGTTCCCCAGGACGAGTTCGGCTTCGCTCAACTGGCTTTTCGCCAGTCTTATATCGGCGAAAGTCTTGGAGCTGAAGACCGGAACGTGGACGTCAACGCCAACGGTGACGTTGTTGCGCTGAAAGTTCTTGAAAAATTCTTCGTAGTTATTGAACTTGCCGAGCAGTTGGTAAAGACCGACGGCGCTGACGGTGGGCCAGAACTCCCCTTTCGCGCCTTTCAGTAGATGCTGCCTGGCATCGCGTTCCTTTTCCGCTTCGGTAACAAAGGGGCTGGTCTTAAGAGCGGCGGCAATCAAGTCGGTCTCTTGTTGATCCACCGCAAATGATGTTTGGTCAGGCTCAACTTGAACCGATTGTTCGGATATGCCGGTGAGATTCTCAAGCTGCTGGGTGAGAATCGCGTCACGCCCTTCTAGATGAATGATTCGCTCCCGAATACGGGCGAGCGTCAACTGGCTTCGAGTGATCTCAATCGGCAGTTCCTGGCCGGCTTGGGCCCGCTCGCGAGTAACGCCAGCAATCTTCTCGGCGCTGGCACCCTCGCCGCGAAGCAGTTCGAGCGAAGCGCGGACCTTTGCGAGTTCCAGGTAGGTTGTCGCTGTGCGGACGATGACGGTGTCGCGGGTGCGATCAAGTTCGATTTTCTGGCTTTCGGCGCGATCTTCCGCTGCGTGCAGTTGTGCGCGAAGAGGCAGATTAAAAACCGACTGCGTGTAAGACAGGCTGAAGATTGCCGGGGCCGATCCGCCAACGGTCGCAGGAAAGCCACTGGTATAAGCGGCGCCCGAACCAGTGTAGAGATTCGGCCTAAAATCGGCGCGGTTGACGCCGGCTGCATTCATCGCCACAGTGTATTGCATGCGCGCGAGAGCAATTTCGCGGCTGTTCTGGAGGGCCAGCGTTATCGCTTGTCGCAGCGTAAGCTTTTCTGAATTCTGTGCGTGGAGGAGCGGTGGGCCGAATAGCGCTACTGCGCAGACAACAACGGAAGCGACACAAGCACTTCGACCGTGCCAGGTGGATCCCTCAGGGCCCATTTTCGGTCCGGCCGAAGCCGTGCCCTGACGTAAGCACTTCATGAGACGCCTGCTGAATCTGTTCTTATTCATATCGAAGCGAATCCGTTGGATGCAGACTGGCCGCGCGACTCGCGGGCAGGTAACCAAATAAGATGCCTGTCGAGCACGACACGACAAACGCCAAAACTACCGAGACCCACGACACAGGCATCCGAATCCCTACCGCTTCGGGTATCACACGCAAAATGAGATTGATCCCAACTGGAATCGAAACTGCGATCAAGATGCCGATCAGCGCTCCGGTCCCGCTAATAAGAAATGCCTCCATCAGGAACTGGTAGAGGATCGCATCGCGCGGAGCTCCCACTGCTTTGCGAATCCCGATCTCGCGCGTGCGCTCGGTGACGGTGACGAGCATGATGTTCATGATGCCGATCCCGCTGATCGTGAGCGCGATAAGCGCGATTACGACGAGAAGAACCGTCAATGCCTGCGAAATCATTCGGGCCGACTCCAAAAGTGACGTAAGGTTCTGCACGTCATATTCAGCGCCCGGGCGATGCCGACTTTTCAAAATTTCTGCCACTTGCCTCGTCACTTCCGGCACGGCTTCAGGTGAGTTCGCCTGGACATATAAGGTGCGGAGAAAATCCGTTCCCGTGTAGTAGGTCACGAGTCCGAAGGGGACCAGTACAGATTCACGCGCAATTTCCGTCTCGCCGAAAGTGGAGATCCGCTCTCGGAACACCCCAATCACGGCGAAGCGCAGCTCACCGACGCGAATTTCCTGACCTACCGGGTTCTGACTCGGAAACACGCGATCAGCCAGTTCCTGCGTCAGCAAGCAGACTTTGGCGTGGGTCATCATGTCGTCCTGGTCCAAGTAACGGCCGCGAACAACGACCAACCTGCGAATATCCTGGAAGCCCTCCGTTACTCCGACAAGCTTCACAGGGCGCTCGATACCAGACGCAACAACGGTCATGGGGATGTCGGACTCTCCCGCAACCAGCGTAACTTGGGGGATCTGTATCTTTACCGCTTCCATGTCGGCGAGCGAAATCTCGTCGCTCAAGGTGAGGCGCGAAGAATTGTTGGAGTGAGTGACCCCGGCATACACAAGATTGGAGCCAACACCCTCAATCTGGGCGATGATGTAACGCTTTCCGGCGAGCGCCACGGTGACAACGAGCACGATGCAGCCACTGCCGATGATCACGCCGAGCATCGTCAAAGCGGCGCGGAGTTTATTGGCGCGGAGAGCCTGAAATGCGAGATCCCACGTCTCGTGCCAGTACTCGGATTTGTTTCGTACCTTGGACATGATTTCAGGTCAGTGCGGACGAACCTCCGAGCGAACTACTTGGATTTCTCCAAGTGTTCGAGCCGCGTTTTCACTTCCTTGCGTCCCGGATCGAGTTGCAAAGCAGCGCGATATTGCTCGGCCGCTTCCGCGCGCTTACCTTGAGCTTCGTACAGACGGCCGAGCCATTCGCGCGCTGCAGCATGCGAAGGCCAGTCACTGCGATCGGGCGTGCTGGCGAGATATGACTTCAAGTCCTGCTCGGAGTGCGCCGGGTCAATCGCCGAGAGCACTCCATACACGCCGCGATAATAGGCGAGACGAGGATCGTTGGGATTCACGGACGCCGCACCATCAATGGAAGCTTTCAGTTCAGCGGGCTTGTTCTGCTTGATGAAATAGTTGGCCGCTTCCAAATAGGGCTCCACATTCCTGGGTTTTGCGGCGAGCGCCTGCTGGTATTCGCTCTCTGCGGCATCCTGTTTCTTGGCCACCTGGGCATCGTAAAGAGCCCTGGCGAGGTGGCCCTGCACGGGATCGATGGCCGCAATGGCTTCCACCTGCGCTTTTGCCTCGTCTTTGTTGCCGCCCACAATCCACGGCGCTTCGATATTGAATTCCTCGAGGTCACGCCGCGCAGGAATATTCGACGGGTTCGCGGTGACAGCTTCTTCGAATTCTTTCTTCACTTTTTTTGCCAGGGAAAAACTGTGTTCGCGATCGGCCTTTCCGCCGTATGCGCGGCCGAGCCACAAGTGGTAATCGGAGTTCTTGGGGTCAATTTGGACGGCCTTTTCTAAATTTGATATGGCGTTGTCGTAGTCATGCAATTCGTAGTAGCTGCGACCGAGCCAGTAGCCAACTTCAGCGTTATTCGGGTTCGCGATCGCCGCTACCTGCAAGGTCGAGACGGCGCCCGAAAAGTTTCCAGAATTGAATTGGCGGATAGCGTTTTGGAGAGAGGCGGAAGCGTCCGGTGGAAAGCCGGCTGCTGCCACGCGGCTGCTGGCTGCAAATTGAAGGAGAAAGAGCACTGCGACAGAAACTGCCCAGGACAGCTTTTTTCCGCGCTGCACTATGATTTAGCCTCCGTGGCTCGAACGTCCATGCCATCCCGCAGCACTTGCATGTCGCCCGGCAGCACCACCCTGTCTCCAAGTTGCAGACCGCTGATGACTTCGTATTTTTGCGAGCTCGAGATGCCGACGGTGATGTCGCGGCGGTGAATTTTGTCCCCACCATAGACGAAAACGAAATGTTGGCCGTGGTCGTAACGGACGGCAGCGCGCGGAACCACGAGCGCACCCTGGCGCGCATGCACCATGATATGAACGTCCACGTTTATGTTCGGAAGCAATTCAAGCTTGTTGTTGTCGATCGAGCAAAGCACCTCGCCGACGCTGCGAGATCCTCGCGACACAACCTGCTTGGGAATCTGCTCGGTGCGGCCAGTCCACATCTGGCCGGGTTTCGCATCCCAGGAGACCTGCACAATTTGATTCGGTTCGAGAGCGCCGAGATCCGGTTCGTCTACGAAGGCGCGCACGCGAACGTGCCGCAAATCGGCCATCTCGGCAAGCGTGTCGCCCACTTTGACGTAGTCGCCCGCGCGCACCGGAAGCGAATAGAGAGTGCCGTCAGACGGGGCGACCACCGTGGCTGAGCGCAATTTCTCTTCGAGCGATTGAACCTGATCCTGGGCCTGCTTCGCGCGCAGATCGGCGCGTTCAGCGTCGCCGGTGGTTCGTTGTGCGAGAGCGGTTTTTTTCTGGCGCAGAGTTTCGAGCGTGGTGCGAGCTTGCGCGAGAGCGGCCTGGTTCTGCGCCACTTCGTACAATGTGGCGGCTTGCTTGGCGGCGAGTTGTTCGAGGGCTTTTTGGGTCTGTTCGAGGTTGGCGACGTTGGCCTGGGCTTTTGCGAGATCGCCATTGATCTGGGCGAGTTCGTCCGGCGAGCCGCCGGCGCGGGCATTTCGCAAATCGGTCTGGGCTGAGAGCAGATTCGCGCGGGCCTGGGAGAGTTGGGCGCGAATGTCGGAAGCGTCGAGGGCAAGGATTAATTGTCCGCGATGAACGGCTTGGCCCTCGGTGGCTTCGATTTTCTCGACGAACGTGGGAAATTCGGCGTGGGCCACGGCCGGCGAAATAGGTTCAACCTTGCCATTGCTCGAAATCGAGGCGCTCAAATCTTCGCGTTGGACGGGAACATAGTGAACGACCGGAGCCTGGCCTCGGCTTGCCAGCAGGATAACAAGGACCAGCGCACCTAGCGCGACGGCCAGGGTGGGAACGAGCCATTTTCTATTACCGTTTTCCGCCATCTTGGGCGGCGCTTGCGCGCGCAGCCTACCCCCACAATCTCAAAATTGTAACAGACCCTTTCGAAGCTTGCCTACGGAAAGGCCGAAGGAGTGCTGCCGGACGCATGTATGTGCGCAGTTGCGGCTCTTAAAGCGTACCTAGAAGAGATGCGCTAGTCTAGGAATGGGATGCCGGTGGTGTTCGTGATCGCGACGGACTGGAAGCTGCGCGCGGCGGTGCGGGCTGAACTGCGCGAGCGTGGGCTCGATGCGTTGGGAATAGACTCGGCGGATGATGTGGGCCGGGCGTTGGCTGGAGGCGCGATGCCGGCGGCGATGGTGCTGGAGGCAACTGCCGAACTTGCCGGCGATCCTGCGATTCAGAGTCTTGTGGGGCGGGTGCCGACCGTTTTGGTGGCTTCGCGGACTGAGGCTGTGCCGTTGCCGCGGGTGGCGGCCGTGTTTTATCGGCCGGTGCGGATTGGTGAGATCGTTGATAAGGTGAGCGAACTTTTGGCGCGCGGTGAAGTTGCTTAGGTGCGGGTTGCCATTGCGCGCCGTGATAAAATTTATGGCATGAGCGAGACACCTCCATCACAAACGAAAGTGCCGGCGACTGCGGCGGCCGCACCTACCGCGACTCCCGCAGCAGCGCAGTCCGCGGGTCATCACGCGGCGGCCGGGAAGGGGCCGAAAATCCATCGCGTTTGCATTGGGTGCAACAACATGTTTGAAGTCGCGATGGATAATTACGAAGCGAAGCACTGCTCGACCTGCCATAAGGGTTAGCGAGTCGAAACGTGCCGGTCTGAAAGACCGGCACCACAAAATCGTGAGTCATACCTGATTGGCGTCTGCATACCATATGAAAATCTACAACGAGGCTATTACCGTCCAGTCGAAGAAGGCACGCGAAGTTTTTGACCTGACCTCGCCAATTAAGGCGGCGATGGAGAAGAGTACTTTTCGCGAGGGGATCATTCTTGTGTCGGCGCTGCACGCGAATGCGGCGGTGGTCGTCAATGACAATGAGCCTGGGCTGCTGGAGGACCTCGATGCGTGGCTCGGCGAAGTGGCACCCGCGCGAGATGACTTCAAACATAAGGGCCGGTTCGAAAGTAATGCTGCCATTCATTTTCAAAGTCTTTTGCTGCATCATCAGGTTATTGTCGCGTTCACGGAAGGACGGCTCGACCTGGGCCCCAACCAAGCCGTGCTTTTCATCGAACTTGACGGCTTACGACCGAAGCGAATCCTCGTCAAAGTAATGGGTGAGTGATAACCCAGCAGGGCTTGATTTAGAAATTCCTGCTGGAGCCGGCGCAGAATGTATGGTCGACGCCGCGATCTGCGGCTGCCTGCGCGTGGCTCGAATGTTAGAATTGTATGCACATGAGCGCCGACCCACTTATTTACGTGCATGATCTTCGCAAGGACTTCCGCACGTTCCGGCGGCGGGAAGGGGTTTGGGGCTCAATTCAAAATCTTTTCGTTCGCGAGTACCGCACGGTGGCGGCGGTGGACCGCGTCGGGTTTTCGATCGAGCGCGGTGAAATGGTCGGTTACATCGGCCCGAATGGAGCTGGCAAATCGACCACCATCAAAATGCTCACAGGCATTCTTGTGCCGACGAGCGGAGAGATCCGCGTCAATGGCTACGTTCCCTTCCGGCAGCGGCGGCAATATGTGAAAACGATTGGCGTGGTGTTCGGCCAGCGAACGCAGCTCTGGTGGGACATTGCGGTGATCGAGTCGTTCAAACTGCTGAGGCGGATTTATGACGTGCCACAGCGCGATTTCGACGCGCGGATGGAACACTTCAACGAGATTCTGGGCATCAACGATTACCTCCATACGCCGGTGCGGAAACTTTCGCTTGGCGAGCGGATGCGCTGCGATCTGGCTGCCGCGCTGCTGCATAATCCCCCGCTGCTGTTTCTCGACGAGCCGACGATTGGTCTCGACGTGGTGGCGAAAGATCACATACGCCATTTTTTGCGCGCCATCAATCGCGAATTCCACACCACGATTCTACTGACGACGCACGACCTCGACGATATCGAAGAGCTTTGCCGCCGGATCATGATTATCGACCATGGGCGCGTGCTGTTCGACGGGCACCTGTACGACCTGAAGCAGAAGCTATTGCGCACCAAGCAGATCAAATTTGCGCTGAAGGATCGTGACCAGGTGGCGTGCTTGGAAGTTTTTGCGCGCGATGGATTTGAAATCGAGACAGTGGACGAACTTACTTATCGCATCCGCTTCGACCGGCTGAAAATCGTGACTGCCGATTTGATTCGACGGATTCTTGCGGCTGTAGAAGTGCGGGACCTTTTGATCGAGGACGAACCCATCGAGGAGATCGTCAAGCGCATTTACGCCGGCGAAGTACTTCCTGAGGTAACAGTGTGAGCGCCTTTGCCGATGCGCTGGTGCCATACGCGGAATTTGCGCGCGTCGGGTTCGTCAATATCCTCGCTTTTAGGTTGCGATATTTCACCGGCATCATCACCTATTTTCTCAATGTGACGGTCTATTACTTCATTTGGACCGCCGTTTTTCGCTCAGCACAATCGATTGCAGGGTTCAGCCTGCCTCAGATCATTACCTACGTAAGCGTCGGTTGGATGATTCGTTCCTTCTACTGGAACACGATTGACCAGGAGATGGCGTACGAAGTGATCGAAGGCAAGATCGCGATGGACTTGATCAAGCCGGTTTCGATCCAGTGGATGTGGATCTGCCGGGCCATGGGCGAATCGGCGTTTCGCCTTGGGCTGCTGACGTTGCCAACAGCGATCGTGGTGGCGCTCGTGTTTCCTGTGCACGGGCCAACTTCAGGTGAGAATTTTGCACTGTTTCTTGTAAGCGTGCTAGGGAGTTTCTTTCTGATGGCAGCAATCAATTTCATGATTGGCACGTGTGCGATTCCGCTGAAATCTATTTTGGCGTTGATTCGCGCCAAATACTGGCTGATCGAGATGCTGTCCGGGCTCTTGATTCCGATTTCATTTTTTCCGGACGCGGCGCAGAAAGTCATGGCGCGATTGCCCTTTGAGTACATCGCCTTCGTTCCGCTGCAGATTTATCTTGGCAAGCTCGATCGCGCGGCGGCTCTCCGCGCACTCGGAACACAATGGCTCTGGGTAATCGCGATGCTGGCGCTGGCGCATTTTTGGTGGGAACGGGCATCACGAAAGATCACCATTCATGGCGGCTAGCTGATGAGTTCGATGCCGATCGGTGCTCCGATGAAAGAAAAGACCGGGGCTGGCGCTCTCGCGGCAGCAGCGAACCGGCACGCGCTGCTTTTCGCGGATTATTTCACTCAATACGCGAAGGTGCGGATCGGCTATCGCGGGGACTTCGTCGTGAGCCTGCTGACTAGTTTTGCGGCAACGATTTTTCAGATTGCTTTCGTTGTGGTGCTGTTCGAAAAAGCGCCGCAATTGGGTGGCTGGCGTTTTGAGGAAGTTCTGTTTCTTTATGGCTTCGCGCTGATTCCTTTCGGACTCTTCAATGTGATCAGCATGAATCTCTACGACTTTGGGAACAACTACATCATCGAAGGAAAGTTCGACCGTATTCTCCTTCGTCCGGTCTCGTCACTATTTCAGGTGCTATTCGAGACGTTCCGGATCGAGTCATTTCAAGAAGTCGCGACGGGAATTTTCTGCATGGTGTGGGCCGCGCATAGACTCGGGATTGTTTGGACACCAGCAAGACTCGCAATGCTGTTATTTTTTGGCATCTGCGCGGGCGTCATCTATATTTCGATTTTCCTGATGCTCAGCACTGTCTCGTTCTGGTTCGAGGACCGTATCGGCGTTCATCCGCCCGTGTGGAACGTGATCGCCTTCGGCCGTTACCCGCTGTCGATTTACAGCCCCGTAGTGCAATTTTTCTTGTGCTGGGTGGTCCCATTCGGGCTCGCGTCGTTTTATCCCAGCGTCAAACTCCTCGGACGCGCGGTGACGCCAGAATATGCACCGCTAGTTCCGGTTGTGGCCTTATTGTTCCTGACTCTCTCCATCTCGCTTTGGAACGTCGGCACACGCCATTATTCCTCAACCGGGTCGTAAGCGAGCCATCGCGAGGCAATCCCTGACAGCCAAGCATGTTGCTTGCCTGAAACTTTTGACAGTCCACTTCGTTTGGCGAGTTCAGTAGTCTCCGAGTTAAGCCAAGCGGCAAAACTAGGAAAGTGGTACCCTCGTGGCCTCAACCTTGCAAGGACAGCGTCTAGGTACCAAAGACGTGGAATATCCGAACGAATTCACGTTCGGCGCGGTTGCTTATTTGGCAGCACGCCAGTTTAAGATGGGCACATTAGTTGGCCGTTGAGACCGCTTTAGCGATCGGGGAATTTGATGTTGCTGACAGCTCCCGACCTGCCTGCTCATGATCGGTCAAGCCACCCAAGTGTGAGTTTCTGAATGGATTTTTTCCGTAACGGGTACCACAAAGTAAACGGGGGCGTGATTGTTGATGAGTACCTTCCAATTCAATGGTTCGGGGCAAAACCAGCGCGGCGAGAATCGGTTGAACTGGAAAGTCGCGCCTGTGCTGATGCTGTTTCACGTTGGAGCGGTAGCTGCGCTTTTCTTTTTCTCTTGGAGTGGGCTCTTCACAGCGATCTTCTTGCATTGGGTGATGGGGGGACTGGGACTCGGCGTCTGTTATCACCGCCTGCTGACTCATCGCTCCTATGCGACGCCGAAGTGGTTTGAGTACTTTCTGACGATTTGCGGCGTGACGGCTATGGAAGGGGGCCCTCTGGTGTGGGTGGCCACGCATCGTAAGCATCACCAATTCGCAGACAAGGACGGCGATCCGCACTCTCCGCGCGATGGCAAGTGGTGGTCGTATGCGGGCTGGATCCTAATGGGCAATACCTTCCGCCAAGACGTTGCAACGCTCAAGCGCTACGTCCCCGACCTGGCCCAGGACAAATTTCACGTCTGGCTGACGGAGTGGCATCTCACGCCGACGATTCTTCTCGGACTTGTGTTGTTCGCGATCGGTGGATTCCGCCTGGTGCTGTGGGGCAGCTTTTTGCGCACCGTCGTGGGACTTCATTCGTCGTGGATCGTTAACTGCGCCGCGCATATCTGGGGCTCGCGCCGGTTTGAGACCCGCGATGCGTCAACTAACAATTGGTGGGTGGCACTGCTGAGTTTCGGAGATGGGTGGCATAACAACCATCATGCCTACCCGGTGTCGGCGCGACACGGGATGAAGTGGTATGAAATCGACCTCAACTGGTACACCATTTTGATGTTCAAGCAGATGGGACTTGCGTCGCAAATCCATCAAACCCGGCTACCAATTCGTGTCTACACAGGCCAGCCTCTCGCGCCGCCTGCCAGTAGCTGACTACCCCGCCTGGCTGACATAAGTTCGCTGTCCCAACAGCATTCTCGGCTTACGTTTGGCTCGATTACCGTTGCAGGCGAAATTCAATTGTGACGTCATCTTGAGCCACGACTGGGCTGCCGTTCAAGAGAGTGGGATGGAAGCGCCACTGCCGAACCGCGCTTACTACGGACGAAAGCAGGAATATTGAACCGTTCATCGGTCTAACGTCCGTCACTCGACCGTCACTTCCGATGGTAGCACGCACCTTTACAGTTTCTGTTGAATTGTAGCGATCCCCTGGCCTCGGTTGGTGAGGCAGGACGTACGAGATGAGGCTTCCCGCCTGCAAGCGAGCCGATTCGTGATCACCCACGCTGGCGCGCTCCTCCGGAGAAATCAGCACGGAGAGTTGCGAGGTGATGGCAAGCGAAGGCGAGTCAGCGATTGATTTCCGTGGGAAAACCGCCCGGACGAGCTTGCCGTTTTCGGCAGACGGTATGACCACGTTTGGGGGAGCAGGAGCTGGTGCGGGGCGCGGCGCTGGATCTGGAGCCGGTGTTGGGCTTGGCGATGGGATTGTGCTTACCGCAGCAGAGTCTCGCGGCGAAGCATCGGATGTCGAGCCGGCTGCCATAGCAGGAGGCACGACCGGCTCGGGCTTGGGGCTGGCTGGTGCGGTCGCGCTTTCTGTTGGCGGGCGGGTCGGACCATTACGTTCTTCCGATTTGTTTCCAGGCTCAGCTGACGGCTTGGATTTCTTGAATTCTACTGTTGGAGACGGATTCTTGGATGGCGCGACCGCAGACGATGCAGATGACGCGGTGGTCTTTTTGGAGTTTGCGTCAGAATGAGTTGGGCTTTCGACTTTATGTGTTTTGAGAGAGCGGTCGGAGTCACCGGCGCGGTGAGTCTTCGATGAGGATGGTGCGGTTGGTGTGGAACGAGTAGCTGAACTCGCGGGGCCCGGATTCAAGAGAGCAGGAGCAATCTCCGGCCGAGATTCTTCGCTTTTCGCAGATGAGTGCTCTGCGGGAGGCGTTTCAGATGGCTTTCCAGCCGGTGCCGGAGAAGTCGCGTTGTTTCGGGTAACGGGTGGTGCGGGTGACGTCGTAGCGAGTGGCTGTGCCGGCTTCCGAAAACTCCGGAGGCGTTTTTCGATCGGAGCGTATCCCGCTGTGAGCCCGAGAATAAAACTTATCGCCACCAACAAACCTCCAAATGCGGCGAACTGAAGTTTGAATCCTTTCTCAATCGATTTTTCAGGAGGCTCGGGATTAGAAGGTGAGCCGTCGAGACGTGACGGCGAAAGCTCGATTTTGCTATCAGAACTTTGGGGTTCAGGTTTGGTAGTCAGGTGTTCCTTCTCATCGCGATTCGAAGTCTGAAGTGGTTCGGACGCGAATTTATCGTTACGTTCTAGTGGAAATAAGACTGGCAAACTTTGTGGAACGTCGAGTGTGGCGGTGCCTTTTGCACAGCAGTTTTCAGACGGAAACATCTTCTCGTAACGTGCTCCTGCGTCCTCGTTGCCAATCGATTCGCTGCTGAAGATCGTTCGGGACCTCCCGCGATTGATTTCCAAGGGCCGCTTGTCGCGACAAATCGGTTTCGGTAGGTGCTCAAATTCGTGAGCCACTTTTTCGGCATCGATCCAATTTGAAATGCGATTGCGGGCTTCGGCGGAAAGATAGACAAACCGCACACCTACGCCCTTTTTCGATTCCGATAGCCAGACTATTTCTGCAGAGATTTCGATGCCTTCGATCGGACTGCGAATTGAGGGCGGCTGGAAACGAACGCTAGGAAGGCGTTGACCCACTGCAAGGGCATGGGCCACTGCGACGGCCATGCCCGTCTCGCTGATATTGAGGATGACACCGCGCTGACCGTCACCGAAATCTGCCTGAGTGAGAGAGGCCGGAGTGATTCGCGGCTCAACGCGCCGGTCACGTGCAGCAGGCAGACTCCCAAAATACTCTTGCAGACCATCCATATGTCATCCCCGGCTGGGAGACGTAAGGGGAACCCCAGGCGACCCCGTAAAGCTCCTATTCGATCTGCTCAATGCAGGAAAGAGACCAAATTCTTACTTGGCGGGCGTTGGCGGTTAAACGTTCGAGAGAGTAGGCCTTAGATTAGAACAGGCAAGAAACCTGTGCGGCCGCCGCAATGCCGCTGGTGGATTTCGCGCGGCTGTGGTGGTTCTCAGCCACCGGGCCGGGAGACAAGTACTTCGGGTCAAAGGCATTGTTTAAGAACGGCTTGATTTGTGCCGTCAATTCGGGTTATCTAGCGTGCGAACGATCCCAAACAATTTTGGGTAGAAAGCTGCGCGTCGGCAGGTGAGTCGCGCGAAGAGACTGAGGGGAAAAATGAGGAAGTTGAAGACGTGTTTGGCGCTCTTGCTATTTGTGATAACCAGCGCGGGGGCCGCAGATCGGCCTGGCTTCGCGCAGCAGAATCGATCCTCTTTTGAAGTCACGATGGTGGCGCGCACCATCACGGTGATCAACTACGAGCACCGTGGCGGTTCCACGCAGATCGGTTTCCAGGGCTCGCCCATCATGCCCGCCGGCAAAGGGTCAGCAAAAGTAGAAAGCAAGCAAGGCCGCATTCAAATCAACGCGGATTTTCAAAGGCTCTCGCCGCCGCAATCATTCGGGCCGGAATATCTCACGTTCGTGCTATGGGGGATCACGCCGGAGGGTAAGTCGAACAACCTCGGCGAAATACTTCTGGACGGAGACAAATCCAAAATCAGCGTGACTACTTCGCTGCAGACTTTCGGGTTGATCGTCACCGCGGAGCCTTATTTCGCGGTTTCGACCCCGAGCAATGCGGTGGTGCTCGAAAATGTTGTTGTCCCCGGAACGGTGGGGACGATCGAGCAGGCCAGCGCGAAGTATCAGTCGCTCGACAAGGGAATTTACAACTACGATTTTTCCGCCGCGAACTCGCGGTATCCGAAGTCGAAGTCGAAAACTCCGCTGGAACTTGATGAAGCGCGCAACGCGATTGAAATCGCAAAGGCCGCGAAGGCTGATCAATATGCACCCGAGGCATTTGGCCGGGCGCAAACTTCGCTCAATCAAGCAGAAAGCCTGTTTGCGAACAAGGAGGACAGGAAGCGCGTGATCCAGGCCTCGCGCGACGCCGTTCAGAACGCGGCCGACGCCCGCACGCGCGCCATTAAGCGGGAGCATGACGAAAAGCTAGCACAGCAACAGGCAGCAGCTGCTGCGGCCGAAGCGGCCGCCAAGGCGGATGCGGCTGCCGCCGAAAGAGCAAAGCAGCAGGCTGAAATTCAACGATTGCAAGCGGAACGTGACGCGGCTCAACAGGCGCAAGCTCGAGCTGAAGCAGAGGCCGCTCAACACACGGCTCAGCTGCAGGCTCAGCAGGATCAGCTGAAAGCGAAGCAAGCTGAAGCGGCAGCAGAACAGGCAGAAAAAGAAAAAGAGCAGCTGCGCGCTCAGTTGCTTGACCAGTTCAATCGCATTCTTCCCACTACGGATACACCGCGCGGCTTGAAGGTGAACATGGCCGATGTTCTCTTCGACTTCGGCAAATATGACTTGAAAGGACCGGCACGTGAAGCTCTGGCTAAAATGAGCGGAATCGTAATCGCGCATCCTGGCTTGAAACTGGCGGTCGAGGGCTATACGGACAGCGTGGGAAGCGACACGTTCAACTTAACGCTTTCGCAGAATCGCGCGGATACCGTTCGTGCGTTTCTGGTGAATCAAGGCCTTGATCCGAACACCATAACAGCGACAGGCTACGGAAAATCGAATCCTGTGGCGTCGAACGATACAGCCGAAGGACGACAGCAGAACCGGCGCGTGGAGATTATTATCTCCGGCGAGGTAATCGGGGAACGGCTCGGCGGCCCTGCAACGCCGCAGCAATAGCGAACCTCAATCGGATCGAGCCTTCAGGTGAACCAAGTGACCGATGAGACGGCGGTCGCGAAAGGATAATTGTGACGATCCACGATCGCCGCTCTTTTCTGGCTTACTTTTCAAGCCTCGGACTTTCTTCAACCCTTTTCCCTGGAGTTTTGTGGGCGAAGTTTGAGGAAACGAAGGCCGCGCGAGGAGCCGGCAGCAACCGAGCTTCTCAAATTGAGGAAAGTTCAAACGTTGTCATCACCAAAGCGATGCTGCGAGATGCTGCGACCGTCGGGGGAGTCGAATTTACAGATCAGCAGCTCGATAAGATGCTGGCGGGCATGAACAACAATCTCGCGCGCTATCGCGAGCTGCGAAAAATACCACTCGAAAATGCGATTGCGCCGCCGCTTTATTTCAATCCCATTCTTCCGGGTACCAAAATAGACCGGACGAAACGGCCAATCCGCCCGAGCGCGGCCCCGAAAGTCGAGCGGCCCAAGAATCTCGAGGACGTCGCGTTCTGGCAGGTTACGCAACTCGCGGAACTGATTCGCGCGAAGCAGGTAACCTCTGTCGAGTTGACGGAGATGTATCTTGCGCGGCTGAAGAAACATAATCCGAAACTTCTTTGCGCGGTGACAATCACCGACGACCTGGCGATGCAGCAGGCGCGCGATGCCGATCGAGAGATTGCCGCCGGCCATTATCGCGGCCCGCTTCACGGGATCCCATGGGGAATCAAAGATCTGGCTGCCGCGAAAGATTACCCGACCACCTGGGGCGCCGGTCCCTTCAAAGAACGCGTGATCGATCATAACGCGACGGTGGTCAATCGATTGAATGACGCGGGAGCCGTGCTCATTGCCAAGCTCGCGACCGGTGAACTCGCGCTCGACGATATCTGGTTCGCCGGGCAGACGAAAAATCCCTGGGATCTGTCGATGGGTTCACAAGGATCGTCGGCTGGGCCAGGCTCGGCGACGTCCGCCGGAATGGTCGGCTTCTCCGTGGGCACGGAAACTGGCGGCTCGATCGTCGCGCCCTCCGCGATCTGCGGTGTCACGGGCCTGCGCCCCACCTATGGGCGCGTGAGCCGATATGGCGTGATGACTCTCAGTTGGAGCCTCGACAAGACGGGCCCGATGTGCCGCAGCGTGGAAGATTGTGCGCTCGTCTTGGCAGCGATTCAGGGGCCGGACGATCACGATCTAGCAGTGCAAGATATCCCGTTTAATTGGGATGCTGATTATGACATTCGTAAGCTGCGCGTCGGATATCTGAAGGCCGCATTCTCGTACACCCGGCAAACTCCCAAGGTAGACGCGAACGATGCTGCTGCACTCGAGAAATTCCGAAGCATGGGCTTCAACCTCATCGAAATCGAGCTGCCCGAGCATTCGAAGATGGATTTTACGATGGTGATGTATGGCGAGGCGAACGCTGCGTTACGCGATCCCATTGAAACGCAGCCGGCGGGGCTCGTGCGGCAGGATCGAGTACTGGATCAAAACAATCTGCGTTTGCTGCCTGCGGTGGAATACATCAACGCGAATCGTGTGCGGACGATTCTCATGCACGAAATGGCGGAGGTGATGTCGAAAGTGGATGTGTATCTTGTTCCGTTCGATTACGCCGACTACACGCCGAATCCGGTTGCCACGTTGAACAGCGCGGTGACGAATCTGACTGGTCACCCGTGTGTCGCACTTCCGCATGGCTTTGACGAAAAAGGACATCCCACGAGCCTTTCATTCATCGGGCAACTGTATGGCGACGCAGAAATGCTTGCGCTTGCGCGCGCCTATCAGAACGCCACCGATTGGCATCTGAAACATCCCTCGTTGTAATCTGTGTTTGTTTCGGATTTATAAAGTCGGCAGGCAAAAAAAGGGGGCCAGAATTTTAGTCCCAGCCCCTTTGGAAGCTAGCGGAAGTCAGTGAACGAAACTAGTCAACTACGAGAAGAAGCTGCACACCGGGGTGCGAGAGGTCAATCAGGTAGTACTGGCCGTCAATGAAGTCGATATAGAAGTCGTCGGTATAAGCCCACCCAACCGGCCATCCGTCGCTAAACGAAAACCAATAACCGCCATATTGAAATCGCCGGTTATCGAAGTGGCCGACACGAAAATGATGCTCTCTTCCGAACGATGCGCGGAAGCGATCATCCGGGATGCGGCCGTGACCGCCACCCGAGCGCTCTTCGGTTCGCTGCTCGTCACCACGCTGTTGTTTCGCCACTTGCTGCTGCTGTTTTTGATCTTCCTGCTGCTGTCTGGTTAGCTGCTTTTGTTGATCCTGGCGCTCACGGTTCGACTGCTCCGACTGCTTTTGCTCGTTTTGCTGTTTGGCCGATTGCTTCTCTTGTTTCTGCTCATTCTGCTGCCCTTGCTTCTGTTCTTGCTGTTGTTGCTTAGCTGACTGCTGTTCCTGTCTTTGCTGCGGCTTCGGTGTTTCAGCCGGCTGTCGCTTCGGCTGCTCGGCCGGCTTTTGCTCTTGCTGTTGAGGCTTTTCCTTTTCTTGTTCCTGCTGAGAGTACGCGGTGCCCGTAAGGACTAATGAAAGTGCAGCGGCACTTATGATGTATCTGAGTTTCATCGAACAACCTCCAGTTCCTCATGAAAGGGCAGGTGGGCTGCCAACTGATTGCGGCTTGGAATCAACGAGATGCACAATGTGGGCTGCGCACAGTACTGGTAAATTCTCCGTAAGTCATGCAGATTCAAGGTACAGCGCAAGCATTACGGATTAGCCGGTAGGTATGTTTGGGCGGGTGCTGAGTTTGGATTTTGCTCTGGATCTATCTTGCGCCTGCGGCCCTAGTGCGGTGAAGATTTTGGAAGAAGTTCCCTCTCACGGCTGGCCGGTAGGTGACACCATAGGTAAGCATTCGCGGCGCCTCGATTGGCACGAACCGATTTATCTTTTCGAGCGCCGCGCTTCGCTCCCATTGCTGTAGGACGTCCACTTTCGCGACGATCGCAGACGCAGCATGGATAGCCTCGGCTGAGGTAAGCGCGAAATGGAGCCCCAAGTTAACAGCGTCTTGTGCCACGCGATGATCGAGCGCTATTTTTTTGAGCCAGGGCCAGTGAAACATGCCCTGCAGGTCCTCCACTTCGTCGCTCGAAAGCGGTCGTGGCCCGGTCGTTTCCGCACGCAGCGGCTTGATCACTTCGGTGACCGTGAACGAGGACGTATAGAGAGAGACCCGACCGTCGCGTGCGTGCCGCAGAATGTCCTCACAGATCGCACGCCTTTCAGACTCATGTTTTCGAAGGAAACACAGGAAGACGGATGTGTCCCAGTAGATCGCTCGCTGTTTACTTGCCATATTTCGCACCTGGAATGAAGTCTCGATTCAAAGGTCTTCCTGCTATTGGAATACGGCCCGACATGCGTGGGATATTCGGCAAATCTTGCTCGTTCGGACACGTTTCCATACCCGATACCCGCATGTGCATTGGCTCACCTAGATAATTGGATTTTAGGTTGCCGAACACCGCCACACGCCTGCCTAAGTTTTCCTTTGCCCGGGCTGTGAATTGATCCCGCTTGAAGCGGCACATTACGGGAGTGCCTGTAATTTCGCTGCGCACGCTGAAGCGGCCATTCTTTCCCACTGAAATGGATTCGAGGACTCCGACAACCGAGCTGAGGACCTCGAAGTCGTTGTGAGTCATTCGTTCGATGCGCTCGATAAAGGACCACTGAATGAATTCTTCTCTCTCGTCGACGATTACAGCAATCTCATCCATCAACGCACGCTGTTCGGCAAGCGCCTTTAATTCCTGCAAGGCGGTGTCCGTAAAACCGTGAGGGCGCTCATCGCTTCCAGACAATTTGCGAATTCCGCTGAACAAGGTTCTGCGGATTTCGGCTACCACGTCTTTGGGCGGCTTGCGCAAATGCCCAAGAAAGATCACAACCGCGGGGCCCGATCTTTTGCACGCGCTGATTTCCCAATCGACGCTGCCCTTCTCCTCGCCTGATAGCGCACCATCGAGATTCCGCAGCAAATTCCAGAACGCGCGCACCGCGACCAGATAGCTCCCGGGCCGGAGCCAGCCCTGGCGTCCCTGCAAACGGAGCGAAATTGGCTCTAGAGACAATTGGACCTCGATCCTGGCATTCCCGATTTTTCCTGGGTGCCTAGCACGTTCGGACGAATGCACCCATATTGAAGGCCGCGCTATAAACCGATTGCTGCGAGGGAGGAGCCGCAACCAAGTGCACGGCCTGTTGCAATCGCACCGGCTTGCAGGGTTTCGCCATGCACAACATGGCGCCGAGCCTATGCCCTGCGGAGTAATCGGAAGGCATCGCCGACCTCGTCATCAAAATCACCGGGACGTGCCGCAAGCGCTCGCTCGTTTTCACGATTGCACAAAGGTCGTGCCCAGAAACTTCGCCGCCTTCCGCTTCGGCGATAATTACACTCGGAGTTTCGTTTTTCAGGATGTCGAGGGCTTGCTGTGTAGTCGAAACGAAAAGGACATGATAGCCGTCTTGCGTTAAGAGCGCTGTTGCGGCGCGCGCCATTCGGGCGTCAGATTCAACTCCCAGCACCCTCACCTGGTTCGCGAAGGGTGACGAAGCCAACGCGTGATCGCTTCCCTCTGGAACTCTGTCCTGAAATTCCACTGCGACCGCATGGGTGCAGTTCGGCAATAGAACCGTGCGAACTACCCTCGCCGTTCGCGGCGTATTGATAGCGACAGGAGTGCTCCAAAATGGGCAAGTCACCTGAAGGGTCTGGCCGACCCAGTAGCCGCTCATCGAGGTGGCAATAAGCACGCCATGACGAGAAACGTCAATCGTCTTTCCGACGTCCTCGAACGCCTGCAACGTCCCGCGACCGCCTTCAATTCTCACGTGCAGACCCATTTTCGTGCGCATTCTCCGGCGCCGGTCCAGTTGGGCAGCGGTGTTTTGATCAGGTTGGATAAGCAGAGTTGCGATGGCCCACCCCCGTTCCGAGCGCCCTCGTGCACCACTTGTGATATCGGCGGCTTGGGACTTAACCCTTAGCAATCGCCTGGCCGAGGCGTATCGCCAATCCTCCTGTCTGGAACTGCGAAAACGTTATGGTTTTGTCGCCAATACCGTAAAGTTGGGCTGAAATTTGCCGACTAGGTTTCCTGAGGCACCCGGCAAGAAAGTCCCTCCCCATGCCTTGCTGACTTGCCTCTCTGGTAGGTGCCGCCTGGGACCCGCCGGGCATTGAGTCGCCAACTTCCGCAGCCCTTTGAAACAAAGCTATTTCGTTTCACGTACCATCTGCATATGCGCCTAACACGCCGATTGGTCGTGCTCGGTATTGCGCCGCTAGCGATTTCGCCACTCCTCGCCGCCTTTGTCGGCAATTCGGTCGGCAGCGGAATCCTTCATCCCATGCGCCTCAATCCCATGCGTCTTGAGGACACGCAAAAGATGCTGGCACGCACAGGCGCGCGCAAAGAGGATTTCACGGTCACAGCGCAGGATCGAATAACGCTGAAGGGCTGGAAGGTGCGACCCATCGCGGCCAACGGGGATTGGGTTCTCGTGTATCACGGTGTATCCGACAATCGTACCGGCGTGCTCGGCCATGCGGAATTCCTTCTTCGGCGCGGCTACAGCATCGTGATGATGGATTCCCGCGAGCACGGCGAAAGCGGAGGAGACATTTGCACGTATGGCTGGAAGGAACGTTACGACGCTGTGGCGCTGGCCGATGCCCTCTATGCAAGCGAGAAAGTTCGATATCTCTATGCGCTCGGTGTTCCATGGGCGCTGCCATCGCATTGCAATCTGCCGCCATCGAGCCGCGCATCGAAGCCGTCGCGGCCGAAGCTCCGTTCGCGAACCTGCGCGAAGTGAGTTACGACTACGCTGGTCTCGACGTGAGTCCTACGCTTGGCCGCACGTTGTTCCGTCCCGCCTCGATCATGGCACTCGCTTCCGTTCAGAAAGAGGGCGGTTTTGATCCGAGTGATGTTTCGCCCGAAGAAGCTGTGGCCGCGCGCCCCTTTGCAGTACTGCTTATCTGCGGGACGGCCGATCACCGCATCCCTTGCCGTCATTCGGAGCGGATTTACAAATCAGTGGCAGGGCCGAAGGAGCTCTGGATTGTGAAGGGAGCAGGCCATGCCGCCGCACTGGGACATTCGCCGGCTGAGTATGAATTTCGCGTTGTTGAACTATTCGAAAGCTATCCGAAGAATCTCTGAGGAAATCTGCGTCGCGGGCTATACAACTTTCATAATCAAAATTACGCGGTCGTCTTCATGCGTTCCGCCGCGCGAAAAGTGATCCACTTCCGTGAGTACCGACTGCACAATTTCTGCGGCGGGCAGAGCGCGTTCCCGCGCTACCAATTCAATGAGCCGCTGGGAGCCATACTCGTCATCCTGTGCGTTCATCGCTTCGGTAATGCCGTCCGTGCATGCTACGAAAATATCGCCGGGCTCCATGCGCACGTGCCCGCGATCGAATTTCACGCTCGGAAACATCCCTACCACCATGCCGCCTTCGCGCAAGTAGTCGACGGTCCCGTTCGAACGCACTACTGCAGGTGGCACGTGCCCTGCATTCACGTAATGCAGGGTGCGATGTGGCTGGTCGAGGAGGGTGACGAACATGGTCATGTACTTTTGACCGCGGGTGTCGGCGAGCATCATGTCGTTCAGCGACTCCACCAACCGTTCGAGCGAGTGAAGATGCGCGATCAGCGCGTGCAGCGTTGCTTGCAGGTTCGCCATCACCATCGCTGAACCCACGCCTTTGCCTTCGACATCCGCTACCACCGTAAGCATCGTATCTGGCGCGAGTTGAATGAAATCGTAGTAATCGCCACCCGCTTCCAGCGACATTCGGTTCGAGACTGCGATGTCGTATCCGGGAAGTTTTGGCGGAGCTTCCGGGAGGAGCCCTAGTTGAATGCTGCGCGCCAGGGCTAAATCGCGTTCCATGCGCTGCTTGTGCACCATCTCGCGGTGCAGCTGCGCATTTTCGAGTGCGAGTGCGACATGATCGGAAATCGCCTCCAGCATGTTTTCGTCCGCGCGCGAGAACGGGCCGGTCTTTTTATTCAACAGCTGCAGGACTCCAATCGTTTCGCCAGCTTTATTTCGAATCGGAAGGCAAAGCAGCGAGCGCGTGCGGTAACCCAGGCGCAAGTCTACTTCGGACTCAAACCGCGGGTCGGCATATGCGTCCGCTAGATTCACCATTTCGCCATGCTGCGCTACCCAACCCGCAATTCCCTTGGTGATGGGCAACCGGATTTCGTGCTGCTGAAGTCCGAGACCGACTAACGACCATATCTCCTGTTTGTCCCGGTCCACTAGAAAGACCGTGCCGCGCTCCGCCCCCGAATAGCGAGTCGTCAACCCTAGAATGATGTTCAGCAGTTCAGCGAGGTCGAGTGTGGAATTCAGGCGCTTGGTGGCTTCCACGATCGTGGAGAGTTCAATCACCGCGCTGCGACGTTCGCTGCTCTCGAGCGCCACCTCCGCATAGCGCAGGACAAGTTCGAGCCACGAGCGGGTCTTCTCATTCAGCTTAGATTTCGAGGCAATTTCCAGCACGCCCACGGGCGTTGTGCCGCGTCCTAGGGCCCACGCACTCGCTCGGCCGTTGCCGCCTTGCGAATACTTTCCCTTCAGGACCTCTTCCACATAGTTCGGAGTGGCTACCGGAAGCTTTCCGCTTTCCTGCCATACCGCCGGGACACCATCGACCAATTTCCAAATACGCGCGCCTTCCACGCACCCCGGCGCGGTGAGCAGACGCACCATCTCCGCAGCCAGATCGCCGGGTTCGGCTTCGGGATTGAGCTTGATGAAGATTTTTTCAAGCGGCTCGAGCCGCGCCACCGATGCGCCGCTCCGCGATGGGGTCTTTGTCTTCAATTATTGCCTTTGTATTGGACAACCAGAATCGTGATGTCGTCAGACTGCGGCGCGCCTTCCGTGAACGCTCGCATTCCTTCTTTGATCGCATCGGCGAGACCGTCAACCGAATCGCCCGAGTAGCTTTCCATGATTTTTCGCAACCGAGCCTCTTCGAATAATTCGTTTCGGGGGTTGGCAGCCTCCGATACGCCGTCCGTGTAGATCACCAGATATTCGCCGGGCTCCAGGGTGACGCGCGCGCTCTGATATTCCGCCTCTGCGAACATTCCCACGGGAAAGTTCGCGGATCCCAATCCTTCCAGTTCGCCCGACTTCCTGCGCACGATCGGAGGCACGTGGCCGGCGTTCACGTATTCGAAGCGGCCCATCTTGTCGAGAATCCCGTAAAACACTGTGGCGTAGCGATCTTCGCCGCTTCGTTCGCAGAGATATTGATTCACACGTGAAAAGACGCCGGGCAGGGAAATATCCATGGCCGCCGTCGTGAAGAAGACACCTTGCAGAAGCGTGGCGAGCAAGGCCGCTGAAATTCCTTTCCCTGAGACGTCGCCCACGAAGAATCCGTGTCGCCCGCCGCTCAGTTGGATGACGTCGAAACAGTCGCCGCCAACTGAATGACAAGAAAGCGTCGAAGCTACCACCTGCAGGTCGGGCAGGCTCGGCAGCGATTTCGGCAGCAGCGTCTTCTGTATCCCGCTGGCGATCTCAATCTCATGGTCGAGCCGCTGTTTCGCCCGCGAAGACGCGAACAGTCTCGCGTTCTCGATGACTGTCGCCGCTTCACGCGCCAGTGTCCTCAGTACATCGCGGTCCATATCGGTGAACGCGCTCGAGGGAATGTGGCTATCCATGTAAAGAACGCCCAACAGTTCGCCCTGTCGCGTCGATATCGTCGCGTCGAGCGTCTCGATCACAGGAAGTTTATCTACCGGGATCGCAACAATCGTGTGAAGCTCCAGGCGCGCCACGCTTTCCTGCTGCGAGATGCCGCCCGCTTCATCGCCCGCGTCGCTCACGATCATTTCGCGGCGCGTGTTTACGACCCGCTTCACGACGCTCTGCGATACCTTCAACAGATCCGGGCGCAGGGTTCCCTTTTGCGCGTCGCGCGCCACAACCATCTGCAACTCGCCACCGGGATTCGCCAGCAACAGCACACCGCGCTCCGTTCGAGTCACCTGGATCGCCGCATCCACCACTGCCGTCAGGACGTCTTCGAGCGACAGGCCAGTGCCGAGCGTGCGCGCCACATCGAGCAGTACGCCCAGATGGTGCAGTTCGCGCGAACCGGGCGCCGACGGCGCAGGCCCTTCGACGCGCTCCACCAACTCCTCAATCGTCGCCCCCTCACCCAGGTAGATAAGCTTGTAAGAATCCGCCATGCCGAAATCGATTTTGTCGCGCGGCTGTAACTCGTGCTTCAGCACTTTCTCACCGTTGACAAACGTGCCGTGGCGGCTGCCCATGTCTTCGAGCACCCACCCGCCGTTCACGGAGAGAATTTGGGCTTGCTGGCGGCTGATCCGGCTGTCGCGAAGAGTTAGTTCGTTGCCAGCCTGGCGCCCAATGCGGAAGGGAGAGGCATTCAAGGGTACGTCACGGCGTACGCCGCTCGGTTCAATCACAACAATGCGGGGAGAGCGTGGCATGAGCTCAAAAGCACGCCGCCAGGGCCGGCGCACCGAATCGCCTCCAGGAGCAATTCAGCACGCCATGGTAGGGAAACTCAGGCCTGAAGTAAAGTGCCTGAAGCCCTACGCGGGGCGAGGAAAACCAGCACCACCCGCTAAACGTCCTGTTTTGACTCCTAGCGCTTCGTCATTTCCACGAGGCAGGGTCGGGCCAGGCATGACTAGACCTGATTTAAGTCCAATTCCAATCGTGGGACTCCAAAGGGAAAACGTTCGAATTCCTTAGTACGAACGTACCGTTGCGTTGTATTTCGGTTGTCGTATTATTCCGCCGCCCATGCCAACAAACCATCCGTGTGAAGAGCTTAACCGTATCAGGCTCGAAGCAATTGCCGCTTTTCATGCCGCCAAGAAAACGCGGCGCTCCCGCGACCTTTCTTTCCAGGAAGACGTAGAACTCAGCCGCGACGAGCACCGTAAGATCGATGAGCTATTGAAACATCTGCTCTCGGGCCACGACGGCCACCCATGCCCCGCAGGGGACCGCCCAATCGTCGCCATCGTTCCGCCAACAAGACAGACGGCTGAGCAGAGCAGCCTGAACCCTCGATTCTCTCGGCCCTTTCGCCCCTTGGCGAACATGCAGCGCCGCGGCTAGATCACCAGGTCTCGACGTTAACTCTCGTTTGAATTCCTTGGCACAAAATGCGAAGGTTATCCGGCGCCGGTAACATCTCATTGGCTGGTTCTCCAGAATCTAAGGCACTCATTTCCAGCCGTCATAATCTTCGGGGGTTGGGTTATCGATGAAACTGAGCCGTCTCGCGTTCGCTCTGCTGGTCGCTTTCTCGGTCTTCGCTTCCGATTCGCCCGACACGCGGGAAATAACAGAGCCGAAATCCATCACCTCGCAGAGGGAACTCGGCGCGGCTCCCGTCCCCATCGATGACCTCTTCTACACCCGAGGAATCATCGGACCATCCTGGTCGCCCAAAGGCCAGGAAATCGCCTTCTCGTGTACCGGCCGGTGATGTTCGCGACGTGAAAGCGCCGCTTGGTACAAATTCTGAAAGAGTCAGGAAAAACTGTGGGTGCGCAATTCTATCCCGACGAACGTCACGGGTTTGCCAAGCACGAGAACCAGATTGACGTTATTCGCCGCACTGTCGAATGGTTTGATCGCTATCTGAAAAACAAGAACTAACGTCTAACAGCGCAAGAATTTGCTGTGCGAAGCCCGGGATCGCACTATCGCGGCTTCGCGAGGAGAAATCTTGCGTCCTGGAATCCACGTTCCCGCGATAATCTCGCTCACCTGTTTGGCCGCAATTTTTTCGCTCGGCGCGGATCCGGAAACGCGGAAATCGCTCGCGATCGATCACGTAGCCATAATCGATGTCACCGGCGGTTCCGAACTCAGCGACCAAACAGTCATCATCACGGGCCATTCGATTGCGGCTGTGGCCAAAAGCGGATTTGTCGAGCTACCCAAGGATGCGCAACAGATCGACGCCCATGGAAAGTTCCTTATTCCCGGGCTTTGGGACATGCACACCCACATCGCGGGGATCAAGGCGAGCCCATCCTGGGCAAAGCAGACATTATTGCCGCTTCTCGTCGCCAATGGCATTACCGGTATTCGCGACATGGGTGGTGATCTCGACGCGCTCGAAACCTGGCGCCGTGAAATTGAGAATGGCACGCTGATTGGCCCGAGAATCGTCGCAGCCGGACCGATGCTGCTTCCCGCGCAACAGGCCGGGTCACCTCTAGCGCCGGCCGATCCGGCGATTTTGCGGGTAGGTACGCGAGCGGAATCTCGAGCCGCAGTTGACGATCTTCAAAGGCGCGGCGCCGATTTCATCAAAGTTATCGAGGTTTCGCGTGAGAACTATTTCGCAATTGCCGACGAGTCGAAGAAGGATTCGATTCCATTCGCCGGCCACGTTCCGTCGGACGTCACCGCCACGGAAGCCTCCAATGCCGGCCAGAAAAGCATCGAGCACATCATCTACAGCTCGCTCGCCTTTGATTGCTCCGTGCAGGGCGACGAGCTTCGGAAGAAAAGGCGGGAAGCCTCGTCGAAACCCGACGATCAGGTCGTAGCTGACCTCACGGATGAAGCGAATCGCACATTTTCAGCGGAAAAGGCCGCCGCGCTGTGGCAAGTATTCAAGAAAAACGGCACATGGGTCACGCCTACTTTATTTTCGATCTGGGTGAATGCTCATCAACTCGAGGACTCGCCCAACGATCCGCAACTCGCTTACCTGCCTGCATCGCTCAATAAAGAATGGATGGCCGCAAAAAATCCCACCCAAGACGACCGCGACACGGAGGCTTGGTGGCAACGCCAATTCGAGAACGATCGCAAACTGGCGGGAGAAATGCACCGCGCCGGCGTGCCGGTGCTGGCTGGAAGCGATTCTCTCGACCGTTACAATTTCGTCGGTTCCAGCCTCCATCGCGAGCTGCAAATGCTCGTCGGCGCCGGGCTCACGCCACTTGAAGCTTTGCAAACGGC
Organism: uncultured Acidobacteriota bacterium; assembly: GCA_963729525.1. Classification (GTDB taxonomy): domain Bacteria; phylum Acidobacteriota; class Terriglobia; order Acidiferrales; family UBA7541; genus Palsa-295. The sequence goes on from CAVSOB010000005.1 coordinate 1,901,478, forward strand.
GACGCTGAACCCAGCGGAATTCCTTGCAATCGCGAAATCCGGCCGGATTTCCGCCGGCTATCGCGCGGATATGGTGCTGCTCGATGGCGATCCAACAAAGGACATCACGAACACGGGCAAAATCGCGGCGGTTTTTCTACATGGAAGATTCTTGCCGCGAGAAGAGCTGGATGCAATGCTTACAAAAGCGCGTACAGCTGCCACCGCGATTCCACCAGTGACAACCGACGCGAAATAGGCCACCCGCTTCAATCATCTACAAATACAAACCTTGTCGGACAGGCCTACCAGTGAGTGAACGAAGCAGGCTTCACCTTATTCGGCCGGCTTCCAATGCATTGCTCAGCCGGCGCGTGGTTTCACGCAAGCGCACGGCAAGATCGACAACGGTTTGCAGGCGCTGGGCGTCGGCAGGAGGCAAACGGCTGCAATGCGAGAGCACCAGCTCAGCATTGCCCAAGATCCCCGTAAGCGGATTATTGATCTCATGGCGGAATATTTCGGCCGCCTCGGCCGAAAAACCGGTCCAGGGCGCGCCGAGCGTCGTTTCCGAACGCTCCGCCCACCGCAAACGCCGTTCCGCGAGGCTAGCCGCGAGTCCGGCGAAATCTCCCACGCGCGCGACGAAATCCAAATCTCCTTCCGCCACTAGCCCTGTGATCTCAGATTGCCGGGCGGTACCGGCTACCAGAATGAGCGGCGCCGCTTCACTCAACTGCCGCAGCGATTCCAACAGTGGCGCGCCCATTAAAATTTCTTCGTCCAGCAAAATCACACGGGGAGAAAAGGACGCTGACTGCTGCCGCAATTCCGCGAAATCGGACGCGATCGCAACAGGGCCGAATCCCGCGAACCGCTCGGTTTCGCGGTTCAGGCGTTCGGCAAGCGCCGCGTCTGCGACTCCAAATAGAGCGCGGCGCTCGATTTTGACGGCCATTTGTGTGGCACCCGTGTGCATCCCCTTTGCTTACCCTCAAATTCGAGAATCACTGACATGAAGTCGTGGAATGAGTTTTCCCGGCGCTCGCAGTCACTTTCGGCGGATGACGTTCGAGCACCCGATTGACCGCTAGCTTCAACTCCTCCACCAGAAACGGCTTGGCGAGATAAGGAAGCCGGTGCGATTCCAGAAATTCCAGCGAGCGAAGCGCCAGAGTGTCGCCTGTAATAAAAACGATGCGATCCTGTATTGGGCTGCCCGCGCTCACAAGTGCGTCGTAAAATGCGGGCCCATCCAGCCGGGGCATGCGCAGGTCGCAGATCACCAGATCGTACCGGTTGCGCGCAATTCGGGTGAGACCATCCTGGCTGTCGCAAGCCGCCTCCGCGTCGTGTCCTTCTTCCTGCAGCACATCGACGATTAGTTGCGCGACCGTCGCTTCGTCCTCGACAACCAAAACTCTGCCGCGGGGATTGGAAGTTCTTCTCCCTTGCTTTTCTGACGGCACAGCCGCTTGTTCAGCAGGGCTGGATACCATCGGCAGTTCCACTATGAACTTCGCTCCGGAGCCCCGATTGGTTTCGAGGGTCACGTCGCCGCCATGCTGCTGCACGATGCCATATATGATAGAAAGACCCAGCCCGGTACCCACGCCCGCCGGCTTGGTGGTGAAAAAAGGATCGAAAACGCGCGAAGCAATACTCGGTGCAATTCCAGGCCCGTCGTCGGAAATTTCCAGGGCAATTCTGTCGTTCGGGGCGCAGTGCGTCCGAATCCACACATGCCCGCTCCCACGATCTGCCAGGAGCGCCTGCTCCGCATTTACGAGCAAGTTCAGCACCACCTGTTGCAGCTGATATGGGTCCGCCATCGTCTCCGGCAATCCGGTTGCGAGGTTGCATTCCACGACAATATTTTCGACTCGCAGTTCATAGCTGCGCAGCGCCAGCGTCCGCTCAACAATCTCGTTCAAATCAACCCGCGTGCGTTCCGGCGTGTTTTCACGCGCGAAATAGAGAAGATTTTTTACAATCCGGCGCGCCCGCTCAGCTTCTTGAAAGACTTTGCCCGCTTCCGTCTGTTGTGCGGCTGACAGTCCGTGGCCGAGCAATAGTTGCGCGTAACCCATGATGGCTGTGAGTGGATTATTCAGTTCGTGCGCGATTCCCGAAACGAGCTGCCCGAGCGCCGCCATTTTTTCCGTTTGCAGCAGCTTCGATTGAATCTCTCGCTTGGCGGTCACGTCGTGGAACAACTCTAGCCAGCCAGCAGAACGACCTTCATGGCTGAGCACCGGACGCGAATAACGCTCCAGCACCCTGCGCGCCGGAGGCATCAACTCCAATTCGTCTTGTGAGGGCGTTTCTTCGCCGGCCGCAAACTGTTTCCAAGGCAACGAAAAGGCGTGGTGGTCGCGAAAGCGGGCTGTAAGGAGGCCTTCGAGATCGGCGATAGTCTGCGCAGCTTGCGTGCCCTTTAGATTGAGGCCAAAGAGCTGCCCGAAGCGCGCGTTCGCGAAACGGATACGGCCATGCAGATCGAAAAGAACCACGCCCGCCTCGAGGGCATCCAGAAGGCTTGAAAGTTCGGCTTCGAGCTGATGGCTTCGCTCTTCCGAGCGCTTTGCGAGGGCGCCGTCTTCGATACAGAGCAGTAGGTGGCCTGAACCTGGCAGAACGCTGCGCAAAGTGAAACGAGCAGGGAAGCCGTTGGCAAACGCCCCGTCAAGGCTCTGCAAGTTCTGGCGAGCCTTTGAATCGGCGGAAGCAACCGATTGTTTGCACCACGAAAGCAGATCAGACACAGAAGGAGCTGAGATCAGTTCGGCCAGGTTTTTTTGCGGCTCGGGGGCTTCGGTAACCCGCAACATTTCCCTTGAACGGCGGTTAAGGCGGCGTACGGCTCCCATAGAGTCCACTACAAGGAGTGCTTCGCCGCTCGATTCGAAAACAGCGCTGAATGCCGCGCCATCGAGGAGCTGCGTCATCTCGGCGCGTGGAGTCGACGGGACGCTTCCCTCAGCCGCAAGGACGCTGCCCGTGAGGCTGCCGTTCAGGCGTTTCGGCATTTCCGTCTCACCATCGCGCCTGCAGAATCCAGTAGCTGCAGAGCCGCACCACGCTTATCGCTACGGTGCATTCGAGGGCGAGTCGATCAGATCGGATTGGGCGTTCGTTAATCGAGATGCTTCGGATGGCTGGCATGCAGGTTCCAATGCTCACAGCGCAGGCCATGCTTTTGAGAGTTCAATTAGAATATTTTCAACAACATCCGGGGTGCTGAAGTGAAACTGAGGCGAACCGATTTCCCGATCCGATACCAATTCGCGTGGGTGTCCCGATTTGAGAATCGCTTTCTAATCAGACGGCGAGGTGCTGAAGGATGTCAACGAACGAGAGTTTCATAACTCAACATTAGCGCAGACAGCTTAACTAGCGGGCAAGAACGAAATCAGTTCCGAGATGCGCTTGCGCCTCATATTGCTTTAGCTTGCGATACAACGTGGTTTTCCCGATTCCCAGCAGACGTGCCGCGGCGAGCTTGTCGCCGCCTGACTCGCGCAGAGCGCGCATAATCGCGCGACGCTCGAGCTCGTCGAGAGGCAAAAGGACATCATTCTGAGGTAATTTTTCGCTAGGGCCGTACTGGAGATTCGAAGGCAGGTCGCCTACGTGGAGCAGAGAACTGGACCCCAGAGCCACGGCGCGCTCGATCGCGTTTTCGAGCTCGCGAACGTTGCCTGGCCAGTCATAAGCCATGAGCCGCGTCATCGCGTCTTCTGAGACCGTGCGCGCCGGCGCGTCGGTATCGCTGAATTTCTCGAGGAATGAATTGACGAGAAGTGGAATGTCGCCTTTGCGCTCGCGCAGGGGCGGCAGCTTGATCTGGACTACATTAAGGCGGAAAAAAAGATCCTGCCGGAATTTGCCTTGTCGAACCGCCTCTTCAAGATCGCGGTTCGTTGCTGCGATCACTCGAACCGAAATCGAGATTCGATCAGTTGAGCCTACGGGCCGTATCTCCTTCTCCTGAATTGCGCGCAGGAGCTTTGCTTGCAGATCAATGGGTAGATCGCCGATTTCATCCAGGAACAGCGTGCCGTTGCCGGCAGCTTCCATGATGCCGCGTTTCGTTTGGTTCGCCCCCGTGAAAGCGCCCTTCACGTATCCAAATAATTCAGATTCGATCAACGTGGTAACGAATGAGGAACAGTCCACTGGAGCAAAGGGCCGGCTGCTACGCGTCCCGGCGAAATGAATCGAGCGCGCGACGAGTTCCTTGCCGGTTCCGCTTTCGCCGAGAATCAGCACCGGATAATTGTGCTGACTCACTTTCTCAATGAGCCGATACACGCGCTGCATCTTGGGCGATAAGCCGATCAAACCGGCGAAGCCGGGGCGGGTGCGAAGCTGCTCCCGCAGGACCCGATTTTCCTGATCGAGTCCGAGCGAGCGCACCACGCGATCGAGTTTCGTTCGCAACTCAGGTATATGAAAAGGTTTCGTAACGTAGTCCGCGGCGCCGTTACGCGTTGCCTCCACAGCGCTTTCGATCGTCCCGTATTGCGTGAGCACGATCACGGGCGTTTGGGGATGTGTCTCGCGGACGCGCTTCAGCAGTTCGAGCCCGCCGATTTCCGGCACGCGCAGGTCGGTGATGATAATGTCCACGGGATACTGCTCGAGAATCTCGAGCGCTTGCTCCGTGGTAGAGGCCGTGCGCGTACGCAGACCGGATTCGACGACGATGTCACGGCACAGATCGCGAGTGGTGTTCTCGTCGTCGACGATGAGGACTGTGGCCGTCATCGCTCGCTCAGTTGCCAAAACTGTTTCAATCCCGCTCGCCATCGGCGTGACCCCCTTCGCCAATTCCCGTTACGGATTAAGGAGCACGACAAACACCAATTAGGGACTTCTTAGTCGCCGCCCTGAAATCAGACGTTAGCGTCCTCTTCCTCAAGCTTGACGCGCGAATGTAGTTCCGAAAGGGGTTAACATACAAGTCCGTAAAGATACGGATAGATGCTAAGTTTCTTGTTTCAATAGGGATGCAGAATTGGGCTACGTATTTATCCCGATTTGAAACTCGTTTGCTGATTTGGTCGTCAGCCTTGCGGCTAGTGGCCAGAGTTCACACGCGCAGCCACAACGGAAGGACTCCTCAACTCGATCAGATACAAACTATCGTTCGCTGAACCCGCATAAATGCGATTGGCAGCAGGGTCGGCTTCAAGAACTTGAAAATGATCGGCGCCGGCTGAGCCAGATGAATCTTCGATGCGCGACCAGTTAGCTCCTTGGTCGCGGGAAATATACAAGCCGCCGCTGCCGGAAGAGACTACCCAAAACTCCGGACGCACAAGAACATCGCTGATCGCAGAAGCTGGGAGTCCAGACTGGATTTTCGTCCACGTCACCCCATCATCACGAGAAATGTAGAGGCCTGAGGGCGAGGTGGCGAGAAGAGTAGTCGCGTCTACGAATTCCAGCCGAAGCGCGCCGTAGGATTCGAGCGGAAGATCATGCCAATTCCAGGACCGGCCCGAGTCACTGGAAAAAACCATACCATGCGACGAGACGATGCGGATTTCGGAGCCGTCCGCGGACACTCGAACGGAATCAACCGGCAACGGAAGTGATGAAAAAGATAGTAGAGACCAGGTTTTTCCGGCGTCGCTCGATTTGAACAGTCCTTCTCCGGTGGCCGCAAACCATGCTGTGTTGCTGAACGTCAAATCGTTTACCATCGCGTTGAACGCCGTCGGCGTGGCTGGCTTTCCGCGCGCGGCCGCAGAATGAGCGGCGTTCGTGGCGCTCGACTGGCGTTCAATGACCATCCCCTCGCGGATCCAACGGCCGCTTTCCACGTCCAGCCGCATCAATCCTCCCGACGCGACCGCGGCGTACCAGCCAGCAGGAGTTGAGAAAAGATGCCGCACGCATGAGGACTCCAAGCCGGAGCCGAGTGGCGCCCAGGTCTGACCCGCATTGTCCGACACGACAACTGCATCGGAAGCATTCGCCAGGACAGCTCCCAGCCGGCCTGGATTTTCGCGATCCAGCACAAGCGAAACAACACGGCGATGTCCGAAGCCTTCATTCGACGGCTCGAAGTCGCTCTTCGAACTCTCACTCACGAGAACACCCTGTTGCTCGGTGCCAATCAGGACGTGAGCGGAGTTCAATTCATCGGGCCTGCGCTTGTCCGGCCTTCTTTCGCCATCCATCGTAAAAACCACGAGAGAATTGACTACCCAACTGCTCGGCGAGACGCGGTGCCAACGCGCGCCAGCGTCCGTTGAGTTCCAAAGACCTTCGGTAGTGCCGGCATAAAGGTTGTTCGTGCGGCCCGGATCGAATCGGATTATGAGAGTTCGCTTCGATGAATCGGGTATCCCTTGAATCCGCCTCCAATGCGCGCCAGCGTCCTCGCTGCGATAGATCCCCGAGCAAGCGCTGGCAAAAACCTGATCGGGATTGGATGGGTTCACCGCAAGACTAAGCACATCGGAGTCATCGATTATTCCCTCATGGATAGCGACCCAGTTGCGGCCGCCATCAACGGTTTTCCACGGGAGATGAAACGTTCCCGCGTAAATGATCTCAGGGTCCTGCGGGTCGATAGCAAGCGAATCGAAATTTCGCAACTCGGGATCGTTCGCGGGTGTGATCATCTCCCAATTCCTGCCGCCGTCACCCGAGCGAAACACTCCATCAAGCGCGCCGGCGACAAGGGTATCCGGATCGGATGGCGCAGCCACAAAAGCACGCACGGCGTGACCAGCCAGTCCGCATGCGCGCCAAGACCGTCCCCTGTCGGTGCTGCAATAGATTCCACCACCTTCGCCTTGCTTCTCGCGCGTCCAGGTGGAAGCGAAGAGAACGTCAGAGTTGCGCGGATCGACAAGGATCGCTGTGACAGTGGCATTGTGCGTGGCACCTAGCAGCCCGAGAAGCCGCCAATGTCGGCCACCGTCCTCGGCCCCGAAGATGTGGCCGTCAGTGGTTCCCAGGTAAACGAGGTTGGGCCGCGAAGGATCGCTCGCGAGGGCCCGTACATCGCCGCCGTCGGGTCCGAGGTGCTTCCAAGTTTGAGTCCTAGCTGCCAGAGCTGTAAGACCGAGAAAAAGCAAGGACAGGAAGAGCGCGAACAGAGTGCGCCCCGAACTATGCAAGCGGTGAAGACAAGCCATCATTGGACCTATTGGTCAGGGCGAGCTGAAGGTGATACAGCGGGCCGCGCCGCATTTTTCCAAGTCTCCACGTCCAGCCTCCCCTTCCCCCTCGGCGCTTCAATCAGTACGTCGCGCCGTCCGGCACCAGCACCACGTCGACGCGCCGATTTTCTTTGCCGGCTCCCTCAGTGCCGGTTGACGAGCGCTCATCCACGCGCGATGCATCAATCCCCTGCTTGCCGGCAAGATATTTCTTTGTTTCGTCCGCTCGACGTGACGCGAGCTTCGCGGAACCCGGCTCCTTCGGATCGGCAAATCCAACGAGCACGACTTTCGCCTTCGGGTCGCTCTGCAGTCGCACTGCGGCATCGTCAAGCACTCGCTTGCAGACATTATCCACGCGGGCGCTTCCGGGCCTGAACGAGCAGTCACTTATTTTGCTCGCCTGCGGCGGAGCTGGCGGCTGTTGCACCGTCACCGATGTGGAGCAGTCGGCCGCGCCACCTGCGCCATTCTCAACTCGGCCCGTTATTGTGTAGGTCCCCGGAGCAAGCCCTGACGTGTCAAATTGCACGTTCGAGCTCGACTCTGTAGCCCCTACAATCTGGCCGCCATTCGCCTGCCAGCTGTACCGCAATGCCGTGTTTGACTGATCGTTTACGGTTGCAGTGATTTGCGCACGCTCGCCCGCCGCTACCGATGAGCGATCCGCAGAGCACGACATCGTGGGCGCCGGTGGTTTGGGCTTGGGATCGACGCGCACATTCGTCGAGCAGCTCGATGTCTTTCCCGCACCGTCATCGACACGCAGCGAAAGAGTGTATGCTCCCGGGGCGACGCCCTCCGAATCCCATCGCGCATACGGACTGCTGCCGTTTGTAATCTTACCGCCGTTGGCCGTCCATGCGTACGTGAGCGGATGACCCCAGGAATCGGTGGCAGTTGCGGTGGTCTGCACGGGAACATTTGAACCTTCGACGACAGACGATTTGTCCGCCGAGCACGAGGACGTCAGCTGATCCGGTTCACGCGGTTTTTCCGGCCAATAGGCGCCTGCGAGTTTGACGATGAAGCCGTTGCGATCCCGGTGGTTCAGCAAGCTGAGCGAATATCGATAGCCAACGTCCAGGGCGATTCTCCTGAAGGGATAAATGCGGATGCCGGTTGTCGTGTCGACCGGATCGCGTCCACCAAATGTTGTATTTTGAATGCCGCTCCGCACGTAAATCAGGCCGGTATATTCCGTTACGATCTGAAAACGCTTGCCCGGGAATACGAGCATGCCGGCGCCTGCTCCCATTTCGTCCGAAAGATTCAGAACAGCGGGCGAAATTGGCGTTGGAGCGGTGGGCGGACCAGGGAGATTCAAAAGATCGATCTGCGAGAATTTCTCGCCGGGACGGAAGCGATACGACCAGTTGAAAGTCAGTAGGAGGCTGTTGTGCAGAATCGTCTTACTGGCTTCGAGGCCAATTCCATAATTGAATCGGCCATATTGAACTTCATTCTTCAGTAGATCGCTCAGTCCTGATTGCGTGGGAATAAAGAAGTCGTTGCGAATCGAGAGGCTGAAGGGCTTGCCGCGTTTTTCCGACAGCAAACCAATTTTGAAACCCAGATCGAGTTCGCCCACACCGCCGCCGTTGTGGGACGCGAGCGGAAAGTCCTCGACATAGGCAGGCGCGATACCGGTTCCCGGCAGAATCGAGCGATAGATCGTATTTCGGTATTGAGGAAAACCGAGCGTCGCATTGCTTAAGCTTAATTGCGAGGGCTGGCCCACATGGATGTATTCATCGGCGTCCACTTGAAAGAACACAGAGAACCAACGGTTGAAGCCCATACCGAAGGCAGGCACTGTCTGCAGCACCGTGATATTTCCAGGCATGCGGGAGAACTTATTCACCCCGATCGAGAGATCCACAGCGCCCGGCGGAAGTGTGTCCCCGGTTTCGAGAGTGAACAAACCTGGATTACCGTCAAGAGCCGGCATTGGAAGGTATTTGGGGACGTGCTCGGAACTATCATCCCTTTTAGACCGCTGGGGCGGTGGGGTGGGCGTTCCTGGCTTCGCGGCGGGCTCGGGCGCGGTTGGAAGAGGAGATGTCGTCGCGGCGTCGGATTCCGAGCCGGCAGTCGTGCTGCCTTCAGCAACTACCGGTTGGTCCTTCTTATCTTTCTTATCGTTATATATCGGATTCTTGGGATCAGTGGCAAAGGTACTCGAAATTAGGAAGAGCGCCAAAAAAAACGTTGCCGCTGCATACCTCAGAATTCTCATCCACTCCTCCTAAAAGTGCTTTGCCCTAGATTGAATTCTTTGGGCGCAATGATAGAGAGCTGCAATGGTCGCCGGAAATGCGTCCGCATGGAACGCAACAACCAGAAAATCCAAAATGATTTAGACCTGGGAACCGACAGAACAAGCCAGCGTAACGGGGCGGATTATAATTCACGGCTTCCCCTTACAAGAACAAATATTTCTCAGTTTCCGGCCGAGGACTGTTCTCGCCTTGTTCGCATGCGCCGATACTCACTCCCTTCCATCTGGTGTATAATGCCCCAGAACGTCTTCCCTTCCCGGCGAAGGCGGCAAGCCAAATTATTCAGGAGAAGCATATGAAATTCGCAAAAATGCTTCTGGCTGCCGTGGCCTTTTTCGCCGCAGCCGGATACCCCACATCAGCAAGGGCTCAGTACGCCAACGAACAAATCGAGCAGCAGCCTGGACAATCCGCGGATTCGCAGCGTGGCGGAGCCACCAATGACCAACCGCCTCCGGTAAAGTCCGCGAGAAATCCTCACGACCATGCGCAAAATCGGGTGGTCGAGCGGCCGCCGATTCCTGAGGGCCCGCGTGTGCTCATCGGGTTGCAAGATGAGCTCAACACGAAGCACGACAAAGCCGGCAGGCAATTCCTGGCCACGACTCTCGAACCGGTTACAACGGCGGAGGGAGACGTGATTCCACAGGGCGTTCACATCCGCGGTCATATTGATAAGGTGCAAGCCGCCGGTGACACGGGACGCGCGCGCATGTGGCTCACGTTTGACGACATCGAGACGCCGCACGGCTGGCGGCCGTTCGTCGCGCAACTGATCGACGCCCCTGGAGTCCACTCAGTACACGTGCTCTACGACCGCGAAGGTGAAATTCAGGCAGCGTCGGTGAATCGCGACCAGGCAATGAAGGCCGCGATGGCAGGCGCATTCGCCGGCGCCGCCACCGGTATGGCCACGGGTAAGGAGAAGGATGCCGCGATGGCTGCCGCCACAGCCGCTGCGACAGCCTTCATGGTCGCTTACGGCCTCGGCCAGGAATTCACGCTTGAAAAGGGCACGAAGCTGGAGATCGTCCTCGAGCGGCCTCTCCATGCTGGACGGACGTAAAACTCATTAGCGGCGCGAACCGACATCTTCAGTTGGCGCGCTCCCGAGACGTTAAGTCATTGATGGACGGGACATTCGCGCCCGTTCTTTGCCTTGCACTCGCGCGTCCGCTTGGATTTCCGCGAAACTGCTGGTAGGCTCGATTCAACGATGCCACCAGAGAATCAATCGCAGCGCATACTGATTGTCGAGGACGAAGACAATGCACGCAAAGGTTACGAAGCGCTGCTGCGCAAGTGGGATTGTGAAGTCCTGGGTGTCGCCACGGGCGAGGAGGCCCTGGCAAAGTTTCCCGAATTCGCCCCCAGCGTAATCCTCGCCGACGTCGAGTTGCCCGGGATGAATGGGCTCGACTTGCTGGGCCACCTGGGCGATGAGATTGAACGCATACCGGTGATTATAATCACTGGCCGCGGCAGCGACGAACGCGTTGTCCAAGCCATCGAAGCCGGCGCCTTCTGGTACATCGAGAAACCGCTCAAACCCCCCGTACTGCACGCCCTGCTCGATCGCGCGATGGGACGGGTCCGGGATCAAAAAGCCGTCGCCGCGCTAACGAAAGAATTGCGCGACGCTGGCAAGTTGGGTGTATTAGTCGGCGCTTCGCGCGAAATGCGGGACGTGATGCATCAGGTGGAAATCGCAGCGCCCTCCACAGCTTCTGTGCTCATCACGGGAGAAACGGGCGCCGGTAAGGAAATGGTCGCGCGCTCGATTCACATGCTTTCTCCGCGCGCCGACAAGCCGTTCGTCGCAATCAACTGCTCCGCGATCCCCGAATCCCTGATGGAAAGCGAGATATTCGGCCACGAAAAAGGCGCATTCACCGGAGCCGCGGAACGCCGCATCGGGTGCTTCGAATTGGCAGAAGGCGGAACTCTACTGCTAGACGAAATCGGCGAAATGCCTGCACCCACCCAAGCGAAGCTTCTGCGCGTCCTCGAAGACCACAAAGTCCGGCGGCTCGGCAGCAAAGTAGAAACGCCAGTAGACGTTCGCGTTCTCGCTGCCACGAATAAGAATCCCGAACAAGCCGTGGCTGACGGCCAGTTGCGCCGCGATCTCTATTTCCGGTTGAACGTCTTCCACATTCATTTGCCGCCGCTTCGTGAACATAAGGAAGACTTGCAGCCTCTGGTGGAGCGGCTGCTTGCCGAGATTTCCGAAAAGCACGGAAAAGCCGTTTCGGGCGTTGGCGCCGACGTCATGGAAATGTTCAAGTCCTATCCCTGGCCAGGCAACGTGCGTGAATTGCGCAACGTGCTGGAGCGCTCTGCGATCGCATCCGACCGCGGCTCCATTACGCGCCAGCATCTTCCCTCTGATTTCGGGCGCACACCTGCGACGATGGTTTCCGGCCTGGGCGGGCTGCGGTTCCCTATCGGCACCACCGTGGATGCCGTGGAACGCGAACTGATTCTCCAAACGCTGGCCGCGACCAATCAGAACAAGACGCGCGCAGCGGACTTACTCGGCATTAGCTTAAAGACCCTCCACAATAAGCTGAAGGAATACGAGGCAGGGCGGAAAGATGCGGCTCAGCCTTAAAACGAAGTTCACGCTGGCGATTTCGCTGCTCGTCCTGGCGGTCGTTGCGGTCGTCTCCGGCCTGTACCTCGGGCAACTCACCAAGCAGGTTTTGCGACAGTCCGAGGACCGCGCCACCCTGGTCGCACGACAGGTGTTCTTTGCATGTCGAAGTGCGCTCTTGGACGCTGCCGAACACGGTGAAGCGCCGGCCTCGCCGAGCGCTGCGGACTTGCGCGAATACGTCCGACGGGCGCTGGACAATAGCAGCGCGCTCAATTCCCTGTTGGAATCGGCCGTGGGATATACAGCAACAATTTACGAAATCACGATCACCGACCAGAACGGCATCGTGCTGATCTCGAGCGACGCCGGCCTGCGCGGGCAAAAGCTGGCTGCGCGCCCCGACATTTCTTCGCTGGTCCACAAACAAGGATTCTTTCAAGAATTGCGCACGCTCTATGGGCCGCCACAAGTTTACGAATACCGTTACCCGTTCGATCTCAATCAATCCAAGTTCGGCGATATCCGTATCGGTATGTCGTCGGCCTTAATACGCGATGAAATTTCGCCGATTCTGAAGAAAGCGGCATACTACGCGCTCGGGTCCGTTCTTCTTTCCACTTTCCTTGCGTTTCTTGTGACTCGCGTTTCGCTGGCTCCAATTGATCGCATCTCGGCGCAATTGGACCGGATCTCGGCGGGCGAATTTGACGTGGAACCAGTGGAACGCACCGACGAACTGGGTAAGGTCAGCGCGAAGATCGTCGGAATAGGAAAGCAGCTGCGCGACGTACGCGAAATTTTCAGCACGCTCCGCGAAAATCTCGACCAGGTGATGGGCGGGCTGGAAGACGGTTTGCTGCTTTTCAATGCCGAGGGCCGTGCGGTACTCGTGAGTCCTTCGGTGGAGAAATTTCTTGGTGGCCGCGCGTCGGAACTTCGGGGACGCCGCGTGAGCGAGATCTTTCCTGTGGGACACTCGATTCGAAACGTTCTGCACATTAAAGATGATGAAATTGAGCCGGTGGAAGGCGTGGAGCTTACATATGAAGCCGGTCCTGGGCCCACGCGCATCGGATTGAGCGCCCAGGTGATTCGCGAACACGGCGCGCGCATGGGGACGCTCGTCACTTTGAGGGACGTTGAATCGATCGAGCGTATCGGCAATCAGCTGCAGGTTTCCGAGCGGCTGGCTGCGTTAGGCCGCGTGACGGCCGGCGTGGCGCACGAGGTGAAGAATCCGCTCAACTCGATGCGGCTCTGGCTGGAAGTGCTTAAGGCAAACATGCCAACCGATCCTGAGCCGCAGCAGGCTGTGAAAATGCTCGATAGCGAAATTGACCGGTTGGATCGCGCCGTGAAAACTTTCTTGAATTTTACCAAGCCGGTGGAAATGAAGCTCGAGGAGACCGATATTCGGCCGCTGCTGCAGGACGTGATCGATGCGGCGCGTCCTTCGATTACGAGAGCTGGCGTGGATCTTCGCGTGGATTTGCCGTCGGAATTTCCCAGCTTGCTGATCGATCAGCAGTTGATTCACCAGGCTATGCTTAATCTGTTGCTGAATGCCTCAGAATTCACGCCGACAGGTGGACGCATCACGCTGGGTCTGCGGCGCAGTGGTGAGAGCGCAATCATTTCAGTGGCCGATTCGGGGAAAGGTATCCCGCCGGAAGACCAGAAAAAGATATTCCAGCTCTTTTTCACTACCCGGCCCGGGGGTTCCGGCATCGGACTGGCCAACACCTTTCGATTTGTGCAACTGCATAATGGTCAGATAGAATTCGAGTCGGAGGTAGGGCGCGGCACCACCTTCCGGGTCGAACTGCCGCTCGCGCACTCGATTGATATGGTCCCCGGAAAGGTTCGCGATTTCAGCACGCCCTTTGCAGAAGATAAAAAGATAAATGCCCAGCCGTAATCTCAACGCTCGAGCCCTCCTGGCGTTGGTCGTGAGCGGAATTTCGCTCCTTAGCATTGGGTGTGGAGAAAAGAAAGTCCAAGCCGCCGCCCCCGTCAGTGCCCCTCCGGCAAAGGCCTCGATTGAAACACCCCCGCCTTCCACAACTGCGCCGGATACCACCGCCATGCCGCCGGTTGCGGCTCAGACTCCCGCGCCAGACATTCCAGTTTCGTCCAGCACGCCGCCTCCGATCGTTGCGCCCGCGGCAAAGCCTGCGCCAAAGCCCCAAAAGCCCGCGCCCGAGCCCGAACCTTCGTCCGTTGCGGAGGACCGCGCGCGTCCACCTGCTCCGCAGATCTCGCCGCAACTTTCCGAGAGCGACAAAGCGAATTATCAGCGCGGCACGGCCGAGGACATTGAAGTCGCGAAGAAAAATCTGAATCAAGCCAAAGGAAAGCGGCTTAACGCGCAACAAGCGGACCTGACCGACAAAATTCGGAGCTTCCTGGATCAATCCAGCAATGCTGCTAAAGAAGGCGACCTGGCCCGCGCCAAAAACCTCGCTCAGAAGGCCCGGCTTCTTTCCGTCGAACTCGTCAATTCTCTTTAGTCTCTCCAGCGTTCCCTCGGACGCGCAGCATCGCACCGCGCGTTTTGCTAAAATATTCGTGTGAAAGTAGCAGATGTGATTATCGTTGGCGGAGGCGTGATCGGCGCTTCGATCGCTCTCGAGCTGGCGGCAGAAAAGCTCGGCGTCGTTGTGCTCGATCGCCAACAACCGGCGCGTGAAGCGTCATGGGCTGCAGCTGGAATGCTATCGCCCGGTCCCGATTCGCCTGATGCGCTTCCGTTGGTTCCGCTCGCTAAAGAATCCATGCGGCTATATCCGGAGTTCATTGCCGCCATCGAGCAGTTGTCGGGAAAATCCACTGGGTTCGCCCGAAAAGGAGTAATTGAAGCTTTCACCGCGCCAAATGGCGAATCGGAACGCGACAAAATGATCGCGCAGTATCAGGCGCTGGAACTCACCATCGAACCTATTGCGACGGATGTTGCACGGAAGGCAGAGCCGGCTCTTGGGCCGGCGGTTCGCGCAGCTGCGTGGCTCCCGCAGGAAGCAACTCTAGACCCCAGAATGCTAATGGATGCTCTCTTGAACGCAGCAGGAAAGCGCGGAGTTGAAATCCACGGTGATTCGGCCGTGGAGAGTATGACCCTCGACGGAAATCACTGTACCGGCGTTGTCACACGCGGCATGAATATCTCCGCAAAGTGCATCGTCGTGGCAGCCGGATGCTTCTCGGGAGCCATCGATTGGCTCGGGCGTTATGCGCCGACCCGTCCGATCCGAGGACAGCTACTTGCGCTCGAATCGAAAAGCCTTCCGCTGGGAAGAACGCTGCGCTCCAACAAAGCATATCTCGTGCCTCGTCCCAACGGCCGCATCATCGCGGGAAGCACCTTGGAAGACGCTGGTTTCGAAAAGCACGTAACCCCGGCGGGTGTTCGGAAGATTCTCGATGGAATTCTTGAACTTGCGCCCGCCCTCGCGAATGCGCAACTCGCCGATGCGTGGGCGGGATTGCGTCCCGGAACTCCGGACCATCTTCCAATTCTCGGTCCGACTGACATCCGCGGGCTTTATATTGCAACCGGTCACTACCGCAATGGAATTCTTCTTGCTCCAGCCACTGCAAAGCTTTTGAGCCGGTGGATTCTAGGTGGAAAATCGGAATTCGACGCGGACCGGTTTTCACCGCTGCGCTTCAGCGACGCACAATCCCGCTCGACGAGAATCGCGACCGCAATTTCCTGATTTCATCAGCAGATACGACATATCAAAAAGGGATCTTACCGCGTTGCGGATCGCGGGGTTGCGGTCCCGCCAAGGTAGAAGCCTGACCGGGACTGCTGAACTGATCCTTCTCCGCGTCCAGAAGAATAGGACGGTTCAACGTCACATCCACGGTGGTACCGCGAGGCAATTCTGCGTCCGGCCCGCGTGTGAGCAGGACGGCCACCAGTCCAGCCGCCGCACCCACTCCCGCACCGATTCCCACGCCCTTGGCGCTCTGTGTGGCAAGTCCGCCGATTCCGGCGCCGGCTGCTGTCGTCTTCGCCACCGTGCCGACATCTCCCGCTTTGTCGGAATCGCCAATCACTTTGCCTTCATTGTCTACCGTCTCCCGCCCGCCGGTTCCGGCGCTACGCGGAACCGCGTTCAGGCTTACCATGTAACCATTCGTCAAGATTAGGGTGTTCAGCTTGATCATCAGCTCGCCGCGGCCCTTTACACGTCCGGGCCGCTTCGATTCCGTCACTTCGCCGCCTACATACGATCCGGCTGGAATTGCCACTCGGCCGTTAATCATTATGGGGAAGAGCGTCTCAAAATACACCGGATCGCCCACCTTGGCGCTGTGGGTCGAAATTCCATTGTGTAGCACCAAGGGGATGCTCGTACCACTAGGAACTTCAACGGTAGCGCCGGGTTTCGGCGCTGCAGAGTCTGCACTCGGGGGAGCGGAAGTCGGAGCACTCGAAGATGTCCCGTCCGCACCAGGCGGAGGAGGAACATTAGGGGACGGCGCAGGTGCCTGCCTTTCGATGGGCTGTACGGGACCCTCCTGCTGCGCAAATGCGGGGACCACAAACGCGAGACCCGTCACCGTAAGAATAGCGCCTCGCAACGAGAGGCGATGCTTCCTCATGCGCTACCTCCGAATGTGGCTTCCGAAGGGATGCCCTTACCAGGCCGAGAGATGCTTCTGAGCATAAGCCTTCTCTCCTCAGCGGCCAAGAGCGTTCCATTCTGGACGGAGTGTACGACTACGACACTCGCGCTCCTGATCAGCTAAGCCAGCCGATATACTCGAATTGCACCAACCAGAGCGTATCCTTGGGACCATTTCGAGCTGCGCCGCTACGATTTCTATCCTCACTTCGTGGGAAGACTCTTGCCATTATCCTGATTGTCATGATCGGTCTCGTTGGTGGCCTTTTCGCCGTCTCCTGGTTTGTGCTGATGCGAGGATTTACAAATATCGAGGAAGACTTTGCCAGTCAAAATCTTGGACGTGCCTCGAGCGCTCTCTCCAACGAACTTGAAGTATTAGACCGCACGACCAGCGAATATGCAGCTTGGGATCAGACCTACGCCTACTTGCAAGGCAAAAACCTAAGCTATATCAAAACCGAATTCCCAACCTCGACATTTATGCAGCTCAGGGTGAACTTCGTCATTATCCTCGACAACTCTGGTCGAAAGCTCTTCTACAAGTGCTTCGACCTGGCTAGCTCGGAAGAAGCTCAACTCCCGCACGGCATCGAGGCGCATCTCCAGACCGGATCGCTGCTCGTTTCGCACAAGGATGAATCCAGTAGGACGGCTGGGATTCTTATGCTCCCTTCAGGACCAGTGCTCATTGATTCCCGGCCTGTTCTCACCAGTAATTCCAAGGGTCCCATCGCCGGAACAATCATCATGGCCCGCTTGCTTGATAGCAATGAGATTAAGCGCCTGAGCGACATGGTGTATATGCCCATCAACATCCAGCGTCTTGACGATGGTCGACCAAAGTCTGACGTGCGTCTCACCGCCTCGGCCATTTCGTCGGACCACCGTATTGTCACTCGGGCCTTCGACCATGAATCGCTTGCTGCCTACACGACGCTGAATGATATCTACGGAAAGCCAGCGCTTCTCCTCCGCATCCTGATGCCGCGAAAAATCTATCAGCAGGGTCGAACCAGTTTGCTGCAATTTCTCCTGCTCCTGCTTGCCGCAGCCCTCGTCTTTGGAGCCGTGACTCTTCACCTGCTTCAACGCGCCGTGGTCTCGCGCATTGCCAAGCTTACGGAAAACATCACCCTTATAGGCGCCAGTGGCGATCTATCTGTGCGACTCGGTGTCTCTGGCCGCGACGAAATCGCTTGCCTGGGCAACGCCGTGAACGCAATGCTCGAAGATTTGGAAAGGACCCAACTCGACCGCCACGAAGGACGCACCCGGCTCGCAGTGATGATGGACAAGATGCCCGCCGTGCTTTGGACAACCGATACCGACCTTCGCTTCACATCCGGGATGGGTGCGGGACTCGGAGTGCTGGGATTACACGCGCAAGAAATGGAAGGAAAATCACTCTTCGAATATTTCCATACCGACGATCCCGAATTCACCGCCGTCGCCGCGCATCGCAAAGCGCTCGCCGGCCAGAACGTCACTTACGAAATCGAATGGCAAAAGCATGTTTTCGATTGCCACGTACAACCACTCAAGAGCAGCGACGGACAACTGCTCGGAGTGATCGGCGTCGCGCTGGACATCACCGACCGCAAACACCTTGCCGATCAACTCCGCGTCTCGCAGAAGATGCAGGCCGTAGGCGAACTAGCTGGAGGCGTGGCGCATGACTTCAATAACCTACTGATGATCGTCAAGGGCCATGCCGAAATGCTGCTCGAGCGAATCGACTCTTCTTCGGCGCGTCACAACCTCGAGCAAATCCAAGGTGCCACGGAACGGGCCGCAACGCTTACCCGCCAGCTGCTCGCCTTCAGCCGCAAGCAAGTTCTACAGCCAAAAGTGCTGGATCTCAACGACGTTGTGGGTGGCATGATCAAGATGTTCTCCCGGGTGATCGGTGAGAACATCGATCTGGCATTTTTGCCTGGGTCGAAGCTCGCACCCGTGAAAGCTGACCCTGGCCAGATGGAACAAGTGTTGCTCAACCTGGTCGTCAATGCGCGTGACGCCATGCCCAACGGCGGCCGGCTTACGATCGAAACCTGCAATGTGGAACTGGATAGCGTCTCCGCTTCGCAGCATTCCGTGATGGAACCGGGTAGCTACGTCATGCTGATCGTCACGGACACCGGCTGCGGGATGGACGCCGGCACTCAAGCGCGAATCTTCGAACCCTTCTTCACTACCAAGGGACAAGGGAAAGGAACCGGCCTCGGCCTCGCCACTGTGTACGGCGTGGTGAAGCAGAGCGGCGGATTTATCTGGGTATACAGTGAGGTAGATCACGGCACCACGTTCAAAATCTATTTGCCACAAGTAAGCGCAGATCTCGAGCGCGGCATTCCAGAGAAAACATCAGGCGGCACGCATCCGGGCACAGAGACTGTTCTGTTCGTGGAGGACGAGGAAAGCGTACGCGAGCTGGTTCGCGATTATCTCGGAAAATCCGGTTATCGCGTCCTCGAGGCAGCCGACGGCATCCAGGCGCTCGAAATCGCCGCCGTCCACCGAGGCCCGATTCACATTCTCGTCACCGATGTGGTGATGCCACGGCTCAGCGGGCGCGAACTCGTCACCCGAATCACAGTCGCGCGGCCCGAACTCAAGATTCTCTATATTTCCGGTTATACTGACGACAGCATCTTCCGCCACGGCGTCTTGGAAGGCGGCGTCGCCTTCCTGCAAAAACCTTTCAATCTGAAAGACCTCGCACAGAAAATCCGCCAAGTCCTCGACGGCGAGCCCGCTGCCACTGAAGCCCCGAGCCTTTCGCGCGATAGCTAGCCCGCCGTTCGACGAAGATTGCCATTCGCGAATTGCCTGAAGGCGCCGAACCAAGTAGGCTCAGACGCGTAGACTCAGAATCGCCTTTGAGGAGCCCCAACGATGGCCAAGCTCGCACTCGTTTACGGAATGCGCCTATTTCCCGCGGAGGAGCTGGACGAAGTAAGCGAAGCCAATGTGAAACTGAAGAATGGCCGAGCTGGCCGCGTCACGATGCACCTGATTGAAGGTAGCAAAGAGGAAATCGAAAAAACGCTCCGCCAGTCTCTCGACGCGTTCTTCGAAATGTATCCCGAAATCTAAATCAAGAAAACAGTCTGCCCCGTCAAATCGAATCGCTTGCGGCACTTGATATTCCGGCAAGCCACCATATTATCCACGCGCACCATATACGAACGCGCCTTTGCGAATTTCGCGCGATCCTCTTCGTTACCACCGCGCGGCGCCTGCGCCTTCTTCGTCCGCACCATCCAGCGCACCGGAAATGTCCCCTCCTGCCGGCAATGCGGGCACACGAGCGGAATCTGCTTCGTCTCTTCCTTCTCGTCGTAGAACTGTCTCTCATCCATAATTTTTCACCAGCCGTGTTTCGCTCCGCCATTCTCGCATGCCGTACTCGCTCGCACCAAATCCGCGCTAGCTCAATTGACGCGACTCTCGGATCTGCTCGCGCATTTCTGTAACAACTTTGTAATCGGCCAGCGCTTGTA
The DNA here is from genome assembly GCA_963729525.1 of uncultured Acidobacteriota bacterium. GTDB lineage: Bacteria > Acidobacteriota > Terriglobia > Acidiferrales > UBA7541 > Palsa-295. Next base: position 1,921,659 of record CAVSOB010000005.1, read on the forward strand.
ATCCTCACACTGCGCCAGCTAGAGTATTCGACGACTTTCCCGGAGGCAGTTGCCGATGCGACGCCGAACCACTCCCTCTCTTTTTCTTGCAATAATCGCGATAGCCGCAGCAGCTGCTGCCAGCGTGAACCGTCCTTACTTCACCGCAACCCACCATTTCGCTGAAAAATTCGCGCAACCCGCCCAGTCATCCTCCGCCAAACCCCTCCAGCACGTCATCGTCATCTCCATCGACGGAATGAAGCCCGAATCCTACACAGAGCCCGACGCGCACGGCCTGAAAATCCCGACGCTTCGCCAAATCGTCCGCGATGGCGCTTCAAGTGACGGCGTTCAGCCCGTAATGCCCACCGTCACCTACCCCTCCCACACCGCTATGGTGACGGGAGTGAATCCCGGAACGCATCGCATCGTTACGAATCCCGCCTGGGATCCCTTGGGACAAAATTACAACGGCTACCGCTGGTATGAGGAAGACATCCGCGTCCCCACGCTCTGGCAGCTCGCGCGTCAGCATGGCCTTCACGCCGCATTGATTCATTGGCCCGTCACCGTCGGCGCTCAAGCAGACATCGTCGTCCCCGAAATCTGGCGCGCCAACATTCCCGAAGATCTAAAGTTGCTGCGCGCACTTTCCACGCGCGGAATTCTTGACGAAGTCTCGAAGGAATACCCCGATTTCACTGCGGGAATCACGCCGCCGAAGCAGACCGACGAAGCCTTCACGGACATCGCCTGCTACTCGATCAAAAAATCTCAACCGAATCTGCTCCTCCTTCATCTTGCAATGGTGGACCACGAAGAGCACCTCCACGGCCCATTCAGCCCCGAAGCAAACGCCGCCACCGAAACCGCCGATGCACAAGTAGCCCGCGTGATTGCCGAAGCAAAAAAGGACGGAATCTGGGACTCTACCGTCCTCGTCGTGCTCTCCGACCACGGCTTCGTCCCCATTTCGCAAGCCGTCCGCCCCGGCGTCCTCCTTCGCGATCACGGCCTCATCACGCTGAACGAAAAAGATCGCATCACCGCCTGGAAAGCCAGCCTCATCACCGACGGCGGCTCAGCCTACATCTACGTCAACGACCGCAACGACGACGCCACGCGCCGCGCCCTCACCGAAATCTTCAAGCCCCTCGCGGGCGCGCAAGGCAGCGGCATCGCCCGCGTCGTGGCACGTGATGAAATCGTTGCCATGGGCGGCGATCCCGACGCATTCCTCGCTCTCGAAGCCGTTGAGGGCACCGTGATCACCGGCGACTACACCGGAAAGTTCACCGAGCCCTCAAAACTCGGCGGCACCCACGGCTATTTCCCCGATCGCCCCGAAATGCGCTCATCTCTCATTTTCTACGGCCCCTCCATTGGCTCCGGCAAAATCGTCAATGCCCGCATGATCGACATCGGCCCCACCATCGCGCGCTGGCTCGGCCTCGACCTCTCAAGTGCGCAAGGCTCCGCCCTCGTAGTTCCCTCTTCGTCGCAAAAATAGGATTCAACGCAGGAATTCATCCAACGCGGGTTACTACAGAAACGAAGAAATTTGATCACTCAGTCTGCCGCACCGCCTGCAAATCAATCCCCAGCTGCTGGCACTTCTTATAAAGGTGACTCCGCTCGAGCCCCAGCGCCTTCGCCGTATTCGTCATGTGATTGTGATTTCGCTTCAACTCCGCAAGAAGCGTCTCGCGCTCAAACGCCTCCACCCGTTGCGCGAGCGGGCCCGAAGCGAGCAAACCATTCCCCCCCACCGCAAAATTAGCGGCGCTCACCTGCGGCAAAGCCCGCTGCACCGCCGCCGCATCCACCGTATCGCCAGGCGTCAGCAATAGCACCCGCTCCACCACATTGCGCAACTCGCGAACATTTCCCGGCCACCCGTACTGCTCCAGCGACTCAATCGCCTCGCGCGAAAAATTTTTCTGCTTCCAGTTATTCTGCTCGCTCAACTGCCGCGCGAAATGCTCCGCCAGCACGCGAATATCTTCTCGCCTCTCCCGTAACGGCGGCAGCATGATCGGAAAAACAAAAATCCGGTGATACAAATCCTCGCGAAACGCCCCCTGCCGCACCTGCTCTTCCAGATTGCGATGCGTCGCCACAATCACCCGCACATCCACATGAATCGGCTTATCCCCGCCCACGCGCTCCACCTCGCCCTCTTCCAGCACGCGCAGCAGCTTTGCCTGCATCGCAATCGGCATATCGCCAATCTCATCGAGAAACAGCGTTCCGCCGTCAGCCTGCTCGAATTTCCCGATGTGTCGTCCCGCCGCACCCGTGAACGACCCCTTCTCGTGCCCGAATATTTCCGACTCCATCAATTCAGCCGGAATCGCCGCGCAATTCAACGAAACAAACGGCCCCTCCCGCCTACCACTTTTTTCATGAAGGGTCCGCGCGATCAATTCCTTCCCGGTCCCCGTCTCTCCGCGAATGCAAACGCGCGTCTCGCTCGCCGCCACAGTTTCCACCTGTGCCATCACCTCGCGCATCCCTTCGCTCGACCACACGCTGTAATGCCGCCCCAGCCGCCGCTTCAAATCGCGGTTTTCATCCTCGAGATGCCGCAACCGCAGCGCATTCTCCACCGTCAGCAGCAACTTGTCCGTCGTCACCGGCTTCTCGAGAAAATCAATCGCGCCCAGCCGCGTCGCCTTCACCGCCATTTCAATCGTCGCCTGACCGGACATCATCACCATCGGCGCGCTAACCCCCGCGCCCTTCAATTCCTCGAGCAGCGCGATCCCATCTTTTCCCGGCATCACCACATCGGAAAGAATCAAATCGAAACGCTCCGCCTTCGCAAGCTCCAGCGCGCGCGCAGCATTGTCGCAAACGGTTGCTTCGTGGTTGGCCAATCGAAATGCGCGGGCGAGCGACGCAAGCGTATTCGCGTCGTCATCAATAATAAGGATATTGGCTTTCGCCGGCACGGCGCTTACGCCTCTTGCTTGTGCTTTTCGGGCTCCGGTTCCTTCTCTTTCTCTTTTTCGTAATCGAAGGAAATCGGAAAACTCACCGACCGCCGCGGTGGGTGCTTGGGAAGTTCGATATGGAATGACGTGCCGACGCCCGCCTCGCTCTCAACCCAGATTCGTCCGCCGTGATCGCTCACCACGGATTGTACGATCGCGAGGCCTAGTCCAGTTCCGTGCTGCTTCGTCGTGTAGTACGGCGTGAACAGACGCTCGCACTCTTCAGAAGTCAGGCCCGTACCCGTGTCGGAAATTTCGAGATGAACGCCGCCGTCCGCAGCCGGTGACGTGCGCAGCATCAGCACTCCTCCCGAAGGCATCGCATCCATCGCATTCAAAATCAGATTCTCGAGCGCGCGATGCAGCAGCGTCGCATCCGCTTGAATCAGTGGCAGATGATCTTCGAGGTGCAGCTCGGGCGTGATCGGCGGCCGGCCCACAGCGCCAAATTGCGCCTCGAATAATTTCACCACGCTGCGAACCACCTCATTCAGTTGCACCGAACCCAGCTCCGGATGCGGCATCTTCGAAAATTCGCTGAACCGGCCGACGATATTTTTCAAGTTCTCGATTTCCGCCAGCAGAATTCCGGTCGATTCGTGAAACACCTCTTCAAATTCCCCGTAACCTCGCTCCTTCGCCCGCTGCAGATTCTCCACTGTCGTTTGCAACGGGAAAAGCGGGTTCTTCAATTCGTGCGCCAGCCGCCGCGCCACTTCGCGCCAAGCCGCCACGCGCTCGGCCTGAATCAACCGCTCGCGCTGATCCACCAGCTGTTCGGTCATCTGATTGAACGCTTTCGCCAGCTGCCCAATTTCGTTTCGCCCGCGCACATTCACTCGCGCATTCCAGTTTCCGCCGGCCACTTCGCGCGCGCCTTCCGCCAACTGGCGCACCGGCCGCGTCACTCGCGCCGCGCCCCACCATCCGAGCAGCGCTCCCACCAATAGCCCGATCGCGACGACCCCAACCGAGAGCAACATGATTTGCCGCTGGAGCGTCACCACGTCATGCTGCGAGCTGCCTATCAGCAAAATTCCAAGCAATTCTTTCTGGCGCCCCACCAGCGGCATTGCGTGAAACACTTCCGCGTTCGCTGCGTCGCCCGTCCAGTTGATTTTCGCGATCTGCTCACCGGGCTGCTGCTGTTCCTTCTGAATCACCGGCGCAAATTCGTCTGCCTGGCTCGCAGGTCCCGTCGAATCGATCAGATTCGCAGCCTGAAATGCCGGATCGAGATTCAAATAGAGCAGCGCTCGCATCCCTGTCGGAAGCACGAGTGAGGCGAGAAATTCGCGCCCCAGCCGTTCCCCGCCAACAATGTAAAGATCCTTGTCGCCCACGCGCACGCGCGACACCGATAAAAGTGCCAGCGCTGGCCCTTCCTGCGTATCCGCCTTCATCAAAAACGAGCCCCGCGCCGCCCAGTCTTCCGGCTGCAGCACCCAGTCAATCTTGTAACCGAACCGTGCCGGCCATTCCGCCGACGAAATAATCGACCCGTCGTTGCTGATGAAATCCAGAAAATCAAGCTGATGCGCTTTCGCCACGCCCGCTGCATCGTTCACGTACACCGACACATCGCCCTTTGGCCGGCTCAAATCAATCGCCATCCGCACGGTGCCTTCCGCGTCGGCAATCCCCTGCACCCGATGTACCACGTCCTCGCTGCGCTGCGCGAATTCGCGCTGGAACTGCGCCACCAGCGCGTCCGAATGCTGCGCATTCATCTGATCGAACGCCCGCCGCGTCACTTCCGTCACCGCCGCAGCCACCAGTCCCACCGACACCACCAGCGCCAGCGTGAAAATCAAGAATAACTTGGTGCGAAACGTCACTTTTTCCCTTCTTCCACCGGCGCCGCTTCCACCGGCCCATCCAGCCAAACGTCCGCCAACGGCCACGACTCACCCGGCCCAGGCGGCGTCCAATCCCGAACCCGCGCGCTTAACCCATACACCCGCGGCAACCAAACCAAGGGCACCACCCGGTAGCTGCTCACAATCGCCCGCTCGCGGTTGTAAATATCTTCCGCCGACGGAGGATCGGGCAGCGCCTTCTCCTCAATCTTCGTCATTCCGCCAAGCGTATCGACGAAGGCGTCAAGCGCCAACCCCGGCGATTTCGATTGCATGCGCAGCCGGACCATGCGCGCGTCACTCCCATTTTCGAGCCCGGCCTTCACCGCCTGCACCGTTAACTGAACCCGCGCTTCTCGTGCATCCACAGCAATTCGCTCGGCCACCGCCTGTTCCAGCGAATCGCCAGAATCATATCCCAACACGATTTTCGGAGCGGGCACGATTTGCGCCGAAAGTTCCTTCGCATGCACTACGTCAGCCACCGTCGAAAATAGAAACGCCGTCCCGCTCGACCACTGCGGCAAAAGCCCTCCCGCCGGCTCCCCTTCTTTCTGCAAAATGAAATTCACGATCGCCGCGCGATCGATCGAAAGCGCAAGCGCCTCCCGAATTCGCGCATCGATCAATCGCGTCCTCTTTGGCTCACCCCCGCGAAGAAAAACCAGCGCCAATAGCTCATCCGGTTTCGACCGGCTCACCCGCACTCCACGGTCCGCCGCCCGCCGCGCATCCTCGGCCTGTATCTCCGCAAAGTCAGCCTTGTTCAACTCAAGATCTAAAATGCGATCCCGGGCCGCCCGACCCATCGTAATCTCAATCGAATCCACAAACGGCCGCCCCAGCCGGTAATCCTCCGTCGCCGCCAGCACCACCCGCTTCCCTGCTTCGAAAGCGGTTACGTGAAACGCACCGTTCTCCGTAAATTTGCTCTTTGGTTCAACGACATCGTAGATCAGCGAATCGATCTGCTCTTTGGCGGGTTCCTCCTCCGAAGTAGCAGCCGACACAGCAGGATCGAGCGACCTTACACTCGTCCCGATTTCAACCCTCAATGTCCCGCCATAGCGCGGTCGCCTCGCCGTTTTAACCGGCAAGGCCGTCAGCAGGACAATCGCGCTACTGGCTGCAGCTAACTGTGACAACCGAAGCTTCATACATTCCTGTTTGCAGGTTCTTCGACACCACCCGCGCCGACATCTCATCGTCTGACGGCCACATCGAAACTATGGGGCCCGCGAACTCAAGCGGCTGTCCTTCCGCCTTGGCAGTCCAGGAATCTTGTCCAAACAGCATTTCGTAAGTCTGAATGCGATCCGCCTGGGTAAAATCTCCAGTTCCTGTCACAAGTACAAACCACCTGCGATCGCAGGACCGATTGATTGAAGCAATCTCGTCTCCCCAGCCGGAGAATGTGGCATGGGAAGCGTCGCCCTGACCGAAATATCGAGCCTTTCCATCCAATTCGGTTACAACAATTGGATGAAGCCGATTCCCATTGACGGCGTCAGGGAAGTCTCCTATAGCCGCGGAATAAAATGCACGCTCGTTCAACCGGCCCTGCGCACCGCCAACAAAACCTGAAAAATAGTTTCGGTTCCCAACGAAATGCCCCGTAACTCCATATGGGAATGGCCAATCTTGGTTCGAATTTCGACCGCAGGTGTGCTGTGTTCCCGTCACGACACACGCGTCATTCGCCGCATAGAGACTTACCTCACCATACTTATTCGCAGACACGAGACCACGTAAGTCCCGTGGTACTACAGACAAGGGGGCGAGCTGAATCTTGTTCTCGCCAGCGGCGTCGAAGGTGAAGGAAGTCACATCCAGAAACCCAGGGCCGAACACTTTCGTAACGCCCGCGACATAACCCTCGTCTGCGGTGGTCAACGCGAAGTCAAGAATCGGCTCTCGTCTCTCGTCGACCACCTTGCGCTGCAATGTCGGAGTTAGTTTCTGCGCAAATGCCGAAGGGTAACTCCGAGCAACCGAGACGATTGCAACTTGCGGTGTGCTTTCCTGCTTCTCGCCCCGGCGAGTCTGAGAGACCCAAACATACTTGTCAGTATTCTCCGCGAGCGTCACCTTCACATCTAAACCTTCGGCCTCGATCCGAATTCCGCGTCGTGACAATTCCTGTTGAAGCCCGTGGCGAATCATCTCTACGTCTGCTGCCCCGAGCGATGAGATATTCTGCACCTCGAGCGAAATCGCTTTCGACGGCCTGACCGCTTCCGCGATCTGGCCAGCCAAAGTCCCGACCCGGTTCGTCCACTCCAAAGGCATCACCGGTCCGGTCGCATCCTGTGCCGTCACTTGCGTTGACGGAGCGCTTGATTGCCCATGCGCCGCTAGCGCAGAAATGAAGTGCGAGAAAACAATCAGGAAGGCAAAAAGAAGGAAAAAGTAACGGCGAGACCAATGCATCCGCGATGTGTGCCGCATTCTGTTCGTGATTCGTCATCTTAGCACAACCGCAAACTCACTCGCCCCGCACCAATCTTCGCCTCAGTGGCGCAGGCACTCTTGCCTGCCCTGAGAGACGAAGGGTTTACCCTGAGCTTCGAAGGGCCTGCGCTCTTGCCGTCGCTCTGTAGATCGCGGCGTTAGAATCTGTCTAGCACCGATGGGTTTACGTCAGGGCACGGCTTCAGCCGTGCCGCAACTGGCGCAAGATCCCGCGGCTTTAGCCGCTGAGGGAACATTTGCAAGTTTGTCTTTGTTTTCATTTCCAATTTCCAATTTCCAATTTCAAATTTCAAATTTCAAATTTGAGATTGCCTTCCGAGCCTCGCTCGCAATCAAATCATTCTCCCGTCAACGATCGGCGCGCAACCGCCTGTTTTTTTGCTCGGATCTTCGCTTTGTAGGTCACGGCTTCGGCCGTGACATCAACGCCTTAAAAGGAATTCCTTCCGCTCGGCGGCCTTCTCGCCGAGCCTCGTCCTTTGACCTTCGCGCGCAACCGATGCATTTCCATCGCCAAGTGAATCGCCGCCACCCGCACTGTTCGTTCGTGCAGTTCTAGTCCTTGTACTTTTTCTGTCCCACAACTCTCTCGCTCGCTTTCCCGCTTTCTGCTAGCCTTGATTCCGAGGTCCGCTGGACTCGAAACAAGACGAGCCCAGCAATGTCGCGACAGCGAAAGGAGGCGCCGGAGGCAATCGAAGCAGATGTTTGCCCGCCACGAATCCCTTCCACTCATCGCTCGCCACGCATTTTTAATCTACGGTTCCGCGATTAAATGTCACGCTAAGCATCCCGAATTCAGCAACATACGAAATTCTAATAGGCGGTAAAAGGGGTAACAAAAGATCGTCGGGGGTACAACAATCGTCATGGAAGCTGGTTCTAACGCGGCAATGCGAGCCGCCGGCTTGGTGGCTTCGCCCTGCGCTCGCGGCGCGGGATTCGATGCGGCGGTATCGAATCCTCGTCGCCGTTTCGCGCAGAGCCAAGCCACCCGCAAGGGTCTTGCCGGCAGTACCTCCCGTCCGGTTGAATTTCTTTTCCGCTCCGCCGTGTCGGACTCGGAAAAGACCGAACGGGAATTTCATTCGCGCACGTTCGCGCATTTTTTTCGCGGGCGCGGCGACGAGAGCTTTCATCGCTGCGCGCCCCGCGCGTTTCAAGCTCGTCACTTCGCGCCAAGCTTCAGCGGTGAATCGGTCACAGCAGAAACGGATTTCAGCACGTCGTTGGTGAAGAAAAATTTGCCGTCCGTGGGCACCATCATGATTTGCACGCGGTCGGAAAGGCGCTGCGCCACTGTGTATTGCACGAGCAGCGGATTCGTTTTCAGCGCGGAAGCCTCGAGCTGCAGTTGTTCAGCTTCCGCTTGCGACGTGACGCGAATATTGTGCGCTTCGGCGTCGGCGAGCAGATTGCGATGCTCGAGCTCAGCCTTCGAATCGATAATTTTCGCCTGTGCTGCGGCCTCGGCATTTTTCACCACGAGAACGTTCTGTGTTTCCGAGAGCAGCCGGTTGCGTTCGGCGTCAGCCTTGGTGCCGATCACTTTTGCCTGGCCGGCAGCTTCGGCGGATTTCACCTGCGCGGCAGCGTCTGCTTCCGCGTTCTTGATTGTCGCTTCCTTGCGGGCTTCGGCTTCGAGGCGCGACTGCTCGATCTGTTTCTGCTTAAGCGGCAGCGTGTACTGCATCGAATCGGATTCGGCCTTGGCCATCAACACGCGCGATTGCGCGTCGGCCTCGGCGTGCTTTATCTGCCGGATCTTCGCGGCTTCGGCCTGCGATTCCGCGATCTTCACTTTCTTCTGCTCGATTTGCGCATCGACACTAGTGCGATCGTCTTCCTGTTCTTTTTCGAGCAGCCCCTCGAGACCGCGCGCGTATTCCTGCGGCAGCTCCACTTTTCGAAGCAGCACTTCCTTGACGACTATCCCGTCTTCCGCGAGCCGCGACGTGATTGTCTGCGTCGCTTTCTCGCGATACTCGCCGCGCTTGATGGAGAAGAGATCGCGCACGATATAGTTCGGACTCAAATCGCGAAACGTACTTGCCACAACCGGTTCGACAATTTCCTGGTCAATAGGCTGCGGCAGATTGGCCTGAATGTAAGCCAAGCGGGCGGGATCGACTCGATAGCGCACGGTGAGAGCGAGTCCGACTGACAAACCTTCGCGCGATTCGACGTTCAGCACTTCGAGTTTTTCCTTCGGAGCCGTGCTGGCAGCAGTCGAGAAAACCTGGTCGCGGACGTCATACAGCACGACGCGCTCGGTTAGCAGGAAAATCAGATGCGTTCCCGGATAGAGAGTTCCGGCGCGCACGCCAGAAATCTGGCTCACGCGCACGCCCGCGTGACCATCGGGCACGACGACAAGGCTCTTGCCTGCAAGTGACGTGACCGCGGCGAGCGCGAGCAGCTTTGTGGTGAGCACCCAGCGAATCCGGCGCGGCGGAACACTGATTGGCGCACGCGTCGGCGACTGAGCGAGCGAAGGCGAATCGGGAGACGCTCCAGAGGATGCTGCGGAGTCAGACGCATCACCAGATTCGGATTTGGGCGCGCTGTCGTTGCGACGCAAGATCCGGTCGAACTGGAACGCGAGATAGATGTCGTACGCAACCGTTCCGATCGCGCCCGCCAAAAACCCGAAGCTCACAATCGACAGCAACACTTTGAGGAACAACATGGCGTCCTCCTTCAACCTTGATTCAACCTTGCTTCAACCCTGCTTCAATCTGCGAGCGCATGGCTCGCGGAATAGTTTTGGCCGGATGCGACTGCCGCCGCTCCCGTTAGGCCGCGCGTTTGCTGCCAGCGAACGACGGCGGCACGAGCGTCGGGCCAGGCGCGGGCTTATCGGTGACTTCTTCCCGTGCCATCGCTGGCTGCTGCATGGGCATCATCTTCATCAATGTATTGAGCGCGAACCATTCGAGCCCAAGCGCCACGCCCAGCGAGAAAACGATTGCTCCACCTACGGCTGTGAAATCGATCAGACCTTCCATGACTCCCTCCCGCAACTTCTATCGGCCTGCTGCGCGAAGTAGTGCAGGAGCTAGGCCAATGGTGATCTGTATGCAAACAGGGGGTTTAGCGACGAGGACTGACGTAACGCGCGTGTGGCCGCAAACACGTGCGTGTTGGAGGGCACGCACCAGATTGGAGCGCACGCGGCGCGCCCGAACTTGGAGCGCATATATAAGGAAGGACTCTACAAGGACAAGAGATCATGAACATGCGCCGCGCACGTTACACATCATCTCGAACTCGAGGCGGGAGGCCGGCCACGCTCCGAAATGCGATTTGCGAGACGGCGGCGGCGAATTCTACGATAATGAAACAAGCAAACGGATTCCGGAGGACGCAATGGCAGCGGACCACCAAAATCCAGCGAACATTCGATCCGACCAAGCTCAGGCATCTGTGTCGGGCCCGCCTCCATCGGGCGTACGACTTGGACGAATCTTCGGGATTCCGATTTACCTGCATCCCAGCTGGTTCATTATTTTCGCGTTGATCACGCTTTCATTGCGGATGCAATTCACGTCGCAGCATCCCAGTTGGACCTCGCAGCAGCACTGGATGCTGGGCATCATCACGAGCGCGCTTTTCTTTGGGTCGGTTGTGTTTCACGAGCTGAGCCACAGTATTGTCGCGATGCGGTACAAGATTCCCGTGCAATCCATCACGCTGTTCGTTTTCGGCGGACTTTCCAGCATCAGCCGCGAGCCGGAAAAACCGAAGCAGGAATTCAACATTGCTCTGGCGGGTCCGCTCGCGAGCCTATTCTTGGCCGGCGTTTTTTATCTCGTCGGCCGCTTCTTTCATGGCGACGATCTGGTAGCTGCGTCCACGAAGTGGCTGTGGCAAATTAATCTCGCGCTGGCGCTTTTCAATCTCGTGCCGGGATTTCCGCTCGACGGCGGACGCATTCTGCGGGGGATCGCGTGGGGCATCACGAACAATTTCCAGCGGGCCACGCAGATTGCTTCGACGACCGGCAAGATTTTTGCGTACATGATGATCATCTTCGGCGCATACCAGGCCCTCACGGGCAATTGGGTGGGCGGCCTCTGGACGGCTTTCATTGGCTGGTTTCTGCTGAGCGCCGCGCAGGAGAGCTACGCCCAGGTGGCGGTGCAGAATTCGCTGACGGGAGTGCGCGCAGGCGATGTGATGACGCATGACATTCCGACGGTTACGCGGGATATGTCGATTGACGAATACGTTCATGAAGTGCTGCGCACCGGAGCGCGGTTTCACATTGTTCTCGGCGCGGGAAAGCCGGTCGGGCTGATTTCGCTCGATGCGGCGCGCGCGGTGCCACGCGATGAGTGGACGAATACGTCCATTCAAGCCGTGATGCTGCCGCTCGACCACATGCATTCGGCCGAAATGGATGAACCCGTTCTCGCGGTGTTGCAGCGGATGCGCAGCAACAGCATCAGCCAGATGCCCGTGGTTTCCGAGGGCAACATCGTCGGGATGGTAGGACTTGACGACATACTGAGGGTGCTGCACACGCGAATGCAACTCGGCCACCTCGCCAGCTAATAAGCGGAACAATCAGGCACAACCAACCATGAGTGATGAGCGAAACGCTCTCGAAAAAGAAGTTTTCGATACGGAGCGCGCTGAAAAAATTTCACGCCGCGGCTTCAATGGGTTTCTGACGCTGGGCAGTCTTGCAGCTGCTACGGGAGCAATTGGGGCTTTGGCGGGCGGCTGCGCGAAGCAGTATCCAACAATTGTGGTTGCCCATGCAGGCGATGTTCCCGTCGGCGGCTGGAAGATTTTTTCTTATCCCGCTGACGTGAATCCATGCATCTTGCTGCGGCCGGAAGAAAATACCTATCTGGCGTATAGCCGCATCTGCACGCACACCTCATGCCCTGTGTTTTACCGGCCGGAACAGAATCGGATTACCTGCCAGTGCCATGGCGGCGTTTACTCGGTTGCGGACGGGTCAGTTCTGGCCGGGCCGCCACCGCGCCCTTTGCCTAAGATTACTCTTGAGCGACGCGGCGACGATCTTGTGGCCGTTGGCGTAGTAAAAGGCTAGATGCATGGCAACCTCGCGTCGAAAATTTCGTGTCGTCTGGGCGGTTGCGTTGGTGGCGTCCGCCATTTCTGTGTTTGTCATGGATTTGGCTGCGGGCGAACTGAAGCGGCTAGGGTCAATTGAACTGCCGGGGCCGTTGGGGCAGCGTTTCGACTACCTGACGATTGACTACGACGATCATTATCTCTTCTGCGCGCATCTCGGAGCGGGAAAACTTTACGTGATCGATTTGCAGACGAACAAGGTGGTTAAGACAATTTCCGATGTGCCGGGAATTGAGGGCGTGGAGTACGCACCCGATGTGAAAAAGGTCTACACGTCGGATTGGCATGAGGCCACGATTGGCGTCGTCGACGTGAAGACCCTCGAGGTCATCAAGAAAATTCCCACGGAATCGAAGCCCGACGGCAGCGCGTATGCAGCGCCGTTTCACAAACTGTACGTTTCGGACGAAAAGGCCAAAGCGATAGCAGTGATCGACACAACCCGCGATGAAACTTTGCGGATGCTGCGCTTCGACAGCGAGACAGGAATGCCGCAGTACGATCCAGTAGCCAAGAAAATTTACGTGAATCTGCAGGACTTGAATGTTTTTGCGGTGATCGATCCGGAGAACGATCAGGTGGTGGGAATGCATCCCGTGGCCAAATGCAAAGGCAATCACGGTATGGCACTGGATCCTGAGCACCGCCGCGCATTCTTGGCCTGCGAAGAGAATTCCCTACTAACAGTGATGGACCTCGAGAAGTTCGAGTCGATCGCGTACCTGCCGTTGCCCGGTGGCGCGGATGTGGTGAAATTCGATCCGGGGCTGAACAGAATTTACGTGGCATGCTACAGTGGCGCGATTTCCGTATTCGAGCAGAAGGATCCGCAGCATTACCGCAAACTGGGCGATGTGAACGTTGCCCACGCCGTACATTCCATCGCCGTTGATACTGAGACGCATCGCGTTTATGCGCCGGAACAGGAACAGGACGGAATTCCGGTGGCGCGGCTGATGATCTATCAGGCGACCGGCAAGTGAAATCGGGAATCGTTTCGCGAGGCTGATCATCTCTCTTGAAGTGAAATCCATCATTCAGGAGCCTTGCATGAAAGTGAGCGTGATATTCCTGTTTCTGGCATTTGCGGCATTCAGTGCCGCTGCGCAAACGAAGCCGTCGCCGCCGCAATACAAAGCGCCGGCGGCGGAGCCCGTGCCTGAAAGCCGGACGCTCGAGAATGCACCGGCAGCGCCGGAACTTCCTGCGGATTGGTCGAAATTACTGGTGGAGCATCACGAAGCGATTACGACCGATCGCGTGCGCATTCATGTTTTCAGGCTGCGACCTGGAGACGACTTGTTGGGCTCGATTCGCGCGTATGTGAAGCAGAATCATATTCAGGCGGCGGTGCTGTTGAGTTCGGTAGGCAGTTTGACGCAGGCGTCGATCCGGTATGCGAACCAGCCTGAGGCACACGTTCACACCGGGCATTTTGAAGTTGTGTCGATCACCGGGACCGTAGAGGAAGGCGGCGAGCATATTCATCTTTCGATTTCGACGGGCCAGGGCAACATGATTGGCGGGCATTTGATGACGGGGTGCAAAGTTTATACCACCTCGGAAGTGACACTGGCTGAATTGGTAGGCGTGCGATTTGCGCGGGAGACGGATAAGGAAGGTAGCGGGTGGGATGAATTGAAGATTTATCCGTCGAAACCTTAGCGAGGCGCACAGGCAAGAGTGCCTCTGTAACTTGTGAAGGTTAGCGATAGGACGGCGGAGCCAAATTTAGTGCAGTGCCGAAAAGAAAGGCGCACAGGCAAGAGTGCCTGTGCCACTTAAACCTGTGTCCTTGCGTACTTTTGCGGATGGTATTGAAATGATGGTTTGAATAGTCTTTGTTGATTGTGAGTTATTACCGGCGATGCTTGCCGCATTGGCTGCCTGAGGAGAAAGCGATTTTCTTGACTTGGCGACTTTATGGATCTATTCCTGTGAGCCGTTACCTTCGTACAGACCTTTCCCCGAATTTGAAGATCTCGGATGGGGAGAAATTCAAGCGCACTGAGTGGATTCTTGACCGGCAACAGTTTGGGCCTGTCTGGCTGAAGAATGCTTTGATTGCGCAGCTTGTTGTTGAATCCATCCTCAAAGCCGCTGACGAGTTACAGCACTACCTCCTGCATTCCTACTCTGTTATGCCGAATCATGTCCACCTGCTGATTACTCCCCAGCTTTCTGTTCGGAAAATTACTCGCGCAATCAAAGGAATAACTGCACGTGGAGCGAACGAGATTCTCGGTCGAGTAGGGCGACCCTTCTGGCAGGATGAATCGTTCGATCATTGGGTACGTGATGAAGGACAGTTCTGGCGACTGAAGCGCTACATTGAGAGAAATCCGGTTAAGGCGAGGTTGGTGACCAGGCCTGAAGAATGGCGATGGTCGAGCGCCTGGAAGGCGGTTTAGTGCCGCAGGCACTCTTGCCTGTGCGGTTTGCGTTAGCAGTACCACCATCGCACTGCTCTCACTCGAGCGATCGCTAAGATTGCGCAAGTTGGAATAGGTGCCTTGAGAGAGAGGCGCACAGGTGGGAGTGCCCCTGTAACTTGTGAAGGTTAGCGATAGGACGGCTGAGACAAATTTAGTGCAGTGCCGAAAAGAAAGGCGCACAGGCAAGAGTGCCTGTGCCACTTGAGGCGGTGCTCGAACTTGGTTTATGGGTTACCGGGCTTGGGCGTTGAGTAACGGATGCCCTTGGCGGAGGCGCTTCCTTCTTCTATGCGGACAAAGATATCCACTGGAAGGTTCGTCACCTTTTCTTTCAGGCCGCTGGGCCACCAGATTTCGAGCGAGTCGACACGGGCATGCTTGCCCAGGCCGAAGAAAATCCGAGGGTCCTGGGCCGAGCAGTAGCTCATGCCGCCTTTGGTCTGGTCGTAACTGGTGAGGTCGCCGGCGATGAGTTTCAGGTGCGCACCGTTGCCGTCGCGATTGCTTTTGGTACCCACGAGCTGCACCGCGAGCCAGTGATTATCCTTTGCGGCTGGCGCGTTGGCGCCGTCGTTGTGAAATAGCTGGGCGTCTTCGCCATTATTGCTGACGAGAAAATCCTGCCAGCCGTCGTTGTCGTAGTCGCCGACGGCGAGACCGCGGCCGACGCGCGGAGCGCGGAAATCCGCGCCTTGCGATTTCGTCGCGTCCACGAAATTTCCCTGGCCGGTGTTGCGGTAGAGCTTCTTTTCCTCTTCGTAGGCGACTTCGGGATGATACTTCGCGATGTTGTCGAGGATGTGGCCGTTGATGACGAGCAGGTCGCGCCATCCGTCGTTATCGAAATCGAAAAATCGCGCGCCGAAAGCGCTATTCAAAAGATTGGTCTGGCCGATGCCGGAGGCGATCGTGTCGTCAGTGAACGTGCCGTCGCCATTATTGCGATATAGGCGATCGAGTTCGTAATCGAGATGGCTGACGAAGAGATAGGGCAGACTGTTGTTCATGATGTCCGCAGCATCGGCGCTCATGCCCGCTTCGGGGCGGCCTTCCTCGCTGAAGCCAGCGCCGGATGTGAATGAGACGTCCTTGAAGGTACCGTCACCTTTATTGATGTAGAGGAAATTTCGCTGCGTGTCGTTCGCGATGAAGATGTCGGGCCAGCCGTCGTTGTTGAGATCGACAGTGACTACGGCGAGGCTCTTGCCGTCTTTATTGGCGAGGCCGGCCTTTTCGGTCACGTCCGTGAAAGTGCCGTTGCCATTATTGTGGTAGAGGCGCGGCGAGGTGCCGGGAAAATTGTCAGGATGGCAGTAGGAACTCACCTGCGGAATATCTTTGTAGCCCGGGCGAAAATCGCCGCAGGTGACGGGATGATCCACGTCGTATTTCACGTAGTTGACGACGAGGAGATCAAGTTTGCCGTCGTGGTCGTAGTCGAACCATGCGGCAGCGGTTGCCCAGTTGCCGTCATCAGCGACACCGGCTTTTTCCGTTACGTCGGTAAAGGTGCCGTCACCGTTGTTGTGCCATAGGACGGAGTGGCGATAGCCGGTCATATAGATGTCGGGGAAACCGTCGTTGTCGTAATCGCCGACAGCGACGCCGAAAAAGAAGGTGCCGTCGGAGTGAATCTTGCTTTGCGCGGTCACGTCGGTAAAAGTGCCGTCGCGATTATTGCGGTAGAGCGCCGGTTGCGGCGCCTGCGCGGGATGGAAGAGCGGCGTAAAGCCGCTGTTGACGAAGATCGCGTCGAGGTATCCGTCCTGGTTGTAGTCGATCCAGCCGACGCCGGGACCCATCGTTTCCGGGTACATACGCTTGGGCGATTGGGCGCGCTCGTGATGAAAGTGAATGCCGGCCTGATTAGTTACGTCGTGGAACTGCACGCCGTAGGGGTTTGCCAGGTTCGGACGATGACGAAGGGGCTCTCTTTGCGACTCTTGCTGTTGTTGACTGGCGGCCAAGCCACGGCGAATGAGGCCGGCGGAGAGATCGCACGTTCCAAAAAGCAGCACGCTTATGGCTAATAAGAACCAACTTCGGGACCGAGAGCAAAATTGAATCATTTGCGGAACGGATTCTAACACGTGGGCAAATTCATCCGGTCATCGGCCGGATGTGGAATCGGCGTGCGGTGATTTTTTGCCAGCCTGGGGCCAACAAAAATTGTTTCCAATCGGCCACATAAGTAAATCTGAGATACGTACTAGATTCCATACGGCAACAGATTCTTATATGACTCGCCTGTGGAAATTTTTCCCGCAACCTCAGTTTTATCTTGACACTACGCGGACAGCGGCTTAGCCTTGCGTCCGATTCGGCACCAGGGGTGGGAAGCCGAGAGTGATAGAAGATCATTGTAGCGGCGCATTGCGCCACATCCGTTTCATATTTGGATTTCTCCCCTCCGATAATTTCCGGGAAGCAGCGGTGAATTCTGCGATTCAAACGAAACGACGGGGAGCCAGATTGCGCGCACTGGCGATTGGCGCGATTATCGCACTCATTGGCTCCGCAGCTGGCGCTGCGCATGCCGGCTTCGCCGTCGCCCGCACTGCTCCCAAAAAAGTGATCATCGATACCGATCCGGGCACCGACGATTCGGTTGCCATCATGCTGGCGCTAAATTCGCCGGAGCTGGATGTGCGCGCGCTGACCGTGGTGCCGGGAAATGTCGTCGTTGAGCAAGGCCTGGAAAACGCGTTGCGGATGGTTTCGCTCGCGAACCGTTGCGATATTCCGGTGGCCCGCGGAGCGCAGCATCCGCTGTTTCAGAAGCTGATCACCGCGGAATTCTGGCACGGGAAGAACGGGCTCGCGAATGTGGAATTGCCGCCGAGCAAATGTAAAGCGGACGCGCGTTTTGGGCCGGATTTGATTATCCAGATGGTTCATCAGTATCCGCACGAAATCACGCTTTTGCCAATCGGACCGGAGACGAATATTGCGCTGGCAGTTTTAAAGGACCCTTCGATTGTGCCGCTGGTGAAAGAAGTGATCGTGATGGGCGGTTCGATTTCCGGCGGCAACGTGGACGCTGCAGCGGAAGCAAACATTTATAACGATCCTGAGGCAGCGCAGATCGTCTTTCAAGCCGGCTGGCCGCTGACGATGGCAGGACTCGACGTTGGCAATATGACCCTATTCACGCGCAAGCATCTGGCGGAGCTCGCGAAAACTCACGGACCCGAAAACGATTTCATGGTGCAGGTGAATAGTTTTCTCGTGGATCTATCCGAGAAGTTCGGATCGCCCGGATCACCGATGTACGATTCGCTTGCGATTGGCACTGCGATTGACCCAACGATCATGAAGACGCAGGCGATGCACGTCGACGTGGAAACACGCGGCGAATTTTCGCGCGGCGAGACCGTGGCCAACCGGCACAACGAATTCGAGAAAAACGTACTGCACGGGGATCACTACGTGATCGAGGGTCTCGAGAAGGTGACTCCGAACGTTGAGGTTTGCACGGGAGTGGATTCAGAACGTTTCATACAGCTCTTTATTTCGCGGGTTCAAGGGAAGTAGCTGAGAAGAAGGAACGAAACGGGGGAGTGACGATGAAGATCTGGAAGATAGCGTTCTTGGCGTTTGTGTTGGCGCTCTCGCTTTTCGCGGCAAGCAACGCGGATGCGCAGAACCTGCAGCGCGGCGAGGTCCACGGCTTCGTGTACGATTCCTCGCACGCGCTCGTTCCCGGCGCAAAGGTGACGATCTCGAATAGTTCGACGGGATACCAGCACGAGCAGACAACGGACCAATCGGGCACGTACGACTTCGCCAATTTGATCCCTGGAAAATTCGAGATCAAGGCGGAAGCGTCGGGTTTTGCCAGCATCACGCTGACCGATATCGACGTCGAAATCGGTTCGAGCTTGGGCCTCGACATCACACTACCCGTTAAAGGACAGACTCAATCGGTAACGGTAACCGCCGCTGCGGCCGGCGCCGTGGATACCAGCACAGCTGGAATCAATCAGGTTATCAATACAATGAACCTCGAGACTCTGCCCCTTTCAGGGCGCGATTATCGCGACTTGGCTGAACTGAGCTCATCTGCCCAGGTTGTCCCCGGCCTGCGCGGCGGCATCCGGCTTGGCGGGCAACAGAGCGACTACGCAGGCCTGGTGATTGACGGGCAGGACAGCTTCAACAACTTTTTCGGCGAATTCTTTGGGTCACTCGAGACCAAGAATTTCACGGTGCCTCTCGAGTCCGTGCAGGAATTTCAGGTGGTGACGAACGGTTTCGCTCCTGAATTCGGCCGCGCGACGGGCGGATTGATCAACGTGATTACGAAATCCGGCACGAACGAATGGCACGGTGAAGCGCACGAATACTATCGCGGCAGCAGCCTCACAGCGAATGATGCCCTGGGTTTTGCTCCCAATATCGACAACCAAAATCAACTCGGCGGTTCCATCGGCTTCCCCATCGTAAAGGACAAGCAGTTCCTCTATGTGGCGACTGATGTGCAGCGCGAAAACGGACCGCTCGTGTCGAATTTGTGCGGCGGAGGTTCGGTTGCTGACTGTAACACGATGCTAGCGGGGCTGACCGGTCCCGTATTTGCGAACTGCACGGGGCCAGCCGGAACGGCCACACCCTGCGGTCCGAAACAGATTCCGCTCCCCGGTCCGGCAACGGTCGGATTTGCCCTTCCCGCTTCCTGCACCGCCACTCCGACGCTGGGACAGTCGTTTTTGAACGCCTGCTACGGAGTGAACAGCCTGGCAGACTTCAACGGACCCAGCAATCAATTTCAGAATCTTTTCACTGTGCTGGGGCACTACGATTGGCAGTTCAGTCAGGCCAATCACTTCAGCGCTCGCATCTACGGAACCAGGAACAACACCAGCGGCTTCACCGGTGGTCTGGGGCAAAACGTAACGCCGATCGCCTTCGGCGGAACAGAAAATTTCGTCAATCAAGGCGTAAGCGGCGCATTTGCGGTGAATACCGTAATGGGCCGCAAGGTGAACGAGTTTCGAGTGAACTTGGCGCGTGAAACGCGTAACCGCAACCCCAACGGCCCAGGCGAGCAAACGAACGTCATCGGGCCCTCTATCATCGGGCAGCGTTACTACCTGCCGATTACCGGGACCAACTCCAAGGTTCAGGTTGGCGACACCTTTTCATATTCCTTCGGAAAGCACGACATTAAGTTCGGCGGAGACGTCGACGCGTTTCGCGACAGTAATGACAGCTTCCTGGGCTGGACTGCCGGGCAGTACGATTTCGGAACGTTTAGCGATTTCAATAACGCCTACGGTCCGGGCGGTACCGTGTTACCGTTTGGATTCATCCAAAACTTTGGACTCAACAACACTCCACTCAAAGTCGCGGGACTTCTCCAACCAGCTTGGCAGGTGGGTCTGGGTCTCTTTGTTCAGGATAAGTGGCAAATTACGCCTCGATTCACGCTTACCTATGGACTGCGGTGGGATGGAACGAAGAACCCACAGCCGCAAACGCCGTTTCCGGGCACGCAGACCTATGTTGGCACTGGGGCGCTTGGAATGGGCAGCAGGACGATACCGATTCCGCAAAATGTGCCGAATGATTGGAAGCAGTTTGGGCCGCGCATTGGCTTTGCCTGGAATGTGGGATCGACTGAGTCTCCCACTGTAATCCGCGGGGCGTGGGGTTTGTACTATGCTCAGCTGCCGACGATCTTTCTGCCGACGGCCGGTGGTGGACGAACAACTGGTCTCTTCTGCTTCTCTGGCCCCGGATGTATGCCATCCGTGGGCTTCCCTTATCTGTTCCCCGCAACCATCCCAAATAATATTGATCAACTCTGCGGCACCCAGTTCGGTTGTCCTGCCCCGAATATAGTGGATCCAAACTTCCTAAATCCGCGGATTTCGAACCTGACTGGAAGCATCGAGCACACCTTTGCAAAAAGCTGGACCGCCACCGTTACTTTTGCATGGGGTAATTCTCAGCATCTGCGCACCGGCGGCTACGGTTCGGAAGAAGCTTGGTACCGCAACTTTGTGCCGGCGGGAGTCGACCAATTCGGCAGAACGATCATTGCGGCTCAAACTCTTGCAAATCACTGTCCCGGAGTGCTGGAGAATCTCGGCGGGCCGCTTCCTCTCGATTGCAACCTTGCAACGAGCACTAACATTACAGCGAGCTACGCCCACGGCAACTACGAGTCGGCTGTATTCAACTTGACCAAACGGTTCACGAGCCATTACCAAATGTTTGCGAACTACATCTGGTCGGAGAACAAGGACAATGGCGCGAGTGAACGCGACACGGATACCTACTTCGGCCAGCAGGACCCTTTCAACATCGCACTGGATTACGGCCGCAACGGTTTGGACATTAAGCATCAGTTCAAGCTGGGTGGGGTATACGAGCTTCCACTGGGATTTGCCGTGAGCGCGACGGTGATCGCCCACACAGGGGTGCCGTTCCCGCTGTATCTCACCGGTACACCGGGGGCGCCCTTCGGAGCATTTAACGGGGATATCAACGGCGATGGCGTGGCAAACTCAGGCTTCTCTCACAACAACGACCGCCCGAGCCTTCTTCTGCCGAATGGAAAGGCGATCCTTGTCGGCCGGTATCCCTACGACCAGCCTGGGTTTGCCGAGCTTGATATGCGAATCCAGAAGGATTTCAAGCTAAGCGACCGGTATCATTTGTTGTTGTCGGGTGACTTCTACAACCTGACGAATCGCGGGAACGTGTATTCGGATCCGGATACAAACGCGAATTTCGACTACACCGCGAACTGCGTAGCGCGCCCTGCTGGGGAGATTGGGTGGAATTGCAGCCCTCTCACAGCGCTCCCGAGCCTGACGCGCCATGGTACAGATCCAACAGCCCTCGGCTTCATCAACCAGATTGCTCCGGGCAGCACGCCGTTTGCGTTCCAAGCAGGAGCCAAGTTCATCTTCTGATGACTTCAGGCCCCGGCGGGCGAAGACGGTTTTTGCAAGGACTGGGAAGTTCGGCAATGCTAGCGGCTGCCGGAGGGAATCCCCTCCGGCAAGCCGCCGGCGCAATTCCCTTCAGTGTGGGTCTCGGTGGCGTGAAATCTGACGCACCTCTTCGCTGGCCGAAACCTATCGGCAGTCCCGTCCTCGATAGCCTGCGACCTGTAATCGAAAATTCTCGCGATGTCCACACGCACGTGGACAAAATCGTAGAAGTGGCCGGATGGATGGCCTACGAAGAGCTGCCCATGCCGGAGTATCACGTGCCGGCGGGCGTGGGCGTGAATAATCCCAACGAGACGATCGATTTCATCATGGTCGCTGACGTGATCGACACGGCCTTTACCGACTTCAACACACACGTAAAATTCACAACCGAATATGCCGGGCAACACTGGTCGGATTCAGAAGCCGAGTTCGCTTGCCTGAAACGGGCGATGGACAATGGCATTCCGATTCTTGACGGGAGTTTTCTAGCGAAAATCACGCGTCAGCAACTGAACGAAATTTTCTCGGGCAACATTGAAATGCCGATGCTCGACGAGAAACTGGCCGTGCTTCACCAGGTGGGTCCGGTTCTCGCCGAGAAATACAAAGGGCGCTTCTCAAATTTCATCCATTCCTGCCCGCCGCGGCTTTATGACAACGGCAAAGGCATCATCGACCGGCTGGTGGTCGAATTCCCGCGCTTCAACGACGTGAGCCAGTACGACGGCCACGAGATCAAGCTCTATAAGCTGCCGCAACTCGGCATCTGGTTCGTATACGCGAGCTTGCACCCGGCCGGGGAATTCAATTTGGAAGATATCGGCGCGATGACCGCCTTCGCGGATTACATCGTGCCCGTGGCGCTGCGTCTGCTGGGCATCACGAGCTATTCGCCCGCGCTCGAGCACGCGATCAACACGTACCAGATGATCCCGCGCGACAGCACACAGGAAGTGGAAATCCGCGCGCACTGCATCTACGCCACGGCGCTGCTTCGCGAGGAAGTGAATAAGATCCGCCCAGCCGACAAGCAAATCATCATCCCGCAGATCGATGCTCGGCTGTGGATGCCCTACCACACCACGTTCTGGCCGCACCACCTGACCAAGACCATCATGTACTGAGTGCTCGTACGCTCTTCATGCGCCACGTCAGAGACCGGCACCCGGCTACGGTGAAATTGGCGCCCCACTCGAAATCGAGGCAAGCGCGCGCCGATAGTCGGGATCCTGTGGCGAAATTTCCAGCGCTTTCCTGTACGCTGCGGTTGCCCGGGACAGATCTTTGCGTTGCTGGTAAATTACGCCAATCTCGAAGTAGGCGTCCGATTCCTGCGGATTAATCAGTGTGGTTTCTGTGAACGAGGCGAGTGCCTCGTCGAGCCTTCCCTGCTTCTCGAAAATCTTTCCCCGCACGTACAAAAAGTCCGGCTGGTGCGGCCCGAGCTCGACGGCCTTGTCGATTGCTTCGCTCGCATTATCAATTTCGCCCTTCGAATAATAAAGTTTCGCCAGCATCGAATACGCGGCGCCGCTGGCCGGGTCTTTGGCCAGCGCCTGCTGCAGCAGGCCGAGCGCGCCCGGAAGATCATTTTTTAATGCAGCCTCATCGGCTTGTTTTACAAGATGAGCTGCTTGCGTTTCATTTTCCTTTGCGCCGCGTTCCCTCTGCGAAGCCGTTTCAAAATCCGCGGCTGCCTTCTCCGCTTGTTCCAGCTGCCCGGCGCATCGATACGCGCGAGAAAGCAGGAAATAAGTTTGTGAATCTTTCGTCGCGGAACCGGACTGCGCGGCTTCAACCGGTTCGAGCGCCACGACGGCTTCCGAGCAGCGCTTCGCAGCTTCTTCCTTCGAGATTCCCTGCGGCGTCCTTACTAGAATCTTTGCGAGCAAGACGCGGCCGCGCGGATTCTGCGGTTGAAGTTGAACCGCCTTTCGCGCATCAGTGAGCGCGAGGTCATCTTGGTTGCGGTCCGAATAAATTTCGGCGCGAAGGAAATAGGCGAGCGCATTTTTGGAATCTCGCGCGAGCGCTTTTTGCAGTTCAGCCAGCGCATTGTCCAGATCACCCTTCGCTCGATAAGCACCGGCCAGCAAGTTTCTTGTCTCCACATTTGCCGGGGCCAGGACGAGCGAAGCTTTCAGGTGACCGATCGCAGCGTCGTAGGTCTGCTGCTGAATCTCGAAATCACCGATCGCCGCCAGCGGTTCTGCCGATTTCGGGTGCTCGCGAATGGCGCGCTTCAGGACGCGCCCCGCTTCATCGTAGTTGTGCACCTCGCGATACGCCTGTGCCAATCCAAGTTCCGCCGGCAGATTGTGCGGCGCGAGGCGCAGTGCTTCCTGAAACGTCGCGATCGAATCCGGCAGGCGGCCCGTCTTCGTCAACACGACACCCAGTTCTACGTGCAGATTTGCATCCTTTGGCGCCAGCGCGATCGCTTTCTCGTAATCTTGAATGGCCGTATCCCATCGCCCGTTTGCCAATGCCCAATGGGCCTGTTGCTTCAGATTCTCCACTTCGCCCGCGGACCGTTGGAAAGTAAGAGCAGATGAGCATGTTGCTGCGACCGCCAACGCGGCCACCCATAATCGGCGATGTGCAACCAAATTCACGGGGAAAATTATAACATTTGCAATTGACGCACCTTCGCGGAACACCCGACAAATACGACACATTTCCGCTTTTCTCTTGACGCGCAAGATGCCGCCAACTATAAACACCGCTTGCCCACAATGAATTTTCTGAGCCGCGCTGCCGGCCAAATATTCACGGTCTCATCGCCGGTAAATCCCTCAGGCCCCCAAGGAGCTTTACCCAACATGCTTTCCAAATCTCTGCTGTGTGTCGTGGTTCTCTCGTTTCTCGTGCCTCCGGCTTCGGCGCAAACAAAGCGCAAAGTGATCATTGACCAAGATGCGCGCGGCCCAGCCACCACGGATCAGCAATCGATACTGGTTTTCTTGCAGTCGCCCGAGGTCGAAACCCTTGGCATCACCGTCGTGAGCGGCGACATGTGGCGCGATGAAGAAGTCGCTCATACGCTTCGCATGCTCGAAATCGTCGGCCGTACCGATATTCCCGTCCTCCCCGGCGCCGTCTTCCCCCTTATTAATCGCGAAGAGCTTATCCTTCGCTGGGAACAACTCTACGGCAAAGTCTCCTACAAAGGCGCGTGGAACAAAAAACCTCTCGGTGACGGAATTCGCGGCGTCTATCACGGCCCATACGAAGTCCCGCAGCTTCTCGAAGGAAATCCGACCATTAAGCCATCCAATGAAGACGCCGCACATTTCATCATTCGCATGGTCCACAAATATCCGCACCAAGTGACGATTTATGCGGGTGGTCCGCTCACGAATATCGCGCAGGCCATCAGCATCGATCCTGCAGTTTCTGATCTCGCGCAAGAACTCGTCGTGATGGGAGGCAGCATCGCTCCTGTCGTTCCGCCTAACTGGTCACCCGAAAATCGCCGGGAATTCAATTTTTGGTGGGATCCCGAAGCCGTTCACATGGTGTACACCGCGCCGTGGCACAAAATCACTGACACTACCGTGGACATCTCCGTAAAAACCTGGCTCAAGAAAGCGATGATTGCAGAAATCGCCAAATCGCCCAATCCAGCCGCTCAATATCTGGCAAAATACGCCGACGAAGAATTCCGCTGGGACGAGCTTGCTGCCGCGGCCTGGCTCGATCCCAGCATCATCACCAAAGAAACCGAACTCTACATGGACATCGACTATTCGCACGGGCCAGGCTACGGCAATACGCTCGTATGGATGCCCGGCTCGCAGCCTGGTCTCGGCGAACAACTCGTGCACGTTCCAGTCGAACTGAATCTCGAGAAATTCGACAAAATGTTCGTCGAGCTTATGACTCGCCCCACTCCCGGCGCGCACGCTCCGGCCCAGTAAACGAGGAACCGAATGGCTAATAATGTGGACGTGGTAGGAATCGGGAGTTGCACGGTGGACTATTTCGCCATCGTTCCGCGTCTTCTAGGCCCGGAAGAAAAAATCAATGCCACACGCATGGAAATTCACGCCGGCGGCGTCACGGCCAATAATCTCACGCAAGTTGCGCGATTAGGAGCAAGCACAGGCTGGCTTGGCCTGATCGGCGACGATGAAAACGGCCGCATCATTCAAAAAGCTTTCTCGCAAGATGGCATGGACCTTTCCGGCATTGAAGTGGTCAAAGGCGAAATGTCCTCGCTCACCTGGATACCGGTAGACGTGGAGGGCGAGCGCTGCATTTACATGTTCCCCAATGTCACCGGAAAAATTTCCTGTTTTCAGGTGGACACTCGCTTCGCCCCCCACATCAAATCCGCCAAACACTTCCACACCGAGGCCTCGCAACTTCCGATCGTTCCCGTGAAGCAAGCGATGAAACTCGCCAAGGATGCGAATGTTCGCGTGCTGTTTGATCTCGACGTATCGCCGGGTTTTTTTGCGCAGGCGAATCTCGGCACGCAAGAAGAGCTCGTTGCCGCGCTCAAGCTTGTTGACGTGCTGAAGCCATGCAAAGCAGCGGCCAAGGAACTGACCGGGGAACGCGATTTCGACAAGATGGCCGGCAAGCTGCTCGATCTCGGACCTAAGCTCATCGCCGTCACGATGAGCGCCGAAGGATGCTTGATCGCCACCCGCGAAAAAACCGTGCATGTCCCAGGATTCAAAGTAAAGACAGTTGACACAACGGGCGCCGGCGACGCGTTTATGGGCGGACTTTCCTACGGGCTCTTGCAGGGCTGGGACATACAAAAAGTGGGACTTTTCGCTAATGCGTGCGCCGCTCTTTGCTGCATGAGAGTAGGAGCCCGCGCGATGTCCAAGCGCGACGATGTGCTCGCATTTATCAAGGCAAACAGTCCGGCGGGCGCGCCATCATTTTAGCTCGCCGATGTGAGCTGCGCGTTCAAGCGCACGAACTGCGGCTCTAAAACCAAACCGCCGAGAGGAGCTAGATGTTCACACCGCAAAGTTTTGGCCTGGCGCTGGCGATGATGCTCACTGCCTCGATCTGCTGGGGATCTTGGGCCAATACATATAAAGGCGTGAAAGGCTACCGCTTCGAGCTCTTTTACTGGGATTACGCGATCGGAATTTTTCTCGCGGCACTGATCTACGCTTTGACGATAGGTAGTGTCGGCAATAACGCCGACAGCTTCCTGAACAATGTACATTCGGCGGATACTGCCAATATTTACCGCGTCCTCTTCGCCGGCCTAATTTTCAATCTCGCAAACCTTCTGCTCGTCGCGGGTATCGACATGGTCGGGCTCGCCACCGCATTCCCCGTCTCGATTGGCATCGCTCTGGTGGCGGGAACGATTTTGAGCTACATCCTCCAGCCGAAAGGAAATGTAAAGATGATCGCCGCCGGTTTGCTCTGCGGCGTCCTAGCTGTGGTACTCGACGGCAAAGCCTACGGCCAGCTCAGCGCCAATAAAGCTGTATCACGCAAAGGCCTCATCACTTGCGTCGTCTCCGGTATCCTGATGAGCACTTGGGCGCCATTTTCGACCCATGCCATGACGCACGGCAACACGCTCGGGCCCTACAGCGTCAGCGTCTTTCTGTGCCTCGGCGCGCTGCTCTCCTGCTTCATCTGGAATTTCTACTTCATGAAGCATCCGCTCGTGGGTGAGCCGGTCGCTTTCGGCGGCTTCTTCCACGGCCCGCTCCACGGCCATGTTCTTGGTCTTATTGGCGGAGCGATCTGGTCGACGGGACTGGTTTTCGATCTCGTCGCCTCCACGCAAACCGGCGTGGCGATTTCGTACTCCATCGGGCAATCGGCTCCAATGGTGGCAGCCCTGTGGGGGATTTTTGCGTGGAAGGAATTCGCCGGTGCCAACACTAAAGCGAAGTCCTACCTGGCGCTAATGTTCATCTTCTATATTTTGGCGATTTTACTCATCGCGCACGCCACCGCATAGCGGCCTTTTGGTGGGAGCCCTCTGCTTCAGCAGAGGCGCTGGACTTTAGTCCAGCAACATGTCTGCAATATCAGTGCGCTTTAGCGCCGGGAATCTAGAGCGGCGGCCGGCGAAATCCTCCGCAAGCATCTTCAATCCTCGCCGCCACGCCAAGCACAGCTTCTTCCTCCCACGGCCGCCCCACCACCTGAATGCCAATTGGCAAACCCTCGGGCGATTTCCCCACTGGTACCACCGCCGCCGGAACTCCCAGCAAATTAAACCACTGCGAATACGCCATCGCCTTCAAATATTCGATCTTTCGCCCCGCCACGGTCCATTCGCGGTCCCCGTGAGAAAAAGCCGGCACCGCGCACGCAGGGCACAACAAAATCGGATACTTCTCCATCTTCGCTAAAAACCCATTACGGAGCACATCGCGGCCAAGAAGCGTATTCAGCAATTCAGCGGCACTGAGCGGCCCGTCTGCCGCCACGCGCGCGCGGAAATCACGCAGCAATGGGCTGATGCGCCCGTCTTCCCCATCCAGCATCGGCGAAAACGCCATCTGTCCCGCCCGCCCGAAAAGATTCCACCAGTATTGCCAGACTCGATCGAGATTCTCCGGTCGCCACGGCTCCACTTCGAATCCCTGCGAGCGCAATGCATCCGCAGCTTTGCCCACTGCCGCAGCCGTTTCCGCAGTCACCGGAGATGAACCATCATCTTCGAAGTAAGCGATGCGCAGCCTGCGAATCTCGTCGTCTCTCCATCGGCGCACCGGCACCGGCGCAGAATACGGATCGCCCGGATCAGGGCCTGCCATTACTTCGAACAATCGCTCCACGTCTCGCACTGTCCGCGCCATTGGACCCAGAACGCCTAGATACGCGAACGGGCCCGCCGATCCGGGAAAATTTCCGGTTGACGGAATCCTCCCTGGCGTCGGTTTCAGACCGCAAATCCCAGTGAAATGCGCCGGCACGCGAATTGACCCGCCTCCGTCGCCCCCCACTCCGCCCGCTGAGCATCCAGCTGCAATGGCCGCCGATTCCCCGCCGCTCGATCCGCCAGGTGTTCTGGTAAGGTCCCAGGGATTGTTCACCCGCCCGTACATCGAATTGTCGGTCTCGTACGCCATCAGAAATTCCGGCACATTGGTGTTACCTAGGATGATTGCGCCTGCACCGCGCAGCCGTGCAACCACTGGCGCGTCTGTCTCAGGTGTGTAGCCTTTGCGCAGAATGCTGCCGCATTCACATGGGAGTCCCCCGACGTCCACCGAACTTTTGATCGTAATCGGCACGCCATGCAATGATCCCAGAGCGTTCTTGCCTCCCGGCGCGGCCACAGCCGCTTCCGCGGCCTTCGCCCTCGCGCGCGCCCGTTCCCCGTCCACAGTCGCAAACGCGTTCAACCGCGGATTTAGTCTTTCGATCCTCGCGAGATGCGCCTCCACTAACTCCACTGGCGAAATCTCTCCTGCCCGGACTTGCTCCGCCATTCCAATCAGCGACCCGTACACAATCCCGTCCACTTGGCCTCCGCGCACTCCCAGAAAACCGCTCCAGCGCGCGGCAGTCTACCACGCTGCGCTTACAGGTAATCAGCTGATAACGGAATCGTTCGGCGGATGAATCAAGCCCTGGTCCAGGGTAATTTTGCATTTTGTTGACGCCGGCCTTCAACCGGCCCTGATGGTGTCCAGGCCTGTAGCGGCGGCTAATATGAAAATGTTATTGCCCACCCGAGCCATCCGAACGAAAATACGAACCTCCTTGCAGACAAAGACCACAGGGTCCGTTCGCGGTTGCTCGCGCGTCTTACCGAGGCTTGCATGAAGCGCGCCGTAGCCATTTTGCTTCCGATCCTGTTCCTCACAGCCGCCTACATCTATGCCTGGCCAACGGCAAGCGTGCTTTATTTTGCAGCGGTCATCGTTCACGCGCTCGGAGGAGTAGTGCTAGTCGTTCTTCTCGTTCTTGCGCTCGAAAAGATTCTGGCCAAGGCAGCCCCTGCGACAAAAGCCGGCTGGTTCCTGATCGCGTTCGGAGGGACGCTCGGCGTTATGCTGATTTTCACGGGCACCCGCCGCACCGAATGGCCACTCCTCTACTTCCACATCGCCGCCTGTGTTGCAGGCGGGACTTTAGTTGTGGCGGACTGGATGGGGCATCACCGCGGCTTCGCGATTGGAGCCCACCACACCGCCGCGACCGTGCTCCGCTGCGCCTTCTTCCTCGCCGTAGCCGCTGTCGTTTGCGCGGGCGCTTATTGGCTCCGCAAAGTACCCTGGGAACGCAGCCATCGCATTGAAAACCCCGCAATGGCCCCTGCTACCATGGACAGCGAAGGAGACGGACCTTCGGGCCCATTCTTCCCCAGTTCCGCGCAGACGCTGCATCACGGTCAAATTCCGGCGTCATATTTCATGGAGTCGCAAAGCTGCGAGCGCTGCCACTCCGATATCTACAAGCAATGGCAAAGCTCCGCGCACCATTTTTCATCATTCAATAACGCGTGGTACCGCAAGAGCATTGAATACATGCAGGACGTGGTTGGCGTAAAACCTTCCAAGTGGTGCGCCGGCTGCCACGATCCCGCGCTCCTCTACAGCGGCATGTTCGATCGTCCCATCCGCGAGATTGAAGATACGCCGCCCGCACAAGCCGGCCTCGGCTGCATGATGTGTCACTCAATCGCACAGGTGAAAAGCACCATGGGCCAGGCCGATTTCGAACTTGAATATCCCGCGCTGCACAAGCTTGCCGCGAGCAAGAATCCCATCATCCGGCGCGTGCACGACTACCTCACCGAGCTGAATCCCGAGCCGCACCGCCGCGTGTTTCTCAAGCCCTTCATGCGGACGCAAACGGCCGAGTTCTGTTCCACTTGCCACAAAGTCCATCTTGACGTTCCTGTGAATCACTACCGCTGGACGCGCGGTTTCAACGACTACGACAACTGGCAAGCCAGCGGCGTCGGCTGGCAGGGTGCGCGCTCGTTTTATTATCCAGCGAAACCGATGGCCTGCCCTGATTGCCACATGCCTGCTGAAAAGTCCGCCGATGCCGGTGCCCTGGCAGGAACCATTCATTCGCACCGCTTCCCTGCCGCCAATACCGCTCTCCCTTTCGTGAACAACGATGCTGACCAGCTCGCCGAAACGACGAGATTCCTCGCAGATAAAGAACTCAGCGTCGATATTTTTGCAATCTCTCCTGGAGGGTCGCGGAAGACGCCAAATGAAAACGCAACACCCACACCCGTAGTCGCGGCTACTCCCGGCATCGAGACCACCTTTGCGGTCGGAGAAGAATCCGCCGCATCCGCCCCGGTTGCGGCGCCAGGTTCAGAATCGGCGGCCGAGATAAACCAGCTCACCGCTCCGCTCGATCGCTCGGCAGCTTCCGTTCGCCGCGACGGCACCTACCGTCTCGATGTCGTCGTACGCACACGCAAGATGGGCCACTTCTTTCCGGGTGGCACCGTCGACGCTTTCGATTGCTGGCTCGAGCTTTCCGCCACAGACAACGAAGGCCGCGTGATTTTCTGGAGCGGCCGCGCCGCCGATGAAGGTAAAGGCCCCGTCGATCCCGGCGCTCATTTCTACCGTTCTCTGCTGATTGATTCGCACGGCAATCCCATCAACAGACGCAACGCTTGGGCTGCGCGCGCCACCGTTTACGCCCACCTCATTCCTCCCGGTGCGGCGGACACGGCGCACTTCCGCCTTCAGATTCCGCCCGACGCCGGCAACCGCATTCACGTAATCGCGAAGCTGAACTACCGCAAATTCGCGTGGTGGAACACGCAATTCTCCTTCGCATCCATCGCAGATCCCGCGCATAAAGACGCCGCCACCACTCCCGACTTCGACGACCGCCACTGGCTCTTCACCGGCGATCCATCGAAAGTTCCGGGCGGCGAAAAAGGCATTCCGGTTCTCCCAATCGTCGTCGTCGCGCAGAATGCAATCGACCTCAACGTTCTCCCCGCAAAATCCCCGGAACCCGCTCCAGCCGTCCAGCTCAACTCAGACGACTGGACCCGCTGGAACGATTACGGCATCGGCTTGTTTTTGCAAGGCGATCTCACCGGCGCCGCTGCGGCGTTCACAAAGATCACGCAGATCGACCCAAAGAATCCCGACGGCTGGGTCAACCTGGGCCGTGTCCGAGTGCAGGAAGGCAATCTCGCTGCAGCGCGTGACGTCCTCGATCGCGCCCTCACTCTAAAGCCCGATCTCGCCCGCGCCCACTACTTCTATTCCCGCGTCCTGCGCAGCGAAGGCCAATACGACGAAGCAGCTCAGCATCTCCGCGAAGTAATCAAGCAATACCCGCGCGACCGCGTCGTACACGACGATCTCGGCCGCATCCTCTTCCTCCAGCGACGCTACACGGACGCCATCGCCGAATTCCAATCTACACTCGCGATCGATCCCGAAGATCTCGAAGCGAATTACAACCTGATGCTCTGCTACACAGGCCTCAATTTGCCCGACCGCGCCGCCGAATTCCAAAAGCGCTACCTCCGCTTCAAAGCCGACGAAGCCGCCCAAACGCTAACCGGCCCCTACCGCCGCGATCATCCCGATGACAACCTAGAGCGCCAGCCAATCCACGAGCACGTCTCCGAGCCGCTCGGGCCTCCGAAAGTAGCTCCGAAAAAATATGCAACGAGGCCAACGAGCCGCGCCCACACGTCCGCTTCCGCTGCCCAACTCACAACGAAAGGCTCCGACTGATGACCCCTCGCCCAGCCGGGCACAGTGGCACAGGTACTCTTGCTTGCCCTGAGAAACGAAGGGTTCACCCTGAGGTACGATGGGCCTGTGCGCTTTCCTTAGCTCTCGGCCTGTCACTCACCTCCACGGCCCAATCGCAACAATCGTCCACCTCTCCATCCAAAATCTACTTCGAAGACATCACCCACGCCGCAGGCCTCCACTTCACCCACAACAACGCCGCCTCCGGAAAAAAATACCTCCCCGAAACAATGGGCTCTGGCGTCGCCTTCCTCGATTACGATAACGACGGCTGGCAAGATATCCTGCTCGTCAACGGCGAAGACTGGCAAACCCCTGGCCAAAGCCCAACCCCGAAAAAGCGCCACACCACGCTAGCCCTCTACCACAATAATCACGACGGCACCTTCACCGACGTCACCCAAAAAGCCGGCCTCGCCATAGAAATGATGGGCATGGGCGTAGCCATCGGCGACTACGACAACGACGGCTTCGACGACATCTTCATCACCGCTCTCGGCCAAAGCCGCCTCTTCCACAACAACGGCAACGGCACCTTCACCGACGTCACCCAAAAAGCCGGCCTCGCCGGCCCACGTGAATTCAGCACTGCCGCCGCGTGGGTTGACTACGATCGCGACGGCCATCTCGATCTCGTCGTCGGCAACTACGTCCAGTGGTCGCCCGAAACCGATATCTACTGCACGCTCGACGGCAAAGCGAAATCCTACTGCACTCCCGAATCTTACAAAGGCGCCTCCGTCCGCCTCTGGCACAATCGCGGCAATGGCACCTTCGAAGACGCCACCCAAAAAGCCGGCCTCTTCGACACCAGCTCGAAAAGCCTCGGCATCGCCATCCTCGACGCCAATCAGGACGGCTGGCCCGATATTTTCATCAGCAACGATACGCAACCAAACAAGCTCTACATGAACAACGCCAACGGCACCTTCACAGAAAAGGCCGTTCCGTCGGGCGTTGCGTATAGCGAAGACGGAGTCGCCCGCGCCGGAATGGGCGTAGCCGCCGCCGACTACGACCGCTCCGGCTATCCCAGTATCATCGTCACGAATTTTTCGAATCAGATGCTCGGCCTCTATCACAACGAACGCAACGGCCTCTTCGTTGACGAAGCCCCACACTCGGAAGTCGGCCGCGCCTCCCTTCTCACCCTCGGCTTCGGCTGCTTCTTTTTCGATTACGATCTCGACGGCTGGTCCGACATCTACATCGCCAACGGCCACATCGACGACGCCATCGAACGCATTCAGCCACGAGTCCGCTACGCGGAGCCCCCACACCTCTTCCACAATCTCGGCGCAGGAAAATTCGCAGAAGTCACCGATGCGATGGGCCATGCGTTCGCATCCCCGCGCGTCGCCCGCGGCGCCGCCTACGGCGACATCAACAACGACGGCGCCCTCGACATCCTCGTCTCTACAAATGGCGGCCCCGCCGCCCTCTTCAAAAACACCGGCGCCACAAATCACAGCCTCCGCATCAGGTTAGTCGGCACAAAATCCAATCGCGACGCCCTCGGCGCCACCGTGACAATGAAAAATCAATGCAGCATCGGGTATGCCGTCAAAGTTCCATGCGGTTTTGAAATTCAATCGCAGACGCTTTCGAGCGGGTCAAGTTATCTCTCTTCCAGCGAATTAATCCTCACCTTCGGCCTCGGCGATCGCGCCAAAGCTGACGCCATCGAAATCCGCTGGCCCAGCGGCCAAACCGATCAGCTCAAAAATGTCCCTGCCGACCAAATCATCACTGTGAAGGAAGCCTCCGGTATCATCGCCTCCGTCCCGCTCGCCAAGCGCTAGCCCGGTTTTCGTACCGCCGGGTTTTTGTACCGCCGGCCTCTGGCCGGCGTTTTTCTGCCCAACCCTCTACACTTCCCCATCGTCTCCGTGCCTACTCGGAGCCCGCTGTTTCGCTTTGCTCTTGCTTCGCGCCCCGCCTCGCATTTCACATCGTCCGCAAGACGATTGCCAGCGGGTTTCGTCAGGGCACGGCTTTAGCCGTGCCGATAGGCCGAGATCGCAATTCGCGGCTTTAGCCGCTGAGGGATGCTTGCACTTCACCCGTTCTCGACTAATATGAATCCCGTGAAACCGGCCAAAAGGTCCCCGTTCACACACCGCTCGCTTTTCGCCCTCCCCCTCGCCATCCTGGCCCTCTCTCTCGCCGGCCTCGGCCAACAAGAATCCCAACAACAGCCCCAACAAGACAAACCGCGCTCCCACGTCCGCCGCCGCATCACGAAAACCCCTACCCCCGAACAGCAGCAAGCCCCCCGCGCCGAGATCATCCGCGAAAACAATTACGGCGTAGCCCTCATGAACCGCCAGCATTTCGAAGAAGCCCTCGGCAAATTTCAGCGCGCCTGCATCCTCGACCAGGAATCCGATATTGGCTGCGTCAACGTAGGCATCGCCTTCCTCAACATGCAGCGCCTCGACGACGCCCAGCAAATCCTCCAAAAATCCGCCGAGCGCGATCCCAAAAATCCGCGCGTCTGGTACAACCTCGGCCTCCTCGCCAAAGCCGCGGGCCAACCCGACCAAGCCATCGAGTATTTCCAAAAAGCCGCCGTTCTCGATCCCGGCGATGCCGACACGCAATACTTCCTCGGCCTCATGTATTCGCAGCAGCAGCAATACGACAAAGCCATCGCCGCTTTCGAAAATGCGCTGAAGCTGAATCCGTTTCAGGTCTCCGCCGAATTCGGCCTCGCCCAAGCCTATCGCCGCAAGGGTGACGACGCGCGCGCCATCGAGCATCTCGATCGCTTCCAGCACCTCACCGCCGAAAAACTCGGCAAGCCCATGAGCTTCCTCTACGGCGAGCAGGGAAAATATTCTCTCGCCGAGTTGATGCACCCCGCACCGGAACCGGTTCCCCCAGCCGTCCCAGTGCATTTCGCCAACGTCACGCCGCTATCCGGACTGCCCGCGCAGCCTCCCGCCGCCTTGCGTAAGCCAACAATAAAGTCAGCAAGCCTCCACGCGAAGCGGCCGCACAAGCACGAATCCGAATCCCCAGACGAACCGCGCCCCGTCGCGAAATTCCTGGGCAGCGGTGCCTGCATCTTCGATTACGACGGCGACGGCAAGCCCGACATTTTCCTCGTCAACGCCGACGGAAAAGGAAACGCCGGACTCTTCCGCAATCTCGGCGGCGGCAAATTCGCCAACGTCACGAAATCCGCGCATCTCGATATCAGCGGCGATGGCATGGGCTGTGCCGCCGGCGACTACGACAACGACGGCAAGCCCGATCTCGCCGTCAGCTTCGATGGCCGCGTCACCCTGTTTCACAACGAAGGCAAAGGCGTCTTCAAAGATGTCACCGAGGCAGCCGGGATCGCTAGTGACGGCCTCGCTCTCGGCCTCGCATTTCTCGACTACGATCACGATGGCGACCTCGATCTCTATGTCACGCGCTTCAACGAATTCCAACTCGATAACCCTCGTGAGCCGTTCCCGTTTCCCGCCGATGCACCTCCGCCCGGAAATATCCTCTGGCGCAACAATGGCAATGGTACTTTCACTGACTGGACAAAAGAGACCGGCCTCGCCGGCGTCGCACCGTCCGTAGGCGCGCTGGGAAGCGACCTCAACAACGACCGCGCGATCGACCTCGTCGTCACAGGCTGGCAAAAACCTCCCGTCGCCTACATGAATCAACGCGAAGGCCCCTTCCGCGCCACCACCCCATGGACCACAAAAACGCCCGCCGACATGCCCGCGTCCACCGCCGGACTCGTCTCGCTCGACTTCGACAAAGACGGCTGGATGGACCTTGCTTTTACTCACTGGGGCCCGCCGGGACTGACTCTATGGCGCAACGTGGACGGAAAATCATTCGAACGCGTGCCCCTGCCCGAAGTTGAATTCATGCGCGCCTGGGGCGTCGCTGCTCTCGATTACGACAATGACGGCTGGATCGATCTTGCCGCCGTCGGCGAAACATATTCCGGCGAAGGGCGCATCGTGCTCCTCAGAAACGAAGGCCCAGCCGGCTTTCGCGATGTCACTTCGGAAACTGGCCTCGACAAAATCGTACTCCACGACCCGCGCGCCATAATTGCTTTCGATTTTGACGGCGATGGCGCCGTCGATCTGCTGATTACCCAGAATAATCTTCCGCCCGTCCTCCTGAAGAACACCGGAGGCAATCGTTACAACTGGCTCCGCCTCGGATTCAAAGGCGAACACGACAACAAAACCGGAATTGGCACGAAAGTGGAGCTATCCGCCGGCGCCCTGCAACAAAAGTGGGAAGTCACAGGCGCTTCCGGCTACTTGGGTCAAGGCCCCACGGAAATCGTCGCAGGCCTCGGCTTCGAGCGCGAAGCCGAAGTGATTCGCCTGCTCTGGCCCACCGGCGTCCTGCAAGACGAAATGCAAATCGCCGCGCTGAAGAACGAGCAAATCGCCGAAATCGATCGCCGCGGCAGCTCCTGCCCAATCGTCTTCGTCTGGAACGGCGAAAAATATGAATTCCTCGCCGATATGATCGGCCCCGGAATCATCGGCCACTGGACCGGCCCCAACCAGCGCAATATTCCCGACCCCGACGAATATTTCAAAGTTTCCGGCTATCAGGTGCAGCCCGAGGATGGCGTGATCAGTTTCAAAATGCTCGAGCCCATGGAAGAGCTCGACTACCTCGATCAAACCCGGCTTCTCGCCGTCGATCATCCCGAGGACGTCGAGGTCTACCCCAACGAGCGTTTCCTCAGCGCCCCGCCCTTTCCGATGTTCAAAGTAATCGCCAGCCAGGACGCGCATGCCCCTGCCGGCGCATGGGACGACAAAGGCCACGATCTGCTGCCCCTGCTTCGCGCGCGTGATCGCAAATACGTCACGAATTTTCCCGACGCCCCCTATCAGGGCTTCGCCGGAATGCACACCATCGAACTCGATCTCGGCCCTTGGGAAGCGGATCGCCCGATTCGTCTGCTGATGGACGGCTTCACCGATTATTTCAGCGCCAACTCGATGTATGCCGCATGGCAGGCGGGAATCGAGCCCGTTCCGCCCTATGTCGAGATGCTCGACGATTCCGCGAAATGGGTTCGCATCGTCAACGACATGGGCTTCCCCGCAGGCCTCGCGCGCACCATGGTTGTGGATCTCACCGGCAAGTTGCCCTCAGGTTCCCGCTTTATTCGCATCACCACGAACCTGAAAATTTACTGGGACCGCATCCGCGTCGATAATTCCGCGCGCAATATTCCTTTCAAAGTGACTGAAGTTCCTCTGGCATCCGCGAAGCTGGATTTCCGCGGCTACCCGCGCGTCGTCGAAGGCAATCCCATCAACGATTTGCGCTACATCTACGAGCAGGTCAGCGCCACAGGCCCCTACACGCGTCAAATCGGCAACTACACGCGCTACGGCGACGTAACGGATCTCGTTAGAAAAATAGACGAAAAGTATGTCATCTACGGCTCCGGAGACGAAGTCTCCATCGACTTCGACGCCACCAATCTCCCCGATCCTCCCGAAGGCTGGACCCGCGACTATTTCTTCTACGCCGACGGCTTCGCCAAAGACATGGACTTCTACGCCGCCCACGGAGACACAGTCGCCCCGCTCCCCTTGCACACGCTAGTCCCCTACCCATATCCCCCAGGTCTCGAATATCCCGAAGACAAAGACCACCTCGACTACCTCCTCGACTACAACACGCGCGGCGTCTCCGGCCCAGCCGGCGATTCCTTCCGCTTCCAATACCCTGAACAACCAAAGGCCAAGAAATGACGCTCGACGAACTCGATAGCTCGCTCCCAAACGGTTTCCATGACATGTACATTGGTTCTCTTGAGCTTGATTATTCGACTGGAACGATAAAGTTGAACGTGGACCTTCTCGTTGGCTGGCCCGAAGATTCAGAATCAGAGCGAAACCAATATCAAAAGGCAATCGTGACGATTACGGGCCTGTGTTTTTGTTCGATCGATCCTCCATATCCGGGGTACCCCTTGTCTCCGAGCGGAAGAGCGATATGTGTTGGCGGAGATCCGGCGAAAGCGGATCACCTGCCGTCGCTTCCTGACCTCCTGCCAAATTTCCCAGAAGGAGTCTGGTGCTATCGGTTTTTCGTCCACGACTGGAATGCGTTCATCCATATCGCTGCTAGAGACGCCGAAGTAGCTTGGATAGGACCAAAGCCCAAGCACGCGAAGTAGCACCTGCTGAGAGCCATTCTGGTCAATCTAGCCGCTTCTTATTTCAGGGTTCTCAGGTGGGAGCTGGACCTGCCTGCCGCAGGCAGGCACCCCTTTCGCCTTGCCTTCGGCTACACAATTTGCTACCGTAATCGTTGAGTTATG
This sequence comes from uncultured Acidobacteriota bacterium, assembly GCA_963729525.1. Taxonomy (GTDB): domain Bacteria; phylum Acidobacteriota; class Terriglobia; order Acidiferrales; family UBA7541; genus Palsa-295. The sequence continues at coordinate 1,960,481 of CAVSOB010000005.1, forward strand.
AGCACCTACAAAAACTCGCGGAGTACGACGGCCGCTTCACCAGCAACGCCCCACCTGCCATTCCGTAACGCCGGCTTGTCCCGAGACGCAAGGGGCGTCCCGCCGGCTCTTTTACGACCACTCATCCATGCACCCACCTCCCCATCCTTCAAAACCCTAATCGCGAATCCGCGACTAGAATTCCACCCAAAACCAACGAAACAAACCATCGCCCCCATTTCTAATCCAGAACGGATGGCGATTTCTCCGCAACACGAGACGCAGATCTCGCAACTCCCTCCCACGAGTCACGGGCTACGAGTCACGGACAACGGAATTCCTAACCGCAACAGTCGATTTACAGAAAATCGCCTAATCCAGCAGCTTCAATACATACGCATTTTCTAACCGCAACAAAACAGCGCTTTTCGTCAAATTCCAATTTTGCTCCCGCTCCCTTGCTTGCCAGGCCCCAGCGTGATAATTTTCAATTCCGTCGTGATTTAGCACCTCCCAACATGCCGTCCAACTCCAACAATTCGCGATCCGCTGCGCGTCAGCGCGAGAGCGACGGTTCACGACCCGCACGCGAGCCCGTCTACTGGCGCGTAGAAGGCAGTCTGCTCAACCTCACAGCCGTTCGCCCCGTCGGCTTCTTCACCTGGAACGCGCAGACTTTTCTCGAACGCTGGGGGCGACGCGGCACAATGGGCGTCCTCGCCATCGCGCGTCCGTTTCTCTACGCCACGAATCGCGTGTTCGCCACACGCCTTCTCCACACGGTGCTGCGCGGCGTAAGCCGCGACCGGCTCGACCTCCTCGGCGAAGAATTCTTCCAATATTTCCTTAAGCCACGCTTGAAACGCGAAGGTGTTGCCCAACTCGAAGAAATCATCGCATCCGGCGCGGACGTCGTGCTTGTGAGCCAGGGGCTCGACCACGTCATGCGCCCGCTCGCCAATCACCTCGGCGTCGAGCGCATCCTTTGCAACCGCCTCGATTTTCGCGACGGCCTCGCGACCGGCCGTTTGCTCGATCCCGTGATTCGCCCGCGCGGTGCCTTTGCGAAACTCACCGGACGCCAGCCGAACGGAAGAGTGTCGCGCGAAACTCTTCTCCGCAGCCTCGGCTTCACGAAGAATCCAGAAATCGTGGACACTGCAATTACATCCGCTCAGCGGCCATCGCCGCAAGTTTCAATTCCCGTAGTCCACTTTGCTAAAACCAACGGCGCCGCCCACAACGGACTTCCCTTCTCCGTCCGCGATTCGCTCCGCGGAAAAAACATTCTTCTGATCGGCGCAACCGGCTTCATCGGCAAAGTGTGGCTCGCAAATCTCCTTACCGATCTTCCGGAAATCGGCAGAATTTATCTGCTCGTCCGGCGCAATAAAGCAAACACCGCCCTAGATCGTTTCCGCCGCGTGCTCGAAGAATCGCCAGTGTTTGAGCGGCTCGCGGCCGAGCATGGCAAAGGATTCGCCGCTTTCCTGCGCGAACGGATCGAAGTCGTTGAAGGTGACGTGAGCAGTCCTGGCCTTGGTATCGCCGCGGATATCCGCCAACGCCTCGCAAAAACGCTCGACGTAATCGTCAACAGCGCGGGCCTCACAGATTTCAATCCCGACCTCCGCGATGCCCTGGCGACAAATGTCCGTTCTACGGCCTACCTGCTCGATTTCCTTCGCGATTGTCAGCACGCTTCGTTGCTGCATCTTTCCACCTGTTACGTAATCGGCAAGCGCGACGGCCGCGTCCTCGAAGAGCTCCCCTCAAATTACACCCCGGTTGGCCTCGCGGATTTCGACGCCGGAAAAGAATGGCAATCGCTCGAAGCTCTCGTCCATGAAACTGAAGCGCGCGCCAATTCTCCCGAGGTTACCGCCGAGCTCCGCGCCCTGGCGCTCAAAAAAGAGCATGCTTCGAAGGATTTAAGCGGTGCAGCTCTCGAAAATCAGATCCGCAAGAATCGCGTCCGCTGGCTCCGCCAGACTCTCACCGATGCAGCCACGCAGCGCGCCAACGAGCTTGGCTGGCCCAACACCTACACCTTCACGAAGAGCCTCTCGGAATCGTTCATTCGGAATTTTCTGGATGCGCAACCAAACGCGGCCATCGCCGTCGTCAGACCGGCTATCGTCGAAACCTCGATCGAAAAACCGTTCCTCGGCTGGAACGAAGGCATCAATACCTCCGCGTCGCTCTCGTATCTGCTCGGCACTTTTTTCCGCCAGCTTCCGACAACCGAATCGAAGTGTCTCGACCTGATTCCAGTGGACCTCGTCTGCCGCGGCATGACGCTCATCGCCGCAGCGCTTGTCACTCGCCGGCACGAGCGGGTCTACCAGCTCGCCACTTCCGTCACGAATCCGTGCGACATGCGCCGTTCGATCGAACTCACGGGTTTAGGCCATCGCAAATTTTACCGCGCGCAAGATGGCCTCGAACCTCGTCTCCGCCTGAAATTCGACGCGATTCCTGTTTCGAAATCGCGCTATCAGAAACTCTCGGCACCCGCACAAAAAGCGCTCGTGAAAGCGATCAATCGCACCGTCGAGCCCTTCGCCGCCAAGCCGCCGCTCGCGCGCCGCGAACGCGAACTCGAAAAAGTGATCAAGCTCGTCTCGCTCTTCGAGCCTTTCATCCTGCACAACGACCACGTCTTCGAAGCGCTGCATGTGGAACAGCTCAGCGCCACTCTCCCGCCCGGCGAACGCGGCGACTTCGGCTTCGATGCTCGCGGCCTCGATTGGTGGGACTACTGGATCAATGTCCACATTCCGGCTCTGCGCAAGTGGTGTTATCCTCTCATCGAGGGCCGCCCCCTGGAGTCCCGTCCGGGGCGCAAAGTGCCGTTGGCGGGGGATGGCGAAGCGACAGCCGCGGGGGCGGCGGGCTCATCTCCGGCAACGACGAACTGAGATCCAATCAAAGTGGCAATTCTTCTCACCGGTTCCACCGGCTATATCGGCGCGCACATCGCATCAAATCTTCTCGCGGATTATTCTCAGCCGCTGAACCTGCTGGTTCGCGCTCGAAATTTGCAGGAAGCGCAGGAGCGAGTCTGGCGATCGCTGCAGTTGCACATGGATTTTCCGCGCTTCGAAGAATTCCTGAATTCGAAGATCACGATTTTTCTGGGCGATCTCACGGACTCGCAGTTCCGGCTCAGTGAGGACGATTATCGGCGGCTCGTTCGCAGCACCGATTCCGTGATTCACTGCGCCGCTTCCCTCAACCGAAAATCCGAGAAGAGCTGCCTCAACGTGAATTTGCGCGGGACGCTGGAAGTGATCCAACTGGCGATGCGAGCGCGCGACGATCACGGACTGCGCCGGTTCAGCCACGTGAGCACCGTCGCAGTGTGCGGCCAGCGTGCGAATGAAGTAGTGCTAGAGGATGCTTCGATCGATTGGAGCCGCTCGGACTACGATCCCTACGCGCGCACCAAGAAATTCTGCGAGCACATGGTGCGGCAGCTTCTGCCTGATGTGCCACGCACGATTTTCCGGCCGAGCATTGTGCTGGGCGACAGCCGGCGCCCTGAAACGAACCAGTTCGACATGGTTCGAACTTTTGTGTTTCTCGCAGGTTTGCCGGCGCTTCCCTTTCGCTCGACGGATCGCATCGACATCGTTCCAGTCGATTATGTTGCTGATGCCATCGCGATGCTGCATCTGAAGGAGAAACCCGCGCACGAGATTTATCATCTTTCGTCCGGAGTAGGCTCGGAAACATTCGCGGAGCTGACAAACGCGCTGGCGAAAGCGCAGGGCAAGCATGGGCCGCGATTCGTGCCGGGGCTCGAAGCGCCATCGTCGAAAATGGTGAATGCGCTGGCGGGCCGCGCCGGCAAAATCGGGGGATTCGCGACGCTGCTCAAAGTCTTTCTGCCTTATCTCGTATGGAACACGGTGTTCGACAATTCGCGAGTGGTCGCGGAGATGGGACGCAAGCCCGCGCCGTTTTCGGAATATTGCTACCCGCTCCTGAAGTACAGCCGCGAAACTCATTTCGTTTACAAGTATCGCGACTGGCCGCTCGAATCGGCGGCCGGAGCCGCGCGCGTGGTTCAGGACGTGCGGCCATGATGGATTTCGTCCTCGAAGCGTGGGTGAGCAGCCTGATCGAACTGAACAAGTTCGAATGGGTGCTCGGCGCCGGCCAGCCCTGGAAACCGGGAACGAAGCTGAAGCTGCTATTCGCCGGCTACAACGGAACGCGCAATACGGGCTCCGATGTGCGCGTGGAGGAAATGCTGCGGCAAGTGCGAAGAATTCTGGGGCCGCAGAATCTCGAGCTGAGCGTGATGACGCAGAATTTCGACCTGACACGGGGCTACTTCGGCGATGCGAAGCAGGTTCATTTGCCCGACGTCTTTCCACCTTTTTTGCATTCCGAGGTGCGCAAGAACGATGGGGTGGTGGCGTGCGAAGGCTCGATGTTCAAGAGCAAGTTTGCCAACGCGCTCACCACGATGATGATCGGCTCGCTTGGCATTGCTTCCGCGCAGAACAAGCTAAGCGTCGCATTTGGTGCTGAAGCGGGACAGATGGATCCGCTGCTGCAGAAGATGTGCAAACGCTACTGCAGCGATTCGCTGGTGATTACCCGCAATGTCGAATCACAGGAAGTTCTTGGCAAGCTGGGCGTTCCAACCGAACTCGGCACGGATACGGCTTGGACGTTCGAACCGCTCGGCCCGGAATATGGCCGCAAGGCACTGCGCGAGGCAGGCTGGGACGGGACCACTCCCGTGCTTGCGGTGTGCCCAATCAATCCCTTCTGGTGGCCGGTGAGCGCTTCGCTTGCGAAATGGGCCGCGCATTCCGTCACAGGCGCATATGCGAAGAGTTACTACCGGACGATTTATTTCCATCGTTCGGGTGCGGAAGTGGATGCGTCCTACGAAATTTATTTATCAGCGATGGCGGCCGGTGTTGACCGATACCGGAAGTCGCGGCGCGTATTTCCCGTGATGATTGGAATGGAGATGCTTGATGGAGACGCTTGCGAGCGAGTGGCGGGAAAGCTCGCCGGCGTGCCGGTTTTCTCTTCCGAGAAGTATGACATGTACCAGCTTGTCAGCATCCTGCGCGCGAGCGATCGGATTCTTTCGTCGCGCTACCACGCGATCGTCACTTCGATGCCGGCTGGAATCCCTTCGGCGGGCGTGACGATGGACGAGCGGATCCGCAACCTGATGCGCGAGCGCGGGCACGAGCATCTGCTGATGCGCGTGGATGAACCAGACCTGGCGGACAAGATCGTTGTTGCGCTCGAGACGCTGGACGCCGAGGCCGATGAAATCCGCGACGCGATGCCCTGCACGGTAGCGCGCAACTTGCAGCTCATGGCGCGCATGGGTGTTTATTTCGAAGAACTCGTGGCGCGCCACTTCCCAGAATTTCCGGTGCGTCAGGGCGTCCTAAGCTGGGAAGACTATCTTCCGCCGCTCAGCCCGGGGCTTTGCCGTCTGGTGGAAGAGCGCAGCGACGCGGTGGCGGCTCGGGGCTGAGCCGGGGCGACTATCATGCTGCGCACGAAACTCGTCGAGAGAAAAATCGGAGCGGAGCACGGCTTTCATTGGCGTGGCAATGAGATCACTCGCTTTGAGGGTTTGAGTGACACCGTCTTCGGATTTGCTGTGACGCTCTTGATCGTGTCGCTGGAAGTACCGCGGACTTTTTCCGAGCTCCTGGAGACCATGCGCGGCTTTTTCGCGTTTGCGATCTGTTTCGTCCTGCTGATGCTGATCTGGTACCAGCAATACATCTATTTTCGGCGCTACGGATTGCAAGATACTGTGACGATTGTGTTGAACTCCGCGCTGTTGTTTGTCGTGCTGTTCTACATCTACCCGCTAAAGTTTCTTTTCTCCATGCTGATCAATGTTTGGTCTGGATCGTCACTGGAAGTCCGCCTCTCCGACGGGACCGTGCGCGCAGTTATCGAGCAATTTCAACTGCCTGCTCTGATGATTATCTACAGCGCAGGATACCTGGCGATTGCGCTGGTGTTCGCGCTGCTTTTTTTGCACGCCTATCGCCAGCGTACTCAGCTTACACTCAGCCCGGTGGAAGTCTTCGATACGCGCTGGAGCATCTATAACACTCTGTTCAGCGGCAGCGTAAGTGTCGTGTCAATCCTCTTGGCCTGGCTGGGGGGCGAAAAACTTTCAAGCGCGGCGGGGCTGATATATCCCGTGCTGATGTTTCCGGGATTTACGATCTTGGGCAGGCTTCAAGGACAGCGAAGGCATCGGTTGGAACAAAGTATAGCCGTCGGCGCAATGTGACGATGACATTTCTAGAGCGCATCTTTGAACGTTTGCAGCGCGCGTCAAGCGCGCCTGTGCTCGGCGAAGTGCGCGACGGAAAGATTGTTTCGGTGACCGGCGGCGAACTGCTTGCGTTGATCGGGCAAGCGCGCACATTCCTGATAGCACGCGGGTTCAAGAAGAGCGACCGGTGCGCTCTGCTTGCGCCGAATAGTATTCGTTGGGTGGCGCTCGACCTGGCAATGATGGCTGAGGGAATCATCGTAGTGCCGCTCTATCCACGACAGGCTCCCGCCGAGCTGGCCGCGATGCTGAAGGATTCGACTCCGACGCGCATCTGTTGTTGGGACGCCCGGCTTGCCGCGGAAATTGTAAGGTTGTGGCCTGCCGCGCCGAAAATCTCGTTGCTCGATGGTATTTTCACCGGTGATGCGACGGCGCCTGCGAATCCGTTTGCGCACACGGATTCCGATCCGCTCACGATCATCTACACTTCGGGCACTTCAGGTGAACCGAAGGGCGTGGTGCTGAATGTGGGTAACGTGAATTTCATGCTCGAACGGACGGGCGCTCGCCTCGACCAGCTGATGGTAGAAGTAAAAAAGCCGAGCGGCGAGCCTGAGCGGATTTTTCACTATCTGCCGTTCTGTTTCGCTGCCTCTTGGATTCTGTTGCTCACCGCTCTTTCGCGCAACAGCGTGCTGACGCTTTCAACGGATCTTTCGAAACTGTCCGATGAGCTGAAACTTGCCGAGCCGGACTACTTCCTGAATGTTCCGACTTTGTTCGAACGCGTACGAGGAAAAATCGACGCAGCGGTGCGGCAGAAAGGCGGATTCGCCGCCAGGATGTTCTCAAGGGCTCAGGTGGCGTATGCGAATCGGGTGCGCGGCCAGCGCACATTTGCCGATTCGGTCTGGCTGCACCTCGCCAATAGCTTCATGTTTCCAACGATCCGCAAAACTATTGGCGCTAATATCAAAGCTTTGATCTCAGGTTCCGCACCGCTGTCGCCCGAAACCCAGCAATTTTTCATGATGATTGGAATACCTGTGCTGCAAGCCTACGGCCTCACGGAGACGACCGCGATTTGCACACTCGATGTTCCGGGGCATGTGGAACCGGGACGAGTGGGACCTGCGATTCCGGGAATTGAAATGATGCTTGGGGAAAACGGCGAAATACTTGTTCGTGGGCCGAATGTTTTTCCCGGCTACTGGCAAAGGCCCGAAGCTACGGCGAAGGCGCTCGAAGGCGGATGGTTTCACACCGGGGATCAAGGTGAGAAAGATGCAAACGGCAACTGGCGCATTTCGGGGCGGCTGAAGAATCTTATCATTTTGAATTCGGGCCATAACATCGCGCCTGAGCCGTTGGAGGACGCGCTGGCGCGCGAACTTCCCGAAGCGGCACAAGTGGTGATCTTGGGCAATCAGCGCAGCTGTCTCGCGGCGCTTGTTACCGCGCAGTCATCGAATGGGCTGGAAGCCGAACGTGTGCAAGCGGCGGTCGACGCTGCAAATGCCGGGCTTCCCCATTACAAGACGATTCGCGCGTTTCATATTGTTCCGGAGCCGCTGACGATCGAGAATGGCATGCTGACGGCAAATGGAAAGTTGAAGCGCGATGCGATCGCCGAGCGCTTCGCCGCCGAAATCGAACTGCTTTTCGAGAAAAAGAGCGCATGAAGGATTTTCGCGGCGAGACATTGTCCTGGAACGCAAAGGATGGCGTTATCGAGCTGGTTCTCGACCACGCGCCTTGCAATGAGATCGGCTCCACAACGCTCGCAGAGCTTGAGAAATTCACAGCCGCGCTTGAGCGACTACAGAAGGATTGCCGCGCACTGATTATTTTCAGTCGCCGCGCCGAGGGTTTCTGCGCCGGAGCTGATTTGCGCGAGTTGTATCACCGCTCGCAGGCGCTGCCGCCTGCCGAGCGCGTTGGCGGTGTGCGTGAATTTGTCGAGCGAATTCACTGCGTGGGAAATGCGATTGATGCAGCTCCTCTTACGACGATTGCTGCGGTGCATGGGGTTACGTTCGGCGGCGGATTTGAGCTGGCGCTGCTTTGCGATTTGATCGTTGCAGACAAGATGACTCGGTTCTGTTTTCCGGAGCTGCGGCTTGGATTGATACCGAGCTTTGGCGGTATTCCGAGGCTCAAGCGCGACGTGGGAAACGGAGTGGTGCGGGATTTGCTTTTGACGGGGCGCAGCATCAACGCGTCGAAGGCGCAAGCGATTGGGCTTGTGAGCCAGGTGACGGGCGAAGGTGATGCGCTCCGTGTTGCGCGTACGACCGCGGCGCAGGTGGCGAAGTTTGATCGCGGCGCGACAATTGCGGCCAAGAAATTCGTCAAGCCGATTCCGTACGCGGAGCTGAAGCAGGAAGTAGATATTTTCTGCGATTTGTTTACGCGACCGGCGGTCGAAGCGGGGCTGCGAAAGTTCGTCGAGAGCACTGACGCGCTTCCCTATTTGCCGTAGCGGCACGCGCTCGAATCGGGATGAATCTGTGGCAAGATGAACAGAATGCCTACACTCCAAAATACGACTGATGAAGTGCTGCGGCTGGCGTCGGAACATTTCAAGGTTCCACTCGAGAAATTGAACCCGGACGATGACTTCTTCAAGAAGCTCGGGATCAACAGTCTACAAGCGCTCGACCTGCTGACGCGCATCGAGCAGCATTTCCGCATCGAACTTCCCGACTACGAACTACAGGGCGTGAGCGATTTCCGCACCCTTGCGGAGCGCATCCAGTCGCGCCTCTAATGCTTGACCTCCGGCAATATCAATCCCTAGGTGAAGCCTTGCGCGCCGCGGTTGAGCGCTGGCCCGATGAGATCTGTTTGATTGAAGCAGACCGCGAACGCGAGAACGTTCGAATGACGTACCGCGTGTTTGGAGCAGCGGCTTTGTCACTCGCGAGCAGTTTGCAAGAGGCTGGATTTCAGAACGGGACGCGGGCGGCGATTATCATGACGAATCAGTCGAAATGGCTGATTTCGGCTTACGCGATTTTCTTTTGCGGCGGCGTGCTGGTTCCGCTCGACTACAAACTGACGGCCGACGAGCAGCTGCAGCTGCTGGCGCATTCGAAGGCTGAGTTTCTCGTTGTGGAATATTATTTGTGGCGAGCGATCGCGCAGGCCGAGGGTTTCAAAAATTTGCCGGCGCGAGTGGTGCTCGTCACCGAAGCGCCGGTGGGCGCCGAGCTTTTCGGGGCGAAGCGATGGGAGGATTTTCGCGGGACAGGGGCGCCGACCTTTGTTCCGCGAGAGCGTCAAGACGCGGCTTGCATTGTGTATTCGTCGGGGACGGGAGGGAGGCCGAAGGGGTGCGTGCTGACGCACGAGAATTATCTGGAGCAGTGCATGGCGCTCACGGCGCTGTATCCATTCTGGCCCGGCGTGCGATACCTGAGCATTTTGCCGACGAATCACGCGATTGATTTTATGGTTGGATTTATCGGGCCGTTTACCTGCGGGGCGACGGTGGTTCATTTAAGGACGCTGCGGCCGGAATACATTCGCGAGGCGTTTACGCGCTACAAGATAACTTACATGAGCCTGGTGCCGATGGTGCTGAAGAATCTGGAGAAGGGGTTGCGCCAGCGCTTTGCGGAATTGCCGGCTGGGCGGCGCAAAATCTTGAACGCGCTGATTGCTACGAATCGCGCGCTTACGCGACGACGCCCGAATCTGAAGCTGAGCCGAGCTGTGCTGAGGCAGGTGCACGAGGCGTTTGGAGGCGAGCTGCGCGCCTTGTTTGTGGGCGGAGCTTTTACGGAGCCTGCTACGCTGCAATTTTTCTACAATCTGGGGATACAAGTTGGCAACGGCTATGGCTGCACCGAGGCGGGCACGGCGATCACCTTGAATGATTTCGAGCCATTTCGCGCTGATACTGTGGGGAAACCGCTGCCGGGAATGGAATTGAAAATTGTGAATGCGGATGCGGAGGGGGTTGGCGAAGTTTTGGTACGCAGCAAGACGGTGATGTCGCACTATCTAGACGATCCGGAAATGACGGCGGAAACGATTCGAGACGGTTGGTTGATTACGGGTGATCTTGGGCGTTTGGATCGCGACGGGCATTTACAGCTCTTCGGGCGCAAGAAAAACATGATCGTGACCGAAGAGGGCAAGAATATTTACCCGGAGGACGTGGAGACTGTTTTTGAAGGCTTGGCGGTGAAGGAATTCTGCGTGTTTGCGGCGAATTTTCTTTGGCCTGCGCGCACGATGGTGGGCGAGAAGCTGGTGCTGGTGGTTCGTCCTGAGCCGGGCACCTCTGTGACAAATGATTTGATCGCGGAAATTGCTGAGCGGAATCGGCGCCTGCTGAATTACAAGCGAATTAGCGGGTATCTCGTGTGGGATCGCGATTTTCCGCTGACGGCGTCTCTGAAAATCAAACGCGGCGAGCTGGCCGAACAGATTCGGGGATCGCTCGACCGGTCGGCAATGGTGGTGCTGTGAGTGGAGCGCGTCGAATTCACGGGCTGGATTGCGCGCGGTGACAGAAGGTTTTTTAGCGATCGTAAATCCGGCGGCCGGCGGAGGACGATGTGGACGGCTTGCGGACGCGGCACTCGAACGCGTCCGCGAGGCTGGTATTGAGCTGTACGTTGCGCGCACAAACCGCGCCGGAGAGGCCACCGAGTTAGCTCGAAGCGCCTATCAGCGAGGCGTGCGGCAATTTCTGGCCGTGGGAGGCGATGGCACAGCGTTCGAAATTGTGAATGGGTTGTTTCCCGAGGCAGTGTCGAATGGGCGGCCTTCGCTGGGATTTTTGCCGCTCGGCACGGGCAATTCATTTTTGAAGGATTTCACCGCGCGGGGTGTGGAACACACGATTGAGGCGCTTAAGAATGCACGGCGGCGCGCATGTGATGTGATTCGTTTGCGGCATTCCGCGGGCGATCTTTATTATTTGAATCTTTTGAGCCTTGGATTTCCGGCTGATGTGGGCGAGCTTGTGAATCGCCGCTTCAAGAGTTGGGGGCAATTGGGCTACATCGCCGGCGTGTTTGTTAGGCTGGCTGGCCTAGCGCATTCTTCTTTTCCGCACCGGCTTGGTGAGTCCGGCGAGTGGGATCGTCGTCCGGCTCTGTTTCTTTCTTTTAATAACAGCAAATTTACAGGTGGCAACATGATGATCGCTCCAAAGGCGGAGGCGACCGACGGACAGATCGAATATGTTCGCTGGGGGCCGATCGGCCGGCTCGGGCTTGTCAGGATGCTGCCGCGGCTTTTTACCGGGACGCATATAAACGATCCGCGGGCTTCAAGATCGCCTGCCAAAAAAATTGAGCTGCAAATCGACCGGCCAGTGAACGTGATGATCGACGGAGAAATCATGCGGCTGGAGTGCCGGTCGCTCGAGATACTGCCGTCGGCGCTGGATGCGATTGTATGAGGGACGTGTATCTGGCTGTGCGGTCGGCGCTTTTGTGGACGGTCAGCGGTATTCATTTCGCGGTTGTGGGCACGCTTCTCCTCGTTCTTGGGATCTTTATCGATCCGCGCAAGAACGACTGGCCGCAGCGGGGGTTTTTTCGCAATATCCTTCGATTGGCTGGCGCGAAATTTGAAGTTGTGCGCTCGCCGGGGTTCGATCCTGTCAGGACGAGCATTTTCATTTGCAACCATGTGAATCTCTTCGATCCGTTTGTGATTTACTCGGCGATACCACAATTTGTGCGTGGATTCGAACTTGAATCGCATTTTCGGATTCCGATCTATGGGTGGCTGATGGGCCGGTTTGGAAATGTTCCCGTTCCGGATAAGCCGAGCCGCGAGGGATTGGAAATCATGACGCAGCGCGCCAAGAAGGCTCTCGATTCTGGAGTCAGCCTAATTGCTTTCGCGGAAGGATCGCGGACGAGGGACGGCCATGTCCAGGGATTTAAGAAGGGCACATTTAACATGGCGCAGAAATTTGGCGTGGCGATCGTGCCGATGAGCATTGTGGGTTCTTATCAGTTCTTTCGTACCGGGCACTGGATGCTGCATCCCGGAAAAATAACGGTCTATCTGCACGATACGATTGACACGGCGAACGTGGATCGGAGCGAAGTGGATGCGCTGCGGCAGCGTGTGCAAAAGATCGTCACGAAACCGGTTGAGGAATCGCTGAAATAAGTGATTATCAGGAAACCTGAGAGGCGCTCGCTTCGGGTAGCGTTCGACCGGCACGCAGTTCTTGCCAGGTGTAGACCACGCGGTGAACCACGGTGAGAGTTGAAATTGTCGCGATCACCCACAACACCGGCGCCATGCGCATGAAGAGCCCGCCCATAATCAGCAGCACGAGGCGCTCGGGCCGCTCCATGAACCCGACTTTGCACGATGGGATCACGGATTCCGCGCGGGCACGGGAGTAGCTCACCATGAATGAACTCGCCATGGCGACTGCCGCCAGCATCATGTAAAACGGCCGGCCGATCAGCGTGTAGTGAACAACGAGGCCCATGTAAAGAGCGAGATCCGAGTAGCGGTCGAGCGTGGAATCAAGGAATGCACCAAATGCCGTCACGCGTCCTACGCGGCGCGCTACTTGCCCATCGGCCATATCCAGAAAACCAGCTAGAAATAAGATTGCGGCGGCCGCTCGGAAGCGTCCCATGGCGAACATCACCGCGGCCCATGAGTTCACGCCGAGCCCGAGAAACGTGAACATGTTCGGCGTTATGCCCGTGGCGGCGAGACCGCTCACAACATGGCGGAGAAGCCATCCGCCGCCTTCGCCGATCCAGTAGGTTATGGGTCGCTGTTGTTCTTTTTGGCCGTTGGTCATGGAGGAATCGTCTAACTTGAATCATACACTGAAAGATTCTTCCCACCCGATAACGAATTCCGGAATCCGCCCCAGCATTTCTAAGAAAAAGTTAATCTCAGTATCTCCTCGATTCCCGAACTCATGCGTTTCTCCCCTCGATTCGCCCGGCGGCCTTTTGCTTCCCTAAGAATCTGAGCCAAAAAGCCGATACAGGCATTGCAGCGAATTCATGCGGGCCAAGAATGGCCACTCGACCTGATTGACCCATCGAGTTTCGATTCGAGGAACTATCGGTGAGCGATTCCGACATCGTTAAAGACTTCTTGCAAGAAAGCTATGAGATGGCGCGGAACGCGAGTGACGCAGCGCATGGAAGCGGGGAGAGCACGTCGAACATAGCGGGAGTCGCGCAGGCGGCGGAGAGCACATCGAGGGGCGCGGGAGACGCGCAGAAGGCATCCGTGCAACTTGTAGAGACGTCGGCGCAACTGCGGAAGCTCGTGGACCAATTCAAGATTGAAGGCGATGGAATCAGAGCCGGAAATGGACATTCGAACCTGCGCGCCGCGTAAGGGCGGGCGCGCGAGCGAGACATCATGAAGAAGAAAAGATTAGGCGAGGTATTGCGGGAACGCGGCAGTGTGTCCGCAACCGATCTGACCCACGCGTTGCAGGAGCAGCAGGGAAAACTCGTGCACCTCGGCGAGCTATTGCTGAAGGGTGGATCTGTATCAAAAAAAGATCTGATAGTTGCATTGGGAGAGGTGACGTCGGTGCCCTACTTTGACTGCACAAGGGTGCAGGTGCCGGCGGACGTGCTGGAAACGATTCCGGCGGGAATGGCCTGGCGATTCAATGTGCTGCCGGTCAAGCTTGCCGACAAAAATCTCACCGTAGTGCTGGAGGAGCCGCAGAACCTGCAGATGATCGATGAACTCCGCTTCAAAACCGGGAAAATCATCGTTCCTCAACTGGGATTTCAAAGTGAAATTCGCGCTGCGATCGAGAGGCACTACGGCGCCGACAAATCGTCGACTGCAACGGCCGTCCGCACCGCGGGGCTCGCCAAGGACGTGAAGGAAATGGAATTCATTTCCTCGACCGACCAGCAGCGGAACATCGACGCGATGCGGGAAATGCAAGCTGAGTTGATGCAGAAATCGAAGACTACACCAGCGGTGATGTTGGTTGCTTCGATGATCAAGGCGGCGGCGCAGCGAAGGGCGAGCGACATCCATATCGAGCCACAATCGGAGGAAACCTCGATTCGCTTGCGTGTCGATGGAATCCTGCGCGAATTCGAGCGAATTCCGAGGGCCTTGCAGAATTCGGTGGCATCGCGCGTGAAGATTCTCTCGGACATGGATATCGCCGAGCGGCGCGCGCCTCAAGACGGCCGATTCCTCGTGAAAATCGGAGACCGGCGACTCGATCTGCGAGTTTCGACCCTGCCCACGCAATACGGCGAAAAGGTGGTGATGCGGCTGCTGGAATCGGATGCGCCGACACAAGACTTCGACAAGCTAGGGTTCCCGGCAGTAATCGCCAAAGAAATGAAAAGGATGCTGGCGCTGCCGCAAGGAATGATTCTGGTAACCGGGCCGACGGGCTCCGGGAAAAGCACCACGTTGTACGCGTCGCTGAATCAAATACGGAAACCCTCGATCAATATCATCACGGTGGAAGATCCCGTGGAATACGCGATACCGGGATTGAACCAAGTGCAGGTAAATGCGAAAGCGGGCCTGACGTTCGCGACGAGCCTGCGGTCAATTCTTCGGCAGGATCCGGACGTCATCATGGTCGGAGAAATCCGCGACAAGGAAACCGCGGAAATAGCGGTGAAGGCGGCGCAAACCGGTCACCTGGTGCTTTCCACCTTGCACACAAACGACGCTGTAGCAGCAGTCACGCGGCTTTTGGATATTGGAGTTCCAGGATTTCACATCGCGGCTTCAGTGACGGGAATAATCGGCCAAAGACTAATCCGAAAACTGTGCAGGTGCCACCAGACGTCTCCGGCCACGCCTGAATTCATATCGCAGATGATGCTCGCGGGAGTGATGACGCCGCCGGCGACGCAAAACGTAGCAGCCGGATGTGACGAATGCGACTTGACGGGTTACAAGGGGCGAATCGGGATTTACGAAATGCTAGCCGTCAATAACGCCTTGCGGACGGCGATCCGCGAAGGCGGCCGCAACGACGAAATTCGCGGGCTCGCGCGGCGGAACGGAATGCGATTGATGCACGAATACGCTCTTGAACGGGTAAAGGAAGGCGTGACGACGCTCGACGAGGTGCTTCGAGTGGTTCCCATTGAGTACAGCACCCCGGTAATCTGCGAATTGTGCCAGCGGGAGCTTGCAGGGTCGTATGCGTATTGTCCTCATTGTGGGGAGCGGGCGCATGCAAGGGAGACGGAAACGTCGCGCGACCTTCAAGCTGTGGAGGAAGGAGTGGTGAGCTGATGGGTTCGACTAAATTGCTGCTTCAAAAATATCGGAGGAATAGTCCCCGAATTCATAGCCTCGGAAGCATTTCCTTGAACTATGAGGGACACAGCGAAGAGGTAGCGGCCCGTCCGCCTGACGTGAGCGCGCGCGGAATGTTCATCAATACCGCGCGGAACTTCCCTGAGGGGGCCGTACTGAACCTTAAATTCTTGCTTTCATTGTCTGGCGTGGAGATTCAAACGCGAGGCGAAGTGCGCTACTGCCTGAAAGGCGTCGGAATTGGAGTGGAATTCGTGGGCATCTCACCCGACGCGGTAGAAGAAATCGAGCGCGAAATCGAGTTGTGCGCAAATCATTCGAGGAGCAAGAAGAAGAGGACAAGAAGAAGCACGGCGCTTTCGCGCTAAAGATTCCGATCAAGCCAAAGCATAAGTTTCTATTGATGGTGACAGGCGCGACGGTAGTGTTGCTGGCGTTTGCCTTCGCATGGCTCACGAGCGGGAATACACGACCGAGCTAGCCGGCCCTCAAACCTGTTGCGGCTTTTAAGCTTAGCGATCACCAAGCGGCCTGACTCCTGCTCAAGCTAACCAGCGGCGTGCCGATTGAACTTGTATTGGCCGAAGCAGAAGGGAATGGTGCGTGGAATTGACCACCGGATTTCGCCGGTTGTTCGCATCCAAGCAGAACCATTCCGGAAGAATGCTTACAAAGTTCCACATCGTCTTGGTGGCAGGTTTGCGTGCCAGACCCGGGCGAGAGAAAGCGCTGCAGGAGTTATTGGGACAGATGCTCGAACCAACGCGCGATGAGCCTGGATGCTTGACTTACGATTTGCACCAATCGGTCGTCGATCCAGAACTTTTTTTCGTCTATGAGGTTTGGCAGGACGAAACTTGTGTCGAGAAGCATACGCATATGAAACATGTGCTGGCTTTCAAGAATGTTGCTCCAGACCTTATGGAGGGACCTGTGCTGCTCAATAGGTGGCGGATTGTAGGGTGAAAAAGACACGGTGCACGGTCCTCTTTGGGTGCAACAGGAGTGGGTACATCTTCACAACAGCTCAATATGAAGCCGGTTCGCATTCTCGCTGTCGATGATTCGGTGGTTATTCGGAAACTGCTGTCCGACACATTGTCGAAGGAAGCAGCCTTCGAAATGGTTGGAACAGCGGGCGACGGACGCATTGCGCTGGCGAAAATTTCGCAGCTGCATCCTGACCTGATCACGCTGGACATCGAAATGCCGGTGATGAACGGGCTGCAGACGCTAGCCGAGATCCGCAAGATCGATCACAAGATTCCGGTAATCATGTTCAGCACGCTGACCGAGCGGGGCGCGGCGGCAACGCTCGAAGCGCTCTCGCTCGGAGCGTCGGACTACGCGACGAAGCCGAGCAACACTGGAAGCCCGGCGGTGACCATCGAGCAGATTCGTGTGGAGCTGATTCCCAAGATTAAGGCGCTCTGTGCGGCGCAGTTGGGTATGGATGCAAGCCGCAGCGTAGCGCCGCCGAGAACGATGATCGCGCCGAGTGCGCGCCTGGCACCACGCACTCACAGACCGGGAAAGCGAATCGAGATCGTGGCAATCGGAACATCCACGGGCGGGCCCAACGCGCTGGCGCAGGTGATTCCGCTCGTACCCAAGGATTTTCCCGTGCCGATTGTGGTGGTGCAGCATATGCCGCCGATTTTCACGAGATTTCTTGCGGAACGGTTGGCGAACAGTTCGAAGATTCGCGTGGAGGAGGGGCTGGCGGGAGGCGCGCTTGAAGCGGGGAAAGCGTGGATCGCGCCAGGAAACTATCACATGACGGTATCGCGAATGGCGAATGAGAGGCGATTGAAGTTGAACCAAGATGCTCCGGAGCACTCGTGCCGGCCGGCAGTGGACGTGCTGTTTCGGTCGGTGGCGGAGGCGTATGGCGCAGGAGTACTGGCTGTGGTGATGACGGGAATGGGCTCGGACGGTGTGCTGGGCGCGCAGCGAATTCACGCAGCGGGCGGTGAAGTGATTGTGCAAGATGAAGCAACGTCGGTGGTGTGGGGCATGCCGGGGCTCGTACAAGCGGCGGGAGAGGCGGATGGAATTTTCCCGCTTGGTGAGCTTGCGGGAGAAATCATGCGGCGAGTGGCTCGGAGCCGCAGCGCGGCACTGAGCGCGGGCACCAGATTTTATACCGTGGAGCATCCGGTAAAATGACGATCACCACACAAACGACGGGCGCTCCGAGTTCACCTTTCAAGGCTGCCGAGCCGGTGGATCCGCTGTATCGGCAAATCCGGGACATTGTGTATAAGGTGTCGGGGATTTATAACACCGACGAAAAACTGTATCTGCTGGTGGATGGCTGCGCGAAGCGAATCAAGGAATTGAAATTGAGGAGCGCGCGCGAGTATCTGGACCACCTTACGGCGCATCCGAGGCGCGATGGCGAACTGCGCTATTTGCTGAACGAATTGACGATTGGCGAAACGTGTCTTTTCCGGTCGATGCCACAGATTGATGCGCTGCGAAAGGTGATCCTGCCGGAATTTGCGGCGGACAAGACGAGGCAGTCAATGAAACGGCTGCGAATCTGGAGCGCCGGATGCTCGACGGGCGAAGAGCCATACACGCTGGCGATGACGTTGATGGAGGAAAGCGAGGGATTGCTGAAGGGGTGGCGGGTGGAAATCGCCGCAACCGATCTGAACGATCGCTCGGTGGAAGCGTCGAAAGCGGGCATCTACGGCGATTACGGGCTTCGAAATACGACGGATTACTACAAGCGAAAATACTTTGTGCCCGCCGAGGGGAAGAAATTGCAGGTGAAGCCGGAAGTGAAGAAACTGATCACCTTTAATCGGCTGAATTTATCTGAAGACGCGAAAATGCTGTTCATGAAGGGCATGGATCTGATTTTTTGCTGCAACGTTTTGATCTATTTCGACGGAACTTCGAAGGCAAAAGTGGTGGATCATTTTTTGGGGAATTTGAATTTTGGCGGCTATTTTTTTCTGGGCACATCGGAATCGCTACTGAAGTTGAACGACGCATTTCACCTGGTGCATTTCCCCGGAACGATCGCGTACTGGAAGCCATCGCTCAAAAGCGGCAAACTATGACGACTACCCTCGCACCGAATATGCTCGAGCAGATCAAGCGGATCGAGGTGACTCCGGCTATTCCGGCGATCTTGCTTCCGCTGATGGAACTGCTGAAAGCACCGTCTGAGAGCGTGGAAATCGACGAAGTAGTGAGGCTGGTGTCCTACGACAACGCGATTTCTGCGCAGTGCCTGCGAGTGGCAAACTCGCCGTTATTTGGCCTCGCCGTGCCACCTAAGTCGGTCTCAGCAGCAGTGGTCAGCCTGGGACTGCGGCGAGTGGAGTCGATTCTCCTGACATGCTGCATGGGGCAGGCGTTCCCAGTGAAGAGGTGGGTTTTGGACCCGGTGGTCTTCTGGAGGCACTCGCTGGGATGCGCAATGGTCTGCCGGAAATTCAGCGAGAAATTCACAGATTCGGATGGCGAGACGGCGTACATGGCGGGTCTGCTGCACGATATCGGCTTCCTGGTGAACTGCCTTGCGTTTCCCAGCGAATTCACAAAAGCGATGGAGGTTGCGCAGCGAGAGCAGATTCCGCTAGGCGAAGCTGAGCAAGCCACGATGGGAGTCACGCATTGCGAGAGTGGAGCGGTGCTTGCGGGACAGTGGAGATTGTTTCCAGACACGATTCAAGTGATCGCGCATCACCACGACGTGGAGAAAACGGAAAGTGCGCAAGCATTGGTGGCCCTCGTGCACTTGAGCGATCTGCTGTGCCGGATGCGAGGAATGGGCTATGGTTACTATGAGCGCCGGAAGGTAGATATGATTTCAGATCCCGCGTGGGAAATTCTCGCGAAGAAGCACCGTGAGATGGCGGGAGTGGACCTGGCGCGCTTCACCTTTGAGCTCGACGATGCTGTGGGAGAGATTTTCGAATTGGTCTCCACCGTTTTTAGCGCCTCGCCGGTCCACGCCTCCTGAAACCGTTCGCGTACCCTACGAATGTGAGGCTGGGACGTTTTTACCTTGAGTGCCAGGACTAACTGACTTCGAGCGAGATAATGAGGGGCCGATCTTCGAATTGGAGTCGTACCTCGAGGGCAGGCGAGTCAGTGAGCGAATGCAGACTGTAGTCGTCGCCGGTCACCACGGTAGGAACCGAAAGCAAGCAACCTTCGCCCAAACCGGAAATCTTGTTCTTGAAGTTGCCGGCGACCATGTTGCAAATTTCGCCGAACGCGTCCCTTACTTCTTGGCTGCTCTTGTCGGCCTCCGCGCCGAGCATTTTGTAAGCCATTAACGCGGCTGATTGCTTACTGGAGCGAACACTCAGGACTCCCCACAATTGCCCGGCGAGCCCGACCATGGAAGTGATGTCGAGCCCATGCTCGGGAGCGGCTTCGAGCACCTTCAATTGACAGCCGAGCATTAATTCGAAAACTTCGCGGACAGATAGCTCAAGCAGCGGAACCCAATCGGCGTGCTCTTTAGCGACAGACAAGATGTCGTTTGCAGATTTCATGTTTTGACCGCCAGGACCGGCAAAACGTGCTCTTTGACCTGGTCGGCTGTAAAGGGCTTTCGAATATATCCCCGTGCGCCGCAGGAAAGAGCTTGAACCACGTGTGACTCGCTGCCCTCGGTGGTGATCATGACCACGGGTACGCCTTTGGCATTGGAAACCCCGGCAAGCTGCTTCACGAATTCGAGGCCGTCCATAATAGGCATGTTGATGTCGCAAAGAATCAGATCAACTTGGTTCTGTTGTAATACGGCAAGAGCTTCGGCACCGTTGCCCGCTTCGAGCACCTGCGTGAGATTGACCCCGGCTTGGCGAAGAGAGCGTTCGACGATTTTTCGCACGACTAATGAATCGTCAACTATGAGTGCGCGGATGTCGGGCATCAGAGCGCCTTCGGTTGGGAGGGCCGGGGGCTACTCGGTGTTGTGTGCATTTGTGTTCCCTTTTGCTGTATCGGCGCGAAGCGAAAGGAGTTTAGCGGGTGAGCTAGTGGCGGGTGGACGGAGGATCAGTCTTGTCGTACCAGTCAGTCCTGTCATGAAACAGATAGGCTGCTGGTTCGCGAAAGGCAATGACGGATATTTCTCGTCAATACAAAGGAGAGTACCCGGGGCGGGATTTGAACCCGCACGCTCTGTTAAGAGCAAGGGATTTTAAGTCCCCCGCGTATGCCATTCCGCCACCCGGGCCCGGCATGACAAAGTATCTTATCAAATCGCTCTTAGCCTCGCGTGGCCCACCATATCCACAACGGTGTCGCTCATCCTCACGCCCCGACGGACATGAGTATCTTCACCGAGACCATCATAAATTTACGTTGCAGTACTTGACTTTGTAACAATCACAAAATATACCGGAACCGAACGCTACATTGGCACGCCCCGTCCATTGGCAGGCTGTGCTAAACCGCGGCGTGAGCACGAAGCGCTCGTGCGTTTGCTGCGGGTTCTGGGATTACCGCCGCTCCTGGATTTTGCCGACGGCACTCCGCTGTTCCGATGAAAAGTCGCGTAAATCTGGAGGTTACACATGAAATTACAACCTGGAGCAGTTCGAGGCCACCTGAAAAAAGGCGTGTCGCAGTCGCACCCGGGCGTTAGCCCTCTCGATCCACTGAATCATCGGACTATCGGCTATCAGCCGCTGCCCAAGCCGCTCGGTCTGCCTCCCTATCACTACGCTTTGACCGATTATTTCCAGCCCATCGTGAAACAAATCAACAGCGCCGGAAAAATGATGCTCGATGTACTGGGCGATTCGGGAGGAGTTCAGGATGCCGAGTTCCAATCCAACGTAGCGGAGCAGATGGTCCACGCTTTGGCGGTGAACCAGCCACAGTTTTGCTACCACGTGGGCGACGTAGTGTACTTTACTGGCTCGCATGACGATTACTATTCGCAATTCTACGAGCCCTACCAGCAATACACTCCTCCGATCTTTGCGATCCCTGGCAATCACGATGGAGAAGTGGACGATCCGTCTGCACAAACGTCACTCGATGGCTGGGTTGACTATTTTATGCAGGCCAGCCCGGATATCGACCCCATCTCCAAAGATGCTCCCCGAGTAGGATTGAATCTACCGAATCCGTACTGGACACTGATTACCCCGCTGGCGACGTTCATCGGTATGTATACCAATGTGCCGGAGCATGGCTCAATTGACTCCGATCAGCAACAGTGGCTGACAAACGAGTTCGCGACCGCCGATGCAAATTTGCCTCTGATTCTTGCGCTTCACCACCCGATCTACTCGTTCGATGTTTTCCATAGCGGAAGCTCCAAAATGGCGGACGCCCTGGAAAACTCAATTCGAGACACGGGGCGGGTTCCGAATTTAGTCTTAACCGGGCACGTCCACGATTACCAGCGCATCGAGCAGGAGATTGCTCCGGATGGTCCCACTCCATTTATCGTCGCCGGAAACGGCGGCTATCACAACCTCCATCAGATTCATTCCGCCAATGGGACTGTTGCGAAGGATACCGGTGCGAAGCTTGTCTACGGAAAGGTGACCTGGGGTTATCTCACACTGACGATCGACAAAAATAAAATCCGGGGCGAAAGCACAGAAATCGATAAAACGGGCAAAGTGACCAAAGGAGATAGCTTCTCGTACCCTACTAAGCCGGTTGTCCTCAAAAATCCAAAACGTGTCCCCACATTGTGACGCTGAGAAGCACCGGCGCACCTACTTGCGACAACGAGCCAAGAAGAAAAACGGGCCCAGGCCCATTACTACTATTGGGCGCAGGCCCGTCGTTTGCCCGTAAAGGCTACCTTCTGTGTTGAGGCGTGCGTTCGTTTAGCGTTGCGATCAGTTGTTGCGCTGCCGGAGGTATCGGAGTTTCATGACGCAGCACAATATCCCTTGCCGACGCTTTTTCGCCGTAAATTCGGCGATTAGCGTCATTGTCAGGACGCAAGGTGGAACCTTCCAGCGTAACGCCTGCAAACGCGCCGCGTGACCGCGAGTAGGTCAGCATCTCAGCGCGCAGAGTGGCATCCGTCTCCGCGGAGGCGTCGCGTCCGACGGGACCGGCGGCCACGGATGCGTCACCACCTAGTTTCACTTTGCTGGAAAGAATTCCGTTGGCCCCCCGGTCGTTCATAACTAAGATGACAAAGTCGGTGGCCTCGGCGCCGATCTGAAGACCGAAGCTGCCACCTTCTAGCGCCATCATGGTCGGAGCGCCCCAAGGTCCATTGAAGTCCGGACCGGTACGACACGTCATGACCCCTCGTCCGTACTGTGCGCCCACGATAAAGCCCGCCTTCAGAACTGACGGAATCACGACGACACAGTCCGCCCGGTCGAGCAGTTTCTGGGGAATGTCGTCGGGCATATTGAGAACTTCAGTGAGCACTTTGCCGGCGTCTCTGATACGGTCCTCATCTTTTTCTTTATCGTCGGCAGGCGTGCTGAAAGCAAGTACCAGCATCGCGATCATGATGAAGACGAGCATATTCTTCAGTTTCATGAAGTTCCTCCAGCGGCTTCGCTGTTTTGTTTGGGGTCTGAGATTATTCAACGGTAGTAGTTAGGTAGCTGTACCGCCGCGTAGAAGGTGCGCCACAAGGGTGATGACAAAGATCACCAGGAAAATGAAAAACAGGATCTTAGCGATTCCCGCTGCGGCAAAAGCCACGCCGCCGAATCCTAGGAACCCCGCGATCAACGCAATAACCAAGAAAACCAGAGCGTAGTAAAGCATTGCTCCTCCTATTGGTCTTGTTCGTCCAGTTTTGGGCGTGCAGCATGCCCAAGTTCCAATGATGGTAAGGGCAGCGACGAGACAGACGAATCGGCCAAAAACCCTAGAGACCGGGTTATTAAAACGTAGGGATTTTCTCGACGAGATGGGTGTATCTAATTGAAGGAACATTGTTTACTGGGCAAGCCACGGCGCGTCACCGGGACGCTTCAAGTAGGATTCGAGGCACGGCAAAGGCTTGCCTTGACCGTGCCTCGATCGAATTCACGCGCTTCCTCAGCTCGATTACTTCTTGGACGGCGAGGTCTTGTCGAGGAGATCGACAAGCGCCTTACCTGCCGGGGGAGTGGTTTCCCCACCGTCGATGATTTGCTTCGCAGTAATCGATTTTCCGTAAACAGCCTTATTCGCGTCGTCATCGCTTTCCATCGAGGCACCTTCGAGCGAAACGCCCGCGAACAAGCCCTTCGTGCGCGAGTACGTCAAGACGTCCACCTTCATGGCATCCGCGTTATAACCATTCGCTGCAGCGCCCGTGGGCCCTGCGGCTGCTGCCGCATTGCCGCCGAGTTTTGTCTTGCCATTTAGAATCTGCTCCGCACCTCTTTCGTTCATGACCACAAGGACGAAATCGGTAGCAGTCGAACCAAGCTGTACGCCGATGCTTCCCTGATCGAGCTTGTACATCGCTGGAGCGCCCCAGCTACCACTCTTATTCGCTCCGGTGCGGCAGACCATCACGCCGCGGCCGTAGCTGCCGCCAATACCGATCGCTACTTTCTTCACGCTCGGAAAAACGACGATGCAGTCTGCCTTGTCGAGAATACTAGTGGGTAGGCCTTTGTCTCCGGAGAGGATAGCTTGCATGGCAGTGGCCGAATTCGCAAGTCGCTCGTCTTCTTTCTTTTGAGCGAAAAGGGGAGACGCGAGTGCCAGACACAACACGAGGGTTACCAATCTGTTGTTCACGGTCTTATCCTTTCAAAACGAAAAGTTAATCGCAAGCCTAAGCTCGGAAATGGGTGTTTCTTGGGCCGGTTAAGCGGACGCCTTTTTAGGCGGGCGTATTGTACACCGACTTACTTACATTGTGTGATTTAAAGTCCGGCGGGGTCGCGGGTGGACATATGAGGTCTTCGACAAGCCCGAGGCATGATGTAGACTCAGGCTCTCAAATTTATCCTAAGTGACGAACCGTTCGCTGAGCATGATGGTCAACGCGAGATGTTTCGTGTGGCCTGTCTCGGGGTGAGAATGCAGAAATCGATAGTGGTGATGGGGAGCGTGAACTTCGATCTGGTGGCTACGGCAGAGAGGGTGCCGCTGCCCGGAGAAACATTGACGGGAATCGATTTCGGCACGTTTTACGGCGGCAAAGGAGCCAATCAGGCTGTGGCGGTGGCCCGGCTCGGATATCCAGTAAGCATGATCGCCAAAGTTGGCGATGACGACTTTGGGCCGGGGCTGAAGCAGGCGCTACGAAAGGCTGGCGTAGATGTACGAGCGATAGAAATCGCAAAGGGATCTTCGGGCGTGGCGCTGATCAACATCGGGCGCGATGGACAGAACAATATTGTCGCGGTGCCCGGTGCAAACGGAAAGGTGTGTGCCCGCGACGTGAGGAAAAACGCGGCGCTCCTGCGTAAAGCCGGAATGATTCTGGCCCAACTGGAAATTCCGCTCGACGCGATGGAAGCGCTGGCGGGATTCGCACACGAGCACGATATTCCGCTGATGCTCGATCCCGCACCGGCGCGCGAACTGCCTAAGGATTTGCTGCGCAGCACCACCTGGATCACTCCCAATGAGAGCGAGACACGGATTCTGTGCGGTCTGACTCACGACGAGCCTGTGAATCCCACTACGGCGGCACGCTGCGCGGATTTGCTGATGGCGCGAGGGCCGAAGAACGTTGTGATAAAGATGGGTGTGCAAGGGGCCTATATTGCGACGGCGGATGGAATTCGCGAGATGGCTCCGGCGTTTCGCGTGGAGGCGGTCGATACGACTGCGGCCGGCGATGCGTTCAATGCTGGATTTGCGGTGAGCCTGCTGTCGGGAAAACGTCCGGTGGAGGCGGCGCGATTTGCCGCAGCGGTGGCCGCCGTCTCTGTTACGCGAAAAGGTGCGCAGCCTTCGATGCCAACTAAACGAGAAGTTGACAAGTTCCTGAAGCAGCAAGTTTGAGACGGATTAGAAACATTTGGACTAATTCGGCAGAGCTGAGGTAAAAGGTTGGCGCTGCTGGAGGCAATACAGCACGAGTTCAACACGGCTCGAAATCCCCAATTTTTCGAACAGGCCAATCAAGTACTCATTCCAACCGTTTCGAATCTTCAGCAGCGCGATCCAAAGTCGTTGCCCGCTCTTTATCGCGAGTCGTACAGACTAATTTTCTTCCTCTCAGTGCCCATCTTCGCGTTCGTCGTCGTCGCAGCACCGATCGTTTCCCGAATCTGGCTCGGAAATTATGAATCCGCTTTCGTCCAATTCGTCACGCTTCTCGCTGCCGGTTGGCTCGTAAATGTTCTGGCGAACCCGGCCTACGTGTTCGACCTGGGCACCGGCGAGCTTCGTTGGGTTTCGATCGCGTGCGCCACGACAGCGATTGTCAACGCCGGCGTGGGGCTTGCCCTCGGCAGTCGATACGGTGGCGTTGCCGTGGTTGCGGTCTCCGCCGCTTCGCTCGCTATCGGTTACATCATCATTCTTGCGGCGTATCATCTTCAAAACCGGCTGCTCTTGAGCAGTCTTCTGCCCAAAGAAAGTCGCTGGATCATTTTCTCCGGCGCGGCGAGCATTCTGATTTTTCTGTCGATGCTTCGCCCTCTGTTTTTCCTAGACGCGCACAGTTTCCAAAGGCTCTCGGTGGAACTGATCGGTTTGATCGCAGTACTAGCAATCCCTGTGTGGCTACACCCGCTGCGAAAGCGACTGATTCATTGGGCATTCTCGGCTTTCGGCGTGCGGCAGGGGCTTTCAGCATGAGACCGCGTGCAGCAACGCTATGGACATCATCGGAACGTGGGCCCGTCGTCGCGCGGATCGCGATCGCAGGAGACTTCCTTCCTGCCGGACGCCTTGCGAAACCCGCAAATCGCAGCTGGCGCCAAATGGCCAGCAGTCTCACACCGTGTTTCGAAGACATCGCAGCCACTTTTGTGAATTTGGAATGCTGCCTCGATTCGAACAACCTTCCTCCTCGGACGCTTTGCGGCCTCGGCGATATCGTCACCGCGCCTGCCGATTCGCTTGAGTACTTCGAAGAAATTCGAGCGTTCGCGGTCGGCATCGCCAATAATCACAGCTTCGATTTTGACGAAGCAGGCGTTCAACGCACCCGCTCCGCCATCTCGCGACACAAGCTGCTCCCACTCGGCGCCGGCCGTACGACTGGAGGCCTGCCCGAAATATGCGTATGGAAAGGACCAGGCGCAATCCGCGTTGGATTCTGGGCCGCGGCCACTGCCGCGCTCGATCTCGCGAAGCCTGCGAAAGTGGGCGTCGAACCAGCCGGCCCAGACCGCGCTCGAATTGCCTCCAAGGAAATGAAGAAGCGAGGAGCGAGCATCTGCATCGCTCTTCTCCATGCCGGTTGTCTTCGAACAAATCGCCCGGACCCGGAACAGCGTCGCCTAATGGACTCGCTCGCGAACTCAGGATTCGACATCGTCGCCGCGTCTCACTCGCACCGCATCAGCGGCTACACGCAACTCGTTGGCGAATCCGGTGAGCCTTCGTTCTGCTTCTACGGACTGGGCAGCATCGTTTCTGGCTACGCTTCCTCGCCGCTGGAACGTGAAGGTTTGATCGCTGTTGCGGGACTCGACCGCAACGGACGAATGGCATCGCTGGAGGCAAGACCAGTGCTGCTCGGCGCAAATGGATTTGGCATCGCGCCCCCGACCCGCGCCGGCAGCGAAATTCTCAATCGTTTCACCACCCTCTCCCGCGAGGCCGCCGACGGATCGTGGAAACGCCGCTTCTACCGCGAGATCTCGCAAGGTCTTCTTCGCGTGTACGCCCGAGACGTCCAAGCAGCCTATCGCGCCGGTGGCGTGCGCGCTCTCGCGCAAAAAGCGAGCCGGGTTCGCGGCCGCCATCTGCAAAGGTTGGTTCACCGAGTGATCGGATGATCACCGCATCCTGGCACGCAGGGCTAATCGCATTTCTGGCAGTTTTGCTTCTTATTCCTTTGATCCAACGCTTCTGCGCACACTTCCGCCTCTATGATCTTCCGGGCCCTCTAAAAATTCACACGCGACCGACTTCCCGGCTTGGGGGCGTGGCAATCGCGCTCGCTCTGGCATTGGGCGTAACTGCAGGAAATATATCGCCGAAAGAGTCCGGATGGTTGTTGCTCCTAGCTGCCGCCGTCGTATGGATGTCCGGCTTATTCGACGACGTGCGTGGCCTGCATCCTGTAGTTCAGCTAGTCGCGCAAATAATCGCGGGCCTTCTTCTTGTGCGCGCTGGCTGGACGATTCCTCTGTCGGGCAACACGGCAGTGGATGCGATAGCGACATGCTTGTATGTCGCGCTTTTCATCAATGCATTCAATTTCCTTGATGGTGCAGATGGAATCGCCGCGGGCGTGGCCGCAATAATCGCAATTGGGTACATCGTCCCGCCCAACCTGTTGGCAAGCGCGCTCGGACATGCTGTCGCCTGGAGCTTACTCGGAGCGTGCTTCGGTTTTTTGTTCTTCAATTTTCCTCCGGCAAAAATATTCATGGGCTCGGGAAGCTCAATGCTCGGGTTTGCAATCGCCGTTCTGGGACTTGCCGTTTGCCGAGACGCCGGCGCGGGGAAATCGGTTCTCACTCCGGTATTATTTTCAGTGCTCGTGGCGTCCCTCCCTGTCACTGACGCGGGCCTAGCAGTGCTCCGCCGCATACACAGTCGCGCATCTCCCCTGAACGGAGATCGCCGCCACATTTACGACCTACTACGCGGCCGCGGGTATACCGCGCGTCACGTTGCTGTCGTTTGTTACGCCATAACACTCATACTTGTTATCGCAGGGTGGTTCACCGTTCGGTTGGGACCCTGGGAGGCGTTCGTCACCAGCACCTCGGTTGGGTGCGCGTTATTCGCAATTGAGGTGCGGGCGGGCGCCTTGCGTTCGCAAGATAACTCTCGAAACGAACGTGCCGAGGAAGATCTCCATTGGCCTGAAATGGCAAACGGCGGCGGGCGCGAAAAAGTCTAAACCGGAGTTGAAAGGATCGTGCGCGGCGAACGGCGGCTGCGCTCTTTGGGCGTCGATTGTTTTTGTGCGTTGCCGAGCTGCACGAGGAGCTTCCGCAATTTCGCGCGCTCTTCGAGTTCCATGTCCACTACTTCGAAAGCTCGAGCTTGCGTATTCGCATCCCGCACGATCATCTGCGCTTTTACTGACTTTGCGGAGGTGGTCATCTTCAGGGCGATAATGCTGCCAGGGTAAAGACTCTGCTCGCAGACCGCAATTCCGCCGCCCAGTGTCATTTCCGGAATTTCCATCTGGCAGTTGTCTTTCAAGCTGGTTGTCGTGGCGCTTACCGGATGCTCCAGCCGCAAGCGCGGATAGCGTCGCTGACGGATCGCCGAAGATTCCGGATCCGCGTCCAGCGGTTCGATCGAGAATTCAGCGACGCTTAATCCACTCTTGGGTATGAAGCTTCGCACCCATTCCGGATCGATCTTTTCCATGGCCTGCGCCGCCACCACCCGAAGCTCACTCGGATTCGCCCAGCGAAAAGCCCTGCGCGCTTCTGAAACTTTCCTCAGCAGAACCTCTGCACCGCTTGTGCGGAGGCGGCCGAGAGCCTCAATCGCCTTCAACCGCAAATAGTCCGTACCGCCGCTCGGCAGATCGCCTTCGGCGAGGCGCAGCAACCTCATGTCCGCGCTCTGTTCCCCAGCCATGCCGATCTCGTCCACCGCGAGTGGGCGAATCACGGTATCGAGTATGTCAAAAATGTCGAGTAAAAGACGGCCGCGTTCGACCGCGCCGCTAGCGGCAATTTGCCGCACCACTCGATCGTGAGCAGTTCGCTTCCATTCCTTCATTCGATCTGGCAGCATCTTTTCCAGCATTTCACGATCGATTCTCGCAAGCATTCCCACGGTGTCGATCGCCTCGTTCGGCGTACCGCGGAGCAACTGCTGCCTCAAATGATCCAGTCCTTCAGGCCCGAGCAGTCCCATCATCGAGACCAGAAGCTCGCAGTCCTCTCGAAATCCCGCGCGACTGAACCGAACCGCCAGCTGCTGCGATGCGGGACCAGGCATGCGACGGAGTAGGTCGGCAAAACCGCTTTGTACATTTCCTTCTTTGAGCGCTTCATCAATGAATTCCGGTAGGCGGCTTTCAATCGCAATCTTGGGCCGTAAATTCTTGCCCATTTCAGGGCGTTCCGCCTCAACGTAATCGATCAACTCAACCGATCGCTGGATTGCAGCATAAGACCGTTTCTTTGTGGCTTCCTGCGACATACGCACAAAAGCGGCGCCCACAAGACTCTGCATCTCGGAATCGCGTTCTTCGGGAAGCTGAACGCCGATCTGGCGGATGACGTCCATCAGCAGACGTTCGTCTGTGTTCGCGTACAGCGAGGCAAGTTCGCCCAGTCCCATGGCGGTTTGCCGGCGCGGCTGGGTCGCCTTGTTCGTAATACAATTCGCATAGCTGCGCAGAATTCCGATCGCCGTTTCCGCTTCTCCGCGCGCTTGCAGGGCTTCCACATATTCGCGCACTTTTGCGGAAGGAACGCACCATGCGTCGCCCGACTCGAGAACCGCCTTCTTTTTGTCTTCCGCCACCTCGGACCAGAATTGTTGCGCCAGCAGTTCCACGTGGGATTTCACTTCGATTCCGGCGCGGGCCATCTTTTCTTCGTACACGCCCATGATCTTGCGCAAGCCATCGAGTTCGGTGTTCATCTCGTCGAGCAGCTGGCGCACCGAGTTCACTTCAATATCTCCGCGCTCGTAGCTCTCGAGCGCGAACCGAATAGCGATATGCTCGGCAAGTTTCAAAAGAGTCGGCCGGTCTGACGATTCTGTGGGAGCTTGCGCCGCCAATGCCGAAAGAGCTTGGCTGATTGTAAAGCGCGCACGCCGAGGAAGAGTCGAAAGCCGCGACTGAAAAGCATTTGGATCGAGTTTGTCTTTGGTGCCGTCGCCCGTGCGCGCAATTTGTGCGAGGACCTGCAAGATCCCTTGCAGCTCGTCTTCTTGGAGCGTCATCAAGCCGGTTTCGACCGACATTGAGCCCGGGCCCGCCGATGCGCGCGAAGAACGTCCTACCCGAATTCCGGAAGTGGCGTTCGCCCAGCGGCCGGGGTTGCTCGCCTCCGGATTTGTGCTCGCTCCAGGAGGAACTCTCCAGATTCGCGAATTCGATCCCCCGCTGTTGCCAACCCCCGAGCCCGAACCAGATCCGCCCGTGGAGCCTCCCGAATTCCCGCCGCCGAAATCTCCACCGCCTGCTCCGTGACCGCTGCCTCCCCCATGAATGGATGTTCCACCGGACAAACCTCGCCTGGACCCGCGGGTTCTGCTGCCCCCTGAAGAATCGTCTTTGTTCAGCCAAAAACCGCCCGCATTAGGATCAATCGGAGCGTCTTCGGCGCTACCGCCAAGAATGTTCCATGTACCCGAATCGCTAGTGCTGCCACCGCCGCTTCCAGTGCCGTCTGTTCCCGCCGCTGAGCCCGTCACAGGAACCGCGCCCGGAATTCCGCCGGTTCCGCTTCCCGAACGCGAAGTAGTACCGCTCGACCCATCTTTGTTGAGCCAAAATCCTCCAGCGTTGGGATCAAGTCTAGCGCCGCTATTTTCACCCGCACCGATAATGTTCCACGTACCTGCTTCGCCGCTGCTGCCGCTGGAATGCGATCCGTCGGACCGGCTGGACCCTGCGCCCGCGCCAGAAATTGCCCCGGAGATTGCTCCTCCTACTCCAGCGCTTGACCCCGAGCCAGCTCCGCTCGATCCGTCGTTATTTAGCCAGAAGCCTCCAGCATTTGGATCCAGTCGCGATCCTCCGCTGCCACCGCCCACAATATTCCATGTTCCAGCTTCGCTGCCTCCGCCTGTGCCTTCGGACCCGGGACCGTACCCTTGCCCGTAATCGCTACCGCTCTGACCCGTGCCGGGTCCAGGTCCGCCGCTGCCACCAGTGCCATCGCCCCAACCTCCCGATCCTGAACCACTTCCAGAGCCACCGCCACTGCCTGATCCGCCGGAACCCGTGCCGCGTCCGCCGCTACCACCAGTGCCGTCCCCCCAGCCTGCTGATCCTGAACCAATTCCAGAACCGCCGCCGCTGCCTGATCCGCCGGAACCCGTGCCAAGTCCGCCGGGGTTTTTGGTGCCTTCCGCAGCAACGATCAATTGCAGCAGCTTCTCGGGGTCATTAAACAGCTCGTTTGCAGCAGCAGAATCCATTCCCAAGGTGCGCGCCGTGATATGCGCTGCAACCGACGATTTCGCGATCGAAGAATCCGCCGGCACAAAGCAGACTTCATTGACGTGAATGTGAGGATCACCCTGCAGTGCGGCTTTCAATTGTTCGACGAGTTGAGCAGGCTTCGCTCCGGTTCCTGTGGGGAACCCACGGACGAATTTGGCCAAGCTTGCTTGCGTTACCTTTGGCGAGAAGTGGATGCTCGCGATGCCAGCTGCGGAAAGCATCCGCGCAAAACTTTTTTCCGCCGCAGCGGATTCGAGTGACATGCCGTCCAGCAGCAGCTGGTCGCCAGACACCGATAGCAATACGCCTGCTTCGTTGTCGGAACCGAGGGCGCTTTGAAGTTCGCTCCAAGCCGTCTCATACTGCTTCTTCGTGCGCGGGTGCCCGAAGTCATACATTCGAGCGAACTTGAGCAGGATGTTAAGGCTGCGTACGAAGGCTCGAGCAGCCATAGCGCGTGTGTTGGCGTTCATAGCGACGGTGTGGGGCTGTGGCCCCGCCTCTGACTGCAAATATGGAGCTTAGGGCCGTTGCGGACAATGGTACTGGTGTCCTTTTCGGTACTACCAGTTAGTCCTATCGGAGACGCGGAACAGAGGCTTAAGTGTGCCGGGCGGCAGTCGTATACTTTTTCAGCCAGTTCTCCAACTCACTGATATCGCCGAGGATGGTAAGGCCGCCAAGCTCTTTGAGGCGGGTACCACGATGCCGGCGTTCCCGGCTGCTGCGCGGCAGAATCCCTACGAACGGCACTTTTGCTGCCTTGGCAGCCAGGGCATCGTCGATGTTGTCGCCCACATACAGCGCTGTCGCCGGGTTGCGGCCATCGAGAATTTTTAGCAGGCCTTCGGGGTCGGGTTTGGGCTTCGAAACGTCTTCGACGGTTACTATCTGCTCGAAATAGTCACGGACTTTCCATCGATCAAGCGTATAGTCGAGCTCCTTGTAGACGCGGCCGGTGAAAATCGCCAACTCCGCGATTTTTGTAATTCGCATCAATCTCGCCCGCGAAAGCATCCATTTTTCGTGGCGAACATTTCCATCTCGCCCGTTTTTGCCCCAGTACATTTCGACGAAATGGCGTTTCACGTCTTCATAGCTCATATCTTTGCCGAGCTGATTCACCCAGGCATGGGAGAGCTTCCAATCGTCATTGAATCCGGGCCGATTCTTCCAGCGGTGAAGCTCCGAGCGGGTCACGCGCTTCGAAGTCAGCAAGCGGACAGTATCGAGTGTAGTGCGTTGAAAGGAGCCACGCGTATCCACGAGGACTCCGTCCACGTCGAAAATAATTACGGAAAGCTTGCCGCTCATAACGTGAAATCGGTCATAAGGCGAAATCGCAATAGGGCTTGCGGGACGGAGAGGAAAAAGCCGCTACGATGGAGACTCTTCCTGTTCCCCGGAAGACTCTCCGGAAGATTCGCGTGCATCGGGTTCTTCGCTTGCCTGATCCGATACGGATTCGATTTCAAGCGAATCCGAGGACCACGCTTCCCCGGCGGCTATAGGCGTTGGTACGACGACTGCCTGTGGCCGCGGCGGCTCTGCGGCCGGAGCCATTTCTCTTTCCAACGTAACTGGATGCGATTGTGCGGTAGGAACAGCAGAAGCCGCAGTCTGCGCAGCTGCTTTAAGGGTTTCGAGTCGCTTCGCAAGAACACCGGCGAGCAGGTCGATGATCAGCTTAGCAGCGCTGGCCTCAGAGTCCTTCGTCGGGTTGTAAGCAGCCACTTCAATCGCCGCGAGATGCTTTTGCGTAACGAAAACTTCGAGCGCCTCGCGAACTTCGTCGAGCGTAAGACCACCGGATCCTGGGTAATTGGTCGCTTGAAAATCGGCGATCACATCCACATCGAAGTGCAAAATGAATTCGTAGCCATTGGCATGAATGCGTTCCACCGCAGCTTTTGCAGCTGCCGCGGCTCCCATGCGCTGGACGTCTGCCGCGCGAAAACAACGAAGCGGCGATTTCGCCAACAGCTGTTCCTCCGCCGGATCGAGCCGAGCGACACCAAAGAGAGCGAGGTCCGGTTCCCGCACCAAAGGCGGCTCGCCCCAGAAACGCACCATCTCCGCAGCACCGGTTCCGGTCAGGTGAGACACCACCATGCCATCAACACAACCAGACGGCGTCGTCGCCGGAGTGTTCAAGTCCGCGTCACGATCCATGTAGATCATGCTCACGTTGCGGAAGTAACGTCGCGTGCCGGCCACAGTCGCTAGTGCCACCGAACAATCCCCGCTGAGGATCACGGGGAGCGCAGTGGACTTCACCGCCTGTTCGACTCGTGGCTTCAGAGCTTCGAGCGCCGCAATTACTCGCGGAAGATTGCGTGCGCGAGGACTTTCATCGTCGGGTTTGTAAAGCTGGGGAGGATCGTCGCCTAAATCAGAAACTTCGTAACCGGCACTGCGGAGCCGATCGACCAATCCAGCGGAGCGCAAGGCCGCAGGAGCGCCTTCGTGTCCCGCTGACATCGCGGCTGCGCTGGTGGGAGCTCCCAGCAAAGCAATCTTATTGGGCTGGCGGACTATCTTTACCGCCACTCATCGGCTCCTAGGATCGCTGACACCCTTGCCGCTAGTGCGCGCTCTGACGTGCCGCAAGCTCCGGTGGCAGAGTGAAACGCACATCTTCACGAATCAAATCCAGGTCGCGCTCGTTGGTGAAACCGAACTTTGCAAGCCGCTGGCTTACCTGTTCGACCAGAATCTCGGGTGCAGACGCCCCGGCCGTCAAGCCAAGTGATTTTACGCCGCTAACCCAGGATTCTTCGATGTCGTTCGCATCTTCAATCAGCCGGGCGGCAACACCGGCTCGCTTGGCCACTTCCACAAGACGATTCGAGTTCGAGCTGTTTGCCGAGCCGACCACCAGAATCAGTTCCACTTCATGCGTCAGCGCTTCCACAGCTTCTTGGCGATTCTGCGTTGCGTAACAAATATCATCCGACGCGGGACCTACAATCGTCGGGAATCGCTGGCGCAGCCGCGCGACAATTTCTTGCGTGTCATAGAGCGATAGCGTTGTTTGGGTTAGGAAAGCAAGGCGCTCGGAATCGGGAACCACAAGCTCGTCCACTTCTTCAACGCTTCCCACTACAACAGTCTGATCGGGAGCTTCGCCGGAAGTACCCACGATTTCCTGATGATCGCGATGACCAATGAGAATCAGCGTGCGGCCTTCGCGTGCAAACTTCAGCGCTTCCAAATGGACTTTGGTTACGAGCGGGCATGTTGCGTCAATTACACGCAGACGTCGCTCTTGCGCCTCCAGCCGAACGCGCGGCGGAACACCGTGCGCGCTAAACACCAAAACCGCGCCCTCGGGAACTTCTTCGATGGATTCGACGAAAATCGCCCCCCGCCGCCTCAACTGATCGACGACGTAGCGATTGTGAACGATCTCATGATGGACATAAACCGGGCGGCCGTATGCCTCGAGAGCTAGTTCGACGATATCGACGGCTCGAACTACCCCGGCACAGAAGCCTCGAGGCCGAACCCTGACCAGTGTCTTCGCACCGTTGGCGCCTTGAATATTTGTAAGCGTCAATTCACTCTCCGCAGGTTGATAGTTTACCCGAAGCTGGTTCTTCCCGCTACAGCGAGCGAGTGGGTTGGGTGCCGGATTCGGCATCGAAGCTCGATCGGCAAAATCGGCTTTTACCGCCGATTAGACAAGGGTTCGAGTCTTTGTTTTCAGGGAGTTAGGGAAATTTTAATCGCGGAACCGTAGATTAAAATCCGGAGATCAAGTCGCGATTACTGCGCCGATTCCGAGCGTGTCTGCCGGAATTGCTTTCTGCTGATTTCTTCGAGCACGCTGAAGCCGCGTCGGGCAGAATCTCCAATCACCCGAACCCCTGCCTCCGCGAAATCCAAACCGCGTTCTCCGAGCGAGCCAAGAAGGTACGCCAGTGCACCGACAGCGAGCAAAGCCGCGAAGCCAAGGCCAAATAGCAATTCGGCTGCGAGCAGTTCACGAACGAAGTAGAGTTGAAAAACGAAAAATATCGCAACACCCAGCAACAGTCCCTTGCGCACTTTCGCCTTTTCAACGACTAACAGCGCCAACGATTTCGATTGCTCCAAGAGCGTTTTCATCAGTCCTCACCGTCTCACACTTCGATTAGATGCAACGGGAAGCCCAAATGCAACATCGCGTAAGTTACTGAAAGACAAGGAGAATGGGAAAACCCTGTATGAGGCCGGACTGCGCACAAGAGAAAACGCTTTCCGCAGAGAGGAGTACTCAAGTACCGAAAGTGTCGAAGGCGAACAGCGGGGTCCGAGCTGACGTTTTTAGTCCAGCTCAGCGTTTTTATTTTTCTTTCGCCTGTGCAGGGGAAAAAGCGGCCGATACGCAAACCAGATGATGCGCCAATCGAGCGCGCTAGAAAGCCGATTTATGCAACGCCTATCGGCCTTCGAACGGATAGCGATCCTGTATCAAAACCGCATCAGCTACGCGACGGCGGATCGCGATCGTGTCGATCGGAGTGTGCTTGGCGAAGCGGCGCAGAACGGCGAGCTGCGTAACAAGCGTGTCGCCATCAGCAGATGCGGTCAGGGCGGTACGAGCTTCCTTCTCGATGCGGTCCATCGCGTCATATACAAACGCCCGAGCAGCATCGCCCATCACGCTTGCGGATTCGCCACGCTTCGTGAACGCTTTCTGAGCGCGCCTCAGTGACGATTCTATGGCATAGATATCCATCGCAATATTGGCGAGCGAGGCCACGATCTCCTGCTGCTCGGCCAGCGCTTCACGGAATTTTTGCATAGCCGTGCCGGCTGCGAGCAGGAAGATCTTCTTGGCCTGTACCAGCGAGCGCTCCTCTTCGGCAAATGCACCAGTCGGCGCTTCCTCGAAAGACGGGCCGGCAAGTACCTCTTCGCCGAGCTTCATCGCGGCAGGAATTAGCGGCAAAATGCCTGCCATCGAGCGCTTGATCAACATCTGGATGATCAGCATGCGGTTGATTTCGTTGGTGCCTTCAAAGATCCGGTTGACGCGGCTATCGCGGTAAGCGCGCGCC
Source organism: uncultured Acidobacteriota bacterium (assembly GCA_963729525.1). Taxonomy (GTDB): domain Bacteria; phylum Acidobacteriota; class Terriglobia; order Acidiferrales; family UBA7541; genus Palsa-295. The sequence continues at coordinate 1,997,262 of CAVSOB010000005.1, forward strand.
ACTGGATAGTCTTCATGAAAACCGTAGCCGCCAAAGATCTGCACGCCTTCATCGACGCAGTAATCCACGGTTTCGCTGCCCATCACTTTGCTGATCGAGCTCTCGATGGCGTACTCCTCGAGCACCTGCATGGCTTGCTGCGTCTTATTGGAGCCCGGCGCGGGCGACGATACAGCCGCTTCGATCATGCCGGCCGAGCGATAGATCATGGATTCGACGGCGTAGATGCGGATGGCCATTTCGCCGAGCTTGGTCTTGATGAGACCAAAATCCTTGAGGGCTTTGCCGAACGCAGTGCGTTCCTTGGAATACTTTGACGAGGCTTTCAGCACCTCTTTTGCGCCGCCCAGACAGGAAGCGCCGAGTGAGAAGCGCCCGACGTTGAGCGTATTAAAAGCGACGATGTGGCCGCGTCCGACTTCGTGAAGGAGATTTTCCTTTGGTACGGGGGAATTCTCGAAAAAGATCGGGGTAGTGGAGCTACCGCGGATTCCCATTTTCTTTTCTTCAGGTCCAGCCGAAAAGCCGGGCGTGCCGCGCTCGACGATGAAGCAGGAGAATTTCTCGCCGTCCACTTTGGCGAAGACAATATAAACGTCGGCAAAACCGCCATTGGTAATCCACATCTTTTGACCATTCAGAATCCAGTTCTTGCCGTCGGGTGAAAGCACCGCGCGCGTGCGAGCAGCGAGCGAATCCGAGCCAGCCTGCGGTTCGGAGAGGCAGTAGCTGGAAAGAAGTTCGCCCGAGGCGATCTTCGGCAGATATTTCTTCTTCTGTTCTTCGGTGCCGAAATAGACGATCGGAATCGTTCCGATGCTGGAGTGACCGCCGTGAGAGACGGCGAATGACGCGTAGCCAGACAATTTTTCAGCGAGGACGGTAGAGGAGATCTTGTCGAGACCCGCGCCACCGTATTCTTCAGGAATCGCGCCGCCGAGCAAGCCGATTTCTCCGGCTTTCTTCAGCATCTGCGCCATCAATCCTTCTTTGTGCGCTTCGAGCTCCGGCACGTTGGGCAGAACCTCTTTCTGGACGAATTCCTCAGCCGTCTGGCCGATCAGGCGCTGGTCGTCAGTAATATCCGCGGGAGTAAAAACGTCCTCGGGACTGGTGGACGTGATGAGAAACGATCCTCCGCGATTGAGAACCTGCGAAACCGGTGCCGTGGCCATGATGTGCTTTGCCTCCTGAAAAGTGGGGGTCAATAAAAAGTGATTGTCTCTCTCATTTGAGCGGGAAGCAATAGGCTATGCGGGGCGGGAAGGCCTCACGGTCAATTCCGGCCGGAGAGGAGATGAAATGATTGGACGCGAAGCAAAGCGTGAAAAAAATGACATGCGATGAACAGATCGAAATCGCTGCGCCGATCGAAGCCGATGAGACCACCGCAAACGCCGACGGCTCAGTGACGATCATCGAGAAAATCAAGTACGGGCGACGCTCGACTCGAACTTACGTCGACAACAACCGCAGTTCGCGAACAGGACGGGGAGCCGAAGCGAACTTGATTCGCGCCTACCAGGCAACGCGCTCAAAAATTCCGGCAGCGCCCATGCCTCCGCCTACGCACATCGTGACCATTCCATAGCGCGCGTTACGGCGCCCGAGCTCACGCAGAATCGAAGCGGTGAGTTTCGCACCCGTGCAGCCCAGTGGATGGCCAAGCGCGATGGCGCCACCATTCGGGTTCACTTTTGCCGGATCAATCCCGGCCAGCTTGATTACACTTAGAGCTTGTGTAGCGAACGCTTCATTCAGTTCGATTACGTCGATCTGATCGAGAGTCAAACCCGCAATCCTTAACGCCTTCGGTATTGCGAATACAGGTCCTACACCCATCTCTTCTGGCGGGCACCCGGCTGTGGCGAATGCCAGGAATCGTGCGAGTGGTTTCAAACCGAGCGCGCGAGCTTTTTCGGCGCTCATCACGACCGCGGCGGCAGCACCGTCGCTCATTTGCGAGCTGTTCCCTGCCGTGACGACGCCGCGCGCATGAAACACGGGCTTCAGTTTCCCGAGCACCTCCACGGAGGTATCGGCGCGCGGTCCTTCGTCTACATCGAACTTGGCTTTCACCGTTTTCGGTCGCGAGCCATTCGGGGAACCATTGGCACTGGCTTCCAAAACGCTGTAACTCACATCCACGGGAACAATTTCATCTTTGAATTTTCCAGCCGCGATCGCCGCAAGCGCCTTTTGATGGCTGCAATAGGAGAAACTGTCTGCCTGCTCGCGCGTGATGCCATATTTGTTAGCAAGATTTTCAGCCGTCAAACCCATTCCCAAGTACGCGTCCGGATAATTATCCATGAGCCAGGGATTGGGGGAGACCTTGTTGCCGCCCATGGGAACCATCGTCATCGATTCGGTGCCGCCGGCGACGGCTGCTTCCCCTTGCCCGGCCATGATACGTTCGGCCGCGATAGCAATCGATTGCAAACCGGATGAACAGAAACGGTTGATGGTCATGGCAGAAGACTCGACGGGCATGCCGGCGCGAAGCGACGCAATGCGCGCGACATTCATTCCCTGCTCCGCCTCGGGCATGGCGCAGCCGAGAATCACGTCCTCGATTTCTTTCGGGTCGAGGCCGCCAGCACGGTTGATCGCTTCTTTGATTACCAGCGCGCCGAGGTCGTCGGGGCGCGTAGTGCGCAAGGCGCCTTTGGAAGCTTTGCCCACTGCTGTGCGAACCGCGCTTACAATCACTGCTTCTCGCATCTCTCACCTCATCATCTGAAACGCACAATTAAACCAGTCGCTACAAGCTGAGCTATTGGATGCCAGGAAGGGCAAAAAAGCAACAGCAGGGCAAGAGTCCGCAATGGCTGGGATGAGCTGTTCTATCAAGCAGCAAAATGGGTTCTGCTAAAGCCGGAACTTGACTATTACCTGCATCTGTACTTCCACGGGTTCGCCATCCAACCTCGAGGGCTCATATTTCCAGCGTTTAAGGGATTCGAGGGCGGGCCCGCGAAGCATGAGGGGCCCGGACACGACGTGCATCCGAACTACATTTCCGGACTTGTCGATCGTGGTCTCGATTACCACATCACCCTGAATGCCACTTGAGCGCGCAGTAGGAGGATAAACAGGCGGAACCGAATTCATCAGCTTCGGCGCTTTCACGTTGCCGCCGATTTTGGCGCTGCCTTCTGGCTGTATTGTCGGCAGAGGAATGGGTGCTGCGCTCGCTCCTGCCATTATCGGCAATGAATTCGTTCCTTCAGCCGCGGCCGCATCGAGGACAGGTGCCTGATCGGCTTGGCCTTCGTTGCCGCGGGTCGAAGTAGTAGGACGTGAGGTGAGCGCCGTTGACATCATGTCCGACGTCACACCCGGAGCCGCCTGTTTTACCGGTGCGGGTGCGGACGAATGGGTCGCGGTTGGCGCGGGCGCTTTTGTTACGGTGCTTGCACTGGATGAAGGTGCTGCTACCGGAGGAGCGGCGCCGTTCGATCGAGCAGCTGGGGTTACTTCGGGGCCCGTAGCCATGTACGGCTGGCCTGCTGGAGTGATTGCTGGTAGCTGGTTCGCGTCTTTGGCACTAGCCTGAGCAGCGCTAGAAACGCTGGGAGCGGCTGCTGCTGTGCGGGGCGCGCTGGCACTCGCTGGATGCTGTCGAAAATAAGTGATCCCTCCTCCTAAACCCGCAACAAGAACTGCGACGCATGCGGCGATTAACATCCAGTTTTGATTGGTGCCGGAACCTTGTGCCACGGAGCTTCCGAAACTTGAATCGAGTCGCGCTCCGAATGGTTCAGACGCAGACGATTTCGAAACGTCTGATGCGGGATCGCCAAGCGTTGCAGTTACAGCCTGTAATGCGGCGGAAGAATCGGACGAGGCCGATTGCTCCTGGGTAGCAACTGAGACAGGAACCGTGGAAGCGGAGTCGCCATCGCCTAAGAGGTCGTCCATTGTGACTGCAGGCGGAGATGGAGGTGGCGCCGGCAGAGGATCAGCAGCGGAAATAGTTTTGCTGGCCGAAGTTGCCAGGCTTTCAAGTCTCTGCTCGACTGGCGAGAGCGGCTTGGTGACTGCCGTTGCAGAGGCAGCCTCCTGCACTTTTTCTTGTGAGCCGATCGAAATAAATGACGACTCCGGCTTCGCGGGTGGCGCGAATGGAGCAGCCGGCACAGCGGCAGGTGGCTTTGGCTCGTGAGGAATCGCTGTGACGGGTGGTTTAATGACCGGCGCTGGCCGAACCGGAGCAATTGTCGGCGATTCCAGATTCGCCTGCAGTGGCGCAATCGCGTTCCCAGCGACCGGTCCCTCCGAGGGAAATTGGACGCCCCAATAACCCGGCTGGCGATGCGTGAATTCGACTTCAACGTAGCTTCCCTGATTGGCATTCGGCCGAACTTTCAAAACGCGGCAAATGGAATCCTGCTTCGTTTTGATATTCGTGAGGACGAGCATTTGGCTGACGTTCACGAGCGTGGACATTCGCAGCACCGCGCCCTGCGGAAAAACGATCATCGTTACAGTTTGCTCTTCGAAAGGTTCGGTCCGTGGGGCGGTGCCGCGCGCAACTTCAAGAACGCGTGAACCGTGCACTTTCACGGCAACTTCGAGAGAGAGAGCGTCGGCGCGGAGTGCGGATGTGGGCTTGCTTTGCGCACCTGTCTGCGATACCGGCGTGCTGGCAACGGGACTTGCAGCTTCGACCGAGTCTTTTGTAAGTGGCGCCATCGCTCTGTGCGGCAGTTGGCCGTCCCCCTAAAGATGTGACGTGAAGATGGTTTTCGTTGATATATTCCGATTTTCGGCGTGGTTGACAAAGTGCGGCAATAGTACGTTGGTACTGCCTCAGAACATTTGCTTAATCGGCTAAGCTTAAGGAAACATAAGGCGAAACGACCGGTGGAAGTGGCTGAGTACCGGTGCGTCGAAGAAGAGGATAAGGACTATCCGGCAGGCACAAATCGACTTACAAAAGAACCTGTCCCGAGAACCCACTTGAATGGCGTTCTCGGGAGTCCAGTGTTGTGTTGTTACGAGTTTTTCTAGAACTGCTTGGCCATCGTGCCAAGCGTCACAGCAATTCTATCCATCTCAATCACGAGCACCGTTGAGTTGTCGACAACATAGTAAGCGAACGTGAACGACGCCGAAGTGGGCTTGGCAGTCGCCAGAATCAGGGTGGAGCGTCCGAAACTCGTCGGTGCGGTGATTGTGCTGTTGGCCAAAGGAATATTCGTAAAAATATTTCCAGTCTCATTGATGTCGAGGTAGCCGGTAAGCCCGGTAGTCCCGACCGATGAGATCGAGCCATTGATGTCCTGTTCACCGGTTGTAGTCTGCCCCGTTGTATTGATCCCATAAGTTCCCGAGGGAGCGCTGGTTGATGATTGTAGAAATCCCATGCCACTGCTGACGGGCACAACCTTGTCCACCTCGACCATCGTGAATGAATTGGTCGATGTAGGATATACGGCATACATGAAGTTGATGCTCCCGTTCGAGAGCGTCAAGAGAATGCGATTCGAAGTGGTTGTGGGAGTCAGTGTGTATGTCGACCCCGCGGTGATTTTCTCCGCGAGATGGAGAGTGCTCGCTTGTTCGTTTACATCCTGCACGCCGCCAGAAACCATCCCGGTGCCGGACGCAGTAAACACACCGCCTGCCGCGTATGGTCCACCTGTTTCTGCACCAGCGACCGTGAACGCATAGTTCCCATTCAAATCCGCGAGTGTGATCGAGTTCGGTGCACTGAAAGCATCGCCCGCGAGGACGGGATTCCCAGCGGGGTCGATCTCTACCAGTTTGAAATGCGTGTTATCAATGACGTAGAAGGCGAACGTCAGAGTACCCGTGCCCGGAACGGTGCTGATGAGCTCCAGTGTGCCGCGGCCCGTTCCGCTGTCGACGGGCAATACTATGCTCCCGTGGAGCGAAACATCAGCTTGTGTCACCGTCCCACCGTCGTTCACATCCTGAATCGCAAAATTGACCGGAAAAGTTCCGGCCCCGTCAGACAAAAATCGTCCGGCAATTGCCATTGGAGCGCCGCTGGAGTCGATTCCGCTGATTCCGAAGGAATAATTATTCGCAATCGCGCTGACTGAGAAATCTGCAGGATTGGCTTGATCGATCGTTCCACTTCCGGTCGCGGAACTGTCGAACCGTACGAGCAAAGCATGCCGCTCAGAAATGATCGTCACCTGCCACGTCACGGTGCCGAGCCCAGTTGTGACAGTTGCGATGGCGCGCCCGTCCGGCCCGACCGCAAAGTTTCCTCCACTGATTGGATTCGAAATGGTAACGCTGGCGGCACTGTTCACATCTTCAACTCCGCCAGTAATTACACCGGAACCGTTCACCGTGAAGGTGCCCGCCACGGCGAGAAAACCACCGGCATCCTCGCCGGTGTAGGCGAACGTGTATTGACCGGACAACGTTGCGGCAGAGAAAACGATTGTGACCGTCGCAGTGCCCGAACCAGCTGCGGAGAGTGCCGAAACCGTAACGGTTCCACCCGGCGGAGGTGTACGCGGGGCGGTATAATTCCCGGATTGATCGATCGTCCCGGGATCCGCGCCAGGCGCAGCCGTAACTGTCCAATTAAACGGCCCAGTCCCCATAGCTGTAAATGCCTGCGTACCCTGCGCAGGAATTGACACCGCCGCTGGAGAGACCGTGATAGGCTGCGCCGCGCCGACCATGACCGTGACGGTGGCAGATTTCGATTTGTCTTCCTGCGAGGTCGCAGTTACCGTTACGTTCCCCGTCGTCCCAGGCGCTGTAAACACGCTGCCATTAAACGTTCCGGCGCTTGCTGACCAGGTCACGCTGCCGTTCGCCGTAAAATTGTAGACAACCGCAGTGAAATCAATCACGCCATTTACCGGAATAGAAGCTGAGCCCGGAAAAATGACCACGGATATCGTTGTATTGGGATTCGGACCGCTACCCCCTCCGCCGCAGCCTGCGACTCCGAACGCGACAGCGAAAATGAAACCAAATATCAGGAACGCAAGGGCCCGCTGTTTCATCAGAGCGCTCCTTTCTGCGAATTCGCAGATGAGGCCGAACCTCGCGGCATGAGCGAACGGACCGGCGCACCGTGTTCATTTCTCAGCATGTAAATGTGATCTGACGTGGTGAGGATCCGCGCAAGCAGAACAGAGTTTCCGCTCATATTTGACATCATTCCGGTAACGTGGACGCTCTCACCTACCGAGAGGCCGAGATTTTTCGCGGTCACTGCCATACTCGCACCGAGGTGCACATCGACGACGCCCTGCGCCGAAATCACGAGCAGGTGCGTTCCAATCGGACCGCCACTCGTATTCGTTTCAATCTTGTCGATTGTTCCATCAATCTTGATTTCCTTACTCAGATCGTAAACGGGGGACGCCAAAGCGGAGGTGCTATTAGTAGCTGATTGCGCGTTCGTAATTAGTGGCAGAAGAATCGTTGCAAAGGCAAAGCTCAATAACAGCTTTCGGACGGTATTGCTGGTCATTCCGTTCTCCTTGAGCACACCGATACACTTACTCTTACCCGCACAACTCCACAAAGTTCCCCCAAAATTACGGACAGTTCGGAGCGATTCAGTCAAACAGCCCACCCAGGACCTTCGACCGGCTACTTAGATGCACCAACCCCTACTCTAAGTTACACGCAATGAGATAAAAAGTTGCGCAACCGCAAATCGTCGATATGAAGCCCCCGTTTAATTTCGCAGCGGCTTCCCGGTTTTGAGCGTGTGCGCGATTCGCTCCTGCGTTTTTAGCTCCCCGCACAAACTAACGAAAGCTTCGCGTTCCAAATCGAGAATATATTGCTCGGAGACGGCTTGCGGCGCGGTAATGCTCCCGCCGGCGAGTATGTAGGCCAGTTTTCTTGCGACAACCGCGTCATGCTCGCTGGCGAATTCACCCCGAACGAGCATATGTATCGCAAGTTTCGCCCCGGCTAGAAACTCCTCGCCAAGGACGCGGATTTCAGCGGGCGCCGGCGGATGATATCCCTCGCGAACAAGCGCCAGTGCGGTTGCCTTCGCATCGGCTACCTGCCGGTCGCGATTCATGGCAACCAAATCTGACCGGCGCAAAAATCCTAGCGATCGCGCCTCTTCGGCGCTGGCAGATACCTTCGCCATCGCAATGTTTTCAAAAATCGGCTTGAGGGCGTGAAATAGATCGAGGTCTTCCCCTCCGCCTGCGTGTTCGTTCGCGCGGATCAACATCTCTTTCGTTCCGCCACCTCCGGGAATCAGTCCTACACCTGTTTCAACGAGCCCGATGTACGCCTCTGCCGCCGCGTGAATTCGCGCCGAGCTAAGGCTGATTTCGCAGCCGCCACCTAGGGCCATTCCTTGCGGCGCTGCCACGACTGGCCCGGAGGCGTATTTGATGGCCATATTTACGCCCTGAAACTGGCGCACTGCCATGTGAATATCGTCCCACTCCCCTTCTTGGGCCGTCACCAGAAGGAGCATCAAATTGGCGCCCACGGAAAAATTCGGGGCCTGGTTTGCGATTACCATCGCATCAAATTCCGACCCCAGGCGCTTTACCCCGGCATGAATCATCGCGCCGATGTCGCCGCCGATTGAATTCATCTTGGAGTGAAATTCGCAGCACACCACTCCGTCGCCTAGATCGATCAGGCTCGCTCCGGAATTGGTCTGCACCACGCCGCTGCGATCCTTAAGGGATTTTAGAATGATGATTCCGGCGGGTTCCGGAACCGGTTTCATCGCCTTCGCGTCGAAATCGAAATATTGCTTGCTGCCTTTTTCCGTTTCGTAGAAGGATTTCTTTGGCGACGCAAGCGCGTCATTCACCACCGGCGGAAGCTGTTTCCCTTCACGCCCCAGCGCATCGGCCATTCGCGTCACGCCAATCGCGTCCCATACTTCGAACGGTCCCAGCTCCCAGGCAAAGCCCCAGCGCATCGCGCGGTCCACATCCACTACGCTATTTGCGATTTCCGGTACGCGGCGCGCAGCGTACAAAGAGTTTTCGCTCAAGCACGACCACAGAAAGCGGTTCGCCTTATCGCCTTTCCCATCCATGGCCGGCGCGACGAGCGCGCGAATCCGCTCGTTTGTATCTTCGATTTGCTTTCCGGCTTCAATCGAACCAAATTTCGCTTTCTGCCGCGGGCGATACTCCATCTTCTGCCAATCAAGCGTCAGTATCTCGGAATCGCCACCCTTCTTCACGCGCTTATAGAATCCGCTGCCGGTTTTGTCGCCAAGCCAGCCCCGCTTTATCATTTCTTCGACGAAAGAGGGCACGCGCCACATTTCGCGCGACTCATCATTGGGAATGCAGTCGTAGATGTTGCGTATCACGTGAACCAAAACATCCAGACCTACGATGTCGGCCGTACGAAATGTCGCCGACTTCGGCTGGCCTATCGCCGGTCCCGTGCAGGCGTCCACTTCTTCGACCGTCATCCCCAACGCTTGCATTTGCTTCAGCACATTCAGCATCGCGAAAGTGCCGATCCGGTTGGCGATAAAGTTCGGCGTGTCCTTGGCGATCACCACTCCTTTCCCCAGGCGCAGATCGCAGATCTCGTCTAACGTTGCCAGAACCCCCGGCAGCGTTTTCGGGCCAGGAATCAATTCGACCAGCTTCATGTAACGCGGAGGGTTGAAGAAATGCGTTCCTGCCCAATGCTGTTGGAAATCTTCCGAGCGTCCCTCGGCGATCAAATGAATCGGCAGGCCGGATGTATTCGAAGTGACTATCGATCCCGGCTTGCGCACACCCTCGACCCGCTCGAACAGCTTGCGCTTGATCTCAAGATTCTCGGCGACAGCCTCGATAATCCAATCGGCCTGACCGCACCAGGAGAGATTGTCTTCGAGATTTCCCGGAGTTATGAGTCGCGGCGTTTCGGGAGTGAAGAACGCCGCTAGGCGTGACTTCTTGGCAGCCTCCAGCCCAGCCAACACAATACGATTCCTCACTGCGGGGCTTTCGAGGGTAAGCCCCTTTCGCTTTTCTTCAGCACTGAGTTCGGTGGGGACGATATCGAGCAAAAAACACGGGATTCCGGCGTTGGCCATGTGCGCTGCGATGCGCGCTCCCATCGTCCCTGCTCCCAGGACCGCTACTTTTTCGATTCTTTTTTTCATTTAACCCATTCGTGGAAATCGATTTTTGGGAAGACCGAAAGATGACCACCGAGGTTACAAAACGAGTAACCGGCGGTCAACCGGAAACACCGTAGCACGCGAGTTGCGGTAAAGTGGTAAGAGGGCTTACACGCATAAGATGAGTCCTGTTACGAAATGGCTCGGCGCGGCGCTACGCGGCCTGCGTACGTTTGCGTACACCGGAGACGGCGAACGTCCCAAGGTGGGGATAGCGCTTGGAGGCGGTTTTGCACGCGGGATCGCGCATATCGGCGTTCTGCGAGTCCTCGAAGAGAATGAGATTCCGATCGATTTTATTGCGGGCACCAGCGTAGGCGCTTTGGTCGCCGCCGCCTATGCGAGCGGAACTCCACTCGACGTCATGGCCGAGCAAGGGAGCGCCACCCGTTTCCGCGATTTCGGCCGTTGGACTCTTTCGCGCATGGGAATGGCCTCCAATGCGCCGCTCGATGATTTCCTTCATCGATTCACTACTGCGAGTAATTTCAGTCAGATGAAAATTCCGCTCAGCATTGTTGCCACTGACTTGATCAAGGGCGAATCGGTCCACTTCAAGCACGGCGAAATCAGTCCTGCGCTTCGCGCCTCCTGCGCCTATCCGGGACTGTTTCTCCCAGTCGAGCATCAGAATCATTTTTTGGTGGATGGCTTTCTCACCGAGCAAGTTCCTGCACCGGCAGTGCGCGAGCTTGGCGCTGAGCTTGTGATCTCCGTGCACCTGGAGCCTGGGCTTCTCGATTCGAAACCGCGCAACACGATCGAAGTGATCAGTCGTTCGTTCTCGATTATCCAGACGGTCGCGAATCAGCCCTGGCGGGGTCTTACCGATATACTCATCGAACCGGACGTCCATCATGTGCTCTGGGATGAGTTCATTAAGACGCCTCAACTAATTGCTGCGGGAGCGGATGCTTGCTATGCCTCACTGCCCAAGATCAAACATCTAATGGCGCACGGCGGCGAGCGTCTTCTCCGCGCTCGATTGACCCGTCCCACTTCGGAAGAAGTGTGATTTTTTCTTCCTCCGCGCGCTGCTAACCATCACAGCCCATTCGCGTCGAATTATAAGTGAGGAGCCGAACCCGCTCTGCGATGACCGCTGCAACGCCCCAGTCATACGCAGGGTGAGTTCGGCTCTTCCTTACCACTCGCGGGCCTCGCTTCTGACCGGCTCCACTCTTGTTACTTGACTTCGCGGATTTCTACTTTCACAGCCTGCCCGTTGCCCTTGCCCCGTTTCGTGAGCCACTCACTCATTGCCGCCGACAACCTATCGATATTCACATTCGACCCGGCCTCAAGCCGTCCTTCGCTCGTTGGTAGGGTGTCGTCAAACTCTCCGGAACCGGTGAAATTTCGCATGCAGAAGCTATCCAGCCAATCGAGCGGCATGGGTTCGCGCTTGCCGCCGATAATTACCTCAACTTGCAGCTTTTGAGCGTACATTTTGACGAAGTATAACATCGGGCACGAAAGCGTCGGTCGCGGGGGCTGACTGGTTGCATTTTGGGGTGAGCGTGCCCTACAATTTTTGTTGGAAAGCGCCCCTATTTCGCCAGACCCGCTGAAGTTCGCGCGCGGTCGGGCGATGTCCCCCGCGCAAATGCCATGGAGGTTCGGTGTCAACGCCATTAGAAAGCTGGGTGGAAGAATCTGCTCGTCTTACGAAACCGGCCAAAATTGTCTGGTGCGATGGTTCTCAAGGTGAAATAGACCGATTGATACCCGAGATGTTGCGGGATGGCACTTTCATAGAGCTGAATCAGAAAACCTACCCACGCAGTTACCTTCACCGCAGTAATCCGAGCGATGTAGCCCGCACCGAAAGCATCACTTTCATTTGCACTCGTAAGAAGGAGGATGCGGGGCCGACTAACAACTGGATGGCTCCTGATGAAGCGAAAGCCAAAGTCCAGCCGCTCTTCGATGGGGCGATGAAGGGTCGAACCATGTATGTTGTGCCCTACATCCTTGGTCCGACGACGTCTCCGTACAGCAAAGTGGGCGTTGAGCTGACCGACTCCTCCTACGTCGTCGCAAGCATGCGAATCATGTCGCGCATCGGCAAAACCGCGCTTGACCGTCTCGGCAGCTCGTCAGATTTTGTTCCAGGTCTTCATTCGCTCGGCGATCTCAATCCGGAACGCCGCTTCGTTCTTCATTTTCCTGAAGAAAAACTGATATGGAGCATTGGCTCCGGCTATGGTGGCAACGCGCTTCTCGGCAAGAAATGTTTCGCGCTCCGAATTGCAAGTTGGATGGCGCGCGAGCAGGGCTGGATGGCGGAGCACATGTTGATTCTTGGCCTTGAGGGTCCATCGGGTAAGGTCACATACATGGCCGCTGCTTTTCCCAGCGCCTGCGGCAAGACGAACCTTGCGATGATGGTTTCTGCCTTGGAAAACAAAGGCTACCGCGTTTGGACAGTGGGTGACGACATCGCCTGGATGCATGTTGGATCTGATGGGACCCTGCGCGCGATCAATCCGGAGGCGGGATTCTTTGGGGTCGCACCGGGCACGAACAAAAAAACCAATCCCAATGTGATCGAGGCCGTACATCACGATTCCATCTTTACGAATACGGCGATGACTGAATCCGCCGAACCGTGGTGGGAAGGCATGGACGGCGCGCCACCCCAAGGGCTCGTGGATTGGAAAGGCGAGAAATGGGCGCCGAGTAAAGGTCCGGCTGCACATCCCAATTCGCGATACACCGTTGCGGCCAAGCAGTCGCCCTCGATTTCGGCACACTGGGAAGATCCTCAGGGCGTCCCGATTTCAGCGCTTATCTTTGGCGGTCGCCGCGCGCGCGTGGCGCCGCTGGTGTACCAGGCGCGCAACTGGCAGCACGGCGTTTTTGTGGGTGCCACAATGGCCTCGGAAACTACGGCCGCGATCACCGGCGCAGTGGGCGTCACGCGCCGCGATCCTATGGCCATGCTTCCCTTCTGCGGTTACAACATGGCCGACTATTTTCGGCATTGGCTCGATATGGGAAAAAAGCTCAAACATCCACCGGGAATCTTCCACGTGAATTGGTTTCGAAAAGATTCGGACGGGAAATTCCTCTGGCCGGGCTATGGTGAAAACGTCCGGGTTCTCAAATGGATTCTCGATCGAATCGAAGAACGAGCCGCTGCGAACGATACACCGATCGGCTACGTCCCTACCGCAGACTCGCTGACGCTCGATGGCCTGAATATTTCTCGCGGTGCAATCGATGAGTTGCTCAAGGTTGATCCGAATGACTGGGCCGAGGAACTGGATTCAACCGGGAAGTTCTTCGAAAAATTCGGCAAGCGTCTGCCCGAGGAAATTCAAACCGAACATGACGCACTTGCGGAGCGACTTCAGCGCGTTTCCGTCGCCCCCAAGTGAGTCGCGTCGCGCCAAGCTTAACCAGAAACCGCAGACGTTCCTAAAGAATAGACTCTATCTCGGAATCGATAGCGAAGTGGGTCTGTGGAAATCCGTTGATCTCGTAGGCTTCGCCACTGTCGTTGCGGAACTGAAAGAATCGGCTGATGTGATAGTCCTCGTCGAGGATGTCGAAGGCCTTTTCTGCCTCGGCGTGCGACAGCCCCAACGACGAAATCGCCACGAATTTCTCGTAGCTGCTGGCAACGGCCAGATATTTTCTTACTAATTCACTCAACGGCATCGTTCGTTTCCGGAATGCCAGAACGTCAGATCCAGAGGTACGCGCCCATTTCGCCGTAAGGAAGATTCATATAGAACACGTTGGCCTCGGCGATTCTTTCGAACGCGTCCGCCAATTTCCGCGCGCCGTGCGTAGAGCAAAACCATTCGCCGCGCTCTCCGCGTATATTATCTGTTTCATCGAGACTAGCCACCTCTTCCTGCGACATCCATAGCCAAGTCCCAGGCCGCGAGCATTCCGAGCAGGTTTCTCCATCTTGTGCGAGCCGTTGTTCAATCGCAGACACAGTTTGGGGCGCCACTCCGGCTGCTTCGAAATCCGGTGCGGCCACGAAAAAGTACTGCGTGAAGGTTTCCGGATTCGGTTCGAACGCCACAACGCGGCCGCCGAATCTTTCCAAGTCGTCAAGGATGGTATCGAGCAGGCATTCGCGGCAAAGCGAAATTTCCGGCCGGACTGGCTCCCGGCGTGGCGCTCGCTTACCTCGAAGGTAAAGCGTGTCCGGCAGAAGTGCGGCAACCCAAGCGCACCCGTCGCGCGTGTGGATGCATTCGGCGGCCGTTCCTTTGAGCTTCGCCCACCAATTGCGGCTGCTCGGAAGGATTTCAACTCGCGGGTAAGCCGTTTCATAGGGGACTTGCGCCAATTTCTTCGATCCGCTCTGTCTCTTAGCGCACGTATGTTAGCAGAACGAGAAACGGAATTTCGCCCGAGTCTCGTTTGTTTGCTCTGCATCATTCGGATATGATGAACGCCTCAGTTCGATTGGTAAGCGATTTTCGCGGTCCAAAATCCGCTTGGAAAACACGGAGGAAAGAGCATGGCAATTTCGGTGGGAGCAGCGGCGCCGGATTTCACATTGAAGGATCAGAGCCAGAAAGAAGTAAAGCTATCCGACTTCAAGGGTAAAAAGAATGTCGTCCTCGTGTTTTACCCCCTCGATTGGAGCCCTACCTGCACGAACGAGCACGCCTGCTTCGTAAACGACATGAAGAAATTCGAGCGGCTCGAAGCGCAGGTGCTGGGAATTAGCGTCGATAGCGCTTGGTCCCATAAGGCGTATGCGGAGAAAATGGGCATTCACTATCCGTTGCTTGCGGATTTTCAGCCACGCGGCGCGGTGGGCGAGAAATTTGGCGTTTTCCTCGCCGATAAAGGCATCACGGGACGGGCCATCGCGATCGTCGACCGGTCTGGCAAAATCGCGTGGTTCAAAAACTACGATATTCCTGTGGTTCCTGATTTGAAGGAAGTTGCCGAGGCGCTCGCGAAAGTGCAATAAGCCGGTGCATTCATCTCAATCGCGTCATGGCGATGATCGCGGCGCAAAAGTCCTGATGTAGTCGACCAGTTCCCAACGCTCTTGCTCGCTCAGGGATTCAAAGCTCGGCATCGGTCGAGCCCCTTTTGTGATTTGCCAGTAGAGCTCGCCGTCCGTGACGGCTGACATAGTACGCGTATTACGAAAATCCGCAGGTGCAACGGACAACTCCTCGGCCTTCGGTCCCTTGCCGTCGCCGTTTTCGCCATGACAATTCGCGCAGCGGTTCTCGTAAATGAGCATCGCTGCTGCGATCGCTTTCGGAGTCGGCGGAACCGGATTTTGCAGCTTTCTCGCGCGTGCCCGGGCTCCAAAGCCCGTGAACGAGTACAACACGATTCCGCCGGCGATCGCGACAATCAGGAACGTCACGAGAACAGGCGGCAGCAAATTTCGTTGATTCTCGGAAGGTGGAGCAGAGTTTCCGGTATTCCTCGGCATATCTTCTGGCGGCGTTCAATCAGGCCAAGATCATCTTACACCACGCTCAGAATCCTGATTCGGACACCTAGTGAATCAAGTGGGCGGCCCGGAGGACGGAAAGCAACGCGAGCAACATCATCACGACCACATACACGCGCAAACTCCACAATAAGATACGGACTCCGGATGACAGCTTACGCGGACCGAAATGAGTGCGGCGCTTCGCTGCGACCAGTTGATCCGCCTCCAGCAGCGACAGGATTACTTGCGGATCTTCCAGGTCGAGCTGGTTCACGCTCGCCCGGTCGCGTTCGAGTTCAGCTTGGTGGCTGCTGAGATGTAGGTGCTCTGAATCCAATTTTTCCTCACAGTTCAAGCCACAACCAGATGACGCACGAATTCTCCCTAACCACCCAGCCACTTCGGAAAAACAGTGGCCAGCCCAAATCCAACTCCTGCGATGATGAGCAAAATCGTGACCGTGACTCCCGCGACGTTTGCCCAAAAACCGTTCACGTATTCGCCCATAACCTCACGGTCATTCACCAGGAGCATAAGAAAAGCCAGCGCCGGAGGCATCGCCAGCACGGCGATCACGTTGACTGTCAGCACGACAAATTCCAGCGGAAAATTCGGAATCAACACGAGGGCTGCGGCTGCGCACGCGGACCCGATCAGAGTCAAATAAAAAGGCCACGCATCTCGCACGGGACGGTTCAAGCTGTGGCCTGTATGCATCACCTCGCCGAAGGCATATGCAGACGAGGTCGAGATCGCAATCGCGGCCACAATTCCCGCCTCGAAAATGCCAAGCGCAAACAACGAGGCGCCCAAATGGCCAATCCACGGTTCCAGCGCTTCCGCGAATTGAGCCCCTTGAAAATCCGAAGCGTTGATCCCGTGGTGAAAGAGCGGCACTGTGGCGAGAATGGTGGCAATCGCAAAGGTAGATGCTAGAAGCGTGCCCAGGGCCGTGTCTAAACGGCCGGCGTTGATGTCGCGGGGCTGTAGTCCTTTATCAACGACCGCGCTCTGCTGAAAGAAGAGCATCCAGGGCGTCACGGTAGCGCCGATGTCCGCGAGGATCAGCACAAGAATTTCATAGTGGCTTCCAGACGGCAGCGGTCTCCAAGTGAGCATCGCTCGACCCACTGAGTGCCAATCGGGCTTTGCAAGTAATGCCGCTGGAACAAAAAGCGCGTTGAAAATCGCAAGGCCCATCGTGATGCGTTCCCACGTCCAGTAGCGGCCCGTGGTAATCGCACCGAGCACAATCACCAGCGTAACTCCGACCGCTATGCTCGGCCGTACACCGAAAAAACCCAGGCCGGCGCGAACACCTATGAATTCCGTGACGAGAGTCAGGAAATTTCCCAGTACTAAATCTCCCATCGCGAAAAGGCCCCAAAAACGCCCGAATCGGTCAAAAATTAGTTCCGCATGTCCGCGGTGAGTCACAGCGCCTAGCCGAACTGTCATTTCCTGCACGACAAAGCCCATCACAAATGTGAGGACGACGAATGGGAGAAAAAAACCAATACCAAAGCGGGCTCCCGTGGCCGCGTAGGAAAGCATGCTCGGCGCATCGTTTTCACCCAGGAATACGAGCACTCCAGGCCCGATCAAGAGCCAGAGAAGCCGAGGACCCCCAAAAGAGCCCGGCGCGCCCTTTCGCCTCGCACGTACCACTTCCCAGCGATCGCGAGCGCGATCGACGTCCTCGTGCGTGAGTAGCCGTTCGAGTTCTGGCGCAGCGGAAGATGCCGCTGCGGTTTCGGTCGTGGGTTGTGCCCGCTCGGCAGGAAGAGGGGCGATCTCGTCGCTCGTCCTTTTCATGGGTTAACGCTGCTGAACCTTGAATATAAACTAAGCTTAACATAAACGCGCGTCAACGGCTTGCTGCGGTTAGGACGCAAAAATCTTCGAGACCTGTTCTCTCTTTGTTATAGTTGAATCAGAACCGCGAGGAGCGAAGGAATGGCTGAAACCCCGAAACCACAAGTGCAGCAACAACAAGTCCAGATCAAAGCTGATGAAAAAGAACTTCTAGGCCAATATTCGAATCTCGTTGTTGTCCATCACAATCAAGAGGAATTCACGCTAAACTTCGTGTACATGTTCCCCACCGCCCCGCAGGGAAAGCTCATCGCGAGCATGATCGTAAGTCCCCGGCACGCGAAGCGCCTGATGCGAGCGCTCGAAGAAAACGTCTCGCGTTATGAGGCGCAGTTCGGCGTGCTGCCGGAAGATCCCGTTCCCGGCACGGATCCAAAGGTGGGGTTTATTCAGTGATTCAGGAAGCAGCGGAGTCGGCGATTACCCACTTGCCGTTTGGCTCGAGAAACTCCAGGCCCACCGCAAAGCCTTCTTGTGGAGCCAGTTGGCAGTAAGCCACTCGCGCGAGAGCACGAAACGAGCCAGTCAATGTTGCAATAGTCAGCCGGTCATTCTGCTTCCAGCGGCGGGCGCTTAATACTCTTGCACCCCTCGGGCTCACGTTTTCGGTAAAGGTAGTTTCCGTCCCGGGCATTTCGGGATGACCGATGATATGCACCCCAACTTCCATAGGAGTCCTAGACTCCCGACGCGAGGCGGTGAAAGTCTTGGGGCCCCCCAGCCCAAAGGCCATTTGTCCTCTCTCTTGTTTAAAGGCAGGCTGCGACGTTGCGAAATCGAAATTTCTTGTCGCCACGACCCTTCATTCCGTAGAGCGCCCGATCTGCCGCCCCCAATAATTTTTCGATCGAAGTTCCATCCGCGGGGTACACGGAGACTCCCACGCTCGCGGACGCCAGCGGCGTTTGCCCATCGTTCATCAATTCCTCGCAGATACGCTGAGCAGCCTGCTTGGCTTCCTGTTCGCCGGCTTCCGGAAGGATTAGCGCGAATTCGTCGCCGCCATATCGCGCTGGCGTATCGATCGTCCGGCTGCTGTTTCGTAGCGCCACGCCGAGGCGCTTGATGGCCCGACTTCCCGTGAGGTGCCCGTACTTGTCGTTGATCTTTTTCAGCCCGTCGAGGTCGAAGAGCAGCACCGCGAAGCTGCGGCCTGTTCGGCGGGAACGCTGAATCTCGTTTTCGAGCACTTCGAGCAATCGGCGGTGATTCGCAAGCCCTGTGAGCGAATCCGAAGCGGCAAGACGGCTCACTTGATCGAAAAGCTGCGCGTTGTCGAGTAGTGTGCCGCCCAGCACGACGATATAGCTCATCACCATCAGTACGTGCGCCATCGTGGCGGGCGCATCAAGAACATGTTGCGATTGGCTCATCGTAATGTGGCAGAAAACATTGAGTAGCGCTGCAACGAAAAGAGCGCGGTCGAGCGAGGCGTCGGCCCGGCGCAGACGCAGCCAATACCCCACCGTGGCGACAATGAAGATCGTGGCGGGCACCAGATCCCAGGCCCGCGGCATCAGCGCGCCAGGGTGCATCAAGGGCGGATTGGGCAACATGAAATAGAAAACGCTGGTAAGGTAAGCGATTGCGCCGACGATTAGAGTGGCGCCTGCCATTTCTTTTGCGGGGTCCCGCGCGACCGGAATTCTTCGTTCAACGGCAAGCGCGGCGAGCAGAAGCAAACCAAGCAGCGTGCGTCCCGCGAGCCAGCCAAGAGAAATGTGCGTCCCCTCATATCTTGAAATCAGCATCCCGCGATAAAACGTCATGCTTGTTCCGGCTTCGATCAAGCCAGCCAGGACGAAACCGAATGCGAGAATCAGCGAGATTCGATCGTGAGTGCCTCGGAACCGCACGAGGGCGTTCGCGGCGAACGTGAAGGCGATCAGACTGCCCGACATTTCAAGGTACGTGTCGAGAAGCGGATCCGCCATGTAGGGTGAATTTCGAAGGATCCAAACGAAAATCAGATACCCCGTTACGGCGATCGCCCAAAGGAGGACGAGCCGAAATCGATGTATAACGCCCCAAACCTTGCCCGGACCAGCCACAACCCCCCCAGAGCGCCCCGCACTTGCCCACCAAGAGGCGAGCAACTCTTGTGCCGATTCGAAACACGGTTTTAGTACTATTTAAGAATATGATTTAAAGCGGTTTAACTCAAGGGAACGGCTTTCGGACTTTGAACTTGTCGTGGCTAGAGAGTGTGGGCCGAGTAGAATTGTTACAGCTCAACACCCCGCTTACCTACAGAGTTGTAATCGAGCGAAACGGGCAAAAACTCATCCCTGAGGGGGCTGACCTTCTTCCGCTTTCTTCACCGCGGATTCGGCGCCGATGAAACCGATCTTGGAATGTTGGCCATCGCAAAACGGCTTGTTCAAGCTACCGCCGCAACGGCATAGAGAAAAAGCAGGCTTGCCAGTGAGATCGAACTTATTCCCCGCGGCGTCAACCAGCTCAATTGTTCCTTCTGGGGCTTCGACTCGATATGGGCCATTCGGACGAACTGTGATTTTCACCTGAGCCATGATGATCTCCGTGTCGCGTGTACGATAATATCCCGGCGGAACCGGATCGGAGCCGAAATCTCGAATTTAGAATCGTTTAGTACTTCGGGACCGCAGGATCCACTTCATCAGACCAGGCGAGAATACCACCCTTCAGGTTCAAAACCTTGCGAAAGCCGGCTTGCCGCAAGAACTCCGAGGCTTCCGCGGAACGTTTGCCTGAGCGGCAGTGCGCCACGATTTCACGGGCGCTATCGAGTTCGTTCACGCGCTTCGAAAGATCGCCGAGCGGAATCAAATGACCACCGATGTTGCAAATCTGATATTCGTGAGGCTCGCGCACGTCGAGAATGAACAGATCGTCGCCGCGATCGAGTCGGGCTTTCAGTTCGCGCGGTGTGATTTCGGGAACGGTGGATGCTGGCGCTGGAGCTTCTTCGCCGCGCACTCCGCAAAATTCGGCGTAGTCGATCAATTTCGTAATCGTTGGATGGGCTCCGCACACGGGACAATCGGAATTCTTTCGCAACTTCAGCTCGCGGAATCGCATCGACAGCGCGTCGAACAGCAACAGCCTGCCGACGAGCGGCTCGCCTTTGCCGATGATCAACTTCAGGGCTTCCGCTGCCTGAATCGAGCCGACGATTCCCGGTAGCACTCCGAGAACGCCTCCCTCGGCGCACGACGGAACCAGGCCCGGCGGCGGCGGTTCAGGATATAGGCAGCGGTAGCATGGACCGTCCGGGGATCCGAAAACACTTGCCTGTCCTTCAAATCGGAAAATTGAGCCGTACACATTCCGCTTGCCAAGGATCACGCACGCGTCATTTACGAGATAGCGCGTCGCGAAATTATCCGTGCCGTCCACCACGATATCGTAGTCTTTGAGGATGTCGAGCGCGTTTGCGCTCGTCAGCATTGTCTCGAAAGTGTCGATCTGAATGTCGGGATTCAAGCCACGCAACCGCTCAGCCGCGGCTTCGATTTTTGGACGGCCCACATCGTCTGTACTGAAAAGGATCTGCCGCTGAAGATTTGTGAGGTCAACTTTATCAAAATCGACGAGGCCCAGCCGTCCGACTCCTGCCGCCGCCAGATATTGGCCGAGAGGCGCCCCGAGCCCGCCAGTACCGATGCAGAGCACTTTTGCCGCTTTCAGCTTCAGCTGACCTTCCACGCCCACTTCCGGCATGATCAAGTGGCGGCTATAGCGCAGCACTTCTTCCTTCGAGAGCATCATCGAAGGCTGTGCTGTCGTGGTTGTCTTGGGCGCTGCAATATCAGTGTTGGATGGCATTGGGAACTCCGTCGTAGACCGCTAGCATGTGCGCTTGTTGCCCGCTCCGCCTGCGATCGAGGGGACGATGCTGACGGTGTCCCCCTCGTTCAGCCGCGTCTGGTCCTTCTGCAAATAGCGGATGTCCTCGTCGTTTACATAGACATTTACGAAGCTGCGCAAGCGCCCGTCGTCCGAATAGAGATGCTTTTTGAGCTCGCCGAATTTGGTGGTTAGCGCCGACAGCGCTTCTGCTACGGTTTCAGCCTGCAGTTCAACGCTCGCCTGTTTGCCTGCATAGGAGCGCAGCGGCGTTGGAATGATTACCCTCACTGCCATTCGGCTTCCTCCTGGAGTCCGCAAGCTTAAGATGATGCCGAGCGGGCTTCCGATTCAATCGCCTCGGGTTCGTAGCCGGAGCGGTCGTCGCGCAGGCGCCACGATGTAGTGTCTCGCGGCTGACCTACTTGCACGCTGACGATGATGTAGCTATACCACGGCCACGCATGGTCGCGATCAAATTCACTCGGTCGTGCGGGCGCATCGGGGTGCGAATGATACCAGCCAATTAGTTCCAGATGCTTATTGCTTGCGGTGTGTTCCGCGAGCCGCACGTCGTCCGGCGTCAATTCAAACCGATTGCGCGGCGAATCGTCCCGTCGATTCGCGAGCGGCAGCAGATCAACAACCTCGCGCGAATCGTCCCCGTCGCTGCCAAGCAACGCGCCACAACACTCGTGCGGATAAGTCTCGACGCTGTGCGCGTGAATCTTCTGCAGCAGAGCTTCTCGAATTTTCAGGGGCGCGATGGTCACGGCGGCGACTCAGTCTTCACTCCAAAACCGCTCGCTCAAATACTTTTCGCCGGAATCTGGAAACACGGTAACAATCACAGCGCTCTCTCCCGCTTTCAATCGCCGAGCCACGTCAAAACAAGCGCACAGAGCACCGCCCGAACTCACCCCCGCCAGGATTCCCTCTTCGCGCGCCAGCCGTTTCACCATTTTTTGCGCGTCTTCCGTGCGCACAGCCAGATCTTCATCCGCAAGCTCTGGATCATAAATCTTCGGTACAATCGCCGTCGCCATGTGCTTCAGACCTTCGAGGCCGTGGAATCCCGAATCCGGCTGCATGCTGATGCAACGAATCTTCGGGTTGAATTCCTTCAATCGGCGAGTGGTGCCAATAAAGGTGCCGCTCGTTCCCAGACCTGCCACGAAATGAGTGATCTCGCCGCGAGTCTGCTCCCAGATCTCGGCACCCGTCCCGTTGTAGTGAGCCGCAGGATTCGCGGCATTGCTGTACTGGTCGGGATAAAAGTATTTGCCTGGCTCAGCCTTGTAAATTTCGCGCACGCGACGGATCGCACCATCCGTTCCTTCGTCGCCCGGCGTCATCACCAGATCGACGCCATACGCTTGCAAAATCTTAATGCGTTCCGGCGAGGCGCTCGACGGCAAGCACAGCTTAACTCTGTATCCACGAGCCGCGCCCACCGTCGCGTATGCAATACCTGTATTGCCGCTGGTTGCGTCGAGAATGATCTTCCCAGGCCGCAGATCGCCTTTGCGTTCGCCCTCGCGAATCATCGAGTACGCCGCCCGATCCTTTACCGAACCGCCGGGATTAAACCACTCTGCCTTTGCAAGAATTTGAATCGCAGGTGCGAATTTCGCAGCAAGCCTATCGATTCGCAACAAAGGCGTGTGCCCGATCTGGTCGAGCAGGTATTCGCCGACTCGCGTTCCCGTTTCCATGCGAGATTGCGATAGCGCCGCCGATTTTTTAGCTGTGCTCACGACAAATCTGCTGCCCCAATTGATTTGCAACTCCCGATTGCGTCAGAGTGAAAGCCGTCCAAAAAGCGGCCCGTATCCCACTAATTTAGAACAGCTTAGCAGATGCCCAGGCCATTCTATCACTCGAATCCAATGGTTCAGCCATGCCGGTTTGATGCATCCAGCGTCGCGCACGAAGCGAATATTTGCCTTTACAGCAGGGAGGCGAATTCTTATTCTGACAGACCATGTGGTACGTAAACAATCTCTTTGACCAAACGCAGGTGGAATCCCTTTCGGCAAAAGGCTTCCTCGTTCGCAGTTCCGGCGGCGTGGTACGCATCGAGAAGTACGATTGTGGCGCAGAGCTGCGGAAGACGCCGGAAGGGCGTTACCAGATGACCGTGATTCCCACGATCATGATGTGTGGCCAGTTCACGCGCCTCTGGGACGCTGGCTATCAGAAGTTTCTATTGTCCAGTGAGGGGAAAAAGTATCCAGTGCTCGTGCAGCAGCTTGCGAATTTGCGCAAATTCAATGAAGAGCTGCGCACCGCGCTCGGGGTGCCCACCTATTACAACGAAGCAATTGGCTCAACCTGCCAACTCAGCGTCTATGACCGGGTAAAGGGTCGCCCTGGCGATAATCCTGATGAGACCGTCGGGGCACAAGAAGAAGTCGAGCATTAGCTCGAAAGCGCCAGATTCACACTTCAGCTTGCGCCAAGGCGTCGTATTTCCGGCGCGGCCTGCCCATCTGCGAGTGTCCACTGCGCGGCTTCACGCGATTCGCACGCGCGCATTTCCCGCACATACCAAAGAACTCCGTGCGATATCGCTCGACCCGAAAGCCGACGCCGCGCGTGACGTGTCCGAGGATGTGCGCCGGCAGCTTGATCGTCACATCCCGCAGTGCTCCACAATGGTTACAAATCACATGGTCGTGGCGCTCGATGATCGGATCGTAGCGCGCCGCCTCGTCCGCGAAGTCGACTCGCACAATCATTCCTTTTCGTTCGAGCCAGTTCAACGAATTGTAAATCGTCGCATATGCCACGCCCGGACGGCGTTTTCTTACGATCCGGAATACCTCCGCCGCAGTGGGATGCGTGTTGGCTCCGCGGAGCATTTCCAACACCACGCTTCGGTAGTGCGTCAGTCTTCCTGCTCTTCGCATCGCATTTCCTCGGTATAGATTTTGTCCGCGCTGTAAACAGTTTGATTCGTAAGACGAGAAAAGGTTTGGGTATCGAGTGAAATTTCTCGTAGGAATTAGCACAATTCCAATTTTCGTATGCCGAGAATACTTGAAATGAAAACTGCGAGGCTGGAAAGCTACTTGTTCAGGTGCTCGAGCTGGCGTCGCAACTGCGTCACATTCACCCTATGTTGCGCAACCATCCGCGAGCCTAGAAAAATCACCGGAACGTCATTTGTGTATTGCTCATGAAGGATCGGATCGTCGTCGATGTCCACTTCGCGCAGCGTTGCGCGAAATTCTTGCGCCAGCGGCATGATGGCTATGCGCGCTTCTTCACAAAGTGTGCAACCCTCGCGCGTGTAAAGCGTAATCTCGCGTGGATTGACGATCGCTAGCCGCCCGTCCTCAGTGCGGGCATAGAAATCGCTCTCGCCCTCGCGAAGCAGACCCCTTTTTGCAAGCTCGGAAACAGCGTCGAGGACCGCTTCTCGCTGTCTTGGGTCATTTCCGCCTACGAACTCGAACATTGTGTGAAGGTCGATTGAATCGCGCTCGAGCTGGTCGTACAGCGAGAGCACGCGCTGTTGGATGGGTTCCATTTAGGATGGCCCTCTGCTCTACCTTAAGGTTTCAGATCGTAGTATCGCTGGAAAGTACCGATGAAAGGATAAAAGGCCCGCGCCCGGTAAAGCTCCGCAATCTGCCGAATGTGTCCAAGGTCGTGGCACGCCCATTCATTCAGAAATTGTCCGATAGTGACTCTTCCAGCTTCTTCGTGCTCGCCCGTTCGTCCGATGGCACCGGTCGGAAGATAGCGCAGCCAGGAGAGCGTACGGTCGCGTTCGTGGCAGAACCGCTTCAGGTGCTCGCGGGCGTTCCCTGCATATTTGCCGGCCTTGTAAGCGGCATCCTGGTCGTAGTTGCGAAGCGTGGGATTCTTCTCGTCGAACATTTTCTGAACACGCTCGCGGAAACCTACCACTTCCACGTCTGCCAAGTGCGCCAACACTTCGCTGATGGACCAGCGGTCCATCGCTGGTTTCCACTGCAGCTGATCCTCATTTGCCGCCCAGATTATTTTTTCGATGATGATAGGCGTTTGTTCGAGAACCGCAAGGCCCGGCAGCGCATCTAGGCTTGGTGAAGCGGCCATTTAGACCTCCATCCCCCCAATGATGACAAGACCCATTTTATACTGAAACCACGCTCGTGCTCGCGAGGTGCTGGGCGCCGCTTGTACCTTAATCGCGCGCATGGTAAACCGGAATGCGAGGTTTTAGACGCAATGGCCGACGTTGTCGCTTTGATAGACGATCTGTTTTTTCAGGCAAAAGTTATCGAGACCGCGAAACATATGGGCATTGACCTTCGCATTTGCGGAACCCCGGATGCGCTTCTCGCAGAAATCGGGCAAAACGCTCCAGGCCTCATCGTTGTCGACTTGAATGCCCGCTCTCAGCCGCTTTCTGCCATTGAGCGCCTCCCCGCTGGCGCCCGCGAGATCCCAATGGTCGCTTTCCTTTCGCATGTCCAAACGGATCTCGCCGCCAAAGCCCGTGCAGCCGGCTGTTGCGAAGTGATGCCTCGTTCGCTATTCACACAAAACCTGGCAACCATCCTCGCCCGCGGGAAATCCCACCCGTCATGAGTTTTCGCTTTGTCTCACCGGCAATCGCAGCACTGAGCCTCATTGGCGTTGCCGCGCTGTGGCCGGTAACGACGCGTCCCCAAAACAACGCCGCGTCCGAGGCAGCCTCTGCTCTTTCCGCGGCGCTATCGGCGGCCTGTCGCGCCAATGAAACTCAATTCGCAAATTATCTGACGGCAGATAATGCCGCAGCCTTCCACGGCCTCCCCGAAACTCAGCGCACTGCGTTTGTCAGGCGCTTCGCCCTTACTGACGATCCGGGCAAGCCGCTCGCTTCTTCCGACGCACAGAACCACACCGTCCTGCGCTGCGAAGCGACGAAAGGTACGGTGGAGTATCGCTTCGGGGATGTGCGCGTCCACGAGAATCTCGCCTTCATTCCCGTGACGGTGCTTAATTTGGAAGAAACCGAATTCGGCCTCGTACGCGAGAATGGCGCCTGGCGGCTTATCTCGCTCGGTCTCGTTCTTCTCGATATTCCCCAATTAGCAAAGCAGTGGGACGCGTCAGACCTCACCGCGCGTGAAGAGGCTGCCGTACAAACGCTTCGCGATCTCGCGAGCGCGATTCAAACCTACAATCGCGCCTGGGGTAAATTGCCTGAGTCGCTCTCTGTTCTTGGGCCCGCACCGCCCGGACAGATTTCTCCGGAGCAGGCCGCCTTGATCAGTGCCGAACTCGCAGCCGGAAAACAAAACGGCTACGTCTACCGATACCGAATCAATCCCGACAAAAGCGGCAACGACACCAAATTCGAACTCGCCGCCACGCCTGAGAAATATGGACAAAACGGGCACCGTTCTTTTTTTCTGGATGGCGATGGAAGAGTCCACGGCGATGACAAACACGGAATTGTGGCCACCCCCGAAGATCCCCTCCTCGCAGGTGAAAAGTCAGAGTGATGCCTCGCTAGCCTCGGGTATAATGCCAGCCAGGCTTTCAATAAAAGGCTGCCGAAGAGACTTCCTGGGGATCGCGAAATGTTTGCTGCGGCATCGGCAACATATCAATCCGTAACTGCGCCAAAATCAATCGCGGACAGGGTCGTTCACGGTGAGAGCATTGCGCTTGACGTTCTCCGGATCGCCGTCGCCAATATTCTTCTTGTGCTTTGCGCTCAGATCGTAGTCCCGCTGCCATTTAACACGAAGGTCCGTGCGCGGTACGGTTTCTAATTTCGATTTTCCTTTTGCTGACTAATGGCCACACTTAGCACGCCTCCAAAACAATCCCCCGAAGAGCGCGTCCGCTCGGCGAATCAGCGCTTTTATGCCGCCTTCGAATCGCTCGACATGGCCGAGATGGAAGCTGCATGGGCGCACGATGAGAATGTAGAATGCGTGCAGCCGGGCGGGGAATTGCTGCTTGGCTGGGACGAGGTGCGCGGCAGCTGGGCTCGCATTTTTGCGAACACCAAGCGTGTGCGTATCGCGCTGAGCTCAATTTGGGTCCGCGTCGAAGGCGACGTTGGGTGGGTTGCCTGCACGGAGCATGTTACAACCGCTTTTACCGACGGTTTTGACGAAGCTGTAATTCAGGCGACGAACATTTTTGTGCGCGTCGGTAACGACTGGCTTCTCGTTGCTCATCACGCATCTCCGCTTCCGGCTCCAACAAACTCAACCGTCCAGTAGCCGTCCAATACTTGCTCGTGAATTTTCCGGCCCGCGCACTGTACGACTTTTTCCCGGTGTGGTAACCTACTTCTCTCAAGAAACGCAGCGAATAATAGCGCTACTCCGAAGAACGCAACTACTACAGCGGGTCCGACGGCCTTGCACTGCGTCATCTCAGCCCTGCGTGTTGAAGGGCGTCTCGCGAAAGCGCCAGGATGGATCCCATGACGGCCACATCGGCAGCTTTGCCAAAAACTGCTGAGCTTCGCCTCGCGCATTCGCCCGATAGCGACGACGCTTTCATGTTTTACGCGCTGGCCACCGGAAAAGTGCGTCTTCCCGGCGTGAAATTCACACACATTCTGTCCGATATCGAATCGCTGAATCAGGCTGCGAGCAAGGAAACCTACGACATTACAGCGGTCAGCTTCTATGGATATGCGTTTGTCGCGGAAAAATACATTTTGATGGATTGCGGCGCGAGTTTTGGCGAAGGTTACGGTCCGATTGTGGTTTCATCACACCCGATTAAGAAGACTGAGCTCGCCGGACGTAGGATCGCAATCCCCGGCGCGCTCACGACTTCTTATCTCGCGCTCAAACTCTTCGAACCCAACGTCGAAGTGGTCACGATGCCGTTTGACAAGATTCTGGACGCCGTGCAGGCCAAAGAAGTCGAAGCGGGCCTGCTGATTCACGAAGGTCAGTTGCTTTTCTCGCAAATTGGCTTGCACCGCGTTGTGGATCTGGGCCAATGGTGGCAGGAAACCACGCGACTGCCACTGCCGCTTGGCGCCAACGCGATTCGCCGCTCACTCGGGACAGAGCTTGGCCTGCAAGTGGCACGTGTGATTCGCGATAGTGTTTCATACGCCCTTGAGCATCGCGACGCAGCGCTCAACTACGCGATGCAGTTCGCGCGTGACATGGATCCGGTGCTTGCCGATAAATTCATCGGCATGTACGTGAACCGCTGGACTCTCGACTACGGTGAGGAAGGACGCCGAGCCGTTCGCGAGCTCCTCGATCGCGGCAAAGTGATCGGCCTAGTGCCGTCGTCCTTCAAAGTCGAGTTTCTTTCCGACGCCGCTTGAATTTTGCAGCGTTTTAGTAACTATTTTTCGTTTAGGTGGGTGACCTTCTTTCAAAATCGTCTTTACACCGAGCCGACCGTCAAAGCTCACCGTCCTTCTACCTCATCCGATGTCCGCCAATTCCCTCCTCCCTCACATTTGCATGGTTGTCTCTCAGCCCGCAAACGGGCTAATGCCGCGCCATCATTCCGCGTCGCCCATGAGAAGATTGAGTTAGGGACATGAAGAACCTGATTCAACAGGGCCTCGCCCTACGTGAACTTCTCCGGGAGCGCATCCTTGTGCTGGATGGCGCGATGGGCACTATGCTGCAACAGGAGAATCTAACCGCTGCCGATTTCGGCGGTGCCCATGTCGAAGGCTGCAACGAAAACCTCAACATCACGCGACCCGACGTGGTTCTCGGGATTCACTGCAAATACTTGGAAGCCGGCGCGGACATCATCGAGACGAATACTTTCGGCAGCACGCCCCTTGTTCTCGCCGAGTATGGACTCGGCGATCGCGCCCGGGAAATCAGCCGCCGTGCCGCCGAGCTTGCGTCGCAAGCGGTGAGCGAGTTCTCAAAAGGTTCGAAGCCTCGCTTTGTAGCGGGCTCGATGGGTCCCACGACCAAAGCCATCAGCGTCACGGGCGGCGTGACTTTTTCGCAGCTGCACAAGAATTATCTCGAGCAAGCTCGCGGCTTAATCGAGGGCGGCGCCGATGTGCTTCTCCTCGAAACCTGCCAGGACACGCGCAACATCAAAGCCGGCGTCCTCGCGATTCAAGATCTCAGCCGCGAAATCGGTGCGCCCGTTCCGCTAATGATTTCCGCGACGATCGAAGCCATGGGCACGATGCTCGCCGGCCAGGGCATCGAAGCGCTGTGGGCATCGCTCGACCATGTCGAATTGCTTTCGGTCGGTTTGAACTGTGCCACAGGCCCCGAATTCATGACCGATCACATCCGCACATTACAGTCACTAACGAGCCGATACGTCTCGTGCTACCCGAACGCGGGATTACCTAATGAAGAAGGCCGCTATGGCGAAACTCCCACTTCGCTCTCGGAACAGCTCGAGCGCTTCGTTGATCGCGGTTGGCTCAATATCGTGGGCGGCTGCTGCGGAACCACCGAACATCACATTCGCGCCATCGCGCAAATGGCGGAAAAAAAAGCGCCGCGTCGCCCTGCCGAACAGAAACATCGTGCCGTCTATTCCGGAATCGAAATGATCGAAGCCGAAGAAAGCACGCGCCCGCTGATCGTCGGCGAACGCACCAACGTGATCGGTTCGCGCGCCTTCAAGAATCTCGTTGCCGCCGAACAATGGGAGGAAGCCACAGAAATTGCTCGGCGCCAGGTAAAAAGCGGCGCCCATATCGTCGACGTCTGCCTGCAAAGCACCGACCGCGAAGAGATAAAGGACATTCCGCCTTTCTACGATCAGCTCATCCGCAAAATTAAAGCCCCGCTCATGATCGATACCACGGACGCAGCCGCGATCGACCTTGCCCTCACCTATTGCCAGGGCAAAAGCATCATCAATTCCATCAATCTCGAAGACGGCGAAGAGAAGTTCGAGCGCGTCTGCCCGCTCGCCCGTTCCTACGGCGCCGCAATTATTGTTGGCTGCATCGACGAGGATCCCAATCAAGCGCAGGCGTTCACCCGCGAGCGAAAACTCGAAATCGCCGAGCGTTCCTACCGGCTGCTTACCGGCAAGTACGGCATTCGCTCGGAAAATATAATTTTCGATCCGCTCGTTTTTCCGTGCGCCACCGGCGATGAAAATTACATTGGCGGCGCCGTCGAGACAATCGAAGGCATCCGCTTAATCAAGAAAAGTATTCCGCATGTCCGTACAGTTCTTGGAATTTCCAACGTCTCCTTCGGCCTCCCACCCGGCGCTCGCGAAGTCGTCAACTCCGTCTTCCTCTACTACTGCACGAAAGCTGGTCTCGACCTCGCCATCGTCAACGCCGAACGCATCGAGCGCTTCCCTTCAATCCCCGAAGACGAGCGCACCCTGACCGAAAATCTCCTCTTTAATCGCGTCCCTGCTGAAATCCCGAACGCGCATCCGCAAGCCGAAATAATTCGCGCCGCCCCGGCCGACTGGCGTGAACAATCGCGCGAGCAGAAAGCCGCCATCAACCAATTTCACATCGCAGCAATCAGCGAACATTTCCGCGCCGCCGGCTCGCGCAAAAAAGCGCGCCCCGAAGATCTCCCGCTCGATCAGCGTCTGGCAAATTACATTCTCGAAGGTTCGAAAGACGGCCTTGTCGCCGACCTGAACAAGAAATTAGCGGAAGGCGTTGCTCCGCTCGATGTCGTCAACGGTCCGCTGATGGCAGGCATGGCCGAGGTCGGACGGCTCTTCAATAACAATGAGTTGATCGTCGCAGAGGTTCTGCAATCCGCAGAAGCGATGAAGACTGCCGTGAATCACCTCGAGCAATTCATGGAAAAATCCGACACCGAACGCCGCGCCAAAGTGATCCTCGCCACCGTGAAGGGCGACGTCCACGACATCGGCAAGAATCTCGTCGAGATTATCCTGAAAAACAATGGCTACGATGTGGTGAATCTTGGCATCAAAGTTCCCCCCGAAGATTTAATCCGCGCACACAGAGAGCACCAGCCCGACGCGATCGGCCTTTCTGGCCTCCTGGTGAAAAGCGCGCAACAAATGGTCACCACTGCCGCGGATCTTCGCGAAGCTGGAATCCGTGTCCCGCTTCTCGTCGGAGGCGCTGCGCTCTCCGAGAAATTCACGAAGCTTAAAATTGCCCCGCAGTACAGCACCGCTGTCTGCTACGCGAAAGACGCTATGACAGGTCTGCGCCTGATGAACCAACTCAGCGATCCAGCGCAACGCGATGCCGCGATTCAAGCGCACACGCACGTCGAAACGCTCGTGGTCGACGAGCCTGCGTCGGCAACAGCGGCTGCGCCCATTAGCGATGCGCGTGCCCCGCGAATTCGCACTGATATCCAAATCCCGCCTGTCGCGTATCTCGACCGCAAAGTTCGCGCGATCCCCAATCTCAGTGAAATTTGGAGTTACATCAATCCTTTCATGATCTACGGACGCCATCTCGGCTTCCGCGGAAATTTCGAGAAGGCTCTCGCGGAACGCGATCCGCGTGCGCTCGAGCTATTCAACAACATGGAAGAAGTCCGCGGCGAAGCGGCCACCTTCATGAAAGTCTCCGCCACATGGCAATTCTTCGAAGCCGAGCGCAACGGAAATTCGATTGCCCTCTACGCTCCTGATGCCGGGACACCGATTCACACTTTTCATTTCCAGCGCCAAAGTCCACCCGGCGACCTTTGCCTCAGCGACTATGTCCTGCCCGCGGCAAACGGTTCCCGCGATCACGTCGCGATTTTCGTTGTCACGGCGGGCGCTGGAATCCGCGAGCGCGCCGAGGCGGCAAAAGCGGCCGGCCGTTATTTTTTCTCACATGGCCTACAAGCGCTGGCGATCGAAACTGCCGAAGCGTGCGCCGAATGGCTGCACCGCCGCATTCGCGAAGACTGGGGTTTTCCCGACCCGCCGTCCCTTACCATGGCCGACCGCTTCACGTCACGCTATCGCGGCAAGCGCTACAGCTTCGGCTACCCCGCCTGCCCGAATCTTGAAGACCAGTCCGGTATCTGGCTTCTGTTGCGTCCCGAGGAAATCGGAGTGCACCTCACCGAAGGCATGATGATGGACCCGGAAGCAAGCGTCAGCGCTCTCGTTTTCCATCACCCCGATTGCACATATTTTTCCGTCGGCGATTCACGCGAGTCTTGATTCATCTGAGCCAGTTTTCGAATTTTGTTCACCTCGCTTAAATTTGACCCAATGGCGCTCGGCGCAGATACTTCTCTTGGCTGCTCGTCAAGGTTGCCATGTTTTTCCGCAGCACATCGATGCCAAGACAGAAAGAGACAGTCTCTGCCGGACTTATGGGTGCCGGCCTTCTTTTTTGTTTTGCGCTAATCGGTTGCGGCGATACGTGCTTTCTCATCACAGGCATCTTTCCGAATACGACTTCCACCACGAATCCACCGACGTGCAACCTTAATGGCGGAAATGGCACAATCATCGTCGGCATCAATTCTTTTCGTCCTTCTACCGTTGCTCCAATGTCGCCAAATCTTCAGCACGTCTTTATCACTCTTCGCGGAATCGAAGCACAACCCAGTGCGCTTGCAAGCGAAGATTCCCCCGAATGGCAGGAACTTATGCCCGATCTCGCAAATGAGCCGGTTCAAATTGATCTGATATCCACTTCTGCGTCGAGCCTCGGGTGCGCATCTCGTCTCGCTCGCAAGACCTTCGTTCGCGCCGATGTGTACCGTCAAATTCGCTTGCGCCTTGTTTCCGACCAGCCAGCTGCGGGTGAACCGCTACCGCAACACAACGAATGTCTCGCCCCGAACTTCAACTGCGTTATAGATACAAGTGGCCATGTGCACCCGTTGGCTTTGAAGAATGGAGCGCACGACATCCTGATTACATCGAATGTAATTGCCGATGGCTCTTTCAATGTGCTTCCGGGCACAGAAACCCATCTCATGATCGTATTTGATCCCTACTCATCGATCGCCGCACCCACCGGAGATGCCGTGCAGATCGCGCCCGTTTTTTACGCCGAAACGGCTAGCGCATGCGGTTCCACCTCGTCTTTACCTTGATTGTTGGCGGTGATCCCCGCGTTCAATCCACGCCCGTCTTGACGCTTCCACCCGTTTCGTCTAACGTCATCGCGATTCCCTTTAAGAGGCCGTGTGCATGCCTTCGTCGCCTGATCCTAAGCTTCCCGGTCTGCGCCTCGCAAACACCGGCAGCTATCCACGCATTGGCGACAGTGCCGAACTTCAGATTCTCCGTCGCGCAATCGCCTCGCTCGATCGCGGCGAACGCAATACCGCGGACCTCCTCGACGCCGAAAATGAGATGACACGCCGTGCTATCGCCGACCAGCTGAAAGCCGGTCTCGACGTCATCACCGACGGCCAAATTCGCTGGTACGACCCGATCTCGCACATCGCGTCCAAACTCTCTAACGTCAAGATCGCCGGCTTGCAACGGTTTTTCGACACCAACTTTTATTTTCGCCAGCCTGTTATCACCGGCATTCCCAAGCGAAACGATGCGATCGTCGCGAAGGATTTTAGCTTCGCTCGCAACGCCCTCGGCCATCTTCCGACACCAAATAATCTCGCCGGTAAGCTATCTATCAAACCGATCCTCACCGGCCCCTACACCCTGGCGAAGTTCTCTCTTCCCGGCCACGCTGGGAACGGCGGCGATCCCTTCTCCTCGCTTGAAGCGCGGACTCTTGCTTATGCGGAGGCGCTCGCCGCCGAAATTGTCGCGCTCGTGGGGATCGGCGCCTCGTTGATCCAAATCGACGAGCCTGCAATTATCAAGTATCCCGAGGACTGGCAGATTTTCGAGAAAGCTTTCGCGATGCTCATTGCTGCGCGCGACAAGGCCGTTCCAGAAGGGCGCCGCGCCGAGTTGGCGCTGTACGTTTACTTTCATGATCCAACGCCGCGCTATGAAAAACTCATCGCTCTCCCGGTCGACATCATCGGCCTCGATTTCACTTACAATCCAAAACTCGCCAACCTCATCGCCTCCGCTGGCTCACCTAAACCTCTAGGTCTCGGGCTTATCGATGGGCGCAACACAAAACTGGAAGACCTCGGTGAAATTGCCCGTCAAATCGATCGCCTCCTGCCGAAAATTCAGGGCGGACGCGCTTATCTTAATCCTTCCTGCGGCCTCGAGTATCTTCCTCGCGATCGTGCTTTTGCCAAGCTCGAGCTGCTTGCAAAAATCCGCGCGGCCGTGGCGGCCTAGAGGACTCGTCTCTCATGAGCCGCGACAAACTCGAACATCTCGGCCTGCAACTGCCGCTTTTTCCCACTACTTCTGTCGGTAGTTTCCCAAAGCCCGATTATCTCGTCCGCGCCCGTTCGGATTTCGCGAAAGGCAAAATCTCAGAGGACCGGCTTCGTGACCTCGAACGCAAAGCCACTGCATTTTGGATTGAGACCCAGGAAAAACTGGGCGTAGACGTTCTTGTGGACGGCGAGATGTATCGCGGCGACATGGTCGCTTACTTTGCCGAGCGGCTTCCGGGATTTACGGTGGGTGGTCTCGTCCGCGCTTACGGCAATCGCTACTATCACAAACCGATCGTAACTCGCGAAGTCTCCTGGCCCGGTCCTGTCACCGTTGATTCATGGCAATTTGCCCAGAGCCTGACGAAAAGACCCGTGAAAGGAATGCTCACCGGCGCCTACACCATCATGGACTGGAGCTTCAACGAGCACTATCCCGACCGCCGCTCAACGGCAATGGCTCTCGCCGCCGTGATCCGCAAAGAGGTCGAGGCTTTAATAGTAGCTGGCTGCAAAATCATTCAGATTGACGAACCCGCACTTTCCGTCCGCCCCGAGGAATTGCCTATCGCGCTCGAAGCCATGGAGCGCACCACCAAAGATCTCGACGCGTATTTCATCACCCACGCGTGTTACGGCGAATTTGAACATATCTATCCCGGCATGCTCGATCTAGCGGTGGATAATTTCGATCTCGAAATGTCCAACAGCGATTTGGATCTTCTCCAGATATTCCGTCGCCACCCGTTTACGAAAGATATTAGTTTCGGCGTCGTTGACGTGCACTCTCACAAAATGGAAGGCCGTGAAGCGGTTCGGCGGCGTGTGGAAAGCGCGCTGACCATCCTCCCCAAGGAAAGGGTCTGGATCGATCCGGACTGCGGCCTCAAAACTCGAACGGTCGAGGAAGCCATCGAGAAGCTTCGTCTTTGCGTGGAAGCTGCGAATTCCTTCCGCACCTGAAATGTTGTTACCTTTTTTGTACTTTCCCTCAAATCAATTTTGGACTAGTATCTCGCCCGCGTTACGATCAACTAACATGCCCGGCGACGTCATCGAGATCACGCCTGAAAACGATCCTGGGTCCAAGCCCGAAGCCACAGCTTTTGCGAACCAATACGCAGCCCTTCTTGCCGAGCACGCAATTCAAAATAACGATCAGAGTCTGCGGCGTCACACGCCTCCGATGTCGGCCTGGATGGCATTTGCCGTCGCCGCTGGTGCAGCCGTTGCCTCCGCCTTCGTTTATTTTCTCCACTAGCGAACCCCACTGAGTGCACTTCGGCTGTCGCACCTTCCGGTTTGAGTCGGCAAAATGACGCAGCATTGGGCCGCCCTCCAACCTTGACGGGCGCATCCCATTCACATAAATTCGCTTCGCTGATGAAACTTCCCGCGAAAATCATTTTTGCAGCTTCTCTGCTGGCTATTGTTTCGACTGTCGCTCCGGCCCAATATCCCCAGTCGCCACCGGTCCCTGCTTCGCAGCATTTCGATTGGCCTGCACATCCCGTGCGGGGGGCGAAAGCAATGGTAGTGAGCGACGAAAAGATCGCATCGGACGTGGGCGCTGAAATCATGAAGCGCGGCGGCAACGCGATTGATGCCGCCGTCGCGGTCGGATTCGCTCTGGCCGTAGTCAATCCCGAAGCTGGCAACATCGGCGGAGGCGGCTTCATGCTCGTTCGGCTCGCCAATGGCCGCACGGCTTTCATTGACTATCGCGAAGTGGCGCCATCGAAAGCCTCCCGCGACATGTATGTGAAATCCGATGGAACTGTGGACACGCAAGCCTCGCTCGTCGGCTATCGAGCGGTCGCCGTTCCCGGCACTGTTGCGGGACTTGCGCTGGCCCTTAAAAACTACGGCACGATGAAACTCGGCGACGTAATGGCGGCGGCGATTCGTTTAGCCGAAGAAGGATTTCCGGTAAGCGAGAAACTCGCCACGTCGCTCCGCTCAATGGAAACGGTGTTCAATCAATCCCCCACGAGCCGCCGAATTTTCCTCAAGAACGGCGTGTATTATCAGTCCGGCGAAATCCTCCGACAGCCGGAGCTTGCGGCAACGCTGCGCCGCATCGTTCAAAACGGTCCGAACGAATTTTATCGCGGCCAAACCGCCCACGATTTGGCAGACGAAATGAAACGCGAAGGTGGCTTCATTTCGCTCGAAGACCTCGCAAAATACAAGCCGATAATTCGCGAGCCTCTCACCGCCGATTACAAAGTGAATGGTCACAGCTGGGAAGTGATCACCAGCCCGCCACCTAGTTCAGGAAGCGTCGCGATTGAAGCTCTTAATATTCTAGCTCCCATCGAATTGAAATCCTGGAACGACGCGCAGTCCGTGCACTGGGTGATCGAGGCCCTGCGACGTGCCTTTGCCGACCGCGCGACCTATCTTGCCGATCCCGCTTTTGCAAAAATTCCTCTGCGCGGCATGATGTCGACCTGTTATGCAGACGTGCTTCGCCGCACCATCGATCCTGAGCACGCCTCTTCCACCGAAAAAATTCGTGCTGGCAATCCGGCAGCTTTCGAAGACGCGAGCTCGTCCTCGGGTCCATGCCCGCAAAATCTGAGCACCCCTGCCGGGGCACAAACTAGCGATGACATCAATCGCAACTTTGCTGCCGCCGCAACCAACGGCCATACAACTCATTTTTCCGTCGTCGACCCCGCTGGAAATGCCGTCGCCAACACCTACACCCTCAACAATCTCTACGGCTCCGGCGTCACAACCGGAGACGGGTATTTGCTCAACGACGAAATGGACGACTTCACGTCGCAGCCTAATACTCCCAATATGTACGGCCTCATTCAATCCGAAGCGAACACAATTGCTTCCGGCAAGCGCCCGCTCAGTTCCATGATTCCTACCATCCTCCTTCGCGATGGCCAGCTCAGCTTCGTCACAGGCGCACGCGGCGGCCCGCGCATCATCTCCGGTACGCTACTTTCAATTCTCAACTGGATGCGTCTCGGCGATGACGCACAAGCCGCGATCAACGCCCCGCGCTTTCACCACCAGTGGCTGCCCGACACAGTTCTCCTCGAACCCAATTTCCCGTTGGATGTCGCAAAAGGTCTCGAAGCCCGCGGCTACAAATTTGCCGACAAGCCGGGCTGGGTTGGCCTGGTCGAAGCGATTGGCATCGATCCTCAAACAGGCGAACGGCTCGGCGCCCCCGAACCTCGCCGCCCGGGCGCCGCCTCAGGTTTCTAAGCAATTTAACGTCACTCCAGCTTCCAGCTCGCGCCGCTCCGGCGAAATTCGCTCCGAACGTGCGTTTGCAATCCAGCCCGCACCTGCTACCCTAATCCGTCATGAAATGCCCGCATAATTACGAACAATTCCACCGGTCACCCATCGCGAGTCCGTAATGCGCCGCATCCTCTCCACCTATCGCTTCATCCACCAACCGCTGACGGCGGCGCTTTTGGCGGAAATTTCGCACGCGGAAATCGACGCAATTGAGGTCTTTTCCGCCCCTAGTCATTTCAATTACCGCGACGACTTAAAGGTTCGCGAATTGGCCGACGCCCTCGCCGAATACCACCTTGAGCTTCACTCCTTGCATTCGCCTACCGAGCGCGACCTTGCACCAGGCCGCGAGAGCGGCGTGCCTCTCTCGATTTCCGATACCGAGCGCATCCGGCGACTCGATGCCGTCGACGAAGTGAAGCGGGCCCTCGATGTGGCTGAGCGCGTCCCATTCCGTTATCTTATTCAGCACATTGGACATGGCCGTGATTCAGCCGACCAGCGCAAGCTCGATGCGGCGTTCACGTCCCTTGAAATTCTTACCGTGTTCGCGAAGGCCCGCGGCGTCACGATCGCCCTCGAAAACACGCCAAATGAAATCGGCGCGCCGGCGTCACTCCACCATTTCATTGTCGACACGCATCTTCACGACCTGCGCCTATGCCTCGACACGGGCCACGCACATATGGACACGACCGTCGAAGTCGCGTTTGACGCGATGCGCGACCGTGTCGTCACCTCGCACATCCATGACAATCACGGCGAGAAGGACGAGCACCTACTTCCCTACGACGGCACGATCGATTGGGATGCGGCGCTCGGCTCATTTGCCAACGCCCCGCAACCGGTTGCCATGGTACTCGAATTAAAGGCTCACCCGGACGGAACGCCGACCCTGGATCAAATCCGCTCCACGTTCGACAAGCTTGAGAAAAATCTGGACACCGAGCGCGACCGCGCCGCCAAATCTTAATTGCAGAGCCAAGGAAACGGACCACTGAATGACCCAACAAGCGCAAGCCCACATTCCTAACGCCACGCCAATCATCACCATCGACCAGGCCGGTCAGCACTCCGGAGAAACGGTGACGATTCGCGGTTGGCTCTACAACCTCCGCGAATCCGGCAAGCTCCTGTTCCCGATTTTTCGCGACGGCACGGGCGTGATGCAGGGCGTTGTTTCGCTCAAAGAGCAGCTGCAAGCCTTCGAGGCACTCAAGG
The DNA here is from genome assembly GCA_963729525.1 of uncultured Acidobacteriota bacterium. Taxonomy (GTDB): domain Bacteria; phylum Acidobacteriota; class Terriglobia; order Acidiferrales; family UBA7541; genus Palsa-295. Next base: position 2,036,197 of record CAVSOB010000005.1, read on the forward strand.
GGCTTCCACAGGAGTCGAGCGTCATCGTCATTGGCAAAATCCACGCCGAGCCACGCGCTCCCGGCGGCTATGAAATTCACATCGTCGGCATTGAAGTAGTCCAGCGCGTTTTGGATTCAGAGCCGTATCCGATCCAGCTCAAGGAGCACGGCGTCGATTTTCTGCTCGATAGACGTCATCTCTGGATCCGCACGCCGCGCCAGGCCGCCATTCTGCGCATCCGCGCCGAAGCAGAGCGCACAGCGCGCAACTACATGGATTCGCAAGGGTACACGCTGACTGACGCGCCGGTATTTACGCCCGCCGCGTGCGAAGGCACCACCACGCTCTTCGAAGTGAACTACATCGACGACCAAAAAGCCTATCTGACGCAATCCGGCCAGCTTTACGTGGAAGCCACCGCCGCGGCGCTTGGCAAGGTCTACACATTCGGTCCAACGTTTCGTGCCGAAAAATCGAAAACACGCCGCCACCTCACCGAGTTCTGGATGCTCGAACCCGAAGCCGCCTACGCGCATCTCGAAGACATGGTTCAACTCAGCGAAGGGCTTGTCAGCGCAGTCGTGCAGTCCGTCGTAAAAAATCGCGCCCGCGAACTTGCCACACTCGAACGCGACGTTGCGAAACTCGAGAAAATCGCCCCACCCTTTCCGCGCATTAGCTATGACGATGCGATCAAAGTTCTGCAAAAGGCCGGCAACCCAGCCAAATGGGGCGACGATTTTGGCGGCGACGAAGAAACGATTATCTCGAAGGAATTCGATAAGCCCGTCGTGATCCACCGCTATCCCACAGCGATGAAAGCCTTTTACATGGCTACCGATCCCGAGCGGCCTGAGCTTGCGCTGAGTTTCGACATGATCGCGCCCGAAGGCTACGGCGAGATCATCGGCGGCGGCGAGCGCCTCTCAAGCTACGAAACACTTGTTCAACGCCTGCGCGAGCACAATCTGCCGGAGGAATCATTCCAGTGGTATCTCGATCTGCGCCGCTACGGCAGTGTGCCGCACGCCGGCTTTGGCCTGGGCCTTGAGCGCACCGTCGCATGGATTTGCGGGACTGAGCACATCCGCGAGGTCATCCCCTTCCCACGGATGCTCTATCGCGTTTATCCTTGACCGGCTTAAATCGACTTGCCGTCCGGGCCGCTGAAAGAACGCCAAAATGCCAGAAAAAATCCGAATCATCGGGGTGCCGATGGACCTGGGCGCCAGCCGCCGAGGCGTGGACATGGGCCCGTCTGCGCTCCGTGTCGCCGGGCTTCAGTCGCGGCTCAAGCAACTCGGCCGGCAGGTGGAAGATATCGGCAACGTTCAGGTTCGCCAGCCGGAAGAGCAACCCTACGGGGAGAAAAAGGCCAAGTATCTCGATGAAATCGCCGAAGCCTGCAAAGGGCTCGCTGATATCGTTGCGAGAACTCTCGACGAGGACTTGGTCCCGCTCGTTCTAGGCGGCGATCACTCCATCGCTGTCGGAACCACCGCCGGAGCAGCCGCCCATTTCAACAAGAAATCGAAACGCATTGGCGTCATCTGGCTTGACGCGCATGGCGACATGAACACCCCAGATTCTTCTCCCTCCGGTAACGTACACGGAATGCCTCTCGCGTCCATCATGGGTTATGGGCCGCCAGAACTCACCAAACTGGCCGGCATCACGCCGATGGTCGAACCACGCAGCGTCGCACTGGTCGGCATTCGCGACCTCGATTCGAAAGAGCGCCGACTCATGAAGGATTCGGGCGTCCACGTCTTTACGATGCGCGATATCGATGAGCGCGGTATGCGCGAGGTGATGGCTGAAGCCCTGCGTTTCGCCACGGACGACACATCCGGAGTCGCGGTGAGCCTCGACATGGATTTTGTTGATCCTACCGATGCTCCCGGAGTGGGGACTCCAGTGCGTGGCGGCGTCACCTACCGCGAAGCGCATCTGGCTCTCGAAATGATTGCCGATAGCGAAAGCATGGTTTCGTTCGAACTCGTTGAAATAAATCCAGTGATTGATGAGCACAACACCACGGCTCTGCTCGGCGTCGAGCTCGTCCTTTCAGGACTCGGAAAAAAGATTCTTTGATGAGCAAACGTCAAATCGCGAACGGGAATCGATGACCGGAATCAAAAAGCGGCTACGCATCGGTGTCGTTTTCGGCGGGCGCTCCGGCGAGCATGAAGTCTCACTCGCGTCAGCCGCCTCGGTGATTCGCGCTCTCGATCCCGAAAAATACGAAGCAGTTCCCATCGGCATTTCGAAAGACGGTCGCTGGCTCGTCGGCTCCGGCGCCGTGAAAATGCTGGGCGACGTGCTGAAATCCGGTGACCGTGTGATGCTGCCCGCTGATCCCACGGCGGCGCAACTCGTTCCCGTGGGAGCCTCCACTGGTCAGCCGAGTGTGTTGGTCGACGTAGTCTTCCCGGTGCTTCATGGCACGTTCGGCGAAGACGGCACCGTGCAAGGTCTGCTCGAGCTGGCGGGTCTCCCTTACGTTGGCGCGGGCGTTCTCGCCTCCGCCGTGGGCATGGACAAAGACGTTCAGAAGCGTCTTTTCGAGCAGGCCGGTCTGCCGATCGTTCCGTTTCTCGCCTTTCACCGCTGGGAATGGGAACGCGAGCGCGTGAAAGTGCTGCGCGAAATCAAAAAGAAGTTCCGCTTTCCGGTCTTCGTGAAGCCCGCGACGCTCGGATCGTCAGTCGGCATGACGCGCGTAAACGCGCAGCACGAACTGCGGAAGGCGATGGACTTCGCCGCTGAATTTGGACTGAAAATCATCGTCGAGCGCGGAGTGAACGGCCGTGAAATCGAAGTTTCGGTGCTGGGCAACGAAGAGGTTCGCGCCTCAATCCCCGGCGAAATCGTTCCGCACCGCGAATACTACGATTACACCGCGAAATATTTGGAAGGCGGAACGCAACTCGTTATTCCTGCGCAGCTCACCAAGAAACAAGTCGCCACGTTTCAGGACTATGCTGTTCGCGCCTTCCGCGCGATCGACGGTACCGGCATGGCGCGGTGCGACTTCTTCCTGGATCGCAAGAACGGAAAAATCTTCATCAATGAACTCAACACGATTCCCGGTTTCACTTCCATCAGCATGTATCCCAAGCTGTGGGAAGCCTCCGGCCTGCCATACACGAAGCTCATCGACCGCCTGATCGAACTCGCCCTCGAACTGCACAAAGAGAAAGCACGGACGAAATATTCCATCGAACTACCCGCCGGAGCCGCCGGCGCTCTCGAAGGCTAGTAACAAAATCGAAATCAGCCCGTATTAGATAAAGAACGCGCGACGGCATGCATCTTGACCGTGCGTCTCAAATCAATTAAACTAACCGGTTAGTTAAATAACTAGGGTTTGCGAGAGCGGCTCAGGAAACACCGCATCTCGGGAGTGTATGAAATTAGGACGCCGAAAAGTCGAGAACCCCGCCACAGCGCGGCGCATCCTCGCCGCCGCCGAGCGCCATTTTGCCGCGCAAGGCATGGCCGGCGCGCGCACTGACGAAATCGCTGCGGAAGCCCATGCCAATAAGGCGATGCTCTACTACTACTTCGGGAACAAGCGTCGCCTCCATCGCGCCGTCCTCGAAAATCTCTTTCGCCAACTCAGCAAGGTCGTCTATTCGCCCCCGGCCCCTGATGCCCCTCCCCGCGAACGGCTGCGCGCCTGGGTAAACGGGTATTTCGATTTCCTTGCGACGCATCCGAATTATCCGCGCCTGGTGCAGCGGGAAGCGATGGATGCCGCCCCCAAGATTGAATGGATCGCGCGCGACTATTTTCAGCCCTTCTTCAAACACCTCACCGGCTTGATTGCCGAGGGTGTATCGGCCGGCGAGTTTCGCGACGTCGATCCGCGCCAGACCGCATTCACCATGCTCGGTGCAGCAGCCTTTTATTTCGCTTCCGCGCCGGTGATGAGATCGATCGTCGGGCACGATCTGCTCGCGACGAACGCACTCGAGGCGCGCCGCCTCGCATTGCTTGATTTCATCGAGCATGGCCTCTTCAGCGAGCATCCGAAACGCACCGACAAGGGTTCCCCAGCGAGGCCTCGATGACCGGGCGAAAATTCATAGTCGTGATTGGAATGGTTTTTCTGATTGCGCTGGTGGTCTATTTTGCCACCACGCCCAAAGGCAGCGACATCCCGCTGATCGGAGTCGTGGACGGCAACGAGGTGATCGTAAGCCCTCAAATCACAGGCCGCATCGTCAATCTCACCGTGGATGAAGGCTCGCAGGTTAAAAAAGGTGACCTCATCGCCGAACTCGACCGCACCGAACTCGAAGCGAGCCTGGCTGCTGCAAAAGCAAATGTAGGCACGCTCGAGAATTCAGTCACTCAAGCCCAGCACAATTACTCGTGGACGAGTGACCAAACCTCCGCCTCGCTCGATCAGGCCCAGGCGATGACCACTTCGTCGGACGCGCAACTCGAACAGGCCAAAGCGCAGCTTTGGCGCGATCAATCCGATTTGAAACGCATGCAGCTGCTCTATGACAAACACGAAGTATCGGGCCAGGACCGCGATCACGCCGAGGCCGCAGTAAGAATGTCGGAAGCCAACGTCAGAGCTCTCGAAGATGCCGTGAAGGCGCAGAAGGCCGCCATTGGTGTGGCAAAAGCGAATCGCAAGCAAGTAGACATGCGAAAAAGTGCCGTGGCCAGCGCGATTGCGCAGCTCGAGCAGGCTCGCGCCGCAGTGGCGCAGGTTACCGCCCAATTGGCTTATACCAGAATTTATGCGCCGATCGACGGCATCGTCTCAGTGCGCGTCGCTAAGCAAGGTGAAGTGGTGGCGCAAGGCTCTCCAATCGTCGTTGTGGTCGACATCGATCATCTCTGGGTTCGCGCCGACGTTGAGGAAAGCTACATAGACTCCATTCAATTCGGCGAAAAGATGCGCGTACGTCTTCCTTCCGGCAATGTCCTCGAAGGGCCGGTGATTTTCAAAGGCGTCGAGAGTGATTTCGCCACGCAGCGGGACGTGAGCCGCACAAAGCGCGACATCAAAACCTTTGCGATCAAGGTTGCGGTTCCTAATCCCGAGCACCGTCTTTTCACTGGAATGACAGCGACAGTGCTGCTGCCGCAGCCCGAGAAGAAAAACTGGTTCGAGCGGCTGCGAGCATAGCGGAAACGAATCCATGAGCGCGATCGAAGTCGACCACCTCACGAAACAGTTCGGCGATCTCGTCGCCGTCAACGACGTCAGCTTTCAAGTGGCCGAGCAGGAGATTTTTGGTCTGCTGGGGCCGAACGGCGCTGGCAAAACTACGCTGATTCGTATGATGACAACGCTCACGCCGCCTACTTCTGGCACCGCGCGGATCGCCGGACACGATATTCGCACGGATGCGGATGGAGTACGCCATGCTCTCGGCGTGATCCCGCAGGCTTTCACCTCCGATCCGGAATTGACAGCCAACGAGAACATGCTGATTCACGCAAAGCTCTACGGGGTTCCCTCCGAGCAGCGAGAAAAACTGATTCACGACCTGCTCGAATCGGTGGACCTGCTGAAATTTCAGGATGCTCTGGTGCGCACGTTTTCTGGCGGCATGCGGCGGCGGCTTGAGATCGCGCGCGGGCTGGTTCATTCGCCCAAAATTCTTTTTCTCGATGAGCCCACCACCGGCCTCGATCCCGTCTCGCGCACAAACGTGTGGGAAATGATTCGCAACATGCGCGACAAATCGAAGCTCACGATTCTGCTCACCACGCACTACATGGACGAAGCCGATAAGCTCTGCGATCGCATCGCCATTGTCGATCACGGAAAACTGGCCGCGCTCGACACGCCCACGGCGCTGAAAGACAGCGTGCCAGGAACGGACTCGGTGGAAGCTGAATTCGAAGACACGCCGCCCGACTGGCTCGACCAGCTTCAGCACCTCGCACAGTCCGCAGGCGTAACCACTCACGCCGGCGCTGTGCGAATTGCATCACACGATGGCCCTGCCACTGTGGCGGCGCTGATGGATTTGGCCCGCGTGCGGCACGTGACGGTAAAAAAAGTCTCGGTGACGAGCACGACGCTCGACGATGTGTTCTTGCACTACACAGGCAGCGAATTGCGCGACGCCGCGCATGGAGGCGCGGGCTATGACATCAGCCACCTCTATCGCTAAAATGCTGGGATTTGGGACAGCTTGCCTCTCGTCGAGGGGGGCGTTTTACCGCCTATTAGAAAATCGTAAGCGGTTGAATAAAGACGAGTTACAGAGAATTTTAATCGCGCTACCGTGTATTAAAAACTCGGTGAAACGCGCATGAAACTCTTCCGCGTCAATGCGCTGATTGAGCGCGATATGCGGAAATTCTTCCGCAGCCCGGCGTTGATGATGGCCTCGATGGTGTTTCCATTGGTGCAGCTGATCGTTCTCGGCTACGCGTTTGGAGGAAAAATCAAAGGCGCGGTCGTAGCTGTGGTGGACCAGGATCAGACGGTGCAATCCCGCCGCCTGCGCGAAATGATGAACGGAATTTCGGAGGGCCCGAAAACCTTTCGCGTCGTCGAATACAAATCTTTGCCGCAGGCGATCAACGATCTCCGCTCCGGATTCGTCGCCGCCGTGATCGATATTCCTTACGATTTCACCCAGCGCTACTACCAGCGCAACCGTCCGCGCATTTCCTTCACAGAAGACAACACCGACCAGTTCGTTTCGAGTTCCCTTCTCGAACGCGTGCAGCAAATGGTGAATGAGCTGAACACGCCCGACGTGGAGCCTCGCCTTGCGAGCCAGGTGGATTTGAATGTCGTCGAAATGTATCCGTACATCGAGTACATCAAGTACCTGCTCGCGGGTTCGATCGCGATGTCAATTTTCATCGTGGCCATGATCGGCGGAGGAATCACGTTTATTGATGACAAGGCGCGCGGGCTGCACGAGGGATATCTCGTCACTCCAATTCAAAAAACCGAACTCGTGATGGGGCTGATCGGCGCGGGGGCGCTCAAAGGATTGATGGCGGGATTCATTCTCACGATCATCGGAGGCTTGATTGCCGGGATTCCGCGGCTGTGGGATCCGGTGCGGCTGTTTTACCTTGCGATCGTCGTGCTGGTTGCTTCAGTCGCGATGATCAGCTTCATGTTCCTCGTAATGGTGCGCGTGGACGATCCGCTCGTGCCCCGCGCGATTTTCGGCGTGTTGAATACGCTGCTGTTTTTTCCTTCCGGCGCGGTGTATCCGGTTGAGGCGTTTCCGGGCTGGCTGAGGTGGATTTCAATCGTGGATCCGTTTACGTACACGGTGCACGCGCTGCGAAATCTCACGATTAAGAACACGGGCTTCGAAGGAATCTACAAGGACGTCTTAATTTTATGCGTTTTTTCTGCCATCATGATTGGAGCAAGCATCGCGCTGTTCAAGCGGCAATTGTAGTTTGAGGAGTCGTCGTGGCGCTTTTTGACGGCACGGAAGAACATCCACCTTCGAAGATTCGCCGGTACGTTATCACCGGCCTGACGTTTGTGATTCTTGTCGTGCTGGGCTGCTGGTATCTGCTTCGTTTCCACAAGGAGACGACTAGCGTTAAGAATTTTCTGAACACGGTCGCCTCGGGAAATTTCGAACTGGCTTATCAGATGTGGAAGCCGGCACCGAGTTTTTCGTTCAAAGATTTTATGGAGGATTGGGGGCCGAACAGCTACTACGGTCCCGTAAAAAGTTTCCACATTGTAAACGCCGAAGAAATGAAGCATGGATCGGATTCGCCTTCGGGCGTAATCGTCACCGTCGAGGTAAGCCCCTACGATACTTTTCCTTCTCGCGGCGATGCAGCGAAAGAAAACAAAGTTAAAGAAGTTCGGCTGTGGGTTCAGTTCAAGGACCAATCGCTCGGCTATCCGCCATAGTTTCGAAAGCAGAATTACGACGCGTCGCGCCTTAGAATCTACTGCGCTTCAATGCGCGCCTCATCCACCAGCATTACCGGAATATCATCGCGGATCGGATAGACGCGACGGCACTGCGAACACTTTAGCCCCTTCTGATCCGCCGTCAGTTTCACCGGAGTTTTATCCAGCGGGCATACCAAAATATTGATCAACTCTTGTGATACTGCCATTTCGCGCCTCCTGCGTCGCCCTGCCGCTTGCGACCGGCGAACCTTAAACTTGATTCACGTCGCGTTGTCAGTCAACCCTTGAAATCGCCAACGTCAGATTTCCACGCCACTCCGCGCCCGCTTCCAACTCAATCGGCCAAATCGCAATAATCTGCGAGCCTTGATAGATCCGCTCGAATCCATCCTCTGATTCCGACACGGTTTCGATTGGCGAAACCCAGAAATCGCGCGCCCCGGGCGCCCTTAATTCCACTTCAGTCTTCTGCCACTCGTCCACCACGCGCATCGAACTGGCCCGCACCGCGGACGCCCATCGCAAAGGATACCTCTGCCCCGATGATTCGAAGTAGCGATCTGGAGCCGACGGCGCGAGGAAATTCACAACCGCCTCGATCCCGACGACTACAGACGCGGCGCCAGGAGCCGTCCGTTGCACCGTGACGTCGCAGCTGATTTCAAACCCTTTGGGCGTTCGCATCAACCTAAACGCCTTTTCAGCCGGCCAATCCGCGCTTTCTTCGGAGGCAAGCGTCGCGCCAGTTTTCGAGACCTCCACCACTCGAAACCGCCCGCCAGCGAGTGCAGCATTTTCTTCCAGGCTCACCGTTGCGCAATCTTGATAGGTTTTGGTCGGACTAAAAAGCAGCAACCGGAATGCATGGCGCGGCCAGCGGTCATAATGCAACCAGCGCTCCAGGCCTTCTTCTTTCACTCGCGCCTGCTCATGAATCGACGTCGCGCCTTCAAAATCCTTGGATCCGAGATTCTTAAGCCCCGCATGGTATGCCTCCAAGCGGCGTTCGAGCGAATTGATGAGCGCGACATTCGTGGCGCGGCAATCGATCGCGCAGATCGTTGCGCCATCATCCGGTCTCAGAAGCGCAGCGTAGCGATCCGATGTGAAATAAATTTCCTCGCGCCCATCCGCATCAAAATCGAATTGTGCCACGTCTGCATATTCTTTCGCGCGGTGCGACAGACGATCCGCAATTGACTCCGCCTGAATCACCGAATTCCATAGCGCGGTACGGAGATGTGGCGCATAGAGGCCGCCGAACACACCATGCCAGTAGGCATCATTGCACTGGCTACGCAACAAAAGTGATGTGGCTTTCTCAGTCGCCCCCACAAACGCCTTGTCGCGCGAGTTCCTCTCAGCCACTTTTCGCACTTTCCCTGAGACATGCACAACTTTTTTCTGCAGCAGGTTCGATTCGCAGTACTTCCCAAAAAAATTTCGCCAGATTCCTCCCCGAAGAAATGGAAGCGCCTCCGGCCGCGAGGCGAACTCCTGCGTCAATGCGTGATAACGTACGCGCGCCGGCGCCGGCAGAGCCCACTCCATCATTTCCGTATAGGACGCAGTCGGAAGATCGGCACGGCCAAGCGATGGACGCGAAGCCACTGAATCGCCGGGTGTGGACGTCTCCAGCCAATCCGCACTTTTCTCAATCTCGCGAAACAGATTCTCAAGCCAGCCGTCCGTGTAGCAAAGCTTGTTCGTACCGGGCCACACGCCGAACTTTTCGAGATCATCTCCCATCGCCGCAAGAGCTCCGGGATGCTCGCCCGCGGCGCGGCGCAAAAAGTCCAAAGTTTCTCCCACAGGGCGGAACGGGAGCAAATAGCGTAGTGTCTTCAGGCCGGGAAGAACGTTGACGGTGTGGCACTGATCCTCCGCACAATAGTGGCCATGCAGTTGGCTCATCTCGAAGCCTGCGCCGAGAAAATGGTTGTCGTCCACGAGCGTATATTTGACGCCGGCGGGGGCGAGCGAAGACGGAAGCTGCGGTTCCCAGACGCGCTCGGCCAGCCACGCTCCTTTCGGCCGCGCACCAAAATGCTTTTCCACATAATCCGCAAGGCGCCTGATTTGTTCTTGCCGATCGGCCGGCGGAATCGCGATGAGAATCGGCTCGTAATACCCGCCGCCGACGATTTCAATTTGCCCGCGCTGCACAAGCCCGCGCAAACGCTCGAAATATTCCGGGTGTGCACGCTGTATCCACTCGAGTAGCGATCCCGTGTAGTGCAAACCGAGACGAATGGAAGGATGTCGAGATAAAACCTCGATAAATGGCAAGTAGGATTGCGCGTAAGCGCGCTCAAGAACGTCCTCGAAATTCCCAACCGGCTGGTGCGCGTGAATGAGAAGAGTGAGTTGGAATTTCGCCACCAAGGACCTCGCTGCAGACACACCAGAATAACCTGATTCCAGGGAAGTTCCATACAGCGGGCACACCAAAACACCCGTCGACGACACATTAAGGCTGGCTTATTAACGTCCTCGCCGCGCCAGCCTCCGCAAACTGAGCGAACCGCTCACCTAATCGCGCCATCGCTGATTCAATTCCGGAATCCGCCGCGCCCTCCGGTGCATAGATCACGACAAGAATCTCGCGCGCCGATTCGGTAATCATGCTGCGCGTGGAATCGCTGATCGGGCTTCCAAACGGCCCAGCCGGATCGGCCAAAACGGGCCGGCCCTGCAGGTGCCACATTCTCTTCCCTATCCCCTCATACATTTCACCGGGTGCACCGTGACGAAAGATGATTGGCGCGCGAATGTGCGTACGGTCATAGCAGCCGTATGGCCAGCCCGTTTCAATCGACCCCAAATTGCAAATGTCAACAGCATTCGAAACACGGCACAGTCCCTTACCCTGCACCACGCGCCTCAGCAGCGCCTCCGACGACGGCCGATATTTCGACGGGTCCATACCCCATTCGCGAAACATCGCTCGCACCGCACGAACTGCGGGCACTTCCGCCAGACTCTCGACCGTGAACTCATTGCGCTTGCGCTCCGACACTTCATCCATCAACTTTGCGAGCCCCAAATCTACGGGGACGACACGCAGGCCATCGGCTTCGACCAGACCTAGCTTCACGCCGGGCAATTCAATTCGAATTTCCATTCCTACCGAGGTCTCCGCGCTGATATCGTGATCACTTGGAGCCGGCAAAGATTCTATCGAGATTTAATCGATCCCACGATGAAATCCGCAGAACGAGAAAAGAAATTCGAACAGGGGCTAGCACACTTCAATGCGAAGAAATTCTTCGAAGCACACGAATTCTGGGAAGAGATATGGCTCGTGGAAACTGAGCCCGAGAAAACCTTCCTGCAAGGCTTGATACAAATCACTGCCGCGTTTCATCACCGTCAGCGCGGGAACCCAGAAGGGGTGGAACTGTTGCTGGCCGCGGGAATCGTGAAGCTATTGCGATTTCCCGAAGATCATCACGGCCTTGCGATCGGCGAGCTGCGAGAAAGTGCCAAGCGATGGGCTCGGGCTATAGGGATGGGCGACGATCTTGGTGAGGAACAGCTACCAAAACTCGCGCGCTCAGAAAAATCTGCGCGACATAGCAGCCGCGCAAACGACAGACGAGTATCTTCACGAACTAAGGCTCGGCGATAATCTGGCCCTTCATTCTTCCATGTCCCGTGCCGCATTTCTTGCAACACAAAAACGCGTAGGTGCCCGGCTCTTGTGCCGTAAATTCAAGTGTCTCAGTCAAATCCTTGTTCAGCTTCAAGCAATCATCGCCATACGTGAACGACAATCCCGGCGGCGTATTCGGCTGGCGTCCCTGCGGGAACGGATCCATGTGGATTCCATGGGTGCGATCGACCGCAGTTAACTTTAGCTGAATCTTCTCACCCACCTTCACGCGGATCACGGGTGGGTCAAACTCGAAATTCTTGGCAGTGACTTGAATGATTCGCGGCGGCTTCTCGGCAAGCTTTTCTTGGCCCTGGACCAATAATACCGGCGAGATGAGAGCGACGATTGCGATGAACGATGCGGGTGCCACGCGAGCCATTGCTATTTTCACCGGTCTGCCTCCGCGAGCGAGCATACGTGCTTCAAATCAAAAAGAGAAGCTGCGACTTCGATGCCTTCGTTGCTGTTTGGTTGACACGCACCAGCCAGCTATGGAACGCTGCTTGGGGGAGACTAAGCCATGCCTCTCGAGCGCGAACAGATCACGGAAGCCCTGCGCCAATGCTACGACCCCGAAATCCCAGTCAACATCGTGGATCTCGGCTTGATCTACGAAGTACAGAACGACCCGCAAGGAAATGTCACAGTCAAAATGACGCTCACTTCACAAGGCTGCCCTTCCGCGCAGGCCATTCCCGAGCAGGTGCGGCAGCGCATCGCTGCAATCGAAGAAGTTCGAGACGTGAATGTCGAGATCGTCTGGGAACCAGCCTGGAACCCGGCCATGATCAGCGAAGCCGGCCGAAAAGCCCTCGGTATCGAGCCCGAAGCGTAATCACCGATTTCCGAAAATAAAAGGGCGGCGAATCTCGGGACTCGCCGCGCCAAAAAACGTCGCAAACCCCTGAATGCAGGACGAAACACCCGGTGCCGTTTACCTTACGCTTGCCGCTTCGTGTACCAGTCCGCGTTGATCGGCGTAAAGCTCGCCCACTTTTCCGGCAAATCTTCCAGCGCGAAAATGGCGGTCACCGGACAGACCGGGACGCAGGCGCCACAGTCAATGCACTCCACCGGACTGATATAGAGCTGCGTTTCCGCCTCAAAATCAGGCTCGTCCTTGCGCGGGTGGATGCAGTCCACCGGACACACATCGACGCACGCGGTGTCCTTCGTTCCGATGCAAGGCTCTGCAATTACATAAGCCATTTCGTTTTCTCCTGAATAAGGGCTGTCTTCCTCACAGAATCACTGCCATCCAGCCAGTCACACGCTAAACATTTTTTATATCATCATTCCAACAGGGGCACAAGTATGCCTCGCGACGCCACTTTTTGCTCTAGAATTCGGTTACCAGTACCTGCATTAGAGTATTCCGCGATTCACTTCTCCCGTGCACTACCGAAGTTGCTGTCCCAGCGTCTAAACCGCTAGAATGTTTGGCGTGAAGAGGAAGCAATTCAGATGGCCGCAATCGTTCGTGCTGCTTTTGGTAGTCGTGCTCGCACTTGCAACGGCAGGCGCGCATTCTACTCCGGCGCAGTCGGCCTCGCCCAAACCTGCGCCCAAATCTTCCAAATCCGCCACCTCCGATTTGCCGCTGGTCGATCTTGACGGCTACAAGCAGGTCCTCGCAAAATATCGCGGCAAGCCGCTCGTCGTCACATTCTGGGCCACGTGGTGCGAACCCTGTCGCGACGAATTTCCGATGCTCGTCGAGCTGCAAAAGCAGTACGCGCCGCAAGGTCTTGCAATTTTCGGCGTCAGTCTCGATGATGATGCAGACATGAACCTGGTTCGTCGTTTTCTCGCGCGCAATCAGCCTGGCTTCTCCAACTATCGCCAGAAACCCGGCATCGATGTGGACGCGTTCTATCGCGGCGTGAACCCAGCCTGGACCGGCACGATGCCGGAAACAATTTTCTATGGGCGCGATGGGCGCATCATCGGCCATTTCGTCGGCGCGCAATCTCGCGCTTCATTTGAAGAGGGGATACGCCAGGTGCTGGCAAGTTCAGGCACGCAGGCGAGCGGCCACTAACTAACCGATAAGCAGCGCGTTCAGTGGAATTCGTCCAGCCGGACTGTCTCATCTGTCGGAGGTTCCGAATGCTCCAAACTCGCGGAAATAAAATCACTTGGCTCGGCCATGCTGCATTTCGAATCGTCACTCCAACCGGTAACGTGATTTTAATCGACCCATGGATTCAGACGAACCCCACGACGCCAGAGGCGCTCAAGAAAATAGACCGGGTGGACGCGATGCTGATTACTCACGGTCACTTCGATCACATCGCCGACGCCGTAGAACTTGGCAAGAAATTCAAACCGCGCGTGGTGGCCATTCATGAGACCGGCGGTTGGCTTGAATCGAAAGGTGTCACCAATATTTCCGGCATGAACAAGGGCGGGACGCAAAAAGTTGGCGAAATTGAAGTCACCATGGTCCACGCATTCCATTCCTGCGGCATTCAGGATGGCGACAAGATCGTGTATGGAGGCGAAGCTTGCGGCTACATCATTCGTTTGCCGGGCGGGCTCACCGTTTATCACGCGGGCGACACCGCTGTTTTTGGCGACATGAAAATTATCGGCGAGCTTTACTCGCCGGACGTCGCGATGCTTCCGATCGGGGATTACTACACGATGGGCCCGCGCGAAGCGGCGCTTGCCGTGCGGCTGCTGAACGTCCGCCACGTAATTCCCATGCACTTCGGCACGTTCCCGGCGCTAACAGGCACACCGGATGCATTGCGCGAACTCACGCGCGACGTTCCAAGCATCGAGTACCACGTGATGAAACCGGGCGAAACTTTGGGCGATGAAAAATCCGCAAGCGCAAGGTAGGACTAAGGGCGAGTTAATGTACCTCACCTCTTCAGAGGTAAGGTTTTCCCGATTCGTGCACCTTTTCTGACTGGGCGACACGGTTCGAGCGACGCAGTCCGGAGGAAAGACAATGCCCGGCAAAATCCTGAATTCGAACGTCGAAGAATATCTTGCATCCCTTTTGCCCAAACGGGACGCCGTCCTCACCGAGATGGAACGTTATGCCAAGAAACACGACATTCCGATCATCGGCCCGGCATGCGGACGATTGCTCTATATTCTCGCGCAGATTTCAGGCGCAAAACGAATCTTCGAGATGGGCTCAGCGATAGGCTATTCCACAATCTGGCTCGCGCGAGCCGCCGGACCGGGCGCAGAGATTTACTACACGGATGGCAGCGCGGACAACGCGAAGCTCGCGGGCCAGAATTTAAATCGCGCAGGGGTGAGTGACAGCGTTCAAATTCTGGTGGGTGATGCGCTTCTCCTTCTCGATGAAATCGGCGGCCCGTTCGACATCATCTTCATCGACGTCGACAAGCACCAATACCCTAAGGCGATGCAAAAAGCGGTGCCGCGATTGAAGAGCGGCGGACTTCTTATCACTGACAACGTTCTCTGGTCAGGCCGCGTGACGGCGAAATCAAAGGACATTCGAACCAAGTCGATTCAGCAATTTAATCGCTTGGTTTATTCGTCGGACGAACTTTTTCCCGTGATCATTCCGCTGCGTGATGGCGTCGCCGTTTGCCGCAAATCGTGACCGACTGCCAAACGCGTCGTGCTTACTGGGTCGGCGGTTGAACCGTCAACGGCGCGGTCAACTTAAAATGCAGCCGCGTTTCGGCCGGGATCGTGATGTCGCGCTTTCCGGTGAACGCTGTTCCCGCAGTTCCGGCGCCGCCGCCTGCGAGCGCGCCTATCGCCGCGCCCTTGCCTCCGCCCGCCACGGCTCCGATGATTGCGCCAAACGCCGCGCCGCCGCCTGCCCCGATTGCAGTACGTTTGCCGCGGCCCTTGATGGTTTCTTCGAACTCTGAGGTTTGAATCGAGTAAGGCTGTCCATTTACTGTGATCGAATCCAGCGTCAGGGCCAGCACGGCACCGCCTTTCACGCGGCCGGCCGACGAGGCCTGCACAACCGTACCCTTCGCACGAGTGCCCGGGGGTAGCACAGTTACGCCGTCCACACTGATCGGCGCGGCAAGCGAAGCGGCGAATGGATCGCCATTGTTGTTTGTTTTCGAGCTGACGGTCTGGTCGATGGTTACAGTGAGAAGGGTACCTGCAGGAATCACCACGGGCGGAGGGGGCGCCGGTTGGCTCGGAGTGTTGTTTGCAGCAGGTGCGCCCGCACCGGTGGAATTGCCCGCGGACGAATTGTTTGCTGGCGCGTTCGCGGTGGGAGCGCCGCCCGTATTTCCGGAATTAGAATTTGGATTCGATTTATTGCATCCGCCAGCTGCAAGCAAAATGCCAATCACGAGCCATCGGACAGCTATGCCGGTTCTCATTCTGCACCTCAGTTTGCCAGCGAAATGAACTGCGGAGAAGTTGGACTACCGCGCCGGTCTATCTTAATTCCAGCGCAAAATTATCACAACGATTCGCTCGTCAATTGCCGGTCGCCCGGGTAGCCATGACGACAATACGTCCCTCGTCGTGGGACTTTCTCTAAAGACATCACACCGCGCCTCCCGAAGATTTCGGCACCAAATTGCGCAAAAAGAAAGCCAGGTTGGCAGGCCGCTCTGCAAGCCGTCGCATAAAATAAGGAAACCAGTCCGTGCCAAACGGAATATAAATCCGCAGGCGATAACCCTCGCGCACAAGCTGCTTCTGTAAATCGGAGCGAATCCCATACAGCATCTGAAACTCGAACTGGTCTCTCCCGATATTTTTTGCGCGCGCGAAATCCTTCGTCGCCTGGATCATCGCGGGATCGTGCGTCGCAATCCCGTGATAAATTCCGCTGGACAGCAGCATCTTCATCAGCTTCACGTAATTCGCGTCCACGTCGGCTTTCTCGGAAAACGCGATTTCGGGCGGCTCCTTATAAGCCCCCTTACAAAGGCGCAGCCGGCAGCCAATGCTCAATAGCTCCAGCGCGTCTTTCTCAGCCCGGTATAGATAAGCCTGCATCACGGTCCCAACGCCCGTATATTTCGCCCGCACCTGCTTCGTCAATTCCACTGTGCGCTGCGTGTACGCTGAGCCTTCCATATCGATGCGCACAAAGTTTCCCAAATCTGTCGCATGCGCCACGATTCTTTCCACCAATTCCTGGCAAAGCGACTCGTTCAAGTCCAATCCGAGTTGCGTCAGCTTCAGCGACACATTTGCATTCAGATTCTCGCGTGCGATCCGGTTGAACATCGCAACATATCCATCCGCAGCGTCACGCGCTCCCGCTTCATCGGAGACGTTTTCTCCAAGCAAATCGAGACTCGCCGACCGGCCAGCCGCATTCAGCGCTCGCGCAGCCCCAATCGCATCGTCAAGCGTCTCTCCCGCCACAAACCGCCGGGCCACTCGCCGGCTCACACCATTGCTCATGATTAACGGAGCGAGACGCTTGCTTTCGGAAAGCTTCAGAAGGAGTGCGCGCATGGGCAGAAAACGCGTTTCTTTAGGAGGGAGAATGTTGCACTGATTCGCATGCGCTGAGGATTATGCCGCGAACCGCGCGATTCCACTAGCGCTGGTTACAACTTGTTTTTTCCAAGAAACTTTTCCGCATCCATCGCCGCCATGCAACCCGATCCCGCGGCCGTAATCGCCTGGCGGTAATGATGATCCTGTACGTCGCCCGCCGCGAAAACGCCTTCGATGTTGGTCTTCGCGCCGTCGTGCGTGATCAGGTATCCATCCGCGTTCATCTCCAACTGGCCCTTGAAGATTTTGGTGTTCGGGTCGTGCCCAATCGCGACAAACACGCCCTCCACGGCCACGGTCTTCAGCTCATTGGTCTCGACGTTCCGCAATTTAACCAGTTCCACCGACTTCTTCTCCACATCGTCCACATGTTCGATCACATAAGGCGTCAGAAATTCAATCTTGGCGTTCGCCCGCGCCCGATCCAGCATGATTTTCGTGGCGCGAAACTCATTCCGCCGGTGCACCAGCGTCACTTTCTTGGCAAACTTCGTCAGGAAGGTCGCCTCTTCCATCGCAGTATCGCCGCCGCCAACCACGATGATGTCGCGCTCCCTGAAAAAGTAGCCGTCGCACGTAGCGCACGTCGAAACCCCGTACCCCAGAAGGTGCTTTTCGGACTCAATGCCCAGCATCCGCGCCGATGCGCCCGAAGCAATAATCAGCGCCTCGCATTCATACGTCTCTTTGCCTGCCACAACTTTAAACGGCCGCTTGCTCAAATCCACGGACGTGACTGCGCCCGAGGCAAATTCCGTCCCGAACCTCTGCGCCTGTTTCCGCGCGTTCTCGATCAGCGCCGGCCCCAAGATGCCGTCCGGGAATCCGGGAAAATTCTCGACCAACGTCGTCAGCCCCAACTGCCCGCCCGGCTCGTAGCCGTCCAGCACCAGCGGTTGCAGTTCCGCACGCGCCGCATAAATCGCAGCCGTCAGTCCCGCACACCCGCTTCCGATGATGATTACCTTGCGCACTTAAATCTCCTGACGATTCGATGCTGAATCAAATCAAGCGATGCAATGTGAAGAGCTGACCATTGTAGCATTTAGCGCCGCTACGCACAGAGGATCGCCTGCCCGAAGCGGTTTCGCGCGCAGCCCTCGGCAAACAACAACCGTTGCATTGATGATTTTCTCGAACCGGAGTAACATTCGCGCTTTAAGATGGTGTTAAACCCTCACGGTAATCAGCAACTGGAGTTTCCGATGAAAAATATCGCGGCAAATCGGATGATGAAAATTAGTTGGACGACAGCATTACTGACAATCGCAGCCTTCTTCCCAGCCGTTGCTCACGCTCAAGCGGAAACCGGCGCTCAGGAACATGCAAGCACGAACATGGCGGCCATCGCACCGGTGCCTGCGAAGACCGAGTTCCAGGGACATTTCACGCTACCCTACGAGGTGCAATGCCACGGCCACAAATTGGTCGCGGGTGAATACATCATTATGGTGAAAACAGTCGGCGAGGACAAAATGGTCACGCTTCAGAGGGAAGGGAGCGACGTCGTGCTGCATTCCCGCCCCGTCCCTCCGACCTCGGTGTCCGACCACGGTCCCAGCGCCGTAATGCTGAGGCATGGTCCCGGACCGAACGGACACACGCTCGAAGGGGTGTACTTGGAAAATTTGAAATTGGTTCTGTTCCTCGACGAAACCGGGCACAACAACCCCATGGATAAAGTATTCGCCAGCGTGAAGCGCGTTCCGATTTCCTAAACGTGATCGCTTTAATCAGCGGGTAATCTGTGCGGGTAAATCAGAATTTTTCAGCGCGCCGTTTTGGGAGGGGCACCGGCACGCCAACACGCCGCATCGCAACGCGAAATCCGCGTTGTCACACGCTCTGCGAGTTTGTTATACCTTCCTACACGGGCTATCGTGCGATAGTTGGTAGTTCCTCTTTGCGGTGTGGCCGTGCCTACCGGGATGCTCGCCCAAGGGACCAAACTCGGACCGTATGAAATCGTCAGCGCGTTAGGCGCCGGCGGCATGGGTGAGGTGTACCGCGCGCGCGATCGACGACTCGATCGAATTGTCGCGATCAAGATTCTCCCCGCCGCCTTTGCCACAGCAGACGACCATCTGCACCGCTTCGAACGGGAAGCGCGCTCAGCATCGGCCCTCAATCATCCTAATATCGTAACCATCCATGAGCTCGGACGAGACGGTTCCACTCACTACATTGCAATGGAGCTGGTCGAGGGCACAACCCTGCGGGACCTGATGAGAGCAGGAAGCCTGCCAGTGCGAAAAGCGATCGACATTGCAGCACAAATAGCTGAGGGCCTCGCAAAAGCGCACGAAACGGGCATCGCGCATCGCGACATCAAGCCCGGAAATCTGATGATCACCGCCGATGGGCTTGTCAAAATTCTCGACTTCGGTCTGGCAAAGCTCGCCCCCGCTGGCGAAGAGTTGTCGCAGCTCCATACGCGACCCAGTTCGGACACACGTTCGGGCGTAATTTTGGGAACGCCGGAATATATGTCGCCCGAACAGGCCAGCGGTCTCCCGATCGATTTCCGCTCCGACCAATTTTCTTTGGGCCTCGTCCTCTACGAAATGGTCACTGGAAAGCGCGCGTTCCATAGAGGCACAGCTGCTGAGACTCTCGTCGCGATTTTGCGCGAACAGCCCGACCCAATCGCCACGCTCGTCCCCGACGCGCCCGCGCCACTCGCCTGGGCAATCGAGCGTTGTCTGGCGAAGGAACCGGAGAAACGCTATGCCGCGACGCGCGACCTCGCCCGCGAGCTTGCCGCGATCCGCGACCGCTTCGCGGAAAAAGCTCCTCGCCACCCGGAATCCCGCCAATCCAATATTCCGGTTCAGCGCACCGCATTCGTGGGCCGCGAAAAAGAAATCGAGGCCGCGAAAGAACTCCTGCTGCGCCCCGACGTTCGCTTGCTGACCGTCACAGGCCCCGGTGGC
Source organism: uncultured Acidobacteriota bacterium (assembly GCA_963729525.1). GTDB lineage: Bacteria > Acidobacteriota > Terriglobia > Acidiferrales > UBA7541 > Palsa-295. Next base: position 2,056,142 of record CAVSOB010000005.1, read on the forward strand.
ATCGGTAAAACGAGGCTTGGCATCGAAATCGCCTCCGCCGTTGCCGATCGGTTCCCGGGAGGGGTTCATTTTGTCGCGCTCTCCGCCGTCAACGACCCAGGCCTGCTTCTTTCCGTGGTGGTTCAGGCGCTCGGACTGCGCGAGGCAGGAGGTCAATCACCCGTCGAATTGCTGAAAAAACATCTCCAGGATCCATCGCGCCCGCCGGTGCTCTTCCTGCTCGATAATTTCGAACACCTTCTCCAGGCCGCTCCAACTCTGGCTGATCTGCTGGCCACGGGCCCGAATCTCAAACTTCTGGTTACCAGCCGCGCCGCGCTTCACATTTACGGTGAGCATGAATTTCCCGTGCCTCCGCTGGCGGTCCCGGATTCGCGCTCGAAGCCCACTATCGACGACCTCTCGAAATATCCCGCAGTTGCGCTCTTTCTGCAGCGCGCCGGCGCTGCCAAACCGGATTTCGAGCTGAACCAGGAAAACTCCTCCGCCATCATCGAGATCTGCAGCCGCTTGGATGGCCTGCCCCTCGCGATCGAACTCGCAGCCGCCCGCGTGAAGGTTCTATCCGTCGCCGCCATGCGCACACGCCTCGCCAGCCGCCTGCAATTGCTCACCGGCGGCGCTCGCGACCTTCCGCAGCGCCAGCAAACTCTCCGCGCTGCGATCGACTGGAGCTACGACCTCCTCAGCCCTGCCGAACAGAAACTCTTTCGGCGCCTCTCCGTCTTCGCGGGCGGATGCACGCTCGAAAGCGTCGAAGCGGTCTGCGACGCCAAAGCCGATCTCGATTTGGATCTTCTCGACGGCATGGCTTCGATGGTGGATAAAAGCCTCGTGCAGCAGGTCGCCCAGCCCAATGGCGAATCGCGCTTCACGATGCTCGAAACCATCCGCGAGTACGCGCGCGAGAAGCTCGAAGCCAGCAAGGAAGAAGCCTCCACGAAGCGCGCTCACGCCGCTTATTGTCTCGTTCTCGCCGAAGAAGCCGCCACTGAACAGGGTGAAACGGTCGCCTCAGAATGGCTCGAGAATTTCGTGCGTGAGCACGACAATTTTCGCGCCGCGCTCGAGTACCTGATCGAAACCGGGGATGCGGATTGGGGCTTACGCCTCGGCGCGGCGCTGTTTCGTTTCTGGGAACGCCGCGAGTATCTCTCCGAAGGCCGAGACTGGCTGGGCAAACTTCTCAAACTTCCAGCCGCGGCTGCTCCTTCGAGAGCGAGCGCCCGGGCCCTTTTTGCGGCGGGCATACTCACCGTGGAGCAGGGAGACTACGTTGAGTTCGAAGTCCTGATCGGCAAAAGCCGCGATGTCTCCCGTGAACTAGGTGACAAGCAAGGCGTCGCTGTTTCGTTGAATGCGATGGCCGTTTCGGCACGCGATCGTGGCGATCTCCCGCTGGCAAACGCGCTGTCTCAGGAAAATCTCGAGTTGTGGCGCGAGATCGGCGACCCAAAAGCGGTCGCGCGCGCTGTCAGCAATCTCGCGAGCGTCGTAAAACTCCAGCGCGATTTCGCGCGCGCCCGCTCCCTCTATGACGAATGCCTCGCGCTCTTTCACCAGCTCGGCGATCGCACCGGCGTAGCCTGGTCGATCAATTACAAAGGTGACGTAGCCCGCGATGAAGGCGACTCCGCTGCCGCTCGCTCTCTCTACGAGCAGGCCCTCTCGATGTTTCGCGAACTCGGCGACCGTTGGGGCGTCGCCGGCACTCTCGCCGATCTTGGAAACCTCGCCAGAGAACAGCGCGATTGCGCCACGGCCCACGCTCTCTACCGCGAAAGTTTGAAAGTCTTTCAGGAGCTCGAGCACAAACGCGGAATCGCCCGCCTTCTCGAATGCTTCGCCTGCTCAGCATCCATTCAATTCCAGGCCGAGCGTGCCTTGCGTCTTGCCGGCGCAGCCGCCGCCCTTCGACAGAATATCGGCGCCCCGCTCATGCCCGCGGAACAAGCCAAGCTGGAAGCTCACCTCGATCCAGCTCGCTTCGCCCTGGCCAACACCTCAGGCGCCACAGCATGGCTCGAAGGCTGGGGCATGCCCCTCGAAAAGGCCATCGAGAAAGCAATCGAGGAAGCCCTGAGGTCCGATGCGGAATCTCCGTCGGCTTAATGCACTGCCGGGGGTTATCGCAGAATTGGCGTAGAATGAAATCAGTTTAGGGCAAGGTGACTTGCCGCTATGGTGCCAGCCTACTCGGCGCTCGACGCGTCAAGCAGTCGCCTCACCGCCGACACGCGATTTGCCGGCAAACCAACCCGCCGGGCATGTTCCTTAATCGTAGCTTCGTCCGGCGCCAAATAAACGCAATACACTTTGTCGCCCGTCACGTAACTGTGCAGCCACTGAATCCCAGGCCCCATTCCCTTAAGCACGCTAACCGACTTCTGCGAAATTTCCCGTAACTGAGCGTCGGTCAAATTCCCAGCCCCCGGCACGTCGCGTTCAATAACATATTTGGGCACGGCTGCTCTCCTCGCGCAAACGATGCTAGCATGCAGAGAAAAGGCTCACAAGGCAGCGCACTCGCCGCCTGTTCAGCCTTTAGAATCGTTAAAAACAAATGAACGAGGTCCCTATGGATCTTCGATCGCTTCAAAAACCCCTGAAAGACCAATACCGCGCCGACCCCTCCGCCTCGCGAATCACTCTTCGCGCTAAAGGCAGCCAGACCGACGCTCCGGTCTCATGCTCCGTCGATATCGGCCGCGCGATCTATCAAGCCGAAGCCCACAAAGGCGTGGGAGGCGCAGGAGCCGGCGCATGTTCCGGCGACCTCTTGCTCGGTGCTCTCGCCGCATGTGCGCAAATCACTTGTCAAATGGTAGCCGCAGCCATGGGCATCCAAGTCGAACACATCGAAGTCACGGTCGAAGGCGACTTGGATCTTCGCGGCACACTCGGCATTTCAAAGGACGTCCCAGTAGGCTTCGAAAGCATCCGCCTGAATTACAAGATCGCCGCCCCCAACGCAACTCCCGAGCAGCTAAGCACCCTACAAGAAAAAACCGAACAATTCTGCGTCGTGATGCAGACCCTCCAACACCCACCCAAACTCCAAACCGCTTGGTCACCCGAGTATCGGGCCTAAGCTGCCTTGGAGTTTGTTATTGAGGCGCTTTTCGATTGGAATCCAGCTTAGACAAGAGTGCGGCGATCTCACCTCGGTCCGCGCGAAACTGCGGATCATCCTTAGCATCGGCAGTCAAAAAGATTGAGTGCAATTCCTCGAGAACATCTTGCGCTGGCAGAAACTCAGCCGTGTTCTCGCACTCCATCTGAATCGCGCATCTGTGCACCTCCTCCCAATCAACTCGGCCAGCGACATAATCTCTCACGAGATTCTCGAGTTTCCACAAAGCTAGGCCCCCCGCCTTCACTTCGAAAACACCGCCCCATGCGGCGCCCCACTCCCCTTCCACCCCTGCGGCCACTCGCGCTCACTAAAATTAAATCCAACCTTCCCATCCACATCACGAAAAACATCGTCCAGTGTGATAGCCCCAGTCGCCTGATCCAACTTCAACAAAAACATCCGATGATCCTCAGGCGACCCGCTCGAGGTCACCACCAGCCTCTGCGTCTTGGCACCCCAAGCCGTCCAATGCGGCCCATACGTATCGGTCAGTTTGATCCGTGAAACCTCCACCGGCTTCGCGGCATTCGCGATATCAATCACAATCAAACCGTGCATCGCCGGCACGCTCTGCACCAGATAGTGCCCCACGATCGTCGGAACGCCGCACCAGTTGCCCGGAAACGTGTACACGAGCTGCGCCTTCGGCTCGTCCTTCTCCAGCCCTGTGATGCGCTCAATTCCGCAACCCAGCGTCTGAATAAAAACCGATCCATCCGGCCCGCGCCGCGGCTCCTCAGGACTAATCTGCGCGTAGCGATTCTCTCCCACATCCAAATACGCCGTCTTCAGCAGCTTCAAATCGGAAAGCCGCCACACCTGATACGTCACGCCGCTAAAAATATCGTCGAGGTGCATCGAAGAATTTGTGGAAACGACGCGATCGATCTCGGGGAGCACCACCAGGCTGTACGGCATCAACAACGCGTCAGCAAACGCCGGATCAGCATTGCTCGCTGACCGTACCACCTTTCCCTCGTCATTAATTTCCACGAGGCCGCCCGTCACACCCGTTTGTCCGTCGCTCCCATCGTGATGCGCGTGCTGAAACGTCGCCAGCACATTCCCATCGGGCAGCCGCAAGTACGAATGCGAATGCATGTACCCGCCCATATCGGTGAATGACGTCACGATCTTGGGATGCAACGGATCGCGCACGTCAAAAATAAACGTCCGCCCGGCGCCGTGATCGTTCGCAAAAAGCATTCCACTCGCAGGCATCGCATATTCGGTGTGATGTACCTGCACGGTCTGCTGGTCAGTCGCAAGAGTCGTCACCAAATGTCCGTACGACGCTGACGAAGGATCCGCATCAATCACGGCAAGAAAATCATTCCCCTTGTGCGCCGCATCACCAGCCCAAACAAACAAATAGTCCTCAGGCGCCTTCGTCTTCTGTTCCTGCGACCGCACTGAAAAGCTAATCGCGCACAAAGCCACAACAAGCGCACATAGAAAACGTCTCATGAAACCTCTTCCATAAAAGAGTCGTTGCTGACGCGGAAGCATACCATCGCACACAACTAGCCACACAGAAACCGCTGCAAGAGCGCATCAGTAGGGGCACGGCATGCCGTGCCCGCTCACGCCACCAGCATTTATTTCGCAACGCTACGAAAACCGAACGCACCTCGCTTTGCCGTCGAATAAAAAAAAACACTTCGCCTTCCTCCGCAATTCATGTACTTTCCGCACCGGAGAAAACTCCCGTGTGCTTCTCAGCAGCAGCCAACTTCGCCGGCAGCACAGTCCTCGCCGGAATCGGCATCGCCACACTCTCCCGCGTGAAACACCGCCGCGAACTCCTCTTCGCCACGCTCCCCACACTATTCGCCGTCCACCAATTCATCGAAGGCTTCGTCTGGCTCGGACTCGACGGCATCCTCTCCCCCAAAGCCACCCACAACATGGGCGCCGCCTTCATGCTCTACGCCCAAGGACTCCTCCCCTTCCTGCTCCCGCTCAGCATTTACCTCTTCGAACCCACTGCCAAAGCCCGCAAACGCATGCTCCCCTTCCTCGTGATCGGCACAGGCACCGCCCTCTACATTTTGTGGGCGCTCACCGCCTATCAGCTCGAGGTCTACGTGAAGGGAAACAGCATCGTCTACATCAACCCAGCCACAAACAACACCACCGTCGCCATTCTCTACGTAATCGCCACCTGCGGTTCCCTCTTCTTCTCAAAAATCAGAATGATGGTCATTTTCGGCGCCGCAAATTTAGCGATTCTCCTCGCCGTCATGCTCTTCAAGCGCTACGCCTTCACTTCCCTCTGGTGCGCCTACGCAGCCGTCGCCAGCGTCATCATCCTCGCCTACTTCTGGACCAGCCACAAATCCCGCCCCTTCCTCTACGCCTAGTTTTTCAGTAGCGTAGGCTTCTGCCTGCGCGCCGACGTAAGCCACGTCTCAACCGCCAATCCTTGCCTCGTTCGCGCGAGCGTTCTTTGCTTCCAGTAGCACAGGCATTCCTGCCTGTGCCCCAAGCCAAAACGCAGCACAATCACAATTACTTGTCTTCCGCGCCCGCGTTCTTTACTTCCCTCGGTAGCCACGACGACGCCCTCTCGTCGTGCGCCTTTTCCCTAAAACGCGCAATCATCATCTGAGAACCGAACGCCCTGCGCACAAACGCAACCCCGCAACTCAACCAACAATCGTCATATAATTCCTCGCAGGACTTCCAGCATGAAGAAACGAAAGTGCAGCACCCGCAAGCCCAAAAAGAAAACCCGCCCCGCTCCAAAAACCGTCGACCAATACCTCGCGAGCGTCCCCGAACCAACCCGCACCACCCTAAACAAAATGCATGCCGCCATCGGTTCCGCCGTCCCCAAAAACTCCGTCGAAATCATCAGCTACGGAATCCCCGCCTTCAAACAACAACGCGTCCTCGTCTGGTACGCCGCATTTTCGATTTCCGAATTTTGCTCCCCACTGATTCAAGTCTGCTTCCGTGACCCCACGGGCCCGGGAACAGGCTCCTCAAGAAAAAATCGGAATTTGTTTGGCCACCACCTTCGCCAACGTGTCGCTCAAAGGCGGCCAGCCAACCGGCAAAATCGAGTTCACCATGGACTTGCGCAGCAGCGACGTAGCCTCCGCCAGAAGAAAAATCTGTACTTCATAGCCGGCTTCTGCCAGCACGAGCCCATGCGCGAAAGGAAACGCCGCCCGGGTCGGATCGTCAGGTCCCCACGCGCTCTTCATCATGATCTTCAAAGGTCTCTTCGACTCTTGTGACGAGGCCCTGCCCAATGCTAGAAGAGGTAGTCCGATCAATTGACTCAGGAAGTGCCGTCGAGCCATTTTTTCTCCTCTAATCGGCAGGATGAGAGGTCGCGTTTCCAGAGAAAGTAATGGTAATCAGAAAACCATTCGTTCCTTTGTATTCGAACTCATGCCCCTGTCCGGAATAGCTTTCAACGTTCGTTTTCCACATACGAAAACCGTTGTTCGATTGCGCCTGCCAGTACTTCAGATTCGGAATCACAATCTCCTGGTTCGGTTTCGTTCCCGCGACGCGCTCCAGCACCACTTCTCCTTTGCCGTTGCTCATCTTCGCGTGCGCCACTCCCGTTGTCTCGTCTACATTCCAGGAAAAAGCTACTGTGTCGGTCGCCGCCTTCTCCCACTTGAAGGGATAGAGCTGTCCAAGGATATCGAAGAGCGCTGCCTTCTGTTCGGGCGTGTCGCTCGAGTCAAACGTCATCACCACCCAGGAATCTTTTCCCGTGCTCCAATCGCTGCCGAGATCGGTTGACAGCCACACCTTCGCGCCATCGAGTCTAGTGGACTTGTAGTAGCCCTTGTCCACCTTCAGAACCAGATTCGCGCGGCAGAATTGTTTGTCCCCGTGCATCGTGGAATGGTTGTTGAAGTAGCAGGGGCAGAACATGTCGCAACTGCAAGCTTCAATGTAGGAGGCAGTCATCGAGAAGTCAGGTTTCGCGGCCTGCGATCCATCTCCAGGGTGCGCGGGTTGATCGTATTGTGCGAGCGTTGCACTCGCTAAGGCACACCACAAGGTCAACACAAAAAACGCTCTTCGCATCATCATTCTCCTTCGCAGATCGTGCGCAGACTGAGGCCGACTAAATCGTTGCCAGCATACTAATCCCATAGCCGGTAACCGGCAAGGTCACCTTGCGCTTGTCAGCAGTCTTGCACCCACTTACCACCGCTCCTCCAATCGCAGCACTGTTTTGACGCCGGCAACACAACTCGAGAGAAATCATCCCCGGCTCGAATTCACCTGCGGTCTGTTGTTTTTTAAAGCACCGGGCCATTCCGAAGCGTGGTCGACGAGAACAGTCTTAGTTAGAGTTTCACTATGGTTTTTAATTCCCCTCGCCGGTACCCTCGAATGAAATCACCAGAAGGACTAAACGTGGCCTGGCTGAGTGGGACTCTAAGATTCGTCTCGCGCGTGCAGACTTTGAGTTTGGGTGGCCTGTTTATTCGCACGAAACAACCTCCCCAGGCCGGAACGATGATCCAGTTCTTAATCGACATTCCGGGAAACGGCGTACGCGCCCGCGCAATTGTCCGCGATGTCGCACCGGGCGAGGGAATGGGCGTGGGCATCGTCGCCATGACCCAAGAAGACCGAGCCCGATACTTCAGCTTCCTGAATAAACTGCAGTCCTGAATCGCACCTTCAAATCGGAGCCTCGCTTACAATTCTCCCCGCGAATCTTTGGCTCCGCGTCTGCTCGTGACCTTACTCACGCCAACTCATCACAAAATTTACGGGTGGTGACGCGATCCGGAAGCTCAACACATTTCGTGAATCCTCGGGAGAGAACCCCGACGCCGAGAGAGAATCGCGAAGTACTTCGGTAGTGCGTCGCCATAAGGCTTCCCAACGAGTCAAAACTGAAGGCGAACTGAAGAGGCGGTAATGGTCACTGTTTCATTTGGAGATAGGTGGTGATATGCGGATTTATCGACAGTTATCTCAAACCGTGAACTTTCAGCACTATAGCGAAGCGGTTCTCGCCTTTCGACTTGCCATGAGTAGATTCTCTCGCGTATCTGTCGAAAGGGAACGGAGCAAACACATGTTCCACAAACTTAGGCCTATTTCTGGCTTAGGAGATACAGATCCGCGTGACCGCCGGGGCGCGCATAGACGATGGTGGAAAGGTCCTTGGAAAAATCGTAGGCGTTACCACGGTAGACCAGCGGGAAACTAAAGGGAACCTTCAAAGCAACCTGGGGCGTCCCTATGTTCTTGCCGTCTTTCCAAAGTTGGCGGTAAATCGTGACCTCACCGCGGGAGGCAATGGCGTACAAGTACGATTTGCCGTCGCGTGCAAAATTTATTGTAAACGTCACCACGCCGGGAAGCAAAGAGATGCATGTCCTCTCGGAGATCGAAACCTCGTAGACGCCGATCTTCTCTCCCCTGAGCACGCTCCCAATGAGGTACTGCCCACTGGGATCCACGTCGGAAACCAGACAGCAGTTGTCTATGAACTTTTCCGAATTCGATTCGTCCAAGTTCCATTTCCAAGTGTCGAGTGTCGTTTCCGCCTTCTTCTGGACACTTACATAAATGGACTTCCCATCAGGGCTCCATACCGAGCTGACGTGCCTACCTTCCGTAGGCGGAACCTGACGAAGACCGCTCCCGTCCGCTCCAATGATGAACGCTGATGGTCCAGTGCTAGTTTTTTCAGCAAAAGACAGGTGAGAATTGTCCGATGCCCAATTTCCAGTCGACAGAAATTCTCCGGTGTAGAGTTTCGCCTTGTTTCCACCGTCGATGTCTGCGACCCAGAGTTCGGACTTCTGAGGCGAGGGGAGAATCAGATACATCACGTGCTTTCCATCAGGGGATACAGCAGGCTGAGTAGCGTCCTCCGCGATGTCCGTTGATTCCTTGGAATGAACGCGGTACGCGGTCAGGAGTCCGGAGGATTTGCCGTTCACATAGTAAATTCCTTTCCCACTCGGATCCGGCATGGGTGAGTAGTCCGGCCCCGTTCCGAAAGTAATCTGCGTCAGGCTATGGTCTTGGAAGCTGTACCTCCAGAGGCTCGTCAGCCCATTCATTGTCCGGCTGAATAACACGGTTTTCCCAGGTTCGGACCAAACTGCATCAAACGGATTTCCGGACACTCCGCTTAGTTCAATGAGCTGATGGCTGTTCACATCGAGCCTGTAAAAGTTGAAATCGATCGTGGAACCTCGGAGACCACCATAGACCAAGGGCCCTTGAAAACCGACTACAAGCAGTTCGTGGCCTCCGGGGAATAGCAGAATCGGGATGAAAACACGTCCAGGGCTTTCAAATTTGTAGACCAACTCTTCTCCCGATCCGGTTTTCCGCGCACGATAGATTGCAGCGGGGTCCGAATGAGGATAATAGACTGAGGCGCCGTCGGCCGAAGGAACCACGAAGGTGGAGGGGGCCACGCGGCTAGGAATCCCACCGAGCGTCGGCACGGCCCAAATCTCTTCGCGGCCGAGCGAGCGACGGTAATAGATTTCTTTTCCATCCGGGGAAAATGTACTCACGATTTTGTCGGCTTCGTCATTCGTGAGCTGAAGAGGCTCGCCCCCAGAGGTGAGCATGAGAAACACTTGCGCTATGCCGTCAACCGGCGAGTCAAAGGCCACAGCGTGGCCGTCTGGAGAGATCCTGGCGTCGTTCATTGGTTTGTTCCACTGGCTGACCTGCATAACTTTTGCAGAACCGCTCGGCGCGGTTGCGGCACCCTTGAAGCGATACAGGGCGAACCCAATTGCCGCGAGCAGAACGATCGCACCCACGACGAAATATTTCGTGTGCGACGGCTTCGGAGCAGCCTGCACGGCCGTGATGCTGGCGGAACTGTTCGCCCTTTCCGGGGCAGGCTGCTGAACTGCTTGTGTTGTCGAGATTCGCCCGGAGCCGCTATCCCGCCGGAGCCGCTTCAGGTCAGTGCCGATGTCCGAGGCGTGTCGGTAGCGTAGGTCTCGGTCTTTCTCCAAGGCCTTACTGATGATCTCTTCCAGCTTAGGCTGCACCTCCGGGTTCAACCGGACTGCGGCAATCGGCGTGCGATTCAGAATCGCTTCGGTGATCACTCCCGACGTATCCCCCCGAAATGGCAGAGCACCCGTAGTCATCTCGTAAAGAACCACACCGAAGGAGAACAAGTCGGTTCGTGGGTCCAGTTCCTTGCCGCGCACCTGCTCGGGCGACATGTAAGCCACTGTGCCGACGGTCGCGCCGGGGCTGGTGAGCAGGTCTTCCGACATGGCCGTGGGCATCGACGAAACGCCAACGCCTTGCGGGGCATGCCGCGAAGGGACCACCTTGGCTAACCCGAAGTCGAGAATCTTGGCGTGCCCGCGCTTCGTCACGAAAATGTTCGCTGGCTTAATGTCCCGGTGGACGACACCTTCCGTATGCGCCGCGTCCAGGCCGTCTGCGATCTGGGTGCTCAATTCTAGGATGGTTTCCATTTCCATCGGTCGGCCACCGATCCGGTGCTTCAACGTAGAGCCATCCAAAAATTCCATAGCGATGAAGGCCTGTCCGTTTTCCTCGCCGATTTCGTGAATCGTGCAAATGTTGGGGTGATTCAGCGCCGAGGCTGCCTGCGCTTCCCGCCGGAACCTTTCAAGTGCCTGATGGTCCCGCGCAATGTCGTCGGGCAGGAACTTCAGGGCCACGAATCGGTGCAGGCTTATGTCCTCGGCCTTATAAACGACACCCATCCCGCCACCGCCGAGCTTTTCAAGGATGCGATAGTGCGAGATGGTCTGGCCGACGTAAGTATTAGAGTCCGCCATGGAACCGCCATGGTAATTTGCATACGAAGGAGAGTCAACGAATCAGCAAAATTTACAGGTCGAGACCGGCAGTAAATTTGGTGGTTTTCTGGTTAGCTGGCAAGAGGCTCCGAATAACTGTCACGAACAGGATTATCACCTCCTATCTCATCACGAAACGAATCCGAATTCCCTCACCTCGGCTTGATATTCTGATTCACCCGAAACAAATTCCCCGGGTCATACCGCCTCTTGATCTTCGCCAGCCGCTTATAATTCTTCCCATACGTCGCCCGAATCCGCTCTTCCCCTTCCTCCATCATGAAATTCACATACGCCCCGCCGGACGAATAGGGATGCAGCGCATTCCAATATTCCTTGGCCCACGCCGAAATCTCTTCCTTCTTCGCCGGATCGGGATCGACGCCCACAATCACCTCGGTCCAATTCGCGTCGCGATGCCACCATGCCGTCGCCCCTCGCTTCACGCGCCCCGCCGCGCCATTAATCGGATAAAGGTGCATCGTCGCCTGCAACGTCGGCAGCGTCGCTGCATATTTCACATGCTGCGCAATCGCCTCGTCGGGGAGCGTGCGCACGAAATCAGCCTTCCAATACCATTGCATCCCCGGCGGATATAGGTCGTCGAACATGCTTTGCAGCGCCGGGTGCGGAATCGGCCCCACTAAATCAATCGCAGCAGCCTTGAATTTCCGTATCGGCTTGAATATTTTCTCCGCCTTCTTCATCGGCCCCGTATAACACCACACAATCCCACACATTTTCTTGAGATGGAAATTCGCAGGGAACGGTGCCGCCGGCGGAATCGTGTGAAACGCAAAAAATCCATACGCGTCATCGGGTGCCTTCACAATGAAGTCGCGATACCACCGCATCATCTCCGCCGCGTCTTCCAGCGGCCAAAGCATGGGGCCTCCGTACACAGTGTGCACCGGCTGCCCCTTGAATAAAAACGACGTCACCACCCCAAAGTTTCCCCCTCCGCCACGCACCGCCCAGAACAAATCGGAATTTTCCTTCGCGCTCGCCGTAACAAATCGCCCATCGGCCAGCACCATCTCCACCGCCAGCAAATTGTCGATCGTCAAGCCGTACCGCCGCGCCAGATAACCGAGTCCGCCGCCCAGCGTCAATCCGGCCACGCCGGTTGTCGAAATAATTCCCGACGGCACCGCCATCCCGAACGCATGCGTCGCATGATCCACGTCGCGCCACAGCGCGCCTCCACCCACCTGCACCGTCTTCTTCTTCGGGTCCACGCGAACATAATTTATCCGCGAAAGATCGATTACCAGCCCGTCGTCGCACACTCCCAGCCCGCCCGCATTGTGCCCGCCGCCTCGAATCGCCACGAGCATCTTTTGCTCGCGCCCAAAATTCACAGCCGCGATCACATCCGCCACGTCCGCGCAGCGCGCTATCAATCGCGGCCGCCGGTCGATCATCCGGTTGTAAACCTTGCGCGCCTCGTCATAGCGCGCATCCCCCGGCTCGATCAATTCGCCGCGCAACCCACCCCTGAAAGCTGCAATCGCCGTGTCATTCAGCAAGCTATCTCGCCTCACCGTCATGTACTGTAAAGAGTGCGCACTGCTATGCAACTCATACTACGCCGGCGGACGCAAATGAACGCTTGATAGGAATTGCCCAGCATAGTTGGAATTTCTATCGCCGACCCACTTAGCCCTCCCGCCGCATAGTTATTACTGACCGGAGTTTTCACCACTGTCTCCATCAAGCCGATACTCGCCGGCGATCGTCGCCAACGAACTCAGCAAGAAGATCAGCGAGAATCCATAACGCTCCAGCAATCGCGAAGGTCTCAGCAGTTTCGTCCCAATTCGTATGATTGTGCGGATCCGAAAGAAGCAACGGTATCCACACCACTAGCCCAAAGCTCACGAGCATCATTGTCGCTAAGCCGGTCGCGAGAAGTGCCATTCGATTCGTAAGAAGAGCCACAGCCGCGAGTGCGAACAAAACCGTCGTCGCCAGCGCCCAAAACACCTGGCTTGGCGGAAGCCACTTCGGAACAAGGTTAGCGGTAGCGTCAAGATAAAACGCCTGTTCGAGGGTGAAGGAAGCAGTACAGATGCCCAAAAGAATGCGCCCGGTCCGACTAAGCGTTTCCCATGACGATGGCGATGACCATGACGACGACCATCCCGATGACAAGCGCCCAGAAACGATCGCCGCTCCGGTCACGAGAGAGAATTGCTCGAAGAAGTTGCCCCAGCTGTTGTAGACCCGCGGTGTCGCGACGATTCCTGGCACGCACAGTAAGGCGAAAAAAAGGTAAGCCGCAGCAATGACGGCTGCACCCGTTTTCGCGGTCCGGCGGAACTGAATCGCAGCGCCCCCCAAGATCTGGGCAGCCGCCGCAGCGTAGACTATATAACGCAGTTGAGGCCGGTCGTTGTAGTCGTGCCAGGCCAGTGTGATGAGGCCAGAGGCCAACGCCGCCGCTCCAAACACATGACGGCCAAACTTCGAACGAGGCGTAGATACGCTCATTTGTTCGATCTTTTGAGCGCGGTTCTCACCGGCACATTCACACCTCTACAGTGGGAAGGTTTTAAACCTTCAGGCAGCGATGGAACGAGCCGTCCGTAGTTTCTCCTACAGTTCCAGTCCCTGCGACCGATCTTCCGCTCTTAACGTCTCGAGACAGGCCTGAGCGGCAAATCTAATACCCGAAGTAATCCTGATCGCCCTCTAATGTGCCCAGGTTCGAAATGCGCAATAGGTCTTTAATTCGATCGCTCAAGCGGATTAACTTCAAATCGCAATGGTTTTTCTTGGCATTAACCCACAGACCCACGATTGAGCCCAGTCCCGAACTGTCCAGAAAACTCACATGTGTAAGATCCAGCACCACACGTTTGTTTTCAGCGATGAGAGGTCGGACTGTGTCTTGCAAAAGCGAAGATGTACTCGATACGATCCTGCCCGCGCAACGAACCACTACTGCGTCGGGTTTTTTCTCCGTTTCCAGTTTCAACTCTTGAGCAGGGGCGGCGGATTCCGGTGTCATGGGCAAATCTCCTTTTGGCGGGAAGACGTGAGCAGCTTGCGCGCATTATATAGCAAATACTGGAAACCTATGAGAAGCCGATTGGGCGGTATAGGATTGCCGCCCGCCCGGCGCGTGGGAGATAATGCGGCAAGTAGGAATTTCGAGATGCCAACTCCGGCGAGTCTTTTCCGTCTCCTGAATGAATTCATCATGCTGCTTCTCGGCGCGCTGCTGATTCTGCTCGCTGCATCGCATCGCATCGGCCTGCCTTCGCGGCCGACGCTCTGGTACATGCTTGGCGCTGTACTGATTTTTTGGGGGCTGCGCACCGGAATGCGCCCCGTTTCGAAAGCCGCCAACGAACACGCCGCGATTCGTGGCGGTTCGTTGATCCTCGTTGGCCTGATCATCCTCGGAGTGCCGCTTGTTTCGCTGCGCTACGAAGCGCTTCTGCTCGCGCTCGCCGGTGGCGTTCTCGTGCTTCGCGGGTTGCTCGGCAGCGTCCTTCTCGTGCGCGCCTCCTGATTTTTTCGCTACGAGTCCATTCCTTCGGCAAAAGGAGAATTCGATGGAAGTCGTAAATCTGAACGAAAAGCTCTCGAAGGTCACAGAACACTGGAGCCCGAAAATCGCCGGCGAGGTGAATGAATCCTACGTGAAAGTCGTGAAATTCAAAGGCGCCTTCGTCTGGCATCACCACGACGACGAAGACGAAATGTTCCTCGTCGTGAAAGGCCGCATGAAAATGCGCTTCCGCGATCGCGACCTTCTCGTCTCGCCCGGCGAATTCATCATCGTGCCCAAAGGCGTCGAGCACCTGCCCGAAGCCGACGACGAGGTCCATATTGTCCTGTTCGAGCCCAAGTCCACCCTCAACACCGGTAATGTGCGCAACGAGCGGACAGTGGTAGAACTGGAGCGGCTCTAGAAAGCAATCATCGCGGCCCGAGGAGAGTTCAGTTCATGAAGCGCCGTCTCTACACGCTCGACGTTTTCACCACCAAGCAGTACGCCGGAAATCCGCTCGCCGTAATCACTGACGGCGATGGCATTGCACAGGCAAAAATGCAAGCCATCGCTCGCGAGATGAATCTCGCGGAGACGGTTTTCGTGCAGCGTCCCACGAACAACGGCGCGCTCGCCCGTCTCCGCATCTTCACCACCACGCGCGAGCTTCCTCTCGCCGGGCATCCTGTGATCGGCACCTGGTTCCTGCTCGCCGAGCTCGGCGTCGTTCCGGCGTCGGAAGGCCACGTCCAAATCATGCAGCAAACCGGTGCGGGAATTTTGCCGGTCGAATTCAGTTTTCACGACGGCCGCCCCGTGCGAGTCACCATGACGCAAAAACCGGCGCGTTTCGTCGCCACCAAACTGAACCGCGCCACGCTTGCCGAAACTCTCGGCCTGAAAGCAGCCGATCTCGATCCCGCGCTTCCACCGGAATTTGTTTCCACCGGAATTTCTAATTTGATGGTCCCGATTCGCAACAGAAAAACCCTTTCGAAGATTCACATGAACATGCGCGCTCTCGCGCAGCTCATCTCGCGCGATGGAGTGCTGGCCTACTGTTTCGCGCTCGGCAACAGAGGGAAAGCATTCGCTCGCGGAATGCTGCCGTGGGGGCTCATCGAAGATCCGGCGACCGGCTCCGCCGGGGGTTCGCTCGGCGCCTACCTTGTGGAACGCGAGCGGCTGAAGCCGGGCGAAACGCTGACGATCCTCCAAGGCGTCGAGATGGGACGGCCGAGCGAAATTCAGGTCGAGGTCACTTCTGCGCGAGGCCGCCTGGTGCCGAAAGTGAGCGGCTCGGCTGTTCGCGTTTTCGAAGGCCACATCGACGCTTAGTTCCGGGCCTGAGCCTGGGCTTAGTCGCCAACCTGAGTGCGGGCTTGGCTCTGGCTTGCCCTCGGTCTCGCACTCATACTCGACATGGGCTTAGCCTTCGAGTTTTTTCTGCGCTGCGTCGAGGATGCCGTTCAGAAATGCCGGGGCTTCTGCTGAGGAAAATTTCTTCGCGAGCTCGAGGGCTTCGTCGATCACCACTTTCACCGGAGCAGTGCCAGATTTGAATTCGTAAATCGCGAGCCGCAGAATATTCCGGTCCACGGCGGCGAGCCGCTCGAACTTCCAGTTCTCTGAAAGTTTTTCGACGAGCGCGTCATTTGCCGCTGCCTGCGCGATCGCGCCTTCGAAAAGCTGGTCCGCAAATTTTCGCGTGGAATCTGCGGCGCGCGCTTGCTTCCAAAAATGCTGCTCGATCTGTTTTGGTTTTTGATGCGCCATGTCCCACTCGAAGAGCATCTGCAGCGCAAACTCGCGAGACTTGCGCCGAAGAGTCATCGCTTTCCGCGCCGCGGCTTGGCGCTGGGCTTGCCTGAAATCTTGCGAGTAAGTTGCCCCATCTCTACCGCGCCCATTCCCGCGTCGTAGCCCTTGTTGCCGGATTTCAAGCCGGCGCGATCGATGGCTTGCTCGAGCGTGTCGCAGGTGAGGACGCAAAACGCCATTGGAACGCCGGAGTCGAGCTGGGCGATCTGAATGCCCCGAGCGGTTTCCGAGCAAACGTAATCGTAGTGCGAGGTTTCGCCACGCAGGATGCAGCCGATGCAGATGATCGAGTCGACCCGTCCCGTATCTGCGAGTTTTTTTGCTGCGAGCGCGATTTCGAGCGAGCCGGGGACGCGAACGATTTCAATCTGCTTCTCGTTGGCGCCGGTCTGTTCGAGCGCTTCGAGCGCGCCGGCGAGCAGGCGGTCGGTGATGAAATTATTGAAGCGGCTGACGACGATGCCGATGCGCAGTCCGGCCGCGCTCAGCTGGCCGCGAGTCACTTGTGGTTTCAGCGCCATTTCGTTCTCTGCCTCGTCTGCATCGGGTCAGCGCCCCTGAAATTTCGCCGGCCGCTTTTCGAGAAATGCGCGAGTGCCTTCGCGCATATCTTCGGTCGAGCAGCAGACGCCGAAGAGTGTTGCTTCGAGAAACAGGCCTTCTTCGAGCGTCATGTCCATGCCGTGCTCGATCGCTTCCATCGCGTACTTCACCGCGAGGGGCGCGTTGGCGATGATTTTCTTTGCGATCGCTTCGGCGGTGGGCAGAAGTTCCGCTGGCTCCACGACGCGATTCACGAGGCCGATTCGCAACGCTTCGTCGGCTGAAATCATTTCGCCCGTAAGGATCAGTTCGTGGGCGACGCCTTTGCCGCAGAGCCGCGACAAACGCTGCGAGCCTCCGAAACCGGGCAGCAGGCCGAGTTTGGTTTCTGGCTGGCCGATTCTTGCATTTTTGCTCGCGATGCGCATCGTGCAGCCGAGGGCGAATTCGCAGCCGCCGCCGAGTGCGAAGCCGTTGATGGCGGCGATGGAAGGCTTACCCATTGTTTCGAGACGATGCAACACGCGATTGCCAAAAACCGAGAATTCTTTCCCAGTCACCGGAGTGCGCGTGGAGAGCTCGTTGATGTCTGCTCCGGCGACGAATGCTTTTTCTCCGGCGCCGGTAAAAATCGACACACGGACTGAATTATCGTGCTCGATGGCGGCGAGGCAATCGTCGAGTTCTTCGACCGTTTTGCGATTGAGCGCGTTGAGCACATTCGGGCGATTGAACGTGACGCGGGCGATCTGGTCTTTCACTTCGTATAGTAAGTTTTCGTGGCCCATTTTCTTTTTTTCGCTCCGGTCGTTTTTGCGTTCTTTCGCTCTCACTAGGTGAGCTGCATCGCCTTTGGCTTGGCCGGATCCGAGTAATCGTAGAAGCCGCGGCCGGCTTTGCGGCCATTCCAGCCTGCGAGGACCATTCGTTTCAGAAGCGGCGGCGAGGCAAAGCGCTTTTCCTTGAATTCGTCGAACATGATGATGGAGATGTAGTAGGTGGTATCGAGGCCGACGAAATCGAGCAGCGTGAACGGACCCATTGGGTAGCCGCAGCCGATTTTCATGGAGTTGTCGATGTCTTCGACGGAGCCGACACCTTCTTCGAGCGCGCGCACCGCATCGAGCAGGTAGGGGACGAGCAGGCGGTTCACGATGAAGCCGGTGCGATCGGAGGTGCGCACGACTGTTTTTCCGAGGCGCTGGCCGAACGAGACCATTTCATCGAAGACTTTTGGATCGGTGGCGATGGTGCGAATCACTTCGACCAGCTTCATCACCGGCACAGGATTGAAGAAGTGCATGCCGACGAAGCGATCGGGGCGCTGGGTGAACGTGGCCATCTCCGTGATTGAAAGTGACGACGTGTTGCTCGCGAAAATCGTGGGCTTCGGGCAGATTTTGTCGAGCGCGCCCCACAGCTCGCGCTTGGCGGGCAATTGCTCGATGATCGCTTCGATGATCACGTCGCTGTCTTTCAGATCTTCGACGTTTGTGGTGCCGCGCAAACGGCCGCGAATTTGATCGCGGTCGGCGGCGGCGAGAGTTCCCTTCTCGACCTGGCGGGCGAGATTTTTGTCGATGCCTGCCAGGCCTTTGTCGAGCAGCTGCTGCGAAACTTCTCGGACCGTCACCTGGCAGCCTGACTGCGCTGCGACTTGCGCGATGCCTGAGCCCATGAGGCCGCATCCGACGACTCCTACTTTTTCAATGGCTTTTTCAATGGCCATGCAACCGCCTCCGAGAACTGATTGCGACGTGACTGCAAATTCTTGTGCGAATTGCGCCGTAGTAGGGTAAGGGAACAAAGCCGAGGAGGCAAGAAGAGCGGTGTTGCACGGGGGAAGTGCTCTGAGATGTGCGCAGCGGCAAAAGTCAAGAAGAGCCGGCAGGATGCCGGCGCTACAAGGGACGGGCACGCTGTGCGGAGGTGGGAAGGCAGGTTTTGCTTGTGGGATACTGGCCGCAACAGACGGAAGGGTTTGCAGCAGGGGATAAGCGATGGACGCGACGACGGAGAAAGGGCAAGCGGAAAAGATGCAACGGGGGAGTTTGAGCGATTCGCTGGCGGCTGAGAGGACTTATCTTGCGTGGATTCGGACTGGGTTGGCGCTGCTGGGGCTTGGATTTGTGGTGGCGCGATTTGGATTGTTTCTCGAGAGGCTCGATTACCTGGAGCATGTTACGCCGGCGCATTCGTATGGGCTTTCGGTGTGGTTTGGGACGGGGCTGATACTTGCTGGAGTGGCGGTGTATCTTTCGTCGGCGTGGAATTATGTGCGGCTGGTGCGGGCTTTGAACCGGGGAGAGGTGGTGCCGGCGCGGCCGTCAGTGCAGGCGGTGCTCGTGGCGGTGTTCTTGGCGTTGGTGGGATTGGCGATGGCGATTTATTTGATTTCGGTCCGGGGTTCGGGGAATGGCGGGTAGTTCGCGGCATTGGAAATGGCTGCGACGGTTTGCGGTGGGAGCCGGAAGGCCTCAGGTCAATTACGCCCAGGGACCTGAGCTACCGGCTGAGACCAAGTTGCGCTCTGAGTGAACACCGGGCGAATTCGGCGATTCGCTTAGGCGAACAGCTCTCAGACGGCTTCATGCTGATTCGGCTAGGGTTAACTCGCATGACGACGCGACAGGGAGGTTAGTCTGAGACTCCAGCAAATTGTCACAAATCCGTAATAAACCTTATATACGGCGTAGTCATACGAGCCGTAGACTCTGTACTTCCCCGGTCTTAAATCTGAGGCGAATCTGTTTGAGGCAAACGAAATGAAGGATTTAGTGGCACGACTCTGGGCCGAAGAGAATGGACAAGATTTGACTGAATACGCTTTATTGCTGGTGCTGCTAGCTCTGGGCGCGATTGCTTCGCTGCACACGATCGCAAACACTGTAAACAGCATTTTTCAGAATGAGGCTAGCAACATTGCGAGTGCGGCTGGCGGATGAGGGGTTAGGCGTTAGGCGCGAGCGCGGCATCGTGGTGAGACTGAAAGGCGAAGAACGTTAGCGTGTGGGTGCCTAGCGTTTGCAATTGTGCTGCGGTCTTACGTGGGCGCAGGCTGAAGCCTACGCCAATGGAAAGAACGCGAGGGACGCGGTAGCGGGGTAGCCAAGATTCGTCGACGCGCGCTGTGTGGGTCGTAGAAGGCCCACGACGAAGAATGACGCGTCGTCGTGGCTACCACTGCAAAAACCGATTATGGGGTGGCGAGTTCGATGAGGGTGTTGCCGCCTAGCTGGCGGGCTTCGTCTATGCCGGCTTCGGCGCGATTCATCCATTCGGTGACGCGGTCCTCGGTTTCGTCGCCTGGGCGGGAGGTGGATTGGGCGACGACGGCGCTGACGGTGAGATCCTGCGCGCCCCAGGAAGGGTGGACCGTGGAGGCGACGTTGCGGAGTTTTTCGGCGAGAGCTTTGGCGTTTTCGAAATTTGTGTCGGGCAGGATGAAGACGAGAGACCACGCAGTGTATTTCACGGCAACGTCGGTTTGACGGACGGCGGAGGAAACGGCGCGGGCCAGCTGCTCGATGAAGTGATCGACAGCCGCGTCACCGTGCTGGCGGAGAAGATCGCCGCCGCGGTCCACGTGCAGAACGATCAGCGAAAGCGGAGTGCCCTGCGAACGCGCACGATTTGATTCCATCAAAAGACAATCCACGTAGGCGCCACGGCTGAGAAGGCCGGTGCGTTCGTCGGCAACCGCGAGAGAGCGGACGAGCGAGCGGAGGCGGGTGTGATTGACGGAAAGCACGAGCTGATCGCCGACGGCTTGCAGGAAGAAGCTTTCGTTTGGTTTCCAGCGGCGGGCTTGCGATGAGCCGACGATGAGAGCGCCGGCGGGAAGCTGCGTTTCCTTGTCGGTGAGGACGACTCCTAGCGCGGAGGTAAGGCCGAGATCGCGGAGGGCCGGGCTGGTGGAGACGTTGAGCTCGATTCCGCCGAGCGCATCCGGGGACATCTTCGAAATTACTTCCGCGAGAAGATTGATTCGCTGCACGCCCGCGGTCTGAAATCCTGGAGCAGCGTATTCGGCGGTCATGTGAGATTCGCCTGAACCGCCAACCGTGACGAGGCAACGCGAGACGCCGAGATGCTTGCCGGTTTCCGTGGCGGTGGAGGTGAGCACTTCACGCGGCGTGGATTGGCGATACATCAGGCGGTTGATTTCCGCGATGGCGGCGAGGTCGCGGTGCGTTTCCGCCGGCGCGGAAGAGGTGCCAGCGGCTAGCGGAGGAGACGGCATCTGCATCATCGGAGGAGGCGGCACGATGGGTGCTGGTTTCGACGGGGCAGGCTTAGGCGGGGCACCTTTGGGCCACCAGTTGGCGCGATCGTAGAGCGAGCGGAGGCGCTCGTTTTTTTCTTCTTCGCCGGGAAAAAGTTCGGCGATGCGCTGGAGACGTTCGACGGCTTTCGATTGCAGCGAATACTGGAGAAAAATCTCGACCTGAACACTGAGATCTTCGAGAGCCTGTTGGGCGCGAGCCTCTTCGGTGACCGGGCCAGCGCTGGCGGCCTGATCGGAACCAGCGCCGGTGAAGCCGTCGGTACGAGTGGAGACGGTGGCTGCTTTGGCGGCGCGGGCGAGAATGTTTTGCAGAAACGCCGGATCAGCTTTGCCTTCGAGCCGGGCGATGCGTTCGTGATTGCGATAATCATAAGGATCGATATCGACAAGGCGGTCGAGTGACTCGCAGGCCTGCTTGATCTGCCCGGCTTCGAGGTAGAGATCGAAGAGGCGGACAAGGGCGTCGAAATATTTCGTTTCGCGATTCAGTTCCTCGTAAAGGCGCGCGACTACTTCGGCGACGGGCAGAGAGGTGGGATACATGGCGGCCATCTGGTCCATGTGAGCGACGAGCTCGGTTTCGCGGCGGTGGCTGCGCATCAGATCCTTCGTTTGCACGAGGAGTGGCACCGCTTTGGGTTCATCGCCGTTCAGGATGTAGGCGCCAGCGAGTTCGAACAGCTTCGAAAACCCTTCCGGTTTTTGTTTGTAATAGGCTTCAAAAATTTCACGGGAGCGATCGAGGCGATTTGTGCGGAGAAGCGCTTCGCCGAAAAGTGCCAGAAATGCGGTGTCTTTTTCGTTCGCGGCGATGGGATCGAGAAGCCCGACGCAGCCTTCGGCGTCACCTTTGCGCAAGCGGGCTTCGGCGAAGAGCAGCGCGCCGGTGCGATCTTCCGGCGAAAGCTGATGGGCGCGGTCGAAATACTCGATGGCTTCATCGAGTCCACCGGATGCCTGGGTGAGCTGGCCGGCGCGAAGATAACTGCGGGTGGCGAGATCGCGATGGCCGAGGCGTTCGGCGAGTTCGCCGAGGATGACGTGGCGGCCGGGATTTTCCGGGTCGAGAAGCGCGATGCTTTCGTAACAGGCGAGAGCTTCGATATCGCGGGCCTGCTGCTGGTAGAGTTGCGCGGCGGCGCCGAATTGTTCGATGGCTTCGCCGGTGCGATTCTGTTTTTGAAGGAGCTGGCCGTATTGCATCAAACGGTCCGGGGGCTGCGGGAACGAGCGCAGGAAACGCGTGAAAATCGCAGTAGCCTTCGAAGCATCTCCGGTTTCCACCAGGCGATCAAATTGGGTTCCGTAATATTGCGCGGCGAGCGCGGGTTCGCCGAGGCGCGTATAGATATCGGCGAGCGCCTGAATCGCTTCCTGATTCGAGGGAACTTCGTCGAGCACCGCCTGATACTCGGTGGTGGCTTCGCGAAGTTTGTTCTTCTCGAGGAGGCGCCGAGCTTTCTCGAAATGTTTGTTGACGTCTGCTATCGCCATGGAGTGCGCGCAGTGACGATCGGGACAGGCTGCGGAGGTCCATCCAATCGCCCCTCCGAGGCTTTCGCCGCGGTTTCACCCGGCGCGGGGGTGGAGTTTCAACTATACATCGGAGGATATGGCGGCCTCACCGGGAAATCGCGGGGCGTTGCAATGGCAGCAGCAGCCATGGCCCGCCGATTTCGCGCTATGGATGGACTTCGCTGGGGAGATGGCTTACGCGTTCGCGCATAGTCTTAAGCGAGAGACCGCTGCGTACGAGGGCCGCAAACCCCAGAAAAACGAACGGGATGTTGAGCGCGAGGAAGGCGAAGATGGAGAAGCCGGTGGCAGTGGATTTTTCGACGTCGAACCAGCCCAAGCCGAGGACGCAGAAAAACTGCCACGCGCCGATATTGGCCGGAGCATTGGGAAGCGAAACACCCAGGTTGATGACGAGCAGCACCACAACCGCCGCGAAGAATGGCAGATTCAACCGGTATCCGTGCATCACAGCCCACAACCCGCCCACCTGGCAGGCGGGCATGAGTAAGGAAAAGAAAATCGCAGGATAAAAGCTGGGAGAAGTTCCCATCGCGTGCAGATCAACCAACGCGCTCATAAACTTTCCGGGTAGGCGAGCTTTTCTGCCCTCGAAAGACTGCCTATCGCCCAGCTTCACTTCGAGGTAAAGAATGAGCGCCACGACGATGCCGAGCAGGACGAGCGTGACGATGGCCAGTGTATACACAATCTTTCTGAACTGGTGCAAATCGACCATCAGTGAAGCCACCGCGAGCGAAGCGACCGCGATCACCAGATCGATCAGGCGCTCGACGCCTACTGAGCCAAGCACGCGCCCGATGCTGATGTCTTCCGAATTGGAAAGCAGATAGCTGCGCAGTAGCTCGCCGGGCCGTAGCGGAAAAACCAGATTGGCGAAGAGGCCGGCGTAGACCGCGCGAATGGCTTTCGTGAGGCGAACTTTGCCAAATGGGGCAAGGAGAAATTTCCAGCGAGCCGCCTGCACGATGTAACTGAGGACGTCAAAACCCATGCCGAGAAGGACCCACTTGTAGTCCACCTTCTGGAGGTCGCGCAGCGCCTTCATGATATGGAAATCGTGCAAGACCCAGATCAGGCAGGCGATAGCGAGCCCGTACCCAAGAATCTTGGGAACTTGCGTGGGTTCTTGAGGCGTCGGTTCGAACATGGCTTTCAGGAACAGGAGTTCGGCGCACGCGCCGCCGGTCCCTTATCGTTTTTCCACACTTTAGAATATTAGGATGGTGGCGCTCCGCCGTCACGCCCCCGGCGGGGTCGAAATCCGCTACAGCCTACGATAAGAGGTTGCCGCAGGCAATCCGTGACTTTTCCTGAGGTTCGCGAGGGGCTAGCGATGCCGATTGGGCGAATGGCTGCTATCATCGAGGCGCGGAAGACTTTAGGAAAAGACCCCAAGGGAGCTTGCGGCAATGGCTGAACCAACTAAAGAAGAGTTGATGGCGCGGATTGCGGAACTCGAGAAGCAAACCGGTTCGCGGAAGCGCGGAGTAATCGATTTCAAAGTGGGCGAAAAGGGCGGAGTGAGCGTGTACGGGCTGGGCCGGTTTCCAGTGACGCTATATTACGAGCAGTGGATTCGGCTGCTGGACGCGGCGGCGGATTTGCGGGCGTTTCTAGAGGAGAATAAGAGCAGGCTTAAGTTGAAGGATCAGCAGTAGGGGTGGGTTGCTGGCGGGTGTTATCGGTGCCTTGCATTAATGGCTGAGACTCTTCGCTGCGCTCAGAATGACAAGAACGTGCTTTGGTGCCGAGCGGAAATGTGTATGAGCGGCCGGTTCGCTCCCCAATGATGACAGGCCGCTTGATTGCCTCGGAAGTATCGCCTCGTCTTCGTAGTAACTCATTGAGGAATTCGGCAGCAGTTTGGCCATCGCTCCCGGCGATTGGCGTTCTATCGTAGTGGTCCAGCCATCTACCTAAGGCCTTGGCAACTGGTGAAAAGGCCCTATCGAATCGAGGCAATTATGTCGAACAGTCCTGTTGTCAGCTCGGCTAGCCGGCCGGCGCGGCGCAGCACGCGCCTGAGCGAAGCCATTCTAATGCGCGTGGAAGGGGTGGACTCTTATCGCGGGCCGTATAGCGAGGAAGTTTCCACAGTGAGCGTGAGCGCGCACGGTTGCAAATATTATTCGAAGCACCAGGTGCTGTCGAACGCGCTGGTGATTTTGCAGATGAAAGGCGAAAAGCCGGAGACAAAGGCAGTATCGGCGCGCGGGCGCGTGAAGTGGGTTGCGGGCCTGCAGGGCGGGGTATTCGAGACGGCTGTTGAGCTCGAGGATCCCGGCAACGTTTGGGGAATCGCGAGCCCACCGAAGGATTGGCTGCCGTTCTGCGGTCCGCGAACGATTGAAATTGATACGGCAAAGTCTAAGCCGTTTGCCGTGCCGCGACCGGAACCGGTTACACCTGCGGCCGCGAACGTGAGAGAGAAAGCTCCCTCCTCCGGCGAAAATCGCGTGGCTGCGCCGAACGCGGCCGAAACCGGGGCGCGACAAGCTATGGCATCGGCGACGCGTCCAGTGGGCCAGTTGATGGGCGATTTTCAGCAGCAGATGGAGGCGATGCTGGCTGAAGTGGCGACCGCCGCTGTGCGTGAGAAAACAACCGCGATGTTGAACGACATTCACGCCAAGCTGAGGCAAGAAGCGAAAGAGATTCTCGCGGAGACCACGGCGTCTGAAGCCGGGCCCTGGATCGAACGGGCTCTGAAGCAGATGAAGATCGCTGGTCAGGACACGGCGCAAAAGCTGCACGCGCAGTGGATGAAGAAGGTGGAGTTGGATCTGGCCACGTCACTGCAACAGATCGAAGTGCGGCGGCAGGAGGTGGAAGAGCTTTCGCGCAACCTGGCCGCGAATTCGCTGCAAAAGGTGGAAACCGTTCTCGAGGCTTCGCGGAAAGATGGAGTGGATCGAATCGTCGCGCGGCTGAAAGAACAGGTAGCACCGATCGTGGAAGAAACGCGAAAGGCTGCGGCGGAACTCACGCGGCGTAAAGAAGAGATCGACAAGCTGGTCGGGCAATCTGTGGAAGCGGCGACTGCGAAACTCGGTGAGGTTTGTGAGAAATTCGACAAGCAGTTCGAAACGGTGCTGCGGTCGCGAATCGAAGCCGCGCGGCAGGAAATGGAACGCGCTGGACTGGCCGCCACGGATTTGGCGCTGAACAATCTCCGCATTTCATCGCAGCAGCATCAGGAGCGCGCTCAGACCCAGATTCGCGAACAGTTGAGCGGCGTTTCGGAATCGGTGCTGAGAGACGTTCACGCCAAGGCGGCGGAAGCGTCGCAGCAGTTCGCAGGGGAAATGAAGAAGCAGAGCCGCGATCATCTCGAATTCGTGAGCGGCGCGATTTCGGAATTGGCGAAAGGCATCGGAAAGTTGTCGAAAGAATAGGGCGGCCAGGCAGGCCACTCTTGGGATGTGGCTATGGAAAACCTGATCGAAGCACCTGCTGAAGTCCGGCTCATCGAAGAAAGCGCGCTTTGCGGTATGGCGTCGTGCGGCGAAGGAGCGGCTGTCGCATTGCGCGGGACACCGATGTGTGTGCGACATTTCATTCCGGTCTGCACGCAAGAGATCGAATCGCGAGGCGAGCGGTTGAGGAACGGCCTTTACGACGAGGCGGCCACGCTGGCATTCAAGAATTTCATTTCGGCGTGCGCCGAGCAGGCCAGCCGTTTCATTCAGGATAATGGCGTGAGCGACAGATCGACGAAGAGCCGGCTCGAAGAATTTCTTCGCCGCCTTTCGCAATCGGGACAGCGGCTTCGTCGCAGCCCGCGTATGAGTTCTTCTGTGCCTATTTTTCTGCGACGCGAGGATTCCGGGCGCACGTGGGAAGAGGAGACCTGGACAATTACTGTGAGCCAGCATGGCGCATCGCTCGTGTGCCGGCATCCTGTAGAGACAGGCGGCTCGTTGGTGTTATCGCGCCGGGATCGCGCGAACCGCGTGCAGGCGCGCGTGGTTTACTGCCGCTATAATTCGGAAGGCTGGCGCGAGATTGGCGTCGAACTGCTTGATCGCGATGATTTTTGGGGGCTGTCGCAGGCGGCGGTTCGAATCCAGCCATCTGTCCGGCCGGCGTAATTCTTCACTGCCACTTCGCTTTAACTCAGGTGTCTTCAACAGGCGAGAGCACAGCCGTCTCCATCGAATCCTCTGAATTTGAGACAATTACTTCCTGATACGCGATCCATCCATGGGGAGCCCCACGCGTGAGGATTCTCGAGACGGAGCGATTGATTTTAAGAGGGTGGGCCGCAGCGGATCGGGAGCCGTTTGCGCAAATCAATGCCGATCCGCTCGTGATGAAGTATTTGGGCGAGATATTGTCGAGAGAGCAGAGCGATGAAGTGGTTGATCGAATTGAAACGCATTTTCAGACGCACGGATTTGGATTATTCGCGGCGGAACTAGCCGAAGGCGACGAGTTTATCGGATTTGTTGGGCTGGCTGTGCCGGCCTTCGAGGCGGC
The DNA here is from genome assembly GCA_963729525.1 of uncultured Acidobacteriota bacterium. Taxonomy (GTDB): domain Bacteria; phylum Acidobacteriota; class Terriglobia; order Acidiferrales; family UBA7541; genus Palsa-295. The sequence goes on from CAVSOB010000005.1 coordinate 2,083,261, forward strand.
CTTTACTCCTTGCGTCGAGATTGGCTGGAGACTCGCGGCGGAATATTGGGGTGCGGGACTCGCGACCGAAGGCGCGAGGGAAATTGTTCGGTATGCATTTGAGGAATTGAAACTACCAGAGCTGGTCTCGATGACGGCAATTGGGAACGAGCGTTCGCGGCGGGTGATGGCAAAACTGGGGATGGCGCACGATCCGGCTGAAAATTTCGATCATCCCCGATTGCCTGCCACTCATCCGCTGCGCCGGCACGTGCTGTACCGGCTGAGGCGCGAGAAATGGGCTAACTCAGCCCCTCGATAGCAGGCTTCGCTTACAGAATCATCAACTTTAAGCGGTTAAATCTTCTTTTCGTGCTGCTTGAAAAGTGCGGACGATTCGTCGTGCGCCTGCTTTGAAAACTCGAAGGCCTTCGACGCATACTCCATCGCTTGTCGTGATTGCTCGTGAGCCGTGAGGTGGTCAGCTTTGTCATGATGCACGGCTGCGGCCTGGTGTGCGTGCGCTGCCATCATGTGAAACTCGGCTGCTCGTTGATGCGAGTCGTATGCCATCATTTCTCCTCGATCCATTTAGCGTTTGACTAACGCTGCCAGTGTATCGCAGCGGGCGGAAGCTGCGAACTCTCCGAGCGGCGGCGGCGAATCGGGATTGAGCGCGAAAAGAATTGCGCGCAACTGACGCGAAGTGTATATCTTGTTCTGGTTTTCTTTCATTGCAGCTTCGGCCACGGACCTCTCAGCAATCGTCCCGCGCAGGCGGAATTTCGTTTCGAGGTAAAACATGAGCGACGCGACCGTTGCGGATGTGGCAAAAAAAGTCACGGGCTGGTCGATCGCGATCAGCCTGCTGATGATCATCGCGGGCCTACTTGCGATTCTGCTGCCGCTCGAAGCCGGCATTGCCGTGAATATATTTGTGGGCTGGATGCTGATCTTCGCGGCTGCAGCGCATTTCGTGTACGCATGGTCAACACGCGGGACGGGAGGCGTGATCTGGAAAGTTCTGGTGGGGATATTGTATGGGGTGATCGGATTTTATTTGTTGGAGCATCCGGCGCGCGGGCTGGCTACGCTGACGCTTGTACTGGCGTATTACCTGCTGATTGAAGGCGTGATGGAAATTATTCTTTTCTTCCAACACCGCTCGGGTCCGGGCGCGGTGTGGTTTTTGTTGGACGGAATCGTTACGCTCATCCTCGGTTTTCTCGTTTGGAGGACGTGGCCATCGAGTACGGAATGGGTGATCGGCACGCTCGTGGGGCTGAGCATTCTCTTCAGCGGAACCACGCGGCTGATGCTTTCGCTTGCGGCGCGGCGAGTTGTCACGAAGATGGCCTGACGCTGTTCATTCAAAGATTTTAAATTTCGCGAATCTCGACTTTTTATCGTTGCATCCTAGCACGCGTATCTGACTCCGCTGGCTCAGTGCTGTAAACTGTGGCACACTCGATAGTTTGAGAGGCGCGGCTCGAACGCGCGTGTGCCGCCGGACGCGTTTTGCGACGTGCCGTTCGGCGAACCACAGCCTCAGAGAGCACCCGAGCAAATACAGACCATGGACCCGCAGTACATCCGGAATTTCTGCATCATCGCGCACATCGACCACGGGAAATCGACGCTGGCCGACCGATTGCTGGAGTTGACTGGCGCGCTCAGCCAGCGCGAGATGACTGCGCAGGTGCTCGACTCGATGGACCTGGAGCGCGAGCGCGGAATCACGATCAAAGCGAAGAGCATTCGTCTGCATTACACGGCGCGAGACGGGCATGAGTATCGCCTGAATCTGATTGACACACCGGGTCACGTGGATTTTTCCTACGAAGTGTCGCGCGCGCTTTCGGCGTGCGAAGGTGCGCTGCTCGTGGTGGATGCGAGCCAGGGCGTCGAGGCGCAGACGGTGGCGAATGCTTTTTTGGCATCGCGGCACAATCTCACCATCGTGCCGGTGATCAACAAGATCGATTTACCGGCTGCGCGTCCCGATCACGTGAAAGAGCAAATCGAAAACGTGTTGGCAATTCCGGCGGATCAGGCGCAGCTGATCAGTGCCAAGAGCGGAATCGGCGTCGACGAAGTGCTGGAAGAGATCGTGCGGCATGTGCCGCCGCCAACGGGCTCGGTGGAAAATCCGCTGCAGGCGCTGATTTTTGATTCCTGGTTCGATTCGTATCGTGGCGCCGTGGTGCTCGTGCGCGTGATGGAAGGACGCATCACGAAGCACATGAAAATTCGGCTGTGCGCGAGCAACGAGGTATATGAAGTGGAAGATCTCGGCGTGCTGACGCCGAAGCCTATCGTGCTCGATGAGCTTTCTGCGGGAGACGTTGGCTTCATCATCGCAAATATCAAACGCGTGGCCGATGCGCGTGTGGGCGACACTGTCGTGGAAGCGGACCGTCCCGCGCCGCCGTTGCCCGGATTCGAAGCCATCAAGCCGATGGTGTTCGCGGGAATGTATCCGGTGAACGCGAGCGACTACGAAGTGCTGCGTGATGCGCTGGGAAAACTGCAACTCAACGATGCGGCGTTTTTCTACGAGCCGGAAAATTCGGTGGCGCTGGGGTTTGGGTTTCGCTGCGGCTTTCTCGGGCTTCTGCACATGGAAATCGTGCAGGAGCGGCTCGAGCGCGAATTCAACATCGAGCTGATCACCACAGCGCCGAGCGTGCAGTACCGCATTACGAATACGGCGGGCGAAGTGGTCGAGGTGGACAATCCCACGAAATTCCCTCCCCCAGGCTCGATTCAAAAAATCGAAGAGCCGATGCTGACCGCGATGATTATCACGTCGGAAGAATCGGTGGGCGGTGTGCTGGCGCTGTGCGAAGAAAAGCGGGGCGTGCAGAAGAAATTCGAATATCTATCGCCGACGCGCATCATGCTGACGTACGAGATGCCGCTCAACGAAATCGTGCTCGATTTTTACGACCGGCTGAAGAGCGTTTCGCGCGGCTACGCGTCGCTCGATTATCATTTGTCGGGCTATCACGAATCCGATCTTGTGAAGCTCGACGTGCTGGTGGGTGGCGAACCGGTAGACGCACTGACAGTAATTTGTCATCGCGACCAATCCTACGAGCGCGGACGCGACCTCGTTTCGCGTTTACGGAAACTCATCCCACGGCAGATGTTTGAAGTCCCGATACAGGCGGCGATTGGCAGCCGCGTGATTGCGCGCGAGACGATCAGCGCCATTCGCAAAAACGTGATCGCCAAGTGCTATGGCGGCGATATTTCGCGCAAGCGCAAACTGCTCGAGAAGCAAAAAGAAGGAAAGCGGCGCATGAAGCGCGTGGGGCGCGTCGATATTCCGCAGGAGGCTTTCCTCGCGGTCCTCAAAGTTTCAGGCGGAATTAACGACGAAGAGTAAGCGGCGAACGGTCGGACTTGCTAGGCGTTTTTCTTGCTGCGGACTGTTGCACCAAGTTCGCCGCGCGCGAGCCGCAGCGAAATATCTTCGTTGAGCGCTACCTGATCCACCGAACGCAACACCTTTCCTGTGGCGTCGTAGGCGATCGCGTAGCCGCGTTCCAGGATGCGGAACGGGCTGCGCTCTTCGAGTTGCAATTTGGCGGCTTCGAAGCGCTGGCGCTTCCCCGCCAGCACCTTTTCAGCGCGGCTTTCTAATTCAGCAACGCGCCTTTCCACCACATGACGCCAGCGCGCCACTCGTGCGCGCAGATCTAGTGTTGCAAAACGGACTTGCGCCGTGCCATAGGCCCTGCGTTTGCGTGTCATTACTCGCTCGAGCGCCGCGACCAGCGCAAGGCGATGCTGATCGATCCGCCGACGAACCACTACCGCACGCGCAAGGAGATCAAACGACCCAATTTGCGCGCTGGCTCTTGTGAGGCGCTGCCGATTGGTGCCCAGCCTCAAGCGCAAGCCGATCACGAGCGACGACGAAAGCTCATCCACCTGCTGACGCCTCCGGCGCACCAGAATTTCGAGTTGGCGAAAGCCGCGATGGGTTTGCAGGTCGCGCACGCGATGGCGTCGCTCGGAAAACCAGTAGCGAATCTGCTGTACCAGGTGTCGCTGGTGCTCGGCAATATGCCGCTCGAATTCCTGTCGCGAACGCACGACCAGCTCTGCGGCCGCCGAAGGAGTGGGCGCGCGCAAGTCCGCGACAAAATCGGCGATCGTGAAATCAGCTTCATGGCCGACGCCGGTGATCACGGGAATTTCAGAAGCCACAATCGCGCGTGCGACTACTTCTTCATTGAAGGCCCACAGATCTTCGAGCGAGCCGCCACCGCGCGCCACGATCAACACATCGGCAAATTTCGCCCGAGTGAAATAATTAACGGCGGCAGCGATTTCTTTCGCGGCACCGTCGCCCTGCACCTTCACCGGATAAAGGCGCACGTGCGCGTTTGGAAAACGGCGCTTAAGAACGCGAAGAATGTCGCGGATGGCAGCGCCTGTGGGAGACGTGACGATGCCAATGCATCGCGGCAAAACAGGCAACGGCTTCTTCCGGGATTCGTCGAAAAGACCTTCTTCCTGAAGGCGCTTCTTCAACTGTTCGAACGCAAGCTGCAAGGCGCCCAGGCCAACCGGCTCGATGTTTGTGACGTAAATTTGATATTCGCCGCGAACATCGTAGACGCTGATAGAGCCGCGTACTGTGACGTACAGGCCATCTTCCGGCCGGAACTTCAGCCCGCGCGCCTGATCGCGAAAACAGATGCAACGGATCTGCGCGTGCGCGTCCTTTAATGTGAAATAGAGGTGGCCGGACTGTGCTGCGCGGAAATTCGAGACTTCGCCCTCGACCCAGATGTCGAAGAAAGCACTTTCGAGCAGGTCGCGGATGCGGTCAGTTAGTTCGCTGACTTTCCACACGCGCCGCTCGGGCATCAAATTGAAAAGGGAAGCCTGACTCATGTTGTTGGGCGCCGAAATTCTAGCGACGGAACGAATTTATAATCCAGAGAATCAACGTGAGCGCAGCGCTCAGCACGATACAAGTGACGATCGGAAAATAGAAGCTGCTATTTTTGCCCTGATAGGCGATATCGCCGGGAAGGCGTCCGAGGCGAAACGGCAGTCGTCCGCCGAATAAGAAGAATCCGCCGACTACTGCGAGGGCAATTCCGCAAACGAGGAGCAGCTTGCCGAGTTCGCGCGCCGATTCCAAAGTTATCAAACCTGGAAGTATTCTACTTGAATTGAACCCCTCTCTGGAAAAGGAGCCGAAAATCTAGTGGCAAGATGAAAGCACGGCTAGACGAGTTCTTCGCCCGCAAAGAAATAGCTGATCTCGAAAGCGGCGGTGTCCGGCGCATCCGAACCATGTGTGCAATTGTTCTGGATACTTGTGCCGAGTTCCTTGCGAATCGTGCCGGCCGCGGCTTTGGCGGGGTCGGTGGCGCCCATCGTGTCGCGCCATTTCGCGATCGCGCCTTCGGCTTCCAGAACCATCACGACTACTTTGCCCGAGCTCATAAATTCCGTCAGTTCCTTGAAGAACGACCGCTCGCGATGAACCGCATAGAATCCCTCCGCTTGCGGCTTGGTCAAACGCATCGACTTGATCGCCACGATTTGGAATTTCGCTGCATGAATGCGGCTCAATATGTCCGCGGAAATTCCCCGGCCGACGGCGTCGGGCTTGATGATTGCTAATGTGCGCTGCGATCCCAAGAGATCATTCCTCCGTTTAGTTTTGTTGCGGTCTAAGACCTAGTTTGGCGGTTTGATCGAGATTTTTTCTTTGCCCCGGTTTTTCGTTTTGCGCTCGATTTAGGTTGCGCTTTCGAACCGCTCATGACGCGCGCAAGTGTTTCGCCAATATCGGCGGGGCTTTGGATGGTGTGAATTCCGGCCGCCCGCATCGCTTTGTATTTTTCGATTGCTGTTCCGTGTCCGCCGCTGATGATCGCGCCGGCGTGGCCCATGCGACGGCCCGGCGGAGCTGTCTGACCGGCGATGAATCCGACGACCGGCTTCTTCACATGTTTTTTGATGTATTCCGCCGCAACTTCTTCGGCGTTGCCGCCGATTTCGCCGATCATCACGATCGCGTGCGTGTCGGGATCGTCGTTGAACATGCGAATCGAATCCAGAAAGCTGGTGCCGATGATTGGATCGCCGCCGATGCCGATGCAAGTGGATTGCCCGATGCCGAGCTGCGTGAGCTGGCCGACCGCTTCATAGGTGAGCGTGCCGCTGCGGCTAACGACGCCGACGTTTCCCTGCTTGTGAATCGATGCAGGCATGATGCCCATCTTGCATTTTCCTGGCGAAATCACTCCCGGACAATTGGGGCCAATCAAACGCGTCCTCGAATCCTTCATCGCAGAGGCCACGCGCACCATGTCGAGCACCGGCACACCTTCGGTGATGCAAATCACGAGTGGCAGATTCGCATCGACGGCTTCGAGAATCGCGTCGGCTGCGAACGGAGGAGGCACGAAAATAATCGATGCGTTCGCGCCCGTTTTTGCCACCGCTTCGGCAACCGTGTTGAACACGGGGACGCCGAGATGTTTTGCGCCGCCCTTGCCGGGCGTCACGCCCGCGACAACTTTCGTGTCGTAATCCAGCATCTGTTGCGCGTGAAAGCTGCCCTCACGCCCGGTGATTCCCTGCACGACGACGCGCGTGTTCTTATCAATCAGGACGCTCATCGCGCACCTTCCGCCAGAGCGACGACTTTCTGTGCCCCGTCTTTCATGCCTCTAGCGATCGTGAAATTGAATCCCGAATTGCGCAAAATTTCCTGGCCTTTCTCAACGTTGGTTCCTTCCATGCGCACAACAACCGGCACTTTGAATTTCAGTTCTTTCGCTGCATTCACGACGCCGCTTGCCAGGACGTCGCAGCGAAGAATGCCGCCAAAAATATTCACGAAGACGGCTTTCACATTGGGATCGCTGAGCAGGATGCGGAAAGCGTTTTTCACCTGCTCTTCGGAAGCGCCGCCCCCCACGTCAAGGAAATTCGCCGGGCTGCCGCCGCTCAGTTTGATGATGTCCATCGTGGCCATTGCGAGGCCGGCACCGTTGACCATGCAGCCGACGGTGCCGTCGAGCTTGATGTAGTTCAATTTGTATTTCGAGGCTTCCACTTCGAGTGGCGTTTCTTCTTCGAGATCGCGTAAATCTTTGAATTCTGGATGACGGTACAGCGCATTGTCGTCAAAGGTGACTTTCGCATCGAGCGCGACCAGGCGGCCATCGCCGGTGACGACGCAGGGATTAATTTCCACAAGCGACGCGTCCGTTTCCATAAATGCACGGTAAAGTGATTGAAGAAACGGCACCGCTGCATTCACAACTTCGGGCGCGAGTCCGAGCCCGAACGCGAGTTTACGTGCTTGAAACGGCAGCAGGCCGGTTGCGGGATGAATTGTCTCGCGCAGAATTGCTTCGGGATTATCTTTCGCGACTTCTTCGATTTCCATCCCGCCAGCGGTACTGGCCATAAACACGGGTGCACCGACCGCGCGATCGACTAGAATACTGAGATAAAGCTCGCGCTTGATGTCGAGGCCTTCTTCGATCAGCAAGCGACGAACGACGCGGCCTTCCGGCCCCGTTTGAGGCGTGACGAGATTCATTCCGAGGATGCGTTCCGCGTGTGCGGCAGCTTCGTCAACTGATTTGGCGAGCTTCACGCCACCTGCTTTGCCGCGTCCTCCCGCATGAATCTGCGCTTTCACCACGACGACCGGCGTACCAAGCCGCTGCGCCACCGCGCGCGCTTCATCTTTCTTGAAAACCACCTCGCCGCGCGGCACCGGTACGCCAAATTTCGCGAGGATCGACTTGGCCTGGTACTCGTGGATCTTCATTCCTGCTCCATCGGCTTTCGGAAGCTCGCCTTGAATAGTGCTAGTATTTTATGCTCGCAAAAAGCTACTCAGTTTACTTGGAACGTCAAAGACGAGCAAGGAGCCGTGCGGCCATTGAAATGGAGCCAGCCTTTGGAAAATACGGCAATGCGAGCCCGCGGTGTGCCATTGCCCTGAAGCCATGATCCTCGAAGCGCTTGAAAAGATTGTTGGCGATGAAGACTTGACGTGCGCCGAAGCCGAAGCTGCGATGGAGGATATTCTTGCAGGTCGGGCGAGCGATGCGCTAATCGCGGCCCTGCTGACAGCGCTCCGCATCAAAGGCGAAACCGTTGACGAAGTGGTTGGCTTCGCAAAAGCAATGCGCCGTCACGCCACGCCTATTTTCCCGGACGGGCGCGCTGCGACAAACGAGGTGCTAGTCGACACGGCTGGAACGGGCGGCGATACGGCCGGCACCTTCAATATCTCGACAGCTGCTGCGTTCGTGATTGCGGGCGCCGGCGTGCGCGTAGCAAAACACGGCAATCGCTCGGTTAGTTCGCGATGCGGCTCGGCGGACGTGCTCGAAGCGCTCGGTGCGAAAATCGATCTGGCGCCGGACCGCGTGGCGCGATCGATTGAGGAAATCGGAATCGGGTTCATGTTCGCCCCGGCGATGCACGCAGCCACGCGCCATGCAATGCCGGTGCGGCGCGAACTTCGGATGCGTACGGTGTTCAATCTGCTCGGCCCGCTGACGAATCCCGCCGGAGCGTCGGTGCAGATCGTCGGCGTCTACGAGGCGAGCCTGACAGAGCTGGTGGCACGGGCGCTGGGCGAACTGGGCGTGCAGCGTGCTTTTGTTTTTCATGGCGCCGAAGGCTTGGACGAAATTTCGATATCGGGCGAGACTTACATTTCCGAACTGAGTGATGAATCTGTGCGAAGCCTTACTGTGACGCCTGAAGATTTCGGCTTGCGCCGATGGCCGCCTGAAGAAATACGTGGTGGGGATGCCCAGCACAATGCAGAAATTATCCTTAGCATCTTCGGCCCCACGGCGCACCACCATGCGAACGGAGCGCACCGTGAAATCGTGCTCGCGAATTCCGCTGCCGCGCTCGTCGCGGCTGGACGCGCTACCGATTTTCTCGACGGTGTGCGCGTAGCGGCGGAATCGATTGATTCGGGCGCCGCGCGCGAGAAGCTCGAGGGATTTATCGCGTTCACGCAGCGCGATAGCGAACGGGCCTTTTCCGGATCGTAGCAAAACGGAACCGGCGCCACCTAAATCTGCGTGAGGCTGCGAACTGCGTAACCAAAGCACGCCAGAACAAAAATTCCGAAGGCAACGGCTTCCATTCCGAGCTGATGAGGAGCGCCGAGCCCGATCGAGGTGTAGCGAAGCAAATCCACCTGCCATGTAATCGGATTCGAGAGGCCGACCACGCGAAACCATCGCGGCAGTGGATCGAGGGGATAAAACATCGAACTGGCAAAGAGGAAGACGAAATAAAAAACGGACGTGACGCTGTTGAAAATGTCATTGCGGCGAATCTTCAGCGCAAAAATCGTGTAGAAGAAAAACCATCCAGCCGTGCCGAGAATCACTGTCACCACGAGAAGGGGCAAAAGATCGACACGCAAGCGGATTCCGAGCAGCCAGGTACCCAGTCCGAGCGTGATCACCATCTGCACAATCGCGACAAATACGTTGAACAGCACCTTGCCGAGCAGATACTCCGACCGACTCATCGGATACGTCAGCATCTCGTAGAAAATTCCATTGTCGCGATCCATAAAAAATGACCACGAGCTATTCGACGCGATTCCGAAGCTCGCCATGCCCAGTACGCCGGCAAGAAAAAACGAATTGTAGGTGACGCCCGGCGCGGAAAGCGGAGTCCCCAAAGACGCCGTCACGCCCACGCCAAACACCAGCAGATAGCAAAGCGGATAAAAAAGATCCCAGAAGACGAACGTAATATTCGTGGCCCGAATCCTTGCCTCGCGATACAGCATGGCGGAAATTGACGACACGCTCGCTCCCGCTCCTGCCAGATGCTGCCTTCCCCTCTACTGCTCTCCAGCACCGGCCTTCTGCGTCAGTTCGACGAAAATATCTTCCAGACTCGCGCCGCCAATCTCGACGCGCAGCACGCGCCCCTTTTTCGCCAGCGCCGCGACGATCTCGAGCGCCTCCGCCTCCTGCGCCTTCACGCAAAACTCCAGCGTATTGCCGTTAACTTGCGAGCGAATCGGATGCAGCGCCGCAATCTCGCCTTCAATTCCCAGCGGCAAGGATTCAAATGTGATCGCGACTTCGTACACATCCTGCGAAAGCAATTTCAAAGTGTGCAAGTCACCTCGCGCAATCTGCCGGCCTTTATTCAGAATCAAAATGTCGTCGCACAATTCTTCCGCCTCACTGAGAATTTGCGTCGTGAGCACAATCGTGCGACCGCGCGCCGATTCCTTCCGCAGCGCGTCCATCACGGCGCGTTTCAGAATCGGATCCATGCCAGTTGAAAACTCATCAAGAAACAGCACCGGCGTATTCACCAGAAACACTTTCGCCACCTGCACGCGCCGGCGAAATCCACCGCTGAGATCCTGCACCTTGCGATCCGCCTCAGCCGTGAGATCGAAAAGCTGCATAATCTCGGCGGCCCCTCGTTCCGCCTCCGCCCTATCGAGCCCGTGAAATCCGGCGTAAGTAAGCAAATTGTCGCGCACAGAAAGAAACATCTCGCCGGCAGTTTCCTGCAGCACCATCGACATCCGGCGCCGGACGTCAAGCGGTTGCTCGACAACGTCGAAGCCCTCAATCCGCGCATGTCCGCTCGACGGCTGCAACAGCGTCGCAAAAATTTTCAGCAGAGTCGTTTTGCCCGCACCGTTCGGCCCCAACATCCCAAAAATCGAGCCGCGAGGAACATTGAAGCTCAGCCCGTCGACCGCGCGCACGGGCTCGCTGCGTGCCCCGAAGAATCCATTCCGCCGCGCGGGATACACCTTCGCGATATTGTAGGCTTCGACGGCGTAGGGCGCGTGCTCGCTCATTTGCGTCCGTTCGATGGATCGGGCGAGAGCGATGAATTCAAGTCCAGGTTGACTGAACCTGGCCCCGCACCGGGCGCATAGCAATTTCCGTCGGGATTGTAAGTAGTAGCGCAGCGCTTCGTGAATTCGTGGCGACGCGGAGACTGCGCAAACTGCCACACCGAAGCGTACGGCACACCACTCGCGGACGGCGCTGGCGGATTTTTCGGGTATACGCAGCCGGGTGATGGTGGGCAAGCATCGTTGTATACAAAATACGAAATCTTGCGCCCTCCTGCGTGCGCGCGAATATCGTCTGCGGTGACGATCGTTTTTCCTTTTTCTTCTTTCGCGGGTATTCCGGAACAATAAATTCCCGGGCGGAATCCTCCTGCGATCACGGCGTCAGCCCACGCGAAAATGTACGCGTTCTGATCGTCCGTCATCCGCCCGCCTTCTTCTTGGTCCAGAAAGATCACGGTGCCGAAATGAAAACCTTCCTTTTGCGCGAGTGAAGCCGCAGATTGTCCGTCCACTTTGCCCGCTTCAACCGCGTTCCCGAGAGATTTTAGCTCGCTGATCGTGTGTCCATTGAAAAGCAGAAGAAAACCGAATCCATTTTTCAAAAGCTCCGCGCGCTTTCCCACCCAGCCATTCGCATCGGCGCCCGGCGGATTATTGAGCCAATATCCGGCGAACGAAAACGTGCGCCTCATAGACGGCAGCGCCGCATCGCCCGGATAGTCATTCGCGTCAAAGCCAAGATCGGAACCCGGCGAAGCGTATCCCAGCGTCGCCACAAGAATCAGGACGGTGCAGAATGACACAATGCTTTGGGTGATGCGATGCGAACGCGGATTCATCGAGCATCTCGCAAACGAACGTGAATTTTATTCTAGACGCTGAGGAAGTTTTCAAGAAGCCGAAAACCGGCCTCGCTAAGGACCGACTCTGGATGAAACTGTACGCCCTCGACGTGCAGCTTGCGATGTCGAAAACCCATGATCGTTCCGTCGTCCGTTTCAGCGGAGATTTCGAGCTCGCGCGGCAAAGTTTTTCGCTCAACGATCAGCGAATGATAGCGCGTAGCCTGAAATTTCTGCGGCAGGCCTTGAAAAATGGTTTTGCCATCGTGGTCGATAGGGCTCGTTTTTCCGTGCATCAGCTTGCGCGCGCGAATCACGCGCCCGCCAAAAGCCGCCCCAATCGCCTGATGTCCCAGGCACACGCCGAGAATCGGAATCTTGCCGGCGAAGCGTTGAATCAGCGGAATGCTGATTCCCGCTTCTTGCGGCGTGCCTGGCCCAGGAGAAATCACAATACGCTCGGGACCCATTTTATCGATTTCATCGAGCGTAATGCGATTGTTGCGGCGCACTGCGATCTCTTGTCCCATCTCGCCGAGGTACTGCGCGAGGTTGTAAGTGAACGAATCGTAGTTGTCGAGGAGCAGTAGCATCGCCGCAATTCAAGAATACAGTAGCACCCGCCCTTTTGCATTTCTCAGCATCGCGCAGATCTTTCATTTGTCGTCCTGAGCGCAGCGAAGGATCTCAGCGCTTAGCTTTACCCGCATTTCGCTACCAATACCGCAGCCGTACCAGCTGCGAGCCATCAGCGGGAACGGCATGCCGTGCCCCACCGGCCGTCATTGGCGCACCCGATGATTACTTCTTCGCGCGCTCGCCGTGCACGATCTCCAGCGCCCTCATTAGCGCTCGCGCCTTGTTCACACTTTCCTGATACTCGCGCTCAGGCACCGAATCCGCAACCACACCTCCGCCCGCTTGGATGTAAACACGCCCTTTCTTCGCCACCAGCGTGCGCAGCGCAATGCACGAATCGATGTTGCCGGAGAAATCGAGATACATCACCGCGCCCGCGTAGATTCCGCGACGCGTTGGCTCAAGCTCGTCAATAATTTCCATCGCGCGAATTTTCGGCGCGCCGGAAACGGTGCCGGCGGGAAAGCAGGACATCAGCGCATCAAAGCAATCCATACCGCGTCGCAGCTGCCCCCGCAAACTCGAGACCAGATGCATCACGTGCGAGTAGCGCTCGACGAAGAGCAACCGCTCCGGCTTCACCGATCCATACTCGCAAACGCGCCCGAGATCGTTGCGACCGAGGTCCACGAGCATGATGTGTTCTGCGCGCTCTTTGGGATCGGCCAGGAGTTTCGCTTCAAGCTCACGATCTTCCTTTTCGTCGCGGCCTCGCGGAACCGTCCCGGCAATCGGACGGTAGAAAACATCACGACCCTGCACCTTTACCAGCATTTCGGGCGAGCTGCCCACCACCGACACGTCGTCCAGCTTGAGAAAATAGAGATAGGGCGAGGGATTCACCACCCTCACCGCGCGATAAATCTCGAAAGGATCGGCCTTCGTTCGCGCCGAAAATCGCTGGCTCGGCACCACTTGAAAAATATCTCCCGCGCGAATGTGAGCCTTCGCCTTCCGCACCGCGTCGAGATACTGCGGCCGGGACAGGTTCGATTCAAATCGCGGTTTGCCGCTGCGTCCCGCGCGGCGCTGTTTTGGAAGCGGACCCTCAAGCTTCCGCCGCGTAATTTGGATTTCGCGCACCGCCGCGTCATATTTCTCGCGGAGGCTCCGCTTGCCTTCAGTGAATACGTTGCGAATCACCCAAACGCGATGCTGAACGTGGTCAAACGCGATTACGCCGCGAAAAAACATCATTACGCAATCGTCCAGCCCGAGATCATCACGTCCCGACGCGGGGATTTTCTCGATCAGCCGCACCATATCGTAGGCGAAATAGCCGATTGCGCCACCGATCAAGGGGGGAAGTCCCGGAATGCGGACAGGATGGTATCGCGCTGTTAGCCGCCGCAACTGCTCGATGGGATCGTCGTCGAACTGGATTTCGCGCCCGCCGGTTTCGAGCGTGCAGATTCGTCCGCGCGCCCGAAATACTTCTTCCGGGTTGGCGCCGACGAAGGTGTGACGCCCGATGGTTTCGCCGCCTTCAACACTTTCCAGCAGAAACGAGTATTTTGTGCCGTACGCAATTCGCAGGTACGCGCCCACAGGCGTTAGCAGGTCGGCAGTAAACGTCTCGTAGACCGGGATCAGGTTTCCCTGCCGCGCGAGCTTAGAGAATGTTTTGAAATCAGGCTGGGCCATATGCCGCCGTAAAAGTGCCGCCTATTCAGGCGGATCGGCTACCCCGCTGCTTCTTCTGCTCGCGTTTGAGTGCCGCAAGAACGGCCGCGCGCATCACCTTCTCCGGAGCGCGCTGGCCCGTCCAGATTTCCCACTGGGCAGTTCCCTGCGCCACAAACATCTCCACGCCGGACATGGTTTCGATGCCGCGGCGCGCTGCAAGTTGCATCAGCTTCGTCACCCGCGGGCGATAAATCGTATCGAAAAGCAGGCGGCAGTTTAACTCGCGTGCTTCGAGCGGCGAGCGCTCGATTCCAGGGTGCATGCCAACCGGCGTGGCGTTCACGATCGCATCGAAAAATTCCGATCGTAAATACTTGCGCGCAATTGCTTCGCCTCCAGCCGCTCGCGCCAGCGAGCCCGCCTGTTCCGGTCGCCGCGCGCAAATACCAACCGACGCTCCGGCACGAGAAAGCGCAAACGAAACTGAACGCGCCACACCCCCCGATCCAAAAATCAGCACACGGCTTCCGCGAAGCGGCATGCGGCGCTCCAGTGCTCGCAGTACGCCTACGTAATCGGTGTTGTAGCCGATGAGCTTCCCATTTGAGCGCACGGAAACCGTATTAACGGCGCCGATCGACTTAGCAAGCTCGTCGCAATCGTCGAGGTAGCGAAGAATCGTCTCCTTGTGCGGCAGTGTGACGCTGAACCCTTTCATCCCTAGTGCCGCGATCGAACTACAAAAGTCTTTCAGATCGCGCACGAGAAACGGCAAATACACGGCATCGATTCTGCGCGCTTGGAAGCCGGCATTCTGAAGCTGCGGCGAAAGCGAATGACCGATTGGATTCCCGATGACGCCGTACACGCGAGTCCGTCGGCTGATGCGGTCTGCACGATAGAGATTTGCCATTTCATTGAGTGAGACCTGGCCGGGAGCTGTCGCGTTTTCGACGGGCGCATAAATAAAGTTCCCGCCTTCGCGCAACGCGAGAACGCGCATCGGAAGCGCAATATCGCCCATCGGCACTGCGATGGCGCCACGCTGGCTCCGGGTAATCGCCATCACGCGCCGTGCCTCCGAAAGCGATTCACACTGCGCAGCGATTTTGATCGCATCTGGCCGTACACTCGATAAGCGGGCAATCACGGGCTTGAAATCCTTCGGCGGGCGCTGGAAAAAATGAGCTGAGCAGATTTGCCGACCCTCGCCGAGCAGCACGTCGAGAAGTTCGCTCGGGCAGCGTAACGCCGACTCGACTTCGAGGTCGTACCATTTGCACCCTGCTCTTAGCGCTTCGCCAAGATGGATAAGCTGTTTGGCAATCGTGCCGCGATAGCGGCCTCCCGCTTCGCGCCGCCGGCAAGTCGCGATGAGTGTCGCGCGATGGGTGAGCACGGCCTTTCGTCGGCCTCTTGCGGCCAGCCTGGCTAGAAACCGCTCGATCTCGCCGTCATTCGCGAGCCAATCCAGGCGCAATTCGACCGTCTTCGTCTCTGAAAGCGCCCGCTCGAACTGATTCCACATCGCTGCGGCACTTTCGGCCGCGACGACCGCACAAATTTTAGACTCGCCAATCATTCGATCCTATTCACGCCACCAATTTTCGTGGATTTAACGCTCCATTCCTCACGTTCAGCGTTCACGCGCGTCCCTCGCACGACCTGTCCGTCCGTACAGGGGGTTCTGGCTTCTACCATGCGTTACTGAATGTGTAAAGCGCACCAGACCTTGCCTTGACGCTCCCATACCCGTTTGTTACGGTCGAATCATCGGGTGGCGCCCTGTGTCGGCGCACAGCAATCTAAGGAGCATGCATTATGCGCGGTAAAATTGTCCTTGCTGGTCTCATTTTGGCCCTGTCCGGGGGCGCAACTACTGCGCAGGAGAGAGGTCTCTCCACGACGCAGGACGACATCTATTGCTCCGGCACCATTACGAGCGAGTCTGTGCCGCGCGACAGCTATCTGATTACCGGCGAAGAGTCGAACTATAAGATCACGTTTCAGGAAGGCGACTACGTTTACATCAATAAGGGTTCGGGCCAAGGCGTCAAGGTAGGCGACCAATTTTCAGTGGTTCGCGCCATTACCGACCCAACCGACATCGAGTGGACTAAGTGGCAGTTTTCCATCCTGAAAAAGATTGGAACGATGTGGGAAGACGAAGGCCGGCTCCGTGTCGTCGTGGCGCAGCCCAACGCCTCCATCGCCCAAGTGGTGAACTCCTGCAATTACATGCAGCGCGGTGACATCGTTCTGCCGTTCAATGAGCGGCCGGCGCCTCCCCTGAAATCCGAAGCCAATTTCGATCGTTTTGCCCCGCCCAGCGGCAAGCCTGTCGCGATGGTGGTTTCGGGCAAGCACTTCGCAATTCTCAATGGAACCAATGACATCATCTACGTCAACCTCGGCAGTTCTCAGGGCGTTAAAGTAGGCGATTACTATCGCATTTTCCGTTATCAGGGCACCGAACACGAAACCGCTTATCAGACCAAAAGGGCAGCCTTCGATATATTTGGATTTGGAAGCGTGCCTGCAAAATATCAATGGGACAACGTGCCCCGCGAGGTGATCGGGGAAGGAATTGTCGTCCGCGCTGCGCCCAATGCTTCGAGCGTTCTAATCACTTTCAGCCTTCATCAGATTTATGCGGGAGATTACATCGAACTCGAATAGTTCGATCTTGTTCGTAGGTCACGTTCGTCGCCCCGCGGGTCTGCGTGGAATCCCGCTTCGCTGAAGATTTCCGCTGTGAATCCCTGCACGCGCGTTCCCGGTCGTTTCCAATCGTCGCGGTCGAGATCGGCCTTGAGGCAAGTCTCTTCCAGAAAGCGCTCGGCTGTCCAACCGAATTGCTCGGCCACCTGAGGCAGCAAAACGCCACGCTTTTCCCCTCGTGTAACCATTAATCCGTGCTTCCCCGGTTCGAGCTGGTCCGAAGTGGTATCAACGAGCGGCGAAAGAACCGAAATCTCAATCGCAAGTCCCTCGAGTTCCGGTGGTGTCATCGGGGCGAAGCGCGGGTCATCTAGCGCAGCCGCCATCGCGCAATAGGCAACTACCGAAACGAGCGGCTCCTTCGACGCGAGTTGTCCAACGCATCCTCGCAAGCGCCCCAGCCGGTGCAGAGTAACGAACGCGCTTCCAGGCTGGCGCAGCGCTTCATCATCGGGAAGGTCTTCCAGTAGTTCGCGGCTTTCGACGGCGAGAATCACTGCTCGTCTTGCAACGTCGAGGAGAGTTCGCTTCGCTGAATCAGCGAGTGGGAGCATCCTGATGCTTCTCTTCGGGCTTTACCAAAATCACCGCGCGTCGCCGCTGCTGCACCCGAATATCGATCTGGCTCCAGAACATCTGGAAGTAGTGAATCGCCGACGCCACAGCGCTCAACACCACGAGCCACATCAGCACGATACCAAGCAGCTTCAGCGACGTATACTTCGCCGTTAAAATCACCGCGCAGCCCGCGAGCACTTGCAAAATCATCTTTGTCTTGCCCAGCGGCGACGCCGGAATCACCAATCCTTCTACCGACGCAATCTCGCGCAGCCCCACAACGATAAATTCGCGGCCGATGATAATCACCACCATCCACGCGGGCACCAGCCCCATTTGCACCAGCGAAATAAACGCAGCCGAGATCAGTAGCTTGTCGGCGATCGGGTCAAGCAGGATTCCCAGCGTCGTAATCTCGCGCCTCTTTCGCGCAATGTAGCCGTCCATCACGTCCGTGGCGGCGGCCATCAGTAAAATCAGCACGCCCCACACTTCGAAATGGATTGGCAAACCCCAGAAGTCAAAATTCGGCTGGCGAGTCAGCAGGACAACCACAAGAAGCGGAACGAAAAAGATCCGGAGCACGGTTAAGCTGTTCGGCAGATTCATCGCGCTCACGGGATTTTCTCAATTGGCAGACGACGAGCAGCCGCCAGCCGTTGGATGTCGATTCACTATAAACTTCGCTGCCGGGTGAGTCAACGGTACGCGCCAATCGAGGTCCCCGAGAAACATCAGTACCGGCGATTCCCTTACAGCTCGATACAGCAAATCCTGTAGCTAGTGACTGTTAGCGAACCGATTGCTGCAACGCTGTGCAAATTCATCTGCGAAGAAAAACGGACGCCGCTTGTGGGTATTTTCCGCCGAAGAGGCACCGGTGCGCCACTAATAATAAGAAAATAAATCACTTAGAGGAGTCCACCGGGATATGCGAATCCGTATAACTATCTGGATTGAAAAGGTTTTTGCGATTTCCGCCGGCCCTTTTCCACAACGATTTCCACAGTCAGCATCGGCCCGGCGCACCCTAACAGGTACTAGTAATAGGACTTTTCGGGCTCCTCACCGTTTGACGCTCCTCCCCCTCGAACTCCTGAAGCTGCCGTGCAACAGACTCCGGTAGCTCCGCCTCGATCTGCATATGCCCGTCCTGGACCTCAGAGCTGATTACGCGGCCGCAGGCGTGAATTATGGCAAGGTCGCGGCCGTTCGAAAGGGGCACGTTCAGGCGCAACCGCACCAGCGGATCGCCGGGTAGCACGGCGTCGATGCGGGCGAGCAAATCTTCCAGGCCGGCGCCCGTTGCTGCTGACGTGAATGCTTTTTGCCCGTTGTGGCCGTTCGAGCTTTGCAAATTTGCGAGCTGCTCGGGATCGAGCTGGTCGATTTTGTTGAACACGTGCACGCGCGGCGTATTTTTCACGCCGAGATCGTCCAGCACCTTCTCAACTTCGGCGTCCTGCTCGGCGTGATGCGGATTCGAAATATCCGTCACATGCAGGATCAGCGCCGCTTCCTGCACTTCTTCGAGCGTCGCGCGAAACGCAGCGATCAAGTCCGGCGGCAAATCGCGCAAGAATCCCACCGTGTCGCTCAGCAGCACGCGGCGCCGCGACGGTAGCCGCACCGCGCGAATCGTAGGGTCAAGCGTCGCGAACATCTGCGACGACGTAAGCACTTCAGCATGGGTCAGCGCGTTGAAGAGCGTCGATTTGCCAGCGTTCGTGTAGCCGACGAGCGCGATCATGCCCAGCGGCACAGCCTGGCGCGCGCGCCGGCGCGTGGTTCGCTGGCGGCGAACGGTCTCAATCGCTTCTTTGATTTTCCCCACGCGATCGCGAATCCGCCGGCGGTCGGTCTCGAGTTTTTGTTCGCCAGGTCCGCGCGTTCCGATTCCGCCGCCAAGCCGTGAAAGCTCTGCACCTTTTCCTGCGAGCCGCGGCAGCAGATAATTCAATTGCGCCAGCTCCACTTGCAACTGGCCTTCGCGCGTGCGCGCATGCGTCGCAAAAATATCCAGGATCAGCTGGGTGCGGTCAATCACGCGCCGCCCAATTCCCTTCTCCATGTTGCGCAGCTGGACGGGAGTCAGGTTGTGATCCACAATCACCAGCGGCACATGCCGCATCTCGGCTTCCATGCGAATTTCTTCGAGTTTGCCGCGCCCCACAAGCGTCGCCGGATCAAGCGCCTCGCGCACCTGCAGCAGCGAGCCTTCGATTTTCGCGCCCGCGCTTTCAGCCAGCTCCGTCAACTCTTCGAGCGAATCGCGCCCCGCAGCGGCAGGATCTCCCACACCTCTTCCTGTACCCCCGCGCGGAGATCTCTTCAGCCCCACGCCGACAAGCAACACGCGTTCCCGGTTATCCAGCTCTTGCGGTCTTTTCATGCGGAGGCAGTATCCTGCGGCGGCCGAACCCTGGGGGTATCAACTCTCATTCGTATAATCTGATTATACCGCCGTTAGCAAGTCGGCGCGACAGAAGCGATTCCTAGTCCGATACGAATATTTGCGTAGGGGCACGGCATGCCGAGCCCGAATGCAGCGTCAGTACAGCGTGGCCATTGAGCACAACCGTTGCCCAGTCGTGTTTTGCTTTCTTCAGTCCGCCCCAACAAACCGACCTGCCGTCCGGAGCAGCGCACGCATGGCATCGTCACAATCGTAGCGACAGCTGGCACGGCATGTCGCAGATCCCGCATCGGTTCGCGGGGCCGTGCCCCTACTGAAGAAGATGCAACGTGGCCATTTCTGACAAAAAGTGGCGCTGCAACTGCAGCCACAAGGTTGCAGCAAAAAGCAGTTTGGGGCGTTCAGGCCAACCTTTTTCCTTGTAGCGCCGGTCTTCAGACCGGCAGGGTTGCCGTTGGCCTTTTGCTTGTGCTACCGGGAGTCAAAGAACCGGCTACTGGAATACCCCATATCTATCCAGGTAGATATCTGTCACTGTGAACCATGGCAAGACGCACTGTCCGAGTGCCATCTGTTCTGCCGACAAGCCCGCTCTCTTTAGCCTGCCCTTTCTGCAATGCAAAGCCCGGTCACGACTGCCTCACAACCTCCGGAGGATTCGCAGCTGTTCACCTCCGTAGAATTGCCGCCGCAGCTCGATCCCGCAAAAGAAGCAAGGCAGCCGCGAGTAAGTAGGTCTCGCCCAAACAAGAAAGTCAAAGGAGGCGGCAGGATGCCCTTCGTGCCTCAGGGTGAACCGGCGCTACAAGGGAGAACTGCGAAACCTGGTTCCGATTCTCCGTGCCTCAATGCCTCCGTGGCAAAGAAGCCTATCGACCCCCGCCCGACCTCGCCGACGCCGCCAACACCAGCTCCGACAAAAAATCGCCCAGGCCGCGCTTCGGCGCCCCGCGAAATTCCGGGTCGCGACTCGCCCGATCTACCCACCCCAAACAAACCAGCAGCCCCATCTCCGACCACGCCTCCGCCGCACGCGACGTAAATCCTACGTCCTCGAACACCTCGGCAATATATCCGCGCCGCTTCCGCTCGATTCCGCGCGCCCGCTCCGCCGCCCGCGAATCACGACGCGCCCAGTCCCGCAACGCCGCCTCGAGCCGGCTATGCGCGTCATCGGTCAAATGCGCGACCAGCTCCGCCCAACGCGCCGCCGCGCTACGCTCATCCGCTACAGCCGCCGCCAGCCACGCGCGCTCGTCCTCGTCCCACTGCTCCAGCATCGCCCCAGCCAGCTCATCGCGATCGCGAAAATGCCAGTAGAAGCTCCCCTTGCTCACATGCAAATCCCGCGCCAGCACCTCCACGCGCACCGCATCAATCCCATCCTGCGCCAGCCGCGCAAACGCCGCCCGTATCCAGTCAGCGCGTTGCAGCGGCGGCGTCTTCGGTGCCCGTATCGGTGCAGCTGACGCCATCAGTTCGCCTCGCCAGGGACGATATAGCTGTGAACAGACTTGGTCAACATCCATTCCACAACGACGCGAACTGAGCTCAGCCGAGGGTGAAAGTAATTTGCATCGTTCCCTCAATCTCGACTGGTTCGCCCAATACCAGAAAGGGCTGGAACTCCCATTCGCGAATGGCTTCCAGCGCCGCCCGCTGCAGTTCGGCCGGCCCCTCGAGAGCTTGTGCGCTCTCCACTTGCCCGTTCTTACCCACCGTGACGCGCATTAGGACTTTACCGTGAATATGGGAAGCCTTCGCGCTCGGAGGGTAGACTGGCGGCACTTGCTTGATGCAGCGGCGGTTTAATGTTTCCTGCGAAAGTGTGATTTTCCCCAATGGAACGCTCACGGCGTCAGCCGACGGTACAAAACTGTGATCGTTGGCGGAGTCTAAACTATCGATTTCTTCGACATGGTAAGTCAGTCTTGGACGCCCGTCCTGCATTACGCTCACGTCTCGGGCGACAAAATGGTTTTGAAACTCGACCACATCATTGAAAATCGTCTCGTCCTGAATAACCGATGAAATGGCGACCCGTAGCGCCGGTCGGTCAAGCTCCAGGCAATAAACGCTTATAGTCGGATAAGCCGCGGCTGGCTTAAGCGTGATGCAATTCAGTTTCAATTTTCCGATAGAACGCGCTTTTTCGCTGAACTGGAAATCGCGCGGATTCGAAGCGTCTGCCACAGGGTGAATAAGGTTGGATCTTACCGTCTGGGCGTAATATTCCGGCCAATTCTGATCGCCTGAACGCAGGATGCCGCCGTTCGCAGCGAAATCGGTTTGGGAAAATGTTGAGCTCTCGTAGTGGCTCTTATACTGCTTCTCGGAGATCCAGAATTCTTCAAAGGTTCCCGATGTTTGTCGGTCACCGCCAGGATTGAAAATTTGGTAGGTGGCACGAACGTGCCAGGGATGCAGGGCGTTTCCGAGCCCATTGCTCTTAGAGGCGAGATCGAGCGTCGCCGCATGATTGGTCGGTAGGGAGGAGGGCCCGAATGCGACGGAGATAGATGCAGCGAGCAGTCCGACAAGTGCGGCTAGTCTGACAGATTCTTGTTTCACTCAGGGCTTCCTGTTCTAAGGACGATTCTCAAGTAAATGAAGTACCTCATCTTATACGAAATGCGCTCGTTCTCGTGCCAAAAGCCTTAGACATGCCTTGATACCTGTAGCCATTTAAGTAAGTCCCAAATATGGTGTTACAGCCCCCGGGACAAGGAGTAAAATCTGGGCATGAACATCCGCCTGCGGCCAAAGATTGAAGAGCTGATTCAGCAGGACGTAGAGCGCGGACCTTATCAGTCCGTGGACGAGTATGTGGAAAAGGCAGTGACCATGCTTCACGAGCAGGAAGCCTGGCTCGCGGCGAATCGCAGCGAGATTAATTCAAAGATTGAGGAAGGTTACGCCGCGGCCCAGCGCGGGGAGCTCATCGACGCGGATGAAGTTCGCTCGCGAATGGCCGAACGGAAGCGTGCTCTACGCTCCGAATAGCGGCGGATGAGCGCCTACCTTCTCACGCAAGCAAGCTTTAGACGACCTCTCGGATATCTGGGTCTTCATCGCACGGGATAATTTCGGAGCTGCCAACCGCGTTGAACAAGCCGTTTACCAGGCCTGCGAGCTTATTGCCGCGTCCCCTCTGGCGGGAAGCGTGCGCGGAGATTTAACCGCTTTTCCAGTTCGCTTCTGGACGGTACAGCCGTATACGAACTACCTCATCGTTTACGATCCAAAAACGTCGCCCGTTCAGATCATTCGAATCCTTTACGGTGCGCGCAACCTTCCTTCGATTTTGACCTAGAGAGCGACACGCACCAGCCCCTTCTCCACGGCTCTGCGAAGTTCTAGGTATATTCAACCGGCTGAATCCGCGCTTCCGTCGCCGTTTTTGGGTTACGATGGAGACCACGCAATCCCCGCCATTGTTGAAATAGCGCGCGAGTGAGAGAATTCATGAGGAATTGGAGTGGGGTAGCCAGTTCGGCTTATATTTGCGTGTCAGTTTCGGTGCGGGTGATCATTGAGGTTCATTTTAGCTGCCTCGCTCCTATACCTGACCGTCGCGCCTCATCCCATGGCAGCCCAGTCGGTAGTTGACGATGAACCCGAAGCAAATCCCGGCCGTCCCACTGTTTCGACGCCTGCAACCATCACTCCCGTAGGGTATCTCCAGTTTGAAACGGGTTTTCTGCCTGCGTATCAGTCGCCGGAGTTTTCGTCGCGATACAGTCTGAGCGAAGCCATCAAACTTGCCGTCACACCACGATTAGAGTTACTGGTCACGGGTGAGCCGGTGGCGCATTTCACGGCAGAAGGAAGAAGCGCGAACCGCGTGGCAGATATTTTCGTGGGTGCGCAATTCGTGCTTTACCACGGGAAAGAATCGAAGCCGACGGTAGCGGTGAGCTATTTCCATCGTGCGTATGACGGCGGCGCTCCAGAGTTTGATTACGGAAGTCCGACCAACTCGGCTCTAATTCTGGCGAGCGCGGATGTGAAGGGATTTCACTATGATGCGAACGCTTTTTTCACGGAATTGGAACAAGGGCCGGTCCGTCGCGGCCAGTTTGGTCAGTCATTGACGATTTCGCATCAGCTTCCGCGGCGCTTCACGTTGTCCGGTGAGATATGGCACTTCACCCAGCCCTTCCTGAAGGGCAATGCGGTCGGAAATCTCTGGGCCGTAAGCTATGCAGCGCGGAAAACTCTGGTTTTTGATGCGGGATTCAATCACGGGCTAACGGAGACGTCTACAAGCTGGGTGGCGTTCGTGGGGTTCACGTATCTGCTACCGCACCGGCTTTGGAAGTTTCAATAGCTGGCTAATTCCCTCCAATTTCTGATTTTCCACAGCTCTGCGTAGTACTACGGATATTCAACCGGCTGAATTCGCGCTACCATTGCCCGTTTTTGTACGACGACGCAGAGGAGGCTGTGGTGGAGGGTTTGCGAGGGCTTCATGGGCTAAAGCCCGCCGTTTTGGGGATTTTTGTGTCGCGGCTGGAAGCCGCGACCTACAAAGCTACAAGGCACGGCGAAATGCAGAGCCCTCGTCGGCTGCGGCCTCTGTCGGGATGACGGTTCTGGGAGGAGGTTCAGGAGTTTTAATACACGGTTCCGCGATTAAAATTCCGTGCAAGGCGTTTGATTGCAGCAACTTGAGAATTTCTAATCGGTGGTAAAAGGGGGTGGAGGGTTGGCACCAGGATTCGATCTTTGTAGGCCGCGGTTTGAACCGCGGCAAAGCCAGGCCGCAAAAAAACCGGCTTTAGCCCCTGAAGCCCGTTTGTCCGCCTGCGATCAAACCGAGCGCGGCGGCGATGGTTTCGTTGGCGTCGCCGAAGGCGGCGAGCCAGTGGACGTCTGGCTCGCGACGAAACCAGGTGAGCTGGCGCTTGGCGAAGCGGCGGGTGGACTGTTGGATATTCGCGACTGCAGCGGCGAGGGTGATGCGGCCTTCGAGGTGGGCGCGGAGGTCGGAGTAGCCGATGAACTGGAACGGCTTGGCGTCGGGCGCGATGCCGCGAACATTTTCACGGGCCTTGTCACGCAGCTTGTCACGCACCCCGTCACGCACCTCGGAAGAGACGAGCGCGCGGACTTCGTCGAGCCAGCCGGCGGCGAGCATTTCGTTGACGCGCGCGTCGATGCGGGCGTAGAGGGCGGGACGCGGCGGCGCGAGACCAATTTTGGTGATGGCGTAGCCTTCGAGAGCGTTTGCACGCAATGCCCGAGGCGATTCGGCATGTCCTTCTTCGCGCCCTTCACGCGCTTCTTCACGCACCGCGTCAGTCGCTTCGAATCGCGATTCGTCGCGCGAGTCCTCACCCGGCGACTTAGTGTGACTGGCGCGACCGGCGCGGAAAATCTCGGCGACGGGCTTTTTAGCGAGGGTGCGCATCTCGATGGCGCGGATTATTTTCTGGGTATCGCGCGGGGCGATGCGTTCGGCGGACGCGGGGTCGAGGCGGGCGAGGATTTTGTGGAGATGCACGGGACCGCGCTGCTTGGCGCTGCGCCGGAGGCGGTCGCGGAGTTCTTCGGAGCGCGTGGGGGCGTCGGCGAGGCCTTCGAGGAGGGCGCGGAGGTAGAGTCCTGTGCCGGCGGCGAGGATGGGGAGTTTCGAGCGGCGGCGCAGATCGTCGAGGGCGAGGAGGGCGTGGCGGCGGTAGTCGCCGGCTGTGAAAATTTCGTCGGGCTCGACGAGGTCGACGAGGTGATGCAGGATGTTTTGTTGATGGCGCGGCGGGACCTTGGCTGTGCCAATGTCGAAGTGGCGATAGACCTGCGTTGAATCGCAGACGAGGATTTCGCCGTTGAGGCGCTTGGCGAGTTCGATGGCGAGCGCGGATTTGCCGGAGGCAGTGGGGCCGAGGATGACGATGAGGCGCGATGACGCGGCGGCGGAGGGATTCGAATGCGCGGTCATTTTACGAAATTCGTTGCGAAATTCGTTACGAAATTCGCGAGGGCGCTCGTTCTTAATGGATTCGCAAGGGCGCTCATTTTAGTTTAGTGCGCGAATTTCCAGCGGAGTAGGAGGATGGCGAGCGCGATGGCGGCGAGGATTAGTGCGCCGAGGATTTGGGTGCGGTTGAGGTTCACGGCGAGGTCGTCTTCACGGAATGCTAACTGTCGCACAGTCGGGCGGGAAGAGGAAATCTGAAAGCGGAAAATGGGAAATGGGAAAATTGGAGAAACTAGCGAAAAGAATGAAAAAGCCAAAGAGCCGGCAGGATGCCTTCGTTCCTCAGGGCAAGCCGGCGCTACGAGGGAAAGTGCGACGTCAAAAGCGCGCGAGGCTGGCGGTGCGGAAGGAAAGGCCCACGACGATGTGAGGCGTCGTGGTGTTACCCAACTACGCTAGCGGCTGTTCACTGAGTCTGGCGGGATGTTGTAGAAGTAGATGAAGCGCAGCTCGATGAAATCGCCTTTGAATTGTGGAGGCAGCGGCTCGAAGGGGCTGGAGGTGCGAATGGAGGAGAGCGCGGCGGTATCGAGGGGCTGCTTGCCGGAGGTGCGCTCGAGATTCGGATCGGGGAGCGGGACGCTGCCGTCGCGATTGATGCGGAAGGTGAGCATGACGATGCCTTTGTCGCCCATGAGCGCGGACTCGGGCATCACGGTGTACCAGTTGCGCTTGACGGTGGCGAGCAGGCGCTGGAGGTAGCTGTTGAAGTCGACGCCTTGCGTGTCGGTGAGGATCGACGCGCCGGGTTGCATGTTTTGGTAGCCGCCGCGACCGCCGCGGCCACCACCACCTCCGCCACCACCGCCACCGGCGCCCGGTTCGTAAACGGTGCCACCTCCGCCGTGCTGAATCTGATCTTGGATCTGGCTCTGGAGTTGCTTGCCGGGGGAGGAGTTGGGCAAGTTGAGATTCAGGTGTCCGGATGGCTGCGGCACGGGCAAAACTTGCGAGGGCTGCGGATTGGGTTGTACGGGGACGCTGACGGGCGGCTGATTCACGGCGGTGTGCGGCGTAGGCGCGGAGGGTAGCTCGGGCTTGGGTTGCTCGGGATTCGGAATCGAAGGCGGCGCGATGGGCGCGTGTGTTTCGGGACGCGGCGGCGCGACTTTGTTCAGGACTTTGGGGCTGATCTTAACTTTCGGGCCCGGCGGGCCGGGAGGCATGGCAGGGATCGCGTCCGGCGAAATGTAGGTGATGCCGAGGCTTTTGCTGGCCATCTCGATTTCTTTCGTGGTGGGCACATGCGGCGGAAACATTTTCGGGATGAAAATGATAAAAATAATGAGGCCGATGTGAACAGCGACGGAAGCGGCGCGAGTGATGGCGTCCCACTTGGCATCTTTCTTTGCTTCGGGCTCGATGAGGAGATTCGCGTCGCCGGTGGTGAAGATGTCGGGCTGGATGACTTCGCGCAGCGCGGGCGTCATCACCTGCGGCTTATCGAAGCGGGCGATTTCGGCAGCCTCGGGCGGCTCGACGTAGACGGGAACAACGACACGCGGATCCATCACGGCGACAGGGACGTAATCGGTGATTGGTTTCAGGTCGAACGGCTTCGGCGCGATGTCACGCGGGACGAGGGCGCGCTCGACGAGCACACCTAGCGGAAGATGGCTCGGGATGCTGGATTTTCCGTTGAGCGGAGGCGCATCGGAAAGACCGGAGGGGACGACCATGCGGTCGTCCATATAGGTTTCAAAGCGCGCGGGCGGCTTTTGCTTCTTCGCTTCCTCCTCGGTGAGCGGGCGCACGTCTCTCGGAACCAGTATTCGCGCGATCATCGGGCGTCCTGTGGAGCGAAGCTGGATAGTTGGACGTGGCGCGCGTGCTCGAGGATGCTCGACATAACGCGGTCGGCGAGTTCGAGAGCGCGGCGGCCAGCGGCGCCGTCGACGATCGGCTGCGTGCGCGTGCGCACGGATTCGAGGAAGGAGCGAAGCTCGGCGCGAAGCGGTTCTTCGGGCGTGGTGGGAACTTTTTCGAATCCGATTTTCGGCTGCGCGTTGTTTGTTTCCGGATTTGCTGCCGAAGCGGCTTTCACGGCGCTAGCATCTACGCGGACGCGGAGAACGTCCTGGCGCGTGAAATCGAGCGAGACGTATTCGTGCTCCTGGAAGAAGCGCATTTTGCGGACGCGTTCCGTGGAGACGCGGCTCGCGGTGAGATTCGCGACAGTGCCGGTTTCAAATTCGACGCGAGCGTGGGCGATGTCTACTTTGTCGCTGATGACGGGGATGCCGACGGCTTTGAGATCAACGACGGGGGCGTTGACGAGCGAGAGCAGGATGTCGAGATCGTGGATCATCACGTCGTAAACGACGTCAATATCGAGGCTGCGCGGCGAAAAAATCCCCAGGCGATGGACTTCGAAAAACATCGGACGGGAGACGATTTTTCCGACGGCGACGACGGCGGGATTGAAGCGTTCGACGTGGCCGACTTGAAGAATCCCGCGGCTGCGTTTCGCTGCGGTGATGAGCGCGTGAGCTTCGTCAAGCGATGCGGCGATGGGCTTTTCGACAAGCACATCAATTCCCGCTGCGAGGATGCGCGAGCCGATCCGCGCGTGTTCGGCAGTGGGCACGGCGAGACTCACGGCATCGATGCCGTCGGACGTGAGTGCATCCAAATCACGAAGAACGCGGGTGCCAAATTCCGCGGCAGCTTTTTGCGCGCGCTCGGGATTCGTGTCGATTACGCCGACGAGCTGAGCGCCTTCGATTTCGCGCCAGACGCGAACGTGGTTGCGTCCGAAATCGCCGACGCCGACGACAGCTACGCGGATGGGTTTCTCGCTCAAGACTTCCTTTTCGCCTCTAGAACCTGTGACGCTATTGTGATGGCTTTCGCCGGAGCGAACGCCTGAATTGCGATGCTGAAATCATCGGCTGCGCGAAGTAGTTGATCGCGGTCAAAGAGAAGCGTCTTTCCAGCGTCAATAGCTAGGGCGGTAGCGTTGGAGCGGCGCATCACTTCGACTGTTTTTGGGCCGACGACTGGCACATCGAAGCGCATATCCTGTGATGGCTTGCTGACTTTCACGACGACGAGACGCTTGCCGCCGGCGATGCGAGCGGCGCGCTCGATTGTCTCGTCCGTTCCTTCCATCGCTTCGACGGCGATACATGCGCGGTCGCGAACAACGACCGTCTGGCCGAGGTCGAGTGCAGCGATTTTCTGCGCGACTTCGCGGCCGTAGTTAATATCAGCCGCTTCGGACACGTCCGGCGAGCGGCGCGTGAGAATGCCGGCCTCAGGCAAGAGCGGGCCGAGAAATTTTGTGGAGTCCACGAGCTCAATGCCTTCGTCTTCGAGCACGCGCGCAACAGCTCCAATCAGCGAATTGGTATTTTTCGCCGGCAGCGAGAATAGCAGCTTTGCGAGGCGCCAATCCGGACGGATCGAGCTGAATATTTTATTGTGCTTCACTTGTCCTGCCATCACGGCGTGTTTCACGCCCTCCTCATGCAGCAACTCAATTGTGCGGCTGAGTTCGCCGAGGCTCACCCAGTGCACACGCGCAGCGGCCTGTTCGATCGCGGACGACGCTTCTTCGCGAATCGCGATAACGGCCATCTCGATGCCACGGCTGCGCGCGCCCTCCAGGACGAGAAACGGAAAATCGCCGTTACCGGCTATCAATCCCCAGCGCTCGGACTTGTCCGGGCCCCAGCGCTCAGAATTCTCCGGTATTGCGTTCGCTGGCATTCCTATTTGGTGAGACCGCGCTCGGCCGTCGATTCGATAAACCGGATAAGGGTTTGGACGTCTTCGGATGTGGAAAGGGTTCCACGCATTTGTTCGAGAGCCTGAGTGGTGTTGAGTTTGGAACGGAGAAGCAGCCGGTACGCTTTCTCGATGGACTCGATGCGATCGGACGAAAAACCGTTGCGTTCGAGGCCGACGGAATTCACGCCATAACACTTCGTGTCGCGCGGGGCGACGATTTTGGAGAAGGGCGGAACGTCCTGAGTGATGACGGTGTGCGCGGCGATATAAGAATACCTGCCGATGCGGCAGAACTGATGGACCGGGCAGAATGCGCCGATGGTGGCGTAGTCCTCGACGGTGACGTGGCCGGCGAGCGTGGCGCCATTGACGAAAATCGTGTGGCTTCCGATCTGGGAGTCGTGGCCGATATGGGCGTAGGACATGATGAGATTGTTGCTGCCGAGGCGCGTGGTGCCGCCGCCTTTCAGGGTGCCGCGATTCACCGTGGAGAATTCGTGGAATTCGTTTTCGTCGCCGACTTCGAGCGAGACGCGTTCGCCTGCGTAGGTGAGATCCTGCGGGTCGCCACCGACGACGCTAAAGGGATAGAGGTGATTGCGGCGTCCTAGGCGCGCCGGGCCTTTCACCATCGCGTGCGATTCGACGATACAGCCCTCGCCTAGTTCGACTTCGTCGCCGACGACGGCGAAGGCGCCGATTGAGACGCAGTTGCCGAGGCGGGCGGTGGAGGCGATGGAAGCGCGCGAGTCGATTTTACTCATTCGGCGAGCTCGTTGCTTTTAGACATTGGTCAAGCTCATTCAGTCGGATTTCCAGGGCTAAAGCCCCACTTCCCAAGCACGCTTTTTCGCTGGACTGAAGTCCAGCTCCCCCTGCTAAAGCAGGGGGCTCCCACCGAAAACCTCTCGCCGCAAATCTCCGACCGAAAACGTCCCACCGGAAACCTGCAATTCCAGCCCGCTCTCATTGCGACCATGCGGGGCTCCCACTTAAAACCTGCCGCTCCAGCACGCCTTCATTGTGCCTTCTCGACTGAAGCCTGCGCGGCCTGCTTGAACTCGTCAATGTCAACCATTTTGCACATGATCGTGGCTTCGGCGGCGAGTTCGCCGCCCACGGTAGCGCGACCTTGAATCTTGCAGAATGAGCCGCGCCAGGCAATAACATTCACTTCGACGCGCAACTGATCGCCGGGAACGACGGGCCTGCGGAAACGCGCGTCGTCAATGGCGACGAAATAGACGAGCTTCTTTTCACGGTCTTTCACTTCCTGGAGCAGGAGGAAGCCGCCGGTCTGGGCCATGGATTCGATGATGAGCACGCCGGGCATGATGGGTTTGCCGGGAAAATGTCCCTGGAAGAAATATTCGTTGATGGTGACGTTCTTGATTCCGACGATGCGCTTCCAGCGTTCCATTTCTTCGATGGCGTCGACGAGGAGAAATGGATAGCGGTGCGGGAGGATGGCTTGGATCGCGTTGGTGTCGAGAATCATCGTTGGCCTCGTGTGTGAGTGTGCGCACCGGTTGCTTTGGCTCGGTGTGCCTGACCGTATATGTTGTCTCGGAAGCTGCGCCCAGGAACAAGCGAATAATTCTATACGAAACGTGACGGAGTGGGAATCGGGGCGGGGGTGTATTGATTCGTTGCGAGCAGAGACCCGCGGCCAATTGAAATGCGATTCGTCGTGGCTACCAGGTGAGTCAAAGAGCCGGCGGGACGCCGGCGTTACGGAAGGGCAGTGTTGCGCGCCGGACGTGCGAGGTCTGGGGCGATTTTGCTGCTGCGATGAGGAACACCGGGGAGGTGATGTGGCGCGATTCTGGGGTGGCTGGTAGCATGGCGGCGCGATGAGTGAACAAACTTTGGGAATGCGGGATTTGTTGCGGGAGACCCGGAAGCGTGAGCGCGAGATGATGCGGTTGCTGGGGCGATTTGTGCGGTGTGAATCGCCTAGTTATGACAAGGCAGCGGTGGATCGGCTTGGCGAGATTGTGGCGAGGGAGTGGAGACGGCGCGGGGCTGTTGTGAAGATTTTGGAGCAGCGTTTGCGTGGGAATCATCTGCGCGTGGAGATGGTCGCGGCGTCGAAGCACGGCTTTGGCGATCTGGAGCATCGTGATGGAAAAAGCGCGGGTCGCAACTATGGGCAGATTCTCGTGCTTGGGCACTTGGATACGGTTTATCCGACTGGCGCGATTGCGAAGATGCCGTTTCGCGTGAGGGGCGGGAGGGCTTGGGGGCCGGGTACGTTTGATATGAAGGGCGGGTTGGTTCTGGCGCTGGCGGCGGTGGATGCGCTGCGAGCGGTTGGCGCGGGGCCGCGGAAGCGGGTGGTGTTTTTGTGGACTTCGGATGAAGAGATTGGGAGCGAGACGTCACGGCGCATGATTGAGAATGAGGCGCGGAGGAGCGATGCGGTGCTGGTGCTGGAGCCGTCGCTGGGGCGCGAGGGGCGATTGAAGACGGAGCGGAAGGGCGTGGGCGGGGCGGAGATTATTGTGACTGGGCGGGCGGCGCATGCGGGGATTGAGCCGGAGAAGGGCGTGAATGCGGTGCATGAGATGGCGTTGCAGATTGCGCGGTTGATGAAGATGAACGATCGGGCGCGAGGGATTACGGTGCAGGCGACGGTGGTGGAGGGCGGGACGGCGGCGAATGTGGTGCCGGAGCGGGCGCGGGCGGAGATGGATATTCGGTTTGCGAGGGTAGCGGATGCGGGGCGGATTGAGCGCGAGCTGCGCAGGCTGCGTCCAATTTTGCGCGGGGCGCGGCTGGAGGTGCAGGTTGGGGGGATGCGTCCGCCGCTTGAGAGGAGTGCTGGGGTGCGCGAGTTGTTTGGAGTGGCGCGCGGATTGATGCGGGAGATGGGCCTTTCGCTCGGGGAGGCTGCTACTGGCGGGGGGTCGGATGGGAATTTTACTGGGGCGCTTGGGGTGCCGACGCTGGATGGGTTGGGAGCTGTGGGGGATGGGGCGCATAGTTTGCGGGAGCATGTGGTGGTGAGGGAGATGGGGGTGCGGGCGGCGTTGATTGCGGGGTTGTTGGCAAGCCTGTAGCAATGGAGGCACTGAGCGGGGAGAAGGCAATTTCCAATTTGAGAATTTCAAATTTCAAAATTTCAAATGAAGAAAAGAGAACGGTAAGTGCTCGGCGTAATGACCGCCGAGCGGTGACAGGTTCCTGTGTCTTTTTTTATGTCACGGCTGAAGCCGTGACCCACAAAGCGAGATACCCACGACAAGAACTGCGTCGTTGTAGCTACCGCGACCAAAAGCGATGAGCTGAATTTCCCGCGGCGCGAAGATTGGCTAGCGGAGG
Source organism: uncultured Acidobacteriota bacterium (assembly GCA_963729525.1). Lineage (GTDB taxonomy): Bacteria > Acidobacteriota > Terriglobia > Acidiferrales > UBA7541 > Palsa-295. The sequence goes on from CAVSOB010000005.1 coordinate 2,115,948, forward strand.
TATTCGTGGCGGAGGTAGGCGATGGTTTGCTGGTCGAGGTCGGAGTAGTCGGAGTGGAGGGCGTCGCGTAGGGCGGCGTCCATGGACGGGGCTGTGGCGATGCGATCGAGGAGGCGGCTGATATCGCTGATGCCGCCTGATTCGATGATGGATTCGACGGCGGCTAGCGAGTAGGCGTAGGCGAAGGAGGCGGCGCCGCCGGAGAGTGACATCCAGGAACCTTCAAGCATTTGGAGGCTGGGGGCGCGTCCCTGGCCCGCCAATTCCACCAGCGCGCCGGCCGAGCTATTGCTGCGGCGACCTTCCATCCATTGCGCGACGCCTTCCTGGACCCAGGTGGGGGCGCGGCCGCGCGTTTTCTGACCGATGAAGCTGTGGGTAAGTTCGTGTTTCAGCACTCGCGCTAATTCCGAGGTGACGCTGCTGAGGCCCTGGACCGGGATGCGGATGCGGCCGTCGTTGATGGCGCCGGCCCAGCTGGGGGCGCGGGTGATGTCCGCAAATGCCTGGCCGGTGTAGAGGATTACGCCGATGGGCTCGGGCGGGGTGTAGTCGAGTTGGGATTCGATGTCGTTGAAATCATCTTCGAGGGCGTGCAGGATGCCGCGGGCGAGATCGGGCGTGGCGGTGCCGCTGTATTTGAGGGCGAAGTGAGCGGTGACGCCTTCGCGGTAGCTTTCTTCTTCGGCTTTATCTTTCTCGGCTTTGGCGAGCGCGTGCTCGACTTCGGGATCGGGGTGCAGGTGCTCGGCGCGCTGCCATTCTTCCACTGCCAGATCCATTTTGTTCAAGCCGTAGTAGGCCCAGCCGGTGAGCTTGGCCACGTCGGCAGAATTGGGAGCGACGCGGCGGGCGTGCTCGAGCGGGTCGAGGGCGGCGGTGAACTGGCTCTGGCGCAAAAGCAGGACAGATAGATTGAGGAGCAGGCCGAGATTTTCGGGGGCGAAGTTGAGGGCCTGGCGGTAGTGGTCGATGGCGCTGTCAACGTCACCTTTGGAGAGCAGGAACTGCGCGGCGGTGTAGTGAGCGGCGGAAACTTTTTCGATGGCGGCTGGGGAGCCGGAGCGAGCGTCGGCTTCGAGGCGCGCGATGTAGGCGAAATCGATGGAGTCGTCGTGAACGGCAAGGCGGGCGATATCGTCGTAACCACGGACGGGGGCGATTTCGAGGGCCGAGACGGGAGGCAGGTCGTTTTGATGAGATGCGGAGGAGGATGAGTAGCCGAACTGGTCTTTTTCGATGCGGGCGACGATGGACTTGGGAAGCGTGAAGCGGCCAGCGGAGGTTTCGTAGCTGACGTGCTCGCCGTCGTCCGTGACGCTGGCGGCGGTGATGCGGCGGCCGTTTTTGAGCACAATCGTGTCGGCGGCCGCGGAAGACACGGCGAGAAGGAACAAGGCTGCGACTGGCGCTGCGCGATGCACATCCTAATTTTAGCAATGGGGCATGCTCACGTTTCGGTTGCCTTGCCGGTCTTTGTCTTAAGTGGTATGCCTTAAGTGGCTACAGTGCGAAGCGTGCTGTTTATCGAGAAAAAATCGCGGCGAGGGTTATTTGTGGCGGGGGCGCTCGCGCTGCTGCCTGCCTTCGCTTTCTCGCCGACTCCTTCCTATGCTTCACCGGCCTTTCAAGCGGCCGCGAGTGAACCTCCCGCTCAGAATGCTTCGGGCGATCCGCGGGCGTTGTATCAGGCGCTGAACGCGCTGCGGCCGGATGGGGAGCACGTTTATACGATTCACGAATTGAATTTGCGGCGGGATGTGGTGAACGTGCGTTTGATTCAGGGGAAGCTGGCATTTTTTCAGCCGATCGACGGGCGCGTGACCGGCGCGGTGTTTACGGGCCACGGACATATTTTTGCGACGCCGCGAGACCGGGGCGAACGGCACTCGATCGCGCAATTTCTCGGGGTGCCGATGGTGAGCCAGGATTTCACGCGAGCTTATTTTCGATTTACTGACGACACGGCTTCGGAAATTCGCCAGCAGCTCAGTTCGCCAGACACGAGTGAGGCAGCCGATCCGCAGTTCGCGGAGAACTGGGCGAATGTGGTTAGCAGCTTAAATCCCTGGAACTCACTGCGGGTGATGTTCGACCTGCTGTCGTCCGATCCGCTGCCATATTTTTATATTGGAGTAGAGAACAACAACATCGGAGCGTTTGACGTGCTGGTGGACGCGCGCCGGAACGAGCAAGTGCTGATGGGACAGTCGCGAATTGAGAACGGCGTGCGTTTTTACGATACATGGGCGTCGTTCAAAGCGCTGGATGCGCCGAAGACTCCTATCGAAATGTTTGCTCCGATCGATTACGCGGTGGATACGACGATCGCGAATGATTTGTCACTCGCAGGGCGGACGACGCTGCACTTGAAAGCAGCGCGAGCGGGAGAGCGAGTGATGGGGCTGGAGCTTTCGAGGAATCTTGCCGTGGAAGCCGTGAAGATCGAGAACGGGGCGCCGCTTTCATATTTTCAGAATGAAGATATGAGCAGGCGCGACATTTTGGAACGTGGGAATGACCTGCTTCTGATCGTGCTTCCGGCGCCGGTTAAGCTGGGCGAGGAAATTCGCGTCGAGGTGAAGTACCGCGGCAACGTGATCAGCAGTGCGGGGAATGGAGTGGAGTACGTGGGCGAGCACGGCACCTGGTATCCACACGTGGGCGGCGGGGATCACTTTGCGCTCTTCGATCTCACGTTTCATTGGCCGAAGCGGTTCACGCTGGTGGCAACGGGAGCGCGCACCGATCTGAATGACGAGGGTGACGCGAAGGCTGGCCGCTGGCAATCGCACGTACCCTTTGCGGTGGCGGGCTTCAATCTCGGCGAATACAAAGTTGAGACGGTGGCGGCCGATCACCCGAAGGTGGAACTGTACGCAAACCAACAGCTGGAGAATGCGATCCTGGCGCGGCTTCAGAAAAATTCCAGCGAGAACGCTGCCGTTAGCGAGATGCTTCAGCCGCAACGATTCGGGCTACCGAGAACCATTCTCGAAACGCCGTCGCCGAACCCAACTGCGGTATTGAAGCATCTCGGAAACGAAATCAGCGATTCGATCCGATTTTTCGAACGGCTAAACGGACCGTTTCCATTCGAGAGCCTTGACATTTCGCAGATACCGGGCAACTTCGGACAGGGATGGCCGGGACTGGTATATCTATCGACGCTGGTGTTCCTGCCGCAATCTGCCCAAGAACGAGCCGGGGTCAGCGCCCTTACCCAGGAAGAGGTTCGCGAGTTGATACCGTTTCATGAAGTGGCGCACCAATGGTGGGGCAATGTGGCTGGCTCGGCCGAGTATCGCGATGGATGGATACAAGAGGCGATAGCGAACTACCTGGCGCTGATGTATGCGGACAGCAAGCGACCAGCGGATCAGAGACTGAAGAACTGGCTCGATCGTTATCGGAGCGCGCTGACGACAAAGACACCCGGCGCGTCATTGACGCCAGATTCAGCTGGGCCGCTGAGCTTCGGGTGGCGACTCGAATCATCGAAAGCGCCGAATGCGTATCAGACAGTGGTCTACGGCAAAGGAACATGGGTGATTCACATGCTCCGCGAAATGCTGTCGGAACCGAAGGCAGCAGATCCGGACGGGCGGTTTCGGGATCTGCTGAAAACGATACTCAGCGAGCATCACTTTGCACCGCTGTCGACAGTGGATTTCCAGCGCGAGATCGAGAAACGAATGACGCCTGCGATGGATATGGAAGGAACGCATTCGATGGACTGGTTTTTCGATCAGTGGGTGCGCTCAACAGGAATTCCGCACTATTCGGTGGAGTTTCAGGTGAAATCCCGCGAGCGAGAATTTCTCGTGACGGGCAAACTCGTGCAATCAGGAGTTGAAGCAGTCTTTACGGCGCCCGTTCCGCTTTATGCCCTTTACTCGGGCAGACCAGGCGTAAAGCCGGAAAAGCTCGGTGTGGTGGTTACAAATGGAACTGAGACACGGTTTCGATTCGCTGCGAAATCCCGTCCTGCAAAAATACTGATCGATCCGCGAAATACCCTACTTTGCCTTACTAACTGAATTCCCGATTTGACATTACGAGAAAGCCAAAAAACGCTGCAGCCTGAAGACCGATAATTTTCGGTTTGATGTTGCTTCGCATTGCCTTCGGTTTTATCCTGTCACGTCCCGAGTAGAACACCAGCGGCTGAATGTGGAAGGGGAAGGGAGAGTACAAGCAGGGGCGTTTGTACTGTGGTGCACTCCGGACAAGCTGGCATGTGAGAAAAGTCTGAGAACTGCCTTCACTAACCTATTCGATGCCCCTTCGTGATGTTCGCCGGCATCTACAAGTCTAAATACAGAAATCTAAATCCAGCTCTGGGGCGCTTTCGTGGATCCTGAGGATTCACCTAACATAGCGGGAGCGGGCGAGGCACCGGTCCTTGAGCCCGGTCACACGCTCGCAACTGTTACCGATAAGATCAGCTCGATCGTGCTGGGCCGCGGCACGACGAAGGGCTGGATGGTTGGATTCGCGATCGCCCTCGCCCTGCTGATGATGTTCAACGTGGCCGTCACCTACCTGCTCATCAAGGGCGTGGGAATCTGGGGCATCAAGATTCCAGTGGGGTGGGGATTTGCGATCGTCAATTTCGTGTGGTGGATTGGAATCGGTCACGCCGGAACGCTGATCTCCGCAATTCTCCTTCTGCTGCATCAAAAGTGGCGCACATCCATCAACCGATTTGCCGAAGCAATGACGCTGTTTGCGGTGGCTTGCGCCGGAATGTTCCCGCTGCTGCATATGGGACGGCCGTGGCTATTTTTCTGGCTAATGCCCTATCCCAATCCGATGTGGATGTGGCCGCAATTTCGAAGTCCGCTGGTGTGGGACGTATTCGCGGTCTCGACGTACGCGACCGTTTCGCTGCTTTTCTGGTTTGTGGGCTTGATTCCTGACTTGGCAACGCTGCGGGATCGGGCCCGAAACCGTGCGGCCAAAATCGTCTATGGAATTTTTGCGATGGGTTGGCGCGGATCGGCGGTGCATTGGACACGGTATGAAGTAGCGTCGTTGTTGCTGGCCGGTCTGGCGACTCCGCTCGTTGTTTCTGTGCACACCGTGGTGAGCTGGGACTTCGCGGTGGCGATTGTCCCTGGGTGGCACACGACTATTTTCCCCCCTTATTTCGTGGCGGGCGCAATCTATTCCGGTTTCGCGATGGTGATGACCCTCGCTATCCCGATTCGCAAATTTTACAACCTGGAAGACATGGTCACGATGCGGCACCTGGACAATATGGCCAAGGTGATGCTTGCGACCGGCATGATCGTCGCTTACGGGTACATGATGGAGACGTTCATGGCGTTTTATAGCGGGGATCAGTATGAACGCTATTTGATTTTGAACCGGATGACTGGGCCGTATGCCGTAATTTACTGGTCGCTGATCGCGTGCAATATCATCATCCCGCAGGCGATGTGGTCGAGGAAGGTTCGGGCGAGTGTGCCGGCGCTATTCGTGATCTCGCTGATCGTGAATACGGGAATGTGGCTCGAGAGGTTCGTGATTGTAGTAATCAGCCTGAGCCGCGATTATATCCCTTCGATTTGGAACATGTACTACCCGACGAAGTGGGATTGGATGACGTACATCGGGACGTTTGGGCTGTTCTTTACGTTGTTCCTGCTGTTCGTGCGTTTCCTCCCGATGATTTCGATCGTGGAAATGCGTTCACTGGTGAGGGAGACGGACGAGAAACCAGAGTAGTAAAGGCGCCGGAAAAAAGAAATGGCACAGATCTTTCATCACAGCACGAACCTAATCTCGCGGCTGAGCATTTACGGGGGTGTGTTTATCATCGCGGCTCTTGGGGCCGCGCTGTACGGGATTGAACTTTCGCCATGGTATACCGAGCAGCACGTAGCGCGGCAACAGCCGGTTCCCTTCAGCCACAAGCATCATGCCGGCGAGTTGGGGATTGACTGCCGCTACTGCCATACTTCGGTCGAGAAGTCTTCATTCGCGGGATTGCCGCCGACGCAGACCTGCATGACGTGCCACTCGCGTATTTGGACGAATGCTTCGATGCTCGAACCCGTGCGCGCGAGCTATCGCGACGACAAATCGCTCGCTTGGACGCGGGTGAACGCGCTACCCGATTTCGTTTATTTCGACCACAGCATTCACGTGAGCAAAGGCGTTGGCTGTACCACGTGCCACGGGCCGATAGCGGAAATGCCGCTCACGTGGAGGGCTGGCACTCTGTATATGCAGTGGTGCCTGGAGTGCCACCGCGAGCCGGAGAAGTACGTCCGTCCGAAATCCGAGGTGTTCAATCCGTATTACCAGCCGCCGAAAGATCAGCTCGCACTGGGGCGGCAGCTGGTGAAGGAATACAAGATTCAAAGTTTGCAGAACTGTTCGACGTGCCACCGGTGAGTCCATAACGATGAGCTACGACTCCAACTCGAACCATTCCATGAACGAGACGATCGATCTCACGGCCGTTCGGGCGAAGCTCGCGAAGGACGGCGGGAAGCGATTCTGGCAGAGCCTGGACGAGCTAGCGGAAACGCCGGGTTATCGCTACAAGCTCGAAAACGAGTTTCCTGAAAATACGGAGAAGGAAGCCGAGGGAATCGACCGGCGCGGAATCTTGAAATTGATGGCGGCATCGGCAGCAATGGCTGGGTTGAGCGCGTGCACGAAGCTGCCGACGGAGAAAATCGTTCCTTACGTGCGGCCGCCCGAGGAAATTATTCCGGGCAAGCCACTCTACTATGCCACTTCGATGACGCAGTCGGGCGTCGCGACAGGACTGCTGGTTGAAAGTCATATGGGGCGTCCCACGAAGATTGAGGGCAATCCGGAGCATCCTGGCAGCCTGGGCGGCACGGATGTGTTCAATCAGGCGTCGATTTTGACGCTTTATGATCCAGACCGTTCGCAAACCGTGATTCATGAAGGGCGCATTGAAAGCTGGGCTGCGTTTCTGACGGCGATTGGAAACGTGAGATCGCAGATTGCACCGAGAGGCACCGGACTTCGCATTCTAACTGAGACGGTGACGTCGCCGAGCCTGGCGGCGCAGCTTCAGAATGTGTTGAAGCAGTTCCCTGAGGCGAAGTGGCATCAGTACGAGCCGTGCATGCGCGATGCGGCGCACGACGGTGCGGTGATGGCATTTGGGAAGCCAGTGACTGCGGTCTATCACCTCGACAAGGCGGACGTGATCGTGGCGCTCGACGCGGACTTCCTTACCACCGGGCCGGGGCACACACGGTACGCCCGCGATTTTTCTTCGCGCAGGGCGATTGAAGGACCGGGATCGAAATTAAACCGCTTGTATGTTGTGGAATGCACCCCGAGCAGCACGGGATCGATGGCGGATCACCGGCGAGCGATGCGCGCGAGTGAAGTGGAAGCGTTTACACGGCAGCTTGCCACGGAATTCGGAATTGCGTCGGCGGGAGCGCCGGAAAATTCGACCTCGTCCGTTCCACCGGCGTGGATGATGGCGCTTGTGCGCGATCTGGAGAAACATCGCGGCGCATGCGTGGTGATTCCGGGAGAAGGACAGCCGGCAATCGTGCACGCGCTGGCGCATGCAATGAACGCGTCGTTGGGGAATGCCGGTAAAACGGTTACTTACAGCGAGCCGATCGAAGCGAATCCTGTGAACCAGATGAATTCGCTGCGGGATCTGGTGAAGGACATAAATGCGGGGGCTGTCGAGCTGCTTGTGATGCTGGGAGGAAATCCCGTTTATGACGCGCCAGCGGATTTCGAATTTGGGCCGACGCTGCTGAAGGCGAAGTTGCGAGTGCATTCGGGACTTTATTACGACGAGACGGCGGAGCTGTGCCACTGGCACGTGCCTGAGGCGCATTTTCTGGAGGCGTGGAGCGATGCACGAGCGTATGACGGCACAGTTGGAATCGTGCAGCCGCTGATTGCGCCGCTTTACCAGGGGCGATCCGCGCACGAATTGATTGCTGCGGTTGCCGGCGAGGCTGGGAAATCCGGTCACGATATCGTTCGTGATTATTGGAAAGAGCAGCGGCCGGAGAAAGATAAGGTTTTCGACACGTTCTGGCAGAAGTCGCTACACGACGGCGTGATGGCGGGAACGGCGCTGCCTGCGATTTCAGTTTCGCCGCGAACGGAGATTGGGAGAGAGCCTGCGTCGCCAGCGGTTGATAAGAATGTGCTGGAGATTGTGTACAGGCCAGATCCGACGATTGGCGACGGGCGCTATTCGAATAACGGGTGGCTGCAGGAAACTCCGAAGACGATTACGCGGCTGACGTGGGACAACGCGGCGCTAGTCAGTATCAATACCGCTGAGCGATTGAAGCTGCGTCATGGGCAGTACATGAAGCTGAAGGTGGCTGGCCGCGAGGTATACGCGGGGGTTTTCGCCGACCCAGGGCATCCGGACAATTCTATTACTCTGCACCTCGGGTACGGGCGGCGACGCGCGGGAAATGTGGGGAATGGGCAGGGCTTCAACGCATATTTTCTGCGAACTTCGGGCGCGCCTTGGATGGCGGGCGGCCTGCAGCTGGAGGATTCCGGGAAGAAGTACTACTTCGCGGTCCAGCAGTATCACTACATGATGGAAGAAGACGGACATCCGGCGGATACGGAAAGCGTGAATGCCTTCCGCCGGGATCTGGTTCAAGTGGCGACGGTTGAAGAGTTTCAAAAGGATCCGAATTTCGCGCGGCATCCTGAGACGGAACCGGGGAAAAAGCTGTCGCTCTATCCCGGATTCAAATCCGAGGGATATGCGTGGGGGATGTCGATCGATTTGAACCGCTGCATCGGATGCAATGCCTGCGTGGTGGCATGCGTCTCGGAAAACAACATTGCGGTGGTGGGAAAAGACCAGGTGATGCGCGGGCGGGCGATGCAATGGATCCGGATCGACACATATTTCCGCGGGAACCTGGAAACGCCGGAGATGTATTTCGAGCCGCTGCCCTGCATGCAGTGCGAGAACGCGCCGTGCGAAGTGGTGTGCCCGGTTGGCGCGACGACGCATAGCATCGAAGGGTTGAATGAGATGACGTACAACCGATGCGTAGGGACGCGCTATTGCTCGAACAACTGTCCTTACAAGGTGCGGCGCTTTAATTTCTTTTTGTACTCCGACTTCAAAACTCCGAGCCTTTACGGAATGCGTAATCCGAACGTGACAGTGCGGAGCCGCGGCGTGATGGAAAAGTGCACTTACTGCGTGCAGCGCATCAACGCGTCGAAGATTCGGTCGGAGGAAGAAGATCGGCAGATTCGCGACGGAGAAATTGTGACTGCGTGCCAAAGCGCGTGTCCGGCTGAGGCGATCGTGTTTGGAAACATCAATGACCCGAAGAGCCGCGTATCGAAATTGAAGGGGCAGTCGCGCGATTACAGTTTGCTGGATGATTTGAATACGAAGCCGCGCACGACGTATCTGGCGCGTGTGCGGAATCCGAATCCGGAGATACGCGAATAGGAAGCGTTTAGAGCCTTTTGAAGCAATGAGACGAAAACCTATTTACGGATTGCTGGCAGAGTTCCTTACGCCGGAGGAGCTTATCGCGGCGGCCCATCGGGCGCACAGTGCGGGTTACCGGAAGATTGACGCGTTTACGCCGATGCCGATTGAAGGATTGGCGGAAGCGGTGGGATTCGAACATACGGTGCTGCCGGCGGTTGTGTTCACGGGCGGGCTGATTGGCGGCCTGACTGGATTTTTCATGTGCTACTACGCGAACGTGATCAGCTTTCCGCTGATTATTGGCGGGCGTCCTTACAACAGCTGGCCGATGTGGATTCCGATCACGTTTGAGCTGACGATTCTGGGAGCGGCGCTTTCGGCGGTGTTCGGGATGCTGGCGATGAACGGATTGCCGACGCCGTATCACCCGGTGTTCAACGTGGCGCGGTTCGCGCTGGCGTCGAAGGATCGGTTTTTTCTGGTGATCAAGGTACGAGACCGGAAGTTTGATCTGGCGGGGACGAAAGCGTTTCTTGAGGAGATGCGGCCGCACGGAGTGTTTGAGATTGAGGCGTAGAGATCAACTTATTGAACTGGTCGGCGCACTAGCCTCATTTACGGCGCGATGGCGTAGGCTCGCTTGCGTGTGTGCAATTGCGATGCTAGTTGCCGGGTGTCGGCTGGATATGCACATTCAGCCAAAGTATTTGCCCTACGAACCGACGAATTTTTTTGGGGATGGCCGTTCAGAGCGGCAGCCGGTGACAGGAACGGTGGCGCGCGGGCAGTTGCGGCTCGATGAATTGCTGTACACGGGAAAAGAAAATGGAGCAATCGCGGACAAGTTTCCGTTCCCGATGACGCGCGCGGATCTGGACCGTGGGCGCGAACGCTACAACATTTACTGCACTCCGTGCCACGATTACACCGGCCAGGGCAATGGAATGATCGTGCAGCGCGGATTTCCGCAGCCGCCTTCGTTTCATGTCGGAGGCTTGAGTACGGCACCGGTTGGCCATTATTTTGATGTGATGACGAACGGGTTCGGCTCGATGTACAGCTATGCGGCGCGGGTCGAGCCTGAGGACCGCTGGCGCATCGCCGCTTACATCCGAGTATTACAAGCGAGCCGACGGGGCAGCATCGATGATGTGCCGGCAGACGAACGTCAGAAGCTCACGCAGACTGCTTCTGGCGCAGCAGGCGGGCAAAGGCCATGAGCGCGGTTCGTTCAGTGATTCTACCGGAAGAGCTACGGTCGCGGTTTGACTACTTGCAGCGAGTTGCGTTCGTTTGCGGAGCGCTTGGCTTGGCGCTGGTGATTTTGTTCAGCTTCCACAGCGAACACACGCGGGTGCAATTTTTCCGGTCGTATCTATTTGCTTTCGTTTATTGGCTCTCGATTCCGCTGGGTTGCCAGGCAATTTTGATGATGCATCACCTGACGGGCGGCTGGTGGGGCTATCCGATACGGCGCCTGCTGGAAGCTGGGACAAGGACGCTGCTCGTAATGGCGATTTTATTTATTCCCTTGCTGCTAGGACTGTCGCGGCTCTATTTGTGGGATCAGCCCGCAGAGATAGCGGCGGACGCACTTATCCGTTACAAGCAGCCATACCTGAATCCAGGGTTTTTTACCATGCGTGCCGTGATTTACTTTGCGATCTGGGTCGGATTGGCGTTCGTGTTGAACAAATGGTCGCGGGAGCAGGATGAAACCGGCGACCCTTCAATTGAAGGCCGCTTCGAAGCCATCAGCGGGCCGGGGCTGATTCTGTGGGGATTGGCGCTGACGTTAGCGTCGGTGGATTGGGTGATGTCGCTCGAGGTGCACTGGTTTTCGACGATTTACGGCATGATCTTCATGATTATCGCGGCGCTGACGTCGATGTCGTTCGTAATTTTTGTGGAACGCAAGCTTTCCGATTATGAACCGCTGCGGGGTTCGGCCAATTCCGCCCAATACAATGACCAGGGCAATTTAATGCTCGCGTTCGTTATGCTCTGGGCCTACCTTTCATATTCGCAGTTTTTGATTATCTGGTCGGGCAATCTGAAAGAAGAGATTCCCTGGTATGTGACCCGCGCTTTCGGCGGTTGGGGGGCGGTGGCGGTGGTTCTGATGGTGCTGCATTTCGCGCTTCCGTTCTTGCTGCTGTTGCAGCGCAGCATGAAGCGGAAGCTGGCGCGGCTGTCGCTGGTTGCAGGAATGCTCATCGTTCTCAGTCTCGTAGACGTTTACTGGCTCATCGTGCCGGCATTCGATCCCAAAAGCCCCAAGGTGCACGCGATGGATGTTCTCGCGGTTCTCGGAATCGGTGGCGTGTGGATTGGCGCGTATTTCTGGCAATTGAAGAAGATGCCGCTACTGCCCTTGCATGACCCGCGATTTGCAGGCGAGTTGGAGCATCAGCATGGCGACTGAACGCCACCCGAGACACGGGCCGGAGGGGTACGAGCATTCGGACGCTAATGTCCGTAGCATTTATCATTTCGGAGCGGTGCTTGCGATTCTGATCGTGGCCGTGATGTGGTCGATGGTGCACACGTACAATTTTTTTGCGAAACACGAATCGTTGGGGCCACCGGCTTCCCCATTTGAGAATCAGCGCGAACTGCCACTGCAACCACGTTTGCAGCCACACCCGGCGACCGATTTGAAAAGTTACTGTGAAATGGAAGAACAGCAATTGAGCACGTACGGCTGGGTGGATCAGCAAAACGGGATGGTTCGTCTTCCTGTGGATCGCGCGATTGACCTGGTTTTGCAAAAAGGATTACCAGCGCGGCCTGCGAATGAGGCAGCGCCTGAGACGAACGTGACGCCCGTGGGATCAGCAATGGAACCGCGGGCGATGGGTATTGCGGGACCCTGCGGTTACTTGGCTCAACCGCCGAGCAAATCGGCGGAATCAAAATAGTGGACAGATTTGGGTGAAAACCGCTGCTCAAAAATCGGCGATATTCCCAGTTGATGCAATCCGATGCGCGATTGTTTCGTTAACGCTGCTGTTGGGTTCGCTATTTCTCGGAACAGGCGCCAAGGCGCAGTTTCAGTATCCCACTCAGAGTATTGATGTGCGCCCGGAGCTGCTGAAAGATGTGGGCATCGACCAGAAGCTCAACGGTTCGGTTCCCCTCGATCTCACGTTTCGGGATGAAGCGGGCCAGACTGTGAAGCTGGGGCAATTTTTTGACGACAAGCCCGTGATTCTCTCGCTCGTCTATTACAGCTGCCCGATGCTTTGCACTCAGGTGCTCAACGGGATGGAGCGAAGCCTGAAAGATGTCCCGATGGACATCGGTAAGCAATTCAGCGTCGTGACGGTCAGCATCGATCCAACTGAGCAACCGACTCTCGCGTCGGCGAAACGGGCGCTGTACACGGGTCTATACGCCCGTCCCGGCGCCACGCAGGGCTGGCATTTCCTGACAGGCGACGAACCGCAAATCAAGCAGCTCGCGAATGCAGTTGGATTCCGCTATGCCTATGATCCGCAGTCGAAGCAATTCGCCCACGCCAGTGCGATCGTGATTCTGACGCCGAAAGGGAAAATTTCGCGTTACCTCTACGGGATTCAGTACGCGACGCGCGATCTCCGGCTCGGTCTCGTGGAGGCGTCCGAAGGAAAAATCGGGACGCCGGTGGATCAGATTTTGCTGTTCTGCTATCACTACGATGCGGCGACCGGAAAGTACGGCCTGCTGATCTCGCGCGTGCTGAAGGCGGCGGGTATCTTCACGATTCTCGTAATCGGGATAGGAATTTTTCTCTTGGCTCGCAGCGAACATTATTCATTGCCGGAGCGACGAGCGTGATAAGCGCAGGAATGGCTGGAATTCTCATCGGCTCCGCAGCTCGTTTTCTCACGAGCTCGTCGGCGCCCATTCCGCTTCGTCCGCCGGCGGCGTCGACGATTGCGGAGGGCGTCGATCGGCTGCATTTCACACTGACGGGAATCACCCTCTTTTTCACAGTGATCATTTTTTCGACGATTTTCTTCTTCATGATCAAGTTCCGGCGGCAATCCGAAGATGAGGTACCTCCGGAGATCGAAAAAAATATTCCGCTCGAAATCTTGTGGACCGGAATTCCTACCTTAATCTGCGTCGTCATATTTTTCTGGTCTGCCAGTCTCTATATCCAGAACGCCCGCCCCCCGGATGCCTCAACGGAGATTTTTGTGGTCGGCAAGCAATGGATGTGGCATCTGCAGCATCCCGAAGGGGTTCGCGAGATCAATGAACTACACGTCCCGGTTGGCGTGCCAATCAAGCTGACGATGACGTCGGAAGACGTGATTCACGATTTCTACATTCCCGCGTTTCGCGTGAAAAAGGATGTTTTGCCTGGTCGATACACATCTCTGTGGTTTCAGGCGACAAAAACGGGCACATATCACGTTTTCTGCGGCCAATATTGCGGCGCGGACCATGCGCAGATGATCGGCTGGGTGTACGTCATGGAGCCTTCCGACTATGCAGCATGGCTTTCGGGTGGGGCATCGCACGAATCGATGGCGCAGGCGGGCGAAAGGCTGTTCACGCAGCTGGGCTGCGGCACATGCCACCTGGCGGACAATTCCGGTCGAGGGCCGTCGCTTCTCGGACTGTACGGAAAGCAGCAAAAGCTGCGTAGCGGCGAAACGCGTTTGGTTGATGAAGGTTTGATTCGGCAGGCGATTGTGTTTCCAAATTCTGTGATTCTTCCGAACTACCCGCCCATTATGCCGACTTTTCAAGGGCAGCTCAATGAAGAGCAGGTCTTGCAGTTGATTGCTTACGTGAAGTCGCTCGGAACGCAGGAAAGGATAGGGAAATGAGTACGGCGGTAGCAGACATCCACGAAGTGCCGGCCGAATCGCGCGTCAATTATCTGAACGCGAGCTACGGCATCAAATCGTGGCTTTTCACCACAGACCATAAGCGCATCGCGCTGCTTTACCTGGCTTCGATTACCTTTATGTTTTTCATCGGCGGAGCAGCAGCGGTGCTGATGCGCATTCACCTGATCGAGCCGAGCGGGGCGCTGGTGCAACCGGAAACCTATAACAAGCTGTTTTCGATTCACGGAATTGTGATGGTGTTTTTCTTCCTGGTGCCTTCAATCCCTGCGACGCTGGGAAACTTCCTTGTGCCGCTGATGATCGGCGCGCGCGATCTGGCCTTCCCGAAGCTAAACCTCCTGAGTTGGTACATTTACATTACGGGCGCTGTCTTCACGCTCTACGCTGTCATCTCCGGCGGCGTTGATACCGGCTGGACCTTTTACACGCCTTTCAGCAGCCTCTATTCCCAGACGCACGTGATTGCGGCGGCCCTGGGTGTTTTTATCACCGGTTTTTCATCGATTTTGACTGGCCTGAATTTTATCGTCACGATCCACAAAATGCGGGCGCCGGGAATGACGTGGTTCCGGCTACCGCTCTTCATCTGGGCGATGTACGCAACGAGCGTCATTTTCATTCTCGGCACGCCGGTTGTCGCGATCGCAATCTTTCTGGTAGGGCTCGAACGTCTTCTGCACGTCGGAATTTTTGACCCGGCGGTGGGCGGCGATCCGCTGCTATATCAGCACCTGTTCTGGTTTTATTCGCATCCAGCGGTTTACATCATGATTCTGCCGGCGATGGGCGTGATCAGCGAACTGGTGACCTGCTTCGCGAAAAAGCGGATCTTCGGATACAGCATCGTCGCATTTTCGAGCATGGCGATAGCAGTGATCAGTTTCCTTGTGTGGGGCCACCACATGTTCGTCACGGGCCAATCCGTCTATGCGGGTTTGATCTTTTCCGTGCTGAGCTTCCTGGTAGCGATCCCTTCCGCAATTAAAGTGTTCAACTGGACGTCCACTCTCTACAAGGGTTCGATTTCCTACGAAGCGCCGATGCTCTATGCGCTCGGATTTATCGGACTGTTTACGATGGGCGGGCTGACCGGATTGTTTCTGGCTTCGCTTGCCACCGACGTGCACTTGAGCGGGACCTACTTCATCGTCGCGCACTTTCACTACATCATGGTTGGTGGCGCCGTGATGGGATACCTCGGCGGAATTCATTTCTGGTGGCCGAAGATCACCGGGCGGCTCTACCCGGACGGGTGGGCACGATTTGCAGCGCTGGTGGTGTTTGTTGGGTTCAACCTCACGTTCTTTCCGCAATTCATGCTTGGATATTTGGGGATGCCGCGGCGTTATGCGGTTTATCCCGAAGAGTTTCAAGTGCTCAACGTGATGTCTTCAGCGGGGGCATCGATTCTGGGCGTCGGATATTTAATTCCGCTGATCTACTTGATTTGGTCAATGCGGTACGGTCCCGCCGCTGGCCCTAATCCGTGGGGCGCGCGCGGGCTCGAGTGGGAGACACCTTCCCCGCCGCCGACGGAAAATTTCGAGGAGATTCCGGTAGTAACTGAAGAGGCCTACAACTACACGGGCGCGAGGCAAACTCTTGGCTGATATGGCTCATACCGCTCCGTCGCCGGCCCTGGTGCACCAGTTCGAGACCAAAGAGCAGCAGCACGAGGCCGGAAACCTCGGCATGTGGATTTTCCTGGCGACCGAAATCATGTTTTTCGGCGGCGTTTTCATGGCGTATATCGTGTACCGCGCGCTGCATCTGGAAGCTTTTATTCAAGGCAGCCATTTCCTCGACGTGGCTTTTGGTGCTACCAACACGGCTGTGCTGATCTGCAGCAGCTTGACGATGGCTTTGGCAATCAGTGCCGCGCAGACGGGCAAAAGCAAGTCGACGATTATCACGTTCCTCGTCCTGACGATGCTGCTTGGCGCGGCGTTTCTATTTATAAAATTCGCGTTCGAATGGGCTCACGATTGGACCGAAGGGCTGGTTCCGGGCCTGCATTTCACGTATAGCGGACCGCATGTAGCGGGGGTGCAGCTATTTTTCTGCTTCTATTTTTTTATGACCGGGCTGCACGCGCTGCATATGTTTATCGGCTTGGGCATCCTGACGACGCTGACGGTGACGGCTTATCGCGGGCGTTTCAATTCCGAATATTACGCGCCGCTGGAAGTAAGCGGGCTGTACTGGCATTTTGTGGATATCGTCTGGATATTTCTTTTTCCGTTGCTTTATTTGATTGGCGGGCGTTATGGAGGCGGGCACTAATGTCCGAGCATATCGTACCGGTGAAAAATTACGTGGCTGTTTTTATTGCGCTTCTGATTCTTACCGGCCTTACTACGACAGTCGCCTATATTGACCTGGGGCAAACGGCGATCGGCAAAACCCATATGATCGACTGGAACACGGTGGCAGCGCTCACCATCGCAGTCGCCAAGATGTTGCTCGTTATACTTTTTTTCATGCATGTGAAATACAGCCCGGGATTAACGCGGCTGGTAATCACTGCCGGATTCTTCTGGCTTGCCATCATGATCACTTTGACGCTGTCTGATGAACTGACGCGCGGTTGGACGGGCACGCCGCAACCTTGGAGCGTAATGCTACCGCTTTTCCATCCCTACTTGTCGTGAGCGCTGGCGCGTAGGCGCGGTCGTTCGCTTTTGCGGACCTATTTCGGAACGGAGCGAAAAGCGATTACTGCGTTCAGGCCGCCAAACGCAAACGAATTCGACAGAGCGGCGTCCACCTTCCGTGCGCGAGCTTGATTGGGAATGTAATCGAGATCGCACTCGGGGTCGCGTTCGTTGTAATTTGCTGTTGGCGGTAGGATGCCGTGGTAGAGGGCGAGAATCGTGGCAATCGCTTCGAGGGCGCCGGCGGCCCCCAGCGCGTGGCCGTGCATGGATTTCGTGGAACTCACCGCGAGTTTATCCGCATGGGCGCCGAACACAGCGCGAATGGCTTGGCTTTCTACCGGATCGTTGCCAGGAGTGCCGGTGCCGTGCGCGTTGATGTAGCCCACCTCTTCAGGAGACATGCCGGCATCTCTCAGAGCGCCGCGCATCGCTCGCGCCGGTCCTTCGACGAGCGGTTGGGTCAAGTGGTGCGCGTCGGAACTCATACCCAAGCCGCAGATCTCGCAGTAGATTCTCGCGCCGCGCGCCTTCGCGGCTTCGAGCGGCTCGAGTATCATCATTGCGCCGCCTTCGCCCAGAATCATTCCCTTGCGATCCTTGCTGAACGGCCGGCAGGTGTCTGGTGCGATCACGCGCATCGCTTCCCAGGCTTTTAGCATTCCGATTACAAAAGGCGCTTCGCTTCCGCCTGTCACTGCCATCTCGGCCTCGCCATCACGCACCAGGCGAAAAGCTTGCCCAATCGCATGGTTGGCTGACGAACATGCGGTTGAAACCGTATACGTGGGGCCTGTGAATCCTAAATCCATGGAGATTTGGCTCGCGCCAGCGTTTGCCATGGTCTTGGGGATCGTCAAGGGATGCACGCGGCCGCGGCCCGAAACGTAGAGATCTTCAAATCCGATCTCGATGGCGGATTGACCGCCAACAGCCGAGCCGCAAACGACCGCTCCGTTTTCACGAAGTGTAGGACTCAGTTCGAGGCTGGAGTCACGCAAGGCTTCACGCGCCGCAACAACGGAAAATTGCGCGAAGCGGTCGAGGTACGCTTCGCGGCCGGACTCAAAATGCTTTTCAGGATTGAAACCGCGCACCTGCGCTGCGTTGAGAAGCTTCATCGGAACGCGCGAGACGTCCACCGACTCGATCGGCTTGATGCCGGGACGGCCTTCACTCAGCGCCTTCCAGTTTTCAGCAAGATTAAGTCCTAGGGGAGAGATGATTCCAAGCCCGGTGACAACGACTCTGCGCGGCGCCATCCGTCAGGCCGCCGGTGTGGCCGAGCCCATGGAAGTGTCCGGAGCGGCGGCAAGAAGCTTCTTGACGCCTTCAACGACGTCGTTGACGGTCCGGATCGAGCGGACGTCATCATCAGGAATCGAAATCTTGAAGGCATTCTCGAGCTCAAACAGAAGCGTGAAGACGTCGAGTGAATCGATGCCGAGCTCTTGCAAATTGGTATCGAGAGTGATCTTGTCCGCCGGGATCCGCTTAACGGACGCCAGCGTTGCAATCACTTTATCCGCCACCGCATCAGACATCAATCTTGCCCTCCCGCACTGCATGCGCCCTCTATAAAAGCTTCATTTCGGGCGAAATACGCGTTTGGTAACTGCGATTCGCTGAACATCAGACCGTAACGCAACCTCTGGAGTGAAGTCAAATTCTAGCAGGAGTGGGCGCGGCACAGCGCCTCGATTTTCTGCCGAATAATAATCAGCGAGTCGTCGTCGTCGCAGGAGAGGAAGACTCAATCGGCGCGAGTTCTTTCTGGGCGGCGGGTGGCAGTTTCTCAAGGTGGCTCAGAAACGTGACGATCTGCCACGTTTGATTTTCGCTGAGGGTCTTGCTCCACGCCGGCATACCGCTCCAGCGGATACCATGCTGGATGATGTAAAAACTTTGGTTATCAGCCATGTCGGAACCTTCTTTGAAAAATTGAGGGACGGGGGGATTGAAGGAGCGTCCGAACTGGCTATCGGGGTTCGAAGGAGTGCCGTGGCAGCCGGCACAATGATCCCGGTAAAGAACCGTTCCCGCTACAACGTTTTCATCGGTGGGTTGTAGCGGATTTTTCTGATTTCCGGCGTGACGGTCCGTCGATGCGTCCACTGCAGACATAGCTAAATGCCTTTCCGTCGGAGACGGATTCGTATCAGCCGAAAAGTCAACGAAGCCCAGTTTCAAGCACAGATAGCCCAGGACGCAGATGACGAGGATTGTAACAATGACTCCCAAGAGAAACTCTCGCATGTACCGTCTCCTTTTAGGACGCTGGTCGCCGAAAGGCGGGCTGAAATCATTTTACAGCAGTGAGGCGATTGTACTTCTTCAAGACTTCGCGGAGCCGGTCGTGCGGCAGAGCTTCGACCGTGTAGCCGTTGATGCCCGTCATAGTCTTCGCGGCGATCATCGCGTTCACCACTGCTTCCTCGGTGGCTTGGACGGTGGCCTCGAAGAGCGGGTCCATTTGCCCGTTGGCCAGCATCTGGACGCCGGCCGACTTCTGAGCCAGCCCCGCACCGGTGTTTGCAGTCGAAAAGGCGATGAAAATATCTCCGGAATCATCGCCGGAGATGCTGCCGAGGCGACCGAGGCCTAATGTGACGCGGCGAGCAATTCGCTTCAATTGGTGCGGAAGCAGAGGGGCGTCTGTCGCTACGACTACGATGATTGAGCCAGTGTCGGGGCGATCACTGTCGAGGGGGATCTCGTAGCCCACCGGTGCGCCTGCGATGCGAAGCAGGTGCCTGACGCCAAAATTGCATTGGACCAGCACGCCAACTGTATAGCCGCCAAGACTTTCCGGGAGTTTCCGCGACGAGGTGCCGGTGCCGCCCTTGAATTCGAAACAGATCATCCCGGTGCCACCCCCTATGTTGCCCTCTGCGATTGGCCCCGAATGCGCGTCTTGCATAGCGGCGGTGGCGTCCTCGGGCTTCATGTGGAAGCCGTTGATGTCGTTCAAGTCGCCGTCCCACGTTTCGGCTACCACCGGCAATGACCACCAGTCTTCGAGCGGAATCGGGGTTCCGTGTTTTAGCTGCCAATCGATTACGGTGTCGCGCACAACTCCTACACTGTGTGTGTTGGTGATCATCACTGGGCCGTAAAGAAAACCTGATTCTTCGACCCACGTGGTACCGGTCATTTCGCCGTTCCCATTTTCTGTGAACCATCCTGCGAAAACGGGATCCACTGCGAATTTTCCTCGCGGGAAAATTGCCGTAACGCCGGTCCGAACGGGTCCAACGCCGATTTGCAACTTTCCTTCGCCGCTGATCAGAGTGCGATAGCCGACCTCGACGCCTTTGACGTCTGTGATCGAATTTAGGGGGCCGGGTGTTCCTTCAAACGGAACTCCGAGATCGCGCGCACGAGTAGTGATCTGGGCGGCAGCGTTAGCGGCGAAGCCAACTAGGGCAAGAAAAATTGCGAGCGTGCGACCCTTCACTGCTTGTCTCCGGCCACGGCGGAGTCGAGCTCTTTTCTCACATGCCGAAGCAGCTCTGTGTTCTTCGTTAGCGCGGACTCCAAGATTTTCGCCTGTTCTGCCGCGCGGGCCCAGTTACCAGCCTCGGCAGCTTCAGTGAGTCCGGGCAGTTCGAGGTGGGCGTAGGTATAGCGAGCGCCGTACAAAGTATGCTTCCACCAGGGACGGCCCGGAATTCCTGCCGGATTGCACCAGTTACGTTCAACTTGCATCAGTTCTTCATTTACACGATCAGATTCGGCGGCATTTAAGTGGCCATGCGAGACCGCGCGCGACGTGGCTTCGTTGAGGTCTCGACCAGCGGCTTCAAATGAGGCGACATGGTCTTGCAGCGGGACAAGATCGATCTTTGCGCTCACGTGGGTGGAGGCATCGAGGGTTGAGACAAACTTTCGAATGTTGGCTCCATAGGAAGCGAAATCGAACGGCAGTATCTCGGCGTTCGCGAGGCGCAGCGCTGTCACGCCCCAGAGTTGCGCCATGAGCGAATGATAACGGTATCCGGGATCGCCAAAACGGTTCATCCAGTAAAAATCGTCATACATCGAGTGGTACACGCCGTAGGGACCGACGAACGTAAACCCTACAATCGGTATGCCGAGAAAATTCAGGAATACTGTGTGGTCCGATCCACTACCGATTCGCGTGTTCGCCAGCTCGGAATCGGAAATGGATTCGGCGCCGTGAAGCTCGTATTGGCGGGAAGCTCTCCATTCGTCGTAAAGTAACTTGCCCGAAGGGGCGGGCAGCGTGCGGGTCACCTCGACAAGAAGGGGCGCGAGTGAGCCTACGGCATCTCCCTGAAAATCCTTGCCTGAGGTGGCTTCGTCGACGTTGAGATAAGCGACGGCCTTCTTCTTAAGTTCATCCGCATACTCTTCGCCCCACTCTGTAGAGCCGGTTAGCGCATACTCCTCACCATCCCAGCTGCAGATCACCAACGTGCGCTTAGGGCGAATCCCCTGCTTCAGGAGTTGGCCTAGACTTCGAGAAAGCTCCAGCATCGAGGCCGTGCCGCTCGATGGATCGACGGCGCCAAACACCCAGGCGTCGCGATGATTGCCAAGGATCACCCATTCGTCGGGGGACTCCGAACCGCGAATTCGCGCTTCGGAAACGTAATAAGGCTCGACATTTGTGTTCATGTCGACTTTCACGTGTACGCGCACGCGTTTTCCGCCGAGACGATATTTCAGCGGAAGCCCACCCTGCCACTCTTCCGGCGCGACGGCTCCATCCATATTCTGGAGAAGGGCCTCAGCATCGTGCCATGACAGGGGGATCGCCATAATCTTCGGAAGCGAAACGGCTTGTTCAGCGGGAATCCGTTTCGCGCCAGGCACCGAAGCCCAACCCGGCGTGAGCGGATCGCCAGGTTCCAGAAAATCGTAGGTGATCGCCCCGCGCTGGATGTGAGTCTCAGGGCCCCAGGGACCGTCCGGATATATGGCCCCTCGCTTGAAGCCATCCTCTTCCGGATCGGAATAGATCAAAAGAGCGGCAACGCCAAGGCGTTCCGCCGTGAGGGCTTTGAACCCGCGGTAGCTGTACGGATTGGAATATCGCACGAGCGCGATTTTCCCGCGAACATCTATTCCGTGTTTGCGCAGGTAGGCATAGTCCTCCGGATTTCCACTGTGCGCATAGACAAGCGGGGCGACAACATCACCCGAGGCCGAATAGCCGAGATACGCGCCGGAGACATCTGGATTCTTCGTATCGGGATCAACATCATAAGGAGCCTCGCGAAGTGCCGCTCGATACTTTCTAGGCGCGATCATCTCGAGCGAGACTTCCCGCGGGGAGGAGTTTAGGACGTCGTACTGGTGAATCGTTACGTCTTCGAGGCCTTGCTCTCGCCATTGGTCGGCAACCCAATACGCAAGTTCATTATTGCGAGGCGACCCGGCGGGGTGCGGTTCTGAAGTGAGATAGCGGTGAAATTTCGCGATTTGTTCCGAGGAAACGAGGGTTCGATAACGCAATTCGGTGGAGTTCTCTCGTGCTGCAGCGACTGGCGAAAAACCGGTCATCGACGCAAGGTCTTCCGCAGCCCCGAGCATGGCCACAGAGAGGAACAAGATCGAAATCAGCCTGGAGAGAGCGCGCACGAGCCGCTCAGACGAGCGCAGAAGTACCTCCCATGCCCGCCAAGTGCGTCCTTTCGAGATCTGAGAAGGCGCGATCGAGCCCGGCTGCGAGCATCTCGATCATGGCGGACGTAATCGTGTACGGCGGAGCAATAAGGATGTGATCGCCGCGAGTTCCATCGACGCAGCCCTGTATCGGATATGTCATGACGCCCGCTTCGAGCGCGTCTTCCTGAATTCGGGCGGCCATGTGCGCATCGTCCGGGAAAGGTTCGCGCGTTTTGTTGTCGCGAACGATTTCGACCGCGAGCAGCAGGCCTTTGCCACGTACGTCTCCGACGACAGAATATTGCCGAAGCTTTTCGAGAGCGGTGCGAACTTCCTGTCCTGCCGGTTCGACGCGTTCGAAGAGATGCTCGCGCTCGATGTAATCGAGGACGGCGTTTCCGGCCGCGGTGGCAACAGGATGCGCATTGTAGGTGAAACCGTGGAGAAAGGTGCCGGAGCCGCGAGAGATCGTTTCGGCAACATCTGCGTCAACGATGACTGCTCCTAAAGGAGCGTAACCGCTCGCGATTCCCTTCCCGACCAGGATCATGTCCGGAGAAATGCCCCAGTGCTCTATCGCAAAGGGCTTGCCCGTGCGGCCCATGCCAGTCATCACTTCGTCGGCAATCAAGAGAATCTTGTGGCGCCGGCAGATTTCCGCGATGCGTTGGACATAACCGTCGGGTGGCGCAACAGCCCCGAGAGTGGCTCCCACCACCGGCTCAAAAATGAAGGCAGCGACATCCTGCGATCCCTCGCGCTCGAGCAAGCGGTCAAGTTCATCGGCGCAATCGACATTGCAGGATGGGTATTCGAGACTGAGAGGACAGCGGCAGCAATAGCAAGGCGCGATATGCCCCCATTCCTGCAACATTGGAGTGAACGGCTCGCGGCGATGGACATTGCCCGACGCGGAGAGGGCGCCGAGCGACGCGCCATGGTAGCTATACGAACGCGATATGACGCGATAGCGCTTCTTTTCGCCTCGCTCGACCCAGTATTGTCGCGCTAGCTTTAGGGCCGTTTCGGTGGCTTCGGAACCGCCGGAAGTGAAATAGACTCGTCCCCGATCCCGCATTCCGCGAGGCGCAAGAGCCAGAATACGACTGGCAAGTTTCTCGGCCGGTTCGGTGTGGAATTGGGAGGAGTGAACGTAGGCGAGTTGAGTAGCCTGTTCGGCCATCGCCTGGCCAATCTCTGGGACGGCGTGACCGATGGTAACGACTGCAGCCCCGCCGGAAGCGTCGAGATAGCGCTGGCCTCC
Source organism: uncultured Acidobacteriota bacterium (assembly GCA_963729525.1). Lineage (GTDB taxonomy): Bacteria > Acidobacteriota > Terriglobia > Acidiferrales > UBA7541 > Palsa-295. The sequence continues at coordinate 2,139,798 of CAVSOB010000005.1, forward strand.
CGCGGTGAAGATAAAGCATCCTTCGCCGCGAACGGCCTGAGGATACGTCTTCAGGAAACTTCGAGGAAAGACAGCGTCACTCATAGCTGCTTCTCAATTGGACGGCGCTTGAGCGCTGTTGCGCGACGCAGCCCACGTTACCTTCAGTATCGGCCGAACTGGGAGTATGGATTACACAACGGTGAGACCTGCCGAGCGTATTCATAACGGAGAATAATTGCAAGGGGACGACGGTTATTTCCATTTCAGTTTCTTGACATCCACCGTGGGCGGCGGAAACTTCATTTTCATGCTTTCCAGAGTTTCCGTAATGATGTGGGAGACAGCGAGATTGCGAAACCATTTCTTGTTCGCCGGGATGACGAACCAGGGCGCTTCGTCCGTGCTGCATCGGCGCAGGGTGTCCTCATAGGCCAAGGTGTAATTGGCCCAGAATTGTCGCTCCTTGAAATCGTCCTCGGAAATTTTCCAGCGTTTGTCCGGATCGTCGATACGTTCCTGGAATCTTTTCTTTTGCTCGTCTTTGCTGATGTGGAGGAAGAATTTCAAAATCCGGATGTGATTCTGGGTCAGCATTCTCTCGAAATCGTTGATTTCGTCATAGCGCTTGGACCACTCTGATTTGGGGACCAGATTGTGGACACGCACGATGAGCACGTCTTCGTACTGGGAACGGTTGAAGATGCCGATGTCGCCGATGGCGGGAACGGCTTTGTGGACGCGCCAGAGAAAATCGTGCGAGCGTTCTTCGAGGGACGGTTGCTTGAACGATGTTACGTGGCAGCCCTGAGGATTGACGCCAGCCATCACGTGGCGAATCGTGCCGTCTTTTCCGGCCGCATCCAGCCCTTGCAGAACGATTAGGAGAGCATGCTTTCTCTCCGCGTACATCAGATATTGCAAATCATCCAGCCGTTTGGCGCATTTTTCGAGGCTGGCCTTCATTTTGTGATCTTTCTTCCATCCGAGAGTATCGTCAGGATCCCGGCTGGAGAGCTTTACGTGCTTCTTTCCAGGAGTGACTAAGAGTTCCTTTGTGAAGTTAGTTGCCATCAGCTTCCTCTTGCAGCTGGGTATGGCGGCTCAAGCCCGAAATCTAGAGCATACCTTGGTTCCCGCTGCGCGTAATGTAGCCGAAATTTCAGATTCATCCGCCGGAGCGATCCAGGGTTGTAACACTTTTTTGACTCGGGATTCACAGTTCCGAAGTATGATAAGTCTCTCATCAGGCGCGTCCTTTATGGCAACGGTTTTACTCGAATCCTCGACCACGACTCGCACCTCAACAATCAAGCCTCCTGCTCCGAAGAGGCAGTATCCCGGCGCGTTAGTGGTTGTGGAAGGGATCGACGGGTCGGGAAAAAGCACGCAGCTCTATCTGCTGAAGCGCTGGCTTGAAATTGGCGGGTATCGCATTCACTTCACGGAATGGAATTCATCGCCCCTTGTGAAATCCGCCACGCGGCGAGGAAAACAGCGCCGGCTGCTCACGCCAACTACATTTTCGTTGCTTCACGCGGCGGATTTCGCCGATCGCTGCGAGCGCCAGATTCTACCGCTTCTGCATGGCGGCTATTTGGTGCTTGCCGACCGATATATCTACACGGCGTTCGCCCGCGACGCTGCGCGCGGCTGCTCTCCTCACTGGCTGCGGAATTTATACAGTTTTGCGCCGATCCCCGACATCACATTTTATTTTCGCGCCCCGCTTGATGTTGCCGTCAATCGCATTGTAGCCGGCCGGCCGAAATTGAAATATTACGAAGCGGGAATGGACCTAGGGATTTCGCTCGACCGCGCGGAGAGTTTCCGAATTTTTCAGGAGCGGATTCTTTCGAACTACGACTCCATGGTCGAGTCGGATCATTTCGTCTTGATGGACGGAACCGTCCAGGTGAACAAGCTGCAGAAGCTTATGAGGCAAGTGCTCAGCGATAAAGTAGAACTCTCTCAATTCGCGCCGAAAAAATAGAGTGAGCTCAAACAACAAAATGGTCTCAGTGGACGCAGAAAACGGCAAAGCGCTGGGCAAAACGAGAAAACGCAAGAAAAAGAACGGGCAGGACGAGATTCCGTCGCGTTTTTATGGCGTTCCGCTGCCAGGTGTAAAGCTCGAGGAGTTGAGCGGGACGCTTTTCGTTCTCGAAGGGACGGACGGCTCGGGGCGTTCGACGCAAATTTCGCTCCTGACGGAATGGCTCGAATCGGAGGGATTTGCAGTACAGACGATGGGGTTGCGCCGGTCTTTTTTAGTCGCGGACGACATCGACACTCTGCTCGCAGAAAATTCCGTTACGCCAATGACGTTGGCACTGATGTACAGCACCGATTTCTTCGATCAATTGGAACGGCGAATCCTTCCTGCGTTGCGGTCGGGCTTGATCGTGCTGGCCGACCGATACATTTATACGCTCATCGCGCGATCCGCGGTGCGAGGAATCGGACGCGATTACCTCCATGGAATTTACGAAATGGCGCTGCGGCCGGACCTTACTTTCTGGCTCAACGTGAAACCTGAGGTTGCATTCGATCGCGAGTTCAAGAAATCGCAAACGATCAGCTACTGGGAGTCAGGCCGCGACATGTCGTTGTCGAACGATCTGTTTCAATCGTTTATACGGTATCAATCGCTGATCCGGCGGGAATTTGACTATCTCTCCCAACGGCACGGCTTTATCGAAATAGACGGCGAAGAAAGCGTCGCCGAAGTGAACCGAGTGCTGCGCAAGCGAATTGCATCGGCGCTGGGAATCCGGAGCACGCACTACAAACCCTCACACGCACTTGCGCACCTCTGGCGCTGAAAATTGGCGGCCCCTGTCCAGCTCGCGGCGATTGACGCAGGCTCGAACGCGATTCGTCTCGTAATCGCGAGGGCCACATCTCCCGACCACATCCAAATCCTGGATAACGAACGCGCCGCGGTGCGGCTGGGCCACAACGCATTCACCCGCCGGCTTCTAGACCCGAAGACCATCGCTCGCGCCACACGCACGTTCGAGGGATTTCGCGAGCGAATGGACCAGCATCATGTGGGCGCGTATCGTGCCGTTGCGACGGCTGCCGCGCGGGAAGCTCGCAACTACCGCACCTTGATGGAACGCATTCGGCGGAAGACCGGAATTGAACTCGAAGTGATCAGCAGTGAAGAGGAAGCGCGGCTTGTTTGCGCGGCAGTATTCCGGGCGTTGGGAGATCAAGTTCAGCCCAGATTGATTTTCGATTTGGGTGGAGGGAGCCTGGAGCTGAATTTTTTTCAACGGGGCGTGTTAGAACATCGAATCGCGCTGCCCCTGGGAACGATTCGATTGATGGAAACGTATTCGATTCAGGGAGCCATCGACGAGGACCACGCACATCGTCTTCGGCTTCACACGCTGGCGCTGCTTCGTAGCGCGATGCCGTCGCCACCAAAATTATCTCGCGCTATCGCTGTTGCGTGCGGAGGTAACGCGGAAGCACTCGTTCGCCTCGCTGCTGGGCCTTTTGTCGGGAGAACGCCTACAATCAATGTGCGGCTGCTGAAAGATCAGACGTGGCGGCTGCTGGCTTTGGATATTCCCGGGCGAATGAAAGTGTTCCGAGTGAGGGAAGATCGCGCGGAAGTGATGGGCATCGCAGCTATTATTATAACGACGCTCGCGAAGTGGCTCGATATTCGCACGATGCTGGTGCCGGGCGTCGGCGTACGCGAAGGCATACTGCTCGATCTGGTCGCGGCGCAATATTCTGCGAGCATGTCGTCAGACGAAGAGAAGGACCGGGCGGAGGAGCTTCTTGCCGGAGCTCGTTGGTTTGGGAGGCGCTTTAACTATAACGAGCAACATTCGGATCAGGTGGTTCGACTCGCGCTTTCGCTGTTCGATCAGCTTCGTCCGTTGCACGAAATGGGAGCTGACTCGCGGCTCGTGCTGGAAATCGCCGCATTGCTTCACGATGTCGGCGATGCCATCAGCCACAAAGCACATCACCGGCATGGTGAATATTTAATCAGGAACGGTGAGATTCCAGGGCTGCGTGGCTGGCGCTGCGACATGGTGGCGGCGCTCGTTCGATACCATAATTCGAAGTCAGAACCTGAGCTCGAACATGCATCATACGCTGCGCTTGATGGCGCGCGGCGGAGGGAGCTGCGACTTCTCACTTCCTTCTTGCGCATCGCGGAAAAGCTTGAGTCCGAACACGAGCAGCACGTTACCGCCGTGGATGTTCAAATCGCTGGCCGCAAGGCGATTTTCAATATTCGTGCGGCGGAAGGTTCCCGATTAGATGTGTTGGGTCTGGAGCGAAAAGCTGACCTTTTTGAGAAGGAGTTTCATTTGAAGCCTGAGTTTCGCCGGGAACCGCGGAAAGAAAAGGAAAAGGTGGCGTAAGCGATGATCCTCTATATCGTTCGCCACGGAATTGCGGTAGACCGCACCGATCCGAACAGCCCGCCCGACCCGGAACGGCCGCTGACGGCGCGGGGAATAAAGAAAACTCGATTGGCCGCGCTTGGGTTGGCGAAATTTGATATCAAGCCCGACCCATTCATTACCAGTCCTCTGATACGCGCGGTACAAACCGCGGAAATTTTCGCGGAGGCGCTTGGCTTTCCGCCGAGCAAAATTCGTTCCAGCGAGCACTTGAAACCAGCTGCCGATCCGGCGGAGTTTTTGAGAGAACTGTCGCGCCTGAAGGGGAAAGAAGTGATCTGCTTCGGGCATGCACCGCACGTGGATACCATGATTTCACAACTGGCTGGCGCGCGCGGGGTGTTCACTTCCATGAAGAAAGCGGGGGTTGTCTGCTTTGACCGCGGCGCTTCGCAGGGGCGCTGGGAACTTCTATGGCTCGTGACGCCGAAAATCCTTCGTCAGCTGGCTGAGTAAGCGGTTCTTGCTTCACGGGTCAGAACGGGAAGCAAAGTGCTTCCTCCTTGTAGCCCTGTTCGCCAATCGAGCCAGAGCGACTCCGTCCCGTTTGTTTTCGCGAGAAACTTCTCGAGTCGCTCCGCGCGGGCCAGGCGAATTTGCTCGAGCCATGAGGCGACTGCTTGCGGCTCCAGTTCGCGGGCGTGACGACGAATGTAAGTCCGAAGCACGTCGAGATCGTGCATTTCGCCCAACAAGTCCTGCGTTTCCCTCAAGTCTCTCGCCCAAGCTTCGTAGTGCTGGGGCAGGAAATTCTCAACGATATAACGAAAGCGCTTGATGGCGATGCGAACCCGGTGCCAGGCAACGCCACTCTTCCGCTTTCTCGCCTGGCGGTAAAGCTCAACCGCGTCGTTCAACTTCATCAGAGCCAGTCGCTGGAAGACAACGCTACCGACCGGAAACATATCGGTTTTAGTGCGCAACTTTCGCGATAATTTTCGCCATTCTTTGCGATCGAAACGATCGAGTTCTTTCTGCGCTTCCTGCAGGCGTCCGCTCTCTAGAACTCGCAATCGCTTCAGCAATTGAGTTCTGGCTTCCGTCGCAACAGGAAGGAGTTTCTTGACCCATTCTTGCTCAACCTGAATGTCCCGCAATTCGCCGAGAGTATGGAAAACTTTTTTCGAGCTTCTTTTGAGTTTGTTCCAGCCGGGGCTTGGGTTGGTGTCCGTAAGCGCGTCGGCCATCGTTCGGCATTTTCGCAGGGCTACACGCAGATCATGGACATCGGCGGAGTTCCAGGTCTTGCGAACTTTCTGTCCGCGCCTCAGGACACGTTCCATCCACTTCTCTAAAGCGTCGTTTTTAGCCGATATGGGAACAAGCAGCGTTATGGTTTGTGCCATCGAATACCATTTCCAAGCGCCAAACGAAACACCGATACTACCTCTGCGAGCAAAGTTTGGCTATAGCAGCTGTGGATAGCGGCGACTGATCTTAGAGAATTTGGTTGATTTCACGATGGAATTTTGATTGGCCGCTATCTAGCGCAGCTTTTTCGTTTTTCACTTTTCATGCGTCGTTTACGCGCAGCTAACAACGAACGCCTATTAATTGAGCGCCCGCATTACCTCATGCCAAGCACGCCCACTGGCTCGCCCCGAATCCCTCGGGACGGGCCAGCCCCGTTTTAACTGCATTCCACAGCGCATTCAGCGCTATTCTCTTTCTCCTAGCAGGATTGTGAATGCGGAGCGCTAATGGTTCGAACATCGCGTAGCGTCGATCTAACGCAGGTTACCGAATGGAACGATGGTACCTTGGCTCGAAAGGATGATTTCCTTGCTGCCGAAGAGCCGCTCGAAATCCGTGTGGGCGAGGATCCACTTAGCGTGACGATGCGCACGCCGGGACACGACCTAGAGCTTGCCGCGGGTTTTCTCTTCACGGAAAGTCTTGTACAGCGGCGCGATCAAATTATCGCTCTCGAGAGTGCGACAAACGACGAGGACGGAAAGCGAGGCAATGTTGTGCAGGCCGAACTCGCCTCAGAGGCGCTGCCGGATTTCGACAAACTGAGGCGCCACTTCTTTGCGGCCTCAAGCTGTGGAATCTGCGGAAAAGCATCGATCGATGCTGTGCGCTCACGTCTGCTCCGAACACCGAATCCGGATTTTCGCATCGAACCCGAGCTAATCGTAAGTCTGCCTCAAGCGCTGCGTTCGGCACAGGACGTATTTGAACGCACGGGCGGTCTTCACGCGGCGGCGTTATTTGATGCTCACGGGAAATTATTGATCGTCCGGGAGGATATCGGACGGCACAATGCTGTCGATAAGGTCGTCGGGTGGGCCCTGCTCAACGACTGCATCCCGTTGAGCGATTGTATTTTGCTTGTCAGCGGACGCGGGGGATTCGAAATCATTCAGAAGGCTATCGTCGCTGGAATTCCTATGGTCGCATCCGTATCAGCGCCTTCGAGTCTTGCAGTTCAGCTCGCGCGCGAACTTCATCTCACTTTGATTGGGTTCCTACGCGGTAACCGATTCGTGGTTTACGCTGGAGAAGATCGCGTGGCACAAAGCTGAGTTTCCATCGGAGGTGTCGCCACGGATAATGTCTCGAAGTTACTTCAAACAAAACTCGATCCCGGGGTCCGCAAGTTGCTTCGTCGTTCATCATGGCTGAAAAAATAGGTGCTCCGCTCATTCCCTGTGGAGAGTCGCTTCGATTAGGCCATGAGGCTCATCGGTCGGCAGGAAAACCTCGCCGGGATTATCCATCCCGAAGGGCGCAAGATTCACGGGAGTAAAATGTTTGTTCGGAAGTGAGAAATAAATTTCGCGGATGCGATCGAAGTTGTTGAGAACTGCCTCGCCCATCGCGTATAGCGTATGTTGCAGCGATTGGCTGTCGTGTTCCGCGAAGGTTTCGAGCACTGTCTGACGGACGCCATGCCATATCGGGCTAAATTCCACATCGCCGCCTTCGTACAGCCAGTCCGTATGAATCACGGTGGATAGAATGCGATCGCGATCCTCCTGGAGCGTCGTGTAGGGATCGCGGAGAAATCCTTCGAAGGCGGACTTTGTTGTCTTCAAGACGATCAAATCATCGATGCCTGCGCGAATCGTCGTTCCCCCGCGACTGCCTATTAGCGCCGCCGTGCGTTTTTCATCTCCGGCTCGAGTGAACGCCGAGGCGTGCGGTTTCCCGCCGAGAGGAATTCGTTCCCAGAGGTTCTCGCTCGCCTCGATTCGCACGCGAGCCAGTTGCGGATTATAAGTAAGAAAATGCTCGATGAGATGCAACGCGAATTCTTCGACAGCTTCCACGGGGTACTGGCGCGCGAGAACATACACCGTGTTCTTCATCGTGTCAGTGGGCAGAATTTTCTGGTTGGCGCCTTGTGTATGCGCTGCCTCGAAATCACCCTCGAAGCGGATACGAATGGACAGCTCTTTAATGTCGTGGCGGCCCTGCTGCCTCACCACGCGAAGCAGGCGAACGCCCGACTTGCCATAATTGTTTGCGCCGAGCTTGATGGACATCCGTCAGCTCCCGCGATACGTGGAATATCCGAATGGACTCAGCAGCAGGGGAATATGGTGGTGCTCTCGCGCGTTCCGGACTTGGAACACGATCGCGATAATCGGATAAAACGCTTCTATCTTGTACGATTTGAAATAAGTCTCGGTTTCAAAACTCAGCCGGTACGTACCTTTAACGAGTGAGCCGGGAGCCAGGAGATGTCGGAGCCGACCATCTGAATCGGTGGCTCCACGGGAAATTTCTTTCCAGTCGCCCGCTTTTTGAATTTCCAGAGTAACAGGAACTCCTGCGGCAGGCCGCCCTATCGAAACGTCGAGCACGTGAGTAGTGATATCACTCATGAGTTGAGTAGCTTCTCCAAGCGCATCCTGATGATCTGTCGCATTTCCTCTGCAGCCACGCGCAATTCTGTTTCGGGGTCGTTCGCTAAGCGTTGGCGAAGAGATTGCAGAATCTCGTCGCCGCTCTTTCCAGCCGCGCAGATTAGGAACACGTATCCGAATGTCGTCTGGTAGGCTTCATTCGCAGCTGCTAAAACGGCAAGCGTTTCAGGGGATGACTTCTGTGCGGCGGATTGCTCGCGTGCTGACCACTTACGCGCGGTTCCAGACTGTTTTGACTTACCGCGGTTGTTACCGATTGGCGGATGGTGCCCAATCGCGCGCCGCTGTTCCTTCGGGTCAAGATTCATCCAAGTGTTATCGGCGATCTGGAATAGTTTCGCATCTTCCAAGAAAGGACGTTGTGAAATCACCTGATTGGCCCAAGCGATAGAGCCGCAACAATCGAGTAGTGCTTTGCGCGCTTCCTCGGCTGGCAACTGATTGATGCGCCCGACGCCCTTTAACTGATCTTCAGGGCGCAGCGGCTCACCGAAAATTCTCAGGCGACTCACGCCTCCATCGGGATAGATATTGAATCGGACGTGAGAAATCGTGCCGACGTCCTGCAACTTCTGAAAGAAATGTCGTCGGTTCGCTCGAAGCGCTGTTCGGGGTAGGACCGGCCTCCACACTGCGGATTCTAAACTGGCGTCTTCGTTTCCCTTTTGATCGACATAGTAGGCTTCAAGCGAACAGCTCTCGGGGAAGTTTCCCTTGAAGTGCGCGGTATCCACCTCGATGCGCCGGATACTCCCTGGCAGGCCGAGCTTCACGATTACCCAATCGTGGCCGGGTCCTCGCCTGCGGCGGGTCTCCCAGCCGTCGCTCATGTCCTTGCCGCGTCTCGGCATCAGAAGATTCAGCGGCTCACTGAAGAATTGATCGCTGGACGCAACTACTCTTCCGCCGCTTTCGACCGCTGCGAGATCGATTTCCGGGCGCCTGATTAACTTGCTGTCCGGCGCCACCTCGCCGTGAACCCGGAGCCGAGCTACGCCACCATCCGGATAAATTTTCAAGCGAAGGTGCGTGAAGTGACCGCGATTTTCCACGGCGCATTGATTGGACGAGTCCCCTTCCAACAGCGTTTTCGGCAGGATTTCGATCCAGTTGGCGCTGCCAGGCTTCGAGAGCATTTTCTCGCCGATATACGGACGGCTTCCCAGGTCCAAAGCGTCCAGCGAAAAGTGCGAGGGGAAATTCCCTTTGAAGAAACTGGTGTCCACCACCACGCCGCGAACTATTCCAGGCAAGCCTAATCGGATGATGCACCAGTCATATCCGGGCGTTCGACGCCGCCGGGTCTCCCAGCCGTCCATCCATTTGCCGCGATCGGTATATTTCCCTTCGATGAAAATCGGCTTCGATGACTTTAGCAAATTTTGTTTGGGCGCAAAAAAATCGTCGTTCGCTTCGAGCACACGGCCACCGAGCCGCTGCGATGCCAGATCAACGAAACGACTGAGATCGTTCATATGCTGCCTCGGTGGAGGATCTGGCCCAGCGGAGTGGGGAAAAACTCACCTTTGTCGAACACCTTGCGGCCCCGCAGAAACGTCGTTTCGACCGGGCCTAAGAGTTCTCGGCCTGCGTAAGGTGTGATTTTATGCCGTTGCTGGAGCTTTGCCGGATCTACTGAGAACTTCGCATCCGGATTCCAGATTGCAAAATCGGCGTCGTGACCCACCGCGATCGCCCCTTTGCGGTTCTCGAGCCCTACCAGACGCGCAGGACCGCTGCACAGCCACTCCGCGAGCCGCGGCACAGCATAGCCTCGCGACGACGCCTCCGTCCAGACGGCTGGCAGACTCAATTCGAGCGCTGCAATTCCTCCCCATGCGCGCAGGAAATCGCCTTCATCAGACAATTTCATCGCAGGGGGACAGGGCGAATGATCGGTCGCTATGAAATCAATGGTGCCATCCTCAAGGGCCGCCCAAAGTTTTTCACGATTCTCGTGCTCGCGAATGGGTGGCGCGCATTTGAATTCGGTTTTGCCATCAGCTATGTCCTCCGCGTCGAACGTCAGGTAATGAGGGCAGGTCTCGACTGAGACGGGCAGGCCTTCGGATTTCGCCTGTTGCAATGTAGAGATCGCGTCCGAAGAAGACAAATGGACGATGTGAAGGCGAGCGCCGAATTCTCGCGCCAACGTTACGAGAAGCACGATGGCTTCGTTTTCCGCTGCCCGAGGGCGAGAGGCGAGCCACGTGGAATATCGCTGTATACCTGACTCAGATGTTTTCTTGGCGGCTTGCGCGATTGGACCCGGCAATTCCGCGTGAACGAGTAACGGCGCTTTGAGCGCGCCCAACTCCGGGAGTGTGGCTCGGAGATCGCCCTCTGTAACATGGGCAAATTCCTCTACGCCGCTTGGCACGAGAAAGCACTTAAACCCAAACACGCCGCTTTCCCATAGCGGCCGAAGTTCGGTGGCATTTCCGGGAACGACGCCGCCCCAGAAACCAACATCCACCCAAAGCTTTCCTGCTGTCGATGCCATCTTTTCCCGGAATCCTGCCGCGGTCGTGGTTGCGGGAATGCTGTTGAGCGGCATTTCGATGAGTGTGGTGATTCCACCTGCTGCCGCCGCGCGTGTGGCCGTCGAAAACCCCTCCCATCCCGTCCGACCCGGCTCGTTGATGTGAACATGCGTATCTACAATCCCTGGCATAACGATGGAGTCGTGAGCATCGTGCAGAAGAGTGCCGCTAGGACAATCATCGAACGCGGTGATCGCAGAGATCACGCCACAGCGGATATGAATCGCCGCCGCGCGTTCTCCTCCAGGAGTTATGGTCCGCCGTCCACGAACAATTAAGTCCGGTATCTCTGTGCGGGCCGGGGGTGAGCCAGGGGAATTTGCCATGCGCCCTTAACTACTCATCACGTCAAAGAATTCGGCGAGTAGATTCTGCGCCACGCGGCGCCGGTAAACCGCAGTTGAGCGCATATCGTCAATGGGTGATATCTCGCGTCCAAGACTTGCTTGGGCTGCTTTTAGCACAGCGCCAGAGAGCTTTTCACCTCCAAAGATTTTCTCTGTCTCTGTAGCTCTTAGAACCGTAGGGGCAACGCTCCCCAGGGCAATTCTAACGTCGTTAACTCGGCCATTCTCGACATCTGCCGCAGCAGCAAAGCATACTTTTGAAATTGCCTGCGCTTTTCGCGTTCCCACTTTCCGATAATATTCCTTCCGCTGTTTTGGCACGCGATTCAAATGAATGCGCCAAATCAGTTCATCGACGCGCAGCTGCATCTTCTTGTAGCCAGTGTGGAAGTCACGGTACGGCAACCTCCGACTCCCTTTCGCAGAGATGAGCTCGACTTCAGCGTCGTACACCAATAGAGCCGGAGGCGAATCCGCAGCTGGCGATGCATTGGCAATATTTCCGCCAAGTGTCCCGCGATTCTGAGTGGCAACGCTTCCGGTTTCGGAAGCCGCGCGGCATAGCAGAGGAAATTCACGCTTCAAAATTTCGTTGTGTTGAATCTCGGTATAGGTTGAGAGGGCGCCGATCCCCAATGATACAGGCGTCACCTCAATCCGCCGCAATTCTGGAAATTTCCAAATGCTCACAAACTTTCGGTGCGGGAGCTTTCCAGCTTCGAGCAACACCATCAAATCAGTGCCGCCGGCAAAAGGCTTCCAAACACCGGGCTGCTGTGCCAGCATTTCGAGCGCAGAACCGAGATTCTCCGGCGCAATCAGCTCGTACAAAGGAAGGCTAGCCCTCAACTGTGCGATCCATATCGCGACAAGCCGCCATCACGGCAGCAAATATCTTTGTGTAACCCGTGCACCGGCACAGGTTACCCGAAAGGCCCTCGCGAATTTCTGGTTCAGTCGCATCAGGCTTCCGGTCCAAAAGATTCACCGCCGCCAGCACCATACCTGGTGTACATATGCCGCACTGCGAACCGCCATGCGTGATGAATGCCTGTTGCACGGCGTGCAGCTTCTCGCCATTCGCCACTCCCTCGATGGTGCGAATCATTGCGCCTTCGGCCTGCAGCACCGGGACCAGACAACTATTCACTAGCTCGCCATCGAGTTCGACACTGCACGCGCCACATTCACCCTCTCCGCAACCTTCTTTCACGCCGGTCAAATCCGCTTCGTCCCGCAAGACATCGAGCAGCCGCGCCATCGGGTAGGCTTCGAGCGCCACCTGATTTCCGTTCAACGCGCAGCGCACCCGAATCTTTTTCGCGCGATCAGGCATGGACGCTCTCGAGCAGTTCACTAAGGACTTCCGGAGTTACCGGCACGCGCGTAACATTCGAGCCGGTCGCGTGCGCAATCGCGTTAGCGATCGCCGGCGCCGTGCCGTCTAGCGGCAACTCGCCGATTCCTTTTGCGCCCGCAGGCCCGCGTTCGTACGGATTTTCTTCGAAGTAGACCCGAATCGGCGGCACATCCATTGACGTCGGCATGATGTAATTCGTCATTTGCCCATTCACCATGCGGCCTTCCTGCCACACGACATTCTCATAGAGCGCCATACCGATTCCTTGCGCGACGCCCCCTTCGATCTGGCCGGCAGCGAGAACAGGATTGATCACCTTGCCTACTTCTTGTACGGCGACAAAATCATCAACGCGCGCTTCAGCAGTGCGCATATCAATCAAAACTTCCGCCACATAAACGGCCCACGCATATGCTCCGTATGCGTGGCCCTCATAGCGTTCTTCGTCCCAAAGCATGTCGCGCGGATGTTCGTATTTCACCAACGATGTTAACGGTCCTGCTTGCTCCGCATATCGGCGGCAAGCTTCGGCAAATTGCGCTGTGTTATACCCGGGCGCGAGATAGCAACCGTCTACCAACTTCCTGCGAATTTCTAGCGCCGCGGTTTCAACCAGCTTGCCGACTATCATTGACGTGCGCGACGCAACCGTCGGCCCGCTGTTCGGAACATTCGCCGTGTCGGGCTGCACGATTTCAATCTGGTCCTGATCGATGCCGAGCGCTTCGCCAGCAATTTGGGAGAAAATCGTGTTAGTTCCTTGGCCCATTTCGGTGCTCGCAGCCATCACGCGTACTCGACCGTCACGGGTCGCCTCAACGGCAACCTCCGATGCGAGGTGCTCTTCACCGGAACCCGTGAATCCAGCGCCGTGAAAAAACGAAGCGAAACCAATGCCCTTCCGGATCATCCTTCCAGGATTTTCCGCTGCGAATCGTTTGCGTTTCTCATGATAATCACTCAACTCGAACGCGCGATCCATCAAGCGCTCCATGTCGACCTTTTCATGGATGACCTGTCCGACCGCGATCGTTTCGCCTTGACGTATGAAATTTCGGCGTCGAAACTCGTCCGGAGCCAGCCCCACGGCTTCTGCAACGCGATCAAGATGCCGTTCGAGCGCAAAGACACTTTGTGGCGCGCCGAATCCGCGGAACGCACCGTGCGGCGGCGCATTCGTCGCTACCACGCGACTGCGGATGCGCACATTCGGGCACTGGTATGGACCCGCAGCGTGAATCGTCCCGCGAGAGAGTACCACCCGCGAGAGCGTTTCATACGCTCCACCGTCAAGCGTGAAGTCGATGTCAATGGCCACAAGCTTGCCCTCGCGCGTCACGGCTGTCCGATGCGTCGTGCGTGATGGGTGCCGTTTCGTGGTCGCTACCATGTCCTCCGCGCGGTCGTAAATAATCTTCACGGGCTTTCCGGATTTCCAGGCAAGAAGCGCCGCGTGTGCGGCAATCATGGAGGGATATTCCTCCTTGCCGCCAAACCCTCCGCCCGTTTCCGCCTGCACTACGCGGATAAGCCCCTTCGGCAATCCAAATAGCACCACCAGCGCTTTGTGAACGTAATACGGGCACTGTAGCGAACCCCAGACCGTGACGCCTTCTTCCGCGTTCGCCCGAGCGATCATTCCTTGTGGCTCGATGTAAAGCTGTTCCTGTGCGCCGGTTTCATACGCTCCTTCGACAATTAAATCGGCTTCCCGCAACGCGTGCTCCACGTGCCCTTTGTTGACTTGATAGGATTTGAAAATGTTGTCTGTTCCCCAAATCACATGCTTGCACGCAAGCGAATCGTCCATCGAAGAAATCGCCGGCAACGATTCGATTTCAATGCGCACACCTCGCCGAGCCTCCTCCAGCAAATACTTGTCGGGATGCGCAAGCAAGACCACAGGCTCTTCAGGATGGTTCACGAACTCTGCAGCCAGGCACGGCTGATCGTCAATGAGCAGTGCGATGCAATTCTTGCCGGGAATATCCTTTGCGGTGACGACCGTGAATTCGTCCCACGGAAGGCCCGGCTCGAAATGAATACCAAGAATCCGTCCGCGGGCCGCGGGGCTACGAACAGTCACGCCAAAGATCATCCCGGAAAATTTCAGATCATCCACATACTTCGCGCGACCCGTAACTTTTTCCCGGCCCTCCTTGCGCGGCACGGATTTTCCGATCACCCGGGTTGCCATCAGACCCTCAGTAGGAAGTTTTATCCGGCTTTGACATCCACAAGTGAAACGCTTCAAGCGCCTCTTCGCGCATCATCGGAATCAACGGAATTTTCCTGTGCGCGTGTGGGCGAGGAATTTCCTCGTAAATCAGCGAATCATCGAACCCGGCTTTGGAGGCGTCTGCCGCTGTATTCGCGAAATAAACGCGCGCCGGCCGGGCCCAATAAATCGCGCCTAGGCACATAGGACAGGGCTCGCAAGTGGTGTAAATTTCGCAGCCTTTCAATTCGAAGTTCTTGAGATGTTTGCACGCCGCGCGAATCGCGACAATTTCTGCATGCGCCGTGGGATCGTTCGTAGAGGTAACGCAGTTCGTTCCTTCCGCAATGATCTTCCCGTCTTTCACAACGACAGCCGCGAAGGGGCCGCCGCGCCCGGCATGTATATTCTCGACGGAGAGTTCGATCGCGCGAGCCATGAATGAATTGCGCACGTTTGTAGAGGCTGCCTGATGGCCCGATTGTAGCTCAGCCCCTCATCCGGCGGCTCAACAATGTCCATTTCGCCCCTTCAGCGATGGGCGGTCAAGCAGATTCCTCGATACTGATGCTTTCTCTCAACCGAGCGAACTTACCCGTCGCAAATAATCGTTCTTTCCGTCGCCAGAAGTAAAGCAGCGCACACCCGATCAGAATTAGAGCCACGCACAGACCCGTCCATAATCCCGGCGCGCCCCAACGAAGCCGGAAGCAAAGGTACGCGCCTAACGGCAATCCGATTCCCCAGTACAGAATCAGGTGACAAAGCATCGGAGTGCGCGTATCGCCCGCCCCGCGCAGGGCACCAGTCGCCACGGTTTGCATCCCGTCAAATAGCTGGAAGAACGCAGCCACGTACAACAGCACGCCAGCTGCATGGATCACCACAGGATCAGGCGTGTACACTCGCGCGATCGGGTCGGGCACCAAAAATAGAATCACGCCCATGCAGAACATAAAGCTCATTCCCAGCGCCAGAGCTGTCCATCCGGCACGGCTTGCTCCGTGCGGATCGCCTCGCCCGAGCGCCTGCCCCACTCGCACCGCCGCTGCGGACGAGATTCCGAGTGGCACCATGTAAGTGAGGCTTACGGTGTTAAGCGCTACCTGATGGCTTGCCAGCGGAACGGCGCCCAATTTGCCGATGAGCGCCGTGCACACCGCGAATACGCCTACTTCCATTCCGAATTGTGTGGCGGCCGGAAATCCGAGCTGTACGAGCTTCCACATGCGAAGGAAATTGGGCAGCCGCGGCGTGCCGAGCAGTCCCGTTTGATAGCGGTGGTCGTAATATACCGCGTAAACAAGCAGCACGGTCATCATATAGATTCGCGCGATGCACGTGGACCATCCAGAACCAACAGTCCCCAGCGCCCGAAATCCCAGATGACCATAAACGAACGTCCAGTTCCCCAGGAGGTTCACAAAATTTGCAGATATCAGTGCGAACATCACTGGCTTTGCCAGATTCATGCCTTGGAGATAGCGGCGAAATACAAAGTACAGCAATAGCGGCAGCGTGCTCCAGTTCATCGCGCGCAGGTATGGAATCGCCTGATTCAGCACAGGCGCTGAAATATCGAGCGAGCGAAGCACGGGCTCGAACAACCGCACAATTCCCATCAGAAAAGGCGTGATCGCCAAACTCAAGTACACGCCGTTGACAAGCGAGTGATGGCAGTCTTGCACGTCGCCCGACCCGTAGGAGTGCGAAACGAGTGTGTCGAGTCCGAGCATTAGTCCCGTGCCAAAAATCGCCACCGAATTGAAAAGAATACTGCCAAGGCTTACCGCTCCTATGGCCTCCGCGCTGTTAGCCTGCCGTCCGACCATCATCGTGTCCACAATGGCCATCGTCATCCAGCCTAGTTCCGCAAGAACGAGCGGGATCGCCAGGCGCAACATTGGGTGCGCTTCCTCGGCGATGTAATGTAGAAATAGTCGTTTCAGCATGCCTGGACGCTTCTTCGGAACGCTTCGCGCAAACCACTGCACGCATGGCAACCGCGAGAGAAGAACGCTATCTCAGTTTATAGGGATTCGGATGCGGTAGAAACCAATACCGTGCGACGCCAAAACGCAGCCTTCACCGGACAAGGGCCGTCCCCATAGAGTTGTCGAACTGCCGAGCTACTGAACTATCGAAAACGCCGGTCATCCTGAGCGCAGCGAAGGATCCCAACGCAACATCCGGCAAGGATGCCGTTTGAACTGACTGCCGTCACGCCATCCGCAGCGCGTCAATTGGATCAATCGAGGCGGCTCGCCGAGCCGGCACATAGCTCGCAAGCAATGCCGCTCCGCCAAGCACAATTCCAACGACCGCGAACGTCACTGGGTCTGTCGGCGCAACTCCGAACAGCAGCGATTTCAGCAGCCCTTTGAGTGAGAGTGCTCCCGCGAATCCGATTGCGAGGCCAATCGAGGCTAACAGCAACCCGTGCCCTAGAATCATCTTTAGAATTCCAGAAGGCTGTGCCCCCAAAGCGATGCGAATTCCGATCTCGCGGACACGCTGGCTCACTGTGAGAGCCATGATTCCGCCGATGCCCGATGCTGCGATCAGCAACGCGAGTGCCGCAAATAGCCCCAGCAGGGTCGTAGTTACGCGCGGAGATGCCATGGATTCGTAGCGAGCCTGCTCCAGGGTCATCACGTGCGTAACAGCCGCCTGCGGGTCCACTTCGTGAACGGAACGCGTAATCTGGCGCGCGATGCCGCCGGGCTCGGCAGCCGTTTTAATCAGCAGTGCACTCGGATTGGCACCTTGCGATTCCGGAAGGAAGAATTCCGGCGACGGCGCGTGATTGAGCCCAAACTCGCGCACATCCCCTACGACTCCGACGATCGTGGCCCAATGTTCGCCGTCGTCGCCCGACACGCGTTTCCCGACCGGATCCTCATTCGCCCAGAATTGCCGCTTCATCGCTTCGTTGATGATCACTACGAGTTCGCTCTTTGGGGTATCCGTATCCGCGAACTCCCGACCCTCTCTCAGCGGAATCCCCAGCGTTTGAAAATAGCCTGGAGAAACCGAAAACTGGCCGCCCACTGGCGGAGCTTCTCCCGGGCCAAGCTCTCGCCCTTGAATGCGGAACGGCCCGGAGAACGCATTTGATCCTGCGGAAATCACTTCTGGTTCGAGAGGATAGCCCGACGACACCGCTGCCGACACGACACCGGGCTCGGATTGGACGCGATCGAGTAGCTTCTTGACGATTTCTGCCAATTTTTCGTTGGTCCCGTACTTGCTGAAACTGAAAGTGGTTCGCATTGCCAAGACGCGTTGGGCGACAAAGCCCGGGTTCACCTGCTGCAACTTGTACAAGCTGCGCAGCATGAGTCCTGCGCCAATGAGGAGCATGAACGAAAATGCAATTTGCGAAACGATCAGGACGCTGCGCACACGATTTCGATGTTGTCCTGCCCCCGCGCCACTGCTTCCCTCTTTCAAACCCGAAGATAGATTAATTCGCGAGAAAAGCGCCGAGATCGTCCCGAACAAGATGCTGGTGCCAAGCGCGGCTATCAGCGTAAACGCCAGCACTTGGAAGTCGATTCGAATCTCATGGGCGCGAGGCGTCAACCGCGAAGCGAATTCAGTGAGGAGGCTCAAGCTGCTATAGGCCGCCATCAGCCCCAGCACGCCCCCGAAGAGCGCGAGCAGAAAGCTTTCGGTCAGAAGCTGCCGCAGAAGCCGGCTTCGCCCCGCTCCTAACGCGCTGCGAACCGCCAACTCGCGTTCGCGTTGAGCCATCCGAGCAAGCGTCAGATTCGCCACATTCGCGCATGCAATCAAGAGGACGAAACCAGCAGCAGCCAGCAACACCAGAAGTGTGGGACGCGCTTCATGCGTTAACTCGTCCCTCAGCGCGGTAGTTATGGCGGAGTAGCCCATGCTGTCCGGGTAAGACTTGGGATACTCGCCCTTCAATCGCCCGGCGACTGTCGCAAGATCGGCACTAGCTTGCGCAAGAGAAACACCGGGTTTCAGCCGTCCAAATGCCTCCATCATTCGCATGTCGCGATTGTCGATCATCCTTTTCGAGGAACGGAACGGACACGCCGAAGTAGGCATATACACATCGCTCTCGGCGGGATATTGCGGAACCGGAGGCAGCACTCCAACGACCGTATGGACCTTGTCATTCATCTCGAAAGTCTTTCCGACGATGTCCGGGTCAGCACCGAACTTGTTCCCCCAATATTCGTAGCTCAAAACGAGAACCGGCGGCGCGCCGAGTTTGTCGTCATCCGGCAAAAAAGTCCGCCCCATCAAAGGATTCACTCCGAAAAGGTCGAAGTAATTCGCCGACACGACCGCAGTGCGCACGCGATCTGGATCCCCGTGCCCGTAAAGAATGAACGACATCGCATGGTATTCAACCAAACCGGCCAGCGATTGGTTCTGCAGGCGATAATCCTCGATCTCATGCACCGAAAATCCAGTATCGTCGATGCCTTCCTTTTGTGCCTGCTGGCGAAGGAAGACAAGCTGTTGTCCCTGCGGATATGGAAGCGGCCTGAGCAACACTCCACGCACCACGCTGAATATCGCCGTGTTTGCTCCGATCCCGAGAGCAAGCGTAAATACGGCAAGACACGTGAATCCGAGGTTCTTGCTCATCGTCCGCAAAGCGTATGCGGTGTCCTGCTGTAGCATTTCCCAGTGTTCGCGCGGCGCCGTCGTGAAAATCCCCGCCAGCGTTTCCCACCACACGAGGACCACCCCCACGGCTCCGGATCGGTTGCGCGCCTCGCGTTCCTGGTCGTCGAATGCGTGCTCTATTTCGCGGCCATAATCGGAACGGAAATCCGCAGGCAAAACTCGCAACAGCGCTCGAAACATTCGTTTCGAAAATGGAACATTAGTTGCGTTCATCGGAGCATCTTTCCCTCGCCCCTTCAGCTGCGCCAGGTTGCCCTACGCCAGTTCAGGTTTGCGAAACAGGTTTTTGTTGCGCGCCATCGCGACCAGTTCTTCCAAGCGCCGTGCTTCGTTCATCGCAACACGCCGGCCTTGCTCGGTCAATCGATAGTAGCGTCGTCTCTCATCGTCCAGATCGGCGACAGGACGCTTCGTTGATTCCACAATCCAATCTTCGGCGTTGAGGCGCTTGATAATCCCGTATAGCGTTCCAGCGCTTAGCCGTACCTTGCCTTCTGTGCGCCGCTCAACTTCTTTCAGAATGGCGTATCCGTGCTTTTCTCCATCCGCCAGAGCCAGCAGGACGTGAAACATTGCCGGAGTCAGAGGCTCCTGCCTCTGGGCTTCAGTATCGCGAGAACGGGCCATCTGTTCCTCCGCCGTACGCTCGTCTCTATAACGAGCAACTGGATACTATAACGTCATACGATATATAGTCAAGAGCTCGGCTCTGCGATCAGCTTAGCGAGGGTCACCGTATAAACAGGTTGATGATGTCGAAGATCTGAATTGGCCGGATTAGCTCGCCTGCGGTTTTTTCGGCTTATAGATGCGGATAATGTCGTCGGTGACTTCCACCACCCGTCCTGGATAGTCGCGTGCCACCGTCTCGCGCAACTCCTCCATCGTCGGATAATCGGTGCGACCATCGAACCAACGCGCATCGTCAATCAAAAGCACATGGTCGTAGGGAGATTGGTTGTAGATCGCATCGAGTTCCTGCTTGATCGGTGACGAAATATCAAAATCGTGGCCGTCCAACCAGAAAAGACAAGGCTCCTTAAGCGCGGAAATCACTTTAGGTAGCACCGCCCCGCTGTCACCTTCGAGAACATGGATATTCGAACGGTCAGCGAATTTTCGTCGTGCGCTTTCGGCCCGCCACGGATCGAGCTCGATCGAGTAAATCTCTCGAAACTGGTCCTTGTTCACATAGATCATGTGACCGTAGTTAGTGCCTGTCTCCACCAGCACATGGAGATCGTATTCACGCGCATATGTTTGGATGGTTTTCTGCTTCGTCAAATGGGGCGCCTTGACTCCAGGCGAACCACGCACCTTCCACCAAGCATACTCGCCGGGCGCCGAGAGCTTCTTGTACCAATGGAAGAGCGTGCTGTTTCGGAACGCTTGTCGCAAGTTTGGAAACATTTGCGCTTAGCTCCTCAATCCGAAGCCTGAACGACGGAAGCCGTCATGTCCCGGCCCATTGTTCGCTGCACTTTCGACTGGCATTCTCTCACTTCGATACAGGTTTTTCCCTAGTAGGATCGTCGCCTCTCGCTGCAAGAACAAGTATAGGAAACGATTTGGAGTTTATCTCCATGACTAAGCAATAGTTTTCACACTGGGTATACGGCGCTCAGTCTAGCTCCAACCTTAAGTAATTTTCTTTCATGTGATTACGGCGGGTCCAAGGATTGGCAAGGATTGGTAGGTAACGTGCTTGTCACGTGAGTGTAATGTGGGGTGTATTGTCTTGCAGTTCAACCGGGGGCACTCATGTCGAAGAAAGTCTCAATCCTAACCTTACTTGCTTTCGCTTGTGCCGTCCTCGCTGTGGCGCCAGCTCATGCCGACGGTATCCACGAACACAGCTCGTCTGAGGACATGGACGGGAGTCATTCGAACGATGCGGACAGAACCCCTGACCATCGGCGCGACACGCATATCGGTGAGAACTTTATTCTGAACGTGGATCAGTTTTCAGCCTCCAAACGGGATGAAGGCTGGGATTCCGATTCTGGACACTCACTACATAGCGTCACTAATACCGCAGAATGGATTTGGTGGCTGAACCACTTGGACAAAGACAAAAAGGATATTGACACAAATACCGACCCAGTCGGAACTCCAGTCCCTGAACCGGCAAGTCTGCTTTTGCTCGGCTCAGGAGTACTCGCGCTTGGTGTATGGCGCCGGCGTCCGAATCATTCGGTGCAAAGCTGTTAGACTTGCTTTGATCGAAGGCCCGGTGCGCAACGTAGCGCATCGGGCCTTTTTTTTTCACCCGCTAATGGTTTACTGAGCCTACTTTAACCTGTCAATTTTCGCGGCCAATATGAAGTCGCTTTCGGTGAGCCCGTCAATTTTGTGGGTCCAGGTTGTAATTTCCGCTTTTCCCCACGCTAGGAGAATATCTGGGTGGTGCCCCTGCTGTTCGGCAATTTCTCCCACCTTATTGACGAATGCCAGTGCCTGACGAAAATCCGGAAACGTGAACGTCCTCATAATGTGGTGACCGTTCATCACCTTCCATTGCGGCACCTGTTCCTCGAGCGCCTCAAGGTCCTTGCCGGCCAGGGGCGGTACACCGCCTTTGCACGGGACACATGTCTTGGCAGCGAGATCACTCATTGTTCATTTCCCCTGACCCAGTACTTCCTGAAGCGAGCACTCGGTTTCCAGTTACAATCCATATCACCGCTTACTCGCCGAAGCCGTCTGGGAATCAAGATATTTTCGAATGTAGTTTTCGAACACCTTCTCCAACCGATCCGCAATCGGATTATTCCCGTCACCAATTTTTCGTCCTGCGATTTCGCTCACAGGCAGCAGATTCCGATTCGTGGACGAAATGAAAACCTCATCCGCCGCATACAGGTCCTGCGGTAACAGCGTCTTTTCCTCCACGGGCACGCCCGCCGCTGCCCCGATCTCCAACAACACTCCGCGTGTAACTCCTTCGAGGCACCCCGAATTCAGCGGGGGCGTCGCAACCCGTCCACCCTTCACACGGAAAATGTTCGCGGCCGTACACTCAGCCACTTCGCCACGCTCGTTCAACATCACAACTTCATCGAATCCGTCGCGCTGCGCCGCTTGAAGACTCCACACATTTATCAACCAGGACGTCACCTTCACTCCCGCCAACGGGGAAGCTGCATGCCGTCCCTGTTCGCGCACTCCAAGACGCGCGTCCTGGCTATATGCCGGCAAATCGGCCGAATAGATAATCAAATCCGCGGGCGGAACCTCTTCGCCGCTGCGCCAGAACCCCACCTGGTTATAGACTGCATAAATTCGCGCGCAACCTTCCTTCACGTGATTCGCCCGTAGCACCTCGCCCAATTGCTCCCGCACTCTTTCTGCACTAAATGGAAACGGGCACTGCGTCCGACTGGCATCTCGCTCAAGGCGCTTCCAGTGGCGCTCGAATGCAAACGGGACCCCTTCGAAGACCCGAACCGTCGTGAAGATACCCCAGCCGCTTAAAAGACCCGCTTGCCCCGGAGAGAGCCGAACTTCCTCAATAGGCGCTAGATGGCCGTTGTGGAATACATGACGATGAATCATGCGCTCCTCCCGCGAGCGAAGACATTCTAACCCAGAAGACGGCAGCTTGGCGGGTCAGACCGGATTTGGCAGGTCGTTCGTGCTTGTTGAGGATGGGTTGTCACCTAGCATCGGGTTGAACCTGTATCCTATTGACACAGCCCGGTTCTGCGCCTAAATTGGGTTCTGGCCCTCGGAGGACGAAAAGCTATGCGAGTCTGCTTCCGTGCTTGTCTCATAGCTATTTTGGTGGCGGGACTGTTGAATTTGCCCGCTTACGCGGCGAATGACAGTCCGCTAGGCATGATTATCCAAGCCGAGGGATTAGCCCATCTAGGCCCAGCAAAAGCAGCAATCGGTTCCACAGTTTATCCCGGCGACAGTGTGTTCACCGAAGCAGGCAGTACCATGCGCATGCGAGTGGGAAGCAGCCAAGTTTACCTGCTTTCCGAGAGCGGAGCATCTTTATCGCAGGGTAAGGATATGGTTCATGTTGTGGTAGCTCACGGTACTGTGGGCTTCTCTTCCCCTGCGAATGATCCCATCGGTCTTGATACTCCTCTTGGCTTCGTACACCCGGTTGCAGGGCACCCTGCTTTCGGCCAAGTGACTCTCAACAGCCGGATCGAAATGATCGTTACCGCCTACCACGGAGACCTGATCGTGGAAGAAAACGGCAACGTTCACACGATTCTAGAGGGCAAGTCATATCGCATCACCAAAGATTTGGAAACTCCCGCACAGCCGCCATCGTCTCAAACCAGCCAGGGCAGCGGAACTACGAAGAGCGCCATGTCGACTCCGAAAGGTGAAATAATCGCAATCGTGGGGGGGGCTGCACTTCTTTCCTTGCTGGCTTGGTCCGAATTCTGCGAAACACCCTCCCGCATGGCTTGCGTCAACTGACCGCGACTTACGGTAGGTGGCAGGACTTCATCCCACGTTTCTCGAAATACTGTTGGTGATACTCCTCTGCTCGAAAGAACTCCCGCGCCGGCGCAATTTCCGTCACGATGGGCCGTTTGAAGACGCCCGACTTTTCCAGTAGTGCTTTTGAACCACGTGAGGACTGCTCCTGTGCCACATCATGATAGAAAATCCCGGAGCGATATTGAGAGCCGACGTCTGGTCCTTGACGGTTCAGCGTAGTCGGATCGTGACTTTCCCAGAAAATTCCCAACAGCTGTTCGTAGGTCACCTGCGTGGGATCGTAGTCGATTTCTACCGCCTCTGCGTGTCCTGTGCGCCCCGTACAGACGTCTTCATAAGTCGGACCCTTCGAAGTACCTCCTGTATATCCTACGGTTGTCGAGTTCACGCCTTTAATGTGGCGGAACGCTTCTTCAACGCCCCAAAAACAGCCCGCAGCGAATGTTGCTTTTGCCATGGTTGAAGCTCTCCGAATTATCGTCTCGAATCTTTATCTTGCCACAACACGCTAAAACGGTCGAGGTCGCCGCACGCAATCGTCGTAGCGGCTCCCTCGTAACACCGAGTCCTGCCGCAACCTTCGAACTCGCCGCTTTGAAACATGCGGCGATACCTGAAACCGGTTGAGCGCGAAATACATCTATATACAATCTAGTGTTTCGCGCATCCTTTAATTCTGGCGCGTGGCCGGGATTAACCGCGAATATCGGATAGCGCCAGACCACGAGACGAGCTTTACAGTGGAACCTTCATAATCGAACCAACGGGAACAGGTGTAATCGATGTGGATAGTTCGACTTGCGCTGCGGCGGCCGTATACATTCGTGGTAGCCGCGATTCTGCTTCTAATTTTAGGACCTGTAGCAATCCTCCGCACACCCACGGATATTTTTCCGAACATTAACATTCCGGTTGTCAGCGTGATCTGGAACTACGGCGGGCTCGAGCCGGAGGAGATGTCGAACCGGATCACCTACATTTATGAGCGCGTGCTCACAACGACGGTGAACGACATCGAGCACATCGAATCGCAATCGTATAATGGAATCGGAATCACAAAGATTTTCTTTCATCCGGGGGTACAGATTGGCAATGCCGTCGCGCAAGTGACGGCGATTTCACAGACGATCGTAAGGCAGTTTCCGCAGGGCACTACGCCACCTCTCGTGATTCAGTATAACGCGTCGACGGTGCCGATTTTGCAGCTGGCGCTTTCGGGCAAGGGCCTGAACGAACAGCAGCTTTTTGATGTGGGCGTAAATTTTATCCGCACTGGGTTGATTACCGTGCCCGGAGTTGCGATTCCATATCCCTACGGCGGAAAGCAGCGACAGATTCAGATTGACTTGAACACGGCGCAACTTCAGTCGAAGGGTCTTTCGCCGAGCGACGTGGTAAATACAATCACCAACCAAAACCTGATTCTACCTGGCGGAACGGCGAAGATTGGAACGTTTGAATACCAGGTGGATATGAACGGGGCGCCCGTAACCGTTACAGATCTGAATAATCTGCCGATCAAGAGCGTAGGCGATTCGACGATCTATATCCACGACGTGGGATTCGTGCGAGATGGATTTCCGCCGCAGACAAACATCGTGCGCGTGGATGGTTCGAGGTCGGTGCTGATGTCGGTGCTGAAGTCGGGTGATGCTTCGACGTTGGACATCATTAACGGGATCAAGCAAAAGATTCCAGTGATTCAGAACTCGCTGGCGACGCACGTTGACATTCATCCGGTGTCGGACCAATCGCTGTTCGTGCGAGCTTCAATTCAAGGCGTGATTCGCGAAGGAGCCATCGCAGCAGGGCTCACGGGATTGATGATTTTGATTTTCCTGGGCAGCTGGCGGAGCACCGTGATCATTGCGGTTTCGATTCCGCTGTCGATTTTGACGTCGCTGATTGTCTTGAGCTCGCTGGGCGAGACGATCAACATCATGACTCTTGGCGGGCTGGCGTTAGCTGTGGGAATCCTCGTTGACGACGCGACAGTGGAAGTTGAGAACATCAATCGCAACTTCGACCAAGGCAAAGAAATCGTTCAGGCGATTCTGGACGGCGCTTCGCAGATTGCAGTGCCGGCGTTGGTCTCCACTCTGTCGATCTGCATCGTGTTCGTCCCAATGTTTTTCCTGTCAGGTGTGGCGAGATATCTATTCGTGCCGCTGGCCGAAGCGGTGTGCTTTGCGATGCTCGCATCATATTTGCTATCGCGAACTCTTGTACCCACGATGGCGCGATATCTGCTCGTGGCAAGAACCGAGGAAGAGCGTCGCGAAGCGTCGCGGGCATCGAGAAATCCCTTCGTGCGGATGCAGGAGAAATTCGAAGTAGGCTTTGAGAAGTTTCGCGGGCGCTACCACGGAATGCTGGATGCCTCGATTCGCCACCGCAAGGTATTCATCGTGATTTTTCTGCTGGCGTGCGTGCTCTCTTTCGGGTTGCTTCCGTTTGTAGGGCAGGACTTTTTCCCCAGCGTAGACAGTGGCGAATTCAAACTACATATGCGGGCGCCAACGGGCACGCGCATCGAGGATACGGCGGCTCTTTGCGACCGTATCGAAGATGATATTCGGCAGCAGATTCCGCCGAAGGAATTGGTCACGATTATCGACAACATCGGACTGCCTTATAGCGGCATCAATTTGTCCTACAGCACATCGGCTCCGATCGGACCGGCTGACGCCGATATTCAAGTGGAACTTGCGAAAGATCATCGGCCGACGAAAGAATACGTTCGCGAGCTACGTTCAAAACTCGCGCACGATTTTCCCGGAGTTACTTTCTACGAGCTGCCGGTTGATATCGTCACCCAGATTCTCAATTTTGGATTGCCGGCGCCACTGGACATTCAGATCGTCGGCCGGAACGCGACGGCGAATCGCGCTTTTGCGGAAAGCTTGATCAATAAACTTAAATTCGTTCCGGGCGCAGTCGATTTGAGGATTCAGCAGCCGTTCAACTACCCCAAATTTCACATTGAGGTGGACCGGACCAAGACCAGCCAGGTGGGATTCACGCAGAAGGACGTGGCCAATAACCTGCTCATCTCGTTGAGTGGAAGCTCACAGACGACGCCAACGTTCTGGCTCGATCCGAGAACGGGAGTGAGCTACAACATCGCGACGCAAACACCGCAGTACCGCGTCGATTCGTTGCAGGATCTTCAAAATATACCAATCACGAATGGAGTGGCGCCGCCGCAAATTCTCGCAAGCCTCGGTAGTTTTACGCGCGGGTCGGAAATGGCGGTCGTCTCACATTACAACATTCAGCCAGTCATCGATATTTTTGGTTCGGTGGATGGACGCGATCTCGGCGGTGTCTCGCGCGACATCGCCAAGATTATCGAAGATTCCAAGAAGAATTTGCCGCAGGGCTCGCAGGTTATCGAGCGAGGACAAGTGCTGACAATGCGGTCATCGTTCATCGGATTGCTGGCGGGACTGGCTTTCTCCATCGTGCTCGTGTATCTGCTGATCGTAGTCAACTTTCAGTCGTGGCTCGATCCCTTCATCATTTTGATGGCTTTGCCGGCAGCGCTGGCGGGAATCGTGTGGATGCTGTTTATCACTGGAACCACGGTGAGCGTTCCGGCGCTTACGGGCGCAATCATGTGCATGGGTGTGGCGACATCGAACAGTATTCTGGTCATCAGCTTCTCGAAGGAGCGACTCGAAGAAGGCGAGGATCCCGGAGAGGCGGCTCTGAACGCCGGGTTCACGCGATTCCGGCCGGTGCTGATGACGGCGCTGGCGATGGTTATCGGTATGCTGCCCATGTCGCTAGGTCTCGGCGAAGGTGGTGAACAGAACGCGCCGCTGGGGCGCGCCGTGATCGGTGGACTTTTGTTCGCGACCGTCGCGACGCTATTCTTCGTCCCGGTGTTCTTCAGCTTCGTACATGGCTGGCGACAGGGCCGATCAGCGGGTGAAGCGGCATAGCATGTCCGGACGTCAAACACACAAGTGAACTGCGAGTTGGGATTCGAAGAGGAGACATGGCTCAGACGGATGAAGCTGTGAAACAACCAGAGCTGGAAAACAACAGCGCGCCGCGGCAAACCGGATCAAAGCACGGAGTTTTAATCACGGTGATAGCGCTGGCGATCATTGCCGCGGTTGTAATTGGTGGAATCGTCCCGCGGCTTCGCGCGAAAGAGGCACTTCAGAAGGCAACCTATGACCTCGCCGTTCCGACGGTAAACGTAGCTCATCCGAAGCAAGGAGCGCCGCAAACGGAAATTATCCTGCCCGGAAACATGCAGGCTTTCACCGACTCGCCGATCTATGCTCGAACGAATGGTTACCTTAAGAAATGGTATGTGGATATCGGCGGGCGTGTGAAGGTAGGGCAACTCCTGGCCGAAATCGAGACGCCGGAAGTGGATCAACAGCTGCAGCAGGCGCGCTCGCAGCTCAACACCGCTAAGGCGAACTTCAACCTCGCACAAATCACCTCGAACCGGTACCAGGAACTGAAGGGTACAGATTCGGTGGCGCAGCAGGACGTTGACAACGCACTTGGCTCTGAGCGGGCGAATGCCGCGATTGTTTCCGCCGCCGAGTATCAGGTGAGGTATCTTGAGCAGCTCGAATCGTTCAAGAACATCTACGCGCCTTTTGACGGAATCATTACCGCGCGCAATACCGATGTGGGCCATCTGATTAATTCCGGTGCAGGCACCCCGGCGGCGGAAATGTTTCACATCGCCGCAATCCACACGCTCCGCGTCTATATCAATGTTCCGCAACAGTTTTCTCCTGCAGCCAAGACTGGACTGCCTGCAACTTTGACGCTGCAAGAATTTCCGGGACGGCAATTCAAGGGCAAGCTTGTCCGTACTGCGAATGCCATAGATCTGGCCACGCGAACTCTGCTCGTAGAAGTGGACGTTGACAATCCAACGGGCGAACTGCTGCCTGGAGCGTTCGCCGAAGTCCATCTTGCCGTTCCCTCCGGCGCGCCAACTTTTATATTGCCTGTGAGCGCGCTGATTTTTCGCGCGCAAGGATTGCAGGTCGGAGTGGTGAAGGACGGGAACCGCGCTCAGCTTGCTAACATAATCTTGGGCCGCGATTTCGGAAGTGAAGTGGAAGTGGTGTCCGGTATCCAAGCGGACGACCAGGTGATCGTCAACCCGCCTGACTCGTTGATATCGGGCGAGGAGGTTCGAGTAGCACAACCTCCGAATCAGAATCAAGGCAGCGGTGAGGCGCAGGGACAGAATCCGCAGAGCCAGCGACCCCAATCGGGAGGGCGCCAGCAGTGAAGCGTTCTTACCGGGGATCTGAGCTCGCACGCCCGATTCGACTTGCAGCCGAATTCGCCGCCGTGTTGTCGCTTTTTGGCTGCACGGTGGGCCCAAATTACGTCCGGCCTCCAGCAGACGTTCCTGTCAGTTACAAGGAGCTCGGGAATTGGAAACCGGTACAGCCGAGCGATCAATTTCCGAAGGGCGACTGGTGGGGGGTTTACGAAGATCCGCAACTGAATTCGCTCGAATCGCAAATTGACGTCTCGAACCAGAATCTGAAAGCACAACAAGAAATATTCGTACAGGCGCGCGCGGCGACTCAAATTTCCCGATCGAATTACTATCCCACGGTAACCGGAAATGCGTCGGCTGCGCGCATTCATGTATCGAGCAATGAACCGCTGTTCGTCGTGAAATCTACCAAGTCGAATTATTCTGATTTCGCAATCCCCATCGATGCATCGTGGGAACCAGACTTATGGGGACGCGTGCGACGCACAGTGGAGGCAAGCCGGTCCGAGGCGCAGGCCACTGCTGCCGATGTTGCGAACGTGAGCTTAAGCCTCCACGCCGAGCTGGCAATGGATTATTTCCAGTTGCGCGGGCTGGATGCGCAAGAAGATTTACTTCAGTCGACCGTGGTCGCTTACGAAAAAGCACTCGAACTAACACAAAATCGTTACAAAGCAGGGCTTGCATCGGCCGTGGATGTGGCACAAGCCGAGACTCAGCTTCGGACCACACGAGCGCAGGCCATCGACGTGGGCGTAAACCGTGCCGCGTTTGAACACGCTATCGCAGTCTTGATCGGTAAGCCACCCGCGCAGTTCAGCTTGCCGAGTTCCCCCTTGCGTTCTGTGCCTCCCGCGATTCCGCCGGGACTTCCTTCAGACTTGCTCGAGCGCCGCCCGGACATCGCCGCCTCCGAGCGCAGGATGCAGGAATCGAATGCGCAAATTGGTGTAGCGAAATCCGCCTACTATCCGCTAGTCACTCTGAGTGGTTCCGGAGGGTTCGAAAGCGGAGTGTTTACGACTCTATTGCAAGGGCCGTCCGGACTTTGGTCGGTTGGCGCTGCGGCGAGCGAAACGCTTTTTGACGCTGGGAAGCGCCACGCCATGACGCAACAGGCGCAATCCGCGTATCGCGAATCGATTGATACCTACCGGCAAACTGTACTGACCGCATTTCAAGAAGTGGAAGACAACCTTGCGGCTCTCCGAATTCTCAACGATGAAGAAGTAGTGCAGCAATCTGCTGTCGCTTCGGCGGAGCATTCGCTCTCGCTTTCGATCAATCGCTACAAGGGCGGCATCGTGAATTATCTCGAAGTGATCACGGCACAGAATGCCGCGCTCGCCGATGAAGTGACTGAAGTGAGCATTCAAACACGCCGCATGCAGGCGAGCGTACTGCTCGTGAAGGCGATCGGCGGCGGCTGGAACGTTTCCCAGATCCCGCGTGTTTAGCGTCACATTTTCAAGCGAGAGCCGAATGGGATCAGTCTGGCTCTTGCGTCACGATGTGCACATCGACGGCCGGTGCGTCACGCAAGAATCGATTAATCGCATTTAGAAACAACAACTTCCGCAAGCCCTCCACGGCCGTACGTCCGAAGATCACTTGTGTGATGTGCTTCTCACGGACGAATTGAGCGGTTGCATCTGCAACATTGTCGCCTTTAAGGTGTACTGTCTTCGCGCCCAAACTCTCCGCAAACTGCATATTGGCGGCCAGCAATTTCTGGTCTTGGTCGCTAGACCTCCCGTGATCTATATCGATGTGAACAGCGTAGAGATCAGCATCCATTCTCCGCGCCATTCGCACTGCTCTTGCCACTAAGTACTGCGCTTTTGGATTTGCGCTGATCAGGACTGCTATGCGCTCGCGCACCGCCCAGCTCTCTCGTATGTCCTTCTCCACCATGTAGGATTCGAGGCTGCGGTCCACTTGTTCGGCCACCTGGCGCAGAGCTAGCTCGCGCAGCGCGATTAAATTTCCTCGACGGAAAAAATTCTTAAGAGCCTGCTCGACCTTGTCCCGGTTGTACACATCGCCGCGCTTCATCCGGTTCTGCAGAGCTTCGGGCGTCAAGTCCACCATCACCGTTTCATCGGCCACTTGCAGCACCCAGTCCGGGACGGTTTCGCGCACGGCCACACCTGTAATCGCTCGGACAGTTGGTGCGATACTTTCAATGTGCTGGATGTTGACGGTAGAAATTACGTCAATCTTCGCTTCGAGCAGCTCGAGCACGTCTTCGTATCGCTTGCGATGCTTGCTTCCGGGGATATTCGTGTGGGCAAGTTCGTCTACCAGGACGACCGTCGGACGGCGCGCCAGAATTCCGTCCGTATCCATTTCTTCGAACAGCGTGCCTTTATAGTCGATCTTCTTGCGAGGCACTGTCTCCAATTGCTCGGCAAGCTCGATGATTCCTTTGCGACCGTGATTCTCAACGAGTCCGATAACTACATCTTCGCCGCGAGTCTTCCGGCGAATAGCTTCGCTCAACATGGCGTAGGTTTTGCCGACGCCCGGCGCGTAGCCAAGGAAAAGCTTCAACACACCCTTCGGTTTGTCTGGCGGTCTTGACTCTGCAAGCCATTGCTCTGGCGTTTTTGGCATGCCGGGTATTCTCTTTTACGAGAGCATAGAAAGCTACGATAGAATGGTCGCGATGCGCGAAAATGCCGTTAGTCGTGCGCTTCAATTTGCCGCCGCTTTCGGCATCGTGCTCGGGATCACCATTTTTTACCGCAAGGTGCTCCCAGTCAATGCCACCACCGTCGCACTCACCTTTTTGCTTGCCATTTTAGCGGTGTCAACTTTTTGGGGTATTGCCGTGTCAGTTTTTATGTCCATCGCGGCGATGCTCGCATTTAATTATTACTTCCTTCCGCCTATCGGCACTTTGACGATTGCCGATCCTCAAAACTGGGTTGCGCTGTTCGCATTTCTGGTTGTTTCTGTGCTCGCCAGCCAGATGTCCAATCGCGCGAGAAAACAGTCTGAAGATCTTTCAGCTCGCCGCCGCGAAGTGGAACGGCTTTACGCCTTCAGCCGCGGCCTGCTCGAGTCCGGTAACGTGATTCAGTTGCTCAATCGAATTCCAGCGCAAATTGTGAACACATTCGAAGTGGGCGCCGCCGCTCTCCTTCTTGCCGATAAGCAGAAGATTTATCGCTCCGGTCCCGTTGTGCCGATGCTCGACCTCGAAAGCCTTAAAGCGATTGTCGTTCGGGAAGAGCCGGTGATCGATGTTGCGAACAGTATTTGCTTTGTGCCGGTGCGCATGGGAGTCCGTCCCATAGGAAGCCTAGGAATTTCTGGCACGATTCTTTCGCGCCAGACACTCGAAGCGATTGGGACGTTGATCGCAGTAGCGATGGAACGCGCTCGCGCCGTTGAACAGCTGGGCCAGACGGAGGCGGCGCGGGAAGGAGAACGGCTGCGAACGGCGCTGCTCGATTCTGTGACGCATGCGCTTCGAACGCCACTGACGTCAATCAAAGCTTCGGTGACGAATTTGCTTTCGAATCCGGCGCTGAACAGCGAACAGCGAAGCGAGCTTCTTACCATCATCAATGAGGAGAGCGACCGCTTGAACCGGCTCGTTGGCGAAGCAGCCGAGATGGCGCAACTCGATGCCGGTGAAGTGGTTCTGAAACTCGAGCCGCATTGGCTTTCGGATGTTATCGACGCTGCTTTAGCGCAAACGAAAGGCGTCCTTGGCAATCGGCGCGTTGAACTGCGTGTGCCCGCGGAATTGCCGCGCGTTCGTGTCGATCTGGCTCGCGCTCGCGACGCTCTTGTCCACCTGTTGGAAAACGCAAACCAATATTCGCCTGGTGAGCAGCCGATTACGATCACTGCCGAACAGAATGGCGATTTTGTGATTACCAGCGTGGCGGACCGAGGCGCTGGTATCGATGATCCCGAGCAAAATCTGATTTTTGAGAAATTTTATCGCGGCCGCGACCAGCGCTATCGCGTCGAGGGCACCGGGATGGGCCTGCCGATTGCCAAGGCCATCGTCGAAGCGCACGGCGGCACGATGAGCCTCACCAGCCAGCGCGGACACGGCTCCGTTTTCTCCTTCACACTGCCGATCGATCGCAGCCGCGTTGTGGCCGGTACATGACCTCGCCAACGATTTTGATCGTGGATGATGAACCGCAGATCCGCCGCGTGATGCGCACAACGCTTACGTCGCAGGGTTACAGCGTGATGGAGGTAAAGTCAGGCGAAGAAGCACTTGAAAAACTTCTTACCGAGCGCGCTGATCTGATTCTTCTCGACGTGAACATGCCCGGGATCTCAGGCCTCGACGCCTGCCGCGCAATTCGGCGGACAACCGATGTGCCCATCATCATGCTCACAGTTCGCAATACGGAAAAAGATAAAGTTCAAGCCCTCGATGCCGGCGCCGACGATTACGTCGTGAAGCCATTCGGCGCCGACGAATTGATGGCTCGCATCCGCGCAGCTCTTCGCCGCGTTGCGACCAGCGAAACATTGCCGGCGTTTCGATCCGATGATTTGACGATTGACTTTGCTAAGCGGACCGTGGCCCTGAAAGGGATTGTGATTCGCCTCACTCCCAAGGAATTTGAACTGTTGCGACAGCTCGTCTCGAATCAGGGAGTTTCGCTCAGTCATCGCCGATTGCTGCAGGCCGTTTGGGGCCCTGATTACGGCGAAGAGACCGAATATTTGCGCGTCTTCATCAATCAGCTGCGAAAGAAGATCGAACCGGACCCCAAACATCCTCGCTACATTCACACCGATCCGTGGATCGGCTATCGTTTCGAGCCGTCACCAAAAAAGACCCGCGGATCCCACGCTGGGAAGTAACGTTACGACGAGCCGAGTTATTGCTTCGGGTGCGTCACATCCAGATCGAGATTGAGTTCCAGAACGTTCACACGCAGCTCCCCTAGAAATCCCAGCTGCCGCTGCTCCGTGTGTTTCGCTACCAAGGAGCGAACTTCATCTTCTTTCATCCCGCGTTCCCGCGCCACGCGCGAGACTTGAAATTCCGCCGATGCAGGAGAAATGTGCGGGTCGAGCCCCGAGCCTGACGCGGTCGCTAGGTCTACCGGAACTGCCGCACCGGGATTTTCTGCCGAAAGCGATTGCACGGTGCCCGTGACGCGATCCACCAGCGCCTTGTTCGTCGGCCCCAGATTCGACCCGCCCGAAGCCATGGGATCATAACCGGCAGGCCCGGCAGCCGACGGCCGAGGATGAAAATATCCGGAAGATGTAAACGGCTGGCCCAGTAGGCGCGAGCCCACTACGTTCCCATCTGGCCGCTGAATCAGCTCGCCATTTGCCTGCCGCGGATAGAGCAGCTGCGCGAGTCCAGTTACCACAAGCGGATAAAGGATCCCCAACAGCACCGTGGTCACCAATGTCATCCAAATCGAAATCAGAAGGTTTCGCTTCATAGTGTCCTCACGCCAAACCAATGCGCGTAATAATCATGTCGATTAGCTTGATTCCCAGAAACGGCGCAATGATTCCGCCGAACCCGTAAATCAGGAGATTGCGCCGCAACAGTGCCTCCGCTCCGAGCGGACGGTACCTTACCCCACGCAAAGCCAACGGCACCAGTGCAATGATAATCAGCGCGTTGAAAATCACCGCCGACAATACCGCCGAATGCGGTGTCTTCAAATGCATGATGTTGAGCAGCTCGAGCTGAGGAAATGCCGCCGCAAACATTGCCGGAATAATCGCGAAATATTTCGCCACGTCGTTCGCCACCGAAAAAGTCGTCAACGATCCCCGCGTAATCAGTAGCTGCTTTCCAATCTCGACGATCTCGATGAGCTTCGTCGGGTTGGAATCCAGATCCACCATGTTGCCGGCCTCTTTCGCCGCCTGCGTGCCAGCATTCATCGCCACGCCCACATCCGCTTGCGCCAGTGCGGGCGCGTCGTTCGTTCCGTCGCCCGTCATCGCGACGAGTTTTCCCTTTGCCTGTTCGCGGCGAATCAGCGCAAGTTTGTCTTCAGGTTTCGCCTGCGCCAAAAAATCATCGACGCCCGCTTCGCGCGCTATCGCTGCGGCCGTCAACGGATTGTCGCCCGTGATCATCACTGTCCGAATCCCCATCGCGCGCAGTTGATCGAAACGCTCCCGCATTCCTCCTTTCACGATGTCCTTCAAATAAATCGCTCCCAGCACGCGCCGGTCCTCCGCGACCAGCAGAGGTGTGCCCCCCGCACTGGCAATTGCTTTCACGGCATCTTCCACCTCGGGCGGTACCCGATTGCCTCCGTCCGCCGCGTACCGAGCAATCGCATCGAACGCGCCCTTCCGGATTTCGCGCCCGTCGAGATTGACTCCGGACATGCGAGTGGTTGCAGAAAACGGAATGAAATTCGTCGCCACAGCCGAAAGCTCGCGCCCGCGCAAACCGTATTTCTCTTTTGCCAGCACGACGATCGATCGGCCCTCGGGCGTCTCGTCCGCAAGCGAAGCAAGCTGTGCCGCATCCGCTAAATCCCCTTCGGCCACGCCGGGTGCGGCGATGAACTCGGTCGCGCGCCGATTCCCCAAAGTGATCGTTCCGGTCTTGTCGAGCAGCAGCGTATCCACATCGCCCGCCGCTTCCACCGCGCGTCCCGACATCGCCAGAACATTTCGCTGCACCACTCGATCCATCCCGGCAATTCCGATCGCGGAGAGCAATCCGCCAATCGTCGTCGGAATCAGGCATACCAGCAGCGAGATCAGCACGTAAATCGACTGCGGCGCGCCAGAATAGATCGCCATTGGCTGCAGCGTCACCACCGCAAGAAGAAATATGATCGTGAGACCGGCAAGCAGAATATTCAGCGCAATTTCGTTCGGCGTTTTCTGCCGCTCGGCACCTTCCACCAGCTTGATCATCCGGTCGAGAAATGTTTCGCCTGGGTTCGAGGTGATCTTCACCGTGATTTCATCAGACAGCACCCGCGTGCCGCCCGTTACCGCGCACCGGTCGCCCCCCGATTCGCGGATCACCGGCGCCGATTCG
The DNA here is from genome assembly GCA_963729525.1 of uncultured Acidobacteriota bacterium. Taxonomy (GTDB): domain Bacteria; phylum Acidobacteriota; class Terriglobia; order Acidiferrales; family UBA7541; genus Palsa-295. Next base: position 2,175,978 of record CAVSOB010000005.1, read on the forward strand.
CCTGTAATCGCTGATTCATCCACCGACGCGACGCCGACCACCACTTCGCCATCGCCGGGAATAAACTCTCCAGCCCTTACGACTACCATATCCTCAACGCGCAATTTTGATCCCGGCACATCCTCGAATGTGCCGTCCGCTTTCATCCGCCGCGCATGGGTTTCCGAACGTGCTTTGCGCAGCGTTTCGGCCTGCGCTTTCCCGCGGCCTTCGGCCATCGCTTCCGCGAAATTGGCAAAAAGCACCGTGAACCACAACCACAGCGTGATTTGCAGCGCAAATCCGAATTCACTTGTGTGGTGCGTAAGCTCGCTCAGCAAATCCACCGTCGTCACCACTGCGCCTACTTCCACAACGAACATCACCGGATTCTTCATCAGCGTGCGTGGATTTAGTTTCTTTACGGAATCCCACAGCGCTCCGCTCACAATCCCGCCGGTCCACAGTGATTTTTTGAGCCTCTTCGGGCTATCGCTTCCACTGCTCGGTATCTTGACTGCTTCGGAAGTCATCGTCATTTCCGCGCTCATTCACCTATCCCCCAAATACCTTTCCCGCGTGCAACAGCAGATGCTCCAGAATCGGTCCTAAGCTCAGTGCGGGGAAAAACGTTAGCGCTCCCACGATCAAAATCACGGAAACAAGAAGTGTCGCGAAGAGCGGAGTGGTCACCGGAAATGTGCCCACGGTTGCTGGCGCGATTTTCTTCTTCGCCAAGTTGCCGGCAATCGCCAGCACCGGAAGCACCATGAAAAACCTTCCAAACAACATGTCGAATCCAATCGTCAAGTTGTACCAGAGCGTATTCGCGCTCAGGCCAGCGAATGCTGAACCATTGTTCGCTGCGCCTGATGTATACGCATATAAGATCTGCGAGAGGCCGTGTGGCCCAGGGTTTGTTATTCCGGCTTTTCCGTCTGCCGTCACGGACCCCACTCCTGTTAAAGTCAGAATGAGCAGCGAAAAAATCAGAACGGCCAGCATCGCCATCTTCACGTCGTAAGCTTCGATTTTCTTCCCGAGATACTCCGGCGTCCGCCCGACCATCAGCCCGGCTATGAACACAGTGAGAACGATGAATACGATCATCCCGTAGAGACCCGCACCGACCCCGCCAAACACGATCTCGCCGAGCATCATGTTGATCATCGGAATCATTCCGCCGAGGGGCGTAAACGAATCGTGCACTCCGTTCACCGCGCCGCAACTCGCATCCGTCGTAATCGTCGCAAAGAGGGCCGAATCGGCGATTCCAAACCGTACCTCCTTGCCCTCCATGTTTCCGCCTGGCTGTCCGGCGCTTACATGCTGGTCGAGACCATGCAATTCGGGATTTCCCCGCGCTTCCGCCGAGTAAGCGAAAAACACTCCCGTGAGGAAGAGCGCTGCCATAGCGCCCCAAACTGCCCAGCCGTGTTTCTGCGAACCAGTCATCCGCCCCAGCGTGTATGTCAGTCCTGACCCAATCGCGAAAATCAGCAGCATCTGCACGAAGTTCGTCAAAGGCGTGGGATTTTCGAACGGGTGCGCGCTGTTAGCGTTGAAAAAGCCGCCGCCATTCGTGCCGTACATCTTGATAGCTTCCTGCGAAGCCACCGGACCCAGCGTGATCTTTTGCTCGGTCACATGTTGCGCGGTAGTCTTTCCATCCGTCCCTGTAACCTGCACCGTTTGCGGATCGACCAGCTTCGCGGTCACATAGGGCCTCAGGCTCTGTACCGTTCCCTGCGAAACAAGAAACAGCGCCACCACGACGCATGCCGGCAACAGCACCCACAGAATCGTCCGGGTCAAGTCGACCCAGAAGTTTCCGATTGTTTGCATCTCCTTCCGCGCGATTCCGCGAATCACGGCGATCGCCAGCGCAATGCCTGTCGCTGCCGAAAGGAAGTTGTGATACGCGAGCCCGGCCATCTGCGTGAAGTAACTCATTGTCGATTCGCCGGAATAGACTTGCCAGTTTGTATTGGTGGTGAACGAAGCCGCCGTGTTGAATGCCAGATCCGGCGCCAGTGCTCCGAAGTGCTGCGGATTCCACGGCAGCCACTGCTGCACGCGCAAAATCACATAAAGCAAAATCATAGAAACCACGCTCAAGAGCAGCATGGCCGTCGCATATTCCGTCCAGCGCATCTCGTGCGTTTCGTCCACACCCGTCAAGCGATACAGCAGGCGCTCGACGGGCCGCAGAATCGGATCCATGAACGTCTTCTCGCCGCTGAACACCCGCGCCATGTAGACACCCATCGGCTTCGTGATCGCCAGCAGCAGAATCAGGTACAGACCGATTTGAAACCATCCGTTCGCCGTCATGTTTAAAACCTCTCTGGCCACAGCAGTGCCGCCAGCAAATAAACCAGCAGCAATGCGGAAATTCCCAAAAGCAAAACGTTGCCCAGCATGTTCGCTGCTCCTTACTTCAACCGCTCACAACCCCAGACGTAAACGATTGCCACAGCAAAAAAGCCGACCGTGCAAACGATGAACGCTATATCTCGCATGGAATTCACCCTAGAACTTCACCATGATCGACATGTCAATGAACGACTCATCCCTGCGAAGGTCCGGGAAAAAGACGCTGCTCGGCCCACCGCCGCAGGCCACTTCCGCAGGCGCCAGGCTCGTTTGGCCGGACGAACTGCCATTGCTACAGGCGAAAAATTCGGGGAAACCGTTGTTGCCACCAGGAGGCGTAATCCCGCCCCGGCCAGTCCAATACGGCACGTTCGCGTGGCGGTAGTCATACTCCCAGCGGAACGTAATGTATTGCTTGGGCATGTAGTCGAACGTAATCGATGAATCCCAGGCTTTGAACGGATCGCCGGGATTCTCCGTGAAGTACGGAGAATTCGTCGAAGCAGTAACGGCGGTTTCGCCATTGATCGGAGGTAGGAGCACGAGGTAACGGCCCGGATTGTTAATCTTCCCCCCTCCGATCGTTAGGCCGAATAGGTCCCGATGAAACCAGAACCGGTTGTACAACATGAATCCCAGGAAGCTCTGCTTTGGGCCGCCCTTCTTGTCGCCGTAGCAGCTCACACCGCCGCCATACTCGCATCCGGCGTCGGCCGTCAGCGAAAAAGCCATCTTGTCTAGGCCGCTGTTCTCCGGCCGATCGAAATATTTCACCTCAATACTGTCGTCGGTGTGAATCCTTCTGCGGTCAGGTATGAAAAGGTCATCCCGCCCCAGTCCGTAGTTGTTGGAAATAATGTTCATCCAGGGATATGGCGTCCATTTGATCTGCCCGCCGAGGCCGGGCCTATGATTGGCCGATGCGTACGCCTGCCATCCATTGATGAACCACGGCTCGATCTTCAGGTGCGTTGTAGGGAAAATCTGTACACGCAAGCCATTGAAGAACCATGGTGTGTTGGAGGAAACGTAAGAGGGCTGGTATGCCCAGTTGTCGAAGTTGTAGTAGCTGAACAATCCGATATACGAGAGAAAGATTCCCGCGTCAACGTTCACTCCGTGCAATACATCAAAGTGGTATCCGCCGTAGGCTTCGGAAAGATAGCGATAGGCGCTCACGAGATCCCATTGGCCGTGCCCTGGGCTGGGGTCATTTCGCGGCGTAGTCGCAGAATACATGCCAAACTGCGTCATCAACCGAGCGCGGACATTGTCGTAATGAAAGTCGCCACCCACTCCGAATTGCTCGAGCTGTACTTCACTGGAGCGAAAGAGCTCGCTCGATCCGCCGATCGAATGGTCCGTCGGATGGTTGAAATCGACCACGTAGTTCACGTCGGCCCGGATCTCCGGCGTGAAGAACTTCGTGTCCCAAAATATTTCTTTCGTGCGGGGATTGCCGTTTAGCCATGTCCAGTCCGCATCCGAGAACGGTTCCTGCTTAGCGGGAATTAATGGCTTCGCCTGATTCGTCTGAGTAGTAGCGATTGCCGCTTCCTGTAAAGATGAAGAGCTCACCGATGGATCGTTGATATCACTCGGTTCTCCTGTTTTCACCGGGAAGGCTGCCGACACTAGCCCCGGCTTTTCAGCGGGTGCCTGTGCCGTTTTTTGAGCTTTCAGTTCCGCCTCCAGTTGGTCGATCCGGTGCCGCATCGCCTCGAGTTCTCTCAATACGGCTGGCGATATTTGCTCATCGGCTGCGCTGGTTTGCTGGTTCGTTGCTCCGCCAGTGTTCTGTGCGAAGCAGGGAAGTTGCGTAACGGCCAAGATGAGCCCGCATACGGCGGTGCGCCACCAGTTCTGCATCATCAAAAATCTCGTCATAGGACTTATCTCCCCGTTGTTTCTTTCACTCGCCCTTACTTCAGCGGTGCCCCTTATTTCTATACCCCGCTTCTTTTCGAAACCAGAACTATCGCGTCAGAAACCTTTCTCACACGCGCGACGTGTCGTTTCTCACCAGCGCACAGTGAGACATCTGTCTCGGCTTATTTTCGGGAATTACTCAGTACCAGTGCAGCCAGGTCACTAGCAAGTTAAAGAACTCGATTCCAGCAAAGAGTGCCGCCAAACCGCCTACTGTCAGGCCCACGCCCACCATCGTTTCTCGGCGCAAGCTAGCTTCTGCTCCGGAGTTATGCCGAATACTTATTTTTGTCCTTAAAAAATCGAGATCCTGGCGATTCTCGGCGTCGCCTTGGCGACGTTCAGGCCCCATTTCGTAAAAATGTTCGGGCAAGCGCTTTTTGTGAGCATCTCCGCGCTTCTCCTCGCGTCGCAGCTGTACGAGTACATACACATAGAAACCGCATACCGAGAGGCAACTAATAATGAATGTGACGACAAGCATTCCGCCTCCTTTGCCAACGCCGATTGCATCGCAATGCGGGAAAGGCCAACTGAGACCGAGATTAGGCCTCCGCACATCAGGAAGGCATAAGGGACGCATAAGGATTTCATTAGGATTTTGGATTGGACGAGGCAATCCTGGGCAGTGATTGCGAGAAGCCACCTAAGTCGGCAGCCGCAGTGTTGTTCGTGTGCAAGCCTCGGACAAATTTTCTTTAGCGTGCTAGCCTGCTGTTTTGGAGTGACCCCAGCTGAAGGGGCGGCATCAAATGAGGGAGGGGCAAGGCGAAGATTGGGCGAAATCGAGCCTCAGACCAAGCGTCTCGGGCTCTCGGGGAGCACAAGGTTAATACACGGTAGCGCGATTAAAAGCTGATCTAAGTTATTGAAAAGATGACAGAAAACAAATTCTAATCGGCGGTAAAAGGGCCCTGGGGAAGCAGATTTCAAGAGGGGGAAACGGTGACACGCCAGCGAGTGGTGATTCTGGGCGGCGGCTTCGGCGGCTTGAGCGCCGCGCGGAAACTGAAGGGCGCGCCGGTCGACATCACGCTCGTTGACCGCTGCAATTATCACCTGTTTCAACCGCTGCTCTACCAGGTTGCCACGGGGTCGCTGTCGCCCGCGAATATCAGTGGGCCGCTGCGCCAGGTCCTGAAGCACAACAAAAACACTACGGTGCTTCTAGGCGAAGCGACTGATATCGATCCCGCCAACCATCAGGTGATTTTGAGTGACGGCGCGATCGGCTACGACACGCTCATCGTTGCCACCGGCTCGAGCCATCAATATTTCGGCCACGACGAGTGGGAGCAATTCGCGCCGGGGCTTAAAACCATTGAAGATGCCACGGATATCCGCGCGCGAATTCTGCTGGCTTTCGAAGCGGCCGAGCGCGAAACAAATCACGACAAACTGAAAGAATGGATGACGTTCGTGATCGTCGGAGCCGGTCCTACCGGAGCTGAGCTCGCGGGTGCGCTCGGCGAAATCGCGAACGATACTCTGAAGCACGACTTCCGCCATATTGACCCCTCTGAAGCGAGCATCATTCTTGTCGAAGGAACCGACCGGGTTCTGCCGACATATCCGCCGAAACTTTCTGAAGCTGCGCGCAAAATGCTCGAACGACTCAAAGTCACCGTCCGCACGGGCGCTATGGTGACCGACGTCAAAGCGCACTCCGTCACGATCAAATCCGGCGAGCAGACCGAGATCATTCCCACGCGCACGATTCTCTGGGCCGCGGGCGTGCTGGCGTCTCCCTTGGGCGTAGCGCTAGCCAAGAGATTAGGCGCGAAAACCGACAGGGCAGGGCGTGTGATTGTCGATCCCGATATGACTGTCCCCGGACATCCTGAAATTTTCGTGATCGGCGATCTTTCTAGTTTTACTCATCAAACCGGAAAGCCGCTTCCCGGGGTTGCTCAACCCGCGATCCAGCAGGGCCACTACGTTGCGAAAGTGATCGAGCGAAGATTGCGCGACGAAAAAACTCCGCTATTCCATTATCTTGATAAAGGAAATCTGGCGACGATTGGACGCGGCGCCGCGGTGGCCGATTTGAATTTCATGACTCTCGCGGGCCTGCCGGCATGGCTCATCTGGATTTTTATTCATCTTATGTACATCGTGGAATTTCAGAACCGGCTGCTCGTCTTCCTGCAGTGGATGTGGCTTTACATCACGTTTGATCGCGCAGCACGGCTGATCACGGGCAAGAATCCCCTACCGCTGGATTTATGAGTGCTAGGCGGCGATGTCGGTACGAGATGGAAGCCGATGGGCGCGAATTGCCTTCACCAGCAGTGCGTAATCGCGCTCGGTCTGGTCCGCATATTCAACTGCGAATTTTTCAATTGCATCATCGAATGCATCGCTCTTGCCAAGATAGGCGCTGATTTTAACAGGATCTCCTGTTCTCGCGTGCCCTCTGGCGAGGGCCCAGCCGCAAAGCCCGATATACTCGTCGAAGTCATCCTGCGACATCTTGGATACGTCGATTTTCATTTTCATGTCGCGAAGCTGCCGAAAGTAATAGCAACGATTCTCGTCATCGCGTGTCCAGCCAAGAAAGACGTCGCTGGCCGATTGCAGCATGCGCTGCCCTGTCACCACGCGTTCGCCGTGATTGCTGTATTTGCTCTTGCTCGTATAAGGTTCGAGCACTGAAGGGAAAGCTTCCTTGAACTGCAGAAACAGCGGATCGTTGTCGCTGGCTAACAGCAACACCACGGCGCAACGAGTTCCCACGCTTCCAACTCCGACCACCTTTCTGGCAATGTCCACAAGCTGATATCGCTGCAGCAGCACTCTTCGATCCTCAGGCAGCGTATGAAAATAGCGGTGGAACATGGCGGTGACGTGCTTTCCCGCGTTCGCGTAGTCGCGCGGGTGATAGACAAGCGGCGGACGATCGACGATCCGGCGATTGCCGTCGTGGACGTACGTAATTTGAGGAAGGAGTTGCGCTGCTGTTTGTCGCTTTGCCTTTTTCTCGATCTCTTGCCAGTGTTTTTTCTCAACAGCGGTCTTTGCCTCCCGGACGAGAATATTCGCTTCAAGATGCGAATACCAGGCGTCGATCGCGCGCATGCGGGCGTATTTCCGCATGTTTTCGCGATAGCTTTGAACCGCTTGGCGCGCGGCGTCGCGGCAACGGCGTTCGCGGAACTTGTTTTGTCTCGCAGCCAGAACCACGCTCGTGGCGAGCCGCTTTACATCCCACTCCCACGGAGCCGGGGACGTCTCGTCGAAATCATTGATGTCAAAAACAAGCCGCCGTTCAGGTGACCCGAAGCCACCGAAATTGCCGATGTGGCAATCACCGCAGGCCTGCACGCGAAGACCAGTAGCCGGTGTATGGGATAGATCGAATGCCATCAAAGCCGCGGCACCGCGAAAGAACCCGAACGGCGATTGGCTCATCCGACCATAGCGAATCGGTAGAAGCTCCGGCAGACGTCCCTCGTCAGCGCGCTTCAACAGCTCGACAGGGTCGGGACGATTGGCCGGCGGCTTCCACTTTCCCAGTGATTTTCGCGAAACGCGGTCACGGAGCGCCTTACCCGCGGCCATACGTTCTTCGATGGAGGGATGAAGCTTTGTCAGTTTGGTTGCCATCCAATTTTTCGCGACTACCGGTGAAGGGCGCCCCCGTTTCCCACCGATATTGTCTGCTGGCACCGCCACACGCGTCAACTAACCCTGGTTGTCTCTTCAACTCTTTTAGCCTGTGACAAACATCGAAGCGAATACTTGAGCACAGCGGCTCGGCGGCATAATACAATTTCGAGATTAGGCAGGATTCGTGCGCAACGCTCAAAAAGCGATTTTAGCAATCCTGGCAGCGCTGACTCTGTCGGCGCTGGTCGCGGTGATTCTAACGTGGCACTGGGCAGACTATCGCGCTCGGCTGCGCGCCATGCGATCCCGCGTGCAACAACAGGACAGTTTGGTTGATACGCGGGCTCTCGACACGGCCGAGCAAGTCTCGCAGCTGGCTGAGTCTCACAGGGAGAAGGCCTATGCGCAGGAAGCCTTGCGGCTAGCGGATTACTCAGTTGACGCAGCGTTCGCAGCCGCGATGCAAGACGCCGCGCAAAATCCGGCGCCTCTGACGCCTGAAACGCGACAGATCACCAAGCGCCTGAAGGCAGCGGAAGCGGCTGTCGCGGCCGGTCAAAGTCGCATCGCACAGTTGAATCAGCAGATTGCTAAGGCGAACGCAAAAACAAAGGACGACCTACAGCAGCAACTCAGCCTCGTCCAAGCGCAGCTGGAATTGGATCAAGACGAACTGGACGACGCGCATCAAGATCTGATCCGCGCTGGAGGCGACAAACAAGCGACAATTCAGCGCCTCCGGGATCAACATGAAGCCTCATTGAAAGCTGCGGCGGCGCAAGCCGGCACCAGCTCCGCCAATACACCTCCCTCGATTGAACTCACCAAGGATGGCAGTCTGATCGCGCAACTGGAAGCGTGGCGGTCCCTCAATTCGAAACAGACGTTGCTTCGCCAGGCACAACAAAATGCGCTCGATCGGCAGGCAAAACTCGCAGCCGAACACGATGCACTCGAGAAAAATCTAAACGAGGAAAAGACACAGAAGAGAATCATCCATAAGAAATCGAATGTCGGCTCGAAAGCGGCGGAGACGTCGAAGGATACTGAAGCGAACACGGCTCCGGCGCAGAGTGCAAACGCGCCGGGCCCAGCGCCAAAGGCTGGAACCGCAGCGACAAGCTCGAACGAAGCTGGTAGCCAAGACGCGGCATTATCATTCCTGAAAGATCTAACGATCGATCAGAAGAACCTGTCGCAGCTAGACAAGCGGATCGAAAACGAGCAGGAACTTGCAGCTCTTTACGGGGAATGGATTAACTACATAACGCTTCGCAAGCACGCATTCATGCACGGGATGCTTCTCGCCGCATTCTGGATTCTCTTGATTGCTCTCTTCGTGTTTGCCGCAAACGAAGCCGCTCAGCGATTCTTTTCCGACTTGTCACTGGAGCGGCGTCAACTTCAGATGATGCGGACGGTGATCTTGTTCGCAGTGCAGGCACTCGGAATCGTCCTAATACTTCTGGTGATTCTCGGAAAACCGAGCAATTTTGCAACGGTGGTAGCCCTCGCAGGCGCCGGGCTAACGGTAGCACTGAAAGATTTCATTGTCGGCTTCTTTGGATGGTTTGTGTTGATGGGGAAGGACGGCATTCGCCCGGGTGATTGGGTAGAAATCAACGGCGTCGGTGGCGAAGTGGTCGAAGTGGGTTTGTTCCACACCGTACTGCTGGAGACGGGGAACTGGATCGACTCAGCTCACCCTACAGGACGGAAAATTACGTTTGTGAATAGTTTTGCGATCGAAGGCCACTACATAAACTTTTCAACGTTGGGTCAGTGGCTCTGGGATGAAGTGCAGGTGCAGGTGCCAAGCGGTTCCGATCCCTATCCGATCGCAGAGGCGATTCAGAAGATTGTGGCAGAGATACCTACCAGCAAGGAAAACATTCCAAGCTCCGGGCTACCCGGTGTGGCATTCCCCAATGCGAAAGGCAATGCATCAACAGCGCCGTCCGTCAATGTCAGGCTCGAAGGCAGTGGGGTGACCATCCAAGTACGTTACCTGACTCGTGCCAGCGAGCGTCAGGAAGTTCGCGCCCGCCTGTATCGGTCCCTGATCGAATTATTGAGGCAGGAGTCTTCCGCCCACACCACAGTTTGAGCCGTGGAGGCAAGGACGCTACTGCGGATCCGCTGATGCTCGTCGCAATCGTTCCCGCAGGGCGCGCAGCTCACTGGCGGCATCAGGCAGCCTTGAGGCAGCGAATCCATCCGCGAACGGATAGCCGAACGCCATCAACGCGTCTCGAGCGCCTGGCGAGAAATGGGCAGCTCCGTCTCGAACCACCACTCCCTCTCGAAGCGCCGCACGGGAGTTGATGTCGCGTGCGTCGGTCATCGACACTGCCGTTGGAAGGTCGATCGTGATCTTGCCGTGCGCCACTGTCACCGGGTATCCTCCGATCTCTCCGAGAGGTCCCGGTACGCTGCCTGAGAATGGACGATCCGCAACCAGTGCACCTATCAGACGAGAGACCGACGCTCCAGTGACCCAATTCAATTCCATCCCACGTATCCCGCGAAGCGCACCGGCGACTGCCGTGAGCGATGCGCGCTTGCCGTCCGCATAGACTACCGGTGGATCCCGCTCGTCGCCCATCGCCAGCTCTCCAAGATGTCGATGATGTGCGATCACGCGAACGGCTTGGGTCTCGGGAAACGCGCCTCGATGCAGGCTCTCGATAATGGCGGCATTTCCGACGCCGACGAGGCGGTCGCTCGGACCAATTGCCGCCAACATGCTATTCACTGCGTCGGGATAGCACGCATTGATGAAGAATGGTCGTGGTTCAGTGCCATTCGCCACACAAAAGACCTGCGAGGCAAGGCTTGCGTTCAGCGGAAGCGTGATGCCGAAGCCACCCCGCTTGACGAGCTGGACCCACGCGTCCGCATCGCGTGCCAACTCCCAGGGAGACTGCTCTGACGCCGCAACAATCGTTACCACGGGGCGATGCTGGTGGAGGATTTCTCCCGCAACCGAGTCATCGGCCCAACTCGCCGTGAACGGCTCGAACGCGTGGCCTTTCCCGGCAGCGCCTGCACGGCCTCGAGCGACGAACGCGACCTCCTCTACTTCAACGCGGCTGCGTCCCACGATTAGCACGGTCAACGGTGTGCTCGATGCTGTAATCGTTGCCAGGTTGTAAACGATGGATCGGGCAAGACTGCCGCTACCAAACAGGACGACGTCTGATCTCATGTCTCGTCTCGCACACGCGAGGCGGTGTGCGTTCTCGTCGCGCTACCTTGTTTTGTCAGATTGCCCCCCGAAAGAACGATCCGGCACATCGGGTTACCACCGATTTAATTGTTGCAGTCCAGTCAGCTAGCCGGACCGCTTGCTGCCCGCTCGCCGGGGCTTCGGCTTGCTCACGCTTTCGAGGTTGAGCGCCACTGCCGCGCGAATGAGATCCTTCAAGGCCGCCTCATCAATTTTCTCGCCTTCGTGGATGTCGATGGCACGCCGGACGTTGCCATCGAGGCTGGAGTTAAATAAACGCGAAGGGTCTCTCAACGAAGCGCCTTTGGCAAATGTCAGCTTGACGACGTTCTTGTAGGTCTCGCCCGTGCAGACGATGCCGCCGTGGGAGAAGACGGGAGTTCCCGGCGACTTCGGCTTGGCCCACTTCCACTCTTCGACGATTTCAGGGTCTGCCTCGTGGATGATGCCGCGCGCTTTGGCGAGCGTTGTCCCGCGCCAGTCACCAAGTTCCTTGATCTTTGCATCGATTGAAGCAGAGGCAGATCTTACGGGGATGGACTTTTTCATGCATAGCTCCGACTCGCGCCACCTATTTTCGCTGCTGTCAGCGTAACGTGCAACTTTTTGGAAAGCAAAAGGCGGCGGCGTTCGGAAAGATGGAGACAAACTCGCTCTACCGCCGATGAAATGCAGTGAAATAAATCAGTATCGCGATAAAGGCCAACGTACCGAGGAGAACAATCGCGAAAACAATTGCAGCAGACCAGAAAACCCAAGACAATGGCTGCCTTTTTCTGATGTGCTGTATGGCGTTGCGCAATGAAAACGCCGTGGCTATTCCGCCAATCGGAATAAGAGCGAAGGCGGGCATAAAAGCATCGAGCTCACCGGGTCCTCTGCATCCACGCCGGAGACAGTAAATAGACGGCAACAAAATCGATAAGATGTAGACGATCGCAATGAAATACGAAATTGCGAGGCCCAGTCTGCGTAACATAAGTGCTACGTCAAATCTCCTGTCGTTGGCGCACGGGCAGCCACGTTAGCACAGTAACTTAGCAGTTCTGCAAAGCACAAGAGACGAAGCGGGGCCACCCGTTCACTGCCGTGGACATGCTAAATTCATCACAATCGTGGCAGCGGGCAAATCACTCCGCGGATCTTTTTGCAAGAAGCCGTCGAAGGACATGGCCTTTCCACATCCATAATCCCGAAACGACCATTACAGGAAGGAAGACAAACCGAGTAGCGGGGGCATAGTCTGGAAGTTTTTCAAACGGACTGTAAATATAACCGAGTATCGGAATGCTGAAGATGATGTGAATCCAGCGAAAAATCCAACGTTTGTTGACCTCTTTCATAATTAATTTTGTCCTCCGCTTATCGGCGATACCGCGTCATTTTCGTCGATTCACGACTCTCGAGCCGCCTTAGAAGGCCAGTTGGGCGCTTCAATGCCGAACTGCTTGGCGTACTCCCCGACGAGCCGCTGCCAGCCGCTGAACTTCATCACTTCGCCGCCAACCATGCGGCCGATGGGAGTTCCGCTGAGAAGGCGATCCAGAACATCGAAAGCAATGTGCCAGCCTGCGGTGCCCCACGCGATGAAGCGGCGATCGATACTGTGCCACAGCGTCAGGCGCGTGCCGTCAGCAACGGCTTCGAGTTCCCACCGGATGTCGCCGTATTCAAGCAGCTTGGGAGCGTCGGCTCTCGTCACTCTTGTTTCCAGCCGCCTTCCCGTTCCCACCCAGGTGAGCGTCACCGTTCCAACCGTACCCAGGCTCCCGTCGGCGTCGAAGGGCGCCCATTCGCGCAGATGCGCCGGGTTTGTGAGCGCCTGCCAGACTTTTTCCGGAGAGTGGCGCAGTTCTCTGACGAGAATGAGCGTCCACTTGTCTCCGTCCTTCCGCACCTGCGCGGCGCTGGCGCGACCTGGTGTGTACTGCTCGCGATCAGGCACCTTCTTCTCCTTAGCGTCAATAGCGTTTCAGCTGGGTGAGCTGAATGAGGTTGCCGCAGGTGTCGTTCAGCATGGCAATGATCGCGTAGGTCACGTCGCTAGGCGGCATCGTGAACTGCACGCTGTGGGCCTTGATACGTTCGTAGTCGCCCTTAACGTCATCGGTGAAAAACATGGCCGCAGGCTGGCTCTGTTGAAACATCGCCTGCTGATACGCTTTGGCCGCGGGATTGTTGTTCAGCGCAAGCTGCAGCTCAGTGCCATCCGGCTCCTCGGGCGAGGCGACGGTCAGCCAGCGAAATGGGCCCTGGCTGAAATCGGCCTTCTTGGAAAAGCCCAGTACATCCGTATAGAAACGCAGCGCCTTGTCCTGGTCGTCCACGTATAGGCTGCTCAGTTTGATTTTCATTTCGTTTCTCCTTTTTCGCGTTCGCGGTTCGGGCCGTGTCGCCTCCCCCTTTTCGTTGGTGTTGCCCCTTCCCCTGTCGCCCTTTTCACTCTCAATTGCTCCATGCGGTCGAGGTGGCGTTCGAGAGCATCCACGTGAGCGGACCAGAACCGGCGGAACGGGGCCAGCCAGGCATCCACCTCCTGAAGTGGTTCAGGCTTCACCCTGTAGAGACGGCGCTGCGCGTCCACCGTAGATTCCACGAAACCAGCCTCGCGCAGCACGCGCAGGTGCTTTGAGACGGTCGGCTGCGTCATACGAAGCTGGCGCTCGATCTCTCCAACCGAGTGTTGAGAGGAGGCCAGGAGGCTCAATATCGCGCGGCGGTTCGGTTCCGCAATGATTTCGAAGGTAGATTCCATGCCCTTCATATACTCCATAGAGCATATACGTGTCAAGGTATATTGAGAGAGGGAAGGCGACGGTTCAGTCGGAGTGCGGACGCACCGTCCGATGCGCTTTTTTTGGCGAGTGGGATTCAGAGCGCGGCGCGCTCCGGCCGGTTCAGCGTTGTACTGCGGTCCCTTTCACGGCTTTTCCCGGCGGAATCATGCGCTTTGAAGGCCAGCAGCGATGCGGGTTGCTAGAAGAGCATAAATGTGTGGTAGCCGAGTTCTCCCAGAATCGCGCCGATGGCCGCGCCTACCAGGACGTCACTCAAGAAATGCATACCGAGAATGATCCTGGACACGGCAATCAACATGGCAACCGTAAGAAGGGTTCCCAAGAGCTCAGGGTAGAAGAGCCCGAGGGCAATAGCGACGGCGAATGCGGTGATCGAGTGGCCTGAAGGAAACGAGTATTTATCCGGCGGCAGAATCGACGCCCAGCAGTGCGGCTCGATTTCGCAGGGTCGCTTGCGATGGCTGGCGTGTTTGAGGCTGCGAAATATGAAAATTCCCGCTACCGCCGCCGACATAGCGGCGCCTATGGCCGTGAACCGATGCGGTCCGCCGAACAAAACCAGAATCAGGCCGAGCGTGTACCAGAGCCAGCCATCGCCGCCGCGCGTCGCCACGATCATCAAAATTCGAAACCAGCGAGGTGCGCGCCAGCGATGCACTCGACGCATCAGCCTGTGGTCGTTGGATTGGATCTGGTTCCAGAAAGATTGTGCGACGGTCATACCCATTCCTCCAGCGCCGGTTGCGGCACAGAGATCCAGCGAGGGCGTGGGCGGGATTTTGGTTTGTCCAGCACTTCAGCAGCCCAGCGGCGGCTGAAATGTCGTTCCTCGAAATAGTTGAACCACGTGAATGCGGGGAGCAGCACGCCGAGAGGCGCGAGAAGCGCGGTCCAGGACTTCTCGCGCATCATTTCCCCGGCGATGAGAAAGCAATCGCGCGTCAACTTGGCGAAAGAGCCGGATTCACCGGCAACCTTGCCCATGCCCCCGCGCAGTCCGGCAAAGAATTCTTCTTTGTTTCGCGCGCACGGAACTTCCGTGTAAGCCGTCCCCGCGGACGGCAATGCATGCGCGTCGCTTCCACCGATTGCAATTTTCTCCCACTGCCGTGCCAGGGTTTGTGCATTCGCATTGGACCTTTCGAGCATGTGGCTATTGCAAGTCTCAATCGCTGGAAAGTATTCGCGGAACCAGGCAAAGTCTTCGCGTTCGCGCGCACCGGTGAGATTCGAAAAGACGTGATTGATGCTGAAGAAAAGCCGGCGCTCAGATAGGTACATAATCAAAGCGATGAGGTCGTTGCGGCGCTGTTGGAGATGTGCGTGCTGTCGTTCAGTGATGTCGTAGACCCCGACGTGAATCTCCGTTCCGCTCGGCATCCGGCAGGTGAGCTCTTCGCTCAAGAAAAAATTTGGCAGGCTGCGCAATTTTTCGGCGCCTTCGATCGAATCGTGATCGGTGAGAGTGAAAAGATTCATGCCGCGGCGCTGCAGCAGCTCATACACCTCGACAGGATCGCTGTAACTCTCGCGGCAAAATTTGGAAAGGAAAGGGGTGGTGCAGGCACCGGAGAAGTACGAGTGAACATGCATATCGCATCTCACGATAGAAATTATGAATCATGCCGGTTACGCGCATGTGACAGTGACGCTAAACTTCTGAAAACACAGCCACTTAATCGTTTAGACACGCGAAACATTCTTTTAACCAAATTGTATTACGGAACGGACGTCGGCCTGCCAGACTCCCCGTCGCATGTTGAGAATCGAGTTTGTTTTTTTCGACGCCGGCGGCGGCCATCGTGCTGCTGCCACAGCACTTGACATCGCAATCCGCGACCAGCAGAGGCCGTGGCTAGTACGCCTAACCAATCTACAGGAACTCCTTGATAAGCTTGATATCCTGAAAAAATATGCGGGAATACGAATTGAAGATTTTTACAATTGGATGTTGCGATCGGGTTACACGCTGGGCAGCATTCAGTTGATGAAGGTACTCCAGGCTGTAATTCGAGCCTATCACGGTGCAATCGTAAGGATGCTCGAGGCGCGCTGGAAGGAAACTCAGCCCGACATGGTGGTCTCCTTTGTTCCGCACTTCAATCGCGCGCTAGGCGAAAGCTTTCGCCTTGCATATCCGAAGCGGCCGTTCGTAACCGTGCTCACGGATGTTGCCGACTATCCGCCGCATTTCTGGATCGAGCGCCAATCGCAATATTTTGTTTGTGGCTCCGACCACGCGGTATCACAGGCTCGCAGTATGGGGCACCCGGCAGACCACATTTTTCAGACCTCGGGGATGATTTTGCATCCGCGTTTTTACGAGCCGCCAATCGAAGACAAAGTGGCTGAACGAGTGAAGCTGGGTTTGCAGCCGGACTTGCCCACCGCGCTCGTGCTCTTCGGAGGCTTCGGCTCGGGTGTGATGCTGGAGATCGCGGAGCGCCTCGATCGGTCTAGTCTGGAATTGCAGTTGATATTTATTTGCGGAAAAAACGAGAAGCTTGCGAGAGCGTTGCGTGAGCGCACTTCTCGCTTGCCGCATTTCGTCGAGGGATTCACAACGCGCGTGAATCAATATATGCAAACAGCCGATTTTTTCATCGGCAAGCCGGGACCCGGCAGCGTGAGCGAAGCGCTCGCGATGCATCTGCCCGTGATCGTCGAGCGTAATGCCTGGACGCTGCCGCAGGAACGGTATAACGCCGATTGGATACTGGAGAATGAAGTAGGCGAGGTGCTGAATAGTTTCAGGCAGATTGTTCCGGCGGTCGCGAGGCTGATCGATCCTCCGACCTTGATGCGCTATCGGGCGAACGCAGCAGCAATGAACAATCAAGCCGTCTTCGAGATTCCAGATATTTTTCAGAGAATCCTAGAACATTCGCACTCGAGCGCGGACGAAGAAACGCGTAGCGACGCCGTGACGGCGGACTGAGCTCTTTCGCGTTTCCTGGCCACCGACGCATCGGCCATCGGACCGGCGCCTTCGCACCCGTAGTCTAGATTCCCAGCAGATTGGCCTGAATTTTTGTGTAGCCGTGTTCCTCGGCCCAAAGGTTCAACGCGATCGTTGCAATTTCATCCACCACCGGTACCGCATTGCCGTCTTTCGTCATGTCCACCGTCTTGATGTAATGATGGCAGATGTCGCACGCCTCCACGCGCACGCTCGCAATTTCATTCGCGGTATAAACCGGCAGCTTGTGTACATCTTCCGATCCGCAGCTCGGGCACACCAGGCGCCGGTATCCCCATTCATGGGCGCACAACGAGCAAGTGAGCCAGCGCTTGCCTCCATCTCCTTCCGGTCGCAGCGCTCCTACCACCGGATGCGAAGAACAAAGCGGGCAGGTCGCTGGTGTCGTGTGGAGCGGGGCGTGAGCGGTGTAGTCTGCAAGATATTCCGCGTAAGGCTGAAGGAACGCCCAGGCGAGCAGCATTTGCGATGGATTCATATCAGCATCCGATTGCGCATCAGCTTGCCAGTAATTCGTGAGAACTTCTTGCCAGCGAGTTCCGCCCATCGCACGCAATGCCGCCGCAGTCTGCGCCAAAGGCGCAGGCGCATTTTTTTCTACCACCGATAGAAATGCAGCAAAACGCGGCAGCAGAATGAATAGATCGAGCTCCTGTCGCAACGTGCCGGGGAGGCGCGCCACCGGCTCTCTGCCGCACTCGTTTTCCAAATCGCCGTAGAGGGATTTTTGAAATTGGGCGATGTGCCCGTAGAAGCGGAGCCCTTCAGCAGCGGAGGGATATTTCAGCGCCAGATCGCGCGAGCGGGAAATCCGAACGTCCCACTTGGCACTCCTCATTTCCTCGCCGCGCTTCCGCGCGTAATCTGGTCGTACCAGATACCGTGGTACCGCTTCGCCCAGTTCGCCGACACATCCCCGCGAATCACCGAACCAAACGAACCTCGCTCCAGCAACACTCCCATGTACACGTGAATGATGAAAAGCCCGATCGTAATGAGCGCTGTGGACGCGTGCACCAGCACCGCGATATATCGCAGGTATCGCAGATTCCAAGGAATCAAGTGCGGAAACCACAAAACCAACCCGCTCAGAAACAGCAGGATTCCGCCCCAGAAAAATCCCCAGAAAAGCAGCTTTTGCCCGCCGTTGAAGCGGCCGACTGTCGGCACCTTGTCCTCTTCATTTCGAATGTAGTGTCCCACGGCGTCCCACCACTGTTTATCCACGGCAGTCTCGTGCATCTGCGTGGACCACATCCAAAACATCAGCAACACAGCGGCGACAAATATCAGGCCGATCCAGGGATGCAATTCGCGCGCGATCGTTCCCCCGCCAAAAATCACGGCGATCCAGAAAAGCCACGGAGACCAAAATGCCAGCCCGGTAAGCAGCAAGTACACGTAGGACAGGCCCGCCATCCAGTGAATGAATCGCTCGTGGAACGTGTAGCGAAGGACCCGGCCCTTGGGAAGAATATAGGCGTCGCTCATGCTCGGTCTCCCGGTCTCGGTCCAGGCTCCTGACCCGGCCTCGGCGTAGGTGTCAGCACCTCAGGCTCATCTTCTTGGATCACCTTCGGGCCGAATCGCAAATAGTGAATCGCCACACCCAGCACGCCGCCGATCATCGCTATATTGCCAAGCCATTTCAGCGGCTTCTTCCACAGCTGCACGCTCCACGGAACGTGTGGATCGGAAGGCAATCCTCCATAAAGCTCAGGTTTCTTCGCATCGTGCAGCACGTAAATCACGTGCGTGCCGTCAACGCCAGCCGGATCGTACACGCCAGCATCCTTGAACCCCGAGACGTCGCGAAGCTGCTTCGCCCGTTTCTCGGCGAGGAACTTCATATCTTCCTTGGTGCCGAAGTGCAGGCAGCCTGTCGGGCACGACTTGATGCACGCAGGTTCCAAGCCCGCGCTCACGCGATCCACGCACAGCGTGCACTTGAATACTTTTCGCGCCCCCGGGCTGAATTTCGGAATGTTGAACGGGCAACCCGTCATGCAGTATCCGCAGCCGATGCAGTGCTCCTGCTGGAAATCAACGATTCCGTTCACGTACTGCACGATCGCGCCATCCGCCGGGCACGCTGCGAGGCAGCCGGGATCCTCGCAATGCATGCACTGATCTTTCCGCATCAGCAGCATCATTCCGTGCTCGGGATGCTCGTACTCATTGAACCGGATCAGGTTCCAGTAATTCCACGCCGTATTCGGCATGGTCTGGTAGGAGTTGTCGAATACCGTTTCGCTAAACGAGTATCCGTTCCATTCCAGGCACGCTACCTCGCACGCCTTGCATCCGATACAGGTGGTTGTGTCAATCAGCTTGCAGACCTCAAACTCGCGTTTGAGTCCCGTGCCCGGAGCCGGACCGGCGTGGCCTGAGATTGCGCGGACTTCCAGGTTTACTTGCGTCATGCCTTTTCTACCTTTACGAGGAATCCCTTCGATTCAGGGGTATAGGCATTCGGATCGACTACCGTTGGCGTCAGCAGGTTCGCTGGCGTGCGGGCGTCCCTTCCTTCGTCTTCTGTAATTCCCCGGAAGCCCTGGTGAATCGGCAGCCCGATTTGATAAACCTTCTTGCCGTCGATTGTCATCGGCTTGATTCGCCGCGTGACGAATGCTTTTGCAATGTATGTGCCGCGGATGCTCGTCACCTTGATCTTCTCAGCTCCGCGAATGCCCAGGTCGTCGGCCAGCTCTACAGGAATTTCAATGAACGGCTCCGGAATCAGTTGCACGTTCATCGGATTGTTCTTCGTCCAGTAGTGATACTGCTCGGTCAATCGGTACGTCGTGCACACCACCGTGTAGCCCTGCTCCGGCGTCGCGTACTTGTCGGCCGCAGTCGTGAGCTTCTTCACCACCGGATTATTGGACTGCTCGGGATGCAGTGGATTCTTGATGGGGCTCTCGATCGGCTCGTAGTGCTCAGGGAACGGCCCATCGGTCACAGCGCCAATCGGCACGAATATTCGCCCCACGCCCTCCGGATTCATGATGAACGGCCCCATGTGATCCTTGGGATGCGAGTCGGGCTTGAAATCGGGCACATCGTTGCCCACCCACTTCTGCGCGTCCTCATTCCACCAGACCTGCTTGCGCGAAGGATCCCATGGTTTCCCTTCGAGATCGCAGGACGCGCGATTGTAAAGCACGCGGCGATTCGCCGGCCACGACCACGCCCAGTTCTGATAGATCCCCAACGACGACGGATCGTCGGTTCCACGGCGGGCCATCAAATTACCAGCCTCGGTAAAGCAACCTGAATATATCCAGTTGCCGCATGCCGTGGTTCCGTCATCCTTCAGCCAGGCAAAGCCGGGCAATTGTTGTCCTTTTTTTGTCTCCTGCTGCGTTTTCTCGTCCTTCAAGTCCGCGAGCGCCTTGCCGTTGATCTCTTTGGCGACCTCGGCGAGCGAAGGATGCTGTGGATCGGTGTAAGCCCACGTTGCGTGCAGGATGGGATCAGGGAACTTCCCACCGTCCTTCTGATATAGCGCGCGAACACGCAGGAAAATTTGCGCCAGGATATCTTGATCTAGCCGCGCATCGCCCGGGGGCGGCACTGCGACGTTCTTCCACTGCAGCCAGCGCGCCGAGTTCGTCATGCTGCCGTCTTTTTCCGCGAATCCAGCGCAAGGCAGGCGATAGACTGTTGTGTTGATCTTCTTCATCTCATCGGTGGTCGTCCCTGGAGCCCTCCAGAATTCGCTTGTTTCATCCGGATAAATTTCGCCCACCACCAGCCAATCCGCTTTCTTCAATGCGTCGATATTCTTCTGGGTGTCGGGACCCACCATTACCCCGTTCATCCCGAACGCGTACAGTCCTTTAACGTTACCGCGGTACATCTGGTCCCAGATCTGCGTCCAGGAGTAGTTGCGATCGATTTTCGGCAAATAATTGAACGCGAAATCGTTCTGCTTTGTAGCCGCGTCGCCGTAGAACGACTTGAGCATGGACACCGCAAACTTCGGAGTATTTGACCAGTAGTTGAACGAGTCCCACGCGCCGGGTTTTGAGGCCGTCGGCGTGATACGCTTTAGGTACGCGGCCAGGTCCGTATCGTTCGGGCTCGGCATTTTCAAGTACCCGGGCAACACATCGAAGATGCCCGCCATATCGGTCGCGCCCTGAATGTTCGAGTGGCCACGCAACGCGTTCACTCCGCCACCTGCCCGCCCCACGTTTCCAAGCAGCAATTGAGTCATCGCTGCGGTACGGATGATTTGCGTCCCAAACGTGTGCTGCGTCCAGCCCACCGCATAAATGATCGTTCCAACTTTCTTCGTGTCGCCGTCCTTGCGGATCGAAGTGAACAGGTCATAGGCCTTAAGCAGTTGTGCCTTGGGGATGCCCGTGATTCTTTCGACCACTTCCGGCGTGTACCGTGAATACTGCTGTCGCAACAACTGGAAGACGCACCGCGGATGCTGAAGGGTCAGATCGTAGGCCACATTCGGCGGGAGACTAGGTGCTCCGGGGGGCTTTGCACCCGCAGGACTCGCTGCTTGATACCCATGGCCTTCCTCATGCTTGCTCTGTCCGGAATGTCCGTTGCCCAAACCCGATTTCGCAGAGACCATAAGTAACCCTGGCTCTGGCGATCCTGGTTCCGAAAGCCTTGGTGCAGCAACGTGAGGCGCGTGCGCAGGAACCGCCGCGGCGACCACCGGCTTACCGGCCATGTCGCCGCCCTCCTGATAATTCCAGGTGGTTTTGTCGTAAGTCTTCTTCTCGGGATCAAATCCGGAATAGAGCCCGTCTTCCGGCAGTTTGAAACCGTCTTTAATGATGTAAGCGGCGTTCGTGTAATTAACCAGGTATTCTTTCGGGTACCGGTTGTTCTCAATCGCGTAACGAATCAATCCACCAAGGAAGGCGATATCCGATCCGGCGCGAATCTGGCAAAAAAGATCTGACGTGGACGCGGTTCGCGTAAACCGGGGGTCGACCACGATCAGCTTGGCATTTCGGTTCCGCTTCGCTTCAATAACCCATTTGAAGCCGCAGGGGTGGCACTCCGCTGGATTCCCACCCATGATCAGCATCATGTCGGTGTTCTTGATATCCACCCAGCCATTCGTCATCGCCCCGCGCCCGAACGTTGGTCCCAAACTTGAGACCGTGGGGCCGTGTCAAACACGGGCCTGGTTTTCCAGGTAGCAGACCCCCATGCTGCGCATGCTTTTCACTACGAGATAGTTGAATTCGTTGGTGTCCGTACAGCCGCCGGTAAACGCGAAGCCTTCGCACCGATTTACCGTTTTCCCGTTCACGTCCTTCTCGATGAACGTTTCATCGCGCGTCTTCTTGGTCCATGCCGCGATTTCGTCGAGTGCTTTATCCCACGAAATATCTTCCCAGTCTGTCCCGCCCGGACGTCTTACCTGCGGCTTTAGCAGGCGCCGTTCATTCAGAATGTCCTGTTCGAGCGACGCGCCTTTCGGGCAGAGTGTCCCGCGGTTGATCGGATGATCGGGGTCACCTTCCACGTGTATCACCTGCGCCGTCACGTTCTTGGCTTTGTCGCCCAGCGTGTAGATAAGAACGCCGCAACTCACCGAACAGTACGGGCACGTCGAACGCGTCTCTGTGGCGCGCGAAATTTTCAGCTCGCGCACCGCCGCGTATGTGGGCTTCAGATCGAAGCCGAAAACCGTCGCCGCAGCCCCGCCCAACCCCGCCACCTTCAGGAAGTTTCGACGACTCGTCTCCATATCTCGATCCTCCGCTTAAGCGCTCAATAAGCAGATTCAAGTGGCCTGAGACTCATCTCCAATCCAGCTAGATGCCCGCTCGCCAAATCTGGTGACAGGAAAATTCTCGAATGGCGCGAAATTGCAGGACTCTTGGTAGGAATAAATTGCGGGAAGGGCCGCGCAGAAATTCTAAATTCAGCGAGGCTCTCGGAGCGGGTACCGGAATTGAGAACCGCGGGAATGGTTGGCTCCAGAGCAAACCAAACGCGTCAACGAGGACATTATCTGCACGCGCACCTAGTGTGTCAATTCTATTTCTCCCGTATTCGGACCCTCGTAATTGCTGTGACCGTTTATCGCTCGATCTGCATCAAGCCCGCGTATCTCATGGTTTATCTTGACTTTCGCCGGTGCCAAGGATATATGACCGCGCAGACTGCGTGCCCGTGTGCGCTCCAAGCGTGCCGGAGGAGCCCTTCATGAACTGGACTCAGGTCTACGACCCGCTCGGCCATTGGTGGCTCTCGACGCTCGTTGCCGCGCTGCCCATCATCGTGCTCTTCACCTTGCTCGCCGGACTGAAAGTGAAGCCTCACTGGTGTGCAATTGCGGGCGCTCTCACCGCTATCGTGGTCGGGATTCTCGTTTTTCACATGCCCGCGGCCCTCGCCACTTCGGCCTTCGCTTACGGCGTGGCATACGGCGTCTTGAAAATCGCGTGGATCGTTCTCGCCGCCGTGTTTCTGTATGACATTTCTGTCGAAACCGGCCAGTTCGAAATCATGAAGGAATCAATCGCGGGCATCACGCCGGACCGCCGCCTGCAAGTGCTCCTCGTCGCCTTCTGCTTCGGCGCGTTTATCGAAGGCTGCGCGGGATTCGGCGCGCCCGTCGCAATCGCCGGCGCTTTCATGATCGGCCTGGGCTTCCGCCCATTCCATGCCGCTGCACTCAACCTCATCGCCAACACCGCGCCCGTCGCCTGGGGCGCGATCGGAACCCCGGTCCACGCGCTCGCCGCAGTCTCCGGACTCCCTGAATCCGACGTCAGCGCCATGGTCGGCCGCATTCTTCCCTTCACCGCGATCATCGTTCCCTTCTGGCTCGTGCGCACGATGGTCGGATGGGCGGACACATTCGAAGTTCTCCCGGCCATTCTTGTCGTCGGCATCTCATTTTCCATCACGCAATTTCTCTGGTCCAATCACGTCGATAGCAACCTCGTCGACATCGCCAGCGCCGTCGTTTCGATTCTCGCGACGATTGCTTTTCTACTCATCTG
Source organism: uncultured Acidobacteriota bacterium (assembly GCA_963729525.1). Taxonomy (GTDB): domain Bacteria; phylum Acidobacteriota; class Terriglobia; order Acidiferrales; family UBA7541; genus Palsa-295. The sequence continues at coordinate 2,199,873 of CAVSOB010000005.1, forward strand.
GAAGCCGAAAAAGATCTGGCGCTTCGATTACGACAAGCCTGAAGGCGCCGCGGTTCCCACTGCTCCCACCGCCAACGTCGCCGACGACATGGGCGGCACCTGGCCAGCGAAGGAATATGACGGCTACATCACGCCGACAAAATATCCCGCCGGCGTCGTGCTGAAAGCGTGGATGCCTTTTGCGATTCTCTCGGTCTTCGTCCTGCTCTGGGGCTTGCCAAAAATCAAGCTCGCCATGAACCAGGCCACCACGCCCGCCTTCAAAGTCGTGCTCGCCGACGGCACCGTCCGCAAGGGCGCACCGGGCTGGGACTGGCCCTACCTGCACGGACTCATTTCGCGCAACGTGCCCGTCGTGGCGAAGCCCACGCCTGAAGCTGCTCGCTACGATTTCAACTGGCTCTCCGCCACCGGCACCGGCTGCTTCCTCGCGGCGCTTCTTTCAGGGCTGCTTCTCGGCATGAGTCCCATCGAGCTGATGAAAACTTTCTGGCGCACGCTCGTCCGCATGCGACTCGCAATGATCGCCATCTCGTTCATGCTCGGTCTCGGCTTCGTCACGCGCTACTCCGGCCTCGACGCCGTACTTGGCCTGGCCTTCACGCGCACCGGGTGGTTCTATCCTTTCTTTGGCACCTTCCTCGGCTGGCTGGGCGTGGCGCTCACGGGCAGCGACACTTCCTCCAACACTCTCTTCGGCAGCCTGCAGCGCATCACTTCGCAGCAGCTCGGCATCGACCCGATCCTGATGACGGCCGCGAACAGCGCCGGGGGCGTGATGGGCAAAATGGTTGACGCGCAATCCATCACCATCGCCACTGCCGCCACCGAGCAAGTGGGCAACGAAGGCATCATCTTCCGCTACGTCTTCTGGCACTCGATAGCGCTCGGCTCGATCGTCGGAATCATCGTGATGCTTTACGCCTACGTCTTCCCGCACCTGGTGCCGCACGGCCTGACGTTCGTGAAGTGAAATTCAGCTAAGCGGTGTTTTGGCGAAAACAGCGTTTTTGTTGCGGTTAGAAAATTGATAAGCGATTTGTTTGCAGCCAGTTGACTCTTTTTCTGTAATCTGACTGTTGCTATTAGAAATCCGAGCGGTTGGCGCCTTTTTCGCTCCAAGGGAGCGCACTCAAGTCCGAGCACCTGACCAACATCTCGCAACGCGCTACTGCCCCTTCCAGCCCTCATTCTCTATACCTCACTGATGACGGTAGCAAACTGCTAAACCATCCGCAACGGTTTATTTGAGAGACAATAAGTATAGGAGCGGGCGATGATTCCGGCGAATGATCTAGAGAAAGAGAGCGGCGGACGCACATCGGTAACCGATCGGCGCATTGCTTATGCTCTGCTGCGAATCGTTTTCGGAGTGAATATTTTCTTGCACGGAATCAGCCGGCTGGCCGGCGACCACGCCGCCTTTCTCGCCTACCTGTCGCAGCAAGTGGCGAAGGCGCCGCTGCCAAAGTCGCTGCTGCCGCCATTCGCGGCCACTCTGCCATGGGTAGAAGCCACCATCGGCCTGCTGCTGCTTCTCGGATTGTTCACGCGATTCGCGCTCGTGGCAGGCTCACTCGTGCTAATCGTCCTGATGGCGGGCATCACGCTCGCGCAAAATTGGGAGGTAGCCGGCATCCAGCTGATTTACTGCGCGATTTACTTCGTCCTGCTGACGCATCGCGGCCGCAACTTCTATTCGCTCGACACTTTAATTGCACGCTGACAGAAGGTCCTAATGGTTCCTCGGGCCATCCTATACAGCGTTTACCTTATTAATTATCTTCGCAGGTCTCTGTAGCGTATCCGACAGTGGTGGGCCGGACTTCGCGCTCCCCATCCCCAAGCCCGTATCGCTCATGCAGCTGATTGTCGGCGACAATCAGGCGGCTCTCTTCACATCTACTCGCCAATCTGCAACGGATCTTGAGGACGCGTATGATGATGGCGATCGGATCGAAACGAATTCTAGTCGCCGACGACAGCGACACCTCGCGCACCGTTCTGACCAAATACCTCGGCTCCCAAAAGAATCTCGATATCTGCGGCGAAGCCGTGAATGGCGAAGAGGCTATCGAAAAAGCCTGGGAGCTGAAGCCCGACCTGGTCCTCCTCGATGTTGCCATGCCGCGGACGAACGGCATCGTCGCCGCGTCGGTCCTGAAAGAGATGATGCCAGAGGTGCGCGTCGTCCTATTCACGATGTATTCCGACGCTATTGCTAAAGCGTTCCCGCGCGGTCTGGCCGCCGACGCAGTGATCAGCAAAGGCGACGGCATGCAGAAGCTGGCCGACTGCGTGCAAGCCCTGCTGGCATAATTTCTTAGTTCTCTTTTTTCCCGCCCACTAAAACCACATGTCATCCCCAGCACAAAACCGCGAGCTTGTCATCCCGAGCGCAGGGAGGGATCTGCAGTTGTCTTCGAAGTTGCTCCGCGCTTTGTAGGTCACGGCTTCAGCCGTGACAACAACGCCTAAAAAAATCCCGTACCGCTCGGCGATCCTTCTCGCCGAGATTTTAGTTCAAAAAAGCCGGCAGGATGCCGGCGCTACAAGGGAAACTACGGCCTCGCTCGCAGCGTTCCGAGCTCTAATATCAGCTGGCCGGCCACCGGGCGGACAAAGGAATCTAAGGGCAAGCAATCGGCAAGGCTCACAGCGAAACAGAGTCCCTTGTAGCGCCGGCATCTTGCCGGCTCTTTTCTCCTGTTTCAAACCAACTTCTGCCCCTGGTCACGCGGCGATACGTTCTAACGGGTCTTCTATTTCCTCGGAGACTGCGCCCTCGCTGATGGCGGCGAGCTCGCCGCTCTCATCGCGGTGGCACAGCTCGATAGCCGCCATCGTGGGATCAATCCAGATTGAAATCAGCGGCGCCTTTCCGTCATTGTGCAGCGGCACCCACACGCGATAGAGTCCGCGCCGTTCGTTTAGTTTCGCGAAATTGATCGTGTTGTCGATTTTGCTGGTCATGTTATTCATAGCTGATCCTCCCGGCGAGAAACACCCGTGTCGTTCGAGTCCAGGCGCATCTCGCAAGTGAAAATAAATTCGTATCGGGTGGGGATCGTTCGAAAAGCTGAAGAGGGTTCCCACTCGCTCGGGTTATTGATTCCGCGAGAGCGAGCGGAAGAGAGGCGGGAAGCGCGAGTCTTACGCTGGCAGGTCGCGGTGCTCCGGGCTACGTCTACTGCCCGGCTCGGGTTCTAAAGTCAGGTTTTCCATATTTGTCACTTTTTTCCTGGCCGTGCTTACCAGCCTTTAGTTGAATGCCATAGCCCTACCGCGTAGTCAACGAAAAACGGCTCATTCACCAACACAAAATTGGATGCATTAATTTCACCAAGAGGTTCGGCGGTCAATTGGAAAGGCGACCGCGCGTTTAAATAGGCCGCTTCACTAACGTACACGAAGTTGCGCCCATTCCCGTGTAGCGCCGGCATCCGGCTCTCTTCCCCTTGTCCGCCAGCCAGCGGCCTTGCAACCGCGGGAGAAATAGAAATCCCCACCCTTCGCAGCGAACGCGAAGGATGGGGCACCCGGCACCCGGCTAGTGGGTGACGTCAGAACGGTGGTTCCAACCACCTAGTAGCTAGCCCAACCACAGACGTTGTTGTACCCTCTCACAAATGAACCAGCCAAGTAGCAACTTATCAACCCCTATTCCGCCAGAACATTTACTTTCACCAGAACGGCCGATCCTAACCCTCGGTGAAGATGAATTAGGACGAAAGGAATTCGCCGAAGCAGTTGCCAAAGTCATAGGCCAATGGGGCAACCGAGACAGCTTGGTTATTGCAATTTATGGGCCTTGGGGCAGCGGGAAGTCGTCACTAAAAAATATGATTCTCGACGCTTTGCCGAAGAAAAACGCCAGAACCATCACTTTGCAATTCAATCCTTGGGAATGGTCCGGACAGGAGAAGGTGTTCGATGGTTTCTTTACTGAATTGTCTGCGAAGTTAGGATCAAAGGATCCCAGTAAGAAGGCAGCGGTCGCTGCGAAGAAGATCCTAGTATACGGAGCAATGTTTTCTGCTGCCGCTTCGATCTACAGCGGGGTTCGATGGTTAATTGTTGGATTTCTCTCGGTGATCGGCGCGTTAGGCTTGGTTCCAGCTTTCCATAACTCCAGCTTGTTATCTGTGTCAAAGATTCTCGGACTATTAGCCATTATCGCGGCGGTAATACTTGCCGCGTTTGCAGACGTCGGGAATAAGCTAGCCGCGTACATGACCGCGAAGGCCGAGGCGACGCGCAAGGGCGTCGACGAGCTAAGAAAGGAACTACAGAAGCTCTTAGGAGCTTTAGAAACGAACGTACTCGTTGTTATAGACGACGTCGACCGACTAACTCCCGAAGGCATTAGGATGGTGTTTCAACTGGTTAAGGCCATGCGGATTTTCCGAATTTAGTCTACTTACTTCTATTTCAGAGGGACACTGTCGAAAAAGCCTTGGCTAGAATGGGCGAACTCGACGGGAGTCAGTTTCTAGAAAAAGTTGTCCAGGTTGGAATCGACATACCAAAACTAAGCCCAAGTACGCTAGAGGAATCTATCGAATCGGCAATCAGCCGTGTCATCCAGGGGACACCTGCGGAAAAAAGATTTGATAGTCAACGCTGGGCAAAGCTTTTTGTTTCCTCGGTCAGACCTTACTTCCGCACACTTCGAGACGTAAAGAGATTCAGTAACACATTGTCATTCCATTTCGAACTATACGTAAATGGCGATACGTTCGACGCTAATCCAGTCGATTTGATTTGCCTTGAAGTTCTTCGCCAATTTGAGGCTCCCCTCTACAACAATTTGTTCTCGCTACAGCCGTTGTTGACGGGTGCCCCGCGTTCAGCTCTAGGATTTAATTTTTCTCTTGAAGGTCCGAACGCTGCTGAGGTCCTGATTAAGGACGCGGGGCGGCAGCAGGACGCTAAGCAACTCCTAAGCAACCTTTTTCCTCCATTTGCATGGGCACTCGCCGAGGTTCATCGCAAAGGCGGTGGAAACACTCCCCACGCTGCTGCCTATCGGCAAGAGTGGCTCAACGACTTAAGAGCCTGCCATCCTGACGTGTTCGAGCGTTACTTCAAGTTCTCGCTGTCATCTCAAGATCTTTCGGAAGCCGAGATGTCATCTCTCTTGGCAGCTGTTGGGAATAGGGCTCGATTAGTTCAGAAACTGAGGGAATTGAGTGAGAAGGGTCTACTTGGTCCAGCCATCGTTAGATTGGGAGCCCAGAGACCCGCACTTGATAACGACAGTCTGGTTCCATTTGGTATCGGCTTGCTAGATATGGAGAAGGAACTAATCGCGCGAGCGTCCCCAACGCGAGTCGCTGCGGTTCCAATTGATGTCCAAGCAGTATTGCTTGTCGGTTCCGCACTGCGGCAAAGATCAGCTGGCGAAAGAGGAGTACTACTACGCGAAATCATTACCCAGACGACAGCGTTGTTTCTACCCATGATTTCTTTCGAATCCACAGAAGAGGAACGCACGCGGACAATGGATCCACTTGTTTCTGCTGACGAGGCCAAATATCTGCGCGCCGCGTGCATTCAAAAGGTTCAAGCTGCGAGCCAGACCACGGAGTTGCTGTTTCATCCCCGATTACGATACATCCTACGGAACTGGTTTAGATGGGGTTCCGAGCTCGACGTGTCAACTTGGTTCACTAAAACTGCAAAGTCTGATTCTGAGCTTCCATTTCTCCTCACGGCCTTTGCGGAATCGATGAATCAGATCGGCGATCAAGGGCAAATTTTATCCGTGCAATACAGGTTTGCATTGGAAGACTTTTCTCGCTTCCAAAATCCGCACGAACTAGCCGAACGGATTCGACTCCTATCAACTTCCGGAAGCGAGCACGTGTGGGTATATAAACTTTACCTCCGCGCGTTTGATCGCTGGAAGTCCACTGGCCACTATGCCTCCCCACAAGACCTTGACGAATGGACTGCACTCGATAACTTGTGATTCGCAGGGGACCCCATCCTTCGCTGTTTGTACGAAGGGTCGGGATTTTGGGTGGGAGCCGCGCCTCGAGCTTTACTGCGGCAGCAGACTCTTCCAGCGCTTCCAGGCTTCTTCGCGGGCCTTTTTGTTGGCTTCGGTGGCGTCGGGGGCTTCGCCGGCGCGCATGAAGCCGTGGGTTGCGCCTTCGTAGGTGACCGGCTCGTAGGTTTTTCCTGCGGCTTTCATGGCGGCTACTGTGTCGGGGACCGTGGCGCCGATGCGCGCGTCGTTGCCGGCATAGAATCCGTAGACGGGCGCGGTGATTTTCGACATGGATTCTTTCGGCGGCGGCGGGCCGTAAAAAACAAACGCCGCGGCCAAATCCGAACGATTCGTCGCGTAGCGGAACGTCTGGCCGCCGCCCCAGCAGAATCCGCCAGCGTACAACTTGCCGCTCGACGCGGGGAGCTTCAGGGCGTAGTCGGCGGCGGCGTTCAGGTCCGCGGTGATCTGGCCGGGATCGAGTTTGCCGATGGCTTCGGTGACCGAGTCGCCGGGAAAATCTTTGGTGCGGCCGCCGCCGGGCGCCATGCCGCTCAGCAGGTCCGGCGCGACGGCTACGTAGCCCGCCGCGGCCACTTCGTCGGCGAGCTCCTGGGCCCAGTCGCTCAAGCCGAAAATTTCATGGATGACGAGCACCACGGGGCGCTTCTCTTTCGATTCCGGGTAGACGATGAACGTCTCGACGCTGCGCCCGCCATGCTTCACCGTGACCCATTCGCGATGGCGCGGCGATTTTTCAAGCCGTTCGCGCGCCCAGGGCTGCGACCAGGCCTGCGCCGCGGCTGATTGCGCCACGAGAAAAATTGTGCTGAAGATGATGAGGATGGCTGCAAAACGTTTCATGGGGCGCCTCGCAGGCATGGAGTGGGTTCGAGAATCGGTGTAGCGATGATACCCGGGCAATGATAATTGCGCCGGGAGAATCCGGCAATTCAAATGTGGGCAGGCCTTCATGAGGGTCCGCGCTCATGCAACTGTCTTCTTCCTGAAGTCCGCGCTGGACGAAGAAAAAGAAGGAACAGGCTGTTTGGTTTTGCCCGCTGCGTTGGCGAGGAGCGAGCGACAGCGGGCACGGCATGCCGGGCCCCTGCTGAAAATCGAGGGCACTGCGAAGGCCTCGGCCGGGCAACTACGCGGGGGGCGTGCCGCGGCTGCTGCGGGCGAAATGAACTGACCGTGAGACCAGCTTGACACCGGCTGCGGCGAGTCCTATCGTTTCGCACAAGACAGAGTCAAATCGAAAGTCCCCGCCAACCACGCGGACTTCCGATTCGGAGGTGCCCGATGCCGCTAGACCTTACGACGCTGACGTTGGTGGAAAGACCGGTAACCAAGGAAGAGGGAGTGCGCATTTTGGAACGCGATCAGTACCGCTGCCAGTACTGCGGATTGGATGGAATGGCCAGCTTCGAGAATGCGCTGGCTATGTCGGTGGATTTCGTGGTTCCGCGTGCTCGCAAAGGCAAGAAGGATGAACGCAACCTGGTGGCCTGCTGCCGTTCGTGCAACTTGATTAAAGGTACGCGCGTGTATCGCAGCTTTGATGAGGCCAAGGCGTACGTGCTGGCGCGGCGCGACGTGCTGAGCAAAGCGTGGGAAACAAAAAAGGCTGCGCCGCCCAAAACCGCGAAAGCTCAGAAGCCGGCAGCGCAACGCGAAACACCCAAGACTGCGTCGGCTTCCGTAGTGGGCAGTTCGCCGCTATCAATTCGCGGCGGCTAACCAACCCGCAACCAGCAAGCATCTAAGATCCATGACGAGCGAGCATGGGGCGACACCGCTTGCGCAGCATCACCCGCAACACGGTTTGCGTGCGCAAGCCCGCCGTTCAACAATCGGTGTGAACTGCAGTTCCACTTCGCTACCGATTGCGCAGCCTCACCTACGCAGGCTTTGGTGCGCTATGCCGCCACGCGGCACCGCGTAGCGCGCAAAGGGACATCCGTTCTAATCTACGGTAGCGCGATTAAAACTCCGCGCAAGCCGCCCAGAATCAGCGCTTTGCAAATTTCTAATCGGCGGTAAAACGACGCCATGAACGCTTCAAATTGAGGCCGGTTCGCGCTAACGGGAGCCGGCGGACTGGGCGTATCATTATCGCTTCGTAGGGCGCCTTCGCCAGATGACTTGCCCCGCGGCCCGCTGGCGGCGCGGCGAACTTAACGGCCCTCAAATTTCAATTTCCAAGGAGAGTTTCGATGGCATCGAAAAATGACAAGAGCGATAAGCGCGGTCCGAGCTATAGTCAACTTTCAGAAGGAACGCGGCGGTCTGAGCCGATTCTGCATCAGAATGCGCGCGAGATTCAGCCGTACGGCAAGATCGCGAAGCTGCCGATTGCGCTGGATGAAAAGGTCTGCGGGCACAGCGCCGAGAATTTGAATCAGCTGCTCGCGGATACGATGACGCTGCGCGATATGTACAAGAAGCATCATTGGCAAGTGGCGGGGCATACCTTCTATCAACTGCATCTGCTTTTCGACAAGCATCATGGCGAGCAGGATGAGTTGGTGGATGAAATCGCGGAGCGAATTCAGTTGCTAGGCGCAATCAGCCTGGCGATGGCGGCGGACGTGGCCGAGACGACAATTATTCCCCGGCCACCGCGCGGACGCGAGGAAGTGCCGGTGCAACTTTCGCGGCTACTGGAAGCGCACGAAATTATTTTGAAGGAAGCGCGCACGATGGCGAAGCAGGCGAGCGAAGCGGGCGACGACGGGACGAATGATTTAATCGTGAGCGATGTGATTCGCACGAACGAACTGCAGGTGTGGTTTATTTCCGAGCACCTGGTGGATGTGCCGGTGGTTCGCGCGGACGAAGCAAGAGCTGCGACTGCGAGATAGGTGAAAATGATGCCAGCGGAAACTCCCAGCCTCCCGCTCCATCAATTGAAGATCAAAAGCTACGCGCTTGAAGATGCAATGGTGGTGGAGTGTGCGGGACGGCTCACGATCGAATACGCACCGCTTCTGAAAAGCGAAGTGAAAGCCTTGATCCCGGGGCAGAAGCGGATCGTTCTCGACCTTGCCGAAGTTGCGTTCATGGATAGTTCCGGGCTTGGAACGCTTGTTGGCTTGTATATTTCGGCCCGGAACTCCGGCTGCAAGCTGGAGCTTTGCAACATGAGCAAGGCGGTTCGCGACCTGCTGGGGATGTCGCATTTGCTCACTGTATTCGAAACCTGCGGTCGATATGGGATTAGGATGTAGGCCAGGAAGGTTACGACTGTTCCCATGCGCCGTTCTAAATCAAACTTAATATTTGGAATATTGGGAGTTTTCCGTGTGCAGGAATATCAAACCGCTCTTCAATTTTGATCCGCCCGTAACGCCCGACGAAATCCGAGACGCTTCGCTTCAGTTTGTGAGGAAAATAACGGGTTTTCACAAACCATCCAAAGCAAATGAAGTGGCGTTTCTCGTTGCGGTGGATGAAATCGCCAATGTCTCGGCCCGACTGCTGCAGTCGCTCGAGACAACTGCGGAGCCGAGAAGCCGGGAAGAAGAAGCTGCGAAGGCAAAAGCTCGTGCGGCGGCGCGTTTTGGCGATTAGCGACGGGGTTTATTTGGCGCGCGTCGCTTTCCAGTTGCCCGTCTTAGCTCGTCCACTCATTGCGCCGGACATCGTATCGCCGTCAACTGTGCCGGTGTAGTCGAGCGGAATTCCGGCTGTGACGTGAAATAATTTTTGCTACCGCCAAAGACGTTCCTTCGTTTCGATTGACACGGTCGCGCGCGACGGTATACATTCCGCCAGCCACCCAACTGAAATAAAAAGTTTTGAGGGATGCAGCGCCGTCCGTGACGGCGGAATTTGCGCCCCAGCAGGGAGTGCGGCCTGAATGCCCCGCCTTCTTTTCAATGCCGTCCTGCTCCTCTTAATGGCAGCCCGTGTTTTTGGCCAGGGGACACAGAAGGATTCTCCGGACCTACTTACCCTGACAGCCGCTATCGCCGAAGCGCAGCAAAATAACCGCTCCATCAAGATTTCGAATCAAGCGGTGCTGTACGCGAACGACGCCATCCTGGCTGCGAAGACTCAGCGCTATCCTCAATTTAATGTGCAGCTGATCGGGTCGGGGCTGCTGCAGGCCATCAACGTCAATATTCCGGAGAACGCCTTCGGGCTCGTTAATGGAAGCCCAGTGCCGGCGAAGGACACCGTGATCACTACGGAGCCGAAATTGTCGGCGCTGGCTTTCATTCAAGCGTATCAACCGCTCACGCAGCTTTATAGCGCACATCTGAATATTCAGCTGATGAAAGTTGGGAAACAACTGAGCCAGGAACAATTGCGCCAGCAGCGGCAGCAGATCACGAACTCTGTGAAAGAGGCTTACTACGGACTATTGCAATCGCAAAGCGCTCTGGAGGCTGCGCAGGAAAACTTGAAGGCGCTGCAAGAAGTGGACCGCACCACTGAACAATATGTACAGGAAAAAACGGCGCTGCCCTATCAGTCGACGGGAGTGAAGGCACAGCTGGCGCAAGCGGAATTGCAGGTGATCACGCTGCAAGACACTCTCGAAACCCAGAAAGAAAATCTGAATGATTTAATGGGACGAGATATTCGGACAGAGTTTCGACTGGGCGGCGTGCCAGACGCGCTTCCCGAGGAGCAGGATTTGGAGCTGGCGCGAAAGACGGCTCTGACCAATCGAACGGAGATTCGGCAGGCGCAGATCAAAATCGACCAGGCCGTTTATGCGCGGCGGATACAAAAGTCGCAGTACATTCCCGACGTGGGGATTCAATACCTTTTCTTTTCACCTTTCACCATCGAGGGATTTCCGTCCACTGTGAATTCGCTGGGAATTTCGTTCAAATGGGATCTCTACGATTGGGGTTACAAGCGCCACTTGATGGACGAGAAGCAAAGAAATATCGAACAGAGCCGTTTGAACCTGACCGAAACTCAAAGCCAGGTGGTGATTGATCTAGATAATCGCTTTCGAAAACTGCGGGAGGCTCGGGCCGGCCTGAAAGTGGCGCTACTTGGGCAAGAAGCGGAGAAGCAAAAGCTGCAGGTGGTGATGGAGCAGTACAAGCAGAAGGCGGCATTGCTCAGCACGTTGCAGACGGAACAGGCCAGCATGGCGCAAGCGGCGTCACAGTACCAGCAGGCCTTATCCAATTTTTGGAGTGCGCGTTCAGAATTCGAAAAATCGCTGGGCGAGGACTAGATGCAGAAACAGCGGAGCTACCCACGCGGCCCAGCGCTAGTTTGTTTAATGCTGGCGTGCGCAGTTAGCGGATGCGAATCCTCGCAGAAGGCTCCAGAGAAGCCTTTGGTTCCTGTGGCCGTGACGGAAGTGCAGGAATATTCCGGCCCGGAGGGCGTGACTTACTCGGCGAGCATAACGCCGTACGAGCAGGTGAACGTTGCGTTCAAATCGGCAGGATATGTGACAACGATTTTACAGCGGAAGGGAGCGGATGGGCGGGAGCGCAATCTCCAGCAGGGCGATTGGGTGAAAAAAGGAGAAGTGCTGGCGCGGGTGCGCGAGTCGGATTACCAGCACGCCGTCGAACAGTATAAAGGGCAACTGGAACAGGCGCAGGCCGCGGCGGAGAAATCGAAACAGGATTTCGCGCGCGCACAGGCTCTTTACAACGCAAACGCGCTCACCCAGTCCGATTACGATGCTGCGAAAGCGCAGAACGACTCGAGCCAAGGATCGGTGACGACGGCGCAGGCAGTTGTCTCCCAGGCTCAGCAGTCATTAAGCGATTGTGAGTTGCGCGCGCCCATGGATGGCCAGATTCTGAATCGCAACATCGAGTTGGGAGCGTTGGTGGGAACAGGCACGACTGGATTCACGATGGGCGATACCAAACGCGTGAAAGCCGTGTTTGGAATTCCGGATACGGTGCTGGCTTCCGTGACGCTAGGTAAACGACAAGGAATTCAAACGGAAACTTACACGCAGGAATTTTATGGCCAAGTGACTGCCATCGCGCCGCAGGCGGATCAGAAGAGCCGGACGTTTCAGGTGGAAGTGACCGTTCCGAATTCAAACGACCTTTTAAAATCCGGTATGGTGGCGACGCTCGACCTTGGCCAAGCGAAACTCAAGTCACCTGTGCTGGTTGTTCCGCTTGAGGCCATCGTTTCGGGCCCGGAAGGATCGAACAAGACATTCAGTGTCTTCATCGTCGTGCGAGATGGTGAGAAGGATGTAGCAAAACGGCGAATCGTACAGCCGGGCATGGCGTACGGAAATATGGTGGCGATCACAAAGGGTCTTAGCCCGGGCGATCGCGTGATTTCGAACGGCGCGACTTTGGTGAACGACGGGCAAGTGGTGCGGGTGATTCCTTAAATCTTTCAGGAAGCCGAAGAGACCGACGGATGGCCCACCGAAGCGACGCGGACTACATCCAGAATGAGCGCGATACCGCTCGTTTCTTCGTAGAGAACCGCCAGATTTCGGGAATCCTGCTGCTGGCTACCTTCGCCCTCGGGATCTACGGCTACACGCAGATGCCCAAGCGAAAAGATCCGGATATTCCTGTGCGCGTGGCGTCCGTGCAGACGCAGTGGCCTGGGGCGACGGCGGAACAAGTGGAACAGTTGGTCACACGACCGATTGAATCGAGCATCGCGCAAAACCCGAATATACGAGCGCCGAAAGGAGGCGATTTCGGAATCAAGTCACTCTCGATGCCAGGCCTTTCGATCATTCAGGTGCAACTCGCGGAGAACGTGAAGGATTCGAAGAAAGAATTCAGCGACATGAATCTGAAGCTGAATTCTCTGAGCCTTCCGCAAGGTGCGGGGCCAATCAAGTTCAATAGCGATTTCGGCGACACTGCGGCGTTGATGCTTACCGTTGCCAGTCCGCTGGAGGATCCCACTGCAATTGCGGTGCGCGGGTACGCGATTCAGGAGGCACTCGAGCGTGTGCGCAAAGGGCGGAGGGGAAAAGCCGGCGGCGTTCCAGTGTCGCTCGTCTATTGCTATCCGCAAGCAGTGCCGCAAGAAGCGGTCGAAAGAGGTACGCGCTTATTCGTACACTCCGCGGAGGCGCGAGAAATAATAAGTCGAAGTCAACTGGTCAATGGCCCCGGATTTTCCGCCGTCGATGCGTTCACGCACAAAACGGATAGGGAAATCTATGCCTACATCAAGTCTTACGTCGAGACGATGCTGCACGAATCGGAGATTCACCCGGATACTTGGCCTCCCGTGGTGGTTCACGATCCGAGCCTTGTCGGCTCGCAACTCGCAGCGGCGCCAGGGAATAAATATACGTATCGCCAGTTAGACCAATTCACGGATCTTCTATCGCGCACGATTTTGGGGGCGCCGGAAGTTTCGCGAGTGGATCGAAATGGCGTGCTGCAGGAACAAATCTATCTGGATTATTCGCAGGAGCGGCTGGCTTCGTACGGATTGCAGCCATCGAACCTGAAAGGAATTTTAAACGCGCGCAACATTACGCTACCTGGCGGCGCGCTGGAGGTGGGTTCGAAAAATATTCTGGTCGATCCTTCGGGTGAGTTCACGAATACGGCCGACATCGGCAACGTGATTGTGGGAACGTCGAGCGGCGGATCGGCCGTTTATCTGCGAGACCTGGTGGATATCCGCAGCGGATATCAGAGCCCCGCGCGCTACTTGAATTTTTATACCTGGCGCGATGAACAGGGAAAGTGGCAGCGCACGCGCGCCGTCACGCTTGCTGTGCAGATGCGGACGGGTGAGCAGATCGCGAAGTTTGCGGAGCACGTGCAGGACAAGATAGCGGAGACGAAGAAGTTGCTGCCGTCGGATTTGGTGATTGCAGCCACGTCAGATCAGCCGAGGCAGGTGAAGGAGAACGTCGCTCTTTTCATGGACGCGCTGTACGAAGCGATCGCGCTGGTGGTGATCGTATCGCTTGTCGGATTCTGGGAATGGCGCTCGGCGGTGCTGATGGCGATTTCGATTCCGATTACTCTGGCGATGACGTTTGGATTCGCGCATCTGCTGGGAATCGATATTCAGCAGGTTTCGGTGGCGACATTAATTATCGCGCTCGGGCTTCTCGTGGACGACCCGGTGGTGGCCGGAGATTCGATCAAGCGGTCGCTGGAGGATGGCCATCCGCCGGTAATTGCCGCGTGGCTGGGACCCGTGAAGCTGGCCCACGCGATCCTGTTTGCGACGATTACAAATATTGTGGCTTACCTTCCGTTTCTGATGCTGACAGGCACGACTGGTGAATTTCTGTTTAGTCTTCCGATCGTGATGACGTGCGCGCTGGTCGCTTCGCGGCTCGCGTCGATGACGTTCATTCCGTTTCTGGGCTACTACCTGCTGCGGCCATCGAAGAAAAAAGAAAGTACGATGGAGGAACGGGAAACACGCGGATTCACGGGGTTTTACTATCGCGTGGGGAAATTCGCGATCGATCATCGCTGGCCTGTTTTTGGGGTGTCGCTGCTTTTTTTGGCGCTGGGTGGATTTTTCGGGCATCGATTGAAGACGCAGTTTTTCCCGGACGATGTGCAGTATTTGTCGTTCCTGGATGTTTGGCTGCCGAATGACGTGCCGTTGACGGCGACTAACCAAGCCGCGTTGCAAGTGGAGAATCTGGTGCGGACGACGGCTGAGGCTTACGCGAAGGAGCATGCGGGTAAGGATGGGAAACCGCGACCGGTGTTGAAATCGCTGACGACATTCGAAGGCGGAGGGGGCCCGAGATTTTGGTTTTCTGTAACACCGCAATTGCAGCAGCTGAATTATGCGCAAGTGATTATCGAGCTGTACGACAAAGAGGATACGCCGAAACTGATTGGCGCGTTTCAGGATGCAATTTCGAAAAATGCGCTCGGCGCGCGAGTGGATGTGCGCCAACTGCAGACGAACCCGGTGGATTACCCAGTGGAATTGCGGGTCACGGGGCTGGCGGATGTTAGCGCGCTGGATGAAGCGAAGGATATCGCGACGTTGCGTTCCATCGCGGATAAGGTGACGGCGATTCTCAGCGCTGTTCCGGCGTCGGCGCGAGTTCGCGATGATTGGGGACCCGAAGGTTTTCAGGTGGAACTCAAAGTGGATCCGGACCGCGCGAATCTAGCGGGCGTAACGAATCAGGATGTAGCGAATTCGTCGAGTTCGGCATTGAGCGGCGCGTCACTGACCACCTTGCGGCGCGGCGATCAGCAAATTCCAGTGGTGGCGCGGCTTCGGATGGAAGAGCGCGTGAATCTTTCCGACGTGCAGAACCTTTACGTGTATTCGTCGCAATCGAATAATAAAGTGCCGCTGCTAGAAGTCTCGTCAGTGGAGAACGCGCTGCGCAATATGCGTATCCGGCGCCTCGAACATTTCCGGACGATCTCCGTTCAGAGCTTCACTCAGCCGGGATTCCTGGCATCGGAGGTGTTCGCTCCCGCAGCGCCGAAATTAACGGCACTCGAGAATTCACTTCCACCCGGCTACAAAATTATTGTGAGCGGAGAGCAGGCCAAGCAAGTGGATGGGTTCAAGAATTTAAGCGTGGTGATGGGGATTTCGGTCGGGATGATTTTTCTGGCGCTGGCATTCCAATTCAAACATTCGATCAAGCCGATATTGGTTCTGGCCGCCGCACCTTACGGCGTCGCGGGGGCGCTGATCGCGCTTTACATCATGGGCTCTCCGTTTGGCTTCATGGCTTTTCTGGGGATTGCCAGCCTGATTGGCGTGATCGTGAGCCACGTGATTGTGCTTTTCGATTTCATCGAGGAGATGCATGAGAAAGGCGAGCCGCTCGAACAGGCATTGCTCGATGCGGGTATTGTGCGGTTACGGCCGGTGATGATCACGGTGGGAGCCACGATCCTGGCGCTCTTTCCGCTTGCGATTCACGGCGGACCTTTGTGGCAGCCGCTTTGCTATGCGCAGATTGGCGGACTGGGAGTTGCAACATTTATCACTCTACTGCTTGTGCCGGTGCTTTACTCAATTTTCGTGCTCGATCTGAAGATTGTGACGTGGAGCAAAGTGGAGGCGCATTCCGTCGAGCGGCTCAATCTTCATCCGAAAGGAGAGCTACCGTCATGAACCACGGTGGGAAAAATATCTCGCTGGTAGTTCGGTTTGCTCTCGCGCTGCTGGCTTTTCTTCTGAGCACATCCTTGATTCCCGCTGCGTTTGCACAAGGTCAGACTTCGCCGCCTGCACAGAAAGATGCAGATGTGATGCTGCAGCTGAGCCATTCGTTTCAAGATCTGGCGAAGCGCGTTTCGCCAGCCGTTGTCGAAGTGCTTGTCACGGGGTATGGATCGCCAAGCGATGAGGAGGACAAGGCTTCGAGCGCGTTGGGCCGCGAGCGAGCGCTCGGATCCGGCGTGATCGTCGATCCTGATGGATACATTGTTACAAACGCTCACGTGGTGAAAGGCGCGGACCGGGTGCGAGTGGCATTGACTCCACCGATAAGCGATGAATCGCAAGCGGAAGGTCTGCTCAAGGCGCGCGGGAGAATCTTGCCCGCACGGATTATAGGAGTGAGCAAGCTGATTGATCTTGCGGTGTTGAAAGTGGAAGCGACGGGCCTTCCGACGCTTCCGATCAGCCGCTACAACCGGGTGCAGAAGGGAGAAATCGTGCTGGCTTTTGGCAGCCCGGAAGGCTTGCAGAATTCTGTGGCGTTCGGACTGGTTAGTTCTGTTCTGCGGCAACAGAGTCCTGACGATCAGATGGTCTATATACAAACGGATGCGGCGATCAATCCGGGAAATAGTGGCGGGCCACTGGTGGATGTGGAAGGCAATGTGGTGGGCATCGATACATTTATTTATTCGAAGTCTGGCGGAAATGAAGGACTGGGATTTGCGATTCCGGGCGGCATCGTGCGGTTCGCGTACGAAGAAATTCGAAAATATGGGCGGGTGCGGCGGCGCTCGATTGGCGTCGATCTTCAGTCGCTGACGCCGGAATTGGCTGGCGGACTGGGACTTTCGGCCGAAGTCGGCGCGATAATTTCCAATGTCGAGGCCGGGGGGCCTGCGGAGCGAGCGGGACTGAAGACGGGCGACGTGATCGTGAGCCTCGATGGCTTTCCGGTTAACAATGTTCCGCTTTTTACGCTGGGCTTGTACGTGCTGAATTCAGGAGGCTCTGCGAAGCTTGGAATCTTGCGCGGCAGCCAAAAGTTCGAAGCCAATGTCGCGGTCGTGGAACCGCGCGCCGACCCCCAGCGACTTTCGGAGATGGCTGAACCGGCGAAGGGCCTCATCGCGAGATTGGGTATCGTCGGCATCACTGTCACGCCGGAAGTGGCGGAGTTTCTGGGCGGCCTTCGGATGCCGTCGGGGGTGGCGGTGGCATCGCTGGTCTCTGACCAGCTCGCCGTTGATTCCGGGCTGGCAGAGGGCGACGTGATTCACAGTTTGAACCGCGTGCGAACTACAACCGTGGATGATCTTCGTGCCGCTTTCACGAGTCTGAAGCCCGGAGAACCCGCGGCGATGCTGGTCGAGAGAGCCGGAAAGTTCACGTACTTGACGTTCGAAATGGAATAGCGCACGAAGTTCTTTCTGATCCAGCGCGTTTTGATCGGCTTTTCGCCATCGCGATGATGGGATGAGTGTGCGGACGAGCCCGGCGGACTCCGTAAATCCCGAAATCCTTGCGCTCGAGAGAGCGGGAGTGTTATAAGAGTGGCTCCTACTGGGCTTCTGATCGTTTGCCGCTGTTGCGGCGCCCTGCTGACCTTCCCGCCTCAGCAGCAGGGAGGAGGCTGACAATTATGGATTCCTCAGTAATCCCATCTTTCGACATTTTCAGAGGCAGGTTTGGCGATAAGGATGTCGTCTGGGTTGAGGCGGTCGAAGGGATGGCTGCCGCGCGTCAAAGGATGGAACACTTCGCGTCGCAAGCGCCCGGCCCTTACTTTGTCTTTAGTTCGTTTAGCCACATGGTCCTCGCAGCACTCGACACGACACATTTGAAGCGCGCCTCCGCTACCGAGCGATCCAAAACGGCAGGAGCCGCTTAGCGCGCTGATTGCTTATCGTCTCGAAACTACTTTCGCCACTAATTTGGAAGCCTAAATACGAACCTGATATCTTCTTGGACCGGAATGCGGCGACCCTCAAAAAGCGTCGGGCCGTAGCGCCACTCACGAACAGCAACCACGGCCGCCGCGACAAGCAGTTCCGGACCACTCACCGGCTGGACACTCTGAACGGCCCCATCGGCGCCGATCACGGCGTGCAAGCGCACTGTGCCCTCAATCCCCTGCTGTTTGGCTTCGACTGGGTAAGACGGTGAGACTTTTCTGACTCGTCGCCCGAGCACCAAATCCTTTGCGGGCGGTTTTTGCAAGGCGAGAGCACTAGGCACCGGAATTGAACGGCGAGAACTTATCGCCACTGTGGAGGAGGCGCTTACAGCCTCTTCGGGCAAACTTAACGCAGGGCTCGAACTCGCTACCGGCCGCGGGGTGCCGACCGGGCCTTCAGCCCGAGGCGCAGGGCGCCGAGTCTCGCTTTCGGGGAGTGTTCTTCGAGCCTCCAAAGGCGGCGGTGGCGGATTGGGCCGTGAAGGGACTGCTCTAGGCGCATTGGCTTGGACCGCCGGAAGAGGCGGTGCGGGCTTCTGAGGTGGAGGTGGCGGCGGTGTATTTTGTTTGATTCTCTCGGTGTTTGCAGCCGATATCTGCTCGACCGTTGCTTCCACAATATTCTGAACGCGAATCGTGCCCGTGAGGCCGTCAAAGGCCCCGGTGATCAATACATTTTTCCCCAGGAAGCTGGCGGCTCTCTGCTGGTCATCAATGTGATACCAGATGTCGTTGTCATAGTCCTTCAACACGAACCGCACATCGTTCTGGGAGACAACTTTCCCACCGAACGTTTGCCACTTGGACTGCGGGCCTTGGGACTGTAATGCCCTAGCCGAGAGGATACCGGCGAAAAGGAGCGATCCGACCGCCAAGATAAAAGCGGTTTTTTTCATTTGTGACCTCGGAAATCAAGCAGGAAAGAACACCTGTGGCAGCAATCCTCAGCCCCTCAAAGGCGCCTTTCCTCTGATGAATGGCCGGGAATACAACGTTAACGAAGAAATTTGCGAATGTAAATGGGGGTACTAGACCAACATTGACGGTCAAGAACACCGGCTTCGCTACCAATTGGGGCGATCTTTGTGAAACCTCATGCGAATGGGCCTCAATTTTTCCTGCTGCCACCCGTGCTCCGGACATTCGAGCCTGCGAGGAAACTGCTTCGCGCCGGGTACAGGCCTGGCTATGAGCTCCGCACCGCATTTCGCGCACTTCACCGTAGCCGAATCCTTTTCAACAGGCTAACCTCAAAGGATGAAAGCAATTCCAACTATCCAACGCGGCTCTGTCCGGTATCTCGGCGCACCCGAGAGTCCGCTCGCAGCACACTTGGGGGAGGGTCAATGAGCAGGAACATTCTAGCTGGTTTGGGGCTGGCCATCGCGCTGGGTTTATCGTTAACGGCCTGCCAGGATACAAAGGCGCGGCAAGAGAACGAACAACTGAAAGCGCAGATATTGCAGTTGCAAAAAGATTCCGGCGACCTGGGAAATCGTATCGATGTTCTGACGAAGGAAAACGCTGAGTTGAAAGCGGAAAACGAACGTCTGAAGGCGAAGCATCCTGCGAAAAAATCCTCAAAGTCCAAACGGCACCGAAGTAAATCCAAGACAGCAACCAGCACTCAGGATTGACAGTTAGGGCCGAGTCGCAGGAAATGTGAAATTTGCGTGAAACGCTTCGACTTCCTAGAACACTATCTCGGGACGGAATAGCCGGCTATGAACTTTGAATCGTGCCGGCTTCTGAATATCACATGGCCCTCGTAGAAGGGCTTAATTTACTAGCGCCGAAGGTGAAATGTGTCCATAGCGTCGAAAATGCGCCCGGAAACCGAGGATCCGGTCAAAGTTGACCCCGAGCACTACAGCGTTGAGTTGGAAAACGAAAGGGTACGGGTCCTCCGCATCAAGTTTGGACCGCACGAGAAATCCGTGATGCATGGATGTTCGTCTTCGCTTGAAATCAACCTCACAATAGCTCATCTGCTTGTCACTTACCCAGATGGAAAAACAGAAAATGTCCACGCCAAGGCCGGGCAGGTCCGCTTGTGTTCTGCGGCTGAGAAGCTGCCCGAAAACCTCAGCGACTTTCCGTATGAGGCGATTGCGATTGAGTTGAAGTAACCGAGCGAGGCTCTCTTTAAATCGTGCAGAGAGAGCGCACCGTATGTGTCGGCCTGCTGGTGCTAAAAGCTGATCTTCAGGATCTGGCCGCCGTATTTTTTAAATTGAGTGGTTGTCACAAATTGAACATATACAGCAACAGCCGTGTAACGAACAGATCAACGACTAGAACAACGACGGAGGAAACCACGAATGCCGTAATCGTGGCGCGGCCTACGCCCGCGGTCCCGCCTTTCACTCGAAATCCTTCATGACAACCCACCGTTGCAATGATGAATCCGAAAATAACGGGTTTTGCGAAGCCCATGACAAGATCTCCGAAAACCAGCGCATGGACAGCGCGGGTCCAGAACTGTTCTGCGCTGAGATGGAGCGTGATCCTCGCCACCGCAAATCCGCCAAGCAGCCCCGCGCAATCCCCCACCGCCACGAGTAAAGGAAGCACCAGCACCATAGCAAGCACTCGGGGAGTCATCAGCTTGCGGATGGGGTCAATACCGAGTCCTCGCATCGCGTCCACTTGCTCCGTAACAACCATGGACCCCAACTCGGAAGCCATTCCGGTGGCGTTCCGGCCCGCCACCAAAAGCGAGGTGAACACGGGACCGAGTTCGCGGAGGAGAGCGAGCGAAACCGCGTCGCCCGTTAGCGCTGTAGCACCGAAACGGCTAAATTGCGACGAGGAATTCAGAACAACTACCCCGCCGACGCAAACGAGGGCAACAATAACAATCAGCAATGAACCCACTCCAATTTGGTCCATCTGCACGATCACGTCGCCGGCGTAACGCGTCGTAGTGAAGATGTCCTGCACCGATTGAAGAGTGAGCAGCGTATAACTCTGGAACGAGAAGATCTGCATTTTCGTTGCATGTTCGATGTTAGAGAAAACCGAACGCGTGTTCACAATTGTGCTCCTGTCACGGGACGTGACACTTCGGTTGCCCTGAATCTATGAAGGTTGCTGGAAGGGGAACATATAACAGGATAGCTCGGCACAAAAGCCGCCATTCTTGAAAAGTGCTGTGACGCCTCTATTGGATACTGCCAGTTTGATGGGATCGTCAGAGCTGTTGGGACTTAAGCTTGAAGAAAATGCTGAGGGATCACCGGACGTGCATGAGTTGGCGCGTTGATCCTTAAATGCTTTAAGCGCGATTCACTTCTCAGGTGCCACGGATGCGCCGATCGCTTGAGGAGGCTGCGCAGCCCGCGCGTTTTCACGGCGTGAGTGCAAAAACTCCAGAAATTCTTCCATACCTGCGCTGGACTTCACTGAGACATCTAGAATCGTCATGCCGGGCCGCACTGCCTGAATGTTGCGGTTCGCGGCGGGGGCGTTGAATTCGACTGCTTCAGCCAAATCGATCTTGGTGATCACGGTCACGTCAGCACTGTTGAATATCGTGGGGTATTTCAGCGGCTTGTCTTCGCCTTCCGTGACAGACATGAGGACGAGTCGGAGATCTTCACCGAGATCGTAGGAGGACGGACACACGAGATTGCCCACATTCTCGATGAACAGGAAGTCGAGTTCGTCGAGCTTCCAATCTTCGAGGGCACTCTGCACCATGGCGGCTTCGAGGTGGCAGACAGTCCCGGTGAGGATCTGCTTGATGGGGGCCTGACTACGAGCAAGGCGGACTGCGTCATTTTCCGTAGCAAGATCACCTACCAGGGCGGCTACGCGAAACCTTTGCCTCAGTAGAGTCAGCGTTTTCTCGAGGAGAGCTGTCTTGCCCGCACCTGGGCTCGACACCAGACTTACGACGAAAACGCCTGCATCGTGAAATCGTTGGCGAAGAGCGCGAGCGATCACGTCATTCTGCTTCAACACGTTCTGGCGCACTTCAATCATACGTGTCGGGGAATTCACTCATCCACCTCCAGGCCCACAATTAAGAGTTCTTTGCCTTGCACGACATCGCCTGTAAGCGTGCCACATTCGGCGCAACAAAATGATTGCAGGGAATGAACTGGCCGTTGCCCATTGCAATGCGGGCAAAAAACCAGAACCGGAACTTCTTCCACAATCAAGCGCGATCCTTCGAGGGGCGTGTGTTCGCACGCCATCTCATATGACGCGAACAGGGCATCCTTCACGACCCCGGAGAGAAGACCCAATTTGAGATGAATGGCTCGGATCGGCACACCGCCTCTTCGACTGGATTCTTCCTGCGCCATATCGACAATATTCAAAGCGATCGAAAGCTCGTGCATTGGTCTGTTATCCGGAAACTGATTTGTTCCAACTCGCTGACTCGGGGCCATCAAATTGCCCGAACGACGCCAGAGCTGCTTGACCGAGGCTAATGCCCCCATCGTTGGGCGGGACGGCATGATTAGTCCAAATTTGAAACGGGGTAGAGCTGAAGATGGCTTTTAGATCCTCTAGCAAAAGTTCGTTCTGAAAAACTCCGCCTGAAAATACGATGGTATCGGTATCGAATTCCCGGCAAGCCGTCGTCGCCGCGTTGAAGACGCCGAGGGCAATACCCTTCTGGAAGGCCCGTGCGCATTCGTTGGCGTCGCGTCTGGCAAAGCGGTCCTTCGACAAATTCGCAAGCAGCGGCCGAAAGTCGAGCTCGCTATCCACGAAGGGAAAGGGATACGCGTCGCTAGTCTGGGCATTGCGCGCGATCTGCTCGAGCCACATCGCGGCCTGACCTTCAAAAGTCGTCTCGCGAGTAAATCCAAGCAGTGCGGCAGCCGCGTCAAAAAGACGGCCCATTGAGGTGGTCGTAAACGTCCTGAGCCCTTTGCGGATCAGTTCCATCGCGCCATGAAAGCGTTCCGAAAAACGGAAGGGCGCGGCGATCAGGTCCGGCAGGTCTTCTAGTTGAGCCAGGAAGCCGGCTGCCGCTTGTATTGGATAATGCGCTGCCGCGTCGCCGCCTGCGA
This sequence comes from uncultured Acidobacteriota bacterium, assembly GCA_963729525.1. Taxonomy (GTDB): domain Bacteria; phylum Acidobacteriota; class Terriglobia; order Acidiferrales; family UBA7541; genus Palsa-295. Next base: position 2,222,959 of record CAVSOB010000005.1, read on the forward strand.
GGATTGCACGACGAAGATGGGCTACTCGCTCAAAGCCTTCGCTGATGCTTCCGGCGAAAATCTCGCCGCCCCATATCGTGCCGTCGTCGCCGTAACCCGTGCCATCGAAGCAAACGCCCACAACACGCTTGTTCCATTCGCCGCGTTCCGCAAGGACCGAGGCGACGTGCGCGCGGTGGTGCTGGACGCTTCGCGTTTCGGATGAAGACAGCGCTGAAGCATGGATAGTAGACGCGTATTGCGGATGGCAATCGTGCACGACGAGCAGTTCATCCCAACAAATTTCATACATCGAAACCAAATCTTCGATCGTTTGCTGAAACGCCCGGAGAGATTCGAAATGTTCGAGGTCGCCAATGTGCTGGCTCACAAATGCTTGCCCGTCAACGACCAGCGTCACGGTATTTTTCAAATCGGCGCCGAGTGCCAAGATGGGGCGGTTCGTGGGTAGAACAGCAGCTGCGCTCGGGGCGTATCCGCGAGACCGGCGGAGAAGTACCGGACCAAAAGCTCCGGCACGAGCAATTGAATCGTCAACTCGCCTTGCGATAGGCCGCTCACCGACCAAGAAAGCACCCGCAATGCCGGAGAGGCGCTGCAGAGCGTCCGCGTCATCGAAGGCAATCGGTTCGCTCGAACGGTTCGCGCTCGTCATTACCAGAATTTCCGGCGCGCCCGCTGCAAACAGCAAATGGTGAAGAGGCGTGTAGGGCAGCATGATGCCGAGTTCGTTATTGTCCGGCGCGACTCCCGGCAGATTCACCTTCGCCGAGGCGAGCACTATCGGCCGCGCCGAGGAAGTGAGCAACGTCTCCGTCTCCCCGGAAGCGCTGGCGAGGGTTCTGGCGATGTCCAGATTCTTCACCATCAAGGCGAACGGTTTCTCTTTGCGATATTTTCGATGGCGGAGCTCACGAACCGCCGAAGCGTTTCTTGCGTCGCACGCGAGATGATAGCCACCAAGTCCTTTCACAGCGATGGTGTGGCCGGACGCCAGCATCGTTGCGGCGTTGCGAATGCTCGTTTCACTGCCGCGAGTCGTCGTGTTGCCGACTTGCAGGTAATATTCCGGCCCGCAACCAGCGCAGGCGATGGGCTGCGCGTGAAACCGGCGATTGTCGGGGCCGTGATACTCGCCCGAGCAGTACTCATCGAGCGGCCAAATCCGCATGGTCGTGTTCGGGCGGTCATAAGGCAGAGCGAGGACGACCGAGTAGCGCGGGCCACAATTTGTGCAATTGATGTAGGGGTAGTGATGCCTTTTATCAACAGGATCGAACAACTCTCTTAGGCAATCGTCGCAGATGGGCAGGTCCGGCGAGATACGGGCCGTGAGGCGGTCGTTCCGCTGACTCTCGCGAATCGTAAAGTCGTTGCAGCCGACGGGAGCGGAAGACTCGACTTCGATTTCAGTAATGTGCGCAGCCGATGGAGGCGCGGCTGTTAGCTCCTTGACGAATGCCTTTAGACCGTTGTCCGCGCCCTCGATAAAAATCTCGACGCCTTCTTCTCCATTCAGCACCCAGCCGGCGAGCGTGTTTGCGCGAGCGAGGCGATATACAAACGGGCGAAAGCCCACGCCTTGCACCACTCCACGAACTTTGATGGAACAAGCACTCGCCATGCGGGATTACTCCAGGTTCACGATGCAACCGCGTCCTTGCCATCCGATTTGGATGACCTTGTCGCCGTCAACTAGCATAGGAACCGTACCCTGGCCATTTGCAAGCGCGCGCATACGCTCGCGCGCAGCCGGGTCGATTTCCACATCGTATTCCACGAAATCAGTTCCCTTCCATTCGAGCCACTCCCGCATTTCTTGCGTGTATTGGCATGTTTTCGTTCCGTAAAGCTCAAGCTTCGCCACGGCTGAGCACCTCCGTCGCCTCGCGGATCACGTGATACACCGAGGCTTGAATCTCCTGAATGCGTGGAATGTAATCGGAACGGACGATCAGCGGAAAGTCGGCCAAACTGCGGCGATGGATTTCGCCGCCGTCGTAACCCAGCAGCGCTACTGTCAGCAGCTTGCGCTTGCGGGCTTCTTCGAGAGCCATAATTATGTTTCGCGAGCCGCCGCTTGTGGAGATTGCGATGGCCACATCGTCAGGCTGAGCCTGCGCGATCATCTGCCTCAGAAAAATTACGTCTGTGCCCACATCATTGGCGATTGCAGTGATGTTGGCAGGCTCGAGCGCAAGCGAAACAGCAGGGATGGGCCTCCAGTTTGACGGCGGCGAAACGCAATCGATGGCCCAATCGTTCGCATCAGTGGCCGATCCGCCGTTTCCGAAAATGATTAGCTTGCCGCCACGACGGACGCGTTCGGCAATGGCGGAAGTGGCATTGCCAATGTGCTCGGCTTCCTCCTGCGCCACCTGCGCGCGCAGTCTCGCGTCATCGGCCACCTTCATGAGAATTGAATCAGCCACTTGGGTGGTGGTGTCGGACGTTAACTGCTTCTCACGCCCCAAGAACGGGTAAAGGAACTCAGCCTCCCCCACATCGTGCCCCAATTCGCGGTGCTCGAAGAAAACATGCACGGTCTCCCATAGGGTGTGGTAAAGGACTTCGACAAGCTCCTGCTGAATAAAAGGATCGGCGTTAGCTGGCGGAATCGTGTACGACCCTTCGAGACCGGGGAGGGCGAAGGTCATGGCACCGCGCGAATCGGCAGCATCTAGCGCAACCCAGACTGACGGGTCACCCGCGGGCGGACCGAAGCCCATGACAATGTCATCAGGGCGGACAATCGCTTCGAGCCACGGTCGGAAGAGAATCGACAAGTCGAGGGCGGGGAGGGCACGCTTTCCCACGATGACGGGATGCACAAATTCGACCGAAACATGCTGGGCGTCCGTGGCATATGGTCCCTGGCCAAAGGCGAGTAACCGGCCGCCCCGCAGAAAACGGTCGGACATCTCGCGGCATGCCTCAGCGAGGCGATGCGCCTCTCGCGCGAAAAACGAATCTAAGATCTGGTTTCTCGCCAGCAGGCGCTGTTCAATTTGAGCAGCGAGTTGGCACTTTGTAGCCATATTTCCTTTGAGCACATCGCGTTTGCTGCTTTGCAGTTAGCAAATACGCGGCAGGGGATCGCCAACAAGCATGTCGACGATTCGGCTGCCGCCGTAGCGAGTCGTGACCAGCACCGAGCCGGCAGGCTGTTCGCGAACTTCTCCGATGATGCAGGCTTCGGCGCCACCGGGTATCGAATGGAGTGCGCTTAGTGCGGCATCTGCAAGGCCAGGAGCCACGATAGCGAGGAACTGTCCTTCATTCGCGATGTGGAGGGGATCGAGCCCTAGCAACTCGCATGCTCCGCGCACGGCGTCATGTACCGGAACTTTGTCCTCGAACAGGACGATACCCAGTCCGCAATCTCGTGCCAGCTCGTTCAGCGACGTCGCGACACCGCCGCGCGTGGGATCGCGCATCCAGCGAACGCCCGCGCCAGCCGCTGCGACAACAGCTTCGACGAGAGGAAAGACTGACCGTGTGTCGGACTCGAGATCGCCTTCCATATCGAGTTCGCCGCGCGCGAGCAAAATTGTGATTCCGTGATCGCCCATGGGACCCGACAGCAAAACCTTGTCTCCGGGGCGGACCGACTGCGGATTGATCTCGACTCCCGACAGCGGCGTGCCGAGACCGGTCGTCGTGATGTACATACCATCGGCTTTGCCGTGTTCGACGACTTTCGTATCGCCACCGGCGATTCGAGCGCCCGCGTATTGAGCGGCATCGGCCATGGCTTGAATCTCGCGTTGCAATATTTCCGTGGGCAAACCGGATTCGAGAATGAAAGTGACTACGATTGCTTCCGGTCTTGCACCTGAAACAGCCAGGTCGTTGACGGTTCCATTTACGGCAAGTTCCCCGATCGAGCCTCCGGGAAACACAAGCGGCTTTACGACAAAGCTATCAGTTGTGACGGCCATCCTTGCGCCATTGATTTTCAGGTGGGCAGCATCGGCCAGCGGTTCAGTGCTGGCACCAAAAAGGAGAGGAGCGAAAAGACCTTCCACGAGACGGCGGCTGGCTTTTCCACCAGCGCCGTGGGCCATCTCAATTTGAGGCTCACGGAAGCGAATCTTGGGAGGAGCGCTCCCAAGCTTAATCTCGCCTTTCACGCCGGCGAGCTGAGACTCGTCACCAGGTTGGCCTTCCGATGTTCGTAGTTGTAGTACGCGGCGCATGATCCTTCCGAAGAAACCATCAAAGCTCCCACCGGATTTTCGGGTGTGCATTCCTTGCCAAACAGCTTACATTGCGCGGGCTTCAAGACGCCTTTCAATACCTCGCCGCACTGCGCGGCTTTCGGATCTGTGACGCGAATTCCCGGAACACTGAATCGCTGTTCGGAATCCCATTCAGCGTACTCGTCGCGAATGCGAAGCGCTGATTGCGAAATGAATCCCAGGCCGCGCCACTCGAAATAAGGCCGGAGCTGGAATGTGTCGGCCATGGCTCTCAGCGCCGCGCGATTGCCTTCCCACGGGACCACGCGCTTATACTGGTTTTCAACCTTCGCCTCGCCCTTTTGAAGCTGCGCGAGAATCATCACGATCGATTGGAGAAGGTCGAGAGGTTCGAAGCCACAGACGACGATGGGCTTGTGCTCGTTCTTCGCGATCCATTCGTAAGGACGGCAGCCAATTACTGTCGAGACGTGCCCGGGCCCGATAAAACCATCGAGACGCATATCCGGAGAGTCCAAAATCGCGCGAATTGCCGGGATGATCGTGACGTGATTGCAGAAAACGGAAAAATTATGGATGCCTTCCACTTTCGCGCGCTGCAAAGTCAATGCCGTCGAGGGAGCGGTAGTCTCGAAGCCGATCGCGAAGAACATCACGTGCTTTTGCGGATTCATCTTCGCAAGCTTGATCGCATCGGACGGCGAATAGACGATGCGCACATCCATGCCACGCGCCTTATGCTCGAGTGGGCTGCCGTTCGTTCCGGGAACTCGCATCATGTCGCCGAACGCGGCGAAGATAATGTCCGGGTCCATCGCAAGTGACAAGGCATCATCGATGCGGCCCATGGGAAGAACGCAAACGGGGCAACCTGGGCCGTGAATCAATTCGATATTGGGAGGCAGAACGTCCTTCAAACCGAAGCGGTAGATTGCGTGGGTGTGCCCACCGCAAACTTCCATCAACCGGTAATGGCGGTTGGGATCGGCGAGGCGCCGAATTTCTTCGGCCGCTTTAGTGATCAACTCTGGATCGCGAAATTCGTCTACAAATTTCATTGTTCTGATCCTCATTCTGCCGCGCTACATTTCGCCGGGTTACGGTGAGCGCTTGTCCTGGACCTCTTCCAGTCCATATCCGCGCACTTCCTGCACGGCCGCTTCGCTTTCACCCAGCATTTCTAGTGTTCGCATCTGATCGAGGGCATCTGATTCGCTGATTTTGCTCATGGCGAATCCCACGTGGATCAGCACCCAATCGCCGGGAACAGGGCGGTCGTCTTCGAGGAGTCCGAGATCAACCCGGCGCCGCATGCCGACGACGTCCACGAGGGCTGATCTTGGATTATTGGAGGCAATCTCAATCACTTTTCCTGGAATGGCAAGGCACATGTGGCAACCTCCCGGCAGGATCTCCATCTCGTCTTGATAGCTCATTTCCCTGGCTCCCTATTGCTTGCGAGCCGTAAAATCGAACGCGATCTTCACTTCGTCTTTCACTTTCAGAGTTCCGCCCGCTACTGAAACGAGCTTGATACCATAGTCGCTCTGGCGCAGAGCGAATTCTCCGTAGGCCCTCAGCACATCGCCCGTAACTGAGAGCTGTGCAGAAGTCTTCACCTGGCGGGTGATTCCGTGCAGGGTGAGATTTCCCGTGACATTCGCGGCGTAGCGGTCGTCGCTTAGTTTGTTCGCCACCACTGAGCTGCTCTCGAAAACGATCTGCGGATAAATGGACGTTTCCAGAACGTCCTGCCTCATTTTGTTTTCGATATCGCTGCGGTCCTTCTGGCTTACGTCGTCAGTGACTGCGAGGGAGGCCGATTGCACCGAGATTCGAATCGAGGATTGCTCCGGATTCGACGGAACGAAAGTCGCTTCGCCCGCGTAGTCGCGAATCGCCAAGGTAGGATTATGGCCAAGAGAAGAGAACAAACCAGTGGCAAACGCCCGTACCGTAAAACGACTCATTCCAAGGTCAATTCGATAACGCACCGCGGCGTCCGTCGCCACCATCTTTGCTCCCGTTGATTCGGTCATTTCATGACCCTTGCTTTTTCGCGATAATAAAAAATGCGATTTTCAATTCGTCTCTGATTTTCAATGTTCCGCCGGCTATCGAAGCAATGGCGATGTCATATTGACTCTGCTTCACTGAAAAACTTCCATAACTCCGCAGGGTGTCTTCGCCGATGACCACTTGGGCAGAGAAATCCAACTCGTTGGTGACGCCATGGAGCGCAAGTTTGCCAGCGATCGTCGTGGCGTATAAATTCTCGCTGAGACGTGTGGCTGAAATCTGTGTGCTCGCATAGACAATCTCCGGAAATCTGGGGACTTCCAGAACCTCATTAAACATGACACGATCAATTTCGCCTCGATCGTATTCACTTACTTCGTCCATCAACTCCAACGAGGACGCCTTGATTCTCATGCGGATCGACGCATCACGCAGCGTGTCCGGAACGAACTGCGCTTCTCCTCTGAACTCGCGAATCGCGAACTTAGGGTTGTGCGCCACGACTGCAGCCAACCCACTCGCGAAAGCGTGCACAGTGAACTGGCTCTGCGCTGGGTCCATCGAGTAACGGACGTAATCACTCATCGGCGCCCCTCTAAATCAGAATTCTGGGGCCCAACTTCCCGAAACGCGCTGTTACAGCCGACGCCGCTTTTGTCTCTAAAAAAGCAACCGGGGGCTCCGACTCGCGATCACATTGAGCGCAACTTAAAATACCGCTCGATGTCGGGGATGAGGTCGGTCGCCAAGCTGCCGATACCGAGCTGTGCCATATATTTCTTGGCGAGCGGACTCGTCAAGATAAGACCCGCACCCACCACCACGAGGGCAACGCCGCCGAGCATGAGCAACGTGTCCTTATTCGCGTCGTTTTCCTGCTCACCGCGTTGAATCACTTCCACTGGCATACGATTTCTCCTCTCCGGTTAGAGTTCTGAATTTCGTTCCGGCCATTCACCACACCGAATTGTGTTCACCAAAACTTCAATTCGATTGGCCGCTTCGTCAACCATGGCGGCCACCGGTTCGCTCAGGCCCATCTTCCCTTCTTCCGGCCCCAGCGTCAGCGGCTCACATCCTACCAATAGGATGCGTTTCAAGTAGCCTCCCATTGATTTCGCCATACGGATCACGTTCATCGGATTCATGCTGTGCGCGTCTATAGACGTCGGCCCCGCTTGAAAGTCGTCCGGAGTGTCCACATTTAAGTCAGGTTCAATTACGTAGAGCGTCCCAGGGTTTCCGCCGCGCGGGCAGGCATCTACGAGGATTGTTACGTCAAAGCGGTCGAGCAATGCGTACGCTAAATCGAAGCCGCGGATTCCGAAGTCTACGACTTTCACTCCAGAAGGTAATTTGCGGTTTGTCAATCGTTGTGCCACTTCAACTCCGAAGGCGTCATCACCGAGGAAAATATTGCCAATTCCGGCGATTAGAATCGTCGGATTTTCCGCCGTTGCATCCGATTCAAGCTGGCCCGCTGGAAGAGGCTCAAGTTCCTCGGGATCGAAGAAGAAGCGATGACCGGGCTGCCGCATGATGCCAATGTCACGCCCGGGATCATCGTCCGCCACCACGCAGACGTGGAATTTGCCTTCATAATCCTGCTCGATGGACTCAATCATCGCAGTCTTGCCGGCAAGAGCGATGTCCATCACATCGCCGCGCTTACCCGGGCGCAGGCGCACTCGATGCCCCGGTTTTACCTCGAAGCCCGCTATGCTCAAGCTTCCTGCAGGAGCTTTGTCCTCCAGGAGGCGCCATTCCCATTCATTCATGGCTTTCCCTCATCGTGAGTTGGGCGCAAACCGCGCAGCACTCCGTGGAGCTTCATGAAATGCTCCATCGGCATCGACTCAGTTCGTTCCAATATCTCGCGCGCGTGTGCATCGGCGCTCCGCATTTCACGTTTCTCATCATCTGTCAGCGTGAGAATGCGTAGTGCAAGAATCTCGTCAATTTCCGTGCCATCGAAAAGGTTTCCCGGGCTTTCGGGAGCAATCTGCGGGTAGTCGTACAAAATGATCGGTGACGACAGCATGGTTTCGCGCCGACCCTCTTCGCCGGCGAGCACGGGCCAAGTGCCGATGTTGCTGCACGCGGAGACAAATTCATTCAACGAGGCGGGTGGATCGAGAAGCGAAACGAATTCGCCGCCTTCGATTCCGAGAATCGTGTGCGTGGAAAGCAGCGACTGCATCAACGCTTCGGGGCGCCCAGCGGAAGCCGGATCGGTGCCAACAACATTCGAGACGCGCACAGTAATTTTGAACAAACCTGTGCTAATGCGAACCGCGCTGACGTCGACTTGCGCTGCAACATTCTTTTTTGTCCGCAAAATGAAAGCAGCTATTCGCTGTTCGTGATTGCGCACAGGCTTAAGCTCTCTTCCGCCAGAAAAAAGAACCTGAGAGGAGCAGGTTTGGGTAGCGTTGTCATTCAACAGAAGTGGCGGCACAACGATCTCTCGCTCGACCGCTTCCTCCCAAGTTTGGAGAATTTGGTCACCAACCTGAAGACTTTCGACGATCTCAAGCTCCGGCTGTTGCTGGTCGGTGCTGAGATTTGGAGCATCACCCATGAAGGTCTTGGGTTGCCCAATCGTTCGTGCAATCGCTTGAAGGAAGCGCACCTTAACAGTCAGCTCCCTCGCTGAACTACCCTTCGCCAGACATTCAGTCTGCATAAACCAGCTGTCGGCGTCGCTCTGCATTTCGCTATATGCTTTCGGGTAAACCACGCCAAAATTCCAGCGCTGACGATTTTTCACGGACGACGGACGATAGGGATACAGCATGTATCCTTCGTAGAGTACGGCATTCGCGATGTCTTCAACTGGTTTGAAATTCACAGCTGCACCGTTTCTTCCGTCCCCGCGAGCACTCGCTCAATCACCTGTTCCCAGAAAAGAATTCCGTGGCGCACTTTGTACTGATAAAGGCGGTCAAAAACGTCCCGCCGGAGATAGAGCCAAGCGCTGTTGGGATAGTAGTGATCGATCAAGTCCTTCCACGTTTTCAGCGGCAGCTTGAATTTTGCTTCTTTCTCCCAGGAGATCGGCGACACCTGGAGCTGCTCGCTGCTGTCCGCGTAGAAGACTGTGCCGCTGAACAAGAAATTTAAGGGCAAGTCGCCTTCCGACAGACCATGGAAATACTTTGTTGCCGCCACATTGAAATCAAACGTGCAGGGGACCTGAAGTTCAACGATCGTTTCCTTCTCGAAACCTGGAACGACAATGATCGCATTCGTCCACAGCAAGTTATTCAGGGTCTGGCCCCAGCGGCTTGGCTCGCCAAACAGGTCGAGAAGCTTCGCTTGTTCTTCCGGGGTGTAGCGCCGGCGGCTGACCTCAATTTGAATCTGGGCGCGGAGAACGACCGTGTGAATGGTGGGCTCAGGTCCTGAATTGCTTACGCGCAATTCGAATGCAAGCAGCGGCGATACGCCGTATGGCACGGCGTGCGCGCCTTCGAGTTGAAAATTGAGATCAGGCATTGGACTGCTCGGCTACAGATTCAGCCCGTGCCCTAAGACCCTCAAAGAACTTACCAACTTCACGCCACACCTCAGTGCCGCCTGAAAGACCGTGCCAGTTGAGCCGGATCAGGCCAACCAACCTGTAACACTCATCGATCGGAGCAATGTAGTACTGCGCCTCCACTCCGCGATTAGCACCGACTCGATTCGCGATCAGCGCCTCTACTTCCGGCTCCAATTCCCCCAGGACCGGATTCTCCTCTTCAATATCACTCCATGTTTCGAGAGAAAGCAGAGACTCGGTGGCACCTGCGGGACCAGGGTAAAAGGCCGAGACTTTCGCGGAAGATTGGTTCTTGAAGAAGAACGCCAGCTCGATGGGAATCATCAATCCGTCCCATTGAGCTTCGGAAATCTTAAATTCCGGCAGGAATCGAATTCGCTGCGGCACACGCTTGAATTTCGAAGAGGCTTGGCTGCTGAACAGGATCGCGCAGCCGTCGCATGCACAGACCAATTTTCGCGCTACGGGTTCGATCAAATGCTGATGCTCGGGCGCGAGTTCGGAGCTGCAGAGTTCACAGACTTCGACTGCGCGGCGCTTCCGGGCGAATTGGCGCAGCGTTGCAAAGGCGTTGCCATTTTCTGCAGTAGGTGAAAACGGCGCGCTCACACCGCGCTCCGCTCGGCCTTTGAAACGGGAAGAGCCACACGTACTCGTCCATTTTCTCTGAGCAAGGGAACGGGCTCGAGATGAAGACTCTCCAAATCCACCCCGCGTCCAGCGCGAACGACGTCGTAGTGCTGGCTACAGATGGGACACGTGAGAACTGTACCTTCAAGCCGAGCCGTGCTCAGTGGCTGGCCGCAACCGGGACAATTGTTGTTGTATGCGTAGAGGGTTTCCTCGAGCCTGCAAAAAAGCATTTCTTGGCCGCCGACTTTTTCCGTGCGTAACGTTCCGATCGGAATCGCGTCGAGACCGAACACATCTTTCCATCCGATCGCTTCGCGCTCCAGTGCCGATTCATAGCCGTTATGGCCATTGTTGCTTAGCTGGGAAAGCGGCACGAAGGCGAGGCTGCGTGACGGCTCTTCGACCGTGCTTTCGACATTGATCGCGCTAACGTCAGGCGCCGCTTCGTAAATTGCTTCTTCAACTGCGAGTTTGAGCGTGGCGGAGGACGAAGCACATCCATGGCAACTTTCCTCGAGACGCACAGTGACTCTGCCGGCATCGTCCACGCGAATCAGGCTTACGTTTCCGCCGTGCGATTTTAGGTACGGGCGCGTCTTTTCGAGCGCTTGCTGCACGCGAGTTTCGAGGCCATCCGGGTGAAGTCCGTAGAGTAATAGAAGGCTGCGAACAAACGGGTCTTGTCCAAGAGTATCGATAACGGAATTCCCGGCGCCGGGATGTTGATGCACGATTTCGAGCATCCGCTCGATGCCCGAGCCGTGAAAATCCATCAGGCGTTGGACAAGCTCCTTCGCCATCGCCGACGTCGCCGGGTCATTGGCTTTTTCAATTTTCTGGAGCAACGCCTCGATCGATTGAAGCTGGTTCTGTACGCTACTCGGAGCGGGCATGGATACCTTTCCCATGTTTCCTCAACAAAAGAGGAAACAAGATACTCGTTTCGACAGGCCGCTCGCCATGCTGAATTTACCCGACGCGCCCTGCAATAGTTCTACAGTTCTAGGCCGAACATCGGCGAATGGTGTGTTTCCAACACTTTTCCATTCCCGAGGTACATATGCACGCCGCAGGGGAGGCAGGGGTCAAAGCTGCGAACTGCGCGCATGATATCGATGCCCTTGAATTTGTCGGGACCGTTTTCTTCGAAGATCGGTGTGTTCTGGACGGCATCTTCGTAGGGCCCGGGAGTTCCATAGATGTCCCTGGGATTCGCGTTCCAGGGAGTTGGCGGGTAAGGATGATAGTTGGCGATCTTGTGGTCTTTAATGACGACGTGGTGCGAAAGAACGCCGCGCACCGCCTCATGGAAGCCGCAGCCGATGGCGCTTTCGGGGACTTTGAAATCTGTCCACGTTTTCGTCCGGCCAGCGTGTAATTCTTCAAGCGCCTTCTCCATGAAATACAGGGCAGCAGCAGCCGAGTACGCCTGGAAGTAGGTCCGGGCGCGGTCACGTTCGATGGCGTTGCTCCACTTCGGAATCTTCCACTCGAATTCGACCTCAGGAAGCGAAGTCGTCTTCGGCAAATAGATCTTTACACTATGACCGGTTGCCTTCACATAACCGATATCGACGATGCCAGCAAGCGCCGTAGCCCAGAACCGCGCAATCGGACCGCCGCCGGTATCGAGCGCGAGATGGTCTCCCGTGCGTTTGTCAAGCCATCGCGGCGACATCACCCACGTATACTTACCTGCGAAATCGCGCTTCTGCGGCCGAGGAATTGTGGTTTGATTCCATGGATGATTTTGATCGACCGGGTTTCCCAGCGGATCGGCCTTGACGAACGTCTCCGAATTCTTCCACTCGTCGTAGTATGAACTCCCCAACAAAATTCGAATGTTCAGGTTAATGTCGACCAAATCGTTCGTGACGAGCTTTCCATCTACCACTACGCCCGGCGTGACGAACATCCCGCGGCCCCAATTGGTCATGTTCTTGTAGGTGTAATCGCAAACGGCGGGGTTGTTGAACGAACCCCAGCACGCGAGAAGGACACGACGCTGCCCCACCTTTTCGTAACCCGGCAGTGCTTCGTAGAAAAAGTCGAAAAGATCGTCATGCAGCGGAACAACTTTCTTCATGAACTCAACATACTTCATCAGGCGAACGAGGTAGTCCGTAAAGAGCTGGATCGTTGGAACGGTGCCAACGCCTCCGGGATAAAGTGTAGACGGATGAACGTGCCGGCCTTCCATGAGGCAGAACATTTCGCGCGTCATGCGGCTAACTTGCAAAGCTTCTCGGTAGAACGCACCCGTAAACGGATTCAGCGCGCGCATGATATCCGCAATGGTTCGATAGCCGTGAAGATTGGCATGCGGTGAAGCGGTTTTCTCAGCCTTCGCCAGCACGCCCGGATTCGTTTCCTTCACCATCTGCTCGCAAAAGTCCACCCCGACTAGGTTGTCCTGAAAAATGTTGTGGTCGAACATGTACTCGGCAGCCTCTCCAAGGTTGACGATCCACTCCGCCATGGCTGGCGGGCGGATTCCGAATGCCATGTTTTGAGCATACGTGGCACAGGTCGCGTGGTTGTCGCCGCAAATTCCACAGATTCGACTGGTTATGAAATGGGCGTCGCGCGGGTCCTTTCCTTTCATGAAGATGCTGTAGCCGCGGAATATCGATGATGTGCTGTGGCACTCGGCGACTTGCCGATTGTCAAAATCGATCTTCGTAAAGATTCCCAGGCTTCCCACGATCCTGGTAATGGGATCCCAGTTCATTTCGACGAGATTTCGTGATTTCGTAGCGGTCTCTTTCGTCACCCCGGTGATTGTGCTCATTTTCTAGGCTCCTTTCAGTCTTCAGTACGCTCGCGGATGATAACCCGTGGTGAGTTCAGTACCGGGATGCCGCCATTTCGGTTCCTTATTGACCGTCGCATTTGTCATCGAACGCAAAGCCCTGATCGCGCGTCCGTAAACGCCAATCGATGCAGAAGAAACTCGAGCGCCCGGGGGCTCATCCATAAACGGCATGAACTTGTCCGGGAAACCCGGCATCGTGCACCCGATGCAGATTCCACCCACATTCGGGCAGCCACCGATTCCGGCCATCCACCCGCGCTTGGGTACGTTGCAGTTCACAACCGGTCCCCAGCAGCCCAACTTCACGATGCACTTCGGCGAACCGTACTCTTCCGCAAAGTCACCCTGCTCGTAATACCCGGCGCGATCGCACCCGTCATGCACCGTCTGCCCGAATAACCAGGTAGGACGAAGCTGGTCGTCAAGCGGAATCATTGGCGCGAGTCCAGACACCTGGTAAAGAAGGTACAAAACGACTTCCATGAAATTGTCCGGTTGGACCGGACACCCAGGCACATTCACAACTGGCAGGCCCGCGACCGATTTCCAACCCCAGCCGAGGTAGTCAGCCAGCCCCATCGCACCAGTAGGATTGCCGGACATGGCGTGAATTCCGCCGTAGGTTGCGCACGTACCACAAGCGATCACGGCAAGCGCCTTAGGGGCTAAGCGGTCAATCCATTCATTGGTGGTGATGGGTTGCCCGGTCTTCGAGTCGGTTCCCATCGCGGCCCAATAACCTTCCTTCTTAATCTGTTCATTAGGGATCGACCCTTCAACAACCAAAACAAACGGGTTCAGCTTGCCGTCCGCTGCGAGGTACCAATACTTCATGAATTCGTCGCCGACCTCGTATGCAAGGACGGGGTTATGCAGGTGAACTTTGGGCAGGCCCGGAATTGCGCCTAGGAGAACGTCCTCGATGCTTGGCTGCATAGCGGCCGTGACGGAAACAGAATCGCCATCACAACCCAGGCCAGAGGTCATCCACACAATGTGAACATCGGAGACTGGTGAGTTTCTTTGCGTCTTGCGACCGTGAGGAACTGCGTCTGCCATGGTTGATGTCTCCTTTCAAAAAATCGTTCAGGAGTTAGAGCGCTGCCCCGGGTACCCTCTCGTCAGAGATCTGTACATCGACAAAATTTCTCGTGATGGGTCTTGTGGCGCGGATGCGTGAGTATGAGAATTTGGTCAAATCGAGCCCAAGTAATACAGGGCAGAAATACAACGTCGAGGTGACGGCCTCAAGCGGGCGCTAGCTATATTCTTTATAGGAGCATCCCTATGATTTTCATCAGGGATTATCCGATCTATTAAAGTGCTGAAGGAAGGGTACTTGAGGGACTTTGCCGTCTCCGTCAGGCCGCTTTATCGCATCATTTTTGTGACGCGAAGAAAATGTCGATGTGACGGATTCGAATTGTGAATCATACGCCTTTCAAGTTTACAGACCATTCGACCGCATGTTGAACCAGTTCTCGCGCATTGCGCAGCGCCAGCTTCTCTTTGATATGAGCCTGGTAGGACTCGATCGTCTTCGTGCTGACGTGTAGTTCATCGGCGATTTGGCGCGTCCCGTGGCGGGTGCCAATCAATCGGTAAACCTCAAGTTCCCGGTCGCTTAGCTTCGCCAGTGGGTCGCGCGGTGGGACGGGGCCGTTCACAAATTGCTGTAGCATTCGTTTCGTCAAGCGGTCGCTTAAGTACACGTCTCCGCCGAGGATGTGCCTAATAGCCGTCAGCACCCTGTCTGTCGCTTCTTGTTTCATGATGTAGCCGTTCGCACCGGCACGCAGGGCTCGCTCGGCATAGAGCAATTCGTCGTGCATCGAAAGAACTAGGGCGGGTAACTTCGGATACTCAGCGCGAAGGATCTTGAGCAGCTCTAGGCCGTCCGGACCTTCCAGCGAAATGTCGAGGACGACAAAGTCCGGGGTCGAATTCCGGATCGCCTGCAAAGCAGACGTCGCATCATTGGCCTGGCCGCACACGGTGAGGTCCGATTCCCGATCGATAAACAACGCCAAGCCTTGCCGCACGACTGGATGATCGTCAACCAAGAGAACTTTGCACTTGGGCGCCAAAGAATTCAACCGAGTTTTGTTAATCATATTTTCTCATTCTTGAGTGCCAGATTTATCGTGAACGCGTAGCCAACGGAAAGGTGCAGACCAACGTAGTCCCGCCAGCAGCGTTTCTCCCAAGGTTCAGAGATCCGCCGATCATGTTCGCACGATATCTCATGATGTTCAGACCCATCCCTGCATTGTTGGCGGGAATCTCTGATATTCCTTCTCCGTCGTCCCGTACCGAGAGGCTCCCCTCCCCACTTGCTGCCGACAATGTGATGATCACGTTTTCCGGTCGTCCGTGTTTAATTGCATTGTTAACGGCTTCACGCGCGATGTGATAGAGGTGAGTTGCGAGGTTCACGTCATATATGAGGACTGGCTCGCCGCATTCGAACCGACATCGGATCCGGAAAAGATCCTGCATTTCTTCCGCGTAATGAGTTAGGGCCGACATGAGGCCGTGAGCATCGGAAACCACCGGAAGCAGACCACGAGACAACTCGCGCGTTTTGTTGATCGCCTCATTTATAAGTCTTACTATTTTGGCCGCGTCAGCTGTCTCAGGTAACGACTTCTCGCCGAGCTTGCTCTCGAGCACCTTGCTCATGAAAGCAATGCCCGTGAGATGCTGGCCGAGGCCGTCGTGCAAGTCTTCGCCGATTCGACGCTGCTCTCTTGCGCTCACTTCCAGGAGCGCCTTCTCCAGGCGTCTGCGTTCTGTGATGTCAATTCCGGTGACGATCGCATGCGATGTCGTGCCGCTCCCACTCGCAAGAACCGTGCTCGACCACGTAATGAGACGGGGAGCCCCTTCGCGTGTAAGAAGCGACGTCTCATAGGCTCCGGGCAATTGTGCTGCGTTCCTGTAATCAAGAAACGCCTTGAAGGCTTCCTTGTCCTCTGGGAGCATGAATAGCTCCCAAAGAGGTTTGCCTTCTACTTCTGCGAATGAATACCCTGTGGTTTCTTCGCAAGTGCGGTTAAAACGAACGATTCGACCCTTTGGATCGAGAACCACGATCAAAGCGCCCACTATATCGAGAATCGCGGATAGAACGTTGCGTTCGTCCTGAAGCGATTCCTCGGCTTTTTTTAAATCGGTGATGTCGACGCCGACTCCATGAATAAACCACGGGCCGTCCTCGGGGCGAATCATTTCGGCTTCGCAGTGGAACCACAGCACTCTGCCGTCGCGCGCCACCACTCGATAGGCGGACTTTAGTGGTTTGCCCGAAAGAAACATATCCGCGGCTTCCGTGCTCCATCGCTGTTTGTCGTCCGGATAAATACGGTCGTACCAGCGGACGGGATCTTCCAGCCATTCGTCCTGAGTAAAGCCGAGAGCCGCCTCGATCTGGGGGCTCACATAGGCTTCACCGATTCCTTTGTCGAGGTAAGCCATAAAGATCACGGCAGGAATTTGTTCGACGAGCGCGCGATACCGTGCCTCAAGGCTGGGCGGTGGCTGAATTGACCGCAGTGCTACGTTTGTTTTCTCCGCGCCTTGTTCGGTGGATTGCCTCCGCTCGAACCCTGTTTCCGAAAACACGCTTGCCAAGTTGAGAAGGGTCGCTTCCGCATCCGCAAGGCTTGGATTCGGTTCGCGCGAGAGTAGAGCTTGCGCAAGTTCCTGGGCCCAGTATTTGTCCGCGATGGGATTTCCGCTCATTTCATTGCGCCGATGGCTCCGTTTGTCATTCGGCTTTGCGAGCCGGCCGTCGCCAGCTCGGCTCTTTGTTCAAAGATGCTTGCGTGAATCGCCGAAGCGCATGAATCGCGCGCCCATACGTTGCAACGGCATTCGAAGAAAGCAGCGATCCCGGAGGCTGGTTCATGAAGGGCATGAACTTATCTGGAAAACCCGGCATCGTGCAGCCGATGCAAATGCCGCCAACGTTTGGACAGCCCCCAATTCCGCCCATCCAGCCACGCTTTCCAACATTGCATTGAACCACCGGGCCCCAACAGCCTAGCTTTACGATGCATTGAATCGAACCGTATTCGGAAGCGAATTCCGCCTGCTCGTAGTAGCCCCCCCGATCGCAACCTTCATGCACCGTCTGCCCAAAAAGCCACGTAGGCCGCAGAGCGTCATCGAGCGGTATCATCGGCGCGCGCCCGGCCACCATATTAAGTAGATACAGAAGGGTCTCCGTAATGTTGTCTGGCTGCACTGGACAACCTGGCACGCAAACGATTGGGACACCTGCCTTCGATTTCCACGTCCACCCGAGGTAGTCCGGCAACCCCGTGCAACCCGTTGGATTCCCTTCCATTGCATGGATCCCGCCATACGTCGCACATGTGCCCACCGCCATAACTGCCCAGGCGTTCGGTGCGAGCTTGTCGATCCAATCGCAGGTGAGAATCGGCTGGCCGCTCTCTTGATCTGTGCCGAACGTGGCCCAATAGCCTTCTGGCTTGTTCTTTTCATTTGGGATCGATCCTTCGATCACCAGGATGAAGGGCTCCAATCCGCCGTCAGCCGCGCGATGGAATATCTCCATGAATTCGTCGCCATTTTCATAAGCGAGAAAGGGATTGTGCAGCTTGATTCTGGGAACGAAAGGCAGCGCGCCGAAAACTAGATCTTCCAGGCTTGGCTGCGTCGCCGCGGTCATGGCAATCGTATCGCCGTCGCAGCCAAGGCCCGCGGTGACCCACAGGACATCGATTTCAGCTCGTGTGCCCATTGGCGCTGGTGTTTCCGTCGGAACGCTAACATCAGTCCTTCGTGCTTCCGCGGATTGTACCGAACGCAGGCCGCCATGTCCCGGCTTTCTTCTTTTTAACTCAACCACTACGTGAACGGCATCGATCATCGAGGAAAGACAGAAAAATACAGGCGTTTCCGTATGTGCGGATACTTCGTGTCGACTTAAGCTTCTCTTGAAATAGACGTTTTTGAAACAAAGAAAGGACCGGCCCAAAGTGAGTAAAATCCGAGGAGGTCCAATGCGTGCTGAATACTTTGTTCTCGGTGCAATAGCGGCTCTAGCGATCGCTGCGGGCGTTTCCCTATTTCCCGACTCAGTCCGCTACATGAAAATTCGCTCGATGTAGTTAAGTCTGTCGCAAAGTCCCCGATACAGGCAGGAGCTGGGTAGGCATCTCCGCGCCTACCTCTCCGGATTTTGTCCTTTGTCCCTCGACGTGTATTCCTTATCCCCCCCGACTCGTCTCGAAAGAATTCCCACAAGGTCTGCCCTTTCGACAGGCGGGTGGGCGCGGCCGCTTCGCATGACTGAGATTTATCCCTAGGGCAAAACTATGAATTGGACTTGGCTTACCTCCTGGAGCCGACTAGGGACTCGTTTTCGTCCTTCACAGCTGTCAGTGGAGGTTTCGTTTCTCTCCTGATGCAGGTGGCCGCCTCGGGCCCGCACGAATCGGCAGCAAAAAAAAACAGGTACTCCGCCTAATACTCATCCGAGTGCGTCAGCTTGTACTAATGCCACTACTGAGATTGACGTACTTATCCGACTGTCTTAAGCTCTTGAGACAACGATGACACGCGCATCCCGCTCAGAAGCACGGACAGCCCTGCCCACCGACGCGGAGCTTCTCATCTTGGACGCGTTGTGGGAAGTAGAAGAAGGGACGGTGGAGGAGATCGTCAATCGGTTACCAGCGAATCCCCGCGCCAATTATAAAACTGTACAGAGCCTGCTCCGAATTATGGAAAGCAAAGGATTTGTCGAACACAAGACGCGCGGCAGGGCGTTTGTTTTCATGTCGCGCGTGACTCGCGATGAAGTGCGGCTGGTTTCCGCGAAACGTCTCGTCGATCGGAATTTCCAGGGATCGCATACAGCGATGCTGATGAATCTGCTCGACAGCAATCACATAAGGGAAGACGAGCTTGATGAGCTCGAAAAAGTGATTCAGCGATATCGAGAGCGAAGAATTAGAGACGGAGCCTCAAAGTAATATGGGATCAGTTCAGCAACTCACTGGGCTCGGACTCATCGTGAGCGCCTGCCTTCGAATTCTGGCCGCGTACGTCCTTTTTGTCGCACTCACTCGTTTGTGCTCGCGATCATATCTTCGGCACGCGCTTTGGCTTCTCTTTCTGACAGGAGCCGTTTTTTATTGGGCAACCGTCGTCGCACAAGTGCTGAAGCCAATTCCCTTAACGCATGCCGTCGTTCGCGCGGCCCCGGTGGATGAACCCGCGTCTAAAAGCGGCGCTGAGACGACGATCACGGTTCCCCTTTCCTGGGACAGCCGTTTAGAATTAACTACTGTCATTCTCATTTGCGGCTACACAGGCGGCGTGATTCTCATGCTTTTTCGCTTGGCTCGCCGCAGGCGGTCGTTGCGCACGGCAGTCGCTCGCGCTCGCTCAGCCGCTCCTGGTTTTGAACACACGTTTGAAAGGGCCTGCCAGCATCTTGGAGTTTCTAGGTGCCGGATTCTGGAGCTCTCCGGGCTTCGCTCACCGGGCACGGCCTATACATGGAAGCCGTTGGTCCTAGTTCCTGACGGACTTGATTCCTACCTAGATGGCGAGCAGTTCGTCGACGTTCTGTATCACGAGTTGATTCACATCCGGCGCCTTGACTTTTTCTGGAACACACTGGCGGAGCTTGTAGGTTGTGTGTTGTTCTTTCACCCCGTCGTGTGGTTAGCTCTGTCGAAACTAGGTCGCGAGCGGGAGCTGGCGTGCGACGAAGCCGTCATGGAATTGCGGCAAGGCCGCCGGCCGGACTATGCCTTGTGTCTAACGCGATTGGCGCGGAGGCGTATTCTCGGCTGCCAGCTCGAAGCGCCGTCGCATTTGTCGCTGCTGGATTCTTTTTTGGCGCTTCGTGTGCAAACCTTGCTAAAGGAAAATCGTCGAAGGGGTTGGGGAAAGCAGGGCGCCGCGTGTTCTGCCGCCCTCCTCGCTATACTGTTATTCTTTATTGGATGGTCATCTCTTTCTCTGGCTATTAAACTGATCCGGCCCACGGAAGATATTGCTTCGCGGACGGTGCGGCGAAATTCGACTGCATCCCAAGAGATGAAAGCTGGTGGCAGGAAATCACATGGGTTTTTACCAAAAGCTAGACAGCTACCATTGAATCCTCTGCCTGCACATTACGAGATTCCGCCGGAACCGGACGAGAATACGTCTCTCGCACCACGCGGCGGAAATATTGACGTTTTGGTTTCTGCTCCCGAGGTCGAGTCTCGCTTGTCGCACCGGGTAGTTGAAGATCGGACGACATGGGACGAAGCGCCCCCGATAACGTCAGGCAAGAGCCCTATCTCCTTGCGACGAGCCGCCTTGGGTGCCGCAATTGGTGCACTCGGACAGGTCGCCTTAGGGGGCAAAGACGTGGATAGAGATGTAGACAAAGGCGGAGGCAGAAGTCCCTCCGTCCGTTAAAATAGACTTCGGCTTCTGAAGCGCTATCTTAATCTAATGAACAACCTCCTCGTCCGGGACTCATCCGTTGAGAGTACGGGAAATACGCGCCAAATATGAAAGTGATGTTTCGTGATTCAGATGAAGTCTTAAGCTCTTAAGATTGAACTTGACTGCTGGTCTTGATGAGCTAAGACTTGTTCTGGCTGTATATCTCCTTGTGCGGATAAGCGGCCACTTTAGGTTGCCGCCGACTGCGGGATGTGGCCACTTTGTGCGGGATAGCTGGCTTTACTCATAAGGATTGGATTCCTGACCGCGTACGCATTAGGGATGCTACGGCGACGCTCGTCCATCGAGGGCCAGACCAGCGAGGCGTATTCGAATCGCGCTTCGTTTCGATCGGCGCCACGCGCCTGAAGATTATCGATTTAGAGTCAGGTGACCAACCCATTACCACCGATGACGGCGACGCGACCATCGTCTTCAACGGCGAAATCTACAATCATGAAGAATTACGAGCGGAGCTCCACAGACGCGGCCACCGATTTCGCTCTCATTGCGATACAGAAACCATTCTTCGCGCGTTCGTCGAGTGGGACACAGAGTGCTTCGCTCGACTGCGGGGAATGTTCGCCCTTGCAATATGGACCGAGTCGCAGCGGAGACTGGTTCTTGCGCGTGACCGGATGGGCATCAAGCCACTTTACATCGCACGACAGGGAGAAGATTTGTTTTTCGGATCAGAGCTAAAAGCGATTCTGATCCATCCCGAAATTGAACGCCGTTTGAGCCTGGCGGGCCTTGACTGTTACTTGTCGCTTAACTACGTACCGTGTCCATGGACGCTCGTTGACGGAGTCGAAAAGCTTCCACCAGGGCGCTGGCTCGAATGGCGCGACGGAAATACACGCTCGGAGGTCTATTGGACTCTTCCCTTTGGTACACACCGCGATAGGTCGCTTCGCGATGCACAGGAAGAACTCGACTCGCTCTTGAAGAATTCCATCAGAGAACATTTGATCTCGGATGTTCCGCTGGGGGTGTGGCTCAGTGGAGGCATCGACTCATCGACGATCCTGCACTACGCAGCGGCGGTGTCAAGCAAGCGCCTGAAAACATATTCGATTTCGTTTCGAGGGCGCAGTTTCGACGAAAGCGCATACATTCGCGAAGTATCGTCGCACTACGGGACCGAACACACGGAACTGGACTTGCATCCTGGCGCGAATCTAACCGATGCGATTGAAGAATTTGCTTACTACTCCGACGAGCCAAGTGCCGACGCTGGGGCGCTTCCTGTTTGGTTTCTCGCCAAACTGAGTAAAACGGGAACAACAGTGGCACTCAGCGGTGAAGGGGCCGACGAATTATTCGGCGGCTATTTGACATATCGCGCGGACCGGATTGCGACACAAATCCGCCGACTGCCAAGGAATGTTCTTCAGGCGGCGCTCGACGGGATGCGGCACTGGCCAGTATCGGACGAGAAGATCGGATTGGATTATAAAGCGACGCGCTTCCTCGAAGGCTGCTTGCTCTCCGCCAATCGCGCCCACATTTATTGGAACGGCACTTTCTCAGAAGCCGAGAAACGGTTGATGTGTCGAACTTCGCTTCCCGGTGCGCTCGAGGGCCTTCTCAGAGAGATCGGCGATTTGCCCGCTACAAAAGACGATCTAGCGCCCTATCTGTGGTTCGATCAGAAATATTTCTTAGCCGACGACATTCTGGTCAAGTCCGACAGAATGAGCATGGCTCACTCCGTAGAAGTGCGGCCGCCATTTCTGGATCATCGAATCGTGGAGTTTGCTGCCACGTTGCCGGCGGCACTCAAGATTCGCGGTTCGCAGCAGAAATTCGTACTCAAAGAATTAATGAAGGGCAAGCTGCCGCCGTCAATTCCGCTGCGAAAGAAGGTGGGTTTTGACATTCCCACGCACGAGTGGCTGCGCGGACCACTTCGTTCACTACTCGTAGAGACTATATCTGCCGCTGCTGCTGAAAACGAGGACCTGTTCCAGCCCAACAGTCTCGAAACTTATGTAGAAAGGCATCTCGAAAGGCGGGCAAATCTTGGATATCACTTATGGGGACTGATGCTGCTGTTTTTGTGGATGAAAAAGTGGCGAATTCAGGCCACCGGAAATTCGACAGCCGAACGAGTGGTCCCAGAACGAGCAGCTATCTATACCTAGGCGTTCTGCTCTGCGCGGCAGCCGTATATTTGGGCTGCATCCTTTCGCCACCTTCGTTGATGGACGACGTCGATTCCGTACAGGCCCAGATTGCGCGGACTATGCTGAGTTCCGGCGACTGGGTCACGGCGCGCCTGGACGGAGTAATTTACCTGGAGAAAGCACCTCTCGTGTATTGGGCGATGGCGCTTTCGTACAAGATATTCGGCGTGCATGACTGGTCCGCCAGAATCCCAGTTGCGCTTTCCGCTATTGGACTTTGTTGGTTGACGGCCGCTTTTGGCGCATGGGCATTTGGTAAGCGCGCGGGATTTTATGCGGGCCTTTGCGTGGCCACATGCGTCGGTCTGTTCCTCTTCACGCGCATACTGATTCCGGACGTCATGCTTACGTTTACGGTCACGCTCGCGATGTGGGCGATGCTCCGTGCCCTCGACGAAAACGAGCCTCACCCGAGGTTTTGGGCATTCGTGCTAGCGGCCAGTCTGGGAGTGGGGCTTCTGCTGAAGAGCTTGATAGCCGTGGTTTTTCCGCTTGCCGCGAGTATGATCTTTCTGTTCGCGACGCGGCAGTTGTTCGCCGGGAGAACCTGGCAGCGCCTGCATCCATTTAGTGGTTTAGCAATTGTGCTCCTGATTGCCGCACCTTGGCACATACTCGCCACGCTGCGAAACCCGCCTTATTTCGTTTTCACTCTCCACAGCGGTCCCGGTCAATATCATGGATTTCTCTGGTTCTTCTTTATAAACGAGCAACTGCTTCGTTTTCTGAATTTGCGTTATCCGCGGGATTACAACACTGTGCCCCGGCTTTATTTCTGGCTGCTTCACCTTGTCTGGCTTTTTCCCTGGAGCGTGTATCTCCCGGCGATAACCAAGCTTTCGTTCAAACCAGTTGATCGCGCTGGACGAGTTCGGTTGCTGGCGCTTTGCTGGATTGGCTTCGTCCTCGTATTCTTCACTTTTTCGACGACGCAGGAATACTACTCGATGCCGTGCTATCCGGCGCTGGCGTTACTCTTGGGCGCCGCGATGACCGAAGACACGATTTGGGTCCGGCGAGGTACTCGAATGCTGGGAGCGCTAGCGGGAATCATGGCCTTGATTGCGTTCGTCTTCTATCTTCGGGTACGAAACTTGCCGGCGCCAGGAGATATTTCCGTCGCCCTTTCAAGACACCCCAGCGCCTACTCTCTTTCCCTGGGTCACATAGAAGACCTGACATTCTCATCGCTGGCCTACTTGAAGGGTCCTCTCGTCCTTGCAGGTATCGCTTTTCTTGTTGGTGCGCTTGGAACTATCCGAGTGACTAGCCGTCGGGCTTTTCTGGCGATCGCTCTTATGATGGTCCTTTTCTTTCAGGCTGCGCGCCTTGCTATGGTGGCATTCGACCCGTACTTGTCGTCGCGGCCGCTCGCAGAAGTACTCCTGCAATCGCCGGCCGGCAAACTGATTATCGGGAATCGCTACTACGGTGCTTCGTCTTTGCTTTTCTATACGAATCGGGATGCCCTGCTTCTAAACGGCCGCCAAAATAATTTCGAATATGGAGCCGATGCTCCTGGGGCTCCTGACGTTTTCATCAGTGATTCGCAATTCGCAAAATTATGGGTACAGCCTGAGCGGTACTACCTGGAGACGAGCGAGTCTGATGCCTCTCGTCTAGAAAATTTAGTCGGGGCTGACAGACTTATTGTTGTCGCCCAAAGCGGTGGAAAAGTTTTAATCACAAACGAACCACTCGCGGCTGCCGACAAATCACGGATAGTTCCTCGGCGGGCGTTACTCCCCCCACAACAAGTTGGCGCTGCGGCGGTCCAGGCGTTGACCACGAGTGATCTGCGAGCGAGGGACAGGCCAGATTCGTCGCATTCTGAGATAGTTGGTGATAAACCCGGTGGTCTCAAGGGGTCGATGCAACACTGGCTTGAAGTCTATCCGCTGGAGTTTCAAATCCCAATGTTTTTCGTGGCCGTTGATTGAGGCGCAGAGCGATCTCGTATTCCCCCGGTCTCGAAACTGATAAGATGTGACAGTTCCGCTCAGGCCTTGCGTTATGAGATTCCTCGAGTCTTCTGCCCTATTCCTCCTCGTCCTGTTGTTCTTTACCAGTGCAGGCGCCACACAACGGATTCAAGAGCATGCGCACTCGGAAGAGGAAGTGGGCCACGTTCACATGGATACAACGTGTTCCCCGGCTGTGGCTGCAGACTTCGACCGCGCCCTAGCTCTGCTTCACAATTTCTGGTACGCACGAGCACTGGAAAGTTTCCAGCGAGTCTCAAATGAAGATCCGGAATGCGCGATCGCCTATTGGGGAGCGGCGATGACCTATAACCATCCTTCTGGGATCCCCCCTCGCAAACCGACGAGACGGTGGCGTGGGCACTGGTGCAGAAGGGACTGTCAGCACCGAAGGCATCCACCCGCGAGAGACTCTACCTCGGGGCAGTGGCGGCGCTCTACAAGAATGCTGGCGCCGGAGCCAAGCCAGTCCGTGACCAAAACTACCGCGATGCGATGGCAGCCGCCTACGCTCAGTATCCGGACGACGAGACAGCTTTGTTCTATGGATTATCGATTCTCGGTGCTATTCCGGAAGGCTCCAAGGGATTTGAGCAACAGGAGCAGGCCGCTAAGCTCTTCGAAGCCGTATACGCCCGCCATCCCGACCATCCCGGCGTGCTGCATTATCTGATTCATGCATACGATGATCCGGTCCACGCACAGCAGGGCTTAAAGGCAGCGCGAGCCTACGCTCAAGCCGCACCCGCTGTGCCCCATGCTCTGCACATGCCGTCTCACATATTCACACGGCTCGGCTATTGGGACGAGTCCGCTGCGTCAAATCTGAAAGGATGGGAGGCATCGGAGTCTGATGTAAAACGAGCCGGGGAGTCGGGCGCTTACCGGGATTTTCACAATCTGACCTATTTGGAATACGCGTATATCCAACTTGGACGTTTTTACGACGCGCAACACACCGTGGACATCATCGCTGCTCAATATCAGGCGCTGCCCGATAAGAAGACAGCGCGCGATACGCCGGAATTGCAATCGCGGCACGTTCGCGGCCGCACGATATATGCGGTGCCCGACCGAGTTGTTTACGGCTACTTCGACATGCTGACACGGCTACTGGTCGAAGCCGGGCGCTGGGATGAAGCAGGCAAGATCCCGCTACTGGTTTCGTCGCGTGATTTCATGGCTGTGAAGCTGCAATGGGAGGCAAGAGCCGCCGCTGTCCGAAAGGATATTAATATGGCAAATTCCGCGGCCGCAAAGCTCGTTATTTTATCGCAAGAGAAGGGTCAGCATCCCTTCGCGAAGTTGATCATTACCTTGCAGGCAAGGGAAGCGGAAGCATTTGCCGCGGAGGCTGCCGGAGCTGCCGAGAAGGCGGTGACGAAAATGAAAGAAGCGGTGGCGATCGAGGACTCAATCGACGACTTATCTCAGCCGCCATATCCTGCGATTCCTGCGAACGAGCTTTGTGGGGATCTTTTGCTGGAGTTCGATCGGCCTGCAGAAGCGTCACCCTATTTTCAAAAGGCTTTGCAACGGACACCTAACCGTCCGAAGGCCATTTTTGGATTGGCACGAGCTGCACAAGCTATGGGCGACAACGAGACTGCAAGAAACCGATACGAGGAATTCCTGACAGTTTGGAAAACGGCTGATCCCGACCGTCCGGAACTGGCGACAGCGAGGCAGTTTCTGGAGGGGAAACGTGAGTAGCGTCTCTCCAGATAGATGTCGAGAACAGGGTTTATCACCCTCAATCTACAGACTGAGATAGGTGGTGATAAGCTGATTTGGCAATATCTATCCATTTTCTGTAAGGAAATCGACCGAGTCCTCATCAATTTGAGAGGCGCTGTGCCGTCTGCCTATGGTTTAATGGTACAAACGCTCGGCACGAATGAGAGCGGACACCCTTCTTGCTCTTCGACGTTCCCGCAATGACTGAATCGGAATCTGCGACCATTTTCATGGCCGAGAATCTGGTCTGTAGTATCCTCGAACGCCACTAACGAAATTGGGTGAGTAGAAGGGGTTCTACGGCACCCCGGTACTGACACAGTCCATGAACCGATATATGAGAAGAGTCCTGCTCGGAATTGTTGCAGGCGGCATCGCCGGCGCGGCGCTGATCTACATCGCCCCGCACCCCCTCGTGAGCATCCTGCTCGCGGCGTTCGTGGGCGCGGCATATTCGGTGAGCATGTCTCCTACACGGGACGCCTACGTTGACAACATGATGACAGCCGCCGCATTGGGCGTGCCCCTCTGGGCTTTGATCAGCGTTGTGGCAATTCCGCTCATGGGCGGCCGGGTCCCGGATTGGAGTGCAGGACAGATGAGCACTCACTTTCCAGCTCTAGTGGGATGGGTTCTGTACGGGGTGCTGCTCGGTTTATTCACGCAAGGATTCAATGACCTTGCCGAACGGATCCTCGGCCCCGAGCCCGCACGCGCGAGCAGCCCACCGAAAGAGGTGAAGCGCATCCTTATCCTTGGTGGGGGATTTGCAGGCATGAAAACCGCCGAAAGCCTCGAGCACGAGTTCCAGCACGACCGTTCCGTTGGCATTACCCTCATCAGTGAGACAAACTCTCTTCTATTTACTCCGATGCTGGCCGAAGTGGCAGGCAGCAGCCTGGAACCGAGCCATATCAGCACCCCACTGCGTTCCAGCCTCCCGCGGACGAACTTCATTCGCGCGACCGTTGAAACCATTGACCTTGAAAAGCGCATCGTGAAATTGGCCGCCGATCCGTCCCGCCAGGATCACGGGCCTCGCGAGATTCCTTACGATCAACTCGTGTTAGCGCTGGGCGCGATCTCGAATTATCTGGGCATGGCCAACGTCCAGAAGTACGCGCTGGACTTCAAGAGTCTGTTGGATGCCATCCGAGTCCGTAATCGTGTGATCGAAATGTTTGAGCGCGCTGACGCGGAGATCAACCCCGGGTTGCGGCAGCGGCTGTTGACGTTTGTGATCGCTGGGGGCGGCTTCGCCGGCGTGGAGTTGGCCGGCGCGCTCAATGACTTCGGCCGTGGCATTCTGGCCGATTATCCGAACCTCAGACCCGAGGACTTGAACGTCATCCTGGTCCACTCGAGAGAGCATATTCTTCCCGAATTGAGTGAATCCCTGGGGCGTTACGCGCAGGAGAAAATGGCCGACCGCGGAGTTATCTTCCGCCTGAACGCCCGCTTGAAGGATTTCCAAACCGGAATCGTTTTGCTGAGTGACGGTGAAATTCCGGCAGAAACGCTGGTTTGGACAGCGGGTACTGCGCCGAATCCTCTTCTCCGCACGCTCCCTGTCGAACGAGATAAGCGCGGCGCCGTGATCGTCGAGACCACACTTGCGGTGAAGGATCATCCGGGCGTGTGGGCCCTAGGGGATTGCGCCGCAGTCACCGATGGTGTCACTGGCAAGACCTGCCCGCCGACCGCACAGTTTGCGCTCCGGGAAGCTCCAGTTCTCGCCAAAAACATTCACGCCCTTTGGGAGGGACGGGCTCTCCGGCCATTCCATTTCGATTCGCTCGGCTCCCTCTGCGTCGTCGGCCACCAGACCGCTTGTGCCGAACTCTCCGTTCCCTTTGCTCGCGCGAAGTCCATTCGTTTTTCCGGCCTGCTGGCATGGGCAATGTGGCGGGGAATCTATCTCGCAAAACTGCCAGGACTGGAACGCAAGATTCGCGTTTTGATGGATTGGACGGTGGAGCTCTTCTTTCCACGCGACATCGTTCAGACTATTGACCTGAAATAGGATTTCGGGCCGGGACCAAGAAATGAGCCAAGAATCCAGAGTAATCGAACCCGGGCCCTCGACAACGAAGGCGTTGACCCCCATTTGGATGGACTCCCTGCTGGGACTTCTTGTTGGCTTCGCGGGCGGGTTACTCTGCAGCGTCGCACTCCGCTCGTGGACACCGAGCAATCTGGTACTTGCGTCCTTTTTTGGGCTGATCTTCGGATTGTTCTTTTCGAAAAGAGCTACGGGCCCCGGAGCAGGTCTCATCTGGGGACTAGGATTTGCATTTCTCATGTGGATAGTGGTTCCCGCGGGTCTAGGTCATTTATTTTCCGGTGTTCGCCACTCCGGAAGTATGTTCGGAGATGCACAGGAACACTTCCCGGACTTGGTAGCTTACCTCGTCTGCCTCGGAATGCCGGTAGGGCTTCTCTTGGGGATTCGTGGCGGCTTCCGAAAAAAGGGAAAACAGCCAGCATTCAGTTGGGGACGAGCGATCATTGTCGGAGGCTTTTCAGGGCTGCTCGGCGGAATGATATTCGGACGCTGGATGTCCGCCGGGGATTTCTTCCCGCTCCTTGCGGGATTGGGCGTAGTTCATTCACACGAGACGACGGTCGCACTACATTTTGGCATTGCCATCTTGATCGGTGCAACGTTTGGAGTGCTCTTCCAGAGGGACGTTCGCGGGTACGGCTCGTCGATGGGCTGGGGGCTGGGCTATGGCATTTTCTGGTGGTTCTTTGGCCCGCTGACCGTGTTGCCGATTTTGACAGGAACAGACCTCGATTGGTCCGCAGACCAGGGCACCGCGATGTTCGGTTCAGTTGTCGGCCACATTCTTTACGGGCTGATCCTCGGCGTGGCCTATGCAACAGTGGATCGGCTCTGGGTTCGGTTGTTTATCCAATCAGACCCACTCAATCGGGAACCCGAGGGCCCCGGTTTGCGTCTCTTTCGCTCGTTGCGGTGGGGAGCGTTCGCGGGCTTGATAGGAGGACTCGTTGCGAGCCCAATCCTCTTTGCCACGGGTGTTCTCTCGTCAGTAGCGGGCCTCGACACCCACCTTTCCGGCTTCCACGGTTTCTTGGTTCATTTGTTCGTGAGCGCGGTAATCGGAATGACCTACGGTCTTCTCTTTCGCAACGAAGCGTCCACTTTGGGGCTAGGAGTCATGTGGGGATGGCTCTTCGGACTCATTTGGTGGTACATCGGGCCAATGACCCTCTTGCCACTGCTTTTGACCGGCGAGTGCGACTGGAGAGCCAGCGCGGCTTCGGCGTTGCTGCCGTCTTTGACTGGACATTTGATTTTTGGCGCGACCACCGCTCTGGTCTTCCTCGTTCTCGAAAGACGCTACACACGCGAGCTGTTCTCGGATCCTCGTATCGCTGCTCGGGAACTGCGCCGAATCCGCCCCGTGGGAACGCCCGCACCCGCCTTGTGGCTTCTTACGCTTGGGCTGGGAGTCTTACTGCCTATCCTATTGGGGTGACGCCAATTGCCCGCAAATGACGAGCGGGCGCATTGGCGCTCAGATAGATGTTGCAAATAGGATTATCACTAGGTGTCTCATTTCGAGATTGGTGGTGACAAGAGGATTTCTCAACATCTCTAACGAAGTCGGCCTCGTCAAGAGTGTTCGTGTCACTTCATCGACTCGGTGTTGCCCACCAGACATCTCTCCGATCACGTGCGACCATGATCCAGAGTCGGATTCCGAGTTTTCGAGCTGCGGCGACTCTCGCTTTTCCCGGTCCCTTCTGCACCAATTTGCGCCGATAATAACGTTTCAACTCCGGATCCCGCTCGACTGCATGCATCGCCGCTTCGCACCACAGATAACGCAGCAGTGTGTTCCCCTGTTTGCTCATCGCGCCCAGCCGCTGCCGCCCTCCGCTGGAGTGTTCGCTCGGGATCATGCCGATATAGCTGGCCAGCGTTCTTCCGTTAGCGGGTCGAGACCCTGTACTTCAATCTTGCGAAAGCGGAATTGCTTTCCCTCATCCATTTCCATGATAAACGAGATCGTACCATTGACATCGTCCGCTTCAGTGAGCTTGACATAAGTCTTCCGTATCTGTTAGCTAAATAGCGCTTCCGACCTGTCGTGCTCCTTGGATTGGCTTAGATGGAGGAATCCCATGAAAACGCAAACGACTCGTTTGGCGTTGCCGCGAATCATCACAGCCTGCGGGCACGTAACGAGAGGCTTCGCAACGCAACAACATTTCATGGCAGCCTTCGCTCTTTTAATTCTTCTGTCCGTCCCGCTGCCGCTCCTCGCGCAGCAGCCTTACGTGCAGGCGAGAACGGGCACCCTCGCGCGAGCCGCAACCGTTGACCCTCTCCATCCGTCTACTTCAGGGAAACTCGCGCTCGCCACGTCGGCCGTTCCCCGGCAAAGGGGTGCGCGCCTGCTTCACCCGAAAAATTCCTCTTCTCACAGCTCTGCCCAAATCGGTGCCCTGGCCGCAACCCAGGCACAGCAGGCTGCAACCTCCAATGTCGATAGCGCGCAGTCTCCTAACCTTCTCAGCAATTTCGATGGAGTGAGCAGTCTCGACAGCGCCGTTACCAACTTCGGCGCTGAATTTGAGCCGCCGGACCAGGGACTCTGCGTCGGCAACGGCTTCGTCGTGGAGCCCGTCAACTCAGCTTTCACGATTTACCGCCGCAATGGCTCCGTGGTCGCCGGACCGTTCAATGTGAATGTTTTGTACGATGAGGGTCTACTGGAATTCACCAGCGATCCGCGCTGCTACTTTGACAAGTCGACCAACACCTGGTTCGCGACGATCCTCTTTATCTCTGCTGACAATACGGAAGCTCGCACGGATATCGCCGTGAACTCTTCAGGCGATCCCACCACGCCCTGGACCGTCTACCACCTGGACGCCACTGACGACGGCACGCACGGCACCCCCGTTCATGCGGGCTGCCCGTGCTTCGGCGATCAACCGCTCCTAGGAATCGACCGCGAGAACATCTACATCGCTACGAATGAGTTCTCAATTCTGGGACCGGCAGTCAACGGCGCGCAAGTGTACGCAGTTTCCAAACGCGATCTGATTGCAGGTGCCGCCACTGTCCATTTCGTCCAATTTGAGAATTTGACGATTGCCGGAGGCATCGCCTTTTCCGTCCAGCCGGCCATCACGCAATCGAACGACAACAATAATAATAATGAGAACAAGAAGGGTGCTGGCGACGGTGGCGACGGTGGCAACAACGCCGAATATTTTCTCGAGTCGATTGATCCCAATGGAACGTTCGACAACCGTATCGGAGTTTGGGCGCTCACTCATCAAGATGAGGTAACCAAAGGGGGCGTTCCCACGTTGACGAGCCTCGTGATCACCTCAGAAATGTTTGGCGTCCCGCCGAACGCTGTTCAGCAGGGATCCACCAGCCTGTTAAACACAGGCGACGATCGCATGCAGCAAGTTCAGTTCATCGGCGGCGCATTGTGGGGCGAGCTAAATACTGCGATTACCTTGTCCAGCGATCCCACGCAACTCTCCGCCAACGCCTGGTTCAACATTCATCCCAGAGTGCACAAGGATCAAATCGCCGCCGCCGATATAACGGGGCAAGGGTACGTGGCGTCGCCCGGAAATTTTCTCTTTTACCCAGCGCTTCAAGCCAGCCCGAACGGCAGCGTAGCGATGGTGTTCACTCTCTCCGGTCCTACTTTTTTCGCGAGCGCCGCCTACGCGCGCATGGATCAGGACGGAAAATCATTCGGCAAGATCAAAATCGCTGCGCCGGGCAGCGGTCCTTACGATCCAAACGCCACCCGCTGGGGTGACTATTCTTGGGCCGTCGTCGATCCGAGTGGCGAGAGCATCTGGCTCGCAACCGAGTACATCCCGCCACTCTCACGGCAGACCGTTGACGGCCTCCGCAACTGGGGCACGCGAGTTCTCGAAGTCAGCGTCGGCGAGGACAATAATTAGCCAGCCCCACATAAAAGGTAGCCACTGATCCCCGCAAGCTTCCATGCCGTTTTAGAACGGAGACTCAGGGTTTGCTTACTTCGCAATCGAGCGTGAAATCCTCTTCCCACCAACTATCTCAGCTTGAGATAGGTAGTGATAATCCCTGTCCGCAACACTTATCTGAAAGTCGATGTCCGGTTACTGCGTTACAGAGTGTCCATCAAAGGGCTGTTACGGTAGGACAATTGTGAGATCGCTGGGCGCAGGCGGGATGGGTGCATGTTCGGTTATCGGCGGCGTGCTGCTGATCATCGGCTCCCGGTAGCGTTTGCTCTGGCGGCTCTCGCGTGTTTTTCCATCATGGATAAGACCAACGGAACCATTGTCTTGTCGGGTGTGACGCGCCGATACTTGCTGTACGTGCCGAAATCCTAAGATCAATCGAAGGCAACGTCACTGGTCATCAGCGTCCACCCCGCAACGACATGGCCCGCGGTCGAAATGCACATTAGCCTGTGGAACGATCTGGCCGAGCAGTACGGATTCCTTGTTGTTTACCCGTCTGGAAGCGGGGCTTTCTTCGGTGGATTCAGCACTGGTCCACATGTTTGGCGTGGGGAGCCACGAGACGTTCAATTCATTTCCGATTTTGATTGACAAGCTCGAAGCTGAGTATACGTTACTCCTTCGCCGTCGAGTCCTGAAACAAGGTCAGCAGCCATTTGTCTCCGCGTCGTTGCCAGTGGGAATGCGTGTAGATGTGCCACGTGAAGGGCTGGCTTCCCTCGTTCCGTGCCGACGAGAGTCTGCTTGTATGCCACAACCGCGCCGTTGCCCTCACGGATTGTCCTGACATCCTCCATTTTGTGATCGGAGAAGCGAATGCCAGCCGCTTGAATCGCGTCCGATAGCTCCTTCTTGGTGCGAAATCCGTCCTCGTCGATGGCTACCAGATCTTCGCTTAGAAGGTCGGCAAACTTCGGCCAATCGTTGTGCTTTTGCGCTTCCTGGATTTCATCTGGCAAGACGTACGCTACGGCATGGGATGCTCGTGAGCTCGATGACGCGGTGTCCTGCGCTCTAAACCCAATTAAATCGCTTAGAAACATGGTGGGCCTGGGGAGAGTCGAACTCCCGACCAACGGTTTAGGAAATCAGAGGCCGGTTCTGGTTGGTGTTGAAAATTTCTGATTATATCTGTCCTGTCAACCTCTTAGAAATCCGCATGTGGATTCGTTCTGATTCGTTTAGCACCGTTTTGAGCATGGAAGTATGACACTTTTATGACACTCGATTCGCATCAGACACACCTTTGTTTAGGTTGAGCGACTTGTTTCGGAATCTTGCAACTGTCGGCCATAGTTCCGATACGAGGAATCCACCGATTTGTCTTGGATTCAGGGAAGATACCGAGCGATTTGCTCTTGCAGGTTATGTTCCAGGTGCGCTCTTGGATACTCGCCATTGCCCTGCCAGAATGGCCATGTAAGCTCCGAAAGAATGTCCGTAATCAAATTCCCTTGTTGGACACGGTCCTCAAGCGGCCCCATGTGTCGCTCAACTGAGATTTCATTCGTGTAACATCGAAACTGGTCGGGTCCTTCGTCATCCATGAATTGACGGTTTCGAAACTCCATAACCTGCCCTTGCACACGATGCAGTGAAGCGTTGAACGACAAGTTACCGCGATAGTGTTTCGCTGAGTAAAAGCGCTTCGCGCAGACAAAGAGATTTATTATTGCATGCACCAAATCTCCAAAATGAAGCTGGCGTAATGGGTTATTGCCCCCATCCCACGGCCTCATTGCGAACTGTTTCGAAGTGAACAGAAGCCCATATCTGTTCAATTCGAAATACCTGCCAGGAGCAAGAGGTAGGTTAGCAGGTGTTAAGCTAGCGGTACCGTCTGGTACACGTCGAAGAGAGTTGTATGGCATCAGCTCTTGGAGTGAACGCTGATTCAGCACGGCGAAATCCCACGTCTCTTGTGAACTACACAGCCCACTTCTCGGAAACCTAAGACAAATGCCCACTTGAAAGTCTGGCAAGTCCCCAGGAACTACCTGAAAGGAGCGTTCTTTAGCATGAGCCGACAGACGGTCTCGAAATTCCAGCGGGTCGTGTCGTCTTCGCATCAGGTCGATGATTAGGTCCACCTCCGCGAGTTCATAAGGATTCGCCGCATTCCCGGTTCTTACGTACACCTTTTTGGAGTTTTCGATAGCATGTGGTGCTTCCCCGCTTTCTTCCACTTCCATGATTACAAAGCAGTATCCCGCTCTATCGCTGTTTACGACCGTGATACTCGGCAATATCGGAGGGTGAATATTAGCCAGGCAAATATTCTCGACAGTGAGAGGAAGCTCTTCTCTGGCGGCAGGTTCAAATCCATCGAAGGGTGCTTGCGGTCTTCCTTGAGGCGCATCGACACCGATAACCAAAACACCGCCTTGCGAGTTTGCAAAAGAGGACACGACCTTCGGGAGGTTGTCTTTCACATTTTGGTCGAATGTACGTTTGTATTCAACACGCAAACCCTCAGTGAATTGAGCAAAGAAATGCCGGACATGGTCAACCGTTATCGGCCTTTCTAAGAACAACACCCTGTTTTCTCCTTCACAGCAACTGTGTCTCAGGAAAGCGCTTCATATGCTAACTGGCTCTTAACGAGTTTACGGTACATGTGATTTGTCTGAATTTTAAACCCGAATGACGCAGTCATACCCTTAAGTGTTCAATTAGCTCCATTTGGAGTATATTGATGCCTCAAACCTAACTTCTGCAAGAGGTTATCGCATGAAACACCCAGCTTCATGCTATCGGCCCGTTTGGTTTCTGTTTCTCGCCTGTTGTACTCTCATCTGCCTTGCCGCGTCGCCTCGATGCGCGGCAAAGGAATACCTCACAATCAACAGTCAGCCCCCAGGTGCGACCGTCGAGCTTAACGGCGTAGTCGTCGGAAAAACCCCTTATAGCGTCGAGATTCCTGGCGGTTATTTGCACGGTTCCAAATCGGTGTTTGGAAAACTTCTCCGCAATCAATTACACCTCAAACTCACTCTTGAGGGATACCTCTCCAAGGAGTTAGACCTAGCCAATGGGCCGACTCCTTGGGTCGCACTCAACGGTACGAATCACGGTGACTATTGGATTTTGAAAACCGCCACGTTCAATTTCAATCTGGACAAAGCTGCTACATCCTTTGCTGGTACGGTTCAGGCGACACTATCAAACACTTCCTCGGTAACGATGGGACCTGCACTATCGACTGAGGACGTTGTAAGGCGGGCAAATCCAGCCGTCTTATTCTTGAGTGGGTCGGACGGAACCGGTTCCGGATTTCTGATAAGTGACACCGGGGTTGCGGTCACGAATGCGCACGTTGCAAAGGGTCAAAGCAGCCTAACGGTAATAACAGCAGCTGGTCAGACTTTTCAGGCGAAGGTCGTGTATGTGGACCCGACCCTCGACATCGCCCTGATTAAACTCGAAGGCAGCGGATTTCCGCAGCTGAGACTCGCAGCAACCCAAACTGTGCAACCGGGGAGCACCGTGGTCGCAATGGGTACACCTAGCAAAGGATTTCAGAATTCCGTCTCAAGAGGAATTGTAAGCGGAATTGGGTCAATGAAAAATGAGCCGGGCTTATGGATTCAGACTGACACGGCTATTAATCCCGGCAACAGCGGAGGACCACTCCTTAACGCCACCGGAGATGTTGTGGGCATTACGACTCAGAAGCAATTTCTCTCTGGTGACGGACGCCCTTTGCAAGGCATCGGGTTTGCGCTGAGTTCTTCTGACCTGCTAACCGTGGTTCAGCACTTCTTTCCGAACGTGACGCAAACTCAAGCAACCCAGGAGCAGCATGCGGGAAAAGGGCGAGTTTCAATCGTAGCGGATGTGGAAGGTGCCGACGTCTACATCGATGGCAAATTGGTTGGAGAAACACCAGCGACATTCACCCTGACCGCTGGTCTTCATAAGGTGGAAGTGAAGGACCAGAACGGTCAAAGCTGGCAGCGGGATTTAGAAGTGCTCGACGATAGCGATGTGAAGCTTTCAGCCAAACTCGTTAAAAAGTAAGAAATTGGGTAGCTTAAGGCGGGCGTGTACGCCTAGCGGAGCCGTCGTCAAATCCACTTTCATTGGACGGTGAACAGTGACCTCAGATTGGCGTGAGGACCTAGAGAAAGACCCAAGGGTCATCGAATTGCAGAAAATGACCAGGGGCAAATGGAAGAAGCTCGGGAAAAACAAAGCACTTGTCATTGAGACGACGCGATTGAAGTTCCGACTGGAAAAAGCCTATGAGAAAGACCTGAAATCTGTACAGGCTTTTTTTCGACACTATTCGTACCCGACGGGCTTCCAACGTCGCGAAATCAGACGCCACATCCGCAGCATTGGACACAAGAGTGTTCGAGACGTTCTGCAGCAATATGTCAAGTATGTAGCACGCTTCGGCGTGACAATGTATATGAGAAAAAAGAAACCTCATTTTAGGACGAGCCTGCTTCCGCCGCACGGCTCGAAATTTCACGTAACATTATCGAACGGCCACCTTCGGCCTGTACGCCCGTTTCTCGGTGGGACCTACGTCGATTATTTCGAGGATGAGCAAGTCCCAATGCCCGAGGTTCTAGAAAAGTTTGTGAAGGATGGACCAACAAAATTTGTACGAATAGACGACAAAGATGGTTCTTCTGTCCTGACTGAGCTCGAATCGTTTGCATACAATTGGGAAGGCCTGACTTTCATTCTTCATGAAGCGGAACAACCCTACATTATCTGCCTCATCGGTGAGAACGCCAGTAGCGATATATGGAAAAGTGCGGCGCCTGCAGTCCATGCCCTTCGGCGCGAATCCTACGGCGAGAAGGCTGGTAAAACGGGGGATATACGGCAGATTATAAAAGTTGGTGCGCAATTACGAAAATCTGGACCCTCCAAAGCCAAAGCCATAACTGTCGGGAAGACTGAGAACATCGGAAGTAGTAAATCAGCCTTTTCGCGGATGAAGGCCAAACTCACCTGAAACCAAATTCTGTCGGAATTACGATAATTTCTGCCTAGTTGGCCGCTGACCCCCACCAAATTCCTGCGGAATTAACATAATAAGAATCTCTATCTTTTTTGCTTTTTAGGCCTTTATTCTCTTCGCGCACGTTAAACCCAAGAGTGTAGTCAATCAGCAAGGGGAAGGAGATGGGATGGATAAAGAAACATTAATCAACGGTTACGAGTCGTGGTTGAATGAATACCATTGGAGCCTATTCGGTACGCTCACCTTCCGGGGTTTTCCTTCGGCTTCAAAGGCCAACCGGCTTTTCCGTGAGTGGATTCATGAAATGCAGGAGCAGGACGGAAGAGATGAGTTTCGATGGGTTCGAATTACCGAGCATGGTGCCTTCGGCGACAACTTGCATTTTCACGTTCTCATCGGTGGATTGCGTGCTGACGGAAACAAATGGCACTGGATGTTTCGCTGGGATGAATTGGCTGGAAGCGCTGATATTTTCTACTACCGTCCCAATGCCGGTGGTATTCCATATATGTTAAAAACTGCACGCCCTGACCGCGATTTTGAAATCGAATTTGAACTCCCTCCGATTGCTAAGCGTAGACCATAAAACCAACAACGAAATGATGATTCGAACCGCATCATCTATATAGCAGGATTTTCAGACCTTCTGGCTATTTCCCTAGACACCTTCTTTCGTTTCCGACCAGTACCTGGTGGTCTTTAGATTCCTTCCTTTGGTTTCTCACTCATTGCCCATCTTCTTGCTAGACAGCCTTCGAACGGAATTCTTCTTCATCATTCATCACATTTCCTTCGCCGCCAGCGCGTTCATCTATTCTGATACAAATTACTGAGTCGCCTCTCTGCCGCAACGAGAAAGCAAATCAGTTCCATAAAGAGGCAGCACTGAAATCAACCCGTTTAGGTCCTTTTTCACCTTCTAACCGCATCGTACGACCGGCGTTCCTGCGCGTCAGGGCTTCGTACAGGTGTTTTCCTAGCGCCTTCAGCAATACGGTGCTCGGACCACCTTTTGTCGCTTTTTGCCCGATGAATGCACGATACGTTCGCGGCGCTGAAATTGGCGAAATTGTCTCATCCTGCAGTTCACCTAGTTTTTGTCTACCGAGGTTCCAGTAGGGCTCATGTTGAGCCGAGAAGATATGAGCATGGTCAAGGAAGAAGCTTCTCGGCCAGCTTGGTTATTTTATTGCAGGAGTGTCTCGTTCGGGACGTTGACAGCCTTCCGCCTGAATTCATCAAGTTTGAGAATCGCGTCCCTGTGCGCCGCATCGATGGCTTTCGCGTAGGTCATCACGATTCCAACGGACGCATGCCCCAATAGGTGGGCGATGACCACTGGTGAAGTGCCAATCGCCGCAAGGCGCGTGGCAAAAGTGTGTCGCAGGTTGTAAATCGGGAACTCAGAGACATTCGAATGTTTCAACGCCGTGAACCATACCTTGCGGACGCTCTTCAAGGGCCTCGATGGTGCCTTCGGATTCGGAAAGACAAAGTCTGAAAATTCTGGCCCCATTAACGTCTTCCAGCGAAACATCTCGGCCTTGCACAATTCTGAAAGCGGAATACTCCTTCTACCCGCTAAGGTCTTAGAATCACGCACGATGACCTGAGAATTGTCAAAATCGAGGTCGGTCCATTTCAATGCGAATGCTTCTTTATTCACACGAAGTCCGGTTTCGGTAAGCAGGAAAATCAAGGCGCGAAGATGCGGGGTGGCGACAGCCACTAGTTTGTTCTGGTCTTCATAGCTGAGGATATGCGGCCGACGGCGAGCCTTGCGTTCTTCCAATAGCTCCACTTCACTAAAAGGGTTTCGAGCAATCAGTCGTTGACGGGCAGCAAGGGTCAACATGCGTCGAAGGACGGAAAGGTCGCGATTGACAGTCGCTGCCTTTACCCCTAATGCGAGTCGTTTCTCTTTGAATTGCTCGATTCGTCGAACGGAAGCAACATCAGGGAGGCGTGAATCCTCGCCAAAGAAGTTCAGAAGATGATTCACGGAGAGTTGGTAGCGGGTCTTGGTACTGGGGTGTCGAATAGAATTTAAGAATTGAGTAGTCCAGGCTTTGAGACGGGGAGGATTCGAAGCTGGAAGATTCCATCTGCCCTCCGCTATCTCAGCCCAGCGGATAGACATTATCTTTCGGGCTAGTTTCTTGTCGTGGGTGCCGGTACTTTCATGCCGTTGCTTTCCGGCGACTGTATATGACATCCAGTACATGCCCGAAAACCGTCGGTAAAGTCCCAACTCCTTCACCTCCTTGACTGCTCGGAATGCACCAAAATCGCTGGGTTAGAAAACCCCGCCCGTTTCCACCTTCTGAACGCCAGTAAAATCACCCGTTCCCAGACTCAAATGGGACATTAGAAAATTTCAGATTTCTAACCCTTCGATTTGCATAGCTGAAACGCGGTCCAAGTTGAAATGCCATACTTCCCTGCCAATGTTTTGAAGGTCATTTTTGAGCGTCTATCCTTTATAAGGCGTCTTATCTCATCCGATTTCAGTTCTCGGAGCGGTGGCCGTCCAAGTCTTGTGCCCTTGGCGATTGCATTTCGAAGACCTGCTCTGACGCGCTCTCCAATCAAAGAGCGTTCGAGTTCGGCGACACTTCCAAGAATTGTAAAAACCATCTTTCCGGTCGGCGTGGACGTGTCAATCTGTTCTCGAAGCGAAACGAAACCAATTCCAAGCTCGGAAAATGTTTCCAGTGCTCGCAGCAGATGAGAAGTGGACCTGGCAAATCTCGAGAAATCCCAAACTGCAACGATGTCGAGTCGCCTTCGATGCGCCTCCGCCATGAGCCGATTCAGCTGCGGTCGTGAGTCGGTCGCGCCGGAAATCCCGGAATCGACAAACTCTCCGGCAATCTTCCAGCATCGGTTCTTGCAGTACTCTCTCAGCTCACGAACCTGCATCGCCGGGTCCTGTCCAGAATTCGTTGAGACTCGTGCGTAAATCGCGGCTCGTTTTTCCGTTTTCATTTTCTCTGTGACCTCCAGCGATAGATTTGGCCCATAGAAAAGATGCGTTTCTAATATTGGGATTGCAACCTCATCGTGCCTCGATGAGGGTTAAGCGAAGATGGAGGGGCGTACAATTGCGCAGGGTGCGATGCAATCCCATTCGACCCGCGGGCAAACAACCCCGCTTCGAAATCGGCGTAATTGGGTCGTTTGGCAGTTCACCTAGTACGCACAAGGCGTACTGAGCGAACCATCAGAAAATCTGCATAAACGCTGAGGCAAAGCTACCCAAGAGGATTGTGAAAACTACAGAAAATCATGCTTTAAATGGAGCAATTGTTCAGCCACCCGAATTTGCATTTTGGGCCCAGAATTTGTTGAAACTCTTCCGTAAACTGCGACTCGTCTTTCGGTTTTCATTTTCTTTAGCCTCCACCGATGATTCGGCTTTGAGAAAATGCATCCTGAGTACTGGGAGGTCACTCTCTTTGTGGTTAAGGTTCGAGAGTCTTGGCCGGCATCTCCCTCTATGACCTCCGCCCTGTCGATTCAGGGCAATAGAAAAAATGCATTCCTAATCATGGAAGGGCAACCTATTCGTGACTCGGAGGATAGGATGTTGAAGGTGAGCGATAACCCTTAGGGCTCTCCGCAGACTCTGAGAAGGGTTGTACCAGGCAGGGCGTGAGCGATTCGCCTTGGCTCGGAGGGACGTCTGCTCTTTATTTATAGCCCCCGTTGTTGAGACGCAGTATTAAGGTATCGGATTTCGGATACGGTGTCATCTAGCACTGGCGTTGCGACAAATTCAGTATTCAGTCGTATGGTAATATGGCTGCAAGTGCGTCTCCATCCTAGACAATGCGAAGTTCACGCGAGGGAAGACAATCTGTTGCGGGGGTTACGCTTGCCTCTGTTTTCTGTGGCTACGGCAACAATGTTTTTTCTGGCAACTCCGGCTGCCACGCTGTCGCAACAAGCTCAATCAGCGACGGATGAGCAGGAAGAGGTTCTAGTGAAGGCCGGTGAGTCTTACACGTTTACAGTGAATCTCAAAGAGGCTCCCACTTCTTCTGACGGGAAGATAACTTATCAAATGTATGGCCTTTTCTCTACCATTAGCGCTGGCCCTCCTCGCTATCCTTGCGGTTCAACGGTCCCGGGACAAAAGACTTACGTTTGCGAAATCAAGACCGATAAGACGATGAGGGGGGAGGCGAACGTCACGATTTCCGACATGCGAGTAGAGTACCCGGACAAAACACTCATTCTTCCGAAGAAAACCTTGACGTTCCACTTTCTCGGTGCTCCTCCCCCTGTCGAGATAACTGAAGGTGC
The DNA here is from genome assembly GCA_963729525.1 of uncultured Acidobacteriota bacterium. Classification (GTDB taxonomy): domain Bacteria; phylum Acidobacteriota; class Terriglobia; order Acidiferrales; family UBA7541; genus Palsa-295. The sequence continues at coordinate 2,264,863 of CAVSOB010000005.1, forward strand.
CGATGTCACGGTGAACCTCTCCCAAGCACAGCTGCTAAGGCTTGAGGGCACGAAACTTCGACGCCGTATAGCGACTCTGCAAACAGCCGTGGCTGAACTTGAGAAAGCCAATGCAAGTGTCGGCCCTATGGCAGAACTCCTTCGCAGTAACGTCAAAGACGCAATAGATGCTCTACAGGCAACAGAATCAGATTTCGAAAAGAGGTCAACAGAACAGAAGCAGATATCCGTCTCAAGGGTTTTCTTCGAAGACCTTCGCATCACTTATGAAAGAGCCCTTGAAACGGTCGATAAGCAAATCCAGGGTTTGAAGGTGGGGAAAACAGATTTCCCGGAAAATTCCACTGTGCCGACATTGACCCAAGAGTTTACAGCCGAGACCTTTCTCGCCAACTCGAGCGCTTACTATCAACAATTCGGTTCTACTTTCCAAAAGGAAGGGTCTCATCTAGAAGCGCCCGGCTCCTTGAGCCTCGTTAGGGAAGCGATGTCAGGAAATTCGTTTGACAAACCGACGAACCACAACGCATCGGCGGAAGACGTTGTCTTTGCATTGCAAGAAAACACCCTTGCATATGAAACGGTAGCAGACGCAGAATCGCTTACTTTTGACTTGGACATTTCAAGCGAGCCCGCCGGAGCGGAAATCTCATACCGTAGGCGCGGCGACTCATATAAGCAGAACCCAGATGAAACGAACGCTGTCATCAGAACGCTCCCTTACGCTATCTGGCAGGTGCGAATTCGCAAGGGAAAGTATCAATCCGTTGAAACCGAGCATGACCCATACAGAAACAAAAATCATGCTATCCACGTTCAGCTGAGACTATTGCCACCATAACTCTGAAATCGAGCCGTGAATGACGAATCCACAAACTTCACTGAAGCACTATTACCTATCCTTCTCGTCTGTTCCAGTCGCATTAGTCCCCTATGTTTCGAAGCTATTCGAGGGCAGCACAGCAGCGATTCTATTCCCGCCGGTCGGTACGATAGAAGGTGTCTCCCGACTAGGCACTACGGTTCTGGCGCTGCTGGTTACGTGCGTCGTGTTTGTTTGGGGTGGTGAAAAACCTAGAGCAAAATCCCGTCGCACTGCGGTTTCGCTTTGCGTGGCTTTCGTCTTCTTTGTTTGCTACTTAGGGCTTTATTCACGATTCGTCCGTCAAGTTGATATCAGCAGCGCAGCCAAGACCGTCTATGTGAGCGTCGGCTATGACAGGACCCCCTTGGCAGCTCGTTCTTTTCCTGAGATGAGCGATGAAGAGATGTTGGTCCAACGAGGCCCGTACGAAGACCAGATTCAGCTGTTGTGGACAGCACGCTCGCTGTTAGTTGTGCGAATAGGACTGTCCGTTTCCTACTGCGCCTTCCTTATGTGTGTGGTCGCGGTGCTCAGCTGGACGGCGCTATACGCTGCTGTCATAGAGAGGCAATCGGGAGAAGGTTCGAAACAATAGACGACGTTCGATTTCTTATCCAGGCAAGAAAGACATCCGATGAGAGGCTCCTGCATATTCCGCCGCCTTTCGTTCAGAAATAGCTCACACTGCTCGGAAATACCGGGAACAGGCGGTGTAGGAGGCGGTCGTGACGGCGAATTTTGGGGTGGCAATTCGCACGGTGATACCGGGATTCAATATAGTACGGGGCATTTGAAAGTCGGCTGGTCAAGTAACCTGACGGAAATCTACGGCGGAGGTGAGGTGAAGAGTATGAGCGCCAGAGTAGCTTTAATTCTTGTTCTTGCATCGGTGGCAGCGTTTCTCTGGCCAGCGCCGCTCCATGCTAGGCACTGTACTGAGCCTCAGCCCAAGCATGACCCTACAAAAACTCTTGTTACTTGGGAGGCTTTCGGAGATGCTCAACCTTGCGAAGTCACGCCCAGTACAACTCCGGGAAGCCCCATCATTAATTTGAATGCGATTGACGGGCTGGCAACCGACGCCCAGTGGATATCATTCGAACAGAATGTCTATCACACGAACGACGAAGGCTTGTATCGCTTCGTAAGGGTTGAGAACGGCGTCAAACAAATAAGGAATGTGATTCGAATTGAGGACAAAGATTTCAAGACAATAGAGTCAAGGTTGGAGCTCTTCAGTGGACTCTCAAAGCTCCATATTCACGGCAACTCGAATAATCAAAAAACCGGGGATACGCCTCCAAATGACAGCACATACATCAAGTCTCTAAAGATAGAAGTGATGTCCAAGGGATTTGTCGCGACTGAGTGCGGTTATATCGCAGGTCTCGGAGTCCAGTTATTGCGCGATAATCTAAACGACCAAAGCAATCAAAACGTGCGTTGTGTCCACGTCGAAGCAGACGCATCACTCAACCTGACGTATGACAAAGGTCATCAGTTATTGGAGGTTAGGGACCCAATCACAAAAAAGATGGTTCTTGTTGACCTTGACCTCGGGTACGTTTTTTATACTTGCGGAACAAATTCGGAGCACTGTTCGATTGAAAATATGCATTTTCTTTCTCCCACTGAATTTTGGGAGGCTGCACATAAAAATCGCAAGCCTGGTTTTCTCGCCCTTTCAAAAGGCGAGGTTGACCCGATGTATACAGACTACCCATGGTTGGGGTGGCGCTTGTGGACTGAGTACGACAAATGGGGCTGGTACAGACAAGTGTCTCGGGAGGTCGACCTAGAGAGAATCCCGATACCAGTTATTGCTGGCAGGGCACGCAGTGAAAGTTCAGCCCGTCATCCGTAAGTAACACCTCTGCTCACCGATTTGCGGTGTTTTGCCGAAATCCTTCATTCCTATCCGTTTCCAGTGTGAAATTACCGCAGACTTCTCGGAAATACCGAGAACAGGCGGTGTACGCGAGGCGGTGGAGGTAAAGTCACGACGATGGCTGGGCAACTGCTTGCCTACGTCTATTAGGACCGTGTGATTGCACTCGCTTCGGTTTTGTTGGAGATTTCAGCATGCAAACCAGACAGGAATGGCGGTAGCGAGATAAATCGCGCACTACAGCGAGTGAATGCATCTGGTAAAGTCGGCTTAGCTGAATGCCCGGCCAATTCCTATAGTAGGTAAGCGTTCCATGATTCGGGAACAAATATCCGTCTCGATATCGGCGGGCATCACGGCACAACCGCAAGGTGCGACTATCGTTACGTGAGACCAAAGAGGCAAACTGACCTGTCGAAGGCAGGCGCTGTCTAACTGTGCACAGTATTGTCCGCCGCGTCTGCGGTGGCACCACATCCATCACATTAATTGAAAATATCACGTCGGGTCTCATGCCTGAAGACGCGAACTCACGGTCACTCATTACCCTAACGGTGCCACGTGGATAGTATCTCCGTATATATTCTGATATGGTCAGACGCTTCCCGCCGAAATCATGAGTTCGACTTAGTTGAAACGTGGTATCAACCAAACATAATGAAGGAAAATGTTCCCGGAGCTCCTTCAGGTTTCGAAGTTGTCCACATCCCAAGTCGACGGCCTGCGTCGGAGGTCCAAGACCGAGGGACCGCCTGACTTCCAAAACCGATTGAATTAAATCTGGTAGTAGGGGGCAGATGGCTTTTCGCCGTCCCAAGGCAGAAAATTCTGGACATATCAGCGGCCTCTTATCTTCACTCACTTTTCATACTCGGCCAGGAGTTTTTCCATGGCTTCATTGAATTCATCCCGGTGTTCTTGCAACACGACATAAACTTGTTCAGACGTGATAGGGCGTATCTTTGGCAAATAGTGGTTCGACCATATGCGCAGACCAATCGCAGCTAACAGCACCGCAATCCATGTTCTGTACGGAGGCGACGCTTGACCAGCGAAATAAGAATACACTGCCGCAAATATCAAGAACGCGAGGCAATAAACCTCGGCCAGAACAACTAACCAGTAGTTTTGGATGGTCGCATAAAAACGCTCCAGTAACTCTTGATGCGGTGTCTTGCTGTCTCCGGTGAATCTGTAGAAAAGCCTTTGCATACATCTTGCCCGCAATGTTTCATCGTCAAACGCACGTTCGAAGAATCGCTCGGGAACGGACTGCGGGTAGGCAACAGCCAAACTTCGCAATATAAAGTCTGTTTCGTAAGCTGCGCGCCAGCTGACAAGGTGCGGTTCGTAGAGGCGGTCGTGCAACCGAAATAAGAAAGTCGTCGCGAAACCCCATACTCCGGCGATTAGTGATATCGTGATAATTGAGCCCCAAAAAGGGTCCAATTTGAGGGCGCTGAAAACGCCCTGAAATGCCAGTTTGTGCCTGGGAAGAAGCACGAAAGCGTAAATTAGGGCCAACCAGCCGGCCGCAAGGACAATATTTGCGAACACGAGCGTTTTTCGCAGGTCGTTGTAGTTCTTTGCCTCAAACATTAATGCTCTCCCGGTTTAGACTTACGGCCACTCTTTCACCTCAATTCGCGGTTTGCCACTGCTCGGAAACAACGACGATACCCTCCTACGTCGAACGGTCCTGACACCTCTGTCGGCGCTGGGAACCGTGCCGATTGTGGCGTTGAGGTCCGAGGTTGTCACGTTGTAATACTTGGCCAGGTCTGCCGGCATTATGTGCCACGGGTCTGTGGGAAAGATTTCGCCTGTCCTTTCGAGGCAACGGGCAACCAGTGCCGAGCAGATTTCCTGACCGTCCACACCGAAGCCAAGTTTCGAGCCGGTAAGAAGGCAGAGCGCAATGCTGGCGATGGTCAACCAGCCGTAGTGGTCTTTGAGGCAAGCTTGCGCGAATTCAACTTCGTGGGTCCGGTTGATGTCAACCACGTTTTCGAGGTGGACGACATGATACTCGGTGTCTTTGTAGACTGAAATGTTGCGCTGCTGAACCCCTCCACCGAGCGCTTCGATGATGTCGCCGTTTTCGCTGATGAAAATTGCGACGTGATTCCACCGCGTGAATTTGTTGTTAGGTCCCCAATAGCGGATTTTTTCGCCAAAGCGAATCATTCGGCTGGTCCAGCTGGTACCGTGCGTGAAGACGAAATCTCCCGGTGAAGGGTCGATAACTTGGTCGCCGGGCGCGAAGGTCTGAACCGAACGCGTGTGAATAGGCGACCAGGAACGTTTTGCGAACATGGTGTCTCCCAGAACCTCAACTACTCGGAAGAAATGCGCCTACTTAAGCAAGGCCTTGCATCCTCGTCGAAGATTATGGATTTGGTTGTGGTTGAAGCGAGGCGTTTACGGTTGCACTCTCACCACTACTCACCGTCAGCGTCTTTTCCCAAGGACTAAATCCCGATTTCTCCAGTTTTACTTTGTGGTCTCCGGCCGCCAAACGAAGCGTGGACGGCGTATTCCCCATAAATTTCTCGTCCACCGTAATGTCAGCTCCGTCTGGCGTGGATTTAATCTCAACAGCAGACAGTGGAGATTCGGCTCGCTCCGAGGGACTGGCTTGCGCTCCGTGGGCAAGCGAGGCATTCGTGGCCGGGCCAGACAAGAACTTCGCCGCATCAAGGGGAACATCTCCGTTTATGTAAGCCGTAATTTCGGTGCCTTTCGGAATGGTTATGTCCTTGCCGTGCATGAGAAGGAACAATGGCGCGGCAGGAAAGAAAACGATGGCGGTTGCAACTATCGCCCCGGTCATTGCCCCTTGATGGCCACCACCCTTCGCTTCTTTAACCGCACGCAGCGGAATTTTCTCGCCCGATGAAAGCTTGACGTCGTCGATGTTGATGTTGAGCTTCCCTTCCCGACCCATTCGTCTCTTGGCCTGCGCCTCGGTGATTGTGCCCCAAGCTATTCCGCCGCGAGGAATCACGACAATATCGTGGACTTTGACCTCATCGAGTACTTCAAAATCTAAGGTGTCATTGACGTGCGCATCTGCGGACGAGACAGTGCGATTTGTTCTCAATTTCACAGGGGTGCCATCCTCAAGTCCAAACGCAAGGGGTGGTTTGACCGCGGGCGGTGAACTTTGCTGCTGTGCCTCCGCTTGTTTGCCTTCCTGCTGTAACGGAGAACCTAGCAATGTGAACGGGACGGCGAACGATAGGCAGACCGACAGCAATAGCGACAAAGCGAATCTCATGGCTGGGCTCCGCGAGTAAACGCTTAAATGTCTAGTTTACTAACCAACAGGTAACCCAGAACGGACCGACTGTCAAGGCTCTGAGGATAGTTACGCGCCTGCGCCCTTCGCGTTCTGCTCATGCCTAGTCGCGCAGGTGCAAGCTGGACATTTCCCGGTGGCGGGAACATCACGCAGCTCTGGGTGACAGACGAAACAGCGACTATCATCCTGATTGTGCAGCAGCGGGATTTTCATCGTGTGGCTGCAACCCTCAAACCGCAGTTCAAAAGTCTCGTATGCCATTTGTGGTACCTCAATTTAGCTAGACTATTATTTAGCGCGCCTACTGTGACAACACGCGCGTGCAGTCATGCGTGAGCTATCGAGCAGGATGGCGTTACGACTTTTGGGCTTGGTTGTAGGCGTCGGCACCGATGTCGATTGCTTGCTGCATCCGCTGCCGCGCTGTGTTGACGGTCTTTTGTGCTTGGCGCCTTAGTTCCACCAGCCCATCATTCAATATCTCGCTGAGGTCGTCACGCAATTGGTCAATTCTCTTTGAACCAAGCAGGATAACAGCCGCTGCTCCCACTCCTATTCCCACAAGGAATGTAAATAATGCTGTTGAATCATTTCTGGACATTGAAGGCTCCTATTCCTCTTTCTTTCAGGGCTCACATCTTGATTTGAGCGTTAGTATTCTACATCAGTGGCTTCGGTCAAGCAGTGAGAGGCACGCTCACGCACTCTGCGCGCGCGCTGCCTCGCTTATACACTCCGGGCATTTCCCCGTGACGGGACGCTCACGCAATTCTGGGTGACACAAATAACATCGGCTATCGTCGGAGTTGTGTACGAGCGGGATACGGAGTACGTGCTCGCAACCTTCAAAATGAAGTGCGAAAGTTTCAGTAGGCATGTTGCGATTCCTTGACCGAGCGATTGCCCTTGTTGACGCGGTAGCTTGCAAGAAGGTTACAGAAGACTTGGATTCTTAGCGAAGGCGCCAAATTCAGAGAGGAAGTATCAGGCGATACTGTGGTGTCAATGTTCGGAAATACTGAGAATCGGGCTGTCTCGCTTCGTTCGATTTTTCATCCCTGTACCCGTGTTGTTAAATTCGACAAAAGGTACTATTCGCATGCTTCAAATGCGAGTTCAAAATTCGTCAAGGAAATCGTCAACAAAACCCGTAGCGAGAACGAAAATGAAAATTAAACTTGTGCTTGCGGCAATTGTGATTCTCGGCGGTCTGGCGTCACTGGCTTACGCCCAGCGGTCGTCGGCCATCTGTCCTATGCACGGCGTTTCGGGGAGTCCCACCGGAGCTCCCATCAACGATAAAGGGCAATGTGAATACCAGCATTCCATGGATGGAGGCGATTCATCAATTCATCGTTTTCGGGCGTCTTGTTACTATTAAAAGAAATTGATTCCAGCCGCGTCATTGACTTGCCTGTGAGCACCGGCCTAACATCCTGGGCAAGCTTGGTCTCCCAGCCACGATAGGCCAAACCATCTACCGTTGTCGCACCCAGCAAAAAACTGGGTGGCGATGACAGGGCCGGGGACGGATTCGCTCATGAGCCAGTGGCCAGTAGAGCGACGAAGCGGGAGGTTGGAGCTGGCCGTGCCCGTGTTCGTTTACGGCTGGTCCACAGCTGACGACAGCCCCTTCACCGAAATAACGCGAACCTTAGAGGTGAATGCCCATGGGGGACTGGTCGCACTCTCTGCGATGGTGCAACCTGGCCAGATGATTCTCCTGGTCAACAATAGAACAGAGAGGGAGCGGAAATGCCGCGTCGTTCGCGTCCACCGAGAATCCGATAGCGCATGTAAGGTCGGTTTCGAATTCGTTCGGCCAGAAAGCAGGTTCTGGGAGCTAGCTTATGATTTTCGAAATAGGCTGTGGCAATCGACTGAACCGTATCATGAACCGAAATAGTTTTCGTTAAGCGTCGTTTCTGGCGCGAATATACCGCAGACTGCTCAAAAATACCCAGGTATGAAACAAGTTCAAACGGAAAATTCTCCAAAAGTCCTCGTCATCGACGTGGGCGGCACGAATATCAAGCTGATGGTGACCGGGCAGAAAGACTCTCGCAAGATTGCCTCGGGTCCATCGATGACGGCTAGCAAAATGGTTCGCGAAGTTAAAAATTCCACCAAAGATTGGATTTTCAACTGTGTGTCATTGGGATACCCCGGTCCTGTAATTAACGGCCATGCTCTTCGTGAACCGCATAATCTCGGAGGCGGTTGGATGAAATTTGACTTTAGAGAGGCATTTGGATGTCCAGTACAGGTAATCAATGACGCTGCCATGCAGGCGCTTGGCAGCTATAAGGGGGGCCGCATGCTTTTTCTCGGGCTTGGCACTGGCCTCGGGTCGGCAATGATTGTGGATGGAATTCTGGAGCCGATGGAACTGGCGCATCTAACCTATCAGAAAGGGAAAACCTACGAGGACTATCTTGGGCTGCGTGGCTTGAAACGGTTGGGAAAGAAAAAGTGGCGTCGGCAGGTGAAAAAAATAGCAGAGAAACTAAAGAGCGCTCTCGAGGCCGATTATGTCGTCTTGGGAGGCGGAAATATCAAGAAATTAAAGAAGCTGCCGCCCGGGACAAGGCTTGGTAACAACCAAAACGCCTTCCTCGGCGGCTTCCGCATGCGGGCGGACTCGCACCCGCCCGGTGTGAGACGTCTGTGAGGGGCCGAGCTTCAGCATTGGTTAAAGACGGGATGAGGTGAAACGTGGGAGTCTTACGAGAAGTATTGGGAGAAAAACTATAAGGACCGATGTTTGTGCATCATTTTTCACACTGTGGGAAACATCCATGCCTTGCTCTCACGTTTCTCGTACGGAACCCAGCGTCCAGCCGCGCTTATCCACTGTGCTGGAAGGAGATTGCGTAACCGCGAAACTTGGCTTCTTAATTGCGAATGTAAGTATGCGGGCTACAACCAGCAAGCTAACTGTCTCCAGCCCTGCGACAGTAACCCCCTGGGTACTCCCAGAGCAGCCGAGTAGTAGCCCGTCCATGCCTCTCCCTAGGACCATCTCTGGCCAAACAGGCTAAAACGTACCTTACGTTCCAGTGTTGCCTTGCGGCCTCGATTCTGCGGCGAATGAGGCTTCTGTTGTCTTCCGCGCTCCTAGCCCTCTACTTCTGCCTACCGCGCCTCGGGGTGACGTTATACTAAAACGGTGGACGCAAGAATCACTACGGAGGAAGTCGCTCAACTTCTCGGTATCGACATAGGCACTCTACGTCGGTTGATGCGCAAGGGCGCGATTACCGCCCCACCAATCATATTTGACCCCAGGACTAACTCAACGGGTCGCATGTGGTCCGAAGATGACGTTGAGCGGGCACGCAGTGCGTTGAAAACTGAAAGCGTTAAGTCTTGAAACGCCTGCCGCGCTCTACGGTCTCATGTTTTGAGCAGATGACCGGACTCCATCACTACCACAAAGTCCGGCAATCCTTCTACTCGATTAAGGAAGTCACAATAGGAGCGGCAAAGCGCAAGTGAAGTGAAGGGTTTCGCCAGAGAGCGGGTGGAGAGGCGAACTTTGGGAGCACAAGAATCATCCGTCGGCCGCTCGATTGAGTTAACGTAGCGTCGGTTTTTGTCTGTGTGACTTGGGCTGACGATGTAGAAGAAACACCCTTTGGAAGGCTTTTCCGATGTGAGGGCTGGCTTGTCACCAACCATGCTTACGCCTCTGGTTGGAGTCTCAGTTTTTTCCATGCAGAGTTGTGTGAGCATATCTGTTCAGCAGAGCCGAAGACAATAGGCCGAAGGTACTACGCTCGTATCTCTTGCGGTTGAAAATTCACCATAGGCTTCGAGGCGACCCTCTGCATAACCGTCGGCATATCGCCAGGAATCAGTAACACCATGACGCATCGATTTCCGATATTTTGGCTATTTCCTGCATATTCCGCCGTATCCAGTGTGAAACTACCGCAGACTGCAAATCCAGCAATTCGCAGAGTTTTGCTGACGTGGGTTGCCAAATTCTCTGGGATAAATAATCGCCCCAAGTACGACGATATGCTAGGCTCCAGCGCAAAGGAGGGTCCAATGAACCGACTAATCTCTCTGTTGTTGCTATCGACGTTGACGGTGATGATTTGCACAACTCGAACCTGGTCCCAGCAGACATCCGATGAGGAAACGCTCAAGAAACTCGAACTTGAAGGGGCCACGCATGCCGGGACGAGCGACGCAGATATTGCGTTTGGAAAGAAGGTTAGTTCAGAACATGTGGTGTCGGTAGACCCGTTGGGTCACGTGACGGACCAGACGCCGGCAGACGTCGAGAAAATGAGTGTAGGGATGAGAAAGGCTGACCCTGACGTCAAGGCTAGCGTCGAAATCCAGGACATCAAAGTAAGAATTTCCGGCGACACAGCTATCGTGACGTATTCAGGTACTTACCATGCGACCGGCCACAAAGATGCGCGTTATGACGTCCCGAACGCGAAATTTGTAGCTGTCGATACATGGCAAAAACAATCGGGAAAGTGGAAGATTTTGGCTCAGACCTTTGTTGCGACTGAACCAATTCCTAGCGAGGTGTATAAGCTTCCGCCACCACCTGGCGTGCAATAGCGACCGACGCGGGCAGTTTGAGAGCCCGAGCGGTGGCCGCCGAGTGGCGCACTGCATGGTGTTTAGCTGAAGCCGCGAGAGTACGCTTCGATTCACAGTCTTTTGTCTATTCCTCCATACTCCGGCGAATTCGGCCGTGTGTAACTAACGCAGCTTTGGGCAAGTTGTATAGTCGGGGAAGCTTCGCGTCAACTCAAGAGTGACGGGAAGACAGGTCTCGAACGGTGCGCCTGAGTGAATCTCTGGCGGGGCTGCGAGAAGTATGAGCTAAGCCGACTTGGGAAGTGGCTCGATAAATTTGTGGTCGGCTGGGTCCCAAATGAAATAATCGCCGGGCTCGGTTGAAGCAAGGCTGATAAGTCGCTTCTTAGCTTCTTCGAGGTCTCCGGCGACCTCAACCCAAGCGAGCGGAGAATCAGAAGTCTTTCTGAAAATGTTATATGCCATCCCCATAGAAAATCCTCCTGCGCAGGGATGTCGGGAAGGCCCGAGGCTATAACACACATCAGAATCACGCAAGATATTTACTAGCAGTTCGGTCGGTCCTTGCGGACTGCTAGTAATAGTTCCTTCATTCCTTCAACAGAATCGAGTTCGCGTTATTCAGAGACTGCTGTTTCTGTCCTAGCGGTCTCGGTTAGGTTCCAGACCGCTATCAATGTCAGGACCGTGGCAAAAATCACGAGTAAACCAATCGACCTCCGCTGCGTGTTTGGATTGTCCATGTTTTTATCCTGAAAGCGGGCAGGCTGAACTTCATCTGAATGAGCGGCCGATTCGCTAGGCGGCTGTTCCATGATGCATGGAGTTCCAAGATTGTGGCATAAACCAGATTAGGCGTGAGACTCGGCGCTCTTCATTCTTTGGGGTGACACACTCAAGGATAATCCCTTCTCCCTGCGAGTAAATAAAGTACTCCCCCGGCACGACAAGAGCATATTTGGCGGTGCGCTCCTTGGCTTCCTCCAGAGTCTCAACAGCCGTAATCCAGAACGGGTAACTGTCGTCACGGCGTTTGAAAATATCGTAAGTGGGCTCCATTTCGAGCCCTTTGCGAAACGAGTTTGAGTCGTGAAGAATCATTACAAAGTGACAGTTGTGCATTCCCCTTGCCATCGGCGGAGTCGAATTCCTCAATAGAATCACCGAGTTAACTGGCTCGCTCTAAGGAGTTCTAAGTACTCCAAAATTTGTACTGGGTAACTTTGTCGGAAGACACGGCCCATCCTCCGTACTAGGCTGTTTCGTGGAAGGTTAATGAACGAGCTTAAAAAGCCCGAGCCCGAGCCTCGAAGAGGAATACTGCAGACTGCTCGGAAATACCGAGAACAGGCGGCGTACGGGGGCCTGGGGCGCAAAAGGCGTATGAGAACCGCTGAGTTCCAATACTCACGAAATTGGCGATAATATCCGAAACTCATATTCGCCGTTGGCATCTTAGAGGTTGGAGGTACTGATTATGTCGAAACTTGCGATTTGGGCAGAGGTAGAAGCGAAGCCGGGCAAAGAGCAAACAGTGGCAGAGTTCTTGAAGTCAGCGCAGTCGTTGGCGGAAAAGGAACCGGGGACAGTCACCTGGTACGCTGTAAAGCTTGGCGGAGCGAAATTCGGAATTTTCGACACTTTTGCAGATGAGACGGGACGGGAAGCACACTTGACCGGCGAAATTGCGAAGGCACTGTTCGGAAAGGCGCAGGATTTGTTCATTCAGGAGCCGAAGGTGCATAAGCTCGATATTCTGGCCGCAAAGGTGCCGGGCGGTGCGAAAGTGCAGGGGGCGTAAGACAGACTCCGTAAGGACGCCGGCCCCCGCCCCGAACTGAAGCGAGCCAAGGCGGAGTACGCGATATTACAGGTAATCCGTTTTGTTGTGGTGTGGCGATTTAGAAAACGGTTAGCCAAGCCATCGAAACACTTGCCAATGTTAGCGGAGTCCCAGCTAATCTGCGTGTGGACATTCCTCGAGGTAACCGATAGCATCCACGGGTTTTCTGGTGATTGCACTGGCGCAACGACAGGGCTTAGGGAGCTAGATAGGGTTGGTGCTCCAGCCTCTGGGGCGTAGTGGGGTCGGCCCGCAGCAAACATTCGGACCTAGAGAACTCAAGCGTCTTCTCGCTTTGTTCGATTTTTCATTCCTGTACCCGTGTTGTCAAATTCGACAAAAGGTACTATTCGCACGCTTCAAACGCGAGCTCACAATTCGTCAAGGAAGTCGTCAACAAACTCGTAGCGAGAACGAAAATGAAAATTAAACTTGTGCTTGCGGCGATTGTGATTCTCGGCGGTCTGGCGTCACTGGTTTACGCCCAGCGGTCGTCGGCCATCTGTCCTATGCACGGCGTTTCGGGGAGTCCCACCGGAGCCCCTATCAACGATAGAGGGCAATGCGAATACCAGCATTCCATGGATGGAGGCGACTCAATTCATCGTTTTCGGGCCTCTTGCTACTACTAAAAGAGTTCGGCGACCTCGTACGCTTCAATTCGCGTTCGGGTGTTTTCCTTCATCCTCAATCGGCTTTATGAAAATGCCGCAAACTGCTCAAAAATACCGAGGACAGGCTGCGTAGGAGGTGGTCTTGAGCGGGGCTCGCGGCGTGGCCCAAAGGGGAGCATAAGTGACCGCGCAGAAATGCAAAACGGGGAGCCTGATAGCAGCTCCCCGTTTGCTTATTCCGTAGCCCGCTGGCGAGGTTACAAGCGTCGCTGGCGGTAGCGCACCGCAAGGTGTGTAAACGGATGTCAAGAGTCTAGGCAGGGTGGAGTCATTTTCCCGGTAATTTCCTCCTTGCACTAGCCACTTCAATTTCCGTTTACTCCCGTGCAAAGCCGATTGCAAGCGAAAAGTATTACCAGCCCACGAACTTGGTCTCGTCCATGTGCGGAGCCAGCGCGTTCAGTTGGGAGGTTTCTTGGGGACGTCGCGGGGCTTTCCCGCAACATCCGGGAACATTCGCTTGAACGCTTCGCCTCGGGCTGTATCAGGGTCTTCCTCCGGCGAGTCCCTCGGTTGGGTTTCTTCGCGTTCAGCGGAAGGTGCAGGGTCGTAAGGTTTCACTTCCTCAGGAATCATCGCAGCACCACTAACATATGGTGGCAGACCTAATCGTGGGTTCAATACGGCACATCGCGTAGAACCCTTTAGGACTGCGGCAACGTGACCGTCGTGCCGTATGGCTAGAGAGACTCGAGTCGCTTTTTGCCACGGAGTTCTGTTACGACACGTGGGAAATGTCCCTGAAAAAATTACCTGCTATCGCGGCTTTCCGCCCTAAGTTCGGAGCTGCCGTCTCGAACTTTTAACTGATTGATTTTGGTGGGCTAACTTCTCCATATGCTTTCTGGAATCAGAAATGCAAACGAAGCGACAGCGGTCCCGACAGATACGGACGAAGCGACGGAGGATGCCACGATGGATTCTACCTTCGATATCTTCAAAGTAACTTCGGACGGCCCTCTGTGGGTTGAGGCAGTACGGGGTTTAGAAAAAGCAAAGGCACGGATGGCTGACCTAGCACTGACTTCTCCCGGAGAATATTTTGTTCACTGTCAAGGCCAAGGTGTCATCGCTAAACAAAGCCAAGAATTTTTGGAAGAAATATCATGACTCAGATTTGCACCATGAAATGCCCGCACTGTGGCAGCACAGCGTCAAAGGCGAAGCCTGAAGAGCATTTTAAGTGTAGCGGTTGCGGCTGGAAATTGTGACTTCGAGCCGCTACGAAACACCGCAATTCAACAGAGGCACGATGCGGCCGCCCTTCGATATTTTTACTGACTCTCCGGATGGCCAACCAGTCTGGATAGAATCGGTTCAAGACCTCGAAGACGCAAGAGAGTGCTTAAGGGAAGTGGCTCGCATAGCTCCGCGGAGAGATTGCTTCATTTATTCAGAAGACGGCGGCATCGTGGAAGTAATTGTCCACGCGGATTTTCAGGCACTCAGACGGCATATTGACCTCACATGATTTTTGATGGTGCCATTCCAACGGACCACGTTCTTACCAGGCTCTTTCTCTGAGATGAGTGATGCGCGATACGATTAGATACGACATTTTCAAAGATGACTCCGCGCGCAACCCAAGTTGGTTGGAAGCCGTTGATGGTCTAGAGGAAGCCATGAGGCGCATAGAGGAGTTGGCAGCGAACGACCCTTGCTCCGACTTTTACCTGTATTGCAATCAGGCAGACAAGCGGCTCATAAGGCGTTTGCGTCGTACATTACCGCGACCTAACGATATGCCTGGAGATGCTTCCCAGAAAAAGGCGGGTTGAGGATGAAGCGTGGAAGTCTTAGGTCAGACTCTTGTCCCGCTTTGACACTTTGCTGCTATCACCAATCTAAGGAACCTCTCTGATATCAGGTGTTTTGTCGGTTTCCTGCATATTCCGCCGTTTCCAGTGTCAAAACACCGCAGACTGCTCGGAAATACCGTGGACAGGCGGCGTACGATGCGGCCCCGAGAGTAAGAAGTGCGGCAGTTGGCTTGGCGACAACCGCCTTGCATCGCTTGCTTGCTTCAGCGAGAGTTACAGAGCACTTAGACACACTCCAGGAGAAAATGTGGACTTCGTAACCAGATTTGAAAAGGCACTTCGTAAGAGATATCAGCACCTCAAAACGGAGATGGCGAAAATTGAACATCTGATTGACGCTTTTGAGAAGGGTGCGAAGCGCGGTGCCAAACTGACCGGTCCCAGTAAGATATCGGCGGCAGGTCGCAAACGAATCTCGATAGCGCAGAAGGCTCGCTGGGCAAAGAGAAAGAAGGGATAGCTTAGGTCTTCCAATCGTGGGACAGCAAGGTCCGCTGTAGTCCCGCCAACAAGCGGATGGGTGATTGTGCTGTACAACGTTTTCATTGTCATCGCGTCTGTCAGCGCGGCCGTGCTGTTCCTGTTCCTCGTAACGCGCACGTCCACCGCGCCATCCCGCAGGGAGTCGAATGATTTCACCGGCGCCGTGGTAGCCGTCATTGGCACCACCTACGCAGTGATTCTTGCCTTCACGCTGTCGGGGGTGTGGTCAATGTTCCAACAGGCGCAAGCCAACGAGGAACAGGAAGCTAATGCTTTAGTGAATGCTTTCCGCATCGCTACCGAATTGAAAGACCCAAATGCGAAGCAAATCCAGGACGTATGCGTCCGTTATGTAGACAACACTTTGGTTCGCGAGTGGCCATTGATGGAAAAAGGACAGATGACCCCGGAAGGTGCCGAGATGATTGACCAACTCTGGAAGCTGGCAGGAGAGAGTCAAGCGCATGCTCAACCAGACGCCATCGCGGCTTATCAACTGATGGAGGAGTTGCGCGGATTGACCCAATACAGGCGGCTTCGGGCCATGGAAAGCCGCGAGCACCTTCCCGGAATATTTTGGGCGGTGCTAATTGCAGGCGGCCTCATTACCGTCGCCGCATCCTGTTTCTTTGGAGTATCCAACTTCCGCTTTCACGTGGTGCAGGTAGTGATGCTCACCTTCTTGATTTCGCTCGTGCTAGTCGCCATCGCGAACATAGACCGGCCGTACCAGGGGTTGGTGAAAGTGGCGCCCGAAGGGTTTAACTTCGCCTACCGAACTCTGCACAATGAGCCGAACCGGTGAGAGCATGAACTGATGTGGCTATTCACCCGAACCGCCCAGCGTCCTGGGCTTAGGCGTACCGCGCAAGCATGCGTCCTATTGCAGTTAACTCGTTTCGGCCACGTAATCGCTAACCGCGCTGATGTTTGGTTCTGGAATACCAGGCTTACCACGTTTAATCGCTTTGCGTGGTTTAGGACGCTTTTTCGGCTTTACCTTCTTCGCCATTTGCTACCTCCTAGGTTTGCTCGCATTCCAGGCTAATCCTCGTTTGCATGTTGGGTCAAGGCATGGCTACTGGATTACCAAAAGCTGAGTTTCACACTGGAGAGAGCTGAATATGGAGGAAAATCGCCAAAACACCAGTCACCACGACTGGGTTCATTTCGCCGTTACGCTAACTTCTTGTTGAGTTTCTTCACACGAGTGCTAAGCAACTTTGCTTTGGTTCTGGGAAGCCCGACAGCGGAGCAGCACGGCACACAATGCCCAACCGTGATTCCTCGGTGACATATGCAATCGCACTCAAGATAGCTTTTCATGTAAGCGATATGTTACCACCAGCTCGCTCGCTAAGAACGAATCGAACTCGAAAACCCCTACCTCCGCTGAAGCATCTAAGTAGGTGAGGACTCCCCTTTATCGCAGAGGCCACACGCCTAAGGTCTTGGCGACGTGCAAAAAGAGAGACCCCTCTCACGGCCAAGCCCCCAGAGACTCTGTATTAGAGAAGGAGTCCTCGTTCCAACGCCTCGGTGACGTTCCCCCGAACTAATCTGAATGGAAAATCAAAATGATGTCAGCACGTTTATTTCAACCGATGATTTGCCCAGCGCCGCCTTGCTATTCGCGTTGCTCGATAAGAACGAGATAATTACGACAGGCGGCCCACGAATGGGAGGTGTGACAGGCGGATTTTGCACGAGCGTAGAAATACAGGTTGAATTTTTACTTGGATGTTGACTTCTTCAACGCAATTGAGGCTCGTCAGTAAGGCCGTGCTGATGCACCTCATAGAATCGAAAGAAAATCGGCGTGCCGAGGATGTCTGGGCAATTGGCGAAAGACATGCATCTATCACGCTGATGAAGCTGGCTAGGACAGGGCTCGGAAGAGTGCAGATATGGGCCTACAACTTTTTGTTCGAAATACCTCCGATGTCACCATCGTTGACCTGCAAGGAAGAGTGACGATTGGTTGCTCCAACGACCTCTTACGGAATCATCTGCGAGAGCTGATTGATGAAGGAACCAACAAGATTTTGCTCAACCTCACTGATGTAAGCCAGTTGGATTCTTCGAGCCTCAGTACCATCGTGGGAGCATTTGCATCCCTCAAGCGGCGAGGTGGCAGCCTAAAGTTGCTCGGGCCTCGTGGAAATGTGAGGCTAGTGCTGGAGACGGTGCACTTGCTGGACATAGTTCCCACCACGGAAGACGAAACCCTGGCGATTGACAGTTTTCATTGAACGGCTGAGCTTACCAAAACCCACCACTCCGCGGTTTCTTGCATATTCCGCCGAATCCAGCGTGAAACTACCGCAGACTGCGTGCAAATACCGAAAATACGGAATGGAGAACTGCGATGCGAATTTGATTGCTACAGGTTTACTCTCTACCGTCCGCGTCCGAACATTGAGAGCGGTATTGTCCCGGAGTTCTTAGCTTCTCCCTTTGGCTGCTCTTGTTCCGCCTCGTCAGGTCGATGAACCTGAGTGGGAATATTGAGTGGTGCATCCGGATGCAACTCACCTTCGCTCGCGGTTTGGCTCGCCTCCCGAGCGCTTCCAGCCTGTGGTTCTTGTCGTTGACGTACCAAGAGCTCAAGTGCGGTGGCGATGCGGCTGAGTTCATGGGCCAGTTTGTCGGTGCCTCTCGACCGCGTGGAGAGAGAGCCGATGGAGCGGTAAAGCGCATAAATCAAAGCAATAACACCAACGAGGCTTAGAACGCCTAGAAGAAACCCGCCAGGGGATGAAATATCCGGCAACATCGGTACCTCCGGCTATTGCGGAGTGTAATCCTGAGGCGAGAATTCGGTCAAGGAATCGAGAGTGCGGTGATGACAACGGTCGCATCGTTTTATCGCATTCCACTAGATTCCCGGCATTCTCACGGATTCCTGCATGATTCCGCCTAATCCAGCGTGAAAATACCGCAGACTGCTCGGAAATACTGAGAATCCCGAGCAAATCATGAGGAACACGACGTACAAGCAATTTGTGGTGTTTTGACAGTTCCTTGCATATTTGACCGTATTTCGAGCCAAAACACCGCAGGATGCTCGGCACGCAGGAGGATAGGTGTCCTAGAAGCGGTCGTGGTAGGGGATTTAATGGTTCTGAAGATGATTTGAAAGAGCGGTAACAACAGTCTAATCGTAGATTCCCAGAATGTCCCGAATGGAACAGATTTACGGCAGGATGCTAGCGCAGCATATTCGGATGAGAATGAAAGACCTGACGTCAAGAGTTTGGTCGATAAACAGGCTTTGAAAGGCGTGAGGAATCCTATGACTCAGGGTTGTACGATGAAGTGTCCACATTGCGGAAGCACAGCCATCAAGGCGAAGCCGGAACAACAGTTCAAGTGCGACGGCTGCGGTTGGAAATTGCGATTCCAGACCGCAGAAGGCTTCTTAAACGACGCCTGTGAGGATTTCGCAACATCTATCCGCTACCGCACTTCTTGCCCGATTTGGCATGACATTTGGGGAGGTCAACGTGACGGGGCTACTAGGCTGGGAATGTCGGCAAGTCCACCTCTGTAAGAAGGGTCTATCCACCGCTAAATCCGAGTCACCATCGCATTGGTCTGCTGGTTCGCTCTTACACGGTTCCCCGTAGGTACTTCTGACAGTTCCGAAGCCCTTTTTAATGGATTACGCTCACCAGTGTAGTAGAACTCCCCGAGAGGGGGATTGTCTCGAACCGGGCTGGGTCGAGTCGTCCCCTTTTCTCTCCCCCATTCCAGTTTCCCAACGACCGCGTTTAGTCCTAGGCCCTGTCAAACTACGCAGACTGCTCGGAAATACCGGGAACAGGCGGCGTACGAGGTAGCGTGACAGGGAATTTTGACGGTTACTCAGACCATTAAGGCTGTATTTCCTCCGGTGCAACGAGATTATTGATGACTTTCCGGACCCCTGCAACGGACTGCGCTATCCTTTCGGCCAGCAGTTTTTCCGCTCGGGATGTAACAGTGCCGGTCAGGGTAACAGTGCCGTTCTCGGCGTGAATTTGTACGGACTTCAAAGAAATCGCCTTCGTCGAGTACAGTTCAAATTCTACCCGGTGCGCGAGTTTCTCGTCGGGACTCTCAGGGGTCGCCTGCGCGTTGGTGGTGCTGAGATTGTCCTTCACGCCTTGCACACCAGGAACCTGCCATGCGATTTGTTCCGCCGCGTACTTCTGACTGGCGGTCTCGACCAAGCCGCTTAGTGTCACCACCCGGTTTTTAACTTCCGTCTCGATGCGTTTTTCTCCCACCTCTCCATTCTTAGAAAGAGCATCGCTGACTAGGGTCTTGATTTCGAGGTCCGCCACCCGTTCTCCCAGGCGCTCCGTTTCAGGGTTGCGCTCTGCCGAAGGGTTGACGCCCAAATCATTGCGCACTTGCTTGACGCCCGATGTGTCCTGGGCAATCGCTCCCGCCACGGATTTCACTTCTTCCGACGGTACTTGGCCCCGCAAGGTGACTTCGCCCTGGCTTGTTTCTACTTTGATATCGAACGGAGAGACTTGCTTCGACAGGAGCAGGGCCGTCCGCACCCTGGACGTTGCGGCCGCATCTTGCGTTGATTCTTTTACGGAGTGGAATGCGTTCTGAAGAGACGAATTTTGCCGAGAAATATAGAAAATGGCCCCTAGGACAACGAGAACAAGCACCAGGGCGAGAACTGTCCGACCGGAACCTCTTTCGCCTTGTCTGGAAGATTCCAACTTCATCCTCCGTGCGGCCTACTAAGTTCTACGCCTCCGCGTTTCACTCCTGAGAGCATTTTTCTTCGCTGCAGGAAGCGAATTTCATTAATTAACAGGCCCCTACACTGCTCTCTCCGTATCAGAAGTCTCAGGTTCCAGGTCGCTATCAGCGTCAGGACTGTGGCAAAAATCACGAGTAAACCAATTGCTCTCCTTTGAGTAGTCGGATGCTCCATATTCTTCTCCCCAGGGCGGGCCGAACTCAAAGGCATTTTTCAGCCTTCGAGTTGTCGATTCGCTAGGCGGCTCTTCCGTGCTGCACGGAATTCCAAGACTGTGGCATAAACCAGATTAGGCGTGAGACTCGGCGCTCTTCCTTCTTAGGTGCGACGCACTCAAGGATAATCCCTTCTCCCTGCGAGTAAATAAAGTACTCGCCCGGCACGATAAGAGCATAGCGAGTTGTGCGTTCCCTCGCTTCCTCCAGAGTCTCAACAGCCGTAATCCAGAACGGGTAACTGTCATCACGGCGTTTGAAAATATCGTAAGTGGGCTCCGTTTCGTGTCCCTTACGAAACGAGTTTGAGTCGTGAAGAATCATTCCAAGGCGACAAGTGTGCATTCCGCTTGCCATCGGCGCCGTCGAATTCCTCAATAGAATCACCGAGTTAACTGGCTCGCTCTAAGGGCTTCTAAGTACTCCAAAATTTGTACTGGGTAACTTTGTCGGAAGACACGCCCATCCTCCGTACTAGGCTGTTTCGTGGAAGGTTAATCAACGGGTTTAAAAAGCCCTAGCCGCAGTCTCGAAGAGGAATAACGGGCGCTGACCAGTTTGGATACGGAATCGTGGGGGCGATTTTGCCAGTCTGCTTGGCAGTTTGGCCTTTCGCTAAGTTATTGCCAAAAACGTCAAAAAAGCAAAGGCGAAAGCGATGCCAATCAAGAGAGCCACGGCTACGACAATGGCGGCACTGCGAGGCGCTGGCAGGTCGCACCAGTGATAATGATAATCAGTCATCGCGGCCTTCAGCTCTGGTAATGGCTAGTTGGCCTAATCTAACATCCAGCCTAACGCCAACTGGGAAGCGATACTGTCTCTTTTTGCACACATGAGTAGTGTGATGGCCGTTTTGAGCTTGGAGCGCTCGGAAATACCGAGAACGCCTAGAAAGCGGTCGTAGAGTGAGGATGGCTATTGGCGGGCGGCGCGAAATTGGAACGGGTTCAAGTGACGAAGTTCGGGCGAGAATTCCCTGAACAAATTTATCGCGACATTCGCGCCAACTTGGATGTGACCGTTCTGCACTCCCTGCACCAGCGGCGAATAGTGCGAAGGGTACGGAATTTCGGCGATTATAGCTCCGCCATACGCACCAGCTAACTGTGGTAGGTCGATTGTTTTGCTTCCGTCATTTCTGTAAGCGAGGAAGCTCATCTCCAGCGCGTGCCAAGAGCGACGAATTCCTCCGTTGCAACGGCAAGGCAAGTATCTTGGGTCCGTGTGCATCAGCGCCGCACCACCTTGATGAATCGTTTCCTGCGCTCCAAATTGGACGAGGTTGACGCCGGCTCGTTTGACGTATCCCGAGAAACCTGTGCCCCATTGATGCGGCTGACCGGCAAGCTCTTGTCCTAATGCCCCGCCGAACACTCCGACGTAAGAGAGAGGCGACAATAGCGTACCATTCCAGAAGTTCTGCCATCGTTCGTTCGCCGTGAGTGGAACATAGCCATGGTTATCTAGAGGACTGGGTGCGTCCGGCAGAGTTTGATTGGCAGACGAGGAATCACTGGGTTGACCCGCTGAGTTTGTCGGCGACGGGACGCTTGGCATCGAAGCGTTCTCGCTCTCAGGCTGAGATGAGCTTACGTTCCGCACAAATTCGCTCCGGGCAACTTGCCTCGAGTTCGACTCCATTGTGTCAATTCCTTGGGCGCGGACGTACCCCGACGTTGCGGCAACGAGGCAGCAGGCACAAACCAACTTACATGCTGTTGAGAATCGCAAAAGGTTTTCTCTAGGAACGAGCACAACAGTTTTCACCGGCAAAATCTACCGGGCGGGAACTTCGCGTGTATTGCGCAGTCCTGGCAGGACAAAGCGGCTACGAACGACCCCACAACTTAGATGCGGCTGAGCCTTGGATTGGCGCATAAATCTCAGATTTTATTTGCGCGGAGAGGTGGTGACGCTGGTCGCAAATATAAAGAGGGGCGAAGTACTACGCGCATCGGGAGAGGTGACGAGTAGTAGAGTGAGTGCTCACTAAGAGCTCACCACTATCGTCTAAGAATACAGCCATGGACCTCCAACTTTTCGTTCGTCATGTCGCCGATGTAGTCATCGTTGACCTACACGGAAAAGCAACGATTGGTCGCGATAACAACCTCTTAGATAACCAACTTCGACAGCTGATTGACGAAGGAAATGACAAGATTCTGCTCAATCTGACCGATGTGACGCAGATGGATTCCTCAAGCATCAGCAGCGTCATACGGGCGTTCAAATCCCTTGAGCGTCGTGGTGCGAGTTTGAGAATTACGGGACTTCGTGGAAATGTGAGGCTGGTGCTGAACACGGTGCACTTGCTTGACGTAGTTCCCACCACTGAAGACGAATCCCAGGCGATTGCTAGTTTTCATTGAACGGCTGAGCCCACCCAAACCGCCGCTTTCGCACGTCCTGCATATTCCACCGTTTCTAGCGTCAAAATACCGAGGACAGGCGGTCTACGACCGGTTGTGACGGTGGGATTTTACTGCGTATGGCGATTCTGGAAAAAGGTGAGCAGAGTGATTTTCAACAAGCGTAAGCAGCTGCGTTCCGATTACCGTGAGCAGGTTAGGTTAGCGCACATTTGCTAGTTCGATAGCTCCCGGGCTTCCCCCGTGCACAATTCGCTGCAAACTGTGCCATAAACCTGTCGATCCTTCCCGCCGTGCGTTTCGGCCAAGCGGAATACTTACGCCGATGCCGTAGAGACCGAAAGAGGGCGGTTCGCCGAACTGCCTCGGACGGTGAAAAGCTTCATTTGTGACTAACGGCCCTAGCATAACGTTCCCGAGTCTGAGGTGTGACGGCGAAAAGATTCACTTGCAGCCGCGCACCCCAGAGTTGAGCGACTAGCAAACGCGATTCAGTCACGAACGAAGTCTTGATTTGTTGGAACTGGAAAAGGCCGGCGGGATTTTGAAGCTCGTAATTCGCTGCAACGCGAAAGTCATAACCCCGGTGGAAATCCCACTGCTGTTGAATCAACAGCACAGAAGAGCCGAACGGTGGTGCCTGGCGCGGCGAGGACACTATCATCTGTGACGGTGGTGATTGAACGAACGCAACGCGATGTTCGGTGCTCTGCGCTCCAGCCCGTGCATGGCTGCCGAGTATCAGCCCTACTACCAAAACAAGCCGTTTAATTTCGCCGTATCGCACCCCTCTAGACTGACCTGCGGGGGAAAGGAACAGCAATGGTACTTTGTTAATAAGGTAACGGCTTGTCGAGTTGGCATGGACTCTCGCCGGAGTCGCCCTGGCGTCGAGAGAGGACCACAGCGTTTCTAGTGTGAAAACACCGCAGACTGCCTGCAAGTACCGAGAACAGGTGGTGAACGAGTGGTTGTGATTGGGGATTTTGGGTTTAGAAACTCGAAATCGATTCGAGCCCCATTCATTGACTTGCCTGCGAGCGCGGCTTAACATCCTCGGCAAGCTTGGTCTCCCAGCCACGATTGGCCAAACCATCTATCGCTACCGCATCTGCGAAAAACTCGGTGGCGAGCGGATGGGTGTCATCGACAAGGAAGGGGACAGATGTGCTGATGAGCCAGTGGCCAGTGGGGCGACGGAGCGGGAGGTTGCACCTAGCCGTGCCCGTGTTCGTCTACGGATGGTCCAGGGCTAACGACAGCCCCTTCACCGAAATAACGCGGACCTTAGAGGTGAACGCTCATGGGGGACTGGTCGCACTCACTGCGATGGTGCAACCTGGCCAGATGATTCTCCTGGTCAACAATAGAACAGAGGTTGAGCGAAAATGCCGTGTCGTTCGCGTCCACCAAGAATCCGATAGCACATGTAAGGTCGGTTTCGAGTTCATTCGTCCAGAAAGCAGGTTCTGGGAGCTAGCCTATGACTTTCAAAGGAGATTGTGGCAATCAGCTGAACCGTGTCATGAACCGAAATAGTTTTCGTTAGGCATGCCTTCCCAGGACATCAAACCTAAAACCACCACATCGCAATTTCCTGCATATTCCGCCGAATCTAGTGGAACACCGCTGACTGCAAATCCAGCAATTCGCAGAGTTTTGCTGACGTGGGTTGCCAAATTCTCTGAGATAAATAATCGCCCCAAGTACGACGATATGCTAGGCTCCAGCGCAAAGGAGGGTCCAATGAACCGACTAATCTCTCTGTTGTTGCTATCGACATTGACGATGATGATTTGCACGACTCGAACCTGGTCCCAGCAGACATCCGATGAGGAAACGCTCAAGAAACTCGAACTTGAAGGGGCCACGCATGCCGGGACGAGCGACGCAGATATTGCGTTTGGAAAGAAGGTTAGTTCAGAACATGTGGTGTCGGTAGACCCGTTGGGTCACGTGACGGACCAGACGCCGGCAGACGTCGAGAAAATGAGTGTAGGGATGAGAAAGGCTGACCCTGACGTCAAGGCCAGCGTCGAAATCCAGGACATCAAGGTAAGAATTTCCGGCGACACAGCTATCGTGACGTATTCAGGTACCTACCATGCGACCGGCCACAAAGATGCGCGTTATGACGTCCCGAACGCGAAATTTGTAGCTGTCGATACATGGCAAAAACAATCAGGAAAGTGGAAGATTTTGGCTCAGACCTTTGTTGCGACTGAACCAATTCCTAGCGAGATGTATAAGCTTCCGCCACCACCTGGCGTGCAATAGCAACCTACGTAGACGGTCAGAGACGCCTAGCCGGTGTTCGCCTAGCCGCGCACTGCATGGCGTTTACCTGAAGAATTGAGTAGAAAACCACGAACCACACTTGTGTTCGACGTATTGGTGTCGCTTCATCAGGACAGGCCGGTGTACTAGGTGGTCGTGACGGCGGGATTTGAATTGAAGATAGGCAGTGAGAAAGGGGTTTTCAAGAGTGAGTTTAGCGTGAGCAGCCACTGGCTCGATTGCCCGGTGCATCTTGCGTTAGCGCCCACTTGATAGTTCGACAGCTCCCGAGCTTCCCCCATGCATAATTCGTTGCAAGCTGCGCCATAAACCTGTCGAGCTTTCCCACCGTGCGTTCCGGCCAAGCGGAACACTGACACCGATGCCGTACAAAGCGAAAGAGGGTGGTTCGCCGACCTGCCTAGGGCGATGGGAAGCTTCACTTGAGACTAACGGTCCTAGCATGAAGTTCCCGCTGTGAAACGTATCGACGAAAAGGTTCACTTGCAACCGTGCACCCCAGATTTGAGCGACCCTCAAGCGCGATTCGGTGACGAACGGAGTTTTGCTTTCCTGGAACAGGGAAAAGCTGTTGGGGTTTTGATGTTCGTAATTCGTTGCAACACGAAAGTCATAACCCTCGTGAAAATTCCCCTGGTGTTGAATCAACAGCACAGAAGAGCCGAACGGTCGTGCCTGGCGCGAAGACACTGCCATCTGTAAGGGAGGTGATTGAAGGAATGCAACGCGATGTTCAGTGCTCTGCGCTCCAGCCATCGGATGGCTGCTGAGTGCGAGGCCCAGTAACAAAACTATCTGCTTAAGGGAAACGAGCATTGCATTGCATCGCCTCGAGGCTTCGTGTGCGGGGGAACATTGCACTGCGCAACACCACGTTACTCGCAGAGAAGACGGACTGTCTGTGCCTTTGTGCACACTTTCGTGTTTTTATTTTCCGGCACGCAGGAGGATAGGTGCCTCGAAGCAGTCATGATGGGGATTTAATGGTTCTGAAGATTTTGAGAGAGCTGATAACGACAGGGATTTATCGACCGCAATCGGCCGATTCTCAGAATGTCCCGAATGAAACAGATTTACAGAACGGTGTTAGGGCAGCATAGTCGAATGAGAATGAAGCACCTCACACCAAAACAATTGTCCTCTGTTCCTTGTCCAAGTTGCGGTGCCGCAGCCGGGCACCTTTGTGAACTGCATTCAGGTCGCCTACGCGTCGAACCGCACTTGGACCGGAAGCTGGCCGCTGCTGAGGCCGTGGAAAGCAAACGAACGTGCGATGCCTCGGAGTCGCGCCGAGGTCACTGTCTGTGAACAAGGCTGTTGAGCAGTCCGCGACCGGGTGCCGGGAGGTCCGTTTTTTTGCAGCGATTTTGGACATCCCCTGCTGACCGCTCTGAACTGGTTACTGCCAATTGCAGTTATCTAGTGATGGTCGTGGTCGTCGTCTGAATGGCTGTGACGCCAATTCCAGTATTCCTGTAATTAGCTTACAGTCGAGCCTTCGGTTCTCAACAGCAAGCTGCATCAATGGGAATATAATTTGCAATGTGGAGGTGCAGTCATGGCTCAACATTCGCATAGGTTTACGATTGCCGACGACGACGCAGTGCGGGTTCTTTTGGCCAAGCTGGTGAAGGGCGGTGCTAAACAGGGTCGGCGGGATAAATTGCTTCGCGCGCTTGACGATGCGGCCCGCCACTACAAAGACTCCAATCAAAAAGTGCGGCAGGCATTCTTCCATGGACTGCTGACGGGCTACGCAGTCGCACTCACACTTCGCTAGGTGGTCAAAAAAGATTGCGAGCAAGAAGTAAGAGCAGTCTGCTGATGCCAGAATTTCCTTGCGTTCGATTAGAGCCTTCGGCGAGAGTTATGCAGCTGAGCTAGTCACACCCAGGAGAAAATGTGGACTTCGTAACCAAATTTGAAAAGGCACTTCGCAAGAGATATCAGCATCTCAAGACGGAGCTGGCGAAAATTGAACATTTGATTGATGCTTTTGAGAAGGGTGCGAAGCGAGGTGCCAAACCGACTGGTCGAAGTAATTTATCGGCAGCAGGTCGCAAACGAATCTCGATGGCGCAGAAGGCTCGCTGGGCAAAGACAAAGAGGGGGTAGGTGATGGAAATTCCGGCATCAGGTCGCGACAAGGATAAGGAGGCGACTCATGAATTTTCTAGTATGGATTGTTGTAGGGCTAATAGCCGGCTGGCTTGCTGGGCAGGTCATGAAAGGTGGTGGATACGGAGTATTGGTAGACATTATTCTTGGGATTCTCGGTGGTTTTCTCGGCGGCTGGCTCTTTGGTCAGTTGGGAATCTGGCCGGGCGGCGGCATGATTGGCTCCATCATTGTGGCATTTGTTGGGGCTGTGATTTTGGTCGGGATTACGCGGCTGATAAAAAGGGCATAGTTCGTTGCAGCGCCCGACGAAGGGCACCGTCGCTCTAGCACTGTTGTGCGCGGCTATTTCGGTCAATGCAGCGACGAAACAAACAGCGAACGCTGGCAATTCACACCCCGAAAAAGGTACAGCGGCGTTCTACGGGCGAAATATGGAAGGGCACAAGACACCCTGCGGAAGCACCTACGTCGCTTCAGAACTGACGACAGCACATAGAACTTTATCGTGTGGGACTAAGGTTCGCATCACAAACAAGAAAAATGGAAAAAGCGTTGAAGCAACAGTTAATGACCGCGGACCGACGTCGCGAAAGCGAATTGTTGACGTTTCGCGAGCTGTAGCTGAGCAATTGGATTTCGTCAAATACGGAACGACCACAGTGGAGGTAGAAGTCGTGAAATGAAAGGCTCTTACAAGCCCCGGAGGAGCCGGGGCCGATAGCTACTTGGAACTATCGCCCCGGCTGAGCCCATAGCGAAATTCGGCCGCTCCCCCGCCTTGGAGAGCCGCAGTTACGTTCGGGCCCTAATGAAAGTTAGACCTGCGCGGGATGTTCTGTCAATGCGCGGCCCACCTGACAAATCGGTGAGGTACGCGTTTCGTATAAACGCAGAACTCATCCCCACAATCGCACTCTAAAATCGTCAATCATTCAGCGGAGACGTCAGTACGGTTGCTTAGGCTGTTCGGATGGGCTCTCCTTGCTTCCTTCGCGGTGTTCTTTTTGCTGCTCTTTGAGTGCCGCAAATTTCTTCTGCTGCTCCGGCGTCAGAATCTCGTTGATTTGGGAATGCGTGGTCTGATGAATCTGCTTCATCTTGTCGCGCTTCTGCTCTTGGCTTAGCGAAGTATCGTCCTGCGTGGCGTGCATCTGCTTCGTCTGTTCATCCAATATTGGTTTGACCTTCGCCTTCTGGTCATCGGTCAGGTTAAGCTCCTTGCTGAGCCGCTCCAGTTGACCCGCGCGTTGCCCCTGATGCATCCCGTTCTCAGTTTGGGCTTGCGCTTTTGATTCCTGCGTTCCGGCATCTTGCGCACGTGCGGTCACGGAATAAGCAAAGAACAACAGCACCGCGAAACACAGCGTTCCAAATTTCGTGCCCTTCAACATTGTGTCCTCCTTACGGATGGCTGGGTCGTACTTCCATTCAATTCTAGCTCCCCGGCGGGGCTTTGGCATCAGGGGTTCAGGGTAGGGGTTTTGCGCGGACCATTCCAAGAACACTTTGCATCACGCGTTGCTATTCCAGCTTCGGCTGGCCGTCTAAGAGGACAGCCAGCCGCTAGCGAATCTGCTCAGTTCACGCGAGGCTGGACTGTCTCTCTTTTGAGGACGGTCAAACCGCTCAGTGCGTCTTCGATAGCCTGTTTTTCCGTCATGTCCGAATCGCTTTGAATCGCTCTTAGACGCATCAAAATCGCCGATTCAGCTAGCTTGACGCGCTCGACAAGTTTCCGGTCATCGGTCTCCATCAAAGCTTCGAGATAGGGTTCTTGCCATTCTGGGAATTTTAGGTCGTTCGTCATGGAGTGCTCCCTTTGCTTCTCAATACTTCAGTCTGCTTCATCGGGGACGGGCGCATCCTACAAAACTGCGGAGAACAAAAACTGTACGGTTTTGCACAGTTTCGCGTCCTGTATCGGCGCGGCTCCATTCGTGGCGCGCCCTACAGACATTAGGCAGCAACATGTGATGCAAGCGACCCTTGGGATTCGCAGCTTTAAATTGAAGTTCTTGATGGAAGAACATCTAAAAAACGAGCTTTTGGCGTTCACAGCAAGCGATGTGAAATGTTGGGATGATGCGGCGCAACGTTGCGAAGACTTATCAGCTACGCTTGGATTAAAGGAAAGTTCGGAGTGGATGCTGATATGCGCGGTCTATCGGGAGCGAGCGATAATGCACCGCGACCTAGTTGCGAAGTTTCGTCAGTAGGACCTACGCCCGGTATATGCGCGGCCTCACCGCTGCGCCGGGCGCTCTCTTTCCTGTCTAGGCCCGGTACAAATAATCGCTACTTTCGTACGTCGCTTTGTGGCCGCAGTGAGGACATTCAAACTCGCTTCCACCGATTAGAAGTTTGGGTTTGGCAGGAAAGAATATCCTCCACAGGAGTACTTGGTCTTCAGCTATCGCCGACTCTGCGAATAGCCGGTGAAGTGGGTCAAGACAGTCTAAAAGCAGCAATCGCCGATTTTCCCAGCATGTGCTGTAAAACTAAGAAATCATGCCCCGTCATTTACGGTGTTTTCTCAGCTTCCTGCATATTCCGCCGAATTCAGCATGAAATTACCACAGACTGCGTGTGTGCCTGTCTTGCTTCTACGTCAAACTGTACACAAACCCGAACGAAGAAACCGCACGCCGAAAGCCGCCTCGATACCATTAATAATTGATTTATGCAGCTTGCTCGCATCGGATTTCATAGGGGTAGATTGCGATTCCATCGTCGGCGGCGTGATAGCTGCCCTTCGCTGAGCGTGCGAGCGAAAGGAAGAACGGAAGCTCACACAGCTTCACTCCCCCGCTACATTTGGGACAATCTTTCAGTTCGGGAAGGTCCGCTTCTGCCATCGCGGAAATCGCAAGCGCTCAATATTGGGTCGCCTGACGGCCTGTATAGTTAACAGTAACGGATGCCTCGCCCTTGCTTAGCAAGTCGGATTCAAATGGAGGGTACTTATCTTTGGGCACGCCGTTGGCCGTCAATAGTTCTTCTAGGTCTTTAAGATTTAAGACGGTCTTTTCGTAACCCGGAAGGAAAACTCGGTATTCATTGCAAAATTTTTCAGCGCGTATAGTGCCCAATTCAGACTCCTTAAATACAGCAATCTAGATGCCGAATCGTATCAAAAATCAGGGTCAATAGATTCAAACTGACCCACTACCGAAATCCGGCTAACACCTCCGACCCAACGATTCGCGGTGTTTTCACAGTTTTCTGCATATTCCGCAGTCATTCATAGGAAAACATCTCAGACTGTTCGGAGATATCGAGGACCTGCGGTTAAAAAACCGCTCGTAACCCAAGTCATCGCAGGCCGCCGAGAAAGTACACGACCACTGCGATGAGCACGACCGTCCCGACGATTCCAAGGCCCCCGCCTGTTCCCCATCTGGAATATCCGTAATATCCGCCGCCGCCGCCGAACACGAGCAGCAGAACAATAAGTAGCAGTAACATCGAAAGTCTCCTTAAAGACGTGAAATACCCTTACCACTTCCAACTCCATGCTACGCGCAGAAGGTCCGGTAATCTGTCCTCTTTGGGACAGTTTACACTCTGCCTAAAACAGCCAATGCTTGAAGGTGCGTCCGAACCAAACATCCCGGCTGTCGTGATTGGAGTTCTGCGATGCCGGAATAAGTGTTAAGAAGAGGATGGAGAACAAAATGGCACTGATTTCTGTGACTCGCTTGCGGGTTCGGTCATTGGGTTATCTCTTACAGTTCGTATGGGAAGCAGTGAGGTCGGCACGCCAGGCGGAGCAGAGTTCCGGTTTTCTCGGCGGCAGACTATTGCGCAATCCAGAGAACGTGTTTTGGACCCTTACTGCTTGGGAAGATGAGAAGGCTATGAATGCGTATCGTACTGGGGGCGCACATCGCAGCGTCATGCCTAAGTTGCTCATTTGGTGTGACGAGGCCACTTTCGTTCATTGGAATCAGGAATCCTCGGAACTTCCTTCCTGGCAAGAGGCATATCGACATATCTTGAAGGAAGGAAAACCGTCGAAGGTTAAATACCCCTCCGCCGCTCAGTTGACGAATCAGATTCCTGTGCCTAAACCGAGTCGCATCGAACGGACGCTCAAACATTCGGTCTTAAGGGGACCGTGACCGTCGATTTCGCTCTGCTTCCGTTCTGCTCCGATTTGACCCGTTCTGGGCAAAGAAACTAAGACGAAACGTTCTTGACCGAGCCGATTTTGTTAGAGATGTTCTCGACACCTATCCCAGCGTCTCTGATTTTTCGCCTTAATGTTGTGCCAAATCTGGCACGCAAATATTTGCCTTCGTTGACTTGCCTCGGAGCACAACCTAAGATGAGCGCCAAATGGCGGATTCCCAGTCACTTCTCGGGCAAACCGTTGCGCACTATCGCATCGTGGAAAAGCTCGGCGGCGGTGGTATGGGCGTCGTCTACAAGGCCGAGGACGCCCGGCTTCATCGCTTCGTGGCGCTGAAATTCCTGCCGCAGGAAGTGGCCCGCGACCCGCAAGCCCTCGCCCGTTTCGAACGCGAAGCGCAAGCCGCATCTGCACTGAATCACCCCAACATCTGCACGATTCACGACATCGGCGAGCAGGACGGGCAGGCATTCATCGCCATGGAGTTTCTGGATGGCGCGACGCTAAAACATCGCATCGCTGGAAAGCCGGTCGAGACAGATGTGCTGCTCGATTTGGCCATCGAGATTGCGGACGCGCTTGATGCGGCGCACTCGAAAGGAATCGTTCACCGCGACATCAAGCCTGCCAACATCTTCGTCACCGAACGCGGTCACGCCAAGATATTGGATTTTGGTTTGGCGAAGCTGGCAACTGCTGACGGTGCTGTGAGTCTTTCTGTGGCACCGACGGCCGCGATGCAAGAACTGCTCACCAGCCCTGGTACGGCCGTAGGAACCATCGCCTACATGTCGCCAGAGCAGGCTCGTGGTGAGGAGCTTGATGCACGCACGGATTTGTTTTCATTCGGCGCAGTGCTCTACGAGATGGCCACTGGCCGAATGGCGTTTCAAGGGAACACAGCAGCGGTCATCCACGATGCGATTCTGAACCGAGCGCCGATTTCCCTGAACCAAGCGAACCCCGAATTGCCATCAAAGTTGGCAGAAATCATCAATAAGTCGTTGGAGAAAGACCACAAGCTGAGATATCAGCACGCCGCCGACGTTCGCACTGACTTGCAATTGCTCAAGCGAGAAAAGGAGTCCGGTCGTGCGGCCGTCACAGCAGCGGAGACCGAGTCGAAGCCCCCAAAATCCATTGTGGTTCGTTGGGTGACGGTCGCTGGCATGGTGGTATTGGCAATCGGACTGGCAATAGGAGCTTGGTTGTTCCACACGCGCAAGGCGCAGGCGCTCACGAACAAAGACACGATTGTGCTGGCCGATTTCGACAATAAGACGGGCGACGCGGTGTTTGACGACACGTTGCGGCAAGGACTTTCGATACAACTGGAGCAATCCCCATTTCTTTCCATGATTTCCGACAGCAAGGTGAATCAAACCCTGAAAATGATGGGCCGTCCTACGGGAGACCGACTGACGCCGGAGGTGACGCGCGAAGTGTGCCAGCGCACGGGCAGCAAGGCCATGTTGACGGGTTCGATTGCTGGGCTGGGCAGCCAGTACGTGATTGGGTTGAAAGCGGTGAACTGCCAGAGCGGAGACCTGTTGGCCGAAGCGCAGGAGCAGGCCGCAGGTGAGGAAGGGGTGCTCAAGGCTCTGGACGCAGCAGCAGTCAGTTTGCGGGGCAAGCTGGGTGAATCGCTCAGCACGGTGCAGGAATATGCCACGCCGCTCGACGAAGCAACCACGTCATCGCTTGAAGCGCTGAAGGCCTACAGCTTGGGGATGAAAACGAACCTTGCGAAAGGCGATATCGCTGCGATTCCCTTCTACAAAAGGGCGGTAGAGCTGGACCCAAATTTTGCAGCTGCCTACAGCGGCTTGTCGGAAATCTACTCCGACCACAACGAAGTGGGACTGGCGGCGGAGTATGCCCGGAAAGCTTACGAGCTACGGGAGAAGGTGAGCGAGTGGGAAAAGTTCAACATCGAGGCCTACTACTACTTCGACGTGACCGGAGAACTGGAGAAGGCGGCGCAGACCTATGAACTGTGGCGGCAGACTTACCCGAGAAGCTCTGGGACTCATCGAAACTTGGGAAATATTTCCAGCAACCTAGGGAACTACGAAAAAGCTTTGGAGGAATACCGCGAAGCGTTGCGCCTGGGACCGGATAACGTAAATAACTATGCCAACTTGGGCGTCGCCTACCAGAACCTCAACCGGCTGGAGGAAGCAGAAGCGGTGTACAAGCAGGCGGAAGAGCGCAAGCTTGACAGTGAATTCTTGCTCATGAACCGCTACGTGTTGGCGTTTTTGAAGGGCTATGTGGCGCAGATGGAACGGTTCGCCTCAGCGGCCATAGGAACGCCCGGCACGGAAGACTGGTTGCTGGCCATACAATCAGACACGCAAGCGTGGTATGGGAAGTTGAAGAATGCGCGTGAGCTGACACGCCGAGCGATGGATTCCGCCGAGCACAACGGCGCCAAAGAGTCGGCTGCGGGTTACCAGGCTGAATCGGCGTTGCGCGAAGTGGAAGCAGGCAACCGCAAGCAGGCGCGAGCTGAAGCAAATGCAGCACTTAAGCTGGCCCCCAGCCACGATGCGAAAACCATGGCGGCGTTGGCCCTGGCGCGGTCAGGCGATACGGCAGGAGCAGAAAAGCTGGCTACCGAACTCGACAAGACATTTCCGCTGGACACGCTGGTACAGAGGTATTGGCTGCCTACGATTCGGGCAGCCGTTGCGATGGAGCGCAGAGACCTGAACCGGGCTGTTGAACTCCTGAAGGAGACGAGCGCGATAGAACTTGGCGCACCCAACAATTTCTCTCCCGCGCTGATGCCGGTTTATGTGCGTGGCGAAGCTTACCTCGCGCTGGGCGATGGCAACCGGGCGGCAGCGGAATTTCAGAAGTTCATTGACCACCGCGGAGTGGTGACAAATTTTCCCTGGGGCGCACTGGCCCGCCTCGGCCTCGGTCGCGCCTACGCCCTACAAGGCGACACCGCCAAAGCCCGCGCCGCGTATCAAGATTTCCTCACTCTCTGGAAAGACGCCGACCCCGACGTCCCCATCCTGAAGGAAGCTAAAGCCGAGTACGCGAAGCTGCAATAACTGTCAGGGCTTGCGCTCGCACGTGGGACCGAACCGATACCCATTCTGAGCAAAGAACTATGACACTTTTATGACACTGCATCATTTTGGGGCACTACGGTCATCTGGCAGGAAAGTGGAACTGTCTGAATCAAAAGAAGAAACATGGTGGGCCTGGGGAGAGTCGAACTCCCGACCAACGGTTTAGGAAACCGCTGCTCTATCCATCTGAGCTACAGGCCCGCGAAGGATTTGATTTTATCCCGGGTCGCGGCGATCCGCAGAACTTTCGAGGGCACTCGGGCTCTCTAACTCAGCGCTCGTATTCACTCACCGACGGCTCAACTGCAAAGCGACGCATGGAATCGGAATCAAGAACTGAACAATTCGGATTATGCCGCTTTCAAGACAATCGTTCCGGGCAATTAGGTGGCTCCGTGGCATAATTGGAGATGTAAACGAAACGTGACAGTTACGATTATCTTGTATAGTTTAGCAGCCTTCTAAAACATTGAAGACATTGACATTCACTAAGCGAATTCGACGTAAGTCGCTGGCCGTCCATCGCAGGCTGCGATCGATTTGCATGATCGCGAAAGGACTCATTTCGACGCGCCACCCATTGCTGGTGCATATCATTCCCACGCGGCGCTGCAATCTTTCCTGCACCTATTGCAACGAATTCGATGACGTCTCAAAACCAGTACCGACCGAGGAGATGTTCCGCCGAATTGACCGGCTCGGCGAAATGCGGACGGGCATAATCACGATCAGTGGTGGCGAACCCCTGCTGCATCCGGATTTGGACGCCATCATCGCGAGGATCCGCAAGAACGGAATTATCGCTGGGCTGATTACGAACGGCTATTTGCTAGTCGCCGATCGCATTGAGCGTCTGAATCGGGCCGGGCTCGAATATCTGCAAATCAGCATAGACAATGTGATGCCGGACGACGTCTCGAAGAAAAGTCTGAAGAAACTCGACCAGAAGCTCGGATTGCTTGCTGAGCACGCCGAGTTTCATATCAACATTAATTCGGTGCTTGGCAGCGGCGTATGCAGCCCGGAAGATGCCCTGCAGGTGGCGCACCGCGCCATCGAGCTTGGATTCACCTCGACGGTCGGAATTATTCATGACGGCAATGGGCAGCTTCAGCCGCTCGACGAACGCGAGCAGCAAGTTTTTGAAGAGATCATGTCGCTGGGTAAGAAGTCGTTCTCCCGCTTGAACTATTTTCAACACAACATCGCGAAAGGCCGAGAAAATAACTGGCGCTGCCGTGCCGGTTCAAGGTATCTCTATATTTGCGAGGATGGCTTAGTTCATTACTGCTCACAGCAGCGTGGGTATCCTGGCATTCCGCTCGAAAATTACTCCAATGAGCAACGGCAGCGCGAATTTCTGACGAAGAAGAGCTGCGCCCCTCGCTGCACAGTTTCCTGCGTGCATCAGATCGCCGTGATTGATTTTTGGCGTGCGCCCCAGACGATAGATGCTGCGCCCCCTTCGGCGCCGGAAGCGTTCGTTCAACTGACAGGTTCGGCGAGCCAAAACTAGAGTGATTTTGCAGATGGTTCCGAAATTTCTTGTTCTCTGCACACCGCTACACTGTCTCAGCATTCGCTGCTAGTCGTTTGAACAACTACTGCAAATCGCAATAAGTTTCCTATTGCAAAACAGTAAGGGTGTGGATTACAAGTCGGCCATTAACGGTCCAATTTAAGGCTCTGTTCGAGGACCGAGCGGAACTCCTGTGCCTTCTAAGATTGGTGCGCTGGCGGCTTCACCTCCACAAAGCCGCTTTCAGCGCGAAAAGCTCCGCGGAGGGTGTGTCGATGCGCCTTGGCAAGTTCGCATTCGCCGTACTGCTGCTCGTCAGTCTCGTCCCGACGGTATTCAGACGGGTCGAGGCACAGGTGAACACGGTGAATTTGTCGGGAACAGTTTTTGACCCGCAGCAACTACCCGTGAAAGACGCCAAAATTTCACTTAAAAATACTACGAATGGCATCGAACGGGCAGCAGTTAGCGATGGAACTGGACGCTACAGGATCATCGGAATTCCTCCCGGAACTTATTCTCTGACGGTAGAAGCCCAAGGCTTCGCCGCGCTGAAGGATGAATCGCTGAGGCTCGCGCTGGGTACTACTCCCGAATACAACCCTCATTTGCAGCTCAAAACGACGAACGAGACCATCAGTGTGGTAGCCGCGCCGGACCTCGTCGAAACCACAAAAACCGACGTATCCACCACGATTAGCCAGATCCAGATTGACAATCTTCCGATCAATGGCCGGAACTACATCAATTTCACGCTGTTGAATTCGCAAGCAGCTCGAGACGATACCCCTTCGATCGGAGCGGCGCCGACCAGTGGATTAAATTTTGGAGGCCAGCGAGCTAGATCGAACGAGATCTCAGTAGATGGCGCGGATGCCGTGGATAACTCTGTCAACGGTGTGCGAGCGACCGTATCGCAGGAAGCAGTACAGGAATTTCAGGTGATTACAAGCAACTACATGCCGGAATACGGACGCGCGATGGGTGGGGTCGTAAATATCGTAACCAAATCCGGATCGAACCAAGTTCACGGCGACGTTTTCGGGTTTCTCCGCAATGGAGCACTTCAAGCGCGCGACCCATTTTCGGTGAAAGTTATTCCCAGTGCCACTACCGGCTTTGAGGCTATTCCGGTGAAGCAATCGTATACACGCGTTCAAGGGGGCGCCACAATCGGCGGGCCAATTCAGAAGGATAAGACCTTTTACTTTTTCAGCTACGAAATCACGCGCCGGCAAGAGACCGGTTTTTCGAGCATCGGCCAGAACAATTTTGGTTTCGAAAGTATTTCCGCCCCGGCTCCGTGTTTCCCCGGGCAAACGTCGGGCTTAGTAACTCCCGATCAGGCTAAGTTCATCGCCGCGAATCCAACGGTTTTGGGCGCACAGTATTTCTGCGCCGCTTCGCTAAGTGCACAGACCGCGATATTTGGAAATACGCCAGCTCTGCCACCGCCTCTAAATATCTTCCCGTCGAGCAAGGCGCCCGTGCCGGTTTCGTATGTTGGTCTCGCTTCGACAATTGGAAATTTCCCGACTTCGGAAGGCACTAGTCTTTGGTCGTTAAGGCTCGATCACATCTGGAATCCGAAAAACAGCTCGTTTATTCGTGCCAGCGTCTCTCCGTCCACGATTACTGGAATCGAGGTGAATGCCGAGAACCAGAACTTCGGACAGAACGCAGGATCGCGCACTTCTGTGCAGCAAACTCGCGACCTAGCAATCGTCGGACAGCACACCACGTCCATCAGCAGCAATCTTTTCAACGAATTCCGCTTTCAATTCGCGCGGCGGGGCTTGCATTACGGCTTCTCGCCGCTTCCCGGCGGAGATTTGCCCGCTGTGAACATCACGGGCTTCGCATTTTTCGGGAGAGAGCCGTTCTCGACCGAAGATCGCATCGAAAGACGTTTTCAATGGACCGACAACCTCACATGGACTAAGAGCGCCCATACGCTAAAATTCGGCGCTGATACAAATTTAATTCAGTTGACGTCTTCGAAATCGCAAATCTTCACGTTGAACTATGGCGGCGTCTATTCGTTCGGTGGGCTCGACGCCGGTTCCATCAGCAACGTTTTTGGCGCCGCTGGCGCTCCGGGATTCTCTGCTGTTCAAGCGTACGGTTTTGGGTTGCCAACTTCATTTATCCAGGGAATCGGCCAATCCGACCGTCCATTTAACGTTAAGACCCTCGGTGTTTTCGCGCAAGACAGCTGGAAAATAAATCGTAATCTCACCCTGAATTATGGACTGCGCTACGACATCGAATGGATGCCCATTTTCAAGCCGACAACAGCCTTGAATGCTGCGGGAGAAAAGGCTTTTGGTGTCGTCGAGGGAATTCCAACTGATACGAATAATGTTGCGCCGAGGATCGGCATCGCCTGGGATCCGTGGGGAAACGGTAAAACCGTTATACGCGCCGGCTATGGATTTTTTTACGACCATCCGGCGCTTGCTCTAGCGTTTCTAGCCACGGCGGAGGATGGGGCGACGTCCGCGCTTCTGGAGACAGCAGGCGGCGCTCCTTGCGCGGGCAACACGCCGGTTCCAAATACCTGTCTTGCGGACTTGAATCCTTTCGCTCTGAACGCAACGAATATTTTTCAGGGGCTGCTCACAAGCACCGGCAATGCGCTCACTGGATGTACCCCTATGCCGCCGGCGCTTCCATTTGTAATGTGTTACCAACCGGATCAGCAGCGGTTCAATCCGTTTCAAGCGAACTCTATTTTTACGAACCAGAATTTTATAACTGCCGGATATCCGTTGACGCTGTTGCCTTTCACGATTCCTGTCACGAAGAACTTTCAGTACGCTCTCGCGCAGCAGGCGAACCTGACGGTCGAGCGGGAAATCACCAACGATTGGAAGATCAGCGTAGGCTACAACTACACGCACGGTACGCATCTCGATCGTACCATTAACATTAGCGTCGCTGAACCGCGGTTGCTTACGAGCAATGACCACAATGCCATTCTGGCCGGCCTTGTCACGCCGGGCACGAACCCGCAAACCATCCAGGTTCCGGGCACCGCAGACATCAACACAATCTGCCCGGGTGCCATTCCCGCTGTAAATACAGCCGGTGGCGGCAGCATCGCTTTTGGGACTCCGGCCGGTCCGCTAGCGCCAAGTATTTTGGGCCTTGGCTTTACCGGCCCAAACTGTAGCGGAACTGCCGTAGGTTTTATCGGCAGCGCCGCTGTCTTCAATTTCTTCCGGCCGTCGGGGCCCAATCCTTCTTTTGCGAGCGCTCTGAACCCGGGTAATCCTACAGCCGGCTACCAAACGCTCGTCGCGTTGGCCAGCCTGGCCCGCTTTCCGACCGGCTTCCCGGGTGTCCAAATCCCATGGAGCGATGTGAACCCGCAAACATCAACTGGAAACTCGCTTTATAACGCCTTCACGCTCACGGTGACCAAGCGTTTCTCCCACGGCATCGAACTGCTTTCCAGCTGGACGTACTCACACACGATCGACGATTCCACTGACCTCTCCACCTTGCTCAATCCGCAAGACAACAGCTTCCCGAACCTCGACCGGGGTAATTCTGATTTCGATCAGCGGCATCGCTGGATCACCAGTGCCGTCTTCCAAAGTCCATACCATCAAAGCGACTCGGGCTTCTGGAAGAAATTCCTGGCCAATTTCACTGTTTCGCCGGTTGTTGAGGTTGCATCGGGTCGGCCCTACAACGTCTTGATCGGCTCGGATCCCAACCTCGATTTCGGCACTGCAACGAATCGTCCGTCGTTTATAAAAACGAATTCACCCCCACTAGGATCGGTCGCCTCTCCTTTCGTCAAGGGCTTCGCGTTTGTCGATCCGAATCGCTGTATCGGTAGTGACGGCACGCCTTTCTCGTTTCCCGATGTTCCGTCTCCGTTCTACGGCTGCACAGGCACGCTTGGACGAAACGCGTTCACTCGCCCAGGATTTTTCCAGATCGACCTCCGTATCTCGCGCACCATTCCGATCACGGAACGCTTCAACCTGCAGATCATCGCGGACGGGTTCAACATGTTGAACCGCTTCAATGCAAGCGACGTCAACCCGCTTTGCGATCCGATTTCAGGTACATGCACGGCCGGGCAACCCACAGCGGCCTTCGATCCGCGGACGTTTCAGTTCGCGCTGAAAATCAATTTCTAGATTTCCGCGAAACAATCCCGTGGCGCGTGGTCATTGGGCCTTTTTTTGTCGCATCGCATCACGTCGGAAAAGGCCCAGCACGTGTCTTGCAACATCCACGCATCGTGTTACCCTGAGTCTTTGACGTTCAAATTCACGCCATTGAGAAAGGCATTCTCATCATGAGTCCGGCCGTCTGGCTCATTTTCGGCACCCTCGCAATCGTAGCGGTTGTGGCGATCCTGTGGTCCGCTACGCGCAGAACTGACGCTCAACTTTCCGCCGTCCGCCAGGAAATGCAAAGCTCGCTCGGCACTCAGTCGCAAACCGTGCTAACGCAGATGAACAGCCTGATGCAGTCGGTTACCCAGCAACTTGGGCAGGTAAGACAGGAACTGCAAACCGGCGTCGCATCCTCCGGTCAGCTCGCAAGCGCGGCACAAGCTTCGATGGCCCAGCAGTTGCAGGCCTCGAACGAGGCGATACGCAAGCTAAGCACGCAGCTCGCGGAAGTCCAACAAGCCGGACGCGATCTTTCCCAATCGGCTCAAACGTTGCATAACGTCCTCGGTGGCGCGAAGACCCGAGGCCTACTCGGCGAGGTCGCTCTCGAGCGCCTCCTCGAAGATGCCCTACCCCGCAGCGCCTACGAAATGCAGTTTCGCTTTGCGTCAACGGGCGCGATCGTGGACGCAATCGTTCGCACCGGCGAACACCTACTACCGATTGATTCAAAATTTCCCCTCGACGCATACCGCAGACTCGCGGAGACGGGCGACGACGCGCGGCGCGAGTTTTGCGTGGCGGTGCGCAAACATGCCGACTCAATCGCAGAAAAATATATTCTGCCCGACGAGCACACCTTCGATTACGCGCTCATGTTCGTTCCATCCGAAGGCGTCTATTACGAGCTGTTGATGAGTGAGGATTCAAAATTCGGCCAGATGGACGGATACTGCCGCAGCAAGCACGTGTTTCCTGTTTCGCCGAACACGTTCTATGCCTGCCTTAGCGCCATCGCAAGTAACTTGCAAGGGCAGAAAATTGCCGAGAACGTTCGCCATCTGGTGGCCAGTCTCGAAGGACTCAAGAAGCAGTTCGAAACATTCGGAGACGTGTATGACAAACTCGGCAATCACCTGCGACACGCGCAGCAAAGCTACGAGGAGGCCGATAGCCGGCTCAGCCGCACGCGAAACACTCTCGAACAGATGTCGCAGGGTGCGCTGCCAGAAGGGATTGCCAAAATCCTCGAACCCGCGTCGAGCGAGTAATCGGACTCAGATTGCTGCTCGCGCCGCTTCCAAAAGCGTCCGGAAACGGCCTGCGATGGTCATGGAAATCATTTTCTCGAGGTCCTGCCGCACTTTTTCGCGATCCTTGGGATGCGTCTCGAGTCGGCTGGCTGTGTCATTCACACGATGCTGCAGTGCCTTCGGTGCAAGCGGCACCGCGGCTAGAAGATATCGCTTCGCCGCTGAAATATCGGGTGACGGAATCAATCTTGCGTTGAAGGAATAATCGCCCGAATGAACCGCACTGATCTGTACCTGCGCGATATTACGGCTTCCTCCAATGGTTCTCACTTCCTGCGTGTCTCCCTTAATAAATTCCAGCACCCCAGGAGTTTCGTTTTGAATTGTGACCTCAAGCGGCGCGTCCGAACCTTCTACATGCACGGTCAGCTCGCTTCTCTGTCCGGGAATCGGCGCAGTCAGAGGAGCTTCGAATTGGAGTGAAACGAGAGTGGTTATAGCATTCCGCTGAGCACCGGATGAACTGACCGTCAATTTCGCAACACCGGGTGTCGCTCTGGGACTCGGAAGCGCGACAATGCATTCAGGCGAAGAAGCCACGACAAGAGCCCGGTCGCCGTTCATAGTCACTTGATTTGCATCGGCATCACCACGAAACCCACCGCCGCAAATCGTGAAACGATCTTTGAGCGAAAGCACCGGCGCCACTTTTATTTCTCCCGTGGCTGTTTGTGTGCCGGAAGGTGGACTTTCGTCTATCAGTACGACTGTTGAAGCTCCAGAAGCTTCCGCAAACAGTACGCCTGACTTTGCGGGTGCTGTGAAAAACGCGCGGCCGGTTGCGTCGGTCTTCAAATTCTGGCCTTCACCAATAACGACCGTCACATTGGGTGCCAGCCGGCCATCCGCGCCGAAAACAGCGAGCGTTGCGGAACGTCCAGCGACTACTTTCGGCGGCAGGACGATCGTCACATACCACGTGGCCGAAGTCGCTGTTTGGGCGTTTGCCGGAAAGAGCGCAAAAAGTAATCCAATAAGAATGAAAACGCTGGAAGCCTTACAGAAGAAACTCAACAACCTGGCGGAAGCCCCGGTTTGCGGAACATGTCTATTCATAAACCTCAAGACGAACGCGCTCCTCGTTCATAAACTCGCGCTTCGCGAAACAAGCGAAACAGTTCTGGGTCGATTTCTTTCGCTCGCACGCAATCGTCAAGAATCCCTAATGCGCGATCAACCGCAACAGCACGCTTGTAGGGGCGATCGGCTGCCGTCAGCGCGTCAAAAATATCGCATATCGTCATGATTTTGGTCGGCAGAGGAATCTGATCGCCTCGCAGCTTGTAGGGATAGCCGGAGCCATTCAATTTCTCGTGATGCGCCCGCGCGATTTCTGGGACTTTTTTCAGTTCGTTAGTCCAGGGAATCTGGCTCAAAAAATTGTACGTATGTACTACGTGCGATTCTATCTGAAGCCGCTCTGCTGCATTTAAGCTACCCTTCGGAATCGAAAGAAGCCCGACTTCGTCCGCCTTCAAGTACGGCGCTTCCATGCCTTGCGGATCGAGAAACAGATGCTTCGCGATTTCCTGCAGCCCGCGCGAATGGGAATGCTCGAGCAGCGTCGGCTCGTTCGATTCAATAATAAGATCAAGATAGCCGGCAATCATTTCCTGCCGTTGTTCGAAATCTTCGCTCAGGCGCGCGATTTCCTGGAGGGCATCGCCTCGGTCGCGCTCTAGATACACCTGAAGCTTTCGCCGCACATTGCTCGCTTCGAGTTCTTTTCGAATATAATCGAACCGCTGCCGTACCAACTCTAGCTGCAGCGGATAAAGCTTCTTGGCTTTGACGAGCACTTCTTCCCGCACGCCGACCTTTCCGAAATCATGCAACAGGGCTGCATAGCGGATTTCCTTCATTTGCTCGCGATCGAAATGAGTCGCGGCGTAAGGGCCATTGGGCAGCGCATCCACGGCTTCAGCGAGCGCCTGCGTATAGGTAGCTACACGCAGAGAGTGGCCTGAGGTCGTCGGATCGCGCTGCTCGATAGCTGTCACGGCGGCACTTACAAATCCCTCGAACAACGTTTCGATATCGTTATAAAGCTTTCGATTCTCGTAAGCGACGGCTGCTTGCGATGCCAGCGACAGTGCCAGCCGCACTGAGCCCTCGCGGAACGGCAGCGCGTATTTCGCGACGTCTTCCGCGTTTCTAAGCCGTAAGGCCGGATTGCGCTTGGAATTGATAAGCTGCAAGACGCCAATCACTTCACCCTTTGCATTCTTCATCGGTAAAGAAAGCAACGACCGGGTGTGATAGCCGGATTCGCGGTCATAACGGTCATTAAACCGAAATGGCAAATCCGTTGGAATTTTGTAAGCGTCCGCGAAATTCAGCACCCCGCCCCGCAATGCCGTATAGCCCGCCATTGAATCTTCGGTAAGCGGAAGCGTGAATTCCTGAAATGGAAATTCAAAGCTGTCATTCTGGGTCAGCTTGAAACGAAGGTGCCGCCCGTCCTGCGCGTCCTCTTCGACCAGATAGAGCGAACCTGCATCAGCACCGGTGATGTCGCGGGCGTTTTTCAGGATGAGAGTGAGGAGCAAGCTGATGTTACGTTGCGATGAAAGCGCAACTCCGATTTCGTTCAGTTCTTCGCGCTCACGTTCCGCCACTTTCAGCAATTGACGCGTGGCGCGCAATTGACTCGTGAGCTTCTCGACTTTCGAGCCCGTGTCTTTGAGAAGTTTTCTCTTCGCTCGCATTCGTTTGAAGATCGGATCCTGGATTACTCCGAAAACGCATCACAGTATAGCGGAAGCGAAGCGACGGAGCACGCGAACACGAACGCCTTCGCCATACCAGTCGAGGTCTCGCTTGAATCCAACGCAGTCGTTTGCTAGCCTTGCGCCGATCATTCCCCACGGGCGGATTTCACGGCAAGCATGGCGAACCGCGTCGGCCAAAGACTCGTCAAGATTGTGCGGCAATGGCGGCGTCACAAGGGTTCGCTCGCCATCAGCCTGATTGTCACCCTTAGCGCTCTTGCGACCTACGCCACCACTTTCTTGGGTGAACGTCCTACTCCGCTTTTCGATTCCATCTACCGTCTGGAACTAAGCAGTCTCGATTATCGTTTTCAGGTGCGAGGGCGGACAAACATCGACCCGCGCATCGTTATCGTTGACATAGACCAGCAATCTCAGGAAGCTCTCGGTCACTGGCCTTTCCCCCGATTTTACTTTGCCCGCTTGCTCGACAATATTCGCGAAGACGGCGGCCGCGTCGTCACATTCGACATCACCTTCAGCAAACCAGACGAAACCGCAAAACCACTCGACGAGCTTTCCGCCCAGCTAGCCGAGCAACAGAAGAAAGGCACTTCGCCGAATCCGGTGCTCTTAGCGCGAATCGCGGCACTGCGAAAAGAATATGACTACGACCAGCAGTTCGCAGATGCAATTAAGCGATTCGGCCGCGTCGCGCTTG
Source organism: uncultured Acidobacteriota bacterium (assembly GCA_963729525.1). Lineage (GTDB taxonomy): Bacteria > Acidobacteriota > Terriglobia > Acidiferrales > UBA7541 > Palsa-295. The sequence continues at coordinate 2,309,701 of CAVSOB010000005.1, forward strand.
GAAACTATTTCCTTTACACGCAGACCGATCTTAAGGGCGTCACTTCCCAAGCGCTCGCCAGTTATGCGAATGCACTGGCATTCTTTCCGTTCCCGCAAGTTCGTCCCGTACCGTCGTTCCGAAGTGCTGGCGACAAGGGAAGAGTGCAATTGATTGATAAGTATGAGGATCTCGGCCTTGTCCCTCGCGGGGCGGAGGCGAACAGTGACCTTCTCACCGGCGCAGTGGCTGCTGAAGAGGGCGGCACCGGGTACTTCAATTGCATTGTCGACGCGGATGGCGTCGTGCGCCGCATGGCTCTGGCAACACCTTTCGGCCTCGATGCGAACCGGGCAAATTGGGATATGTATGCATCGATTGATGTGCAGGCACTGCGTCTATATCTGGGTCTACCGAATCAGCAGACAATTCTATGGTATGCCCGTAGTGGCGTTGTATCTGTGGAGTTCGGCCCCAAACTGATCGTTCATCCAGATGACGTCAGCCGAATGATGGTGAATTTCCACGGCCCGGCACGAACTTACCCCTATGTCTCGTTTGCCGAAGCTGCACAGAAAAAATTCCCGCCGGGCACATTCACGGACAAGATCGTTCTCGTCGGCGCCTCGGCAACAGGCATCGGCGATCTTCGCGTCACACCGTTCGGCGGTCTTGATTTTCCCGGCGTCGAAATTCACGCGAACCTGATAGACAACATCCTCAATCACCAATTCCTCAACCGCGGCGGAAAAGAGGCGCTCATAGATCTATTTTTCATTTTTCTATTCGGCATTCCTCTCGGATTTTGGCTTGCCGTGGTGCAGCCCCGTTGGATGGCGCTGGGTTTTGCGCTACTGCTTCCGTTTTCGGCGATCGTCTACTTCGCGTTTCTACGTGGCTCGTGGCTGAACTTCATCGTTCCGGCGCTATTCACACTCGTGCCCAACGTCAGCCTTGTAGCGCTCTATCGTGTTTTGATTGAAGAGCAGGAAAAACGCAAAGTCCGCGGTGCCTTTCAGCAATACGTGAGTCCCGAAGTGATTCGGCGCTTGCTGGTCGACCCTGAGCGCGTCAAGCCACGAAAGTCCGAGATCACCATTCTTTTCAGCGACGTCCGTGGTTTTACCTCCATCTCGGAATCGCTCGATGCTCAGGAACTTGCGGACTTGCTGAACGGATACCTGACGGAAATGACGCGCATTATCTTTCGGAATCAGGGCACCCTCGATAAGTACATCGGTGACGCTGTGATGGCTCTTTGGGGCGCTCCTTTTGACGAACCCGATCATGCGACGCGGGCCTGCGAAGCGGCGCTCAGCATGTTGGCGCGGCTTGCCGAATTGCAGAAAGAATGGCGTGCTCAGGGAAAGCCGGTGATGGATATCGGCATCGGAATCAATACTGGAATCGCATCTGTGGGCAATATGGGTTCGTCATTGCGTCACGGATATACGGCAATGGGCGATTCCGTGAACCTCGCCTCACGCCTCGAAGGCCTCAACAAGGAATACGGCACGCGCATCATCATTAGCGAATCTACTTATACGGCTCTGCGAAGCGATCGAGTACTCGTGCGTGAACTCGACATGATCCGCGTGAAAGGCAAACTTCTTCCCGTGACGATTTACGAGGTGCTCGACGTCGCAGCGCTGGGGATGGGAGGCAAAGAACTCGTGGAGCTTTTCGCTCGCGGTCAGAACGCCTACAGGCAGCGCGATTGGCGCGCTGCCGGGCAGGCTTTCGAACAGGTTCTCGACCGTTGGCCCGATGATGGGCCCGCGCGCATTTTTCTACGTCGTTGCGAAGAGTATCTGGCGGAAGAGCCCGAAGCCGATTGGGACGGTGTGTACGTGATGAAGCACAAATAGCTGAGCCGACATCAATCGAGCATGCGCCGCCGGCTCGAAAATCAACGTTCAGTTGTCGAGTCGTACAACGAACGTCGTGAACTGCTCGGTATTGTGCAGCCGTTCGGCGAGCGACCGCGCCGCCTCTTCGCTCGGCAGCCGGCCGATACGCACGCGATAAAACGTCCCGTTCGCCGATTCGAATGGCACGACGCTTACCGGCGGATATCGCGGTTCAAGCTGCGCCTTCAATCTCGCGGCGTTCTCCTGCACCAGAAACGCGCCCACCTGCACTCCGAAATAGCCGACAGACGGATTCGGACCTGAAATCACCTCGAGTCGTACATGGGCGGTTCCCGGACCCACCATTTCGATAGCCTGCGCGGCAGAAAGAGACAAATCGATCACTCGGTTCGCGACGAATGGTCCGCGATCATTTATGCGCACCTCGGTTTGCTTCCCGTTGGTCAGGTTCGTAACCAGAACCATCGCGTTAAACGGCAGCGTGCGATGCGCCGCGGTAAATTCGTGCATGTCGTAGATTTCGCCGTTCGATGTGCGGCGGCCCTGGAAAGGATAGCCATACCAGGAAGCGACGCCTTCTTCCACCCAGCCATTGGCGAGTGGTTGCTGCCCGTACGCCGGCGGCGTAGGCCCCGTGGGCTGTGGTGGCGGAATTTGCTGAGGGACCGGCGTCTGGGCGGGGGGAGCTTGGGTCTGTCGCGGCTTGCGAGTACAAGCCGCAGCGAAAAGCAGAGATCCAAATGTGAGTGCTAAAAATAGGAACCGCTTGAAGCGAAAGCTGCCGCGAAACTGATCCGTTTCAGCGGCTGATTCGCTCCGCCCTTCCCGGAATTTCACGCGCTAACCCAATTCACTTGTTTCGTCTCATTTTCGGTATTATAGAAACGCACTAACAATCACGCAAGGAAGCGTATCGCACTTGCATCGCTCCTTCACCATAGACTGGATCGGATTCGTGAACATCGGATTCGTAAACAGATGAGCGGCTTTTTCGGCGGCGGAAAGCAGGGACGCCCCCAGCTCTGCCCTTCTTGCGGCACTCTGGTCGGCGCTAACGCCACTCGCTGCCATCAATGCGGCGGGAACCTCACGTTTTCGATGGCTGCCGCCAGCCGTTCGCTCGGAAACCTGCTTCCCGCGACGGCCCCGGCCACTTACGGCATTCTCGGTTTCAGTTGCCTCCTCTACATTGTCAGCCTCCTCGCCACAATTCGTACAAACGGCCTTCAACCCCCGGGCGGTGGCGGAGTTTTTGCGCTTCTGGGTATCGGCAGCATCGATGGCAACGTGTTGCAAAGATTCGGCGCTTCGCTGCCTCTACCGTATGACATCGCTCAGCCGTGGCGTCTCGTCATGGCTGTATTTCTTCACGGTGGCCTGATGCACATCATCTTCAATATGTGGGTGCTGATGGACATCGGTCCACAGATTGAAGAGCTCTACGGTTCCCCCCGCTTTTTCTTTATCTACGTGCTCACAGGAATCGCAGGGTACGTTTTGAGCAGTCTAAGAGGACACTTCAGCGTAGGCGGATCAGGCGCGCTGCTCGGATTGATCGGTGTGCTCCTCGCAATTACCACAGGTCGTAAAAGCGCAGGCATGCAAATGCTCCGCAGCCAGATTATTCGATGGCTCATTTACATCGCCATTTGGGGGTTTCTGTTTCCCGGAATCGACAATTTCGCGCATTTCGGCGGATTGGTCGCAGGATTCGGCCTCGGAAAAATCATGGCCGATCGACCGCCCGCGTCACCGGAAGAACGCAATCGCGCCAATGCATTAGGCTGGGCAACCGCAGTTGTCGTAATTGCAAGCATAGCGATGATGATGAAGGGGCTTCTTCAGACGGGCAGCTAGCGTCACAGCCGATTGCAAACATGCGCTAAATTTCAAACTCCGGCGTGAAGCTGCCGCGACACAACAATGCTGTAATGTAATCCCGAAATCGCCAGAAACACAGCCACCAGATAAGTGCATGTGTAACGCACGACCCCCAGGAAATGGTTGTCCCAAATCGCCAGCACAAGCACCAGCACCACAAGCAGTATCTCGAAAAATGTAGTCGCCTTCCCCCAAATGCTAGGAGGAAATGGCCGGTAGCCCACGGTTATCAAAATCACCGCGCACGCCACCAGAATCAACACGTCGCGCCCCAGCACCAGAATCGTCAGCCACCACGCAATCTTCCCCTTCAGCGCCAGAATAAAATACGATGACGAAAGCAGCAGTTTATCTGCGATTGGATCGAGATACGCTCCAAGCGGAGTTCTCTGATTCAACCCACGCGCGAGCAGTCCATCGAGCGCATCGCTTATCCCCGCCGCCACCAAAATTCCCAGCGCCAGGTCGTACCGCTCGTATTCGATCGCAATCAGAAACACCGGCAAGAAAGCCAAGCGCAGAAATGTGAGCTGGTTTGGAACCGTCAGGATTCGACTGGGCATGAAATGGACCTGGGCGTAGAAATCCGCGTCAACTTCCGCATCACGCAAACTGCGCGAGATAATCCGGCAGCGAGCGACCTACTTTTTTAGCAAATACTTCAGCCAATGAAGGAATCGAACCGCGCGCCTCGTCAAGCGCGATCCTCTCAATTCGCAGCATCGGGAAGAATAAAGTCGGCAAACCCATGCGATCGCCATCCGGATGTAGTATCTGGCTCACGAAATCATCAAACGAGCTCAAATCGATGCCGCGCAACGTCACTCCGGCATTCGAAATATCCACAAGCTCGCCCCACAGCTTTTCCTTCGGCGAGTGCAGACTAATCACTACAATCGAATGAGGCTGCATTCATTCTCCTCGGAATCCGTCGCGCGTATGGTATCGCAGGTACGGCGCTGTCAACAGGCCACTAACGTATGCGCCGTAATCTTTTCGCGCAACGCAGAGCAGCGCGGCAGGCTGCCGATCGCGTCTCACACCGTCATCGTCTTCAGATCAGCAGAACGCAAGAGCTTCGGCTCAGTCACCCTCTGCACGTCCTCAGGCGTCACGCCAGCTGCCACTTCGCGCAGCACCAGACCCTCAGCCGTCACGTCGATTACCGCAAGTTCCGTCACGATCATATCCACCACACCAACGCCCGTAAGCGGAAGGCTGCACGCCTTCACGATTTTCGGTTCACCATCTTTCGTGGCGTGCTCCATAGCAATGATCACGCGCTTCGCACCCGCCACCAGGTCCATCGCGCCGCCCATGCCTTTCAACATTTTCCCGGGAATCGCCCAGTTCGCGAGGTTACCCTTCTCGTCCACTTGCAACGCACCCAGCACGGTCACGTTGATTCGTCCCCCGCGAATCATTCCAAACGACTCCGCGCTCGAAAAATACGCACATCCCGGAATTTCCGTAATTGTTTCCTTGCCCGCATTGATCAGGTCCGCGTCCTCTTCGCCTTCGTAAGGATACGCGCCGATCCCTAGCATCCCGTTCTCAGACTGCAGCACCACCTCCATCCCCGGCGGCAGATAACTTGGAATCAGCGTCGGCAATCCAATACCGAGATTCACGTAATATCCATCACGCAACTCACGCGCCACGCGCCGTGCGATCACTTCCCTCTTATCGATTTCAGTCGTTCGTTCCGCCATTCCTTCTCCCGCTATTTCCGTTTGCGGACTGTGCGCCGCTCGATCCGCTTTTCGTACCCTGTGCCCTGAAAAATCGCATCAACAAAAATTCCTGGCGTGTGAATGCAATCAGGATTCAGTTCGCCGAGGTCAACGATATGTTCTACTTCCGCAATCGTGTAATCCGCCGCCGTAGCCATCACGGCGTTGTAGTTTCGCGCCGTCTTTCGATAGACCAGGTTCCCCCAGCGGTCGCCCCTCCACGCCTTAATAAACGCAAAATCACCGCGCAGCGACGGAACCAACACGTGCGGACGCCCGTTGAAATCGCGCACCTCTTTGCCTTCCGCGGCCATCGTCCCGTAACCAGTCGGCGTGTAGAAGGCGGGAATCCCTGCTCCACCGCATCGAATGCGCTCAGCCAGCGTTCCCTGCGGATTCAACTCCACATCAATTTCCTTTTTGAGCGCCAGCTGTTCGAAAGTCTTATTCTCGCCCACATAGCTCGCGATCATTTTCTTCACTTGCTTTGTCTGCAGCAGCAGGCCGATACCGAAACTGTCGACGCCTGCGTTATTTGATACCAGCGTCAGATTTTTCGAGCCTTTGCGCTGCAACGCAGCAATCAGATTTTCCGGAATGCCACAAAGGCCGAAGCCGCCGAGCAAGATCGTGGCACCATCTTGAATTTTGGCGATCGCCGCGTCGGCGTCCGCCACTCGCTTATCCATTCACCTCTCCTGAGGGCCCGCAATTATCCTGCGTCTAGCATTTTCAACTCTCAAGACTATTTTCGCGCGGTTCATCTTAGTACATAGGGCACGGAGTGCAAGTGCGTGGGACCGACAGAGCGTTCTGTGGCTTCAGGGGAACTCCTAACCTCTAGCTTTCCTTGACGCCACGTCGGCTGACGCCCGCACGCGCCGCCCGTTTCAGCACGCGAATTCGCTCCGCCACAGCTTCCGCAGCATCCTCAGGCGTCGGAGCCTTCTCGATTTCGCCGACGAGTGCCGAGCCGACGACTGCCGCATCCGCAATACCGCCCAGCACCGTAACGTGCGTCGGCAGCGAAATCCCAAAGCCCACGGCGATCGGAAGCATAGTGAATTTTCGAATTCGGCGCGCCAACCCCGGAAGCTCCGGAGGAAGCGCCTCCCGCGCCCCGGTCACACCTGCGCGCGAAATCAAATAAAGAAACCCGCTCGAAGCGCGCGTAATGTTCTCAATCCTCTCGTCCATCGACGTGGGGGCCACCAGGAAAATCGTGTCGAGCCCATTTGCACGCATTACAGCTCGATACTCACCAGCCTCTTCGAGCGTCAAGTCCGTCGCAAGAACTCCATCCGCGCCGGCCGCCGCAGCAGCTACCGCAAACTTATCAAGCCCCATCTGCAAAATCGGATTGAAATAACTGAAAAGCACCAGCGGCACATCCGACCCCAAACGAATCCGCCGGACGAGATCGATAACGCCCGCAAGCGTAGATCCCGCCCGCAGAGCCCGTTCGCTCGCCCGTTGAATCGTTGGACCATCCGCAACAGGATCGCTGAACGGCACGCCCAGTTCGATTACGTCCGCGCCCGCTTCTGCAGCGGCAAGAACAATCCTTTCGGTCGCATTGAGTGAAGGATCGCCTGCGGTAATGTATGCAACAAGTCCGAGCTCGCCCTTTCCAGCCAGCTCGCGGAATTTTCCGGAAATCCGCCCGCCTGCGACCGGCGCTTTTCCCGCCTCTGTAGCTCGCTTCGAAATGGCGGGATCAGACATACCGCGACAGGGTCTCCATGTCCTTGTCGCCGCGTCCGGAAATGTTCAGTATCACAATTTCGCCCTTCTTCATTTTGGGAGCCCGCTTGATGATCTCTGCGATGGCGTGCGCCGATTCAAGCGCGGGAATGATTCCTTCAAGTCGCGCGAGCGTCTTTGCAGCGTGAATTGCTTCTTCGTCGCTCACCGCCGTATATTCTGCGCGTTGCTGATCGGCAAGCCATGCGTGCTGCGGTCCGATCGCCGGGTAATCAAGACCTGCTGATACCGAATGCGTCGTCGAAATCTGGCCGTCGGCTGTCTGCAACACGTATGTGTATGTTCCTTGCAGCACGCCGGGACGCGCTCCCGTGAATCCTTCAGCCGTAGCCAGGCGCGACGCATGCTCGCCGAGAGATTTTCCCCGCCCGCCAGCTTCGACGCCTAGTAGCCTCACACTGTTGTCGCCGAGAAACGCGTTGAAGAGCCCAATCGCATTCGACCCGCCGCCCACACAGGCGACCAGCACATCCGGCAAGCGACCCTCAGCTTTTAATATTTGCTGGCGCGCTTCTTCTCCGATCACTTTATGAAAATCGCGCACCATCTGCGGATAAGGATGCGCACCGAGGACGGACCCAAGAAGATAGTGCGACGTTGCGAAGTTCGTCACCCAGTCGCGCATCGCTTCGTTGATTGCATCTTTCAGCGTACGGCTGCCGGAATCCACTCCGATCACTTCGGCGCCAAGGAGCCTCATCCGAATCACGTTCAGGCGCTGCCGTTCCATGTCTTGCGTGCCCATATATACGGCACACGTCAGGCCGAGCCGCGCCGCAACGGTCGCCGTTGCAACTCCATGCTGCCCAGCACCCGTCTCCGCCACCACGCGGCGCTTCCCCATCCGCACCGCAAGCAAGCCCTGTCCTATACAGTTGTTAATTTTGTGCGCGCCCGTGTGGAGCAGATCTTCGCGCTTCAGGTAGATCCGAGGCCCGCCGAGATGCTCGCTTAGCCGCGAAGCAAATTGAAGCGGCGTTGGACGCCCCGCGAAATTACGAAGAAGCGAATCGAGCTCCAATTGAAATTTCGGATCGTTTCGCGCCTCGGCGTATGCTCGCTCAAGCTCTTCGAGCGGAGCGACCAAAGTTTCCGGGACATAGCGGCCCCCGTAAGGACCAAAACGCCCCTGTGCATCCGGCATCGTTAGTGGAGCGGAACTCACTTTCGCTTGGCTCCCGCCGCTTTCACAGCCCGCATCAACGCGACAATTCGCGCAGGATCCTTTCTTCCCGGGCGCGCTTCGACGCCGCTGCACACGTCCACCGCGTACGGACGCGCCACATGGATCGCTCCGGCAACGTTCTCTGGTGTTAAACCCCCCGCAAGAAAGATGCGCCGGGAGCCGTTCGAACCGCAAGCCAGATTCCAGTTAAACGTCTTTCCAGTCCCACCGTGACGGCGAGCGTCAAAACCATCCAGCAGAATCGCCGAAGCACGGCCAAGCGAATCCAGTTGACTTGGCCGGAAAGAATCGCGAACTCGAACCGCCTTGATCACCGGGATTTCTCGTTTCAGCCGGGCCACCTGCTCAGGCGGCTCGTCGCCGTGGAGCTGTAGGTAATCGAGACCCACTCGCCGCGCAATCGCGAGCATGCTTGCTTCAGATTCATTCACGAAGACGCCCACCGCCGCAATATTCTCCGGTAGGCGCCGAATGATTCTTCGCGCGGCGGCCGGCTGAATATAGCGCGGGCTCGGCCGGTAAAAATTGAAACCCAGGAATTGCGCGCCGGCTTCCACTGCGCGCCGCGCGTCTGTCCAATTCGTGATTCCGCAGATTTTCACTTTCACCATGGCCATTCGAATCTCAATCGGGCTTCTTCTCCGTGCTCGAATTTCCGCGCAAAGCACGAAGGGCCGAACCCGGGTCAGCCTCCCTCATCAGATGTTCGCCGATCAGGAATGCATCAAAACCGGCGCATCGCAGCCGCTCGATATCTTCGCCAGTGCGCAGCCCGGACTCGCTCACGGCGATGCATTCCTCCGGAATCATTTCGATCAGGGCCAGCGACGTCTTAATATGAACTTGAAAATCGCGAAGGTCGCGATTATTCACGCCGATAATCTTGGCACCCGCTGCGATCACGCGGTCAAGCTCCGCCCGCTCATGAACCTCCACCAGCGGTTCCATTTTCAGCGTGCGGCCAAGCGCCAGTAGTTCTCCGAGAGTACTGTCGCTGAGGATCGCAGCGATCAGCAGAAAAGAATCGGCACCCGCCGCGCGCGTTTCCCACACTTGCCAAGGATCGATGATGAAGTCCTTGCGCAGTATTGGAATCTTCGTCACCCGCCTCGCTTCCTTCAAGTCGGCGAGCGAACCATGAAAGAAATCCTCCTCGGTGAGCACGGAAAGCGCCGCGGCACCGGCTGATTCGAAGGTCGACGCGAGAACAGCCGGGGCGTACTCTTCCCGCAGTAGGCCCTTCGAAGGCGATGATTTCTTCAATTCGGCGATGACGTTGATGCCGTTGCGAGTGAGCGCGGACGAAAAATCTCGCGCCAGCGGAATCTTCTTCTCAACTGCGATTTTGAGGGCCACTTCGGGAAGCACGCGCTTGCGATGCGCCACTGATCCGCGCCGTGCTTCGACAATTCGATCCAGAATATTTTTCGAACGTGTTCCGGTTTCCATGGACTGCGGAGACTTCAACTCCGCGAGGACGTGTACACCCAGGCTTAACCTGGGGAAAAATCGAGCGCTGAAACCATGCTAGCCGGGCAGGTTGGTGAAGTCAATTTGCAGGCAGATGCCACGCCGGCTATCGGCCGAGCAGCGGCTCCCCAAGACGAATTGGGATGCCGAAATTCGAGCCGCCGAATCCCTTCAGCACCGCGTACGTTACTCCGATGACTTTCCCCTGCTGGTTGAAAAGCGGGCCGCCCGAGCCACCGGAAGTAGTTTGTGCGTCGAAGACAATTTTATCGGGTAAGACGTCACCGATGTGACCCTGGGTGATGAGCGGTCGAATCAAGCTACGGCGCGCAAGTTCGTCCAGAATCTGCCCCACGTCGCCGCTGCCGTGCGTGAGAATTTGCTGTGCCGTATCCTCATCGGTGCGTGCGAGGATGGCGGCAAGGCCAGTAGCGTAGCCCATCAATACGATTGGCTCGCCGCTCGTTGCGGCGGCCTTGGTTGCGTCCACCGAGAGCACGGGGCGCTTCAGGTCTTGTACATCTACCCGCATCGTCGCAAGGTCCGTATCCTGCGAGATCTGTTGAATCTCCGCATGAAACGCCCGTGGATCGCCGGGGAAATATGCACGAATCAAAGAAATTTCGGGCTGGAATCCCTGGCTCGTCAGATCTTTAAGCTCGTCGTTCCTCCACCACGGCTCTGCGACATGACGGTTCGTAAGCACGCGTCCGCCTGCACCAGCTAGGAAGCCCGTACCGAAGATATCGAGCTTTACTTCCGGTCCGCGCCCCTCAAGCGTGAGTATCGGATTTCCGCTGCTGTCTTGCAGCGGCTCACCTTGAGGATTCAGGCCTGCATAGCGAAGCCGCTGCCCGCTCTGTTTTTGGTTGAATGCCACCGAGACGTGGAGCAAGCAAACACTCTGAACATCCAGTGGGATCAGATTTTGGGCGGCCGAACCCTCCTTCTCGATCCGTTTCAGGCGTTCATTCGTCGCTTGCAACTGTTGTTGCAGCGCGGTCACCTCGGTCGAACTGGCACTGGCCATCTTCGATTTCAGTTCATCCGCTTGGCGTTTGAGCTCGTCCTTTTCGACTGGGACAGTAGCGGCTTCGGCGCCGCCCTGCCCGCGCAGTTTGCGAGCCTCGGCGATAAGGTCCTGCTGACGCGTCAGGCCACCTTCGAGTTTGGCGATTGTGGCATTAGCTCGAATCGTTTCCTTCTGCGCGGTGCGAGCAAAACCAAAGTAAATGAGGGCCATAATGGCGGCGAGTGCGAAAACGGCTCCGAATCCAATCTTAAGGCGGCGGTCGAGCGTAAACGCATCGCTCGTCATTTTTTCCGTGACCGCAAGCGCCTCAAACGCAGTGTGCGCGATCTGCTGCCCCTCTTCAGCGATCCGTGCTTTCGCACGCAGTTGCGCTTCGGCGCGTTGCGCGCGCATCTGAGACCGCACACGTGCAAGAAGCTCGTTCGATTCCAAAGGTTTCGAAATCGCGTCGTCCGCGCCGAGGTCAATTGCGGCGGCCCGTTCCTCTGCGCTCGGCCCAACGAGAAGAATCACGCGTAGCGTTTCGGTGGCGGCCGAACCTCGAATTGTCGCAAGAGTCTCGCGGGCGTTAACGTCCGGCATTCGCGAATCCACTAAGAGCAAATCCGCCCCAGTCGCGTGTATCGCGTCGAGACCTTCTTGGAATGTGGTAAATGGCGCCGCGTCGTAGCCCGCGCCTTGTATACCCGCTTGGAGCGCGTCGCGAGTCGCTGCATCCGATTCGATGACTACGATTCTTTCACGTGCATTCGCCATGGAAGGAGGCTCCAGGAAACCTGAGGTGCTAATCCTAGCGGAAAGTCCGCAAACCGCAAGCCTTTCGCTCAGCCGAGACAAGTCGCCATCACCACAATTCTAATACACGGTAGCGCGATTAGAGATTTTAGTAAGTCATTTGAAAACAGGCGATTAGCTGATTTTAATCGGCAGAAAAATCGAGTTTTGGGCCTTTTCGCCCTTCGCTTTTTTCAGTCTGATACGCTCCGTTCGCAGCGTCCACTTTAGGCCGCAAACGTTGGATGTTCGAAGCAGCACTCCAGTTTCGTGATAGCGTCTTTTGCGGAAGCTGTGACGCGACTCGATCAATTGAACGACGAAATCGTCCGCTGCCGGAAATGTCCGCGGCTCGTGGAATACCGCGAAAATGTGGCGCGCGAGAAACGCTTTGCCTTTCGCGAATGCACCTATTGGGGCAAACCGGTTCCCGGCTTCGGCGATCCGACCGCACAGCTGTTAATTCTCGGACTCGCTCCCGCAGCGCATGGCGGCAATCGCACCGGCCGTGTCTTCACCGGTGACCGCTCCGGGGATTTTCTCTACGCTGCGCTCCATCAAGCCGGATTTGCGAACCAGCCAACTTCAACCGACCGCGACGACGGGCTCATGCTGAAGAATGCCTATGTAGCTGCGGCTGTTCGTTGTGCACCACCCGATAACAAACCGCTGCCCTCGGAGCAGGTGAATTGCCGTCCGTATTTCGAGCGCGAACTGGAAATATTGCGCCCACGCGCGTTGCTTGCGCTCGGCAGCATTGCGATGCGCACGTATTTGGGACTGCTGAAGGATCACGGATTGATTAAGGGTTTCGCTGCATATCCGTTTCGGCATGGCGCCAGCTATCAGATGCCTAACGGATTGCCGCACCTTTTTGCATCATATCATCCGAGCCAACAAAATACGTTCACCGGTAAGTTGACGCCGGCGATGCTGGCGAAAGTTCTGCGCGACATTCGAAGATTCCTCGAACGGAAAGAATCGCGCGGGTAGTCTTTGACATTATTTCACGTTGAGATCAGCGCGAGACATGCGGACGCGGCATGATGAGGAGATAAATCACGAATGACACGCCGAAGCCAACGAACCACGCGTACTGATACAAGCTGTGCAGGGCAGGAACCACAAGACCAATCAGTGCGACGAAGATCCCGGCCACCAGCGCCGTTACGGCACGCCAGTTGAACCCGCCAGAGAATTCGTATTCGCCTCCGCGCCTGAATAGCTCTTCGGGTTCGAGCCTGCGCTTTCGCACCACGTAATAATCCGCAATCATCACGCCGGCGATCGGGCCAAGAAAACTCGAGTAACCGACGAGCCAGCCCATCACGTACGTGCCGTGGCTCGAGAGCCATCGCCAGGGCTGCATCATTAATCCGACAAAACAAGTAATGATGCCGCCGATTTTGAAGCTGATGCGACGGGGATATAGGTTCGAGAAATCGTTGGCCGGCGAAACGACGTTCGCGGCAACATTAACGTTCAGCGTCGCGAGAAGCAGCGCCAGCATTGCGATCACGACCGCGATCGAATTGCCGAGACGACTCAGCACGACGACCGGATCCCAGATGGCGTGGCCGAAAACGATGACGGTCGCGGAAGTAACCGCGATTCCGATGAATGAATAGAACGTCATCGTAGTCGGCAAGCCGAGCGCCTGACCTAGCATTTGTTCCCGCTGGCCCTTGGCGTAACGAGTGAAATCAGGAATGTTCAATGCGACGGTGGCCCAAAACGCAACAACACCCGTGAGCGACGGAATGAAGAACGCGAAGAATTCGCCGAATGTCTGAAATTTCGACGGAGCGGAGAGCATTGGCCCGAGGCCGCCCGCGTTCGAGTATGCCCACCAGAGCATCGCAAGGCCGAGAATCAACAGTGCAGGAGCGGAGATTCCCTGCAGGAAGCGGATCGTGCTGATTCCTCGCAGGATTACGATCGCGTTTAATCCCCAGAACAAGAAGAAGCATAGCCAGACGTGATTCCAGCCAGGCATAACGGCAGCGAGCAATGTGTTGATCGCTTCGCCGCCGATCCAGGTCTGAATCCCAAACCAGCCGCAGGCAACGAGAGCGCGCAATACTGCGGGAATATTCGCGCCTAGCACGCCGAATGAGGAGCGCGCGAAAACGGGAAACGGAATGCCGTATTCCGCGCCAGCGTGAGCGTTGAGTAGCATCGGAATCAACACAATGACGTTGCCGAGGAAGACCGTGAAAATCGCCTGTTTCCAATTCATGCCGCCCGCGATCATTGCGCTGGCCATCAAGTAAGTGGGAATGTTGACGCTCATGGCGACCCACAGTGCCGTGTAGTTGTAAGTGCCCCATGTGCGGTGATCGAGCGGAATCGGCGCGAGGTCTTTGTTCCACAACGAACTGGATACGCTGGTTGGCGGAACGCCAGCTGCTCCGTTAATCGCTACCTCTTTAGCCATCGAGTTCTGCCCTTCCGGAATCCAATAGTCCGCGCCGCTTATACCTTTGGCTGCCATTCAGAGCAAGCCCTTTCGTAGGCTGAGTGCAACATGGTGATGAATGGAACGCTGGATGTGTTAGCCTCATGCGAGAGCGCTAGTCTCTTTCGCGCATGCCGCGCATGACTCCCCGAACCAGCGGATCTGACCACGAAATTGTCATCGAATTTCGCCATGTCCATTACATGCTAAGCAAGCGCGAACTACTAAACGATGTGAATTTCTCGGTGGCGCGCGGAGAAACGTTGGTGCTACTTGGACGGAGTGGTGCCGGTAAAACGACCGCTCTCAAAATGATCAATCGGCTACTCGTGCCGAGCTCGGGCGAGGTGCTTGTGGAAGGCAAAGTGACGACCGAATGGGACCCGATCGCGTTGCGGCGAGAAATCGGATACGTGATTCAGGAAGTTGGGCTTTTTCCTCATTACACCGTGTCGCAAAATATTTCTCTGATTCCCCGGCTTGAACGCTGGCCGCCTGATCGCGTGAAGCAACGTGTGAAAGAGATGCTGGAGACAGTGGGTCTGCATGGCAAGACGTTCGAGCACCGCTATCCGCATCAACTTTCAGGAGGCCAACGCCAGCGTGTCGGTGTGGCACGGGCGCTCGCGGCCGATCCTCACATTCTTCTAATGGATGAGCCGTTCGGAGCGCTAGACCCGATGACGCGTGGAGAAATGCAGAATGAATTCAAAGCGCTCGAGCGACATCTCGGCAAAACGGTGGTCATCGTGACGCACGATGTGGGCGAAGCGCTCGTGCTCGGCACGCGAATCGGACTAATGGAAGCAGGCAAAATCGTTCGCATCTATTCACCGCATGACTTCGTTCATGCATCGGACCCGATGGCGGCCGCGTACATGGCGCAATTACGCGTGTACGACGAAGCCAGAGGAGAAAAATGAGTCCGCTTCAATTTTTCCTGCGGCACGATCGAGAAATTCTCCAGGCGACGCTTGAGCACGTGTGGCTCGTGGGATTGACGATGATTTTTGCGATCGCCATCGGCGTCCCTCTTGGGATTCTTGTCACGCGGAAACCTTGGCTTTCGAAACCGATCCTCGGAGGGGCGAATATTGCGGAAACAATTCCGAGTCTTGCGCTGTTCGGTTTCTTGCTGCCGGTGCCTTGGCTCGGCGGGCGCGCTGACCGGCTGGCGATCACGGCACTTACGCTGTATGCGCTGCTCCCGATTATCCGCAACACTTCGGCGGGAATCACGGGGGTGGATCGCGCAGTACGCGAAGCCGCGCGCGGCATGGGGATGACGGATCGGCAAATTCTCTTCCAGGTGGAACTGCCGCTATCGTTTTCGACGATGCTGGCCGGGATAAGAATTGCCACGGTTCTCACCATTGGGATTGCGACGATTGCAGCGGCTGTGGGGGCTGGGGGCCTAGGGGAATTTATTTTTCGTGGTCTGGCGATGGTAAATAACCAATTGATTCTGGCAGGCGCGGTGCCGGCCGCGTTGCTGGCGCTAGCTGCAGATTTTGTGCTGGGAGTGCTCGAAAAGCATTTGCGGCCGCCGCGATGAGATCGAGCCGTGCTTCAGGCGTATACGCGCTGCTGTGGCTGCTCGCGTCGCTCGTTTCGTGCGGCAGTGAGCGCAATACGATCGTCGTCGGCTCGAAGAATTTTTCAGAGCAGGCACTTCTCGGCGAAATTCTGGCGCAGCACATCGAAGCGCGGACACATATTCCAGTGACACGAAGATTCTATCTGGCCGGTTCATACATCTGCCAGCAGGCTCTGCTCTCTGGACGAATCGACACGTATGTGGAATACACCGGAACCGCGCTGACCGCCATTCTGCATGACCCGATTGAGAAGGATCCTTCGGCGGTGTTTGGGCGCGTGAAGAGCGAGTATCGACGGCGATTCGGGCTCGATGTGTTGCCCTCTCTCGGGTTCAATAACACGTTTGCGATTGTGATTCGCGGCGAGGACGCGCGCCGCCTGAACCTAAAATCGATTTCCGATGCCGCTCCGCATGCGCCGCAATGGCGCGCCGGCTTCGGCTATGAGTTTGTGGAACGGCCGGACGGGTATGAGGGGCTCGCGCGGGTGTATGGGCTGCATTTCGCGGAATCGCCGCGAATTCTCGATCTCGGATTGCTATATCGCGCAGTGCTCGACAAGCAGGTGGATTTAGTTGCGGGAAATTCGACCGATGGACTGCTTTCTGCGCGTGACCTTGTGATCCTGACGGACGATAAACATTACTTTCCGCCGTATGAAGCCGCGCCAATTATTCGCAATGAGATGGACACACGGCATCCCGAAGTGCGGGCGGCGATTGTAGAGCTAGCCGGAAAGATTTCGGACGAGGAAATGCGAAAGATGAACTTTGCCGTTGATGGACAGCATCGCGACGCAGCGGAGGTGGCGCGGGAATTTTTGCGCGCAAAAGGGCTGGATTGAATCGCGGCGAGCGAGCGAGAACAACGTGCCGCGCGCCTACTGTGGCTTGTGCGCGTCTTGACGAATGATCAGTCTGTGGTTGAAGTCTTTGACGGTGGCGCGGGCAGCGTCGGGTCGTCACGAAATGTGTATTCATTCTTGAGATCAGAGAATGGCTTTCCATCAAGCTCGGCATAGGGATATACAAAATAGTTGAGCGGCTCGCCCTTTTGAGCGGGTTTCAGACGGATGTCGCGGCCCATGCTGAACATCACTCGGTTCTGATCTGTAGCGCCGAAGAAATAGTCGCGCTTGGCGCTGTTTTTCCATCCTTCCGAAGCGTCAACAGGAATCCATCCGATACCATTCACGTAAAATTGGGCCCAACAATGGTAACCGGAAATGACGCCGGCCTTCGCATTTGTCGGCAGCGAAAATCCGATTTCGAAGCGAGCCGGAATACCTGCTGCGCGTGCCATCCCAATAAAAAGTGAGTGAAAATCGGTGCAGTTGCCATGCTTCGAGCTGCAAGCCCACACTGCGTCGCCGCGGCCCCAGCCCGTGCCGTCATGATCATAATGCATCGTCGCGATTACGTAATCATAGATGCGCCGCGCTTTGTCGATCGGCTGCGTTGCTTCTTTTGTCTGCTGGTCAGAAAGCTCGCCAATCACGCCGTCAATTGGAACCAGGCGATCGGGGAGCAGGAAGCGATCCGGAGAAACGAGAGGTTGCCCGAGAGGTTCGACCAAAGGTGTGAAGGAGACGCGATGTTCGAAACGCTCGGCGTGAAATGAAATCTTTATGTCGAAAGCCTTTCGTGCGTCCTCTGGCTGGACAACGATGTAGGCGTAGCGATTGCCATACTCTTTGTCCCGCTGGATTTTATAGCGAACCGGACTTTCGACCTTGAGTTGTGAGATCCCTTGGGAGCGATCCTCATAGGGGAGCGGAAGCCAGATCCGCAGTTCTCGCGAATCCTGGGGCATGGCCGGAACGTGGGTGATGCATGTGAACACGAAATTTCTGGACGCCGACGCAGGCTCGTCCGACGCAGATACGGGGGAGATAATTGTTGTGGCCGAAATGAGGGCCAGGGCAAAAATCACCGCCATAAGAAGTCGCATGCGCTGCATCTTTAGATTCTATCCGCCGGAGCGCCAAAGCGAGCCGCGAAATTTTGGCGCAGGCGAACGAGAACACAACAGAGGCGAGACGCGAATGAATGGTCGCAGGATGGCAAACCGTGAAGAATTCAGGATTTCGCAATGATCAGTTTCTCGAACTCTTCGGCCATCTCTTCCTCGCTGACGATTCCCTTGCGGAGAAGAATGCGCAGAATCGATTCGAGCACTTCCTGGGTGGATGGCGCAACTTGCGAAGCGCGTTTGCTTGCTCGCGCGCCGTTGGATGGAACTGAAGATAGGATTGCGACCGGTCGTTGCTTCGTATGCTCTCGTTCGTCGTGGTGTGTCCCCGGCGGAGCGATCTCTCGCAGTTTTTCAAAATCCTCGGGAGCGATTGCCGTAAACGCGATGCCCATTCCCATGCCGGTTTGAGCTGCGATGACTCTCCCATGCGCATGAATGCCTCCGTGGGATGAATCGAGAGTGATCTCGACGGAGGAATTGGTCGGAAGCGGAGCGAGCATTTCGACGTAACAACCGCCGAGAGAAATATCCGTCACCTTGACCGGCAGATTCATCGCGCTGAGCTCGTCGACGACGGTTGCCTCGATTCGACACCCAACGCGAGGAAAACGGCGACGCTCGATATTCGGCGATGCCGGCGCGATCAAATATTCGATCGGAGGAACAACAGTCGGCGTGGGCGGGTGCAGCTGGTCAGGATCGAACGTATCGGGCGCCCATTCCCCGAGTGGAGCGCCCCAAATGTAATTTCCAGGCTCAAGGCATTTGACGCCAGCGTGTCCGGAGCGCGGCGTACCGACTTTGCCGATCCATTGAACGCGGTACATCGCTTTGCGGCCTTGATATTCGATTTCTATTTTTGAGCCGATGTCGGCGATGCCTTTCAAGCCGTTCAGCGAAGCGCCTGTCGCGGTGATATCATGCGTTTGCGCAGTGATGGTGAACGGACTCCCGCGGCTGTCCTTTCCGCGCACGAGAATCGGAACACGCAGAGCGATTCGCTGTTCGCTGCGGCGCCCCACACGACCTCCAAGATGCGCCTAGCTTGTGCAAACCGCCTGTCACTGAGAGGTATCTTCAGCGTAGCGTCGGGCTAGCGCTGGGTCAAGAAGCGCGGCTGGAGATTTGCATAGCAGTTAACAGCAGCGGGCTGACCGGCGAGCGCCGCGAGCAGACAGGAAACAAAAGCTATTCAGATTCCTGCTGGAGTTTAAAATGGGCTTCGAGTGCGGCGCAGTATTGATGTTCGGCCTGCAACTCGGCTTCGAGCTTCTTGACCAGCAGCTCGAGGCGGCGGATTTCGTTTCGCAATTTCTGAACCTCTGCGGGCGGTGCTGTATTGGGCCGCACAAGCGTGGTGGAAGCGGAAGCGGGCGCAGCGCTGGGACGTAGCGCTGAAGCGACTACGGGAGTTTCAGCGTGCGGCACTGGCGGAGTGGCGATTCCAAACGGCGCGGGGCTTGCTGAAAAAAGATTATTCAACACTCGCGCTGCGTGCTGATCGGAATTGTTGGGATCGCCGCCTGTTTGCGATGTGCTCGCTCTTGGATGAAGCAGATTCTTGACGCGGGTTATGAGGTCCTGCGGCTGAAATGGCTTGCGAATCAGGTCGTCGGCTTTCACCGCGGTGGCGCGTTCGGCGACGGTGCGATTGACGACGCCCGACATGAGAATCACGGGAATCTTTGCCAGTTGCTCGCTCTGCTTGATGAATTCGCAAACTTCGTAGCCATCTTTGTCAGGCATGATTACATCGGTGATGACGGCGTCTGGAGCAGCTTCTCCAAATTGAGCCAGGGCTGAACTTGCGTCGGTGCAAGTGATCACGCGAATGTTCTCTTTGCGGAAGGCAATTTTGATCACTTCGCGCATGGTGGCGCTGTCGTCAATGAAATAGACGGTGGGAAGACGCGCCGCCGTAAGGGTCTCGGTTTCGCTCATGTGGACTCCTTCTCGACGTTGTGATGCTCAACACTTTCGTGGTTTGGATTCTGGTGCTCCGTATTCTCGTTTTTGCGTTGAGGGCTATCGTTGTCGTTTCCGTGGTCGATAGTATCCCGCTCGCCTTCGTCGAATTCGCGCATGGCATCGAGTAGAAGGTCGGTGGCCGAACGAAGGACGGTGCGTTGTGTGGCCGCGGCCCCGTAGATAAATTTGTAAACGCCTTTGTCCGAGCTCTGGCAACTTCGCACGATTTGCGTTACGGCTTCGTCGCCAAAAAACGTACCGCATTCAGCGTGCACGATTTCACCGCCGCCAAAAAAGATGATGCCGTCGGTTTCGCCCGCGTTGATGTGCAGCGCGCCCGTCTGGCGGGCCTGTCCGAGCATCTGAATCACGCCCGGAAGATCGAGATGCGAGAGAGTGCCGCTCAGAGCGGTGTCGGAAGTGGGAAGCATCTGCGTTGGCTGAAATCCTTCTTGACGGCTCACGAGAAAACTGCGCACATGCGCGGCGATATCGGCCGGAGATCGACGGCGATCGACGAAATCATCGCAGCCTGCACCATATGCTTCGAGTAGTGCCCGGGCGTCGCCTCCACCGACTGCAATGAGTGGAATATTCGCGGTTTTGGGATCGGCGCGCAAAATCGGGGCCATTTCGAGCGCGCCCATTTCGCGAAGATTCGTGGCGCAGAGAATGGCGCTTGGTGCATTCCACTCGAGCATGGTGAGCGCGTAGGCGGCTTGCGTGCTGACGGTCACTTCGAAGCCCTGTTGTTGCAAAGCGTCGCTGACGCGTTTTGAAAAATAAACGTTGCTATCGATCAGCAAGATGCGTGGAGTGCCTGCGGACGGAAAGCTCATGAACGGGGCTCCGCACGACGCGGCCCGTTATGCTTTGCGGGATCACTCGCCAACAGCACATCGAAATCCAGTACTTCGATCGACTCACCATCGATGAGGAGGCGTCCGGAAATATAGGGCCGGCTGCTGTCGCTGAGCTCATGCATGTCGGTGGTGGTCAGTTCACACTCACCGCTCACTGGGATCGCGCTGGCCTCGGTCCCGTCAGGAAAATCTCGGCGCGCGATCAGGTAGAAACGGTGAACGGACGAGCTTCTGCCCAGCAAGATAGTTGCGACATCGTAAACTGGGACGATGCGGCCGCGACGGACGATCACACCAGACAAAAGAGGTGACGTGTGCGGAAACGTGTGAAGTCGGACCGGCGGCGCGAGTTCTGAGATGATTGCTGAAGGCAATGCGAAACGGCGGTTGGCCAGCTGCAGCAGAACGTATGTGTTGGCGTCCGCGTTTTGAATTTCCGCGATCATGCCCGGAAAGCTCCTTCCAGGTCACGTGGTACCGAGATTGCATTTGTCGCGCGATCGAGTCGCCGAAATTCGTCGGCCGTCAAAAACCCTGCGGGATGAATCACGGGAATCACGTGGTCGTCAATATACGTGAGGCCGCGATACCAGCGTCGCTCGTCGCCCGCAAATGCTCTCGGAAGAGCGTGAATCGCGGCAATCTCCGCCATCCGTTCAATGCGGTCCGCCAGTACCGCAACACGCAACTGGCGAAGAATCAAGACGAGAGTTGGGCGCGTAACGGGCAGGCCGAAATGTACGCCGGCGTTCACGACATAATAGGTCTGATGGCTCCGTTCGAGCGTGTGGCGCACTTTCGAAATATCAGAATATTCAATTTCATTTGCCGAAACTGCCAGGCTATCCGTACTGCGAATCTCTTGCACCGTCGCAGCAGCGATCGCAAACATCCGATTCGCGACGGTAAAGAGGATCATTTGCTCGGAATGACGCGCACGCCTAGTTTTCCCTTTTTCTTGGGCAGCGATCTTCATCGGGCGTCCACCGGAACCAGCCGCGCAAGCTTTGCGACGCGCTTTTCGATCGCCGCGCTGATTGCATCGAGGCCTAGGACTTCGTTAACAACTCCTGTCTTGATAGCTTCTGCGGGCATTCCAAAAATCACGGAGCTTGCTTCGTCCTGAGCGACGACGTATCCGGCCGCGGCGTTGATTGCTTTCACGCCTTTCGCGCCGTCGTTGCTCATGCCTGTGAGCACGACGCCGACAGCAAATCCGCGCGCGTAAGCCGCGACCGATTCGAACGCCACGTCGGCACAGGGGCGATACCCATCGATTCGGGCGCCGGCGTCCAAGAGGATTTTGCCGGTGGAGGATAGCCGCAAGTGATGCGAACCCGGGCAGAGATAGATCACACCAGGTTGCGTCGCCTCATTTGACTCCGCCTCTTTCACAGGAAGCGGGGCAATTTCCGCCAGCTGCACAGTAAACTGCTTTGTGAAGGCAGCCGGCATATGCAACACGAGAAATATCGCGCCCGGAAAATCCTTCGGCAGCCCAGCGACGACGCGCATCACGGCTGCGGGTCCGCCGGTGGAGGCGGCGATCACAACAATGGGGAATTTGCCGCCATTCTGCGCGGCAATCGCCGACGCCGACGCATAGCTCGACGAAACCGGTACCGGAGGATGAGGTGCTGGAAGCTTGGAGCGAGTTGCGGTGCGGACTACGCGGACCTTTGCCGCCATTTTCAGCTTCCGCGTCAGTTCTTCTCCCACCTTCTTCATGTCCAGATCGATACCACTCGAGGGCTTGGGGACGAAGTCGATTGCGCCAAGCTCGAGCGCACGCAGTGTGGTGGAAGCGCCCTCGCGCGATTCCGAACTGACAATCACGATAGGCCGGGGATTCTGCGACATGATCAGCTCAGTGGCTTGTAGACCGTCCACGTGGGGCATGTTGATATCCATCGTGATCACGTCGGGACGCAGCGATTCCGCGAGGGCTACGGCATCGCGCCCGTCGCGCGCCTGCCCTGCCACTTCGAGCTGCGGGTCGGCGTTGATGATTTCGTTGAGGACTTTGCACATGTATGCGGAATCGTCCACAACGAGCACTCGAAGCTTCTTGTCAGCACTTTTTGTCATTTCAATCCTGCCGCACGGGTGCAAGCACGTTCTGCCGTTCTTCCGTTGCCTCCATCAGGCTCGTCACTGTGGCAATCAACTGATCTTCCTGAACTGGCTTCGTCAAGAACCCTGCCGCCCCTTCTTTCAATGCGCGTTCACGATGCTTGGCTCCTGCACGAGATGTAACAACGAGCACCGGTATCCGGCGCGTAGCTGGCGTCTGTCGCAGATGCGCGAGCAATTCATAGCCATTCATCCGCGGCATTTCGAGGTCGGTAATGATCAGGTGGCATCCCACCTGTGCGACGATTTCCGAGGCTTCAAGACCATCGGACGCAAGCTTCACGCGATAACCCGCTTTTTCAAGCATCCGGCCGACAAATTTGCGTACGCTGATGGAATCGTCGGCAACCACTACGACGCGATCATTAGCCACAGCGTCCACCGCCTCAGCTGGAATGCTGCCAGCTGCCACGGCTTCTGCACCGGGCGCGAACACTCTTGCGGCGGGAGATGACGAAGGCAATGCGTGCCGTTCAGCTGTATCCGCCGAAACCAGACGATTCAGGTCGATCAAGAGAATCAGGCTGCCGTCAGGCGCAATCGTCGTACCGGGAAAGAGTTTTACTCGCCGCAGGTAATCTCCGAGATTCTTGATGACGATTTCGTCCTTGCCGAGCACTTCTTCTACAACGATGCCAACATGTTTGCCGGCCACCTTGACGATGACCATGTGGAAGTAGCCGTTCAAAGGCTCGAGGGGAGGTAGAGCGAGCTGTAAGTCCAGGCGGACGACCTCCGTAACCGCGCCACGAACGCGCGTCAGCAATTTGCCTCCGACGTCTTCGATTTCTTCCGGCCGCAGGCGGCGAATTTCTTCCACAAATGCCAGCGGAAGGGCGAATGTAGAAGTCCCACAGCGAACAAAAAGCGCCTGCGAGATGATCAGAGTCAACGGCACTTTTACGGTAAAGCACGCGCCGTGTCCCACTTCCGATCGAACTTCGATTTCACCATTCAACGCGTGCACGTTGGCGCGCACGACGTCGAGTCCCACTCCCCGACCCGCCAATTCGGTCATCGAGGACGCCGTCGAAAAACCGGGCCGGAAAAGATATTCGCGAAGCTCGCGCTCGGAAAGCTCGCTCGCTGCCACAGGTGATAGCTCGCCGGCTTGGATTACGCCCTGCCGCACGCGCTCGTAGTCGATTCCTCGGCCATCGTCCTCGACTTCAATAAAGATATGATTCCCGCGATGGTACGCGCGAACCGCAACGTGGCCTTTATCGGGTTTGCCTGCGGAGTGGCGAAGTTCGGAGTTTTCAATACCGTGCGCGACTGCATTTCGCACCAGATGAATCAGGGGGTCGGATATATGTTGAATGATGTTGTTGTCCAACTCCGTCTCAGCGCCCTCGAGTACAAGCTCCACCGGTTTTCCTGAGGCCTTCGCGGCATCCCGCACCGTGCGCGAAAGGCGGGTGTACAGATTGCCAATCGGCACCATCCGCGCCGCTGTGATTTCATCTTGGAGGTGGTGCGCGAGCTTTGTGAATTCGTCGATATCGGAATCAACTCGGCCCATGAAACTTTCGAGCTGCGTAAGAACTTCGGTAACGTCCGCAGAAATCTCCGTAAGCGATCGCGAAAGGATATTCACATCGTCATAGCGATCCATTTCGAGTTCGCTGAACTCGAGCAGATCGTTCGACATGATCGCTGGTTTGCTCTTGAAGCTGCCGCCAAACGTGTCCATTTGCGGCGGCTGACTTCCTGGCACCAATCCCACATGCAAACGGCTGAATTCGTGCTTCTCCTGAAATTCTGAAACTTTGTTGGCAAGCCGGCCTTTTGAAAATGTGAGAACTTCCACCAGCTTTGAAAGTTCTGACAATCGTCCGAGCATCCTTGTGCGGTTGATGACGAGTTCTCCGACGGCATTCATCATTCGATCGAGACGCTCAAGAGAAATGCGGACGGACTTGGCTTGCGGCAACGCTTGTGGGGCAGCGCGCGGTACCGTTGTTTTGGCCAGCGCGCCCTCGCCGTCCGTTTCCGCCGCGACGACTGTTTCAGCAATGACTTCGTCGGCCGCTTCCGGAACAAGCTCCGAGATGCGCGCCAGTAATGGGTCGATTGCAGCGGCCATTTCCGTTACGCTCGCCCATTGACGGTGCAGCAGCTTCTTCAGCACGTCCACCGCTTCGAGACATATATCCACAATTTCCGCGCTTGGCTGCAAAACGCTGTCGCGAAGTTGACCGATGAGATCTTCCACACGGTGCGCGACCGCTGAAAGGCGGTGCAAACCAACCTGGGCTGCCGAGCCTTTTACCGTGTGCATCGAGCGGAACAGGCGATGAATCTCTTCCGCGCTCGGAGCCGCTTCGAGGGTCAGCAAGCATTCCGTTACCGTTTGCAGATGCTCCTCCGCTTCAGGGATGAAGAACTCGAGTACCTCTTCTGGAACTTCGCCGTCCTCGGGAAGCCGATCCACGAATGAAGGAACCTGATACGTGTCGTGATTTGGGATCTCGTAATCCCCTGCGTTCGTGGAAGTTTCGTCCTCAGGTTCTGGAGCCGGAGTTGCCGGAAACGCGAATGCATAGCGCTGCTTAAATGCGGCGATATCTTCCGCCGTCTCGGTTCCTCCAGAGCTGATCTGAAGTAAATCGAATTCGAGCACGGAGATTGCATCGGAAATGAATTCCGTCAATGGGCCATGCATGTCGGGCGTGAGCGTCGCATTCATGGCGTAGTGAAAAACGTGAGCGGCCTTAGCAGCCACCTCAGAAAATTGTGGATAGCCATAGCTCGCTGATGTGCCGGCCAAACTATGCGCCGCTATGTACAGCCTTTCGAGATCCTCGGGTTTCGTCTGCGCTTCCTGCAGCAAGCCTGAATACTCCCGCAGATACTGGAGATTCTCCGATGCCTCCTGGAAGAACAACTCGAGCGATTCCTGATTAGGGCCGTTCACAGGCTGCCCTCCACCAAGGCTGGAGTGCGTCGGAGGTCCACCGTGGCACTAGCCGGCTTTCGGTAAATCAGGCAATCGCCGAGCACGATTGACTCGAATTTCATCGGCACGTTCGAGAGCGTTTCGGAATGGCCGAGCAGGAAGTAGCCGCCCGGCTCCAGCGCATCATAAAATCGCCGTAAGATTGAAAGCCGTCGCTCCGCCGAAAAATACATCAGCACGTTCATGCAGAAGATGCAGTCGAGCTTGCCGACATAGAAAGAATCCACCAGATTCATCTGCGCGAAGGAAATCAACCGCCGGATGCGAGGTCTCACCTGATATCCATGCTTAGTCAACGAGAAATACGCTTCTACCTGATGCAGTGAAACTTCGCCCAAGCTGCGCCGCGAGTAATTTCCGCGCTCCGCATGGCGCAACGCGCGGCGGCTCACATCGGTGGCCAAAATTTCAATTTCCCAGGCTTCCGGAAACTTCAGCGCGTCACTCACCGTTATCGCGATGGAATAAGGCTCTTCGCCCGTCGAACAACCGGCGCTCCAGATTCGCAACGAGCGACGGCTCTCCCAGAATTTTCGTTCCTGAATCTCCGGCAAGATTCTTTTCTCGAGCGCATCGTACACAGCTGGGTAACGGAAAAACGAAGTCTCCTGCGTCAGCAGCCGTTCAAGAAAGGCCTCGTACTCGATGCTCGAGCCGCGCACGAGTTTCAACAGCTCGGAGCCGTCAGGTAAATTCTTCTCCTCAAGATGTTCCCGGACACGGGTCGATAAAAAGCGTTCCCGCGACGCGTCGAAAAGGATGGCTGAGCGTTGTTCAATGAGCGTACGGATTTCGTCGAGCTCAGGCTCGGTGAGTTTCACGGTGTTGGCTGGATGCTGTTTCATGTTCGGCACACGTCAGCGGCCGGCACCTGGAGGCTCCGGCGATGAACACCAGCCCGAATTTAACGAACGCCTACCTGCGCCGGCCGCGGTTCGTCGGCCGCCTCCGCTTGCCGCGACGGTTGGGCTTGCGAGCGGAATTGCGCGAGCGCTTCGTTCAGCTGCTCTGAGAGTTTCACCATGTTGCCAACGGTCGAAGCAGTTTGCCGCGCGCCCTGCGTGGTCTGGCGCGTGATACCGGAGATAATCTGCATCGCGTTCGCCACGCCTTCCGTGCCGCGCACTTGCTGTTTCGATGCCAGCGAAATCTCCTGTACCAGTTCGGCCGACTGCCGGACGACACTTGAAATCGCTTCGAGCGCTTTACCTGCTTGGTCTGCAAGTCCGGCTCCCACCTCGACTTCGCGCGTGCCTTCCTCCATGACGACCACCGCTTCGTTCGTCTCCGCCTGAATCGCTTTGATCAGCGCTGCGATATCTTTCGTCGCGCTTCGGGAATGTTCAGCGAGCTTTCGCACCTCGTCGGCGACGACCGCAAACCCGCGCCCCGCATCGCCAGCGCGCGCCGCTTCGATAGCCGCGTTCAAGGCGAGCAAGTTGGTCTGCTCGGTGATGTCGTTGATCACGTTAATGATTTCCGAAATTTCGAGAGAACGATCGCCGAGCGATTTGATTTTCTTGGCGGTCGCCTGCACGGAAGCGCGAATGCGCTGCATGCCTTCGAGGGTGTCGCGAACCGCGCGGTTGCCCTGCTCGGCGGCATCGAGCGCGCGGCGCGCAGCTTCGGCACTCGCTTCCGCGTTGTTTGACACCTGTTTCATCGAAACCGTCAGTTCTTCAACGGCCGATGAGGTGTTGGTGATTTCCTGGTCTTGTTGCGTGGCGCCCGCTGTCATATCGTCGGCGGCGTCGAGAATCTGGTTGGCGCTCGCGCTCACGTCGATGGCGGCTTTGCGAACGCGCTCGAGAACCTTCGTGAAGTTGTCGAGCATGAAGTTCACAGAGTCCACCACGTTGCCCAGCGCGTCGTTCGTCACTTTGCCGCGAATCGTCAAATCGCCCCGAGCAACTTCCTTGATCGTATTCAACAGGTCGGTGATGCTGCGCTGGAGGGAATCCTGCGCCTGCTGGTTCGTAATGGCGTGCGCGACTTTCGCGGCGCTACGGTTGAAATTCTCTGCGATGAACTCAAATTCGTCGCCGGATTCAATTTCCGCGCGCGCCCGCGCGTCGCCCGCGACGATCCGCTCGGAAAATTTCGCGAGCTCGTCCACCGGCTTCAGCACACGCTTGCTCAGGACCCAAACCACCGAGATGCATGCGAGAAGCGCGAGCGCTCCTGCGGACGCCAGCGCCGCCGTCGAGCTTCCACTCGACGAAGCAGCATCCGCCGATTGCGCACTCGAATGGATTCCAGCGTAATACGCTAGCCCCAAGACCCCAAATACCGCGGCGCTGATCCAAAAGACCAGCAGCCACACTGTGGAACTCAAACGAGCTTTCATGACTTCCTCCCAAGCAGCCTAAACTCGCGCGACCCGTCGCGCCTTAAACCACAGGAACTGGAAATACGTCCGTCAAGCGCCGCAAGTCGACAACTAGCGCGAGCCGATCGTCGTGCCGCAACATCCCACGGCAATGCGGCACGTTGCTCGGCGCCTGATCAAGCAGCGCTTCTTCCGTCGCTGCGTACGTCCCAATCACTTCGTCGGACGCGATTCCAACTCTCAAATCCTCGCGCTGCGCATCGCCTTTGAGCGCCGCGACCACCACGTGCTTCGGCAGCAAACCCGGACGCCGTCCTTCTGTGAATGCGATATCCACCAGTGGCACGATCGTCCCGCGGAGATTGAAGACTCCCATCAAGAACGCGGGTGCCAGAGGAATCCGCGTGACAATCGGCCAATCCACCACTTCTTCGACTTCGAGCACCGAAAGACAGAAGCGTTCGCGGCCGGCACGGAAAACGCAGTACTGCCGCTCGGGCAGCCGTTCCTCGGAAAGCGTTTCGCTTTCGAGGAACTCTCCCCCTACGAGCTCGAGTGGCAGCCCTGCGTTTTCCCGCGCGCCTTCTTGCTTACCGGCCATCAAGCAAACCTTTTCACCGCGCTGATCAGTTCCTCCGGAGTGAACGGCTTCGCGACGTAACCATTCGCGCCCTGCTGCTCACCCCAGTAGCGATCGCTGGGCGCGGTCTTCGACGTGACGAGGATCACCGGGATTTGCGAGTAAGGGCCTTCTCTCTTCAGATCGCGGCAGGCCTGGAAACCATTTCGTTGCGGCATCACCACGTCAAGCAGGATCACACTTGGCCGCTCCTGCTCGATGGTTTCTTCGATTTTGGTTGGATCTGAAATTCCCACCGAATGAAATCCCCCTTGCTGCAGGAACGACTGCATCAGCTTGATTTCCGCTTGTGAGTCGTCCACCACCAACACCTTCTTCAGCACGTGCGCACCTCCACCGAGATACCCTCGCTAAGACAATTGCAAGTTCAACGCCAGGGTCACCGATCGCTTCGCAACCTGCGACCAGAGCGCAAATGCTTTAATTTGTTGCGTTTACGTCAAGCCAGCCAATCCTCATTGCCGTGCAACATAACCCTGAGAAACGAGGCCCGTCTCAGCCTGAGATTCTTTCTCACTCGCACGCATTTCTGCCGCCAGCGATGAGAATCGCTGCATTACTTCGTTTAGGCGCAACGCCATCGCGTGAATTGTGCGGATCTGTTCGCGGCACTCTTGCGAAAGCTGGCCCGGTTCGAGCAACAGCAAGTCGGCATTGCCGATAGCGGAAGTGAGAGCATTGTTTATGCCGGGCCTCATTTCGAGCATGTAACGGCCGAGAACGGCGAGGCGCTGTGCTTCGAGGGCGACTCGTTCCGCGCGCTGCGCGCGATTCAGTGCTCCGACGCGGCGTAGAGCTTCGCTCGATAATAAAATCAGAGTTTCCATCCAGCCGTCCCGCTTCGGGATCAACAGAACGTGAGCGTATCGCTTGTGCAAACTAGGGATCTCGTTCTCGCTTTCCGGAATGCAGACCACGGCGGAGGGAAGACTTGGATTCAAGGAAGATAAAATCGAAGTGTACTTTTCATAGCGGACAGGGCCTATGATCACGAGGTCGTAACCGGTTGCACTCGAAGCGTGCCATAGGTCGCTTGTTACAAGCGTGACCTCGGAGGCGTGGGCTTCCGCTTGCCAGCGCGCCGCGGCTGTAAGAGCGAATTCCGTATCGTCCGAGACGATCAAAACGCTGGCTTGACTCAAGAGATGCCTACCCCCTTGCTCAAGGCTGGAGTTTCTCTGCTTCTTCAATCGTGGACAGCAAGCGCTTCGTACTGATTCCCAAGTTCACGGCTGCTTCGGTATTTTTTGAGCGTTTCGCTAGTTCTACGCGGCCTTGGAAGTAGGAAACTTCCCCCCGTGCATGCAGCAGAGCGGATGCGAGTGCGCTTTCCTCTCCCGAACGCTTACGTTGATCCATCGCTACCGAGAGCAGAGCCCGCGCTACGACTGCTCGCCGCAAATCCTCTGCTTCCTGGTCTCCTTGTGCCACGAATGCAGCGACTTCCCATGAAGAAAGCAACACTTTTGAATCCTGCAGCACGACCGTCGACATCGAGCGACCCCGTGACGGGGGTGCTGCGATGAGTTGTTCCCAGATCGCTTCGAGGCACTTCTCAACTTCGGCTGCATCTGTGGGCGATACATTAGATTCGGACGTAGCTCTTGTCCGGTTATTCGGCGCGGCTGGAGCATTCTTTGCCGCCGGGGTGTTGGTGGGCGCAGGCTCACCGATGCCGGCGAGATCCAACGGCATGCGCGGAGATTGATTTGCGAGCGCTGCTCCCGACTTGATTTCCGTCACTTTCGCTGGCGCTGCCAGGTCCGGCCGGGAAGGAACTTTAGCCGGAGTTACGGAGCCTGCGGCGGGACGGAACCCGTCGTGCGTTCTGGCAACCGCTTCTTCCAAGTCAGCGCGAAGAGCCAGTAGCTGCTCGAATGCGCGGCTGACGGAGCTTTCTGTGTAGTCCTTGTGGAACGGCTGCCGCCAGTTCTCGGAGTAGTATCGAAGTCTAGCCGTGGCCTCCGCGGCCGAAAAACCGGCCCTGCGGCAATCGACGCTTTTCACG
This sequence comes from uncultured Acidobacteriota bacterium, assembly GCA_963729525.1. Lineage (GTDB taxonomy): Bacteria > Acidobacteriota > Terriglobia > Acidiferrales > UBA7541 > Palsa-295. The sequence continues at coordinate 2,340,322 of CAVSOB010000005.1, forward strand.
CCAGCCGCTTCGAGAATATCCACGGCGGTTTTTACTGCGTTTAAGTCGGCGTGCAGCATGCGAATAAACGCGCGGCGCAGGGAAAAATTAAAACGGCAAAAGGCCACAAGAGCCGCCGGATCGTAGAACATAGCCCCGGCGGAATCCTTTAAAAGCCTGCCTTGTTCGAGCAGGCCGTGTTCCATCATGTCCCGCAGGCTGTGACACTCGTCGAGCGTCTTGAGAATTTGTTCGAGCGGTTCGCACCAATCGAGAGGGGCCGCATCCGCTTCGACAAGGACTGGCTGTAGAACGCGAGCGACGTCAGCCAGTTTTATTTCTTCGCGATAGAGCGCTTCGGGAGCGCAAAGTGCGAAGTATTGCACCAGCAGCAAATCGATTTTGTCGCGATCCGCATTTGTCTTTCCCGGCCGCTTCAGCAGGCGCTGAATGAACGCCCGAAGCGCTTCCTCGCTGGCATTCAAGACTTCGGGCGGCAACTGACGAATCTGGAACGCGCGGACCTTGTCATCGATGGCATCGAACCATTGCAGATCGCGATCGAACACTTCTCGCGTTGGCCGCGCTGGAGGTAATTCGCCGGCCGCATAAGGAGTCGGTGCAAGTTCGAACTGCGCTGCGAGCGCCGCGTACAACGGATACGCGAGCCTCGCTTCGGTCCAACGCGCGGCGAACTCTCCGGGTCCGCCGATGCCCGCCTTCTGCGCTTCTCCGTCGGTAGTAGTAAAGCTCGGCATTTTTGGAGTCATGGCTTGATAATCCAGGTTCCGATTTCGCCCACGAAGCGAGTCGCCACGGCTTTGCGGCCATCGTGGTAGCGCACGGCAACCACTGTCGCGCTCGCGTCGAGCGAACCATCGGAATTTAGAATTCGCACTTGATCCTCAAATTCGAGCGGCAACGTCGATGCAAACAACACTTCGTGTGCCGTCCCGAACTCAATCACGGTAGATTCCTCCACATGCCTTTCTCCGCTCCCGAGAGCCACTACCCGCACTGGCAATCGCACGGGTGACGCACTCGGGAAGAGGTGAGCCAATTTCTCGACACATGTCTGTACTGCTGCGATCGGCTCAACCGCTGCTTCACGTGACACCGAGCCTCCCTGCAAGCCGTGCGCGCTTGGGCGCATCTGGCTGCGTATCCGCCAGAAGCTAAGCACACCCACACGAATTGAACTTGCCCCAGAAGAAGATTGCAAGTCCGCAGCCAAAGACTCGCGGATGCACGTTTCTATTAACTAGCCTGGAATTAGATAATTACAAGACACAGCCCGCCGAACTTTTGCAGATTCGTCTCACCATGACACACGCCGTCTCACTGCCTTGATTCGAAATCGATGCGCCGATTCAACTAGAGCACTGGCGAATGAAAACTGGAGATCGATCTAGGTTACAGTTTCGACCGGCTGTTTCGATGAGGAACGCGATGAGATCTGATACCGTTTTAGCTTGCGATAGAGCGTTGCGCGGCTGATTCCTAACATCTTTCCGGCAAGCAATTTATCGCCCCCAGCTTGTTCGAAGACGCGAAGAATCGTCATTCGCTCGAGATCTGCTAGCGCCGTAGTGGACAGTACGGACGGGTCTCCGTCAGAACCGGCACCATCGTCAGCCTTGCGAATGGCAGGCGGCAAGTCGTTCACGTCAATCGTGCGGTGATCACCGAGAGCGACAGCCCGCGCGATACAGTTCTCAAGCTCCCGGACGTTTCCCGGCCATTCGTACTGCAGAAAACTCTTCATTGCAGCGGGTGCAATCTGGATATTTTCTCCAGGCGCGTACCGATCCAGAAAACAGTGCACGAGCTGCGGAATATCCGATCGCCGCTCGCGCAAAGCGGGAAGATGAACCGTGACCACATTCAGCCGGAAATAAAGATCTTTGCGAAACGTTCCCGCTCGGTAGGCTCCTTCCAAATCTCGATTCGTTGCGGCAATCACGCGGACATCCACTGGATTTTTTTCATTGCTTCCCACCGGTCGGACTTCTTTTTCCTGCAACACCCGCAGAAGCTTGGCTTGCATTTCGAGCGGTAACTCACCGATTTCGTCGAGAAAGATCGTGCCGCCATTGGCCGCATGAAACAATCCGGGCTTTGACTTGAGCGCTCCGGTAAACGATCCCTTTTCGTGCCCGAAAAGCTCGCTTTCCATGAGCGTAGGCACAAGCGAACCACAGTCGACCGCAATAAACGGCATCGCCGCGAGTGGACCGCGATAATGCATCGCGCGGGCCACCAACTCTTTTCCGGTCCCGCTTTCTCCGGTGATCAGCACCGGCGTACGCGTGTCCTTCAGCCGCGACACCATTCTCATCACGTCCTGAATCTTTGCAGACGCCCCGGTGATTCCGTCTAGCTGCGTCTCGGTATTCACCCGTTCTCGCAGGAACTGGTTCTCGTTCACGAGACGAACTTTTTCCGCCATCCTTTGCAACAACTGCCGTAGTTTCTCCACGCGAAATGGCTTTTCGATGTAGTCGTAAGCGCCCTGGCGCATTGCTTCAACCGCTGATTCGATCGAGCCATGTCCCGTCATGATCGCTACTTCCGTGCGCGGCAGCTGCTCTTTAATTTTACGCAGCAACTCCACTCCGGTGAGATTGGGAAGCTTTAAATCCGTGACCACAATATCGGGCAGCACAGCTTCGAGTGATTCGAGGGCCGCTTCCGCTGTTTCCGCTTCTGCGCACTGAAATCCCAGGCCTTGTCCTACTGTCATGCAGAGCCGGCGAATGCTTTGCTCATCGTCCACGATCACAAAACGGATTTTCTGCTCGCTCGTCATGGTTTCCCGATTGTTTTTTCCACCGCCGCCATCAATTGATGGACGCGGAAAGGTTTTTCGACACATGGTGTGCCGGCTTGGGCGAGCAGTGCAATCGTTTCGTCACTCGCCGTATCACCGGTGATGAAAATAATTCGCGACGCCAGTTCTGGCCGGTGACGCTCGAGCCAGTCGTGTACATCGACTCCCGTAATACCGCCCGGCGTGCGAAAATCAGATATCACGCCGCGAAAATCACCGGTAGCCAGAAGCTGCAGCCCTTCCACCGCCGAAGCCGATGCCACCACTTCGTATCCGCGACGCTCGAGCGCGATTCGTAAGAATGCGGCCACGGATGGCTCATCCTCGATCAAGAGGATTCGCCCACGCGCCACGGCGGCCGTCCCGCTCGTGGTCATCATCGGCCAGCCTTCGCGACGCTCGGTTCTGCAACTTGCGTCCCCACAGGCAGCCGCACGATGAATGTGCACCCGATGCCGTCTTGATTGTTGCGAGCCGTGATTTCTCCACGGTGTGCCCGCACGATACCGTAGCAGATGCTCAGACCAAGTCCGGTACCCTTTCCGACCTCCTTCGTCGTGAAGAACGGATCAAAAATCCGCTCTGGCTGCAGAATCCCCGGCCCATTGTCGCGGATCAGAACTTCGAGCTCATTCCTGCGCTGAGTGGTCAAAACCTCGATTTTTCCGGGACGCCGTGTCTCCTGAATCGCGTCGTATGCATTGTTCAAGATATTCAAAAACACCTGCTGCAATTGGTGCGGATCGCCCACAACTACAGGCAAATCCTCTTCGTATCGTTCGATAAGCTCGACGCCATGATTTGAAAAATCGTACGAGCGAAGCTTGAGCGTTTGCCGCAAAACGGTGTTTACCTGTACGGGCTCACGTTGCGCTGGCATTTGCCGGGCGAAGCTCAACAAATTTTGAACGATTACGCGTGTGCGTTGTGCCTCTTGAAGAACCACGCGCAGTTCTTCTTTCGCCCCTTCTGGAACTTGTGGATTCTCGAGAAGTAAGTCAGTGAAACCGACGATGGCCGCCAAAGGATTGTTCACCTCATGCGCCACTCCGGAAACAAGTTGGCCGAGCGCTGCCATTTTCTCGGTGTGCATCAGTTTCGACTGCAAATCCGCAGCATCCGTCACGTCCGTCATCACCACGACAATGCTGTTGATATCGCCCTGCTCATCGCGCATAGGACTCAGGCTGATCGAAAATTGCCCGGCAGTTCCGTTACCACGCACCACCGGCATTTCGAGATTGTCCACTGCGGCACCATGTAACGCCCGCTCAAGCGTTTCCTTCAACACTGGCCTCCGCGCCGGCGGAATAATGTCGGTAAGCGAGTGACCCAATAGATCCCACTCCTGATATCCGGCCTCGAAACAACGCCGATTGGCATAACTGATCAATCCAGCAGTGTCCAAGACCAGAATCATGCTCTGTGTGTTGTTGAGAATGTTCTTATTGAAGTCGCGCTCGCGGCGATATCTGCGTTCCGCCTCGCGGCGGTCACTAATGTCTTTCACCACGTGAATCGTACGCAGCTCATTGTTATGGCCGCTATGAATGCGTGACGCGGATACCAGATAGGACCGGTCAGCCGCTGGAAAAATGAATTCTTCCTGCAGTGCGGCCGGGTTCCGGCAAAACGGGCATTGTCCTGCCTGCACACTCGACCCAAGTAACTCGAGCTTTCCCATATCGCGTCCGACTGCTTCGGCCGGCTTCACTTTCAACAAATCCGCAAGCGCGCGATTAAGTCTCAGGACTCGATTGTCCGCGTCATGCACGACAATCAAATCTGAGATGGCGTCGAAATCCTCTACCCACTGTTTCCGCGACCGTTCAATTTTCGAGAACAGCCGCACATTCTCGAGCGCCACCGATGCGTGCCCTACCAGCGCCCCGAGTAACTGCCTGTCGGTTTCCGTCATCCTGCGCAAATCCACCAAGCAGAGCACGCCAAGAAGTTCGTTCTCGCTCCCCTTCAGCGGCGCGAGTATCGCTTCACCCCATCCCAACGCATTCGCCAGCTCCCGCCCAAAGAGCACTGCCGCTGGTCCAGTGCGCAAATCCGAGGCTGGGACGTTAGCCTGTTCCGCTAAGGCAGCCGCCAAACGCTGTTGAACCTTCGCATCCCAGCGCTCCGCCGGACCGCTCAAACCTGCGATTGACCACTCCGAATCACGCACCACCGCTAGCACGGCCGCGCGTGCTCCAAGCATTTGCGCAGTCCGTGCGGTCAGTCGTCGCGCGAATTCCGAGGTGCCTAGCGAAGGATTCAATTCCAGAGTCGTGGCGGAAAACTGGCTCAGCAGGCTCTCCAACGAGCCGTCGAGGTCTGAAGACACTTCCCGAGTTCGTCGCAATGCACGCATGGAGGTCGAGGGGCTGCGCGCTCAGTTACCCAATGACGTTACGTTCTCATCTCAATTTGAGTCAAGGAACGTCGCGCCCGCTGTTGCCGAAAGGGGCAATCTGAGACAGTCGCAGTGTGAGACGAGAAAGGCAGGCTGCTCGGGCTGAGTGAGACAATTTGCACCTCGATTGATTCCCTATAGATGTGCTCGTGATCGCGCTATCGCTTTGATTCTCAGGGCTTTACGACGCAATATGTCGGTTTCCGCGCAAGCTGAAAGGCGTCCCCGCGCATGGCATTACCCTTGCATTTTCTGTTATCGGAGCTATGTCTGCCCGGAGGGGGTTGGCATGAAGCTAAGAGTTCGCGCGATCACATTAGCGGTTACTTTGTTCCTCTCCACATCTGCGTCTCTCGCTCCAAAGGTGCTGGCGCAGGAGACTGCTACCGATACCACCAAGCGGAAAGTGAAGACGAAGATCGTTCCAGAGTTTCCGCTCCTGGCACGACAAATGAAAATGGCTGGCAAGGTCAAAATCGAGGCAACGATCTCGCCCGATGGACGAGTCACCAGCACGAAAGTGGTCGGCGGCAGCCCGCTGCTGGTAAGTTCTGCGTTGGATGCAATCAAGAAGTGGCGCTTTGAGTCAGCACCCAAAGAAAGCTCTGAGATTATCGAATTCGATTTCAATTAGGCGACGCGGGCGCCTCTCCGTGGGGGAGAAGGTACCGATGGGCGTGCAGGTGGAGGCGTAAGTCATGACGATCCGCAGAAAGCTGTATTTCGGATTCGGCGCCATTCTGGCGATTATGCTGGCGCTGTTTGTGGTCAACATGTTCACCGTGGTGCGGGAGCACGCCGCGCGCTCGGCCGCAGCGGCCACGTTGAGCGACGTAGAGATCATCGAAAACATTCGTTTTCAAATGATGGAGAATCGCCTCTTCCTTGAAAACTATTTGTTGAGCGGCGACTTACGCGACGAGGAGAAAACCAACAGGGGAATTGCCGCTCTGCTTGCACTTCTGAAAGACGGCGAGGGCAAAGGCAACGACTCCAATCTCCGGGCCGCCGTCACGCAGGTGGAGGAGAACGAACACAACTGGGCCGAAAATTTCGCGAAGGAGATGATCGCCAAGCGACATCAGGTGGATGCGGGCGACGCGACTGTTTCGGACCTTCAGATCTACTACCTGCAGCACGATCCGGCTTCGTGGACCACGAAGTCGGCCAGCGTGCTCAACGATGCAAGCATGAACATCCGCAAAGCACTCCAGGACTCTAACGTCTCTGCCGCGTCGGCAACCACCTGGAGCACCGTCATTACGACTGCCGGTACGCTGGTTGCGATTCTTCTGGGCGTTTGCATCGCTTTCTTCACCGCGAAAACAATTCGCGAGCCCGTCAATCAATTGATTGCAGTGGCGCAACGGATCGGAGAAACCGGCGATCTCGAACAATCAATTGATATCCATCGCTCAGACGAAGTAGGCATGCTTGCCAGCAATTTCAACAAGATGATTGTTCACCTCAAAGAAATGGCAGACGTCTCGGCTGCGATTGCGGAAGGGCAGCTCTCCGTAAGCGTGATGCCGCGTTCTCAGCAGGACACGATGGCGAAAGCGTTCGCGCGAATGACGCAAGGCCTTCGCGATCTCGTTCGCCAGGTTCGTGATAGCGCTGCGCAAGTGGCAAGCGGGGCGGGACAGATGGCTAGCGCTTCGGACGAATCGGCGAAGGTGAGCGTGCAAGCCGCGTCGGCAATCGATGAAGTCACAAGCACCATGCACGAGATGAGTATCAACGTGCAAAATGTCGTTAAGAATACGCAGGTACAAGGCTCGAGCGTTGCGGAAACTTCCGCATCCATCGATCAGATGGTCACTTCAATTCAGCGCGTTGCGGACACGGCCAAGCTTCTTGTCGATATCTCACACCGCTCGCGCGACGAAGTCCAAACCGGCATGGTCACAATGGAAAAAGCCACACAGGGCCTGAACCGCACAAGCCATGCGATTCAATCGTCTGCAGAAATTATCGATGTGCTCGGCCGCCGCGCGGATGATATCGGCAAAATCATTGAAGTGATCGATGACCTCGCCGAACAGACCAATCTTCTCGCGCTTAACGCTGCAATCGAAGCCGCTCGAGCCGGTGAACACGGGTTGGGGTTTGCCGTCGTCGCTGAAGAAGTTCGCAAGCTGGCCGAAAAATCTACTCAGTCCACGAAAGAAATCTCGGAACTAATCGAAGGCATTCAGAAGGAAGCTCGCGAAGCCGTGGACAATATGGAGAAGAGCACCTCGATGGTTCAAGAGGGCTTAGTCCTTAATAAGGAGCTGAGTGGCGCTCTCGAGAAAATCTCAGCCGTGGTTTCCGAAGTCTACAAGTTCTCGCAGGAAATTGGTGCTGCGACCACCGAGCAGTCCAGCGGTTCTTCGCAGATTGCCAAAGCCACGAACCGCCTCACGGAAATTACGCAGGAAATCACTTCTTCGGTCGAGGAACAGGCGTCTGGCGCACAGGGCGTGGTTCGCGCTATGGAGAAAATGCGGGAACTGGTGCAGCAATCCACTTCGAGTTCGACCGAGCTTGCAGCTGCCGCCGAGCAGATGTCCAAGCTTTCGCGCAATCTCCTCGACTCGATGGACAGGTTCGTTATCGACGATGGCCATTCCGACAGCCGGCGATTTCCGCCACGGCGATCCGGATCTGGCTCGGAGCGCCAGAGTGGCGCCCGCGAGTATGCGGAGATGGCTCGTACCTGAGCGCCGATAAAATCATGGACAAAGAAATCCAGGTGGTCGGATTTCGGATCGGCCGCGAGACCTTCGGCCTGCCTATCTCAATTGTTCGCGAGATTGTGCGCGTGCCGGAAATCACGTCCGTTCCAAACGCTCCCGATTACATCGAAGGTGTTATCAACTTGCGCGGCCGGATCATACCGGTTATAGACCTGCGCAAGCGGTTCAACGAACAATTTACGGAACCCGGCAAGAAAAATCGTGTCGTTGTTGTCGAAATGGAAGGAAGGCGCATAGGCCTAATGGTCAATTCTGCTTCTGAGGTTCTGCGCATTCCGCCTTCGGAAATTGAAGCCCCCAATTCGGTTTTCCAGGAAGGTGAGCTCGACTACATCACGGGCGTCGGAAAACTGAAGGGCCGCCTTGTGATTCTGCTGGACCTCAACAAGATTTTGCAACGCGGGGAGCTGCGGCGGCTGGTGGAATTTTCTGAACCTGCGGCTGTTCCTGTTGGCAGCTCGACACGAAATTAGCTGTCGTTCCGGGAGAGCAATTTCGGCGAGGAGCGAATGTCCACACTCACTACTGAAGTTCCACTCACAGATCCTGAACTCAAGCTCCTACAGACCCTGGTTTACCAGGAATGCGGCATGTACTTCGACGAACGCCGCACCCATTTTCTGCGCGATCGCCTTCAGCGCCGCCTGAAGGCTTGCCAGATGGACTCGTTCTACAGCTACTACCGGTTGCTTACGAGCCGCGAGGGAAAGCAGGAACTCACGGCTTTGCTTGAGAACCTTACCGTAAACGAGACGAGCTTCTTTCGCATTCGCCCGCAACTCGACCTCTTCCAGAAAGTTGTGCTTGAAGAAATCCTCAAGCGCAAGCAGGAGCGCCGCGATTGGACGCTTCGGATTTGGAGCGCTGGCTGCTCGACAGGACAAGAACCTTACACGCTCGCAATTCTCGTGTGCGACGCGCTCGCCTACTACTACCTTCGCAATCCGTTGCCATTCGAAATGCCCACACCAAAACCGCTGATTCCGCCACCATGGAAGGTTGAAATTCTCGCTTCGGACATCAATTATTCCGCTCTCCTCACGGCGCAACAGGGCATTTACACCGAAGCACAAATGGAAACCGTCGATTACACCTGCCGCCTGAGATATTTCGACAAAGTCGCCGACAAGTACGTGGTCAAGACGGCGCTCAAGAATCTGGTTCAATTCGATTTTCATAACCTGAAAACCGAATACCTGCCGCAGCGCAACGACGTGATTTTCTGCCGCAATGTAATGATCTATTTCGATGAAGCCGAACAGAAGCGTCTTGTCGAAAAGTTTTACCGCTGCTTGAACACTGACGGTTATTTGTTCGTCGGTCACGCCGAAAGCCTTTTCGGCCTGACGAAGTCGTTTCACATGATTCACCAGAACAACGCTACGGTTTATCAACGCGTTGAGGGCGCCCAGTGACCTTTTTCCCAGACGACCGCGCTGCGGAGCTTCGCGATCTCTTCTTCGAGAGCGCCGCGGAGATTCTCCAGGCCATGAACGAGGCTGGGCTCGCGCTCGAAGACCGTCCGGGCGACAAAGAGAGCCTCCGCAGTGTCCGCCGCGCTGTCCACACCCTGAAGGGCGACTCAGCAGCCTGCGGCTTCCGCGAATTGAGCGAACTCGCGCATGAGCTCGAAGACGTCCTTACGCCGGAGCTTGCTCAACAACACGCGGGATTGATCCCGGAAGTGGTTCTCGCCGCGGCCGACACATTTCACGAAATGCTGGCGGCCTACCGCAATAATCTGCAGCCGCCTGCGGGTGGCGCGCTGCGTGAGCACATTCAACGGCTGCTTATGAAACCAGTAGCTCAGCCGCAGAAGACTGCGCGCGAAGCCACGTTTGAATGGACCGAATACGAAAGGCTGATAATTGCGGACACGCTTCGGCGTGGCGACCACGTCTTCAACGTTGCGCTCTACCTCGATTCCGAGTCGCTGCCGGCAGCTGCGTTCGAGCTGATCCGTAAAGCGCTCGAAGGAGCCGGAAAGGTACTCGCCCACCGTCCTGACAAACCCGCAGATCTCCAGCAATCCGGGGTCTTTGAAGCTGCGCTTTCCACTTCAAGGTCTGCCGATTGGATTCAGAAGCGCTGCCAGGTGCCGTCGGTCGTCGCGCGCATCTTCGTTGACGAGATAAAGGAACAGCAGGCAAAGCCGCGCGACCTTCTTGACATACTTCTTGAATCGGAAGCGGCCGCGATTTCTGCAGGAGTGAGTGGTACGGAACGCGATTCGCCTGGACATTTCGACGATACGCACACCGCCAACACGCCCGGGGGCATTTCGCACGCAGCCGAGAATTCTCTGCGTGTTGACGCTACCCGTATCGAAACAGTGATGAACCTGGTCGGCGAACTGATTATTGGGAAATCGATGTTGCAGCGCACCATCAATGAATTCGAACGTATCCATTCGAAGGACCCTTTGCGAGGTAAATTTTCGGACGCACTGGCTTTCCAGTCTCGCGTCCTCGGCGAACTTCAGAAATCCGTGATGAAGATTCGCATGGTTCCTGTCGATCATCTTTTCCGACGCTTCCCGCGCATCGTGCGCGACGTTGCCAAGCAGCAGAACAAAGACATCGTGCTCGAAGTGTCTGGTCAGAACACAGATCTCGACAAGGGTATCCTTGACTCGCTGGCCGAGCCGCTGGCGCATTTGGTCCGCAACGCTGCGGATCACGGAATCGAATCCGCTGCGGAGCGCCAAGTTGCCGGAAAGCCGGTGCGCGGAACGATTCGTCTCGATTCTTATCACGAAGGCGACCAGGTGGTGATCGAGGTATCGGACGACGGTCGAGGACTCGACCGTCAGAAGATCATCGATCGCACAATCGAGCGCGCCATTCTTACGTCGGAAGAGGCGTCCCGGCTTACTGATTCCGAAGCGCTTCACCTGATCTTTACACCAGGGCTCAGCACCGCCGACCGGGTGACCGAAATTTCCGGGCGGGGCGTTGGACTCGATGTGGTGCAGGCCGCCCTCTCCAATTTGAAAGGCGCCATCGAACTCGAAAGCGAACCCGGAAAAGGGACCACATTCCGCCTGCTGGTTCCATTGACTCTCGCTAGCATCCAGGCACTTCTGTTTCGCGTGGCCGGAAGGCTCTACGCCGTTCCAATCGCTTCCGTGGTCGAAATCACCCGAATCGGCGACGACCAAATCCATCGTGTCGACGAACACGAAGTTTTTCAATTGCGCGAACAGGTTCTCACGCTCGTCCGTCTCGAACGTCTTGAGTCCAAGCCCACAACAGGGCGCTCAAAACGTATCTTCGTCGTCGTCATCGGTGCAGGCAATCGCAAATTTGGTCTCATCGTCGACAGCCTCATGGGTGAAGAAGAACTCGTCATCAAAGCGCTCGAAGATCGGCTCGTCACTTCTGCGCTCGTCAGTGGCGCTTCGATTCTCGGCGACGGCACGGTCGTTCTCATTCTCAATGTTCCCGCGGTGATTTCCCATCTCTCGCGAATTCCGGCAGTGGGAGCCACGGCATGAACCAACGAATCCGCGTTCTCGTCGTTGACGATTCCGCGCTGATGCGCAAGCTGATTCCCCAGGCGCTCGTTCATGATCCCTCGATTGAAGTGGTGGGAACCGCAATGGACGGCGAGCTCGGTCTAAAAAAAATCACCGAACTTCGTCCGAACGTCGTGACCCTGGATCTCGACATGCCCCGCATGGACGGTATCGAGATGCTTCGCCAGATTACGCGTAAGCATCGCGTTCCCGTTATCGTCGTCAGCTCCCAAACAGATCGCGGCGCCACTCTCACGCTGAAAGCTCTCGCTCTTGGCGCATTCGATTTCGTTGCCAAGCCCCAGGACGCCGCCGTCGGCCGCATCGATCAGATCGCCGCTGAACTTGCTATCAAGATCAAAGTTGCAGCCGCCTCCGGCGCTCCCAAGATGATCATTACGGTTCCTTCAGCCAGACGTAAGGAATCGCGCCGTTCGTCGATGCCTCATTGGCCGTCCCGCATCGTCGCGATTGGTGTTTCGACCGGTGGCCCCAATGCTCTCCAATATCTCTTTTCACAGCTTCCGGAGGATTTTCCCGGCTGCCTTCTCGTCGTTCAGCACATGCCCGAAGGCTTCACTGAAATGTTCGCGCAGCGCCTCAACGAGTCATCCGCCATTGAAGTAAAGGAAGCCCAGTCCGGCGACCTTCTGCTCGCGGGCCGCGCGTTGATTTGTCCTGGCAACCGGCACATGAAAGTGCGGCGGATGGAGCACGGCAACGTCGCAATTCTCGTCGATGCGCCTCGCGTCAACGGCCACCGCCCGTCAGTCGATGTCTTGTTTCAGTCGGTCGCCCAGGAATTCAAGAATAATTCGCTCGCCATTTTGATGACGGGTATGGGCGACGATGGCGCCGCCGGTATGGGCGCGGTCCATTCGGCTGGCGGTATCACGATCGCTCAGAGCCCGGAAACGTGCGTCGTCGACAGTATGCCTCGCGCCGCCATCGATCGCGGCTTCGCCGATCGTGTCGTTTCCCTTTCGAATTTGGCCGGTGTTATGCAATCGAAATGCTTGCCGGAGCAACCGGCGGCTGCACCACTCGCCGCCGATCGCGAGATTTCCCGAAGGAGATAGTTATGAAACAGTTTGAAGCTCTTACGCGAAAGAAAGACAACCAAGCAGCTCGCTACCTGATCGTTGACGACTCCGTCTTCGCCCGCAAGAGCCTCGCGAAGATGGTCGAATCGTTCGGCGGCCAGGTCGCCGGCGAAGCAGGTGACGGCTGCACGGCCATCACTGAATACGCCCGCACAAATCCCGACATCGTCCTCATGGACATCACCATGCCCCAGATGGAAGGCATTGAAGCTGTCGAGCGCATAGTCCAAGAACACCCCGACGCGCGTATCGTTATGGTCTCTTCCGTCGGCTACCAGGACAACATTTTGGCCGCACTCCAGAAAGGCGCGCGCCACTTCGTCCAAAAGCCAGTCAAGCCCGACGCGCTCTACGAAATAATTCGCTACGTACTCAATGACGACGGCGTCGCCCCACCCGTTCACGCCGGAGGGGAGAAAGACCGATGAGGATGGATCTGATTCAACCGTTCATTGGCTCGCTTGACGCAGTTCTTGCGGAAATGATGAAGACCGCCCCGCGCATCGTCGACCTCACGATGGAAGAGGAAGGCTATCGCCGCAAAGGGCTCGCCGCTTCCGTCATCTTCAGGGGAGAAATTCAGGGTCGCGTGATTCTCGACATGGATCCCCAAGCTGCCGCACAGGTTGCGAGTTACCTTGCAGGGGATGAAGTCGATTCATCGCAGCCGATCGTCCGCGAGGCTGTCTGCGAACTCGCCAACATGGTGATCGGAAACGCCGTCACTCAGCTCAACGATCGCGGCTTTCAATTCAAAGTGTACCCTCCCGCGATTCTCACCGAAGAACAGTGCGCCGCCGCTGGCCAGGACTCTGAAGCCACGATCCTGTGCTTTGAAACGCCATCAGGCAACGTCTACCTCAACATCTCCATGCAATATCACCGTCGCCGCTCCCGCGAACGTTCAACGGTGGCAGTCTGACGCTTTACGGCGGCCCAATATCAAATCTTTGCTCACCAAAAACACGAACGCCTCGCCGGGGCTCGTTCGGCGAGGCGTTCCTTGTCCGCGCGAAACTTCTACCGCCAGCTTCTACGAAATCGGCAGCTGCTCCATCCGCCCAGCCTGGGTGGTGGCGTTCGTGTCCAGGTAAAGCACCACGTTTAACTGCCGCACGTACACCGCTTCGAGTAGCCGCCCTTCTTGCGACTTCCTCACCAGCACGGTGCTATGGCTCGCTGGAGGGTTCCCGGTCAGTTCCTGCGCGCGAATGTTCATCGTCTCGCCGTTGCGGGTGATCGTTACCACCCGGCCCGTGCCCTCTGACTTAACCGCCAGCGCATACTGTCCAGACTTCAGGCTCTTGCCCTTGCAGCGCACTTCATACGGCAGCGCGAAGCTTCCCTGAAAATCGGCTGGCTTCGCGGTGTTGGCCGCCTGCAAATGTTGCTGGGCCACAATCGTTTCAGTACTCACGTTCTCGTAGACGTCAGGCGAGACGTCCGCTTGCGCATGCGTTGTTACCGGCAGCAAGCACGCCACTCCCAGCGCTGCTGCAAAAATCGAACCCTTCACTACCGTCGTAATCTTCATCTCCGTCTCCTCTCTCCCTCGGATCTTTGATTTCGAATTCATCGCTTTGTTCCCTCGATGTGCACGCAGTTTTATTCCTTCTCGCGATTTGCTTCAATGCAACGAGTCTCATTTGTTGGTAAAGTCGAGGTAAATCCTTTAGTTGCTGAAACTAGGAGACTTAGATTCACACCGCCGCATAGCCTTCTTGAGTTTCAACGCTGCTAGTCGTACACTGACGCTTCCAGTCCTTCCGTTATGCCGGATGTAAACCGATTTCAAGCCCAAGTCCGCTTCGGCGCCTATCACGTCGATCTACGCACGGGCGAGTTGCGCAAGCATGGCCAAAAAGTTCGCCTTGCCGGGCGCCCCTTTCAAATCCTCGCCATGCTCCTCGAACAACCAGGCGAATTGTTGACGCGCAAGGAATTGCAATCCAAGCTCTGGCCCGCCGACACCTTCGTAGATTTCGAACACGGTGTGAACGCCGCGATGCAGACCCTTCGCCGTGCCCTTTGCGATTCACACAAGAAGCCGCGCTATATCGAAACTCTTCCACGCCGCGGCTATAGGTTTATCGCCACTATTGACGGCTCAGGTCTTTGCCCGCCGCCTAATCCGACGGCCGGCACGAAGTCTCACGCCCGCCTGACTACCCAGTGGATCGGAAAAGTTGCAACGATTTGCGACGAGACAGGACGAAACTACGTGTTATTGCCGGCTACCGAAGAAATCTTGGAAGAAATGCGCTCCTGCGAAGCGGCACAAGACGATCTTGGGATTTCTCTGATGGTCGCGGACGAAAAACTCCTGTTGGTCAGCTGCGGAACCAAGGTAAAGATTCTCGAGGCTGCTAATTCCGAGGCGGGCTGCAAAGTACGTATTCTCGGCGGACAGTTCGTCGGCGAAAAAGCATTTGCGCCTCGCGCCTACCTTTCCGGCCTTGCCTGACTCAATCTCGCTGACTACTCGCTTGCCGCTGTTCTTCGCCGGTATTCCGTTCCATGGCGGAACAAGCCAGCCTTCGGCATCTCCTCCGAATAGATAATCCGAGCCGGCAGAAAAATATTCGCCGAATCCGGCGCATAAGGCACCGCTACGTCAATTGAAGCATCCGCATCGAACCGTCGCTTGCTTCGAAAACACATCCCGATCGGCGAAATATCTTCGCAGACCGCTAGCTCATCGTCCGCTCCCGCCTGGCGGATGCACGCTGTCAGGCGCGTCTTCATTCTCATTCGCTGGCGCTCGCGCTGTTCTCCGCCTTCTGGCAAGTTATCTTTCTGATCGCGTCGCGACCGCGCTCGCGACAGCTTTTTTTCATCTTCGTGTGGCGCTTGGGTCCAGATGCTCGGCACTGCGCACGCCTTGCAATGCCGTGCAATCCCTCGACTTGTTTCGAATCCCCGCAGATCGAGCTCATTCAAATACACCACTTCCCTGCCGCGGCAATAACTGCATTCAAGTAGCATCCGCGCCACCGCTTCCTCCGACATCGCAATCGGCGGAAATTCCACGCCCCACAAATCATTTTGTCCGGGGAGGATCTCGACCCCGTACAGAAACCCTTCCTTTTCGCGGCCAAACTGGCCCACTATCCGCACGTCGCCCTCGCGATGTGACGCGGTCGGCGATTTTCGCTTCAAGTGAATCTGTTGGTCGGTATTCAACTCGCGATCGAGCACGACGACTGCGCCCGTTTGGTTGATCTGCAGCGTACGAGTGGGGACCGCAAACGGATGACCGTGGTTGTCTGTACCCGATGCGTCCAACAACAAGGTGAGCGAAACCCGATCGCTGCGCCGAATCGGTGCGGTTGATGCCATTCGAATCCCCTCAAGTTGAAAAGATATGTTCTATTGAGACTAACACAACGGCGGCATAAGTTCGGTCACAGCACCTGTTCGCACACGGTTGAATTGTCGAAGATAGAGACCTCGGCCTTTAGAATCCATGGGTTAGACCGAAGAACGCCGGCGATAACGAGCGCTTGTACTCCTTCCGGACTTCACCTTAAATGTATGCACACATCCAAATTTCATTTGAGTAGATGAAAATCGTCGCAGTCATGCCTAACGTACCTAGACGTGCGATTTCCCGATCACCAGCCCCGGCTGTTCGAGGCCGAGCCTTCTGTCGCGCTCTTATCGCCGTTGGGTTTGTTCTTTCCATGGTTCCGATGGTTCGCGCACAACAGATCCGGGTGTCTGGCGTGGTCCGCGATTCGAGCGCCGCTTCAATCGCTGGCGCGCAAGTCGAACTGCGAGCCGGGTCGTACACGGCCTCAACCACGAGCGATTCCTCAGGAGAATTCGCGTTCGAGCGCGTGCCCGGACCCGCCGGCACGGTCGTCGTGAATGCCAGGGGTTTCGATTCGCTAGAAAAGGCGTGGACCGCTGCAACGGACAACACGGCTCGACTCGAACTCACTCTGGCCCCGTCCGCTGTGAATCAGAGCGTAATCGTCACAGCCACGCGCAGCCAAACACTCTTAAGCGATGTCCCCTTGAGCGATATCCAGCTAACACGCGCGGACGTACAAGCTATTCCAGCGCTCACCCTCGACGACTCGCTGCGCCAGATCCCGGGATTCAGCTTGTTCCGTCGCTCCAGCAGCCGCACCGCAAATCCAACGACGCAAGGCGTGTCGCTGCGCGGTCTCGGCGCCAGCGGTTCGAGCCGCGCTCTGGTGCTGGAGGATGGAATGCCGCTCAACGATCCCTTTGGTGCCTGGGTGTATTGGGATCGTGTGCCTCGCGAATCCATTTCCGATATCGAAATCGCGCAGGAGGGTTCGTCCAGTCTCTACGGTAGCGACGCCCTCGGCGGAGTGATCCAGGTTCTTACCCGCCGTGCAGAGCCAGCCGGCATCTCCCTCGAAACTTCCTACGGAAACCAAAATTCTCCGGAGCTGTCCGTTTGGGGAGGCGGCCAGAAAAATGGCTGGGAATCCACCTTCGGTGGCCAGGTGTTCCATACCGACGGCTACATTCTCGTTCCCAAAAATCAGCGCGGGAGCGTCGATATTCCGTCCGGCGTTTCCGATGCCACCGCCGATCTGATGCTCGGCCGCAAGATTGGCGGGGACAGCCTGATCTTCGCGCGCGGCTGGTATTTCAATGAGTCCCGCGGCAACGGCACACCCGATCAGGTCAACAACACGCGCATCGGCGAGGGAGCACTCGGTGCCAACCTCAATTTGGCTGGCGCTGGTTCGCTGACCCTTCGTGCTTATGGAGAGGCAGAACGTTATAACCAGACCTTTTCCTCTGTGGCCACCAATCGAAACAGCGAATCGCTGACCGACATTCAGGGAGTTCCATCCCAGGGAGTTGGAGGCTCTGCCGTCTGGTCCCGCGCCGTCCGAAAACGCCACACTCTCGTTGCAGGCGTGGACGACCACCAGGAAATTGGGCATAGCAACGAGCTGATTTTCAGTGCCGGCAAAAACCTGCGAGACACCTTTACCGGCGGCCACCAAAACACAATCGGAGTTTTCGGCGAGGACTTGATTCAGATCGCGCCGCGGTGGCTGCTCTCCGTCAGCGCTCGCTACGACCATTGGAGCAACACGAACGCATTTTTGTTCTGTACGCCGGTTGCGGGCACCTGTCCGCCGAATGCGATTTTCCCGGATCGCACCTACAATGCATTCAGCCCGCGCCTTACGCTACAGCACCAGTTCAACTCCAACGTGTCATGGAACGCTTCGATCTACCGCGCGTTTCGTGCGCCCACTTTGAACGAACTTTACCGCTCGTTTCGACAAGGCAACACTTTCACGGCAGCGAATCCCAACCTCCGCTCGGAGGAACTCACAGGTGGAGACGCGAGCGTTGCCGTCAACGGCTTTCAGCACAAGCTCGAAGCGCGCGGAACATTTTTCTTCAACGAGATTGTCGATCCGGTCGCAAACGTCACTCTCAGTTCCACTCCGGCGCTCATCACACGCCAGCGGCAAAACCTCGGCCGTACACGCGCTCCGGGATTCGAACTCGACGCGACCGCGCACTTCACGCGAACGTTTAGTCTGTCTGTCGCGTATCAATACGTCGACGCGATCGTTACCAGTTTCCCTAACGCTATGCCCTCGCTCGTCGGACTGTGGGTCGCGCAAGTCCCGCATAACGTCCTCACGTTCCAGGGGCGCTACCTGAATCCCTCGCGCATCAACATTTCCGTCGATGGTCGAATGGTCGGCAAACAATACGACGACGACCAAAACATGTTTCCTCTCGGCCGCTTCTTCGTTCTCGACGCGATGGCGTGGCGCTCGATCGGCCACGGCGTCGAGCTCTTCACCGCCGCCGAAAATCTCTTCAACGTGAAATACGCCACCGCCGCCACGCCCGTCACGCAGCTCGGTCTCCCCATCACCGCCCGCTTCGGCCTGCGTTTCGAGTGGCCCAGCCGCTGATCGCCGCATCGAATTCCGCGCGGTGAGCGCAGGGCAAAGCCACGAAGCCAGCGGCTCGGATTGCCGGTTGAAATCAGCTTCCATCTTGTACCTCGTTTTACCGCCTATTAGAATTTCGTATGTTGCTGAATTTGGGCTGCTTAGCGCGAGTTTTAATCGCAGGACCGTGTATTAAAAACACGGTGTGAGTGATGAGTGTGGTGTTCGTGGCGAGGAAGCATTTTCTTCGATTGCCTGCAGCACGTCCTTTCGCTTTCGCGGTGTGCGGGTCCGATTTCAAGGGCTCGTCTCGTCTCGAGTCTATTTTCCGGGCTCTCTCGAGTCATTTTCCGGACTCTCTCGAGTCCATTTTCCAGGCTCTCTCGAGTCCATGGGACCTCGAAATCAGGCTAGCACAAGGCGGGAAGCGTCGTGGGACAGAAGAAGTACAACGGGCGAGAACTGGACGAACGGACAGGTGGTTCGCGAGTGAGTGGTTCGGTTGCGCGGGACGGTGAAAGGAAAAGGCTCGGCGAGAAAGCCGCCGAGCGGAAGGAATCTTTTTTCTGAGGGCTGATGTCACGGCTGAAGCCGTGACCTACAAGGCGAGGGAAAGAGGAAAAGCGGGCAGGAGGAGGCGCGGCGATCAATGCGTCGTGGAAATGATTCAGTTGGGTGCGAGGCTCGGAAGCCAATCTCGCATTTGAAATTCTCCTTCCGGAGATTTTCCGACTCCGACAACATGTCAAACCCATCCCATCCCTTCGCAAAGACGGCGAAGGGGTGGGGCACCCGCAAAATCTAACCTCAACTCCGGAGTGAATCGCTCGAGCAGGATCAGCCGTCAATTCAGGATACAAAGCAAAGAAGGGCCGCCCGCCGTTCGTCGGCGGGTGACCTAGATCCGCGTAGCCCCGAAAGCTTCTTTAACCTCGGGACGAAACAAGTAAATCAGTACGGCCACTTCGATGACTATGGAGATTATCGATTGGCGGAATAGAATCATACGCGGCCCAGCATATCCGCTCACGGCGACCACGAGATTCAGAATCGCCAAGATGATGCAAGCAAGCCGCGCCCAGGTTCGCAGCCGCACCAAGCCCACGCCGACCGTCAAACACAGAAGTATGAGGATGCAGTAGAAACCCACAATGACAGTGGGATTGGCCGCAAATCGAAATTGCAGGAAGAAGACCAGCAAGGCATGCACGGGCCAATCCACAAACAGACTGATGAAGGTCATCAGAAAAATCGGTATCCCATTGAGGAGCGCGCCTACTCCGACAAGCGTAAGCGCGGCGGCGAGCAGATACGGAATACCGAGAAACATGACGGCCGCCAGGATTCTTACGCCGGTTGGACGTTGCACGGGCGCTCCTTTCTCTCTAATTCTAAACTTCACTTGATAGGATGTTTGGAGTCGATCACAGCGGTTTCCGATTAGTTACGACGGGCGGCCCACCCGTTGAATTCCGAACGCGCCTTGGATTTTTCGAGTGCCCCACCCTTCGCGATGTCGGCGAGGGGTGGGTGTTTTCGGGTCGTTCTTTTTCCGTGTCTTGTTCCTCTCGCCTTAGAATCTGAATTCCAATTTCAAACCTGAAATTCTCCTTCCGGAGATTTTCCGACTCCGACAACAAGTCAAACCCATCCCACCCCTTCGCAAAGACGACGAAGGGGTGGGGCACCCGCAAAATCTAACCTCAACTCCGGAGTGAATTGCTCGAGCAGGAACAGCCGTCGATTCAGGGTGCAAAGAAGGGTGGGCCACTCGCCGAGGAAGAATCGGTAGCATCTCTGAGTCTGATTAGTTTAAGCTCACCAAGCCTAGCGAATGCAACCTTTTCCGGGACCTGTTGCGTCAAGAATTCATCAATCCTATGGATGTACTTAGAAATATGGAACGCGAAGGCCCAGAAAGCGCAGACTTGGAGTATTTTTGTGAGGCCGAGTCGCCGAGCTGTGAGCCATGCCACCGTCCCGCGACGGTTGGTTGTACGAGGTGCGGTCGCTGGTACTGCGATACGCACGTTGAGGATGAAGTGTGGCATCCCTGCACGTTGCCGTCGGGAGATGAGGGCGGCGAAGCGTAGGACACCTCTCCCCTAATCGGGCTCAAGGCTTCTAAAGCTTAGTTACCGACGATGCGGCTTACCAGGCATGTGGGTTGCTTCCGAGTTGGCCCTTCAACCGACAAGAATCCAGGCTCGCTGGTTCTCCCAGATGTGAATCCTTCTTGTTCAATCTATGGTTTCGTTAGACATCAGAAAGACACTGTGATCCCCGATCGTCAAAGTTTCAAAGACCTTGAAGCCTTTCTTTTTGTATATGTCGACATTGCGCAGGTTTGCGGTCTCAAGAAATACTGGAGTCGACTTCTCTTTCATCGATTGAAGCATCGGATTCATTAATGTGCTCGCCAATCCCTTTCCCTGCGCTTCCGGCAAGACTCCGATCATATACAAATGGCAATAACGCGGATATTTGCGAAAATTATCGTGAATGTGAGCTTCTGATTTCACAATTCGTATGACGGACTTTATGCCAATCCGGATCAGGAAAGCCAGGTTCCGCCAAATGTAATGGAGTGACAGCTTTTCATTTCTCTCAAAATCCCACAGCGCAACCCCGTTATTATCGTCACTCAAATATATTTCACCCTGCCGAAAGGTCTGGTCGACGACATAATCGATTAATATATTGAGCTTGCGCTCGTTTTTGCTTTCTTCCAGGAGAAAGTTCACGTGTGGGTCATTCTTAAACGTCACCAGCAAAATATTCTCGACCAGATCAGCGTCGGCCAGTGTTGCTCTTCTCATGAGATTTCCCCTGCACGACAGCTCGGCCCCAGCGGAACAGCGGCCAGCCTGAAACATCACGAAACGACATCGACGATGATGAGTGTGATGTCATCTTTCTGGTCTACCGTGGTAGGTTGCCATTGGCGAATCTCGGAAAGCACGTGCTGTAGCAACTCGGACGCGGGACGGGAGTGGTTGACGCGGATGACTTGTTCAAGCTGGCTGTCGCCAAAGGGATCACCGCGTGCGTTTTCGGGCTCAGTCACGCCATCGGTATAGAGCAGAAAGCGGTCGCCGGGTTTAATATCCACATCACAAACGGGGTAGTCGGGCTCTAACAGCACTCCGAGCAGTACGCCATTACTCTCAATGCGCTCAAGCTTCCCTTCGCGCCAGTGCAACAATGGTGGATGTCCGGCGGCCGAGTATGACCCTATATGATTTTCGGTGTCGAGCCATAAATATGCGGCTGATACCAACTGAGCGCGTAGTTCCGGCGACAGAATCCGGTTCAATCCAAGCAACACCTCTCCGGGATCGTGAGCGCAATGCATCACCGATTGCATTGCCACCTTAATCATCGCCGCGATCAGTGCCGCCGGCACTCCATGACCGGTGACGTCTGCCACCAGGATGCCGGTCCGGTTCTCATCGACAGCTATGAACTCGTAGAAATCACCAGCGACGGCTTCCATCGGACAATAAGCTGCGCTGACACGAAGATTCTTCAGTTCAGGGTTTCTGCTTGGAAGAATCGAGGCTTGAATCTGACGGGCAATTTCGAGTTCGTTTTCAATGGATGTTAAGCGCCGTTCGTTTGCCCGCAAAGTTCCCACGGCGACATACCCAAACGAGAAAAGGAGAGCGGCAAACGCAAGCGAGACTGGGACCTGCGTAGTCTGGTGATGTAGCGCCCGCGCCATATTGTAGTACAACCCTTGCAAGGCAAAGATGAGTGTACCCGCTACCACTACTGCGCGATTGGGAAGAACTAGCATTTTGCGGGAAAGTTGCGGCACCAAGACCACAACCACCAGCACCAGCAGAGCGACCGCAGCGAGAAAATTGTTGTAACGGAGCAATTTGTCACGAGAGCCAGTTATGACAAAAATAATGATTCCGGCGGCGCCGATAGAGGCGCTGAGAAACAGGACAGCGCGAAGGAAGATCCGCACTCTGCCGATGCTTAGTTCAAGCCAGGCAAGTGTGGCAACCGGAACGACCAGATAGACGATCACTGTCCAAACGAACGGAATACGGAACTGAATCCACTGCGGCAGAACGTCGACCACGGCCGGCGATTCCACCAGCAGCCGTCCCCCATACATTGCACTCCACGTCCCCAGCCATAAAAAGAGGCGCACTTCTTCCCGCCGCCGAACCGCCGCGTAGGCGCAGGCGGCCAGTCCGATGAACACGAACACAGTTCCGAACATGATAACGGCGAGCTGCTCACGGCTTATTACCGGAAGTTGATCCTGCAATGGAGCACCCCTGAGCACGCCAAGATAGCAGAATCAATGTTACTTTGGTGTCCGTCGCCTTTGGATACGATCTACCCAGAAGTAATTCCACTTGCCTCGTAAGTCCGCAGGGTTTCCCATCCTTCGCGTTCTGCGCGAAGGGTGGGGCTTCACCGGAAGGCCCAATGGCGTCTATCAGCACCCAAACTCTACCCAGTAGGTCAAGGTGCTTGTCCGTTTTAATGTCGTTTTTTTCAGCCCTGCGGAGGCGGGGATTTCCTGTTTTCAGTGAGTCGGGACCAAATCCGGCGGCGGGTATTCAGGCAGCTTGGCATTCTTCGCGTCTGTGCGTTTCACTTCGATCTCGTCAAATAATATCGAGGGGCTGATCACCGTCATCGGAATCTGCCCTTCGCGGTTGCTCACCAGCGCATCGTTGCCGAGCGCGATCAAATCGTTGCGCAAAGCCCGGGTATCCAGCTCGTTGAATTCCGCGCCGCGGACGAGTTCTTCGCGCCCGTCCTTCTCATACACGCGGTACAGAAGCCGCGGGCTGTAGCCTGCGAGCGTTTCCACTCGGTAGCCATACGGCTTATTTTCCTGGCGGCAGATCTCGATCAGTTTTTTCTTGATGTCCTCAGGCGAAAGCGGCTGCTTGGAAGACACAATCAGATTGCCCAGACTGGGTCCGGGCGCCTGGGCCGGCGCGGCGCGTCCGTGCCCATTCGACTCGGGAAAATCGCGAATCGGCTCGCGGCCCACCAGATAGTTCACCAGCTCGCCATTTTGTATCACCGAAACTTTCTCGGCGCGCACGCCCTCGTCATCGATTTCATAGCTGCCAATCAGTGTCTTGCCATCGAAAACTTTCAGCGTGGGATCGTCGATCACCGAAATTGTATTTGGCAGCACCCGGCTCTTGTAGCTCGATGCGAACTCACCCTCCGTGCGCGACGAGTCACCGGGCTTGGGCCGCTTGCCCACCACGTTGCCGCCGATCATCCCGTAGAACACATCGCTCGCCGCATCATTCGAGAAGAGCACCGGCCCGCGATATTCCTCGTCCACCATGGGGGCTTCGCGAAGCGCTTTCAGAGTTGCCACCATCTTCACTGCGTCAGCCTGAAACGCCTCCGCCGTGGGCAATTCTTTGAGCGTGCCGGTCGAGTAGTAGGGCGAGCGCTCGAGCCGCATTCCGTCGTCCGCTTGCGTGGCGCTCGATAGATTCATGAAATAAACCGTGTACCCTCTGCGCGTCACTGTCCCTTCGGTGTTGACGAAATACCGGTTCACTGCGCGGAACCGCAACTGCGAAGTGAGCGACTCCATTTTCGGGTCGGTGCGGAAAAGATCGGTTGCTTTCTCGAGCATCGCATTCCACGGAGCAGGATCGAAATCAAGCTTCGCCCACGGGCCGATGGATTGCAGGGCCGGGGCTGCGGCAAAATCGTCGAATGGCTGCCCGGAACTGAACTGGCTGAATACAGCTTTCTTAGCCGCGAGGGCCTGGCTGGCCGCCTTGTAGGCCTGGTCTGTCGCGAGCCACAACTGGTGGCGAAGTGCGGTGGCGTCATCGTCGAGCGGCGCCAGATCGACAAACCCTGTTCCGGGACCGTAATAGCTGTCCAGCTTGTAATCGCCCACTCGAACCACTACCCGGGCCGATCTGCCGTGCGAGCGCTGCTTTTGTCGAAGCGCTCCGAATGCGGCCTCGGCATCGTACTCGTCCAAATCGAGAACGGAATATTCGATGTAGTAGGGCGCCGCGATATTCTCCATCTTCAGATGCGCCTTCGAACGTTCCAACTCCTCGCGCATTGCCGCCAGCACGGGATCAGAAGCGGCAGCTGCCGCCGACGCGGACAATGCTTTTTCGCTCTTGTCCTGCGCCGAGGCCGGGATCGCAGACAACGCCGCCAAGCCCAGCACGAAAATAAACATCAGCGTGAAACGAGAATCACGAAGCCGGACCGAATTGGGGATCGCGCTCATGGTTTCGCGTTGCCCCCTTCCTGCGACTCGGCCTTCGATGGCGCCTTCAGCGCGGCCTTCTCCGTGAGCGGTGCAGGATTCTGATCTGCACCCGGCGGCGGCATCAGCGGCGGGCGATCCGTGCCTTTATTTTTCTTCTGCACTTCGATCTCGGAGAACAGCATCGCAGGGGCGGCAGCCGACACCGGCACCTGCCCCGATTCCGCGCCGCAGATTCCGTTAAAAACCTGAAGCTTGTCGCCGGTGAGAATAATGTTGTTGAGCGAAAGGAGTGGCGTACCAACAATATCCACGCCGCGCACCAGTTCGTCCGGCCGCCCGTCCGCATACACGCGCCACACCATCACCGGAATCACCTGAAACGCCTGCGGCAGAGCGCGTTGCGTAAGCGTGAAGCCGCCTTGAATATCTTCGAAATATAAGCCGTAAGGCTTTCCTTGCTTTTTGATCTCTTCGACAAATTTCGCGCGCAACTCCGAATCGCTCACAGATTTCGTTGACGTCACAATTAAATTGCCCTGCCGGCCCGTAGGCATCAACCCGGGCTGACGCCGGCCATGGCCATTCGAGTGGCTGAAGTTTGTAATCGGCATACGCGACATCAGAAAATTCTTCAGCACCCCATTTTCGACGGCCACCACGCGCTCAGCAGGAACTCCTTCATCGTCAAAGTCGTACGTTCCTGCCAGCCCCGTCCCGTTCAGTTCTTTCAGCGTAGGATCATCCGTAACGCTGAGAAATTCTGGCAACACCTTCTGGTTCACTTTCTTCGTGAACGTCTGCCCCTCGCTCTGATCCTTCTGCCGATGCCCCTCCAGCCGGTGCCCCAAAACCTCATGAAAGAAAACCGCGGAAGCCCGCCCCGACAGCATCGCCGGTCCCGCGTAGGGTTCGGCGGCGGGGGCGGATCTTAGGGCTTTTAGATCCGACGCAATCCGGTCCACTTTCGCCCTCAGCTCCTCATCGGAAGGAAGCTGGCCTGGCGTTGCGGCCTGGAAGGTTTCGACGCGCAGCAGGTCCATGCCATCGTCGGCGCGGGTCTCGCCTTGAATTACCAGGCGGCTTATTTCGGAGGGGTGAACCAGCGCGGTGCCTTCACTGGTCGCCAGATAGGAACGAGTCGCGGAGACCTGCAGATATACGACCGAGCTGTAGACTTCTGGGTACTTCAAGAATGCCCCGGAGATGGCTCGAATGCGGTTCTCCCAGGCTTTCTGGTCCACCGAAACTTTACCTTTGGCGTCGTTGATGTGGTTCTCGGCAGACTCCTGCGAGAAGTCAGGCGACTTGTCTTCTTCCTCCGACTGCACGGCAGTATTCGTTTTTACCTTGAGGAACGCGGCCGAGGCCTGTTCGTACTCGCGATCGGTGAGTTGCCAGAGAACGCGGCCGATCGCGTCGGGATTGTCGCTGAGCGGCAGAGTGCTGGACATAATTCCGGAGGCGCGGCTCTTGCTGTGTGTGTTGTCGAGCGCGGCCGATCCTACGCGCATAATCACGTCGGCCTGCCGCCTTTGAATACGGTTGGAAACGGCGATGCTACCGCTGATGCCAAAAATGACGGTGGCGTTGATGTCGGCTGCCGTGTAGCTGATGTAGTAGGGAGCCGGATTAGCCTTGGCGAGCGCAGCAGTGGCGCGCTGCAATTCGCGCTGCATAGAGGTGAGAAGGACATCCTGCTGGGAGGCAGATGAAAACTGACCGGGTGGCACAGCAAGAGAAATTGCGAGGAGAAAAACTGCGGGCCGAAGAAATCTTCGAAGCATGCTTATGTGCCGCCTTTTTTTGTGAGCGAGCCAATCTAACATAGTTACCACGTACCGCGGGCATTCATCCGCAGCACAGTTGCCTGCACTTCAACAGATATCTTGCGAAGATCATTAGAAGCGTGAAGGCGAACGGGGCGTTGCCCGGACTTGCGAGAGTACTTTCTTCGCCGACAGTCGGAGGCTGAAACTAAGAATTTTTAGGCCGGGGTTGCGACGGAGATTCGACAGCCGGTGGCAGCAGAGAGTAAAGGTAGAGAACGATACCTACAAAAGTGAGAGCACCTCCTAGACCGACGAACAGCAAGAAGGCAAGCGGCTTTTCCCAGAGCAGGCTGATAATCTCAACGACAATTCCGAGGATCAAGAGCACCCCGGATATGCGCAGGGCTCGTTCAATTTGGATTTCTCTCATGGCTATTGCCCCGGCGTCCAGAATTTTACTTTCGCCTGCTCTTTCACATTGTGGACCGTATCGTGGCAACCGCTTGATATGCAGGACATCTCGTTGCTAATGAGCTGGTCCCTCATTGCGGTATGTACCGCGTTGCCCTCAAACGAGCGAGCGCCAGCGTG
This sequence comes from uncultured Acidobacteriota bacterium, assembly GCA_963729525.1. Classification (GTDB taxonomy): domain Bacteria; phylum Acidobacteriota; class Terriglobia; order Acidiferrales; family UBA7541; genus Palsa-295. The sequence goes on from CAVSOB010000005.1 coordinate 2,367,403, forward strand.
ACAGTGCAGGCATTCGCGATTGTTGTAGGGCTTATAGAGCTGGATGTCTTCAGGCCGCGGCGGGGTACCGAAATATTGGATGTAGATATGCCGCAGGCCTCCGAGCTTGGCGCGAAGGCCGCCATAAAGACCATAGTCGGTGTGACAGGTGTAGCAGGCTTCATCGGGAGGAACACGATGGTTCTGAAAATGAGCGGCAGGGATGTAGGAAGGATCGTCCACGTAAAGGCTTTTCCCGTAGGGCTCCATGATGTGGCAGGAAAGGCAAAATTTCGTTTGCTTGGAACGTTCGATATGGGTAGACGCTGCCATGGAGCCGCAGAGCACGGGAAGGATACCGAAGGCGACGAACGCCAGCATCTTCCCGGCAGTGGAAACGGTTATCGAGGGACGCACGACGATGATCGCGATGAGAATCGCCGTGATCACAAGCAGGGCGTACAGTAAAGCTTCTGGAGATGGTAAATTCAACGCACTGTCCCCACAGATTTCCGGATTCGGGGCCAGCCTAAAGGCCCAAGAGCCAAGCGCTCAAGACTGGGTCTTACTTCTTTTTGCCGAGTTCCCGGATATAACCAACAAGCTGCTTGATCTGGTCGTCGGTCAGCTTGCCTTTGTACGCGGGCATTTTCTTGCCTTTGCCATTTGTGGTGGAATCGATCAATTGCGCGTCGGTCTGCTTTTGCACGTCGTCCGATCGCAGGTCCGGGGTACCGAGAGCTTTGCCGGTAGCTGAATTGCCGCTGCCATCTACAGCGTGGCACGTGGCACACTTGGCCTTGAAGAGGGCCGCCGAATCGTCCGCCGCGCGCGTTGACGGGGTAAGGCCGAGAGCAAGCACGGCTAATAGCAAAACCATGACAGCCGACCGAAATGCCCAACGTTTCATGGCATCCCTCCTAGGAATGATGCTGAAAGCTATCACGTGTACTTGCGTTTCAGCGAAGTTTTTCAAAATGCATATCGGAACGAAAATGTTGCATTGCTGCCGTTAAAATCCTGCAACCGAATTCCCGCCAGACCGAACGGATTCGTAACTCCCGTCTCGTTGAAGCCGTAATAGTTCCAAGCCGTTTTAAAGGAGAGGCCTCGGTAGAGATCGATCGTGATTGAAGCGTACGGCTGCTGATAGTTGAAATTGAGCGTGCCGGAAGGCGTGAGCGGGTTAAGGAAAATCGTGTTGCCGCGTACAAAGCTGCCCGCGTACCCGAGGGCAGTCGTCACGCGTTTCATCGGTTTCCATAACACGCCGGCATGGGCGAAGTGATCCTTGCTGCTGTACGTTGAAAGCGCCCCAAGGCCGGAGGGGCCAACCGATGCTCCCGCAATGGGACAAGGAGTTGTATTTACTCCGGGAGGAGAAGTGCTTACGGGCAGAGTGTTCGGAGGAGGCGTAGGATTTAAATAGGTTATAGAATAGTTGAAACAGATGATGGACTGAGTGTACATATCCCAGTAGTTATAGCCGAAGTCCACAGAGAGGCGGCGGTTCGCCATCAACATCGTTGAGAAGCTGTAAGAACGGTCATGCTCAAGGTTGTTGACCGTAGTCACATTGTCGCGGTTTTCGTGGATCTCCACCGCGCCAGTGAGATTGGCCCACGGCCGCGGCTTGTAGGAGACATGGGTCTTGTAGGATTGGACCTGACGGGGATCGATTCGAGTGAAGGCAAAGTCGTTGTAACCGAATTCGAAGTCGCCAGTGATGCGCAGGGTGTCAATAGGACGCGCTACGACGCCCAGCAACAGCGCATTTCCGTTGATCGTGACGATATTGCGAGAGGTGTCGTTACCCGCATCCGGAATCGGATTCCCAGGGGAACCTTCTTGCACGGCACCGGCCATGGGACCGGTTGTTACCAGCGAACAACCAGCCGGCAGGGCCGGCGGCGTTCCGGTAAGAGCACAATCGCCCCGGGCGGCCAGAAACAGATTCCCTGCATTCCCGGCAGAGCCACCCGGAAAGTAGAACTCCCCAGTATCGAAGACGTCGTTCATGGTGGAAATTTTCCGGCTTGCGTAGAGGTAGCCGATGTGGGCGCTGTAGCGCCGGTTGAAATCGTATTCCACCTCGAATGTGTTCGAGCGGATGTTCTGCCCAAGGAATTGCGTCACCAGCTCGTTGGTGAGATCGGCAGCAGAGCTGGCCGTGTGTTGCGGACAACCAACCTGGTTGTAGTTCAACGCCGCGGTGCAGCTCGTCGAGTTAAACACTCCAATGGGCAACAGAAGGCCCTTGACAACAGCCTGGTCTGCCGCCGGTACAACAGCTCCGAAGCCATTGGTCGCGAGCGTGTTCCACTGGCCGGGGATGCGCCAATTGTCATACCGGAAAAAATCGAGAATCCGCAGCTTGTCATTTATGGAATATGCGCCCGCCCAATCCGCATTGACCGAAACACGTTTGGTTCTTACCGGTCCCCCCGTGGTGGTTTCGCGCACGGCAGTGCGGGCCGTCCAGCCGTTCAGGATCTCCGAGAGGTCAGAGAATTTGTAGTCGCTCGAGCTATAGCCGATCGATCCCGACGTCTCGAACTTCTTGAAGTAATTTGATTGGAAGCGGAGCCGCTCAGTAGGCATGAAGTTCCGCGGCCGTCCCGTGGAGCTATAGGACAAGAACGCGTTACAAGTAGGGGTGGCCGTGTTGGTGGTGCCAGTTACGATCGGAGTTGCGCAGGGGAGCGTCTCGGCCGGTGTTTGTGTACTCCAAATGTTTCCCAGGTCGACGGGCGTACCGTTGGGAGTGCCTACACCGGTCGGGTTTGCGAGGACGAAACCGAAGTTCTGCGGACTCACAACCGGGTTATCGGTGATGATGTTGTCTTGTTTGAAATAAGTGAGGAACTGGTCGTAGGAAATGGTTGTGCGGGGCAGGATGCGAAAATCGACTCCCATGCGATAGGCGTTTGTCGTATAGCTATTCGCTTGGTTGAACGCCGAGATGGTCCCTGAGTCAGTGGTGAAAAGGCTGGGACCTTCGTCGCGGTTTCGTGAATAGCCCAGCCGGAATCGTACCTTGGAGTCCGGAAGGAGAGTGAGATCATAATCCTGCATGCGGCGGACGAGATCCAAGGAATGCAGCGAATTATTTTGCGGCACGGCGGGATTAGAACAGTACCCCGGGAGACCCGGATGGGCCGTGGTCGGCCCGCTAACGATGCAGCCTGTGGTCAGAGAGCCGGGCGGATTCACTGCTGCTGGATTCAGTGGGTTGGCGTAGAGATTGTAATCCCAAAAATTCTTGTCGCGGCGGAAGAGCAGTCGAAAGTCATACCATTTATTCTTTTCGATGCGTAGACGGGTCACGTCGTTGGGATCACCGCCATACCCGAAGTTCGTGAAGGTCAGATTGTCAAACAGCAAGCCATCATGGTTGAGCGAGCGCATATCCAGGGTGTAGTCAAAGAGACGGACCCCGGGACCGAGGTTTATGAAGGTGTCGTATGTGTTCTTATTTCCGTTGACTTCATTGGCCCGATAGCCGAATTCGATCGAGGAGTGGATGTTGTAACCACCCGAATCGATGCCTTTCAATTCTGACGTATCGTCTTGGGCACGAGCAACAGGCGAAAGGAAGAGAGCGGTGACAAAGAGGACAGAAGGAATCAAGCGGGGCCCCAGGCATCGGTTCATGGCTTTTCTCCCACTGAACAGGAACCTCATTTCAGGCTGACCTATTCGCCCACTGGTTGAGATTGATCTAATCGCGGCTTTCTATTTGAAAAAGAACGCGTTGAAGTTAGAGCCGTGAATTTGCGAGTGACACAACACGCACGACTGGAAAAAGCTTGCCTGGTTGTGGAACGAAGGAGCTCCCGGCGCCCCACTAAAACTTGAGTCCGTGTGGCATTGCAGACAGAGCAGATTGATGTTGCTCAGCTTGAGCATGTGCGGATTGGGGCCCCCGTGAGTCAGATGGCAGGAGTCGCAACCATCGGTCTTGATGGGCTGGTGCTCGTAGACGAACGGCCCCTGCTTGTCCGTGTGACATTTAAAGCAGATAGCATCCTGGGTAGAGGAAGTCCGCACTTGTTTGGGCTTCACTGTGCCGTGGACGTTGTGGCAATCGCTGCACTGGATTAGCCCCTCATTCACGCGATGATGGAACGGCATTTCGAACTGAGCCTTTTGTTGGAGGTGGCACCCATAACAGAGCTGGGGCTGCGGCTTCTTGAGCAGAAACTCGCTCGTCTCCGAGTGGTGCGAAGAGTGGCAGGAGGTGCAGCTTACATCGTTCTTCGCGTGCTCGGAGTTGATGGTGTTCATGTGCTGCGGGCCGCCGACGTGGCAGGTGAGGCAGCGAGCGTTGATCTCTTTCGACGAGGCTTTTCCGAATAAAAAGAGAGTCGAAGTGTCGGCTGGATCGGCCACGTGAGCAGCGCCGGCGCCATGGCAATCTTCGCAGCCGTGTTTAGCAATACCGCCTTCTTTGAGTGTCTGTTTCCAGTGGGGACCGTTCTCCCAGCTCTTGTAGACGTCCTCGTGGCAAGCCTTACAGGCCTCAGAGCCGGCATATCCCGGAGGCGGAGGAGCGGCAGCTTTCGATTGCGAGGAGGCGTTGGACTGGGCGAGCAGAGGAGGAGCGAACAGGCTCGATGAGAACACAAAGATTCCCAGGAAACCGCAGATTGCAAACGCAACCGTCGAGCGCTTCATAGGATCTCCTGAATCCGTGCGAGAACCGCGATCCACCTCGTTCGCTTCGCACGACAATACTCAACGTATCGAAAAATGAAATCGGTGACCTAAGTCACAGCGCCAAGTGCGTAGTGTCACTTCGAAGCGCTAAAGCATTAGGTCTAGTCGGGCGCGATAGAAGGGGACGAACAGGAAGTCCGGCTAAATATTCTTGGCTCGTCTTCGTCTGTTCGCGCGAATCTTAGGGCGAAATAAGACCGAAGACAAGTTAAAAAACACAAATAATTATCGAATGTCAAAGTCGTTAACCGTACTTCTACGTGGCCGACGGGAGGTGACGCTCGTCACGTGCTTCAGTAACCCAAAGCACATCCTCTGCTAAGCCGATGTGACATTCTGTTTCTTGGGAGGTTCCAAATGCCTACAGACGATCGCAATTTGTTGGACGTTCTGAAGTTCGAGTTGCAAGTTCTCGAGCGCGGCGGTTATGGCAGTTCACCACGAGAGCCGTGGCGGCAACATCTAGCCTTCGAGGATTCGCCCAGCTGCATGAACTACGACACGAGGGAGAATCCAGCGCCATGTGAAGAGTGCGTGCTGATGCAACTGGTCCCACCTGACCAGCGCGGAACGAAGATTCCGTGCCGCCACATCCCGCTCACAAGAGAAGGTGAGACATTGGAGTATCTCTACAAGTGCGGGACGCAAGCAGAAATTGAAGATGCGATGCGGAACTGGCTGTGCAGCACCATTCAGCAGATCGAGTCGCGCAGGACTCAGGCCGCAGCTGTTCGCGGTTAACTTCGAATTGTGGTTCTCCCGTTCTTACTTGGAAGTCGATGATATGAATCTGCTGGCCCTGCACGACGGGGGGTGGCAAGCAGCGCAAGGCATCCGTTGGCGTTCACCACGACCGTTTCGGTGGCTTCTTCATAAAACGACGCGTTCTCTTTCGAGATTCTTATGGCGATCGGTATTGCGATCTTGACGCGTTGCGTCCGGCGACGGTTCGAGCCGTATTCGTCGGCCAGCTTGGCTACTGAACCCTTCATCGTTTCTGACATCGCTTTATCCCCAGGGTGATCTGAAGGGATAGCCCCTGCCTCGATGGCCAAGGCCCTTCGTGCTTCACGTGCGACATTTCCTAGGCGCTTCAATCATTTTGGCGGCGCCGTTTCGAGTTCTTTAGTGTCCGTTCCTGCGACGGTCTGAACCGGACAGAATCTTGCTATGGCTTCGAACAGCGCATTGAGATTGAGAGGTTTCGAGACATAGGCATCCATTCCGTGACGAAGGCATTGCTCGTCGTCGCCTTTCATTGCGTTGGCGGTCATGGCGATGATGGGGATGTGGGCTCCAGTACGCTTTTCTTTTTGTCGAATGGCTTCCGTGGCTTCGAGGCCTCCCATTTCGGGCATCTGGACATCCATCAGGACGACGTCAAATTCTTCCTGTTGCAGACACTCGAGCGCCCGTTTGCCGTTTGCCGCGATTTGGACTTTGTGTCCGCGCTTCTCCAGCAGGCGAACGGCTAGCACCTGATTGACGGCATTGTCTTCGGCGACCAGAATACGCAAACCTTGAGCGCCCTCTTCCCGGAGTGAGTGACGTGTGATCAGTTTCGGTTTAGCGTCCGGCTGCGGGATGGTTCCAAGCGCGGTGAGAATCGCTTCCAACAACTCGGATTGCTTGAAAGGCTTGGTCAGATAGGCAGCGATTCCCAGCTGGCTACAACGGGCAGCGTCGCCGCGGAGACCGGCGGAACTCAGCATCAACACAGTGGCGCTGGCGTTGTGAGGAGATTTTTTTATGTGCTCGGCTAAAGCAAAACCGTCCATTTGCGGCATTTGAGCGTCGAGGAGAATCAGCGGGTATCGTCGACCGCACTCTTGTGCGGCGTCGAGTGCGGCGATTGCGGCTGGACCGCCGTCTACTTCGTGCGGTGCCATCTTCCAATTGCGAAGAATCTTCGTGAGGATCAGGCGGTTGGTTTCATTGTCGTCAACGACGAGGACCGGCAAGCCCCGCAGTTGTTCGGGTGCGATGCGAAGCGGCTTTGTGGAATCGGGTTTCTGCACACCCATGCGCACTGTGAAATGAAACCGGCTGCCTTTGCCCGGTTCACTCTCGACCCAGATTTTGCCGCCCATGCATTCGACCAGGCGAGAAGAGATGCTGAGGCCGAGGCCGGTGCCGCCGTATTTTCGCGTGGTGGAGCTATCAGCTTGCGTGAAGGCTTCGAAGATCGCGGCTTGTTTCTCGATGGGAATGCCGATGCCCGTGTCGGCGACGGTGACATGGAGTTCGACTGACTCCGCGGACTGCGATTCCGCGGCGACATAGGTGACGACTTCACCTGTGTGAGTGAACTTGATGGAGTTGCCCGTGAGATTGACGATGATTTGACGAAGGCGGCCGGGATCTCCGATCAAGTCGTCCGGGACGTCGGGCTGGACATCCCAGGCGAGTTCCAAGCCCTTCTGATGGGCGCGCAACGCGAGCGATTTCATGGTGTCGCCGAGGCTATTGCGGAGGTTGAAGTCGATTGCGTCGATGTCCAGCTTGCCAGCTTCGATTTTGGAGTAGTCGAGAATATCGTTGATCAGAGTCAGCAGCGAGTCAGCGGAGAGCTTGGCCATATTCAGGTATTCGCGCTGCTCGGAATTGAGGTCGGTATCGAGAACGAGTTCAGTCATCCCGATGATTCCGTTCATGGGAGTGCGAATCTCATGGCTCATGGAGGCGAGAAAATCGCTCTTGGCGCGATTGGCAGCTTCCGCGAGCTCTTTGGTTTGGGTGAGTTCTAATTCCATGCTCTTGCGGTCGGAGATGTCGAGGAAAGTTCCTTCGACGACGGAGCCTCCCTCAGTGGGATCGTCGACAAGGTTAGCATTTTCGAGGACCCAGACTCGTGTGCCGTCTTTGCGCTTGAAGCTCGTCTCCAAATTGCTCACCAGCCCGTCGGAGGAGAGCAGGGCGAGGTACTCGCTTCGATCTCCCTCTTCGAAAGAGGCGGAGTTTGCATCCAGAACGATCAGTTCTCGCGGAGATTCGTATCCGAGGATTCTTGCGCAAGTTTCATTGCAATCGAGAATCCGACCATCGGGAGTACTTCGGTAGACTGCGGCGAGAGATCTTTGGAAGAGCAGCCGGTAGCGTTCTTCGCTCGAAGCCAGCTGGACAGCTTGTGCGGAAAATCTTCGATCGAGCAGCGAGGTGATCGCGACAATGGCGACCACGAAGACGCTGACAATCGTGATCCCCGCTACTCCCAGGGAGGAAACATCGACGGCGTGAGAGGCGTCTTCAACGAGAGGAGAAGCGGTGAAGGAAACGGAAGCCATGCCGGTGTAGTGCATGGCTGCAACGGCAAAACCCATCACGACAGCGCTGGAGATTTTCCCAGGATTAAATTCGTTCTGTACACTTCGGAACCGAAAGGTGAGGAGGAGTGCTGCGGCAGAGACAACGACAGCGATGAGAATCGAGGCGCCGACAATTGTGGAATTGTAGTGGCACATTGCGGGCATGCGCATGGCCGCCATCCCGACATAGTGCATCGCACCGATGGCTGAGCCCATGACCAGGCTGCCAGCCGTTACCGAAATCACGGTCAATTCTTTTCGGCTGACGATCCAGAGTGCCGTGGCTGCGCCGAATATTGCGGCTAACAACGAGAATAGGACTGTGGGGAAATCGTAGAGAATCGGAACGCCGAGCTTGAGAGCCAGCATTCCGATGTAGTGCATCGACCAAATTCCGAAGCCCATCGCAAAAGCGCCACAGGCAAGCCATGCAAAGCGCAGATTTCCTCGCGCGGCGGCAGTGCGTCCGGCCAGATCCAGGGCCGCATGAGCCGCAAGAATGGCGATCAGGACCGATAACGCGACGAGGCGCATATCGTATGAGTGGGCAAGGGCGGCTGGATTTACGGGCATCATTCAGCCTTCGATAATCAGTGGAAGGAGAAACTCCTGCAGCCTTCCGCTCTCATCGGTGCGCAGCAGATTGAATTGAATTCCCATTTGGTGCTCGCCGACGGTTCTCATCACTGCTCCGGTACCGAGAAGAGGTTTGGCGCCGTTGGGCATGTCGAGGGTGACTCGCACGTGCGAACCCAGAGGCACGGTGCGGGAAGACTGGACCATCATGCCGTTCAGGCTGAGGTCGACTGTTTCGCACTCCAATTCTCGCTGATCAGAGCCGAGGCGAACTTTGGACCGAACTGGGACGCGGCGAAAGCGGCGCTTTTCCTGTTCGACGGCGCCTTGCGCGACTCGAATCAGCCTTTGCAAGCGCGTCGTGTCGATGGGCTTATACAGAAAGAAACTGGCACCGGCCTCGAATCCATCAGAAACGGCGGACGGGCGCAGATCGTCGCTAATTATAATTATGGGCGTTCTCTGGTTGAAACCGGAACCGCGAGCCTGCTGCGCGAGGTTTCCGCTGGGCGCAGACATCGAAAAATCGAGCAGCACCACATCAAATTTCTCATCGCGCAGATATCCGATGGCATCGGCGCTTTTCGTCAGTGTCAAGGAATCCAGACCGGACGAGCTCAGAACACCCTGAATCAACTGGCACACAGCCGGTTCGTCGTCAACGATTAGGGCTCGCCTGGGCATAGGTTGTTTGGCCTCCGCGAATAGCATCCGAAATGTGGATCGGGATTACGGTAGCGGGATACGTCCGGACCGGGGATTCGCGACGGCCGCCCGGGCTCCGTCGAGCACTTCGTAATAGTGAATCTCCACTCCGTTACCGGCCTTCGGTTGCGACGCACTTCGAGGCTGCATGCGAACGACGCGTCCTGTGCAGCGCCAAAGCCGTAAGTCTTTTCCCGCGATCTCCACCGGCATGGTGAGAAACATCTCGACTCTGGCGCCAATGTTGAGTGGCAGATCGGTCGAAAAGTAGACGCCGCGAGCGGAAATGTTCGACGATTCGACTTGCTGCTCCGTTAAATCGGGAGAGTCGAGGTTGCGGATTTTAACCTGGACTCTCATATCAAAACGCTGCCTGAAACGCCTGTCATTTTCTAGCATTGTGGCCTCGCACGTTTTTTTGCGAACACCAATCCTTCGGGTAAGGTATCGGCAGGTGCAAGGCGGAACATGAGGCGGGATGCGATTCAGAGCTGAGAAGCGACTGCGTGCTTAAGTGGATTGCATTGTGGCGGGCCGAGAGGTAAAATTTGATTCTGCTTGATGTTTGGTTGCCGTTCAGCTCAATTCCCCTGACAAAGCGAGTGACCGCGCCATGCGAGCGGGTCTTGGCGGGCCGAAAGCGGAAGTCCAGGTACCTGATAGCACAAACGGCAATTGGGGTGCGAGTGCGGAGCAAATGCACATTTCGCATGCTAGAGTCAGCGTTCGAGATGGCGTTACTTAGGCGAAAAGGTCAGAAAACGGAGGAGAGGACATGAGGATTGCGGTACTTGGGGGCGACGGCTATTGCGGTTGGGCTACGGCACTGTATCTTTCGAGTAAGGGGCACTCGGTCGCCATCGTTGACAATTTTCTCCGCCGCCAGTGGGACCACGAACTCGGCGCGCAATCGCTCACGCCGATCCGTCCTCTTTCCGAAAGACTGAAGGTTTGGCAGGAGCTCACCGGAAATACGATTGAGATGTTTGTGGGCGACGTGACCGACTATGACTTCCTTTCTTCCACGGTAAAGACATTCGAACCGGATGCGGTGGTGCATTTTGCCGAACAGCGTTCGGCGCCGTATTCGATGATCGATCGCAAGCACGCGTCGTTTACACAGATGAATAACGTTGTTGGGACCCTGAATCTTCTGTTCGCGATTCGCGAATTGCGTCCGGATTGCCATTTGGTGAAACTCGGAACGATGGGCGAGTACGGGACGCCGAATATCGACATCGAAGAAGGCTACATCACGATCGAGCACAACGGGCGCAAGGACGTGCTGCCCTTCCCGAAGCAGCCGGGATCGTTCTACCACCTGTCGAAGGTGCACGACAGCCACAACATCATGTTTGCGTGCAAGATTTGGGGACTGCGCGCAACGGATTTGAACCAGGGCGTTGTGTATGGAACGCTGACGGATGAAGTGGCGCTCGACGAAGCGCTCATCAACCGGTTCGATTACGATGAAGTTTTCGGCACCGTGCTGAATCGCTTCTGCATCGAAGCGGCGATCGGCCATCCGCTGACTGTGTACGGCAAGGGTGGTCAGACACGGGGCTTCCTCGACATTCGCGACACGGTGCGCTGCATCGAGCTTGCTTGCATGGAACCAGCGGCGCGAGGCGAATGCCGGGTTTTCAATCAGTTCACCGAGCAATTCTCGATTCTGGAGCTTGCGCAACTGGTGCAGAGAGCGGCGCGGAAAATGCGGCTGAAGGTTGAAATCGAGAATCTGCCGGACCCGCGTGTGGAAGCCGAAGAGCATTATTACAATGCCAAGCATTCGAAACTGATCGATCTGGGATTGAAGCCGCACTGGCTGTCGGATTCGCTGCTCGATTCGCTGATGAATATCGCAGTGAAATACCGCGATCGAGTGGATCCATCGCTGATCATGCCGAAGGTGAATTGGCGGAATGCTTCGAATGACCGCCGCACCGAGCAACCGGCTCAGGCGGCGGCTGCCTCGGCTGGTTCGTCGCACTCTGGCACGGCGGTTTTGACGCAGAAGGCACCGCGCGGCGCTCGGTCGGCAATTCGGGGTTCGAAGCGGCGGTAATTTTAAAGCGGTGGAAGCGAAGTAACCAGTTGCTATGCGGAAGGTTCAGGTGGCAGGTCTTTCGGCAACATAGAGAAGCCGCAAAAGCCTGCGCTCTCGGCTGAGTTTTTCAACCGTTGCCAAAAACTTCTGCAATCCCTCGAAATTCACCCGGCCTTCGATGGCTGCCAGCGCTTCGCCGTGTTGCTCCCGCGCGTGGTGCCATCGCTCTGAAATCTCCGCGGCGCTCGCCGTCGTGTCCATCACTTCAATGCACGGAAAACCCGCGTCCCGCAGCAGGCGCTCGTTTTCTCCAGGAGGGCTGAACAGGTAGTAGCCGATGGCACTCCGCGCAGCCACCTCTTCCTGCGAAATCATGCCACCAATCACGAGCGCATCGCTGAACAGAAACCTGCCGCTCGGCTTCAGGACTCGGAAGATTTCTCGCAGTAGCGCCAACCGTCCGGGAACGTGGCAGAGTACGTCATTCGAGAAAACCGCGTCAAACGCGGCATTGTCAAACGCGAGCGACTGCGAAACATCTGCCACCTGAAACCGCACTTGTGAGGACAAATTTTGCGCAACAGCCAGATGATTCGCGTTCTCTACGCCGGCAGCATTGATGTCCACGCCCACGATGCGGCACCCGACGTGACCGGCAATCTGGAGGGCATACCGTCCGGAGCCGCACCCAATTTCCAGCACCCTCGAACTCGAACTCAACTGCAGCCTCTGCGGAATTTCCTCTGACTCTTGCGTGGTCGTCCAACCCGTCTGCCCCAGATCCTTGCCGTACGTATTCGCGCGCACCAGTCGGTACACCTCGGCCTCATAATGCCCGTAGGCGTTATCGTAGAGATCGACCGTCCCACTCACAGTCGCCGGTCAGGCATCGGATGGTGAGTGTCGAGTTCTTGAGCGGAAGGCATAGCAAAGCTCCAATCGGGCCGCCCACTTCGCGTGCATCTTAACGCGCGCTTCTGCGTAACTGTCGAGAGCAGGGGATTATGAGGATGCCTTTTCGGGGCCGATCGTCATCCGTACTTGAGGTCGGTGCTCTGTCCGACCTCGATAATATATCCGTCAGGATCCCGGATGTAGCAGCGCGTCTCACCGTACTTGGGGATCGGCTCCGTAATGAACTCCGCTCCTCGACTTTTCCATAATTCATAGCACGCTTGAATATCCGCAACGCGGAAATTCATAAAGCTGTTGATGTGATTTGGGCTCGGGGACGCTGAGCGTTACCGCCGGCTTATCCGGGGTCGGGCCGCCTCCAACGTTCAGAATCATCCAAATATTCGCGAGCTGAAGGTACGCAGGCGCATTGCCGTCACCCAGGGTCAGAATGCGAGCGCCGAAAACCTTTTCGTAGTAGCGAGCCGATCGCTCGATGTCGGCGACGGTGAGAAAGCACGCGATGCTGATCCCCTCTCGCGGTGGCATCTCATAGCTCTTTTGTCCGATTTGTACGCTGCTCATTGACATCTCCAATCCCGACAAACGATGCTCATGGGCTGATTCCCGTTCTTTCGCATTCGTACCTGCCGCCGATTATGCCTGACGAGGAAAGGCAAAACAATTGGACCACGCGGTTACCCGGAGAAGTGGAGTCCGATCGAAAGCCCTTGTCCGGTCTACGCGACTTACCGTCCACTAGAGTGCAAACCGCTCCGCCTGAAAACCACTGATTTCGCACAAGGTCTACGGGCGTTACTTCCCGGAGACGACAAGAAAAGCTGGAATACCCTATGCCGAGCAAAGGGGGCGAAGTCAACCGTCCAACGAGGCCTCGCCCGCCGTAATATCGAAGTGCTATTGTTTTGAAAATTGAGTAAAAGTTGGAACGACCGAGGACGGAATCAGCGAAATTCCCAGGAAATATTGGTAGCGATACCGGGACTCGAACCCGGATTTGAGCCTTGAGAGGGCTCCGTCCTAACCTTTAGACGATATCGCCAAAACGCAGCTGGTTCTTACTTCGCGTAGGGTGATTCTAACATTCTTAGCGGGACGCCGGAAACGGGATTGGTGTGTCCGCGGGGCTGCGGTGCGCGTGTAGTCATAGCGGTCTGCGGGGGAAGAAACTCCCGGCCAGCCCCATTCGAGCCAGCCGGGCAAGGTCAACTTCGCTTGGGGGGTGCGCCTCAAGCGGGGAGCCTTTGGCGGCCAAGCCCAGAAACTCTAGGGATAACTTAAGCTTTCAGCAATACTGTAAAACCAGTAGGAAAGCGTTATAGACTTGGCGTCATTCAATGCCTGAGGCGAAAGAAAGCAAAGCCGGCTGGAAAGTTCTTGCGAAAATCGGAGCGTCGATTGTCGCTCTGTACGTAGTGATGACGGCGGTGCTGTTCGGCGTCATGCTGCAACCACCGGATCGTTTCGCAGCGACGATGAAGCACGTTCCTTGGCCAGTCTTTGCGGCGCTGCCTTTCAAGCCACTCTGGCAGGTGGCGCGCGCAGGCAATGTAAAGGTCGGCGATATGGCGCCGGATTTTTCGCTCGAGAGTCCCGACCACAAGTCGAGCTTGCGATTGTCATCTTTGCGCGGCGAAAAGCCCGTGGTCCTCGTGTTCGGCAGCTACACGTGACCTCCCTTCCGGCGGGAGGTCCCCGCTCTCAACAAACTCTACGAGGAGTATGGCGATCGGGTAGCATTCTACGTCGTTTACATTCGCGAAGCGCACACAAGCGATGTGTGGCAGGATCCCGACAATCTGGATGACCACGTGGTATTTGCGAGCCCGAAGAGTTTCGACGAACGTAGCGAGATGGGGCAATTGTGCGTCGTGAAGCTTGGCATCAAGTTTCCCGCCGTCGTCGACAACTTCGATAACGTTACCGAGCGCGCTTACTCGGGCTGGCCCGATCGCCTTTACGTGATCGATCGGGATGGACGGGTGAGCTACAAATCGGATCCCGGCCCGTTCGGTTTCAAGCCGCAAGGCGTGGAAGACGCGCTTCAGCGCATTGTTCCCAAGGCGAGTCGCTAGTTCGAGATCCCACCTCGGTAAGGTCACGAAAAAACAAAAAGGGCGCCTCCCGAAGGAAGCACCCTTTAGTGAATCTAACTCGTTGGAACAGGCAGCCGTTAGCCGGAGCGGCTTACGGCAAGTAGTAGCGCAACGAAGTGAAGACCATGCTGTCGTTTGCCGACGGAGTGAAGAATAAGGTCCCGGTCGTTTTTCCATTCGAGCCGGTCCAGGTGTTCTTCACGAAGTAAGAATACTGGAGTCCATACTGCATCCGGCCCTTCGGCCCTTGGTAGAAGCGATACCAGAAGCCAAGGGTACCCTCGATAATGTTGCGGATGTCGCCCTGGCAATTTGCCGGCGCAACAGGAGTGTTTTGGTTGGTCGGGGAAAGCTCGAGCGTGCAGCCGTCATTCCTGAAGCCAACGTTGCCGTAACCGACAGGGTTTCCTTTCGCATCGAAGTATTGAGCACGCTGCTCATACTCACCACCCGCGTAACCGTAGATATCGAGCTTCGGAGTCGCATGGAATTCAAGTGATCCGAGAGCTTGATACGCACGGAGCGGCACTAGCGTTCCATTGGGCCGCGCCGTAACATCGGCCAGAGTAGCGTTCCCATAGCGACCGACGCCGTCACCGCCTAGGAAATGCAGGCCGACGTCGAGGTGATGATTAAAGAGGGGCGCGCGAGCATTGACGCCGATGCCGCCACCGGTGCGGGTATCGTTACTTGCAAACGCGCCAGAGTTGGTGGCCGTGCTGCCGTTAAAGGTGCATGGCGCTGTTGCGCTGGCCCCGACGCAGGGGAAAAGCCTCGAGCGGAACGTGCTTATCACACCGAAGACTTCGTAGTGCCCCCATCCCGGTTCAAGCACCGCCTTGAGGACAAAATCCGGCGTTGCGTTGAATGAATAGTTGGCCTGGTTGTTGTACAAACCGCCCAAATCGCCGGGTGCAGCAATCAAGAGGTTTTGTGTCGCAACCTTGCCTCCGAAGGTGGTCTGGGGACCTTCTACGGAAGCTGCAACCGTCAACTTGTTATCCATCAAGCTCTTCGATACACGGAAACCAAACTGCCGCTCCCAAGAGAAGCCGACGTTGTACTGCGCGTCAATCGTCATCGGCCTCGCTTCTGTGTTTGGCTGCGTGCCTTTCCTGGTCTCTGTCGCTAAGCTCCACATCTGCCCGCCGGTGATGGTCCAGCCGCTTTCGAAGGCTGCTTGCCCCCAGAATTGGCGTTGCCGGAAGGTATAGCTATTGGTCTCGTTGTTGTTCGAGGTGGTGCCGGCGGAGAGAAAGTCACCCTCGAAATAGCTTCCGATCTTGACGCCGTCCAGCTTTCCTTGAATCAGTACATTGATCTGTGACTGGCGGCCGGAGAAGTTCAGATCATTGAGGTGGGCGTTTGAGGCGCCAGAAAATGGAACGCCCTTGAAATCGGTATTCACGTCGTTGACGATGCCCTTCTGTCGCCACACACCTTCCGCCGCCGCGAAACCGCCTGGAGTAATCGTGATTCCCTTGAAGCGGATCTGAAACGCATCCGGTTTGTCTTCGTCCGGCGAAGCAACAAAACCCGCTGAAAACGCTGGTTGAGCAGTCACACTGGAGGCGGGTAATGCACCTTCATTGACGAGGGGAGCATTCACGGCCTTCAGGTTCAGTTGCATCACTTCCATTTCATGGCGCTGTTCCTTCAACGCGTCGTTCTGCTCCTGCAGCTGTCTGGACTGCGCCTCCAGGAGTTCGCGAAGCTGTTGAAGTTCGTTTTCCACGGTCGGCGAGGCCGGCTTTGTTGTCGCGTCCGACTTAGAGGAATCCGCTGGCGTCTTATTATCCGTTTTATCGGTTTTATCCGCTGCGGCTTTGGCTGTGACCGCTGGCTTGGCAGCGGTTGAATCCTTGTCATCCCCCGTTCCAGCGGCTCGTGCTATCGCCGGAGAAGCAGCGATGCCTAGCGCCAGAATCCATAGTGCAAGTGCTCGCATTCCCTTCCTCCTTGAATTTAACTTCCGAATCTAGTGACCCGCGCTTAGCCCCGGCTGCAGCAAGCCCATGGCCCACCAACCCCACACGCTAACCGTACCGTTGGCCGCGAATCCGGCGTTCATCTGTGCCCGAACTGGCGATGTGCCGGCCTTACGGAGATGAAAAGCAACACAAAGAGTTGCAGCTATTTCGCACAACGCGGAGAGGACACCCAAATCTCAAGCCGCGCCTTCCCCCCTAACAGATTTGGGGGAGGGCAAACCTTATGTTCCGCCCTTGAACCACCCGTGACGGCAATGTTAATTGTGCGTTACAACGTCCGGAAGGGCCTCGATTGACGGAGCTTGAGCCAGATGGGGGTACGTCGGCGAATGAAGGGGAAAGCTAGCTCGATCCCAAGGGTGAGGCAGGGCTTGGCTCGTCGCCATCGCCCCCTCGGGAGCCGCGGCCTGTGGAGGGCACAATTCGGCGAAAAGATAAAACACTAAAGAATCGCCGCCTGCACAGATCGCAGCGGTAAGCGGGAAAACCCAACCAGCGCTTCAGCGAGATCACTGAACCGTGTTCGACACGCTCGCGAGAGATACGTTCGAGATCGAAGTTTCCACATTTCCAGCAGTGAGCGTAACGACTAAAGAAGTACGCAACGCGCCTACCGTAGAACCGCCAGTCACAAGTATGGCAACGCCAAGGCCTCAAGCCGATAAATGTCGCTAATAGATCAAGAACTCCATCCCGGCGGGAGCGGTAACAGTCCGAACTCCGGCATTGTGGACAGATCATCCGATCGCCCGGCTCCTAATCGGTTCTGGGTGGCTGTATTTCCGCGAGGATACTCAAAAAGCCTCGTGCAGGCAAGATGCGACGAATCCGGCACGGAGTGTAGAATCTATATTCGTTAGAATTGCTTAGAGGAGAGAATGGCCCAATATACCGACGCTCATTCCATGGCAGGAATTAACGCTCGCCTACCTAAACTAGAGACGTGGCCCAACCACTTCCCTGGTTACGAGATCACTGTTCAATTTCCGGAATACACCTCCGTATGCCCTAAGACGGGACTGCCGGACTATGGCAAGATCACGATCCGGTACGAACCTCGGAGAGTTTGCCTCGAGTTGAAATCCCTGAAGATGTATTTGCTTGCGTACCGAAATCTTGGAATTTTCTATGAGAACGCCGTGAATCGAATCCTTCGCGACATTGTCGAAGCGGCTCGACCGGTCAGTTGCCGTGTTACCGGGGAATTCACGCCGCGCGGCGGCCTGACGACGACGGTGGAAGCGCTGTGGCCTCAGCGCCGAGGAAACAATCGCCGTCGCAAAGCATAGACAACTTCTTGCACCTCAGCCATAATTCCGCACATCGGTAAGAATAAGGCGGCCCGGCCGCCGGAAGGAGATCTATGAGTTTGAGTTCTACGCCGCTGCCGCATCCCCAGCCTGAAGAACCAGTGTCAGAAGTGGCGGCTCTGCCCCGATGGGTGGTTCTTCTGTTTGTCGTTGCTTTCGTGCTCGTTGGATATCTGTTGTTCGCGAGCTATGCAGAGAGACAGGCGATGAGAAAGGGTCTCGATGACGCGGATAAGAAGAGTCGCGTCCTGGGCTCGGAGCTGGAAAAAACGAACACACAACTCGCCGACCTAAAGGGCCAGCTCCAAGTGACTTCGCAGAAGCTCGGTCTTACGCAGGATGAACTGGCCCAGGCACGATCTTTATCGGCTTCTCTAAAACGGCAGCAGGAAGTGAACAATTCGAAACTGCGCGAGCAAATTGGTGCGGTCGAACAGGACACGTCGGCAAAACTGGGCCAAGTGGCAACGGAAATCAGTGGAACGAAGAGCGACGTGGCTGCCACGAAAGCCGATCTGGAAGCAACCAAAAGCAAACTCCAGAGCACAGTTGGCGATCTTGGCGTGCAGAGCGGACTCATCGCCCGAAATCACGACGAAGTGGAAGAGCTCAAGCGCCTCAACGAGCGCGACATCTTCGAATTCGACATCGGCAAACAACAGGGGGTCCAGCGCGTCGGTCCCATCCAGGTGAAGCTTAACAAAGTAGACACCAAGCGGTTCAAGTACACGATGAACGTGGTCGCCGACGACAAGGCCATTGAAAAAAAGGACAAGACCGTCGGTGAACCTGTGCAGTTCTATGTCCGAGGCGCACGATCGCCCTACGAAATCGTCGTCTTCGAAGTCTCGAAAGATCACGCGAAGGGTTACCTGAGCACTCCCAAGGGCGGAGGCACTCCCACCGCTTCTGCGGCTGCAAAACCAGCGCCAGGGAACTGAAGCTCGGAACAAATCTGGCCGCTGTCGTAATTTGACGAACAGCCGCGGAGGTGGCGCATTTGAACACGATTCGTATGTTGGCCGGTGGAGTGCGCCGGATTAAGATACTTGTCCCGCTGGTTCTGCTTGTTACCGCAGTTGCCTCTCTACAGGCACAGTCCCCGGCACTTCCCGAGCGATTGCCTGCAAGCACTGCGTTCTTTGCGTATTGGCACGGCATGGGAGCCGTTACCAGCGCGGAAAAAACGAACCACGTGGTGCAGCTATTTGAGGACCCGCAGTTCGCGCAAGCTCGCGAAGCGGCTCTAAAGAATTTGCGTGAGAATATTGCCAAAAATGGCCCGGCGACTTCGGAACGCGAACAAGCGGAAGTGCTTTCACTCCTCGACAATCCTGCTGTTGTGGGTATCGTTTTGAATCCGAAATCGGACCAAAAACCGGCAGCTGATGCTGCGCCGCCTCCAGTTACCGGATTCTTCATCGTGTATGACGCGCACGGAAAAGAGGCCATCGTCGAAAAGTTGCGCGCCGCGAACCGCGCCAAGGGCAAGGAAGTGCCAACGGTGATGAGCTACGATTTCCACGGGACGAAAATCGAAGCGCGTGCGACCGGAACGGATGTCTCCTACACAGCCCTAACGCCGAAATTCTACTTTCTCGCCGATCAAAAGTCCGTGATCGAAGAACTCATCGTCCGATTCTGCGGTGCTGAGAAACCCGCCGATTCGGTGACACAACTTCCCGAATACCAGTCGATTCGTTCATTTATCGGCCCCGATTCAGCCCTGGAATTTTTTGCGCGTTTTCCGAACCTGACGAAGATTCTTACCCCGGCGCAATTGGAGAAACCGGCTACGAAGTTTTCAGTCAATTTGCGCCTCGATCGAATCAGCGCGTTCGGCGGGAGCATCAGTTTCGCCGGAGAGGCAACCCGATTTCACGGCGCGATGCTTGGTGACGCCGCCGCAGGTGGGGTGTTTGATTTTGCCGGGACAAGCGGCACTTCGTTCGTTACCGAGCCCGTCGTCAGCGCAGGGCCTATCTTCAGCATCTCGAGATTTAATTTCGTCGCGATTTATCAAATGCTCCGCGCCGCGGCCGAACCGATGTTGACAGCGCAACAGGCAGCCGCGGTGGAAATGTACGAAAAAATGGCGCAAGGATTTCTTGGCATGCCAATAGCCGATGCGCTTCAGCTCTTCACGGGAGAAGTCGCATCTGAGACCTCGTTCGGCGAAGATGGCTCGTCTCTGAGAACTTATGCGGTCTCGATTCAGAAGCCTCAGGATATGCTTCGGATCCTGCGAGCCACCGCGGGAACCTTCATAGTCGGGGAGGATACATCAGGGACTACCACTTACCTTGATCTCGTTTTTCCTAATGCGGATCCCAAGACTGGAGTCAAGAAGCGTGAGTTTTATTACGTTGCGGTAACGCCCACAATGCTTTTTGCGGCGCCTCGTAAGGCGCTCATTCGACAGGCAATGTCACACTTGGACGCCAAGCCCGATGCTCCTACTGCCTACGGTATTCTGAGGAGCGGAGAACTCGCACATCAGCGTTCCCTTCTCCCGGAGAAACTGACCGGGCTGAGTGCCGTCGATTTTGTCCAAATCCCTTGGGACAAGGTGATTGCACACGTTGCTGACGAGGTGGCGAAAGCAGCAAAGGATTCAGCCACACCACCTCCCTCCTTCGACTGGTTGCAAGCGGTAAAGCCTGAAGTTCTCACGCGCCACCTTCACACGGGAATCAGCGGCTGGTGGAAGGATCCTCACGGCGTCTACTTTGATTCGTACATTCAGTAGCTTACATAACTGCCGAGTTTTCCTCGCAACTATTTTCGGAGCGGCGAATTTCCTCTTTTGTTTCGTACTTCCCCTCGAGGCCCAGGAAACCAATCGCGCGCCGCAAGCAGGAATTCAAACTACAACTGAGATTGTGAAAATTGACGTTAGCGTGCTCGATCGCCACGGCAAATTCGCGGCAGGCCTGGCACAAAACCGGTTTCGGGTTTCAGATAACGGCGTCGAACAGCCAATCGTGTTCTTTGCGCCGACAGAGGCTCCTGCCCAAGTGCTGGTGATGCTGGAGACCAGCCCCGCAGTTTATTTGATTCATGCGGAGCACCTGACCGCCGCTTATGCACTTCTCGACGGGCTCGCTGCGGACGACGAAGTCGCGCTCGTGTCATATTCTCAGGCACCGCAGGCGATCCTGCCATTCACTCCGGACAAAAATGCGCTGGTGGCGGCTCTTAGTCAGATTCAATACACACTCGGAATGGGCGATCTCAACTTCTACGACTCCGTTTCGACTGTTCTCGATTGGATTGCACCGCTTCACGGCAAGAAAGCGATTGTGCTGTTGACAACCGGCCTCGATTCCTCGCCACCGGCCCGGTGGGATGCGCTCGTGCAGAAGCTTAAATCGGATGACGCGGTTTTGTTCTCTGTCGCGCTGGGAGGCTCATTACGACACTCCTCCGGCACGAAGAAAAAAAAATCGAAAGCCGCGCCAAAAGCAGACGCGGCAGAGGAGCCGGCTAACCCGGTGAGCTTTGCGAAGGCCGATTCCGCGCTCTCGTTGCTGGCGAAAATCACCGGCGGGCGAGCTTACTACCCAGAATCGCCGAATGATTTCGTCGCGATCTATCGCGAGATTGCATCTGCTTTGAGGCACCAATACGTCCTGGGTATGGCGCCTCAGCATGACGGAAAATTTCATTCCCTCACCGTGCAGATTCTCGACACCAGCGGCCAATCGGGGCCTGCGTCAATAAAATCGCCCGAGTATCGGATCTTTGCCCGCGAAGGATATCTCGCGCCGATTCGGTGACCGTATAATCGGAGTGTTCTCGGCTGTGTTTATGTAAAAAGGAGTAGCGAAATAAAATCATGCATCGCCCGCCCATCGTTCTTGGAGCCATTCTGGCGATGTTCATTGGCCTCCATCCGGATCGATCCGCGAATTCACAGCCGGTAACAAGGCAAACGCCAACTCCGGCGCCCGCACGCTTTGCGTATGGCGGAAACGCTGCCGAGGTTCCGGCCGAATTCGTAGGCAACCTTATTTTTGTTCCAGTGGATATAAACAAGAGTCAGCCATCGCTCTTCGTGCTGGACTCCACTGCCGCTGCATCGTCCGTTAGTCCGACCCGCGCTGCGGAGCTCGGACTGAGCAATCTCAAAGACGCGATATTAAACTTCCCCGGCGTGGATATGTCCTTTGTTGATTTCCCAACTGTGAATAAGCCGGATTTTTCGCAGGAAGTTGGACGACCATATCAAGGCACGCTTGGCGCCGACTTTTTTAATCGTGTCGTCGTGGAGATCGACTACGCTCGCCAGACGCTGCGTCTTTACGATCCTGCCGTGTACAAGCACACGGGAACGGGAGCCACCTTTCCCCTGCGGTTCAACGGAAGCGCCCCCCTGATCAAAGCGAGCCTTAAATTGGCGGGCCAAAAAACTCGTGAGGATGATTTTGTCGTGAATACGGCTCTGGACGCCTCGATGCTAGTTTCCGATCGGTATAGCGAAGTGCATCGCATTTTTTCTTCGCATGTGAAGACGATCAACGCGTCCGATCCGCAAATCGAAGGGGGCGCAACGGTCGCTCTCGGCCGTTTAACAGATCTTGAAATCGGCCGATACGAAATTCGAGGGCCGATCGCGGCCTTCGTCCATCCGAAAGCAAATTCCAGTCTCGACAATAACCGCGTCGGCGTGATCGGCGGCGGGATACTTCGCCGCTTCACTGTAATCTTCGATTATGCTCACCAGCAACTCATTCTCGATCCCAACAACCATTTCGAAGATTATGAACAGGAAGACAAGAGCGGGATCGCAGTAGTTGCCAAGGGTCCAGGGCTTCTTACTTTCGAAGTCGTATCAGTGCAGCCGGGAACGCCGGGAGCAGAAGCTGGAGTTTTGAAAGGGGACATAATCGCGGGAATTGACGACGAACCCGCAGCGGACCTCACACTCGCGTCCATCCGCGCGCTCTTCCGTCAAGTAGGACACAAATACAAGCTGCTGATTCAGCGCAACGGCCAATCAGTGCAAGTGACGGTTCAAATGCGCCGCTTGATTTGATATTTTACCGCGATTACTTCTCAAACCTTCGCAGCGTCTCGGCCATCTCGCGCAAGCGCGAATCAACCGCAGCAAACACGGTGCCCGGTTCCAATTTTCCGGCCTTGCCGCGTTTGCCCGCGCGAACACCGGTGAGAATTTCGATTCCCTGCTCGATGGTCGCCACCGGGTAAATGTGGAATTTTTTCTTCGCCACGGCGTCAATCACTTCGTCGCGCAGCATAAGGTCCTCGACGTTTTCAGCCGGAATCAGAACGCCTTGCGTTCCCGTGAGACCCTTCAGTTTGCACACATCGTAAAATCCTTCGATTTTCTGATTCACGCCGCCAATCGGCTGCACATCGCCTTGCTGATTCACCGAACCGGTGACAGATAGTTCCTGCTTGATCGGAATCTCCGAGAGTGCCGAAAGAATCGCGTAAATTTCGGTGGAACTCGCGCTGTCGCCGTCCACCCCGGAGTAAGACTGCTCGAAGCACACGCTCGCCGATAAAGAGAGCGGCTTATCCTGCGCAAATGTGCGGCGCAAATATCCCGAAATGATCTGCACGCCTTTATCATGAAAGCGGCCGCTCAGATTCGATTCGCGCTCCACGTTAATAATTCCCAGTTTTCCCAGGGCCACCGCAGCCGTAATACGCACCGGTTTGCCGAATGCGTAGCCGCCGATTTCGAGCACACTCAACCCGTTCACCTGACCCACGCGGGCGCCGGTGGTATCGATAAACAGGAGATTCTGCTCCACCATCTCCCTGATTTTTGTTTCCGTTAGATTGTGGCGATCGATTTGGGCCTCTTGCGCCCTCCTCACATGCTCCCCAGTGACCACTGGCGCTTTCTCATGCTTTGCCACATAAGACGCTTCTCGGGCAAGATCAGCCAGATCGAAAAATCGCGCTGTGATTTTTCCACGCCGGCCCGCGCGCCGCACTCCGTGTTCGAGAAGCACTGCTACCGCAGTGCGATCGAACGGGCAGAGTTGCTCGTCATCGCTCAATTTGCGTAAACGGCCTGCGTACTGGCGAATCACCTCTTCGCTCCAGGCCATCTCTTCATCGAATTCCACACGCACTTTGAAAATTTTCTTGAAGTCGTCTTCGTAATCGTAGAGAAGTTCGTACATTTCGCGGTCGCCGATCAGGATGATCTTCACGTGAATCTCAATTGGTTCCGGCTTCAGCGCCGCGCTACTGAAAGGGAAAAATACGTCGACCGGCTGAATTTCGAGCTTGCCGTGATTCAAGGTGCGCTTGAGCGTGCGCCACACACCGGTTTCCGTCAGCGTGTCCAGCGCATACATCACGAGGAAACCGCCATCCGCGCGCAAAAGCGAACCGCCGCGCAAATCCATGAAATCTGAATTCCAGCCGCCGCGCGTGTCGTAACTGCGGTGAATCGTGCCAAAAAGATTCGCGTACGTGGGAATCGTCTCAAAAATCACCGGGACTTTTTCCTGCTCACCGTGAGCTAGAATCACATTCACGCCGTATACGCGGAACGGATCGCGGTCCGTGCGTTCGGGTCTTTGGCCTCCGCCGCCTTCCGATGGCGGCTGCTCGTCCTCGCCTTCCCGCTCCTTGAACGGGTCGAGGTTGTCCAGAATGTGATGACGCACTTCTTCGAGATACTCGGAGATCTGCGGACTGGGATATTTTTCCTTCAGCTCTTCGATCACCCCATCGACCAATACCGAAGCCGCTTCCTGCTCGAGATAACTCATCTCGCTCGCAAGTTCGCGTGAAAGCGAGAGCGTTTTGCGATACACGACGGTAAATTCCTGCCGGAACTGATCGTATTTACGCTCGAGATCTTCGGCTGCGACGCTCTCGAGCTTACCCTCCTGCACCATCTTGGGAATTTCTTCAATGGGCACCATCTGCCCTTCAAGGACAGGAAAAATCTCCGGAAGCGCCACCGCTCCCACCTGCATGCGTCCCAGAGCAAACTGTTCGCGCGCGATGCGGCGCGTGAAATCGTCCATCAATTCCTTCTCGCGCACGGTGAATCGCTCCACAATTCGCGTCTTCTGCCGCTGGAACGGCTCCCCTTCGAAAACCTGAGGAATGCGCCGCCGAAGAAAATCGATCCCCGACTCCATTTCTTTTTTGAACGCGTTCGCCTGCCCGCGCGGAAGAGTGAGCAACCGCGGCCGGTCCGCATTCTTGAAATTATTCACATAGCAGCGGTCCGGGGCAGTCTCGGTCTCGAGATGCATTTCTTCGACCATGCGCACAATCATCCCGCCGCGGCTCGTCCCGGAAAGCCCGCATACGAAAAGGTTGTAGCCGGAGGCTCTCAGCTCAACGCCCATTCGCAGCGCCCGCATCGCCCGGTCTTGCCCCATGTCGTTGACTGTGGGCTCCACTTCCGCCGTCGTCGCGAACGGGATGCGAGTGGGATCGCAGTGCCACCGGAGTTTTTCGGGCGGCAAGCTGCTGACATGTTTTGTGTTGGAGTTCTTGCTCATCGCAAATTCCGAAGCGGGCTACTCTAGCACGCGATGCCTTTCGCTCCCACCCGCATTGAGAGATTGGTTTCTAGCCTCGCTTGGGGCATATAAGTCAAGCAGGCCAGCGGCCAACGCTACTACAATCGGCCCAAGCACAACGCCCAACATCCCAAAAACCGCGATACCGCCCAAAACGCTAATAAAGACCACAAGGCCGCCCATTTCAGCCCGTCCGCTGATGAGCCACGGGCGAATGATGTTGTCGATCATTCCCACAATCACGCTGCAGATCAGCGCGAGAATGATGCCGTGCACGATGTGTCCTTCCAGCATCAGACTGATCGAGGCCGGAACCCAGATCAATGCCGAGCCGACGACGGGCACGAGCGAGAAAAATCCCATCATCACGCCCCAGAAAATCGGCGCTCCGATTCCCGTCAATCCAAACGCCAGGCCCCCGAGCAAACCATGCGCGGCAGCGGCCACTATGCTGGATGTAACGCTGGCAAAAATCAGATCGCGCGAATCCCGAATCATTCGATCCCTATAGACTCCCTCGAACGGTAGGACCTCTCGAAGACGGTCAACGAGCGAAGGACCATCGCGAAATAGATAGAACATAGCCAGAATCGTTACCGAAAGCTGAAACGCAAATCCGGCAGTGTGGCGCAGCACCGTTCCAATCTGGCTGGCTACATACGCGGCAATCCGTTCGGCATAACCGCGGAGCGTAGTTATCAGGTCGGTCGCCTCAACCTCTGGGAAGCGTCGCTGAAGACGCATCCACAAGTCGTCCACCCACCGGAAATGGCCAGTGGCAACTTGCAACTGAATGGACTGGACGGCTTCGTATCCTTGGCGGACAAACGCAACCATGATGAAGATCGCCGGCACAATTAGGATCAGCGTCACGCCAATCGTGCTCGCGACGGCTGCCGTCGTCATCCCCCACTTTTTTGCCAACCGCTCATACGTCGGGAAAAAGAGAACCACCAGAATCACCGCCCAAGCCAGCGATGCAAGGAAGGGTTCAAAAACGCGAAATGCAAGATACGCGAGAACAGCGACAATCCCGTAAAAGAGTGCGCTGCCAAGCTTTTCTTGTGTAGACGATCCGATACTCACCCTTTCCCCACCTTCCTATTCAAACCAGTCTGACTGATAGTTGTAATTCGAACGTTTGTCAACTGCGAGCCCCTATTCTGCGCGGCCAAACCCGGTGCTAGAATGCAGTTAGATTTGTACTGAGAATACGATGACGAATCCTCCGAACGCGTCCTGCCAACATACCCGTACGCGCCTGATTGCCAAAGATGACGATTCGCAGTATCTCGAATGCCTTGACTGCGGCGAGATCCTCGAAGCCGGCGAACTAAAGGACAGCGCGAATTTCGGCGAATCGCTTTCCGACGCGTAGAGAAATTCCCGGCAACAAATCCGCATCCCTCCATCGTTAACGGGCGTACAATCCGCTCAATCAGGAGGCCGCCATGTGGACGCGCATCCTTGTTTTGTCAGCTTTTATGATCCTGGCATTTTCTTGCCGCGCTCAACAGAACCAAAGCAGCCAGCCCGCTGGAGAAAAAACGCCTTCTCCATCGGCCAGCGCAAAAGTTCCGCCGGAGGCATTGAAGGTGGTGAACCCCATAAAGCCGACGCCTGCTTCAATCGCGGCTGGCAAAAAGAAGTATGGCTACGATTGCGCGATGTGCCACGGAGCCGACGGGGATGGCAAAGGTGATCTTGCCATCGACATGAAGCTCAAGATGCCTGATTATCGGGATCCAGCCACTCTGAAGTCGGTTACCGACGGCGAGATGTTCTACGTAATTAAGAATGGTAACGGCGGCGCAATGCCCTCCGAGGCGGATCGCCTGAAAGACGAAGACGTTTGGAACCTGGTGAATTACATTCGCAGCATCTCGAAAAATTCGAAACCAGCTGCGGCGGAAAAAGCGAAATCTGACGTCCCATAGCTCTGAATGACGAGTCGAATTTATTTGATGCCGAGCTTTTCGATAATTCGGAGAACGTCAGAAGCGGTAACATCGTAGAGCGCATGCTCGTCTTCCTGTTCAAGCCGCTCGCGCAGGTATTCGGCCGCTATATAACTGGCTTCGCGATCGGATAAATTGCGTTCCGAGCGCGTGCGGAATTCGACAAAGCCGGGGTGCGCGAGCCCGAGCACCACGCCTTTCCCATCCACGAAAAACTTGCAATCCATCGTGTCGGCATGCCGCGTAGCTATTCCGTTCCAGCAGTGAGAAAAGCGGCAGCGGTATACGAAGTCCGTCACTTTCGATGGAACATCGAACGCGCCGATGAACTCGCTCATCGCGCCGGCGTTTGGAATCGTAGGAAACGTTGCTTTTGCCATTGATCCCTCCAGCGCTGCTACTTCCGAGCGCCCACGGCAGCAGGCTGCGACGACTGCTGGTAGCTTCGCACCGCTGCAGCCACGCCAGCCCCTGCCGGCACCCGGAAATCCTGATCGAGCAGAACCTTTTCAAACGCCGCCAAAAACAGCAACACATTTGTCTTCTGACTCGAATACCCCATCAACCCAACCCGCCACAATTTGCCCTTGATGGGGCCGAAGCCTCCTGCGATTTCGATGTTAAATTCGTCCAGCAATTGCTGCCTCACCCGGCCGTCGTTCACTCCCGCAGGAACTTTTATTCCGGTTACCGTTACCAACCGGTCGGCGGGATTCTCGACAAATAGCTCGAGGCCCATCGCTTCGATTGCTGCCACCAGCGCTCGCTGGTTCTGCAGGTGGCGCTCCCAGCGCGCTTCGAGCCCTTCCTCGAGCACGAGCCGTAATGCTTCGCGCATTCCGTAAATCAGCGAAATCGGCGGCGTGTGGTGATAGGTACGTTCGTTACCCCACATTGTCATAATCGGGGTGAGATCGAAATACCAGCTTCCTACCGGCGTTTTGCGCGCGCGCATCACGTCTTCCATCCGCGCGTTTACCGTGATCGGTGCCATTCCAGGAGGCGCACTGATGGCTTTCTGCGAGCCACTGAAGCAAATATCAATGCGCTGGCGGTCAATATCCATCGGGACGCCGGCTAGCGTCGCGACCGCGTCCACAACCAGCATCGCTCCCAATTCATCGGCCACTTTGCGAAAGTCGTCGAGGCGTTGTACGACGCCCGTGGATGTCTCGCCATGCGCCAGCCCGACGAATTTTATTTTCTTGCCCTTACCGGCGCGGCGCACATCATCGAGATCAACCGTCCGCCCATAAGGCGCTTCCACTCGAATCACTTTCGCGCGACTGCGCTCCGCAATGATCGCCATGCGCTCGGAAAACCAGCCGTTCACGCACACGATGCACTCGTCGCCTTCTTCCAAGGGATTCAACACGGCCGCTTCGATTCCGCCCGATCCGGAAGCCGATATCGGAAACGTGATGCGATTCTGTGTCTGGAACACTTTGCGCAAGAGTGCTTGAACATCGTTCATCATGTTGATGAACCATGGGTCCATATGCCCCACGAGCGGAGTAGCCAGGGCGCGGTACACGCGCGGGTCCATGCACGACGGGCCCGGCGTGAGCATAATTCGTGTCGGTGGAAGGAGTTCCCCAATCGATTCATTCATGACTATGTGCCTCGCAGCGAAATTCTAGGTCGGCCTTTACGGGCGACGATGCCTCGATTCGGCAGCCAGGAGGACGAAAATGGGCGCCAATTCGAGTATCTAGTCTCCCTAAGCAAGCACCTGAGGTCAACCTCCAAAATGGCTCCGCGCAGTCCCGACCATCTCATTCCTCCGCTACCACGGCTTGGTTCCGGGCTGCTTCCCGAGCCTTGCCACTTGTTTTGGGAACCCCTGTAAGTTACGAGAAAACATGGTGCTTTCTTGCTGTTAGCGGTTTCGCATCCTGTTCCCCGGCCAAGTTGAAAGGCCTATACCCCTATGCTAGATTGCAAAACTGGCCCCAAATCGCCATGGCAATCGGAAAAATCTCGGCGGCTGAGAAGCCGAAGATATCGCGTGTGGAGGTGTACTGGCACACGGTCAGATACCGGACCGTAGTGCTGGTCGTCGTCCTATTTGTGGCGGTTGTTTTTGCCGCCTTCCACTTCGCATTTCCCGAGATGGCTGCGAGCATGATCAACAAAATCTCCGATTCCATCGCGGCGCCTTCAACCAACGAAAGTTCTACAGCTGCTGCCCGCCAAGCCCGCTTCGTCAACCTCGACGGGAAAGTCCAGGTGAAGAAGAGCAACTCGGTGCAATGGGTGAGCGCCGACTACCAACTCTCGCTCGATAAAGGCGATCTGATTCAAACCGGCGGCGAGGGCGTGGCTCGAATTCAGTTTGCGGACGGAACCACTTACACTGTAAAGGGCGACACGCTCGTCACCGTGGAAGACAACGTAGTGCAGCAAGACCGCGCATCGAAAGTCGGCGTGCATATTTCATCAGGACAGGTAGATCTCGCGACGGGCTCGTGGGAAATCCCGGGATCAAAGGCGGAAGTTTCGTTTGAAAACGCCGTCGCCTCCGTGCGCGCGAATAGCCGCGCGGCTGTGCGTAGCGACCCTACGACCAACCAGCAGGAAATCACCGTGGATAACGGAAGCGCGGAGCTGAATCGCGGCGGCGAACACCTCGACATCGGGCAGTGGGAACGCGCTTCGTTTCCCACCGGCGGCGCGATTACGAAGAGTCAGGTGCTGGCCCCGCCGCAATTGGATAAACCGATCAATCTCGCTGCTGTGATCGTCGCCGATCCCAAGCATGATCCGATTCAATTCACGTGGAAGCCCGTGACCACGGCGAAATCCTATGAATTGCAGGTAAGCACCACGTCCATGTTCAACAAAGTGGTGATGGAACGGAAGACGGCCGGCTCCAGTGCGGAACTCGCGGGACTACCACCCGGCGATTATTTCTGGCGAGTGCGCGCGATCGACGAGAAAAACAATGCGAGCGACCAGAGCGATCCTTTTAAGTTCATGCTCGTGGTCGCGGGTAAAGAGCAGGAAATGCTGCTCGAGGTAGACGATACGGAGCTGCATGGCAACAACGTCGAAGTGATTGGACGCACCGAACCCGGCGCCGCCCTAATCATCAATGGCGAACAGGTTGCCGATATACGT
The DNA here is from genome assembly GCA_963729525.1 of uncultured Acidobacteriota bacterium. Classification (GTDB taxonomy): domain Bacteria; phylum Acidobacteriota; class Terriglobia; order Acidiferrales; family UBA7541; genus Palsa-295. The sequence continues at coordinate 2,397,650 of CAVSOB010000005.1, forward strand.
CCGGACGGCCATTTTCGTTATTTCACTCAGCCGATGGAGCGGGGGAGCCACACGATCGTAATCACTGGCCAAAATCGGCGAGGCGGTACAGCTATCAAAAAAGTCGACGTCGTGGTGCCATAGATATCGTGTCATAGCACCAAGAGCGCGTAAACTTGCGCCGCACAGATTCAAGCTGACTTGCACGCGCTGCCGCAGCAGTGCTCAAGCGCATCCTGGGGGAAGCGTTACGTGACGAAAAACAGCTACAACATGCGGTCGGTCTTTAGCCTGTTCTCTTCCGATCTGGCTATCGATCTGGGAACCGCCAACACACTGGTCTTTGCGCGCGGAAAAGGCATCGTCGTCAACGAGCCTTCGATCGTAGCAATCAATAAAAACAGTGGCGAAGTGGTGGCCGTAGGCCGTGAAGCAAAGGAAATGCTCGGCCGCACGCCCGGAAACGTGGTCGCGATCAAGCCTATGAAGGACGGAGTGATCGCCGATTTCAAAGTCACCGAGCGAATGCTCACATACTTCATTCAGAAGGCGCACAACCGCCGCGTGCTGGTGCATCCGCGGATCGTAATCGGCGTTCCCAGCGAGATCACGCCAGTTGAAAAGCGCGCCGTGCAGGACTCCGCTTATCGCGCGCGCGCCAGCGAAGTGTATCTGGTCGAACAGGCGATGGCTGCCGCGATCGGTGCCGGCCTGCCCATCGAAGAGCCGTCGGGAAACATGGTGGTGGATATCGGCGGAGGCACGACGGACATCGCCGTTATCTCCATGAGTGGCATCGTGTACTCGCGCTCCGTGCGCGTCGCCGGCAATGAAATGGACGAAGCCGTGATGCACTACCTGAAGCGCAAATACAATTTACTTGTGGGCGAACGCACTGCCGAGCAGATCAAAATCGAAATCGGCTCGGCGTATCCTCTCGAGAAGCCGCTCACGCTCGAAGTGAAAGGCCGCAACCTGATCGAAGGCGTTCCGCGCACAGTGACGATCGACGATAGCGAAATTCGCGAAGCGCTATCCGAGTGCATCGCGACGATTCTCAACGCGATTCGTGTAGCTCTCGAACGCACGCCGCCTGAACTGTCTGCCGACATCAGCGATCGCGGCATCGTACTGACCGGTGGCGGCGCGCTCATCAAAAATCTCGATAAGCGCATTCGCGAAGAAACCGGCTTGCCCGTCTCGATTGCGGACGATCCGCTCGCTTCGGTGGTATTAGGCACCGGAAAAATGCTGAGCGATTTCCGATTGCTGCGGCTCGTCTCGATCGATTGAGCATTGAGGCGGAACGTCACCGAGAGTCCTGGTTGTGAGCATTTGAATATCGGTATCCAAATATGTCCGACTCGCTTATTTCGCGCCATCGCCCGCTGAGCCTGCTCGCCGCTCTGATTCTCGTGCAGGTGTTGCTGCTCGCATTTCAAATCAAGCGCGAAAACAACGTCAGGCTGGTTCGCTACTGGGCGGTGCAAACACTCACGCCCGTAGAACGCGCCGGAACCTGGTCATTTTCGAGGATCGGCGGCTTGTGGAGCGGCTACATCGGCCTTCGCAATGCCCGCACCGAAAATGCGCGTTTGCAGAAAGAGCTCGATGAGCTTCGCATGCGCAACCGCGAGCTAGAAAGTCAGGCTGCCGAGGGCCAGCGCCTCGCCAACCTTTTGAATTTCCGCAACGCTCATCCCGAAGCCTCCATGCTCGCAGCGGAAGTGATCGGGGCGAGTGCCGATCCCACCTCGCACACTCTGTTCATCAATCGCGGCGAGCGTGACCATGTGCACCGCAATTTGGCTGTCATCACTCCGGAGGGCATCGTCGGAAAAATCGTCGAGGTATTCCCCACTTCTTCGCAAGTTCTGCTGATCAACGACAGAGACAGCGGCGTCGGCGCACTTCTCGCCGGCACTCGCACGCACGGAGTCGTGAAAGGGAGCGGAGACCCGAATCCGCGCATGGATTACATCGTCAACGATGAAAAAGTCGAGGTCGGCGACAAAATTCTTACTTCCGGCGAAGACCACATTTTCCCCAAGGACTTGCCCGTCGGAAAGGTTGAAAGCGCCAAGGCCGCAACGCCATTCCAGGTGATTTCGATTGCTCCCGCTGCACGGCTCGATCGGCTTGAAGATGTTCTCGTTCTACTCACGCAGCAGGAATTAACGCCGAAGAAGACAGAGGAATCGCCCGCACCAAACACGCCGAATCCCGCTGCTGCGAAGAGTCAGCCCGCACCCGCCCCTCACGCGCATAATTGACATGGATACCATGCTGAGCGCCGGCGCCCGATCGGAATCGAATATCGAAGTTCACAAATACTACGGCGGCGCCGTTCCCCTCGTCTGTTTTCTCGCGCTTGTCCTGCAGGCCTTCCTTCACAAGTATGGCCGCTTCGCCGAACTGGTCGATCTGCCGTTGCTCGTCACGATCTACTTCGGCGTCAGCCGACGCAATCCGGTGAGCGGTATGTTCCTCGGCGCGGCTATCGGCATCGCGCAGGACGCGCTCAGCCACGACAATCCCATCGGCATGTACGGCATCGCAAAAACTTGCGTGGGCTACGTCGCCTCTTCCGTAGGAGCGCGAATCGATACGGAGCACCCGATCAGCCGCTTCGGGCTCGTATTCATCCTCTTCCATTTCCATCAGGTGGTGCTGGCCATCACAGAACGCGTCCTTCTCGCCCATTCAATGCCGATGTTCACGCTCCGGCTTCTGCTGGATTCGCTCGTCACCGCCGGGGTCGGCGTGGTGCTTTTCGCCCTTCTCGACCGCCTGCGCAGAAGGCAATAGCGCCTTTTCCACCGCTCCTGTCCCTCGGGCCAGCTACCTTCCGCTCCCAATTTTGGGCACAATACATTGACCGAAAGGACATAGCTGGCTTGCGGGCGCACTTCGCCGGTGTTAGTTTGGAATGCCGCTTCGGGTTCCGCCCGATTTTGCTTATCAGGGCGCATCAAGGCCGAGTGCATTCCGGCCAAGTAAGACCCCCGCGCAGGAGTTCCATTGCCGTCGTGGAATGTTAACGACCAGAAGGTCCCCCAGGAACGGCTGGCGCTCGTCTCCTACGCTTCCGTGGTTTTTGTGATGCTCTTGTTAGTTGGTTTTTGGAAGCTGCAAGTCGTCCAGTCCGGACACTTCGCCGATCTCGCCGAACGCAATCGGGTGCGCTCGATCCCGATTATCGCGCCTCGTGGTGCGATGCTCGATCGCGAAGGGCGTGTGCTCGTCGATAGCTATCCTTCCTTCAGCATCCTGCTGCTCCGCGAGGACATGAAGGCCATCGAGAAAAGCATCCCTCAAATTATCGACGGCCTCGGAATCAGCCGCCAGGATATTCAGCAGACCCTCGACGCGTCGAAGAACGAGCCGAAGTTTCAGCCCGTTGTAATCAAACCGGCTGCTAGTCTTGCGGACATCGCCTTCGTCGAATCGCACCGCGCCGATATTCCCGTCCTCGAACTATTGATGGTCCAGCGCCGCCGCTATCCGCACGGTGAAATGCTCGCGAATACGATCGGCTATGTCGGTGAAGTCTCGCCGCAACAGATGGACCAGAGCGACGGCCACTATCGTCCCGGCGACATCGTGGGCAAAGCCGGCCTCGAGCGCCAGTACAACGAAACCCTGGAAGGCACGGACGGCATGCGCCGAGTAGTCGTGAATAGCGTCGGCAAAGCGATGCGCACTCTCGACAACGTCGAGGCGATTCCCGGCAAGCCAATTCAGTTGACGATCGACTACGACTTGCAGGCCATCGCCGAAAACGACATGCGGGACAAAGAAGGCGCCGTCGTCGCAATGGACGCGCGCACCGGCGAAATTTTGGCCATGGTCAGCCGTCCAACATTTGACCCCAATGACTTCGCGGTTCGAATTCCCTCAGAAGAATGGGCGAAGCTCAATACCGACAAGGAAACTCCGCTGCTGAATCGCGCGATTCAAGGCCAGCTCGCCCCCGGTTCAGTCTTCAAAATTGTGATGGCCACGGCGATGCTCGATTCGAAAGCCGTGCCTGAGAGCACCACGGTGTACTGTCCCGGGTTCGCGAATTTCTACGGCCGGACGTTTCACTGCTGGCGCCCACAAGGTCATGGCTCCGTGGATCTTCACAAAGCGATCGTCGATTCCTGCGACGTGTTTTTTTACACCATCGGCAAACAGCTCGGCATCGATCGTATCCACGATTATGCAGCGGGACTGGGGCTCGGCCGTAGAACGGGTGTTGATCTGCCCGGCGAGGAAGCGGGAAATATGCCTTCCGAGGAGTGGGTCGAGCGCGTGTTTCACCATAAGTGGTACGCGGGCGAGACAATTTCCGTCTCAGTGGGACAGGGCGCCGTCACCGTCACGCCCATCCAGCTCGCGCGCATGGCCGCGGCCGTCGCGAGCGCGGGCACGCTCGTGCAACCTCACTTCTTGAAAAATATGCCGGATCTCAAAACGACCCAGTTCCCTCTTTCTGAAAACGCCGTGGAACAGGTCACGCAGGGATTGTACGGCGTCGTCAACGAAGGAGGCGGCACCGGCTACCACTTGCGCCTGCAGAACATTGACCTCTGCGGAAAATCCGGCACCGCGCAGCTGATGAGCTACAACGCCGCCAATCGCATCGGAAACAAGAAAATGGACGGCTGGTTTGTCGGATTCGCGCCGCGGCGAAATCCCGAAATTGTCGTCGCGGCCATTGTTCAAAACACAATGGAACACGGCGGCGAAGCGGCTGGCCCGGTAGTTCGCGACGTAGTGAAAGCCTTCTACGACAAGAAAAATGCCGGCACGCAACAAACCGCCGGCGTCACTCCCCCGCCCCCCGCTCCAGTTCGTTCTCTGGTCGCGACCGTCGGTGGAGCGAGCCGGTGAAAGAATTGAAGCGATGTCAGCGAAACGCTTGAACTCATGAAAGACCGTCCGCGCACGCAAGACTTCGACTGGGCCCTGCTCGCCATTGTAGCTGCGATCAGCGCCATCGGCGTCCTCGAAATTTACTCCTCGACCCACGCGACCTCCAACATGGCCGGCCTGCAATGGAGACAGCTCACCTGGATAGGCATCGGCGTAGTGGGCATGTTCCTGATTTCGCGAATCGACTACCACACGTTGATGGACCAGGCCCCGGCGCTTTACATGTTCGGCCTTGCAACTCTGCTCGTCGTGCTCGCCATCGGCCATTCCCACTTCGGAGCCCGAAGATGGGTGGCTTTGGGGGGTGGCGTAAATTTGCAAGTGTCAGAACTAATGAAGTTGATTATAATCATAGTATTGGCGCGCTTCTTTGCGGAGGTGCGCACGGACCGGCTCACGCTGACGGATTTGCTGAAAGTGGCATTACTTACCGGCGTACCCGTGGGCCTGATTTTGATTCAGCCCGATCTGGGCACAGCGATGGTGCTGGTGCCGGTTGCAGTAGTAGGAGCGTTTCTCGCAGGTATCGAGTGGAGGCATTTGGCAGTAGGTGCGGTACTCGTGGCGCTGATGATTCCGATTGGTTGGAACATGCGGCGCCACCTGAAGCCTTATCAGCAGCAGCGTATTGAAACTTTCCTCCATCCAGAGGAGAATCCACGCGGCGCTGGTTACCAGATTCTGCAATCGGAAATTGCGGTTGGCTCCGGCGGCTTCTGGGGCAAAGGCTTCGGCAAAGGCAGCCAGAATCAGTTGGGCTTCGTGCCGGTGCGTTATTCGGATTTTATCTTGGCAGCGCTGGCTGAGGAGCAGGGCTTCATTGGAGTGATCGTCGTTTTGCTGCTGTATCTGGGCTTGATTCTGCGGCTTGTGGATAATGCGCAGAAGGCGAAAGATCGTGCAGGAATGTTTGTGGTTATGGGCGTCACCGCAATTTTGGGCTTCCACGTCCTGGTGAACGCCTCGATGGTGATCGGATATATGCCTGTCACCGGCATTCCGCTGCCACTGATGAGTTATGGCGGATCGTCTACCGCTTTTGTTTTTTTGGCTTTGGGCCTGGTGATGAACGTCCGCATGCGGCGTTTCGTCAATTAAGGCCTGGTTTGAACTTGGTTTGAAGATGTACCCGGACTGCGCGCACGTTTGACAGCCGGATTTCGAATTTACTTAGGATTGCATCGGGTGAAGACGGTAGTTATCCATCCACACGGCACGTTCGTCCTGGGCGGCCTGTCATGGTTACAACTAAATCCATCCTTGCGCCATGCTGGCCGAGCCCGTGTGCTCGCTGTGCCCGCCGGCGCGTCCGCCGCCGCTCGATGCTCATTGAGGAGTTTTCATGTCGAAGGAAATGGTTATCTCGGCGAACCCCCACGAGACACGGGTCGCCATTTTGGAAGAAGGACAGCTTTGTGAATTTTATGTTGAAAGGGAAAAAGAATTTGCGTTAGTCGGAAGCATCTACAAGGGTCGTGTCACGCGCGTGCTGCCCGGCATGCAATCGGCGTTCGTCGAAATCGGACTCGATAGCGACGCTTTCCTCTACGTCAGCGACTTCCTCGAAGATCTCGAAGAATTCGACCACATCGTAACCACCGCCGAGGAAAAAGTTCAGAAGATGCAGGACCAGGGCGGCCAGGTGTTCAGCACCGCCGCTCCGTCCACACCGGCACTCGAGCCGCTGGATGTGGAATCGGCGCCGCACGTGTCGGACGAGGTTGCGACCGCTGCTCATACTGGCACGCACGACGAACCCGCCGAAGCACCGGACGCGCATGCCTCGTCGGGCAATGTTGCGCCGACCTACAATCCGCCTCCCGCGAATCGTCCTCGCTACGAGAATCGCCACGAAGGCCGCCCGCATCGCGGCGGCGGTCGCGATTTTCGTGGTGGACGCGGCGGCGGCCGTCGTGGTGGCCGTCCGAATCGAGGTGGCGGCAGTGGACGCGGTGGCGATCGCCGTTATGGCCGCGAATTGCCACAGTCGAAATATGCCTCACACCGCCCATACGAGGATCCTTCCAGCGAATCCGCGACACCGCCGGACGGTTACGTCCCCACGATCCTTCCCGGCGAATCCCTGGCAAAATACAAGGCGCCTGCTTCGGCCCCGGTCGTAGCTCCGCCGGAATCGGCTCCGCCGCTGACGCCAGCAAGTTTTCCGCCCGAGCCCACGCGCGACTCGCTTTCACCTGCGCCACCGTCGGACTCCGTTCAATCGGAGCAGGCCTCGGCGCCGCAGCATTCGCCGTCTTATTCTTCACCAGCCTCATCTCGCTCAGCATCGTCTTACTCGTCGTCGTCTCACTCGTCCTCAACAGGCTTCGAGCCCCTTCCGGGCGAGTCAATCGCGAAATGGAAAACTCGCGAACCCGTTCACGAAGACCCGGCCACTGAACGTAGTCCTGAACAACCTTCGCAGCCAAGCGCCTCAGCTTCCGAGCGCACCGAATCAAACGCGGATGCCACCTACGAAGCACACGAGACTTTCGCCGCTCGCGATGATGCCGAGACTGAAATCGCCCACTTCGAGTCGGAAGCGGAAGCCGAACCTCTCGCCGATCACGCTGATACTGGGCACCGCGAGCTTACGGAAGAAGAAACCGCCGCTCTCACCGAGCACGTTGCCGAAGCGCAAAGCGAAGCAGCCGCGCTCCGCGCCGAAGAGGATCACATTGCGCCATTCGGTGGCCTGCGCGCCCTCGATGAAGACGTCCACGAGCGTCACGATGCGTCCGACACAATCGAAGCCGAATATACCGTCGAAGATACGATCATTGACGTGGAAGAACACGAACTCGACGAAGACAACGAGCCTGAATCCGACCTCGATGCCGAAGCCGACGAGGCCCACGCGGCAGCGCATGCCGAAGTTGAGGCCCAGCAAGCCGGTTCGGAAGCGTTAGAAGCGGCCACCGATGAGCATGCTCACGACCACGAAGGTTCTGAGCCCTCTGCCGCAGAGGCCGGATCACAAGGGAATAGCTATCCGGCTGCGTCCGAAAATCAGCCGTCTCAGGAAAAGCAGCCTTGGAACGCGCGCGTCCAGAACGATTACCGTTCGCGTATGCAGCACCCCTCGCGCCGCGGAGGACGCGACCGAGGAGGCCGTCACGATCGCGGCGGACGTCCCGACCGTGGCCGCCGTCCGCATCAAGGCCCCGGAGGCCATGGGCATGGCCATCGCACGGCCCCGCGCCGTACGCAGCTCATTTCTGACATGCTGAAGCAGGGCCAGGAAATCATTGTCCAGATCGCCAAAGAGCCGCTCGGCAAGAAAGGCGCGCGCATCACCAGCCACGTCGCTCTTCCCGGCCGCTATCTCGTCTACATGCCGACTCTCGATCACACCGGCGTCTCGCGCAAAATCGCCTCAGCCGAAGATCGCGCTCGGCTGCGCCATCTCGTCAACGAAGCCAAGGGCCAGGGTGGCGGAGGATTCATCGTCCGCACGGCCGCTGCAAGCGCCACGGCCGAAGAAGTAAAGACCGACGTCGAATTCCTGATGCGCACGTGGCACGAAATCAAGTCCCGCTCCGAGCAGCGCAAAGCCCCGTCGCTTCTCCATCGCGACCTCAACCTCGTCGAACGCATCCTCCGCGACTATATGACTCCGGATTTCGGCGCCATCTGGGTCGACTCAGAAGAAGAGTTCGCGAAGGTCGTCGAGTTCATGAGCCGCTTCCAACCCGCGCTCGTGAATCGCGTGAAGCTCTACACCAAGGAAACACCGGTCTTCGAAGAATTCGGCATCCAGCAGGAAATCGATAAAGGCCTGCGCCCGAAAGTCTGGCTGAAATCCGGCGGCTACATCGTCATCAACCACACCGAAGCGCTCGTCGCCATTGACGTCAACACCGGCAAATTCGTCGGCAAAGGCTCGAATCGCCTCGAGGACACTATCGTCCGCACCAACCTCGAAGCGGTGAAGGAAGTCGTCCGCCAGATGCGCCTCCGCGACCTCGGCGGCATCATCATCATCGACTTCATTGACATGGAAGAGCGCCGCAATCGCGAAAAAGTGATGGCCGCGCTCGAAGACGCTCTTCGCGCCGACCGCGCTCCCTCAAAAGTTCTGCGCTTCAACGAATTCGGCCTCGTCGCCATCACCCGCAAACGCACCAAGCAGGCTCTCGAACGTACGCTCTGCCAGCCCTGCCCCTATTGCACCGGCTCAGGCATGGTGAAATCGATCCCCACGCTCTGCTACGAAATTCAAGCCGAAGCGCGCAAGATGGCCCCCGATGTCGACTCCGGCAGCCTGACGCTGCGCCTGCATCCGGAAATCGCCAAAGCCCTGAAAACCCGCGAATCCTCGCTAATCGAAGAGCTCGAGCGCTGGACCAAAAAAAGCATCATCATCCAGGCCGACCCCACGCTTCATTGGGAGCAATACGACATCTATTGAGTTGTTTGGGTTAACTCGACGTCGCAACTTAACTTCGCAACTTAACCCGCACCGCAGCTCACGTCCCGGCCGTGCGCCGTGTTGTGCGCGGCCTGACGGGAGGCCTCTACTCTTTATTGGGCGCTGCATGCGCTCGCGCTTCTTCTGTTTATTTCTTTGCTGGCGGCGCGGGTGGCTGCTCGCTGCTAGGCGGCACGATGCCCTTCATGCGCATATAGGTGACCAGGTTGCCGTAGTGCTCCATGTTATGCATGTTGTTGATGATCAACGCACTCATCCGCGGCGCATCGTTTCCAAACAGCTTGATAGTCTGCGCCGCAGAAGCGTCGGTCATGCTGTCGTAAGCCTTGTCGCAGTAGGCGAACGCGGTATTGAGCGCGGCAATAAGATCGGCTTTAGAGGTTTTGGTGTGCTCGATGTCCAGACCCGGGCCTTTCTCGCCAAGCGCCAGCGAACAGAACAGGTACTGCGCATCAGCTACGTGTCCGACGATCTGCCCATAGCTCCGCACCGTATCGACAGGCTTAAATCCGTAATTCTCTTCCGGCATCTTGTCAGCAGACCGCACCAGAATGCCTTTCACCCGGGTATAGGCTATCTTGTTCCAACTGGTCAGCGGATTCTCCGCCGTCACTGCGGGCTTCTCCTGGGCCGGTTTGTCCTGAGCCAGCGCGACCCCTGCCGGCACCAAAAGGCACAGCACTAGCATTCGCACAAATGTTTTCATGGGTTCTCCTCCCCATAAGCTTTACGCAACGCCCAGAAAGAAGTTACACACTTTCGCAGAAATGGAAAGTTGTTTGTCGGCGGGGCTTCAGTCACTCGGCAACCGCCCGATCAGTCCGTATCGAATCTCTGCTCTTTGAACGGATCCCCGTAAATGTGATACCCATTCTGCTCCCAAAATCCCGGCGCATCCTTCTCCATAAATTCCAATCCGCGCACCCATTTCACGCTCTTCCACGCATACAGCTCCGGCACCACCAGCCGCACCGGATACCCATGCTCCGGGGGCAGCGGCTCCCCGTTGTGCTTCAACGCGAAAAGCGTCGTCGGATGCATCAGATTCTCGAGCGGCACATTCGCCGTATAACCCTGTTCGGCCAGCACCATCACGTATTTCGCTTCTGCCTTCGCATCAATCAGCTGCATCACTTCCGTAAACGGCACGCCTTCCCATCGCACGTCAAACCGGCTCCATCGCGTCACGCAGTGCATGTCAGCCGTCACCTGCTTCATCGGCAACCGCGTAAACTCATCCCAACTCAGCCGCAGCGGCTTGTTCACCAGCCCCTTCACTCGAAAATCCCAAATCTTCGGATCGAATCGCGGAACAGTCCCTTCGTGGAGCACCGGCCACTTCAGCGTCAATGACTGCCCCGGCGGCAACCGGCCCGCCTCGCGCATCGCCCGTTCCTGAATCTTCCGCTCGCTTCCTTCACCAAACATCTCCAATCTCCTTGAAAATTCTGCAGCGTACCATTTTATATCTCTTCGTCCAGACTCTTCGCGTTCTACCACGAAACTCAGCCCCAAACTCGTGTGCTATGATGGCCCTTTTCGCAGATAAAATAAGCCAGACTGGGAGCCAGATTGCCCGCTCGCATCCTCAACGGCAACGCCATCCGCGATCAAATCTACTCGGAGCTCACTGGCGAAATCGCCGCCCTCCGCGACGCCGGAATCCGCCCCGGTCTCGCCGCCGTTCTCGTCGGTGAAAATCCCGCCTCCAAAATCTACGTCTCGAGCAAAATCGCCGCCAGCGAAAAACTCGGTCTCGCCAGTTTCAACATCACCCCGCCCGCCACCATCAGCACCAGCGAACTGCTCGCCATCGTCGAAGACCTAAATCGCCGCGACGAGGTGGACGGCATTCTCGTCCAACTTCCGCTCCCCGCACAGATTGACGCGAAGAAAATCCTCGAAGCAGTCGATCCCGCCAAGGATGTCGACGGCTTCCATCCCCTCAACGTCGGCCGCCTCGTCGCCGGTCGCCCCAATCTCGTTGCCTGCACTCCGCTCGGCGTGATGGAAATCCTGCGCCGCAGCGAAATTCCAATCGAGGGCGCGAACGCAGTCGTCCTCGGTCGCAGCGATATCGTCGGCAAGCCCATCGCCCTTCTCCTCCTGCACGCGAACGCCACGGTCACCGTCTGCCATTCAAAAACGCGCAACCTGCCAGAAACCGTCCGCCGCGCCGGTATCGTGATTGCCGCCATGGGGCGCACCGCCATGGTCACTCCCGATTACATCGCGCCAGGCGCCACCGTAATTGACGTTGGCATCAATCGCATCACCGACGCAGCCCAAGCTGAAAGCATATTCGCGAATCTCCCGGAACGCCTCGCATCCTTCCGCGCAAAAGGCTTCGCCGTCGTCGGTGACGTGCATCCCGACGTCGCAAATATCGCTGGAGCCATCACGCCCGTTCCCGGCGGAGTCGGCCCGCTCACCATCGCGATGCTTATGAGCAACACGGTGCGAGCTGCGCGCCTGCGACGCGGGTCGCGAATCTCCACAGCTGCCCGCAACTAAACGAAATGGCCCGCAGCCACCACGAATATGCTTAAAGTCGGACTTACCGGCGGCATCGCCTCCGGCAAATCCACCGTCGCGTCTCTGCTGCGCGACCAGGACTGCATGGTCCTCGAAATGGATCCACTCGGCCACGAGCTCCTCGAGCCCGGCCAATCCGCCTACGAGGAAGTGGTGCGCGAATTTGGCAATTCGATCCTCGGCCCGGGCGATGCAATCGATCGCTCCAAACTCGGCGCCATCGTTTTCGCCGATCCCGCGAAACGCATTCGCCTCAACCAGATCCTCCACCCGCGCATCCTCGCCGTCGTCCTGAAATGGTTCGCCGCGCTCGATCGTCCCGGCGGCCCGGAATTCGCCGTCGTCGAGGCCGCGCTCATCGTCGAGGCCGGCTTCCACAAGCAGCTCGATAACTTGATCGTCTGCTGGTCCACTCCCCAGCAGCAAATGGAGCGACTCATCGCGCGAGGACTCACACGCGAGCAAGCCCATCTTCGCATCTCCGCGCAAATGCCCGCGGAAGAAAAGCGCAGGCTCGCCGACGAAGTTATCGACTGTTCAGGCTCGATGGAAGAAACCGAGCGCCAGGTGAAAAACCTGGTCGAACGCCTCAAGCAATTGTCCGCGTCCTGAAGAAACTTTCTTCACTCGTCCTGCGTACTAATTCGAGACCTCTCACATGGTGCCAAAATATATGACCAAAACATATGAGATGATGCGAGCTGTGATTTACGCGGCTGAATGGTGAACTGAAGAACGAACTGAAGGTTGATTCATGACCACAGGAAAAAACGACCGAAGCGCTATCCGCCTCCTCGCCATCGGCCTGATCATCGGGCTCGGCGCCTATTGGCTGGGTTCCCGCTATGGCAAGCCATCTCCTCGCTCCGTCGATGCGCTGCATCTCGATGCAACCCCGTCCGACAATGCGCTCGACGCTTTCGAAGCGGAGAATGTCCGCATCTACCGCCAAGCCTCACCAGCTGTCGCGAACGTGGTCACGCGCACCGTCGAATACGACTTTTTCTTCAATCCAGTTCCGGTCGAAGGCGCCGGTTCGGGCTTCGTGATTGATACCGATGGCCACATCCTCACGAACTACCATGTGATTCAAGGCGCGCAAACAATTGAAGTCACTCTCGGCGATCGTTCCCGCTTCAAAGCGAAACTCATCGGCGCCGATACCCGCAACGATCTCGCGCTCGTCAAAATCGATCCCGCGGGACGCAAGCTCACCACGCTTCCGCTCGGGGATTCACGCAATCTGCTCGTTGGCCAGCGCGTCCTCGCCATCGGCAATCCTTTCGGCTTTCAAAGCACGCTCACCACCGGCGTCGTCAGTTCGCTGGGTCGCACCGTCCAAATCGGCGAAAACACTTTTATCGACGAAGCGATTCAGACAGACGCAGCAATCAATCGTGGCAACTCAGGCGGCCCGTTGCTCAATTCGCACGGCGAAGTAATCGGCATCAATAGCGCGATCTATGCGCCCACAGGCACCACGGCCGGGATCGGATTCGCGATTCCCGTGAACACCGCGCGCCGGGTCGCCGAAGACCTCATCAAGACCGGCCGCGTCCGCCGCGCCACACTGGGTATCGAAGGCCGCGGCTTGTGGCCGGGCCTCGCGGAGGCATTGCATCTTTCCGTGCAGCAGGGAATTCTCGTCGAACGGGTAACGCCCGGCGGCCCCGCCGCGCAAGCAGGCATCCGCGGTGGTACCCATTCGATGGTCGCGGGCCTTCAAGAGCTTCGTACGGGTGGCGATGTGCTCGTCGCCTGGGACGACAAGCCGCTCGCCAGCCAAACTGATTTGAATCTCTTGCTCAATCGCGCCTGGCCCGGCGACTCCGTAACCCTCACTCTCATCCGCGACGGAAAGAAAATCACAGTCCCAGTAAAACTAGGCGAAGGTCACGATACCCTGACGCAGTAGGTAGCACAGGCATTCCTGCTTGTCCTGAGGAACGAAGGGCCTGTGCCAAGGAATAGCCGCATCACGATGCTAGACAAGCACGCATCGCGACATCGTTCCGTCGCCTTCGCTTTTCGTACCGCTGGCCTCCGGCCGGCGCAGTTGCCTTACAGTAGCGTAGGCTTCAGCCTGCGCCAACGTAAGAACACGCTACAACTCCCAATGTTTAGCGCGATCACCACATCGTTCCGTCGCCGTTTCCTCAGTAGGGGCACGGCATGCCGTGCCCGAACGCGCCACAAGCGATCGCACGCCATCCATCGAAACCGTGCTTCCGGTATCTGCCTTCAAATTCCGCGACAAATGCCCAGACAACACCAAGCTCTTCTGCCGGGCACGGCAGGTCCCTGCCCTACTTTCGAACCGCAACCCCTTATCCCGCTCCTAATGCCGCCACGCCTTCCCTGACGCCCCAACCAATTCCCCTTCACGCGCGGCAACGGATGCCGGCCGCGCATTTCCCTCGATATCAAGCACGACCCGCCCGTTCACTTTCCCCTTCTTCAACCGGCCGAAAATATCGTTGATCGAGCCGAGCGGTTGCGTCTCGATCGTGGCTTTCACTTTTCCATCCGCCGCAAACGCTAGCGATTCTTCCAGATCGAGTCGCGTGCCCACGATCGACCCGCGAATCGTGTAACCGTTCAGCACCACGTCAAAAATCGACACCGGGAAATCTCCCGGCGGCAATCCGTTCAGCACGCATGTCCCGCCACGCCGCAACATTCCAACTGCCTGCTTGAACGCGATCGGCGACACCGCTGTCACCAGTACCCCATGCGCTCCGCCAATCTGCTTCTGGATTTCCTTCGGCGGGTCCTGGGTCAGCGCATCAATCGTGATTTCGGCTCCAAGCTTTCGCGCCAGCGCCATTTTTTCGGGGCCCAAGTCCACTGCTGCTACATGAAGGCCCATCGCCTTTGCATATTGAATCGCAACGTGTCCCAGGCCGCCTGCTCCGGAAATCACCACCCACTCTCCGGGCCGCACCATCGTTTGCTTCAAACCCTTATAGGTCGTCACGCCCGCACACAGGATCGGTGCGGCATCTACGAACGAAAGGCTTTTCGGAATGCGCCCAAGGTAGTCGGCTTGCCCGAGCGCATACTCTGCAAAACTCCCGTTCACCGAGTACCCGGAGTTCTGTTGTTCAAGACACAGCGTTTCCCATCCCGCCAGGCAGAATTCACAATGCCCGCACGCGCTGTGCAGCCATGCGATCCCCACGCGGTCGCCTTCCTTCAAATGCGTCACGCCTGCACCCAGCGCCTCCACAATACCCGCTCCCTCATGACCTGGAATGAAAGGCAGCGTCGGCTGAATTGGCCAGTCACCATCCGCCGCATGCAAATCGGTGTGACAAACTCCCGAGGCCACGATCTTCACCAGCGCCTGCCCGGGCCCGGGCGTCGGAATTGGAACATCTCGAACTACCAGCGGTTGTCCAAACTTTTCGACTACAGCTGCCTTCATCATCTTTGCCATGATGGCTTCCTCCTTAGAACCCTGTCGGCGCCAAATCTAGTCCCGACGCAGTTCGCCGTATGTACCATCGGTCACCAGTCGATGTGACTTGAGTCACAAGATTGTTCGCGAAAGCCGAAAGAAGGATGTCGCTGAATTCCTGATTGGCTGGCCGTAACCAATCGCCAATCTTTGCACAACACTGCAGTCGAGGGATTTAGCTCTCTCTGGCTACGGTGGCGCGAGAAGGTGGGATTTGACGCCTGGTTACTAGGCTCCGGTCGCTCCACTCGTCACGCACACGATCCTGTTCGTCCGCGCTCAAACTGAACCACGATTCCGCGGCGTCGCGGACGCGCTCGAGCGCGCTTTGCATCTCCCCCTGCTTCGCGTGAATCGCCTCGCTATCCGCGTCGACAGGAACATAAATCGGCGGCGCAACAAACATCACCGCCGGAGAAAACGGATAAGGAATCTGAAATAGATCCCAGGATTTCTTGAATGTATGCGCGCGCTTGAGCCCCACGTGAAATACGGATATCGGCTTTCCCGTCCGCCGCGCCAGGATCACCGGCCCGGGCTTCGCCACGTAGCGCGGCCCGCGCGGCCCGTCGATCGTGAAAGCCACATGGTCACCTTCCTCGAGCCGCTGCGCCATCACCGTGAGCCCCTCAATTGCTCCCCGCGACGAGCTTCCCTGCGCCGTCCCGAAGCCCAGCCTCTCGATTACGCGGCGTGTCCATTGCCCATCGAAGTTCACCGTGTTCATCACCACGATCCCGCGATTCCGCCAAATCCAGATCGCCGGGAAAATACTGCGATGCCAGAACGCCCCGATCGCCTGCTCGCCCGAGTTGCGGATCTGTACCGCGTTTTGCACTCCCAGAATTTCGAGGCGCAGCGTCGGACCGAGCAGCCTGACCAACCAATACGCCGCCCAGGCAATCACAGGAATCTGCATTCGTCGCCACCGCGAGAGCTTCGGCATTTCAATCGCGGGAACGACGTTTGAATTCGGCGCCATTTCGGCAGGGGCAGATTTCGTCGCGTTATTCACTGCTGTATAGTATAGGCGACCTTCAATAAGCCGGTGCTCGCTGACTCCCAATTCGCTGGTGGAATAGTATCCGCGTATTCGCGCGCCCGTCGATTGCCGCTCTTCTTCCTACTGCTCGCTTGTCTCGTTCCTAGCGTCGCGCCGGTCAGCGCCCAGCAACAGGCGCCTCCTGGGACCATCGGCCGCGTGGAAGGCAATGACGTATCGATCGAAGGTGGCTCCGCTGCGTCGAACGGAACCGCAACGAGCGCGCCGAGCATGTTCGTCGTGAACGGCAGCGTAATCACCGTCCACTCCGGCCAAGCCCGCATGACGCTTGCTGGAGGCGGCGAAATCGATATCTGCGGCCCCGCGAAATTTACTCTGCTTCAATCCGGTGCGGCTGTCACTCTGGCATTAAATTTCGGGCGCATGCGCGTGCAGCTTCCCGCTGCCGCGCAACTCCGAATCTTCACGCCGACCATTGTCGCCACGCCGATCGATATTGGCGGTGCCCCGCGCGATTTCACCGTCGGGCTCGACTTGAGCGATTCACTCTGCGTCGTCGCGACGAGCGGCGCGCTTCGGCTCGAACATCAGTTCACAGGCGAAGGCCTCATCGTGCCGCAATCCGGCGAATTCTTTCTTGCTGCCGGCAAGCTTTTGCCGGTTGCAGGTGTAGCGGGCAGTTGCCAGTGTGTTTCGCTGCAAGCCCGCAACGCGGCGCCGGCATCGCAGCCGCTCCCTCGATCACCGGAAATGGGCCTAACGTCGAAGCCGCAACCTCAACCGCCGCCCGTTCCTGAGGTCGCTTCAAATCCGCCGGTGCTGCCTCAGCCGGAGCCGCCACCGCCTGCCGAAGTTCATGCCGCGGCCCCCGCAATTCAGATCCGTCAGCTCGCCACCGCCAACGAGCTTCATCCTAATCCTCCGGCGCAGGCGAATGCCGTTCCAGACCCGCCGGCCCTCTCGATTCCGATCTACAAAGTGGTGATGCCACCGCTTACGTTTTCCGCCAATGCACCGGCGCCTCCAGGCGAACCTTCCACCGATATGATTTTGCTCGTGCGCATCGCGCATGTGGAACCGGAATGGCAGTTCAAAGGCCGTGTCGACGCTCCGCAGCTCGAACAAGTATCGGCGCGCGAGCCGAGCCGAAACTCCTTGGCGCCGCACTCTTCGCAAAAGAAGAAAGGCGGCGGATTCTGGGCGGCCCTCAAGCGCGCGTTCGGCGGCGGCCGCGACGAAACCCAGAACTGATCGCAGCGAGCGCCGCCGCACTCCGGCTTTCCAACGGGATTTATCCCAACGCTTTCGCTTTTGAATTCCCGCCCCTATAATTCACGCGGCGCCACGGCGTCTTGCGCCGCTTCCGATGCACTTCGCAACCACACTGGCGGCGCTTCTCGCGGCGGCCACAATCTACGGCGGCGAGCACGCTCGCGCGACGATAACGGACCGCGCGCCTGGCGCTCCGTTCGCACGGCGAGTGATGCGGCGACCAGAACCGTTGCCAAGCACGGGGAAGCTTGAAGCATCATTCGACGATGAAACGGATACTGAAAGACTCGTCGCGAAATCGCACGAACTCACGGACCTCACCGCGATTGGCGGCGCGCCTTTCATCCTTCACGCGTCCCTGTTCTTCAATGACCCCAGTGGCGATCCGCGAGTGCCGCCCGCGCGAGGCAGCTACGCCTTCACGTGGCAATCTGCTGACAAGTGGCGCGAGGATGCCGAACTGCTGCACCTGAAGCAAACCGAGATCGCAAATGGCAATACGCTGTGGACGAAGCGCAACGCTCCCTTTCCCTCGTTCAGTTACTGGTGGACGCACAATGCGATGGAGATTACTCACGGTGTCGTCTATCACTTCGACTCCCGGACTCGCATCGAGATTGCCCAGGTCGGCGGGCGCAACGTGGTGTGCGCGAGAAACGGCGGCGTGCATCTGACGCAGGAGCTTTGCCTCGACACGCGAACTGGTTTGCCGCTGCTGCGGTACGATTCGACGCTGCACATTCAGTACCTGTTCGCCGATTGGGCGCAATGGGGAAATCACTGGTATCCGCGGACGATCAAAGGACTCTCCGGAACGGAGGCGGTGATGCAGATCGAGATTGCGAATGTAGCTGGCGCGCCACCGGAAGCGAAGTGGATCGCGCCGCCGCCGGATGCGACGCAGCGCGAATGGTGCGCGGATATGAGGCCGGCGCAGATGAGCGATGCGATCGAGAACGCGGCGCTTCCTGACCCGAACGCGCCAACCAGGCCGGCGCCGATCATTGGCGCGATTGTTTACGGAGTGATCGGGAAGGATGGTTACTGGAGCGATCTGAGCGTGCTCGAAAGCTCCGATTTTAAAGCGGCGTTTTTGATGCTTGATAAATTGAGTGCGTTTCGAAATCAACCCGCTACTTGCCACGGGACGCCGGTGCAATCGGAAATGATTTTTCGAATTTCGCCGCCGCGTTAATTTCGAATTACGATAAGTTTTTAAATCGCGAGGCGTGAGCGCGCGCGGCTTACATGCCTTCGTAGTTGGGGCCGCCGCCGCCTTCTGGTGGAACCCAGTTGATGATCTGGTAGGGGTCGGCGATGTCGCACGTCTTGCAGTGAACACAATTCGAGAAATTGATTTTGAGTTTGGGCTGATCTTTTTCCATCGCCATTTCGTACACCGCGGCGGGACAGAAATACTGGCAGGGATTACCGTATTCGCGGACGCAGCGGTCCACGCAAATGCTGGGATCGAGAACGATGAGGTGGCACGGTTGATCTTCTTCGTGGCGGGTGCCGGAGTGATAGACGTCGGTGAGGCGATCAAAAGTGATTTTGCCGTCGCCTTTGAACCGCGTCGATTGGTCTACCAGAACCCGATCGCGATTGAGCTTGTGGTATTCCTTGTAGCCAGCTTCGGAATGCATCGGATCGACGAGGCCGCGGCCGCCGGTGACGAACTGCAGTCCCGCTTGCACCAGACCGGGATATAGCCCGCCGTGAAATGCCTGGTGGAAATTTCGCACGGCCCACAATTCTTTTTTGATCCAGCTCTCGTTGAGTTTCTGCTGGTAGGCCGCGAGTTTCGCGGCTGAAGTATCGCCGGTGCAGAGCGCTTCGTAAATTGTTTCGGCGGCGAGCATGCCGCTCTTGATCGCGGTGTGAATGCCTTTCAGGCGCTGCGAATTCAGCAGGCTGGCGGAATCGCCGATGATCAGGCCGCCGTCGATGAAACTCTTCGGCATCGAATACCAGCCGCCGTAGGGGACGGTCTTGGCGCCGTAACGGACGAGTTTGCCGCCTTCGAGAATTTTCTTAACGTACGGATGCGTCTTGAATTTCTGAAATGCTGCGTGCGGATCGAAGAGCGGGTCGTGATATTCGAGCGCTACAACCATGCCGAGCGACACACGATTATTCTGCATGCCGTAAATCCAGCCGCCGCCATACAGATCGGAGCTGAGCGGCCAGCCGAGCGTGTGGGCCACATATCCGGTGCCGATCCGTCCGGGCTGCACATCCCAGAGTTCCTTGATTCCGATGCCATAGATTTGCGGGTTGAGTCCGTCGAGCTTCAGACGATTGACCAGCTCTTTGGTCAACGAGCCGCGCGGGCCTTCGGCAAGCACTGTGACTTTTGCGCGCAACTCGTAACCCGGCGTGAAGTTGTCTTTCGGCTTGCCGAATTTATCGACGCCTTTGTCTTCGGTGAGGACGCCAGCGATTCCGTTTCTGTCATAGAGCAGTTCCCTGCCGGCGAATTGGGTAAAGACGTTGACGCCTTTTTTTTCGACGAGGCCGCCGAGCCACTTCACGATTTTGTTGAGCGAAACGATGTAGTTTCCGTGATTGGCGAGGGGCGGAGGCGTGATTGGCAACTTGTGGGCGGCGGACTCGGTGAAATAGTAGGCGGCGTCACCGGTGACGGGTGTATCGAGCGGCGCTGACTTCAAGAAGTCGGGAACCAGTTCGGCTATGCCGCGCGGATCCATGATCGCGCCGGAAAGCTGGTGCGCGCCCAGCTCGCGGGCTTTCTCGAGGACATAAATATTTTCTGTGGAAAGCGCGGGCGTTTTGCTCGCGGCGGTGTGCCTTTCAATCAGGTTGGCGAGATGCAGCGCACAGGCGAGGCCTCCGGGGCCTGCGCCGATGATAAGGACGTCGGCTTCGAGCTGTTCGCGTTCGATTGGCACGCGTTATCCTATCCGAACCGCAGCTGAAATAAGCCTATGGGCCTCGCCGCCAAGACGCTGTTTGCCGCCTATTAGAAAATTATATGTCATTGATTTTAGAGAGTTTAATGGAAGTTTTAATCGCGGAACCGTAGATTAGAAAACCGGGAGTGAGGCGCGCGATAAGGCGAGGCTCGGGGTCTATCCTCTCTGAGGTCTGTCTGCGCGTCCTGTAGCTACTCTTCATAGTTCCGAGGTCACGGTAGCATAAAAACCGGGCGATCTTCAACCAATATGTCGATGTGGTGACGGGACCTTAGGTCATTTCCGCTACACGTTTCGTATAGAATGTGCCGCAGAAATGCAAGTGTCGGCTGCTAAACGGACTGCCGAAGCCCGGCACCCGCAGCCCCAGAGTTTTAGGAAAAGGAGATGCCAATCGGGGGAGCTAAGCGCCGGCAATCGTGGTGGCAAATCGATCAAGAAGCTTTTTCATCGGCAAAAAAGGGGTCAATTCGAAGCAGAAAGTGTTCACGGCGATGGGCAGTCACGCACCGGGGGCATAGCACTTGAAGACATCGCTCGCAGTGGAACAGTCCGCAACTTCGATGTCCGAAATCCCCGCACACGCCTCTCGCTTTAATCAAATTCCTTCGATGCCTCAGCCGTGGGCGTTTGAGCATGACCATGTTTACTGCCGATTCTTCGGAGGCTCACAATACACACGCCGTCGTCTGAATTTCAAGAACACCTGTGGAAATCTCGCCACGATCAGAAGTGTGCCTTCGCATATTTTGAGATCGTTGGTGCGAAGCGGAGTTATCAACAGTTATGACGCGAGTCCAGAAGACTCAATTGCCATATTCCCTACACTTTTCGACTGTGTACGTTAGCGGCAATTAGCGGGCAATGAGCTGACAATCATGTGTAACTCTCATGGTATATAAACATGGTAACAACTGATGCAGGCTACACCGTGGGTGCATCTGCATGAAGATCCATGCCTTCTACCTAATCTCCGCAATTTTATTCGTGGCAATGTTAACCGGGGTTTGCACTATTCAGAGCCTTGGCGGGGAACATAAATACACGACTCTGACAAATGCCCAGGTCCAGGAGATGCTCGACAAGATCCTCATCGATATCAAAGAGAATTACTACGATCCGAATTTCCATGGTGTGGATCTGGACAAACAATTCGAACACGACCGCCAGCTGATTGCATCTGCCAAATCGCAGGATGAAGCTCTCCTGTATGTCGCCGCAGCAGTGGAGTCTTTGAATGATTCACACACACGCTTCCGGCCGCCTGTTCGGCCATATGGGGTTGAATATGGCTGGATAATACAGGCTATCGGAGATTCTGATTGTTATGTAGCGCATGTCCGGCCTGGCAGCGACGCAGCGGCAAAAGGCCTTCAGGCGGGAGATCTGATGATGTCAATTAATGGCGTCCCCATCACCCGCGCCAACGTCACGAAACTGCTCTTTTCGTACCAGGTTTTTCCGCAATCGGGATTTCATTTGACTGTGCGGTCACCGGACGGCCCAGAAAAAAATCTCACAGTCATGGCAAAGGTAATTCACGGACAAGAAATGGTGACCCACAGTGACGTAATGACTTGGAGAAGGGCGAATTGGGGCAAGGGTCGGAAGGACCGCTCCAAGTACCACGAAGTGGGAAAGCAAGTTCTTTTTTGGAAGCTTCCGGATTTCCTCATGGACCCCGAAGAGGTGGACGGAATTGTGAACCGAGCTCGTTCCTTCGAAACAGTCGTGCTCGATCTGCGTGGAAATCCTGGCGGGCTAGTACGCGCCGAAGAGAAATTCGTAGGCGGGTTTTTTGACCACGACGTAAAGCTAGGTGACCGGACAGGCCGAGCGAAACTCTCGCCCGCGATTGCTAAAACACGCGGCGGAAAGGCGTTCGCGGGCAAACTCATAGTTCTTGTGGACAGCCAATCCGCCTCGGCGGCTGAGATATTTGCGCGCATCGTCCAACTAGAAAAGCGCGGGATTGTAGTGGGCGACCGCTCAAGCGGGCATGTGATGGAATCAAAGACATTCGTCCACGCCGTTCCACTGGACATGGTAAATGTATCGCAATATTCATTGAATCTCACGATTGCAGATCTGACGATGTCAGACGGTAAAAGTCTGGAAAAAGTAGGGGTTACGCCGGACGTGAGGATTTTTCCGACTCCTGCCGACATCGCAGCCGGCCGCGATCCCGCCTTGGCTCGCGCAGCAGCGCTCGCCGGAGTCACAATGACGCCGGAAGAGGCCGGTAAAATATTTCCCTTTGAATGGCCCGAAGAGAAGATGCCAGAAATTGATTGATATTTCCTTGCGAATCAAAGGAAAGAAGGCCTTCACTAGCCTTCCATCTTTGTAGAACCAGTAACCGCGCCTACATTCTGGATCTGATCCAATGTGCCGTCAGCCACTTCATATCCCAACAGCACCTGGATGGTATTTACGCAGTCGATTCGATGGTGACAAGTAGATTTCCCAACACCTATCCATTTTCTGTTAGGAAGTCGACCGAGGACAATCGAAGAGAGCGTCTTCCCCTCAAGTAGACCCTCAATCTTGTCGAACTGTTGTTGCCAGGCAACTCTGGACAGGATCATCACCATCAGGGGAAGGCCTACCTCCGTAACAGTGACCTTCGTCTTTCCGCTCGACTCACTGAATTCCACAATGACCGTGACCGCATTCGGCCAACGGCCCGGGACCGGCGCCTTGGAGCCAGGAATGGCTTTACCGGTCTCATCGGCAAACGACAGGCTGGAGACGATCCTTTTGTTTGGGACCACTTCCTCATAAACCCCTGTGTTCCAGAACATCTCTCCTTTTGATGACTTCATTGCCCACAGATACGTCCCGCCCACTCGAAGGTCATTTCTGATGAATGGGGCTGTGTAGCCCTTCGGCCCCCACCAGTGTTTGATCGAGTCCGCATCGTTCCATACCCACCATACCTTGTCGGGGGAAGCATCGAAGGTGCGTTCATAGGAACCAGTCGTACGGACCTCCAGGGCGACAAAAACGAGCACAACCAGCGCTAGGACGACGCCACCTAGTATTTTGTAGATCATGTGACGCCCCTCATTGTCTTGGCCCAGACGAGAGCAGCCCCGCGAGTCTGGCCGCTCCAAAACCTTGCCGGACGAATTCTGGCACACTTCGGGTGTCCTCACATCGAATGGATCCCGCAAAGTCGGCTCGACCCACAACGACGGCTCGATTCGCATGCATCTTGCGGAAGGAAGCAAGAAAACCTGCTCTGTTGCGACACAGGAAGCTGTTTTCAGGTTGCGGCCATTCACTCTTGCTTCTAACGATTGAAAATACTTTGAGCACCCGATAGTCTCGTTGCCTCATCGTGACCAGGGTCCCAGGTGCGGGTATGAGGGCAATTGCCCGCTTCGTGTTTCTTGTCGGCATCGCGGTGTCTTGCGGACACCTCGCGGTAGCGCAGACTCTGGCCCCTCGCGCGTATATCATCACGCCCACGGGTGGCAACGCCGTTACTTTGTCATGGTCTTTTTTTGACGGCGGCGTGAACTTCAACGGGACGGTTCCCATAACAGGCGCCACTGGCGTCTACCATATACCTGCGGTGAGTTACTATCATTCCTTCAGCTTGTTTGGGCGCTCAGCGAACATCACCGGTTTGTTGCCCTACGGTGTCGGCACTTTCCAGGGATCAGTGCTTGGCAACCATCAGCAGATTTATCGCTCTGGGCTTCTCGATCTTGAATTCCGCTTCTCCGTGAACCTGAAAGGCGGACGCGCGATGTCGGCGCAAGAATTGGCCAACTGGAAACAAAAAACTTTGCTGGGAGCCAGCCTGACAGTGCTGGCTCCGACGGGTCAATATAATCCCAGGCATCTCGTCAACTGGGGCATTCATCGCTGGGCAGTCAAGCCGGAGTTAGGCTATTCGCGACGCTGGGGCAACTGGCTTCTCGATGCTTACGGAGGAGTATGGTTCTATACGACAAACAGCGCTTTCTACTCGATGCCCAACCCGCTGCCTCAAACGGAACAGCCTATCGGGTCAATCGAGGGGCACTTGAGTTACGACTTCAAGAAGGAACGTTGTTGGGTGTCGCTGGACGCAAATTTCTGGTTTGGCGGAGCCACTAGCCTCAACGGCATTTTCAATCCTGGGACTCGGCAGACAAGCTCGCGGATCGGAGGCACGGCGGCGTTTCCGCTGGGCAAACACCAAACCATTAAGACCAGCTATAGCAATGGGACCTACATCCGTTTCGGAGGAAACTATCAGAGTGTGTCGGTGGCCTGGCAGTATTCGTGGCTTGGCTGGCCGAAGTTGCACCCGCGGTAGAAACCTGCGGGCTGCCGATAAACCTTTACGGCGCGCTGCTGAATCAATTACAGGTTGCCCTGTATTCCCGAAACGCGTCGCCCGCAGCATTATCGAGCCAGAATTGTGGTGCGTATCCCGCGCGCGCCGCATCAAAAACCAGCTCCACGGCATTTAATTCAAGTGAATGCTGCAATTCGTAACTGGGGATGAATTGCGGCGTGGAGGAAACACCGATGCATGTTGCACGGCGATACCTAAGTGCGCTCGTTTTAACGGCGGCTCTGGCGACCACCGGTTCTGTGGTGGCCGCACGAACGCCGCAGGATGTGCAGGTACGAGTTTACGATCGGGATCACAAGGACTATCACGACTGGAACGAAAGCGAGGAACGCGCCTACAAGCATTATCTGGAGGAGCGGCACGAACAATACCGGAAATACGACAAACTCAAAGAAAAAGAACAGAGGGATTACTGGAACTGGCGGCACAGCCATTTCGATTAGCCAGTTCTGACGTCAAATTCATAGATTCATAGAAGTACAAGTCGCACCGCCTGTTCGAGGCGTAGAATGCTACGGCCGGATGGGTGGTGCGGCATGTTTTTCCGAAGAGGTTTTACAGGTTCGACCATTAAAAGCGCAGAGTAGTGACCTACAGGTTGCGCTGTATTGCCGAAAAGCGCTGGGTGCACCATGATCTTCGCGAAAGGCAAGACTGGCGCGATCTGCTCCACGACAAAAATGAAAGCTTATTCCAATAGGACTATTACATTAGCGATGAACGCCAAGACCGCGCTTACCGCGCTGCTTAGCCGAGCGTCACGAGAAATATTGCGAGTGCTCGAAGCTGAAAGAAAGAGAGCAGAGAGATTCCTAGCAATAGCGCCACGGCCATTCAAACCATTCAAGCTAGAACGCCTGTACTCGTATATTCACCGACGCGCAATGCCTCGCCGCCGGTCCGAAGCGCACAATTCGGCGGCCGATGGGCGGTATGGCCTTGCCGTGCGACGATCAGAAAAAGTCTCAACCGAGCTGAGCATGAAACGACCTGCCGGTGTGACAATTATCGCGATCGCGACATTTGCTGGGGCCGCGATTCTCGCTCTGGGGTCGTTCGCTTTCTTCTTTGTCGCGTTCATGGCGATCAGCGGAGGAGACGGAGGCGACCCGGTGTCCGCGTCGATCGCGGGGATGGGGGTGGCCGGAGGGTTTTCGCTTCTCGTGCTGGCAGGAGTGGCCGGGTGCCTGGCGCTGGGTGTTTTGCAACTGTGCGAATGGGCGCGAATTTTGGCGATTGGTTGTATCGCAGTGGGAATTGCATGCGCGGTCCTCAGTATCGTTACCTTCCTCGGATATCCGGTTGTTCCGCTAGGTCCGATGATTTTTAGTCACACCCTTGTGATAGGGATTGCCGGCTGGTCGATTGCGTACCTCGCGCGACCGAATGTGAAGCAGGTGTTTTCGCGAGGGCTGACTTTCCACGAATCAAATTAAAGATCAGATTAAAAAATAGCAGTTCGCGCGTCGCTCCGACGGATTCAGTCTAGAGGATGCCCACGGCGCGAGCTGCGAGCAGAGTGACAATCATCAGGGAGATGATTGACTGCAGCATCATAGTCACTTTGGCCCAGCGAGAGAGAACGGCTGTGTCGGTGGGCGAGAAAGCAGTGCTGGTGTTGAAGGCTAGGAACAAATAATCGAGGAATTGCGGCGACCAGGCCTCTTTGGGTTCCTCACGCATGATCATCTGCGGGAAAAGAAACGAGCTGTCGAAATCGCCGCGGGCTTTGTCGCGGCCGAGCGGGCCACCCGCGTCAAGCTTCCAATACCAAAGTGCGAAGACCAGGACATTTGTGATCCAGAGCGAGATCGCTGAGCGAAGAAGTGTTTGCGGTGGATCGAGATGCTTCGGAATTCCCGATACCAGAAGAGCGAGCGAAGCGATCATGGCGCCTGTGATTACGCCGGTAGCAGTAAAGGTGAGGATACGAGACACGTTGTAGTGCCCTCGATGGTAGGACAAGACGATTGGAACAAGTAAGACGGCGGTGATGCTCACCAGCCCCCATCTCGGTCCTACGGAAAGGCGTTCCGGCATGGATTGATGGACAAGCGCAGTAGCAAAAATCGCGATAAAAGCGGGCCAACGAGGTTCGCGGAAGATTTTTATTTCTTTTGCCATCGAGTGCGTTTCGGCGTGGAATGAACGACAAGGCGTCACAGACGCCACGCCGAGCGTCCGTATCCTATCAGCTTTGGTAAGAGGCCGGGCAATGTTCAAGAGCGTTGATCCGGCACAACGTGCCGTGCGACGTCGGCGGCAGGGCCTTCTCAGATTTTGAGCGCAGCGGTCACGTCGAGGAGACGGGTTAAGGTTGCGATTTCGTCCGGCGTGAGAGCCTTGCGAAGCTTTTCATCAACCGCGCGGCGTTCCTTGATCAAGTACTCCCGATATTTATTCCCTTTGGCTGTGAGATGAACCAAAAGCGCCCGGCCGGAATCGGCTTTTCGCTCTGTGAGCAAGCCCTCCTTGATCATTCCTTTGATGGCGCGGTGAACTACGGTGCGATCGAAACCGAGGAGCTTCGCGATTTGGTTTTGGTTGAGTGCCACGCCGCCGCGCAGGGTGGATAGAATGAAGCCGCGTGTTGCTGAACATCCGGTCCTTTGCTCGAGTCTCTTGGTGATCGAAAAATAGGCTTGAGCAATATGAGCAATGGCCGAATCTCTCAGAATCTCGGTCGGAATAGGTCTTTTGTCTGCTGGGATCATAGAACCCGCACGGTCGTGCAGAGAGGACGCCGCCATTGCGGCTGGTCTATATGGCGAGGCGATTTTTTGCCGATTGCGATGACCAATACGATCTCATGGAAGCGGGGCGAGAGACCCAAGAATTTTGAGAGCCTGCGGCCGTCAAAACCTTCCATCGGGCATGTATTCAGCCCCAGCGCTTCAGCAGCGATCATCAGGTTTTGACAAGCGAGTGAAGTGTTCTTCGTGGCCCACTTGAACATGCCCTGGCGGGCGACGGGAGGAGAGCCGAGGGTCTTCCAGACATTCACGATCCGGCAGATTGCCCATTTCAACGCTCCGAGGATGCCGAACCACCCCTGGATGAAAAACCATTTGCCCCATTTGGCTCTCTGCTCGGATTCGCCGATTTTCTCGGGGGAAAATCCTGCCGTACGCATCCATTCGAGGTAAGACTGGGTCGTCAATTGCCATGATCCGAGATCCGCGACGGCGACGACGAGAGCCGATGCGGTGGCCGCGGGAGATTGATTCATGCACAGCCTGGCGGCTTCGCGGCGGGTGTCCGGTGTTTCAATCCAGTAGAAGCGGTAGGGTTGGATGTTGAAGCTTGACGGGGCCAGGCGGGCTGCTTCCAGGATCTGTTCGCGGGTTTCCGGTGGAATTTCCACGGGGTCGAAAACTTTCACGGCTCTTCTTTGAAAAATCGCATCGAGGATAGCGCTCATAGTCCCTCCATGTTGTCATTACAACATAATGGTGTTGCGATTGCAACATAAATTTTTGCGGAGGGGTGGAACCAATACTGCGGAAGCAGGGGGGACCTGCGGGCTCTATTCGTAGCGCAACGCGATGATGGGATCGACGCGGGTGGCGCGTCGAGCTGGAATGTAGCAGGCGAGGAGCGCGACGCCCATCAGCAAAGCGGGCACGGCGACAAACGTAACTGGGTCGGTGGGCTGAACGCCGAAGAGCAGGCTCGTCATCAAGCGTGTTACTGCGAACGCGGCGACGAATCCCAGCACGACACCGAGCAGCGCGAGACGCGCGCCCTGGCCGAGGACCATCGAAAACACGTTGCGCGGCTGGGCGCCGAGAGCGAGGCGGATGCCAAATTCCTGACTGCGTTGGGCGACTGCGTAGGAAATCACACCGTAGATGCCGATTGAGGCGAGCAACAGTGCGAGGGCGGCGAATGCGGCCAGAAGCAGCATAGAGAAACGGGGCTGCGTCATGGAGTCGTCGACGAGGCTGGCCAGGGTGGAAACTTTCGCGATGGGTAGCGTGGGGTCGACGGAGCGAATCGCTTCGCGCGCGCTGCCGACGATGGCGCGCGGATCGGCCTGCGTGCGGAGGGCGACTTGCATCGTGAGCATGTCGGGATAGGGCTTTTGCGTGTAGACGACGTAGAACTCGGGGCCGGTGGATTCGCGCACGGTGAAGTGTTTGACATCGGCGGAGATGCCGACGATGGTCAGCGTGGGAAATTTGGCGGGGGGAAGCTTGATTGATTTACCGATGGGGTCTTCGCCTGGGTAGAACTGATCCGCGAGCGTCTTGCTGATGATTGCGACGGGTTGCGAATCGGCGGTGTCTGAATCGAGAAAGGGACGGCCGCGGAGGATAGGCGTGCCGATGGCGGAGAAATAGCCTGGAGAGGCGATCGTGTACGAAGCAATGGGACTGCGGCCGGAGCTTTTGTCGAAAGTGCGGCCGGGGATTGCGAACGCGGACGATTCTTGCCCGCCGCTCATCGGCATAGGGCTTCCGAGGCCGGCGGCTTGAACTCCGGGAACGTCGTTCAAGCGGTTGAGAACTTTGCGATAGACGCCTGCGAGGCTGTCTTTGTCCGGATAACGAGCGCCGGGAAGCGTGAGCTCAAACATCAGGACGCGGGTGGTATTGAAGCCGGGATCGACTTTGAGCAGGTGGAAAAATGTGCGGACGAGCAGGCCGGCGGCGATGACGAGGACGAGCGCGAGGGCGACTTCAGAGACGAGTAACGCGCTGCGGATTTTCTGGCGGGCTGGTCCGGAGCCGGAGCGCTGTTCGCCTTCTTTTAGAGTCTCGACGAGATTTTCGCGCGTGGCGCCGAGCGCGGGTGCAAGACCGAAAAGCAGGCCGGTGATAAGAGTGATGGCGAGTGTGAACGCAAACACGCCGGGATCGAGCCGGATTTCATGGAGCCGGGGAATATTCAGCGGGCCAAAAGTTTTTACGAATTGAATTGCGAGCTGGCCGAGGAGAAGCCCGGCGACGCCGCCAAGGAACGCGAGCAGCACGCTCTCCGTAAGAAGCTGGCGAACGAGCCGACCCTGTGCAGCGCCCAGCGCGGCGCGAAGCGTGAATTCCCTGCGACGCCCCAGCGAACGAGCGAGGAGAAGATTGGCAACGTTCGCGCAGGCGATGAGAAGAACCACGCCGACGGCACCGAGGAGAAGCAAAAGCGGCCGACGGGTATCACCGGCAACTTGCGAGGCGAGCGGCGTGACTTTGGAGGTGAACCAGCCGGCACCCTGCGGAATCTTTTCCCATTCCTTCGCGAGCACATTCAATTCGGACTGAGACTGGCTGATAGTGACGCCGGGCTTCAAGCGTGCGATGATTGCGAATTCGTCCGGGGCGGTGGAGTCTGCGGGAATATCTGTGATCGCAGGGACCCACATTTCCGGCAGGCGTGGGAATTGAAAACTGCCGGGCATCTCATCGCCGCGAGGAAATGCGAAACCATTGGGCATTACACCGACGACGGTGTAGGACTCGCCGTTCAATTCGAGAGTGCGGCCGACAACGCCGGGATCACCGCCGAATTTTCTTTGCCATAGGCCATAGCCGAGAATTACTTCGCGGTCATGGCCAGCATAGTCTTCTTCGTCGAGAAATGTGCGACCCAGGAGCGGCACAACGCCCATTGTGCGGAAAAATCCGGCGGAGGCCCGGACGCCGTCAATGCGAACCGGATCGCCCGTGCCCGTAAGATTGAATCCGGCGGCTTCGAATAGGCCGATTTCCTGAAAACCCTTTGCGTCACGCTGAAAATTCTGAAATGTGCGTTCGCCCCAGGGAATCTCGTTGTAGCCAAGGTCAATGCCGGGCGGCGTCTGGCGCCAGGGGAAGACGATGCGCTCGGCGTGCGGATACGGGAGCGGCTTGAGCAGCACGGCGTTGACGATGCTGAAGACGGCAGTGCTGGCGCCAATGCCGAGCGCAAGGGTGAGTACCGCGATGATCGTGAAGCCCGGCGATTTTGCGAGCGTTCGCCCGCCATACTTCAAATCCTGGAGAAGTGTTTGCATACTGTGTTCTCCGAACTAGAACTTGACCCTCGCCCATCTACTCATAGCGCAGTGCGACCATCGGATCGACGCGCATCGCCCGCCGCGCCGGCATGTAACATGCGAGCAGCGCTACGGTCGCCAGCACCAGCGTAATTAGCGCAAATGTCGCCGGATCGCTAGGCTTTACGTTGAACAATAGACTTGTGAGCAACCTTGTCAACATAAGCGAAGCGGCGAAACCTGTGCTTAATCCGATGACCGTGATGGTTGCGCCTGCGATGAGCGTCTGGCGCCAGATGTCGCGAGGCATAGCGCCAAGCGCCATACGAATGCCGATCTCGTAAGTACGTTCAGCGATTGTGGCGGACATCACAGCGTAAATCCCGATCACGGCCAAAAGCAACGCCACGGCTGAAAAAATCCCGAGCAGCAGCGTATTGAAACGTGCTTGCGCAACGGAATCCGACATCCATTGATCCATCGTCCGCACGTCGGAGATCGGCAGGTCAGGATCGAGCGCCTGCACAATCGCGCGAATAGAGCTGGTGAGGGGCATCGGGTCCGCTTTGCTGCGAACGACGAGCGTCATCGAATTGTAAACGAGTTCGGGATGAGGCCAGTAAATCGTGGGACGTGGAGTTGAATCCAGGCCGTGGTGCTTGACGTCGCCCACGACTCCGACGATTTCGCTCGGTACGTTTTGGTCTTTCATATCGATTGTGATTTTCTTTCCGAGCGGGTTCTGATTCGGAAAATACTCTTGGACCAGCGCCTCGCTGACAATCACAACATGAGACTCTCGAGTGTCCTCCTGGCGGGTGAATAGACGACCTTGCTGAAGTGGAATACGCATGGTGCGAAAGTAATCCGGTTCGATCACGCGGACATCGGTGCTGAGTTCGTTTCCAGGCGAGGCGGGACGCCCTTCGATCTTGAAACTTGTTCCAGAGCCGATCCCCGTGAACGGCAACGAGCTGCTGGCGCTGGCCGATTCAACGCCAGGCAAGGCTTTGATTCGCTGAAGCAAGTCCGGGAAGAATGCGATGACTTCGGGATCTTTGCTATAGCGAGTGGAAGGAAGGTCAACTTTGAGCGTCAGAAGATTGTGCGGATTGAATCCCGGACCGACGTTCAGGAGACGAAGAAAACTTTTGACGAGGAGACCTGATCCGGTGAGCAGCACCAAGGCAAGGCCGATTTCGCCGATGACGAAGAAATTTCGCGCCCGCTTTCCGCGAACCGACACACCGAAGTGGCGCTCCCCTTCCTTCAGCGAGTCACCCGGGCTCGTGCGCGTCGCCAAGAGCACAGGGAGTAGGCCAAAGAGAAGACCCGTCAAAATCGTAAGAGCAGCGAGGAACCCCAGAACTCGGAAATCTACTTTCACGGCTTCTGCGTCAATCAGCCCCTTCGGGCTTAAAGACAGAAGCAAATCAGTTCCCCAGAAAGCGAGGAGCGCCCCCGAAGAGCCGCCTGCAACAGCAAGGATCATCGTTTCGGTGAGCAATTGGCGCGCGATGCGAGCACGGCTTGCACCCATCGTGAATCGAATGGCCAACTCGCGTCTCCGTCGCGCCGCCCGCCCGAGGAGGAGATTGGCAACGTTCGCACACGCGATCAAGAGCACAAATCCCACCGCTCCAAGCAGAACTATTAACGCCGGCCGAATCGAAGCGAAAAATTGATCGTGGAGACCGACGAGCTGGACGCCCCAGCCCGCGTCGACCTCCGGAAATTGTTTCGCCAAATCTGCTGAGATGGAGCCCATTTGAGACTGCGCCTGCGCCAGAGCGAGGCCCTGTTTGAGTTTTGCAACGACCATAAGGTAGCGCCCGACGGGAGTGCGGTCCTCCGGTTTGAACGCAAGGGGTGACCAGAACTGACCGCGTTCGGCGATAAACCCGCCTCTCTGTATCAAGAGTCGGAAGTCGCGCGGCATCACGCCGACAACAACGGTGCTCTTCCCTCCCAACATGATTTTCTTGCCTACGATATCTGGAGCGCTGCCGAAGCGCCGTTGCCAGAGTCCGTGGCTTAGGAGCACGACGCCATCGTTCCCGGGATTGCCTTCTTCGGTGACGAAAGTGCGGCCGAGCTGGGCATTGATACCAAGAAGCGGGAAAAGGTTAGGCGTGACCGCTTGCCCGGGAATCTGCTCGGGTTCGCCGGTTCCCGTGAGATCGGCACGAACGTCGACGAACGCGGCCATCTGATCGAAAACTGTATTGGCATCTTGCCAGTGAAGGAAATTGCCCGGAGAAACGGAATTGTGGGAAAAGCCGCGCGAGGGATGATGCTCCCACACCATCACGATGCGGTCGGGCTGGCTATAGGGGAGGCGTGCAAGAAGCGTCGCGTTGATGACGCTGAAAATCGCGGTGTTTGCGCCAATGCCGAGCGCAAGGGTGAGTACCGCGATGATCGTGAAGCCCGGCGATTTCGCGAGCAATCGCACGCCGTACTTCAAGTCCTGAAGCAGCGTTTGCATCAGCGGATCCTTTCCGCGTATTCGCTCGGCTTACCGGTCGTTAATATGATGAGGCACCAAGTAAACACACCTCGCCGCGAATCTGCTGCGGCATCGCAGTTCGAGTGCCAGTTAGACTGGCTAGTAAGTGTCGCAACGCCAGCTGTTTGCGAAAAGGTACCGCAGGTTTCGTGCGCTTCGAATGCTCGGACGTGGGAGTCGGGATTGCGAAAGCGGACACTGCCGCGCTGCGGTTACTTCGTTTTTTCGAGTTCTTCGATGATGGCGGAGACGATTTCGAAGAGGTCGCCGACGATTCCGTAGTCGGCAACTTCGAAGATGGGGGCGTTCTGGTCTTTGTTGATGGCGGCGATTGTGCGCGAGCCTTTCATGCCTACAACGTGCTGGATGGCGCCGCTGATTCCTAGCGCGAAGTAGAGCTTGGGCGCGACTGTTTGGCCGGAGCTGCCGATCTGGCGCTCCATGGGGAGCCAGCCTTCGTCGCAGATCGGGCGCGAGGCGCAGATTTCGCCGCCGAGAAGCTTGGCGAGTTTTTCGGCCATGGGAATGTTTTCGGGGGCTTTGATGCCGCGGCCGATGGAAACGAGGATGGGGGCTTGCGTGAGGTCAACGGCTTGCTTCGCTTCGCGGAATAGCTCGAGCGGCTTGGTGCGGATTTGCTCGGGCTTTAGATCGACGCTGACAGGCTTTACGGCGGCTTTTCCGCTGGCATGTTTCGCGACGAGGTCAGCGCGGAATGCGCTGGCTTGAAACGATGCGATCCAGGGTGGGTCGCC
Organism: uncultured Acidobacteriota bacterium; assembly: GCA_963729525.1. Lineage (GTDB taxonomy): Bacteria > Acidobacteriota > Terriglobia > Acidiferrales > UBA7541 > Palsa-295. Next base: position 2,431,776 of record CAVSOB010000005.1, read on the forward strand.
TGCGAACACGACGTCCGCTGCGGTGCGGCCTTGAAACATTTGGCGGACGAAGATGAGTTTGCCGTTCTCGTAGCGGTAGCCGATGCAATCACCAATCATGCCCTTGCTCATCGAGGCGGCGAGCTTGGGAGCAAAATCGCGTACCTGGTATGTGTGTGGGAGCAGAACGAGGTCGGGCTTCGTGCTTTCGATTACCTGGCGCAGGGCGAGCGAGAAGCCGTCCGGTGTGTATTTTTCGAGCAGGTCGTGTTCGACGAGCAGAACTTCGTCGAGTTGCGAGGAGGCGAGTTCATCGGCTAGCGATCCGACACCCTTACCAATGACTAGACCCGTGAGGCTGCCCTTCGTGTGCTGAACGATCTGCTGCGCGGCGGCCAGGGTCTCGAAGCTGACTTTGTTAAATTTGCCTTCGCGCTGCTCGGTGATTAGGAGAATTTTCATTTAGAGCACCCGCGCTTCGTGCTTCAGCTTTTCGATGAGCTTTGCTGCGATTTCCTTCGGCTGCCCTGTGATGAATTCGGTTTGCTTCGCTTTGTGCGGGACGTAGATGCGGTCCACATGTTGTGTGGGCGCATCAGGGACACCGAGCGATGCGCGCTGAACCGTGGCGATTTCCTTTTTCTTGGCGGCCATGATGCCTTTTAGCGTGGCATAGCGAGGCTTGTTGATGCCCGATTGAATCGAAAGCACTGCGGGAAGGGGCAGCTCGACCCATTGGAACCAGCCCGCTTCGAGTTCGCGTTTTAGTTTCATTCGCGAGTCGGTTACTTCGATCGCCATGATGATTGTGGCGTGCGGGCGGCCCAGCAATTCGGCAAGGAGGACGCCGGTCTGCCCAAATCCCTGATCATCACTCTGGAGGCCGGTGAGGATGAGGTCGAAATTTTCCGCTTTGAGCGCGGCAGCCATCGAACGGGCGGAGCCGAGCGGGTCCAGTTTGTAGAATTGGTCGTCAGAGACGTGAATGCCGCGATCGGCACCTTTTGCGAGGGCTTCTTTGATAGTTTGCTTGGCGCGCTCGGGGCCCATGGAAATCGCCACCACCTCGCCGCCGTGTTTTTCTTTCAGGCGCAACGCTTCTTCGAGCGCGTAGCTATCGGGCTCGTTTGTTTCGAATCCGATGTCGGATTCGCGAATCCACGCGCCACCTTCGACGATGGCGAGGGGGGCATCTTTCGCGGGAACTTGTTTGACGCAAACTCCGATTTTCAAGAATGCCTCCGAACCGAAATGCTACGACCGTGGCAAATAGCACAATCACGCCAAGTTCATTTGCCGGGCACGGCATGCCGTGCCCCTACTGTTGTTAGTACACGCGCACGAGCCGGTGCGCTACTTTTCACTCCACCGCTTGAAGATTAGCGATGCGTTTGTGCCGCCGAAGCCGAACGAATTCGATACAGCATACTCGACAGACGCTTTGCGCGCTTGATTGGGAACGTAGTCCAGGTCGCACTCCGGATCGGGATTTTCATAGTTCACTGTTGGCGGCAGAATCTGATCGCGCAACGCAAGCACACTGATGCCGGCTTCGAGGCCGCCAGCGCCACCGAGCAGATGGCCCGTCATTGATTTTGTCGAGCTGATAGGAACTTTTTTTGCACGTTCGCCGAAGACGCGCTTCAACGCGGTGGTTTCAATCGCGTCCCCGATGGGAGTAGAAGTGCCGTGGGCATTCACGTAGCTCACATCGTCCGCCGAAATCTTCGCATCCTTCAACGCCGCCACCGTGACGCGGTACCCGCCATCGCCACCTTCAGCGGGCTGCGTGATGTGATACGCGTCGCCCGACATTCCGTAGCCGACGATTTCCGCAAGGATCGGCGCTCCACGCTTTTGCGCGAATTCGAGCGATTCGAGAATCAGCACGCCCGCGCCTTCGCCCACAATGAAGCCATCGCGTCGCGCATCGAATGGGCGGCTGGCGCGCTCCGGTTCGTCGTTGCGCGTGGAAAGCGCACGCATGGCGGCAAAGCCACCCACGCCCATCGGTGTAATGGCGGCTTCCGAGCCACCTGCAATCATTACTTCAGCAGCGCAGCGCTGGATGATCTTGTAGGCGTCGCCGATCGAATGTGCCGAGGCCGAGCATGCAGTGGCCGTCGCGCTATTAGGGCCTTTCGCGCCATAGCGAATCGAGACATGCCCGGAGGCGAGATTGACAATCGAAGCAGGAATGAAAAAGGGAGAAATCTTGCCGGGTCCGCCCTGCAGATATTTCGAATGCTCGCGTTCAATCACGTCGAAACCGCCGATACCGGAGGCGATATAGACGCCGGCGGCATCCGCAGTTTCCGGCTTCAATTCGAGGCGAGCCGTCTGCATCGCGAATTCGGAAGCGGCCAGAGCCAGCTGAATGAACCGGCCCATTTTTTTCAGTTCTTTTTTCTCTACCCAGGTGAGCGGATCGAAATTGCGGACTTCGCCGGCGATGCGGCAGTCAAACGCAGTTGCGTCAAAATGGGTAATTGGGCCGATACCGCTTTTGCCGGCCAACAGGTTGCGCCAGACCTCATCGGTCCCAATGCCGCACCCGCAGACCAGCCCTACGCCCGTCACGACAACTCGGCGGTTCAAACCTGCATTCTCCTGTTCGGAATGGAACGGCCGGGCGGACTACTTACTAGCCTTGGCGTGTTTTTCGATGTAATCAACGGCGTCTTTCACCGTGGCGATTTTCTCGGCGTCTTCGTCCGGGATTTCGATGCCGAAAGATTCCTCGAAAGCCATGACCAGCTCGACTGTGTCGAGCGAATCGGCGCCCAGGTCGTCCACAAACGAAGCCGTCGGAGTGACTTCGCCTTCGTCCACACCGAGTTGCTCGACAATAATCTGCTTGACGCGTTCTTCAACGCTGGCCATTCTGATTTTTCCTCCGGTATCGGTAGTCTGTCGCCCCTCGCGCCGCACGACGGGCCGGGGCAGCGCCCAAAATTGTACCGCCCATTCTATGCGCGGCCCAATGCTGGGTCAACCTTTGTGCCGCGCGCGACCTGAATTCTATTCTCCACCAGCCACCAGGTTAGCCGTAACTTCAAAGTAAACGTCGTCGCCTGGCTTAGCCCATATGCAAGCCGCCGTTTACTTCGAGCACCTGCCCGGTGATGTAGCTTGCCTCATCGCTCGCCAGGAAGACGATCGCGGCGGCGATGTCACGGTCGGTGCCAAGGCGTCCGAGCGGAATCATATTTTTCATTTTATCTTTGATTTCTTGCGACAGCACGTCGGTCATCGGCGTGGCAATAAATCCCGGTGCGACTGCGTTCACTGTGATGTTGCGCGAAGCTACTTCGACGGCAATCGCGCGCGTAAGGCCAATCAGGCCCGCTTTCGACGCAACGTAGTTCGCCTGGCCGGCATTGCCCGTCTGGGCGACCACGGATGAAAGATTGATGATGCGGCCCGAGCGCTGCTTGAGCATCGCGCCCAGCGCTTGCTGAATACAAAGGTGCGCTCCGGTTAAATTCGTTCGCAACACTGCGTCCCAGTCTTCGAGTTTCATGCGCAGGGCGAGTGTGTCGCGCGTGATGGCTGCATTGTTGACGAGAATGTCGAGCCGACCGAATTTTGCGAGAACCTGCTGAAAACCGGCCTTCACTTGTGCTGCGTCAGCGACGTCCATAGGCACAGCCAGCGCCGCGCCGCCTGCGCTTTCGAGTTCCGCGACGAGCGATGCGAGCTTCTCCGCATTTCTTGCAGCGACCGCAACCTTCGCGCCCGCCTCTGCCAGCTCAATTGCGGTAGCGCGGCCTATGCCTTGCGACGCACCGGTGACAAGCGCAACTTTATCCTGGAGGGGATACATCAATGGCATTTATCCTTCCGCTGCTTCTGCTCGAGATTGCGCGATTTTTTCGATTGCGGCTTCGAGGCTCGCTGAATCCTCCACATTAAAAGCACGAATCGAGCGATCGATCTGCCGCAAGAGGCCGCTGAGGACTTTCCCCGGACCGACCTCAACGAAAACCGTGACGCCCGCTTCGATCATTTCGTGGATGGAATCGAGCCAGCGTACCGGCTGGGTGACCTGGCGAATCAGGGCATCGCGCGCTTCATCACCGGTTGTGACCGCCTCAGCGTCCACATTGGTGATCACCGGATATTTCAGCGGACGAAAATTCGCGGCGCGGAGATCCGCCTCAAGCCTCTGTTGGGCCGAAGCCATCATCGCGCAATGAAACGGCGCTGAAACCGGAAGCATTACCGCTCGTTTTGCTCCGCTCTGCGATGCAATTTCAACTGCGCGCTTCACCGCTGCCGCGGCGCCTGAAATCACAGTCTGCTCGGGCGAGTTTAGATTCGCGGGCGAAACGACCTCATGATTAGCAGCCTTTTTGCAGACTTCCGCCACTTCCGAAGGCGGGAGGCCGAGGATCGCGGCCATAGCCCCTTCGCCGGCCGGCACGGCTTCCTGCATGTAACGACCACGGCCGCGCACGATTTTCACAGCCTCCGCAAAATCGAGTCCGCCAGCAGAGACTACCGCGGAGTATTCGCCGAGGCTATGCCCCGCGGCGAAATCGGGCGTGATGCCGCGCTTCTCGAGCGCGCGATATGCGGCAATCGAGACGGCTAGAATGGCGGGCTGCGTGTTCTCCGTCTGCTTCAGCGCCTCTTCGGTGCCTTCGCAGCAGAGCTTGAAGAGCGAAAATCCGAGCGCGGCATCCGCCGCGTCGAAGACGGCACGCGATTCCGGATATTTTTCGGCGAGGTCGCGTCCCATGCCGGGATATTGCGACGCCTGTCCGGGAAATAGAAATGCAAGTTTACCCATGTGGTGCGGTATCCGCAGTGCTCAGCGACGCGCCATGTTGGCGGCGGTAGCTACGGCGGAAAGCTCCTGGTCGATCTTTTCGTTTACGCGATTGCGGTACAACTCCGCGGCGACGCGCATCGCATTCTTAATCGCAACGGGGTTTGAACGCCCATGGCCAATCACGGTAATCCCGCGAACGCCGAGCAGCGGCGCACCGCCCACTTCCGAATAGTTTGTGCGGGCTCGAAAGTCATCAAACGCCTCTTTCGAAAGCGCATAACCGATCTGCGATTTCAGGCTGCTCTTAATTGCTTTCTTCAGCGTGCCGCCGATGTACTCGACCAAACCCTCGCTGATTTTCAGCGCGATATTACCGATGAAACCGTCGCAGACGATCACGTCCACATCGCCGCGAAACACGTCGCGCCCCTCCACGTTTCCCGTGAAGTGGAGCGGCGACTGCTTCAAAATATTGAACGTTTCACGCGTCACTTCATTGCCCTTTATCTCTTCTTCGCCAATGGATAACAGCGCGACGCGCGGGCGCTTTGTGCCGAAGATCGTGCGATGGTAAATCTCGCCCATCACGGCGAACTGGGCGATCTGCTCCGCCTTTGAATCAACGTTCGCACCCACGTCCAAAATCACGCAGAATTTTTCCTTCATGTTTGGAAACGCCCCGGCCAATGCCGGGCGATCTACCGATGGCAGCGTTCCCAGCACAAATCGAGCGACAGTCATCACGGCGCCCGTATTGCCCGTGCTGACGAGCGCATCTGCTTTGCCGTCGCGAACAAGCCTTGCGGCCACGTGCAGCGAGCTATCTTTTTTCCGACGGAACGCATGCGCCGGAGAATCGCTCATCGTAACCACTTCCGTGGCGTTGACAATCTCGATCGGCAGCCCGCGATGCCGATGACGGCAGAGCTCCTGCTTTAAGCTTGTCTCGATGCCTACCAGATAAATCCGCGCCCCCAACTCGCGCGCGGCCAGTACCGCACCTTCCACCTCCGCGCGAGGCGCGTGGTCTCCTCCCATTGCATCCAGAGCGATGGTAGTCATCAAATGTGCCAGCTTGGAAATACAGGTGAGGGAAACTTAGGCTGTCTTGCTCTTGGTGTCAATCACTTCACGGCCCTTGTAATAACCGCAGGCGCGGCACAGCTGGTGGGGCAGCTTCTTTTCGTGGCAGTTCGGACACTCCGTGAGCGGCAGCTTGTACAGATGATCGTGGGCGCGACGGTTGCTCGTGCGCCGCTTCGAATGACGTCGTTTCGGATTCGGCATTACAGCTCCTCATGGCAGGCCGCGACCAAAGACGGCCAAAATGGAAAGGAATAGTGTAGCGTTTTATTGCTTTTTGAACCAGTCCTGCTTCAGGCGGGCGAGGGGCGCGAGCCTGGGATCAGACCCGTGCTTTTCGCAGCGGCATTCTTCGTTGTTTAGGTTCGCGCCACAGTGCGGGCACAAACCCCGGCAGTCGCTGCGGCAAATGATCTTCATGGGGATTGCCAGATTTACTTGTTCCGCCAGCACGTCGGCAAGGAAAAGCCCATCACCTTCGAAGAACGCGATTTCTGTATCGTCGAGGTTCAGATGAAATTCATCGTCGGCGGCGATTGAGGTCATCGGTCGGTAATACAGATCGAAATCGCGGCTGATTTCTTCCACCACCGTGTCCAAGCATCGAGCGCACACTAACTCCACTCGGGTGTGCAAGTTACCGTAGGCACGAATCTGCCCTTCCACCAGTTCCGCCGTGGCGCGTACCTCCAGCGGCTCCACTTGGCGGAACTCACCGGAGTGGAAATCCAGGGTTCCCGGCGAATAACTCTTGCGGATTCGAATCTTACGGAGGGCGAGTTCGTTAACGTCCAAAAACATCGTTTTCCCCGCAAATTTGCAGCGAAAATCCATTATATGTCCGGTAGGCGCGATGTCAAGGAAGCCACCTGTGGAAGATTCTAAGTTTGATGCGTAACGGACAATGACGCTCTTGCTCTGGGCTTACTGAGCGATCGCAGTGGAACTGATTGGTGTACCAAGTAGTTCGTGGCATTGGCGCAGCAAGAAGTGATCCGTCATGCCGGCGACGTAATCGCAGACCACAACGTCCGGCGGTTCTTCTTTGGCCAGCTGCGCGTAGTGTTCCGGCATGCGATCGGGATGTTCCAAGAAGAAACGGAACAATTCGTCGAGTGCCGCAATGGAGCGGTTGCGGTCGTCGGCGATTGCCGGGTGAGAATAGAGGTGCTCGAAAAGGAATCGCTTCAAGCGTCCATTCTGCTCCGCCACGTGCGCCGAGAACGATGCGAGGCGTTTCGGCAAGCGGCGAATATCGTCAACGGACTTCGCGCCGCTTACTTCCAGTTGAAAGCGTGTGTGTGCGATCAAATCGGTCGCGAGCCGGTCGAGCACTCGCTTCAAAGCCTCATTGAATTTCAGTTTCTGCAATCCGCCAGGATGCGTGCGGTCCAGCTCGCGATAGGCCGCACCGAAGATCGGCACTTCCTCACGCAACTGCTCGAGATCGAGGAGGTGAGCTTCGAAACCGTCGTCGAGGTCTGCCGTGTTGTATGCAATCTCGTCAACCAGATCGATCAGCTGCGCTTCGAGGGGAGGGCGCTCCTCGAGCAGGTATTCCGCCAGTTCCGGGAATTCCGCTGCGGAATAGTCGCGCGAATGCTTGATGATACCTTCGCGGACCTCGAAGGTTAGATTCAGGCCGGGATGATCGAGGTAACGCTGTTCGAACTGCTCGACGATTCGGAGCGCGTGCAGATTGTGGTTGAATCGCCCGCCATGCTCGCGCATGCGCTTGTCGAGTTGCTTTTCACCGGCATGGCCGAATGGTGGATGCCCAATATCGTGTACCAGCCCGAGAGCCTCGGCGAGATCCGTATTGAGTCCCAGCGCGCCGGCGACAGTGCGGGCGATCTGCGTGACTTCCAGCGTGTGCGTGAGGCGATTGCGAAAATGATCGGAAAATCGCGTAGTAAAAACCTGCGTCTTCGCCTCGAGCCGCCGGAAGGCGCGCGAATGGACGACGCGGTCACGATCGCGCGCGTAGTCATTGCGATAGGAATGCGCAGTCTCCGAGTAGCGCCGTCCGCGCGAGTGACGCACATCCATCGCATAAGGAGCGAGTTGCATTACGCTCAGTTTAGCGTGTCGGCTTGTCTTGGGAAAGAACGCGGGATTCAATCAATAGAGATGCCGCCTATGATTTGCCAGGCAGCAACGCCAGTTCCTGGTCCGCTTCGTTTGCGATAGGAGTATCGGGATACTCGGACTTGATCTGCGCGTAAAGCTTGGCAGCCTCAGCGGGGTTTTTCTGGCTGTAATGCTCGGCAAGCGCCAACATGACCACCGGCTTCGGTACCAGCACACCCGGCTTGGCAATCAGTTGCTGGTAGAGGCTGACGGCTTCGTCGCCCTGGCCATTGCGATCGGCTACTTGCGCCAGCTCAAATTTCGCCATTGCCGCGAAATCAGAATCGCCGTCGGCGAGGCCTTTGAGCCATTTCTTCGCATCGTCATTTTTGCCCAGTTTTTCGAGGCTGAGCGCAGCGTAGTAAGCCGAGAGCTGCCCCGGCCGCGTATGCGGGTACTTCGTCGCTGCATCCTGGAATTTTTTTGCCGCGTCGGTGTACTTGTTTTTCTCATCGACGTAGCTCACTTCATTCGGTTCGGACGGCTCGCCCGGTGCGCGGACTCGCGCCTGAAACACCTTCATCGCGTCGTTGTATGCTGCGGCCGCTTTGATCGTTTGCCGTTCGGTATAAGACCGCCAGCCGAAAACGCCCAGCGCAATAACCACCGCCGCGATCACAATGTAGAGTGTTAGGCTCTGATGAGAAAGCACCGCTTCGGCGCCTTGCGCCAGCGTGTCCCGCAGTTCGTCTTTCTTCAGTTCTTTCCGCGAAATATGCGCCAAAAACCGCTCCCTAACTCAATGGATTCTGGAAAAAGAATGGTATCACAAAGCCGCAAATACTCGCGAACGCAGTAAGGAAATCACTCCTTTTCAGCGCGTGAGTACTTTCAATGCCTCCTCCACTTCCCGTTTCAACCGCGGCAATTCCGAATCAATCCAGGCCGCCTTCCGGCCCTCCGCTACTTTCGCCCAGAGCCGCCGGCCGCCGGGAAAGAGCGTCAACTCCAGCGTGCCTTTCTGCTTGTCACGCTTGAAGTGCCAATGGATACATCCAGGAAATTTGGATTGCGATCCTTTCATTGCGATCTGGAGCCCGTATCGTGCACAGGTATCCTCGATCAATCGCCCGGCAGGTTTCAGATCGCATTTTGGAGGGACTGAGAACTCGACTTCACGCATCGCTGGAATGTTCACTTCTACGGCGGCAAGGAAAACTAGCCGGCTAGCTTCGTGAGATCTGCTGTTTGATTCCCGAAAATGGGGAGACAACTATCGAAAGCTATGCAGCGCGGTGTCTTCGTCCGACTGCACATCGAAAACCGTGAAAAGCCGCGTAATCTGCAGCAGGTCGTGCACGCGCTTCGTCAGGTGGAGAAGTTTCAGCTCGCCATGCGCATTACGAACCGTCGTATAGCCGCTGACGAGCTCGCCAATTCCCGAGCTATCGATATAATCCACGTCGTAGAGATTCAGAACGATTTTGCGGTGGCCTTTGTCGATCAAGTCTTTGATAGTGCGGCGAAGAGTGGAGCTGCCCTCGCCCAGAGTGATCTTTCCGCTGAAGTCTATGATCGCTACGTCATTAATCTCACGGCATGTGCCTTGTAGGGCCACGGTAGAACCTCGTTGCGTTAATTCTACTCCGGTTGTCAGCTTCCGTTGTCGGAAACCGGTTCTGGAAGTTTCTTCACCATCACCAGCTCGGCGCCCCCGCCGGGCGCAGTGTGGACATTGAACTCGTCCATGAAAGCGCGCATCAGAAACAGGCCGCGCCCCGACGTGCGCAGCAGATTCTCCTCCGCCAGGGGATCAGGCACTTCGGTAAGTTCGAATCCCTTGCCCTGATCGAGCACGCGCACGATCATCTTGTCGGGCTCAAGCTCCACGGTCATGAAAATCTTCTTATCGCGAATCTGCTGATTCCCATAGTTATATGCGTTGATCACGCCCTCGCGAACCGCCATTCCCATTTTGTGAATGTCTTCTTCGCTGAAACCTGCGGCTTCGGCGATGCGCATCACAATCACTTCGGCGAGATCCACGCTCTCGAGCAGCGTCTCCAGCGTAATCTCGATTCGTTGGGTTTTAGCCGCCATCCGACGCCGAGAGGCACCTTAAAAGAGCAGTATGCGTAACACACCGTGCGAGCACAAGTCAATCCGTCGTGCCGGCGCATCACCGAAGACCACTATTGCGGCGTAATCGGTCGAACTGATTTTCCGACTAATTGTTCTAAGCCCAATAGGTGCGGTCGAGAGTGCGGTACTGAATCGCTTCGCTCAAATGCTTGGGCTGGATGCACTCGCCGCCCTCGAGGTCTGCAATTGTGCGCGATACTTTCAGGATACGGTCGTGCGCGCGCGCTGACAGGCCGAGCCGCTGGATCGCGGTTTCGAGTAACTTTTCGCCGTCCGCCGAGATCGCACAGTGCTTCCGGAGCAAGCGCGAGGGCATCTGCGAATTCGCATACAATCCTTTTTCCGCACGGTAACGATCGAGCTGCACCTGCCGCGCGCGCAATACCCGCTCTCGCACGGCTCCTGAGCATTCAACTTCTGCATTCCCGCGCAGCTCTTTGTACTTCACCGCCGGCACTTCTATATGGATATCGATGCGGTCGAGCAAAGGGCCTGAGATTTTTGAGACGTAACGTTGAATTTGCACTGGCGAGCAATGGCATTCGCGCGTGGGATCGCCGAAAAATCCGCAGGGGCATGGATTCATCGCTGCCGCAAGCATGAACCGGGATGGGAAACTGACTGAAACCGCTGCGCGCGCAATCGTTACGCAACCGTCTTCGAGCGGTTGCCGCATCACTTCCAGCACATTGCGCTGGAATTCCGGCAGCTCGTCGAGAAACAGCACGCCGTTATGTCCCAGCGACACTTCGCCCGGCCGCGGAATCGCGCCGCCTCCAATCAACCCTGCGTCGCTGATCGTATGATGGGGCGAGCGAAACGGCCGCGTCCCGATCAGTCCGCGCTTGTCTTCGAGAATTCCCGCCACGCTGTGAATACGCGTGGTTTCGATGGCTTCTTCGAGTGACATTGGCGGCAGCACGGTGGGAATCCGTTTCGCAAGCATCGTCTTTCCGGCGCCGGGTGGCCCGATCAGCAGAATGTTGTGGCTCCCGGCGCACGCCACCTCGAGCGCCCGTTTCGCCGCAATCTGCCCGCGCACGTCGCGCAGGTCCACCCCATATTGACTGGCTTCCGCAAGCATCTGCTTCGTATCCACCTCGATCGGATGAAACGACTCCGGCGAGTTCATCAAATCGACTGCCTGCGGAAGCGATTTTACCGCAAACACCTTCACCCCCTCCACCACGGCCGCCTCGCGCGCATTTGCTTCCGGCACCACCACGTTCTGAATCCCCCGCTCACGGGCGGCCAGCGCCGCCGAAAGCGCACCGCGGACTGACCGCACGCTCCCGTCCAGAGACAACTCGCCCAGAAAGACATGCGAATCGAGAATTTTGCCGAAGAACGTCCCCTGGCAGCCGAGAATTCCGAGCGCCATAGGCAGGTCAAACGCGGAACCTTCTTTGCGAATATCCGCCGGCGCGAGATTCACCGTTACGATTTGGCTGAAGGGGAAATCGAAGCCGCAATTGCGCACTGCGGACTTGATCCGCTCGCGGCTTTCTTTGACGGCAATATCGGGCAGCCCGACAACGCTGAAACAGCCTTGAAAACCCGGGCCAATATCCACTTCGACTTCGACGAGGTATGCGTCGATGCCGAATACCGCCGCGCTGAATGTCTTGAAAAGCATCCCAAGTGGCTGGAAGGGGGGTCCATCCACTTGTGCGACGCTAGCGTAACTGAAATTAGACCTTAACACTAGCGATACTCGGGGCCGTCGCCGGGCGCCCTTTTGACTGTGCTATGCTTTCTGCGTCGAGTTCTTGGAGGGCGCGGATTTGAAGACAGTGTCGACGTTCGGCGGTTTTTTGCTGCTCTTCGCTTTTGTTTCGCCCGCGGCAGCCTATCCCTTTCAATCTCAATCGCAGGTTGCCGCTCACAATCAGGCCATCGAATTCAATAATCGTGGCCTCGAACTCTACAAGGCCGGAAAAATCGACGAAGCCATCAAGCAATTCCGCCAGGCACTCGTGATCGATCCAAACTTCCCTGAGGCCGATAGCAATCTAGGCCTCGCTCTCGACGCCAAGGGCAACGACGACGAAGCCATTGCTGATTTCAACAAGGCCCTCGCCCTAAAACCTACCGACGCGATCACCGAGAGCAATCTCGGCCTCGCCCTTTTCCACAAAGGCAAGCTTGACGAATCGCTCGCCGCCTATCGGAAAGCGCTGGAGTTCCAACCCAACTTTCCGCAAGCCCACAATGGAATGGGAGTTGTGCTGTTCACGCAGGGCCACGCCGACGACGCCATCGAGGCTTACCGCAAGGCCATCGCCCTCGCGCCAAATTATGTCGACCCGATGAACAATCTCGCTGCTGCTCTCGCATCAAGAAAAGATTGGGACGGCGCGATAAAAATTTACGAGCAGGCCCTCGTGCTCGAGCCGAAAGCTTCCGATGTTCGCGTCAACTATGCTTCCGCGCTCCAGAGTGCCGGCCGTACCGATGAAGCCATCGCCGCGTACCGCCAGGTGGTCGCTGATAACCCTAAGGACGCGCACGCGTGGTTCGAACTCGGCCACCTGCTGCATAGCCAGAATAAATTCGACGACGCCATCACCAGCCTGCAGAAAAGTCTCGAACTGAAACCGGATCAAGCCGAAGCGGAATTCAATCTCGCAAGTTCGTATCAAGAACAGCAAAAGTTCACGGAGGCAATCGCTGCATACGAAAAAGGCCTCGCGTTGAATCCCAAGAATGCGCACGCCCTCTACAATCTGGGCAATGCCTACATGAGCCAGAAAGATTCGAAGCGCGCGATTGATAGCTACACGAAAGCCCTCGCGGTGCAACCAGGCTTGACGGAAGCGCAGATTGCCTTGGGCGCGGCACTCTTGCAATCCGGCAATGCCGAAGCATCCGAAACAGCCTATCGAAAAGTGATCGCCTCCCAGCCAGACAACGCCGACGCCTACTTCAATCTCGGCAACGCGCTTTTCACTAAACGTCAATTCGGCCCGGCCGCCGAGGCATATCGCGAATCCATTCGTCTCCGTCCGGATTCGGCCCGCGCGCACTACAATCTCGCAATCTGCCTGCAGTGGCTCAATGACGAGGAGGCGGCCGCGGAATTCAAAGAAGCTGCGCGCCTCGATCCGAGCCTCAAACCCCCGAAATAGTATCGCTCGCGAAAACCCGAGCCATGCTGCGCTTTACTCCGTCTCCTTCCCGCCGTATCCTGACCCGCAAGGATCGCGGCCGAAAGCCGGTTCCAGCCATGCTGGGAGGCACACAATGCTGATCGCTGTCGCTGTAATTCTGGTGCTGCTGGTTTTCTTCATTGTGGCCATGTACAACGGCCTCGTCAGCCTGAAGGTGCAATGTGACAACGCCTGGTCCGACATCGACGTACAACTGAAGCGGCGCTACGACCTGATCCCAAATCTCGTTGAAACCGTGAAGGGCTACGCCGCGCACGAAAAAGGAACGTTGGAAGGCGTCGTCGCTGCCCGCAATCGCGCAATGACCAGCGAAGGTCCCGCCGCGAAGGCGGAAGCGGAAGGGGCCCTCACCGCCGCGTTGCGTCAAGTTTTCGCGCTAGCCGAGGCGTATCCGCAGTTGCGCGCCGTGGAAAGCTTCAATCAGCTCCAGGCGACGCTCAATCAGATCGAAGACAGCATTCAGAATGCACGCCGCTATTACAACGCTGTGGTCCGCGACCTGAACACGAAAATCGCGCAGTTTCCTTCCAACATCATCGCCGGCATGTTCAATTTTAAGCCGCGAGAATTCTTCGAGATCAGCGCTCCCGCTGAACGCGAAGTACCGAAAGTCAGCTTCGGCGGCGCCACATCCTAGGCCCTTCGCACGTGATGCCTCGCCTTCGTTCTGGATTCCCGCTTTGCTCGCTCGCGCTTGTTGTAGCGCTCTTTTTTGCTGCGCTGCCGGCCGTCGCGCGCGATCTCACAATTCAGAACTTCGATGAAACCGTCACGGTAAATCCCAATGGGACCATTGAAGTGACGGAAATTATCGAAGTCCGCTTCACCGGTTTCTGGCACGGAATCTACCGCACCATACCCGTCGAATACGATACGCCGCAGCACCTCAACTATTCTCTGCTTCTCGAGCCGCTCTCCGTCACCGATGACGACGGCCATGCGCTAAAATACGAGCAGAAACGCGAAGGCCGCTACCTGAAATTCAAAATCTCGGTGCCAGGCGCGCAGGATGCGACGAAGACCGTCCTGGTTCACTATCGCATTCTCAACGCGATTCGATTCTTCGACGATCACGACGAGCTCTACTGGAATGTCACCGGTGGAGAGTGGGACGCTCCAATCCGCAATGCTTCAGCAAAAATCGAGCTGCCGGACGGCGTCACCGGCTTGCACGCTATCGCCTTCACTGGCGCGTACGGCTCTCGCGAAAGTGATGCACGAGTGGAAACGAAAGGCAACATCGTTCAGGTGAGTACCAATCATCCGCTGTCCTATCGCGAAGGTCTTACCGTCGTGGCTGGCTGGGATAAAGGATTCGTTCATCCGCCTTCGACTGCGGCGAAAATCGCTCTCTTCCTCCGTAGCAATTGGCCGCTGTTTCTCCCTGCCGTCGCGTTCTTCATCATGCTGTGGCTCTGGTGGACGCGCGGCCGAGACCCCGAGCGCGGCTCCATCGCCGTGCAATACGAGCCGCCTGATAAACTCACCCCAGGCGAGTGTGGCACACTCGTCGATAACGAAGCTGCGATGCGTGACATCACCGCGACGCTTGTCGACCTGGCCGTGAAGGGCTACCTAACGATTGAGCAGACGGACGAATCGCATCTCCTCGGCCTCACCCACAGCAAGGAATATATTTTCCGCCTCAAGCGGCCGCCCACCGAATGGAGCGCCGCCCGCCCGCACGAACTCGAAATGCTCTCCGCTCTTTTTGACGACGGTTCGCTCACGTCCGTGAAGCTTTCCGATCTCCAGAATCATTTTTATACACACTTGCCCGCCATCCGCACCCGCATCTTCGACGCTCTCATGGCCGACGGCTACTATCTCCATCGTCCGGACACGGTTCGCCAGGGCTATATCGGCGCGGGCATTGTCATAGGAATTCTGCTTTTCGTGTTCGGTGGCGCACTTGGAGCCGCTACAGGCGTAGCGCATCTCACTTGGGTGCTCGCGGCGATCCTTACCGCAGCGGTGATCTGCATTTTCGGCTGGTTCATGCCGGCGCGCACTCTCACCGGCGCCCGCACATTCGAAAAAGTTCTCGGCTTCGAACAGTTCCTCGGCCGCGTCGAAAGCGATCGTCTCGAACGCATCGTGAAAACGCCCGAGATGTTCGAGAAGTTTCTGCCGTATGCGATGGCCTTGCATTGCGAGAAGAAATGGGTCGCGGCATTCGCAGGAATCGCAATGCAACCGCCGCAGTGGTACTCCGGCCCACCGGGAGGCACGTTCGTGCCCTACATGTTTGTCAACGACCTCAACGCGATGTCGGTGCAGGCTGGGAGCGTGATGGCTTCCGCTCCGCGCAGCAGCTCTGGAGGCTCAGGCTTCGGTGGAGGAGGATTCTCGGGTGGAGGCTTCGGCGGCGGTGGCGGTGGCGGCTGGTAGCAGTCTCCTCGAACATTCTGAGTTTGGAGGCGTGAAGCACGATGCCCGAACCTCTCGGCCAGAACGTCCCTGCCGCGATTACCGCATTAGCTTCTCTTGTCGCGTGCATTTACTACTTCGGTGTCTGGTTGTTTGTTGGCCGTGATCGCCCCAGCAGAATCGTCGCCATAAGCTACGAACCGCCTCATAATCTGTCACCCGTCGCGATGCGCTACCTCCTGAAGAAAGGACTCGATGAGAAGGGATTCACCGCAGCTCTGATAGATATGGCAGCAAGAGGTTGCATCGAGATTCAAGAGAGCGGGGATTGCTATGTCTTCTCGCCGGGGCCTACAGAGATCTGTAGTCTCCCTGAAGAGGAAAAGACACTAGCCGAAGGGCTCTTGAAGGGCGGATTCGCATTCGAGTTAAGAAGCGAAAACCACGAGCGGGTATATCAGGCGGTTCGGGACATGAAGCATCGGCTGGATATTCTTTGCGAAGGTGTTTACTTTCGATCGCACCGCCATTATCTCATTCCGGGAGCGCTTCTATCAGCTGCACTGATGATCTATTTGGCCCTCGTTCTGTCATCTGGCCCGGTATCTACATTGCATGCGCTTTTCTTAATGCCCTTCGCTCTGATTTGGACATTCGTCTTTATTTTGCTGTTGATGTATGCACGCCATGCGTGGAGAAGTGCGGCATGGCTTAAGGGACAACCTGGAGTTGCCTCGGCTGGGTCGAACGGGTCTCTCCTAATTTGTCTCGTTGACGGTGTCGCTGAAGCTATTGTTCTGGTTTGGCTTGCGCATGTGACGAAGCCCTGGGTGCCAATACTCTTGCTCTTTCACGCGGCGCTTTTACTGGTCGCGTACCATGCAATCAAAGCTCCCACCCGAGCCGGTAGGAAACTAATGGATGAGATCGAGGGATTTCGCCGCTTCATTTGCGCTGTCGAGGCAGATCGCTTGAATCGCACAAACCCACCTGATCGGACCCCAGCACTTTTCGAAAGGTACCTCCCATATGCATTCGCGCTGGATAGCCAGCAGCAATGGGCGGCACAGTTTGCAGATGTAACCTCAAAAAGTGCGGTGGGTAAACTTGAAGTACAGGACACCACGTTTGCAAAATCTTGGGCGAGCCTCGATCTCAGTAGCTTTGGGCTTTTCGTGGAGCGGTGGTTTCCATTCGAAATCGGGAAACTGACCATCGAGATCGGCCCGAGCGAGAATATCTAAGCTAGAGCGAGCTTCACACGATCCGACAAGTGCTGTTTTTGCGATCAAATTGATGTCGACGCTCGCCACCGCCCAAACCACCCATGCTCGCGTACACCCTCTTCGTGCATCTGCCGCGTCCAAGCGCTCAAAATACTCGCACGATTCAAGTATCCTACCATCCGATCTGGCTCTTCCCGGCTCACCACCGGCAGCCGGCCGATATCGCGCTTCAGCATCCGGAATAGCGCCTCGTATACAAGCTCGTCTGGAAACGCAACAACGGGGTTCAGCGTTCCCGCTTCGCTCACCGCCATTCGTCCCGCAGGATCCTCCTCGAGCGCCCGCAACAAATCCCCCTGCGTCACGATTCCCACAAGCCGCCCGTCCTCACTCGCGATCGGCAGACCTTCCGTGATGTCGTATCCGGGTTCGCGTTGCGCCATTCGCTCGGCCATTTCTCCCACCGTCATTTCAGGAGGAATCGCTTGCACATCTTTTCGCATCACTTCGTCCACTCGCACCACGTTCAGCACACCCGCTTCGTAAAACTCCGGCACCGAAAGCCCCCGGCGCGCCAGCTTCTTCGTCATGATAGAACTGGGCAGATAACGCAGCGCGATCATGTCCGCGATCACGCACCCGAGCATCAGCGGCAAAATCGCGTTGTAGTCGCGCGTGATTTCAAACGCGAACACGATGAATGCAAACGTGGCTCGCGACGCCGCACCGAATACCGCCGCCATGGCCACCAACGCGTACGCTCCTGGCGAAAGGTGCGCGGACGGAAAAATCATATTCACCACGATCGCAAACGCTCCGCCCATGGCCGCGCTCGACATGAACATAGGCGCGAGCAATCCGCCAGACGTCCCTGATCCCAGCGAAATCACAAGGGCCAACGCCTTAAACACCGCTACGAGCAGCAGTAGTTTCAATGCGAGATTATTGTTGAGGATGTCTGAGATCGTGTCGTAGCCCACGCCCAGCACGCGCGGCACGAAATATCCGATGATTCCAAGGCCCAGCGCCCCAATCGCCGGATGCCATAAATCGTCTATCGGCAAGCGATCGAATTGGTCTTCCACCCAGTACAGCAATTTCGTAAATCCAATGGCTGCGATTCCCGACAGAACGCCCAATAGAACGTAAAAAGGCAAACCGCGCAAGGCATCGAAATTCACGTTGCCCATCGAAAACATCGACTTCTGCCCCAGCAGAACCGACCGGACACTCGTAGCTAGCGTGCACGCAATCACTAGCGGGATAAACGAGCGAGAACGAAATTCAAAAAGCAACAGCTCAATTGCGAGTATCACCCCCGCAATCGGAGTGTTGAACGTGGCCGCCATTCCCGCCCCGGCGCCGCACGCCAACAACACCTTGCGCTCGGCAGCCGTGGTGGAAATAAATTGTCCCACCAGCGATCCGAACGCGCCGCCCGTCTGAATGATTGGGCCCTCCGCGCCGAATGGGCCGCCCGTTCCAATGGCAATCGCCGCTGAAAGCGGCTTGAGAATCGCGACCTTCGCTTCGATCCGGCTGCGCGAGGTCAGCACCGCCTCCATCGCTTCCGGAATTCCGTGCCCCTTGATTTTTTCCGAACCGTACTTGGCCATGAATCCCACGATCAGTCCGCCAATCACAGGCGTAACAATGATCCACAGACCGAGATGCGTGTTTTCGGGGCTCCGGAAATGAAACGACCATTCGTGGTAGTAAGCGAGGTTCGTGAAAAGCCCAATCAAGTCGTACAAGACGTACGCGATCAGCCCGGCAAGAATTCCAATCAGAGCGGCGAGCAGTGAAATAAATCCTAACCGAAAGCCCTCCGTCGGCTCTAAAAACACAGCAGCCATTCCTTCTGATGAGCCATCACGTCCCGACTTCTCCTTTGCCATTTCCCTACCCCTGGTGCCGTCTTCGAATGGCACGAATACTCTTCGTCGAACTTGAGCGTCCCTGCGTCAAGACCCCATTCAGAGCCCGCAAGAGTACCGGTCCCGCGGAGCGAAGCTCGGCCCGGTGCACCAGCGTGAGATCTGCCAGCACCCGTTCGCCGCGTTCGGTCAGCGCTAGAATCACTTCGCGCCGGTCCGCTCCATTTCGTGAGCGTCGAATCAATCTCTTCTTTTCGAGGCGGTCCACTAGCTCCACCGCTGTGTGATGCTGCACCTGAAGTCGTTCCGCAAGTACTCCGACCGTCGCTTTTTTTGGTATCAAACCCTTGATTGCCAATAACGCCTGATGTTGGTGCGGCTCGATTCCTGCCTCGCGCGCCGCCTGCTCGCTAAAATTCAGAAATCGGCGAATCTCATAACGGAAATCCGAGAGAGAACGGTAATCGATCGCCTGTCGCTTATGTTTCCGCATCAACACTTTTTATTATATCGCATTGCGATATTTTAAAACATGGCGCAATCAGGGAATGCAAAGTTTCAATTGGGAGTTAAGAGAAAACTAGCTAGAACAGCCGGGGAAACACCGCTGGAACGCGCGACGCGTACTCGTCAAACTTTGAACCAAAAGTCTCACGTAAAAGTTTTTCTTCGCTGCGAATCCGAATCTCGTTCCCAATGAGAAACACCAAAATACCCGCCAGCAACGCCTGCCAGCGGCTCATCGTTAACCCGGTCGCCACCAGCATTCCAAACATCGCCAGATAAATCGGATTGCGCACGTGCGAGTAAGGTCCTGTTGTGATCAGCTCATGATCTTCAACCACGCGCGCCACGAGTGCCCACTGCTTTCCCAGCGCACGCGCGGCCGTATAGCAAATGCCGACCGAAACCAACGCGATCGCAGCAATGGTGGCCGACAAAAGAAATTCGGTCACCTTTGGCATGGACACAATCGGAGACAGGTTACGCCGTGGAAATGCGAAGCAAATCGCGTAGCCAAGAATCTGCAGCACAAACCCCAAATGCGAAATTGGACTTCGCTTCGCATCCGTCTTTGTGGCTCCGCCCTTCCCGACCACGAGAATCACACCAAATCCAACCCAGCAGGCAGCCAGCACGCAGACATCGAACAGCGCCGGCCCGTCCATCTTGAATTGGGTTAGAAACGGATTCGGCATCGTGCTTACAGTTCTTTCCGAAACGACTTTTGCGTTTTCGTGTGCTCGTATCCCCGCCGTTGGTAGAACGCATGCGCCCGCTCGCGGATCACATTCGATCGCAAAGTGGTAGCGCTGAATCCCTTTTCGCGCGCCCAACCTTCCGCGCGATCCAGCAGAAATCGCCCCACTGCCTGCGAGCGAAATCGCTCGTCCACCACCAACCCGCTAATTTCCACGCGCGCATCCGCTTCCACGCAGCGGTACACAAAAGCCCCAATCCACCCCGCGATAGTTCCATCCGCCAATTGGGCCACGAACACCACGTGCTCGCCGGTCGTAATAAATCCTGCAAGCCGCCGCGCGACGTCGTCCGGAGTCGAAGGATAACCGAGCTGCCCCGCTAATTCCGCCATGCGCGGGTAATCGCTTGGCCGCGCTAGACGAATCTCGCCCGCAAACGGCCGCGCTGCTGTGCTCATGTCTTGTTTCGCTCCGCTAGCCAAGTGCTTTCTTCAAAATCGCAATCTGCCCGCCATGATACAGGTCGTGCTGCACCACACCGTGCAACGTCGCATACCGCGACCATTCCGTCCCCGCAGGTGGCGCCGGCAATTCTTCCTCGCGCACCTGCGCCACAGTGGCGCGAAATTGTGCGCGGCTTTCGCGCAAGTTCTCGAGCGACCGCCGCCATTCCACTTCGCTCACTTCCCACACCGGCGGCCAATCCATCTCCGGCGTCACGTCCACCGCAGTTCCCGCAAACCGCCGATGCACGATCCGGTTCCAAGCCGCAAGATGATTCACAATCTCCCAAATCGAATGCGCGCCACGCACGGGGTGCATCGAAGCCTGCTCAGCCGTAATCCCCTCAAGCAATTGATTCAACGCCGGCCCATGCCATGCCTCTCCCGCGATTGCTCGATCCATCTGATCCAATATTCTCGAAATTTCGCTCATCCCCGCACTCCCGAATCGTTCTAAGTGGCACAGGCACTCCCGTTTACCCTGAGGACCGAAGGGCCCGTGCGCCTTTCCTTGAAGTAACCGTTCAGCGTTGTCGAAAAAAGCTGGCCTCGCGAAAGCCACTACTCAGGCAAGCTCGATTTTCCTATGCTTCTCGCACACCAAGCAGCAAACGAAACCGTCGCTCAGGTCCCGCGGCGGCCACCAGGCCGTGACTGACCTGAGGCTCGCACGAAATCAATTCAAAACACTTTCTCCGAATCCAGCAAAATGGTCACCGGCCCATCATTCACAAGCTCCACCGCCATATGCGCCTGAAATACTCCAGTTTCCACCCGCACGCCAAGACTCTGCAGCGCCCGCACAAACTCCTCATAAAGCGCTTTCCCCAATTCCGGCGGCCCCGCCTGAATAAAACTCGGCCGCCGCTGCCCACGCGCATCGCCATACAACGTGAACTGTGAAATCGCCAGCACCGCGCCTCCCGTATCAAGCAGCGAACGATTCATCTTCCCCGCATCATCGCCAAAAATCCGCAGATTCGCCACTTTCTCCGCCATCGCGCTCGCCGTCTCTGTCGTATCTTCCTTGCCCACCGCGACAAGCACCACCAATCCGGGCCCAATCTCACCCCTCGTGCGCCCTTCCACACGAACGCTCGCCCGACTCACCCGCTGCACCACCGCTCGCATCGCAATTATTGCGCCGCAGCGCTCGGATTCACTGGCTTCCGCGGCAAAAGCTCTGGCAGTTCCGCCAGGTTGTACGCCACCGCCGCCATCACCTGCGCCCCCTCCACCAAATCCGCCTCGTGCGCCTGGTCGAAAGTGTCCGCTTGCGAATGGTGCGTCTGAAAATACTGCGCCGGATCCTGCAGGCAGAAAAATCCCGGCACGCCCGCGTCGTCGAACGGCATGTGATCGCTTCCTGTCATCCACCGCTCCGTCAATTCCAGCAGCCCCAGCGACCGCAGCGGCGCCACCACCGTATCCATCACCTCGCGCGCCCCATAATTCCGCATCAAGCTGATGCTCGTCACCCGTCCTGTCCCCGTATCGTGGATCAGCGCCGCTGAAACTCGCGGCATCTCGTCGCGATGCGCCTCCACGTAAGCGCGCGACCCGTTCAACCCTTGCTCTTCGCCTGAGAAAAGCGCAAATCGAATCGTTCTCTTCGGCTTCAAGCCGGATTTTTGCAGCGCCCGCGCCGCCTCTATCACCACCATCGAGCCTGTTCCGTTGTCCGTCGTCCCGGTGCCCAAATCCCACGAATCCAAATGCGCGCCGAGCACCACGATTTCATCCGGTTTTTCGCTTCCGCGAATTTCAGCGATCGTGTTGTAAACGGTCGCCGGCCCATCCGCAATTGTGCTCTTGATATCCAACTCCACTTCCACCGGCCCGCGTTTCATCAACCGCCAAATCAAACTGTAGCCTTCCGACGTAACAAACGCCGCAGGAATCGGCCCGATCGCATATTGCCGCCCGCCGAGGCCCGTCATATTGAGCAGCCCGTCAGGCTTTCCCGAATCCGTCAAGCTCGCGAGCACTCCTTCCGTCTTGAAAAATTCTGTGCGAGCCATAATAAATTTGCGAAACGCCGCATCGAACTCGCGCGGCTTGTCGCCCGGCCGCTGCGGCCGCACCGTCAAGAACGGATCGCCATAAGGAACCAGCACAGGATTGATCGCCGGCTCATCGGGAGACGGCAACAGCAGCGGTTCGCTCGTAATCACGATCGCGCCTTTCAGTTTCCCCTTGTACTGCTCGAGGTCCTCCACTTTATCCGCTTTCACAAACACAACCGGTCCGCGCACCGGCCCCTCCGTATTCGCCGCCCAACCGTAAGACGCAATCGTCAACGGATGTTCCGTCGGAGCCAAAATCCGCGCTGTCGCCGTTCCGCGCGTCCAGATGTGCGCAATTGTCCACGATTCCAGGTGTGGATTCCCGAGTCGATAGTCGGTGAATTTTTGTTTCGTCCATTCATTCGCCTTCTTCAAATTTTCCGACCCAGTCAAACGCGGCCCGATCATGTCCGAAAGATATTCCAAGTTCGACATGATCTCGTTGTGGTCGTGCACCTCAGCCAGAATCTTTTCGTCCGCCGCAGCAAACGGATTTTTTGCGGGCGGCGCGCTCTGTTGCGCCCGCAACGCCACGTTGCCACCCCAAACAATCATTGCCGCCATCACAATCGCCACAAATCCGCCCACGCGACGCTCTTTCATCGTCTCTAGTTCCTCCGCCCAATTAGGGCCACATAGAAAACATTTGATTCTACGCTAGACGCGCCACTGGTCCTCCCCGTTTCCAACTCTGTTCTCACATCCCACAAAGTGTGCTAGAAGAAGTGTGTTGAAAAAAGTGTGCTGGCAGAAGATAGCTGCCATCGCGCCGCCACAAAATGAAACTCGCCCTCATCGGCACTCACGGAGTCGGCAAAACCACCCTCGCCTATGAAATCTGCTCGCTCCTGAAAAAATCCGCCTACAACGTCGAACTCGTCACGGAAGTCGCGCGCCAATCTCCCTTCCCCGTCAACGCCGCCACCACCCTCGAAGGCCAGCTCTGGATTCTCCACGCACAAATCGTCGCAGAACTCGACGCCGCCAGCCGTGCCCCGCACGTCATCTGCGATCGCGCCGTCCTCGACAACTATTGCTACCTCGTCAACAAATTCGGCCGCCAGCCGCAACTCGAGCCCTGGCTCGCCTGGTGGATGAACTCTTACTCGTTTCTCGTCGGTGTCCCGCCCGTCGCATTCGAAATTCCCTCTGACGGTTTCCGCTCCGAAGATCGCGCCTTCCAGCAGCGCATCCACGATTTGCTCAACGAGCTTCTCGCCGCGCCACCATTCAGCAATCTCCGCGCGCCCCTCCTGTGGCTCAACCCCAGCGAGCGCCGCTTCTGGGGCGAGCGCATCTTCGCCGCCGCTCTGCCGCTACTCGAATCCGCCCCAGCCGCGCGCGACGCCACCGCGCGCTGAGCACCGGATGTTTAACGTCAGGGCACGGCTTCAGCCGTGCCGTAACGAATGCAAATCTGGACGGCTTTAGCCGCTGAGGGAATATTTCGCGAGTGCTCGCAGTAACTATTCGCCGCTGAGGAAGGAAGGCCACAGAGCTCGCATGCCTGAAAAAACAACTCCGGCGCCACCCTCAAAAAGCTGGCTCACCCGCGGCGTCCTCGGCATCGGCCTCGCCAGCCTCTTCTCCGACTGGGGCCACGAAGCCGCCACGGCTATCCTCCCCGCATTCCTCGCCAGTCTCGGCGCGCCCGCCTATGCGCTCGGCATCATCGAAGGCGTCTCCGACGGCCTCTCAAGCTTCGCAAAGTTAGCTGGCGGCTGGATCGCCGATCGCCCCGCGTTACGCAAGCCCGTCGGCATCATCGGCTATCTCGCCACAGGACTCTCCACCTTCGCCTACGCCTTCGCGCACACGTGGCCGGCGATTCTCGTCATCCGCGCCCTCGGCTGGGTTGGACGCGGCGGCCGCGGCCCATCTCGCGACGCGCTTTTAGCCGACGCCGTCGCTCCCGGCACCGAAGGCCGCGCCTTCGGCTTCGAGCGCGCCATGGACACGATCGGCGCCGTCCTCGGCCCGCTCTGCGCCACCGCATTAATCGGCATCGTCGGAATGCGCGGCGTTTTGCTCTGGTCGCTCGCTCCCGGTCTCGCCGCCGCCGTCGCGTTCGCCGCCCTCGCACCATCTTCGAAGGACGAAGAACCGCACCACGCACGAAGTTTGATCGCCAGCTTCCGCGATCTACCGAAAAATTTCTGGCATTTTCTCGCTGGCGTCTTCGCTCACGGCATCGGCGACTTCGCTCCCACGCTCCTGATTCTTCGCGCCTCTCAAATACTCGCGCCGCGAGTCGGCGCCGGACGCGCCGCAGCCATCTCGGTCGGCCTCTACACCTTTTACAATGTCATGAACGCAGCCTCGTCCTATCCGGCCGGCGCTCTCGGCGATCGCATTGGCAAACGAGGCCTCCTTGCCGCCGGCTATCTCGTCGCCGCAATCACCTTCGCCGCCTTCATCCTCGAGCCGCCCACACTGCACGTTCTCATCGTTCTCTTCGGCCTCGCAGGTATTCACTCCGGCGTCCAGCAATCCCTCGAAAAATCTCTCGCCGCCGAATTTCTTCCCCAGCGCGTTCGCGGCTCAGGCTTCGGCGTCCTCGCCACAGTCAACGGCGTCGGCGACCTCATCTCGAGTATCGTTGTCGGCGCCCTCTGGTCCGCCGTCAGTCCCGCCGCAGGCTTCCTCTACGCCGCCATCTTCACCGCCATCGGTGCCGCCCTAATCTATTTCTTCACGCCCCAGCCCGCAGTGAAATAAGATGTACCCGCCAAGCTTCAAGGCAAATTCTTGCGTTTGCTTGTTTGTTTTCTGGAAGACAAAGTGCAAACCAAGCCGTCGTTGTAGGTCGTCCCTTTAGGGGCGACATTAAAACAAGCAAGAAGCCGGGGCTTTAGCCCCTGGAGTAAGTTTCAGTCACTGCGCGGTTGTTGATCCTGACGCGAGGGACAACCGTTCCGACAAAAAAACATCACCCGTAACTTATTAACGACGATTTGTAAAATTTCGCGCGGAAGGACGAAAATGCCCAAAGCCTATTGGATCGTCGCGTATCGCTCAATCTCGGATCCCGCCGCACTCGGGTCCTACGCCAAAATATCTCTTCCCGCCATCCAAGCCGGCGGCGGCAAACTCCTCGTGCGTGGCACCCCCGCCAAAACTTTTGAGAACGGATTGAACGAACGAATCGTGGTCGTCGAATTCCCCAATGTCGCCGCCGCGACCGCCACCTACGAGAGCGACGCCTACAAAGCCGCCCTCAAAGTCCTGGGCAACGCCGCCGACCGCGACCTAAGAATCGTGGAAGGTGTCCAGTAGCACAGGCATTCCTGCCTGTGCCTACGTAACTTTCGAGGAAGCCGATCCATCCTGCAGGCATTCTAATTACGTTCTTGGTCTTTGGTTTCGTTCTTAGTCTTTGCACTTACCCCGCGGCGCCCTCTGGCACCTCGGACAAAAAAAACTACTCCTTCCCGCCACAATCGCCCGCCGTATCACTCCGCCACACCGAAAACATTTCTTCCCCTCGCGCTGATACACCCGATGCCGCAACTGAAATTCCCCACGCTGCCCGTCCGAATCCACATAATCCGACACTGACGACCCGCGCGACCGAATCGCCTCCGTCAACACGGCATGAATGGCCTTATACAACGCCTTCACTTCGCGCTCGCTCAATTTCGTTCCCAGCCGCCTGGGATGAATCTTCGCCCGCCACAAACTCTCATCCGTATAAATATTCCCCATCCCGCGAAGCACGCGCTGGTCCATCAACAGCGCCTTGATCTGTGTGCTCCTCGTTGTGATCGTCTGCCGAAACTCCTTCTCGCTCATCTCCAGCGGATCCAGCCCCAACCGGCCGATCAGCGCCTCGCGCTCTCCATCAAGCAGAATCCGTATCCGCCCAAATCGCCGGATATCCGTGTAGCGAAGCTCGCGCCCATCATCCAGCACAAGAAACAGATGCGTATGCGGCAGAACGGGAGCTTCCGCGGGAGTCACCACGATCTGCCCGGTCATGCCCAGGTGCATCAGCAACGCAATTTTCCCATCATCTTTCCCGCGCCCTCCTCGCTCGAGCCCCCCTTCTCGCTCGAGCCCGATGACCAGGAATTTGCCGAATCGTTCGATTCCCGTAACGCGCGTCCCCGGCAATTCCCTCTCAAGCGACGCAGGATCATCGATGAAATCCGTCTTCGCACTCAGGCGCACCCCAACGATACGCCGCCCAGGCAGCACCGACCGCAACCCACGCGCTACCGTCTCAACTTCAGGAAGTTCGGGCATCTCGGAATCAAAATAGCACACTCAAATCAGACGCCGCAGCGCCCTCGTGTTGCGCTAGACCTCCGCCGTTCTAGAATCACTCTCACGTCGAACTTGAAACAGCGGCACTGTATTTTTCTGGTATTAAGGGCAGCGTTCGAACTAGGCCGTCGTTGTAGCCCGCGGTTTCAACCGCGGGAAACCGCAACCCAGCACCTTAGGGGTTTTTAGCCGCTGAGGCATCCGCTACAAAACCAAGGACAATCGCATGCGTCGATACGCACTCCTGATCGCAATCCTGTTCGCAGTTCTCGGGCGTTCCATTAGGACACCCACTCCGCCAATTTCTAGGTGCAATTCAAAAAGCCCAACCTGATACTTAGCCTGTATTTGCCTGATCTTCACCCTAGGCGGATGGTGACCAAATGACCCCCTTTCAGATCCTCGTATTGTTGATGTTGGCGTACATCTGTTACCGGCTGACCGTTCTCGGCTCCACATCTTTTCTCAAAGCCCTGGCCACATATCTGATATTCGGTCTCGAGAACGGATTGCGCCATGAAATCGCATCCGCCGTGGGTTCCTACCGGGCGGATGGAGATTATCAACTCGGGATGCACGAGCAACTCGTGGCCGCGCTGAAGAAGGTAAGAGGTATGCCCTGAAAATAAATCTGTTATGGATGAGACTATGCGCTCACTTTGGAGGCAACACGGCAAACACGCGGCACGGCCCTCCCGATCCTCCTTCGAGCTTGATCGGCGCAGCGATAATGTACGCGCCTGCTTCCGGCAGTTCTTCTGTGTGCGCCAGATTCTCCAGGTTGTACAAGCCCGCCGGCAAATCCACGTGATGCACTTCGAAATTCGTCGAAGGGCCGTAGTCGACGCTCAGCGTATCGATCCCCAGGCCTACCACCCCCCTCTCGATCAGAAGTTTTGCCGACTCCACCGAATAACCCGGAAAATGCATCACCTTGTTTGCGTCCATGTTCCGGTAGCTCGCCGCGTTCGACGCCCGTCCGCCCCATGACGTCCTCAGCACCGCGATTGCGCCCCGTGGAATTTCCCCGTGTTCCGCTTCCCATTTCTTCACTCGCACCACGGTTAGCCGGTAGTCCGCGTTCTTCTCCACCTCGTCTCGAACGTCGATCACCACCGCCGGCCCGAAGAAATGTGCGTCCGGAATCTGCTCGAGCGTGATCTTCCCCGGGGGAAAATGCGCCGGCGCATCCATATGCGTCCCATAGTGCTCGAGCATCCAGAAGCTGCGCGTGAAGTAACCATCCTTCTCCACAGTCGCGTTCGCTTTGGCCTCAAACACGTGATCGTCCCCGGGCCACGCCGGAAATTTGTCGCTCACCGGATACGTCATATCCACCACGAGATTCTGTCCGTCGCTCACCCCTTCAATCCAGTTCCCCTCCGTTGCCACCTTATGCTTCTGCGCCACAGCCGATCCCGAATACATTGCTGCCATTGACGCAATCAGCGCCAATACGCCCGCCGCGAAAATAATTTTTCGCATCAAAGACCTCCCCAACCCGGCGCACATTCTATCCGAGTTCCCTTTTCAATTTTCTTTTTTCGATTTTCGAGCCAGGTAATCTAAGGCAGCGGGATTCCAGGCGACGCCACCACGCCCGCCATCCGCAAAATTTCCGCGTACTCTTCATCCGTCAGCGGACAAATCGTCAACCGCGTATTCTTCATGAATTTGATTTTTCGCAGCAGCCGGTTGTCGCGCAACTCCACCAGCGTCACCTGACGCGGCAACCGCTCAATCGCGCGCAAGTCCATCACCATTTTCTTCGTGTCGGAATCGTGCGGGTCGGGGTACGGATCGCGGCTGACTTCCGCCAGCGCATACAGCGCGTGCTCCGCCTTCCCGTGGTACAGCAATGCGCGGTCGCCCTTGTGCACCTGCTTCAACTGCCGCAGCGTGTCCGGACGGCTCCCCGCATGCCGCCACATTTCCTTCCCTTTCACGAAAAGGGTGTCCCAATGATAGACCCGAGGGTCGACGGCCAGGAGCCATCGCCTTGGTTTAGCCGGAGGTTGGTTCATTCGTCGAATTCGTCGCGCGCACTATACACGGAAGCAGCTAAAAGTGGAAAATTTTTGCAGACCCAGCCATTCCAGTAGCCCATCCGACGGTCACCGCCCGCTCAGCTCCACGCACGGACGGCCCGGCCCTATCACTGTAGCTCCGGTCCGATTCCCGCCGACCCGGCCGGACGAATCTACCTAGATTGACCTGAGGCTTTTGATTTTGGGCTTGTCCTGCTGACGTGCAGCTCAGCCAATATCGACGAAAATATCGTCCCCGCGCACTTCCACAGGGTAGGTTTCAACTCCCACGGTAGGATTTGTGGTCAATTTTCCTGTGCAGACGTTGTACTGCCACCCATGCCAAGGGCAGGTGACCACATCTCCAGCCAGCTCACCCTCTGCCAACGGGCCGCCGCGATGCAGACATACGCTATTCATAGCACAGACTTTACCGGCAACGTTCGAGATCGCCAGCGTCTTCCCCTCCAGCTGGAACTCCCGAATCGTCCCGTCCGGTACCTCAGCCTTCTTCAACGTCCGCAAAAAAGCCATCCAGCCGCCTCCATACGCAACCGTATGTAGCCTGATTCTAGGCTTCGCGTCAAACGCACCGGCCTAGGCCCACGCGACGTGTCATCCCGCTTGCCCTAAGCTTCGAAGGGCTTGCCCTGAGCAGCGAAGGGAGCGAGGTCAAGCGACCTCTTCGCCGCGCATCCGCGCCGCCCGCTGCGTGGAGCCTGCCTTACCGCGGCTCCGGCGTCTGCTTGTCCTGAGGGACGAAGGGCGCCACGCCCTCGCCCGCTACCGCGGCTCCGGGGTCTGCGCCACCATCACCCCGCGCTTGAACTCCTCCACCATCCGCGGCTCGAGCCGCACTTCCGTCGGCCGCTTCGCCAACGTCATCTGGTCAATCTTGTCCTGCAGCTTCAGCAGCGCGTAAAAAAGCCCCTCAGGCCGCGGCGGACACCCAATCACATACACATCCACCGGCACAATCCGGTCCACACCCTGCAGCACCGAATACACATTGAACGGCCCGCCCACGCTCGAGCAAGCCCCCATCGAAATACACCACTTCGGGTCCGGCATCTGCTCCCACACCCGCTTCAGCACCGGCGACATCTTCAGCGTCACCGTCCCCGCCACAATCATCAAATCCGCCTGCCGCGGCGACGGCCTGAACACCTCCGCCCCAAATCGCGCTATATCAAATCGCGATGTCGTCGACGCAATCATCTCGATCGCGCAGCACGCCAGCCCAAACGTCAGCGGCCAGATCGCGCTCTTCCGCGCCCAGTTAAACACATAGTCCACCGTCGACAGCACATAGCTTCGTTCAAACCGATTATCAATTACGCCCATGTCCCCTATCCTACTCCGACCTGTACCCCTACAGAAGACCGGCGAGTATACCAAAGATTGCCGGCTAGAACCGTTTGAAGAACTCGTCGTTGTACAGCAGCTTCGCTCTCACGTGTCCGGTCTTGACCGCTGCTGGATATATCTTGTGGAAGAACTTATCTTTGGAGACGATCTCATCCACATACGGCAAGGCAGAAATCATGTGAAACTTGTCGATGAGCGTGTTGCCATCCACACCGCCTTGAGAAATCCATTCGTGCTCAGAAATTGCTGTCTCGATTGCAAACGATGGAATCGTGTCGGCCTTTACCTGCGAAACATAATCAATAGTTGTGTCGTGACCCACGATCAGCCCTGCTGGAGTGGTTTTTGGCAGAGACATTTTCACCATAATCTCATTGACGCGACTTCTGATTTCGTCGGTTATCTTTCCAGCCTTCGCGAGTTCGCGCAATCGAATCAGTGTGGCAGCATTGGTCTTGTATGTTTCTTCCAGCACCTTGAGTTGTTCGGGATGCTGTATCCACTGTTTCACGAAAACAGCTGACGGGATATCGAACTTCGGATCATCGTTCTGGTGGTTTAATTCCGCGAATACGGCTGATCGCGTCGTAACACGTGCGGCGCTTGGATGCTCGATCTCGAGGAACTTGTAGAAATCATCCTCGATGTCGAGCTTCTGAATGTTGCGTCTTTCAAAGAGCCAACCGGGTCTGAGACTGTCAATAAAGTTGGCAAGTTCTTCGGCGTTGGCAAGATTAGTTGTGCGTGCTGTCTCGATTAAGTGCCACGGAACAACGATGACGTTGAGGGAACCGGATTCGAGTGCAGTGTCGAGCTTTGTCCTAAAATCAGGCGCTCGCGCTATACGACCTAGTTCGATGACAGCGTTTTGATCGAGATAGGTTAGCGACATTGAACGGTACACAACATGACGAATCACGCGTCGACTGCGAGTCGATGCTTGATTCGTATTCCCTTGCTTCCTCGATGGTCGATCTTAATAACTACATTCTCGAATCCTCGACTGCGGCAAAACTCGACCAACTGCTTTCGATGTCTCTTGGCGTGATCTTGAGCAATATCGTCGGGTCTGATGAGAATGAAGACGAGGCCGGCCTCTCCGAGGGAACGAATTTGCGTCCACGCGAGGTCGATGTCCACCACCAGTTTGTTCAGAAAACCCTCGCTTAAGTCTAAATAGACGATGCCATCGTAAACGCCACTAGTTTCAAGCCGATTTATTTCAGCGTCAGAAATGCCGACGGTCTTAACTTCACAATAGCTTGCCTTTCCTCGATCACTAAATCCGATATCTGGAGTTTTTCCCTTCGTCTCTTTGATGAATCGAATCTTCTCGAATCCTCGACGGTAAAGATACCGATACGCGAATGCCTCATTCAACTGATTGAAGAATCCTTGTTTGCGCTGGCCTTTACGTTCAACCAAGAAATGCTCGATTGCTTTGTCTTTGAGGATGTTCCAAGAATCATCGTCGAGCAGCATCAAGGCATCGTTATAAGCTCGATAGTGCCGCCGTTTTTCGGCAACTCGACACCAGCTTTCGAACTCCGCGAAGAAATCGTCAGAGGTATATTTCTCCCGAATGCCAGCTATCAGTTCGCGGAACCTTCTCATCCACTTCTCCAGGATACGGTTCACTGAATTTCGTCCAATTGTTTCCTTGCGTCTGACAGGATAGCATTCACTGCCCACGGCTAACATCTTCGCGTTTAGTAGGTGCAAAAAAGGAAGGCGCAACCTCGGGTCACTCGGCTTCAAGAAGCGTAACAACTGGGTGCGGCAGAATGGCCCAATAGACTTCCAGGCGAATGCCACTCGGTGTAGTATCGGCCTGTCATGTATCCATCCATGCCAATACACGGGATGAGTAAGTGGGAGCTTGTTTTGAATAGCCCTGAGTGGGTCGGTGTCATTGCCAGTACTGTGTTCGCAGTCTGTACGATCGCAATTATCTGGCGACAGGTTTGCGTAATGCAGGCACAGGTTCGCGTGATGCAGTGGCAGGGTCGCAATTCATCACGGCACGAACAAATTCAAAATCAGCTACTTCGTTTGCAGCATGAACACGAATGGCTGCTGCGCCTAAACGCGGAACGAGAACAGCTCCTAAAGTCAGCCCGCGATTTGTACCTAACTGCTTCTAGCCTGAAAGAAGAACAGTCGATCGCTGACGTACTTAACTGGGGACGTCTGCAGGATATTGCTTACGAATTGCATCGTCGATTGGACATTCTCGATTCTACCGTCTTCACAGGTCAATACGACCAATGGTACGCAAGCCTTGATGACTATGTGGAATCGGTGCTAGCTACCGTATCCAATGACTACGAGCTCAGGGAAACCTACAAACTCAAAGATGAAGGCCCGGTTTTATCGACAAGAAAATCACTACAAGCGGCTGTAGAACAATACAAGCCTATGGACATCTTCCTGAACATGGAGTCGGCCATTCGCATGGAGTTCTTCGATTTCAAGAAGAGGTGGGACGCTATTCTACCACTGCGGTCGACAAGAGCGCTGGAGGCGCGATAGAAGTTAGCCCAGTCCCGTGAGGGCTGGGTAAGCTCGAAGAAGAATTTGGGGAGCCCCGTAGGTGCGACACCTAGCCGAACACAAATTTCGGATCGAATTCCACGTTGTGCTTCTTCAATAGAACGAGGAATTCCGTTTCGAAGGTCATTTTCTTGTGATGGGATTCCTGGTTTCGAATGTAACGGACGACCGCAGGAATGTTGGAAGCGCTTACGCTGAACGCTGCGTAGCCCTTTTGCCACGCTAGCGGAAAGCCCTCCTCGTTTGCCCATTTGGCGGAATTTGATTTCAGGGTGTTGACGGATTTGGCGAGCGCCAACGTGGCAGGAATCTGGATCAGGAGATGAACGTGATCTTCCATTCCGTCGATTGCGTGAACGAAGATTCCATCTTGCTTGCAGATGCCCGCGAGATAGGAGCAGAGCCGGGATTTGAATTCTCTTGGGATCAGCTTGCTGCGGTCCTTGGTGCTGAAGACGAGGTGGACCGTGTTTTGGGTATAGGTGTGGGACATGTGTCGCGCCTACCGCGCTTGTGAAAATTTATATATTACGGACCCAGCCCTTACGGAACTGGGCTAACTTCTGCCGCGCCTCCGGCGCTCAACTCGTCGCTCGGCCTCAATCTTGTCGGTTTTCCCCGCGCAGAATCATCAGCTCCTTCAGGAACTTCACGGCGTCGCCTTCGCGCAGCTTGACGCACATGCGGCTCAGCGTTTCCTGCTGGCGTCCGTCGAGGACTTTCATTTCCGCCTTCACCACCTTGGCGTGCACCGGGAAGACGTAGCGGATCAGGCTTTCGCCCATTTCTGTCAGGCGCACCACGATAAGCCGTGGGTCCGGACGGCGGCCCTCTGTCGCATCCGCTCCGCTCGCGCTGTGCGCGGACACGCGGCATAGCTCCACGGCGCCCCTGCGCTCGAGACTCTTGATCACGCGCGAGACGTTCTGCCGTGAGCACTGGAACTGGTGGGCGATCGCCCTCTCGTACTGCGCGCCGTTGTGGAGAAGCGTGGCCAGCAGGCGAAACTGGAAGGTGGAGAGGTCGAAGGTGGCGAGCTGGCCGCGCATCTGCGCGGTGAGGTACTCGGCAGCCTCGCAGAGGTCGACGTAGGCGGCGAAGGCGCGGGCCGTCTTGTCCTTGGCGGTGGGGTAGCGGTGCGCATTGCGCCGGCCGCGCCTGCGAACCGGCTGAATCTGCCTTTGGTAGCGCATAAGACTGAGCTCGATGGGCTCCGATGGGCTCCGATGGACCCCCGATGGACCCCCGGTGGACACCGACCGGCCCTCGGGACCTTCCAAAGACCCTCAAACGACCCCAGATCTGCAACTAGCGTGACAATCTTAGAGCAGAAATTTCAGGGCGCAATTCGTACAACTGCGTACAACCTGTGGATTTTTTAGTTTCTATCGAATGGCAGCGGGTCAACCACGTTGGCCAGTTCCAGATAGCGGCACAACGCGTTCGCCAGCTTCATCTGCCGAGGATTCCGGCACTCTGGCTCGAAGAGTCTTGGGCTTCCGACTAGAATTACGTTGGACATCGCTCTCGAGGTGGCGACATTCAGGCGATTGAGGCTGTAAAGGAATTCCATTCCGCGCGGGGCGTCTTCCGGCGACGAAGTCGTGAGCGAATAAATGACGACCGGCGCTTCCTGGCCCTGAAATTTATCGACCGTGCCGATTTGTACGTCAGGCATGCGCGCAGTGAGGTCGGCAACTTGCGCGTTGAATGGCGCGACGATCAGGATGTCGTTTGCGGTGAGGCGTCGAAGGTTTCCTTCGCTGCGGCTCCACTTCACTTCCGGCCGCAGCAGACTCTCAACAATCCGCGCAATTACCTCGACTTCTTCGGCCGACGAATTGCGGTTGGCCTGATGATTCACC
Organism: uncultured Acidobacteriota bacterium; assembly: GCA_963729525.1. GTDB lineage: Bacteria > Acidobacteriota > Terriglobia > Acidiferrales > UBA7541 > Palsa-295. Next base: position 2,466,320 of record CAVSOB010000005.1, read on the forward strand.
GGTACAAACCACAAGCCGGCTCCGCTCAACCACGGGTGTCCGGAAATTTCTCGGCTGCGCGTAAAGCCCCGGGGGCTCAGGCGTCCTTCGTAGAAAAGATCGGAAGTGAATGTGCAGATATTCGGGTGAAGTCTCCACGTTTCCGGCAACAGCAATCCCATTGAGTCGGGAATCGTTTGGTGATCGCCGAGCAGGTGTTGCAAAGCTGAACTTTCAGCGCCCGGCGGATGGCTTCCCTTCAATGGGCGGTCGAGTTGCTGAGGGTCGCCAATCAATACGATATTTTTAGCCGATCTGCTGACGGCCACGACATCCGCCAACGCCATCTGTCCGGCTTCATCAATGAACAGCACATCCACGGCATCCAAATATTCGGGCCGCGTCCAAAGCCACGATGTGCCGCCCACCACGTTGGCCGCTCCGGAACGCAATGCCATCAGCGCAGCATCGTTGTCGGCTGTGATTGCGATTTCGCCGCCGTCGTCGCAAAGCTCTTCATCCTTCACTCGCTGGAGACATCTCACTCGGAGTTTTGCTTCTTCCGCAGCCCCTACGACCTCGTCCAACAGTTTGCGGATCACTTTGTGGCTGAGCGCCGTGACTCCGATTTTCTTTCCGCGTTTGACGAGCTCGCAGATCATGCGCGCGCCAGTGTAGGTCTTCCCGGCACCGGGCGGTCCTTGGATCGCGAACACGGATTCATCAAGAGCGCAGGCAATCCTACTCGCCGTGTTTTTGGGCTCCTCTCCCAACTTCGCTGCTATGGTCTCCCCTCGCAAGAGCCGAGGCGGCCTTCGCAGCAGGAGATCACGAGCTGCTCTAAACTTGCCAGGCGCGTCGATGCCCGTCCTCACGCAGTTGTCTCTCACCCACTCGCCCAGTTCGAGTAAAGAATCCGCGTGGTTATTCACGTTCATCGGCCGATCCCAAACGTACACCGCGCCTGGATGAACTTCCGCGGTCTTCTTGGTTTTCTTGATGTCGAGCGTTCTCTTCAAAATGTCGACCGCGACAACCTCCCCAAACTTTTGATTTTCGCGGTAAAGCTCCTTTCCCGCACGGACCTCCGTTTCCTGTTTTTCGAACGCGTAGCGGTCTACTGGAATTCCTCGCTCGCTGCTGATCCGTTTCACGAAACGCAGCCCTGCCAGCCCTGCCCTTTCCTCCATTAAATCTTCGTCGTCGAGATCGGCCAGGCGATAACCCTCCCACCAACTCGCCTTGTTTTCGCGGCGATGCCAATCGAGGAGCTGCGCCAGCATCCAACGGGCGGACTGCTCGTCGGATCTCTCGGCAGAATTGAACGGAATGCCCGCGGTAAGTTGAGCGACCAACGCAGCAACTTTCTTCTGCCGCTCGTCAAGTTCTTCGGACGGCGCGCCATCGCCAACCACCGGCCTCGGAATTACTTGCCCCCGTTCCACCAGTTTTTGGCGTTCACCCTCCAGCCACCCCCGCAACACCGCCGTGGAATTGCAGTCCTCGGCGTTGTAGCCTTCGAGCGGCAGTTTGAATTCGTCGGGAACGTCGTGTGCGCGGCCGAGTTCGAGCCCATGCTCGACGTATCTCATCGCCGCGCGCGATTCTGACAGAGGCGTGCGCCTGACGAACTGAGTGAGACTCTCCAGGGCTTTCAGCGAATACTCTTCGACGCTGGCTCGAACCGCCTGCTTGAATATTGTGTGGAGGTCGACGAAGATTTTGGCGCGGAGCATGCGATCGATTTCATCTTCGCAAGTTGCGTAGGCGCCCATCAGGCGTTTGAAGGCCGCTGTCTCGTACGATCCGAAATGGTAGACATGCATCGCCGGATCTTTTTTCCAACGCCGGATCATCTCGGCGACTAGCCATTCGAAACCGATTTTTTCCTGTTCGGGGTTGAGCGCCCAGCATTTTTCGTAGTTCAACCCCTGTTCCGGGGCGCTTGCGACAAAACCGAACAAGTACTCTTGTCCACAGCCGCCTACGAAAGGATCACCCTCGAGGTCGACGAACATGTCTTCAGGCGAAGGCGCCGGCAATCTGCAAAGGCCGGTGTTTTCTGCGATCGCGAGCAATTCGTGAACGGCTTTGCACTGCACACGCCCGTCTACCTGGACGCGGGCTTGTTCGCGCACTCGCTCGTGGGCCTCTCGTGATCCGTGGAGTGGTTTTTGCTTAAGTGGAATCGGAAACACCGCGAGACTGGCGACGCTGGCTGCATCCCAGGCGACGAATTGATTCCGTTGTAAGCGCGAGATCCCCGCGACGAGCGAAAGATGGTCATCGGCTCTTCGCGTCGCATCGCACTCCTTGTACCAGCGACAGACATCACAATGGGCGCACGGTTCCGGATACGTTGGTCCCGCTGCACCGCAATCGCAGGATTTTTCAAGGCGCGCTTTGACGTGGCGGAAATAGGCTGCGTAGTCGGCGATTCGGTGAGCCTCTTCTGCGAACTCGATCGCGGGAGGTACAACGTACATGAACTCGGGAGCCTGACCCTGGACGGCAGCGAGTAAGTCCGAGTAAAGAGCTAATTGAAGGATCGTGGTTGCTTTTGTCTCACGGGCCAGTTTGCAATCGTAAACTTCGTACGACCAATCGCCAAACACGGACGGCTTTGGTACTTTGCGCAGGAGATCAGGACGTCCAAACCACCTGCCGACAGCCAAAGTTCCCTGGGCAATTACGTCAATGCCGTTCTCCATGAGCGCCCGCGTCTCGGCTGTTGCCGTCTCGTCGTTTCGAAAACCGCGAAGGTCGGCGACTGAGAAACCGCGCTCGATGAGGGACGCGAGGTAGGCAGCCTCGTGTCTGAGTCCCAACTCTTGAATGACTCGGAGATCTGGAGAACTGAAACCGGGAGCGGACCTCTTGCCGCGGGCGACCTGAAGATCGAGAATGGTGAGGTGGCGGCAAGCGAGATGGTTGCTTAAATCGGTTGCGGAAAGGCGAATTTGTTCCGATCTAACTATCATTTTGAAAAAGGCATGCGATTGATTCTACCCCTTGCGAGTATGGCGTGTGCGGCGCTTAAAACCGAAAGGCGCGAGCTTCGCGTAACTAGGGTAGCTGCGCCAAGTTTTTTCGCCGGGCACGGCATGCCGTGCCCCTACTGACAGGAATTTTCTCAAGGCGGCGTGTGTATGCCGGGGCCTTGTAGCGCGGCGAAAATCTAAGCTCTGGCGGCACGCTCGAGAAGCTCGTGGATCATGGTCTGGTAGGGCTTTTGACGGCGGCGGGCGAGACGGCGAAGGCGGGCGAGCAGCCGCGGATCGATGCGGATCGCGATGAGCTGTTTTGCATAGGGTGCCTTGGGCCGGCCGACGCGGCGGGCTCGCTTGAGCTCGGCGTCAGTGGATTCCGGAATATCGGCAAAATCAATTCGAGAGTCCGGAATATGCCGCGCGCTCTTTGCGGCTGGCCTGGCGTGCGCTGATGATGCGGATCGTTTCTTTGCCATCTTTCATCCTCCGGATCGTGTAAACCACGAGCAGTATGCGTCCCGGCACCGATTTTCCCAGCCGCTTGGAGCGCTGCTCATCGCCCGAATGAAACGTATCAGCCCAATCGAGTGCTTCGGCATCGGCGAAAACGGTTGCCGCTTCCTCGAAGGAGACGCCGTGCTTGCGAAGGTTATAAAGAGCCTTCGCGGCGTCCCAAGAGAACATATTTATGTATATACGCTAATTGGAGCGCGATGGCAAGGCAAAAGAGGCCCGCAACGCCGCTATGATTTTTTTGTGCCGTGGATTAGTAGGGCGCCTATGGCGCGGAATTCGGCTAGTTGTTTGGCGTCGCGGAACCAGCGGCCTGTGTAGATTTCGGGGTTGGGCGTGGGGTCGGGGATCAAGCGATGGGCGACGTCTTCGAATCCGGCGTCGTGGAAGAGTTGGGCCCATTCTTCGGCTGAGAGCAGGTGGGTGGGGATTTCGAGTTTTTCGGCCCATTGGTGGCTGTGGGGATTGTCGCGATAGAAATTGATCAGGATCCAGGCGGAGCCGCGCTCGGCGAGGACGCGATAGATTTCGCGGAGGCCTTTTGCGGGGTCGGGCCAGTAGTAGGACGACTCGACGGAGATTGCCTTGGTGAAGAAGTTTTGCTCCCAGGGAATTTCCGCTACCTCACCTACAACGAAAACCAGATTCGTATAATCCACGCTGGCCTGGCGGGCGCGGCGAATCATTTCGTCGGAGATGTCCATGCCGACGACGCGGCCTTGGGGGACGCCTTTCGCGAGAGTGCGCGAGAGCCAGCCGGAGCCGCAGCCGACATCGAGGATGTTTTCGTCGGGGACGATTTGCATGAGTTCGAGGACTGGCTTGGTGATGGGCCAGTGCTCGTGCTCCATGGATTCGCCTTTGCCGGCGTCGGCCCAGCGGTTGAATTCTTCGCGGAGTTGGTTTTGGGGTTTTGGGTTGGGCATGGAATTGATTTTAGCAGGGTCGGCGGGTGAGAGATTCGTTGGCTCGGGTGTTGAAGTTTGCGTTGGCTTAGCTACGCCGCACCGGGCACGGCATGCCGTGCCCCTACTGTAGGATTGGGGGCCTCGCCTCGGGCGAATTCGAGGCGAGGCTTCGTTGTATTTGACGACGAGAAGTTACTTGGCGGCGGCTTGTTGTTGGCCTTCGTCTGCTGACGGGCCGTAGAGGCCTGGGACCGGGACATCGTTGAGGCGATAGTAGACGGTGAGCTGGGCGCGATGGTGGATCAGGTGGTTCATGATCATGCTGCGAAGGACGGCGGCGCGCGGCATGGTGAAGATGGGCTGGCCGTTTTGCAGCAACGACCACGGTTTCATGAGCTGCTCATCGGTGCAGCTGGCAAGGCCGGAGCGAGCTTGCTTGGCGCCTTCGTCGAAGATGGCGAGAATTTCTTTGCAGTTCTTGCCGTTGGGCATTTCAACTTGCTTGCCGCCCGGAGCAACGTCGAAATTATCGGTTTGGAACATGGAGCCGGCCCAGCCGGGCATCATTGCGATGTGATTGGCAAGCCAGCCGAGCGTGCCGGACTTGGCGTGGGGCTTGTAGTCCCACTTGTCGTCGGGGACGCGTTCAAGGGTTTTGCGGGTGTTGGCAAATTCCTGATCGAATTCAGCTAGGAATGCTTGATTCATAGGCATGGTGATGCCCTCCTTTAAGGTGATTTGATGCGTTGCGTAGTTTCGCTTTTTGTTCGCCTATTGTCAACGGCTTCGTTCAGACGCTTCGACGGGCGAAATGCGAAAACGTTTCAAGAGTACTTCATGGGCTAAAGCCCCCAGCTAGGCCGATTACTGATGTCGCGGCCAAAGCCGCGACCTACAAAGACGGCGCGGTCAGAAACGGCGCGGTCAAAGACGGCGTCGATGACGCTGTGGTTATCGCGGTCAGCCAACAGCAAAACAACAAGACGCACGGCCTCCGGCGGAGGCAAAAAGCCTGCGTTACTCTACGACGAGGCAGTTGAAGATTTTGCCGCGGGCTGGGCTTGACCAGCTGCCGGCACGTCCAGCTTGACGAGCGTTGGCTCGACTTTTGTGAGGAGCTGGGCGAATTTTTCTTCGCGATCCTTTTGGTCGTGGCCCTGGTAGATGTCGGCGATTTGGGTCGCGTTCATCGAGCAGAATTTCGGGCCACACATGCTGCAAAACTTTGCTTCCTTGTAAAAATCGTCGGGCAAAGTTTCGTCGTGCATGGCGCGAGCGGTTTCGGGATCGAGCGAGAGTTCGAACTGTTTGTTCCAATCGAAGAGGAAGCGGGCGTAGCTGAGCGCGTCGTCACGATCGCGAGCCCCGGGACGGTGGCGGGCAACGTCAGCTGCATGCGCTGCGATTTTGTAGGCAATCACGCCTTGGCGGACGTCGTCGGCGTTGGGCAGACCGAGGTGTTCTTTCGGCGTGACGTAGCAGAGCATCGACGCGCCGTGCCAGCCGATCATAGCGGCGCCGATGGCGCTGGTGATGTGGTCGTAACCGGGAGCGATGTCCGTGACGAGAGGGCCGAGGGTGTAGAACGGAGCTTCGTAGCAAAGCTCGTTTTCTTTTTTCACTTGCAGCTCGATCTGGTCGAGGGGGATGTGGCCGGGGCCTTCAATCATGGTTTGCACGTCGTATTCCCAGGCTTTTTTGGTGAGCTCGCCGAGGACTTTCAGTTCGGCGAATTGGGCTTCGTCGCTGGCGTCGGCAATGCAGCCAGGCCGGAGGCCATCACCGAGCGAGAAGCTGACATCGTGCTTCTGGAAAATTTTGCAGATGGCATCGAAATTCTCGTAGAGGAAGTTCTGCTGTTTGTGCGCGCTCATCCACTGCGCGAGAAGAGCGCCGCCACGGCTGACGATTCCTGTAATGCGATTGCGTACGAGGGGGAGAAATTCGCGAAGGACGCCGGCGTGGATGGTCATGTAATCAACGCCCTGCTCGGCTTGCTCTTCGATCACTTCGAGCATGACGTTAATATTCAGATCCTCGGCGCGGCGGACGCGGGAAATCGCTTCGTAAATCGGAACGGTGCCGATGGGAACCGGGGATGCGTCAATGATCGCTTTGCGAATACCGGGGATATCGCCGCCGGTGGAGAGGTCCATCACCGTGTCAGAGCCGTAGTGGACTGCGCGATGAAGCTTTTCGAGTTCGTCGCCGACATTGGAGGTGGTGGCAGAGTTGCCGATGTTGGCGTTGATTTTGCAGAAGAAGGCGACACCGATGCCCATCGGCTCGAGATTGCGATGGTGAATATTGGCGGGGATGATGGCGCGGCCGCGCGCGACTTCGCTGCGGACGAGTTCGGGCTCGAGCTTTTCGCGGCGGGCGACGTATTCCATTTCTTCGGTGATGACGCCTTTACGCGCGTAGTGCATTTGCGAGAAATTTTTTACGCGGTCGTCCGAGCTCACGACCTGCGAGCCGCCGTTCGTGGCCGCCGTCCGTTTTTCAATCCAAGCATCCCTCATCGCCATGGCATCTCCCCGTTCGCGAGTCAGCCGATTCGAAGCTGGCCGGAATCAATCATTATGTCACCGGCGCGGTAGGCCAGCAACTTCCAAGGTAGGCGGCTAACGGAGCAAAGAGGCCAACGTCTATCCGGGTCATAAAGAGTGCGGGATTTGAAACCGGGGCGTAGTTCCGCGCGGGAGGCGAACTGTGCGCAGAATGGCCGCAACCGGGCTCGTGACCGGCATTTTCTTCAGCATCCATCTCTCGGCGTTTGCACAGGCGGAAAAACCGAAGGCTACCTACGATTTCTCGCTGTCGCGCGAAGAAAAAATCAAGTTAGCTGAAAGCGCGGCACCAGCGGAAATTTCAGGAAAAGCGACTGTATATATTCTGGAACACAGCGGCTACGTGAAAGTGCGTGATGGCTCGAACGGATTTTCGTGTTTTGTGGACAGGCAGAGCCCGCTCAACACTGAGCCGACATGTTTTGACTCTGAAGGAAGCGCCACAACCCTGCAATCGAGATTTCTCGCAGAAGATTTGCGCGGGAAAGGCAAAAGCGAGCAGGAGGTCACTGCAGCAATCGAGGAAGGTTACAAATCCGGAAAATTTCGTGCGCCGCAAAAGCCCGGGATCGTATACATGATGTCCGACGCTGGATATCTCTACATCGAGACGTTAAACAAGATGGTCCATTTGCCCCCGCACTTGATGTTTTACGATCCCTATGCGACGGACAAAGATATCGGTACGCCTCCGAACGCAGCGAACATGCCACATCTGATCAGAGCGGGGCAGCCGGACGCAGTGATCATCGTGATACCGCCGCTTGCCAAGCAAAGCTCAAACTAGAGCCAAGAGTTCTCGATTTTTCCTTTCGGTGGCTGAGGGCCGGCCAATGTAGTCTCGCCACGGGCGCGCGTCCATTTGTTATCGTGGCAAGCTGTTCCCGGTACTCAGTGACAAGAACCTTCGCCGGAATCGTGAAATGTCTTACCCGCCTCTGGGATGAACTGCCATTCATATGTGTTCGGATGCAGGGTTAACTTCAGGACGCCAAAGGTGTCCTCGTTCCGGACCTCGGATGTTGGGAGCGGGGTGGCAAAAGGGCGAAGGCTTCTGCCACCGGTTCCGGCGACGAATTCACGGATACCTCGAGAGTCGGGCTTGCCATCCGGATCCTGTGGCGCGAAGCGCTCGTAATCGTGGTCGTGCCCGTTGATCACAATTGTGGCCTTGTGTTTGTATAAATCACTCCAGAACGCCTTCATCTCAGGATCGTTTCCATGTTTCGCACCCGAGCTGAAAAGCGGTTTGTGCCAATACGCCAAAGTGCAATGCGCGGGATGTGCGTCGAGGTCGGAACTCAACCATCTCTCTTCTCGCGAACCTTGCTGGCATCCGCCCACTTCAGCACATTCGCTGTTGAGAACGACGATATGCCACGTTCCCAATTCGTAGCTGTAGTAACCCTGGCTGGGATCCCCGGCAGGCGCGCCAAAGTAGTCGAAATAGGGTGTCGCGCTATTGGAATGGAACTCATGATTTCCTACCGCAGGGCGGGTTCGGTCTTTGTGGCGTCCCCACGTGGGTTGATAGCAGTTTTTGAACTCCTCAGCGGTACCGCTTTCGTACGCATTGTCTCCGGCGGTGAATACGACGCCTGGAATTGAGTCGAGGAGTTTCGCTGTGGCTTCAGCGCCAGACAGGTCCGCACAAGACGCGATGTCACCAGCACCTACGAGAACCGGATCCTGACCTGCCGGTACGGAGAGGGATTTGGCTGAGCTTGCCGGCGAAGGATTGCCAGATGGTTTTTGTGGGCGATTTCTGTGTCCGGCTATCACTCCGCCAGCAATCAGGACGAGGAAGCTGGCCACACTCAGCGCGAAAAGAGTCCGACTGCCAAAGCCAAGCGCCACTCGATCACCTCAAACGAACTCTACCCGTCCGACCTGAAAAGTACATGAATTATGCAACCGAGGGCCGCTCAAATCGTTCCGTCGCCCGTCGCCGTCGTCCTTAGAACTTGAATCGCAGCATGAATTGAAGTTGCCTGGCCAAACCGGTCCCCACATTGTCGGTGAAGAAGTTGTCGTTGTTGTTGTTGTGGCCGTTGATCGAATTGATCTGTCCAAAGGTGCCGCTCCCCGCCGTCGCGCATGTAAATGGAGCTGTGGAGTTGCAGTTGAAGTCGAGGGTTAAATTCGTGGGATCGGCGAATTGAGTGTGGTTGAAAATATTGAATGCCTGGAGACCGAACTCCACGCTAAGTCGCTCCGTAATCGGGGTCGTCTTCATCAGCGCGAAATCGATTTGCCACACGTTAAGGGTCCGAATCAAGCCATTGGGCTCGTTGCCATAGCGGACCAAGATACTGCTGTTCGGATCGATTGGGGGAGCCGCAAAAGCGTTTGGATTGATCAGTTGGTAGTTGTTTGCAGCAGTGGGAGTCATCGTTAGCGGGACCCCGGGGAGAACATCCGGACGCTGGTTCGGTCCCGAGTTGTTGTCGGGAACTTGAGCCACCGGGATGTTCGCAAGAACGGTCAGGGGATGTCCGGTATGCCACGTACCGATACCACTCATCTGCCATCCGCCAACGATTTTCCCAACCACGCCGCCTGAGGTCAGGTATTTCTTGTTGGGACCAAACGGCAATTGATAGATGGAGTTCACGACGATGTTATGGCGAATGTCAAAGATACTCGGCCCGCGCTCGCAGGGCACGCAGAGTGCGTTTTCGGGGGCATTGGATTCGCCGCCGCCCACGTTACCGTCGTTAATGGAGTGCGAGTAAGTATAATTACCCTGGAACAGCCAGCCGCTGCTGAATCTTCGCTGCAGGGAAATCAGCAAGCCCTGATAACTGCTTCCGCCGTTATCCCGTTTTACATCCACGTCTCCGAAGGAAGCCAATTGGCCTGTCGCGAGAACCGTGACGGGGAACGGATCCAGAGGCCGCGTGCAATTCGCTCCTCCGGAACTCTGATACAGCGTCTGATCGCAGAGATTTTCATAATTGCGCGCGAAGAGCCGGACCCCGTGGGTCCCCAGATACGAAGCCCTCAACAGCATGTTGGCGGGCAATTCGTGCTCAATCGTCAATCCCCATTCCTCGGCATAGAGGTCACGCCGGTGGCGATAGAGCGCTCTTGGCTGCAATTGCAAAGTGGAAGTAGCTCCAAAGTCTGGCGGATTTAGCAGATAGCCGGGGCCGTACTGCAACTGCGGCGGCGTACCACCCACGCCGGAGGACAGCGCTTGGCGTATGTTGTCGCTCTCGAGAGCGGCGTTCTCGTCGTCATTTTGAGACGCGCCGGAATAGATCCCAAAGCCCGCTCGGATAACCGTCTTGCCCTTTAGCGCCGATGGAGCCCAGGCAACCCCGACGCGCGGGTTCCAGTTCCTATAATTGGGAGTGGTGAGGGAGGGGTTATTGGGGCAGATGGCCGGCTCGCTAAAAATCGCGCGGCTGGCGGAGCCGGTTCCGTAACAGCTTCCCTGGAAATTTTGCAGGTCGAATACCGTTGTGCTGTTATGCGCTTCGCTGGGCACCCCGTAATATTCCCATCGAAGGCCCATGTTCAATGTGAGGTTGGGGGTGAGTTTCCATTCGTCCTGGAAGTAGGGGAGGACGAACGTTTTGCGCAAATAATGCAGTGACCAGGTGGATCGGTAGGCAAGATTGTCGATCATATTGTTAATCACGGTGAGATTGTCCTTGAACGTGATGGCATTGTCCGCGGTGATCCCCTGATTCAGTCGCACTCGACGCACTTCGATTCCGGTCTTGAACGTGTGCCGCCCATGCGTCCAGACCACGTCATCGATAAATGAAAAGGTCGTGCCGACCTCGTTATCCGTGTTGCAGTTGTTGAGCGCTTCGAAGTTGTCGGTGTTCACGGCGAGCGGAAAAACGCAAATTTGCGGATTGTGGAATGGCGACCGGTTGATTCCGAACTTGAAAGTATTAAAGACAGTTGGGGTGAATGCATGCTGCAGCGCGGCGATGTAATTGGCCGGGTTGTTGAAGACGCCCTGCCGGTCCAGGGCGTTACCAAGGGGAGCCGTAGTGGAAGCGATGTCACGTTGTGCCCGGGCGTAGAACGTCGTGTTCTTGGAAAACGTGTAATCGAAGCGAGCCAACCAGCTGTCTTCATGGATAACCGTGGTAGGTGCGCTGTTAAAAGTATCGATTCCCGTGGTAGCAGGATTCGTAGGGTCGAAAGGAGTTTGGTCGTTAAATGTTGAGTCGGGAAAGACATGTTTGGCAGGACAGCCGAGTGCTTGATTTTGTGAAACGGCGGACGCTCTCCAGGGCCACGATTGCAGAATCGGACACAGTACCGGGGATTGGGTCAGGATAGCCGCCTGCAACCCGGGATCGGGGACGGCGGCAGTGGTGGTGACATTTTGTAATTGCCTCAAGCCTTCATAGCTCAAGAAGAAGAAAGCCTTGTCTTTCTTAATCGGGCCGCCAAACGTGCCTCCGAACTGGCCGAGGCGAAAAGCTGGAATCGGCACTGGGTCGATGAACTCGCGGGCGTCAAAAACCGAATTGCGAATATATCCGAATACGGAGCCGTGGTATTGGTTGGTTCCCGATTTGGTGACTACATCTATTTGGCCTCCCGCTTGGGAGCCGTATTGGGCATCGTAAAGCGCTGAGTCCACCCTGTATTCGGCAATCGCGTCTTCCGAAACCTGGAGACGTGTGGTCGATTTCTGGGCCTGCTCTTGAATTCCGGTTGCATCTACCCCATCAAATGTGAAGTTGTTGTCGTCTCGCGCTCGCCCGGCAAATCGGATGGTCCGCTGATCGCCGCCTCCGTCGTCCTGGGCCCAGGGAGCGAGAATCGTGAGCGTTGACCAGTTGCGTCCGTTGGTAGGCAGGTTGTCGATCTGCTCTTGGCCAATCACGATAGAGCTCTCGGCGGTACTCCGTTCATAGGGCGCGGCCTGGGCTTGCACGGTGACGGTTTCTTCGCGAGTACCAATCTCCAATGCAATGTTGAGCGTGCGGGTGTCCCCGACACGCACGTCAACGCTCTCGATTTTTTTGACTTTGAATCCGTCATGATTTACGACGACGCTATAGAGTCCCAATGCAATGCTGGGAAAGCGGTAGTAGCCATATTGATTCGTTGTCCTTTCATCCTGAATTCCCGTCGCATTGGCAGTAATCGTGATTTTTGCGCCGGAGATTCCTCCGCCAGAGCTGTCCGTAACGGCACCCTCCAGGTCCGCTCGGTCCACCTGACCGAAACACGGAATATCGACAATGCAGACGAGAAGCAACACTGAAAGCAATCCATAGCGCATGCCTATTGTCCTCCTGGATGACACGATATGACTGGACTGGTGAACTACTCGCTGGTGGCATTACGCCGAGGAATTGCTACAGGTTGATGAACACAGTAATACCGGCAGGTGAGCTTCTCGTTTTAGAAGATCGATAGGCCGCTAAAGATGCCACGCGTTGCCAGCGCAGGCGCCGTGCAAATGAATTGTGCAGTCTTTTTAAGGGGCGGCTGCCAGGGGCCGGAAGTCGGGGACGACCTCAAGCGTGCTTTCCCTGGTTAGCATAGCGTCCGCTTGCACGGCGCCGGGAGAACCTGAGTACACGAAGCGGGCTGAGCCGATCGATTCGGCGGAAATATTCAAATCCTTGCCCCGGCCAACGAGCTTAATTACAACCTGCCGCGCGGGGATCATGAATGTGATGGAAACGGGGTTGAGCGGGCTTCCCGCGACCGGAGTGATGGTTAGCTGGCCACTCACATCGCCGTCCGTGAGATTCTTGAAACTATAGGATTCTTTGCTGACTTGCAGCTGCTGTCCGGTACCCACGCTGAAGAGCTGAAAATTGCTGAAGGAATGAGTGCGGAAGAATGCTTTATTGTCGCGCGACACGAGTAACTCAGCGTGAGACGGCAGCCATAACTTCACGTCGCGAGTGCGAAATTGCACGGGTGCGTAATCAATGGAGACGCGTTCGCGCAGAAGATGAATTTCCGGAATGGGTTTGACGAGCTCAAATTCGAGCCGCGTGAGCTGGTAGGTGCCGGCGTCAATCCACGCCCGTCCTTTGAGCGGAACTGAATAATAATTCCCGGCGATTACATAGGCGTGAATGCGGCTTGGGCGGTCGGGCTTTTGTTGAAAATGGACCTGCCATGCAGGCTTACCGGAAACCTGACCCATGCCCTCGCAAATAAAATTGAAATCGGAACTCATTTCGGGATGGAAAACGAGAGCCATTGCGGGCAGACCCATCGTAGCGACGGATGCCGGAAACTGCGCAGGATCAAGGCTACCGTTGCGGTATTCATCAAGCTCGATCAATCCGTGCGGGAGCTGCTTCACGGAAACGACATATTCGAAGGAGCGATTTTGTGGGGCGCGCAGTTCTCCCTGCTTGGTCACCGTGAAATGGTTCACGCGCTCGGTGGCACTGAATCTTTCCAGGGAGGACATCAACTTCTCGACTTGCTCGCCTGTTCCTCGAAGTACGTGAGGCAATGAACAGGTGGCGTTCGGCGAAACGCTCGGAACGGAGTCGTCGATTCCAGGCTGGGACCATACTGAGTCTTTCGATGGCATGACGCCAACATTCAAATCAGAAACTGGGGCGAGGCGTTGAGAATCGCTGACCGGAAGAGGTGTCTTGCTAGCCTCGTCTTTTTGCCGCTCGTGTACGAGATCGAGGGCGGAACGGGCCTTTGCTGAGTAGGGATTCCCCGGGTCATCATGGATGAAAGCTTGCAGGGATGTTCCCGCAGCGTCGAATTGGCCGAGATCCATCAGGGCCTGAGCTTCCAGGAGATGCGCGACTCCAGCGGCTGCTTTTCCCAGTGCGATAGCGCGCTCGGCTTGCTGCCGCGCCTTCTGCGGCTCGTTTGTCTTGAGGTAGGCAACGCCGAGAGCCCAATGCGATCTCCACGACCCGTCTTCAAGGGCAACCGCCTTTTCCAACAGTGGGATGGCATTCTTGGCCTGGTCCTGCTGGTTGTATAGCTCACCAAGCAACCGAAGCGAACGCACGTGATTCGGATAGATTTGAATCGCTTTTTCGAGATGCTCGCTCGCCGCCGCGATGTTTTTTTCCTGTGCTTCCAGTGCCCCCATCAAGAACTGAACGTCTGGGTTACCAGGAGCCATGGCAAGAGCTTTCTCGAAATACTTTCGAGCCAGTACCAAGTTTGATTTTTCAAAGGCTTCCAGGCCTTTTTGAACCTCCTTGCGAGCGGCCGGCGCGAGAATAGGAACCGCTGACGGGCTTTCGTCTTTGCGTGAACCCAAATTGTCCGGCTTCATCGTCAGGAAAACCACAATCGAGCTCCATCTCATCTCGAGATTGACCGGTTCTTGCACCGTGAGGTAGCCGACAGCACTTGCTTCCACGATGTAGTTTCCGGTCGGAAGACTGCTGATGGAGGTCTTGCCCGACATGTCCGTTGTGTTTTCTGCAAGGGCCGGGCCGCCCTGGGTCATGATCCGGACTCGCGCGAGCCCGCTGAACTGAGCTCCGTCGGCCAGACGCAAGTGAACCTCAATCGTCCCGTGCGGAGAGTTATCTTGTGGCGACGGGTCTGCGGCGACAGGGTGAGCGTTAAAGAGGCTGAGTAAAATGAGGGCCGGTACTAACGACAACCCGCGGAGAAAGTTTTGGGTGTCTTTGCCCCGGCGCCGAGGCAATAAAAGTGCATTTATTGCTGAAGGTAGAAAATAGGCAAAATACAGCCTTGAACCAACCTGGTTGGTCTCATGAGACAATCGGGCCAAGAAACCACTCCGCTGTGCAAAATCCGAGCAGACGTTATGCCAAGATACTCCCGAGAATATAGGTGTCAAATTAAATTCAACCAACCGCGATTTGGTGTTTCTTCCGCCCTGTAAGACCTTTTGTTTGTTTGAGGAAACCGAAGGGAGATGACCGGGGGCTTGTAGTTTTGCGAAAGAGCCGGTCGAGCTCTTCGCCCCAAAGGTCCGCGAGTTGCGATGGTTATTCGCAATTGCGGAGAAAAATATATGCAAATTGGGAAAACCGCTTCGCTCTGTTTTCCAGGCTTAGTTTTGTAGTCGAGTTGGCGGTTGGGTATCAGCCGTCGGCTGTCGCAGACGGGTAAGAAGGCTTCGAGTTACAACGCACGGCGCAGCCCGAAGGCCCACGAAGATGAAGGCGTAGTCGTGGTTAGCGAGGCCGAACCTTTCTAGAACTCGAACGCGGGTTACAAATGAAGAATTAGCGCGCGCTTACTGCGCAGGCGGGTTCGTCCTGGAACTGGCCGTTTGCGACGATTGCGGCGAGGGAGTGCGAACAGGTGAGAATTTGCTGAAACAGCGGATCGCTATTCATATCATCGGGCGACATGTATTGAAGAGTTTTGCGGGCGGCGATGAGACGATCGCTCCACGTCCGCATGTTGTTGTATTCGTTTGTAAGGAGCTGAAGGCCGGAACGATCTGTGGCGGTGATGGCGGCGACGGAAGCTTGACGCAGACTGTCATTGGCTTGCCTTTGAAAGGCAGATACCCATGAATCCGTGACGGAGATGGAATTCTGAATTGCGGTGGCGATTCCCGTTCGCCATTCTCTCACCGCGGCGATTGATTCAATAGCGGCTGACAGAAATTCCTTTGAAAAGCCCGGTGGCGACTGCTGGGCTGAGGAGCCGGACGCGGATGCAGGAAGGGTCAAAGTGATCTGATTGTCCTTAAACGCGACGGTACCACTAGCGATTTGCGCGAGGGCTTCGACGTCAACATAGGAGCGGCCGTTTACCTGGACGACGGTGGTCTTGCCTGCTTGTCCGTTTACGACGAGGGTTTGAGGATGTGGAGCGGACTGCGCGGAGATGAAGACAGGCAAGGCAAGAACAATCGGCAGCGCAAACCAGGGATTAAAGGTGTTTCTTTGCATCGCGGATTCTCCTCTGGGGCCGCGCCAGCCTATCGCAGTATGGGGTCAACCTCGGACGGCAAAATTAGCACGATAATTTCGTCCCGAGAATTCGACGTTCGATGCGAGCCGAGAGGTACGCGGATTATGAAAGAAAGACGGGGCCGGACGGCGACACTGCACCGGACACGGATTTGCGCATTCAGTTAAGCAATGCGAGAATGCCTCTCTATGAAAAATATAATCAAAATCGCGGTATTTTTCTGCGTAGTGGGTACATTGAGGGCTGGAAGCGTGCAGGCACAACAAACGTCGGCTGCCAGCTCGAAACAGACACCGGCGAATACTCAGCAAGCTTCCACGCCGAAGACAGGAACTACTTCCCCAGCACAACCCGGGCAGCCAGCCCCTGCTAAAAGTCCGGATGGCTTTGAGCTCAAGACCGACAAAGACAAAGCGAGTTACGCAATTGGAATGAACATCGGACAGAACCTGAGAAGGCAAAGCGACATGATTGACGCTGCCATCGTGGAGCGGGGAATGAAGGATGCGTTGGCCGGCGACAAAACGCTGATGACCGAGGCAGAAGAAAAAGCTTCTTTGATGGCGCTCCAGAACACTATGCGAAAGAAACAGGAGGAGCAAGTCCAACAGATGGCGGAAACGAATAAGAAGGAAGGCGACGCGTTTCTAGCTGAGAACAAAACGAAAGCGGGAGTGGTTACGCTGCCGAGCGGCCTGCAGTACAAGATTCTCAGCGAAGGAACTGGACCGAAGCCGGCCTCGACCGATTCGGTGGTGTGCAACTATAAGGGGACGTTGCTGGACGGAACGGAGTTCGACAGCTCGGCCAAGCACGGGGGCCCGGCGACATTTCCGGTGAACGGAGTGATCAAGGGCTGGACTGAGGCGCTGCAATTGATGCCGGTGGGATCGAAGTGGCAGCTGTTTGTGCCCTCGGATCTGGCTTATGGCCAGCGCGGCGCAGGCGGCGGGATCGCGCCGAATTCGACGCTGATTTTTGAAGTGGAATTGGTTTCCATTAAGAGCAACGATGCGGTGCAGCCGGGCGTCAAGGCGCCGGCGCCAAGCGGAGACCCGGGCGCGGGTGAGAAAGCGACTCCCAAGGATCCGAGTAAGGACAAGTAGCGGCGATCTCCCGCTAACTAATGCAGCCAGGGCAGCTGGCCTTTGTGTGAGAGGGCCAGTAAGTCCATCGTAATGGCGACCGCGCAGTGGACGCAGACGCCTCCCCAGATTGATTTCGTCTTCCAGGCGAGACTGCCGAGCACCAATCCCGCCACGATGGACGCGAGAGCTTCCGGCCAGGGCTTTGTGAAATGGATCATCATATAAGGCATCACGGAGACCGGGACAGCGAAGATTCCGATGTAACGCGAAAGCCCTCCTACCAAGAATCCACGGAAGAAAAATTCGAGCGCGACGAATTGGCCCGCATATAGGCCTTCCCATGCGAGCAGGTCGAACCAGGAACGGCCGGCTTGCGGGTACATCGGATAGAAATTGTAGAAATCGGGCGAGAGCGATACGAGCCAAATCACCGGCAGCACGGCCGCATACAGAACGACGTAGACGCTGTAATGTTGGCGGAAGCCATGCCAGGAGAGATTGCAGTCGCGCAGGAGCTTACCGGGCAAGAGAAGCATGACGATCGCCGGCAGTGCAATATAGGCAATCAGCGCCCACGCCACCCACCAGACTTTGAAGCGAAGGACCCAGTAGGAGTCGGCCGGGCCAGGATGTGGCGGGAAGAACTGCGCGAAAGCTGTCTCGTTGGCGACAAACTCCATAAGCAGAAGCGAAATGCAGGCGGTGATGCAGATTGCGGCTATTTGCCATATTTCTGCGGGGACGTTGGTGATTGGCCAGATCGAGATTTCGTCGGAAGTCGATGCAGTCGTTCGAAGGGCGGCGGATGAAGCCGAAGCTTTTGTTGTCGTGATTTGCTGATGATTCCTTCGTTTGGAGGCTCTTGTAAATTCAATTAGTGCACGCCGGACGAGTGTCGTTCGTTGAAGATGAGACGTCATGGTTGCAGGCAGCGCGAGAGCGTAACACTTTCGCGTGACGGTGGTCGAATGGTGGCTTCAAGCATTCAGTGTCAGCGGCTATGGCCAAGATGCCGGCCTGAGGGCCGCCGCTACAAAGTCTGCTTGCGAATTTGGACTGAGATAATTTGGTTCGGGAGCCGTTGGCTGCTTGAGGTCCAGGCTAAAGCCTACGCTACTGAAAACACTTTAGCGGTTGGTGCTTGCTGAGGTGGCGGCGACATCTAGGAGCAAGGACTTGAGTTTGGCCGGATCGGTGACTGGCGGGTGGCAGGTGGTTTCGACGCAGACGAGCGCCTGGGGCTTCGTGGTGTCGAGGTGGGGAAGCGTGTCGCGCAGGGCTGGCGGCAGCGATTCTACAGATGCGATTCTTTCTGGCGTGACACGCAGGACGGATTTGCCGAAGCGGTAGATTTCGGCTGCGGCGCGCTTGAGTGCGCCGGCGTGTGGATCGCCGATCGCGCCGGTGATTACGATTTGCAGCGTGTGGCGCTCGTGAAGCAGCGCGGCGAGGCCGTAGGTTGCGGCGAACAGCCCGAATTGCGGAACGAGTCCCGCGAAGGCCTCGAGAGTTTTTTCTGCCCAATCGCGATAGAGCTTTTCGCCCGTTGAGCCGTACAGACGATCAAGAACAATCGCCGCGACGGAATTTGCAGCAGGCGTGGGCGAATCCTGAATTGGCTTGCGGCGAACTTCGAGGCCGCCCATCGGCGCGGCGTCTTTCGCGCGGTCGAAGAAGCCGCCTCCTTCTGAATCGCCGAAGCGCTCGATGGCTATGCGCATCAAGTGCTCGGCTTTGCGGTGGTATTCCTGCTGCTGCGTCAATTCCCAAGCATCGAGAAGGGCTCCGCTGAAAAATACGAAATCGTCGAGCGATCCGTCGAGGCGCGGGCCGCCGACGCGGTGCAACACGCCGATCTTTTCGTCCCAGGCTTCCGCGAGAATGCGATCGAGCGTTTTCAGGGCGAAGGCAGCGCAGTCCTCGCGGCGGAGCACGCGACCCGCTTCGAGATATGCGGAGATGAACATCGCGTTCCAGGCGACATAGAGAGTGGTGTCGATTGCTGGAACTGGGCGGCGCTGCCGGCGGGCTTCGAGAAGTTTCCCTTTGGCGCGGGCCAGAAGGATGCGAGTGGCGGCTTCGTCGAGATTGAGTTTCGCCGCAAGATCTTCGATTGTGGATGCGACCCAGAGGACGTTTTTCGCTGGGTCGTGGTGCATTTCGCCGCGGGGCTGCACGTCATAGTAAATTTCAATCGCGCGCGATTCTTCGGGCGAAAGCACGGCGCGAACTTCGGCGAGCGTCCAGGTGAAATAGTCGCCGTCGTCGTCGAGAGTCTGATCGGCGTCCTGGCTGCCGTAAAATCCGCCGCGCTCCTGATCGGAGAGAACTTCGTTGACCCAGGTAATGATTCCTTCGGCTGTTTCGTGGAAGAGCGGACGGTCGGTGACCTGATAGCCGTGGAGGTAATTTTTCAGCAGTTCGGAATTGTCGTACGACATTTTCTCGAAGTGCGGGACGCACCAGCGCTCGTCAACCGAGTAGCGGTGAAAGCCGCCGGCGAGTTGATCGTAAACGCCGCCGAGGGCCATGCCTTCGAGCGTGCGTTCGGCGACATGCAGCAGGCGCGGATCGCGGGTTGACTGGTAGCGCTCGAGTATCAGATCGACCGCGCTCGCGTGCGGAAACTTCGGTGCGGTGCCGAAGCCGCCGTGCTGCTCGTCGAAAAGCCGCAGCGCGGATTCAATGACGGAGTCGACGATGCCGGGATCAAGCGAACCGCGCGCGGCATGATGCAATTCGGCTTTGGCGACGGCTTCTTCGAGTGCGCGAGCGGAGTTGTCGACATCTGCGCGTTTATTGCGAAATGCTTCGGAAACGCCGAGTAGAATGCGTTTGAAGCCGGGGCGGCCCATGGCATCTTCGGGGGGGAAATAGGTGCCGCCGAAAAATGGCTTGCCGTCTGGCGTGAGGAAAGCGGTGAGAGGCCAGCCACCCTGTCCTGAAATAGCGCTGATCGCGGATTGATAGCGCGAGTCGACGTCGGGCCGCTCGTCACGATCGACTTTCACGGGAATGTAAAGCTGGTTGATCATCGCCGCGATTTCGGGATTTTCGTAGCTCTCGCGGTCAATCACATGGCACCAGTGGCACCAGACGGCGCCGATGTCGAGCAGAATGGGCTTTCCGGCGGCGCGCGCGGCTTCGAATGCCTGCGGACCCCATTCGTACCAATCGATGGGCTGATGCGCGGCGGAACGCAGATAGGGGCTCGCGGAATCTTTCAGACGATTTTTGGTTTGGCTCACGTGATATTTAGGCTCGCACGAGGCGAGGCGAGATGCAAGTGGCGGCTTTTGGCTTCGATTCCGCGGTGGGTGTAATCTTGTATTTTGAGCGACGAACCGTCCGCAGGCCTGGGCGACGGACGCTTTGAATTTCTTTTCGCGTTTGGCCCACGCGGTGACACCTTGGGAGGCACACCATGACGGATTTGGCACCAGATACATCTCACTCCGGACCACCGGTGAAAATCTACGGCAAGGTGGGGTGTTCTCGAGCGTATGCGATCCGGGATTTTCTTCGCCGCAATGATGTGCCGTTCGAATGGATCGAACTGCGCACGGACGATCAGTGCCGCGCGATCGGAGTGGAGCCGACAGAGGACATGCGAACGCCGGTGTGCTTCTTCCCGGATGGCACACGGATGGAATGTCCTACGGTGCGGCAAATCATCGAGAAGCTGGGCTGGTTCCATGATCCCAGGCTGGCGGAATACGATCTGGCGATTTACGGCGCTGGACCCGCCGGATTGAGCGCCGCAGTGTACGCCGCGTCGGAAGGATTGAAAACTGTGCTGATCGAGCGCTGGGCGATTGGTGGGCAGGCCGGCAGCAGCCCTAAGATTGAAAACTATCTCGGATTTCCGGGCGGCATCCCAGGCGCCGAACTCGCCGAACGCGCACGCCACCAGGCCAGTAAATTCGGAGCGGAGATTCTGCTGGGGCGAGACGGAGTGCGCGGTGAATTCACCACCGCCAAGCGCGTGGGCTATCTCGCCGACGGAACGAAGATCATCGCCCGCGCGGCTATCTGTGCCACCGGCATCGACTACCGCAAGCTGGGCCTCGCGAATGAAGACAAATTCTACGGACAGGGTGTTTACTACGGAGCCGGCGCGAGTGAAGCGGAACTTTGCGCGGGCGCGCACGTCTTCATGGTAGGAGGCGGCAATTCGGCGGGACAAGCGAGCCTTTACTTTGCGAAGTATGCGAAGAAAGTGACGATCGTGGTGCGCGGGGAGTCGCTGAAGGCGACGCTTTCGAGATATCTGATCGATCGAATCCAATCTACGCCGAATATGGAAGTGCTTACCCAAACCGAGGTGACGGCTCTACACGGCGACAGAGTGCTGGAAGCGATCACGCTAAGAAACCGCGTCACTGGCCAGGAGCAAACGTGCAAGACGAATTGGCTGTTTGTCTGCATCGGCGGAGACCCACGCACGGATTGGGCGAAGCAAGCGGGAATCGCGCGGGATGACGCGGGGTACCTGGTCACCGGACCCGACCTGATGCGGAACGGCGAGCCGCCCGACGGGTGGCCGCTGCGACGCAGTCCTTACTACTTGGAGACGAACGTGCCGGGGCTGTTTGCGGCGGGTGACGTGCGGCACGGATCGGTGAAGCGCTGCGCTTCTGCTGTTGGCGAGGGCGCGATGTCAGTGATGTTCGTGCACCGCTACCTCGCGGAGGGATAGTATTCCGCCGCCTACATCTGTTCGATTCAATCGCGAAAAATCCCAATAACGGACAAATCCCCTTCTCGCTTCGGGCCGGTGCGATAGTAACCTACCTGGATTCAGCATTTTGGACTAGCGCTCGCGCCGGTATTCGGCGTGCTAATTTCAAGAGGTAAAGCGCTCGGAGGTGGGGCGATGCGATCGCTTTGGGAAGATATCGCTCACGCGTTGCGGCTATTCGTGAAGTCTCCTGGCTTCACGGCCGTCGCGGTGCTGACGATTGCGCTGGGCATCGGCGCGAATAGCACGATTTTCAGCTGGATCAATTCGACGATGCTCAATCCGATCCCTGGGATGAAAGGCAGCGGCGAGGTTGTGTCGCTGAGCCTGGGAGGCACGTCGTTCGATCCGCGGCCTTTCTCCTATCCTGATTATCTCGACCTGCGCGACCACAACAAGAGTTTCTCGGGGTTGATCGCAGCCGATCTTCGTTCGCTGAATTTGACCGGCAACAAGGCGCCTCAGCGGGTGTGGAGCACAATGTGCTCCGCGAACTATTTCGATGTGCTGGGCGTGCGGCCGGTGCTGGGTCGCGGATTTCTTCCGGCAGAGGATACGAAGGCGGGAAGCTCGCCGGTGGCAGTGATCAGTTACCGCTTATGGCAAACGCGATACGGCGGCGATCCGAATATCGTCGGACAGACGATCAGCCTCAACAAATTGCCGTTCACGGTGATCGGCGTCACTCCGCCTGTTTTTCAGGGCACTCAAACCGGGCTGCGTACCGACCTGTGGGTTCCGCTTCTCGGTGGCGAGCGGCTTATCTCTACCAGGAATCTGATCGAACAGCGAGACGCGATGTGGCTGATGGTGCTTGGACGGTTGCGTCCTGGCGTTACGGCAGAACAAGGCCAGGCAGAGCTCAATGGGCTGATGCAGCAACTCGTGACGCAGTATCCGGAAGCGCATCAGGGGCGCAACGATGTAAAGGCGTTCCCGCTCTGGCGCGCACCTTATGGAGCCAACGGCTACTTGTACCTCTTGCTCCCGACCCTGATGGCAATCTCGGGCGTTGTGCTTCTGCTGGCGTGCGCGAATGTCGCGAACCTTCTGCTCGTGCGATCGGTGGCGCGGCGGCGCGAGATGGCAATTCGAATGGCGATCGGCGCGAGCCGTTGGCGGCTGGTGCGGCAGCTGTTAATCGAAAGTCTGGTCCTGTCGCTTGCAGGCGGCATTTTGGCGATGTTAATCACCACATGGTCGGCCGGCACGTTCGGCTCGTTCATTCCTCCGACGGATATTCCCATCTTCATGGATGTGTACGTCGATCGCGTGGTGCTGATGGTGACACTTACCGTGTCAGTGCTGACCGGTGTGATTTTTGGAATTTTGCCGGCGCTGCGCTCCTCGAATCTGGCGCCGGCGGCGGTGCTGAAGGAAGACACGGGCGGCGCTTCAGGCGGGCGCAACAAGGCGCGGCTTTCCAGCGCGCTCGTGGTAATACAGATGGCGCTTTCACTTTTGCTGCTGGTGTGCGCAGGACTCTTTATTCGAAGTTTTGAGAACGCGCAGCGCGCCGACATGGGATTCAATCCAGAACATGTCCTGCTCGGCACCGTCGATCTTTTTTCCGCGGGTTACACAAAGGAACAAGGAATCGAATTCGACCGGCAGCTTCTGGCGAAGCTCGAAGCTCTGCCTGGCGTGCAGTCGGTAAGCATGTCGAACTGGGTGCCGTTGGGGTTCCAGCTTAGCTCGTCGATAACTCAGCCCGAGGGCTATGTGCCGCAGCCTCATGAATCGATGGATGTCGCAAACGCAAACGTGGGACCAAATTATCTGCGAACGATGCAGATTCCGGTCGAAGAAGGCCGCGAGTTCACTCCGGAAGATAAGGAAGGTTCGCAGCCAGTCGTGGTGGTGAACCAGGAGTTCGTGCGGCGATACTGGCCGGGGCAGGATGCGATTGGAAAAAAATTGAACGCAGACGGCCTGACTTTTACGGTGATCGGCGTGGCACGGAATAGCGACTACAATAACCTGCATGAGGCGGCTGAACCCTTTTTCTTTGTGCCCATCTACCAGGATTATGCGCGCGGGCCGATTTTTCATATACGAGTGGCGGGCGACCCGCTTGCATACAAAGGCGCGCTCGAAAAAGCAGTGCATGAGTTGAACGCGGATATGCCGGTACTGGATGAATCGTCGTTGGCTACGCGAGTGCAGGTCGCATCCACCGGGACACGAATCGCCGGGACGTTCGTCGGCGCATTCGGTTTGCTCGCGCTGGTGCTGGCGGCGGTGGGAATTTACGGGGTGATTGCTTACACGACGCGCGAGCGCACGCACGAAATCGGGATTCGACTAGCGCTTGGCGCGCAGCGGCACGACGTGCTTAGACTCGTGCTGGTGCAAGGGCTGCAGATGACTGTGGCGGGACTCGCACTGGGATGCGTGCTGGCGCTTGTCTCCACGCGCTTCTTACAGTCGACGCTGTTCGGCGTGACGGCGACGGACGCGGTTACATATACGACTGTTGCGATACTGCTAGCGGCAGTGGCGATGGCGGCGTGCTGGATTCCGGCGTGGCGGGCAATGCGAGTGGATCCGATGGTCGCGCTAAGGTATCAGTAGGTTGCACGTGGAGTGCGGCGGCTTGCCGCTTTCTTTATGCCACGGCTTGCGAGAAACCGATCGAGGCTAGCCTCGACCTATGGAAGCGAGAGCAAGCTCTCGCACTCCAAATTTCGCTATTGAACTGGGTTGGAATAGCCGGCGTCGCGGGGGTCGATCGGTTTGCGGCCGGCGAAGCCTTCGTCCTGGCGGTGGTAGAAGCGGATGCGATCTTCACCGAGTTTCCAGCAGAGATAGACTTCATCACCATCAATGCGCGCGGGAAAATCGAGCAGGCCCACGTTAAGGTCTTTCACCACGCAGCCGGTTTCATGAATTCGGTCGAGCGCGGACTGGACGCTTTGCTGCAAGCGATTGAATTCGAGTCGAGTCTTGGCGACCTTTTCGTAGTTTACGAGCATGCCGCCGGAGCGTGAGATTCGTTCTGCGATATCGCGCAATTGCTCTTCAACCTCTTCCATCTTCCGGCGGGATTCCATAGCTTCGATCAGGACTGGCTCGAGTTGGACGCGGAGCCGCTCGGCTTCGGTTAAAGAGAAAATTTTCGGTTCGTCATCTGCCATGTCGAACTGACTCCCAAATCTAATGTTTTGCTTATGGATATTGTGCGCGAGTGCGTTGCCGAGGGCAAATTAAAAGCGCGCGGGCGAAAGGCGTGGCCTAGCCGCCGATGAAGACCATGGTGCGCGACGGGGGCACGAAACCGGGGTCGTTGATGCGATGGCCCTTTTCCTTTTGCATCACGATCGCGCGAATTTCATCGGCAATGTCTTCGTCGCTTGCGCTACCGCGTATCAGGAATTTCAGGTCGTGATCTTCTTT
Source organism: uncultured Acidobacteriota bacterium (assembly GCA_963729525.1). Lineage (GTDB taxonomy): Bacteria > Acidobacteriota > Terriglobia > Acidiferrales > UBA7541 > Palsa-295. The sequence goes on from CAVSOB010000005.1 coordinate 2,491,388, forward strand.
GCTGAATAGACAGGTGCGGAGTTTCCCATCCGCGGTCAGGCGGATCCGCGAGCAATGGCCGCAGAAAGGCTGCGTGACGGGCGCGATCAGGCCGATTTCGCCCGGGCCGTCGGTGAACTTGTATTTGCGCGCGGTTTCGCTGCGTTCATGCTCGATTTCGACGAGCGGCCATCGCGCGTGAATGCGGCGATAGACCTCGGCGGCGGGAACCATTGTGTCGCGAGTCCATGCGCGGTCAGCGTCGAGCGGCATAAATTCAATGAAGCGCATAATGAGGTCGCGTTCGCGGGAAAATTCGGCGAACGCTTCCACTTCATCATCGTTCAGCCCGCGCACCAGCACGGCATTCACTTTTATGGGGCGCAGGCGCGAGGCTTGCGCGGCGTCTATACCTGCCATCACCTCGTGAAAAGTTTTTGTGCGCGTCACCCGCTCGAATTTCTCGCGATCGAGCGAATCGAGGCTGATGTTGATGCGGTCGAGACCCGCGGCGAGCAGCGCGTCGAGGCGCTCGGGGAGCAGGTGGCCATTGGTGGTGACGGAAAGATCGCCCACTCCGATCGCTTTGAGCCGCGCAATGAAATCTTCGACACCCGGACGGACGAGCGGTTCTCCGCCCGTGACACGCACTTTGCGAATGCCCATGCCGACGAGGATGCGCGCGAGGCGCTCGAATTCGTCCCATTCGAGCAGTTCGTGGTGCGGCATGTGATTATCGGGGTCGGCCGAGCGGCAGTAGACGCAGCGGAAGTTGCAGCGGTCGGTGACGGAGACGCGCAGGTCGGTGATTTGGCGGCCGAATTTGTCGAAGAGGGACATGGTTCAGTGAACGCGGCTCGTGTTTGTTGTTACGTTGAGATCCTTCGTCGGGCTGAACGGCGCCCTACTCAGGATGACGACCGTTACGCGTTGCCGAAAACAAAAAACCCAAATCCGCGATTGGATTTGGGCGAAAGGCTGAGACCGTACACAGCAAGCCTCGAACCGTCTCCTTTCCAAAACGCGGAGGCATCAAGTTCCGCGAAGGGAGGCACAAGCGTTTCCGCTCGAACCCTCGTCCTCGCAATCGCAGAGGACTCGTCCTCCGAGCCTTAGGATTTCTCTCCGTTAGGCTCCGAGGATCGGAGAAACAATCTCATTCTACGCTTACGGCATAGTGGGCGCAAATAGTTGAGCTAAACGATACTGCGGTAATCCACCGCCACTTCAGGTTGTATCGATTGTGATAAAGTGGCGCACCGATGCGCATCTTCGTTCTGGGGGCGGGGGGCACCGGCTCATTGCTGGCCCATCTGCTGACGCGCCAGGGGCACACCGTATGGTGTGGCGATCGTGACATCGCCCGCGCGCAACGGTTCCTCGGTAAAAAAAGCACGATCGAAGTCATCAAGACGAACGCGCGTAATCTCTGGTCAATCGTGCGTGCGGCTCGCGGCGCAAATCTGATCGTCAACGCCTCCCCGGCTGTATTCAACGAAATCATCCTGCGCGCGGCTCTGCGCCTGGGCATCCACTACATGGATTTGAACGCACATCTCACGCGTTCACCGTTCAAGCCCGAACAATACCGCTATCACAAGCGCTTCGTCGCGAAGAATCGCACGGCGCTGATCTGCGCGGGTGTTGCCCCGGGGCTTACGAACTTGCTCGCAAAGCGCGGCAGCGAACTGCTTGATAGCTCCGAGGAGATTCATTTCCGGCTCTTCGAAAGCACCGAAAGCAAAGACCCGATTTCCACCTGGTCGGCCGACGGCGTGTACGATGCGGCGATTTCGAATCCGCGCATCTACCGCCGCGGAAAATTCGCGATGGTGCGGCGATTTGCCGAGCGCGAGAAATTCCGCTTCCCCGCCCCGATTGGCGAAGCAACCGTGTACCTCGCCGCGCAGGATGAAGTCTGCCTCATGCCGCGCGATACTCATGTGCGTGACGTGGACGCGAAAATCGGCGGCAATGATTTCGACCGCTTGTATCGCTGGTTCCGGCAAGGGCGACTGAATCGTTCGCAAGGAATGGTGCACAAGAGATTTCCGAAAGTTCCGACGCCTAAAGCGGTAGCGAAATTAATTCGCCGTGGAATTCTAGAGAACGCGCGATTCGCGGCAGCAGTGCTGGTGCGCGGCGCGAAGGACGAGCAACCGCTGCTCGTTCGCTGGGATGCGAGTTTTCCGACGCTGTACCAGATCCGCCTGCGCGGGATGATTTCGACGCCCATTTCCTACGCCACAGCGCATATGGCCGCCCTATTCGTTAAGAATTTTCCGCGCGATTCAGCAGGAGTTATCAGTCCCTCGGAGCTCCCTCTAGAGAAGCGTCGCGCGATCCTGGCTGCGGTGAAATCGCAGGATATTCGCCTGTCGCTGAAGATTACAAAGTTGAAGCGAAGCGACGAAGACGAGGAAGTTTAGAAGGGATTGGCCAGCGGCTTCAACAATCCGAAATCGGTAAGGCCGTTGGCAATGAACTGTACTGCTAACGCAACCAGCAGCAACCCCATCATGCGCGTCAGGATGCGGATTCCGGTCTGGCCCATGTAACGCTGCACGCTTCCGGCGGCGCTCAGAATCAGGAACGACGCGAACGCGGTGGCAACAATCGTCGAATAGATGACCACATGCTGCCAAATCGAGTGCGATTCGCCGACCAGCACCATGACAGTTGAGATAGCTCCAGGACCCGCCAGCATCGGCATCCCCAACGGGATGATGCTTGCGTCGCGTTTGCTCACGCTTTCCTCGGCCTCCGCGGGTGTGGCTTTTGTGCTCGACTGGCGCGCCTGCAGCATGTCCAATCCTATCTGCAGCAAGATAATTCCGCCGGCGATTTTGAACGCCGGAAGCGTGATTCCGAACATCTTGAAGATCAGGCTTCCGGCCACCGCAAACGTCGCAAGGACGGTTGCGCAGGTCCACGCGGAACGTCGCGCGATCCAGCGGCGCTCTTGCGGCGGCGAATCGGATGTGACTGCGAGAAAAAGCGGAATCACCGTGAACGGATCGACTAGAAAGAAAATTGAGGTAGCCGCGAGCAGCGCGAATTCGAGGACTTGGGTGACGGATGCGGGCATGTGCGGCATAAGGACGGCAAACTTAACACGTTTACGCGCTCGAGGCACCGTTGGAAGTGGTAGTAAAATCAGCAGCGAGGTGCCCAATGAGCCTAGCGGACGCGCCGATTGCACGAGAGGGTTTCTACGTTACGCACTTCTTAACGGTGAAAGATCAGGCGAAATCGAGAGATTTTTACGTGAAGGTGCTGGGTGGCAAAGTGGTGAGGCCTGAAAATCCCTGCTACATCAAGCTGGCCAATTCGTGGCTCATCCTCAATTCCGGTGGAGGGCCGACGCCCGACAAGCCTGAAGTGATCCTGGAAACGCCGCCCGACCTAAACAGAATGAGTAGCTTCCTGAACCTGCGAGTGGCTGACATCTGGAAATGCTACAGAGATTGGACGGCGAAAGGCGCCCATTTCCTCACCGAACCGCTCGATAACCATGGCCACGAGTGGCGATGCTACATGCGTGACCCAGATGGCTACCTCATCGAAGTAGGTCAGTACACCCCTGCAGCGATCGAGCGGTTCGCAAGTTTTACCGACTGACGCAAATTCTCCTGCTAACAATGCTGCGGCTTCTCTCGTCCATATAGGGCAATCGCGTCTGCCACATCACAAGGCGCACCACTGAGGGACCCGTGCTCTCATTTGTCCAAGACCTGCGTTATGCGCTTCGAATGTTGCTTAAAAGTCCCGGATTCACAATTGTTGCGGTGCTGACGCTGGCCCTCGGTATAGGCGCCAATGTGGCTACTTTCAGTGTGGTGTACGCTGTTCTGCTGCGCCCGCTCCCATTCCTGCATTCTGATCAACTCGTGCGCGTCTTCGACGACCTTCGTGGTCCCAACGAGCAGGATGTAGGCATGTCGGCACCGGAGCTTTGGGATCTGCAGGATCGCTCCGGAGTGTTTCAGGACATCTCAGCGGTGGCTCCGAGCAATTCGGCTGTAGGAGGTGGAGATCGAGCGGTCCGTGCCGAAAGTCTGGTTACGAGTCCTGATTACTTCACATTGCTGGGCGTGAAGGCACAACTAGGCCGCGTCTACACTTCACAGGATCGCGCCCCAGGATTTATGGAGCCTGTTGTTATCAGCGATGGCTTTTGGCGCCGCTATTACGGATCAGACCCGAACATCCTCGGGCGGAAAATGCGTCTCGATAGTGATTTGTACACCATTGTGGGGGTGATGCCTCCGGGCTTCCGCCATCCAGGCCGGACGCTGAATACTGATGTGGACGTCTGGGTCGCCACTGGATTCAACGGTCTTCCGTTCCCTGTTCCAGCTGTGAGGTCGCAGAGGATAATCCCAGGCGCCATTGGGCGCTTGAAACCCGGCCTGACGGTGGCGCAGACGCAAGCACAACTCGACGCGTATATATCGCAACTTAGCCGTCAGTACCCAGCCGACTACCCTGCCGCAGCAACATGGGCCGTACGGCTCGTTCCAGTGAAAGAAGATCTAGTGGGTCCGCAGCGGACGGAGCTGCTCATCCTTTTCGGAGCCGTGGGATTTGTGCTGCTTATCGCGTGTGTGAATATCGCCAACCTTCTTCTGGCGCATTCTTCCGGACGCCGGCGGGAGATTGCTATTCGGCTAACGCTGGGAGCGAGTCGGGCGCGCCTGGCGGCCCAACTCTTGACTGAAAGCACGCTCTTGTCAGTAATTTCCGGCGTAATCGCCATAGTTACAGTTTTGTTTTTGAAGAATGCGATAGTAAGCCTTGCCCCTGCGGATATTCCGCGGCTCAACGAGATCGACGTCAGCGGCAAGATTCTTTTTTTCGCTTTCCTGATCTCGATACTCACAGGTGTCCTCTTCGGCTTGGCGCCGGCGCTTCAAACTACGAATCCGAACCAGATTGAGAATCTGAGGGAAGGCGGTCGCGGGTCAGGCACGGGCAGACGCCACACACGGCTTTCGCGTGTTCTCGTAGTGTCAGAGATAGCGCTCTCGATCGTTCTGCTGGCAGGCGCGGGGCTGCTGCTGCGAAGTTTCTGGCGCGTGCTCGAAGTGCGCCCCGGATTCAACCCCAGGCATCTGACTACGGTTCAAATCTGGATTCCGGTGGCCAACGATCCGGCCAACGATCCCTATGCCCCCGAAGAAAAGCGCGCCGCTTTCCTCCAGGAAGTTTATCGCCGCGTCTCTGTGCTGCCGGGTGTGGAACAGTCTACGATTTCAGGAAACGACACCCTGCCAATGAACTCCGGAAGGAACTATTCTCCCTTTTCAATTCAAGGGCGCCCGGAGGATTCCGAGCGCAGCCCCACTGCGGACATCGCCGTGGTCGATACGCAATATTTCCGCACCATGGAAGTTCCTTTGATCACCGGGCGGAGCTTCACTACCTTCGATACAAATAAGACCGAGACAGTTGGCGTGATCGACCAAACCCTTGCGCGGCGTTATTGGCCAGACCAAAGTCCACTCGGACAACAGGTTAAGTTCGGATTTGGAGCAGGCATTCAGGGAGTGAAAATTGTCGGCGTTGTCGGCGATATCAAGTCAGACGGTTTCGACGCGCCTAGCGTTCCGCACATTTATGTTCCTTTGGGGCAGTTCGCGCCCGTCAACGCTGTGGTTTTTCTCCGCAGCCGCGGCGACGTGGAACATCTCGGGGAAGCCGTGCGGCAAGTGGTGGAAAGCGTCGATCCCAACGTTCCGGTGCACAGCATCAGCTCGATGGATGACATCATCGCCCGATCCCTGGCTGATCGGCGCTTTGCCCTCGAGCTTCTCGGCGTATTCGCAGCCACTGCGCTGCTTCTCGCCGCCATCGGCATTTACGGCGTTATGGCGTACTCGTTCAGTCAACGCACGCACGAAGTGGGAATTCGCATAGCTCTCGGCGCCCAGCGTCTGGATATTCTCCGCATGGCGTTGGGAGAAGGCCTGCGGATCGTTGTAATCGGACTTGCCTCGGGTCTCGTAGGAGCGGCGATCGTGACGCGATTATTCCGATCTATGCTTTTCGATGTTGCGCCAGCGGATCCAATTACCTATTTTTCCGTTTCAACTATTTTCGCCGCCGTCGCACTTTTCGCATGCTACATTCCCGCGCAGCGCGCGACTCGCGTCGAACCGCTCATCGCTTTGCGCGACGAATAAGAAATTCTGCCCGCGTCGCGACTCCCATCTTCGGATCGTCCCGCTTGAGCACCGGATGATTCGCTTGAAGCTGAGGACCAGCCTTTGCTAAAACGGATAAGGAGCCGCTAGGTTCCGCCACGGATGAACTGGTCGCGTCCAAAGTAGATGCGAATAAGGCTGAATAACATTTGCCTCAATCTTAATTGAGCTAAATCTTAGTGGACCCACCATCACGAGGAGGCATTCATGCCAGAACCTGAGCGTTACGACGCACTTGTTATCGGAAGCGGCGAAGCTGGAAAGCATATTGGATGGACAATGGCCAAGATGGGCCATCGTACGGCGGTTGTCGAGCGCAAACTGATCGGCGGCTCATGCCCGAATATCGCCTGCCTCCCCAGTAAGAACATCGTCCACAGCGCAAAAGTGGCATCGTTCGCTCGTCGCGCGGCTGAATTCGGGCTTGAACTGGGATCGTTCCGAATCGATATGGCAGGCGTCCAGCGCCGCAAACGGAAAATGGTTGAGGAGGAGATTCAGGGGCATCTCAATCTTTACAAGGCAAGCGGCGCAGAATTGATCATGGGATCGGCGCGTTTCATAGCTCCTCGAACGGTAGAGGTTTCTCTCAACGACGGAGGCACGCGCGTGATCGCCGGCGACCGCGTGTTCCTCAATTTGGGCTCGCGCGCGACAATCCCTGATGTGCCCGGAGCGGTGGCGTCAAAGCCGATGACGCACGTTCAGCTCCTGGATCTGGACCGCCTGCCGCAGCACCTCATCGTGATCGGCGGTGGTTACGTTGGGCTTGAACTGTCGCAAGCCATGCGGCGTTTCGGTTCGCGAGTCACGTTAATCGAAAAAAGCCCTCAGATCGCCAGCCAAGAGGATGCCGACGTAAGCGCCGCGCTGCTGGACCTTTTCCACGACGAAGGAATCGTAGTGCTGCTCGGAACAGAAGTTGTCCGCGTCGAAGGGCTTTCCGGCCAGCAGGTACGAATCCACGCAAGAGACGCCAATGGCGAGCGCGTGATCGAAGGCAGCGATCTTTTGGTCGCTGTTGGCCGTGTGCCGAATACTCAAGAAATAGGGCTCGATAAGACCGGAGTGAAGCTGGACGCGCGCGGCTATATAAAAGTCAACGAACGCCTGGAAACCACGGCTCCAAATATCTGGGCAGTGGGCGATTGCGCCGGAAGCCCGCAATTCACCCACGTGGCCTTCGACGATTTCCGCGTGATTCGCGACAACCTCGCCGGAGGAAATCGCACCACCCTGAATCGCTTGATCCCCTACTGCATCTTCACGGATCCGGAGCTCGCGCGCGTTGGATTGAACGAAACGCAAGCGAAAAACCGCGGCGTCGAATATCGCGTGGTAAAGATACCGATGGCCATGGTCTTCCGTGCTGAGACTCTGTCGGAACCGCGCGGCTTTCTGAAGATGCTGATCGAAAAAGACAGCGATCGCATTCTCGGAATCACGGTTTTCGGCGTGGAAGCCAGCGAGCCGATGGCAACCGTGCAAACTGCAATGCTGGCAGGCCTGCCATACACAGCGCTTCGCGATGCGATCTTTGCTCATCCTACCGCGGCTGAAGGCTTGGTACGCCTGCTGGCAAGCGCGCCCGCGAGAGCATCGCACCAGGCTGCCTGAAATTCGAGACTGCGCCGCATTAAGCCCAAGCTCGGATCGAGAGGCTTAGCGGGGTTCGCGCATTTTTAGATCGAGGACAATGCGGACCTCATTGACCTTCTGCGGGGTTTCATAGCGCGGGCCGGAATAATCGAGGCCGGAAGTGGAACCGTCAGCCACCCGCTTGCGGGGCTTCGTCTCAACCACGTTGCCAGTGCAAACGGCACCGTGATAATCGCGCATGCTGATCGAGTAATTCGGCGTGTAGCAGTGGCGATCCTCCACCAGTGTCGGCCACACTGAGTTCGACAGCCAAAACCGCAGAGAAGGCAAGTCTTCGAGCGGAATCTTGCCGTGACCTGTAATTTCCATCCAACCCACTTTCTGGCCATAGGCAACCTCCGAAGCAGACTTGTCAAATGTGAAAGTGACTGTGTGCGTGGCGCTCTTGATGACGGGAGTGATCACGGTAGGTCCGCTGTATGCAATGTTCCAGTCCGAGGGCGCTTCACGCTCGACATAGCTGATGGCGACATCCCCGGTCAGCTGGAGTTCGCCGCTTTGGCCGCGGACAGCGGACTTCGATTGGAAGCTCATGACGGTGTAACGCGAGAGTGTAGCGTAAGCGCCGACGCGTAGCGTGCCCTTAGGATCGAGAAGCGCATCGCCCTGGTCGGCCGGGATTATATTGAGCTCAAGGGAAATCTTGGACGGATCGCCAGAATCGAGCTCCATGTCGCCGGCCGCAATGGCGACAGCGATGTTTAGGCCGGGATCGGTATCACCAGACTGCGCGAGAAAAATGCTGGCGGTAGAGTGACCCGCGTCGATATTCCATTTGGCGCTCTGCGCAGAGACGCTCGCAACGGCAAGCACGGTGAGGCTCATCAGGAGCGGCAACTGCGCAGCGGATTTCATCAGAACTTCCGTTTTGGGTTTGTAAATTCGATCGTACGCCTGCCCTCCGCGCTACACAATGGAGTTTCTGTTCGCATAAGCAACGCCTTATTTCGAATTCACGCTAACGCATCTGGACTAGTTGAATCGGCCTGAAGGAGATGCGTGGGGTATAATCGCGCGCGAATGGCTCTCACCTCCGGCACGAAACTCGGCCCCTATGAAATTCAATCACCGCTTGGCGCTGGTGGCATGGGCGAAGTGTATCGCGCCCTTGACACGCGTCTGGACCGGACCGTCGCGATCAAGATTCTAACCGACGGGTTAGAAGGCACGCCGGAAGTGCGCCAGCGATTCGATCGCGAAGCTCGCGCTGTTTCCAGCCTCAACCACCCGCACATCTGCGCGCTCTACGACGTGGGCCACCAGAACGGAATTGATTATCTGGTGATGGAGTACCTCGAAGGACAGACGCTCGCGGCCCGAATTGAAAAGGGCCCGCTCCCCACAGCTGAACTCCTGCGCACCGCGTCCCAGATCGCGGACGCCCTCGACAAAGCGCATCGTCGCGGAATCGTACATCGCGACTTGAAGCCCGGCAACGTGATGCTCACAAAATCCGGCGCGAAGCTCCTCGACTTCGGCCTGGCGAAGGGCGGAGAAGTCCTTCAGGGCGACATCGGCTCCTCGCCGACGATGAGCCATCCGCTCACCGTGAAGGGAACAATCGTCGGCACCATGCAATACATGTCGCCCGAGCAACTGGAAGGCAAAGAAGCCGATGCCCGCAGCGATATTTTTTCTTTTGGCGCGATGCTCTACGAAATGGCCACGGGAAAGAAAGCATTTGAGGCCAAGAGCCACGCCAGCCTGATTGCCGCAATCTTGAAAGAAGATCCTAGGCCGATGCGCGAATTGCAGCCGCTGGCGCCACCGCTGCTCGAGAGCATTGTCAAATCGTGCCTCGCGAAAGATCCCGACGAACGCCCGCAAAGCGCTCACGACCTGAAGCTGGAACTCGACTGGATTCGCGACTCGAGCGGAATTACGCAGGTTCCGCAGCAGCCGGCAGTTGGAAAATCCTCCGGGAACAAAACTGCTCGCATCGCGTTGCTATCAGCTTTGTGCGCAGCCCTCGCGGTCGGCGCTCTCGCGTTCTTCTCCAGGCCGCGCCCCGCGCCGGCGGAACGCCTTGAATTTTTCATCCCCATCCAGGAAGAGATGACCCATCTGGCGCTTTCGCCCGATGGCCGCATGCTGGCGTTTGTGTCACCGGATCAAGCCTCCGGTGCCAACATGGTGAGCGTGCAACGAATCGGTTCCTCGGCGATAACTCTGCTGCCAGGCACCGAAGGCGCCAGTTACCCATTCTGGTCGCCCGATGATGCGTTCGTGGCATTTTTCGCCGACGGTAAGTTGAAAAAAGTCGCACTATCCGGCGGAGCTCCCCAACCGCTTGCCACCGCCACAAGCGGGCGCGGCGGAAGCTGGAGCCGCACTGGCGTAATCGTCTTCTCGCCGCAGGCCGCTGGCTGGTTATGGAAGATAAACTCCGACGGAAGCGGCCTCGCTCCTGTAACCAACAAAGCATTCGACCCCTCGCGAAATGTTTCGCATCGCTGGCCAGTCTTTTTGCCGGACGGCGAGAATTTCCTGTTCACGATGCTCACTTTCTCAAGCAATGACGATACGAGAGGCATCTACGTCGATTCGCTAAAAGCCGACCCAAAGCAGCTGATCCTATCGCGTTCGAATGTGGGCTACGCACACGGCTACCTGTTCTATCTCGATGACAAAACCTCGTTGCGTGCCACTCCGTTTGACCCCGCCAAGCGAACGATGGGAAGCGATTCGCAAGTCATCACCGACCAGGTCGGTTACCAGCCGTCGATTTCCTGGGGAACCTTCTCCGTGTCGGAGAATGGAACCATTGTCTACAACGCTACTCTCGGAGCCACCCTCTCAGTCCTCACCTGGTATGACCGCACCGGCAAAGAAGTCGGCCACGTCGGCGATATCGGTGTTGTTGCAAACCCGACGTTGTCACCCGACGGAAGGCGCGTAGCCATCGACATCGCTGACGCAAAAGCGAACGACGTCAATATCTGGCTGGGTGATCTCGGCCGCGGAACCAACTCCCGCTTTACCTTCGATACCACCGAAGATGTAGGAGGCGTCTGGTCGCGCGACGGAACCATGATCGCCTATCGCTCTTTACAGGCGAAAGATACGAATCTTTTTCTGAAACAGGCGCAGGGGCTGCAGCCCGCCAAAGTAATCTTCTCCGTCAGTGCAAACGGTCACTCCACGGATGATCTCATCCCGAACTCCTGGTCACCCGACGATAAACTGCTCCTCGCCACGTTGCAGGCCGCCGCGGGAGGATCTCAACTGGTGTTGATTCAAATATCAAGCGGCAAGATGACGCCATTTCTCAGTACAAAGTCCAGCGAGTCCAACGGCCAGATTTCTCCCGACGGCAAGTGGGTGGCCTACGGATCGAACGAATCGGGAGACTGGGAGGTGTACGTCACCACCTTTCCGACCGCTGCTGGCAAGTGGCAGGTCTCCCGGGGCGGCGGCACTGAACCTCGTTGGCGCGGAGATGGTAAGGAACTTTTCTACGTCGGACCCAAGAGCATGCTAACGGCGGTCACCGTCGATACGCACGACTCATTCTCCTCTGGAAATCCCGCGCCCCTCTTCCGCACTCAGTTCCGCGCTCAGGTGTCCTCCACGGATCAGTTCTCATATGACGTAACGAAAGACGGCCAGCGCTTCCTGGTGAACAAATACGCCAAGCCCGGGCAAGTAGCTCCGTTGCATATCATCCTCAACGCAACTTCTGGCTTGGCGAAATAGCGGTTTTCGTAACTTTGGCGCCGTGCTGAACTAGCTAGCCCTCGACTTCTTCTGTTCCTTGTTCGGTTTTGTCACGGTTCTCAGTAGGTCTCGTTTCGTGGATTCTCTCGAAAGGCTCGTCTTCAACGCGGACATCAGGTCCACGACGTTCTCGCGTTTCACGCGCGGCATCACCGCCAGCTTCTTCCCACTCCTTTTTGCTTCTATCAGCCGCTCTAACTCCTGCCTGTAAGTGTCAACGTACTGGCTCGGTTCAAACGGCGCGGCCAGCGTATCGATCAGTTGCATGGCCAGCTTCGATTCCGCATCTTTGAGTTCGGACTTTCGCGGTTGGGCGCCGGCGGCCCGGACCTCATTCTCATAGAACATCGTGTGAAGCGTGAAGCCGCTCTCCAACGCGCGAATGATGACGATATTCTCGCGCCCGAACATGGTCACTTTCGCGATAGCGGCGTACCCAGTCTTCCGCATCGCGTCGAGCAGCAGATCATAGGCTCGCACGCCACTTTCTTCAGGCTTGGCATAATACGAGCTTTCAAAATAGACAGGATCGATCTCCTCGCTCTTCACAAAACTGAGGATTTCCATCGTTCGTGCCGACTCGGGCTCGATCTCTTCTAGTTCCTCTTTCGTGAACAGGAGATATTGACCCTTTTCGTGCTCGTAGCCTTTCACAACCTCCGAGCGATCCACGAACTTTTCGCACGTGGGGCAATAGGTCGGCTGCTTGATGCGGCTGCCGCACGGCGAGTGAATCTGATTGAAGCTGATTCTTTCGGACCGGGCGGCTGGTTCGAGAGAAATTGGAATCGACACAAGTCCGAAAGCAAGAAAACCCTTCCATGCAGCAGCCATCTTTGCGCCTCCAAAGACGGCCATCATAGTTCAGAGCAAACGCAACCAAAAGCAATTTCCTATTAAAATGAGCCTTTCCATCTTCTCTGGCAACCTTCGACGACCGGATACAATCTCAGCCGCAGCACCTTCACGCCAGAGGCTCTGATGCTGTCACCAACAAATTTCTGGATGTGTCTGGCCGGGTTTGTCTATCTTGCAGTCGGAGTCTTTATACTTCGGAAAGAGATCAGCGCGGCTCGCGGCTGGGATAAGCTCATCACCCTGGGCTGTGTCTTCTTCGCCGTTCCTCTCGCTGTATTCGCGCCCGAGCATTTCCGCGGCCCCGAGTTTGTCCAGAATTCGGTCCCATCCTGGATGCCGGTGCGTTGGTTGTGGCCGTATTTTGTCGGATGCGCGTTGCTGATGGCAGCTACCAGTCTTATTTTGAGGAAGTGCGTACGCTTGTCGTCCATCCTACTCGGATTTGATGTTCTCTCTATTCGTCTGCCTGATTTATATACCGTCTACGCTGGAGAATCCCACAGAACGGCTCGCCTGGTCCCTCCTGCTAAGAGACCTCTCTTTTGCCACCAGCGATCTCACCATTGGTGGCGATAACCCAGTTCAGGCTATTATTCGAAAATGTGACGGCAACGCTGAACACACGCATCAAGACCCTGCTTGAGACCGGCTTCCTCCGATCTTTTATTCGCTGGCTTGTCATCGGCGTGGTGCTTCTTTGGTCGCTTGCCGCGCTAATCCTTGTGGCCGCACGGTGGATCGACCCGCCCACAACCGCGGTGCACATCCAGCGCCGCTTCCAGGCCTGGATTCACCACACGCCGTATCGCGAACGCTACAAATTCATTCCGCTCAGCCAAATCTCGCCCGATCTCCAACACGCTGTAATCGCCGCAGAGGACTCGCACTTCTATCAGCATCATGGATTCGATTGGCACGAGATCCAAATCGCTGCCGAAGACGATTTAGAAGGCGAGCGCACCCGCGGCGCTTCTACCATTACGCAGCAACTCGTAAAAAACCTATTCTTCGGAACGGGCCGCTCCATTCTCCGCAAGGGTGCGGAAGCCTCACTGGTACCGGTGGCCGAATTCTTCCTCGGCAAAAAGCGCATTTTGGAGATATATCTCAACGTGGTCGAATGGGGCCCTGGTATCTATGGTGCAGAGTCGGCGTGTCGTCACTACGACGAAACCGCAGCCCTGAATATTGGCCGGCAACAGGCGGCACGGCTCGCGGCAATTCTACCGGCTCCCCTGAAGCGACGGCCCGAGCGCATGAATAACTACAGCGCGATTATTCTTAACCGGATGGGCCAGATGGGCTGGTAATCGCGGCTAACGTTCCACCCATGCGGCGGCTTTTATTACTCTCGCGCTGGGTTCTGGTTGGACGAAGCTGGCGATAATTCTGCCATCAACGGTTGGATCACTGAGTGCTTATCCGATTAGCAGGGGCAATAACATTTATCCAACCGGCTACAGGCCGCCTCGAAGGCGGCCTGCAACCAGTCGGTCTCAATCTGACAAAGCGAGCATGCAGTCGGAGGCCTTCCTACTGGCAAACCGGTCCGGCGTCGTGCAGGAACGTGGCGTTGTTGGAGAACCATCCATTCACTCCGACGGATGGTGCTCCATAGAACCACGAGAAAAAGGCCAGCTCCTGCATGTGGTAGGTGAATTTGTTTGCCGGATTGAAAATCGGCGGCGCTAGCGTGCCGCTTAACGGATCACCTACCTCTAGGTTGTTCTGGCACCCCGTTACCTGCCCGGTGTGGCCCCACGCCGGCGTGGGATTGTTGCCGAAGGGATCGTTCATCCATTCGCCGACTTCGTGCGAGATCGCCTGCACGTCCGGCGTCGGGCTCACGAAAATTTCGCTCGTGTCAAAATCCCCGGTTCCGAAGGTTTGCGGGCCGTTGCTGTCGTGGAAGCCGAGGATGCAACACGCCGCGTTCGGGTTAGTAATGTCGCCGCAGTTGATCCCTGGCGCGAACGATTCGCATTCCACGAGGTTGTGTTCAAGGAAGAACGGAAAGGTTGTCGGGTTCACGCCCGGAGCCAGCTCGGACATGATCGTAAAGAGGTCCGGCTCATATACGGCGATATCCACAATACCGACCTTGCCGCCGGGGCAGCCGCCAAAGAGCGCGCTGGGATACGCGATTCCGTTTCCCGCCGGAATGTCGATCACCACCGCCGCCAGCGTATTCACCGGGCTCAGAATCACGTGATAGATAGGGTTGTCGTCGAAATTCACGTTTCCGAAATTCAGGGCTTGGAAGAAGTTCCCGCGCTGGAACGCATCGGTCGTCTGCGTGTAGCCCACGTCCACGCCGCCGAAGTTGAAATTGAACGGCTTATAAATGGGCGAAAGCTGCGTCAGCGTGAGCGGAACGTCGTTCGGAGGCGTCAGGCAGGTGTCATCCGGCACAGTCGGGTCGAACACCGTGACACCAGGCTCGGTCGTAATGCCGGTAGGCGGGTTTCCGACCAGCCCGGTGAACACCGTATGCGTCCGGATGATCACCGGAATCAGCTGGCTGGAGATCTCCGTGAATCCGAGCGGGTTCGTGAACGGGTTGCGTCCCACGATCTGGCCGCTGTAGGTGTTGCCGTCGCGGGACGAAGTGACGGTATAGGTGAAGGTCTGAAGCTGGCCGTTTTTGTTGGAGGAGTTCGCGTTCACACCAGCCTTCGCTCGCCCGCTTTCCAACGCGGCCTTCAGCGATGCTCCCGCGGTAGTGCTCGGGTCTTTCGTCGGGGTCCTAAACGGATTCAACTTCGGAAGCTGTGCCGATTGCTGCGCGAAGCCCGCCGGGGCAGAGAGCACCAGCGCGATCGCGGCGCACACAAACGAAACAATTGTCCTTCGATTCATGTATTTCCTCCTGTTCTTCAAGAACATTCCGAGATGATTGTTCGGGGACGTGCGGGGGACGGCCACAGCCCCACCTGCATTGCTCCGAATGCCTGCCGGCACAGACAGACACCTCTATGTCTGCGGGCTGGAGGCGGACACTTCGAATATTCGAGTTGGACTTTTACTAACAGGAGAAAGAAGGCTTCTCCTGCAAAAACGCTGGTGATTGAATACGCCGGTTCAGAAACTCTTGTCAAGAGGATTAATGCCGGTAAAACTCTTCCGCCAGGTTCTTGAACTCGTATCACCATCAATCTCAGACCAAGACGCAATTGCATAAAAAAAAGCCAGTCTCGCCCTCTTCGATCCTATCCCTCGCCTCTATTGCCTGATTTTGGTGCCGCTGCTAGACTAACGTGGCAAGAGTTGAATTGCAGCTCCTGCCATACTTCCTATAGAAGGTTTAGACATGTCTGGACACTCGAAATGGGCCACGATCAAGCATAAGAAGGCGGCTACAGACGCCAAGCGTGGCAAGATTTTCACCAAGATTATCCGCGAGCTCACGATTGCCGCGCGCACCGGCGGCGGCGATCCTGTCACCAACCCGCGCCTTCGCACTGCGATCAGCGCTGCCAAAAACGAGAACATGCCCAATGACAACATCGAGCGCGCGATCCAGCGCGGCACCGGGCAGCTTGAGGGCGAAACGCTCGACGAAGTGATGTTCGAAGGCTACGGCCCGGGCGGTGTGGGCGTGCTGATTCAAGTGGTGACGAGCAACCGCAACAGGATTGTCAGCGAAATTCGCCACATGATGTCGAAAAACGGCGGCAATATGGCGGAGAACGGCGCGGTGGGTTGGATGTTTCATCGCAAGGGCGACATCGTGGTTCCGAAAGAGCTGGCGGATGAAGACAAGATGATGGGCATCGTGCTCGACGCCGGTGCGGAAGATTTGCGTGACGATGGCTCGGCGTGGGAAGTGACTACTCCTCCCGAAGCGATGGAAAAAGTGCGCGAAGCTCTCGTCGCCAACGGGATCACACCCGCCACCGCCGAAGTCGCTTGGATTCCGCAGAACTATGTGAAATTGAGCGGCGCACAAGCTCAACAGATGCTGCGCATGGTGGAAACGCTCGAGGATCATGACGACGTGCAGCACGTCTACGCGAATTTCGATATCGATGAGAAAGAAATTCAGGCGGCTGTCGCGAGTTAGTCGTTCTTCCTCGGCGACGCTATTTGCCCGATCCGCCTTCAATACTCAGCAACACGCACGCTAAAAAACACTATCGCTCGCTTAGGCGCAGCACTAAACTAGTGCGCGCCCAATGACTTCTCGCGTCACAGTCCCCGCTCAACGACAAATCAGCTTGACCGTAAAAGCGCATCGCTTTCGCGTGCTTGGAGTCGATCCTGCTGTGGCTGGCGCCACCGGCTACGGCGTTGTCGAGTTCGAGGGTTCGGCGGCGCGTATGCTCCGCTTCGGAGCGCTCAAGCTGCCCGCGCGAGCATCGTTCGACTCGCGACTGCGCGAGATTCATCAGCTGATTGCGCGGCTCGTAAAAGAATTTTCACCCGACGCCGTGGCAGTGGAATCGGTATTCACGGCGCTGAACGTGCGAACTGCGCTGAAGCTAGCCGAAGTGCGCGGAGTAGTGCTACTTGCGGCAGCACAGGCACAGATTCCGTCACAAAGTTATTCTCCGCGCGAAGTGAAGGTGACCGTTGCTGGTTACGGCGGCGCTTCGAAACAACAGATGCAGCAGATGGTAAGCTCCGCTCTCGGGCTCACCAGCTATCCCGAGCCGGCAGATGCCGCCGACGCGCTCGCGGTAGCGCTCTGCCACGCACACCTATCCCAGGCGCGCGACCGTATGACCCGCGCGATGAGAATGCAACCTGCAACGATTGCCACTGGGAACCGGAAGCGGCCCATTCGCATCCAACTCCTTCAATGATCCAGTCGCCAATGAACAGCGCCGGATACAGGTGCGCTTTTCGAAAGATTGGCCGGCCCGGCCTCGGCTCGCTGCTATTACTTCTGCTTGTCACAGCATCGGCATTCGCAGGCAATCCGAGCGACAGTCCGACCATCGTTTACCGCAAAGTTTTCAAGTCCAGCTATCCCGAATATGTTCAGATCAAGGTGAGCCAAAACGGGGCGGCCACATACGATATTCGTCAGCTCGACGAAGAGTCCGAGCCGGTGCCTTTTCAAATCAACGTGCCGCTGGTGCAGCGTATCTTCGACCTCGCCTCCAAACTCCATAACTTTCAGGGCATCGATCTGGATATCCACCGGCGCATCGCGAACCTAGGCGAAAAGACCTTTCTCTACACAAAGGGAGCGGAAAGCCACGAGGTGAAATTCAATTACACGCTGGACGACTCTGCGACCCAGCTACTAAATATCTTCGAGGGGTTGGCGCGACAGGAGTCGGACCTATCGAACCTGCAACGAGTGATGCGATACGATCACCTGGGCGTGAATGACGCCATAGTCCAGATTGAAACGGACTACAACAACAAAATCTTTCCGGAACCAGAACGTCTGCTCCCGACCCTCGATCAGGTTTCCGCCGATGACAAATTTATCGATATCGCCCGGCAACGCGCGCGAGCGCTCGCCAGCCGTATCCGTAATTCACGTTGATTTCAAAACCAAAAGGATATTACGTCGAACCACCAGTTTGGTTCCCGGGAAAAGCCAGGTTTGAGTGCCGCCAATCCTCTATCCAGGGTAGTACCTAGTCCGCCAAATATTTACTCTTTGAGTCCACTCGTAACCATCTATTTTGCCCTTTCAACGCATCAGAGGTACTCATAAAAACCATGCGATACCCACACACACTTACCGCTAATCTACTCGCAGTTGTTGCTTTCATTTCCGTCGGCGCGTTTTCCACGCCGGCGCAAACCAACCAGGCGCGTTCGATGGTCACGCAGCCCGTCAACGAGAACCAGATGCTCGTGCTACAGGGCAATACGCACCCCTTCGCGCGAGCGGAGTTTGACCGGGGTGCCGCGCCCGCCAGCCTCCCGATGGAGAACATCCAGCTCGTCTTGAAGCGCACCCCCGAGCAGGAGGCCGCTCTCGCCGAGCTCCTGCGCGAACAGCAGGACCCATCATCTCCGAATTATCACAAAGGCGTCACGCCCCAGGAATTCGGCGCGCGCTTTGGCGCCTCGGACAAGGACATCCAGGCAGTTACCTCGTGGCTCCAATCGCATGGGCTCCGGGTTCTGGAAGTATCGCCTGGCCGCAACATCATTCAATTCTCCGGTACGGCCGCCCAAGTGGGAGCCGCTTTGCGCACCTCCATTCACAGTTACGTAGTAAATGGCGAGCAGCACTGGGCGAACTCCAGCGACCCGCAAATTCCTGCGGCCCTCGGCGACGTAGTTGCAGGCGTCAACACGCTCCACAACTTCCACAGAAAACCGATGAGCCGCATGGTGGGGACTTTCAGCCGTTCCAACGCAACCGGCGAAACTAAGCCGATACGGCCTCAATTCACTTTCAATCTCGGCACAGCTTGCGCGTTGCAGACGGCCGGTTGCTTCGCCGTCGCTCCTTATGATTTCGCCACAATTTACAACGTTCTGCCTCTCTGGAACGCCGGTATTGACGGCACCGGGGAAACGATCGCCATCGTAGGCGACAGCAATATCAATCCTACGGATGTAACGAATTTCCGCAGTATCTTTGGCCTGCCTGCGAATGCTCCTCACATAATCATTGCCGACAATGGAAGCGATCCGGGCATTAAGCCGCCGCCCAAAGGCGACGAACTTGAGGCTGATCTCGACGTGGAGTGGGCAGGCGCAGTGGCCAAAGGCGCGACGATCGATTTCGTAATCTCGGCAGATACCAACACTACGGCGGGAGTTGATCTCGCTGCCGAACACATCATCAACCATAATCTCGCTCCAGTTATGAGCGAGAGTTTTGGCGAGTGCGAACTCGGCCTCGGCACCGGCGGAAACGCGTTTTACAATTCGCTCTGGCAAATGGGCGCCGCGGAAATGATCAGCATCGTTGTCTCCACCGGTGACAGCGGCGCATCCGCTTGCGATATCCCCAGCAGCAATCCGAATGACGCTCTCCCCGCCTCGAACGGTCTGCAAGTAAGCGGTATTGCTTCCACTCCTTTCAATATCGCGGTCGGCGGCACCGACTTCGATCAACTCTCCGATGCGACCGCGTTTTGGAATGCCACCAACGCTCAAACCACCCAGCTCTCTGCAAAAGGTTACATCCCTGAGACCACCTGGAACGATTCTTGCACCAGTCTCGTTTTCGGCGCGGTAGGCTTCAGTCCGTTCCCGGAGGTAAACTGCAACAACACCACCCCCCAGTTTGCTCCCTCCATTAATCCAATCGGTGCAGGTGGCGGCGTCAGCAATTGCACTGCGCCCACCGGACAGAATCCCTCGAACTGCGCAGGCGGCTACGTCAAGCCCGCTTTTCAGTCAGCTCCGGGCGTGCCCAACGACGGTAAGCGCGATGTCCCGGACGTCTCACTGTTCGCCGGTGATGGAATGGTCGGAAGTTTCTATGTGATTTGCGAGCAGGATCAAAACACGCCGCCGACAAACAATCCCTGCAGCCTTGCCAATCCCGACAACGATACCATCGGCGTTGGCGGCACTTCAGCGTCTGCTCAAGCATTCGCTGGCATCATGGCTCTCGTCGTGCAAAAAACAAAATCCCGTCAGGGAATCGGCGCGGCTACCGCCATGTATCAATTGGCTGCCCAGCAGTCGGTGTCAGCGTGCAGTTCGAGCGCTAGTCCTGCCAACACCTGCGTTTTTAACGACGTGACGAAGGGTACGATTTCGCAGCCGTGCGTGAAGAACAGTCCGAACTGTATCGTCGCCACATCCTCGGACGCCAATGGAGTTCTCTCCGGTTGCGATGCGGCCCCGGGCTACGACCTCGCCACCGGACTCGGCACCATCAACGCCGAGAACCTCGTGAACAATTTTGGCAATGCAGCTGTAGCTGGCACTGCCGATTTCGCTCTGTCTCTGCAGAACTGCACCTCAACGATCATAATTTCTTCTCCCGGCGGCTCGGGCAGTTTCACCGCGGTCATAACCGAACTCAACGGCTTTAACACAGCGCTTACGTACGCGTGCGCTCCGATGCCCTCCGAAGCCACTTGTACCGTAACCGCCACGAATATCGACGCAACTCACATCTCAGCGAAAGTGACGGTTAGCACCACCGCAGCGAGCAGGCTGATCCCGGTAAGAACTTCTCCCAACAGCCGTAGCCCATGGATTCAACGTCATGTGCTGCCCCTCGCTTTCGTTTTGAGTGCTGCGATAATTCTTTTCCTCGTGAGCTTCGGAGCGAAGAATCGCCGGCTGAATACCGCAATGGCCCTCGTCGCGCTCGCATTGGGTATAACGATGGCGGCTTGCGGGGGCGGCGGTGGTGGTGGTGGTGGCACCAACCCAGGCACACCGGCCGGTGTCACGAACCCGACCTTCACGGCGATGGGCGGCACCACCACCCATTCGTTGAACTTCACTCTGATCGTCGAATAGGAAGTAACGGAGGCAGTTGCAGAAAAGGGCGGGCCGTCGCCAAAGCGAGTGACGGCTCGCCCGCGTGAACCACGAGTAGCGCGGGCGAATCCTGCCTAACCGATGCGTCCGATCCCGTCAGCGAATCACGATGCCGGCGTAACCCACCACATGCTCGCGGTCGCCATTAATATCCCCTGACGTGGCATACCGCACCAGTTCTGTATTCGTCGCACCTAGATCGCGCGCCGCTGTGAGCATCGTTACTGCTGCCGCGAATCCGCACATCGTAATTCCTTCCGCCCGCACCGTGTCGTAAACGCC
Source organism: uncultured Acidobacteriota bacterium (assembly GCA_963729525.1). Classification (GTDB taxonomy): domain Bacteria; phylum Acidobacteriota; class Terriglobia; order Acidiferrales; family UBA7541; genus Palsa-295. Next base: position 2,512,513 of record CAVSOB010000005.1, read on the forward strand.
GCGAGGATCGAGCGCCAGCACTCGCGCAATCGCTCGCTCGTCTTTCACCCGCGTGATCGCATCGCTTTCGTAATGATTCATGTCCGAACTCGCAACCACCAGCACTGGTTCTTTCCGCGCCGATACAACTTTGGCCACCGCGTGACCCAATTCTTCCAGCACGCCGTAGCGGTCCGTCCCTAGCACGATAGGGACAAATTGAAAATCGGCGCGCAGCCGCTGCAGGAATGGAATCTGTACTTCGAGCGAATGCTCCCTCTCGTGAGCCACAGCATCTTCCCGCAGTTGCGGGAATACGCGCTTTAGTTCCGCGGCCATCGCAGAATCAATCTTCGCGTCGCCCAGCGGCGACGCCCAACTTCCTTCAGATAAGATCGCCAGCGATTCGCCGCGCGGGTAGTGCCGCGGTCCGATCAGAATCAGCTTTGCGGGGATCTCGAGGGCGCGGTAGACGGCGCCCGCTACGTGCCCGGAATACATATAACCGGCGTGCGGCACCACGCAACCAAGGGCGCGACTCTTTTCCATCTGTGATGACAGAAACGAATCCACGGCTTGCGCGAGTTCGTTTGTATTTGAGGGGTAAAAATGGCCGGCGACAGCAGGAGGGCGAATCATCAAACCTTCAAACACGTTCCAGATTCAGCGTATCAGTCGTTATACACCAGGGTAACGCGCTACGAGGTTAAAGCGGCTTCGAGGGCCCCCCGCGGATGTCAAGTGCCTCGGTCTTTCCCGGCATATAGCGTATTCGTATCCTATCGCCATATTGATAGCCGCCTGCTTCGAGCACCGTTTGCATCTTCTCCCGCGCTTTATCCGAATAGGTGAACGTGTGAATGTTCAGCCCGTTGTCTTCTTCGCGCACGAGAAGCGAGAGCTGATCGGCGTGAATCACCTCCGCCTTCAGCCAGACAGGTTTCGCTGTCTTCTGCTTCACGATAATCGGAGAGTTTGTGTTCAGCGGCGTGACGGGATCGCCCTGCGCCTTGGCTGGCGCAGACGAGAGCGCTATGCCCGCGGCGAGAACCGCCAGCGCCGGGAAAATTCTAGGCGTCTTCATCGAAGGATATTTTGAGCGACTTCAGGAATTTGATGTCCTGCGCCGTCATTTCAAGTTTCGATTGCACCGGTTCTTCTTCGAGTGACTGCTCGTCCACCTGGATGTGCAGCGATTCCAGGAAGCGGCGATCTTGAGAAGTCATTTTTGCGTCCGTACCCTGCCGGCGGGCCAGACCGATCGTCGCGTCCAGCTTCAGCACGATGTCGAATCCGGCGGCGCGAACGCTGGAGATGGCTTCGGCGATCCGCTCCGAATCCGAAACGCTGTCGTTGATCGCGTGGCCCAGTTCCCGAAGCAACTGCTTCATGCGGTCGTCGAGTTGCAAAGCGGTTACCTCCTACCCCCAGCTGTTCCTACACTAATTTTAGGCTGCACACAATACCGAAACAAGCCCATGCTGCGACATAAGATTCAAGTCGGTAACCTGTCCTCCAGGGCAAACATTCGTTGGATCCGGGTAGCCACGACGACGCCTCCCATCGTCGTGGGCCTTTCAGTAGCACAGGCCATTCTTGGCAGCCACCGCGACCCGCCTTCTCTCGTAGCGACGGCATCCTGCCGGATCTTTTGCCGGCACGGCCCGTCTCGAGTGGGTCGCTTGCCTCCGCTTTCAATAAGCTCCGTCTTGTGCCGCTAATGCCCCGAAGCCAACTTCGTTCTTTTGTCGTTTTCTAGCGGGTTAGTTCGCAACCCACATGCCGCACTGCCACCCGCTTGTACTACAATCTTTCCATGCGCGCGAACATGCTTCCGGCCCTCTGGCGCTCCGCGGGCGTAACATTCCGCGCCCTCTGGCGCGTCGCTCGCCAGTTATTCCACGAATTCGCCGGAGCAATGTTCATTATTTTCGCGGGCTTTGGCGGGCTCGCAGCCTGGCGTCAATGGAAGACGCGCCCGGTCCTCTGGCTTATCGGCTTTGCAATTATCTACGCCCTGATGATGGCGATATTCGGCCTCGTATCCTTCCGCCGCGCCCGTCGCGTCAGATAAATCAAAATGTCTGACAGCACAAAAAAACTCCCCGACATCAAAGCCCGCAAGCTGGCCTCACCCACCGGCCTGCCGATGGAAGCCGTCGTCACGCAAGATGCCCTCAACGGCTGGGATCCGGAAACCGAACTCGGTTACCCAGGCCAGTTCCCTTTCACCCGCGGCGTCTACCCCACGATGTACCGCGGCCGCCTGTGGACCACGCGCCAATACGCGGGCTTCGGCACCGCCGTCGAATCGAATCAACGCTATCGCTACCTCTTGGCGCAAGGCGTTCATGGCCTCTCCGTTGCCTTCGATCTCCCCACCCAGATCGGCATGGATTCCGACCACCCGCTCGCCCAGGGTGAAGTAGGAAAAGTGGGCGTCGCCATCGATTCTCTCGAAGACATGCACACGCTCTTCGATGGTATCCCTCTCGAACACGTCTCCACTTCGATGACCATCAATTCCACCGCTGCGATTCTTCTCGCCCTCTACGTCGCCGTCGCCAAACAGCAAGGCGCCAGTCTCCAGCGCCTCGCTGGTACTGTCCAGAACGACATTCTCAAGGAATACATCGCCCGCGGCACTTACATCTATCCGCTCCGCCCGGCGATGCGCATCGTCACGGATATTTTTGCCTGGTGCCGCCGCGAACTTCCCAATTGGAACGCGATTTCGATCTCCGGCTACCACATTCGCGAAGCCGGCTCGACGGACGTCCAGGAAGTGGCTTTCACTCTGGCAAATGGAATTGCGTACGTTCAAGCGGCAATCGATGCCGGCCTCGCGATCGACGATTTCGCGCCTCAGCTGTCTTTCTTTTTCAATTCGCATAATGAATTTCTCATGCAGATTGCGAAGTTTCGTGCTGCGCGCCGCATCTGGGCCCGCACCATGCGAGACCGCTTCCACGCCCGCGATCCGCGCTCGATGATGCTGCGTTTCCACGCGCAGACCGCCGGCTCCTCGCTTACAGCGCAACAGCCCGAAAACAATCTCGTCCGCGTCTCGCTTCAGGCCCTCGCAGCGGTTCTGGGAGGCTGCCAGTCGCTCCACGCCAACGCCCTCGACGAAGCTCTCGCCCTTCCCACCGAACAATCTGCCGTTCTCGCGCTGCGCACGCAACAGATCATCGCCAGCGAAAGCGGCGTCGTGAATACCGTCGACCCCGTCGCGGGCTCCTACGCGATCGAAAAACTAACGAACGAAATCGAGTCGGGCGCCGAGGAATACAGCGCGAAAATCGACGCCTTGGGCGGCATGCTTCGCGCCGTCGAAGCCGGCTTCGTCCAGCAGGAAATTCAAAAGGCAGCCTACGAGTATCAACAGGCCGTCGATAGCGGCGACCAGGTGGTTGTAGGAGTGAACCGTTTCCAGGTCGAAGAAGAACGCCCGATTCCCACTCTTCAAATTGATCCGGCAGTCGAAGCAGCCCAGATAGCGCGCCTCAACGCCCTCCGCGCCCGTCGCGACACCGCAAAAACCAAGTCCGCCCTAGCCGAAATCGAGCGCCGCGCCCGCACCACCGAAAATCTCATGCCTGCCATCCTGCAAGCCGTCGAATCCTACGCCACAGTCGGCGAAATTTCCGACGCCCTCCGCCGCGCCTTCGGCGAATATCAGGAATCCGTAATCATCTAATTCAAGATTGAGCCGCTAATGAAACTTATCCTCGCATCTTCATCTCCCCGTCGCGCCGACGTCTTGCGCAATGCCGGAATCGAATTCGAAGTGCGCCCCGCGGACATTGACGAAACGCGCCGTCCGGAAGAACCCGCAGGCGACTACGTCCAACGCCTCGCGCTCGAAAAGGCGCGCGCAACCGTCAACTCGGAAGAGAACGCCAGCAATTTCATCGTAGTCGGCGCGGACACCGTAGTCGTCAATCGAGGAAAAATTCTGCTGAAGCCCGATTCCGCGGACGACGCGCGCAGAATGCTGCGCCAGCTAAGCGGCGGCGTGCACGAAGTTCACACCGGCCTCGCCGTAATCCACGTGCCCCAAAAAATCGAGCGCGTGATCGAAGAAGTCACCAGCGTGCATTTCGCCCAACTTTCCGACGCCGAAATTGACGCCTACATCGCCACCGGCGAGCCCTTCGACAAAGCCGGCGCCTACGGAATCCAAAGCCTCGGCGGCCGCTACGTGACCCGCGTCGAAGGCTGCTATTTCAATGTAATGGGTATGCCACTCGGCCGTCTCTGGGCCACCCTGAAAGAATTCGGTTGGTCAGCCAATGGACCCTCGGCCATGGACCGCTAGCCAATGGACCGGTCGGCCAGGCCAATTGTTGCGATTAGCCCGAATTTCTAATCGTTACACCGTGATTAAAACTCAGCGTAACCTTTAGAAAATAAAGCCTCAAGCCAATTCCTAATCGTTACAAAACGTCGTTTTGTAATTCGGGGTGCTGCAAAGAAAGATCCACCGGGGGAAAGCAAACTTCGGAGTTATAGAAAAATATAGAAGAGACAAATGGCGCTTACCGCGTCGCGTTACTTCTTTTCTTCAGTGGGAGGAGGAGTAGTCGTTGAGGGCGGCGTATTCGTCGGAGGATTCGGATTTGGTTGGTCGCCCCGCATGCCATCTTTGAACTCACGCACACCCTGACCCAGGCCACGCATCACTTCGGGAATCTTGCGGCCGCCAAAGAGCACGAGCACCACGATGGCGATAATCAGCAAATGCATTGGGCTGTCCCACATCACTCACCTACCTTTCTGGCCACACGACTTCCGAACTGCAGCCAGTCCGACCCTCCACACTGGCTACAGTATAACACGCTCGTCACCCACGCGCCGCGTCACGCGTTCCCGATCGAGGTATTCAAGTAACGGAATGGCGTATTTTCGCGTGATTCCCGTAAGCTCTTTAAACACAGGGATTGGCAGCTTGTTCCCGCGCTCTTTGCGGTATTTCGCGAGCAGCTCTCGAAGCTGCGCGACTGCGTCGCGGTGAAAGATCAACTCATCGGTGACCTTGATGAGCACTTTTTCGCGCAGCAGGATTTGCAGAATTTTCTGCGCCCGCTTCGGTTCGACCGGCAGCTTTTCGAGCACAGTTGCGAAACTTGGAACCGTGAGACCGGCGCGCTCGAATTCTTTTTCGATAAGTTCCTTTGCTTTGGCTTCCTCGGCCGAGAGTGCGATTTCGCGGCCGGCGCGCTGGACGAGATCTCCCAAGACGGTGACGACTCCTGTCTTAACGAGATCATCGAGAGCAGCAGTGAAAATCTCCACGCGAGTTTTACCCGCTCGTCCTCGAAGATCTTGCTTCGGAATCCCGGGCGACAGCGGATTAGCCTGGTGAAAGTTTTCGAGCGCTGTGCGGAGATCTGCCGCATAGCACGTCATGAGCTTGGCCGACGCGATCATAAACGGCTGCTCACCGATCACGCGCAAGCGCTTTGCAGCAACTAGATTTTTCGCGGTCTTCTGGACCTCGGCTTCGCTCCATCCAGTGCGAGCGGTTATTTGCGAAAAGCTCAGACCTTGCGGGGCCGCCTCAGCGAACGCGGTGAAAATCTCCTCGCGGTTGCCGCGCTCGATGGTTTCAAGAAAAGGCGCGACCGTTGGATCGACGCGCTTGTGACGCGGTGCCTGCACATCGAGAGCTGTGCCGCCGCCGATCGTCACGACCGGAGAAAACTGGCGCAGGATAAATCGGTCGCCCGGAAGCAGAAGAACAGGTTGATCGAGACGCAATTGTGCCAGCGCAGTTTGCCCTGGAGCCAATTCGTTGGCGGAGATCAAGACAACGTCAGCAATCCCTTCCGCGGTGCCTTGATGGAAATGTACGCGCGCGCGATTTTTCAGTGGTCGTGCTGAGGCGAGAAGAGTGATACGCGCGTCAAAGCGCTTGGTCGGCTCGAAAACGCTCGGCGGCCCGAGGACCATTCCGCGTTGGATTTCTTCACGTTCGATTCCAGCCAGATTCACTGCCGTGCGTTGACCTGCATTCGCGCGAAGCACTGCTCTCCCGCCGGAATGTAATCCACGCACGCGAACTGCTTTGCGCAGAGGATACAGTTCCGCTTCGTCCTCAGCTCGCAGAGAGCCTGCAACGAGCGTGCCCGTAACAACAGTGCCGAAGCCTTTCATCGAAAATGCGCGATCAATCGGCAAGCGAAAGTGCTGCGTGGCATCTTTTGCAGGGACGGTTTCAACGACGCGCAGCAATTCTTTCTTGAAGACATCGAGGCCGGCGCCTGTGGTTGCGCTGACGGGCACCACTGGCGCGCCTTCCAAGAATGAGCCGCGAACGAACTCGTCAATTTCGAGGCGCACGAGGCCGAGAACGTCGGGATCGACGAGATCGGACTTCGTGATGGTCACGATTCCACGCGGGATTCCGAGAAGACGGCAGATATCGAAATGCTCGCGGGTTTGCGGCTTAATGGATTCGTCGGCAGCTATAACCAGGACAACTAGATCAATCCCGCCGACGCCGGCGAGCATGTTGCGCACGAATTTTTCATGGCCTGGCACGTCAACGAAACCCAAACGCACATCGCCAAGATCGAGGAAGGCGAAACCGAGATCAATCGTGATACCGCGGCGTTTCTCTTCTTCGAGGCGGTCTGGATTCGTACCGGTGAGCGCTTCGACGAGCGTGGATTTGCCGTGGTCGATGTGCCCGGCGGTACCCAGGATGACGTGCTTGGCGGTTTCCATCAGCAGGATTCGATGCGATGGACGATGCTAGCGAACGTGTGGCCGCGGGTCAAATTGCGCGCCTTGCTCGCCAAAGGCCCACGACGAGGAATGCATCGTCGTGGCTACCTGAGAAGAGGATCGATCCGAATTTGGAGTGCGAGAGCTTGGCTCTCGCTTTCATAGGGCGGGGCTTGCTCGTCCGGTTTTGACCGCTTGGGAGTCAGCGGACGCGCGGAGCTAAAACGCCAAGAAGGAAGCGCCGCATGCGCCGCGCCCCGGCAAGCCGGGGCATAATAAAGCGGCGGCAAGCCGCCGCACTCATTACTTCGCTTCAGTCGAGTTCGTAGTGGTTGCACTTGAAATCCAGTCGCACGAAGTGACTGCTGGCGAAGAATTGTCAATACGAAGGCGAGCGCTAGCGATTCTGGGCTAACGCTGTTGCGATTTCATTCCCGATGGCGAGGGCAGCGGTTCGAGGACTCGACACAGCCGTTATCGGGCGACCCACGACGAGGTAATCGGCCCCAGCTCCGATGGCTTCGGCGGGTGTGGCAACCCTCGACTGGTCGTCCAAGGATGCTGCGGCCGGGCGAATGCCGGGGACTACAATCAGAAATTTCGGACCGCAGGCTTGGCGGATGGCGCAAACTTCGCGCGCGGATGTCACCACTCCATCCATCCCCGCTTTCTGCGCCAGACGCGCTAGGGCAACTGCTCGGCTCGCAGGCGATCCCGACACTCCAATTGAGCGCAGAGCCTCAGCGTCCAAGCTCGTCAGAACCGTTACGGCAAGCAGCGCCGGCCGAGATTTGCGAGCGCCGACTGCTTTGCGGGCTGCTCGCATCGTCTCGACGCCGCCCGCGGCATGAAGTGTGAGCAGGCGAACCCGCGGCAGCCGGGCCGCGGCGGCAACCGCACCGGCCACTGTATTCGGAATGTCGTGGAATTTCAGGTCGAGGAAGATATCAAAACCAAGGCCCGCGAGCTTCTGAACGGCGCGCGGGCCTGCGGTGGTGAAAAGCTGACTGCCGACCTTGAACATCCCTGCGACGCCTTGTAACTTCCTGGCCAAGGCCATCGCGGGCCCCAGCCTGTCGACGTCCAGGGCGACGATCAGTCGGCGCGTTCCATTGCTCGTGGACGTGCGGGCACCTCGAGAAGTTCCAGCCGGACTTTTGCCACGCCGTGCTGGTCGAATCCAAGCCGCCGGGCTACTTCGTACGAGACGTCCAGCTCGCGGCCTTCGACATAGGGACCGCGGTCGTTGATCCGGACAACTTGGCTGCGGTGGTTGCGCGGGTTCACGACCCGCACGATCGACCCGAGCGGTAGCGTCGGGTGGGCCGCAGTGGCAGCATACATATCATAGGTCTCGCCATTGGCGGTAGGCTGACCGTCAAAATCGTCGCCGTACCAGCTGGACGTGCATTCCCAGACCGCCAAGGGCTTTCGGGGAGATCCGCTGTGTTTGGTCGAAGAAGAAAGTGCGTGCTGAGCCGAAGCCGACGACGCATCGCTCGGCTTGCCAGTTGCAGTTGGGTTAACCGTTGGGACCAAGACGAGGAGGCCCATTCCTAAAAACGCCGCCTGCATGATCACGAAAAGCTTAGCTCTCATTTTCACCTAACTTTATTTGAATCAGCAAATTATACCTTCTCGCGAGTACGATGGGCAACCACTTTATGCTCGTAACGCCCCTCGTAAACTGCTGATTTCAAATACACTTTCGTCCCGGCACCACATTTCGAGGCCACCCACTAACTTCTCTGACGCTCGTGGGTCCACAAAATGGGCCGTTCCGATCTCAATTGCAGAAGAGCCAGCAAGCATATATTCGACTACATCGGCCGGACTCTCAATACCGCCAAGCCCTATAATGGGTATGTGAATCACCCGATGTAGGTCATGCACCAGCCTTACGGTTATAGGTTTTATGGCCGCGCCCGACAACCCTCCCGTCGTACTGCCGAGACGGGACCTCCGGTTGTGTGCGTCAATACACAGTGCGGGGTAAGTGTTAGCGACAACGAGAACATCGGCACCCTCGGCTTCGGCTGCCTTTGCTGTAAGTCCAATCACACCAATGCTGGGTGAGAGCTTTACCCAGAGTGGCCGCTTCGCAGCGTTTCTAGCGGCGGCAACGACGTCCGCGGTCAGATTGGGGTCAGTACTATATTCGATACCTCCAGATTCGACGTTTGGGCAGGAAATGTTAAGTTCGTAGGCCGCCAGACCGTCTGCATCCTCAAGTATCCGAATCACTTCTACGTACTCGGAGATAGTTTTGCCGAAAACGTTGGCGACGATAGCCGTTTTGAAGCGGCGGAGCTCAGGGAGTTTTTCGGACACGAAGGCTCGGACGCCAATGTTCTGCAGCCCTATAGCGTTGACCATGCCTCCGGGGGTTTCGCAGATTCGGGGAGCCGGAGCACCGGCCATGGGCTCAAGGGACAGGCCCTTCACGACTAGGCCACCGAGAAGGTTCAGATCGACTAACGGGGCGAACTCGACCCCGTAGCCAAAGGTTCCGCTGGCGGCAATGATGGGGTTCTTGAGAGCAACCGTGCCGACGTCGACGCGCAGGTCAACACGAGTGGGCTGGGTGGGCCGAGGGGCGCTGACGGCCTCGGGCGAACTCATGAGCGCAAGTCTAGCATGGCGGGTCAACAACATGCGGGTCGATGGAAATCGTCGCCGGGTGGAGGTGTCGTCGGCTGCGATTGACCGGGCTGTATGTTAGGATGTCGCGCGATGCGCGTCGTAGAAAAGCGGCAACTGCTCTCCGCAGAAGAGATCGGACGGACGCTTCAGCGGTTGGCTCATGAAATCGTGGAAAAGAGCGGCGGCACGAAGGATCTGGCGCTGATCGGCGTGCGGCGGCGCGGCGTCCCGCTCTCGCAAAGGATTGCGGCGATTATCAAGACGGCCGCCGGGGTGAGCATTCCGGTCGGGACGCTTGATATCACGCTGTATCGCGATGACCTCTCGACCGTAGCGCAGCAGCCGGTGGTTCACTCGAACGAGATTGATTTTCCGGTGGATGACCGGGACATCGTGCTCGTGGACGACGTCTTGTACACGGGACGCACAGTGCGCGCGGCGATGAATGGGCTTTTCGATCTTGGGCGGCCGCGGCGAATCCGGCTGTGCGTCCTGGTAGATCGGGGGCACCGAGAACTGCCCGTGGAAGCATCGTTTATCGGCCGGCTGGTGGAGACGAGCGACACCGAGATTGTGGAAGTGCGCCTCCAAGAAATTGACGGAGAGGAACGTGTGATGCTGGTGGATCGCGTCACCTGAATCCGCCGCAGTCGCGCCGCAGGCATTCGCCAAAAGGGAAAAAGTGCTGCAGCGATTGGAACACCTGCTCGGAATTGAGCCTCTTACCCGCGAACAAATCACATTTATTCTCGATCAAGCGGCGCCCTTCCAGGAATTTCAAAAGCACCCCCTCAAAAAGCTAGCCACCCTGCGCGGGAAGACGATCGCGCTGGCGTTTTTCGAAGCATCCACGCGCACGAGAATCAGCTTTGCCACCGCGGCCTCTCGGCTCGGCGCCGACCAGATGAACCTACAGGCGGAAGCCTCGAGCTTGAAGAAAGGCGAGTCGCTGATTGATACGGTGCGCACGCTCGAGGCGATGCGGCCGGACGGGATCGTGATGCGCCACAGCGCTTCGGGCGCGGCGGATTTCGTGGCGAAGCGGATCGAGATTCCGGTGCTGAATGCGGGCGACGGCACACACGAACATCCCACTCAGGCGCTACTCGATGCACTTACGATCCGCGACCGCCTAGGGCGTCTCGAAGATTTGCACGTGACGATTCTGGGCGACATCCTTCATAGCCGCGTGGCGCGGTCGAATATTCATTTGCTCAGCAAATTCGGGGCGGCGATTACTTTGTGCGGGCCTGCGATGTGGCTGCCGCGCGAGTTTGAAGATCTTGCGCCCAATGTTCGGCTCGTGACTCGAATTGAAGATGCGCTTGACGGAGCGGAAGTAATCATCGTCCTGCGCGTACAGACGGAGCGCATCCATGAGCCCGGAATTGCGACGGAAGAATATATTCTGGGCTATCAGCTCACGCCCGAGCGGCTGCGCCTGGCGAAAACGGGAGCGATTGTGCTGCATCCCGGGCCGATGATTCGCGGCCTTGAAATCGATCCGAGCGTGGCGGACGGGCAGCAATCGTGCGTGCTGGAGCAGGTGACAAACGGCCTGGCTGTGCGCATGGCGCTGCTCTACCATCTCGTCGGCGGGGCGCCGACGGATGCGCCGCATCCAGCGGGCTCGGACGCGGTGTCCAACGCCGGCTCGCGTTCCAGCTCGAGCGCCGGGGCCGCGAAGGGGAGTGCCAATGCTGCTGGTTAAGAATGGCCGCGTGATCGATCCCGCGAGCGGCACCGACGCGGTGATGGATCTGTTGCTCGACGGCGCGCTCATCTCAAAGGTAGGCGCGAATCTTGCGGCGGACGGAGCGGAAATTTTTGATGCTAAGGGTCTGGTCGTCGCGCCCGGCTTTATCGATCTTCATTGTCACCTGCGCGAGCCTGGTCAGGAAATCTCCGAAACGATTGAGAGCGGGACGCGAGCGGCTGCGCGGGGCGGGTTTACCGCCGTGTGCACGATGCCGAACACTCAACCGGTGAATGACAGCGCGTCGGTCACGCGTGGAATTGTGGAGCGCGCCGCGGCTGGAGCGCGTGTCCGCGTGTGGCCGATCGGCGCAGCGTCAGTTGGAAGCAAAGGCGAAGCGCTCGCGGAAATTGCGGCGATGAAAAATGCGGGAATCGTTGCGGTGAGCGACGACGGCAAACCCATCGCGACCGCGCGGTTGATGCGCCAGGTAATGGACTACTGCCGCGCGCTCGATCTTCCAGTGATCGATCACTGCGAGGATGCGTCGCTTTTCGCAGGCGGCGTCATGCGTGAAGGTCCGCAATCGATCAAGCTCGGATTGAAAGGAATCCCGTCGCAATCGGAATCCATCTGCGTGGGACGCGACGTGGAAGTTGCAGGCCTTACGGGAGCGCGACTGCATATTGCGCACATGTCGACCAAGGCTTCGCTCGAATACGTGCGCTGGGCGAAAAAGATGAGGCTGCAAGTTACGTGCGAGGTGACGCCGCATCACTTCACGCTTACCGACGAGGACGTTCAATACAATACGCATTACAAAATGAATCCGCCGCTCGCATCGCGCACTGACCGCGACGCGCTCATTGAAGGTCTAGCAGATGGAAGCGTGGACGCAATAGCCACGGACCACGCTCCGCATCATCCCGCGAGCAAGGACGTGGAATTCGACCGCGCGCCTTTCGGAATCACAGGCTTCGAGACGGCGCTGGGACTAGGGCTGAGCGAGCTCGTGCGTCCGGGGAAGATTTCGCTCGCTCGCCTGGTCGAGCTATTTACCACTGGCCCGGCACGCGTTCTGGGCATCGAGCGCAAAATTGCACCCGACGAGCCTGCCGACTTGACGGTTTTCTCTACAGAACACAAGTGGACATTCCATGCCGCCGATTCACCGAGTAAGTCGCGCAATACACCTTTCGACGGCCGGACTTTTCGAGGTGCGCCGATGGCGACGGTTGTTGCAGGACGCATCGTATATCGCCGAGAAGCGGCCGCCTCTGCGAAATAAATCCGCGTTCTAAATTTCCGATTTCGATTTTCTATTTTCCGCTACTAGTGTGCGGCGGGTTCCGAGGCGGGATGCATGCCGTGCTGCGGTACTTCGTGAACCCCGCGGGCGGGCGCTTCCTGGTGGAAGCGATAGAGCTGGTTCAACGGGCCCGCGCCCTTTCCAATCGCGTATGATTTCTCGATCGCCTTCGTGACATACGCCTTCGCCAGAATCACCGCTTCCCGAAGCTGCTGCCCGGAAGCCAGCTGTGCAGCGATGGCTGAGGAAAACGTGCAGCCCGATCCATGCGTGTTGGGGCTTTTCACATGGTCCCCGCCGAACGTCTCGACTTCGCCGCCGGCTTCGCACAACACATCGATGGGCTTATCGAGGTGCCCGCCGGTAACGACCACCGCGCGCGCGCCCATCTCGATCAGCTTCTGCGCGGCCGCTTTCATGCTATTCAAGTCCTTCACTTCGATGCCTGTGAGAAATTCCGCCTCGGGGATGTTCGGCGTAATCACGCTCACACGCTTCAGCAGTTCATCGCGAACGAATTTCAGGCCCGCGGTATCGAGCAACTCTTCGTTTCCGGCCGTGGGGCGGAACACGGGATCGAGCACCACGCACGGAAACTTATGCTTGTCGAGAAATTCCGTGACCACGGCGGCGTTGCCGCGATTCGCGAGCATTCCGATTTTCACTGCAGCGATTGTCACGTCGTCCACCAATTCGTCAAGCTGCGCACGCAATTGCGCGGCTGGAGTGGGATGAACGGACTTCACGCCTTGAGTGGATTGCACGGTGAGCGCTGTAATCGCGGCTATTCCATAGCAGTTGTGCGCCGCAAACGTTTTCAAATCCGCGGCCACACCCGCGCCACACGACGGATCGAATCCGGCAATCGTGAGAAGAATTGGGGGAGCGTGGTTCGTATGGTTGTTCAAAACGAAGTGCCCTCCGCGCGAGGCACAAAAGCCGGCTCCGCTTATTTTTCAAGCGGGCCGGCAAAGAAAAATGTACGCGTGTTGCGGCACTCCGCGCAAGGAGAAATTTCAGCCCCTAAATAGATTGGACGGCTTGGAACCGAACGACAGCCGCATCGCCAGTATCTGAACGAAACTGTGATAGGGTTTGCAGGTTTCAGAACGAACGCGACCGTCGCGTATAATAGTGGGAGGATGATAAGTGCGGAACCGGCCAAGAGCCGGGCGGCCCTTCCCGAAGGTATCACGAACTCGGCTATGAGCCGTATTCTTGCGATCGACTACGGCCGTAAACGAATCGGGCTCGCTCTGTCCGACGAACTGGGAGCGACGGCGCAGCCGCTACTAACGATGCAGCGCACGAATCGTCGCGACGTGGTGCGTCGCCTGCGGGAAATTTGTGCCAAGCATGGAGTGGCCCAAATCGTAGTCGGTCATCCGCTGCACATGACGGGCGAGGCAGGTGAAATGGCCGCTGAAGCGGAATCGTTTGCGGCACGGCTTTCGAAAGAGCTTGGAATCGAAACGGAACTCATTGACGAACGCTTGACTACCTGGGAGGCAAGACAAACGATGGCAGAAACAAAATCGCGTCGAAAAGACGAACCCATAGACGCGGTTGCCGCTGCTGTTCTGCTGCGCGATTATCTCGAGACCCACTCGGAAAAGATGAACTACAACAATCGGAGAAAGCATAGCGAATCATGAGGCGGCTTGGCCTAGTAGCGCTTCTCGTGATCGCAGCGATGGGAGCCGCGGCGGGCTGGCTCGATTCGCAAATCGTGCGTCCCTACACGGGACACCGGCCGGCGAAAGTCTTCGTCGAAATTCCTCATGGGACGTCACGTTGGGGCGTCGCCGGAATCCTGAAGAAAGAAGACATCATCCGCAACCGGGCAGCATTTGAGCTTTTTAGCCTCTGGCACATTCGGCACCCTTTGCAGGCCGGCGAATATCTGATTGATCGGCCGCTCGATTCGAAACAGGTCTTCTGGAAAATCGCGCAGGGAAGAATCTTTCTGCATTACGTGACCATTCCGGAGGGCTGGTCGATGTACGACATCGCCGCGGAGCTCGATCGCCAAGGCGTCTGCTCGCTTGAAAGCTTTCTAGCCGCTGCTCGTGATCCAGCTACGATTTCGGACATCGCCCCGCACGCGAAAACGCTTGAGGGATTTTTGTTCCCCTCGACGTATGAATTCAAGCGGCGCACTACGTGCAAACAAGTGGCTGAAACGATGACGTCGCATTTTCGCATCGTATGGAACGAAGTGAATCCATCAGGGGCAGCGAGCCTTCCCGGCGGCCTTGACGCGACGCAGACTGTGACACTCGCCTCACTTGTAGAGCGCGAAACGCCCAGACCGGAAGAGCGCCCCCTAGTCGCAGGAGTGTTCTACAATCGTCTGCGTCTCGGCACACCGCTACAATGCGACCCCACGGTTCAGTATGCGTTGCAGCTCGCGGGACATCCGGAATTAAATGTGACGCCACAGGACTTGCGCATCGATTCGCCATACAACACGTATGCGCATAAGGGCTTGCCGCCGGGTCCCATTGCAAATCCAGGCGAAGCGTCCCTCCGAGCGGCACTGAATCCTGCTCAAACGGATTACCTGTATTTTGTAGCCAACGACCAGGGCGGCCATTTTTTTAGCAAGACGCTCGCCGAGCACAATCGCAACGTGGCCCGCTATCGCCAGCTATTGAGGAGCGATTCCTCCGCGGATCCCCCGCCGAAGAATCCGGGGCATCGAGGAGGTCTGTGAGTCCAGCCAATTCACACGCGGCGGAGGCGGGCGAATCGCGAACCAAGAAAGCGTTGATTCTCGAAGTGGCGCGCGAGCTCGCGAAGCCGCGTTATACGCCGGCCGAAATCGAGCAGATTCGCCGCAAACTAATCGCGAATCTCGGCGCGCACGGAAAAACGTCGGTGGAATACATCGTTAGCGTGCTCGAGGAAGCGGGCTTGCGCGTGGTGATGTCCACGAAATCGGATACTGAAGGCCTCTACGAAGAGGAATTCAGCGATCTCCTTCACTTCTCCACACTCGACGAAGCCGAAATGTGCCTCATCAGGCTCGACGAGCTGCTGCGAAAATTCCTGGCCGAAGAAGAACGAGCGGCGGCAGAACGAGTCCGGGAAGTGGCGCGACTGGGACGCCGCCGTGCGGAAATGATCGCCCGCAACCATAAGGTGGACGCGGCGAAACGCGCCGAAAAAGAAGAGATCGCGCAGTGGTTCGGGATCTGGCTCAATACGCCAGACGCATTTTTCGATTGGCTCGAAGTCCGCAAGCAATCGCCCGATTTCCAATCGAGATTCCCGCAGTTGCCAGAAGACGAGGCGTAGGTTGCGTTACCTGCTCGACGTCGAGCCCTTGGATCTGGGCCCGGACGTGCGCGCAGTGGGTCTCGAGTTAGTGGAAGCCGATGAGAATCGCGAGCCTGTTCGTGGGCTAGACGCTGCTAAAATTTGGAGCCGCGTTCTCACTGCTGCCGCAGCGACCACTCCTTGGGCGCTCGATTTTTTCAGCCATCTCGATCGCGTGAAGGATTATTGCCAGCGTCACGGGATCGCGTTCCGTGAAGCGAGTCATCGCTCTTTGGTTATTCCCGCCCCTGAACTAAGTCTCCTGGAACCGCTGCTCGATCGCTTCCAGAATGAGACGTTCGGCGCTCGCGCAGGCGATCTCGTCACCGCCGGAGATCCGGAAGTAGAAGGCGAACTCGCCCGTCGCGGCGTTGACGCCTACCACACGACTTTCCCCAAATATTTCTTCTGCGCTGTTTGCAATTTCGAGGATGGTTCCCTCGTTTTACTCAGCGAAAAACTTTGGGCCAGCGAAGTGATCCGGCGCGTTCGCCCCGTGCTCGAAGGCTTCGAAGTAGACGTTCGCCTGCCCGCCTAGCGGCGAAAACCTGTCGAAGAGTATAGGTTTCTATTCTGAAACCTTGGTACGTCTGTACCATTTCCCAAATCGTTGGTTCTAGTACACTAATTCTAGAGACCAAACAGATGGCCCCGCTCCCCCGCGAGTTAACAGTGCCCGATTCAACGCTTCCCGGTGCCAGGACGTTCGTGCGGAGCCTGAATGTACTTCTTAAGTACTCGCGTCTCTATGGTTTAGAGCACACGCGCTCTGTAGATCAATTTAAGTCGGCCTGGAAGGAACTCGAAGCCGCGGTATTGGCATCGGGAGAGCGAGGCCTTCTGCTGGGCGCATCCGGATCCCAGTTGTTACTCGACGGGGTGCCGCTCGAATCGACTCCCGCCGAACGTAAATTTGCCGACCTGCTCACGGACGCAAACGTAGCGAGCATTTCGTTCAGCCCCAATGTAACGCGCGAAGATTTCCTCGCTTTCGTGCGCTCGTTTATGGAGTCTGCCGTCAAGGCGTCTACTCTTGCCGAACGCCTGGAAGCAAATCTTGGCGGCCGTTCCGGAATTCGACTCAATGAAATTCGTTTCGTGGCGGAAGATTCCGGATATTCAGAAGCACGCGTTGCTGCTCAACTCACCGTTAAAACTCTGGGCGCCGACGCGGGCGTGGTTACGGACTGGCTTAGCAGTCCGGAAAAAATGATTCAGCTGATCGCTGCAGCGGAAGGATCCCATGGCGGACCCGGTGGACCCGAATCTGGTGGACCGGGAATCGGTTTGGGGCCGGGATTAGGAAGGGGCGGGGGCGCAGCGTCAGGCGGCGGTACTGGAGCCGGTGCCTTTGAAGGTGGATCGGGAGGCGGCCCGCACACCGCGGGCTCTAGCGGCACAGCTTCCGGCGGTGCGGGACCAGTTGGTCCCGGAATCGGTGTTACAGGAACCGGAGGCGGTCCGTACGCCTCAGGTTCGGGCGCAGCTTCCGGCGCTGCAGGAACCGTTGGCCCCGGAGTAGGTGCAGGAACCGACAGTCCGTATGCCGCAGGTTCGGGTGGCGCAGCTTCTGGCGGTGCAGGAACTGTTGGCTCCGGAGTGGGTGGTACAGGAACCGGCGGCGGCGTTGGCGGCGGAGTAGGCTCAGCAGTCGGCGCAGGCGCTGTTCCCGGCGGATCTGGCACCGGCACGGGTGGGGTGCTCGGCGGGAGCTACGTCTCCGGAGCTCCCATCGCGAATCAGGCCGCAATTTCCAAACTCGAAGAAGGCGATCTGCAGAGTCTGCTGCGACTGCTCGTGCAATTTGGCGAGGCGCAGCAAGCAAAAACCCCTCAGCAAAATCCGGATGTGTGGAAACAGCGCATGTCGGCCCTGCCTCCTAATGCGCAGGTCACACTGCGCCAGGCGCTAGCCGGCGTGGCAGCCACTTCGCCCTCCGCAAAAATGGATGAGGCCACGTTGCTGCGCCTCGCGGAAGACCTCGCCATTAAATTTGCGCTCGATCGCTTTCAGCGCGGCGAAGTTCGCGTGAATGCGGTTCGCCAGATGCTCGACCGCATGGGGCACGAGCTTGAAACGCTTCGCAAGCTTCTTAAAGCGCGCGAAGAGAAATTGGCTAGCGCCGGCGTGAATCTCGAATCGCACGCCGACGTGCTCGATCGCCAATTCTGGGCCGCGGTTCCGGAATCAGGTAAGCGCCAGGTGCTGATGTCCGGCGAGGCCTGGTGCATTCCGCCGCGCAACGTGCAGCAGTACGTCGAAGAACTCCTGGGCCGCGGCGAATCCGATGCCGCCGGCGACATCTTGCTGCACTACGCTTCGTGCGTTCGCAATAAGGACGCCGGAGCTCGCAAGAAAGCCGCCATCGGACTTGGGCA
This sequence comes from uncultured Acidobacteriota bacterium, assembly GCA_963729525.1. Classification (GTDB taxonomy): domain Bacteria; phylum Acidobacteriota; class Terriglobia; order Acidiferrales; family UBA7541; genus Palsa-295. The sequence continues at coordinate 2,530,571 of CAVSOB010000005.1, forward strand.
GCTCGCGGAGCTTTACAGCAAAGCGGCGAGCCAGCGTTTGCAAGATGCTCTCGTGCAAATTGGCCAGCAGATGGCGGAGGAAAAAGACGTCGAGCTGCAGACGCTTCTCAGCGCTGCTTTCGTCCGTCTCAGCCAGGAATCCGCCGCGCGCCGCTACTATCGCGCCATGCAGCAAGCGCTCGATTCGATAGCCGAACTCGAAAATTCGAAACCAAGCTGGGCGGCGAGTTTGCGTCCACGGCTAGGTGTTGAGAATCGCGTGGCCGAGTTCATCGAAGAAGCGCTCACGGCCGAAGCGATGCCCGAAGGACTCGTCGGCGTGCTGATGCGCATACCGCAGGCGTCGGCAGAGCAATTGGGCGTTCGGCTATCGCGTTGCGCGCGACGCACGGAGCGCGAAGCCATCATTGACCTCGCAAAGTCTATCGGCGCTCCTTGCGCGCGCCATCTCAGGGAAACGTTAAAAAACGAGGCGCTTCCTAAAGCGGCCGCTGCCGTCGGATTGCTCAGCCGCTTGGACGTTTTCGCAGTTGAGGAAGTGCTGCCGGTGCGCTTGAAAGAAGGCCAGCGCAGCTTCCACGATGCCATCGTGCGGCAACTCTCAACCGCCGGGGCACCCGAGCGCGGCCAGATACTTTCAAATTGTATCGAACTGATCGATCCCGTGATTTTGCCGTTGGCGCTCGACGAAATCGGAATGTGCGGCGATCCGGCTACGGCTTCAAAGCTTCTGCGTCTGGCGGAAGGAGAAATTCTGGCCGAAGCTTCCGACTACCTTAAAGTGAAGGCTATCGAAGCCCTGGGCCGGATGCGCGCGCCCGCGGCTGCCGGTCACCTGCGGCATTTCGTCGAAGCTCGCAAAACTTTCGGCTGGGTCTACCCCGAAGAGATTCGCATGGCGGCCGCGCAAGCCCTCATGAAACTCGATCCTGCGTGGATGCAGGCGTTCCTGCCGCAGTGCGGCCTGGACGCCGCCGTGATGGCACTCGCGCCGCTCGACGCAATCCCGGAACGCGATTTCGTCCGCCACCGCCGTTACCGACGCGTCCGGCTGCCGCGCAACGTGCCGGCAGTGATCACTTCAGCGCGCGGCAAATATTCATCTGCCATCAGTGTACTGAGCCTCGAAGGCGGCCTTCTGAGCGGCGACATACAGATACCTGTCGGCACCGAAGCGACGCTGAAAATTCCCGCTGGCCTGCGCTCCATCAGTATGCGCGCCGTGGTCCGCTTCGTGCGTTCACATCAAGCCGGCTTCGAGATGGTTGGCATGAACCTCGAAGATCGCTCCAAGCTTCGCCGTCTTCTCGTCTCGCTCGGCGACGACCGCCCGGGCAAGTTGACCGAGCCGCCGCCTACTTCTGAATGACGCCGCACGCGATCCGCGCGCCGGAATTCCCCGCCGGATCGGTTTTGTAATCATCTTCTTTTTCGTGGACAACGATTGACGTTCCGTCATCGTGAAACAGTGAATTCGGCCCGTCACTCAATGTCACCATCGTATCCAGCAACGTCGCTTTTGCCGTTCCGTCCGCCTTTACTTCAATCATCAAAAGGTCGCCGGCGTGCGGTCCTTCCGGATTGTCTTTGCCATGCTTCTTCGCGTCCGGATTCAAGTGTCCGCCCGCGGTTTTGAAATCCGGTCCCTCACATTTCCCCACCGCATGAACATGAATCCCGTGCTTGCCTGGCGGCAGCTGCGAGACACTCACTTCAATTTTGACGCCCTGTTTGGCGGGCACAATTTTGGCGGTGCCGATCTTCTGTCCTTGAGCGTTTACGATGTCTGCGTGCGCCGATTTCGGTGCGCCCTGTCCAAATGCGACAGTGGCGCAAAACAGCGCGGGAAGGAGAATGAGCTTGCTATAAGACATAGGGAATCTCCTCAGAGTTGAAATGTGAGGCCGGCCTTACCTACACGAGGATACACCCTCTCGGATGTTGCAGTCTTGCGGTTGAATGCTGGAAATTTTCCGCGAAGTCCAACCTCGTAGAACTAATTGCGCGCTGGTGACTTGCCTCCGGCTGTAAGTGGAGCCTTCGCCTCCACCGTCTGTGTCGGCTTGCCGGCATCGATCTGCTGGATCCATGGCTCCAGGATTTGCGCTACCGCGGCCCCACCTCGATCCGACCAATGACCGTCGCACAGCGAATAGGCGAGGAAATCTCCGCCCGACTTAGCGTCCATTTCCGGCAGCAAATCCTTCACCGCCACACCGCGCTCTGCTCCCCATTTTTCCACCAGCGGACCGAGCGGGTTCTGTCCCGTCTTGTGCACACGCTGGAAATCGATAGCATGAGGAATCAGGATCACACCCATCTTCGCGCCCCGCGCGTCCGCGGTGGCCTTTATATCGTCAAGCGCCTTTTCAAGACGCTCGATATCGACGTTGTTGTAATCGTGGTAGCCCGAGTAAGGGCTGAGCTTCCACCAATACAACCGCGAATCTATAAACAGGCCCACGTGATACGAGGCAAGATATGCCCTAAGAAATGCCTCAACGTGGTCCCAGAAACCTTCCCCCGCCCTCGGATCGAAATGGCCGGAATAGTATATTGAGAAATCATCCGCGTAGAACGGCCGGTACTCGCCATTCCGCCCATGAGCCTTCCGATATTCGAAATCCATGTCGTGGAAATCATTGTCCGGGACGACGCCGACGAGAACGAGATCGTGGTCGAACTTCGACGCCATGGTCCTGTACATCAGAGCATATTGCAAAGGTCCAAAGCCCGAGCTGCCGAAATTGAGAAATTCGCGCCCCATATCCTTTTCAAGAATGTTCGTCAACCGTTTATCAGCGGGTTGTCCGACGCCCTCGATCATGGAATCTCCGAGAGCGATCACCCGTGGGGCCGAGGAATGCACGCTTCGCTCGACATCGCGGGCACCATAGCTATTTGTGTCATACTCGACGCTGTAGCAGCCCGACTTGTGGATGAAGTGGCCGTTCGGCCTGTGCCAGGCGCCAAATGCGGGATTTATGTCTGCCGAAAAGTCGTTATGTTCCATGTGATAGCTAGGCTTGCTTCCAGGCCACTTCGCCACATTGATGTAAATCAATGACGCCAATTCGGCGAGAACGGCGAAGATAACCAGATTGATTGCGAAGATTCGCACGACCTGTAAACTTTTTTTCAGAAAAGAACTCCGCTCGGAAGAAGTCGCAACTGACGGAATCGTATCCGTCATTTGCGAATAGGCACCAAGTCCGCTTTGTGGTGTGCTAGTAACTTCTGACCTGCCCATTGCCTGTTACATTCCTTCTGTCAGACTTTTCACCCAGCCACCCCTCCAAAATGTCGGCTGCCACAGCATTACCGTGCGCCGACCAATGCCCATCACAACTGAGAAAGTAGGAGCGATAGTCGCCGCCTGAACGTGCTTCCATGTCCGGCAGCAGATCCTTAATCGGAATTCCGGCGCGCTGGCCCCAGGCTTCTAAGGCCGGGCCAAGACGGTTCATGTGCGCCTCGTGAAGGCGCGCAAAATCATTAGTGGTGGGAATTAGGAAGACCGCCATTTTGGCGTGGTGCGCATCAGCAGTACTCTGGATGTCGGTCAATGCCTTCTCGAGGCGCGTCAGATCTACGTCTGTGTAGTCGTTGTACCCCGAATAGGGGCTGTGTAATCGCCAGTAGAAGCGTGAATAAATGTACTGGCCTACGTGGTATGAGGCCAGGTAGGCGCGTAATATAGCCTCCACTCGGCTCCAAAACCCCTCGCCTCCCTGCGGCTTGAAACGGCCCTGATATACCACAGTCAAATCGTCCGCGTAATAAGGGCGGTAACGCCCCCCCTCGCCATGAGCCTTCCAGTACGCTAGCGACATGTCATGAAAGTCATTATCGGGCAGCACCCCTACGATGACGAGGTCGTGGTCGAACTTGGCCGCCATCGTCTTGTACAACAACGCGTACTGAAGGGGTCCGAAATCGCCGCCCGTTCCGAAATTAAGGTGCGCCCGGTCAGTGTCCTTCTCCAGAATGTTGCTCAATCGATCTTCGGCCGGCAGCCCCATTCCCTCGACGAAGGAATCTCCCAGGACAACGGTACGGGGCCGCGACGAATGCAGACTCCGCTCCACATCGCGGGCTCCATAGCTGTTGGTGGTATATTCCACGTTGTAGCAGCCGCCCTTATGGAAGTAGTGGCCGTTGGGCCTATGCCACACTCCAAACGCCGGGTTAATATCCGTCCAGAATGAGTTGTAGTTAAGCCGGTAGTTGGGCTTGCTGGAAGGCCAATTCGTCACATTGATGTAAGTCAGAGACGCCAATTCGGCGACAACGGCAAAGATTGCGAGATTGATTGCAAAGATTCGTAACGCCGATGAGGTCTTTCTTAGAAACGAACGCCGCGCGGAAGAGGCAACAACCGGCGGGACCGCCTCAATCTGCCGATCGACCCCGAGCCCGGCACGTGGGGTGCTAGAAGAATCCGACCTGCCCATCCCACCTCTGTCTCAAATGAAGATTAATCCACAACGGATAAACGAATTGTACCGCATTTTGTTGAGCCGCCTAACTACCATCCGAAAAGGAGTTGCGAAATTGGAGCATCCCGCACTGGGCCTATTCGTTGACTCCCCCCTAACTGGCTGGTACCCTCGAATATTTGGTGTCTACGGAGGGCAAGACTCTGTTAGAGGTGCGGTCAAGTCATGCGGCGCAAGGTCCCGGAACGGTCCTGCCTCCGATTGCCTCCATCGCACTCGCTGCAACGGCGTGGCTCCTCGCCTCTGGCTGCTCTGTTAGCCACACGACCGTCGTGAAGCCGTCCCAAACGCCCGCGGCACTGCAGACTGCTACCAAAACCCAACTCCTCGAAAAATATAACCGCCAGGCCGATTCAATTCGTTCGGTGAACCTCTCTGTGAAAATGAAACTGACTGGCGGCTCAAACTATTCCGGGGTGATCGAGCAATACCATGAAGTGAACGGTTTCATGCTCGCTGCAAGGCCCGCGAACATCCGCGTGATAGGGCAGGCGCCCGTCGTGGGCAAGAATATCTTCGACATGGTCAGCAATGGCGAAGAGTTTCGTGTCTTTATCCCGTCGAAAAACGATTTCATCGTGGGGACAGCCAACCTGCAGCGCCCGTCGAAAAAGCCGATCGAAAATCTGCGGCCGCAGCATCTGGTCGACGCGCTTCTCTGGGCTCCCATCTCTGAGAGCGTGCCAGTGCTTTTCGAACAAGCGACCGAAATCCAGGCCCGGTTCTACGTGCTGACTGTTCTGCGCCCCGCATCTCCGGTGCACACCGATGATTCCAGCTCGAAGCAGGCTGCGGAAGACGAATTCGAAATCGCGCAAAAAATCTGGTTCAATCGTTCCGATTTGAATATCTCGCGAATCGAGACCTACGCGCTCCAGGGCGTGTTGGTCTCCGACGATAGTTACAGCCAGTGGGACACATTTGGCGAGATTCGCTACGCCAAGCAGATCGACGTCAGCAGGCCCAGCGACGATTATCAATTGCATATTACGGTCGCGAAGGCCACCTTCAATGAGCCGATTGCCCCCGATCGCTTTATACTTCCCCAGCCGCCCGGTACGGAATTGGTCCGCGTCGGCGAGGAGTCCAAGGAGTCTCAGCCCTGATCGGCTACATGATTTCGCAGAACGTGCTGCATCGGCCGCTCCGCACATTTATCACCGTGCTCGCGGTCGCCGTCGAAGTTACGCTCGTCATCATCGTAGTCGGATTGACGAGCGGGCTGATTCTCGAATCCGCGAAGCGCACGGAGGGCGTCGGCGCAGACATCATGGTGCAGCCGCCATCAGCTTCAATCTATATGGCGTTCAGCGGCGCGCCCATGCCTATCGCCATCGCCGACAAATTGCGCCATCTTGATTACGTTCAGGCTGTCGCGCCGGTGCTGGTTCAATTCAATTCGGTCAACGGACTCGATATCGTCTACGGACTGGATCCGGAGAGTTTCCGCGCCGTTTCCGGCGGCTTCGTCTTCCATGAAGGACGCGACCTTCATGATCCGAACGATATCCTCGTCGACGACGTCTACGCGCGATCTAAGAAGGTCAAGCTCGGACAGACGCTTCACATCCTTGAGCACGATTTTCACGTCGCAGGAATCGTGGAACATGGCAAGGGGGCGCGTCTTTTCGTGCTGATGCCGACGCTGCAGGAGTTGTCCGGCGCGCACGACAAAGCCTCCATTTTTTACATCAAGTGCGACCGCTCGGATCACATACCGGCGGTCGCGGATGAAGTCCGCGAACTGCTTCCCAGATACGAAGTCCGGCCGCTCAAGGATTTCATCACTTTAATGACTTCGTCTACTTTGCCCGGATTGAATGCCTTCATCAACGTCATGATCGGTATCGCTGTTGCGATTGGTTTTCTGGTGATTTTTCTATCGATGTACACCACGATCATCGAGCGTACGCGCGAGATCGGTGTTTTAAAATCCCTAGGCGCCTCCAAAGGCTACATCGTTCAAATCGTCCTGAGCGAAACGATGCTCCTTTGCCTCGCAGGAGTTGTGGGTGGCGTGGGACTCAGTTATTTAATGCGCTCGATCTTTATCCGCTTGTTTCCTAATCTCACCATTCTGATCACTCTCGTCTGGATTGGGCGCGCTGGATTGATCGCGCTTCTGGGCGGACTGCTGGGCGCCTCCTACCCGGCGTGGCTGGCGAGCCGCAAGGATCCTGTGGAAGCGCTTTCATACGAGTGAAGCTCGCGCCTGTATCCACGCTGGTCAGAAGCGTTAATCGCGATTAGAATCGAATTACTGCATATTTTATCGACGTTCGGGGGCCTGGCGGTTGGAGCCGATACTTAAGACCGAAAACTTGTGGAAAATTTATCGCACGGGCAAGGTGGACGTGCCCGCCTTGCGTGGCATCGATATCGAAATCTTTCCCGGCGAATTTGTTTCCATCATGGGCCCCTCCGGTTGCGGAAAATCCACGATGTTGCATGTAATGGGAGGCCTGGCCCAGGCCACTCGCGGAAAGGTCCTTCTCGACGGCAACGATCTCACCACGATGACCGACGCCGCCCGCACCTTGCTGCGCCGCCACAAAGTCGGTTTCGTCTTCCAGCGTTTCAATCTTTTGCCCACACTCGACGCTTACCATAATATCGTTCTCGCCCAGCACATTCGCGCCGACGGGTTCGATCCGCACCGCTTCGAAGTTGTCGCCGATCTGCTTGGAATCACCGGACGCCTGAACCACAAGCCGTCGGAAATGTCAGGCGGAGAACAACAGCGAGTCGCCATCGCGCGAGCCATTGTCTGCGAGCCAAAGATTGTCCTCGCCGATGAGCCCACCGGAAATCTGGATACGAAAAGTTCGGAGGCGGTTCTCCAATTGCTGGCTTCGCTGAACAAAGACCTCGGCCAGACCATCGTGATGATCACTCACAATCCCGAGGCCGCCGCCTACGGCCATCGCATCCTCCACATGCGCGACGGGCTCGTGGTGGACGGCGCCACCGTTCACTAGCATGCGAAAGCTTTGGCGCGGCTTAGTGAACACAATTTTCTGGTCGTATGAGCGCGGTAGCTGGCCGTACGACGTGATGGTCATTATCATCGTCATCTTCGTTCTGCTCTCGCCACGCCGCTGGTTTCAAGATCAATCGCAAGCCACGTCTCTCGCCAATTCCGATATCCAACTGGTTCAAGAGGACACCGGAAAACAAACGCGCACCTACCGCCTCGATGCGAATGCGCTTCCCGCAGAGAAACGCACCGCCCATCCCACTCCTGAACTTGAACGTGAAACTCACGACATCCTGGGACGCACTGTGGACGATCTGAAGGGTCACACATTCCAGGTACAGCGAATCGATCCGGTTCGCTCGGGTGACGGTCCCATCCTTTACTATGACGTGACCGTGCATCCTTAAATTCGCCTGACGGCTTTAGTTAGCCAAGCTGGCTTCGTCTACATCGCACCGATTCCCTACAGACAAGGTCTGGAACCCTCCGGCGCATTCGGCGCGTCTAACTCACTATGCTATGATGGCGGGACTTTTTCCGTGGGCCATCCACATCGGCGGGGGATTCTTTGATTGCTAGGCAGTCTGTATTTTTATTATTCATTTTTGCGGTAATTTTTGGACTCCCATTCGCACTCGCTGCTTCCAAGTCCGCTCAGAACCACGCGCTCACTCTCGAAAATGTCTTGGGTCACCTGGACAACTCCGCGAGAGATTTCCACAGCCTTTCGGCCGATGTTGAGCGCACCAAGGTCACCGTTGTCGTAAACGATCGCTCCACCGAATCCGGCACAATTCTGGTTCGCGGCGAAAAAATGCTTCTTGAGCTGAAATCTCCCGACCCGCGCACGATCCTGCGCACGGGCGAAAATCTTTTTCTCTATCAGCCCGGCCTGAAACGTGTGGAAGAATTCAACCTCGGCAAAAATCGAGGCTTGGTGGACCAGTTCCTCCTACTGGGATTTGGCACACCCGGAAAGGAGCTGCGCAAGAGCTACGGGATCACACTCGTCGCAGAGCCTGCGATGGACGATAGAAAGACCGTGGAACTCGAGCTGATTCCGAAATCCGAAGATGTCCTGAAGCAGTTTTCAAAGATTCAGATCTGGTTTGACCAGATGAGCTGGCTGCCTATCCAGCAGCAATTATTCGAATCCGGTTCCGGCGACTACATGATCGTCCGCTATTCTAAAATCGTCCGCAATCCCAATATTCCAGACTCTGCTTTCAAACCGCGCTGGCCCAAAGGTACGGAAAAAATCAAGCACTAGACCCGGCCTCATAACCGCTCACCGATTGTCGTCCCGAGCGAAGCGAGGGATCTGCAGTTCCTCTTAGCCGCACCCAAGACCGCATTACCGCGGCTATTTTGCCCAATATACAGCGTCTTTGGGATGGCGCCGTACGTAGCGCACTCCTAAATTGGCCACAGGTCCGGATTGATAAAGTTTTTCTCGGAGGCTTCTATGGAAACCATGCGGCCTAAAACGGAAAACAACAAAAAGACCAAAACAGACAAGAAGCGAGTTAGCAAGCGCGATCCTCTTGCGCCGGCCTTTCGCTCGGCTAGAGTCCGCAAATCCGATTCTCGAACCAACGACACGGGCGACCCGTCCGTTCCCTGATCATCCTCGATAAGTGGCGCGGGCACTTTTGCCTGCGCTGTTTTGGTAATTCGCTCTGCGTGATTTTTCGAAACAAAATATTCAAAGAAAGTATTCTGAGGAGGCTGCAAAATGAAACACAAAAGTCAATTCTTCGGCTTGTTTGCACTTTCCGCTCTGATGAGTCTTCCCGCATTCGGCCAAAGTGCAGGCAGCCAACAGGAAAATACCGCGCCTCAGCAGCAGGAAAAAAGCAGCACTCATCAAGGCAACGGAAACACCACCCGCACAAGAAAGAGCGTCACTGGCTGCCTCCAGAAAGGCGACAAAGCCGGCGAATATTCCATCAAGACCGATAACGGCGCCACATGGCTACTGAAGAGCCACAAGGTCGACCTGAGCGAGCATGTAGGACATCAAGTGACCGCCACCGGTTTCCTAGCGCAGAATCAAACCTCACAGACCCCAAGCACCCCGAACACAACAGTGGACAACGCGCAGGACGAATCGGGAGCGGGCGGCGCCGGGACAGTCAACACACTGCACGTAGTAAACGTGAAGATGGTTAGCGAAACCTGCTCGACAAAGTAGCGGTTTTGGCTTGCCGAGACAACAGGAGGGGAAACGGTGCGCGTCAGTTTAAATGGCTGGCGGGCGTGGTTTCGCGCGCTCGCACGGCATAGAGCTTTTGAAGCAATGAATCCCGCGAAAAAGGCTTTTGTAGCAACTCCGCTCCTGCCAGAAACGCATCGTCGGAGTTGTGTTCCAAATACCCGGACATATAAACCACACTAATGTCCGGGTGAGCCCGCCTTAATCGCATCGCGAGTTCAGTTCCCCGCATGCGTGGCATCACCACGTCCGTCACCAGCACGTCGATTGACTTCTTATGCTGTTCTGCCAGCTCCAGCGCCTCAATTCCATCTTTCGCGACGATCACCTGATACCCACTGCCGCTCAGGAACTCGTACGCCAGTTCGCGCACCGCTTCTTCATCCTCTGCCAGCAGCACCGTGCCAACCCCACGATTCATTTGCCGGAACGCCTCTTTCTGCTCGCTCACCGAAACCGCCTCCGTCGTCTGCGGAAGAAATATTTCGAATCGCGTTCCCTGATTCACGGCGCTGTCCACCCATATGTATCCGCCGCTCTGCTTCACGATTCCATACACCGTTGAAAGACCGAGTCCCGTTCCCTTCCCCAACTCCTTGGTCGTGAAGAATGGCTCGAATATTCTCGACTTCGTCTGCTCGTCCATCCCATGTCCGGTATCCGCCACTACGATCAGCACATATTTCCCCGCGATCACCGGCGGATGTGTCCGCGCATATTTTTCATCGAGCACCACGTTTTGTGTAGTCACCGTCAGCTTCCCGCTTTTGCTCATCGCATCGCGCGCATTCACCGCCAGGTTTACGAGCACCTGTTCGATCTGCGACGGGTCAGCTTTGATATGCGCAAGCGGCTCACCTGGAAGAAATTTGTACTCGATTTCTTCGCCCAGCAGCACCGGCATCATCTTGTTCACGTCGGCGATCACCGCGTTCAGATCAAGCACATGCGGCTGCAGCACCTGCATGCGGCTGAACGCAAGCAGTTGCCGCGTCAGCGCTGTCGCCCGGTCCGCCGCCTTCTTCACTTGCATCACGCTGGGTTGCACGGGACTCAAGCTCCCAAGTTTAAGCTCGAGCAAATCGCTGTGCCCCTTGATCACCGTCAGCAGATTATTGAAATCGTGAGCCACCCCGCCGGCCAGCCTTCCCACCGCCTCCATTTTTTGCGAGTGCCGAAGCTGCTCGCTGAGCATCTGCCTCTGCTCTTCATTAGCGCGCAGCGTCACGCGCATTCGCTCGAATGCCGCAGTCACCTGCGACACTTCATCGCCCGTATCCGGTCCTAGCGGATAGGCGAAGTTCCCCTCTTCGAGTGCATGCACGCCGCCCACGAGCCGTTCGAGCGGCCGTGTAAAAGTGCTGGAGATCAGGAAGACGGTTATTCCTCCGATCACCACCGCCGCCACACCCAGAAGAATAAGGTGTTGATTCAACTGGCTGATGTAAGCGAACGCTTCGTCATACGGCTTGAAAACGGTAAGTGTAAGACCCGGATGCAGCGTAGGCGTCAAATCAACGGAGCTGAAGAGATACCTTTTGTCCCCAATTTCAAATTTTCCGGACGTAGAGCGCGGCGAAAGCCCCTCCGACACGCTCCGCTCATCTAGCGCGGAAAACGAGCTGACCACCGGCTGATTGCCGTATCGAAACGCGATCTGGCACAGCGCGATTTGCCCCACCTCGCGCGCCACCTGCGAATCAATCTCGCGCCCAACGATCACTGTCCCGAGATGCATCCTCGTCGGCGGGTCTCGCAAATCAATCGGCATCATCGCGGCTTGATAAAGATGTCCATGACCGAACCACCAAGTCCCCTGCTCGCCCGCCCCTCGCGACTGCTCGAACATCTCCTGCGCCGCGCCAATCGGAAATCCGCCCGACGAAGTGTGCAGCGCGGTAATTTTTCCAGTCCAATCGGCCAGCGCCAGCAGGTCGAAATTTTTCGAGTGCCAAATCCCCTCAAACGCCTCGTTCATGCCTGGCGCTTCAGGATCGGCCATCAACGCTTTCACAGCCGGCAGCGTCGAAATCAATTCCGCATTCCGCGCCAGCTCTAGCTGCCGTTCCGCCCGCATGTTTTGAAACGTAAGTACGGAGTTGCGCGTGTCCTGCTCGATCGCCTTCTGCACCAGCCCTTCGGCCGAATGCCCAACGATTAGCAAAGTTGAAAACGTAAGCGCCGCAATCACCAGCACAAGCGAAAGCAAAAATTTAGTCCGCAGCCGCAACCGTCCCGAACTAGCCGCGTGCAGACGCAGCCAATCGAGTACAATCGCCAAGCGTTCCTGAATCTCACTCAATCCAGGCAATTTGCAGGCTCCAAATCCAGCTCAGATTACGGGTGTTTCAATCTAGCACCCAGCCTCCACAGCCCGGAATGGCCCGTTCGTACCATTCGCACCAAAATGTTCCAGCTTCGTTCCTCGGCCGCCGTTGCCGTTCGTTCCGATGACCTCTGGCCGACGCCTTTGATTCCACAGGTGGCTTTTCCCTTGTAGGGCCGGCATCCTGCCGGTCTCTTGCCGTTGTTTCTAGTAGAACAGGCATTCCTGTTTACCCTGAGAACCGAAGGGCCTGTGCCCCAAGTTGCATGCGGCATACTCTCCAATTCTTGGTTACCCCTCGCGATCTCGATCTCGGTGTTGCCGTTTCCCCTCGGCCAAATTGCGTTCGATGACCGGCGGCCGGGTGCCCCATCCTTTTCTAGCCTACGGATTTTTCGGGATTACGCCCGGCGCAAACAGGTCGGACAAATCGGCCGCGTTGGCCGCATCACCCAGATACGGCGACGAGCCGGATGTTGCTTTCACATGGAAGATTTCCTGCATGGTACGCAGATCGGAAGAATGGGAATAGTTGACCGAATTGGAATAGGGAACGCCGTTTTTATTTTGATGAGCAAGTCGAGAAATAATGATCTCGGGTAGGGTGTGGGCGAAGTCGTCCGGGTTGTCGCCCGGTTTTTCGTCGTCTTCGGTTTCGTCCCACCAGAGGACTATGGCACCACCGTCCTTATAGGCCCTGGACGAAATGATGAGGGGCACAAGTCGACTCACGGTATTATCACCCGCCCTGATGCTGGACGCGTCGCCAGTCAGCCCTGCAAACCCTCCGGTTAGTTCGCTGTGCATCTCGTTGTATTGATCGGGCGTAATCCAGTTGTAATCGGCCACGTTGTCCGACGCCAGATCAAATGCCAACTGCTGCAAAGGCGCGTAGTTTCTGGATAGAGGATTGGATGGAGTTGTGTTGTTGCCGCCGCTCGTGTCCGCGAAGAACACCTGCGGATTGTGCTTGCAGGCATAGTCATATTGGATTGAATTGTTGTACGCATTCAGGTAGTTGCCGGGACCAAATCGCCCGGACCTGCTGACCAGGGGAACGGTCCACAGATTCTGCGGGAGAGGCAGGTTGATAAGCTGCGAACTGGAATCCATCGTCAGGTCGATGTCTTCCTGATAGGACCTCCACGTTCTTCCCGCCTTTTGCAGGAGACCCGTCAGGTGCTGAGTCGTGTTCTGCGAATTAGGGGGATTGCCGGCAAAAGGATCGTCATCATTCAGGATACCGAAGTTCGTGCCAGCTTCCGCCCAGATGTAGTTGGGTTCAGAAGGGTGGATGTGAGGATTGTCTCCGCTTGGAGTGGCGAGAACGTTGTGGTACGCCGTGGCGTAAGCGACTTGCTCGCTGATGTTCACGACCCGGCCATCAATGAACGCAAGGGCAGTTCCGTTCACAAGGCTATTAATGAACGGAGCATTCGGGTTTCGATAAATTGCCTCAATCTCGCCGGGGACGGGGGGCTGATTCCAGTTGTGATTTTCTAGCGCGATTACGAAAACATGCTTGATCTGTGTGCGGTTTTCGCTCCAATGGGCGCTTGCGTTCCAACTGCCCAGTGCAGTCAGAATTGCCAACACACCAAGCGCGCTGACAGAGCGGAATGGCGACATTGAACCCTCCAAGCTTAGGATTTACGGCACGTGCCCGGGGCAGTTTCAGGTAATCCGGACGACCGGCCCGCGCTGCAGATTGGCAGAAAGTACTTCTTGCGGCATGATGATGGCACATTAAAATATGGAAGAATACGCTGGAGTCGCGCTCCTCTCGAAAGGAGGATGGGATGCGTTTTCAAAGACGCCAACTGCTTCGAACCCTGTCATTCGCTTTCGGGTCGAGTTTCATCTGGAGTCGGAACCAACTCGGCATCGCTGCGCAGACAGCCACTCAGCCAAAGGTCTCCCCTCCCCCTGCAGGGGCCGCTGTTCGTGATGGGATCGCTGGAGGAACGGAAATGGAAAAAGTCGCCGGAATCGGAGGATTCTTCTTTCGAGCCAAAGATCCGAAAGCGCTGGCGCTTTGGTATCAGCAACACCTGGGGATTTTGACGATACCAACCAGCGACGGGGAAACCTCGTGGCAGCAAGAGGCAGGAGCCACCGCTTTTGCTCCCTTCCCTGAGACGAGCAACTATTTCGGGGATGCCAGCAAGGTTTGGATGCTGAACTTTCGAGTGCGGGATCTCGACAAAATGGCGGCCCAACTAGAAGCTGCGGGAATCGCGGTCAAGATTGACCCGGAGCCTTATCCCTACGGGCGGTTCGGTCGCCTGCATGACCCTGAGGGAAATCCGATCGAATTGTGGCAACCTCCAAAGCCAGCCGCCCCGCGGTAGTTTGATCTTTAGTCCGCGCGGTAAGTAGCGTAGGCTTCAGCCTGCGCCCCAGATGCTGAGCGGCGCATACCACCAATGCCCTTAAAACGGTGGTTTTAATTTATGATGAATGCCGCCAGCCGAAAGGCAACAAGAGTGAGCAGAATGCTGAGGGCACGGATTTTTTCCGCGGGTAGAATTGTTTCTGCAATTTTATTGGCATTGGGGTGCACCGCGGGCGCCTCAGCGCAGAATTGCCTCAATGCCAAGAATCCGAACACGTCTCCCGGCCAGGTGAGCCCATCCGCCAGCGCAACAAGCCCCTCTACTTCCCAGCCCGATTCAGCGACGGCCAGCACCGCCACGCCATCCGCTTCTGCGCCCACAACCGCGAAAAAAGAAGTGTCGGTTGACGATTCCGAAGGCCAACAGACCAAGCGAATCTTCTGGATCATTCCGAATTACCGCTCTGTGAGCGCCGATTGCCAGCTCCCGCCGCTTTCCGTGAAGGACAAATTCGTGCTTGCCACTCAGGACAGTTTCGATTACTCGGCGTTCATCGTTGCAGGCATGGTGGCGGGATATTCCATGGCTACGGTCCAATACCCCGAATTTCATCAAGGCGCCGCCGGCTATGGGCGCTATTACTGGCATTCCTTCGCGGACCAAACCGTGGGGAACTATTTCACAGAGGCGATTGTTCCCACTTTGACGCACGAGGATCCGCGCTATTACACGCTGGGGCACGGCGGATTCGTTCTCCGCACGGGATACGCGATTAGCCGGCTCGTAGTGACGAAGACCGATTCTGGCGGGAAGAGTTTCAATTATTCAGAGATTGTCGGCAATGGAGCCGGAGCGGCTCTTTCGAACGCGTATTATCCTCAGGTCGAGCGCACCGCAGGTAATACGATGTCGAAATGGGCCACACAGGTCGGCATCGACGGCATCGCCAACATATTGAAGGAATTCTGGCCGGATATCCGCCGCGACATTCTCCACAGATAGAAAATTCATTGTCCCATCATAATCCGCAAGCCTCCGTGAATGGTGATGAAGAAGAGCATCGCCAGAACGCTTGCTCATATAGACGTCGCTGCCAACACTTCAGCTCGCATTCACGAAGACTTTTTCAACAGCCACAGGATTTCGCAACAGTGATCTGATTCAGTACGAATGCGGGCAAAGGAAGAGGTCTCATTTGAACAGCTCCACCGTTGCGAACGGCTCCGCCGACCACGGTCGAAAGCGATTGAGCGTGAACTTCGTTGGCTGCCCGGGCTTCACGTCCACGTGCAGGTAGCTGTAGTCCTCTTTGGGGTCTTCGCCCTTCCAGTACTGATCCTTTGGATAGCCCTCGGGAACCTTATTGTGCGTCCTGCCGGGAAGGATCGGGTCTTGTTCCGCACCGCCCCCGCCAAGCAGCAGGTATTTCACGCCGTCAACCTCGTAGAGTTCCGTCGTATGCACGTGCCCGTTGAAGACCACGATGTCAAGGTCTTTGGCATACGCGGCAATTGTTTTGTGAGGATTTTGGGCTTCCGGGATCGGACCTAGACCCGAGCGTGCAAAGGCAGGAGCATGGAAGGAGATGAAGACCTTCTTGATCCGCTTGGCCTTGGCCTCGTCCAACCACACTCGCAGTTGCTTCATCTGCTCCACATATACAGGCTCGGTAGCGTTCCACGCCGATGGCTCCTTGTCGTCGTATCCCCCAGTCCACAGGAAGATGAAGCGAACGCCTTGGTAGTCGAATGCGTAAATGAATTTCTTGTCGGTGAGCCCGAACTTCTTCAGATAGGGGAATAGAGTGAGTATCCCTTCAATATCGGTATCGCCCCACACCTCGTGGTTTCCTACGGCGGGGAAAACCCGTCCGGGCAGTCCAGCGGCCTCCAGCTTTTTGTCTGGTGGCGGCAACTTCTCGAGCACGTCACCGTTGACCAGCCGCCAGTACGGGCTTTCCGATGGTTTGTCGCCCTGCTTGCCCCACCACACTAGGTCCCCGGTACTGAGAATGAAGTCTGCCTGCCCGTTCTGGACATCCTTCACCACCTCGCGGCTGACCCAATCACCGCCTGCCGCGCGATACATGGTGAAGCTGACTCCGGGAAGTAGTTTTACGTCTTCGACCGAAGCTTCGGTCACCCAGCCTTTGTCAAACTTGAGTGTGGTTACTTCGCTGGCGGTGATGAACGGCATAGTCACCTGCACCAACTCCTTGCTGGTCGGGTCATAGGTCAGCTTGACATCCTTCTGGACCAAAGCGTCAGCCACCTTAGGTGGGAGCACCAGTTCAAACATGTCGACCATGAGTCGACGAGCTTCCGCCTCCTGGTCCTCTTTATAGGGGAGGTACATCATGGACCGCGAATCACCGTACACATCAAACGAAAATCCGGAAGCGGCGGGACGCGGCTTTTCCTGAGAATAAACATGTCCGGCCGAAACCGCGAGAGCGATGCCAATCGCGCAGATTACAGATTTGAGATGACTTAGATGTGGTTTCATCTTCTGCCCTTTCAAAAAAGCGCAACGCTTGATCGCATCGAGAAATTCGGTCCGCGATTTAGATATGGCAGGACCCTAACCGACCCCCGTTGGCGCTGTGATTTTGTCACAAACCGAAGTAATCGGCTCATCGAGTTTGAGCCAACCGTCACGCGAAGCAATTGTCAAAAATACCTATCTGCTGCCCTTGCAGAAGCGTTCTCCCGGATAGCTGTTGATAAGAGGGGTGGCTACTGAAAAAGTCGGTTCCCGCCTCACCACACCGCGCCCGCGTCTTGCGGCCCGCTCGTTCTTTTCGCCTTTGTCGTTTCCCTTGTAGCGCCGGTTTGCCCTGAGGAATGAAGGGCATCCTGCGCGCGGTTTGCGTCCCGCTCGAATGTCGCGGGGCCGGCTTTTTTGCTCTCGCCTTTGCTCGTCTTTGCCCCCCTTTTACCGCCGATTAGAATTTTTCAAACTGCTGACCGGTCATGGGTTGCCGTACTTTTTAATCACGGAACCGTAGATTAACTTTGCGGCGCGTTGCGCATCCGTCTCGCTCGAGCGGAGCTGCGCAGCTGTGGTCGTCATATGGATTTTGTAAAAGACGCGGCCTTGGGCGTCTGGCTCCGACCTCTCCTGATTCGGATAGCCCGGGTGTGGGTGCCAGATGAGGCCGTCGGCGTCGGGCTTTGGTTTTTGGGGAGCGGCCGGTTGCGCGGGTGCGCCGCCGGAAGGTAACGCGGCGCAATCGGTGCGGTCGGAGGGCGACCGGTCATTCGGATTCTGGCCGCGAACAACATCTCGCGGCAAGGCTTGCGCGGGTGAGTCAGCGCAAGCGGTGGCGGTCACGCTTTGACTGCGATGGTTTGAATTTAGTGCTACTGCTGAAACAGGTTGCGCGGGTGGGGCTGCGCAAGCGGTTGTGTCGCTGCGCGACATGGATTTTGAAGAGGCACGGAGGGCGGTGACGCGCTCTTCGAGCGCTTTTTCCTCGTCTTCTTCTAACTCTTCGTCGCGGTCGTCGTCGAAGTCGGGCACGTTGAAGGCTTGCGCGGGTGAAGCTGCGCAAGCGGCGGCATCGCTTCGCGATCCACGATTTGAATATTTAGGGACGATGTCGAGGATGTCGGAGGCGGAACCGCTCCTCGGGGATGTGGTGGGCGGCTGCGGTGGATGGCCGTTGTGGGCGGTGGAGAATTGGACCTGGGTGGGGATTTCGGTCCAGCGGCCGTGACTGTCGATGCAGCTGTAGGCGCGCATGGCGCGGAGGATCGTGTCGCCGGTGAAGGTTACGTCATCGACGGATTCGACGAAGGCGTCGAGGGCGGAGTGGAGGCGTTCGCGGCGCTGGAGCAGAAGACCGGCGGCGCGGGCGTGGCGGTAGATGGTGCGATAGTCGCCGAGCTTGTAGTCGTGAGCGAGCCTCGTGGGGGAGCGCCAGTGGACAAATTCCTCTTCGATAGCTTCGCGTTCGGGGTGGTGGCAGATGATGCAGCGGCGGCTGTGGCGTTCGAGGAGGAGCGCCTGAAGCTGCTTTTGCAACCGGCGTTGACGGTTGATGCGATTCACAGAATGCTTCTTTCGGGGTTGCTGGGAGTTCTTTTTCTTGGTTGTTAGGCTGCTGGTTCTTGGGCTGGCAGCTTTCGTGGTCGTTTTCGAGGTCATGTTGGTTTGTCCTTTTGTGGGTTCGCGGGCCGCAGGATGCGGGCGCGGGGTGGTGAGGCGGGAGATCGCTCGATTTGTCGTCAACCGGCTGGCGCCGGCCGACTTTCGTTCAGTCGCCTATCTCGGACCTCCTTGTCGGCTTTTGGCGCTTAGCGCCAATTAGCCAGATATAGGGTAACACCGGGAGTAGCAGCGTGGAGACTGGTCGGAAGTACAGGAAAGGTATAGGACAGGTGTGGAATGAAGTTGGAAGGTCCCACCTGTGGGCCTCAAGGGGTCGGGAACCCGGCTATCTCATTTCGAGATAGGTGGTGATAATCCCTGTTCTCGACACCTATCTGAAAGCAGGTGTAAGATTCACGCAAAGTGACCGATTTCGGGGCCTCAGTTCATCGAAACAACAATTCATTCCAATTCGGTTCGAAAGTGTTTGGGGAGCTTCTCGATTTTTCTTAAGTTATCGAGCGTCGCCTCCTGCTACAGGAATTCTTGGCGCATTCTTGTATCAATCCCCAAAGTCTCATAAATTATTGAATCAGTGATTTCATTGTCGGATATTCGACAGATGAGCCGGCGGGCCACGGTCCCGATAGCTGTCGAGAAATGCTCTTCGCAGCAGCTATCTCAAAACGAGATAAATAGTGATAGTGTCTTTTCACAACACCTTTGCTATTCAATGTCAGCAACGAGCGCGACATCTTACTTTTCGCTGCAGGCCACTTGTGACTGGTGTGAAGCAAATGAGTCACCATGGCCCGCGGACCAGACGACCTGTAATAGATTGACTGGTTTGGCGCGAAGGTTTGCGTCAAGAAACGCGGCGATGTTATTCCGCAGTACCTCGACAGTTTGTTCCGGACTCATGGTCCCGGTATTGATGCCGGACTCCGCCAGCCAGACTGCATCAGTTGGCGCTATGTGCTCGGCACCCGGAAGGTCCATAGAGACCCTTGGTCCAAGCAGATTGGTCCACGTTTGACACTCTTCATTACTCCACTGCGTATGTCCCGCAGTCACGATGAACACGGGTTTCCACGTCGCACTGATCGGACTCTGCGGCATGACGCCATCGAGCACGATTCCCGCCTTGAAGCGCGGCTCTTGCTGAAGGGCGAGAATTATGGTCAACCCCCCGAGGGAATGACCCGCAAGGGACACGCGTGAAGTGTCAGCTTGCCGGCAAAGGGGTCGTCGTCGCACTATTCAAGAGTTCGAGTTCGTCAAGAAGAAACTTGAGGTCAGCAAGCCGGGTAGTCACGGCGGAGGTGTAGTCCGCAACGCCGGATCGCAATTCGCCGCCGAGATTACTGCCGAAGAAGGATTTCACAAACCGCCCGTCGGGAAACTCTACGGCGGTAGCTTCGTTGGTGTGATCTACCGACATGACGACATAGCCGCGGCTCGCGAGATCTTCAAAAAGGAAAGTGTAATCCGTGTGGTTCTTCTGCTGATTTCACTCCGCTGCTCCTGTTGTTTCTGCCGAACTTCATCACGATGGAGCACTTCAACGCAAGCAATTGTCTCCCCACGTTGACTAGCCTGTGGGTGCGACCTAAGATTGCGCCAAGTCAATTCCCATGATTGGCCAAACCATTTCGCACTACCGCGTGATCGAGAAGCTGGGCGGTGGCGGGATGGGTGTCGTTTACAAAGCTGAGGATACCGAGCTTGGTCGCTTCGTTGCTCTCAAGTTCCTGCCTGAAGACCTAGCCAGTGACCCACAGGCGTTGGAGCGCTTCAGGCGCGAAGCTCGCGCCGCGTCTGCATTGAACCACCCCAACATCTGCACCATCTACGAAGTCGGGCAGCAAGATGGTCAGCCGTTCATAGCGATGGAGTATCTGGAAGGCATGACGATCAAACACCGCATCGGTGGCAAGCCGCTGGAGATCGAGACCGTGCTCTCGCTGGGCATTGACGTCGCCGACGCCCTCGATGCCGCCCACTCCGCAGGCATCGTTCACCGCGACATCAAGCCAGCAAATATTTTCGTGACTAAGCGTGGGCACGCAAAGGTTTTGGACTTCGGTTTGGCGAAGGTCAGTACACCCAAAAGCGTGACTGGCAACGAGCCAACACTTGCCACTGCGGAGGTTGACCCTGACCATCTGACAAGTCCCGGCACGGCTGTAGGAACCATCGCTTACATGTCGCCTGAGCAAGTGCGAGCCAAGGAACTGGACGCACGAACAGACCTTTTCTCATTCGGTGGAGTTCTATATGAGATGGCAACGGGAACGTTGCCGTTTCGCGGAGAGAGTTCGGGAGTGATTTTCAAAGCCATTCTGGCCGGAACGCCCACGCCCGCCGTGCGTCTGAATCCCGATGTGCCTCCAAACTTAGAACGGGTCGTCGCGAAGTGTCTGGAAAAGGATCGCAACCTTCGCTACCAGCACGCCTCGGAGATTCGAACTGACTTGCAACGGCTGAAGCGGGACTCCGAGAGCGGCAAGAGCGCAGCCACGATGGTTGCTGCTCCGGTCAGTCGGAAACGGAACCTTTGGCTGAGTGTGGGCGTTGCCATTGTTCTGATCGCGGCAATTGGGTGGGGCGTTAACAGCTACCTCATCCCGAAACCCGCTCCGTTCCAGCAGATCGAGATCACGCAACTCACCACCATCGGAAAAGTGAAGACTGCCGCCATCTCGCCGGACGGGAAATACGTCGCCTATGCTGTGGATGAAGGCGGTAGTACGTCGCCCCCAGTGCACAGTGGAAAGGAAAGCCTTTGGGTTCGACAGGTAGCGGGCGGAGATGTGCAGGTGATCGGCTCCGCTAAAGTGAATTATCGGGGGCTAAGCTTTTCTAACGATGGAGACTATCTCTATGCCGTCAGGGCAGAAGGCGACAATCTCGCCTTTTATTTTCTCTACAAAATACCCGTGCTTGGTGGTGCAGAAAAGCGGCTCATCGCTGACTTAGGCACCAAGGCGACAGGTTCGGCGGATGAAAAGGAATTGGCCTTCGTGAGGTATCTCAACGGGGGAGGCAACAGCAAAATAGTAGTAGCAAGGGCGGATGGCACCAGAGAGAGAGTGCTCGCAGAGCGTGATGCTCCGATGTTCTTAGCTAGTAGCGTTGCGTGGTCGCCCAGCGGTAGAACCCTTGCAACAAGCATCTTTAACTACGACTCTGCTTCTGGACGTGCGAATCCGGTAGAGTTTTCCCTTCAGGATGGAACGGAACGCTCTCTCACCAGTAAACGGTGGGCGTGGATCGGGGATTTGGCATGGCTCTCAAGTGGTCGTGGCTTGATCCTCAATACGTCGGAACTTTCCGGCAGACTCAAACAGATAACGTACCTTTCTTACCCCAATGGGGAAGCTCGAAGGATTACCAACGACACGAACGACTACGAAGGTGTCAGTCTCACGGCTGACTCCCACACCATGGCGACCGTTCAGGAAAAGTCGTCGTTCGATGTTTGGGTCGCGCCGCTCGTTGAGCCGGACAGCGCTAAGCCAATCACTTCCGGTGGAAGTTCAGCGAGAGAGTCATGGTCTCCAACAGGAAAGATTGTGTTCGATAAACGCGGCGGACAGGGAGAAACGAACATTTGGATCATGGAGCGGGACGGGTCGAGCGCAAGGCAACTGACCGCCAATACTGGGCGGATCAATCAAGCTCCCAGCGTCTCACCGGACGGACATTACATCGTTTTCGTTTCGGAGCGCACCGGGACAGCGCATCTCTGGAGGATGGACATCGACGGCAACAACCTCAAACAGCTAACAAATAGTCCGCACGACCTTTTGTGGTATGGCTCGCCGGATTACACGCCGGACGGGAAGTGGGTCATATACATGAAAAGCGGCATGGATGCAGGTGTCTGGAAGGTTCCCATCGAAGGCGGCGACCCAGTGCGGGTGAACAAGGCGCCGCATGCCTTGTATTTTGCGGTCTCTCCAGACGGGAAGATGATTGCAAACGATTATGACAATGAAGCTGGAGGTCTCGGCGTCGAGGCTACGCCGTTGGATGGGAGCACTCCACCCAAACGGCTCGACATTCCCATGGGAGCAATCCGATGGTCAGCAGACAGCCGCTCTATTCTGTATATCAAGAACGAGGGCGGCGTGTCCAACATCTGGAGCCAGCCGATTTCCGGCGAGCCACCGAAACAGATCACCCACTTCAACAGCGAAGTAATCCGCAGTTTCGACCTGTCGCGAGATGGCAAGCATCTTGTCATGAATCGTGGGACAGCAAACCGTGATGTGGTGCTGATACGAGACGTCCGGTAGCCGACATCCCCATCCTGAAACAAGCCAAAGCAGAGTACGCGAAGCTGCAACATGTTAGAACTTGGGCCTCAAAAGGGATAGGTGTCGAGAAATCCTCTCTCTAACAATGTCGGCTGAGTCAAGGACTGTTTGGGCGTGGTTCTGCCTGCACTCCGAGGAGCGCGTCGTTTTGATTCTGTTGATCACTCACCATACCAATCCGAAGCTCGCTTTTTTGTAATCGTCTCGAGCCCAATTCAGTTCGACCCAACCATCTCTTCGATCCTGACTTCGATCATGATTACTTCTTCGAACTCCCCTTTTGAGGAGAGCGGGATGCCCAATCATGCTGATTCCTCTTTGCTGCAGATCGCGGTAGAACTTCTCTGCTTCTCCCCCGCCGTGCTCGAGTCGCCGCTCACCGAATTCTCCCGTCTCCGTATCCATGAACGCAATTTGCTGAACGCCCGGGTGATAATCGCAACCTATAATCAGCATATCGGCTCCTTTCTCCCGAGCATTGGTTTGGTTGGCACCACCAAGTCTACTCAGCTCCAGGGAGCCGACATTGTTATGAAATCATTCCCACCAGCAATCTCAAGCTGAGATAGGTAGTGATAATCCCTGTTCTCGACAGTTATCTGGCAGCGGCGATAAGATGCACGGCCAGTGTGACGGATTCCTCGTCCATCATTGGTTGCACGATTTCCCACTACCGCATCATTGAAAAGCTGGGTGGCGGTGGGATGGGCGTGGTGTACAAGGCCGAGGATGTCAAACTCAATCGTTTCGTCGCCCTGAAGTTCCTTCCCGATGATGTAGCCAGAGACCCTCAGGCACTAATCCGATTTCAGCGGGAGGCCAAAGCCGCTTCCGCTCTGAATCACGCGAACATTTGTACCATTCATGAGATTGGCGACGAGAACGGACAGCCGTTCATCGTCATGGAATATTTGGGCGGCGTCACGCTGAAGCATCGCATTTCCGGTAAGCCTCTGCCGCTTGAGCAAGTGCTGGAGTTGGCGATTGAGATTGCCGACGCACTCGATGCGGCCCACGCCAAAGGAATCATCCACCGCGACATCAAGCCTGCGAACATTTTCGTCACCAAGCGTGGTCATGCCAAGATTCTGGACTTTGGATTGGCGAAGGTCAGTCTGGCGAGCAGTTCTTCGAGCGAGATTGCATCTCTGAACACGCAGACTGTGGACGCGGATCATCTCACCAGTCCGGGCACCATGGTGGGAACGGTTGCCTACATGTCGCCGGAGCAAGCGAAGGGTAAAGAACTTGATGCACGAAGCGATCTATTCTCCTTTGGTGCGGTGCTGTACGAGATGGCAACGGGAACTTTGCCTTTTCACGGAGAAACCTCTGCGCTCATCTTCAAAGCAATTCTCGATTCCGATCCACCGCCCCCGATTCGTTTCAATCGCGATATTCCGCCCAAGCTGGAAGACATAATCAACAGGGCGCTGGAAAAAGACCGTAACCTCCGCTATCAGCACGCTTCCGAGATGCGTGCTGAACTGCAAAGGCTGAAGCGGGATACAGAGACGGGACGTGCCACAGCTGCGAGTTCGGGGACGGTGGCTGCGGCACGGGAAAGCGGCACTCAGGTCGCGCAACCTCCATCGCTAGCATCTAGTTCCTCCTTTGCGCTTGCCCCGTCTCAGTCATCGAGCGCGGTGAAGGTAGACCCGAAAATGCGGCACGAAATCGAGTCCGCCCAGAGCTCCAAAGGACATGCTGCACAACCGCGAATGAATCGGCGATGGCTCTGGGCAGGATCTGCCGCAGGGGTCATGGTCATCATTGCAATAACCTTCGTGCTCGACATTGGCGGATTGCGGCGCAGGCTGAGCGGCGCGAGCAGCAATCGCCCAATCCGGTCCATTGCCGTGCTTCCGTTCGCCAATGCTAGCGGAGATCCAAACCTCGAATATCTGGGAGATGGGATTGCAAGCACGGTCACGACGAGCCTCTCGCAATTGAACGGGCTTCGCGTGATGGCGTGGGATTCCGTCTATGCTTACAAAGGGCGTCACGCGGACCCGCGACAAGTGGGACGCGAGCTGAACGTTTCGACCGTTCTCGAAAGCAGCGTCGCGAAAGTCGGAGACACACTCGAAGTGAATACGAATCTCGTCGATACGAGCGACGATGCCGAGCTGTGGGGCAGCCATTACCGGGAGAAGGTCTCCAATATTTTTTCTCTGGAAGACAATATGTCGCAACAAATCGCGCTCGCCCTGCGGTTGCGACTCACGAGAGAACAACAGGGTCGGCTGCTTGCCCATTCCACCGAAAATACAGAGGCGTATGACGCTTTCCTGAAAGGGCTTTATTACACGCGTCAATTCACACCCGATAGCCTGAAGCAGGGAATGACTTATCTTCGAAAGGCGGTTGCGCTGGACCCCAATTACGCTCTCGCCTATTCGACCATCGCATACAATTACGGCGTTGTCGAAGACTGGTACGCGCCGCCGCGCGAGGTCATGCCCGAAGCTGAAGCGGCAGCGAAGAAGGCTTTCGAACTTGACCCGACACTAGGCGACGCCGAAGGTTGGCTGGCGTACACGGACCATTTCTACAATTACAATCAGGCAAAGGCGCTTCAGGAGTTTCAGCACGCAGTCGAACTCGATCCGAACGACGCCGAGGTTCACGCGATGTACGGCTGGTGCCTCGCGGATTTGAAGCGATACGACGAAGGCGTAGCGCAGAATGCCGAAAGTCTCAGGCTCGATCCAATTTCTGCGGAACTCAATCACGTCCTAGGACAAACCGACTACTACGCACACCGGTACGACGACGCTCATTCAGCAGGAACGTAAGACCATCCAACAGTTCTCAAGCACCGGATTCGTCTCGATTGCCGGAGACGTGTTGGGGTGGAGCTACGCCGCGAAGGGCCAGCTCGACGAGGCAATTCGAGCTATCCAACAAGCTCGCAAAGCGGAGCCGGATTTCACGGAGGCGGTCGCCTCACTCGGCTGGGCTGCTGCGCTCAAGGGAGACCGCAAAACCGCACAAGACATGCTCGCGGAACTCGATGCCCGTGCCAAGAAACAGTGGGTCGAACCATATTTTTACGCCATGATTTACGCCGGACTCGGAGACAAAGATCGAGCTTTCGCCGAGCTCGACAAAGCGTACGAAGCGCGATCATGGTATATGGCAGTGGTTGGCGTTGATTCGAAGCTCGACAGTCTTAGGTCGGATCCTCGATTTGCAAAGCTTTTGGTGGAGGTCGGCCTCCCTCACTAATCCTCAATTCGCGTTGAACGCGAAATTGCAATGACCGTTAGAACTTGGGCCTCAAACGGGACCGAGCCGGATAGATGCCGAGAAATCCGCTTCGCACCATCTATCTCAGACTGAGATAGGTAGAGATAATCCCTGTTCTCGACACCTATCTGAAATCAATGTCCGGTAACCGCGTTTACCAGGACCTACGCGCCGCTGAGGTTGATTCCCAACAAAATCCTTGAGCAGACAGACCGAATCCACTTTCGCAGATATGCACAGATTATTCGGCCCACGCTCTCGGGGTGTAAGAGCGCGGGCCGTGCTGTGCGGCGGTCATCAACCGGAAACTAAAAGTTGATTCTTCAATCGACGGTGATGCGTGTAGCGGCCGTTGTTCCTTGGATCTCCTGTACGGGGGTTCCGACGCCGACGAGATCGAAGAAGGGAGGCCAGAGTTTGATAGCGAAGTTACCTTTGTAGGTTTTGCCGTTGGAGGCGACCGTATCGGTTTCGTCGACGGTGAAGATGTTTGAAATGCTGCCGTCCGGGGCGAACATAAGACCGATATGGTGCAGCTTGACGCGGCCTTCTTCTAGGTCCTTCCAGACTCCTAAGCAGATGTTTCCACCGGTGGGAGGTAGAAACGCATTTTCAAATTCGGTTCCATCCGAGTGCCAGGTCTTAAAGGTCTCCACGAACTGGAAGGAGGTTGGTGGTCCTGGTGGTATTACAGGGACAGGAAGAGGACCTGAAGTACTTTCAGTGGCTGTGTAAATCACATGCCATAGACCCACGATGGAACCAGGCCCGTTGAAATCATCGCTGCGTTGATGGTCGTCCCCGTGAGGGCTTACGAAGGGAATAGAGGGTGCGGCTCCCGCTTTGTAAGGAAGGGGCGCGCAGCCTCCAGCTTTGACGCTCGAGGCTGCGAAAAGCATGGTCAACACCACCAACCCAACGGAAGCGCTACGCAACAAAGTGCTGCAAAACGCGAGAGAAAATCTCGTCATTGTTCGATTCATTTTGTGGGCTCCTCCTCGAATCAGGTTGATTCGGTGCGGCCTTATCGCCCATGCCCGTTGCTATAGCAATACAAGGCGGTTCACTCTCGCAACATTTCCGGAACACCGTGCATGTTATTGCCATCTTTGTAGGTTACGTGTCACCTAGTTTGACAGCGCGGAGGTCCTGGCTAATTTCTTGACTGCGCTTCAAATACCACACAGAATGAGCCATCCGTTCCCCCGGATAGAAACCACTATTTCAGTGCCTATGAAGGCCACAAGCGCGCCCACCGCTTTATTCGGACCTTATGCCCTCGATCCGCGTTCTGGAGAGCTGCGGAAATTTGGCGTGCGGGTGAAGTTGGGCGAGCAGCCTCTGCAGATCCTGCTTTTATTGCTTGAAAACCAGGGCGAAGTGGTTTCGCGCGAGGAGCTCCGCGCCAAGCTCTGGGGCGGCGATACCTTCGTAGACTTCGATCACGGCCTGAACTCTGCAGTTCAGCGCCTGCGGGATTGCCTCTCGGATACTGCCGAGGAGCCGCTGTGGATCGAGACCGTTCCTCGTCGTGGCTATCGTTTCATCGGTCGAGTGGAGTGGTCGTCCGATTCACCCACCGCTTTGCCACACAATGGCGAAAAGGCCGTAGGAGCTGTAAGAACCGACGAGTTCCGGCGCGAACATTCCGGCCAGCAAGGGGACCCACACAAACGCGCGTCAGGCTCACGGCGGGTTTACCTCGCTCTCGCTGGGCTAATTCTGGCTTCCATCCTCGTCTTTGGAATACGAATGTTTTTGAATCGCGAAGCCGTCGCACCATTCGCGCACTTTTCGGCCACCAAGCTGACGAACTCGGGCAAAGTCAGCGAGACGGCGATCTCCGCAGACGGACGCTACGTTCTGAACGTCGTCAACGATAAGGCTCGCATGAGCCTGTGGCTCCTTAACATTGGCACCGGCAGCAACACGCAAATCAGCCCGCCCGAGGCGCGTCTCATCACGGACCCAGCATTTTCGCCCGATGGCGACTACGTCTATTTTCGGCGTGCCAACGATTCGACCGAGCAATTCTTCGATCTTTACCGCGTTCCGGTGCTCGGCGGCGCGGCGCAAAACGTTATCCACGATGTGGATGGCGGCCCGGTGTTTTCGCCGGGAGACCCGAAGCGCGTCATCTTTCTCCGACTCAACGACCCAGAGGTCGGCAAATACTATCTTCTCAGTGCCGACATCAACGGCGGCAATGAAAAGGTCCTGGTTGGCGAGAAAGTGTTGCCCGCCAAGACTCTCTCCTGGTCACCGGACGCCAAATTCCTCGCCGATGTGATTTATGCAAAGGATGGCGGAAGCACGATGTTGCGGACCTTCGACCTCGCCGCCCAAAAATGGCGCACCTTGGCAGAATTCAAAGACCGTGACATCCCGGCAGTCGACTGGGCGCCCGATGGACGCGGCGTCTATGTATGTTACAAATTGCGTACCGCACCGCCGAATGTGGCGCAAATCGGCTATGTATCATTTCCGCGCGGCGAATTTCATGAAGTGACCAACGATTTGAATGGCTATCTCGGAATTCACATCTCAAAGAATGGCAAATTCATCGTCACGCTGCAGGCTCAATCTTCTGTAAGCATCCTGCTGCAAGCCTCGGATGCCACGAAGGCGGGCGCGAGGGTGCCGCTGCCCGCTCAAGAAGAGATCGTTGGGTTCGACTGGGCCAGCGATTCGGAAATGCTGGTCGCTGGCCTTCACGCTGTCCGCCGGCTGAATCTGGACGGTTCCGGAGAAACTACGCTGACCAGCGATCCTGACGCTCAGGTTATCGACGTCGTGAACTGCGGCCGCCACGTCTTGGTCTCCTGGGAATTCAAGAACAACACCAACCGGTTCAATATCTGGCGTATGGACCCAGACGGTCTCAACCTCATGCAGCTCACTCATGGCCAAGCCGATTTGTCTGGCGAATGCTCGCCCGACGGTAACTTCGTCTACTATTACGAATCCGCGGATGCGATGTGGACGATGAGAATTCCTATTGACGGAGGTACACCGGAGAAACTTCGCCTGGGTCAAAGCAACCGTGGCCTCGTGGGACTGCATGGCATCGGAATTTCTCGTGATGGCCGCTGGATGGCGACCGATAGCCTTCGTGGTGTAGATGGGCCGTCGCGACAGCGAATTCACGTCTTGGGTCTCGGTGAGAACGCCTCTGCGCCGGCACGTTCTTTCATTGGGGATTCGCGCTTCATCAAGTTGCTGCGCATGACTCCCGACGGACGATTCGTTACGTACGTGATCAACGACCACGGATCAGAAATGCTCTGGGCTCAGCCTGTGGATGGCGGCGCAGGTCACCCGCTCACTGAGGGCGGCGAGGGCGATTTGTGGGACTATCGGTGGTCGCCGGACGCAAAGACTTTGGCAGAGGAGTGGATCCATGGACAGGTAGATATAGTCTTGCTGCAGGACACTTCGAGGTAGACGGCGCTGGATCCTCCCCAGTCCCACCGACTACACTTTCAAGGCCGTGTTTGTAGCGGCCTGATCGCTCGGCTGAGAGGCCAAGTCTGGGTCCAGCGAAGTGTACGGCGGCCCGCTCGCTGTACGAGTCTGTCTTTCAGGTTGGGCCACAAGGTTTTAGTTCGGTTAGGTGTTGCGAAATCCTCCTCTTCGCACCAGCTTTCTCAGACTGAGATAGGTTGTGATAATCCCTGTTCTCGACACCTATCTGAAAGTCGATGATCGAATGGCATGAATTAGGACTTGGAGAGTCAGACCTCAGGGCGCGTAGGGCTTGTCCGCCAGAATCACCACATTGGTGATGCCAGCGACTCGAATCTGGTCAAAAACGATTTCGACGTCTTCATTCTTAGCTCTGCAATCTGCGAGAAGATAGACTTTCCTTTCGGAGCCAGCGCGCGTTGCCGTTCGTATCAGATCAGACAACTCTCCCGGCTCGGCTTTGTTTGAGCCAAAGAAGCGACTTCCATC
This sequence comes from uncultured Acidobacteriota bacterium, assembly GCA_963729525.1. Lineage (GTDB taxonomy): Bacteria > Acidobacteriota > Terriglobia > Acidiferrales > UBA7541 > Palsa-295. The sequence continues at coordinate 2,560,544 of CAVSOB010000005.1, forward strand.
TCTGGTCACCGCAATACGTATGGCGTCCTCGCGTACCGCCCCCGGCTGCAACGTTGCGCTTCGAGCCTTGGGCAGATCCACAGGCGAGTCGCCCCGGAAAGCACCGGGATAGCACATAAATATGATCAGTAAAACGAGGAAAACACCATGAAAGGACATGAGGTCGATCGCCGGATAGATGCTTGGCCTTCTCTTTGCGGCGCGGAGTGCTGCCGCCTTGCTTGGTGACCACACGGATGGACCTCACACGTGATTCTTAGAAGCGTCCTCAAGTATTAGACCTCAACGTACCTACGAAAGTGCCGGAGCACTTCGGGAGAAGTTGCGGAAGGGTACCGGCCAAGCATCTAAGAGGAGTTCCAAGTGCTGTCTAGTCGGATAATCGGAAAAACAGAGTTTGCGCGCGGACAGGCAGCTCCCCGGATAGAGTTCCTTCACCGTACTCCTCGCTTCTTTCCTAGGTATGCCTCAACTGCGCGTCGCACGATCTCTGCAATTGGAACACCGGATTTCTCGCTTTCTTCACGCAGAGCCTTTGCGAGTTCCGGATACAAGTTCGCTGAGAAGTTTGTCTTTTCGCCCACAATTCCTTTTGACGGCCGACCGCGTTTTGTCATGGAAGCTAACCCTAGCATGTAGTTCGTTACATGTCAGGAAAAGATAACTGCTGCAACGAATGCGAGAAGCAGTACGGGGTGTGCAACCGATGCTGAGTTGGATAGATGTTGATAAATCCGGTGGTCTCAAGGGGTCGATGCAACACTGGCTTGCAGTCTATCCGCCGGAGTTTCAAATCCCAATGTTTTTCGTGGCCGTTGATTGAGGCGCAGAGCGATCTCGTCCAGGTCCGACTGTGAGTAGCAGGACAGATCCGCCTTCTTCGGCAGGTATTGCCGCAGCAGGCCGTTCGTGTTTTCGTTCGAACCGCGCTGCCATGGGCTTTGGGGATCGCAGAAGTAAACCTGTACGTCCGTAGCCATCGTGAAGCTTTTGTGCTGGGCCATCTCCAACCCGCGGTCCCAGGTCAGCGAGCGCCGCAACGTCGCGGGCAGAGTGCGCACGTGCCGGCTCAGGGCGGCCACCACCGTAGTCGTGTCCTTGCCGGGCACCTTCACCAGCAGGCAGAACCGCGAATGACGCTCCACCAGCGTGGCCACATGACTGTTGCGGGCCCCACGCAACAGATCGCCTTCCCAATGACCGGGAATGGCGCGATCTTCGACTTCCGCAGGTCGCTCGCGGATAGAAATGGCATCGACGATCTTGCCTTGGGAGTGTCCGTGAACGCTGGAATGCCGCGAGCGGCGAATCCGCCGCTGGGAGCGAAGGTGCTGAATCAGCTCCTTTTTCAGCGCTCCGCGCGCTTGAAGGAATAGGCTGCGATAAATGGTTTCGTGCGACACGCGCAGGCCCTCATCCTGGGGAAACTGCCACTTCAGCCATCCGGAAACTTGCTCGGGCGACCAGTCCTGCATCAGTTTACTCGCAACGATCTCCCGGAGCGTGGTGTGAGTGGCCAGCAGGCACGGCTTGGGCCGCAGGGCCGATTTCCAGGCCTGCTGATTGGCTTCATTGGCGCGGTACTGCGCGCGCCCGCCATGGCGGGCCACTTCCCGGCTGATCGTCGAGGCACAGCGGTGCAGGCCTTGGGCGATTCCGCGAATCGACGAGCCACAAGCGATTCCGCGGGAGATGTCTTCTCGTTCTGCCAGGGTGAGTGAACTCGGTGAACGGCGGCGGACGGGCGGCGCAATCCCACCATGGCGCTTCAACAGAAGGTAAATAACCACATTGTTCTTGCCCAACGCTCGACCAATCGCATGTAACGACTCTCCCGCTTTCCAACGACGCCATACCTCAACTCTTTGCACCGCAGAAAGCCGTATACGTTTCTTTGGGATCATAAACACCACCTTTTAGAAAAAAAATTTATACCAGGTGGTGTTGCATCGACCGGTTGAGCCGGCACCGCTTATCACCATCTATCTCAGATTGAGATAGGTAGTGATAATCCCTGTCATCGTCAACAATCGTTCCAATGGTGTCTAAATTCGCTGGTGGGAACGTGCTTGGAGGTATCCAGTGCGAAAAGTCTTGCTCGTAGCGCTTATTTTGAGTTTTGTACTCTGTTCGCCACTCACAGCTTTCACGGAAGACAAACCCATCAAAGCCACAGCACCGCTCACTGCGGACGAGATAGCAATCTACAGAGCAGTCCTTCTTCAGCAATACGGGGTTGATCCAGTGCGAAAAGTCTTGCTCGTAGCGCTTATTTTGAGTTTTGTACTCTGTTCGCCACTCACAGCTTTCACGGAAGACAAACCCATCAAAGCCACAGCACCGCTCACTGCGGACGAGATAGCAATCTACAGAGCAGTCCTTCTTCAGCAATACGGCGGTTCGGCTGACTCCTCGCCGCTGAATGTTTCAATCAGGACGTATCCTCTCGACCCAGAGTCGCCAATGAGCGGTGGCCTTAAGTCCTCGGACTGTCTGAAAGGGATTCGACTGGAAAATCTGCCAGCTGCCGCTCACTCTTTCCATGAACTGCCTAGAGATGTCCTAACAGGAAAGCAAATGACGCTCGTTGACCCAAACAAGCATTCAAAAATTGTCCGCTCTAACGACCCGAGCAAGACAATTCCGAAGGGCAAGTCGGTCGAAAACGCCGTAGAGGACGCATTTGCATCAGGGCTCTTTTCAATGTCTGAAATCGCATTCGACAGGGAACGCCATTATGCCGTTGTCAGTTACTCCTTCGTGTGTGGCGGGCTGTGCGGAAGTGGTTCAACAATCGTATTCGAAAAGGTCAATGGTGAGTGGAAAAATGCAAAGCGTAATTGCGGCAGTTGGATTTCGTAGGGCATGACTGTCGATAATGCCTGTTTAGCGGCGCGATTATACCTAGTTGTGCCGGACGGTACGGATTACTGTTGATAAATCCGCTTCCCACGATCTATCGCACACTGAGATAGATCGTGATAATCCCTCATGGCAAACGCGCGGTTAGAATTTAGCGTGAATCACAGAAAAAAAGGTTCGCGATCAAGTCTAATCGCGCCCCGTCCTTCTGTTTGCGAAGGGTGGGGGCGCCTGCTATCACTCGGCGTCCGGCGCGCTCTCAAGTTCGCGGCAATTGGTGCAAGCCCGCTCAATCTCCGCGTTGATCTCCCCGCCAATCAGGAACGATAACGCGGAGACGTAGAGCCACGCCAATAGAATCATCACCGCGCCCAACGAACCATACGTCGTGCTGTACGTGTTGTAGTAATGCAGATAAGTGCGAAAGCCCAGCGATGCGAGAATCCACAGCGCCGTCCCAAAAGCCGACCCTGGCGTGGCCCAGTGCCATCTTCGCCCCACGAGGGTAGGTCCCGCGTAGTAAATCAGTGAAAACGACAGCATCATAAAAACAATCGCCGTCGGCCATTGAAGAATCTTCCCCAACTCCACAACCACCGGGCCCAGGCGCAGCCGCTCTCCAATCAAGTCGAATACGTCGCCGCTCACCAGCACCAGCAGCAACGCCATCACCAGCAGCGCAGACATCACTAGCGTCAGGACAATCGCAGTCGAGCGAATCTTGAACCACGACCGCGTTTCTTCCATTTGATACGCCAGGTTCAACGCCGTAATCATGGACGCAATCCCGCCCGACGCGAACCAAATCACCGCCGCAACTCCAAATGTAAATTCCCCGCCGCTCGCATTCGTAGCAAGCTCGTCTGTCGTCGTTCGTAGCACGTCGAATGCGCCGGGGGGAAGAAAGTTGGCAAAATAGGAGAGAAAATCGTTCCGCAGATCCGTGCTGCGCGAAGTAAATATGCCGAACATCGTCACTATCAGCAGGATCAAAGGAAAAAGCGCGAACAGAAAATCAAATGCCAGTTGCGACGCTCGCGCGATTGCATCATTCCTTGTAAGCCCGTCAAACGCATTCCGTGCCAGTTGCCAAACCGTCAGCCCGCTCAACCTCCAAAGTGATTTGCTCATTGTCGCAGCAGAATCCGAAATGGGGGTCATCGACAAGTACGCGCACTCGGGGCCATTCTAACGCATTCCCCGCATCGAGGTTCCTTGATGCCGTTCTGATATTAAGTAAGGTGATGCCTAGATTTTCTTCTCGATTAGGAGGAGTTTTGATCTAAGAATTTCTAATCGGCGGTAAAAGGGGGGTATAAGATTCGCACTTCGCGTCGCGGATAAGCAGAACAATGGCACCGCGACGGAGCGCAGGCCCTTCGGTTCTCAGGGTAAGCAAGAGTGCCTGTGCTAGTGGAAGGCAACGGCAGAGGAAAAAGAGCCGGCGAGACGCCGGCGGTACGAAAGGCAACGACACAAAGAGGTGATTTGATGAGTGAAGCTGGGGCGAGGCACGGAGCGGCTGGAGCCGAAACGATACGGCATGAATTTGCCGACGTGAATGGGGTGCGGATTCACTATGCGATTGCCCGGCCGACAAACTACGAAAATGCGGGGGCAGCGGAACGCGGTGCGGCGGCGGGCGGCACTGCGGCGGGCGATGTGGCGGCGCGCGGGGCGTCCGGGCACGGCGGCACGGAGCTTATTGTTTTCCTGCACGGGTTTCCGGAATTTTGGTATGCGTGGCGCAAGCAGCTCGACGAATTTGGCCGGGACCTGATTGCGGTGGCGCCGGATATGCGCGGCTACAACCTTTCGTCGAAACCAGCGGCGATCGAGGAGTATGACATCGGCAAGCTTGTCGGCGACGTGCGCGGGCTCGTCGAGCATTTGGCTGCTCGGCATCATCTTGGCGCGGCGCGGTGCGTTCTTGTCGGCCACGATTGGGGCGGGGTGGTTGCGTGGGCGACGGCGATGGCTTGCCCGGAAATTGTCGAGCGGCTGGTGATCGTCAATGCGCCGCATCCGAAGATTTTCGAGCGCGAGCTGCGCGAGAATCCGAAGCAGCAGGAGGCGAGCCAGTACATGCTGGTGTTTCGCAGCCCGCAGGCGGAAGCGATGATGTCTGCCAACAATTTCGCGATGATGCAAGAGACGATTCTCGGCGACGGAATGCGGCAAGGCTATATTTCTGAAGCCGACCGAAAGGCTTATGTGGAAGCGTGGTCGCAGCCGGGCGCGTTGACGGGCGGGTTGAATTATTATCGCGCGGCGGAAGTGGGGCCGGGTGGGCGGCGGGCCCGGTGGCGGCGGTCATGATGCGTTCAAGATGAAGCATCCGGCTGCATCGTTTGAAGTGAAGATGCCGGCGCTGGTGATCTGGGGCGAGAAGGATCCGTATATATTGACGGGCAATCTCAACGGGCTCGAGCAATACGTGCCGAAATTGGCGGTCGAGCGGATTCCTGACGCGACGCACTGGGTGGTGCACGAAAAATCTGCGCGCGTGAATGAACTCATTCGCGATTTCCTGGAGACCTCGAAATAAGCCTCGACTCCAGCGCCCAGCCAATGAAAAAAACATCAAAGCAGCCTGCGAAGAATTCGAGCGCCCGCCCGGGGGGAATTCCAGCGGTGCCAATCGAGGCGGTGTTCAGCTTCTTGAAGGGCACAAAGGGAACTTCGAGCTGGACGAAGCAGGATTTCGCCGGGACGCTGAAGATCAGCCTGGCGGACGCGGCGAAGATCCTGCCCGTGATTCAAATGCAAGGGTACATCCATCCTTATCATGATGAGTGGGTGACGACGACGGCCGGGGAGGACGTGGCTGGCGCGCGGCCACCGCGGTTCTCGCCTGAAAAGGTGGAAGAGGCGCTGGCTGACGCTGCGGGAACGAATCAAGGCGGTGAACTTGAATTCAAAGTCGCCATACAAAATTACTGAGGCAGTTGCATTTGGCGACTTTCTTCAGCAGAAAGCGCGGGTGCAACCGGCCGAGGTGGGGATCCGTCTGGAGCCGCGAAAGGCGAAGCGCGGCGAATCGCCGGCAAAACAACATGCGGCCGAGCGGACGTTTCTCAGGCAACTGCGCGAGAAGGCGGCAACGCTGAATCTCTTACCGTACGCGGAGTGGATGACCGCGAGGACACATCGGAGACTCTTCTAGCCTGGAGTCTTGCTCAGTTCGCTATTCCGACTCGGCAAGTGGCAGAGTGCCTGAGCAGCACGAGCCTGCGGCCGTATTTTAAAGTCGCGCTGAGTGCGCTGTTTAGTCGCCCGCCAGCGCTGCAGATGCTGGGCGCTCCTGGGCGACCGAGTCGGCCAATGTGCGGCGAAGCGGCGCGAGCACGGCGGCCGGAACGGCGCGTTCACGCGGGATTTCGATTTCCGCGAACTTGCGCGGGTACTCTTTGCGGCGGTCAAAGCCGAGGCCTGACTCCTGGAGAAGATCGCCCGCGACGGCTGGATCGTCGGAATGCTCGACGCTCCAGAAGCGGAGGCGCTCTTCGTTCTTCTGGAGAACGCGGAGGGACTCTTCGAGCTTCTTCATCGCGCCATTAAATGACGACGCGAGGAAATAGACCGGGAGCGACCACGCTCCGCGCCCGAAGGCTGCGCGGACTCGGACGTTGTACTTGCCGTTCTGGGTCTTTTCGATGGCGCAGAGATACTCGTTTGCGGATGAACCGTTTTTTGCCGACATTCGCTCCCTCAGCCTTTCCGTCGATACTGGTACTCGCTGCCTACGCGTTCGCCTTGCTCGCCTAACGGCGAGCGAAGCACCCGAATGAGCCCGTGACCTTTTGGCGGACATAGCGCGCTCCTGTGTTTCATTTCAGTTTTGCCGAGCAGTAGTCAGGTCGGGGAATCCTGAACAGGTCGCACCTCGCTGGCTTCGAGGTTAGGCTCTGCGGATGAGAAGATTCTAGCGAAAGGGGCGATGGATAGGCAAGGGTGACATTGTTAAATTATAAGATTTTTATAATCAGTAGTTTACGGGAAAACGGCAGTTGGGCCAGCGGTCGACGCGAGTTTCTATGCACCGGAAACACAGCTCCGCTAGCTGGTCTTGCTGAGGCGTTTCAGGGCGTCGTTGTTGATTGTGAGTTTTCCTTCACGCTTCAGGCGGTCTTCGAGGGCGGTGCGGAAGGCGTCGAACGCAGCGCCTTGTTTCGCCTGGAGGAGCTGCTGCTCGATCTGATCCTTTTGCTTGGCCAGATCTTCGGGGAGCACGGGTTGATGGGCGACGATTTTGTAGACGACCCAAGCGCTTCCGAGCTGCGTCGGGGTGCTCACTTGACCCACCGGCATACTGAAGGCTGCTTCCAACTGACGCCCCGAGCCAACATCGGGGATCGAGCCGGTACGCGCGAAGGCTTCCGGTGTTTTCAGGTCGATTCCGAGGGACTTCGCCACTTTATCGAACGGTTCGCCAGTTGCCGTGCGCTTCGCCAAGTCTTCCGCTTTGCCGCGGGCAAGCTGGACGGACTGTTCCTGCTGGTAATCGGCGAGGACGCGGTCATGAACCTCGGCGAGCGTGCCTTGATGGCCAGGCAAGATATCCTTTACCGTGAGAATCACGAAGCCCTTCTCGGACTGGAGGGGCGTGCTCAGTTCCCCGGGACGGAGCTGGAAGAGAACCTGGTGGAGGTCGGGCGAATTGCCCAAGTCGCCCACGGGTTCGGTGAAGGAAGCGGGCGGAGTTTCGCCAAGCTCGAGCTTGAATTTTTTCGCCAGGTCATCGAGCGGCTGGCGATTCGACTGGCGAACGGCGGCTGCCATTTGGTTCGAGATGTCGTTGGCGTCCTGACGGACTTTTTCATCAAGAACGATGGGAACAATCGTGTCGCGAACCTCTTCGAAGCTTTTGGTGTGGGCGGTTTCGCGGTCGAGAACCTTGATGATGTGGAAGCCGTATTGAGTCTTGACGAGATCTGAGACCGAGCCTTTTGGCTGGCTGAAGGCGGCCTGCTGAAATTCGGGCACGGTCTGACCCTCGACGATCCAGCCGAGGTCGCCGCCCTTGGGCTTGGTGGCGTCGTCCTCGGAATACTTCTTGGCCAGATCCTCGAAGTTTGCGCCCTTTTTGGCCTGCTTCTGAACATCCTCTGCCTTCTGGCGGATTTCGGCGATTTCGGCGTCGGTCTTGCCGATGGTCTTAAAGAGGATGTGCTCGACGTGGACGCGATTTTCAACTTTGTACTGATTTATGTGGGCATTGTAGTAGGCGCGCAGGGCCTCGTCACCGACTTGAGTATGAGCGCGGAGCTTATCGATATCGAGGAGGGCGTATTTGGCGGAGCGCTTCTCCGGTACCTGATATTTTGAGGCGTTCTTCGCGAAATAGGCGGAAAGCTCCGCTTCGGATGGATGAATCGTGGGAGCGATCTCTTCAGGTTTGACTGCGGCGTATTCAATCTGGACCTTTTCGTTGCGGCGGCGAAATTCCTGCTCGACTTCGGCCGGGCTGACCGTGATGCCGTCCGTTACGAGCTCGCGGAATCTTTCGAGCAGCATCTGATTGCGCAGGAATTCTTCGAACTGGCTGACGCTCATGCCGCCGGTGCGCATCTGCACTTCGGCGGCGTAACGGTCCTTCTGCCAAGTGTCACCCGAGAAGACCGTGGGGAGAATCTGCTTGATGCGGTCGGTCATTTCTTCCGGAGTGACGGGAAAGCCGAGGCGCTGCGCTTCGAGTTCCAGGGCGCGCTGGAACACCATCTGATCGAGGACTTGCTTCATGTACATGCCCTTGAGCATAGGAGGGATGTTCTGGCCGCGGGTGGCTTGATTCAGCTCGCGCTGAACGTCTACAGCGCTGATCTCCGAGTTTCCGACTTTAGCCACAGCGTCCGGGCCGCTCGTAGCCGAGGTGTTCATCAGGCCGGGAATGAGCGTGATGACCATACTGAAGCAGATGATCACGAGGATCACAGTCATGGTGATCTTGATCCAACGATTGCGATCCAGATCTCGCTGCTGAATGCTTTTCAACATAGCTCTAGGCGTTCCTCTACCGACTCCGAAACCTTACAATTATAGAGCGTCTGCGCGAATCTCTCAAGTCGTATGCTCGGGGCTGAATTCCCACTAGAACTTCGCGTAGTGCGGATCCTTATGATGAAAGTATTTTTGAATGGCTGTGCGTATTTGTATCCGCTCGCGGGTGAACAGCTCGGGAATCTGGCTTACCTGTTTGAGTTGACTGCGCCGATGATTTAACTGGCGTTGTTAAATATGTGGCTGCCTTGAAAATCGATGTTCACCATCGGAGAAGGCGCAGCTCACTTGGTGATGATACCGAAGCGAATCTCATTACGCTCTGTAGGAACTGCCACCGAGTCTTACACCTCCCTACTGTTCGCTGAGGAAAATACCGCCGGATTTTGGGACGTGTCCCCGTCCGATGTCCGTTTGCGAGTTGCGAGACGAGAGCGGAGTGGGGGCACGTTCCAAGCTCGGCAACGGTACCCAAGTGGCATTGAAAATAAGGGTCTTAACAGAATTCGTTTTTGCATTTTGCTCTTTCCGAGACCGCGGAGAACCAGGGTTAAGTAGCTTTCGCGTACATCGAACGGCCATATCGGAAGCTCCGGGGTTGACCCGTAAGTAGCGCTGGACCGTCGGCGTAGCAGGAGGCGATCTATTTTCGCATTCGAAAATAGAGCCCTTGCCACATTTGATATCTTGTAGCATTATTACTTCAAGATGAGGAAGGAGCCCCGCACGCGACTGGCCCTGCGCTTGCGCCAGCGCAAGTTTGAAATTCTTCGTGGTTTGCCGCGCTTGGCCGATCAACTCCCCGGGGTGCTGACGGAGGGTTATACCCGCTGCGGGAAGTCGAACTGTCGCTGCGTCCGCGGCAAAGGACACCGCGCTTTTTCCCTGACCTATATGGTCGAAGGGAAACGACACGTGGATCGCGTCCCCGTGGAGTCGGCTGAGCACGTACGGAGCCGGGTCGAGGCCGGGCGAAAGTTCCAAAATGCGGTTCGCCAGGTGTTGGCGGCCAATGCCCGGTTGTTGATTCTGGCCCGACAGCGACAGAAAAGACTGAAGAACCGGAAGAGATGAGCGGACCGATGCCCCTTACCTGCTCCACTTTGTTGAAGCGGCATCTTCGGGACCGTCGGGACGGTGGTGAGACGGTGGTGAGCTGAATAACGGGCGCGAACTTTTTGTGATAAGATGGCTCGAGAGCTGTTGCAGTTCTGTTGAGGGCGCGTTTCTTCCCGACTTGACTGCTGAATAGCGAATAGCGGCCAGAACCGAACGGCGGGACGTATTGCGACATCGAAAGTCGCGAGGCGTTCCGTTTTTTATTTGGGATGGAGAATTTTGGGAGGCCAACATGGACGAGAAAATCGAGAACGAATTCGACAAGCTCGACGTCCAACGACGGCGGACCGGCCCGAAGTCACGTTTGGGCAAGGAGCGATCAAAACTGAACGCTCTGAAGACCGGAATTTTCGCGAAGGTCGTGCTGGCCGCTAAGCCTTTCAGCGAAAGCCGGAATGATTTCGACGAGTTGCTGGCGGACCTGCAAGAATCGATTCGCGCGCGGGATCATTTCGAGGAGGTCCTGGTCGAAAGCCTGGCCCTGCAATTCTTCCGGCTCGCGCGCGTGTATCAAGCGGACGCTGAAATCGCGCCCTTGTTATTCCGCAACGTGCGCGAGAAGTTCAAGAACGAGGGGGGCGACGCGGCGATTGCTGGGCTTTTGGACGGGGAAACCTCCGGCGCCGCCAAGTTTCCAGCGGCCGATCTCCTGCTCCGCTACGAGCAGGCTATATGGCGGCAGATCGACCGCATCTTGGCGAGACTCGAGCAATGGCGACGACTGAACGCCGAACGTTCCGGGTAGCGCCGATGAAAATCTCAGGCCCGCTGGTCTTCAACGAGGGTGGCACTGCTGAACCATGAAGTCGCGATCCAGACGCAGATCGAAGGGAGTATACCATGGAAGATCGGGTTCAAAGGATTCCCGAAACGTCCAGCCTTGCAGTGCTTTACTTGCCGCCGCTCACGCAACTCCTCGCGCTGTCGTCAGACCTCGACGAACTCCTTCGTGATTGCGGGCAGTTCGATCTCGCCTGGAAGAAAACGGTCGTCCGGGCACGATCTGTGTTGCAGATCGAAACGGAGCTTCTAGGGCTTGTTGATAGCGGCGTGCAGACCTTTCTCCGCTCCCGGGGCGGCCAGCGGCAACTCGTTATCGAGGCGAATCGCAAAAGGGCGGAGAAAAAAGCCGCCGAGAGTCAGAACCTCGGCGCTCTGCGAAAGAGAGCAAGCGCCCAGTTGGCGCTCGTCGCTCTCTCTCGTTTTGCGCACTACGGGATCGATGTTTTTAATTTAAGTGACGAAGAAAAGTCCGCGGTGGAGGAATATTTTGAGAGACCGGAGCCCCGATTAGATCAGTCCGAATCGAACGGCGGCTCGATTACGGTCATTGCTTCGGGTGCACCGGCTGCAGCTCTGACGCGGCTGCTGTCCGAGTCGGAGCCCGATGTGATTGCCCTTCAGCGTCAACTTGAGGCAGTGAGCCACCAACTTACGTGCCGGATCGCGCGCCTGTCGGATGAATTCGAAATGTACCAGGAAACGCGGAGTCGACAGAGGGTGGTTCGACTTCGACTCGCTTTGGTTCTTGAATCCGAGCGCGCTAAACTTATGGACCGAGCCATCGCTGGTATTCTCCGATGCTTTGGCGGTCAGCAGCGGCTGCTGATGGAGTCTGCTTGGCGACAACTTGAAAGCCCGGACGACTGGATCGAGGATCCGCGGGTCAAAAAAATTGTCGAGCGGATCTGCGAAGAAATGGCGGCTCGCGAAGCTCAATCCGCTGAGCAGCAAGGCGAAAAAGTGCAGCAGGGATGACTCGTTCAGTTAACGCACGCTTGACGACACGAGTCTTTTGTAGGGAGGCCTTTATGGCTCGGAGTAAAGGACCCAAGACTTTGCCGATCAAAGCTCAACAGCGCATTCTCGCTACCCAGAACGTCCGGATCGCGCGGAAAAAATGGGGGGGCGCCGCCGAACAAATTGCTGTCCTTAGAGCGCTGACCAAAGAACTTCAGTTGTCAGTTACTCTGGGAGACTTGAGGCTCCTTGACGGTAAATGGTATGTAACACACGCTGGTCTACTGCGGATAGCACGGCGCCGCCGCTGTTCCGGCATTCGAGTACACGTTCTCACAATCCCGGTCAAAACCGCCGCCGCTCTTCCACCATCTGACGGACGTTCATCCTGGCGGGCTTGATCCGCCTGCGCAACTTCCGCATGCCTTCCACAATCTCCTTGTGCGTCATTTTTGCGCTTGTTTCCCCGACAGGGAGCAGCATCGCCGCAGGAACGCCATGCCTCGTAATCGTAATCTTCTCTCCCCTGCTAACCCGATCGAGCAATTCCGCCAAATGTGCCTTGGCGTATATTTTCGCTGTATGAAACCCCTCATGGAATCATTCTCATCCTGAGTGGAAACTACACACTGAAAGTAGGTCTTTATCGGCCTATGCGGGAAGAGCGGTGAAAGCCTCACGTGCTCGAAGGCGTCTCGATCCCCACCAGCCACCTCCCGAACTCCGGGGATGGGTTCGATTCCCATCGGCGCCACTCTCGAGATTGCACTATCGCTTGCTCTGTGTTTAAGCCTGAACCGTTCGTCAACGCAATTATTCCTCGCTGAAGGGGGACGCGCCTTACCGCCACGCGATCCATTTCCAGCGATCACGGATGACGGCTGGTCCAGTTCTGGAGCTTGAGGCCGGGGATGCGCTTGAATTCGCGTTCATTATTGGTGACGAGAATGACGCCTGCGGATTTGGCGTGGGCAGCAATCCAGAGATCGTTGCCGCCGATCATCTCGCCACGGGCCTCCAGCACCGCGCGAATCTCGCCGTAGGCGGCCGCCGCTTCCCCCGGCAAGGGAAGCACAGACAAAAGCGATACAAGCCGTGCGAGAGACTCCAGGGCCTGAGCGCGTTGCTGGCTTCGCTCCGCGCCATAAAGTAACTCGCCGTATGTAATGACTGACAATGCGGCGTCGCCATGCTGCATTTGGCGGAATCGTGCGATCACTTCAGGCGGCCGGTTCTGCCGCAAATAGATGCAGATATTGGTGTCGAGCATATAGCGAGCGCTCATCATAGACCCTTGCGGCGTTGTGGCTGCGGGTCCTTACGCTTCTTTGCGAACATGTCCGCTGGCAACTCGGCCAGCAAATCCAGCGCGCGGACCATTCCGCCAGCTTTCTCTCGCAATACGATTTCGTCGCCACGTCGGAAAATCTCAACTTCCGAGCTTTTGACCCGAAACTTTTTCGGCAGCCTCACGGCTTGGCTGTTTCCAGACTTAAACACGCGAGCAGTGGCCATAGTTCACCCCCTGTCTATATATACATCAACGTATATACATTTGCAAGCGCCGAGTCCCGAGCCCCAGCAGGTATGCCGAGATCGGTGCTGTCCGATTTAACTGAGGATGCGATTCCTTGTAAGCGCTTGAAGGAATGGTGGGAACAACGGGATTTGAACGCGGGACCTCCTGCAATGGAACACGCTCCATAACGGGCGACACCGCCCTGCGCCTCGCACATTTCTTTGGCACGGGCGCGCGGTTGTGGCACAATCTGCAGAGCCTCTACGACCTGCGCCTCGCCCACCAGAAAGCCGCGAAATCCATCCAAAGACTTCTCAGGCTGAAACGCCACGAGCCTGTTCACGCATAAAGGCTTATATGACTGAATGAACCCGGCCTCGTCGTGGGCCTAGCAAGCTCCTCGATCCCATTTCCGGAGCACAGATTTCAATTGGACCTATCCTCGCCTGTAAGTAGCCATTCCAATGACTTATCAAATTGTTGACCTATTGCAAGCAGAAATTTTTCTAGGAAGGTATCACCGGCGATCGCACATAGGAAACGCGGAGAGACTCAGTGTGTATTTTCGCTGTATGAAACCCCTCATGGAATCATTCTCATCCCGAGTGGAAACTGCACAGTGAAAGTATGTCTTTGTCGGCCTAAACGGGAAGGCCGGTGGTCTGACCTTTACCTGGCTTGTCTTGCACATCTGCCATAGATGTAATACACATGTTTCATGAAGACTCTCACCGTACGACTGCCCGAGCCACTGGTAGTGTGAGGCAGGCGTCCGAGATGCCTCCTCCTTGGACTACGTGGGAAGCCGTTCTGTCGGAGGCCTTTCATCTTCTCGGCGAGCGCGTGGTGCCCCCAATCTCGGCGCACTACTTCGCCGCCGCGCCCTGCTTGTCACCTTCGCGCTTGCCGAGAACTTGGAGCCAGTTATGAAACTGATTGAGAAGTATTCCAACGTTCCGATGGGATTCCCCGATGCTTGCCTGGTTCGCATGACCGAAACGTTTGCCGATCCCTTCATTCTCACGACCGACCAAGATTTTCGAGTCTACCGTCGGCACGGCCGCCAGGTAGTTCCTTGTGCGACTCCCGAATGATTTGCAAACTCGTTTGGCAGGGGGCATCCCTGGAAATCGACCTTCAGGGAAGCATTGAACGAGCGCTGAAAGCGCTGATTTTGCTTCTCACCCCGTCGGGCGTAGACCTCCAAAGCGCCTCAGACATGCCGGAACCCGCATAAATCAAGGGTTCCAAGCGCATCATGCACTCAATTCGTCAAATTCAAATCGGAAATGGAGGTTTACATGGTCGATGCGTGACTTAACATCGGACGGCTGCGCCAGCTTTGTTTGAAGAGTTATCCGACCCGGGGGATCTGCCACTGCCACAATCTGAGTTGCCAGTCTTTACCCTCTACTGCAATTGCAGCCGCATAGTCCGGATCGACTAGGAGTGCCTTCAACGACCAACCGAATTCGTCTTCGCTGAGGAAGGCCGCCTGCTCGTCTGGAGCCAGTGAAACATCAAAGCTCGCGAGAGGAATCTGCAAACCTGCGCCGCGAGCTTTCACATACGCTTCCTTGCGCGTCCAGCAGTTAAAAAAGGCGTGAAGGCGTGCGCTGGCCGGGAGCGATCGGAGCTTGGTGACTTCATTGCGCGAGAAGAATCTCTCCGCAATTCCGTCTCCGGCAAATTTCGGCTCGATTCGTTCTAGGTCAATCCCGACTTCGCGCTGGCGTGCCACCGCATAGAGGCCGATGCTGCCGGAATGTGACAGGTTGAACCGCAAACTGTCCGCAGCGCAGTCGGACGCAAGGCTAGGCTTTCCAAAGGAGGCGTACGAGAAATGGAGTTCGGCGGGCGAGCGCCCCAGATACCGTGCGAGAGTGTCCCGGAGAACGCCGCGAGCAGCAATGAAACGCTGCTGATCTTTCGGGAAGTAAAACCGGGCGGCGCGGTCCAGCTCGTCAGGTGAGAGAGTCTCTTGCAGCTGGTAGAGTTCTGCCGGACCAAGCTCCAGATCAGCGCGCCAGACATCTACCTGATTAACGTCCAACACCAGCCGCGCAGGGGCGGGACAGAAGGTGGAAGTTAGATTCATGCTGAACATTATCCGTACGCCGTTGGTTAAGGTCACTCGTTTTGTCAATAGAGGAGGCGCGCTGGCGAGCCAAGTGCTTGACGCTCGGCTCAAGAAGGACATTCCAGCGGTCGCCCGGGACTTCGTGCAGTTCGATCGGTCCTGCGATCATGACGCGCCATCCGCTCTCAAAGCCTGGTTGGTGCCGCGTGAAGAAACTCATCAGGCTCTGCGCTTCGTCCTGTGGCCTGAGCCCCTCGATTTTCTCAAACACGTCAGTTTTGCGCGTCTCCAGACTACCAACCGCCGCTCAGGGACGACATCCCGCTCACGAATGCGGGCTCGGACGCAAGGCTACGCTCGGTCGATCAATCGGTGGTGCACGGCGTATAACGCAAGTTCAAGTCTGTCAGACATCCCGAGCTTGTCAAAAATGTTGCGGAGGTGATTTTTGACCGTCTGTTCACTGATGCGAAGCTTTTCACCGATTTCGCGGTTTCGGAATCCTTGGGCAACGAGCTGAACAATTTCTTTCTCGCGATCGCTCAGAAGCGGCTTTTCGTGGCGCTGGCCCGCTCCGGCGGACCGCTTGAACGCGTCAATCACCTCGGCGGCGATGCGATTGTCGAGGCAGATCTCCCCGTCGTGGACCTTGCGGATGCTCTTCAGCAGAAGATCGCTGGCCGATTGTTTCAGCACGACGCCGCGCGCGCCCAGACGCATCGCGGCGAGGATATCGCAATCATCTTCCACCGCAGTGAGAACGATGGCTCGAGTCGGCAGGGAATCGAAATTGACTTCTTCCAGAACGCTTAGGCCGTCCTTCTCCGACATGCGCAGGTCGAGTAGCAGGATATCGGGTTTGAGCTTGGCGAGCATTTCCACACATTGGTTGCCGTTCGCGGCCTCGCCAACGATTTGAACATCGTCGACGCCTTCGAGCAACTTACGCAAACCATCTCGGAAGATTATGTGGTCGTCGGCAACCAAGATCTTGATAGTGGATCGTTCGCTCGGCATTAGAAGGGAGCCCAGCCATCCCCGAGGGTAGGTCAAATATAACCCAAGGATGACGCACAACTAAGTCCGGATTTCCAATTTGAAATCTCACTACGAATTTTCCGGCATTCGTCGTCATCGATATTCATGCGGGAGATCAAAATCGGAAATTCCAGATTGAATCTTTTCGAGCGGAGTAGCGGACAAAATGGGTTGCGTTCCAAGACAAAGTCGTCCTAGGATGACTTCAGTTTGGCGGTTTAGGAGGGTCCGATGAGGGTAGCGGACCTCATATCTTCTCGGCGTGAAGTCTATTCCATTACGGAAGACACCACCGTCCACGATGCTGCCCGCTATCTCCGGGACCGCCAAGTGCGCTCCGTCGGCGTCTGCGACAAACGAGGAGTTCTCCTCGGGGTCGTCTCGCAAAGCGACGTTTCCGACAAAGTGGCGGCCGAGAATAAGTGCCCCGCATGGATGCGCGTTTCCGAAATCATGACCCGGCAGCTTGTGACCGCGACCCCTGAGACATCGGTCGAGGACTGTCTCCGATTGATGGATCAGCACGGGATTTTTCACCTCCTGGTCGTCGACACTGAAAAGGGCTATCGCGGCATGATTTCGGTGACGGACCTGCTGCAATTGTTCGCCTCGGACCAAAAGGCCCGCGCCGACATGCTCGAAGCCTTCATTTTTCCTCAACGCTAGGGCGCGTTCGCTTTCAGTCCTTATTTTTTAAGTTTTCCAGCGAAGATCGTATTCGTCCGGCGGCTCGGCTCCGCTTGTTGACCAGTCTGTCCGGCAGCATCGAAATCACCGGCATACAGTCTCTCCGGTGATCGAAATTCATGACATTGAGGCACTGAAGAATTGAAAATTTTGCGAGACACGTAGGGCGACAGCGCTCCCGCCTCGCTCAATTCTTTGGCGCAAGCGCTCCAATCAGCCGGTAGCCACTTTCATGTACACGATGTTCACGAAGTTCACGCCTATTTCGAGAAGAACTGGGGTACCTGTCTCCGCGTGCTGAGCAGCCCGCGGGACTGGCTTCATGTTCACACATGCAAACCTAGTTGACGCTACACATCGCCTTGTGTAGAATTGAACCTTGGACACTCTATGCCGACCAACCTTGCCATCGACGACCGCCTGATTGCGGAAGCTCAGAAATTGGGGCATCACCGCACGAAGAGGGAGACGGTTACCGCGGCTCTCGACGAATACATCAAACGCCGAAAGCAGCAGAGCGTTCTGTCGCTTTTTGGAACGATTGAATACGATAAGACCTACAACTACAAGCGCGAACGCAGTTCGAAACGCGCGTGAATACCATCGTCGATACGTCTGTGTGGTCTCTTGCCCTCCGTCGGAAGGCTCAAGACTTAAACGCGGTCGAGAAAGCCACTGTTGCTGAATTGACCGAATTGATCAAAGAGGGGCGGGCTCGAATCATCGGCTTGATCCGGCAGGAATTGCTATCCGGCATCAAGACCTCGCTTCAATACGAAAAACTTCGTGTCACTCTTCAATCGTTTCCTGATGAGCCGATCGACACGTCGGACTACGAAGCCGCTGCAAAAGCGAGTAACGACTGCAGATCAAAGGGAGTAACTGTTTCCATCATCGACATCCTGATTTGCGCAATCGCGCTAGCTCGTGATTGGTCCATCTTCACCAGCGACCCAGATTTCAAGGATTATGCAAGGATCCTTCCGATTAGTCTCCACACGCCGCGCAAGTAACCATCATCAGCGACCTTCCCTTGAGGGCCTTCAACAGGATGACTTCCGTTCGGCAGTTCAGGAGGATCCGATGAGGGATCGGACCTCATATGACCACTTTAGATGACCACCGGTAGAGTGAGTTGGGTTCGAAGAGAGACGCAGGAATGCCGACAAGCGAGAAATCGATCCAGGTGATAGCAATCTCCGAGTTCAAGGCGAAATGTCTGGCGCTGCTCGAAGAGGTCAATGAAACAAAGGTCCCACTTCGGGTAACCCGGCGCGGCAAAGCGATAGCGGAAGTGATTCCAGCGGCTCCAGACACGGAGGACCGAAACTGGGTGGGCTCCATGTCCGGCAGCATCGATACAGTCTCTCCGGTGATCGAAATTCATGACATTGAGGCACTGAAGAATTGAAACTTTCGCTTGATACGCAGGGCGACAGCGCTGTGCGCCTCGCTCGCTTCTTTGGTGCAAGCGCGCTCTAATCACGCGGTAGTCACTTTCATGTACACGATGTTCACGAAGTTCACGCCTATTCGAAGTGATTCCGCTATCCCCTTTCTTTTCAGCGGAAGGGCAGCAAAACGCAGCGAGATCATGAGCGCGTAGGCGGCGACAGCGAAAACGGCGATCGCACAGCCCAAAGACATCGTCGCACTGAGGTAACCGACGAGCGCGGGGAAGACGGCGCCGAGGGCCCGCCCGAAACTGTAGGAGAAACCCTGGCCCGAGCGCGCAGACGGCTGGGGAAAAGACGCTTTGAACAAAGCGAGTTTCCTATTCAGAGACTCCAGAGACAAAGTTCGTCTCAACGTCGAGGAAGCTCACTTTCAAAGCAGGAGGATGGCGTGAAAATGTTCGGTGTTGTTCCGGGAATCTGTCTTTTGTTCCAGTGAGGAATAATCCTACTCTCGAGTAACCTTGCCCTTGAATATCTCGATCCCCGCGTTCCGACCGGCTTTTTGCAATGCGCTGTCGAGAGTGGCCAGTGGCACCGCACGCCGGTCCGCCACATCCAGATAGGCGGCGTCGTAGGCAGAAAGGCCATGCCGAAAACCTTTTCCGTCAAAATGTTAGGCGACAGCACTGTACTTCGCGTTCACTATCGCATACTAAATCCCGCGGCCACTGCTTGGAGATGATCTGTGCAAACTTTTTGGCGGGGGCTGATCTTGAGGACGGAAGCTCGAACGTCTTGCTGCGCTCCCTTGGTCGGCTCGTTGCATTGTGATCGAGCCTCACGCTTCCTGGTGACCTAATGACCCCCCGGACAGCACACTGTATGGCTGTACTAAGTCTGTGCTTCCGGGCAGTAGCTTTGCGTTCCGCCTTTGGGCACAATTCAATCACCACCAAGGAATAGCATGCCTCCGGACAACATGCCTCAAGGCAAAGCTATACTCGGAACCGGCCCAAAACAGGCCCCAGGTTCAATTGTTGCGCGCCTAATCCGGTTGTTAGCCTGCCCCACGCGAACAATGGCTACCAAACGGCTCGGACTCGCATATAACCGCCCTATCTCTTTCATTATCTTATGTTTTGCCATCTCAGCCTCAGTGATCACCATGGCCGGTTGCGCCGGTTTCTCCTCGAACCCGGGGTCGCCTCCGCTAGCGCTAGCGATCACAATAAGCGCGCTGCCGTCAGGCACAGCTCAGAGCGCTTACTCCGCGACCCTTGCCGCGGCCGGTGGAACGAAACCTTACGCGTGGTCAATTACGTCCGGCTCTTTGCCGACTGGTGTAACGCTGACAGCTTCGTCCGGATTGATCGCCGGCACGCCGACGCAGTCGGGCACATTCGCGATCACTGTGCAGGTGAAAGATTCCAGCTCTCCGGCCCAAACGACATCGCAGGGATTTAGCATCGTCATCGCTGCTGCGGGCGCGCCTGTGAGCATCACGACCTCTTCGCTGCCCAGTGGCACGCAGAACGTAGGGTACTCAACGACTCTGGCTGCAACCGGTGGCAAGACACCTTACACGTGGTCAATTACATCCGGCTCCTTGCCGACTGGTGTAACGCTAACAGCTTCGTCCGGGTTGATTAGTGGCACGCCGACGCAGTCGGGCACATTCCCGATCACTGTGCAGGTGAAAGATTCCAGCTCTCCGGCCCAAACGGCATCGCAGGGATTCAGCATTGTCATCGCTGCTGCGGGCGCGCCGGTGAGCATCACGACCTCTTCGTTGCCGAGTGGCACGCAGAACGTAGGGTACTCGACGACTCTGGCTGCAATCGGTGGCAAGACACCTTATACTTGGTCGATTACATCGGGCTCCTTGCCGACTGGCGTAACACTAACAGCCTCGTCTGGATTGATCGCCGGCACACCGACGCAGTCGGGCACATTCCCGATCACCGTGCAGGTGAATGATTCCAGTTCTCCGGCCCAGACGGCATCCCAGGGCTTCAGCATCGTCATCGCTGCTGTAGGTGCGCCGGTGAGCATCACGACGTCTTCGCTGCCCAGTGGCACGCAGAACTCCACTTACTCCGCGACCCTTGGCGCGGCCGGCGGCAAGACACCTTACACTTGGTCGATTACATCCGGCTCTTTGCCGACTGGTGTAACGCTAACAGCGTCGTCTGGATTGATTAGCGGCACGCCGACACAAGCGGGCCAGTTCAGTTTCACGGCGCAAGTAGGCGATTCTTCATCGCCCCGTGAAACTGCCACTCAGGCGCTGAATCTGGTGGTTGCGTCTCCGATTTCAGTATCCGTCTTACCGACGAGCGCAAATGTGCAAGTGGGTCAATCGCAACAATTCACAGCCGCAGTTTCAGGCACAACTAATGCGGCGGTGAACTGGCTGGTCTCTGGCATTCAAGGCGGAAATTCGACGGTAGGAACCATCTCTTCAACCGGCCTCTATACCGCACCGTCAATTGCGCCGACAAACCCTGTAACCGTAACGGCACAGAGTACCTCCAATCTCAGCGCTTCGGCAAACGCGACGATCACGATCACTTCTCCTATACCGGAAAATCAGGAAAAAGCTTTTATCTATGTAGATCCTAATACAGGCAACAACTCTAACCCGGGCACTCAAGCCCAGCCGTTAAAAACCGTTCAGGCGGCAGCATCGATTGCTTTCGATAATAATAAAAACAATGTGGGAACGAGGGTTACTCTTAATCCCGGCACGTACCGTGAAAACGTCTATTACAACACTCCTAGCACGAGTGCCCCGGTCACTTTCCAAGCCGCCCAGAACGGTACGGCTATTATCACTGGCTCGGATCTGTGGACAGGTTGGACCTCCGCAGGGAATATCTTCACTCACAACTGGCCATATACATGGGGAGAGTGCGCATTACCAAACGGGTGGCCAAGCATGTGGCCGATCATTCTGCGCCGGGAGATGATCTTTGTTAATGGAACCCCCCTGACTCAGGTTATTTCCGCTAATCAAATGGTGGAAGGGACATTCTATGTCGACGACGCGAGTCAGCTTGTTTCGATGTGGCCTCCATCAGGGACAAATATGTCCACAGCTGCGATTGAAGTGGCGGTTCGCCCCGGAACTTTCAATATACAAAGTGCGACTAACGTTGTTCTGCGTGGCATAACCTTTGAACATGCCAACACATGCCCTCAAGCTGGTAACTCCGTTACTGTCACCTCCTCAAATCATATTCTTATCGATACCGACAAATTTTTGTGGAACAACCAAGCGGGACTTGGATCTAATCTTGTCAACAACGTCGTTGTTCAGAACAGTGTTGCAAATCACAACGGCTCATTGGGCATCGGCGCTTCCCAGGGTAAAGATCACAACTATTACAACAACGAAACTTCCTACAACAACTGGCGAGAGGCGATGGGTGCATTCTATGGCTGGTCCTATGACGGGGCAAAAATCCTGTTGATGCACACCGCCGATTTCAACGGATTCAAGGCCTACTACAATCAGACTGGCGGGATTTGGTTTGATACGGACAACAAAAATATCACCCTGGAAAACCTCGACAGCTCAAACAATCTCACCTATGGGATGTTTCTGGAAGCCGATGAAGGTCCTATTACTATCACTGACAGCAAGTTCTGTAATAACAATGATAATGAGAGTCCAAAGTCTTCCTTCGGCGCTTTAATCAGCGGAAACGCGGAATATGTGACGGTGAGTGGAAGCCTTTTCTACAATAACGCGGTGCCGGACTTCGGCGGCGAAATCTTCATCGGAGGCACCAGCGCTGGAAGAACATTCAAAGATTGGGAAACAGGGCAGACTTATACGGTGCAATCGCAGAATTGGACGCTTAACGGTAATACCGTTGTGGGAGTGGGTAGCAGTGAGCACCTGTTTTACTCTTATCAGACTGGAGCTCCGTGGAGTCTCTTCACTAGCACTTTTGCTTCCAACCATAACACCTGGTGGAATGCCAGCAATGCCAATGTCTTTAATACTTCGGCTGGAGTTTTTAATTTTGCTGGCTGGGCTGCTGCCATGGGTCAAGATGTCAACTCCACCTTTAGTGATCCGGCGGCCGCCTGTGCGGCACCGGTGCCGGATTACCCCGACTATTGGCTCACAACCTATTTTGGTGGCGACACGCAAACGGTAACCCCCGGTGCGAGTGCCAGCTACACCATCCAGATTTTCCCTGTGGGAGCCTTCACGGGCACGGTCAACTTGAGTGTGGATGGGGTGACCCAAATTGGAGCTACTTCAAGTCTGGGTGCGCAGTCCATCCTCACGTCTGGGTCTACCACTTTAACGGTCAATACCAGCGGAAGCACTTCGGTGGGAACGTTCCCCATCACGGTGATCGCGAGCAGTGGCAGCGTTGTTCGAACGCTGACGCTAACATTGACGGTGCAATAGCCAGGGCAAAACACTCAGAATCGCGGCTAGCTTCATTGAGATTTTGAGTACCGCAGTAGTCGGCGGCATGGGCCTCTTTGGGCAGGTGAAGAAGAGAGAGCGAGTCTCGGAGTCTCGGCAGGTAGTGTCCAGCTTTTTTCGCACTTTTGTTGAAGGGTAAGTCTAGTTGTAGTGCTCGGCTCCCCCGAGGGGGAGCCGAAAGTTTTTGCGCGCGCGTTCATACCGCCTCGCTCGCTTCCGCCAGGCGGTTCATGTACGATTAGCGGCGGGTCCCCCACTTCGTGCCGGCTATTTCCCATACGGGAACGCGCCCACCGCTCGCGTTCTTCGTCGCACCTCGCACAGCAATCGCTCCAGAGGGTTGTTCGGTCGCAAGCACCGCCAGTGCTCTCGCGGAAAAACGTAGTAGATCAGCCCCAAACACTTGTCCGAAACGAATAGCCGCACGCCCTTCAGTGCGCGCTCTTTCCCGGTGCCGCGGAAATACGTCCGACTCGCCTTGTCTTCCTTCGATCCTTCCGCCACTGCCAGCGCTTCGAAAAGCCCTGTTCATTCACGCCGATGGCCACCAGCAGCGAAACGTTGCGCACCTCCCCGCCCCAACTGCGCTTTGTTTGCGCCACACCTCAATCTGCGCGTAAATCTTTCTGGTTCAGTTCGCTCACGTGCTGGGGCTCACGTGCGTGCCCCACAGCGCTTCGGTGACGTCCTCGACTCGCTGCACGCTCACGCCGGCAAGATACATTCTACCAGCGCTTACTCCACCGAACTCTCCCAGCCGCCGGTGTCGTTCGATCATGGCAGTCTCGAACGGCAGGTCCGCAGCTTCGGAACCTTCAGCGTGACTTCGCCCACCTGGGTGGTGCAGTTGCCGCTGATAGGAACCCGCCTGCGTGTCTTTCCTGGTCTCGGTCGCTCGTAGTGCTCGGCGCGGCATACCCGATCCGCTTCCGCATCCAGCATCGCATTCAGCGTCTCTTCCACCATGCTCCGTACCACTTCGCCCAGGTGCTCCTGAGTCTTCCCCTCGTCGATCTCTATACGCGATGCCTTCGCTGTGCGGAAGCGCCTAGGCGACCCGCGAGTGGTTCCAAGCTTTCGCTGCTCATTCCTTCCTGGCATGCAGCCCTCTATGTCTCCGGGAAAATCAGAATCGTCTTTCTCCAGAAAATATCGATTCCGACTTGGGCCTTCGCCTGGATCTGAACGGCTCGGCTCTTCCCTTTATCCTGCCATCCGTAGGGCACGTATTTCGGGGCTTATGGGTTCACCATTCCTGCGGCCTGCCAGGTTGCTGGCCCCCCTAGACGAATCTGACCGGTGTTACCCCAGCCACGGGGGCTTTTACATCCAGGCTTTCAGCGAGTCAGTCACCCTTCTCACTGCTGGATATCACTACGACAGTCTCTGGACTCTTCTGTCGGTGGGACTCTCACGCACTAGAATGACAACTAGCTTTGGCGCACCAGATCCTCTGCGAGCTGATCAACTGGAACGTTGGGTCGGCTGCGAGTCGCTCAGGTCGTTGAGGTCCTCGTAGGCCGCCCCGAAAAAACGGCAGGTCTGACTGACGTGCCGCTCGCGCGCTGTGCATGTTGTAGCATGCGCAGTCTGGTTTTCACCTTCCTCGCCTGGATCTGCTCGTACGCCGAATTCTCCATCCCGGACTTCCTGTGGTGGGCTGGTGAGAATACCCCGCCTGTCCGGGGTGTCTATTAGCAGCTTCGATCCTTTATCGCTGTACCCAATCTAAGGCCAAGGAACAGACTGAGGGACCTGGCCCCTTACTGACCTAAGGCCCAGTAGATTTCCCGTTCCACAGGACTCACCATTCTCGCGTGAATCATCGGTCGTTATCCAGCTACCCATCTTTATGTCTGGATGAGCTCGATCCACAGGGATCTTTCAGGCGGGCAACGCTTAGGCGAGGCAAGCTGGTAACGAGGCCATAGAGAGAGGCAAAACCGTGAAAACGAGATTGCAGTTCCACATCCTTGCACTTCTAATCGTGTGTGCGGGAGCTGTAGCGGACGCCCAAACTATCCAATACGGCAGCGGGTTCACCTCTACGGGGCTGACGCTGAACAAAGGGGCCGCGATTAACGGGACCCGGCTGCGGCTGACCGATGGTGGGACGTTCGAGGCAAGAAGCGCGTTCTTCAGCACGCCGGTGAACGTGACAAGCTTCACGAATGCGTTTACCTTCCAGGACACGAGCGCCAAGGCGGACGGTCTTTGTTTTGTGATTGAAGCGAGCGGACCTGCGGCCCTGGGCGGTAGCGGAGGGGCTCTCGGATACGCGGGCACAACGGGGGCTCTGAGCACAAAGAGCCTTTGCGTCGACTTTGATTTGTTCAACGGCAGCACAAACAAGGAGATAAGCAACACGGGATTGTTCACGAACGGCGCCAATCCATCTCATGGGGC
Organism: uncultured Acidobacteriota bacterium; assembly: GCA_963729525.1. GTDB lineage: Bacteria > Acidobacteriota > Terriglobia > Acidiferrales > UBA7541 > Palsa-295. Next base: position 2,585,842 of record CAVSOB010000005.1, read on the forward strand.
TGGGAGTGCGGCGGGTAGTCTTTCGTTTCAAAGTGGCGACGTCATGTCCGTGCAGATGACCTACAACGGGACGACGCTGACGATGCAGATCACGGACACGGTAACGAGCGCGACGTACAACACCAGCTTTACGGTGAACATTCCGAGCGCAGTAGGTGGGAACACAGCGTATGTGGGGTTCACGGGCGGGACGGGGGGACTGACGGCGATCCAGGATATTTTGACCTGGACCTATACGTCAGGATCCTCTCAGTCGCAGGCGGCCACGCCGACCATCACGCCAGGTTCGGGGACGGAGACCTCGCCGGTAACCGTGACGCTCACCGACAGCACTCCGAATGCCACGATTACCTACACGACCGACGGTAGCACCCCGGTGCCTGGCCAACACGGGACTGCGGCCTCCTCCGGTGCATCGTTCTCGCTGAGTTTTACTTCTACGCCAACGGTTCAGGCCATTGCGAGCGCCAGTGGTTTCTCGAACAGCGCCACTGCCACGGCGACATACACTCTGCCGATCTCAGTATCGATCTCACCAGCCAGTGCAAGCGTGCAAGTGGGTCAATCACAGCAATTCACAGCCGCAGTTTCAGGCACAACTAATACGGCGGTGAACTGGCTAGTGGCTGGCATTCTGGGTGGAAGCTCATCTGTCGGAACAATCTCTTCAACCGGCCTCTATACCGCACCGTCAATTGCGCCGACAAACGCTGTAACCGTAACGGCACAGAGCACCTCCAATCTCAGCGCTTCGGCAAACGCGACGGTCACGATCACTTCTATACCAGAAAATCAGGAAAAAGCTTTTATCTATGTAGATCCTAATACAGGCAACAACTCTAACCCGGGCACTCAAGCCAAGCCGTTAAAAACCGTTCAGGCGGCAGCGTCGATTGCTTTCGATAATAATAAAAACAATGTGGGAACGAGGGTTACTCTTAACCCCGGCACGTACCGTGAAAACGTCTATTACAACACTCCTAGCACGAGTGCCCCGGTCACTTTCCAAGCCGCCCAGAACGGTACGGCTATTATCACTGGCTCGGATCTGTGGACAGATTGGACCTCCGCAGGGAATATCTTCACTCACAACTGGCCATATACATGGGGAGAGTGCGCATTACCAAACGGGTGGCCAAGCATGTGGCCGATCATTCTGCGCCGGGAGATGATCTTTGTTAATGGAACCCCCCTGACTCAGGTTATTTCTGCTAATCAAATGGTGGAAGGGACATTCTATGTCGACGATGCGAGTCACCTTGTTTCGATGTGGCCTCCATCAGGGACGAATATGTCCACAGCTGCGATTGAAGTGGCGGTTCGCCCCGGAACTTTCAATATACAAAGTGCGACTAACGTTGTTCTGCGTGGCATAACCTTTGAACATGCCAGCACATGCCCTCAAGCTGGTAACTCCGTTACTGTCACCTCCTCAAATCACATTCTTATCGATACCGACAACTTTTTGTGGAACAACCAAGCGGGACTTGGTCTTACTCTTGTCAATAATGTCGTTGTTCAGAACAGTGTTGCGAATCACAACGGCTCAGGGGGCATCGCCGCTTCCCAGGGCAAAGATCACAACTATTACAACAACGAAACTTCTTACAACAACTGGCGAGAGGCGATGGGTGCATACTATGGCTGGTCCTATGACGGGGCAAAAATCCTGTTGATGCACACCGCCGATTTCAACGGATTCAAGGCCTACTACAATCAGACTGGCGGGATTTGGTTTGATACGGACAACAAAAATATCACCCTGGAAAACCTCGACAGCTCAAACAACCTCACTATGGGAATGTTTCTGGAAGCCGATGAAGGTCCTATTACCATCACTGACAGCAAGTTCTGTAATAACAATGATAATGAGGATTCAAAGTATTCCTTCGGCACTTTAATCAGCGGAAACGCGGAATATGTGACGGTGAGTGGAAGCCTTTTCTACAATAACGCAGTGCCAGACTTCGGCGGCGAAATCTTCATCGGAGGCACCAGCGCTGGAAGAACATTCAAAGATTGGGAAACAGGGCAGACTTATACGGTGCAATCGCAGAATTGGACGCTTAACGGTAACACCGTTGTGGGAGTGGGTAGCCTGCAAGACCTTTTCTATTCGTACCAAACGGGAAGTGTCTGGAATCTGTTCCAAAGCACTTTTTCGTCCAACAACAATACTTGGTGGAATGCTTCGAATGCTAACGTCTTTCACCCCGAGGCTGGAGTGTTCGATTTTTCTAAATGGCACAGTTATATGGGGCAGGACGCAAATTCGACCTTTAGTGACCCGGGGGTCAGCTGTGCGCCGCCTAAGCCGGATTACCCCGACTATTGGCTCACCACCTATTTTGGTGGCGACAAGCAAACGGTAACTCGCGGTGCGAGTGCCAGCTACACCATCCAGATTTTCCCTGTTGGAGCCTTCACGGGCACGGTCGACTTGAGCGTGGATGGGGTGACCCAAATTGGAGCTACTTCAAGTCTGGGTGCGCAGTCCATCCTCACGTCTGGGTCTACCACTTTAACGGTCAATACCAGCGGAAGCACCTCGGTAGGAACGTTTCCCATCACGGTGATCGCGAACAGCGGCAGCGTTGTTCGAACGCTGACGCTAACATTGACGGTGCAATAGCCCGGGCAAAACACTCAGAGATCATCAACGTTACAGGAGCTCATCGTGGCAAATCCATTGTCTAACCTGGATTATTCGTAAGCGTGAGCTGAGTGCCGTCTGGTAAGGTTCGTTCTTCTGTGTTAGGCCGCACAGGTTGAAGTTTTCGGAGGATTCCGCCGCGACGTTCCAGGGCAACAGTTCCTCGATGCAACGGATCGAATGGTCCGCGATGCTCGACAGCACGTTTCTTAGATAGAACTCCGAATTGATCTTTTAGTTTTGCTGTCCCAATAAGACTGTAGATGCCGCGGCGCGCTCCCCAACGCCCAAGCGCTTAGCGAACCGCCCTCGCGGTATCGGATTTTTTCGACAGCTTACCCCCTGTTTGACTTCAGCGGAAATGGGAGCGAAATGAGAGCAGGATTAAGCTACGGCTTCGAGGTCGAGTTCACCGCCAACAGGGATTAGACTGCCGGAGCCGCGGGGCCCCGACCGGCCTGAGTTTGGCCGGACGGGGTGCGGCGGAGGCAGTCTAATCTGGGCCGACCGAGTCGGCCCGGAAAGGGTGAACATGTACGAGGAAGAGAACGAACCTATCAGCGCAGTTTCCACGAAAGTTGAGTCATCGGGCACCACAACCCGTTCGGGGGATATGGCACGCGCTTTGATCCGCTGGGCGAAACAGGCCAGCCGTAGAAGATTTCCGAGCGAAGAGAAGATCCGCATCTTGCTCGAAGGAGTGCGCGGGGAAGTTTCGGTGGCGGAGCCGTGCCGTCGCGAGGGGATTCATCCGACCGTCTACTACAAGTGGCTGAAGGATTTCATGGAGGCGGGCAAGAAGCGTTTGCGCGGGGACACACAACGCGAAGCGAACCGCGAGGAAGTCGAGCGGTTGAGACAGGAGAATGAGCGGCTGAAGCAACTGGTCGCGGATCTGAGCCTGGGCCAACATGACGCCGGAAAAAAGCCCGTATTAGGCTGCTGGCACGGAAGCGATACGAACAAATGAGGCCGGAGCAGAAGCCGGGGTGATTGAACAGGTGCGGCGGTCGCCGGCCGAGAACAAGCAGACGCTGGGGAGCTGGGACTTGCGCATTCGACGTATTATCGCTGGCAGCGGCGATATCGGGACGAGGGCGAAGCAGGACTGGTGGACCGGCGGCCGCAGCCGGGAACGGTGTGGAATCGGATGAAACCGGAAGAAGAAAACGCCATCTTGAGAGCGGCGTTACGCGAGCCGGACCGCAGTCCGCGCGAAGTGGCGTGCTGGCTGAGCGATCACGCGGGCTTTGCCGTGTCGGAGTCGAGTGTGTATCGAGTGCTGAAACGCCACGGGCTGATCCGCGAGGTGAAGGTTCTCGGCTTCCCCGCGGGGAAGGAATATCGCAGCAAGACCACACGAGTGAACGAGCAGTGGCGGAGTGATGCGAGCTACTTTTTCGTGGTGGGTTGGGGATGGTATTACCTGATCTCGGTGTTGGACGACTATTCGCGGTTCATCCTGGGGTGGCAGTTAAACACGGACATGACGGCGGAATCGATCAGTGACGTGGTGGAGCAGGCGGTCGAATTGGACAGGGATGAAGAACGTGCCGCTCGAAGATCGTTCGCGACTAGTTTCTGACAGACTGTTGGAGTTGGCAGCTCTTCTATCTGCCCCGTATTTGACCGGAAGCGTTTGGTCATTATTTCAGACCACCTTTTCGTCCAACAATAATACTCGGTGGAATGCTTCGAACACAAATGTGTTTGACCCGGCGGTGAACGGGCCGCTTAATTTTGCTTGTTGGCAGACTTGCAGAGGGCAGGACGCGAATTCGACCTTTAGTGACGCCGGGGTCAGCTGCTCAGCACCCACTCCCAATCAGGTGGACTATTGGCTAACGACGTATTTTGACGGTAATGTGCAGAGGGTCAGCCAAGGCGCGAGCGCCAATTACACCATTCAGGTCTTCCCAGTCGGGCTTTCAGCGGCACGGTCAGCTTTAGTGTCGACGGCGTGACTCAGATTGGAGCGACTTCTAGTTTTGGTTCTACTTCGATTACTGGGTCGGGCTCGACGACCTTGACCGTGAGCACGAGCGGCGGCACGTCTACCGGAACTTTCCCGATTACGGTTATCGCTCGCAGCGGGAGCGTCGTGCGCACGGTGACGCTGACATTGACGGTGCAATAGCCCGGGCAAAACACTCAGAGATCATCACAGGAACAGCTCTGAGAATCGATGCAGGTGCTAACCTGCCCCCCGTTTTTGGTGCGGTCATAATGTATGTAGCTGACCGGGTTTTTACTTCCACTGCAAGGTCCGCCGCCGTCGTGGCGGTGGGAGAGTGGGGAACGCGTAGCGTTTTCCAAGGGGGCGAAGCCACCGTCTTTTCCACAGCCTGGGGCCGCCGCAAACTCGCACGGCGTCCGCTGAACGAAGGGCCACGCATCGTCAGTCACTCTATTGTACAGCATAGGTCCAGGTCAGGATGTCTTGGGTAGCCGTCAGTCCTCCGGTTCCACCCGTAAACCCCACATACGCTGTGTTCCCACCTACTACGCTCGGAATGTTCACCGTAAAGCTGGTGCTGTACGTCGCGCTCGTTACCGTGTCCGTGATCTGCATCGTCAGCGTCGTCCCGTTGTAGGTCATCTGCACGGACATGACGTCGCCACTTTGAAACGAAAGACTACCCGCCGCACTCCCAGCCCCGTTAGCTGGTGAGGCGCCGTTCGTGAACAATCCCGTGTTGCTTATCTCCTTGTTTGTGCTGCCGTTGAACAAATCAAAGTCGACGCAAAGGCTGTTCGTGCTCAGAGTTCCCGTCGCGCCCGCATAGCCGAGACTCCCCCCGTTGCCGCCCAGCGCCGTTGGTCCGCTCGCTTCAATCACAAAACAAAGACCGTCCGCCTTGGCACTCGTGTCCTGGAAGGTAAACGCATTCGTGAAGCTTGTCACGTTCACCGGCGTGCTGAAGAACGCGCTTCTTGCCTCGAACGTCCCACCATCGGTCAGCCGCAGCCGGGTCCCGTTAATCGCAGCCCCATTGTTCAGCGTCAGCCCCGTGGAGGTGAAGCCACTGCTGTAACTCGGAGAAGTGGATGAGGAGGTGACCGTTAGTGTGGCTGCATTGCTCGTCACCGGCCCTTGCGAATTGCTGACCGTCACCTCAAAAGTAGTCCCGCTGTTGGCGCTGGTTGTCGCCGGCGTCGTGTAGCTGGCCGAAGTCGCCCCGGAGATGTCCGTAAAACCTGAGCCCGTGTTCTCCAGCCATTGGTAACTGAGCGGTGCCGTCCCGCTCGCCACCACGGTGAACGTTGCCGTCTGCCCCACGGTCACCGTCTGATTCGATGGCTGCGCCGTGATCGTCGGTGCTACTGGCGTCCCTCCCGTCGGCGTATACGTCCAGGTCAAAATATCCTGGATCGCCGTCAGTCCCCCCGTCCCGCCCGTGAACCCCACATACGCTGTGTTCCCACCTACTACGCTCGGAATGTTCACCGTAAAGCTGGTGCTGTACGTCGCGCTCGTTACCGTGTCCGTGATCTGCATCGTCAGCGTCGTCCCGTTGTAGGTCATCTGCACGGACATGACGTCGCCACTTTGAAACGAAAGACTACCCGCCGCACTCCCAGCCCCGTTAGCTGGTGAGGCGCCGTTCGTGAACAATCCCGTGTTGCTTATCTCCTTGTTTGTGCTGCCGTTGAACAAATCAAAGTCGACGCAAAGGCTCTTTGTGCTCAGAGCCCCCGTTGTGCCCGCATAGCCGAGACTCCCTCCGTTGCCGCCCAGCGCCGTTGGTCCGCTCGCTTCAATCACAAAACAAAGACCGTCCGCCTTGGCACTCGTGTCCTGGAAGGTAAACGCATTCGTGAAGCTTGTCACGTTCACCGGCGTGCTGAAGAACGCGCTTCTTGCCTCGAACGTCCCACCATCGGTCAGCCGCAGCCGGGTCCCGTTAATCGCAGCCCCATTGTTCAGCGTCAGCCCCGTGGAGGTGAAGCCACTGCTGTAACTCGGAGAAGTGGATGAGGAGGTGACCGTTAGTGTGGCTGCATTGCTCGTCACCGGCCCTTGCGAATTGCTGACCGTCACCTCAAAAGTAGTCCCGCTGTTGGCGCTGGTTGTCGCCGGCGTCGTGTAGCTGGCCGAAGTCGCCCCGGAGATGTCCGTAAAACCTGAGCCCGTGTTCTCCAGCCATTGGTAACTGAGCGGTGCCGTCCCGCTCGCCACCACGGTGAACGTTGCCGTCTGCCCCACGGTCACCGTCTGATTCGATGGCTGCGCCGTGATCGTCGGCGCTACTGGCGTCCCTCCCGTCGGCGTATACGTCCAGGTCAAAATATCCTGGATCGCCGTCAGTCCCCCCGTCCCGCCCGTGAACCCCACATACGCTGTGTTCCCACCTACTACGCTCGGAATGTTCACCGTAAAGCTGGTGCTGTACGTCGCGCTCGTTACCGTGTCCGTGATCTGCATCGTCAGCGTCGTCCCGTTGTAGGTCATCTGCACGGACATGACGTCGCCACTTTGAAACGAAAGACTACCCGCCGCACTCCCAGCCCCGTTAGCTGGCGAGGCGCCGTTCGTGAACAATCCCGTGTTGCTTATCTCCTTGTTTGTGCTGCCGTTGAACAAATCAAAGTCGACGCAAAGGCTGTTCGTGCTCAGAGTTCCCGTCGCGCCCGCATAGCCGAGACTCCCCCCGTTGCCGCCCAGCGCCGTTGGTCCGCTCGCTTCAATCACAAAACAAAGACCGTCCGCCTTGGCACTCGTGTCCTGGAAGGTAAACGCATTCGTGAAGCTTGTCACGTTCACCGGCGTGCTGAAGAACGCGCTTCTTGCCTCGAACGTCCCACCATCGGTCAGCCGCAGCCGGGTCCCGTTAATCGCAGCCCCATTGTTCAGCGTCAGCCCCGTGGAGGTGAAGCCACTGCTGTAACTCGGAGAAGTGGATGAGGAGGTGACCGTTAGTGTGGCTGCATTGCTCGTCACCGGCCCTTGCGAATTGCTGACCGTCACCTCAAAAGTAGTCCCGCTGTTGGCGCTGGTTGTCGCCGGCGTCGTGTAGCTGGCCGAAGTCGCCCCGGAGATGTCCGTAAAACCTGAGCCCGTGTTCTCCAGCCATTGGTAACTGAGCGGTGCCGTCCCGCTCGCCACCACGGTGAACGTTGCCGTCTGCCCCACGGTCACCGTCTGATTCGATGGCTGCGCCGTGATCGTCGGCGCTACTGGCGTCCCTCCCGTCGGCGTATACGTCCAGGTCAAAATATCCTGGATCGCCGTCAGTCCCCCCGTCCCGCCCGTGAACCCCACATACGCTGTGTTCCCACCTACTACGCTCGGAATGTTCACCGTAAAGCTGGTGCTGTACGTCGCGCTCGTTACCGTGTCCGTGATCTGCATCGTCAGCGTCGTCCCGTTGTAGGTCATCTGCACGGACATGACGTCGCCACTTTGAAACGAAAGACTACCCGCCGCACTCCCAGCCCCGTTAGCTGGTGAGGCGCCGTTCGTGAACAATCCCGTGTTGCTTATCTCCTTGTTTGTGCTGCCGTTGAACAAATCAAAGTCGACGCAAAGGCTGTTCGTGCTCAGAGTTCCCGTCGCGCCCGCATAGCCGAGACTCCCCCCGTTGCCGCCCAGCGCCGTTGGTCCGCTCGCTTCAATCACAAAACAAAGACCGTCCGCCTTGGCACTCGTGTCCTGGAAGGTAAACGCATTCGTGAAGCTTGTCACGTTCACCGGCGTGCTGAAGAACGCGCTTCTTGCCTCGAACGTCCCACCATCGGTCACCTGCAGCTGGGTCCCGCTAATCGCAGCTCCATTGTTCAGCGTCAGCCCTGTAGAGGTGAACCCGCTGCTGTAGCTTGGAGTACTACCACCCGTTGACTGGATTGTGTAGGTCATACTCGCAGTCGCGCTGTTCGAAAAGCCACTGGCGCTCGCAATGGCAAGAACCGTCGCCGTAGAAGTGAAACTCAGCGAGAACGATGCACCGGAGGAGACCGCAGTCCCGTGTTGGCCAGGCACCGGGGTGCTACCGTCGGTCGTGTAGGTAATCGTGGCATTCGGAGTGCTGTCGGTGAGCATCACCGTCACTGGCGATGACTGCGACCCCGAACTGGGCGAAATCGTCGGCGTTGCCGCAGCCCCACCGACCGTGTATGCCACGCTCGCGACCGTGCTGCTGACATACCCGCTCGCGACTGCAATCGCCTCCACCGTCCCCGATGACGTCAACTGGAATGCCCCCGCGTATTGTGTCGAACTCGTCGTCGGCGCACTTCCATTCGTCGTGTAATAGATCGTCGCACCGCTCGTCTCATCTGTGATCGTGACCGTCAACGGCGACCCGTACATCCCCGCTGCCGGGTTGATCACCGGCGTTGCTGTTTGGGGGCTCAGTAGCCCGTAAACATCGACTTCAGTAGACGTGCCGATGTAAACCTTTCCGCTGGCTATCGTCGGAACAGAAAATTTCACGGCGTTTCCCGCCTGATCGCGGTTGCCTCCCGCCTGAGTGCTGTTCCAAAGCTCCGTCGAGAGATTCGTAGCATCATACGCATGAAGCACGGCTGGACCTGGACCGGGACCCGGCGACCCGTAATGCGAAGAGTCAATGGCCCAAAGAATCGCCGTGCCTGCGGTGGTTCCATCAGAAGAAATCGAAAGCGTCGCACCAGGCCATGACATCGTTGTTGAGCCGCTCGTGACGCTGTTGAAGTCTGGCAGCCCATTGATCAAGGGAATCGCCTTCAGAACGTCGCTGGCGCCCCAGACATACAGTGTGCTGTTCCAATATGCGGGCACACTAAACATTCCTCCAATCGCGCCCGCGTTGGTCTCTTCCAAAATCTCCGGGTCTGTGCTGCTACAGCTCGTGGCTGGGGTGCCAGGGTTATAATGGCTGTTGTTGGCGGTCATCTGATCGCGATTCACTAGATAAATCTGCCCTTCTTTACCAGCCTCAACGAGAATGTGCGGGTACGTCCCAGGCTGGTCGGGAAGCAGCAATACCCCTCCTGAGCCGAGGTCCTTGTCTCCAGTGTCCAAGCAAGCTTGATCCGAAGGAGTAAAGTAGTCCAGGAGAGAGAGCACTGCACCCGTCGTGCCCAGCTTCAGAATTGTGTCCCCCACCTCCGTCGCAGGAACATTCGTCGTATCGAAATCTCCGTTACCGCTAGCGATATAGATGTTTCCGTTCGCGTCTGCCGCGATCCCCGAGCCTGCCATCCAGACTCCACCTAGTCCTCCGTTGGGCGTCGTCACGAAAACACTCTCTTGAGTGAAGGTCGCAGAATCATAGGCAAAGAGCCACCCGTGATAGGGGCTGAGATCACAGTGAGAACCGAAAGCCAAATAAATAACCCCGTTCAAGAGAAGCAGGCCTGAGCGCTGATGTTGGTACAAAGGATCGAACGTCAGCTGTCCGCCGGAACTGCCGTCACCCGTCCCACTCACTGTGGCAGTTACTAGCACAGGGCCTTGCGATTCCTCGGCGCCGGTAGCTAGAGCAATTGCATGCAACCGATGGAAGTAACTCGATCCGTTCGTCGACGTCGCTTCGACGAAAATTGTTCCGGAACTAGGATCAACAACTGGCGTACTCGTAATGCCGATCAGCGGCTGGACGTTAGTGCAGCTACTGATGGGCGTTGCAGCTGTCGTCCAGGGAGTTTCACCGGAGCCGGCGCCATGCGCCACGTCTACCAGGCTCACGTGCCACAGGGGCGAAGCATTCGCTCCCGTATTCGAGTCGGCGTCAAACGCGAACACGCTGTCGTTTTCCGTTGCGATGATCAGCACGTTGTGAGTTCCGCCGTTGATCGTCACATTGGGAACGTACAGCGGCTGAGCGTACACTTGGCCATCGACGGGCAGCGAAAATAACTTCCCAAATTGATTTACATTGACATTCGACGTCGTCAGGATCGTTTCGTCCAGGTTCTGGCCGGTTCGCGCGAGATCGTTGTGCTGCGTGAGAACGCTGGTCTGTCCTGAGGCCGTCAAAGCTACGGCATATAGAAAGACAAACGCAACACTCACGCGAATCATGAACCCGGGCAGAAAAACACAGCGACTCAGCAGACTAACAGACGCGCAATACACCTTCACCACAGTCGAGTCGGACACTCTCCGCTCTCTAAAACGAAGCTCAAACTCCGTTCCTTCGACGAGATCATATTCAATGTCATGCAGATTTAGGAAAGCAAGTCGAACCCGCTACAGCGACCTTTGCGAGTCTGCATAGGATCAACGCTAGTTATTTTTCCATACAGATTAGATTGAGATAACCATGTATTCTTTCAGCGAGTTCGAGTACTGAATCTTTGTTGGTTAAGAGCGTCAAACGTCGTTTATGGTTGACAGCCATGATTTCGAAATTCGTGTCGCAAAGCTTCGACCACAGCTCCAGAGGACCGGAATCAAATTGACGTGGTGTCCTTGGGTTAGGTTCTATAAACATCGCCATTTGTTTCGAGCGTGGGACAATCTCCTCCATACCTCGCAGCGCATCCAGCTCTGCTCCCTCTGTGTCTATCTTGACTATGTTCACCTCTCGGATGTACCGTTCAGAAAGATAAGAATCAACAGACGTGGTCTTCACACCATAAGTAGCAGTTGGCAAGTCCTCGACAATGCGAGGAGCCAACGCTTGCCCGCGATGAACGGCTCTCAGGTCTGAAACTTGTCCTGCATCATACCAAACCGATCGATGCGAGACCGGCAAATACGGAGCTTGAAACAGGCAAATTTCTGGTTGAGACGCCGAGCGTGGTGCTTCGTGGGCATATCAAGAGGGCCGAACACACAGGGTCACCACTCAGCGATTGGCAACCCCATACTAGAGAGCCGCTTAAATTCCAAATTTCCCCTGCTTCGTCCCTTCGATAAGTGTCTTGGTGTGGCGCATCTTGGAGCAAAGGGAGAGGGCGGTACAATCGAAATGCAGCGAACGGCAAACAGTGTCTTAACTGCTTGCCTCGCCCAAGGGGACAACCTCAGCTCCCACCGGCCAAATTTGAACAGCATAAGTAGCCGAAGATCCCCTCGTTACAGTCCTTCGTTACCGAAATAGATGGTCAGCTAAAGCCGAATCGCTCGCGTAACTCCTATTGTAATGCACAAACGCCACTCCCTTTTCTTCAATAATGGTCGCGAATCTTATCGGCAACACAAGCCACCTGCTCATCAGCCATAGAGCAACTCACTAGAGGGTGATCTTCCCTCTGTCGGGAGACAGAAGAGACCCATCGCCTGCAAGGCTACCAGTAACATATATGCTGGGTTTAGGAGCACATACCTACGCCAGAGACGTCTAGGCTCTGAACACAGTCGGTACAACCATTCCAGGCCATGGTCTTGCATCCACTTTGGCGCCTGAGAGAGTCGGCCGGCTAAGAACGGGAAAGCCGCACCCACTGCCAGAATAGGCATCGAGATAACTTCTCGAAACTCGTAGGCCCAAACTTCTTGCCTTGGACACCCCAGTCCGACGAAAACAATGGACGCCCCTGAGGTCCGCACTCGCACTGCCAAATCGCTCTTTTCTTCAGGTGAGAGCCGGCGGAATTTCGAAGGCTCCATTCCTGCGATAATCAATCCGGGGAATCGGCGTTCAAGATAGTTCTTTAGTGCTAGGAGCACCTCTGGTGTACTGCCGTAAAAGTAACTGGCCAAGCCTTCTTGTCTGGCCCGCGAGCATGTGGCCAGCAAGAGGTTTGGGCCGTACACGCGATCACGAAGCCGCGCTCTATAGAGCAAATTCAACGCCCAGCGCACTGGCTGCCCATCTGGGACCAGTAGATCGAAATGATTGAGCCGGTATTTGTGTTCATTGTCCAGGACCCCGGTCATCAGACCGTGGACAGCGACCGCCGAGATCGCCGCCCCACGGCGTTCGCGCGCCGCTTGGATAACGTACTCTACGGCCGCTTCGTAATCGGTAATGTCGACCATCACGCCTAGGACAGCCTTTTTCCCCGCGTTCAACACGTCTTCCTCCATCGGTCCCGATTCGTTTCGTATCTCCTGGACGATCCTTGGCACGTCACCCGCAGGACGCTGCGCTCCCGGATCTTGGATCGGAGCGTGATCAACTAGAACTGTGCGCTACCGCGGTCTTGGCCCTCCCCCGGTGCCATTTTACGTGCTCTTCGAAAATCCGTGGGAGGCTATATTCGAGCTTCCAGATCGGGAAGTGCTTGCGAATCTTGGTCAGATCGGAGATGTAACAGATGTGGTCACCCAGACGCGGTTGATCCTTATAGACGTACTCGAGCTCGAATCCCATGTCTCCGAGATAATCGATTGCCTCGAGTATCGAGATACTATTGGCTCGCCCCCCGCCCAGGTTGTAGACCTCGCCGTAGCGGGGGTTGCGATAAAACTGCAAAAATAGATTTGCCACATCTCGGGAATGAATCTGGTCGCGTACCTGCTTTCCCTTATATCCAAAGATAGTGTACTCGGTCCCAACCACAGCACACTTGACGAGATAAGATAAGAATCCGTGCAGTACGACTGCTGCATGCTGCGGGCCCGTGAGGCAGCCGCCGCGGAAGATGCCGATGGGCATGTGGAAATAACGGCCGAATTCCTGACACATCAGGTCCGCCGCTGCCTTGGACACACCAAAGAGTGAATGGAGACAACTATCGATCGAGACATTCTCGTCTATACCATCGAGACCATTCGCATAATCGAAGCGCTTCTCCAATTCCCGTAGGGCAAGAAAATTTGGCCGGTCGCCATAGACCTTATTTGTACTCACGAGAACGAATGGAGATTCAGGGCAGAAATCGCGAGCCGCTACCAGCAGGTTCATGGTCCCCCCCGCATTTACATCGAAGTCGTCGTAGGGGATAGAAGCGGCCCTGTCATGGGAAGGCTGGGCGGCGGTATGGATAACGAAATCGGGGCGTTCCAGCTTGAACAGGTCCGCTATTGACCGGCGCTCTCGGATGTCCAGGGCGAAATGGCGGTAGGCCTTTGTACTTCTCATCAATTCCTCGACGACAGGCCAGGTGCTGGCTTCCGCACCAAAGAAGTGCCGGCGCATGTCATTGTCCAGACCAAGTACCTCCCAGTCCTGCTCCAAGAGCAGTCGTGTGCACTCAGAACCAATCAGCCCACCTGATCCGGTTATCAGAGCTTTCATTTTGAAACTCCTGTAATTCAGAAATGCAGATACGAAACCATATATGCGATATACCGTGCGTGAATATTTCTGCGCGACTTCACACAGAAGTCATAGTTGCGAGCACGCGTTCATAGATTTGCATCAGAATGGAGTAGTTTTTCTCTGCGGTATACTTGGATTCATACTCGCGCCGCGCATTCTTACCCATCTGGCCCATTTGCTCTGGATGCGCCCAGGCCCACTCGACCTTAAGGGCTAACTCTTCGGAATCGCCGGGCGCGAAAAACAGCCCTGTGCGACCGTCCACCAGGATTTCTTCAGTCGCGCCCAGTCGAGAGGAGATGACCGGCGTACCGCAGGCATAGGCTTCGGCGATGGTTGTGCCGAATGTTTCGTAGCAAGTGCTGGGAAACACCAAGAAGCGAGCCCCTAACATGACCCGGAGGGTTTTTTCGCGCGGCAACTGTCCGAGAACGGAAACGTTGTGCAAACGATGCCGCATGACCTCTGCTTCCAACTCTGCGCGTAGTGGCCCGTCACCGACAATGACAAGCGGGAAACGATTTTGGAGACTTTGCCAAGCAGCCAGTAGTGTTCCTACCCCCTTCTCGGCGGACAGGCGACCAACAAACAATGCGTATTCGCCAGGTCCGTTCCGATTGCCAGGATCGGGGTGGACAAAGTGCGGCTTCACAATAATCTTGTGTGCGGGCAGCCCCCACCGGATGAACGTTTCGCGCACAAACTCCGTGGGCGCTATGTAGCAGTCCACCATCCGCGTCCATGTACCTCGCATGCGATGCAGTGCAAGCATGAAGGCGACGGCCGCCGTCGCTGGACGTGACTGGCGATAGCAGCCGTGGTAAACGGCGCGCAATAAACTGTGCTCGGCACATTCTTCACAGACCTTGCCACTTCGACAGAAGGTGGCGGCAGGACAAAGAAGTCGGTAGTTATGCAGCGTCTGGATGACGGGAACGCGAGCTTCCTGACACGCCGCATAAACCGAAGGAGATACCATCATAAAGGTGTTGTGAACGTGGGCAATCTGGGGTTTCTCGTGACGCAGCAACTCCGCAACTTCTTGTTGCGAGTCCTTTGCCCAAACGATCTGCTTCAGCAAAGCCGGCCGTCTCAAATTAGAAGAATTCTTGATTTCGCTGTTGCTTCGACGATACGTTAGCACCCGGTGCCCGGCGCACTCGAGCAGAAGGCGTTCCTGTTCGAAGATGACATCCTCTCCTCCCGGTTGCTGGTAGGAGTTATGGATAAGCAGGATTTTCATCTTCATCCGTTTTAGCCCTGGCCTAAGACTGCCCGCCCTACACCTGAAGCAAATCCGTCCCTCTTGCCAGTTTTCTTCTGAACGACCGCTCCATAACATTTCCACCAGACCCGCAGAAGACGTAACCACTATGCTTATCCGCAGGGATACGTCCATCAGAGTCCAGGATGGCGAAACCGATTGGAAGAGAGCGCACTGCAAAGGGATTTGGCTTTCGCTGGTTCTGATTTTCCTGGGGTCCGCGCTGAGCGTAAACGGCATGAGCAATCATCACGTCATCTCCGTGAGTCCCGTTTCAATTGATTTCGGGAATCAACCGATCGCGCTGCAGCCTTCGCAAAACTTCCAGCTAAGCGTGAACTTTACCCCAACCGCTCAAATCAACTACTCTGCAACTGTTGCAATTTCTAGCTATGTGCCTGTGGACAGTGTCGTGGCGGTAGCCGGCGCAGGCGGTGCGCCCAATATCTCCGTGTCGCCCACGACGGCGATCGTGCAAGCTGGAAAGTCACACCAATTCACCTGGGTGGAAATTCGAGCGCAGGCACAATCTCGGGCGACGGTCTCTATACCGCTCCCAGCAATGTCTTGTCCAATTCATCGGTAATGGTTACGGCCACAGACGGAACGAATCAGGCCAACGCAAGCGTTACTATTGTGCCTCCCCGACAGCGGTTTCTTTGGCGATCTCCTCAAGCAGTGCGAGCGTTCAGGTGGGTCATCGCGAGGAGGTCTAATACAACGGAACTAGCTCAAGCACGAGCGCTCCCGTGACTTTCCAGGCAGCGACGAACGGGACGGCCATTATCGCCGGGTCGGATGTGTGGACGGGCTGGACACCATCGGGCACTCTGTTCACACATAGCTCCACCCTTGGCCGTGCAATAGCACTGGCCGTCGGCACTGCTTGCGAGAATCTCAAACGCGTTTGGGTGTAACATATTCACGCGCACCAGGCTTTCCAGCCGATCGGACGATCTTGAATTCTGATGAGGCCAGCGCTGCGGATACGCATAGTGTTTCTCCGGCTCGACTGGGAAGGCCACCTCAAGGGTTTCAAGTCCTCGCTGGTTGTACTGTTCCTGGTGTCCACGCTGAGTGTATGTGGCCCACGGACGCCGGTTTCAGTCTCGATCTCCCCAAGCAGTGCGAGCGTTCAGGTGGGTCAATTGCAGCAATTCACGGCTATGGTTTCGGGTACCACGAGTACGGCGGTCAACTGGCTGGTCTCCGGCATTGCAGGCGGAAATTCAATCGTAGGAACCATCTCTTCAACCGGCCTCTATACCGCACCCCAAAGCGTGAGGACAAACTCTGTAACCGTAACAGCACAGAGCACTTCCGCTCTCAGTGCTTTGGCAAATGCGACGGTCTCGATCACAGCCAGTAGTTCATCTATAAACGAAAATCTGGAGACCGTGACCCTTTATGTCGATCCGAATGGCAGTGATTCGAATCCTGGTACTCAAGCTCAGCCGAAAAAGACAATTCAAGCCGCCGTATCCGTCGCCGTCTTTAACAATCACAATAGCATCGGGACAAAGGTGATTATCAATGCAGGGACCTACCGAGAAAAAGTGTATTTCAACGGCACGACGACAGCGCTCCCAGTCACATTTCAAGCAGCAACGAACGGCACCGTGATTATCTCTGGGTCAGATGTGTGGACGGGCTGGAAGCAAAGCGGGAGTTCGTACACGCACAGCTTCCCATCGATTGGCGGCCCGTGTACTCCGCCAAACGGCTGGCCTTATATGCCGCCGATTGTCTTCCGCAGGGAGATGATTTTCGTGAACGGGACGCCGCTGACGCAAGTTCTTTCGTCAAGCCAGTTAGTCGTCGGTACGTTCTATGTGGATGACACAAACAACGTCGTGTCGATTTGGCCGCCGACAGGGACGAACATGGCCGCGGCGACAGTGGAAGTCGCTCAGCGCAGTGAGGATTTTGACGTGAGCGGAGCCACGAATATCGTCTTTCGCGGCCTGACGTTTGAGCATTCTGCTACATGCCCTAATGGTGGCAACGCGCTCTCGATCAATAATTCAAATTATGTGCTGATAGATACGGACCGATTTGTTTGGAACAACCAGACCGGACTGGGCTTTGGTACGGTGAACAATGTCCTGGTGGAGAGTTCTCAAGCCTACCACAACGGCGGCTCCGGCTGGGGCGCCGACCGAGGCAAGAATTTCACCTATTCAAACGACGAAACCTCCTACAACAACTGGCGAAACGCTCAAGGCGCAGCCTATGGTTGGGCGTATGACGGTGCGAAGCTATTGGCATTGCACGCATCCGACCTCAATGGATTCAAGTCCTACTACAATCAGACTGGCGGGATCTGGTTCGACACTGACAACGCGGACATCACCATTGAGAACCTGGACAGCTCAAACAACCTCACCTACGGCATGTTCCTAGAGGCGGACGAAGGGCCAATTTCGATTACTGGCAGTAAGCTGTGCAATAACAAGGACAACGAAGTCTCTGCGTACTCATTCGGTGCTCTTATCAGCGCAAACGCAGAATATGTGACCGTCAGAAAAACGCTTTTCTATAACAATGCCGTTACGCCAGGTGGTAACGGTGGCCAAATTCTCATCGGCGGCAGTGGCAGTGGAAGGACATTCACGAATTGGGAGACCGGGAAGTCCTACACTGTCCAGTCCCAAAACTGGACGCTAAGTCAAGATACATTTGTCGGCATCGGCAGCCTGCAGGCCATGGTTTACTCGTATCTCTCAGGAAGCGTTTGGACACAGTTCCAGGGTACCTTCTCGTCCAACTACAACACCTGGTGGAACGCCTCAAATGCGTACATCTTCCACCCAGTAACCGGGGTCTATAATTTCGCCGGTTGGCAGACGTACATGAATCAGGACGCTAACTCGACGTTCAGTGACCCTTCGGCCAGCTGTGCTGCGCCCACTCCGGATGCCCCAGACTATTGGCTGACCACCTATTTCGGTGGCGACACGAAAACCGTAACTAGGGGATCTTCGGCTACTTATGCTGTTCAAATTTGGCCGGTGGGAGCCTTCACTAACACCGTCAACTTAAGCGTGGATGGCGCGACTCAGATTGGTGCCACGGCCGGCCCAGGGCAAGCGTTCATTAGTGGTGGCTCTGGGTCTACCACTCTGTCGGTGAACACGAGCCGCAGCACTTCGACTGGAACGTTTCCGATCACGATCCTCGCAACCAGCGGCGGCGTTACTCGAACGCTGACGCTGACATTGGCCGTGCAATAGCACCGGCAAGGTTGAGGAGATGAACCCGAGCGGAATCCTTGTAGAATCTTGCTCATCAGAAATCATCCCAACGAGCAAGTCCGCAGGCGAGTGGAGTTCTCCCTTTTCCTGGACAAATACCTTTGACAACTTGAAATTCAGACTTGCGAAACCAGACAACAGTCAAGACAGTATCTGCCGTCTGCCGTTCGCCGCTTTTTCGATTCTACTTGAATTTCTGCTGGCTTCACGATGAGCTCCGGTTGGTGAAGCGGAGGCGGGCACTGGGGGCGCGAGCCACCAAGCCAGCCGGAAAGTCATCGGACCTCCTCTGGCCAACTGCCGCGCCCAGCGGTTCCCGACTAGCGCTGCACGCCGACGCGCTGGCGAATTCCGCCTCGCCCCTGCTGAAAGAGTCGCGCTGCGCATCACGTGCCGTCGCTCTAAACTTCACCTGATCAAGTTCGACTCCGGCTCTCCGGTTGTGTAGCCTGTGCGGAGAAGTATCCAGTTGTGTGACACCCTTTAACTCAGAGGGATTCCACTGATTCTCTAGAACCTGAAGTCTGACGGAGATATTAAGCGCGCTATTGGTGACGGGATTTTAGCCTGCCACAGTCCCAGAAGATCCCAAGCTCCGAAAATCTTCGCGCTTAATGTATCGAGATCGTCCCTGGTAGTGGTAAACCGTGGGATCCTAAAGCGAGAATCGCAAGGACTAACAGCTCTATACAAAACCATAGCCGCATATTCGTAGCCAATCGCTGCCGCAATGTGGGTCGTCTCATCTTGAAAATGGCGCTCGGGTTTGCCAAAAGGATATGCCATCAGGGTAACCGGCTCGCCCAGGCGTTGTTCCATAAGGTCCTTGGAATGTTGCAGTTCGGATTTGACGGCCTCTGGACTCAACCGTGCTAGGTTGGGGTGGGTGTAGGTGTGCGTCCCAATCTCCATCCCAGCATTCCGCATCTCTCGAACTTGGGACCATTCTAGAGGGCGAATATCTTCGTAGGAACCGCCCTGGAGCATTTGAAACCTCGCTATAACCGCGGAGCATTTTTCGAGGAGTCCAACTGCCAAGAAGAATGTGGCCGGCATTCCATACCCTTGAAGCAGCGGGAAAGCCAGCTCGAAGTTGTCTGCATAGCCATCGTCAAACGTGAGTGCCACAGCCGGACGATCTCGTCCTGTGACCTTAGAAGCTTCGCTGACTTCGCTGAACCGAATCACATCACAGTGCTCTTTCAACCAACAGAGATGCGAATCAAACAAAGATGGCGCCGCAGACGTGAAAGGCTTTGTTGGATGGATAGAGTGATAACAAAGCACTACTACTCGGTCAAGCGGATTACGAACAATCCAACGCCCGATCGTCCTCCCAGAAGTCTGCTTCAGCCATTTCTTCATCGTCAGACCTCGTTTCCGTTAACATATTCGTCACCGATACAATCGGTTCTCCAATCAGCCTTGGTGGAGCCCCCAGGGCGAATCAGGAGCGTATACAGCTTGTTCATATGCTTGGCTGCTTGCTCCCAAGAGTAAGTCTTAACGATTTGCTGCCACTGTACATTGGGACAAAAGCCATTCTTGAACGCTTGCAGAGCGAGATGCAGTTTCTCTCCGAAAGAAGTCTCGCTAATCGCGTTGAACAAGAAGTCATCCATGCCCGCAAGAGCCAACAGAGCCGGAAGTTCGCCTGTCGTCCCGCCCACCAGCACAAATGGCTTGTCTGACCCTTTTCTCCTACACAACGCCTCAAGGAAAGTGAGGCAAAAGCCTTCCTCATACGAAGGTTGAACATATACATCATAGTTCTCATACAGGCCAGCCAGTCTCTCAGAATCGACATCAGGCAAAAGCCGGACGTGCTGATCCAGCTTTCGGCAGCGAACAACCCCTTGCACGTACTCGTAGTAGGCCGGGTCTCGTTTCTTGCCGGCGACCACGTACAAAACCCCAGGGTGTTCTGAAATGATAGAGGGAAGCGCGTCCAATACTCGGTGAACGCCCTTGTGGAAGATAAAAGCGCCCACCGTCAGAATCAGAGGACCTTTTTGTTCCCCAAACATATCGTGCCGAAAGGCGAGATTGCGCTTTTCCGGGCTCGTCTGGAAGGTGATTCCTTCGGGCACCCTGTATGCTTTTCTCCGACACACCTTATCAAGTCGTTGAAGGACGGTATCGCTCATGGCGACTAAGGCGTCGTAATAATGGCGAAGTGCGAAAAGGTAGACGGAGCGGCTATAAAAGTAACGCAGGTTTCGAGCATGCCGATAGACACGGGGCCACGAGTACAGTCCGCCGATTCTGTATTCTTGCGGAGGAAGATTGTGAATGCTTACCACCTTGGGAAAATCATGGCCTCTTAAGGCAAAACCGACACGGAAGATCATCCTGGGCCTGCCACAAAGCATGTGGACGATATCCGGTCGATGTTCGGTGATTCTTTGCCGAAGTTCCCGTGGCCAATTCCGTTGCTGAACCAATTCAACGAGCTCGTGAGAATCAACGCGCATTCCTAGTTGTTTCACCATTTGTTCCGCGTATACAGCGGTGCCTGCGTACCGCGAGAGCTTGTCGACGATAAAAAGTATGTTCATGGCTGGACTACAAGTTTATTCAAGACAGGGTGCCCGCTATTTACACGGAGAGTGGGCAAAATGGCAGCTACACACCAAAAGACGAAGCCATCCGGGGCCTCGATCGGCGCTGATCCAGTAAAGCTCAACAGCATAATCGATATCAGAAGCGAGAAACATACAAATGGAATTCTGTCGTTCCTCTGATGAAGCAGCGAGACTCCATAAACGCCAAGGGTCAGCCAGAGGGCTACCAGAACAGCCGTGCTCAGGATCCCTCCTCCAATGAATGTCTCCACAAAGACCGAGTGGGCTGTACCAAGGTCTGGATTGTACTGTGGACCATAAACTCGAGACGCGCTGTAATATCCAAGACCAATAAGCGGCGACTGTCTTAGGGTCATGTTCGTTAGGCTGGCCCATAATCCGATTCTGTCGCTTAAGGTGCTGACACTTTCTGGATCGCGTACTATCCAATCAGAAATCGAAGGGATTCAAAAAGACCAACGGCAATAGCGCTAACGCTCCCAATGCAAATCGCTTAGTGCGCGAAGGTTGGGGCGCAGGAGAATCGCCAAGCAAAGAACGGTCCCCATGCATATGTAAGCAGTGCGCGTACGCGAGAATACGAGGACAAAAAGAGAAAGCACAAAAAGAATGAGGAACCATATCGTGCGTAACCTTTTCGGTCAGTGCAAAGCAATATCAACGAAAATACAGAAACATCGCCAGCGGGTGCGATTAGATCACCTCGCAACCGAGAGCCCCCCAGCACAAGATCAGGAGCAATGATCGCCGACACCACAAGACTTATCACCAGAAGTACGCTTCCGACGAACAATCTCCGTAGACAGGCGTTTGCGCCATACCGTTGCACGAAAAGGAGGCTAAAAAGAAGCATCACAAGTATTTGATAGACCTTGAATAGGGTGAGGGCGAACCCGGGAGATACTAATGCCGATGCTCCCAGACAGACGACAAGCACCAAGCCGATTTTCTGAGGAACCCACAATTGCAACACTGTGCGTCTTTCCACCAGACGCCGAACAACGACCTGGTAGCATACCCAAACACCGGCTGATCCCCACACTACTAAGTGAAGGAGAACTACATAATCTACCTCTCCTCGGATTGAGGCAGCCAGGTCGCGAACCCTGAGTGTTGGCGGTCCCGACAATATCAGTACGAAGAGTATGCTCGCCCAGGCGTCCGGCCATTGAATACTTCTGCTCCTTCCTCCGCATAAGGCACTATGCCGCCGTAGCCATAGCAAGAAACTAACAACCGTGAAGACGACTGCTCCCAGAAGGACTTCTATCGCGATTGTATTAGTCAAGATAGATTCCTGACGACGGTGTCTCGATGGTAGTTGAAGGTTGGTAGGCGGCGGTGGGGCGCCGATTCGATAGAATCTGGTCGCCAAACGCAGAAAACCGAAAGGAGCCTACCGCCGTGAAGAAACCTTATCACATTGTGACCCGCGCCGCACGGGAGTCAGCCGTCATCATCGAGCAGTTCTGCAGAGCCAGCGGGCAGATCCTTCTTCTCACATCGTTCAGTGCGGTGGGCGTAGATCGAGAAGGAAAGAAACACATCTTGGGTATTGAGCCTGGAGCGACGGAAAACGCCGCCTCGGTCAAGCGCTTGCTGACCCATCTGCGGGATCAGGGACTTCCCACCGATCGCAAGTATCTGTTCGTCATTGATGGGGCCAAAGCGTTGCGGGCTGCGATCGAGGAGGTGTTCGGCACGGAACAGCCGGTGCAGCGGTGCCACAATCACAAAATGCGTAACGTCCTCAACGAACTGCCGAAAGAGCAGTATGGTCAAAACAGCAATCTCATGCGGGCGGCCTGGAAGGTGAAGACCGCCGAGGATGGAGAGAAACGATTGGAGCGGTTGGCGCGGTTCCTGGAGCGAGAGCATGAGTCAGCCGGGCGCAGCCTCCGCGAGGGCATGCAGGAGATGTTCACCTTGCAACGCTTTCGGCCTGGCTACTTACGGCAAGGCATTTCCGCCGGATCGACGGTCACGCAAATCTCTGCACGCTGGCGGCTATTCTCGGCCGCGCGAGCAATCAATCTTCGAAGGAGAAAGTAAGATGAATCAGGCCGCCGCCTACCAACCTTCAACCACCATCGAGACACCGTCGGTTCCTGACCGCCGAACCAGCTCTTGAACTCGCCCTTGACATGTGCTCAGATCCGACCTGGACGCATCCTCACACAGTAGAAGTCACGTGAATATCTCTGGTTCTGGCCCTCTTGAACCAAACATAGCACTTCCGGATCAACTTACTTCGGCGGAATTGGCGACGCCAAAAGCCCAACACTTTTTCGTTTGCAGTAAAGATGGACTCTCGAAACCCTCTAGAAATTATTATCCTATAAAGGGTTCTATACTGTTCCGTCCACTCGCTCTTGTAATCCGGACTGCCCAATAAAAAATCATACTCCTCCATTCCTTCTTTCAACGCCTCCCTTATAGCAAGCGAGTGGATAATGTATCCCAAGCTGTACTTGGAGAATCTTGGATCCAGCCCGTTTTGATAAGAGTAAATTTTATTCTTAAAAGCAAAATTACACAGACAGGCTGCAGCTTGGTTGTCTATCAATAGAAAACACAGTCTCAGCCCTCTTCCCAATAGATCGGACCACAGATTCGTAAAAAGCTGCTCTTGCTCCTCAGACCGGAACATGCCACGTTGAAGCTTCTGGTCTCGTCTTTTCCGATGTAGTTCAAAGAATTTACCGAAGTATTCTTCCAACTCTAGGGAACTAGATATAGTCAGGAATCGATAGTTAAAATCCTTCTCCAGCTTTCGCGTTTTGTACTTTATTTGTTTAACGAGATTTTGACTATGGATGTTCTCATAGAAGTCGCGGTCGCGGCGAAGACTTAGATAAGGACAGCTATTGTGACGCTGAATGGCGGTCCTAAAGCCACAATCTCTGAATAAAGTGCTGTAGTTCTTAACTACATCCGACTCCTCACTAACGTATTGTAAATCGACTATATCCCACCGGGTGTCGTTCTGATTTAGCCAGACTAGAATCTCATGGTAGACCAAATTAGTACAGTCATGCCGGACGATGAAATCGCGGTAATCGGTAAAGTTGTTTCCGATAAATTCGAAAATTCTTAATCTGAAACCTAAGATGAATCTTTCATGAGAATAAAAAGGAGCAATTCCTATCAGGCTGCCGTTTTTTTCTCTTACCAGTAAGATGTGTAACTTATTTGATTTGGCTTCACTGTATTTCCAAACGTGGAAGTTCCATTCCCAAGTCTGAAAGACAGTGGCGTTGGCCCGTTCAAGAACTAAGGTATTCCATTCGTCCCTCAGACTTAGGAAACCGGCGGTACTTCTGACTTCTTCTATGATGTACGGCCCGGGCAATTTGGCCTCTACTTTTCGACTGCTTGGACTTAATGGGAAATCCGCGCCTTGACTCGTTCTGAATTGGAATTGTCGCAATTCTGCCAAACAACGATTCCGTATTCGTACCAGACCAAGCCGCGCTCGATTTGCGTCTGACCGAAGTAGATTCGACCGTCTAAACATGCTTTCGTTCTCAGTGGGACGCTGTACTAGTTGCTAATTTGAGGTTTGACCGCTCTTATCTTGTTCTGCGAGTAGTGCCAGTCTTGCATGTGGGTCGGCTCGAACCCACAACACGTCGCCAATTGCATCATCGTTTCGGTCGGATAATAGAAATCCTCCCTCAGGAAATTGCCCGTTTTGTTAGAAGGGTTATAAGTGAAGTCGAAAGAGGCTCCGGGCTTCATGACGCGTAGGGTGTCCCGGAGCACCTTTTCAATCTCCGGCAGAGGCAAATGCGAGAAGACACTATGCGCGTGCACGTGGTCGAAATGGGACTCGGGGAGAAATTGATAGGACGTCTCGCCGAGCAGGTAGATATAGGGGCACTGACGTTGTAAGTTGAACTCTTCGATCGTTCTCAAAGCAGCACAGACAATTTTTGGCGAGATGTCCACGCCGACATAGCAGTTGGGATTGAGATAAGCAATGAGCATAGAACCCAATCGGAGGTTGCCGCAGCCGACGTCCAGGAAACGATGGTGTGGTTTCAGCCCATGTCCGACTAGGTAGTCGAACTGGAATTTGCCGATCTCCATCCAATGCTCGCGGCTGGAGCTGCCGACTGCCAGATCCGGGCTCACATACGCGGCATTGTAGTCTACGACCCGAGCGTAGTATTGGATGAAGTCTCTGCTTTCAGCCGCAAGCTTGCGATTACGAAAGCTGTGCCGATAATAGGGAATGATGCGGCTCGGATTGCTTAGGCCACGCTTGAGTTTATAGACGAAGCTAGTTCGGTCACACATTGTCAACCCCTAACCGATCCTGCCTGCACACTAACGGTAGCAGGGTCCGAAACGGGAGCATCATCGAGCATCATAATGGCTATATACAGCTCTTGTTAGCAGCAAAGCATGCCGACCCGCAGATGCCATTCTGGAATGTGATCTCATCTCTTCAGCCGGCCCTCATAAGTTTCATAGCAATATAACTAATACCGCTGTCCGCTGTATTTCTTTTGGCCTCGCTGTTGCCCTTCCGGCAGTCGCCGGCTGGTCACGACTCTTTCCCTAGTACAGATTCGACCGACTAATGAGGCAATGTCATGGTCTCGATTTTCAGCGACTTCTGCCCCAGCGTTGGTTCAAGTCACCGGATGCTAGAATCCTTCTGTTTTGGACGCGGCAGCGCGTCTTCCACCTACCTGCTCGGCTTCATCCTTCCAGCGGTACAAGCGTAACCGGGGAATGCGGTGTCGGCGGCACGTCTCGGAAGCGCTCCCGCTCTTGGCTTGCTTCTTGCGGGATTTGCACTTTTCTTCGGCGGATCGATCTACGCGCGGTTTCCTGCCTATGGTGCCCCCTGGACGCCTGTTTCTACCTAGGTGAGGTGTCCAGTTTTAGTGAGCACACTGCACGTGAATAGCTACTTGATACGGTGATCCCCTTTTTCTCCCAACTAAAATGCTCCTTAACCCGCGCACGAGCTGCTTGCCCCAGACTGGCGCGGAATGCGGGATTGCAAGAAAGTCGACCCAGCGCCTCTGCCAAATCTCGAATGACCTGGTCTGGCCAAAGGGCAGGAACTTTAATCCCGGTTTCGGGGGTCACCAGGACGCCAGGACCACCGAGGTCGAGGCAGACAGGCGGTCGTCCGGCCGCCATTGCCTCAAGGATGATATACCCTCCGGAGTCGTGTAGACTGGGATGTAGCAGCACGTCGCACTCCGCAAGTTTCTGGAGCAGCTCGGATCTGGTTACTTTTCCCCAAAAGACGACCTTCTTAGCCACACTCAACTCCTCGGCCAACGCCTCCCATCTCCTCCGCTCCGGCCCATCCCCTAGGAGCCAATATTCGCTCGTCGGAAATTGGCGTTGCAACTGCGCAAAGGCCCTTATGCCGAGTTCGAAGCCTTTCCAATGAATGAGCGTACCGCCGCTCAAGAGCCGAAAGGGCGCCCTCTCGCGAAATGGCAGGCGGCCAAGCTGAAGCACTTCCTCGAGCGGTAAACCCACTTGTGAATACACGTGCACCTCCCGACAGCCCAGGTGCCCTAGCCGTTTCTCTGTATCCTTCGTTGCAGCAAAAACGCAAGCAGCGCGCCGCGCCGTCAGGCGCACAATGGGATTCAACTCGCCAATCTTGCGGGAGATGTTGCGTAGCATTTCGTAGATTTCTCCTCTTCGGCCGAATGAGCGCAAAAAGGACCGCGGTGCAGATTCTCCACCTCCTACTGGGCCCCAGACGAATGGCACAGGCAGTAGGGCTAGAAAGCTCGGCAACCAGTAGTTAGCAATCGTTACGTGATGAACGAGTTCGAAGCCGACTTTACGATGCAATCGCCTCGCGATGAGATACGTAACAAACTGCCACATGGAGTAATAAAGGCGAGCGCCTCTCCGCCCCTTTTTCCAAAAGCGTGCCCAACGCGGTAAGTCAATGAATATCCAGTGGACGTTTGGCAGCGACTTAATTGCAAGAGCCTTTTCGATCGAATGACGATTATTCGCGCGTGTCGCAACCCAAACTTCATGAAAACGTGCGATCTGTTGAACAGAATCCCATCCGACACTAGGTTCTGAGCCCCTCCCCGGCTCACAGGCATAAGCTGAGACGAGCACCTTCATACGCCGACCCGGTTCAGGCTCTGCTCAGCCAGAGACGCGAGAATGAGCAAGTCACTCCACGTACGCCTCAGACGTTCTCCCTTCGCTCCCCCGCTCTCCCCAGAACGGCATAGATGCAAACTCATAACATCGGCGACGTATAGGCTTAAGGAAGCTCTGACGAGTTCCCGCGGCAGGCTAATCTCGTGGAAATAACGGTATAGGTGCTCCCGAACTGAACCATCGTCAAATATCGATCCGTAAATTCTTCCTGCAGGCAAACCATGTACTAAGATACCGCTGTGAACAATGAAATGGAAAAGGTCCCAGCCAGGCGGGCCGCTTTCGTTCGCATTTTCCCAATCGAATACAAGTAATCGATTGCGAACCCGCAAGATATTCCACGGAGCAAAGTCACCGTGGACAAAGCCAAAGGTCATACTAGTTTCGCCTACCCTGCTACGGAACCTATCGAGTGCCTGGGACACGAGAGCCCCATAGTTATCTCCAAGCTTGTTTAGTGTGTCCAGGCGCTGGTATATCCGAGCCAGGTACTCAGTGGCGCCCTGTCTCTGAAGAGCACCGACGCCATAAAGTTCCGCTAGAAAAGCAATGTGCTGGTCAGTGATCTTTCTTGAGGACGTTGCATTCCGGACGTGAGGAGCTTCCTGTACCAGAAGATAGAGAGCCTCCCAATATCCCGCGTATAGTACCGCAGGAATTGTTGCGGTCGAAAACAAACGAGTTCGCAGGCGTCGAAGGACACTCTCCTCGTGCTGTATCGCAGCAATCGCCAGAGGATCACAGCCGATCTTCACATAGCCCAGGATGTGAGCTCTGTCGTCCATAACTTGAGCCACGATCTTGTCGAAATCATCTGCACACCCAACCGAAAAGCTAACCAACACCTTGCTTAGACCAAAAAGCTTCCCCAAGTGTTCCCTGAGACCGACCTCGTCACACCAGTTTCTGCAACTTGCTATAGTTCTATGCGCATTACGGCGGTGTCTTAGCAGAGGTTGCGCTATCCCGAAACGCAGTGCTGTCGATAAAAGTTTCTTGCCTATCCGTGTCAGCGGCTTCTGCGGTCTGTACACCTCCAATGATGCTCCAGCCACCTTCCACGGCGACGTGGGTATTAGGTATCGACCACCCGATTTTGTTGAAAGAACAACCGATCCGGGTCCACCAACGCAAACCATCTCCTGGAGACTCGCCTGTTGATGTCCACTCATGGTTGATTTCTCGGAGTCGCTTCGCGATATCGGCCTAGTCAATCGTTCCGCAATCTTCACGTTGACTCCCGAGCCCGTGCCATTCTCGCCGGTCTTCCGGATTACCGCCTCAATGACATGCGCCCAGGCCGCTCGAACTATCTCCTCTACAGGCCTGTCAGCATCAACCAACCGCGTTTCAGACATCGAGCTCAGGATCGATAAATTGCTGAGCTGCCAGGCTATCTCATGTTCAGCTAACTCCGGTTTGCGCGCTCGAATAACATCGGGGGGAGCATATAAGGCAAGAATCAAATCGGGTTTAGGAAACGACCATGCAAGGCTACGCGCCAGCCACCGCGGCCCGTAATAACGGACACTGTCAGGGTAAACTAAATAGTTATACCAATATCGGTCAGCTATTACTAGGTTTTGGTAAAGAATCGTAGGAAAAACACGGAGCCAGTAACCCACATTAAATTTTGTGATATTGACAAGAATTCTCGCGAGAGACATGACTCTAGTTACGAAACTCGGGCGTGAGGACAAATCCCGGAGCTGAAATTCTCCACCTTGCGGAATGCCAGTATGGAGGCGTTCCATCAATGGCGGACAGAAGTGAAAGTAAAATACGTCCCGGAAGAAATCTACCCAACCTCTTTTCAGTGCTTGTGCCAGAGTTGTCTTGCCCACGCCATCCGGGCCGACAAGCGCAACGAACACGCCTTGTCTCCTTAATGTCTTGATCTCAATCTCCCGTACGATCAATCGAGCAAATCTTGACAGTGTCTTTTGGCAATCGCGTCTCAAAGCGTTTGCCCAAAGGGACCTCCTGATCCCAGGCACGTGTTGTTCGATGCGACCGACGTCCTTTTTCTTGATCCAATCGATCAAACAAAGCCACCGGTTACCGAAGCGTTGACTGATAATTCTCCGGAATTCCTCCTCGTCCTCATGAATCAAGAGCGGCACACGCTCGATATATTTCCGCTTGTAGGAACCGCCCCACAGCAGATGTTGGAAGAAGACCATCGCCGCTTCGTGGGCCGGGCGGGGAATCCAGAAGTCTCCGCGCTTCCTCGCACCCGCCCATATCTCATGATCGTAGAGATAGGCAGCTCCCCACCATCCCTGTATTTCGAGACCGATATCGACTGTGAGCGACAATCCGTTCCGGTACACAATATGCCAGCCGTGCATGTACTGATGTCGTAGCACATGCAGCAGGTGCATATCAGTTTCCTTGGCGAACGCACGTATCTTGTCTTCAATTGCTGGCAATTGTCCTAATCCTGGAATGCAATCGATGTCCCGCGCACGTGCTTGCGACACAGCATCATAGTTTCGGAGAACACATATGTTCAGCCCCTCAGTGCGTAGGGCTTCAAAGAAAGATGCAATTAGTGTGTGAGTGGCTTGCAAGCGGCTTCTCCTACGGTGATCGGCGCGTGTTGTTTCTCTTAATGCCCGATGACTTCAGAATAAGACTGCTGCTCTATTGTCGATCATCATATATTGGCCGTAGCCGATGCTGCGAAACTATGCTGCATCGCTGGCCACCGCCGCCCTGCCAACGGATAGCATGCGAGATTTGTCTGGAGGTCCATTGGCATGCAATGACTAGAGATGTGTGTTGTCGTGTCCGTCGCCGTGTTCTTGGTACGCTTGGCAGAGAAGCCGAGCAGTTCGTTCCCAGCGAAATTCCTGCAATACTGCGCGCCGCGACTGAGCACCCATGGCCTTCAGCTTGTCGCTCGTGAGGCCGGCAAAATGCCGTAGCCCTTCCGCAATTCCGTTTACAGACGGGTTGACGTTCAACCCGATGCCGTATTTTTGGAACAAGTCGCCGAAACCTGTACTGCTCGTAATGAGACACGGCTTCTGCATAGCTAGGGCCTCGAGAACTGCAAAGGGCATCGCTTCAGATCTCGAAGGCTGAACGAACACGTCACATGCGGCCAACATGTCGAATTTTTCCTTGCCGTACTTCGGACCTGCAAAAATCACGTGCTGCTCTAGGCCGAGTTTCGTTACCTGTTTTTCAAGCCTGGATTGAGAGCCACGCCAGTCCGGCCCAACAAGGACGAAAACAACTTGTTGCAGGGCTTCACGCACTTTAAAGCAGGCCTCCAGCAGCAGATCCAGTCCTTTGAAAACTGGATCCAACCTGCCAATAAACATGAAAATCCTTCTTGCCTTTGGTTTGAGGATACAGCCGTCCTAAGTAAGTGCCGTCTAAGGTTTTAGGATCGGGTAACTCTGTACCGTTTATACCATTCGGAGCAACGACAATCGGTCTCGTTATATCGTTTAATCGAAGATGGTCAACCTCAACTTCGCTTAATGCATGGATGAACGCTGCTCCTGCCCAAAAAGAATAGGCAAAGAGATAGTTGAAAGCCTTTTTCACAACTTTTTTCCTCTGTAACGCTAGAGGAGAAAGTCCACCATGGGGCGAGACAACATAGGAGATGGCTTTGTGTCGCGCGTGGCTGGCAAGGCTAATGTTCTGAGGCAAGTATACGGAATGTAGATGGACGACCGCGGGCCTCACTTCTTCAATTGCTTTCGTCAGCGAACTCGGCAACCTGAACGGATTCGCACAGGGAGCGAATCCTCGCACCGTGACGCCGCCAATGGGGAGACATTCCTTTTGGGTCAAACAAAAAAGAAAGACATCATGTCCTGCTTCGGCTTGGCTTTTGCTCAAAGAGGAGACGCTCACATCCACGCCGTTTGCACCGTGCGGATTACAGCGTCCAACCAAAACGTGAACGATTCGCATTAACAGGCTCCTGTCGCCGCAGATACCGCTTATAAAACAATAGTGCCAGCAGTCCTGTGGTTAACGAGGAAAGCAACACGCCACTCAGTGCACCAACAATACCTAGTCTCGCTAAGAGAGGGATACCGGCAACAAGCGTTACGACGCTGGAGCCGACGTAACACCAGAAAACCCAATCGGGCCGTTCGAGCGCTCGCAGACCACAACCCAAAACTGCATTCAAACTTACGGTGATCGGGAGCAATCCAACCAGGAATACTGGTAACCAGCCATATTCCAGGTATTTACCTGCATAACAAAGATTGAGGACTTCTGAGCGAAAATACAACAACAGCCCTAGGTAGACTGCAGAACCAGCGATTAGGAGAACCAGGAAGGACTTCATCCGTTTTATCATCAGTTGCGATCTGTCTTGCTGGCGAGCCTGAACAAGAAGAGGAAGGAACAGGCTTGAGAGTGGACTTATACTGTGCAATGCGGGCATGGCAAGGTTCATGAAGGCTCGCAATGCACCGGATCCCGCCAAGCCCATCCAAGCCGGTAGGAGCGCATAATAGATATTGCTAGGAAACCATTGCACTGCGACTGCGGCAATCGACCAACGTCCATACCGCCAGTGTTCACTGGCCACCAAACTAGCAGTTAGGTTTCCGGGTCCTCTGGTCCAGCGCGGCTGGAGCCGGATCAGAAGGAAGATACTGGCTGCCAGAGCACCTGCGCCCATCCCCAAGAAGGCTGTCATTGGTGAAAGCCGATTTTGCGCCCGCAGCACAAAAACCACGGCAAGAACGAAAACAAGGTACAGAACTCCTCCGACCGCTGACCAGCCAGGCTGTAGCCGTATATAGAAAGTCTGTCGTACCAGCCATAGCAATAGGATCAGTGGAGCCGCCACCACTAGACCCAAGAACGCCCGCTCAGCACCTCCTGGATAGAAATGACCCGTAACCGATGCAGCAACGAGCAGGATAAGGCTGCCTGGCATCATCAGGCTGAGATGACCGCAAAGGAGGATACCCACGTATTTCCGGAAGTGTGGGGCATATTTGCCTGATCCAAAGACCATCATGGGCTCTGTAAGCACCGCTGTGTGGAGAGTACTGAAGAGGAAGAAAAACGAGTAAACAAGAGCGAAAGCTCCGTATTGAGCCGGCGTTAGCCAACGCCCCAGAAAAATATTGACCAGAAAATTTGTTCCCGCGAAGAGTGCCTGATCTAGAATGG
The DNA here is from genome assembly GCA_963729525.1 of uncultured Acidobacteriota bacterium. GTDB lineage: Bacteria > Acidobacteriota > Terriglobia > Acidiferrales > UBA7541 > Palsa-295. The sequence goes on from CAVSOB010000005.1 coordinate 2,618,058, forward strand.
CCAGCCCGCCCATGGTCGCCCAAGAAATGAAGGGTTGGTTTATCCGGCGGTCGATTACTCGATCTTTCGTAACCTCCTCAGAATCGGTTGTGGTTATCAATTTCTTGTATTGTCTAGCTAGAGGCTTGAATCTCCGTCAAAAGAAGAGGCGTCCCAAGCCTTTAGGTCCTTCAGGCTCTCAACCAAGCCCTGGTACTTTGTATTGTAAAAATACAACCAAGAGGGGAGCTTGCGGTGCCGGGAAAGCAAGTGTCTCGATGACATTTCTCCTCTCAGGACCCAGACCTATGATTTGCCCCGAGGTCGTCGACCGAGACCAAATCGTCCTTCGCCTGAAGGCTCAGCCAAAAGTTACAGGCTGGAATCGCCATCAAACCAAGAAAGGTCCCAGATCTTCGGATCTTTCAGGCTCTCCGCCAGCCGTGGGTTGTTTGTCTTGTAAAAAGAGAACCAGGAAGACAGTTTGCGTTGATAAGGAGCTAGTTTTGCGATTACATGTGTTTTTTCCGGGCAGAAACCCATGATTTCCAACATATGTATTCCGGAGCGCCGGCAGCGTTCCAGAGCGCAAGAAAGCATCGGAAGCAAGAGCGAGTTGTCATTTGAAAGCGTCTGGAAGTCGGCCAGGCGTACGCGCTTCAATCCGAACTTGGCATTGTCCTGACGGTAGAAAATAGAGTAAGCCACGATGTGTGGCCCGTCAGTGAGACAAAAAATCCATGCTGTGTTCCGCAACAACGAGTATTTAAAGTGCCAATCCAGGATTTCGCGCGTGCGAGTGCCCAACAGTACATGAGAGCGGGTTCGTTTCAGGTCTTCCCAAAACGCGTCAAAGCGTTTATCGAAACCCGAGCAGGATTGGACGCTAATTTGTTTACCATTCTTTCCGAAGAGTCTTCTGGTGAGCTGATCCTTGAGAAATAGTGGAACAGACAGGAGAAAACTTAAAGGCATAGCGAGAGGAACTCTCTTTGCCGTTAGCAAACTGGCAAAAAAACCCGAATGATTCGTAACCCAAAAGCTGGAGCGGTCCCAGTCGCCTACAGGTACAGGTGAAGGCCCAAAAAATCGGAATCCCTCGAAGGCCTCGTTGTTCAAGCTCGTGGTGAGGTACAGATCTACGTTCGTTTGAGCGAAGAAATAATCGAGGAGTAGGATTGAATAGCTGCGGTACTGCGACTCCACCACCCACGCGTGACTTGTGGCTGCCAAGAGTTTCTTGCCTTGGAATTCATAAGTGAGAGGAATATTGCCGATATACCCTACGATTTTCCGGTTTGAGTCCTCCAATACCCAACCGACAGGCCAACTCTTCGCAAGCTGCCGATAAACAGGGTTATTCACCCACAGATGCTGCCACTCTCGAAGGTCTTTTTCTGCAAGCCATACCGGGATTCCAATTCTGCAACCTGCGCATAGTCCTCCAGGGAAGCTTCGCGAACCTGCACGGGCGCGATTTTTTTAACTGCTAGCATTGATTGACCATCCTACATACAGCGCGGGAGTAGGAATTCATCGTAAAAGGAGTGCCGCGACAACTCAGAGAGCCGCTTGTCGGGGTCGGCGATAGCGGCCTCAAGCAAGCCCTGGTAGTGTCGAACCATCCGCTGCATACTGGCAGCTTCGAAGAGCTCAGGGTTATATTGCACCCTCCCAAAGGTTCCTCTCGGCCGATCGTCTAGCACGAGGTACAGATCCAACTTGGCACCTCCGCTCTGTAGATCCATTGGCGTCAGATTCCAGCCCGGATTCAGTGCGGGAATTGGAGGCTCAAGCGAGAACTGAACTTGATAAAGCGGGTGACGACTCAGATCGGTCTCAGCCTGCACTGCATCGACCAACAGATGAAAGGGCATTTCGCCGTGTGACAGGGCGTCGACCACAACCTCGCGCACATGTGCTAAGAACTTCTCGAAAAGTCAGATGCCCTGCTAAGCGGAAATAGAGCACTACCGGGTTGAGGAAGTATCCCAGTAAGCGCTGCACTTCAGCATGGTTGCGCGTGGGGGCAACCGTACCAATGACGAGGTCCTCCTGGCCGGTGTAACCGCCAAGCAGTGCCACAAATGCTGCGAGATAGGTCACGAACAGAGTGGTTCCTTCGGCTCGGGTCAACACCTTGGCCGCATCGCTCAGGCTCTTGGCTATCGCAAATGGCTGAATGGCTCCCCGGAAAGTTTGAACTTCTGGCCGTGGGTGGTCTGTTGGCATGCGCAGGGTAGGAACACGTCCGTCGAGCTGCTTCTGCCAGTAGTTCAAGTGCTCCGCTAACGCTCCGTTCTGTAGATTGTCCCGCTGCCACTGTGCATAATCCGAATACTGCACACGGAGCTCCAGCAGCGGCGAGGGTTTGCTAGAGACAAAGGCTTCATACAGTGCAACCAACTCGGGAAGAAACACATGGTAGGCCGACACCCCGTCGAGAACGATCTGGTGCGCAGTCAAAAAGAGCCGATGTTCCCGCTCATTGAGTCGCACAAGCTGGAACCTCAGCAAAGGACCTTCCGCAAGTTCAAATGGTTGTTGGGCACCCGCCTGACCAATTTCGAGTGCGGTTCGTTCTCGTTCTGATTCCGGAAGATCGCAGAGATCCACGACGTCCAGATGGAGCTCCGGAGCTGCATGGACACACTGGACCAGCTGGCCATTGATGGGCTCGAAAGTGGTGCGCCACGCCTCGTGGCGGCGGAGAATCTCCACAATGCTACGCTCCAGCACTTCGAGATCGAGTGGTCCTGTGCGGTGGACGGTGATGGTTTCGTTGTACAGACGGGAATCGGGCGCAAGACGACCTGCCAACTGGGCATGTCGGTATACCTGTTCCTGGCTGTAGGAAAGGGGAGCCGGAGCGCCAGACGCACGGCGAGCGATTCCTGGTATTTTGTCAGGAAAGGGGGGCGCGTTGCCCCTCAGTAGCTTGTCCAACAGGGCACGCCTAGCGTTTTCGAGGTGTGACGTGTCTTGCATTTGTGACTTAGGACGGCCTCGCATTTGGAAAGGAGACGTGTAGTGCGTTCAAGCCGCGCAGGCCGAGATTTTCTCTCCAGACTAGAGGTAAAGGTGCTAAGGCCAGCTCCGGGAAGCGCTGAAGCACTGTGGAAAACGCGATTTGACCCTCGATGCGAGCCAAGGGTGCGCCAAAACAAAAATGAGCGGCCCACCCGAACGCGACATGACGGTTATCCTTCCGAGTAATGTCCAACCGATCCGGGTCGGCGAAGCGTTCGGGATCGCGGTTGGCCGCCCCCATCACAGCAATCACCGCCTCGCGCTTACGGATCTTCTTGTCGCCCAACTCGGTGTCTTGCGGGGCAAGGCGGGCGGTATGCTGACTGGGACTTTCGTAGCGCAAGAGTTCTTCGACTGCCGACGGGATCAGTGACAAGTCGGCGCGAAGTCGCGCAAGCTCCGTGGGGTGGCGCAGGAGTGTCAGCATACCATTACCGATCAGGTTTGTGGTCGTCTCCTGGCCTCCTACCATGATTACAATACAGTTTGCGATTATTTCTTCTTCCGTAAATCGGTCGCCTCCTACCTCGGCCGTCATAAAGGAATAAATCAATCCTTCGCAGGGGTGGCGTCTCAGTTCGCGAATTGCCGACCGGAAATACGCAGTCATGTCCTGCACGCTGCGCAGCACGCGTGTTGCTCGATCTGGATTGTGTTGGAAGTTACCCAGCATCTCCGCAAAATCCGCGGACCAGGTCTTCAACTGAGGATGGTCAGAGATGGGTACGCCCAGCATTTCCGCAGTTACGATCGCCGGCAACGGTGTAGCAAAGTCGTTGACGACGTCCATGCTGCCAGTAGGCTGCACGCGATCCAGCAGGCGGTCCGCTATTTCTTGGATGTGAGCGCGAAGAACTTCGACTCGTGCTGGCGTAAAGGCCAGTGAGGCCAGGCCGCGGAGGCGCGTGTGAGCTGGAGCATCCATGAATAGCATCTGCTTGACCATCACCTGTGCAATCGGGTTTAGCACCGAAAGGCCCATGGCAGTTAGCTGCTCCGGCGTGGGTGTGCGGTCCGCCGAGTAGTCGCGAAGAACCTCGATCACGTTTGCGTAGCGCGTGACTACCCAAGCATGCAGGAAGGGATCCCAGTGCACCGGGTCACTGGTGCGAAGCCGATGATATAGAGGATAGGGGTCTGCGAGAACCTCCGGACTGAGGAGACGGTATAAACTGAGCGGAGCGCCCTGAGGTGCAGGCGAGAAGATGGTTTGTGCGCTGGACATGACAACTAACTCTGGTCGAGACTCTGAGCCAGTGCCCTCTGCACCTCTCCAGGAGTCATTGCGTCCACCCTGGCTGAGAGCGATTTTTCGATCTCGGCCGACAATGCTGCAGCGGTAGGCGAGTCGAAGATGCTGCGCAAAGTGAGTTGGACGCCAAACGCGTCTCGAACCTCCGCAATCAATTGCGCCCCCAGCAGTGAGTGCCCGCCCAAGAGAAAGAAGTTGTCGTTGACGCCCACCTGGTCGATGCCCAACAGCTTTGACAAAATGCCAACCAGACACTGCTCGACGACGGTGTGGGGAGCTACATAGGTGCTGTCAGCAATTGTGTTTTCTGCGTTAGGTGTAGGCAGACTAGCGCGGTCGACCTTGCCATTCGAGGTGAGCGGTAGCGACTCGAGCCGCACGAAGACCGACGGGACCATGTATCTGGGCAGGCGCTGGCTGAGGAATTCTTGCAAAGCCGCTGCCGTGAGTTGCACCCCGGAACCGACAACCACGTAGCCAACCAGATATTTGTCGCCCTGGGTGTCCTCGTGGGCGGCCACCGCACTGGCGACCACGTCCGGTTGTTCGTCTAACACTTTGACAATTTCATTCGGTTCTATGCGGTACCCACGGATTTTGACCTGTTCATCGATCCGGCCCACAAACGCGATCTGGCCATCCGGTAGATAGCGCGCTAAGTCTCTCGTCTTATATAACCGGGCGTTCGGATCGGAGCTAAATGGGCTAGGAACAAATCTTTCTGCAGTTAGTTCGGCCCGGTTCAAATATCCTCGCGCTAGACCCGCTCCACCAATGTGTATTTCCCCGGCTACGCCGACAGGGACTTGCTGCATTTGCTCGTTAAGGATGTAGATCTGGGTGTTGGCGATCGGTCGCCCGATAGTCGGTAAAACGTCTGGACGCTCATCACAGATTACAGGGCCCGATGAGGCCACCACAGTGCATTCGGTAGGTCCATAGTTGTTGATCAGTTTAAAAGGTAAGTTTGCCGGTGGGTACCTGTGAAGTGTGTCGGCACCGGTTAGGAATATCCGAAGAGCCGTCTCGGGCGGCCATTCTAGAGTCATCATGCGTTCTGCGAGCGGGGTCGGTACGAAGGTAATAGTGATGCGCTGCGCCACCAGCCAGTTGCGAAGAGATTCCGGCTCGTTGCGGACGGCATCATCACACAGAAAGACACTTGCTCCCGCTGTGAGGTAAGGCCACAACTCCCAGACTGCCGCATCGAACCCTGGACTGGCTAGCTGGGTCGCCCGATCGCTGGGTTCCACACCGAATGTCTGCTGATGCCAAAACACGAGGTTGAGCAAACTATCGTGGGTGATCTCCACTCCTTTCGGCTGGCCGGTTGAACCAGACGTGTAGATGACATATGCCAGAGTCCCCGCCTTCGCTTCAGCGACGGCCGGCTCAGAAGTCCCAGGGGCAGCCAATCGACCCTCCGCATCCAACGGAACAACATTCTGAAGGCGCACAGCTAGCCCATCGGCCATCGGCTGCCCGGCCAGCGAGATTTGAACCTGCGCATCCTTCAATAGGAAAGTCAAACGATCAGCTGGGTACTTGGGGTCCAGCGGGAGATACGCACCGCCCGCCTTGAGAATGGCCAGAGCCCCCACAACCATCGCCAAGGAACGATTCATGTAGAGTCCGACGATATCGTCGGAACCAACTCCGAGCGAGCGCAACAAATGTGCCAATTGATTGGCCCGCGCATCCAGCTCTTTGTAAGTCAGCGACAGTTTTCCATGCGTCACGGCGATCGCCGCTGGTGCAACAGCGGCTTGAGCGCTTACCAGTTGCGGGACAAGTAGATCTCGAGGATAGGTCTCTCGCTTGCCGTTCCAAGGTTTCGATCGTTCTTGATCGGTCTCGCCCCGGGTAGATCCGATTGGCAAATGCCACGGTTTCCTAGGCATGCTTCTCCCTTGTCTCAAAGCCTTTTTGTGAAGTTTCTATCGTACTTTAATCCCCCCAATGATTTCGCCGTGACCGTAAGCGTGTCCCGGCCGTACCTCACCTGCGATAACAGCTGACTGTTTGTAAGGTAGGTCACGTCACTGTGGTGGGATACATAGTCAAGCATTTCGTGCAGGTCATCCCAGATTCCCAGTTCGTCGATCTGCCATGAATGTCCATATAGGTGCCAAATTCCACCATATTCTCGAGCCTGATCAAAGAGTCGCTTTCCAAGCTCAACCCAGCTTCTGAACCGGCTCAGTTCCGTTACGTATCTCAACAAACCCGGGATATTCCTAGCTCTTCCAAGATTCCTGAGGTAGGCGCTCCTGGGATGCGGGTACGCCTGCACGGTCGTGGGCATTTCGAAAGGAAGAAATTCGGTCGTCCTTAGCCAAAGCATCCGAGTGGTGCGTGCTCCTTGATACCCCGCATCTTTTACCTGTCGGATCACCTCATCGTTATAGCGGCCATTCGGATAACAGAACATAAGCACTCCGCGGCCTAACGTTTGCTCCAGCATCTGTTTGCACGTCCGTACCTCATGGTGCAGCTCTGTTGGGCTTAGTCTCGGCAGGCTCTTGTGGGAAACGGAATGGGCGCCGATTTCAAAACCTGCAGACGAGAGTGTTCTGAGGTCAGCGGCTGCAAGGATCTTCGATCCCCGGCAGCCGACGATCGGGACATAAAACGTCCCCGGAAGGTCCCTAGAGCGCAAAAGTTCGGCGATCCTAAGGTCCCTTGGATCCCCATCATCCCAACTCGTGGTCACGACTCTCGGATGGCTCACAATGGTAGCGTCCACTGTTATAACGTTCCCAATCTGCGGCCTCTCAATCGAATGAGAGCAATTCTCCGTGTCGTGCGCGGGTATTCCAGAGCGCAAAATCGCTGTGCATCACGCCGTAAAGCCGCTCTAGCGTTGCCGCCTCGGCGCGGTACTCGGTCGACTGCCGCATCCGTGAGCGGAAGCTTCTTTGTTGACACCATGTTATGAGCGAGCGCGGCCACGAGAACGCATGCTCCTACGACTTAATCTCAAGTCGTTTCGCGGTCCTTCACCGCCTCCTTCCTGTTCACGCCCTGAGATCGCAGGCGAGCCGCAATCGACAGACCGTATGGCCCCGCGCCGATAACCGCGACTGCTCGATTCTCCGGATAAACCATATCACCTATCACTGAGTTGGGGCCCGCGCTGGCGGTTGCAAGCATTCCCGATTTGCCTGATCGCGCTGCAGTTCTGTGGAATACCTGCCACAGTGCACTGCAACAGGTCGGCGTGCCCTCCTTGGGGGAGTTGGGTGCCCTTCGGAAAGTGTTCGATGGGCCGATGGGATCCGATAGCGGCCGACAAAATCGGGTCCCGCGAGAGCGGTTACAAGCGATGAAAGTTGCATGCGGGATGCCGATGAACAAGATTGAAGATTAAGTTACTCGCATCCCACACACCTCGGATAAGATTACGCTCGGAGGTCATTGATACATGGCAAGAGCTATAGCGGCAACTCTTGTTGTAACAACCAGCTGACAGCCGGAATGCGTCCCGCGAAGCTCAAGCGGCACCCGAACCTCTGAGAACGGCCGGGATCGTTTGCATCAGGATTAGAAAATCCAGCCAGAGGGACCATTTATCGATATATTGCAAATCCAACTCCATCCATTTTTCGAATGAAATGGAACTTCTCCCCCGAACCTGCCACAAGCACGTGATTCCGGGCTTCACGCTGAAGCGCCGGCGCTGCCAGTCTTCATTGAAGCCTTCGTAATCACGAACAGGGAGTGGGCGAGGGCCCACCAGGCTCATGTCGCCCTTTAACACATTAAAGAGTTGGGGCAATTCGTCGATGCTAGTTTTCCGGAGAAACTTTCCCGTGGGGGTAATTCGAGGATCGTTTTTCACTTTGAAGACTGGGCCGCTGACTTCATTTAGATGCTCGATCTCGCGCATTCGCTTTTCTGCATCCAACACCATGGTTCGAAACTTGTACACGTTGAAATGTCGCTTGTTCAGACCGAGTCTCTTCTGAGTAAATAAGACCGGCCCGGGCGAGGTAAGCTTGATCAGAATGGCCACGATTGGCAGAGCAGGGAAGAGTAAAGTAATCAGGATGGAGGAAATCGTGCAATCCAAGATGCGCTTGACAACGATTGGCCATCCTTCCACTGAACCTGGGGAGTGTGTGATGAGAGGATCGCCCTCGCCCTCCAGTTCTTCCGCGGAAGAACGAGCTCTTTTCAAATCAAAGACATTGGTGAGCACGCGGATCGTGATGCCCTGCTCCTCACATAAAGCGGCAATCCGCGATCCCTGGTCATGCATAGAGCGAAATGGCAAAGCCATTACGACCTCGTCCACCACGTTATTCCGCAGGAACTGAGGAAAGCCGCTGAAATCAGATGCCAGAGCGTAGCCGCTCCTCCGGAAGGTCTCCGTACCCTGCCAGTTCTGATCTACAAACCCAGCGATTCGGTAACCGAGTTCGGGAAGAGAAACGAGCCTGCGGGCAAACTCTAGCGCTCGACCGTTGGTTCCCACAATGACCACATCCCGCAAGTTACGCCCACGCTTTCGAACGACGGCCAGAACGGCCCGGAGGAGAAGTCGGCTGGAAACAGCTGTGCACGTGCTCACGAACCAGAACACAGCCAGGAACACCGGTGTCACCAAGTGAATGTGGAAAACGATAGCACCGATTAGAATCACAAATGTCCCGAGTGAGGTCACCTTTATGACGTCGACAACCTCACCTCGACGATTGGAAAGCCTTCGAGAGACATACAGTCCTGACAGACTGAAGATCAGGTGCCAGGCAAACACAAGGAGCGAGAAGATGGCAAAATTCTGAATCTTCACGCGCATGGAAAAGAATTCTGTAATGGTGACGCTGCGACTCAGGTGAAGGACAGCCAACGCCGCTGCCATGAAGGCCAATATCATGAGCCCCAAATCAAAGAGCTTGAAGGCATTTAACAGCAGCTTCCGCCGAGCGCTACTCATTGTTAAATATCACCGGTAAGCAATGTCGGAATCGCGACAGCGTCGGCTGTGCGGCTAGAAAATAGAACGTCTATGACTAACGGTAACAACTCGAATGCTGCCAGGATGGCGCGCCATACGGACTAGATTTCGAAAGTGGGAAGGCAAAAGGAAATTCACAGGCTGAGCGATGCATTAATGGAGATATCAAATTCTAAAGCTTGCGGTAGAGAGCTTCCGGAATCGGAAACGTACGATTGTTTAATACCGCCCCGAGTAGCCTGACGTTGGCGTTTTCAAAGGTTTCTTTCGCGATCAGCGCCGTTTCCCGTCGCGTGGAATTAGCTTCCAGCACAAGGACGACCCCATCAGCCCTCTGGCCGAGTACGACGGCGTCAGCGTTGGAAGCAACTGCAGGCGCGTCGATCAAGACGTAATCGAACTCTTCTCTCAGTTCTCCGACGCGCGAGCGCAATCGATCCGAAGCAAACAGACCCTGAGCCTCTGCGGCAGACGATCCAGACGGGAGCAGCCAAAGGTTCCCACCGGCGATTCGCACAGTAAAGTCTTTGATCGGGCCCGGCTTGATCGTTGCATCCACAAGTCCAGGGAACTTGCCGACTTCCAACAACTGATGAAGTGAAGGCGCGCGCAGATTTGCGTCGACCAGGCATACCGATCCTGATCCCTGTGCTGCCAGAACTTTACCTACGCGGCAACAGATCTCACTCGACCCGTTGCCTTCGACACTTGAGAAGACCACTGCCCGAGGAGCATGAGAATTTGGAAAGACGAACACACGCTGCACAAGCTTGATGAGCTCCTCCTGGGCCGGCCTGCCCAGATCGAACGGACGGTGTCCGGCGTCGTTGGGCCGCGAACCATTTTCGGATCCACCGAGCAGTACGTCCTCTTTGCCAGCTTTACGCAAGAGCTCAAAATTTCTGCTCATTTCCTTTGCCCACGGCGGACTCAGAGTTCCAGTAGCCCCGCCACTTTACGATCTTTCGGTAATAAAATCTCAGTTACTTGGCGACATCTCGAGGCCGCTCTTTTCATAAGAAATGTGACGAGGGCAGGAATGCCGCTGTAAAGACCCGAGCTACGTAATCCTTCCGAATTAGTGTAGGCGGAACTCGACAGTGATAAAGAGTCTTCCTTGCAACCGACTTATCGTCGAGGTAGGCCGGCTGGAACTTCCACTTACGAACCGAATCGAGCGTGGCGGGCTGAAGCAGCAGCGGACCCGAAACTACCTTCATGTCGGTTACATTTCCGGTGGTGTCGATCACCGCATCGATGACGACGTTGCCCTCAAGGCCCATTTTCTTGGCCGCCGGCGGATAGTTCGGCAGGATCTTGGAGACGAGTTGTGGCTCTTTCACGCTGCCGCCCACGAGCACTGGTGCAGTTGGCTCCGAAGCTGGTGCGAGTGCGGGCAGGATATGCGAACTCCAGGGAAGAACCCCCTGGATCGCGTCGCCCGGGGCATCCGACGCCACACTAGTCAAGTCGGGCGGCGCGTCTCGACCAATCGTTGCGGTCGAGCGGGGCGTGGCCGCAACCGGTGCAATAATCAGAATCTTCCCTGCCCAGGCTGGCTTTCTTGCCGTCGGCTCCTGCGAAGTGAGCTGAGAAGCAACCGAACGGCGATTGCTCGCGGATCGCTCACGTTGCACGGTGTTCGCGGCTATTGAAAGTGGAGACGCGACCTGCACGAGATTTGTCACGGGGTGTTGCATGCTGCCACGATGCAAAAAGAAAGCTCCCGCCGCGCCCACCGCGAAGAGAACGACCAAGGCCGCGCCAACCAGCATCATAGCGCGGCTTGCTTGCTTGCGACCGCACCCGACGACGCTGGCACGGGAACCCTGACTGCCAACAGGCAAGGAATCGCTGACCGAAACTTCAGCATCGCGCGATAAATCATCAACCACCTCAACTGGAGCCGAGCCCCGGAGTTGTAGGTCGACGGCCGAGCCCGGCTTCGCAGGTTCGGGAGTCAGTATCGTCGGCTGGGAGCCCGTCGAAATTCTTGAGACTTGCCTGACCGCCTGAGAAACTGTGACTCTTCCTGGCTGAAGTAGGTCCGGAAATGCCCCATCATGCTGTTTTGAGCCAAGCGGACTCATCTCCAGATCGTCCGCCACTTCTACCATAAGGGAAGAGTCAATTTCCTTTTTCCCGAGGGAATAGCCCAAACTCAAAGAGTTAAAACAAAGGTTGTTGATATTTCGCGGGACGCCTTTACTCTTGGCCGCAATCATCACACGAGCTTCGGGCGTGAAAAGGTGACCGCTTTCGTCGCCGGCTACTTTCAGGCGGTGGTTCACATATGCGTCCACTTCCGCGGGCGTAAATGGACGGAGCCGACTTAGAATAGAGATACGTTGACGTAACTGAGCGAGGGCGGGACGCGCCAGGGTGTCTGCCAACTGGGGCTGGCCGGCAAGGACGATCTGCATGAGTTTGGAGTGTGGTGTTTCAAAATCCGAAAGCAGCCGAATGGTTTCTAACACCGACTCTCCTAGATTCTGGGCTTCGTCGATGAAGACCACAAAGCGCTTGCCGGCGTTTGCTGTATCAATCAGAGCTTGCTTCAACTGCTCGTGCACCCAGAAAAGATCCTTTTCCTGGCTGTCGATTCCTATATCAGCTAGCAGATATCGGAGTAGTTCGCGAGAGTCGCACTGCGTCTGAAACAAGAAAGCTGTGCGGGCTGACCTCCGTAACAGCTCCAGAACGTGAAATAGTAAGGTGGTCTTGCCCATGCCCGGCTCGGCAATGAGCGCCAGAAAACCTCGCCCTGTTTCAAGGCCGTAAAACAGCGAAGCGAGCGCTTCGCGATGCGTCCGGCTGAGATACGTGAAGCGCGGATCCGGAGTGTCACTGAACGGTTGCTCTCGGAGTTTATAGAAATCAAGGAACATGTGTCGCGACACCGTTCACGCCGTGCTTCCCGTTAACACCGTTCTTCCCGTTCTGTGGCATCGTAGCGAGCACCGGAATATTCAGAAACGACGTTACTTCATCGGGCGTCCGGAATGTAGGATCCAGGTATTCCGACCCGAAGGCCAAACCCACGCTTACGAGAGTAGCCAGAAGCAGGCCGACGAGCACCGTCAAAGAGCGGTGATTCGAAGGCAGCGAAGGCACGGTTGGAGACTCTGCAATGGCCACATTGATGATCCGCCTGCGGTCAAGCGCGTCGGATATACGCGCCTCTTCCTCTTTCCGGAGGTAAAGCAGGTAGTTTTCTTCCGTAGCCTTAACGGTCCGGATGAGATCGTCCTGAACTATTTCCTTCGGCTCAAGTGACCGGGCATTCTCTCGGTATGACCGCACGGTCAGAGCAGTCGCTTCAGCACGCGCCTGCAGGCCGGCAAGGTCAGCCTTTGCTTTCGCCAGTTCTCCCCTAACCATTTCGTAGGTTGGGTCTCGATCGGTGGTCTCGTCATGCAGCTGCGATTTCTCCGCTACAGCAAGGGCGTCACGAGTCTGGGCAATCTGAGCGTCCACTTCCTGAACTAATCTGTAGCTGGGTTCGAATTTCTCCAACAACTCCGTGCGCTTCAGTTCGAGCGCCAACAGATTGGATCGAAGCTGCGAGAGAAGCGTGGCATCGTCGGCGTTGTGAACTTGTGTGACCATGCGAGTCGGGATGGACGCAGCCTGCTCCTGGAGGACGCGAGTGCGTTGCTGAGTCTCTGCGATGGCCGCCTGCGTCTGGTGCAGCGTAGCGTCGAACTCGGCAAGCTTCTGCAGTGCAACCTCTTTCTCGAGCTGTGGGGAAACCACTGCCGCACCGTGAGAGAAGTCAACAAGGCGCGCCTCGGCGTCGGCCAGTCCCTTGCGGTACTGCTGAGTTTCTTGTTGAAAGAAATCGAATGCCCCGGGCGGTCGGTGCACCTCCAGATGCTTTTCGAGGTAAAGATTGGACAGTGCGGTAAGGACGCGAGCGGCTAGCTCTGGATCTAACGATTCATATGTCACTCCGATAAGATTGCTCTTCTTTACTACTTCTACGTTCAGCTTCGTCTGCAGCGTGCGAACTGCTCTCGCGATTAGCGCATCTCTTTCTGGAGTACCGGCTCCCTCCCGCACGCGTATAGCGGCAAGCATCCTGGACGAAGCAGAATGACTTTTGTCCTGAAGGTTACATGCGAGGACAACCTTTTCGAGCAAATCTCTGCTCTTGAGCAGCTCCACTTCAGAGTTTATATCTTCCTCAGTCACCGCAGGGGCGAACTGCGACACGGCAGACGCTTCAGCCGTTACGACAGGGTCGACACGCTCGCGTTTGACCAAGATTTTCATTCCCGCTTCATATCGGTTAGGCTGCAGCACGGCGGCGAGGATCGCTCCTAAAAGAATACCCAAGAAAGAAATCACCATCAGCCGCCGGTGTCGAAATGCAATCGCCAGGAGATCCCGCAGTGTGGGGGAACGGACTCCGTCGCCATTGTGATTGCTGAGGTTTGATGTCTTCCATGTTGCCTCCATGTGCCTTCTGCCGGTCCCCATCAGAATGAAGTCGGGTTAAAGCCTCGTCGAACGGATGAATAGGGGATCCACGGTCTGATTTTCGAGATGAAGTTTTGGGGCACGAAGAACATGTCTCCCGGCTGAAGGTGCAAGTCCTCCGTCAGATTTCCGGCTTGAAACATCTTCTTCACGTCGATTATCTTGGCCTCAGCCCAGTCGTTCGATACACGGCGGAACAGCAATACCTGCGAATGCTTCGAACTTCCTGTGAAGCCGCCGGCGATGGCTATTGCCTCGGTCAGCGTAGTATCATCCCGCAAATCATATTTCCCTGGTTTACCAATCTGGCCGCCTGCAATGAAATAGGGTTTCTCGAAATCCTTCGGAACAACATTGATGACCGGGTCGTGCAATATTTTCGCGTAGGCTGTCTGGAGCGACTCCCTCAGTTCCGGCACCGTTTTCCCTGCGACATATAGATCGCCCACGCTCAGTAAGCGTGATATATCCATCCGGTTGAACGGTAACGGTCTGGTTGAATTCAGGCGTGAAAGGAAAAGCCAAATCGAAAGTGTCGCCTCTGGCCAACTGGTAATGAGGATTTCTGTGTTGCAACTGCGGCTGGCCCATCTCTTTCTCGCTGCTCGACGTAGCCTCGGCATTGGCTTGCCCCGGGATGGCAGCCATTGGCGATTCCTGCTTCTCCTGAGCGCCAGAAGTGCGCACCATCGTCGCCAACAGAACCGCAATCCCAATCGAAGCTAGGCAGCCCCTAACAATCACTATCTTGATCTTGTGCCCTGCATCTTTCATGTTGGCCCCTCCTTCTACCGCTAGCTCTTTCATCGCTCCCCGCTTGGGACGGTCTGGGAAAAATTAAGACCACCTGAACTATGGAACGGTGCGGTGCATCACCACGATGATAACAACTCCGAGAACTAGCATAATCAGTACTACCAGAAGCAGATATTCCGTCACATCATTGTCTTCGGATCTCTTAATGTTCGCGGACGGCCTAGGGGAAGGGGCGCTCAGTTTTTCCATCTCGAACTTCCTTTGCTCTTTGAGACGAGTGTTAGTTTACGGTTCCGAATTCGCTGAAGAAGCACTTTGGATGTAACGAACGAGACGATTGCTGGGGAATCAGATCTCGAAGAGCAACGGTGTCTGTCACCGCAACTCCAAAGAGTGCCATCCCAAAGATTTATCGGAGATGGCCGGAGTGTTTCAAAGTCTTCAATATCTCGGGAGCTCCTCCGTGCATAACTATTGTGCCTAAATGACCCCGACTCTCGGCCTCACGTGTGGGGGTGCTCCTGCGTAGTCGGTGCGGTAAACGCCCCGACGACTTGCGGCTCAGCCGCTCGACCAGGACCGCGTCGATTTCTACGGCAGCGGACTTCCCAAGCATTTCCACTGAAAGGACCAGCCGATAAAGATTCTTTTTCCGTACTAGAATGCCTTCGATCCCCTCTAAGGGACCATATTTAACCCTTACCCAGTCGCCGCGTTTCAATAAAGGATGCGGCTCAACGCGAGAACCGCTTTCGACGGCTCGCCGGATGGCATCGATCTCCGAGGACGGAATAGCGGCTGGTTGCCCGGCGGATGAAACGACGGCATGTATCCCTGGTGTTGTCATGATGTCTAGACGGCGCTCAAAACCACCGTTGAGGAAGACATAGCAAGGAAAGAGGGGCAAAAAAAGTAGCTTGGTTCGATCCTTCCACCTGCGGGCGACCGAATAGAGCGGAAGCAAGGTCTCGAATCCCTTGTTGGTGAGAATGTGCGCCACCGTTTTCTCATGCTGGTGGCGCGTATAAAGCGCATGCCAAGCGCGCGAGGATTCCACGTGATCAATTATTGAATCAGAAAGCATATAGCTCCGCCCTGTGACTTACAGAAGCGCCTTGCTCCTGTTCGCCGGACGATGAGGATTGAGCCAGTGCTCGGCACTGGCACCTCCAACTACAAGCTAAAAACTAACCTGACCTGCTAACGGATCCCCCGCCCACGCTTCGAGGCTCGATCCTGGCAGCGTTTATCCCGTCAGCACAAATTGATTCTCATGTTGCACCGTTCGCGCCGTTTTCTTCGCCAGTGCTTTCGTCCTGTTCGAGAAAGATGACTTCCTGAGTCAAGACCGCAAAGCCCCCGATTCCCCTGCCTGCAGCAGTTTGCTCAACCCGAAGAACCCGACCGCCGAGTTCCATGCGCCCGGCTGTCATTGTTTTCAGCAGTCCCACAAGAGAAATTCTGAGCTCGATATCGGCACCCAGTGGGGGAGAAACGGCAGTAAGCACGAATGCGCCAGTTTCACTAATGTCACGACTGGTTCCTTCTCCGCGGTGCTCATTGCCGTTTGCGTCCTTCCATCGGAAAAAGACCGAGGCCACCACCGGAAAGCGCATTTTCTTCCGCGCTGGCCTCTCGGAGCCGCCAGATTCTTCTTCTGCGGCTCATAGGAGCCTCTCGTCCGCGCTGTGCGCGATTCAGACCGACCGAAGCTACGACGTTGGGCACGGATGCACAAGAGTAGGGAGTCACATCGGCGTTGAGCCGTTTGTGGACAGAGTCCTAGCCATGACGGTAAGACCCATTCACTGAAACGTTTGTACCTAGAGGTCCGTACCTGGGGCTCCTAGGAACAAATGTCTATAAGGGTGTTTACGGGGAGAATTCTCTGACGAAGCCCTTGCGAGCTGCGCGATTCTCGCATTTGGCGACGAAGCCACCGGCAGGCTCCCAAAATATGGGCAAATCAATCACGTTGCGGAGAGAGTTGAAAGGAATATTTTTGGTTCGTGGGCTGGCCGTCTATGCGGGGCGCGGCAAACTTGCTGAACGGTTCTCGGTTATTGGTCCAGGATGGCGTTCCGAGAGCCCGTGCGCTTGTCTCCGGTTGTTCTCGTAGAGGGCTAGTTCAAGCCGAGATGAGATCCCTACTTTGTTAAAAATCCGGAAAAGATAATTTCGCACCGTGTTCTCGCTCAGGCTGAGTTGATGTGAGATCGCACGATTGGTCATGCCTTCAGCGACAAGACGAACGATGCTTTCCTCTCTCTTAGTTAACGCATTTGAACTGTCAATACTAACCGAAGCGGGAGAAGTTTGGACCACATAGTCGATGAGGTCGAGCAGCTGATTACTGCTAATCCAGACTTGCCCGTGCCGCACGACATAGATGCACTTGCAGAGCCTCTCAAAAGGCTCATCTCTGCAGATGATGCCATATGCCCCTGCCTGCACGGCTTGGATAACGGTGGCAGCTGCGGTGGCGTCGATCAAAATGATCACCTTTGTCTTGGAACCAGAAACCCATAATTCCCGCGCCGTCTTAAGGCCCATCGTGGCCCCGTCTCTCAAGCCAGCGCCTATCACCGCGACGTCCGGCGGGTTGTCTTTAACGGCATTCCAGACGTCGTGCGAGTCGACGGCCAACGCAGTTACTCTTATAGGGTAAGGGCTTTGCTCAAACGCTGAAGCCATCAGTTGACAGCCCATTTGGCTTCCCTCGGCAACTAGCGCAGTGATGGGCGAGCCATGTTCGCGCAAATGCGCCTGCTTGGTGGACTCGGGCCATGAATATTTTTGCAACCGTCTTTGGGACGGTCGCGGTTTCGGATCCACAACTTCACCATCCTTTTATTGTTTGCTTACAGCAGGATGATATGAATCGTCCGAGCCCTTGACGGGCTCCTGGCACACTGGCTGGGTTCGAAGGTCCGCTACGATCTATCGCCCGCTCGATAATTCCGCGCGACAGCGCTGGACGATGATTCCTACAATTTCATCAGCGATTCACGCGTCGTTCACTGTTGGTTAACACCAGTCAGTTGTCAAGTACCAAAATATAAATCGGTACTAGGGTTCTAAGGTATTCGGATTTTCCGCAGGTTGTGACCAGTCATTACGCTCGATGGTCTACGTTTGAATATCTGCACGATCCATGACACTGACGAGGACGCCGGGGCGGTATGTAGTATTGAGCGCTTACTCCGCTGCGTCGCAAGCGGCGGACGCGCTCGAAGCTGTCGCGCAAACTGTTAAGTTCCCGTGAGTTACCCGCGGGGTAGCGCAGGAGCGCGTGACGGGGCGGTTCTTGAAAATCCGACACTCGATTGCGAAAAGCTCCCCTGCTAGCATTTGGTGAACCTTCTGGCTTTCGATTTCAGCTCGAAGCGCATCGAGAATATGTCCCTGAAGACCCGTTCGGCGGATAGCCGCGACGGCCTCCCTCGAGGAATTCGACGAGCTGTGCCAGCAAATGTGCGCGCCCACCGCGACGCTGGGGGATCGTCCGCTAGCTGATTTTTTCCGTTCTGCTACGAGTCGCGCGCGACAGGCCTTGGAGATAGCCGCGAGGCACGTTATCCGCGGCATCACGATGAATGCGAAGATCGTGAGAGCAGTCTGAAAATCTCGTCGACGATTGCTTGAGAAGTCCGAGAGTCCCTTCAGAAGTGTGCACGGCAAGAGGAAGTGGCCTGCTCCGATTCGTCTGTTCGCTGGTCTTCCCTTCGCGGATACATCGATCCAGAAGAAACTCAATGTGGTCCCACAAAACGCAAGCACATACTCCGTCCGACGGCCTACCAACGACTTGAAGAATGCCCCCCAAATGACTATAGGGACTATTTGGGGGCAGCGCATGGCCAAATCAACTCGAACCTGTGGAGTGGCAAGCGCCAAGGCGCACTTGAGCGCAGTAATCGACTATGCGCTCGCCGAAGGTCCGCAGACGATTACTCGGCGAGGCCGCAAGGCCGCCGTCGTAGTGTCGGCGGAAGAATGGGAACGGAAGATGGAACGCAAGGGTCCCGTTGATTGTGGTTCCCGCGGATCTACGCCTACAAGAAAGAAGCTTGGCTAGCTGGCCTGCATTGCGTGGCCGACGCGCTGTCGTCGGAAAATTTTCACCCCCGGCTTATGATGAATGCTATTGATGCCACCAACATAACGGTTGCCGCCGCCCAGCCCGCAACACGGAGATAAGCGGAATTCGCGGATTAACCTCCAATTAACCCAGTACTCGGACGGGTCGTTACGGAAGGATGGTGGCGTTTAGATTTTCTCTGCTGGTTTTTCATGCCTGCCGATGTGGTGACCTTTATGATAGGTCTGTCACCATCGGGACATGGCTCTCCGTCGTGCCCGACTAGTAGATGCTTAACCAGTGCGTCAATCCGCCTGTGTCCGTCGCGACTCAACTCAGCGTCTTCATGAAAGGACAGGTCTCTCTGTCTCCGAATCCGTTTAGCTTCAGCAAAAGCCGCTATGGCATCAGCATTGAGCTTATTAAGTTCTTCGCACAATGGTTTCGTTGTCATCGGGATTTAATGTGCAGACGCACGCTATGCTCCGCGCTTCGTGCTCTGTTCACTCACCGTCTACTCAGCCACGATAGTGCCAGTGGCGGCGGCAGGCAAATAGCGCTATTGGACTGGTTTCGTAAGCGTACACGTTCCACACCATCTGGAGATGACGGGGTGAAATTGCCTGCGAAAACACCGCAGGCTGCTAGGAATTACCGACAACACGCGGTTTGTTCAAGGCTGACCCTGGGGAAGAATTGCCGGGTTAGAGATATCGCTGGAGAAAAAACTACGTGTGGCTCACTGCAGCTTCGCGTACTCATGATTATGGGCAAACAGAAACTGCGGAAGGCGGCGCTACAAACAAGGCGTTTACGGGAGCTTTTTCGGGCAGGTTTTTGGGCAAGCTACGGACGACGCCCCCTCATTGCGCAGCGAGGCAATCTGGGCGGCGTTCACCAGTATCCGGGGACGCCCCAGCCTTTCGCTTTGGCGTTCCGCAGACCAGCCCGAACTCGCTCGCGAATCGTTTCTCTTTCATTCGCTTCCCACAAAATAAACGCTTTCGGAACTGCGAATACTTCGCGCTGATTAGCCAGAACCAGCTGGCTTGCTAAGAAGATCGGCGCTCGCATCTGGTGATGAACCAAATGCGATAAATGATGGCTAAGCGGATTTTCCTGGCGGATTGTGCCAGCCGCCGACGTCTTCCGCTAAATGATTTGCCTCTTCCGGACCCCAGGTGCCTTGTTCGTATGAACGGATGGGAATGACATCACCAACGATTGGGTCTACGATTGCCCACGCTGCTTCGACTGCATCTTGGCGCACGAAAAGCAGGGCATCGCCCCTTGTGGCGTCCGTCAAGAGCCGCTCATATGCTTCCATCTCGCTTGATTGATCCTGGCTGATCGCAGAGAGCTCGGTTGACATCCCAGTCATCTGCTGACCTGGGCGTTTGACTCGAGCTCCCAAACTCAATGAAAGCTCGGGACCGAGCCGGAAGCGAAAGTAATTTGCGCCGGGAGCCAACTTGCTCAAGGGCGGCTGCCGGAGCTTGACCATGACTTCCGTTGCCGTCACAGGGAGGGACTTGCCCGCTCGAATGAGAAAAGGTACGCCGGCCCAGCGCCATGAATCGACTTCTAAGCGCACTGCCGCAAAGGTTTCAACGGTGGAGTTTGGCGCGACACCGGGCTCGATTTTGTACCCCTTAAATTGACCCCGAACCACAAGACTTGGATCGAGCGGGGGAATCATGCGAAAGACTTTGACCTGCTCGTCCCGCAAAGATTCGGGATACATATTTGTGGGAGGCTCCATCGCCAGGAAACCGACGACCTGCATCAAATGATTCTGAACAACGTCACGGATTGCGCCAGCTTCCTCGTAGAATTTGCCTCGTCCGGCGACTCCAAATGATTCCGCCATTGTGATCTGGACACTATGGACGTAGTTTCGATTCCAGATCGGTTCGAGAAACGTATTGGCAAAGCGGAAGAAAAGCAAGTTTTCAACCGCTTCCTTTCCGAGATAGTGGTCAATTCGGAAGATGCTCGTCTCGGGAAACGCGGAAAGCAGAATAGAGTTCAGTTGCCGTGCCGAATCGAGATCACGACCGAAGGGTTTTTCGAGCACTACCCGTGCATCCTTGGCGCATCCTGATTTATCCAGTCCTTCGACGACAGTGGCGAACATGCTGGGTGGAATAGCGAGATAGTGCAGGGGACGAGCGGCATCGCCCAAGACTTCGCGCAGTTCTTGAAAGGTGTTTGAATCGCGATAGTCGCCATCGATGTATCGCAGCAACTGCTCCAGCTTTGAAAATGCGGCTTCGTCAATACCGCCACCATAATTGGTCAAGCTGTCGCGGGCCCGGTCTTTGAGCTGATCAATCGTCCAGCCTGCTTTGGCGACGCCGATCACGGGAACATTTAGATTTCCTTTGCGGATCATCGCTTGCAAAGCCGGGAAGATCTTCCTGTGGGCCAAATCCCCGGTTGCACCAAAAAATACAAGTGCATTAGAAAGGTTCGCGTTTTGCGGCGCTCGAGGTTCCACTGACCTTGGCATTACTCTCGCGGCGCTCATTTCTTCTTAACCCTGCCATCTCCGCGCATGGATATTTTACTAAACGCTGTGCGTCCGTTCTGCATCCCCTGCCATCGCTACCCAATTCTGATCGTGAAAATTGCGGAAGATAGAAAGCACCATATGTAATAGCACGCCGCCGCGTCGAAGACGGCGGAAAGCGGCCCGTCCGTGCCTGATCATCCTTTTGACGGAAGTCTCGCGTGTGGAGCGGCGCTGGCCCGGCCTTTGCGAACCAGAGGGTGTCTGCGCAGAAGCCAGATCAGAATCGACAGCGTCATCCACACCACAAGGGCAGCTAAAAGGGCGAGTGCGCCGTTCCATAGGGGCGCCACCTTCCACGCTGTTGAGGCAAAACCGATAAGGCCTATGCTTCCGATAGCTGCACCGCGCGCATCCAGGGCGGCAGCCTCTCGCCCGCGAATCGTCTTCGCTATGCCCGCTCTTTGTTTCTTTTCTCGCTCGTGCTTCTCCACCAGTGTGGCGCTAGCAGGAAAAACTGCAGGAAAAGCCAGGAACAGTCCGCCGAATACGGGTCCGTAATGGCTCGCCAGAATTCCCGTAATCGCTGTAATTGCGCCTCCGAAGAGAAACCGCAGGGCGTACTCGTACCACTTCGTATCTTTCAACGCCGAAATGGCGAAGTGAACTCTCATTCAAGTCTATCGCAACAGCATGTACCAGGCACCGATCGCGCAAATCGTCCAGATTGTTAAGGCCGAGATCGATGCCGAAGCGGCGCCCATTTTGTATTTCCTCATCAGCCGCATTGCCACTGTCGCGTACAAGAACAGAGCAACGGCGCCCCAGATCATCGACCTCGCCTCCACCGCCGCGAATAATTTCCCGTCCGCCACAATCGCCAATCCAAGCGTGGCCATCGCCACCGAAGGTGCTGCGGCAAAAAGGCCCGCGAAACTCTTGGGCTTCACCGCGTCGCCAAAAGCAGCAAAAAAGGAGACAACGGCGCCGCCGACAATGAAACGGATAAGGAGGAGTTGAGCCACTCTGTAACTCGCCTCAGACGCCCGGAGATCAGCCAATCTTACTCGACAGTACAACGCAACTGCCCTGCCCGTGAATCAGCACTTCTCGGTATGGTTTCGGGTTCTGGTGTTCGGTGCATTGCTAACTCGATTTCCTCGATAGGTTGCGTTAACTCAAAAAATCCCTACCCAGTAATACCCCAGCCTCTAGGGTTTTTGGCCGATTCGCTGATATCGCGTTGACGCTTATCATAGCCGGGAAAGCTGAGGGCATGTTGTTTGCCCGAGTTAGCCAACACAGAAGAACAGGAGGAGCAATGCTTTATTACGCTCTGGTGTTTCTGGTGATCGCCTTGATCGCTGGGTTCTTGGGATTTGGCGGCGTCGCTTTCGCGGCGGCGGGAGTAGCCAAGATCCTCTTCTTCATTTTCCTGGTGATTTTTGTGGTCACCTTGGTGGCGCATCTATTACGCGGCCGAACAGCCCCATAGAGAGCTGGCGAGAGTTAATTGCATTGAACCGACACAGGGCATAAAGCGGTTTCACTGGCGAAGAATTAGCGGGGTTGCACGGAAACCGCGATTTCGTGCACCCCGCGCTTTATTTTCTGGTCAAAGTAAGCCGCTCAATGAATGCGACTCTCAGTAAAACAAGACCGGTCGTCACAATCTTAGAGGCGACTCCTGATCGTCGGATCCGATTTTTGAATGACGCTAGACGTACCCGAACGCTTCCGGTTATCTACGGCCTCCTGGCTTTTCGCAATGCGCTGCTGAGAGTGGCCAGCGGCACCGCGTGCCGGAACGTCACATCCAGATAGGCGGCGTCGTAGGCAGAAAGGCCGTATTCCCGTGCGATCGGAAGAATATTGCTCACACTTTCTGTGACTGATTGCGAATCCACGATAACCGTCAGTGCGTCCAGCAGCTCGACAAAACGCCGGATTTCAGGTTGTTTGACCCGTTTGCGCCGCTCAGCCATCAACACAGCATTCGTGATTTCAACCGACCACAGTGCCGGAACCAGTATCACGCGCCCTTCCAACGCGACCAGTATCCCATCTGCGTACTCGCTTGCCTCATCTGGAAAGCACCAAGCGAGCGCCAGGGACGCATCGATAACAATCCCGGTCAAAACCGCGCCCCTCTTCCACCATCTGACGGACGTTCATCTTGCCGGGCTTGATCCGCTTTCTCAGGACGCTTGAAGTCGCGGCTGTTTATGCACGGGGAGCGACAAATCCCGGACGGTTCGCTGGACATGATTCGCGCAGATTTGGCTGGAAACGGACAATTCCATACACCCTCAGCCGCAACATAATTGATGTTCACGTTCGTAAGTCTTCGGGCCGAAGAACGATCGCGGTTCCGGAGGGGCTCGCATCTTCAACGTGATTAGATTGGTTGGGCAAATCGACAAGTATTGGGACCAAGAGTTGGGCGATTTCCGGACGGAATGAGCGGTTCGTAAAAACTCATATCCTTGTATCTAAATGACATAGATGAGTTCGTTTCGCAAAATCAAGGGTCCATATATACTATGCAGGTAGTATATGGGCCAAATGCCAAGTTTCGCCTAGAAGAGAGACGCGAGGCAACGTTATTTATCCGCGGCATCACCACGAATGCGGAAATCGCGACAGCCGTCTGAAAATCTCGTCGACGATTTGAGAAGTTCTGAGAGTCCCTTCACTTCCTCTTGCCGCGCTCACTTTTCGTCCGTTCCGATTCGTCTGTCTCGTTGGTCTTCCCTTCGCGGATACATCGATCAAGGAGAAATTCGATCTGTTTATTCAGTGATCGGTGCTCTCGCTCCGCGAGCTCCGTCAGTGTTGCTTTAAGCTTTGCAGGAATACGTAAAAGCACTCGGACTCTTGATTCGCTCATGGGTTCGGACATGGCACCAACGGAGTGATCTCCCGCTTGACATAAGCTGTCAAAGTGATATCATTATGTAGTCACAGAGACAGCACGAAACAGGAGAACTTCTCCGTGAAAAAAGCAAATGAGCCTAACCTAGTACGTCAGAATTTCCGGCTAGTCAAGAAGCTTTATCCCGACTTGGCGCAAGGAGATCTTCTCCGTTTGCGCGAGTTGACGCAAGCGCATCTGACTTTCCGTCTCGCAGGGCGAGATTTCGTGTATCGATGGAAAATGGTACGTGACGCACGCGGTCTGCTTCGAATAGCTCTTCGCGCGCGATGCTTCGGAATCCGGACTGCATCCTGCAAGAGCGACAGTCCGATCCTCTCGCGCGCCGCTGGGTTTTCCGCGCAACAGTTTTCAAGTCCCGTCGCTCGAAGGGCTTTGTCGGTTATGGCGACGCCGATCCTTCCAATACGTCTCCCCTAGTCCGTGGCGCCGAAATGCGAGTCGCCGAGACGAGGGCCGTCAACCGGGCTCTCCGAAAAGCCTACGGCATTGGTCTTTGCAGTGTCGAAGAGCTCGGCTCGTTTTCAACTCCGCTAATACCCCTCGCGCCGGGCCACATTCCAATGGCCAATCCAGTTCAAGTGGTTCAAATAATGGACAGCCGCGATTACGCGATCAGCTGTGCCTGCTGATTCGTCAGCACGATCTCGATCCAACTCTCGTGAAAGCCTATGCCGCGGATTTCTGCGGAACCGCAACATTGAAGGATGCCAGCCGCGACCTGATCGAATCGTTCGTCACTCAGCTTGCGGCTGCCGCAAAAAAAGATCGCGATGCCCTCGTGTGCAAATTGAATTCCTACGCTCAACCTGTGGAGGCAACCCCATGAAACGACATATTCCCGGTCTCCATTCACGACAGCAAGATCACGAAAATCTTCTCGAAGGCCTGTTCCTCGTTCGAATCGATGCCGCTTCCTATCGTTGGCATCCGCAAAAGCCATTCCTGTCGATACGGTTTGTCGTTCTTGAGCCTGAAGCGTTTGCGGAACGATCCTTTTCTGGGCGGCTCTATTGCACCGAACGAGCCCTCTGGAAGTTGAATTGGTTTTTGCGTGATTTCGGATACGACTCCGACCTGCTCAACCAAGATCAGATTGATGAGAAGGCTCTGCTCAAGCTCCGCGGAGTCGTCCGGACTTCCTATGTCACGCTGAACGGTCGGTCTTTCCAAAACCTCGAAGCTTTTGCTCCGGAGACGGAGTGGGAAGAGCTTTCCTGCGAAACAGTCAGCCGGAAGCAGGGACAGGAGAACGACGGTGATTTTTAGCCACTCGCAGATTTCTCAGTATCTTCGCTGTCCCAGGAGCTACCGCTATCGTTATCTCGACGGCTGGCGGGAAAAGGAAACGCGTGCTGCGATGGCATTCGGCCGCTGTTTCGAGAAAGCTCTCGCCGCCTACTTCTCCGGCGAGGACTGCACGGCTGCGCTATTCAAAGAATGGGGCGATTTTCGCGACGTGCCCTTCGAATACAAAAAAGGAGAATCCTGGGATCGGCTCGTTCACCAGGGTGTCCATTTGCTCCAGCGATTCGCACAGGACGATCGGGTCAAGATTCGCCTTCCGGAGCAGAATCTGCAGGTGAAGATGGTCCGCAGTCTGCCAGGCGACAACGAATTCGTCGCTTATATCGATGCCCTCGGCGAACTCGATGGTACGCAATGTCTCATCGACTGGAAAACTACGACGAGCCGCTATTCGGAAGAACCGGCAGGATTGTTGTCGCTCGATCCCCAGATGATTTGCTATTCCTGGATCAGCGGAATTTCGCGATGTCGCGGTTGTTGCCTTCGTGCGAAAAAGCCTTCCTGAAATTCAGTATCTAAAAGCATCCATCACGGACGAGCAGCGACGCGAATACGGTCGTCTGGTTGAAGCCACGGTCGCTCAGATCCAATCGGGCCAATTCCCTCCGCACAGCGGCATCCGTTTTCCGCAAAACGGGTGTGTTAGCTGCTCTCATCTGGGGCTCTGCCTCGATCGTCCCGAATCTAGTCACCGCGAACCTAATTCGAAAACCAGGAGCAAGCGATCTTGATTGGCTGGACGAACTTGTGGATTGACGGACGGACCGTGGTGTCTCCCGAACTCAATCGCCGGCGGGCCCTCATCGTTCTCGGGAAGATCGATGAGATTTTGGCCTGGGAGGAAACGAAGGAGCATGAGCGCGATGAGCGATTCGTCGAACTCGGGCAGTATCTCTGCGAGGTGCGAGCCGGGCAATACTGGCGGCTCGAAAATTTGAAGTCGTTCGACGAATTTCTCGAGAAGCGATTCCCCGAATCTCGCCGAAAAGCTTATTACTTGCTGGCGATCCACGAGCATCTCACCCGAGTGCCGAAGCAGCAACTTCGCGAAGTGGGCTGGACGAAGGCACGGGAGCTGGTGAAGGTGGCGCGTCGCGACGGAACCGAATTCGACTGTGCACCCTGGGTGCACAAAGCGAAGGAGCTCCCGAAGGAAGAGTTTAGACGGGAAGTGGATCGATATCTGACGGGCAAGGAAACGGAGGCTTGGGAGATCATTTATTTCAAGCTGTACAAAGGCCAGTTATCCGTGGTCGAGCGTGCGCTTGATATCGCCGCGCTCATGCTCGGCAGCGACAAATCTCGGGGCTATTCGCTAGAAATGATTTGCGCGGATTTTTTGGCGGGCGCCGCTTTGGAGACGGAAGAATCTATAGATAACTTCGGACTAGCTTCCGGTGGTCGGAATTCTTCAGCCTCCGATCAACTGGTTTCAACGGAAAGCACAGAGAATGAGTGAGTCCGTTTCACAGAAACGGCCCCGAATTCGTAAGGAGCCCCAGCTGTACGCGAGCCTGCGGAAAGAAATCTTGGAGCGCGATGGTTGGCGCTGTCAAATATGTGGCTGCCTTAAGAATCTCGACGTTCATCACCTGAGGCGACGCAGCTCACTTGGGGATGATACCGAAGCGAATCTCATTACGCTTTGTAGGAACTGCCACCGAGTCCTACACGTCCCTACTGTTCGCTGAGGAAAATACCCCCGGATTTTGGTACGTTATCTTTCGTCATCTTTTCCCATGTCCATCGAACGGGCCGCACGAGATAATATATGGAAGAAAGAAATTCTGGCATCGGCAGAAACTCCCGGTCGCGTTCATCCGGCTTGAGTTTGGGCAGCAGATTCCGGCGCAACATGCTGGCTCTATCCCGCAGGCGTTCGCGGATTTTGAATTGAAATGGGAAATCGGCATGCTTGTCCCAGTCCTTATCAGGCTCCTCGAAAAAACCGCGATGCACTTCCGCAGCCAAGGCACGGGTTGTGCGATCGATCTTCAAACCCCGCGCCAGCTCGATAGGGGCTTTCACGTCGAGCAATTCATCGGCCAGTAAGACGCCAACCGCCAACATTCGCCTCAAGCCCAGGTCGCCAGCTTCGGCTAGCACATATTGCCAATCGATGTCAGTGTGTCCGAGGATTTCGGCAATGTCGCAAATCAACTTGAGCTGCTTCCACTTGTGCTTGGTCCCATGCATGGAGAGGATCAGGATATAAACTTCCAGAGGAAGACTCCGCACTTGCGCGCCAGCGAGGGAGATCGTTTCGAATCGCTGCAGAAAGCGGTCCGGATCATGCCTCACACAAGCGTATTGATACGCAAATCGCCAGTGCAATTCCAATAGCGCCCCATCGGAGCGATGGAAGCGCAATTCGCGGTTGGCCCGCAGGTATTCCGCGAGGTTGCCAATGTCCCTCAGGTCCAAGAACTCATAACCGACTTGTCGAATCAACTCTTGAGCCCTCGGAAGGTCGCGCTCAAGGATCATAATGTCCAAATCGCCGAACTCTCGCAGCGACAGATCGCCATAAAGCCTTTGGGCCAGCACAGGCCCCTTCCATGGAACCGCAAGAATCCCCTCCTTCTCAAATAACTGTAGTATCCGAACGAGTTCTCCGGCGAGATGTCGGGCCTGCATTGATTGGGATTGGTAGCGCGCTCGAACTGGCCCGATGATGTCGTCCGGCACGGAATCGGGGCAGACGAACTGGAGGCTGCGATACAGCAACGGCATGACGTCGTGGCACATCGCCAGCCGGATTAGCGCCATCCAGTTCAGATTTTTCTGAGCCGCGACTCGGATTCGAGCTGAAATTTTCGGGGTGATCTGAGTCCGCGCACAGGACAGAAGCAAGTCCACTTCTGGTTGGTTTCTTGCGTCCTGGACTCGCGCCGACTGTTCACGCATGAGTTTCCTCTCGACTTCCACTCAACAACTCATCAAGGAGAAAGGGGATGCGATCGAAGTCGGATCCAGTCTCAAGCCGATAACATGGCGTCTGCCTCACCAGTTCGGTCAGAATATCCAGGTGGCTCTGGCAGGCGGACCCTTCCGTGAGCAAAACGTTGGAGACCATTTCCAGAAGTGCTTCATCCGAATCGATCGGCTTCAGGACACTTGTTTCCCGATGGGCAATTTGCGGAATTACGATGGCCCCGGGTTTCGCCTCCCGGATCAGTCCGACTCCGTAGACTTCATCGGCCCGGACTTGTCTCTTCGGCCAACCGCGGGTCTTCGGAGCACGGCCGAGGAAAGCTAGCTCGGGGAAAAAGCTTATCGTTTGATCGCTTACGTCTATGTCCTCCGGAAAGCCGAGGACTCCCAATCCGTCAGAACCCCGGCGCAGGAACACCATGTCGTCGCTCAGATAGCCGAACCCGCTCCTCAAAAGGGTTATCGCCAGCGTAGATTTGCCGGCGCCGCTCGTGCCCGGAATGAGAATGGCTCTGCCGCCTTTGCTGAATCCCGCCGAGTGCACGCTGTAGCAGCCGCGCCGCTTCAACATTTCAACCAAAACGATCGTGAACATAAGATGTGAGGCCATGAACAAGTTCCTGGGCTCCGACTCAACCACCGAGAAGAAAGCGCAACCCAGACCAGGCCTGCTCAGCGCTCGCACACCATCTCCGAAGCTAAGGTAGAGTTGATCTCCCGCTCCGAAATAGCAGGCTTCCCCTGAAGGCAACTCATAAAAGGTTAGCCCCTTGCCCTGTGGTTTTTCCACACGATGCCGGTCTGCATCAGGCACGGATTGAAACTCAAAGGAAATGGTTTCCCCGCGTTCACCAGCGGATGCCAGAAGACGGAACCGGTTGTCTAGGGACGATACTATGGCCTCCGAACACGAGACTCTGAGGTCCAACCCGTGGAAACGATAGGTTCGCGTCTGCCGAATTTCGCTCACGAGTCTGAGAGCCTCCGTAGTCCGCCTGCGCCGCCAGGCACAGACGCTTGGCCACCCGCACGCGAGATGCGGTACACCTCCACATACCGAGGTCGCGGATCCTCCACCTCGAGGAAGGGTACTCCGTCTTTTATGAGCCAGCAGTGCCCTATGAACTCGTTATCGAACCGGCCCATTCCGAAGCACAGTGTCACATCCATTCCCCCTCGCCGAAGGAAGTAGTAGCGAGTCAGCCCGCGCGTCAGGCATCCTGAGCGCACAATGGGTCGACCGCGCCGAATGGCGAGCTCCACATAAGCCGTTATTTTTTTCACGCGATCTTCCGGCGCATGACTGACGGAGGGATCTCCGCCCAACTCAAGCAAGCCGGCAACTCTAGACAGTTTCAGTCGGAGCAAATGTGGAACGGCAGCAGCAAATGCAAATATCTGGAGGAAGAAAGCAGCATCGGAGATGAATTGCACTGTGGTGCGTGTTCTCGATGACTCTGTCGGGCGCTCGCGGTCGCGTGAGGGTGTGCCCGCGTCTTCTCGCGGCGGTGAATCATCGAGAGTTCTGGCCGAAGACACTATGGGGTCTCCCACTCCTTTCTATGCGATCAACTTCCCCCTCCGGAAATCCTCGAGCAACTCCAGAACGTCCTTCTCGAGAACCTGATCGGAGGCGTCATATTCCCCGGCGAGAACCGCAACCACCTGCGACACGCTGTGATTTCCGTCGCAGAGCTCCCAAACCCTGCTGCCAATCTCGTTCAGCGAGTAATAGTTCCCATCCTCCATGTTGAAGAGCAGCAGATCGTTCGCCGCCTTTTGTGCGATTACTTGGTCGCCGCGCTTTGGACAGGTCTCACGATAGATCATTGTGTGCCTCCGCATATGGTCCGGCCCTTTCAACTGGGACCGGGTTGTTTTCCAGGAGGTGGGCGGAGCGAACACGATTTCCGGGCCCGCGCCGCCCTCTCCTGGAAAGCCAAGAGCTAGTCGCACACCTTCTTGTCGCCGCTCAATTTCGTAACCAATCGAAGCAGACCGAGCCCTTTCAGACTTGGCTTTGCGTACTTCTTCATACGTGCTCTCCTCGTGAAGGATCGGTCCTTGTCGATTCCTTCGGACTCGATCCATCCATGGATAGCCCCCAGTCTCCCTTCATCAAGCAGGGAGATTACAATCCGGCAATAGGGATGCAAGTGCGATGCCATATTGGGCGCCAAGCGTGGTCACCAACTCACTGACGGCTGGGCGGTTATCAGTTGCTCGTGACCGCTGCCGCCATAGATGGACGCTCTGGGCAAGGATTTACTTTATGTAGGAAGTCCCTTTCCCCGACTTTTATATCTCTAGGCCTCGCCATTTTTTGGCACTTGTCCGTCCTGGAGGTGAGTTTTTGCTGGATTTTCAGAGGTAGCCTTGGGAATTCCAAAGATATGAGGTTTTATTATAATGAGTAATATAGCTGACAAGTAACAATGATACAACGCCGCTGGCCTGAGTATTTTATGCCAACCCGGCTCAAACCCCGGAAACCACGCTCGTGCAGAACGAAACTTACGATCGGCTTGAAATACGTCTTTAAGTTCCAGAAGTTCCAGGCCAGCTCAAACTCTTCGGGAGGAAGTCACTTTAGCTTCAAGGATGGGTGGCTGTCAGGCACCGCCGAACCAGCCAATTAGCAACTGCAGTCCGATGGTCAGCTTAGTGTAGGATCCGTCCTAATTGGTGCCGATCAAGCGGACACCAGCGTGGGCATCATCAGCCCACTGTGTTACCTTAGAGGCTTTACGGCTTCCGTACGGACGTTTTTGAACTGCCGCGCTTACAGCTGAATCTAGACTGATTGCGCGCTGCGCTCCAGAACGTATCGTTGTTCGTTCCACTCTTTGTTACGAAATTCCCCGATCTTTCTGAAGGCGGCGCCACGGGCAAAGGAAGCTTCGAGCTTCCATTCTGACTCTAATAACAAGAAATCGCGAAGAATAGCGCCGGTCCATAAATGAGTATCGTCTATGACCAAGATCCCGCCGATAGTGAGTCTCGGAGCGCAGTATAGCCAGTCAACGAATGGCATTGGAAACCCGTGGCCTCCGTCGATCAAGACTAAATCCAAAGGGCCGGAGCCCAAGAGCTTAGGAAGCATCTCATCGGAGGATCCGATAGCGAACATCAACCTTTCAGTCGGTATGCCGCGCTCCGAGCAATGCTGCCTGATTCGCAGACTCTCAAGTTTCCAAGGAGTCACGCAGGTGTGCAGCGCGCTTTTGTAGGCAAACAGAAGCGTGCTCAGCCCTGAGCCGGTTTCCAGGGTCCTGGATCCGTCAGCAACGTGCTGGTCCAGGAATCTCAGAGTGTCCTTCTCGAGCCCATAGGTCACCCTTCCGTGAACGGCAGGGCAGGCGTCAAGCAATGACTCTAGTCTGGAGTCAAACTGGCGCGTTGGTTCGGACGGTGCGGAGTGTTCGGTAGACGTTTGGGGGTGGGTAGTCTGAGCCCCCTCGGCCTCAGGCGATCTCGGCTGGTTGTGGTTCGACCGCTGGGATGCGACACGAACTGTCGCTTTCATCCCGACCCGAATAGCCGAAGCCGCCCGAGGGAAGGCCTTTGAAAGTCTTCGCAAAGGTTTTGTGATGCGCCAGAAATCCGAATCTTCGATGTGTCTCAACTGCTGCTCTTTGTGCTCGACTTTTTGCCTCAGAGCAGCCACCTCGTATTGAAGAGTGGCAGACTCGTCTTCACCTTTCCTGAGATCCGCTTGGTATCCGATGATCTCCTCTTGAAGTTCGACCAAGCGCTTCTGGAGCGCTGCGATGTCCACTAGAGCGGGTTGCGGATGGCCCGACATTCCTTCCCTCCTTGGGTCGGATTGATTGAGGTCTTCCAGGAGCGGAACACAGGCGTGCAACTCACCCTGGGTTCAAACTGAAATCTAGCCCATTTTGGCTGCGGAAGCCAGTAGTCCGTGTCAAAGTCCAAACGATACTATGGTTTGGCCAGCCTTTGCTACCACCTTTGTTTTTTTCATTTCATCTTCGGGTGAGCGGAGGAAAAATTCCGCTCGGGGAAACCGTCGGGAAACAAAACAAATCCGGCCAAGAAAAAAATGTATCCCCATCGAAGCTGGGTGACGGGCAAATCCACCTAGTCCGGACATCAGCTATCCTTTAACCAGTCCTTGACCAGGTGATATGCCCCTCGAAGTCCCGGAACTCTAACGAGCCCACGGCGCAGCTTTGCCTCAACTGGTCGAAGTCTTTCCCGGGCTCTTTTTTGAAAAGGAAGAAATGAAAAATCGGGAAATTTCGAGTTATACCTCTGATCAGACCAGCCATAAGGGTAGTGAGTGTCACCAACCTTTCGGTAGATTCCAGTTTTTTGCGCGTCGATCTTGACAAGCTCGTAAGCGGGATCCGTGATCAGAAACTTATGAAGGATACCAACACTGGAAATACTCAGGTCGTCGATCACAAGCTTTCCGCCTACTTTAAGGTGATCGTTAACGTAATAATAGTCGATGATAGGCTCGGGGAACGTGTGCGAGCCATCGATTAGCGCAAAGTCGAGCTTGCGGCCGCCAAGGTCGAGGGACGGCAGAGCAGCGTCGGACGGCATCGGAATAAATCGGATTCGTTCAGTCGAGATCTGGTGCTCATTACAATATCGCCGGATGCGATTGTGCTCCTTCTGAAGAGGCGACACGCAGAAATGCTGCGACCCGATGATCGCAAAACACACGGTGGACAACCCGCTGCCGGTTTCGAGAGTCAGGCTCTCAGGGGTCACCATTTCCGCCATTAGTCTAAGGAAGGATCCCTGAATGCCCCAATGCGAGACCAGCCCATCTTCAGCAGATGGATCGTTCGTCGGATCGACAAGGTCCAGAGGGCGGTGAAGCATGGGCGGATCCGCTAGAAGTCGGTTGATGGCTGCCTCGATCCACTTACCTCTGGAAATCCCAGAATCAAAGGCTGGGGCACTCATGGCCACCTCCTCGCCTGCGGCGTGATTCGTGATTAAGGATGTGTTTCGGAACTGCCAAGCCCTGGACTAGCCCAAACTACCGGACACCCCGCACCGTCGGAACCAACGCGCCAGTTCGACTCCAGACTAGAGCCACTCCTTGACGCCTGCCCTGCCGGTCACGGATGGCCAGACATTTCCCCTTCCTTGGGTCGGATTGATTGAGAGTTCTGGGAGCGGAACACAGGGCGTGTAGCTCACCCTGGGCTCAAACTGAAATCCAGCCTAGCGTGGGCTGAGGAAGCCAGTAGGCCGTTTCGCAGTCAAAACGATACTATACCTTCTGAAAAGTATCTAGAGGATGATCCAAGATGCAATAAATACTTGCGCGTGCCCGCGCCAGAGGAATGCCTGGCAAGACAACGGTGCGTCAAAAGAAAAGCCCGCCGTGCATCGCTGCGCACCAGGCTTTAAGAAACGCAGGAAAGACCTAGAGCCTGGAGCGGACGATTCGCGCGCTCGCAGCCGTAAACGTACGAACTCTTCTGAAGCTAGGGAAGCGCCACGACCGTGATTTTTCCATAGCTCACGTCGGACCTGAAGGTGACAAGCAGAACGGATCCCGTGCTAGCATCGCCGTCGCCTTGTAGGCTCCAATTGGCAGGCTCGGCGGTGCTGGCCGGCCAGACCTTGAGCGAGAAATGGCTTGACGTGTTATTCGGATTCCGCTGTACGGCAAACTTGAAGACGTATTTCACGCCCTGAACGAGCTTCACCGAGGTGTCCGGGCCAAGTCTGTTTCGTGGAAATTAGGGCTATTGGCTCCAATGTTCAAGTCCGACTGCCCTCCTGTTTTGCTGACTCCATATTCGCCAACACCAAAGTAGGGGTGGCCTGAGCGCGGTTGATCAGGGTTAAGGATGCCTACGACCGTCGGATCAAACGTGTGCCCACTCCACCCGACTAGCACCCCTGCGCCGAACTCAAGGCAATCGGTGCTGTTAAAGGTCATTTCCGCGGTTACTTGATAGTCCGTCCATGTCTCATCACCGAAGGCAACGATCCGATCATAGCCGGTCTGGATGGTTCGAATAGTGCCGTCGGGCTGAATGGCCCACAGGCCGTCCACCACCTGTGCGACGTCCGAGATATTCGTAACCGTGGACCAGTCAATCGAATACGGGAGCGGCCAAACCTGCCCGGTATTCGCCCAATTCACTGTGACCGTATGCGTTGTGGTGTTACTCAGATTGTCGGTCGCCGTAATCACGACAGCGTTTGGTCCCGAGTTGAGGCTGGCGTGATCGATTTCGACGTTGAAATCGCCTGTATCAGCTAATCGGGTGGGGTTGGGGCCGACACGGAGAAATTGGGATGCGCCGCCGTTCAGCGTATAGCTGGCGGATGCAATACCGCTGGGTGCAGACACATTTCCGAGTATGTTCACCCATCTTTGAGGGATGCCATTCTGCCCGAAGGTCTGGTTGTCGCCATACCAAACATTGAAGACGGGCTGGTTCGGCGGCTGAGGCAGGCCTCCATCGGTCGGGCTGATGGGGCTTGCAGTGTTGAAGAAATAATCCACTGCCGCCGTGAAGCTCGGCGCAGGATCGTTGCTCGGATCATTGTCATTACCGGCCGCCGGTCCGATGCTACTGACGACCATAGCATGGCTGAACGTAGCTGCGGTGTAGTTCGTGCCGTCCGTGGACCAACTCTCCGTCCAGGTCGTGCCACTCCTCTTGATGCGCATCCAGAAGGAGGTAGTTCCAGCAGCAATCGTGATGGGGTTGTTGTACGGTTGGGAAGGCGTGCCACCAACAGTGACCGCAGAGTATACCCGGGGCGTTGTTCCATCGTGATACGCAGCAAACCAGATGAAATTCTGCGTGTCCTGCTGGACGAGAATTCCTTCTACCTGGTCACCTTGAGTCACGATGGAATCAAATTTCACCTCAACTTCGAAATCGACATCAGCAATGGTCTGCAGCAGGCCGACTCCATAGTTTACGCCATAGATGTCATGAACTGTCACACTCGGAACGACGAGTAATGCGTCGGTGCCGTTCATCTTCACGTAGCCGCAGCAATGGGCGTAGAAAGTCCACATCGGATTGAGAACGGGAGTGTGGAAGTCGTCCGAGACCGGGCCGCCGCAAGCACCGGTTGTAAATGTGGCGTCCGCCGTATTGCAGAGCCTACCGAGCTGACGGAAGTTATTTGGTAGTGGTACGTCGTACTGCACGTGAGCGAGTTCAGCATCAGCGAGTGGCTGGTTACCAGGGTGGAATCGCTAACGTTCGCTCCATACGTGGGGGTCAAACCGTAGTCCACGCGGCTGCTGGCACTCACGTTGGTCGTCCACATTACCGTGGCGGAGGTCGCCGTCATCGTCACCGAAATTCCACTGATGGTAATCGGGCAAGCGCCAGTCGTAAATGTGGAGTCCGCTGTACTTGCAGAGCCCCCCGAGCCGACGGAAGTTATTTGGTAGTGATACGTGGTATTGCACGTGAGCGAGGTGAGCATCAGGGAGTGACTGGTCACCAAAGTGGAATCGCTAACGTTCGCTCCATACGCGGGGGTCAAACCGTAGTCCACGCGGCTGCTGGCACTCACGTTGGTGGTCCAACTCACCGCGGCGGTGGTCGCTGTCGGTGAGACCGAAACCCCGCTAATCGTGGTTGACCCGCCTCCACTCGCTGCAGCTTTGAAGGCCACGAGAAAGCCGACGTAATCAGCGCTGCCGGAGAAGCCCATCGTTGCGGAATACGAATTGGTAGAGGTGACGTACTCGTCTTCAGCTAAGGGAATGCCCTCAGCCGAGAGAGTACGCCCGGTAAACCCTGAGCCCGCCGCATTCGTCACGTTGTTGTCGGAGTGGAAAAAACCGAAGAGAAGATCATTCGCATTACTGGTGGTCAAGGTCCCGCTCGTGCCTGTCACGGAGGTGCCTGTCTGTGGTGTCGCACTGGCGTCCAAAGGCGACGAGGTATCCAGACCAGAATAGTCGTAGAGATGCACTTCCATGTACTTGCTGCCGCTCAGGGTCACCGTCGTCGTGTTCGCGCCACCCTTGATATTCTTGGCGTAATAGAGCCTTTCCACGAAATGGTAGGGCGACCACGTTTGCGGTGAGCCAATGAGTGTGTATGTGTTCCCCTGCGTGTCGGTCACGGAGTTCACACTCGTGGAGTCCAGGACGAACAGGCCGAGGACAATCAGATCTCCCGCATTCGTGCCCGTCAGGCTGACCGCACAGGATGTCCCGGAGCAGGCATTCACGTTTCCCGTCACGTAGGAGACCGGGGCTCCGGACAGGGTCGTCACGCTCGAGCTCGCGCTTTGGGGGCCAGTGCCGGTTGCGTTCGTGCCGGCGACCTTATACCAGTAAGTCGTGTTCGGCGTGAGACCAGTGTCGCCGTAGGAGGTGGTGCTTGACGTGCCGATCTGCGAGTAAGTGCCGTTCGAGGAAGGGCTGCGGTAGACCTTATAGGACGTTGCGCCCGCTGAGCTCGTCCAGTTCACCGTCAGGCTGGTGGTCGAGATGTTCGTGTAACTGGGGGTTCCGGGAGCGGGAGGGACCGGATGCGGCCTTGAAGGCCACGAGGAAGCCGACGTAATCAGCGCTGCCGGAGAAGCCCATCGTTGCGGAATACGAATTGGTAGAGGTGACGTACTCGTCTTCAGCTAAGGGAATGCCCTCAGCCGAGAGAGTACGCCCGGTAAACCCTGAGCCCGCCGCATTCGTCACGTTGTTGTCGGAGTGGAAAAAACCGAAGAGAAGATCATTCGCATTACTGGTGGTCAAGGTCCCGCTCGTGCCTGTCACGGAGGTGCCTGTCTGTGGTGTCGCACTGGCGTCCAAAGGCGACGAGGTATCCAGACCAGAATAGTCGTAGAGATGCACTTCCATGTACTTGCTGCCGCTCAGGGTCACCGTCGTCGTGTTCGCGCCACCCTTGATATTCTTGGCGTAATAGAGCCTTTCCACGAAATGGTAGGGCGACCACGTTTGCGGTGAGCCAATGAGTGTGTATGTGTTCCCCTGCGTGTCGGTCACGGAGTTCACACTCGTGGAGTCCAGGACGAACAGGCCGAGGACAATCAGATCTCCCGCGTTCGTGCCCGTCAGGCTGACCGCACAGGATGTCCCGGAGCAGGCATTCACGTTTCCTGTGACGTAGGCGGGAGCAGCGGACAGGGTCGTCACCATAGAGAAGAAAGAAAAGGCAGGCACGAGCATCAGTTTCGAAATTACGCGCATGAGTATGAGCGGCTCCCTCTTGATTAGTCGGCTCCTCGTTCCAGTATCGACCAGCAGGCTCCGCGCCGAGCACAAACCTCCGCATGAAAAGCTCTCCAGTTTCAAACGTTCAGCTGAACAGGGGGTTCCGAGTGTGGGTCAAGCACTTTCCGGCCAATCTCGGCGACCTCTAACCTTCGTGTTTACAATGTGATCCGATTTTATTAGGGCGTCTGGCAAAACTAGTGTTTACCGGACTTTAACGCAATAGGCAAATTTTTTCACCTTTGTCCCGTCCTCGGCGAAGAATCAAGTGACTTCGGCTCGGAATCTCGCGCGTCGAGATGGTGAGTGTCTCTCCGTCGAGGTTAATGCCCGTCAGAAGAATATGACTTTCCTAGGAAATAGTGGCATTATTGAGGCAATCGCCTTTTCGAATGACAAAGTATAACGCATGACGACACTGAAGCCCGAATCGGGAATAAGCCGAGAGCCTTCCGGTCGTCCGATTTTTCTCGCTTGGCGCGATACTGTCTGGCCATTATACGTAGGAATAGATAACTGAGTCTTCGGAGACGGCCCAGGCGAATCAAACTGGTTATCCGGATGTGGTGACACACCGGGCCAATGAGCAAAAACACCAGAATGACTTGCCGACTCCCGAATCCGCCCAGGATAGCTCTGCCGCTTTCGCTAAACCCAACAGCATGGAGCCTTTACCATCCGCGCCGCCGACAGGCCAGCCACAATTCTGTACCTTCTCTGTACTTTCGTACAGTTGTCAGAGAGGCCTCACCGGTCGACAATACCCTTGTCAGACGCCAACGGGAGACAAAATTGCAAAAAGCCAGTTACTTTCCCCAAGGGGTGTGTTGGACATGCATCACATGAATCTGACTCCGTCGCAGCATTGAGGGCAACCGCCTTCAAATGACAAAGGGGCTCATTCTACTGTTTTTGCTCATCGGCCCGGTGTGTCACGCGCAATCTGTGACGATTGACTGGACAAACGTGCATCAAGTCATCGACGGATTTGGGGCAAACGACTACAACGAAAGCGGAACTAACAGGCCAACGTCAGCACTATTTACGCCCGCGCAAGCTGCGATTTTGTTCGGAACCGGCATCTGGCCAAATCGGTCTAACGATCTGCGCACGGGCGTTCCCGACAACGGGACCAGCTACTCTATGGGCGACTGTACGTCGGTCAGCGCGAATTGCGCCGGCGATATATCTTCCCGACTATCAGTTGTTATGAACAATTATTCCGATGTTCGAATGTATATAACGCCTTTTTCGCCGCCTGCCATCTACAAAACGAACAACAGCCCTTTGTGCAACAACGACGGAAACACCTGGCTACGGCTCACTATCAGGACTTTGCGAATTGGATAACAAACTTCATCAAGA
Organism: uncultured Acidobacteriota bacterium; assembly: GCA_963729525.1. Taxonomy (GTDB): domain Bacteria; phylum Acidobacteriota; class Terriglobia; order Acidiferrales; family UBA7541; genus Palsa-295. The sequence continues at coordinate 2,656,863 of CAVSOB010000005.1, forward strand.
GCGTTCAAGTCAAGCTAACGCTAGCGTGGTCGCTGCAGTAATGGCCGAAATGAGCCTGAATTTTGCTTGCCTGCCTCTGGGCCGGTGGCAACGTACAGCCCGTGGCAAATAGCGAACTTCATCCAGAACAATCTAGGACCAACGTTTGCATCTAACGGTCTGTCTTCCGTTCTGATTCTCGCACCGGCCACGAGCTATTACAGCGACATGAGCGCCTATGGATATGTTTGCGCCACGACTGCCGGCCTGTTCAAATTATTTGGGGGGATTCGCTTCACAGCGGTTAGCCAGGATCACTTGACGCTTCCCGACACGGTGGAGCGCCGGACCTCTTCCAGCCGGATGGACTTCCGCGGGCGGCCGATACTGGTTGGGAGAAGTATCCTGCTTCTCTGGTGGTGGCGGGCCGAGTTGGTGTACGCCGACTGGGGTAGTACGATTGCGAACGCCTTGGCGACGGCGGCGGACATCGACCAGCGGCTCGCAGGGGACAACATGAATGCCTATAGCTTCTGGTGGTTCATGATGCCTGCAATCCACTGGAATAGGGGAAGCCCTGCTAGACCAGACGACAAATACTCCAGCTCTGCGTGGCTACGTGTTCGGGCAATATTCGCGCTTCATTCGACCGGGATATTTCCGCATCGACGCAACGCACAAGCCTCAAGCGGGCGTTTCCGTTTCCGCCTACCAGAACACGACCGGTGGGAATCTGGCGATCGTGGCGACCAACTACACGAGTTCTCCCATAACCCAGACGTTCAACGTCGTCAATGCGCCGACTTTTACCAGCGTGATGCCATACATCACGTCAGCTACCCAGAACATTCAAGCGCAAGCGGCGCAATCGGTGTCCAGCAACTCATTTACGTATACGCTTCCGGCAGACAGCGTCACTACGTTCGTCGGCACATCCTCGGGTTCAACAGGTCCCGTTCCGCCGACAAAGTTGCAAGCAGTGGTAAATTGATTCGGGGCTGGGTGTTGGCAAACGCTGAGATATTACCTCGCTACTTGTGCGGCGCTCGCCTTTCTCTCTTGGTCCACTCTGGGAACGCATGTTGAAGATGCCGACCCTGTTATGGGCGGAAGCGCTGTGACTTACAGACTAGGAGCCGGTGAATGCGGGAAGAAATTAAATTAAGGATGCGACAATCATATTTTTCTAATATTTATTCCAGTGGTCGCTGCTTTGGCGAAGAAATCAGATTGAGATCCTAGGTTTCTGACCTCGCGCCCCAGTTCAGCTCAAGCCCAAGCCCCATTAAAAATCATCACGGCCCTATTTATAGCGGCGGCCATCCTCTTAGCAGTCTTAAGAGACGGTACCGCGTTCGTTGAGGCTAACCATCCTGACACTCCCATCAGGCCAACGAGAGGAGCAGCGGATGGCAAAGCGAAGAAGGAACCCAGCTTATTCGGCGCAATCCGTGCGGAAGTCGAGCGGGTGGGGTGGGGATTCACTTTACCGGCCAGACGAAATCACTTGTGTTGGGTTATCGGTGGCGCGAAAGACGTACTCATGGCGATTAATTAGATGTCGGATAAGAATGGAGATTTTTAATTTGATGCCTCAGACGTCGCCTTTAATTTCTCTCTAATGTAGCTCTCGGCGAGTCGAGTCCGGACGCGGATTTCTTCGTCGCCAATACTGTCCCGATAGCTCCGATGACCGAGATGGTGGATATAAGAGTTACGGATCCATACGATACGATAGCCCTTCTGCGCGATACGGATGCACAACTCGATTTCATTGCCGTAATCCGGAAGATTCCGGTCGAATCCGCCGAGTTGTTCCCACAGATTACGCCTTATGAAGAAGGCGAAACCAGCAGCCCAAGGTATATCGAAAAGGAGAGGTTCTCGGCAATGACCCAACAAAAGTTTTGCGAAAGCGCATATTTGGTTGTCATTCCAGTTTCGGATTTGATCAGCCGCTATCGCTAGAGTCTGAAGATTTCGAGAATAGCTCGTGGAAGGTCCTGAGACGGCGATCTGCTGATCGGACTCGAACACTTCCTTGACGCACCGCCAGCACCAAGGCGTAACGATTGTGTCAGAGTTCAAAAGGCAAAGATACGGCCGGGTGGCCAAGTTCGTCCCCGCGTGGCAGGCCTCGCTGTGACCAAGAGCTTTTTCGTGACGAACAACTTTCCATCCGTTCCGGCTGCTAAAATGCCGAATCACTTCCAAGGTCTCGGTGAGGACGGACGCATCGTCCACGAGGATAATCTCCGATTCCGGGGCGTATTTTTCCAAGCCAGCTAGGCACTGGCGCACCTCTAGCGGAGCATCGTGAATTGGTACAACTATGGATATGGAGGCGCTCGCGCGAGCATCTTCCGATGCCTGCTCGGGCTCTATGTGGGGCGGAAAGTTAGCGATTAGGATCTTCCCTGTCAATTTAAAAACCTGCACGGCACGCGCAACAAACTGAGGCAACAGCCGTTTGCCGAAGTGCCGGATGTGCCGGTTTGAAATCCACCCTCTTCCTTCGGGGAGAAGAGAAGAGCCCCATGAAGCATCATCGTGACTGGCATGTCTAGGCATATTATCCAAAATCAATTGAGGGCCGGGCGGGCTCTTGAATTGATACTAACCGAGGAAATCAGGGTATTCAGTTAAGGAGCGTGCGGGCTTCGCGGTTATGTTCGCGTGACGCACGACGCGTGAAGAACATCGTCCGAGGTTCGGAAGCTCTGGATCAAAGAGTGAGTCGGAAAACATAAGTCTGCCTGTCGGCGCTGGATATCCGCCAACATTGGAAGGGCCTGCGGGAGCATCTGAATCTCAACTACCGTCACGGCATCTTTTGCGAATACAACGAGAGAGAAATCGTTCGACGTGTTGTCGACGAGATTGATCAGTTCAGGAAGTTCCGTGACTACGAGGGCGCACAACAACAAACCAACCACAATCGCGAGCGTCAATTTGGTGCGCATGAGTGACCCTCAAAGCTAGTTCAAGTTTTATACTATAAAGAGACGGCCAGAGTAAAGATTCGAATCTTCCCCAGCGACTCGCGAGTACCGGCTGCAGTTCCGATCTTCGATGCGGAGTTCGTGAGATCGTGCTCGCAATCGTTTTCACCGACTTTATAGTTCAGGCCACATGGATTTTTGGCCGGGTCGTTTCGACATCGAATCTCAAGATCTCACCTCCACCTTCTTCATTGTCATTATCTACCTCATCCGGTATCAATTTCCCTCACAACGCTGCTTTGGCCACAACCGCAAATTGCGGGAATTTCATATCAGCGAATTTCCCGAAGAAAAGAGCATTGGTCAGTTTATACGGGATCCAGAGACGTCTGCCGGCGCCGGGAATCCCCGTATAAGCGTTAATGCCAAAAATGCTTTCTAGTGAATACCCCTCACTTTGAAACATTGTCACAATGCTCGACTTTGTGAAGAAACGAAGATGTGTTTTGTCCAACACACCGCAATCTGCATATTCCCATCGGGCATGAAAGAACAGTTGCCAAACGACCGGAAAGTATTGAATGTTGGGAACCGAAGCAATGATGGTGCCTCCCTGCGACAACAAAACCTTGGCCTGCCGTAATGCCTGTTCAGGGGCGACCATATGCTCGAGCACATCGTTGAAAACTACGCAATCAAAGGCCGCCGCCGGCAACCCAGTTTCGGGATCGAACGGGCCATTGATCACATGATCGATCTTGGTCGACGCTTTTGCGGCAGCGGCCCGGACCGGTTCCACGCCCCAAATTTCAATCTTTCGGGTTCGCTTTAGTAACTCCCCAAACGCCCCCGTCCCGCATCCTACATCCAGCAAGCGGCGGCAGTGAGCTGGCACAAGAGGCAGCATTTCCGGACGCGGCCATTCATAGTAGTTATCGTAGAGCTGCTTTGCTCTATTCTTCATGAGAAACGCAATTCCTCCACGAACATGGCAAGACCGCTCTCCTCAAAGGAGGTCCTTCGGCGTTACGCACGGACTCGAGCTAGGTTTTGCGAAATCATTCCTCCCGCCTCCTGGAAGCAGCGGAATCGGGTACAAAGTCCATGTATCAAAGCGACGACCAGGGCAGTAAACAATCCTCTGCAAACAAGCGTAAAGAACGTGCCTCCCAGCGAATCCGGCAGAAGGGATGTGATTGCGCAACCCCCAACGAGCGCAGGAATCACAGGCCACAATTGCGCAGCTAGATCTCGGAAACTGATGGAGAATTCCCGGCGCAAGAAGGGTAGATAGATGACGGCTTGGGTTGCATACGCGATCAGCACGGCGGCCGCGACCAGTTCAATCCTGCCGGTTCGCAATACGAGCAAAAGCAGTAGTAACTCAACCGCTCCTGCTAGCGCGGTGGCGTGCAAAAGCATTTTGGTTCGCCCGCGGGCCATAATACAGTTGCTGAGCGGTTCGGTTATGACCCGCATGATTCCGTACACGCAGAGAATCTTAAGCGGCGTCGCCGCCGGCACCCACTTGTCGCTGCCCTTTCCTAGGAACGTCACCAGAAAGAAGTGCACGTTTGCCAGTAGCGTAGTGTTGGCAACCACAGCAACAAATCCGACCACATCCACCGTCTTGAGATACCATCGTCGCATCGCTGCCGTATCATGCCGAATGGCGGAAAATGCCGGGAATAGCACATTATTCACGGTGTCGGAAAGAAGTCCACAAATGAAGCTCCCCCACGTGAACGCCAATGCGTAGTAGCCGAGCTTCGCGCTTCCCATGTCCGAGCCAACCAGAAAGTTGTCCAGATTGAATATTAGAAATACTAGGACACCGCTTCCCAGCAACGGCACGCCGAACCGCAAATATTCCCGGGCATCGGTCCAATCGAATTCAAAACGAATGGGGACTCGTCTTGCAAGTTGGATGGCAACGCCCCCGACCAGGTTAGCGCCAACATCGGCAAAGATGACCGCCCAATACTTCCACCCGTACAAAATTAACGTGATAGCCAAGATGCACCGGGCGACGGCGCTTGCAACCCCTGGAATTACCAACGCCCGGTAATTCTGTTCTCTCATTAAGGTCACTTGCGGCAAGAATCCGATGGTGCTAATTAGAAAGTTCAAAGCCAAAAAACGAACCACGTTGCCGGTTGCAGGGTGCTGGAAAAAGTAGTGCGCGAACGGAGCGGTCAGGAGGGCAGCAACAAACGCGCCGGAACTCAGGATGATTTTCAGCGTAAAGGCGGTCTGGAGGCCACGCTGATCGAGGTTGGGACTGCGAATGGCGGCGCTGCCCACTCCCACGTCGCTAAAGTGAGCCAGGAAGCCGATAATGATGCCTGCAAATCCGACGACGCCATAATCCGATGGGCTAAGATTTCTGGCGACAACGGAGGTTGTCACGGCTATGCATACCAGCGTGGCGCCCTTATTAAGGCTGGTGTAGATGACATTACGAAATGACTTGGCCTTGGAAATGGTCATGAACGTTTCAGAGCAGTCAACGACTACTTATCTTTTTTTTGCTTTCTTTTCTTTCGGTTGTCCTGATGACCGGATCACTTGCGTCGGATAACAAACTCCTTAGGTAAGGTTGTTTCTACTCCGCAAGAATCTTTCGAATTTCATTTGCCTCGGAGTAATTCGGACTGATTTGCAACGCGTGCTCGAGTTCCTTTTTCGCCATCGTGTGATTGTTAGCTTTTTCGTAAGCCATACCTAGGTGATAGTGGTAGGTGGCACTGTCGGGAGTTTGCTTCACAGCCTCTTGCAGCGTGTCGATTGCGGAGGAATAGGCACGCTGCTTGTAATAGGCCCACCCAAGAGTGTCGGCAGTGCTGGGAAGATCAGGCAAACCCTTACGAGCTGTTTGGGCAAGCGTCAGCGCGACGCTTACGTCGCCTCCGTGTTCGAGCATCAGATAGGAAAGATTATTTGCGGCGACCGGATAGTCGGGTTGAATTGCAAGCGCTTTTTTGTAGAGATCTTCCGCCTGTTGCCAATTGCCGCGGGTTTCAAGAAGGCTGGCCAGAGAAATATAGATACGAACGTCGCGAGGATTGGCTTGCATGGCGCGCTGGTATCCAGCGATGGCTTGGTCCACAGAGCCTTTGGCGATCTGGGTGCGGGCGAGCATGAGAAATGCAGGCACGTTGTTCTTATCGAGATCGACAGCCCTCGAAAAAGCTTCCTCCGCTTTATCGTTCTGCTGATTTTTGAGCTCTAGCTGACCCAGAAGCGAATAGAGCTGGCTGTTATTGGGGACTTTCGCGATCTGGTCCTGCACGCGACGAAGTGCCTTAGCGGGTTGCTTTCGAACCATGTCGATGCTGACCAGACCAGTCAGCGCATCGACCGCGGAAGGATTGCGTTGCAGCGCATCGGAGTAAAGTTTTTCAGCCTCGTCGTAGCGCTTCTGATACATGCGGAGGTCGCCCAGTCGCGCGTAAGCAGCGGGATTTTCGGGAGCGGCTTCGATCGCTTTCTTGAGATCCGCTTCAGCGCCGGCGGCATCGTTCTGACGCATGAGCGCCTGCGCGTGGTAGATATAGCCCTCAGGCGAGCGGGGCTCGACTTGAATCATCTGCTGGCTCACCTGGGATAAGGTTGCAGCGTCGCCGCGGCGCATTGCGACGACCGCGAGGGCGCGCAGGGCTTCTATCAGATTCGGGCGCAGATGCAGGGCTTGTCTCCATTCGGTCTCCGCTTGGCCAAGATTCGCATTCGCTGCATATGCGACGCCGAGTTGAAAATGCGCGCCGGCGTCATTCGGAGCGTCTTTGGTAGCTTTTTCGAGAACGTGAATGGCATCCTCAGATTTTCCCTGGCGAGTGAGCAACTCGCCCCGAAGAACCTGAACATCTGGATCCGATGGAGCGATTTTCAGCGTGGCATCGTTGACTTTGACCGCTTCATCGAGGCGATTTCCGGCGACCAACAGCTGCGTGTACATTTTTGCGACGGTTAGGTCTTTCGGATGTTCGGAATAAAGCGATGCAAACTCGGCTAGAGCTTTCTCGGGCTGGTTGGTGGCCACATAGAATTCCCCCAGCATCCGGTAGCCCTTGGGGTCGTCCTTCAAAGCAGTCTTGGCGTCTCGCAAGACTTGCTCGGCCATGTCGCGCTGGCCTTCATTCAGATACAGCCCTGCGAGAGTTGCGCGCGGCCCTGGATTCTGCGGGTCGAGTGTAATCGCAGCCTGAAACTGTTTTCCGGCGTCGACCCAGCGTTTTTGGCGCTCATAAAACGCACCCAGGGCCATCAAGGCTGTGGTGGATTTGGGATCAAGCGAGACAGCTTTCTTGAAGTTTTCCTCGGCAGCGGGCAGATCTTTGTTCTTCTCCTGAATGCCAGCCACGTTTAGATAGGATTGCGCGCGGCCGGGATCCATTTGCAACGCTGCGTGCGCCTCATCGAGCGCTTTCGAATCGTTGCCGAGAGCGGCGTCCGCATTCGCCAGCAGCAATTGTGCCTGCGGATTATTCGGGTCGCCTTGCAGGATTATTTGAGCTCGATCGTGGGCTTGCTGATACTGGCGCCCGGCGAGAAGGACGTTTCCTAAATCGAGCTGCGCTTTCCAATTGGTCGGATCAAATTCGACCGTACGAATCAGCTCCTGATACGCGTGCGACCAGTCGCCTTGGTTCATGAGCGACTGTGCTAGATGGTAGTGGGCGTTTGCAAATTTCGGATCGATCTGGATCGCATTCGAGAACTCGATGTTGGCCTCGCGATACTGTTTCTTTTCGAAGTAAGCAACGCCCTTGTCGAAGAATTTCTTTTTTCTGACCTCCGGATTGGACGAGCAGGAAGTCAGTATGAATGCAGCAACGAGCAAGGAAATCACGAATGAACGGCCGCAGGTACTTCGCATTTCAATCCTTCCTCGTCTCGATATTAAGAGGCTTTGGGCCCCACAAGATCCGAGCAATTCAGCATCCTTCCTTGATCCGAGATCGTAATTCGTATCACATACTAACATGAAAAAAAGGCACTTACTTGGACTCCATCGCGGCGGAAAACATTGGGATCGCGTTCGTACAAAACTCTGGCTTACGAGTAACATCATTGCTGAGTGGAAGAAATCTTCCACAATTGTTCCTCGAAATGCCCTCAAATGCCGCAAAATGATTGCCTGGCCGGCCGTAAAACGAGCAAGAAGCCTTTAATAAGCCCTTTGTTTACACTGCTTCGGGATTTCGTGGCAATTGATTTCTCTTTTCGTGGAAGGTGCGCGGGCCTCAGGTCCCAACGGTCCACAGCCCCGATGGAATCAGTGGTCTCTGTAAGTTACTTATTTACAGTAGGTTAGAGACATTCGAACACCCTGGGCTCCTGTGGCAGCCGCATTGCATTCGCTTCCGGGGAACGGAGGGCTCTCAGGAGATCCCTCGGTAATGAGGAGTTAATGGGTTCCAACCTGGAAAACGTCATCGCGGCCCCGATAGTCGATGCGACAAGGCGGAATGAGGCCATCGCTTTCGTTGCCGGGACAAGTCCCGCAATGCTGACGCTGGAAGGAGTACTGTCGGAAATCGCGCCGACGAATATCCCGGTGCTGTTGGTTGGGGAATGCGGTACTGGCAAGCAGATGTTCGCCCATCGAATTCACCAACTATCAGCTCGGTCGTCGGAACCGCTGATGAAAATCTCGTGCGCTGGGGTAAGAGCCGAGTCGTTTGCCAGCGAGCTCGGTCTGGGTGCGAGCCAGGAACCTGAAAATCGACACGAAGCAGGCACTGCGTTTTTCGATGAAATCAGTGAACTCGATCCTCCGAGCCAAAAGAATCTTTTGTACGCGCTGCCCGACGGAGAGACCAAACCGCGACGGGGAATCCTCATGGCGCGGTTGATCTCGACAACCAGCCGGAATCTCGACGACGAAATGAGAGCGGGACGTTTTCGCCGAGAGCTGTATTACAGGATCAACGGCGTTTGTCTTCGCCTTCCGGCGCTTCGGGAGCGAAAAGAAGACATTCCGTTGCTGAGCGACTATTTTCTCGTGAAACATGGTACTCAACTCGGCCGGATGCATTCACGATTGAGCGCGAGGGCCCTTGATACGTTTATGGACTACTCTTGGCCCGGCAACATTCGTGAGTTAGAAAACGTGGTCAAAAAAATTGTGGCGCTCAACGCCGAGGACCTGGCACTTTCAGAATTGGTGCGGACTCCCAACGCGACTTGTGCAGTCACAGCAGACGCGCGGACGCGCTCGCTGAAGGTGGCCTCGAAGGCGGCGTCACGCGAAGCAGAACGGGAATTGATTTTGAAAGCTCTCGGCCGTACGCGATGGAACCGGAAGCGAGCTGCTCAGGAGCTGCAGATTAGCTACAAGTCTTTGCTCTATAAGCTGAAACAGATCGGTATAGACGAAGAAGCTAACTAGCAAGGCGGGAAAAGTAATGATGAAACGAATGCAACTGTGGGTTGCGATCGGGCTTTTGGCTGCGGCGATTCCGGTGCAAGCGCAGCAGGATGACAACAAGAAACAGCCCGCGGAGGCAAAAGCTGCAGCTGGACAAGCCGCGCCGAAAAAGCCGGCAACGGATGATCCCAATTACGTGATTGGTGCGCAGGATGTACTGGACATCAGCGTTTGGAAAGAGCCGGAATTGACGCGCGCAGTGCCGGTGCGGCCTGATGGAAAAATTTCGATTCCTCTGCTGAACGATGTGCAGGCCGCCGGGCGGACTCCCCTGCAATTAGCCGCTGACATCACGGCAGGACTCAAAAAATTCGTCGCGGATCCGCAGGTGACGGTGACCGTCAGCATCATAAATAGCCAGCGAGTTTTCATCCTCGGCGAGGTGGCTCGCGCGGGCGCCTATCCGCTCTTGCCCAATATGACGGTGCTGCAGGCATTGTCGAGTGCAGGCGGACTTACGATATATGCAAACACTAAGAAAATTTACATCCTGCGAGTGGAAGAGGGAAAACAGGTAAAACATCCTTTCAATTATAAGGACGTACTTGCCGGAAAAGCACCCGACCAGAATATTCTTCTAAAGGCCGGCGATACGATCGTCGCTCCCTGAGAGCTTCGGATGACAACGATACGCATTGTACTGAACATTTCGCTGGCGATTGGAGTGATCGTTCTCAGCGTGCCGATTGCGTGGGCTCAGCAGCAACAACCCGATCAATCTGCACAGCCCTCTGAGCCGATCCCGGCGTACCACTCACCGCTTGCTTCCGCAGCGAATAATGCGGAAGGTGAGACCAATGACGACTCTCAAAGAATGCTTCCCGATACGACAGCGCTGACGGGCGTTCAAGATCTTTCGCTTGGCGTGTCCCCTTTGAACCGTAGCTATTGGCAGCCACACGTGGATGTCAGTTCGACGGTGGACTCGAATCCATTGACTGGACAAGTGAATGGACAAGGTCAGCCTGGGTGGACAACATTCACGTCGGTCTTTGGCGGAGTCGATCTGCACAAAAATTCAGGAAATTCAATGTTGACCCTGAGTTATGTCGGCGGAGGGTCATTTTCGAACGATGGCACCGCGAGCAACGGAGTCATACAAGGGCTGAACTTTGTCGAACGGCTCTCCTATCGACGCTATGTGCTCTCTTTCTTCGATCAACTTCAGTATGCACCTCAGACGGCCTTTGGGGCAGCCGGAATTCCCAACGGTCCGACATTGCCCGGCGGTGGAACACTGGGGTTCGGGAACGGCTATACGCCGGGACAATCGATTTTGACTGCACGAGGGCAGCGGCTTACAAATTTTTCGGCTGGCGAAGTGGATGTTCTTCTCACACCCCGGACGTCGTTGACGTTTGTGGGTGGATACGCACTGCTGGACAGTTTGGACGATGCTCAGCTCAACTACGGCGAAGTGAACTTTACGGCTGGATACAACTACCACATCTCGCGACAGAACACGATCGCGCTTTCGTATCAATACAGTTCCATCAACTATCCCAACTTCGATCAATCGATAAAGAGCAATGTTATCGCCGTATCGTACTCCCGGCGCATCACCGGCAAGCTCGCATTCCAGGCGTCCGGCGGACCGGACATCGCGCTCATCCGAATGCCGCTTACAACGACACCTGGAAGTCGACTGGAACCGGGGGTACTGCGCCTAATGGCGACATGACACAGATATATGCCTCAATCAGTACTGCACTGCAATACCGATTAAAACGTGCCTCAATCTCGGCCGCTTATAATCACTCCCTCACCGCCGGGTCAGGAGTCTTAGCTGGAGCGGTGACAGATAACTTCACAGGTAGCATAGGCGAACAGGTATCAAGGGCACTCTACGTTGCTTGGAATATTGGATATTCACGGAACCGAGGAATAGAAGTTGCCGGAACATCGGCCGCTAATCAAACTTTTGACTACTGGTTTACAGGCGTAAACGTAAGCCACACCTTGGGCCGTGCGATGAACGTATTCCTTAGTTATCAATTACAATACCAGAATAGCGGGGCATCCATTTGCACGGGTCCGGGATGTGCTGCGAGCGTGACACGCAATCAAATTACCTTCGGCTTCGGCTGGCATAAACAGCCAATCCCGTTCTAAAACGGCGTCGAGACCGGATTTAGGATGATCGAAACGAGGATGGAATGACAGAACGAGAACTAACAGTTGCAGATTACATGGCCATGCTGCGCCGGAGATGGGTGTTAATCGTTGTCCTTGGCGTTGTGGGTGCCCCGATTGCATATGGCGTTTCGCGTTTCCTGCCCGATCGCTATAAGTCTGAGACACTCGTTCTCGTGGAGCGACCCTCGGTACCAGAGAAGATCGTCGAATCACTGGACACGGAGGATCTCTCTCAGCGTCTTTCTAGCATGGAGCAACAGATCCTGAGTCGATCACGGCTTGAGCCGATCATCAATCAATTTGGCCTTTATTCCAACGACATCAACAAAGTCCCGATGGAGGACCTCGTCGCGCGGTTGCAGAAGGCGATCGACGTGACTCCCGTTCGACCAATGGCCGAAACACAGAGCCGGGGGCTGCCGGGTTTTTATGTGAATGTGACGCTGGAAAATGCGCGCACGGCACAACAAGTCTGTACGGCGGTCACTTCGATGTTTATTGAAGAAAACCTCCGTTCGCGCCAGCGACACTCGGAAGACACGACTCAGTTTCTTGTGGGCCAGTTGGCAGAAGCAAAAGCCAATCTTGATGAGCAGGACGCGAAGCTTGCCGCGTTCAAGGGCCGCTATCTTGGGAGGCTTCCCGACGAAGAGCAGATGAACATGAGCCTCCTGGGCAACATGACGTCACAGCTTGACGCGGCCACTCAATCACTCGCCCGAGCACAGCAGGACAAATCATTCACCGAAGCGATACTCGCGCAACAGATTAGGGCATGGCAGGCTACTCAAACCGGTCGGAGTCCCGAGACACTCGAGCAGCAGCTCGCTGCGTTGCAGGCTCAGCTTATAACCCTTCAGTCAAGATACACGGATGACTATCCGGACGTGATTAAGGTAAAGCACGACATTGACACGCTAAAGAAACAGATTGCAGCGAGCGATACCCAAAAGGCGAGTACGGAGGCGAGAACGGAGGCTAGTAAGAATCAGAAGGACACGTTAGAGCCAAGAGAGATCGTGCAATTGCGGGCGACGCTTCACAATCTCGACCAGGTGATTGAAGAAAAGGCGAGAGAGCAAGAGCAGATCAAACAGGCGATCAAGGTTTATGAGGACCGAGTGCAGTCCAGTCCAGCCGTAGAGCAACAGTTCAAGGAACTGACCCGCGGCTATCAAACCGCGCTGGATTCGTATAACGGGTTGCTGAGAAAGCGGGACGAATCCGCGATGGCAGCAGAGCTAGAGCGAAAGCAAGAGGGCGAGCAATTTCGCGTGCTGGATCCCGCAAACCTTCCGGACAAGCCATCGTTTCCAAATCGGCCTCTCTTTGCCGTAGAGGGTTTGGGCGGCGGACTTGCATTGGGGCTTGGCATTGCATTCCTGCTCGAGATGAAAGACTCATCACTCAAAACGGAGCGGGACGTTGAGTTCGCACTGCGGCTTCCTGTATTGGCGATGATTCCGGAAATTGAACCGGCACTCGCAGATAATGTGATGAGAAAGGAAGAACCAGTCTTGGCCGAAGTCGGAGCAGGATCCGGTCAGAGCGCGAAAGACTAAGGAGTTTATGTACCAGAAATTCTTTGGATTGCGCGAAAGTCCTTTCAACGTCAACCCTGATCCTCGTTATCTCTTCCTGACGAGGCAGATTCAGGAGGCACTAGCGGGTCTGACATATGGAATTCAGAACCGCAAAGGCTTCATTTTGCTCACGGGTGAGGTAGGCACAGGAAAGACCACGCTTCTGAACCGACTGCTTGATTGGCTGCACGGGCAGCGGGTTGCGACTGCGTTTATTTTCAATTCGCAACTAAGCGTCAGCCAGCTTTTCGACTTCATCGTCGCCGAGTTTGAAATTCCGTGCGAATCACGCGAGAAGAGTCAGATTTTGTTGCGCTTGAACCAATGGCTGCTCGAGCGTTACCGGGCCGGCGAAACGGCCGTGCTGATTATCGATGAGGCACAGAATTTATCGGCCGAAGTGCTGGAGGAAGTGCGACTTCTGACGAACCTCGAGACATCGACGGAGAAATTGCTCCAAATCGTTTTAACGGGTCAACCCGAGCTAGAAGAAAAGTTGAAGTTGACGGAACTACGTCAACTTCGTCAGCGCATTACTTTGCGTTGCCGTACCGCGGCCCTGACGCTCGAGGAATCCTTTGGCTATATTGCCGAGCGGTTGAGAATCGCGGGTGCGAATGGTGAACCGATTTTCTCAAAAGAAGCGATCCAGGCGGTTCATATGTATTCGCAAGGGATCCCACGCGTTGTGAACTTGCTGTGTGAGCATTCGCTGATCAATGCCTATGTCGATCACCTCCGCCCCGTGCCGGCCCATCTCGTGGAAGAGGTGGCCCGCGAATTCCAGCTCGATGAAATTGAGCCGATCGTCCGAACCCGACTTGCACCCACTGGAACTCAGGCGAGCGATACGCAGGCATTGCTCCAGAACCTGGATGAACTGCTGGGACGTTTGCGCCAGTCGAATGTTGTTCTGTCTTCGACTCGCGAAAGGAAACCATGAGTCGTATTCATGAAGCGCTGAAAAAAGCTGAACAGGAACGCGCGGCTATTGCGACGACGGAGATGGAAGTAAGTCCGTTGCAGACCGAACCTGCGGCAGCGGTGCCCACCCGAAACGATGAAATACCTTCACAAAGCGCAGACATTTTGAGCCGAACGGTCCTGCCGGCAACGGGGTCAGGTCAATTTCTGCGCTTCGATGATCTCCGCGCACGCTGTTCTCATCCGGTATGGCATCTCGACCCAAACGTGAATGTCTTTGTAAATCCTGATTTGAGTGCTGGCGGATCAGAACAATTCCGGACCTTGCGTTCGCGGCTCTACCAAATGCGAAGCAATCAACCGCTTCGGACGCTTCTTGTCACCAGCTCGATCCCCACTGAGGGCAAGACGTTTGTGACGAATAATCTGGCGCAAGCCATAATCAGGCAGCCCGACCGCCGTGCGCTCATCATAGATGCGGATCTACGACGGTCCCGTTTACACGTCCCGTTGGGTGCACCGTCGGGCCCCGGGCTGACGGACTACCTTCGCGGCACTGCTGACTTAATCTCGATCATTCAGCAGGGCCAAGAAGCGAATCTTTGTTTTATTCCGGGCGGAGACGAAGTCGCGAATCCGAGCGAACTCATTGCGAATGGTCGGATGAAGTTGTTGCTTGACCGCCTCACCCCGATTTTTGACTGGATCATCCTCGACTCGCCGCCCTGCTTGGTGGTCGCGGATGCGAGTATGCTCGCGGACCTGTGCGATGGCGTGATTCTGGTAACACGCGCCGGCGTGACCCCCGCCGCGACGGCCCAGCGAGCCTGTCAGGAGTTGCGCGGGAGGAATATGGTTGGTGTTGTGTTGAACGCTATACGAGATTCACACAAGAACCACTCGGACTATTATTATTATGGTTACGGATACGGAGAGTCGAAGGAACCCAGCAACTAAGCCTCCCTTACCCTGAGCGAGCTTCCATCTTGAGCAGGCCGTGGAATTCTCAGGCCACACGTCTCGATTTGAGATTTTGCCATGTGGCCTCTCGAAAGCCCTTCATTTCTGATGTGCTCCTTCTGGGACGCAGAATCCGTATCGTTCGGTCCGAGTGGTTTGAGGGCGCTGTAACACACTATATACATTGCAGATAGACGCGTTCATCGAGACAAAGAGATCATGATCGTGGAAACGTCTTGGCAAATGATGGCAAGAGTTTTCACTAGTTTTGGCTTTGGCCGTACGTACTACTGCTATTCCGCTGCCCATCTCGAGCTCGCCCTCAGCTAAACCTTTTGGTATCAGCGCATTGCTCTGAGCTGTCGACAATCTATAACGCACAACTCGGCTGGCCGGTTGGCAGGCCACTTGCGACAAGACTAAGCGCAGCGATGCACCTTAACGGCGGTAGCCTACTCGACTGTGGCAGAAACAGCTCTAACCGAACTCTAAGGAGCCTCTGGTCTGATGATTAATTCGGGAGCAGACAATCTCAGATGGTTTGCCCTCCAGGTCAGGACTCGCTGGGAGAACTCTACGGCAGTGCTCCTTTCAGGCAAAGGCTACCAGACACTGCTCCCCACTTATCAAGCGAAAAGGCGTTGGAACGGAAAAGTGAAGCAAACGAATGCTCCGCTATTTCCGGGCTATGTGTTTTGTCAGTTCGATTCTCTGAAACGGCTTCCAATACTTGTTACGCCTGGCGTGATTTCGGTAGTGGGTCGCGGGCGGGTACCTCTTCCGGTAAATGACAGCGAGATCGCTGCGATTCAGATGATTGTCGCGTCTGGTTTTCATGCTGAGCCGTGGCCGTACCTTGAGGTTGGCCAGAAGATTCGAATCGAGGGTGAATCGCTGAGCGGATTGGAAGGAATATTGATCCAGTTCAAAGGAAACAATCGAATCGTTGTTTCCGTTTCACTGCTTCGCCGATCCGTCGCGCTAGAGATTGATAGAGATTGCGTTCGACCGGTATCGCCCGCACGAGTTACGGGTCTTAATTCAGTCGCTGCAAATGCGCTGTTTCAGGGAGTCGTGGCTTAAATGGCAACTAGCAACCTAAAGGTCTCTACCGCGCGGGAGCAAGCCTCGCAACCCGGAACCGGCCGCAAAGTTCTTGCCCGAATCAGCCATGTGCCGCCCGGCCGTGAAGAGCTAATCGCCGAAACGACGTTTCATGCCCTTCTCACCCACGAACGACGCCGAGCGGAGCGATCGCGCAAGCCGTTCGTTCTGATGCTTCTTGAACTGCACGCATTGCACGCCAAAAGCGTGGGGGCAAGTTTTAGCGAGCGTGTGAGTTCCGCAATCTCTGGAGCGACGCGTGAGACCGATCTAATCGGCTGGTATGAAGAGGGCCGAATTCTTGCCGTAATCTTCGCAGAACTTAATGTAGAAGAGAACGTACCCGTTGCAGAGTTCCTACGATCAAAGGTCGAAACGGTGCTGCGGAATTCCGTAGGCGCGAAGGCTGCAGCGAAGATCGTCATCACGACGCACATCTTTCCCGAGAGCTGGAATCAGAATGGAACCGAGCGCCCAGCCGATCTGAAGCTATATCCGGATCTGTCTGAGAAATCGTCGAAGAAGCGATTGCCCATCGTTGTAAAGCGCGGAATCGATGTGCTTGGCAGCGCACTTTTGTTGTTGGCACTTTCTCCGATTTTGGCCGCCATTGCCCTTGCTATTAAGCTCACGTCGAAGGGGCCGGTAATTTTCGAACAAGAGCGCCTTGGGCAGTTCGGAGCGAAATTCAAATGCTTGAAGTTTCGCACCATGTACACGAATAACGATCCCAAGATCCATCGCGAATATGTGCGAAATTTCATCGCTGGTCAGACCAAGGCCGCTGAATCAAACGGTAACGAGCCCGCGGTCTACAAGCTGACAAACGATCCACGGGTGACGACCATCGGTCGATTTTTGCGGAAGACAAGTCTCGATGAATTTCCGCAGTTCTGGAATGTTTTGCGCGGAGAAATGTCACTGGTGGGTCCGCGACCTCCAGTTAGCTATGAGTTCGAGATGTATGACTATTGGCACCGGCGCCGCGTTCTTGAGTTAAAGCCGGGCGTAACAGGACTATGGCAGGTGAATGGACGGAGCCGCACATGCTTCGACGACATGGTCAGACTCGACCTACGATATTCGCAAACCTGGTCGCTTTGGTTGGATCTCAAGATATTGCTGGCTACTCCGTTGGCAGTTGTCGCGGGTAACGGAGCTCATTAGGTCTCGGCGCCTCGATCTTTGTGTTTGAGCAGCAGATTGGTCCTCTGACTAAGCCCAGTCCGGGCCGTATTGGTCAGGCGTGATGGTTGCCGGGTGGCCCGAGGCCTCAAGTCTCGTTGCCGCAACTTAAGACCCGATTCCTCAGTCCATAAGGGAGCAATGATCAAAATTGGCGTAATCGGTTACGGGTACTGGGGACCGAATATCGTCCGGAACTTACAGGGCCTGGATTCGACGCGGACCGCAATGATCTGCGATAGCAGCCCATCCGCACAAGCGAGAGCGCGGAAAGCTCATCCGAACGTGAACGTTGTTTCGGATGCAAATGACGTACTGCGTTCTCCTGATGTTGACGCAATCGCTGTGATTACTCCGGTGTGGACTCACTACGAGCTGACTAAGAAGGCTCTTGAAAACGGTAAACACGTCTTCATTGAGAAGCCATTTACCTCAAGTTCGGCTCAGGGGCAGGAACTTATCGAGCTAGCTGAGCGCAAGAATCTGAAAATCATGGTGGATCATACGTTCTTGTTTACCGGTGCGGTGCGCAAGATCCGTGAGCTAACGGACAGCGGTGCGCTTGGCGATTTGTACTACTACGATTCTCTACGCGTGAATCTGGGCCTTTTCCAGCACGATGTTAGTGTGATTTGGGACCTCGCGCCGCACGACCTTGCGATCATGGACTACATTATCAAAGGCGAGCCAGAGGCCGTCGTGGCAACCGGTGAGCGGCATCTGAATGGAGTGGAGGATGTTGCGTACATGACGGTTTATTTCCCACGCAACATCATTGCACACATCAACGTTAATTGGCTTTCACCGGTTAAGATTCGGACCACGCTGATTGGCGGTCAGAAGAAGATGGTCGTTTGGAACGACCTTGTAGCAGATGAAAAAATCCGAGTCTATGACAAGGGTGTTCACATCGCGTCAGGAGATGGAATCAGAGATTTGCTCGTGAGCTATCGCACCGGGGATATGTGGGCGCCTCAAGTGGAGCAACTGGAAGCCCTCCATGTGGAATTGGACTACTTCGCTGACTGTATCATGAACCAAAAAACTCCATTCAATGACGGCCATGCGGGCCTGCGAGTTGTAAAGATGTTGGAGGCTGCGGAGGCGTCGATTCGTAAAAGGGGCGAACTAGTCCGCTTATAAGCGCATTTCCTCTCATTGCCATCCAAGGCCCGATCTTCCAATCATTATTCTTGATGACCTAGCGAGTGTATCTCTTCAGCGATCAGGCAGTAGTTTCAACTGACTGAATCAAAACCATACAAAATTCTTTCTCAATCATGAAATGAACCCGCGCCCGAATTTCGAATCCGCATCCCTCCTAGTAGACAAGGCTGCTTGCCGGGGGGGCCACGAATCACAGATGGAGGTTTCGGCGCTGTGTCGCATGGCCTCAAAGGCGCTACTCACTCTATTTGACAAGACAGAGATGCTTTTCTCTCGACGGCTCACTCTGAGAGGGAGCGAATTTCGCCTGGAGCCGGCTTCGCCAAAACGCACGGTTGTTGCATTGTTGGGTTTACATCGGCTCGCGGGCTCCGGTCAGCGACAGCCTTTCGATCTGCCGTCCATTGAAACCGCGGTGTTTCAAGACAAACGCTGGATTAAGGGGATCGGGGATCTAGGAATCCTTGTCCAATTTGCTGCTCAGTGCAGCCCGGATAGGCTCGCTTCACTTGCCGATGATTTCGACTTCGCAAGGGCGCTCGAGATTTTTCCGGATGGGCGAGAGGCGCATACCGCTGCCCTGTCGTGCTTCTTGGCAGGCATTTCCCACGCGAAACTCTTCTGTCCAGATGTTCTTCCCGATTTGACTGACGTCGCCGTGGAAACATACCGCCTCCTGGAGGACAACCAGGGCGCGAGTGGAATCTTTGCACATGTAGGATTACCGGGCCTGCTTCAGCAGCCGTTTTCGAACCGCTTTGGAACGATCGCGGATCAAGTGCATGCGATCTACGCACTTAGCACATTCGCTCGGGCATTTGAGGTGGAGGAACCTCTCGCGGACGCGTTAAATTGTGCAAACGCCATTCGTGCTCTGCAAGGAGAAAAGGGCCAATGGTGGTTTCTCTATGATAAGCGATCATCCCGAGTAGTAAATCGTTATCCGGTTTGTTCGATTTATCAGAATGGAATGGCCCCACTGGCTCTTCTCGCCCTAGCGGAGTCAACGGGACAGAATTTTGACGATGCCATCCGCAGCGGATTGACCTGGGTTGCTGGAGCAAACGAATTGGGGGTCGATCTGCGCGACGGGCAGCATGGAATTATTTGGGACTCCATTGATGCAAGAAGCCGTATCACCAATTTTTGTGAGCACGCTCTGAACTTTATGCAGAATTCCGGCAAATCGCACGATGACAATCTAAGGATTCGGTTCGAGGCAAGACCGGATCACTTCGGTTGGCTGCTTTACGCACTGACTGGGTTTGAGGGGAAGGCAATGACTGCCAAGACCGCTAGGGCAGGGTAGAGACAGATTCGGATTTCGTGGTAATAATTTTCCATTTTCTAAAAAACCCGACACCAAGAAGTGTGTTCTCGAATCAATTGAGATTCCCTTAACCTACCCATTATCAAAGAGTTGAGAAGCTCCACTTTGCGTTCTGGAGCAATCTGATCTGGCAGGTTGATTGCTCCATTGAGCACAGCTCGGCATAAGTGCGTACAAGCTCGCTAAGTGAATGAATTATAGTTGCTTACATCGGCTGCGAACAGTCCTAGCGAGTTCCCGTGGGTTAATGGCGGTAGCCTGCCCAGTCAATGAGATGCGCTCATCAACTTCCGCAGGTATGCGCCGAAAAGCCTCCTCATTAACGTGCAGCACTTCCAAGAGAAAGGACAGACGTGGGTGCCGTTGTGAATGAATACTGCGCGATTACGCCAAACGTGAAATTGGGAAGCGGAGTGAAGCTCTCCAAGTTTATCAATCTTTACGGATGCGAAATCGGAGACAACACGAAGATCGGAGCGTTTGTTGAAATTCAGAAAAATGCGACGATCGGAAAGAATTGCAAGGTTTCCAGTCACACTTTCGTTTGCGAAGGCGTGACGATCGAAGATGACGTGTTCATTGGTCACGGGGTGACCTTCGTCAACGACACGTTCCCAAGAGCAACTGCGGACGACGGAATCCTGCAAACCGAGGCAGACTGGAAGGTGGAGTTGACTTTCGTAAAGAAGGGCGCCTCGATTGGATCGGGAGCTACGATTCTTTCCAATGTCACTATTGGAGAAAACGCAATCGTCGGCGCCGGCAGCGTTGTAACCCGCGATGTACCGCCAAACACGATCGTGGTGGGAAATCCGGCAAAGGTATTGCGGTCCATAGCTCCAAATGCAAGGGTGAACCCATGAACCAGAACGTAAGGATTCCTTTTGTCGACCTTATTGCTCCTCACAGCGAGCTGCAAGAGGAATTGTTGAACGTGTTTAAGACTTCGCTCGCAACGGCCGCCTTTATCGGCGGTCCGATGGTTGAAGGATTTGAAAACGACTTTGCTAAATATTGCGACACCAAATTCTGCGTAGGAGTGAATAGCGGAACGGACGCGTTGCGGTTCGCATTGAGCGCCGCGGGAGTCGGGACCGGCGACGTGGTATTAACCGTTCCGAATACCTTTATCGCTACGACGGAGGCAATCTCCCAGACGGGTGCTCGTCCAGATTTTATTGATATTGATCCGCGTACGTACACGATGGACCCCGAGAAGCTTCGCCATTACATGCAGACGCGGTGCGAGCTAGATTCGAAAAGTGGGCGCTATGTGAATCGCGAACTAGAACGGCCCATCTCCGCCATAGTTCCCGTTCACTTGTATGGTCAGTCCGCAGACATGGACCCGATTCTGGAACTCGCTGCGCGCTACAACCTGGTCGTCGTCGAAGACGCGTGCCAGGCGCACGGCAGCGAGTATTTCTCGAAGGCGGAGCATCGCTGGCGGAAGTGCGGCTCGATGGGTCAAGCGGCCGCGTTCAGTTTTTATCCTGGCAAAAACCTTGGCGCGTGTGGCGAAGGCGGCGCGATTACGACAAACGATGAAGCGATTGCCCGGAAGTGCAAAATGATTCGCGACCACGGCCAGGCAAAAAAGTATTATCACGACGTGGAAGGCTACAACGGACGACTCGACTCGCTTCAGGCGGGTCTACTAAGCGTGAAGCTCCAACACCTTACCGCGTGGAACGAGAGGCGCCGCGAACACGCTGGCAAGTACAACGAGCTTTTTGCAAAGGCGAACGTGAATGTGGTGACGCCATTCGAGCCGTCGTGGTCAAAAGCTATCTACCACCTCTACGTCATACAGACCGAGAACAGAGAAGCTATGCAGAAGGCTCTCGCGCAAGAGAACATCGATACGGGTATTCACTATCCCGTTGTGCTGCATCTGCAGAAGGCATATGGCAGCCTTGGATATCGGGCGGGCGATTTTCCAGTCAGCGAAAAGGCGGCGGAGCGTATTCTGTCCCTCCCGATGTTCCCGAGTCTCTCCGAATCAGATCAGGTGCGGGTCGTGGACGCGGTCGTACGAAGCGCCCGACGAGCCCGCCCGGAAAATGCGCTGGCGGTTTAGCGCCCATTCCGTTTTGCAGGCCACGCTGCGCCGCGTCAACATTCGCTTTAGCGAAGCTACGTGTTCTGGAAGCCGCTCGACTAACCCCGCCGCCCCATCGTGCGGCTCGCTCTCCTGGTAGAATTTCAAGAGTGGGTCTTACTGCCCCGGATGTGGTAGCGTCGTCGTCGTACCGACCCCGCCCCCTCGCGGCATCAGCCATGGACAAGAGCAGTTCCTTAAATCGCATGCGATATGTCCTCATTACTCCTGCTCGTAATGAGGAACAGTTCATCGAAAAAGTAATTCAGTCGATGATTGCGCAAACGGTCTTGCCGTCTAAGTGGGTAGTCGTAGATGACGGGTCAACAGATCGAACCGCAGAAATCGTTGAGGGTTATACCATCCAGTATCCGTGGATAGAACTCATTCGTCGTCCTCAGCGCAAGGATCGAAACTTTGCAGGAAAAGTCCACGCATTTAATGATGGACTCGCGCGGGTCCAGGATCTCCAAGTCGAGTTGATAGGAAACCTGGACGCTGATATCTCATTTGGACCCGACCATTTCGAATTTCTGTTGGCTCGATTTGTCGAAGATCCAGCGCTCGGCGTCGCGGGAACGGCTTACACGCAGCAAGACTGGGATTCAACACGAGATAGTTTCGAGGGCCAGACATCCGTCCATGGTGCCTGCCAACTTTTCCGCCTGCAATGCTTTCAGGCGATCGGCGGGTATCGGCCAAGCCGCGCTGGAGGTGTTGATTGGATGGCTGTTACCACAGCAAGGATGAAAGGATGGAAGACGCGGAACTACTTGGAAAGGCGTTTTCACCACCACCGGACCATGGGCACGGCTGAGAGGAGCGGGCTGGCAGCAATGTTTGACTATGGTAAGAAGGACTACTTCCTGGGAGGATCGCCCATCTGGGAGCTATTTCGCGTGGGTTATCGAATGACTAAGAGGCCCGTCGTCTTCGGCGGCATAGCCCTTCTCTTCGGCTATTGCTCGGCCGCATTGGAGCGAGTCGAACGACCTGTCTCAGGTGAGTTAATGCGTTTTCACAGGCGCGAACAGATGGCCAAGCTGCGTCAAATTCTGGGTTCGCTCGTCAGGTTTCGAAAGATGGACAAGTTTTTGGTCGGAACTACGGTGGAAACGAAATCTTCCCTTAAATAAAAAAGAAGTTGTTCCGAGCAGAGCATTTTGGGTCTGCGATTTGTGAGGGATTAGGTCAACCGGCATGACAATCGGAAAACAAACAACGAAAACTACTGTTGACGACGTGCGGGCTTTTTGGAACGCCGGCCCGTGTCAAGCGGATTTATCACATGCAGAAGAAAGGCGCCGGTATTTTCAGGAAATTTCTGACAAACGGTACGGCATTCGCGAATGGCATGTGCCGACAGTCGCAAAGTTTGATTCATTCCGAGGAAAGGATGTGCTTGAGATCGGATGCAGCATAGCTACCGACGGTTTGGAATTTGCGAAGAATGGAGCGAATTATGTGGGTGTCGATCTGACACCTAAAGCAATCGAGCTTGCGAAAGAGCGTTTCGGCTTGTTCGGGGTGCCAGGCCGGTTTGAAGTTGCAAATGCCGAGGACAAGTTACCATTCCCCGACAATAGTTTTGATCATGTCTATAGTTTCGGTGTGATTCATCATTCCCCTGTTCCTGAGAAAATCATCCAGGAAATTCATCGTGTCCTCAGGAAAAATGGCACCTTTACCGTAATGCTGTATAACAGAAGTTCGATTAACTACTACATAGAGATCATGTTTCTGCGGAGATTAATGAGAGGGATCCTTCTTCCCAGTTTCATGCCGAAGCTGATTGCGGCTGTTACAGGCTTTGACCGTTGGAAACTGGAAGGCCACCGCACAATTTTAAGAGAAAGAAAGAATATGTCCAAACAGGAATGGATCAGCATGAATACGGACGGACCATTTTGCCCGTTGGCGCGGGTATACAGTCGAAGTGAAGCTGCGGACTTGTTCAAAGACTTTAAGAACGTAAGACAAGAGGTTTGGGAGTTCAATGTAGATCATTGGCCATTCATCAGACGGGCGATTCCAAATTCGGTTGCCAAGTGGGTTGGCCGACAATGGGGTTGGCATCGAATGATTTACGGCGAAAAGTCTTGAGGGCTATAATCGCGTTTGAGGTAGGCGCGTAAATCTGTCGAACGATAGATTTGGAGTTATCCCCGAACAGGTATCCTTCCTCCTTGGCCACGCAACCATGGTGAACGAAACTCAAGTTCCGAGAACCGAAGCAGCCGTCGTCCGGCTGACGAAGGACTGTCGGAACGTCAAAACCTCAGAACTTTATTCTTCAGGCCGAAATTAGAACCTATGTGCGGGATTTGCGGACAATTTAACTTCCGAAACCAGGCGCCGGTGCGACGTGCGGACGTTGAGGCGATGACCAAGTCCATCGCCCATCGCGGCCCGGATGATGAGGGCTATTTCATCGCTGGGCCACTGGGTCTCGGATTTCGCCGGCTTTCGATCATCGATCTTGCCGGTGGGCATCAACCCATGTCCGATCAGGAAGAATCCGTCTGGGTCGTTTTCAACGGCGAAATTTACAACTTCCCTGAACTCAAAAGAGAACTACAGAGCCATGGCCACATTTTTCGGACCAACAGCGATACCGAGGTCATCATTCATGGCTACAAGCAGTGGGGCGACGAGGTACTGAACCGCCTGAATGGCATGTTCGGCGTTGCAATCTGGGACGTTCGTCAGAAGCGGTTGGTAGTCGCGCGCGATCCATTCGGGATCAAGCTGATCTATTACCGCATTGACGAGGGCAGCCTGTATTTCGGCTCAGAAGTGCGCCCCACGTGCGCGACTATGCTCGGGAAAACGGAGATCGATACTACCTCGCTAAATCTCTTCCTCCGATACCGCTTCACGCCCTCGCCTCACACAATATTCAAGGGCGTTCGCAAACTCGCACCGGGCACCAAACTGACGGTTCAGAATGGTGTTTGCGAAGTGAGTCGCTGGTACAAATTCAGGCCAGAACCATTCAGACCAGCCAAATCCCCAGCCGAAGCGGCGGAGGAATTGCTGTCCCTTTATAAGGCAGCGATCAAACGCCAACTTATCAGCGACGTGCCTGTGGGCCTGTTACTAAGCGGCGGAATTGACTCCGGGCTGCTGCTCGCCTTAATGAATTTGAACGGAAGTTCATGGCCCACTTACACAGTGGGCTATGGATCGTCCTTCGCGGACGACGAACTGGCCGACGCCGCCGAAACGGCACGAGTGCTCGGATCAAAGCACACGAGCGTCACTATAACCAAATCAACTTTTGAGGAAATGCTTCCTAAGATCGTTGCGAGCTTGGAAGAGCCCATCGCAACCTCTTCGATTGTTCCGATGTATTTCGTATGCCAACGGGCGCGTCAGGACGTCAAAGTAGCCTTAGTTGGGCAAGGACCGGACGAATTATTTGGTGGGTATCGCCGTCACCTCGGCGTGCGCTATCGCGCATTGTGGGCAGGCTTGCCTAGTTGGATGCGCACGCCTATCTCCACAACCGTAGCGGCCCTGCCGAGGAATGAGACCCTTAAGCGAGGTGTGCATTCTCTGGCAATCCCGGACCGGATGCGCAGATATCAGAACGTTCTTTCGCTCTTACCAGGAGATCAAGTCGAAGGACTTTTCCACGAGGGACTGTTGCCTCAAGATAGCGGCGACGCGATTCTCAACTGTTGGGAAGATATGAATGAGCTGATGGAAGACACGGATGAGCTAGGCGGACTTCAGTTTCTCGAAGTACGATCCACACTTCCCGACGAACTCCTCATGTACGCCGACAAACTCTCCATGGCGCACAGTCTCGAGCTTCGTGTGCCTTTTGTTGACAAAGAGATCGTCGAATATGTCGAACGATTGCCGGCGAGCCTTAAGGTAAGAAATGGATCCCGGAAGTGGTTGCATCGGCAGGTGTGCCGGAGTTTCTTGCCCGAGTCGATTGTGAAACGGCCGAAGCGCGGATTTGCAAGCAATGTGGTGGACAAGTGGTTCAGCGATGCTTTTGAAAACAAAATGGCGGATTCGCTGCTCGATAGCAGCTCCCGCATCTATCAATATCTTCGTCCGCAGGCCGTGCGCGAACTATTCACGCAACATTCGTCGGGACGACAAGACAATCATAAAGTCCTTTTTAGTCTCGTAGTGTTTGAAGAATGGCTGCGGATCCACGAGGAGACAGCTGTAGCCGCCTAAGTTGGCGTTTGCAGTGATGATTGATTGTTGCAGTTTTTGCGACGCGGCAATCAAGAACGTTATAACGCATAATTCGTCTTAAAAAATTCATGGACGATTCCTTCATCATCTCGCCAGATGATCCAATCCTCGTGACCGGGGCTGCGGGCTTCATCGGTTCGCGAGTAGTCGAGAATTTGCTCAATCGTGGCTTTCGCAATCTGGTTTGCTTTGCTCGCGCATCGGGGAATCTTAGCAGGATAGAAGACATCGCCAGCCGTCATCCGCGTGCCCAAGTCAAACTGGTCAAGGGAAATCTGCTCTCTCGACAGGATTGTGACGCCGCCTGCAAGGATGCCGCGTTAATCCTTCATCTCGCCGCGGGGACCGGTGAAAAATCTTTCCCGGACGCGTTCATGAACTCGGTGGTTACGACACGAAATCTGTTAGAGGGCAGCCTCCGGTGCAGCCGTCTTCGGCGATTCGTTTTGGTTAGCTCGTTTTCCGTGTATACGAACTGCGACAAACCACAAGGGCGGCTTCTCGAGGAATCGTGTGCAATTGAAGAGCATGGCGATCTCCGTGGTGAGGCCTACTGTTTTGCGAAGGTGAAACAAGAGGAGATCCTGGCCGAATACAACAAGAACGTCGGGATTCCGTATGTAGTGGTTCGACCGGGAAGTGTCTATGGCCCCAAAAAGCAGGCAATTGTGGGACGAGTGGGCATCGATACGTTCGGGCTCTTCCTACATATCGGTGGGTCCAACACGATTCCGTTCACGTACGTTGACAACTGCGCTGACGCAATCGTCTTGGCCGGGCTTGTCAGGGGAATAGACGGTGAGATCTTTAACGTAGTCGACGATGACCTTCCCTCGAGCCGGCAGTACTTGCGTTTGTACAAGAAGAATGTAAGAGGGTTCAAATCAATCTATGTGCCCCACGCTGTTAGTTATGCTTTTTGCTATCTCTGGGAGAAGTATTCCCGATGGTCAGGAGGACAACTCCCACCGGCTTTCAATCGGAAACGATGGCACGCTTACTGGAAGAAGACGCGCTATAGCAACGAAAAATTGAAGACCCGTCTGGGCTGGGAACCAAAAGTGCCCACCGCAGAGGGATTGCGGCGCTTTTTCCAAAGCTGTGTGCTGGATGGAAAGCATGCTTAAGGTTGCCATTGTGGGATGCGGCAAAATCGCCGACGCACATGTGGCCCAAATCCAACGAATTAAGGATTGTGAGATCGTGGCAGCGTGCGACCGCGAGCCTCTGATGGCCAAACAACTGTGCGATCGCTTTCCCGTCCAGCACAACTTTACGGACGTGACGGAGCTATTGCGCGAATCTCGTCCGGACGTTGTACACATCACCACGCCACCGGAAGGACACTTCGAACTTGCGAAGCAATGCCTCGAGTACGGCGCTAACGTTTACGTAGAAAAGCCTTTTGTCGTATATGCACACCAAGCGCAGGAATTGATTGATATTGCCGAGGGTAAGGGACTCAAGCTGACAGCCGGGCACAACTATCAGTTTAGCCCTGCGGCAAGGCGTATGAGGGGTCTTGTCAAGGGTGGCTACCTGGGCGGGAATGCGGTCCACATCGAAAGCTACTATGGCTATAACCTTGCAGATCCAAGCTACGCGCGGGCCCTGCTGGGAGACAAGCAACATTGGGTTCGTAGGCTGCCCGGCAAGTTACTCCAAAACGTAATCAGTCACGGTATCGCAGGAATCGCAGAGTTCCTGACAACCGACAACCCACAGGTAATCGCGTACGGCTTTGTGAGCCCGGTTCTTAAAAGCATTGGTGAAAGCGAAATCATTGACGAGCTTCGCGTAATCATTTCTGAGGAGGAGCGTACCACTGCGTATTTCACGTTTTCTTCACAAATGAAGCCCTCGATCCATGAGCTGCGTGTGTATGGTTCGAAAAATGGCCTCGCTCTCGACCAGAATCACGACATCTTGCTGAAGCTTAGGGGCGACAAATACAAGAGCTATGCGGACAAGTTCGTTCCGCCCGTGCAGTTTGCGAAGCAGCATCTAGATAATCTGATCGCGAATATACGGCTGTTTCTCAGCAACGAATTTCACATGGACTCGGGTATGAAGTACCTGATCGAGTCCTTCTACGAATCGATACGAGAAGGTTCTCCCGTGCCGATTCCTTATCGGGAAATTCTGCTGACTGCCCGAATTATGGATGAAATCTTCAACCAGCTACTAACCAGGAAATCGCCAGATCAGTTGGTGTATCAGGGCGCGCGGTTCCAGCCAGAATAATTTCCTTTTCATCGGCAAATCGGTCCATAGCTCAGGCAGAACTCAGAAGCCGAATCGAAGAGCTTCTATTCTCAGGATAGTTAACCTCAACCATAGGAATTCAGAACTGATGGCAGAAAAAAAAGCGGGTGCGGGTATTGGCGGCACTGAGCTGCGAGTTCAGGGCCGTCTATGCCGTGTTGCGCGTCTCGATGGAGACGATTTCAAATTCCTCGACGATCCCGAAGCCGTGCTTGCCGAGGTGCGCAGGATCGGATTGCGGATTGACCTTTTCACCTTTCTGCAAGGCCTGCCGGACACGTCTCCAAAGTATTCGTATCCCATGGAATGGGACAATGCCGCCGTCCTACCTGTATCAACGTTCGAGCACTGGTGGACAAAACAGATCGGATTCAAGGCACGGAACAAAGCCAAACAAGCGGAGAAGAAGGGTGTAGTAGTGCGGGAGGTTCCTTTTGATGACGAGTTGGCACGCGGAATTTGGGAGATTTACAATGAGTGTCCAGTTCGCCAGGGAAGGATTTTTCCCCACTATGGCAAGAGTTTCGAAGCCGTGCGTGACATGAGTTCGACATTTCTTGACTCGAGCGTATTTATCGGAGCGTTTGAGGGGAACAAGCTCATCGGTTTTATAAAACTAACAATTGACGACATGCGTATCCAGGCCGGGATTATGCACATTATCTCCATGCTTGCGCATCGGGATAAGGCGCCCACGAATGCGCTGGTCGCTCAAGCGGTGAGATCTTGCGCCGACCGAAATATTCCCCACCTTGTTTATGCGAAATTCGCCTATGGAAAAAAAGTGCAGAGCAGCTTAAGCGATTTCAAAGAGCGAAATGGATTCCAGCGCGTTGATCTACCGCGCTATTACGTGCCGCTGACTGTGTTGGGTCGGTTGGCCTTAAGGTTGGGATTGCACCACCACATAACAGACCGCTTACCGGAACCCGTCGCAGCAAAGTTACGTGACCTGCGCAGCGCCTGGTATCAACGCAAATTTGGCTTGAAGCCGGAAGCGCTCTAGGAGATCCGGAATTGCCAGGAATTGTCGGCCTCATTACCAAATCGTCCTAGGGCAGTCGCCGAAGGAGAACTCCGCGCAATGGTGGAGTCGCTTCGTCATGAACCATTTTATGTAAGCGGAACATGGGCCGACGCTGAACAAGGTGTGTATGTCGGCTGGGTGGCAAGGCGCGGGTCCTTTGCCGATGCAATGCCACTGCGCAATGAGAGCGGCGATGTCACCCTGGTTTTTTCTGGGGAAGAATTTCCAGAGCCAGGCACTGTAGCGGGACTGCGGGCGCGCGGGCACAAAGTAGAACCGGGCGGCGCGTCGTACTTGGTTCATCGGTCCGAAGAGGAGGCGGATTTTCCGAAGGGATTGAACGGTCGGTTTCACGGCCTCCTTGCCGATCGTGCGCGTGGTACTGCGATGCTCTTCAATGATCGTTTTGGTTTACAACGTCTTTACTATCATGAAGCGAAAGACACGTTTTATTTTGCGGCTGAAGCAAAAGCAATCCTGAAGGTGCGGCCCGAGCTGCGCGCCACGGATCCACGCGGTATCGGAGAGTTTATTGTTTGCGGTTGCGTGCTCGAGAATCGGACGCTCTTTTCGGGCATCCACGTTCTGCCTCCCGGCTCATCCTGGTACTTCAGAGGCGGGATGCTGGAAAAGAAAGCTGCTTACTTCGAGCCCCGCGAGTGGGAAGAGGAGGAGCCCTACAAGCCGGAGGAATACTTCGCGCATTTGCGGGATGTTTTTGTGCGGAATCTGCCACGGTATTTCAACGGAAACGAGCGCGTGGGAGTTTCGCTCACCGGCGGCCTCGATACCCGCATTATCATGGCCTGGCGCAAGGCTGAACCTAATTCATTGCCCTGCTACACATACGGGAGCATGTACCGCGACAACCAGGATGTGCAACTAGCGCGGCGCGTGGCAAAGATTTGTGGTCTGCAGCACCAAGTCATCACTACGGGCACGGAATTTCTATCAAAATTCCCGTACTACGCCGAGCGCTCCATCTATCTCACAGACGCTTGTGTGGACCTTAGTCGTTCTCCGGACCTTTACGTAAGCGAAAAAGCTCGAGAGATAGCTCCGGTGCGAATCGTAGGTGTGTTCGGCAGCGAGATGCTGTTGAACTCCGTGATGTTCAAGGCGGTCGCTCCTGCGGCGGGTCTGTTCAACTCAGATCTCACTCCACAAATCGATGCCGCTAAGACGACTTATAGTGATGTACGGCGAGGCCATCCGCTTACTTTTATCGCATTCCGTCAGTCACCCTGGCACCACTACGGCGTGCTTGGTTTGGAACAAAGTCAGCTAGCAGTCCGCTCTCCATACATCGACAATGACGTAGTTAAGACGGTCTACAAATCACCGGGTTCAACTGCCACCAATGAAGAAGGCAGACTGCGGCTTATTCGGGAGGGAAACCCTGTTCTTGCTGGCCTCCGCACCGATCGCGGCATTGGCGGGCTCAACAGCGTCATCACCCGCGGATTTCTTGAGTTCCTATTCAAGGCCGAATATGCCTACGACTCTGGCATGCCGCAATGGGTTGCCCAAGTTGACCACATATTTGGGCCTCTTCACCTGGAGCGTATCTGGCTCGGCCGTCACAAGGTGTTTCACTTCCGAGTGTGGTATCGCGATCAACTTGCGGGTTACGTCCGTGAGATACTGCTCGACCAACGCTCGCTTGTGCGCCCGTATGTGAATGCGGCGACTGTCCGAAAGATTGTACATGGGCATCTCAAGGGCAATCGCAATTACACAACGGAAATCCACAGGCTAATGACTCTGGAATTGATGCACCGGCTCTTTATAGATTCGAACTGAATTGCGGTTCTTGACGGGAGCCCGTTTTGCGCTCTAAGGCTGATAACGCTGAAAAGTAAAATGTCCTACGAAGAAGGTCCCGAAGCGAGTTCGTCGGCCGGACCAAATACAGCGGCCATATGGGCCCGGAGATTAGCATGAGTTCACAGGTTAAGACCGAGCCCCAATCTTCTGCAACGGCATTTGGCGCCTCTGGTTTAGAACCGGAAGGAATTCTTAATGTCATCGTCCGCTTCATCGAATGGCTCTCTCGGTACGGAGAAACTTCCTACGACTTTCAGAGCTTCTACGCGAGCGATTTAGCGAGAAACGCTAAGGCTCTGTATTACAAGCAGCCGCAGTTGGGGGTTTTGGCGGTGGCTCCCATGGTGTTCTCCGAAGCATTTGTCCCATCTGCGAGGAGTATTTTCTGGAAGCGCCAGCGATTCCCGATAGCGGATGCTCACTATGCGATGGGATTTGCTTTTCTTTCGAAACTCTTGAAAGACGAGAGCCATTATGCGAGAGCAGTTCACTTCCTCGAAATGCTCAAGAAGACTCGCTGCGAAGGCTACGGTCATTACTGTTGGGGATATCCATTCAACTGGGAAACGCTACGCGGGACTATCAAAGCGGGAACGCCCCTCATAACTACCGTTCCGTATGTGTACGAAGCCTTCAAACAAGTTTGGGAAATTGACGGGTCTGATGAGTGGCTTCAGATAATGAAGTCGATCGCGGAGCACGCTCTCGGTGACTATAAGGATTTTCCGACCTCCTCGAGCGCGTCCACTTGTTCCTATACCCCCGATCCTGAACAGTCAGTGGCAGTAGTAAATGCAAACGCGTACCGGGCTTTTCTCCTATCAAGTGCAGCACGCGATTTCTCGGAAGAGCGGTATTGGAAAGTAGCTGAAAGAAACCTGAATTTCGTCCTTGAGTCGCAAAACGAGGATGGCTCCTGGTATTACGCGAAGGATGGAAAGCGTAATTTCGTCGATCACTTTCATACTTGCTTTGTTCTGAAAGCGCTGACCAAGATTGAGTTACTGACAAACCATTCCGGCTGTGCGCAAGCTATAAAACGTGGCGTTGAGTACTACACAAAAAACCTATTCGACGATGGCGGTCTACCGAAGCCTTTCTCCAGCCGTCCTCGGTTGACGGTATACCGGCGGGAGCTATATGACTACGCGGAGTCTATTAATTTAGCCGTGCTGCTGAAAGGCCGTTTCCCAAAATTGGATGATCTGCTCTCCACCGTCCTAAATGACATACTGACCGTGTGGCAAAAACCAGATGGGGCGTTTCGCAGTCGACGTCTTCTTCTAGGCTGGGACAACGTGCCCATGCATCGCTGGGCGCAATCACAGTTATTTCGAAGTTTGTGCTTCCTCATGTATCGCAACAACGGGAGCGTATCTTGAAAGTCAGTATATTCGGTCTAGGTTACGTTGGTACTGTTTGTGCGGGATGCCTCGCCAGCGAAGGCCACGAAATCGTCGGCGTGGACCCAGTACGGACCAAGGTGCAGCTGATCAATGCTGGCAAATCGCCTATCATCGAAGCTGACATAGAAGAGATCATTGCCGACACGGTAGAGAGCGGCCGGCTCCGCGCTACTGACGACTCTGTCCAAGCCGTTTTGGACACGGACCTGTCTTTTGTATGTGTAGGTACTCCGAGCCAGATAAATGGCAATCTGGATTTAACGCATGTAAGACACGTTTGCGAACAGCTGGGTCAGGCACTCAAAGACAAAAAAGCACGACATACTGTGGTGATTCGCAGCACGATCCTTCCTGGGACAATGCGCCGGATGGTAATACCGGTGCTCGAAGAAAGCTCCGGGAAAAAAGCTGGCAAGGATTTTGGGGTCTGCAACAATCCTGAGTTTCTCCGTGAAGGTTCAGCAGTGAAGGATTTCGCTTCTCCTTCCAAGACGGTAATTGGTGAGCTAGACGTAGCCAGCGGGGATGTACTGGCTGCGCTGTACGCAAAACTCGATGCGCCACTGATCGAACGGACATAGAAACAGCCGAGATGATCAAATATATCGATAACAGCTGGCACGCTTTAAAAATCGGCTTCGCTAATGAAATCGGGAATCTTTGTAAGTCTTTCTCAATTGATGCCCATAAGGCTATGGACATTTTCTGTCAAGACAAGAAGCTCAACATCTCATCAGCCTACCTTAAGCCGGGTTTTGCGTTTGGGGGCTCATGCTTACCCAAGGACCTTCGAGCTCTGGCTTATTCAGCTAAATTGCGCGACCTCGAATTGCCAATTCTCAATGCGATACTGCCGAGCAATGAATTACAAGTTGTAAGAGGCCTTCAGTTGATCACCGAAAGAGGTCACAAACGCATCGGAATTTTAGGATTCAGTTTTAAAGAAGGAACGGACGACCTGCGCGAGAGCCCCATGATCGAAATCATCGAACGACTCGCAGGGAAGGGTTACGACGTACGCATCTACGATAAAAACGTGCAGGTGGCGAGATTAGTTGGTGCGAATCGCGATTTCATCCTGAACCGCATTCCACATATTTCCAGGCTGATGGTCGACAATATCGATGCAGTTTTGCAACATGGTGAGACGATCGTAATCGGAAATAAATCCACTGAGTTCGAGAGCGTTCCTCAAAGACTGCACGCAGGTCAGTGCCTGGTGGATTTTGTGCGCATTTCGAATTACCGGAGCAACAATGGCGAGTACACCGGCATCTGCTGGTAAAAATTCTAAAGCTCGCCGAGACGCAGATTCTATGGAAACAAATGTTCAGGTTAGCGGGCCAGGTGTGCCTGAGATTTCGGCTGGCAGATCTGAGACGAAGAGTCACGCCGCCTCAAAAAAACGAGTCTTGATCATCGTCGAGAACCAAGCGGTTCCCTTCGATCGACGTGTCTGGCGGGAGGCTTGTTCGCTTCGAGAGCACGGATACGAAGTCACAGTATTGTGTCCCCGCCGAAAAGCATGTGCCAAAGGGTACGAAGTCATCGATGGAATCCGTATCTATCGACACCCTTCACCGGCCGAGGGCAGTACTCCGATGGGGTATTTGTGGGAGTACGGTTGCGCTTTGATCTGGGAGTTCGCGTATACGTCGTGGATCTACTTGCGGCACGGCTTTGATGTGATTCAAGGCTGCAATCCGCCCGACGATATTTTCCTAGTCGCACTCCCCTTTAAACTCCTTGGAGTGAAGTACATCTTCGACCATCACGATGTTAATCCAGAACTTTACGTTTCGAAATATGGGAAGCGGGGCGGCCTCTACAAGATTTTGGTGGGACTCGAAAAACTCACTTATCGGTTCAGCGATGTCGTGATAGCTACGAACATGAGCTATAAGGATTTAGCGGTGAACAGAGGTGGTGTGGCTTCAGAAGATGTGTTCATTGTCCGCAACGGGCCGGAAAAGGAAGCTTTCAGATCGGTTCGCTCCAATCCAACACGGAAAAATGGAAAAAACTACTTGGTCGGTTACGTGGGTAACATGAGCGTTCAAGATGGCTTGGACATACTCCTGGACGTTGCGCAACATATCAAAAACTCAGGCAGACGCGATATCTTTTTCACGTGCGTTGGAGGAGGCACGGAGCTTAATAAGCTCAAAAGGATGGTTGAGGACAGGGACTTGCTCGATACAGTCCATTTCACCGGAAGAATCTCTGACGAGGAATTGTTGGAGGTGCTCTCAACAGCTGATGTATGCGTGAATCCGGACCGGCCGAGTGAGATGAATGACATGTCTACCATGATCAAAATTATGGAGTATATGGCTCTTGGGAAGCCAATCGTGCAATTTGATTCAAAGGAGGGTCGGTTTAGTGCCCAGGAAGCGTCTCTCTACGCCGGCAAAGATGATGGAGTGGCGGACTTCGCCGCCAAGGTCCTCTGGTTGTTGGACAAGCCCGAGGAAAGAAAGACAATGGGAGAATTTGGGAGGAAGAGAATAGAAGAGCAGCTTGCATGGCAGTATTCAGTCCCGCATTTGCTCGCTGCTTACCAGAAAGCGCTCGACGGATCTCATTAAGGAGTTTAAAGGATTCGGTGACTTTGGCTGTTTAGATGTTCGTCACCGTCCGTTATGCGCCGCTTCTCTAGGGCAATTGCTGATAC
Organism: uncultured Acidobacteriota bacterium; assembly: GCA_963729525.1. Lineage (GTDB taxonomy): Bacteria > Acidobacteriota > Terriglobia > Acidiferrales > UBA7541 > Palsa-295. Next base: position 2,692,127 of record CAVSOB010000005.1, read on the forward strand.
GATTTTTTGTAGATCCTAGATGACCTCGAAAACCAGCTGAGATTTATCTGAACTGACCTAAAATGAACTCTTTAGTTGCCAGCCTCGTCTATGCCTGCGGAATCGCCGGACTTTTCTACCTTGATCGAGACAAGTCCATCCGGACTTCTAAGGCGCTGTGGCTGCCGGTTCTCTATCTATGGATCATCGGGTCGAGGCCCGTATCAGAATGGCTGGGCGTAGCGCCTGCTGTCGGAACCGATGTCCAGCTTGACGGCAGCCCTGTTGATCGGGCTTTATTTGTGGCATTGCTGATTGGGGCTATATGCGTTCTCGTCCAGCGGGGGCGCCGAACACTCAGCTTCCTTAACGCGAACGGGCCAATTCTGATCTATTTCCTCTTTTGTCTTCTGAGCATTCTTTGGTCCGATTTCCCGGTTGTGGCGTTCAAACGGTGGACCAAGGCGATCGGGGATGTGCTGATGATTCTCATCGTTGTAACAGATGAACAACCGGTCGCGGCTCTTCGTCGGCTGTTCTCTCGCACCGGCTTCCTTTTGATTCCTCTTTCTCTGCTGTTTATCAAATATTACCCGAACCTTGGCCGGGGGTATGACCGATGGAGCGGGTTGCAGATATTCACAGGTGTGACGCTTAACAAGAACAGTCTTGGGGTAATTACCTTTGTTCTCTTACTAGGAGTGGTTTGGCGCGTACTTGCGCTCCTCCGGTCGGACGAAATGCACCGCCGCAGGCATCTGCTGGCGCAAGGGACGCTGCTCGTGCTTGGAGTGTATCTGTTGATGATCACCAATTCAGCCACCTCCAGCGTCTGCTTTATTATTGGGACTGGATTGCTGTTGATGACGAACCTTCGGTTCGTGAGGCGTCACGTTGCCACAGTGCACGTGCTCGTCTTGGCGCTTGTACTGACTGCCAGTTCCTTCATGTTAATCGGCGGTACAGCGAGCGGGGCTAATGCATTGGGTCGCGACGCGACCCTCACCGGGCGTACGAACATCTGGGAGGCTGTTATCCCGATGGCGCCCAACCCATTGGTTGGAGCGGGGTTCGAAAGCTTCTGGCTCAGCCCCCGTGTACACGACACACTAGCGAGACTCTTCCCCGGTCTACCTCTCAACGAGGCCCACAACGGGTACATCGAGGTTTACCTCGAACTCGGTTGGGTAGGACTCGGTTTAATTGGACTCGTATCGATTGATGGTTATCGCCGCTCTGTCAAGGCTTTTCGCCGTGAACCGGCGCTTGGTGGCCTGCTGATAGCTTATATTTTGTGTACGATGATCTACAGCGTCACTGAGGCCGGCTTCCGGATGATGGATCCAATCTGGATCTTCTTTCTTCTCGGAGTCATAGAAGCGAGCAACATCGCCGCAGGCGTCAGTGTCGAGGCATCGCAACCTCTTAAATCATCTACCAATCGGGCCCCTGAGTTGCCGGACCGAAATGGCATTGCTATCGGATCTACCAGACGAGCTATGGTCGGGAAATCGGGCGACGACAAACAGCTTTTTCCTGAGGCGGGACCCCTTTTTATAAATCGTCGAGTTCGAGGTCCTAAATCATGAGCCGGTTGCGCATTCTGCTGCTCGCCCCGGACTCCAATCCGGAGGCGGTCAGCATTCCTTTTGTTACATATTCTAATGCGGCTGCACTGGCAGAACTCCATGACGTCACTCTGCTCGTGAGATCGACCGTCGAGGAGCCCGTGCGCCGCGCAAAGGCGGCATTTAAGTCTGTTGAAGTGGTTCGAATGCCGGTGCTCGAGCGATTTTACGCCTGGGCTTTGCGCCGTATATTCAAATACAACTACGACACTCAAGCGTTGACTGCTTTCGGTTATCCGTATGCGGTTGCCTTTGAATGGAACGCCTGGCGGCAGATCCGGAAGCGGATTTTTGCGGGTGAGTTCGACGTCGTTCTGCGGCTTATGCCGATGGCCCCGACGTTGCCCAGTCCTTTCGCTTTCTTTCTGCGCAAGGGGCCTGTTCCATTCGTGCTTGGCCCGCTCAACGGTGGCTTGCGAAGTGCGCCAGGATTTAGTCAGCCGGACAAACGTGCTGAATGGGTCTGGACCGTGCGGAATCTGTATCGCTATCTGCCTTTTGCTCGGTCGACTTATCGCTTCGCGGCGGCGATCATAATCGCCTCGTACCACATGCGCGCTGAGTTTGCAGCGTATCGCGACAAGATGTTTTTTGTCCCCGAAAATGGTATTGCTCGCTCCCACTGTTTGCCTGACTCGCGCATCCCTGAGCCCGGCGCCAAGCTGAAGCTCATTTTCATTGGCGGCTTGGTTCCTAGGAAAGCTTGTTACATCGGTCTACGCGCGGCTGCTCCGCTCCTGCGAAAGGAGTTGGCCCACTTTGCCATCGTTGGCGATGGCCCCGAGCGGAGGCGCCTTGAAGAGCTTGCGAAATCGCTTGGGATTGAGAAGGGTGTTTCCTTCTGCGGTTGGCTCAGCCATGCGGAGGTCCTCAAGCGATTGCGATCGTCTGATGTGGTGGTACTTCCAGCAATTCGAGAGGGAGGCGGGGGCGTGGTCTTTGAAGCTCTCGCGGGCGGCACAATCCCTGTGGTCCTGGACCATGGCGGGCCCGGGGATATTGTTAACCCAGAGGTAGGCTACAAGGTCCCACCTAGCAATGAGAACAACGTAGTTGCAGAAATGGAAGACATCTTGGCTGAGCTCAATTCCAAGCGAGACCTTCTTCAGCGCCTGCGACAAAAAGGGATGTCCTACGCTCGAGAGTGCCTGACTTGGGATGCGAAAGCCCGCTCCGTCACTTCGGTCTTGCGTTGGGTTTTGCAGCAAGGTCCGAAGCCGGACCTTACGCCAGCAACGATGCTGCAAGCGGGAAGTGAAGCTGATGTTGAAATTCCAGCACGTTCATGAGTTCTCGGGAGATCTAGATGGAAATCTCGAATGCAAACGAGCGCAAGAAAGTACTGGTCGTCATCGGAACCCGGCCCGAGGCGATCAAGCTAGCGCCGATCGTGCTGGAATTAGAGCGGCATCGGGAAAACTTCAAGACCGAGATCTGCGTTACGGGGCAGCACCGGGAAATGCTCGATCAGATGCTACGAGTTTTCGGCCTGCGGCCCGACTACGATTTAGGGGTGATGAAGGCAGGACAAAACCTTACTGAGGTGACGGCGGCCTGCCTGACCGGGCTCGAGCGGATTCTGCGGCAAGAACGTCCAGACCTGGTGCTTGTGCAGGGCGATACGACCACGACCTTTGCGGCTTCGCTCGCTGCGTACTATCAACATATTCCGGTGGGCCACATCGAGGCGGGTCTGCGCACGGGGAAAAAGTATGATCCCTTCCCCGAAGAGGTCAACCGCCGACTAACGACTCACCTTTCGGATTTCCATTTCGCACCCACGGATGTCGCTCGGAACAATCTTCTCGTGGAGGGAGTTAGCCCGGAGAGCATATTGGTAACGGGAAACACGGTTATCGATGCACTGTTTCTCGTACGGTCACGTCTAGCGGAAGATCCGACTTTGGCGGTCCACCGGTTCGGCCCGACCGATGGGTTGCGTATTATTCTGGTGACCGCTCATAGGAGAGAGAGTTTCGGTCAGCCATTTCGCCAGATCTGCGAGGCGATTCGAGCCATAGCAGAGAAACGACGCGATGTATTGATCGTGTATCCCGTCCACCTGAACCCCAACGTGCAGTCCCCTGTACGCGAAATTCTTGACGGGTTGCCAAACGTGAAACTCCTCGCGCCGCTGGACTATGTCTCCTTCGTGGATTGCATGCAGCGTGCCTCGATCTTGCTAACCGATTCGGGGGGCGTTCAGGAGGAGGGGCCTTCGCTGGGCAAACCAGTGCTTGTCATGCGCGAAGTTTCAGAGCGCCCTGAAGCGATCACTGCCGGCACCGCATCTCTCGTGGGCACAGATCCGGAGCGGATTTTCACAGCCGTAAGTTCGCTCCTTGACGATCCGGCCTGCTATAAGAGGATGACCAGCAGCCCAAATCCTTATGGCGATGGCCACGCTTCCGAACGGATCGTCGAGTTCCTCACCAGCCGTATGATAAGCCAGCTGTCCGTAGCGGGACGCTCTCATTGACCGGCTCGTCCCGATGCATCGGCGAGACCGGCCTCTCCCGTCTGGCAAGGCGCGGCTCACTGAACTGTCACCACGAGGCCCGTCGGGGGGTTGGGAGCGTTCCCACTGACTCCGCCGGCAACAAGGGGATGGGGATAGGTGTACGGCGTGTAGATAGCTGTCCATGTATTCGCTGCGGTACAGACATACAACGTCTGATTGTCCGTGGCAAAGTAAGCTACGCCGTATGAGCCTGTTGGCGATTGCCCATAGGTTCCCCCGGGGCCAGCCGTGCAGGTGGCAGGACGACTTGACAGCGGTCCCTCCCCTGTCCCACTAGTACCGTTAAAACTCGCGCTGTCTACATAAACGTCGCGGTTATTCTGCGTAACCGTGTCTTGAAGCGAAAGCAAAGGAACGCCATTGTTTGTTGTGCCCCACACATAGACTGGCTCAAGATATTCGTGAGGCCATGTCTTTGCTCCGGTTGCAGTGTTCAACGGGCCAGTCGAACTATAAGGCTTGAAGTCCGCACCATTCAGAGCTTGCCCCTGTCCACGTCCGACGCCATCCAAGCACGGGTAGCCTGTGGTGGTGGTGATGTTCCCATCCCATGATGAACCTGAGCCGTTGTTCGCGGGTGCCGTGCCGCAATATCCCCAGCCTTCAGGATTTTGGGTTGGGGCCGGGGACTCATTGTGGTCGGCAGTAGCACGGTCTGTATATACTCCAAGCACAGCCTTAAAGTTCGAGGTTATGATGTTCTCCCAAAACAACCCGGTTCCGCCTCTCATGCCGAAAGCATTGGGGTCAGGAGACGTTGAATTCGTGCTGAAATAATTGTGATAAACCTCAAGCGTTCGGCAGCCCCGGTCGCGCCCACCTCCGCTATATGTAGGATGGGCTTGTACGCCTGCATTAACGACCGTAATTGCGTTGTAGCGGGTGACTAAACGGCCACCTAGGTTGCAATCGTCGGTGTATCCCCCAACGTAAGTGTTGTTTTCTGCGAATATGGCGTGCTGTGAACCCCAACTGGAAGGAGCTGCCCAACTGCCGTCCCCGCGGCCAATCGTGTCAAGCTGACCGGCATAAACCTGTATTCCGTTCGTATAGCTCCCACCATTCCCCAAATTGAACAAATTGTGGTCAAAGACACCCTCAAGCGTGCCATAAAGCGTGATGACTGCATTTGCTGAAAAACCGTAAGTCGTCGGATTAAAATGGCAGTGGTCTACTCGCAGATTCGTTGTGCCGCCACCTATCTGAATCATCTGGTTTTTGGCAGTCCCCGTGCCACCTTGGACGGTTATCCCCGTAATGCGGAATAAGACTGAGGCGCCTCCAGTGTTGAACGTTATAAGATTGCTACTGGTTCCAGTGGCACCATCGGAAATCACTGTGTTGTCAGTCGCAGTGCAGACGTAATTCGACGTTCCTGCCGTGCCCGTACAATTTACTGCAGTCTGTCCTTGGATCGTCACGCTTGCTACGTTAGCTGGTACGGTGAGAGAAAGCGTGGAGGTCCAAACGCCGCTTCCCCCTACTTCACACGCTGGCAACACTATAACGTAGGAACCGCTGGACATCTGATTCCAAGCATTATTGAGGGCTGTCGGGCTGCAACTCGCGGCATTGATGACCGTCTGACCATGCGCGGCACAGGGGACACCACCATCGAACCGCAAATAGGAGTATTTTTCTCATGGCCCTGGCTTGAAAGCCACTCCCATCCCTATGGAATTGCTCAGGATACAACCGGCTGACCCTGTAGCTGATTGTAACGGCTGAGCCAATTTGTTGTTCTCAACAGGTACCGTCCCCTTTGGTGAACGATGGCGTTTTTGCGGATTCATTGTCCGTTTGAAAGAAGCGTAAATCTACTGTACCTTGGGCCAGTCTTCGATACTTGCCCTTGGGCCAGTCGTCGAAGAGTGTCCGTTTTGCTCGATCCCGAAATGGCTAGAGATCAACCGTGATTAAAATCAGGGAATCCGTAATCGCAATTGATTCAATACACTCCTACAGAGCAATCAGTAAGCCATTTCGCCGCCAAGATACTCTAGTTGCTCGAACACTGTCTGTCAGAAGGTCGTCAGAGCAAACATCAGCTTTATTGGAGCGCGAGAACAGTCGATTTTATAAACCGTTGATGTGTCCGTACAAGCGAGAAATCCTACTAAGATGCAGCCCCTAGTCTCAATCCTAATTCCCGCATATAACGCCGAGGAGTGGATCGCGGAAACGATCCAATCCGCGATTGCACAAACATGGCATCGCAAGGAGATCATCGTCGTGGATGATGGTTCTAGCGATCGAACGGCAGAAGTGGCACGCCGATTTGCCTCGAAAGAGGTCGCGATCATTTCCACAGAGAACCAAGGCGCTGCGGCGGCTCGCAACCATGCCTTTCAGCTTAGCCAAGGAGACTACATCCAGTGGCTGGATGCGGATGATCTTTTGGCGCCAGACAAGATCGAGCGTCAGCTTATGGCGATGCGGGAAGTTGATAACAGGCGAATACTTCCCTCCTCGCCGTGGGCAATCTTCAACTATCGGACGCGCTGCGCACGCTTCGTCCCGACTTCACTGTGGCAAGACCTTTCTCCAGTCGAGTGGCTCTTGAGGAAGATGGACGGAAACCTGTACATGCAAACGTCAACCTGGCTGACGAGCCGAGAACTGGCCGAAGCCGCCGGACGTTGGGACACACGGCTCATTGGTGATGATGACGGCGAATATTTTTGCCGTGTGCTTTTGGCATCCGAAGGCACGCGTTTCGTACCGGAAGCAAGAGTTTTCTATAGAATGACTTCGTCAAACCGCTGGAGCTACATCGGCACCTCAGATAAGAAGAAAGATGCAATGCTCATTTCGATGCAGCTACACATTCGATATCTCCGATCGCTCGAGGAAAGCGAACGAGTCCGAAACGCTTGTTTAACCTATATGCAGAATTGGTTCCACAATTTCTACCCAGAGCGACCGGATATAGTGGCAGAGTTGCAGGCGTTAGCTGCAGAGCTTCACGGCAATCTGGAGGCGCCTCGCCTGCGCTGGAAATATGCCTGGATGAAGCCGATCTTTGGACGGAAGGTTGCAAAGTGGGCCCAAGTGGCTCTTCCCCGAGCCAAGTCATCCTTAATAAGACAATGGGACAAAACGTTGTATCGGATCGAAACTCGCAAAGCGTTCGAAGGTCAGGGTTCTAACGCGATCCATTAATTTTGGTGAATCACGAGATCATGGATACGACAGACCTATGGCCCTGCTCCTCGATGTCTTAGTCCAAGGAACCGCCAGCTTGGGAAAGTACCTGACATTTTGCGAAACTCCGGAACGGGGACTGGAGCGCACAGAGGCGAGTCACGATCTTGAGGCTGAAACGCGTGATCCCCGGCACGGGGGCCCTGACGAGTCGGTCAGATGACCTTCGAGAACAACTCCGAAATGTCTATCGCCTTACTGACCGGAGGCGGTGACCCGCATTATGCATTTGGGTTGGCCACCGCTCTTGTTTCAAAAGGGGCCTTTCTCGACGTGATCGGTAGTGACGATCTCGATTGCCCTGAATTCCATGGCTCCCAAGTGAACTTTCTCAATCTACGGGGCGATCAGAAGACTAAGGTCAGCTTTGCTAAAAAGGTATCCAGGATTTTACTCTATTACGCCAGGCTGATTTCCTACGCCACAACGGCGAAACCGAGAATCTTTCATATCCTGTGGAACAACAAGTTCGAATTGTTCGATCGAACGTTGTTGATGCTGTACTACAAAGCCCTTGGAAAAAAGATTGTTCTCACGGCGCACAACGTAAACAGAAGCAGGCGGGATTCAAAGGACTCGCTGCTCAATCGAATCACGCTGAGGATCCAATACCGACTTGCGGACTATGTCTTCGTTCATACGGAAAAAATGAAGACTGACCTTATCCAGGAATTTCACGTGCACGCAAATCGCATAGGAGTGATTCCATACGGCATCAACAATGCGGTTCCGAACACTGAACTATCTCCGCTAGAAGCGAGGCAGCGATTGGGTATCCTGGCCGGCCAGAAGACAGTGCTCTTTTTCGGAAACATTGCTCCTTACAAGGGGCTCGAATATCTTACCTCTGCATTCCAACAGGCGTTTGTTAACCGTGACGACTATCTTCTAATCATTGCTGGATGGCCGAAAAATTGTGAGAGCTACTGGAGCGCAATCCGAGAAGTCGATCAGAGGAGATGTACAAGAAGGGCGAATACTTCTTAAAGATGAATACATCTCCGATGAAGAAACGGAGGTCTATTTCAAAGCGGCGGATGTTCTCGTATTACCTTATCGCTACATTTATCAGAGCGGGGTATTATTTCTGGGTTACAGCTTCGGCCTCCCTGTTCTGGCGGCGGATGTCGGATCGCTGAAGGAAGAAATCATCGAGGGAGAAACTGGATTTGTATTTAAACCAGAAGATCCCGCTGACCTAGCAAGGGCTATCGACCGTTACTTCAGCAGCGATTTATTTGCGAACCTGAGCAGTCGACGACAGAAGATAGAAGAGTTCGCGACAAGGCATCATTCCTGGGACATTGTGGGTCAATTGACGATGGATGTATATTCCGAGTTGCTTCGACGACGCTTGCCAGGTGAATTGCGGAGTCCCCAATCCTCAAACCTCCCTTGACGAATCGGAAGCGCGAGATAGTTGGATATCTTCGTTCTCGGCTTGCCCTTCGCCATCTGAGGCGAAGCTCTGTGCTATTCGATGACTCAACACTACCCTCTTCGCGTTCCGCTGAAGCTGTCCTACACGTGATCGTCCCAACCTGAAGGTCACGGCGCTCCTGGTTATCGGTTCGGGTGTCACGGTCGCGTATTTGCTCTTAGGATTGATCCCCAGTGTGAGAGGAAATCGTTTCGTTAATGTCACTAGGGAGTTGCGACTGTTCTGGCAACCGTCCAGCCGACAGTATAGGGAGATCTCGTCGCTGTTCGCCACGACAGAGCCGCTGCTGTAGGAATGTTTGAAACGAATTGATCGAACAGAGCCTCCCGAAAGTTCGAAGGCAAATGAAAATTTTTCAAATTGATCCGACAAGGGATGCGCGATGGACGGACCTCGTCGAACGACATCCCAAGGCTTCCGTATTCCACACAGTAGGCTGGCTCAAGGCGCTTCGATGCACATACGGGTATGAACCGGTGGCTTTTACGACTTCTTCTCCGACTAGCGATCTAAAGAATGGCCTGGTCTTCTGTCGTATTAACAGTTGGCTCACAGGACGGCGCCTAGTATCGCTGCCGTTCTCAGACCATTGTGAACCTCTTTGTGACTCAGCCGATGACCTGAACTTCGTGATTCGTTACTTGCAAGCTACCTTGCAACATCAAAACTGGAGATATCTGGAAGTTCGTCCGGTCAACGGGGATTTCGACCACAGCGGTGACGCGAACACATTTGTGCCTTCTGCGGTGCACTTCTTACATGTTCTTGACTTGCGCCCGGATTTAGACGAATTGTTCCGAAGTCTCGACAAGGATTCTGTTCAGCGTCGGATTCACCGGGCAGAGCGGGCCGGTCTTGTTGAGAAACGCGGGAGGTCCGAAGAGCTGCTGAAGGAATTCTACGCTTTGTTTACAGTTACGCGGGGCCGGCACCGCCTACCTCCAACTCCCTACGCCTGGTTTCGAAACTTAATCCAGTGCCAGGCCGAAGCCTTAGAGATTCGTTTGGCATATAAAGACGAAATTCCAATCGCTGCCATTCTAACCATCCAATGCAAAGACACCGTCTACTACAAGTATGGATGTTCCGTTGCGCGGTTCAACAAGTTTGGGGCCACACCATGGCTTCTATGGCGAGCCATCGCAGCAGGAAAATTGAACGGAGCGACAAAATTTGACATGGGGCGGACCGAAGAGGACAACGCTGGACTTCTTACATTCAAGAACCATTGGGTCCCCCAACCCCAGCAGTTGGTTTATTGGAGATTTCCCGACATGCCTTCTTTTGATCCAAGCAAAGGTTGGAAATTGGAGATGGCGAAGCACGTCTTTTCATCCATGCCCAACGGATTACGAACGATCGCTGGCAAGTTAATCTACCGCCATATCGGGTAGAAAGCCCGGCAGATGCGACCAGTCTGGAATCCCCGCAAATTTAGAAGGCTCGAGATACGCGATTTGGGTGGCTGAAGTTGTCCTCTCCGAATCACATAACCAGTTAGAATATGCTATCGTTATTACTCGTAGCTTCCCTATCAGAAAGATGAACTGGGCTAAAGCGTGAATCAAACTCTCCTGGACTATTATCGCTTGTCCCCGGACTCGCTCCCGGTCACAACCACGACCGATAACTTCGCGTCTGAAGATATCGGCTTCTTTCGATTCGGCAATAGTAACATTTGCTACGGTCATTGTCGGTCCGGAGTTGCCGCGAACGCAGCGAGTTCCCGACAATTCGATGCTTCGAAAGATGTTCACTGCTGACGGCGCAGCGATTCAGCTTCCTTTCAGTTTCACTGAGGTGGTCGAAAATCTCCGCCGGGAACGCTATTGGCAAAAAACGATTGCGGGCGGAAGAGCGTTCTTCGAAAACAAGGCAGTTCATAAGCTTTACTACTTCATGCGAGAGTACCTTCCGGTTTCGTTCCGTCGGCGGTTGCAACGGATTTACTTGCGCAACCGGAAGGAATTGCCATTCCCAAGCTGGCCCGTAGACTTCACTGTGGACACTCTTCACGAAGAGTTCCTGCGGCTAGCGCTGCAAGCCAGTGGCGCAAAAAGAGTGCCGTTCATTTGGTTTTGGCCGAAGGGCGCGGCCAATTGCCTCATTATGACGCATGACGTGGAAACTTCCGCAGGCCGCGACTTCACCTCCAAGTTGATGGACCTGGACGATTCGTACAGAATCAAGGCGTCGTTTCAGGTCATACCGGAGAAGCGCTACGAGGTTCCGGAAGAGTACGTATGTGAATTCCGAAGCCGTGGATTTGAATTCAATGTCCATGACTTGAATCACGACGGGAGGTTGTACCTGAATCGGCAGGAATTCGTGCGCCGGGCGGCAAGGATCAACAGCTACGTCCACCGATACGGGGTCGCGGGGGTTTCGCGCCGGGTCGATGTATCGTAATCAGGATTGGTACGATGTGTTCGAATTTTCCTACGACATGTCCGTTCCGAACGTCGCGCATCTGGAGCCGATGCGCGGTGGCTGCTGCACGGTGATGCCTTACTTTGTCGGCAAAATCGTCGAGCTTCCTCTGACCACAGCGCAGGATTATTCGCTCTTTCACATCTTGAATGACTATTCGATCGATCTATGGAAGCAGCAGGTGGATCTTATTAAAAGAAGAAATGGACTCATGAGTTTTATTGCACACCCGGATTATCTGATTGAAAGGCGCGCACGCAACGTCTATGAGTCGCTGCTCGATTATCTGCGGCAAATGCTTGAACGCGAGAAGATATGGGCTGCACTTCCGGGAGACGTAGACCTGTGGTGGAGAGCGCGGAGTCAGATGAAGCTGGTATCTCGAGGAAGCAAATGGGACATCGAGGGTCCGGGAAAGGAAAGGGCGCAGTTGGCGTACGCGGCTTTGGACGGAGACCAGCTGGTGTATGAACTTCCTGAAGCTTCTTCTCGAAAGGATGTAGCGTGACTTTTATCGAGCCCACCGCCGCCCATCCAAAGCGTCGTCTGGTGCGCTTGTGTCCGATCGGGGACTTCGTCGATCTACGCGTAATGCCCGTCGTCTTTGGCTCCTGACCTGCGGCAGCTTCATTATCGAATCTTGGCGTCACAATGACAAAGACAAATAATCGTGTCGTAACAGAAGCGCACTTGGCTTTCGGAGTATTTTTGTTCGTCTCCACGATCGTATGCTGGAGGACACTGGCCGCTTTGATAGCCTATTCGCTTCACCACGAGTCCGCGTCTCATATCATCCTGATACCACTTGTGAGTGCGTATCTATTGTTCACGGAGCGGCGGATGATATTCACGTCCGTGCGCCCCTCGATTGCTGTAGGCATGGGGATGATCATCATCGGAGCTACCTTTTACTGGATGGTGAACCGAGGTGTGTTGCTGTTGCAACAGGATGAATCACTATCAGCGGCGACGCTGGCCATCGTGCTCCTTTGGATAGGCGGATTCCTGGCTTCCTACGGGAGGATCACAACCCGAGCAGCCGCCTTTCCGCTTCTTTTCTTAATTCTCATGGTTCCCCTGCCAGATAGAGTCCTTGACTTGACAATCCATCTCCTCCAGCAAGGATCGACAGAGGTTGCTTGCCTTTTATTTAATGCAGTGGGAGTGCCTGTTCTGCGTCAGGGTTTTGTTCTTTCTGTACCAAGCGTCACGATTGAAGTCGCGGCGGAATGCAGTGGCATTCGATCGAGCATCGCTCTGCTTATCACTTGCTTGCTCGCTGCACACCTATACCTACGAACTCCTTGGAAAATCGCGGTGTTCATCCTTTTGGTTCTTCCCCTGGCGGTGATCAAAAATGGAATCCGGATCGTGACCCTAACTTTGCTCAGCATCTACGTTGATCCCAGCTTCCTTTCTGGCAATCTTCACCGCAAGGGAGGATATGTGTTTTTTATTTTGGCGCTGCTCTTGCTTTTTCCTATATTCATTGCGCTTGAGAGATCAGAGAGCCATCGCCTAAGATCGAAGCCACCACAACCCGCAGATCTAATTGCTCAAGGCTAGGCGGGGATTCAACAACGAATTCCTCGACGTAAACTGGCTGGATTCCATCGAGGTAGGCACAGTTCGGATACCGGGTTAAACGAACTGTGGTAAGAGTTTTCCACCGAATACCCGTTTTCGAGAGAATTGCCCTATGGCCCGTACCTACGGCCCTTTCGCCAACTGGTTAACCCTTTTATTGTCAACATCCAATCGTAGAATTGACGCCCTGGCGTCGTTTCGCACGTTGAAGTGTGGCAGGCTGATTGCCTAGTCCCTTCGTGATAATGGGAAAAGGGCTCCCTCCCCAAAAGGAAGGCTGTGGCTTGTCACACTGCCCTTCTTTACGTCCGAACGATTCGACTAAAGCAATAAACTCTTTGCAAGATGGGAGAAAGGAAACATGAAGGTCGCGATTTTAGCTGGCGGTAAGGGAACGCGCTTGGCCGAAGAAACCGAGGTCAGGCCGAAGCCCATGGTAACGATTGGGGGGCGCCCTATCCTGTGGCACATTATGAAGCACTTCGCCCACTATGGCCACAAAGACTTCTACATCGCCCTGGGCTACAAGGGCGAGGTGATCAAGCGGTACATCGTCGACCACACTTCGCTGCAAGGCGATATTACGGTCGATCTTCGTAAGGGCAGCGTGCACCGGAGCGTCAATGGAATGCACGAACTGGATTGGGTCGTTCACCTGGTGGAAACTGGAGAAGAAACCCAGACCGGAGGTCGTATCAAGCGGCTCGCACCCCACATTGGGAACGAAACTTTCATGCTTACCTGGGGCGACGGTGTTTCGAACGTGAACCTGGACCAGTTGCTTGCGTTCCACAAGTCTCACGGGAAACTGGCAACGGTCACGGCAGTGCGACCACCCGCTCGTTACGGCCGTCTCGACTTGGAAGGTAATCGAGTGGCGCGTTTTGCCGAGAAACCACAGTTAAGCGAAGGATGGATCAACGGAGCTTTTTTCGTGCTCGAGCCACAGGTGTTTGACTACATCGATGGAGATGACACTTCTTGGGAAAAACAACCCTTGGAACGGCTGGCCCACGAAGGCCAGCTCATGGCCCATTGCCATGAATCGTTCTGGCAATGCATGGACACGCTGCGCGAGAAGGTAATTCTCGAGGACCTTTGGGCAGGAGGAAACGCGCCATGGAAAATTTGGAGGTGAAGTGATGCGAGTATTAGTCACCGGTCACAACGGTTATATCGGCTGCGCCTTGGTCCCTATCTTGGTCCGGGCCGGTCACGAAGTCGTAGGCCTGGATAGCTGTTTGTTCGAACACTGCACGCTCGGGCCCGACGTTGAGCCGGTTCCGATGATCCGTAAAGACGTACGAGAGGTCGAAGGCGACGACATTAAAGGGTTCGACGCCATCATCCACTTGGCCGGTATCTCAAATGATCCCTTGGGTGATTTGAACCCCGAATGCACCTACGACATCAATTACCGGGCTTCCCTGCGGCTCGCAAGTCTCGCGAAGCAGGCAGGAGTTGAGCGGTTCCTGTTCTCGTCTTCTTGCAGCAACTACGGCGCTGCCGGGGCGGAGGCCATTCTCACCGAGGAGGCGGCGTTCAATCCGGTCACCCCGTACGGCGAATCGAAAGTGCTTGTCGAGAAGGAAGTCTCGCAGCTTGCTGACCGGCACTTCACTCCGGTATTCCTGCGCAACGCCACCGCGTACGGCTACTCTGCGCGACTGCGGGGCGACCTTGTTCTGAACAATCTTGTGGGATGGGCTCATATAACGGGAATGGTGCGGCTGAAGAGTGACGGTACACCCTGGCGTCCGATTGTTCATATCGAGGATATCTCAGAGGCGTTCCTGGCGCTGTTGGAAGCACCGAGGGATCTCGTCCGCAACCAGGCATTCAACGTGGGCCGGACCGAGGAAAACTACCAGATGCGCGACCTAGCGCAGATCGTGATGGAGACCGTGCCTGGCAGCGAGGTCACGTTTGCCGAAACGGCAGGTCCGGACAAGAGATGCTATCGCGTCAATTGTGACAAAATCCTCAAGACCATCCCGGCCTTCAAACCGCGGTGGACGGCGCGTGAAGGTGCCCGCCAGCTTTATGACGCATATAAGAGGTTCGGGCTGACCCTAGCCGATTTCGAGGGTGCGAGATACATGCGCATCCAGCACGTAAGGGCACTGCAATCAGATGGTAAGCTCGATTCCAATCTGCGGTGGATCCCGGCTTCGGTGGGAGCCTCCATCTAACAAGGGGCTATTTTTGTGAACGAATCGCAAACCACATGTCGCATCTGTCATTCCTCGGAAATTCAACCGGTGCTTTCGCTGGGCACAACTCCCTTGGCCGACGCGCTGCGGCAGAAGGAACAGCTATCGCAGGCTGAGTCGAAGTTTCCGCTGAATGTGGCATTCTGCCCGCATTGCAGCTTAGTGCAACTGCTGGAAACGGTCCCGCCGGATGTGCTTTTCTGTCAAGACTATCCTTATTACTCGTCTTTCTCGCCGGCGCTGCTGCAGCATTCCAGGGCCAATGCCGTTGACCTAATCAAATCGCGTCGGCTGAACGCTAAAAGCCTGGTCGTTGAGTTGGCAAGCAATGACGGCTACCTGCTGAAAAACTTTGTAGAGCATGGCATCCCCGTTTTAGGTATCGATCCGGCCGAAGGTCCGGCTCGCGCAGCAGAGAAAGTCGGTGTTCCTACAATGTGCACGTTCTTCGGCGAGAACCTTGCGCGGGAGCTGTCAGCTAAGGGCAAAACCGCCGACGTGATCATCGGCAACAACGTCCTGGCGCATGTTGCGGATCTTCACGGCTTCGTCGAGGGCATTTGCATTTTGCTGAAAGAGGACGGCGTCGCAGTCATCGAGATGCCATACGTCAAGGACCTTGTCGACCACTGCGAATTCGACACCATTTACCACGAGCATCTCTGCTACTTCTCCGTAACGGCCCTGGATCGTCTGTTTCGCATGCATTCCTTGTTTCTGAACAACGTAAAACGCCTTACGATCCATGGCGGTTCACTCCGGATTTACGTAGAGAAAAAAGAGAATGTCTCAGCGACTGTGCGGGCCATGCTCCAAACGGAGGCAGCTGAAAAGGTCGACCAGATCGACTATTATCGTGACTTCGCGCACAGGGTAGAGGGCATTCGAACCGAGCTACAGCACCTGCTGCAGCGCCTGAAACAGCAGGGCGCCCGGATCGCGGCTTACGGGGCGGCCGCCAAGGGAAGCACTCTCATTAACTACAGCGATATCGGAACAGAGCTAGTCGACTTTGTGGTGGACCGCAACACGCACAAGCAAGGACTGTACATGCCCGGACAGCATATTCCGGTGCTTGCTCCCGAGGCTCTTCTCGAGCGAAAACCGGATTATGTCTTGCTCCTCGCTTGGAACTTTGCCGAAGAGATTCTTCAACAGCAAAAGGAATACCAACAGCGCGGAGGACGCTTCATTATCCCCGTTCCGAACCCGCGAGTCGTCTAATTCCACTTTGTCGGTGATCGCAATTGGTCTTCACTAAATGGCAATCTGAGGTTGAGATGACAACACCCGAAGAAAAGGCAACGTGCAGGAGCTGCTCCTCTACAGATCTTGCCGTCTTCTATCGACTCAATGATGTTCCGGTCAATAGCTGCCTGCTGTTTGATAACCGGCAGGATGCCCAAAATTATCCGAGGGGAGAACTCGCTCTGGGTTTTTGCGGGCAGTGCGGGTTCATCAGTAACCTTTGTTTCAATTCTCAGCTGGCTCGCTACACGGAAGGGTACGAAGAGCAGCAATCCTTCTCTCCTCGTTTCAACGCATTCGCACGAGACCTAGCGACGCGCCTAATCGAACGTCACGATCTTCGAAACAAGACGGTCGTAGAAGTCGGCTGCGGCAAAGGAGATTTCCTGTTGCTGCTGTGTGACCTCGGAAATAATCGCGGCATCGGGATTGACCCAACCTATGTGCCTGGACGAAACAACGGCTCGGCGTCAGAGCGGGTTACGTTTATCCGCGATTTTTACTCGGAGCGGTACGCGCAGTACACGGGCGACATGGTTTGTTGCCGCCACACGCTCGAACACATTCCCGACACAGCAGCGTTCATGCAGACGGTTCGGCGAGCACTTGGAGACAAGACCGGGACAATCGTGTTCTTCGAATTGCCTGACGTTGAGCGGGTGCTTCGGGAATGCGCGTTCTGGGACATCTACTATGAGCACTGTTCGTACTTCAGTCTGGGCTCATTGGCTCGTTTGTTCAGAAGGTGCGGGTTCGAAGTCACCGATCTGGCAAAGGAATATGACGGTCAATACTTGCTGATCGAGGCACGGCCCACGAACGGGAACCATGGTCCGACGCTGAAGGAAGAAGAAACGGTTGAGGAGCTCTCGAAAGCGGTAGCGGAGTTTCAGGACCACTACGAGGAAACGGTTCGTCGCTGGAAACGAAAGATCGAGAGTATCCGGGAAAGCGGTCAGCGCGGCGTGATCTGGGGTTCTAGTTCGAAGTGCGTGGCGTTTCTCAATACCATCGGCATCCGGGACGAGATCGAATTCATCGTGGACATTAACCCGTATCGCCAGGGCAAATACCTGCCAGGTAGCGGCAAACTGATCGTCGCCCCAAATTTCCTGAAAGAGTACCGCCCGGATGTAGTCATTGCGATGAATCCGATTTACCTAGACGAGATCCGGAGCGACTTAAATAGCCTGGGACTCCACCCCGAACTGACGGCGGTATGAAGGCACGGTCTCCGGTGGATGCGTTTACTATGGGTTCGGCGTGCGGGCGAATATACGCGTTCTTCTGCGTGGCGATGCTTGAAAGCGGAGGTATCCAGGTATGGAACAGGATGGCAGAATCCAGAACGAAATATCGAACTGCCAAACCGGCGGACCTCGTGATGACAAATCGCGTAAAAGATGCGTTTCTCCGAAAGGTAAGAAGCCGTCTGCTGCTTGCTTCAGATCGGGTGTGACAGGTGTGTTTAGCGCCGAGTAGAAAACTTTAAGAACTCTGCCTCAGCGAGGTGCACGGTGAGAATAGCAGTAATTCTTGGAACGCGACCGGAGGCCATCAAGCTCGCACCGGTCATTCTGGCGCTCAGAAAAGAGCAGGGCGTCATCTGTAGGGTCTGGGTGACCGCGCAACATCGCGAGATGCTAGACCAGGTGCTCGAAGTTTTCGATATCGATGCAGACGTCGATCTGAACTTAATGTCGCCTAACCAGACACTTGCATCGTTGACGGCGGCGTGCGTTGTGGAGCTCGATCGCTGCATCGGTCGTGAGAAGCCGGACCTGATTGTCGTAGAGGGTGACACCACTACCGTGCTTTGCGCTTCATTGGCGGCGTTCTATCGAAAGACTCCCGTCGCCCACGTCGAAGCGGGACTCAGAACCGGCGACATGATGGCCCCCTGGCCGGAAGAGGCCAACCGAGTACTGACTTCGCGCCTAGCATCACTCCACCTTGCACCCACGGAGTCTGCCCAACAGAACCTCTTGTGCGAGGGTATCTGCGGTGGGGATGTTGTGGTAACCGGCAACACAGTGATCGACGCTCTTTTTCTTGCCTTGGGGAAAACGAAGCGGAATCCGCCGTCGATTCCGGGCTTGCCAGACTTTCTCCAGCCCGCTGCAAGAGCCGATGGGAATGAGCCACGCATCGTGTTGATCACCGGCCACCGGAGAGAAAGTTTCGGAAGAGGATTTGAAAGCATCTGCCACAGCATCGCCGAGCTAGCCAATCGCTTTCCGCAGGTTCACTTCGTGTACCCAGTCCATCTGAATCCCAATGTACGAGAGCCCGTTTTGCGCATTCTGGGCCTCGGAAATGCAACTGATGATTCGCAGAGGCAGGATGAAAACGGAACAGGCGCTGCAATAGGGGAAATTCTAGCTGCTGGAGCACGCAATATTCATCTCATCGAGCCGCTTGCATATCTTCCGTTTGTTAGCCTGATGGACAATTGCACATTGATCTTGACGGATTCTGGAGGCATTCAAGAAGAAGCGCCGAGTCTGGGCAAACCGGTTTTGGTGATGCGTGACAAGACTGAACGTCCCGAAGCTGTCATTGCGGGCACCGCGCGGCTAATTGGGAATCTTCAAGAGAGAATCGTAAGCGAGGTATCGTTGCTTCTCACAGACGCTGCCGCCTATGACAGGATGTCCCGGTCGAACAATCCTTATGGCGACGGCCATGCCGCCCGGCGGGTGGTCCAAGCTTGTAGGGAGTATCTCGAGCGCCGCACCTCCGACAAACAAATGCCTGCCGCGGGGTCGTGTGCACGGACCTAGACCTTAGCTGGAGTGTATTCCCTCCGGTGGCCTCTAACATGCGAATCCTTGTGATTAGTCCTGCCTTCCCACCCGTTGCCGACGCGGAAGCATATTGTGCCGGGAAGTTTGTCCAAGGCCTGATTGATTCGGGGCACGAAACTCGAGTCATTTTCTCCTCGGATGTGCACAGGACGCCACGAGTCGACCAATCGAGCATGTGGGATTCGATCAAGCGTGTCAGTTTCGACATGCCACTGCGATCGTCAATTCCGAGATGGAAGAGCTTGTGGCTCGCGCTGATCTACCAAACGACCTCGTGGCCCCGCTGGACTCGCAGCATCGTCTTGAAAGCCCGGGAACTTCACAGCGAGGCGGCATTCGATGTGGTCGTCTCTAGGTCGCTGCCTCCAGAGGGTCACCTAGCAGGATCCTGGGTTTCCTCTGACTTGGGGCTGCCGTGGATTGCAATTGTCAACGATCCGTGGGATTTCTCCACGCTGATCCCAGAAGAAACGCGGCCACACTGGAGAACGGCCCTAGTGTACAAGATCTGGTGGCGCAGAATGTTATCGAAGGCCGACCGCATTTGTTTTCCCTGTGAGCGCCTCCGCAATTATTGTCTTAGAGGATCACGCCGTGACGATGGCGTTGTGGTTCTTCCGCACATCGGAGCGGCGGTGAGCAAATCGCAGAATCAGGAAGATGGTTTCCTCATAGTTCATTCCGGAAGGCTCGGAGGGAATGAATTCTCTCGGCGGTCGGCAGCCGGTTTACTTCACGGTTTGAAGGAACTGTTTCGGGTGCGGCCTGCGGCAGCATCGCGAACGCGGCTTGTGTTCGTCGGACCGGAAGACCCACAGACGGTGCAGCTCGCCACTTCGCTAGGATTGACAGAAAACGTCTGTTGCACTGGGTTCGTAAGCTATGAGAAAAGTTTGGGGTACATTGCGCAAGCTTCTCTTTGCGTGCTCGTAGAAAGAGATCTTGAAGAAGGCATTTTTTTTCCATCGAAGCTGTGCGACTACATCTCGGCGAGAAAACCCGTATTGGCACTGAGTCCTGCGGTCGGCTCCGTAGCTGACCTCGCGACCGAGCTTGGTGTTAAGCGAGTAGGGCCAAAAGATACTCCGGCGATCGCAGCAGTGCTGGTCGAGATGTTCGACGCTTTCGTCGAGCATCGCCTTGGATCCTACGCACCCTCTGACTTGCTGGTGAGCCGCCACGAGGGGAACAGAGTAATCGGAGAGTTCCTGAACGTCGTGAGTCCCTTGACACTGAAGGTCCGATAATCATCAATCATACGCAGGAAACTTTCGCAATCTCACGGTTACCAGGCTGAGGTTGCATGGGAAGTCCTGGTCGCGGACAGCAACTTCGGCGGAACCATATAAATGTGGTGGCTGAGGCTTCCGCGACAATTTCCCGGAGTTTTTTTCGTTGCCCTTTTGGAGCTGGAATCTGACAAATCGTATACGCCGCAGTAAACGAAAGATCGAGAGGATCCGCGAAAGCGGTCAGCGGGGCGTGATCTGGGGTCCGGGTCGGCATGCTCCACGTATCCTGGTGCGGTATCATACACTTAGCCCTCGTTGGTCAGGTGGTCCACCCGGACCTGCCAGGCACTGCGGGACAATCTTTTGCCAAATGACGGCAATCGATTTCAACAGTCGTTGCAGTTGACGGCCATCTCCTTCAGGTAATGTAAGTGAGGCGACCCGGCAAGAAGGCGATTTAACATGTTTAGATTCAATTCGTTGCATGGATTCTTGATCGACCGTCAGCGCCAAAATTTAACAACCAGTGTGGCAGCCCGCTTGCGACGTAGGTATGGTCGCCAAGCGCGGAAATGGCGGTAGCCTATCTATCCACGGATAGCAAACGAAGATAGATTTCGGACCCAAGAACCCATGGTTTGCGCTCCGCGGGTCGGGACGCCGGTAGGGTTACGAGATCTCTCTTCCGACCTGAGGGGAAGCTTCGGATGGGAAGGCTCCCGGGAGTACAGTTTCTGCCAGTTCGACGTTCAGAATCGCTGCCCGTTCTTCTGAGCCGGGAGTGATTCCGATCGTCAGCCGGTGGCCGTGTTCATCGTGGACATTAAACCATACCGCCAGGGCAAGTACCTGCCAGGTAGCAAGCTGAAGGTCGCTCCAATTTCCTTAGAGAGTATCGCCCGGATATGGTCATTGCAATGAATCCGATTTACTAGATCCGGAGCGACCTAAGTAGCCTGAGACTCCATCCTAAACTGACGGCGGTATGAAGGCTGTGTCTTCGGTGCATGCGTTTACTACGGTTTCAGTGTGCAGGGCGAATATATCAATTCGGAATTAGAGCTCACGGCGGACGCGGCGCCCTTGCCTCGGGTGTGTCCAGCATGCGGCGGCAGCGAACTGGATCGATTCTTTGAAATCCCAGAACTGCCGACAAATTGTATCGCGTTATGGGCAACGCGAGAGGCTGCGCTGAACTGTCCGAAGGCCGGAATTCAACTGGGGTTTTGCCGCCGATGCGGAGCAGTCAGTAACCTCGCGTTCGACGCCGCGCGGTTGAACTACGATCCTAGTTATGACAACTCTCTTCACTTCTCGCCCACGTTTCGGAAGTATTCAGATGACGTAGCGCGCGACCTGGTCGAGCGCTACGACCTGCACGGCAAGAACGTCATCGAGGTGGGTTGCGGGAACGGCGAGTTTCTGTCGCTCGTTTGCGAGTTGGGAAACAACCGTGGGGTAGGCTTCGATCCCTCATTTATTGCGGGCCGCGCCAATCTAAAGGCTGGTAGGGAGATCGCGATTATCCAGGATTATTACTCCGAGCTGTACGCGGAGCATGCGGCCGATTTCCTCATGTGCCGCCACGTGCTCGAGCACATCGCCAAGCCGCAGCGATTTCTGCACAGCTTGCGAGCGGCCCTTTCAGGGAAGTCAGACGCAGCAATATTTTTCGAGCTCCCCAACGCTTCGTTCATTTTCCACAACAAGGGAATCTGGGACATTATTTACGAGCACTGCTTTTATTACAGCTCGGGTGCACTTGCGCGATTATTTTCGGCTTCCGGATTTGATGTGCTAAATGTCTCTGAGACGTTCAACGGACAATACCTGTGTCTCGAAGCGCGAGTGTCAGCACGGGAGACCGGACTGCTGGGAGATGCAGGCGGCGATCTTGACTCAATGCGGGACGACATCCTGAAGTTTGGAGCAGAGTATCGCTCTTGCCAAGCGCATTGGGAAGACGCGCTGGGTCGTTTTGCTAGGCAGGGTAAGCGCGTGGCATTATGGGGAGCCGGAGCGAAGGGAGCGATGTTCCTGAACGCTTTTCACGATGTCAACTCGCTTGAGTACATCGTGGATGTCAACCCTCACAAATGCGGGTTGTACATTCCAGGCACCGGCCAGAGGGTCGTAAGTCCGGATATTCTGAAAGAGTATCGACCAGATGTGCTGGTGATCGCAAATCCTAATTATCGAGATGAGATCAGCCAACAGGTTAGGGCCTTGGGCATATCCCCGGATTTGCTTTCAATTTGAAGAATCGTTTTGCAGCAGGAACCAAAAAGGAGATCTATCATGAACACCGTGTACGTGGATAGTGATGCCAATGATGACATCCGAAGGCAGCGGCTCTATGCAGGACAGTTGTTCGTGATTTCGCCGCGTCCGACCACCATCGCATTATGCGAGTTTGCAAAAAACATGATCCGGGAGGCGTTCGGCTCAGTGGATCCGCTCGAGGCGCAGTTTCACATGCCGGTCGAACAATATGTCACCATCGTAACCCCACTGAAACCGAAGTTCATCCACCATCCAGAGACGAAAAAGCTTCTGCGCGAATTGGTGGCGGACTGCGGTTGCGACTTGAACGAGACGTACATTGATGTGCCGCGCCTGCGCATGGTCACCAGTCACGGTTATCTAACATCCGGCGTGGGCTACGCCCATCATCTCCATCGTGACACGTGGTACTCAGCGCCGCTGGCGCAGTTGAATTGGTGGCTGCCAATTTACGGCATCGAATCGGAAAGCTCTATGGCCTTTCACCCCGGTTATTGGTCAAAAGGGGTGAAGAACAGCTCATCAGAGTTCAATTATTATGTGTGGAACAGTGAAGGTCGGAAGAGCGCGGCGCAACACATCAAGACCGATACCCGCAAGCAGCCGAAAGCGCAAGAGGAAATGGAACTAGATCCACAGATTCGCATCATCGTCCCGCCTGGCGGCGTAATCGTCTTCTCGGGGGCACAGATGCACTCGACCGTGCCGAATACTTCAGGCCGCGCGCGCTACAGCATTGATTTTCGGACTGTCAATTTGACCGACTTGCGCGCCGGGTCTGCGGCGCCGAATGTTGATTCTCATCCCGTCGGTACTTCCTTGCGTGACTTCGTACGCGGTAACGACGGCGCACCGATGCCCGAAGACGTCGTGCAAAAGTACGATAATGCACCGGCTGGGGACGGCGTGTTGGTCTACCGCCCAGCCGAGGTATAGCTGCAGGCGGCAACGGTGAAGACGATCAGTGGATCGATTATATGTTGCCGGAGAGTGAGAGCATGAGCGACCGTTGTCCTCGTGTTACGGTTGGCGTTCCGGTTTTCAACGGCGAGTCCTTCGTAGCGGAAGCGCTTGACTCGCTATTGAACCAGACTTTTTCCGATTTCGAAATCGTCATTTCGGATAACGCCTCCACAGATCGAACCGAGGAGATCTGCCGCGCGTACGCCGCCCGCGACCCGCGCATTCGGTATTACCGAAGTGACACCAATCGCGGCGCGGCCTGGAACCATAATCGGGTTTTCGAGCTAGCCAGTGGAGAGTACTTCAAGTGGAATTCAGTGGATGATTTATGTGCGCCAGAATTCTTGGCGCGGTGTGTCGCCGGGCTCGATCAAGACCCGTCAGCCGTAATGGCTTGCTCGAACGTTCTCGAGGTCGATGAGTTCGGAGAAGCTGTCAAGCCAGGCTTCATCCCGTCTGAAGCGGCTTCGGCTTCCGCAGTGGAGAGATTTCGCCGCAACATCCAAACCGATCATTCTTGTTTTCACATCTACAGCTTGATTCGTTCCCGCGTGCTTCGCCAAGCCGGTCCTCTAGGATCCTATACCGGCTCCGATCGTGTTCTTTTGTCCAAGCTCTCTTTATTTGGACGCTGTGTTCTCATTCCCGATACGTTGTTGTTCAACCGAGACCATCCCGCACGATTCACGCGAACCTTCGGAGAGAAGTCGCATCAAGGAACGGTCTGGTTTGACTCCGGCGCTGCGGCGCGGAAGCTGTTTCCCTACTGGGGAGAATTCAGGGGTTACTTGGAAGCGATTTCGCGTTGTCCGCTTGGTTGGAGAGAGCGTTTACGCTGTTACTCGGCTATGCTCGAATGGTTTCGATACCATAAGGGTCCGCTGCTCGATGATGTCTTTTACTACCCGAAGACGTGGTTCGTCAAACGTTTCAGCGGGAACAGAGTGGCAGCTCGGCCTCGCGTGGTTGCGACACCCACGAAGACACTGAATGATGATTCGATGAGCGTTACAGTCATTCTCTGTACCTATAATCGATGCGAGGATCTGAGACGCGCGTTACAGAGCATTGCCGCCTCTCATATGCCGAGTTCCACCACTTGGGAAGTGCTGGTAGTGGACAACAATTCGACCGACGCGACACGCGAGGTAGTCGAGGATTTCTGCCGACGCTATCCGGGAAGATTTCGTTATCTGTTTGAACCTACGCCGGGCAAGTCCTATGCCATGAACGCGGGTGTTGCGAAGGCTGACGGCGAGATTCTCGCCTTCGTAGATGACGACGTAACCGTCGAGCCCAGATGGCTTCGGAACCTCACAGCCGAGTTGCATAATGGAGAATGTGCCGGCACAGCTGGGCGAATCTTTCCAGCAGATAGCTTTGAGCCCCCGTCGTGGTTGGGGTGGCAACAATGCGCCGGAATACTTTGCGCTTACTTCGATCTCGGTAACCAGCCGACCGAACTGGATATTGATCACCCTCCGTATGGGGCCAACATGGCCTTTCGAAAAACCTTATTCGAGAAATACGGTGGATTCCGCGTGGATCTTGGCCCCAGTCCGGATCGCAACGTGCCGTGTGCAAATGAGGATACCGAGTTCGCACGTCGCTTGATGAAGGCGGGGGAGTCGTTGCGGTACGAGCCACTCGCAGTCGTCTATCACGCTGTACTACAAGATCGGATTAACAAACAATTTTTCCTATCGCGGTGGTTCGATATCGGGCGAGCAAGCATCGTTGAACAGGATAATCATCCCGACGTGTTGGGGATTCCGTGGGACTATTTGAACTTAATGCAACGCTGTGTGCCGATTTCGGCCATGAGTGTGCGTTGGGTATTTGCGCGCCGAGCGAACACGAGATTCTTTTGGCGATGCATGATCTGGAAGCAGGCCGGTATGATGAGCGAACTTTATGGCCGACTGGGCGGTCGCAAAGTAAGTCAAACGACAGTTCCTCAGTAGCCAGCCCGAAGAATTGTCAGAGGGTGCCTTCTGCCCCTGACGACCATTCCATCGAAAACAAGCGGCTCCTAGAGGCAGACGGTGAAGAAAGCCGGTTTTGGCGACGAGCAGATCATTGTGGTTTTGGAATAAGAGAGCCTCGCCAGGCAACGTGGCCAAAAAGCTGGAGATCGGTGGCCTATTTGGCGTCCGTCGCGTGCTCGCGGTCCTATGGCACTGAACCGGTGAAGCGTCCGGGTATAAGGATACTAGCTGCTCATGAAAATCCTTCTCCTTTGCAACTTCCCCATCACGGTTAACTCTGGAGGGCATCAGCGTCTGAGTCACGTGTTAAAAGCCGTTGCTGCCGCGGGCGAAGTCACGCTCGTTTATCCAATAATGCATGACACTATCGGCCCGGATCTCGCAGCGCTCAGGCCTTTTTGCAAGCAAGTCCGCACATTTTCGAATGAATCGTTGGCGGTCCATCGAGATCCTCGCCTGCCACGCCCGATTTTTTGGACTAAGCACAAGCTGCGATACTTGCATCCGGTGGCTCCCGCGTTCATGCAGCAGATGCGATCGGCAGAGGCAAATGCTCTGGTTGCTAGCATCTGTTCACAGCGGTTTGACCTGATTTGGTGCCAGAGAATCGCATCAATTCAGATGTTGCCTCGGTCCCTCGAGTCTCGGGTAATCGTTGACCTTGATGATCTAGAGCACCGCAAACTTCGAACCCAGCTGAAGCTTCGGAACGGATCCGCCGCACATGATCCCTCTCCAGTGGCTCGAATACTTCAAACTCGAAAAACTGGAGCATTCTCTACACGAACTCCCGTACGAATTTACCGTCTGCTCAGAGATCGACAGGGAGACCGTAGGTACAAAGGCAAAGGTCTGGGTGATTCCGAACGGCATCGATCTGCCAGCCGGGCCGACGTGCAGGGAAAGAGAGAATACGGAGCCTGTCTTAGCATTCGTCGGCCTCATGTCTTACGAGCCAAACGCAGACGCAGCGCTGTTTTTTGCTCGGCGCGTCTTGCCGCTGGTTCAGCGTGAGTTCCCGGACGTCAGGTTTCTCATCGTCGGCAGGGACCCCACACCATCAGTCCGTCAACTCCACGATGGAACGTCCATCTTCGTCACGGGCACAGTGGCCGATGTCGCTGAATACCTCCGCAGCGCTTCTGTAGTGGTCGTGCCTATACGGTTCGGTGGCGGGACACGCATCAAAATTCTCGAGGCTTTGGCTCACCGCAAAGCAGTCGTTTCGACGACCAAGGGCGCCGAAGGGATAGAAGTACGATCAGGCAAGCATCTCTTGCTTGCCGACTCGCCGGAGGATTTCGCGAAGGCTTGCACGCAATTGTTGAAAGATGGCAGGCTTCGTAGGAGGCTCGGCGAAGAAGGATTCAACCTGGTCCGGGACCGCTATCAATGGAAGAGAATCGAGGGGATGATAGGAGACATCGTGCTAAACGGCGTCCCACCCCAGAATGCTGGACAGCTGGTCCAGGTTGAATCAGGCCGGCGCTAGCCCTCGGAGGGGCGTTCGCGAAAGCGTTAGGCCCAACGGCAAAAGAGATCCAAAAAGTGGAAAGTTGCTCGTGTTAAGTCTTTAAAAACGGCAATTCGACACGGCTTCTGTTCTAGAGCAAAGGAGAATCCAGTGGTTTACTAACCGACGGCTCGCGATGGCACTTTGATTGCTAGTAGTTTTGAAGTGGAATACCATCTTTAGTGCACCAGAGTGTGCGTCGGCTCGCCCTCCTTTTTGAGATTGGGCCAAATGCTTGGCTGAGAACTCGCATCCCTCGAACCGGGAAACCCCCAGTGGAGCCCGAGACTTAGAATGAACAACGAACAATTGAGCGTTGATCCAATAGATCAGACTTTCAACGGCACGACGGTCACAGCGTCGCTCGATCATAAACCTGAGAACTCTGAAATTCGGAGGATCGAACCATCTCGCGGATGGGTGTCCCTCGGGCTACGCGAACTATGGAGCTACCGCGAGCTCATCTACTTTTTCATTTGGCGCGACATCAAAGTCCGCTACAAACAAACCATCCTGGGAGGAGCGTGGGCGATTATCCAGCCGCTCTTCACGATGTTAATCTTCAGCGTCTTCTTTGGGCGTTTGGCAAAAGTCCCCTCCGATTCAGTTCCTTATCCTCTGTTCACCTATACAGCCCTTGTCCCGTGGCAATTTTTTGCCAACGGGGTTAGCCTGAGTTCGACAAGCTTGGTTTCAGACTCGAATCTCCTGAAAAAGGTCTATTTCCCTCGCTTGGCCTTGCCGATCTCGAAGGTCTTGTCGGGGGGGCTCGATTTTCTGTTGGCTTTTACCGTGCTCCTACTCATGATGCTCTACTACGGTATCAGGCCCACTGCCCACGTGATCTGGCTGCCCTTTTTTCTCTTCATGGCGCTCACCACTTCTTTGGGAGTTGCTTTGTGGTTTTCAGCAATGCATGTTCAATTCCGAGACGTGCAGTATGCCGTTCCTTTTTTAGTGCAGGCTTGGCTGTTTGCCACTCCTATCGCCTACCCAAGCAGTCTGCTTTCTGAGCCTTGGCGAACGATTTACGGCATCAATCCGATGGTGGGCGTGGTGGAGGGATTTCGCTGGGCTCTGCTTGGGACCCAAACGGCTCCCGGGCCAATCGTTCTTGTCTCTTTTCTGGCATCTATCGCCGTGCTTGTCGGCGGAACCTTCTACTTCCGCCGAATGGAAAAGACCTTTGCAGATGTTCTCTAGGACTATTTCATGACTCAGCCAGCCATACGTGTAGTTGACCTCAGCAAGGAATACCACATTGGTGCGATACAAAAGAGTGGTAGGACCTTGCGGCAGGTGATTGTTGACGCAGTCAGCGGTCCACTTCGTCGAACGGCTAAGCTCCTGCGCGGAGAGGCTACCGGGAGCCGCTGAGCTGGACGTCACTCATTGGGCCCTCCGAGACGTGTCATTTGAGATTCCGCACGGCGATGTAATTGGCGTTATCGGCCGAAACGGCGCCGGGAAAAGCACGCTCCTGAAGATCCTTTCACAAATCACTGAACCCACTCATGGCTTTGCTGAAATTCGTGGCCGAGTTGGCTCTCTTCTGGAGGTCGGTACGGGCTTTCATCAGGAGTTGAGCGGTCGTGAGAATATTTACTTGAACGGTGCCATCCTAGGCATGCGGAAGCGCGAAATTGAACGTAAATTTGACGAGATTGTATCTTTTGCGGAGATCGACAAGTTTCTAGATACGCCGGTGAAACACTATTCCAGCGGTATGTTCGTGCGTCTGGCGTTCTCGGTGGCTGCACATTTGGAACCAGAAATTCTGCTTGTAGACGAAGTGTTGTCGGTGGGGGATGTAACGTTTCAAAAGAAGTGTCTCGGCAAGATGAACGAGGTTCGTCAGTCCGGCCGGACAGTTCTGTTTATTTCTCACAACTTGGCGACCGTTGAGAATCTCTGCTCGAGAACGATAGTCCTCCAGGATGGTAAGATCGCCTTCGTTGGACCCTCGAAGGATGCGGTCAAATTCTACTTGCAAAGCATGGCCGCGGGCGAACAGCCAGCCGAAGGAGGCCTAGCCCGTGACAACCGGTGGGCAAACCCGGAACATCGGAAACATCGAAGTCCAGAGGACGTGGTCTCGTACACTCGAATCGAGTTCAAGAATCCGGAAGGGGAAACAATTTCTTTTGTTCGCCCTGGTGAGCCCCTTGTAATCCGCCTGCACTATTGTGCTCGCAAGCCTATCACGCGCCCTAGTTTTGGCGTCGGGATCTCAACGGAGCAAGGCACCTTGGTCTCCTATGTGAGTACTTGGCTATGCTCGGTCGAGATACCTGTCTTGCAATGCGGGAATGGGTTCATCGATCTGTGCATCGAGTATGTAAATCTCATGCCCGGGAGTTACTTTCTATCCGTCCTGCTTGGCGGAATGGGGCCGGTCTTTTATGACAGCATTGATCGTTGCGCTGTCCTCACCGTCGAAGATACAGATTTTTATGGGTCCGGACGGATGCTGCCCCGAAACCAGTCGATCATGCTCTTGCCTTGCCGCTGGGAGCGTTTCGGACCAACTGAAGAGAACGGGGGACCCTCGCAGAACCTTCAGATCGCTGGAGGAGCAGGTCCTATACATCTCTAGCACTGCGCCTGGAGTGAAGGATTAAGGATTCATTACGGGCAGCGATAGAAAATTCCGCGATTCGGTTGCACCCGAAATTACCTAACGAATCGGATCTGAGAAAAATTCTGGGAACGGCCAGCGGAGCCATTCGTCCGTTGTAAGGAGAAGTATCGATGAGGTCAGACACGCCCGGTGCGCGTAATACGGCTAAATCGATTCTAAGGAAGGCCGGGCTACTGCCAGTGGTACAACGCATTTCTACCATATTGACGGCTCCCCCGGCGTACCGCGCACATGAACGGCGGTTCCGGCAACTCAAGCGGCAACACGGGCACGTGCTCGGAGAGCGTCTGAATGATCCCCAAAGTGGGCAGAGGTTCGCACTGGTATGCAGCCCAACTTTTCCCGAAGTTGAAATCGAGCTAGGTCTGATCAAAGGCTTACAGCTCGCCAACTTTGAGCCTGTGGTCCTTATAACGGACACAGGACGTGAAGGGAGATTGCTCGCCCAGTATTACAAGCTGGCAGCAGTTGGTGAGATCCACCAGTGGAGCGATTTTGTTGGAGAGACCGACAGCACCGTCGCAGAGGCTGTCGTCAGCCGGTCAAAGTCTCTGCATGACCTCCTCGAATTCGAGCACGCCGGCATTCGTGTTGGAAGGTTCGCGGTTTCAACCGCCCTTCGAAACACATACCAGGGCTCTCTGGATTTGCAGCTGCCACAGCATAGAAAACTGCTTGTGGATGCAGTTGCTCAGAGCATGGTCGCCGTAAGAGCCGCCCAAGAGATCCTTCAGCACTTTCGGCCAGACCTCGCGATGTTTGTGGATACGGCCTATTCGCCGTGGGGAGAATTATTTGACTCCTGTTTGCAAAACAACATCGAGACGGTTCAGTGGCAACAGGCCCACAAGAGCAACGCATTGCTTTTTAAACGTAACTCTCTATCAGACATAAGAGAACATCCCGGATCTTTATCAGAGGAATCGTGGCGGCTCGTTCGCGATATGGAATGGACAGAGAACCATTCGAAGGAGCTTGATCGAGAACTGTATAGCAGTTATGCGTCAGGAGATTGGATGAGTGTAGTGGGTACCCAGTTTGAGAAATCGATGATCGACGATGCTCGACTGCGCGAGCGGCTCGACCTCGATCCGAGCAAGAAGACCGCAGTCATATTTCCACATATACTTTGGGATGCGACGTTCTTCTGGGGGAAATGCCTATTCGCCGATTATGAGGAGTGGTTCGTAGAAACTGTGCGAGCCGCGTGCGCAAATGACCGAGTGAAGTGGGTGATTAAGGTTCACCCTGCCAACCAGAGGATACGAGAGGGCGGGAGCTTGGGATGCGAGTCCGCCGAGATTGTAGCTTTGCGCAAATTCGGCAAACTTCCGTCTCACATCGTCATGATTCCACCCGAGAGTGAAATAAGCACTTATTCACTATTTCGCGTCATGGACTACTGCATCACCGTATGCGGTACAGTTGGGATGGAAGCGGCGAGATTGGGAATCCCTGTTCTGACCGGTGGAACTGGACCATACGACAACAAGGGTTTCACTGTTGATTCGAATACACGCGAGGAGTACCTCGAGAAGCTGCGCAACATTGAGGACATTCGGCCGCTCTCCTCCGCGCAGCGAGAATTGGCCGAACGCTTCGCGTATGCTTTGTTCCTAATGCGTCCATGGCATGCCAAATCCGTTACGCTTCGGTATCTTCCCAATACGCGAAAATTTATGTATCAGGGACAAGTAAATATCAAGTCTCGAGAAGCTTGGTATGCGGCTGACGACCTCAGGCCCTTTGCAGACTGGATTACGAACCCAAACAAACCAGGCGAGTATTGGGGGCAATCCCTAATCGCCACACCGAGTCAGATCTGAGGAAAAGACGAGGCGGATGACTCGCGGTTATACGATCGGATTAATTTGCGCGCGCGGCGGATCGAAAGGCGTGCCAAGGAAAAATCTCCGTCCACTAGCCGGGAAGCCTTTGATCGGCTGGGCCATTGAGATCGCGCGGAAATGTCCCTCAGTCGATCGAGTTGTGATTTCAACCGAGGACGAGGAGATTGCAGAGGTAGCGCGTAATTATGGCGCCGAAGTACCGTTCCTTCGCCCGAACGAACTGGCGCAGGATGATTCCTCGGAATTACATGTTTGGCAGCACGTCCTGCGGACCCTCGCGGCGCTCGACGGCCGAATGCCCGACGTGCTGGTAAATATCCCAACGGTGTCTCCTTTGCGCACCGTGGAGGATGTTGAGGCCTGCGTCTCGGGCTTGCTCGACTACAACGCGGACCTATGCTTGACAGTTAAGCCAGCCGACCGGAACCCATACTTCACTATGCTCAAGATTGATGATGGCTGGGCAAGCCCGTTGATTAAACCACCTGCGCCGATCTTCCGACGACAAGACGCACCAGAAGTCTTTGACATTGTCCCGGTCGCGTACGCGGCGCGCGCAGACTTTGTACTTCGGACACATCATCTCTTGGATGGCAAAGTGCGAGCAACAACCGTGCCTCCAGAGCGTTCCGTCGACATTGATACCGAGCTCGATCTGGCTTTCGTAGAGTTCCTGCTTGAGCGGAAAGGGAGAAGGCCCGACCAAGACTCAGGTGAGATTGGCCTTCCGCTGCACCAAAACTCGACGCGGTCGACAAAGAAGGTGCAGCGAATGGACACAATCCTTATAAATTCCAGGAAGATTGGCCAGGGCGAACCTGTGTTCATCATTGCCGAGGCGGGTGTCAACCACAATGGTGACCTCGAGACAGCGGAGGAAATGGTGGACATCGCAGCAGAAGCGGGTGCTGACGCGGTCAAGTTCCAGACATTTCGTGCCGATGAAGTGGTGAGCGCAGCGGCTCCAAAGGCGCGGTACCAGATTGAGAACACAGCGGAGGGAGGATCGCAGCTCGAGATGCTCAAACGCCTCGAGCTCTCTGCAGACGCTCATCGTAAACTGATCGAGCGGTGCCATGCGAGAGGCATCATGTTTCTGTCGACCCCGTTCGATTTTCCGAGTGCCGATCTGCTGGAAAGACTGTCTGTCCCCGCCTACAAGGTTCCTTCCGGCGAAATCACAAACTGGCCCTTTCTCGAGCACATCGCCTCAAAAGGGAAGCCGGTCATCCTTTCGACCGGAATGTCAGATCTCGATGAAGTTGAGCAAGCCGTGAAGGTGCTGCGAGCGGCTGGATGCTCTGAGCTACTGATTCTACATGCCACTTCGAGCTACCCGGCCACCGCCGCAAGCGCCAACCTACGCGCTATGCAGACGCTATCGGATTCCTTTCATACGCCGGTTGGACTTTCCGACCATACGGTGGGCACCGAGGTAGCGCTCGCAGCCACAGCCTTGGGAGCTTGCATCCTGGAGAAGCATTTCACGCTCGATCGCTCACTCGCCGGCCCCGATCATAAGGCCTCGCTCGAGCCCGCGGAACTGCGCTCATTGGTTCGTGGCGTTCGCGCCGTCGAATCGGCTCTCGGCGACGGTCGGAAGCAGCTGACACCATCCGAAGAGGATGTGAGACGAGTCGCGCGACGTAGCATTGTGGCTCGGAGGACAATTCCAAGCGGTAGTCTCATCGCCCCGGATTTGCTCGCCTACAAGCGGCCGGGGACAGGAATTCCACCTTCCCAGCTTGGAGGCGTGATTGGCCGCAGAACCACGCGCACAATTCCAGCTGACACCCTGATTCGATTCGAGGACCTCGAATGACGCGACGGATTGGAGTCGTCACGGTCGGGCGGTCTGACTATGGGATTTATCATCCCCTCCTTCGGGCGATTCGAGACGACGTTCAATGTCAGCTTTGCCTGATCGCGGGAGGAGCGCATCTTTCACCTGTTTTTGGCAATACGCTCTCCGAGATCGAGGGGGATGGTCTCGAAATTCGGGCTCGCGTGCCCATGTTGCTTTCTGGTGACTTACCCGAAGAAATTGCAATGTCCATGGGTGTCGGGGTCATCAACTTTACCAACGCTTATCGTGAAATTCAGCCGGACCTATTGGTGCTTCTTGGGGATCGGTTCGAAATGTTGGCCGCGGCAATCGCCGCACTGCCCTTACGAATTCCTGTCGCACACCTCCACGGCGGGGAGCTTACACAAGGTGCGATGGACGATTCAATCCGCCATGCGATCTCGAAGTTGAGTCATCTGCATTTTGCAGCAGCGGCTGCTTATGGTCGCAGGCTAGAGCAGATGGGCGAAGAGCCCAGGCGAATATTTGTGACGGGCTCTCCCGTTGTTGATGCAGTCCTGGCGGAGCCGGTCATCCCCAAGGCTGAACTGGAAAAGGAACTTGGGGCACGGCTCGAGAACGCTCTGCTTGTTACCTATCACCCGGTCACACTCGAGCATGAGCGAACTGAGGAGCGTCTTTCAACTCTGCTGGCCGTTCTGTCGCGCTTCGAAAATGAGATCCTCTTTACCTATCCGAATGCTGATATGGGAAACGCTGTCATCATTGACCATCTGCAGCGTTTCGCGGCGAGTCGGCCGCGAACTCATATCTTTGTTAACTTGGGTCGCAGGAAGTACCACAGCCTCCAGCGATATGTTGCCGCGATGGTGGGGAACTCCAGCAGCGGAATTATAGAAGCGTCTATTTTCAAGCTCCCGGTCGTCAATATTGGAGATCGGCAAATGGGGCGACTGCGCACGTCGAATATCATCGACGTTCCGGATGAGGCTCTTGCAATAGAAAGAGCAATTCACACTGTGCTTTCATCTCAATTTAGGGAAAGTATTTCTCAAATGGAACATCCCTATGGGAAAGGTGATGCCAGCAAGCAGATTCTCCAAACGCTGAAGACAGTTCCGCTAAATGGATCGTTGCTGAAGAAACGATTTCACGATCTTCCATGTGCAACAGAGGCCAGCGCGACCGTTTATTCTCGGGCTGGAGATGCAGGGTAGCGTCACGCTCAATGGGCGCAAAGCGTATTGCGATTCTTGGTGCAGGAGGCCAGGCACGAGAGGTCGAATGGCTGATTCGGGAGATTAACAGACACCACCCCACCTATGAGTTCCTTGGTTACATCGTCGGCGACGTCACAAAACTAGGCGAATACGACAGTTCGAGAGGTTTGTTAGGTGACGAATCTTGGCTCGAATTGAACCGGGACAGAGTGGAATGTCTTGCGATTGGGATTGGTGACCCGACTCTGAGATTGAAACTTGCAGCCGCTTTGACGAGCCGTTTTCCAGATATCGAATGGCCCGCGTTGATCCACCCCCGCGCCATATTTGACGCTGTTACTTGCGAACTCGGTCCGGGCGTTCTGTTGTGTGGCGGCACCACCTGCACAGTGAACATTAAGTTTGGAGCCTTTTCCTTGATCAACTTTGGATGCACCATCGGACACGAGGTTCAAATCGGAAGAGGGTGCGTTGTAAATCCTGGGGCAAACATCTCAGGGGGCACAATCTTGGGAGATGGCGTCTTGGTTGGATCCGGCGCCCAGGTTCTTCAATATCTTCGCATCGGCGCGGGAGTGACGATTGGCGCTGGAGCTGTAGTTGTGAAAGACGTTGAAGCCCATTCCACAGTGGCGGGAGTGCCGGCGAGGCCGCTGAAAAAGGCTTAACACAAACGTAAGTGCCGGTTCGTCTCAATTAGTGCTGCGCCAAACCTCTCAGCAGATCGAAGCAAGCTAAAAAGAAACTCTCAAAAAATGAGGTCCAGATCAATGTGTACGATTGAATCCTATCTCGTAAGGCCAGACACCACAATCCGCGAAGCAATTACCTGCATTGATCGCAACGGGAAGGGCGTAGTACTCGTTGTGGATGGGGAGCATCGGCTTCTCGGAACGGTCAGCGACGGCGACATTCGTCGGGCGATTCTGAAGGGCATAAATCTGGATCTTCCTGTCCAGAATATAATTGAAGAACGCAAGGAGACA
Organism: uncultured Acidobacteriota bacterium; assembly: GCA_963729525.1. Taxonomy (GTDB): domain Bacteria; phylum Acidobacteriota; class Terriglobia; order Acidiferrales; family UBA7541; genus Palsa-295. Next base: position 2,727,668 of record CAVSOB010000005.1, read on the forward strand.
GGAGGCCATGCTCCCGTGATTGCGTCGTTGGGGACCTCTGATGCCGATTTATTGCACTTGATGAACAAAATGGAAGTCAGGCAGATTCCTGTCCTCGATGGGGACAGCCGTGTAATGGACATAGCATTTCTGAGCGACCTCGTCCGTGAATACGAACTGCCATTGACCGCGGTGGTTATGGCTGGCGGCTTCGGAACGCGCCTGCGTCCGCTTACAGAGGATACTCCGAAGCCTATGCTTCTCGTCGGCGACCGCCCAATGTTGGAAAGGACGATCGAGCAGCTCAAGAAAGCCGGTATCCGTCGTGTAGATCTGACGACACACTATAAGCCGGAAGCCATATCGAAGCACTTCGGTAACGGAGACGGATTCGGTGTCAATATCAATTACGTGCACGAGGACCAGCCGCTCGGCACCGCCGGTGCCCTGGGTCTTCTCGGCGACAGCCAAGAGCCGCTCCTGGTAATTAACGGCGACATCCTGACGCACGTGGATTTTCGAGCGATGCTCAAGTACCATCGTAAGCACAAGGCTTCCCTCACGGTGGGAGTTTGCCGTTACGAGCTTCAGGTTCCATACGGTGTAATCGAATGTCGTGGGCCAGACATTCTAGGTGTCTCTGAGAAACCCACGATGCCATTTTTGGTAAACGCTGGGATCTATCTTCTCGAGCCGAAAGTGCGCGAATACATTCCGGCTGGAAAGAAATTTGACATGACCGACCTGATCCAGAGCTTGCTTCATGCGGATCGTAAGGTCGTTAGTTTTCCGATCGTCGAATACTGGCTGGACGTCGGGAGACCAGGCGATTATGCGAGGGCACAAGAGGACGTACGGAGCGGAAGGATTTCCTAATGATGAAAATTCTGGTGACGGGTGGAGCAGCCATATTGAATCTACACCCTTGAACATAGAGGCGGGTCTTTGTTAGGAGTTTGGTCTCATCCCGAGTTCGAATTCCTCCGAGACGACGCGAAGGATGCGAAAATCGACTTCGTAAGGAAAGATGATGACCCACGGGATTATCGAGTCTCGTTCGCAAAATTCAAAAAACCAACTGGGCTGCGAAATCATCCGGACAGTTAAAGCGGCGTCGAAGGGGTAGTCGTACCGCACAACGCCATCGAGGACTTCCACAGTTCCGAGCACAGGAATTAATAATGGAAAAAAAGCTGAGCATTGAGCTCCCACCCAAAGAAGGCTTTACGCCTCTATGTGTCCCCGAAATACGTGGCAATGAATGGAAATATGTCAAAGAATGCCTTGATACTGGATGGGTCTCTTCCGTTGGGTCCTTCGTCGAGCGATTGGAGCTGCAAGTAGCTGAATTTGTTGGAGCACGCTTCGGTGTCGCTGCGGTCAACGGTACAGCGGCTCTGCACACTGCATTGCTCGTGGCGGGAGTGCGAGCGGGCGATGAGGTCCTTATCTCGACCTTAACATTCATCGCTCCGGCAAATGCCATCCGGTACGTTGGGGCGTGGCCAGTATTTATCGATGCAGAACCTGAATATTGGCAAATGGATCCTGGTAGAGTTTTGGACTTTCTCGAGAACCGATGTGAGTGGCGTCGGGGGAATCTCCATAACAAAGCGACGGGCCGCCGTGTGAAGGCAATCATGCCTGTTCATATTCTGGGACACCCCGTGCATATGGATCGAATTCTCGAAGCAGCTCGCAAATTCAATTTGGTCATAATTGAGGACGCAACCGAAAGCCTCGGAGCAAAGTATCGCGAGAGTATGATTGGCAAGCTAGGTGATGTCGCGTGCTTTAGCTTCAACGGAAACAAGATCATAACGACTGGCGGCGGTGGGATGATCGTCACTGACAACGAGGATTGGGCCCGAAAAGCAAAATACCTCACCACACAGGCGAAAGATGACCCGTTGGAATACATCCACAACGAAATCGGCTACAACTACCGCCTCACGAATTTGCTCGCGGCCGTAGGGTGCGCTCAAATGGAGCAACTCCCATCCTACATTGGCGCGAAGCGCCGGATCGCGACCGTATATTCGAAGGCCCTCGAAGCTGTACCAGGGATCACGCCGATGCGTGAGGCACCCTGGGCTTACAGCACGTTTTGGCTCTACACAATCCTCGTGGATCGTTCAGCGTTTGGGATTGACAGCCGGGCCCTACTCCGGAGGTTTGAGCAAGGGAAGATTCAAACGCGCCCCCTCTGGCAACCAATCCACCGCAGTCCGGCTTTCGTCGACTGCGGGCTGTTCGAGTGTCCTGTTGCGGAACGACTCAATCGCGAAGCTCTGAGCCTGCCATGTTCGGTGGGAATCACGGAAGAAGATCTCCACACCGTGATTGACGTCTTGATCTCCTCTTCTAAATCGCATCAAAGTCGGCGGTCTGCCGACTAATCTTAACTGAAGTCGGGGACCTGCAAGTAACGGGCACTCATGTGCGGAGTCTGCGAAGAAATTAATTTCGGAAGCCTGACTCCGATTCGGGGTGCGGACATCGAGGCGATGACCAGGTCAATCTCCCCCCGGGGGCCGGATGATGAATTTGACGGACCCCTTGGATTCGGTTTTCGGAGGCTTTCGATAATTGAGCCATCGGGCGGTCATCAGCCCATGGGTCAGGAAGAAACGGTATGGGTGATCTTTAACCAATCGAGCGCGCCAGGAGGAGGGACACACGCTGCCAATGCCGCGTGAACGGTGGGATCACAGGTTCGAGACTAGTCGACAGAAAAATCAGGCAGCGAGGCTCTCCTCTGAAGTTCAAGGCATGCCTGCTCATCCCCGCGCACACGGATGGAGCTGCCGTTGCCGAGTTTGTGCCGCCGCGATCGTGAAGCACGACTGTCTGATCGGAGACCACGCGCATACGGCGACGCGGGCGCGGCTGGCCGGGGATGGGAAGGTCGGGCGGTGGGCGTGCGGTGGTGCGGCAAGACATCGCGATTCGGCGCGCGATGGGGGGCAGGCGCGGTGGTGATTCGTGACGTGGCCGCCGGGACGGTCGGGAACCCATCGCCGCGGCTGGAGGGGCGATGAAGGAATCGGTGGCACCGGACGGGAGCAGGCACGCGATTCCGACTGATGGGGAGGCGCGGGCACAGTTCGAGGAAATGCGGCGGCGAGCGGCGGCCTTCCCGAAGACTGTTGTGGTGCAGGGGCTTGGGTTCGTCGGGGCGGCGGTGGCAGCGGTTATCGCAGGAGCACGGGACGCCGCGGGGCGGCCGCTCTATTTCGTCATCGGCACGGACCTGGCGACGCCGGGGTCGTACTGGAAGGTGGCGAAGATCAATGTGGGCGAAGCGCCGATCGGGTCGCCGGATGCGGAGTTGGGCGCGCTGATCGCGGATGGGACGCGCGCCACGGGGAACCTACGGGCGACGACGTGCGAGGAAGCGTACGGGCTGGCGGACGTAATCGTGGTCGATCTGCCGCTGGACGTCACGGCGTGGGATGGTGTCACCGGAATCGAGATCGGGCTGGCGACGTTCGAGGCGGCGCTGCGAGCGATCGGGCGGAACATGCGCGAGGACACGCTGGTGGTGATCGAGACGACGGTGCCGCCCGGGGCATGCGAGAAGATCGCGGCGCCGATCCTGGAGCGGGAGCGGCGGGCGCGCGGAATTGCGAAGCCGCTGCTGCTGGCCCATGCCTACGAGCGGGTGATGCCGGGGCCGAGGTACGTGGATTCAATCCGCCGGTTCTGGCGATCGTATTCGGGCGCGGATGCGCGGTCGGCGGCAGCGGCGGGCGAGTTTCTGCAGTCGTTTATCGATACGGGGTCCTTTCCGCTGTGGGAACTGCCGAACACGGCGAGTTCGGAGATGGCCAAGCTGATGGAGAACTCGTACCGCGCGGTCAACATCGCATGGGTTCACGAGTGGGCGCTGCTGGCGGAGCAGCTCGGCGTGAACCTGTTCGAGGTGGTCGAATCGGTCCGGGTTCGCAAAGGCACGCACGATAATATGCGCTACCCGGGCTTCGGGGTGGGCGGATATTGCCTGACGAAGGATTCGCTGCTGGCGCAGTGGTCGGCGGGAGCAATGTTCGGTACGGATGTTACCCTGGGGATTACGTTGGAGGCGCTGCGGATCAACCGGCGGATGCCGCTGCACACCTTCGACCTGGCCTTGGAACTCGCCGGCGGGTCGCTGGAAGGAAAGAGGGTGCTAGTGGCGGGCGTATCGTACCTGGCAGAGGTGGCGGACACCCGCAGCTCGCCGACGGAGATTCTGGTGGACGAACTCACGCGCGCGGGCGCGGAGGCGATGGTACACGATCCGCACGTGCGGTTCTGGCCGGAGCGGCCGGGGGTGAAGATGGTGGCGTCTCTACAACAGGGACTAGTGGGAGCGGATGGGCTGGTGCTGGCGGTGCCGCATCGGGCGTATCGAGGGATGGAGTTTTCAGGAGAAAGGCTGAAGTTTGTGGTGGACGCGCAGAATGTGCTGGACGACGACCGCGCTCAGTGGCTCCATGAGCGCGGGATTCGAGTCGCGGGTGTCGGAAAGGGACATTGGCGGAAGTTGGGTCACTGATTGAGGGTCGGGGACCGGGCTTGAAGCCGCGCGGCCGGGTGCCAGCACTGAAGAGCCAGGAGCGAAAAGTTACGTGCGACGGATTCTGATTACGGGCGGCGGCGGGTTTATCGGGTTTCATCTGGCTACTGCGCTTGCAGCGGACGGCGCGAACGAGATTACGCTGGTGGACAATTTCGCGCGCGGGAAGATGGATCGCGAACTGACGGCCCTGTGCGAACGACCGGGGGTCCGGATGCTGTCGCTGGATCTGCGCGACGCGGCCTCGTATGCGCAAGTGGGAGGCAGATATGACGAGGTGTATCACCTGGCGGCGATGCTCGGAGTGGAGAACGTGCTCCAGCGGCCCGTGGACGTGCTGCGGGTGAATGCGCTGATGACGGCGCAGTTTCTGGAGTGGTTTATTGCGGACGGCGGCGAAAAGCTGCTGTTCTCGTCGACCAGCGAGGCGTACGCGTGGACAATGCAGTTCCACGACCTCCCGATACCGACGCCGGAGGATGTGCCGCTGGCGCTGACAGATTTGAAGAATCCGCGGAGTACATACGCAGGTAGCAAGATTTTTGGCGAGATGGCGGTGATTCATTACTGCCGGAGTGTGGGGAAGCCGTTCGTCATCGCGCGCTACCACAATGTCTACGGGCCTCGGATGGGCAACGAACACGTGATTCCGCAATTGTACCGGCGCGCGGCGGACGGGCAGAACCCCCTGGTGGTGTACTCGGCAGACCACGTGCGGGCGTTCTGCTACGTGAGCGATGCGGTGGCGACGACGATCGCTGCGATGCGGACGCCCTCCGCGAATGGAGAGACTTTCCACGTAGGCAACGACGGGGAGGAGATTACTATGAGCGCCTTGGCGTGCCGGATCCTGGCGAAGGCTGGGATTGACGCTAAGATAGCGCCGCAGCCCGCGGCGAACGATCCGATCCGAAGAAGGTGCCCGGACGTGTCCAAGGCGCGGCGGATTCTTAATTATCGACCGTCGGTGACGCTGGACCAGGGTTTGGAGATCACGTTACCATGGTATAGCCGAAACAAGGAGTAAGTGCCGCCAGCCGCCACCGAACCGGGAGCTCGCGTCGCGGGATTCGTACCGCTGTGTGTGCCGCACGTCATCTTCAGAAACGGACAGTGCCATCCAAAGCGCTCAGTCACAAAAAAAACGTCGAAAGCTAAGCGGTGCCTTAGTATCCGCGTTCCTTCAATTTCGATGCTCCGAACTCTTATGTGACGACCGGCCAGATTATCGAGATGGCTTCCTCAAATATGTTGGTCGGTTCGCCCACGGAGAGCCAACCTGTAAAGAGAACTGTTACATTTTCATCGACTGCGGCTTGGATTCTGACCGCATGTGTCTCGCGTTAGAGCAGCAGGCACCAGATTTGCCGGAAGGCACACCGCTGAAACGTTGCAGCGCTGCTGCGCAGCTGCTCGCAGGCAACGAATCGAGTGGCACAACTGTCGAGCGATTCTCGCTCATATCATGAACGCCGAGTTCGCGAATGGGCATACTCGGCTGTGAAGCCGCGTACATTTTCTCTTACGGTCTTTCGACTCACCTAATTGGCAAGGTGCTACATTGAAACATCCATGGTCAGGAGCGCAATATACACATTCTGTAATGTTTCATCATTTCCACGATGACAAACACCCGGTTGGTCAAGGGTCTCTATCAGCTATTGATTTCAGCGAGATGATAGATTGGCTCATAAGCCGATACCAGATACTGAACGCCAATGAATACATTCAAAAACTCGAGGAAAAGACACTAAAAAATACTGATATATGCCTTAGTTTTGATGATGCTCTTCGTTGTCAATTCGATATAGCCCTTCCAATTCTTGAACGAAAGAAAATTAGAGCATTTTTCTTTGTTTATTCATCTCCTCTTCTGGGTGAGCCAGACCCACTTGAGATTTATAGATATTTCAGAACAACACAGTTTTCAACCGTAGATGATTTTTACAACGAGTTTTTTTCAGAGGCGAAATCTGAATATCCAATCGAGTATGAAAAGGCAGGTTTGATGTATGACGATAGGAATTATCTATCAGCCTTTTCTTTCTACACTTCAAACGATAAGTGGTTTAGGTATTTGCGGGACATAGTATTTGGAGCTAATAGATATAACTCCCTAATGAAAACCCTAATGGCTAAACATAAATTCATCGCCGACGAGGTGCTAGTAAAATTATGGATCGATAGCAATCAACTGAAAGAAATTCATGAATTAGGGCATGTTGTTGGGCTTCACTCTCACTCACACCCAACAACTATTCATAAACTAAAAAGAGAAGAACAAAGACTGGAATACGAAAATAACTACAAATGTATTAAGTCTATTCTGGGCACTTCTCCAACAACTATGTCACATCCCTGTGGAAACTATAACGATGATACATTGGATATTTTGACTGAACTTGGAATCAGAGTCGGGTTCAGAAGCAACAACAGCATAAAAGAAATCAAATCAAATCTCGAAATTCCAAGAGAGGATCACTCAAACATATTTAAGGCAATGAGATCATGAAAATTCACACCGGTGATTTCGATGTGACAATCTCGTCGAGCGCAAGTGAAATGATAAAACCACCGTTGCAAGCAAGGGGATTGTGGTGACGAGCCACAAGGCCCGAATTCTATACATTACGCCAGTCTGGCCTCACGGAACGATGACCGGCGTCCACGTGCGGGCACTTAACGTGCTTCGCGCGCTTCAACAAATTGGGACTGTGGAGGCCGTGGTCCTCGGTGATGAGTATGCATCTGGTGCGAGATTCTCGGAACCAGGGCGTGAGATAAAGGTTGCATACAGCATCCAAGTGATACCACGAAGAAACAGTGGCTTCATCGAGAAGCTGAGGTGGACACTAAATCCGAAAGCAAACTACCCATGCGGCTGCCAAGCCGAAGACGGGGCAATGGATCGCCTTCTTGCCACCCTGAAGGAGTTCGACCTAATATGGTTTTTCAAACCCCGCTCCTCGGATATATTTCCGAACGCAATCTGGCCGCGGTCCGTATTGGACATCGATGATCTGGAAAGCAGATATGAGCACTCAAAACTAAGAGCGGGCGGTGGACTCCTGGAAGATTTTCTCACAATCAGGAGACAACTTGCGTGGAAGCGTAGGGAGAAGTTGTTCGGACACCGATTCACCACACTTACGGTGTGCAGCGAAGAGGATCGGGAATACCTGACGCGCCTTGGACTAAGAGTACCTATTCACGTCATCCCGAACGGAGTCGAACGACCGAGCGTCGAACCAATTCGCAATGTGACACTACCACCAAGGATTGGGTTCATAGCGCCTTTTGAATACTTCCCCAACCGTGATGGTATTCACTGGTTCGTGAAACAGTGTTGGCCACGCATAAAATCTCAAGTTCCGGATGCTCGGTTACGGCTCGCAGGCCCAGGAAGCGATGGCCCTCTCAAACCTCTGGGCAGAGATGTTGACGGACTTGGGTGGTTATCGAGTCCCTCCGACGAGATCAAGACCTGGAGTCTTATGATTGTTCCCGTCCGGGTAGGGGGCGGCACGCGTGTCAAAATCGCATATGGCTTTAGCCAGAAGTGCCCAGTGGTTTCAACTTCGGTCGGAGCGTATGGCTATCGAGTGCGGAGCGGATGTGAGATGTATCTTGCGGATTCGGCTGAAACATTCGCCGACGCCTGCATTGGAGTTATTCGGGAACCCGAAAAGGCTGCACAAATGGCCGAACGGGCATGGTGTCAATACTTAGAGAAATGGACCTGGGAAGCGATTCAGCCGTCGGTCTGGGCGGCAGCTGAAGACTGTTTGAGACGCAGTAGTCAAAACTCCTCACCACCTCATGTAACGCCGTAGGTCACGTGCAGTCACGCTCCCGGCTAGTGACACGTTTCGCAGTTCCCACCTTACTCCGCTTCGGCCACAAGCCATCCAGAAACACATACGGGTAGTTCCTTCGATCGTCCGATTCCGCCAGGGTCTCAATCTGCGCGGAGATCTTCTGATTCTTCAGCTCTCTCGACGTGCTCAGGCAGACCGTGCTGCCCCCACAGCGCTTCCGTGACGTCTTCGACTCGCCGTACGCTCACTCCCGCAGGACTTCCTTGGGCCCTCTGTTTGTACTAACCGGCTCTCTCCTCCTCAATTGTGCGAAATAGCGTCGGTTATCGTGACAAATTGTGCGGGAAGAACCTGTATCACCAAGTAGTACTGTAATTGGAAAACTGAAGGTCTATTGCTTTGATCAGGCCTATGGCGAAGCATGAGGGCTCCTGCCCGCGAAATCTTTGGATATGGGATGCCTGACGGGACGGTCGGTCTAAATCTTGACCGTAGAATTGTGGGGGTACTGTCGGTAATGTCGGAGCTTTCACCGGTCGATCAAAAACGCATCGAGTTATATCTGGCGGACAAGCGGACGCGTGTCTCGCCGGAGCCACACTCTAGAATTCCCCGTCGATCATTCAATTCTCCCGCATCTCTTTCATTTTCGCAGGAGCACATCTTTCACCGCGCCGAGCACAACACTGACAAACCTCCCAACTACAACGAGTACATGACCGTATTCCGAACCGGCTCACTAGATGTACAGGCTCTCGAGCGGAGCCTGAAAGAAATAATTCGACGCCGTGAGATCTGGCGAACCAGGCGAACCCAAGGAATTATCGGACGGGCCCAATACAATTCTGAAGCGTCTGAAGATGATACTATTACCCATATGTTACGCGGCCTTGAGAGGATACTAGAAATATTTTCTTCGCACCCGCAACTGCGTCTCTCGGATTTACCCGATATGATCGAAAGAGGGTGAGGATAGAGAATGGCGGAAGAACTGCAATACGGACTATTTCGGAGGAACTCGGATGAATCTCTCCCTCAGGTCGACGAAATTCCATCCGCCAAGCGGAAACTGATCGACAAGTTCTTCGACATCACTCAAACGTCCCCGCTGCACCACATTCCGACTCGCCCACGTGGGGAACCCATTCCACTCTCTTTTCAACAACAGCAGGTGTGGGTGCACTCCCGTATGGCCGGTGACGTCCCGATCTACAACGAAGCGGTGACCGTTTACCGCCGAGGCCCGCTGGACGTCGCGGTGCTTGAGCGCTGTCTCTGTGAAATCCTACGTCGTCACGAAATCTGGCGAACAACCTTTGACACAATCGATGGAAGGCCCGTGCAGATCGTTCAACCGGCCCCTGCCAGCTTCCCACTCAAATCGATCGATCTTCGATATCTGAGAGAAAGCGACCGAGTGGCCGATGCGATTGTGTTTGCCAACCGAGACGCGGCGGAAGTTATTTGACTTGAAACAGGGACCTCTCTTGCGCGCTGTGCTCATCCGTATGGGTGAAGAAGAATATCGCCTGCATATGACATTCCATCAGATAGTGTTTGACGCCGCGAGCGCGTATCGTATTTTTCTCCCAGAGCTGATAACTCTCTACGACGCGTTCTCGATGGGAAGACCCTCACCCCTTCCTGAACCGATGCTTCAGTACGGAGACTTCGCTTGTTGGCAGCAGACAATCGCCGCCTCTGGCAATTGGTCTGATCAGTTATCGTTTTGGCGTAAGAAGCTTTCGGGTGAGCTGCCGATTCTTTCTTGGCCCAACGATCACGCCAGGCCAACCTATCAGACTCACCAGCGGAGCGATTCAACGATTTGAATTCGATCCTGGCTTGATTTCTATCTTGAAGTCTTTTTGCAAAGAGCAAGGGATTTCTTCATACATGATTTCCCTTGCCTCATTCGCAGCTGTTTTGAGCCGCTACACAGGACAATCAGATATCATCCTCGGAGGCCTCTCAGCCGGTCGTTCTCGGTCGGACATCGAAACCCTGATAGGTTACTTCGTCAACCCATTGGCCTTGCGCATTGACCTCTCTGGCCAACCGACGTTTCGGCAACTAACAAGTCGGGTGCGAGATACCGTTCTGGATGCATTGGCAAACGGCGACGTTCCCTTTGAAAAAGTTGTGGAGGCCGTGCAACCTCGACCAACTCCCGACCGCAATCCCATTTTCCAGATCATTCTCTCGCAGCAACCGCAGATGCCTCCGCTGGCCTACGGATGGGACTTCGTTTCGGAAGAGGTATCGAACGGCGGTTCGAAGCTCGATCTGACGGTAGTGCTCGACGAGCGCGCAGACCGAATTTCCGGTCCGATCACGTATAACCCGAATTTGTTCGATGCCGCAACAATTAAACGGATGGTCGATCACTGGCAGAATTTTCTAACGGCAGCACTAGCCAATCCCGATTGCAGCATTGCCGAACTCCCACTCCTGACGTTATCGGAACGTCAGCAGCTCCTGGTTGATTGGAACAACACGCGGATGGATCGTTCGAAGGAAACAGTTCTTCACGAGTTGTTTGAAGCACAGGTAGCGCGTACTCCCGATGCCGTTGCGTTGATTTTCGAAAATGAGCAGATGACCTACCGTGAGCTCAACGAACGAAGTAATCGGCTCGCATGTCATTTGCAAAGTCTAGGAGTGGGACCGGATGTGCCCGTGGGCCTCTATCTCGGGCGTTCTTTCGATATGGTTGTGAGCCTATTCGCCACGCTAAAGGCGGGCGGTGTTTGTTTGCCACTCGATCCTGCTTTTCCCAAGGATCGCCTTGCGTTCATGCTTGAAGAAACTCAGGCTGCTGTTCTCATTACACAGGAAAGACTCCGGGCCGACTTCCCTTCCCATAGCGCTGAAGTAGTTTGCGTGGACGGGGAGCGCGAGATCAGGCCGGCGCAAGACCGGGTCCCCCAGTCCCATACGGCAGGCCCTGGAAGGCTTGCATACATCATTTATACATCCGGTTCTACGGGGTGGCCTAAAGGCGTACGGGTGACCCATCGCAACTTGGTGAACTCCACATTGGCTCGCACGGACTATTACCCCGAGCACGTAAAGAGTTTCCTGTTACTGCCTTCTTTCGCCTTCGACAGTTCTCTGGCTGCCATACTCTGGACCCTCAGCACTGGTGGTTCATTGGTGCTGCCGCTCGATCAGACGCGCTACGAAATGTCCGCGCTCGCGGACCTGATTATTAAACACCGTGTCTCGCACCTATTGTGCGTGCCGTCGCTTTATAGCGAACTTCTCAATGAGACAGCACTCAAACAAGCCTCCTCTCTGTTAGTCGCAATTGTCGCAGGCGAGGAGTGTTCGAAGGAACTCGTGGACCGTCACTACCGAATTCTTCCGGGTACGACCCTATACAACGAATACGGTCCTACCGAGGCGACCGTCTGGAGCAGTGTGTATCGATGCGAGTCTAAGCCCCACCTCAGGCGCATTCCTATTGGCAGGCCGATCGCCAATGTGCAGCTTTATGTGCTTGATCCTTATCTGCAGCCAGTTCCGGTCGGTGTGCGTGGCGAATTGTACATCGGAGGCATCGGGGTAACGCAGGGCTACCTGAATCATCCAGAGTTGAACGCGCGTCAGTTCATTCCTAACCCGTTTAGCAATTCTAGTGGGTCCCTCTACAAATCGGGCGACCTTGCCCGCTATTTGCCCGACGGCAACATCGAGTATTTGGGAAGGCTCGATGACCAGATAAAAATTCGTGGGTTCCGCGTCGAGCTGGGGGAAATCGAGGCCGTCTTGCGCGGCCACCCCAAGGTGGATGCGGCTGTGGTTTTACTCCGCCAGGATTTACCGGGAGACAAGCGATTGGTGGCTTACGTCGTGCCGAAGCCCCGACTAGAGCCGGTAGGCGCCGAGCTACGAGCTTTCCTGAAACGCACTCTTCCGGAACATATGATTCCTGCTGTCTTTGTGAGGCTTGAGACGCTCCCACTTGGTCCGAATGGAAAGATTGACCGTCGGGCGCTTCATGTGCCTACCCCCTTGCATGGTGCCGTTGAGCCCGGCTTTTTAGCTCCTCGAAACGAGGTGGAGACTCGTTTAGCCGAGATTTGGGAGGAAGCCTTAGGTGTCCGCGGTATTGGCATCCGACATGACCTCTTCGACCTTGGTGCGCATTCGCTGTTGGTTACCCGGATGCTGACGCGGATTGAACGGGAATTTGGTAAGAAGCTCTCCTTCATTTCGGTCTTCGGAGCTCCTACGATCGAGGGAATTGCGGCTTTGCTGCGAGGCTCACATGCTTCTACGCGGTATACCAAAATAACTCCCATTCAGCCAACCGGTGCTGGGTTACCCTTTTTCTGTATTGGGGGAAGTTTCTTCTTTCGTCCGCTTGCGCAGCAACTTGGCGTAGAGCAGCCCACGCTGGCCATTAACTTTGACGAGTCCATCATTGATCGATTGCATTTGCCCTACAACTTTGAAGAGTTGGCGGGTTACATGGTGCGAGCGATTCATGAATACCAGCCCGAGGGTCCATACTTCCTCGGAGGGTTCTGCGACTATGGAGTGATCGCGTACGAAGTGGCGAGACAACTCCGAAATCAGGGTCATCGCGTTGCCTTACTAGCGCTTTTCGAGACTTGCAACCCGGCCTACCTAAGAAGAATGTCGAAGGGACAAGGCGGCCTTAGTTGGAGTCGTGTTTCACGTATTCTCAAGAAATTGCGGGATCAAAATTCCGCTCAAACATATCGGTACGTCGAAGAGCGCCTAGGGCGCTTATGGAAAAGGCTTTTCAAGAATCCGTCGAAGCTTGAAGCACGGTCATGCCATGGACATGGACCGAATCGTTCTCTTGGCCCTGGAGAATTATGATCCAAAGCCTTATGCGGGGAGTGTCGCTATTTTTCGAGCGGACACAAAGCCAATCGCAGAGATGAGTGGATGGGGTAGCGTGATCACCGGACCGGTTGAGGTTCATGATGTTCCAGGGACACACATGAGGTATGTTTTTTGAACCCCACGTGGAAGAGCTTGGGCGGTCGAGTTGCTGCCAGTATGGACAAGGCTCGTCAGCATATGCGGGCTTCTACTAGCTCGAGTCCTGCATGAATCTAGCTTCTACGTTCAGTCTTTCTCCCGCCCGTTAGAGTTAGACGATTGCGTGGTTGATATCTGGCAGGCTGATCTAGAGGTTCATCCGCTCGAACTCAACCGCCTTCAAAATTCTCTTTCACCTGACGAACTCGATCGCGCCGCACGATTGCACTTCGCAAGAGATCGACGTCATTTCATTGTCGCGCGCGCTATCCTTCGAGATATTCTCGCGCGATATCTTCATCACCCACCCCCTGAACTACGGTTCTCCTATTCCGCCCATGGTAAGCCAAGCCTTGCCCGCAATTGGTACTCTGCTGGCTTGCGGTTTAACATATCTCATGCAAGCAGCCTGGCCGTTTACGCGATTTCATGCCATCGCGAGGTCGGCATAGACATTGAGCGAATCGAACCAAAATGGGCCGTCTGGGAGATCGCCGATAAGTTCTTCACGCCGAATGAAACTGCCACACTCCGCTCTCTTCCAGCGAACCTTCTTTCGGAGGCCTTTTTCAACTGCTGGACTCGCAAAGAAGCTTACGTGAAAGCGCGCGGCACGGGATTGCAAACCGCGCTCGACAGCTTCGAGGTTTCGCTTGCCCCCGGAGAACAAGCAACCTTCCTCAGCGAAGGCGAGTCCGGTTGGTCGCTCAAAGCCCTCCCGATCGATCGTGGCTATGTCGCCGCGATTGCTGTCGAAGGACATGATTGGCGACCCAGGTTCTTGAAATGGCAGATTCGTTCGGCGACGACACGAAACGCCAGATAACTGGCTTACAACTCAAATAGATGATCTTTCGAGGCCGAGCTTAGGCCCGAAGCGACAATAGACCCCCCCGATTCCGAATAGCGGCCGTTTTGTCGTTTGGAATTCTCTGCTTTGAGGACGAAGGCCGCCCAGATCGTCGTACAACGCCTTAAGTGAAGCCGTACGTAGATAGATCGTGCGTCCAGATCCATAGAACTGAAATTCGATCTTGATTTTACAGTTTGACGAATGCTGCATTTCGTAATCCCCTCACAAAGTCCAAATCTTCCAAATCTCGATTTCCGGCTCAAAAATCTTGTTGTCGCCAAACTTCAGCCCTTTGCTCACGTAATCGTTGAACGCCGAAATGTATCCCGAGCCGAATCGCAGCCAACTTCCATCGGCTTCGCGATGGTTTCTCACTGCCCAGCGATTCGGATCACCTAGCACTTATGAATTGATTTTAGCATTCAGGCTGCTACGGGCGACCCGCAGTTGCACTAATTCTCATGACTCAGGTAGAGACAAGAGAACAAACGAGATCCAAACAGCTGATGTTAAACTTCCAAAGTTAGAACGACTGGACACCGATGAAGAATCAGGCGTCAAGATTCCAGCTCGAAAATACCGCTTCCGGTTGGTCGAATCGAATCCTGGCGCTTGCGGTTGCCGGCATCCTTTTCCTCACGCTGTACCCTTTTCGATTCTCCTTACACGCGAACCAAGCGTTGAATGGATCACCGCTTCTTCTCGTTAGTGGAGGAAAAAGCAGTGGACCCCTAGTCGCTTTCTTGAACATATCGCTGTTTGTCCCGTTTGGTTTTGGGCTCTCGCTAAAACTTCGTGAGAAAGGAAAGTCTGGGACGACAATTCTGCTGCTCACTCTGATCGCCGGGGCATTCTTTTCCTACTGCATTGAGTTCGTACAAATCTACATCCCCACTCGCGATTCAGGCTGGGAAGATGTGTTTACAAACGCAACAGGCTCCGTGGTCGGCTATTTTGTATTTGAATCGGCGGGCAAGTTAATTTTAAAGTTTGCATCAGAGATTGAAACACGCTTGGAGCGGTTCCTTACATTGCGGCGAGCGCTTTGGATCGTCCCGCTTTATTTTGCAACCTGGTTTGTCGTGTCCACCCCGTTGCAGAAAGAATCGCGATTATCGAACTGGATTCACGATTCACGACTTGTGATTGGAAACGATGCCGCGGGCCACCTCAACCGAGCTTGGAAAGGAGACATCTCGCTGGTTCAATTTTGGATTCGGGCGCTGCCTTCGAACCTCGCGGCTGAAATTACTGCCGATAAATTAGCGGCAGAAGCGGCTTCAAGTCCCGTCGCAACATATTTGTTTTCCGGCAATCATTCCTTTGACGATCAGAAAAGATTTCTTCCCGAGCTGACATGGACTCCAAGCATGCGTGATGTCCCGGACAGCGACGTGCTCAATCTGAATGGGAAGTCCTGGTTGACATCTCAAACTGACGTGTCCAATCTCATCCAAGCTCTCCAAAAGGCAAACAGTTTCTCCATGCGCGTTGTTTGCACGCCGGCAGAAGTCGAAGGATCCGAAGGCCGAATCGTTTCAATTTCGAACCAGGATGGGCGCGCAAACCTGAGTTTGCTGCAGCGAGAGAGCAACCTCGTATTTTGGTTTCGCAATCCTCTCACCGCCCGGCGAGACCCGCTTATCTTGAACATCCCGGACGTATTCGCTCTTAACCAGACTCGCGACATATTGGTTTCGTACGACGGTTCGAATCTCTCTGTCTATGTCGATGGCAAGCGCGAACCACGGAGATATGAACTTACCCCCGGGGCGCGGCTCGCACAAATAATTCGGCACATCAATGTGAATGAACTAGAGGGCTACACTTATATCTATTACGCTCTCGTTTTCGTTCCTGGCGGCGTTCTTCTCGGACTTGCCGCAAGGCGATCGAACACGCTGGATGTCAGAGGGACGATGGTCATGATGTTGGCGATGGTAATGCCGTCAATTTTCCTCGAAATGCTACTAGTCCGGGTTAGCGGTCGTCCGTTTTTGTTATTCAACGTTTTTCTGTCGACTTTGTTTGCGATCGCTGGCCTTATATGGATCAATGCTGACCGGCAGCGTCCTCAAGCTGCGACGATAGCGATTGATAGAAATGACAACGCGACGGCGAGGGTCGTTTCCAGAGTTTATTGAAGGCTGATTTATGCTTCTAGAGTAATTCGGGATACGTTACACGAGGATTTCGGGCGAAAACGGAAGAGCCAAGGCTCTTCAGATCGGGCTTTCGCAATTGTTTTCGCTATTTTTCTTTGCGACTCGTCAGCTTCTCGCCTTTGCGAACACCTCATTCTGTGCGCTGGTGGGCGTTCCCAGTCGCTTTGTTTCTTTTCGTTGGGATTCTGAAACCGGTCTGGCTGCGTT
Source organism: uncultured Acidobacteriota bacterium (assembly GCA_963729525.1). Lineage (GTDB taxonomy): Bacteria > Acidobacteriota > Terriglobia > Acidiferrales > UBA7541 > Palsa-295. The sequence goes on from CAVSOB010000005.1 coordinate 2,744,270, forward strand.
CCTTTGAACAAGTATTGGACTAAGCTTGGCTTGCTTGCCCTACATTTCAAAGCCCGCGCCAACTACGAGTACACGGGCTCTCCTCGAAGTTAGGGAAGCGCCACGACCGTGATTTTTCCATAGCTCACGTCGGACCGGAAGGTGACAAGCAGAACGGATCCCGTGCTAGCATCGCCGTCGCCTTGTAGGCTCCAATTGGCAGGCTCGGCGGTGCTGGCCGGCCAGACCTTGAGCGAGAAATGGCTTGACGTGTTATTCGGATTCCGCTGTACGGCAAACTTGAAGACGTATTTCACGCCCTGAGCAAGCTTCACCGAGGTGTCCTGGGCCAAGTCTGTTTCGTGGAAATTAGGGCTATTGGCTCCAATGTTCAAGTCCGACTGCCCTCCTGTTTTGCTGATTCCATATTCGCCAACACCAAAGTAGGGGTGGCCTGAGCGCGGTTGATCAGGGTTAAGGATGCCTACGACCGTCGGATCAAACGTGTGCCCAGTCCACCCGACTAGCACCCCTGCGCCGAACTCAAGGCAATCGGTGCTGTTAAAGGTCATTTCCGCGGTAACTTCGTAATCCGTCCAGGTCTCATCACCGAAAGCAACAACCCGATCATAGCCGGTCTGGATGGTTCGAATCGTGCCGTCGGGCTGAATGGCCCACAGGCCGTCCACCACCTGCGCGACGTCCGAGATATTCGTGACCGTGGACCAGTCAATCGAATACGGGAGCGGCCAAACCTGCCCGGTATTCGCCCAATTCACTGTGACCGTATGCGTTGTGGTGTTACCCAGATTGTCGGTCGCCGTAATCAACACAGCGTTTGGTCCCGAGTTGAGGCTGGCGTGATCGATTTCGACGTTGAAATCGCCTGTATCCGCTAATCGGGTGGGGTTGGGGCCGACACGGAGAAATTGGGATGCGCCGCCGTTCAGCGTATAGCTGGCGGATGCAATACCGCTGGGTGCAGACACATTCCCGAGTATGTTCACCCATCGTTGAGGGATGCCATTCTGCCCGAAGGTCTGGTTGTCGCCATACCAAACATTGAAGACGGGCTGGTTCGGCGGCTGAGGCAGGCCTCCATCGGTCGGGCTGATGGGGCTTGCAGTATTGAAGAAATAATCCACTGCAGCTGTGAAGCTCGGCGCAGGATCGTTGCTCGGATCATTGTCATTACCGGCCGCCGGTCCGATGCTACTGACGACGAGAGCATGGCTGAACGTGGCTGCGGTGTAGTTCGTGCCGTCCGTCGACCAACTCTCCGTCCAGGTCGTGCCACTCCTCTTGATGCGCATCCAGAAGGATCTAGTTCCAGCAGCAATCGTGATGGGGTTGTTGTACGGTTGGGAAGGCGTGCCACCAACAGTGACCGCAGAGTATACCCGGGGCGTTGTTCCATCGTGATACGCAGCAAACCAGATGAAATTCTGCGTGTCCTGCTGGACGAGAATTCCTTCTACCTGGTCGCCTTGAGTCACGATGGAATCAAACTTCACCTCAACTTCGAAATCGACATCAGCGATGGTCTGCAGGAGGCCGACTCCATAGTTTACGCCATAGATGTCATGGGTTGTCACACTCGGAACGACGAGTAATGCGTCGGTGCCGTTCATCTTCACGTAGCCGCAGCAATGGGCGTAGAAAGTCCACATCGGATTGAGAACGGGAGTGTGGAAGTCGTCCGAGACCGGGCCGCCGCAAGCACCGGTTGTAAATGTGGCGTCCGCCGTATTGGCAGAGCCTACCGCGCTCACGGAAGTTATTTGGTAGTGGTAGGTCGTGTTGCACGCGAGCGAGTTCAGCATCAGCGAGTGGCTGGTTAGCAGGGTGGAATCGCTAAGGTTCGATCCATACGCGGGGGTCAAACCGTAGTCCACGCGGCTGCTCGCACTCACGTTCGTCGTCCAGACAAAGGTCGCAGAGGTTGCTGTCGTTGTCACTGAAACCGCGGTGATCATGGTGGGGCAAGCGCCAGTTGTAAATGTGGAGTCCGCCGTACTAGCGGAGCCCCCCGAACCGACGGAAGTTATTTGGTAGTGATACGTGGTATTGCACGTGAGCGAGGTGAGCGTCAGGGAGTGACTCGTCACCAAAGTGGAATCGCTAACGTTCGCTCCATACGCGGCGGTCAAACCGTAGTCCACGCGGCTGCTGGCACTCACGTTGGTGGTCCAACTCACCGCGGCGGTGGTCGCTGTCGGTGAGACCGAGACCCCGCTAATAACAATAACAGGGTCCGTACTGCCACCTCCGCAGCCAGCAAGCCCTGCAAAGCACAGCAAACTCGTGATAATAGCTATGTTTGTTATGCAAACATGGCTCCGTCCCTGCGGAATTGTCTGATATTTAGAGTAAGGCACTAGAGACACAACTGGACGAGTAGCAATCCATATCACAAGCTTGTCTCAGTGGCGCCCGCCTTGTTCCGATAAGATAAAGGAGTGCTTCTGATGCGTAAACATGGCAAACGGCGTGCCGTACCCAGGCAAGTTTGGCCAACCGCCTCACTCTCATTGAGGTTGAGAGAGCACCTTTCAAATTTCTTCAGTTTCAGGATAACCGGCGCGCATTCGGGGGACTCAATATCTTCGTCCTACTGTTCCCTGAGACCGTGCCTTGAGCTTTTTTCGCTGGCCCTCAAGCAGCCCACGCAATTGTGTGCTAATAGCTTCCGCGATTCATTTGGGTAGTTGGGGACTTTTTGGGGATTCTTGGGTGAGAATCTCGGAGCTCTACAGCCTTAGCAGCGCTCTCCACTATAGCCATCGAAATTTAATTCAGCAGCGTAAGCAAAATCGCTTTTTGCACGTGCAGCCTGTTTTCCGATTGATCGAAGACGATCGAGCGCTCCGAATCGATCACGCCGTCCGTCACTTCCGACCCGCGATGCGCCGGCAAGCAATGCAAGAAGACGGCATCCGAAGCGGCTTGCAAAAACAGAGCTTCATTCACCTGGTAACCGGCAAATGCAATTTCACGTGCGGAGGATTCTTCTTCCTGCCCCATGCTCGCCCACACATCTGTGTATACCGCCTGTGCGCCCGCAACAGCATCTTCGGCGGAGCGAATGACTTCAATTTTTCCACGCGTCTCGCGTGCCACTCGCTTCGCTTCGGCAACGATAGAGGCATCAGGTTCGTAGCCAGCCGGCGTAGCCACGCGAATGTGCGCTCCGACGCGTGCCGCAATCGTGAGCAGCGAATGGCACACATTGTTTCCGTCGCCCACATATGCGAATTTCAAGCCGCGCAATCCGCCGAAACGCTCCTCGAGCGTGAAGAAATCCGACAGCGCCTGGCACGGGTGAAAGCGATCGGAAAGCGCGTTGATCACTGGGATGCGTCCGTGCGTCGCAAGGGCTTCCAGCGAGTCCTGTGAGAATACACGCGCGATGATTCCGTGAACCAGTCGCTCGAGGTTCTTTGCTACGTCGCGAATGGATTCGCGCGCCCCAAGCCGTGTTGCCGTATGGTCAAGGAACACTGATGCGCCGCCTAGGCTTGCGATTCCTACCTCGAACGTGACGCGGGTGCGCAGCGACGGCTTTTCAAGAATCATGGCGAGAAACTTTCCTTCGAGCGCGCCGCGATAGCGATCCGGGCGCGCTTTGATGTCCGTCGCCAAATGGAAAAGTTCGCGCACCTGAGCAGGACCCCACTCCATTCCGGTCAAGAGATCGTTTGTTAGTGTGAGCTTGTTGTGGTTGCGTTCATGTTTATCTCGCTGCAGCCACAGTTATTGGCTGCGCATGCGTTTCGGTGTCTTGTGTGCTCCCAGAGGCGTCCTGCCCGCATTCCGAATTACGGTTTGCAGTTGTGCAGAATCGCCGAGTAGGTCTGCGGAGAAGTGGCTAATCGAAATAGCTTTCATATTTGCTATCTCGTACCGTATCAAGCGTCGCGCAGTGTATCCCGCCACCCTGCGTGTATATGTGGCGCATGCGGATTGGCGCTACGGTTATTTTCAATCGTTCTAGAAGCTTAATTAGGTTCGTCTGACGCTCATCCACAATTACTGTCTCCGGATCAACAGAAAGGAAATTCATTCCAACCCAAGGCGAAGACATGTCGTGCAGAGTGGACTGAAACCCCAGTCCCTCAAGCTCGTTTCCAAGCGGGTCGCGAACTTCCTTCTGGAACTTCAATTCAGCCTCGGATGTAGGCGCTACGTCACCAAAATAAACCTTATCCCACTTGTCGAAAATTCTCGGGCAGTTCTTTTCGTTAACCCGAGTGCTATTCAGAAGGACAAGACCGGGACGGAGACACATACATGTCGAATCAATGTGACTCGAACGATAAATGTCTGAGGTCGTATGCACTCGGTATTCGTCACCGAGGACGCTTTGCAGCCATCGTGCCCCCAAGCAGTTTCCCGATGAAGAAACAAGGTAGAGCAAATCCTTTCCCATTCGAAGCGTGTTCGCAGCTTCAAAAAGAATTTCCCGTTCGCTGAGTTTATGAAGCTTTTCGAGACGGCCGCCGGTCAGTTCCCGGTGCTTTAAATCCTCTTCCGTTAGAACACGCTCGGTTTCATCCCTGAAATAGGGTGGTTTCACTTCATAATCGAGTTTTGGTTTCGGGCCCGCTATCCATCGGAACCCCACCTCGAAGTATTCGTACCAGATTGGGTACAAGGCTGTTGTTTCATAGTAGCGACAGCTGAGATAGGACGGACTTTCGATAACGGTATTGCCAACCACTAGGTTCAAGTCCCGAGTGTTATAAACATTGTTGCTCGTCGAGGCCCAGAATGGGGAACCGTACATATGCGAGAGATTATAAATGGTAGGACGATGTACCTTTACACCAAAGCCTTTCAGCAGATTAGCCAAGCCCTCGAGGTCTTCCGCTATTTCGTCGAGAAACCATTTCGGAAATGCGTTTTTTGCGATCTTGTATGCTTGTTCTTTGACGTTTTCAGGTATGGGCTCAGGCCGATTCCAAGTGAGAACAGCCATTGAACCCTCGGCCGTACCCACGATAATCTCCCGAAGTTTGTCCCATTCATTGTGGCTATTGATCTTCCCTGCTACTGCTGATGACATAGCTACCTCCACTGGTAATCGAGTTCAGGATCTTTTCGATCAGTTGCACTACCGGACGATGTGCGGCATCAACTCCAATGCCGACGTTCGGCTGCGGCGCTACGCACGAAGGGTCTATCGCCACGTCCGAGACAAACAATTCCCGCACGATGAACTATATCTGGATGAAGGTGCCCGTTAAAGTCGGCGATTGCAAAGGGTAGGATGGGCCCATGCCAGACAACCGAGGGTCTATAGGCATTTTCTTCTGGTGAGGCGCTTCCGCCCGCGAGAGTAATGAACAAACAGAGGATTAGATAAGGCAAGAAGGAATGCGATCTGATGGCGTCGTGGCCTTTTGGCATTGTCTCAAGAACCTAGAACTAACCCCTTTACTGCTCTGGGGGCTAGACCCTAGGCGGAACGGTAGGAGAGCAACTGACGCTCCAAATCGAAGCCATTGATAATGCAGGAGATAGATCCCTCGTGCAGCGTACCGCAGCTAAACCCTATCGTGGATTAGGAACTTAAAGCGCTCGAAAGTGTCACATCTTTTCCTCCATCAAAATCGAGGGTCGGGTGACGTAAATCGCTCCGTTCAACCGATAAACGGGCTGCAGATCCTGGGAGTGGGTATGTTCGGGCTCGTTCTCCAGATACGGCAGGACGCGTCCCTATTCGATTCGCTTCACCCAGGCCAGGTGGCACTCCACGGCGCAGACGCTTACCACAGAATGGGCTCCCGTCTCTGCTAGCATAATTACGGCACGATCGACGTCTTCGGCCCGGCGCAAGGGTGAAGTGGCCTGCAGCAATTCGACGCGGCTCCGGGCGACCACCAAGCCCGAGGGTGATGCTCGTCCCTTCCCGCCTGCCCACGGGAATAGACGACAAGAGAGGCAGGCGACCGCGGTTCCCTGAACGACGTGAATGCTACAGTGGCTTCCTCAGGGTATAACCGCCTGCACTTCCGAAGAATTGACGCTTTCGGTTCCAGTGTTATCAACCGACCGCACCACGTAGAAGTAAGTCTGGGCGGATTGAACCGTTGAGTCTGTATATCCATCAGACGCCACCGGCGCCGCGTCAAGAATCGAATACGGTCCTCCGCTTACGCTGCCTCGATAGATGTTGTATCCGACTACATCGGTCGAGACGCTGGCAGTCCACGTCAAACCCACCGAATGCGGCATCTGCTGCACGCCCGTACCCGCAAGGGTGATCGTCGGGGAATTGCTGGCATTGCTGCTTACCGTCACGCTCCCTGTCACCGCGCCCGCACTGGTCGGGGCAAATGTAACGATGAGCGTCGCCGTCTGATTAGGCGACAACGTCGTACCGTTTACGCTGGTGGCGCTGAAGCCCGCTCCAAGAGCGGTAGTGCCAGAGATCGTAATATTCGAGTTTCCTGTATTTGTCAGGGTCACGTTTACCGAGGCAGTGCTGCCGTCGTTCACGCTGTTGAAATTAAAGCTCGATGGATTGGCGCTCAGAAGCTGAGTTGCGGTCTGGCCAGTGCCGCTCAACGCGATCGAGGTTGGCGAGTTTGGAGCATTGCTCACCAGTTGAACCGTTCCTGTTGCGCTCCCACTAGCCGTCGGGGCAAACACCACATTGAACGTCTTGCTCGCTCCCGGATTGATCGTTATTGGTAGACCGGTCATGCCGCTGATGCTGAATCCGGCGCCGGATACATTCGCCTGCGAGACGGACACTGCTGCCGAGCCGCCGTTCGTTAGGGTTATTGTCTGCGAGTTGCTGCTACCTGTGCTCACCGTCCCAAAGCTGGCTGTCGAAGGATTTGCCGAGAGTTGACCCTGGGCGCCCGCTCCGCTCAGCGTAATTGTCGCCGGAGAATTCGGAGCATTGCTCGCAATTGAGATGCTTCCAGTTACGTTTCCAGCCGTTGTCGGAGCGAAAGTCGCAGCGAAAGTGACGCTCGCACCTGGATTGATCGATTGCGCGCCCAGACCGCTCAAGCCGAAGCCTGTGCCCGCAGTTGTCGCTCCCGTTATATTCACAACGGCGTTCCCGGAATTGGTAATGGTAATATTCTGCGAAGAGTTGCTGCCGACCGCGATATTTCCGAACGAAACGTTCGTCGGATTAATCGTCAAGCCTGGCTGTGATTGTGTGGCGGTTCCGCTCAGCGGAATCGCAAGGGGTGAACCCGGCGCATCGCTCACAATTGAGACGCTGCCCGTCGCAGCCCCCGCCGTCGCCGGCGCAAATTTCACGCTGAATGACGTGCTCTGACCTGCGCTCAAGCGTCGCCGCCAAAAGCCCGCTCATGCTGAACCCGGCTCCCGATGCCGACCCGGACGATACCGCGATGCTGCCGGTGCCCGTATTAGTAAGCGTAACGGATATCAAGGAACTGGTGCCGACCGCCAGGCTGCCAAAGCTCACTGCGCTTGGGTTTGCGGAGAGGTGCGGTTGTGTCCCAACGCCAACCAGGGCCACAGTCAAAATCGGATTCGACGCGTTGCTGGTAATCGTCACGGCGCCCGTCGCGCTTCCCGTTGCGGTTGGCGCGAAGTTTGCCGTAAAGGTTGTTGCCTGGCCGGCGTTCAAGGTTGTCGGATTCAACCCGCTGAGGCTAAAGCCCGTGCCCGACGCAACTCCTTGCGAGATTGCGATTGCGCTCGCTCCAGAGTTCGTCAGCGTCACGGATTGACTTCCACTGCTTCCGACTCGTGACGTTTCCGAATGAAATGCTGCCCGGTGTCGCAACCAGTGCTGCGTTCTCCCGAGTGCCAGTTCCCATGAGTTCAACGCTTTGCGTTGAATTTGGAGCGTTGTCGATGAACTTGATGCTGCCCGTCATCCCTTGCGGAGCCGATGGCGCGAACTTCACATTGAAGGACACATTCTGGGCCGCGGGGATCGTAACCGGCAATGTGAGACCGCTTATTCCGAAACCAGCGCCAGAAATCTGCGCCGCGTTCAAAACCAGATCAACGTTTCCGTTGTTCTTGAGCGTGACTGGCTGCGTCGTGCTCTGCCCCACCTTCACGTTTCCGAATTGAATTGTTCCCGGCGAAACTGCCAGCACGGGTTCGGTGCCCGTGCCGGTCAATGCAACCTTGAGCGGAGAATTCGCAGCATCGCTCTCAATCGAAAGGGTGCCATTATCAACTCCCGCAGAAACCGGCGCCAATTGTACCTGAATCGTTCCGGACTGCCCGCCCGGGATTGAGAGCGTAGAATTTCCGCCCGCCACCGTGTAACCAGCGCCTGTGACCGACGCCTGGGAAAGATTGATGGCGGTGGTTCCCGTATTCGTGATCGTCACGCTCTGAAGTTTGTTGCTCCCGACTGCGACGTTGCCGAAACTCAGGCTTGTGGCGGCCGCTGAAAGCGTTCCCCCGCCTCCCGTGCCTTTCTTAGCGTTGGGGCCGGCGTTTGTGAGGCCTACGCAGCTCGAGAGTCCCACCATTGCAATAATCATTGCTAGGGTCAAAAGCGCCGCGAATGGGCGGCGCGCGGAAGAAGCGGAAGAAGGGGATGAAGAAATTGAGTGATCGCCACGATCGGCAGAGATTGGCGCGAAGGTCGCATGATTGCGAACGCGAACTTCTATTTTCATGGCGACAACAGTGTAGGGCTGCGCAACACGCTGCTAACTACTGGTCAGAGGTCCAAAAATTGGACAGCGAAGATCGACTGAACAAATGGGCAGCTGTACTGCAGATGTCCGAAGTACAGTATTCGCAGAGAAGATAACAGGCTCGTCGCAGATCCGTTCCCCGTGACGAACTCGGGCATGCCGCTTTACACCGCAAAAACAGCTATTTTCTTCGCCTAACCGACGATTCTGCTGCGCTTACTGATGATCTCGCTTTCAGAAACAAAGTCAGGAAATTTAGCGCCATAGTACGAAAGGACAGGCGAAAACCCGCACCAAAGAATCACCGATCCACTGATTAGCAGAGTCGATTTATCCCCGTCAGACTTTAGATTCCCGCTCGAATCGCTTTTCGCCTCGCACCTCTTGCACTTTTCCTGTACGTGCCCTGCATGCTGCGCGTTATTTTGCGCGCTGCACGCGATCAATAAAAAGTGCGTAGAGGATTTACGCAAAACTACGGCAGATGATGACATGCGATTTGGCCTCAACTGGATTCAAGCAGCGATTCAGATTTTGTTTCGTGTGTTTCTCGCAACCGGCTGCGAGCCCCTTCTGTGCTTGTGGGAAGCAAATGGCGAGCTATGTGGGATTGGCGCCTTCGGAAGAATCCAGCAGCGGTCGTAGACGGCTGAGCCAAATCAGCAAATAAGAGAACTCTCCACTGCGCCTTCCGGTGCTTTATGAGCACTGATATGGAAGTGCTGGCGATCGGCAATTGTTTTCTGCGCAAAGAAGATCAGGATCTGAAGCTTACGAAAGACTACAAATCTGCCTTTGAGCTCGATTGAGACCCTTCGCCGCCTTCGCCTAAGCTATCGAAATATTTAAGGAATTGGTCGGCATTGTTCGAGAGATCAAACGCGGCTCAAGTTCCACGACGTCTAGGCCCTCCATAACTTAGATTTATTTGGTTTCGCTTTCGTTCGTTGGAGTAGGTGTGTTAGGGTCTTTCCACCTTCAGCCCCCGCAGTAGTGTCACTACTCTTATTTAGGGGTTGTGCCCAATGTGGAAAACGGAATCGCCCTTCGTCGCCATCCTTGCGCGCGTCGTTGGTGTCATTTTCAGTTGCGACGCTCATCGGAGTTTTGGTGTATTCGTTCTTTTCTGCATGATTGTTGTGCCAGCCTTCGGACAAACCCCAGTTCTGACACAGCACAACGACAACGCGCGAACCGGGCAAAACACATCAGAGACGATTCTGAATACAGGCAACGTGAATGCGAATCAGTTCAGCAAACTTTTCGCATTGCCGTCGGACGGCCAAGTATACGCTCAGCCGCTCTATGTGCCGGGCGTCACCATCAACGGCGGAGTTCACAACGTCGTGATCATCGCCACGGAAAACGACAGCGTTTACGCCTACGATGCCGACTCCAAAGGTGCGCCTCTGTGGAAAGCCAGTATGGTGGATGGAGCCCACGGTGCTGGGACCGGCGAGACAGCGCTACAATCTGCAAGTACCATCGGGTGTACCGATATGCAGCCGCAAATTGGGATTAGCAGTACACCGGTAATCGATCCCGCGTCGAAGACCATCTACGTGGAGGCGAAATCCACCGACGGAGTCAACTATTTTCACCGGCTGCATGCTCTGGATCTTCTTACGGGGAATGAAAAGACTCCCGGGCCGGTTGTGATTGCCGCAACAGTGAGTGGAACCGGTGATGGAAGTTCGAACGGGCAGCTCGTTTTTAACTCGAACAGTAATGCCTTGCATCAGCTGAATCGCCCCGGGCTCTTGCTTCTCAACAGCACGATCTACATTGGGTATGCCTCGCACTGCGACTTCGGTCCCTATCATGGATGGCTGTTCGCCTACGATGCAGCAACCTTCGCACGGAAGAGCGTCTACGTAACCACACCCAACGGAGGTTCGGGCGGATTTTGGATGAGCGGAGCAGGCATAGCGGCAGATGCGAGCGGAAATATCTTCATCGCCTCCGGAAACGGCGACTTCGATACGACCCACGTCCCGGCAGGGGAAACGGGCGACACGATATTGAAACTCGGCACCACCAACCAGATTCTGACGCAATTGGATTACTTCACGCCCGAAGAACAGTCAACCCTGGATAGCAATGACGAGGACCTGGGGTCGGGTGGAGTGCTGTTGCTTCCTGATCAGCCTGGCTCTTTCCCGCACATCCTGGTGGAAGCGGGAAAAGAGGGGAGAATCTACGTCGTGAACCGGGACCAGATGACGACGAATAATTCTCACTATTGCTCGGGATGCCCGAACGACCCGGAGATTATCGAGGAGTCGGGTCTCCCGGCGGTGGGTGCTGGCGGGTATGGAATGTTTAACACTGCTGCGTATTGGAACAATACTCTCTACTTCTGGGGTGTCCGTGATGTCCTGAAGTCGATCCCCATTACCAATGGGCTTCCTGACTTCACACACGTCACCGGAAGCACGGCCCAAATCGGCTTTCCTGGTGCTGGCGTGTCGGTCTCCTCGAATGGGACCACAGCAGGGAGCGCGATCGTCTGGGGGATCGATAGTAGCCAGTATGGTTCACCCGGGCCAGGGCCGGGGCCGGCAGTGCTCTACGCGTTCGATGCCACGAACATTTCCAAAATGCTCTATAGCAGTGCCCAGAACGCTGGGCGCGATGCGGCAGGGAATGCTGTAAAGTTCACGGTTCCCACCGTTGCCAACGGCAAAGTGTACGTGGGAACTTCCACCGAAGTCGACGTTTATGGCCTGGTTAGCACCAATCCACTACCCAATATTTCGTCGATAACTCCATCAAACACCACTGTAGGCGGGGCAGCCTTTACATTGACTCTTACCGGCACGGGATTCGTCGCAGGTGCTACGGTGAACTTCGGATCCAATCCGGCGATTACCCCATCATCCGTTACCAGCACACAGATCGTCGCGACAATTCCTGCAGCCTACATCGCCACAGCGGGTACCGTGAACGTAACGGTCACAAACCCAGTGGGCGGCGGCACCTCGAACGCTCAAACTTTCACCATAAACAACCCAGCGCCGACGGAAACCTCCCTCTCCCCAACGAGTGCTACAGCCGGAGGGGCTGCTTTCACTCTGACCGTCAATGGCACCGGGTTTGTGTCCACATCGGTCGTGAAGTTCAACGCTGCGGTCAAGACCACCACATTCGTTAATGCAACTCAGTTGACTGCGGCCATCACTGCTGCCGATATCGCTACTGCCGGCACGGCAACTGTCACCGTCACGAATCCGGTGCCAGGCGGCGGCACTTCCGGCAATCTATCGTTCACGATTAATGCTGCTTCAGCGCCAGGGCTTACTTCGATCGCACCAGCTTCCTCTACGGCGGGAGGAGCCGCGTTCACATTGACTCTTACAGGCACCGGTTTCGTCAGTGGTGCCACGGTGAACTTCGGATCCAATCCGGCGATCACTCCTTCGTCCGTCACCAGCACGCAGATCGTTGCGACGGTTCCTGCAACTGATATCACAGCAGCGGGAACGGTGAACGTTACGGTCACGAACCCTGCGGGCGGTGGCACCTCGAACGCTCAAGCTTTCACCGTCAACAATCCAGTGCCGACGGAAACTTCCCTGTCCCCAACGAGTGCTACAGCCGGAGGAGCTGCTTTCACTCTGACCGTCAATGGAACCGGGTTTGTGTCCACATCGGTCGTGAAATTCAACGGTGCGGCCAAGACCACTGCATTCGTTAGCGCCACGCAGTTGACCGCGGCCATCACCGCCGCCGATATCGCCACGGCTGGTTCGGCAACCGTCACCGTTACGAACGGCGCGCCAGGCGGCGGCACTTCCGGCAATCTATCGTTCACGATTAATGCTGCTTCAGCGCCAGCGCTTACTTCTAGTTGCGCCAACCTCGACCACAGTAGGGGGAGCCGCGTTCACGTTGACTCTTACCGGCACGGGTTTCAGCGCCGGTGCCACGGTGAACTTCGGATCCAATCCGGCGATCACTCCTTCGTCCGTTACCCCCACGCAGATCGTTGCGACGGTTCCTGCAACTGATATCACAGCAGCGGGAACGGTGAACGTTACGGTCACGAACCCTGCGGGCGGTGGCACCTCGAACGCTCAGACCTTCACCATCAGTAATCCTGCACCAGCAGAAACGTCCCTCTCCCCAACAAGTGCTACAGCCGGAGGAGCTGCCTTCACTCTGACCGTCAATGGAACCGGGTTTGTGTCCACATCGGTCGTAAAATTCAACGGTGCAGCCAAGATCACCACATTCGTCAGTGCCACCCAGTTAACCGCGGCCATCACCGCTGCCGATATCACCACGGCTGGTTCGGCAACCGTTACCGTCACGAACCCCTCGTCGGGAGGCATATCGAACGCTGCATCGTTTACCATCAACAATCCCGCGCCGACGGTTAGCTCGCTGTCACCCTCGACCGCAGTTGCTGGTTCGGCAGCATTTACGCTCACACTCAATGGCTCAGGCTTTGTAAACGGCGCAAGCGTGCAGTTCAATGGCGGGAGTAGAGCGACGACGTTTGTCAGCACATCGCAAATTACAGCGACAATCTTGGCTTCAGACATCGCGACAGCAGGCACGGCTGACGTGACCGCAACAAATCCAGCTCCGACTGTCGGCCCGTCAGCGCCTCAAATGTTTACCATTACTTCTACGAATAGTCCGGTTCCAACGATATCAAGCCTCGGACGAACACACGCGGCAGGTGGCGCGGCTTTCACACTGACGGTCAATGGCTCGAATTTCGAGCCAAAGTCGGTAGTGAATTTCAACGGCAAGCCGGAGACAACGACGTTTATTAGTGCGACTGACTTATCTGCCACGATTCCAGCGAGCGACACGGCAATCGCTGGCAACGTGAGTGTAACGGTCACAAATCCGGCTCCCGGTGGCGGGACTTCAGCTGCCACGCCGTTTACAGTTGATGGGTACACGATCAGCGGGCCCTCCAGCGCCTCGCTTTCGCCTAGCGGGCCGACGATGATTCAGATTACAGCAACGCCGACCGCAAACGGATTTGCCAATTCAATCTTGTTTAATATTTCTGGACTGCCGGCGGGTTTTACAGCCTCTTTCAATCCAGCAATGCTGACGCCCAACGGAAATGCAACGGCGACAACGTTGACGATAACGGATGGAACCTCAGCTGCTTCTCAGCGCGGCGCAACGGGCACCCATATTCCGGGCGGAACGCTGCCCCAGTTGCTGCTGGTGCTGTGGATCGCTGCGATCCTTGGATGGTTCTACTTGCGGCTTCAGGTTCGCGCAATTCCAATCCTGACGCGCTACGCGGCCGCCGCCCTCTTCGCGCTGATGCTTCTGGCGGGAAGTATACTGAGCGGTTGCGCGCTCGGTGTCACCGGCTCGTCGAGCAATAATGCTTCACAGTTAACGGTCGCGGCTAAGTCCGGGACTCTTACCCAACAGTTCGGAATCACTCTTACGGTTACCCGTTAAAAAGATCTTAGTGTAGTCCGCCGCCATCAGTTGCCCGGCAAACAGGGCGACTGTTTCCCTGGATTCACAAAATTGGGCCGACGAGAAGAATAAAAGCGGCTTGAACACTTGAGATCAGGATCTGAAGCTTACGAAAGACTGCAAATCTGCCTTTGAGCTCGATTTGAGACACTTTGCCGCCTTCGCCTAAGCTAACGAATACTTAAGGAATTGGTCGGCGTTGTTCAAGAGAGTAAGCGCGGCTCGAGGTCTATAACGTCTAGTCCCTCCATAACTTAGTTTTTATTGGGTTTCGCTTTCGTTCGTTGGAGTAGGTGTGTTAGGGTCTTTCCGCCTTCAGCCCCCGCAGTAGTGTCACTACTCTTATTTAGGGGTTGTGCCCAATGTGGAAAACGGAATCGCCCTTCGTCGCCATCCTTGCGCGCGTCGTTGGTGTCATTTTCAGTTGCGACGCTCATCGGAGTTTTGGTGTATTCGTTCTTTTCTGCATGATTGTTGTGCCAGCCTTCGGACAAACCCCAGTTCTGACGCAGCACAATGACAATGCGCGAACGGGACAAAATACGTCCGAGACAATTCTGACCACGGCCAACGTCAATACCAGTCAATTCGGAAAATTGTTCGCCCTGCCGGTCGATGGCCAGGTATATGCCCAGCCGCTCTATGTGCCGGGCGTGACCATCAACGGCGGAGTTCACAACCTCGTGATCATCGCCACGGAAAACGACAGCGTTTACGCCTACGATGCCGATTCCGCCGGTGCCGTTCTTTTGTGGAAAACGAAGGCCAGCTTGGTGGATGCAGCACACGGCGCAGGCGCCAATGAGACGGCACTCGAGACTGCATCGACAACCGGATGCAGTGATATGCAGCCGCAAATTGGGATTACCAGTACACCAGTCATTGATTCCACTTCGAAGACCATCTACGTAGAAGCGAAGTCAACCAATGGGACCAACTATTTTCACCGGCTGCATGCTCTGGATCTTCTTACGGGGAATGAAAAAGCTCCCGGACCGGTTGTGATTGCTGCAACGGTGAGTGGAACCGGTGACGGGAGCTCGAACGGCCAGCTCTCTTTTGACAACTTGCATCAGCTGAATCGCCCCGGGCTCTTGCTTCTCAACGGCACGATCTACATTGGGTATGCCTCGCACTGCGATTCCGGTCCCTATCACGGCTGGCTGTTCGCCTACGATGCAGCAACCTTCGCACGCAAGAGTGTGTATGTGACGACGCCTAATGGAGGGCTCGGCGGATTTTGGATGACCGGAGCAGGCGTAGCGGCGGATGCGAGCGGAAATATCTTCATCGCCTCCGGAAATGGCGACTTCGATACGACCCACGTCCCGGCAGGGGAAACAGGTGACACGATATTGAAACTCGGCACCACCAACCAGATTCTGACGCAATTGGATTACTTCACACCCGAAGAACAGTCAACGCTGGATAGCCATGACGAGGACTTGGGGTCGGGTGGAGTGCTGTTGCTTCCCGATCAACCTGGCTCTTTCCCGCACATCCTGGTGGAAGCGGGAAAAGAGGGGAGAATCTACGTCGTCAACCGGGACCAGATGACGACGAATAATTCTCACTATTGCTCGGGATGCCCGAACGACCCGGAGATTATCGAGGAGTCGGGTATTCCGGCGGTGGGTGCTGGCGGGTATGGGATGTTTAACACTGCTGCGTATTGGAACAATACTCTCTACTTCTGGGGTGTGAGTGATGTCCTGAAGTCGATCCCTATTACCAATGGGCTTCCTGACTTCACACACGTCACCAGAAGCACGGCCCAAATCGGCTTTCCTGGTGCTGGCGTGTCGGTCTCCTCGAATGGGACCACAGCAGGGAGCGCGATCGTCTGGGGGATCGATAGTAGCCAGTATGGTTCACCCGGGCCAGGGCCGGGGCCGGCAGTGCTCTACGCGTTCGATGCCACGAACATTTCCAAAATGCTCTATAGCAGTGCCCAGAACGCCGGGCGCGATGCGGCAGGGAATGCTGTAAAGTTCACGGTTCCCACCGTTGCCAACGGCAAAGTGTACGTGGGAACTTCCACCGAAGTCGACGTTTATGGCCTGGTTAGCGCTAATCCATTACCCCACATCTCATCTATAACCCCATCAAGTGCAACGGCCGGAGGACCGGCCTTCCCGTTGACTGTTAACGGAACCGGATTTATCGCCGGGGCCACCGTGAATTTCGGATCTAATCCAGCGATTACCCCAACGTCCGTTACCAGCACACAGATCGTCGCGACGATTCCTGCAACTGACATCGCCACGGCCGGCACGGTGAACGTAACGGTCACCAATCCAGCGGGTGGAGGAACGTCGAACGCCCAAACCTTCACCACAAACAATCCGGGCAACGAGAACGGGAACACTTGCACCGCGACGTCCTGTGCGGTCAGCCTGACGAGCACGAACGCGGGAGACCTGATTGTCCTCGGCTTGTTCGTCCTGGACTCCACGAGTGTGAGCTCCGTGACCGACACGCAGGGGAACACATACACACTCATTGGCTCGCCGCAAACGTGGTCGCCCTACCATTTCGTGGAAAGGCTCTATTACGCCAAGAACATTAAGGGTGGCGCGAACACGACGACGGTGGCCCTGAGCGGCAGCAAGTACATGGAAGTGCGCCTCTACGACTATTCTGGTCTGGACAGCTCGTCGCCGTTGGACGCCAGTGCAACACCACAGACAGGCACCTCTGTGACAGGCACGAGCGGGACATTGACCACCAGCAATGCGAATGATCTTCTCTTCGGTTTTTTCCACTCCGACAACAAAGTGACGAATACGGCAGGCGCAGGGTTCACGGGCCGGACTCTCTCGGTTGACGGCTATCCCCTGGCTGAAGACGAGTACGTCACCTCTACCAACTCGTATTCCGCAACGATGGGCTTCTCTGGCAGCGCTGATTACGTCGGCTTCCTCGTGGCCTTCAAGGCCGCATCCGGTACGCCTCCCGCTCCCGGAACCCCCAGTTACACGAACATCTCAACTACCAGCCTAACGGTGAACTGGACGAGCTCAACGGGCGCAACGTCCTATAACGTCTACCGCAGCCCTTCCTCGAGCGGCACTTACTCTCAGATTGGCACGACAAGCACCACCTCCTACGGCGACACTGGTCTCACGCCGAACACGACTTACTGGTATAAGGTCGCCGGCACCAACGCAACCGGCACTGGCCCCCAAAGCGCGAGCTCTAGCGTGACGACCCTGTCTGGAGCCCCAGTCTCCTACGTCACGGGAAACGTGAATGCCTGCTCCGCGATGTCCTGTGCGGTCAGCCTGACGAGCACGAATGCGGGAGATCTGATTGTCCTCGGCTTGTTCGTCCTGGACTCCACGAGTGTGAACTCCGTGACCGACACGCAGGGGAACACATACACACTCATTGGCTCGCCGCAAACGTGGTCGCCCTACCATTTCGTGGAAAGGCTCTATTACGCCAAGAACATCAAGGGTGGCGCGAACACGACGACGGTGGCCCTGAGCGGCAGCAAGTACATGGAAGTGCATCTCTACGACTATTCTGGTCTGGATACCTCGTCGCCTTTGGACGTCAGTGCGACACCGCAGACAGGCACCTCCGTGACAGGCACGAGCGGGACATTGACCACCAGCAATGCGAATGATCTTCTCTTCGGTTTTTTCCACTCCGACAACAAAGTGACGAATACGGCGGGCTCAGGGTTTACCGGGCGTACTCTCTCGGCTGAGGGCATTCCCTTAGCTGAAGACGAGTACGTCACCTCTACCAATTCGTATTCCGCAACGATGAGTTTCTCCGGCAGTGCTGATTACGTCGGGTTCCTCGTTGCCTTCAAGGCCCGATAACGGAGGAAGCCTCAGCTGTTTCAGGACACGGCGCGGGTGCCAATTTTCCCGGAACGCCGCTCCGGCTATTGTTGGGATTGTGGATCGCGGCGATCGTTGGATGGCTCTACTTGCGACTTCAGGTCGCGCGATTCCAATCATGAAGCGCTATTCGGCTCTTGCCCTTTTCGCTCTGATACCTCTGATCGCGGAATCACTCGGAGAGATGTCTCTAACCAAGTAAATTGCCTCATGTGCTCAAGACAGAATGGTTTTGGTTCGAAAGCAAAAAGGAAAGAAACACGATGGAAGAGAAAGAGAAAACCGTTGAAATGCTAAAGGAAGGAGCAAGAACTCCTGGATAGAGCAACGCAATTACGAAGAACTTCTCCGCTGCCTTCTTGATTTCGAATGTTTTGGAATGTCCAATGTCCTCCGCGAAATACCATTGATGTCCTTCGGCGCCGTAGCGGCGCGAACCCTAGGACGGATCTTTGGGCTCTTCGAATCGCAGCGCTCGCCCTCCTTGCCCGTTGGAAGTGCGTATTCACGTCGTCTACAGTGATGTAAAAGGGCTGCCGCTAGTTCTCCTGCACAATTTGGCCGTCTAGCTAAGAAAACAACGTCGAGCGGTATCCGACTGAGGAGCCTTGCGAACTTCGGAGATAACTGGGAAGGCGCCGGGCGAGGCTACGCGAAAGTTACCATTTTGAGCACCTAAGGGCCTTTGCGCGCCACGATGACGACCTCATCACAGAACTCACTACGATCCACAACCTCTTGCAAGGCATTGTTGTTATCGAGAAGGAAGTCAGCCGTCGCCGTCTTCAAAAATACGGAGTTATGGAGGGCAAGATGAATGTACAAGTTGAATATATCTTGACCCATGAACCATATGCCTTCCGTTTGGCAACCGCAGTCCTCCACCAACCGGGTTGCGCTCTCCACGCTATATAGCATGATGTGGGGTCCTACAAGCTGCCGCAGCCCTTGATTCGGGAACAAACCGTCCAGCGTTGTGCTCAGGCTACCAGCGGTAGGAACTTCAACCACCAACAATCCTCCTGATGAAAGCAGCTCCGTTGCCGCCAATACCTGCTCGACGGGATTTGAGACGTGCTCCAGCACCATCAAAAACGATACCACGTCATAGCTCTCCGAACCACTTCGTTGCAGCTCCTCTTCGATAGTGTGCGGATAAAGTTTCACACCAAGTGTGCGTTGGGCAAATTCGATAGCCCGAGTTCCCGATTCCAGTCCTGCCGCATCAAAACCGAGCTCACCAGCGCAGGCAACAACTGAGCCGTTACCCGCTCCAACGTCAAGCCACTTTCTTCGCGACCCTCGCAAGAATTCCATTACAAAACGTACTTTAGGCTCATAAACCATGTATTTGCGACGATCCAACTGCCCCTCATCTAGATACTCTCCACTAGCGAAATACTGTTGAAGGTAATATTTCGATAGTTCCTCCGGTGGGAGAATCACGCCAGCGTAAACATGGCCGCATTCAGAGCAGCGAAAATATGGAATTCCATAAGTTGTCGCGAAGGGTTCTCGTCCCTTACAGCGGCATATGTAACACGAGTCGATCGAAATACGATGTTGGTTGCTTAACACAGACTGACAAAAAGTGAGTGTTTCCTGTTGCTTCGATCGCAGCTGTTCGATGTTGAGCCAGTCCTGCTTATGCGCGCGAATGTCCACCGCTTTCGAATGACGAATTACCACGCCGGAATTGCGTCTCGAGGCTGGTGCGCTCACGAAATTCCCTCCATCACAAACAGCCGTAGGTCCAAATTATGCAGCTTCAAACGAGTATACTCGGTCCCCACAGCCCGACATGCGACTGTGGATTGCGCAACAGGACAGAAAGGCAGGTGTCCCTGAACGATTAACTCTCGAGAAGACTGGGTGTCGGAGTATAGCGAAGCGTGACGGATTTGGCAACCCATGGACGCATGAGGAACGTAGCATACGCGAAGCGTTCGGCCAATTCTCGCTGCGCGCAGGAGAGCATTTAGAATTGTAGTACAATTTTGAATGAGACTACTATTATCGTGTAGTTATCTAAATCTGAATGCGAAAAAACCCATAGGGGTCGCGCAGAAACTCGTCAAGAGGGACATCGTGCGTTAAGCCTTTTATTTCAAGCGAGTTAGTTTTTCGCACGCGATACAAAATTTTTCGATTTTCTTGATTCTGAGGACCTCTGCGTTAGATTATTTGCGGCCAAATAACCAACGCGAACTTCCATGAACCATCGGTCTGCCGCTTCAGCAGGCGCATGCCTTTGAAATTGAGACTGACCGGGTCGTCCTTTGCAGACATCTTGTAGGTGGCTTTGGTATTGCCGACCTCAATCGCCCAGTCATCCACGATTTGAATTTCTTTGATGTCGGTTGCGTATTTCAAGACTTTGAAATCCGGGTTCGCAGCATGGAATTTTTGATTTTCAGCCTGGATGGCCTGCTTGCCGAACGCAGGCGGGCCACCCGGATGGAGGCGCACCCCATCCTCCGCCCAGATCTCTACCAGCCCTTTCGGGTCTTGGGACAGAGTAACTTCAATGTCTTGCTGATGGAGTTTTTCGATAGCCGCTAGGTCCGCCGCGTGAGTGTCCGTTCTATGAGAAGAAGTGTGGTTCATGGGACCCCCCGATAGGGGTTACCCGGAAAGGCGGGAAAAGTTCCCCCAATAATCGTCTTCGGAAGGCGTTTTTTCGGTCAGTGCCCTATAAGTTGTGCGGGCTCAACCGGTCGATGCAACAGCATCTACATTAAATTTCTCTCTTCAAAGGTCGTGTTTTCTGATGGATGGGCGAGATGCCAGGCCTGCTCTGACGCGGAGCGCCGATTTAATGCGGTGTTTTGAGGCCTGGCCGTTATTGCGTGAAACCGGCTGCGTCCTCGGCAAAGCATATAAAGTACCAGGCTCGGCAATGGGCTGAACCGTCGCATTCCAGCTAGGCCGATGAATCCGGTAACGAGCAACACTCGGCACCCCGAACAACTACCCACTCTCTCAGCAGTGGGATTCGCCTGTCGGAGACATGCCTGCGACGCCCCGACTCTGTTTCCAAAACTGCAACAGCATTCCTACAAAGTACTATAGGTCGATCTGATCGGTCTGGAACAAGATCTCTCAATTGCATTTCTTGGGAAGGCCAATCGGGGAAAAGGTCGCTGCGAAAGATGGGAACGTCAGCTCCACCGAAACTGCCTGTGAACGCGCTAGATCGATTTACGCAAAATCCCTCAAAGCAACCTTATAGCCAGTCAGCGGAAACAGCGAAGGCAAACCCGGAATCTGCTGCGGTCCCGATCGGTGTCCTTGAGGTTCCGATTGGCGTATGGGGATCTCGACGCGTCGAATCCAATTCGGGTCAGTCGGAAAGGGTTGAAGTATTTGCGGAAGATACCTGCACCGTCATTGTATTTCCGCAAGGCGCCGTCATCCGATTGTCGGCCGGAGTAGCCCCTGGCCAGCTGATTATGATTGCGAATCGGAAATCGGCTCAGATCATGCTGTGTCGGGTCGTCCGGGTCCGAACCTATCCGAACGTAAGAGGTTATGCCGAAATCGAGTTCATGCACTCCGCAACGGAATTCTGGGGCTCGTACACGCCACAAGGGACGTTGAGGCTGACAGCAGCAACAATGGCATCGGCAGTGCCGGCGTGTGCAAGTTTTTGGAGCAACGGCTTTCAGAAGGAAGTAGCCTCTCTTCTGGGAAACGCAGTGGCTGCCTCGGCGGTGGCTGCTTCGGCTGCAGCTCCTACTGTTGGGAGCAAGAAGGAGCCAATCGAAAACCATCCAATCCAAATTCCTTCGGCCGGAAAGCGGTCCGTGCCGGCGATCAGGGCGGACTCTGAATCGCGCGTTGAACGAACTTCAAGCCCCGGCTCAGTGCCCTCCGGGATTTGGACTCTGTTGTTTTCACGGTTGAGACAACAGCGAACCATCCAAGCCCGAACTCGCAGGACTCCCGTGCCATGGCGCCGTCTCGTTTTTGTGTCGGTCGTTATCGCGCTCTTCTCACTAGGTGTATTGGGCATTTTCCTCCTGCATGATGACATGGAGCAACCTTCTGGAATTACCCAGACAAGTCCAATGCCGGAGGTGTCCCTAGGTTCGCCAGTAGCGAAAGTTGTTCCAAGCCCGCAGGCCAACAGCAATACAGGTACGGTCTTCCCGGAGTTGCCCGTCGAGAAGTCGGAGAGTTTTCCCGGCGCTCAAACTCGCGAGTTCGCTGATAACACCCGTGTCTCTCATCCGTCGGAGAGAAAGGCAAGTTCCGAGCGGAAGATTCCGAGCGCAAGACTTCTCGCCCCGCACTCCACAGCAAATCGTTCGGCAGCTCTGGGTCGGGTCGTGCCACCCGATCTGATCGGGGTCGATTCGAATGCCGGCGCAGGCTCGCTCCAAGGTATTCTCGCGACATTACTGCCTCATGGAGGTCGGACCAAAGAGCCGGAACTCCTGTTTAGCTCTGCACCGATTTATCCGGCCATGGCTAGGCAAGCTCATCTTGAAGGTCAAGTCACAATCGATGCGGTGATTGACACGACCGGGAAGCTAACAAATATGACGATAGTTTCGGGTGCGCCGCTGCTGCAACAAGCCGCGCTTGATTCTCTACGTACTTGGAAGTATCGGCCTGGTTATCTGAACGAGAAACCTGTTCCAACTAAAACGTCGATCACCGTCAATTTCCACCTGCGTTAGAAGACTGAAATGAAGTAAGCCTCTCATGCTGCCGCCCCTAGTTCTCCACTGAATTACATCCAGCTCTTCCGAATCGCCATTTATGGCTTCAGCTTATCCGAGTTTGGCAAGTCCCGAAAGGACTCCGGCGTTCTCGACGATGGCCCCGATAGAAGCGAGGTTGCGCGTCGTCCCTAGAGTTTTTAGCGCCGCAAGCACACGCCCCTCACTCAAGCGGTCGATCGCGTCTCCCAGAGAAACCGCGAAATGCAGCATGACGCTGGAATCGCGGTAGCAGTCGGCTATGCACGCTGTGCAGCCATCGCGGATCAGCGGTGCGTGCTCAAACTCCCAAACCGAACACATGCGTTTGTCCCAGGCATCGCAACGCCACATATCAAAGTTCCAATCCATATAGAAACTCTTATAGCCACCGTAACAAACAAACCGTTCCGGCTGCCCGCGCAGATGCTGCTTCATGTCGGCGACGGAGGCTCGCGGATTGTTGACTGGGAACAGGCTGCGCAAGTCATCTACTGCGTCGAAGGCTTCGATCAACTCGGTGGATTCGAAGTTGACGAGACGAGAGTCAGAGGACCAAGCAAGCGACGAAGAACCAAGACGCGCCTGCTGAGGATAGGAGAAAGCGACAGCAGAAAATCCGAGATCTCTTAGTAACGGAACGAGGGCGCGATAATCGCCGATCAACTTACTCATTGTCACCTGGGCCAGTGCAGTCATACCCAAGCTCGGCATTCGCGTGGTGGCCGAGCGGATGCGCTCACCGAGATCTTTAAGGCCACGGTTTTCTTCGTGGACGGTCATCGTGGGAGCATCAATTGATATGTACACGGTCTTCAGGCCGGCCGACGCGAGCCGGTCGAGCTGCATCGGAAGCAGCCAGCCATTTGTGATGACCGCAGGCCCCATGTCTCTCTCGACCGACATCTCGATCATGTCGGCGAGTCTAGGGTGGAGGAGAGTCTCACCCCCAAAAAAACTGACGTACCGCACCCCGCGTTTGTGCAGGATGTCCAGGGCGAGACCGAACTGATCGGCGTCAATCCAGCGCAAATCCGCGGAAGGGACTTTGCCTCGAGCAAAATTGCAAAAGTCGCAAGCTGCATTACAGGAATTTGTAACGGCAATGTTGCAGAGAGCAGGCCCGCCGCGGCGGATCAGCCGCAGCATGTCCCAAGTCTTGGATGCAACCGAAGTCACGAAGTGTCTAGTCCTCTTACGAAAGTACGCTCAACTGGGCTCGTCGGCAAGACTCTGATCACATAACAAGGAGATACATCCAGAGAAGGCGGAAATTGTAAGCGACCGAGCCGAGGCAAATTGTGCAGGAGAAGTAGGGCAGGAAGAGAGGCTTACTTCATTTCAGTTTCTAGCGCAGGCGGAAATTGACGGTGATCGACGTTTTAGTTGGAACGGGTTTCTCGTTCAGATAACCAGGCTGATACTTCCAAGTACGCAGCGAATCAAGCGCGGCTTGTTGCAGCAGCGGTGCACCCGAAACTACTGTCATATTTGTCAGTTTCCCGGTTGTGTCGATGACCGCCTCGACCGTGACTTGACCTTCGACATGAGCTTGCCTAATTCAGGGGAAACTCTCGTGAAAGAATTTCAATTAGAACGTGTACCCTACTCCAAACAACGGCGAAGCGCTTGATCTGAGCCCACCGTCATCCAGTCTGACGAGAACGTTGGCGGTAAACACCAGTCTTGACACCTTGGGAAACGGGCGTGCCTTGACGCCCATAGACGCGTTCGTAATGTTATAAGACGAGTTCGGATGAGTAGCCAAGGAGGGCAGAGTCACCGTATTGGGATTGGGGTTCGCGGTGCACGTCCCGCAATTTGCAAGAAACTGCTGTGACGTGATACTGACGGTTTCAGTTCCAAATACTCTTTGTCCGACGATATCAAAATCTCCCGTCAACCATCTTGTTATCCGTGCGTCGGCTCCGACGGTATAAACGAAATCATTTGGAATGCTTCCTTTCACACCTGTCGTCAGATCGCCGCCAGTGATTGAGTCGGTGTTCCACTCATAGCCGACAAGGACATGCGGAGAGACTCGAGCCCGATAGGAAAATACTGCGAACGGCTTGAAGCCGTACGACCCAGAACCAAGGTAATTTACGGCATCGCCCGTCGGAAAACGCACGTCCATACCTACGGCGACGCCTGCCCGTTCGCCTTCCCACGCATTCCATTTCACTCGTGCGATCACGTCGCTAATGCCAGTTGCCGAATTTTGAGGAACGCTGCCGCTTCCTGTGAAGTTAAAATCCGGAAAAGTATGATTCAAGCATGACGCAGCAAGTCCGGCCAGACCAGACGCAGGACTCGTATTCGGGCAATTCTTGAACAAATGGAAAAAGTAAGGAGGTCCGTTCGTCATCGTCAGGTTTTGGTTATGTGCCATCGCGTCGGGACTACCTGGTGCAGGCACAATGAAACCACTGGTACTAGGAACAATTGTGTCCTGAGAAGTCAGATTCATGCTGACGTTTTCAAAAGGAATCACCATCGAGACATCGATACGATTAGTCAGTCCGAAAGTTATGTAAGAGGTGTACTGATTAACCTTTAGATTAATCGAATTCATGGTGTCGATTCGGTCGCGAACAAAGCCGCAACCGTTAATATTGTTCGCACCAGTGATTGAACAGGTTATAGATGGGGCGGGGGGTGGGGGGGAGTTATCGTGTGAGTCGTCTGTGTGGGTGAGAACAGCCGGAAAATTATGCAGGTTTACGCCATCGATTTTGTTGAAATTGAAATACTGATAGCTGAATGCGAGGAACAAGCGATGGCGGCCTACGGTTTCCGCCCGCTCGCCAAGGATCGGCCCCAAACTATCAGTGCTCGTGACGAATGTCTTCAGAGATGGGTCGTAGGTGAGGGTGAACCCTGAGGAAGGCGAGGCGAGTGGCAACAGGTTAGTTTGACGGCCTATATCCTCCGTTAAGGGTTTTAAAGTGGACGTGAAGTCGCTAACGAAGTGGAATGGATGCCCCCCGACTGGGTACAGGATCTGTTCGAACGCGGCGCCTGTGCCATACTCTTGCGGAATCACGCATCCTAGCTTGCTGCCCGAGTTTGGCATCGAGCAGGGACCCTGCGCGAAGGCACTCGAGTAACTCAAGAACACCAAGAGAATTAAGAAAACGGTGCGTTTCAGCATGGCGTACTCCCCTTCAGTGGCTGAAGTGTATCCGGTCTTCTTGTTTTGTCAAGGCGACGAGCTTATGCCTTCACATATCGTGATAGGCTGCGCCCGTCGCGTCTACAAAGCGCGGTTACGGGTTCCCTTATTCAAATATTCAAAATGAGGGGAAATGCAGTCGATCGATGAGCTCGGCTACTGAACATCCGTGAGCACCCAGACGCCGTTCTTCTTGGCCAGTTGAAATTTCCAGGAGGCCTCTGATTTCTTCGATGATTTCCCAAACTTCGGCGTGTACTGCTGTTGTGATTCAGTTAAAACTGTAGCAGTCCCACCGTCAGGACTGACATTCACGCTTTGACTTACAATTTGCATGGTTATCGATCTCGCGTCCGCGAACGAACTCTTGTAGCCATCATATCTCTTCTGCGGAATGGTGGGCCAAACCTGTTTCAATTCATCGGGATTTCTTTCTTCGAACGCCCGGAAAAAAGTTTGAACCACATTGCGAACCGCCGCCTCATCCACAGCCGTAGCGTTCTCCGTCTCCCGTTTCGCCGGCGGAGTCGGGGGAGGAGGCACCACGGCGGCGGGAGGCTGATTCAGTGCGCTTAACTTGGCGGTGATATCGCTAACGCATTTTTGCGCTTCCTCGGCATGAGGTCCGGTCTGTGTGAACGATTGCATGGACTCGCGGGCGGCTGCCAATCCGCTCTTGTCGTTCCCCGCTAGAACCTGTTGACATTTTTGAGAAGCCACCTGGAACGCGAGTTCGAGGCGCTTCGACTGCGCGCGAGCCAGGACATCGGAAATTGAGGACGGAATGCTATTGACGTAACTCTGCGCTTCAGCCGACTTGGGACCTCCGCTATTTACAAGCGCCTGGAATTTGGGCTGCAAAGCGTTCAACTGCTGCACGGATGAATCGTCGTCACCCTGCTTCAATTGATTAAATTGACTCTCAAGCTGAGCAAGGCGATCCCCTTCGGACCTTTCAATTTCGCCGTTCAACTCGCTCGCGTCGCGGCCGCCCGCCCGAAGCTGCGAAGCAAATTTTCGGGCCGACTCGAAATCACCCTGTTGGAGAGACCGCCTAGCTTCTGTAAGCAGTTTTCCCTCCTGCTTCAATTTGGGAATGACATCGACGAGGTATCGTTGGGCATCCTCACGGTGCACGCCCCCATCTGGCAATGCTTCGACCTGTTTCAGCTCAGTCTCGGCTTGTGAGAAATGCTTGGCGCGTACATTCTCGGTGGCTTGCTGCCAGAGCTGAGCTTCACGCTGGCGAAGCTGGCGAAGCTGTGCGTTCTTCATCGAATCTTCGATTTGCCCTCGCATCGTTTGAACGGCTGGGGTAAGTGGCCCGTTCAATTTTTCGGCGTCGAGGAGAATCTGGTCAGCCTTCTCAAGATCGTTCGCCGCAACGAGTTTCTCAGCTGCTGCCATTGCGTCACGCTGCTTAATTTCCAGCGGGTTCGCTGGTGGGGCAGATACCGCGGGCTCCGTCGCGATGACTTGAGGAGCTTTGGCCGGCGGAGTGTGCGGCCACAGGAAATACCCAGCCGCCAAGACGGCGGCTAACGCTAAGACAATGACAGTTGGCAGTAGAGGCTTTTTCGCTGGCGCCTTCTGTTGCGCAGGCCCCTCAAGGGGAGCAATCGGTTCGGTAACCGCAACGTTTATTGGCTGCTTCGGAGAACCGAAAACTGGAGGTGATGCAGTTATTTCCCGCTTAACCGACTTATCAGTCGTGATCGGCTTGTCCGACGTGGCAGGTTTGACCGGAGTCTGTGACCCCCGAACAGCTTCGAGCGATTTCTTTGGCACCGACAGCTCATCTGTTCTCGGTGGCGTGACTTGAGCTGGTTTGCTGGGCTGAGCTGGTTCAACCACAGGAGGTGAAGAAAGCTGAGGGGAAATATTGGAATGAGTGGCGGATGCGTAGGTTCCCGGTCCCTCGGCAGCGGGAACGCCCGCTTTGGGAGGGGCATCGCTTGAAGGCGGTCCCTGCTGGAATGCATATTCGTTTCTAAAGTCTTGCGAAAGAGTGGGAGTGGAGGACGGCTCAAGCGGTTGCTTGGCAGCTTGCCGGGCCGCCGAAATCTCGTCGGCAGCCCTCTGTGCGCGAGAATCGAAAGCTTCGAAAATCTTTGCGGCAAGTGCAGCGTCCAGCGTTTTCGTGGCCTCGTCGAATTTGCGAGAGTCTAGAAACCCACGAACGTTTTCGATCGCTTTTTCCTGCTGCCGCTTCCTTTCGCGGGCCTCCATCTCCACGTGCGCGGAATTAAGAAGTTGAGTTACGTCCGTATCGGGGCCAAGACTGGCAATTGTTTGCTTGGCGAGGTCGACCGCTTCGCTAAACTTCTCACGGTTGATCTTGAACTTGATCTCGCGGACGCGCCGCTCCATCTCCTGACGCGTAATGGATTTTTTCTTTTCGGTTTCGATCTCTTCCAGGAGCTTCTGCAAGTCGCGGTTGGCGGGATCGGATTTCAAACCTGTCCGGACGGTACTGGTCGCGTCATCGTATTTACCTATCTTTAAGAGCGACTTTCCGTCATCGAGCGCCTTTCGGGCTGCCATTTCGCGATCAATTTCCGCCTGCTGGCTGCGCGCAAAGTCGATCAATCGAGCCAGGTCGGTGGCGCCGGGATGCTCAGCGAGCAGACTTTCGGCGCGTTCCATCACTTCGGGATACTTCTTGCTACCGACTAGCTTTTTAACTGCGGCGATATCGTTCCTTAGTTTTTCGGCCTTTGCGTACTTTTCTTTCTCCTCCGAGACAACGGTGCGCAGTTTGTTGACAGCAGCGTCCTTAGGGTGCGCAGCGCTGACGGAATCGATGAGCGCCAAAGCTTCGTCGAACTTTTCGGCCACAAGCAGAGACCTGGCGTCGGCGAGTTTCTGTTGCTTGCGAACTTCTTCCTGTTCCTCTCGGGCCGTGTGGAGAAGCCTGGCAATGTCATCGTCGGCAGGAAACGTCTTTTGAAGCTGTATGAGAACGGTGATGGATTCCTCGAACCGCCGAGACGCGAGCATATTGCGCGCTTCGGCCATGGTCTGGAGCTTTCGCTGTTGCGCTTCGTCCTCGTAAACGGTTTTAAGAAGCTTCTCGACGTCGGGGTCACTGGGAAATTTCTTCAGAAATCCGTTCAACAATGTGATTGATGCCTTATGGTCGCGAGCGGTAAGCAGCTTGCGTGCTTCTGCCACAGCTTCCCGCTTGTGCTGTTCCTTCTGCTCCTCCGTAAGTTCCTGGAACAACCGGGGAATTTCATCATCGTTGGGAAATTGCTTGCGCAGGTCCTCGAGGATTACTTCGCATTCTTTATAATGCCCGGAAGCGCGCAGCTTTCGGGCGTTCGAAAGTCCCTGTTGTTTGCGCTCTTCCAGTTGCTCGTGGCGCGCCGTACCAAGCAACCGGCCTGCTTCTTCGTCCGTGGGATACTCGTGCTGTAAGGCCGTCGAAAGAGCGATGCAATCTTCAAAGCGGTGAGCCGCCAACAGATCTCTGGCTTCTGCGAAGCGATGCAGCTTGCGCTGTTTCGCTTCGTCCTCCTTGAGCTCGCGGATCAGATCCGAAACCTCTTCGTTCGCGGGAAATCTTTTTTGCAAGTCCGCCAGTACGGACCGGCATTCCTCGTACTGGCGCGCCGCAAAAAGATTGCGAGCCTTATCGAGGTTCTGCCGTTTTTCCTGCTCTGCTTGATCTTCGCGAGCCGTCTGGAGGAGTCGAGGAATCTCTTCTTCCCCGGGATACTCTTTCTGCATCGCGGTGAGCGCCCGAATGCAGTCGGAGTATTTCTGTTGCGTCCACAAGCCGCGCGCTTCCTGCATTCTTTCGATTAACTCCAAGCGACGTTGGCGTTCCTTTTTTTCTTCGGCTGCTTGCTGTAGGAGTTTATTAACTTGCTTGTTTGTCGGTTCGATCTCGATCACTTTGGCGAGAAGCATTTCGGCTTCATCCGGCAGCCCTTCCGCAAGGCGCTGTTTTGCGCCGTCAAGCCAGTCGGCCACTTGCTGAACGCGGTCTAATTCTTTTTGAATCGACCGTTGTAGTTCGTGGGCTGGCTCGAAGCTCGAGTCCATCTCTAGAGCGCCTTCGGCGGCCGCCCTGGCTTCCTGAAGTTTTCCTTCCTCGAGCAGCGATTCGCCCTTCTCGACTTCCTTCTGAGCCTTCGGCCGGATCGTCACTCTCCGCAGCTCGGCGTTTACTTTGTCCAATAGCATCCGCGCTGTTTGGTTTTTCGGATCTACTTGCAGAGCCTGGCGCAAGAGATCGCGGGAGCGCGAAAATTCTCCGTGCTCGGCAAGTTCGCGGCTTTCGGTCACCAATCCCGCTACCGATTCTGCCTGAAGGCCCTTGCAGATAGGATCGAGTTCGAGGAGGACGTCTTCCATCGACTGATAGCGATTCCCCGGAGACTTTTGAAGCAGCCTGGACGCCACGATTTCGAGGTCCGCCGGTAGCGCAGGATCTAAAGAACGCAATGAAGGCGCGTCCTGCGAACATATGCTGTGCATCAAAGCGGCGGGCGTAGTCCCAATGAAAGGCCGCCGGTAGCAGAGCAGTTCGTAGAGGAGCACGCCGAAGGACCAAATGTCGGACCGTTCGTCCGCGTGCTCGCCGTGATATTGCTCGGGCGACATGTATGCGAAAGTTCCGATCAGCATTCCGGTTTGAGTCTTTGAAGTCTCGAGCACTCGAGCGATCCCGAAATCGACGACCTTCACCGCGCCGTCTTTGTTCACCATGATATTGCCGGGCTTGATATCGCGGTGAACGATGCCTCGTTTATGAGCGTAGTCGAATGCGCTGCAGGCCTGCACGGCGTAAAGGAGTTTCAGAGAGACTGGAATTGGCATGCGCTGGGAGATCATCTGCTCAAGATTTTCCCCCTCGATCAGTTCCATAGCGATGTAGGGCACACCAGCTTCATCGCCCATATCAAAGATGGTGACGATATTAGGGTGCTGCAAGCCACCGGCGGATTGCGCTTCGCGATAAAAGCGCTCAAGCAGATTTTGGTTGTCCGAGCCAGCCGTGGTAATCGTCTTGAGAGCGACGAGGCGATTGATGATCGGATCGCGCGCACGATAAACCACGCCCATGGCCCCACGACCGAGTTCGCCGATTATTTCGTATTTACCCAGCGTCTTCAGGGCGTACTCCGCGAACCGCTGTGCTGGATTGACCCCTCTTGCTCGCAAACGGTCGATTTTAGCTCATTTCATAGCTGAAAGGTCTATTTCTGCGCTCCCACGAATCGCGAAGTGGTTATAACCGACCGCCACAGTGTCGTGCTTGCATCTAAAAGCGTGAGACAACGTTACCGAGAAGATTTAAACTAGATGTCAACCTCTTGAGATATTAACTGTCTTAAAAAATTTAACTGCATGACAGGGACGGCTCGGTCCGCATAGAAATGCTCATTCACGATCCCAGCAGACATCAGATAGACTTAAGTAATCCATGCTCATCACGAAGATTCGCGGCAGGGAATGTCGCGAGATTCTGACCAGACTCGGCTACGGCAGACTCGCTTGCGCCTGTAACAACAGGCCTTATATCGTTCCCATCTATTTCGTCTTTGACGTCGACCGCTTGTGTTGCTTCTCCACGCTGGGACGGAAGATTGAGTGGATGCGGGAGAATCCTTTGGTGTGCGTAGAGGCAGAGGAAGTTCGCAGCCACGACGATTGGGCGAGCGTCGTTGTCCTTGGAAAATATGCAGAGATCCCGAATACGAGCGAATATGCCGAGAGTCGGGAACGGGTCCGCTCCTTACTGCAAAAGAGATCACTGTGGTGGCAAAGCGGGTATACGGCAACCCAGGTTCGTCGCAAGGGTACGCCCCGACCCGTGTTCTACAGCATTCAGATCGAGGAAATGAGCGGCCTGCGCGGCTCGCCGGACACAAAAGAGGCAACGCACGCTCGCTCGATATGAGTGCTCGTAATCGGAAACAGCGTTCGGCAGAAGGCCATACAATCCCATTCCGATAGGTGTCGACCTTGAACCAGTTTGATAAGCAGCCTCTGCCGGGACCCCCGCTAAGCTGAACCGTTGAAAAAGATGCACCTCGGTGTTTTGGGCGATTAACCGGCAGGATCGCAAAGTCAAGTCGTTTCGACGTATCATTGTGGCTCACATAAATGGGGCGTGGTCCAATTGGTAGGACACCTCACTGTTAATGAGGACGGTGTTGGTTCGAGTCCAACCGCCCCAGCCAACCTTCCTTTTTGTAGACCTGCGAAACAACCAATGTTTTATTGGCTATTTCGTGCGGATCCAATCAGGGATTGTCTGCACAACGATTGCGAGAGAGGGATTCTCATCGGTGTGTCGCACCGCGAACAAGTTCGTCTGATATGGCGTGCTGCGATTGGCGCTTTAGGAGGAGCACCTTCAAAGGAGGCGCGTTCGCAAGTACTCGGACAATCCGTTCTGAAGCGTGGCCGTCTCCATAGGGGTTCGACATTCCTTCAAGGGATTTTCGAAATTCGGGTGATCGCGCCTTTCTGATGGCGTCCACAATCAATTCAACGCAAGGCGCGGCATCCAGCACATTTATGGCACGCTCACGACCTTGTTGCCGCATCCCCACGTTGACGGTCGGAAGCGAGAAAGAGGCGCTCTCCATAATTCCACTGCTCGAATTTCCGACCAATATCTCCACCTGTCGAAGTAGACTCCACCAGCCACCCCGATTGCCCGCAGCGAAATCCGGTCAGCCCGTCTGCATCTGTTCCGAGGTTCATGACTCCCGCGGCCCGCCAGTGAAGGGGGCACAAGTAATTGCAGCGTACTAGGATTTTATTGCTGTACTGGGCCCCAACTAGAATCGGGATCGAACTCGGTCATCGCGGCTGCCGTTTCTGTTGTGGTCTTTCCCAAATCTTTCTGAAGCAGCACGCCGTCCTGATTGATGATGAATGTCATCACCCCGGAGTTGCGGTATTCAGAGGGATAGGCGACGAAGGCGAATCCACCGGTCATCTTTCCATCGACGACGTAGTCCTTCGTGCCACCTGGCGCGTGACTGCCTTGCCGAGTCAGCATATGGAAATAGTAGCCATGAAAAGGCACATGCGAGTCCGGCTTCAGGCTATAACCTTCGCGGGTAGCGAACGCAGCCAGTGGGCCGAGCGGGCTTTTGGGCTGACCTTCCGGCGACTCCCAGTACAAACCGTTCTGCTTCCCGGTGTCACTGATGAACTTCATGGCGAACTGGTGGGTGCTTCCGTCGGCATGACGCTCTGAGTAGTACTCAGACTGAGCGTCAGCTAACGCCATACAGACGTCCATGATAGCCAGTTCGTTACGGCCGATACGGCGGGCCAGAATCTCTTCCCTCCCAGCGGCTGCGTCGAAGTACCACTGTCCCGCGGTATTCTTCTTTAGCGGGATCGGAAAAGGAAAATTGTCTGCTCCAACTAGGAGGATTTGGGATTCATCAGGCATCCTGCGCCAGCGATGCATCACGCCATAGGCGGCTACAAATCGGCCGGCGGTATCCTTGTCCTGCACGGGATCGCCGGAGAGAATGATGTCTTTCGAGCCCGGACCAAACACTGCGAGTATTGCGTTTGGATCGCCTGATTTTGCCGCGGTCAACAGCCCGTTACCCGCGTCGTCGGGAGAAGCAAACACTTGGTACGAAGGCTTGGCGGCTTTGTTGCATCCGACAAATAGAATGAGTATCGCCAGAAGAATGACGCGACTCGTAATAACGATTGTGCGCGTTCCTCGCGACATAACGATCCTCCAAAACTTGGACTATAAGCGCTTCACCAACGTATTTGACTTCACCTCGTTTGCGGCGGAACCGTCGGCGTTAGTTTCACCTGCGACCACCCCAGCCGCCACTGCGTCCCATGCTTGACGAGCCACGAGCACTGGCAGACCTGGAATTCCAGCCGCCGCCTCCGCTGTTCATGGCTGATGAGCCGCCGCTCTTTTCTTGGCCGCCCCAGCCGCTGGAACTAGATTTGTTGTAACTGGACGTGTTCGAAGTTCCGCTCTTCTGGCTCCAACCGCTGCCCGTATTGCTGTAGGTTTTGCCGTCTTCCGTCGCATACTTGTTGCCATTCGCGGTTTCGCCCACGGCGGCGCTGTTGCCGTTCTTGCCCGTCGCGCCATAAGCCGAGGCACCGGTGGAGCTGTGCATCTGGCCAGTGGTTCCGTTGGAGTTCGTTTGATGCTGGCTGTCAACGGTGGTGCCATTTTTCGAAGCGGTCGAACTGCCCCAGCTTCCATTGGCATTGGAGCCTTGCTCGGTCGCACCGTAGGCACCGGTGTGCGGGTTGTAGGCTTGCGCGGCGCTTTGGGTGCCGTAACCGTTTGAGACCGTGCCGCCACGTGCGTAGGTGCCTGTGGAGGGATTGTAGCCGTTTGACGCGTGGGCGCTGCCGCCGTAGGCTCCGTACGCGGACGCGCTGGAGCCATAGTAGCCGCCGTGCCAGGCGCTGTTTCCGTAGTACGCCCCGCCGTGATACACCACCGCTGTGCTGCCGTGCCAGCCACAGTTCCAACTGCTATACCCCCAGGCGCAACAACCGCTGCTCATCATCGCGCCTACCGCGATGCCAACTCCAAACGCAACCACGCCGGTCGCCACCACGGTAGCGGTGCTGTATCCGGGAGTAACATAAGGATAGCCGTAAACTACCGCGGGGTTGTACATAGGGACATACACTACTTGGGGATTCGCAGGCTGAATCACGATGACTTGCGGCGACTGTTGCACGACCGTAAGCTGTGACCCTGATTTCAGGTTGCCCGCAGCTAATGCTTTTGCACGCAACACCTGGACCGCTGACATGACGTCGGCGGTCTGGGTGTGATACGCCTCCCCTAATGCGGACGTCCAACTAAGATTCGTCGCCAGGTTGCCGAGCACAGAGGGAAATTGTGTGAGCGCCTTCACGCTGGGGTCCCACGGTTGCCCATCGACGGCCTGCATTAGAGTCGCGCCTGTGAGATAGCTGTTCTGCTGAAGCCAGCTCGCAGCAGCGGCAACCTGGTCTGGAAAGGTCGCGGCTCCAAGAATCTGCGCTACCAGGGAGTCAGGGTAAAGCGCGATGGGCGCCACCAATTGTTGCAGCTCTTCGGCAGAAAGCGGCGCGCCTTGTCCCGAATAACCCGTCGAAGCCGTCTGCTGAGCGCCAGCTTCAAAGGGCACAGTGGTAACGACCAGCAGGAAAGATATTGTCGTTGACAAAAGCTGTTTAATGAGGGGTCTGATCATTTTCTTCTCTCCATCGCAGAAGCGTGCCGCAAGCTCCGCCTGTATCCGGAACGCAAGCGACCACTCAGCCGCCGCACTAATTCACGACTTTTCTGCTCGTTCGACTTTTTCAACAGCCACGCCCGCAATCAAAAATCATCCTGAAAGTGGTGCAGTTTGCCTATGGGCAGCCTCTGTCCTATTTCCGCCTGCGAGACGGAACAAACCTATCGCCAGAAGCAGAAACGAACACCACCAGAGGAAGTATCCAGTTGTGAGTTCGGACCTCTCTGACCCAAAGATGACAATCCAGTGAGCGTTAAAAATAAAGGCTGTAGCCGCGGCCCATGCAAAACCCCTTCGAACTGAACGCGACCCGCGCAACACAACCCACGGTGAAGCCAGAATAAAAAACAGCGTCGTTATCGCGCTTATGGTTGAAAGGACCGCGAAGTACCAAGCGTCGAATTGGACGCCCTTGCAAGCCCAAACTCCGCAGGCCGCGTACCGAAATGCTTGCCACCCGGGTATCGCCGGGCGGAACTCACCAGGCTTAATTACGGGAAGGAACCAGGCTACGACGTGGAGCAGCCATGCCGCCGAAATCAGAAGATAAGGCTTCCTCATCGTTCTGACTACCTCTCTCGCTTATCACTACCTATCTCGTTCTGAGATTGCTGGTTTCAAGCGGGATTTCTCAACATCTAATTCAACAAAGCCAGAGTGGCTATTTCTTAAGGTCCATCGGCGGGCCACTGACCCGTGTGCCGTGGAGTTTGACGTTCACTTCGACGCGGTCGGCAATCTTGATAAAGGGGATGCCGCTGTTCATCCCATAGTCCTTGCGATCGAAGGCCATTGTCCCCGTAATATCGCCTGTGCCCGTTCCTATACCAGAAACCGTCAGCGTGAGCTTCTCGGGTTTCGTCACGCCACGAATTGTGAAGTTGCCATCCACTTCAAAGGTGTTGGAACCGGTCTGAACAATTTTTGTCGAGTGAAACGTGATGTACGGATCCTTCTCAACGTTGAAGAAATCTTTGCCCTTGAGCTTGCCGTCCTTCATGCCGCTTCCGGTATCCACACTGTCGGCCTGAATCTTGATGTCGAGCACGCCCGTTGAGACATCCGTGGAGGTGAAGGTGAGAGTGGAGTCCCATTTCTTGAAATTGCCTTCGAGAGCCACCGAGGCCTTCACGAAGAACTTAATCGTACTCGTGTCCGGCTTAATCTCGAAGACAGGGACACTCTGAGCTCGAGATACCAAAGGGAGCACAGCAGACGCCAACAAACTGAGGACAATCAATTTTATTCGCATGGCGGCTAGTGTGAGTGCCTGCTGCATGGTTGTCAAACACTGAGATGCATAGCTGATAGAAGCTTACGCCCGCCTTCCGATAACTGTCGAGAACAGGTGAGGGTTCAACCGGTCGATGCAACACCACCTGGTATAAATCTCGAAACTTCATTCGAGAAAACACTTGTTGCGG
Organism: uncultured Acidobacteriota bacterium; assembly: GCA_963729525.1. Taxonomy (GTDB): domain Bacteria; phylum Acidobacteriota; class Terriglobia; order Acidiferrales; family UBA7541; genus Palsa-295. Next base: position 2,780,779 of record CAVSOB010000005.1, read on the forward strand.
TCTGGCGGCAAGTGCTGGTCGAGAACGCGGACGTGGTCGAACTAGGCACAGGGCGTTACCCTGTTCGGCGAACCCCGAAACAAGGTCTGCGGCAAGTGGACTTTGTGCTCGACGGGAATGAGATTCGTGGGCTGGAGCAGAACCCGAAAAACGAAATCCCGATGGGCAGAAATGGCACGGTCTGGCGTGAAGGGGTGCAGTTCCTAAGCGAGGGACGTTACATGGCGAACGTGGCTGGCGGGAAGATGACACTATATGGCAGGTGAAAAGGGGCCAGCCGACAGTTTTCGCTGATGCAGGCGCTGAGAGATTTGGTTGAAACGAAGTTGGTACGAGTCTAGCATAAAGACGACCTATGCGGGGAAACGGTAGAATGCGTCGACCTCACATCGCCGTTTCCTCCGTGCTGGCCCTCACTCTCAGTCCGCTGTTGGCAGCGACTGTGCGGGGAAAGGCCGTGTCGGCGTTTCAACTCAAGTCCTCGGCATTTTCGAACGGCGGCGCAATTCCCCCGAAATTTACCTGCGATGGCCCAGATGTGTCGCCGGAACTTTCCTGGAATGATCCGCCAGTCGGAACGAAAGCATTTGCCCTGATCATGGACGACCCCGATGCCCCAGCCGGTACCTGGGTGCATTGGGTCCTCTACGATCTCCCACCAAGTGTGAGAGAACTGCCGGAAGGCGTGCCGAAGACGAAAGACCTGAAAATCGGCGCGCGACAGGGCGTGAATGATTTCCGGCGAGTCGGATACGGCGGTCCTTGTCCTCCCCGCGGAGCGTCTCATCGCTATTCCTTCCGACTCTATGCTCTGGATCAACCCACACAACTTCCCGCGGGAGCTTCAAAAGGCGGTCTTGAGCGCGCGATGAAGGGTCACATCGTGACTCAGTCGGAGTTGATCGGCCGCTTTCAACACTAGTTCGTCGTACGGATCAAACGTCCCACTTGTGACTCTCGAAAACACATGGCTAACACGACTGGATTTTCAATCGGAGTTAGCATCGCGCGCCATGACAAAGCACCTGCCCCACCTTAAAATCCGGCGCGCCAAGGTTATCGTCGATGAGGGGGGCGTAAGAACTAACGAGGTGCGAGTCCATGCGGAACAGATGTCTACCTTCTTGAGGGGCAACCGCTGGGCAGTGAATGCATCTCAAAAGCAGGCGACGATCTTCAGCCATTAAGCTACGCAGCATGATACAGTGGCGCTACTTCGATTTCCTTTCGTCAGCCACCTCACATAAGACTGCCCAAGGAAGAGAAAGAGGGCAAGATGAAGAATTTGCTGAAGCTCCTCTGGCAAGACCAGAAGGGGCAGGACCTAACAGAATATGCGCTGCTGCTGGCCGTGATCGCGCTCGGGGCAATTGTGAGTATGAAAACGATTGCGAGCACGATTAACAGTATATTTGCGAACGCTGCATCGAAGATCGCCGCTCCGTAGGGGTTGCGCGACTCTTTAGCGTCTGGTCCTGGTCCCTGTTACTTTTGCCAATACACAAGCCCCGGCTAGGGCGCTACGGTCATCTATGTAGTTGAGTCCCCGACACGAAGGGGGGCGGTTCGAACCGGGCTGGGCGAATTGTTCCCCTCTGAATCACTCTTCCGCGGCAGTTTTGAACGCCCGCGACAGGATCACCGGCAAAGTCGTCGGCAAGATGTCGCAAGTATTGACTGTTCGTGCCGAATCGCTTGCGACAGGCTTCGCAGCCGGACACTACGACCCCCGTTCTACCGAATGAGGGGTGTTCGCTAGAGCGCCACGCGGTTCACCAGTTTCCGCGCTACCAGGCCTAACATCAGTCGCGAAATTCCAGTCATCAGCAGGTTCACGCCCACCAGTGTTCCGATCGCCCACACCGAACTTGACGGCCAGTGGAACCAGATCAGCCCACCCAGCAGCAGCGTGATAAGCGCATTTACCAGGAGCCAGCCCGAGCCGTCTTCGCTTCGCGACCGGAAATACGCAATGAGTTCGAACACCGCTGTCATCAGGATAATCACCGCCAGCAGCAGCGTCAGCGATCCCAAGCCCAGCAAGGGATGCGTCAGAAAATAAATTCCTCCCACGATGTACACAATTCCGGTCAGCACCTGCCATATCACGCGCCCCGCTCCGCCTCCGCTGAACGCCGCGACCAGATGCGCTCCGCCGCCAAAAATCAGCAGCCAGCCCACCAGCATCGTTATCGCCAAACCCGCAACTCCCGGTTCCACAATCGCCAATATCCCCAAAAGGATGAATACAACCGCCATGCCGATAAACCAGCCACTCGCTTTCTTGACGATCTTCCCCGCTCCACGCAGTCCCTCGTTTGTATTTGCTGTCGCCACTGGACACCTCCACTCGCGCTTACTTCTCGGAGTTTGCCGCTCGCCGGACGCGAGGCAGTACAGATCAACGACCTTGAGCGGAACCGCGCCGATTTTACTCCCCAAATTCCTGGCCCCACCACAGATTGTTTTTCAAATGAGCCACGCTTTTTCTCCGACGGCCGGAGCCTAGGAGCGGTCTGTGCTGACAAACGCGGTAGCCGGACATTTGCGCCCAGATAACTGTCGCGAACAGGGGTGGTCTCAAGGGGTCGATGGCCGATCAGTTCGAGATAATGTGGCTAGGATGAGTGTGACAGCCGCGAAAGCACAGTGCTACAGACTCTTCCGGCGCGAGCGATCTTTTCGCATCCGTTTCCATTTCAAACCAAATCACGAATCGGCTTTGATTTACGCTAAGCCCTGGTAAACGCGGTAGCGGACATTGGATTTCTCACACATCTCGACGCAAATTGTGTTAAACCCGCGGACCGATGAATTTGGTGGAATAAAGTCTGCCGTGATCGGGTCAAACTTCTCTTGCAGACTGCATGCGGTATCCAGGACTGTTCCTGGAGCCGACCGTCTGGTTTCGAACCAATGACGTCCATTCCATGAAAGCTTGATGGTTTGGCTCGGTTGGCGCGATTCATTGGTCAACATTCAATATCAATGACAGGGGTCGGTTCACTCCGTTGGAGGTGCCGCTGATCGTCACGGTGCCCGAGGGTGTCCCGTTGTTTCCGCCGCCCCCGCCGCCACTGTTACCGCCGCTGCTCCCGCAGGCGTTTAGCCACGCGAGACTGAGCACAAGAGGTGCCAGGGCGGCCACAAAGCGTCGCTTCGACTGCTTTGCCTCGACCGCTAAAGCGGCTAGAAGTAATGCGACCATCAACACGGCGAGGAGAGGTAACACGATACGGGCTGACGGTAGCATGTCCGGCTGTTTCGTCTGAGGTCCAATGATCGAGCCGGCGCTGGTGCTCACACTCACAGTGAACGCTGAAGGTGTCGCACCGCTCAAGGTGACGGAGCCTGGAGAAAGTGAACAAATGGATTTGGCTAGTGCATCGCCGCAACTCAGCCCGACGGTTCCATTGAACCCGTTGACGGGGGAGACTTGTAGGTTGTAGGTCGCGGTCTGCCCTGCGTTCACTGTCGCGGACGTAGAACAGTTTCCCCCCGTCGGGCAGTTAATGCCTATGGCGGCAGAAAGTGAAAACTCTGTTCCAGCGTCAGTCGCTCCGAATTTAGCCACGAAGGCGTCGTCGTCTCCACCGCCGAAGGTTGGCTGCAAGGGATTCATCCTCGGAAAATTGGTTGAGCTGGCTGACCCTGTAACGTAAGCGTTGCCCGAGCTGTCCACGGCGATGCCGGTGCCTCCGTCTCCCGCGCCCCCGCTCCCGCTCCCGCCAAAATAGGTGGAGTAAGCCAGGGATGAGCCCGTTGGGTTGAGCTTGGTCACGAATGCATTCTGATCGGAACCGCCGATGGCTGATTGCAGGGGATTTACCGTGGGAAAGTTTGTTGAGTTGGTCGATCCTGTAACGTAAGCGTTGCCCGAGCTGTCCACGGCTACGCCTTGGGCGACGTCTGACCCGTTTCCGCCAAGATAGGTGGAATAAATCAGTGCTGAACCCGTTGGGTTGATCTTGGTTACGAAGGCGTCGTCGTCTCCGCCGCTGTAGGCTGGCTGCGAGGCATTCGTTGTGGGAAAGTTGGTTGAGCTGGTTGACTCCTGTCACGTAAGCGTTGCCCGAGCTGTCCACAGCTACGCTTTGGGACTCGTCTGACCCGTTTCCGCCAAGATAGGTGGAATAAACCAGTGCTGAACCCGTTGGGTTGATCTTGGTTACGAAGGCGTCGTCGTCTCCGCCGCCGTAGGCTGGCTGCAAGGGATTCATATTGGGAAAGTTGCTTGAGTTGGTTCCGCCGGTAACGTAAGCATTGCCCGAGCTGTCCACGGCTACGCCTTGGGCGACGTCTGACCCGTTTCCGCCAAGATAGGTGGAGTAAACTAAAGCCGAACCTGACCCGTTGATCTTGGTCACGAAGACGTCGTCGTCTCCGCCGCCGTAGGCTGGCTGCAAGGGATTCTTCGTTGGGAAGTTGGTTGAGCTGGTTGCCCCTGTCACGTAAGCGTTGCCCGAGCTGTCCACAGCGATGCCGTAACCAAGGTCATTCTCGTCGCCGCCAAGATACGTGGAGTAGACTAGGGCTGAACCCGTCGGGTTGATCTTGGCTACGAAGGCGTCGTCGTCTCCACCGCCGTAGGCTGGCTGCAAGGGATTCATAGTGGGAAAGTCGGTTGATTGGGTTATCCCCGTGACGTAAGCGTTGCCCGAGCTGTCCACGGCGACGCCTTGCACGACGTCAAGCCCGCTTCCGCCAAAATAGGTGGAGTAAACCGTTCCTGAACCCGTTGGGTTGATCTTGACCACGAAGGCGTCGTAGCCCTCGCCTTCGAATGCTGGCTGCAAGGGATTCATAGTGGGAAAGTTGTTTGAGTTGGTTGTGCCGATAACGTAAGCGTTGCCCGCGCTGTCCACGGCGATGCCTGTACCTACGTCTTCTCCGTTACCGCCTAGATATGTTGAATAAATTAGCGGATCGATGTACAGCGGCCTGCCTACGTCATAACCCGCGACCTCGAATGCCACACGGTTCTCATCCTTGACGGCATAGTGTGCGGCAACCAACTGCCTCGTCCCATTCTTCTCCTGATACGCAATCGGCTTGTGCCAGCGAATTTCATCCTCGCGCATCTCCATCTTCAGAACTAAGTCTCCGTCGTCATCCCGACGAATCCGCTTGGCTCCGCGAATGTCGAACTGTATGCGACGCGGGTCAGCGCCAGGTGCGACGACAAAGTCAAACTCAAGCTGCTGCTGATTGCCGTAGTAGACTAAGTCGATTCCGGAATAAACTCCTTCGTACTTCACCTTGGCGTAGGTCGGAACATTGCTGCGCCACTTCTTCGGATCGTTGCGAATGAAGTAGTTGCTCTTGCCGGGCAGTTCATCCACCCCGCTCACCGTAGTATGCGGGTCAGGGCCCACGAGCTTCATACCCAAGTTCTGGTTCCTCGCTTGCTGTTCCGATTCGCTGCTAGGCAATTGACGATCAACAATCGGTGGCTCTTGAACGTTGTTCCTTCGGTTTGTCCTTGACCGTTTGTCATTTGGCTTGCTTTCGGGTATCGAAAGGACTGCTTCATCCGCGGTTAGAAAAAGCGTGTAGCCAGCACTTCGTGACAGGAATTTTACTTGTGGATCGATTTGACCTCGGTTTTCCTCGAATGTAAGCGGAAGATTGCCATAACTTTTGAGAATCCCGAGCCGAGTTGATGGATCCGGCTTCGCAAGCTCAGCGGCAGCGCTAAGGGTTGTCCCCTTGGGAGACACGTGGGCTTCCCTAGCTGCGGCTGACGCCTCGGCTCGCTCGTATTTGGCGATTTGGGCTGCGCCCATTAACAGCGCTGCGCAGATAGCGAATGCAAATTCCTTGTTCATGGACGCTGCTCTCAAATCGGAAATCGGGTTTTGTGCCTGTGTCAATTGTGACAGGCACCGGACGTCCAGCACCTGATTTTTCGAGCTTGTGTGCCAGCATGATGAAGGGCCGAGACGAAGATTAGCGGCGGCGCGTTATAGAAAACTGATGGAATTTGAAGGGCGGTGTCGCATTTTGAGATAGGTCTGCGAAGAGGAGTGGCTATCGAAAAAGTCGGGTTTTGTGGAAAGAGTTGAAAATCGGGTGATAGAAAATGTCCAGGGCATGCGAATAATCTTTTATACGTTCCGGTCTTAAAGGTTAGGCCAACGAGTCCAATGCCAAGCAGGAGCCGGCTGGAAGGTTCGGGAACGGCGGCACTGAGAGGCACGATCGTCAGGCCCAGTCCCCACGCGCCCGCATCTCACGGATTTCTTTGCTGCGCCGTGGAAGTAGTTCCGTCGTGGCCAAGCCGTAAAGTCGAAGACCATGCGTGTTTGGTCCTAGTCCCCTGCCCTGTTACTTTTGCCAATACACAAGCGCTGCCCAGGGCGCTACGGTCACCGATGCAGCAGTACCCCGAAGGGGGGCGGTCTCGAACCGGGCTGGGCGGAATCGTCCCCTTTCCAAGGCAGCAGTCCTAATCGCGATATGGCAAACCCGCTGGCCGGGCCGCGCCGATGCACTTCGGGCACTTTCCAGGCAGTGGCTGATCGCGTAATTCCGGATGGCAGATGTAGCAAACGCTATGGTCCGCCGCGTTGTGGAGAAGCGGAATTTTAATCAGGTGGTCGCACTGCTCAAAATGCAGATCGAAAGTCTCGCGGGGCATGGGGCATCCTGACATTACTCCCAGGTACCGTTGGTGTCACTTCTTTTGATTTAGCGCCTTCCGTGCCACATCTTGCAGGTCGCGAAGAGGCACCTGCTGCACTCAGATTGGCTCTTTGATCCTCGGCAGGTCCGCATAAGGAAACACAGGGGTACCCTAAGGTTGGGCCCGTTAATGCCGGTGTGCTGAACTGAGGGGTTGCCGGAGCCATCGGAAAAGGGCCGTTCGGTGGTGCCGGGTCGCTTGGACGATGATGGCCGCATAAGTATCCAGCCACTTTCGCCAATCGCGATACGAGCGAAGAGGAACCCAGCCCGACTTACGCTGCACATTTTGCCAGCGCCGATTATCCTGCTACATTCGACGCGTTGGTGCTGAACACCTAACACGGACAATGCTGGTAGCCGTTGCGTTGAGGTTTTGACCATGGCCAAACATCGATCTCGGCATGCTGCCCACCACCGACGAAATCTTTGTCGTGTGTGAAGTCTTTGTAGCACGGTATGGACTCGGACGCTGGATGGTGAACTTCAGTGCCGTGGGATGCGTCCTCGCCCACCCAAAAGTAGACGGGATTGACGCTGGGCTAGGCGTTTTGTTCCGTCGCTCGACACGCTCGCGAACGGGTAAGATTTAGCAGGCTAGGGATGATTTCCTCCGTAGGTCTCGATTCGAGCAAATACAGTAAACAACCGATACCGTAACGAGTTCAGGTACGCAAAATCGATGTAAGCCCGGCCTCGGGTTCGATCTGGAAAGGGCAGTACGCCAGATCCGGCCGCTGGGCTCCCTACGGCGTGTTTTCGAGACCGGGTCAGCTTGGGATCACGATGCTCCTCGATATTTCCCCACTGTGTCTTTACCACAATCAACCGATGATGCTTACTCAGCAAACCCTACATCCCAGACGCTTTCGTGAAGAGACTTGGTTCGCGTGTCCCGTACGTGACTGTAATCAGCGCTACGACACCCAACGAGGCTACTGCGTGATCAGAGAGGGCGCAGTCGAAGATGTAACCAACAGACAACCGTGTGCAGACTGTGGACTATTTCTTTATATGGCGAGGCGTGGCCCAACGATGGCGGATACAGTCTGGCTTTGTGCGAACGAGAAGTGTTCGTCTAACAAGTGCCTACGGCTTTGAGCCGTGGCTAGGCGCAATCGTCCATCACGTCGATGAACTGTTCTCGGGTTGAATCCCAGACTCGATAATCGTTCTTCCCATCCGATGCAAGGCTTATCAGTCGCTTTTTTGCAGTGACAATATCTTCGGCGGCCTCTACCCAAACGACGGAGTCATTTGTCTTTCTGAAGATATCGTACTTCGCAACCATGGACACCTCCAACCGGAAGAGAGATTCTGCGGAGGAAGGTACGATGCTTCCGTCCAACGTAACAGTCAACTAATTTTGCTACGCGATCGTCGGTACGCGACCGGACTGACAGATCAAAAGAATCGGTGGCACTGCGATCTTTCCTTGGCGATCGGGAATATGCCTTGAGCGGTAGTTTTAGATGAGGCAGCATACCTGTCTTGATGATCCAAAAGAAAAAACCCCCGCAATGGACTAATCAGCGTTCGGTTCGTCGGTGCGCACTTGTTGCCTCTGTTGAGGTAACCGATCTCCATTCTGGCACGAGACTCTCGGCTCGTATTTCGGAACTGGGCGTTGGAGGCTGTTATGTTGACGCGCTGACTCCGTTCCCCGAGGGAACGTTGGTCAAGTTGCGGATTATCAGGGATCAAGGCACATTCGAGAGCAACGGCAAAGTGGTTTACACCCATGCGAATTTTGGCATGGGCGTTGCCTTCACCAATGTGACATCGGAGCAGCGGGCAATACTAGAAGCTTGGATATGCGCGATTGTGAGCCAGCGGGTTTAGCGGGCTCGATTCTGGCCGTGCTCAGATTTTACCACTCTAGAAAGTACCAATAACCTGATTACGGTTCCTAGCGAACTCTCTTGACGCGAGGTAGAATAGCATCCACGTCAGCCGCTCTAACGAAGGCGCCAATGCTCCTCGACACCTATCCGGACCACGCGTCCCTGACCATCCGCAAAAGCTGGTTTGGCTCACGGAGTTTTCTCCTTCTCATCGAGGATGCGATTGAGCGCATCGGCGGCCAGGTGGTAGAAATTCTCCCAAGAGAATGAAAGTCCGCTTATTGCACGACGCACGTCCTCAGACGTCAGTCGGGGACGCCGATATTCTCTTAGGGCATGATTGTATCCATTCTTCCAGACTTCCCTCGCATGAGGGCAGTGTTCAGTCCAATTCGTTTTCTCCTGAGCACACTGCTGGCAAATTAGAGGCCGAACTTTCTCAGACATTTTTCCTCTTTTGCACTCGAATAGAAACGCTGTGTCGATCGCAGGAATGGGTCCGCAGAAGTCTTGAACGCAAACGATAGTCTGCCCACATCAGCTCGTGATCGTTGTCGATGCTCGCGTCTCTAATTGCACCGACCCCTTCAAATGAGTCGACTTGGATTGGGGCTTTCCTCTCTAAGCATGATGAGCTTGGCTCCGTGTCTTGGTAATCCTGGGCTCCCAATAGGTTTCCTTACATACCCGACATTCCCGTCGGACCCTACCGCCCGCCGAGATGGGCGCTTGCAAATGAATCGCGTTGCCGCTGGTTTCCCAGCATTTCGGACAGAAAGGAACGTCGTCTCCCTTCAGAAAATAGTAATCCGATGGTGGACGAGTATGCATCCTTGCCGGCAAGTCCAACTGTTGTTTGAGGCTTGCCAATTCGGAGGCGAGTTCGAGGTTGTGGCTTTCTATCGCAAAGACTTCTTTTTGCAAATCGAGGATTAGCCTCACCAGCTCGGGGTCGGTGGTGTTTCTGATTATTTTCCTGATCTTTTTGAGCGTGTTGAGTGGGTCCATCTTCGAACACTGTACTAAAAAGTTCAGATTCGATAGCTTAGGAAGCGCCGCACGAAAATACTACTGGTCAAAGGAACAGTCGGAGGAACAGTCGAAGGAACAGGTTTACCTATGGAATCGGACGATGTTTAGCGATATGAGAAACGGGGCGGGTGCTTCGGCACGGTGCGGATCTTAGCACGCAAGGAAGCCCTTACCCTGGCAACTCTGCATCGACGCCCTCGCCGCGAACACCCCGGAGGATATAGATCGTTCTATTCAAGAACTCCGCGCCGCGCTTGAGGAGGACATTTTCACGTTGAAACAGCTCCTAGAAGCAAAACGAGCAATCTAACGCTCCTAGATGCGTTTGCTCGCAAGGTTTCGTCGGTGGAATGATACTACTCAGCCAACCGCATCCAGGATCGTGCGAATGGCTTTGGCCGTACGTCCTTGTCGGCCTATCACTTGCTCAAGTCACTCGCGTAAACAGGCAACTCGAATACCGTAATCTGCTCCCTTCCATCGCGCGGACATGAATTGGGTCGGGGTTGCCCACGAGGGGCCTTACGATTGCATACGGCCTCCATAGTTCGAGTCCAAACGCCCCAGCCAATTTCCTGCTGTTCACATTACGCTACATTTGGAAAGTTAGTCCCGAATCGTGGGAAAGCCCGCTTCGGTCCAGCCGCGCCAGCCGCCGTCCATTGAAATCACGTTGCGATACCCCATCTTTTGAATATTGTCCGCCGCCAGCGCCGAACGATAGCCACCGCCACAATATAAAACGAGCGTGGCCTCTTTATCGGGGATAGCCTTTTCGATGTCGCGCTCGATCACGCCTTTTCCAAGATGAACGGCATTGGGAATGTGACCGCGAGCCCATTCGTTATCCTCCCGCGTATCAATGATGATCATTGGCTCGCCAGCGTCGAGCTTTTTCTTGATCTCGCGGAAATCTTCTTCCTTGATGCGGGTTTTCGCTTCTTTCACGAGCTTGAGAAATCCTTCAGGATGATCCGGCATGATTTACCTCGCAGTCGTTCGCGGTTCAACAAAGAAAATTTAGCATACTAAAGCCGTTTGCATAACGCGCAGTCACTTCATGTCACGCCAATTCGGCCCGACTTTTGTTTCCGCGACAATAGGCACGCTGAGCTTGTGCACGCCCTCCATTACTTCTTTTACCAGCTTTTGAAGGCTCGGAATTTCTTTCTCAGGTCCCTCGAACAGAAGCTCGTCATGCACTTGCAGAATCATCTGTGACTTGAACCCATCCTCGAGTCGCCGATGAAGCTCGATCATCGCGAGTTTAATCAAATCGGCCGCAGCCCCCTGCATGGGCGTATTCATCGCGGTGCGTTCGGCGAAATTGCGAATATTCGGCTGAGGCGAATTGATCTCCGAAATTTCGCGGATGCGGCCGAAAAGGGTCTTCGTCTGGCCGGTCTTTCGCGTTTCTGCGATCTGGCGGTCGAGGAATTCCTTCACGACGTGGTAGCGCTCGAAATACGCCGCGATAAACCTCGCAGCTTCCTTCTGTTCGATATCGAGCTGTTGCGCCAGACCGAACGCGGAAAGCCCGTAAATGACGCCGAAATTGATCACTTTAGCGACTCGCCGGTGTTCACGCGTTTGAGCCAGCGGCGGAACATTGAACACTTCCTGTGCCGTGCGAGAGTGAATATCTTCGCCTCGTCGAAACGCATCGACCAGGATCGGATCCTTTGAAAGGTGCGCCAGAATTCGCAGTTCAATCTGAGAATAATCAGCCGAAAGCAGTAGATTTCCAGGCGAGGCAATAAACGCAGCGCGAATTTCGCGACCCAGCTCCGACCGTATCGGAATATTCTGCAAGTTCGGGTTCGCAGAGCTAAGCCGCCCGGTCGCTGTGCCCGTTTGATCGAAGCGTGTGTGCAGTCGCCCTGAAATGGGATGGATTAAACGCGGCAACACATCTGCGTATGTGGATTTCAGTTTTGTGAGTTCCCGATACTGCAGCACCTTCTTGGGTATTTCATGGATAAGGGCGAGCTCTTCGAGGATGTCGACCGCAGTGGAGCGCGATTTCATCCGACTTTTGCGCGGCGGCTGCAGGTTGAGCCGGTCAAAAAGTATTTCCGCGAGTTGCTGTGGCGAATTGATCTTGAACTCGCATCCGGCCAGGTCGAAGATGCACCTTTCGAGTTCGCTGATTTCCTGCTGCATGTGCGCCGAGAGGCGGTCGAGCTCCTTCGGATCGACGCGAACGCCAACCGCTTCCATGCGCGCCAACACGGGGGCGAGGGGCAGGTCAATTTTTTCGTAGAGGTGTACCAGGCCTTGCTTTTCGACTTCGGCGCGAAGAATGGGTGCGAGCCGAAAAAGGAAATCGGCCCGCTCCCCAGGGGCGCCCGAAAGCGTGCAATTCAGATGGCGCAAGACTACTTCTGCGAACGCATGGTTAGCGGTCGTTGGGCGCAGCAGATACGAGTAAAGGATCGTGGCGTGGTGAATTCCTCCTACACCGCAGCCGTTCGTAACCGCATCCGGCGCGGCGAGCAGACAAATTAGCTTTGGATCGTGAACGATCTTTGGTCGCTTCGGATCCGCCAGCCAAGCTTTCATAGCGGTCACCGCTTTGTTCTCAACATCATTCGCGGCGCTTCTGGCCATCCCAGCTTTAGTTGAGACCTCCACATCGAGCACTCGCGTGCCAAAACCCTCGTCATCCGGTTCTTCGGAATCAAGATTGAGCCACACGGCTGCTTCCTGGTTGCGAGGAATTGCATCGAGGAATTTTCCGAGAGCGGTGTGCGAATCCAGTGCCGCATAATCCGTTTTGCGCTCGTCGCCCACCGGCGCGAATTCGCGCAGCAGCGACGTGAATTCCAGTTCGCCAAAAAGTTCGCGCAAAGCGGCGAGATCGGGCCTTGGCAATTTCAGATTTTCAAGCACAAGTGGTACAGGCGCGTCTGTCGGAATCGTTGCCAATTGCTTGCTGAGCATCACGAACTCGCCGTACTTTTCGAGCGCCTCTCGATAGTTTGCCCGCTTCACTTCGCTCGCATGCTTCAGCGTTTCTTCTGCGCTTCCGTACTGCTGAATCAACTGGCGCGCGCCCACTTCCCCAATTCCAGCTTTGCGCCGTTCGCCGGGTGCGGGCTTTTCATTGGGATCGCGCGCGCCCGGAACATTGTCGATCGAATCGCCCATGAGTGCCATCACATCGGGAACCTGGTTAGGCGGCACGCCCATCAACTCTTCCACTTTCTTGGCGTCGATCAGCAGATCGCCCTTCGCGGGATTCAGCATCCGCACGCGCCCGCCGACCAACTGCATCAGGTCCTTGTCGCTCGTGACGATGTAGACATCGAGATCTTCCTTCTCGGCTTGTTTGGAAAGCGTCCCTATCACATCGTCGGCTTCATAACCGGGATACTCGAGCATTGGCAGCCGCATCGCTTCGCAATAGCGCCGGACAAACGGCACCTGGAGCGCGAGATCATCGGGCATGGGCTGGCGCTGTGCTTTATATGCAGCAAAAAGCTTGTCGCGAAATGTGGGCGCGGAGACGTCAAACACCACGCCGAGATAATCCGGCTTCCAATCTTTCAGCAGTTTGCGAATCATGTTCGCGAAGACGTAGGGAACGTTCGTCGGAATGCCGGTCGCCGTTCGCATGCGCATGGGCATCGGGGCGTAGAACGCGCGAAAGATGTAGCCCATCGCGTCGATCAGGAACAGGCGTTTTGCGGTTTCAGCAGGCATTCAGTTTCGGAAATTTTGTGCGACTCGCACGTCCAGCGTAGTCAGATGACAGGCCGCGAATACACCAGTATAGCAGACGGCGCGGAGCGATTCTGGCGGGCTGATGGGTTCCATCGATAATGTACGCTTGACTCTGTAACTCCTTGCGCTTATAGCTATTGCAGATAATTCGTTAATGGGCTGGGTCTGAGGGGCTCGATGATAGCCTGCTTCGTTTTTTCTATGCTCGATCCTCGTCTGTGCCGTATATCCGTCTTTAAATCTCGGAGGGAAACTGCCATGGGGAACCTGGGTCGTTGTAACCTTCGCGCTTTGTTGTTGTGCGCGGCATTAAGCGTGGCTGCGGTGGGCGCAACCACTGCATCAGCGCAAACGTTCCGCGGAACGATTCTCGGCACGGTGACTGACACAAGCGGCGCCGCCATCCTCAACGCCAAGGTCAGCGCTCTCAACGTGGCCACCGGAGTCGAGCGCACTACAGATACGGTCGGCGATGGCAGCTACCTGATTCCCGAACTTCCCGTTGGAACCTACAAGGTGACTATTACCCTTTCAGGATTCCAAACCTCCGTCACCAATGGAGTGGTCGTGGACGTAGCGACAGAGAGGCGCATCGATGCGGTGTTAAAACCGGGGCAGGTGAATCAACAGGTAGTAGTCGAGGGCGAGAACCTGCCGCAGGTCGATACGACGTCAAATACCCTGGGAGGTATTCTCACTCAGGATGATATCAAAGACCTACCGGTCAACGGTCGTGACTACACCAAGCTGATCTACCTCAACCCCGGAGTCGCGGGCTCGCCGGATCAAATCTCCGATTCACCCGGTTCGTACGGCGAGTTTTCGATGAACGGGGCCCGCGGACGCTCGAACAATTACTTGCTCGATGGCACCGATATGAATGATGGCTATCGCAACGATCCGGCCATTAACCAGGCAGGAGTTTTTGGCACGCCATCGGCGATCCTTCCGATCGACGCGGTCTCCGAATTGAACGTACTCTCGAACTTCCAGCCGGAATATGGCCGCAACGGAGGAGCGGTCGTCAACATCGTCACGAAGAGCGGTACCAATCAATTCCACGGCGATGCTTTCGAATACTTCCGAAACGATGCTCTCGATGCCCGCAATTATTTCGATCCCGTCGGCACACCTAAGGCTGTGTTCCACAACAATCAATTCGGTGGCTCGGTCGGCGGGCCAATTGTGAAGGACAAAACGTTCTTTTTCGCAGACTATGAAGGGCAGCGGGAAGGCGTCGGCGTTGTAACCCTCGCCTGCGTCCCAGGCGTAACTCCCGCGGAGGCGAGCAATTCCGTGATTGCGGCTCTGTTAGCAAGAAATCCGTGGCCGCAACCGAATATCCCAGGGACTGGACCTAACCCGACGGGCAATGGTTGCATCAACGGAACCCCCGACGCGTCCGTAGTTGCACCATCCTTCAACAATCTGAGCAGCGTGATAGCGAAAATAGATCACAACTTCGATCAGAACAACATTCTCACTGGTCGCTATTTCTTTGGCGACAGCACGCAAGCCTTCCCGTTGGCACTGACGGCGAGCGGCGGCCAGCTGCCTGGCTTCGATACCCTCACGCCGACGCGGGTTCAATTGGTCTCGATTTCCTACGTGCATGTTTTTTCTCCCACCAAAGTGAACGACGTGCGTTACGGATGGAACCGATTTGCGGAGGGATTTTTTCCCCAGGACCGCGCTTTTGATCCAAGCACGATCGGTCTATGCGCGTCGAGCTCCGCAGCGACGTGTGCTGGAGCGGGGCTGCCGGTTATCTCGGTGAGCGGATTCGCGCAACTTGGTGCGACCGCTTCTGTTCCGCGGCACCGCTATGACAGCAACAATCAGCTCATTGACGGCTTTTCCTGGAAAATCAATAAGCATGATCTGAGGTTCGGCTTTGAATTCCGCCGTACAACCATTCAACAGTTCTTTGACAAAAGCTTTCGCGGGCAGCTCAAATTCGACAACATAACCGACTTTCTTTCGGGGACTTTGAATTGCGGAGCGACGGCTTCGAACTGCGGGCTCCAGTATGGTGGGAATTCTCTTCGCCACACCCACCAGAACAGCTACGGGCTCTATGCCCAGGACAGCTACCGCGTAACACCACGAATTACGCTGAACTATGGATTGCGGTGGGACTATTACGGTGTCATCGGAGAAGAAAACAACCTCTTCAGCAACATCACAAGCCTTGATCCTGTGGGACAGACCTTCACTTTGACGCAGACAGGCCAACCGGGCCTTGGCAAGCTCTACAATCCGGACTATAGGAACTTTAGCCCACGCGTCAGCATTGCTTGGGACGTATTCGGCACCGGCAAGACGGTGGTACGGAGTGGATATGGAATCTTCTTCGACGCATTCTCTCAGGATTTGTTTCTGGGACAATTACCCTATCCGCCTACCTTCGATCCTGGCCCGGCATACAACAATATTGGCCCAGCGCCGATACTACCCGCAAAAATTGTTCCTGGAACGGTGATTGGCCCGGGAGTTCCCATTTTCGGGGCACCCAATTGCGCAAGTTTTGAGTGCGATGCGTTCGCGTTTGACCGGAACATCAAAACGCCATACATGGAAAATTACAACCTCAATATCGAACAGCAACTCGCGAACAGAGTGGTTTTGCAGATCGGGTACGTTGGATCTCAGGGGCACCGGCTATTCCGCTATTTCGACATCAACCAACCCAGCCTTGCAGCGATCAATGCGTCGGATATCGCTACGGCCAACGCCACACCCGGATGCGTAGTTGCCGGTGTAATCGTTGGCGGGCCGGGGTGTATCACGGCCAGCTATAGCGTACCGCGCCCGTTCCAGAACAACCCTTATGGCGCATTTTACGTAATGCAGGAAAATTCCACTGGGAAATCAAATTACAACTCCCTGCAGCTGAGCTTGCGCGTGAATAATTATCACGGCTTTACGTCCATTGTGAACTATGTGTGGTCACGATCGATGGATAATTCCAGCGACGGATTTGATTTTGAACCCAACGCTGCCCAGCCGAACAACAGTACCAATCCGAATGCCGAGTACGGACCCTCGAACTTTGACGTGCCCCAGCGATTTACTTGGATTGCCGGTTACGAGCTGCCTCACATGGGCGGAGACTGGCAAAAGCTGAAGAACGGTTGGGGAATAGACAGTACTGTGACGCTTCAGAGCGGCCAGCCGTTTCAGCTCAACTACAACTTCGAGGACGATTTCAGCGGAAGCGGCGAGGGCGACGACAGGCCGGATGTCGTTGGACCTATCCGGTACGACAAGCAAAATCCAAACAATTTCCTCCAACTCAGCTCCTTCGCGTTGCCCTGCACAATTACCGCCGCTGCGCAAGCCAACCCAACCGGTACGGCTCAGGATTGTTTGCCCGGCACACGCCATTTTGGCAATTTGGGGCGTGATGCGCTCCGCGGGCCAACCTTCAAGCAGTGGGATTTGGCGATCTACAAGAACACGAGAATAACCGAGCGTCTTGGTGTTCAGTTCCGGGCGGATTTCTTCAACTTCTTGAATCACCCCAATTTTGCCAATCCATTCCTGCCTGCTTTCATTGCCGATCCCGTCGGAAATGCACTAGTCGCCGCCGGAAACCGTGAAACAGGCTCTGGTGCGTATCACATCACGGCTACCGGTGACGTAGGCATCGGTAACCCGTTCCTCGGTGGCGGCGGGCCGCGAGGTATTCAGCTTGCTGCGAAATTCACGTTCTAGGAACGGTTAGCGAGACGCGATCCAAAGTATCCACACTGACGCCGGCTCGGCGGCCTCTGCGCTGCCGAGCCGGTTCTGTTTTTGAGGCGTTCTCAATGCCACACGCGTCTTGTTACGCTGGTCGCTTAGTATGCGGCAACGCCGGGCGAGGTTGGCTGCTCGTTAGCCCGAATAACCCTAGCCAAGCCAATCCGTTTGTAATAGTTGTGAAATATTTGCCCTAGTCCCTGCGTATTAACCCATGGAGAGGCGAAACATCACCGGAGAGATGAGCGCCGCGGAATTGGCGGAGGTGCTTTCGAACGTCCGGGCCGGTGACTCGGAGGCCTGGGGAGAGCTTTATCGCCGATATGCGCCGGCCATGTTTCGCTTTTGCCGAAGGGCGCTTCCCACGCCGGAAGACGCAGAGGATGCCACGACGGAAATTTTCATGAAGGTGCGGCAAAAACTTGGAACGTACGATTCCTCGCGGCCGTTCACCGCCTGGCTGTACAAAGTGGCTAGCAACCACTGTTGGGACCTGCTGCGGCGCCGGCGGATCCGTCAGGACCTCGAAACAGGCGACGTTGAGACGATGCCTCTCGAGCATCCTGACCCAGGCCAGCTCGAAAAGCTTCAAGCCGAGCACAGCAGCAAAGAAGTGCGCTCGGGTCTCGCCAAGCTGCCGGACCGTGCTCGAATGGCGCTAGTTCTGCGCTATTACTCTGATATGAGCTACGACGAAATTGCCGAAACGCTAGGTGTGCGCAGGGCTTTTGTCGGTGTGTTGCTGCTGCGCGCGCGGCATCAATTGCGCGAAGTCTTGACGGGAGGCAGAGCCTCCGGCGAGCTGGGCGCTGCGGCAGGGAGGAGTTGATGAACCATTTTGACGAAATGAGTGTCCTGCTGTACCTCGAAGGCCAGCTCGATGCCGAGCACGCGCGAGAGGTGAAGGAACACGCAGCTTCCTGCGCCTCGTGCCGAGCGTTGCTCAGCGCACTCGAGAGCGAAGGCGTCTGGCTTCGTGAATCGCTGGCCGCCGAGGACGAATCAGTTCCCGCGCGGCTAGTTGCGGCTCCCGAGCGAGGCGTTGCGCCCTGGGGCTGGCTCACCGCTCTCGGTCTCGGAGCCGGTGGCGCGTACACGCTGTGGACCGGATTCGTCGAACCGTGGCAGGCGCAAGCGGAGCAGGCAGGCTTCACGCAGGGAAATTTGCTCACGATGCTTTTCTTCAGCGGTTCCTTTTGGAAAGGATGGGACGCAATGCGAAGCGGAATGGAAATCCTAGCAATGGCCACTCTCGGACTTGTAGTGATGTGGCTGGTGCGTCGCCGTCTCCGGCGCGCGACGACATTCGCCGTCGTTATGGCGGCAGCTCTTTGCGCCGTTGCACTTCCTCCTCCGGCCGTCGCTGCCGACACTGAGCACGGAAATCCCAATTACACGTTGGCTGTGGGGCAAGAGGTGAAGACAGATCTGATCGTCGCCGCCGACCGCACCATCATCGATGGCGATGTGGACGGCGATTTGATCGCCTGGTCGCGCAATATAACTGTCAACGGCCACGTCAAGGGCGACGTCCTCGGCTGGGGGCAGCTCGTCACGGTGAACGGAACAGTTGACGGCAACGTCCGCGCTTTCTGCCAGACGCTATCCATCACCGGCACGGTCGACAAGAACGCGATGGCCTGGAGCGGAGACGTAAATCTCGATCACAAAGGCAAGATCGGCGGATCAGCCACGATTGGCGCCGGCGATGGCGAATTGAACGGCAGCATTGGAGGCGATGTTCTCGCATTCATTGGTGGACTCGAAATCGATGGACCGATCGGCGGCAATGTCCGCGTCCGGGCACGCACCCTTACTATCGGATCTGACGCAGTTATCAGCGGCACAACTAAGTACGAGGGTAACAAGATGGCGGAAGTTGCTCCGGGAGCTAAGCTTGCGAGTCCGATAGAGTTCAAGCATTACAAACGCGGCCCCGATCGTGCATCACCCCGCTACTATTGGCACCAGGCCTTGCGCTGGGGTGCGAGTTTTGTTTTTGGACTCGTGTTGCTTCTGATTGCTCCGGGTTTTTTCTACGATGTTGCGAATGCCTGTAAGAGAGTTGGCCCGACATCCGGTCTCGGCGTTTTATTTCTTCTTGCGACTCCCGTTGCTGCAATTCTTGTCTGCATCACGATCGTAGGAATTCCGGTCGGTATCGCCGCCCTGCTTCTGTATGTTATCGCCTTATACTCAGCGCAGGTGTTCGTGGGAACTTGGCTCGGTGAGAAGATTCTGGGCGCGGGCGTTGGATTTGGCCCCACGCTAGGACGGCTCGCGCTCGGCCTCGCCATCATTCGTCTACTGCGCCTGATTCCTTATTTGGGTGCGCTTGTAGCGTCGATCGTGGTGATTTGGGGGCTGGGCGCGCTTGTTCTGACGCTCTACCGATACATGCGGCCGCAATTTGCGCCTACAGCAGCAACAGCCGTAGCCTAAACGACGCCAATTCTTTTGCCAACGCGGCCGATGATTTCGGCCGCTCGCTCCAAATCGGCTCGCTTGTGAGTGGCCGTCACGATTGTTCGCAGCCGCGCTTTGCCTTCAGGAACGGTCGGGAAACCGATCGCCATCGCCAGCAAACCCTCCGAAAATAGTTCGCGCGAGAATTCGAATGCCTTTCCAGCATCACCCACCAAAATCGGCATGATCGGAGTTTCGCTCTTGCCCGTTTTGAATCCGAGTTTTTTCAGCTTGTTCTTGAAAAACTTCGTGTTGGCCCAGAGTTTCTTGATAAGTTTTTCGCCCGCCTCGGAATCCAGCAACTCGAACGCCGCCATGCAGGTGGCCGTCACTGACGGCGGGTGCGACGTCGAAAATAAAAATGGCCGCGCGCGATGATAGAGAAATTCGATCAAGTCCTTCGATCCGCATACGTAACCGCCGATGGACCCGATCGCCTTGCTGAGCGTTCCAACCTGAATATCCACGCGCCCATGAACGCCGCAATGATCGATCGTCCCGCGGCCGCGGCTTCCGAGCACACCCGACGCGTGCGCATCGTCCACCATCATGATGCAGTTAAATCGCTCGGCCAGATCGCACAACGCAGGCAAATCGGCGATATCGCCTTCCATCGAAAACACGCCGTCGGTGATCAGCAGCTTTTTCCCCGGCCAATTTTCGGTTTCTTTCAGCACCCGCTCGCAATCGGCAACGTCCTTGTGCTTGAAAACTTTAATCGTCGCACGAGACAACCGGCATCCATCAATAATCGACGCGTGATTCAGCTCATCGGAAATGATCAGATCCTCTTTGCCGAGAATCGCAGACACCGTTCCCGCATTTGCCGTGAATCCCGACTGAAAAACGACGCACGCTTCGACCTTTTTGAATCGCGCGATCTGCTCCTCCAGCTCCATGTGAATTTTCATCGTGCCGGTGATCGTGCGGACCGCTCCCGAACCGACGCCATACTTGCGAGTCGCTTCAATTGCCGCGCGCCGAAGCTTGGGGTGCGTTGTTAGCCCCAGATAATTGTTCGAGCTGAGATTGATGACTTCCTTGCCGTCAAATGTCGCGACCGGTTTCTGCTCGCCCTCCAGCACGCGCAAATGAAAATATTGGTTCTTCGCCTTCAGCTCTTCGAGCGCTTCTCGCAAATAGTGAAGCTGCGGACGCGTTCCGGTCGTCCCGGTCGTTGGCGTTGCCATTTAGATCCCCCAAAGAAAGGAATTAGTTATTGCGATGTGGACGCATTATTTCGCAGCGCCGTTGGGATAAAAAAGCACCTTTCCGGCCTGACCCGATTCCAATAGCGAAAACGCGTCCTCGAATTTTTCTAGCGGCATGCGCTCTTTGAATAGTGGCTCCAGGTTCAGCCGCCCGTGCTTCAGAAGTTCCGTCATCTGCACCCACGTTTCAAACATCCGTCGTCCGTAGATTCCCTGCACGGTGGCGCCTTTGAAAATCACGTCATTCACAAGGTCCAGCGTCACCGGATCCTTCGGTATTCCAAGTAACGACGCGCGCCCCCCCGGCCGCAGCATTTGAAATCCTTTGTGAATCGCATCGGGATGACCGCTCATTTCGAGCATCACGTCAACACCAGCACCGTCCGTCGCATCGAGAACATGCTGCACCACGTCGCCTTGCGAAGGATCGAGCGCTTCGTCAGCCCCCATTTTCTTTGCTAGCTCGCGCCGGTGCGCATTCACTTCCGTCGCAAAAAGCGTGGCGCATCCGGCTGCTCGCGCCACTGCGATCGACATCAATCCGATCGGGCCCGCCCCTGTAACCAGAACATTCAGCCCGGCAATTTCGCCCGCCAGCACGGTATGCACAGCATTGCCGAGCGGGTCCATGATTGCAGCGTAGTGCTCGGGAATTGCGGGATCAACTTTCCATACGTTTCGCGCTGGAATCCGCACGAATTCCGCGAAGCATCCGTCCGCGTCGATTCCGAGAATTTTCACATTCTGGCAAACGTGCGGCTGGCCCATGCGGCACGGCCGGCAGTGCCCACAATTCACATGCATTTCCGCGGTTACGAAATCACCGCTACGAATCGTCGTCACTTCATCGCCGACTCTTTCGACAACGCCACAGAATTCGTGACCAAAGGTAAGCGGCGGATGAATTCGCGAGGCCGACCAACGATCCCAGCCATAAATGTGCAAGTCCGTTCCGCAAATCGATGCCGCGCGCACCCGCACGAGTACGTCAGTGGGGCCAATTGTGGGAATACCTACAGATTCGAGTTGCGCGCCACGCTGTGGGCGCATCTTGCGTAGGGCCTTCATCGTCGCGGATGACATTCTGATATACGGCGTGGCGAACAGCGCCTCGCCAAACTGCTGATCTTAGCACACGCCTCAAACCGTCCAAAGCGTAGCCAATCAATGCGGAAGAACTCCTATTTTGGCCACGTCTAGCTTGGTATGTAGGATTCGACTTTCAGACCGGCAGCAGCAGAGCCAACGGAAAACCTTCGAACGTTGCTCCAACGTTTACACGGGCGGTCGCACTTATTATTCCAGCCGCACTTCCGGCAAGTCCGTTTTCCCACTTCTTGGGCGCACCATCGGGCAGTATCAGCTCGGTCTGTTTCCAGAAGTTCCGCCGTGCTTCAAAGCCCATGATTGGCGCCCGCACCGAGGCAACGCACCGTACTGAAACCGAAATCGCCCAATCATTGTTATTTTTGCGAGCGAAGGCGACCACTCGATCTTTGTGCTCACCCTCAATTTCCATCGGAAGGTATTCACCATCAAGAAACAAATCGGGGTTTTCCTTTCTGGCATTCAAAGCGCGTTTGAGGACGTGCATCTTTACCATTCCGTCCTGCCACGATGCGAGCATTTTTTCGGTATTTTGAGCCATTCTCCGGTTCACGAGTTTGTCGTAGGGCGCCGGCCAATTCGCGGCGCCTTTCAAAGTCAATCGTCCCGCGATTATCCGGATCGACGAGGCGCAAGTCCCAGAGTTCGGAGCCTTGATAACAATCAGGTACGCCGGGACACGTCGTTTTCAAGAGAGTTTGACTGAGTCCATTCAACATTCCATATGAGGAGGTGAATTGCTGAAATTGTCCAAACTTGGAGCAAAACTCGGCGTTGCTTTTCCTATCGAGTACGCCTGCGACAAAATCGCGCATGGCCGATTCATGAAGCTCATTCGGCCGCGTCCAACGCGTATGCACCTGCGCCTCGCGCGTCGCCTTAATCATGTAATCCTGAACGCGCGACACTAGCGGGCCCCACTCGTCCTCATGAAGCGGCCAAACGCCGACGAGCGTCTGGTAGAAAAGATATTCCTCGTTTCGATCCGGTACCGCCTCGGAGTTCGCTTTATGCACAAATTTGTTGTTGGCGCGTGACCAGCAGCGCAGAGCTGCCTCCCACTTTTCAGGAATCTCGGACAGGACAGCAATCCGCGCGCGAGTATCCTCCGATCGTTTCGTGTCGTGCGTTGTCGTCGCGTTCATACTGTCGGGCCAATTCTTCTGCCGTTTCGCAATCAGTTCATGAAAACGGGAATGATCGTCTCGTGAAACCCTTGGATCGCCGCCCACCTCGTTCAGTGAAGCCAGCGGGAAGTAGATGTACAGGGCAGTATCTTCCAGCCCTTTCGCCATGATCGAGCCCGTGAATTGCTGCCAGCGAGTCACAAAAGCAAGCCGCGCTTCCCTCTGCTCAGGACGAATATGTTCTGCCGCTGCGAGCAGCAGCACGTCCGATATGAAGTTAAAATATTCTGGAGGGAGTGTGGATCGTCGCGCGCCGGCGGATTCGATTGCCTCGCTGATCACCTTTCGAGCTGTCTCGGGAACCTCAAGCGACTGAATGTATGTTCGATATACGGGGAGGCAGGCCGTGACTTCGATCAAAGCTTCTGCCAGTTCGGTGGGGTGAAACTCGCGAGCATAGCGATCATCCCGCGCCAACTCTGCCAGCGCTCTACTGACGGCGCGGATCTCCACTCCCAACAGAGTGCGCATGATGAGCTTTTTTTTATCGTACAGGAGATCCTCGAAGTCGACGGATAAGCCGATCCACCTTGAATAAATCTCTTCGAGTTTCTTTGCCTGTTGCTCGTCGACCAGCAGCCGATTTGCAAAATTCAAATAGTCATAACCCGTGGTGCCTTCCACCGGCCAGTCGTCTGGCAGCCACTCGTCTCGCTCGAGAATCTTCTCGACGATCAGGTACAGATCATCCCGTTCCGGGCGCTGCGAGGAGAATCGCTCGCGCAAGCGTTTGAGGTAGCGGACCGGTTCTCGCAGACCGTCAATGTGATCGATTCGAAATCCGCCGCAGCTCTTGCTAAGCCCGATGCGTATAGCCTTCTGGTGAGTGGCATCAAAAACAGCCGGATCATCCGCTCGCACGCCGACCAAGTCAGTGATCGAAAAAAAGCGCCGGTAATTGATCGCGTCGCTTGCGGTTTGCCAGAAAGCCAGCCGATAGTGTTGCTCGGAAAGAATACGCTCGAGGCCGTTAAAGCTAGCTGGAGTTCCGGGCTTGCCATTGAAAATTGCAAGCGTGTTTTCCATGTGAGCGTAAGCTTCCGCAGATGCAATCAGCAGTTGATGAAGCCGGTCGCACATTCCCTCAAACTTCGCCCGCCGATCTGCAGCAGCTAACCCTCCGTTGCCAAGAGCGATCGATTGTGCAACCGCCAAGACGCCTCGCCACTCCTGAGCCATCGGCGAATCGCCCTCGAGCGGGGCTCCCTTCCCATTCGCACCAGAGTTCAAAATCTGCATATAGGTAGTGGGCGCGATCGGAAAAAGCTGCTCGCCGTACTGAAGAATAAATCTGCTGCCTTGCCAGCCAAGATGCAGCTCTCCGTCATTCAGCACGTCGCCAAACGGTCTCCCAAGAAACGGGAGTAGGAGTTTGTTTTCGAGCGTGCGCGATGGCGGCTTCCAGTCAATATCGAAATAGGAAGCAAACGGAGAATCAGGGCCAAACTCCAGGACGTCCATCCACCATCGATTTTCGCTACTCGCTGCCATATGGTTCGGCACAAGATCCAGCACGAGGCCCATGCCGCGTTCTTCCAACGCAGCTTGAAGCGCCGCGAATTCCTCTTCGCCTCCTTCGTCGAGATCGATCTTGGTTGGGTCGGTGACGTCGTATCCATGACCGCTTCCGCTCCGGCTTGCGAGAACGGGTGACGCGTACACGTGCGAAATACCAAGCTCGCGCAAATAGTCCAGGATTGAAATCGCGTCACGAAATCGGAAGTTCGCGTTGAACTGAAGGCGATAAGTAGCCAGCGGCACCCGAGCAGGCATTACTGCGGTCCCTGGATGTGTAGCTTTTCGCGCACTGCGACGAGCTCGCGGGCCCAGTCCTCATTGCTCGGCCCTGTCCCGTTGTGGTTTGTAGGAGATTTCGTCAGCGGGGCAAAACACAGATTTTGTGCCTCCCACAGTTGAACTGAAAACGGAAGCTCGGTCGCAATGTCGAGCAGCGAATGCAGACGTTTCAGCGCTTCGAAGTCATCGGGATTTTGCGCAAAAGACGAGGCCTGCTCTTCCAGGCGTTTCCGGATGGTGAATTCGAGTGTCGCCTGGTCGAGAGTGATCTTGTTCGATCCCGCTTCACGAAATAGCGCCTTCACTGCCGTCGCATCAACGTCCGGCCGATCCAAAGCCTGCTGCAGCTGGCTGTTGAGCGCCACAGCGGCTACCGAGACGAAGGCAGGAGGGACGGGCACGGATAGCGTGTTGAGGAAGCGCATGAGCGGCGCCTGGTTTTCATACATGCTGCGAAACGAACCCGAAACCGTGCCCAGCGTGTCCTTGAGGATGAGATCAATGATGCGCCGTTGTTCATCGCGGAATAGCGAACTCAGCGAGAAAGTGCTTTCATGAAACTCCTCGTCCAAGATTCGAATCACCGACGCTGTATCCGCTCGCGTAAACGCTTCGTGTAATTTTTGGCGCAGCTCCTGAAATCGATTCTCACTATGAAATTCGCGTACGCCGCCCGTGATATTGTGATCGCCGAGATGCAGTACGGCAAAGCTCAGCGTGTTCTCTTCTTTGGTGATCTCAGAACGCACACGGCCGCGTCCCACGGCGAGACGAACGCGTCCTTCGGTGTCCACGCCATACCGCTCCCGCTCAACTGTGTAGCAATAAACCTTGGTCCTATCTCCATACGGTTCAAATAGCGAGCTTACTGCATAGTGCCCCATCACTTTGTCAGCCGTGACGATCGCTGGCGCTACCCACTTCTTATAAATCTCTTCGCCATTACCGTGCTCACGCAGGTTGCTCTTTGCCTCGCGCAGTCTTTCAGTGAATTGTGCTTCCAGGTGTTCGTTTCCGCTTGTTTCTCGCGCGAGCTGGACGGCTCTTCCTGCGTAGTGGAGCACCTGAACTGTTTCGAGCCCGGAAAGCTCGTCGAAGAACCATCCGCAACTGGTGTACATCAGCATCGCATGCCGCTGCATTTCGAGCATCTTCAGCACGCGAATTTGCTCTTCGCGATTCAAATCGCGAATAGCGTGCTTTCCAAGGAAGCTAGCCACATTCTCATCGGCCCGATTCAAGATCACATCAATGTAATCGTTACGCGCAGCCCACGGATTGCGGAGCAGCGCTGCAGCTTCTTTCTCGAATATGGGTGCCAGCGTGTCACGCAGCCAGTCGAGCGCATTGCGCAATGGCGTCCGCCACTCCTGATTCCATTCCGGGTGTCCACCCGAATTGCAGCCGCAGTTCGATCTCCAGCGTTCCACGCCGTGCACGCAGCTCCAGGATGTGTTTTCGATGATCTCCACCCAATGGTCGGGCGGATGCATCTCCAGAAATTGGCCATAATTTGTGAGCTTTGCCGCTCCACTCGTCTCGATACTGTTTAGCGCATACGTCAAAGCCATCTCGCCAAAATGATGATGGTGTCCGTAGCTCTCGCCATCCGTTGCAATGTGAGAAAGCTGCGGCCATGTTCGTTGATCTGAGAATCCGCTCAGTAGCCGATCGGCGAATCGCTTTCCGTCGCTCAGCAAGCCTTCGAATGCCACAGCCTGAGAAATCGGGCCATCATAGAAAAACACCGCAATCGTTTTCTTCGACGGCAACCTCACCTGGTAGGCCCTGCTCGGATCGATCCGGTCGCCTGATACGTTTTTCCAGTTGCGGCTTCCGAACCGGCGCACACGTTTCGCCTGTCTCGGAGCGAGAATCGTGAATCGGATTCCATTTGCAGCAAGCGCTTCAAGGGAGAACGTATCTACAGCCGTTTCCGGCAACCACATGCCCTCCGGTTGCCGCCCGAAGCGCGCGATGAAGTCACGGATTCCCCAAATCACCTGCGTTGCTCTGTCGCGCGGGTGGGCGAGCGGCAAAATCATGTGGTTGTATACTTGGGCCATTGCGGAGCCGTGTCCGCCAAAGCGCTGCTGGCTCTGTTTGTCGGCGTCGCGGATCGATTCAAGAACCGCCGGCGTGTTTTGTTCCATCCACCGCAGCAAAGTAGGCCCGAAGTTGAAGCTTATTTGCGAGTAATTGTTGACAAGCTTGACGATCCTCTGCTGGTCGTCAAGCAATCGCGAAATTGCGTTTGGGGCGTAACATTCCGCGGTCACGCGTTCGTTCCAGTCGTGGTAGGGATAAGCGGAGTCCTGCAGTTCAATCGCTTCCAGGGAAGGATTCTCCCGCGGCGGTTGATAGAAGTGACCGTGAACGCAGACGTATTTCATTTTTTCGCCAGCCTCGTGCCGATATCACGAACCAAAGGTTGAAAAAGGAAGCCGTCTCCTACTACCGCGTAAATCAGCGATAGCCCATCACGGCCGCAACACTGTCGACCGCGCCAAACACCGCCTCATCAGGTGTTTAGGAGACACAGGCCTTCAAAGATTATGCGAAGTTAACCTCATTAAGGAAATACAGGAAAGTGCCTATGGAGCGGCACGAAGCACATCTATTCTTCTGATTTTAAATGAAATAGCGGCAGGCCTCACCCCGGCGCGTTCTCTCCTTTCGAAAAACCGCTATGTTTCTAGCCTGACAATAACCAACTGTGACCATGCAGCGACGTTTCGCGCACTTGCATGCTAATTTTAGGTCAATAGTTAGTCCTAGTATTCGGTAAGTCACCGGCCGCGTGCGTTTCACATTTGAGGAGAATCATGATGAAAGCACAAGTCAGCTTCCCGGCCTCCGCCGTTGTGCAGCCTTTATGTAAGCTTCATCGGCTCGCGCATGTCACCTTGTTCTTTTTTGCCCTCGCGCTGTGTGGCACCCTCGCCAAGGCTCAGAGCACAGTTGTTCTAGTCGGATCAGGTTCAAGCGTGCCCGCGCCTCTCTACAACCGATGGACGCAAGAATACGGCAGTCACAAGCCTAACGTTCAGATGCGATATCTCACCGTCGGCACGAGCGAAGGCATCAAGACGATTTCTCATGGGTCGGGCGATTTTGCCGCTGGCGAAGCTCAACTCACAGAGAAGGAACGCAAAGAGGGTAGCTTGATCGAGCTGCCGGTCGTACTGATCGGAATCGTTCCCATCTACAATCTCTCCGATGTTCATCAGGAGCTTCGGCTCTCGGGAGAAGTAATCGCCGGGATTTTTCTTGGCGAGATAAAAATGTGGAATGCACCTCAAATCGCAAAGCTCAATCCCGACCTTAGCCTGCCGAGCGTTCCAATTCAGGTAATTAACCGGCCCGCAGGAAAAGGTTCTAACTACGTCCTCACCGATTTTCTTTCCAAGGCCAGCCCGAAGTTTCGCTCCCAGATTGGAACCACTGCTTCACCCAAGTGGCCCGTCGGCGAACCCGCGGAACGCAGCGCCGATATGGCCGACAAGGTAAAAAGCACTCCTGGTTCCATTGGCTATGTCGAATATCAATACGCAGTGAAGGGAAATATTCCCCATGCAGCCGTGCTCGGCCCGTCCGGAAAATTCATTAAAGCTTCGACCGAAGCGATTTCGGCAGCTTGCCAGGCGGCGGAAGCGCCCCATTGGAACAATTTTTCCGCGTCTCTAACGAACGTGCCAGGAACCGATTCTTATCCCATCACCAGTTTCACCTGGATTTACCTGAAGACCCAGTCGCCTGATTCCGCGCGAGCAGCCGCCTTAGCTGATTTGTTGGATTGGATATATTCCGACGGCCAGCGATATGCCGGGCAGGAAGGATACGCGGAACTGCCTGCGCCATTACTCGCGGCGGTCAGGAAAAAAGTCAAGGAATTGCGGTAGCGGGTAGCTATTGCTCAGCTGTTCGGATCGGACAATCCATCGTTCACGAGGGTGGCGGCCACAGCGCGCCGCCGGATTTTTCCAGTCGAAGTAGTAGGAATGTTTTTCACAAGATAGATTTTCTTCGGACATTTATATTCGGCCAAATGTTCGCGGCAGTGCTTGATCAGTGCGGATTCAGTCGCTTCCTTTGATTCCTGCAAGACCACAGCCGCAGCCACTTCTTCTCCCAGCGTTGGGTGAACGTATCCAAACGTCACCGCCGCTGCCACACCAGGATGCTGCAACAAAATTTCATCGATTTCGTGAGGTGCGATATTTTCACCCCCACGAATGATGATGTCTTTGATTCTGCCCGTCAAATGTAGATAACAGTCTTCGTCGAGCATTCCTTCGTCGCCGGTGCGAAACCATCCGTCCACAAAAGCGCGGGCATTGGCTTCGGGGTTGTTTTCATACCCCCGGAACACATTGGCTCCCTGGATCGCCACTTCGCCTCGTTGATTCGTTCCCAGGTGGTTGCCATCTTTGTCCATGATGGCAATGCGTAAGCCGGTGCCCACCCCCACAGATCCCGCCTTACGATGTCGCGGCGGCAAAGGGTTCGATGTCATCTGGTGGCTGGCTTCTGTCATCCCATAAGCTTCTACGAACGGCACCCCGAACATTTGCTCGATCTTGTGAATAAGACTCGCCGACAATGGAGCGCTGCAAGAGCGGATAAAGCGCAGAGAATCGGCTTCTTCGGGCTTGTGATGAGTGCGAGCCAGCAGAATCTGATGCATCGTTGGTACGCCCGAAAACCATGTCACGCCATGCTCACGAACCGTCCGCCAGAACGACAGCGCGTTGAACCTCGTGGGAACAACAACAGTTCCCCCTGAAAGCAAGGTTGCCATCAACGAAGCCATCAAACCATGAACGTGGAAGAGCGGCATGATGCATAGCGAAACGTCTTTCTCCGAGAGGGCGTAAGCGTTTGCGATATTCGCCGATGAGACCGCAAGGTTGAAATGCCGCAGGGGCACGCGCTTGGGTCGCCCAGTGCTTCCGCTCGTGTGGAGCACCAGCGCAATATCGTCAGGCGTCGGCTCCTTTGCAGTGGCGCCGGTCGGATTGCCCGCAAGCCAAACATTGCCGTCCTCGCTCATCCCCACTGGGAACACCGGGATTTTGCGGTCGGAGGCTGCGCTGCGCGCGAATTCCGCGCCTGCCGGCGGGCACAAAAGAATGCGAGCATTCGTGTCATTGAGGAAAAAAAGAAACTCCTCATACGGGTACGCCAGATTCAAGGGAGCCGCTTTTCCCGCAACGGTCGCGGCCAAAAAGCTTACAATCGCCGGCAGTCCATTCGGCAGTGCCAGTGCTACGGTGTCACCTCGTCGAATTCCCACGGAAGCCAGAGCATTCGCCATCGCTAAAACTTGCTGCCGAAGCGAATCGTAGTTTACGCGGATTCCAAGCTCAGGCACGATCACTGCAGTATGCTTGCTGTCGGCAAACTGCAAAACATCAAGGAGAGTTTCAACGGACTTCAGCGTCATTCGTTGGCTCCTCTACACCCGCGTACCGCTATGAGTGAGAGATTCTTGCTTTACCATTCACGAAAAAAAGCGCGCATCTGCCCTAATTTCTGGCGCCATCTGGGAGGAAAATCCTGTAAATTCCGATCAGCAGTCCTTGGCGTCCGCCTTCTAACAGAACGCATATCCCAATGTGCGGATTATCGCATCGCGTATGCCGAGGGGCAACCCTGTCTGAGCCAACAAGACGGAAAAGCTGAGTTTTTTTAGCGGCCGGGATCCAGATCCCTAATCACGACGTTAAGCACCTGTCCGGTTCGCCGTGCGTCGCGCTCCGAAACTGGTCCACTCATGTTGCTTCCGCCGTTAGTATGGGAGGGATCGCGATATGTTCGAGCAATAGCCGGCAGCCGCGCGCATCCGCCGCGAATCAGGCCAGCCGTCTCCGCCACAGCCAGCCTCGTCTCAAATGACCAATCGCCGATCTTCCCCGCGGGTGCGCCCGAGCTTGCCAGCGCTTCAACCCCTTTGTGTTCCAGTGCATCGGTCACAATGGCTTCGAGGATTCCACAAGCAGTGCGCAGCGCCACGTCGTATTCCTGGTGCTCGAGGGCGCGTCGGCTATCCGCATACGCCTGCTCCACCACGGGCCGCAATTCAGGATTGTGAACGAATTCGAACCGGCGACGCACCGCTGCATCTGCCGACCCGGCTGGTAATTCAGCCGAAACTCCGCCCCGCGCGGCGCTGTCCATCTCGGATAGCGATGCAACTGCTTGTCCCAGAACATCCAGTAGCCGGTTGACGATCTCGTCTGGAGGCACGGCCTCAGCCGCACGCCCATCCGCTGTCCGCAGCAGAAAGGCGTTGCTAAACGACCGAGCCAGCCAATGGGCCTTGCTGCCTCCCGATAACTGATTGATGGTTGTGCCGCAGTGTTCCTGCCAAGCGCGAGTTTCAGCAATCACCGCTGGATTGCTCCCGCCCTTTGTTAGCCGGTCACGAATCTGGCGCCCGCGTTGGATCAGGCCGTCCAGGTGAGACAGGTGGGTCCCTATCTGCGCTTGCATGCTCTCATCCATCTCTTGCGCCTCCTCCTGGCCCCGGACGATTATCGCATTTCGTCGTCTGTCAACGACAAGGTAATGCCATCGAAACATCACGCGAACAGTATTTGACGGAGGACAGTGTGAAGGTTCGCTATAATTCGATAACCATGGCTCGGTTCCTCGACAGACTGTTACGAGTCCTCCGCGAGCGACGCGGCTCGGATACGCTGTTCATGTGTCGCCACCTTCTTTCCGAACGTGGAGAGGCGTCGCAAACGGCTCTGGCACAGGAAATCATCAATGCCTATAGGGTAATGAACGACCAGCAGCGCCAGCAATTTTTTGAAATGCTGTCGCGTGATTTTGCCCCCGACCCCGATTGCATTCTCCGCGCAGCGGCGGACTATCAAAGCAAGCCTGGGCCGCACTCATTAGCCACTTTATCTGCGGCTGTCGAATCCCCGCGCCAGGAGCTGTTCCGCCGGCTCAACACGGCGCCACGCGGCACCGAAACTCTGGTCGCGATGCGCGAACATGTTTTGGCGTCCAGCAATGGTCATTTCGCCGCCGTCGATGTGGACTTGCGTCATTTATTCAGGTCCTGGTTCAATCGGGGCTTTCTGCGTCTCGAACGCATTAGCTGGCACACTTCGGCTTTGATCCTCGAAAAACTGATCGCTTACGAATCAGTGCATGAGATCAATGGCTGGCCCGATCTTCACCGGCGTCTCGAAGCTGACCGGCGCTGCTTCGCCTTTTTTCATCCGGCGCTCGTCGACGAGCCCATCATTTTTGTGGAAGTAGCGCTATCCCATGGACTAACAGGCGATCTCGAACCATTACTGGATGTTCAAGCACCGGTGCTCCCGCCCGAAAAAGCGGACACCGCCATTTTCTATTCCATCAACAATTGCCTGCGAGGGCTGCGCGGCGTTCCTTTTGGCAATTTCCTCATCAAGCAGGTGGTCGCTGAGTTGGCCGCCGAGCTTCCTAATATTCAGATCTACAGCACCCTATCGCCTTTGCCCCATTTTTCGCGAGCTCTGCACGATCAGCAAAACGGGGAAGGTTTCACCCACGATCGCTTGTCACGTCTAGTGGCCGAGGATGCCAAAAGTCTCACTACGGCAGGCCGCCGTCGCGACCCGGTCGAAGCGCTATTTCATCTGCTCGAACAGCCTTTGGCGCATCGAGAAGTTCTTTCGCGGCCGCTCGAGCGCCTCGCTCTCGCTTATCTCACACAAGTGCGTCAGAACGGAAAGCTCTACGATTCCGTCGCTACTTTTCATCTTTCGAATGGAGCACGCCTGGAGAGAATTAACACTTTTGGAAACCTGCGGCCATACGGCTTGCGTGATTCCTTTGGCGTGACCGTGAATTATCGCTATTTGCCCGCCGAACTCGAAGAGAATCACGAGCGCTTTGTAAGGGGAGAAATCCAGGTAGCCAACGCCTTGGCGTCAGAATACAAAGCCGTGAGAAAGGCTTGGCAGCCCCGAGCGTCTCTGCACAGCGGAAAAAACTGAAACAGATTGCCGCCTGTTGCAGGAAAATTCCCAGGTTTTGTCCCGGCAATTAAGCCGCTTTCAACCGGGCAGACCTGAACTCTGCTCGACAAGCCGAGCGGTTAAGCCTTCCTATCTCGCTACGCGCGCGCTGGCGAGGTCCCAGCCTGCGGTGCAACCGCAGCGACCTCATCATGAGCAGCCGGGGCCTTCATCCTGCGCAATACAAAAAAGGCCAATATCGCCGCGATCCAGTCGAAAACGATCGTAATCATGAAAACGCCAATCCACCCGATTTTTGGCACTGTGAATTTTGCGGCGAACGGCGTCCAAATCTTGTCAGGAATCACCGTCAGAATGATCCCATATGCAACGAGCACACCCGCTGCTGCCAGTAGACCCGTCTTCGCGGCTCCGCTCAGTTGTATGCGCATCACCGTGGGGGCTAGGAACACCGCGAACAATACCAAGGCGCCTCCCAACAGCAGCAATATATCCGCTCGAAAGTCGAAAGCCTTGCCCAGAACAAGCGCCGACCCAATCGGCACAAACATTGACGCCGTACCTTTGGCCGTGTACAGGAATCCGTAGTTCGTGGTCGCGTGCTTGCGGCCGAAGAAGTCTCCACAGAGCGCCGGAAACAGAGAAAAAATCTCGCCCCATCCGAAAAATGTGAATGCGCTGAAAACGACAAACAATAGTGGATTGCTGGCAAACTTGAGAAGCCCGAGTTTTGCGACTCCCTCTAATCCGAACGCGAGGGTCATAGTCTTCTCACGCCCAATCCGGTCCGACACCCATCCCCAAAAAGGCCGGCAAAGCCCGTTTATCAGCCGGTCGGCCTGAAGTGCAAAAGTCAATGCGGGTCCCAACGACATCCCCAGTAGCACGACAACCAGCTTATCTACTTTGAAGTCCTTGGCCATTGGAGCCAATTGTGCGGTCGCCATCAAACCGCCTGTCGCCACCATTGCCATAATTACGTACATCAGCCAGAAATGCGGTGTTGACGCCATCTCTCCGGGTTTAAAGTCTCTCAGGCTTTGACGGCCCTTTACCTCTGGGCTCCCCTTTAGCCTCCAGGTCTTCGGCAACCAACCTGTCGGCGGCGCCTTCAGAAACAGCGCAGCGATCACCACAACCGCGCCCTGAATTATTCCCCACACGATGAAAGTGTGCTGATAGCCGGAACCAGGAGGCTGCCCCGCGGGATTAATCATGTTAGCTAGGGGTGCGACAGTGAAGGCAGACCCGGCTCCGAAGCCGGCAGCTGTTAGTCCGGCCGCGAGTCCGCGGTGATCGGGGAACCATTTGAGCGCGCTTCCAATCGCCGTGCCGTACACCACGCCCGCGCCGAGTCCTGAAATCGCATAGGAGATATACAGAGCTGAAAGCGTGTCGGCCTTTCCGCTTCCATACCAACCCGCCCCCGCCAGCACCCCTCCGATCATAACCAAAAGCCTGGGTCCGAACTTGTCGGCAAGCCAGCCTTCGAAGGGCACCAGCCAGGTTTCAAGAAGAACGAAAACCGTGAAGGTAACTTGGATCAGCGCTGCTTCTACATTCAGGTGCTTTTGAAGGGGGCCGACGAACAGCGTCCATCCGTATTGGAAATTCGCCACTGCCACCATGCTGAGGACGCTGAAGAAGAGAATAATCCAACGATTGTCGAGCAGCGACTCCGCAGTTGAGTTTTTCTGATCCATAGCTGTAGCCACGGATATGCCTCCATAAGCGTCCGTCCCAGGTTAATCGGGCGCTGTTCAGAGCTACGTTTTTTGGGATTTTACTTCTTCATCCCATTTGAACTACGAATCGAACAAATCGAAATTCCCGAGCGAACCCCCACTGGTCCGCTAAGCGAACCATCTAGCACCGTCTTCGCAACCTGTCAAGCATTTTGCTGAATTCGCAAACTGAGAATGCTTTACAGCATTATCTTCCCGAAACCACGGCTATTTCGCCTTCTTCGCGCAATTTTCTTGACAGCTTTGTGAACGATATGATAGACGCTCCCCTGCCTTGCGAGAAAAATTTCTGCGGAGAGGGTAAATATGCGCTCGCCTAAACTTCGGGGTGTGCTTCTGGCCTCGCTTTTCCTTGTTTCCGGTCCGCTCGCTTTTGCCCAGAGCGCCAAACCGACAGCCGATCCAGCACAGCCGAAGGCTGCATCCGAGGAAGAAGTTCAGCAGTTGCGCCGGGAGGTCGCGGAACTGAAGGCCCAAATCCAGCGGCTCGTCCAGGCGAGCACGCAGCCGCAAGCCGGGAGCGCTCACCTGGTCCAGGCTACCGCGGTCACCGACCCCGTACAGCCGGATTCCAGCGCCGCCCCTGCCTCCGCCACCACTGAAGACATCGACGCCCTTCAGAAGGAGATCGACGTCCTTCAGAAGAAAGCCAGCGACGCCCCGGCCGTAACCGCCGGATGGAACGGTGAGCACTTTTTCCTGAAGAGCTCGGATGGCAACTTCCAGCTCATGCCTGTCGGATATTTGAACGCTCAATATGCCTTTTACAAAGGCGACGGTGCGCCCTCCAACACATTTTCCATCAGGCGCGCCCGCTTTGGTGTTCAGGGTTACTACGGCAAACAACTCGACTACGCTTTCCTGTTCGAGACAGCCTCCACCGCCACCCCGACAATTGCCGTTCGAGACGCTTACATAGATTTCAAGCCTTGGAGCTATTTCAAGATCATGGGCGGCCAGTACAAGGTGCCTTTCTCCATGGAAGTCGGCACGGGTGACACCAACGTCGAGTTCGCCGAACGTTCCATTAACTCCGTGCTATACCCCGATGCCGCCGGAGCCTTCCGCGCCCCCGGCGTTGACGCGCACGGCGACTTGTTCGGAGAGAAGATGCAGTACTGGGTTGGCATTTTCAATGGCAAGGGACTGCTGGCCAACGACACCACCAACGAAGTCGAAGTCGTCGGCAGGGTCCGGTTCGCCCCATGGAAACAGTCCGACAACCCCTGGCTCAAAGGCCTGTTCTTTGGTGGTTCTGCCGAGCACAGCCGCTCCAGGGCTCTTTCGAGTGAATTGAGCTTCAGCGGCGTCCTGAACGACAACACCTACACGTTCTTTCCGCAGTTCCGGATCAATGGCGGAATCGAGCGTTATAACGGTTTTGCTGCCTTCCTGAGAGGACCGCTGGGTATTCGCGCTGAATACACGCAGCTCCTCCAAAAGCGCAGCGGCATCGGCTCGTTTGTCCCCAGCGGCGTTGGGTTCAACACTCTCCCCGGCATCGTGGGCAAGGGCACTTACATCTCCGCGACATATTTGCTCACCGGAGAGACGGAGCCGGAAAACGCCATTCCCCGCGTCAAGCACCCCGTCATCGGCCCCAATTCCCCTGGAGAAACGGGTGGACCGGGATGGGGCGCGTGGGCGCTCAAGGCTCGCTATGCCTGGCTACAGGGCCGCGCCGCCGGCATCACGTGCGATGCCAACACGACGCCCGCCTGCCCGATTACACCGGGCGTGGTCCCGACGTTTAGCGACCACACCGCCCAGTGGACTTTTGGATTCAACTGGTATCTCAATTACTGGGTTCTCGTCAAAACGGACGTGAACATCAACCAGCTCAAGGATCCGAGCGTACAGGGCATTACGCCCCGCAATTACTTTGTGTTTATTGAAGGGATTCAGTTCCGGTTCTAATCGCGATCTTGAGCGCCTCGGATGATCGCTCGCTGGTTACTACGGGGGCCAGCACGAGAATCCAGCGGCGCTGAGGATCGAACGAACAGCTGTGAAATGGAAAGAGCAGCCCCCGGCTAACATCGTTGGAGGAGATTCGATGAGATCGAAAATGTTGCCCCTTGCAGTTTTCGCAATTGTCCTGGTAACGACTCTGATCTCGAACAATTGCTCAGGGCCGGCCAACTGTCCCACGTGTGGCACGGACAAAAATGGGACAGTGGGCTTGATCGATGTGATGCTGGTGCCGGAACACAACGGTAACGGCGAGCCCGGCGGTCCTTTCAACATCTTCGACATCAGCTGGTTCGATCCCACGAATCGCTTGTACTCCGTGTCAGATCGCATCGGCCTCGACGTCCCCGTGTTCAACACCGTCACCAACACTGCCTTGTGGGCGATTGGTGGAATCAACTCGGTAGCCGAGGCTGGGAACAACGCCAGCCCGTGTTTTAAGGATGCGGCAACTGGTATCACAATCCCTCCCATCACCAGTGCACAGGGTAACTTCACCCGGTTTGGCTGCAGGACGCTGAACTTCGCCCTGCCGGGTTTCGGCGCAAACGGCGTTTTCGGCGGCTTCATGGGTGGACAGTGCTGCGCCTCCCGCTCTAATAACCTGAATCCCCTCTCAGGTCCGAACGGCCTTGAAGTCTCCGCCGACGGAAATTTCATGTTCGTCGGGACTGGCAGCTCAAGCGTGGTGGTTTTCGACCTGGTCCCGATGCTCACAAGCAATTTCACTATGCCGCCTACTGTGACAGCGACCATCGTAACAGGCACGTCACCCGACTATGATGGTCCCACTGGCATTGGCCCTTGTCAGGCGTCTGCAAACGGCAGAGCGTTTTCTGATCCATCCTGTGGCGATCTGCGCGGTGATGAGCTTGCGACAACCGGCGGTCTCGTAACTTTTCCGCAGGACGGCTCCAGCCGTTTTCTCTTTGCAGTAATTAACGGCGACCCGGGTTTTCCGTTCCTGACGATCGTTGACGCCACCGGCATCGTGACGAGATCCGCCAACCTAACGGCTGCGCATTGCTTGCCCTACAGCCAGCAGATGCCATACAGTCCCGGTAACACTCCTGGTAATCCCGTGACAAAATTCCCGGCCAATTACTCCTCGTGCATCCTTGGCCAGATCTATTACGATGGCTCTGCCCAAAATGACGATACGGTCTTGATCGACGATGGCGGCGCGAATGCCACAGCGGGCTTTCCCTGCCCGGATCCGTCTATATTTTTCTTCGGCGCTCCGGGCGCTTCTCCTCCGTTCCCGGCTGTTCCATCTGGAGCTTCCGGCCACGCGGCTGGCTTCAACCCGGATGTTGCTTGCCATCACGGCCCACAACTCACCGCAACCACTGCGACCCAAGCCGGCGGAGTCTTTTGTCCTCCCGGCCCTGGAACGCCAGCGGGCTGCGTTGGAGCCATCGCACCAGCCGGACTGGGCGGGATGATCTTTTATCCCCCCACAAGCAGCTTCCTGCTGACGAATGGAAATTCGACTCCGGACATCACCGTTGGCAGCGTCGATGTCATCGATCCCCTCCACAAAATCACAGTAGGAGGTGTCACCAAGTTTGTGCCCGCGGTCGTCAACAGCTTCCCAGTCCCCAGCTGCATGCCGAGCGGCTTGGCGTTGGGGCCGGGCACAGACGTACTAGTTACATGCGCGGGTCATGACGGAAGGCAATTCGCCCCGACCACTTACATCATCAACGGCACTACAGGCGCCATCGTTTCCACAATCAACTTCGTAGGCGGAGTCGATCAGGGATGGTTCAACCCGGGCGACATGCGGTATTACCTGGCGGCAAGAGATATGCTTCCCAGTCCAGTCCTCGGCGTGATCGACGCCCGTTCTCGCAAATGGCTCCAAAACGTGCCCACGAATGGCAACGCACACAGTGTCGCCGCCGACAACTTTAACAATCACATTTTCGTTCCCCTGCCGGCGGGCGGCAATTGCCAATCGCAAGCTCTCGACGGCTGCGTGGGCGTTTACGCATCCCAGTAACCTGCAACACGGACTCGCCTGAATGAGAAGCCCGAATCCGCGCTTGTGGATTCGGGCTTCTGCTTTTTCGGGGTCCACGAACTACCCGACGGGGGTCTCTTGGTAGCGCATCATCTTCCATTCCCCGTCTCGATTCGTCCAAAGCTCACCGACGAAAATTCTCTTAAAGCGCGTGCCCGAGCCTTTGGGGAATTGCATGCTGCTCTCGTAGGTGACGAACGCGTAGTGCGCTCCAAGTGGTTGAACCTGGAAAAGCTGCAGCAGGTAATCCGTAAACATGCTGTGTTCCACTTCGCGAAGTATGTGAGGCTTGGGGCGCTCGCCGGAGCCGTCGGACTCTACGCCTTGGAAATCATCGGTCAAAAATGCGGCATAGCCGTTCTTGTCTCTCTTGTGGTAGGCCGCCCAAGCCGCTCTCACTTTCGCTTCCAGCAATTCGGCGAGTTTCGGCTGAGCATTCGTGCTCTTTGCGGTGGCGCTCTTTGATGGCGCGCTCGGGGCCGTTTTGTCCGTCGCGCCGGACTGCTGCGCGAATACACAGCAGGGCAGGACAAGAGCAACGCACCCGCATACAATCCAATTTCGCATCTCTGTCTCCTGAAAATGAAGCGCCGCGCATCTTACAGGTCTCTTGGGATGCAGTCAAAGCGGAGTTCACGAAGTTCGCAACGTTCGCGACGATGAGGGTCGAGATACCCGCTATAGCGGATTGCCGTGTTGCGTCGTCTTGGCTAGTATGGATTTGCAGACAAATATAGGTAAAAGGGAGATAAAACAATGAGATCAGCCCCACTACTCGCGCTTGTTCCCCTGCTATGGGCGTCTCTCGCATTCTCAGCAAGAGCTCAGCAACAATCCCCATCGTCGGGTCAAGGATGGCAACAAAGCCAAATATCAGATGGGAACGCCTACACCCGATTCACTTTGACCGGCAAATTCCTGAAACGCCCTTCAGGCGATGTCTCGACCCCGCCTTCGCTGGCTATCGACTGCGGCAAGGGCCGTGGCTCCAAGGGCAAGCTGGTAGCTGGAAATCTCCAGGCCGGTGTACCCCTGAAAGTCCATTACGTGGAACCCACGGAGATTCACGGAACTTCTTATTATCCCAAGATCTTTGTGCAGCTCCGGCTGGACGACTCAAAACCTGAAAAGCGAAACTGGAACCCCGGGAAGGACAAGACCTCGACCGTGTTTTCTAACTACTCTCTGAAGAAAATGCTGCGTGCCCACACAGTCGAGGTCACCACCGATGCCGACGACGGCTCGGAAGTCGTTATGCAGTTCGATATCCCAGATTCAAAGCGGGTGGAGCAAGCCTGCAATGTCGACACCAAGTAGTAAGACCGACTCGCAAGAGGGCGCGGCCGGTCGAGCCTTATCCTTACCGGCACTGGGCTACGGTATTTTCTGCCGATTCCGAAGTGCATAGCGGCAATCGGTGCGACATGGAGTGCTTCACGATCCACAATCCTTCATTGTTCGTGATGTAGATTAAATGTCGTCCGTCTTCCGAATATATGCTTGTGACGCCGGTGAACGTCTTCACCGTGCGCGGACTCTTCGGATCAGTCATATCCATCAGCTTGATTGTCTGCGTCGGAACGGTGCC
This sequence comes from uncultured Acidobacteriota bacterium, assembly GCA_963729525.1. Taxonomy (GTDB): domain Bacteria; phylum Acidobacteriota; class Terriglobia; order Acidiferrales; family UBA7541; genus Palsa-295. The sequence goes on from CAVSOB010000005.1 coordinate 2,820,889, forward strand.
TTCCCCCGACTGGTCTGCCGAAACCGAGATCGCCAGTCCGGAGTCGATCTCGGATAATTTCCCTCCTGACTTAACGCGCTCAACGATCTGCGGTTTCTGCGGGTCGGTCACGTCAACCACCGTGAAATGAATATGTTGCTGCAAGTACAGGTATCGCTTGCCATTTTCCTCTTGGTAAAGGATTTGCCGTACCGGCGAGCCCGGCACTGGAATATGCGCGAACACTGTGGTCATTTCCCTTGTGTCGCCCTTGGAGTTGTCCTGAGCCGAAGCCTGATTGTTTGTGGGAAAAAGTACCGGCGACGCTAAAACCAACGCAAAACCAAGAAAAACCTGAAAGGTCTTGTTACGAAACATGTTTTTCTCCCCCTCCTCCGAAGAACTTCCTTCTGAACTTGGAATCCTGCAAGGCCGTGACGATTGGGGTATGGTTCTAGCTGCGCCAATAGAGTGCGAGGACTTACCCTTAGAAGGGAATACAGTTGAATATGTATACTCGCTAGAGGCAAAGTGCCGTGGAAAAGGAGCCTCTGGCAAATGAAATTTTGGCTATCTCGCTTATGATCGAAACGGTGAGTGCTCAATGAGTTCCGCCGCGCGAGAATTCCTCCGCACCGCCGCCGTAAAATCCGCGGACCTCACGCACCGCACAATCATTCGTCGCGGCATCGATCAGTACAGCGCCGCCAACGATCGCGGCCGCTCGCGCTTTGCCGACTGGGAAGCGGCCCGCCAGCGTTGCCATGAAATCAAGTGGGAAGCGCTCAACAATCTCGACCGCTATCTTCTTGAATTCGAACAGCGCGTGAAGGAACGTGGCGGCCACGTCTTCTGGGCCGCGGATTCCGCCGAAGCCTGCCGCTACATCACCGAACTCGCCGTCAGCCGCGGCGTCCACAAAATGGTGAAATCGAAATCAATGGTCGCGGAGGAAATTCACCTCTCACCCGCGCTCGAAAAAGCCGGCATCCAGGCGATTGAAACCGACCTCGGCGAATACATCGTGCAATTGCGCAATGAACCCCCCTATCACATCGTCACGCCCGCGATGCACCTCACCCGCAAAGACATCGCGGCGCTATTCAAAGAGAAATTGGGCGATGTGGATACTGACGATCCAGTTGAGCTGGTCGCCGCGGCTCGCCGCGCGCTCCGCCGCGATTTTTTCTCAGCCGAAATGGGAATCAGTGGCGCGAATTTCCTCGTTGCCGATGCGGGAATGATTGCCCTCACCACGAACGAAGGCAACGGCCGCCTTTGCACCAGCGTCCCTCGCATTCATGTGGCCCTCGCGGGAATTGAAAAAGTGATTCCGCGGCTGCAGGACCTTGCGGTGTTCTGGCCTGTGCTTGCGACGGCCGGCACCGGCCAGCCAATCACTTGCTACAACACGCTCATTGGCGGCCCACGCAAGCCAAACGAAGTGGACGGCCCCGAAGAGTTTCACGTTGTTCTGCTCGACAATGGAAGAACTGAACTGCTCGCAGACGTCGAGCAGCGCGACGTGCTGCATTGTATCCGCTGCGGTGCTTGCCTCAACGTGTGCCCCGTGTTTCGCACGATCGGCGGTCACACCTATGGCACCACTTATCCAGGGCCTATCGGCAGCGTCCTCACTCCTCATCTCCGCGGAATTGACGAGTTTCACCATCTCTCCTACGCCTCATCCCTTTGCGGCGCGTGCACAGACGCTTGCCCGGTGAAAATTGATCTGCACCATCACCTGCTCGAAAATCGGCGTAACGCCGTGAATCATTCGGCCCGGCCCTGGAGCGAACGGATCGCTTTTAAGCTCTGGCAATTGACCATGCAGAGCGCCGCGCGCTTTCGATTCGTCGGAGGTCTGGCGCGGATGACCTTGCGCGTCACCCACGGCCTCGGTCTGGATGGCACCATATTCGATCCGATGGGTCGGTGGTCAAAAAATCACGCCGCGCCGCGCGTCCCCGAAAAATCGTTTCGCGCCCTCTGGGGAAAAAATGCCGCAAACTGAAAACGCAAGCCGCGAGAAAATCCTAGCCCGCATCCGCACCGCGTTACGCGAACCGGCGCCTCGTCACGAACCTAGTGAACCAAAAGAAATCTTTGCTCCCGTCACCGGCCTGCTCGCTCGCTTTCAGAAAGAATGCGAAATCAATATTACGGAATTCGTTGCCGTCCCCGATTTGCGCGCGAGCAGCGCGGCCATAAAGGAAATTCTTGCTGCGCTCCCGCCAGGAGAAATCTTCGCTCAAGATTCGCCCGATCTGCGCGACCTTGCCGCAGAGTGGCAAACCAGCAGGTCAATTCAATGGTCGAGCGAAGGCGCACCAAAGGAATCCGTCCAAGCGACAATCTCCGCGTGCGAAGCGCTTGTCGCACAAACGGGCTCGGTGCTGGTCTCCGCAGCATGCGGCGGACGCGCCGCCTCTGTCGTTGCTCCGGTTCACATCGTCGTTGCAACAATGAATCAGCTCCTGCCGGATCTGGACGCTGCGTTGGCACGCATTCAGGAGCGCGGCACCGTCGCCCAAAATTCGTTTCTGTGCCTCATCACCGGCTCAAGCCGCACCGCCGACATTGAAAAAATTCTTGTAATGGGCGCGCACGGCCCTCGCCGCTTGATCGTAGTTCTGGCGACAAACTGAACGATTTGTATTACTTGCAACAGACCCGCGCGGGGCTCCAGCCACGTGCTGGCAATTGTGAAAAAGAATTCACTGTTTTATTTTGCTTACTGGTTCGCCTAAACTCCGTCAGTAGGAAAGAGTTGTGGCCATGGCAACCTGAAGTCGGTCCCGGGGGAAACAAATATAAGAGTGGCGTCTAGCGGTCAAACGAACGGAAGGGTGGAAACCGGAGGGTATTGATGAGCGGAGTGCGAGTGCTGGTCGGAACGCGCAAAGGCGCGTTCATCCTGACGGCGGACGGAAAGCGCGAGAAATGGGATATCACCGGACCGCATTTTGCCGGCTGGGAAATGTATCACCTCAAAGGCTCGCCGGTGGACCCGAACCGCATTTACGCGTCTCAATCCACCGGTTGGTTCGGCCAGTTGATCCAGCGATCGAATGACGGCGGCAAAACCTGGGAACCGGTCGGCAACAAATTCGAGTACGCCACGGTTCCCGGCACGCATCAGTGGTACGACGGCACGCCGCATCCGTGGAAATTCGCGCGAGTCTGGCACCTTGAGCCGTCGCTCACCGATCCCGATACGGTTTACGCGGGAGTGGAAGATGCGGCGCTGTTTCGCACAACCGACGGCGCGCAAACCTGGCAAGAGCTTCCCGGTTTGCGCGAGCATGGTTCCGGGCCGCGCTGGAACCCGGGCGCCGGCGGCTTGTGCCTGCACACAATCATCCTCGATGAAAAAAATCCGAATCGAATCGTCATCGCGATTTCAGCAGCGGGCGCGTTTCGCACAGACGATGCCGGAAAAACGTGGCAGCCCATTAATCGAGGATTGAAGTCCGAAGGAATTCCGGATCCGGATGCGGAAGTGGGCCACTGCGTTCATCACATCGCGATGCACCGTTCGCGTCCCAACTCTTTATTCATGCAGAAGCACTGGGACGTGATGCGCAGCGACAATGCCGGCGACTCGTGGGAGGAAGTGAGCGGCAACCTGCCCACCGATTTCGGTTTTGCGATCGACGTTCACGCCCACGAGCCGGAAACAATTTACGTCGTGCCAATCAAAAGCGATTCGGAGCATTTCGTCCCTGATGGAAAACTTCGCGTCTTTCGCAGCCGCTCCGGCGGCAACGAATGGGAACCGTTGACAAAGGGCCTTCCGCAGCGCGATTGTTATGTCAACGTGCTGCGTGACGCCATGTCGGTCGATTCGCTCGATTCGTGCGGAATTTATTTCGGCACGAGCGGCGGGCAAGTCTACGCGTCGGCGGACGCAGGCAACAGTTGGAACGCGATCGTGCGCGATTTGCCGGCTGTGCTTTCCGTGGAGGTTCAGACGCTGCCATGATTCGCGTGATACTTCCGGCGCATTTGCGAACGCTCGCGCGGGTGAACGGCGAAGTAAGTGTCGAAATTTCCGGCGAGCCAACATTGCTCTCGGTGCTCAACGCGCTCGAGACAAAATACCCGGTGCTGCGCGGCACGATTCGCGACCAGGTGACGCACGAGCGCCGGCCGTTCGTGCGATTTTTTGCCTGCGAAGAAGATTATTCGCACGAACCCGCGGAGACCCAGCTGCCTTCTGCGGTCGTTGCGGGCAAAGAACCGTTTCTCATCGTCGGAGCAATGTCCGGCGGCTGATTTTCCCCGGCTCAATGAAACATCCCCGGATCGTGCGCGCGATCCGGATTTCAAGCAGACACAGGAGGCAACATGCAATTGGATCCCTATCTTCATTTCAATGGCAACTGCGAGGAAGCATTTAAGCTCTACGAAAAGGCTCTCGGCGGCAAGATCACTTTCAAGACGACGTACGGCGAAGCGCCCAAGGAAGCGCAATCGTCGCCCGACTTTAACAACAAGATCATGCACATGCGGCTCGATTTGAACGGAAGAGTGCTAATGGGCAGCGATGTGCCGGCCGATCGTTATCAGGCGCCGCAAGGATTCTCGCTTTCGCTCAGCACAAAAGATCCGGCGGAAGCGGATCGCCTGTTCAACGAAGTGAGCCAGGGAGGAAAAATCATCATGCCGATTCAGCAGACTTTCTGGTCGCCTCGCTTCGGCATGTGCACCGATCGGTTTGGCATTCCGTGGATGGTGAACACGGAGCAGCCGGCTTCGCAGCAAGCGGCGCACGGACGCTAGCTGCACGGCGCGCTCCAGAATGTCAGGAGCGTGACGAATTTAGCGTAACAAATTAACGTAACAAAGACGCGCGGGCCGCGGCTCTCTCGCGGACTGGCTGCACGTTGTTCATCAGCGCACGGACGCGGCCCGTGTCCACTTCGTTTTGCATCACTCCATCTTTTTTCAGGCTTGTTCCCACGATGATGCCGTCGGCGTGTTCGAGGAATGCGGCGACGTTGTCCGCGCTCGTGCCGCTGCCGATCAGAATCGGGCGCTTTGCGTAAGTTTTTGCTTCGCGCACTTTTTCGACGTCCGGCGCACTTCCTGTAAATCTTCCTGAAACGATCAGCGCGTCTGCCCCGTAAAATTCCGTCCACTCGATGTGCGTGCGCAGATCGATTCCGGGAAACGGCACCGAGTGTTTTTTGTCGACATCCGCGAAAATGTGAATTCCTTCGGCGTGTAGTTCTTTCCGTTTGCGCATTAATTCGGCGGCGCAGCCGTGGTCGAATTCGCCGGTATCCCAAACGCGGGCGCCCGTGAGAATGCAAACGCGAATCCATCGCGCGCCCGCTGCGAGCGCGATCGAAAGACAGACGGTACCGCCGTTGTGAATCACGTTGATGCCGACCGGTATCGGGAAGTTTTTCACGATTTCGGCGGCGGCCACGGCGTGCGCCGTCATCGCTTCGGGCTTCACGTCGTTGCCAACGTAGTAGGGGAGGTCCCACATGTTTTCGACTGCGAGGCCGTCGACGCCGCCCTGCACCAGCGCTTCGGCGTCGCGCAGAGCGTGGTCGATAATTTTCTGCATGCCGTAGCCCGTGTAGCCGGGAGCGCCGGGAAGCGGCCAGAGGTGCACCATGCCGATTACGGGCTTGGGGACTGGAAAGAGATCGGCGAGAGACTTCATTCGCGGACGGTCGAGCTCTTTTTTCCATTCAGGCAACTGATTGCGATCTGGCTGTAGCGTCATGTGTGCCTCTCAGGGCGCGAATTGCGATTTTGAAGGCGCGCGAGTGCGCTGTAGCGCACCGCCTCCCATTTTCCGCGCAGGCGCTGCGAGCGCATCAGCGCGGCGACTTCGCGCGCGCCCGGCAGAGTTTCACCGGCGCCGACGAACGATACGGCGGCAGCGCCGCCAGCAGTTGCGGCGATGGCTGCTTCCTCGGGCGACCAGCCGCGGAGGCGCGCTTGCAAAAATCCGGCGACGAAGGCGTCACCTGCTCCGGTGGAGTCGACCATTTTCACAGCGAATGACGGAACGTGCTGCGGCTCGCCATTGCGCGAAATCAGGCAGCCGCTTTTTCCCAGTTTCAGAACCACTTCGCGAGCGCCCGCTTTCTTAAGTGCCGCAAACGCGCGGTGCGGATCGCGAGCGCCGGTGAGCAGCGTTGCTTCGTCCGTGCTGAGAAAGAGAATATCCACGCTGGGAATGATTTGCAAAATTTTCCGTGGGATTTGCTGAGCAGGCGCCATTCCGACGTCGAGCGAAACCCAGCCGCCGCGAGCATGAATCTCGCGCGTGATTTGTTTCGCGGCGCGTGCGGGGCCGGGATTGAGAAAATTGTAGCCGACGAGGTGCGCTGCTCCCGCGCGCTTGCACAGCGCTTCCACGCTGCGCAGATTTTTCACGTGGCCGTTTGCGGCACGGCTGCCGAAAAAGGTGCGCTCACCGTCAGGCGTGATGTTGATATAGAAAAAGCCAGTCATCGCGTCGCGCGTGTGCTGGACCCAGCGCGTGTTCACGCCGCCTTCGGCGAGATGCTCGAGAACGTAGTCGCCGAAGCGGTCGCGGCCGACGCAGCCGGCGAGCCGCACGTCAATGCCCCAGCGCGCGAGAGCGAGGGCGGAGTTTGCGCCTACGCCGCCGCAGTGCATTTCGAGTTGCGAGGCGAGGCAGTCCTGGCCTGGCTTCGGCCAGGATTTCACGCGGCCAAGCATGTCGACGTTGATATCGCCGATGGCGACGATCGCCGGCGTTCGTAACACTTTCAAACCCCCTCTTTACCGCCGATTAGAAATTTGTATGCTGCATATTTTAAAGGTGTTACGCGGAGTTTTAATCGCGCCACCGTAGATTAGAACTACCTGAGTGGAGGAACAAGCAATTCGCGGTGCTGACTGAGGAATTTAGCGCAAAAACCTCCAAAAATTTGCGATTAGAAAACTGGATGTGATTGGTTTTGCAGCCAGTTAGGCGGAGTTTTAATTCCAAATTTGCGATTAGGCCTTTGTGACGACGGGTTAGTGGTACACCTCGGCTGATTCCCAATTTGGGAACCGTGCTACTGTCCGAGTTTTGCAGTGTTCGCATAACCCAGGGATGACGGTAGCATAGTGATTAACAGAATACAACGGTTCTCTATTAAAATCGCGCGCCAGCAGGCCGCACTTATTATTGAACGGATCTAGTTATACGGTTGATCCTGCGGGAAATCGTACAACGAAGACGGATCAGCATGCGGGAGTGACGTCGAATTACACATATGATCCTCTCTACGAGCTTACGCAAGTGACGCAAGCGGCGAACACGACCGAGAGCTATACCTACGATCCGGTAGGCAACCGGCTAAGTTCGCTGAGTGTGTCGCCGTACGTCAACAATACGTCGAACGAGTTGACCTCGACTCCGAATGCGAGCTACAGCTACGATTACAACGGGAATACGACGAGCAAGACCGTCTCGGGCGGCACGACGAACTACACCTGGGACTACGAGAACCGGTTGGCAAGCGTGACTCTACCCGGTACCGGTGGCTCAATCACGTTCAAGTACGACCCGCTAGGACGCAGGATACAAAAGGCATTCACGCAGAACTCGACCACTACGACCACCAACTACCTCTACGATGGAAGCAATGCGGTGGCGGACATCGACCAGAACGGGAATGTTCTGGCGCGATATGCTGAAACCCAGAATATCGACGAACCGCTCGCCGAGCTAAGGTCTGGAACCACCAGCTACTACGAATCAGACGGGCTGGGCTCAGTCACATCGCTTACAAACGGAGCTGGTGCGATCGCCAACACCTACACTTATGATTCGTTCGGGAACGTTACGGCCTCGACCGGTTCGATCACGAATCGGTTCCAGTACACCGCGCGGGAATTCGACTCCGAAAGCGGTCTGTATTACTACCGCGCCAGATACTACGATCCGAGCACAGGCCACTTCATAAGCGAGGATTTCCTCAGACTTCCCGATGGTTTGAGTCGGTACGATTACGCATTAAATTCGGTGACGAATTTTATTGATCCTCTCGGACTTTGCCCGTGGCAAGTCAGGCAGCGACCGTTACGGGGAGCTCTCGGAGGCGTGGTCAAGAATTGGGGCGATCCTCCCCCTTCGCACCTCTACTTCTACAACACCAGCACCGACCAAGCCGCTGGATTTGGCCCAGCAAAGGATCCACCCTCCAATAATCCTGGTAAGGAAGTCCCAGGTAAATGGGAGCCGTCGGAGGATCCCTCAAAGAATCCAGATGACAAACCGATCGGACCCGTTCCCGACCCCAGTTGCGATTGCGTCGACAGGAAAGTTAAAAACCCTGGCGCTCCGCCGAATTACTGCGGATTGGGTAAACCCCACCTTGGGCAGACAGCGTGCACGAATTGCTGGAATTGGGTTGTGGGCGTTTTAAAAGAATGCTCTGACGAACAAAATCAGCGACAGAACAAACACTGAGCTTTGGTGGAGACGGAATGCGAAGATTGCGAATAGTATGGGTATGCCTCTCGAATGTAATCTTTGGCGGGATTGCAGTTCGTCATTTGCTCCAGGAAAAGTCGCTCTACGAGCTCCTTGGCACGCCTATGCCTTGGAAGAACTATTCGATTCCGTTCATAGTGGTGGCGATACTGCTCCTCGGTATTGCGCTAGAACTCTTTGACTCTAAACTTGCGGTGTTTGTGAACATCGGATTCTTTTCGCTAGCTGCACTCTATGCAGTCGATATTTTGGTTCATGCTTCGCAAGACGCCGAAGCCCGAATCTTTGGTTTGTTATTGGGTATTCCTGCGTTTGTCGTGTTGACTACCTACATCTTCTTATACGCGCGCAAGATAGATTCTAAACCGGCATAGTAGCAACTACTGGGTTTCGTGGACTCTCAGGAGGTTCGGTATGACGCCTCCGGACATGCCAGGATGTCAGCCCGGATATGAATCCGGCCCCGCGCCGCCGCGCTGAATTCCCGATTTTTCTCACTAGATGGTATTTGCGCTCAGATGGAAAGAGTATTCCTAAGCCTGTCGAGGTGTCAGCCATGTCAGAGGCCACAATGCGCGAATTTGTGGAGGGGAAGACCGTTGCAGCCGCGCTCATCAGCGGATGTACGTTGGCGATTCCTGCTTGGGTCGGATTGCTCGCTGCAGCAGGTCCAACCTTCCTTAGTCCATATCCAGCCTTAACGGCGATACCCGCCTTTTTGCTTTCTTCCCGAGTAGCTGGGGTGGCAATTCCGCCATTGCTGTTCTTTATCTGGAATCCGAGGCTACTCCAGGGTGACAACAATCTTCCAAGCAGATCGCTTGGCCTGCTAGCCATTGCGGCAGCTCTGAGCGTTGGATGGTTTGTTTGGAGTTGGGGATATGGACTGCATTACCAGGGCGCGAAATATACCCATGTGCTGTGCGGGATCAACGCGGCATGGATTGCATTTCTCGGTGGAATCTTTATTTATTGGGGAAAGCGCAAGCTGACTTTCAGACTGAACCTGGCATTACACTGGGCTCTGTTTGCATGGCTAGCTTGGTATGCGTTTCCTTACCTGGGTGAATTGCCTTAGTGGCCGCGCTCGTAAGGTTACCGAACGAGTCATACGTATAGATGTTGGCGATTCGCTCCAGCTCCGCTAGTTAACGATGTGACTGATCCGAGCCTCTCCGCTTCGTAATAATTGGTTGATCCGGACCTTAGCTCCGCGAGCGGTTCGTTTATTCTGAGTTTCGGCATATCGCGCCAGAACATTTCCGTTCTGGTCGATGTCCGCAACTGCATTGCTTCCATCGTAGAGGTAGTTGGTGGTCGTGGTGGTCGAGTTTTGTGTGAATGCCTTTTGTATCCGGCCGGTCCTCATTTTGGAAACCTGCCACTTACCAGTCGAAGCGCGGATGCAAATCCGAATAGGGGCCGTGTCTTCTACCATACCGTTCGTTGGGGCTTTACCTCTTGGAACGGATGGTTTGCAGAAATGCCCAGCAATATGTAGCTCCGAGACTAAGCAAATACCACCAAAGAGTACCGATGCTTCCGAAAAGGATGAGGGGATGGTCGTAACTGTAGGCCAAGGCTATCACCAAGACGGACGCTGGAAAATCAACCATCGTCATGTAGTGCCACCCTAATTCGAAACGTAACCCCGCGATGACTAGGCAAGCACAAAGATGTAGAAGAGGAACGGAGTAAACCAGGACTTTATGCTTTCCCGATAACCGATTCACTTGTTATCCAGGCAAGAAAATCCTATGCATGGTGTGGTCTTTGGTGGACTCTTCGCATTGCAACATTTAGTAGCATTGCTCTCGGGATCAGGAAAAAATATACGATGCAGATTAATTCCAGCACTCAGTGTGGTAGGCCAAAACTTCTCGTGGTCGGGCATCTCTTGGACAAATATCTGGTCGCAGTTGTTGAAGCAATTAACCCGGCCCTCGGGATCGCATGGGCTGCCTTGTCTACAATTGAAGTAGCAGATGTCATGGTGCATGCAAACGGTGTCGTACCGATCGACGGGGGGCTTGTAAAGCCCGGCGTGTTTCGGATCGTATTGCTCCTTTAGCCCACCCGTCCAGTTCGGCCCGCACCATTTCCCATAGATTGGTAACCGTCCAGTCGGATCGGTATAACGGGCAGGATTGTTCCCCACGTAGTCATAAAAATTCCCATCGCCCGAACCAAAGCGCAGTGGATCCTCGCGCAGGAAGCGTCCAACGCCAGAGTCGTAGTATCTGGCGCGGTAGTGATACAGACCTCGTTCTGATTGTGGGTCTGAGTTTCGGAGAATACTTGTGTGCCCAACCTACTTAGTCAGCCTTCTCGCTGAGAATGACGTTTAATTTTTTCAGAGAAGGTTCGACACGCCTTAAGTACTCCCGCGCGAAGTATTGGGCTTTCTTTGTGTCGTCCGCAACTGCGTCGTAGTAGTGCGCAAGTTCCTCAATTGCGGCTAAATAGTCTGGCTCGATTTCTAGCGCGCGAAGAAAACTACGCTCCGCCTCATGGAGAGGAGGACCTCCTTGGTGGTCGAGAAGTTGTATTGCCATGCCTCTGGTTACAAGCAGATAAGGACAGTCTGGACACTTAGACAGTAAACGGTCAACTAATGATAGAGCTTCGTCAAATCGCTGAGAGGCCCAAAGCGTTCGAAGCTCAGAGATACCGACCATACCCGTCTCTCCTAGTATCATTATGGCAGCCGTTTATCCAGAAGGCGCCCTGCTTGTTGAATTAGTTTTCTCATCTGCTTGGCCTCCTGAGATGAGTCTTTCAGAAGGTCCTCGTATAACTTGTCTTCGAGTTCGGCGTGATATGAAGGCGATCTTTTCAAGCTTCCCTTAACTAGGTCGCGGCAAGGCGTTCTGAGTCTTTTAATGGCCTGTTTGCCCAGATCCTTGGCGTCGTCAGAAAGGACATCTTTAGCGGCATCGAGAATTTCTTGGATTTCGGCTGAATTTCCGTTCCTAATAGCCTGCAGCAGGCTTGAAGTTACAGAGTCTTGCTGCTTTCCGCTCGGGTCTATCCAATTTAACGGATCATTTAAAACATAGGGATAGAAGTTCGGTCCCGCATCGAAGCCTATCGGATCTTCGGACAGGAATCTTGCAGTGGCCGGATCGTAGTATCTGGCGCGGTAATATGATCCAACGCGATTTTCCGAGTAGGCGCTGTGTCGAGCCGCTACGAGCATTAGTCAGATTTTACGAGCCATTGTGCCTTAGGGCGAGAGCCAGGCAGCCGGATGTGTCGCAGCATGAACCTGCTGCAACATTCGAATCGAAACGTGGGTATAAATTTGCGTCGTGTCCAGGCGCTTGTGGCCCAACATCGCTTGGATGTAGCGGATATCAGCACCGCCTTCGAGCTACTGAACTGCATTAGAGCGCGACGAGGGGATAGGAAATTTCAAATTGGAAATTTCAGACTTCAAATGAGGCGAAAGCGAAAGGAAAAAACGTGAAACCTGCCGCCCCGAAGGGCGGCGCTACGAAGGCAAGGGCAAAGGCGCCGGCGAGACGCCGGCGGTACGAAAGGCAAGAGACAAGCAAGAGCAAAGCGAGAAAACAAAAAGACAAGTCGTAAGAAAAGGCGCCGGCCGGACGCCGGCGGTACGAAAAGCAGCGCTTGGCGAGAAAAGCAAAGCGGCGGTGCGAGAAGCAAACTTGTGGTATCACCAGAGCGGAAAGTATTGGAGGGTGATTTGGACAAGGGGCGGGGCGCGTTGGACAAGGGAATTTTTGTTCATGAGGAAGTGGCGGCGGCGCTGCGCGATTCGAAGCCGGTGGTGGCGCTGGAGTCGACTGTGATTTCGCATGGGTTGCCGCGTCCGCAGAATCTTGAGACGGCGCGGGGGATGGAGGCGGCGATTCGGGCTGGCGGGGCGGTGCCGGCTACGATTGCGGTGCTGGGCGGGAAACTGGTGGTGGGAGTGTCGGCTGGGGAGCTGGCGTTTTTGGCGGAGTCGAAGGATGTGGCAAAAGTGAGCCGGGCGGATTTGGCGTCGGTGGTGGCGTCGGGGCGGGCGGGGGCTACGACGGTGGCGACGACGGCATGGATTGCGGCGCGGGCGGGGATTCGGGTGTTTGCGACGGGCGGGATTGGGGGCGTGCATCGCGGGGTGGAGGAGACGCTGGATATTTCTGCGGATCTTACGGAGTTGGCGCGGACGCCGGTGGCGGTGGTGTGCGCTGGGGCGAAAGCGATTCTGGATTTGGCGCGAACACTGGAGATGCTGGAGACGCTCGGAGTGCCGGTGGTGGGGTATGGGACGAATGAGCTTCCGGCGTTTTATTCGCGCGAGAGCGGGCTGACACTGCAGTGCCGGGTGGATTCGGCTGATGAGGCCGCGCATTTGATGGCTACGCAGTGGGGGCTGGGGATGACGGCGGGGATTGTGTTTGCGAATCCTGTGCCGGCGGGGAGCGCGTTGGCGTGGCGGGAATTGGAGGAGTTGATCGCTGAGGCGCTGGTTTCGGCGGCGGTGGAGAGGGTGCAGGGGAAGCGCGTTACGCCTTATTTGCTGGAGGCGTTGTCAAAGGGGAGTGGGGGGAGGACGCTGGGGGCGAATGTTGCGCTGCTGCTGAATAATGCACGAGTGGCGGCGGAGATTGCGGTGGCATATGGGAAGGTGGCAGCGGGATAGGACAGCTGCAGGGAGCCGGTCGCGGCATCTGGTTGTGGTCGCGCTTGTGGTCGTAAGAGCGCAGGCCCTTCGGTTCTCAGGATAAATCCTTCGTCCCTCAGGACCAGCAAGAGTGCCTGTGCCACTAAAGGCAGTTGCTAGGGCGATGGGGCGGCGGTACTTAGTTTTACTGTGCTGTGGAACTTTTGCATTAGATATTCGCCGCTGCGGACGGGCGGATACTTTGGTTCTTCGCCTTGGGCGAGGCAGGTGGGGATGCAGGTGATTTCGGCGTCCCAATTGGGTTGGTGGAAGAATGCTACGGATTGGCGGCGCGTGGAGCCGGTGGAATCGGGCGGAGGATTCACGACGCGGTGGAGAGTGGAGACCCAGCGGTCGTTGGTCCAGCGGGCCATGAGATCGCCGATGTTGACGATGAAACCGTTGGGAACGGCGGGGACTGGTTGCCATTGTTTTTGGGGGTTGAAGATTTCGAGGCCGCCGGCGGCGGAGTCGGCGCGGAGGATTGTTAGGCTGCCGTAATCGGAGTGGGCGCCGGCGCGGAGCTGGCCGGGCTTGGGGGCGACATTTTGATGCGGGTAGTTCAGGGCGCGGACTGCGCTGATGGGGTCGTTGACGGCGGCGTCGAAAAAATTTTCTGGGAGATTCAGCGCGACGGCGAAGACTTGCATGATTTTTCCGGCGAGGGAGCCGAGAGCGCGGTAGTAGTCGGACCAGGCTTGCTCGAACCCGGCGGGCTCGTTGGGCCAGATGTTGGTGGCGTAGCGAAAATCGGCGAAGGGTTCATTGCCGGTGTGCGGGGGGACCGCGAGCGGGCCGATGTTGAAAGTTTCCTTGATGTCCGGCGGGGTATCTTCGCCTTTCGATTTTGCGAGGGCTTCGGATTGGAGCGGGGAGTAGCCGTAGGGGTAGCCTTCGTAGCGCATTTTCACGGCTAACTTTTTTTCTACTGGTAGATCGAAGAAGGCGCGGGCGGAGTTCCAGGCGCGGGTGATGGTTTCGTCGGGGATTCCGTGGCCGGTAATGGCGAGGAAGCCGGTTTGGCGGCAGATTTCGTCGACTTGGCGGCCTAGGGATTTTTTTTCGGCTGGGGAGGCGTTGGTGAATTTAGAGAGATCGAAAATTGGGAACGTCGACATTTTGCGGGCCTCGGTTTTGCTTGATCCCTCTTTTAGGGAACCTTAAGCCAGCGGGGGACGAGAGTCAATCTCGGTGCGAGAAAGAAAAGCGAGGTGTTGTTTTGTGCTTGGCGAGTGGGAGTCTGGACTTGAGCCGAGGGCGGTGGGTGCGCGAATTTGGGTGCGAAGTCGTCGGAGCACAGGCCCTTCGTTCCTCAGGACAAGCACGAGTGCCTGTGCCACTTGGGCGTGATACGATTTGTTTGCTGGTTCAATATTTTATTGGCCGATTTGTGGAGGGTGCGAGATGAAGCAGACGGCTCTTATATTTGCTGCTGTGATTTTGATGGTTGGGGCTGGGTTTGGAATTGGGTTGGCGCATGGAGGGCAGCCTGGTGCGGCTTCAGCGTTAGCTCAATCTGCTCCGGCGTCTGGACCTGACAGCGATACCCCCGCATATCACGCTGCTCCTCCTAGCGGTGCGTTGGCTGAGACCCTCGATCCGAAGCAGTTTTCTGATGCGCGGACACAGAAAATTTATGCGATGGCTGCGAAGGTGAAGCCGGTGCTCTATCAGCAGCCTTGCTATTGCCGTTGCGACCGGGAAGTGGGGCATACGAGCTTACTGGATTGTTTTGGGGATAATCACGGATCCATCTGCGACGTGTGCAAGAAAGAAGCTGTGTATAGCTATCAGCAGACGAAGCTTGGGAAGAGTCCTGCTGAGATTCGGGCGGGAATCATGGCTGGTAAATGGAAGCAGGTGGATTTGGCGAAGATTGATTCGGCGCCGGCGGCGGGGGGCGCGAAGTAGCATAATTCAACGTTTATTCACGCGCGCGGCAGAGCTCACGATGAGGAATGCGTCGTCGTGGCTACCTTAGTAACACTCTTGATAGCGGATCGGTCTCCTCGAAAAATTACAACGTGACTACCTGGTGGCGGTGCGGGTTTGTGCCAGAAGTTTTGTGCAGGCGTAGACAGCGCGGGTGTGTGGCATCGGGACGTTGAGGCGCTCGCCGAGTTCGACGACGGCGCCTACTACGGCTTCGAGTTCGATCGGGCGACCGGCTTCGAGATCTTGCAGCATTGAGGTTTTGTGTTCGCCGACTTTTTCGGCGCCGGCGATGCGCTGGTCAATGGTGATGGGAACTTCGAGGCCGAGTTTCGCGCCCACGGCGATGGTTTCTTCCATGATTCTGCGGACGAGCGCGTTGACATCGGGATCGCGTGCCATTTTTACGAGCGTGGCGCCGGTAAGCGCGCTGATGGGGTTGAAGGCGACATTGCCGAGGATTTTCACCCAAATTTCCTGGCGAATGCGTGTGGTCACAGGGCAGCGCATGCCTGCGGCGATCAGAGCTTCGGCGATTCGGCGACTGCGATCGGAGCGTGTGCCGTCGGGTTCGCCGAGCGAAATGCGATTGCCTTCGGTGTGGCGTACGACACCTGGCTCGACGATGTCCGTGGCGAAATAGACGATGGAGCCGAGGACGCGGCGCGGTTCGATCGCGGCTGCGATTGTGCCGCCGGGGTCAACGCGTTCAAGGTGCATGCCTTCGTGCTCGCCGCCCCATCCCTGAAAAAACCACCAGGGGATGCCGTTTTGAGTGCCGACGACGGTGGTCTCTGGGCCAAGGACGGGTTGGAGTTGGGGGACGAGCTGGGTGAGACCATGGGCTTTTACGCCGAGGAAGACGACATCAACCGGGCCGACATCTTCGAGATTCGCGGCAATTTTTGGATGCGCTTCGAAGTCGCCGTCGACACTCTTCACGCGCACGCCGTGCTGTTGCATCGCGCGCAGGTGAGGGCCGCGGGCGAATAGCGTGACATCCTGCCCGGCACGGGCCATGCACGCTCCCATGTAGGCGCCAATTGCGCCGGCACCCGCGATGAGGAATTTCATGCGTTATGGCAGTGAATCGTTGCGGTTCTTAGGGTTTTTCCGCGCATGGAGATCGGCGAGAGGCTCGCGGCAACACTCTACCACTAATGGACCGGACGAGGGGCCGCGCGGGTGGGCCAATCCTGCGGCGCAAATTCGACTCCCCAGAAGTGCGGACTGGGAGAAAGAAACTCGACGCCGATGCGGGTGCCCTTTTCGGACGTATCGCCTAGATAGACGACGCGGCAATCTTGCTCTTCTTCCGTGGCGGGATTTATGAGCACGAGCTCCCCACCAACTTTGAGCTCGGCCTGCAAGTAAAGAAGGCCGCCGTGGGCATTGATTACGATGGTCTGGCTGGTTTCCTGAAATTTCTTTCCCAGCAGATCTCTGCCGGTGGCGCGAACGGGAATGCGGGTGAAGACGCGCGAACTGCGGCGCTGGCCCTTGGTTTCTGTCTCTAGCGTCATGCAAATATCGTGCAACGCGCGGGAAACGGAGTCAACGCCCGGAAACGTCGAGGTGTCCAAAAACACAGTTCGCAAATAGCTTGCTGAAATTGAGTAAGGTTCCTAAAATGACGTGTTTGTTTTTGGAGGTTGTGGGCGGCGCACTCGAGCCGTTTGAGCTGTTCCTGGCAGATCAAGACAACTTGGGGGGCCCCAGCATGAACCTGACGGAGTATATCGATTCAAAGCGGGAAGAAAATCTGAGTGAGCTGAAGGAATTTCTGCGGATTCCCAGCGTCAGTACGAAAAGCGAACATAAGCCGGATGTGGAACGCGCGGCGCAGTGGGTGGCGGGGAAGTTGCAGAGCGCAGGTCTTGAAAACATCGAAATTGTCCCCACGAAAATGCATCCGCTTGTGTATGGGGAATCGCTGCGCGCGCCGGGAAAACCTACCGTGCTTTTCTACGGACATTACGATGTGCAGCCAGCGGAGCCGCTTGAGCTCTGGACAAGTCCTGCTTTTGAGCCAACCGTGCGCGGAGGAAATCTTTTCGGACGAGGCACCGCCGACGACAAAGGACAGGTGCACATTCACCTGAAAGCGCTTGAAGCATTGCTCAAAACCTCCGGAACCCTGCCGTTGAATGTGAAAGTGATGATCGAGGGTGAGGAAGAGGTTGGAAGCGTAAACCTTTGGGAGTTCGTGCAGAAGAATCGCGACCGATTGAAGGCCGATGCGCTCGTCGTTTCCGACACGTCGATGCTTGCCAAGGGCGTCCCTTCGATTACGTATGGGCTGCGAGGATTAAATTATTACCAGATCGAGCTTACGGGGCCGGCGCAGGACCTGCATTCGGGAGTGTTTGGCGGGGCGGTGCCGAATCCGCTTACGATTTTGTGCGAGACCATCGCGAAGCTTCACGATAAGAATTTTCGCGTGACGGTTCCCGGTTTCTACGATGACGTGGCGACGCTTTCGAAACAGGAGCGCAAAGCTCTTAATTCGCTTCCCTGGAAAGAAAAAGAATTTCGGAAGACGGTAGGCGCGCCCGGGCTTGACGGGGAGAAGGGATTTACGATCGTCGAGCGGTTGTGGACGCGTCCTACGCTGGAAGTGAATGGAATCTGGGGCGGATATATGGGCGAGGGCGCAAAAACGGTGATTCCGTCGAAAGCCTACGCGAAAATTTCGACGCGGCTCGTGCCCAAGCAGGAGCCAGCAAAGATTGCGAAGCTGGTTGAAAAGCACATCCGCAAGCTGCTGCCGAAGTCAGTGACTTGCAAGTTCGAAGTGCTGAGCATGGGGAAACCGTGGGTGGCGCCCTATTCGAATCCCATCTTCCAGAAAGCGATCCACGCGCTGGAATCGGGTTTTGGAAAGAAAGCGGTTTTTATTCGCGAGGGAGGCTCGATTCCGTTCGTAACGCAGATGCACGACACGTTCAAGGTGCCGTGCGTGCTGATGGGTTTCGGTCTGCCCGACGAAAACGCGCACGCGCCGGACGAGCACATCGCGCTCGAGAATTATTTCGGCGGCATCAAGGCAGTGGCGCTTTTCTACCAGCGACTCGCCGCACACTAAAACTACAAAAGCGACGGTAGCGAGAAACGCCCGTATTTCCGGGCTTTTTCGCGCTTTTTGCTTGCGTTCGCGGGGGAGTGCGGCTATAGTCCCACGCGGCATCCCGGGACGCCGGGGCCAGCCGCAAATAAAATCCGAGGAGGAAAAGGCAACTCGATGGCAAACCCGATGAGCAAGTCGAAGATCATCACGTACATGACTGAGAAGGTCAGTACCAAAGATAAGCCGGTGTCAAAGAAGCAGGTGGTCTCCTTTTTTGACGAGCTATTCAACCTGGCTGTAAAAGAAGCGAAGTCCGCTGGAAAATTCGTGATTCCCGGTATCGGCCGCGCCGTGAAGGCGCACCGCAAGGCTCGCATGGGCCGCAATCCGGCCACTGGCGAGGCCATTAAGATCAAGGCCAAGACAGTTGTGCGCTTGCGCGCAGCGAAAGCATTTAAAGACGCCGTTTTGAAGTAGTTAGGCCCGGCGCACAGATTCGAGGTGGAACCCTCAAGCACGCCCGGTGCGAAAAACGGACCGGAGGCTTGGGGGTTTTGTCTTTTCTGGCGGTGATTACCGCAATTCATATTGATTGAGGCGTGAAAACCGCAATGAAATGCGGGGAGAAATGAGTTCACAGCATTGGGACGAGGCTCGCGCCGACGCTTACGCTCAGTTCCGCTACGATTTCCCGGAGAGAACGCTGGCCGGGAAGACGGTGGTGGTTGCGGGCGGGACAGGTGGGCTTGGGGCAGCCACTGTTTCGCTTCTTCTGCGTGAGGGGGCACATCTGATAGTCGGATATCGCAAGGATCGTAAGCGCGCCGAAAGGCTTTCGAATGCCATGCAGAAGCAATATGGCGCGAAATTGGAGCTGGTTGAAGGCGACCTTGCGTCGGCGGGAGTTCGGAATACGTACATCGAAGCCTGCAAGAAGGCCGCCGCTGACTTAGCCGGAGTCGCGATTTTTCCGGGCGACCCGGCTCGGGTAGCTTTTGAAAAACTCGATCACGATGCGCTGCTTGCTTCGCTCGAAGTGAATTATGTGGGCCCAGTGCTGCTGGCCAAGGATCTGGGGCAAGTGATGGAGGAGAGCAGTACGGCGGGCGGCAGCGTGGTCCTTCTCACTACAATGCAGGCGCATACGGCGTTTCCAGGGAGTCTGAACTACGCCGCACCCAAGGCGGCGCTCGCGCACGCGGCAAAGTTGCTCGCGCAGCAATGGAATCGCGTGCGGGTGAACGTGGTTGCTCCCGGAGCGACGATTTCCGGGATGGCCGCGGCGAGTGTGCAATCGGGAAAATACGATCGCTACGTGAAGAGTGGCGCGATAGGGCGCTTCGGGCTTTCGGAGGATGTGGCGCGGGCTGTGCGATTCTTTTTGGAACCGGATAATTACATTTCGGGTCAAACGCTCGTGGTAGATGGCGGCCTAACTCTGCGGCGCGATCGAGGGTAGTTAGCGGGATATCTCCCGGACTTTCATGCGCGAACACTCAGGACTTCTTACCGATCTCTACGAACTGACGATGGCGGCCGGCTATCTTCAGACTGGCTTCGAGGCGCGCGCCACCTTCGAATTGTTCGTCCGGAATCTTCCGCCGCAGCGGAATTATCTGGTTGCCGCGGGGCTCGAACAGGCTCTCGATTTTCTCGAGCACGTGAATTTCAACGACGAAGAGATTGCCTACCTGCGATCTCATCACGTTTTTCAGTACATCGGGCCGGAGTTTTTCGATTACCTGCGCACGTTCCGATTCACCGGCGACGTCT
This sequence comes from uncultured Acidobacteriota bacterium, assembly GCA_963729525.1. Taxonomy (GTDB): domain Bacteria; phylum Acidobacteriota; class Terriglobia; order Acidiferrales; family UBA7541; genus Palsa-295. Next base: position 2,840,791 of record CAVSOB010000005.1, read on the forward strand.
GGGCTGTTCCTGAGGGCACGCTTGTTTTTCCCGGCGAGCCGATGCTTCGAGTCTCCGCTCCCATCATTGAAGCGCAGATTATGGAGACGTATTTGCTAGCCATGCTGGCATACCAAACGATGATTGCGAGCAAAGCTGCGCGCGTGGTGACGGCGGCGCAAGGGCGGCGGGTGGTGGAGTTCGGTGCGCGCCGGGCGCACAGCGCGCAGGCAGGGTTATTTGCGGCGCGGGCGGCTGCGATCGGCGGTGCTGTGGGAAGCTCCAACGTGCTCGCGGGACAACAATTTGGCGTATACACGTACGGAACCCAGGCGCATTCGTGGGTGATGGCACACGATGATGAAGCGGACGCGTTTGCGCATTTTCTCGACGCGTTTCCGGAACGCGCGTTTTTGTTGCTCGACACTTACAACGTGCACGATGCGGTGAAGAAAATTATTCGCATGGGACGAAAGCCAGCAGGCGTTCGCCTTGATAGCGGCGACGTGGCGAAAGACAGCCAATGGGTTCGTCGAGAGCTGGATAAGGTGGGCTGGCAGGACGTGCGAATATTTGCTTCAGGCGATCTGGATGAATACGAGATCGCGCGGCTGTTGGCGAAAGGCGCGGCGATCGATTCGTTTGGCGTGGGCTCGGCGCTGGCAACTCCTAGTGATGCGCCTCTTTTGAATCTGGTTTACAAACTCGTCGAAGTGGATCGTGCGGGGAAGATACAGGGAGCGGCAAAACTCACACAGGCGAAGGTAACCTATCCCGGGCGCAAGCAAGTGTTCCGGTATGCGAATCGCCGGGGCGAATTCGAAGAGGATAAGATCGCGCTTGAGGGTGAGCCGGCAAATGGCGGTGCGCCACTGCTCGCGCCGGTAATGATGGAAGGCCGCCGCACCCTTCCGCCGGAACCGATCAGCGCACTGCGCGATCGCTGCGTCGCGGGCCTGGCGCATCTCCCCGAGCGTTACCGACGAATCGATAAGAGCGCGGAATATCCGGTGCGATACAGCAAACAATTGGAAAAGCTGCTCGACAAGATACGCAAGCGCGTACGGCGCTCGGCACCAAAGTGACAACCGCTGGCGCGATGGTGATGAGATTGAAGAGCTTGTGATGGCGACGGCGTCACGTAGAATTGTTTTTTGGGAAGTGGACGCGCAGCAGGACTTCATGCTGCCCGGCGGGAAATTGTATGTTCCCGGAGCCGAGAGGATCATTCCGAATATCAAGCGGCTTGTGGATGCCGCGCAGAAGGCCTCAATTTTATTGGTATCGAGTGCTTGCGCGCATAAGGCGGGTGACCCCGAATTTGCGAGTTTCCCCCTTCATTGTATTCGAGGAACGGAAGGCGCCCGTATCGTCACTGAGGGACTTGCGCAAGATTATTTGATTATTCCCAATCGGGCGAAATTCGGACTTCCTTCTGATTTGTTCGACCATGCGCAAATCGTGATCGAAAAGCAGGAGCTGGACGTTTTCAGCAACCCGCATACGAACGAAATAGTCGAATGCCTTGGTGCTGAGGCAACGTTTGTGGTCTTTGGCGTCGTGACAGAATACTGCGTGCATTTTGCCTCAAAGGGATTGCTCGACCGTCGCCGCAAAGTTCTTGTTGTCGAAGATGCGATCGAAACGGTGAAAGCGGAAGAGGGTGCACGCGCTCTCAGTGAATTAGACGCCATGGGTGCTCGTCTTGTGACGACGGGCGAAGCGATTCGAATGACGGAAGGAGGTTCAGCGGCGAGCGCCTTGCCCTAGCGGTAAGCAAAGAACCTCCTGCAGCCGCTCTGGCTCGGCAGCAATTCAACCGACAAATATTTTACTCATCACCCATCGGTGAGGTGCTCCACGCGTCTGGGGCGGCTTCCTCGAAGCGGGTGTGGCGCGCGAGGAACACGAAATTCAGGTTGCCGGTGGGGCCGTTGCGCTGCTTGGCGATGATGAGTTCAGCTTTGGCACGATCTTCTTCGGGCAAATCGGTTTTGTAAAAATTTGGACGATTGATGAAGAGGACTACGTCGGCGTCCTGCTCGATCGCGCCCGATTCGCGCAGATCGGAAAGCTGCGGCTTGCGCTCTTCGCGTTCGGGTGCGCGCGTGAGCTGGCTCAGCACGACTACCGGAACTTTCAATTCCTTTGCGAGACCTTTTAGCGCGCGAGAAATACTGGAAACTTCTTCCTGGCGGTTCGTGCCCCGGCCGGTATTCGTGGGCACTACGAGTTGCAAATAATCGACGATCATGAGCGAGAGGCCGCGGTCGCGTTTGAGGCGCCGGGCCTTCGCGCCCATTTCGAGGACAGTGGAGGATGCGGAGTCGTCGATCCAGAGCGGCGCGTCACCGAGGCTGGTGAGCGCGCGCGTGATTTTATTCCAATCGTCACGGCCCATGTGGCCGGTGCGGAATTTGTGCGCGTCCACGCGCGCTTCTGACGCGAGCATGCGGAGAAGGAGCGATTCCTTCGACATTTCCAGGCTGAAAACGGCGACGGGCTCGCGATTGCGGACGGCTACGTTTTCGGCGATGTTGAGCGCGAGCGCGGTTTTCCCCATCGAGGGGCGCGCTGCGAGGATCACCAGCTCAGACGGTTGCAGGCCAGCGGTCTCGTTGTCGAGGCCGGGGTAACCGGTAGCGAGGCCCGTGATGCGTCGGCCTTCGCTGAAGATGCGCTCCAGGCGCTCGAAATTGTCGCGGACGAGTTCTTTGACGCCGATGAGGCCGGCGCGGACGCGATCTTCGGCAATCTGGAAGATGGTGGATTCGGCGCGATCGAGGATGACGTCGGCGTCATCACCGCCGGCGAGGGCTTGTTCCTGGATGGCGGCGGCGGAGAAAGCCAGATTGCGGAGGACGGATTTTTCTTTGACGATGCGCGCATAGTGCTCGACGTTTGTCGCGCGCGGCAAGCCATCGGCTAGCTGCGAAAGATAAGGGACGCCGCCGGCGGAGTCCAGCTCACCGCGACGTGCGAGGTCGTCCATTAGCGTGACGATATCGATGGCCTGCTGATGCTCGGCCAGCTGAATCATGCGCTGAAAAATCTGGCGGTGCTGGGGGAGGAAGAAATCTTCCGAGCGCAGCTTTTCGACGGCTGCATTGAGGGAATGGTTGTCGAGGAGGACAGCGCCGAGGATGCTGCGCTCCGCTTCGAGATTATGCGGGAGGGGGCGTTCGATCGAGGTGCCTGCCGTAGCCATTCGCTTTATTTTCGCCTATGCCTCTTTGAGATGCAAGAGGCGTAATTGTTAGTTGCGGCGCGTATTCGCGCTTGCGCGATTTATTTTTTGTGTGAAGCGCGTGGCATTTTGCGCGTGGTTCGATGGCGCGTCAATCGTATGAGCGTGTATAAGCTCCTGTGAATATTTCGGAAAAGTGGAAAACGTGAATTAGTCGTGAGCGTACTACTCGCAGCATGCGTAGAGATACGGACGGCCTACTTAATTCAGAGGAGCCTCGTTGATGTTTCAGGAAAGCTGGAGCTCGTGGCGGAGAGTTTCGGCAACCTCCGCGACACGCTGACCGGCCGCCGCGCTCATTTCGCCCTTGGCGCCGCGCTCGCGTAGAACGAGCCAGATTCCCGGGCGGTAAATCTCTTTGTCGTGGCAGATGGCGCCGGTCAGCTGGGCGATTTCGAGCGGGCCGCCGGCAAGTTCGCGATCGAGAATCGCGCGCGCTTCGTCGAGAAGATCTTTGAATCCTTGCGAGGCGAGCATCGGATCCACGTCGCGCGGGATGGCCGCTTCGATATCTTCGAGGTCGTAATCGGGAAGCTGGTTGGTGATCATGAGTTCAACGGATGAGGCGGGCGCGGCTTTGTCGAGCGCGATTTTGATGGACATGACGATATTTTCGCAGAAGCGCGGCTATTTCGGATAGGGGTGACCGGCCAGAATCGCGAAGGCACGGTAAATCTGCTCGGCGAGAACCACGCGGGCGAATTCATGCGGCATGGTAAGCGTGGAGAGCGAGATTTTTTGTTTGGCGGCGGCGCGCAGGTCAGCCGGGAAGCCTTCAGCATCGCCGCAGAGGAAGACGAGTTCGCGCGTGCCGCGGTCGCGTAGGTCGCCGAGCCATTTTGCAAATTGCTGCGAGGTGAATTGCTTGCCGGCGGCGTCGAGCAGGACAATCGTTGCGCTTGAGTCGAGCTTGAGTTTGCGAAGCGGGGCGGGGCCAGCGTCGCGGAGTTCGGTGACTTCGACGCCGGCGAAGTGTCGGATACGGGCGGTGTAATCGTCGAGGAGAGTGCGGGCTTCTTCACGTCGGGTTTTGCCTAGCATTAGGAGACGGAGTTTCATGCTTTGATTTTTCTTCTTCTCGCACGCAGCTTCAGAAAATCGGGTTCAATCCAAACTGAACTTAATCGCTTCGGCCAGAGCTCGATATAGCCCAACTCATTAAATCCCCGGACTGTGTAGACTTTCCCGACCATGCTCTTAAACAGTTTTCTGGTCCCCAACTCATCTTTAACGCCGCGCGGAAAAGTGATTGGCGGGACGCCGGTAACGGTGACCTTGTCTCCAATCTTGAATTTGTGTCGAGTCATGTGTTCGAACTGTGTTTGGCCTTGGTGGGCTAGACATAAAAACTAAGTCAGTTGATATTTTTTGCGCTTCTCGAGGAGGGTTTTGCGGCTGATGCCCAGGATTTCGGCAGCGCGGCCAATTTTGTAGCGCGTGGCTTCGAGGGTTGCTTTGATGGCGTCACGCTCGAGATCCTCGAGCGAGCGAAGAGGACCAATGGATCCGGCTTCGTGGGGTGCTGCGCGAATAATTTCCGGGAAATCGCCGGGCTCCAGCAGCGACTCCTTTCCAAAAATGAGCCCATGCTCGATCGCATTCTTCAGTTCGCGCACGTTACCGGGCCACGCGTAGGACTCGAATAGGTGCAACGCCGCTGAATCGAGTGTTGAGCTCGGACGTCCGTGCACCGCGCCGAGGCGAGTGAGGAAGTGAGCAGCGAGTGTGGGAATATCGGCTCGGCGTTCGCGCAACGGCGGAACGGGGAGAGCAAGAACATTCAGCCGGAAGTAGAGGTCTTCGCGGAATCGGCCCGTTGCGACTGCTTTCGCAAGGTCGGTATTGGTGAGCGCCATGAGGCGCGCGTCCATGCGAAGCGAATCCGTGCCGCCAAGCCGCTCGAAGGTGCGCTCTTCGATGACGCGCAAAAGCTTGGCCTGCATCCCGGGCGTGAGAGCGGCGACTTCGTCGAGGACAATTGTACCGCCCTGCGCCATCTCCAGGCGTCCCTGCTTGCGCGTGACAGCGCCAGTAAATGCTCCGCGCTCGTGGCCAAAGAGCTCCGATTCAACGAGTTCGGCAGGGAGGCTGGCGCAGTCAATTTTGAGAAAGGGTGCGTCGCGACGAGGGCCGTTCTGATGAATCCAGCGCGCGAGCTGATCTTTTCCAGTGCCGCTCTCGCCGGTGATGAGCAGCGTGGTGGAAGGCTCGGCGAGCTTGGCGGCAAGCTCAAGAACGCGAAGCGAGGTGGGATCGGCAGCGATCCATTCAAGGCTCAACGCGACCGGTTTCACCTCGTGCGGTGTTGTCTCGCGCGTGGCCGCGTCGTATGCCGTCATCGGAGCGTCAGGTATTGCTTTGATGCGATGCGCCGGCTTGTGTTTCGCCGGGAGACTCAGGCGGACGCGTGGGCGCTGGGAAATCGATGCGCTCTGCGGTGCGCCAGAGACGCTCGAGATCGTAGTACTGCCGAGCGCGCTCGCTGAAAATATGCGCGACGAAATCGCCGTAGTCGAGCAGAACCCATTCGGCGCCGGGTTTCCCTTCGCGATGCGCCAGGCGAATTCCATGGCTCTTGAGCCGTTCTTCAATCGCTTCACCGATCGCTTGAATCTGCGGCTGGCTATTGCCCGAGCAGAGCAAAAAATATTCGGCGAACGCGCCGACGCCCGCCAGTTTCAGCACCGTAATATCCACGGCCTGCTTGTCCTGAGCCGCTTCGACGGCCCAGCGGATTTCGGGGCGCAGAGAAATGTTGGTCACCGGTACAGGGCCTGTCCTCGAATGTATTCCTCTACACGCGCGGGCACAAGCCCATGAATCGTCTGATGGCGCTCGAGGCGATGGCGAACCTCGGTGGAAGAAACGTGGCTCGCGACGGTGGTGAGCAGGTGCACCGTGGATTTTCGCAAGGCGATTTTGTGCGGGTCGTGTGAAGGAGTACGGTTAAGTTTTTCCGGGGGAATCACGAGACGCAAAGCCTCGATGCGAAATCCCGGACGGCTGGCGATGATGAAATCGCAGCAGTCAAGCAGGGCTTCGTAGTTCTTCCACGTCGCAATTTCCAAAAACTGGTCAGCTCCTAGCATAAAGTATAAATGATCGTCGGCGTGCTCACGGCGAAAGCGGCGGACCGTTTCGTAGGTGTAGAAGACGTGCGGCGTGGCACCGTCCATGGGAGCTTCCGCCAGCGAAGGAACGAACATCGAATGATCGGCGCAGGCGAGCGCAACCATCGCGTAGCGGTGAATGAAAGGCGTGAGCGCCGGTTTGGTTTTGTGTGGCGGGCGCGACGAGGCGATCAAATATATGGCGTCGAGATGAAAGCGCTTTTGTGCGGCCTGGGCGACGGCGATATGGCCGGAGTGAATCGGGTCGAAGGTGCCGCCGAACATAGCCACTGAGCGGCGATGATGCGAGTGCCCGTGCGGCTTATGAGAGGAGTGTGACGTCAATGATCCTCTCCGTCACTCTGAGCTGGCTGGTGCTCGGAAAGATGAGGCGGAGCGGCAGCGGCTGTTTGAGTTTCGCCGCCTTCGACCGGCACGGCGGGTTTGGGGATGCGGTCGAGCGCATCGGCCATGGCGCGAACGAGCTCGACGATCCCTTCGCCAGTAGCAGACGAGATAGCGTGAAATTCCAAGCTGCGCTGGGCGCAGAAGGAGCGCAATTCTTCGAGATGGGCGCGATCAGTGGTAGCGTCGAGCTTCGTGGCAACGACTATCATCGGTTTTTCTGCGAGCATCGGGCTGAACGACGCGAGTTCATGCTTGATGATCTCGAAATCGCGCACCGGGTCGCGATCGTTCGCATCGCTTGTGTCGACAAGATGCGCGATCAGGCGCGTGCGTTCAATGTGCTTCAGGAAGCGAGTGCCGAGTCCGGCGCCTTCATGAGCGCCCTCGATCAGGCCCGGCAGATCGGCGACGACGAAGGTGCGGCCAGCGCCAGGTGTTGCGTCGGGATCGGCGGAGACGACGCCGAGGTGCGGCTCGAGCGTCGTAAAAGGATACGCCGCGATCTTCGGACGTGCCGCTGAAATGCGCGAAATCAGCGTGGACTTACCCGCGTTCGGAAAACCAACGAGGCCCACGTCTGCGAGCAACTTCAATTCGAGACGCAGGTGACGTTCCTGGCCGGGATGTCCGTCTTCATGCTCACGCGGCGCTTGGTGCCACGGTCGAACAAACTTGGGATTGCCGTTGCCACGGCCGCCGCGCCCGCCACGCGCGGCTAAAAATCGCTGTGCGGGTTCCGTGAAATCAAAGAGCTGTTCGCCAGTGTCGGAATCGAAGACGACGGTACCAACGGGCACCTTCAATACCATATCGTCGGCCGACGCGCCGTGGCAATCGGAACCCTCCCCATGCCCGCCCCGGCCAGCTTTGAATTCGCGATTATAGCGGTAGCGAAGGAGCGTGTTGTCGTGTGGGTTCGCTTCGATGTAGATGTCGCCGCCGTGTCCGCCATCGCCACCCGATGGGCCGCCGCGCGGAACGTACTTCTCCCTGCGAAACGCGACGCAGCCGTTGCCGCCGTCGCCGGCCTTCACCATGATTTTCGCTTCGTCAGCAAACACGGATTGCTCGCCTAATTTTGCTTAGAAGGGCAGCTCGGAGAGAGAGCATACGCCAGGATTGAAAGCTAAAACAAAAATACGCGCCCCGATTCGCCGAGGCGCGCATTCGCATACGGTTGGGTTAATTCGCGGCTGCAGACTCAGCCGGCTTCTTCTTGAGAAGAGCAGTGGCTTCTTCCGCTGTGAGCACGCTTATGTAACGCCCCATCCCGCCCTTGTCTTCGAAGCGGACGATGCCGTCAATCAGCGCGAACAAGCTATCATCCTTGGCGCGCCCGACATTCTTACCCGCCTTGTAGCGAGTGCCGCGTTGGCGGATGAGGATGCTGCCGCCTGTCACCATTTGACCGCCGAAACGCTTGACGCCGAGCCGCTGTCCGTGCGAGTCGCGTCCATTAGTGGATGACCCGCCACCTTTTTTGTGTGCCATGAAATTCCTCTATGCGAGTTGGATGTCGCTGACTTCAACGGCCGTATAGTTCTGGCGATGGCCGGTCTGAATTTTGAATTGGCCGCCTGTCTTATACTTCAGCACTTTCACTTTCTTGGCGCGGCCCTGAGAAACGATCTTGCCGACCACTTTGGCTTTGGCGATGTCGCCGCCCGATATCAGTTTCTTGTCGTCGTTGCTGACGGCGATGACGTTATCAAACGTCACCTTGCCGCCGACTTTGCCTTCCAGGCGCTCGACCTCGACGGTCTCACCCGGCGCGACGCGGTATTGTTTTCCACCACTACGAATTACAGCGTACATGCTGCCTCCGGAAGCTATTGGGAAACCCTAATTATACGGGGCGTTGTTATTTGCGTCAACGGAGAGTGGCGGCATTTTTTGAGTATCCGTGAGCTTCCGCAGTTCGAACCTCACTGCTGTATGGTGTCCGGAGCTGAAGGCTTCGCGGGCGGTGTCGGTTCCTGCCTGGTGCCTACCCCGATCTGCATGCCGGTATATTTTGGGAAGACGACCTCGCGTCCCCGTGCGATGAAATTCGTATAAACTGAGCGTGCCGCACCCAGCGCACCCATTGCCATGCCCAGTTGCTGTGAGTGGATGGATAGGCCCAGCGCAATTCCTACCAGCTTGAACCCTCCTGCACCTCCTGATACGCGCGGCCCCACATCACTCGCCGTGTCGCCCAGGAACGACGCTGCGCCGAGACTGACGGATATGGCGGTGGTGAGCAGGCGCGTATTGGGCGGCCGGGCTTCGGCGCCACCTTCGGAATCGAGCTTCAAGTTTTGGTCGTTGGCGGACTGAACACCTTCGAGACTTGCATCTACTTTGGATGGGATTCCTGACGGCGGGATGAGTTCGTGAAAAACGATTCGAAGCTGGCCGTTGCGGCTCAAGGAGCGCGCAGGTTGTGCCTGCAGGACAGTTCCTTTGAGCCGACTCCCCTGCGGAAGCACGAGCCGCGTTCCATCAAAGAGCGGTTGGGCAAGGACCGCTTCAACTTCGTCACCCTTTTGCGAGCTTGCGGAGTCCAGGGGGGTAATGAGAAGCGCGTTGATGAAACTTCCGGGCGGCGGCGGACCACCAAGAGACGCTGCTGCCTCGGGCGAGAGTGGCTCGGTGCCGAAATCGAGCGGATCTTGAAGTTCTGCGAAATAGACCGTGCCGCCGTCGATATATTGCGGATGCACCGGGAGTTGTGCAATAGCAAGTCGCTCGACGCGACGGGCCTTTCCAGGCGTTTTCACCTGTTTCATCGCCGCGTCCCATTCCTGCTTGGCTTGCTGTTTCGCCTGTTTTGTCTTTTCTGCCGCGACGCCCTTCACGCCTTTCGAGTTAGCAGGAGCGGCGGCGGTTACGAATTGAAGGGTTTTTCCAGAACCGGGAGTCACAATCGTGTGCACGGTAACGTGGCGGCCGTCCGGCAAAACGATTTCGGAAAACTCGACTGTCACTTTGCGCGGCGGTGAGAAATCCGCGTCCAGGGCCCGAAGCGTTCGCTGGCCCTTGGAAACACCCTCGAGATTTGTGATTCGCCCGTTTACTTTGGTGCCGATCGGAACGACCAGTTTGTCGAAAGCGTAGACCGGCGCCACCGTGACACCTTGGAGCTGCTGGCCGACTTTCGAAACCCTGACATCTTTATATAGGGCGATTTGTAGTGGCGTGCCCTTTGGCACCGTCAAAGACACGACGCCTGGAGTCGATGGTTTGGGTGCTGTTTCCGGACGATGAACGAGGATTGGATCCGAATCGGGCGGAGGTCTGGGCGGTTCGCCATCCTGCGCGCGCGCCGAACTAACAAAAGCCGTAAACAGCAGAGCCGCAACAGCGATTCGCCCCGTGGCCATAATACTGTCCCGCTTCGCACCTCCGAAGATGTTGCCTTTTCGTTCGGATGCTTGCAACTGTACTTTAGTCGCCTTGTCCAGGCTGAACTCGAAACGCTTCATTTTCTATAACATCTTCGCCGAGTCGATCACGGCAACTCGAACCGCCATTTTGCTCTGAGCTGTGGTCAAATTGGCTACACCGTTTGATCGTACTGAGGAAATCACAGCGTTCTGACGCGCGGGCGGAGCACCCCAAAATAAATTAGGAACACTGCTCGAACTAGGAGTACGCCTGGCGGCAAGTTTCGTGCTCACGGCAGGTGCGCGGGTCATTGGTGTGGTCGAATAGAATGTAGTTGTGGCACGCCGCGCAGATTACGCCGTATATTGTCTCGTTAAACTGCTCGTGTCCGGTGCCGGCTGTATGTTCCTTGCGAGCTTGTTCTCGGCTAATCGCCATTGATTTGCTTCGACCCCCGGGACTTCCGTGCAATCTTAAGGGGGATTGCTCGCCCATTACAATTTGCAAATTTCACCTGGATTTGCGTGTCGCCGGAGACCATCCAGATTGGCTCTTGTTGGCAGGCCACCGAAGTCCTAGCCTCGTTCCATGGCTGAATTCACGCCCACTGAACGAACGAAGGTGCGTCGCCTTTCCGACCGCGGAAAATATGATTCCGAGAGCGTGTATGGAATCCTTGACGAAGCATTCATATGCCACGTCGGCTTCGTTGTTGACGGCCAACCCTACGTGATTCCCACGGGTTTCGCGCGTGTCGGCGACACGTTGTACGTTCACGGCTCTCCGGCGAGCCGCATGCTACGCACGCTGGCGGGTGGAGTGCAAGTCTGCGTCACCGTCACGCTGATCGATGGCATCGTAATGGCGCGTTCGGGATTTCACAGCTCGATGAATTATCGATCGGTAGTGATCTTGGGCCGCGCGATGCAAGTGGAAGAGCGCGACGAAAAGCTGGCAGCGCTGGCTGCTTTCAGCGAACAGGTGATGCCCGGGCGGTGGAAAGATTTGCGTGAAACCACGGACGCAGAGTTGAAAGGCACACTCGTGCTGACTTTGCCGTTGAGGGAAGTTTCCGCCAAGGTTCGCACTGGTCCGCCAAAAGATGACGAACCGGATTATGCGCTGCCGCTTTGGGCCGGCATCGTACCGCTGAAATTAACCGCCGGAACACCAATCGATGATCCGCGGCTTGCAAAGGGGATTGAACCTCCTGATTACGCCCGGAATTACAAGCGTTGAAGATACCAATGTCCCTGACCAGGGAAGTCACTCCTGGTTTGTGTCTGTGAATGCTTCACAATTCTTGTTCCTCTCGTTCCTCTTTTTATCGGTCTGTCTGAGCCTTCGCGCGAAAACGCAGCAGTCCAATCCCGCGGACGGATTTCTCGCGCGCAGTTATCGCAGCGCCGGCGGTGAGACGATGCAGTACAGGCTCTTCGTCCCGCTCGGATACGCCGCCGCGAAGAAATCTCCGATTGTGCTGTGGCTGCACGGTGCAAACGGACGCGGCTCGGACAATCTCCGCCAAATTTCGGGTGGGAATTTTCTTGGCACGCACGTTTGGACTTCGGCAGAAGTTCAAGCGAAGGGTCCGGTGTTTGTCCTCGCGCCGCAGGTGGAAAACACAAAAGCCTGGTCGCGACCGCACGTAAACACGGCGGCGCCGGTCTCGCTGCGTCTGGCGCTCGAGATTCTCGAAGCAGTCGAGAAGGAATATTCAATCGATCGTGACCGTGAATATATAGCCGGGCAATCGATGGGCGGCGAAGGCGTGTGGGCCGCGTTGACGCTGGCGCGCGGCCGTTTTGCTGCGGCAATTGTGCTGTGCTCAGACGGCTTCGACAATGAGATCGTGCCCGATGCAAAAGTTCCCGTATGGATTTTTCAAGGAGAAGCCGATCCCATTGAACCCGTCGATCGAGTGCGAAAATGGGTGGTGGCATTGCGCCAAGCGGGGGGATCGCCGAAGTACACGGAAGTGCCGGGCGTAGGCCACAATGTGTGGGATACTGCGTTTGACAATCCGGACGCCGCCACTTGGCTTTTGTCTCAGCGTCGCGCGAAGTGAATCTCGCCTATCCTTCTTTTGAAACTGTGAGCTTGACCGAGCTCGTGATATCGCGATGCAGTTTGATCGGAATCTGATATTCACCGATTACTTTAATAGGATCGGCGAGAACGATTTTGCGCTTTTCGATCTGATAACCCTGAAGCGCGAGCGCGTCGGCGATGTCGCCTGTGGTGACGGAACCGAATAGCTGGTCATTTTCGCCGGCCTTGCGCGACATGGAAAGCGATACCGCAGAAAGGAGCTCGGCGAGTTTCTGTGCCGCTTCTTTTTCGGTGGCTTCCTTTTTGGCAAAGGTAGCGCGCATTTTTTCGAGCCGCTTCAGGTTGCCGGGCGTGGCCTCGATGCCGAGATTTCGGGGCAGAAGAAAATTGCGGGCATAGCCGTTGGCCACATCCACCACCTGGCCCCGGGTGCCGAGCTTTTCTACATCTTCCTGCAGAATGATTTGCATGATCGTGTCCTCTAAATTTAGTTCATTCTTTCACGCAGGCACGCCCTGCGGTGGCTTCCAACAATTACGAAGCGAGATTTTCTGCTGCTTAGAGCTCCGCAGCAAACGGCAGCAACGCAATATTCTGCGCACGCTTGATGGCTACTGTGAGCCAGCGTTGATGGCGCGAGCAGGTGCCGGTCATACGCCGCGGAAGAATCTTGCCGCGCTCCTGGATGAACGGAGCCAGTATCTCGGCCTTCTTGTAGTCGATGAAATCGACGCGGTCGACGCAAAAACGGCAAACTTTCTTCTTGCGAACGAAGCTGCGCTTTCCTCGCTTCGCCGGCCCGCCGGGGCGACTGCCACCACCTTGCGGGCGCGGCCCCGATGGTCCTCCACCAGGACCGGACGGAGGCGGTGCTTGTTGCGGTACATGTCCTTCTGACATTTGCTTTCTCCCTAATGATTACGATCGAAACGCGGTGCTGACAAATCTCGTGCGGCCCGCAGCTTTAGCTGTGAAGCATCAGAACGGAATGCTTGCTAAACGGCGGCGGCAGTTTGCTCACCGCCTGCGGGCGCGGCTGGAGCCGGCGCAACCTTGCGTGGACGGCGTGCTGCGCGGCGCTCGCGATGCCGCTTGAACTTCTCCTGGCGCTTCAGTTCCTCATCGACGCGAACGGTGAGATATTTCATCACCGGGTCGGATACTTTGAGCCTGCGCTCGAGCTCTTTGATCACTTCGCCGTGAGTGGACTTCAGAACCATGTAAACGTAGTAGCCCTCGCGCAGTTTTTGAACGCGATAGGCCATGCGCTTCCGGCCCCATTTGTTCACGGATTCGATCTTGCCGCCTTTGTCGGCTGCGGCGTGCTCCACCGTGGCGATAATTTTGTCGATATCCGGTTCCGGAGTGTCCGGCCGGCAGATGAAAATCAGGTCGTACTGGCGTTCTTCCATGTGTCCTCGGTTTCTGACTTCTCTACTTCGTCGTACGTTCTAAATTTCAACTCGCAACGCTACGCTTCTTCTTCGGGTGGTGTCGCACGGCGATTGAATTTCGACATCGCCTTCTTCACGCCCTCGCTGATGATCAACTCGACCGCGTCGGTCGCGTCCGTCACCATCTGCCCGGCAATTTCCCGGTCAGCCCGGCTCAACTTGCTCAGGACGTAGTCCCTGAGCTCGCCCCAAATCTTTTCAGGCTTGATGCCCAATCGCACTCGGATAAATTCACCGCTGCCGAGCGCTGAAACAATCGACTTCAGGCCGTTATGCGTCCCGCCGCTGCCCCGCTCCCGAATCCGCAACATGCCCCAGGGCAGGTCCACTTCATCGGTGAGCACGATCATTTCCGCCGGATCGCATTCATATTTCTCGAGCAGCATCCGAACCGCAACGCCGCTCAAATTCATCATCGTCTGTGGCTTCGCGAGAATCACTTCCTCGCCCGCGAACTTGCCGCGTCCGACATACGACTTCGCTTCCGGCCGCGTAATTCGAATCCCCGCGCGCTCGGCGATCCCGTCAGCCGCCAGGAATCCCATGTTGTGCGGCGTCCACTCGTATTCGGTACCCGGATTGCCGAGACCGACTATCAGTCGCATATTTTATGCGGCGCGCTCGGCTACTTCTTCTTCTCTTGCTTTTCGGCCTTGGGCGCAGGAGCTTCCGCGGCGCCTTCGGCTTCGCCCTCTTCTTCCTTCTTGCCCTTCTTGATGACTTCAGGCTCAGCCGGCGCCGTCTCGGCAGCCACTGCCGCTTCCGGTGCGGGCTCTTCTTCCTTCTTCAGCACAACTACGTGCGCAATCACGCGCTGCGGGTCGGTGACCAGCTTCACCTTGTTCGGATCAAAGGGCAAATCGGCGGCGCGCAACTGTTTTCCGATGAGCATGTCGCTCACATCCACTTTGAACTCTTCCGGGATGTCGCCAGGCAAACATTCGAGTTCCACCTCGCGCGTAACCATTTCAAAAATGCCGCCCTGCATCTTCACACCTTGTGGCTCGCCAAATGTGTGTACCGGTACCTTGACGCGCATGCGCACGTCCATCGCGATCCGCAGCAGATCCACATGCAGAAGTTTGCCGCTCACCGGATCCACTTGCCAATCCTTCATCATCGCGCGTTCTTGGGTACTATCGAGCTGCACCGAAAAAATCGTGTTGTGCCCGGTTTCCGAGCGCAGAATCTTTGCCACCTGCTTGGCGTTCACAGCGAGCGAAATCGCTTCCTTCTTGCCGCCATAAAGAGTGGCAGGCACCATGCCGGTCGTGCGTAAGCGTCGCGCCGGACCCTTACCACGCCCTTCGCGTGGTTTTCCTTCGAGTGTAAACGTTTCCATAACGGCCTTCTCCTATCCGAGTTCCCAGTAAATAATTCAGATAAATAATTCGCTGATCGAAGTCTCTTCGTGAATCGACTGAATACCGCGCGCCAAAAGCGGCGCCACGCTGAGAACTTTGATCTTCGACACTTTCCGCGCTGCCTCATTTAGCGGCACGGAGTCCGTCACCACCACTTCTTCGATCTTCGAATCCATGATGCGTTCCACCGCCGGGCCAGAGAGCACCGCGTGAGTGCTTGCCGCAAATACTTTCGTAGCGCCGTTCTCGAGCAGCGCCTCGGCCGTCTTTACGAGCGTGCCGGCCGTATCAATAATGTCATCCACAACGAGCGCCGGTCGCCCTGCCACATCACCAATCAGGTGCATCACTTCGCTCACGTTCACGTCGATCCGCCGCTTATCGACGATCGCTAGCGGCGCATCGATCTTCTTCGCGAAGTAGCGCGAGCGTTCGACACCGCCCGCATCGGGCGAAACCACCGTCATCGGCCCCAGCTTCTTCTTCTGGAAGTACTCCACCAAAACCGGCGCCGCGAATAAGTGGTCCACCGGAATATTGAAATACCCCTGAATCTGCGGTGCGTGCAGATCGAGCGATAAAACCCGGCTCGATCCCGCCGTCTCCAGTAAATCCGCTACGAGCTTTGCCGAAATCGCCACTCGCGGCCGGTCTTTTCGATCTTGTCGCGCGTACGGATAATACGGAATCACTGGCGTAATTCGCCATGCCGACGCCCTCTTGAATGCGTCAATCATCAGCAGCAGTTGCATCAGGTTGAAGTCCACCGGACGGCTGCAAGGCTGCACGACGAATACATCCGCGCCGCGTACATTTTCCAAAATCTGATAGCGCGTCTCGCCGTCACTGAACTGGCCGTGCTCGGCTCGCCCTCGGGTCACTCCGAGGTAGCTGCAAATTGCGTCGCAGAGCGCCGGGTTCGCTGTGCCGCAGAAAATCTTGAATTTCTCGTCGGCCAAAGCCAAAGTTAAATCCTTCAACCGGTCACACGCCAGCCGAGTGCCCGGGCATAATTTTCCCTGGAAACAGTTTCGACGACGAAAACCGAATCTTCCGGGAACGCACGAGCGGCTCGGCGCGCACGCGCTGGGTTTCGGAAGATTCCGAACACCGCCGACCCGCTACCCGCCAGCGCGGCATCTGCGGCTCCTCGCTCGAGCAATCCGTCCCGAATTTCTTTCAGGCGCGGATGACGGCTGAAAACAGGCTGCTCGAAATCGTTAGCAACCCTTCCCTGCCGGCTCCAGCACAGAGTGCAGAACCCCCAAATTCTAGGGGTTTCCGTCTGTTTTGTCAATTCCGCAGAAATCCACTGGTAAGCGTCTTTTGTGCTTACGGCGATGTCTCGGGGCGAGACGACAACGATGGACTGCCTGGGCGTATCGGGGAGCGGATAAATTTCGTCGCCCCGATTGACCGCCACAGCGCGGCCGCCAAATAGAAAAAATGGAATGTCAGCTCCAAGGCTCGCGGCAATCTCCATCATCCGTCCGAGAGGCACCTTCTTTTTTGCCAGACGCATCACGCCGATCATTGCCGCGGCCGCGTCGCTCGACCCGCCACCCAGCCCGCGGGCTACCGGTATTCTTTTTTCGAGCTGCGCGCACACCCCGAAGCCGAGTTTCAACTCATTCCTCATCGCATCGATGGCGCGCCACACCAGATTCTCTGGGCCCGTCGGAAGGGCTGCATCATTCACTTCAAGAGAGATTTCTTCCCGCGGTACGAGAGAGAGCGCTAACGTGTCGTGGAGTGAGATCGTTTGAAAAATCGTGCGGAGCTCGTGGTAATTATCCGGGCGCCGACCCAGAACGTGCAGACAGAGATTTATCTTCGCGAAAGCGCGCAGCCGCAGCGTTCGCTTTTTGGGCAAGGTCATGCGGGGAGCTTACTGCGGTTTCGCCGAATCCGGCGCCGATTTTTGAGCAAGCGCTCGCTTGAGCGTTCGGAGCTGCGCGTCGAGCTCGGTCACTTTATCGGCTTCGTAGTCGGCCGGAAGAGCGCGCTGCCATTCCGAAAGTGCGCGTTCCATCAAGGCAGCGGCACGCTCGGTTTGGCCCATCTTCATGTAAACCTCGGCGAGATGCCCGAGAACCGTCGGGTCGTGCGCGGACTTTGCCGCGGCCTTCTGTAAATTCTCTTCTGCTTCGGCGAGCTTGCCCTGCTTGAAATAGGCCCAGCCCAGACTGTCGAGATACGCGCCATTGTTAGGTTCTTCTTTCACAGCGCGCTGAATCATCGATAGCGCCTCGTCGAGGCGAATGTTCCGGTCGGCGAGCATGTAGCCATAGTAGTTGAGAACTGCCGCGTTGTTTGGATTCACTTCGAGAACTTTGCGGAATTCCTGCTCCGCCCGGTCGAATTCCTTCTGCCGCTCGTAAATCGCGCCCAGCATGAACCAGACCGTTTCTTTTTCTGTGGAATCCTTCGCTAGTTCCTCAGCCTTTTGCGCGGAGCGTTCCGCATCGGCATATTTGCGGCTCCGCTCCTGCACCTGCGCTATGTCGAGGTAGACCTCCTGGTCGCTGCCATCGCCCTTTAGCAAGCCGCTAAGAAGCTTCGTGGCTGAGGCGGAATCCGCCTTTTCGCCGTAGAGCATAGCGAGCGTGACGATCAGGCTCTGGTCCTTCGGTGTAGCCTCGAGGGCTTTTTTAGTTTCGGCAATGGCGCGATCAATGTCGTGACTTTCGCGATAGGTGTCGATCAACAGCATCTGCGCCCGCTTGTGCGATTCGGGATTGAGTTTTCCCATTTCTTCGAAGGTCTGAACCGCTGCCGTATAGTTTTCCTGCTCCCGATAGGTGCGCCCCAACTGTTCGTAAAGAATTGCCAACGCGCCCGGGTTTCCCTCCGCGCCCGATTGATTCTTCATGGCGGCGATCGCGTCGGTCAGAACCTTAACGGCGTCCTGGTAGCGGCCTTGGTCTTCGTAGAGGAGCGCCTCGTTGTAGAGAACTTCGAGGCTGCCTGGTGAAAGCTGCTTTGCACGCAAGAGACTCGATTCGGATTCATCGTATTTCCCAAGTCGCCTGTAAAGCTGCGCCATGCGCAAATAGTTTTCCGAAGTGCCCGGCTCAAGCTCCGAGAGACGCTTGTATTCGTCGAGAGCCGGAGCGTATTTGTCCTGCGAAAGCAGCGCCTGCGCCAGGCCGTGATGGTGGCCCGGGTCGTCTGGGTCAAGCTCGATCGCGCGCCGGTAGGCGTCTTCCGCTTTGGCGAATTGTTTGTTCTGCGAATACGCGTCACCGAGGAGGTCGTAGATGTCGGGCGACGATGAACTCCCCGCTGCCTGGCTCAACAGTTCGACGGCCTCCTGTGGACGGCCCGAATCCATCAGAAGCTGGCTCAATTGCTCGAGGGCCGGCCCATTGTCCGGATTGCGCTGCAGGATGCTCCGCAAGATTTTTTCTGCTTCGGCATGTTCGTTCTCGAAACGATAAAGACGGGCGAGCCACAGAGCCGAGCTTGTATCCTTGGGATCGAGCTTTAAAATCGCGTTGAACTGCTCGACGGCTTTCGCCAGATTTTCTTTCTGCAGTTCGCCGGCGTTTGCGTCGCCGAGCGTGCGGACGTAAATGCGCGCGAGCAGCCTGTGCGCCGCGAGATAATTGGGATCAATCTTCAGGACTTCCTGCGCTTGGGCGATAGCGTCGCGAACGCGCTGCGATTTCGCGTAAATTTCCGCAAGCCGCTCCATGATCACGGGCGACCCTGGCTGAAGCGCTAGCGCCTTCTTGTAAAAGTCGATCGATTCGGCGGCCTGTTCCGACCGGCCCGTGAGCTCATATTGCTGCTCGTTCAGATGACCCATTGCGAAGTAATAGTAGAGGTCCGCGCGCGCAGCCTCGTCGCTCTGACTGGCGCTTTTAGAGGTCGATGCGGAAGCCTGCGCCGGTTTGCCGGGTGCTTGATTGGCTTTTGGGTTGGAATTCTGGCCTTGCGCCTGAGCAGCGGGCGTTCCCAAAAGAGCCAAAATTGCGATGCCTAGAATTGTTTTCATGCGCTCGTCCCAAAACTCCATTATGGTCTAGCGACAGGAAGGGCGTCAAAGCATTCCCCGGGGAGGGTTCCTGGCCAATATCCATTTCTTCCGACGACCCAAGTATGACGCGTGCCGACCGCTTCTGGATACCCTAAAAAGAAATTATTAGTTGTGTTTCAAGGGTACTTGAGGGAGCATCGGCGTGACTTGCGCCGGATTCCCGGTTGGAGTTTATTGGAGGATGATTGAAACGTATTGGATTCAATGGGTTACGGACAGTCGGAACCGCGGCGTTTCTGTGTGTCTTTTTAACTACTGTGCGCGCTTACGGGCAGCAGTCGAACAGCAGCCCGAGCCGGACGGAGCTTGATACAAAAACCCAGAGCGCGTCAGAAAACGCGAAGACCGAAAGCATTTCTCCTCTTGAGGTTTCCTCACCACCGCAAGCCCATTCGGCAGTTCAGCACCCGGAGCTTGAGCAACTCACATGGCTACAAGGGCAGTGGCGCGGAGAATGGGGCTCGCGTATAGCCGAACAGACCTGGCTCGAACTGAAGGCGGGCGAAATAGCGGGCCTATTTCGGGTCATCGAAGGCGAGAAGACGCTTGTCCTGGAACTATTTTCGTTCGTTGAGAAGCCGGATGGAGTTCAGTTTTATCTTCGGCACCTCACGCCTGAATTGCTGCCTTGGGAAAAATCTGATGCTACGATGTTGAAACTCGAAAGCATTGATGCTACGAAGGCAACGTTAGTGAATCCGGTAAACGGAGAACCGAAGCGCGTAATCTTCACGCGACTGGACGCTGACACGTACACGGAGCGTTCCGAGATCGAACCGGAAACTGGCGAACCGCAGGTGATTGAGATCACGTTCCACCGCCAGAAACCGCAGACCGCTGCCCCCGCTAGTGCCGGAAGTGCCGCACACCGGAAAAAACCATAGCCATTCCAAGTTTGTTTGCGGCTGCGATCACGTCCGCGTCGCGCACTGAGCCGCCCGGCTGAATCACGGCCGTAGCCCCGGCCTTGCCCGCTTCCTCTACACCATCGGGAAAGGGGAAAAACGCGTCCGACGCGACTACGGACCCCTTCAACGAAAGTCCGGCCGTGGCCGCTTTAATCACCGCAATCTTCACCGAATCCACGCGGCTCATCTGGCCGGCGCCAATGCCCACCGTTTGTCCCTCGCGGGCGAAAACGATTGCGTTCGATTTCACGTGCTTGCAAACTTTCCATCCAAAGAGCATCGCGCGGATTTCAGAATCGCCGGGAGCGCGTTCCGTCACCACCTTGAGATCCGACGGTTTGAGTTCATGCCGGTCCGGCTCCTGCACGAGCACTCCCCCCGAAACGCGTTTTATCTCCAGCTCGTCCGCAGTCTCTTTTGGCGGCATTTCAAGCACGCGCAGATTTTTCTTCGCGGCGAATTTGTCGAGCGCCGCAGGCTCGAATTGCGGGGCCACAATGCACTCCACAAAAAGTCTCGCCACCTCCTCAGCCGTTGCCGCATCGATTGCGCGGTTGAACGCCATCACCCCGCCAAACGCGGAGACAGGATCACATGCGAGGGCCTTGAGGTAGGCGTCGCGGAGGTTGTCTTGCTCGGCCGCGCCGCAGGGATTGTTATGTTTCACGATTGCCACACCCGCGCGATCGAGTTCCTGCGCGAGTGCCCACGCCGAATCCAGATCAACCAGATTGTTGTATGAGAGTTCTTTGCCCTGTAGTTGCATTGCACCCGCCAGCCCCGCTGCAGGCTTGCCCGCTGGAATGTAAAGCGCCGCCGACTGGTGAGGGTTCTCGCCATACCGCATCGTCTGCTGCCGCTCGAGCGCGATGTGAATCCGCTGAGGAAGCGCTTCGAGCTTACCGATCCTCACTTCGCCATTTTTGACGGACAAGCGCTCGAGTTCAGTCGCAATTTCGCCGTCATAACGCGCCGTCCGCGCATACGCTTTGCGCGCGAGTATAAGACGCGTCGCCAAACTCAAATCGCGACTTTCCCGAAGTTCCTCTGCAATCGCCCCGTAGTCCGCGGGATCGGTGACCACGCCCACGCTCTGAAAATTTTTAGCCGCGGAGCGCACCATCGCCGGTCCCCCGATATCGATGTTCTCGATGAGGTCGCCCACCGTCACCCCAGGCTTCGCCGCCGTCTCGGAAAACGGATAAAGATTCACCACCACAAGATCGATCGCTCCGATCCCGTGTTCTTCCACCTGCTTGCGATCCTCCGCCTTCCCGCGCTGATACAAAATTCCGCCGTGAACTCTTGGGTGCAGCGTCTTCACGCGGCCCCCGAGCATTTCTGGCCAGCCCGTCAGCTCAGCCACATCGCGCACAGCAACGCCCGCTTCGCGAAGCAGTTTCGCAGTGCCGCCCGTCGAAACGATTTCGATTCCCAAAGAAGAAAGCTCGCGCGCGAATTCGACGATTCCAGTTTTGTCGAACACGCTTATCAGCGCGCGCTTTATGGGTGAATCGACAGCCACGCAGAACCTCCCGAAAATGAAACGGCCGTCCAGTGTAAGCGCACAGAAGAAATTACGGAAGAGGTGCCCTGTTCAAGAAAAATATCGAAGTTGAAAAAGAGGAGCCTGTCTTAAATCAGCTCGAAATTCGAGCCTTCAATTTCACCCGGCCTGCTTCCACGGTCACCGTGTATTCGATTTCGTGCCCGCCCTTATTTTTCAGATCCATCGTTTTTTGCAGCACGAAGCGCTCGAAATCCTTCAAGCTGGGCGCGCTCGCTGTATCCCCCGCCGCCGAGCGAGCCTCAATCAGCTTCTTGTAAAGCTGCTGCACTTTCGATTTTTCATGCTCGGGGTCTGAAAACGACAGCGCGAACGCAGCCGCATCGCGTGCCTCTTTGGCTTGCGTTGTCGCGTCGGCCGCGGCCGTATCAGAAGGATGGGCCACCGCATGATGGCCTGATTCTGACCCCGCCGCCACCGCTTCCGCATCCGCCACTTTCTGCCGGTGGGCGCCTTCTCGCGAGCGCTGCGCCTCGATCGCCTTAGCCGCCGCGCCGAAATGCCGTAAACTCACGCCGCCTTCCTTTTGCATCAGTTTTTTGCGCCAAAGGTCCTGATACTTCGCGTAAGTTTGCGTAAGGTTGTTGTAGCGAAATCGCTGGCCGGAGCTTAATTCTGCCACGCGCTCCGCATAACGCCGCACCAGCGTATCAACGCGCCACTGCGTATCCGTAGGGGGCCGCGAACGTCCGCCGCCGAAGAACTGCTCGTACTCGATCTTCAGCGTCCGCACGTCGCGTTCGATCTGGTTAAGGTCTTCGTCGATTGTGGCCATAGCGAATAGTGAGGTGTAACTAGCGTAGAAGGCCGCGGCTTTAGCGTCAACTTTCCCGTTCCAGCCTTTGTCGCAAAGGGAAATCCCCGGGCCGAATGCCAATCACGCCGGCGATTGCCAGCCTGTATCACACTGTGCTCCAATAGCTTAGCGATGACCCCTCCGGCCGATCCCGCGGCGAAACTGCAGCACGATACGTCCACCCGCCTGCGCGAAATCCCGTCCGTCGACGAACTTCTCGCCCGCCCGCAGCTGACAGCGCTGGCCGAAAAAGCCGGTCGCGGCGTCGTCATCCAATCGGCCCGCGCCGTACTCGCCGAACTGCGCCACGAACTGAAGCACGAATCGCCTGCGGTGGGCGCTTCGGGCGCGAGCGATACCACCGCCGCACTAGATCCCGCCGCGATCGAATCGCACATCACAAAACGCGTCGAAACCCTCCTCGCGCCATCACTCATCCGCGTTATCAACGCGACCGGCGTCATCTTGCATACGAATCTCGGCCGCGCCCCCCTCTCCGTCGCAGCGGCCGCTGAAATTGCCTCCACCGCCGCACGCTATTCGAATCTCGAATATGACATCGCGACCGGCGAGCGCGGCAAGCGCGACGTGCACACCGCCCGGCTCCTGGCGCAGCTCGTCGGCGCGGAGGCCGCGATTGTCGTCAACAACAATGCCGCCGCCGTTTTCCTCGTCCTCAATACCCTCGCAAAGGGCGCCGAAGTAGTCGTTTCCCGCGGCGAGCTGATCGAAATCGGCGATGGCTTCCGCATTCCCGACATCATGTCCGAAAGCGGCGCCGTGCTGCGCGAGGTAGGAACCACGAATCGCACGCGCATTCGCGATTACGAACGCGCCTTCAACGAACGCACGCGCCTGCTCCTTCGCGTCCACCCTTCGAATTTCCGCATCACCGGCTTTACCGAGCGGCCCACTCTCGATGAGATCGCCGCGCTCGGCCGCCGGTTGCACGTCCCCGTGTACGAGGACCTCGGCTCCGGCTGTCTCGCCGATCTCTCCGCAAGCGGAATTAACGAGCCGGTAGCGCGCGCGAGCTGCGACGCCGGCGTTGACGTTGTCAGCTTCAGCGGCGACAAACTTCTCGGCGGTCCACAAGCCGGCATCATCGCCGGCAAACGCGAATTCATCGAACGCATTCGCCGCAATCCTCTGTTCCGCGCTCTGCGCATCGATAAGCTCACGATCGCAGCTCTCGAAGTCACGCTGAACGCATACCTTCGAGGCGCGCTCGACGAAATTCCAGCACTACGCATGATTCGCGCGACTGCCCACGACATCGCCCAGCGTGCAGAAGGTGTCGCCGCCAAACTTCGCCACGCCCTTGCGAATGCAAGCGTCGCGATTGAAACGCGTCCCGGCTTCTCCGTGATTGGCGGAGGTTCGACACCCGACCAGCAGCTACCGACGCATTTAATTTCGATTTCGTCGCCGCAATTTTCTCCGGCCACGCTCGAAAGCCGTCTTCGTAAGCCCGCAAGCGGCCCGCCAGTGATTGCTCGGATCGAAGACGATCGACTCATTCTCGATCTGCGAACCGTATTGCCCGACGAAGAACCCGCCCTCGCCATATCAATCGTCGCAGCATGCCAGTGAATCTTTGGAGTGCGGTGGCTTGCCACCGCTTTCCTGAGCCCCGGCTTGCCGGGGCAGTTTGGATTCGTCGAAAGCGTTGCTTAATTGGCTCGGCCTCCTGCATCTTCAGCCGTCGCCCTTGCCTCCATTTGAAATCTGAAATTTCCAATTTGAAATTTCTTCGTCAGTAAGAGGCCCACGTGCTCGCCTTCGTCGTAAGAAATCACGCCCTCACCGCCGTTCGCAAGCCCTTGCCAACCCTCCGCCGCGGCTGGGCTCTCCTGCGCGTGCGGCTCGCGGGCATCTGCAACACCGACGTCGAAATCCTTCGCGGCTATCACAATTTTCGCGGAACGCCCGGCCACGAATTCGTCGGCGAAGTGGTGGATGTGCGCGGCGTGGGAAGCCGCGCGAAGAAAAAATGGCTAGGACGCCGGGTCGCCGGCGAAATCAATATCGCCTGCGCGGCTCTTGGGTTCCGGCCGCCATGCGAATTTTGCCGTCGCCGATTGCAAACGCACTGCGCGCGCCGCAAGGTTCTTGGAATCGTTGCTCATGACGGCGCGTTCGCAGAATTCCTCGCGCTACCGATCGAAAATCTCCACGCTATACCAAACACCATCACCGACGAGGAAGCCGTCTTCATCGAGCCCCTAGCAGCGGCTTGCGAGATTCTCGCTCAAATTCGAGTAAGCACATTTCGAAGGGCAGCCGTGCTGGGCGACGGAAAGCTTGCCCAACTGATCGCTATGGTGCTCAGGGCAACTGGTATTCCTGTCGTGATGTTCGGCAAACATTCCGAAAAACTCTCGCTGGCTCGCCGCAACGGAATCAAAACCAGTCTCATCCGCGGCAATAGGACGGATCTCGAGCGCAACGCCACAAAACAAAGGTTCCCGCTCGTGGTGGAAGCGACCGGCTCTCCCTCCGGCCTCGCACTCGGAATCGCGCTCACAGAACCCCGCGGCACCCTGGTGCTGAAATCCACATTTCACGGCGCCGCCCCCATCGAATCCTGGCCTGTCGTAGTGAACGAAATCACAATGCTGGGCTCCCGCTGCGGCCCGTTTGCCAAAGCCATCGCCCTGCTGCGCGCAAAACTAGTCGATCCGCGGCCCCTCATCACGCGTGCATTTCCGCTCTCCGAGGCAACTAAAGCGATGAAATTCGCCCAGCAAAAAGGAGTCCTGAAGGTTCTGCTGAAACCCTAAAACGAATTCCACTCGCCGCTACTTTTCGCTGCCTTTCTGCCGGATACTATCCACATGAACAAAGACGACATTCAATTGCTCTTCGAATACGACCGCTGGGCAAACCACAGAGTCTTGCAGGCAGCCTCGACTCTCAGCGCCGAGCAGTTCACCCGCGACTTAGGCGGCGCCTTTCGCTCGCTGCGAGACACGCTCGTGCATATCGTCGCCGGCGAGTGGGGATGGCTCGAGTATTGGAACGAGCCCGTTCCCGACGACGCCTTCCACGCAGATTTGGACAAGCGTCTGGCTGCCATATTCAAGCCCGACATATTTCCCACCGTCTCAGCAGTACAGTCCAAGTGGGCGGAAGTCGAGAAAGTACAAATCGAGTTCGTGAATCGCACCACAAACGAGTCCCTGGAGAGAATGATTCCGTTCCGCTCAAAGCAAGTCAGGCTCGGCCAACTCATGCAGCATCTCGCCAACCATTCCACCTATCATCGCGGCCAAGTAGCCCTGATGATGCGCCAACTCAACGCCGAGCCACTATCCACGAACCTCCACGAATTTCTGCTGGAAGGCCACGGCGCTGCAGCTACACATTAGAGTGGTCACGACACGAAGGGCTCGTGGGCAATGATTGCCGCGACGAAACTCCTGTGTTACGTTCTCAGCCTTTCCAGAACACTGGAGGCGCGCCGTGTGCAAGAAACTGCATCATCCTAGTCACACCCATAGCAAGTCAGACGCCGCCTCACGCCGCGCGTTTCTTTCATCGCTAGTCTCAGCGTTCATGTTTTCCCCGTTCGCTTACGGACAAAAGGAAAAGAATCCGGTTGGAACGGCGGAAAGTTTTCGCAAGATGTCAGAGGAAGCGGAACAGAAAGGCCTTGCCGATCCCTTCCGGGGAATCACAACGAATGGCGACGTGATGCCGGGCTTGTTCCAAATCAGTCCAAGCGGAATTTCCACAGAGCCCGTTCGAAATGCAGCGGAGAGGTTCATCGCTTCGCTGAACAATCAGCAACTCGCGAAGACCATGTTTCCAGTTGACGATACCCAATGGCAAAAATGGATGAACCAGCATTTTTACGTCCGCCAGGGCATTAGCCTCCAGGAAATGTCAGAAACACAACGCGATCTCGCTTTCGGTTTGATGCGCGCATCCCTCAGCACTCGGGGTTTTGAACTGACCCGCAATGTGATGCGCTTGAATGAGGTCCTCGCAGAACTTGTGGACGACCCCATATTTCTCGGCGAATGGCTGTACTACATCACCATCATGGGCATCCCGTCCGCGACAGAACCCTGGGGCTGGCAGTTCAGCGGGCATCACGCCATCGTTAATTTCTTCGTCTTGGGCGACCAGGTCGTGATGACGCCGTTATTCGTGGGTTCGGAGCCGGTCCGAGCTACCTCCGGAAAATACAAGGGCGTAGTAGTGCTTCAAGAGGAACAGAAAGAGGGTTTGGAGATGGTGCGAGCGTTACCGGGAGCGCAACAACAGAAAGCGATCCTGAACTTCTCCAAGACTGGAAATAACAATCTAACGGAAGCTTTCAAGGACAACGTGGTGCTCGACTATGCCGGCATTCGTGCGAAAGATCTGGAAGATCCGGCGCGCCGTAAGTTGCGCGACCTTGTGCAACTGTACGTAGCCAATATGGACGACGGGCACGCGCGGGTAAAAATGAATGAAGTGGAGAAGCACATCGAGAACACTTGGTTTGCGTGGATCGGTGGCACGCAGGACGACAGCGTTTTCTACTACCGCATTCAAAGTCCTGTAATTCTCATCGAATTCGACCATCAGCGGCCAGCGAACCTGGCCAAGTTCGTGCCGGAGCCAGACCGCGATTTGCCCACGCATCAGCACATTCACTGCGTCGTTCGCACCCCAAACGGCAACGATTACGGAAAAGACCTGCTGCGCCAGCACTATCTAGCGCATCCCCACCAGGCCTGATGCCTCCTTTTCCCTGTGCCTCTGTGCCTCCGTGGCTATCACAGCTTATTGATCACGCTCGCCACGCAGCCCGCGCCAAATCCATTATCAATATTCACGACGCTCACGTTCGAAGCGCAGCTGTTCAACATAGCGAGAAGCGCCGTCAATCCGCCAAAACTCGAGCCGTACCCCGTGCTCGTCGGTACCGCAATCACTGGAGCTGAAACCATTCCCGCCACGACGCTTGGCAGCGCTCCTTCCATTCCTGCAACGCAGATAATCACGCGCGCCTCCGCCAATTTATCGCGATGCTCGAGCAGGCGGTGCAGGCCCGCGACGCCCACGTCATAAATCGCCTCAGCGCGATTGCCCATCGAACGCGCCGTTACGAGCGCTTCTTCGGCGACTGGAATATCACTCGTCCCCGCTGTAACAACCAGAATGAGGCCTTTGCCCTGCGTCTTGCGGCTGCGTTCGATTGAAATCGTGCCGGAAAGTTCATGAAACTCAGCCCGCAATTTTGCCGCGCGCGCAGCCGGCTTTACCGCCGCAAAAGTTTTCTTGTTCGCCCGCGTGATCAAAATATTGTGCGACGCCTTTGCCCGCAGCATCGCTCCCACGATTTCTGCAACTTGCTTGGGAGTCTTGCCCCGCGCAAATACCACTTCCGCGAAGCCCTGGCGCAATCCGCGATGATGATCCACTTTCGCGAAGCCGAGATCCTCATACGGCAGCCTCCGCAACTTTGCGACCGTGCTATCGACGGTCTGCTGCCCGTGCTTCACCGCTTCCAGAAGATTTCGAATGTCGCTCTCGTCCATCACTCGCCTTTCACCCGTCGCCAGATTCTAGCATTCATCTTTCCGCACTCCTCTTCTACCACCCTGCGCGAACTGTGCTAGAGTGCCGCCACTTAACGCAATCAGGCGTCCAGTTCATCGGTCTCATCTGGGCACGCGGGCTCAATTCACAAGTTCACGCTAGGAGGCGCGACATGTGGCTGCTCTGGACAATCATCATCGGTATCCTCGCAGGTTTCCTCGCCGGCAAGATCGTAAAGGGCCACGGCATGGGCACTTTAATGGACCTGCTCGTCGGAATCGTCGGCTCAGTTCTGGGCGGCTGGATTTTCACCCTACTAGGTCTCGCCGCTTACGGATTGATAGGCCAGTTGGTGATGGCAACGGTAGGCGCGGTAGTTTTGCTATTGATCGTAAGAGCCATCAAAAAATAATCGGGCTCCGAACTCACAAACGGCTCCAGTGGCACAGGCACTCTTGCCTGTGCGCCGTTATTTACCGCAAGCCGACAACAACTCCTCCACGTAACAATCGCTCCCGGTCCCCCCATCCGCGCTTTCCTATTGCTACCACACCTTGCAAAACTTCTCACTTCTGCATAGGCTCATTCGGCAATGCCACAATCCCCTCGCCAAACCATCACAATCGGCATCACCGGCGCCAGCGGCGCAATCTACGCGCAAACGTTGCTTCGCTTGCTCGAAGCCGACAGCCGTGTCAGCCACGTATATCTCGTAACCACGGAAGCGGGTCTTCGTCTCATTTCAACCGAACTGAACATCGTCGCCACCGACGCAAAGAAACTCCCCGCGCTCCTCACCGGCACGCCCGCAAAAAAAATTGAGTATCTACAGAATAAAGACATCGGCGCGACGATCGCTTCAGGCAGCGCCGTAGTAGACGCCATGGCCATCGTTCCGTGCTCGGCGGGAGCGCTGGGCGCAATTGCATCGGGAATCGCGAATGACTTGCTCACTCGAGCCGCGGACGTCTGCCTGAAAGAACGCCGGCCTGTAGTTTTGTGCCTTCGCGAGACGCCGCTGAATCGAATCCACCTCGAAAATATGATTCGCGTGCACGATGCGGGAGCCACTGTGATGCCCGCGATGCCGGCCTTCTACTACGGCCCCAAAAAAATAGACGACCTCGTCGAACAGTTCGCCCATCGCGTGCTCGCCCAACTCGGCTTACCCCAGGAAAAGCAATACCACTGGAAGGGCGGCAAGCCGTGAGGCCGTACAACTACCGATTGCACTGGCTTGCGCGCCAACATACAATGTAGCTAGGTGAATTGGGGCTTGGGGCTGACGAATGAACAGGGTAGCTAGCGCGACGCTTGCGGCGGAGTTGAAATACGGCGAACACGGAGACTTAATACACGGTTCCGCGATTAAAACTCAGCGCAAGTGGCTGCGAATGAATAACATACGAAATTCTAATAGGCGGTAAATGACCCCCCAAGACCAATCAGAAACGGCAGCCAAAAGGGCCGCGCCTTCCGGCCCGAACAAGGGCCGACTCCGAATTGTGCTCGAAATGATCAAGTTCGAGCACTCCGTTTTTGCTCTGCCCTTCGCTCTGGTCGGCGCGCTGCTCGCCGCGCGCGACGCAGGCCGTTTCCCGTCCCTATCGCAAATTCTCTGGATCATCGTGGCCATGGTTGGCGCGCGTTCCGCCGCGATGACCATGAATCGCATCGCCGATCTCGAATACGACCGCCGCAATCCGCGCACAGCGATGCGCGCATTACCGACTGGCGAGCTTTCCATCGGCTTTGCATGGGCCTTTACGCTCCTCGCTTCAGCATTGCTCGTTATAGCGGCGTGGCAATTGAATCCGCTGGCGCTGAAACTCTCTCCGGTCGCGCTGGCGGTCTTGTTCTTCTACTCCTACACGAAACGCTTCACCACGTGGGCGCACTTCGTGCTTGGGTTCTGTCTGGGCATGTCGCCCGCGGCGGCGTGGATTGCGATTCGCGGCTCGCTCGACTGGCGCATGCTGATTCTCTGTGCCGCAGTCACGCTGTGGGTCGGCGGCTTCGATGTCCTTTACGCTTGCCAGGACGTCGAGTTCGATAAGACCGCAGGGCTCTATTCCATTCCGAAACGATTCGGGGTGGCGGGGGCGCTGCTGATAGCGCGCGCGATGCACATCGTGATGGTCGGACTGCTCGTATGGCTGGCGCGAAGTTTTGTGCTTGGCTGGCCGGCTTGGGTAGGGATTGCCGTCGTCGCGGCGTTGCTGATTTACGAGCATTCGCTTGTGAAGCCGAACGATTTGAGCAAAATCGATGCTGCGTTTTTCACTGTGAATGGCTATATTAGTCTCTTATTTCTTTTGTTCTGGGGCGCGGCAACGGTTGTCGGGCGCCCCTGAGAACTCAGAATGCAAACGACGAGCGAACTCAAAATAACGGATGCGCGGCTGGAGTCGGTTGCCGCGAAGGTATTGGCGGACGAGCGCCTCAACGCGGAGGATGGCACCGCGCTCTACGAGTCGCACGATTTGCTTGCGCTCGGATGGCTCGGGAATCACGTCCGCGAAAAGAAGCACGGAAATATTTGCTACTACAACGTCAACCGGCACATTAATCCCACGAATGTTTGCGTAGCGCATTGCCGCCTTTGCGCTTTCGGACGCTCGCCGGATGCGCCCGGCGCTTACACGTTCGCGCTGGATGAGATTTACAAGCGCGCCGCGGAAGGCGTTGCGGAGGGCGCGACGGAATTCCACATCGTCGGCGGCTTGCATCCTGATTTGCCGTTCGAGTATTACCTAGAATTAATTCGCGGCTTGAAGCAGCGCTTCCCCGAAGTTCACCTGAAAGCGTTCACGATGGTGGAAGTGGGCTACTATGCACGCATTTCCAAGCTTTCGATTCGCGATACGCTTCTGGCGATGAAGAATGCCGGCGTTGATTCGCTGCCCGGCGGAGGAGCGGAAATTTTTCATCCGCGCGTCCGCAAAGTGATCTGCGATCACAAAGTAAGCGGGCAGATGTGGCTGCAAATCGCGCGAACCGCGCATGAGATCGGACTGCGTTCGAATGCCACGATGCTGTACGGCCACATCGAGACAGCCGAAGAGCGCGTGGACCATCTGCTGCAACTTCGCGACACGCAGGATAGAACGCACGGCTTCGTCACGTTTATTCCGCTCGCATTTCATCCGGCGAATACGGCGCTCTCGCATTTGCCTGGACCTACGGGAATTGACGATTTGAAAATGGTGGCCGTCTCACGGCTCATGCTCGACAATTTCGATCACATCAAGGCCTACTGGGTGATGCTGACGCCGCGGATCGCGCAAGTGGCGCTGCGATTCGGCGCAGACGATCTGGACGGCACGGTAGTCGAAGAAAAGATTTATCACGATGCCGGCGCGACGACCCCCGAGCATCTGACGCGCGCCGAACTCGAGCGCCTGATTCGAGCAGCGGGACGAGTCCCCGTGGAGCGCGACACCCGCTACAATCCGGTTGATCGCGTGAAGATGCCGTTTCCTCCCACCGCCGGCGTCGCCCGGAGCGGCTCCGACGGATTTATTCCCGAGACCTCGCTTACGCTGAACGTCTAGCATC
Source organism: uncultured Acidobacteriota bacterium (assembly GCA_963729525.1). Classification (GTDB taxonomy): domain Bacteria; phylum Acidobacteriota; class Terriglobia; order Acidiferrales; family UBA7541; genus Palsa-295. The sequence continues at coordinate 2,872,180 of CAVSOB010000005.1, forward strand.
CCCGCCGGGCCATGAAAAAACGCCTGCCGCTCGGCCGCTGGACAAAACGGACGCCCAAAAACAATCCGGACGAAAAAAAAGATCCACCGGTTCCCGTTGCGACGGGTGATGAAGAATCCCGCCGACATGAAGCAGCGCGGCTCGAAGCGCTGATTAACTCCATTGACCAGATCGTTCTCGAGTTGGACGCCGAAGGCACCTTCCTAAATATCTGGGCGAACGATGAAAAACTTCTCTATCGCCCGCGGAGCGAATTGCTGGGGAGAAGGTCCGAGGATATTTTTGATCCGGATTTCTTTCGCTCTTCGCACGAACTCTTCAAGCGGGTGATCGCCACGGGCAAGGGAGAAGATTTTGAATATTCGCTCAGCTTTGCGGAGGGCGAACGCTGGTTTCTCGCGCGCGTGAATCGCATCGAGTATCCCGACGGCGAGAAAACGGTTTGCGTGGCCATACGGGAGATTTCCGATCGCAAACGCGCAGAAAGAAACTTGCGTATTTCAGAAGAGAAGTTTTCCAAGGCATTCCGCGCGGGCCCGGACGCCATCGTAATCAGCACTCTCGACGACGGCCAGATTCTTGACGTGAACTACAACTTTATACGCATGACCGGATTCGCGCGCGGCGAGTCGGTGGGGCGGACGTCGATCGACTTGGGAATCTGGCTCAATCCCAAAGAGCGCGACCAGATGGTGGCCATTGTGAAACGAGATGGCGAGGTGCGCGACCTGGAAGTTCGTTTCTTGGTGAAATCGGGCGATGTGCGCAATTTTCTGATGTCGGCGCACACGATCGAACTCGAAGGGACGATGTGTCTGATCGCAATTCTGCGCGATGTGACTGAGAGAAAGGCGCTCGAAGAGCAGCTTCGACAGGCGCAGAAGATGGAGGCGGTGGGCAGGCTCGCGGGCGGCGTGGCGCACGACTTCAACAACCTGCTGGTCGGGATTTTGGGATACAGCGAGCTACTGAAGAAAAAAGTGCCGCCCGGAGACCTGCGGCGCATGACGGAAGAAATTAACTCGGCGGCGATACGTGCGCGCGATTTGACGTCGCGCCTGCTAGCGCTGAGCCGCCGGCAGGTTCTTCAGCCGAGAGTGCTCGACTTCAATGCGCTGGTGCGGCAGACGGAGAGTCTGCTGCGTCCTGTGATCGGCGAAGATATTCGCGTGGAGATGAGGCTCGACCAGTCGGCGGGGCCGGTGAAGGCCGATCCGGCGCAATTGGAGCAGGTGGTGCTGAATCTTGCATTGAATGCGCGTGATGCAATGCCGAATGGGGGCACGCTGGCACTGGAAACTTGCAACATCGAAGTGAACGCGGCGTTCGCGCGGCAACATCCGGGCTTGATTCCCGGGAAATATGTTCGGCTGCGTGTGGTGGATACAGGACGCGGGATGACTCCGGAGGTGATGGCGAAAATTTTTGAGCCATTCTTCACGACGAAGCAGGCTGGAGTGGGAGGCGGTCTTGGACTTTCAACCGTGTACGGAATCGTGAAGCAGAGCGGCGGATGCGTGACGGTGGAAAGCGAACCTGGGAAGGGCGCGGCATTTGGAATTTACTTGCCGCATGCGCCAGAGATTCCTGAGAGGCGAAATCCGGAAACGCTACTTACGGATTCGCTGTCGGGATGGGGAACTGTGCTGCTCGTTGAAGATGAACCGGTAGTGCTACGGCTGGCGGGCGATCTGCTGGCAGAAAATGGATATCGGGTGCTTGCGGCGTCGAGTGGAGCGGATGCGCTGAGCGTGGCACGGAAGGAAACGGAGACGATTCATATGCTCATCACCGATGTGGTGATGCCGGAGATGAGCGGGCCGGAACTCGCGGACCGGATGCGAAAATTGCGTCCGGCCATGCGTGTGCTTTACATGTCGGGTTATACGGATGACGAGATGCTTTGCCGCAAAGGGCTGCCGGAAAATTCGGCATTTCTGCAGAAGCCGTTCACACCGCATCAATTTCTTCAGAAGGCGCGGGCCACACTAGGGCCGCAAAACCAGCCGGACACAGCGCATTCACTTTGAACTTTCTGAGACGCCAAGGACCTGCACCTGGATGGAGCGATCGCGCGGTCCGTCAAGCTCGGCAAGGATGATGGACTGCCAGTAGCCAAGGGCGAGTTCGCCATCGCGGACCGGTACCGATAGCGTGTGCCCAAGAACCATGGCACGGAGATGCGAGTCGGCATTTTGACGGTTGCATTCGGAAAGTTTGGGATCGTTGTGCCGCCAGTAGTCTATGCGGCCGACGAGCCGCTCGAGGAAAGACTTGATATCGTCGAGAAGTGCCTGCTGAAATTCGTTGATAAAAATTGCGGTGGTGGTGTGGAGCGACTGCACCAGGACGAAACCCGCTTTCAGTCCGTGCTTGCGCACCACCTCGTTCAGGTCCTTGGTGATGTTGATGAGTTCCAAACGTTCGCGGGTTTTGTAGCAAATCGTCTCGAGGTACATTTGCAAGGCTGCGGTCTTGGGGCGAACTTCCGGTATGGCAAGCGTCTTCTTAACCGATGCAGTTTTCATCCTCAGGAGTCCTTGCTTATTCTTCGTGTGGGGCATTTAACTCAGATGCCCGAAAAAACTTTGCGAGTTGTACTGCCTTCATTATAGCGAGGTGCTCGAAAGCTCGTCCATCTCTAAGATACGCGTTAGAAGTCGAAACGATACCCGACGATTGCTTTGACGATCAGATGGTCGGTCGCGCCTGTGAGTCCGACGCCCAAGCCAAAATTAATTTCCCATTGCGGGGCGATGTTGAGGTCTATCGCCGGAAAAACCTGGTGCTGCTGCTGGGATACCGCGTCAAATCCAGTCACCGGGCCGACCGAACCGTAATATTCAAGACCGCCGGCAATCTTGGGAGTGAAGTTATAGCTGAATTTGAAATTTGGAGAGAAGACCACTCCCTGGTGAACGCTTTGGCCGTGAAATGAGCGGTCGAGTGTCGGGTTGATGGACCAATACCATCGTCCGACTTGCTGATCGACAATCGGGCGAATCTCCCAGGTCCACGTGTCGACAGAAAATTGCCGGCGCTGATAGCCGATCTCATTCGAGAGACTGACTCCGACGGGCCAGTGCCACTTCTCCGGAATGCGAACGCGCGGCCGAATGTGGTCACCAACCCAATCCCATCCCTGGCCGGAATGCGCATACGTGAAAATATAAAATCCGGTCTCAAACCAGTCGTTCCAGCCGTGAGTTATTTCGATGGTTTCGTGAAGTGCGTGATTCGAGGGATACAGGCCGTTGACGATTTGCTTCGAGCCGTCAATCGTGAAATTGCTGTGCAATTCGACCATGGTGTGGCCGGGCGCGACGAGCTCGGAACCATATACTTGAATCTCGTAATTATCCTGGGCGGCGGCTGTTCGCGAGAAGGCAAGCAAACCAAGAGCGGCAGTGAGAATCAGGAAAGGCCGGAAGCTCGGCATCGATAAATTTAAGCATGCGGATGCGCTTTGTCATACACATTCATGAGCTGTTGGATGCTGGCTTGCGTGTAGCGTTGCGTGGTCGAGAGCGAGACGTGGCCGAGCAGCTCCTGAATCGCGCGCAGGTCCGCGCCATCCGCGAGCAAGTGCGTGGCGAAAGCATGGCGGAGAGAATGAGGATGGAGGTCCCAATTGACATCCGCGAGCCGCGAATATTTTTTCACAATCGCGCGAACGGAGCGCGCCCCGAGACGGTCAGCGTAGTGATTTAGAAATACGGCCTGAATTTCAGTCTTGGCTCCTGGATGATTGAGAACCTCATCGCGAATCGGCCAGTAGGCTTCGAGCGCGGCCTGCGCGCTGGAACCGAATGGAACCACTCGTTCTTTGCGCCCCTTTCCGAGGACTCGAAGCATTTGGCCGGCGCGATCAATATCACCAAGGTTCAACCCAACCAATTCGCTGACGCGCAAACCGGATGCATACAGGAGTTCCAGGATCGCGCGATCACGTTTCAACATGATCTTCGCGTCATCTTGTTGTTTTTTGCGCGGTCTCGCGGGACGTTGGTGCTGCGCGGTGGCGGGGCTGCCACTCAGAATGTTATCGAGAAAGCCGCTCATCTCCTCCGCGGTGAGGACGCGTGGCACGCGTTTAGGGAGCTTCGGCGTGCTGACGAGCCTCGCCGGGTTTTGTTTCACAACTCCTTCGCGCACGCAGAATTTGAAAAAAGTGCGGAGAGCAGCGAGCTTTCTGGCTACGGAAGATTTCTCGAGTTTTTGATCGTAACTCCAGCCCACAAACTCGCGGATCACGCGATGATCGACGTGTGCGAGCGGCATTGTTTTCTCGCCCGGTGGGGTGAGGAATTCCATGAACTGGGTCACATCGCGGCGATATTCGCGGATCGTGTTGGGGGAAGCGTTGCGCTCGTAGCGGAGATATTCGACAAACCTGTCGATATGCTGCTTCATTGAATTTCAATCGGGCGCCGGATACCTTGCGCCATCACGCGAGACCTGACTCGCTTCACGCGCGTCAAGTCAAGAAGCAACGCCAGATGGCACGGCCGACGGAACCGCGGGCGAAGTGGATGATGGCGGCGTGCCCAACGAATCGAGCGGCGGTAGCGGGGCCTCGATTTCCCAGTCGCAACCTTCCTTGATGCACGAGCGGAAATTTCCCTGCTTCGTGCGCTTCTCAACGATGAACGGCGCGCCGCATTTCGGGCACGGCTCGTTGATCGGCTCGTGAGGCGTTGTGAAATCGCAATCCGGGTAGCGGCTGCAGCCATAGAAGATGCGCCCACGGCCTCTTCCTTTGGCGGTGCCGCGGCGCACGAATTCGCCTTCGTTGCATTTCGGGCATTTAATTCCGAGGGTGATAGGCCGCGTGTACTTGCATTTCGGATATTTTTCGCAGCCGATAAACTCTCCAAAGCGGCCGTGCCGGCGCAGCAATTGATTGCCGCACGTGGGGCATTTTTCGTCGAGCGGCACGTCGGGCTGGCGCGCTTTTTGAGTGCCCTGGACCAGGCGGCGCGTGGTTTTGCAATCCGGGTATCCGGTGCAGGCGAGGAACGTGCCGAAGCGGCCGCGCTTGATGATCATTTCTTTGCCGCAATTGTCGCAATACTGCGTGGTGGTCTCGGGGTCGGGTTGGTCGCTCGCGACGTCCGCGAGATCGCGTATGAAATCGCACTCGGGATAGCGAGAGCAGCCGAGGAAGAATCCGTGGCGGCTGATGCGCTCGAGCAGTTCGCCCTGCCCGCACTTCTCGCATTTCTCTCCGGTGGGGATGCCGGCCTTGTAGGAATCCATTTGATCGGCGGCTTTATCGAGATCCACTTCGAAGCGATCCCAGAATTCTTTCACCGCAGTGCGCCAGGGCAGTTTGCCATCTTCAATTTCATCGAGTTCTTCTTCGAGGCGCGCGGTGAAGCCCACATCGAAAATGTCTTCGAAGGCTTTCACCAGCAGGCCGCTAACACGCTCGCCAAGCAACGTGGGCGTGAAGCGTCCCTGATCCTTGTTCACGTATTCGCGTTCGACAATCGTCGAAATGATCGCCGCGTACGTGGAAGGTCGGCCGATGCCTTTTTCTTCCAGTTCTTTCACAAGCGTCGCTTCGGTGTATCGGGGCGGAGGCTCAGTGAAGTGCTGCTCGGGACGTATTGATTCGAGCCGGAGTTGATCACCCTCACTGACTTGCGGTAAAGAGTTGCCGGCGGCGTCGCCTTCGTCTTCTTTTTCCTCTTCGTCTTTCACGGCCTGGTAGGCGGCGAGATAGCCGTCAAACTTTTGCACGGAACCGGTGGCGCGGAATGTGTAGCCGCTGGCGTTGACGTCTATCGTGGTCTGGTCGAAGACAGCCGGAACCATCTGCGAGGCGACGAAGCGCTGCCAGATCATCTGGTAGAGCTTGAACATGGACTCGTCGAGATAGGGCTTCACACTTTCCGGAGTGCGGGAAACATCGGTCGGACGAATTGCTTCGTGCGCTTCCTGCGCATCTTTTTTCGATTTGAAGAAATTTGGCTTCTCGGGGAGATACTTTGAACCGTAGGCCGAGCCGATGTGGTCGCGGACCTGGGCAATTGCGTCGGCCGAAACTCTCACTGAATCGGTGCGCATGTAGGTGATGAGCGCGACCGAGCCTTCCTCGCCGAGCTCGACGCCTTCATAGAGACGCTGGGCGAGCATCATGGTGCGCTTGGCGGTGAAGCGGAGGCGATTGTAGCCAGCCTGCTGGAGCTTCGAAGTGGTGAACGGGGGCGGGGCGAAGCGTCGCTTTTCTTTTTGAGCGACGCTGGCAACCTGCCAGGTAGATTTTTCGACAGCCGCGAGGATCCGTTGCGCTTCGGCCTCGTCGGGAATTTCGATGTCTTCGCCGTTGTACTTGATGAGCTTGGCTTCGAAGGCCGGCGGTTCGCCTGCGGCGAGAAGAGCGTGCATCGTCCAATATTCTTTGGGAACGAAAGCGCGAATTTCCTGCTCGCGCTCGACGATGAGGCGGAGCGCTACGGTCTGGACGCGTCCGGCGGAAAGGCCGCGGCGAACTTTGTCCCAGAGCAAGGGCGAAACTTTGTAGCCGACGAGGCGGTCGAGGACGCGACGGGCTTGTTGAGCGTCGACGAGATTTTCGTTCACCTGCGAAGGATGCTCGAAGGCGGCGCGGATTGCTTTCGGCGTGATCTCATTGAACATCACGCGGAAGATTTTGGAAGCGGAGGTGGCGGCGGGTTCGGCCTTTGGCGGCTTTACGACTAACTTTGCGACCTCCTTGTTTGTTACCTTCGCGTTTCCGTTGCCGTCTTCTGGCGCGAGCTTCTTTTTCTTAGCGTATTTGCCGTTGGTCTCGGCTTCGACTGGCGGCTTGAAAGGCTTGCTTAGTACATGCGCGAGATGAGCGCAAATGGCTTCGCCCTCGCGATCCGGGTCGCCTGCGAGGTAGACGGCATCGGCGGTCTGAGCTGCTTTGCGAAGCTCACCGATAACTTTTATCTTGCTGGGAATCACCTGGTAGGTGGGCTCAAAGATATTTTCGGCAGTGACCGGGATTGGCTTCGGGACCGGTTTCTCGGCTTTGGCTTTTGCCGCGCCGCCCTTGGCTTTCGATTTGCGTTTCTTTTTGCGTTTGCCGTTCTGCTCGCCGGGCAGAAGAATGCCGATCGTCTTCGTTGGAAGATCCATCACGTGGCCGTAGGAGGCTTTTACCGTGTAGCCCCGGCCCAAGTATTTGTTGATCGTTTTCGCCTTGGCGGGCGATTCAACGATTACGAGTGATCGTGCCATCTGTCTCTGTGTTCCTCGCTTCTCGCGAAATCCAATTACCACTAAAAACCTACGTCTCCGCTTACACGGAGCGCCTTACCATCCTACCTGCTGTCCCGGAGAAGACTACAAGAGGACTTTCAGGAATTGCTTCCCAGGTAACTGACGTACCACGCCTTTGAGCTCCAGGTCAAATAGAGTCGCCAGCACTTCGGACGACGTGAGTCCGGAAACCTCCATGATTTCGTCGATGTGGCGGGCCTGATCGACGTTTAGCAACTCATATAAAGTTCGCTCGGCCGGGACGAAGGTTTCGTCGAGCAGAGCGGCTCGTTCTTCGGCCGACGCCGATTCGATAGGGAGCAGCTCAGTCCGAACGGGCGTGGGCAACTCTTCAATCACATCCTCCCAGCTGGTCACTAGCTTAGCGCCTTGTTTAATCAGTTGGTTCGGTCCGAAGCTGGTGGGCTGAGTGGCGTTGCCTGGGACGCCGAAAACCTCACGGCCAAATTCCATCGCTAGCCGGGCGGTAATTAAGGATCCAGAGTACTGCGCGCCTTCGACGACTACAACCCCCAGCGCGATGCCGGCGATGATCCGGTTGCGGATGGGAAAATTTTGAGGCGCTGGAAACGTGCCCATCGGAAACTCGCTAACGATTGCTCCCCGTGATTGCATATCGGCAAAGATTTTTTTGTTCTCCTTGGGATAGACCACGTCGATTCCGGAGCCTAGAATGCCGATCGTGGCGCCCCCTGCCGAACTCAACGCGCCTTTGTGGGCGCAGGAATCGATTCCTCGCGCCATTCCGCTTGTAACGACGATTCCCCGATCGGCGAGGTCGCGGCCCAATCGCTCCGCCATTTGATTCCCGTAAGGGGTCGGACGACGCGAGCCAACGATTGAGATTAAGTGCCTGTTTAGAAGCTCCATGTTTCCAAGCACATACAAGAGGGGCGGAGGATCATAGATTTCGCGCAGGCGTGCCGGGTACTCGGGCTCGTCCCAGGTAAGGAGCTTGCAACCGGCCGATTGGGCTGCGGCTAGTTCTTTAGCGGCATCGCTGAGAGGGCGGCGCGAGTGGATGGCTTGCGCCACAGCCGCGGGGAGATGGTGACCTTCAAGTTCTGTGAGGGAGGCATTGAAAATCTCCTGCGGGCTGCCCATTTCGCGCAGGAGCTTTCCGGCCATGCGTGCGCCGAGGCCTGGCGTGAGCGCAAGCGCCAACCACCCCAAGTAATGGTCGGAATCCATCTATAAGGAAGGCTCTGGCGCGAGGGTACGCAGCAGCGCGGCTTCATGTCAAGCAAGGCAATATCAGTATATGTACTTAGATGGCGGAGGATTAGTTCGCAGGCGCGAAGTACACGACGCGGCCGCCGCGAACCGTATAGTGGACCTTTGCAAAATTGACGGTGTCATTTGCGGGATCGGCGCTGAGAACTACGAGATCAGCCTGCATGCCGGCGGCGAGGCGTCCGCGGTTGTCACTTTCATTGAAACGATCCGCCGGCGCGGTAGTCAGGGAAGCGAGGATTTGCATCGGCGTAAGTCCGGCGCGGGACATTGCCGTGAATTCTTCGGTTGGATCATAGTCCGTCATGTAGCCGACGTCGGTTCCGAATAGGATTTGTCCGCCGGCATTGGCATAAGCGGTAAGATTTTTCGCTGCGCGTGATTGAAACTGCAGTTGTTCCTCGGGGGATGCACCTGATTTCGCGGCTTCGTATTTCCACAGTTTAAGAGTTGGGATCAGCGACATGTGTTGGCGCTTCATTTGCGCAATCATCTCCTCGCTCCAGACGCCGCGTACCGACGTGGTATGTGCGAGAACATCCACGTGAGCGTCGATAGCGACTTGTGCTCCTTCGATATTCGATGGATGAGAAAAGACGAGGCGATCGTGCGCGTGGCCTTCCGACACTGCAGCGGCGGCGATGGGCTCAGGCATGAGTTTTACCTGATCGCGTTCCACCAGCGAGCCCGTGAAAAGCTTGACTACATCCGCTCCTCTCGCGATTTGCGTTTTCACAATCTGCACGGCTTCTTCCGGCGTGGCTGGTTGCGCAAGCATTTTCAAAACTTCCGGAGGCAACGATTCTCGGAGATAGAACGGAGCTCCGTTGGGAGGAAAAAGACCGCCGCCAGCCGTCAGGATCTTTGGGCCCGTTACTTCGCCCGATTCGATCCGCTTTCGAATCGCAGCCGTGTTCTCGAGAAACGAACCGAGATCAACGACGGTCGTAAACCCGTAACGCAAGAACATTTCGGCCAGCTGCTGCGATAACTTGGCTGCCGGTAATTTTTCGGCGTCATTCCACTTCGGCTCAGTGAAATGAACGTGACTGTTCTGGAATGCCGCTGTAATCACTTCGCCTTTGCAATCTATTTGCTTTGCGCCGGGAGGAATAGCTACCGCGCCGGTCTTGCCGACCGCTACGATCTTTTCGCCACGGATTACAACTGTGCCATTTGAGATCGGCGGATCGGTTGGAGACCCATAAACTTTCGCTCCGACGAAAGCGACGACTGTGTCGGCTCCGGCTGAAGCGACAACGGAATGCGGCCGCGGCGTTGAAAGTGCCAGGATCACGGTGATGAAACCGATTGCGAGCGTCGATATTGGGCGATTCATGGGTTCTCCTAACATATATTTTCTTGATCTCTTTTCAAGATACGCATCCGCCCGGGAAAAGTTGCATCCTCGATTTCAACGAGCAGCTGTAGGCTGATATGATTCGCGAATCTCAGGTTATCGATCTGGAGTTACCGTGAAATTGATATCGGCAATTCTGGCACTCCTTTTAGTTGCGACTCTCATCCCTGGCTTAGGCCTCAGAAACTCATGGGCTCAGTCTGACGCGGCCGCTCAAGACGCCGCGGGCACCTGGGAGGGCATACTTGGTGGCGACGCGAACAAATTACGATTGATCGTGACACTGACGAAATCGAGCGGCGGTACCTACAGCGGACAACTCAACAGCGTTGACCAGGGGGCAACGCTGGTCATCGAGAACGGAACAGTGAATGGCGATGCGATGCGCTTTGAAGTCACAAGGATCGGTGGCGTTTACGAAGGCGTTTTGAACAAGCAGCGCACCCAGATGGAGGGAACATGGACGCAGCGCGGAGTTCGACCGCAGCCGCTCACATTGAGGCGCAGCGCGAATAGTGCTGTGCCTGAAGCGAAAGATGCCGCGGTTCCTACGCCGAAACCTGTGGGACCCCCACTTCAAGTGCTTACGCCGATCGATCCTTGGGCGTTCAAAGCGGATGGAAAATGGCACCTTGTATATGAACTGCAGATAACGAACCTTGGCACGTGGGATTGCTTGCTCACACGGCTTGATGCGGTGGCTGGTGATTCAGCCGCCAAACCAATTGCGAGTTACTCCGGCGCGGAATTGGAAGGGATGATTGCAAGGCCCGGACAAACCGTCACTGAGAAGGCGAAAATCTCGCCGGGAGCATTTGCAATCGTATACGTGTGGCTTGATTTCGACAAAGTCGAAGATGTGCCCGCGAAGTTCAGCCATCGGATTGCGATGAAGATTGGCAACTACCCCGAAGGCATCACGCTCGATGGGGTCGCCGTTTCAACGGAGCGGAAGCCGATGGTAGTGATCAGCGCGCCTCTGCGGGGAGAAAACTGGGTGGCGGCGAATGGACCTTCGAACAAGTCTCAGCACCGGCGGGCCTTCATTCCCGTGAACGGCCGCGCATACATCTCGCAGCGATTCGCGATCGATTGGGTGCAGCTGAATGCCGACGGCAAAACGTATCAAGGCGACTCAGAGAACAACAAGAATTATCGAGCGTATGGAGCAGAAATTATTGCGGTTGCAGACGGCGTCGTAACCCAGACGAAAGATGGAATCCCACAAAACATTCCGAATAAGCCGCCAGTGGTGCCGATTACGCTGGAAACGATCGGCGGAAACCACGTAATCACAGAGATCGGCAACGGCCTCTATGCATTTTACGCGCACTTGCAGCCAGGCTCGCTGCGAGTAAAGGTCGGAGACAAAGTGCACCGCGGTCAGGTGCTCGGGCTACTCGGTAATTCGGGAAACTCATCGGAGCCGCACCTGCACTTCCACATCTGCAACGCGAATTCGGAACTCGCTTGTGAAGGACTTCCATATGCTTTTGGAACATACGAACTTCAAGGCAAAGGCGACAAGTGGAAAGCGTCTGATTCGCAAGGAGCGCCAGCAAAGCAGGAAATGGAAATCCCCACCGAGGACGAAATCATACGTTTCTCGCCGCAATCTTGATTGCCCGCATTGGTCCTTAAGTACGGATCGGGATTTGGTTTTCCGGCGCCGTTCGCCGCTCGAATTTCCCCGTCGCTCCGAAGGTCGGGTTAAGCATTGTGCTATATTGGGATTTAACGCAATGAGGAAGACGTGAGCAAGCTTCGCATTTCAATTGTCGAATACCTGAACACAGCGCCGCTGGTGTGGGGATTTGCGGAAGGTCCGCTCGTGGGCAAATACGATCTATCGTTTACGGTGCCTTCACAATGCGCGGAAGCTCTGCGGCAAGGCGATGCGGACGTAGCCATCATTCCCGCGATCGAATATCAGCGCATGGAAAACGTTGTAGCGCTTCCGGATATAGCGGTGGCGGCGAAGGGCGAGGTTCGCAGCATTTTAGTTGTGTCGAAGCGGCCGATTGATATGGCGAAACGAATTGCACTGGATTCGAGTTCGCGTAGTTCGGCGGCTCTGGTGAAACTGCTGGCGGCGGGCTACTGGGGAATCAAGCCTGAATACGTGGAGGCTGCACCCGATCCTTCCGAAATGCTCAAGGAAGCGGACGCCGCGCTCGTTATCGGCGATCCCGCGCTGCGCGTGGCGCTGAAAATGGAAGCGCTTTCAGCCAAGTTGCCGGGTGGGGGAGCATGCTGCCAGGGCGACCCGGAAGACATGCCGGTGCCGGGATTCGAGACTGTGTTCGTCTACGATGTGGCCTATCAGTGGCGCGAGATGACAGGCAAGCCGTGCGTGCTTGCTATCTGGGCTGGGCGACGCGATGCGATCACGCCGGAAGTGGTGGCAGATTTTCAGGCCTCGAAGCGATACGGAATGGAGCGCATACGCGAAATTTCCGAAGCCGCGTCGGTGAAGCTCGATCTACCGGCCAAGGCGCTCGAGCGATATTTGATCGACAACATTGACTTCAACCTCGATGACGAAAATCTCGAAGGGCTGAAGCTCTACTACGAGAAGGCAGCTTCGGCCGGATTAATTCCCCGCAATCGTCCTATCGAATTCGTGAATTTGCCCGCACAATCCACCGTTCGCCGCGGAGCCTGATGCTGTGGAGTGCATCGGCAAACTCAGCAGGTTGCGTCGATATCCCGTTAAAGGAATGGCGGGCGAGGACCTCGACGCTTCTTATGTGACATATGCAGGCCTTTTGGGCGACCGCGTTTACGCTTTTATTGATGCTGAAGGCCCCGCGAAATTTCCCTGGATGACTGCGCGCAAAGGACAAGATATGATTTTGTTCCGCCCGCGGTTTCTCAATGCATTGCCCATCGAATCAGAGATTTTTTCAGCGAATTACGCTGCGGAGGTAACGACGCCGGAGGGTGAAACCCTGCGCGCGGACGATCCGGCGCTAAGGCAGCTGCTCGAGAAGCGCTACCAGCGGATGCTGGAATTCCGCCATTCCGAGCGGAGCATGATGGACCTGGCTCCGATTTCTGTGTGTGGCCTTGCGACGGTGCAGGCGCTTTCCGAAGAGACCGGAATCGCACTGAATCCGCTGCGATTCCGTGCGAATTTTTATGTCGAGTGGGCGACTGGTGGACCGTTTTTTGAGGACAGTCTTGTGGGCCGCGAGCTGCGGATAGGCGAGTCGGTTGCGATTCGGATTGTGAAAAAGGACGGGCGCTGTGTCATGATAAATCTCGAGCCGGGCACAGCCGAGGCTTCTCCTGTGGTGCTGGAAAGAGTCGCGCGCCATCATGAGGGATGCTTGGGGGTGTACGGCGCGGTGCTGCGAGAAGGTGTTGTGCGCACGAACGATCCGGTATATCTGGCGTAAGTGAAGGCCGAGGCCGAGGAATTCAATCGCCGATGAGAATCACACAAGAAGAAGCGCTCGAACTTTTTAATTCAGACGATCTGATCGGCATCGGAATGGCGGCGAATGAAGTGCGCCGCAAAAAAACCGATCCGCGCGTGGCCACCTATCAGATTGACCGCAACATTAATTACACAAACTTCTGCACGGAGTATTGCTCGTTCTGCGCGTTTTACCGGCCGCTGGGCGCGAAAGACGGCTACATTCTTTCGCTCGAAACAATCTACGAAAAAATCCGGGAGATGATTGAGATTGGCGGCACGGGTGTGCTGATGCAAGGCGGGCTGCATCCCGATCTGCGGGTTGAGTTTTACGAGAACATGTTGAGCTCGATCAAGCAGAAGTTTCCGCGGGTTCATTTGCACTGCTTTTCGGCGCCGGAAATTCTGTGCATCGCCGAGGTTTCCGGGCTTTCGGTGCGCGATACGATTGCACGCTTGCGCGATGCCGGGCTCGATTCGATTCCGGGCGGCGGCGCCGAAATTCTCGACGACGAAATTCGCGCGCGTATTTCGAGGCTGAAGTGCCGGTCGGACGAATGGGAAGACATGCACCGGATCGCGCACTCGCTCGGGATGCGTACCACCGCAACGATGATGTTCGGTTGTGGCGAGGATTATCGCCATCGCGTGAACCACCTGGAACGCCTGCGCCGGATTCAGGAAGATACGGGCGGGTTTACGGCGTTTATTCCCTGGATTTTTGCGCCGGAGAATACTCCGCTCGGGAAGAAAATTCCTGAGGCAACCGCTTTCGACTATTTGAAGACGCTCGCGATAAGCCGGCTATATCTGGATAACATCGATCATATTCAGTCCAGTTGGCTCACTCCGGGAATCAAGATTTGCCAGGTGGGGTTGCAATTCGGCGCCGATGACGTTGGCAGCATTTTGATTGAAGAGAACGTGGTTTATGCGGCCGGCGTGCGCAACCGCACGAACGAGGCGGAACTGCGGCGGATTATTTCCGATGCCGGTTACATTCCTGCGCAGCGCGACACGCTGTATCGCTCCTACGTTCTAAAAAATGCTGCTTAGGATTTTCGACCGAATCTAAGTTTTATCCCCTCGAAGCCGGATCTCGATTGCGATTTCCGCGCCCTCCGGGAGTTCGAGCGGTTCGATCGGAACTAGCACACCGTTCGCGAACCGCGCTCGAATCCTTCGTGACTCAACTTTCGGATTAGACTCAGCCGTCACCGGCCGTGAAGCAAGAGCTGAAAGCGCGTTTGCACGCGATTCTGAAGTCGTGTTGCCCGTACCGGCGAATTTCGGCACGCCTGCTTGGTCGAGAGCCACATTTGCCAGCGCGTCGGCGTCGCGATTCAATTCGCGGCGGACGTGCTCGATCGCAAAGTATCCAAGTTGCTTCGCCATCTTCGAAGCGCGTTCGTGCAGCGGCTTCAAATCGGCACTTTTTACTTTGTAGCGGCCCTGCATCTGGCGGACGAGCAACTCGGAATCGCTTCGGAGACGTAGCGCGGAAATGTTGTGGCTCGTCGCGTAATCGAGAGCCGCGAGGAGCGCATAGTATTCGGCGACATTATTCGTTTCGCGGCCGATGTTTTTTGCGAGTTCGAGGATTATTTTTCCGCTCGGATCACGGATGACGACCGCATAAGACGCTGGGCCCGGATTCCCTCGCGACGCTCCATCAATATTCGCGATGTGAACTCCCGCCGGCGGTGCGGCGGCATGCGATTCGGAAAAAAGGCGCGCGCTTGAGGGCGGCGGAGTTTTTGAAGAACGCTTCATCAGCGGCAGGCGCTCCCGACGGTGTGGCAGGCAATCAAGATTCCGGCGCTAATTTTCACCGGTGGAAGAAGCGGACGCAGACGCGCCTGATGCCTGAGGTTTATGGTCGTCGAGCGGCGGCACAGCTGTGGGCTCGATGTAGTAGAGAATTCGAGTGCACGTCTCGCAGTGGAACAATTCCTCGTTGTTCGCATTGCGCATCTTTTGAAACACGTGCGGACGAATTTGCATGCCGCAGAGCGAACACTTCTCATTGTCCACTTCGGCGAGAGCAACGCCGCCGTGCCTTTTTGCGATGCGCTCGTAGTGGTCGAGGAGATCTTCGGGAATTTCCGAGGTAACGCGCTTGCGATCGACCTCGACCACCGCCAAATCCTTTTCGGCCGCAGCTTTTTCTGTTTCGATCGTGGCGCGCTGCGTGCGAACGGATTCTTCCACTTCTTTCAGTCTCTTCTCGGCGGCCCTGATGCGGCGGTCGTATTCCTCGCTGGCGACCATTTGTTCGAGCAGGCGATCTTCGGCTTTCGCAATCTCCTCTTCGGCCATCTGCACTTCGTGCTGAAGAGCTTTATAAGCTTCGTTGGTTTTGATCTGGGCGGTCTGGTCGCGATACTTGCGGACGCGTTCTTTGTGTTGCTCCACATCTAGCTCGTATTTTTTGCGGTCCTTTATCGTGGCGAGCTGTGCGGTTTTGCTCTGCTCGAGTTCGGTTTTCGCGGCAGCGATGCGCGCATCGAGATCAGCGATTTTCTTCGGGAAAGCGGCCAAGCGGGCGCGAACGTCGTTCAACCGCACGTCCACGCTTTGTAGTTCGAGGAGGTTCTGGAGAACCTTTAGCACAGAGCGTCATTCTAGCATATGCGTCGGTATGGTCGCAGGAGCGCCCAAAATGCCAGGATAGCCCTATGAAAGGCTTGATCTAAGGAATGCGATTGCGTGGCGCCAGGAGTCCGCTTGCGCTTCTGCGTCCGCTGATGCTGTTCCGCCAAACGAATAGCGAGCGTTGCGGAGATGAGGATTTCGCGAGGCGCGAGCAGTCGTCGGCAAATAGGGGTATCGCAGCATATGGCCGGCATTCGGGTAATGGAGGTGCTCGACGCGGTGTGCGAAACCTTGTTTCTTGAGACGCGCAACAATTGCTTCGCTCATTTCCTCTGCCGGCCAGAGGTGATCGTCGCCGCTCGAGACGAGCATGATTGGACCCTTAATCCGTTCGACTGGAATTGCGGCTGCCGCCACGGCTTTTGAATTTCGCAAGCCGGCACGGAATAGATCACGGAAAATCACGGGCCGCTTCAGGAGGGCAACAGGGAGTGCAGAACGAAGAATAAATTGGCGAAGAGGAAGCGGTACGAAAGGAATAGCCTCACCGCCGTGCGTCCATGACGGGGGCACCTCACCGTTTTGCTTATCACGTCCGCCAGCCGCCCAGACCACGCTGCTCGGCGCATAGGCGACAGCTGCGCGAATCTGCGGGAATCTCGAGCCAAGAAGGAGGGCAAGTTCAGCGCCGCGCGAAACGGCTAGGAAGCCGAGTCGCTGCGCATCAACCTCTGGCTGCGCACAAAGCCATCCGAACGCCGCCTCGAAATATTCCAGCGGAATGTGATGAAGCCAGGTGGGCAAAGGCGGTGTGCCGAAATAGGCGAGCGCAAACGCAGCGAAACCGTGACGCGCGATTAACGCAGCCTTGTCGAGATCGAAGCCTCCGCCCGAGCCACTGAGAACGATGACCACAGGAAGCCGATCGCCGGCCTTCGCGCCGGGTGGCAGAAATAATCGTCCGACCGTTTGCACACTGTTCGTTGCTGGTTCGCCTGGCACCTGCAAATCGCGTGTTTGGGTGCCGGGCGCGAGGTAATCCCTCTCGAAACGGGTGGCGGCTATCACGCGCTCGGCTGATCGAACTTTCAGTGCCACTTTGTTCGCGGTGACGTTCTTTTTCACGAACGTGGCGCGCCCCCCCTCCCCCGCACCTTCAAGATTCATCGACCAGAACAAGCCCATCGGCGATGCACCGCGATAGGTGCCGCTAAGCGGTTCCTGCGATGTAACGTCGACGATACCCGACGAATCCGCGGTGAACATTGCGTGCGAACTCCATACGCGCTTGTCATCGTCTTCGGTCGAAGCGCGGATCGTCACAGTTTCGCGCGGCCTTAAGCCGACAATTCGGATGCTCAATTCCTCGTCGATGAAGGCCGAGGCGGGTAAGACTTCCAGGCATACGCCGCTCGGCGCAGCCACACTCGCGATGGAGGGCGTCGTCAAAGCATTGATTTATAACATAGCTATAGACGGAACGGGCCGCCCGGGCTAGGCGAGTCTTTTTCAGGGCGTCTCCCGTATTACAGATATGATGGGCACCGCCGCATTGCGATGGGAGGCAGGCGTGGGGCTCGACGCTGATGTAGCTCAGCTTCGACGTGGGGACCTGGACGCGCTGTCGACTCTGATATCTCGCTACCAGAACCGCCTGTATCGCTTTCTTTTGCGGCTGGTGCGCGACCGGAGCGAAGCGGAAGATCTCTTTCAGCAGACTTGGATCCACGTGGCGGAGAAAATCCGGCGCTTCGATCCGAACAGAAATTTCGACGCCTGGCTATTCACGGTGGCGCGCAATTTGGCGATTGATCATCTTCGCCGAATTCGGCCGGCCAGTTTGGACCAGCCCATTTCCAAGGATGAATCGCACGAGACTCCGCTCGACCGATTGGTGGCGCATGGTCCAGCACCGCTCGATCGCATTCTCGAAAACGAGCGCGCGAGCCGTGTGGGAACGGCGCTCGACGAATTGCCGTTTGCTTACAGGGAAGTGATGACGCTGCGATTCGAAGAGGAAATGAAAATAGAGGAGATCGCACAAGTGCTCGGCATTCCGCTTTCCACTGTGAAATCCAGGTTGCGCCGTTCGCTCGAGCAGATGCGCAACAGTCTGGAAACCCGCTATGCCGGGGAGAATTGGCGATGAGCGCATCGAGAGACTTATCAGTGAATGAGCACAACAAGATTCGAGAGATGCTGGCCCTGGCTGCCGCAGACGCACTCCAGGCGAACGAATCGGAGCTGGTATTGCAGCACGTGCGGACCTGTCCGCAATGTCTAGCTGAAATGGAGCAATGGCAACACTTGTCCCGCGGGCTGCGGCAGCTGCCAACGCCGCAACCGTCGCCAGACTTGGTACAAAGAGCGTGCGCACGAGCCGAAGCGCGAGTGATCGACGAACGCGAGCACGCATGGAACCGCCGCGTAATGATCTCTCTGGTGTTGTTCGCCTGGGCGCTGACGTTGACGAGCTGGCCCATCGTGCGGCTTGTCAGTGGCGGCCTTTTGAGTCTGCTTGACCCGCGGCTGAATCAATCGTGGCTGGGATTCGCGGGATTCACGTCGCTCGTGTGGCTGACGGGCGGAATCGCAGCCGTTTTGCTGGCACGCCATCAACGGCGCGAAAGGAGTTTGGCATGGGCCGCTTCAGCGAAGGACTAAAAACGATTCCGCGGACAGCATGGTTCATCGCGATCGTCTGTTATCTCACGATAACGACGTTGATGATCACGGTCCTCATTCCCGAGGACAACGAAATGAAGTATTGGCCGCTGGCGGGGAAGATCGCTTTCACCTATAGCATTCTTCTACTCGTAGCTGGATGGATACTGCTGATCGGGTACGTCTACGCCGATGCGAAGCGCCGTGGGATGCGCTATGTATTGTGGACCTGGCTTGCAGCCCTGATCCCTAACGGTATTGGGATCATCCTCTTCTTCATCCTGCGGGATCCGCTGCCGCGACCCTGCGTGGGATGTTTGAAACTGACGAAAGCAGGATTCGTTTTTTGCCCCTTCTGCGGAACAGCGATGAAGCCCACCTGCCCCAATTGCGGCCGTGCTGTGGAGCATGGCTGGTCGAACTGTCCAGAGTGCGGTTCGAAGCTGCCAGCCTTGACGACAGAGGCCGACCAGGAGCGCACTCCGTAGACGGCAGTCGCCCGGGCCGAACACGGATTCAGGTTGCGGTTACTTACCCAATCGCATATTCTCGCCGCCATTCGGCAGACGCCCAAGCTTTGCATCGCTTAGAGGTTGATCCTTGGCAAAACGGTGGGAAGCCATTCTCGCGCGTTGGCAGGCCGCCGGATTCATCGACGCTGTCACCGCCGAACGGATTCGCGGATTCGAATCGAACCTGCCCGAGAACCAGGGCTTACACTGGCCAACGATCCTAGCGATCAGCTTTGGCGGGCTGATGCTCGGCGCCGGCGTCCTGCTGTTCGTGGCGGCGCACTGGGACTGGCTTTCTCCGCAACAGCGATTAATCTCGGTTGTTCTGCTTGTTGCTGCATTTCATGTGCTGGGGGCGTTTACGAGCGATGATTTTCCGAATTTAGCCACCGTTTTTCACGCAGTCGGAACCGTTGCTTTGGGCGCAGGAATTTTTCTTGCCGCGCAAATTTTCAATCTAAATGAAGACTGGAGCGGAGGTGTACTGCTGTGGGCGCTTGGCGCCGCGCTGGGCTGGGCTATACGGCGCGACTGGGTCCAGGCGATGTTCATAGCGCTCTTGGTCCCGTTATGGTTGTCCGGAAGATGGATGGCGATTACGCGCGGAGCCAGAGGCCGCGAAGCCATTTTAGCCGAAGGACTGCTGATGTTGGCCATTTCCTATCTAACGGCGAGTGGTCCCGGCGAATCATCGCCTCTACGACGTGCCTTGTCCTGGATCGGAGCGATTGCCCTGCTGCCGTGCGTCGCATTGGTCGTGGCAGGCGAATTTGGTTTGGGAAATGCTCACAGCATGATGACCGGGAAAGAAATATTGGGCTGGGCGTTTGCGATCGGTTTGCCGCTGCTCGTGGCGTTTTTATTGCGCGGCTCCGCAGCGTGGATAAATGTGGTGGCTTGCCTCTGGGTGTTGGTCCTCGGAACTATGGACTACAGTTATTACGTCAGGAATCGAACTGGATTTGCGTATTTCTACAACGAAATTGTACCGTTTCTATGGTGTGTGGTCGGTTCAGTCGGGTTAATTGCTTGGGGATTACGGGAAGGGCGTAAGGAACGGATTAATTTTGGCGTCGCTGGATTTGGGCTCACGGTTCTTTGGTTTTACTTTTCCAGCGTGATGGATAAACTCGGGCGCTCCGAGAGCCTAATCGGTTTTGGCGTGATATTTCTCGTGGGCGGATGGTTCCTCGAAAGGGCGCGCAGAAGGCTTCTGGCAAATCTTCGCGAGGTGCCTCGATGAGTTCCCGTGCAAAAGGCCTTCTCCTCGGAATATTGCACGTAATCATTGTCCTCAGCCTCGGTGCAAAGCTGCTGATTGATCGTCATAGATACCCAAGAGTTTGGGCACAAACGATCGCTTACGATCCGGATTCTCCCATCCGCGGTCGCTACCTCGCGGTACGGCTGCAGGTTGAAGACGAAGGGGTTTATTCCAACCCGCCGGCAGCACCACAGCAGCAAAATCGCTGGATGGAAATCCAGAATGCCAAGCTCGGAGTCAAGAATGGTCATCTCGTCGCATTCCCGAGCGAAGATTGGGCCGGCATCCAGGTGACACGATGGAAGAGAGGGGATCAAACAATCATCGCGCTCGACCAGCCCGTGGATTTCTACATACCGGAGCACGTTTCCGACCCGACCAATCGCCCAACCGGCGAGCGATTGTGGGTGGAAGTAACGGTCCCGCCCAAAGGACTTCCGCGTCCGATTCGGCTGGGCGTCAAAAAGAACGACATCCTCACGCCGCAGAACATCGATTGATGGTCTAATTGATGGTCTAGCGGTAACTAACTGGCGACCATTAGTTGTAGAGATTGATTCACGGACCGGGCTGCACTTGCATCGTCTGATCAACCCACCAGTTCGAGCAGCCAGAATTCGTGGCGGGCGAACATTTTGCCGTCACTTGAAAGCCTGACGCCGACGTTTCCACTTCGTAGGAATAGCCGTCGCGACCGTCCCTCAGCATTGACATCGCGCCGGCTGATTTTAATTCCTCAAGTGAGCCATATGACCCATGCTCCGCCTGGTAGGCGCGCTCAGCCTGTGCAATCGCGAGCAGGTCATTCTTCACGCCCACCACGCTGATTGTTTGCATAGGTGTGCCCGTCTCCGACGATTGCATTTTTGAAAAGTACAGCCTGTAGGCAAGCACGGAAATCAGCGCTACCACCAGAAGTCCGGCTACACTTCGCATTAGCACCTCGCAACGGAATCCCAATCAGGAAGGTTGCGAACGAGATAAGTCGAGATTACGACGTCTTTCACCTCGCCGCAATCATTGGCCAAGTAGCTTTTTCCTGTTGGTATACGTCTAAATCTCCGTGGCAGAAGCAGTAAATCGCGCAGAGAGCTGCGGGGAACAAGCCTCCGAGTGAATTTGACAGCCGCAATGAGCGTCTAGGATACTGGAGAATCTTCTCACGGTTGCAGGCGGTTCTAATAACGGGCTTATCTTTACCGCAGGCCTTTCCGCCTTGCGAGCATCACGCGCAATAAATCCCTTGGGATGGGAGTCATCGGTTTATGAGGACTGGGAATCGCTTCGCTATCGCCATGCTGTTCGTCGTCGCGTTGGCCGCATCGCTCGACGCGCAGGACAAACCGGAACAGGTCCGGCCGCCGAAGCTTAATTTCACCACGCATACGCTCGCCAACGGCCTGCAGGTGATTCTGCTCGAGGATCACGCTGCCCCGGTAATCAACCTGCAAGTCTGGTATCACGTTGGCGCGAAAGACGAGCAACCCGGCCACACTGGCTTCGCGCACCTCTTTGAACACTTGATGTTCAAAGGTTCGGCACACGTTGGCCCGGACGAGCACTCCCGCATCATTGAAGCCGCCGGCGGATTCGACAATGCCAGCACATACGACGACTACACAAATTTCTTCGAGACCTTCCCGAGCAATTATCTCGAGCGCATCCTCTGGCTTGAAGCCGACCGCATGGGCAGCCTGAATGTGGACGAAGCGAATTTCAAGTCCGAGCGCGAGGTGGTGAAAGAAGAGCGCCGCGTCCGCGTCGATAATCAGCCCTACGGCCTGCTCGAAGAAGATCTTCGCGCTGCTGCGTTCACGGTCCACGGGTATCACCACACGGCCATTGGAAGCATGGCCGATCTCGACAAAGCCACGATTGAAGACGTGCGCGCGTTCTTCAACACTTTCTACAAGCCGAACAATGCGACGCTGATCATCGTCGGCGATTTCAAATCCGACGAAGCGCTCGACTGGGCCAAGAAATATTTCGAAGGTATCCCCGCATCTGCAAAACCGATTCCGAGAATCGATGCGCCCGAGCCCCCGCAAACCGAAGAGCGCGTCATAAACAAATCGTATTCCAACACGCCGCTTCCCGCGGCCGTCATCGGCTACAAAATTCCAGCCCGTTATGCGCCCGATTCTTATCCCCTGGATCTAGCCTCTAACATCCTGGCCGGAGGCGAGAGCAGCCGCCTGTATCAAACGCTGGTCTATAAAGACCAGATCGCCGTGCAGGCCGCAGGCTTCGGCAATTTCACGGAAGATCCCAATCTGTTCTGGGCCTACGCCATCATGAATCAGGGGCACACGGCTGAAGAGGGACGAAAGGCTGTAGTCGCCGTGCTCGATGAACTCAAAACCAAGCCGGTCGAGGCGCGAGAGTTCGACAAGGCTGAGAACCAGGAAATTTCTGGGTTCATCCTGGGACGAAATACCGACGAAGAAAAAGCCGTCGCACTCGGAGCAGCAGCGGTGATTGGCAAGGATCCCGATCTCGTAAATACCGAGCTCGGTCACTATCTGAAGCTGACTCCGGCGGACATTCAGCGCGCGGCGGCGGAATATTTCGTGGCGAAGCACGCCACAGTTCTGCTCGTAAAGCCGGCGGGGCAGTGATGAAATACATGGTTGGAACAGTTCGCAGCGCCACTCAAGGAATGGTTCGAGGAGTAATGATGAAGATGTCTGTAATGCGCCAGTGGCTGATTTTATGCGTTTTGGTCGGTGTCACGGGCGCTGCGGTGTTTGGTCAGCAGACATCTGCACCGCCCGCAGAAAAGCAGCCACCCACGCAGCAAAATCAGCCGGATCAAAAGGACGGCACCGGCGTCGTTCCTCCCGGCGTGAAGCTCATCCCGCAGATGCCAGGGCCAGGCGCTCCTACGCCATATCATTTTCCGCCGGCTGCTACCAAGACTCTTCCCAACGGGCTGAAAGTTTTCGTTGTGAGCGACCGTCGGGAACCCTCTGTCGCCGCGAGACTGATCATTCTTTCCGCTGGAGGCATCGACGACCCGGCAGGTAGCCCGGGCGTCGCGCAGATGACGGCAAATCTGCTCACCCAGGGAACCAAACGCCGGTCGGCACAGGACATTGCTGATGCGATCGATTTCGTAGGCGGCCAGCTAACCGCACAGGCGGGCAAAGATGCCACCACCGTTACGCTCAACGTCGTCAAGAAAGATCTCAATCTCGGGCTCGATTTGATGTCCGACGTTGTCCTTCATCCAGCATTCAAGCCGGAGGAACTCGACCGCCGCCGTGAACAACTCCTCTCATCTCTCGCGGTGCAATATTCGAATCCCGATTACCTAGCGTCACTCGCGTTCAATCATGTGGTGTATAGCGGTTCACCTTACGGCTGGCCGATCGAAGGGACGCCGGACATCGTCAAAAAACTAAAGAGCGAAGATCTAGCCAAATTTCACGACGCGTACTACGCGCCGAACCAGGCGTTCCTCGCCTTTGCGGGAGACATCACCCCGGACGAAGCCTTTGCGATGACGGAAAAATACTTTGGGGATTGGGCCAAAATCGATTTGCCTCCCGCAACACCCGTAGTGCCCGCTCCAATTTCCGGCCAGCACATTTGGCTCATTGACAAGCCCGATGCGGTCCAGACGCAGATTCGCGTCGGCAAGCTCGGCGTGCGACGCGCGGATCCGGAGTTGATCCCTCTGCAAGTGACGAACCGAATTTTCGGTGGCGGATATAACAGCAGGCTGAACACCGAAGTTCGCGTCAAGAAGGGCCTCACATATGGTGCGTTTTCTTCTTTCACGCCGCGTCGTTTCGCGGGAGCTTTTACCGCCGGAACTTTTACGCGCACAGCTGCCACGGTGGAAGCTACGAAACTTGTTGTTGACCTCATGGCCAGGATGTCTACAGGAGATATCACGCCGAAAGAGCTCGATTTCGCCCGAGACTATTTAGCGGGTGTCTATCCCATCGAGACCGAGACCGCCGAGCAGGTGGCAGATCGAGTTCTTACAGCCGCTGCTTTCGAACTGCCAGCCGATTACAACAGCACGTATCCGGAGCGCGTGCGTTCAGTCTCGGCGAGCGACACAAAAGCCGCCGCACAGCGTTACTTCACGACGAAAGACCTCGACATCGTGCTCGTGGGAAACGTCAGCCAGTTTCGCGATGAGCTGAAAAAGGAATTTCCCGGGGCGCAATTTAAAGAAATTCCATCTGACCAACTCGATGCAACCCGGCCCGACCTTCGCAAACCTGCCCAAGCATCGACTGGAACCACGCCCGAATCGCTTGCCAGAGGAAAAGAGATTTTGCTCGCGGGTGCAAGAGCTGCGGGTGGCGACGCGCTCTTATCGGTCAAGAGCCTTGCGATGAACGAGAGCGGCAGCATGTTCAATCAGGGTAACGAAGCGCCGATCAAAGTTTCGTGGCTCGTTTCCTATCCGGATCACTCGCATGGTCAGGTCGATTTTCAGGGGCAGACCATCATGCAGGTTTGCGATGGAAAGTCTGCATGGCTGCAATTTCCCGATAAAGTTGTGGATGCGACGCGATTTCTCGCCGAATTCGAACGCGGAATCGCGATGTTCGGTGGCGGCTGGGGCGCCTACCAGCGGATTCTCGATGGCAAGCTCGCTGGTCGGTTTATTGGTGAGGAGGAAATCGAAGGCAAGAGAGCTGAAGCGGTTCAGCTCGAAGCGCCCTTAAATTCAGTAAAGCTATATTTTGATCCGAACACCCATTTGCTGGCCGCTGCGCACTACCAATCGGAAGGCCAGCACGGCATGGTGGACAACGATCAGCGTTGGGGCGATTACCGAAACTTGGACGGGAGACAGTTCGCCTACACGACGACAATTTATCGCGACGGTGCGAAGTTCCTCGAATCCCATGTCGAGCAGGTCAGCCTCAATCCTAAAATCGACGAATCGCTATTCGTGAAACCCGAGGCGCCTACAGCGAAGTGACTCAAATCTTATTTCACCGTCACTACCACTTTGCCGATATTCTTTCGTTCTTGGATGAACCGATGAGCTGCGGCGACATCGGCCAGCGGAAACGACTTCCCAATCACCGGTTTGATTTTGCCGGCCAGGTACATGCGGAAAAGCTCGTCCAGCTCTTTCCGCAACAGCGCGCCACGGGTCTGCAATCCTCCCAGACTGACTCCAATCACCGCCAGGTTCTGGCTCATGATTTTCAGCGGATGAAACTTCGGCGTTTCGAGCAGGGCTTTCAATCCGCGAATCCAGCTTCGCTTCCCGTCCGACCCGGCCGCGACGGAGAAGCCGTACACGATAAGCCTTCCGGTCGGGCCGAGGCATGCCTGGCTCTGCGCGAACGATTTTCCCCCGATCGGATCCATCGCCATTTCGATTCCGTCCGGCGCGAATTTGCGCACTGCCTGCACAATGTCGCCCTTGGTGTAGTCGATCGGATGGTCCACGCCGATCTTTCGCAGAAACTCTTGTTTCGTGGGGCCTGCTGTCCCGAATGTCACGAGGCCGTGCGCCTTGGCAAGTTGAATCGCGGCAACTCCAACGCCTCCGGCAGCGCCGTGCACCAGCATTCGATTTCCCGGCTGCATGTTTCCCATCACGAACATCGAATGGTAGGCCGTCAGATAATTCACAGGAATCGCTGCGCCCTCTTCGAACGACATGCCAGCGGGCAGGCGGTACGCCATCGATGCTGGGACTGCAACCCAGCCGGCGTAGGCGTTGAACTTCGAGAGGGCAGCAACGGCGTCGCCTGGTCGCAAAGGTTCGCCAGGTTCCGCTTCACGCTTTCCGCCTTCCGCTACCTTCTCTACGACGCCCGCGATTTCAAATCCCGGAATGAACGGCGGTTTCGGCGTGCCCGGATACACCCCCATGCGCTGCAAGAGGTCAGCGAAGTTGACGCCGGCAGCCTTCACGCGAATCAACACTTCACCCGGTTTTGGCTGCGGGTCGGGCACTTCCTGCGATTCAAAAACCTCGGGCGGCCCGTACCGCCTTACCACCATTGCGCGCATCTAATCTCCTTCGAGAGATTTTCAGTGAATCTCGACTGCTCTTGCAACCGCCGGGGAGAAAAACTGGCCCCGGCTTTTTATTTGGGAATGTACGCATCCTATCTTAAACTGTTGGACTTTGCCTGACGATGAAACCCACACTGACACAAAGAAGTTTAATTGCAGCAATCGCGGTCTTCCTGGCAGCGTTCGCGGCATTTGCCAAAGACCGTGCAGAAGTCCATGCAAACGATCAGAATTCGAAGGTTACCGAACCCACCGAAGCGCCCGCCATTCTCGCCACTATGCAATCCGAGCTCGATCGCTCCATGGCAGGTTATTCGAAGGCCGACCCGCCGGTTTACTTCATCAGCTATACAATCGCCGACCGCGAATATGCCGAAGTATCCGGCTCGAATGGTGCGCTGCTCTCGAGTACTGAAAACCATGCGCGATGGCTCGAAGTGCAGACCCGCGTCGGAAGCATCAAGCAGGATAATACGCACAAGCTCGGTGACCGCCAGCCGAGCTGGACCAGTCCCGGCACCGCCACGATTCTGGCAGACGACTTGCCGGTTCTCTCGCGCGAAATCTGGCGCGAGACGGACAAGCAGTACCGCGCTGCGTCCCAGGCGCTGATCAAAGTGAAAACGAGCCAGCAGGTGCAGGTGCAAACGGCTGAAGGCGCGGCGCCGGATTTCTCTGCGGAAGCTCCGCGGACGTACACGGGACCGCACGTTGAGATGCGAGTGGACCGGGCGCCGTGGGAAGCGCGCGTCCGGAAATATACTGCGGCATTCAGCCAATCGCCCGCCGTTCTCAATTCCATCGTCACTTTTACCGCGCTCGCCGCGAATCAATACGAAGTGACCAGCGAAGGATCGAAGATTGCCTTCGGACAGATTCACTACCGTCTCGAACTCTACGTTCAAAGCAAAGCCCCGGACGGGATGGACATCAACCGCTACAACAATTTCGACTGGCTCGCACCGAAAGATGCTCCTGACGACAAGACTGTACTCGAGCACATTCAGACGATGATTCAGGAAACTGAAGCGCTCGATAAAGCGCCGCTCGTGGATCCTTACGCCGGCCCGGCATTGCTTACCGGCCGTGCGGCCGCCGTTTTCTTTCATGAAGTTTTCGGACATCGCTCCGAAGGATTCCGCCAGAAAGACATCAACGAAGGCCAGACGTTCACCAGCAAGATCGGCGAACAGATTCTGCCGGATTTTCTTTCCATCAAGGACGATCCCACCGAATCGCAGTTCGACGGGCAAATGCTGCTCGGAAATTATTTGTACGACGATGAAGGCGTCAAGGCGGAGAGTGTTCAGCTTGTCGATCACGGTGTGTTGAAGACGTTTCTCATGTCGCGCTCGCCGCTGGTCGATATTCCGCATTCGAATGGTCACGGTCGCCGGCAGTTGGGTTTTGTCCCCGTCGCGCGCCAGGGCAATTTGATTGTGTCCAGCACCAATACCATGACGAACGAACAGCTGCGCGCAAAGCTTATCGAGCTCGTGAAAGCGCAAGGCAAGCCGTTCGGTCTGCTGATTGACGACATCGCTGGCGGATTCACGTTTACGGGTCGCGGCCAGCCTCAGGCCTTCCAGGTTCTCCCCCTCGTCGTTTACAAAGTGTTCCCGGATGGCCGCCCCGATCAACTCGTTCGCGGCGTGGACATCGTCGGTACGCCGCTCGTCTCGCTAACTAAGATCGTTGCCACGGGTGACAAACAGGAAATCTTCAACGGTTACTGCGGCGCAGAATCCGGTTCGGTGCCTGTTTCTGCCGTCGCTCCCGCCATTCTCATTTCCGAGATGGAAGTACAGAAGAAGGAAACGTCCACGGATCGCCCGCCGATTCTGCCGCCACCTGCGCACGATCCCGAATCACAGGGGCACAAGCAGTGAGAAAAATCGCGATCGTAATATCATTGTGGACGTTCGCATTCTTACAGCCGGCTGGCGCCAGCCACACGAAGTCGGCCTCCGCTGCCGTTCCAGCAGCGAAAAGTCTGCTGACGGCCACGGCCCAACAACCCGCTGACAATGACCAGACACTTCGCGCGATGCATGATGAAATGGAGAGGAATCGCGCGCGTCTTCAGTTGCCTGGAGTCGAAAAGCCGTTTTATCTTGAATACAGGCTTCTCGATGTGGACGTCCGCGCCGTCACCGCCTCGTTCGGCGATCTAGTCTCCACTACGACGACGCGCAACCGTTTTATGAGTGTTGACGCGCGCATCGGCGACTATCATCTGGACAGCTCCAATTTCATCAGCGAAGAGGGCTTCCAGGGTTTCCTCGGTTCCACGGGCGAAGTGGGAATCGACCACGACTATAACTCGCTACGCCAGGATTTATGGCTGGCTACCGATCAAGCCTACAAGGAAGCGGCCACCCAATTGTCGCTCAAGCAGGCCTTTCTCCGCAGCCTGACGAAGCCACCGGAGATTGACGATTTTTCGCAGGAGCGCCCGGTCGTCAAGATCGATCCACGTGAATTGCCCGACTGGACTTCGCGCAAATGGGAGGACGAAGCCCGCGCGGCATCGCTGGCACTCAAGAGTTTTCCGCAGCTCTACGGCACGCGGGTGAACTACTATTTTATTTACACGACCTACTATCTGACGAACACTGAAGGCACGGAGCTTCGCACCTCGAAAAATCTGGCAGCGGTCGAAGCGGCGTTTGACACTCAAGCTGACGACGGAATGCCGCTTCACAACTATTACGCGATCTATGTTGCCAAGCCCGCTGATATCCCCGATCCCGCCACGATTTCGAAAGGCCTCACGCAAGCCGGCTCGGAATTAATGCAGCTTCGCGCAGCGCCACTGGTTCCGGACTATACCGGTCCTGTCCTTTTCGACGCCTCCGCCTCAGGTTCCGTACTCGCTCAACTGATGGCGGCGTCCCTATCCGGCGCCCGGCCTCCGCTGTCCATGATGTCGGCTTTCGACCAAATTATGGATCGCATGGGCGGTCGCAGCGAATGGACCGGCCGCGTAGGCACGCGAGTCCTTCCGTCCACCGTGTCGCTTGTGGATGATCCCACGATGGCCGATTACCAGAATCATGCGCTGCTCGGTCACTACGAGATTGACGATGAAGGCGTGAAAGGCCAGCGCGTCGAACTCGTGCAAAATGGCGTCCTGAAAAATCTCCTGATGTCGCGCAGGCCGGGACCCGAATTCCAGGCCTCCAACGGCCACGCCCGCTCGGCCATGCTTTCCGATACCAAGCCGCTTGCCGGCAATCTGATTTTCCAGTCCTCAGACGCATCGAACGCCGCCGACCTGCGCAAAAAATTCATCGACGCCTGCCGCCAGGACGGCCACGAATGGTGCATCGAAATAAAGCGCATGGATAACCCGGCACTCTCATCGCTGGGTCAGCAGGATTTCTCCGATTTCCTTGGCTCGATCGCCGGAGGCGTCGCCAGCGGCGAACGCATGCCGCTGCTCTACTACCGTGTTTACGTTGCGGACGGCCGCGAGGAGTTGGTGCGCGGCGGACACATCGAAGGCCTCACATTGCGCTCTCTGCGCAACATGCTCGCCATCGGCGATGATCTCACCGTTTACGATTACATGCAGAATCCCGCCGCAGGTTTCGCCGGCACCGCTCTCGGCTCGTTCGGAGGAGCCCAGGGCGGTATCCCCAGCTCAGTCGTCGCGCCTTCGCTGCTTCTCGAAGAAGTCGAAGTTCGCGGATTCCACGGCGAGCCGCGGCGCCTGCCGCTCGTCCCGGCGCCGGCGTTAAAATAATTCTCTACGTGCCG
The DNA here is from genome assembly GCA_963729525.1 of uncultured Acidobacteriota bacterium. Classification (GTDB taxonomy): domain Bacteria; phylum Acidobacteriota; class Terriglobia; order Acidiferrales; family UBA7541; genus Palsa-295. The sequence continues at coordinate 2,902,269 of CAVSOB010000005.1, forward strand.
CGCCTCATCCCAGCGCTGTTTCCCCAGCGCTGCCAGCGTATAATCGCCCGACGCTAATCGATAGCATCGCCCTGACCCACTCCGAATGAGCGGACCTCTCGAACAAGCCACTCACGAAAAGCGACTCGCCGCTCTCGCCTCCGTGGGATCTGCACTCGTTCTCGTAGCCTTAAAAATTTTCCTCACCGTGATCACCGGCAGCATCGGAATTCTATCCGAAGCGCTGCACTCGACCCTCGACCTCATCGCCGCAGTCATCACCTTCCTCTCGGTTCGCGTCGCGGACAAACCCGCCGACGCAGACCATCTCTACGGCCATGGAAAAGTGGAAAGCTTTTCCGCGTTCGTCGAAACCGCGCTTCTGATTCTCACAGCCGTTTACATCATATGGGAAGCGATCCACCGCCTCCTCTACCATTCAGCCCACATCCGGCCCAGCCTGCTGGCTATCATCATTCTCGGCATTTGCATGATAGTTGACCTCGTCCGTTCGCGCAGCCTCACTCGCGTAGCCCGCAAATATCCCAGCGAAGCCCTCGAGGCCGACGCGCTCCATTTCTCCACGGACGTCTGGAGCACCTTCGTCGTTATTCTCGGCATCACCGGCGCCTGGGTCGGCCTGAAGTACGAAATCCCGTGGCTCGGCATGCTGGACGCTTTCGCTGCGTTAGCCGTCGCGGGCGTCATTATCTGGATCGGCGCCCGCCTCGGCAAAAAAATGGTCGACGCCTTGCTCGACGTCGCTCCCAGCGGCCTGCAGCAGCAAATCGCCACTGCGGTTGCCAACACCGAAGGCGTCCTGCGTAGCGAGCGAGTCCGCGTCCGCCGCTCCGGCCAGCGCTATTTCGTCGACGTCACGATGAGCGTTCCTCGCACGGCCAGCCTCGAGCAAGCTCATATCGCGAGCGACGCCGTCGAGCACCGCATCGAAGGGATCGTGCCGGATGCGGACGTGGTCGTCCACGTCGAGCCCCGCGCTCGCAGCGATGAAGATTTGTTCGAAACGGTGCGCGCCGTCGCGCAGCGCCGCGGACTCGCCGTTCACGAGCTTTCAGCCCATCAGTTCGAGGGCCGCCTCTTTATCGAATTGCACCTTGAAGTGAACGAAGGCTCCAGCCTCCGCGAAGCCCATCGCAGCGCCACAGAACTCGAAGAAGACATCCGCCGCGCCACCGATCCTCGCGCCCGCGTGAATATTCACATCGAGCCGCTCGGCACGCGAATAGCAGGCGCCGAAGAGATGAAAGGCTTGTCGCGCTCGGTCCAGGATTTCCTGAATTCACTTCAATCGGAATACCACGAACTGCTTAATTGCCACGAAGTTCACGTCCGCAGCGTCGATCACAAAATTCTCGTTTCGTGCCACTGTGCCATGGACGGCGGCCTCCCGATCACCGAAGTCCACGACATCACCGCCGCACTCGAAGATCGCGTGAAAGAGCGCTTTCCGCAAATTTTCCGCCTCACGATTCATCCCGAGCCAGTCGAAGAGAGCTGACTCCCCCGCACCCGCGCGAACGGCTGTGCCGCAAACGCAATAATTGCCGGGAAACATTCCAGCACGTAGCGTGGCTCGGGCGCTTCGACGTATATCGAAAAGAAAACCGTGCGCACGAGGATAAATACCACAAGCAGCGCCCAGCCCGGCCGACGGCGGGCCAGCCACACCCCCCCTGCCGCCATCGCAAGATAAAATGCGTTTATCGCCACCAGCACAATTGTCGCCAGCAGATCCGCCCGGTCCTCCTCCCATTCCACTCGCAAGGGCCACACTTTTGCCGAAACCGGCAATAGCTCAACGCGCGGTGTGAACCAAATCGCCAGCGTCCGCAGAAACGGGACCTCCAGATACGTCCGCAAGGGGTGCCGCTTCGTGCGCTCGCGCGCAATTTCGCGAAATTGGCTGTCGACCTCCGGCCCCATCGTGGTGCTTTCGTTGTATTTTTCGAACAAAGATCTCACACGCGCTCGCTCGTCAGGAGAATCAAAGGCTCCAGCAGGAAGGTCATCAGCCTGAATCGCTTCGTCATTCACCTTCCACGTCACCCGGTACACGTCTCGAAAGCGCCACATCCAGGTGCTCGTCCAATCGGTCAAGCCAAGGGGCGTGTACTCGCCAGGCAATTCGCTATAGCGCGGCGCGAGAAATTGCACCTTGTGCAGCACCCGCCAATTTCTCGCTGCCCACGGCAAGAGCGGCAGTAAAACGCCCAACCCCAGAAGCATTCCCGTTCGCGCGAGTTTGGGCCAATCGTGTGGGCGCCTCCATCTCCAGCACAATACGAGCGCCGCCGAAATCAGCAGCAGCGGCGTTTCCGGCCGCACGAGCGTCCCGAATCCCACTACGATTCCGGCTAGCAGCCACGGATTCGCAAAAAAACTATTCGCGCTAAACGTTGCACCAGACTCGTTCCTAGCCCCTCGCCCAAGGTCGGTCTCCAGCAGCACCAGAATCGCAAGCGAGGTCAGAAAAGTGACCAGAGTCTCAGTCAGTACCACCGCCGGATAGTTCGCCGTAAATGGGCATAACACTGCCAGCCACAGCCCGGCGATAAACACTCGCCGCCTCGATTCCGGCGACGCCAAACGCTCGGCAATCAGCGCAATCAAAAAGCACCCGGCAACGTCCACCACCGCTTGCGCCAGCATCACCGCGCGCGGCGATTTCCCCGCTAACGCGAAAATGGCCGCCAGAAACGCCGGGTACCCGGGCACTCGCATATCCACGGGCGCCAGGCGGCCATTCACCGGGAACCCATAAACTCCGTTCTTCAGCCAATTCCAGGCCAGCTCGATGTAGAATGGTGCATCGCCTGATTGCGTTACGGGAAATTTCAGCACGAAATAAATCCTCAGCATCAGCCCCGTCAGTGCGGCAAAAGCGATGTGAGTACGCATCTTAGTTGTAGGAGTCATTGACACGTCATTGACGCGCGATTTGACACGTTGCGAGCGGACGGCTAGCTTGGATTGCCCGAATGCCTGAACGCAAGCCCATTTTTTATGACGAGCAGCGCCGTCGCTGGCGCCGTACTCGCCGCGTTCTCGAGCTTGTGGGCGGCTTTTTCACCATCGTTCTTGTCATTTTCGTCATCAATGTAATTCGCAACCCGGATTTGCCCGATATTCTTCGCGCTGATACGCACGGCACTCTTCATGCGATTCGCGGCCGCCTGAAGCCGAAGCCCATTCGCCCCGGCAGAAAGCATAAAGTCTCGCAGCTCGGCACAATTCCTCAGAATTATGATCCTCTGCGCGCCGCATTCTACGTCAGCTGGGATTCCAACAGCCTCGCCTCTCTCCAGTCTCACTATCACGACATCGACTTGCTGATCCCGGAGGCTCTTCACGCCGTGTCGCCGGACGGCCATCTCGACATTGACCAGGATCCAAAGCTCGTGAATTGGATGCAGTCGATGAAAGCCAGAGGCGTCGATCTACCCGTCATGTCGATGGTCAATAACTATGACGGGAAGGATTGGAAGGTCGACGAGATGGCGGACATGCTGGCCAGCCCCGCGTCCCGTGAGAAGCTTGCGAAATCGCTCCAGGCGTTCGCCAACTCCGATCACGAGCCCGGCATCGTCGTCGATTTCGAAGAAGTTCCCAGGGAAAGCCAGGAAAACTTTCAGCATTTCATCCATGATCTCGCTCTGGCTCTTCACGTGGCCAACCTGAAATTGATGGTGGCCCTCCCCGCTGCTGACTCGAGCTACGACTACAAGTATTTCGCATCGCAAGCCGATGCGATTATTTTGATGAATTACGACTTCCATTGGCCCGCATCTGCTCCCGGCCCGGTCGTCTCGCAGGATTGGTTTGTCCGCAACATCAACAACATCCTGAAGCTCGTGCCGCCCGAAAAAGTGGTGATGGGCATCGCCAATTACGGCTACGACTGGCCCGCGAAAACGAAGACCGATCCACATCCTGTGGCTCAGGCTGTCACTTTTCAGCAGGGCGTTATCACCGCAGTCGAATCGCAAACCGACATTGAATTCGATTCCGATTCCCTGAGCCCCCACTATTCCTACGAGGACGAGCATGACGTCGTTCACAACGTCTGGATGCTCGACGGCATCACCGCCTACAACGAGCTCCGAGCCGCCGAGCGCGCACACGTGCAGGGCACCGCCCTTTGGCGCCTGGGTATGGAAGACCCGTCCCTTTGGTATATCTGGGACGCCACTCGCCCGGACGATGCAATTCGCAAGAAGCTTGAGGACGTGCCGCCCGGCTACGACTTGATCCTCGAAGGCGGTGGGGATATCTGGCGCATCACCGCCACGCCCCAGAGCGGACACCGGATTTTTGACTACGACGCCGACACCGATCTTTTCGGCGATGAGACCTTCAAAAGCTATCCGCTCACCTGGCGAATCCAACAGATGGGCGACATCCCGAAAAAAGTGGCGCTCACCTTCGACGACGGCCCCGATCCGCAGTGGACGCCCCAAATTCTCGACATCCTGAAACAGAAGAATGTCCCCGCCTGCTTTTTCGTTATTGGGGAAACGGCGAATCTCGAGACCGGCCTCGTGAAACGTGAGTTTGCGCTCGGCAACGAGGTCGGCAACCACACATTCACGCATCCCGACTTCGAAGCGATTACGAAATCCCAGCTCCAGATCGAGTTGAATCTCACCGAGCTACTTCTTGAAAGCAGCCTCGGTGTGAAGACTCTGCTCTTTCGTCCGCCCTACGGCATAGATCACCAGCCGGAAACCGCAAGCGAAATCCAGATGCTCCCGATTCCCCAGGCGATGGGCTACATCATTATTGGCGCTCGAGTGGATCCCCACGATTGGGGTGAACCCAACGGCGGTCTTCCGCCGCCTGCTGACACAATTGTCCAGCGCGTGATCGCCGACACGACAGCCGACAGGGGCAACATAATCTTGATGCATGATGGTGGCGGCGACCGCAGCCACACCGTCGAAGCATTGCCCCGCGTGATTGACGGGCTACGCGCGAAAGGCTACGAATTCGTCCCTGTATCCGCCCTTCTGAATCAGACCCGGGCGCAAGTGATGATGCCGCTCAGCCATAGAGAATGGCTGCTAGCGCGCGCTGATGCTTTCATTTTTGACGTGTTTCGCATCTTTCGCGCAGCGATTGGTTTTATATTTATTGCCGGAATCCTGCTCGTCAGCGGACGCGCCCTCGTAATTGGCTTGCTTGCCCTGGTTGAAAAAATTCGGCCGGCTCCTCCTGTCCGTCCTGGTTACGAGCCTACCGTCTCTGTTCTTATTCCTGCGTATAACGAAGAGGCCGTGATTCTCGATACAGTAAGATCTGTCCTCGCCTCGAATTATCCGAAGCTTGAAGTTCTTGTGATCGACGATGGTTCCACCGATCACACCCCCGAATTGGTGCGCGAAAATTTCGGCCGCGATCCGCGCGTGCGCCTGTTGCTCCAGGCGAATCGTGGCAAGCCTACGGCTCTGAACCATGGACTTGCCGAAGAAACCGGTGAAATCGTGGTGTCGATCGACGCGGATACGATTGTGGACCCCGATGCGATTTCGCTCTTGGCGCGGCATTTCGCCGATCGAAAAGTGGGAGCTGTCGCCGGTAACGTCAAAGTGATGAACCGCAATCGCTGGCTCACCCGCTGGCAAGCTCTCGAATACATCACCAGCCAGAATCTCGAAAAGCGCGCCTTCGATTTGTTGAATTGCATTCCTGTGGTCCCGGGCGCGGCCGGCGCGTGGCGCGCCGACGTTTTGAAAAGTCACGGTGGATTTTCGGGCGACACGGTTGCGGAAGATACGGACCTCACGCTCACGATCCGTCGCGAAGGCTGGAAAATTCTGTACGACGAAGACGCCATTGGCCGCACCGAAGTGCCGGAAACCGTCGAAGCCCTGATTCGCCAGCGCTTCCGCTGGACCTTTGGCACGCTGCAAGCCGTCTGGAAACACCGTGATGCAGTCGGCAAGCCCCGCTACGGAACTCTTGGCTGGGTCGCCATCCCCAATATTTTCCTATTCCAGATTTTGCTGCCGCTGGTTTCTCCGGTAATCGATCTGCTGTTCTTGATATCGATCGCGCTCTGGGGACTGGCGCAACTTCGCATCGCGCGCCTGCCTCAACTCTGGACGTCGCAAGATGTCGAACGCTCGCTGATCTTCTTCGCAATTTTCATGATGATTGATTTGCTCACATGTGTGGTCGCCTTTGCCCTTGAAAAGAACGAAGACTGGTCTTTACTCGCGCCTCTGATTCTCCAGCGCTTCTATTACCGCCAGATGATGTATGTCGTGCTCTTCCGCGCCCTTAGAGAGGCCGTCCGAGGACGCCCCGTAGGCTGGCGAGGTGTCGAACCGCAAGTGCCCACCCCGGTCACCCAAGCCTGAAAGCCAACCCTAATTGCCAACCCAATGGTCTGGTCAGGCAGGCCAATTGTTTCGATTAGAAACCAGGAGCTATTTTTCTAATCGTTACACCGCGATTAGGATTCTACGTAAACTGCTAAAAATAAATCCCTTATCGACTCTCTAATCGTTACAAATCGCCGTTTTCGCGACCACGTATGGAGTGCGGTGGCTTGCCGCCGCTTTTTGTCACGACCCGGATTGCCGGGAGCGCGTCCGAAAGCGACATCTCGAAATCTTGCCCAAACCCGCCCGCTTCTGATAGCATCCAATCAGCTAGTGGGCTGCATCCCGACGTCTGGGAGCGGCACCGGAGGCGAAAATGAGTGTTGCACCGCGTGCGGGCAACGGTAAAGTCACCGTGCCTGACATTCTCTCCCGCAAGGTTTTTCCCGGCTCCCCCGCAACCAAAAAGATCACGTTTCTCACAGCCTACGACTATCCCACCGCGCGCCTGCTCGACGAAGCCGGTGTCGATATGTTGCTAGTTGGCGATTCTCTGGGAATGGTCACGCTCGGTTACGACAGTACGTTGCCTGTCACGCTCGATGAAATTCTTCATCACACGCGCGCCGTCCGCCGCGGGACGAAACGCGCGCTGCTCGTCGCCGATATGCCGTTTGGCAGCTTCCATGTTTCGATCAACGAGTCCGTTCAGAACGCGATTCGTCTCGTGAAGGAAGCAGGCGCAGAAGCCGTGAAAATCGAAGGCGGCGAGCGCCGCCTCGAATTGATTTCGCGCCTCGTCGAAGCGGAAATTCCGGTGATGGGTCACGTCGGCCTCACGCCGCAATCTATCAACGCGCTCGGCGGTTTTCACGTACAGGGCAAGACGCTTGACGCAGCCAAGCAACTCGAACGCGACGCGCACGCCGTCGAGGCAGCTGGCGCATTTTCGGTTGTTCTCGAATCCGTTCCGCGCGACCTCGCCGCCGAAATCACGCGCCAGCTTCGCATTCCCACGCTCGGCATTGGGGCAGGCCCGGATTGCGACGGGCAGGTTCTCGTCTTCCACGATCTCGTGGGTCTCACGATGGGCCACAAGCCAAAATTCGCGCGCCAGTACGCGAATCTCTCAGCCGAAATCACGCGCGCTGCGACAGAGTTCTGCAACGACGTGCAAAGCGGCAGCTTCCCGTCGGACGCCGAGTCCTACCACTCCCCGGCCGAGCTGCGCCAGCAACTGCTTGCACGCCAACGCACCTGATCGAAGCTGTGGTAGGTCGGGTGCCGGTGTGATGGTGCCTTTTGTAGCGCCGGTCTTCAGACCGGCAGGGGTTCCGCTTTGCGGGTTGCCCCTTCTTGCGCAGGAAATTCGATCTGTGCCAAGCTGAAGCCTGCCCTGCTAAACATCAGGAGCCTCGAATGAACCTCGAAGATTTCCGCCTTCTCTACGAATACAATTCCTGGGCCAATCGCCGCTTGCTCGACGCCTGTTCCACTCTATCCGAGGAACAATTCACGCGCGATCTCGGCTCCAGTTTTCCCTCCGTACGTGACACGCTCTCGCACGTCTGTGAAGTCGAATGGCTCTGGCTCGAGCGCTGGCACGGCCGCTCCGCAAATTCATTCCGTCCCGCCTCCGATTTTGCCACTCTCGCCTCTCTTCGCCACCGCTGGCAGGAAGTTGAGACGGCACTGGTTGGCTACATCGATGCGCTAAAAGAAGAAGACATCGCCCGAGTGATCGAACATAAAACTACCAAAGGCATTCCGCAGGCAGCTCCGCTCTGGCAAATGCTTCAGCACCTGGTGAACCACGGCACCTACCACCGAGGCCAGGTCGCCACAATGCTCCGCCAACTCGGCGCAACACCAAATTCCTCGGATCTCATTTTCTTCTATCGCGAACGCACCGCAAAGGCCTCCGCCTGATGCCACTCGCAGCTCCTGGTCGCGTCTCCTCAAACGCAAAGTTCTGATGGAAATCCTCCGCACCGTCTCTTGGATGAAGCAGCTTGGCCGTGCCGCGCGTCACGAAGACCGCGTCCTCGGCTTCGTTCCCACGATGGGCGCATTGCACAAAGGCCACGCGTCTCTCATCCAAGCTGCGAAGGCGCAATGCTCGCCAGTCGTCGTCTCGATTTTCGTAAATCCAAAACAGTTCGGTCCCACAGAGGATTTCCAGAAATATCCGCGAACGCTGGAATCCGATCGCGCCCTGCTCGAAAACCTCGCCGTCGATTATTTATTCGCTCCGCCAGCGGAGGAAATCTATCCGCAGGGTTTTCGCACGCTGGTGAATGTCGAGGGCCTCAGCAATCTTCTCGAAGGACGCTCGCGCCCCGGCCATTTTCAGGGTGTGGCCACGGTGGTCCTGAAGCTTTTCGAAATTGTGCAGCCCCGCTTCGCCTACTTCGGCCGCAAAGACGCGCAGCAATGCCGCATCATCCAGCAAATGGCCGTCGACCTGAACCTCGACACAGAGATCGTAGTCAGCCCCATCGTGCGCGAACCCGATGGCCTCGCGCTCTCCTCGCGCAACGCGTACTTAAGTCCCGACGATCGCCGCGCCGCCACATCGCTTTCTCGCTCACTCGAGGCCGTGAAAAACGAAATCAGCGCGGGACAACGCGACGCGGCGCACCTGATCGCCGCCGCTCGCCGTGTGTTGGATTCAGAACCGGGAGTGAAAACCGACTACGTGGAAATTGTTGCCGCAGAATCTCTCGAGTCCGTCACTGTGCTGCGCAACCGCTGCCTAATCCTTATCGCTGCGCACGTGGGAAAAACCCGTCTGATCGACAACGCCCTAATCGAACCAGACGCCGACGCCTTCCGCGTCACCATTTAAATCAAGGCGCCTCTGTCATCCTGAGCGCAGCGAAGGATTTCAGCGTAGCGCTCAGCGAAGGCGTCGAATCGCAGCGTCACTCCCCGCGAATCGCGGCCAGCACTTCAGCCGCATGTCCCTTTGGCGTCACATTGTCCCAAATCTTGCGAATCAATCCGTCCTGATCGATCCAATACGTCATCCGCACGATCCCGAGAAACGATTTCCCAAGGAAGCTCTTCATGCGCCGCGCGCCGAAAGCCTCAATCACCTCAAATTCCGTGTCCGCCAGCAGGGGAAAATTCAACTTGTGCTTCACTTTGAATTTCGTCTGCGCTTCCACAGAATCCGCGCTGCAGCCCAGGATCGCCGTATTTTCCGCTTCGAACTTCTTGATGGCGTCACGAAACTCGGACGCTTCGTTGATTCAACCGGGAGTATTCGCTTTGGGATAGAAAAACAGAATCACATTCTTGCCGCGATATTCCCCGAGCGACACTTTTTCGCCGTCGTCCGCGGTCACCCGGAACGCCGGCGCCTTGTCGCCCTCTCTCAGCACTTTCGATGTTTCCGCTTTCGTCGCCATCACGCCCCTACGCTTCCGCGAGCACGCGTTTTAGGATTTCATTCACGATCTGCGGATTCGCCTGCCCGCGCGTCTCTTTCATCACCTGCCCCACAAAAAACTTGAACACGCCCTCATTGCCCGATTTGTATTTCGCCACATTCTCCGGACTCTTCGTCACCACTCGCCGCGCTACCGTCTCAATCGACCCCGAGTCCGAAATTTGCTCCAAACCTTCCGAGGCGATAATCTCCTCCGCGCTTTTTCCAGTCTCGAACATCTTCTCAAAGACTTTCTTACCGCTCGCCGCCGTAATCTCCCCGCCTTCTACTTTCTTAAGAAGTCCGGCCAGCTCCGCCGGTTTCACAGGACAATCGCCAATTTCTTTCCCAGCATCCTTCAATCGTCGCAGCAGTTCCACCGAAATCCAACTCGATGCCGCCTTCGCTCCCGCTCCGGCTCCCACCACCGCCTCAAAATAATCCGCCAAAGCGCTTTGCGCTGTCAGAACGCCGGCGTCATATGCAGCGATTCCATACGTCCCCACAAATCGCGCCACCTTCGCCGCGGGCAATTCCGGCATTCCCCGGCGCACCTCTGCCACGAGTGATTCCATCACCATAACCGGCAGCAAATCCGGATCGGGGAAATAACGGTAATCGTGGGCAAACTCCTTCGATCGCATCGACTCCGTCCGTCCGCCCGCCACATTCCACAACCGCGTCTCCTGCGTCACGCTGCCGCCTGATTCCAGCACGCCCACTTGCCGCTCGATCTCGAATTCCAGCGCATGCGACAAATACCGGAACGAATTCAAGTTCTTCACTTCCACCTTCGTCCCAAATTTTGACTCGCCTCGCGGACGCACGCTCACGTTCGCATCGCACCGCAGCGAACCCTCTTCCATGTTGCAATCGCTCACGTCCGTGTACTCCAGCACCTGCTTCAACGTGTTCAAATACTGATACGCTTCCGAGGGCGTCCGAATATCAGGCTCCGACACAATTTCTACCAGCGGCACTCCGCCTCTGTTGAAATCGATATAGCTCCACTTGTCCGAATCCGGGAACCCCTCGTGCAGGTTCTTCGCCGCATCCTCTTCCATGTGCAGGCGCGTAATCCCGATTTTCTTCGCCCGGCCTTCAATCTCGATTTCGAGCGCGCCGCCGGTCGCCAGCGGCAGCTCGTACATCGAAATCTGGTAGCCCTTCGGCAAATCCGGATAAAAATAGTTTTTTCGCGCGAACCGCGACCGCTCATGAATCCGGGCTTGCAGTGCAAGCGATGCCCGCACCGCCAGCTCCACAGCCTTGCGGTTCAGCACCGGCAGAGCACCCGGCAAACCCAGGCACACGGGGCAAGTGTTCTTGTTCGGCGCATCTCCAAACCGCGTGGAGCACCCGCAGAACGCTTTCGTCCGTGTCTTGAGTTGCGCGTGCACCTCGAGCCCGATGACCGGCTCGTAGCGAGCCATCGCTTCCGGTGAAACACGCATCTCTTGAGCGATTCGTGCCATAAGAACGGATGACGAGCCTCCAATTATAGCATTCGAACCAAGCCGCTTTTCGCCGTCCGGACAAATTGGCCGCTAACAATTTTGTAAGTGTATAAGGTCAGCCGATCTGAGCCCGTTGCGCCACTTTCGTCGCCAATTTTCGCAAAGAGGCCTCCACAATCCCGTCGTGAAAAAGCCGAATCGCCCGCCAATACATCCGTCCCCGCAATCCAAAAAAATTCGCGCACGTCACGTTGTACACCCGCGAACTATTTGCGCCATCCGCCTCTAGCACCCAACTCAGCAGGGCATTCGTCAGCTGGTTCTGAACGCTCATTCCCACTTCTCGCGGCGCATCCACATGCTCGATCGTGAAAAATCCACAGTGGCGACCCACCTCAAATGGCTCACGCCCGTGCACCTGCATTTCCCGGTCCCAGCCAAATACTTTCCCCACTGCCAATCGCACCCGAACCAGTGCCCGCCAGCCCCTACTGGGAACCAGGAGATCGCGCTCCGCAAGTTCCGGAAAGATCTGCTCGCGCGACGCCGGAATCTCGGCCATGTGAATGTTCACCACCGAAAATTCCGGTGCGCGCTTCGCCGTCCAGCAGTTTTCGTGCGCCCTCAGGAACTCGCGCTCCTCGATTTTCACAATCCTCTATCCGCCGCCCCACACGTACTTCATGCCCAAGCGAAAATTCAGCCCCAGCGCAGGATAGCCCACGGCCGTCTGGTATTTTCGATCCAATAGGTTTTCAACGCGCGCCGTGACCGAAAATCCATAATGCACCGGAACGATCGCCGCTGTGTCCCATCGCACCCAGGCTGGATCGCTCGTAATTCGGCGCCCGGTGAAATCGCTGTCCGTTGCGCGGCCCACATAAGTTCCCGCCACCATCCAGTTTATCTGCCGCCACCTCGCATTCATCACCAGGTTCGCTGAATGCAGAGGGCGGTGAAACAGCCGGTTCCCCGGTTCCAGAGTCGGATCGGTGGCATTTGGTGCGACAAGGACGAGGGAATCGTCGTACATGTAGTTTCCGGCAAAGCGCAGCCACTTTGTCACCTTCGCTTCGAAAGCGGCATTCGCACCATACGCCCGAGCTTTGTCAGTGTTGAAGAATGTGCCTCTGCCGAACGGGCACATCGGAGTCGGCGTCAAATTCTCGCTGAAACTCACGATGTCGTGAAAGTCGTTATGAAAATATGTGACTGTCAGCTTCAGCCGGTCCGACGCGAGCATCTGCTCGATCCCCGCATCCACGGTTGTACTACGCTCCGGCCGCAAATCTGGATTCCCCGGAAAGCACGGACCGGCTTCGAAGCTCTGGATGAAAGTCGGCTCCTTGATTCCCAGTCCGTATGATGCGCGCAGACGTGTCGAGCCCCAAAAATCGTGCCCGTAACGCGCTGCATACGAGATTCCGGTTCGCGGCACCACTTTCGTTCCGAAGCTCGCATTGTCCTCTGCGCGCCCGCCCGCCGTCACCAGCAGGCGCCGCCAGAATTCATACCGCCCTTCGATATAACCGGCCTGATTGTTCCGCCGGACGTGTGGCGGCCCACCCGGCTCGCCATTCTCCACTTCATAGGCATACCCCAGCGTGACGCCACCGTGCGCTGCAACGTAACTCGCCTGTGCGTCCAATCCCGTGCGATAAAATCGGTTTAGGGATGTAAAACCAAAGTCCGTATCGAGAATCGTTTGGCGAATGTACGCGTCGGTTCCCATCAGGCGATACTTCCAGTGCGGCCCGTGCGCAAACTCCCAGATCAGGCTCGCAAAGAAATTATGCTGATCGATATGGTTCGTTGGAGTTGGAGCAAACGTTTGTCCCGGCGATCCTCCATCGTTAGAGTCATTGCGCAGGGTCGCATAAAGCTGATTGTTCTCGCCGAATTTGTATCCAAACCTGCCGGAGAGAGCCGTATTGCGAAAATAGTCGTTCTGTCCCTGCCCGGCCGTTGAAAAGTAGGAAGCAGATGCGGAGTAGTCGAACTTCCCGAGAACGCCGCTCAGGCTTCCGCCGCCATGTCCGGTGCCAAAAGTGCCCCCGTCGGCAAATACGGTTACGATCGGAATGGTTGTCGTGCCGCGGTGCGTGAAAAGCTGCACCACGCCTGTCATGGCGTCCGATCCGTAGAGCGCGCTCGACGCGCCGTGCACAACTTCGATTTTGTCCAGGTTATCGAGATCGAAGCCTTCGAGGTCGATGTCGCCGCCGGGCTGGTTCGCCGTTGCTCCGTCGACCAGCACTTTGGTGAAGTTCGAATTCCCGCCGTCGAGGAACATCGTGGTGATTCCGCCATAAGCGCCTTCCTGCGCCACGTTGATCCCGCCTGCCGTCATCAACATCGGTGCGAGCCACAGCTCTTGCCGGTCGCTGATGTCCTGGTGCGAGAGAACCGTTACCGGATACGGCGATTCGTCCGCTTCGATGGGCGTTGTTATGGCCGTCACCACAACCGTCGCGGATTCAGGTCGCAGCGCGAGTCGAACGTCCCATGTTTCTGTGCTGCGGGCGGTCAGCGTGAACTCTCGTACTTCGCGCTCGAACGAACGGTGTTCAATCGTCACGCGATAGCGTCCCGGCGCCAGTGTGATTATGAATTTTCCGTCAGGGCTGCTTTGTGTGGTGAGACGTGCGGCCGAAGTCGAAGAATCGGCGGGTTCGGCGATCACTTGGGCGCCAGCCACGACCCCGCCGCTCGGATCGGTCAGCGTTCCTGTAACGGTTGCGGTGTGGGTGGAATTCGATTGAGCTTGCGTTTGTATGGGGACTGCGAAAAAGAATCCAACAAAACTTCCTACAGTGATGGCCAAGAAACGCGCCAGTCTCATTTTTCCTCCTCTCCCTCTCGCGCGGGAGTTGAAGGTTGTCCAGACGCGCGCCCGTCACAGTTGGAGCAGGCACTCGCTTCCGGATTGAGACTCCGCAGGTCTCCTGGCTCGGCGATTCGCTTCGATTGCTTTCACGTTGCCGCAAAAGCAATCGGAGCAGCGGCGCGGCCTTCCCACTCCGGCCTGAATCTCGCGATTCAGAACGCAGAACAGTGGCACGCGCCGAAAATTTCCGCCTTACAGTCGCGCGGCGGCGACGGCTTTCAACCGTCTTCCCTTGCGCGGAGTCTCTCGTGATTGTTGACGGCGCCGCAAGGTCTGCATCAGCGCCGCTTGCGAAGGCCAGCGATCCACCTCCGCGATACTAGAAAGATTCCTTGGTAGCCACGACGACGCCTTCCCTCGCCGTGGGCCTTTCTCGAATGGACGTCATCCTGAGCGCAGCGAAGGATCTCAGCTCCCGCGACGGCTGCGCCTACCTTTAATGGCTCCCCCGCAAAATCACCCGCGGCCGCCCCGTCACTCGCAGCTCCACCTCGAGCGGCGCTTCGAAAACTTCCTCCAGCAAATCGCGTTGATACACCTGCGCGGGCGTCCCGATCCGCAAAGGCTTGCCCTTTTGCAGCAACACGATCCGATCGGAAAACTCCGCCGCCAGGTTCAATTCGTGCGTCACCACTACGACCGTGTAACGATTCTCATCCGCCAGCTTCCGCAATCGCCGCAACAGTTCCACCTTGCCGCCAATATCGAGATGCTGCGTCGGCTCGTCGAGCAACAGCAGCGCCGGTTGCTGCGACAGCGCCCGCGCCAGAATCACGCGCTGTTTCTCGCCGCCTGAAAGTTGCTCCATCCAGCGGTCGCGCAACGCATCCGCTCCCACTTGCGCCAGCGCATTGCCAGCCATCAAACAATCTTCATCGGATTCGAATCGCAGCCGCCGCCCATACGGATAGCGCCCCTGAAGAACGTATTCCCACACGCGCAGCGGAAACAGCAGCTCGCTTTCCTGCTGCACGAGGGCGATCTTCTGCGCTCGCGTTCGCAAATCGAGGCCGCCTACTTCGGCGCCGTCCACCTCGACGCGTCCCGAAAGAGGCTTCACTACGCCCGCAAGCAATTTCAGTAGCGTCGATTTTCCGCTCGCATTCGGGCCGAGAATCGCAACCAATTCCCGCTGCTGCGCTTCGAACGTGACCGGGCCCAAAATGAATTTTGGCGCCGACCGATCGGTCGCGGAATACGCATAGCTCACCTGCTCCACTTTCAATCGCGGGCGCGGCTCCGTCCCGAATGGGTGCGTCTGCGCTCCGCTTGACATTCCGCTGCCCGCCGTTGCGTTCATCGAACTTTCCGCCGCATCAGGTAAATAAACACCGGCGCTCCCGCTAACGCAGTCATCGCGCCCACTGGCAATTCAGTCGGCGCCACCACCGTGCGTGCCAGCGTGTCCGCCACTACGATCGCAATCGCCCCGCCCAGCGCTGACGCGGGAATAAGCAGCCGGTAATCCGTACCGAACATCATTCGCATCACGTGCGGCACCAGCAGTCCCACGTATCCGATCGCGCCGCTCACCGAAACGGCAAGGCCGGTGAGTAGCGACGCGCCGATGTAAACCACGAGTTTCACGCGCTTCACATTCACGCCTAGATGCCGCGCTTCCTGCTCGCCCGTTAAAATTAAATTCAAATCCGACGACGTGGTGTAGATCGAGCCGAGCACCACCAACAAAATAAAATAAAGCCAGCGCAAATCGATCGCAGCTGGTGACGACAAGTCGCCCATCAACCAGAACGCCATACCACGAAGATCGCGCCCGCTTAGCGTCGTCATCAAGAACATAATGATGGCCGACAAAAATGACGCCGAGACGATTCCCGCCAGCAGCAGCGTGGGACTGTCAAGTTGTCCGCCGCGCTGCCCGAGAAAATAGACCGCCGCGATCGTCGCCGCTGCCCCCGCGAATGCCGCGAGCTGAATCAAACCCGGCACGTGCGGAGCGATTACCAGGCTGACAATCGCTCCCAGCGCTGCACCACTCGAAACGCCGAGTACATAAGGATCGGCCAGCGGATTTCGCAGCAGCGCCTGAAAGCCTGCGCCCGCTGTCGAAAGCGCCGCGCCTACCAGAATCCCCAGCGCGATTCGTGGCAGCCGCAGCCCAAACACGACGAGCCAAAATTCCGAAGGAATCTGCTCGCGCTGCCCGGCGACCCCTCGAAAAAGCGTCATCACAATTTCGCTGATCGAAATCGGATACGCCCCCATCCGCAGCGAAATCACCACCACGACGAAAAGCACCGCCAGTAACAACCCGCACACCGTCAAAATTCTTCGCGGCGTCAGAGGCTTCAATTCATCACTCCCGCGTGTTGTAGCCACACCGCGGCGATATCGGGGCGCTTTGTGGGTCGCCGCTTTAGCGGCGACAAACCATTGGCGCTAAAGTCGCGGGGCTTTAGCCCCTGAAGCTCCTTCGAGCTGAAGTCTGCGCGCCCCATCTCTCGACTATCGAACCCATTTTCCATTTTCACTTTTCTATTTTCTAGCTGCGCTTTCCCCTCTTCCGCCGCGCGAAACGCTTCCGGATGAACTTCCCGCGCCAGTTGCTCAATCGCATCCACCAATCCCGGCGACGGCCGGTTAATCTCTTCGCTGATCACCGCAACGTGCCCCGATTCCACCGCTCGCAACTGCTTCCACGCCTCGCGCGATCGCAGCACGCCCAGTTCTTCCGCTCCAAATCCCGCATGATTGCTCGCAAACACGATGTATTCCGGCTGCAGCCGCACCACTTCCTCAAAACTCACACGCGGCCATTTCTCCTGCGACAAAATCACCGACTCAGCTCCCGCCCATCGCAGCGCGTCCGCAATAAAAGTATTTTGGCCGATAGTGATCAGCGGATCCTCCCACACCACAAACAACGCGTGCACCGGCGTCACTTCCGCCAGCCGAGCCGCGAGCGCATCGAGCCGTGCCTGCAATTTCGCGACGAGCGCCGACCCCTGTGCCTCTGCCCCCATCAGCCCCGCAATTCGCGCCGTCGACTCCAGCATTCCGCGCACCGTCTGCGGGTCCGTCGTGTACACCGCAATGCCAACTTTCGCGAGCCCGTCGACCGTCTCGATGCGATTGATCGAAGTCGTCGCCAGCACCAAATCCGGATGCAACGCGACGATCGCCTCGAGGCTCGGATTCTGCGCCCCGCCCACGTGCGGCTTCAGTTTCGCAGCCGGCGGCGTGTCGCAATAATCCGTATCGCCCGCCAGCCGCCCCTCGAGCCCCAGCGCGTAAATCGTCTCCGTCAAATTCGGCGCTAGCGACACGACGCGCTTCACGTCCGCCGGAATCGCAACGCGCCGCCCAGTCTCATCCGTGACGACTCGCGCGGGCTCAGCCTTAGCAGCGCTGCTATCCTGCTCCAGCGCCTTTGCGCGCGCGGTGTCTAGCGCGCTAGCTCCCGCGTGCGTCGCAGCGCAACCAAGCATCGCGCAAAAAATCCCCACACAGAAAAGTTTCCGTAGTCGCCAGCCGCGCCCCAACCCGCCTCCACGAAATCTCAGCACCGTTAAACAAAAATCCTCGCGATAAGTGGCACAGGCACTCTTGTTTACCCTGAGAACCGAAGGGCCTGCGCTCCGACGAGCGCGCATCAACCACCTGCGCAACTCACCCTCGCTCCGCCAGCCGAGCCAAAAGCAAACCTTTTCGCCACCAAAACAAAAATCCTCGCGACAAGTGGCGCACGCATTCTTGTTTACCCTGAGAACCGAAGGGCCTGCGCTCCGTCGACCCCGCATCAACTACCTGCGCAACTCACGCTCGCTCCGCGAGTCGAGCCAAAAGCAAATCTCCTCGCGCAATAAAAAAGCCTCGCGAGAATAGCGAGGCCAATCGCCACACTCCTTCTCGCGAAGAGTGCCAGCTTCGACCAGCCCGGGGCAGGTTTCCTGACTCACAGCCGCTCGCGCCCATCACTTCGCGCGCCGGCCGTTCACAGTGGCGGGACCGTGGCCGATTTTCACGGCCTTCCCCTCAACCCGTGCCAGCTAAATTATCCATCGGAAGTCTATGCGCGCCATCTCATGCTGTCAATTCGTCGCAGCCGCACTTACCGATTCTTCCACTTTGGCGCCCGCTTCTCCACCTGCGCCCGCAAACCTTCCTGCGAATCTTCCAAATCGCCCAGCTCGTTCAAAAACACCTTCATCGAGTTCCGCACGCCATCGCGCAACGGCAGCCCCAGGCTCCCCAAAATCGCTTTCTTCGCCATCGTCAACACCGGCCCCGACTGCGCCGTCACCTTCGCAATCAAGTCATCCACTTTTTTCGGCAGCTCCTCTTCGCTCACCAACCAGTTCACCAGCCCCACTTCCCGCGCCCGCTCCGCCGTCATCACCTCGCCCGTCAACACCTGCTCGAGCGCCAGCTTCGGCCCCAGAATGTACGGCAGAATCGCCGCAGCCAGCGGAGGAAACACGCCCAATTTAATTTCTGGCTGCGCAAATCGCGCGCGCGGCGTCGCAATCACCAAATCTCCCAACGCCGCCAGCTCCGCGCCTCCCCCATACGCGGGCCCGTTGATCACCACCAGCACCGGCTTCGACGTGTCCAGCATCGCTGAAAACGCGTTGTGAAACGCGTCCAGCAATTGAAACACACGCCGCTGCGTATACTCCCCCAGCTCGATCCCGCCGCTAAAAGCTTTCCCCGCCGAATCCATCACGATCAGTTTAATTTCCGCGCGCTCGCTCAACGAATTGATTCCCGCCGCCACTTCCGCCAGCATCCGCTCGTTCAGCAAATTGTGCTCAGGACGGTCCAGCGTCAGCCGCGCCACCTCGCCCGTTGTGCGAAATTTCACAAACTGAAAATCCTGCACCATCGGCGCATGGATTGCCGACATCGTCCCCAGCACTTCCGTCCCGCCTCCCCGCCCGCTATTCCTCTGCATCCGCATCGCGCCCCTCTTTCTTTCTTTTTCGTAACACCGTTTCTCTTCGCTCTGCCCCCGTCTCGCCGGCGTTTTTGACTTTCTGTTGTCGTTGCTCGCCGTTGCCTTTCCGTTGTAGCGCCGGCATCCTGCCGGCTCTTTTGCTTTTGCCGTCGCCTTTCGTACCGCCGGTCTCCGGCCGGCGTTTTTGGCTTTTCTCTCGTAACGGCGGCCCTCAGGCCGGCCTCTTGCCTCCGCTGTTCTACCGAGCCTTAAGCCTAGCCCGTTCCCACGCCACCCGCCACGCGCTTGCGCCCCGCATGCTCCCAATCCGCCAAGCCCGTCGCTATCCGGGTGCGTCCGCCACCCCTGCAAAGAAAACACAGCCCCCGTGCAATAATTTCGCCCCCTCCCCGCGCTCGTACCACTCCGACCCCGTACTAACCCGTCACCTAACACGTTTCCTTTGACCATCCGCCATCCATCCGCCCATCGTGTAACAATCTGCGCGATTGGCCCAGCATCTGCCCAAGCCACAGCGCCCGCCCAATTTGCCCCGCCCACATTACAAGATTCATCAGACACCTAGGAGGCAAGGCCAATGGCCAAGTCAGAAATTCGCAAACCAACGCTTCGCCAGTTTCTTTCGGGCGCCGCTTTCGCAGCATTCTTGCTTTTCGCTGCTACCGCGTCCGCGCATCATATTTCAGCAGCATGGCGTGGCGCACAGCAGGGCAATGCCCAGGCTCAAGCCAACGAAGTTTCGGGCAAAGTCACCGCCATCGCTCCCGACAAGAAATCGATCTCGCTCGAAGTCAGCGACCAGAACAAAACCAACACCATGCAATTCGCCATCGACGACAACACGCGCGTAACCGGCCGCGTCAGTGTCGGCACAATGGCCAGCATCCAATACGAAAGTTCCGACAACGGCAAACTCGTAGCCCGCAACATTTCGCCCAAGACCCCAAACCAGTAGCGCATAGCATTTTGCGCTTCGACGAACGAGCTTCACCAAACGCGCAGCCGGCCGGTCGCAAGGTCCCCAGGAGCCACCCCGGGAAAAACCGGCCGCTGCGCGGCATCACCGGCGCACACCACTACCACTGTACTCGATCGCCGCGAGCCGCTCGCTGCCCCGTTTACTTTGATTGTATGGACTTGATGTAGTTCGTCAGGTTCGCAATTCGCAAATCGACGATCGCCTTGTTCTGGTCCATCGCCGAGAACAGCGGACCCCACACGGGCATTTCCGCATCGCCGTGCGCCGGGGCCTTCGCGCCGTTACGCAGCACGTTCGCCACATAATCTTCCGGGAATTTTCCGCCGTGTCTCTGTGTCAGCGTCGTCAAATCCGCCGGCGCCTGTTTCAGCGCCGACGCTGCCGGCCCATCCCCCTTGCCCGTCTTGCCGTGGCACACCGCGCAATACTGCTTGAACATTGCCGCCCCGGAGTTGGCCGGCGCCGGCTGAATCGGCTCTTTCTTGATCTGTTTCTCTTGCGCCGACAGCGCTCCGCCGAATCCGAAAATCAACGCCATCAAAACCAAAATCCCAAATTGAAATCTGGCCCCTCGCGCTATCTCGAAATGGTGCATCGCAAACCTCCCTATCAGTCGTGTCGTGCTTCTGCCTTACAAAAAGCTCGCGCGATCGCGCACATCTCTGCCTTTCCTGCACCACTCCTACCCGCCGCCCCCTCCCCCGTCTGTGACACCTGTCACCCCCCAACGTTCGCCCCGGCTGCGCGGTGTCTTCCGCAGCTTGTACCCTCGGTTTACCGCCGATTAGAAATTCGTATGTGTTCTTTTTAGGGGTGTTACGAGGAGTTTTAATCGCGGAACCGTAGATTAAAAAGCGCGACCAGCGGCAGAGAGCGCGATCAAAAGTCGCTATTCGCCGCGGCGAACGCAAAAGCTGCGAATATTTGCGATTAGAAATTTGTAGTGTGCTGATTCTCCATAGCTTAGGAGGAATTCTAATTCCAGATTTGCGATTAGAAATTCGAGTGTTGCGGGTGAGTAACGCGCTTGAGCAGAGACAATGGAGCCTCTGAATCACGCTGCCGTTCGCCTTGTCGCCAATTTTTCTCATGTCAAAAAATTCCCCGACTCATGCTAACAGGAGCGGTGGCGCGTTTCTATCCGTAGAAATACGGTTCTGGTACTGATGTAAGAAGGAATTGGGGGCAGCCGATCAGAGTGAAGGATAGTGCTCGCGCTCGTAGGCTTCGATGACAGCGGCGAGCATGTCGAGTTCGTCCCTTCCGGCAGAGTCCTCCGGGGAATCCCACAGGACCTCGACGCGAAGGAGCGCTTGTTCGTAATCGGATTCAGTGCGAATGGATTCAACCTTCATAGTTCACGTTTTGATATGGATCGTCATAGCTCGGAAGAGATCGAGATCTCGGGGGAAAGGGGGCGATCGTGCATAGGTTAATGGCTCTGATGGGAGAGTAAGAAATGGCTAAGAAACGCAAGAAGCTGGCTCGGCTTTCGCCGCAGGAGGATCGTAGCTGGGTGATTGCCTTCTGTTATTACGTTGACGACGGTTGCAGTGATCTAAAGGCCGACAGACTTGCTTGGCGCGACGTCCGCGAGGAATTTCCGCGACTCAGAAAGTACGAAGGCTGCTTGCCATAGTAGCGCAGATCTGACAGACCGGCGGCGTTCAAATCTCACCCAATAAGATGAGGCATTCCCAAAGCTGTATTGTGTTATATACAATCGATAATCCTTAATGGAGTCGCATTTTGGGACGGTTCACGAGGGCGGCCTATGAAGTACTTAAGCGGGAGATGCGACCGCTTACTGCACGAGAGATTACGGAAATAGCAGCCGGCGAAGGCACTTTGCACTCCTCAGGCAAGACTCCGTGGCAAACGATGAAGTCGAAGCTGTCTACCGATATCCTCTCACGTGGAAGCGATTCGCTTTTTATGCGAGTTGAGGAAGGGAGATTCTCCCTGCGGGAATGGAAAGGTCTCTACCCGGAGCATATAGCTCAGCGTTTTCAAAAGGCGTTGTTTGACGAAGATATTGTTGTGTTCCCCTCAAGGTCCCTGAAGAAGTACGTCCCGAATGCGGGCCTCTACTCGGGCACGCTGGATCGCGATGCTCTTTACATTGAATGTCGATCGATGCGCCGCCGTGAAGCCGAGGAAGATACCAGGGTAATCCAACTAGTTTCCAATTTTGTTGTACACTATGAGGATAAGTACCTGACATATAAAAGAACAAAGCGACTACCAGAAAATCGGCTTCACGGTTTCTATTCGCTTGGCTTCGGAGGCCATTTGAACCCGGATGATTTAAGACCGTTACTAAATATTTTTGATCCGGGCGTGGCCGCACCACTTTTACTTCGCGAACTCGGCGAAGAGTTGAGGTTAGGAGAAGAACCTAAAGTAAGTTACCGGGGACTTCTATATGACGATTCTCGCCCGGTGAGTAAGCAGCACCTTGGAATTACTTACGACGTATTCCTCGATTCGGAGGAGTTCGAAATCGGTGAGCGAGGTTTCCTGATGGATGCGAAGTTCGAGACACTCGACCAGATTGAAAGGCGACACGAGGATTTTGAGAACTGGTCTTGGATAGTCATTCATGCGGAACGAGAGCGAAGAAGTTGTCCCCAGGTACAAATCTGACGAATTTCGAGGTAAATCTCCTTGCGAGCGCGACATATTCCCTCATAGTGCTCGCGTGTAAGTGGCTATATCCCCGTTTGGTGTCGCGCAGACCGACGTACCGACATTGGATGGTTGTTTGCGTCTTCGTGGTTTGGATAGTCGCAAACGCAATTTGTGTCTATTACTTCCAGCAACAAGGCTACGTCTTTTTGTTTTTGTCAACGGTTGTACTGGTCTGGGTTTTGCTGTCGGAATTGATTCGATTCTGGAACATTGGGTTGGTTGGTGTAGATATAAAAATTCGTGATGGAATTAACTATAACAAGGCCCTCGGAATGGTATCGAGTTCGTTGGATTTTTTGGGGATAGGTGCCGCGAAGCTGACAGGTGAGGCAAAGCCATTTGAGGAAGCCGTGAATCGGTGCGATCGCAGTGGCCACCCCATAAGGTTTCTTCTCAGCAGGCCCGAGAGTGCCGATCTCGAAGAGATCGCACGGAAAGCTAACGTGGATCGTGATGCCTACAAGCGGCAAGTCCGCGAATCTCTGCGTAAAATCGCGGCTTTCAAAAA
The DNA here is from genome assembly GCA_963729525.1 of uncultured Acidobacteriota bacterium. Taxonomy (GTDB): domain Bacteria; phylum Acidobacteriota; class Terriglobia; order Acidiferrales; family UBA7541; genus Palsa-295. The sequence goes on from CAVSOB010000005.1 coordinate 2,925,465, forward strand.
TAGTCGGGCAAAAAACATCGAAGTGCGGTTCTACGAAGAAATTCCTGCATTTCGCTTGATGTTCATCGATGATGAAATCTGTCTGGCAAGTCACTACATCCTTGGGAAGGGCGATGGGTCGCAGCTACCGCAATTGCAAGTTATCAGAAAAGGTTCGTCACAAGACATTAATTCACTCTACTACGGCTTCCATGAGTACTTTGAGAATATTTGGGCCAAGTCCAAGCCGTGGAACTTTAGACAATACTTGGAGCAAACGGAATGATTGCGGTCGGTTCCGTGCACGGGAGATTTCAGCCTTTTCACAACGATCACTTGGAGTATGTTCGCGAAGCAAAAAGTCGATGCGAATTCCTCTGGGTGGGAATCACCAAGTACGACATCACTCCGATTGAGGGCAGCCCCTTGGCTCGGGCTCGAGAACGGCCCGATCACAATCCGCTGACCTATTTCGAAAGGATCACTATCATCGCCGAAGCCCTTATTGATACGGGGATTTCAAGGGAATCTTTTGCGTTCGTTCCATTTCCAATCGAAGCGCCGAGGCGTTTACCTGCGTTTATGCCCACCGATATTCCTTGCTTCACTACCATTCGCGAAGAGTGGAACAAGGAAAAAATTCGCGTTCTAACTGCGTGTGGATATCAGGTAATCGTGTTATGGGAGCGACCTGAAAAGCTGATCACGGGCGGAGCAATCCGTAACGACATTGTAGCCAGAGGCACGTATTGGAGGACAGTAGTTCCACCGGCCACGGCGAAAGCCGTTGAACGACTCAATCTCCGAGAGCGTTTAACGCAACTCCGTCAAGCCGGGGGACTCCCCGTGATCGATGTTCAACAGTCAAATAGGCCTTAACGCATGAGTTGGCTATGACTTCACGCAGGTTTTGCTCAAGCATGGAAATTCAATCGTTGCGACCTTTCCTTCGGTGGCCAGGCGGCAAACGATGGGCTGCTGCGTATATAGCTGGCATCATTAGAAATCGCCCCTACAAGACTTATATTGAGCCATTTCTTGGAGGCGGCGCCCTTTTCTTTTTTCTGCGACCTGCTAAGGCGCGACTGTCGGACATCAATCCGGACTTGATAGACACGTACAAGGCGGTTCGCGATCGACCGCATGAATTGGTTTGTGCTCTAGGTAAGTATAGCGTTTCTAAGAGCGCTTACTACCAGATCAGGGCGGCCGAGCCCCAAACCCCAGTGCTTCGTGCTGCGAGATTTCTATATTTAAACCGGACCGCTTTCAGCGGTATGTATCGTCTGAATAAATCGGGACAATTTAATGTTCCGTACGGAGGTGGCGAGCGCACTCCGGGCCTGCTTTTGCAGACAACCATTTTGAAGGATGCTTCCGCTGCTCTCCGATCTGCTGAGCTGATACAGAGTGATTTCGAAGCGGTGATGGATGGTGCTTCGGCTGGGGACGTTCTGTACTGCGACCCGACGTACACTGTAACGCACGATCAAAACGGCTTCGTGCGATACAACGAGCGTAACTTCTCATGGTCGGACCAAGAGAGACTATCGAGGGCGGCGTGGCGCGCGCGAGGTCGAGGTGCGATCGTCATAGTCAGTAACGCACACCATAGAGAAATCAAAAAAATGTACAGGTCTGGGAGATTTCTGACGCTGACCCGCCAAAGCACGCTCAGTGCGAACCCCTCCAGGCGTCGGGCCGTCCACGAATATCTAATCATTCTATAGCCACTCGTCACTCACCACCGATTTCAGGTATTCTGCTGAGCCTATGTTGGACCTGGGATATGTGCGAGAGCACCTGGATGTGATTGAGAAGATGGCGCGGGACCGCGGCGTCACGCTGGACCTTGCTGCGTTTCGCGAGCTGGACGCTGAGCGGCGGCAGATTATCACCTCGATTGAGCGGTTGAAGGCTGAGCGCAACAAGGCCAGCGAGGAGATTGCGCGGCTTAGCAAGATCGTTCATGGCGGCGATAAGGCCAAGGAGCAAATCAAAGAGCAGACTAAGGAGCATGCGGCCGGTCACGAAGAGACGCTTGCGGCGGCGATGGCGGAGCGCGATGCGCTGCTGGCTAAGATGAAGACCGTGTCGGAGGAAATCAAGCGCGGCGATGAGCGTATTACCGAGCTCGACGAGCGGCTGAAGCAGTTTCTGCTGATGATTCCGAATATTCCGCACGCGAGTGTGCCGCTTGGAAAGAGCGCGGCGGATAACGTGGAGGTGCGGCGCTGGGGCTCGCCGCCGAAATTCGATTTTGTGCCGAAGCCTCACTGGGAAATTGGCGAAGGCGCGGGGATTCTCGATTTCGACGCGGCGATCAAAATTGCGGGGTCGCGGTTCGCGGTCTACAAAGGACTCGGCGCGCGGCTCGAGCGGGCGCTGGCGAATTTTTTCCTCGATGTGCACACGCGCGAGCACGGGTTCACGGAAGTGCTGCCGCCGTTTCTGGTGAATACGGCGTCGCTCACGGGTGTGGGCCAGCTTCCGAAATTCGCGGCGGACATGTTTCACCTGGAAGGGACTGACCTGTGGCTTACGCCCACGTCGGAAGTGGAATTGACGAGCCTGCATCGCGACGAAACGCTCGAGGCGGACGCGCTGCCGATTAAAGTATGCGCGTGGACGGCGTGTTTTCGCTCCGAGGCGGGCGCGGCGGGAAAAGATACGCGCGGCATCAAGCGGCAGCACCAGTTTCAGAAAGTGGAGATGTTCAAATTCACGCGGCCGGAGCAGAGCTACGACGAGCTTGAGTCGCTGGTGCGCAGCGCGGAAACGGTGCTGCAGAAACTCGGGCTGCACTATCGCGTGATGCTGCTTTGCACCGCGGATATGGGATTCGCTTCGGCGAAAACGTACGACATTGAAGTGTGGCTGCCTTCGACGAATGATTTCATGGAAATTTCGTCGTGCTCGAATACCGAAGCGTTTCAGGCGCGGCGGTCGGGGATTCGCTTCAAGCCGCCGGGCGGGAAGAAATCGGAATTCGTGCACACGCTCAATGGTTCGGGGCTGGCGGTGGGGCGCACGTGGATCGCGCTGGTAGAAAATTTTCAGCAGGCCGATGGCTCGGTGTTGATTCCCGAAGCGCTGCGCCCGTACATGGGCGTGGATCGGATTCCAAAAAAATAACTGCGAAGAGTAAATTCAAAAACGCCGGCGAGACGCCGGCGGTACAAAAACCGGCACAAAAATCTACGTGCCTCCGACCAGCACCATCGGGCCCGTTGGCTGCGGCATGCCGCCAGCGGGCTCGAGCGTGATCGCGAACATTTTTGGCTCGATGCCTTCGGGGACTTTTGACATCCAGTGAGCGGTGTCGCTGGTGGCGGGATTGAAAACGCCCGCGCTGATTGGCTTTCCTTCCATCGGGACTACCCAGAGCTGATAGCTTTTGTCTTCGGGCGGCGGAGCAATCCAGCCGTCGTACATCAGCAGGCCCATTTTTTCGTTGTACATCACTTCGCCATCGCCCTTGATCATGCCGGGCTTGGGGGCGAGCGCCACTTTGATCGTGTCCTTCGAGGAGTAGAGATGCAGCATCTCTTGGGTGTCGGCGAGCTGCTTCTCTGCTCTGTCAACGGCTGAGCCGAGGACGGCGAGCTGCTTTTCGAGGCGTTTGTTTTCGCGCCACAGAATCATCGTGGCGATCAGCAGCGCGATGCAAGCGGGCGCGAGAATGGCGAAGAGCCAGCGGCCGGCAGCACCACGAGGCGGCTCGGGCGGAACGAATTCGCGGGTGGGTTCGCGAGCCGGAGCAGTCGCGCTTGAAGGAGCGCGCGAAGGTGCTTGCAATTCGGCGCGGACCTGGCGGAGCAGGCGGTCCTTTACGGCGGCGGACGGCTCGACGCGCGGCGCGGCGAATGAAATTGCGGCGACGCGTCCGCGGGCGGCGGCGAGTTTGCGGGCGCAATCGGCGCAGGCGGCCAGGTGCGATTCGATCGCTTGCTTCTCGTCGCCTTCGAGCGCGCCGAGAACGTAGAGATCGAAATCTTCTTCGCGAGTTGGATGGCCGTTTGTCATTTCTTATTCGTCATAGCTACGTGTTCTGACTCATCGTCGACTGCAAATTCCGCTTCAACGTCTCAATTGCTGAACGAAGCCTTGTCTTTACAGTTCCGAGTGGATCGCCGGTTCGTTCCGCTATTTCGCTGTGCGTCATGCCTTCGAAGTAGGCGAGCTCGACGGCGGCTCGCTGTTCCTTGGGCAGCGATTCGAGAGCGCCCTTCACGCGGGCCAGCAGTTGCTGTTGCGCTGCGCTCGATTCGAGGTCGAACGGCATCACCACCGTATTCTCGAGGATTTCTTCGCCGGCGGCCGGATTGTGGCGGCGGAGGCGGGAGATGGCGCGGTTACGCGCGATCACCAGCAGCCACCCGGGCAACGAGCCGCGCGCGGGATCGAATCGCGAGGCGCCGCACCAGAGCTGGTAGAAAATATCCTGCAAGATTTCCTCGGCCGCCTGCGTGTCGCGAAGGATGCGGTTCAAGACGGACGAGAGCATCCCGGCGTAGCGGTCATAGAGGGCCGCCAATGCCGCTTCGTCTCGCTGTGTGATTTTGTGAACCAGCGCCGCGTCCGTGGCCGGCAAATCCGCTCCCGTTTTCGACATCACGAGTGTGTGGCGGCTCCACTACTGAGTACGCGCGGGGTGAGTCACCGGATTGCACGCGAGGGGCGCGCCGCCCGGTTGCGCGGAATAAAGTGAGCGTAACTTGCCTGGCAGGCGAGGGTCAACGAGGATAATTGACCGGAGCGGAGGTGATCGGCGCGGCGTCCTGGGCTACTCAGGCCCGTCACTGGGCCGTAAGCTATTGTTAAAAATAGCCTTACTTGCGCGGCATTCTCGCCAGGGTGCTTCGGGGCGTTACAACCCTCGAAAACCGGGCGAATCTTTCGCGGGAGTTTCGATTGACATCCTTGGCCGCTTGGCTAAACTTCGACTCGCGCGGGACTTACAATCCACACGGGTTTCATAAGTTTTCGAAAATAGATTCGGTAAGCGAAAGCGGCGCGGCCTTACGCGCGCCAGGAGGAAGTGACGATGGCCACCCTTGCGAAGCCGGCGCCGCAGCCGATACCGCGCATCGCGCCGCGCGAGGATTTGAATCCTTACCGAATCGCGCAAATCCAGTTCGATATCGCAGCGGAATATCTGAAGCTCGACCAGGGCTTGCGGCAGATTCTGCGCACGCCGAAGCGCGTCCTCGAAGTATCGATTCCCACCAAGATGGACAACGGGCAGGTGAAGGTATTCAGCGGCTATCGCGTGCAACACAACGTGGCGCGGGGGCCGGCGAAGGGCGGCATTCGTTATCATCCGGCGGTGACGCTGGATGAGGTGAAGGCGCTCGCGGCGTGGATGACGTGGAAGACCGCGACGGTGAACATTCCGTACGGCGGCGGCAAGGGCGGAGTGATCTGCGATCCGAAGCGGATGACTAAGCCTGAACTCGAGCGGATGACGCGGCGTTATACGTCGGAAATTCTGCCGCTTATCGGGCCGGAGAAAGACATTCCGGCACCGGACATGTACACGGACGCACAAACGATGGCGTGGATCATGGATACGTATTCCATGACGAAGGGATATTCGTCGCTCGGGGTGGTGACGGGTAAACCGCTTTCAATTGGCGGGTCGGAAGGGCGCAACGAGGCGACGGCGCGCGGATGTCTGGTGGCGGTAGAAGAAGCGTGCCGCGTGAAGAAAATGTCGGTGCGCGGAGCGAGCGTTGCAATTCAGGGATTTGGAAACGCAGGGTCGCTCGCGGCAAAATTATTTGCGGAAAAGAAAGCTCGCGTGATTGCAATCAGCGATTCGCGCGGGGGCGTTTTCAATTCGCGTGGAATCGATCCGCTGAAGGCGATGCGTTACAAGGAGCGTTCGGGGACCGTGGTGGGGATGCCGGGGACATCGCGCATATCGAATGATGAATTGCTAGCGCTGAAATGCGACATTCTGATTCCGGCGGCGCTCGAGAACGTGATTACACTAAACAATGCGGATCAGATCAAAGCGAAAATCGTGGCGGAGGCCGCCAACGGGCCGACGACGCCGCATGCGGACGAAGTGCTGGCGCGGAAGGGGATCATGCTGCTGCCGGACATTCTTGCGAATGCGGGTGGCGTGACGGTGAGCTACTTCGAGTGGGTACAGGATTTGCAGAGCTTCTTCTGGTCGGAAGCGGAAGTGAACGCGAAGCTGGAGTCGGTGATGCGGCGCGCGTTCACGGAAGTGCACGAGAGCGCTCGGAAGCATCGGACGCACATGCGGACCGGGGCTTATTGCCTGGCGGTGGGACGCGTGGCGGATGCGACGCTGGTGCGCGGCTTATTCCCGTAGAGTCGTCGACGATTGCAAGCCTTCCGGTTATCTCACCGGTTGTGATCGATTGTCCCAAAAATCCGCGCGGCCGGGAAGCCGGCCACGGCTACCAGCGTGTCGGAATTTCATGAGAATGAAACCCCTTCGGTCCCCAATGATCGCGCTCAAACACCAGTGCTGAGGCACGCGATGTGATCCACGAGCCGTACAGTTTCAGGTAGGCGGCTCGTTTCGATTTGAAACACTTGTCAACTGATGATGGATAGGGGGATATCGGCCGATATGGACGTCGAGACGCGCGCACGGGTGGAAGACGGCCAACGACACGTTAGTCCCACGGGACGAGCAATCGGGCGAGCTTATGAAAATGCAGACGAAATTGATCGGCGGCTTTGCGCTAGCAGCGATCATTGCCGGCGCCATCGGCTTTATAGGCATGCGGAGCATTCGACAGTTCGCCCAGGCGGACAAATCACTGGATGAGAGAGACGCAGTTGTTCGGAACGATTCAGAGGTTTCTCGACACCAGCACTGAGGGTGGCGCATTCGACGAGACCGAGACCCACGATAAACTCACCTCCTGCGGGTAAGCTGCGTCTTCATTGAACTCCTACAGTTCCCTGTCGGGCAGTTTGCAACGGACTGCAAGAATCGAGAAACCGACAATTCAGCCGGGACGTCAGAGAGGGGTACCCGACCACGCCGCCGTGGGCTGCGGTAGCCGCTGCGGAAACTAAGAAATAGGCTGGCAGGGAAATCAGCGGTTGCTGTTAGAATGCGCCCCCGTGCGAATACTTTTGCTGACGATTATTTTTGCAACGCCCGCCGCCGCTCAGTCCTGGACCATTGAGACGAGTGGCTGGGACTCAAATCTTCGCGCCGTCTCTGCCACTTACGCCCGCGATCGAGAGCGCCATCCCGCCCCAGTCATCTGGGCCTCAGGTTCGAATGGGCGCTTGCTTAGATCAAATGACGGCGGCAAACACTATACACGTGGCCTGGTAAATGCCATCCAGGCGCATTCGCTCGATCTCCGCGGAATCCAAGCGTTCAATGAAAAGCTTGCTTACGTTATGTCCAGCGGCCCGGGAAAAATGTCGCGCATCTACAAGACTCACAACGGCGGCGAGACTTGGAAGCTTCAATTTTCCGGCTCGCGTCCGGAGTTTTTCCTGGACGCGCTGGCCTGTATCTCGGAAACAGAGTGCTTCGCGCTCGGTGATCCCGTCGACGGGAAATTCGTCCTCATCGGTACGACCGATGGCGAGCACTGGAAGGAACTTCCGCGCGACACGATGCCGGCAGCACTCCCCGACGAAAGCGCCTTCGCCGCGAGCAATTCCTGCTTCGCCATTTACGATAAACGCGAAATCTATTTCGTCACCGGCCACGGTGCGGCGCGGGTGTTTCATTCGCCAGACCTAGGACGCACCTGGACGGTGACGGACACGCCCATCGCGAAAGGCGATCCGTCGTGGGGAGCGTTTTCGATCGCTCGCTTGGGAAGCACGCTTGTTGTCGTCGGTGGGGATTATAAGGATGAGGCCGGCTCGAATCGGACGGCCGCCTATTCGCTCGACCGGGGCGCCACGTGGAATCTCGCCGCACGACCGCCCGGAGGATTCCGCTCAGGGGTCGTTTTTCTTAATCGCAACACGCTTCTGACGGTCGGCACGGGTGGTGAAGACGTGAGCACCGACCAGGGCGCACATTGGACGCGAACCGAGGACCTCAACCTCAACGCAATCGCTGTCCTCGATGGCACCGCCTGGGCCGTCGGTCCGGACGCGACCATCGCGCAGTGGAGCGATCACGGCCACGGATCGCGTTAACTTGGCCCGCGGCTTAGCCGCCGACCACCGTTTGTTAGCCACGTGCTATACTGCGATTTGTGACCGGCGCCAGCTCAAAAATTGCGAAGATCACCGCCGTACTGTTCGCTTTGGCGATGT
>CAVSOB010000006.1:0-218327 GCA_963729525.1 uncultured Acidobacteriota bacterium
CTCCGTCTGCTTTCAGCCGCCTTTCGCAATCATATGCATTGGAGCGAATTCATCGGGGGCGATGTCGTCATCTCGCCGCCTTACGGCTGGCAAGTCCGGTACAACGCCAGCGATATCGCCGTCGTTCCGCGGATCGATAATCCCGTCGATCCGAAGATCGTGGCTGACCTCTCCAAGAAGTTCGTCGATTTTCGCCGAGCCTATACCGAAGACGGGCTTACAGCGGAAACCTTCGATTCGTTTGGTCCGACTCGACGCACTCTAAGGCAATTCGTCGCCGGTTGTGGTGATCTCGGAGCCATTGTCCGCGATTTCATGCTGCCGGAGTGGTGAGCGGGGGAAGTGAGAAGTGATTGGTGGGTTCGTGGGGGGCGCCTCGCTTGCGAGCCCACCTTGGCGAGTGTTGAAACCCAACGTGAGCTACGGGGGCGATCCGGCGGCCGCCAGACGAGATTCCTCTTTTTTGCTTCCGTTTGCGGTTATTCTCCGAAACTCTTGCTCCCGATCCCGGGAGAAGTGTTCATGCATAGAAACAAACTTTACTTCATCGGTTTGTTCTTTTTAATTTTCCTGGGCGTCGGCGTTTATCTCAACAGCAAGGAAGTCATTTTCGCGTTTACTCAAGCGCCGGCTACGGCCCGTGTAGTCGATAAAACGATCAGTCATTCAAGTGATACGGGGAATCGCTCTGGCCGGGATGAACATTTTCTCGTATGCGAAATCAGACCGGCTCCAGGGAACAAAAGTTATCGGGGGGATGTTCAAATTAATTTCTTTAGCTGGAGTCTGACCAAGGTGGGCCAAGAGATCGAAGTCCGATATGAGCGGACTAACCCAAATATCATGCGGCTTCCTCGAAGCGTTGGAAATTGGCCCTTCGGTCTTTTCAGCTTAGCGGTCGGGGCCTTCGGCCTCTTCTTCGTTGGCAAGGCGTGGTTGCGTCCGCGACCCGCTGGCGTTGTTCGGGAAACGCCGGGAACGCCAACATCGCCGTGATCGCCAGACTTCGCCCAGTCGTCTGAAACTCCCGACTTCGTCCTGTCGCTTAGGCTCCTGGAGACTTCGTCGGGCAGGCCGGGAGGCTACGTCTGGCAGGGCCGGGAACGGAGAAAGGTAAGATTCCGTTAGACAATATGACCTGTCCCTATTTTCATCTGCTTCTTTTCGTCAAAGAGGTCGGCTTGTGCTCTTGCAAAGCTTTAGATCATCCGGGCCGCTCAGCGGCCCGGGTGATCCGATTTCCTATTCTAACTGCCGGCCTAGCGTCAGGCTTGGCGCTTGTAGCTGATCGGGATAGTAAACACCCCGGTCACTTCGGGCTTAAACTTCCAGCACCGAACGATCCATTGTCGTGCTTCGTACCCGAGCATGGGTGCAGTGGACGAAGTGCTAGCTTCGACGATTTTCCCATTTTGCACCTTGACCGTAACCCGGACATTCCCGTCGATACCCAATTGCAGGGCTATTCTCGGGTACTCCGGCGTGGGGTGCGAAACCGTGACTTTATCTAGCGCGATTCCGGTGACAACTAATGGCTGCAGCTCTGTCGCCTGCAACATCACAGGAACAGACCAGAGTGTAACGATCGTGGCGATCGCAAGAAGACTGCGAGTGATCTGAATCTTAATCATCTTAGTAATCTGTTTATTTAGAAGCGAGCATTTTGCTTGGCTTCACCGGATACTTAGGGAATGGACTGCCCGAGTTTCAGAAGCACGTAGGGTCTTGTTTTTCAAACGATTCAGGCGGGGGCGTCATACCCCTGGCACGAGAGCGATTTTCGGGTTCGATTCGCTCTTCGCTTGTCCTGAAAGACAAGAAAGCGGTTAAAGCTAGATCGCTTGACTACCCAGGGCCCAATGGCAAAACAAGCGCCTCGGTGACCTGTCCCCATTTCACCGTCTTGTAAAGATTCCGGTTACCCGCGCCGGCATCCCGGCAATCGAAGAAGCCACCTACCAAGGCGTTAGCATCAACGCCACGGTAAGTTTCACTTTGCCCCAAGCGATCGCCGTTGCTGAAGCAGTTGAACGCGGCCTTAAACGCCGGGAACGCGAAGGGAAAGATATCTCCACCATGGGCCCGGTCTGCACCATCATGGTAGGCCGGTTGGACGATTGGTTGAAAGCCGTAGCTGAGAAAGAAAACATCACCACCGATCCCGGGTACTTCGAATGAGCCGGTGTGGCTGTGTTCAAAAAAGCGTATCAGATTTATCGGGAACGCGGGTACCGGCTCCGTCTGCTTTCCGCCGCCTTTCGCAATCATATGCATTGGAGCGAATTCATCGGCGGCGATGTCGTTATCTCGCCGCCTTACGCCTGGCAGGTTCGGTACAACGCCAGCGATATCCCCGTCGTTCCCCGGATCGATAATCCCGTCGATCCCAAGATCGTGGCCGAGCTTTCCAACAAGTTTGTCGATTTTCGCCGAGCCTATACCGAAGACGGCCTGTCCTTAGAAACCTTCGATTCGTTCGGCCGACTCGGCTCTCAGACAATTCGTTGCCGGCTGCGGGGATCTCGGGGCCATCATCCGGGATTTCATGCTGCCGGAATGATAGGCGCTTCGCGCATGACCAATGGCCAATAGCCGATAGCCAAGGTTGGGGGCGGCTGAACCTAATGTGATTAGTGCGGCTGCTTACCCGCTCCTAAGCAGCAACAGGACTGAGCCCAGGGTTTCAACCCTGGGTTTGCTTTGATCTGATTTGCGGAAGTGCAAGACGGTCGCATTCCCTAGTGACGACGCGATTGCGGATTCTGAAACTGTCAGTTCTAGCCTTTCAACAGCCGGGATCCCGTCGATTGGGGTGTCGGGCCGGATAGCGCCTAAGGCCAGATTCCAACGTACGTAATTTTACGTATATCCCTTTTGGTTACCGAATTTATATTGGAACTGCAAAAAACGACCTGAAGGGACGCAGCCCGATGTAGAGCTGCGGTTAAGCGAGTTACGCTTCAGATGTTGAAGAGGCAACAACGTTCGCTCGCAGTAGCCAAAATGGAGCATGTCGGATTCCAGGCTACGAACTAACAATCGTTATTTACATAAAGAGCCACTCTTGTTATTGCTAGAATCTGCGGAAGCTAAATTGGCTCAAATGATAAGTGCGCTGCCAGCTAATCGCGGATTGGGTTCCCATCTAACAGCACTGGTCGGCCTTTTCGCAAGTTTGATTCTGTTACCAGCAATACCGAACAAGCTCCATGCGCAAGCCATGGGGATGGGACGAACAACTCAAAAAAATGCGCCGAATCCGGCCGAATTGACGCCAGTACCTAATCTTACCGTACCTAATCATGATGGCTGGGTTCTCTCGACAGGACCATCGCCATCACCGCCCCTCCAGATAGCCTTCGAAGTTGCGCATAAACTTATAGAGGTGGCAGTTAAGCAGTTGGAACTTCTTAACAGATTTGAACCTGAGTTTGAACCCGAGTTTAAACCTAGGGAGTCTAAACTTGAGCCCTCCAGACTTGAGCCCTCCAGACTTGAGCTGTTGAGACTCGTGAAGCGGAAAGTCGAGGAGTTTAAAGACGAGGAGCAGAGACTTAAGGAGCTGGAGAGTGCTGCACCCCCGACTCCTTCTCCAACGCCCGGTTGTGAATCGACGCTCGTTCCTTCCAGCTTGGGGCATACTCCTTGGTGGAAGCTATGGTCTTTCAGTCTCTCCGGTCTCTACCAATTTTCGAACCAGAGAAGCAGAGTCGGCAATTTATCATGGAACATTAATTCTGCGGGTATCGATTTTACGGCCGCATACGACTATTGCCCATACACAACTCTCGATTTTCTCTATTTGTATTCGCATTTCAATGGTTCAATGCCGGGGGGAGCGAACGATGCCACCAATCAACACCTAGGCTCGGTGCGGATACTACAACCGCTTAATCCAATCTGGTTTGACGATTGGAGACCGGCCGATCAGAGCGCCCACAAGGTTAACCAGCAATTGGCAGCTCTGCTTCGAGCTACTTATGGGGGCTCGATCGGCTCACTGGAGGGCCCGAATTCCGCTTTCCGACACGACAACAATAATTCCTTCGTAGGAGACGCTCTTCTGGACTACCAGTTTGCCTGGTTTCCATGCCGCGTGGAGGGGAAACCCGAGGCGATTCAGTATCGTCCGCAGGACAAAACTTGCCCCACGTATAGCTATCCGAGTTTGCTCCTTGAACTCGGCTCAGGGATGGAGTTTAGCACGCAGCAATTCGATTCCACTAGTACCTCCTCCGCTATATCGACATCAGGGAGGCAAGTGAATTACCTCAACTTCGCCAGTCTGACCTATTCATTTCCCTGCCGTTGGGGGCTCCTTGTCGGCGTTCAATGGAATGCCCCGCTTGATAGTCGGCCAGTTCACGGTGGCAAGGCTGACTACGCAAACACCGCTACGTTTACCAGCGGTTTGGTTTACAACTTGTATCCATACACAAATCCCGGTATTCAGTTGGATGGGAGGCGATTCAGTTTAGCTCTGCTCTATTCTTACACCGCCTTCGATCCGTTGAGCGAAACTAACACACTGCAACTCCAGATTTCGTATTCGTTTTAAGCCGTTGGAAGAGAGATGAAGCACTTCATGAAGCGCCGATCGGCGTACCACGAAGTCAAAGGCTGGAAATGGCTGCTTGGATTTCGTTTAGATGTTTTTCATCAAAAGTGCTCAACGGGGAACGCTGCCTCAGGTCAAGCAATATGTCTCTTGCCTGTGAGAGCAATGCTCGGACATCAGAGCCGGATTCGGGAGAAATTCGAGAGAGGGTAATTCCGACTTGATAGAGGGCGAGGGCCTGGTCGCCGGCGCGTTCTGCATTCTGTGGGTAAGCCGCGGCTAGAGTTTCACAGATTGCAAGCGAATCGCGAAATTCTTGCAACGCTTCTGCTAATCGCCCTTCTTCGGCCAAAGCCTCGCCGGTTTTTTCGCGAATAGTCGCTAGGTTGCTCTGCCACTCTTTATTGCTGGGCTCCGCTTCAACCAGCCGAGTGGCCATGCCTAGCGATTCCTGATAATCCACCAGTGCCTCGTGAATTTTATTCTCCGCCATCAAAAGACCGCCGATCTCTTGATAACTCAACGAAACATCGCTTTCGGACAGTAAATTGGTCGAGTCTTTGTCAAGCAATTCACGACGAATAGAAAGTGTGTCCTCATAAGCTTTCTGCGCATCACCATAGTTACCCTGACTCTTGAGCCCATCGCCTACCTTTTCGAGGACGATTGCATGGTCACGTTTCCAGGTGGTGTTGCTGGGATCGCGGGCTGCGAGTGCTTGAATAATGGTCAGCGATTGACGCTGAGCATCTAGTGCCGCTTGAGAGTCACCTTGAGCGCTCAAGACATTCCCAATTTGATTGAAGCAGCGCAAGAGGGGCTCTTGTAAATCAGCATTGTCGGGGTCATGACTCACGAGTTTCTGCAGGATCGGGAGCGCGTTTCGAAGATTCCGGAGTGCGCCGATCAAGTCGCCCTCGATGCGTAACATTTCGCCGATATCCGAATAACTGAACGACAACCAAAGTTGCAGTGAAGTGGCGTTCGGGTCACGTTTAACTAGTGCCTCGCGAATCGGCAGAGATCGTTGGTAGTACTGGAGTGCATCCCCAACATTTCCTTGCTCGTACAGAGTGCCACCGAGCTTTTCCAAGCCCCACGACAGATCCAATTGCAATGCCGCATTATGAGGATCCTCCTGGGCGAGCCTCTCGCGAATCTGCAAAGATTCACGATAGTTTGGGAGCGCGCCTTCAATGCTTCCCTGTAGCTTTAGCACGTCCGCGATTCTCACGAGGCTGATGGATAAATTACGCTGCCAGTCGACATTTTTTGAATCTTGCTTAACTAACTCTCGTTGGATCGCCAGAGCGCTATTATAGCTACTCAACGCCCCAGGAAGATCACCGCGATCCCTGCGAATATCCCCATAGTTGATCAGCGCCAGACTCCGCTGCCATTGAATCTGCGGGCTACTGTCATTTCCGACCAAGCGGTCGTAGTAGGACATCACGCGCTTATTTACGTCGTCTAACAGATCCAAGCGTCCTATCGGCTTCAACTTAGCGTACAGATCGACGGTCATGAAGTTGATTAACTTCTGAGCCTCATCGCTGGCTAGCGTCGCTCGTTTGGCAGCCTGGTCCGCTGCGACCTTGGCTCTTTGTGCGCGCCTGTACTGACGGTAACTTACCACTCCGAAGATAATCGCTACGATTGACGCCGCGGTGATCCCGGCCATAACGCCATACCGGACCCGTTCCCGGATCCGGTGTTGTCGCTTCTGTTCAGCAACACTCGCGCGGACATAATCGCCCTGTGTCTGGCTCAAGGAGGGTTCGAAGTCTTTGAGTAGCTTCTCTCCTTCCGCCAACGGCAGTCCCGGTCCGAGTAAATCGTCTTTCTGTTTTCCGCGGCTCAACCAGAGCCTCAGACTCGAATCGAGCCGATCGCGCATTCGGAGGAAATCGCGATTCTCGCTCAGCCATTCTCTGATTCGTTGCCATTCCCTGAGCAGAGCCTCATGAGCAACGCTAACATTGACCTCGGCGTGGGGATCCGTATCCGCGATGAAAAGGCGTTTGGCGATGAAGAGATCTACGAAGCCTTTCGCGCCTGACTTCCCATCTTCGCTGTCGCCGGCCACAAACTCACCGTAGGGAGCGGTTCTGCGGTTAGGTGCTTCTTCCTCGCCTTGGCCCAGGGTAACCAGATGCCGCATCACCAGTGGGAAGGCGAGTTGTTCGTTTGGTTGCAACGTCGCAAAAACTGTCTCGGCATATTTGGCTAGCGCTCCCTTCAATTCACCGAGGTCGCGATAATCCGACCAACGCAATGAGCCGTCGCCGCGTTCAACCTGCTTATCATAGAGCAGGGACAAAACATGCTGGAGTAAGGGCAAAGACTCCGGCGTGGTTGATGCGGCATCGCGTAACCCTTCATCCAAGCGCTGGCCCCTTCTCTGATCGAGCTCGAATTGGAGACCGGCAGCTTCGGCCGGGAATCGGATCATGTTGCCGACCTCATAAGCCGTGGGCGGTCGCAGATCGACCTTTCCGCTGGGTCGAGTTAATTCGGTTAGCTCAGGGAATTCCTGGTAGGAAGAATAAAAGTCGCTGCGTAGGGTTGCTAAAATAAAAACCCGGCCGCTTTGGACTAACCCGGCGATCGTTGAGACATATTTTTCCTGAATGTCGGGTGAAAAGCCGCTGGTGAAGAGTTCTTCCAACTGATCAACCACTAACGCCAGGCGAGCCTTGGGTAGTTCAGGTGCTTCCTGAGGGCGTCCTGGTGCAATGATTCCGGAGACTGTCGTAGTTCCCGAGCTCCGCGATTTCTCCTCTTTCTCCCGCAAATACAAAGCTCGTTGCAGTTTCCATGCTCTGGCGGCGTTATCGAGCGCATCCCGGACCCGGAGGGCAACGGCTTCCGGATGATCACGCAGTTCGGCAGCTAATTCCTCGACCGCATTGGTCGATTCCGGATTCTGCAAGCCGGGCAGGGCGGCAGAGTCGAGCAAAGCATTTGCCAGTGCGTCGAAACAATCGCCGCCGCTTCCGCCGCCAGGGCGAGTCACAGCTCGACGCCATAGCCCGATCCCTTCGATTGTGCCTGGCTGAATTAACAGAGGGAGAACTCCTGCTCGCACTAAAGAGCTTTTGCCGGAGCCGCTCGCACCGACAATGAGCACAAAGGGGCGCCAGACTTTCCTCTGCTGACGCGTTCGCGCACGAAACCGGGCACCTCCTTTCGAAGGTGTTTCGCGTTCTCCCCCATCAGAGCTCGCATCAGCATTGGGAGCAGAATGACGTCCATGAAAATCTGCGCGGTGGCGAGGCTTCGTTTCGGGCTGAAGGGTCCCTTTGTGCCGCGCGAAAGCGTGTGGGTGGCATCGTTCAAGACATGGGAAACCGCAGCCGCGGCCCGATCCCGCCCTGCCTCATGGACATGGCGGCTCAACGCCGGGAATCTGTCGGCTTCGGCAATCGTGGCGCGCGTGATGCCGATGTGTCCTCGATAAATCGTTCCACGACCTCGATGCCAAAACTCGCGAGCTTGTCCTTCACCGTGCGCCCCTTGGCTCAAAGCCCTCGAAATTCGTCAATCCATCGATGACACGGGCCACGACCGCCTCGAAGAGTGCCTCCTTGCCGTCGAAGTGAGCATAAATTGTCGGCTTGCTCGCCGGCGCCATCTCGGCGATCTCGTCGAGACTGGCGCTTTGATAACCTCTCTTGAGAAACACCCGCTGGGCCGCATCGAGGATACGCGCTTTGACGTCGCCGGCCAGGTCTTTGGGCGGCCTGCCCGGCGGACGCGGCCGTTTCAAATTTTTGTCTCTGGTCATGATCAACTTCACCCTGCATTCACGATGGTGCGAGCCCCAAGCTCGCTGAAATCACGGGTTGACATGGCGCGAACAAAGTGCAAGTAAAATAAACTATACGGTATAGTTTATATCAGGGAGACCGTCATGACCAATGCCCTCTCACATCCGCCCGACCTGGAGGGGGAACCCTGCTGGACGAGCTGAATCACCGCATCAAGAACGAGCTCGCCTCTGTCATCAATCTCGTCTCCTTCAAGGCGATGTGGACGGACAACGTCGAGGCCAAGGAAGAGCTGAGCAATGTCGTCGAACTGCTCCATCAGCATGTCGAGGTCCACAGCATTCTGACCATGCCGGATCGCGATGCGCTCGTCGACGCCGGCGAACAGCTTCGCAAGCTTGGCCTCGCGATAAGCCGGTGCAAGCTAGACCGCATGGACATCCACCTTCTGTTTCGATCGACACGTTGCCGCTGGAATCGGAGCGGTGCTGGCGCCTGGCGCTCGCCGTCTACGAGCTGGTGACGAATGCGGTCCGCCATGCCTGCTTCGACGGCCGAGATGGCGAAATCAAGATCAAGCTGATGCGTGCCGGTTCCTGGGTCAACTGTCGAGTCGCCGATAACGGATCGGGCTTGACGAGGATCAAGCCGGTCGGGGACTTCGGATCGTTGGCGATCTGGCAAAAAGCCTGGGTGGCCGGATGGAACACACCTTCGGCACGACATCGACCTCGTTCGTTCTGGACTTCCCTTTCACCCAGCGCGAGCGGCGCGCCAACCGCGCAGTCGCCGCCCGCCGTCCCAGAACCGCCGTCGACCGAAGGACGATGCGTTCGCTCCTTCCGCGCCAGTCGCCGGCGAGCCGCAAATCCCGCTCGCCGCTGCAGCCGCGGCTCTAGACTCGAAGGAGAAACACAATGTTGAGGAAAACTCTGCTGACCCTGTCCGCGAGCGTGTTGCTCGGCGCCGTCGTCGCCGCGCCTAACGCTGCACTCGCGCAGTTCGGCCCTCCCCCGGGTCCTCCGCCTGTACTCGCTGGTCCTCCTCCGCCTCGGTGCCGGTGGTCCTCCTCCGGGCTAGGCGCCGGCGGTCCTCCCCTCGGTGGTCCTCCGGCCGGACCTGTCGCTGGCCTTCCCCCCGTGGCCTCGCGGCCGCACCTCCGCGCGAGATCGCCGGTGGTCCGCCTCGTCTCGATGGTGCTGGCGGATTGCATGGTCTCGATCGCGGCGGCCAGGCCAATTTTCGCGGCGTCGAGGGTCGCGCCGCGGCCTACAGCGCCAACAGCTACACCCGCAATAGTACGCCAGCTATGGCTACGACCATCGCTACCGGTACTGGCCGTATGCGGCGGCTGCGGCTTACGCCTATGGCGGGTCCTATGCCTCCTCCGACGACGGCTGCTACTACGTGTCCACCTACAGGCGATACGGCACAAGAGCGTTCTGGTCTGTCATGGAAACTGATTGAAGCGGACGGCCTTGGCGCCCCGGTCTTGCATCGGGGCGTCGGTCTTTTGGCCGAGCGCAACTTGCCTGTCAGGGCCAAATTTCGGGACTTGACATCCCATAAATAAACTATACGGTTTAGTTTAATTACAACAGGAGACCGCCGTGCACCATTTTGTCCCCCGTCCGCCCGCGCCGGCCATTCCGAGGCCTATGAGTGCCGCATTCGCGCTCGTGCTGCTGGCGGCGCCGCTGAGTGCCTGCAATGACCGCGCCGTCACCACCGTCGAGCGCGCCGCGTTCGTGCACACCGAAATCGTGCAGCCGCAGGACGGACAGGCTTCCGTGACGCTGACCGGCGAAGTCCAGGCCCGTTTCCGCGCCGACCTCTCGTTTCGTGTCAGCGGGCGCGTGCTCGCGCGCCTGGTGGATGTCGGCGCCCACGTCAATGCCGGCGACGTCCTGGCCCGGCTCGATCCGGCCGAGCAGCAGGCCGATTTTGACGCCGCGACCGCAGCTGTGGCCGCGGCGGAGGCCCAGTTGCGCGTGGCGCAAGCGACCTTTGACCGGCAGAGCAATCTCCTGTCGAACGGCTTCACCACCCGCGTCGCCTTCGATCAGGCGCAGGAGCAATTGCGAACCGCAGAAAGCACGCTTGAATCGGCGAAGGCGCAGCTGGGAAGGACCCGCGATGCGCTTGGCTATACCGAACTGCACGCCCGCGCTGCGGGTGTGATTACCGCGCGAAGCCTCGAGGTCGGGCAAGTCGTGCAGGCGGCCCAATCGGTTTTCACGCTGGCGCAAGACGGCGAGCGCGACGCCGTCTTCGATGTCTATGAATCGATGTTCTTTGGCGATTTGGATGGCGGCCGCATATCGCTGGCGCTGGTCTCGGGTCCTGACGTGACCGCCATCGGCTACGTCAGGGAAATATCGCCTGCCGTCGATCCCAAGAGCTCCACGGTTCGCGTGAAAGTCGCGATCCAAAATCCGCCCGCTGCGATGACGCTCGGAAGCGCCATCGCCGGGACCGCCGGGACGCAAACCGGCCACGGAGATCACGGTGCCGTGGACCGCCCTGATGGCAACGGGGTCAAAGCCCGCGGTCTGGATCGTCGACCCCAAGACAAAGACAGCGTCGCTGAAGCCGGTGACTGTCGGCGCTTACGAAGCCGGAGCGGTGCTGATCAAGGAAGGGCTCGAGGCTGGAGACCGCGTCGTTGTCGATGGAGGCAAGCTGCTGAGCTCCGGCCAGCCCGTGACATATGGCGGAGGATCGATCATGAGAACGCGATTCTTTGTCATCGCCAGCACCATCGCTTCGGCGTTGGCGATGGCCGGATGCAAGCAGGAGACGAAGGCGCCGGAGCCTGTTCGGCCGGTGCTGTCGACCGTCCTGCAACCGGCCGCATCCGACAGCACGGTGGCGGTGGGAACCGTGGAGCCCCGCTACAAGACCGATCTCGGCTTCCGCGTGCTGGGACGTCTCATCGCACGTCCAGTCAACGTCGGAGATATGGTCGCCGAGGGGCAGACGGTTGCGGCAATCGATCCCACTGCCCTTGAACTCGCGGTGCGGTCAGCGAAAGCGGAGCTTTCGAAAGCCCAGGCTCTACTTGAAAACGCAATCGGAACCGAGGAGCGGAAACGGATCCTGATCACGACCGACGCCACGACGAAGCAGACGCTGGACGACGCCGAGCAGGTGCGCGCGGGCGCACAAGCATCGGTCGCTCGCGCCCACGCGAATCTGACGAAGGCGATCGAGCAGCTGGGTTATGCGGAGGTGAAGGCCGATTTCGCCGGTGTCGTCACGGCCGTGGGCGCCGAGGTGGGACAAGTCGTCTCGCCGGGTCAGAGCGTCGTGACCGTGGCGCGACCGGACATCCGAGAGGCTGTCGTCGATATCGGCGCGGACTTTCCCGTGCCCTTGACCGTCGGTTTGCCGTTCACCGTCAGCTTGCAGCTGCTTCCTGCCGTTCAGGTCCAGGGCCAAATTCGCGAGATTGCGCCGCAAGCCGATCCCGTGACGCGCATGCACCGCGTCCGTATTGCCTTGAATGATCCGCCTGCAAGCTTCCGGCTCGGAAGCACCATCACGGCAAGGCTCAGCGACGGCCACAGCTCAGTTCTCCGAGTGCCCGCGTCCGCCGTGCTCAAAGAGGACGCTGAGACTTTCGTTTGGGTCATCGACGCTCCCACGAGCACGGTTTCGCTGCGCAAGGTCGATCTCTCCGAGGACGAAGGCGGCATCCGGGTGACCGGCGGTCTCGCCGCCGGAGCGCGCATCGTGACTGCCGGGATCCATAGCCTCAAGCAAGGACAGCAAGTCCGCATCGAACAGGACTCCACGCCATGAAATCGTTCAACCTTTCCGACTGGGCACTCGGACATCGTTCGCTTGTCTGGTATTTCATGATCGCCTTCATGGCGGCGGGTCTATTCTCGTACCTGCAGCTGGGGCGGCAGGAAGATCCCGATTTCACCATCAAGACCATGGTGATCCAGGCGCAATGGCCGGGCGCTTCGCCCGAGGAGATGACGCGCCAGGTCACCGACAGGATCGAGAAGAAGCTCGAAGAGCTGGAGTCGCTCGATTACACCAAGAGCGTCACCGTTGCGGGCCAAACAACGGTCTTCGTCTATCTGCGCGACACCACGAAGGCCGCCGACGTCGCCCCGACCTGGGCGCGGGTGCGCAACATGATCGCGGACATCAAGGGCGATTTCCCGCAAGGGGTGATCGGGCCGGGCTTCAACGACCGCTTCGGCGACGTCTTCGGCAACATCTACGCTTTCACCAGCGACGGCTTGAGCCAGCGCCAGTTGCGCGATCGCGTCGAGGACATTCGCGCAAAGGTCTTGACCGTCCCGAATGTCGGCAAAGTCGACATTCTCGGCGCGCAGGATGAAGTGATTTTCCTGGAATTTTCGACCCGAAAGATCGCGGCACTCGGCCTCGACACCCGCTCGATCATCTCCTCGCTGCAGGCGCAAAATGCCGTCACGCCGTCCGGCGTGTTCCAGGAGGGGCCGGAGCGCATCAGCGTGCGGGTCAACGGTCAGTTCGCATCGGAGGAAAGCCTGAAGGCGATCAATCTTCGGGTCAACGACCGCTTCTTCCCGTTGACGGATGTGGCGACCATCACGCGCGGCTACGCCGATCCGCCGACGACGCTGTTTCGCTTCAACGGCCAGCCCGCCATCGCTCTCGCGATCGGGATGAAGTCGGGCGCAAACTTGCTGAAATTCGGCGAGGCGCTGAAGGAGGAAATGTCGAAGATCCTGGCCGACCTGCCGATCGGCGTGGGAGTTCATCTCGTCGCGGATCAGCCGGTGGTCGTCGAGCACGCGGTGTCGGGCTTCACGGAAGCGCTGTTCGAAGCGGTAGTCATTGTTCTCGGTATCAGCTTCCTCAGCCTTGGGCTTCGCGCCGGTCTGGTCGTTGCGATCGCGATCCCGCTGGTTCTCGCGATCACGTTCGTCGTGATGGCGTATGCCGGAATTTCGCTGCAGCGTATTTCGCTCGGCGCATTGATCATCGCCCTCGGCCTTCTGGTCGACGACGCAATGATCGCCGTCGAAATGATGGTGGCGCGGCTGGAAGTTGGCGATCCCTTGGAGAAGGCGGCAACCTACGTCTACACCTCCACCGCCTTTCCGATGCTGACGGGCACGCTGGTCACCGTCGCCGGGTTCATCCCGATTGGCCTCAACACCAGCAACGCCGGTGAATTCACCTTCACCTTGTTCGTGGTGATTGCGGTCTCGTTGATCGTGTCGTGGATCGTCGCGGTGCTGTTCACGCCCTTGCTCGGCGTCACGATCCTGCCGGCCAGGATGAAAGGTCATCATGAGATCCAAAGGACGGGTTGGGCAGATGTTCTCTCGCCTGCTTGCGGTTTGCATGCATCATCGGTGGATCACCATCGGGGTGACGGTCGCGGCGTTTGCGCTCGCGCTGTTCGGCATGAAGTTCGTGCAGCAGCAGTTCTTTCCATCGTCGGACCGCGCCGAACTTGTCATCGACTGGAACCTGCCGCAGAACGCCTCGATTACCGAGACCAATGCGCAGATCGCTCGCTTCGAGCGTGAACAGCTGCAGGGAAATCCCGGCGTCGACCATTGGTCGACTTATGTCGGAACCGGCGCTCCGCGATTTGTGCTGTCGTTCGATGTGCAGACGGCCAACACCTGGTTTGGCCAGATGGTCGTCGTGACCAAGGGCGGCATTGCCGCGCGCGATCGCCTCAAGGCGCAATTCGAAACCTATTTGAGGAGGACGTTTCCGGGCACGGACACCTTCGTCAAACTGCTCGAGGTCGGGCCTCCGGTCGGGCGTCCCGTGCAGTACCGGCTGAGCGGACCCGACATCGCCAAAGTCGAGGGAGTTGTCGCAGAAGCCTCGCCGGCATTGTGCGCGCCAATCCGCACTCGAGCAACGTCGTGTTCGACTGGATGGAGCCGGCGCGCGTCGTCAAGGTCGATGTTCTGCAGGACAAGGCGCGCCAGCTTGGCGTGAGCTCGGAGGACATCGCGACGACCTTGAACAGCGTGCTTGACGGCACGTCGATCACCCAGGTGCGGGACAGCATTTACCTGGTGAATGTGATGGGACGCGCGACCGCGCCGAGCGCGCATCGATCGATACGCTGCGCGACCTGCAACTTGATCGGCTTGGGCGGCCAATCGGTGCCGCTCGGTGCGGTCGCCAACGCTGCGCTACGAAATGGAGCAGCCGACAATATGGCGGCGATCGCGGCTTCCGACGATCACGCTCAAGGCAAGCATCCTCGACACCGTGCAGCCGAAGACGGTCGTGGATCAACTCGCGCCGAAGGTGGCCGAGTTCGCAAAGCACTGCCGGCCGGATATTCGGTCGCGGTCGGAGGCTCGGTCGAGGAGAGCGCGAAGAGCCAGGCGCCGATCGAGGCGGTCGTTCCGCTGATGCTCTTCATCATGGCGACGATCCTGATGATTCAGCTGCAAAGCTTCCACCGACTGTTCCTGGTGTTCGCCGTCGCGCCCCTGGCCTTGATCGGCGTTGTCTTGGCCTTGCTGCCAAGCGGAGCGCCGCTCGGATTCGTTGCGATCCTCGGTGTGCTGGCGCTGATCGGCATCCTGATCCGCAACTCGGTGATATTGATCGTGCAGATCGAAGACCTGAGGAAGGCGGGACGGCCGGCATGGGACGCGGTCGTGGAAGCGACCGAGCATCGCATGCGGCCGATCATGCTGACCGCCGCTGCCGCAAGTCTGGCGCTCATCCCGATCGCGCGCGAGATTTTCTGGGGGCCGATGGCCTACGCGATGATGGGCGGCATCATCGTCGGCACGGTGCTGACGCTGTTGTTCCTGCCGGCGCTCTACGTGGCGTGGTTCCGGATCAAGGAGCCGGAGCCCGCAACGGACAACGACTCACGAAAATCCGCTTGCGCCCCGATTGCAAACAGATTTGTCAGTTGCTGATGCGTGCCGCAAGGGCGAAATGGAAGACGCACAGGTGATAACATGAAAGAAGTTCTGTGCTTCCTATCGAAGCGCTGCGTGAGCCACACTATCAAGTATTGCAAATTTGGAGTGTAGAAGAGAAATCCGTGAGCGTTTTCGTGCAAAATCGCAGTCAAGCGCGGAAAAGCGTGAGATTTGGTGCCCCAGGGGCGGAATTGAACTGCCTCATATCGGATTGAAATTACGTCATTTTTCGAATGATGATTTTCCAGTGTACCCATTAATGTACCCGGCGTTTAGGACTAAATGGCGGCGTCAGAAGCCGTTCGTTTACGTTCGATGCGCCCCATTTCAATGGCCAATCATTGGCCCAAGCCATGTTCCGTGAGTTCGATCATTGCCCTCCGAAGGCAAAGGTCACACGTTCGAATCGTCTCGGGCTGGCGAATAACTTCAATAGGTTACGGGGACCGTGACGACCGTACGCAGCGCGAAAAAAATCGCCATAGGCTCACATTACGTCTTAGGGCTTTAGCGCATAATCTGCGGCCATCGCGCGAGGTTCCACAAACAGTGCAAAGGGAGTTGTTCGAAATGGTTCGGCCTTCTTTACATGCGATCATGCGTCTGGAATCGGATTGACTGGGCAAACGAGAAGCATGCTGGATCGCGCTAGGAGACGCTTGCAATGTCCGTCGTTGAGGAAAAACCAGAGGACATGTGCTCGCGATGAGCCTTTCGCCTTGTGACCCAAAGCCTCAAAACATCGGCAGTAGGTTGCTGATCGATTCCTACCGACGGCTCCCGTCGATAGGGCGCTCGCCCACTCTGGCCGTCCATTTGCCAGGGCGCGCGCCGATGCGGATCCAATCATATTCGAGCACGAGCAGTTCTACTCGTCAGCTTCCGTTGGTCTTTGTAAGGATAGCGTAACGGGCATGCGGAGAGCGATATTCAAGGTTCACAGCAATGGGGATGTCTGCGGAGACAGGGCATCCGACGCTACCCAAATCCGATCAGTTTTGTAATTTGAGTGTAAAACCAGGCCAGCGAGTGTGGAAACGGAATACTCGCAAGCTCGCGGATGCTTTTGCCCTCACCTGCGCCCGCGAAACCGCAGCGTCCATCGCCCCGCTCGTCAAGAGTCACGATCAGCGCTCGATCGAATGAAGAGGCGAAATAGGCGCTGGCTGCATGGCTCAAATGGTGATCGAAGCCCTGCACGCGATTGCGAGCGCCCGCCACCATCTCGCGGACGATGCGAAAATTGTTCAGCTCACGGCCCAATTCGCCGAAAGCTTTATTCAAGAAATAGACGCTGGACTTGGGTGCCGACGGCGCGAGTCGCGCTCGAAAAAGAACCGTGCGAGACCATGCGCGTCCGGGCCGGGAAGCGACAGCGATCCGATCGACGTCTGGCCATTTGATGCCGGCGCCGTCCAGGCAAAACTGAATTGCGCGGCGCGGTATACCTTCGGCGGAACGTGACCTCGCAAGCTTTCCCTCTTCGATCGCAGCGATCACTCCATTTTCGCCAATGATTGCGGCGGCCGAACTATGCTCCAATGCCGAGAGGCCCATAATGTGCACTTTAGGTGAGCTCTTTCATTTTCGATTCGGCTGCACAGCCTTCATCGCTGGATCAACACCCTCAGAAGAATTGGAACCATCCAGACACTGCGTAAGCCAGAGGACAGCACGAACGGACTATTTGCGAGGAGAATGATGCGACCGTCCTCGCGTCAGCAATCCGCGCAGGCCCAGCAGCAGAAGCCGCGGCTGCTTCAGACAAACGCGCCACAGGATTTTCCAGGCTTCGTCGCGCGAGTAGTCGCCAAGGGATTGAATCGCAGGCGCATTCAACAAATCCACCAACCGGCTGTAATCGGATTGCTGAAAATCATGCAGCGACCGCCGCAACAGCAGGTGCAGGTTCAACTCGCGCCGGAGCGAGCGGAGCTCGGTGCTCGCCCCGCCATACAGAATCGCTTCCGCCGCGCCGAGTGCTCCGCGGAAACCAGTTACGATCCCACCGACGGTCGTTACCTTCACCTGGCCGGCCGCATCGCCCACCACGTACACCGAACCGTTTCCCACTTGGCGGCGGACAGGTACCCAGCCCTGATAGACCGGGATACGAGCTCCCTGAAATTCAATCGGATTGAGTTTGCGCTTCTCAAGGAAGCGCTCGAGATGTCGCCGCGTGTCCGGGCCATTTTCGCCGATCAGTCCTAGCGCGCCTCGGGTAGGAGACTCCGGAATGAGCCAGTAAAAATAAGGCGTGTCTTCCGGAACGAACCACACTCGCGCCGTGTCTGGCTGCATATCTTTCGGCAGCGACACCATCGCCTGCACCAGCGGAACTGTTTCGAGGGGTGACCAACCGGCGGCACGCGCCACGCG
Organism: uncultured Acidobacteriota bacterium; assembly: GCA_963729525.1. Classification (GTDB taxonomy): domain Bacteria; phylum Acidobacteriota; class Terriglobia; order Acidiferrales; family UBA7541; genus Palsa-295. The sequence continues at coordinate 17,628 of CAVSOB010000006.1, forward strand.
GCTTGAAGCTCCGTCACCACCTACGATCGTGTCCGAATGAACTTCTTCGCGCCGGCCGCTCGCGCAGTGCTCCACCTCCAGGACGAGACCTCGTCCATTCGGATGAAGCGCATGAAAGCGGTGGCCGAGCGCAACCGAAACGCCGGCCCGCTGCGCTTCTTCCGCCAAGCCTTGGATAAGAGCACGCCGCTCGATAACGAGGTCCGGGTGCTTGAGAGAAACATTGGCGCTACGCCCATCCGTGAACAATTCGAAGCGTCGGATTTCGTTGACAATGCTGCGCTCCGCGGCTTGGCCGAGCAGGCTCCTCATGCGGTGCGTAACGATGAGCGTCCGCGCCGCAGGCTCGAGTGTCTCGATGCGCTCAAAAACGCGCACCGGCACACCCTTCAGGGCTAACAAAGAGGCTGTGAAAAGCCCTGCTGCGGACCCGCCAACTACGGCGACCTTCTGTGTCTGTGTTGGTGAACTGGAGTTGGAGTCGTTATTCGCGACGCGCGATTCGAGCACTAGTCGTCCTCAGCAGGAATCAAGTTCAATTGTTGAACATGTTTCGCAAGCCGTGTTTCTGGAAGGCGACGCGACGCTGCGCGCATCAATCGATGCCACAAGCGCCTGCCGGGGCACCTTGGCACCCTGAAACACAGGCGACAAAGTATATCTTACCGCCCTAAGACCGCCAAAGACGAAGCCCGTAGAGAGAACCCGGATTTCCCCTAGAAAGAGGACGAGGATTTTTGCAACTTGATCTGTTTCTCGTAGGGAGCCGTTTCGAGGAAAACGACTGCAATCAGCGCACATAGCGCTAGCGCGCCGACCAGAGCGTAGATTGTACCCGACGAAAAGCGCTCCACGAACAACGACATCGCTCCCAGCAAGCCTGCCAGCAAATACATGGCGAGCACCGCACCCCGATGGCCCAGGCCCAGATTCGACAACCGGTGCGCAGTATGATCCTTCCCAGGAGAGGTGAAGGGGAGAAGCCCGCGGCGCAAACGGGAGATCGATACCATCGTCGTGTCAAAAATCGGGACTCCGAGAATCAGAACCGGAACGAGCCATCCAGCCGGAAACGGTGCGCCCTCAAGGCGAATTTTCAAGCCTAAAGTAGCCATCAGGAAACCGAGAAACATCGCGCCGCCATCGCCCATGAATATTTTGGCAGGATTGAAATTCCAGCGCAGAAAACCCAGTGCGGCACCCAGAGTGGCGGCTGCCAGAGTCTGCACGGCTTTCTGCCCGTTCATATACGCAGAGAACGTGAAGAAAGCGGCGGCAACGGCGGTGATGCCGGCGCACAGGCCGTCCATATGGTCGAGAATACTGAACGAAGCAGTGATGCCAACGACCCAAATGACAGTAAAACAGGAGTCTAAAATTATCCCCACAGTCCCGGGAACAAACTGAGAAAAAAGCTGCGCGCGAATTCCCGAAGCTAGCAGCAACAATGCGGCAAGAGGCATGCCAATGAACAGCTTTACCTGATGATGTAGCAAACCGCCATCGTCGAGAAATCCTATGATTGCCAGAAGCGTAGCGCCGGTGAAAATTGCGATCGTTTGCTGCTGCATCACGCCATGTTGCGTGAGTAATATAGCCGCCGCGAATCCCAGATAAATCGCGATACCACCGAGGAGGGGGATCGGTTTCAGATGGACCTTGCGCGGGCCTGGCTTGTCGACAAGCCCGACCCTGAGCGCGAATTGCCGCACTGGCACCGTTAGCCCAAGGGAGCCGAAGAGCGCTACGCAGAATGCAATGAGATTGGTTGGAATCGCCATAGGTAATTTTAATTCCGGGTCACCGTGCGGTTAGCATCTTTTCCAGAACGTCCCGCACTTCATCTGTTTTCTTGCTCTCGAAGTACCAATCCATCGTTTTCTTCAGGCCATCGCGAAACTTCGTCTTCGGTTCCCAACCCAGCAGCTTTTTGGCGAGAGCATTATCCGCCACGCGATTGGCTGGCCCGGTCGGCATGTCGCGCCTTAAACGAATCTCAGCTTTCTTTCCGGCGAAATCGAGGACCATTTTCGCAGCATCAATTACTCGGATGCGCTCCATCGTGCCGAGATTCAGTGCAGTGCCATCATTAATTTTTTCCGCGGCCAGAATCGTTCCGTTCACGATGTCGTCTACATATGTCCAGTTTCGGATTTGATTCCCGTCGCCCCATACTTCGAAGGGATCTTGGCCCACGAATGCTCTCGCGATCATCGCTATCACAGCATGATTTTCCACGCCTCGCGGCCCATACACCGTGAAGTAACGGCACGATGCGGCGCCGAGTTTATGCTCCCGGTGATACGCCCGCAGGGTAAGCTCGGCCATCAGCTTCGCCCACCCGTACATATTATCCGCGTCGTGCGGTGGCTTCACATCCTCTTCGCGCAAATAGATTTCTTTCTTCACGTCCGTCTGCATGTAGTTGGGATACACACAGCCGGAAGAGGCATACACCACTTTCTCCACGCCCGCTTTAACCGCTTCCCAAAAGACTAGTCCGTCGAGAAACAAATTCGAAGCCGGGCCGGCCTGGTGCAGGTCCACATAACCGCGGCCACCATGGTCGGCCGCCAGGTGAAATACCACTTCGATGCCGTTCATCGCCGCGCGTGTCACGCCCGGTTCGCGAAGATCGGCCTCCACGAAAGTCACATGTCCGCCCTTCAGGTGATGCTCGATATTGCTCAGCCTCCCGCTCGTAAGATCGTCCACGACGCGGACCTTCGCGCCGCGCTCCACCAACGCATCCACAAGATGCGAACCGATAAAAGATGTACCTCCAGTTACAAGAACTTTCCTATTGTTCCAGATGGCGCCCTCCAGGTTTCTCTTGCGCGGCTTCTTCTAAGATAAGTGCGAATTTCTCTAACTCATTCACTCTAGCATACTTCCCAGCGGTTTCCCGGGCTCTGCGACCCATCTCCGTGAGCCGATTCGGGTCCTCACGAAGCTTCCGAATTGCTGTTGCCACCGCGCCTGGATCGTCTGGATCCGCCCAAAGCCCGCAGCCGGATTCCTGCACAATTCGGGCCGCGTCGCACTCGGGTGGCGCCACCACCAATATCGGACGCCCCGCCGCCAGCGTTGAATAGAGTTTGCTGGGCACCACAACGCCTTCCAGCCCACGCCTCACAGTGATGATGTGTAGGTCGCCCGCCATCATCACGAGCGGAATTTCACTGGCAGGCCGAAATGGCAGGAATCGTACATTCTTTGAACCATTGATCGACGATTGCATTGCGGCGCGGTTGGCCCCGTCGCCTACAAACACGAGCCCCGTGTTTTCGTTGCGCAGTAATTCCGCCGCCTTCAAGAGCGTCGACCACGCGCCATAGAAGCCAAGATTGCCCGCGTGCAGGACGACGAATGGGAATCCGCAGCGAACTTCCTCCACAGCGGGATGCGTACCGTCCGGCAGCGGCCCCGAAGGTTGGGCGCCATCACGAACCACTGCAACGCGTTCCGGGGCGACGCCCTTCGACAGAATTCGTTCGCGCATGTCGTCGCCAAGGACGATCACCCGAGCCGCGTCGCGCAGGGCGCGGCGATGCATCTCCTCCCATCGTGCCACCAACGAATTCGCGCGCACGATATCGCCACCCAGCGCCATGTCCGGGTACATGTCGCGGATGTTGTAAACAAACGGACGGCCGCTCATCCGCGCGACAAAAGCACCTGCGATGCCGGCGACGGGCGGGTCCGTCATTGCCAGAACAACATCAGGCCGGATCGCCAGCGCACGCGGTACAGCGAGTGCGAGATACGAGAGGTAATTCGAGACGCGGCGCTTCATTTCATGCCGCGGAAAGTCGGTCGAGCCTACCCGCTCCACGGTAACGTTGTTGCGCACGTCGCTGCGGAGAAAGGCGAACGGATAATGCTCATCGGGATCGTACGAGGGCCTGCCTGCGAGGACGGTAACCTGGTGTTTCTTGGCGAGGGTTTCCGCCACGAGCGCGGCCATCTTGGCCGTGGCAGAAGTATCCGGCGGATAGTATTCGTTCAAGAGCAATATGTGCATGAGCGGCCTGCCACTTCAGGTTCGTCGCGGGCTGGGAATCGGAGCGACGAGAACTACGCGTCCGAATTGTGACGCTACCAACTACGTATAATCTTACCTCAATTTCTTCATTTCAACGGTTCTGCAAAACCCCTGGCGCTTATGCTGCCCGCAGCAAGCGCAGATTTCTTCTCCAGTGCGAAGTTCCCCATCACCAGCACGTCCATCTGCGTGCGCCGGAAGCAATCGAGTGCTTCCTCCGGGCGGCAGACGATCGGTTCATTGTCGTTAAAGGATGTGTTCAGCACTACTGGCACGCCCGTGAGATCGCCGACGGCCCGCAAGAGTTTCCAATAAAGCGGGTTCACGGTGCGGCTTACGGTTTGCAACCGAGCTGTGCCGTCCACATGGGTGGGCGCAGGAATCACTGCGCGCTTTTCAGGCCGTACCGAGTAGGCAAATGTCATAAATGGCGAAGGTTCAGACCGCTCGAAGTATTCGGGCACAGCTTCTTCAATGATGGACGGCGCAAAGGGACGAAAGATTTCGCGGTGCTTGATGCGGCGATTAAGGACATCCTTCATTTCCGCGCGCCGCGGATCGGCCAGAATGCTGCGCTGGCCCAGAGCCCGCGGTCCCCATTCCACGCGCCCCTGAAACCATCCCACAATTTTGCCCGCGGCAATATGTCGCGCGGTGCCCTGTACCAGCGAATCTTGATCCAATTCGGTGAGCTGCATATCGCCGTTGGAGGAGCCCGCAATCGCCTTGTGAATTTGCTGCGGCGAAAATTCCGGCCCCCAGCCCGCATGCTCCATGACAAATTCGCGCGGGCGGCCAAGTACCTGGTGTTCTACAGCGAACGCCGCACCCACTGATAAGCCGGCGTCCCCAGCCGCCGGGTGCACATAAACGCGCTCGAACGGCGAGTGATCGAAAATTTTCCCGTTCGCCAGGCAATTGAATGCCACGCCTCCTGCAAGACAGAGCGACTTCTCTCCGGTTTTCTTCGCAAGTGCAGCCCAATGCGCGGCCAATACTTCTTCGAGCGCAGCCTGCATGCTCGCCGCAAGATTATGATGGCGCTGCTCGAGCGGTTCCTCTGCTTTGCGCGTTGGGCCGAGCCGCTTCTCCAAATATGGCGAAAACAGTCGCCCCAGCACCGGAGTCTGGTTGGCGTCACGCCACGACATCTCCGCGCCCTGATTCTGATGCGTGAAGTATTCCAAGCCTAGCCGGAACGAAAGCGGCCCATCAGCACGCACGATGCGGCGAAATTCTTCGAGAAACTCCGGCTGGCCGTAAGCCGCCAGGCCCATCACCTTGTATTCGTCGCCGAATTTCCAAAAGCCGAGATACTGCGTCAGCGCCGTGTAGTACATCCCAAGCGAGTGGGGAAAGGCGATCTCGCCAAGAACTCGCATGCGCGGACCCTTGCCAACCGCCCACATGGAGCTTGCGAAATCGCCGAGACCGTCAGCCGATAAAACGGCTGCTCGCTCGTAAGGTGAAACAAAGTAAGCGCTGGCCAGATGCGCCGTGTGGTGCTCGATTCGATGGAATTGCGCGCGAATGCTATCGGGAGCGATCTCGAATGCTGATGCCAGATCCTCGCGAATGCCCGCAAAGCGAGCCATCACGCGCGCTCGCTCGAACGCGAAGCGCGGCATGCGCATGGCGAAGCGCAACTTTGTCGCAAGCCGCGCCCGTGGATCACGGGGAATCGCGATGTGGTCCACTTGCGTGAGCTTCACGCCAGCTTGATCAAGACAATATTGAATCGCGCGCGCCGGCAAACCGGCTGCATATTTCACCCGATTCAGGCGCTCCTCTTCCACCGCCGCGAGAAGGCGCCCATCGGCGATGATCGCCGCCGAAGCATTCGCGTGGTACGCATTTATTCCGAGAATGATCATTGCGAGAAGTCTATAGTCTGACGCATTGGATGTGAATCAGGCGACGGAAACGGCGGCATCCTTTCGATGATCGGAATCTCCGGCAAACTTTCCATTCAAATGTCGTTTCACCCATTCATTCAGTACGTAAAGGCTCCAGGGCCGCGACCATGTCGTTCGGCTCGCCAGAAAACCGCCCCATACCCGCCGCGCATTTTCGCCGCTGAGCAGTGGCTCGAGAGCCGGTGACCAATCGCCCAGCCCCGCCCCGATTCGCTCGCGCAGCGCGCCTCGCATCCAATTTTCCCATGGAAACGTAAAAGTGCGTTTCGGCTGCGCAATCAGTTCCTGCGGCAGCAGCTCACCGAGCGCGGCAATCAAGAGAGCTTTCGGCTGTGCTGCATTTCGTTTTTGCGATTCGGGCAGTGATAGCACGTACTCGACGAGCGAAGAATCAAGAAACGGCACGCGCACTTCCAGCGAATGGCGCATGCTCATCGCGTCCGTATCCCGCAGAAGCGTATTCACAAGGTACGACCGCAGCTCCAGCCACGAAACTCCGGTAAATTCATCCATGAACCGAGCTTCGGTGGCGGCTGCGCCCAGCCATTTTCCCCACGGAGTTCCCGTCCAAGCACTCGCGTCCTGGCCTAGCCATCGCGCGACCACCTGGGGCGTAAAAAGCGAGCGCGTGAAGTAATACGGATGCGGAAGCGCAGAGGGATCGAGCCACGCCGCGGATGCTTTTCGAACTGCATCGGGCGACGACCCGGAAACCTTGGCTGCGCCGCTAGATGTCACCAAGTGCCGCAAAGCTTTTGGCATCCAACAGGCTGCCGATGTCAGGCGCCTGATTTTCGACGTCGCCTGAAAGGACGTATAACCGCCGAATAGCTCGTCGCTCCCCAATCCAGACAGCGCCACCTTTAATCCCGCCTGGCGCGCCGCCCACGAGACAAAATATGTGTTGATGCCGTCCATGCTGGGCTGATCGAAAGATGCAACCGCCTCGTCAAGCCGCGCGAGCATCTCCTCGCCCGACAGCGTGTACTCCGAATGCTCTGTGCCCAAGCGCTCCGCAGTGCGCCGCGCTTTCTCAGCTTCGCTGAATTCCACATCCGGAAATGCCACGGTAAACGTATGAATACCGCGCTGCGCCCGGCTCGCAATCGCCGCGATTGCCGTCGAGTCGAGTCCGCTGCTGAGAAACACGCCAACCGGCACGTCGGCAATCAAGTGGCTCGCCACGGCCTGTTCGAGCAGCGAGCGAACGCACGCCGCCGGCGGCGCCGCAGTACTCGTCACCCCTATCGCCTTTTCTCGAGTTCTCTCTTTCGCCCCATTCCAGTAGGGTTTCGGGGCCACCGCATGAATCCGCCGGCTGTTAACTTCAACATCGAGATAGTGCCCGGGAGTCAGCGAAAAAACACCTTCGATCAATGTGACGGGCTCGCTCACAGATCCAAAAAGGAGATACGATGAAAGCGCATGGGGCGAAAGCCGCGCTGGCACCGCTCCACTAGCTAAAAGGGCCCGCACCTCCGATGCAAAAAATAAAGTCCTTTCCGTGATGGCGTAATAGAGCGGCTTGATTCCCAACCGGTCGCGAGCGATAAAAACTCGCGTCGCCCGTCCGCCCTGCCCCTGCGGCATCTCCACAATTGCAAACGTAAACATCCCCTGCAGCCGCTCGACGCATTTCTCGCCCCAGGTCTCAAACGCATGCACGATCACTTCCGTGTCGGAATTCGTGCGGAAGGTATGGCCACGACCTCCGAGTTCCTCGCGCAGCGAGCGAAAATTATAAATCTCGCCGTTGTAGACCACCGCCAAGGTCTTGGTTTCGTTCCACACCGGCTGGCTCCCGCCCGGAAGGTCAATGATGCTCAGACGGCGGCTTCCCGCAACCACGGGCGGCGCGATCAGAATGCCTTCTGCGTCGGGTCCGCGATGAACGATCGCTGCCGTCATTCGGCGGACGAGCGCCTCGCTGCTCTCTCGCGACTCCATTCCAACTATGCCGCAAATTCCACACATGCCGGCTAGCGCCCCTAATTTAACCCACCAACAGAATACCCTCGCCAGCGCCGCTATGCCATATTGCAGCAGCGAGAAGGGCTCCGACTAAATCCAGCCGTGCTCTGGTTTTCGCGAAGGCTGTACAGCGACAGGTCACTCGCCAGTCAGTTTCTTATACTGCGCGTCAGTCAAGGGCACCACTGAAAGCCGCCCCTGACGAACAAGCGGTGACGTAGCGAATAGCGGATCGGATTTGATTTGCGCCAGCGTCACCGGCTTCGCCAACGCCTTAACCGCCTTGATTTCCACCGCCGGATTCTTCGGATTAGAAGCATCTACCGACACCACGGAAGCCGTTCCCACTGCGGTCTTCTCATCTCCAGTCTCATAGATTACAAGCCGCGTTCCCGGCTTCATCTCTCGAAGGTTCCTCAGCGCGACCGGATTCGAAACGCCATCCCAGATCGTCTCCTTATCCCGCTGAAGATCTGCAAACGAGTATTCCGAAGGCTCCGTCTTGAGCAAATAGTTTGAAACGCCGTCCTGTTTGTCGTGCTTGATCATTGCCATTTTATCCTCCGGCCGTGATTATCCATCACTCGCCTCCGCTTCCAGATTCGGTCTACCCCACGTGAACTTCCGCCTCTAGGGGTACAGGTATGGTAGTACACAGAGTCTTACATCCGTAAGGAACGTACTGTCCTCCACCTGTTCTTTCTCTGTACTATCGTCCAGTTGTTCGCCTGACTCAAAGTCCTACACTGCTAAAGGGATTATCGCGCCAGGGTTAGGGGGTAACCATGGTCGGCAAAACGCAATTATTTATTTTAGTTTTCACTACGATCGGCCTCTCATTTTTCGCAAATCCCGCATGGGCCAATCCTGCAACACTCAAATGCAATGCAACCCGCGACCAAGTGTGGGTCTACGATTCCCTGAACAGCTTCAACGTGGATGCGAAGCTAAAATGCGGCCAGGGAGTCGAGATTATCGAACGCGTTCCAGATTACGTGAAAATCCGCGCGCAGAACGGCGTTGTAGGTTATGTGCCGGATGCCGCCGTGTCGGGCCTCCCAGCCTATCAACCCTATCGCGATTCGGCCCATGACGTTGGGTTGGTTGCAAAGCACGTGCAAGCCATTGAGGTGGCAAATGCCACGGAGCATGCCGCGTCCCTGGCGCCGAGTAATGTGGACTATTCGAATGTTTCCCCGGCATCGGCTTCCGGAGCGTCCAATGCAGCGCCCGGGGCACCCGGAAAGAAAGTACTAACCGGCGTTTCGATAGCGCCCGCAGCTGCACTCGGCGCGCTGAAACCGGTTTCGGCTCCGTCAGCGGCGAAGCCTGCAGCCTCAGTTGCACTGCCGGCAATACCAACTGCAGCTATTTCGCCCGAGGCGTCGACACGCCCTGCCGCACAACCTGCTTCCGAATCGTCCGGGCTCACAGCAATGATCCCAGCGAAGACGTTGTCTTCTTCCACGGACGATTCCGATTCAGCTGCCGACTCCACAACTCCGGGCGAACAACCGAGGGCCGCATGCCAGAGCTACTTTTCAGCCTACGGCCTCACACCCAGCCAGACGAAGTGGATCGCCAAAAATCGCGAAAAAGCCTTCTCCCAAATTTGCCCCGCGCCCGATCCCTCCAAAGTCGACTTCGTCATGATCTTTACTCACGACGTGGATTTTTTCAGCGGCACGATGCCCGAACCGGTTCACAAGAGCGGTGGCTTTTCGGATTTCACGCCCATGACATCCATGGATACTGCCCTAATTCCCCAATCGCAGGCAGACAACGCGCGCCACGAGTATGTCTGGATTTTCCAGTTTGAGAAGGGAACATTCGATCCGGCCGGTTTCTCTCCAAAGCGGCGGTATCAGTATTCAAAGATGGAAACAAGTTCCCTCGGGTCAAAAGCGGGCGTCAAAACGATTGAGGATGCTTTCCGATTCGTCGCGACCACAGGCCACTAATTGCAATCTGTAAACGCAGGCAGTCTCGCATCCAAGGGCCGCGTCTCGTATCTACGCCTCACCTATCGTGTGCAGCGCCGGTACATCTGCTCCGTCTGATCCAGCGGCCCGTCCCACGAAAGGCTTTCCACAAAAGCGCGGCATGCCGTCCTGCGATTTTCGCGAAGCTTCGGATCCTGAAGCATTCTTCCCAGTGCTTGTTCTAGCGCCGCGGAATCGTACGGAATCACCTCGCCTGCTGCCCCCACGAAGGGCGCAATACCGCAACGGTCTGTCACAATCACGGGGGCTCCACACGCCGCCGCTTCTCCCGCAGTGTTGCCAAAATTTTCATTTTGTGACGGCAAAACGAAAAGATCTGCGTCGCGATAGGCCGACCACTTCGCGTCATCATAGAGTGGGCCGGGGAAGAGAACCTTGTCGCTGATTCCAAGGCGTTCAGCCATGGTTTGAAGGGTCGCGAAAAATCCATCGCCTTCGTCTGGACCCGCGAGCACAAGTACTGCGTCCTTGCCCCGGCCGCAATTCGCTCGCCACTTAGCGAAACTCTCGATCAGCAAGTCAGGACTTTTCTTCGACACGAGCCGCCCCAGAAACAAAATCATCTTCGCGCCTCTCGGAATTCCTCGCTCGCGGCGAAATTTTCCCGGCTCAGGTTCTCTCACCGCCAGCTCAATGCCATTTCGACGGATTTCAACGCGCGCGGCATCGATGCCGCCTTCGATCAACTCCTGCTTCTCCTGCTCTGAAGTCGCGACCAGGTAGCGGCCACCGCGTATGAATTTCTGCCCGAGTAGGTTGAGATATAAGCGCTTTAGTCGCAGGCTGCGCACAATCGGCCGGTACATTCCCATCGGCTCGATCACGTACGGGATGGATTGCCGCCTGCAGAAATAAGCGACCGCCGGACCGAGCAGATCGTACAAGCCGTAAAAATGCACCACATCGTAATCGCGAATCGAAGCCCGGCAAAACGTGAGCAATCCCAGATTCAGCGTCGCCGCACGATATCGTCCGGCAGTGGTAAGGTAAATTGCCTCGACCTCTTCGCTATGAACTGTCCAACCCAATGGGCAGCGCTTGGCCTCGATATGAAACCCGTTCTCTCTTCCGAAGCCCAGGTCGGCCGTCAGGACCGTCACTTGGTGGCCTCGTTTCGCCAGTCCTGTCGCGAGCGCCCGCACTTTAAACACAGGTCCGCCCCGATCCTGAAATGGGAAATATGACTGAACCACCTTCAAAATGCGCATGCGGCCTGTGGTTTCGGGCATTGAAGCTAAGATCTCAGACGCGGACCGGGCGGCCCGCTGGAGAAATGAGAATACTACTTCGAAGCGCCCGAATCCACATCGGCGCAGCACTGCACGCGGGCCATTCGATGAGTTCAGTGGAGCGATAAACGCTCGAAAAAGAGATTCTTGATTCAAACTGTGAGTGGACACCTCCGTCGTTCGATATCAGAGGGGTAGGAAATAAACGGAGCGACGGTAGGTGGCCGGGGGAAGGAAGCTGGCCCAGCCCTCAATCCCCGAAGGGATTCTCAGCTTTCCTCCCCCTGACACAGCTACCCAGCGCACGCAGGAAGCCAAAGCATCTGCTTGAAAACAAAGGCGCTTCAGAATCACCTGAGGTGTAAAAAGTCCAAGCCCCCGGGTAAAATCTCCGGAGGAAAATTCTTGGAACTGCCTTTCGCCCTCATTTCGCGTCAGAGTTCTGCCAGACAATCCCGCTGCCGTCTTGACCGCAATCCCTGCGCTTGCTATGTTTGAAGATTATTCTGGGCGCAATGTACCCAGTGAGTGCTGTCCTCGGCTGTAGGCGGCGCTATAAGCGGTTAACAACACCATGGGCCTCAAGAAAATCGTTATCCGCGGCGCGCGGCAGCATAATCTCAAGAATATCAGCCTCGAGATTCCCCGTAACTCGCTGACCGTTATCACCGGCCTCTCGGGTTCCGGCAAGTCCTCACTCGCCTTCGACACCCTGTACGCCGAGGGCCAGCGCCGCTACGTCGAATCCCTCTCTGCCTACGCGCGGCAGTTCCTCGACCAGATGGAGCGCCCGGATGTCGATTCGGTCGAAGGGCTCTCGCCGTCCATCGCCATCGAGCAGAAAACTACCACCCGCTCGCCCCGTTCCACGGTTGGTACTATCACCGAGATTTACGACTACCTCCGCGTGGTCTACAGCGCGATCGGCACTCCGCATTGCCCGAAGTGCGGCAAGCCCATCACCCGCCAGTCCACCGAGCAAATCGTACAATCCGTTCTTGCGCTCAAGCCCGACGATCGCATCATGGTCCTTGCCCCGGTAGTTCGCGGCCGCAAAGGCGAATACAAGAAGGAACTCGAGAAATACGCCAAGGAAGGTTACGTCCGCGCCCGCGTCGACGGCGACCTCGTCAATCTCGACGAGCCGATTCCGCTCGATCGCCGCAAGAATCACACCATCGAAATCGTCGTAGACCGGCTGCTGCTGAAGAACGGAATCGCGCAACGTCTCGAGGAATCCATCGAAACGGCCCTGCGTCTCACCGGTGGTCTGGTCACAATTTCGGTCGTCGGCGGCGATGAGCACGTTTACTCCGAGAAACTCGCTTGCCCCGATTGCGGCATCTCCGTTCCGCAACTGGAGCCGCGCTCGTTCAGCTTCAATTCGCCCTACGGCGCCTGTCCCGAATGCCATGGCCTCGGCTCAAAGTACGATTTCGATCCATCCAAAGTAATCGTCGATTGGTCGAAACCCCTCTTCGAGGGCGGCCTCGGCCCCGGCTCAGGCTCCGCGTTCGTTCAGCGCACCATGAAACTCGCCGCCGCCGCGCATGGCTTCGATCTCGATACGCCCTTTGAGCAGTTCCCCCGCAAAGTTCAAAATCTGATTCTGCATGGCAATCCTACGGACGGCACCGGAGTGAAGGGCCTGAATTTTCAAGGCGTTCTCACGCACCTCGAGAAAAGCCTGGAAGAATCGAATTCCGATACCTACCGCGAATGGCTCACGCAATACATGTCGCCGGCCCCGTGCGCCGCTTGCAACGAGCGTCGTCTGCGGCCCGAAAGCCTCGCCGTAAAAATTGCCGGTCTTTCGATTGCGGATTTCACCGCCCTGCCGCTTAGCGAAGCGCGCGCCGCCGTTGACAAAATCCGCGGCCACCTCACGCTCCGTCAACGAAAAATCGCCGGTCGCCCGCTCACCGAAATCGCCGAGCGCCTCGATTTTCTTCTCGCCGTGGGGCTTGGCTATCTCACTCTCGATCGTTCAGCCGCCACGCTATCCGGCGGTGAAGCTCAGCGCATCCGCCTCGCCACGCAAATCGGCTCGCGACTGCGCGGCGTCCTCTATGTTCTTGACGAGCCTTCCATCGGCCTTCACGCCCGCGACAATGGACGCTTGCTCAGCACCCTCGAAACGCTGCGTGACCTCGGCAACACCGTGCTCGTCGTCGAACATGATGAAGAAACGATTCGCCGCGCCGACTACGTGGTGGATCTGGGCCCCGGCGCAGGCACCGCCGGCGGACATCTCGTCGCCGCAGGACCTCCCGCAGAAATCGCAGCTAATCCTGCGTCGCTCACCGGGCAATATCTTTCCGGCCGCGCGAAAATTCCCGTGCCCGATCACCGCCGCCCAGCAAACGGAAAAGCGATCACCATCCTCGGCGCACACGGAAACAACCTGAAAAATATCGACGTCACATTTCCCCTCGGCCTTCTCACCGTCGTGACCGGCGTCTCCGGCTCCGGCAAATCCACCCTCATCAACGACATTTTGTATCGCGCCCTCGCCGCGAAGCTCTATCGCTCCATGGAAAAGCCCGGCGAACATCGCGCCATCACCGGTATCGAGCACATAGACAAAGTCGTTCAAATCGACCAGGCCCCCATCGGCCGCACTCCGCGCTCAAATCCCGCTACCTACACCGGCGTCTTCGCTCCGATTCGCGAGCTGTACGCCATGCTTCCCGAATCGCGCGAACGCGGGTACCGTCCCGGGCGTTTCAGTTTCAATGTGAAGGGCGGCCGTTGCGAAGCCTGCCAGGGCGATGGCCAGCGCCGCATCGAAATGAATTTCCTGCCCGACGTGTACGTCACCTGCGAAGTCTGTCGCGGCAAACGCTACAACGCCGAAACGCTCGCCGTCCGTTACAAGGGCCTTACGATTTCCGATCTGCTCGATTTGCCCATCGAGGAAGCCCTGAAGGCCCTCGAAAATATTCCCGCGATTCAGCAAAAGCTGCAGACGCTCGTCGACGTCGGCCTCGGCTACATTCAACTCGGCCAGTCGGCCACCACGCTTTCCGGCGGCGAAGCCCAGCGCACCAAGCTAGCCCGCGAACTTTCGCGCCGCCAAACCGGCCGCACGCTGTATATTCTCGACGAGCCAACGACCGGGCTGCACTTTGACGACGTGAAGAAACTGCTCGACGTGCTGAACCGCCTCGTCTCGCTCGGCAATACCGTGCTGATCATCGAACACCATCTCGACGTCATCAAGCAAGCCGACTGGATCATCGACCTCGGTCCCGAAGGCGGCAACGAAGGCGGCCGCATCGTCGCCCAAGGCACACCCGAGCAAGTCGCGCGAGTAAAGAAATCTTTCACCGGCCAGATCCTCGCCCGCGCTCTCAATGGCGCCAACGGAAACGGCAATGCCTCCCAAAGCGCACACGCGCAAACCGATGCGAACGCGAACGCCTGACTTGTAATGATCCCCGACGATAACAACCCTCTCCTCCCCGAATCATTTCTAGAGCCGCCCGAACCCCCAACCGCACGGTCGCCCGGCCCGGAAACGCACGGCGTCGCAACAACGTCGCCCTTACTCATCCGGCCCGAAACGCCGCCGCTTATCTTCCAGCAGTATCCTGAAGATCTGCGCGCACCATGGAGCTGGCTCGACCTGCTATTGCTTGTAGCAGTTGCGCTACTCGGGACATTCGTGATCAGCATCTTTCTCGTCGGCATTTTCGCAGCCTTCGGAATGACGCCTACCAGCTTGCAGAATTCCTCCAACAACAAAAGTCTCTTTCTAATCGTCAATCAAGCCATTCTCTCGCTCGGATTGCTCGCATATCTCGCCGCTCAAATTCACCTGCGATTTCAGTCGCCATTCTGGCGAACCATCGGCTGGCGTCACCTCCAGACCGGCACCATCCCGCGCCGCATCGTCTACCTCTCCCTCGTTCTCGGCGGCTTCAGTCTTTCCTTGCTGGTACAACTCGCTTCCGCCGCGCTCCAAACCAAAGCAAAGCTCCCCATCCAGGAATATTTCCAGGATCCGCGCAGCGCACTTCTCTTGATGCTAATGAGCATCCTGCTAGCTCCGCTCGTTGAAGAAACCCTCTTCCGCGGGTACCTCTATCCTGTCCTCGCGCGAAGCTTCGGCATCGGCGCAGGCGTAGTCATCACAGGCACTCTCTTCGGCCTCCTCCACGCCCCGCAACTCTGGGGGGGCTGGGGCCAAATCTCGCTCCTGATTGGCGTGGGAATTATTTTCACTGCCGCTCGCGCCATCTCGCGCACGGTCGTCGCCAGCTACATCCTCCACGTAAGCTACAACTCATTCCTGTTTATCGCATTCCTGGTCGCATCCCACGGCCTCCGCCATTTCCCGCCGAGCCCATGAACCAAGCTCCGCTATGTTTTTCAGTAGGGGCACGGCATGCCGTGCCCGCTCGACCGGTTGGCAAGATCGCCCCACCTCACCTCCAATCCGGCAGAAGATGTTGCGCTTGGACTTTGACTAACCAGCGAACTCGTTGACGCAATAAGTTTTCACCGAATCAGCTAGAATAGAAAAATCGGCTTTAGGGTCAGAAGGTATTCTCGCGCACAGGAGCACCAGCCGTTGTACACCGTCGAAGCAATCCGCTGGACGCCCGAGGGCGTCGTCATCCTCGACCAACTCCGCCTCCCGCTCGAAGTCACCTACTACACCTACACCGACTATCGCGATGTCGCGAAAGCGATAAAAGACATGGTCATCCGCGGCGCTCCGGCGATCGGCGTCGCCGCCGCGATGGGCGTGGCTCTCGGAGTAGAGCACTCGCTCGCGCAGACTCTGCCCGAACTGCGCGCCGAATTCGCTACCATTTGCGACACCCTCGCCCACACCCGTCCCACCGCGGTGGATTTATTCTGGGCCATTAATCGCTTCAAAGGCCGCTTCGAAGAATTGGCGACGGCCGCCGCATCCTCTAAAAACGGCGCATCCAGCCTCGCGCACTTGCGCGCCGCCCTCATCGAAGAAGCGAAGAAAGTTCACGAAGAGCGCCGCGAAGCCGACCGCCGCATCGGAAAATTCGGCGCAGACCTCCTCGCCAAGTCCGGCCGCGTGATGACTCAATGCAACGCCGGCGCCCTCGCCACCGGCGGCATCGGCACCGCTCTCGGCGTGATTCGCGTGGCGATCGAAGAAGGCCATCAGATTGACGTGCTCGTTCCCGAAACACGCCCTTACCTGCAAGGTGCCCGCCTTACCGCCTGGGAATTGCAGCAGGACCAGATTCCACTCACCCTCATCACCGACAATATGGTCGGTCATTTCCTGAAAACCGGCGGCGTAAGTGCCGTCGTAGTCGGCGCCGACCGCATTGCCCGAAATGGCGACACCGCCAACAAAATCGGCACCTACGGAATGGCCGTGCTCGCCCGCGAGAATAATGTCCCGTTCTACGTCGCCGCCCCGACCTCCACGATCGACATGTCGCTCGCTTCCGGCGAACAGATTCCCATCGAGGAGCGCTCCTCTGCCGAAGTCACGCACCTCGCCGGCATGCAACTCGCGCCGACAGATGTAAGGGCCGCGCATCCCGCTTTCGACGTCACGCCCGCCCGCTACATCACCGCGATCATTACAGAGCAGGGTGTCGCCCGCTCCCCGTTCGACGAACCCCTCCGCAAATTCACCGCAACTCCATAGTTCGCGGCAAAGTCGTCAGTTCGCGCCGGCGGCAAAGTTCGCCGCATTCCCAAAAGATTTCAGCCCGATGGAACTTTCAGCTCTGCCCCAACGTAACAATTACCGTGGCGGGCGCACGCCCGCAAAAAAACAAATGTTCACCGACCAATTGCGACAAGTTCTGCGACGACTCGGCCGCGCCCCGCTCTTTACAGCCATCACATTGATCACTCTTGCCGCCGGCATCGGCGCGAACACCGTGATCTTCAGCGTTCTCGAAGGTGTCCTGCTGAAGCCGCTGCCCTATCCGCATCCCGAAGAGCTCATCGGCGTATGGCACACCGCTCCGGGCGTGGGCATCAAGGACCTCAATATATCTCCGTCCATTTATTTCATCGATCGCGAGCAGAACACCACGTTTCAGGATATCGGTGTGTATACCGATGACTCGATGAGCGTCACCGGCGCCGGCGAACCCGAACAAGTCCACGGCCTCGACGTGACCGATGGAACGTTGCCGCTTCTCGGCGCCAAGCCGGCGTTGGGCCGCTTGTTCACGCATGAAGATGATTCGCCGGGCACGCCCGAAACCGCTCTTCTTTCTTACGGCTATTGGCACCAGAAATTCGGCAGTGATCCGAACGTCATCGGCCGGTCCATCACGCTCGATGGAAAACCGCGCGAAATTATCGGCGTCCTGCAGCAAAGTTTTCATTTTCTTGACGAAGGGGATCCCGCCATTTTTCTCACCTTCAAGTGGGACCGCAGCAAAACCAAACTCGGCAATTTCAGTTATCGCGCGCTCGCGCGCCTGAAGCCTGGCGTCACGATGTCGCAGGCCAGCGCCGACGTAGCGCGGATGATCCCTATCTCTATACGTAGTTTTCCGGCGCCAGAAGGCTTCAGCGTTTCGCTTTTTGACAAAGCCCAATTCGGGCCAAGCCTGCGGCCGCTCAAGCAGGATGTAGTCGGCGACATTGGAAGCGTGCTGTGGGTGCTGATGGGCTCGATTGCGGTGGTCTTGCTGATCGCCTGCGCAAACGTAGCCAACCTGCTGCTAGTGCGCGTCGAAGGACGGCGCCAGGAATTGGCCGTTCGTGCCGCGCTCGGCGCGGGTTGGAAACGGATCGCAGCAGACTTGCTGTTTGAAAGTGTGATCCTCGGGCTGCTCGGCAGCGCACTGGGCTTGGGGCTGGCCTATGCCGCGCTTCGCGTTCTCATCGCGATGGCGCCCACCGGGCTTCCGCGCATTCACGAAATCGGCATCGACTTCCACGTGCTCCTGTTCACTCTCGCGATCGCGTTGTTTTCGAGCTTTCTCGTCGCCTCGATCCCGATATTCAAGTATGCCGGGTCTCGCCTGAACGCCAGCCTTCGCGAAGGCGGGCGCGCACTGAGCCAGAGCCGCGAGCAGCATCGCGCCCGCAACATTCTCGTAGTCGTGCAGGTGGCGCTTGCGCTTGTGCTTCTGATCTGCTCGGGTTTGATGATTCGCACTTTCCGCGCTCTCATGCGTGTCCCACCCGGTTTCACGTCGCCGGATTCCGTCCAACTTTTCCGTTACTACATTCCGGAAGCCGATGTGCCCGATAGCCAGGCCGAACGCGCCGTGCGCATGGATCAGGAAGTGTTGAACAAACTCGTCGCGATTCCAGGAGTTTCGCAGGTGAGTTTTTCGAGCTCGATTCCTCTGGATCACAACAGCTCTTTTGACCCCGTCTTCGCGCAGGATCGCGCCTATGCCGAGGGAGAACTTCCGGCTCTGCGGCGCTTCAAGTTCATCTCGCCGGGCTTCTTCTCGACGTTGGGCACTCCGTTCATCGCCGGCCGCGATCTCACCTGGGACGACATCTACCAGCGAATTCCCGTTGCCATCGTTTCTGAAAATCTGGCGCGGGAGTACTGGCACGACGCGGGCAACGCGCTGGGCAAGCGAATTCGCGTGGGTAACAATGACGACTGGCGCGAAATCATTGGCGTCGTTGGCAACACCCACGACAACGGCGTTGACAAAGATCCAACCTCCTCCGTTTACTGGCCCGTGATTATGAATCGTTTTGAAGGCCAAAAAGAAAACCTGCGCCGCGGCATCACTTTTGCCATTCGCAGTCCGCGCGCTGGCTCCGAAGCGTTCCTAAAAGAAACCCGGCAGGCCGTATGGTCGGTTGATTCCAATATTCCTCTGGCCGAAGTACACACCCTCGGATACCTCTACAAGGAATCTATGGCGCGCACTTCCTTCACGCTCGTTATGCTGGGCGTGGCAGGCGGCATGGCGCTTCTGCTCGGTATCGTGGGGATTTACGGGGTAATTGCTTACTCTGTTTCCCAGCGCACACGAGAAATAGGAATTCGCATGGCTCTCGGTGCCCAACAGCAGACTCTCACGGCGATGTTCGTGCGGCACGGGCTGTGGCTCGCGGGAATCGGCATCGTCTGCGGACTCGCGGCCTCATTCGCGGTGATGCGCCTTATGTCCTCCTTGCTGTTCCATGTCAGCCCCCTCGATCCAATCACTTATATCGCCGTAACTATCGGTGTCATCGCGACAGTCTACTTCGCTTGCTATCTGCCCTCCCGCCGTGCCGCCACGGTAGACCCGGTCGAGGCCCTCCGCGCGGAATAGTGCCAATCGACGCATGGAAGTGCTGGCTTGTCACATCTTCCCCACGCTAGAATGAAACCCGGGGGAAGGCCCCCACAGGTCGACGAGCCGGAGGCATGATGAAAGTCCTGTTCGTACATCCCAGCCCGCTGATGTATTCGGAGATTTACCTGCGTCTCGAGCCGCTGGGGCTCGAATTGGTTGCGCAATCCGCGCGCAAGGCGGGCCATGATGTTCGTCTTCTCGACTTGCAAGTTTTTCGCCATCGCGACTATTTCCGCCTTCTCGAAGATTTCAAACCGGAAGCAATCGGTTTTTCGCTGAACTATCTCGCAAATATCCCCGAGGTGGTGGATCTCGCGAAGGAAACCAAGCGTCGACTTCCCGAATGCTTCATCTTTGCCGGCGGCCACAGCGCGTCTTTCACCGCGAAGGAGATTCTTGCTCACGCCGAAGGCGCCATTTCCTGTGTCGTGCGCGGAGAAGGCGAAGCGATCACGCCCAGCGTGCTCGAAGCGGCGGATGATCCGGATAAGCTACGCACATTGCCCGGTATCACCAGCATCTATGGCGACGGTCCTGCGCCTCGTCTAGTCGAAAATCTGAACGCCACGCAACCGGCGCGCGACCTGATCGCCCGGCGCCGAAAATATTTTATCGGCGTGCTGGACCCCTGTGCCTCCATCGAATTTACGCGCGGCTGCCCGTGGGACTGCTCCTTCTGCAGCGCCTGGACGTTTTACGGCCGCAACTATCGCAAGCTCAGCGCCGAAGTCGCCGCCGAAGATCTCGCAACCATCCAAGAACACGGAGTCTTCATCGTCGACGACGTCGCTTTCATTCAATCTGAACACGGCTTGGCGCTAGCTCGTGAAGTGGAAAAACGGAACATCAAGAAAGAGTATTACCTCGAGACGCGCGGTGATGTCCTGGTCAGAAATAAAGAAGTCTTCCGCATGTGGAAGCGCCTCGGCCTGAAATATATGTTCCTTGGAATCGAAGCCATTGATGACGAAGGTCTCAAAAGCCACCGCAAGCGCGTCACCGTGAAAAAGAACATCGAAGCGCTCGAATGCGCTCGCTCACTGAATATTCATGCCGCCGTGAATATCATTGCCGATCCCAATTGGGACGAGCGCCACTTCGAAGCCGTCCGCGAATGGGCGCTGCGGGTACCCGAAATTGTTCATATCACCGTGAACACGCCGTATCCCGGGACGGAAACCTGGGTGACCGAATCGCGCAACTTCACCTCGCGCGATTACCGCCTCTTCGACGTGCAGCACGCCGTGCTTCCGACCAAGCTGCCTCTCAATCGCTTCTACGAGGAGCTCGTGCGCACGCAGCAAATTCTCAATCAGAAGCACCTCGGCTTCGCCGCTCTGAAAGACACTTTCATGATGGCTCTCGGTTTCCTCGCCAAGGGACAAACGAATTTCGTCAAAATGCTGTGGAAGTTTTCCAGCGTTTACAACGCGAAGCGCCAGATGCAAGACCATCAACACGAGGTTCGCTATCCGATCCGCCTCCCTGAAGCAGCCCCGCCAAAACGTGTGGATCAGACGCTTCTCTACATCCACACGCCCGAGACAGCCCATGTCTCGCATGAAGCGTAGCTGGGCTGCGCGACAGACGTAATAATTGCTTGGTTTTAGTACCCCTGTAGAAGGCCGCTTAAACGCCTTCAAAAAGAAGCTAAGTCTTTCTGACAGAGCCACTTCCACTGCGGCTTCAACCTTGGCAAGATGAGTGCTTCCCCTTGTCGGAGATCTCTCTCAACGCACAAATACTTGAGCTGCATCCGAGAGGCGAATAAATATATGGGCCCCATGCGAAGTTCAAACGTGCCCGCGACGATTGGCCGATTTTCATACTCTATTAACAAGTCGGCCTTGCATGAAAATCAAATCAAAGCACGCCTGCGAAAAATAACGGACCTCGTAGAAGGCTTAAGTACCTCTACCATCAATCTCTTACTGGCTGAAAAGCCCTTCGCGCGCGAGGCCCTGCAGGAGTTGGTCGTGAAAGAAGCAGCGCTCAGCTGGATCGTTCGCATCGCGGCGCTCTCCAACGAGGATGTTCGAGTTCGCCTTTGGGCCGACATCGAAAGAGCGCTCTACGACCTGGAATTCATCATCGACCTGATCGGACGCGCCGATGTCGAGTGGCCGGTGAATGACGTTCTTCAGTTCAGTGACAATCTGTCCCACATTACTTAACTTAACGTAACGCTTGGGCCTAGTTACTGATACAAGGCTGGCGCCCTTTTCTGGAAGCGTATCAACCATCCAATTCGCCACGATCAGGACTCTAATGGAAGGGTGGACTGTATCGGAATGATTCGTTTTAGGAGAACGGGACGCAAGCCGCACACAAGCGATGTTCAAACCAATCATCTCGGCGCTGGCGAAATCGTTGGGCTTCGCTGCCCTTCTCGTTTGCCTTCTTTCTTCTCGCAGCTACGCCGATGTCGGCGTAATTCTCAACGAAACTCTCAATGAAAGTGTGGCTCGCATAACTGGCTCCGGCCACACAGCGGTCTACTTCTCGCGCATCTGCCCCGATTCTCCAATCAAGCTTCGTCTCTGCCGCCCGGGCGAAAATGGCTCGGTGATGAGCAATTACATCAATTTGGGTGAGGATGAGCGCTATGAATGGAACATCGCGCCTTTCAACATATACGTCTATGGCGTCGACGATCCCGCTGATCGCCCCGTTTTCGGCACAGAGAAGATCAAAGCTGTGCTCGAAGAACGCTACCGTCAACAATCGCTGGCAGCCTACTGCACCGTGAAAGGCTGCCTGAAGAGCGGCAAATCGGAGTGGCGCGAAATGGTCGGCGCCGACATGATTCGTAGCATGTACATTTTCGTCGTCGAGACCAGTCTACAGCAAGACCTCGACCTGATCGCCAAGTTCAACGCACTGCCTAACGAAAATCACTTTAATGGTGTCACGCGCAATTGTGCCGACTTTACGAAAAACGTTATCGATACGTATTTTCCTCATTCCGCGCATCGTGACGTAATCAACGACTTCGGAATAACCAGTCCGAAAGCCGTCGCGCGCACCTTTTCGCACTATGCGCAAAACCATCCGGAGTCGAATTTCCGCGTGCTGCATTTTTCGCAATTGCCCGGCACCACCAAGCGCAGCACCGAGCCCCGTAGCGGCACCGAGCAACTCTTCCGCTCGAAAAAGCTTTTGATTCCTATGGTGATTTTCGCGGATCACGAATTGCCGGTTGTCGCGGCTACGTATTTAATTACCGGCCGGTTCAGTCCGGAACGCGAATTCGAACAGCACGCCACAGTCGAACCTGTGCAGCTCAACAATTCCGCGCTGTTCCCAAAAGCCCATGGCGCCGGCAACGGTGTGGCGCTAACAAACGGTTCAGACGTGCTCGCCCCGGTCGAGGTTAGAGACCGCGAAGAAGTTGTAGGCGCTCCCGGTGAGTGGACTGAATATCGCAAGGCTTTTGACCAGATCGTGGATCAAGCGGTTCAGGACGAATTGATTTCCGATCGGGATTATGTCAACCGCATTTTCAAGCGCCTCGATAGTTCCGGCCATCCCATTGTTGACGCCGACGGCAGCCTCTGGCTCGAAGTCTCCGGGCCTGCCGGCGTCTCAAAAGTCGGGCTGAGCCGCAATAATATTTTCGCGCCAGGCTCTGATCCTCATCTCGCGTTCGAGTTACTGCTCGCCCGCGTGGAGGCAATACTGAAAAGCCCCAAGCACCGTCGCGAAACGATGCTGGAGTTCAAAGAAGATTGGGCCCTCCTCGACTACGCCCGCATGCGCATCGCTTCCGGCATGCCCTTGGCGCTCTCGCCTGCGTCCCACGGGACAGCGGTTGCCCTCGCCGACGTTGGGGTCACAAAATAATCTCGATGGCTTAGCAACAACATCTCATCGAGCCCTGTGAACCAGCCGGCCCCATATTTTCACCTCGCCCCGATGCTGATATGATGGGGCAGGATACGGTGCACTGGATGCGAGCCTCTGTACCCGCATTTCTCGGCCTCTTTTTCCTTTTATTCGCCCCAGGGCAAGCTCCTCGACTCACATCTGCCAGCGGGCCGGACCCGAAAGTTTCTCCGCCGATTGTCGTCGGCTTCGTCGGCGGGTTTATCAGCCGCGATAACACCGTTCACGGCGGCGTTCAACTCGCCGAGCGCCTTCGCAAGGACTATCCGGCGCAAGTTCACGTGGCAGTTTTCGAAAACCGTCGCGGCGACGAAGCCCACCAGGAGATTCTGCGTCTTCTCGACGTGAACAACGACGGCAAACTCTCGGCCGAAGAAAAAAAGAGCGCGCGTATCATCATCTACGGCCACAGTTGGGGCGGATCCGAAACAGTGGCTCTCGCGCGCCAGTTGCGGTCCGACGGCATTCCGGTGCTCCTCACCGTTCAGGTCGACAGCGTCGCCAAAATCGGCGAAGACGATTCGCTCATTCCTGCCAATGTGGAACAGGCCGTGAATTTTTATCAAGTGGACGGCTACCTCCACGGCCGGCGAGAAATCCGCGCCGCCGATCCCGCCCGCACCAAAATCATCGGCAACATCCGCTTCGACTACTCCTCGAAGCCGGTTGAGTGCAACGGCTATCCCTGGTTGGCGCGTGTGCTCGAAAAGCCGCATATCGAAATTGAATGCGATCCCGACGTGCTGAATCGAGTCGAGTCCCTAATTCGCTCGAAGCTCCCGCCTCCTTCGTCGAGCACTTCAGGCGCCATGTCGTAACAATCGCTCTAATCATCGCGCGCTTCAGTTTTTCGTCCCCCCTTCGGTCATCGCCTCAATTTGATCGCGCGCAGAGATTCTTGAAGAAACCCGCCGTCGCGCCGAAGGTTTCCGATACAATCGCCGCCGGCCGCGCACATGAATCGCCGCATGCGCCGCTTTCGGGAGAACTTCTTGAGCTTTCCCCAGCGCCTGAAAGAAATTCGCGAAGGCTTCGAGCCCGCCTTCTGGGTAGCGAATATCAGCGAACTCTTCGAGCGCCTCTCGTACTACGCAGCATTTTCCTCGCTTGCGCGCTACCTGCACGAAGTGCTCAATTTCCCCACCGAGCGTGCCGCCGATCTGACCGGATTTTTTGGTGGCTTGGTCTGGTTTCTCGCGATCGTCGGAGGGGCTACCGCTGACAGACTCGGTTTCCGCCGCGCTCTTTCTCTCGCCTACTTGATTCTCACCGCCGCTTACTTCCTGCTAGGCTCAATCGGCTCGCCATGGATTGCGCCCGTTCGCAATTCGCTTCCGCTCGGACTCTTTGTGCTGTTCATTCTCGCGCTTCCCGCGCTTGGCATTGCGCTCGTAAAACCCTGCGTCGTAGGAACCACCGCGCGCGCATCGAAAGAAAATGTCCGCTCCATCGGTTACTCGATTTATTACACCCTGGTGAACATCGGCGGCGCGCTCGGCCCCATCGTCGCTGCCTGGGTGCACCAGAATCTCAGCGTCGAGAATGTTTTCCGCGTCGCAGCTGCTAGCGTGTTCCTCATGTTTTTTATGGTGCTGATATTTTTCAAGGAGCCTCGGCAATTCAACGAAACGCAGGTGACCACTGTCGCCGAGACCCTTTCGAACTTCGGCAAAGTCCTGACGAATCCAAAATTTATGCTGTTCCTTCTGATTTTCACCGGCTACTGGATCGTTTACTGGCAGGAATTCATTACTTTGCCGCTCTACGTGCACGATTACATCGACCCACAAGCCAACACCGAAAGAATGCTTGCCACCGGTCCCGTCGTGGTCATCGCGCTGACGGTCGTCATCAGCGTTCTCACCAAACGCGTCAGCGCCTTTCGCGCCGTCCTTCTCGGCACGCTGATCTCGATGATCGCTTTTGCCGTGATCGCTGTGCATCCCACCGTCACCGCCGCTTACGTCGCACTGGTTATCGTTGCGCTCGGGGAGCTTACGCAGCAGCCGCGTTACTACGACTACATTTCCCGCCTCGCGCCCTCCGGCCAGCAAGGCACCTACATGGGTTTTGCATTTCTGCCCCTCGGCATTGGCGCGTTTGTCGCCGGACGTATCGGCGGTTTTCTCCTGCACTACTTCGGTGAAGTGCAGCATCGCCCAACGCGATTCTGGTGGGCCATTACCGCCATCGGAATCGCAACCACTATGCTGTTGTGGCTCTACGATCGAATTGTCAAACCTTCCAAGGCATAGTCTCCGCGCCGCGGCGCTTCCGGATTGCCGCACCAAGCCATTGGAACGAATCGAATACATTCCAAAGGATCCGCTGGCCTGCTATCCAAAATCGTGAGAGCTCGTCTATATCGGCAGCCGGTATAGTGCCTTGCTCAAAGGAGGTTCCATGAAGTTGCGTCCTGCTACCCCTCTTGCTCTTCTGATTGGGTTACCGTTCATCACGGCTGTCTGGGCGGGTTGTGCTTTGAGCTCCCCCGCGGCAAGTAACAACGAATACACGAAACATTTCGGCGCACTCACCAAACTTTCGGTGGCTGTCGCCGAGGCGATGCCGGCTGATCAGTACGCTTTCCGTCCCGCCCCCGAATCGATGACGTTTGGAGAATTGACGGCGCACATCGCCTCAACGAACTATGCGTTTTGTGCAGGATTGAAGGATGCGAACCCACCCCAGACGCCGTCGCCGACTGACAAGGTCGGCATTGTGAAGTTTCTAAGCGACTCCTTCGAATATTGCATCGGTGTAATCGATCACATAACCGAAGATCAGCTCGCAGGATTGCACGATTCGCCCGACGGCAGAATGTCTGGACGCGAAGTGCTGCTGGCGATGTATGTCCATGTGGCGCATCATCGCGGACAGGCCGAAATCTATCTGCGAGACAAAGGAATTAAGCCGCCGTCGTATCGAGTGTAACCAGACGGTAGCGTTACGCGCTGCGGGCCAGTTTTGCCAGCTCCTTCAATGTAGCCTCGCCCAGTTTCACAGCCGCTGTTGCAACGTTTTCTTCCAGGTGTGCCACCCGCGAAGTGCCGGGAATCGGCAGCATCACCGGCGAGCGGCGCAAAAGCCAGGCGAGTGCAAGCTGCGAGGGTGTGATTTTCAGTTTGGCTGCCATGCGTTCAAGTGCGCTGCCTGACTTAGATACATCACCCGCCGCCAGCGGAAACCAGGGGATAAATCCAATTTGAGTGCGGTCGCAATAGTCAACGACGTCTTCGGCCGCACGATCCACCACGCTGTAGCGATTCTGCACGCTGACAATTGGAACGATCGTACGCGCGTGCTCGATTTGCTCGACGGTAACTTCCGACAAGCCGATGTGATTGATCTTTCCCTCCGATTGCAGAAGTTGGAGCGCGCCGAGCTGGTCATCTGTAGGTACTTTCGAGTCGATGCGATGAAGCTGGAGTAATTCGATCCGATCGAGGCGCAGCCGTTTGAGGCTGCCTTCGCATGCCGTGCGCAAATGTTCCGGCCGGCCATTCGTCACCCATTTGTCAGGACCGGGTCGCTCGAAGCCGGCCTTCGTCGCAATCACGAGCCCTGCGGGATACGGATAGAGCGCTTCCGCAACGAGTTCTTCAGCCACATGAGGCCCGTAGGAATCGGCCGTGTCGATAAAATTGATTCCGAGTTCGACGGCGCGGCGCAGCACCCGAATTGCCTCATTGCGATCTTTCGGCGGGCCCCAGATTCCCTTGCCAGTGAGTCGCATGGTGCCGAATCCGAGGCGGTTGACGGTGAGATCGCCGCCGATTCGGAATTGCCCTGATTTAGCGGCTGGAAGCGATTGCCAATCCATCTTTACGGGTATCGTGGCCATTTATTATTTCCTCCATGATGGCTGGTGGGTTCTCGGCGTATGTTCATGTGATGTCGCGCGGAGCCTTTGGGACTCTCGGTAGAATATTTGACGCGCGAATATTCCCGGTTTGACTCGGGGCGCGCGAGCGGAGCAGAATCCAGAGTAGATTGGGCGCCTGCGGGAGAAATTATTTCCTAATTGATTTCTTTCTTCGAGGAGACAACATGAAGAGAATCTTCGCGCTGTGTGCGACGGCAGTGTTGGGATTGACGGTTTTCGCGGCATCGAGCTGTGCGCAGCAAGACAAGGGTGCGCGGCCGAGCCCGCCGGCCAAGGCGGAATGCAAGTTGGCCGATGGCGAGACGATCGCGATTGACTATTCCAGCCCGCGCATGAAAGGACGGAAGATTTTCGGCGAATTGGTTCCGTACGGAAAAGTCTGGCGCGCGGGCGCGAATGAGGCGACCACGTTCGTGACAACGGGCAATACGAGCGTTGGCGGCACGACGGTGCCCGCGGGCAGCTACACAATCTTCGTGATCCCCAATGCGGACAAGTGGACACTGGTAATCAGCAAAAAGACCGGCGAATGGGGCACGGCATATCCGGGCGAAGCGAACGACTTGGCGCGCGTGGATATGGCCGTATCAAAAACATCTGCGCCGGTGGAGAACTTCACGATTGACTTCGATCAGGCCGGCAGCTGCACGTTGCAGATGAAGTGGGAGAATACGCAGGCGTCAGTGAAGGTCGCTGCGAAATAGCGAAAGGACGGCCAACCGGGAGAGGCGAGGGAAATCGCCATCCGTTCGCGATTTGGAAATTTCAAATGGTTGCTGCGAAAGGGTTTACACCGAATCTTAATCGCGGGTTCGTGATTAGAATTTCGCGCCTAATCGCGACGATTGGCCTGTCACTGCAGGCCATTGGTGAGGTGTTGAGGCGAAGTTCCCATCGTGCGGGCCCGAGCTATTAATTGCAGCCGCAACCGCCGCCACAGCACGTGCCGCCCGAGCCCGATGCAGGGCCTGAGGAAGATCCACCGCTCGCTTTGCTGCCATTGGCGGGCGCGGCGAATACTGAGAGCTGAATCGTGTGTTTCGCGCTCTCGCACTTTGGGCAGGTGATGGACTGCTTCTGATTCATGACGATGCGCTCGTAATGAGCGCCGCAGTCGTCACAAACATATTCGTAGATGGGCATTTTGTCCTCGACTGACCATTCTATCAAAACAAGAAGACATAGAAAGCAAAAGCCCCGGTTTTGGCCGGGGCTTTTGGCGAAACTTCGATTGGAGCGCGATGCTCAGTCGCCGGCGACGGCCGCCTCTGCTTCGGTGTTCGCGACTTTCGCTGTGCCATTGCCATTCGCGTGACCGCTGCCATTGCCGTTGGCTGGTGCGATCTGGACCGGTTTTACCGTTGCGCCCGGGACGGCCATTTGAATCTGCTGAATTGAGCCGATCTGGACGACCGACTCCTGAGGCTTCTTCAGCACCATCTCTTCGTAGATGCGTCGTACCTTGGCCGCTTCTTCGTTGGCCTTGCGGCGACGAGCGCGGTCTTCTTCGGCAGCGGTTAGCGGAATATCGTGCTCGAGGTGACGAACACGCGCGGCGTCTTCGGCGTCAATTCGCAGCGAGTGTTCATAGGTGTCGAGATCGACTTTCTTGCCCTTGGCGAAGATATCGTGCTTGCCGTGCGTCTTATACCACTGCGCGACAGTCGCGTTCTTGTACATGTTTTCGATGATCTTCCGCCAGCCAACGCCTGTGTTGTAGGCGCAGAAGGAAATCTCCCCCTGCTGGGTGGCGTAGGGGATGATGCACATTTCGGTGCGGCGGAAATCGTAGTTGAAAAGATCCTGGAACCACATGCCGGCGATGAAAAGCATGTTCCAGGGATCTTCGGAGCGGCGCTTCATCGCGTCTTCGAAGGTACGATTTGGATTCGTGCGGCCGTACTTTGTCTCCGAATTCTTCGTGACGGCCCAGGTCTTGTCGAATTTCTTCCACAAATCCTTGAGTCGCAAGCTCGGTGGAGCCTCGAACGCGTCGTAATTCCTCAGAAGCGCCAGTGCCATCATGAAGGTAGAAAATTTCTTGCTGCGGGCCGCATCCGTAATCGCTGTGACGTCCTTTACAAGCTGCGGAGCATTGAGGAACCGGGAAATGGGCGCCCATTCCTTGGTATGCTTATTGACCATCATCGCCGTGCCGACGCCGCAGTTGGGGTGGCAGCCACAGGAAAGCGCGCCCCACTGCGACTCGGGCCCGTGCACGAGGTCGGAGAAACCGGCAAACGGTGAGATGAACGAAATCGGGAACCAGTCCCGCGTTGGCTCGATTTTGCCCACCTGCTCGCTGACGTCCTTCGCGAGGTGCGACAGCGTATAGCGCTGGCGCATGCGGCGCTCGGGTGTGATTTCTTCGTCGCGCCCGGTGAAGGAAACAGGCTGGAATGAGACGAAAGAAATTTTCTTCGGGTTTTCCATGGCGAACTTGACGATCGGGCCCACTTGATCGTTGTTCACATTGTTGACGATCGTGGTGACGAGAACGATTTCGATGCCGGCTTCGTGCATGTTCTCGATGGCGCGCAGCTTCACGTCGAAGAGGTTGCCCACCTGGCGGTGGCTGTTCGCGTCGTTGCCGATGCCATCGAATTGCAGATAGGCGTAACGCATGCCGGCTTCAAAGGTCTTCTTGCAGAAATCCTTGCTCTTGGCGAATTCGATTCCATTCGTGGCAGCCTGCACGCTGTTGTATCCCACTTTTCGCGCGTAACGAACCGCATCCAGGAAGTAGGGGTGCATCGTAGGCTCGCCGCCGGAGAACTGCACGGACATCTGGCGGCGCGGTTTTATCTTGGTGGCGTTCTCGAGAATTTCCTGAATTTCTTCCCAGCTCAGCTCGTGGACGTAGCCGACTTGGTTCGCGTCCATGAAGCAGGGATCGCACATCATGTTGCAGCGATTCGTCAGGTCGACGGTGAGAACGGAGCCGCGGCCGTGGCGAACTGTACTCGAGCCGTGGCGATGCAGCTTCTCGTCGTTGTGAGCAGGAATATCGCGGCCCGGGAAGTTGCCTTCAATCCATTCAAGGAACTTTGCGTCGATAGCCATCAAGTCTTCGTACTTGCCGTGGATGGGGCACTCCTTCACCATCCAGACTTGGCCGTCGCGCTCGATGATCTGCGCCTTGATTTCGCCGACCTTTTCGTGCACCAGATCGGTCCAATCTTTCTTGCCATTTAGGATCAGATCGCGCGCCTCACGCACACAGTCCGGACAAAGGGAGTCCGTGGTACGCGGCCAGCCGAGGGTGGGCTTGGACTTCTCCCACGACTTCAGCAGCGGCTTATCTGACCATTTCGGAGTGAACGAAGGGTTAGGATTAAATTTGTTGAAGTATTGAATCGTGTCGAAGGTTATCCCCGCCGTCTTGCACAGCGCCCAGTCGAACGATTTCCAAAGCTTGTTAGAAACTGCGCTCGCCATATCTCCTCCACCTTTTTTGCGATAACCTGCTTGTGACGCGGCCCCGTGATTCCCCCGGAAGAGCCTGACCCCAACGGGTGAACTACACCCGTAACTGGTTACAGTACTAAAGTTTGCGCCTCTCTGAACCAGCCGTCTAGCATTGTGCGTCCAATCGCGCAACTAGCGGGTTAAACGGCGGCCATGTGCAGCCAATGGCAAGCCCTCGGGGAGGGCCTAAATTCGCGGCACCATGCAGAATCTTCAGGCTTTAGGACTATTCTTCCTAAGGTAAAGGCGCAAAATTGAGTTAACTGGCTTATTTACAGAGCATTAAGCCCGAGTTGATTGGTATCGGCCATGCACTTCGAAGTGAAGGATTCCGGGTATCGTCTTCGGCAGTGATCTGGAGTACAAAAGCGAGAGACAGAGATGAAAACTAAGTCAGCGAACAGTTTGAGCGCGGCTGCCTTGGGTATTTCGCTTGTCACAGGGGCATCCGCTTACACCGCAACCTACCACAGTGCAACCAATTACAGGGCAACCAGGGCCGACGTGCTGGTCGCGGCAAACCAGAAGAGGGATTCGAAGATCGCAACTTTCACCGGCACAATAGCCAAGCAAGGCGATCAATTCGTTCTGACGGATGACTCGAGCAAGTCATCTTATTCGCTGGACGACCAACAGACGGCGGAAAAGTTTGTGGGAAAGAAAGTGCGGGTGAAGGGTATTCTCGATGCCGTGAACAACACCATCCGGATACAAGCCATCGAAGTCGCCGCTGCCTAGCAGCGCCGGATTTCCAAAAATTTGGTAGCGAAGGGAATCGCCGTGAGGCTCAGTCTACGGCTGATCTTATTTCTCGTAGCAGGCATCACTCTAGTCACGTTCGTAGTCGCCAGGAACCAGGTGCGCTCGGAGAAGCGCGCGTTGCGCGCCGATCTGGGCAGACGCGCCGAAATCCTTGGCGAAAGCCTCCAGGAACTCGTCGAGCCGGCACTTGATAGCGGCTCGCGCGATCAACTGCGTCATATCGTCGAACGATTTGGGAACCGGGAACGGCTTGCAGGAGTCGTGGTGTATGATGCGCGTGGCGGCGTGCTCGCCGAAAGCTCGAATCTCGTATCGCGGTTTGACCCGGTACCCATCCCGTTGAATCAAGTGAAAGATCATGAGGAGGGCCTCGGTCAACTGGTCAAATTGGGCGGCAAGGACATGCACGTCTACTTCTTGCCGCTTCATCGAAAAGGCGCGCTGGCCGGCTTTCTTGCAATCTATCATGACGCCAGCTACGTGGAAGCACAGAGCCTAAGCATCTGGCGTGACACCCTCTGGCACGTAATCGCGCAGGTGCTTCTCATCGTTTTGATCACAGTTCTTATCGTGCGGTGGACGATCATCGGTCCCATTTCGCGAACTGCGGAATGGATGAGGCAAGTGCGAGCCGGCAAGGTTTCTCCCCGTCCTGACCTCCCCAAGGAAGATTTTCTCGCTCCTTTTTCCGAAGAAGTGATGAATCTGACGCAGAGCCTTGCGGAAGCGCGGGCGGCAGCTGAAGAAGAGGCTCGGCTGCGCGAAACGGGGCAAGCGATGTGGACCCCCGAGCGCCTGCGGGTCAGCATGCAGAGCAAGACGCTGCAAAGTCCGCTCGTAGTGGTTTCGAACCGCGAGCCGTACATGCACGTACACCGAAACAAAGGAATCGAAGCGCTTGTTCCAGCGAGCGGTTTGGTGACAGCGCTCGAGCCGATTCTGCGCGCGTGTGACGGAACGTGGATCGCGTCCGGATCAGGTGATGCGGACCGCGAAACGGTAGACGAGCACGATCGCCTGCGCGTCCCGCCAGACAAGCCCGAGTACACATTGAGGCGCGTCTGGCTGACCAAGGAAGAAGAGGAAGGCTACTATTACGGATTTTCGAACGAGGGGCTCTGGCCTCTCTGTCACATCGCGTATACGCG
Source organism: uncultured Acidobacteriota bacterium (assembly GCA_963729525.1). Taxonomy (GTDB): domain Bacteria; phylum Acidobacteriota; class Terriglobia; order Acidiferrales; family UBA7541; genus Palsa-295. The sequence continues at coordinate 50,220 of CAVSOB010000006.1, forward strand.
GCCAATCTTCCGCGCTTCGGATTGGAAAAGCTATCAGGAAGCGAACCGCAAGTTTGCCGATGCGGTACTGCAAGAGATCGAGACCGCCAGGCATCCGCTCGTCCTCGTGCAGGACTACCACTTCGCGCTGCTACCGCGAATGATCAAAGAAGCCCGTCCTGATGCGCGCGTGGCGATTTTCTGGCACATCCCGTGGCCAAATCCGGAAGCGTTCGGAATCTGCCCGTGGCAACGCGAGGTTCTCGATGGCCTGCTCGGTGCGGATCTGATTGGCTTTCACATCCAGGCCCACTGCAACAATTTCCTTGAAACTGTGAATCGCGCACTCGAATCCCGGATTGAATGGGAGCGATTCGCCGTGAAGCGCCACGGTCAGACGACGCTGGTTCGTCCGTTCCCAATCAGCGTGGACTTCCGCGAAAACCAGGTCGAAGGGCCCGAACCTGTTTCTCCTTATGTCAGGCGTACTTCAATTCTGAAGGAACAGGGCATCGAGGCGAGTTTCATGGGCATTGGAGTGGATCGCATCGACTACACAAAAGGAATCATCGAGCGCTTCCGAAGCGTCGAGCGGTTCTTGGAACGATGGCCCTCCTATGTGGGGCAATTCACGTTCTTTCAAATCGGCGCTCCCAGTCGCACCCACATTCCGCGCTATCATGATTTCATCGAAGAGGTGGAAGCGGAAGCCGCGCGCATCAATACAAGATTCCAAACTTCGAAATGGAAGCCCATTGTCCTGCTCAGCCGCCATCATGAACACCGCGAGATTCTGCCGTATTATCAGGCGGCCGACCTTTGCATGGTCACTTCGCTGCACGACGGTATGAACTTGGTCGCAAAAGAATTTGTTGCGGCTCGCGAAGATGAGCAAGGGGCGCTAATCTTGAGCCGGTTTACGGGAGCAAGCCGGGAGTTGCGAGACGCGATTATCGTGAATCCGTATGACATCGAACAGCTCAGCGACGCGATCCGAATGGCTCTCGAGATGGACGCTACCGAGCGCCACAGGCGTATGCAGCGAATGCGGCGAAACGTTCGTGAGCACAACGTGTATCGCTGGGCCGGCAATTTGATTACGGATTTGTCTGAGATTCGAATCGAAGAACCGCGGGCCGACGACGCCCACGAACGCGAAGACAAAGAACCGGGCAACCCCACCTCCCGACTCGCAATCGTTTCGCGAAAGGCAGGCGCGGCCGGTGGCGACTAACGCGCAGGAGAAAAGTGTTGATGATTCCTCGCCAGCGCTGGTCTTAGTGCCGCGCAAGCGGCGATCCGCACAGAATTTGCGCCGCCTGAGCAGTGCCTGGCCCGAAGTAATCGCTCGCATTCGCGATGCAGACCATCGGCTTCTATTGCTCGATTTCGACGGAACGCTGGTGGGCCTGCGGCGGCATCCGGATGATGTACGGTTCTCGGAGCGCGGTAGGAAAATTCTTCGGCGGCTCATCGGCCACAAAAATCTTACGATGGCGGTGGTCAGCGGCCGCGAGTTGGAGAAAATCCAGGCGCTCGTCGGCGTCGAGGGTATACGCTACGTCGGCTTGCATGGCGCGGAGCGCGCTGGAGAAACCACCGTTCCGAGCATCGCCGCCAGGCTAATGGTCGAAGCTGCGCTGAAAGCCGCCCAGACCGGCTTAGCTTCCCTCCGCGGAATCGAAATTGAAGATAAGCACCTCAGTTTTGCCGTCCATTATCGCGGAGCTCGCCAGCCCGCCACCGAAGCAGCCAGCCGCGTGGTAGCCGATATTGTTGCGACGTCCAACGACAAGCTGCGCATTTTATGCGGCAAGAAAGTGTGGGAAGTGTTGCCGCGCGAATTTCCCGGTAAAGGTGTTGCAGTTCTTGAGCTGTTCGCGCAGCTGCCGGAGAAGAAAATTGCGATCTATTTTGGTGACGATCAAACGGACGAAGAAGCCTTCTCCGTACTGCCCGGCCAGATCACTGTGAACGTAGGGGGCGCAGGCAACACGCACGCCTCGTTTTACGTGCAAAGCCCCTCCGAAGTATTGCAATTTCTGTCCCGGCTGGAAACAGAGCTGTAGGCGGCTGGTAGGGGTTTCGCTGGATTGTCCCTGTATCCGCGGGTGGTACCCTCGCAATTTGCTTCGATAAGTTGTCTTATCGGGGGCCGAACGAATGTCTAAACCGAAAGACCCTCCTGCAGCCATCCCGCCGGATTCAACTGACAGCGCAAAACTTCACAGTTCGCAGGGGGTAACGCGGCGTTCTTTTCTGACGAACGTCGCCACCGCCGGAATTGCGGCGACAGCCAGCCCTCTGCTGCGCGCCGCTCCGTATACCATTGAATCGCCGCAGGCGCCTGCCGTTTCGAATCCCGCCGGCACGATTCCGGTCGAGCTGAAAATCAACGGGCTGCTCCACAAACTGCAAATCGAATCGCGGGTTACCCTGCTCGACGCGCTGCGCGAAAATCTAGGCCTCTTCGGTACAAAAAAAGGATGCGATCACGGGCAGTGTGGCGCGTGTACGGTTCACGTGAATGGACGGCGCATCAATTCCTGCCTCACCTTCGCAGTGATGCATCAACAGGATGAAATCACCACCATCGAGGGGCTCGCGAAAGATGGCCAGCTTCATCCAATGCAGGCCGCTTTCCTCGAGCACGACGGTTTTCAATGCGGCTACTGCACATCGGGACAAATCATGTCGGCAGTGGCGCTGCTGAAAGAGCCGTGCGAATCAAATGACAACGCTATCCGCGAATGTATGAGCGGGAATATCTGTCGCTGCGGAGCATACGAGAATATCGTGGCGGCGGTGCGCTCGGTGCGAGGACGCGGTTAGTCAGAAATTTATCGGCAAGGAATCACGATGGACCCTTTTTCATACACCAAGCCGGCAACCGTAAACGACGCCATTACCAGCGTAGCTGCGGGCGGCGCGAAGTTCGTGGCTGGCGGCACCACGCTGATCGATCTGATGAAGTTGAACGTAGAGCGTCCCGCCGCGCTCGTTGACATCAACATTCTGCCGCTCGATCGGATCGAGCCGCAGGCTGAAGGGGGATTGAAAATTGGAGCCCTGGTCCGCAATAGTGATCTCGCACACGATTCGCGCGTGCAGCAGATGTACCCGGTGCTGTCGGAAGCGTTGCTTTCCGGCGCGTCGCCGCAACTGCGAAATATGGCCACGACCGGCGGGAACCTGCTGCAGAGGACGCGCTGCTACTATTTTCGCGACACGAACTACACCTGCAACAAGCGTGAACCGGGTTCAGGCTGTCCTGCGATTGATGGCTACAACCGCATGCAGGCAATACTGGGAACCAGCGAACATTGCATTGCCACGCACCCGTCGGACATGGCGGTGGCGATGATGGCGTTGGGTGCCACGATCCATTTGAATGGTTCTGCTGGAGAGAGAAGCGTGCCGATCACTGAGTTTTACTTCCTGCCCGGAAACACGCCGGACCGCGAGAACGTGGTGCGGAAGGGCGAAATCATTACCCACGTCACGCTCCCGGCTCTGCCTTCGAACGCGAAATCGCACTACCTGAAGCGCCGTGATCGAGCTTCGTATGAATTTGCTCTCGCTTCGGCAGCGGTGATTATCGACGTGAACGGCAACAAGATCTGGAAGGCGCAGATTGCCCTGGGTGGCGTGGGCACCAGGCCGTGGCGTTCTCCGGAAGCGGAGCAGGAACTGGCGGGGCGCGACGTGAGCGAGCGCGCGTTCCGCCAGGCGGCCGAAGCTGCGCTTCACGGTGCGAAGCCCTATCGCAATAACGGATTCAAGGTCGAATTAGCCAAGCGCACCCTTGTGCGCGCGCTACAAACAGTTACTGCTTCTGCTTAAAACGGATCGAGTTGAGCGAGGTTTGCGTGCCCCAAGAATCGTCAGTCGTCGGAAAAGATATCACGCGCGTCGACGGCGTCATGAAAGTCACCGGCACGGCGAAGTATGGCGTCGAGTATTCGCTCGACAATATGGCTTGGGGAGTCGGCATTGGAAGCACTGTCGGATCTGCGAAAATCATCAGTATCGATTGCAGTGAAGCAGAAAAAATGCCAGGCGTGCTGGCGATTTTGCATCACGGCAATACGCAGAAGCTCTACCGTCCGGCGAACACCTTTGAAGAAACCAACCGGCCGGGCGAAAGCAGACCACCCTTCGAAGACGACCAGGTTTATTACTACGGTCAATTTGTAGCGCTCGTTGTGGCGGATACCTTCGAGCGCGCGCAGGCGGCTGCGTCTCGCGTGGTCGTGAGATGCGACACGCGGACTCCAGATGTTGCTACGGATCAATTAGCGCCGAAAGATCCACCATCCGTCAAGAATGAGCGCGGCAATGTGGAGCCAGCCCTGGCCAGCGGCCCCGTGCAATTGGACGTAACGTACACGACGCCGGTTGAAACGCACAACCCGATGGAAATGCATGCCACCATCGCGTCGTGGACAAAAGACAAGCTAACTCTCTACGAGACTTCGCAAGGTGTGGTGAATCACCGGAATTGCGCCGCAGAGGTGTTCGCGATTCCGGTTGAGTCAGTGGAGGTGATTTCGAGATTTATCGGCTCTGGCTTCGGATCGAAGCTGTTTCCATGGCCGCATTCGTGGATGGCTGCTTTGGCGTCCAAGCAGCTTGGCCGTCCTGTAAAAGTTACAGTGCCGCGGAGCCTGATGTTTACCACCGTGGGACATCGTCCGTTCACGCGGCAGCGCATCCGGCTGGCGGCGGATGCGAATGGAAAACTCACAGCTTTTCAGCATGAAATATTTCAGCCGACGTCCATGGTCGATAATTACGTGGAGAACTGCGCCGAAGTGACTTCGATGCTGTACAGCTGCCCGAACGTGCGCGCTGCGCAATATCTGATTCACAAAAATATCGGCACTCCGACGCCAATGCGCGGCCCTGGCCGCACGCCCGCCCTTTTTGCGATCGAATCGTCCTTGGACGAATTGGCAGTGAAACTAAACCTCGACCCAATCGAAGTACGGCTGCGAAACTACGCCGAGATGGATGAGGGATCGGCGAAACCTTTCTCGAGCAAACATCTGCGCGAGGCTTACCAGACTGGCGCGGAGAAGTTCGGATGGAGCCGGCGTAATCCGAAGATCGGCTCAATGACGAAGGGGAATGAAATTCTCGGCTGGGGTATGGCGACATGTACGTGGCCGGCCGGACGCCATAATGCTGATGTGCGCGTCTCGCTGCTGGCCGACGGGACGGCTCGGGCCGTTTGTGCGACACAGGACATCGGCACCGGCACCTACACAGTTTTTGCAGAAGTAGTTTCGGACAGGACGGGAATCCCGCTCGACAAAATCCGCGTGCAATTGGGCGACACCGCGCTCCCGCCCGGCCCTACCTCCGGGGGATCGTCGGCAACAGCCACCGTGCTACCCGCGATCGTAAAAGCCACCGATCAAGCCGTAAGTGAGGTGCTCAAAGTGGCGGCATTAACGTCCGGCTCGCCATTCGAAAAAGTCGATCCGCAATCGCTAAGGATGACGGGCGGCCGTGTTCATGGAGAAGGTCAATCACCCGAGACCGGCGTGCCTTTTCCCGATATTTTGAAGCTTCGAAGCTTCAGCGGCCTCGACGGACAAGCGAGAACCGAAGCGCCGCCCGAGGCGAAACAATACTCGATGCACTCCTTCGGTGCGCATTTCTGCGAAGTGGCCTGGGATCCGGGCGTCGCGCGGTTGCGTGTGTCGCGCTGGCTCAGCGTGATCGACGGTGGCCGGATGATCAACCTCAAAACCTCGCGGAATCAGATTCTGGGCGCGGTAGTGATGGGCGTCGGAATGGCGCTTTTCGAGGAAACGATTTACGACCCTCGGAACGGCAAGCCGCTGAATAACAATTACGCAGATTATATCGTCTCCGTGAACGCCGACGCTCCTGAAATGGATTGCATCTTCCTGGATTATCCGGACACGAAGTTGAACGAATATGGTGCGCGAGGAATCGGCGAAATTGGGTTGACGGGTTGCGCGTCAGCGATTGCGAACGCTACCTATCACGCCACGGGTGTGCGTGTTCGCGAACTCCCGATTCGAATCGAAAATCTTCTCTGATAGGTTGCCGTTTCAATTGTGAAATCCTCTTGCGCGCCGCGTCGGCGAAGCGAAATCGTCTGATTCCCATTTGAAAATTGGGCCGGCTCCCTCCGTTCCGGCTACAATCCTGAGCCGATGGATTGGTCTCCGCTTTGGATTTCGCTGGCGACGAGCGTGACGGCAACCGTCATCACGCTTTTCCTAGGGCTCTCGGCTGCTGCCTGGCGTGGAGGCCGCAAGAGCCCCGCCATGGCCCTCGTTGACGGCATTTTCCTCCTGCCTCTTGTCCTGCCACCCACAGTGGTGGGTTTTCTCCTGCTCTTACTTTTTGGACGAAACGGACCGCTTGGGAAACTGTTTCTCGAACTTGGCGCGACAATCGTGTTCTCATGGCCGGCCACCGTGATTGCCGCAACGGTGGTGGCGTTCCCACTGATGTACTTAACGGCTCGCGCCGCGCTCGAGCAGGTGGATCCGAGTCTGTTGCAAGCGGCGCGGACGCTCGGCGCTTCTGAGTGGCGCGTGTTTCGCGAAGTGGCGCTGCCGCTGGCGTGGCCCGGCGTACTCGCAGGAACGATCCTTTCGTTCGCGCGCGCGCTGGGAGAATTCGGCGCCACACTGATGCTCGCCGGTAACATTCCGGGAAGAACCGAAACGATTCCGATCGCGATCTATTTCGCCGTGGAAGCAAATGAGATGACGCAGGCCGCCACGTGGTGCCTGATCGACATCGGAATTTCGCTCGCATTGCTTGCCGGTCTCTACTATTGGACGCACTTGCAAGCGCTGGAGCGAGTGCGGTGGGCTCGGCGCTGATGTCACTCGAAGTTCAAATTGAGAAAAAGTTGCTCGATTTCGCCCTCGAAGTTTCGTTTCGCGCTGAGGCTGAGCCGCTGAGCGTTTTGGGTGCATCGGGCGCGGGTAAGACGATGCTTCTGCGATGCATCGCGGGACTCGAGCGCCCCGATCGCGGGAGAATTAACCTAAACGATCGTGTGTTCTTCGATTCCGAATCGCGCCTGAATATTCCTGCAAGGCAGCGCCGCGTCAGCATGCTGTTTCAAAATTACGCGATCTTTCCGCATCGCACCGTCGCAGAAAATATCGGTTTTGGTTTGGAGGCATTGCCGCGGGATGAGCGCTCTAAGCGAGTGACGGAATTAATTGGGCGTACTCATCTGTCCGGTCTAGAAGACCGCTATTCGCGCACACTATCCGGTGGCGAACAGCAGCGAGTGGCGCTGGCACGCGCGCTAGCAATCGAGCCCGAGGCGCTGCTGCTTGATGAACCGTTATCAGCTCTCGACACGCACTTGCGCAGCCAAATGGAAATTCAGCTCCAGGAGACGTTCGCAGCGTATCGCCGGCCCACCCTGCTCGTGACGCACAATATGGAAGAAGCCTACCGGCTCGGGGCGAGGCTCCTGGTTTTATCGCGAGGGCGCGTCGTAGCGTCCGGCGCCAAAGAAAGAATATTCCAGCGGCCGCCGTCGGTTGAAGTAGCGCGACTGACGGGTTGCAAGAATATTTCTCGCACACGCACCATTTCGGATCACAGTGTCGAAGCTCTTGATTGGGGCTGCACCCTGCGCCTGGTGCAACCCGCAACGCAGCCCAACGGCTTCTTGGGAATTCGTGCTCACCATATTGAATTTGCCGAAGCGAGTGGTGTTTCCGGCGATGAAAACATTTTTCCCTGCTGGCTCGTTCAATCGTCCGAAACACCCTTCCGCGTTACGTTGTTCTTGAGTTTGCAACAACGCTCCTCACAGTCGCCTCAGCCAGAAGCAACGCAATTGCAAGCCGAAGTCTACAAAGAAAAGTGGCAGCGATTTCGCGACAAACCGTGTCCCTGGCACGTCCGCCTAAGCCCCGATTCGCTATTCTGGATGAAGGAATAATTTGCGGCGAAGCAGACCTATTTGAAATGCCGCACGAAGCGCACCTCAAATGCATAAGTACCGTTGATATCGCGCACAAAAATCACTGAGACGTCGCGCCGGATCGCATACTCCACCTGGATCAGCTGATACTGGTTCGTCGTGGCAGCGTTCGTCGAGTAAGTCACCGTCAAATTGCGCGAAAATTGCTGCTGAATCGTCACGCGCGCCGCTGCGTTCGATTCCGTGGCCGTTCCAGCTAGAAACGGATCGACGCGAAAATGGCTGATCCCAAAAAGCCGCTCGATTCGCCCGCCCAGTCCGCTCGATATCGCTTCCGACAGCAATGCAGTCGCCCCATAGTTCTGCGAGCTTGATGACGACGACCGCAAGCCGCTCTCCTGGCCGGGGCTGCCAATAGCAAGAAGCGCGATGATGTCCGAATCCGGCAACGGCGGATCGGAACGATAACTGAGCGTAGGATGGCTCGCTTCTCCGGAAAAGTTGATCGTCACCTGATATTGTCCAATCGTGGCAGTCGCTTCGACGTTCAACACTGGATCGAGGCGAAACGGATTCGCAAAGTTGACGTCACCGCGCGTCAGCGTGTAGTTGTTCCCTCGAAACGCCATCTCGCCGCCAAGCAGGTGAATATGCCCGAGCAGGACGGGACGATCCCACGTGCCGCGCAGCCGCACGTTGCCGTCCACCTCAAGGTGCGCGCCGGTCCATTCGATGCGCGCTCCGGGCGTCGTTTGACCCTCGATGTCGAACGTAAGATTTCGCATCAGCGTCGAACTGGACGCCGGGCTCGCGCTGGTCTCTGAAGCGGTAGTAAACAGAGAACCCAAATCGATCCCCTCAGCCAGCAGCAGCCGGTGAATTTGGATTTTCCCCGACAGAATCGCGGCGGTGCTCGAACCGGAAAGCTGCAGCGACCCGCCGGCCAGCCAGCTCATGCCCGTCGGATAGCGAATGCGAACCGTCGTGGTTGAAACGTTCATTTCATAACGCAAAGGTCCATCGCCGTAGTTCACCGCGCCACTGAGCTGCAATTGTCCCCCGCCCGCCTGCGCCGTGATGGAATCAAACAGCATCCGGCTGCGATCGAAAACTAGGTCGCCGCTCAGATGACTTAATCCCATCGGAAAATCCGAGTAAGTTGCCGACGCATCTTTCAGGCTCGCGCGTCCCGTGATTCGCGGACGCGACATCGTTCCTTCCACCGACACGTTCACATCCGCTCGCCCCAGCGCAAAGAGTTCCGGGATCATTCGATCGAGGAATCGAAGATTCAGGCTGCCCGCAAGTGACAAATGTACCGGGCGATCGCGATCGAATCGCGCCGAACCGCTGAACTGCACGTCCGTATTCGGTCCATGTAGGCGCGCCTGATCGATTCTCACCTCATTGCGGCGATACGTGAGCCGCACCGGCCCGTCATTTTGCAGCTCCACCAAATCGTAGTTGAAGGAAATCTGGTCAATGTTGGCGCTCATTTCGATTGTTTCGGGATGCCGGAGGCTTCCCGAAAGTGTGAACTGTCCGTCCACGCTGCTGTGCCCGGTCAATTGTTTCAAGTGCAGGCCGCTCATGATGAACGCATCCATCTGGAACTGCTTCACCGTCAACTCGCCCGCCACTTGATTATCACCATGCAACCCGACGGAAACTTCGCCCTGCAGCCGGCCCGCATTGACTTCCGATACGAGAGATAACTGCACGTTTTCGCCATCCGATTTAATCCGGCCCCGAAAGTTTCCTTGCACATCCGTGCCCACCTGAAGGCCCACAAGCCTCACGTTGCCGTCCGCAATCGGCGATCGAATCGGGCCGCTTCCGCGAATATCGAAATTGAGCCGCCCAGTGACCGGAATTGATTCAGTCTGCAGCGCCCCGATCTTGTTCAGCGGAATGTTCGTGCCGTTAAGATTGAACTCAGTGTCTTGTTCCACCGGTCGGTACGAGATATTTCCGGTCACCAATCCCTGCCCGCTCCGTATTTCAGCGTTCGATAGCCGGTATTGGTCGTGAGCCAGATGCAGCAATCCCGCCACCCGGTCCAGATGAATTCCCTTTGCGTCCACGTCGTCGAGCGCAAAATTCGCGTCGAATAACGGCGCAACGTGCGTTCCCGATCCATGAAAAGTTCCGCTCAAAATTCCTTTCACCGGATAATTCAGACCAAAAATCTGTTGCACGTCGCTCGTCGGTGTGTGTGCCAGCCGCGCGTCGAAGGTCCACGCGCTTTGAGGAGAAAATCCCCAGCTGCCGTCCAGTTCCAGAACAGCGTTCACATCCGCGCTCGCCTGCCCTCGGCGCACAGTCGTTTTTGTGAGGCTGAATTCGTCCGGCGAATATTCGAGATCGCCTCCCAGATAATCGAAATAAAAATTATCGAACCGCGCGTCCGTAGCCTGCAAATGCCCGCTGAACGTGGGCCCGCCGAGAGGCCCCTCAATCTTTCCGCGAAACGTCATCGCGCCCGCAATCCGGCTTGGCGTGGCATTGGCTCCGCGTATCACGTTGATGAAATCATCCCATCCATACACGTCATCCGTGCGCACACTCAGATCGAGCTGGGAACCCTTTGCTCCCAGGTAGCCGGCCATCTGTATATCGGTCTTCGGCGTTGAGATTTCGCTCGCCCCGAAAGAAACGTCCCGTCCATCTTCCGACGTGTCATATTCGATGCGAGCCGTCACCGGGATCAATCCGGGAGCGAGCGTTTCGGGCGGCGACCAGCGGCACTCGCCCTTCGAACGGAAATGCAAAAAATTTGCGGTCCATGTGTTCACCGAATCGATGTCGATGCGCGCGTCCCAGTGCAACGGAACCACGGGAAAGCTCGAATTTTGCAGCGCGGCAAACGCATCGCGGAGGCTCACGCCGCGAACCTGCGTTTCCGTGCGGAACGCCAGCGTGTCGGTGTCCATCTGCAAGTGTCCGGTAATCGTGCCGTCGAGCGCGCGAATATTTAGTTTTTCAACCACCAAGCGCTTCTTCGCCACCTCATAATCACCCCACGTCTCCATTCCGCGCGCATGGAACCACTTGTACGTCAGCAGAAAATCGTGGCCTTGATAATGCCCGTTCGCCGTCCACTCGCCCGCCGCATAGCGTGCCTGCCCTGAAAAATCCGCAATGCCATCCGGCGTCAGCGGTGAACGGAGGATCGTGCGCACGTCCGCGAGCGTCAGCCGCCCCCGATAGTGGAGATTCCAATCCGATCGCGCGAAGCTCGGAAGCTCTGCGCGAAGATTCAAATTCGAATGCGGCAGTTTCAACGCCAGGTCATCCAGTTCGAATGAATCGGGATGCAGTGTGAATTTCGCTGAAATATCGAAGAGGAATGGAAGGTCGCGACCGGCGGCCATCTGAATCTGCTGCCATTGCAAATTGCCTGCGTACGATTCGGTTGCAAGTGACGACCCGCCGATGAGATGCAACTGGAACTGCAAATCCTTTCCAACCATAGCGAGTGGACTGCTGCGGTCGTTGAAGCTGGCGCTGCCGTCGCGGAACTCGAGATGGCCTATCCGCAAACTGAAAAGAGTCTCTGGCCACGGCCGCTTGCTTCGTGCCACGCGTGGCGTGGGCAGATTGCTCTTGCCGTTCTTGTCGACCCGCACCGCCAGCTGCGGCTGATCGAACACCAGCTCGTCAATCGCGATTTCCCCGCCGGTGAACGACAGGATCTGAATCGCTACATTGACATGCGCCGCGTGGAAAAGCGGGGCCGTTCCCGGCGCTTCAAGGCCGTGAAGCGTGAGGTCGTCGAGTTCTGTGCGGAGCTTCCATACATGAAGATGGAAGCCGCCCAGTTCCACGCGCGCGCCCGTGCGCTGTTCGATCTCGCTCACCACCATCTGGCGCACCCAGCGCTGCACTATCCCCGTCTCGATCAAAAGCAGACCCACAACGCACAGCCCCGCCACCGTGAGAAGCACGAATCCCAGCCAGCGTCGCCAGCTCACGACCGCGCTCCCTGATCGACGATGTCAATCTTCAGGTGTTCGCGCGTGTCATCGAGCCACTTCGTCGCTCGATCGTTGATCGCGCGCTGGATCAGCACTTCGCGTATCGTGTCTTCCACGTCTTCAAGCGGCGGAACAGCTTGCTTTTTGGCCTCGAGCTGCGGCACGAACTCGTCTTTGTAGTACGTTTCGATTTGCGCTTGGTCCACTTGCGCCGCGGGGCGAAACCGGTAATCGATGAATCGCGAGAGAAATAATTGCTGCGCGAGAATGCGCCGCACCGCAGCCTCGGTAAGTCCTAAAGCAGCGCAGCGAGCCTGGAATTCCTGCGCCGATGGGAACTGCTTCACGAACTCCTGATAAGCGCGATCCACGTCCGCCTTCGACGGAGGTGGAAACGCAGCGACTGCCGCCTCTCCCCGCACGATCCATTGGTCGGCCAGCTCTTTGATGATTTCGTCTCGCGGCTTTGGCTTGCCATCCACGAGCTCTTGAAACGCGCTCAGTTCGCGAACTTCACTTTCCGTGATGATGTCGTCTTCTATTCGGGCAGCGATGCCGTCTAGGTTCTCTTCCCTTGGCGGATTTTCGGCGTGCGAAGCCTCAGCGCTGCTAGACGAAGGCTGTGAAGGCTCCGATGACGAATGCGTTTGTGCAAAGACGCGATTCGATCCCAGGCCAGCCAGCGCGGCCGCCATTACCACGAAGAAAAGTAAGCGCCACATTAGAAAACGGGTCCAATGTTGAAAAAGAATTGAAAGTGCGGCAGGGCGAACTCGCGCGGGATCGGCTGCGCCGGCGGCGGCGGGAAATCTTCTCCCGCATAATGCGGCGGGTTTAGCTGGTATCCGAAGTCGACGCGAACGGGTCCCACAGGCGTCGGGTAGCGCACGCCGAAGCCAATCGTGTGCGAGAAGTAAGGCAGATTATTGTTGTTGGCCGGCGGTTTCCACGCGAACGAAATGTGATTGACATCGGTGTACACGTTCCCCGCGTCATAGAACACGGTGCCACCTAGCCGGTTTCCGACAAATGGCAGCCTCATCGGAAAGCGCAGCTCCTGGTTGAACGCCAGCAGCGCGAGCCCCCCAATCGGAAATCCAGTCACTGGATCGCGCGGTCCCGCTTGGTTGAGCGAGAAGCCTCGTATCGAGGTGCCTCCTCCAGCGAAGAAGCGTTCCGGCAACGGGATATCCGTCTCGGTCGTGTCGCCGAGGGTTTGCTCCACGCCGAAACGAAACGAACGAGCAAAGACGAAAGCGCGTCCGAAAGTCGTGAACGTCGAGTTCTGGAACGAGCCCCGGAAAAAACTCGCCGCGGAGCCGAGCGACTTCAAAGCGATGCTGGCATCGATAGTATTGAAGCTGCCGTGCTTCGCATCGGCCGCATTATCTCGGTGATCGCGAGCCCAGGTCACCCCGAAACCCGAGACCAACGTTGGTTGGCTCAGCAGCGGTATTTCTTCTTCTTCGATTTTTAGATTCGAAGCGGTCACGCGGCGGAAAAAATACCGGTACGCGATGTTGGTGCGCTGCGAAACTGTTTGCACCAACTGCACCGCTCCTTCATAACGTATCGAAGTAAACGTATTGATGTCCTGTGTCTTGTCGGCGAACCCGGTGAGCTGCAGGCTCAATCTTCGATTTTCGAGAAAATTGTCGGCCGTGTAGCTGAGTACAGCTCGATATTGCAGCGTGCTCACGCGCACTTTGAACGAAAGCGTCTGCGCTCTGCCGAACATGTTGGCCCGCGAAAGTTCCAGAATTCCGCGCGGACTTGCACCGATGACCGTTCCGTTGGGACTCGCAGTGCTGGCCAGACGTTGCACTTCAAACCCGCCGCCGTATGCAAACGTGTACCGCTTTCCTTCCTCTGCATCGACCACCACCACTTTCTGCGGGTCTGTGCCGTTCGGATTTTGCGGTGCAATCGTCACCCGGCTAAACACCCCCAGGTTGTAAAGCCGCCGCTGTGTTTCCACCACTTCACCTTCGCGCAGCGGTCCCGGCACGATTTTCACCTGCCGCGCAACGATTCCCGGACGCGTGTATTGATAACCCGTGAGCAGGACCTTCGATACTTCGATCTGCGTTCCTTCGCTTATTTGATAGACGAGCCGAACGTGCTCAGGGTCCTTGTCAGGCAGCACTTTGTCCTCGAAATGCGCCTCCGGATAACCCTCGTTGTAATACATCGCAAGAATATTATTGCGGTCGCTCGCGACGCCGGCTTCTGAAAATGGCTGCCCCGGGGTGGAACCGGTTACTGCGAGGATTTTCTCCGTGCTCAGCGCGTGATTGCCTTGCACTTCCAGGCCGCTCACGAACGTCTGCGGGCCCTCATCAATGCGAAAGGCGACGAAGAGATTTCCTTTCTTGCCGTGATAATTGTCGTCTACCGCGGCTGTCACTTGCGCATCGCGAAAGCCGTTCGAAAGATACAGCCCCTTTATGGAATCGATGTCCGCGCGCAGTAGCGATTGGCTGAAACGCCCGCTCGACGCAAACGACGCAGTTTGAAGCTGCAGCCGTCCGAAAAGCAGATCCCGGCTGAAATACTTGTTTCCATCGAACGAGACGGCTGCCAGGCGGAACTTGTCGCCCCGCGTAATCTCGTAGTTGATCACCCGATCGCTTGTTTTCGCGTCCTCTCGCGATGTTACTTTCACGTCGGCGTCGAAATATCCCTCGCGCTGGAAGAAATCGCGGATATTGCGCCGGCCTTCCTGAAGCAAGTCCTCGTCCACCGCGCCTTCGGCGTAAATGGGAAGAAGTTTCTGAAGGCGGCCTTTGCTCAAGCGCGCTCCCGTCAGTTCCACGCGTACGTGCGGGCCTGCCTTCACCTCGATGGCTAGCGGCGTTCGATTCGCGGCCGGATCATACGTTTCCGGTGTGATGACCACCCCGGCGCCCAGAAAACCCTGGTCTACGAGGTACTTCTTGATTCGCTGCGAGGCGCGCGTGAGCCGCGCGGACGTCAGCGCGTTTTTTTGCGAAATCTTCGATCGTTTGATGAGCTCCGCGTCGGTGAAGTGGGTTCCATTCTTGACGGTGATATTTCCCACGAGTGCGCGAATGCCCGGATCGACATGCACAAGAATGTCCATCTGCCGGGTATCGTCGTGCGGACCCAGATCCCAGGTGATTTTTGCGAGGTAAAGTCCTTCGGTCCGCAGCAGATCCTGCAGCCGGCCAATCGCTTCATGCAGTGCACTCTCGCGGAACGGCTCGCCCAGATTCAGGCGCAGAGCAGCCAGAGCCGCTGGATCGGTGGGAGGTTCTTTGAGTCCGTCGATCCGCACCACGTTGTTGTAGTAGTTGCGGCGAACGATGAAATCCACGCGCACACCGTCGCCTTCCGTGGCGGCAGCTACGCGAATATCGGCGAAGTCACCCGTGCGATACAGTGTGCGAAGACTTTCGCGCTCTTCTCCGAAGTCGAAAGGCTTTCCGACTGCGATCTTCAAAGCCAGCGATTTCACGGTGACGTTCGCGCCATGCTCATCCACGATGCGAATATCCGTGATGCGCCGGCCTTCAAACGTTGTTTCCTCGAAAGTCGCTGCCAGGCTAATTTCTGCGCAGAGGAAAACCGCTAGCAGACACGCGAAAATGAACCAAATTCGCGGCCCCAACTCTGAATGCCATGTTTTCCATGGGAATCTCATGCGCCAGAAGACTGAGAAGTCAGGTTAGCACAGCCCCGTTGCCTGCCGGACTCGAAAAGGCGCTATTATCACGCTTTAGACACGGAAGGAAGCGATGAATCGCGAAGAGCGCCAGAGATATTCCCGGCAGATTCTTTTCAGCGGAATCGGCGAAGAAGGCCAGGAAAAACTGCTGGCGTCGAGCGCCGTCTTGGTTGGCTGCGGCGCGCTTGGCACTGTGACGGCGAACCTGCTGGTTCGCGCTGGTCTTGGGCGGCTCGCGATTATCGATCGCGATTTTGTCGAAGCCTCGAACTTGCAGCGCCAGACTCTTTTCGAAGAAGCTGACGCGAGCGACGCCATGCCCAAAGCGATTGCCGCCGAGCGGCGCTTCCGCGCCATTAATTCCGGTGTCCACGTGGAAGGGATCGTCGCCGATGTGACGCCCGAGAACGCCCTCGATCTGCTCAGCGGATTTCCGCTCATCCTCGATGGAACCGACAATTTCGAGACGCGCCTGCTCTTGAACGACGCCGCGGTCTCGCTCGGCACTCCGTGGATTTATGCCGCTGCTGTTGGCAGTTATGGCGTCACGATGACGATTCGGCCGGGCGAAACGGCGTGCCTTGCGTGCCTGGTCGAATGTGGAAGCAACCATTCGGCGCTTGGCGCGGAAGATACTTGCGATACGGTCGGAGTTCTGAACGCGGCCGCGGGCGTGATTGCTTCGATCGAAGCGGCGGAAGCGACGAAGTTTCTGGCCGGTCGGCAGGAAGCTCTGAACGACAAGCTGATTTCGTGCGACGTTTGGAGCGCCAAGTTCCAGTCCATTCGCGTAGCGCGCAATCCGGATTGCCGTGCGTGCATGCGGCGCGAATTCGTTCATCTCGAAGGCCGCGCCCGCCCCCACGTGAGCATGTGTGGGCGCGATTCGGTGCAGATTCACGAACGAAGGCGCACGCTCGACCTTGCCGAGCTTGGCCGCCGCCTCGCCGGCGCGTCAGCTTCCGAAGTCCGCAACAATCAGTTTCTCCTGCGCTTCCGCGTCGCACCTTATGAGATCACCGTCTTCCCCGATGGGCGCGCAATCATCAAAGGAACGCAAGATCCCGCTATTGCGCGTTCGCTATACGCGCGATATATCGGTTCGTAATTTCGCGGTAGAAATTTCCAGGCGAAACTTCAAAGAGAACTTCTAAGGAAGAGCGACTCGGTGAGAATAATCAGCCGACGAAGCGACGCTGCGCCGATTGCCGCATCACCGCGCGATCGAGATTTTCGCGAGTATTCATCAGCGTCAAAAGCGTGCTCAGGATTCGCGCCTTCAGTTCGTCAGACATCGGGAAGCCGCTGGTAGCGACATGCACGAGCGCCTCGCCGCGGTCCGCAATCTTGCTCATGAGTTCATTCTGCCGTTCATGGCTGTTTTTTCCCAATGCCGATTCCCGCCGCATCTCCGCGCATTCCTGCTCGACGAAAAGCGTGTAATGAAGGACGCACAGACGGTCGCCGGCAAATCCTCCGGGGACAGTCATTTTGCAGCCTTTTGAAGTGCAGATTTCAGCCACAGCACACCCAGATGAAGCTCATGCTTTTTGTAACATCTCCGGAAGCCGATTTCCACAGGGTGGAAGCAGAATGATACCAATCAGATAGCGGGACGACGCCGATTGGTCATGTCGAAGCTGCTGGGCCGAAGTCGCTATGCGGGAGTTATCTCCGAAGATTCGACGGCGACCGGCGCTGCCGCGACCTCTAACACGAGATCCTTAGCGCGAATCGAGGCAAGAAGGACGAGAACATTCGTCAGCAAGATAACAGCAAACGCGAGGGGCGTTAGAAAATCGAGCTGAGATTTCATGGCGCGGACGGCGTCGAGAGCAAGGACTGCAGTGATTAAACCACGTGGTATCAATAACGTAGCGACCTCGCGTTCTCGGGCCGTCGTTCCGCGCCAGGCGACTCGGCTAAGCTGCACCGCTATCAGTCGGGCGACGAACAGCACGGCCGTAATTCCCAGCGACGCGAGAAACTCCTTCTGCAAGCCCCTGAAATCCACGAGCACGCCGAGCAGTACGAAGAAGAAGCTCCGCACCAGAAATGCCAGTTCGGCATGAAAGGAATGAATCGCGCGGCTGGGGTCAGGGGGGAGAATCCGGAAGACGAACGAGTCCGCGGAGTGGCGTGGATCGGGCAGATTCGCCAGCGCCGCGCCGAACGCCATCACCGCAAAAAGAGCAGTTCCGCCCACCGCATGCGTGAACGCATAAACCAGGAGTACGGCGGCGAATGTAAGTACCTGCCAGAATTGCTTGTCGGAAACGGTTGGTAACAAGCGCAACCAAAGATATCCAGCAACGATGGCAATCGCGAGTGCGAGCAAAAACTTAAAGAGCAGGATTGCAGTCACCGCGCCCGCAATCGAGCCATGGCTTCCCGGCGCGAGTCCTGCGCGCGCGAGTAAATTTGGCAGCGGGCCGGTCTTGATTTCACTGCCGCCGAGAGCGAGATCGATCAAGACGCCCACGCCGAGCGCTCCGAGCCCGTCTCCAAAGGAAGCTTCGATCACGAGCGTGGTTTTCACGGTATTTCGCATCTCGAGCTGCTCGAGCACAGGCAGTATCACCGAACCGCTCATGCAAGCGAGCGTCGCGCCTACGAGAAGCGAGGGCATCAGAGTGAGATGCAGCGCGTACATGCAGAAGTAAGCGACGCCGACGAAGGAGAGTGAATAGCAGAGCAGCGCGAGAACCGTTCCCGCGCCGAATTGTTTCAGGGCAGTGCGAAGATCAAGCTCCAGTCCAGCCGCGAAGAGAATCAAGATCAGCGCGAGCGTTCCGAATCCGTGTGCCACCTCGCTGAACTTCGCACCGTCCACCCAGTGCAGCACCGGCCCGAGCAAGATGCCGGTGATGAGCAGAACAATTACGTCCGGGACGCGCGTCCACTTCGAAAGCCGGTTGGCGACAAACGCGAGCACCAGCAGCGCGCCCAAGAGTCCGAAGAAAGTTGTGAGGCTGGCGTTCACAAGCGGCTCGTATTTTTAATTTCCGGCGCTCACTGATTTTGGATCGGTCTGACCTATGCGGAATTGCGTCCATGGACCAGCTTCCATGTCGCGCATTACGGGCGCCTGCCAATTGAACTCAGGATGCTCGCGTAGAAATTGCGCGGCATCGAATTTCGCGCCGCACGGATGCCCAATGCGCGCGACGAAGCTCATGTTCGCGGCCATTTTGCTGTCCATCACTTTGCCTTGCACGGCGCCCATCGGCTCGTAAGGTGGCATGTCCCATGTCTTATCGCCGTCCACGGACGAGTCGCCGTGGCCGCAGAGCGTTCGATGATCCGCCATGTCCTTTTTTGTGTAGGTATCGTAGTGATCGGAGAGAAAAGCCTGGGCCATGGCGATGTCAATCTTGCCTTTGTTTTCGTTCATCAGTTCATCCCATCGAGCGTGGCGGGCATTGGGCGAGCTGGACATATTCTTAGGGTCGAACGTGGTATCGTCGCGCATCACGCCTGGGTCGCTCACGAAATTCGAGCCGACGAAAACTCCGTCCATCGTGCGATAGAGTTTTGTACGCTGGAGTCCTTGCTCGAACTGCGCGATTTCGCCGGTTTTGCGATCGCCGAGTAGCCAGTCGTTCGCGTAGCCGCCATTATTGCCGTCCATGATGATTTTCACGTACTCATCGATCGAACCGGCGTATTGCATCGCTTTTCGGGCGCGCATGAATTCAGGTTTGCCGTTGTAATCCCAGCCGTGAAAATTCGAGATGGTGGTTTCGGTGATCATCATCCCGTCGGAATTGATTCCGAAATCGTCGTCGCTTGCGATGACGCCGGGAAAACCGTCCATCAGCATGCGGTAACCTTGCTGCGGAACGATGTCGAAAATAATGCGCCAGCGCTCACCGTTCAGGTAGCTGGTCCAGTTGTTGTGCGCCATCACGATTAGGTGATCTTTTGTCCAGCTGCCATTGGCCACGAAGGCGCTGCAATTTTCCGGGCTGTTGATTTTGGGCGCGTTCTGCGCGTGGGTCTGTTCGTTGACCCATGGAACGTAGTAGCCCGGTAGCTCTTCGAACGCGTTCAGGGCGACGATGTCGTAGAGATCGAGATTCACTTTGCGCGCCTGGAGCCCATCGACGATGCCTTTGAGCTCGGCTTGATATTCGGGCTCGATTTTCGGCCAGAGCATCTGGCGCGCAGCGGTACGGAAGAATTCCCAGTCGCGCTGGGTGACGTGAGTCATCTGCAGGCTGACGGCGGCGAAGGCGTCACCAATTTCCGGCCCGAGCAGGTAGCCATGCTGGTAGCCGATGTCGTGCGGCGAGCCTTCGAGGTGAATGTAAATCCATCCGCCGTTTTCGAAGCGGTAAGCTTTCGCGAGGAGGGCGTCGTCAGCAGGCGCGGGCTTCGAGTTTTTCTGGGGGTTTGTAGCGCCAGCGAACGGTTGCGTCGCAGCTTCGACGGTTGCTCGCCGGCTCACAACCAGGAGCTGAACGGCGAAAACGGTAAGTCCGAGGAACATTAGGATAAATGGCAAGCGATTGCGATCGGATCGCATCAGCAGAACTCCTTGGTGGAAGGGTTGCGAGACGCCATGTTAGGCGCGGCGGGGACGCGATGCAAGAGGGGGAAGAAAAGTGACCAGTGGCTGGTGAGACGCGGTTCGTGAAGGTTCCAACCAACTCCGGTTCGCGGAAGCGATGGGCTGGCAGAGACGGGATCTCGGTAATGCATCCGGGACGCGAAAAACGCGATTTGTAACGATTAGAATTTTGATTTGAGCTTTGTTTTGTGCGAGTTGCGAAGGATTCTAATCGCGGTGTAACGATTAGCCGCCACGGCGGCCAGGGTTTCTGGAGGCTGGAAACTAGATGCTGTGGGTTGGAGAAGGCTGCGCGTGGCTCGCCATCGCCAACGAGTTTCGGCGAAAAAATCGCTAAAAATTTGCGATTAGAAAATCTTACGTTGCTGATTCTTATGGGAGTTAGTTGGAATTCTAATTCCAGATTTGCGATTAGAAATTCGGGGGCGAAGACTGTTCCGCGTCCTGCCTTCCTCTGCCCGCTTTGGCCGGTGTTTCTCATAACTCAAACGTGACGGTAGCATATTCCAACCGTCGGTTCAATGAGTTTTACCAAGGAGTTTTACCAAGGATTCGGATAGGAGCGAGATCGCGACGGTAGCCGAGTGTCGGAGGCGGAAGGCGGCTCGCACGGAGCCGGCAGGATGCCCTTCGTGTATTAGAGCAGGGTGGCCTTCCATTGAGATCGGCGGAAAGTCGTTACGCAAGTGCAGCGTAGACGATGCGGTGCCACACGGGAAGGGTCACGGAGTAGCGGATGGTTGCGGCGGTTCGGATTTTTTCCTTTTAAGATAACGCTTCTGGATATCGGGCCAAAACTCCTTCAGCTCGTTCCCGAAGGCGTCGATGCCCATCTGCAATCCCCATCCGCTGAGGTTCGACGAAACACTTCGATTCTCTGCGGGATAGTAAACGTTGGAAATACCGATCGCTGTGGCGTTGCCCAAAAACTCGGGAACATTGAACATGTGACCGCCGGAATCTTTGCGAGCGATGAAGATCCTGTCGGCGGCATAAAAGAAGCGACGACGGAATCCGCCCTTTCCCATTCGAAAATAGCGAGGATCTATTTTTAGGATCGAGGGGTAAACGGCGCCCACCATGATATTGCCGATGGCTTGATCGGCGAAAGCAGCCCCATAGCGCTTGCCGTATCCTGCCGCGCCCTGTCCGAACGCCGGATAGGAATCCTCGGCCTGCCGGATGCCAGCCACAACACCGACGACGACGAATTCGTAAGGGTCGAAGGTGCCTTTGAGGGTGATGGAGAATTTTTCTTTCCAGTTGATTGAGGGCACTTGCGATTCGTTGTCGACCGTCAAATAGTTCGGCATGACGTAGAACATGCGGTCGGATTTTTTCTTCTCGTTCTTTTCGGCCTTGGCGTCCTTTGAAGACTGGCTCGATTGATCTTTAGGATTATTCTGGGCGGGGGATTGGGCTGACGACTGATCTGACGATTGGTCTGCGGGTTTGGCTTGCGCAGAAGGAGTTGGTGCGGCGGGAAGAGGTGGTTTGTCTGTCTCCTGGGAGAATGCAGGGAGTGTGAGAAGCAAGAACGCAGCGACTGTCGCAAAAAAAAATAGTGGGCGACGGCTTGCGGCCGAGGCGGGAACCCGCAAGCGGTAAATCACGCTCGTCATAGGTTGCTTAGATGCGGTCTTCTTCGGCTGTGGTTTCAAAATTGTAGTTGAAGCAGACGGGGGCGAGAGGCTGACGGAAGAGAAATTTGCCGTACGAGTTAAAGGAGCCGGCAGGAAGGCGGCGCTACAAGGGAAACGGCGACACGGTCGGAGTTTGACAGTCGGCGGTTCCGCCGATACGCTCATCCTCACGAAAATGGCTACGAATTCCGCGGCGCTTCACCCGTTCTAGCGGGATGCGGAAGCGTGAGCGGAGGATTGGGCGCGAGATGAAGATTATTGTGGCCGACAAGATTAGCGAGCGCGGGTTTGCGTTGTTGCGCGAGGCGGGTTGGGACGTGGTGACGCCCGCAGCGGGTGCGCTGGCGAGCGAGCTTGCTGCGGCCGATGGCCTTGTGGTGCGCAGCGCGACGAAGGTGACTGCGGAGCTGCTGGAGCACGCGCCGAAACTGCGCGTGGTGGGGCGGGCGGGAGTGGGCGTTGACAACATTGACGTGGAGGCGGCGACGCATCGCGGCATCCTGGTGATGAACACGCCGGGGGGAAACGCGGTGAGCGTCGCCGAGCACACTTTCGCGCTGATGCTGGCGATGGCGCGGAGTGTGCCGCAGTCGAATGCTTCGATTCACGCGGGACGCTGGGAAAAATCGGGCGCAGCGGGAACGGAGCTGCGAGGGAAGACGCTGGGACTGGTGGGACTGGGGCGAGTGGGCACGGAAGTGGCGCGGCGGGCGCGAGGGCTCGAGATGAAAGTGATGGCGCACGATCCATACGTGACACCGGCGGCGGCGCGCGAGGTGGAAGTGGAGTTGGTAGCGCTCGATGAGCTGTTGGAGCGGGCCGACGTGATTTCGCTGCACACGTCGCTGAGCCCGGCGACGGAGAAGATGTTTGGCGCGGCGGCGTTTGCGAAAATGAAGCGCGGAGCGCGGCTGGTGAATTGCGCGCGCGGGGAATTGATTGATGAGGCGGCGCTGGCGGAGGCGTTGAAATCGGGGCAGCTTGCGGCGGCGGCGGTGGATACGTTTGCGGAGGAGCCGCCTAAGAATTCGCCGCTGATCGGACTGGCGAATCTGATCGCCACGCCGCACATTGCGGGGTCGACGGCGGAGGCGCAGGAAGAAGTGGGCACGGCGGTGGCGCAGCAGGTGCGCGATTATCTGGCCGACGGGTTGATTCGCAACGCGGTGAATATGCCGGCGCTTTCGCCCGAGCAGTATCGGCGGCTGCGTCCTTATATTGATCTGGGCGAGAGGCTGGGGGCGCTGATTGCGCAGGCGGCGCCGTCGCCGAGTTTCAGCCGGATTCGGATTCGGTATGCGGGGGAGGCGGCGGAGTTGGGGTCGCACGTGGTCCGCAGCGCGGTGCTCAGCGGGATATTGAATTGCGTGCTGGCGGAGAAGGTGAATTTGGTGAACGCCTCGGCGGCGGCAGCGGAGCGCGGGTTGATTGTGGAGGAAACGACGCGGCGGCGCGAGCGCGGATTTCCGAACACCGTGGAGGTGGCGGTGGCGGACGGCGAACATGGCAGCCGCGCTGTTCAGAATCGCGAGCTGACTGTGGAGGGCACGGTGATATCCGACGGTTCGCCTCGAATCCTTTCGCTTGACGGAATTGGGCTCGAGGGGCCGCTGGAGGGCACGCTGCTGCTGACGCGCAATCGCGATGTGCCCGGCGTGATCGGGCAGATTGGAACGGCGCTGGGGAATTTGGGTGTGAACATCGCGACGTTTGCGCTGGGGCGACGGTCACCTGTGCATGGCGCGGAGGCGGTGGCGATGGTGCGGCTCGACGGCGCGGTGAGCGAATCGGTGGCGGAAAAAATTCGCGAGATTCCGTCGATCACGGAGGCGCGGCTGATTCGTCTTCCGGATGCGCCGAAAGCGCGGCAGTGACGGGCGAAGGTGCTGTGATTAGCTGCAATACACAACGAAACGTGAATGGCCCAATCGAGCTGTGCTATTCTTTTGTGTGCGCTCGAGCGGCGTTTCCTTCTGCGAGCGGCAATCGGTCGGGGCGTAGCGCAGCCTGGCTAGCGCGCCTGGTTCGGGACCAGGAGGTCGATGGTTCAAATCCATTCGCCCCGACCACTCCAAAACCCTCGCCTTACATGTTAGGCGGCTCTCACAATTTGTAGCGCCGCTTTATTTTGTAACCCAAATAACCCAACAGAGAATCCCAAGCCCACGCGCCCACACCACTCTCGCCGAAATTAAACGTCATCTTTCAGCTTCGAGTAGATGTCTCCAATCTCTTTCGGTGCATGGCCCATCCAGTAACGTTCCAGATCTGAGGGTACGCCTTGCTTTCTGAGCCACGTTAAACGGAATCGACGGAAGACATGGAAGCCTATTCGCTTCCCGGTTGCGTGCAATATCCGCAAAACGTTGCGGGACTGCAACGGACGCCCCCTCGAGGTGCTGAAGAGGTAGCCTTGCTTGACGTGAGACCGTAGAACCTCAGCGAGTTCTTCAGGCACGTCAACAAAGCGAACAGCGTTTGCTGTCTTGGGAGATTGTTCCCGCCCTCGCCACAGACTTCGCTGTACGTGAATCGTACGGCAGTCCGGCGAAAGGTCCGAGCCTTTCAGACCGAGCGCCTCACCAATCCTGAGTCCGGTTCCCGCCAGCACTGCAAACAGGATGCGGTAGCGTTCGCCCACACTCGCGAGGATTTCGCCAACCTCAGTCTCGGTGACAGTCGGTCTATGTTGCTTCTCTTTTTGAACAAGGGGTATGCCAATGAAATCGTGATTCCATTTTCTTGGGTAAATCTGGTCGCCCTCGTCATTAACCGCAGAGGCGACAACCAGTTTGACCACTTGAGAATAAT
Organism: uncultured Acidobacteriota bacterium; assembly: GCA_963729525.1. Taxonomy (GTDB): domain Bacteria; phylum Acidobacteriota; class Terriglobia; order Acidiferrales; family UBA7541; genus Palsa-295. Next base: position 74,830 of record CAVSOB010000006.1, read on the forward strand.
TCACGATGGTTTTGGGTGAGAGACCTGCTGCCACCATCTTTGCGACGAGTTCTCGAAGCACTCCATTGGAGACATCCGCAATCGGTTTATCGCCGATGTTCGGAAGTATCCATGAGTGTAGAGCCTGTCGCCAACCGCAAATCGTGGCGGGCTTCACAGGCTTTCGGGTTCGCGTTGCCAGGTAATCGAGCCACAACTCCGATTGTTGCTTGAAGGTGATAACAGGAGCGGTACTTCTTGTAAATGTTTCTTTGGTATTGACGCCCTCTCGTTCGATGTATTCACGAAGACGTTGCCGAGCAACGGTCTTGGTGACACACAACCCGAGCGACACGGTCTTGCGTTTTCGTTCCAAACTTCCCGGCACGTCAAGCCAGATTCGCCCATACGCTGGCGCGTTTGGGTTCCACTTTCCCGGATGTGCAGGTTGATACACGTTTCCTTTCTGACCGCTTCGACGTGACAAGGATGGACCTCGCCTTCGTCTTTGCGGCGTCGCGCACGCGATACTAGCACACGCTGATGCGGTAAAAGCATTCTCAGAAAACACTTCATCCTCGTTTTCTGACCCTTGTTGGTTTGGAGACCAAGACTTCTAGGTGGTGGGCACAACTACATCGCTGAGACTACTGCTGGAACAACTGCCTTACTGCGAATCGAGGGTTCGATGCGATCCTCCTTTCTTCTCTTTTTTCACTTCTTTCACTGGGGTGTTTCTCCCTCGAACATCACACGGGCGTGGGGAGAAGCCGAGGCGTAAGAAAGAATGAAAGAAGAGAGAGGAAAGAATATAAATCATTGAATTGCTATGACTTGTAAAAGAAAACTTTCTTCAGCGGCCCGACTGAAAGAAGCCTGAAGAAAGTGAAGGAATCAGCCTAAGCTAGCTTGGCTGAATGCAACCTCACATACTCGTCAAAGTGGTCTTCGTGCACGTATAGTTGGCCCGTCCTGCCTGTCGTTGGTACGCCGAAGGAATGGATTTTCAGAGATTCCGTGAGCGTTGCTAGACGTTCTTCGCGGTCTCGCTTCCTCAGGTGTTGAAATGCTCTGGTTAACGCGCTGCGAGGCATCCCTGCCGGACCCGCGTTGCGGATCCGTTCGGCTATCTTTTCCACTTCGGAACCTTCCCGGCTCATGCCGCTCGGCAAGAACTCAATAATTGTTTCTTCTGCTTCTGCCACGACTGAAATCGCCCGGTTCAGTGCCTGTTCTGTGACCTTTAACGTCCCCGACTGGGAGACTTCAAAAATTACAGCCAACTTCAGCACTTCTCCCCTGAGACGATTGAAAAAAGGTATCGCCAGAGCTGAATTAGGCTGGCCCTCGAATCTGGGACTAGCCTTCCGATACCACTCCTCGTACAGACGCTCAACTTGCGACAGATCCGCATCTCCGTGGAGCTTGGAAATCGAAGCCAATTCGTTACCGAGAGCTGGTAAGATTTCTCGGTTTGGCGACTGCGGCTTCGGTATCAGTCGGTCGGACTTCCCCACCCGTTTCGGGAGCCAACGCGGAATGAAACCGCCGGTTGTGTCGGCTTGTTCGAGGCTGTTCAGGAACCAATCGCTGGAACTAGTAGCAAGAATGTTCAATCTCGGTGCCTCGTCGAATACGATGGGTGGGGTATCCGATTTCTTGCCCGTTTTCCGATAAGTGACGGACTCCGGGACTCGATGATTATCGTAACGGTCAGTGATCCATTCCTTGACGCCTGCAAACTTCGGATCATTAAGGGTTCGCAGAGCGATCGAGAGTTCTGGCCACACATACAAGCCGCGTGGAGACTGAGCGACCTGCTGATAAAAAGCCGCCTTGCTTCCCCAAGTGGTCTTATGAAGGAGTCCTTTGATCTGGGCAGCCTCCATTACCTCAAGGGCGACATCTGTTGCGGTGTTTCTCCCTTGGCCGCTCCCAGACAACAGCAGAACCCAAAAGTCGAGGGGATACGTGACCGGCCCCCAAGGGATCTGGACGTTGCCATTAAGAACCGATGCAATCATTTGCGCGGCCACCCATTCGTGTACCTGTCTGGGCATCTCGAAAACATCCGCAAAGTCGGCATAGGTTGAAATGAAGTCGCAAGGGGCGGCTGGTTTGGCGAGCATAGGCGCATTGCTAGCCACTTCGATTGCTTTGGCCGTGTATGCAAGTTCGCTCATGCTCGCACCCCCGCCTCGGCCTGCGTTCCCTTCCATTCTTGAAATGCTGCGAGCACACTATCTTCAATCTGACGCTGTAGCCGTCGGTTCAATTCCACTTGCGGGACGTACTGGAAGGAGCGACCACCATCAGTTACCGAGCGGCTGGGCATGGCCACCCAGATTTGGCCCTGCCTGTTTTGAAGGATGCGGATGTCCGAAATGATGAGCGAATCGCCATCGGCGTCAGCCAACTCTACAATGGCGTCCGCTAGACGGCGGGGTTTTGTACTCGCTTCGATTGACTTCACTTTGACGTTCATGTTGTGTCCTCTTGCGTTTGAATTTCAGCGTCGCGCACGTTCAGCACGCGAGCGACGCCGTTTGGGAAATGCACGACAAACTACGGAATGCGTGAGGCTATGACTTCAAATTGCAGTGAACGGCATTGGCCATGAAATGGTGTGGGGATCCATGACCTTCAGCCTGCACTTCTGGATAAAGAACGGCGTAGCGTCCAAAAACGACGGGGCCTGGAGCATCTTCCATCGTGCCCTCAACCTCCACAACTACACCTGTGTTGAGGAAGCTGACTGCGAGAGAAGTGGCTTCAGGTGATTGTTGCTTAATCACCTGCGCGGCATTTTCAAACATCTCCGCAACGTCTGCACGATTCGAGCTTGTTATTTCGATTCTCATATTCTTACCTTCCTTTGCCGGGTTGACCGGCCTTTCTTTGATCAAACCTTCTTGTTGCTGTGCGTCACCTTGCGGAGTTCGTTCCGAGTTCGATACCACCGCTTGGGCCTCGTTGCGGGTTGAATGCAGCTTCGCTCTGAGGTTGGTTCAGTCGGAGGGAGAAACAGAGGTGGCGCTGATGGTGCTTCTCATCTATAGCGGGGCTGGGGGGGTGTTTAGCCAAAACCGACCGGAAGAAGTCATTAGCGCTTCGTAGTAAGTGATGTCTTTCCTTCTTGATGGCATCTTTTGTCCAATCTTCTGATTCAGCGATTTGCTTGTCAGTCATTCCATCAACGTAAAACCCGCAAAGAATGCGCTCCGCCCTGGCTGCACGACGAGGCCTCAGCGTTTGGGTAAAGTTCTCTCGGAAATGAAGCCATGCTGGTGCAGCCGCTCTGGTGCCCCGTGCCGCGTCCAACGGAATGCGCAGGTAACCGGTGCCACCCTTTTGAAAACCGCTGTTCGGATCGCGATATAGGCCCGGCAGCTCAACGTTTTCGGCTTTCTCGCATTTCCGGTAAGCCGCCACATAGCTTTCTTCGTCCGCGCCGTTTCCGATGTACGGTGAGAAATTAGTGCGTTGGAACGGCTCTGCAATAGCTTCGACTTGCCCTCGGCATCTTGGGCACTCTGGAAGCGGTTTGTTACAAGGCATTTCAAAAATGCTGTAACAACGGCGACACTGATACCAATCCGAGATTTCCTTCGCTGGCAGCGTGCTGTCTGACCTTGAAACCAAAACGCAGTCGCTCTGTGAGATCCTAGTGGAAGTATAGGAACGTAGCCCACGAGCTTCGTGGCGCCGGCCGCTGGACCGCAGTCGATTCCACTTCTTGGCATCAGTCGCGGAGATTCCTGCGCATGTCAGGCACAGTAGTCGGGCTTTTCCGTGCGAGCAGCGTCTGGTTCGCTCCTTTTTCTCCAGGGGGGTTTCGCGACTGAGCACGATTTCGACCGTGGACTTCTTTTCAACGGTCCGTATTTTGTCGAGCAACTCGAAGGGATATCCGGCTTCGCTCTTGTAAAACGTCTTGTATCCATCTTTCCAGAACCTGACCGCAACGGCGTCGCCCTCGATTGCACTTACGAATCCCGTGCCATATTTTGCAGAGCGCACCGCTCTACCAAGAACCAGGGACCTGGGTGCTTGCTTCGGTTCGTTCATTTGTGATTCTCCTTCGTTGTTGAATTTGTCCATCTCACTGCCACTACCCTCGACAATTGCGACATCCCGTTTCATGTGTCTCTCCTTTTGCCCTCACAAAATAAAAAGAGCGAAAAAGAGCAGAGCTCTCTTCGCCCGAATTGCCTCACGACCGCTTGTTGAAGATTCCTACAAGGCTTCTCTCGACGCCCTGCTACCACATGGCTTCGCCACCTCCCTAAAATGAAAAAAGCGACAGGAGGTCATCTCCCGTCCGCCAAAATTACGGGCTACTTTTTCAGATCTTTTGCGTAGTCTACTTAATTTGTTTTTGCGCGTTCAAATCTGCCGTCGTCTCCTCTCCTGTAGGTCTTCCAAGTCATACCAAGACATATATACGCTGCCGAAACACACTCCTCCCTGAACTTTGAAATCTACTCATAATAGTCAAGACACACCCGCACACCCGTTCTGCACCGCGGCTCAGCAGTCTCACTCCTTTCTCATACAATGGCCTCCCGGTGACCTTTCCGGGAGCAGGTCAAACCATAGTTCCTGCTGAAAACGCTGACAAACCACTTGCCGGCCGTGCGGGCTGCAGTTCAGGAAACAGGCGCCGTATTGAATACCGACATCTGTGTTCCCGCCCGTTAGCATAACCACACGGGACAAAGAACTCGGCAAGCGTGTTTTGCCGATTCCTGTGCCCTTTGAATATTATTCGAGCGGATTCAACTTTTCGGCTCACAGCTAAGCTTTTTGAAATGTGTCAGATAACAATTCCGTCCGTTGACACATTTCGGCGTGAACGAAAACAAATGACTTGCAGTCGATGGAAAAATCGATCCGACAAATCAACCCGCGAGTGGGTCTTGGAGCCTCACTATGGACGTCAATGATGAATATCAGCTGTATTGCAACAATCCGACGGATGAGAACCTCGCTCGCTTATTTAATGCTACGCGAGAATATGCTTTTAGAATTGGCCAAGCGTTGTTTCCAGATTTATACCAGCGTCATGCCTGTGAAAACGCCGCTACGAATGTCTTACTTGATTTCGACCGGAAATATGATTCACAACGGGGAGCCTTTTCCACGTGGGCATATCAGAGTATCCGAGGAGACTTAATTGATTGGCGGCGAGGGAAGAGATGGCAACTTCTTCAGGATAGCCTTGACGACCACCAGGAACTTAATGTGTCAGACGGATCTGCGCCCGATGAGAAATTGTCATTAGAAAAGATTCTTGCAACGCTCTCCGATGATGAGCGGGCTCTGTTTCAAATGAAGGCTCATGGAGAGCCTCTTGACAGTATTGCTTCGACACTAGGGGTTTCACTCGCCACTGTAAAACGACGTTGGAAAGCCATTCTTGAGAAGTGCCGAGGCATCGGGGTGCGGTAGTAAATTTCGCCCATCGTTCGGGGAACCTGCGCTGCGCTCAAAATGTTCTACGCCTCGAAACCTCAAGATAGCCCAAATGAGCTGGCAGTTCGGGATCGGCATTGTTGGCCTGGCTGAAAAGTTCCACCTTCCAAAAGGGTCCTCAACCCCACCGACCTCGATTCATGCTTAGCAAGGATCCAGCAAAGACCGGTCATTAATGGCGGTCCAATTATGGGAGTGAAGGACCCATTTTGAGGTGGAGTTCCGCAACTCATTTCTTTTCACCAAGCTCATCAGAAATAGGCTAACGCCTTTTCGTTTCATACAGATGCAGACATTTCGGGTCAGTAAAGGATACCCTGCGGAGATACCCCTAACTCCTCTGAAATTGAATTGCAATATTTACCTATATATATTAGTATCATGTAGTTATCTAAATTTGCCTCTGAAAAATCTGTGCGGGGTCGCCCATAAACCCGCCGAGAGCGTGCCCGACTGTTTAAACCGTTTGTTTCAAGGAGTTAGCCCTCGCATCCGGCAGAACGACGTGATTTTACGATTTTCGTGATTCCTGAAGGTCAGGCACTAGGCATCGGCTATCATCATCAAACTCGAAATAGGGTTTTCAACGACAGCCCTCTATGGGTCCTTATTGGATAAAGAATGAGGGATTCCGGCTAGCCATTATTTCGCGTCCGAGAGGACAGGACTGGCTCGCTGATGACGTTAGAGCCTTACGACGCGCCGGAGTGGATGTAGTCGTTTCAGCTTTGACTCCTGCCGAGACTGAAGAGTGGGGACTCCATGACGAAAGTCGCCGCTGCGCCGATAACGGTTTGACGTTTCTGTCCTTTCCTATCGAGGATAGGTCCGTTCCCACTTCACTCAGTGGATTTGATGGGCTGATAGATTCCGTGACCGACTATCTGCGCGAGGGTAAAGCCGTAGGGGTGCATTGTTGGGGAGGGGTTGGACGCTCCTCAGTAATTGCGGCTTGTGCGCTTATTCGGAATGGACTTTCGGCAGATTCCGCCTTTCGTGTGATTGAAGAAGCTAGAGGGCGTCAAGTGCCAGATACAGCAGAACAAAGACAATGGGTGGAACGCTATTCGTCTCGATGCGGTCCCGTTGGGAAGTAAGTCTGGTGGTGCCAAGAGTGATGTACTTGGAGTCTTGCGAAAAACTATAACTGTTCCATGGGGCTTGTTACAACCCCCTTACGGCTATTAGACAAGAAAATTACATTCCCCGTCGCATGCTGACCATCTGAATCGTGACGCCCCAATTGAAGGGCACTAAGTGGTCGGTTGTGAGATTCAGGCATAGCCGACCGAGTTGGCACAACGGCGCTGGAGGATGGCCCGTTTGCTCCTGCGGTCGAAGAGAATCGGGTCTAGGCGCACAAGCCGATAAAAGGAATCACTCAAATGACACAAGCCAAACAAACTAAATTGGACGCACGGGCGCACAAGAGAGCGCTCACGAAAGGATGGACCATGGTTGTTCTGAGACTCCACTCAAGGCTGCTGTAGCTGAGCCGGGTCCGGAGTTATGAATCAATAGCCTAAAGGCTGTGAGAGTCACGACATGCTTAAAATCGAAGTCGAATGCATGGAAGACGTTCTGATGGCTGCCATCCGAGACTACTGCGCGGAGAAACTCGCCGGGTTGAAATGCTCGCACCATAATTGTGAAGTCACACTCGTATTAACCAACGGGCCGGTTGAGATTTCGGTGTCCAACATTGAAACGTGTTGCGATAGATTCCGAGATGCCATCATAGTGGGACTACGAGCGAGTCAGCGCTCCTTCGGTTAAGCGGATAAAATCCCGTCATCATGTGAGCTGGCATCAAATGGAGACTGACAGTCATCAGGAACAGCCCCCTGGCTCGCATAATCTGAGCCACCTGAAAAGGGTCCCTGCTAGAAACTTTCCCCGATTTTCACAGCCTAGCAATAATCGTTCCCGATAATGTCGGGCCATGAAAAAGGACGAAGCCCTATACATACTCGAAACGTTCCTGACGGAAGAGCAGCTATCCCGTTGCAGCGGGTTTCCGACATGACCGGCGCACCCATTTCCACCCTCATTCGGATTGCTGTTGCCAACTATCTGAAGAGCTTGCCCAAGGGTCTCACCCTGCACCGGAATCTCTCCGAGCACTAGCGACGTTGCAGCCCACACATGATTGCCAATTGGAACAAACGGAACAAAAGCCAGGAAGCTCTCTAGCAGAAGGTTGGCCGCCAAGTAGCGTAGCCAACTTTCAGTTGGGCTACTTGGGCTACTCGACCGAGCGGCCTCAATCATTTCAACGTTTCGAGTGAGGAAGTCCGGTATGGGGGTTTATCTTTGGATTCCGGGGAACTGGCAACGGCACTGCTGGACTAGGCCGCTGTAGAGAAAAGAGCTGGAACAAGAAGCCAAGTCCAATCAATAGCCACCCGAACTTAGCTAGACCCGGCGAATCCGTGTTAACGACGGCTGCAGGCTTTGTATCGAGAGCTTTTGGGCATCCATACCCGATAATCGTTGACCCTCCGGGACCCAAGCCAAACACAGCCCTATCCCCAATGCAAAAAGCCAAGCTTCCATCTTTAGGCGCAACAAGAAGCAAGTTCGCGGAGGCAGCTTGAAAAGAGAAGAACACAAGACCTGACCCGGCAAGATTCAGAATCGCAGCTAGAAACGCCATCCAATACTTGAACATGGTTTGACCTCACTATCGAAACCTGTGCGGTTAATGATGCCACGACCCTTGAATGAATGGTTCGCCCTCTACTTCACCATTTAGCAGAAATCGAATACTGACACCTGCAGAGGGGTCCCAGACGAGATGGTATTAGGGTTTTGAGGCGGAATGTTGCAACCCGTTTGAATTGAGCCTACTGCTGGTTCGTCACACTGGCGCACCCGCGTCCAAGCTCATGTGGCTTGCGAGCGACCAGCAGGTTTGAAGTACATCTAATAGGTAGAAGGAAAAATCAAGAAAAAGAGGAGGAATGACCTAAAGGAGGTTCTGTATGAGTCAAATATCCGTGTCAGGTTTCGCTTCATGTTCCGACTCCGTTTCTGCGAGATTGTCGGTTATTCACATTTCGGATGCCTTCGACGCCATTCTTCCTTACACAATCGCAATCCGATGACGTAGACCTCTAGTGGCGTCTTCCCGAAATTAGTAGGAGGTGACCACATATATTTCGCGGCCTCCCGAATTAACTCTTTATCGCTCAGCTTGCGAAGTCTCTCGCGTTCTTTATCTTCGTCGAATTTGTCGAAGCCTACAGCCACGGGGTTGTTTCCCTATCTTATCTGATTGGCGACAGTACCGTTGCAATACCTCCTGAATGTGCCACGCTTGAAATTGCGAGCGACCCCAAGGGGAGGGACGGTGAGCAATGACCGTTAAAATAGATGGCCTCAATTTACAGGTTCAAACTTCGGGCATCATTCATTCGAGTGGAGAGGATATTTCGTTCGTGCTAGAGAACGAGAAGGATAATCCGAAGAATCCCGTGCTCCGTTTTGTTAGCCGTCCTGCGTCTCCGAATACAGCGCACACGAATGATTTCCTGTACTTTTGCGCCAACGGAGCGGTTCAGCGCATAAATTTTGTTTGGGGTTCGGATAGTCAGAAACCTTTGGCTTGGTCAGGGAAGCCCTTCATTCCAAGAGCACCACGGAACTAGAGCAGACAAAGGGTAGCCTTTCACGATTCGGTAATCTTCCAAATCCCAAAAACCTGTGCGGAAAATCGCTGTCGTAGGAAAAAGGGGCAGGGGTCTGAACACACCCACGCTTCCGGGGAAATTTCTATATAGACTCGATTGAGTGAAGGACCCACTAAAGGTGGGACGGTTGAAGGCAGCTTAGTTTTTACAAGACTCAAACGCTTGCGCTTGGTTGCTTGCGAGTTGCACGTTTTATAGCAGGAATCAATTCGCTAACGAGTAACATCTTATCCAGCAAGATGACCGCTCCAAGACTCTGAGCTAGAGCCTGCGTGTCCTCATCATTCCAGAATGACATCGCAATCAGCCGAGACCCCAAGGTGTTTAACAGGGATTTGATTTCCTGCGGACTCACAGACGAGTCGTCGGGCATGTGTAGGTCCATGACGACAACCTGTGGTTTCAGTTCGGTAGCACTCTGAAATGTCTGCCGAAAGTTGGCAGCCTCTCCAACGATGCGGATTTCCGGGTCGGAACCAAGCAGAAGCCGAATTGAGCTAAGCACAACTTCTTTGTCGTCAGCAACAAGCACAGTGATAGCCACAGCTCCCCCGATTCTGCAGGGACGAGATGTGAGCATATACCATTCTAGAAGCGAGACCGTCGGCTATCCTACATTGGAAACTGCCTGCCGACAGGACTTGGAAGTAGTTGCGTTTCGCAAGAGGTCAAATCTGAAAAATCAATCTTGGGTTCAGGTGCGCCTGTTATTTACCCACCCCTGCCCCACAGCCTGAACCCAATAGGAAGTTACTCCCTCTAGTTCTGCGCGTCGTTCAGATGCGTGTTAGATGGAGAGCGCGTCGTAACAGTTCCGAGCGCGTGCGAGTGGCGGATGGTCCGTGCCCTCAGTACTCCTTCTTCGAGCCGTCCGGCTGAATCTCGAACCTGCGAAAGTGCGTCCGACTCATTGGGTCCCACTCCAATTGATACTTGAAGCCTGACCTGACGCGCAACATTACCTGAGCCTCAATCGCCTTGAAAACCTCGTCGAGCGAAGCACAGTGTATCGAGTCTTCTGGTTTGAGCGCGGTCGCCCTGTTCTCGAACGACTTCGCTGCCTCGTTCCAGTAGCCATGTTCCTCTGTCACCAGCCAACATTTGATGGGGTCAGTCGCAGCCGGTAGAACTTCAGCGATTATCTTGTACAGTTCAGAAGGCTCCGTGAAGGGGTCTGGCGTGTTGTACAGAACCTGCGGAATAGTAGCTCTGTGGTGAGACATGATTTGCGGAGTCTAGTTGAATCAAAATCCAATTGGAAGCAGCGGCCATCAGCGCGGCTGTCTCGGCGTATGTGTACACGAGGCGTTCCCAGTCACAGTTGCAATGCTTTCACGCTTGCGTTGGCTATTACCACCTTCGTGATAGTGAATCGCAGTTACACTGTGCCTCAGTGCGAATTCTTTAGGTTAGACTGCGGCGGCTTATCCCTTTCACGCATGGTTCGGGATACGGTAAACGCCTTATTTCTTAGTCTATCACCGACTGTTAGGATGCAAACGCTCGCTGCCATAGTGATGTCCAAAGCAAATAAATGCGGTTCCGAACATCAACCGAAATTAGGTCCCAATAAGGCACTCTCGTCTAAGGAGGACACATGCGCAGTGGATACCGATACATCAGCTCGTTCTTTCTGGCCGCCGCACTTGTCACACCACCGGTGATGGCAACTGCCAGACAGCAACAAGAAGAGCATCACGACAAAGACAAGCGGTACTACGATAAGGACCACAAGGACTATCACAATTGGGACGACAATGAAGACCGCGCCTACAGGGAGTATTTGAACGAGCACCACAAAGAATATCGTGATTTCTCTAAGTTGAACCATAGCCAACAACAGGAATACTGGAACTGGCGCCACAGCCATCCAGAAGACGACCACGACCATCACTAGAAAACGCAATTCTTAGAGCGCTCGAAATTTGCGACAGTTCCGGGTGCCGTGTGGGCGCTCGGGATTTCATCGCTCCGAATAGAAAGCAATCGGAGATGGCTCGCTAGCGGTTTTGTGCCGCGTAGTGCCACAGCGTGGGCCATGCTGTGTGCAGCAACGAAGAAAGACCCATCCGTTTCTCAATTTCACTGACTGCCGAACACCAGCCTGGATGTAAACTTTATTGCATCACACTCGGTGCGAGGGTCACATGGAGTACGATGAAATTTGCGTTTGCGGACATTCGCGGTCGTTACACAGAACTTATGACTGCAATGGCTTGCTGCCCAATCCAGACCCCAAAAAACGACCGCGTTTGGTGTCAGTGCAAAGCATTCCAAAAGCGAAAAGTGGCTCACGGCGGTTAGCCAGCAATAGTGACTGGCGCGTCAATCTGGACTTAGCGACAGGGCGGTTTGAAGTGGGAGGACCCGTCTCTAATACAGAGTTTTCTGCGGCCTTGGTCGTTTGGAGGGGTCTCCATGCACGTTACCAAGACCTTAGGCGTGCAGGACACTGCGATAAAGATGGGGTCCTCATCTGTTTAGATGCTTTACGGGATGTAAAGGGTTTTCGCGTTCGAGCTTCATTCTTACCGAGCGACTCTCAATAAGAGTGACTGGTTTCGGCAACAACCAAGCCGGTGCAATGCCGTCGGTGGTTTGCAAAGAAGATTTGGGACTGCTCTTCAAGCGAATGGACGCTAAGCGAAAACTAACTGTTAAATGCAGAGCTTGACTATCGCATCGCAAAAGCACATCGTTAAATCCTCCACGAACCTCTTTGTGTGAGGTGCTTCATGAATTCAAAATATGAAATTTTCGTACAACGGTCTGACGGGTCCTTCGTGCGGGTTGAAGCTGTCAAAGACATCGAGCAGGCACGAAGGGATTTGAAAAACTTAGTTTCGACCGCACCGGGTGACTATCGTCTCTGGGATTCGTCTGGTCACAAGTTCATTAACCCAAGCAAACGTTGACGTACCTTAGGTATGCCTACACTCCCAGCGGTCGTCCTGCTAGCAATTGCACTTTTGCTGGTTCTGCTCGCAATGTGTCACTTCTTCCAAGGAAGACGCCACAAGGACCACGCGAGCAGGAGAGGTCCAGACGAGTAGGGAAGTTACCGCTCGGTTGCTAGTGCGAGTGATGTGACACGATTCGACTGCGACTTTCACCGTTCTCAAGGAGTTCAAAGAGGTTGGGAGTGTTGGTAGCCGTTTCTCTTCATTGCTCCAACTCCGGGCTGTTCAACGGTTTGATTGACTCTTCACAAGAAAGCACTAGTACGGAGGATGGGCGTCTCCCGGACAAAATTACTCGGTACAAAATTTGGAGTACTTAGAAGCCCTGAGTGCGGGCCCAGTTAACTCGGTGATTCTATTGAGGAATTCGACTGCGCCGATGGCAAGCGGAATGCACAACTGTCACCTAGAAATGATTCTTCACGACTCAAACTCGTTTCGCAAAGGGCACGAAATGGAGCCCACTTATGATATTTTCAAACGCCGTGACGACGGTTACCCGTTCTGGATTACGGCTGTAGACACTCTGGCGGAAGCTAGGGAACGCACAACTGGGTACGCTCTTGTCGTGCCGGGGGATTACTTTATTTACTCGCAGGGAGAAGGAATTATCCTTGAGTGCGTCACCCCGAAGAAGGAAGAGCGTCGAGCCTCACGCCTAATCTGGTTTATGCCACAATCTTGGAATTCTATGCAGCATGGAAGAGCTGCCTAGCGGATTGTCAACTCGCTTAAACTACTTCGAGTTCGGTCCGCCTTCGAGAGAAGAATATGGAGCATCCGAATACGCAACGGAGAGCAATTGGTTTACTTGTGATTTTCGCCACGGTCCTGACACTGCTAGCGGCTTGGAACCTGCCCGAGCCTGCTGATACAGAGAGAGCAGTCTAGGCTGCGATTAGAAGTGCTGTGGATGCTAGGTCTTCACTTTGATGAAGACGGAACTCAGTCAAACGGATACTGGTAAGTTTGTTTCGAGGTTCATCGCGGTATTTTCCATCAGTATGCTGATTTCATCCAACATCACGCCCTGTTGCTCAACATTTCTTGCTCTACTAAAGATTTCAAATGAAATTTGAGCCGCTGCTCTAAGTAAGAAATCGCCGACAAACTGGCCTCAAGCTGAACTCGCAGAGTGTTAACCTCAGCTTGGAGAGCGTGGTGCCGAGCTTGCAGATTTCGATTCTCATTTCGTAGCCGACGTAGCTCGGCGTCGTAGTGAATTTGCTGCTATCGAGAGCATTCGCCAAAATGGTTAAGTTCAACTTGAAGACCCATAATGCGTTCCAGCAAATGTGTCTGGTCGCTCATGGTTTCACCTTCTCGGCCTTCCGCCGTGGCTCGACTATTTATTTTAGCCAAAACGGGCTTCCGCCGTTATTCCCGCGATACTGGAAAAAGGCATAGTAAATTCCTTTAAGTGCATTCACTCGCGGACAACTCCTTCAGCCTCCTTCAGCCGGAAACCCGAAATTTGAAAATCTCGCTGGGCATCTCCTTTCGCAAAAAAAAGTAGACCCAGTTGGGCACGTCCACCGCTGAGGAGAATTCCTATATAGACAGAGTGGAGGACCCTTTGAAGGTGGGGAAGTTCTAGAAAGTTAGTTTACCCACGCCGTTGAAAGAATTTCGATTGCTCTATTTGGATAATCCATCATCACATGCCCGTCCGCATATGACGCCCTCATTTCCACCTGTCGAAGATACGTTGGATTTCCTTCTCCGCGGTGCGCACGGCGTCATCGGCGCTCATTTCGTCGCGAGCTACCTTAGCGAACATCGTGTTAAGAATGAAAGTGCTGACGACCTCGTTGATCGCATTCGTGGCATAACCTGGAAAGCCAATGTTTGTAGTCCAGTCCAGCACGTTGGCCAGCACCTTGTACTTATCTTGGGGGCTGGCTTTCGGGTCTCGCGCGAGCAACTCTGGCAGGTCTGGCACAGTACTCGGAAAACATGGGAAGTTGTAGAACTCACTTGCTTTGAACGCTTCGCCGAAATTGTCAGCGAAGTCTCTGAGGAATTCTTTCGCGCCCTCCTTGTTCTCCGCAAATTCCCAAATGACATAATCGTTGACGACGTTTCCCGGCGACATCCTCTCCTCGGGCCCCTTTAATGCCGGGCAGAGCTGGATCTTCTTCGACATTTCCGGGTTATCTTTTTCGGCCGCGCGGGTGATGGAGATCGCGTTCATCGTATAGGAAATCTTCCCTGCGAGCATCGCTCTGTTGTTTGAAGTCTCATCCCACGTAAACACTTCAGACGTTTCGGATTCCTGGTAAAGTGCCCGCATGAATTTCAGCGCCTCGATAGTTTGCTTGGAATTGATGATCACGTTTCCTTTTTCATCTTGCTCCGATCCGCCGAAGGACCAAAGAACAGCGCGCACGGCAGAACTCGTATCGTTGTCGTGGGATAGCCCGATACCACAGGGATTCCCAGATTTGTCGCGGATCTTTTTGGCTCCCGCGCGCAAGTCATCATAGGTATCCGGGCCATTGGGAAAACCCGCCTCTTCCCAGAGGTCTATGCGGTAATTGCCCGGGAATGGCACGTAGGAATCGCTGAAGGCGAAGTATTTCTTGGTCTTGGGGTTGAAGGCGGACCGGTGCCCGAGCGAAATGACCTTGCCGTGTTTCTTTTCAACCTCCTGGTAGAGGTCGGTCAGATCGATAACCTGCTTTTCGTAAGCCGCGGGTGGAAATTGAAACAGAAAGAGGTCGTGGCCTTTGCCAGCCGAGACCTCCGTAGCGGCCCGCACGTTGACCTCGCGGGCGGTGATATGGTCCACGGTAACATTCGTATTGTGCTTCTCGCCCCATTGCTTGGCAAAAACGCCGTCGAACCACTTATCAAAACCGGGAACGAAATGACTCCACTGGAGAATCTTCAAGGTTTTCTGCTGCGCCTGCGCTCGTTCTGGGAACAGAAAGAAGGGACCGACTGAAGCTCCTAATGTGCCGGCACCGGTAATCTTGACGAAGTCTCTCCGTGTAATTTGTTGACCTGTTCTTCGCGCCAATTTGATATACCTCCCTCATTAATTGGGACTAAGGCGTTCAACAGCACCCTAGCGATTCCTGCCGCGTTATCTATTCATTTCTTCTTTAAGTCAATTTTTAATTATTTTGTCGAGCTTGCAGCGGCGTTGCGGTCGGCTTGAGCCATCTGCGTTCTTCCTTGTGTGACGCCTCTGCGCTGTCAATAGTCACAGGTTGCTTCGGCCGCTCGTCTACGTGGAGTTGAAAAATATCCGGCCGCGCATAATGGCCTACAACGTCCAAGTCATATTTGCCCCGGACTATCTGAGAGCGGTCGATCTCGGCGATCAGAATCTCTTCACCCTCCATGTTGGGTCCGGCAAGAAAATCGCCGAAAGGATCGACGATACAGCTGCCACCACGACAAATGACTGCGTCGGGATCTTCTCCAAAGGCCGAATGATAATCAGGCGGAAAGTCGCCGTCGGCGGTTGAATTGATTGCACGAAAGCACAAAACAGCGACCTTCGACTGCGATGTGGCGCATCGATGCGACCCATGAGTCCGCGCGTCGGCAGTCGGAGCACAATAAATCTCGATGCCCTTGCTGTACATTGCCGCTCGCATTAGGGGCAAGTAGTTCTCCCAGCAGATCACGGCTCCGACCTTCCCCATTGGGGTATCGAACACGGGCATCGTGGAACCGTCCCCGAAGCCCCAAACCAATCGCTCGGAACCGGTTGGCATGATCTTCCGGTGTTTGCCCAAGAAGCCGCCGTCCGGCGCAAAGAACAATACTGAACAGTACAGGGTGCCACGATCTCTTTCCACGACACCGACGACAAGATAAATACTGTTGGTCCGCGCTGTCCGGCCGAGTTGGTCGACCGCAGGACCGGGGACATCCACACTACTCTCCCAATATCGACGAAAATCTTCGCGGCCCTCCTCCGAACGCGAACCGACCACGGCGCCGAAATCGAGCCCTCTCGGATAAGCGGAGACAAACGCTTCGGGGAAAAGCACCAGCCGTGCGCTTTTGCGGGCCGCCTCCCCCGCGAGCGCGTGAACTTTCTCGAGCGTTCCATCACGATTGAACGCGACTGGAGCCGCCTGCACAACCGCTACCTTGATCGCTTGACGCGCTGATGCCGCTTCTTTCTCTTTGATCAGATCCACCATCGGTAGCAATACCCGTCCGTTCCGGCTCATCAAAGCCCGGTTGAGAACCGCCCCTTAACCATCAACTACTGATGCGAGTCCCCCGGCATGGTTATTTCTGGTTGGTCAGCTTAGACAGTTCGTTGATAGTTGCCTTATCGTCATAGATTCCTGAGACCACTACATACGGGGTTCCTTTGGCACTCAGGCTATAAGTGAGCTTGCGGGAACTCTCCTTCTCGCCGGGTTTCGGCCACCAAAACTCGGACCAGACGCCAGAAGGCTGCCTGGCTGCCTCGCAATAATCTTTCCGGAACAACGTATTTCCCTTACTGTCCTTCATAGTCATAAAGTTTTGGCCTATTATCTCCGGCTTGATGGGGTGAGCCACTATGACCTTCGTGTCGCAGTTTTGGATGAAGATATAGGTGTCTTTCGACACCCACGGTCCCTGTTTTTGGTCAAACTGGGCCAAGTCACCAGTCTTGGAGAGGGTGCTGGCCGCTTCCCTTACCAGTGCGACGGCCTGCTTAGCGGTTGCCATGTCCTGCCCGACGGCAACACTAGATAGGGCGACGAGGAGAAAAGTCGCAACGAGGATTTTGTTGTTTTTCACACGCATGCTCCTTCTCAATTTTATGGTGAATGTCCGATTTGTCCGAAAGGTGCGGTGAGCGTACACAGTGCGTCGAACTTGCGCGGAGTATGGGAGTAGTTATCTAGGATGTCAAGTATTATCGGGGACGCGGACGAAAACCGTGCCCCTGTTCTCGACAGTTGTCTAGAAGCAGGCGTAAGATACACGCAACGTGACTGATTCTTCGTCCATTCTCGGCCGCACGATTTCACATTACCGCATCGTCGAAAAACTCGGAGGTAGCGGGATGGGCGTGGTGTACAAGGCTATGGACACGCGCCTGGACCTGCTGTCGCCTTGAAATTCCTGCCGCCAGATTTAGCGCATGACCCTCAGGCGCTCGAACGCTTCAAGCGCGAGGCAAAAGCTGCGTCTGCCTTGAACCACCCGAACATCTGCACGATTCATGACATTGGCGAACAAGACGGCCAGCCCTTCATTGCGATGGAATTTCTGGACGGGGAAACAATGAAACATCGCATTTCAGCAGGCCGTTGCCGCTTGAGCAAGTGCTCGAACTGGGAATCGAAATCGCCGACGCGCTTGATGCAGCCCACGCTAAAGGAATCGTCCACCGCGACATCAAGCCTGCCAACATATTTGTCACCGAACGCGGTCACGCTAAGATTTTGGATTTCGGTCTGGCGAAGCTGGCACCGACGCGCGGTGCTGTGAATTTTCAGCGATGCCCACAGCCAGAGAGCCAGAAATGCTCACTCAACCGGGCACGTGCGGTGGGCACTATAGCCTACATGAGTCCGCAGCAGGTGCGGGGCGAAGAGCTGGATGCGCGCACGGACTTGTTTTCCTTCGGGGTTGTGTTTTACGAGATGGTGACTGGCATCCGCCTTTCCGGGGCGAGACCTCTGGCATGATTGCGGGAGGAGATTCTGAACCGACGCCAGTTGCACCGGTGCAGACTGAATCCTGACTTCCTTAAAGTTAGAAGAAGTCATCAACAAGGCGTTGGAGAAGGACAAAAAGCTCCGCTACCAATCTGCTGCGGAGATGCGAACGGATTTGCAGCGGTTGAAGCGCGATACAGAGTCAGGTCGTACAGCTGTCGCAGCAGCCGAGAACAGGTCGAAGCCCATAAAATCCATTTCGGTTCGATGGGCGACGGTCGGTGGCGCAGCTGTATTGACGGTCGGTCTGGCGATAGGTGCTTGGTTGTTCTTCACCCGCAACGCCCACGCGCTGACGGACAAGGACACCATCCTTCTAGCCGACTTCACCAACACAACGGGTGATACAGTCTTCGATGGTACGCTTCGGCAAGGGCTTGCAGTGCAGCTTGAGCAATCGCCATTCTTGAGCCTCATTTCGGAACAGCAAATCCAGCAAGCGCTGCGGCTGATGGGCCAGCCGACTGAGTCCCCGGTTACGCCTGAGATTGCTCGCGACCTTTGCCGACGGACCCAGAGTGCTGCAGTGATTGACGGCTCGATTGCAAACCTGGGAACTCAATATGTCCTCGGCCTCAAGGCCGTCGGTTTAGCCGGACGGGTGACGTTTTGGCTGAGGAGCAGGCAACGGCGGACGGCAAAGAGCGAGTCCTGAAGGCGCTCGGTGATTCAGCCGCGAAGCTGCGCACTAAGCTTGGTGAAACACTTAGTACTGTCAAGCGCTTCGATACGCCGCTTGAGCAGGCAACTACGCCCTCGCTTGAGGCTCTTCAGGCCTACAGCTTGGGGCGGAGGATGAGCGCGGCAAGCGAGATGGCCGATGCCGTGCCGCTCTTCCAGCGGGCAATCCGCGTTGACCCGAATTTCGCGATGGCCTATGCAAGACTCGGGAAGAGCTATTGGCTTCTCGGCGAGACCACTACAGGGTCTGAGTTCCTGAAGAAGGCCTATGAGCTGCGGGAGCGGGCAAGCGAGCCGGAGAGATTCGACATCGAGTACTCACTATTGACGTATCAGTGGTGACTTGGAGAAGACCCGTCGAGTGTATGAACTGTGGATACAAACCTATCCGCGAGAGTTTATAGCGCCAATCAACTTAAGTTGAAATCTACGGTAACCTCGGCCAATACGACAAATCTCTTGAGGAACCCGCTGAAACTCGCGCCTCAGACGCGACGGGCATAAGTTATAACAGCCTTTGCCTCACTCAGTAACGTCAATCGTCTAGAGGAGGCCCGGGCTACGCCGAAGAGGCTCAGGCGAAAAAGTTCGATTCCTCTACTCTGCAATATTTTGATGTACCAACTGGCCTTCTTGCGAGGTGATGCGCCGGTGATGGCACACGAAGTGGCCTGGGCTGAGGGCAAGCCAGGAGTGGAGGACGTTCTTCTTAATTGAAGCCGATACAGCTGCCTATTCCGGGCAGCTCCACGCTGCTCGGGAATTTTCCCGCCGAGCGGTAGCTTCGGCGAAGCGGGCGGAAGAAAAAGAAGTAGCAGCGGGCTACGAAGCAGATGCGGCTCTGCGGGAAGGCCTCTTTGGCAACACCGGCGAAGCACGACAGCAGGCAGCCGCAGCGTTGGAGCTTTCAACCGGACCACATGTGCAGTTTCAAGCGGCGTTGGCGCTGGCCTTGGCCAAGGATGGAACCCAGGCGCAGCGGTTGGCCGATGACTTGGACAAGCGGTTCCCGGAGGACACGGTCATCCAGTTTAACTATCTCCCCACGACTCGCGCTCAAATCGACTTGATTCACGACGATTTGCTAGGGCCATCGAACCCTTCAAGCTGCACCTTACTTGGGTTCGCCAAGCGGTTCTAGTGTCGTCGCTTGCTCTATATCCCGTGTACGTTCGCGGAGAAGCCTATCTGGCCGCTCATCAAGGCAGCGAAGCCGCCGCCGAGTTCCAGAAAATCCTCGACCATCGCGGAGTGGTCGTGAATGAGCCCATCGGCGCACTCGCGCATCTTCAAATCGGAAGAGCCTATGCCATGCTCGGCGACACCGCTAAAGCCCGCGCCGCGTATCAGGATTTCCTGACACTTTGGAAAGATGCTGACCCCGATATCCCCGTTTTCATTGCTGCGAAAGCCGAGTACGCAAAGCTGCAATAACCACACGGAATTTAACTCAGCATGAGCGACAGTCCGATAGCTGTTTAGATATCTCTTCGCATTAGCAATCGCCAGCCTCTAGTTTGAGGCTCCACCTCGAAAATGGGGTCCTCGGCTCGTAAGCAACTCGTATCAGTCTGAAATTTTCGAAATTTCAAAATCTCGCTGGGCATCTCCCTTAGACCAAAAAAAGACCCCCTCTGGCCCTAAGCCTTAACTCCTACGCGCTTTTTTATAAGCAGTAGGAGGCCAAACAGATGCCGACCGTTCCAGAAATCATCACTGAAAGTATTCTCAAGCAATTGGAGCAAGGAGTAGCGCCGTGGCGTAAACCGTGGTCAACGTCCGTCCCTCGAAACCTGATTTCAAAGAAGCCGTATCGTGGACTGAATGTGTTCTTGCTGGCGACCCAAGGCTACGGTTCTCCCTATTGGGTCACGTTCAATCAAGCCAAACAGTTAGGCGCACACGTCCGTCAAGGGAGAGAAAAGCACTCTGGTTTCATTTTGGAAGTTTAGCGAGTACGCGAAAGAGAACCGCGAGACGGGAGAGACCGAGAACAAGACCTCAGTCCTGCTTCGCTACTATCGAGTTTTCAATATCGAGCAATGCGACGGTTTGAAAGCACTCTATGGCGACGACCGGAAACCAGTCAATCCAATCGAGGAGTGCGAATCCATCGCCAATCGGATGCCAAATGCGCCGCAAATCGAGCAACATTCGCATGCGTTTTACCGTCCATCGGCGGACATGGTTGGGATGCCGTCTCGCAGTTGCTTTGAATCACCGGAAGCGTACTACTCGACGCTGTTCCACGAACTCACGCATAGCACCGGATATGTTTCGCGTCTGAATCGTTTCGCGGAAAACTCCACAGACCATCAATTCGGTTCGGAGTCTTACAGCAAAGAGGAACTCATTGCGGAGATGGGTGCGGCAATGCTCGCGGGAATTGCTGGCATTTCGCACGCGACTCTCGGTAACTCGGCAAGCTATTTGCAAGCGTGGATTAGCAGGCTCAAATCTGATTCACGCCTGATTATTTCCGCTGCGAGTCACGCGCAAAAAGCAGCGGACTACATTCTGGGCAAGACTCAAGCGGAAGGGAGTGACCGCCAATGAGCACAACTCTTCCGTTTCCCATGCCGCTGGCGGAGAAATATCGTCCACGCGCTATTGTCGATTTCATCGGCTTGGACAAGCCGAAGCGCATTCTCGGCAAATTTGCGACTAATCCGTACCAATCCGCGTGGATTTTTATCGGTCCACCGGGAACAGGCAAAACTACGATGGCTCTCGCGCTGGCGGACACATTGCGTGCGGAAGTCCATCACATCCCGTCGCAACAATGCAATGTTGCGAATGTCGAGGATGTAATTCGCCAGTGTTGGTACGTTCCCGTCTCTGGCGGATTCCACCTTGTGCTCGTTGATGAGGCCGACAAGATGTCGAATGCTGCGCAACTCCATTTCTTGTCCAAGCTGGACGCCACTGCTTTTCCGCCTCAAACCATTTTCGTCTTCACATGCAACGCTACCGATGGCCTTGAGACCCGCTTTCTCTCCCGCACGCGGCAGATTGAGTTCTCAAGCTACGGGATGGCGAGCGAGGCCACACAATTGCTTGAGTCCATCTGGGAACGAGAGGCAAACGGAGCAACCGCACCCGAATTTCGCTCGCATCGTGAAGGAATCCTCGAATAACGTCCGGGATGCACTGATGACTCTTGAGACTGAATTGCTTGCGAGTTGATTGAAGGGACCCATTGCAGGGTGGAGTCCACCTAAAAAATGGGTCTCATCAGCACCGCTGAAAACTACGTCGAGTTAGAACACGGAGACTTCCAACATGCGAGCCGCTATCTATGCAAGGGTTTCAACCAACAATGGGCAAGACCCGCACATGCAGACCCGCGAGCTCCGGGAATACTGCAAGCGTCGGGGTTGGGACATTGAAGGCGAGTACGTTGACGCTGGTGTTTCCGGCGCGAAAGAGCACAGACCGCAACTCGATGCATTGCTAGCCGTCTGTCGCAAGACGGCGTGTGGATGCCGTCGTGGTCTATCGCTACGACCGTTTTGCTCGAAGCCTTCGTCAACTTGTGAACGCGCTCGCAAGAATTTCGCTCGCTTGGAATCGAATTCATCAGTTTGCATGAAGGCGTAGATACGAGTACTCCGAACGGACGGCTAGTGTTCGGCATATTTGCGAGTATCGCGGAGTTCGAGCGGGAGCTAATTCGGGACCGCGTCAAATCGGGCATCGCTGCCGCAAGATCGAGGGGGAAGAAGCTCGGACGGCCAAGGGTGAGCGTGGATGCTGCTAAGATTGCTGCTCTGCGCAATACCGGTGCTTCGTGGAGCACGATTGCCCGGCAATTGAGATTGAGTGCCGGAACGGCAAAGCGAGCCTTACTACGGGTTGTCCAAAAACCCACCTCGCGAACGCACTTTAAGTATCTGATTAGAAGCGACTGATTTTCAGCGTAGCGACCTGTCCATAAACAGATGTTTCTGAGCTACCCATCCCCAAGCTTTCGATAATCCCCGCAAAAATCGACACCGTAAGTGACTGATTCTTAGTCCACACCGATCGCACCTATCGGATTTTCAGGAGTCACTAGGTTATTAAAGAACTATCGTGAGGTTTGCAGGCCGCGAACAGGGAACGCGAATCGTGGCGCGGGCCGATTCCCGTTCGGGCGACAGCGGCAGCGAAGTGTATTACTAAGTTAGATACTGATGTGATTTCTGACCTCCATTCGAGAAGAACTGTCCAATACACTTGTCGTATGTCCACGAGTGTCGGCAAGATAGGGGTCTCTGGGTACGAGCAGCCACGAGAAAAAAGGAGGTGAGAACGTCATGATTGGTGCTGGAGTCCCGATGCCTTTATCCGTCGCGGACATTGAACTCGACTGCAACAATCCGCGGATTCGGAAATGGAATGAAATGTACGGGGATAATCCAGATTTCGATCAGATGTGCTTGGCTCTCGGCGCTGCGGGCGACGACGAAGGCGAAAGCAGCACGAGTTTCGAAAAGCTTAAGAATTCTATTCTGACGAATGGTGGTTTAATTCAACCAATTATCGTTAACCGAAAAAAGGACGGAAAGCTTGTTTGTATCGAAGGGAACACGCGACTCGCGCTTTATAAGTGTTTCTTGAGAGATGGTGTCAAAGGAATTGGACGCAAATTCCGTCCCTCGTGTACGAGGATATAGCCGAGGCTGAAGCAGACGCAGTGCGACTGCAAATTCATTTGGTGGGACGCGAGCATGGGATCCATATTCTAAAGCAAAGTATCTCCGTTACCTGCGGATGCAGGAACGATTGCCTTTCAGCGCGATGGTGGATTTCTGCGGAGGCAGGCAAAAGGAAGTCATCGAACTCATCAACGCCTTTCAGGACATGGAGACATATTACAGACCCGTATTGCCTGACGACACAAGCTTTGATACATCGAGATTTAGTGGTTTCGTTGATTACAAAAGCCTGGTGTGAAGGAATCGATACTTGAGGCCGGATTTAACCTGTCCGATTTCTCTACCTGGATACATGAAGAGAAACTCGATCCTCTTAACACCGTGCGTATTCTGCCCAGAATCTTAAAGAACCCGAAGGCAAGAGAAGTTTTTGTTAAGCACGGCGCCAGGAAAGCAGTTGAAGTTCTGGATCCGCCAGATTTGAACAAAGCTTTATTGGAGGCCAATGTTGGGCAATTGGCACGCGCTCTAACTCAGGCGATATACAACTTGAACTGGCATGAAGCTGAAAGGCTTAGGGCCGATCCAGGTGGTGAAACTGCTCAGTACCTCAATGAAGTTCAAATCCAGATCAACGCCCTTCTAAATCCGAAGGGAACCGAGGCATAGATTTTTGGCTGAATCACTCCAGCACATGAAGCTGGTCAAAGCGATTCTCAGCTACATCGCAGAAGAACACCGAGAGATTAACTACTTGGCAATGTTACATGACTTGCCGGGCCTCATCCGCGGAGAGAAACCACCGCGAATTGGCGGATTCGCTCCGGATGTCTACGCTATGGATGCCCCACATACCGTGACGATCATCGGCGAGGCAAAGACCCAACAAGACCTCGAAACTGACCATTCGCGCAACCAGATCCGTGCTTTCATTGAATTTTTGAAAGACAAAGAAAAAGGAATTTTTGTTCTCGCGGTCCCGTGGCATGCGCTCCGCGGGCGCGTGAAATCGTGAACGGCGTCGCGCAAAACGTGGTGAGTCGATCGACGGAATTTGTCTTCCTGGACGGTTTAGAGAAGCGAATGGCAGACCGATGCTGAGAGTTCAAAGAGAGGCGTCCCTCCTTGCGAAGCATCAAGGGTTCGGCTATCAGGTCGAAGCCGTAGATGCCATCAAAGACCTTGAATATGCCGCCGTCTTCCACGAGCAAGGCTTAGGAAAAACGAAGATAGGTGTGGACTTGGCGCTTACGTGGTTGAAAGCAGATGTCGTTGATACGGTCATGGTCATAACGAAACGAGGGTTAATCGAAAATTGGCGTGCCGAGATAGCCCTGCATACCTTTCTTGTACCTCGAATTCTGGGCCAAAATCGTCGGGCAAATTTCCACGCGCTCAACAGCCCCGCGCGTTTGTATATCACTAATTACGAGGTTCTCAAATCCGAGCGAAAACGGATGGCACTGTTTCTTAGGACGCGCCGTGTTGGTGCAATACTTGATGAGGCACACAAAATAAAGAACCCGAATGCGGATCTCGCGAGGGCTCTCATCGAGTTGGCGCCTGGCTTCACTCGTCGCATTATCATGACAGGCACACCGGTAGCCAATCGTCCATACGATCTATGGGCTCAGATCTACTTTTTGGATCATGGCAAATCGCTTGGTCAGGATTTTGCCTCCTTTAAGGGGACACTAGACCTGTCGAATAAATTGGCACGTAATCCGGAGAAGGCGGCGCATTTCCAGGATGAATTAGGGGCGGTATTCGATAAGATTCGCCATTTTACAGTCCGTGAAACAAAACAAACCGCTGAAATAAAACTGCCTTCTAAAGAGATCAAGAGCGTTCGTGTTGAGCTTGAACCTCGTCAGGAGGAAATCTATCAGCGGTTTCGGGAGGAGTGCGCAGCTATCGTGGTTAAAGAAGGAAGACCGATTCTCGACGATGCAGATGCCATCTTGAAAAGGCTCGTGCGACTCGTTCAGGTTGCGTCAAACCCGAGGCTCGTCGATGAGTCATACCGTGGTGTTCCGGCCAAATTTCCGGTGCTGGAAGCCATGCTCTATAAGGTCTCAGATGTGGAGAGAAGGCCATCGTATGGACTGCATTTACGGCTAACGTTGATTGGCTGGCGAAGCAAACAACGCAATTCGGTGCAGTGCGAGTTCATGGAAAATTGACCTACGATGAGCAAGTCGGGCACTTGAATCGTTCAAAAAAGATGAAGATTGCAAAGTGTTGATCGCGACACCCGCGTCAGCCAAAGAAGGACTGACACTAACGGTTGCAAATCATGCGATCTTCTACGACAGATCGTTCAGCCTTGATGATTACCTTCAGGCCCAGGACAGGATCCATCGAATCTCTCAGAATCGTCCTTGTTTCGTCACCAACCTCATTGCAAAGGACACGATCGAGATGGGTAGACTTATTGTCCGCGAAGCATCTCGCCGCAAAACTTGGACAGGGCGATATCACTAAGGCCGAGTATGAAGCCGATGCTCTACGTCTTCGGGGAAATGATTCGCGATGTACTCGGCATAGCGGAGGTCAGTTGATGGACTCGATCACGGAAGCTGGGCCTGCTGAGGCAGTAAGCACGGGCACGCTTTTAATACGAGGTAAACAGACCCCGTTGTCACCAAAGAGGTCGAGCAGGCGAAGTTGAAGTTCTTTACGGAGAATCCGCGTGTTTATTCACTTGTTCGCAGCGATTCGAGCGAACCGAGCCAGGAGCAGATTCAAGAACGGTTGCTCGACATGGAGCACGTGAAGGAGCTTATACAAGACGTTAAGCAAAACGAGGGTTTGATCGAGCCGCTCATCGTTAAGGATGGAACATTCGAGGTATTGGAAGGCAACAGCCGTCTTGCTGCGTACCGTTATTTAGCAAAGGGTGATCCGATCAAATGGGGAAGAATCAAATGCACCCTGCTTCCAAGCGATATAAGCGAAGCACTGGTATGTTTCCTGGGCAATACCACGTCAAGGGAAAAAGGATTGGGTTCCTTATGAACAGTCGGGATTCCTCTACAGGCGTTTCAAAAAGCATAATATTGATCTCCCGACGCTCGCGCGGGAAATCGGCATTTCCCAAAAGCAGGTGAAACACTTGATTGATACATATCAGTTTATGGTCGATCACAAGGAGGTAGACACAGAGCGTTGGAGCTATTATGACGAGTACCTGAAGTCCTCGAAGATCAGAAAAGTTCGCCAGCATTACCCGACTTTTGATTCGCTGATCGTGGCAAAGATCAAATCGCGGGAAATAGCCCGTGCAGTAGACGTGCGACAAGAACTTCCGATCGTGTGTGGCGCAGCAAAAACTCTCAAGAAGTTTGTGAACGGTTCGCTGACGTTTCAGGATGCATATGAGGCAGCGATGGATGCTGGCGGCGGTAGCCAGCACTTGCAGAAGGTGTCGAGTTTCCGAAAATGGCTGACCCGAGACGAAACGGGAAAAGCTCTGGATGGATCAGCAGGCCAGGTGCGTGCGAAGATCGGCTATGAACTCGGCAAACTTCAAGCTCGGATTGAGGCCCTGCTCAAGAAAATTGAATAAAGTTAGGATCTTTTAGCTCTTAGTTTTCGTGCCAAGCGAGCGAGTATCCGGTCAACGAGAAGCTTCGCCCCACGCTTATCTGCGGAACAATCGTAAAGCAAGGCAAAAGCCTGCTCGTAAGTACGTCGCTGAGCAGGAGCGAGGGTTGTTAGAACCTTGGCACGGTAGGTCTTTGAGTTCACCTTGGCGAACGCTCGACGCAATTTAATCAAGCCTGGTAATAGGCGGGAGATGTCAGGTTGCAATACGTCCTTCGCAAGCGTCTTGTCCATCGCCTCAAGCGTCTGCTGGATTTGCGTGAATAAAACGCGCCGTTCTGGGGCACTGAGCGTTCCCTGCTTGACGATCGCCAAGTCGCGGTTGACTTGATCCTTCTGGCGATCGAATTGCCGCAGCCAATTTCGACGAATCGAACTCTGTCTGCAACGTATGCTGATCTCCCTTGTAATAGGTCCGAGTTGGTTTATGAGGTTGACGTAATGCACGTTCTGTTCGTAATGGTCTCTACGGCCGTTCGGGATGATTCGCGAATCGATCACATGGATTTCACCGACGCACCATGAATTGAACCGCGTCTCAACAAACAGGTCTTCGAGTATTCCGTTCGTCCCCACCTGGATATTTCCCGATCGGAGCCTTAAGCCTTTGAGCGTTGGCTGTGGGACTGCTCCTTTATAGCCATGGTGCAGAATCCATCCAATCGCAGCAACGCTATCGCCATCGACCGATGAAATTGTGATGGGTTGTAACTCCTGAAACGTGTCTGTCCCGCCGGAAATGTCGAACGAGTCTCGATGGGGGCGAAATGTCTGCTCCGTGTTACCACTTACGGTCAGCATAATATTGGTCAGAGCAACCTGGTCGCGCAGCATCTCTGCGATGGCATCTCCGAATCGGAACTGCGGCGCAAAAGGTAAGGGCGCAACCTGGGAAAGATATTCCTCGATAACTGGTGGATTGAGTAGCCAGTCGTTGCGGAGGCGTGGCACGCCTCGAAGCTCGACTTCAAAGAAGTGTTCAGGCCAATTTCGCCCGTCCACGCGACGAACCTGGACAGACTGTGTCACCACGTCGGCAAGATCCCCTGCAAAGTCGGAGGATCGGAGCAAGCTTTCGCTTTACGGCAATCCCACTTCAATTCGGAGACTTTTGGTTCTCCGCTGGCGCGTGCTCGAAACACAAGCTCTTGACAGTACCCGAGTCCCGATAGCCGCCCGACTCCGCGAAAGCCACGTGCATTCTTGCCTCGTTTTGCACTGGCTCCGAATGCGGTCATGCGTGTCTCGAATTCATCGAGAGGAATACCGGTTCCGTTATCGCGAATCTTCACCGTTCGTTTGTCGATATCGATATGGATTTCAACGGTTCCTGCTATTCGGGCGGCACTATCCTTTTGTTACGTGCTTCATCTATGGCATCTGCTGCATTCTGGACGTATTCCCGATAGATCGTCAGCGGATCCACATACATCGCGCTGCTAAGGATCTCCAAAATGTCTTTGCCGACAACAATGGATTCCTTGCGGTCGGACCACGGATATCGGGCATGTGTAAACTGATCAATGGAATGCTCATAAGTATGCGTGACCTGCGACAGATTCGGTGCCTTCGGATTCAGGCCTAAATTCAAGTTCTCAAACAGGCCGGCATCTTCCACTCGTTCGTCGTCTGGCACGTGGATACTGCGGTCGCATCAAGGGTTCTTTTGCCGTTCCCATATGGCAGCTTCTTCGTCTTTGGGCAGCGGAATATAGAAGCGAAGAATTCTCCGGATATTTTATTATTAGTTTGCTCTGGCAGGTCCTTGAAAAATCGTGGGTGAGTCGAGGAGATCAAAGATAGCAACTCCGCCTTCTCGTGTTGAGATAACTGCGAGAAGCACACCGTGAACTCGTCAAATTCTGTCTTCCATCTCCCTTTTCGTAGTAGTCCCGATTGAAGATGAATTGTGGGGCCACAAGAGCAGATCGCTGAATTCGGCTTCGGTTTCGCCAAACGCGCGTTTGAAAAACTGCGGTGCGCCACTGACCACCCCGTGGGTCGCCTGCAAGATGATTTGCAAGGAGCGCAGTTGATATCTTGTCCAGTTTTCACCCATAAATGACCGATCTGGCCGATCAGTGGGCTGATAACGCATTGGGAAGGACCAGATGCGTATGTCGAGTTCCTCATTCAATTCAAGATTCAGCCTCATCCTGAAATATAGATCGGCAGGCGAATCGTGAAAGTTGTACAGCATGTAGTTCGATAGCTCGTGAAGGCCAAAATCGTGAGCGTATCGAATCGCCTGCTCGTAGGGTTTCCGCAGTCCCCAATGATCGAACGCAATTCGAAGCGGCTTCAGACAGATGGTTGATAGCTCGCGCAAGAACATTGGGTCCTTGCAAAGAATGCGGGCATCCACACCTTGATTAAAGTCTACGCGCCTTTGAACTGGCACACGACCGCGGTTTAGTTTCGCACCAGGAACAAAACCAAGATCGCGAATTTCAGCAATGATCTCCTTAAATCGCGGAGACGCAACGATATTGTTATCCATCAAAGTGAGGTCTTTCTTGGGTCCATAGAATTCCTCCACGCCGCGGACGAGGCGAGAGAGCGGAGGAGCATCGCGCTGGTCACCTTCGAGTTTTGGCACTCCACAGAAGCTACATGTCCTAATGCAGCCTCGTGACGCATAAGCGAAGTACGCATCGTTTACGGGATAGCGGTAAGCGATTTGATCAAGAATGCTGTAGTCAGGAATCAAATCTTCGATTGGCGTGCCAAGAACGTCGTCTGAATACAATTCTTCAGCAAAGTCGTCCAACTGCAGAGCGATCGCAGGCGGTTGGCTAAGAAGGCCCTTAATGAATCGGACGCCTCGCCATCGCGACTCCGCGAGAAATTTGTTCGTGCATAAGCGAAGCGGCAATGCCTCCAACGAATACTTTTTCTGCGTGGCCGTTCGCCGCGTACAAGGCAAAATCAATGCTCTGCGAAATGCGCTGGAACTCGAACGAAAAGAGCGTCGTTATATAAATTCTGTCCCATGCCGTCATAAGAACCGAGCGGTCTTCGCCTTTGATGAACCGAACGTTATCTTTTTTCCCGCGCGGCCCGTGATACTGCGCAATCTTCATCAACCCGAGCGGCGGGTATTTATTCTTGTAACCAGGTTCGATCAGAAGGATGTTTTTACCAGCCATCGCTGACGCTCCCTTCTGTCGAGTTCAAAACGCAAAGTTCCGCGGCCCGGGCCGTACTCTGACTGCACTTCTGGTAAACCCAGTTCCAACTGTTCTCGGTTTAATGCCTCGAATAAGAGAGCAAGGCCACGACGAATGAGCTTCGTCTTTACAGACGCACCCGTAACTCATCTTATATGTAAATTTCCCGTTCGCAAGAGTGATGGTAAGCGCATTGCGCAGAATCCGACACGAGCTTTGTTACGTAAAGGACGAACACATTGGACGAACACATTGAGTGTACCTGTTTCAGGGGTATTTGTCGATCCCGAGGCTGACTCGGTGCTGTGTTGAAGTCACGGAGACAGCCAAATGGGCACAGACTAATGGAACAGATGGCCGATTGCTTGTGTCGCGCGGGACGGCAAGCGGAACTGGCGAAAAATCGGTTGAGAGCCTGGAACGGACCCATTTAGAGGTGGTTTGTTCTATCGTCCGAGATCAAGCCCCACCACACATCGACGCGAATCGTCGTAGTCCGACAACGTTATGTGGGCATAAACGCCGGAACTTTGTTTATCCGCCCGTTTGGGTCGATGAGAGGGTTTACCTAGCGAGATTCAGCCCCGACTTAAGACATCACGCTTTCAGTCCTAGCTTCGAAACTGAGAATCTCGATTCCGTGTGCCGTGGACATCCGACGTGGACGGCGAGTTCCGCATCCACGACATTGGCAGACGCTTGCTCGTCTCGTCAAGATTTCCCGGATGATGACTGGATGGCACTAAGTTCTCGTCTTATTGTCCGGTGGTGCACTGCGATTTGTATGCACACTCCCGACACCGTTTTCGCGTCGCCCGATAGATATGGTTTCGGTTGGGCGGGTGCACCCCAAGGTAGGTTAGGCGCTTTCCTGCGGGACAATGATAACCGTTCGTTTCCGTATCATAGAGAAACTTTTCAATCCCATACAAGTTGGTTTTGGGGGCAGGACTTTCTTTCACGTGAATATAAGGAGTGATATTTCGTTCCTCGAGCCAGGCCAAAAGCTGACCGTTCCCATAGGTCGTGTCGGCGGCAATAGGAGAAGCACTGAATCTGGTCGGCTATTGAGCGGCGCGACCCCAGGCTGGATTGACACAGTTCTTATCAGCGCAGCCGCCGACGGTGACGCCGGTGGCAATGCGGTTGACGTTTGAACCATCCGCGTCCATTGTGAAAATGTCGAGGCTGCCGTCGGAGCTCAATCGGTCGCTGGTAAATACAATCCTTCGCCTGCTGGGCGAGTAGTTCGCCCACCCATCGTGAGAATCGCCGACAATCTGGGTAAGTTGATCGACGTCGCTGCCGTCAAGGTTCATGCGATAGAGGGCGGTAGGTATGACAGTCGGTGAGTTTTGATTGTTCATGAAGACGACGCCGTCCGCGGAGGGAGCGCTCGGTAGGCCGGCTTTGAGGGGAGGGGTAGTCAGGCGCTCTTTGTCTGTGCCATCGGAATTCATGATCCAAAGCACGGAGACAAATCCGGCCTCTTGTGTTTCCCACAGAATGTGACTGCCGTCGGGTGTGTAGCCAGAGCGGAACACGCCCCAAAGATCGGTTGTTAGCGCCTTTTGGTCGGAGCCGTCGGCGCGCATGGTGGCTACTACACCGCGATTGGTGCGCGTGGACTGCTTCATGAAAGTAATGTGGGTGCCATCGGGAGACCAGCGCGGCGCGCATTCGAACAACTCGTGGGTGAGTTGAATTGAGTTTGTCCCATCACGTTGATGACATAGATCTCGGAAGCGATATTGCCGAAGGCGTCGATGGTGCCATAGCAGAACGCAATACGCTTCCCATCAGGCGAGAAATCCGGAACCCAAGTCTCAAGTGCAGTAGAGGCGAGATTGGTGATCTGCAGTATCTGGCTGCCATCGGGGTTCATGGTATAAAGCTGGAAGTTGCCGGACTGGTTGCCCACGAACACTATTTTGCCGCTTTCGTCCATATCGGCAGCGCGAACGCGACTGCCCTTAAACAATAGGAGTGCGGCGAATGGCAGTGCGAAGATGATGACAAATCCTAGCCTTGCATAAGCAGCGCGCATGATGATCTCTCCTTTACTATCAGTTCCACCTGAAAACGGGCCTCGTCCATTCAGTGCGATGCTGGTCCCCAGCGTGGCGCCCCTCCGTCATCCTCGATGAGCTTCAGCTGAGAATTACGGGTCTGGTTCTTGCCCGCTGGAGTTGGGAAGCCGGCGGTACCGCGCGCTTTGCGTGTCGAACCCTTATGGATAACGGTGGCGCTGGTGCCCTGTTCGCCGACCTTGAGAAGAAAGATTTGAGAAGTTGTGAACGATGATCGTCCTGCTCGAAGACGATGGCGTCGCCTTGCGGCGCCCAGGAAGGGCTGACGTCGATGAAATTGGGGTCGCCGGTAAGGCGCTTGAGGTTTCGTCCGTCGGCTCCGATCGACCAGATTTCGGAATGGGGAAAAAACAGCCGCCGCAGAAGCCATCGTTGGTATCGAACATAATGCTCTCACCGTCGGGCGACCAATTGGCAGAAGATGCCCCGATTGCCGGAGGCGTCAGCCTGCGAATATCAGACCCGTCTGAATCCATCACGTAAATGGCCTCGAGGATGCCGCCACGCGTGAGGCTCGTGAATGCGATTTGGCGTCCATCGGGTGAATAGTTCGGAAAAGCGTCGACGACGTCCGGATTGGGGTCAAAATTCGTGAGCGCGGTCAACTCGGAACCATCGGACCGGATTCGGTAGATGGCGCAAGGAGGAAAGCCTCCGCCTTGACACCGCGTGAAGACTATATAGTTACCGTCAGGCGAAAAAATGGTGTTTAGGTCGAGGCCGGCGGGATCGCTGAACAATATGTGCTGGTTACTGCCGTCAGCGTTCATCACCCAGATTTGGCCTGGCCCCGAAACAGTCACTGGGCCCGCAGGAAAAACGAGTTGTCGACCATCCGAAGACCATTCCGCAGAATTGAAGACGGAATTGTCCGGCCCGAACGAGGTAAGTTGCCGCTCGTCGCTGCCATCGGGATTTATGGTGTAAACGTTTACGACGTCGGTAACTTCAAGGAAGGAGATCCGGCCATTCTTGCCGGGAAACGTCGCACGGGCAGGGTTGACTGGACAAATCAGAACAGCGGCAAGCGTGATTACGATGGCGAGTACAACAATGATCTTCCGGTTCTCGAACCTCATGACTTCCCTCCTGTCGATCAAGTCAGAGCGGGGCCCGGGCAGACGTCTCCCAATTCACGAACTTGTAATGATAATGTTCGGCTTTTTGCTCCTGAGCGAAGGATACAAACGGCAGTTCTTCCTCCCAGGTGAATTCTCTCTCACTTCACCTGGTATAAAATCCACGGTCAGGCCACCGCTTCGCGAGGAAACTTTCAATCGGCAGCCGTCGCTGCCTTCGGATTCGTTACGAATCCGTGCGTGATGCCGCTGGTATCAGAATAGAGCCCCACGATTCGGTTGTGAGCATTGATTCCAAACGCGGCAGTTGCTGTAGCGTTCGGAACATCAATTGATGTGAAGTTTGTCCTGACCTCCCGGTACCCATGAACTCCGCCATTGCCATCCACATAGTTACCGACGATTAGCCCCCGCCCATTGATCCCATTCGCTTGCGTAAAGGCAGCGCCTGGAAAATCATGAGTGCTAAAGGTGTCTCCTTGCAACAAGAAACCATGCCCATTGCCGCTGCTGTCGATGTACACGCCTACTACAGAGCCAAATACGTTGATAGCAAACGGGAAACTCTGACTGGCGCCGGGGAAATCGATCGTTTTGAACTTCCCGTCGGATAGCAAGTAACCGTGAGCTATGAAATCATCACCCGCATAGGCTCCCACGATCTTCCCCAGGACGTTGATTCCATCCGCTTGATTAATCGCAGCGTCTGGGAAATCAATTGTGGTGAACCTGCCGCGCTGTAGCAAAAAGCCGTGCCCATTGCCACTGTTATCCGCGTAAAGTCCACAGTCTCGCCCAAATTGTTAATACCGAATGCTAAGGTTGCGGTTGCGCCCGGGAAATCAAGTGAGGCGAACTTCCCCTGCCTCATCAGGAACGCATGTGTTACCCCTGCGCTATCGTTGTACTGGCCAACGATATCTCCGAGGTCGTTGATAGCATTAGCTATCGTGCTGGTAGCATCTGGGAAGTCTAGGGTGGTAAAGGCAAACGAAAACAGAGAGGCGCTAGGCTCCTGCGCGGAAAGCGGAACCCGAAAGGACATTGCAGCGAATAAAGCACCAAGAAAACGACGGTCAAGATCCTGGGCATCATCCTGAATTTCATACGCTCCTCCTCTTGGCTTTTTCGCTTCATGGGTCCGGCGCGGGAACTATTGGCCAGATAGTGCTTCTCGTCAATTCCACCGATATAACATGTAGGTAACATCTTGATCCTGCATCGACGCCGTTTGTCTCGATCGTGTACGGCAGGTGATTGCGACGCCAAAGCGGGCTGTGGTAGATTTCCGGAAGCCATCTTGGGGCCGAGGTCCCACGTAATGGTTCCCACCGCACTGCCGCAGCGTGCCCGATTTGGGGAGTTCGAGCTCGATTTCAGCACCCAAGAGCTCTGCAACAAAGGGCGGAAGCTCGATCTTAACGGGCATCCGTTTCAGATCCTGTTGGCGCTCTTGGAGCGTCCCAACGAATTGGTCACGCGCGAGGAATTAAAAAAAAGGCTTTGGGCTGGCGATACTTATGTCGATTTTGACCACAGCTTGAACAGGGCCATCAACCGACTGCGCGACACCCTGAAGGATTCCGCTGACCACCCACGTTTCATAGAAACGCTGCCACGCCGCGGGTACCGCTTCATCGCGCCAGTGAGAGACGGTTCAACTCCATCCATCCAGCCATCGCCGATTTCTATACCCGAAAGACAATCCTCCTCACCGGTTTCTGGACCGCTGCTTGGTGTCAAAAGGTCAGCCGTTCTGATTGCAGCTTTATGCTTGGGAATTGCCGGGGTGGTACTGCTCGCAAGTGGAGTGTTCCTCGGCCCGCGGCATGCGCAGCAATTGATGGAGAAGGACACCATCGTGCTCGGCGATTTTGCGAACGGAACTGACGACCCAATATTCGACGACACGCTCAAGCAGGCATTGTTCGTGGATCTCGAGCAGTCGCCTTTCCTCCATGTACTCTCAGACCGTAAGATGGCGCAGACAATGCAAATGATGGGACGTTCGTCCGACGATCGACTGACCGCTACGGCCGCCCAGGAACTGTGCCAGCGTGCCGGCGGGAAGGCGCTGCTGTCCGGCTCCATCACGAATTTGGGTGCCGAGTACCTGCTCATTCTAAGCGCCACCGACTGCGCAACCGGCGATTCAATAGCCACCACGCGAGCTCGGGCATCCAGCAAAGTCGAAGTGCTCAGGAAGCTCGACCAAGCCTCTGCCTATCTGCGCGGAAGATCAGGGGAATCTCTGGCCTTGGTTGACAAGTTCTCCATCCCGGTAGAGCAGGCGACTACATTCTCGCTCCAGGCCCTTCAGGCCTATAGCATGGGATTGAAGACCTTTAACACAAAAGGTCCTATTGCCTCTCTCCCGTTCTTCGAGCGAGCGGCAGACCTGGACCCTAAGTTTGCTATGGCCTATGCCCACATGGGTACGGTGTATTCTGACCTGGGAGACTTTGCTTTAGCGGAATTGAATGGACAGAAGGCATACGAGCTGCGGGAGAAGGTAAGTGATCGCGAGAAGTTGTACATCGATTCGCACTATTACACTTTCCTTGGAGAGATGGAGAAGGCTGCACGCGTGTACGAGGTGTGGCAGCGGACTTACCCAAAGGACGCAGACCCTTATACGGACTTAGGGACTGTTTACAGTATCCTGGGTTGGTATGAGGCGGCACGGGAGCAGTATCGAGTCGCACTGCGGCTGGAGCCGAGCGCTTCATACACCTACTTGAATCTCGGTGAAAACTACGCTCATCTCAACCGCCTGGACGAGGCAGAGGCAACTTACAGGCAGGCGGAAGATCAAAGGATCGGAGAGGACTGGTTGCCGCAAAAGCGCTACGAATTGGCCTTTCTTACGGGTGATACCGGTGAGATGGCGCGGGCGGCGGCCATCGCAGCTGGCAGTCCCAGCGCGGCATCGGTTTCTCTCAGCATGCAGGCGGACACGGAGGCTTGGTACGGTCGTCTTCGGAGCGCGCGAAAACTGACGCGACGGGCGGTCGAATCGGCAGAGCAGCAACATGATAGAGAGGTGGCAGCCGCGTACAGAGCTTATTCCGGACTGCGGGAGGCAGAGTTTGGCTATCCGCAGCAGGCGCGCGCCGATGCCGTCGCGGCGCTGAAGCTAACCCCTAACCGAACTGTAGAGGTTATGGCGGCGTTGGCGCTTGCTCGTGCCGGCGATGCGGCTGAGGGCCTGAGGGTCGTGGACAAACTGAAAGCCGATGCCCGAACCGAGACTATGATGCAGCGTTATTGGATTCCGACCGTTCAGGCAGCATTCGAACTCAGCCGAGGCGCTAGCGGAAATGCCATTGAGCTCTTACAGGTAACCAGACCCTATGAACTAGGGGCGGATGCAAAGCTGTACCCCATCTACGTGCGCGGTCAGGGATATTTGCGTGCCCAGAACGGCACTGCAGCCGCAGAGGAGTTCCAGAAGATTCTTAGCCATCCAGGTCTTGTTCTGAACTTCCACTTGGGTGTATTGGCGTACCTTCAACTAGGTCGAGCCTACGCCCTGCAGGGCAACACTGGCAAATCTCGCGCCGCCTTTCAGGATTTTCTCACGCTGTGGAAAGACGCCGACCCCGACATCCCCATCCTGAAGGAAGCCAAAGCGGAGTACGCGAAGCTGCAATAACTGTTAGAACTTCAAGCTCCAAGTCGGACCGAACCAGATAGATGTCGAGAAATCCTCTTCTCTAACAATGTCGGCTGAGTCAAGGACTGTTTGGACGTGGTTCTGCCTGCACTCCGAGGAGCGCGCTGTTTTGTTCTGTCGATCACTCGCCATACCAATCCGAGGCTCGCTTTGTAATCGTCTCGAGCCCAATTCAGTTCGACCCAACCATCTCTTCGATCACAACTTCGATCATGATTACTTCTTCGAACTCCCCTTTTTGAGGGGAGCGGGATGCCCAATCATTATCTCGGTGATCTACTGCACACCCAGAGGATTTCCGGGCTGTCCCGCGTGCGAACCGAACCTCTTCACTTGCTCGTAGTCCCATTCCTTCCGCCACATCCAGTAGAGACGGACCGCCAGCTTGCGTGCCATCGCCACCTTCGCGATTCTCCGTTCTCGACGCATCGCCAGGTGCAGAAACTTTCGCCGCCAATTTGGGTCGCTCCGCACCGTCGCTTGCGCCGCTTCCACCAGCAAGAACCGCAGGAGAGAATTCCCCTGTTTGCTGATATGCCCCAGCCGTCGACGACCGCCGCTGGATTCTTCCGTTGGCACCAACCCCACATAACTCGCGATCTGCTTGCCACAAGCAAATCGTTGCGGAGTCCCTACTCATCAACACGAAGGCCAGTGCCGTCAGCGAACCCACACCCGGATGTGTCATGAGCCGCCGCACTTCCTGTCGCCGTGCCGCTTCATGCTCAACGGCTGCATTCAACTCTTTGATGCTCGGATTCAGTCGGTCTAACAGTTCCAGCAGTTCTTGTCGCCGCCGGCTTGCCCACGGAGCCAACACGAACGACTCTAACTGGGTTCGTCCCGCCTGACCCCACAGCCGCTTCTTTTGCCGCACCCCTTCGTTCAGGGCTACGGCTTGCAACTGATTCATGATTCGTGTGCGCATCTGCACCAAACGATGCCGATGCCACAGAAGTTGTCGCAGATCCCGATTTTCCCAGCTCGCCACCCAGATTCGGGGAAAGCGGTCTTCCAGCAGGAGCTTCAGCAGTAGTTGCGCATCGTGGCGATCGGTCTTTTGCTTCCGCACCCGCCTGGCCCGAATCTCCAACGGATCCCCGATCCATAACTCGAAGTGCAGTTCCTCCAGCAACCGCTCAAACCAGCGTGCATGTCCCGTTGCTTCCATCCCCACTCGCACGCTGATTCCTCTTTGCTGCAGATCGCGGTAGAACTTCTCTGCTTCTCCCCCGCCGTGCTCGAATCGCCGCTCACCGAATTCTCCCGTCTCCGTATCCATGAACGCAATTTGCTGAACGCCCGGGTGATAATCGCAACCTATAATCAGCATATCGGCTCCTTTCTCCCGAGCCTTGGTTTGGTTGGCACCACCAAGTCTACTCAGGTCCAGGGAGCCGACATTGTTATGAAATCATTCTCACCACCTATCTCAAAATGCGATAAGAGAGTCTTTCGGTAAAATTGAGCAGGCTTCAGGGTTTTTTACAGCGATGCCCGACGCGAGATTCTTCGCCGGCCAGATAAAATTAATTTAAATTTCTGCGAAAGAAATGAAAAGGCCTGTTTTCACGTTTTATTTTCTATTCGGATTTCAGGCTCATTTTTTTGAACCCACAAGGACAGTGCACCTCTGGCTACGCTTCGAGATCGAGAAAAAGGGCAGTTTCGCTCGCTCCTATCTCCTATCCCCAACATGCCCTGACCCCATTCGGGTGAGCCTTTAGACTCGCTGAAATCGGCCAAGCCAGTGTCGTGCTCCCGAAACATTTATTGGATTGGTCCACTGCGACCCTGTAGCCCAACAAAAGTGATTGCCGACTTGAGGCGACGGCTCGCTCTGAGAAATGAAGGACCCATTTACCAGCTGGACTTCGTCGTATGGATCTCGTTAATACGACGTCAAGCTCCGCCGCTCGAACTCTCCTGACTCCAGTGTAAGCCGGAGTTTGTAACCGCAACTTGTAACCCATTTGAGGCCGGGTTTTGAAGTAGACGCGAGACGTAAGTGCGACACCCAAAAGACTTTATTGGATTTCGACTCTCCGGTTCGGGACCAGGAGGTCGATGGTTCAAATCCATTCGCCCCGACCATACTTTCAGCGATGCCTTCATTTCGGCGGATGCCCCTCGACTACGCTCGGGATTTCGGCAGCGGGCTCGGGCGCCCGCTTGACGCCTCAAGTTCAAATCCATTCGCCCCGACCATATTTTCACCTCAGGTCCACCATCAGGGCACGACGTTACTGTTTCGTCGCTCGTACGACCCTCACTTGTGAGTTCCTTTTGGAGAGTTGGCACACTGGCGCTGTGGAAGGCCGCCGGATCTCGCCTTAGCAGAAGAAAGACGCACGCACGAGAGGTAATTAAGTGGGTGATCCTGTTTTATTCGAGACAGTGGTGATATTTGCGTCCGTCGGTGTATTTCTCCTGGTAGCGGCTGCCTTATTGCTAAAGAGACGAACGCGAGCCACAGCTACGCGAGTAGCAGCGATCCGAGGCGGCTCACATATCCCCATGTCAACGGAGATATTGTGGACACCGAAGGTCATCGGCCTGTGTTGCGTGGGCGTGGCGATTACGCTTTTCTTCTTCGGCAGCGTTCATTCCTTTTTGAAGAACGACACCCGGGATGCAATCTGGTCTCTATTTGCGTGCGCGGGATTGACAATTATTTTTTTCAGACAAAGGAAGATCGCGTTAGCCATGATCGTACTTTCGGTTTTGTGTGGCTGGTCGTATCCGATTTCGCTCGTTCAACCCACCGTATTGGGATGGACAGTCACCTTGTCATCGGGTGCGTTCCTCTTGGCACTGGTTATCTGGCTGACAAAAAAATATCCAGATATGAAGCGGGGCGATTTTAAAAAGTTTTTTGATAGGGACCCGGACTGAGGCGAACCGGATACTCCGGTGTGGTACTAACTCCCTTTGTATCGCGTCGCATTAACCGCAAACTGACCCACGGGGTTTCGCCCGACAGTTTTTTCAACTTCCGCACTTACTTTGAACTAGTTTCGCTTATTCCTCTGGTAGCACGGGCAGCACCATCATGTTTACCGCTGACGGGTCGTCGCGGAGCTTCAGGTACAACAATGTGCCGTTGGGACGCGGGACGCTTAGCGTTGAATCCACGAAACCCGCCGGAACGGGAACGGTGTGGCTGAATTGCGAGTCGGAGGCGACTGAGTCGATCAGGAATAGATTCGAGCCGGTTAGTTTGCATTGTCTATCGGGGCTGTCCGGGCAGCGGATTTCTTTTACTGATGGGATGCGCACGAGATTTACTAGCGGCGTCCAGTCCCCTTTGGCGCCGTCCGCATCGACGGGGCGAAAGCGCAGGGGGCCGAAGGCGGAGGGGCCGAAGCTTTTCGCTGGATCGAGGAACGCGAGGACGGTTTGAGAATCTTGAAGGACGAGGCCGCCGTCCGCTTCGGTGAGCAGGACGTGAAAGGATTCATCGGCGGTGGCGACTTCGATTTTTTCATTGTGTGAAAATTTTTCCGGCACTTCGGCCTTCACAAAAAATGAGAGGCGACCGCCTTGCGACAGCTCCTCCTCATTGCCAAAGCGTATAGCTGAAGATCCGGGGCCGCGCTGCACGCTTTTGCTGAGCAGCGCGATTTTTGGGCGCGGCGCTTCCACCGTGGTCTGCAGGTCGAGAACGCGTCCATCTTTTAGCGCGACGTGCGCAACCAGTTTTTCTTCCGGTTGTAATGCTGCGGTTGGGGCGTTGTTGAGCGTTGCCAAACGCAGCTCATCTTTTTGGTTCGCGCGCGACAATTTTGCGGGGACGAAGTGAATCCCGTTCAATTCAAAGCTCTCGACCTCGTCGAGCCGAGTTCCTCGCAAGACGCCCTGCTGATCGCCTGCGTTGATCGTGAACCGTTCGAGGCCGGCGGCTTCTGAATAGGCGTGAAGAGTGAGCTCGTCGGGCTCTTCCAATCCGTATTGCTTCACTTTCAGCTTCATCGGGCCCGCCGTTTGATCTTTCAGCGGAATCTGCACTTCGAGTTCGTCTGCTTTCGCCGGCTTCCATGTGGACTTTAGGTCTGTGCCGTTCGCGGCGGCGATGCTTATCTTCTCCACACACGCTGCGTTCACCGATTGCAGATGAACGGAATCGTCACGGCCCACAATCAGCGCGCTCTGGTCGGCCGATGGGATGATCCACTTAGCCGAATGCGCGGAGCGCAGCTGAAAACTCGGCCCGTCGAAAGTTTCGAAACCCCATTTGCCGCGCAGAGTTCCTTTTGCCCGCGGATCCAATTGGCCCGCGTGAAGTCCGTGCGTGTCGATCAAGAATCCGCCGCGAGCGGCATCAGCCGATGCCGGGAGATCCATGCCGGAGCCGGATTTGGTCTCGACGTGAAGCACGAAATCGTGCGCGATGTCGCTTGCGAACACCAAAGGAGCGCCTTCGACGGGCAGAACCAGAGGTGATTTTTGCAGGCAGAATACTTCCTCGGCATTTACGGCGCGCAGCGGAGGGAGTTGAGCCGCTTCCACAGCGGGAAGTCCGACGACGATCACGGACTTCGGTTTGCGGAACGAAGGCGGATTATTGAGGCGCAGGTTCAACTGCTGTTGCTTCGGCAGGGCGAGGGCAGGTATGTATTGATATTCCGCGGTGTGGAGATTGCCAAGAATGCGCGCCATGTCGACGATCGCTCCCACGTACGCGCTATAAAATCCGCCGCCCATGAGAGAAGTGGCGCTCACTGCGCCGATGAAATCGGAATTGGGGCCCGAAGTAAGAGCGGTAACCATTGATTGACTGTGCCCGTCGTCGAGCACGAGTTGATCGGTATTCTGCGTCAGGCACGGGGCTTGTTGTTCGGTGGGCTTATCGAAGCATTGCTGGTCGAGCTTGATGTTCAGCGTGCGTCCGAGAAGCACCGAGCGTTCGTGGAGAGCTTTGGGATCCGTCTCGGAAGTTTCTTTCACCTCGCTGAGATATTTTTCGAGCCGCAAACGATCGAGGCTGGCTTGATTTAAATCCTGCGAGGCGCGCACAAACGCTCCGGGCTTTCCACGCACGGCGGCGCGAAGAGAGCTGAAATCGCCTCCAGTTTCTGGCGCGAGAAAAATGAGCGTTTGCTGCGCGTCCTTCGGAACCGTGACCACGATTCCTTCCTGGCGGACTTGCTTGTTCCACGTTTCAGCTCGCGTGAACCAGTCGTAGGGTGGTGGATTGGTTGAACCACGGAGAAACGCGACGATCAGTAGATAGCGGACGGATTGGCTCTCAGGGAAATCCGGGTGAATCCAGAGGCGGTCGCCGGGTTGGAGGTTCGGTACGTCGGAAATCTGCAGCGTGTTTCCGACACGCGTGACAGTCATCTCGATGCGCGGCCCGGCTAAATCGAAGGCGGCGGAATCCGCGCGGATGGTTCGGGCTCCGACTGACAGCGACGCTAGAAGCGCAAGGCTCGCGGTAAGCGCGGTACGAACGGCCGAAGGGCGATGGCCAAGTGTCCCCATCTCAAACTAGCTCCTGGGGCCGGGGCAAATATGTTACTACCTCCAAAATGCGGGCGGCGAATTAAAGTGGTCGGTTTTTTGCGGTGTTTCCAATTTCCAAACCCTTCGCTGGAAGTGGTATGCGGGCTACTCTTGAGGTCGCAATTTGCGACCTCAAATTCTTTAATCGCGCTCGTCTTCGGCATGTTTCTCCGAGTTGGGACGGCACGGCGGGATTCGGTATTGGCGCAGACGGCCTCACGTAGCGGGGGCGAGGACCCAGTCGAAGGGGAGGATGCGGAGGAGTCTCGTCCTGCGGGCTTTGCCGTGCCAGCCGCAAGCGGGATTGGTGCAGGCGATTTCTTCGTCACCGAACATTTTCATGGCGTCAGATTCGGAGAGGGAGGCACTCCGGCACTTCTTCTCTAGATTGATATTTTTGTGATCCTTCGGGCACTCGAAAACGATTCGATAGGCTAAGCTCATGATCAATTTTAACATCGGGGCGGAGTGCGCCGATTCGATTCTTGAGTGGGGCTGATAACTGATAGGAATTGCTTGAATTGCCATCCGGCTCGAAATCAATCCGAGGCCGAGGCTCCGCGAACAGCAACTGCAGATCCCTGCCTGCGGCGGGCAGGCCTCGACTGCGACGCGCGCCATAGCTTCAAGATGGAAACAAGCCGCGCGCGTCTTCGCTCGGGATGCCAGGTTGGTTTTTAGGGCGTCAAATAGGAAGGTCGGGGTTGGGAACAACAGAGTTAATTTAAAGGTTGATTTAGTCCTTGATTCTGTTATGATGGTTTTGCGCTTATTACTTTCGGTTGTGTTGTGCGGTCCCTCTGTTCGTAGCTGATCTGAGAATACCCGCCTTCAGTTCTCTCCGCATGTTTTCAGCGTAATCTAACAAAAAGACTGGCCAAAAGAGGCCGCCTGTGTGTGCACGAAGGTTGTGCGTCGCGGCATAGCCCTAGCCAGCAAGAAAGCAAAATGCAGAATTTTTCAGAATTACCTATCTCACCTTCGCTGAAGGAGAGATTGGCAGCGGCGCGATTCTTCGTGCCAACTGCGGTACAAGCAGCAACAATTCCACCCGCGATGGAAGGCAAAGATGTGCTCGCGACCGCTCAAACGGGAACGGGCAAGACGCTCGCGTTTCTCATTCCCGTGATGGAGAAGCTCGTCCAGCGAAATGCGCCTGGAATCGGCGCGCTGGTGCTATTGCCCACGCGCGAACTGGCCATGCAGGTGGCCGAGCAATTTGACGCGCTCCGTGGGAGGCAGCTTGCGCCCGCGGCGCTCGTGGTCGGCGGGCTAGCCGAAGGACCGCAGTTGAACGCGATTCGCAGGGGAGCACGGATCGTCATCGCTACTCCCGGGCGCCTCGAGGATTTCCTCGATAGGCGGCTCGTGAAACTCGACGGGTTGCAAACGCTGGTGCTCGACGAAGCAGATCGCATGCTGGACATGGGATTTCTGCCGTCGATTCGCAGGATCGTTTCGATTCTGCCGAAAGACCGGCAGACGATGTGTTTTTCGGCGACGATGGAAGCTTCGGTGGCGCATCTCGTGAAGGACTACCTGCGGAATCCGGTGCGGCTCGCGTTCGGATCCACGCTGAAGCCTTCCGAGAACGTGCGACTGCAAGCGTTTGAAGTTTCCGCGGAGCAGAAGCACGGAGTGCTGTGTCATCTATTGAACCAGGAAAAAGGACGCTGCCTCGTATTCTCGCGAACGAAGCGCGGTACGGATCGAATCGCCAAGCTGCTGAAGTGGCGCGGTATCGAGGCGGCCGTGATTCACGGAGACCGCTCGCAATCGCAGCGTACGGCTGCTCTGGCTGGTTTCCAGCAGGGGCGGCACCGCGTGCTGGTGGCGACGGACGTGGCTTCGCGCGGAATTCACGTGGAGAACATCGCTCACGTGATCAATTACGACTTGCCCGACCTGGCGGAGAATTTCATTCACCGCGTGGGCCGGACGGGACGAGCGGGAGCGCAGGGCGTTGCAACGACTCTGTTTTCACGCGACCAGCGGACCGAGCTATTCCAGTTGGAGCGGACGCTTGGTTTGAAGATCGAGCGGTTGCCTGTCGATCTCGGTTCTCTTGCGAAGCAGGAGAAGGATAACGAGGATCGGCTGAACCGAATGGCGCCTGCTTTCAAGCGGCAATTGGTTCGGCTGCCTGGCGAATACCTTCAGGCGCAGATGCAGGGCTAACGCTCTGCCTGCATGCCGAGACAAGAACCGCTCGGC
This sequence comes from uncultured Acidobacteriota bacterium, assembly GCA_963729525.1. Lineage (GTDB taxonomy): Bacteria > Acidobacteriota > Terriglobia > Acidiferrales > UBA7541 > Palsa-295. The sequence goes on from CAVSOB010000006.1 coordinate 119,281, forward strand.
AAACGGAATTCAATAACGGCTTCCGGGGCAGATCTTCAAATTTGGTCCGGGAGCCGTTTTTTTTGGTGGCTAGAGCTCCAATACAGTGCGCTAAATGAACCGGCTTAACGGCTAGTAATCTTCGCGCGGCTTGGGGGTGTAGAGGCGATTCGTGGATTTGGTCGCGTGGCCTGCCCTGTAATCTTCGAGTTCGCTATCGGTGATCGGGAAATTCGTGTGCGAGGGAAGGTCGGCGTTGGCGATTAGCTCGCGCTTCAATTTCAAGGAGCAGACGTCGGGAGCATCCTGGTAGCGAACACGGTGCGAGGTGAAAGCGTCGTCGGCGATGGTGAGCGTAAAATCGCGAACGTCTTCGGCGGCGTAGCGGACCTGGAAAGCGTATTCGCGGCCCCGGTTTTTCGATTCGAAGCCCAGATACTGCATCAGAATTGAATTGCTCATTTTGACCTTGGTGATTAGGCCCGAAATCGCTTGCGACCAGAGGCCGGGATCTGCTGCGACTGCTTCGCTGTGCTATGTGAGTGTGGACTATTCCGGGGGTTTCCACCAGACAATTCTAGTCGGGTGATTCTGCGATTCGAAGACTTCCTGGCAACTTTCACTTCTGATTCAAAGCGAAAGGCGCCGGCCGGAGGCCAGCGGCACAAAAGGCAACTGCGAAAAGAACGCAAACCCCAAATAGGGCGCTCAGTGTTGCGACGCGACCTCGCGAATGATTTTTGCGAGGACTCGGACGCCGTGTTCGATCTGGTCCTTACTTGCGCCGCCGTAGCCGAGGACCAAGCCGCCTCGTGATGGACGCTTCAGATAGCAACTTGAAAGCGGAATCGCGGAGATGCCGGCCTCGGCGGCTTTGCGCGAGACCATTTTGTCGTTCACTCCGGGCGGAAGCAACGCTACCAGATGCATTCCCGCTTCTGCGTCTACTACTTCGAGTTGCTCGCCGAGTTGGTTGCGAATCGCTGCACCGAGAGCCTTGCGACGTTCCATGTAGAGCATGCGCATTCTGCGAATGTGGCGGGCGAAGTGGCCTTCCTTGATGAAATCGGTGAGGGCCGCCTGGTAGAGGGTGGGCGGAAAAATGTCGGTGGCTTCACGCGCGGAATAGAATGCGCGGACGAGATCCTTGGGAACCACCGCGTAGCCTAGGCGCAAGGCGGGAAACAAAACTTTGCTGAGCGTTCCGATGTAGATGACGCGCGCGTCCGCGTCCATGCCTTGCAGCGAAGCAACCGGGTGGCTGCCGAAGCGATATTCGCTGTCGTAATCATCTTCGATGATCCATGAGCCGGTACGCGCGGCCCAATTGAGCAGCTGCATTCGGCGGGAAGCGCTCATCGTTGCGCCCATCGGGTATTGGTGCGATGGCGTGATGTAGACGGCGCGGGCGTTGCGGCGACGGCGCATACCTTCTTTCACGTCGAGGCCATCGCGATCGATCGGAACGGGGATGAGTTTAGCGCCCGCCATCGTGAGAGCCTGCTGCGCGCCGGGATATCCCGGCTCTTCGATCCAAACGGGGTCGTCCAAATCGAGCAGCGCACGGGCGGTCACCTGCAGGCCCAATTGCGAGCCGGGGACGACGATTATTTGCGAAGCGTCGCAACGCACCGCGCGCGATGCGCCGAGATATTCGGCAATTGCTTCGCGGAAGGGCGCGTAGCCCATGGGGTCGCCGTACGCCATCATTTCGCGCGTGGAATTCCGCGCATGGCGCGCGAGGAGCGAGGACCAAACGCCGACGGGGAAATAGTCGAGCGCGGGGAGGCTGACGCGGAAGGCGCCGATGTTTTTCAGGTCGGAATCGCCCTGCATTGACAGCAACTCGCGGGCGCGCTGCGAAATTTTGCGCGAGATTTTCTGCTTTGCGGGCTTGCGGGCGGTGCCGGGTGCGGGTTTTGAGGCGTCTTCGGGGATGGAGCGCGCGACGCAGGTGCCCGCGCCGACGAAAGTTTCAAGGTAGCCTTCGGCGTGCAATTGTTCGAACGCGCTCAGCACCGGCACGCGAGAGACCCTCAGCTCTGCGGCGAGGCTTCTTGTGGAAGGGACGCGCTGGCCGGGGCGTAACTGGCCGCTAACGATGGCGCACTGAAACCAGTCTATAACTGGCGGTATATTGGCCGTTGCGTCGGATTCTGCGCGCGCGCGGCAAGCGCGATGGGCGGGAAGAAACTGGCGCGAACTTGTTTCAACTGTTTTGCTCGCGTCACATGCGGCTCCAAAGTGGTCATATCACAATGCGTGAAAGTGGCTATTGTGGCCGTCCACTCCATAATCCATCATTCGCGGCGGGGGCGCAATCGGCGTGCGAATGGAGGCATGTCCAAAGTTTTTGATTCAACAACAACTGCGAGGACAAAAACGATGATTGCATCTAGATCGATTCGGATTTTCTTCTTGTTGTGCTGCGGTGTGCTTGTCATTTCGAGACCGGTTCCCGTATTCGCGCAGTCGAGCGCGGACGCTCCGAAGGCCGACTCACAACAAGCCGCCGCGCTCCCGGACGGGCAACACGATTTCGACTTCGAACTCGGCATCTGGAAAATTCACCTGAAACGCCGCCTGAATCCTTTAACCGGTTCGAACACGTGGGTGGAGTTCGACGGCACCTCGGTGACGCGAAAGGTTTGGGATGGGCGCGCACAGATCGAGGAGTTCGAGACCGATAGCCCCACTTCCGGGCACATCGAGGGGCTTACGCTTCGTACTTACAATCCTAAAACCCGCGAGTGGTACCTCACATGGGCCAACAGCAAGGACGGCATGCTTGTCCCGCCACAGATCGGACGGTTCAAGGATGGAACGGGTGAGTTTTACGCGCAGGACACATTGAACGGCAAAATGATTTTTGTTCGATTTATTTGGTCGAAGACCGATACGAAGGTGCCGCATTTTGAGCAGTCGTTTTCGGAGGATGGCGGAAAGACTTGGGAAGTGAATTGGATCACGGATCAGACGCGGGTGAGCGATGAAGCTGAGAAATCGCGATGAGATTGGCTGCGGGCACGTCACGTTCGAATTCGCTGCTGAACGACATATTTCATTCTCGCGTGAAGCATGAGCACGGCATTTTTAAATAATCTTGGCAACTGGACAAAAGAGATGAAGTCGCTTACTGACTTTCGGAGATGTCTCCTCGCGTGCAGCTTGATTGTTGTCTTGCAGCCCCTTCACGGTAGGAGCTTTCAAGAGGCGGCAGCGCAACGAGACGGGCAACACGATTTTGATTTTGAGATTGGAAACTGGAAAACACATCTATCGCGGCTGCAGCATCCTTTGAGCGGTTCACACACCTGGGTCGAATACGAAGGAACTTCCGTGGTGCGAAAGGTCTGGGACGGCCGCGCTAATCTGGTGGAACTCGAGGTGGACGGCCCCACCGGTCACGTCGAGGGGCTCAGCCTGCGTCTTTACAATCCCCAATCCCATCAGTGGAGCCTGAATTTTGCCAACGCGAATGGGGGGACTCTGAGCGTGCCGACGGTTGGCGAATTCAAGAATGGACGCGGCGAGTTTTACGATCAGGAGCCTTTCAATGGCCGAATGATTTTGGTGCGCAACGTGTGGATGGACATGACGGCGAATTCGTGCCGCTTCGAGCAGTCGTTTTCCGATGACGGCGGCAAAACCTGGGAGACGAACTGGATCGCAGTGGACACGCGCGTGAAATGAGGAAGCCTGCGCAGTTCAACCGCGAAAGCCGGATAGCGCGAGCCGTGGATGAAGCGGTAACACTGGCGCGAAGAGATTGCAGGGATGTCGCACTGGAAACAAATTCAGAAAGTAACCGCGGCGGCTGCGATGTTGTTAGGGCTGGCGAGTGCCCACGGAGCTCGGGCACAAAGTTCGGGCGGCCGCCAGTCGCTGGATGATGCGTGGTGGACCGGGCCGATGCTGGCGCCGTCGGCTGCGACGCTGCCACAAGGCCATTTTCTGATTGAGCCGTACCTCTACGACGTGATCCAGCAAGGCGAGTATGATCGCGATGGAGTGAAGCGCCGAACTCCCGAATCGAACGGATTCGGATCGCTCACCTATCTGAACTATGGCCTGAAGGACAAGCTGACGATCGGAGTGATTCCAACATTTGGCTACAACCGCGTGAGCGGAGCGCCGAGCAGCTCGAGCGTTGGGATGGGCGACGTCACCGTGCAGGGCCAATACCGCCTAACGAAGTTTCACGAAAGCAGCTGGATTCCCACCATGTCGCTCGCGGTGCAGGAAACGTTTCCATCTGGCAAATACGACCAACTGGGAAACCGGCCGAGCGATGGACTGGGCAGCGGCGCTTACACCACGACATTCGCGTTCTACTCGCAAACTTATTTCTGGCTGCCGAATCGGCGGATACTCCGGATGCGCCTGAACGTATCGCAATCGATTTCAAGCAAGGTGAGTTTGCAGGGCATTAGCGTGTACGGAACAGATGCCGAATTTCACGGGAACGCGAGGCCTGGCGGCACTTCGTTCGTTGACGCATCGTGGGAATACAGCCTGACGCGAAGTTGGGTGCTAGCACTCGACGCCACATATCGCTATCAAAGCAGCACCAGCGTGACCGGATACGACGCACTCGCGTCGCCGGGCGCGCAGAACACTCAAAAGATTCGGCTTAACACGGGCTTTAGCGACGCCATCGGTTTTGCGCCAGCGATCGAATACAGCTGGAATTCCAAAGTGGGAATCTTGCTGGGGACGCGCTTGATTCCCGCCGGCCGCAACACCACCGCGACGATTACTCCGGCCATTGCGATCAATATCGTCCGCTAGGAATTCGCCCTGAGTCTTCTGCGCGACCCGCCATGGCAAGCGATGCTGAAAACCACACCCGGCCTCGGTGGGATTATAAAGGCGAAATGTTGTAGTACGATTTCGTCCAATTTAACGCTGCATTACGGGCGGGTACATCAGGGGACAGCGTCACACCCTGTCCTCGCTCGTGCCTCCAGGCCAGTAGACGCTGCTCGCGGCTAATTCGTAGACTTCCTCCGTCGCAAAAATCCAAAGGGCCCGGTAAATTTTATTTGTACCGCAATCCCTTCCCGTACGGACAAATCGGACCATGTCGAAACAAATTTGCTTCGCATCTCTTGTCACAATCCAGCTGTTAGCTTTTATTACGGCGGGCAGCGCGGCCGCTTCTTCAGTCACCGCCAGTCCGACCTCAATGAACTTCGGCTCTGTAAACGTAGGGAGCAGCGCGCAGGAGCAGGTGAGAATCACGAATTCCATGCCCTTCGGCATAATCATCACAAGTGTGACTGTAAGCGGCAATTATTTTGGAATTAGCGGTGTAACGGCACCACTGGGCTTAGCAGCAGGAGCGAGCGCCACATTGACTGTAAGCTTTGCTCCGAAAACTGCAGGTACGCAAACGGGGAACATCGTAGTGCGCGGGAGGGGTTTCACCACCGCTCTCGGAGTTGCACTCTCGGCGAACGGCGTGTCGAGTGGTGGTGCGACTTCGATTTCGGTTGTGCCCCCCAGCGCGAATTTCGGAAATGTTCCAATAGGCAGCTCGAATTCGCAGACTTTTACCGTTACGAATCGGAGCAGCAGCACCATCTCAATTTCGTCGGAGTCCATTTCCGGGACCGGCTTCAGCGGGTCCGGGCCTGGCGACGGCACGCAAATTGGCGCAGGAAGAAGCGCTACGTTTAATATAACTTTCAAGCCGGCCAACACGGGAGCAACTGCAGGTTCGGCGTCGATTAACTTCAGCGCTTCCGGAAAAACTGTCCCTCTCACATTTTCGTTCTCTGGAATTGGAGTCGCCGCTACAGCCGCGCTGCAGGTGAGCCCCGCCGCTATCAGCTTCGGAGATGTGTTAGTAGGACACAGCGGCTCGCTCTCTCTCACATTGACGAATACAGGTAACTCGGCGCTCACAACCACTCGCGGGACAATCACAGGATCGGGATTCAGCATGATTGGTGGTCTAACCGGACTGACGCTCCAACCCGGCCAATCCGATTCAGTAATGGTGGTATTTGAGCCGTCCCTAACAGGCAGCGCCGCCGGAACAATTTCAGTCACCGCAGGTCTGACGACGGCTTCGATTGCCTTATCAGGTTCCGGCGTGACGTCGTCGCACGCGGTCAAACTGGCGTGGGTGGCAAGCAACTCGCCCAGTGTGGTGGGCTACTATGTCGAACGCGGAACTACGCCTGGAGGACCGTACCAGATTCTGAATTCATCGCCCGATCCGGGAACGTCGTATGTCGACTCGACGGTACAAGGTGGCAATGAATATTTTTACGTCATCGTTTCCGTCAACAATGGCGGCCATGAAAGCCTACCCTCGGCGCAGGTGAGCGCGACGATCCCATAGCCCTGGGTAGCGCATTGAATTCAGACGGTCAGAGTCAGCGCTACTAAAAGGCGCTTGCCGGAAGATTTTGGGCGCGCGTAAGTAGCTCGGGCAGATTCTTTTGTACGGCGGCCGCCTTTTTCCCTAACAGCATTTCCATTTCGTGTCGGGCGGTTTCTACCGTTTGCTGATTTTCTCCGCCTTTGCCGCCCAGCAGAATTTCGGCGCGCAAGTAACATGCGTAGGCCAATTCCGGGTCGGCACCGCGGCGCCTGAGAAATTGTCCGTAGTTGAACCAATCGAAGGCTTCGCTGCGCCGGTCGTCGAGTTTTGTGTCGAGTGAAAGACCGCGCTGGAAGGAATCTGCCGCACCGGCGGCGTCACCGATTTTCTCCTGGTAGTCGCCGAGATGGGCGAGGGCGAGGCTTTCGAGTTGGAGATTCTTGTCGCGCTCGGCAAGCGCGATCGCTGAGTGATAACCCGCCTTCGCCGCCTCTTTGCGATTCACGCGCGCCTCGTCGTCCGCAAGTTGAAGAGTGGCAGAGTCCAGTTGCACCGGCGTGGCGGTGGGATCGTCCGGATGCGCAGCAGCCAGTTCGAGGAACGCGTTCCAATGGCGAGCGGCGGCAGCGGGTTCGTTCCTTTGATCGAGCGCCTGCGCGAGATAGAGATGGGCATTCGGCTGCTTGGGCGCGACGTCAACAGCTTTCTCCCAGGAATCAAGCGCTTCTTCGGGATGGCCAAGCCTGGCGGCAAGCAAGCCGAAATTCACAAGAGCGTCCGCATCGCGCGGAAAAATTTCGAGCATGCGGCGGTAATGATCGTAAGCCTCGGCGTAATGGCCGTCTTCAATCATCGCGTGGGCGGCAGCGTGCTGCAGGCCGGCATTATCGGGATTGATTGAGACGGCGCGCGTCAGCGCTGCGACCGCTTCGTCTTTTTGTCCCGCTTTCGTTGAGGCATTTCCAATGCGGGCCTGGAGCATGGCGTCATAGGGATTCAGCTGCGATGCGCGCAAGAGCGAGGAGAGATTAGATTCGTCGGTCCCGAGTGCGAAGTGCAATTGGTCGAGGCCACCCCATAGGAATAACAATCCGACGAGGCTCAGGCGAAACACGGGCGACATTAAGAACTTTCTTGTGCGCGTGGGTGCCACCGCCGGCACAGTCCCACTTACAGTTTTTTTGGTGGCACGCTTCGCAGAAGTTTGCTGCCCACCTGATTGTGCTGCGCGGCCCGAATCGATCAAGAGGGAAGCCACGCGCGAATCGCGCAACTTCCATAGGGCGCCATCGAGCAGGAAGTGATGGATGTTCACAAGCGCGGTGAAGATGAGAAAGCTCGTGGTGAAATCGTAATGAAAAATGTAGCTCACCAGCCATGGGCCGGGTACGAATAGCGCGATGCCGCCCGCGATCAGCGTGACAAAATATCCCACCATTCGCCAGCTCGACTGGCCCGCTGCGCGCGCTTCGCGGCGCTGGTAGTAGCTTGTGATCCACAAATACTGCGCGGAATGCAGCACGGCGAGGATGCCGCTGCTGTAGCGCGTTTGCGGAATCTGATAAGCCGCGTGCAGCTCGAGCAGCGTGGGAAGCACGAACCACAAGAATTGGGTAAGCACGAGCGTGAGCGGCGCGGCCATGGCCCGCACTCCGCTGCGCCGGATTAGCGGCGTGAAAGCCATGAATGTGAACGCCGCGAAGGCGATTGCCAGCACGAGCCGCACGGGAAGCGTGATCTTCGCCGGCAGGCCCAGCGAAAGAATCAACGGATCGCTCGAGCCGCCAGTCATAAAACTTGCGAGCAACATCACGTAAGACGCAACGAACGCAGCATGGAGCCAGCGGCGTTCGGAGGAAGTGATCTGCGCTCCAGCCCTGCGCGCGAACATCATCATCAAGCCGTAATTCTGGCCGCTGTAATGCCACGGACTCCAGCAGATGTAGAGAGTGAAAACCCACGGCACGAGCCGGTACGACGCATGGAGCATTACAGCCGTGACGGCCATCAGTAGCGTCAGATGAAGCGTGAAGAATTTGTATTTTTCGAATTGCTCGCGCGTGTGATACGCGCGGTAAATCGTCGCCATGAAATGCGGATAATTGAAGATGATGGCAAGCAGGTAAAACGTAACGGCCCAGCCGTGCGTGTGCGAAGGCGTGAGCCAGGCGGCGATGGCCAGAAGCGGCGCGGACCAGGCGCCACACCCGACGATGAGATCGAGCCACGGGCGATAAATCCACGGGCTTGAGGCTTGCGGTGCCGAGGCAGAGACGCCGGTGGCGCCGATCGCATTGGCTTGCGTCGTCAGGAGAAAATCCTCAGGCCGCCAGTCTACTTGGAATGCACCATGGGATTCGCGGACGATAGAATAGGCTTGTTGAATGTGTAACTTCGAAGCGCCGGAAATTTCATCATTCGCTCCACGTCGGTAGCATTCCCTCGGGTACCCACCACGACGCCTTTTCTCGTCGTGGGATGTTCATTGATTCCACCACGTTTTTTCCCTACTGGACTTGCACAGCAAAGACGTTTCGACTAGCATGACCGTTAGTCAGACGGCTATAGCGCCAACCGTAGATAATATAGGCGGGAAAAAATCCAAATGACGGGTACTCCAGGTGACCCTGGGTCACACCAGCGCATCCGATCGCGACGCGCACTGCTCGAGCCGCCCGTGCGCTTTCGTCCCGAACCCGGGCCGCGACTCGAAGCCAAGCGCGCACGCATTATCGATGCCGCGCTGCGACATTTTGCTGAACAGGGCTACCACGCTGCGCGCATAGAAGATCTTGCCGCGCAACTCGGCTTCGCAAAAGGTTCAATCTTTCAATACTTCGGCAGCAAGGCCGGACTTTTTCTCGAGACTTACAAGAAAGCAGTAAAGTCATTCCCGGCCTACCTCGATTGTCCCGCAAATATTCGCGAAAAAGGTTTCTTCGAAATTGTGCGCTATTGGCTTTTGCGCACCGAACGACTCGTGCGCGAGGATTGGATTCGCTATCGGATCGCGCTCCTCGGAAATTACGGAGTGGATTTGAGCTTGAAGCGCGAGATCAATCGTTTTCTGCTCGCCGAGGATCCTTACGGCAGCGCTGCGTTCGTCCGCCTGGGAGTTGCACGTGGAGAAGTGCGCTCCGATATAGATACGGCGCTGATCGTTTCGATTCTCGATTGGACGATGGAGCGTTTTCAGGACGCGCTGCTCACCGAAGAACTTGACCCGGGCCTCTTTCCGCATCCCTCGGAGCCTGAAAAGAATCAGGTGCGAATCACGCAGTTCTTGCAGGTACTGCGCGGTGCAATCGGCGTCTAAGAGAATTTTTGAGATTCGGAGTATAGCGATGGAACAGCCAGCCCAAAAGTCTGTTCAGGAAATTCTCGCCTCCTACAACGCTAACGCTCCCTTGGCCGAGGCGTACACAATTCCTGCACCCTGGTACACAGACCCGCGAATCGCAGACCTCGAGCGGCTCAACGTGTTCTCGCGCACGTGGCAATTTGCTGCGCGGCTTGAGCAGATCGAAACGCCGGGGCAATATGTGACCACCACGGTGGCGGGCGAGCCGATCGTCGTCGTGCGCGGCAGCGACAAAAAACTGCGCGCATTTTTCAACGTGTGCCGCCACCACGCGATGACGGTGATGAACCAGCCCTGCGGCCACGCCCCGCACATGCGTTGCCCCTATCACGGCTGGACATACAATCTCGAAGGTGAACTTCGCGGCATGACCGAATTCGAAGGCGTCTGCGATTTCGACCGCGCGAAGAACGGCCTGATGCCGATTCGATTGGAAACCTGGGAGCGCTTCGTTTTCGTGAATCTTGATCCCAGTGCCGCACCGCTTGGAGAATTTCTCGGCAAGCTGGTCGATCTCGCGAAGCCGCTGGGATTCTCCAATTTGAAATTCGTCGAACGCCGCAGCTACACTCTCGACTGCAACTGGAAAGTATACGTCGACAATTTCCTAGACGGCGGCTACCACGTGCCGCACATGCACAAGGGACTGAGCAGTGTCCTCGATTACACGAACTACACGATTGAAAATGTCGATCGTTGCTGTGTGCAATCGAGCCCTGTCGCTGTTGATAGCAGCTCCGAAGCGAATGCCGCGGCCACGCGCAAAGGCGATCGCGCCTATTACTTTTGGCAATATCCGAATTTCATGCTCAATTGGTACGAGGGCTACCTCGATACGAACCTTGTGATTCCGCTGGCAGTGGACCGTTGCGAAGTAATTTTCGATTTTTACTTTGGCAACACCGCTGAATCGGAGCTTCCATACATTCGCCAGAGCGTCGAGGTAAGCCATCAAGTGCAAATCGAAGACATCGCCATTTGCGACGGCGTGCAGCGCGGCCTCAGTTCGCGCGCTTACCAGGCAGGACGTCTCTCCGTGCGGCGCGAGGCCGGCGAGCACTTATTTCACCACTTGCTAGCAGCAGATTTGAAAGACACGAAGGCAGCCGCAGCCTCCTAAGTCCGCGAACATCGGCACGGGTAGCGACGTCGACGCCGGCTCTTCTGACGCTGCCTTTCAGTAGCACAGGCATTGCTGCCTGTGCCCGCATAACAACACAAAATGATCGCGATACTTGGCAAACGCATGGCGTCGTTCTTTCCGCCTTCGTTTTTTCTGCAGTAAGGGCACGGCATGCCGTGCCCGAGCGCGATACTTGGCACAGCGTTGTCCATTGATCGCCGGCGTCAAATCCATCTGTCATCCTGAGCGCAGCGAAGGATCTCAGCTTCGCGCTGACCACCGCGTCACTATAGCCGCACGTGTAGGCCGCTCGCGGGCTCCATTTTTTCGAGCCCATTATTTTTGCTGAATATGCCAGACAGTCCTTTTGCAAAGAAGTAGCGATTGGTCTAGCATCGAAAAGTAAAATGCAGCCGCCGTTCGGGGCAAGATGAAAAGAAATCCGACTCGTAGGAATCGCACTCAATCCAACCGGCCAAAACCCAAGCAGAAATCTATTCGAGCTTCTGTCTCCAAAGCGCACCGAATCTTCCTGCTCTCACCCGCCAATGCAGCGGGGATCCGCGCGCGCATCGTCGCAAGCAAAAATGCCAGCTTCGAACTAGCGACGCGCCTCAGAAGCCAGGGAGCGCCGCTCGGCGAAGTATTCAGTTTCATTAGCGGACTCTATTTTCGCGGCAAGCTTGCATACGCACAGCGATTCGCTGAAGTACAAAACGGAATCCCGGGAGCCTTCGTGATCACCGCGTCCGGCGGACTGATTCCGCCCGAGACTTTGATCACGGCCGAAGACCTCGCAGCGCTTTCGGCGGCCTCGATCAGCACCACCGACCGCCGCTACCGCGAGCCTCTCGAGCGTGACGCCCGCGCGATTTGCGAAAAGGCCGGATCAAAATGCGAAGTCGTGCTTCTCGGCAGCGTCGCGACGCCGAAATACGTCGAGCCGTTGCTAGGAATTTTTGGCGAGCGGCTGCTGTTTCCAATCGAGTTCGTAGGGCGTGGGGACATGAGCCGCGGCGGTCTGATGCTGCGAAGTGCGCGTTCGGGCGAGCAGCTGACATACGTCCCAGTTGCGACCGCGGTGCGGCATGGGCCTAAGCCGCCGAAGTTGCCCAAGCTACCCCGCGATTATTACGCGCAGCTGAAGGGAAGTTCCGGCTAGCACGCGTGAAGGAGCCGCTTGCGGCGAATGGTCGCAACGAAACGCCTTGTAGGTCGCCCCTTCAGGGGCGACACACAACAAGGCGAGCAGAAGGCTTTAGCCCTGAAGTTCTCAACCTGCGCTGCGAAAGGCATCCTGTGCCGGAGTCTGGAAGTCCAGTCATAGCTTTTGGACGGCCGCGATGGAGGCCGTAATACTCGTGGGAGTGCAGGGCGCGGGCAAAAGCACGCTCTATCGCGAGCGATTTTTCGATACCCACGTGCGAATCAACCTGGACATGCTTCGAACCCGAAAACGCGAACAACAGCTGCTGGCCGCTTGCCTTGACGCGGGACAAAGTTTTGTGGTGGACAATACCAATCCCCAGGCGAGTGACCGCGCCAAGTATATAGGACCGGCACACGCGAAGGGGTTTCGCGTAGTCGCTTATTTTTTCGATGTGCCGCTGCGCGACGCCATGCACCGCAACAATCAACGAAAGGTCCGCCGGAAAATTCCCGCTGTAGCTGTAGCCGGCACCTACAAGAAACTCGAACCGCCCCGCAAAGATGAGGGATTTGATCAGATCTTCACGGTGAACGTCGCTGAACCGGCTGGATTTGTCGTTACAGAGGTCGCGTAAATCAATGGCGCAAGAACAGCACCCGCGAAAATTGACGACTCACCAGAAAGCTGTGCTGATTCAGGTGTTGCGCACCTTTCCCAACGAGCGCGTCGCGATCCGTTACACGCCGGACGTGGACGATGCGCTCTCCTACGCGCAGGATTTTCTCTCGATTTTCAGAGCGATTGGTTGGGAGGTGGACAGGCCGGAAGCGGGCACGACCGCCGCTGACCCTCTCTCCGGAATCGCGCTTCTCGTCTCAAAAGGGAAACTGCCTGCTTGTGCAGAGGCACTGCGGGATGCTTTGCGCATCTACGAAGTCGAACTTGCCACGCACACCCACGCCGCCGATGACGCCCACACATTCACTTTGTGGGTTGGGCCAGGATCCGATTCTCGTGGGTAGCCACGACGACGCCTTCCTCGTCGTGGGCCTTTCAGTAAGGTAGGCTTCAGCCTGCGCCACAAGCCGCCAGAAGCAACAGCTCGCGATAATCGAAACTGTGGGAATTGACTTCCGGAATTTCGTTTCAGCGCTTGACGGTTTCTTCGAGCAGTTTGGCCCAATGCGAAAGATGATTCAGCGACGGCACGTGCGTGTGGTCGAGCACCAGCGGCGTAATCGAAACTGCGCCTTCGCGAATCGCAGCGATGTCCGTATCCGGCTCGATGCCTTCCACGCGATGCTGCTCGTGAAGCCAGTAATACTTGCGGCCGCGAGGATCGGTGCCGGGCTGCAACAAATTGCGCGTGATTTTTGAAGACTGTCTCGTGAAACGCACTTTGCCGCCCCACGGCTGCGGGAAATTCACGTTGAGTAGTACGCCCGGCGGCAATCCTTCCTTCAGAATGATCGGCGCAAGATTGCGAGTGAATTCCGCGGCAGGTGCGAAATCAACTTCCTTCGTGCGATAGGACTGTGACACCGCGATCGCCGGGACGCGATTGATCGCAGCCTCGCGCGCGGCACCCACGGTTCCGGAATAGTAGACGTTCTCGCCCATGTTCGCGCCGCGATTGATTCCGGAAATCACCAGGTCAGGTTTCTCCGGCAACAAGGTGTGAAACGCGAGAATCATCGCGTCAGCGGGAGTTCCCTCCACCGCGTATTCGCGTTCTCCAATCTGCTCGCAATAAATCGGCTGCCGCAGCGTGAGCGATTGTGCCGCAGCGCTGCGCTCCTGCGAAGGCGCGATGACCGTGACGATGGCGCAATCCTTGAACGCGTTGACCAGCGCGCGAAGACCGGCGGCATGAATCCCGTCATCGTTGGTGATCAGAATTCTTGGCAAGCTCTCGGGCATTCTCTTGATTACATTCCAATCTGCTGAAGCAGGCCTGGTGACACCCTTGCTTCTTGCGAAGTTCTGGCCGCGTCATCTGGCGTGGACTACCGGCGAAGGGAGCACAACCGCATAACGAATGGTCGGGACGACTGGATTTGAACCAGCGACCTCACGCACCCCAAGCGTGCGCGCTACCAGGCTGCGCCACGTCCCGACGACCAGCGCCAATCAGCGTATCACTCGCGTTCGAGAAGGGTCAAGACAGCGAGGAGCTCTTCGTGCAAATCGAGCAGGAATTTGCGATGAGCGCGCGATGCAGGCTCGTGACGAACAGGCGCAGCAGGCCCTTCGGCGCGAGCTTCGCGCTCCGCGTGCGCAGCTTCTCCGCCACTATGACCGGCGGCAATGTCGGCCAGATGCTTTCGAGCGCCGGCGATCGTGAAACCTTCTTCGTAGAGAAGGCGCTTGATTTCGAAAACGGTTTCGATGTCGTCGCGGCGGTAGAGGCGATGGCCGCTGGGGCTTTTTACGGGCTGCAGCGTCGGGAATTCGGTCTCCCAGTAACGCAGGACGAAGGTTTTCGTCGCCGTCAGGCGGCTCACTTCGCCGATGCGGAAAAGGCTCTTCTCCGGAATTTCAGACGCGGCATGTGCAGCGGTGGCCATATGTTTTCTGTATCGTACTACTCCGGGTTGAGAGTTAGAAGATGGAAATTAGAGAAGCTCCTATTTGCGCCTGTTCTTATCGCGATTGCCACGGTGTTTTTCGTGCTTTCGCTGGCGACGCGGTCCCTGGCGTTTTCGCCGTTCGCGGTCTTCGCCGCGAGGCGCAATGTGGGTGCGCGCGGAGCGTTTTTTAAGGCGCTGATTGAAACGTAGTGGCGTGCCAATGAAATCGAAAGCGGCGCGCAGACGGTTCTCGAGGAAGCGCTGATAGCTGAAATGGAGCGGCTTCAGCTGATTCGTGAACAGCACGAATGTGGGAGGCGATGCCGTCGCTTGCGTGATGTAGAAGATCTTTACTTCGCGGTCCGCGGGTGACGTGCCACGCTCGAGATCGACGCTCGAAAGCCAGCGATTTAGCTCGCCCGTTGAGACGCGACGCTGTCGGGCTGCTGCGACTCGATCCAGCATTGAATAGAGCCGCTCGACGCGGTCGCCCGTGAGCGCCGACAGAAAAACAATCGGCGCATAGCTCAGGAATTTCAATTTCGCGCGGACGAGCAGTTCGTAGTCCGCCAGGAGCTTGTTGGGATTTGCGCCGGCACTCCTTTCTTCAGGCTTTTTCGAGGCCGCCGCTTTTTCGCCGGCCGCTTTCAGCGCGAGATCCCATTTATTCATGGCGATGATCACGGAGCGGCCGGATTGTTCGGCGTAACTCGCAATCGTGGCATCGTGCGAAGTGACGCCGACGGAAGCGTCGACAACAAGGACGGCGATGTCCGCGCGTTCAAGGTGGCGTCGCGCCATGATGACGCTGAGTTTTTCGGCGATGAGTTTCGTTTTGCCCTTGCGGCGAATTCCGGCGGTATCGAGAAAACGGTAGGTCTTGCCCTGGCGATCGACGACGGTATCCACCATGTCGCGCGTGGTGCCCGCCTCTGGCGACACGATGGCTCGCTCGCTGCCGACGAGCTGATTCAGCAGTGTGGACTTGCCGACGTTGGGCCTGCCGATGATGGCAACGTTGATGTCGGCGCGATCCTCGGATGTCTCGCCTTTCGGAAAATCGGCGGTGAGCGAATCGAGAAGCTCGTCAATGCCGAAACCGTGCTCGGAAGAAATCGGAAATACTTCGTCGCTCAGCTCGTAGAATGGCGCAGCCATCGCGACTTGATTGGGCATGTCCACTTTATTAACCGCGATTACTGGAGGCTTGCCGGCGCGACGTAGCAGCTGGGCCAGTTCCGCGTCCAAAGGAACTGGACCGGAGCGGCCGTCAACCACCTGCACTACGCGCGTGGCGTTTTCAAAGGCGACTTTTGCCTGGCGCAAGATTTCAGCAGGAATGAGGGCTTTGTCGTCGGGGACGATGCCACCGGTGTCGACGACTTCGAACGGGTGTCCATCCCAGTGGCCGGTGCCATAAATTCGATCGCGCGTGATGCCTGGCTCATTCGTGACGATCGAACGGCGTGAGCCGGTAAGGCGATTGAAGAGCGTTGACTTGCCGACGTTGGGGCGGCCAGCGATTACGATGGATGGAAGTTTTTCGTTCATGTCGATTGAATCCGGGAGAGCGTACGCGTTGCGTTGCGATTGAGCAACGGCTGCGGTCTTCGCGACGGAACGGACATGATACTTTAGCGCGGGCTGAATCGAACGCAGATTCTTGTGCGAAACGGTGCGGCGCCCGCAAAGGCAACCGCAACAGCAAAGGAGCCGGCAGGATGCCGGCGCTACAAGGGAAAAATGGCGGAGACGAACCAAATTGCGCCGAGCATGGGCCGCGGAAGTTTGGGCGAAGTGGCGTCGTTTTTCCTGAAGCTGGGATTCCTCGCGTACGGCGGAGCTGCGGGGCACGTCGCGATGATGCGGCGCGAGTTGGTGGATCGTCGGAAATGGATTTCGGAGCAGGATTTTCTCGATCTTTTCGGGATCATGAATCTGATTCCCGGCCCGTCGTCCACTGAGATGGTGATCGCGCTCGGCTACTGGCGGGCGGGTTGGCCGGCGCTGATTCTGGCCGGCGTCATGTTCATTTTGCCGGCGATGCTCATGATTCTGGCGCTTTCCTGGGCGTACGTGCGCTACGGCACTCTTCCAGCGGCACAGTGGATTTTGTACGGAATCAATCCGATGGTGATTGCGATCATTGCTGACGCGCTCTTGAGTCTGGGGCGGACAGCTCTCAAGACTGCGTCGTTGGCGCTGATGGCTGTTGCTTCGCTTGTGCTTTATTTCTGGGGTGCATCCATTGTGGCGATTATTGTGGTCACTGCGCTGCTGACTGCGATCGCCGGTTATTGGAAGACGAAAGGAGAGCAGCGGGGTTTGGGAATTTTTCCCGTGCCGGCCGGAGGAGCCGGCGTGGCGATTGCTGCGGCGAGTGCGATCCCGTTCAGCATGACGCGGCTGTTCCTGACCTTTCTCAAGATCGGGGCGGTGAGCTATGGCGGCGGGTATGTGCTGCTGGCATTTCTGCGCGCGGATTTCGTCGCGCATCTTCACTGGCTGACGGACAAGCAGCTGCTGGACGCGGTCGCTGCCGGGCAGATCACGCCGGGACCCGTGTTCGCGTCTGCGACATTCGTGGGCTACTTGACGGGCGGTTTGAAAGGCGCGCTCCTCGCCACGCTGGGAATATTCTTGCCTTCGTTCATTTTGATCGCGATTGTCTTTCCATTCATTCCCAAGCTGAAGGGATCGGCCGGGACGCGAATATTTCTCGATGGCATCAATGCGGTGACGCTGGGTTTGATGACCGCGGTTTCCTGGCAACTGGCGCGCGGGGCGATTCTGGACGCATTCACCGCAGTGGAAGCGGTGGCCGGCCTGCTGGTGTTGAGGCGCTTTCGGATCAATTCGGCATGGCTGATTCTGGGAGGATTGGTGGCGGGATTTGCGTGGAAATTTGCGACGGGCTCGAGCTAAAACCGCGATGAAATTGCCGCCGGGCGGATTGTGCGAGTTGGCGAAAAAGCCGTTTTTGTTGCGGTTAGAAATTACGTAAGTAGTGATTCCAAGAGGCTTAGGTGAAATTCTAATCTGACGACTGTTGCTATTAGAAATGGAGTAGCAAATTTTAAAACGATAGGCAATCGTTTATTTGCGCCCCATTGGGGCGTGCGGGGGATGGGATTCGGCGACGTGCGTTGGAGTTTTGGTTTATCCTTAGAAGCTCCGCAAAAGTGAGCGGCCCCGGAATGGAATCAGCCAAGAGAGTGTCTCCAATAACCACAGCCGACGGAAAGAAACCGAAAGCCGCGAAAGCCGACGAACCAATCTCGATCGAACAGATATTCGGATCGGAAGGGCTGCTCGAAAAGCGGCATCCTGGATACGAGTTCCGTGGCTCGCAGCTTGAGATGGCGCGGATTGCTGACGATGCGTTTCAGAAACACCAGCATGTGGTGATCGAGGCTGGGACGGGAACCGGGAAGACGCTGGCGTATTTGATTCCGGCGATACGCAGCGGGCGGCGCGTGGTGATTTCTACTGCAACGAAATCGCTTCAGGAGCAGCTTTTTCAGAAGGACGTTCCCTTTCTGCAGAAACATTTCGCACCGAATCTGAAAGCGGCGTTGATGAAGGGGCGGTCGAACTTTCTTTGCCGGGAAAAGGTGCACCAGATGGTGGGGCAACCGGTGCTGAAGGGCATCGATGAAGTTGATTGGTTTTCGCAGATCAAGGATTGGGAGAAGCTGACGGAAACGGGCGATCGGAGCGAGTTGACTTTTCTGCCTGACGACGCTGAGCTTTGGCACCGGATTGACGCGCGCAGCGATCTTTGCACGGGGAAGAAATGCGCGGAATTCCAGAACTGCTTCATCACCGCGATGCACCAGCGGGCGCAGGAAGCGGACTTGATTATTGTGAACCACGCGCTGTTTTTCGCCGATCTGGCAATCCGCAAGGACGATTTTGGATCGATACTTCCGGAATATTCGGCGGTGGTGTTTGACGAAGCGCATGAAATCGAGGACGTGGCAAGCGATTATTTCGGGCGACAGGTTTCGAGCTACCGGTTCGACGAGCTGGCGCGGGACGCGGAGAATACTTTGCGAGTGCTGCAGATTGCAGCACCGCAACTTCGGCGGTATCTGAGCCGGATGCGCGAGCGGGGGCATAATTTCTTTGAAACTTTTCCGGAGCGCGAAGGGCGCTTTCCGTTTGAGCAGGCCGAGCGCAGCGCGTTTCTGCAGCGGAATCTGGAAAGGTACGAGGAGCTGGCGAGCGCGGTGAAGCGGGTGGAGACGGAACTCTCCGCGCTTTCACCGAAACCGGAGGAAGTGCTGACGCTAGCGCGGCGGGCGTCGGAAATCAGGCGCGAGCTGGAATTTCTGCTGGAGAGCGAAGAGAAAAGCTACGTTTACTGGTACGAGCGGCGCGGGAAGGGCGTGTTTCTTGCGGCGACGCCGATTGACGTGAGCCAGATTTTGCGGGAACGGCTCTTCGACCAGTTCGATACGGTGGTGCTGACGTCGGCAACACTCGCGGTGGGCGGGCGGTTCGATTACCTGAAGCAGCGGCTCGGAATTCTGCCCGCGAATGAAAAAGTGCTGCCGCAGGAATTCGATTTTCGCGAACAGGCGCTGCTTTATATTCCGCCGGCGATGCCGGACGTGCGCGACGCGAAGTTTTCGGCGAGCGCTGCGGATGAGATCACGCAGATGCTGGAGATTTCCGACGGCCGCGCGTTTTGTCTTTTTACCAGCTACGCGCAGATGAAGGATGTGCACCAGCGAGTGTCGGCGCGGGTGAGATTTCCGCTGTTGTTGCAGGGTTCCGCGCCTCGAACGGTGCTGCTCGACCGGTTCCGTTCGACACCGAATGCGGTGCTGTTTGCGACGGCGAGTTTCTGGCAGGGCGTGGACGTGCCGGGAGCGCAGCTTTCGTGTGTGATTATTGACAAGCTGCCGTTCGCGGTGCCGAGTGACCCGATTGTAGCGGCGCGCGTGAAAGCGCTGCAGGAGGACGGCCGCAATCCGTTTGCCGAGTATCAGGTGCCGGAGGCGGTGCTGGCGCTGAAGCAGGGATTCGGGCGATTGATCCGATCGAAGACGGATCGCGGAATTCTGGCGATTCTCGACAACCGCATCCGGCGAATGCAGTATGGTAGAATTTTTCTCGAGTCGCTGCCTCCCTACAAGACAACGCAGGACCTGGCCGAACTGGCGCGCTTCATGGAAAATCATCCGAAGTAGGCGGAGGAAGCGCGTGTGGCGTGACGCTGCGTTTCAAGTGGACGCTCAGATTCTTCAAGCATCCTGATCGGATGCTCTCAGAATGACTCGTTTTTGATTTTGCGAGTTGTTATCGATTTGGGGCTTTTCGGAGCGAAAGGGACCGAGGAACGAATTCATGTACGAAGTTTATGTCGATGAATCTTTTGCGGCGGCGCACAACCTGCGGGGGTACAAGGGGAAATGCGAGGATTTGCATGGGCACAACTACAAGGTGCGGGTGACGCTGGCCGGCAAGGAAGTGGATTCGGTGGGGCTGCTTTACGATTTTGTGCATTTGAAGCAGGTGATTCAGAGCGTGATCAAGGCACTCGATCATAAATATTTGAACGAGTTGAAGCCGTTTGATGCGGTGAATCCCTCGGCTGAGAATATCGCGCGGCATATTTATGAGGAGACGGCGAAGCAATTGAAGCCGACGGCGAATGGCGCGGCGGTGGCGAGTATTACGGTGTGGGAGACGGATGTGACGGCGGCGACGTATCGGCCGTGAGGCGAGTCGCGTTCGCTGAAGCAAGAATGTGCTATTTGAAATTTCAGATTTCAAACGGGGGCAACTGCAGAAGTAACAGCTTCGCCGACGCTTTCGCCGCGAACCGCCCCGGCAAGCCGGGGCTTGTGAAATCGGTGGCAAGCGGCCCTTCGGCTCCGCTCAGGACAAGCCGCACTCAATGGATGGCTTTCGGATGAATCGGGCTTTTTACATTATTGTGGTGCCGGCCATCGTGACTACGTTTGGCTGGGTGACGTTCGGATGGGGGTGGCGGCTGGCGGCAATCATCACCGGAGCTGAAGTTGTACTTGTCGTTGCCACTGTGATTTTTCTGGTGCGGCGGCAGAATGCGCAGAAGGCGGCGCCGAAGAAAGCGGCTTAGTTTTTTTGAAGTTCGTGAACGGTACGCATCGCAATGGTTATCACTGAAATTTTCAAATCCATTCAGGGCGAAGGGACGCGGGCAGGATTGCCTTGCGTGTTTGTGCGGCTGACGGGGTGCAATCTTCGCTGTACCTGGTGCGATACTGCGTACGCGTTTTATGGCGGGGCGAAAGCATCGGTGGACGAAGTGCTGGACAAGGTGCGCGAGATTGCCGGCGGCGAAGCAGGTCGGCGCGTTTCGCTGGTGGAGATTACCGGCGGCGAGCCGCTGCTGCAGCCGGAAACGCCGGAGCTGGCGGCGCGGCTTCTTGCCGAGGGTTACACGACGATGATCGAGACGAGCGGAGAGAGATTCGTGGGGACGCTGCCGCGCGAGGTGATCAAGATTGTGGACGTGAAGTGCCCGGACTCGGGGGAGGCGGATACATTTGATTTCGCGAATCTCGAGGCGATTGATGCGAAGGATGAAATCAAGTTTGTGATTTCGACGCGACGGGACTACGAATTTGCGCGCGACTTTACCCGCGAGCATGGGGTGGCGGAACGGGTGCGCGAGGTGCTGTTTTCGCCCGTGTTTCCCGACCCGGCGGGAAAATGGGCGGGACTCGAAGCGCGCGAACTTGCGGAATGGATGCTGGCGGATGGATTGCAAGGACGGCTGGGATTACAGCTGCACAAATTCATCTGGGATCCGGCGATAAAGGGAGTTTGAGCGGGCGCGATGGCGGAGAAGGCGAAAGCGGTGGTGCTGTTGAGCGGCGGGATGGATTCCTGCGTCACGACGGCGATGGCGAACCAAACGCACCGGCTGGCGCTGTTGCATGCGAGCTACGGGCAGCGGACTGAGAAGCGGGAGAGGTGTGCGTTTGAGGAGATTGCGGATTTTTACGGCGTGCGCGAGAGGCTGGCGGTGCGGTTCGATCTGTTTCGGCAGATTGGCGGGTCGGCGTTGACGGATGTGGGCGTGGCGGTGCCCGAGAGGGGAGAGGCGCTCGGGGCGGGCGCGGAAATTCCCGTGACGTATGTGCCGTTTCGCAATGCGCATTTTCTTTCCGCGGCGGTGAGCTGGGCGGAAGTGATCGGCGCGAATGCAATTTTCATAGGGGCGGTAGCGGAGGATAGTTCAGGCTATCCCGATTGCCGGCCGGAGTATTATCAGGCGTTCGAGAATGTGATTCGGGAAGGAACGCGGCCGGAGACGCGAATCGAGATTGTGACGCCCGTGATCGGGATGCGTAAAAGTGAAATCGTGCGGCGAGGATTGGAGCTTGGGGCGCCGCTCGAGCGTACATGGTCGTGCTATCAATTTGAAGACGAGGCGTGCGGAGTGTGCGATAGCTGCCGGCTCCGGCTGCGGGCATTTGGCGAGGCGGGAGCGCCTGATCCGATCGCGTATCGGGATAGGATCGCGGGGCAGGCCCGAGTTGCGCGATAATAGAATTGCGCGGGAATGCTGCGGCTTGATAGATTGCCGAGCTAAGAGAGCAACGGGAGGATAGAACCACATGCGACGAATGATTCCGGCCTGGGTGGCACTGATTCTGGCGCTTTCGTTTGCGACGGTTGCGGCAGCGCAGGGGACGGGGCGACTCTCCGGCGAGGTATTGGATCTGACCGGAAAGCCGTATCCGGACGTCACAGTGGAAATTAAAAATCCCGACACAGGACAGACATACACAACCAAAACGGACAAGAACGGGCGGTTTACGCAACTTGGATTGCTGAGCGGCGTATATGAGATCTCGCTTACGAACGACAAGGACCCCAATCTTAAGAATTTTCTCGCGGGAAAAGTCCGCGTAGTTCAGGATCAGGACAATCCGGTAAAACTCGACTTGAAGCAGTTGATGGTCTCAGCGGGACCGAGCGCAGAAGAAGTTAAGAAGCGCGAAGAGGAAGAAAATAAGTTCAAGAATATGAAGGTGCATTTCGACGCGGGAATGGCAGCGATGAATGATTCAGCAACGCTTCGTACGCAACTGAAGACCACACCTGCCGACCAGCAAAGCGCGATCAAAGAGAAGCTGAACGCAGACTATCAGACGGCGATTACAGAATTGCAACAGGCCGAGCAGGGCGTCCTGCCGAAAGACACGAAGAGCCATGCGGTCGTTTGGTCCAATCTAGGCCAAGCATATGAATTCGCGGGACGCTATGACGAAGCGGCCGCTGCTTTCGCGAAGGCAGCGGAGCTTCAGCCGCAGGCAGCGTTCTACGAGCACTTGAGCACAAATCTTGCGAATGCCGCCGCAGCCCAGCCGACAGTGGACAAGGCGAAACTTGCGGATGCCGGTGCCGCTTGCGAGAAGGCTACCGCTTCCGATGCAACATCAACAGCCCGCTGCTGGAAAAATATTGGGATTATTCTGACCAACAAGAATCATCAGGCGGAGGCGGTGGCACCGCTCCAAAAAGCGACGCAAGCGGATCCGAAGGATGCGCAGGCATGGTTCCTGTTGGGTGGAGCGCTTTCAGCACAGATTACGCCGAAACAGGAAGGCGACAAGATGACATATGTAATTCCGCCAGGCACAGCTGAGGCTTATCAGAAGTGTATTGACGTGAATCCGAGTGGCCCGTATGCCGAGCAGGCGAAGCAGATGCTAGACGGACTTACTGCGATGGGTGGTGGCGAGGCCACGTCACTATCCTCGAGAAAATCCAAGAAGAAATCGTAACCAAGAGTGTCAGATCATCAGTTAGCGGTTACATGACTGCTAGTGCGGCAAGGTAAACTCGTAGAACCGTAAGATTTCCACATACAGCAGTAGTTCTCCGCTCTCGACCCGCTCGCGCGACAGTGTTATGCTCGCATCTTCAAGTCTTCAGGAAAACGGTGCCGGCGGTGGAATCAGCGCAATCCAGTACAGAACGACGACGAAGCGCCCGTGTGTCGGAAGCATTTCCTCTGGTGATTCGCGGTAGCGATCTACTGGGGCAGCCGTTTGAAGAACGCACGTCCACGTTGAATTTCAATCTCCACGGTTGCCGGTACCCGTCGAAACATCATCTTCCCAAGAACACGTGGCTCACGATCGAGATACCGAAAAACTCCTCGCATTGCAATGTTCGGGCGCGAGTGGCTTGGATTCAGCGTCCTCATTCTGTTCGCGAATTTTTTCAGATTGCTGTGGAACTTGAAAGTCCGGAAAACATCTGGGGGCTGGAATCGCCGCCGGCGGACTGGTCCTCAGAAGTGCCGTCATACCAGCGGACGGCAGAAACATCAGCAGAGCATACAGAAACCCGCGCCGGGGAGGAAAAAAACTCCGGCGCCATTCCGGCGAGGCTCGCCTCGTATATGGGAAAACACATGACCGATATTCAGGACAATTCGATTCAGGGTAGTTCGCTGGGAGACTCACAGTCCGGCCACGATTTCATTCCAGCGGCGGACAGCCCGTTTTTGCGGGAGTTGCGGGCGGAACTCAATCGTCACGCGGAAAAAGCCATTGAGAACGCAGCCGCAAGCGCGCAGGAAAGAATGCGGCAAAACGCGGATGAATTGGAGCATCAGAGGCGGAGGGCGAGTGACGAATCATTCCAAAAATGGAAGGAAGAGCTTGCGAAAACGGCGGGTGGGGCGATGGATAGCGAACTGGATGCGTGGCGCAGCCGCTTGCGGTCGGAGATGAATCTCGCTCAAGCGGAATGGAGCGAACTGTTGCAATCGTCGCTCGACGGCAGCCTGCAACGGCTGGTCGACCAATTGTCGCAACGATGGCAGGAAGTGCAGCGTGGAGAAGAGATTCGAATGAGCGAGCGGCTTGCGGACTTGATTCATCCGGTGAACGAGGCGGCCGCCAAGGCGGGCCAAACTCTGGCTGAGATTCGCTTTGGTCTCGAGACACAGGTGGCAGCGGCGCGCTCGTCTCTGGAGGAAATGGAGCGATCCGCGGTGCGTATCCGTGAAAACTCGGCGCAATTTGAGGCCGCGGGACACGACAGTCTGAATGAACTGCATCGCCGCCTCGAAAATGTGCTCGACGCGCAGACGGCTGAAATGTCGCGGCGTGTGGAAGCGCTGGCGTCGGGAATGTCGCAAAGAATTTCACCGGCGATTGAAGCAATGGGCAATCAGCAGGTGGAGCGGGCCGTGGCGCAGATGGAAGCGAAACTCGCGCCGCATCTCGAGCGAGTTCCGGCGCTGCTGCGTGAGCTCGACGCGCGCGAGTTGCAAGCAGAAGAAGGATTAAGGCTGCATCGCGAACGGCTGCGGCAGATGTCAGAGAATAGTCAGCGCGACGTGGCATCGCGGATGGTTTTCACACTCGCCGAGTTGCAGCGGGATTTTGAAGGGGCGCGCTCGCAGGCCCTGGCAAAATGGAATGAAGAACTGGATGCGGGCGGCGTCCGGGTGGCCCATTCGGCGACGGAAGCATTGAGCCGAGCCTCGGAGTGGTTTCAACAGGAGGGGCGTTCCCGATTGCAAGTGCTTGTGGAACAGGCGCTCGCGAACGCGAATTCGGAATTGGACACAAGAGTTGCCGATGCGAGTCAGAAGTTTGAAGCTCGGCTTACAGAACAGGCGAGTGACCGAGTGGCGCAAGTAAGCCAGAGTATAGAAGGACTTGGAAACGAGGTTGCCGAGCGAACAAAGACTCGCCTCGAAGCCGCAGCGGAGACGGCGGCCGCATCATTTGGCCAAATCGTGCGCGGGATTTCCGATCAGGAAATGGATTTCTTTGGCCAGCGAAGTCGAGCCGCCGTGCAAGAACGGGCACAGGAATTTGACAAAAGTTCGAGCGAGCTTCTGCGGAATCTGGAAGCCAGTGCCCATGCGTCCCTTGACCAGTTTCACGAGCAGTTTGGCGCACATTTTGAAAGTCGAATCGCACAAGGGCGTAGCGCACTTGCGGGTGAGTTCACCGCAGCCATGGACGGGTATCGCGCCGAGAGGGAGGCACACGAACAAGAATGGAGCGCGAAACTGAATCACTTGGGCGAAGAAGCTGAAAATAGATATCAGGAACGGCTCGATAAAACGTCCGATTCCTGGAGCGTTTCATCCGTGCGCCGGCTCAACGAGCATGGGCAAAACGTAATCGAATCGTTGATGCGCTCGGCAGATCAGACGCTGCGCGATTCATTTGCGAAGATTTTCGATGGAATGTCTGAGGCGCTTCGGGAGCGACCGTCAGTGAACACGTCTGGCGCGTTTGCTCCAACGCCCAGTCGCGAAACGAACGAGCAATCATCACAACATCAATGAAGCGAGTAACCGTCTAGTTTCGATCGTTGGGTGCCTATAGCACCCGTCAGACCACTACTTCGTTCCCACCACTTCCAAAACTGAAGTTGCGACGTGCGCTACCTGATCCGCCGTCATGCCAGGATAAATGGGCAAACTCAGGACGTGCTCGCAGGCACGTTCGGCTAACGGAAACGAACAGGGAGGGTACGCGAGCGAGGAGTAGGCCGGCTGCAAGTGCAGAGGCTTGGGATAATGGATGGCAGTTTCGATCTCTCGTGCATCAAGTTGTGAGATGACTGAATTTCGATTGTTCACGTAGATCACGAACTGGTGATAGACGCATTCGTCCTGCGAGGCGTCGTTTGGCATCCCTACTTTCGCATTTGCAAATACGCGGCGATATTGGCGCGCGATTTCCTGCCGGCGCGCGTTCCAGCGATCGAGATAACGGAGCTTGATGCGGAGCACAGCACCCTGAAATCCGTGCATGCGATAGTTGTAACCGACGAATTCATGCTCGTAGCGTGCAGTCTGGCCGTGCGAGCGGGCGGCGCGAGCGTACCTCGCAACCGTATCGTCGTTGGTTGTAAGAGCGCCGCCTTCACCGTAGGCCCCCAGGTTCTTGCTGGGATAAAAGCTGAACGCGGCGGCCTGCCCCAGACCACCGACTCGGCGTCCACGGTATTTGGCTCCATGCGCCTGGGCGGCGTCTTCCAGCACGAGAAGTTTGAGATTTTCAGCGATCGAACGAATCGCATCCATATCTGCGGGACGGCCGTAGAGGTGGATGGGAATGATGGCCCGGGTTCGCGGGGTGACGGCACGCTCGATCCGCGCGGGATCAAGGTTGGCAGTGGACGGGTCGACATCCGCGAACACAGGACGCGCGCCGCAGTAAGTGATTGCCTCGGCGGTAGCGAGAAATGTGTTCGGACTTGTGATCACTTCGTCGCCGGGTTGAACTCCCAGGGCTAGCAAGCCCAGGTGAAGAGCCGCTGTACCAGAGCTCAGGGCCACGCAGTGCTTCACGTCGCAGTAGCTCGCAAACTCGTGCTCGAATTGCTCCACCTCCTCGCCCAGCACGAACGCGGATTTTTCGCAAACGCTATCGAGTGCTGGAAGAATCTGGTCGCGCAGCTCGTGGTACTCACCTTTTAAATCGAGAAGCGGAACCTTCATCGGTGGCCTTTTTAATCGCGACAAAAACTGTACTTGAGCCGGTAAGGATTCACAAGGAGCGGCAGGCTCTAAATGTGAGTGAGGGTGCCGGTGACCCGGGTTCTATTCAACGCCCATGTGAATACCAGGAAGGAAGAGGGAAGCAAAACCGCGGCGAAGGCGAGCAGCGCCAAGATTGAGGGGCCGATTCGATTCCAGCTTGCGCCATCGAGCAGAGCTGCGCGCATCCCTTCGAGCGAATATGTGACGGGAATCAAGTGTGCCACCACCTGCAAAGGTCTGGGCAGAACCGAGATCGGATACATCATTCCGCCGAGTAATCCCGAAACCCCCAGAACAATCCATTTAGCAGGATTTCCGCGCTTGAACAGAATCTGATAACTCGCCGAAAGAATTCCGAGGCCTGCGAAAGCGAGCACGGAAGCCAGCAGAACCGCCGCTGCGCCGGGCCAGTTGGCCGAACGCGGCGTGAAGCCGAAAAGAAGAGCCGCCCACGCAAGGTACACACAGGTTCGGAGGGCGAGCGTCACGAACGGATAGATGGCCGAGCCCGTCAGAATCAGCGGAAGGGGAGTCTGAGTGACAAGCAGCGCTTCGAGGGTGCGATTCTGCATTGCTTCGTTGAGGCTTGTATCGAACGCGTCGATCGAGACGTTCAAATAATCGAAGAAGGCAAAACCGACGAGAGCAAAAGCAAAGTAATTACTTCCGGCGGGCAGGGCGCGGGTAAGTTCCGGAGACTGTACGAAGCGCGAGAGGTAGTAATAGGTGGCGACTCCAAAGAGCGCCTCGAATATTTCGAGGACCAAGGCACTGCGGTAGCCACGCGCGATCGCGAAGTCACGCCGAAAGAAAGCCCATAATTTGCGGAGATTGGCGGCAACGTTCATTGCAATGACTCTGCGTGCGCTGGTTGGCGAATAAGCCGGGCAATCGCTTCATCGAGAGTACGGGCTCCAACCGAAGAGCACAGCCCCTGTGGCGTTTGGTAGGCGACGACCCGCCCTTCATCGAGCAGCACGACGCGGTCAGCGATCTCTTCCACCTCACGGGGCGTGTGGGAAGCAAACAGGAGTGTGGTGCCTTCGTTGCGAACGATTTCGGCTTTTAACAAACGGCGAAATTCAGAAGCCGCGAAAGGATCAAGGCTTCTCGTGGGTTCGTCGAGCAGTAGGATGCCGGGCTCGTGCAGCATCGCGCGGGCTAAGCCGAGGCGGTGCGTCATGCCCGTGGAAAGCGTGCGAACCTGACGATCGAGATCCTCGCCCAGCCCCAACCAAGCGGAAAGTCGCGCGATTCGTTCGCGCACGCGAGCGCTCGTGATGTTATTCATCGACGCAAAAAATGTGAGGTTCTCCCGAGCAGTTAGACGCGTGTAGAACCCCTCGTCGCCGCCGGTGTGATAACCGAATTGCCTGCGCGCCTGCGGGCCATCTCGTTCAACATCGAATCCACTGAGCGTGGCCCGTCCGTGGGTTGGGATAATCAGGGTGGCGAGGATACGAAGGAGGGTGGATTTGCCGGCGCCGTTTGGGCCCATTAGCGCTACGGCTTCGCCGGCACCCACGACGAATGAAATTCCTGAGAGAGCCCTTTCTGTGGGTTTCGCCACTGGTTGGATCAGCGCTCGCCACCCGGAGAGCGCCGGAGGAAAGAATTTTTCGATGGATTCGACCGTAATGACGCGCGAATCGTTCACGCGTCCCGTTATACCGGCTTTGGGGGAGCGAATCCAGTTCCCTCATTGATTGTGGACTTCGACTCCCGGTAGAATAGTTGCAGGGCGTGTGGGGCGAACGAGCAGCCGGCTGCGGAACGCGCTCCGCAGGTTGCAGGTATCACAGGCATCTCTTTCCCCCGTCTACCAAGCAGTTCTTGGTTCGCCGGGTAGACGCCACGGGTGGAAACTCTCCATGGACGAATCTCTGCGCACAAGTTCAATCGTTGTAGTGGCTAAGGAGCAGGTTTCTTGTCCGCTCGGTGAAGAGTCCGCTATTTTGAATTTAAAGAACAGCGTGTACTATGGATTGGATCCGGTTGGAGCGCGGGTTTGGACGCTTTTGCAGCAGCCGCGGAGCGTCGGCGAACTTCGTGACACATTGCTTTCAGAATATGAAGTCGAGGCAGGGCGGTGCGAACAGGATTTGCTGTCCCTGCTGGAGACGATGCGCAGCGAGGGGTTAATTGAAGTTCGAGCTGTATCTGCCGCTTGACCAACGGCGGAAGGTATCAAAGGCGGTCCTCCGGGCCCTTGGGGATCAGCCAGTAACCAGCCCCTGGGCCGTTCACTGAGGCGTGCACGACTTTTTCGAAGACCAAGGGTTCACACGATGATGAAGAGGTGGCGCCGGTTTCGCCGTTTGAGCGGAGTTGAGCGTGGAATTGTGCTCGAATCTGCGGCCGGAATGCTCATCGCGTGGCTTGCAGCGCGTCTTCTTGGCGGCCGCATGTGCCGAGCGGCATTCGAGAAGGGGGCCGCTGCGCGGAATGCGAAATCTGCTGAGGCAGATGCTTTGGCTGTCGCGCAACGAATCGCACACCTGCAGGGGGTGACGGCCGCGAACCTTTTTTTCCGCACGAGTTGCCTCGAGCAGTCGCTTGTTCTCTGCCGGATGCTCAGGGGCCGCGCGATGAATGCCCGCGTGCGCATCGGTGCCAGAAAAGAGGCAAATCGTTTTGAGGCGCACGCCTGGGTGGAGTTAGACGGAACAGTTATCGATGGCGGTGGAGCGGAGCACTTGGACTTCGTTCCGTTCAGCCATTCCGGGTCTCTCTTGGAGACGCAAACGAATTGAGCGCAATCGTCGGCATCTTCGATCGGAAGGGCGCGCCGGTACAAAGGGCGCTTCTTCGAAATCTCACGCATTTTCTCGCGTACTGCGGCCCCGATGGTCGCGATGCGTGGTGCGACGGGCCGATCGGATTTGGGCATGCGATGTTGCGAACGACGCGCGAGTCGCTGGCTGAACAGCAGCCCGCGAGTCTCGATGGGCAGCTTTGGGTGACAGCGGATGCGCGTCTTGACAGCCGCGACGAACTGCGAGAGGAAATCGAGAGAACCGGACGAAGCTGCAATGGGCTGGTGACGGATTCCGATCTGATTCTTCACGCCTATGCCGCGTGGGGCTCGGAGTGCGTCCATCACCTGCGAGGGGATTTCGCTTTTGCGATCTGGGACAGCCGGCGAAAAACCCTCTTTTGCGCGCGCGATCATTTTGGCGTCAAACCTTTCTACTATGCGGATCTCGACGATCAGTTCGTGTTCAGCAGTGTACTGAATTGCGTGCGGATGCACCCGGATGTGTCTGACACGCTGAATGAAACTGCCATCGGCGATTTTCTGCTTTTCGGGATCAATTTCGAGAACGCAACGACGGCTTTTCGCGATATGCGCCGCATACCACCTGCGCACTCGCTCATCGTGTCAAAAGACGAGTTCTTTCTGAGGCGCTACTGGAGCGCGCCCACGAACGGACGAATTC
This sequence comes from uncultured Acidobacteriota bacterium, assembly GCA_963729525.1. Classification (GTDB taxonomy): domain Bacteria; phylum Acidobacteriota; class Terriglobia; order Acidiferrales; family UBA7541; genus Palsa-295. Next base: position 149,767 of record CAVSOB010000006.1, read on the forward strand.
GCTTTCGCGATGCGAACGATTACATCGAGCAGTTCAAAATATTGCTGCAAGCAGCAGTGAAGGATCGTGTTCGAACCGACCGTGTCGGCGTCCTGTTGAGTGGTGGGCTCGATTCTGCTGCCGTAGCAAGCACTGCAAGGGCGATTTCAAAGGGACCGGGTGAAAAGCTCGATTTGCGGGCATACACCATGGTCTACGAGTCATTGATTCCCGATCGCGACGGCATCCACGCGAAAGAAACGGCAGAGTTCTTGAAAATTCCGGTGCGATATCTCGCTCTGGACAATTTGCAGCCTTTCGAGGGCTGGAATAGCGGTGAGTGGATGTGGCCTGAGCCCACGGAAGACCCGTTCTTTGCGGGGCTATTCGATCAGTTTCAGATGATTTCGGAAGATTGCCGTGTGGTGCTATCCGGTGAGGGTTGTGACAATCTGATGCATTTCGAGATGCGGTCGCACTCCAAAGATCTGCTTCGGCGGCGGGAGTGGAAGCAGTTGCTCAGCGAGACGATGCGATATGCGTCTATGCGCCGGTCACCATGGCCCGGGATTCGCCGGCGGGTGAAACGTGTCTTTGGCAAAAATCGTGACGTGCCCAGGTTTCCACGATGGATTGAACCTGATTTTGCGCGCAGGATGAGTCTTGACCGACGTTGGAACGAAGCTGAATCGCCTTCAGCCGCGGAACCACATCCGATTCTTCCGCGAGCCCACGCATCTCTCAATTCGCCTCAGTGGGCTTACCTGTTCGAGCACGAAAATGCAGGGGTGACGCGCCGCCCGGTCGAGGTTCGATATCCTTTCCTGGATTTGCGGGTCGTCGAGTATCTACTGGCGCTTCCGCCGTTTCCTTGGTTCTTTGAGAAGAATTTGCTGCGCGAAGCCATGGTCGGCTGCTTGCCTGAGAGCGTGCGAAGACGACCAAAAACGCCGCTTGCAGGTGATCCGCTGGCGGAATGGCTGAAGCGTTCTGAGCCAAACTGGATGACCGAAGCTCCATGGAGCGAAGAGACTAGTCGTTATGTTTCTCGCAGTGCGATGATGCCATTGAGCGGTGGAGGCGAAAGAGACGAACTGTCGGCCGCGGTCCGTCCGCTTTGCCTTAACTTTTGGTTGCAGTCAGTTCGACGAGTCCGGTATAACTTAAGTGCGGAGGCCCGTAATGGATAAGCCCCTTCAGAGGGGACCTAAGAAGCCGTACGCGTCCCCTAAACTAACTGTCTACGGAACTGTTCAGGAACTCACGAAGAGGCGGGGATTCCGCGGCAATCGCGACGGCGGTACATTTCCGAGGTCCAGGACGCACGTCTGAGGGCCGGCATGGATTTCACCAATAGCTAAATTTGGATTTCGGTGAGCGTGACTTACTCTGTATTCGGCCTTTCCGTTTGTTCGAATGCGCCAATCCCCGGCTTGACCCCTTCTCTAACCCATGAACAACATCCGGATGTTGAGCTGCATCTGCCCGGTTCGGCAGATCAATTCGGCGATACAGCCCCAACTTCAGCCGAATCACTGGTTTACACGAGCCCCTATACGGATCCGTCTGGAGCCCCGGCCCTGCAAATCTCTCGAAACGATGAACGTGGTCTCATTCACTTGGTCTATTTTGACGGGACGCAATTCTGGGTAGATCGGAAGGGTACCGAACTATGGGCGTGGTGGCCGAGCCACTCGTCGGCCGAGGAAGCGGCTACCTACCTTCTCGGTCCGGTCCTGGGGCTGCTTCTGCGCCTTCGCGGCGTCACGTGCCTCCACGCTAGCGCCGTGGCGATTAATGACTCGGTGATCGCATTTGTTGGCGCGGAAGGTGCCGGCAAGTCCACTACCGCAGCTGCATTTGCGCGCGGCGGCTATGCAGTGGTCAGCGACGACGTTGTTGCTCTGGTCAAGCGCGACAGGGAGTTTTTTGTTTCGCCTGCATATCCCCATGTGAGCCTCTGGCCGGAATCGGTGGAAATGCTATATGGATCGGCCGACGCCCTCCCGCCTTTCATCCCGAATTGGGATAAACGCCGTCTTTCCTTTGAAAATGGAGGGGCGCGATTCGAAGACGCCGCGCTGCCTCTTCGCGCGATCTATCTGCTCGACGAGATCCGCGATGAGCCGGGCCCCCATGTGGAAGCTGTCACCGCGCAGACGGGATTTCTCTCACTCATTGCTAACAGCTACGCGACAAATATGTTGGACAGTGAAATGCGTGCGAATGAATTCAGGACTCTTTCGAGCCTGATTGAGAAGGTCCCGTTGCGGCGCTTATTTACCAGCAAAGGCCAGCTTGCCCCTGCCGATCTGTGCCAAGTAGTTCTTCAAGACCTCACCTCTTTGAACCCTTAATCTTGATTCCCGCTTGAGACCTCCGCCCCGGCTTGAAGGGATGAAGTCCTCGCTGCCTTCCCGCTCAAAATTGAAACAGGCTAAATCCATACGCTCTGACAGCACGTAGCTATTATGGAAACTCGTCGGAGAAGTCTTGCTGTGTGCCAATTTGAAACACGCTAAGATTTTTTTCGCGGACAACCGAGGCGTCGTCCGCGACAGCAATCGAAAAGGCTCGGGAGGGGGCGTCGATGAAAAAGGGGATTCGATCGGTAAGGTTTGCAGTACTTACCACAGCGGCTGTAGTGCTTCTCGCATTTCTATATGCTGCAACGATCGGTAATAAGACTTCCAACTCAAGTAAAAATACGCCTATTCAGCCAGCCAGTTCGAGTCCGGATACTCCCCGATGGGAGAAGGCTTATGCCCAACTTCCCATGGGATTCGAGGAGAACCGCGGGCAAGCGGCCCATGACGTGAAATTCGTTTCACACGGTTCGGGCTATGCCTTTTCCCTCGCGCCTCAAGAAATCGACATTGCTGTGCTTCGCCGCCGAGCGATGACTGCTTCGCCAATTCACCGCGCGGCGGCATTGCGGGCGCTTCGCGAGGCGCGCAAGGCGATGAAGACGACAGTACTTCGAATGCAGCTGGAGGGCGCGAATCCTACTCCGGCGATAGCTGCGAATGAGCCGCTCCCTGGGAAATCCAACTATTTCATCGGAAACAATCGCGACAAATGGGTGACGGATGTGCCGTCATATGGACGGGTGAAATACTCCGGAATCTACCCCGGCGTGGATGTGGAGTTTTATGGCAATCAGCGTCAATTGGAATATGACTTCACCGTGGCTCCGGGCGCCGATCCAAAAGCCATCACGCTGAAGATTGAAGGTGCGCGGAAGCTGACGCTTGATTCGCATGGCGATTTGGTCTTGGACGTTCTTGATCTTGACGCGAAACTCCAAAAGCCGACCATCTATCAAATGGTGGGAGCGGAACGACGCGAAATCGAGGGAAATTATGCTCTGGCTTCAGGCAATCGCGTGACGTTTGCGGTCGCGAAATACGACAGATCATTGCCTCTGGTGATCGACCCGGTATTGCTCCATCCGCTGCTGAGCTATTCCACGTTCCTCGGCGGCAGCGGCGATGAGAGCGGCCAAGGCATAGCGGTGGATGGTAACGGAGACGCATTCATAGCCGGATTGACCACATCGACCGACTTCCCCACCGTTATAGCGACCGCATTCCAGGCCACTTCTCCGGTCCTGCACAATCCTCCCGCCGACACAGGCTGCGCCTTTGTCACCGAGCTCAATCCCGCGGGTACTCAGCAGCTGTATTCAAGTTACCTGTGTGGTACATCCGGAATGGACGTCGCGTTCGCGCTTGCGCTCGATCCGAATGGCAAGGTCTACATCGCGGGAGCGACCTTCTCAGTTGATTTCCCTACGATGAACGCATTGATTCCTTCGCCCCTCGCGACAAACCCGAGGGGAACAGGGTTCGTCACGAAGATCGATCCGACGTTGACTGGCATGGCGTCGCTGCTCTATTCATCGTATGTCGGCGGCACGAACGGAACGAGTACGATGCCCGACATTGCCAATGCAGTTGCGGCGGATGCCTCTGGCAATGCTTACATCGGCGGGCAGACTTTCTCAAGTCCCGGCGCCCCGGGGTCTGGGGGGTTCGCAGTTACAACCGGCGGGCTCCAGCAGACGCCCAGCAATAACGTAGGAACGGGATTTCTGACGAGGATCGATACGACAAAGTCTGGCGCTGCCAGCCTGATCTATTCGACATATCTGGGCGGAAACGGTGCGAATAGTAGTAACCCGAACTCCTTCGGTTTTGGCGATTCGATTACGGGAGTTGCGGTCGATACTTCGAATAATGCATATGTGACCGGTGCGACGACGTCTACTGGAACTAGTTTTCCTGCTATGAATGCATTTCAGAGTACAGCAAATCCAAGCAACGTGGACGGCGGCGCGTTCGTCACGCGAATCGACACAACCAAAGCTAATGCAGCCTCACTGATATATTCGACGTATCTGGAAGGCTCCGCGCTCGACGCAGCCAATGCGATCGCTCTCGGCCCGAACAATGTCGCGTACATAACCGGAACGACTGATTCGTTGACCGGCTTTCCTGTCACCCCGGGGTCTTTTCCTACGATGCCCGCGAGCAGCGGCGTGGTTTTCATAACTTTGGTCGACACAACGATGAGCGGGAACTCGTCGGTTACATACTCAACGCTCTTCGGCGGTACTGGAAGCGACACCGGTTTCGGTATCCAAGCAGACGGAAACGGCAACGCGTACGTTGTTGGCTCAACTGCCTCGCTTGATTTCCCGATTATTCCGGGCGTCTTTCCGACGTCATTGCCCAACCCGAACGGCAGCCCTTTTGTTCTGAAACTAAGCCCGAAGGGGAACGGTATGGCTGATCGGATTTATGCCAGCTATTTTGGCGGCACCGGCGATGGCACTGATTCTGACCAAGGCAATGCAATTGCGATCGATCCCCATGGCAACGCTTACATTACCGGCGTGACCTTTTCTTCCACTCAGTGGCCCATTACGCCTAGCGCGTTTCAAACCGCCCTGGACGGTCCATCGGATGCCTTCGTCGCGAAATTGCCGTTATTGCTGGCTGTATCCGTGTCTCCTGCGAGCGTGGATTTCGGAACCCAGCTTGTTGGAGCCACCACTGCCCCGCAAACGATTACTTGGACGAACAACAACTCGACCGCTATCTCCATCGCGAGCATTGCCGTCGTGGCGACGAACCCACCCGCTGCGGCTACGGATTTTGCCATTGCGCCTGGTGGAAACTGCGGCACCAGCTTGGCAGCAGGTGCATCGTGTACGGTCAACGTCACGTTCACCCCGTCCGTTGCTTCAGCAGAATCCGCCAAACTTGTCTTCACGGACACTGACCCTAACAACCAGCAATCTGCAACGCTTACTGGCACTGGTACGAATAACGCTCCAGTCGCCGCCTTTATGCCCACCAGCTTGACGTTCCCAGGCCAACTCGTCACGACACCGAGCGCGACCATGCCAGTGACGCTGAAAAACAGCGGCACCAGTACGCTCAACATCACATCGATTAGCGCGAGCGGTGACTTTAGTCAGACAAATACTTGCGGCACGTCTGTTCCAGCAGGAATGACCTGCATGATCACAGTTACGTTTACGCCGACTGCGACGGGTAACCGTACAGGCTCAATCACTGTTTCCGATGACGCTAACGGCAGCCCACAAACGGTTCCACTCAGCGGTACCGGAACGGATTTTATGGTCAGTGCGCAGGCGTCGATCACCGTTCCTCGCGGTACAAGTCAGATGTTCAACGTGACCGTGACGCCTGTAAGCGGGTTCAATCAGGCGGTCGCGCTCACATGCACCGGCGCTCCGACTAAGACAACCTGCACGCTCATGCCAACTTCTGTCACCCCAGACGGTGTAAACCCGAAGACTTCGCAGGTAACCATAACGTCCATGGCCCTGCTGCCATCGGTTCCTACAAAGGTTCCGCCGCCGTCGAACCGTCAAATTGTTCTGTTTGCGACGGGGCTAACACTTCTGGCGATGATTTTTGCTGCGCGGCGGCTGCGCACTCGAATCGGCCTCGCGGGAGCGATGCTTGTTATGTTCGCCATAGCGGGATGCGGTGGTGGTGGCGGATCGAGTACAACGAACATTACCCTTACCGGCACGTCAGGAGGAGTGAGCCACTCAGCCACCGTCGCCGTTACAATCAACTAGGGCCGCTACACAGACGTACGAACAAAGCCGGGTTGCCCCTTGCGAGAGGCACCCGGTTTTTTTTTGACTCGCCCAGCAGATACTGCCGCACGAACGATCTCAATTCCTCTTGCGTGCCCGTCTCGGATAGGAGACCCTTTCATGCCCGGCGACATCATAGAAGGGCTCAGTCAGCACGCATTCGAGGAGGAAGCGGCGGATGAAGAAATGGTTCGGCCTTTTGGCACTGCTTTTTATTTTTACTCGGCCTGCTGTTGCGCAACAGACGCCAGCGTGGGATGTCGAAGGGGCCTATCTCTTCCGCTCTTTCTATCCACCGAATTCCAGTTCGAGGCTGGGAATGAACGGGTGGAATGCGTCGCTGGATCACAACCTGCGTAAGTGGATCGGAGTGACAGGAGATTTCACCGGGACCTATCGCAATCAAGGCGTCAATGGGGACACGCAGATTTATACATTTATGGTTGGACCGCGCATATATCCTTTTGGACATCGGCACAAACTCATACCGTACGGGCAGGCTCTATTCGGCGGCGGATACAACCGCCTTACGTTTCCCTTGAATGCAGGGTTTCCGAAGACCACATTCACGAGCGGCGCGTTCGCCTGGGCTGCCGGAGGCGGAGTGCAGTGGAGACTCAAACCGAAATGGGCGATACGCCTGATCGAGTTTGATTACGAGCAAACCCGATTTTCGAACTACCCGAATCAGACAACCGTCTCGCAGGGCAATTACCGAATCTCGGTGGGAATCGTTTACCACATCGGTGAAAAATAGTAGGAATTTTTGCGGTCCGGCGGTTTCTCTCGAGGGCCCGCAGTCTGTTTAGCTGGAAGGAATATATTCCCACCGCCCTGTTCAGATACCGCTTGCCGAGAGGCTGATTTCCGTAGGAGATTACGGAGGTTATGGCGAGTCTGCCTGAAAGCCTTGGATCGCGCCGAATTCTCCTATTCGTGTGTCTCTTTGCGGGAGCGATTCTCACATTTCAGGCGATTCGAATTTGGGTGGCCGACTACCGTGTCCATAGCAATCAGATTCCTCAGATGGAACGTGGCGCTGCGCTGGAACCTGAAAATGCCTCCGCGTGGGACCGCCTCGGCCGCGCTCGAGAGACGGATTTTGCGAATCTCGACCCGGCTGGAGCTGTCGCCGATTTTCAGAAGGCGGTCGCGCGCGTTCCTTTGTCCGCCAGTTATTGGATGGACCTCGGGGACGCATACGAGGCGATCGGAAACATTTCGCTCGCGCGGCAAGCTTTCAGTCGCGCGAGGGCAGCGTATCCCGGGTCAGCCCTGGTAGCGTGGGGCTACGGCAATTTTCTTTTGCGTCAGGGCGACGAGGCCAGTGGCTTTGCTGAAATAAATCACGCCCTGCGAGCGGACCCAAGGCTCGTGCCGCTTGCGGTTTCTCGCGTATGGCATCTGAGCCAGGACGCAAACGTGATTTTGAATCAGGTGTTGCCCGCCGACCAGGATGCCTATTTCCAGGCGATTGATTTTATGCAGGCCAACGGTCAGCCTGCGGCCGCGCTTCTCATTTGGCAACGACTACTGTCGCTAGGCAAGCCTATTGACGTGCGGCGTTCGTTCCCTCTTCTCGAACTGCTGATTCACAGCGACCGCGCCGAGGATGCAAGTCGGGTGTGGCGGGACGCGCTGGCCGCAGCGGGACTTCCTCATAACGGGTCTGCGAACCAATCGGTGATTTGGAATGGGGATTTTGCTCGGGATTTCTTAAACGGCGGCTTGGATTGGCGCTGGAGTTTTCCATTTGGGGCTTCGATTGGCTTTGACACGCCGCCTTCATCCGGAGGCCGATCGCTAAGGATCGATTTCAGCGGAGGCACAAATCTAGATCTCACGGAACCGCTCGAATTCGTTCCAGTGGAGGCCAGTCGCCGATACCATTTTCATGCGGCTTTCAAAACCGAAGCAATCACCACCGAAAATGGAGTGTCATTTCTAATCACGGATCCTAACCATCCCGGGATCCAAATCCAAACTGAAAACTTTACGGGGACGCATGCCTGGACGCCGGTGGACCTGGATCTAACGACTTCGCCCGTGACACATTTCGTGTCAGTTCAACTGAGGAGATCTCAGAGCCGCCTTTTTGAGAACAAACTTGGCGGAACGGCTTGGATTGGCGATGTTTCGCTTACCGTATTGAACGGTGCGGAGCCGCCACAGCCCAAATGAAAGCCCTCCGCATCGGGCTCTGCGTCCTTTTCGCTTTCAGCGTCTTGGCGCATGGCGTTGTGGAGGTTTGGTCGGAATCGGTTCTCGAAATTGGCGCTTCCGTCCTCTTGGTTGGCTGGGCCGTTCTCGCGTACCGGGATTCGGAAATAGCGATCCATTGGAGTCCGTTGAATTGGCCTTTTCTTGGATTTATCGCAATCGGCGGGTTGCAACTCACGTTGCATTGGAGCGCAAATCCGTTTTTCACTCGACTCGAACTGCTTCGATTCAGCGCCTACTTTATTGTTTTCTTCCTGTGTGCGCAGGCCTTCCGGGATCGGGAAGATCTCGTGAAGCTCGCTTGGTTCCTCATTCTCTTCGGATTTTCAGCCAGCCTGCTGGGAATCATCCAATATTTTACGTCTCGAGACACGATTTATTGGGTTCGACATCTTTCACAAAGCGTCGATGTGTTCGGACCCTACGTGAATCGCAACCACTTTTCCGGATTTGTGGAACTTGTTGCGCCCGTCGGATTAGCGCTGCTCGTGTTCCGAGGTGTGCGCAAGGATCTTTTCCTGATGGCCGGGCTACTCACGATCATCCCCGTAGGAGCGTTGATTCTTGCGGGCTCCCGAGGCGGGATCGTTTCTTTCGCATTTGAAGTGGCTGTGCTGGCGTTGCTCGCACGCACTCGCAAGGGGTTGCGGGGCGCCACTACAATTGCGGTTGCATTCGTCGTCCTTGCTGCGATCGCGCTAATTGCCTGGCTGGGCGCAGGCAAAGCGATCGAGCGGTTTTCGAAAACGCGGGTCGGTGACGCGTCGCTCTCTCGACGAGCATCGATGTTTCGGGGTGCGGAACATATTTTTCTGGATCATCCCGTGAAGGGCGTTGGGCTTGGAACGATTGTCACAGTTTTCCCGGGTTATGACACAGGCTACGACGGCCTGGTGGTGGACCACGTTCACAATGACTACATCGAGGCGCTGGCCGAGACAGGGATTTTGGGTGGTCTGTGCGGCATCGCGTTTCTCTGGTTGCTGTTCACAGGTGCCCGAAGGTCCTTTGTGGCGGAACAGGGTCATTTTTCTAGCGCGCTTCATGCGGGAGCGATTGCTGCTGTTTGCGGAATCCTGCTGCATAGCTTCGTTGATTTCAATCTGCACATTCCTTCCAACGCTTTACTTTTTCTGCTTCAAGCCTACTTGGCAACGTCGCCTCCCCTTCCTTCCGGCAGTACCATGCCACGCCGGCGCGCTCACGGTCGCGAACACGTCCTCGCTGTGAAATGAGTATTCGAGGCGGTGCCTTCCACCTTAGCCGATGTCGCCAACCCGCGGCCTTTGTTTTCAGGCTATTTTCATTTTTAGGTCTTAACCTGAAAATATGGTTAGTATGCCGGTTCTGTAAATCGAGATTACGGAGTAGGGAAATGTTCACCTCGAGAATAGATTCGTGGCTGTACGTACTGTGCGCGCTCAGCTTTGTGGTTTGTTTTGGGTGTATCTTTCCCCAGCTGACTGCTGCGCAGGCCGTTACAGATAGTCCGCAATCCAAGCTCAACGAACCGTTACAGCTTATGCATCCTGCCGCGCCCGACGGTGCTAGCTCGCTCGTGACCATCACGCTCTCAGACGCGATCGCGCGAGCTCGCAAGAATGATACGCAGTTTCTTTCAGTTGCCGCCGATGCGAAGATTTCGCACGAAGACAGGGTGCAAGCTCGAAATGCGATGTTGCCGACCGTAAGCGCTACGACTCAGGCACTCCTGACACAAGGCAACGGAAAGACGTCGAACGGGCGATTCGTCACAAATGACGGCGTTCACGTATACCGCGCGTGGGGTGTACTCCATGAGGATTTGTCGCCGCAGAACTATACGATGACGTCCTTACATCGCGCAGAAGCCGTTGAAGCAATGAGCAGAGCGAAAGCTGAAATCGCCAGTCGGGGCCTGACGGTAACTGTTACCAAGCTTTATTACACGCTAGCACTCTCCGAGCACCGTTATGCCATAGCTCAACAGAGCCTCGAGCAGGCGAAGCACTTCTTTGATATTGCGCAGCACGCCGAGCAGCTCGGTCAGGCAGCGCATGCGGATGTGATTAAAGCGGAAATTCAATACCGCCAGCAGACGCAAGGTTTCGAAGAGAGCAGACTTGCGATGGAAAATGCGCGCCTCGACCTTGCCGTGCTGCTCTTTCCAAACTTCAACGAGAATTTCACGATTGTGGACGACCTTGAGTCAAGTGCCGCTCTGCCCCCCTTTAGCGAGGTACAGAATATGGCAGCACGGGAAAATCCAACACTTCGAGTGGCGCTCGAAGCTGCGCGGCAGGCAGACGTGGAAGTATTTGCCGCCAAAGCCGCATTTCTTCCGACGCTAACTCTCGATGTGGATTACGGTATTGAGGCCAACTCGTTCGCGCTTCGAAGCCCTATTGCTGCCGATCGTAAGTTGGGCCCGCTCCCGAACCTCGGATACTTTGTGACCGCCGGTTTCAATTTACCGGTGTGGGATTGGGGCACTATGCGCAGTAAGTTACACCAAGCCAAATACAAGCAGGAAGTAACGCATGCGGAGATGAGCCAAGCGCAGCGAACTCTGGTGAGCGAACTCTACAGCGCGTACAACGAAGCGTCGGTGGCGCGGGCCGCTTTTGAGAATTCGCGACGCACGGCTGATCTGGCAGCTGAGAGCCTGCGTTTGATAAACCTGCGCTATCAGGCGGGAGAGTCGGGTGCGTTAGAAGTGGTCGACGCATTGAACACGCATCTCATGGCGCGAAACGCGAACGATGACGCCGGTCTCCGGTATCGTGTGGCACTGGCGACGCTTCAAACGCTGACAGGAAGTTTCTGAACGATGCGAAAAGACACGGGCACGAGGATCCCTAGGGTAACCGCAGGGCATGTTGTCCCGGTGACTTTGTTTTCGGCTGCGGCACTGGCGTCAATCTCGCTGGCACTATCCGGATGCTCGTCAAAACAAGAAACTGTTCCTCCGCCAACCGTCACGGTGCAAGTGGCTACGGCCGAGGAGAAGCAGATCCAGGACGTGGTAACCGCCGATGCGGTGCTTTATCCGCGCGAGCAAGCTGCGATCGTGCCAAAAATCAGCGCGCCCGTTAAAAAATTCTACGTGCAGCGCGGAAGCAAAGTGCATGCCGGTCAGTTGCTTGCCGAGCTTGAAGATCGGGACCTCGCTGGAGCCGTCACAGAAAATCAAGGTGGCTACCAACAAGCGCAAGCAAACTATGAGACTGCCACACAGAAGGCGCAGCAGGACCTTGTTTTAGCGAAGGAACAACTCGACGCGCAGCAAAAGATTTATGACAACCGCCAGGCGCTCTTCAAGCAAGGAGCTGTTTCGCAGAAAGACGTGACGGATGCGCAGATCGCGTTGACTCAGGCTCGCGACCAATACCAGATCGCACAGAAGCAGTTCGATGTGCAAGCCGCCGAAGGGCAACTTAAAGCCGCGAAGGGCAAGACCACCAGTGCCGCTGCGCAATTGAGTTACGCTCGAATCATCAGTCCGATTCATGGTGTTGTTACGGACAGACCCCTCTATCCCGGAGAGACGGCTCCCACCGGAGCGCCAATTCTGACAGTGATGGATTTATCGCAGGTAATCGCTCGGGCTCACATCGCTCAGCAGGAAGCCGCTGAACTGAAAGCTGGCGACCCGGCAAAGATATCCGTTCCCGGCGAGAGCGAAGATTTTCCCGGCAAGGTCACGCTCGTGAGTCCTGCGCTCGATCCGAATAGCACTACTGTAGAGGTTTGGGTTCAGGCGGCAAATCCCGACGGAAAACTAAAGCCCGGAAGCAGCGTTCGAGTAGCAATCGTGAGTCAGACGGTGCCAAAGGCGCTTGTTGTTCCGCTCGTATCAATTCTCTCCGGGGCCGATGGCGCGACCTCGGTTTTTACGCTGGACGCCTCGAACAAACCGATCCGCAAAGCAGTGAAAGTCGGGATCCGGACCGAGACCGACGCGCAGATCGTGGACGGATTGTCTGAGGGCGAACGAGTTGTAACCGTTGGGGCTTTCGAGCTCGACAAGGAAGATGAGCCGGTTCTGGCAAAAACAAAAATCCTGGTCGAAGCGCCGGCGGCACCCGAGGCTGCGGGGAGTAACAAATGAGGCGCGGCCATTGTAGACCGGCTTTCCGGGTAGGCGCTGATGAGTGACGTCCCACCATCCCGAAGTTTGTCTTCCGGAACCGATCAAGGGGCGGTGTTCGACCAGCGATCACGCTATTGGTTCGCGCGGCATTCGAAATCGATCTTGTTCGTGGTCGTTGTCCTAGCGATCGTCGGAATTTACGAAGCGTTCTCTATTCCTATCGCGGTTTTCCCGTCTACGAACTTCCCCCGAATCATCATTGGCGTGGACAACGGTGTGATGCCGATCGATCAGATGGAAGTGACCATCACGCGGCCGATCGAGGAAGCAGTCAATAGTGTTCCCGGGCTCCAGAATGTTCGCTCCACGACGAGTCGAGGTTCAGCCGAAGTAGATTTGTTCTTCAATTGGAATATAGACATGGCGCAAACGCTGCTGCTTGTGAATTCCGCAGTGGCACGCGTTCAAACGACCCTGCCCACAACTGCGCAAATCGAAGCCCATCGACTGGATTTTGCGAGTTTTCCGATTTTAGGCTACAGCTTGACGTCGGATAAAGTTCCCCAGACGCAGCTGTGGGAGCTTGCTACCTACGAATTGCAGCCACGCCTTAACCGCTTGAATGGCGTTGCAACTGTGGTTGTGCAAGGGGGGCAGCAGCCGGAATTCCATATTGTTCCCGACACGGCGCGAATGCTGCGTTCGCGCGTCACGCTCCAGGATGTTCTCGATGCGGTTAATCACACAAATTTGATCGATTCGCCCGGTCTGCTCACGCGCAATCACCAACTTTTTTTAGCGCTCGTGACGGCGCAGGTAAAGACGCCGGAAGAGATTGGCGACATCGTGATCAAGGACGTGAATGCCGTGCCGGTTCGCATTCGCGACATCGGGACCGTGCTGTCGTCTGCGAAGCCGGTCTTCACTGTTGTCACCGCCAATGGAAAGCCTGCCGTGCTTCTCAGCATTAACCGCCAGCCGGACAGCAACACCGTCGAGGTTGCCAATGAAGTGCATCAGGAAATGGACAAGCTGCGTTCGCTGATTCCTGCCGGCGTGGAGTTGAGCGTTTTCTACGATCAGTCAAACATCGTGAAGGCATCGATTGGGAGCGTGCGGGACGCAATCATCATCGGGCTATTTCTAACCGGGCTGATCATTTGGCTTTTTCTGCGCGATCTCGGCACGGCGGTGATGGCAGGCCTGGTGGTTCCGGTAACGATTTGCATCACCTTCATCGCGCTGAAAATAATGGGGCAGAGTTTTAACATGATGACTCTCGGCGGGCTCGCTGCGGCAGGAGGGCTCGTCATCGATGACGCAATCGTGGTCGTCGAAAACATCGTGCTTCATCGCGATGGCGGCGAAGGACCTTTGGAAGCAACCAGCAAGGCGCTCAAAGAACTCACGATCCCGTTGATCGGTTCTACCCTTACGCCGATCGTTGTGTTTCTTCCGTTGATTTCGATTACCGGAGTTACTGGGTCATTTTTTCGCGCGCTCGCTGTAGCGATGAGCATCTCACTACTCACCTCGCTGGTGCTTGCTCTCGGTTGGACAACCAACCTGGGCACTCTCGTGATCCGTCGAAAGAAAACACTGAAAAATTCGCAGGAGATTCCGTCAACGGCCGGTGTTGAGCACCCCGAGGTGGACGAAGTGCGCCGCATGATAGCAGCCGAGGAAGAGTCGCTACGAGGGGGAGTGTTCGAACGCATCCTCAAAACCTATGAACGCTGGATGCGTCGCGCCTTGAAGCAGCCAGCTTGGCTGGCGGGATTTTGCGTCGTGCTGGTGGCGCTTGCATACGTTTGCTACATCAATCTGGGCTCAGATTTGCTCCCCGCCATGGACGAAGGCGGATTTATCCTTGATTACGTGATGCCGCCCGGCAGCTCACTTCGGGAAACGAATCGCGTGATCGATCACGTCGAGAAAATTGTGCGCGCAGTACCGGAGGTAGGGAGTACCTCGCGGAGGACGGGTCTACAGCTGGGCCTGGCGGCAGTCACAGAGCCTAACACCGGGGACATATCGGTGAAGCTCAAAGATAAGCGCAGCCGCAACATTAACGAGATCATCGCCGAAATTCGCACGAAAGTAAAAGCGCAGGAACCTGCTCTCGATGTGGACTTTACACAGCTTTTACAGGACATGATCGGTGATTTGACCGGTGCGCCGCAACCGATCGTTGTAAAGCTTTTTTCACCCGACGCCCAATTGCTCGCAACGTGGGCGCCTCGTGTGGCGGATGCGCTGGGTAACGTCACCGTGAACAACAAGAAACCGATCGTGGACATCCAGAACGGAATCGACAATACGACGAGCGGTCCGGCGGTGGTATTTGCCGTCAATCCCGCGGCCGCATCCCAGGCAGGCTTCACTACCGACCAACTCGCCATAGCGGCATCCGCCATCGTTGACGGCGAACCTGCCACCTCCTCGGTTATTATCAACGATCGGCCTTACACGTTGCGCGTGCGGTTTCCGGAAGCAAACCGCGCTTCGCTCGACGCCATGAGCAATACGACGCTGGTGAATGCGGCTGGAGGCATTGCAACACTTGGATCTCTCTCGACGATTACTGAAGTTCCCGGGCAAACCGAAATTCGGCGCGAGAATCTTCAGCGCGACGTCGAGGTCACGGCACGTCTCGAGGACTTAGACCTTGGCACCGGCGTGGCAGCCACACAGAAAGCCATAGGTGCGCTGAATCTGCCTCAATCCATTCAGGTGGAGTACGGCGGTACGTACCAGGAACAACAGAAGTCGTTTCACGACCTGGTAGTGGTGCTGGCGCTGGCGCTCGTCTTAATTTTTCTGGTTTTACTTTTTGAGTTTGGCACGTTTACAGCACCGATCGCGATTCTTTCTTCCGCGGTGCTCTCGAGTTCAGGCGTGTTTCTGGCGCTACTGGTCACCCGCACGACTTTCAATGTTTCCTCATTTATGGGCTTGATCATGGTGGTTGGCATCGTAGCCAAAAACGGCATCCTACTCTTGGATGCGAATCACAAATTCAGATCCGTAGGATTCGCGCCGGAAGAAGCTTTAATACAAGCTGGGCGCCGCCGCCTTCGCCCGATCGTCATGACAGCGATGGCAGCCGTCGCGGGAATGATGCCGCTCTCGTTGGCCTGGGGCGCGGGTTCGCAGATGCTGCAACCACTAGCGATCGCAGTTATCGGCGGAATCCTTATATCCATGATCTTGTCGCTGATTATCACGCCCGCCGTACAGTTTTACCTCGGCCGTTCTTCGCACAAGAACTTGCGGGCAACATAGCGATGATCTTATGTTTCGTATACATTGCGAATCGACGGCTTCATTCGCTGCCAGACAGACAATGCGAATCCTGATTATCGAAGACGACCGAGGCATGGCCGGCCTCCTGCAAAGAGGCCTTCAAGAAGAAAATCAGGTGGTGAGCCTCGCGTTTGACGGGCAGTCCGGCCTTGAAATCGCGAAGTCCTACGAATTTGACGTCATCGTTCTCGACTGGATGCTTCCGCTCATGGACGGGCCGGAAGTTGCCCGACGCCTGCGGAAAATCGGGAGTTCTTCCCCGATTTTGATGCTGACTGCTCGCGATGCGGTGCCCGACATCGTCAAGGGCCTTGACGCCGGCGCGGACGACTACCTCACTAAACCGTTTTCGTTTGCTGAATTCTTAGCGCGGCTCCGTGCGCTTGCCCGTCGCCCAAAAACAGAAGCCGGCGCAAAGCCCTTAAAGGTCGCCAATTTGATACTCGACCCGAATACGCGGCAGGTATGCCGGGGAGGACGCGAGCTGCGATTAACCCCCACCGAGTACAGACTGCTTGAATTTTTGCTTCGCCGTTCCGGTAGAGTCGCCTCACGCCAGGCAATCGTAGAAGCCGTCTGGGGGCTTGATTCCGATGTGGAAGACAATACGCTCGACGCTTTCGTGCGCCTGCTCCGGGCGAAGGTGGACCATAATCATAAATTGAAACTCATTCATACCGCGCGCGGCTATGGCTATTCCATCAAGCAGGAATCAGAAGAATGAAGGCGCTTCCCCTTCGCATCCGGCTTACGATTTGGTATTCGCTGATCTTTGCGGTCTCCCTCGGCATTTTTAGTGGGGCCGCTTATTTTGCGATGAGCCACAGTATCCGTTCTGCAGTCGATGCGGGCCTCCAACGAAGAGTCGCCGGCATTCGTGGGATTATCGCGAGAACCGCTCCCGAAGGGCTAGCGGCGCTGAAGGACGAATTAAATGAGTACGACGAAGGGCAGGGGAACGGTGGCCGGCTGCGTCTCGCAGATTCGAGCGGCCAGCTTATTTATGCCTCGCCCGGATCGGATTTCGCGGATACGAGGAGATCTGGAATTCGCGGCTCACAGCCGTTCTACACCGAAATCCATGGAGAGCAATTTCGAGTCTTGCGCGCGCCGGTGGAAGCGAATGGCAAGACCTACGAAGTCGAAGTAGCCATTTATACGGAGGATTTCGATCTCGCAGTCGACCGGTTCAGACGTTTTCTTTATCTCGGCGTGCCTTTTTTTCTCGCATTAGCAGCCTTGGGAGGATACTGGATGAGTAGTCGAGCACTCGATCCGGTGGATGAAATTATCCGGGCGGCGCGCGGGATTAGCGTTACGAGTTTGTCGAGCCGCCTCGCCGTTCCGAAAACGGGCGACGAACTCGAGCGCCTCACGAGCACGCTGAACGAAATGCTTGGGCGCCTCGAAACCTCGTTTCATCGGATTACTCAGTTCACCGCGGATGCGTCGCACGAGCTACGAACTCCAATTTCCCTGATGCGCACGAACGCTGAAATCACTCTCCGTAAGCCGCGTCCAGAGGGTGAATACCGGGCGGCCTTGTCGGATATTCTAGCGGAATCAGAAAGGGTGTCGGTGCTCATTGAGCAGTTGCTGGACCTCGCCCGCGCGGATTCCGGCTCCGCGCCCTTTCCGATGGCGCGGATGAACCTCACTGAAGCAATGGATGAGGCTTACCGAAAGGCAAGCATTCTGGTGGATGCTAAGAAATTGAATGCGATCAAACACCTTCCGGCCGAGCCTGTTTGGATTCAAGGTGACCCTGCGGCCATCGAGCGACTTTTTCTGATTTTTCTGGACAATGCCGTCAAGTACACGACTTCAGGCGGACAAGTCGAGATGAATTTGACTTCACACGACGGTGTTGCGGAAGCGGAGATTCGAGACACTGGTATCGGCATCAGTGCAGACGACATTCCGCACATCTTCGAACGTTTCTTTCAGGCCGATCGTTCGCGGTCAGCTGAAAATGGTGGTAGTGGCCTAGGGCTGGCCATCGGTCGCTGGATCGCACAGACACATCACGGCGACATCGCTGTGGCAAGTGAGCCTTCCAAAGGGACATCGTTTCGAATTCAGTTTCCGCTCTCTCGTTAGAAAGGAATTCTCTGGGCTATTCCGGTCGGCGCCCCCAAGCTGCCCAAAGGATGGGGGATGGCATGATGAAGCTCGGATCGTCTAGTCGCGCCACGTCTTGTGTGAATTCTTCTTCCGTGATGTAGCCAGCGCCAATCATCGCGCTGCGCAGCTGCTCGTAATTTGCGCGCGTCAGTGATATGCCCGCGGAGTCAGCGGACCACATAAAAGCCCGCCCTTCTGCCCCCACGTCGGCGAGTCCGTACCCGCGTAACAATCCGAAAAGTTGGCGTCCGAAGTCCCTGTTGACGCCACGGTCTGCCATGATCCGTGTCATGGCGAGGTGCGTTTTGAGGAGAACCTCTCCGGGGTTCATCGATGGATCTGGAGATGTGGAGGCGTCAAATTCTTCGTCAATTAGCCAGCCGCCGGGCTTCAACGCGGCGATCATGCGTGCTAGTGCCTTTTCACGTTCCGGAACGTGCAACAAAACCAGCCGCGAATGAACCAGATCGAATGCCGCCTCCGGCAGCGAATCCGTGGCGATGTTGTGGCGACGCACTTCGACGTTCGGGAGATTCATGGATTCGAGAAAGCGCGTGTCGATGTCGGTGACTAGGACATGGCCGTTGGGCACGACGCGCTTCGCAAGCCAAGCGGCGATCGAGCCGCCACCGCCGCCCACTTCAAGGCAATGCCAACCCGGGCTAACCCTGGCATTCTGCAGGTGACGGATCGTTCCCGGGTCAAACACGGTTGTAAGTGCCGAAAACCGTGCGGGTACTTCAGCTCCCGCATTGTCGAAGACGTACGACTCAACGAAGTGTTGTTTGTCGTTGCCTTGCATAGTCTCTTCAACTCGAGCCCGATCGGGAGTTCGCTGCTTTCAGGACTTCACGGCCGCTTGCACGGACTTAGCGTGCGTCACGTTTTCGTTCAATCGGAGTTTCGGCTGCAATTCGCATGCCTCCTCCCAAGTGCGCATTTTCAGGGAGCGCGCAAACTTTCCAACGCCGTCGGTTTGCGCGCACAGAAGCGCGAGTTCAATGATTTCTTCTTCACTGAAATGCTTTTTCAGGTCCTCGTAAACCTTGTCCGAGTCGATTCCTTCGTCGCTATCCTTGAATAAGGTTGCGAAACGAAGCGCCGCTTTTTCCCGCTCATCAAATAAGTTGCTGTTTTCAAAATCCATTGTGGCCAGCAATTTTTCTTCCGTCAGTCCTCGATCGATCGCGATATTCGAACGCACGGTCGAACAATACCCGCAGAAATGCTTCATCGAGATTAGGACACGTACCATTTCCTTCAAGGGAATCGGCAGGATTCCGCCATTGAGCAATTCATTCCACGTCCGCAGCCAATTTCGCCCAGCTTCGCTGCGAACGTAAATTCGAGCGCACAGCGGATCAGGCGCGCCATTCGCTAAAGCTGTGTTGATCAGCAGGCGCTGCGTTTCTGTTGCTTCATGATCTTCGATCGGTCTAAGACGGGGCATGGCCCCTCCCTTCATTACGCGGCTATCTCGATTCAATCACTTTGCCGCGCAATTCAACCAAATTCAAATTCAACGTCGCGGGGTCCAATTCTCTTTCCCATCGCGCCACAACAATCGTTGCCACTCCATTGCCAATCATGTTCACCAACGCCCGCCCTGTGCTCATGAAACGCTCAATTCCCAGCAGCAGTGCCATACTCGCTACCGGGATCGCCGGCACGACGGTCAGCGTCGCGACCAAAGCGATGAAAGAAGCACCGGAGACGCCGCTCGCGCCTTTCGAGGTGAGGGTAGCGACTGCAAAAATCGTCAGCTGTTGGGTCATCGTCAGATGTGTGTTGGTTGCTTGAGCCACGAACAAGGCTGCGAGCGTCATATAGAGGCCGGTTCCGTCCGTGTTGAATATGTATCCGGAGGGAACCACGAGACCGACGAGCGGCTTCGAACAACCAAGCCTTTCTAGTTTCTCCATCAGCGTGGGAAGCGCGGCCTCGGACGTGTTCACGGCAGAAACGATCAGAATCTCTTCGCGGATGAATCCAAGAAACTTGAATACGCTGAATCCGGCAGCTGCGGCAATGGCTCCCAGCACGATGACGACAAATCCGATGCATGTCGCGTAGAACACCGCAATTAACTTCACCAGAGGACCCAGGGCTGACATTCCATACTTGCCCACCGTGAAAGCCATTGCGCCAAACGCCCCAATCGGAGCAAAGCGCATCAAAATATTCACGATTTTGAATATTGTGCGGGTCAGGGAATCCAGCAAATCCAGTATCGGCTTCGCCCGCGCGCCAATCGCAGACAATGCGAAACCGAAGAGGATCGACACGAGTAGAACCTGTAAGATGTCGCCTTTCGCAAAAGCATCCACGACGGTAGTCGGAATGATGTGCATCAAAAATTCTGTCACGCCCTGTGCTTTGGCTTGGCCCGCATAATCTGCTATGACTTTCGGGTCGAGGCTTGCCGGATTGACGTTAAAGCCTGCACCGGGCTTGACGACGTTGCCGACGACGAGCCCGATAAATAGGGCGAAGGTCGAGACAACTTCGAAATACAAAAGAGCTTTTCCGCCCAGCCGGCCTACCTTCTTGATGTCCTGAACATTGGCGATGCCTGACACAACAGTGCAAAAAATGATCAGCGTGATCACCATCGTGATCAGGCGTATGAACGCGTCGCCGAGCGGTTTCATCGCGATCGCTTTCGCCGGGTAGAAATGACCGAGCACTAGCGCGAGAGCGATTGCCACGAGGACTTGAATCCATAGGTTTTTGTAGAAGGGTTTCTTGGGCTCTGTCACGCGAGCGGGTGGAGGAACCTCAGGAAGCGCGGCGTCAACCGTCATCGTGGTTCGCCTACGTGTTCTCGAGGCTTAATGATAGCGTTAGCTAAGTCATCGAGGAATCGCGCGCCGTTAGCGCCATCCACCACGCGATGGTCGCACGATAGTGTCATCGTCATCATGCTGCAAACTGTAGGCTTTCCATCAATCGCGACGACGCGATCCGCAATTGTGCCCACAGCCAGAATACCGGCTTGCGATGGTGGGATAATTGCTGTAAACGAATCGATGTTGAACATACCAAGATTGCTGATTGTGAAGGTCGCGCCTGTCAAATCTTGCGTGCGCGATTTCCCGGCCTTTGCTCGTTCGACCAAGTCGCGGCGTTGAATCGCAATTTCGGTGAGGCTGGCAGTGTGCGCGTTGGGAATCACTGCCGCGATCACCCCGTCATTCACCGCTATCGCGATCGCCATGTTTACGCTGGAGTGGATGCGGATTCCCTCGGGAGTATAACTCGCATTCATTCTCGGGTGGCGCATCAATAGACGCGAGACGATCGCAGTCAGCAAATCCGTGTGCGTGATCTTAAAGCCAGGACTGAGGCCGGACGGCAAGACAAGGTTCTCGCGCGCAGAGAGCAAAGCGTTCGCGTCAACTTCACGCACCAAAAAAAAATGCGGCACAGTGCTCCAACTTTGAGCTGTGCGTTCGGCCATCAATCGCCCAACTGCCGTGAAGGCTTCCACGTGATCTGCCGAAGATGCGGCAGGGGTCGGAGTCTGCGATTTTGCGGCAGCCGCGACATCCGACGTCAGAATCTCGCCGCCAGGGCCGGAACCGCGCACGTTGTCCAGATTTACGTTCAATTCACCAGCGATTCGGCGCGCTTTCGGAGATATCTTGGGTTTGCCGCGCGAAACCACTTGGTAAGAGGAGTCGGGGTGCACCGTTTCAGGACGCACAAAGTTTTTGCTGGCGCTGTCGGTAGATGTTGCGATTGAAGCTGATCTGCTCCGGGGCGGCGCTTCACCCTTGGCGACGATCCACGCAATGGTCGTGCCCACGGCAATCACCTCGCCCTCCCTTGCATTCACGCCCGCCAGAAAACCATCGGCCTGCGCTTCCACCTCAACGACGGCCTTATCCGTCTCCACTTCCAGCAATGGCTCGCCCTTGACAACCGCTTCGCCTTCTTTCTTGCGCCACGAAACGAGTTTTCCAGTCTCTTGAGTGAGCTCAAGAGCCGGCATAACCACACTGATCGCCATGATTCCTCGGAAGTAAAACCGGGTACAGGACCTTTTAGTCTGTCACCCCGACTCGTTCAGTTCTCGCGCTGGCTGCAACCATTTCCTTGATGTGCTTACTTGGCGCTTCCTCTGTCTCACGCGTGGCCGAGAGGGGCCCGTTCACCGTGAAATAGTGCGCCCCCGCAACCAACAATTCTTCGGCAGGGAATCGAGTGATTACTTCGTGCCCGGTTTCGGTAACAACGATTTCTTCTTCAATTCGCGCTGCAGCCCATCCATCCGTTGAGGGCCAGAACGTCTCTAGGGCGAAGACCATCCCGGGTTTGATTTCGTAGGGGTGATCGAGCGAAACCAACCGGCTGATAACCGGCTTTTCCCAAATCGCAAGCCCTATGCCGTGGCCGTACTGTAGAGCAAATGCCGCTTCTTCGTTGGGAAATCCAAATTCCTGAGCCTTCGGCCACAGCTCCGCAATTTCTGCCGTTGTGCGACCCGGACGCACTAGGGAAATCGCCGCATCCAGATATTCGCGGCAGCGTTTGTAGGCATCAATCATTGCGTGTGACGCGTAACCGATCGTGAAGCAGCGATAGTAGCAAGTGCGATAACCCATGTAGGAATGAAGAACGTCGTAGTACACGGGATCGCCTGGTCGCAGCACGCGGTCCGAAAACACATGCGGATGCGGATTGCATCGTTCACCGGAAATTGCATTCACTGCCTCGACGTATTCGGACCCCATGTCGTACAGAACTTTGCTGACAAGGCCGACAGCTTCGTTTTCGCGCATGCCAGGTTTCATCGCGCGGTACAACTCATCGTACGCTGCATCCACCATCATCGCGGAGGTGTTCAGCAGGGAAATCTCGTCCTGCGTTTTGATTACGCGTGCGTCGGACATCAATTGCTGGCCATCCACCACCTTGATGCCTTCGCGCTGCAGAGCAAAAAGAATCGGAGGCTCGACGATGTCAACTCCCACAGGTTCATGAAGCAGTCCAACTTCTTCCAGCTCAATGCGAATTTTTTTCGCCACGTCTTCGGCGCGACCCATTTCCGGCGACATCGCGCCGCGTAGCAGCGGAATTCCTGGCCGCGAGCGTTCGCCGAGCCACGGGCAATGAAGCTGATGATGTCTGGCTGCCGAACCGAAATCCCAAAGAACGGGTTCGCTCCTTTGCGTAAGAAGCGTGAAACGACTCATCTTGTCCTGCGCCCATGTTCCAATGTGCGTTGACGTGATGTATCGCACGTTGTTCATGTCGAAGCACAAAATTGCGCCCATTTCGGATTTCGCAAGAAGGTCCTTTACTCGCTGGAGGCGTTCCCGGCGCAGCCGGTCAAAATCGATTCGTTGCTCCCAATCGACCGCCATCGTTCCATAAGTTGGTAGTGCCACGGCGTCCTCCTGACATCAAACTGTCAGACAACTAAGTGCGGCCACAAAGTTTCATCGCTGCTTCGAAAATCGCTTTAGGTGTTGGCAACGTGACGTCCTCGAGCGGGGGCGAGAACGGAATCGGTACATGCATCGCTCCCATGCGCCGCACGGGGCCATCAAGATAGTGAAATGCCCCTTCGGCAATTGTCGCCGCCAGCTCCGCAGCAACTCCGTACCTTCCATAACCCTCGTCCATCACAATAGCCCGGGATGTCTTTTTCACTGACTCGACCAACGTGTGCTCATCGAGCGGCCAGGCCGTCCGGGGATCTACAACTTCTGCGCTAATCCCAGCTTCCTCGAGCAACGCGGCCGCTTCCAGTGCAAGCTGCACCATGCTGCTTGTTCCGATAAGCGTGATGTCAGCCCCCGCGCGTTTGATGTCCGCCACGCCAAAGGGAATCGTGTATTCCTCTGTCGGCACCGGCCCCTTCAGCTTGTAACTCATTTTGTCTTCGAAGAAAACAACGGGATTGTCGTCTCGAATCGCAGTCTTCAGTAGGCCCTTCGCGTCGTACGGTGTGGAGGGCAGTACGACTTTTAATCCGGGAACGTGGCTGAACCACGCGTGAAGCGATTGCGAATGTTGCGCAGCCGAGCGTCGCGCCGCTCCCAGCGTTGTCCGCATCACCATAGGCACTTTCCATTTCCCCCCGGACATGTAGTGAACCTTCGCCGCTTGGTTCACCATTTGATCCATGGTTAGCGTGATGAAATCTCCGAACATGATATCGACCACAGGTCGTAGGCCCGTCATCGCCGCACCTACGCCGACGCCCGAAAATCCTGCTTCCGAAATCGGCGTGTCCACTACACGAGACGTGCCAAATTCTTCCACAAGGCCGGACAGCACTTTAAATGGTGTTCCTGCTTCCGCCACGTCTTCGCCCATGATGAACACACGCGGATCGCGACGCATCTCCTCCGCAAGCGCCTCTCGAATCGCTTCCGCAAAAGTAATCTCCCGAGTTCTGGTTTCCACTTCAGGCATATACGTCCTGGTCCACTTGGTCGATGCTCGGATAAGGCGCCGCAATCGCAAACTTCATCGCCTTGTCCATTTCCGACTTAAGTTCCGATTCGATCGCACTCAGTGCAGCGGCGTCCGCATGCTTTTCTGATTTAAGCCACTCGGAGTAATTCTTGATGGGATCGCTGTCTCGCAACCACTCTTGCTCTTCTTTTTTTGAGCGGTAATATTCACGATTGATATCGCCGACGTGGTGCCCCCGGTAGCGGTACGTGTTGCACACCAAGAACGCCGGTCCATCACCGCGACGCGCCCGCTCCACAAGTTCCCCCGCTACGGCAAACACCGCGCGCACATCCTGCCCATCGACGGTTTCCGCTCTGATTCCAAATGCCCTTGCGCGCGTTGGGATATCGCCGGCCGTGGTCTCGGAAAAATGCGTATACTCCGTGTACATATTGTTTTCGCAAACATAAATGACAGGCAGTTTCCACAGCTGAGCAAGATTGAAGCATTCATACAAGACGCCTTGGCCAAGCGCGCCCTCGCCGAAAAAACAGACAGCAACTCGCCCTGTCTTCAGCGTCTTCGCGGAGAAGGCGGCTCCCGTCGCGATCCCTACGCTGCCCCCAACGATCGCGTTTGCTCCCAAATTTCCGGTGGCCGGATCAGCGATGTGCATCGAACCACCTTTCCCGCGGCAATAACCCGCTTCCTTGCCAAGTAGTTCGGCGAACATTCGTTCGGGCGACGCGCCTTTTGCCAGGCAGTGCCCGTGTCCACGATGCGTGCTGGTCACATAGTCATCGGGACGAAGCGCTTCGCAGACTCCCACCGCAACCGCCTCTTCGCCAATGTAGAGATGCGCCAAGCCCGGCATCAGAGCTCGCGTGTACAGTTCATTTACATTCTCCTCAAAGAGCCGGATCGCTATCATCTGGCGATACAGCCGCAAAAGTTTTTCTGCGCCCACGTTGTCGATCGTTCGAATTGGGTCCGAGGCTGTCGTCATTTCGCAACTCCCGACATCTTTGCCAAGACTTCAAATACGACCGCAAAATCCTGCTTCGCGAATCCCATTCCGCGGGCAGCCGTTAGGAATTCATTGGAAATCGCCGTTGTGGGAAGCGGGATGTCTAACGCGCGGCCCATATCGAGTGCCAGCATCATGTCTTTTTGCATCATGTTTACGTCAAACCACGCTTCTGCTGGCATGGTCAGGACGAATGGCCCGCGATACTTGATCATGGGTGAAGCCACGGCGCTATTCACCAGCACATCCACCGCGACTTCGCGCCTGATCCCACTTTTTTCCGCAATCAGGACGCCTTCGCTGAACGCCATCATTTGTACGGCCAGGCTTAGATTCGTTGCGATCTTCATGGAGAGCGCTAGGCCATTCTCGCCCACATAGGTAACTTTCGGTCCGATGTCGTCCAGAATGGGTTTTAACCTGTCGAATGTTTCGCGCCGTCCCCCGACCATCACAGATAGCTTTCCTTCTTGCAGTGTGATCACGCTACCCGAAACCGGCGCATCAATCATGTCGGCGCCCTTCTCTCGAACCTTTGCCGCGAGCGCGCGACTATAGCCGGGGCTTACGGTACTCATATCAATCAAGAATTTTCCGGTTGTGATTGCACTCAGAATTCCGTTGGGACCTTCGGTGACAGCACCCAAAGCTTTTTCGTTTGTGACCATCGAAAATATCACGTCCGTCGCTGCGGCCACTTCTCGCGGACTTTCGGCCCACTTCATTCCTTTCTTGATTAACCGCTCAGCCTTGGCGCGTGTGCGGTTGTAACCGGCGATGCTGTGGCCCTTATCCAACAGGCGATTTACCATCTCACTGCCCATCACACCCAGTCCGACAAAACCCAAATTCGCCATTCGCAACCTCGCCTTGCCGACGCTAAGAGTTCGATTCTGAAACAACCCGACGTTTTCGTTGTGGGCGTGAATCTTCGCGAACTTGTTCCAAGTGATCCCGCATTGCCGCGCGCGACTCTTCCGGGTCACGCTTTTCGATCGCGGCCAGAATTCGTGCGTGATGGTGTTGTCCGCGTTCAGGGCCGCCTTCTTGAAAGAAGATTTTGATGCGCTGCTCGCGTAACAACCCGACAATCGAATCCAGCAGTGAAAGAATCAGGGGGTTTTCAGCGGCTTCCGCGAGAGCGAGGTGAAAGTCCAGGTCCGCTTCGATGTAGGCCTCAGGATCCTTTAGAGCCTGCTGCATCACCGAAAATGCTTCACGCATCAGCGTCAGTTGGGATTCCTGTATGCGGGTGGCGGCCAAAGCGGCGATTTCAGGCTCCAGTATCTGTCGAACCTCTGCGAGACTTGCGGAGCCATCCGTCTGATCGATTTTCATCATCAGATTGATCGATTGCGTCACCGCCTGCGATGTTCCGTTGGTAATAAATGTCCCGCGTCCCGAATACGCTTCCACGAGGCCTTTCTCATGCAGCGATTTCACAGCCTCGCGCACAGCCGTGCGGCTCACCCCAAACTTGAGTGCAAGTTCGCGTTCCGAGGGAAGCTGATCGCCTGCTTTGAGTGTCCCCTTGAGGATCGAGTCTTCGATTTGCTGCACAATCTGTTCGTAGAGCCGCGAACTGCGAACTACCTTGTACATGAAATCTCCATTAGCGATTACGAGCCTTCAATGGACACGGTCTTGATATTCATAAACTCACGAATTCCGAAAATTGCCAGCTCCCGCCCGTGCCCAGATCGCTTTACTCCGCCAAACGGTAGCCGCGGATCCGAAGCCACCATCCGGTTGATGAACACCATCCCGGATTCCAGTCCGTTTATAAACTTTTCGCGCTCGGAGCTGTCGTTCGTCCACGCGCTGGCGCCTAATCCAAACGGACTCGAGTTCGCGATTCGAATGGCGTCCTCCGCATTTTTGGCTCGGAACAACGACGCAACTGGCCCAAACAATTCGCTACACGCAGCCGGAGAGCCTTCGGGAATGTTCGTCAGCACCGTTGGTAGATAGTAGTTTCCTGGCTGGTTGAGCCGCTTTCCGCCGGTCAGAAGCCGGGCACCCGCCTGAATTGTTTTCTGGACGTCGGCGTCTAGCTCTTTTAAGCCATCCGCTGTAGCCAGCGGCCCCACGTCTGTATGCTCGTCGAACGGGTCTCCCACCTTCAGCGCTTCCATCTTCGACACGAATAATCGTTCGAACTCATCTGCGATGGATTCCTCTACGATGAACCTCTTCGCTGCGATGCACGATTGACCGTTGTTCAGCACGCGCGCTTTCACGCCTACCGCCACCGCCTTTTCCAGATTTGCGCTTTTCATTACGATGAACGGGTCGCTTCCGCCCAACTCCAGCACCACCTTCTTAATATCCTTCGCAGCTGCGACACCGACCTGCACGCCTGCGCCCTCGCTGCCGGTAAGCGTGGCGGCTTTCACTCGCGGATCAGCCAGGACTTTCGCGACTTTGTCTGACGTGATCAATAACGTTTGGAAGACGCCTTTGGGGAATCCCGCTCGGAGCAGCACGTTCTCAATCAACAAAGCCGATTGCGGAACGTTCGACGCGTGTTTCAAGAGCCCCACATTTCCCGCCATCAGGGAGGGCCCGATGAAACGAAAAACCTGCCAGAACGGATAGTTCCAGGGCATTACGGCTAGGATCGGACCCAGAGGCAGGTAACGCACAAAACTCTTGCTGCCGGGAACCTCCGCGAGTTCGTCCGCCAAGAATCTCTCAGCGTTCTCGGCATAGTACCGGCACACCCAGGCACACTTGGCGGCCTCTTCTACGGCCGACCGGTAAGTCTTGCCCATCTCGGTGGTCATCACGCGGCCGAACTTCTCTTTGTCGGATTCCAATATTTCCGCTGCTTTCTTCATGCACGCGGCGCGTTCAGCGAACGTCGTCTTGCGAAATGCCGAGAAAGCTGAAACAGCGACCTGCAGCTTTTCTTCGAGCTGCGAGTCAGAAAGCGCCTCGAATTTCTGCAGCGTCTCTCCGGTCGCAGGATTGATTGAAGCGATAGTCATCCCTCTCCCCATAAATCTGACAAAAGCTCAGACATGCGAAATCTTAAGGCAATCGGGTCGGCACACGAAACAGTCAAGAAGCCTCCGAAAGAGTCTCTTCCACTTGGAACTTGAGGCTAGTGGCCACTTGGTCTAGCCATCATACCACTGTTATATTGATGATTCAAATCAAAATTTTCTTGACTTGAGCAATCGTATGGTGGTAGGGCTGTCATACCACAGCAGGCACTCTGCTGGCTTTCAGCACTTCGAACGGGGGGAAAATGGAATCGTCATCGCTTCCAGCGTACTCGCGCGGACACCATGTTGTGGATCAATGCATTCGCGGCTTGGCATTGGCAACGGGAATCCTTGTTCTCTCTTTCGCCGCATTTTCGCAATCCTCCACCGGTCGCATTCTGGGAAGCGTACACGACAAGAGTGATGCTGTGATGGCTGGCGCCGCAGTCACCATCACGGACGTTGAGCGAGGATTCTCTAGATCGCTAGTCACGGACGATGCGGGAGAGTTTGTTGCGCCCGATCTGCTGCCGGGAGTGTACAAGGTTACGGCTCAGGCCAAAGGCTTCAAGACCGTTGCGCGCGAAAACGTTCGACTGGAGGTCGCTCAGGACGTTCGAGTCGATCTGGTACTTCCGCCAGGCGATGCTTCTGAAACAGTTGTCGTTACGGAAGAAGTGCCGTTGTTGAATACGACGAATTCCACGCTCGGGGGCACCCTTAGTAACGAGGAAATCAACGATCTCCCGCTGAATGGCCGCAACTACGAGAACCTGCTGCAGCTAAGGCCTGGCATCGTCCGTTACCCCGGCGGAGGATTTTCCACGACCAGCACAAACGGTCTTCGCGCTGAAGACAATGCCTACTTCATCGACGGCTTGTTCAACAGTGAACCGTTCTCAGGACAGAGCATCATCAATGGCGCGGGCATCGCGGGAGATTCAGCGACAATTCTTCCCATCGACTCAATCCAGGAATTCAATCTTATCGAAAACGCACCAGCAGAATATGGATGGAAACCCGGAGCAATCGTGAATGTGGGGCTAAAATCCGGCACGAACAGTCTGCATGGTTCTGGCTACGCTTTCGGGCGGGACACTCCGCTTGATGCTCGCAACTGGTTTAACACCGTTGGCAGTCCGGAGACGCCCCGTCAGCTTGAGCAGTTTGGAACCAGTCTGGGCGGACCAATTCTCAAAGATCGTCTTTTCTTCTTTGGCGCTTATGAGGGACAGCGCTACACGGTCGGAAATTCCGCGCAAGTGAATGTGCCCACTATGGTCCCCGGTCTGGGTCCTGGCAGCAGCATACCGGATGCAATCTCGGATTTGCTCGCGCATGGCGTTCCAATCAGCGCAACGAGCCTGAAAGTTTCGGGCTGCACGCTTGGCCCGCCCGTCACCTGCAATGGGCAAGGATTCCCGACAAACAATGCGAATGGAACGGCCATTACAACCGGATTTCCCAACACTGTGAGCGCCGACAACGCAGTTGGGAAGGTCGATTACCGCATCAACGAGCGCCACACCTTGAGCGGGACATATTTCTTCGGCAACAATTCCGGAACGGTGGATGATGCGCTTCAGTTGCAACAACAATGGCTGACCCAGATCCACACGCGCGCCCAGGTAGTGGGCTTGAACTGGACATACGTTCCGAGTTCCCACTGGGTCAATGAGGCTCGATTTGGATACAACCGTCTCTATCAACCTACATTTTCGGCAGACCACAACGTGTCCGCGGCCAGCCTCGGCGTCAATGACGGCGTGACGAACCCGCTCTACGGTGGTTTGCCCCGCCTTAAGATCAAGGGCTTCGGCGGAATCTTCGAAACTCTGGGCGGATTTAAGTGGCCCAAGATCCAGGGCCCGGACGAGCGATTTCAGTTCGTGGATCACGTTTCCTACACTTTTGGCAAGCATGCTCTGAAGTTCGGGGGCGAACTTCACCGCGATAGCTTCAGCGGTGGGGCTTTCGGCGACGGCAAAGGCTATATTATTTTCTCAGGAAATGCGGCCTTCGCCGGTTCTACCGTTTTGGAAGATTTCTTTGCTGGCGAACCAAGTGGGTCCGTACCCTTTCCTACCCATGCGCTTGTCGGGGCCACGCCAACGCGGAACGTCCACAACTGGTCCGAAGCAGGCTTCATCCAGGATGACTGGCGGATCAAATCAAACCTGACGTTTAACCTCGGAGTTCGCTACGAATACAACGGAGTGATCAAGGAAGATAACAACCAACTCGCGAACTTCAGTCCGACGGCGGGTCTCGTGCAGGTCGGCCAGCAAATTGGCACTCCTTACCATGGTGACCACTCGAATTTTGCTCCTCGGGTCGGTGTGGCTTGGGACCCGACGGGCAGCGGCAAAACGGTGGTACGCGCCGCAGTAGGGATCACTTATGAAACCGTGAACTGGGAAGCCTTCCTGGCGTTCAACAACGTGTTCGGACTCGGTACTATTCCGACGGGTGGAATACTTGACGGCGTTCCAGGTCCCGGCACGATCACCGCAGGCGTTCAGAATGTTCCGAGTCCAGGCCAGTGGGACACTTGGGGCGTTAGCAATCCGCTTCCTTTCGCTATTACTAGAGTTAATTGTAGTCCCACAAGTCTCTGTCCCATTTTTGGCGTGAATCCCAATATCACCACACCGTATGTCACAAGCTGGAACGTCAACGTCCAGCACGCCTTTACGAACAATGTGTCTCTGGAAGTCGCGTACGTCGGCAATCACGGTTCGAATCTCATGGGCGTGCGGGATATTAACCAACCCGCCGTCGGAGCCGGTTGGTCAGCCTGCATCACTTCGGGGTTCGACCCTAAGGTCTGCGGCAACGGAGTCGATCCCGTAGCAGAACAAAATGCGCGGCCATTCAATGCCGCTTTCCCCTATCTGAGCAATATCTACCAGATGGCGAATATCTATCGCTCCAACTACGACGGCCTTCAGGTAACTCTTACTACCCGGAACTACCATGGACTTAATATGGTGGCCGGTTACACCTACTCTCATTCCCTCGACAACGTCGGAGCCAACTGGGATTTCGGCGCCGGTCTAGGGCTTCCTCAGGACGCAACACATCCGGGCCGCGAATATGGCAGCAGCGATTTTGACATCCGGAATCGCTTTACCCTCGCGTTTACCTACAATGTTCCGGGCAAGAAATCCTTCGCGCAACTACTGGAAGGTTGGCAGCTGATTTCGATCGTGAGTCTCTACAGCGCCCAACCCTGGGGCCCGATCGATACCGGAGATGATATCAGCGGCACTGGCGAGGGCGTCGACCGCTGGGACTTTATCGGCAGCCCGAGCGATTTCACGTCGAACCCTCGTAATAACCTGGCCCACCTTCCCCAATACTTCGGTCCAAGTACGACACCAGCGATATGCAACAATGCGGCTTCGACGCCGGGGCAGATGGCGTCCTTGAATATGTTCGGCTGTTATGTGAGTCCTAACGGAAGGTCAGCGATGATCCCCGCTTCACTCGGAACATTCGGTACGATGGGCCGCAACACTTTTCGCGACACCGGCTTCCGCGATTGGGACTTCTCCGTCGCCAAGAACTGGAAATTTAAGGAGCGCCTCACCGCACAATTCCGAGCCGAATTTTTCAACGTCCTCAACCATCCTAATTTCGCGAATCCATTCGGGGGACAAAACGGTTTCGGGATGAACGATCCATCGGTTCTAGCGACGGGCTTCGGCTGCGGCTGCGCGACACCTGACGTCGCCGCATCGAATCCCGTTATCGGTTCCGGCGGCAGTCGTTCGATTCAGCTGGGCCTGAAACTGCTCTTCTAGTCGAAGTTGGGTTACAAACAGGACGCCGGTAGCAGCTTCTCTTCTGCAGCTGGCCGCACCTCGCCCCTATTTCCCAGCCGCGGCGAAAAAACAAATTGTGGGAGGACTCTCATGTACCGATTCATCTCCTTCTGCTGTCGCTGGTGCTTCGTTGCGATCTTCCTGATTGCGACCACGTCTCTCGCAATAGCTCAGCAACCCCCGCAACCCGGCGCCGAACGCGCGATCGAAGAAATCAAAGCCGAGGCCATAACACGCGCTGAAAACGGCCAATATCCGTGCATCGGCCAGAATCCCGCCGACCTCAAAGAAGCATTCGCGTCAATCAAGACGAAGGATCGCGATGAGTGGGCCGCCGCTTTCATCGCAGTGGGCGACCGCTACATGGCGGAAGCCAAATCGATCGAAAAAACCGATCCGGCGAAGGCCGACGCAGACTACGTTCGCGCCTGGCGCGTCTATTCATTCGGACGCTGGCCGGTTCCATCGTCTCCTGGCAAGCAGCGCTCCTACGAAAAAGCGCTCGAAGCATTTCGTGCGCACGCGAAATTCTGGGATCCTCCGATGGAAATTGTTGGCATCCCGTTCGAAGGCAAAGAAATCGTCGGCTATCTGCGTGTTCCCAAAAATGCGAACGGCCGGGTCCCCCTTGTCATCGCTGTCAATGGTCTCGACAGTCGGAAAGAAGATTTAGCAGAAAGTTTTTCCGCGATTTTACCCTTCGGCATCGGATACCTCGCGGTGGATGGTCCTGGCACGGGCCAAGCCCCGATCAAAGCCAGCCCAAGCGCCGACCGCATGCTCACCCGCGTAATCGACTATGTGTACGCGCGGGCGGAAGTTGACAAAAGCAAAGTTGAATTCCACGGAGTCAGCTGGGGCGCGTATTGGGGAACGAAGATGGCGATCCTTGAGAAGGCCCGTCTGAAAGCAGTGAGTGTGCAATCGCCCCCGATCCACGATACCTTCCAAAAAGAATTTGTCCTGAGCCACCTGCAAGGCAATCGCGAATATCTATTCGATCAAGCGCAAGCCATGATGTCTATTTTTGACAATGTGAGCACGATTGATCAACTGCTTGAGATTTTTCCGAAAATGTCGCTTGTCACGCAAGGTCTGCTTGGAAAGCCGAATGCGCCCATGCTGATTATCGCGGGCGTCCTCGATACCCAGGTGCCCATCTCAGACACGTATCGCCTGCTCAGCGCCGGCGATGAGCCCAAGACGGCCTGGATAAATCCCCACGGTGGCCACCTCGGCCGACAAAAAGGAGTCTGGCCGGACCCTGTGATATTTCGCGAAGTGATAATTCCGTGGATTGTCCATGCGCTCAGCACAGAATCGCAGTCAAAATGAGTCGCGGTGTGACAGGGATTTTTGGGAAATTTCCTCACGGTCAGTCCTATGGATCCTGTGACTTACTTGACCGTGTCGGCTTTGCTGACGATGGTGGCGCTGGTCGCATGCTATGTCCCCGCGCGACGCGCGATGCAGGTAAATCCCATGGTGGCTCTCCGCTACGAATAGTTGCGATCGGCCCGACACGGTGCGTTTACATATTCAAAGCCTGTCGGAGTAGGCCTCCTCCACACGGTGGCCTGTGCCAATCGATTTTGCAGCCTCCCGCCCTCGGACTTTCGATGCTCTTAGCGCGCGCCGACTATCGAGGCGTAATGCCCGCTCGAGTTGTGGGAGAACGTCGTCCGGAATGTAAATATCTTTGAGAATTGCAGTAGATGCAATGATGTCGAGGGTGCTAAAGAAGTGCTATACAGCTGTTATAGCTCAACAGAGGCCGACTTCTTGGTACGAATGCACTCCTTCAATGAGCGCATGATAATGATCTGCCCATCGGAACCAACTTTCCAACAAATGCTGTTTCAATGCTTCACGCTTTACAACTCAATTTCGTTTCTGACCGGATCGCGTCTTTTGCCATGCAAGGTGCCGGCGCGGTGGTTTTGGTGAACGTCATGCGTATTCCGTGCTTCGGCCGCAGAATGACCATCGGACGAGCTTCGATTGTTTGGCCCGGAGCCAGCTGAAAATCGTATTTTCTGAGCAGATCGCTCAAAATCATGAGGATCTGTAGCATCGCGTAATTTCCACCGATACAGCCTCGCGGTCCGCCCCCGAAGGGGAGGAAGGTGAAGGGTGTGCGCAGCTTGTTGTTCGCTTCGGTGAAACGCTCCGTATTGAAATTCTCCGGATTCTGCCAGTAGCGCGGAGCATGGTGCGCACCGTACACATATACAATGACCGTCGCACCGCGGGGTATATCGAGGTCGGCTACGCGGTCGTCCGCGACAGCCATGCGATCAATCATCCAAAACGGCGGGTAGAGGCGGAGGCCTTCCTGAATCACCTGAGTCACAAATTCGAATTTGGGAACGTCGGAGTAGCTAAGAGGCGCTTCGCCGAGCACAGAATCGAATTCCTGCCTTACCCGTTCGAGGCAATCCGGACGCGAACTCAACAGATAAAAAAGCCACGACAGCCCATTCGACGATGTTTCGTGGCCGGCGACCAGAAGTTGCATACTCTCACTCAGGATGAGCTTATCGCTCATGCCTTCGCCATCGCTGTAACGCGCATCCATCAAAGTCTGCAGCAGATCGTGTCCGGGCGGTTCGTTGCGGCGCTTCTTGATGTAATCGAGCAGAACGGCGTCCGCGCGGGTTCGCAGGGCTTCGTGCTTGCGCAGTTCCCCCGACACGGCG
The DNA here is from genome assembly GCA_963729525.1 of uncultured Acidobacteriota bacterium. Classification (GTDB taxonomy): domain Bacteria; phylum Acidobacteriota; class Terriglobia; order Acidiferrales; family UBA7541; genus Palsa-295. The sequence continues at coordinate 184,561 of CAVSOB010000006.1, forward strand.
AACCAAGGATTCAGATAGGGCTGAAGGGTTTGCCGAACAATAAATTCCTGGACGGTGCAGATGGTATGGCTGACAAGATCGATGTCTTCATCCTTCAACCGTGCGCCAAATAGCGATCGGGCAACCATCGCAAAAGTAATTTTCATCAGCTGGGGGTAGATATCGACGGGGCCGCGACGGGCCTCTCTGTCAAAATCCCGCAGCGACTCCGCAAGGGAGTCCTGCATGATCGAGGACAGCGCATCGAGTTGCGTTCGATCAAAGCCTTTCTGGATGAGACGGCGCTGCGTGCGCCAGGCTTCTCCGTGGGTCGTGAGAAGACCTTTCCCCAGGAAGTGGCCCATGCGCTTTACTTGAATTTCGGATTTTTGGTAGTTCTCGGAATTGGTCTTTAACACATGCTGAATGACAGCGGGATCGATCGTGACGATCGCTTCTTTGAGGCCCCCCAAATAGATCCGGAATGTGTCGCCGAAGCTTTCGGCGTAGCCGGACAAAACCTGCACGGGATGGCGGAACATCGCGCGAGAATCCGCAAAGCAGCGAAATCGGGAAACAACGGGGATAGGAGTGGATGAGGTCATACCCAGCCATCCTGATATTTGCCTAGAATCGCGGGTGATTTCAGGTCACTTATAGGAAGTGGTAGCGGGGCCATCGGTAAAGATAAAATGCTCAAAATCAGTTTTCGTTCCCCAGTTGCTTCAATAGTATCAGATGATGCCGGATTGCCTGAGTCATGGTGGGGTGCTGCCGATAGGGGACCCCAAACTCTTCGGCGGTTTTCTTGACGATCCTGGTCAGCGGAGCATAGTGGGTATGACAGACGAAAGGGCACAGATGGTGGACGATGTGATGGTTGAGCCCGCCCGCTAGCCAACCGACGAGCGGGTTTTCCGTCGCATAGTCTGCGGTTGTCGCGAAGATGTGATACACGCCGTTGTCAAACTCACCCCGGTCGGTGGGAAAGTAAGTGCTGTCGACGGTGTGCGTCGTCTGGAATACAAGTGTTACGGCTAATCCGACGAACAAATGGACCAGGAGGAACGCCCCGGCGACGAGCAGAGGTGATTTCCCCAGCACCATCACCGGCAAGACAAGCATGTAAGTGAGGTAGAAGGCCTTGCCGGCAAAGAGAATGGCATATTCGCGCAGAGAATGATTGGCGCGCTTTAGGTAATCGTGGGACGGGAAGAAAAAGCTCTCGAAGTCCCTGAAGAACACATAGTCGAGAGAGAACATTGCATAAAGGAATAGGGCGTATATGTGCTGGTAGCGATGCCATGGCGCGCGGGATTCATAGGGTGTGAAGCGAAAGATGCCGCGTCCCGAAAGCGCATCATCTTCGCCGTGGAGATTGATGCAGGAGTGATGGCCCCGATGATGGAGGATACGCCACATGTACGAACTGATTCCGCACAAATCGAACACATAGTTCAGGGTTCTGTTAACGCCCGGGCGGGACGAGATGGCGTTGTGATTGCTGTCATGGGCGATGTTCAGCAAAAGGAATGTCTGCGCGAGGCCGCCTAAAAGGTAGAGGGCAACAAACTTCCATGAATCGGGCTTCAGAGCATACAGAGCAATCCAGGCACCCACGAGGACTGCCAGACCCACAGCGATCTTGACCCACATCGTACGGTCGGCTTTGTGAGTAACGTTCTGGTCGGCAAAAAATTTATCCAGGCGGCGACGTAAAACTTTCGGGAAGGAAGAGGCACCGACGGGTTCGGTAACGGACGCCGCTGAGGATTCCGATGGTACAAGATCCTGAGTCTCCGGATCTTGAGTGATCAACAGTTCGGATCCGAACGTCACCGGCGCCTCCGCGATCATGCTAATTGGGCCCGACGCGTTCCGTACGCCGCAGCCGGGGTCCTGACCCTCGGCGAACTTGGTGGCGTACCGCCGACAGCCTCGCAGCACGATTTTAATGCGAGCCCGTAAACACAATCAAGGACATTCGGAACGGACGATGCCTAGTTGCGTTGTGTGAACAATGGGAGCGACGACGCGTGGCTTTGTCCATAACGCTTTGTTAATATACAATCTTCAATGAACCACAATGAACCGGGTCTCCTGCAAAGGACGATAGAAGCTCGGCGGAGGTCCGAAATTCCCGTTCGCGCCTTTGTGGGCCAAAAAGGAAAACATCCGTTCCCCAAGGCGTCGAGCGACGCATGTGCTGAGAAAAGAATACGCGCCCATTCTCACCGTTGGCATACCTTTCAGGGCTGTAATTTCCAACTCAATCGCGGATCAGTTCGCTGGGAAGAGATGTTTCGTTTACAGGCTTGCGTTCTATTCAAGATCGGAGGATCGCTGATTGATGGCGGCGTCAATTTTAGGCCACCTGGATAGGCTGGCAGATGAGCACCCGGACAAACTTCTTTATTCGTACCTTGATGTAAGCGGCGAACCGATCGAAAGCTACACCTACGCGTCGTTTCTCCATCGAGTGGAGGCGATCGCCGGACACTTGTGGAAAGTGGGTCGTTTCGCGACGGGCGACCGGCTGCTGCTTGCGTACCCACCAGGGCTCGAAATGATCTGCGCATTCTTTGGGTGCGCGCGCGCCGGATTGATCCCCGTGCCCGTGTATCCCCCCAGTTCGCGTGGCTTCCAGAGCGCGCTGTACAAGATGGTACACATCGCGAAGGATTGCCAGGCCGCTGGGATCTTAACGAGCAGAGACTACCAGGCATCCCTCAAGACGAATCTCGCCAGAAGTGGAGTCTCGGCGTGCGGCATTGACGTAGATTACATTTCTGGTCTCCCGTGGATCGCCACGGAAGATTTCGTGGATGCGATGGCGGATCGACCAGCTGCCGATCATTCGAAGATCTTGTTTCTCCAGTACACGTCGGGTTCGACGATGGAGCCCAAGGGCGTGATTGTCACGCACAAAAACATTCTGGATACATGTCCGCTCGTGATCGACCATTCCGCGCCGGTCGTCGTTTCATGGCTTCCGCAGTATCACGATATGGGACTGATCGGGTGCTATCTATATCCAGCACTGAAAGGTGGCACGACGTACGGGTTCTCTCCCACGGACTTCATTCAGCGGCCGATCCTGTGGTTCGATGCGATGACGGCATATGGTGCCACCGCGACGGCTGCACCCAACTTCGCCTACGACTATTGCCTGCGCGCCGGGAGGCTTTCCAAGGAGAGCCTGGAGGCTTGTGATCTCAGTTCGCTTCGCGTTTTGATGTGCGCCGCGGAACCAGTAAAGCCGGATACCTACACACGTTTTCTGGAAGCGTTTCAGTCCTATGGACTCAAGTCAGAGAGCTTCTACGTCGCCTATGGGCTGGCCGAGAATACTCTGGCCGTTTCACTAGGCGGTCGCAACATCGTTTCCGTCAACAAACGTGCGCTGTCCCTGGGGACGGCCCGCATGACTTCGGAGGTCTCCGAAATCGACGGGGCCACGCAGATTGTGAGTTGCGGAAGGCCGCTGCCGGGTCTCGACGTTAAGATCGTGGATCCGGAAGGGCACTTCCCTCTTAAGTCAGAGCGCACCGGCGAAATCTGGGTCGCCGGAAGCGGTAAGTGCCGAGGTTACTGGAATAATCCCGAATTGACTCTGAAGCAGTTTCGCGCGCGGCTGGTGGACGACACTCCCTATGACGACGGCTACCTGCGGACCGGCGACATAGGATTCTTCCATGGCGGCGAACTCTACGTCTGCGGCCGCATCAAGGACATGATCATTCTGCGCGGGCAAAACTATTACCCGCACGACATTGAGAACGTCGTGGAGAAATCATCTGGCCTGGTCCGGCAAAATTGCGTCTGCGCGTTCCAGATTCAGGAAGGCAGCGAACCTGCTCTGGCAATCGTCGCTGAAGCCAAAAATCCCAGGGCGCTCCCCGACGCACGAAAGATAGCCGCAGCGGTCCGGAATTATCTCAACGTGGAAGCGGCGGTGATTTGCCTCATCGCGCCGCGTGCAATCCCGAGAACGAGTTCGGGGAAGATCATGCGCCACAAGACCAAGCAGATGTGGCAGCGAGGTCAGTTCACCATTCTTTCAGACTTTTCGCGGGAGAAGGACGCCGGGAACTCGCCGTCCGATTCTGACATGCATTCCTCTTTCGCCGAATTGAAAGCCAGATACGGCCTGACAGGCTTGGAATCCTACAACCTCGTCGAAGCCGGCCTGGATTCCATGGATCTTGTCGTGTTCATGCATGAGCTCAAAGAACTCCTGAAACAAAAAGGCGCCGAGATGCTGGCGAGGCAGGTAGATATCGGTGTCATTCAGCGCGTCGCCGTAGCCGAGCTGTTTGGACTAGCCGAACGGCTCAAGCGCGCTCCCGAAGAAGCACTGGTTCATCTGCGTCATTCCCTTGCGGCTTTCCGTAAAGAGCAGTGCGCCGCTGAGAAGCAGATGATGAACAACGACAGGAAGCTCATCTTCGAGCCTCCCGTGCCTTTGCCCATGCCGGAGACACCGATTCTGAATCAGGTGCTGCTCACGGGCGGAACCGGCTTCATAGGGCCATTCCTCGTGAAAAGCTTGCTCGAACAGACACGAGCGAAGATCTATGTTCTCGTAAGGTCTTCCGACGAAGAGCAGGGTAAGGAAAGGCTGCGAGTTGCGATGGAGTCAATGGGACCCTGCGGGGTGGGTCTTATGGAGATGTTTGAAGCTCGGGTGATTCCCGTGTGCGGAGATCTAGCGCAGCCGAAGCTGGGCCTGACGCAGGACGAGTGGGATTTCCTCGCGAGTGAAATCGACACGGTGTTCCACAACGGTGCAACCGTGAACTACCTGTTCACCTACGACCTGATGCGTGACGCGAACGTGCTGGGAACCAATGAGGTCGTAAGACTGGCGTTCGAGGGAAGGCCCAAAGAATTCAATTATGTCTCGACTACGTTCGTGTTTGGCTGGGCGGTCAAATCAGTCCTGAATGAGACCGACCTGAACGAGAATATGGAGCTGCTCGATTTTGGGTACAGCCAATCGAAATGGGTAGCGGAACAGGTGGTTGTCGACGCGCGCAGCCGGGGACTGTCCGCGCGGATTTTCCGGCCTGCTCTCGTGAGTCCTTCCGTCACGGGCGGAGGCAACAACTTCGATATCGCTGTACGCCTGGTTGCCTTCATGGTGAATCACGGCATAGGCGTTGATACTCTTAACCAGGTCAGTTTTGTTCCGGCGGACATTGTCGCGAACAACATCGTTGCGATTTCTACCACGCGCGGTACGGCGAATAAAAACTACCACGTCACGCGGGACGATTATTCGAACATGATGGATATTACCGGGCTCATTACCAAAGCGACTGGCCGTAAGTTCGAAACATTCAGGCTTCCCGACTTCGTTCCCGAGCTGATTCGCAGATGCCGGAAGGAAGATCTTCTCTTTCCGCTGCTGGATTTTTTGGTGGGCTCTGTCGACAACATCTCCGCGATGGAGTTCAAACGCTATGACAGCACTTCTTATCAAATGGCCCGCGATGCCTCCGTGTGGGGCAAAGCAGATCCGTCCCTGGAAGATACGGTCAACGGCATTTTGAAATTCATGTATCGCAAGGGGATCATTTCGGTCGCGGCTCGTGAGGTCAACCCGGTGTCACCGAGCGATCGGCTTCTGGATTGCACAAATGCAATATCGGCTACTGCCTCTTAAATAAGAGCTTCTCCGTTACCCGCTGGCCCGTTTCCAGCGTGCCTGTGGTGGATAGTGTCATCTGCCGCCCTTCCGCGGAAACCTCCCACCTATCCTTTTGAGTGACTTGATCGTCTCTCCAGTAGATCGCATCGACGGTATGAGGATCGATGAGTTCAAGCGTCACGGTATCGTTACGCGAGTTTTTTAGATCGTAGTGCTTTCCGTCAAAACGGGCGGTATAGCTGAAGTCACCCAGAAAACGGACCCCACCGCTTCCGTCCGTCTCGATTTTGAGCACTAGACCTTGCCGCAAACGGGTCTTGCTGAGATCCTGCGTCCATTCGCCTGCGAAGAGGTCGCTGGCGACCTTCTTACCTCCGCTTCGCGTCCACACGGTGATCTGATCGGCGTGGTCCCCGGTCGCAGTGGTGGTCGTTAACTCGTTCCCATCATTCGAAAGTTTTTCGCGAACAGTCGCCACAACAGTTCCATCCTTTTCCTCCTTGACCTCCGCCTGTCTCTTATCGATCCTGCGCAGCTCAATTTGATTGAACGCGAGGTTGCCTGGTGCGGAGGATTCGTGTCCGTTCCAATTCGCAGTGAAATCGAGATGGGATTCGCCCGACATGACTACATGCACCCCGTCATGCAGAGGTGTTATGGAGAGCCGGTTCGGAGGATCCAGACTAGACTGCGCAGAGATGAGCGTCCACCGGCCAATGCGAGGGTCTTCCGCTCCAAGTTGGATAGCGGCAAGCAGTACGAGCAAAAGTAAGGTACGAATTGATCCTCCTAAATCGATCGCGCAGAGTTTAGCAGACTCAGATAGCTTCGCACCGCAAGTCGTGCGCAAGTGTAAACTTTCGAAACTACGCGCAAACTTACGAACCGGTTCCGGGCTGAGCACCTCCTTCGCCTTGTGGTTCTTAGGCGCCACCGGAGAGTTTTGGCGACGACGATCTCGTGATATACATGATGACAGCTATGTATGTGCGCCGTTTTTGGGTGTCAGGGATCGTCCTAGCAGCAGCCATCGCACTTCTTCCATTCTCTTTTCACGCGGAGCGCCGCCTGGAGACCGCAACCCGTGTCGAAGGAAGCCAAGCTGAAACTGTCCGAGAGGAGCTGGCCAATCGTTTTCGGTCGCCGTTTGTGGACCGCGTTGTCCTGGTGATCGAAGGACTCCCTCCTGCGGATTCGAAGGAAGGCGGGCAAGCGTTAGAAACCATCGTGGCAGGACTGAGAGAGCAACCCGGCGTTTCAGGAGTGGTATCCTATCTCGAGTTGCGCGATCCGATTTTTCTGGGCCGGGGCGGGGGAACGTTCATTCTCGTGGGGCTCGCGTCGACCGGCGGTCCAGTCGAGTCGCTTGTTCCTGAGCTTCACCAGCTGGCAAGCTCGCTTGAAAATCAACTGCGGGGCCGTTTTCCGGCGGTGAAACTCGAACTCACAGGCGAGATTCCACTGAATTTCGATATTCGAAAAGCGAGCGCCGCCGACGTGCATCGCGGCGAAAGCCTGGTGATTCCCGCGACCCTCGTGCTTCTACTGGTGGCTTTTGGAAGCCTGATCGCCGCCCTGATTCCGTTGGCGGTTGGCCAGCTTGCCATCGCGACCACTCTGGCGATGACGGGATTCCTCGCCCAGCGCTGGCACTTGTCCATTCTGGTTCAGAATTTGGCCACCATGCTTGGCCTGGGGCTGGGAATCGACTACGCGCTCCTGATGATCAGCCGTTTCCGGGAAGCGATTTCCGCCGGCAACGACGGACCCACGGCCGGGGTGATCGCGGCACGTCAGGCAGGTCGCACGCTTTTGATTTCAGCCGCAACGGTAGCTATCGGATTTCTAGCCCTTTTGACGGTTCCGATCAGCGAAATCCGTTCCATCGGTGTCGCGGGATTTCTGGTGACCGGAATGAGTGTGTTGCTTACAAATACCCTCGTTCCGGCAGTGCTGGTGTTGCTCGGTCCGCGAATTGATCTTGGCCGAATGCCCTTTACTCCAAAGTTGGATGCGCATCGGACCGCGCGCACCGGGAATCGCTGGCGGCAATGGGGAAAGACGATTGTCGCGCATCCCTGGCTTGCCCTCTTTGCGGCGGGTACTCCCTTGCTTCTGCTGGCCTGGCAGGTCAGACGACTGGACACCAGTCTCCCTCGAGGGGATTGGCTCCCGCAAGCGGCGGAATCCGTCCATGCGCTCCACACCCTTGAACGGATGAATCGGGGCGGCGTTGTTGAATCGTTGCGCGTCATCGTCGAACTTCCAACGGATTCCATCGCGCAAACAGACGCGGGGTGGGATGCGCTGGATCGTCTTACCAAACGACTCGCGAGCGACCCTCGCTGTGACCGCGTGATTTCTATCACGACGCTTGCGCAGGGCAACCGATCTTCACTTACTGATCTCTCGCGGGAGACGCGTCGAACGTTTCTGAGTAGTGACGGACGAGCGGCGCTGCTTGAGGTGTTACCCGCGAGTTCGGTGTCCCTGCGCGACCAGGTCAACTGGGTGCGGGAGCTGCGTACGAACGGCGCGCCAGCTCTCACCGGGGTGCCTGGCGCGACCCTTCTCGTTGGCGGAATCCCGGCACTCAACGCCGATTATGAAACGATTATCAGGGACCGCTTTCCTTCTGTAATGGCGCTAGTAGTGGGAGGCACGCTCCTTGCTCTGCTGTGCGGGTTCCGATCGATCTTCGTCGCCGTGAAGGCCATCGCACTCAACCTGTTCTCGGTCGCTGCGGCGTTCGGAGCATTGGTTTTCGTTATCCAAGATGGACACGGAAGCAAGTTTCTGGGAGTTCCCGGGGGAACCGGTAGCGTGTTTCCCCTTGTTCCGATCGTCGCCTTTGCCATCGTCTTCGGATTAAGCATGGATTACGAGGTATTTCTGGTCGCACGCGTTCTCGAAGCCAGAAGGAGCGGGCTGGGTGAAATGGATGCGATCCCGGAGGGTCTGGCTAGAACCGCAGGCCTGATTACTAGCGCCGCCGCGATCATGATCGTGGTATTTGCGGCATTCACCTTCGGAGATTTTCTGGTGGTCAAGATGATCGGATTTACGTTGGCGGTCGCCGTGCTGATTGACGCGACACTCGTTCGCATTGTGATCGGTCCCGCGCTCCTTCGTATTGCAGGCGATTGGAACTGGTGGCCCGGCGGGCTCGCCACAGCGCGCAGGGCGCCAGTGATGGCGAGTCGCGAATGATATCTTTATGGGACGCCACAAAACATCGACGAAACACTGCGCCGGCGTACCGGTTCCATCGATCACGCGCGCAGGTACAGTTGGTGGGCCCGCTAGGATTCGAACCTAGGACCAACGGATTATGAGTCCGATGCTCTAACCAGCTGAGCTACGGGCCCGCATTCGCAACTTGGTGATCTTATATTATTCGTGTGACCGCGTCGAACCTAAGGACTAGGCGCATACGTTCCCAAATGATGGGTGGTACTACCGTTCCATTGCGCGCCGCATCCGTGGAGGCGAAAATTAGAATGGTTATAAGGGATGCTTATATCCATTCTCATTCTCGTAGTTTCTATGGCGGCGCTGATTCAGTTCGCAGCGTTCACATGGCGGGCTGCGTTTTTGAGTGTGGCCACGGCGGAACTGCCCGAGAACCGCGCTAAGTACATTAGTTTGACTGATTTCGAGGAAGCTACGGCTTACGAGAAATTGTGCCCTGAGCTCGGGATTCGGGTTAGCTCGAGGCTCAGCTCGGTGGGCGCATATTATTCACTTCTGCAGCTGGTTACTTCAATTGGCGATGCAATTCTTCCTCCGGCTGCCGGATGGGCGCAACACGAGATGGCACTCTGCACCCGATATGCGACGGTAACTGTGGCGCGCCGGATGGAACGAAATCAAATCGTCGCCGCTGAACTGGCGTCGTTTTAAGCCGAAGCAGCACGACGAGAAATTTGGTCCTCGTGGCTACGTGAGATTAAAAAGCGGGGCGGCCCCGCTTTTTATTTCGCGCGATCACCGCGATTAAGCTGTGGCTGAGCGCTGCGCCTTAATGAAGGCGAGAAGTTCCTCGTTGATCTGATCTTTAAGGGTGGAGCACATGCCGTGTGGTGCGCCCGGATACACTTTCAAAATAGCTCCCTTGACGATCTTGGACGAAAGCAAGGCCGAAGCAACGATCGGGACGATCTGGTCGTCGTCTCCATGAAGAATGAGCGTTGGCACATCGAACTTTTTGAGGTCTTCGGTGAAATCAGTCTCGGAGAAGGCTTTGATGGTGTCGTAACAGGCTTTGATTCCGGCGATCATGCCCTGCAGCCAGAAAGAATCGCGCAACCCTTGCGAGACTTTGTTGCCTGGACGGTTCCCGCCGTAGAACGGGGCGCTGAGATCTTTGAAGAACTGCGAGCGGTCTTTCTGCACATTGGCGCGGAGCTCGTCGAATACTTCGATCGGCAGGCCTGCGGGATTTGCGGGAGTCTTTAGCATCAAGGGCGGGACTGCGCCAATGAGCACGGCCTTGGCAACTCGCTTGGTGCCATGGCGGCCAATGTAGCGAGCGACTTCGCCGCCGCCGGTAGAGTGGCCGACATGAATCGCATCCTTTAGATCCAGTTTCTCGACGAGCTGCGCAAGATCGTCGGCATAGGTGTTCATTTCGTTGCCTTCCCATGGTTGGCTCGAGCGGCCATTACCGCGGCGGTCATGGGCGATACAGCGATAGCCACGGGCGGCGAGGAATAGCATCTGGTCCTCGAAAGCGTCTGAGTCGAGAGGCCAGCCATGGCTGAAAACGATCGGCTGCCCCTTGCCCCAATCCTTGTAGTAAATCTCGGTGCCGTCTTTCGTGGTGAATATAGCCATTCCTTATCTCCTTGGATTTTATCTTGTACGGATCGGTCACCCCGTCCCCATGGCAGCCTACGCCGTATCTGGCCTGGAGACAAGCGAAGTGGCCGCCGAAGCGGGCAGCTAGGTTTTTGCTGATTGACGAGGGTTAGCAGAAGCTGCGACGTGTTCTAGGCGAGCCCGGACTGCCGCCAGAAGAGTTTCGAAGTCGCTCGCGCCGTCATGGCGAACTCCGTTGATGAAAAAGGTGGGCGTCCCATTCACACCGCTGCGCACGCCGCTCAGGAAATCTTCCCGAATGCGTTTGGCGTGAGCGTGTGTCTTCAGGTCGGTAATGAAGCGAGGGACATCCAGACGCAACTGTTGCGCGTAACTGACCAAGTCTTCCGGAGCCAGAGTGTTCTGATTTTCGTAAAGAGTGTCGTGCATTTCCCAGAACTTGCCTTGTTCTTCTGCCGCTTCGGCGGCTTCCGCAGCGCCCTCCGCGAAGGGATGGACTTCCGTTAACGGAAAATGACGGAAAACGAAACACATACTTTCGCCCATGCGCCCCTGAACTTGCTTGACGACGGGATAAGCCATTCCGCAGTAAGGGCACTGAAAATCTCCATACTCAATAAGCGTTACAGGAGCGTCCTTTGGACCTTGAATGTGGTCGCTCGGCCGTAGATCCAATGCGGGTGCGTTGTAGTGCGTTTTGTGCGTGGTCATGCCGCCGCTCCCTTCTTCGTCTCAAGTTCTTCCAACGCAGTAAGAACTCCATCCGCGCCTGGATTCACACCGATCGGTGAAAGATAGCTCCAGCGGATTATACCTTGTTCGTCGATTACGAAAAGCGCCCGCTCGGATGTCCCCTCATGTTGGCGGTAAACGCCATAAGCCTTCGCCACCGCGCCCTTGGGTTCAAAATCGGCCAGCAATGGGAAATGCAATTTCCTGTCTTTCGCAAATGCAATATGGCACCACACACCGTCAACCGAAACGCCGACGAGCTCCGCATTGAGCTTGCGGAATTCGGGCAGCACCTCGTTGAAAAGTGTGACTTCGTCTCCACAGACAGGGCTCCAATCGGCTGGATAAAACATCAGGATCACACGCTTTCCGCGGAAGTCTCTCAGTGAAACGTTTTGGTCCGGCGTGTCATGCAACGAAAACTCGGGCGCGGCAACTCCTGCGGGGAGGATCTGGTTGGAATCATTTCCTGAAGCATTGCCGGAGGAATGAGCGTTCGCAGGGCCTTCCGGAACTGAGGTTTTCATGCTGTCTTTGGCAAGCGTAGGATGATCCATAAGAGCTCCTTGTCACTGGCCTTCGTCACCGCCGCGATTGGGCGCGTCGGGTTGAAAGGAACGGCCTTTCTGACGGCGACTTCAGGATACGAGAATCGACCTCAAAAAGTATGCGCGGCTTTAGTATTGATAGCAAACCTTCCGGATCGCGGGCGGCTTGCACGTAGCCGCCTTTGTGCCAATCGCGATTGGTGCTCGCGGCAAGGCTGCGAGGTGAGACGAGATGGTGCAAACCACTCCAACAACCTGCCGAAGCCGCTTCAGCTGCCCGATGCTGATGCGCTGGCCTTTGGTTTAGGGAAGACGTCTCCGACCGCGGAGCGAACCTCGTCGTAGTACTCAGGGTGCTTTGCGAGAACCGTCTTGATCTCTTGGGCAAGCGGACTTTCCTCGACCCATACCTTTTGTTGGTCAGGAAACATCGGAAGCATGAGTGGCGTGGCTTCTTCGAGCAATTGCTTTAGCTGGAGATGATCCGGATCTTCGTTTGCGATATTTTCCATGGTCTTCCCCTTTGTTAACCCGAAATTAGTTCACTGCTCCCGTCGAAGACGGATTCTAACAGACATGGTGACAATCGCAGTGAAGTGCTGCTGGGCGGACCCGCCAGTGACGGCCAAAAGGTGGGTCGCCGACCTGCCTGGTACCTCGCTCGACGCGAGGGAGGGGCCGTGATTCCCAAAGCCTAGGGGATGCAGGGGCACGCGGCAAAATCTGCAGAGTTGGAAAAGCCTTGTGGGCATGGTTTGCCACGATATGTGAAAGAAATGGGCGCTTTTGAAAACACATGCGTCACGAAAACGAATGGTGTTAAGGGCTTTCTGCGCTCTCGAGATGAGACGAGTCCTTGCGTCGAATGGCACCGATCTTGCACGCTGGGCTTCGGAGACGTGAGCGGGAGGTTGGTTCACTCTGAAAACGTGTGCGATTTGAAGGTAAAGTCTTCGTGAAAGCACACCGATAGTAGATCAGAGGCGCGTGGCAGCAGTGAGAACCCGCCCGACAAACTTATACGCGATCTTAGGAGGAACATAAATGTCCGTGGGAGCGATACTTGGAAGCGTGCTTCAGGGTGCGTTGGCGGGAACGAATAGCCCATCGAAATTCAAACAGTTCCAGCAGGAATTCCAGCAACTAGGCAAGGATTTGCAGTCGGGAAACTTGGTGCAAGCGCAGAGCGATCTTGTGACGCTGCAACAGAACTCGCCATTTCTAAGCTCGGGAGCGGCTGCGAGTACGAATGCTGCAACGGGCGCCAGCACAAGTGCGGGCAATCCGATCGCGCAGGCCTTCAATCAGCTGGCGAAGGACTTGCAATCCGGGAATGTGACGGCGGCGCAGCAGGATTTTTCCACGATTCAGCGGGATTTGCAGAATGGACAAGGCCAAACACTGACGCAAGGCGCCGGGCATCACCACCATCACGCCTTTTCAAGTCAGAGCTCGACGTCACCGCTGGCTCAGATTTTTTCCCAACTCGGGCAGGCGTTGCAGAATGGAAATTTGTCGAGCGCCCAGCAGGCGTACAGCACGCTGCAGCAGGATTTTCAGCAGTTCGCGAGCGCTGGCAATTTGGGCGTTGGAACGGTCAACACAACCGCGTAGTTCGGGTTCTCATCTTTTCGCATTTCTGGAATCGCGTGCGGAATCGTCGCATGCGCTTCTGCTGTTTCTCATCCCAATTTACCGGATCACAAAAATCTATCTTGTCGGCGCGCACGACGAAAATTGCAGTGTACACTGGCGAGCCTGGGGTTGACGATAAATCGTCGGCAACAGCCGAACGACCAGACCATAATGTCGATGTCGCCAAAAGAAGTCGAGAGCTTAGCCCGGGAACTTCTGACCGCGTCTGAGACGGGACAGATGGTCGAATTCCCCCCGTCGCAGCGCCCTGGTTTTGATCTCGATACGGCCTACCAGGTTGAATCGGCGCTCAAGGAACTCCGCGAAGCTGCCGGGCACCGCGCGATCGGCCAAAAAGTTGGATACGCCAATAAGGCCATGTGGCGCATCCTTAAACTTGAAACCCTAGTTTGGGCGCACATGTACGACGACACGGTGCATTACAGTGATCACAACTCCGCCACTCTCTCGCCTGCGCGTCCTCGTTCCCTGAAGATCGAACCCGAGATTGTTTTTGGTTTGAAGGAGGCGATGGCGGTAGGAGGTCCGCTAGATGCAGCCGCTGTGCTCGCGCGCACTGAATGGCTTGCGATCGGGTTCGAAATCATCGATTGTCCTTTTCCGGAGTGGAAGTTTCAGCCGAGCGATTTTGTTGCATCGTTCGGGCTTCATGCAGCGCTCATAGTCGGCGAGAAGATACCAGTGCAGCCGGAATCTATACCGGCGCTCATGGATGAACTTTCGCGTTTCAAAGTACGTATGTCGAGGAACGGAACTTTCGTGGAAGAAGGTGCCGGGCGAAATGCTTTAAAGAATCCTGCCTCGTGCTTGGCGGAGCTGAGCACAGCCATCGCGCGGCGTTTCCCAGATCAGCCATTGCGCGCCGGCGAAATCGTCAGCTCGGGGACGTTGACCGCCGGGCATGCTACTGGCAAAGGTGACGAGTGGAAGGTGGACCTCGAAGGAATCTCCTTGCCTTCGCTCAGCCTTCGCCTGACCTAAACTTCTGGCCGAATACGCTAACAGGATAGGGAGCATAAAAATTTTGGATAGGCTATTGACAACGGAAGAACTCCGTCCTATAAACTGGTCTGGTTATCGGACCACTTGATGCCGTCCCCCGCCAAATTCGACTTCGAGGTTATTCGCAAAGGTAAGGTCTACGAAGAAGTTGCCAAGCAAATCGAACGCCTGATTCTAAAGAAACTGAAGCCCGGTGACAAGCTGCCATCGGAACGTGAGCTGGCAGAGACTCTGCAGGTAAGTCGCAGTTCGATTCGTGACGCAATTCGAGGCCTGGAACTTGTCGGCATGGTGGAACCGCGACAAGGCGCCGGGACGATCGTTCGCGAACTCGCGACCGATTCCATAAGCAATCCATTTGCAGATGCGCTCGAACGCCGGCAGAAATCGGTAACCGAGCTCCTGGATTTTCGCAAGATGTTGGAGCCGCCGCTCGCTGCACGCGCGGCAATGCATGCCACGGCCGATGAAATTTCCGAGATGGAAGACGTTCTGCAGCGGCAAGAAGACAAGCAAGAGCAAGGGGACGTCACGATCGCCGAGGACGCGGAGTTTCACTATAGCGTCGCGCTGGCGTCCGGAAACGGCGTGGTTTTGAAGGTGATCGACATCTTGATGGAACTTTTGCGCGACACCCGGGAACGCTCTCTCCAGGTGAAGGGACGCTCGCAGAAGTCGCTCGCCGGTCACCGGCGGATTCTCGCGGCGATCAGGCGCCGTGATGCGGAAGCGGCAAAAGCGGCCATGCGGCGGCACATCGAAGACGTGGAAGAGATTGTACTGAACAAGTTTTGAGCAACGACGGATTGGATTCGGGACGAGCCAAGAGTCACACTATGACGGACGTCAGCCAATCATCCAACAGCGTAACTCTCACGTTGAGAGTTGCCGAGGCGCGCGTCGAGGACGTGGGCCACGCCATCGCGCGACTGGCGCCGTCCGACCTGCGACGCATGGGCGGGCGAGCAGGCGACGTGCTCAAGATTACAGGTGGAATGACTGGTGTGGGACGCGCTGAACTTTCCGACGACGGCTTCGAAGGCATGATTCAGATTGATGGCACATGCCGCAGCAATTGTGGCGTGGGCTTGCAGGAGCGAGTGACCGTCGCGCCGATTGAGCGCCAGCAGGCAGTGGCCGTTCGCCTGTCGCCCCTGTGGGTAGGCGCTGCGCCCGCGATCATAGCGCCCGAGCAAATGCTCGAGGATCTCCTGGACGTGCCTGTAATCGCCGGTTGCGTTGTGAGAGTGCCAACGTTCGCCAAGGCAGTAAATTTCCAGGTGGTCCGCACGATTCCCTCAGGGCCGGTGGTAATCGGCAAGCGCACCGACATTCGCGTGGTGGAAGGCGAGCAGACGGCGGCGCGAGCGCCGGCCGTTTCGTACGAAGATATCGGCGGGCTCGAGCGCGAAGTGGCTCGCGTGCGCGAAATTGTCGAGCTGCCGCTGAAGCACTCGCGCATTTTCGAGCGGCTGGGAATTTTAGCGCCTAAGGGCGTTTTGTTGTACGGGCCGCCGGGCACAGGCAAGACGTTACTGGCGCGCGCTGTAGCCGCGGAAAGCCGCGTGCACTTCATCCACCTCAATGGCCCTGAGATCATGCGGAAGTTTTACGGAGAGAGTGAGGCGAAGCTCCGCGAGGTTTTCGAAGAAGCGGCGCGCCACGCTCCGGCGATCCTTTTCATCGACGAGATTGACGCAGTAGCTCCCAAGCGTACGGAAGTAGTCGGCGAAGTGGAAAAGCGCGTTGTGGCGCAACTTCTCAGCCTGATGGATGGTTTTGTGGCACGCGGACAAGTGATCGTCATCGGCGCGACCAACATTCCCGAAGTGCTCGATCCGGCGTTGCGGCGTCCCGGCCGATTCGATCGCGAAATTGAAATCGGTGTACCCAATACGCAGGCGCGATTACAAATTCTGAGGATTCACACGCGTGCCATGCCCCTGGCGGCTGATGTTGACCTCCAGGAAATCGCGGAACATTCTCACGGTTTCGTCGGCGCCGACCTGGAAGCGCTCGGGCAGGAAGTCGGAATGATCGCTTTGCGCCGCTTTCTCTCCGCTTGCTCGCTGGATGTCGACGGCGCCGCATCCGCTGAGCTGGGAACGTTGTTAGTCACACGTGACGATTTTCTTGCCGGTTTGAAAGAGGTAGAACCCAGCGCCACCCGCGAATTCTTCATCGAGAAGAGCGGGACATCGTTTGCATCCTTGGGCGGATTGCAGGATGTGAAGAAACTGCTCGATGCTGTGATCGAGCATTCGCACATGCGGGATGAAATCTATGAGCAGGTTGGACTTGCGCCGCCGCGAGGCATCCTGCTAGCAGGGCCTTCCGGCACCGGGAAGACCGCCATGGCGCGGGCGCTTTCGGGTGAAAAGCAGATTCCGCTTATTGCAATCGACGGGCCGCAGTTGTATTCCAAGTGGCTGGGCGAATCAGAGAGGGCGCTGCGCGAAGTTTTCAAGAAGGCGCGTCGGGCGGCGCCGTGCATTTTGTTTTTCGACACGATTGACGCGGTGGCGCCGAAATTTGGAGCTGAGCAATTTGGCAGTGACGTGTATCAAAGGATCCTCAGCCAATTGCTGCGGGAAATCGATAATTTGCGCGATGTGAAGGGCGTGATTCTGGTAGCGGCCACGAATCGGCCCGAGCGAATCGAGCCAGCGCTCTTGCGGAGCGGGCGTTTCGATTACATTGTTCCGTTCGCGAAACCTGACGCAGCCGAGCGCGCGGATATTATGAGGATCTGCTGCCAGCGCGTGCCGGTCGCGCACGATGTTGATTACGAAAAGTTCGCCGGACGAACGGAAGGGCTCACGGGCGCCGACATTGAAAGCCTGTGCAAGAAGGCAACGCTGCTCGCAATTGCGGAATTTCAGAATCGCAGTCGCGTGGCGCCGTTCGTCGTACTGAGCAACGATTTTCTGGCAGTTCTCGAATCCGATCGCGGCGGTCCAAAGGCCTTCGCTAGCGACAAAGCCGGAAGCAGCGGCGGGCATTCGCGTTCGGAAATTTCGCTGAAGTGAAGCAGTTACTAAATTAGGGCGAGGGTTGAACATGAGCTACACCGAACTCACCGTTTGGACGCGCGGCATCATTATGGATAAAGAGGGACGCGATATCGTCAATTCCATCTCCTCTTCGGCGCGGCTCGAAGGCAAATATGCGCAGGCGATGGAAAATTATGTAGACAACCCCGATCGCACCAATGCGCCGACGCGCAAGTATTGCCGCGTGAGCGACAACGTGATCGAAAATGAGCTCACCTACGAAAATGAACAGCCCAACATCGTCGTGCTCGTCGAAGGCACGATGGTAAAGGGATGGGACTATATGCGCGGCATGCCGCCCGGCGGAACGCTGGTGATCAATACGCACTACACGCCGGACTACATGATTCGCTTCGTCCCGGGCCCCGAGCGGCTGGCTCAGCTCGTCTGTGTGGATGCGGCGAAACTAGCCGACCACAAATGGCTCTATTACCGGCTGGGCGAGCTCGGCCTCGATCGCCTGTCGACGGAAGGCGCGGCCGAGCGCAACAAATTAGTGGCGCCCGATATCGCAGCTCCTCTGATTGCAGCGGTCGTGAAGACGACGGGCATCGTCAAGATGGCTACGATCGAGCCGATGATTGCGAACAAGCACGCGTTTAATTTGGCGCTCCAAGAACTACATATCATGCCGCTGAATCCAGTGGCGGCATAGGACAGGACACATGTCGACTAAAGGCACAAGAATACCCGAGCGGCTCCAAATACCATTCGCTGGCATCACCCCGGCGCCCTTGCAGGAAAAGGGGCAGGATTTATTTCCCACCGGCAACTGGCGCGCGATACGGCCCGTGTATCGAGACAAATTGCCGCCCTGCAACAATGCGTGCGGTACCAATGAAAAAATTCAGGGCTATCTGGACCTGGTGAAGCGCGGCAAGTATCTCGACGCCTACGCGCTCATCAAGGAAGACATGCCGTTTCCGTCGGTGACGGGCCGCGTGTGCTACCACCCCTGCGAGCAAGCCTGCAATCGTGGAAAATACGACGAGGCCATCTCGATTCGAGCAGTCGAGCGATTTCTTGGTGATCTCGGGCAGGCATTGAAGAAGGACGTAGTGAAGGCCGGAACGCCCAACGGCAAGAAAGTCGCCGTCGTCGGTTCGGGTCCTGCCGGGCACAGCGCTGCGTACCAACTGGCGCGGCTTGGTTACAAAGTAACGATCTTCGAGAAGTCGCCGAAAGCGGGCGGGCTGAATCGCGGGGGGATTCCGGATTGGGTTCTGCCGCAGGACGTACTGGATCGCGAGATCGAACGGCTGCTCGAACTCGGAATAACAATCAAGACGAACACGGAAGTCGGCAAAGACGTCAGCTGGGACGATCTGAAAAAGAATTACGACGCTTGCGTGCTGGCCGTGGGTCTGATCGATCCCAACAGCGTGCGAGCCGAGGGCGAGAATAAGGAAGGTGTGCTGTACGGACTTCCGTTCTTGCGCGACATCGGCATGGGAACGTCGAAAGTAAAGCTCGGCGCTCGAGTGGCCGTAATCGGAGGTGGAAATACCGCCATCGACTGCGCCCGCGAAGCGCTGCGGCAGGGCGCCGTGGAAGTAACGATGATCACGGTGGAAGGTCACCCTGGGGAAATGCCGGCCGTGCCGGAAGATCTGCACGACATGCTCGAAGAAGGTGTGGAGCTGATGCATGGGCGGGCTGTCACCGCGGTGCATGGCAACGGCAAGGTCGAGGCCTTGCAGTTGCATCCTGCGCGCTTTTCGGGCGCCATCAACGCTTCCCCGATCAACATCGATCGCGACGCACCGGCTCAACGCTTCGCCGTCGACAATGTGATCATCGCGGTGGGTCAGCGAGCGTCGCTCGCTTGGTTGCCGGCTGAGTTCAAGAACGAGCGCGGAACCATCAAGATGGACCGCTTCGGTCGGCTCGGCGATACGAACTTCTTCGCGGCAGGTGACATCGCGCAAGTAGGTTCGGGGCAGCCGTTGATGGTGGTGAATGCGGTTGGCGATGGAAAGCGTGTGGCCTTCAACCTGGATAAGGTGTTGCGCGGAGTGGCGCTCGAACCGCGGACGATTCCGGTCGATGTGATCTTCGATCTGAACCGCATGAACATGACGTACTTTCCGCACTTCCCGCGCATCCAGCAAACATTGCTACCGCCGCCGACTCGAAAGAAAACTCAGGATGAGGTAATTCAGGCGTATACGGAAGAGCAGGCGGTGGAAGAGGCAAGCCGCTGCTTCAGCTGCGGCACCTGCAATGCTTGCGACAATTGCTACCTCGTTTGCCCGGAGCCGTGCATTGTGCGTGACGTTCGTTCGAACGGCTTGTATAAGATTCTGGTCGACTACTGCAAAGGCTGCCGAGTATGTATCGAAGAGTGTCCCACGGGCTGCCTGGAGGGTGTGCCGGAGCTTGACTTCGACACGGGCGTCGTCCGAATGGATACTGCATTCGCGATTTCGCCCGGGCTGCACGGGCGGCAAGCGGAAGAGTTGAAGCATCTCGGGGATCGAGCGGCGAAGAGCATTTAGGATGAGTGTGAAGCTAGGCGGAATAAACATCGAGGCGGAGTGAACTATGCCAACTGCAACTGAAACAAAAAAGAAGACGGTCCGCATGAACGGATGCGTCGCGGCCGCACAAGCCGCCAAGTACGCCGACGTTGATGTGATTACGGCCTATCCAATCCGGCCTTACACAGCGACGATGATGGCGCTGGCGCAGATGGTGGCCAATGGAGAGCTGGACGCCGAATACATCGTGGCTGATAGCGAGCACTCGCAGTTGAGTATCGCGCACGGCGCGGCATCGAGCGGAGCACGCGTGTTCACCGGTAGCTCGGGTGTAGGCGTGCAGTTCGCGTACGAGCTTTATTCGCCGATCTCGGGCAGCCGCATGCCGGTACAGATGATGATCGCCGACCGTACACTCGACCCACCGGGCGACTTCGGCTCCGAGCATACTGACGCGCTTTCGACTCGCGACATGGGTTGGCTCATGGGCTGGTCGTGTGACGCCCAAGAAGCATTCGACAATCATCTGATGGCCTACCGCATTGGCGAGGATCGCCGCGTGCTGCTGCCGCAGATGGTCTGCCAGGACGGTTTCTTCGTGTCACACATCACGACGGATGTCGAATTGCCGGACCCAGGCCAGGTGAAGGAATTCCTGCCGCCTTACAAGCACCCGTATCCGCTCG
This sequence comes from uncultured Acidobacteriota bacterium, assembly GCA_963729525.1. Lineage (GTDB taxonomy): Bacteria > Acidobacteriota > Terriglobia > Acidiferrales > UBA7541 > Palsa-295. Next base: position 205,171 of record CAVSOB010000006.1, read on the forward strand.
ATCCGCGGCATCCTGTTTCGCATGGCCCCCAGATCATGCCGGAGCAGGGACCCCCGCTTCAGTTGGAGCGTGCGCGCGCGATGGAAGAATCCATGGCGGTGATTGAAGAGGTCCACGACGAGTTCGCGAAGATTTTTGGTCGCCGCTACGATCCGTGGGTCGAAGAGTTCATGACGGACGGTGCCGACGCCGTATTTTTCCTGCAAGGCGGTCACGGAGTGACGGCGCGTTTTGCGATTCAGCATATGCGTGATCAGGGTTTGAAAGTCGGCATGGTCCGGCTGCGTACCATCCGGCCTTATCCGACCGATCGAATAAAGGACGTTCTGAGCAAATTCAAAGTGGTGGGTGTGATTGAAACGAATATGGGGCTCGGCAGCGTCAGTAGCGGCGGTGTGCTCTATGCTGAGGCCTGCGCGGCACTCTATGAAAGCGCCAAGCGCCCGCTGGTTCTCTCCTTCATGGCTGGAATGGGCGGCGAGGCCATCGTCCTGAAGGAATTTTACTGGATGGCGAAGAAGATGACGGAAGCGCAGAAAAGCGGAAAGATCGAAAAGCGGACGCATTGGGTTGGATTCGAAGAGTAGAGAGTAGAGGGTAGAACGAGCTCTAATAGAATTCCTGCAGAGCCGAGCTCTGCGATTGGGAGGAGTGGTTATGCCAACGATCGAAGTTCAAAGGCAAGTGCTACCGATTCTCGGAAGCCCAAATCAAGGGGCGCGCTTCTTTAACCCCGAATTGCCATCCAGCGAGCCATTCGTCCCCGGCCACCGGACGTGCGCCGGCTGCGGTCCTTCTATTCAATACCGCATGACGAGCAAGGCGGCCGGCGACAATACGATCCTGGTAGGGCCCACCGGTTGCATGTATGTGGCGAACAGTTCGTATTTGTGTACACCCTACAATGTGCCGTGGGCGCACACCCAGATTGGCAGCGCCGGCAGCTTTACCGCAGGTGTCGCCGCGGCTTATGAAGCGATGATCCGAAAGGGCAAGTGGAAGGGCGCCTTCCCGAATATCATTTGCGAAGCGGGCGACGGCAGTGCTTCGGACATCGGACTTGCGTCCATTTCAGGCGCGCTCTATCGCAACCACGATTGCCTGATCATCTGCTATGACAACGAGCAGTACGCGAACACCGGCATCCAGGCGTCGTCGCGCACGCCGTACGGCGGCATGACAACCTTTTCGCCTCCGGGGCCGAAAGTGCCAGAGGCGAAGAAGCTATTCCCCAAGGATCTCGCACGCATGATGGCGGCCGGCCATCCGCACTGCTACGTCGCAACCGCGAGTGTTGGCTATCCCATCGATCTGATGAATAAGGTGCGCAAAGGCCTCAACCACAAAGGCGCGGCCTACTTGATGGTCTACACGCCATGCCAGAAGGGCTTCGTCTACGAGACTCCGCGCTCGATCGATCTTGGCCGGCTAGTGGTTGAATGCGGCCTCTATCCAATCTGGGAGTGGAATCCAGAGAAGCGTGAATACGATTACAGCTTCCGCCCGCAGAACATTCGGCCCGTATCGGAGTATCTGAAGCTGCAAGGGCGCTTCGGCCATCTCCACGCCGAGCACATCGCTACCTTGCAAAAATTCGCCAACGAACAGTGGCGGATGATGGGCGTTCAGTTACCCGAAGCTCTGATCAAGGCCGCGGATCCGAAAAACCAAGTAAATATGGCGGCGGCCGCAGAAGCCGAACAGGTGGCGCAAACCCTATGAACACCAAAGCGACAGTAACTCCTCCAGCTCCGCCTGCCGCACCTGACGCCCAGGAAAGCTACATCGTCAGCGAAGGAAAAAAGCGGGGGTCAACTCGTGAAGTGCGCCCAGACGCGGCATTTGATCGCTACTATACCGTTATCCGCGTACACCCGGGCGACGCGATTTTGACGGACAACTGGCACACGAGTGAAGTGCTGGGCCACGCGCGCGACAACTTCGAGGGAGTCACCTTCGCAATGCGCACGCTCGAGGCATGGGGCGCGATGATCGAGAACGATCACCGCGCCTATTACACTGCTGGTGGGCGAATCTGGGTGATGGACTTGGAGCCGTGCGAAGGCAAGAAGAAGCGGCTGCCGGGAACCGGACCCAGCAAGAAGTAACGTACGCTTGCGCCGCATTCTGCTCATTGACGATACGCCGGAGATTGCTGAACTACTGACGTTTTCGTTGCGCGATCTGGGCTATGAGGTCATCTCTTCGGGATACACCGTCGCCGTCAATGAGCTTATTGTAGAGCATCATGCCGATGCACTGGTGCTCGACGGATCCTCCTTCGCCATGAGCGAATCGCTCTTCGATGCTGTGCGCAATCATCCGGAGCATGCCGAACTCCCCATCGTTATCGTCAGTGACACACCGGAACAGGCTGACGCAAGTCTCCGCAAACGGAAAGCGCAGAAAGTTTTACTGATTCCAAAGCCGTTCACTGGATCGCAAGTCGCAAGAGCGCTGGGTCAATTGCTCGAGTAGAGGCTGGATACCTTCTGGATCAAATATGCCACTGTGGAGCATGGACGAATGGCAGTATCTCGAGCGCGAGGTCGTTACTGACCCGCAGGGCCGGCGGTGGACGGTGGCGTTGATGGACGTGTTGGGACAGGAAGGGGATCCCGACATGCCGAACAAGTTGCTCGAGGTTCAATATTCATCGGGCCGCTTTTTCACACTCATCTATTCGGAGAGCGGAGCGCTTCAACGAGAGCGCGGCTACGCATCACTACCAGAGGCGACGAACGCGTATGGAGATATGCTCATCGGCGTCATCGATGGCAGCCTCGATCCGTCACAACCGGTCTTTCGGGAAGACCTGGAAGATTGACGTCCGAAGGTTTACTGCTTGGCTGACGCTGGTGTCCTTTTCGCATCTCGCGGAGAAGCTCCAGCGGCAAGGCTCGTTTTTGCCAAAATGCTCGCGAGGTAAATCGTGCGGACTTTGGAGTTTTGTTTCCGCAGAATACCGTCGAGATGCAGCAGGCAACTTGGATCGGTGGAAGTGACGTACTCGGCGCCGGATGTCTCTGCATTTCCGGCTTTTGTATCGCCCATCGCACCCGAAATCATCGCAAATTTCGTAGCGAACGTGCCGCCGAAACCGCAGCAGTCCTCGCTGTAAGGCATCTCAACCAGCTCTAGACCGCGCACGCGTTTCAGTAATTCGCGCGGTCCTTGTTTGATTCCCAGTTCGCGCAAGGCGTGGCACGCGTCGTGATAGGTCACCCGATGCGGAAACGATGCGCCGACATCCGCAACTTTGGCCACGCGAATGAGAAATTCGGAAAATTCAAATACTTTGCGACCGACTTCGATCGCCTTGTCCCGCATCGTAGAATCGCCAAGAAGCTGCGGGTAAAAATTTCGAACCATCGTAGTGCAGGAGCTGGAAGGACAGACGATGACTTCCGCCGAGTGAAAGATGTCCACAAATCGCTTAGCGAGCGGCTTCGCATCGTTCCAGTATCCGCTGTTGAAACCTGGCTGGCCGCAGCACGTTTGCTCTTGCGGAAAGTCTACATCGTAGTGGAGCCTTCGTAGCACGCGCACCACGTCCAGACCAACATCCGGTATCAATTGATCGACAAAGCAGGGAACGAACAGGGCGATCCTCATAAGCGAGAAATTATCGCTCAATAGCAGGACAAAAGGACCGAATCTTGTTTGGTACCCCGGGTGGAAGCTATAATTCGCGCCCTAGCAAACTTCCATGCACGCAACGCAACCAAGAAGCTCAAACGTGAAACTACTTCAAACGATCCGGGCGGTGGCGGAAAAAGAGACCATCATCGCGGTACTGATGGCCCTTGTCGCCATGCTCGGTATGGTGACGGCCTATCGCACAGCGACCGCCGAAGAAGATGTGTCGCTGAAAGAAAGCAAGCTGACACAGTCGCGTTTTCTGGAGCTTACCAAACGCGAAGAGCTTCTCGTGCGATTTAGCGACAGCGCACGTTTTGAGGTGGCCAAATACGCACACCTAAAACGTTCTAGAGAATTACAGGCGCGCGCTGAAAAGGCGCGATCGATCGATCCCGGGAAAGCTTCGCTCTTCGAGCTGCAAGCGCAAGAAGAAGTCGCTCTCGCGCGAATTCAGCAGCCCTATCTTGATTTCACCGAAGTGCCAGGCGTGAGCAATAAGAATCTCAGCATCAACCAGATTGTAGATCGGCAAGTCGCTGCCGAATTGGCTGAGTCGGGCCTCGGAAGCAAGTGGTATGACAAAAAGGACAGCATCTGGCAAAGCCTCGAACGGCAGATCGGAACATCCCGAACAAAATTGGAGTGGCTCGCGTTTTCGGTCGTTGGATTTGTGATCGCGCTGGGTTGCCTGTCGTTGGGGGAGCTATGGTGCCAGCGCCGCGGTTTGAGATTAAGAATGATGGTGTTGGGGATGATCGTCGCTCTCGCTGCCGCTATTTGCGTGTCAATTCTTGACCACGCGGGATTCTGGTACCTCCTTGCCTGTGTCGTGGCTTTTGCCGTTCTTTGGCCTTTTAGCAAACTCACGCACGGACCTCTGCGGCGGCTCTCTCAGGCGTTGGCAACAAGAATGGGGTTCATGTCCGTGGATGAGACGGAAGAAAGCGAAAGCGTACATCCTCCCGAACCAGAACCTCGGCTTTTCGCCGGCGCCAGAATACATTCGGAATTTCCGAAGAGCCCATTTACGTGCTTTGTTGTGCTGTTGATTGTGCTGGCTGTCCTGCTCAGCGCGTGGGTTAGCTTTCGCTACACCGTGGTGAGTATTGAGGCCGACAAAAGCGCGGAAAATGCAGTCGATAACATCACCAATGGTCTGAAAAATAGCCATACGACATCGATGTACTTCGAGCTGGGCATTCTTGCGTCGGCTCAGGAAAGGCGCGCACATTATCAGGCTGCGCTTCAGCAGCGCGAGTTGTCCGGGAATCCGTCTTTCAGAATCGATAAGCGAGTTGCAGATGAGATCCTCAGCAACGCGACAGCGGAAATGGCGCCAAAAGATGACGACGATGGCAACGATTTCAAGGTGCTTGATGGTGGATTCGGGCCCGAGCACGCTCGTCATTACCCTATGGAGCTGGTGCTAGGAAAAACGACGTTTGGCCCCGAATGTGGGTTTGCGTTATCCGACGCGATCAACGAACAGAGTTTTCGCTGGCATAATAAAGCCCACTGGTATCTCGCCGGAATCACTATGTTTGCGATCGCACTGTACCTTTTTGGCCAGTCGCTGAGCATGGGGCGCAATGACGAGGCGTGGACGTTGGTATTCTACGGGCTGGTCGTAGTCGCCGTCGGGATTGCGCTGGCGACGATGGTAGGCTTGCGAAGAATTCCGAATAGAACCTACCAAGCGGATGCGTGCGAGAACGGCAGCCCGAAGTCCGACGATGCCGCACTCCGCGCCGCCGTGCAATATGCATCGGGCGTCAGGCACCTGCAAATCTACGATTATGAAACATCCGTGGAAGAGCTTGAGGATGCCGTCAGCGCACGTCCGGCGTTTCTGTTCGGCAATCTTTACCTTTCCCTGGCAGCTAAGAACCTGGGAAATCCCCAGAACGCTGAGGGTTTTATGAACATGATTCCGGAAGCAAGAATCGCGGAGGCGGTAAATCACGAAAAAACAGCACTCGACGGCTTTGCGAAGAACGGCTTGGAAGAATCGCCCGTTTTGCTTGGAAACTATGGGTTCGATACGTATCTATTCGGCCTTGTTAAGAAGGATCGCGCGCTGATCAAACGCGGACTAAGAAGCACCCAGGATGCGATCGAACATGACCGCGACGAGCAATATTTATATTTGCGCTACAACGTTGCTGTGGCTGAACTCGCAATGGGCAAGATAAATGAAGGGTTGGCGAAGTATGCGGAAACGGCGAAAAAACCGGGCATGAAGGACGCAGGAGACTTGGTTGCGGGTGCCGTGGGCGACCTCGAAACGCTCTATCACTATTGCGAAGGGCTGAATTCCAAGGATTACTGCAAGGAAATTCAGTCGAACGAGCCTGCGATTACTCTTGAGTTGGCTGCCGCTGCATGGCCTCCTCCTAAAACTGTAAACGATCCACCGGGCAAGGCCGGGTTGCGAAATGTTGTACTTCAGGTGGACCCTAGCGGGCTTCGATGGGAAGCTCAGCCGGTGAATTTCAAGCTGGACGATGGGACGACGACGCTTTCCGTTCTATGGTACACACGAGAACCAGGTAGCGGCGTGTGGAGAGTGCTCTCGAAGGTATCGGGAAGAGTGGATCCTAAAGACGTCACGCTGGATGAAAACGGAAAAATCCATCAGCTCCAATCTTACCTCGAGGCTACGAGCACAGACGCATGCTTGCCCGCAGGAGACTATCGCGCGGACTTTTATCTGAATGGCGTGCCTTTTTACGTAACTTCTGAGCCGCTGGATACGCCATCAGCAATGCGAGCTTCACCGTTCAAGGACTTGAATCTCGCACTGTGCCGTCCCAACGGGTGGAGTCGATGGCGGCCCAGTTTGGATGAACCGGTGATGGCCGGCGGGTACGTCGACAATAAAGATCGCCCTACACGAGGAATTTTTCTGTTCGATTTTTATTATCCAAAGACAATGTGGAACGCGGGCCACGCGAACGACCTGGTTTCCCGCGCGCACAATTACTTGGCGAGCAAGAAGATCATGTCGACGAGCAAATTTCAGAACGAGTCGAATGCATGCGCAATCGATTTGAAGAGTCAAACGATGATCCGGCAAACTTCGCCGTCCACTGGCGAGACGATAGTGGCAAGAATCTGGCCTGCGAAGGATGGCATCGTGCACGTTGCCCTCGGATATACCCGGTCACCAGGCGCTAGCGAAGCCTCCGACATGTTGGGCGATAAAGGCATCGAGTGCAATTCACTGCGTTCTGTGCGAGAAATCTATGATGTCGCCCCGTAGCATTCTCGCTCATTTGTTGCCTGGATGATTCGAACGCGCTTCCCCGTCTAATTCGCCAAGCGAACCTACGGCCGCGTTACGAGTTTGTGGGATCAGATGGGCAAGAACGTCGACCTATGATCGCCACTGCCAACTCGTCAGTGTTAGAATTTATTGGCGTGGAGGGGTAGGAAAGCGGTTGACTCCGGCGGTCTTGAAAACCGCTGGGTGGTTATGGTACCACACATAACACAGCACGTTAGTCAGGTACTATGCCTGTGTTTTTAGCCTGATTTGGGCGGTGTTGGGAGCCGAATGTGCAACAGACGTGCAACGCGGCGAAAAAATGTGCAACGCCTCCTTTGCCGGTTGGAACGCGAGCTTCGCAGAAAACTCGATGCGATTGCATTCAACCCATGCAAACAGTGTTCCCGGGTCACCTAAAGAATTGATCTTCCGGCATCTCATTTTGAGATAGGTGGTGATAAGCGGATTTCCCAACACCTATCGGCGCGCGACGGTTCGTGAGCGTTTTCTCCTGAGCGGAATAATCCCGTACTGCGTTCATCGCAAATCGGTTGCAGCACGACTGACCGTGGTGTAATTTCGTCCCGCGCAAGACATGAACCATCCGCAGGTAGAGCGCTGGAATCAATGCCCGTAGCACAGTTTGACGAAAGGAGTCAAAAAGATGCTGGATCATTTTGACTTGCGAAACGGCTCAATGAGGTCCGCACGCTCAATCTTGCAACTGTTAATCTTTTTCGCTTTTGCCATGCCGGTCTGGGCGCAGGATGCATTAGACCGTACGATACTTCCTATTCCTGAACCACAACCGCCGGTCATCACCGAACTCGATGCTCGCAACGTCAAGGCGCCGCCGCTTTTCAAAGTCACAGCCCCGAAAGGCGCTCCAAATGTTGTTATCGTACTGCTGGACGACATGGGTTTTGGGCAGTCCAGTTCGTTTGGCGGCCCCATCCACATGCCGACGCTCGACATGCTTGCGGCCGGGGGACTGCGCTACAACAACTTTCATACGACAGCGCTCTGTTCGCCCACACGGAACGCACTACTTACCGGCCGCAATCACCATGTCGCCAACGCGGGCGCCATCACGGAGCTCGCTACGTCCTTTCCCGGCAATACTGGCATTCGTCCTTTGAACGTGGCGCCATTGGCGGAAATGCTGCGTCTCAATGGCTACAGTACGGCGGCGTTCGGCAAATATCACGAGACACCGGCCTGGGAAGTTTCCGTCTCCGGGCCGTTCGACCGGTGGCCGACTCACTCCGGCTTCGACAAGTTCTACGGTTTCATCGGAGGCGAGACCAATATGTGGGCTCCCGCGATTTTTGACGGCACGATTCGTGTGGAGCCGCCTCACGACCCCCATTACCACTTCACTGTGGACATGACTAATCAGGCGATCAACTGGATGCAAGCGCAGCATGCCTTGACGCCGGACAAGCCGTTCTTCGTCTACTTCGCTCCCGGAGCAGTTCACGGACCGCACCATGTATTCAAGGAATATATCGAGCGTTACAAAGGAAAGTTCGATCAAGGATGGGACAATCTGAATCAGGAGACTTACGCGCGCCAAAAGCAGATGGGCGTGATTCCGGCAAACGCGGACTTGACTCCGCGTCCCAAAGAGATTCCCTCCTGGGATTCGCAAACGCCGGACGAAAAGAAGCTCGAAGCGCGGCAGATGGAAACCTTCGCAGGATTTGGAGAGCACACGGATGAGCAGATTGGACGACTGGTGGACGCACTGAACGAAATGGGCGTGATGGACAACACCCTATTCATTTACATCGTCGGCGATAACGGCGCCAGCGCGGAAGGTGGTCCGTCGGGAGCCTACAACGAGATCATGGCTCTGAACGGTATCCCGGAGGATGCGGCGACCATGCTGCCGCACCTGGACGACTGGGGCGGCCCGAGTACGTTCCCCCATTATGCAATCGGCTGGGCATGGGCTGGCGACACTCCTTTCCAGTGGACCAAGCAGATCGCTTCGCATTACGGCGGGACAACAAACGGCGTCGTGTTCTATTGGCCCAAACGTATCAAGGACAAAGGGGAGTTTCGCTCGCAATTCACGCATGTGAACGATATTGCGCCGACAGTGCTGGAAGCAGCTGGTCTGCCGTTTCCAAAGAGCGTGAGTGGCACTGTGCAAAGACCGTTCGACGGAACCTCAATGATCTATAGCTTCGACAATCCCAAAGCCAATGAGACGCACACAACACAGTACTTCGAGATGTTCGGCAACCGGGGCATTTATCACGACGGATGGATCGCCGCAACGCGCCACTCTATCCCATGGATCCAGGTGCAAAATCCACCGCTCACCGAAGATGTCTGGGAGCTCTACCATACCCGTGAAGATTTCAGCGAAGCCCACGATCTTGCGGCGAAAGATCCTGCCAAGCTAAAAGAGATGCAAGACCTCTTTATGAAGGTGGCAGTACAAAATCATGTATTGCCTATCGACGACCGCCGGTCGGAGCGGTTCAATCCTGCCATCGCAGGACGACCGGACCTCATGGGGGCCCGCACATCATTAACCGTTTATCCCGGGATGGTGGGCATGATGGAGAACGCCTTCATCAACGTGAAGAACCGCCACTACACTGTCACTGCACCGGTGGAACTGAGCGACGGCAACAGCAACGGCGTGATTATCGCGCAAGGTGGAAGGTTTGGCGGCTGGACGCTCTACATGAAAGACGGGAAAGTCCATCACGAATACAACTTCTTTGGGGTGGAAAGAACAAACATCGCCGATCTCTCAACGCTTTCCGCCGGCAAACACATGATTAAGTACGAGTTTGTTCCCGATGCGGCAAGGCCTGGAACGGGCGGGAAATGCATGCTCTTCGTGGACGGGCAGCAAGTGGCGCAGGGACACATTCCGAAGACCGTGCCGTTCATCTTCTCAGGAGACGAGGGAGCGGACGTGGGAGAGGACGCTGAAACCGCGGTGTCCGACGACTACAAGGAAGGGGACAACAAGTTCACTGGAACGATCGCGAAGGTGACGATTGATATATCGCCGACTGGATTGAGCGCGGCTGATCAAAAGGCTCTTGCTGACGCCGAAGATGCAGCTTTCTTTGATGAAGATTAACCCGGGCGCCTTTCGATACCAAGAGATAGAAATACAGGTGGCGATAACATCTCTAACGAATTCGGCTCCGTCAAGAATGTTTGTCTCAGTTTTTTGGGATTATCACCATCTATCTCAGGATGAGAGAGGTGGCGGCAAGCGGATTTCGCAACATCTATCCGGGCGCGAAAGGCGCATCACACGCGCAAAAAGCATGGTGTATGGATGGTCCGCCCGATTACGCGACACAGCCGGAGTTACGTGTCAGTTGGATCCGGAAAGGAACGTCGGATTACCGTAATCACTTGTCGAAGTTCGTCATATTGACGGCCTTTGGATTCGGGTATTCTCCAGCGATTTTTGGTATTCACCGATTATTTTCAAATAGAAGCCGATAACCCAGGCGGTTGTGGTAGTGATATCTTCTTGCTCGCGCGGGTCCCGCTCGATATTAAAAATCGCGGGGTATCCCTCCATCTCTTCGCGGTAACCGGCGCCGCCGCCCATTGATCGGTTTCCGGCGGAGCTTACAAACTCCTTCGGATAGATCCGATACTGCCGCCAACGGACCGCAACGACCTCGGTGCCAATGCACGTGATTAAGCTTTCGCGGTTGGATTTGGCCTGCTTGCCGGTGAAAAACGCGGACTGGTCCGCACCGTCGATGGGCCGGTCGTCGGGGACCTTTGCACCGATGAAATTCGCTAGTGTCGGGAAGAAATCGTGAATGGAAACCATCTCGTTGCTAACTCGCGGCGGTATCTTCCCGGCCACTTGATTATTGCAGGCACACGCAGCGACCCTTCGAGCGCATCGCCAACTTCGCCCCGGAACGGGCCATTTGAAGCGCCACGGGATTCGGGTGGGCCCTCAATCGGGCTGGCACCCATTGTCTAGAGCCAGATCACAATCGTGTTGTTTTCGACCCCGGCGGCTTTGATTGCGTCCAGCACCTCGCCGGTGCGGTGATCGAGTTCCATCATCGCGTCGCCATAGGAACCGATACGCGACTTTCCCACGAACTCGGGCGGGACTAGGGAGGGGTAGTGGGTGTGCGTGAACCCGACGTAGAGGAAGAACGGTTTATTTGCCTTGGCATGACGCTGGATGTATTCCACCGACGCTTTGGCAATGTCACCCTCGATCTGTCGACGGTACTCTATGTTGTAGGGTCGCACCCTTTTCAGGTTTCCATTCGGCTCTGATTCGAAAATGCTGGGCTCTACTGCGGCGATGACCGCTTCAGGAAGTCCGGCGCGCTCCATGCCGTCCCGATACAAGGTGGAGTCCGTCGTTTCGAGAACACCTACGTGGTACTCGTCGAAACCCTGGCGGGTCGGCCAGCTCTGTTCACTCGCTCCGAGATGCCATTTGCCTACGATGCCAGTGTGCGTAGCCTTGGCTCTTGAACAGCTTTCCCAGCGTCACTTCCTGGGGTTGGAGAGTGTTCGGTGTGCCTGCGGCGATGATGGTGCTGAGACCCAAGCGCTGTGGATAGCGTCCGGTCATCAGCGCCGCGCGAGATGGGTGCATCCCGGCTCCACAAAGAACTGCGTTAGCCGCAACCCTTCGCTAGCGAGTTGGTCAAGGCGTGGGGTTGGCATACCGCGAATCTCGCCTGCGCCATAGGCGCCAATGTCACCATAGCCGACGTTATCGGACAGAATGATGACGACGTTCGGTTTGTCTTGCGCATTCCTTGAGCCCCGATAGCGATCAGGAGCAATGCTATCCAAATGCGTTTCATCTCCGCCTCCCTAGAGTTTCGTTAGTTTAGCGAACAACTGTCGCTTGCGGAGAACACACGCCCATCTCGGTCTTTCTATCATGTTAGAGGAAAACGCACAATTAGCAAAACTGGACATTGACTTTCAGATAGGTGTCGTGAACAGGGATTATCACCATATATCTCAGGATGAGATAGGTGGCGGCAAGCGGATTTCTCGACATCTATCCGGCCCACACCGTTCCGGCCCACCCGCAAAACCTGGTTTTCGATTACTCGACTTACCCGGACCTTCGTTAGAGATCGTGTTATAAAATTCGTTAGCTCATCCGGAGCGGCGCGTCCTAACCAAGAGAAAAATAAGAATGGATCCTGTTGTCAAGTTGGTGGTTGAGGTTGCCGGCATCCTCCTGCTGGGGGCACTTGGCGAGTTCATCTTCGCGCGAACGCGTGTGCCGGACGTGGTCTGGCTGGTGGCCGCCGGCATTCTTGCCGGCCCTATATCTGGTCTTATCCCGGCAGGCCTTCTTACGTCGAGCATCCCGTTCTTTGGAGCCATCGCTCTGACCGTCATTCTGTCGAGCGGAGCGTTTCGTCTCCAACTTACCGAGGTGGCCGCGGCCGCGCCGCGCGGTATTTTTCTCGGTTTGTCGGGATTCGTTTTTTCCGCGATCGCGATCTGCGGGTTCCTTTGGCTTTCAACCGCACTGGGTTATGTGCGCCCCTCGCCGCCGTTGGTATGGGTGATGGTAGGTGCCATAGTCGGCGGTACCAGTTCGGTGATCATTATGCCAACGATGGCCATGGCTCGGGCGCCCTCCAGAGTAGCGCGCATGCTGGAGGTCGAGTCATCTGCAACTGACGCCCTTAGTGTCGTTGTAACGATGGTACTCATCGACCTAGTCGTGAGCGGTAGTGCCGACATTTCTCGTCCGTTCATTGCCCTTGCGAGAGAACTTGGTGTCGGGGTGGCTCTGGGTGTGATTGCCGCTGCATTGCTGATCCCCGGAATACCTGCGATGCGGGACAGACCTCACGGCTACACCATTTTTCTTGGGTCAATGCTTGCGTTGTATGGCATCACCGGTTCGTTCAACGGGAATGGCGCCATGGCGGTGCTGGTGGCGTCGCTTTTGATCGGTAACGCTTCGTCTATCGTGCCACGCCTGTTTCCGGGTGCCCATGGACTGCAGTTCGCTGCATCGCAGACAACAGGGGTCATGCAGGATCAGATGACGTTCCTTATCAAGTCGTTCTTCTTTTTTCTGATTGGCCTGATGTTCCCGACGGACCTGAAGCAGATTGCCCTGGCGGGCATCGCTGTGCTGTTCCTCCTGGCGATGCGGGTTCCAGCTGTGCTGCTCTCGACGAGGCGCATGGGGCTGGGGAAGAAGGAGTTCTGGTTCCTGGTCTCCGCAATACCTCGCGGTCTT
>CAVSOB010000007.1:0-478689 GCA_963729525.1 uncultured Acidobacteriota bacterium
CTCATTTGGGGCTGGTTCGGCTATAATCCATGCCGCAGCGAAAGGACCCGGACATTCCCGTGCGTCTCGGCGTCGCGGCTTGTCCATGGCCCGGAGCCACAGCGCAACAAGTCGAACAGTACATTACCCGTCGAATTGAGGACGTTGCCGCCGAGAATAAGACCATCCATCCGGGAACAGATGCGGACTACGGAATTAAGTCCATATCTCTTCCCGGATTTTCGTTTGTGACCATTCAATTGGATGAGGGCATCACCGATACCAAGCGGCAATTCAGCGATATCAACCTCAAGCTGGATGCTCTAAATGCTCAGTTGCCTCAGGGCGCGGCCCCATCACTTTCCAGAGCGATTTTGGAGACACCGCCGCGCTCATGCTGACGGTCACGAGCCCGAAGGCGGACGACATCGAAATTGCGGCTCGTGCCAATTCCGTCGAAGCAGCGATTCGCAAAGCTCGCGATGCAAAACAGCAGAATGGAAAAGGGCAGCGCATCACGGTGGTGGATTGCTTTCCGCAATCCATTTCGGCGCGCGCGGTTCTTGACACCGTATACCTGTTTCAAGAGGAAGCGCGGACCGGCGGCATCATTCGAGACTCGGAAATAATACAGGGAAGCGGATTCATCGGCGTGGATGGCCTTTCCGACGCGGATGACAGCACCATTCAAGCGTTCATCCGGCGATTTATCTCCGAGCGGCTTAAACGATCCGAGTTGCATCCCGACGCGTGGGCCCCAGTAATCATCCGCGATCCGAGGGAAACACGAACGAAGCTGGCCAATGTTGCGGGCGACAAATACAGCTATGCCGAACTCGACAATTTTTCTGATCTGATTGGCCGAACGCTCCAGGGGGCTCCTGAAGTTTCCAAGGTGGAACGGCGGGGCGTTTTGTCGCAGACCATCTATCTGGATTACTCGCAGGACCGCCTCGCAGCCTACGGCCTGCGTCCTGCTGATCTTTCCAAAATACTTTCAGCTCGGAACATCATCGCGCCGGGCGGAACCGTTGAAACCGGCGAGCGCAGGGTTATTCTGACCCCTTCGGGACAATTCGATACCGCTAAAAGCATCGGGGATGTGGCTGTATCGACTACGCCAGAGGGTACCCCCGTATATTTACGGGATCTCGTCCAAATCAGCCGAGGCTATCAGGCTCCTGCCCAGTATCTCAACTACTACACTTGGCGGGACGCAAGTGGGCACTGGCAGCGCAGCCGCGCGATCACCTTGGCGATCTACATGCGCGATAGAAAGCAAATCGCGCGCTTCGGACAGTCGGTGAATTTGAAGCTTTCGGAGCTTCGCCAAATCCTTCCCGCCGACCTGATTCTGGCGCACACCTCCGATCAACCGCTGCAAGTCTACGAGAACATCCACCTGTTCATGCGGGCGCTTCTCGAAGCCATCATGCTCGTGGTCCTCGTTTCGCTGATCGGATTTTGGGAGTGGCGCCTGGCGCTGATTATGGCGCTGGCCATACCCATCACACTGGCGATGACCTTCGGCATCGTCTATATGTTGGGAATCGATCTTCAACAAGTCTCCATCGCATCGCTGATCATCGCGCTGGGCCTTCTCGTGGACGTGCCGGTGGTCTCCGGCGACGGCATAAAACGCCACTTGGCGGAAGGGTTTCCGCGCAGCATTGCCTGCTGGCTCGGACCTACAAAGCTGGCAACCGCGATTTTCTACGCGACCATCACGAATGTTATCGCCTACCTTCCATTTTTGATGCTCACCGGCAATACCGGCGAGTTCTTGAAGAGCCTCCCTGTCGTGATGACAACCTGTCTGCTGTGCGCGTACTTTGTTGCGATGACGTTTGTTCCGTTCCTGGGCTACTACATTTTGCGTGCTCCAGCAAAACGAGAACCGACCATCGAGGAGAGACGGCAACGGGGATTTTACGGCTTCTATAACAGACTCGTCGGCAAAGCCATAAAACACCGATGGGCTGTCCTCGCCGGGTCCCTGGTTTTCCTGATCGGAGGCGGGTTCTTCGGTTCTCGGCTTAAGACCCAATTCTTTCCCGAAGATGTCCAGTATTGGTTTTATTTGGATATTTGGCTGCCGAATGACACTCCCTTGAGCGTCACCAATGATGCTGCAATGCAGGCCGAAAGAGTCGTCCGGCAGGTGATTGACAATTCACCTGACGTCAATACAAAAGAGAACCGTGGGCATCTTCTCAAGTCACTGACGACCTTTGCCGGTGGTGGGGGACCTCGCTTCTGGTTTTCAGTCTCGCCCGAAATGCCGCAGACCAACTACGCGCAAATGATCGTTGAGGTCACGGATAAAGAGGCTTCGCCAAAGTTAGCTCGTCCGATCCAGGACGCACTGGACAAAGAAGTACCAGGCGCGTGGGTTACGGTTCGCCAACTTCAAACCAATCCTGTGGACAACCCTGTCGAGTTGTTGATCTCTGGGCAGGAGGACGTTGACGCGAGAAATGAAGCCAGCGATATTCGCACCCTTCGGCAGATTGCCGCCCAGGCTCAGGACATCGTCAGGCAAGCTCGGGGCATCGCCGTTCTTCGTGATGATTGGTTCCCTGACGATGTTCAGCAGAGGATCCAGATCGATCCAGACCGCGCCAACGTGGCAGCCATTACCAACGCCGATGTCGCGAACTCGTCGACCGCGGCCATGAGCGGCGCAACAGTGGGCGTCTTCAAGGAAGGCGACAAGAACATCCCGATTGTGGCGCGCCTTCGCATGGAGGAACGTGCTCAGCTTGCGGACATCAAGAACCTGTATGTTTACTCTTCACAGACCAACAACCGCGTGCCTCTGCTGTCGATCGCAACGGTCGGAAATTCTTTGGAAACGGGCCGCGTCAGGCGCCGCGAGCATTTTCGCACCATTTCCATACTGTGTTATCCCCAGCCTGGAGTTCTCGCATCTGAGGTGCTTAACCAGATCCTTCCAAAAATACAGGAATTTCAGAAAAATCTCCCGCCGGGTTATCAGCTCCGGATTGGTGGCGAACGGGCCAAACAAATCGACGGATTCGACAACCTCAAACTCGTTCTGTTGATCTCTTTACTCGGGATTTACCTCGCGCTGTTGATTCAATTCAATAACGCCGTAAAACCTCTTCTGGTATTCGCCGCTGCTCCCTACGGAGTGATTGGCTCTCTGATCGCCCTCTCGGTATTGCATACGCCGTTTGGATTTATGGCCTTTCTGGGCATCGCCAGCTTAATCGGAGTGATCGTAAGCCACGTCATCGTACTCTTCGATTTCATCGAGGAAATGCATGAGAAAGGGGAGCCTCTGGAGCAGGCCCTTCCGGACGCGGGCATCCAGCGTATCCGGCCCGTAATGATCACTGTACTTGCGACCATATTGGCCCTCTTCCCACTGGCGCTTGAAGGAGGGCCCCTATGGCAGCCTCTTTGTTATGCGCAGATAGGCGGGCTTGCCGTGGCAACCTTCATCACGTTGCTCTTGGTGCCCGTCCTTTACAGCATCTTCGTTCTTGATCTGAAAATCATCCGCTGGGAAACGAAACAACCTCCGGCAGAGACTGAAGCTCGCCCAGCCCCTGAAATGGTTCGTTGAAGGCTTTTGCGATGATTCTTTTTAATCAAGTTGCCGCGGCTGTTCTTCTGCTGAGTCTTACACTCTGCTTGCAGTGCGCCGGCGTAACTACGCTTATCGAGTGGCTAAAGCGTGTTCTGACCAGGGACACTCATAAGCATGGGCCAGTTTACTCGGCCACCCTGGTAGTGAAATCGATGGTCGCAATCGTAATTCTGCACGGGCTCGTGATTCTTCTGTGGGCCAGTTTCTACCGGACGCGTTGCTTCCCGTCGTGGGAGCTCGCCTTTTACTTCTCAGCGAGCAGCTATTCAACTGTGGGATATGGTGATCTGATTCTCCCGTCCAACTGGCGACTCTTAGGGCCTCTGGAGGGGATCACCGGTGTGTTGATGTGTGGAATATCGGTCAGTGTTCTGTTTGCTCTCGTCACCCGGTTGCTCGATCGCGACACACCATCTTTACGAACGAATCCGACTGAACAACGCCATGCCTAACGTCAATATCAAGACTCCGGATTGGCTTCGCCAGATGGAGAGCATCCTCGAAGAGCTCAATGAGGGAGTGGCGATTCTTGATGACCAACTTCGCATCATTTTTGGCAACGAAGCGTTGACACGATTATGGCAGTACGACCTCGACGAATTGCGGGGCTGCACACCCGACGCACTTTTCCCTCCCGAGGATATTCCCTTTATTATCCGCGAGCACAAATTGGGGCACCGCTACGGCCGGCACCGCAGCGAGTTCCACCTTCCACGTAAGAACGGCAAGAGAATCCCGGTAATCGTCAGCGGGCGGGTGATTCAAGGACCAGACGGTCAGGACTACGTTGTGGTTACCGTGACTGACATCAGCGAACTGAAGCGAGTCGAGGAACAGCTCCGCAAGCGTCAAAGGGAAATTGACGCCGACCTCTCGACCGCGGCACGAATCCAGCAGTCACTCGCGCCACATAATTTGGCATGGAAGGACCTCGCCGTCGAGGCCTACTACAGCCCGGCTCATGCGATTGGCGGCGACTTCGGTATAGTCCTCCCCCAAGGTGACGAATTTCTAAACCTCATCCTGTGCGACGTCTCGGGCCATGGTATAGCTTCGGCCCTGATGGCCAATCGCATCTACTCTGAAACACTTCATGCGCTGGAACGTAAGACTGAGCCCGGCCGTTTGTTGAAGTGCCTCCACGACTTCGTACATGATCGCATCCCGCAGGAGGGTTTTTACTTCACCATGGCCGCAGCCCGTTTTAGTCAGTGCGGACGCCGCATGACTTTTGCGGCCGCGGCCCAACCGCCAGCAATACTCGTCTCGAAGGGCACGTTGCGTCTGCTCGATTCGCAAAACGGTATCCTTGGTTATCTCTCCAAATTTGCGCCGTCGGAGTCGGTGGCGGAAATCGAGCTCGCGCCCGGCGACCGTCTGGTTCTCTACACCGATGGGCTTGTCGAAGTGTTCAACAGGTCCGAAGACATGCTGGGCGTTGAGGGCCTTCAAGAGTTGGTCCGCCAGTCGGCCACACGAGCACTTCCCGAAATGAAACAGGCTATCCTCGAGGGTGCGGCCGCGTGGAGCCACGGCGCCCTGGCCGACGATGTGTCCCTCGTCATCGTGGAAGTTTGCTAGTTCCGTGGTTTGGTTCCGGCCATTAGGAATGGCGCGTTGGTTCACGGTAACGCGCAACAATCCACCCCACTGGAAGCGGCGGGAAGTCCTTTTCGGTGACGAGAGGGTCAGGCCCAAGTCTGTTGTTGACTTCAAGGTTCGTTTTCTTTTTACCACTTTTACTAAAGGTTGCCGAAACGGGCCGTTCTAAGGGCTAAAAGCAGCTATCAGCAATTGAAAGCACCGGGCGCCAACCAACGGGAAAAGCACGGGTTCCTTTGTTCTTGCCGCGCTTTCCAAAATTCTGCCGGACAATCCCACCTTCGCCCCCATCGTTGACCAAGGTTTCCAATGAGCTCGTAACAACTTGGATGGCCAAGAGAAAACCCGCGCTCCACAAAGTGGTGCACTTGGTTGAATAGTCTGCTACTCGCTGAACCGCTCCCGTTTTCTGTCATAGCCGAAACTAGAGAATTTGGGCAAACCAGGAGAGGAGTTCTACAGAGCTATCTGGGGACGAGGACTCAAACGCCGTCCTCTTCCCCAGACCCCTTCTCCTGCTGGGAGATACAAATCAAGGCTAACTAAAAACTGCGAGGTGTGCCCAAAGTTTTGTCTCACTACGGGGGTTCATCCCACGGCTTGGGTCCAACTTGGG
This sequence comes from uncultured Acidobacteriota bacterium, assembly GCA_963729525.1. GTDB lineage: Bacteria > Acidobacteriota > Terriglobia > Acidiferrales > UBA7541 > Palsa-295. The sequence continues at coordinate 5,814 of CAVSOB010000007.1, forward strand.
TCCAAGAACTGCCAAATTAGGTCCAAAACCGTGTACCATGACGCAGAACAAAGCTAGACGGACCAACAAGATAGATTTTTTGCAGCTGCCTTGGGCGCAGGAGGTCTGGAGTTCAAATCTCCACGCCCCGACCACTTCCTCTCGTTACACCGAAGCGCTTCTCTTGGATGCTCGGGTCCACCCCATCAAAAGGGCTTCCAAAGTTACCCGCTGAGAACTACAGCATTCGATTATCGGCAGCTTTGAATCTTGGGCGTCACCATGTGGAATTGCTTGACATTCAACGACTAAGCGCGTATCTCTGCTGCAATTTGTTCGTGCTTTTGGGGGTTGTTCGGAGGTCCAGAAGTGCGCCTAGGGGCTCCGCATTCCAAATCTCGTTGGAGGGTGGATACATGAAACTAATACGGGTGTCTCTCCTCGTGGCTGTCGTAGGCCTGGGGATGGCTTTACCTGCCGCCGCTCAAGGGCAGGATAAACAAGCAACAACTCCGCTCGTTCAGCTGCTTCAATCAAAAGGTATTCTTTCCGCGGATGAAGCAGCTCAGGTCACTCAAGCTGGGAGCGCCGAACAGGCGAACGTGCGGCTGGCGAATTTACTCGTAGCGAAAGGTCTGATCAGCCAAGACGATTACAACAACACCGTGACAGTGGAGCCTGCAAGCGATACGGCTTCAGGGAGCCACTACATGAACACGCTGTTTCATGTCTCCAAGAGTTCCACACCTCCGCCCGCCAGTTCCGATGTATTTACGTTTGGAGCGCCGGCGGAAGGGGGAATCATCCCGGCTGTAGCTCCTGTTCGTCTTCTGCCAATTGATACGCCCACTCCGAGCGGGATCGGGGACATTAAACTCGGGAGCGGCGCCACGTTGACGCCCTTTGGGTTCATCAAAGCAACCGCGATCTATGATTCCACGAACAGCGGCGGCGCGACGTTCGGCAATAACGATTTCCCTCTTCCCCTGTTGCTGGGCGACACAGGGCCGGACAGTGGATCGCAATTTCACATCAAAGCCCGCAGCACGCGGTTCGGTTCGAACTTCTACTGGCCGATGCCCAACCGGGACTTGGTTATGACCGGCAGAATCGAGATGGACTTTGAAGGGGACTACACTTCGGTCAACAACCGGAACGTCAGCTCGATTCGCTCCTCGCAGGTTAGCCTTCGGCAGGCATGGGTTCGGATGGATACACACATTGGCAGCCTTCCGGTCTTCGGAGAGTTCGGGCAGGACTGGACGCTTCTCGCGTCATCAACGATGCCCGACATCGTCGAAACAACGCAGGTGATGGCGTTCTTCGGTAACTTGTATGAGAGGCTTCCGCAGATAAAGGGAGGCGTTCAGTTCCATAAGGGGGACTTTAAGATTCAAACGGAGGCGGCTGTTTTACTGGCGGCCTTCGGAGATGCAAACCTAGCGAACACGCCGCCCGGCATACCTGTGCCCACAAACAGCGTGGCAGAGCAGCTCAACAATCGTTTCGGAGCACGAATTGGCTCTGACAGTGGCCAGCCAGCCGTCGAAGGGCGAGTGGTGTTTCAATACCCGATCTTCCATTCTGCTGGCGTGGCGCCTGCACAGTTGATTTTCAGCGGACATCATGCGACGGGTTCGGAAATCGTGTTGCACGGAACCCTGGCAACGGCCGGATCGCAAACAGACGTACCGATCGCTGCACTCACCGGTTGCGCAACACCCGGTCCATTGGGATGCACGGTAGCGCAGTTCTTCCCCGAGGGCTTCCGGTTCAACATACCGCAGAACATCTGGACGGCAGAATTCCAGTTACCAACACCGTTGGTCACCATAGTGGGTAAGTACTTCCACGGCGGCGATACGCGGTTCTTCTTCGGCAACCTGAACTCTACTTTCGCGGATACGCTGGGCCTGCCGGTGATCGCAAACGGGATTGCCGATTCGGGTGACAACATTCCTTTCGTAAACGTTGGCGGCAACGCGGTTTTCGCTCAACTGCGACCCGTACGCGATCAGGGCGGGTTCGCGCAGGTCAGCTTCCCGCTTTCGCGTATCTTCCATGCGGATCCGGAAGGCCACAACGCCGGTTGGACCTACTCCTTCACCGGCGGCATCGACCGCACGAAAGCCGAGGACGTTGCTCGAACGGGTGCTAACGGGTTGCAGCGGACTGATTACGTTGCGTCGACGCTCCGCTACAAGATCAACAAGTGGGCATCCATCGTGAACGAAACGACCTGGTACGATACGACCACGGTGAACCAAGTGAAGAAACTCTACCGGGGCGTGGACGCACGAACGGCTCACGATTGGCGCAATGAGTTCGGAACGATTGTTACGTTCTGAGTTAACCTAACTCTGCGACTTGCGGCTTGCGGGGCCGCCGTACCGGCGGCTCCGCAGGTTTTTTTGCAGTAGCTGCGTTACATCGGTCCTGAATCGGCGACACAGGCGAGGGGCGACCTGTACCGTCCCAAAGCGAGGAGGCACTTCATGGCCACACGAGGACAGGAACTTGGGATGGAACGGCAGGCGGAGCAGAGTTTGCCGCTGGTGATTACGGCGTCGTCGGTCGGGACGATGATTGAGTGGTATGACTTTTACATTTTCGGGAGCTTGGCTGCGGTTCTGTCACTGAAATTCTATCCGCCCGGCAATGATACGTTCGCGTATATCGCTTATCTCGCGACGTTTGCCGTGGGATTTCTGGTGCGGCCGTTCGGAGCAATATTCTTCGGGCGAATTGGCGACTTGATCGGGCGCAAGTATGCGTTCCTGGTAACGCTGTCGGTGATGGGCTTGTCCACGGCGGTGATTGGGTTACTGCCGACATACAAGACGGCAGGGTGGTTCGCCCCTATCACCCTGATTGGAATCCGCGTGCTTCAAGGCTTGGCGCTGGGCGGCGAGTATGGCGGGGCGGCTGTGTATGTCGGCGAGCATTCGCCGGACGGGAAGCGCGGCTATTACACTAGCTTCATTCAAATTACGGCGACATTGGGCTTGTTCGTTTCGCTGATCGTGATTCTGGTGACGCAGCAATCGATGAGCAAAGAAGAGTTCTCTGCTTGGGGCTGGCGGATTCCATTTCTGATTTCAATCTTTTTGGTGGCGATTTCGCTCTACATCCGGCTGAAACTGAAGGAATCGCCGATTTTTGCATCGATGAAGAGCGCGGGAAGGACATCGCTGCAGCCGCTCAAGGATGCATTCACGAAGTGGCCGAACCTGAAGCAGGTGCTGATTACGCTTTTCGGAGCGACAGCAGGGCAAGGAGTGGTGTGGTATACCGGGCAATTTTATGCGCTGTTCTACATGCAGACGGTGCTGAAGATCAATCCCACATTGGCAAACAAGATTATTGCGGTGGCGCTGCTCTGCTCCATGCCTTTCTTTGTGGTATTCGGCGCGCTTTCAGACAAGATTGGGCGGAAGAAAGTGATGATGGCGGGATGCCTGATCGCGGTGATCGCGTATATTCCGATTTATCATGCGATGGAACGAGCGGCGGGCAACAACATCGTCGGCATACAATCCACTACGAACAAGGTGACCGGCGCGATCAGCCTGACGGCGATGACGGTGGACGCGACAGGAAACCGAGTGCCAGCTAAGGAAGCAACGAATCCTGACAAATTCATGCTGGGACTGCTCGTGTTCATTCAGGTGATTTTTGTGTGCATGGTCTATGGGCCGATCGCGGCGTTCCTGGTGGAGTCGTTCTCTGCCAAAGTACGCTATACGTCGCTTTCGCTGCCGTATCACATAGGCAACGGTGTATTCGGCGGAATGCTGCCGCTAATTGGACTTTCTCTATGCGCGGCGACGGGTGACATTTACGCGGGGCTGTATTATCCGATGATCGTGGCGGGGATCACGTTCATCGTGGGAAGCCTGCTGCTGAAGGAGACCCACGGGGTGAAAATCTGGGACGAAGTGGCGGCGCAGCCGGTTCGATCGCCCGCGGATTGAAGCCGGTTCGGCGAAGGCAAACGATTCGCTGGGCTCACAATTTCGGGGGAAGTTCGATCACAGGCTCGAAAATTATTGTCTTGACCAAGGATTGGCTTGAGCTGTGCTCGGATTCTGAATTCTAAGAGGAGGGCTGAGATGTCGAAGAAGCGAGGCCGTGGGATTTCTCGGCGAGAATTCGTCAAGTTGGCGGGCACTGGGGCGCTGGCTGCCGGCGCTGGCCCTGCCTTTCTTTTTCCAGAGCGCGCGCAGGCCCAGCAGAAGACGCTGAAGATTCTGCAGTGGAGCCACTTCGTGCCGGCGTATGACACCTGGTTCAACGGCACCTTCACGAAGGAGTGGGGGCAAAAGAACAATACGAACGTGGTGGTGGACAACATCAACCTGGTGGATCTGGGAACGCGCGCCGCATCGGAAGTATCAGCACGGAAGGGGCACGATCTTTTCATGTTCCTCTCGCCACCCGCGGCCTATGAAGACGTGACGATCGATATGTCGCACGTGTACCAGGAAGTGGAGAAGAAGCACGGGAAGAAAATTGAGCTGGCGCACAAATCCACTTACAACCCCAAGACAAAAAAGTATTTCGCTTTCTCGGACGCTTACACGCCCGACCCAGGAAACTGGCACAAGGATTTCTGGACTGAGGCAGGTTATCCCAATGGTCCCGACACGTATGAGGACCTGCGCGTCGGCGGGAAAAAGATTCGAGACAAGAGCGGCCATCCCTGCGGCATCGGGCTTGCGCAAGAGCTCGACACCAGCATGGCCATGCGGGCAATTCTCTGGTCCTTCGGCGGCGCTGAGCAGGACGAGGCTGGCAACGTTACGATCAATTCCAAGGAAACCCTCGAAGCGCTCAAATACGTAAAGGCCCTGTACCAAGAGACGGAAACGCCCGAGGTGTTCACCTGGACTCCGCCATCGAACAACCAGGCGATGCTTGCCGGGCGTGTTTCGTTCGTGATGAACGCAATCTCTATCACGCGGCAGTCGGAACGTGAGCATCTTCCGATCGACTCGAAGATCATGATCAGCACTGCGCTGAAAGGCCCAGTGCGCCGCATCGCCGCCGAGCACGTGATGAACTGTTACGTCATCTGGAATTTCGCGGAGAACAAGGACGGTGCGCAGCAGTTCCTGGTGGATTACATGGATCATTTCCACGAGGGCTTCGAAGCCGGCCAATTCTACAACTTCCCGTGTTTTCCAACCCTCGTTCCAGACCTCAAGAAGGAAATTTCAAACGATCCCCGAGCCAACCCCGCCGACAAATACAAAGTGCTCGGAAATGTGCTGGAATGGGCCACCAACGTGGGGTATCCGGGTTATGCTACTGCCGCGATTGACGAGGCTTTTAAGACGTGGGTGATACCGACAATGTTTGCCAAGGTGGCGCGCGGCGATGAATCGCCCGAGGATGCGGTGAAGGCGGCCGAAGCAGAATATAAACGCATCTTTGCTCGATGGAATAAATGAGGCAATTATGACAGCTCTTTGGGGGCTCGATGGCCGTCGTTCAGATCAAGAATCTGACCAAGGTATTTAAGGCAGGAACACCGGGAGCAGTTAACAACATCAATCTGGAAACAAAGGAGGGCGAGTTCCTGGTCCTCCTCGGCCCGTCCGGCTCCGGGAAAACCACCCTGTTGCGAATGATTGCGGGCCTCGAAGCGCCCACCTCCGGCGAAATTCTTATCGGCGGCAATGTCGTCAATAATCTGACGCCACGCGAGCGCGGGATCGCGATGGTATTTCAGAGCTATGCACTCTATCCCCATCTGAGCGTTCGCGAGAATATCGCCTTCCCTCTAAAGGCGCAGAAAGTCGCAAAGGAACAGCACAAACAAAAAGTGGAATGGGCGGCAGGCTTGCTTGGAATCGAGAAGCTCCTCGACCGTAAGCCGCGCCAGCTTTCCGGCGGCGAGCGCCAGCGAGTGGCTCTGGCGCGCGCCATCGTGCGCGAGCCGCGAGTCTTCCTGCTCGACGAACCGCTATCGAATCTCGATGCCAAACTGCGAACTTCCGCTCGTGAAGAGCTTGACGAATTCCACCAACGCATCAAGACAACCACTATCTACGTCACGCACGATCAGGTGGAAGCGATGGCGCTCGGTGAGCGCATTGTGGTGCTGCATCAGGGGCAGGTCCGCCAGATCGGAACGCCGCAGGAAGTTTATGACGATCCCGCCGACACATTTGTAGCTACGTTTCTAGGTTCGCCTCCCATGAACCTGCTCGCAACCGACGATGTGATCGTAGGATTTCGCCCGGAGCGGTTTCTTCCCGCCGGGCTCATCGCACCCTGGGCGTCTATAGACGAGGTAACGAAAACTCTAAAGCCTGAGAACCTCCTTCCTGCTGATTTGCTGAACCCTGGGAACCGAATTCCGCTGCGGCTACATGTGGAGCACTCTGAGTATCTCGGTTCTGAGCGCGTGCTTTACGGAAAGCTTTCGGAGACACGATTTCGAGATAGGCCCGTGTGTGCACGGGTGTCTTCCAGCGTGCTTGAGACCTACACACCGAATACAACCTACGACTTCGCGGTGCCGGAGCACGAACTTAGATTTTTTGACGCGAAAACCGGCAAGCGGATCCCACCGAGGGCTTTTCCGTGGCAGTAGACGATCGCAAAGTCGGCGTGTTCATGTTTCTGCCGGCGGTGGCTTACATTACGCTGCTGATCGGCGCACCGCTGCTTCTCGCTGTTCTGTACGCATTCAGCGACGCGCGGATTGGCACGATTGGTTTCCATTTCGTGGGCTTGGAGAATTTTCGCAGCATTTTGCAGAGCCCGAGCTTCCACGCTGCCCTGCGTAATTCGGTAGTGTTCACCATATCGGCCCAGATCATCGTGATCGTGGCTTCGAGCATTCTTTCGATCGCGCTGGAACCAGCATTTCCCGGCCGTTGGTTCGTGCGGTTGCTGATCTTGTTGCCATGGGTAGCGCCGATTTCGCTTGGCGCGATCGGATGGAAGTGGATTCTGGATTCGATCTACAGCGTGATCACGTGGGTACTGGTTTGGGCGCACATTTTCAAGCCCTACGGCGCGCCGATGTGGCTCGGAGAACCCACTCTCGCGATGGCTTCTGTGGTTCTGGTTCATTCCTGGAGGCTGATTCCTTTTTCGACGGTGATCATGCTGGCCGGACGGACTTCGATTCCCAAGGAAATTCCGGAAGCGGCGGCGATTGACGGCGCGGGATTCTGGCGGACCGAATTTTTGATCAATATTCCGATGATGATGCCGATCATTAGCGTCGCAGTGCTGTTCGGGACGATTTTTACGTTTACGGACATGACCGTGGTTTACATTTTGACGGCTGGCGGTCCATTCGATTCCACGCAAGTGCTGCCCTCGCTCGCGTTCGCCACCGGAATTCAGGGCAGCGACCTGGCTGCAGGCGCGGCGATTTCTCTATTTCTCGTTCCTGTTCTCATTCTCATTGCTTATTTCATGCTCCGAGCAGCACATCGCGCCGAGGTGGCCTGATGCCGGGCGGCGGTGGGCGGAAAATCGGGACTGAAGCGCTCCGATATGCGGTGCTGGCAGTGTTTGTCGTATTGCTGGCATTTCCTTTTTACTGGATGTTTGTCGCCACCTTCAAACAGAACATCGACCTCTACAACGTCGAGAATAATCCCTTCAAATTCAACCTGCCGCCCACACTCGACCACTTGAAGTTGCTCTTCAACGAAACGCGCTATGTGAGATGGCTCGGCAACACCGCGCTGGTCGGGGTGATTGTCGTGTTCATCACGCTGGCTCTTTCTTTGCCGGCGGCATACGCGTTGGCGCGGCTCACTGGCCGCTGGGGACAGAGGATTGGCATCGCGATTTTTCTTACCTACCTGATTCCGCCCACGCTGCTGTTTATTCCTCTCTCGCGCATTGTGGCGATACTGGGATTGCAGGATACGATTTGGTCGCTGGTGCTGGTCTATCCGAGCTTCACAATTCCCTTTTCTGTTTGGCTGTTGATGGGATTCTTCAAGTCAATCCCGAGAGAACTGGAAGACGCGGCCATGGTGGATGGCTTGACGCGCTTCGGGGCATTCTTCCGGCTCGTCGTGCCCATCTCGATTTCAGGAATACTCACCGTCGTGATTTTTACGTTCACACTGGTAACGCAGGAATTCGTTTACGCACTGACGTTTATTTCGCCGGAGTCGCAACAGATGGTGGGCGTGGGGATTCCGATATTCCTGGTGCGTGGTGACGTGTACTTCTGGGGTTCGCTCATGGCTGCGTGCCTGATTACGAGCCTTCCGATCGCGCTGCTCTACAACTTGTTCCTCGATCGTTTCATCGCAGGATTCACAGTGGGCGCGATCAAGTAGCGGCTCTCCGGATTTCGCCCCACTTCCTCTTCTTTCGAACTCTAATTTTGGGCGGGAGCGCGGACGCTCGAGCGCCGCCTTGAAAACGTTGCAAAGAATCGAGGATTTGCTGTCCGTAGAGCTCGGTCTTGCGCTCGCCGAATCCCGAAACTTTGCGTAGTTCGCCGAGCGTGCGCGGCCTGAGGCGGCAAAGTTCGTCGAGCGACGTGTCGTGCATGATGATGAAGGCAGCCATACCACTCTGCTTGGCTGTCTCTTGCCGCCACTGCCGCATATACTCGCGTAAAGCAGGATCAACTTCCGGCGCGGGCTGTTTCACCGGCGGGTCGGATCGAGCAGGCAACACCACGGAAAGCGGTGCGGGTTCAGGGCTTTTCTGCTTTTGGGCCTTCGGACTCGAGGATGACCACGCGAGTTCAAAGCCGCAAGCGTCACAGGCAGCACACGATTTCCATTTCGGAATCTCGCCGAAGTGCCTGCAAATCTGAAGATGTTTGCAGATTTTCGATTCGGCATAGCCCAGAATCTCGTGGTAACGCTGCCAGCCCCGCTCCTTTTCCGCCTGGTCGGCAAGCAGACCGATGAAATACGCGAGAAGACCTGCATCGCGCCTGCGCCATAGAAGAACGCAATCGGCGGGAAGTCCGTCGCGGCCGGCACGGCCGGCTTCCTGGTAATACTGCTCAATCGATTTCGGTAATGCGAGATGGATCACGGCGCGCACGGCAGCCTTGTTGATGCCGAGACCGAAGGCAATCGTGCCCACGAGAACGCGAACTTCGTCCGACATCCAGCGCTCTTGATTCTGACGGCGGGTATCGGAATCCATTTTCCCGTGATACGGAAGAGCTGGGATCTTGTTCCTTTCGAGAAATTCAACTGTTGAGCCCACCTTGGAGATCGTCGGCACGTAGACGATCACGTTCTCGCCGGAATAGTGGCGGAGCGCAGCCAAAAGCATTTTCTGCTGCAACTCTTCATCGCATTCGATAGTGAAATACCGCAAGTTGGGGCGGTAGAAACTCGCGATGTATTTGTGCGGGTCGCTAAGGCCAAGCTGCTCGATGATATCGTGGCGCACGCGTCGTGTAGCGCTCGCGGTGAACGCGGCAATGCGTCGCTCGGGAAATTCGGCGCGCAAGCGGCTCAGCCGCCGGTATTCAGGGCGGAATTCGTGGCCCCATTCCGAGATACAATGGGCTTCATCAATCGCGAAAAATGAGACCGGCACGCGCCGCAGCCATTGAGAGGTGTCCGCAGCGGCAAGCCGTTCAGGTGAAAGATAGAGCAGACGATACTTTCCCTCCGTGGCTTCGTTGATCACTTGAGCCTGCCTGGGCTTTGTAAGTGAACTATTGAGCAGCGCGGACGGGATTCCGATTTGCGTGAGCTGCGCCACCTGATCCTGCATCAACGCGATTAGCGGCGAGACTACGACCACGGTTTCGTTCGAGAGCATTGCCGCGGGCAGCTGGTAGCAGAGGGATTTTCCGAAACCGGTCGGCATCACCGCGCAAGTGTCGTGTCCACCGATCAGACTCCGCACGACTTTCTCCTGCATGGGACGGAAGGAGTCGTAGCCCCAGAAACGCCGGAGTGCGCCGCGCAGTTCAGTTTGCGAAACCATGTGCGGAGTATAGTTTTAGAATGGGCGCGGGTCTATGCTTACGGCGCTGCGATGAAGATTTTTATTGGCCGTGACAACCGTATTTCTACGGAGTTCCTCAGCCGGCTAACCTCAGAAATGCGCAGAGCGGTTCCCAACTCACTCCTGAGATCGACGATTGCTAACTTTTTACATTCGCTTGTTATAATCGCGTCGCGTTAACCGAACCTCAAATTCCCCAATTCCCGACCGCATTTTTCGTGGAGGGAGCGATGAGCTCAAAGCCGGAAGAAAAGAAAGAAAGTACTGCGCGAGAACTTCTGCGTCATTGCATTGCTACGCTGGCCTATCGAGGCGGAAAAGCAATTCGCGGCGCGCCAGACGGATTTAGCGCCTTCAAGGCGTCAGGGACAACGCGCACGCCGGCACAGATTCTCGCTCACCTGAGCGATCTGATCGACTGGGCTTTGTCGATGACAAAAGGAAAGCAGGAGTGGCAGAACTCGCCCCCGACATCGTGGGACGAGGACACCAAGCGATTCTTTGCGGCGTTGCAATCGTTTGACGACTACCTCGCATCGGATGCGCCGCTACATGCTTCCGCAGAAAGATTGTTCCAAGGCCCTGTGGCTGACGCGCTAACGCACGTTGGCCAAATCGCGATGCTTCGGGGAATCGCGGGTTCCTCCATTCGGGCCGAGAATTATTTCAAGGCTGACATCGCGGCTGGACGGGTGGGAGCGGAGCAGAAGCCACCGCAGCGCGAGTTCTGAGGGAAGTACACCGCAGAGGCGCGCAACGTCCGGCGGCTTTGTATCTCAAAATAATAGCCGGGCGGCACCGGCTGAGGGACCCGAACCGCCCGGCATTTTCTCACCCATCTCCGCAGGGTCTGGGTAAGAACTTGTTATGCGGCTAAGCGGCGGTTTCGCCGTTCCGCATGAATTCGTAACGTTCGATCGCGGCAGCCACCCCGACCTCGCCGGAATGCTCCGGGCTGCTGCGCAGCACGCGTCCCAGGCAACGCACCCTCACTGGGCCCGCCTGAGTTAATTCGTGTGGCAGGGTCATGACAATTTCGACCGGCGCGCCGCTCTTCAAACCCTTCGGTAAGTGGAAATAGAGCCCCCTGGAACTCACTTCCCGCGATTCGGTAGAGGCCTCGCCGACCACGCTTTCGTCGGTCCAGCGGACCACCAGGGGCAAACGCATCAGGAAACGGCGCGTTGCACGTCGTTCTTTCGATGACACAGGACACCTGCCTCTTAAGTTCCTGTCTAGAGTGCGGGTTAGCGCCCCCCGGGCCAATAGCCCTAAAGCCTCAATTCGATAGGCCGTTTTCGGTACGTCGGTACTATGAGCGGGGCTTTACAGGAGGAAAAACTGGCATGGTTTTTAAAGGGAATCGAAAAGATGTCTATTCGACCGAGGCGTTTCGGAACGCGCGGAGAATATCGGCGAGGGTTACAACCCCTTCGAGTTCGCTGAGGTCGGCGCGGCTCACGACCGGCACGGCGGGCCAGTCGCCCACTGCGTGCAGCGCGTCTTCGAGTGACTGATCGCGAAAGAGAATCGGTAGAGGGCCTCTCGGTTTCGCTTCAGCGGCCTTGGTGGTCATAGCGCCGTCCGCCGCAAGTCGGCGAAGTTCCTCGCGATCGAGCAGCAACCACTGGCCCGGATTCATCCGCACAAGGATTAGCGCGTCTTTCTCAGCTTCGGCACGACGAGCGAGATCGGCGGCCAATTCATCCGGCAGCGCGACGACCGATCCATCCGTTTTCATCGCCACCTCAACGGTCAGCGGAATCTGCTCTCGCTGCTCTTCGATCGAGGGCAGAACCAAGCCGTCCTGGCGAGCCAGTAGGTCGAAAAGGGGCGCCTTTTGGTAAGTCCGGGAAATGAAGTAGGCAACGAGGTTTGCAACCATGATCGGGAGTATCGCCGTGTAGCTGCCAGTAAGCTCGATTACCATGAAAACCGACGTAATTGGCGTACGCAGAAAACCGGCAAAAAATACCCCCATACCGACGAGTGCATATGTCCCGACGGTTCCAGTCAAGCTGGGGAAAAAATGGTGCTCAACGCTCCCGACCGCGCCGCCAAGCATGGCCCCGATAAAGAGGGTTGGCGCAAACATTCCACCGGGTGTCCCGCTAAGGAATGAGATCCCTGTGGCGAAAATCTTGAGAGCCGCGAGGAACAAAAGCAGTTTCCAACTGAACTGGCCGTGTAGGGCTTGGTCTATCACCGAATATCCAGCTCCTATTACCTGCGGAAAACGGATCCCGATGAACCCAATCACCAACCCAGCGGCGGCAGGCTGAAAATAACGAGTCCAATTGGGCCATTGTTGGATCCTTGGGCGTGCATATGCCAGCCACTTCAGAAAAGCCAGCGACGCACCACCGCCGATAACACCGAGAACAACGTATGCGAGAAGTTCTCCAGCATTCGCCACACGGACGGGTGGGACTCGGAACAGTGATTCCGACCCCATGAATATGCGCATTGTGATGACGGCCGACACCGCGGCCAGCACAATCGCTCCAAGGACACCGGCGCTCCACGTGCCGATTACTTCCTCGATTACGAAAATCACCGAAGAGATGGGCGCGTTGAAGGCCGCCGCGAGCCCCGCCGCAGCACCGACGGGAGCAATTAACCGCACCTTTTCCTGCGATAGGTTAAGTCGCCTTCCGAGAAGCGAAGCGATTCCGGCGCCTATTTGAAGGGAGGGATCTTCAGGGCCGAGCGATTGGCCCGTACCGATACTGAGGGCGCAGATCACGAATTTGCCGATTACCGTGTTGAAAGGAATGTAACCGTTCGAGATGTACACGGCTGCCTTCGTCTGGTTGACTCCGCTGCCGCGCGCAGCGGGAAAAGCGTAGATCACCAGGAGCGCGACAATGAGCCCTCCTCCAGCAGGAACAATCAGAACGCGTGGCACGGGTGGGAACATGGATGAACCGAGAGAAACCAGGTGCACCCATTCAATCGCTATTCGAAAACAAACAACCGCCAGTCCGGAAAAGATCCCAATTACAACAGCGAGGAACATAAACAGCTGATCCTCGCGCAACGAAAGGATGCGGTTGCTCCAGGACCTCCAGGTGGCCCATAGATTTCGAATGGACGGACGCGAACTCTGGGAAATTGGTTCGGGTTTAATATCGGGAGGCAGCGGCGGCAGGCTGGTCAAGCTCATTTCGAGTTACCAGCCCGGATGCGCCCGATTAGCCACAGAGCGTAGTCAGCGCCTTGCGGCTCCCCGCATTGACCGGCGGCCGCGTCCTCCATTTCAAAGACTGAAGACATGGCGGGCTCGATGCGTTCAGGGTACTTGCGAAGACTTCGTACTGTCCAATCGGTTGCGTTTTGATTGCTCGTCGCGATTGCGGACGCGAGAGCCGACGTCGAGGTGCCTGGCGACGACGTGCCGCCGTTTTGGCGCTCACATGCATTGGCGCGGGCTTGAGCCACCGCGATCGCCTCAGCCGTTCGCTTCGCTTTTTCGTTTGTGGAAAGTCCGGGTACAAACGGATTCAGGGCCACGACATGCCTGGAAACCTCATGCATCTTCGCCAAGTCGGGGGTGGCTAGCTTTTCATGGGGCAAGCGTTCGAAGTACTCCTCCGCCTGCGAATATTGGCCAAGTTGAAATGCCGCGGTTGCCGCGCCCGCTAGAGCATCTTGATCATGCCGATCGTGGGATAGCAAAGTTTGAAACTCTTCCAGTGCGCGGCTCCACATTCGAGCGCGAAGTAGCAGGTCTCCTGCCGTTTTTTGCCCTGGGATATTCTCCGGGCCCGTATTGTCAGTGAGGGCAATGATTTCGGCTTCAGCTTGGTTCATTGCATTGTTGTCGAGCAGGTACTCGCAAAACTCTTTGCGAACTTGCCAGCGCATGGCCATCGGATCCGTGTCCCAGACCCCGTAGATCGCGGCATGGTAATAGCGGAGTGCATCCGGCATCATTTTCGGCCCGCCATGCGCGGCTATCCGGGCCAGCTCGAGATTGATCTGGCCGCTTCCTGGAGAATCTGACAGTAGCGTGGCCAAGTAGGCTCGGGCTTCGTCGAACCGTCCAGTGGCTGCCAGCGCCTGCGCGAGGTGGAACTGAAAATTTGTGTTGCCGGGTGAGTAAAGGAGAGCGTTGCGATAGTCACTGAGCGCCGCCGCGGCATTTCCAGAATGAAAATCTTGATCGCCCCGCGCGAACCACTCATCTCCGAGCACGTGATATCGCTTGTGATACATCCGGGCGGCGAAAGCTGTGAATATCACGAAAACAAGAAGCAGCAGCAGGGTCGTAAGAAGAACAATCTCGCGAGAGTATTTTCCGGAGCCAGCCGCCTTGGAAGGAATACTAGTCAGAGAAGCCATTACGTTCGTTGTTCCAAAGAATAGAATACCGCATCGAACGAGCGAAGGGTAAGGTGGTCAAAATGTACAGAAAATCGCGTGACTATCAGGATTGATCGATCAGGCGGTGATGAATCGCATACAGCGCCAGCTCGAGACGGTCCGAAACACCTAGCTTGTCAAAGATGTTATGCAGGTGATTTTTTACGGTCTGTTCGCTGATGAACAATTTCTCGCCAATTTCTCGGTTGCGAAATCCCTGCGCCACGAGCTGCACGATTTCCTTCTCGCGATCGCTCAAGAGCGGTTTTTCGCGCCGCTGTCCGGACTCAGCGGATTTCTTGAAGGCATCTATTACTTCCGCGGTCATCCGGTTATCGAGCCAGATTTCGCCGTCGGATACTTTGCGGATACTTTTCACGAGCAGATCGCTCGCTGATTGCTTCAGCACCACCCCGCGCGCACCGAGCCGCATCGCTCGAACCACGTCGCGATCATCTTCCGCTGCGGTGAGAACGATCACCCGCGTCGGCATCGAGTCGAAGTTAATTTCCTCGAGCACACCAAGACCATCTTTCTCCGGCATGCGCAGGTCCAGCAGCAAGATGTCCGGCTTATATTTCGCCAGCATCTTGATGCATTCCACGCCGTTCGACGCTTCGCCGACGATCTGAATTTCTTCGGCCGCGTCCAGCAACTTGCGAAGACCTTCCCGGAAGATGGCATGGTCGTCCGCCACCAGGATCCGAATCACCTGTTTTGCTTTCGTCATCTCAACTCAATGGGATTTCAACGGTTAGGCGTGCTCCGTGCCCGGGATTCGACTCCACCGTAAGCGTTCCCCCGACGCCTCTTGTTCGTTCTTTGATCGAAATCGGGCCGAGACGCAGCCGATCGAGCTCTTCGCTTGTGTATCGCCCAGAAAAGCTAAACCCTCGACCGTTGTCGTCTATAACGAGGAAGACCTTCGCCTCGTCTTGACCTAGTTTTACCACGACGTGACTGGCATTCGCATGCTTTTTTACGTTGTGTAGTGACTCTCTGTAAATCTGGAATAGCTCCCTGCAAATCCGGTCGGGTAGCGTCAAATTGCGATCTTCAAGGAAAAGATCGACCCCCATCCCGTGCTCGTTGCGAAAACGCTCGGCAAATCCCAGCATCAGTTCCCTCATATCGGCGCTTTCCACGCGCAAGGGCCGTAGGTCGGTGACAAACCGCCTCAACTCCTCACTTTCCTGCTGGACCGTCTTCTGCAGGCTCCCAAGCTCGGCACAGGCTTGTTCAGGGGTCTGCGTCGTCTTCTGCCGCAGCACCCCAAGCTGAATGTTGAGGCTCAAGAGCGTCTGCAAGATACCGTCGTGCAGATCGCGCGAGATACGGCTTCGCTCGGCTTCCACAGCCCTCGCCCTGAGGTGACGCAGGAGAAAGACGTTTTCAAGCGGGGGCCCCAGATGCCGGACGATCTGCTCAAGCCATCTAAGATCGCCCTTCGAAAATCGCCTGGGTGCCCCATTTGGCGAGTTCGGATTAATGAGCAGGACCCGTCCCGCTGGCCGTCCCCCCGCTTCGATGGTAACCGCCATCAAAGACTTGGCGCCAAACTCGTCACGCGTGGCGTTCGGCGGCATGGGCACCTCTCGAAACAGGTGTGCACTGCGGCGGTCCCAACCAAAGCCTTCGCCGCCGCCGTTCCTGAACTCCCAGCACATACTGACCTCAAGGCTGTCAGCCAGAAAAGTGTCGGACCGCGACAGCGGCAGCATTTCTGGCGAGTTGGGTTCGCGTTCGCTAGGACGAACCTTCCATACAAAGAGCCGTTCGAGGTCTTCCTCGCGTATGGCAAGACAGGCCTGCTCACACCGGAATGACACCGCAATTTCGCCGAGTGCTTGACGGATCGATTCCGCAAGGCCGCGGTCGAACTGTAGCAATCTGGTAACTTTCTCGAGGAACTGTTGTCGCCCAAGGTGCTCGCGTTCTCGCGCGCCAAGGTATCCCATGCCCAGCCCGGAGATCAGCGTTCCCGTACCAAGGATCAGCCAATGAAGTAGGCTGTGCCACTCGAGCGGTTCAGGAACCGAATTCGCGACGCGAACGATTACGCCGATTGTCGCGGCGGCCACCAGGACGAGCATCGTCCGCGAATTCCCTAAGGAACTGAGAGCGAACACGGAGAACAGAAGAAGGAACCAAAAGGCGGAAACTGAAGGCGTCAAGAATAAGAATGCGCCCAGCGCTACCGCATCCGCAACGAGCGGAATTCGCAAATGCCAGTCGCTGAAGAATTGCTCCGTCAGCGCTATTCCGAGCGATGCGGCTAGATAAAACGACAGGAAAACAACTGCCGACCGTTTCACTGGCGCCGTTTCTAGCAAAGCTACGAGAGCCAGCGCGACCAGAATGGCCCGCGCCAGGGTGACTTGGCGTTCGATATATAGACGTTCTGCGCTGTCGAGAGGCATCGTGGCGGGCAGGTACCTCTAAAAGTCTAGCAAGCCGCCAGGGGCGCGCAACTCCATGTCGTCATCTGGTTATTGTCCGCCACATCGGTCCACATGAGTCCGGTTGCTTTTCCACACATTTCCACAGCAAGGCACATCGCATCGGATTGACAACGGGTGCATAATCATTCGACACAATTCTTTCGGACGCAGGGGAACGCCGGGCTTGACTCAACGCTACACGCGCAGAGAAGCAGGGCGCATTTTGGGAGTTGAGCCGAGCCGTCTTCGCTACTGGGAACGGTTGCAGCTTGTTCGCCCTCGCGCTCGCTGGGGTGAACGGTTCTACAGCTTCGGCGATCTCGTTGCGCTACGCACTGTGAAGCGTCTTACCGAATGCAAGATTCCCGCTCGCCGCGTGCGACTTGCAGTGTCGCTTACCGAGCAGCAATTCGGCGGCGAGTCTCGCCCTCTCCAGGAGCATTGCATCCAGCAACATGGCCGCGAGGTCCTCGTTGTCCCCCCGGGTACTCCGATGCCCTTCAATCCTATTCGGCGCCAGTGGGTATTTCCGTTCCAGCCGGCCGAAGGGCCGGCGAAACTTCGTTCCATGGTCGGGCGAACACCCGAACAGCTTTTCGAAATGGCCTTGGATTGCGAGGCTAACCCTGAAACGATTCCCGAGGCGATTGAGGCTTACGAGCGGGTGGTGAATTTGGCGCCTGATTGGATCGAAGCTCATATCAACCTGGGCGTCGCTTACTACCAGACCGGCCAAATCTCCGACGCTTGCGCCTCGTTTCGCGTTGCAGTCGAGCTCGATCCCCTAAACGGAATCGCACGCTACAATCTGGGCTGTACACTCGAAGAAATAGGCGAGGTTGACGAAGCCGTCGAACATCTGCGCCGCGCGGCGCGCGCGATGCCCGCACATGCGGATGTGCATTTCAACCTGGCCTTGGCGTATGAAAAGCGCGGCGAGCGCCGATTCGCGCGAGAGCAGTGGTTACTCTATCTCCGCTATGCTCCTTCCGGCCCTTGGGCCGATCAGGCTCGCGCTCGGCTTAAGCAGTACGGCAGTCGCCCCAGACATTCCCCTCCGATTCCGTTCCGCCGCCCGCGCTGATTTCCCGAAAGCCATGAAAGTCTGAGCATTAAGATACCTGCTTACTACTTGTATCTCCGTTCCATTGACCTCGCCTCTCGGGCCGGGTACCGTCGAAATAGGTTCCGGTCGGAGGCGGACGTGACGGAGAATCTCGACTCGAACGGGGGTGGCGCGGAGAAGCGCCGCAGCACTCGCGTGTTGCATTCCGCCTCGATCACCGTCAAAGGAACCGACGCGCTCGGCCAACCGTTCCGCGAATCCACGAAGACGGTTATGGTCAATTGCTACGGCTGCCAGTATCAAGGTATCCGTTATCCTGCTCCGAATTCTTCCATCATGCTTGAGGTTCGTCATGAGAATCCCCGGCAGCCGCCGCGAGTTGTTCCAGCCCGCGTTATTTGGGTACGGCGTCCTCAGGCCTACCGCACCTTCTACCATGTCGGAATCGAGTTCGAAGTCCCCGGTAATGTGTGGGGTATCGCGCTGCCGCCGGAAGACTGGTTCCCTTCTCCCGAAGATGAAGACCTTGTGATTCCGGTCTCGAGCGAAGAAAACATCGCGCATCCAAATCAGTTTGTGCTGAGTGCTTCGGTGGCAGACGCTGAGAACTCAGTGCGCACCTCCGAGGCACCGGCGAATGCGCCGGTCTCGTCAGGGCGCGCCATCGAGACGCTGCTGCTACCCGACGAGCAGCCCGTCGTCGCCGCTCGCACGGATTCCTTGTCGACGCCAGTTGACGGTTCGGCTTCGATCATGGAGATGGTGAGAATGTTCACTGCGGAGGCGATCGCAGGAGAGATCGCGCGAATACGCGGGTTTATCGATGCCGAACTGCAAGGCGCGATTGACAAAGCGTTCGACCATTTGAGCGATCGGATACTGGCGGCCTCTACGGCTCGAGAGGCCGTCCCGGAGACTCCGGCCTCTGGAGGGAAGGGGAGCGAGGCATCCGATCAAACTAGCGAAGAGTCCGAATTGCGTGATGCTCTCGATACCCAGGACGCATCGGCTGAAATTCGTCTAAATGCCCGCCAGCGGCGTGCGATAAAACGCGCTCGAAAACCGCAGAAGACCACACCCTAGAATCTCAAATCGCGCGGCCGCCACCAGCACGGAGACTCCCCCCGATCCACTCACAGGTTCAACCCTCACGCAACATCTGGTATTCTAGCGGCATCGGTGGTGAGCGTAGCTCAGCTGGTAGAGCATCGGTCTGTGGCACCGAGGGTCGCGGGTTCAAACCCCGTCGCTCACCCATTCTTTTTCTTTTCAATCACCTGTTTTCGCTATAGGCTCCGCACAATTCGTCAGGCGACAAACTAACGGGAGAGGAAATTCCATGCACATTCTGAACGCTTGCACCAAGGCGACGCTGCTTTCTTTTGTGCTCTGGTTTGTCACACTCGGCGCCGGCCCACAAGCGCATGCGCAAACCGCCGCTCCGCAATACAAAGTGGATCCCTCCTGGCCTAAGCAGTTGCCGAACAACTGGATCATGGGACAAGTGGGCGGCCTAACCGTGGACCGCGAAAATCACATTTGGGTCTTGCAACGTCCCAAGTCGGACACCCCGGACGAGTTAGGCGCGGAGCAAACGCCGCCCCGTTCGGAGTGCTGCGTTGCCGCGCCACCTATCCTCGAATTTGACGCGCAGGGCAATCTGTTGCGCTCGCTCGGCGGCCCGGGTCAAGGCTACGACTGGCCCACTTCTGAGCACGGCATTACGATCGACAAGAAGGGCAACATCTGGATCGCCGGAAACGCGCCGGTGGATCGGCAGGTTATTAAGTTCAGCCCTGACGGAAAATTCCTGATGCAAATCGGCCATCCTGCCCCCGCCACCCAGCCGGCGGACAGCTCGAGCCACGATTTGTTGGGCCGTCCTTCGGGGATGGCCGTGGATGATGAGGCGCACGAGGTTTACATCTCCGACGGATATATGAACAAGCGCGTGATTGTCTTTGACTCCGAGACGGGCGCATTTAAACGGTTGTGGGGCGCCTATGGAAATCCGCCCAATGATGCGGACCCCGGCCCGTACAATCCCGCGGCGCCCGCCGATCAGCAATTCCGAAATCCCGTGCATTGCGTGCATATCTCCAATGACGGGATGGTTTATGTGTGCGACCGCACGAACGATCGGATTCAGGTTTTCACCAAGCAAGGAAAATTCGTGAAGGAACTTTTTGTTCGCAAAGAGACGTTGGGCCAGGGATCGGCGTGGGACTTTGCTTTTTCGCGCGACGCTGAGCAGAAGTTCATGATCGTGGCCGACGGCGAAAACAACGTCATGTGGACACTTGAACGCAACAGTGGAGAAGTTCTGGGCAAGACCGGTCACAGCGGTCGCAATGCCGGCCAGTTCCATTGGGTGCACCAAATCGCCGCCGATTCCGACGGGAACCTGTACACGGGCGAGGTCGACAACGCCAAACGGGTCCAGAAATTCGTGCTTGTCTCCGGTGACGGCAAATCAAAAAAATAGCAGCAGCCTGCTGTCTCTGGCTCCTTTTCAGACGGCATTTCTGGCGTTCATAGAGGTATCGCTGTATTTTGCTGAAGCCGTCGTTAGTAACATCATCTTAGTTTCGGTCTTTGCCTTCGCGAGGTTTCCGTGACCCGCTCGTCATCCTCCTTAACCCGTAAGCGTGAGAGAAAAGAAGGAGCGTTGCCGAGTGCTCCCAGATCGCCCCAATCGAGACGCTCGAGATTGGCTCTCCCGAAACAACCGAACGATGCGACAATCGACGTCGACGGCACCGAAGTAAAACTCACCAATCTTCAAAAAATATTCTGGCCCAAACTCAAACTCACCAAACGCGACTTGCTGCAATACTACGCGGACGTCTCACTGTGGCTGCTGCCCCACGTACAGAACCGGGCCATGGTGATGAAGCGGTATCCCAACGGAATTTCAGGAGAATTTTTCTTCATGAAGCGGGCGCCGGAGTCCAGACCGCGCTCAATTCCAGTCTGCGCGATCGAGCATCACTCGGGAAACGTGATCGATTTTCCGGTCGTGCAGAATCTAGCCACGCTGATGTGGATCGTAAACTTAGGATGTATCGATCTAAATCCCTGGTACGCGCGCTGCGATGACGTGGATCGGCCCGACTATTTGCACTTCGATCTCGATCCTACACCTGGCGCTTCCTTCGCTCTGGTGCGTGATACAGCCCTCGTCGTTCGAGATGCGTTGGCCGAAATTGACATCACAAGTTACGCCAAAACGACCGGCTCGCGCGGAATTCACGTCTACGTTCCGATTGTTCGTGGCCCCACGCAAAAGGAAGTGTGGTCCTTTGCTAAAGCGCTTTCTGTGGAACTCGCTCGGCGCCATCCAGAATTGATCACTGCGGAGTACCGTGTGGCGAAGCGGCCGCGCAGCCACGTCCTCGTCGACTATAACCAAAATGCCTGGAACCGGACTTTGGCGTCCGTTTATTCGGTGCGGCCGAAGCCGGAAGCAACGGTGTCAACACCGATCACCTGGCAAGAAGTTGAGCGCGGCGTCGAAATGAACGATTTCACTATGAAAACTGTTCCGCCTCGCCTTGCCAAGATCGGCGACCTGTGGAAACCGCTGCTCGAGCAGAAAGGGCGCACAAACCTCGCGAAATTCGTATGAGTCTTCCGCTCTCAAAAACTTACGCTCCAATGGAAGCGCAACCCGCCGAGGAGTTGCCGAAGGGATCGGAGTGGCATTACGAGCCAAAATGGGATGGTTTTCGCTGCTTGGCGTTTCGAGATGGCGATCGCGTTGACCTGGAATCGAAATCCGGCAAGCCTTTGACGCGCTACTTCCCCGAGCTTGTCGATGCCGTCCGCGCTTTTCGTGCCAAACAGTTTGTGCTGGATGGAGAAATCGTGATTCCTGTGGATGGCAATCTCTCCTTCGACGATCTGCTGATGCGTATTCATCCGGCGGCGAGCCGAATTGCGAAATTGAGCGAGGAAAGCCCCTGCCGATTTATTGTGTTTGATCTGCTTGTCGACGCTTCCGGGAAGAAGCTCGTAAATTTGCCGCTGGGTGAACGGCGGCGAGCACTGGAAGTGTTTATGAAGAAATTCGCCTCAAAGAATCACACCGTCCAGCTTTCGCCGATGACAAAGGATAGCGCCCTCGCTAGTAAATGGTTTCACATGGGCATCGGGCTCGATGGAATTGTGGCGAAGCGCGATGACATGCCGTATCAAACCGGCGAACGCACGGGGATGCAGAAGATCAAGAAGCAACGCACCGCAGACTGCGTGGTGGGTGCCTTCCGTTATCTCGAAAAAAAACCTCTGGTCGGCTCTCTCCTGTTGGGGCTCTACGACAAAGACGGAAAGCTAAATCACGTCGGGTTTACCTCTTCTATCGCAAATCACGATCGGGCAGCGCTTACAAAGAAACTAAAAGGAATGATCAAGCCGCCCGGATTTACCGGGAAAGCCCCTGGCGGGCTGAGCCGCTGGAGTACGAAACATTCGCTCGAATGGGAGCCGCTCGATCCCCGTCTCGTCGTCGAAGTTCAATTCGACCATTTCACCGGAGGTCGTTTTCGGCACGGAACGAAGTTGCTGCGATGGCGCCCGGAAAAGTCTCCTGCGAGCTGCACGATGAAACAGGTCGAACGCGAAGACAAGTCGGCGTTGGACTTGCTCTAGGCCTGCCTTTTCTGTAAATGTAGTCCTTCAATTTGAAGGCGTTAAGAAGCATGGCACGCTCCTGACGAGAAACTTCCAATCGCCCCTCGATTTCAACGAGCACCACGATGTAGGATACGTCGGATGATTCGAGGCCGATTTGTTGCGTTGTTGCTGTTTTTTCTCGCCGTCCCTTCTTTAGCTCAAGCTTGCGCCTGCTCGAAAGCACCGCCCGGAATGTGTCCAGGATTACAAAAGGACGATGTCGCATTCGTGGGAACCGTTACCGCAGCCGAAAATGTTCCGCCCGACCCGAACGCGCCCACCGCCCCTGCAGTCGTTCGCTTCCACTTTCGAATCAATGAACGATTCGCCGGAGAAAACGTACCCGAGATCGATATTTTTGCGGGCGGCGAAGATGGCGACTGCGCTTTCTACTTCAAGCAAGGCGAGCAGTACCTCGTATTCCCGAACAAGTCCGAGGACGGCCGCCTCTTTGCAACGATTTGCAGCGGTACTCGCCCAGCTTCCGAAGGACGCGCGATAATCCCGCAACTACGTGCCATGCGTAATGGCAATCAGGTCGCTTCCGTTTTTGGCGTGTTGCGCCGCTCGAATCCACCGATGCTCGCGCCGCCCGACGACCCCGACGATCCGCTTCCAAATATCAAGCTTAAGTTACGCTCGAAAGACGATCGCTTCGCCACCAGCACGGACGGCAACGGCATTTACACCTTTTATGATGTCCACGCGGGCCAGTATCAATTCACCGCCAACCTGCCGGTGCGAATGGAGCTTACGCAAAAGACGCTTAACGGCCCGCTGCCCACATTCAAGATTCCCAACGGCGCATGCTACGAATACAACGTGGACGCGCTGCCCACGGGCCGGATTCATGGCAGCGTTCGCGGTCCCAATGGAAAGCCGCTGGCCAACGCATCCGTGGAGCTTTACCGGGCCGGCGCGTATGAAGATGCGCGTCCTGGTCTCTGGGGCTTTCAAGGCCCCAAAGGCGATTTCGAGTTCGATCACGTCGGACCGGGCGAATACATCCTCGTTTTCAATCGAATGAATCGCAAGGACCCGAATTCACCATTTCCCCGCGCCTTCTACCCGGATGCACCCGATCTTTCCAGCGCCACGCCGATCACTCTCAAAGACGGCCAGCAGCTCCTCAAGGCCGACATTCGCTTGAAGGAAGAAGACGGTTACCCGACTCGCGAGATTCGCGTGAAGCTAAAATGGAAGAACGGGCGCCCGCCCGGCGAAGTGTACGTCACCGCGAAAGCGGCTGACGGCGAGAATCCAGCTGCGCGAAAGATTGGCGAGGATATTTACGGATTCACTCTGCTCGAATCGGCGAAGTACACAATTTCGGCCTGGGAAGATCTCGATCCATCGCGGCACAACACTCGTCACGGGAACGACGATGCCTGCGAAGATCCTTCCCGCATGGATTCCACCGTGGTCTCGGTTGATGGTTCCGATGCCGACACCAAGGAAATCACGCTTACACTTGCGCCGCCTGAATGCCCCGCCGGGCAGCCTCAGCCTCAATCTTCTCAATAAAATTCCAACCCGCCATTCTGTTTTGACGTTCGGCCGCGCAGTATATCAGGCGAATCAGCTCAAGCCTCGCCGCGAGGTCTCGCCGCTGACACACAGCTTTATTGACACAGCAATCATCACACTCTACGCTGCTTCCGCCCATGGCAGCGCGTTTTATCTCCCGTTTCCCCTTCGCGATCCGCGCGCACCCACACCTCTATGAAATCAATACCTGGGTTTGGCTCGAAGAACTTTCCGCCCGCCTCGGCCGTCGAATCACTCTTGCGGAAGTGCCTGACGCAGAGTGGGACTCACTCGCCCAGCTGGGATTCAATGTCGTTTGGTTGATGGGCGTCTGGCAACGCAGCCTTGAATCGCGGCGCATCAAGCTCGAAAATCCGCAAAACCACCCAGAATTCGAAGCTGCGCTTCCCGGGTGGAAGGCCTGCGACGGAATCGGCTCTCCGTACTCGATCGTGCAATACGCACCCGACCCGCGCATCGGCACGTGGGCTTCTCTCGACGCCGTCCGCGAGAAACTTCACGCGCGCAGGATCGCACTATTTCTCGATTTTGTCGGCAACCACACAGCGCTCGATTGCCCCTGGACTCGCGCGCACCCGGAATTCTACCTTCAGGGGACAAAAGAGCAGTACGATCAGAACCGATCGGCCTTCTCTCAAGTCGAGACATCCGCTGGCGTCAAATATCTGGCCTTCGGAAAGGATCCCTACTTCCCGCCCTGGGACGACGTCGCCCAGTTAAATCATTTCCAGCCCGCCTTGCGCGCCGCACAGCTTGATATCCTGCGCACTATCGCCTCGCACTGCGACGGAATTCGCTGCGATATGGCGATGCTGCTCCTCAACGATATCTTCGCAGAAGTATGGGGATCTTCGATCGGCGGCATTCCTCAACCAGCAAAAGAATTCTGGGACGAAGCGCACGCAGCCGTCCCCGATCTCATTCTCCTCGCTGAGGCCTACTGGGGCACAGATGGACGCTTACTCGAATTGGGATTTTCATTCGTCTACGACAAACCCTTCTACGACGCCGTTCGCAACGCAAATCCATCAGCAGTCCACGGCATTCTTGCAGCTCCCATCGATTACCAGAATCACCTCGCCCGCTTCCTTGAGAATCACGATGAGGAGCGTTGCGCCGTCGTGTTTCCCAATGAACGGTTAGTAGCAGCCGGAACTTTAATGTCGACGCTTCCAGGCATGCGCTTCTATCATCAGGGCGAACTCGATGGCCGAAAAATTCGTCAGCCGATTATGCTGCAGCGGGCCCCGCAAGAGCTCGTCAATCCCGCCATCCGCGCCTTCTTCGAAAAAATCTTGCAGATTACAAACGAGGAAGTATTTCACACCGGGCGATGGTCGCTTCTTTCAGTTGTGGCCGAAGACGACGATAGTGCCGGAAATCTCGCGGTCTACGAATGGAGATCTGCGAAAACGTGGAAAATCATCGCTGTAAACATCGTTGGCACAGCCTCGCAAGGCCGCGTCCGAATGGACGAGAGCATTTCGGGATCAATTCAATATGACTTTTACGACGAGCTGCACGACGTCCATTACTCACGCGCCGGCCAGGAGCTCCGCGCCATTGGTCTCTTCGTTCGCCGAGAGGCGTTTGATGCCCACTTGTTCGACATCACCCCCGTTTAAGCCGATACAATTGTGCGGAAAGTGTCTCTCGCTTCATTCCACCGTAAAGGGAATCGGCGCCGTGCTCGTAGTCACGCCGTTCACCGTGGCGCTAAACGTCACCGTATAATTCCCCGGCTGCGTCGCTCCATTCGTTCCCTTCGGCGGACTCGCGCATGACCCTCCGCCAATCGCCATCATCACCAGAATCGCAAACGACACTGCCCAACGTGGACTCCGCCTCCACATCCACGCACTCCCTCCCAATGTCAGCACCAGCAACAGCAGCGCTAGGCCTCCTCCGAATCCCCTGGGTGCAGGTCCCACCAGCGCCGTTGTGCTTCCCGTGCAGAATGTATTCAGCACTATCGCCACATCCGTCGGCCCTCCCGGCGTCAACGTCACCTTAGCAGGATCAGGTGCGCATGTGATTGTCGGCGACGACGTCGTGCAACTGAAACTCACTGTTCCCGTGAAACCCGGCGTCGACGTCAGCACTATCCCGATCGCCAATCTCCCTCCCGGCGGCACCGGCGGGAACGTTCCTCCCGCTGGCGGCGTCACCGATATCGTTATCGGCGAGCTGGAAACTGTCAGCAACGTCGTTCCCGTCACCTCATTCAGCGACGCTGAAATCGTCGTGGTCAACCCCGCCGTGTTCCCTGTCGTGGCCAGTCCGCTGGCACTGATCGTCGCCGCTTCGCTGTTCGACGATGCCCACGCCACCGTTGAAGTAATGTCCTTCATGCTGCCGTCCGAAAAACTTCCCGTCGCCGTAAACTGTAACGACGAACTAATCGGCTCAGTCGGATTTGCCGGCGTCACCGCAATCGATTTCAGCGTCGCCGCCGCTGCCGTAAACGTCGCTGTCACCGTCTCCGCCGCCGCCGGCATCGTAAACGTACACGTCGCACCCCCCACCGTGCACATCGTCGGCGCTCCATTCCATCCCCCGAACGTCGATCCGTTCGTCACCCCCTGCGTCAACACCACCTGTGTTCCCGCAGGTAAACTCGCCATGCATCCGTTCGCCGAACCGCTCGTGCAATTGATTCCATTCCCCGTCACAGTTCCCGTGCCCGTCCCTGCAGTCTGCACAATCAGTTGCACCGTGGCGGCCGTACTCACATTGATCGTTCCGGACACGCCTGTAATCGTCGCCGTCACGGTATCCGTCGCCGTGATCGTCTGATTGCCCATCGTGTTGAGCGTCGCCGTGAAAGTCCCCACTCCATTCGTCAACATCGAATTCGCCGGCAACACTGCCGTCCCATCGCTGCTCGCAAAATGCACGGTGCCGGTGTATCCCGTAGCTGTCGCGTTCGTCGCCGTCAGTGCCGTCACCGTGAAGTTAAACGCTGTCCCCGCCGTTGCCGTCGCTGGCGCCGTAACCGAGAAATGTGTCGCTGCCGTCGACGCGCTCACGATAACGGTAGAGTCCGAGGCATTCGCCGGGGCTGAGCCTCCGCCGGTCACAGCTGCTGTGTTCACTTGAGGCGATGTCGCATTCGCCGCGACATTCACATTCACTGTTATCACAGGGTAGCTTGCACCGCCGGCGAGAGCGTCGGTCCTTGTGCAAACGTTGGCCGGGTTCGGGCTACCGCAAGTCCAGCCCGTGCCCGTCATCGACACGAGGGTAAGACCACTCGGAGCTGTCTCAGTAACCGTAACTGTGCCCGAGCTGGGAGCGTTCACAGTCAAACCCACGGTGTAAAAGCCCAAGTTGTCACCGTATGCTCCGGGCGGCCCGTTATAAAACCCCGCATCGCTGATGCCAAGCCAAAGCTGCCCAGCTCCAGTTGGAATATTGAAGGTCTGCTGGGTTCCCGTGCCGTTTCCAGTCAGGCCGTCTCCAATGAAGAACACCTGGTCAAGCTGTGGGGAAAGCGAGGTAAAGGAGGTGCCGAGTCCGGAGCTCGTGAAGTCTAGTGCAGTGGGCGCGGCGCCTGCTGGCCCACCTGCAGGAACAAAAAGGCCAACCAGATAACCTGCGCCAGGCCCGGTGATGCCTGAAATGCTGCTCGTCCCGGTGTTCGAGGAAGTCGCAGGCGCGGCCCCCACACCATCCGGATCGTTGGCGTTGTTTCCGGTGCCATTGTTCAGGACAATGCAACCTTCGGTCGACGCGCATCCCGTCGTGATGGAACCTGTAACGCTGTTGAACACAACTGAAGTCGCGCCGGAAGGCAAAGTGATCATCGTGGGAGCTGTACTACCGGCGCCGGTATCGTAGATCGATCCTGTCGATTGGACAGTGGTCGAAACTGCGTTGCCGCTCGTGGGTCCGGCACCCGGCGCGTTCGAAACCGTCACCGTGTATTGTGCGCCTTGCTGACCTTGCGAGAAGTTGCCGACATGGGTTTTTGAAATGCCCAGCATCGGCGGAGGCGGACCAACACTCGACACCGTGATAGTCCCCGACACTCCTGTGATTGACGCCGTCACCGTATCCGTCGCCGCAACCGTCTGCGCGCCTGCCGTCTTCAACGTCACCGAAAATGTCCCCACTCCATTCGTCAGCGTCGAATTCGCCGGCAGCACCGCACTCCCGTCGCTGCTTGTGAAGTGGACGGTCCCCGTATAACCCGTCGCCGTCGCATTCGAAGCCGTCAACGCCGTCACCGTTACGTTGAACGCCGTTCCCACCGTTGCCGTCCCGGGCGCCGTCACCGAAAAATGAGTGGCCGTAGCAGGAGCGCTCACCGTAATTGCTCCCGAAGTTCCTGTAATCGACGCCGTCACCGTATCCGTCGCCGCAATCGTCTGCGTCCCCGCCGTTTTCAGCGTCACCGAGAACGTCCCCGTCCCATTCGTCAGCGTCGAGTTCGCCGGCAACACCGCAGCTCCATCGCTGCTTGTGAAATGAACCGTTCCTGTGTAACCCGTCGCGGTGGCGTTGGCCGCCGTTAGGGCCGTTACCGTCACGTTAAACGCCGTCCCGGACGTCGCGTTCGCGGGTGCCGTCACCGAGAAGTGCGTCGCCGCCGCCGCGGCGGTAAACGTCGCCCCCACAGCGAAAGGCGGACTTGCACTGTTCACGATAAAGCTGCACGTCGTTGCTGTGGGATTCGCGCACGAAGTACTGGTCCACCCCGAGAATGTCGCCGTTCCCGTCGGCGTTTCCGTCAACGTGACCGTCGTTCCAAGCGCATAGCCCGATATGCACGTTCCCGTCTGCGTCCCTCCTGCCGTATTCGTGCAATTGATCGTCCCAGGATTCGCTGTGTCTTTCACATTGCCGGGTCCGGCCACGCCCACGTTCACCGTGCCGCCGCCCGATGTGAACTCCACATTCACGTTCGTCGCCGCTGTCATTCCCACCAGACAATTCACCGCGCTGCTCGTCAGGCACACCGCCGAAACCGTTTGCCACCCCGCGAAGCTCGACCCACCGCCCGCCGCCGGCGTCAGATTCACAAGCGTGCCGGCCGGGAAATTCGCCGTACAAGTCCCGCTCGTTGTCGTTCCGGCAAGCATGCAGTTGATCCCCGCGGGCGCGCTCGTAATCGTCCCGCCTCCCGTGTGATTGGTGCCGGCTGCGATCGTCAGCGGGAAATTCCCGGGCCCGGGAGTGAACGTCGCGGTCACCGTCTCCATCCCGGCCGCCGTCGTTACCGTCACTTGACAACTATTTCCCGTCCCGGTGCACGCTGTAGGCGCGCCAACAAAACCGCCAAAAGTTCCCGGCGTCGTCGCCGTAAGCGTCACTTGCGTCCCGCTCGGGTATGATCCCTGACATCCTCCCGAACCAGCGCCAGCCATAATCTGCTCGCAGTTGATCTGTCCCATATTGTCGGTGACAGTACCGAACGCAGTGCCCGCCATCATCACCCGCAAAGTAACCGGCGCGCCCGACACGGTGATTGTCCCCGACGTTCCTGTAATCGACGCCGTTACCGTGTCCGTCGCCGTAATCGTCTGTGCTCCCGCCGTGTTCAATACGGCCGGCAACGTCGCTGTTCCATTCGCTAGCGCTTGATTCGCGGGCAGTACTGCCTTGCCATCGCTGCTCGTAAAGTGCACCGTGCCTGCGTAGCTTGTCACCACATTGTTCGAAGCATCGAGAGCCGTCACGGTGATGTTGAACGTCGTTCCTGCCGTCGCATTCGCCGGCCCCGTCACCGAGAAATGTGTCGCCGTCGCTCCGCCCGTTACCGTCAAAGCACCGGTGTTCAATACGGTCGCCGTTCCTAAAGCCGGAGTAATCGCGGTCGAACCCGCAGCCGTTCCCATTGCAAGTCCGGGAGTAGTGGTGCTCATCGTCGCAAAGCCCGTTGGCACCGTCGTCCAGGTCACTAGGCTCGTGATGTCCTTCTCCGTTCCGTCATTGAAATTTCCGATGGCTCTAAATTGCTGCGTCTGCCCCACCGCGATGGACGCGGCGGTCGGCGCCACGGCAATCGACGTTAGTGTGGCGTTCGCGCCTGTTCCAATCGAAAACACGACAACGTCGTCCTCCGGAATCCCTGGACTCGGAGGGTTGCAACTCGCGCAGGTCGTCTGGAAACCGTTCACCGTCGTGGTCGGATTCGTGTTCGCGAAGAATCCGCCGGGAGCGTTCGATATTCCCACCGCGTAAATCGTGTGGCTCGCGTCAACCGCGACGGCGTCAATACGGTCATCCTCCAGGAGAGTAGGCGAAGCGACAGTGATCTGTGCGGGCGGATTGCTCCCGCCGATGTAGGTTGAAAACACCAGCTTGGCATTAAAAGCTGCCTGATTCGGGGTCGGCACGCTCAGCACGGAAAGAAACCCGTCCGGGCTCTGCATGTTCCCCACCACTGCTCCCACATATGGCTGGATCGCATTCATCATCGGAAAGCTGGCAGAGGTCGTGCGTCCGCCCAGGACGATCCGGAAGTCTGTAGGATCTCCGGCGTCATAAGTCACCGCACCGACAAGGTCTTCTCCGCCGCTACCGCCAATGTAGGTCGAGCAAAGCAGGCTGCCTGGTCCGGTCTTTGTCGTATCGAGGAGCAGCAGATATCCCGTCTCGCCGCTCGGACCACCGGCCTCCATGTTGCTGCTTTGCAATGGGTTCGCCAGCATCAAGTCCGGTGGGTTAGCGCAGGCCGGCAACGTTGCGGAACAAGATGTCGTCCCGCCTACGATCGCCACCACTCCGTTGCCTAGATCAAGAGACCCGTTCCCAGCACGTGTTGCTCCGCCGCCGCCGTAGTAGGTCGCGTAAAGCAACTGGTTGACGCCGGTCAAGTTCGGGTTGAGATCCATCGCGAACGTGTCTTGCTTACCCTGAAAAGTCGTTTGGAATCCATTCGCCAAGCTCGCGCCACCCGGTCCCAGATTGAACGCGGTCGCGGAAACTGTGTTTCCTCCGGCCAGGATGTTTCCAGAAGAATCTTCGAAGGCGCCGCATCCCACGTTACTCGTCGATATGCTGCCTCCTCCGACGTTCAAATATGTCAAATACTTGATGCTTAAATCAGCGCGGTTCAAGATGGCCGCATAGCAATCTTCGTACACAGCAGGCGGCAATGCACCGTTGTCGAAACTGCTGACATATGCGTTCTTCGGCGGCAAATCCGTAGCCTGCGTCTCGCCGGAAAGAATTATGTCTCCGCTGGTGCCGACCGCGACAAAACCTCCTCCTTGATCGTTGTTCCCTCCCAAAGTGGCGGACTGATCGATGGCTGCGCCACCTGGCTTTATCCGCGCCACCACGGAGGCGGCGCCAATCGGGGTGTTGCCGTTGCCGGTGCCGGTACCGGAGACAGCATGAAGTACGGTCGCAGTACTCCCCGGGGTTGGGCCAGGAAAGTCGCTGCAGTTCGTTATTCCTCCCAACACGGGCTCAACGTTGGCCGCTCCCTGCGATTTGTCCAGTGCCAGCCAAATAAACCCGCTTTCGCATCCCGGCCGCGTACTTATCGTCGGCGTTTTTCCGCCAATAAACGTTAGATAAACCAGTGAAGCAGATCCGGTAGCCGTCGGGTCAACCTCCGCGATAAATCCTACTTCTACGACAGCGGGAGATGTCGTGCTCGTGCCCGAGCCGATTACAGTGTTCTTCTCTGTAAACGTCGTGGAATCGAGTGTGAATCCGCTGAGGTAGAGCTTCGGGCTGCCCGGAGTGCTGTCATCTATGGCAAAGCCACTCGACACGTCCTCTCGGGCTCCGCCCAGGAACGACGAGAAACCAATCGCTGGATCGATTACCAATTCTTGGCTGTGGTCGTACGGGCCAAGACGGAACGCAACCTCGTTCTTTCCCCTCTTCACGAAGCTGCCTTCAATCGGGCGGCGCTCGGACGCGATCGTCTGATAGATAACCGGCTTGTGCATGACGAATTCGGAATCCGTTCCGTGCAATACGAGATCGCCGTCTGCATTGATTCTCATCCGCGCAGCTCCGCGAATTCGGAAAGCGATCTTGGATGGATCGGCTCCCGGCGCTACCACAAAGTCGTATTCCAGTTGTCTCTGGTCGCCGTGAAAAAGAAGGTCCACGCCCGGATACACCTGCTCGGTGCGCGCTTCGGAATACAGCGGAACTTCGGTCTGCCACTTCGACGGATCGTTTCCGATCAGGTAGTTCACTTTGCCGGGAAGCTCTTCGACTCCCGCCATAGCAGGCGCGGAGTTTGCTCCCACCAACTGCATTCGAATCACACTCCCACCAGAAGCCTTCGTTGCGACGAGCGCACTTTGGAAAGGAGCAAACGTTTTGGCATGAGTGGATACCTGCGTCTTCGATTCGGTAAGAATTGTCTCCGTGGGCGTCAACAACAGCGTGTACCCCTTGCCTCGCGCCATGAATTGAACTCGCGAGTCCGCCTGCCCCCGATTCGCCTCAAAAAAGAGCGGAAGATGAATCGGCTTCGGGGCAACGCCTAGATTCGTCGCGGCCGGCCTTGGCTCGGCCTCCTTACTCGGCGTCTGAGCCTTCGTCGCAATCGCGCCGAACAACATTACAAATCCAAACAATACGAGGGCGGGCCGTCGCATCTTGAGACCTCTCATGATTTGAGTTCACCTGGCTTCACTGCGGGCAAGATGTCAAAGGAGATGATGGGAAGCCTTGGGTTACTGTCTGCAGAAGCAATCAGAACACTGGAGTAGGTAGGAAAACCTTTGCACATGGTTAGTACATTTGTTTCATTCCGCAAACAGCAGAATGACGCCTATCCAACTCCTATCACACTGATACTATTAGACTTGGGCCTGTTTACGTCTGATTGTCGTTAGGTTTTTGCGCTAACGTGCTGCTTTATACCTGCAAACTGAAACCCACCCGCGCTCGCCGATATCGAGCCGGCTTGATTCGGAGCAATCTTGCCAATCCCGCAGAAGGTCATTCCACCGTAAAGGGAATCGGCGCCGTGCTCGTAGTCACGCCGTTCACCGTGGCGCTAAACGTCACCGTATAATTCCCCGGCTGCGTCGCTCCATTCGTTCCCTTCGGCGGACTCGCGCATGACCCTCCGCCAATCGCCATCATCACCAGAATCGCAAACGACACTGCCCAACGTGGACTCCGCCTCCACATCCACGCACTCCCTCCCAATGTCAGCACCAGCAACAGCAGCGCTAGGCCTCCTCCGAATCCCCTGGGTGCAGGTCCCACCAGCGCCGTTGTGCTTCCCGTGCAGAATGTATTCAGCACTATCGCCACATCCGTCGGCCCTCCCGGCGTCAACGTCACCTTAGCAGGATCAGGTGCGCATGTGATTGTCGGCGACGACGTCGTGCAACTGAAACTCACTGTTCCCGTGAAACCCGGCGTCGACGTCAGCACTATCCCGATCGCCAATCTCCCTCCCGGCGGCACCGGCGGGAACGTTCCTCCCGCTGGCGGCGTCACCGAT
The DNA here is from genome assembly GCA_963729525.1 of uncultured Acidobacteriota bacterium. Taxonomy (GTDB): domain Bacteria; phylum Acidobacteriota; class Terriglobia; order Acidiferrales; family UBA7541; genus Palsa-295. The sequence continues at coordinate 39,289 of CAVSOB010000007.1, forward strand.
ATCGTTATCGGCGAGCTGGAAACTGTCAGCAACGTCGTTCCCGTCACCTCATTCAGCGACGCTGAAATCGTCGTGGTCAACCCCGCCGTGTTCCCTGTCGTGGCCAGTCCGCTGGCACTGATCGTCGCCGCTTCGCTGTTCGACGATGCCCACGCCACCGTTGAAGTAATGTCCTTCATGCTGCCGTCCGAAAAACTTCCCGTCGCCGTAAACTGTAACGACGAACTAATCGGCTCAGTCGGATTTGCCGGCGTCACCGCAATCGATTTCAGCGTCGCCGCCGCTGCCGTAAACGTCGCTGTCACCGTCTCCGCCGCCGCCGGCATCGTAAACGTACACGTCGCACCCCCCACCGTGCACATCGTCGGCGCTCCATTCCATCCCCCGAACGTCGATCCGTTCGTCACCCCCTGCGTCAACACCACCTGTGTTCCCGCAGGTAAACTCGCCATGCATCCGTTCGCCGAACCGCTCGTGCAATTGATTCCATTCCCCGTCACAGTTCCCGTGCCCGTCCCTGCAGTCTGCACAATCAGTTGCACCGTGGCGGCCGTACTCACATTGATCGTTCCGGACACTCCTGTAATCGTCGCCGTCACAGTATCCGTCGCCGTGATTGTCTGATTGCCCATCGTGTTGAGCGTCGCCGAGAAAGTCCCCACGCCATTCGTCAACGTCGAATTCGCCGGCAACACTGCTCCATCGTCGCTGCTCGTGAACCTCACAGTCCCGGCGTATCCCGTAGCTGTCGCGTTCGTCGCCGTCAGTGCCGTCACCGTGAAGTTAAACGCTGTCCCCGCCGTTGCCGCCGCTGGCGCCGTAACTGAGAAATGTGTCGCCGCGCCGCTACCAGCCGTAAACGTGGCCCCCACTGCGATCGGCGTCGCGCTCGTCACCTGAAAGCTGCAAGTCGTTGCCGTCGGATTCGCACATGACGATCCCGTCCAACCGGAGAACGTCGCCCCAGCTCCCGGCGTCTCAACTAAAGTCACTCCCGCCCCGAGCGCATAGCCCGAAGTGCAAGCTCCCATTTGCGTGCCGCCGGCAGTGTTCGTACAGTTGATCGCCGTCGGATTCGTCATGTCCTTCACGTTTCCTGCGCCGGTCACTGTCACGTTCACTGTCCCGCCGGTGTTCGTAAACTCCGCCTGCACCGTTTGTGCTGCCGTAATTGCCACCACACAACTTATGGCGCTGCTGCTCAAGCAGCTCGGCGTCGTTCCCGTCCATCCGAAGAATGCCGAACCGGGGCTGGCCGCCGACATCATCGTCACAATCGTGCCGCCCGGGAAATTCTGCATGCACGTTCCGCTCGTCGTCGTTCCCGTCAGCGTGCAATTGATCCCGGTCGGCGAACTCGCGATCGTTCCTCCGCCGGTATGGGGAGTTCCGGCCTGCACCGTCAGCGGGAACGTCCCCGGCCCCGGCGTAAACGTCGCCGTCACCGTTTCCGTGGCCGTAATCGTAAACTGGCAGGTGTTTCCCGTCCCCGTGCACGCAGTGGGCGCTCCAACAAACCCGCCAAAAGTTCCCGGCGTCGTGGCCGTAAGCGTCACTTGCGTTCCGCTCGGATATTGCTGCGAGCAGGTTCCCGACGGATTCGTTGTTCCGATTTGCGTGCAATTGATTGTGTTCGTGTTGTCGGTCACCGTACCGTACGCTGTCCCCGCCAGTTTTACTTGCAACGTGACAGGAGCAGCGGCAGCCACAGTAATCGTTCCCGACGTGCCCGTAATTGTTCCAGTAACCGTATCCGTCGCCGTGATCGTCTGCGACCCCGCCGTTTTCAGCGTTACCGAGAAGATCCCCACTCCGTTCGTCAACGTCGAATTTGCCGGCAGGACCGCAGCCGTATCGCTGCTCGTGAAATGCACAGTCCCGGCATAACTCGTCACCACAGCGTTCGTCGCATCCAGCGCGGTCACAGTCATATTGAATGCAGTTCCCAACGTTGCAGTTCCAGGCGCCGTCACTGAAAGATGAGTCGCCACTGCCCCCGTCACAGTGGTCGAAGTCGTCGCTGTGTTGTTGGAAGTAATCGGATCGGGCGTGGTCGAGGTCACATTAACGGTATTCACCAGCGTTGCAGCTTGCGTCGCGGTCACCACGATTGTGATCGTGGCCTTAGCCTGATTCGCCAGGGTGCCCAAATTGCACGTTACCGTCGTCGTTCCTGTGCACGTTCCCACGGAAGTTGCCGCCGATACGAACGTCACGCCCGCGGGAAATGCATCCGTCATAGCAACGTTAGCTGCGTTCAGCACTCCGTTGTTCATCACCGTGATCGTGTAAGTGACGTTCGAATTCTGCGCCACTGGATTCGGCGTGGCGCTCATCGTCACCTGCACGTCCGCTCCGCCCGATTGCGGCTGCCCAAACACCGCAAGGCCGCCCTGGAAGCCATTGAATGCTCCCAGTGACAACCCGACTCCGGTGTTGAACGAAGTAACCGTCGCTCCCGTTGCTATATTGATCCGATACATCGTCCCGCTCACATCTTCCAGCGTCCAGAAAGTCACGCCATCCGGATCAAGGTTCAGCGAGTGAAAAAGTCCGCCTGTCCCGATGGTGTAAGTCTGGGTTACGGCGCCGCTGGGATTCACGCGCACCACGCGGTCGCCATCGGCCACCAGCACCGTCTTATCCGGCAATTCGCGCAGTCCAAAAGCCGCCTGGCCCGGCAGGTTCTGCGCAAAATCGGGGAGGTAAATGTTGTCGCCGGTATCGAAGGCTTTCACCACCTTGCCGCCGTTCGTGCCGAACAGGCCCGTCGTATAAAGGATCGTGTCGTTGTCATCCAGCAATTCGATCCAGTTGATCGGACCCGAGTCGGTCGGTGGGAAAAACTCAAAAGAGGCAGCTCCGCCCGCGGGGGCAAATTTCAGCAAAGATCCCCTCCCAGCAGACTGCGCCACATAGACGTTGCCATCTGGCCCAACTACGACCGATTGAGGAGACGCATCGTAGCCATTTCCCGTTGGGCCAGTCCCGAAGGTCGTCGGCCCGGAACCGTTGCTGCCGAACCGCTCCACGGTTCCAAATATATTTCCTGTCGTAGCTGACGGATTCGCTGCGTACAGATTGCCGCTGGTATCGAAGGCGATCCCACCAATGTTGCCTCCCAGATTTCCGGATCCCAACACCTGCGCAAGCGTGCCGTTTGGCTCGTATACAAAGATCATTCCGCCGGCAGCTCCTGCAAACACCTCGCCCTGCGTGAACGCCTGCGGTGGAACGCTGAACACCGCGGTGGTCGTCAAGTCGGCCGCAATCGTTTGACATGTATTCGTTCCCAGTGCGCTGCAAAATCCTAGCCACCCCGCAAGTGTCGAGCCAGGGACAGTGGCTGTCCCCGTCAACATCACGGACGTGCCCGACGGAAAACTGAATGAGCACGTTCCGGAAGTTGCAGTGCCGTTGTACGAACAAGTGATTCCGGCAGGACTGCTTGTAATCATCCCCGATCCATTGCCGATCGCTGACACCGTCACAGCGCTCGTGCCGCCGCCGCCCCCGGTCGCGAATGTCGCCGTCACATTCTGTATCTGCGACATCGTCACAACGCAGTCGCCTGTGCCAGTGCAACCAGTCACGCCGCTCCATCCCATAAAAGTAAAGCCCGAATTAGGCGTCGCAGATAATGTGACCTGCGAATTCTGCGCGAAATTTGCCGAGCAGACGGAGGCGGGCGGGATCCCACAGCTGATGCCGCTTGGAGTGCTAAAAACGAATCCGCTCCCGGTCGGGGCAATCGTCACATTCAGTGCAAAAGATGTATTGGTTGCGGTTCCCGACAATGGGAAATTGAAGCTCGGATTCGCAGGATCGTTTGTCGTGACTGTTAAGGTCGCTGCGAGCGGTCCGGTTGGTCCGCCTGCGGGCGGTATGAATGTCACGTCTAACAAACCGGTTCCCCCAGGTGGCACGAGGATCGTGCAAGGAACAGTCCCGGTGGGCATGCAGTTGGAGCCAACCTGGAAAGCGGACGGCGGCACAGGGGAAGTTACAGTCAAAATCAGATCGTCCAGCCCGGTGTTCGAGAACAACACTTCTTGAGTCGTCGCATCGACCAGGTTGACGCCATTCAGTGTTGGCGGGAACGCTGTAAATGTTCCGCTTTCTGTCGTGACGGGCAACAGATTCACTTTCCGCACGCGCTGGAAACCGTCCGCGATATACAGATTGTGGGACTTGTCGAGCGCCGACCCTAAATTCCCAATCAGCGCCTTGGTTGAAGGGCCGCCGTCTCCGGAAAATCCGCCGCCTAGATTTTCGATGTCTCCGGCGACCGTAATAATCGTTTGGTCGAATTGGTCCACACGACGCACCACATTGTCGATCCCACCGGCGATGTACAGATTCTCCTTGTCATCCAGCGCCACCTGTTGAGCCCCGGTCATACTCGCAAAAATAGCCGGAGAACCGTCCCCGCTGAACCCTGGAAATCCATTGAACGCGTACGTCGAAATCGTTCCCGACTCGCCGTCAATCTTCCGGATCACGTTGTTGCCGCTATCGGCCACGAACACGTCGGTCGCACCTGCGAACTGAACGGAGGGCCCTACTGCCACGCCGAAAGGACCATTTAGCAGTGCCTGCGTCGCCGGCCCTCCGTCGCCACAGTGGTTCGTTGCGTAAGTAGTGCAACCCGGTCCGGGAGTGCCCGCAAACGTCTGGATCGTCCCACTCGGGTTCACGATCCGAATCGTGTTCAGTGCAACGTCCGAAATGTAGAGATTCCCCGCCGCGTCCAACGCAATCGCAACCGGTATGAACAGGCTTGCGCTCGTCGCTGCTCCACCATCTCCGCAAGTAGGTAATGCAACAGGGTTACCAGGTTCGCCGCAGCGCAGTCCATTGCCCGCCACGGTTGTAATGATCTTGGTAGTTGCGTCAATCTTCCGAACCACTGCTGCCTTTTCATCCACCACATAGATGTTTCCTGTGCCGTCGATTGCTATTCCGAATCCAGCAACAAAGTTCGCATTCGCCGCCTGGCCGCCGTCTCCATTCGACGACATGCGCTCGCCCCTCGCCCCGGTGCCCGCATATGTCGAGATGTTGTGAGTGGTGGCATCCAGCCGCCGGACGCGTTCGCCTAACTGCTCCACGACAAATAGATTCCCGGTGCTATCCACAACCAAACTATTCGGCAGGCCCAGAATCGCGCTCGTGGCTGCGCCTCCATCCCCTCCCGGGCCGCCGCCTGCGAAATTCGAAATCGTTCCCGCGCTCACAACCCGGATTCGCTGGTCGCCTTGATCGGCAATCAACAGCTTTCCCGAGCTATCGAGAAACACGCTCGTGGGATGATTCAGCATCGCGGCGGTGGCGGCTGCTCCGTCTCCACATGCCGAGGCCGGATTCATGCAAAGGCTGCCGTTCCCCACGATGGTCGTGATTGTGTGATTCGTCGTGTTATCCACGAATCGGATGCGCTGGTTCTTCGTATCCGCGATATATAAGTTGCCATTGCCGTCCAAAAAAATATCGGAAGGGGCGTTCAATCCAGCCGAGGTAGCAGGGCCACTATCACCGCCGAATGTGCCTTGCGCGGCAGGGCTGCCGGCGTACGTGGTGATGATCTGCGTCTGCGCGTTCACAAGACGTATCACCGAATCCTGGCTGTCGGCAATGTACAAATTGCCGTTGCCATCGGTCACCAGCCCCACAGGCAGATTGAGCTGTGCCGCCGTGGCTGCACCACCATCGCCGTTTGCTGTTCCTGGTGTCCCAGGTGACCCATTCCCCGCATACGTAGTAATGATCTGCGTCTGCGCATCCACGCGCCGAACCACGTTATTCCCTGAATCCGAAATGAATAGGTTTCCGTTTTTGTCCACCGCCACGGCAAACGGCAAATTCATACGCGCCAGTGTCGCCAGCCCCCCGTCTCCCGCATAGCCTCCGACGAAAGGATCTTCCGATCCGGCCACCGTCGTGATGACGTGAGTGTTTACATCGACGCGCCGAATGCGGTTGTTCAGATAATCCGCGATAAATAGGTTGCCATTGGCGTCGAGCGCAAGCCCTTCCGGCAAAGTCAAGCCTGCGGATGTAGCGGGGCCGCCATCTCCTCCCACTCCAAAAATTCCATTCCCGGCATAAATGCTCAATGCTCCCGTGGTATCCACTTTGTAGACGACGCACAGAATGGGATCGGAAATGTAAGTGTTACCCGCCGCGTCGCGCACTGCGTCCGGCGGTTGTGTCAGCGTCCATGTGTTTGCGGCGCCCGAATTCGTGCCGCCTCCTGCCACGGTAACGATCGTGTTGGGCGTCTGAGCCTTTGTCGCAGTCGCCGCAAACAAGATAAGAAATCCGAGCGCTAAGAGGGCGGGCCTTCGCATTTTGAGACCTCTCATGATTCGATTTCGCCGGAGCTTAATCGCGGAGTAAAAGGAATAATGAACATGGAGACGCGCACCGTGCCCATGATCGGAACCCTTGTTAGATTGGCGTTATCTTTTGCGGGAGCGGCCTGCATTCTCTTGCGCTCCGGCTCTGCGCGTCAAGCAAAACTTTGAATTGAAAAGCCCGAAACAGTCCCATATCATGCCGCCCGTTCTCCTGCGGCTCGATGCCAAAATCTGCGCTCGAAAACACTCCCGCGCCCCCCGCTGAAACCACTGCTCGCCTCCGCCAGATCGGTTTTCTGCCGCTCCTCGCTCTTTTTTACGGCTACACCGCCGGCGGCCCGTTCGGCTACGAAGAAATTTTTCACAGCTCCGGCCCCGGAATGGCGCTCGTCTTCCTCACTTTCGTTCCGCTCTTCTGGAGCATTCCAATTTCGCTCGCCGCCGCTGAACTCAACAGCCTGTTGCCCGTGCAGGGCGGCTTCTATCGCTGGAGTCGCGCGGCGTTCGGCGACTTCTGGGGATTTCAATGCGGCTGGTGGAATTGGACCGGCACGTTTCTGCTGAACAGCCTCTACGGCGTGCTGCTGATGGATTACCTCAGTTCGTACTTTCCGTGGATCACAGGTAACGTGAAGTGGCTCGGCGCGTGTCTAGCGCTCTGTGTTCTCTCGTACCTCAACGCGCGCGGCATTCAAATCGCCGGCTGGCTTTCGGTCGCGCTACTCGTCGCCGTGCTGATTCCTGTCGCGTGGCTCTGCCTCGTCGCGATCTTCAAGATCCACTACAATCCCGTGCTTCCCTTCACGCCACCAGGACAGCCGTTCGCCAACGTGTTCGGAAAAGGTCTCGCGCTCGCAATGTGGAATTACGCAGGTTACGAACAGCTCTCCAGCATGACAGGCGAGATGAAAGACTCGCAGCGCACTTTCGTCCGCCTGCTCGCTTGGATGACGCCGCTCAACGTCCTCACTTACATTCTTCCCACCACGCTCGCTCTCGCCGCGCTCGGCAATTGGCAGGAATGGAAGACGGACTACATCGTCACCGCATCGCGCCTCATCGGCGGCGCGTGGCTCGGCGCCGCAATGCTGATCGCCGCGATGATCGGCACCGCGTCGCTCTCGAACAGCACGATTCTCTACACCACGCGCATTCCCGCCACGATGGCCGAAGACGGCTACCTTCCCGCGTGGCTCGGCAAAATTCATCCGCGCTATCGCACGCCCGCGCGCGCCATCGCCGTCTCCGCGCTGGTCTACTGCATCCTCGCAAAATATCAAGTGGAGGATTTGGTGAACATCTACATCTGGACGCGCATCGCGACCACGATTCTCACGCTGTTCGCGGCGTGGCGCATGCGCGCGAAGTTGCCCAACGCGCCGCGGAGCTTCCGCATTCCCGGCGGCTCGCTCGGCCTGGCCTACGTCCTGATTTTTCCGGTGATTCTGTGCGCGCTGAAAATCGCGCAGAGTGAAGATTACGTCTGGCGCTGGGCGCCGTGGCTGCTCGCGTCCGGGCCGGTGGCGTATTTGATTTTGCGCGGCGTCTTCAAGATGAAGCCCGTGCCGGAATCGAATTATTCCACGACGGCGCCGTGATTCTGTGGCCGCAAAAGACAAAGGCAAAAACAAAATTCAAAAACGCCGGCTGGAAGCCAGCGCTACAGAAGAGGGAGCCGCACTATTTTGTGGCGCCTTCTTTTTCGGCTATGGTTTTGGCTTGCAGGAACAGCAACAAATAATCCTGCCCACCGGATTTTGAGTCGGTTCCGGACATGTTGAAGCCGCCGAAGGGGTGCGCGCCTACCATGGCGCCTGTGCATTTGCGGTTCATGTACAAGTTGCCGACGTGAAATTCTTCGGCGGCGCGTTCGATCTTCGCGGGGTTTTGCGAATAGACCGCGCCCGTTAGTCCAAATTCTGTGTCGTTGGCCATGGCTAGTGCGTCCTCAAAATCTTTCGCCTTCGAAACCGCCAGCACCGGGCCGAAAATCTCTTCCTGGAAAATTCGCGCTTTGCGATCGACGTCGGCAATCACTGTCGGCTCGATGAAGTAGCCGTCGCCTTCTGCGCGCTTCCCTCCCGCGACAAGGCGGCCTTCTTTCTTTCCGGCGTCAATGTAGCCCAGAATCGTTTTCATTGACGCTTCGTTGATCACCGGGCCCATGTAATTTTGCGGATCCTCGATTGGGCCGACTTTTATTTTTCGGATGCGCTCGACCAGTTTTTCGAGGAATTCGTCGTAGATTTTTTCCGAGACGATCGCGCGCGAGCACGCCGAGCACTTCTGTCCCTGGTATCCAAAGGCTGAAACGGCGACGCCTTCCACCGCCGCGTCGAGATCGGCTTCGTCGTCGACGACGATCGCGTCCTTGCCCCCCATCTCAAGCACCGTGCGCTTGATCCACACCTGCCCCGGCTGCTTGCGCGCCGCCTGTTCGCTGATGCGCAAGCCCGCTTCCTTCGAACCGGTGAAGGCGATGAAGCGCGTCTTCGGATGATTGACGAGCGCTTCGCCGGCGGTTCCACCCGGGCCGGTGAAGAAGCTGACCACGTCGCGCGGCACGCCCGATTCGTACAAAATATCGATGAAGATTGCCGCGATGGTCGGCGAATCGCTCGAGGGCTTCACCACCGCCGTGTTTCCGGTGACGATGGCCGCGAGCGTCATGCCGCCCATGATGGCCGCCGCGAAATTCCATGGCGGAATAATCACGCCCACACCGAGCGGGATGTACTTCATATAATTTTTTTCGCCGCGCTGTGGCGTCAATTTCTGCGGCGCCGCCAGACGCAACTCTTCGCGGCCGTAGTATTCGCAGAAGTCGATCAACTCAGCGATGTCGGCGTCAGCTTCCGGCCACGTCTTGCCGATTTCATAGCAAAGCCACGCGTCAAGCTCGAAGCGCCGCTTGCGCAAAATGTCCGCCGCGCGGTACGCGCATGCGACACGTTCTTCGGCCGGCACTTTTTTCCAGTGTTCGAACGCTTTCGCAGTGCCTTCGACGGCCTGATTCGCCATCTCGACGGTGGCCTTCTGGAAGACGGCGATCACTTCCTTCGGGTTCGACGGGTTCGTGGACTTGATTTTGTCGGTGGTGACGAGATTTTGTCCGGCGATCACCAGCGGATATTCCCGGCCGAACATGGATTTCACGTGGCGCAGCGCGTCTTCCATGGCTTTGCGATTCTCGGGCTTCGAGAAATCGGTGAAGGGCTCGTTCACAAATTCGCCGCGCGAGTGGATTAGCTCTTCGGCCGATTTGGTGGCCGTGTTGGTGGTGGCAGAAGCTGTCATGGTTGGTTCACCTCGATGTGTGAACCCGAATTGTAGCGTGCGGGGCAAGTGACCGCAACGATTCTGGAGGCGGGGCAAGGAGGCAGGGAGGCAAAGAAGCACGGAGGAAGGAAGCGGGGAGAGGAAGCTGAAATTCACCTCCACGCTCGATTGCGCGAAGGTCATCATCGGTTACCGCATAGAATGTAATGTCGCCAACACCGAGATACCGAATCCTAGTGTACGGAGCAATCGGCGTAGATTGGTCACTCATCTTCATTTCCTATGTTCGTAGCCCATACGGTCTGCCTAGCTGGTCGCGGCAAGATTACGCTTCCTGTCCGTAACAGGTCAATCAGCCTCTCCAAGAAGCAACGCAAGGGGACATCTTGCATAGAATCGAGCAGGTGCTAGAATCGCCGCGTGAGTTGGGACTGGCAGGACTACAAGTGGTGGTTCGACGGCATCGGAGGCTTGGTATTCGTGGGCTTAGTTGGGTGGCTTGTTAAGCGCTTCTTCAGTTCCTCGCGAACGAATGGGAACATTTCTCTGCGTGGCTCGTCAGTCAAAGGCTCGGCAATCGCCAGCGGGTCAAATATCCAACAGACGGTTCAGTTTTACGGGCACTCTGCATCGACCGAGCGATCGGGAGCAGAATTTAGGTCCGATCCAACTCCCCGAGAGATCTTCGAGAAGATCAATGCCGCACCTCCGTATCAGAGAGAGACCGTTGAGAACAGTTATGGAGGATTGGCGGTTCGTTGGCGCCTCTTTTTGATCTCTATTTCACAAGGGAAAGTCGGGGACCTTTACGACCTCCATCTGGAACCCTCCGACGAGTTCGGTGGTGTCTTCTGCGAGGTGAGTATCTCCGATTATCCACGTCTGAAGATCAGCCGGCGCTACGCACCTCTAGAGGTTACAGGATTTATTCAAAAAGCTTCGCGTATGACGATCGAGTTAGAGAAAGCTCAAATCACTTTCCTTGACGTCGAAGCTCAGGTTAAAGATTACCAGGGTTTAGCCACGAGAGCCGAGATCGAGAGTCCCAAACAACGGCGAGATCGAACGAGTGAAATTACTGAAATTTCGTTTGGGTACCTTCCTGCCAGCCTGCTGGATAATGGCTGGAAGCCCGCTGACTCTCAGGTTACCCCGTCTCTCACGTGTTCGTCCTCATCAGAGCGGCCGGGTGGACTAACGAGGGAGGCTGAATCGAGCGACGCCTTAGATTTTGCGCTGGAGAAACATCAGAGGGTGAGCAACCACCTTCGCTTTGAAGCCAAGCTTTTCGACGGCGCTCACGTCTATGCCCGAATTCAATTGATTGCAAAGGATGGACGTCCATCCAAGGCGGGATGGATTGCATGCGACGTAGGCAACAAACCGCTCGGAAAACGTCCCGGAAACGAGTGGGTAATCTATCGCCTTCCGCAAAATACTGGATGGACACTTTTCGATCTGTCGCTTCCCCACGAAGTGAGGGAGACTTTTGGAAAAGATGAAGGCTTCGAGTTTGGCGAGCTTTTAAGTCTCCGACTGCGCGGCTCACTTTCGGTCTCTCCAATTACGTTATCTCTGGAAAAATACTCGATACGAAAGGGATTTGATGTCCAGACGAAGGCGACTTCGCGCTCGAAGTGAGTCTTCTGCGTGAAGCAAGATGCCGCCTGGAAATTGGAAGCAAGCAATGGAAGGTCAATTTCGCAAGTCGTTTTCTGGCCCCTTCGAATAGTTAGTTCACCCGGCAAGCCGGACTCTCTTTCCGTTCGATCTACGTGTGTGGAGAAGCATCGGTGATTGTCTTGAGCGCAAGGCGCGATGGTTAGCGTGAGGCAAGTACAGTTCTAGTCCTAGCAATCCTTTTCTGTACTAACGACCAGTTAAGTTTTTCTTCACCGGCTGCTACCCGTCATCGGTGAGTTGCGACGAATGAACGTGACACGAGCGCGACGAACGTGAAACGGCGAGGAGCACGATGGTAAGAACGAAGACCGGCGGCAGACGGCGGCCCCTGGGCAGCCTCAGAGCCCTGTGGGATCGATCGGCCGCTCGCCTTCACGTTCCAGCCCCGCGAGCATCTAATTCTGCGAATCTGACGCCCGCATCGTCGACAGATCGCTGTCCTTCGAGGCCTCTCCTCGGTGGCGCAATTCTAATCGCAAATCTGGAATTAGAATTCCACGTAAGCCCCATAAGAATCACCAAACTAAGATTTTCTAATCGCAAATTTTCGCGGCTTTTTCGTCCGCTGTGGCGTATCGCGATTCCGCGATCCGCGCTTTCGTCCGCAGTCGCTCATCGCCTACCTCACCTCGGGCGACACGGCGCCGGAGGACCAGTCGTCAGCAGATTTCTAATCGTTACACCGCGATTAGAATTTCGCGCAATCAAAACAAAACAAACGCCATCCTCAATTTCTAATCGTTACAAAATGCGTATTTTGTGACCGTTAGTGCGGCGCGGAAGCTGGTGCGGGGGCGGATGAAGACGGCTTTGAGGATTCTGCTGCTTCGGGATTTTCGCGGGTGAGTTCGGTTGGGGCTTCGATGGTTAGCGTGAGGCGATGATCCTGGATGGCTGGGTTGTTATCGAGGTAGAGCGAGACGTAGAGGGTGGGGGTCTCCCAGATGGTGAGGTGATTTTCCCATTTGGCGCCGGAGGTGTCGTGGGCGGGGATGGATTTTTCGCTGGTGGGGCGGCCGAGTGATTTGAGTTCTTCGGGAGGTGCGTTGGCGAGCATGGAGATTTTGACGAGCTTGCCGCCGTCGAGGATGAAGTTGGTGGTTTCGCGATCGCCTTCGGGATTATCGGGGTTGGCGGGGACTGTGGTGGATATGTCGGCACGTTTGCCGTACTCGATGGCGTCGAGGAGGCGGCCGCAGGCGGGGCGGTTGGGATTCTGGCGGCAGACTTCCATTTCGCCGCGCGCTTCGAAGTCGAGGCGGAAGAAACGTTTGACGGGTTCGCCGATGTAGTGGCCGCGGATTTCGAGGGGAGCGGCGGCGGGCGGGGATTGTTGTGCGCGCGAGTGGGAGGGATGCGTGGTGGAGAACGCGGTTGTGCAGGCTATGACTGAGAGGAGGAGTTTTGTTCGCATGGGTGCGTGGTCGATTCGACAGTATAGCGGGGCGAGCGGAGAGTGTTTAATTATCTTGAGGTTTGTGCGCTGAGAGGAAAATCGAAAGCGAAGAAAGTTCAAGAAACTTCAGGGGCTAAAGCCCCACTTTTCGGGAGTGAATTATGTCGCCCCTGAAGGGGCGACCTACAAAAATGCCGGCCCCGCGAAATTCGAGCGGACCGGCAAAACTCGCAGGCAAGAGTGCCTGCGCCACTGAAACCATTGCTGCTGGTGCGCGGCGAGGCTGGCGCTACACGGGAGAAAGGCGGCGGTTCAAAAAGGGGGCTGAAAGAAAGGCGAAAATAACGAGTGGGGCGTTACGTTTACGACAGCGGGGGTGCGGATTTGAGTTGTGGGTGAGCCAGGAGCGATTACGATGAACGTAGTTTGCGGTGTACTTTGGCTTGCCCGGGGTGTGTCCTAGAAGTGGGTTGAGCCTTGTGCGCCGCGCTGGAACGGTTTTCGTCTAGGCGGTCGGTTTTCAACTCAAGGTCTGAGGAGCGCTCAAATGCAGAGTTTTGTGGCCCAGCGGGTGGAGAAGCGGTTGGCGATGAAGACGACGGCGCTTTTGATTGGAAGGCATGGGAGGCTGGGAGTGGAGCGCGCGATCACGGAGAACGTGAGTTCGCGCGGGGTGCGCGTGATTTCGGCGAGCGAATGGTATACGGACGACACGATTCTGGTGTCGCTGCCTGCGGGGCATTTTACGTCTGCTGCGCGGGTGACCTATTGCGACCCGATGGGGCAAGGGCAATTTGTAACGGGATTGGAGTTTGTGGGCAAGGAGCCGTTGCAGGTGACGGCAATGACGCCGGAGTCGTAGTCGCCCGGGATTCTGGCTTCATGTGTTCGCGGTCGAACGCCTACGGTTAAGTATGTAAATGTTCGGTGAAGATACCGTATGGGCGGGATTTCAGGGCCGGAATGTGATATAATGCCTATCACGTTGATGCTGCTGTGGTTGCGTTGTGGCAGATGAAGTAGGGATTTGAGAACATCTCCAGCCGTTCTCTTCGACGTCTTCATCCGTAACTTAAGCAAGCAAGGGACTTAGGGTTACATTTCAGGGCCATCCTGCGAGGGTGTGGAGGAGCGGCTCGTTCGGTGACAGTTCGGGGTCTCAAATCGTAAATAAGAGAAACGATTTGATACCCTCTGAGCATCTAAGAGGTGTAGCAGGGGCGGTTGGGCAAATCATACCGGGGGATCGTTGGCCCAGTGCCAGACCTCCGGGAAAGTGCTTCAAATACAGATCGTTAGGCTAAGTGCCCGTTAGGTGCCTTCCCCGGTGCCGGCAGTTTGGGCAATGATAGCGCTGATTGAGAGGAGGAAAGTATGGCCGAGAAACTGAAAGGTGAGGGGCGGTTGGTACCGACCCGGCCCACTGGAGTGGAGTACCGCGTGGTATACGGAATCGAACTGGTTCCGGAAGTTCGGCAGCATGGCGTGCCGCCCGCGGCAGCGCGTTCACGGTGGGCGAAGTGCCAGGTGAAGTCGCAGCACGCACGGCAGATTCCTGATGGCACATATTTTCTCCATGCGGATGAAGGCCGAGTGCACCAATTGAAGTCCAAGGATGGGAAGTGGGAGTATCTCGCGGCAGCGTGAGTTAGCTCGCTATCTCGTCCGGTCACAAAACAAGCCCCATTCTCCGGGAACGGAGATTGGGGCTTTTTGTTTTTGGGGCTGACTCATGCGACTGGCGCGACGCGGAGGCGATCCGCTGGCGGCGCTACGAATGCTTCGGCGAATGCGCATTCAGCGTTTGCAAAAGGGCCTGGGCCGACGGAGGAGGTGGGACGGCTCCCTTCAGCGCGATGTCCTTGGCAGGGATCTTTTTCCCGTAGAGGGCTTGGTTGGCGCCATTGTCGGGGCGAAGCGTGGAACCCGCGAGAGAAATGCCCGCGAACAATCCACGCGCGCGTGAATAGGTGAGAATTTCCGCGCGGAAGGTCACATCGGTCTCGGCGGATGCGTTCCGGCCAACTGGTCCGGCAGCAGCGGAAGCGTCGCCACCGATCTTCACTTTGCTTGTGAGAATGCTGCCGGCGGAACGCTCGCTCATGAGAAGCAGAACGAAGTCGGTGGCCTGGCCGCCGAGCTGGATGCCGAAGCTGCCGCCTTCGAGAGCCATCATGCAGGGAGCGCCCCAGGGGCCGCGCATGTTAGCGCCGCTGCGACAGGTCATGACGCCGCGACCGTAGCTAGCGCCGACGATGAATGCGGCCTTGAGAACAGAGGGGAGGATGACGACGCAGTCAGCTTTGTCGATGACGCTCTGCGGAATGTTGTCGGGGATGTCCATGATTTCTTTCATGACTCGGCCGGAGTTTTCGACGCGATCTTGCTCTTTCGATTGCGCGTGAGCGGAGAGGGCGAGCGAAGCCGTGAGCATAAGGGCTAGAAGGAATTTGGTGCGTTTCATCTGTTCTCCTCAGTTTTGCGAGCGGCGCCAGTGTAACAAAGGGCGGCGTAAATATGCAGCACTTCCTTCCCCGACACGATTTAGCGGTCTTTGAGAGGGTGACCGCGGTCACTGCGACTGGCGATGCTGGTCACTGAAGTTTGGGGAACGCGGAGATATAAGTGGCACCAGAAGGAACGGAGACCGCAGATGGAAGAGAGACGCAAAGGCCAGGAAACCCGAAATGAAGAGGTGAGGCCGTGCGCTACACCCAGCGAGCAGGGGTTTGACCAGTGCGGAGAATCCAAGCCTTCAAAGTGTGCCAGCAGCCGGGAACGGAGCCTGAATAAAGCGCCCATGAATGAGACGCGTCGGTCCTTTTGGACCGGATACACTCCGCGCCCGGCTGCTGACTTTCATTCAAAACTATCAAGGGACAACGGGACTCATGAAGTGGAAGCGAAGGAGAAAAATCATGACAAATCTAGTTCCACGCGAGAATCTTTTTCAGAACCTGTTTGAATTCAGGCGGGATTTCGATCAGCTGTTTAACCACATTCTGGCGGGCAATCCGTTGGCGCCAGAGTTCAAAACCGCGAAGAAGGCGGGATTTCTGCCTGCAGTCGAGTCGTACATAGACAAGGACGGAAAGACTTACATCGCGCGCGTTTCGCTGCCTGGAATCGAGGCGAAGGACGTGGAGGTTCAGCTGGTTGAACACCTACTGACGATCAAGGGCGAGAGGAAGACGGTGCGGACGACGAACGGCGTCGAGTGGATGAATGAAGAGATCGTGTACGGCCAGTTCGAGCGAACGATCGAATTGCCCGAGGGCGTCGTGACGGAGAAGTTGATGGCGGAATACAAGAACGGCGTGCTGGAAATCACGGCACCGGTGGCGCCGACGGCGTTTCCGCGAAAAATCGAACTCAAGAACGTGCCGGCGGCGAAGCAAGTTGGAGCGTAGCAGCAAAGGTTGAGATTGCGCTATTCGGCTAGGATAACGCAACAGGTGGCCCGAAGGCTTTCAAACCTTCGGGCCATTTTCATTTTCGTGAAAGGCCTGCGGTATACAGCTTATCCCCAATGGGATTGCCGCTTCATTCGATGAGACACTTTTCGAGATAGCTTTCCTCCTTTCGTGGGACAAGGGATGCCAAGAGCAAAGAAGCAGGAAACAGCGGCTGTGCCGGAAATTTCTCCAGCGATTACGAAGAAGATCGAGGAGAAGCAGGTGCAGGAGCGCGTGGCGATTGGCGCACGCGTGGTGCACGAGACGATCCGTCGAGAAGGTGAAGACGAACTGAAACGAACGGCGTCGGCGCTGGCTTGGTCGGGGCTGGCGGCTGGGCTTTCGATGGGATTTTCGCTTGTGGCCGAGGCGCTGATTGCGGGTTATCTGCCGACGGGAGCTTGGACGCGCTTGTTGACGAAGCTTGGGTACAGCGTGGGATTTTTGATCGTGGTGCTGGGGCGGCAGCAGTTGTTTACGGAGACGACGTTGACGGCGGTGTTGCCTGTGCTGACGGGGCGGAGTTGGCAAATGGCGATGCGGATGGTGCGGCTGTGGGGCGTTGTGCTGCTAGCGAATTTGGTGGGGACGTACTTGTTTGCGCTGTGCGTGGCGCGGGTGCAGATTTTTTCGCCGCAGGTGCAGCAGACTCTGACGGCGGTGAGTGAGGACGGCCTGGGCGCGGGATTCTGGGTGGTGGTGATGCGGGCGATTTTTGCGGGGTGGCTGATTGCGTTGATGGTATGGCTGCTGCCGGGGGCAGAGTCGGCGCGCGTGAGCATCATAATCATTCTGACTTATTTGATCGGGCTCGGGGGCTTCAACCACGTGATTGCCGGGTCGACTAAGATTCTGTTTCTAGTGGCGACGGGGGCGGAGAGCTGGGGATTTTATTTGGGGCGTTTTTTGGTGCCGACGCTGGTGGGGAATATTATTGGCGGGGTTTCGTTGGTGGCATTTTTGGGACACGCGCAAGTGGTGGCGGGGAAGGAAGCGTAGCGGGCTTTTGGACTTTCGTTGGGAGGTGCTCGCGATGCATTGCCTTACGAAGAGAGCGTGCTACATCTCACCTATCGAAATGATCGAATATTTAGAAGCCAATGCGTTTGCCAACTTTTCATCCGCTGTGACAAAATCGACCTCGAGAGCTTCTGCAAGCGCAATGTAAAGGCAGTCGTACACCGTGCGACCATGCGCGTTGGCGATCGCGAACGCTGAACGCAGTATAAAAAGCGATGCGATTGTAGGAAATCTCCGCGCGGTTATTCTATTGAGCGCGTTCGTTGCGTGGTCAAGCGTACAACGGCCTCTACGCGCGGCGTTCCACAGTAAGTTGCCGACTTCGACCAAAAAAGATCGGGGACCAAGATTTGAATCTTGCGATCAACGTAGTCCTCGAGTAATCGAACGGCTTGATTGATATGCGGTTCGTTCGAAGGCGGAAGGAGCCACTTGGCAGCAACGCTCGCATCCACCACCAGCCGCTTCAACGCGTTCGATCCTCGCGCAGCATCTCTTCGGTGGAGGGAAAGGATCGGCGAGAAGGCTTGCGGCTCTGAATCCGCTTCACGTAATTCAGAAACTCCTTGCGCGACTTGAGTTCGCTTTTCGTGGGGACATTGTCTTCGAGTAGGGATAACACTTCAGCGGCGATCGAGCGGTGGTTTCCTTTGGCCTGGCTGCGGAGGGCGTCGTAGAGTTCGTCTGGGACGTTTTCGACGTATAGGGTGGGCATAGGGGTCTCCTAGGGATAGTCTAGCACTTCCCAAGACCGATTCCAACCCCGTAAGGCGAAGTCAAAAGAGCCGACGAAACGCCGGCGTTACGGAATGGCAGCGTCACCTTACGCACGTACTCAATCTGGCGCGGGTTTGCCGTTAATTCTGCAACTGGGCGGCGACTGGGCGTCGTGCGCTTACTCCTTGCCGGGGCTTACTTCTTGAGGTCGCGGAGGATTTCGCGGGCAGCGTTGGCGCCGGAGGCTCCTGTGACGCCATTGCCTGGGTGGGTGCCGTTGCTGCAGAGGTAGAGGCCCTTGACCGGGGTGGCGTAACGGGCCCAGCCGAGAATGGGGCGCATGGTGAAGATTTGGTCGAGGGAGAGTTCACCGTGGAATGGGTGGCCGCCGGTTAGGCCGTATGTTTCTTCCATATCTTTGGGCGTGATGATGTGGCCCCCCAGAATTTTTGACTGAAGATCGGGGGCATATTCGGCAACCGTCTTTGCGATTGTGTCGGCGAGCGCGTCGCTGTGCTGGGCCCAGTCGCCCGCTTTCAGGTGGAAGGGGGCGAACTGCATGTAGATGGACATGACGTGCTTGCCTTGCGGCGCGAGTGCGGGGTCGAGGATTGTGGGAATGGAAATATCGAGATAGGGCGCGGGCGAAAAGTCGCCGTACTTGGAGGCATCGAAAGCGCGCTCGAGGTAATCAATGCCAGGGCCGATGTGGATGCGGCCGCTGAGTGCGGAACGATCGGCGGATGATTGCTTGAGCGCGGTGAAGGTGGGCAGGCTGTCGAGCGCAAGATTTAGTTTGGCAGCGGTTCCCTGCGCGCGGAAATGCTGCATCTTCACGACGAAGCTTGGCGGCAGGTGCACGGGGTCAAGAAGGCCGAGCAGAGTGCGGCGCG
Organism: uncultured Acidobacteriota bacterium; assembly: GCA_963729525.1. Classification (GTDB taxonomy): domain Bacteria; phylum Acidobacteriota; class Terriglobia; order Acidiferrales; family UBA7541; genus Palsa-295. The sequence continues at coordinate 58,091 of CAVSOB010000007.1, forward strand.
GGTCGGCGCCGGAGACAACGCATTTTGCCGCGATTTCCTCACCGGTCGCGAGTGCAACACCGATTACAGCGCCATTTTTTACCAGGATTTTCTGGACATCGGCGTTCGTGCGAATTTCTGCGCCTGCCTGTTTTGCGGATGCCGCCATGGCCGCTGTGAGTGCGCCCATTCCTCCGCGAGGCATCGCGGAATTGCCGACCGGGTAGGGGTCGGCGGCGGCGCGCAAGAGCAAGAGAGTGGTGGAACCTGCGGACCAGGGGCCGAGTGCCGCTCCGAAAATTCCGCGGGCAGCTACAGCAGCGCGGAGAAGGTCCGTTTCGAAGAATTCCGCGACGAAATCGGCGGCGGCCATCGGGCCCCAGCGGATCAGACGCATCATTTCCTTCTTGCCGAGGCCGCGGACTTTCTTCCCGAGTTTTAGAAGCTTCCAAAGGTCTTCATTCGATGGATCTTCGATTACAGGTGGCGTGAGCGAAAGCAATTGGTTAAGGATTTCGCCCAGCCGCGCCAGCGAATTGTGAAGCTCAAAGTAATTCGTGGCGTCCTTCTGCGAGAACTTATCGATTTCTTTCGCGGATGCGGCTGGATCGGTAAAAAGCGTAAGCGCCCGGCCATCTTGCGACGGCGCGAACACGCGAACGGGAGATTCGAGTCGCTCGAGGCCGAATTTGGCGAGCTGCATGTCTTCCACGATCGAAGAGAGCGGCGGGCCGCCGGCATGCGCGAGCGTCGAACAATGGAATCCGGGATGAAATTCCTCGGTGATGGCTGCGCCGCCAACAATCGAGCGGCGTTCGAGTACCAAGGGCCTGAAACCTTTTTTGGCGAGATAGAACGCAGTGACGAGGGCATTGTGCCCGGCACCGAGAATCACGATGTCGCGCTGGACGGCCATTATTTGTGCCCTGCGTCTTTCAGGATTTCGAGCGCGGCGAGGCGCCCGGGGGCACCCATGATTCCGCCACCGGGATGAGTGGCGGAGCCGCACATGTAGAGCTTGCGAATGGGAGTGCGGTAACGGGCCCAACCGGCGACGGGTCGCAGAAAGAAAAGCTGTTCGAGGGAAAGCTCGCCCTGAAAGATGTTGCCTTCGGTGAGGCCTGTCTGGCGCTCGATATCGAGCGGGGTGATGAACTGCTTGCCGATGATGATGTTTTTTATGTTCGGCGCGTATTCGGCGATGGTGTCGATCACGGTGTTGCCGAACGCCTCGCGCTGTTCATCCCATGTGCCGTGGCTTAGTTTGTACGGCGCGTATTGAACGAAGCAGGAAAGGATGTGCTTACCGGGAGGAGCGACGGAGGGATCGGTGAGCGTAGGAATCACCATGTCAATGTACGGACGGCGCGAATATTCGCCGTATTTGGCCTGGTCGTAGGCACGTTCCATGTAGTCCATTGAGGGCGAGATGGAAATCGCACCGCGCAGATGACGTCCGGGACCCGGCATGCAGGTGAAATCGGGGAGTGCGTCGAGAGCGAGATTTACCTTTCCAGATGAGCCTCGGTATTTGTAGCGACGGACTTCTTCTACGAAATCGCCAGGCAGTTTGCGAGGATCGATAAATTTCAGGAAAGTGAGATTCGGATCAAGGCTGGAGGAAACGATACTGGCGTGAATTTCTTCGCCACTCTCGAGAACCACACCGTGCGCGGTTCCGTTTTTGAGCAGAATTTTCGAGACGGGCGCTTCCGTGCGGATTTCAACGCCGGCTTCGCGGGCAGCGCTGCCGATGGCATTGGAAATACCACCGGTGCCGCCTCGGCTGAAACCCCAGGAGCGGAACGCGCCGTCAATTTCACCCATGTAGTGATGCAGCAGAACATAGGCGGTGCCTGGCGAGCGGATACCGAGAAAGGTGCCGATGATTCCGGAGGCGGACATCGTCGCTTTGAGCACATCCGTCTCGAACCACTGATCGAGAAAATCGGCAGCGCTCATGGTCATGAGCTGGACGAGGTTGTATTTGTCTTCTGCGGGGAGCGCTTGAAAGCGCTTACCGAGGAATGCGAGCTTTTTCAGATCACGCGGATCGAGCGATGTGGGGTCCGGGGGAATCATGCCGAGAATCGGTTTCACGAAGCGGCACATCGCCACCATAGACTTGCCGAATTCTTCGTAGGCTTCGGCGTCGAGCTTGGAGTGGCGCTCGATCTCACGGCGCGATTTGGAGTGGTCGTTAACGCGCCAGAGGTGATTGCCGTCGGGCATCGGCGTCAGGGTCCCGTCGAGCGGAAGAATTTCCAGGCCGTGGCGCGGAAGATCGAGGTCGCGAATAATTTCCGGGCGAAGAAGCGAGACAACGTAGGAAAAAACGGAAAACTTGAAGCCGGGAACGATTTCTTCGGTGACAGCGGCACCGCCGAGAACGTAACGACGTTCGAGCACTAAGACTTTCTTTCCGGCCTTTGCGAGATAAGCCGCATTCACGAGGCCGTTGTGGCCGCCACCGATGACAATAACGTCGTAGCGCTTCGCCATGAGGATTTTGTGCGAGTCCCCCGCGGGAAAAACAAATGCGGAAAGAGTCGAAGCATTTTACAGGTGGAGGTGTAGCGTCACAAGGAAGAAGCGCGCGGTGGGGCTGGCCTCAAGCCAGGAAACTCGATAAAAACGAGCAAAACTCATATCCGAAAAGAAACTGCGCGGAGCACTTCACCTTGCGAGTAAAGTGCACCGCACACTATAATCGCGAGCCTATATTTTCGACTGTTTTGCTTCTGCAGGAGAGGACTTGCCAATCGGGACAGCGGTACACGAGAGAGTGATCAAGCTCTGCGAAAGCCTGAACTTTCGCGAATGGTCGGGATATTACGCGGCCAGCGTGTACGAAATGCACCACGAGCACGAGTACAACGCGATACGCAACGCCGCCGCGCTGATCGATGTGACTCCCCTTTTCAAGTACCGAATTACCGGGCAAGATGCGACGAAATTCGTCAACCGCGTGATCACGCGCGATATCAACAAAGTGGCCGTGGGACAGGTGATTTACTGTTGCTGGTGCGATGAACAGGGGAAAGTGATTGACGACGGTACGATTTCGCGCCTAGAAGAAAATGTATATCGGTGGACGGCGGCCGATCCGAGCATGCGCTGGTTCCATCAGAACGCGCTGGGACTCGACGTGCAGATCGAGGACATTTCAGACCAGGTGGCGGCGCTGGCCCTGCAGGGGCCGACGTCGGGGCGGCTTTTGAAGAAGATTGCTGACGCCGACATCGCGAATCTGAAATATTTCCGCGTCACGCACGGAAAAATAGCGGGCGTGGAAGTGGATATTTCGCGAACGGGCTATACGGGCGATCTGGGGTACGAAATCTGGATTCCCTGGAGCGATGCACCTACGGTATGGGACGCGCTCGTGGACTCTGGACGCGAATTCGACTTGCACGCCGCAGGGATGCTCGCGCTCGATGTGGCGCGCGTGGAAGCTGGGTTGATATTGATCGAAGTGGATTATTTCAGCAGCAAGAAGGCGCTGATCGAATCGCAAAAGTATTCGCCCTATGAAATCGGATTGGGGCGGCTGGTGGATTTGAAGAAGGAATATTTCATCGGCCGGGCGGCATTAGAAGAGGAGAACCGTGTAAAGCCGAAGCGGCTCCTCACAGGACTCGATATCAATTGGGACGATGTGGAACGGCTTTACGATGCAATCGGTCTTGCGCCGCAAGTGCCGGGAACTACGTCGCGTGTGCCGGTGCCGGTATATCGCGGCGGATTGCAAGTGGGGAAAGCGACCTCGACGACTTGGTCGCCAACGCTCAAGAAAATGATCGCGCTAGCGAGCATCAAGCGCGAGCTCGCGGAAGCGGGAATGGAATTGCAGATGGAATTGACGGTCGAGGCGGTGCGTCACAAGGTGAGGGCGACGACTCGCGAACTGCCATTTTTCAACCCGGCGCGAAAAACAGCGACGCCGGTTACGTGATCTTTTGCGGTTGCTTGCCGATTTGCGCAGCCCTGGGCGTGGTTGCGAACAATCAAGAGAATCATACTCCGGATGACTGAGAGGAACGGGATGCACGATTGTGCGCTGAGGAAAATTGCAGTACTGATTGTGTGGGCGCTGGGATTTGCGCTTGCGCCAAAGTCTCTTCGAGCGGAAACCATGCCGGGAACGATTCGGCTGGCCGTGGACGCGCGCCAGGCGCCCCAGAAAATCCTGCACGCACATATGCAGATTCCGGTGCAGGCCGGTCCGCTTACCTTGTATTACCCGAAATGGATTCCCGGCGAGCACATGCCGGACGGGCCGATCATCGAAGTCGCGGGAATGAAATTCAGCGCTGGAGGGAAAACGATTCCGTGGCGGCGCGATCTGGTTGAAATGTATTCCATTCATCTGGAGATTCCGCAGGGCGTGACGTCGCTCGATGCGGATCTCGATTTTTTGCTTTCCGCGGCTGCGACTGGATTTTCGGCGGGGGCATCGGCGACCGCTTCGCTCGACCTTCTCAGCTGGAACCAGGTGCTCCTATATCCGAAAGGCTACGCCGCCAAGGACATTACGTTTGTGCCGAGCTTGAGATTGCCTGCCGGTTGGAAATACGGTACGGCACTGCCCGGCGCGAAAGAAAATGGCGACACGATTGATTTCGATCCGGTGACGCTGAACACCCTTGTGGATTCACCGGTAATTTCTGGGAAGTATTTTCGCGTGATTCAGCTCACGCCCGGCCAACAGCCGCCGCACGAGATGGATATTGCGGCGGATAGTCCCGGGGCGCTGGCGATGCCGCCCGACCAGGAGATGCATTTTCATCAGCTCGTGCTGGAGACCGGAGCGCTATTCGGAGCGCGCCATTATCGCGACTATCATTTTCTGCTGACGCTGAGCGACGACGTGGCGCATTTCGGGCTCGAGCATCATGAGTCGAGCGACGATCGCGTGAACGAGCGCAGCTTGATCGATGAGCCATTGCGAATCGCTTTTTCGGGATTGCTACCGCATGAATTTGTTCACTCGTGGAATGGAAAATACCGGCGCCCGGCTGGTCTTGCGACGCCCGATTTCCAGGAACCAATGAAAGACGACCTGCTTTGGGTGTACGAAGGACTCACCCAATACTTGGGCGACGTGCTTACGGCCCGAAGTGGGCTGCTTACTGCCGGACAATGGCGAGAGGCGATGGCACTCCTGGTGGCGACGTACGAGCATCGCCCCGGGCGAGACTGGCGGCCTTTGCAGGACACTGCGGATGCCGCACCGTTTCTGTATGACGCCACGCCGGACTGGTCAAATTGGCGCCGGGGTACGGATTTCTACGAAGAGGGCGAGCTGCTTTGGCTCGATGTAGACGGAACGTTGCGGCGGCTGACGAAAGATCAAAAGTCGATCAATGATTTCTGCCGCGTTTTTCACGGCGGGTCGAGTGGAGCGCCGGAACTAAAGACGTATACATTCGAGGATATTGTTACGACTTTGAATGGACTCGCTGCTTACGACTGGACAGGGTTTCTACGGGCGCGCCTTGACGGAGTTGCGACAAAGACTCCGATCGAAGCCATCGAAAATAGCGGCTGGAAGCTTGTCTACAACGAAGAGCCTAATGAGATGGAATCGAATAACGATGTGGTTTCCGGCCGGCTCGATCTCGAATTTTCGATTGGTTTGACGGTAGCCGAGGACGGTACGGTGGGCGATGTGATTCATGGCGGGCCCGCGTATGCGGCGGGAATCGGTCCCGGAATGAAGATCGCAGCGGTCAATGGCCGGCAATTTTCGCCGGACGGAATTCGAGACGCGATTGAGTTGGCAAAGGAATCTTCTGAGCCGATTCGGTTACTGGTTGCAAATGGCGCGCAGTATCAGACCTTGTCGGTGGACTATCACGGCGGCATTCAGTATCCGCATATCGAGCGCGACAAATCGCGTCCGGACTACCTGAGCGAAATCATTCAGCCTCTGGCACAGGCTAAGGAAGCGCGAAAATAGCGGAGGAGTATGGGTGAGGAGGCTTCGAGTCGGGACGGGATCTGACGGGGTGCTGCGTGAAATTTAACTCGCTCGCAATTTTCGGCGTTCTGTTCGTTGTGCTGGGGATTGCGGGACTGGCGCATCCGAACGTTGTGATGCCTGCGAAGAAGCAAGAGATTGAGATTGCCGGCAACAAGGTGATTATGGAAACGCGTAGAGTGATCGAAATCCCGAAAATTCTTGGTATCTTTTTGCTGGTTGCCGGCGGGGCTGCGCTATTTCTGAGCCAGGTGAATCCTGATCTGCGTCGCAGGTAGTAGTGACGGCCCTCGCTGCAGAGCGCTTTCACTTCAGTAATGCTGGTTCCCTTCTTCTTCTGAGGCGCTGACTTTCCCGGAGACGTTGCGATAAACGTGAATCGTGTAGCCCGTTGCGAGCGCCATTCCAATCACCCACCAGATTAGGCCGATTTTCAAGCCGTAGTCGGCGGCTTTTGAATTGGCAATGGTAAGGCCGAATATCGGATTCGTGCTCGCCGGCAGCACGTTGGGATAGAGGCTGAACGCAACGCTCGCAAGCATTCCTACGATATAAGCACACGAAGCCAAGAATGCAATTAGCTCTTGCCTCACGCGCGTGAACCATTTGATTCCGAGGAGCCCGGCGATTGCTATGACGGGAAACACGAGACCCCAGGGATGAATGTGAAAGCTCTGCATGTGTTGGGGCAGGAGACGAAAAGTCGTAAGCGTGACGATCACCGTCAGCGCCGCAACTAGCCACCAGAACAAGGATGCCCATTGCAACGCACGCTCGTTCAGCGCCCCTTCCGTTTTATAGGCGATCCATGTGGCGCCGTGGAGCGCGAGGACCGCCAGAGCTGTGACGCCGATCAAGATCGTGTACCAGTCAAGAATTCCCGTGTCACCCTTTGGGATGAAGTTCGTCCAGAGAGGCTCGAAGAAATTGCCGCCGGCGTCGAAGGGAACTCCGCGGACCACATTACCCAGTGCGGCGCCGAAAAACACCGCAAGAAGAATACTAGCTAGCGCAAATGTGGCGTCCCAAAAAACCGCCCAGATTCGTCCGCCGACGTGACTTCGAAACTCGAGTGAGATTCCGCGCAGGATCAGAAGCCACAGCACCATCATCAATGGCAGGTAGAATCCGCTGAAGCTGGCGGCATAAAGCGCCGGGAAGGCAAAATAAAGAGTGCCGCCGCCCGCCAGCAGCCAGACTTCATTCCCGTCCCATACCGAGCCGATCGAGCGGAGTAGGCCGCGGCGTTCGGCTTCGGTGCGCGCGATCCAGAGATGCAGGATGCCTACGCCGATATCAAAGCCATCGAGGACCACGTAACCGGCGAGCATGATCGCGACCAGACAGAACCAGATCGTACCCATCGAACTCCTCTTTCAATTTCCGGGTGAGAGCAGCGATTCAGTCTCGCGGGAAAGATCCCGCGGTTCTGGGCCGGCTTCGATTTCGCGATAGACGAGAAAAAGGAAAAGGATTCCGAGAATCGTGTAGATCCCGAGAAATCCAATGAGAGTGAACCACGCGCTTCCCGCCGAAACTTTCGATGAAACTCCGGCGCTGGTTCGCATCAAACCGTAAATGATCCAGGGTTGGCGCCCCACTTCGGCGGTGATCCAGCCCGCTGTATTAGCAATGAACGGGAACGGAAGCGCGAGCATGAGGCTCCAGAGCATGATTCTGGATCCGTAGAGTTTTCCTCGCGTCAGAAGAAATGCGGAAATAACCAGGATGGCAATGAAAAGCGTTCCCAGGCCAACCATGATGTGATAGCTGAAATAAAGGAGCGGAATATTGTCGGGCCACTCGGACTGCGGAAACTGATCCAGTCCATCTACTTGCGCGGACCATTTTTTATACGTCAGAAAACTTAACATGCTGGGTACAACCAGTGGATTGTCGAGCCGCTGATTCTCCACGTCTGGCTGGCCCAGAATTGCCAATGGCGCGTTTTCCTGTGAATGGAATAAGCCTTCCATGGCGGCGAGAGTTGTCTTCTGGTGCTTGGCGATCATCACGCCCTGGCCGTCGCCGGTGGGATAGAGCTGCAGGAGCGCTGCGATGACGCCGACTGTTACGCCGACGCGCAGAAACATCTTGCCAAATTCGATGTGAACATTTTGCAGAGTGTAATACGCGCCCACAGCTGCCATCACAAAGCAGCCCGTTTGTACGGCGCCAATCATGGTGTGCGCATACTGCCAGAGGGCCCAAGGGTTGAGGAGCAACGCCCAGAAACCCTGCAGATCGTATGAGCCATTCGCGCCGATCGTGTATCCGACCGGATGCTGCATCCATGCGTCAGTGGCGACGATGAGATAACCGGAAAGCCACGAACCAATGAACATCATCAGCGAACTGAACCAATGAGCGCGGGGCCCGAGGCGCTTTTCGCCGAAGAGAAAAAGCCCGAGGAACGAGGACTCGAGGAAGAATGAGAAAACACCTTCCATCGCGAGCGTCTGACCGATTACGCCGCCAGCGGATTTCGAGAATTGCGCCCAGTTGGTGCCGAACTGAAATTCCATGGGGATACCTGTGACAACGCCAAGGGCGAAGCTGATGCCAAAAATCTTGGCCCAGAAGCGGGCCGCATGGTTCCAGGTTTCATTGCCCGTACGGAGTGCTGCCGTTTTGAGAATGAAGATTAGGAGCGCGAGGCCCATTGTTAGCTGCGGAAAGATGTAGTGGAATGTGACGGTGAAGGCGAAGTGCAACCGGTGAATCGTCAGAGCGTCTTCCATGACCTTCCCTAACAAAGGTGTGAGGACGGCACAATCTTATATTCAATTACAGCGCGCGTGCGCCCCAATTACACCAGCGCGAAGCCACAGACTAGTGCTTGGAAACAGAACATGGAAGTGCAATCATCACACGGATTTGTGATTGGCGTGACAGGCAAAAGTTTTCAGGAGGACGGATGAGTTTTCGAACGGGCGCGGTCTGGACTGGCACCCTTTTGGCGATTTTCGCGGCTGCGGTTCCGATAGCGGCGCAGCAGAAGCGTCCAATGACGTTTCAGGATCTGGCTGCTATGCACCGTCTAAGTGGCCCGCAGATTTCGCCCGACGGGAAATGGATCGCGTACGAAGTGGGAACGCCGAACGTCGAGGCAAATCGCGTCGTTCGCGATATCTGGTTGATTTCCACCGACGGAGGCGCGGCGCGGCAAATCACACGTGGTGGCAGCGATACGCGTCCTCGATGGTCGCCGGATGGGAAGCGGCTCGCGTTTCTTTCGTCGCGCGACGGCGAACAGCAAGTTTACTGGATTACGCCGGCCGGCGGCGGCGCCAACCGCCTTACTTCACTCTCTGGTGGCGCGGATAATGAACTGTGGTCGCCGGATGGAAAATGGATTTCGTTCGTTTCGGATGTTTATCCCGATTGCAAGGACGATGCCTGCAATTCGGAACACAAGGCGCAACGCGAAAAAAGTGAAGTGAAAGCGAGAATTTACGAGCACTTGCTCTATCGCCACTGGAATGGCTGGTCAAATGGCACCCGCAGCCACCTATTTGTGATGCCGGCCGGCGGAGGCGCAGCGCGCGATCTCATTCCTGGCGCAGATTATGATGTGCCGCCATTCAATCTGGGCGATCCAGACGCGATTGCGTTTTCTCCTGATAGCAAAGAGTTATGCTTCACGGCAAACACCGATGCAGACGCGGCCCTGAGCACGAACGGCGATCTCTTCACTGTGCCGGTGGCTGGCAGCGCAGCTCCGAAGCGGATTACAACGAATCCGGCGAACGACTGGGGACCAGCGTATTCACCGGATGGAAAGTGGATCGCATACCGCGCGCAGACACATTCCGGTTGGGAAAGCGATCGGTGGCGATTGATGCTGTACGACCGTGCAAAAGGCGAACCGATAACTTTGACGGAGAATATTGACCGGAGCGTCGAGTCGTTCGCGTGGAGTGCTGACAGCAAGGCGATTTATTTCGCAGCCGAAGAGAAATCCGAGCAGCCGGTTTTTTCGATTGCCCCTGTCGCTGGTGGCACACCAAAACCCGTATTGGCGAACGGTTTCAATGACGAAATTGGAGTGAGCAAGGATGGCCGCGCATTGATATTCACACGTACGAGCCTCACCATGCCGGCGGAGATTTTTACGGCCGAAGCAGACGGCACAAATGTCCGGCAGATTACGCATCAGAACGAATCGCTGCTTGTGCAGCTCGATCTTTCGCCAATGGAGACGTTCTGGTTTGGAGGCGCTGGCAAAACGCAAGTGGAAGGCATGGTCGTGAAACCTCCGGATTTCGACGCGTCGAAAAAATATCCAATGCTGCTCCTGATTCACGGAGGACCGCAACAGGCTTGGACCGATGCCTGGGGCTATCGCTGGAACCAACAAATGATGGCTTCACCGGGATATGTGGTCGTGATGATTAACCCGCACGGTTCGCCCGGATATGGCGAAAACTTCGAAGCAGGCGTCAGCCGCGACTGGGGAGGGAAAGTTTACGAGGACATCATGAAAGGCACGGACGCCGCCATCGGGAAGTATCCGTTTATTGACGGCACGCGGCTTGCAGCGGCCGGAGGATCGTTCGGCGGTTACATGGTGGACTGGATTGCCACGCATTCGGACCGGTTCAAATGCCTCATCAGCCATGCGGGTTCGTACGACATGGTGAGCATGTACGGAGCAACCGAAGAGCTTTGGTTCATGGACTGGGAGTTCGGCGGGCCGCCGTGGTCGCATCCAGAGCTTTACAAGAAGTATTCGCCAAGCGAATATGCAGCTGCGCTGGGCAAATACAAGACGCCTACCCTCGTGATTGGTGGCGAACTGGATTTCCGCATTCCCTACACGCAGGATCTTGAGTTTTTCACCGCGCTGCAGCGCCAGGGTGTGCCTTCAAAGCTGCTGCTTTTCCCCGACGAGGGCCACTGGGTGCTGAAGCCGCAAAACAGCGAGCTGTGGTACAAGACCTTTCTCGGATGGTTAGCGACGTACTTGCACTAACTTAGCCATTCGTTTGGCATCCTCCTAGTGCTCGCTGCGGGAAATACGTATGCCGACGGTATTTCTGCGCATTTTCCGTAATTGACATCTCATCTTGCCTCCTGTGAAAGTGGCGGCCTATTTCTAATTTCCCGGGAGGCCGAAGATGCGAGCGCACAGGCGCTTCTGTCTAAGTGCTTTTATTTTGTTCTTCGCAGGAACATTGTTCGCGCCGCAATCGCGAGCTGAACACGTGACCATCACGAGTGTGCCGCCGGGTGCAACGATTGAAATTGACGGAGCTGCAATTGGAACAACGCCTTATACGATCGACTATCCGTCATCGTATTTTCATAAGCCGCATACCGTCTTCAGCTCTCGTCTTGAGCATGCGCTCATCCTGAAAATCCACAAGGAGGGCTACACATCCCAGCAGATCGCCCTAACCGATGGCCCGTTGCAGTGGATTTCCGTGACGGGCCGACGCCATGGAAACTACTTTCTGCTGAAAGGCGACCATTTTACGTTTCAGCTCCAGGAAGTGTCCGAAGCGAGCGCGAAAACGCCGACGCCAACGCCCGGGGGACACGGCGGAGCTAACGGCGAACAGCCCGGCGGGCTGATGAAGGCAAGTCTTGAGGGCTCACATACTGCTGCGAGCACGGTGAGTTTCAGCTCCGAGCCGAGCGGCGCGGACATTTACATCGACGGGAAGTTCGTCGGACAGACGCCCGCAACGATCAGCATGCAGCCGGGCGCGCACGTTGTGTTAGTGAAGGCGGCAGGACGAAAGAACTGGCAGCGCGATCTCGATGTGTTGAAGAATAGCCAGGTGGCGCTGCATCCTCTGCTTGAGTTGGAGCCCTCGTCGTCGGCTCAGTCGGCTCAACCCTGATCGATTAATCAGGGCTGGTAACATCCACTTGCGTGCGCACTCTTCCTCGACCGGCGAGGGTTAGAGCTTTCTCGAGGTAAGCCTCAAGCTCCGGCACTCGCAGAATTTTGAGTGACACTCCTAGCACGATAACTCCTATCGTACTCGCGATCGCGAGAAGCAATAATGCGCCGAGAGGCTCCTGCCACGCGATGCGCATTTCAAGCCAGGCTGCTACTTTGTAGCAAATGAAGCCGGCGACAACAGACGCAACTGTGACCTTACAGAAAAAAAGCGCAAGGCGCCCCTGTTCGTGATTTTTGGTACGGCGGTTCAGCAGAACAAACAGCACAATCGTGTAAGCAATGATTCCAAGTGAGCTTGCGAGAGCTAAGCCGACGTGCTGGGAACGCCGTACGAGCCACCAATAGAGGGGTAGATTCAGCGCGGTCATCACGGTGCCAACGACCGCCGGCGTGATTGTGTCGCGAGTGGCGTAAAAACCCCGCGCCAAATTGTACTGCGCTCCCCAGGCAAACATTCCAATGGAGAAAAACGCCAGCGTCACGGCGGTGGCCTGCATGTCCGGCGCTCGCAGCCGCGTGTGCGAAAAAACAAGGTGCACGAGCGGCAGGCTCTGCGCAATCGTCAAAGCCGAAATCGGCACCAGTAGGAAGACAATCCCCTTGAAAATTGAATTGAGAATTCGATTCAGCTCATCAAACTTTTTCTCCGAATAAAGCTGCGCTAGAACCGGGAAGGACGCAACCCCAACTCCTTGCCCCACGATACCGAGCGGGACGCGCATCAAAGTCTTACCGTAACTCAACCACGTAATTGAGGCAGGCTGAAGGTAAGAACCGAACCAGCGAATGATCCAGTCGTCAGTGAAGGAGAGCGACACCGCCAGCATGATCGGTACGGAAAGCTTGAGAAACAGCCAGAAGCCGGGATGAGTCACGTTGAAATTGGGAGAAAACTTTGCGCCGGCTCGATAAGCGCCGTAAATTTGCAGCAGAAAATTCCCCGCGATGGCTCCGCCGAGAACGCCGACTGCAAACCCCGTCATGCCGATTCGCGAGGAGAGCGTGACGCCACCAAGGATGATTCCGATGTTGTAGATGAGCGGAGCAAGCGAGGGAATCACGAACTGGCCTTTGGCATACTGCACGGCGCTCAAAATACTGCCCTGATAAAAGCAAAATTGCGCCGGAAGCATCAACCGGGTGAGAAAAACGACGCGCGCGCGCTCCGCAGGGCTGAAACCGGGAGCGATGACAAGCACCAGCTTGTGCGCAAAAATCTCGCCCAGCAGTATCAGTGCGACAAGCGCAAAGCCCATTACGGTAACGACCGTCGAAAAAACGTGCCAGCCTTCGTCCTCAGACTTCTCAGCGACGTACTTGGCGAATACCGGAATAAACGTGACGCTCAGCGAGCCGCCCGCAATGAGGTAATTCAGAAAATCCGGCAGGGTGAACGCTGCGTAGTAGGCATCGGTGACGGCGTTCGAGCCCATTTGATGCGCGACAGTCCACTCACGAAAAAACCCGAGAATGCGGCTGAGCAGGATGCTCGCCATTACGATTCCGGTAGCCGCAAAAATTCGGCGATGAAGGGTGCCGGCCGTCACGACCGACATGGTAGATGGTTTGCTGCTGCGGGACTAGAGGCTTGGCGGCTACTGTTTCCGCCAAAATAAATCCAAGTCTGCAATTACTCGGCTGCGGTTGTTCGCGCTGAAGCCCGGCGTCTGAACTCGGGCAACTTCAAAGGCTCGCGGGCCGCAGTTCCGGGCGGCGCGGCCCGCAAATATTGGGCTGGCCACGAGGCCGGAAAGCCTTCGACATGCGCGGCGTGAAGCGGCCAGTATGGTTCGCGCAAGAACTCGCGAGCCATCAGGACTATATCCGCTCGACCTTCGCGCAGCATCGTATCCGCTTGATTCAATGTCGTGATCATTCCAATCGCCCCGGTAAGAATTCCTGTCTCACGACGGATCTGTTCTGCAAATGGCACCTGATAACCGGGCCCCACCGGAATCTTGGCATTCGCAGCGGGAGAAATTCCGCCGGATGAACAATCCACGAGATCGACGCCCAGCGGACCGATTTGACTGGCGAGCGCGATCGATTGCTCGATGTCCCAGCCGCCTTCGATCCAATCCGTCGCAGAAATTCGGATGAAAAGTGGCATGCCTTTCGGAATCACACCGCGAATCGCAGTGACGACCTCGCGAACAATGCGCGCGCGATTCTCGAGCGAACCGCCGTAGGAATCGAAACGAAAATTCGAAAGCGGCGAAAGGAATTCGTGCAGCAGGTAGCCATGCGCTGAATGGATTTCGATCACGTCGAATCCCGCATCGCAAGCGCGCCGAGCTGCCTCGGCAAATGCTTCCACAGTGACACGAATCTGCCTATCGTCGATTGCTATTGGATTCGGATAATCGTCCGCGAATCGCACATCGCTCGGCGCCACGGGAATCCATCCTCCCCGCGATACGGGAATTTCCTTGCCTCCTTCCCACGGGCGAGCGGTGCTCCCTTTCCTACCTGCATGCGCGAGTTGAATCCCCGCTACGGCGCCCTGGCTGTGGATGAATTGCGTGATGCGCGCGAGCATTTCGATGTGCTCGTCTTTCCATAGCCCCAGATCCTGCGGGCTGATACGCCCTTCAGGGAGCACAGCGGTTGCTTCCGTGAAAACAAGCGACGCGCCGCCGACGGCGCGACTACCCAGATGGACCAGGTGCCAATCTGTTGCGAAACCATCGATGCTCGAGTACTGGCACATTGGCGAGACGACAATTCGGTTCTGAAGCAGGACGTCGCGAATCTGCAGGCTGTCGAAGATCACTGGGCAGCTCCCTGAAACGAATTCTTACGGTTTTTTACGGCGCAGCAAGGAGAGTTACGGGTACGAAGCTCAGCGGTAGCGATTACTACGAACCGACAAGAGCGGGCGCAATCAGTCATCGCGACGATGGGCTTTGAGGTGGCGATGATCGGCCACTGGGTCCAGCAGCCGCAGCACATGCTCGCCGGCCTTCGCGTCAAAGCGATACACCAGCACCGCATCCGCAGCGCGGTCGTCCGCAGCAAGCTCAAGTTCAGGGTTGTCTATAACGATGTCGCCATTGTTCTTGATTCGAAGCTCTGAACCAACTTGTAGCGAAATTTTGGTTTCGTTGGAACTAGAGGCCACGGGGGGTCACCTCGCTAATTCAGCGGCCGCTGCGACGAAATCGCCGGCAGCTATTCGATGTGAATGAAGCGGAAAGGTGGCGAAAATTATTTGCGTTTCTTCTTGCTCGGCGGCGCTTCGTCGTGCCCTCCGGTCCACGCCGGCGCGTCGCTCGCGGGGAAGGACTCGCGAGACGCCTCGTCCACCTCCTCGTCGAGGCTCGCTAGCTCCTCAGCCGGCATTGGTTCCGGCCCACGGGCCTTTTTGGCCTCAAGTTTTGGAGGGCGACGCCTTCGGAAAACCATGCGTTTTCTTACCGTGACGGTTGAGCCTAGAACTTGAAGATGACTCCCCCGTAAACCTTCGGGTTGAATTGATTGTCGCCGAAATACCGGGTTCCAATCATGTCGGCCCCGACGCGGAGGCCTACCCTGCGGAAGGGAGTGGGAAAGTCTGCTCCACCACCCAACTCATATCCAAACGCTTCCTGAGTTCCGAAGGCGGTCTGCGGAGTCAAATGGGAATAGCCCACCAGGCCGTGCGCGAATAGTTCGATGCCCTTCCGCGCCTGCCACCGGAATCGAGGACCACCACCGCCAAAGAGAAACCACGAACTCTGGTTGTTGGGCGAATCGTGCGTCGCGAACATTTCACCTTCGATTCCAAACCAAGAATTGAAGTAGCGCACGATGCCCCAGTTAAAACCGTTTTGATTGCGGCTGATGCCGCCTTTGGCGCTGAAGTGAGTGTAGGTATAACCCAAATAAGCCTGCCAGTTATAGTTCACGAATACGCCCTGCACGTACTGCGGGTCAGGCGCCGGAGTCGGCGTAGGCGCGCTCGCGAAAGGATTGGCGGCAACAGAATCGCCGGAGCTGGGGCCGATCGATACCGGTGAAAGTGAGAGAGCTGCCGGGGAGGTCGACGTGGAAGTCGCGGCCACGTCCCCCGTGGAAGATATTGTAAATGGAGCGGCTAGCAGCAGAGGATTCGTCGCGCTCGTTTGCGCCTTCGAAGCGGCCGTGACAAACACCATGAGCCCCAAGAGAAATAGAACCTGTCGCATCGCCCAACCCCCAGATAACACTGCGTCGTCCTACATTCATAATTTGACATGAGAATAGCCCGGCGTGTCTACCGGAAATGTTTCTTTTCAGCCCAATGGCCCGGAAATGCTGCGACCGGTTAGGTACAAGATTCTCGCATTAAACGATACAGGATAAAGTCGAATCAAGTCGCATCTAACATCGTTCAAGCTAGAGCCGCATGGTCACGCCAGGCGGCGTGATCGGGAAGGGATTGTAATGGTAGACCTTTCACAATTTGAAATGTTGAGAAGGGACCGGGAGGCTTTGCAGCACCAATTCATCTCGACAGAGCTGGATCTCGCGCTGACGTTCGTTGACATTTCCCAATCGAGAGATGATGAACTACGGAACGCAATCTGAAACATGCCAGGAAAGCCGTTGAAGCGGCAAGGAAGTATTTAGGACAGACAAATCTGACGGCGAGCATGCAAGAAGAGCTCGTAGACAAGTTGGGAAAATTGGACGCCCTGTTGGCTACTCACGGGCGGGGCTCACAAGCCGAATAATCCTCGCAAATCCGTTGTGCGGGCGGGTCAGGCAGTTTGGGCCTTGGAATTGAACGAGCTGTAAAACTCTTCCCCACGCAGGACCGCGCGAATCCCGCGAATCAAATCCTGTGTTGCATTCGCCTTCACGACGAACCCGTCGCAATCCGCCGCGCGGGCAATACGCTCCAATCCAGGAAAGGTGTGGGTTGTATAGATTAAAATTTTTGGCGTGAGGCCCGCATTACGAATTCGGTTCGCGGCCGAAAAACCACCGCCCCCGGGCATATTGAGGTCAAGAATCACTAAATCCGGGCTTGATTGGGGGTTTTCTTTGAACCGGCCCGATTCACACCGGATCCGTGCTTGTTGTTCTTTTGCACTGGCAGCTCGGGAATTGGAGTATCCTACAAACAGTCCAGCCCCAGGCAATACGCTATTCCCTTTAGCTCTACGCGATTGGCTGTCCGAAATCGGTGTATTGACGGCTTAAATTAGTTGTTATCCAGTACCGTTCGGACTAGAATCGCGCGTTCGCCCCCCGCCCACGAGGTTTGCGCGAGAGGGTCGAGAAATGGCAACGAAGCGGCCCAAATCGAAATCATCCAATAATCGAAAAAGACATTCCACCTCGCCTTCATCGCCCCGACGGGCAGACTTTCTAATTGCCGGCGTGGGCGCCTCCGCTGGAGGCGTCGAAGCATTCACGGAGCTGCTGACAAATCTTCCCTCCGATACCGGAATGGCTTTCGTACTGATTCAGCATTTGGACCCCAAGCATGAAAGCCTGCTGAGTGCCTTGCTCGCCAAGAAGTCCGCGATGCCCGTCGTCGAAGTTACGAAGGGCATGCGGCTCGAGCCGAATCGCGTATATGTGATCCCTCCCAACGCAACGATGACGGTCTCAGATCATTCCCTGCAGCTGGAGAAACGAGTTGAAACCGGTGGTACGCCTATGCCCGTAGACCTGTTCATGCGATCGCTCGCCGAGGAGCAAGGAAATCGTGCGATCGGCATAATTCTCTCGGGTTTGGGCAGTGACGGTACGCTGGGTATGGCAGAAATTCAGGCACAAGGGGGCGTGACGTTCGCACAGGATGAAGGTTCCGCGAAATATGACAGCATGCCGCGGAGCGTTATCGACGCCGGCTGTGCTGATTACGTCCTCTCGCCAAAAAGCATTGCGCGCGAACTCGTGCGAATCGCGCGCCACCCCTACACGGCTCACCCCAAGAACGAGGCGACGGACGTCCCCGTCCTGCAGGGCAACGGACTCGGAACAATATTTCAGCTGTTGCGCCGTTCGACCGGCCTCGATTTCACACATTACCGGCAAACCACGATTCTGCGGCGGATTCAAAGACGGATGGTAGTCCACAAGATCGATGACCTCGATCAGTACGTAAGGTATCTGCAGGTAAACCCGGGCGAAATCAAATCTCTTTATCAGGACATGCTGATCAACGTTACGAGCTTCTTCCGGAATCCCGGCTTGTTTGAAAGCATGCGGGCGGAGGTTTTCCCCGAGATACTGAAAGGGCCCAGCGCCGATCGCACACTTCGAATCTGGACCCCGGCTTGTTCGTCGGGAGAAGAACCCTATTCTCTTGCCATCACCCTGTTGGAATATTTGGGAGACAAAGCTGCCGCGAACTCGATTCAATTTTTTGGGACCGACGTAAGCGAAAGCAATGTGGCGCGTGCCCGCAGCGGCGTGTATCCCGACAATATCCAAACTGACGTATCCCCCGAGCGGCTGCGCCGATTCTTTAGCAAAATTGAGGGGGGTTACCGGATCAGTAAAAGCATCCGTGACATGTGCATTTTCGCGCAGCACAATATTCTGGGCGACCCGCCGTTTTCCCAGATGGATCTAATTTGCTGTCGAAATTTGTTGATTTATCTGGAGCCGGTTTTGCAGGCCAAGGTTATTTCTTTGTTTCACTATGCCATCCGGCCCGCGGGATTCCTGATTCTGGGTGCGTCAGAGGGCATCGGGTCGGCCAGCAACCTCTTCACCACGGTGGATCGTGTCCAAAAGATCTTTTCCAGAAAGACGACCGCGGTGCGCCAGGTGGTGAGCTTCTCGCTGGAACATCCGTCCGGGCGCGGTGCCGCTGCAATCCGCACGTCCTTGAAACAGACGGACTCGGCGTGGAACTTTCTGGAAGCGCAAAAGGAGTTCGACCGCCGAGTGTTGAGCCAGTATTCACCCGCTACGGTATTCGTTAATGACGACCTGGAAATTATCTACACGCGGGGCAACCTGAATCCCTTCTTGAAGCTAATGCCCGGCCGAGCGAGCCTGAGCATATTAAAAATGGCTCAAGAGGGGCTGTTGCTCGATTTGCGTAACGCCATCGCCCGAGCAAGGAAGGAAAACGTTGTGGTGCGGAAGGAGAATGTCCAAATCAAGGACGCAGATGGCGGCGAGGATGGCGGTTCTTCCACCAGCCCGCAATCCCCCCGAACGGCGGGATTTGAGGTCACGCCCATCAGCGTGCCGAATCTGAAAGAACGGTATTACATGATTGTCTTTCATGCAAAAACGGACGAGAAGCCAATCTCGCGAGCGGAAAAGAAGGGCCGCAGGACTGCCGATTCGAGAGCGTCTGCCGCACAAATCACAAAACTTCAACAGGAGCTTGCCGCCGCCAAGGAATATTTGCAGTCTGTTATTGAAACCCAGGAAGCCACAAACGAGGAATTGCAGTCCGCAAACGAAGAGATTCTTTCGAGCAACGAGGAGCTGCAGAGTACGAACGAAGAATTGGAAACGGCCAAGGAAGAACTGCAATCGGCGAATGAAGAGTTAACCACGGTAAACGACGAGTTGCGGGGACGAAATCTCGAGATCACGCAGGTAAATACCGACCTCACGAATCTCTTTGGCAGCATCGAGATCGCTGTCGTGATGATCGGAAGCGACTTGACGATCCGCCGATTTACGCCCGAAGCTCAAAAATTCCTGGGACTCATATCTACCGACGTGGGTCGCCCCCTTCTCAACATCCATCAGTGGGTCGAACTTCCAGATTTTGAAGTGCTTGTAAAGGAAGTTATGTCCACCGTTAAGCCCATCAACAAGGAGTTGACCGACCGCAACAATATTCGTTACCTCGTTCGAGTTCTTCCCTGTCGCACCCTGGAAAACAAGATTGATGGTGCGGTGATCACGATCATTCCCGTTATGGTTCGAAACGCGGCAGAGGCTAATTAGCGGTCTTGAGCTGCTTTCTGCCCAGCAGCGAACATTTAGTGATCGAATGGTGGTTTTGCGGTGCGCAAAATCTTAGAATCTAATGAGCGCCCGTAGCTCAGTTGGATAGAGCATCTGCCTTCTAAGCAGAGGGTCCCCAGTTCGAATCTGGGCGGGCGCGCCACCTTTTCAGGTCGTTGGCGACCTATCCGCCGTTCCTCCCATTCCACGGGCGCTGGTCGAAACTCCGGTGAAGAGCTATCCCGAGTGGGGACCGTCGTCGGGTGAAAAATTCGCGCGTCTCGTCCTCCTCGATGTCTGCGAAGGACAACATGATTGCAGCCGATAGCATGTGTGTCTTCGAGAGGAACGGCACAACCCCGCTTGTGTCTCTCTTTGGATACGCCATAGCGGCGGCCACGCGAAATTCAGGACCCCGGTTGACCGATAACTGCCGCTTCTCCAATTGCTTACGATTGACGACAGGAATTGACTGGGCTGGACACCCGCTTGCATGGAATAAGTTGGGGACTCGGCGCGAAGCTCCGTGAATCCGACTGTCTCTCATAACTTCCAAAAATTGAGCGACATACAAATTGACAACCTCTGCGACGCTGTCGAACCGCCAAAACCACAATCGTATTCGAAACCAATACGGGATTGCAGAGGGGCGGTCCCGAAAGCGCCTCGTGACGTAAGCGCTATAAAGACGTAGAATCGTGCATCATTCACGAAGATTGCGGAAGCCCCAGCCGCAAGGTATGTAGACCATGGCACCAATGTCGACACAGACAGACAGCTCGTTCGAAAGCCGAGACCGGCGCATCTGTCCGCGTCAACAAGTCAAATCCCTCGCCTACCTGGACATCGGTGCCGATAACGGCGGAATTGTCCTCAACATAAGCGAAAGCGGAGTCGCCGTGCACGCCGTAAGTGTGCTGCCGGCCGAGCCGCTTGTAGACCTTCGCCTGCAGCTTCCCCGATCGTCGAAGAGGCTCGAAGCAAAAGGAAAAGTTGCGTGGACCAGTAGCACAAAGAAAGAAGCGGGCGTCGAGTTTATCGATTTGCCCGAAGAGGTTCGGCTGGAAATCCGGGAGTGGCTTGCATCGGAAAACCTGGAACCGGTTTACTTCGAGAGCGCGCCGAACGCCGAGGCGCCAGTGCGACGGCCAGCGCGCAAGGATAAGTGGACAAATCTGGTCTCGGAACTCACTTCGATTCCGGCGGGAATCGAGCGCGTCGCCGATGATCGAGCCGTTTCACCGCGTCCCGTGACAGTTGCGGAATCTCTTTCGACCGAAGAGACGGCCGCGCCTGCACCGCCGAATCTGAACTCCCTCACTACGAGCGAGGAACCGGTCGCAGACGCACCAGCGCATGATCTTGGGATCGCCGAATCGCTCATGGCGGACCAACAGAGTGTAGCATCCGATTCGCTCGCTCAACCGGATCTAATAGATCGCTCCTTTTCTCCAAATTCAGATCCGCTTGCCGATCAGCAATACCGCAAAGCTGATCCGGAATTGAGCCTGCCGAGCGATAAGCTGCTAAACACCCCGGTTCATCCCTTCGCGATTGTTCCGAGCCGCGGCAATAAAACCGACAATGCGAAAACCTCTCGAAACCAGCGCGATTCCGGCTCCGCCGCCCCTGATGGTGACGACTTCCTGAGAAAGGCCCGTGCGCTGTTTGTCCCCAAGCACGCGAATGCTCCTCAACCCGAGATCAACTATTCGGCCATCGAATCAACGGAAGCAGCTCCGGCGGAATTGCCAGCCGCGGTCGGTGCTCCCGAGCACCCGCCGGCTCCGATGTCGGATTTGACGGCTACTTCCACAGCGTCAACCGAACCATTCACTCCAAATCTTCTGCGGCCCGTAACGTCCATCCCGCTCGATCCAAGTGCATCCCGCGGAACGGAAGCGAAGCGCAGCTCAACAGCCTTGCCACTGGCTCGTAACCTGGATCTTCGCAGCTTTCTGAGCATCCTGGCGCTGTGCGTCCTGCTGTCGGCCGTGTGCCTCGTGCTGGGTATTGTTGTCGGGCGAGGAGTGGCGATGCGTTCGCCGAACTTTAACAACACTCGCAGCGATATCTCGGCGCCGCCTTCCCAATTGGCTGAAGCACAAAAAAACCTGACCTCGAATCAAGCTGACGTTGTTCCAACCCCACCGCATGCACAAGATCACGCGTTAGGTCACACATCGACCCGCGTGCAGCGACCCCAGCCGGAAGCAGTACCGCGTCAGAAAACTTCAGTCCCGCGTCCCAGCGACTCCGTCTCTGGATCTTCAGCAGACGCGGCCGATGACCCAGAAAAGAACGCAGCGGTTGATCAGAAACCCGTAAGAAGTACAGTAGCGCCATCGTCCGCAGCAAGCGCAAGTCCAAACGGCGGATCGGTCACACTGTCCCCGCCCTCGACGGCGCCAGCCGCTTCTGCGACCGGAAATCATGCGAACCCCGCATCTGGGGCTAACGCAGCGCCGCAACCTCAACCGCCTTCGGATCGCATGGTGGCCGCTTATTTGATTTACCGCGTCGAGCCCATCTATCCGCGATCGGCTTTGCAACTGGGCATCGAAGGCACGGTAATAATTCACGCCACGGTTGGCCGCGATGGAACAGTAAAGAATTTGAAAGTCGTCAGCGGCCCGAGCCCACTCACGTCGGCTGCAATGGACGCGGCTCAGTACTGGCGGTACATACCGGCGCTTCACAATGGAGAACCAGTCGAAACAGATGCTGACATCAGTATCGAGTTTCACAAGCCGCGCTAAATCTTACGCGTAAAGATTCTCTCCGTATTCGGTCCCGCCTTTTCTGGAATTCAGGTTAGGATAAAAGCACACAGACTCATGCCAATAGGAGCAGCGATGAATATGTACAGCAGCGTGGAGACGCAAATTTCGAAATCATTGGGCTTGAAGAAACGTCCCGTGGCGGTGAAATTTGTGGAAGTCCCGCCTCAAGGTGTTTCGAAACTGGGAGGAACGCAGCCTTCGGGGTGCAGTTTTTGGAGAATTGCGGCGGCCGGAAAGACCTTCTACACAGTGCCTTCGGACCATTACAATTGCGCGGTCGGAAGCCACACTCACAATATTCCTCTCCCACCGGAGCGCGCGAAAGAACTCGAACAAACCCTCTCGTTTATGACGGACATCGGCTACATCAAGATGGATGAAGTTTCCGCCATCCCGCAACTCGCTACCATGCCCGGCGCAGTGATTTACGCGCCGCTCGGCGAAACACCGGCCGATCCGGATGTCGTGATTTTTGCCGGCCCGGCAGCTCAAATCATGTTGCTACAAGAAGCGGCGCATCGTGCCGGACGCACCGCGCATTTTCCGATGCTGGGCCGTCCCACTTGCATGGCTATTCCAGCGGCGATGGCAAAGGGAGCAATCACGAGTTCCGGATGTATTGGCAATCGAGTCTATACGGACCTGGCTGACGGCGAGCTATACGTGGTGGTGCCGGGAAAAGATCTGGAGCCCATCGTGCGTGAACTTGAGGTGATCGCCTCGGCCAACGTGAAGCTTCATGAGTATCATCGCTCTCGCCGTCAAGAGATTTCAACGCAGTAGCAGCGGCGATTTCAAGGCGTCGTTGTTATGGAGCATCACTAAAAAGAGAGGAAATCGATGGATCGCGAGCATTTTTATTCCATCATGAATGGCGAAGGGACGCTCGACTATGAGCTTTACTTGAATACGAAGGCGCTCCTTTCCTGCCAGAAAGATTTCAAGGATTTTTGCAACGCGGATGAATTGCAGTTCCAGCTCGTCCATCAGGCGGAAGAGCTCTGGATGAAGCTGATCGGCTATACGCTTCTCGATATTGACGACTACTTGCGGCAGGAAAATACGAATCGCGTGATTACGCTCTTCAAGCGCGTTCATATCGCTATGCGCCTCTTGATTGACCAACTCGCGCTGCTCGAAACAATGTCGCCGAAGGAATACCAGGAAATCCGCCTGCAGCTTGGAAATGGCAGCGGCCAGGAATCACCCGGCTTTCGCACTCTGCTGAAAATGCATCCGCATATATGGCAATCGTTCAAAGAGCACTATCTCGATAAGCACGATCTCACAGTCGAGCAGATCTACAACTCAAGTTACACTCATTCGCATGCTTACGTAGTTGCCGAAGCGCTGGCGGAATTTGACGAACTTTTTCAGCGTTTTCGATTCGTTCACTTGCAGCTGATTCAGCGAACCATCGGAATGGGTTCGAAGTCCTTAAAGGGCCGGTCTGTAGAATTACTAAATGAAGGGCTGCGCGTCCGATTCTTTCCCGAACTTTGGGATATCCGCCATCAGATGACGGACTCCTGGGGCGCGCAGTACGGCAAAGTGCGCGATTCCATCGGCGGGCACTAGAAGAAAATGCTAAAGATCATTGCGAGCGAATCCCCAGGCTGCTCCCGACAAGCCGGTTATCAAGAGCGCTGATCCAATCACGGCAACCGCCTGCGGACCCGTCCCTCGATTCCACGTTTCGAGCAGCACACCGAGAGGAAAAATCACCGAGCCGGCAAGAAGTGCGCTCGCAAGGTATGTGCGTGTGCGTTCTCCGAATCCCACGCGATCGAACGCAATCCCCAGAATCAGAAGCAGCAACCCTAACCCAATCCAGTGCCCGTGCGCATCCACCTGCCGGACATACACAAAGCTTCGCGACGCTGCTTCGCTTAAAGCCGCCTGCGATTCCGCCGTGCGATTCTCAGCAGCACGCATAAAACCTGTGGCGAGTGCCGAGCCTAATCCGTCGAGCGTTTGGTGCTCGATAAAGACGGCATACCAGATCCCGTAACCCATTCCCCAAATCGCCAGCCCGAGACCACCACAAATCAAAAGCTTGCGCGAATTCGTCATGCCTTGCCCGCCGACGAATCTATCTTCCCTGTATAGCGCCAAATTCCAACCAGCATTGCAAAGAGCGCGACGATGACAAGTAAGCCGCCAACGTCCGCGAA
The DNA here is from genome assembly GCA_963729525.1 of uncultured Acidobacteriota bacterium. Lineage (GTDB taxonomy): Bacteria > Acidobacteriota > Terriglobia > Acidiferrales > UBA7541 > Palsa-295. The sequence continues at coordinate 82,817 of CAVSOB010000007.1, forward strand.
ACCACCGGCGAGCAATCTCCACTGCAACTCGAGCAGCACAAAGGCAGGCAGCGCCAGCGAACCAATCAGGAGCAACAACGCCCAAATGCGCCGCCACTTCTCGCTAAGAAAAACGTACGGCTGGAAAAATGCCAGTAGAATCGCGAGAACGCCGAATTCGATCACGTGCGCGTGCGCTGCAACGTTGACGGCCTTCGCATCTTGCAGTTCGCCGTAGTCGACAACCGCTTGGAACGCCGCTGCTGAATCGCCGGCCGCTGCGTGCGTAGTCATCGCTGAAAGTAATTCGCTGTCTCCCGCTTCATAACGGAAAAGATGCGCGCCCGCATAATAGCTCCCGTGAAGAAAGCCGATGAGCACCAACACCGTTCCGCCGCTGAGCAATACACGAGCCGCCCAACTGCGATCGCCAAGAAGCTCATCGGAAACTCGAGCTGCCGATAGCGCGCGAAAGTATTTCACCAGGCCCGCTAACTCGCAGAGGCATACCACCCATACTAGAAATCCGCCAAAATCGCCGAACGCGCTCGCCCATCCAATCACCGCGAAGGGGCTTCCTGTCATTCCCACATAATGAATGAGAAACACTCCCACAGGCAGCAATACCGCTCCGAAAAGGAATAGCTTCGCCAGAAATTTCTTGGCCGATTCGGAAAATGCCATATACGGCTGAAGCAGCGCGACCAGCAACGCAATATAACCAAAACCAATCATGTGCGAATGCGCATCCACCTTGGTACCGCGATTCTCGAGCAATCCGCCGATATTCTGAAATGCAGCGCCTGCAGCCCGAGGGTCGTGCGACGCAACCGCACGCGTGGCAGCAAGCAGGTTTTCCCCAATTCTGTTTGCATTGGGATGCAGAATAAACGCCGCAAAAATATCGCCGAGGATCATTCCGCAAAGAATAAGAGCGATGCCGCCCATGACCAAGATTCGCCGCGCACTGAACGGCGCAAATCGCTCTACGGATTGCGCCACGGAAGCACCGGAGCCAATTGCCCCCTGATGAGTGCTCATTGCAGTTTTGGACTTGCGATTGCGGCGGCTGGCATCTCGGCTTTCTACGCCGGCGCGTGAGCGCCAACGGAACTCGATCGAAATGCAGGAATCACGCGCTCGGCAAAAAGCTGCTGCGTCTTGATCGACTTCCAATGCTCAATTCCGCCAAAGTTCGAGACGATTGCGAGCTCGCCGATGCCGCCCTTATCCTGAAGGTTCTGCACTTGACGCACCACTTTTTCCGGCGTGCCAATAAATCCAATCTCCTGCTCCACAATCTCGTCGTACGTGAGCTTCGTGAGCGATTCGAGCGCCCCGCTGGCGTAAAACCCGTAACCCTTCGCTCGAAGCTCGGCTTTCTTCGATTCCTCCTGCAAGGATTCCACCGGCGAGGCATTGAACACGAGAAAATTATGCAGCGCGCCTTCCACTTCTTTTCGAATCTGTTTCTCGTCGTCATCCAGATAAACCGGACGGATATAAACAATATTCGGCTTGTGTCCGTGCGCCGCGCATGCTTTCTTATAAATCCCCAGTGGCTTTTCGAGAACGCCCCAGGGCAAAAGCGGCGGCACAAAAATTCCCCACCCGCGTTTGCCGGCAAGCTGATATGTGATATCGCTCGTTCCGCCAGTATAAAGCGGAGGATGCGGCTTCTGAACCGGCTTCGGCACCACGGTCACATCCTTCACTTTGTAAAATTTCCCGTCGTAAGAAAATCGGTCCGTAGTCCACGCGCGCTCCAGAATCTCAATCGCCTCTTCGTACCGCGGGCGGCTCTCCTCGAGCGGCATCGCAGACGGTGCAAAGAGCCACGCATGACCGCGCCCCAAACCGCATTCGAGGCGCCCTTTTGTCAGAATATCGGCTTCTGCAATCTGTCCTGCGAGCCGCATCGGATTCTCAAGCGGCAGCGTGAATAGCGCAACGCGGAATCGAATCCGCTCCGTGTGTTGCGCCGCCGCGGCAAAAAGCGCAAGCGGATTCGCGGAAATGGAAAACTTCGGAAAAAAGTGATGATCGATCACCGAGTACACATCAAAACCCACCTGATCCGCATGCTCGATCTGCCGAAGAATCTCCCACGTCATCGCCGAATGCGATTTGCCGGGAGGCGTCTGCATTTCCGCATAAATGCCGAATCGCATGCTTTAGCTCCGTTGAAGATTTGGGTTCGATCGAAGACAAAAAGACGTTCGACGCATGCCTGTAGAGAACACAATCCGTCGGCATCCAGCCGAGTCGTGAGTCGTGCGCCGCCCTTCCCTCGCGCGGCCAGACGAGAGCACGCAGCCCCAGCGAATCCCGCTAAAAATTAAGCCTCGCCGCCAGCTGCAACTGCCGCGGGTTGAACACCGCGCTCGGCGTCCCATACGACGGGTTTGGCGAGCCTTCCTTGAAAAATTGCGTCGCCCCAGCGCATCCCGGCGCTCCCGGATCGAACGGGCAAAAGTCCGCCGCACCATAGTTCGTGTTGTAGTACTTAACATTCACCGTGTTGAACAAATTGAAAGCCTCGAACATCAACTGAAGCTTGAACCGCTCGCGAATCGGGAAAGTACGCTCGAGCCGAATGTCGATCGTCTGCAGACTGTCCCCTCTGAATGTATTGCGCGGCTCTGAACCAACCCGATCGTTGTTTCCAAACACGTCGCCGTTCGCGTCAAACCCCGCGTACTTCGTGAACCAGTCCGGCGATTGGAAGGTCATAACTGTGCTGAGCGTGAAATCGCGAAAATAAATGCTCTCCGCGGGGCTGGTAAAAATCGCATTCGCCACGAAGCGGTGCCGGATATCGTCCGCAGAGTTAGCTCGCTCCGCGCGGAAGTTTCCGCCATTGCTGTCCTGTGGAATCAGCACGAAGCTCGGATTCGGCCCATCGTCAATCGAGTGCGCATACGTGTAGCTCGCTTCCACCGAAAAATTGTGCGACAGCCGCTTGTTGAAATTCACCAGCAGCCCGTCGTACACCGAATCCCATTTCGATGTCGCCTCAAAAAACACGCTGAACTGCGGATCCCGGAACCCGGGAATCGCATTGATGTGCGGCGTGCCGGGAATCACGAATCCCGGCGGGTACCGATCTGATGGGCAGGTGGTTGGCTTGGTCATCGTAGCCGCGAAATCAAAATAAACGTTCTTGCAACCCGGTGTTCCATTAGAGTTGAACACTTGCACCGTCCCGCTCGGATCAGGCTGGTTCACGTTGTAAAAGCTGCCCAGATGCACGCCGCGCAAATGAATCCCCGAAATACTCAGCACCGAATCCCTAAAAGGCTGAAATTCCAGCGAGGCACTCGCCTGGATTCCGTACGGATTCTGCGAATTCTGATTGAAGCGCACAATCGTAGCGTCCTGCAGGAAACCGCAACCGGCCAGCGTTCCGCCCGGGCACCCAAGATTCATGCCGTCCGTCGTATCGCCATTTGGAAATTCACCTCTCGTCAAAAGAGCACCGAGACCCGTAGCGTTGATGAATGGCGAGCTCGCAAAGCTAAACAGTCCGGTTCTCGCATTCAAACTATTCTCGAATGGACGCCCAGGAAATGTTGAGAGCCCGCCGCACGACGGCGCCTGGCACATCAGCAGTGGCGAGGGTTGGATTCCGTGAAACAAACCAAACCCCGCCCGGAACACCACATTGCGCTTCGTACCAAGGTTGTACGCCAGACCGACTCGCGGATCGAAATTGTTCCACTGCGTGTTGAGTACACCGGATGGCCAGGTCTCAAATTCCCAGCGCAGCCCGCCATTCAATGTCAGCCGCGGTGTTGCCAGCCACTTGTCCTGAATGAAAAGGCCCTCATAAGTGTGCACCAGAGTTGCTGACGCCTGTTGTCGCACCGCTTGCGAGATCGCGCCGCCCTGATAAACGGCCGTTCCCCCCGTCACAGTCGTGTCATTGAAAGGTGGCGTAGTCGTGGCATCAAAGCGCTCGAAAAAGATCACAAATGGGTCCGGGCACTGCGTTCCCACGCACCCGGGAGAACCAGTCGCAGCGCCATCCGTCCCCAGAAACGCCGGCAAGTTCGCGAAATCCGCTTCAAACGGGTAAAAAAGTGGAAACGATTCGTAAGTGTTCACGTGATCGTAATTTCCGCCGAAACTCACCGTGTGATTCCCGAAGTTGTGCGTCACATTGTCGACGATCTCGAAGCGACTCTCCGTGTAAATGTCCGGGTTGCCGCGATTCACCCCGACCGCGAAAGTGTTCGAAACCTCAAGGTGCGGCTGCGTGGAGACCACCGGAAAATCGAAATTCCGGTGCGCGTACTGCATGCGCAATTGATTGATCCACGATGGAGTGAGAGTCGAGGTCAAAGCGCCTGCGATCGACTGGTCGCGAATGTAATTGTTCTTGAAAGCAGAGGGCAGATCGAAACCATTGTTCAGCGGCGACTGATTCGTCAATCGGTCGTCGTTGATAAAATACCGGGCGTAGAAGTAGTTCCTGCTGTTGAAATTGTGATCGATCCGGATAAAGCCGTTGTCGGTATCAGCATCTCGGAGCACAATCAGATTTTCAGCCGGAAGCCCGAACACCTGCGTCTTCACCTGGTTGATGGCATTGATATTGGCGAGGACCACCGAATTGTAGGTCGGCGATTCGGCTCGCCGCTGTCCTTCGTAGTTCGCATATATAAAGGTCTTGTCCTTCTGAATCGGCCCGCCAATCGCGGCGCCGAACTGGTTTTGCCTCAGCACGTTGAAATTAGGAACGGAGAGAATGCTTCTCGCGTCGAGGTTGTTGTTTTGGAAATATTCATACAGCGTGCCATGCCAATCATTCGTTCCGCTCTTCGTGATGATGTTCACGATTCCGGCGGTGGCGCGTCCGTATTCTGTGGTGTAGTCCGTGTTGATCACGCGAAATTCTTGGACGGAATCCTGCGGCGGCGTTCCGCGCTGAATTCCCGATGCGGTCGAAATATCGTCCGCGCCGTCCACGGCAATGAAGTTGAAGTGAATATTCTGTCCGGCGAATGAGATCTTTGTCACCGGTTCCACGATCACGTCCGTGCTCCCGGAAGTAGTGTCACCGATCTGCACGCCGGGCGCTAGAAGAGTGAAATCAATAAATTCCCGGCCGTTCACTGGCAGGTCGCGAATCTGGGTCTGGGTGATCACGTCGCTGATGGAAGTTCGCGTCGGTTCCGTCACCTCAGACTGCGCCTGCACCTCCACCTTCTCGCTTACCGAACCGACTGCCAGCGTGAAATTGAGAGAGGCTACCTGTCCTACCTGCAGGGTGATCTCTCCGGCATCCGTCTTAAAGCCGGCTAACTGTGCGGAGACTGCGTAATGTCCCGGCGGCATCGCCGGAAGGCTGTACTCGCCGCTAGAATCGCTTTCCGTCGAACGCGCAAATGCGGTTTCCGTGTTTACCGCTGAAACTTTTGCCTTCGGAATGCCCCCGCCGCTCGCGTCAAGCACCTGCCCCTGTAAAGACGCAGTCACAGCTTGTCCCCGCGCGGGCGTCGCGCTCGAAAATAGGCACACCAACACGCCCAAGCAGACAGATAATCGGAACGAATTCATATCCACCCCCCCGAAGTACACCTGCCGCACCCAGTCGCAGGCTGCCCCAATTCGTGGCGCTACCTTACGACATTTCGAAGCGTTCGCGCAAATCCCTTCGGGATAGGAACTTACACGAATCGTAACTGGATATATGCGGGGCTTGATGCGCCGAGGCGTGAAGTCAATCTGGAACCACTGCGGTAACTTCGATTTCGACCCTCGCATGGTCTTCGATCAATGCCGTCACCTGCACAGCCGTCATCGCAGGGTAGTGAGTGCCGATAATCTCGCGATATACGGCGCCCAATTCTCTTCCCGCTGCGATATATTCTTTCTTGTCAACCACGTACCAGGTCATGCGAGCGATGTGTTCCGGTTTCGCTTTCGCTTCGGCTAGCACCGCGACAATATTCTTCAGCGCCTGTCGCGCCTGTGCCACGAATTCTTTCGAGGCGAACTTCCCTTCGGCGTCCCATCCGACCATACCGCTTACAAAAATCATTTCCCCTTTCGCGGCCACTCCGTTCGAAAAACCGCGAGGCCGGGCCCATGACGGCGGCTGCAGAACTTTCATGCTTTGCGGTCTCCTGCAAGATGGCTGACTTCGCCTTGCCCATTCGAAAGCTCGCTCTCTTGAAATCGCTTGATGATCCCGCGCGCAATAATCAACTGCTGCACTTCTGTTGCGCCCTCATAAATGCGCAGCGGCCGAATTTCGCGATACAGGCGCTCCACCGGCTCTTCGTTCACTACGCCCTGGCCGCCAAATATCTGCACCGCAGCATCGATCACTTTCTGCGCAGTCTCCGTTGCAGTCATTTTTGCCATCGCCGCCGCCACCGTCACGTTCTGCCCTTGGTCGCGCAGCCATGCCGCGCGATAAGTAAGAAGCGCAGCGGCGTCGATTCCGGTTGCCATCTCTGCGAGCTTAGCTTGCGTCAGCTGAAAATCCGCCAACCTTTGGCCGAACATTTTGCGGGAGGTGGCGCGTCGCAAAGCCTCCTCGAGCGCTCGGCGCGCAAATCCCACCGCTGCGCCAGCCACCGAAGTGCGAAACACGTCCAACGTCGCCATCGCCACTTTGAAGCCTTGATCGGGTTCGCCGAGCCTCTGCGAAACCGCGATCCGGCAATTTGTAAATTTCAATCGCGCAAGCGGATGCGGCGCCATCACCTGAATTCGTTCGGCAATTTCGAACCCCGGCGTTTTTGCGTCAACGATGAAAGCAGTGATTCCTCGTGATCCCGTCGCTCCTGCCGTGCGCGCGAACACAATGTAGAAATCGGCGATTCCTCCATTGGAAATAAAAGTCTTCTCACCGTTCAGCTCGTAGGAATCGCCGCGCGGCGTTGCTTCGCACTGCATCGCGGCTGCATCGGACCCTGCTTCGGGCTCCGACAGCGCAAATGCGGCGATAAATGCCCCACTCGCGACACGTGTCAGATATTTTTGCTTCTGAACTTCATTGCCGAAAAGGGTGATCGCGCCCGAGCCCAAGCCTTGCATCGCGAATGCAAAATCCGCCAGTCCGGAATAGCGCGCGAGCGTTTCGCGAATGATGCAAAGCGCACGCGTGTCGATATTGTTCGCTGCCGCGCCGTAAGCAGTGCCGCCAATCGCATACTTCAGCCAGCCGGCATTGCCCAGGTCCCGCACCAGATGGCGGCACGCCTCGTCAATATTCGCATCATGGTTCGAGCCTAGGTGCGTGGCCACCCAAGTTTCCACATCGCGCGCCAGAGTCCGGTGACGCACTTCGAAAAAGGGCCAATCGAGAAAGTTGCTGTCTGCCATTCTCAATCTCCCTTGAACTCAGGCTTCTGCTTCGCAACAAATGCATGATAGGCGCGATGAAAATCGTTCGTCGCCATGCAGATCGCTTGTGCCTGCGCCTCTGCATCGATCGCCTCATCGAGGCCCATATTCCATTCCTGGTGCATCATTTTCTTCGTCATGCCGTGCGCGAATGTAGGGCCGGCCGCCAACTCAGCTGCCAGCGTCTGCGCATCCTTCAACAGGCTTTCCGGCGCGCACAGCCGATTGAAAAATCCCCAGCGCTCGGCTTCGTCGCCGGGCAGGTTGCGCCCCGTATAAAGAAGTTCGGCCGCGCGCCCCTGGCCGATCACTCGCGGCAGCATCGCACACGCCCCCATGTCGCATCCGGCCAAACCGACGCGCGTAAAAAGAAAAGCTGTTTTGCTACGCGCCGTGCCGATGCGAATGTCCGACGCGAGCGCCAGGATCGCTCCCGCTCCCACGCAGATTCCGTCAATTGCCGCTACAATCGGCTGCGGACAGGCGCGCATCGCCTTCACCAGGTCGCCGGTCATTTGTGTGAACGCCAGAAGCCCCGGCATGTCCAGCTTGGTGAGCGGCCCGATGATTTCGTGGACGTCGCCGCCCGAGCAGAAGTTTTCTCCCGCGCCGTTCAGCACCACCACTTTCACATCGTCGGCGCGGGTCATCGTGCGAAAAAGATCGCGCAATTCTGCGTACGACTCGAATGTCAGCGGATTTTTTCGCTCCGGCCGGTTCAGAGTGATCGTGGCCACGGCACGCGAAACGTCAAATTGAAAATTTCGCGGTGCGTATTGCGCGAGACTCGTTCGGTTTCCCGGCAGCTTGTGTGGCTCGCCCGGCAGATGTCGCATCACCCTCTCCAACTCTCGTTCGTGGCCACGGCTACATCACCTCGCCGCCCGCCACGGCAATCGCCTGTCCCGTGATCGCTTCGCTGCCTGGAAGGCAGAGCCAAGCTACAACATTCGCAACTTCTTCGGGACGCACGAATCGTTCTTGCGGGTTTCGCGACACCAACTCCGCTTGCGCTTGCTCCGCTGTTCGTCCGGTCTTCGCGACTATCTTCGCGACCGCGTCCTTCACGATATCCGTATCCGTGAAGCCGGGGCACACGGCATTGACCGTCACACCCTTCGTTGCTACCTCGACTGCGAGCGCGCGCGTCAAGCCGACCACGCCGTGCTTCGCCGCGCAGTATGCCGTCACATATCCGTAGCCGGTCAAGCCAGCCGTGCTGGCGATGTTGATAATCCGTCCCCAGCCAGCGGCAAGCATGCCTCCGAGGGCGGCCTGTGTGCAATGAAATGTTCCGTCCAGATTGACGCCCATCATTTTGCGCCAGAGCGCTGGGTCCGTTTTCGAAAACGGAGCTGATACGGCTTGCCCGGCATTGTTCACCAGAATTGCGATTTCGCCAAAACGTCCGCGCGCCGATTCAAATGCTTTTCTCACGGATTCCGCGTCGGTGACGTCAGCACTCACTTGATGAAGTGCTTCGCGCGATACGGAAGCGACAGGTTCCTTCGGCGGCGTGCCCGTGCGGCTCACGCTCGTGACGCGCGCGGCGTGCGCGAGCAACATCTCCACGACGGCGGCGCCGATACCGCGCGAGCCGCCGGTGACGAGCGCATGTTTTCCGGAGAGAAGTTGCGAATACAAACCGCGCGAAGCGTCGGTCACACCTGTAGCCTCAAGAGCGCGGCGCGAGCGAGATTTCTTTCGAGCTGTTCTTTGCCGTTCAGGTAGGGATCGGGCCACCACACATCCGCATAGCCCTGTTTGGCTGCTTCGTGCAGAGTCCACGCAGGATCGGCCAGATGCGGACGCGCCACCGCGCAGAGATCGGCGCGGCCGGCGGCAATAATCGTGTTGACGTGATCGCCTTCGAAAATATTTCCCACCGCGATCGTCGGAATCCCCACTTCGTTGCGAATTCGATCCGAAAACGGAACCTGGAACATCCGCCCGTACACAGGTCGCTCTTCCTTGCTCACCTGCCCCGACGAGCAGTCAATCATGTCCGCGCCCGCGCATTTGAACAGCCGGGCGACGATCGCCGAGTCCTCCGGCGTAATTCCGCCGGGGACCCAGTCGTGGGCCGAGATGCGCACGCTCATCGGCTTGTCCTGCGGCCACGCGGCGCGCATCGCCCTGAAAACTTCAAGCGGATAGCGACAGCGATTTTCGAGCGACCCACCGTACTCGTCATCGCGCAAATTCGTGAGCGGCGAAATGAAGCTCGACATCAGATAACCGTGTGCGCAGTGAAATTCAAGCCAATCGAATCCCGCGGCAACGCCGCGCTCGGCAGCCGATACGAAATCGGCCTTGATGCGATCCATATCCGCTCGAGTGGCTTCGCGCGGAAATTGCGAAACGCCCGCGATGTAAGGCAACGATGACGCGGAAACCAGCGGCCAATTGTCCGACGGAAGCGGCTGGTCAATTCCCTCCCAACCGCGCCGCGTCGAACCCTTGCGCCCCGAATGGCCAAGCTGCAACGCGATCTTTGCGTCCGAGTAGCTGTGAACGTAATTCACGATGCGCTTCCAGGCGTCACGCTGCGCGTCGTTCCACATTCCTAGGCAAGCCGGCGTAATCCGCGCATCTGGCGAAACGCACGTCATCTCCGTGAAAACCATCGCGGCGCCGCCCATCGCGCGCGAGCCCATGTGAACGAGATGAAAATCGTTCGGCACGCCGTCCTCGGCCATGTATACCGCCATCGGCGAAACGATCACGCGATTTTTCAGAGACAATCCCCGAACTTTGAACGGAGTGAACATCGGCGGAACGGCATGGTCCACACCGCTGCGCGCGGCGAACCAGTTCTCGACTTTCTCGACGTATCCGGAATCGCGGAGCTTCAAATTTTCGTGCCCGATGCGCTGGCTTCCCGTCAGCAAGCTGTAGGTGAATTGCTCCGGATCGAGGTGCACGTAGCGTTCCACCTGCTCGAACCATTCCATCCGATTGCGCGCTGCACTTTGCAATTTCAGCGCTTCGATCTCGCGCTCTTCCTGATATTTCTGCAGCGCCCTCGTCACGTCGCCATCGTGGTGTGAAAGCACCCGCGTGAGCGCGATCGCATCCTCCATCGCGAGTTTTGTTCCTGAACCGATGCTGAAATGCGCGGTGTGCGCCGCGTCGCCGATCAAGACAATATTTTCGTGAAACCATTTTTCGCACAGCACGCGATTAAACTTCAGCCACACGGCCGAGCCCTTCAAGTGCTTGGCGTTCGAGAGCAACGCGTTGCCGTCCAGGCGGTCGGCGAATAACTTTTCGCAGAGCGCGATTGATTCTTCCTGCTCCATTTTGTCGATGCCGGCTTTCAGCCAATTCTTCTCCGGCGTCTCGACGATGAACGTGGACCAATCGGCGTCGAAGCGGTACGCATGCAGATTGAACCAGCCCCATTCCGTATTCGCAAAATCGAATGTAAACGCGTCGAGTTTCTTTTTGCTGCCCAGCCAGATGAACCGGTTCTGGCGCGGCTGAATATTGGGCTTGAAGACGCTTTCATACTTGCGCCGTGTCACGGACGAAGCGCCGTCGGAGGCGATCACGAGATCGTAATCGGCGGCATACGAGTCGGGGTCGGTGATTTCGGTCTGGAAAATTAACTTCGCGCCGAGACTGGCGGCGCGCTGCTGAAGAATTTGCAGCAGTTTGATTCGGCCGATCCCGCAAAAACCGTGGCCACCGGAGGTTAATTTCTGTCCTTTGAAAAAAACGTCGATGTCGTCCCAGTGGCGGAACGCGCGAGTGATCTCGGAGTGCGTTTCCGGGTCGACGTCTTTGAATCCGTCCATGGTCTTGTCGGAGAACACGACCCCCCAACCGAAGGTGTCGTCGGGGCGATTGCGTTCGACGACCGTGATATCCCAGGAAGGGTTGGCCTTCTTGGCGAGAATTGAAAAGTAGAGGCCGGCGGGGCCGCCTCCGAGGCAAACGATCCTCATTTACTTGTCTCCTGGTGCGATTACTTGTCTTCCCAATGCGAGCAATTCACGAACTGTCGGGGCGCCAATTCTTTATTCGCCACGAAACACGCTAAGCGCCAAAACGCTGTTTTTGTTGCTATTAGAAATTTGTCATCTGCCTGTTTCTAAAGTACATAAGCAAAATTCTAATATTCGACTGTTGCGGTTAGAACTCAAAAATCTAATCGCAACAATTGGCCTGTCATACCGGACCATTGGCCGGTGCACTGGCAGGTCAGTTCGCTCACTCATCGGCCAATGCCTTGGCGAGTTTTTCGCCCATGTCGTCGGCCAGGGCCGCCTCGCGAAGCCTTCTCACGCGTGCCGCCGCGTCGGTTTTTCCGCGCAGCTTCGGCAATGCGCCCATGATGGCTTCGTAATTTTTTTCTCCCTGCGCGTGCGTGTCGCCGTAGCCCTTTACCATGCGCGGGCATTCGGCAATTTCTAGAGCGAGGGCGTAATCTTCCGGAGCCACGCGCGCGATTAACGCGAGCCAATCGGCGATGGCTTTCTTTTCTTTTTTGAAGCGCAGCGACTTTCGGCGCCACCGGCGCATACCTGCGACCATATAGAGTTGCAAGTAACCGCTGAGCGAGGTTGTCTCGATGACTTTTCCGTTGCCCGTTATCGCTTCGGTTAGGCGCCGCATCAGAGTCGAGCGGAGCAGTAGGCGACCCAGAGGCGCGGGGACCATATCCGCAATCTCCTGCACGCGGGGATGCAGGAATTCTTTGATCTGCAACAGCTGCGCCTGCTCGACCCGCGCGTCCTGTTGCACGCGGTCGAAGCGGGTGCGCCGGATTTTCAGATCAGCTACCCGGGGCGCGTCTTCATAGGACATCCAGAGAGCCAAGTAGCGCGCTGTCTCACTGACCAGGGCAGACTCGCCACCACCAAATTTTGCGTCCATATCTCGAATCGCTTCAAGTAGTTTCAGATACTCGGTAGCGTATGCGACGTCCTGATAATCCGCGAGACGCTCGACGCCAGCCAACAGAATTTCACGGCTTGGCGCCGGAAACTCGCTTTCGATTTTCGCCGCAAGCGGCTGAAGACGCGGCCCGACTTTACCCTTCGTCGGCTCCGCTATGCCGATCGCGCTTGAGGCTCGTTCTGCTGCAGAGCGAAATCCGGCGTCAAAAGCTGCCAGGCTGCTTTCGACGCCTACGCCGCCCTTGCGAATGGCGTCCTCGAATTGTTCGCGGCGGAACGGCAATGCACCGGTTGCTGCGAGAGCGCCGAAAAGCGATGCGCTGATTACACTGCGGGTGTCTTCGGCGATCCGGGCGAAATCACCGTGGACGAACGTTTTCGCGGCTGCGTTGCTCGCTTCGATCACTTTCGCGGAATCCACCCGGCCGTCGGTAATCGCGGTCTTTTCGGTCATCGAATAGACGCGATTGGTTGAAGCGATCAGAGTGGTTCGATCCGGCGTGACCAGGCCACGCTGAATCGCGCGGCCGGCTTCCATTAATTCCGATGCGAGCACGATATCAACTTCTCCGGGGACCGGCATCAGCGCCAGGATAGGTTCTTTGCAGGCCGCCTGGACTTCTTCCTCCGGGAAAATTTCCAGATAGTAGATTGTCGAACCCGTGCGCTGCGCGACTCCGGGCACCGAGGTGGTCTGCGCGCGATAACCGGAATGTTCGGCGAGATCGACGATCCAATCCGCGAGAACGCCGCCGCCTTCTCCCCCCATGGCCAGAATCGCAATCGTGATTGCTTTAGGAGTTCGTTTATGGAGCGATGCAGGCGGAGCGGCCGCGCCTTTCGCCATCAAAGCCTCGCGTCCGCGTCAGGCATGGATACCCGCGAGACGGCGTTCGATGCGATTCTGCAAGAATCCGATCACGGCGCTACGAATTTTTGATTTCGAGCGATCCCACGCATTCGGATTGGTGATCACTTCCGCCCGGAAAAATGACGGGCACAGAACCGCTGCGTGCGAAACTTCACCGCACAATCCGCAGCCCGAGCAGCTATCGAGAACCGTTGCGACCGGATCCTTTCGCAAAGGATCCTGATTGGGCTTGATGGTGAGCGAGGGGCAGCCGGAGAGGCGTATACAGGAATGGTCGCCGGTGCAGGTGTCCGCATCAACGCCGAATCTTTCCCGGACCACGCGCCTGCCTTCCTTAGCCATTTTGGCCATCAGAGGCTTTACGCGACGCTGCTTATTCAGCGTGCATTCGCTCTGCGCCACGATCACTTTGGGCCCGCGCTCTTTTGTGGTGAGAGCTTCGATAAAAGTGTCGCGCATTTTGGCGACATCGTAGGTGCGCGTGATGGTGCGCACCCATTTCACCCCGACACCGCGCACGGCGTCCGCGATCGAGAGCTTCGTCTTTCGAATCGGATTGCTTGCGGCGGACGACAAAATATCCTGACCGCCTGTCGCAGCTGTGTAGCTGTTATCGACGATCACGAGCAGGCTATCGCTTTGATTGAATACCGCGTTGCCGACGCCGCTGGTGAGCCCGTTGTGCCAGAAGCCGCCGTCGCCCATGAAGCTGATCGTGCGTTTGTTGGTTTCCTTGGTGTTGAACGCGGCGGCGCCCGCCCAGCCGAGTCCGTAACCCATTGTGGTGGCGCCGATATTGAACGGCGGCAGGATAGAAAACAGATGACAGCCGATATCGGCACTCACGTGATGGGGGCCGAGCTTGCGTTCCGCTAATTTCAGCGCGGAAAAAATCGGGCGCTCAGGGCAGCCGGTGCAGAATGAGGGCGGGCGAGGGTGAATTTCGTTGTCGACGATTTGTATGGCTTGCGGCTTTTCGGCCATGGGCCGCGCTACGGCGGGGAGATGTTGGCGGTCGATTAAATTCGGCGCGTACATCTCGACAAATTTCAGCACGCCCTTGGTGACGGCGGCAGCGGTGTATTCGCCCGCCATGGGAAGAACGTCTTTGCCGTGAACTTTCGTCTGGATATCGGCTTTGCGCAGAATCGAATTGATATTTTGCTCGATGAAATCGGGCTGGCCTTCCTCGATGACAAGTACCGAGCGCTTGCCCATGCAGAAGTTTTTCACTTCTTCTTCGATTAGCGGGTAGGTGACGTTCAGAACGTAATGCGGGATTTTGCTATCGCCGAATGCGTTCGAGAGGCCCAGCAATTCGAGGCAGCGGATTGTGGTGTTGTACATGCCACCCTGCAGGATGATTCCGAAGTCCTGCGCGCCCTCGGCAAAAATTTCGTTCAGTCCTTTTTCGTGAATGTATTTCTGTGCGGCGGGCCAGCGCTGGTGAATTTTCTCCTGTTCGTGCTGGAAGCTCGCCGGGGGGAGGACGATGCGGCTGACGTCGCGAACTGGTTTCTCCATCGCATCTTTCAGCGTGAATTTCGGGCGGACGTTGTCCTTGGCGATGAAGCGGCCGTGGACGTGGCAGGCTCGGATTCGCAATTCGAGCATGACCGGAGTGCGCGTGGCTTCGGATAGCTCGAATCCCTGTTCGACGGCGCGAACGATGGATGGCAGATTCGGTCGCGGATCGAGTAGCCACATCTGCGATTTCATGGCGAAGGCGTGCGAGCGCTCCTGCATGATGCTCGAGCCATCGCCGTAATCTTCGCCGACGATGATCAGCGCGCCGCCGGTGACACCGCCGGAGGCGAGATTCGCGAGAGCGTCGGAGGCGACGTTGGTGCCAACGGTGGATTTAAAGGTGACTGCGCCGCGGAGAGGATAATTAACGGAAGCTGCGAGAGTGGCGGCCGCGGTGGCTTCGGAAGCGCTGTGCTCGAAGTGGACGCCGAGTTCTTCGAGAATGTCGTTGGCGTCGGTGAGCACGTCCATCAGGTGGGAGATTGGGGCGCCCTGGTAGCCGGCTACGTAGGAAACGCCGGATTGCAGGAGGGCTTTTGTGACGGCTAGGATGCCTTCGCCACGAAATTCCTGGCCTTGGCCGAGGTAGAGTTTCTGGACTTCTTTTTTGAAAAACCGCTCCGCCATTGGTGGTGTCCCGTTTGCCGCCGCTTAGAAAGAGCGATGATAAGTCCCTCTCATAATTTTACACCTAAATTGGGGTGGTCCTGTGAAGCGAGGTAAAGGGGCAAGCGGAGGGTTTCAGAACAAGACATGCTCACGGAAGGTTGTAGCGGCAGCGGGATTGTCCTTCGCAATAAATTCCCAGATCTCGGTGATGTCGTTCGCGGCGGCGGGATGAAGCTCAAACGCCTGACTCATTCGTCATTTCGAAGAACGCCGCTTGGAGAGTCCGCGTTGGCGCAGGTCTTCAAAGAAAGCTTCGGCGTCAACGGGTTTGACGCGGCCGCTCTTAATATCATCGTAGCGGCTATCGAGCAGATTGCGAAGTTCGGCGACTTCGATCAAATAAGCAGCCATCGCGTCTTCCACGAGATCGTCGGTGCGGCGACCGCTTTTCGAAGCCAGTTCGTTGAAGCGCGATTCCGTCTCGGGCTTGAGGCGTATTTCCATGATGTCAGTCTAGGGAGTTGGTGGAGTCCTGTCAAAAGCAATTGACCCAAGGGTTGCAAATGACGATCAGTGGCGATTCCTCTCAGCGCGCACGGCGACTGCCGGTGTAGGCTGGGGCCGCACGGGGCTGTCGCCTTGAAAGCCGCTCTTGGATTTCATCGAGAGTAGGACGGCCGACGGCGTAACTCAGTTGCCGAAGCAAGTAATCCGAGAGGGACACACCTTCGGGCGCCGCATGCGCCTTGAGCTGGCGATGAACGCCGGAGGGCACGTTCCGGATCTGAAGTGTGACCATGTTGCGATGAGCATGCGTGCGTGTGGAAGGCATGTCAACCTAGGCGGCGACCAGTGCGAGGACGCGGCAGGGGCTGCCGGAACCTCGAACGATTTTGAGCGGGGGCGTGATCAGGATGGCGCCTTTTGGCGGGAGCTGATCGAGGTTCATGAGGCTTGCGAGGCCGAATTTATTGCTGCCGTGCATGATGGTGTGGCACGGAAATGGCGGGTTGAATTTGAAGGCCTGGCCTGCGTCGGTGCCGACGCCTTCTGAGCCCCAGCCGATCACGTCGCGCTCTTTTGCGAGAAACGGAACGAGATCAGGATGTGGGCCGGGGACGTGCGAGCCATCTTCCTGGATGTTGAGAAATGATGCGGCGTCTTTGCGCTTCGACCAGTCGGTGCGCATGAGAACCCAGGAGCCGGCTTCGATGCGGCCGTGTGCGGTTTCCCACATTTCCACGTGCTGCGGCGTGAGCAAAAAATCGGGGTCCTTGGCGACTTCGCGCGAAACATCGATCACGTTGGCAGGCGCGAAGAATTTTGCGACCGGAATATTATCGGTGGCGTTATTTGGGTAGTCCTTGCCAGTGACCCAGTGGATCGGGGCGTCGAAATGCGTGCCGGTATGTTCGCCACAAGAGAAATTATTCCAGTACCAGGCAGGGCCGCGACTGTCGTATTTCGAGATTTCTTCGAGGCGGAAAGGCCAGGTCTTGCCGAACTCGGGCGGCAGCTGAATCGTGGCGGTGCCGACATCGAGCGGCTGGCTCAAGTCGATCACTTTGATTGCTCCGGACGCCAGCGCCTTGAAAAATCCACTCAGAACTGTCTCGCTCATCGACCTTATCCTCTCGCGCTCGAGTATTCGTTCGACCTTAACAACGCCGCCGCATTATACGCAAGCACGGGAGGAAGTTTGGCTTAAATGGCGGATTTTGATCGGTGAAACCGGTAAAGCAGCGGTTACTGCGAAATGATCATTTCTGAAGTGCTGGTCATTTTGTATCCGGAAGTTGGCAAGAAGGGCAGAATAAATTTGAATTGGTAGCTCACTTGAACCTGGACCGCGCAGCCGGGGTTCGTCGGAAAACTAGCGCAAATCGGGAGGTTATTGGGAGGCATCACCCAATTGGTGGTTACGGAGAGTTTGCTCGGGCTCGTATCGATTCCCATCGGAGCGATGCTTGCGACGTAGGTGCTGACATCCGAAGCGGCTGCATTGCAATCGTCAAGCCCGGTGCAATCACGGCCTCTTACGCTTGCCCAGCGGGTTGCTTCACGTGCCGCGTTGGAAACAAAGTGGTAGCTATAGAGTGCGCGGCCGAAATCGATAATTCCGAATACGAGGGCGAACAGAATCGGGATCAAGAAGGCAAATTCCACTAACGTACTGCCACGACTTCTCCATTGGGCGTGAAAATGATTGCTCATTGAGCGACACGCATAATTGCATGACCGTTCGCAGGAAACGTGGTGGGAAAACCCGGGTAGTGGAAAAAGGGCGTGATAGTGGCACTTGTATTTACCTGGACAAAAACCACGGGGTGGCCGGCGCAACCGAGGGCTGGGCACGCAGCGTAAGACGACGGAGATTCCGAGCAGGCGCAGAGGACCGTGGGAGTCACGGTTAGCCCGGAAAGATCTGGCGAATCGCTCTTGGCAGCTTGCGTTAGTCCGACGGAGTCTTTGGCGTCCGCGAGGCTTTGCGCTCCGTACTGGACAGCCGCGCGGGCTGCGTTGCTCACTTCGATGCTGTAGTAGGCGAAACGGCCAACCTCAAAAATGCCAACCAAAAGAAGCAACAAGAGCGGAGTGAGTAGCGCGACTTCGAGGAGAGTCTGGCCGTTTTCCGCGGAATTGCTGCTGAGGCGTGGACGCCGGAGAATGAAAATATTGCGCATCATTGCACCAGGACGGCAGCCTTAATGGGCGATCCATTGGTGAGCGAGGAATAGTCTGTTCCAATCGAAACGTTCCCCTGGAGTTGGATGGATTGCGCCACGAGAATCAAGTAGGGGGCGGCGGGGCTGTTGGAGGCCAGGGTGAGCTGTGCGGTGGGAAAATAGAGCGCGCCAGTAAGAGAAAGATTGGGATTGGTGATTGTGGCGGGTTGGAGGTTCGCGCGGTCCTGAAAAAAAAGCACTCCTCCCGGGATCCCTCCCGTCGTATCGGTGGGAGCTGTGAG
Source organism: uncultured Acidobacteriota bacterium (assembly GCA_963729525.1). Classification (GTDB taxonomy): domain Bacteria; phylum Acidobacteriota; class Terriglobia; order Acidiferrales; family UBA7541; genus Palsa-295. The sequence goes on from CAVSOB010000007.1 coordinate 101,034, forward strand.
AGATGTGTTGCCGGGGCCCGTGATTTGGACGGCAGCACCATTAGCCATGAAAAACGTGACGCCGGTGCCCGTCGCAGTCGAAGGTCCCTGAAGCTGAAGGCCGGGGGCGCCCGTTACGACGTACAGCCCCGGAGAGAACACAATGGGCACGACGTTGGTAGGCGCGACTGTAATTCCGCAATAGGTGCCTGGAACCAATACTATCGGAGGACCGCCTGCTTGATTGATATTGGGATTTGGAATGCATCCGCCTACGGCGGGAGCGACGAGGTACGCCAACGGATCTGCAGAGGGAGCTATTCCCACCACCGGCGCCGGAGTTGCACAACCTCCGAGAAGATTGAGAACCACGCCGATGGAGGACGCGGTGATGCATCCGCCGCCAAGGTCGAGGACAGCATTATCCACGACGCCGCAGTTGGGAGCGGAGAGATTGTTGCCGCCTAGAGTGATTCCGAGAACCAAGTCGAGGCTATAGACGCAGCCCCTCGAACTTCCCAATTGGGCCACGGCCGTAGCGCCCAGCGAGGTGGTGTTGATGCCGAATACGCGCATAAAAAATGTGGGCACGTTTTGATGAACTCGCACTTCGACGTAGTTGGCGCGGCCAGCGAATGGCCCGTCGGTCGGAGGATTGAGTGGCGTAACGGTGACACCGTTGACGCCGTCCTCGAAGCCATTGGCCTTCGAATCGTTTTGGGCGGCGGTCACATAGTTCCCGCTCGCATACGCAAGTTCAGAGGCGCCGGCGATTGCGGCGCTGTCCGCTGCCGACTGCATGCGCCGTTTGGCGTAACGCAGGTAACCCATGTCAATGGCAAGGCCAACGATACCGGTGAGAACGACCAATCCGAGGGCGACGGATGCGATTGCTTGGCCAGACTCACGATTGCGCTTCATCGCGGATGTCTCCGTTGTGCCCGAACCGTGGCTGAGGAATGCCGAATCATTTCGATCAATTCTGTCAGGGCCGCGCCAACTTGCTCTTATTGTAACTCGCGGCGGGAAGACTGCAAGTTTTCAACTTGCGGCGCGCAGGGTTGAAATCTCGAAGCGGTCTCCCACTTTGGTGCCGGTGCGATAAATTGTGTGAGGCGGAAGCTCCAGCACGCTGCTTGCTTTGAGCGATACGCGCGAAATCCGGAACGGGCGCACATACTCTTCGATGTGCACGACTTCTTTTTCTTTGCTCAGGAAAATAAGATCAATCGGGAACATCATGCCGATCGTGTGCACGCCTCGGGACGGAACGATCCACAGGCCGCAGCCGAGGCGCGCCCAGCGTTGTGTTTTGCCCAGCAATCCGATCAAACGGCGAAAATAGCTGTCGGCCACGGAGGCTTCGGTGGCGACAAACGTTTCGCGCGTTTTGTTGTACACAGCAACGGCACGGCCGTTTTTATGATTGGCCATCGCGGATCCCGTCTTCCCGAGCTTGAGTTCTTTCACTGATTGCTTCTACTCCTCGATGTTTCGCCGGCGCCGCCAGATGATGATGAAGAGCACCACGACCGCCAGCGCCCCTGCCACAATTCGAATTAGTGTTACGTTGTCCATTTCCGCTACCCCTCCGAGCTAGGTGTGATTTTCACGGCGCGCGCCTAGCACGCCGCGTTGCGGTTCTTGCTCTAATGCGCAAACTGGCGCATGAAAGTGAGAACCGCGGGGCCCAGGACGACTACGAGCAGCGCCGGAAAAATGAACAGCACCAGCGCCGGGACCATCTTTACGGTTGTCTTAGCGCTCATTTCTTCCGCACGCTGCCGCCGCCGCGTGCGCAAGTCGTCAGAGTGAACGCGAAGAGACTGAGCAACGCTAGTTCCGAACCGTTCGGTCTGCACGAGCATGGCGACGAGCGCCTTCACATCGTCAAGGCCAGTGCGCTTCGAAAGAGAGCGAAGGGCTTCGATGCGGCTTTTGCCCACGCGCATTTCGAGGTTCACGAACTGCAGTTCCTCGCTCAACTCCGGATGGGCAACTTGCATTTCTTGGGCCACGCGGAGTAGAGCCTGATCGAGACCGAGTCCAACTTCGACGCAGATCACCAGGAGATCGAGGGCGTCCGGCAGACCCATGCGCAAGCGATGCTGCCGCGCGCGCACTCGCGAGGTGAGCCACATATCGGGAAGCAAGAAGCCCGAGACGGCCGCGGCGCCGATGATGAAAGTCGGGTTGTAGCGGTAGAAGCCAGTGAGAAGGACGGCCGCCAGAAGAGCAATCGGCAGCAATATTTTCATGCCACGCATGGCTAGCATTGCATCGGCGCTGCGGTAGCCGGCGCGAATCATTAAAAGCTGAGTGCGAGAGACCTGCCTCGAACCCGATGGCACGAGTTTCCCGATCGAAGCGAGACCTTCCTTCACCCATTCCGTTTTCTTGGCGGGAAGGCTCGTTCGCTCTGCGATTGCCGACGCGTCGAGGAGCCGTTCGAGCCTTCCCGCTACTTTCTGGTCCGAAGGCGAGAAAGCAAACACGATCGCCACGAGGATTCCTACCGTGGCCAAGAATGTTGCGCTGGTGATAACCCAAACCATCGAAGCTCTCCGGAATCAGACTTCAATACGAATAATTCTCCAGATAATGATCGAGCCTAGAATCTGCATCGCGGCGGCGACCGTTAGCAAAGTGGGACCGACCGGATCCGTGAACAAAGTCCGCATGTAGCTCGGATTCATAAGCGCGAGCAGAACCATCATTGAAGGCGGCATGGCCATAAGCACCATCGCCGTCAACCTTCCCTGCGCGGTCCGCACACGTACTTCGCGATAAATCCGAAAACGTTCGCGAATCACGCGCGAAAGCTCGTCGAGAATTTCCGCCAGGTTGCCACCCGTTTCTTTTTGCACCAGCAATGCCGTGACAAAAAAGCGAACGTCCATAAGCGGCACGCGTTCCGTGAGGTTTATAAGAACGTCGCGCAGAGGCAATCCGAAATTCTGTTCTTCGAACGTCTTGCGAAATTCGGAAGCGACCGGCTCGGAGGATTCCATAGAGATCATTTCCAAACCGGTGGTAAATGCGTGGCCCGCGCGAACAGCGCGCCCCAAGAGATCCAGCGCTTCCGGAAACTTTTCTTCGAATTGGCGCATGCGCTGCGCGCGCTTAAATGCGATCACGGAATATGGGACGAGAGCCAGTAGCACTGCTGCAATTGTGGCAAAGGAAAGACTGTGCAAAAAGTGCGCGGCGATGAGAAACGTTGCAAAGCCCAACACGCCGCTGAGCAAAAGCACTTTGGCGGGCTTGATCGTCATGCCGCCCTGCTCGATCATCTGTCGCAGCCGGAGAGGCCATGAGAATTGCGTCATAATGCGATGCAGCAGGGGAACGCTGCTCAGCATTTCGTCCCGGATAAGGAACAAATCCGGCGAAGCTTCTGCGGTCCGGTTGTCCGCCTTTCGCACAGCACTCATCCGCCGGCGAATGACGCTCGGTTGATCCTCGCCACTCGCCAGCAGCCAGAGCGAGAGGACAATCCCACATACAATCGCGAAAGTTAGAAGTGCAAGTAAAGGCGCCATCGTCGTTTCTCAATAATTCCGGTGAACTTCAAACATCGACACGGGCAGCTGAATACCCGTGACAGCCAGGCGTTCGGCAAACTTCGGTCGTATGCCGGTGGGGATAAATTCGCCCAACACTTCCCCCGAGTCGCGTATACCGCGCTTCCGGTATACGAAGATGTCCTGCATGGTGACCACGTCGCCTTCCATGCCCGTGATTTCTGCGAGGCTCACGAGTTTTCGAGTTCCATCGCTTAAACGGCTCACTTGCACGACGACGTCAACTGCCGACGCAATCTGCCTGCGGATCGCGTTGTCTGGAATATTCAAACTGCTCATCGCGACCATGGTTTCCAGCCGGCTGAGCGCGTCACGCGGGGAATTCGCGTGAATCGTGGCGAGCGAGCCATCGTGACCGGTATTCATGGCCTGCAACATGTCGAGCGCTTCTTCGCCGCGCACCTCACCAACGATGATGCGGTCCGGGCGCATGCGCAGGGAGTTGATGACCAGTTGCCGCTGTTGCACCGAACCTTTGCCTTCAATATTGGGTGGGCGTGTTTCAAGGCGAACGACGTGCTCCTGATGGAGCTGCAATTCGGCGGCGTCTTCAACGGTGACGATCCGCTCGCGATTGGAAATGTAAGACGACAACACATTGAGGAAAGTGGTCTTGCCGGCCCCGGTACCGCCCGAAATCAAAATGTTCAACCGCGCCTTGACGCAGCCCTGAAGCAGTTCCAGCATGGCGGGCGTCAACGTTTTGTTCGCCAGAAGATCCTGTGAGTTGAGCCGTTCGCGGCCAAATCGGCGGATGGACATGCACGGCCCATCTACGGCGAGCGGCGGAATAATGGCGTTTACGCGCGAGCCATCGGCCAGGCGCGCATCCACCATGGGCGACGACTCATCCACGCGCCGTCCGATTGCGGAAACGATTCGATCGATAATGCCCATCAAGTGGGCGTCGTCCCTGAACTGCACGCTCGTCAATTCCAAGATACCTTTGCGTTCGACGTAAACGCGTTTATACGTGTTCACGAGAATGTCGGAAACAGTCGGGTCGGCCAGGAGCGGCTCCAGGGGACCGAGGCCAAACACCTCATCGAGAATTTCCAGCGAGAGCCGCTCGCGCTCTTGCAGGTTCATCGGCGTTGATTCGCCGACGACGAGTCCTTCGAGAATTTGCGCCACTTCGCGACGGACGTCTTCGCGTTTGATTTCGCCGAGGCGGTCCAGATTCAATTTCTGAATCAGCTTGCGATGAATCGCCGCTTTAACAGCTGAGTAATCAGTCTTTCTCGTCGGGAGCGTGCTAGAAGACATTCGCCCTTACCTCTTCGCCGAAAATAAGAAACCGCTGAGCCCGGCTTTTTTCGCCGAGGCCTGCTCCATGCCTGCCAATTGGGCAGCAAGTTGACGGTAGCGGTTGGTCAAGACATTGTTGTGATTTTCCATGAGCGGCATTCCCAAGTTCACCGCCATGCTGGCCTTTCGATAGTCGTTGGGAAGGCAGGCAAAGATCGGCCGCTTAATGCTCTTCTCGATACTCTTCAGAGCTTCCTCGTCACCTTTATGCCATCGATTGATCACCACGCGAACGCGTTCAGGGTCAATTCCAATTCCCGCCATTGCCAATAGCCGCCGTTCGAGAGTCCAAAGCGCCGGCACGTTAGCCTCCGCGACAACCAGTATCATGCGCGCGCTCTGAAACATCGGATTCCATTCCGACGAAAACTGGGAACCGACATCGACGAGCACCACGTCACTGCTTGCCTGTGCCACATTCATCACCCGCTCCAGAGGGCCGAGCTTGATGTTCTGCCACTCTTCGAGCTGCGTCGCGCCGCCCAGGATTTCAAGCTTCGTCTTATGCGCCGTCAGAAGGCCACTGAAGAAATGGCTATCCAAGCGGTCCAAGTTTTCAACCGCGTCGCGGACTACGAATCGCGGATGCAGATCGAGAAGAAGATGAACGTTACCCAAAGGCCGTGCGAAATCGAGCAGCACGACATGCTTCCGCGCGTGGGTCGAAAGTTGGACGCCCAAATTGACCGCGACGGTCGTGGTGCCAACTCCGCCTTTCGAGCCCATGACGATAATGGTCTTCTCGGCTGCCTTGCGTTCGGTGGCTTGACCTTCGGCGCGAAAACGCGTCAGCACTTCTTTCAGGGCTTCCGAAGTGACGGGCTTGTTGACGAAATCCTGCACGCCGCAGCGCATGGCCTCGAGGAGGGTCTGTTGGTTAGGAGCCGTCGGGGAACATGCGATCAAGCGCACTGCTGGGCGCAGCCGTCGAAGATGCGCACCGAAAACGAAAAACGGTTCAGCATCGCGGCTCAGATCGAGGAAGACAACGTCAGGGACGCCTTCGCTTGCATCCGGCAACTTTTCAACCGGAATTGTCCACTGCTTGACGGAGCTAACCAGGCCCGTTTGTTGCAAGCAGGCTAAGAGCTGCGCGGAGCCGTCTCGATCTGCGCTCGCGATGGCGGTGGTCACCATGATTCTGTTGCCCTTCTCGTCGGCCTCAGGTCGCTCTTCATTTCGCTATCGGTCCCCTCACTTCTGGCCTGATGTCTTAGGTTGTTCTGTGGTGCTGGGCGACGGCGCCAGAAATGGCTTCGGGAAAAAGAGCTCAGGCTTTTTCTGGTCCGGCTGTAAAGGCTGCACTACTCGCGGCGTGACCATGACAAGCAGTTCGTCTCTGGTCTTATTGATACTGCGGCTCGTGAACAGCTTGCCGAGGACAGGTATATCGCCGATGAATGGAATCTTCGACAGCTGTTCCGTGTCGCGATTATCCACTAATCCTGCAATTGCGAAACTCTGTCCATCTCTCAGGTCCATCTCCGATTCTACGCGACGGGTGGACAGCGCCGGAATCAAGAATCCGGAAATGGTGAGAGCGTTCGTGAAGTCCAGCGCGCTCACTTCTGGCTTCACATGGAGGTGAATCAGGCCGCTCGGCAGCAGCGTAGGAGTGAAGTTCAAACGCACGCCGAACTCCTTGAACTGAATGGTGATTCCCGCAAAGCCGCCGCCCGTGGTGCCTTGCACGATGGGAAAGGGAAATTCACCTCCGGCCAGGAAGCTGGCGTCTCTTCCGGACGCGGTGAGCAAGTTCGGCTCCGCCAAGATTTGCAGAACGTTGTTTTCCTGCAGCGCCTGAATCGTGGCCGCCAGATTGATGTCCGGGCGGAAGATAAAGATATTCAACAGGTTGCTGACGCCAATCCCCGAATTCACGCCTTGTGCAGGCGTAACCAGTTGAGGCCCCGAGAATTGCTGCGTCGAAATCGTGCCAATGTTCTTTGCACCGGGAAGACTCAGGATATTGATCCCGAGTTCCTGCAGCGCGGTTTTGTCGACTTCCGCGAATTTCACTTCGAGCAGAATTTCTCCGGGAGGCGATATCGGCACTTCCATGAGGCTGGTAACTTTTGGCGTCGTGCCTTTCACGACTTCGAGAATCTTATCGGCGACGGCTTGCGAAGAAATTTTGCCGGACAGCATTACAACATCTTTCGAGGTTTCGACTACGACGGGTTCCCTCGGAAAAACCTCGTGAATTTTTTCGGTCAAGCTGAGAACGTCAATATCCACGGATACTTCGAATGCCTGGCTCTGTTCGTTTTCATCCCAGATGATGAGCGAGACCCCGCCAGGCGCTTTGCCGTTGACGAGAACCTGCGTGGGGCTCACGACTATGGCTTCAGCAATTGCAGGATCGGCGAGCGAAACCCGCTTGATGCGCGATGGTGACGTGATCACCAACGAGCGGCCCACGAGCAGATGCAGCGCCTGCGGCACTTCACCCGACTGCGCTTCCGAGGGAACTCGGGAAGTTGTTGCCTGCGCGCTCGTGATGGCCGATTGGCTCGTTTGCGTCGCGAGGGACGCTTGCGTTGCAGAGCTTGTTGATTGAGCTGCTAAACCGGGCGCTTCACAAACCAACAGCGCAACAAGAATTGCCGACGCCCTGGCTACCAGCGATGCGGTCGGCCTGTTTCGTTTTGAAAGCTGTGGAGTTAATAGATCAGGCATTCGAGTCCCCTGACGGCTGCTCACGGATTTTGAAAGCTCTTGGTCTCGCGTTTATTTCCGACGATAACTTCCACCGTGAATGGAGTGGGGATTGAGGGAGGCGTTTTCGCCGCAACATGCTTCGGAGCCGGGGCTGGCGCACCTGAAGCAAAGAGCGAAGTCTGCATCACGGCAGGCGGGCTCATCGATTTCGTGTCAATTGTGTTGCGGAGGGCGAGCTGAATTTTGCCCTCGGTGCTCGCCATTGCGAGCTTCGCAGCATCGTCGGGAGTCACCAGCAAGGTGATGACAGGCACGGTTTGCGGCTTGCCTTCTTTATCCTGTTCGACCTTTTGGCCCGCCGCCAGCACGCGGACATTCTCCAAAATCGTGCGCGTGATGTTGCCGCCTCCAGTGGCCGCACCGGTTACGAGCACATCCACCATCGTTCCGGGCGTGACGAACCCCGCGACGCCGACTACATCGTTTACCGCCACTGACATTGCCCGCATGCCTTCGGGAATCGTCGCCGCGAGGCCTGCGCCGGATTGAAGCGACGCGAGCTTGCTTTCCAGGATGGGCTCGTTCTCTGCCAGCGATGTGATGAGGGCGCGGCCCGTGACGTCGTCAACTTTCGTGAACATTCCCGCAACTGGCTGCCCTTGCGGCCATGGAATCGTCTTCAGGTTCGAAGCATTTACGCGCGTTCCGAGCTTGAGAGGCTCGGCCGCGACCACGATTTGCTGCATCCTTATAACCGGCCTTGGTGCAGTAGCCGCCTGGAATTGCCGGTAAACGAATATGCTCGCGACGATTCCGAGAATGATCGCGACGGCTACTCCAAGCAGTCGGTTTGAATTCATCAGCGGATCTCTCCCTGGCTGAAACTCGCGAAGCTCTCGAAACTCAGTAACCCATGCGCCCTGCCGCGAAGCAAATCACGGTTGCGATCGCGACGGCTACTCCAAATGGAACTTTCATCAGCCCCGGATTATCCAGTGAAATTTCCGGATTGGCTCGCAAGCCGAAGATTAGAAAGCCCTGCACGAGTACCCACATGTTCCTGAGCGTATGGACTACGCGGTGGGCGCGAATCACTTGCACCATGCCAATGGCGCCTGCCGCGAGTATGCTGACGATCAAAACGTAGAGGAGCGCCTTTGGCCCGAGCAGACCGCCGACTGCTCCCATTAGCTTCCAATCTCCCGCGCCTAGTGCCCGCAGTAAAACAAATGGAAGCAAAATCGCCAGCGCCAGTCCGGCGCCTTCGAAGGCGAGCACCGCTCCGTGCCACCCACTGAGCGCAGGATTCGTTGCGATTCCAACGATTAGCCCAGTCACCGTGAGCCAATTGGGGATTCGGCGTGTTCGCAAATCTGTCCAGCCGGCATATAGGGTGAGTGCCAGCGTCAGCGCCCAAATTGCTTGCGGAACGGTCGTCAGCATCGTCCGACACAAACCGGGGTAACGAGACTCAAATGCTTGTTAACCTGTCGCCGAAGATAAGCTGCTGGCCGCGTTTGAGAACACATTATTGATAGTAGTCGCAATGGTCTTCATAGCAGTAATCGCCCCGAGGGCAATCAGGGCCAGCAACAAGGCGTACTCCGTCAAATCCTGTCCTTCCTCCTCCAACCAAAGCCGCTTCAACAAATGTTTCATCGTGATTCCTCTCGTTTGTTTTTGTGGGCTGAACGACACGTGCCTCTGATGCAGTTTGTTCTAAGCATGTCTAGCACCAATTCGTGAGCTTTACCACCATGGCTAACCGCTTGTGATGCCTCGCTTTATTACTCGCAAAAACAGGTCCGGCCGCAACTGTCACTCCTTGTGTACACCCAACGAACTTACTTCGGCTGCATAAGTTACTCCACAGAACCTAGAGTCACTGAGCAGATTGCTGCCTAGTACCATCCGAGGACACCACGGAGCTACTCGGGACTTGAATCGAGGATGTCTTCTCGCAGCTATCGCGTTCCAAGCCGCAGCTATCCGGCAGGCGGTCGGCTAAATACACAGCGGCAGTTCCTCGCCCCCCCCGGAATACCAATTGCAACTCTTTCTGCATCCGACGCAGATCATTCTGTTTCAACTCCAACGCCTCTGGCCACTCGCGATTGAAATCGTCGGCTGCAAGGAGCCAGTAGCGCGCCTGAATCGCTTGCGCTACATCTGAGAAGTGTGAAGCTTCCTGAGACAAGCGTTTGGGTTCATAGAACTCGTCAGTGGTGAAAATCGTGGGACGCACTGTCTCACGACCGGTATAAAGATAAGCGACCGCATCTTCATATGCTACCAAGCGATCATTGGGGTCGGTATTGCGCCGAATCCAATCGTAGCACTCCAGCTTATCTCGAAGTAGTTCCTGGCGGTCGCGACTAATCCTCTCCACTGCCGTTCGCACGCCTGCAACAGAATTCGCCACGACTCCGCACACCAGAGTCGCAAGCACAATGCCCATCGCCAGGCCCAAACCATTTTCGAACATTGCAGGACTTTTCGAGAGAGTTGACCTGATGACTCGAACGACCTGCCTTCCCTCCGTCCAAACTCCAACGATCAACAACGGCCAGAACGGCAGAGAAAACCGGCTGACATCAGGGTAACTCCACAGAAGAAAAACCACGGCGCAAAGGAGCGCAGCAAAGTGAACGGGCTTCCAGCCATACTTTCTTGCCTGGCGCAGGATTCCCGCAAGCGTTGCAACGGCCGCTAGCAATATCAAGACCCTGCCCGACATCGTATCGCGTACGAAGCTAGGACCAAGAAACAAGTCAGCAGGCTCGCGGAGAATCATGCCGGCATTGTTTTTCAACATTGCCCAGAATATATGTGCGTCCGGAACACCTATTTTCCATATCCCCACATAGTCTGTGTAGAAGGTCCAAGCGTGCGTCCATCCGAGACTCTGACCGGCAGGACCACTTATCGGAGAGATCGGTTTCTTCGAGAAGATGGCTTTCCAGGCAGCTACTCCAACAAACGGCGTAACGGATAATCCAAACGTAACGATCTGCCGCCATGAACGGCGCACGATTCCAGTGATCAGAATTCCCAAGATTATTGGAATTCCCATTATCCGCGTAAGAGCCGAGATACCGGCCAGTGCGCCGCAAGACGCGCTTGCTATTTGTCCGCCATCGCTCTGCATGGCGCGATCCGCAATGACCATCGATGCTAAAGCAAAGAAAGCGAAGGGCATGTCGGAGAGCACGCTTGCGCTGTAGAGCATCACGAGCGGATGCAATGCGCAATAAGCGACGAGTATTAACGCCTCGGCCTTACTAATTCCGCCAAGCGTCAAAAACATCTTGTGGGCCGCAATCAGGAACCCAATCCCAAACCCGACGCTTATCAAAATCGCCAAAGGCAAATTCGCGGGAAACGACGGGTTGATCCGCCACACAAAGGATAAAATCCACGGGTACACAATTGGATACTTTGTCGCCGGCGGGTTGCTGGGCAGGCTGGGAAGAACATAGCCTTTTCCCTCCTCCAGTGCTTTGGACGAACTCAAGTAGATCGCGTCGTCCCCAGTGAGCCCGAAGAGATTCGTGGGATGAAGACGCACAATTGAAAACACATACGCCGCCAGGATGCAGGCGAGGACGAGGCCAGGAGCAACTCGGCTCAATCGGGCTTCGCCGTGAGCGGGATCCCCAGTTCGAACGCCCGTCAGTCCTGCGAAGCCGCCCCTACTCGTCACGATTCGCCTTTTCGCACGTAGAGCGCAGCCACATTATCGACGTAGACCTTTTTCCAATCCGGCGACGCAGCTAGAAGGGTTCCAAGCGGCGCGCTCAGCTCAATCAAGCAAGAACGAATCCCATAGCTTCGCAATACGGAAATCGTACCTGGTTCGAGTCGCGATATATGCAAGTAGTCGGCAAATACGCCGCCGCGTTCATAAACGTCAGCGCGACCGTCTATAAAAACCTTGTGTTCCGGACCGCGCGCCCAGATTAGGTAGCCACCGAAGCCGTAGCTGTTGTATATCGGGCCGGGCACTTCGTGCGTATTCAAGTATTCGACTGCGTTCACCGGCCAGTGCTCGGAAACAATCCTCTGAAGCTCGGCTCGCGACGGAAAATAACGCACGGTACCCACCACCACGATTGCCATTAGCACCGCATTCAAAACGAATCGGTCCTTTCGCGGATCGTAGGCTCGCATCCATCGCGCAATGATCACTGCAAGAATAGGCGCGAAGAACGGGACAAACACGAGCAGAAACCGGATATGCAAACACGCCATCACCGTGCCAAAAAGAAAAAGAGCTAGCTCCGCGAGATTCCATGTATAGCGAAACGCAATGTGAGCCACTATGAAACCGAGGAACAGCGCGAGAAATACCTTTCCGCCAGCCAAGTTGAACGCCATTGGTTGCCACTCCATGATTTTCGTCACGTTGAGCGGCAGCGACGAAGCATATTCAAACGGCGACATCGCGGTTTGCGTTCCATAGGGCGTCAGAGGCAGTGCACACAAGCAAAGCAGAAAAACAAATGAAATTCGCTTGCGATCTTCCGCGGACCAGCTCCAACTTTCGATTTCTCCGACCCGAAATTCCACGAGCCCGCTCATCCAGTAGACGAAAATCGCGCCCATGCCGATGACCCACGACCCGTGAATATTCACCCAGGCTAGCATCAATAGTGGCGAGCACCAGAGAGCGCCCCGCTTTCCATGCCTGAATAGTTCGAGGGCAATCAGCGTAAGCACTAGGAAGAGATACCCGAACATCTGCGGGCGCAGTGAAAACGAAGGTCTCGCGAGAATCAGCAGGATCGCAGCGGTCGCAAATCCTGCCTTCGAATTCCCGGAGCGAATCGTTCCGAGCGCGTAAATCGCCAGCATTACCGCACAGCTAAGCGCAATCAGAAGAGCATCGAGGCCTTGGAGGCCACCGATTTTTTGCGCGGTCGCAAGCACTATTTCGCCCAGCCATTCGTACGCGAGCCAGAGTTGCCCGTGGACCGTGAACGAGTAAGGATCGGTCGTCGGGAAGTGGTGCGTCGCGAGAATGCTTTCGCCAACCTTGATGTGCCACCACAAGTCCGGATCCACATCGAAGAGCCGGACGGATGCAGCCACACCACCGACTAAAAGCATCGCCAGCATCATCGGAAAAGAAAATACCTTCTGCAGCGCGGCCACAAATCCCGCACGGATTCGGTCTTCGGCGGACCGGAAAATTTCGTCGGTGCCTTCGTGCGTCGCGGTCACCGTATGCATCGGCATTTGTGACTCGCTCATGCGCACCTCAGCAAGCGCGTCGGAGAAAAGTCGTTCTGGCCACTATGAATCATGGATTTAGAAACCGCTGCGGCGTCATGCGAAGCGGACCGCCAGCTACATGATCAGTTTCGACGGCGGCAATTTGTCGCGGGTGCTGGCGGCAATTCCATCCTCGTCGGTCTGCCGGAGATCGAGCTGATTAATCAACCTGTGCAAGTAGCCGCGCGCGACCCCTAACGTGCGTGCGCTCTCTGCCTTTCGCCAGCCACATTCCTGCAAAGTCCTCAGCAAAAGGCGCCGCTTGAATTGCCGAACTTCTTCCTCGTATGAGCGAAGCATGACCGGCTCACTGGGATTCGAGCGGATCCCGCCGGGAAGGTGCCAGATGTCGACAGTCTGACCTTCGGACAGCACCACTGCGCGCTGCACCGCATTCTCAAGCTCGCGCACATTACCCGGCCAGGAATATTCCTCCAGCGCGTGTAGAGCCGGCTGCGAAAATCGACGTACCTTTTTGTTGAATTGTTCCGAGGAAGCTTGCAGAAAGTGCTGCGCGAGTAGAGAGATATCATCGCGGCGCTCGCGAAGCGGCGGCAAATGCATCTGCACCACGTTCAAGCGGTAGAAAAGATCTTCGCGGAATTTCCCCTGCTGCACCATCTCGGAAAGATTCCGGTTGGTCGCGCAGATCAAACGGATGTTCACGTTGATTGTGGAGTTGCTGCCCAGCCGTTCGAAACTGCGCTCTTGCAGAACGCGCAGCAGCTTGGGTTGCAAACCGAGACCGAGGTCGCCGATTTCATCGAGAAACAAGGTACCTTGGTCGGCGGATTCCACGCGCCCGCGCCGGCACGTCATTGCCCCTGTAAATGCGCCTTTCTCGTGTCCGAAGAGTTCGTCTTCAATCAGCGTTTCTGGCAGATTCGCACAGGAAAAGGCGACCAGGGGACGCGTGGCGCGTCCGCTCATTTGGTGAATCGCGCGGGCTAGAAGCTCTTTTCCGGTGCCAGTCTCGCCCGTGATGAGGACGTTCACGTCGCAAGGCGCGATTTTCTGCGCGAGTGCGAAAAGCTCCTGCATCGAGGACGAGGTTCCGATCAGCTCATGGAGTTTACCCCCGTGGCGGGAATTGGAACGCAGGCGTTCCAATTCTTTCTCTGCTGAATGGAATTTATAGGCGCGCTTCAGAATCAGCCGGAGTTCGATCATATTCGGCGGGTTCATCACGCTGTCGTAGGCGCCGTGCTCCATCACTCCCACGAGGAGCGAACGATTCTCAGCGTCGCAGAGCGCGATCACCGGGGGATGGATTGGAATCTTGCTTATTTCGTCCATCAGCCGGAGGCCGGCTTCGTAATCACCCTGAGTACCGGACAGCCGAAGATCGAGCAGCACTACATCGCACCAATCGCGATGCTCGTTGAGGCGGCTCATCTCGAATTCGTCACAAGCGCGCGAGGTAAAACCGGTGCCCAAGGCCCGTCCGATGATTTCCGCCAAAGCAGAATCTTGACTGAAAAAACAAAGGTGTATGGATTGGTCCATCAGCGTCACGCTCCCCCGAACCCCTCAGCGCACGTTGGATCTGTCGCGGGTATTCTGCTCATTGCCCCCCGCCGAAGAAATCCCCAGAACTGCTGCGTGATGCCCCGGCGCTGCAGGGAAACGAGCGAGGCAGAGCATAACGCAAAATGAAGACCAAAAGTGGCAGTACTAAGCAGAACTAGGACGAAACCCCTAATAGGTCTGCTCTCATGAATATGGATGTGCCCGAAAATAGACAGGTTGCCAATTGAAGACGGTCACGGCTATCGCGGGGGGAAAACATCTGCCTTATTTGGGAAAACCTGTGTCGATTAAGCAAGATATGCACGGTTGAAGGGCTGTCCTCTTTCGGATACAAGTCTCAAAACCGGCGGCAAATCTGAAATACCTGCTTCACACTACCCTGAGAACAAGAGGTTACAGCTGTCATTTCTCCGTCGTGCTCTGCGGCAGCACAGGTGGAATTCCAACCAGGATATCCACCGTCAGCGGTTTCCCTTCCTTCATCGGAGGCTTGAATTTCCACTTTCCAAATGCCAAGCGGGCAGCCTCATCCATCGTCGGCACGACCCCCTGAAAGACTTCGAGATCCGACACGCTTCCGTCCGCAAGCAAAGCACCGCGGAGAACTATGAGCTTCGAGCCCTTTTCGACGGGGACCGGTAGCCTTTGAAAGTCATATCTTGATTCCGGGTCCGGCTCTGGCGGTACGATAGGCGCTTCCATGTGGATCACGGTTGAGAGCTGTTCGGAACTTACTTTGTCGTTGGGGTCTGCTTTCGGGCAGTATTGCATGGTCCAGTTCTTTCCGGGCATCGGTAGAAAAACAGTATAGATTTTCCGGCAATTTAAAGCGCGATAGACACCCAAGCCACCGCCGCCGATTGGTCCCGCCGTCACAACCAGCGAATTCTTCCGCAGCTTTGCGAGAACGGCTGAAGGGACCGGATGAACCATCGCCGCGATCAAAGCCGAAGGCAATGCGCCGTGCGCCTCATTGCCGCCATTGCCGCTGATACTCACCACGCCGCCTGTTCCTGAGCTCCCGCCGCCGCCTCCGCTGCCACCGGGCCCTACGCCGGTGCTGCCGTCGCCGCCCGAGCCGTTGCCTCCCGAGCCTCCTCCAGCTACGCCGTTCGCACTGCCTCCTGGTGAACCGGGCTGCCCACCGGCTGGCGAGATTGAGAATTCACCCCAGCGATTCCCCGGTCCGAGCGCTACGACCGAACCCGCCGGGCCGGGATCGACGCCAACGACGAGGAGGTCATTTCCCTCGCCGGGTGCAGCAACTCCACCATTCGCAGCGCCCGTTGTGCCAGCGTTGCCGCTCTTCATTGTGGGCTTGGCGGCGCCTGCAACCGGAATCGCGAGCTTGGGCTGCGATGCGGAAGGATCGAGGTAACTCACCAACGGCGGCTTGGGAGCTTCGGGCGCTACGTTAGGAGCGGCTTCGGGCGCGAGCCGATGATTGGTTTGAGTAGGCCGCGCTGTGTTGGGGTCGACTTTGATGGGAGATTTCAGCGCAGGCGAAGGATCGCCTAGCACCATGTTTGGAAGCTTGACCTCGACCGGAATGCGGAGGTCCGGTGGCGAACTACGCTGATAGATCGTTTGGCGGTTGTTGTCTGGGATGGCCGGCTTCGAAACGACTGTGAGATTGCTGTGCGCAGCAGTGCTTCCCAGTGCTGGGACTTGCTCCGGTTTTGAGCCTGTCCCCGGGCGTGCTCCAGGCCCCGCTGGCGCGATGCGAGGCAGTGTCTGCGTCGAATCCAAAAGAGGAACGCGGTAATAGATTTTCTCCGAGCGAACTGGTGCCGAATCGAAGGCCTGGACGTTGGCTGGAAGCGCCTGAGGGAGGTAAAAAATGAGCAAGATTAACGCGCAGTGTATCAGGAAGGAAGCCGTGAAGGAGCCTCCTGCGGCGGGTGCGCTTGAGACGTCCGGACCGTGGAAATAGGTGGAGGTGCGGAGAACCGGCAGTCTGGAGCGGGAGCAAACAGCCTTCAAAGAGCTCCACCAGCCGGATCCAGCATTCCAGTTAACAAGCAGCTCCGGTGATTTTTCCTTTGGTCTTGCGCCAACCGCCATTTTTGTCGCCAAGCCTAACATCGTCGCCCTTACTACTTCGTTGTCTATGCCTACCGTTGTGAATCGTCTTGTTATCCCGATGATAACTACACACCTCTCCCGTTCGCTAGCCCGATTTGAGGAAAGCACGTGCTATACCATCGGCTCTCACATTAGACTGGATTCGTGAGGTGCGGAATCGAGCGAGGCGAGTCACCTTTTGTGAACTGGAGCGCTGCCGCGTTGAGATGTTTTGGACACAAGGCCTGCCGCACAGCGGAGACATGGGCGGCAACCGCCGCAAACCGCGGCGTTTAGGGGAGTTGTACAGCGCTTAAGCGACGTGTCGGGTTGGGTTTGGTATGCCTCCTGCATTGAGCTTCAGGTTGGTTTGCAAGGTCCAACTACGCTACCTTCGCGGTTCGCTGCGAGGAAGTTTCCGACTAACACTTCATGGATAAACCAAATCTTCCAGACTGAGAGCTGAATGATGGATCGAAAGAATGCCGGCATCGAATACGACCGCGAGGCTTTTATCCCTGCTGCCGACCGCCTGTCCGATAGCAATCCTAGCCTGCGAGGCGTGTTGGTGCTCGTGGCGTCGATAGCGGCAATCATCGCGCTAGCCTTCCTGGGATATAAGATCGTGGCGCAGAGCGACGGGGGCGGCCCGCCGTCGGATTCCCGGGTGCTCGGCCAGCTCGACCAGCGGCTTTCTGGAATCGAACAGCGTCTCGAACAGCTCGAGCAGGAGAACCACAGGCGTAGCTTCGCGTTCCCTGCGCCGAGCCCCAGAGCGGACGTGCCAGTGGCCGCCCCTAGTGCCCCTGCGGTTGGACCGCACCCGAGATATCAAGTGATGCCGACGCAGCAAACTCGTGCGGCGGACGCGGCGACGCAAAACAAGATTGCAGGACTTCAGCAGGGATTAGGCGCTGTTCAAAACGATACGGCTGCTAACCGGGACGCTTTACAGGCGACGTCAAACCGGCTGGCGGACGTGGCGGGACAGGTGAACAGTCAGAGCGTTCAGATACTTCGCAATCAGGACGAGGTAAATCAGCTACTCGCGCATAGCGAGAAGATTTCGATCCCGTTTGAACTTTTACGCGGCGCGGAACCGCAGATAGTAGGGCCCGTGCGTCTCGGGTTGAAATCCAGCAACCAAAAGAATTATCGCTACACGCTATGCGTGTACGTCGAGCCGACGTGTTTGGAGTTGAAAGACCGCAATCGCTTCGAAGTGGTGGAGTTCATCGTGTCGCGCAATTCTCCGCCGCTTGAAGTGATCGCGACGAGGGTGACGAAAGAAGGAATTTTAGGTTACCTCGAAGTGCCGCGCGAAATGGCGGGGCGCTAACGCGTGTCGAGCGACAGAAAATAGTTTCGGCAGGCTTGATTGATGGCGCTTCGAGAGAGCCGCGGTTCCACACCCTGATAGGCGGCAGCCCAGATCACTTGATCAATTAAATCGCGCGGATAGCATTGGCAGAGCGGCTGTTTCATCTCACGGGTGATTTGTTGGACGACATACTCGGGCAAGCCGACGTCGTAGGACAGCAAACGAGTGGCGCAAACCTGCTCGAAGATTTCCTTAAACTGCTCGGGCGTCGCGTGGTCCACTCTGATTTTGTTGGGAATCCGGCGCAGGAACGCTTCGTCGGCAAGTTGTCGCGGATCGAGGTTCGTGGCAAAGACGAGGCAAACATCGAATGGAATCGCGAATTTCCTGCCGCCGGCCAGCGACAGGTAGTCCAAGCGCCGATCGAGCGGCGTCATCCAGCGGTTCAGCAATTCCTCGGGGCGCATGCGCTGACGGCCAAAATCGTCGAGGAGGAGAACACCGTTATTGGCCTTCATCTGCAGCGGCGCAGTGTAGAAACGACTGAGGGGATTGAACTGCAGATCAAGCATTTCGGCAGAAAGTTCACCGCCGGCTACGACACGCGGCCTGTGGCAAAGGACCCAGCGCCTGTCCGCATCGTCGACTTTATGCCGGTCGATCGGACGATGAACACCTGGATCGTAGACGGCGATAATTTGGTTGTCCACTTCGACTGCATGCGGGATGAGCACGAAATCGTTGAAGATCTTTGGAAGATTGACGGCGATGCTGGTCTTGCCAGTGCCGGAGGGACCGTAAAGAAAAATCGAACTGCCGGAAACTATTGCAATGCCCAATCGCGCGACGAGGTCGTCGGAAAGAACGAGTTCGTGAAACGCGCGATCGAGGTCGGCGTCCTTGATTTCAGTTTGTTGCACGCTCTGCGAATGAACGCGCAGGGTGTAATCCATGAGAGTGACGGGAGCAGGGCCGGCATATTGATTTAGAGCCAGAAGCTCAGCTGCCCGCGC
This sequence comes from uncultured Acidobacteriota bacterium, assembly GCA_963729525.1. GTDB lineage: Bacteria > Acidobacteriota > Terriglobia > Acidiferrales > UBA7541 > Palsa-295. The sequence continues at coordinate 119,768 of CAVSOB010000007.1, forward strand.
TTTTCCGGCGGCTGTGATAGCGATGCGATGGGTCCCGCGGGTGATTCCTTTCACCTCACAGAATTGTTCTTTACGGAGGAACTGAAAAATTTCTTCAATGGGCGCAAGGCCAAGGCACATGCGATCGGCAAGGTCGACGAGGCTCATTTCGCCGCCGAGGAAGAGGCTTTTTACGGCCAAGTCCTCGAGCAAGCCCTTGCGAAGACCCGTGTCGTTGATCGACTGGGGCGCTGTGAGGCTTGCTGCTTCCATCGATTCCTCCTTTGTCTAGGACCCGAATTAGCGGCTCGGGGTGCTGCGGAGCCATTGTAGTTTGTCATTGAGTTTATGCGAAGGGGGACAAAAATGAGACTAGGTCGGATGGCCTCGGGGCTGTTTCTGGGTCTGGCGCTTTGCACGTCTGCGATTGCGCCGCCGCTTGCCGGAAGCGGACCTCCGAAATGGTTTCATCACGAAAAGAAGAATCCGAATCGGAACAAGGTTGCGCATCATCCGAAGCCGAGCCATCGTGTCACGAAGCAAAAGACCCGCAAGCACTCCTGAGGCGGTTCAGCGGCCTGTGCTCCCGTGGCGACCGTTGCAGTTTCCCCAGAAAAGAGCTATAAAAGAGTGAAGGTAGTTCGTAAGACGCGTTGTGCGGGTTTTCTCCGAATCGACGACCTTGTTATGAAAACATTCCTCAAACAATTCTGGCGACAAGAATCGGGACAAGATGCAACGGAGTACGCCCTGCTGGCGGCGATGGTTGCGTTGGTTGTTCTCGCGGCAGTGTATTCCTTTGGCAAAGCAAACGCGAACAGCATGAACTCGTCGGCAGGTAGCGTGGCTGCGGGCTCTGCCTCGGCCGGTGGCGGGGGTGGCTCGGGGAGCGGCGGGGACGCAGGCTCTGGTTCTGGCGGTAGTTCTGCTGGAAGCGGGGGCAGCGGACAGAGCGGCGGCAGTGGATCGGGCGGAAGTGGCGGGGCCGGAGGCAGCGGCGGATCGGCCGGAACTGGTGGGAGCGGTGGCGGAGGCGGCGGATCGATTCCATCGAATCCGGTTGCCCCGAAGGGTAAGCAGTAATCTCGGACTGCAGCGAACTTCAATTCGCGTTCTCTTCTGTAGTCTGCAATTTAATTTTTCCTTCTTCATTGTGGACCTTCCAGCGTGTTGCTTTGAATTCGGCACGGGGTCTGTTAACGCGGCGACAAAGCGCACTCCGTTCGTGATTAGTTCGAAGCCGAAGCCTTTTGTGGACTTGTGGCCGACTGAAATTACTTGGGCGTGTAGTGCCGGAGCAGGTCTTCGACGGCGGCCACTTGCCGCCGCGTTAGCTTAGCGCGCAGCAGGGCGACATCGAGCGGGTACATGGAACCATATTCGGTAGCTTTGTCTTTTGCCGGGTAGGTAGCTTCGATATAGGCATCGCGATAGGCCACCCAGGCTCTTTCGGCAGCCTTGATTTTTGTGACCGCTTCGGGTTGGCTCTCGAGCTTTGCAAGGAGCGCGCGGTAGGTAGAGTTGAGCTTCGCATCGACTCGGTTTGCTTCCGAGGCGGCGCAGGCGGTCATTTGAGACTGTGTGTTTGCTTTGTCGCTGCAAGCGCGATATTCGGCAGAATCCTGCGCGAAGCATGCGAATGAGATGAATGATGTAAACACTGCGACCACCAAGTATTTCATTCGATTGCCTCCCCTAAGTTCGTTGCCCGCATGGCAAGACGCCGAGAATAACGCAAACGCTTAAGCCCCCGCGTGGCTGGCATTACAGAACCTCCGCGCACCTCCGTGAAACGATTCGGGCTGGCGCATCACTATCCTACAGGGTTGCAAAGGATAGGTGGAAGATGAGCTTTGAATATTGGTACGCGACCTCACCCGAAGGGAGGGTCATCAAGTACGGCTACAAGGAGCTGTCAGACGGAGTGGCGGCTATATCGGCGAGTGTCGAGGGGCGGTCGGTGATGATTTTGCAAAGAAGTCTAAGGGCACCCTTGACGCGTGCTCAGGTGGAAGCGCTATTCAAAGAAAAGTCTACAGTGAGGGATTTGACCGGCGAGGAATACCGCTCAAGCGCGTCGTCAGGATGCTAGATAAGTCACCGACACGGGCTGACGCCTAAAGGACTTCTGTTTGGGTGCTTCCCTGCGGTCGCTTTTGGTCGCGAGCCCCTACCCGATGATCGCCTGGTACAGGTCCAAAGACTCGATTTCTTTTTCTCTGCGTAATTTCCTCGGAAACCCCGCGTAATATATAGTTATAGAACTCTGCGAGGGTCAGCGGGATAGGTGTCTACAACTCCCAATTCGATAAAACCGGACCTGGGATCACTGCGGATCGACGAAGGAAAGCGGCGCGGGCCGAAGACCGGGAAAATGCTGGGGGCGTTTGCCGCGATTTTGGGATTGGCGGTGATCGTCACCGGCGTGGTGTTTGCGTTTCGAAACCAGACGCCGGTGGTGGAAGTGGCAACGGCGCAGAAAGCTGCAGGGGGACGCCCGACCTTGTTGAACGCCAGCGGTTACGTGACTCCTCGACGGCGGGCAACCGTGGCCGCGAAGATTACCGGGCGCGTCATTGGCGTCAATTTTGATGAAGGAATGCACGTGCCGCAGGGATTCGTACTGGCTAGGCTTGACGATTCCGACGTGCGGCGCGCACTCGACTCGGCGGTGGCAGACCGCAATGCAACTGAAGCGCAAACCATGGATTTTCAAGTACAGCTGAAAAATGCGGAAATTGAGTTGCATCGCGCCCAAGAATTGCAGGCGGCGGGAGTGCAGAGCCAGGAAGCACTCGATAATGCGCGAACGACCGCTGACAGTTTGAGAGCCAAGATCGCGCTGACGAAACAGCAGGTGGCGGCTTCAGAAGCGCGGATTCAGGAAGCACAACAAGCAGTGGATAATTGCGTGATACGAGCGCCGTTCGACGGGATCATCGTGTCAAAAGATGCGCAGGTGGGAGAGATGGTGTCGCCGGTGTCGGCCGGCGGCGGGTTTACGCGCACGGGAATCGCTACGATTGTGGATATGAATTCGAATGAGATCGAAGTAGATGTCAACGAGGCGTATATCGCTCGCGTGGTGCCCGGCCAGCCGGTTACGGCGGTGCTCGATGCTTATCCGGATTGGCAGATACCGTCAAAGGTACGGACCGTGATCCCGACGGCGGATCGGCAGAAGGCGACAGTAAAGGTTCGAATCTCGTTTTTGAAGCTGGACCCAAAAATTTTGCCGGATATGGGAGTGAAGGTGACATTTTTAGGCGACGAGCCCGTAGAAAAGAAGGGGGCGGCGCCGCCAGCTGCGTTGATTCCACCCGACGGGGTGCGTGACGATAACGGCAAGAAGGTTGTTTTTATTGTTAAAGATGGACGCGTCGAGCGGAGAGCCGTGACGACAGGTGGCACACGGGGCACTGACCTGGAAATACTGGCGGGATTGAACGCGGGCGACTCGGTGGTGGTGAAGGGACCGGCGAATTTGCGAGACGGGCAAGCTGTGGAAATCAAGAAATAGGAGCGGTGAGATGGTTCGAGTGGACGGCATAGGAAATGGAAACAGCCTAATTAAGATTCGCGGACTCGATAAGAAATACCGCCGCGGAGGGGAAGAGATTGATGTGCTGCGAGGGCTTAATCTTGACGTAGACCAGGGTGAATTCGTGGCGTTTATGGGTCCGAGCGGGTCGGGCAAGACCACGCTGCTGAACTTGTTGGGCGGATTGGATGTGCCGACACACGGAAGTATCACGGTGGCGGGCGATGAGATCACGAATATGTCCGGTAGCAAATTGACGGAGTGGCGCGCGCGGCACGTGGGATTCATTTTCCAGATGTACAACCTGATTCCAGTGCTGACGGCATTCCAGAACGTGGAGCTCCCATTGCTGTTGACGAAGCTTTCGAAAGCGGAGCGGCGGAAACACGTTGAAGCAGCGCTGTCCGTGGTCAGTCTGGGCGACCGAATGAATCATTATCCGAGGCAACTATCTGGCGGGCAGGAGCAGCGCGTGGCGATTGCCCGCGCGATTGTGGCCGATCCGACGTTTTTGATGTGCGACGAGCCGACAGGTGATTTGGATCGCAAGAGCGCAGATGAAATCTTGAGCATCCTTACACAGCTCTCGAAGGAACATTCAAAGACAATTTTGATGGTAACTCACGACCCAATGGCGGCGGAGCGCGCGCAAGCAACGCTGCACCTCAATAAAGGCGTGCTTGTCGAAGGCATGGCCACTGCGGCCGGGAGTCTGGCATGAAATATAAATCACTGATTATGGCGAATCTGTTTCGCAAGAAGCTGCGGACGACTTTGACCATCGGATCGTTTGTCGTCGCTCTCTTCTTGTTTGGCCTCCTTGTTGTAGTGCACGGAGCATTTAACCAAGGGGTGGACGTAGCTGGCGCGGACCGGCTCGACGTGATCAACAAAACATCGATCATTCAGCCGCTGCCGTATTCCTATCGCGACCAGATCCTGCATATCCCGGGTGTAAAGGCCATTACATATGACAATTGGTTTGGCGGCGTGTACCAGGACGAAAAGAATTTCTTTCCGCAGTTCGCAATCGATCCGGAAAATCAGCGCGTAGTGTTTCCCGAATTCGTGATTTCGGACGACCAGTGGAAAGCCTTCTTGGAAGACCGGGAGGGCGCAATTGCCGGTTCGCAAATTGCGAAACGGTTTGGTTGGAAAATTGGTGATCGGATTCCGATCAAGGGAGCCATTTATCCGGGCGATTGGGAGTTCAACATCCGCGGCATCTACACGGGGTCGCGCGATAACGACGATTTGACGCAATTCTGGTTTCACTACAAGTATTTGGACGAGCGCCGGCAGTACGGCAAAGGGCTGGTAGGCTGGTACACAGTGAAGCTCGACACTCCCGATGACGGTACAAGAGTAACCAAAGCCATCGACACGATGTTCGCCAACTCGCCGTATGAGACCAAGACCGAAACCGAGAAGGCCCTGGCCACGGATTTCGCGAAGCAATTCGGCAACATCGGCTTTCTGATCTCTGCGGTCGGTAGTGTGGTGTTCTTTACCCTGCTGCTCGTGACCGGAAATACTATGGCGATTGCGGTTCGTGAACGAATTGGTGAATTGGCGGTGCTGAAAGCAGTGGGATTCAACGATCGCTTCGTTCTCTTTCTGGTGCTCGGCGAGTCGTTGCTGATCGCAGCTATCGGCGGGGCGATCGGGCTCGCACTGTGCAAATTGATGACGCTCGGAGGAGACCCGACACACGGCTTCCTGCCGTTCTTTTATTTGCCTGGGCCGATGATCCTGGTGGGGTTTGCCGTAGCGCTCGCGGTGGGTGTGCTTGCCGGAATTCTTCCGGCAACATCGGCGATGCGATTACGCGTGGTGGATGCGCTGCGGAGGGTTTGAGCGATGGCAATTCCGATCATTTACAACTTGCGAAGCGTTCGAGCTCGATGGGTCTCTGGGATTGTAGCGGTGCTTGGAATTGCGGGGACAGTGGGTGTTTTCATCGCGATGCTTTCGTTGGCGCGCGGCTTTAAAGCGACGCTGGTAGCTTCTGGATCGCCGGACAATGCTTTGATTCGCCGCGCCGGTTCGACTGGTGAAATTGACGGAACAGTTCCACTGGACCAAGTGAAGGTGATTCAAGATGCGCCGGGAATTGCGCGGGAAGGTGACCGGCCGCTGGTGAGTCCTGAGGTAGTGGTTATTGCTGCCTTTCCATTGAAGTCTACAGGGACCGACGCGAACGTGCAGGTGCGAGGCGTTTCTCCGGATGCATTGAAGGTTCGCAGCAACGTACACATGAAGGAAGGGCGATTCTTTCAGCCGGGACTGAACGAATTAATCGTCGGTCGAAACGTGCCGTCGACGTATGCCGGGCTGAACTTGGGCGACACAGTGCGGTTCGGCGGGGGTAATTGGTCGGTAGTAGGAATATTTGACGCGGGCGGCAGTGCGTTCGATTCCGAGGTGTGGTGCGATGCGCACGTACTGTCGCAGGTTTACAAACGCCCGGAGAATATCTTTTCGTCGATCACCGTGCGACTGACTTCGCCCGCGGCGCTGACTCAATTGAAGGACTCGCTGACGTCTGATCCGAGAATGCAAGTGCAGGTAGATCGGGAAATCGACTACTACGAGAAGCAATCGCGCGGCTTGACGACGCTGATTACGGTGCTTGGCACGCTTGTGGCGGGCGTAATGGGAATCGGGGCGATTTTTGGCGCGTTGAATACCATGTACTCGGCGGTGTCCGAACGATCACGCGAAATCGCGACGATGCGAGCTATTGGTTTTGGCGCGGCTGCGATCATAATCTCCTTTATTTTTGAAGCGCTCTTCATTTCTTTGATTGGCGGAGTGGTGGGCTGCGCGGCAATTTTGCCACTCAACGGATTCACTACCAGCGCGATGAACTGGCAGACATTTTCGCACTTGGCCTTTGCGTTTCGAGTGACGCCGTTGCTATTGGGAGTTGGTGTGGCGTTCGCGCTCTTGATGGGGTTGGCTGGCGGAGTGCCCCCAGCGATTCGGGCTGCGAGGCGGCCGGTGGTTTTGGCGCTGCGCGAATTGTAGAGCTGGCTGCAACGAGTATCTTTCTCTGGACTTCCCCGTGGTTCGGCGCCTGCTAGAATCGGTCACTCGGATTGCGTTCGGTTTACTAGAAGGAGTCGCGGCGGGAGAATGAGTGCGCGCTCGTTAGATTGCGGATTAGAGTGAGTAGTGAGCAATCCGATTTAGAGGCGGCGACTTCGATGGCGACTTTTGGGAAAAGACGTAGCGAGCGGGTGCTCCTGGATGTCCCGCTTTTCATTGAGGGGAAGGCCGAAGGCACGCAGGATTTCAAAGAGGAAACGTTTACGCTGACGGTGAGCGCGCATGGAGCGCTGATTGTGCTGGCAGCGAAAGTGGCGCTGGGCCAGACTATTCGGCTTACGAATTTGAAGAACAAGGATCAGCACGAAGCTACCGTGGCATTCTTGGGTCCGCCGTACGCGGGATTGGCTACCGTGGGAATTCAGTTCAGTCAACCTGCGCCTGAATTTTGGGCGATTGCTTCGCCGCCCGCCGATTGGAAAACAGCGTAGTGCCACTTATCGCAAATCCCACAACGAGTTAAATCACTCGTCGATGCTACCTTCGCAGAAAATTATCTGTTTGGGTTAACCTCGACTGCAGATCAGTTATTAGTCGGCAGAAGGGGCTGAGATAGCTGAGAGCTTCGCGAGTTCGTCATATGTGAAAACGAGATGTGCGCCATCTGATTCGGATTGGATTTGTCCCAGACCGGCGCGTCGGGAGAACCAACGAAGATCCGCAAGCGAGAGGCCCAGCAAGATGGCGGCGCCACGTTCGCTGATGTGGCTGTTGTTATCGTCGAGCACAGACGACTCCGGTTCGAAGCACACTCGTTGGGATCCCAAAAATATTGGCGCGGGCTACCCGGGCAAATTTTTTGAAAAGGCATGGATCTGTGGTGGCCCGAGTAGTCCGCAAGATGGAATTGAGCAATCGGCCCGCCATAGCCCGCTCTCTTGCATTCCCGTTGTGAACCCTTGTAAGTAACTCATCCTTGGCGACTTACGAAGATACCGTCCAGATACTGCTTCGGGTCCCCCGTCGGTCATCTCTGTGAACGGTACAAACTTGGAAGGAATGTGAATCGTGCTTCACAGGTGTCCTTGGAATCCGGGTAAGGCGGGACAGTGCTCGGAAAAGCTCATTCCCCACGATTCGTCAGTTCTTCGCCGGACCGGTGGTCTCGGGAGGACCGGCCTGTTCCGTCCGAATCTTAGCAGCTTTTTCGGATTGATCCATTGCGTCGTACTCAGACAGAAGATGAATCTGACGCTCACATGCGGCGGAGATAGGACAGCGTCGGGTATCCGTGACGATGGATCGCTTATAGGACTGGGCTGTGTGGGTAGACTAGCGAAACGAAAGTCCTGAGCTAAGAGTTGTTTGGCATCGAAGCTAAGTGTGGCGGAGCTGTTTTTCGCCAAGGCCATTCCCGGTGGCGTTCATCACCTCGCGTACTTTATTGGCCAAGTCATCTGGACTGAATGGCTTTTCGATGAATGCGGTACCGGGGCTCAAAACCCCAATGTTGATTGCCGCGTCCTCGGTGTAAGCGGACATGTAGAGGACTTTGATACCGGTGCGCAGCTTTGCGAGACGCTCCACCAGTTCTCTGCCTTTCATGCCGGGCATCAGAACGTCGGTTAGTACCAAATCGATCGGTTGTTCCCGTCGCTCCATGAACTGAATAGCATCCGCGCCGCTTCGAGCTTCCAACACGGTGTAGCCGCTGATTTTCAGGAATTCTCGCGTCATCCGGCGAACGGCGTCGTCGTCTTCTACGACGAGAATCGTGCCCTCACCTTTGCGGGCCTGCACAGGAATCTCTGGCGCTGGGGTAACTTCTACGGGCTCCTCGACGCGCGGCAGGAATATTTCGATTTCAGTGCCGACTCCGATCTTGCTGGAAACGGCGATAAAACCTCCACTCTGGCTGACCGTCCCGTAGACGGTGGCGAGACCGAGACCAGTTCCCTTCCCGCGATCTTTCGTCGTAAAAAATGGCTCGAAAATGTGCGACTGAGTCTCTTCGCTCATGCCATGACCAGTATCACGGATCACGAGGACGGCGTAAGGCCCGGCGTGCGCTCCTGGATGCGCGGCTAGCGAGGCGGCATCCCGATCGGCATTGAAGGTTCGAATCGTGAGCTCCCCGCCATCTTGCATCGCGTCTCTCGCATTGAACACTAAATTCATAATGACCTGTTCGAGGAGCGCGGGATCAGCTTTGACGTGCCCGAGATCCGGGTCGAGGTCGATCGAGAGCTTAATGTCGTCTCCGAGTACGGGCGGTAGCATATTGGAGACCTGTATGGTCAACGCATTGAGATCAAGCACTCGAGGTTGCAGCACTTGCTTCCGGCTGAAAGCCAACAGTTGGCGCGTAAATGAGGAAGCGCGATCGGTGGCTTGCAAAATTTCGTCAAGTTCCCGCCGAAGCGAACTGTTTACTCCCACGTTCCGCAAGGAGAGTGCCGCGTGACCGCGTATGACCATGAGTAGATTATTAAAATCATGGGCCACGCCGCCGGCGAGGCGCCCCACAGCCTCCATCTTTTGCGCCTGGCGCAGAGCGTCTTCAGCTTGTTGGCGGCCAGCGATTTCCTTCTCTAGATTCGTATTCGCTCTCACCAAAGCTCTAGCGCGGAGCTGGGCTGTTTCAGCCATATACACGGCAAAAGCCATCATTCCGGCGAGCAATATGCCGGCTACGAACGCGACCTGAGGCAATGGAGATCGGGTGTAGGCAAGTGTCTCCGGCTTCGGCCATGCGTAGGCACGCCATGTGACTTGCTGAAACTGAATGTCGGCAGTCTGCACCCATTTCTTATCGGGTAGGCTGCCCGAGGAGCGATTGTAGATTTGGTCGCCGCCATCGTAGATCTCAATCCAGTAATCCGGCGCAACATCCTGAAGAATCGGGGAAAGGAGAGCCTGATAGCGGAACGCGCCCAACAAAAAACCGCTCAGCCGGTCGTGGGAATAGACGGGCACGCAAATCAGAAGTCCTTTACCGCCTTGCCGCAAGTTGACAGGATGGGAGACAACAGCTTCGCGGCTTTCCTGGGCCGAATAGAGAACGGTTCGGGCGGGCTCATCTTGGTTGAGATCGGCGCCCAGTTCGTGCGGATTGCGATTTTGCGGAGTCACCCATTGGACATGGTATGACGGATCCACCCCTTCGATGGCGTGATAAGCTGGGAAACCGCTCATAGCGAGCTCAACATCTGATTCCATATCCGCGTCACTTTGTTGACCGCGTGCTTTCCAACGTGCGGCCAATTGCTCGAGCACTAAAATGCTTGCTCTTAATTCCGATTCCGTCTTGGTCCTTACGAAAAGGGCTTGTTCCTTTGTCGCGGCTTGAATTTCAATGCGCCGATGGCCCAACAACAATTGCCAAAGGATGAGAGCAGCTATAACAGTGGTGAGGCCGAATATAGTGGGCAGCAGCAGCCGATCAATCAACTTCCTTTGCATCAACTCCATCTCCGCAGGCCATTCCATTCGGGGCGGGGATTCGAAGCAAATCCTGGTTCCCGTCGAGGCGGCTTGTTAATGATGCTGCGCTTTCTGAAAGCAGCAAGTCAAGTTCGAAGGGATTATTCCAAAACGACTTGGAAGCGCCAGGCAACGCCGGGGCGTCAAAATAGGCTGATTTTGTGATAAAGTTTCGCGGTTTGTGATGCACCTTCGAGGATACACTGCAATTTGACGGCACTCGAATACATTATCCTCGGCATAGCAGCCATACCATTTATCTATTATTTGCTGGCTATCTATAGCACTGCCCGGTTTTTAGCCGACGCGAAACGTCGAGGAAAAGACGCCGCGGACTTCACGCCTCCCTTGAGCTGTCTGAAACCGATCAAAGGGCTAGACGTGGACGCCTATGAGAACTATGCGAGCTTCTGCCGGCAGGACTACCCCGAGTACGAAATATTGTTCTGCGTAGACCCCGGTGATCCCGCACTCCCGGTCCTTGAAAAGCTGGTGCGCGATTTTCCGGAGCGGCAGATTCGCTTGCTTTTCGGCTCTGGGCGGGACGCGATCAACGACAAGGTTGCGCGGCTGGTGCGGCTGACGACCGAGGCGAAGTACGACCTCTTCGTCATTACCGATGGCGACGTGCGCGTGCGGCCCGATTACTTGCGCTCTGTGGCAGCGCCATTCCGCGACCCGAAGGTTGGCGCAGCAACCTGCTTGTATGTTTCAACCCAGGAGAGAAGTTTTTTGGAGGAGCTGCAGTCGATTTCCATGATTTCGGATTTTTTTGCCGGGATCATCGTGGCGTGGCAAGTGGATGGAGTGAAATTCACATTGTCGCAGTCCATTCTTACGACACGAAAAAATATCGAGGGATTTGGCGGCTATCAGCTCATTGAGGATCGCCCAGCGGATGATCTCTATATTGGGCGTCTTGCGGCCGAGCAGGGATTCGAAACGCGACTGCTGCCTTATGTAGTCCAATCGGTGGCGGATTTTCAGACACTCCGCGAGTTTCTCTACAAACGCGTCCGGTGGATGACGGTGATGCGGCTGATGCGGCCTTGGGGTCACATGGGATTGCTCTTCACCTGGGGATTGCCATGGGCGCTGGTAGCAATTGCAGCGCATCCGACATTGAGCGTCGCAGCGGCATACCTCGGGACCTATCTCGCGCTGCGAATCGCAATGACTTTGCTGATCGGAGTGGGCGCGATGAAGCAGATCGGCTTGTGGAAGAAGATGCCATTAATCCCGCTCTGGGACGCTTTCGCGTTTTTCATTTGGTTGGTCAGTTTCGGACGAAAGACGATTCGATGGCGCGGAATCGACTACTTCCTTCGAGAAGGCCGGCTCGTGGCCGTCAGCCAGAGTCCCGCCCAGAGCGCTGCGCGGTGACGCGAATTGAAAAAAATTAAATGAAAACTTACCTGGTAACCGGAGGCTGCGGTTTTATCGGCGTCAATTTGATTCCGCGCCTCATCGAGCAAGGTGTGCGAATCCGGGTACTCGACAATCTCAGTCTCGGAAGGCGCGAAGATGTCGAGCCGCTGGGAGTGGACCTCCATGTGGGCGATATTCGAAATCCGGCCGCGATAGCGAAAGCGTGCAAAGGGATCGATGCCGTTGTGCATCTTGCCGCTCACACGCGAGTGGTGGAATCGCTTACTGATCCGCAATTGAATTTCGAGGTCAATGCCGCTGGAACATTGAACGTGCTGGACGCGTGTCGCGCCGCTGACGTTTCGAAAATGATTTTTGCATCTACTGGCGGCGCCATCCTCGGAGAACAGGAACCCCCCGTTCATGAAGGAATGGTTCCGCGGCCGATTTCACCCTACGGTGCGAGCAAACTCGCGGGCGAAGCATACTGCTCGGCTTATACCGGAGCGTATGGCCTCAAGACCGCAGCGTTGAGATTCTCGAATGTTTATGGCCCGTACTCATATCACAAAGGCAGTGTGGTGGCGCAGTTTTTCAGAAACCTGCTGCGCGGCGAACCCATCGTGATCTATGGCGATGGACAACAGACTCGAGATTTTCTCTACGTGGCCGACCTTGTGGAAGCTATTCTATTAGCCGACAAAACTGAGCCGGCGGGCGAGGTATTTCAGATCGCTTCCGGGCGAGAAACCTCAATTAGAAGTTTTTTGGACGCAATGAAGGCGATGCTGCCTGACCATAGGTTTGATGTTCGATTCGAACCCGCGCGACCGGGTGAAATTCTACGCAATTATGCAAGCATTGAAAAAGCGCGCCGCATTCTAGGATTTGATCCTAAGACGCAGCTTAGTGAAGGCTTAAGGAAGACCTGGCAGTGGTTCCTTTCGCATGATCGCGATAGCACGTTAAAATGATGGTCTGAGAGCACGACGATCATGCCCACCGATTACATTAAGAACTGAGGACCATGAGTTCGAGTAAACTTACTATAGAGGAGCGCGAAGGTATTGTGCAGGTCGAGGACCCGCACCATCACAGCAAGCCGCATTCCGGACGGCACTTCAAAACGTATTTTTTGATCCTGCTCGTCGTCATCTTCAGTCCACTCGGCAATGTGTTGCTTAGCACTGGGATGAAAGAAGTGGGGCCGATGACGTTCCATTCGGTCTCTGAATTCTTTGGCGTTTTTGCTCGCGTCTTCACATCGGGCGCCATATGGCTCGGAATCGCGTCACTATTCGTGTACTTCATTTCGTACATGCTGGTCTTGTCCTGGGCCGACTACAGCTACGTGCAGCCAGCTACAGCGTTGGGCTACGTGATTGTGGCGCTGCTCGGGCATTTCGTTTTACATGAAACGGTCACCCCGCTGCGATGGATCGGAATCTCCTTGATCTTCTCGGGAGTTCTCGTCGTTGGCCATACGCCACCGCGCACGACGGAGCACACCTAATGCTGAAGGAGTTGGTGCTTCTGTTCCTGATCGTGTTCGCCGGCACTGGTGGCGAGTTGTGCGTGACGCGCGCGATGAAAAAAATTGGCGAGGTGAAGGATTTTCGGCCGGCGTCTTTGATACGAACGATAACCCGAGCGTTGGGCGTTGGATGGATGTGGCTTGGCGTCGCTTTGATGGCGATCGCATTTTTTTCTCTGCTTGGAATGTTGTCGCTGGAAAATGTCAGCTTCGTGGTGCCGGTTACAGCTTTGAACTACGTCGCGGGTGCGCTAGGTGGAAAATTCTTTCTCGGCGAACGCGTAATGGGGCGGCGATGGGCCGGCGTTTTTCTCGTCTGTATCGGAGTAACCTGCGTGTTTTTCAGCAGAAGGTAGTGTTGAAAGGACTGCAAACCGCGAAAGGACAGTGTGGTTCTTCTAGGAATCGCGCGGCCACTAGGCGTTCGACGTATCGTTCACTTCTGCAACGCCGATTGGGAAAGTCTTCTCGCTGCCATTCTGGGCCTCCGTAAGGCGGCCGAGGTGGAAGAAAGCGGAGGACACTGCATGCTTCATCGCCAGTGAGCTCTCTACACCACATGTGCAGCCGGGACATTCCCGTCGAATCATCGCTTGCGCCTGTCGAGCATAGTCGTCAGAGGAAAGAATGTCTTCCAAACTGTCCTTCAGAATGTTTCCGACTGGCTTCAGGGGATAACATCCGGTGAGAACGTCACCATTGGATGTGACGAATACCTGAAGATATCCGAGGACACATGGGGGTTCTTCGAGAGACCCATCGTTGTTGTAGTAGCGCGTAATGTAGTCCACTTCATAGTCGGGCCGCTTCAGTTTGTCGCGCAGAACTGTTTCAATCTCCTTCACATCATTTCTCTGCGGCCACATCGAATCAAGATCCGCGTCCTTCGTGAAATACAGGCTTCGCGTCAAAATATTGGACTCCAACTGAGCGCCCGCACCGCGAGCAATGTCGGCCAGTTCACTGAGCTCTTTTGCCGAAATCCGATTCAGCGTGACCGAAATTTTTACTTTCTTGTTCCGCAGTAGTTTGATGCCCTCCATCGCCAGATCGAAATAGCCGCGGATTCCGCGGATCAGGTCGTTGGTTTCCTTCAGGCCATCGATCGAAACCGCCACGCTCGTAATCGGAGAATCGTTCACTTCCTTGTGAAGCTTCTTGAGCAGCAAACCGTTCGTTTGGATGATGATGCTCTGAAAGGACGAGGTATTCGATTGGTTCAGAATCTGAAACAAGTCCGTACGGAGTAGCGGCTCTCCGCCGGTAAAACGCAGAGAGCGGACGCCCAAAGAGCTGATTTCGTTCACCAGTGCGATGGCGCGATCAGTATTGATCCCGTCCTGCCATCGGGTCTGCCAGTAGTTGCAACTGATACATTTGGCCTGGCAATTTTCCGTCAGCTTTATGTGAGCAGCCAGCGGCCGAATCTTGGAAGGCAGAAACTTGGGCGATACCTTGGTGCCCAGCCACACTCGCGGGAGATAGAAATTAGACGCCACTACTCGGGCTCCTCAGGAATACATGGCTTACAAAGCCGCATAATAATCGTACCCTGCATGACTGACTCTAGCAACTCGAAAGCTCCATCTGCGTACGATGAGTTACATGAGCCTAACGCTTCTTTCCTTTCGTTGCAGGGCGCGCAGGACGTCTCGAGGAGCGCCCTCCGAGAGAGGCCCTGGCCGTCAAATTCTGCTGCAGCCTTCGGTCATTCCGAGGCTCCCGCCAATTTACTTGCGGCAACATGAGCGATGCGTCCACCCTATCGCGGTAACGCACGGCGATTGTCACTAGCGAGTCCAGTAAAGCGACGGAAAGAAGGTGCGGCTCAAGGCCGAGATCAATCAACTTCGAATGCTTGGCGTTGTAGTAGTGCTCTTCGGCTTCAACGCGCGGGTCAGGCAGGTGATCGATTTCGACGTTCATTCCCAATTTCTCGCCGACTGTTTCTACCATTTGCGCGAGTTCGAGAACTGAGAATTGTTCTGTGAACTGGTTGTACACCCGGCACTCGCCCCGAGAAGCTGGATTTTGGCAAGCGATCTCGATACAACGGACTGTGTCGCGGATATCGAGGAAGCCACGCATTTGTCCGCCCTTGCCGTACACGGTGAGCGGCTGGCCAATGGCAGCCTGCACGCAGAACCGGTTGAGAACGGTACCGAACACGTCGTCGTAATCGAACCGATTGATAAGAGCTTCGTCGAGTGCGATTTCGTCGGTCATCGTCCCATATACGACGCCTTGATTCAAATCCGTGGCGCGAATTCCCCAGATCTTGCATGCAAACATGATGTTGTGGCTGTCGTGCACTTTTGACAGGTGATAGAACGAGCCCGGCTGCTTCGGATAGGGCAGGACGTCTTTGCGGCCATTGTGCTCGATCGTAATGTAACCCTCTTCGATGTCGATGTTCGGCGTTCCGTATTCACCCATCGTGCCGAGCTTGATCAGATGGCAGTCCGGTTGAAATTCGCGAATTGCGAAAAGCACGTTTAGCGTTCCCAGCACGTTATTCACCTGCGTGAAGACCGCGTGTTTGCGGTCGATCATCGAATAGGGTGCGGAGCGCTGCTCTGCGAAATGCACGATCGCTTCCGGCTTGTACTGCTTCACCATTGAGGAGAAAAAATCAAAATCGACGACATCGCCGACAAAAAGCTCGATCGTCTTGCCTGAACGCATTTGCCAGACTCGAAGTCTTTCGGCCAGTGGACGGATTGGAGTGAGCGTTTGCACTCCGAGTTCGTCGTCCCACTGACGGCGCAGGAAATTATCGATAATGGCCACTTCGTGGCCCTTTTGCGAAAGATGCAGAGCCGTCGCCCAGCCGCAATAACCGTCCCCGCCTAGCACTGCAATTTTCATGCTCACCCCCAACCTAGTTTAAGAACCGATGAGGCCATAAAGATGCACCAAAAAGGTACCGAAAAGTCGTCAAACCACTCGCGTTTATTCTGAAGCGGCAATATAGCATGGGCCTTGCTGCACCCGATCATGAGATGTTGGCTCGGAGGATTAGGCTTCGATGATAGGAACGAATTTTTCGACGAAATTGTACGCGTCCGAGAATGAGTTATAGAGGGGCACCGGGGCTACGCGCAGAATGTCTGGCTCTCGCCAGTCGCAAATGATGCCTAGCTCTTTGAGGGCGTCGCAAACGGTACGGCCTTTGTTGTGAAGGCGCAAGGACAGCTGTGCACCGCGCTGCCCCGGATCGCGAGGGGTGATGATCGAGAAACTCGGCGAAGGGTGTTGTTCGAGCAGAAATTCAAGGTAGGCCGTCAGGGCCATACTTTTCTGGCGCAATGGGACAATTCCGACTTCGTCGAAGATTTCGAGCGACGCGCGCAAAGCGGCCATCGCCAAAACAGGCGGGTTCCCCAACTGCCAGCCCTCGGCGCCGGGAATCGGATGAAAATCCGGGCCCATTTGAAATCTCGTTGCTTTGTCGTGTCCCCACCAGCCCGTGAAGCGAGGCAGATCAAATTCGCGCACATGGCGTTCGTGAACAAAGCATCCACCGACGCAGCCAGGACCGCCATTCATGTATTTATAGGTGCACCAGACGGCGAAATCGCAGCCCGAATCGTGCAAAGCGAGCGGAACATTTCCGGCGCCGTGCGCCATGTCCCAGCCAACAACGCAGCCTTTTGCCCGTGCAGCCGTGGTGACGCGCTGGTGATCAAAAAATTGGCCGCTGTAATAGTTGACTCCCGCGAGCATAAACAGGGCGATCGTTTCGCCTTCTCGCTCGATCAGGCTTTCTATGTCTTCGGCGCGAATTGCTGTCTCGCCGGGTCGAGGCCAAAGTTGAATTAAAGAACATGCGGGATCGTAACCGTGGAATTGAAGCTGAGATTTGACCGCGTACTGATCGGAAGGAAACGCGTTTGATTCAATAACGACTTTATTTCGCTCGCGCGTGGGGCGGTAAAACGAGACCATCATGCAATGGAGATTTACAGTGAGCGTATTCATCACCACCACTTCGGAAGGTAACGCACCCACAAGTCGGGCCGTCGGCCCGGAAAGCAGCTCGATGTAGGGAACCCACGGCTGCGGACCATGAAAATGGCCCTCGACCGCGAGATCCCGCCAGTGCTCTAGCTCTCGCTCGACATATTCACTGGCGGATTTCGGCTGCAGGCCCAGCGAATGGCCGGTGAGATAAACCCAATCCACGCCATTCGACCCGCGAGGAATGTGAAACCGATCGCGGTAAGACGCGAGCGGATCTTGGGTGTCCAATTTCCGCGCGAAGTCCCTCGTCGCTTCGAATCCGCTCGGTGACATCAAGTCTCCCGTGGTCGCAAAAACGATACCACAGGAGACAAATGTCGCCATTCCAGAAGGAAATAACGGCGAAAGAATTCGGCGAACTTTACTTCACGCTCGCAGTGCTAGTCGGCAGATTCACGTACTTGCAGACATCTTTCACCGCATTACTCAACATACGGGTCGTAGTGCTATACACCGCTACCCCGCCATGCTGATACACGGTGAACTTGTAGTTGCCAGACCAGCCGCCCGCTTCGAGCATAAAATCAGACTTCTTCGAATCGAGCGTCATCGCCACGTTGGGGCACTTCTCAACTATGTGCTTCATTAGATCAGCATTCGAGATCGTGGACGCCGGAGACAAAAACAGCTTTACTGGCCTGGGGTCCGCACTCGCAATTCCAGCAGATGCGAAAAACAAGAAGATTGAAACGAAAAGTACGATTTTATTCATTTTAGAATAGCCCCTTCCTATTACAAACATTATAAAGCTTTCGATTATTGGGACGAAAATTATCGTTAAGGGGTTGCATTGCCATCAACAGTGAAACACCACGAGCCAACAAAAGTCGCAACAACCGGCTACCTTTGATGAGGTTTGTGCGGGTTGCGGAAATCTTAGGGCAATTTCGCAATTAACTGCTGCCCAGACGGCAACTGCGATTTCCCCCAGCCGCCGCCAAGCGCCTCGATTAGTTGTACGCTAGCGGTGATCTGCTGATTTCGTAGATTGACGGCAGTTTCCTTGGCACCCAATAACAGTGTTTGAGCCGTAATTACGTTCAGGTACGGATCAATTCCCAGCTTGTAGCGATCCGTCGCGACCTTCAGATTCCGCTCAGCGGATCTCACTGCCGTATCCTGTTGCTGGATCTCAAGAGATAAGATTCGAAGCGCTGACAAAGCGTCTTCCACTTGCTGAAAACCTGTCAGTACAGCCAAACGGTAGTTTGCGACGGTCTGGTCGTAGGCCCCTCGAAATTGTTGAACGGTCGCATGCCGCAGCCCCGCGTCGAAGAGCGTCTGGGCAAGCGCTGGTCCTACGGACCAGAATCGGCTCGGCCAGGTAAACCAGGTGGCCGCGGAGGTGGATTCGAGTCCGAGCATGGCGCTCAGTGTGACGGTGGGATAGTAGGCCGCCGTAGCGACACCAATTTGTGCGTTCGCTTGAGCCATCAACCGTTCGCTGGCGGCGATATCCGGACGGCGTTCGAGAAGTTGCGATGGAACACCGAAAGGGATGGCCGGAGGTTTCGCTTTCAGCGGCTCGACAGGAATCGAGAAATCAGACGCTGGTTTGCCAACGAGAACTGCGATCGCGTGCTCGAATTGAGCGCGCGTAAGACCTACTCCGGTGGCCTGCGCCTGTGTCGTCTCAAGCTGCGTTTCCGCTTGCGCCACCGCTTCGTCCGAATCGATTCCCGTCTCATAGAGAGCCTGAGTGAGCTTCAGCGACTCCTGATAGTAAATAACCGTGGAGTCCAGCAATTCCTGCAGCGCATCTTGACTACGAAGAGAAAAATAATCGATAGCCAGTTCCGACTGGACAGTCAGGCGTGTGTTCTCCAGGTCGGCCGCACTTGCCTGCGCGCCGTACACCTGTGAGCGCACTGAATTGCGGATCTTTCCGAATAGATCCGGTTGCCAGCTAGCGTCAAATGGAAGGTTATATTCCGTGAATGAGAGGTTCGCCGAAGAGCTAGTTCCGCCGCCCCCCGATCCCGTCGAAAACGTTCTTAGCGAAGCAGATTGCCGGATCTGTGAGATCGACGGATTGGTTGATACTGTCGGGAAATACTGAGAGCGCGCCTCCCTGACCATGGCGCGAGCGGAAAAGAAACTCGCAGCAGCAGCCGCGATACTCTGGTTTGAAATAACGACTTGTTCCTCGAGAGCATTCAATTGAGGGTCGTTATAAATCTCCCACCATTTTCCGCGAAGTTCGTCATCTTTGGGCTGGGCGACTTTCCAGCCATCCGTTGTTGGGAAGTTCGCCGGCGTCAGCTCTTTGTAGGCCGCAGGCGTCGGCGCAGAAGGAGTGTGGTATTTCGGTCCCACCGTGCAACCACTGAGAAGTATCGTACCGGCCCCACTCGCAATACAGATCGTCCGCGCAAACGCCCCTGCGCAAATCCAGTTTCGCCGTTTCTGTTGTTCGATTTTTTGTGGCATTGAGCGTGTGGGCCGGCAACTCATCCGGCAAGCTCCTGAGGAGTTTCTCCCGCATTGCCCTTTTCGTGGCGACCTTCCCACCAGAGACGCATTTGGTCCATGTAGAGGTACACAACGGGAGTCGTATAGAGGGTGAGCATCTGGCTAAAAATCAGTCCGCCGACGATAGCAATGCCGAGCGGGCGCCTGAGTTCTGAACCGACGCCGCGCCCGAGCGCCAAAGGCATCGCGCCAAGCAAAGCAGCCATGGTCGTCATCAGAATCGGCCGAAAGCGGAGCAGACAGGCCTGAAAGATCGCATCCTTCGAGCTTTTGCCTTCGTTGCGTTCCGCGGCGAGCGCGAAATCGATCATCAGGATTGCGTTTTTCTTCACAATCCCGATTAACAAAATGATTCCAATCAGCGCGATAACGCTGAGATCCAATCTAAAAAGCATAAGAGCTAGCACAGCACCCACCCCGGCTGAGGGGATCGTGGAAATAATCGTGATCGGGTGGATGAAACTTTCATACAAGATTCCCAGCACGATATAAACCGCGAGAAGCGCGGTGATAATCAACATCGGCTGGGTTGAGAGCGAAGCTTGAAACGCTTGTAAAGTTCCCGAGTACATTCCGCGAATCGACTGTGGCATCCCGATTTGCTGCTCCATCTGGTTAATTCTATTCGCCGCATCGCTGAGGGACACACCCGGTGCGAGATTGAACGAGACAGTTACGGATGGAAACTGGCTTTGATGATTTACCGCAAGCGGCGCAGTCGTGGGCTCGAAATGTGCAATGGCGCCCAAGGGAACTTCCCCGCCAGTGGTCGGATGAACATAGACATCATTTAATCCCACCGGACTTTGCCAGAAGGGCGGAGCCGCTTCCATCACGACGTGATATTGGTTCAGAGACGTATACATCGTCGAAACCTGCGCTTGGCCAAAAGAATCGTACAAGGTGGTGTCAATAAGTTGCGGGGTAATTCCGAGACGTGATGCCGTATCTCGATCATAAATTAGTGATGCCTGGAGCCCGCTATTTTGCTGATCGGTATTTACATCGGTGAGGCCTGGCAATTTTCGCATTTGTTGAAGAAGTTGAGGTCCCCACTTCACCAGATCATCCAAATTGTCACTTTGGATCGTGTACTGGAACTGGGCGTTACTTTGGCGTCCTCCTATCCGCAGGTCCTGACCAGCCTGCAGAAAAACTGTTGCACCCGGAACGGAGATGAGCTTGGGTCGCAGGCGGTTGATGACGTCGCTCGAACTAATCTTTCGTTCTTCCAGCGGTTTCAGCCCGATATATACAAAGCCGCCGTTAGTGGCGCCCGCACCTCCGGTAAATCCCATGACGTTCGCCACCGCCGGGTCTTGCTTGATCATATCGACAAATGTCTTAATGTCCTGCTGCATGGCTTGATAGGAGATATCCTGGGCTCCTTGAAGACCGCCAAAAACAGTGCCATTATCTTGTAGCGGAAAAAAACCCTTCGGAACAATGATCAGGAGATAGACATTCACCCCGATTGTGATCAGAAGAGCGAGCGCGGTGAACGCCGGATGGCGTAGAACAACCGTCAAGGAGCGTTCATAGATGCGTACCATCCAGGTAAAAAATTTCTCACTCGCCCGATAGAAACGGCCGCGCTGTTCCTCAGATTCTGGCCTCAAAAGCTTGGCGCACATCATCGGTGTTGTGGTCAACGAGATAGCAAGAGAAACCAAAATTGCAACTGATAGCGTTACGGCGAATTCGCGGAACAAGCGTCCGAC
This sequence comes from uncultured Acidobacteriota bacterium, assembly GCA_963729525.1. Taxonomy (GTDB): domain Bacteria; phylum Acidobacteriota; class Terriglobia; order Acidiferrales; family UBA7541; genus Palsa-295. The sequence continues at coordinate 140,940 of CAVSOB010000007.1, forward strand.
GATTCCTCCCATCAGCAAGATCGGGATGAACACGGCGACGAGCGAAATACTGATCGACATCACGGTGAACCCTATTTCCTTTGCACCCTCCAGCGCTGCTTGTTCGGGACCCATGCCTTGTTCTAGATATCGCGTGATGTTTTCGATCACGACGATCGCGTCGTCCACGACGAATCCAGTGGAGATCGTAAGGGCCATCAGCGAGAGATTATCGAGGCTGTAGTGGCAAAGATACATCACTCCAAAAGTTCCGATGAGAGATACCGGCACGGCGACACTCGGAATTATGGTGGCGCGAACATTGCGAAGAAAAAAGAACACGACCAGAATCACCAGCCCCACTGAAAGAGCGAGCGTGCGTTCGACATCTTTCACCGAGGCTCGAATCGTCGTTGTGCGGTCAAGAACTACCGTAAGGTCGATCGCGGCCGGTATCGACGCTTTCAGAGAGGGAAGTTCCGCATAGATGCGGTCGACGGTGTCTATGATATTCGCGCCGGGTTGGCGAAAAATGATCACCAGCACGCTCGGCTTGCCGTTTACATAACCGGCGGCGCGAACGTTTTCGACGGAATCTTGCACGTCCGCCACATCGGAAAGCTTGATGGCGGCCCCGTTGTGATACCCCACGATGAGCGGCTTGTAGTAATCGGCTTTGAGTAATTGGTCGTTTGTGATGATGTCCGCTGTGGTGATACCGTTCGAGATCTGGCCCTTCGGTAGATTCGCATTTTGAACGCTTAACATTTTTTGAACGTCTTGTACGCCCAGGCCGTACGAGTCCAGTTGAACGGGATTCAACTCCACTCGAACGCCCGGCAGCGAACTTCCGCCGACGGTGACTTGTCCAACGCCCTGAATCTGAGACAGCTTTTGGGACATGATTGTCGAAGCGGCGTCATACAGAGGGCCACGATCATAAACGCCCGATGTGAGGGCGATAATCATGATGGGCGCATCGGCCGGATTCACTTTTCGGTAGGACGGATTGCTCGGAAGATTGGTAGGGAGATAGCTACGAGCGGCGTTAATGGCCGCCTGGACGTCCCTCGCGGCGCCATTAATATCGCGATTGAGATCGAACTGAAGAGTGATGCTCGTCGTACCGAGAAAGCTCGACGACGTCATCTCCGTGACTCCCGCAATCCGACCGAATTGTCGCTCGAGTGGAGTTGCTACAGACGAGGCCATGATCTCCGGACTCGCCCCCGGCAGCGAAGCGGCTACGGAAATCGTCGGAAAGTCCACCTGCGGGAGCGGTGAAACTGGCAAGAAATTAAAAGCCACCGCCCCGGCAAGTCCTACGGCTATCGTCAGTAGAGTCGTCGCGACGGGGCGGCGAATGAATGGAGACGACAGGCTCATAGCTGTTCCGCCGGAACCGGCCCTCCACTGGCAGCGCTGGCACGCGATCTTTTGAGTCGCATCGCAATCCGATCGAAGAAGATATAAATCACCGGTGTCGTGTAGAGCGTCAGAATTTGACTAAAGACAAGTCCGCCGACCATGGCAATACCCAGAGGCCGGCGCAGTTCTGCGCCGATGCCTGTACCGAGGGCGAGCGGTAAACCGGCAAGAAGAGCGGCCATGGTGGTCATCATGATGGGCCGAAAGCGCAGCAGGCATGCTTGATAGATCGCTTCCGTCGAATCCTTGCCTTCTTTGCGTTCCGCCTCGAGCGCAAAGTCAATCATCATGATGCCGTTTTTCTTTACGATGCCAATTAATAGGATGATTCCGATAAGCGCCACCACGCTCAATTCCTGCCCCGTGATCATCAGCGCGAGAATTGCACCCACACCCGCGGACGGAAGGGTGGACAGAATCGTGATTGGATGAATATAGCTCTCGTACAGAACACCCAGCACGATATACACGGTGATTAGCGCAGCCAGGATCAAAAGCGGCTCGTTTGCTAAGGAGGCCTGGAACGACGCGGCCGTGCCTTGAAAAGCCGCCTGTATGCTTAGCGGCATTTTGATTTCTTTCTGTATCTGCTCGATTGCCTTGGTTGCTTCACCCAGCGAAGCGTTGGGCGCAAGATTAAAGGAAATCGTAACGACCGGGAACTGCCCTTGGTGGTTCACGGACAGGGGCGCAGTACGCGATTCGAAATGCGTGAAAGTACTGAGTGGTACAGCCCCTCCGTTAAGAGCGGTTACTACAGCCGGATTCGAGGAGCCGGTATTGGCATTCGAATTTGTGCCCGTCGGCCCGGAGGTATTGGAAGACGAGCTCGACGAGCCCACAGTAACGACTCCGTTCGACGCCACCCCCGAAGAAGAGCTGGACGAAGTGACAGAAGCCCCCGAAGGTACCGACGAGCCAGATGACGATTGTGAAGTTGCCGCAGAGCGAACGTAAATATCCTGAAGTTTTGCCGGATCCTTCTGGAAATCCGGCATCGTTTCCAGTACTACATGGTATTGGTTCAGCTGCGTATAAAGCGTCGAAACTTGGCGCTGACCAAAAGCGTCATACAACGTCTCATCGATCATCTGCGGAGAGATGCCAAGCCGGGACGCCGTCTGGCGGTCAATCACGAGCGAGGCCGCAAGACCCGAAGTCTGCTGATCGGTCGCCACGTCGCGCAGCTGTGGCAGCTGTTTCAGCTTCTCTACAAAGCGCTGCGTCCATCGGTTTAGCTCGCTGGCATCGGGATCTTCAAGAGTGTATTGAAATTGAGTCCGGCTCACGCGGTCTTCCACCGTGAGGTCCTGAACAGGCTGCATATACAGAGTGATTCCATCCACCTTGTCAAGTTCGGGCTGAAGTCTGCGGATTACATCCGACGCGTTGATTTTTCTCTCTTCCAAGGGCTTCAAGTTGATTTGGATCCTGCCACTGTTAAGCGTCGTATTTGTGCCGTCCACACCGATAAAAGAAGAAAGGCTTTGCACCGCGGGATCTTTCAGGATAACGCTAGCCAATGCTTGCTGGCGCTGGGACATCGCCTCGAACGAAATCGACTGTGGCGCTTCTGAGATTCCCTGGATAATTCCGGTGTCTTGAACGGGAAAGAAGCCTTTGGGGATCAGTATGTAAAGAATAATGGTGAGAACAAGAGTGCCCAGCGCCACAAAAAGCGTCGCGGTCTGGCGTTGCAGAACCCACTGAAGAGTCTGGCCATAAAAGTCGATCACGCGCTGAAACGCTCGCTCGGAAACCTCGTAAAAGCGGCCTCGCTGCGATTCTGCTTTATGACGCAGGAGCTTCGCGCACATCATCGGAGTAAGCGTCAGCGAGACAACGGCAGAAACCAGAATTGTGACGCTCAGCGTGATCGCAAACTCGCGAAATAACCGCCCAACAATGTCGCCCATGAATAACAGCGGAATCAAAACTGCGATCAACGAAATAGTTAGCGAAACGATCGTAAATCCGATCTGTTCGGACCCTTTCAACGCGGCTTGTAGTGGCGTGTCACCTTCTTCAAGGAAACGCACAATGTTCTCAATCATCACGATCGCGTCGTCCACCACGAAACCCGTAGCGATCGTCAGCGCCATGAGGGTGAGATTGTTCAGACTGTACCCGGCTAAATACATCACGCCAAACGTGCCCACAAGCGAGACCGGGACGGCGATGCTGGGAATCACCGTGGCAGAAAGGCTTCGCAGAAAGAGAAAGATCACCATGACGACGAGCGCGATGGTGAGCATTAGTTCGAACTCGACATCCTGAACCGATGCCCGAATAGTAACGGTGCGGTCGGTCAAGACTGAAACTTTCACCGACGCTGGAAGGGTTTGCTGCAAGACCGGCATCAGCTTCGTAATACGGTCAACCACTTGAATAATGTTCGCGCCCGGTTGCCTTTGAATATTTACGATTACCGCAGGCGTAGTATTCATCCAGGCGGCCTGCCGCACGTTTTCGGCGCCGTCGATGATGTTGGCCACATCGGACAGAAACACCGGCGCCCCATTGCGATAAGCGATCACTACCGGTTTGAAATCTTTGCTCGTGAGAAGCTGATCGTTGGCCTGAATCTGATAATCCTGGCGAGGCCCGTCAAAATTCCCCTTCGCGAGATCGAGACTGGTCTGCTGAATAGCCGTGCGAACATCCTCAAGATTGATCCCGTAATGCGAGAGCGCAGTGGGGTTCACTTGAATCCTAACGGCCGGCTTTTGCCCGCCGCTGATGCTCACAAGTCCAACGCCCGGAAGCTGCGAGATCTTTTGCACCAGGCGTGTGTCCGCTAGGTCTTCCACCTGAGAAAGGGGAACCGTGTCCGACGTCAAAGCCAGCGTAAGAATCGGCGTGTCGGCTGGATTTGTCTTGCTGTAAAGAGGCGGCGTCGGGAGGTCGGCAGGAAGGTACGTCTGTGCCGAGTTGATCGCCTGCTGCACCTCCTGCTCCGCCACGTCGATGCTCAGGTCGAGCGAAAACTGCAACACAATCACCGAGCTGCCGTCAGAGCTCGTCGATGTCATCTGGTTCAAGCCCGGGACTTGACCGAATTGCCGCTCCAAAGGTGCCGTTACAGCCGATGCAACCACATCGGGACTCGCGCCGGGATAAAACGTGATGATTTGAATCGTAGGGTAATCAACTTCGGGAAGGGCCGAGACAGGCAACTGCAAAAATGCAACAAATCCGGTCAACAGAATCGCTGCCATCAAGAGAGATGTTGCGACCGGCCTAAGAATGAACGGACGGGACGGATTCACGGAGTTTCCCCGCCGCCCCCGCTGGAATTCGCGTTTTTGCCACCGTTCGCCGTCGGCTTCTGAATCCTCACTGGAACGCCATCTTGTAACTTGTCGAACCCATTCACGGCGACCACGTCACCCGGATTAATCCCTTCAACCGCGGTAATGTTTCCGTCGGTGGTACCAACTTTAACTGTCCGGATGGCGGCTTTTTGGTCTTGGATGAGGTACACAAACGCACCCTGGGCATTCCTCTGAATGCCCGACGTGGGAACCAATGTAACGTCGTGCTGCGTTGTTACAAGGAGCCGCACGTTGATGAATTGATTGGGAAAAAGCGCTCCGTCCTTGTTCGCAAATTCAGCCCTCAGCTTAACGGTTCCTGTCGTCGTATCGATTTGGTTGTCAATGGTGAGGAGCGTTCCCTCCGCGATTTTCGTTTGTTGAGCGCGGTCATAAGCGTCCACAGTCAGTTTGGTGCCCTTCCGCGTCTGCGCCTGAATCTGCGTGAGATAATCCTCTGCCACGCTGAAAATCACTGTGATCGGCGCAAGCTGAGTGACGACTACGAGCGGACTCGTACCATTTGCCTGCACCATGTTCCCGGGATCGACTAGCCGCAAACCCACTCGCCCATCAATAGGTGATGTAATGTGCGTATATACGAGATTCACTTGCGCGTTGGCCACCAGCCCCTGATCGTTCTTGACCGTTCCCTCATCCTGCTTCACCAGTTGGATCTGATCATCGAGTTGTTGCTTGGCAATCGCATTCCGATTGAACGCCTGTTGGTACCGGTCCAGATCGATACGCGCTTCGGCCAGGAGCGCTTGATCATGCTCGAGCGCTCCTTCCACCTGAGTTAACGCTGCCTGAAACGGTCTCGGGTCAATCTCGAGAAGCGGTTGGCCTTTGCGGACTAACTGGCCTTCCTTGTAATACACGTTCATCACCTGCCCTTGAACGCGGCTCGTAATGTTTACCGTGTATACGGGCGTTACCGCTCCAAGAGCTTCAACATAAACTCCGATGTCGCCCTTTTTTGCCGTCGCTGTCACGATGGGGACGGCGCGAGGCTGCTGCGCCGCCTTAGCTTTTGCTGCAGCTTCATTGGCAGCCTGCCGATGCCGGTAATAGAGAAACCCACCAACCAGCACGATCGCAGCGATAAGCACCCAGACCCACCACCGGCTCTTAGGCTGCTCATCGCGCTTACGGGAATATCGTTGCTCGGGTGAGCTGGAGCCAGGTGGACTGGGTACCGCGGTTGTGGTGGTCGTGTTCGTGTCCATTTACCGTAATTTCAGCATATCGACACCGGTTCGGCAATCAGGACAAGCTCACACAAGACATCCTGAGGCTCACTCGGAATGCGTGCGCCACCGGAAGACGCGGTGGTGTCAATGCAGAAGGTTGCTCCCCTTTCACGCAGCAAACTTATGCTAGGTCTTTGACGAAGCTGCCTCGGCTTCGGTTACGCCCATAGTGAGGACGGGGTTCGCGACACGGCACACGTGTGCAGTGCCCATGATACCTCGACGATAATCGAACGTCCCCGCCGAAAAGTCAGGCCGATTGCATTGCCGGTTTTCTTTTGTGCTAGCATCCTCCGCCTCGAAACTGCGAAACTGCGCTAAAGAATTCGGAAGGAGGTCTCATGCCAATCGATACGAATCCCAGCATCACGGACATCGTTCGGGAATATTCACGACCGGACGTGCACATCGGCGCAGGCGAAGACGAATCGCCCTGGGTGCCTTTTATTGAGAATGTTTACATTCGGCATCTGGCTTTCGATGTCCGCGGAAGTTCGTTCGCAAATATTCTCTGGGTGAAAAAAGGCGGAAAGCTGGGCCGGCACCGCCACCGCGGCCCAGTATTCGCATGCACTCTTGAAGGCAGCTGGCGCTATCTGGAATATGACTGGGTGGCACGACCGGGCAGCTATGTCCATGAAAGCCCCGGTGCGATTCACACCTTGGTGTCTGATGATCCACACGGAATGAAGACGTTCTTTTGGCTCAATGGTTCGCTCGAATTCTATGACGATAACGACGTCCTCCTCGAAACGCTCGACGTCTTCTGGTTCATCAATCACTATGTGAGCTATTGCCGCGAGCACGGATTGAAACTCAACGAAAAGCTTTGGGTTTAAACTGGAATCGAATCGAATACAAAACCATGTCCTCAACGTATCGCGCCGATCATGTGGGGAGCTTTCTGAGGCCAGCTGAACTCCTCGAGGCCCGTCGTACAGCTAAGCCTGCATCCCTGGCTGAGATGGAAAATTGTCAAATCCTGCGAATTCTTACGAAACAAAAGGAGTTGGGGTTCGAAATCTTCACGGACGGCGAACTCCGGCGGCGCAATTTCATGAGCGATTTTACGGATGCCGTGGAGGGCTTCGACTTGGGCGATTCTGTGGCGCGCGCATGGAAAGCGGGGGAAGCGAAAGATACTCATGCCAGCAGCGTCACCGGGATCGTCACGTCCAGGCTACGCGCCGTGCGCCCTCTCACTGGTCACGAACTGGCATTTTTAAAGGCGAACTGCAAAGGCGCGATCAAAATGACTCTCCCGAGCGCAACGCAATTCCCGGCAATTTCGTATAAGCGGGGCGTCACGGACAAAGTCTATCCTGACCATTCCGCCCTTCTTTGGGACATTGTTGAGATCATGAAAAAAGAATTAGCGCGCTTGGCCGCCGATGGAGTGGCTTACATTCAGATTGACGCGCCGCGCTACAGTTATTACATGGATCCGAAATGGCGCGACTGGATTCGCACCGAGATGAATTCCGATCCGGATAGTCTTCTCGATGAAGCGATTCGCGCCGACAACGCCTGCTTCGCTGCGGCGCGCCGACCCGGCGTCACCCTCGCGATGCATCTCTGCCGCGGCAATAATCGCAGCCACTGGTATGCTGAGGGCGGTTACGACGCCATCGCAGAGAAGTTGTTTACCACAATGGACGTGGATCGCTTCCTTCTCGAGTACGACGACGAGCGCTCCGGAACATTCGAACCTCTTCGCTTCATACCGCGGACGAAAACTGTCGTTCTCGGGCTCGTCAGCTCCAAGCGCCCGCAGTTGGAAAGTGGAGACCAGCTCGTCGAGAGGATCAACGAAGCCGCACGTCACTTTCCTCTCGAGAATATGGCCCTGAGCCCGCAGTGCGGCTTTGCCTCAACTATGGAAGGTAACCTTCTCACGGAAGACGAGCAGTGGGCGAAGCTGCGACTTGTCGCAGAAACAGCGCGCCGAGTCTGGAGTTGACGCCAAGCAGCATCGCCGGTAACTCGATCTCAAACGTCAAAAAATACGGTCTCGCCATCGCCCTGCAACATTACATTCCACTCGAGCGAGCCAGCGCTTGCAGTCTTTTTCGCTATGAGCGTTCCGCGCCGCTCTGGTTCCACCAGATTGAGGACGTAGTCCTGGGAATTCCCGCCCTCGTCTGGAAAATAGATCCGCGTCACAAGCCGACGCAGCAGCCCGCGCGCAAAGACGGACACGGCCAAATGCGGCGCCTGCGCCTTCCCATCCGGACCAGGCACTCGCCCTGGCTTGATCGTGGTAAATCGAAATTTCCCGTCATCATCCGCAGGAATCCTGCCGAATCCCTGAAAGCCGGGTTCGATCTGTTTGTTCTGAGTATCATCTGGGTGTGCATACTTTCCTTCTGAGTTTGCCTGCCAGATCTCGAGCAAAGCATCGGGGACGGGTTTTCCGTCGCCGTCAACAATGCGTCCTTCGATACTCAGTCGCTCTCCGGCAACGCCCTCGCCTGCGATTTCATTCCGGTTGAGCCAGGTACAGCCTATTATGAAAAACGGGCCTACCGTTTGCGATGTGCTCGCCTGCGGGCTCACTTGTGCTCCATCGGCGTTTCTTCGCGTCCGCCCAGCACGATGTCGAAGCGATATCCGAGCGCCTGCACCGGAATCGTAGTTTCCCAATCGAATTGCGAGATCAACCGGTTGCGCGCCTTTTCGTCTGCTGTACAGTTGAAGATCGGATCGTAGGGTATGAGCGGATCGCCCGGAAAATACATCTGCGTTACGAGCCGCGTCGCAAATGCAGGCCCAAACAAAGAAAAGTGAATGTGCGCCGGGCGCCATGCGTTGTGATGATTACCCCAGGGATATTCTCCCGGGCGAATCGTTACGAAGCGATATCGCCCTTCAGAATCGGTCATCGTATGGCCGCAGCCACTGAAGTTTGGATCGAGTGGCGCGTCGTGTTGGTCGCGCTTATGAAGATAGCGCCCAGCTGCATTGGCTTGCCAGATTTCCACGAGCGTATCGCGAAGCGGTTTGCCGTTTTCATCCAGCACACGACCGCTCACCACGATGCGCTCGCCAACCGGTTCGCCCGAATGCTGTTTCGTCAAATCGAACGCCTTCGCATCAACGATCTTTCGCTCGAAGACGGGCCCCGTGACTTCGGTAAGCGTGTGCGGCATATAGATGAACGGTTTTTTCGGTGCGCGCTTAATCGAGGAAGCGTAGGGAGGATGAAGATAGTTCGGCTGCGTTCCCGGAAACGGCCGCCGATATCCAGCGATTTTGCTCATATCTGCTTAGTTCTCCTCGACCAGCATCGGTGTGGGCGTCTAATTGAATCACTATTCCACAATGGCCGCATTACCGTGCGCCGCAGCCGTGCGCGCATGCAAATCGCGGAGCGCGCTCAATTCGCGTTCGTTTGGCAGAGAGGTCGTCTCTAGCTCTGCCGCCACTTTCAATTCCCAGCCGGTCGCATCTCTCACTTGGTCTACTGTAATGCCGGGATGAACAGCCGTGAGGACCAGTTCCCGCGTTGCGGGGTCGGAACGCATCACGCCCAAATCTGTGATCACAGTCGTAGGGCCCCGGCCGCTGGGTCCCCGCCGTCCATTGCTGGCGGCACCTGAGTAGAATCCGGAAGAAGTAACAAAATCCAATTTCTCGACAAACGCGCGCTTGCTTTGCTTCAGGATAATCGCCACCTCCTTTGCTGCGGTGGCAATTTCCGGCGCTCCTCCGGCTCCCGGCAACCTCACCCTTGGTTTTTCGTACGAACCAATCACCGTCGTATTAATGTTACCGAACTTGTCGATCTGCGCGGCCCCAAGAAATCCGATATCGACGCGCCCGCCCTGCAGCCAGTATCGAAAAATCTCTGGAACCGAAACAACAGCGTCCGCCGTCTCCGCCAGTTCGCCATCGCCGATCGAGAGTGGAAGCACGTCCGGCTTCGCGCCAATCGTTCCCGACTCATAGATCAAAACTAACCCGGGAGCATGAGTAATTCGTGCAAGATTCGCCGCAGCACTGGGCAGCCCGATTCCAACAAAACAGACGGTTCCGTTCTTCAGCTTGCGTGCCGCCGCGATCGTCATGATTTCGGCGGGTGTGTATACGGCCTCAGGCATGTCCGACCTTCATCTCCGATTCGATGCTACGGCGGTACTCGGCAAAATCCTCTGTGCCCAGAACATGCCGTTTCATCCAGGCGCGGAACTGCTCCCGGTCGCGGGAGATGCCATCCCAAGCCTTGCAAAACGAATTGTCTCGTTTGTAGTAGCCGTGCGCATAAGAGGGATGCGCTCCCCCCGGAACCACACTAATGCACGAAATGATCCATGCCGGCAAGATGCACGCGTTTACCGGAGCATTCAACTCATCGACAATTTCTTCCACCGTGACGATCACTTTTTTTGCCGCCAGCGCCGCTTCTTTCTGAATTCCAACGATTCCAAAAATCGCGACGTTTCCCCTGCGGTCGGCCTTCTGCGCGTGAATGATCGTCACGTCCGGATTAAGCGCAGGTGTCGCCGTCAAAACTTCCCCGGTGAAAGGGCACGTAATCGGCTGGATTCGGTTGTTAAATTTTGGCAGATCGGACCCGACATACCCCCGCATCACAGCGAACGGCAAACCTGAAGCGCCCGCCTGATAGCTCGCGGCCATGTCTGCGTGGCTGTGCTCTTCGATCTCGATCGGTACAGGCCAGCCATTCTCGATCGCGTCACGGAACCGGTGCAGCGATCCCACGCCCGGATTCCCTCCCCAGGAAAACACGATGCGCGAGGCGCATCCCATGCCGATCATCTGGTCGTAGACGATGTCCGGAGTCATCCGGATCAGCGTCAGGTCTTGACGCTCTTGCCGAATCAATTCGTGCCCGGCCGCAAATGGAATCAGATGGGTGAATCCCTCTAGCGCGACAGCATCTCCATCGCGCACCAGACCTCCTACCGCTTCCCGCAGTGATGAAAACTCAGCCAAGATCCTGCTCCGCAGTCTCCCAAAGGACTGAACGCATACCCTGGACGTGTATTAGGGCGAATCTAGTCAACGGCTCGTCGCCTTGTCAAGGCCGATTATCGAAATAGCGTGCGCATATCGGCCAACTCATGTATCCTCCCCGTTTCCCATTTACTCGGAGGCTTCCGTTGCCTGAACTCAATCCGCCGAAGGCTTCTGCGCCGGAAGGAAGCGCCAAGCCTGTCAAGCACGCGCGAGACACGGACACATTTGCGGGCGATCCAAATTTCATGACGTCTCTCGCTCGAGGCCTCGCTGTGATCCAAGCATTCTCCCAGCGACGCCACCACCTGACCATCTCCCAGGTCAGCACCACCACCGGTCTCTCGCGCGCCGCTGTCCGCCGCTGTCTCTATACGCTCTCAAAACTCGGCTTCGCCGGCTCCGACGACAACCGGCACTTCTTTCTCCGCCCCAGGATTCTGGCGCTCGGACATTCCTACATCTCTTCAATGCCTCTTGCGACCGCCGCTCAACCAGTACTCGAACACATTAGTCATCTACTTCATGAGTCTTGCTCGATCGCAACGCTCGATGGAATTGACATCGTCTATATTGCGCGCGCGAACGTCACCCGCATTATGTCGATCGATCTCGGCGTGGGCAGCAGGCTTCCCGCGTTTTGCACTTCGATGGGCCGCGCGATTTTGGCCAACCTTTCGCCGGAAGAACTTGACGCGATCCTTGCCCGTATTGAATTCAAACGCTACACCGAACGCACGATCGTCAATCCCGCCAAATTGACACAAGCCCTGCGTCAAATTCGCCGCGACGGCTACTCGATCATCGATCAGGAACTCGAGCACGGACTGCGCTCCATGGCGGTCCCGATTCAGAATCCGGGCGGCAAAGTAGTAGCCGCGCTTAATATTGGCGCACATGCTCAACGAGTTTCTATTCAAGAAATGCAAAGTAAATTCCTTCCACACTTGCGCGCCGCGGCGCAGGAACTTAGCTTGCTTCTAAAATAACGGCTCTTAACTTTTCACTCCACCGCGCCGAACCCGATGTCTCCTGCCCCACGAAGACATCAGCACAAGGATCGGCTTCAGGCTCTGTCCGTGCCGCGTCAACGAGTACTCAACTCGAGGTGGCACTTGCGCGTACACCTTTCGGCGAACGATCTCGTCGCGCTCGAGTTCTCGCAGCCGTTGCGTCAACATTTTCTTGGTCGTTCCCGGAAGCAACTTCCTTAGTTGGCCGAAGCGGCGAGTTCCCCCCTGCAGATAGAAGAGAATAAGCGGCTTCCATTTGCCGCCTATAATTTCGCTGGTGATTCGCACCGGGCAATCGGAATCTTGCATTGTGGTTTCTCCTCAGGTACCGGGTGACAAAAAGGTGCCTGCTGGCGCGAAAGCAACTTTAGCCTAATATTTGCGAACAGACTACCCGTATCTGAACCGAATCGGAACGGTGAGTGGGTTCGCTCTCGCATCATCCTGCACGACCAGCCTGCGAGAGGCGAGGAGCGCCCGTGAGCGCCAAAAGGCCTGTCGTCCTCTACGGAGCGAGTGGATTCTCAGGACGTCTCGTAGCTGAATTTCTGCGCGAGTACAACGTGCCTTTCATCGCGGCCGGACGGAATCGCAAGAAGATAGAAGAAGTAATGAGCCGTGTCCCGGGAATCGAAACCGCCGACTACGAAATAGCCGAAACCGGAAATTCCGCTGGCGAGCTCGTTAATTTATTTTCTGGCGCCAAGATCGTGTGTAATACGGTAGGGCCCTTCCTCTATCACGGGCCGTGCGTGGTCGAGGCGAGTCTTCAGGCCGGGTGCCACTACGTTGATATCAGTGGCGAACAAGCCTGGATTCGCGATGTTGCGGAGAATTGGGGCCCGAAATTTGCACAGCGCGGTCTCCTCATAGCTCCCGCCACCGCATATATGTCCGCGACAAGCGACATCGCCGCAAATTTTTGCCTCGAGGCGGGCGGAATCGACACTCTCGAGGTTGTCTCCTTGTTCAAAGGAATTCCTACGTTTGGTTCCACGCAGACAATATTCGCAGTGATCCAGGCGGAGGCTTTCTACCTCGAACAAAACCGCTATAAGCCGTGGCAGCGCGCCACCGGACACGAAGCAGTCGTACCCAGTTCGATCGAAACGCAACTAGCGTTACCCTGGGGGGGATTTCCGCATCCAGTTTGGTTCAAAGACCACCCGCAGATCGCAAATGTCAAAACCATCGGCGGAATTCTCGACCGCGCTCTCATGACCAACGTTCTCGCGACGGAAAAACATTACGAAGAGCAGATTCGTCCGCTGCCAAAAGCCGAACAAGAAAAGAAGCTCGCAGAAATGGCAAGTTCGGTCCAGGCCGGTACTCCTCCTCGCGAGAACGCCCGCGAGCAACGAACAATCGACGTAGTAGTCGGCCGAGGCACAACAGCATCTGCACAGTGCGCGATATTCGGCGCCTGCTGCTATAGGCAGACCGGCCTCATCCAGGCCTTCGCGGCTCACCATCTGCTTCAGGCTTCGCCGCGCAAGGTAGGTTTCGCATCGCCCGCTGCCGCTTTCGGGCATCGCGAACTCCTCCACGCCCTTGAGGGCTATGGGCTGGCGAAACTTAAAATGCTTTCTTAGTTTCTCGTTTGCCACGAATCGGCCGAACACGGCTGACGCATCTTCAGGAAACTGAATCGAATGCGAGCAATCGATTATTTCGACAAAGGCGCCGAATCGTACGCCGATCGAACCGCTATCATCGACGGCGATTCCCACTACTCCTATCGCGAACTGAAAGACGCAAGCGAATGCATCGCCGGAGCGATGTTAGCAGCAGGCATTCAGCCCGAGTCGCCGGTCGCCATCTACTCTCCCAACGACGCGCGAGTTCTCTTCTGCATGCTGGGTCTCTTGCGCGCAGGCGGCGTCTGGGTCCCAATCAATTACCGGAACGCAGCGGACGCCAACATCGAATACCTGAACTACGTCGAAGCCACATGGCTTTTCTATCACAGCTCATTCCGCGACTCCGTTTGCGAAATCAAAAGCCGAGTCCCCAGTTTGCGGCATTGCATTTGCATCGATACCGAGTGTGATGGCGACGAATCGCTCGAAGAGTTTATGCGTCGAGGATCGGCGCATGACGTACCCGACTCCGCAAATCCCTACGGAAACCCCGACGATCTGATGGGCCTGGTCCCCACCGGCGGAACGACGGGCCCTGCAAAGGGCGTGATGGTCACAAATGTCGCCTGGGGAACGATGGTTGAACTAGCTGGCCAGTACTGGCGCATCGGCGATTCAAATCCAGTTTGCCTGAGCACTGCTCCACTCTCTCACGCTGCGGGGACGGTCGCATTCGCAATGTTTCCGCTGGGCGCAACGAACGTCGTTCTGCCCAAGTTCGATGCGCTCGAAGTTTTGAAGAGTATCGAGCGGTTCAGCATCACCCACATATTTCTCCCGCCGACCGCCTTCTACGCTCTACTCGCGCACCCCGATCTCGAGAGATTCAACTACTCGAGCTTGCGCGTTCTCCTACTGGCCGCCGCGCCGGTATCGCCCCACAAGCTGAAAAGAGGCATCGAGGTCTTTGGCCCCTGCATTTGCCAATGCTACGGACAAACCGAAGCTCCTATGCTATTAACCTGGCTTGATCAACGAACGCTCGCAGCCGCCGCTGCAGGAAATCGTCCCGAGCGCCTGCGAAGCTGCGGACGCCCCAGCGCCGCCGTACGCCTCGCAGTGATGGACGACGAGGGCCACCTTCTGCCCCCGCATCAACCCGGAGAAATCGTTGCCCGGGGCTCGCTGGTCACGCTCGGTTACTACAAATTGCCCGAAGCTACGAAAGAGATTCGCACCTTCGGCTGGCACCACACTGGCGACATCGGCTATCGAGACGAGTTCGGCTTCTTCTACATAGTCGACCGAAAGAAAGACATGATCATCAGCGGCGGCTTCAATGTCTACTGCGCAGAAGTCGAAGCCGCCCTGATGGAACTTCCCGAAGTGCGCGAATGCGCGGTGATCGGCGTCCCTGATGACACGTGGGGCGAAGCAGTAAAAGCGATCGTGGTTCTGCGCGACGGCGATGCAATCTCCGAAGATTTCATCATTGCGCATTGCAAGACGCGTCTCGGCGGTGTGAAAGCTCCGAAGTCCATTGAGTTTCGCGCCGAAATTCCGAAAACAGCTGCTGCAAAAACGGACAAGAAAGCGCTTCGCCAGCCTTATTGGGCCAAAGCCGAACGAAGCGTGAACTGAGACGAACGTTTTCCGGCCCTGAATTGCGAAGCACACTCTTCAGAAGAGGATCTGTGACGGGAAAGCGGCCTTGCTTAATTGCGGGTTTTACTCTTCTGCTGCTCCCGCTGTCCTTCGCTGTTTCAGCGCAGACCGGCCCGACGCAAAAGGAGTTGAACGAAGCCGCCCGGAGCAAGGAAAACTGGCTGCACCCCAATCACGATTACGCCGGCACGCGATTCGTGGATGCAAAGCAGATTACCGCCGCGAACGCAGCAACCCTTCGTCCCGTGTGCATGTACCAGACCAAAGAGCGCGTCCCCGCACAATCCAGTCCCCTTGTTTACGACGGCGTCCTATACTTCACCACCACCCATTACACCATCGCCATCGATGCCACCGATTGCCGTCTCCGCTGGGAACATGTCTGGCAGCCACGCTCCAAAGAAGTTTTTCCTCCCAATCGCGGCGCCGCTATAAAAGACGGCAAGATCGTCCGTGGCACAGCCGATGCTTATCTTCTCGCGCTGAACTCTCAAACCGGCGCCCCCGTCTGGAGCCGCCAGGTTGCCGATTCGAAGCAGGGACATTTCCTCAGTATGCCCCCACTGATCTACGAAGATTTCGTCGTCATCGGAACCGCCGGCGCAGAATGGGCCGCGAAAGGTTGGGTCGCCGCATTTCGCCTCTCGGATGGCGCGCCGGTCTGGAAATTCAACACGATCCCTGATCCCGGCCAGCCCGGCTCTGAAACGTGGGGAAAAGATCCTCAAATCATCGCGCACGGCGGCGGCGCCGTCTGGACGCCTCTGTCATTCGACTCGGAGCGAGGCGAAATCTATGTGCCAGTCGGAAATCCCGCACCCGATTTCTACGACAACGCGCGTCCTGGCGCGAATCTCTACACGAGTTCCCTGATAGCGCTCGACATTCGCACGGGAAAAATGAAGTGGTATTACCAGACGGTGCCGCACGATGTTCACGATTGGGACCTGCCGCAAGTCAGCCCCATGTTTTCGACCACATTCGAAGGGAAGAAGCGCAACGTCATCGCCGCCTCCGGTAAAGACGGCCTCCTCAAGTTAATCGACCGCGATACGCACGAGCAGCTTTATTCGGTCCCATTTGTCACCCGCGAAAACGTCGACGCTCCTCTAGGCGATGCGATTCGCGTCTGTCCCGGACCTCTGGGCGGCGCCGAGTGGAGCAGCCCAGCCTACGATCCCTCAACCAACACACTATTCGAACCGGCGAATGATTGGTGCGCCGTCATTCAAAAAGACAAAGCGCCCCCTCATTTCGACGCCGATTTTTATCTGGGTGGCCTCCCGCACTTCGATCCATTGGAAAAAGCTCGCGGCCGTCTCACCGCCTTCGACGCTTCCACGGGAAACGAGCGGTGGCGCTACGACGCATCGAAACCTATGCTCGCCGGCGTCACAATCACCTCCGCTGGCCTGCTTTTCACCGGTGAAAGCGCCGGAGATTTCATCGCACTCGACGGTGCCAACGGAAAAGTGCTCTATCGTTTCAATGTCGGCGGCCCCATCGCGGGCGGTGTGATTGCGTATGAAATTCGCGGCAAGCAATATGTCGCTGCGGTTTCCGGCTTCATGTCTAAATTCTTTGAGCTGAATGGCGCCGATCAGGGCGGTACGCCGACAGTAATTCTATTTTCGTTGCCGTAGCATTCCCTCGAGGGGCGGGACGTATGGTGCGCAGGAAACGAATGCAAAAACCAAATAACAAGAGTGGATGTTCAGGAAACAAAATTTGGATGACAGCCGATATTCGCACAATCGGACGATTAAAGGCTTGACAAAGAACTTAGCTGGCGTTAGACCTTCTCGACAATTGGCGTATTTTCGGGCTCTTGTATTCGGATTCGGCGTTGGCTGGCGAATTCAAGCCTGAGAGGGGTGGGTGATGAAGGTACGTTCTGGCATTCTGATCGCTCTCGCAATTGTCTCCTTCTTCGCATCCGGCAGCCCGGCTTATCCGCAGGGAACCACAGTAGCGCAACTGACTGGCACTGTCCTCGATGAAAGCGGCGGCGCCGTCAAAGGTGCCTCTGTTACACTGCATCAACCGGAAACGAATCGTACCTATCAAACCACGTCGAACGACTCCGGGTACTATGCCATCCCCAACATCCAGCCGGCAATTTACGAGCTAACTGTCTCCTTTAAGGGGTTTGCCACCAGCGTGCGTAAAGGCCTGGAACTGACGGTTGGCCAATCGGCCACGATTGACGTCACCTTGAAAGTTGCCACCGCCAGCGAGCAAGTCGTCGTCACTACCGAGGCTCCCGTCATCGAGCCTACAAAGACCGAAATCAGCCAGGTGATCGGCACGCAAGAGATTAATTCACTTCCTATCAGCGGCCGCCTGTTCACGGATTTCGCGCTGCTCACTCCCGGCGTCGCCACCGGCCGTACCAGCTTGCAATCCACCATCACCGAATTTGAAGTCACGCGTGTTTCTTTTGGCGGCATGCGCGACTTGAGCAACCTTGTCACAGTCGACGGCGCGGACAACATCAACACCGCCACCGGTTCGCAGCGCTCCACGCCGCCACAGGAAGCAGTGGCTGAATTTCGCGTGGTCAACAGTAGCTTCGGGGCTGAATACGGGCGCGCGCTCGGCGGCATCGTCAATATCGTCACCAAATCGGGCACAAACGACTTTCACGGCTCGGTCTACGACTACCTTCAAAATAACGCCACAGACGCCCGCTCGCTCCTGCAACCCGCTGCGACAGCCACCACTCCGGCTGCCGCCAACACTTTGCGGCAGAATCAATTTGGCGGCACGCTCGGTGGCCCGATCAAGAAGGATAAGACATTCTTCTTCATGAACTACGAAGGCCAGCGAAGAGGAGAATCACCCACCTTTCCGGCAACCTTGACGCAGCCTGTGATGGTATTTTCGAACACGCCTCCCTTCGCCCCAACCGTAGCGACAACGAACCTCGACCTGATCGATTCCGCGAAAGAAGCGATTGGACTTGCACCGGAAGGCTGCAATGTTCCCCTGCCCCAGTGCCCGAAAAATCTCACGAATCAGCAGCTGTTGAATTCCGTTCTCAAAACGAAAGACAACGACTACGGCATCATCAAAGTAGATCACCAGATCAACACGGAAAATCATCTAGCGCTTCGCTACAACATCGAGGACGCGCGCGACCTCAATCAGTTAGTCGGCAGTACGCTCGACGGCGGCGGCATCGGTGCTCCGAGCAGCGGACACGACGTCTTCCTGCGCGATCAATCGCTCGTTGGCACCGTCGCCACCACCATAAATCCGGATCTGGTCAACAGCGTCCTCGTTCAGTACGCGCGCCGGCACTACAACTTCCCTGGCGTCACCGGTCAGCCCAACCTCGATATACCGAACACCCTCCTGTTCGGACACAACTTTGGCGTCCTCGACGCGATCTATGAGAGCCGCCTGCAGGTTGCGGATTCCGTGTCCTGGGTAAAGGGCGCCCACGTCATGAAGTTCGGAGCTGATTTTAACTATGTAAACAACTTCGTGATTTGGCCCGGATTCACACCCATGCGAATCGTGCTTCCCGGTATTAATTGCCTCGTGGATTTCGTCAACTTTGTGAATCCAACTGCGGATATTCCGTCGGCGCCGGCCAATGGACCCTGCCCGGTCGCGAATCCTCCATTCTTTCCCGCTCAGCCCGGGCCGAACCCCGTGAATGATCCTTTGAGTGGCGTGCCCATCGCATTCTGGGGCGCTCCGGTGGGATTCGCTCCCAATCCGCCCTCAGGTCAACTCCCGACCCCGCCGCCTATTCCGACGACTTGGACGAACGCTTATCTTCCCTCCAAGACGGCGGATTTTTCCGAAACCCTCGACCATAATTATTATGGAATTTATGCCCAAGATCAGTGGCGCCTGCGGCATAACCTGACCGTGAACTACGGCCTCCGCTACGATGTGGAATCAGGTCTCTCGAAGCAGATTAATCCTCATTACAATGGCGTCCAACCTCGTCTTGGTCTGGCATGGTCTCCGGATAGCAAGACCGTAGTCCGCACCGGATTTGGAATCTTCGACGACCGTTACAACTTGTCATTCCTCTTTATTACTCAGCCTCAACGCCCCGTAATCATCCCGGGCGAGACGCTTCCTGGTATTCGCCAGGGAGCGAACACCGCGGGGTGGGTGCTGAACCAGTTCACGCCGGGACCATTGGGCTTGCCTTCGATGGCAGCGGCTACATTGGTTACCACCGGACAGGTTCCCGCTCAGTTCATCACCGGCCCTTGCCCACCGTCGTGCACGGCTGGCGCCGGTATGGTGCAGCACAACAGCCAAATTCCTTATTCCGAGCAGGCGAACCTCGAAATTGACCGTGAAATTGGAGGCGGCCTTACCGTAAGCGTCGGCTATCTGTGGGTGGCAGCCCATCACCTCGTTCGCGCGGAAAACCTGAACGTCTGTCCGCCCTTTGGCGCACCCGCAAATACCACCGTTCCACAGGTCACCCCTGGGGTCCCGAGCTGTACTCCACCCCCCGCGCCGCCTAAGGGTTGGCCGGCAGGAAAAGCTTATTTCGGCGCTCCAGGCACAACGGGCGGTCCGGCCTATGATAATGCCGGCCTCCTCTATTACACGGACAACACCGGCAACTCGGTGTATAACGGAGTAACGGTCCAAGTGATCGAAAGATTCAGGAGGAATTTCAGCCTGGACGCGAACTACACGTTCTCACACACTCTGGACGATGGCACCTTCACTACATTCGTCAGCACCCCTCAGGATCTTTATGATCGCTCGCTCGAACGTGCCAACTCCAACCAGGACGTTCGCCACCGTTTCATCACGAACTTCACTGCCACCGCTCCCGAGGATAGCTTCCTCCGTCACTTCCAGTTGAGCAGCATCATCACCTTGCAGTCAGGCCGTCCTTTCACTGAATTCGTCGGTTTCGATTCCAATGGAGACACCAACCCCGTCACCGACCGTGTTGGCAACCTCGGCAGGAACACGTACTACGGTGACCATCTCTACTCATGGGATTTGCGCATTTCTCGTTACTTCCAAATTCGAGAGCGCTACCGGCTCGACTTGATAGTTGACGCCTTCAACCTGCTCAATCGACCGAATGTGGACGAAGTAACCTCCGTGTACGGCGCTGCCGTGATATGCGGCAATACCGCAATACCGAAGAACTACAAAGACAAGGCGACGCTTCAAACTCAACAACAAGCGATCGCCTTCGACACTGGAACGGGGCCTCCCACCTGCCCAAACCTCGCGCCTGTTCCAAGTCCACCAGTTCCTAATGCCCTCTTTGGCACGCCCAGGACCGTGCTCAACCCGCGCCAGTTCCAGTTTGCGGCGAAGTTCTCGTTCTAAGCTTTCTGGCCGACGGCCGCCGCGAAACGCGCTAATTTGCGAGCTGCCGTAGCGAAGGAAAAATCTTGAGCCCGCGTGTCTGCGTATCTGAAGCGCGGCCGTCGTCCTTCAGCGGTTGTTAGCCATTGAAGGCAGTAAACTGAGCCAGACCTCGGTCTTGCCGGAAAGCAAAGCTGCAATTCCGCAACACCCGGTTTACCCTGAGGGTCGAACAGCTGGCCCCGAGTCGCGAAGGTTTTCCCGCCGGCTCTTTTGAATTTTCGTTAGGAAGTCCAAATAAGTGGGCGCTATACAGGATCCCATGTGGATAGTTGACATCGATGTCGGTGGCACTCTCACCGACGGAATCTTTACAAATGGCGAGCGACTCTTCTCAGCCAAAGTCGACACGACTCCCCACGATTTGACCGTTTGCCTTTTCGATTGCCTCGCACAAGGAGCCGCGAAACTCGGCTTTGCCGATGCAACCGAATTCCTCGAACACATCGATCTGATTCGCTGGTCCACCACGATCACTTCCAATGTCCTCGCCGAGTTGCGCGGCCCGAGAATCGGACTGCTCGTCTCGAAGAGCCATGAGAAAGATCTCTACGGAGCAGATTCACACAGCTCCATTCTGAACCGTCTCCTCGCTGACAAAGACATCATCGGCCTCAACGGCTCATTCGACGGCGCTCAAGTCACGAACGCGGCCCGCGCGCTGCTCGAGGGAGGCGTCCGCCGAATTTGCGTCAGCCTGAAGGACAGCCATCGGAATCCAGCCGCAGAACTCGAAGTTAAAGCGGCGATCGATTTCCAGTATCCCGATCATTTTCTCGGCTCGGTCCCCGTTTTGGCCGGCAGCGATATCTCGAAAAGCTCCGACAACCGCACGCGCACTTATTGCGCCGTGATTAACGCCTACACTCACGGCGCTCTCGCCGCCACCCTTTTCAAAGCCGAGGACGAGTTGCGCCAATCCTCTCAATACGCCGGAACGTTTCTCGTCAGCCATATCAACGGCGGCGTCGCCGGCATTGCCAAGACGAAGGCGATCGACACAATCGAATCCGGTCCGATTCTCGGCATTCACGCCAGCGTATTTTTCGCCCAGCTCTATGGCTTGAGAGATGTCGTCGCGATGGACATCGGCGGCACCACCGCAAAAATGAGCGTCTTGAAGAACGGGCTCCCGATCAATCGCAAGCCCTCCAACTTTTTTGGTATCCCCGTCGAAATCTCACTTCCCGACCTGCGCTCGATTGCGCTCGGTGGCGGCAGCGTCGTGAAGCCCGCAGGCAGCGACGGAAACCCAAAAATCGAATTGGGCCCAGAGAGCATGGGCTCGTTTCCTGGTCCCGCGTGTTACGCGCTCGGCGGCGATCAGCCGACGCTGACCGACGCGTTTGTCGCGGCCGGACTTATCAACCCCGAGTTTTTCCTCGGCGGCGCAAAACCTCTCGATCGCGACCTCGCACAATCCGCCATCGAGAAACAAGTCGCGAAGCCGATGAATATCTCCGTCGACGAAGCATGCCGCTTGATTATCGGCCGTGCTTTCGAACTGGTAGCGGACCTAATCGCCACCGCCGCCAAAGATTTAAAACAGGATCTCTCCAAGCACACGCTTTTCGCGTACGGCGGCAACGGAAGCCTCTTCGCATGCGGCGTAGCAGAAAAAGCAGGAATCAAAAATGTGCAACTCTTCGCGCTGGGCCCGGTCTTCAGCGCGTTCGGCTCGTCAGTCTCCGATATTTGCCACGTCTATGAACGCGGCCTCGCGCACATCGCAATCTCGGACGGAAACGCAAGCAGTTTGCCGGCAATCCTCGAAGAAATAAAAGCCGAAGGCGCGAAAGATTTGCTGGGCGAAGGAATCAAACCAGAAGGTCTCGCATACGAGATTGAAATCGAAGCTTCTGGAAGCGCAGGCAATTCGATCGTAATTCCCTGTTCCGAATCAGTTCTGGCCAACCCGAAGGAATTGCAAGCGCAGCTTGCCTCAGCGCTGGGAACCGGAGCGGACACCAGCGCGAGAGATATCTCCCTTGAATTGATGCGAGTACGCGTGAAGAAGCCGATGTCAAAACCGCACGTCGCTGAGCACGCGCTGAAATCCGAAGACTCGTCGCACGCGCGAACCGGGACGCGGAAGATTCTCTCGGGCAGCCGGGGCGGTGACGCGCAAGTCTATCGCTGGGAAGCACTTGCGCCGGGCAATCGCGTCTCGGGACCGGCGATTCTTGAGGGGATCAATACAACTTATTTTGTTCCTGAAGGTTGGACGATGTTTGTGGATCGGTTTGGCAATGGCGCGCTGACCAGGCGCTGAGGGAAACGTAACAGGGAATTGGAGTGCTGAATCTTCTAGGGTCGTTTTACCGCCGATTAGAATTTTGTATGTTTCTGATTCTGTGAGGTTTGTGAAGACTTTTAATCGCGCTACCGTAGATTAAAAATGGTCAAAAGCCGCAACCTCCGGCGAGAGGAGATCGCACATGTCTTTAGATGCCGAAAACCGCCTGCGAGTCACTGAGTATCTTGACTTGAATCTCGATCGCGAGCAGTGGCAATGCAATCGCTGCGGTCATGTGATTGGGCCGGCGCGCGAGAACTACAAGCGGGGCTGCCTGCTGTACGATCGCGACCCGCGCGAGATTCATCCTCCCCTGGTTCCGGGCTCGTTTAGCTTTTCTCCTGATCCGCTCTGGGTGCGCATTGTCGAATTTTATTGCCCCGGTTGTGGGACACAAGTGGAAACCGAGTATCTGCCTCCGGGGCATCCGATCACGCATGACATTGAAATCGATTTGGACAGTTTGAAGGAACGCTTGCGCAAGGGCGAATTTGTGATTCGCGACCAGAGGCTCGAGGTAGCCGAATGAATTCGATTGATATCGACGTCGGCGGGACCTTCACCGATCTCGTCCTCAATTTCGACGGTAAGGCGCTGATCAAGAAGACGCCGACGACTCCCTACGACCTCTCCGTGTGCTTTTCGCGCGTGATTGAGGAAGGCGCGGGAGCTTTGGGTTTGAAGATCGACCAGCTTCTTCCGGCAATCGACATGATCCGTTATTCGACGACGATCGCGATGAATCGCCTGATCGAGAAAAAAGGACCGCGCCTTGGATTGATCACGACGGAAGGGCATGAGGACGTGGTTCTGATTGGGCGCGGCGCGCAGTGGATTGACGGGACGCGGGTGCAGGAGCGCCGCAACCTCGCGATCCAGAAAAAGCCGGAGCCACTCATACCTCGCGACATGATCGTGGGCGTGAAGGAGCGTGTGGATTCGCGCGGGAAAATCATCCGGCCGCTGGACGAAAATGACGTTCGCGAGAAAGTCCGCTACCTAGTGAGCCGCGGGGCGCGCGGCTTTGTTGTTTCGCTCCTTTGGGGCTTTCTCAATTCCGCTCACGAACGCCGCGTGAAGGAAATCATTCGCGACGAATATAAAGAATTTCACATCGGCTATCTGCCTGTGGTGCTGGCGGGGCAAGTGGTCGGCAAACTTGGCGAGTACGAGCGGACGCTAGCTGCAATCCTCGATGCCTATTTGCAGCGTTCGATGCAGATCGAGCTTTCCGCGATGTGGGACAAGCTGCGCGAGCAAGGCTACAAGAAACCACTCTTGATGATTCAAAGCTCCGGCGGGATCGCGGAAGTTTTTCGCACGACCGCTTGCCGCACGTTCAATAGCGGGCCGGTTTCCGGCCTGATGGGAGCGCATCACGTTGCCAAATCACTCGGCTACCAGAACGTGGTGATGACGGACATGGGCGGGACGAGCTTCGACGTCGGTCTCGTGGTGAAAGACAGCGTGCGCAGCTATGACTTCCGCCCGATCATCGACCGCTGGATGGTGGGCATCACGATGATCAAGACGCTTTCGGTGGGCGCCGGTGGCGGATCGATCGCGTCGATCAATCCCCTTTTGCAGAATCAGCTTCAAGTTGGTCCGCGCAGCGCCGGCTCGATGCCTGGCCCTGCGTGCTTCAGCCTTGGTGGCACGGAGCCGACTGTCACCGACGCCGATGTCGTGCTTGGTTACATTAATCCCGCATATTACTCGGGCGGACGGATGAAGCTCGACAAGAATCGCGCGATCGCCGCCGTTCGTAACAAAATTGCGAAGCCTTTTGGCGTTTCGGTGGAAGAGGCAGCGATGCTGATCCGCAAGATCGTCAACGGCAATATGGCGTCTGCGATCATGAAAGAGGTTCATCTACGCGGCTATAGCCCTGAAGATTTTATTTTATTTGTTGGCGGCGGAGCCGGCGCAACACACGCGGAAGGTTATAAGGCCGACATCAAGAAGGCCGTGACATTTCCATTTTCGCCGGTGTTCTGCGCGTTTGGCTCTTCGACGATGGACATCATGCATGTGTATGAAGTGTCGAAGAAACTGACGCTGATGTCGCCGGGCACGCAGGAGCAGACGCAGGAATTTAACGTGTTCAACCGCACGGTGGAAGAGCTCCTCGAACAGGCGCGCAAAGATCTACTGGCTGACGGACTGGATCCTAATTCGGCCACTTTTGTTCTCGAGCTCGACATGCTTTACGGCGGTCAATTCCACGTGAAGCGGGCGCTTTCGCCGCGCCTGGCTCTTCACTCAACCGAAGATGTTGCCGCAATTTGCGAGGCGTTCAAAAAAGAGTTCAGCGAGGCGTTCAGCCCATTTGTCGTAAATCCTGAGGGCGGCGTGTTTGTCGACAGTTTCATTCTCAAAGCAATCGTTCCGGTGCAGCAGATCAATCTGCCCAAGCTGCCGGTCGAAGGCGACGATCCATCAGCCGCGCGAAAAGGCGAGCGGCCTGCATATTGGGCGGACGCGAAGGATTTTCGTCCTACGCCCATTTACGCGTACGAAATGCTGAGACCCGGAAACCGGCTTGAAGGTCCAGCAATTCTCGAGGGCGAGTACACCACCGTTGTGGTGCCGCCTGCGATGAACTTTTCGATTGATGAACGAGGTCTCGGCATTCTCGAAAGCTGAGCCGCGAGTTTGGAAAAGATTGGAAGGAGATGTATGCCGATCCCGAGTACAGCTGAAAAGCTCGCATGGCTGAAACCGGCGCCCGCGACGCTCTTTGAGAAAGAATGCGCCGCGAAAGTCCGGCCCGGCGACTACGAAATAGGCGTGCAGATCACCAACGATATTCTTGACGAGGCGATGGAAGTGTTCGTCCGCTCCTCGCGCAGCTACTTCGGAGTTTCCGGCGATTCCATGGTGGCTATCTTCACCGCAAACGGTGACCTAGTGAACGCTTCGTGTGGAACGTATCTGCACGCCATCATTCAGCCGATCGTGATCAAATTTATTCAGAAATATTACGCTGAGAACCCAGGAGTGCGCGAAGGAGATATCTGGTACACGAACGACGCGCTTTACGGGGGCATTCACAACCCCGATCAGGTGGCGCTGATGCCGATTTTTCACAAGGGCGGGCTTATCGCATGGGCGTCAGCAGCTTTGCATACCACGGAAACCGGAGCCATCGAACCGGGCGGTATGCCTGTGAGCGCGAAATCGCGGTTTGATGAAGGACTCAACATGCCGCCGATTAAAATCGGCGAGAATTTCGAGCTGCGCAACGACTTTCTGGAATTCTACACCGTGTATGGCCTGCGCGCGCCCGCGATGTTTATTTCCGATCTGCGCGCGCGCTGTACAACTGCCGATCGCGTGCGAGTGCGGCTGCTTGAACTTGCCGAAAAGCGCGGCGGTGAATTCGTTGTGGGATTGTTACGCAAAATGTCGGACACTGCCGAAGCCGGGGCGCGGCAGAAGATAAAAGCGCTGCCCGACGGGAAATTCCGCGCAGTTGTTTTTAACGACGCGATTGGCTGGACTCCGGCGCTGGTCCGGGCCTGCTACCTGACGCTGATCAAGAAAGGCGAGACGCTCACGTTCGATTTCGAAGGAACGTCGCCAGAAAACCCGTCGTCGTATAACGTGCACCCGCAAGCCGTGGTTGGCCACATTGCGAATTTCATGTACGAATACGTGTTTCACGACTTGCCGATTTGCAGCTCCACGTTTGCGCCGATCGATTTCATTTTCCCGGAAGGAATCATTTTGAATCCGGGACGGATGGCGGCGACGAGCTGCTGCGTTTATATCGGCATGCAGTGCCGCTGCGCCACGCACAATAGTTTTGCGAAGATGACTTTCTCGAGCGCCGGCCTCTGGCGACAGGTGGCCGCGTCTCCCGGAAGCCAGCACACGGCGCAGATTTGCGCCGGGCATTCGCAATGGAACCTCGCGGTGTCGGACGTGCTTTCGTTTTCGCTCAACACGCAGGGCCAGGGCGGCCGCGCGGCGAGCGACGGAATGGATGCGTACGGCTTCGCCTGGTGCGCTTTCGGACGCGCGCCGGATTCCGAGCAGGTGGAAAGCGAGTTGCCCGTTACAGTGACGCTGTCGCAACACTGGAAGGACTCGTCCGGGCACGGGAGGCATCGAGGGGGCTCGGGCGGAGTCCAGCAATGGATGATTCACAAGGTGCCGAATCTCGTCTCGCTATGCATGGGCAATGGGAGCAAAGTGCCGCTGGGCCAGCCGCTTTTCGGAGGCTATGCATCTGCTCCGATTCCCGGCATCAGCGTTCGCAAAGCCGATCTGCTGAAGCAGATGGAAGCGGGAAATTCGAAGCTTTCGATGGATAGCCGCGACATTCTCGAAAATAGAACGGTGCACGGCGACTGGACATTTGAATTAATCGCTCGCACGCCGAAGCTTTACGAGGAGGGCGATCTGCTTTTCGGGTTCAGCGGAGGCGGCCCTGGCTATGGCGACCCGCTCGAACGCGATGCCACCGAAGTGCTCGAGGATTTGAAAAAGAAAATCGTTTCTGAATGGACGGCTCGAAACATTTACCACGTCGCTTACGATCCCGAGCGCAACAAGCTCGAAGTGGAAAAGACAAAACAATTACGAGAAAATGAGCGCAAAAGCCGCTTGGCGCGCGGCAAGAGTTTCGACGAGTTTCAGAAGGAATGGAGCAAAATGAGCCCGCCGCAGGATATTTTGCAGTTTTACGGGCGCTGGCCGGATGCGAAGTCGCTCGGGCCAGTTTTTAGGCAATAGCAGTCAACGGCGGGGCGTTCGCGGGCCTTTTTTAGCGCTAAAGAACGATAGGTCCACAAGTGAGCGAGCAACTCACTCCGCGGCAAATCGTGAAGGGCCTGCTGCAAGGAAATCCGCAGCCGCGGCCGCTTGTTGTTCCTATCGTATTTGCTCTCGGCGCAAAAATCGAAAACCTTTCGTTTCGCGCCTATCTCGAGAATCCGACCAAAATCTCCAACGCTCTGCGACAAATTCGCACGCAACTCAGAACCGATGGCGTATCGTGCTATTTCGATTCGCTCCTTGAAGCGGAAGCCCTTGGCGGGACGCCACAGTGGGACGAAGCGAATCAGACCCGCAGTATTCGGTGGCCCGAATCAACGCAAGTGGGCGAACTGCCGGCACAACTGCGATCTCCCGAAGAGGCGGCGAATAGTCCGCGCGTACGGTCGGCCGTTGAAGTGATTCGGCGGCTCAATTCCGTTCTGCGCGACGGACCGTTGCTTACGGCGGGCGTTTCCGGTCCTTTCACGCTTGCCGCGCGGCTTACCGGTATCGAACCAGGCGCGCTGCGTCAGGGGCAAGAACCCTCCGAATTCGCGCTAGAAGTGGCCGGCGCCGCGATTACAAAGATTGCCTCGGCTTTCGTTGATGCGGGCGCGAATTTGATTTTCATTCAGGAGAGAATTTTGCCGACTCTCTCGTCTAATACATGCGAAAACTGGGCATCGCTGCTTGCGCCCGTGGTCAACGTGATTCGATTTTACGAAGCGATGCCCGTACTTCAGATCGGGGCTGAATCAGCAACGGCGGCTAACGTCGAAGTGATTCTAGAGCGATCCTGGGATGCGATTGTCTGCTCGGCGGCCGACGAATTTGTCGCGCGTGCAGTGAATCGCGATGAAAATTTCATGTTCGGATTTTCCGTACCGCTCGATGTATTGGATGTGGCAGAAGGGAGCAGCGTGCAATCTTTAGAACTTCCGCGTACGAAGCTGGCTTTGCTGACGACCGATGGAGAGGTTCCGGTGACAACCAATTTGAAACACCTGATGGCCGTTCTCGATTCGCTGCCTCGTCACGCTTAGTGCACCCGGTCTGGCGTTTGCCGCGCGAGAGGCGCGTATTAGAATTGGAGTGATGAAAATAGCACGATGGTAAAGCCAATCGTGAGAGGTACACCCCCGGCAGCAGGCGCTTTGGAAAAACGGAGCCGCGGCGTCAGGCATGTGCGTCTTCGGACTTCTGGCGCATCGATTGAGCGCCGTTCAGACGGCTCGATGCTCATCCGTCCGGATGAGCCTCTTGGTCCGTACCCAAAGGTACTCACCGATCGCGTCGCTGAATGGGCGGAAATCGCGGCTGATCGGATTTGCGCCGCTAAGCGCGACGAGGATGGAAGCTGGCGATCGCTTACCTATTCGCAGGTTTTTGGCGCTGTACGGAGTATCGCGCAGGCGCTGATCGATCGCGGGCTCAGCGCCGAGCGGCCCGTCGCAATACTTTCTGAAAATGATCTCGAGCATTTGCTGCTGATGCTTGCTGGGCAGCACGCGGGCATCCCCACCGCGCATCTTTCTCCGGTGTACTCGCTGGTTTCGAAGGATCTCGCGCAGCTGCGGCATTGTCTCGGGCTGCTCACGCCCGGGATGGTGTTTGCATCCAATGGAGAAAAATATCGGCGCGCTATGGAAATTGCAGTGAGCGATGAGATTGAGCTTGTCGTTGCGTCATCGCCGCCGTCATTTCGCAAAGCGACACGATTCGCGGAGCTTCTTGCGACGAGTCCGACGAATGCGCTCGAGGCGGAGCACGAGCGGATCGATCCGGATTGTCCTGCAAAATTTCTTTTCACGTCCGGCTCGACGGGCATGCCGAAGGCTGTGATCAACACGCATCGGATGATTTGCTGCAATCAACAAATGATCGCGCAGGTGTTCGGATTCCTGCAGGACGAGCCTCCGGTGCTGGTGGATTGGCTTCCCTGGAATCACACGTTTGGCGGAAATCACAATATCGGCATCGCGCTCTACAACGGCGGGAGCTTTTACATTGACGAAGGCAAACCCGGACCGGGGTTCATTGACGAGACGATTCGGAATCTGCGGGAGATTGCTCCGACTGTGTATTTCAATGTGCCGAAGGGCTATGAGGACTTGCTGCCTGCTCTGCGCGCCGATCGTGCGCTTGGCGAGAATTTTTTCAGCCGGCTGAAGCTGCTGTTCTATGCGGGAGCTGGTCTATCGCAGCCGGTGTGGGATGCGTACCGCGAATTGGCGCAGGAAATTTGCGGCGAGCGTGTGGTGATGGTGACGGGACTGGGTTCGACCGAGACGGCGCCGATGGCGATTCAAACGACGTGGGAGACGGATCGAGCGGGGGTGATCGGGATTCCGATTCCCGGCGTGGAAGCCAAGTTAGTGCCGCAAGCCGGCAAATTGGAGGCGCGGGTTCGCGGGCCGAATATTACGCTGGGCTATTGGCGGCAGCCGGAGCTTACTCAAAAGGCTTTCGACGAAGAGGGCTTTTACAAATTTGGCGACGCGGTTCGGTTCGTCGACCCGGCGGATGTGAACAAGGGGTTTGTTTTCGACGGGCGTTTCTCGGAGGATTTCAAGCTGGCGACTGGGACCTGGGTGAGCGTCGGGCCGCTGCGAGCGCGCATTGTGAGTTTCTTTGCGCCGTTTGTGCGTGATGTTGTGATCACTGGGCATGACCGCGATGATGTGGGGATGATGATTTTTGCGGATGTCGAGGCATGTTGTTCGGTGTGCCCTGGTGGCTCGCTGCGCTCAGGCGCGGGGTCTGCGGCCTCAGAGATTCTGCGGCATCAGGCGGTGCGCGAGCGGTTTCGCGATTTATTGGCTGCGTTTGCGGGGGAGGCGACCGGCAGTTCGAATCGCGTGAGCCGTGCGATACTTCTTGAGGAGCCGCCTTCGCTTGACGCGCGCGAAATTACCGACAAGGGATCGTTGAATCAGCGGGCGGTGCTCGAACATCGCATGGGACTCGTCGAGGAATTATATGGGTCGCGGGATTCCGATTTGATTTTTAGGCTTGAGGGGAACTATGACGGCAAAAAATGCAAAAGATAAGGGTGGACTTTTTATTTCGTATGACGACGTATGGCTGCTCGATGGCGTGCGGACACCGTTTGTAGATTACAACGGGCCGCTGGGTTTGGTTTCGCCGACGGATCTTGGCATTAAGGCTGCGCGGGCGGTTTTCGAGCGCGCGAAAGTTTCCCCTGGCGATGTAGGTTCTGTGATCGCCGGGTGCGTGGCGCAGGCTAGTTTTGATGCTTATCTTTTGCCGCGGCACATCGGGCTGTATTCGGGCGTGCCGATTGATCGGCCTGCGATTCTGGTGCAGCGCGTCTGCGGCACAGGGATTGAGGCAATCGGTCAGGCCGCTGATGCAATTACTTTGAAGAAGATTGATCTCGGGCTATGCGTTGGGACCGAATCGATGAGCCGGAATCCGATTGCGGCGTATACGCATCGCGGCGGATTCAGGATGGGGCAGGTGGAGTTCAAGGATTTTCTTTGGGAGGCGCTGCTTGATCCTGCGGCTGACGTGACGATGGGCGACACGGCGGAGAAAACCGCGCGCGAATATAAAATTACGCGAGAGGAGGTGGACCGTTTTGCGGAATTGAGTTTTTCGCGCGCTGTGGCGGCGCAGAAGGCTTGTTTCTTGTCCGGCGAGATCGTTCCGCTCGTCACCGAGGAATTCCGGCTCGAAGGTTACAAATCGCGCGGCATCCAGCTGCCCAAGGGTGTCGAAAATATTGCTGCCGATACGCATATCCGGCCGTCCACGTATGAAGCGTTGGCAAAGATTCGGCCGGCTTTCGGCGGCGTGCAAACGGGCGGGAACAGTTCGGCGATTGTTGATGGTGGCGCAGCTGCGCTGATTGCGTCGGGGGATTACGCTAGATCTCGAACGAGCAAGCCGCTCGCGCGGGTGATGGCTGTTGCGGCTGTGGGCGTTCCACCGGAAATTATGAGCATTGGTCCGGCGCCTGCAATTCGAAAACTCCTCGACGGCGTTGGGCTTTCGCTCGATTCAATTGATCGCTTCGAAATCAATGAGGCCTTCGCAGCGCAGGTGATGGGCGTCGAGCGTGAGCTCAAGCTCGACCGCAACAGACTCAATGTGAATGGCGGGGCGATTGCCATTGGTCATCCCTTGGCTGCAACGGGCGTCCGCCTTGCCATCACGCTTGCGCGCGAGTTGCAGCGTTCGCAGAAGCGGCATGGCGTCGCATCGGCGTGTATTGGCGGCGGCCAAGGCATCGCGATGCTTCTCGAGAATCCGAATTAGTTAGCGGGCGACGAGTGACGCGCGGAAAATTAGTGGCCGAGATAAATTTCGAAAGGCGCCCAATAAAAAGGCTTTTGATAGACCGTTCCGGAATTCAGGAGTTTCAACTTGGCGTGATGAAGAGCGACATCCGGAGCTGAACCTTTCTGAATTTCAGCGTAGAGATCGTCCATCAATTCCGGCGTGGAATTGTCGTTGACCTCCCACAACGCAGCGATCACACCGTGCGCGCCTGCACGTAAGAACGCCCACGTAAGCCCGACGAGTCCTTCGCCCGAGTAGGTGCGTTCACCGGCTCCATGACACGCCGAGACCGTCACAAGATTCGCTTGAAGCGGCTGCGTGACAATATCTCGCGCATAGAGTTTGTATGAGTCGCCCTGCCTTGAGAGAATCACCGCCGAATCAAGCGGGCTCGCGCGACTGGCAGTACCGTGCGCCACAAAATGGATAAACGAGTATTGTGATGGCTTACTTTCGAGGTAAGCGGTTGCCGTTGCCTGCTGTCGAGAAAGGACCGTGCGCTCCGATGCAGCGAAATATCGCTCGACATCCGCGATCTCGGTAGCCGCTTGCGGCAAATCCGGAAATTCCGCGCTCGGCGAGACCGGGTCGCCTACGAGCAACAGTTTCTTCGCTCTCGCCGTGGGATTGCTCGCAGATGCGGCGAGAAGAACGAGGGAATTCGCATTCGCCACAATCGCGTCCTCGATCCAGTAATGTAACCGTGGTTTCGGATTCAGAAGTGTCTCGAAATTTAACCCGTACAACCCGCCATCCGGCAGAACAATTACGCGCGAACCGGGCGGAATCAATTCCTGCGCTGGAGCGACCAATGTCTCGTACAGGTGAATCCCTTGTGCGTTCGAGGCTTCGCGTACGTCCCGGGGACCGAGCAGCGCTTCGCGATAGGATTTTAGAGCCGATTCGATTTCGGACGCCGGAGGCAAAGTAAAAAGTGATACGCCAGAACGCGTGATGGCCCAAAGATGCGAGCGCTTTTCACCAAGCCAGTAAAATAAGAGAGTGGCGCCGAATCGCTGCGCAATCAATTGCGGTCTAAAGCTTGGAATAGGAAATGAAATTTTCGAACTTATTCCAAGCCCTTCCGCAAGTGTCTGTGCCCGACTTACTTCAGCAACACGTAAGGCTGTCTCTATCTCGTTCTGAGAAATCAGAAATTCAATGTAACCGTTATACAGTTCAATTGCGCTCGACAAGAATGACAGGCGGAACTCCTCCGTCTTTATTCCGGTCCGAGCTCCAGCGATCGTTTCAATCGACCGGCGAAACTGCCTATCTGCTTCCGCGCGTCTTCCTTCGACGGCATAAATCTCTGCGAGCCGCGATTCTGCTGCCCAGCGAAGCGATGTTTTGGCTTTAGAGGTTGTGACGACGCGGTTAAACAGTGTTTCCGCGTCTGCATATTCGTGTTTGAGCTCTCGAATGCGACCGGCGATCAAGAGTTCATACAGTTCGAGCTGGCCGTTTGGATGTTCGGTCAGAAAAGTCGTGAATTCGTCGCTATAGTGCTTCGCCGAGTCGGGCTGCCCTGTGTCTAAAGCCACAAACGCGAGGTTGCCCATGGACTGCGCGATTCCGAGTTCGTAATCGATGCTTTTCGCAAGGTCATAAGCACTTTGATACGCACGCTCGGCCGACCGATAATCATGCAATTGGTAGTACACATTGCCGATATCAGTTTCCCAATCCACTTGGGCGCTAACCAATCCCAACCTTCCAGACGCGTGATCCGCTTCTTGAAGCAACGACAGAGCGTTTTCATAGTCACCCATCTCGAAGTAGCTCCACCCGATGTTACCCAGGATCGTTGCGTTGTAACTTTGGGCGCCTAAATCCTGCCCTAACTTCAGCGCAGAACGGTTCCAGTCAATCGCTTCGTCATAGTGTTCTGCCTGCGTGGCCACGATACCGAGATTTCCGAGGCAGGATATCTCCAAAAACGAATCGTGCTGGTCCCTCGCAAGCCTAAGGGCTGCCTTGTACTCCGTTTCGGCGGTGCCTAGGTCGTTGCGAAGTGACGCAAGAGTGCCCTCTCGCAACTTCACTTCTCCAAGAAGCTCGGGGGAATTTGCCGACGCGAGAGTCTCCGCCTCTGAAAGAAACTTCTGTGCATCGTCAAAGCGATTGAGGTTGTAGCTCGCTTCGCCCTGCAACATCTTGCGCCAGACGACAACGTCTTTCGAAGCTAGATCAGGAGGAGGGGCCTGTTGAAGAAGAGTTAGAGCATCTCTGTTGAGATCCTGGCGTACGAGAATTTCAGCTTTCAGGTCTTTAAAGCGCCATGACCACAATGGACTCAGAGCGAGATCCCGGACCTGAAACGCATCTACTTCCGTTCGTGCACCGGCTACATCACCGTGATTCAGCTTCGACCGGACACTTTGGTAGACGGATTGAGGATTCGGTGCTGCTGTGCGTTTACAGCCGATCACCGCGACTGCAACAGCGAATGGCAGGATACAGATGAACGTTAGGGCAGATGATGTCCGTTCCCGATTACTTCGGTGGTGGTCACACATCCTCCGAGCGAACAACCGAGTTGCACCCGGAGCATTGTTAGTGTGCGTTTGCGATACTGCGCCAATACTTCGCCGAGATATACCCTGCCGAATCCCGGAACTTCGAAGGCGTGCCCTGCCGTGGTTACTCCCGGACAATTGATATTCATGTCCTTCACCAGCGAGCACAGAAACACTCCGCACCGATCGACTGGAACATTCGGCTTTGTCGTAACAACGGGATCAGCTGCCATTTTGCGGAATCCCGCGTCGTCGTCAAACTTTTTTTTCAAGGCTTCAAAGGTGTTGAAGCGAAAGAGCACATCGTCGTCGAATTCGAGCTGAACGGGGCAGCCGCTGATTTCTAGGTTTTCGATCTTGCTCCCGAGAAGCGTAATCTGGGGCTCATCTTGGTTTAGCTGATCGTCCAGATTGTGATGCGAGGTGAGCCGCGATACCACTCGATCGGCTGTGACAACGTCCAAAATATTCAGGTTTTCCACCACCGCAGTAACCAGCGTCGTGTATATGCCGTTCTCATCCTTGCTGCCGGCGACGTACGTGTAGCCGGCGCTGAAAGAGACATACTCCCGAAAGCGAAAATTCTCAACGCGTGCTTGTCCAATACCTCCGGTCGTCGGGAGCGACATCCCTGCTTGCACCTCGATTAGCTGATCGAACGGTTGGGTAATGTGGCCGCTCAGCGCGTGACCATGAGCGTTGTAAATATAGGTTCTTGAAACGGTTTTCTTGAGCATTGGCGCTGCCTCCTGCGTCAATCAGTGTGGGGTTACCTGGTGTAGTTGAGAGAGAACGGGTAATTCGCGACGCTTATCTTATCCGCATCGGGCTTTCCTTGCGAGTCCAATCCTCGCACGACAAGCACGTGCTTGCCCGATGCCAGGCGTCCGGCAGGAATTAATAGCTGAACGGTTCGTTTCGCTTCATCCGCGGAGATCTTCAACGACAATTCGGGCGTTCCAGATTCGGTTTGAAACTCGCAGATGTAAGAGGCGTAGCCATCGCTTGGCGGGATGTCGATAAACAGACTGAACGGCTTACCAGCTGGAACCGAAATCGCAAGCGGAGCGCCGCCTCGCGAATTCTCGGAGATCAGCGAAAACGACGGCAGAGTCTGAGCGGTGCCGGATTGCGATAGAGCCGCTTTCAGGTGCGGAATCGTGACGGCATTCTGGTATCCAGCCACAAGCAGCAACAGCGCAAGCGCCGGAACCGCGAAGGCCGGGCGCAATAGTGCGGCCCACCAGCCCCCAGAATGCGCACGCTGTTGCTTTGCTCCTGCTTCGGCGACTGGCCCTGAGCCGAGAACATCTCGCGCATTATCAATGAAGATTGCGCCTGTTCGTACATCTCGCGCACACTCCGTACAGCCGAAATAGTGATCCTCATACTGATCGCGCAATTCGGCGCTTAACTCACCCAGGAGATATTTTTCAGCAGCTTTAAGCGCAATGGCTTCGTCGTGGTTCATTATTTGCATACTCCCAATAGTGACGGGAGACGGTAAATCGTTTCATACACCTGGCGTCGCTAGCCGGCGCCGACTTGCTTGCGCTGCTCCATCTGCTCGTAAAGTGTGCGGAAGCTTTGCTTCGCCCGATGGAGGAGTACCCGCAGGTAATCCCGATCGACTCCGAAATCTTTGCAAATCTCATCTTTGTTCTTTTCCTCGAAAAATATTGCCCGCAACAGGCGCCGATCCTTCTCGGAAAGCATTGAAAGTGCGTGCCTTACCTGCTCGCGGGTCTGTTTCGCCACGAGCATACCGTCCAAGTCGATGCTTGTGTCTGGTGGATCGAGCGGCTTCTCGTCTTGCTGCACAGCTCGAGCAGAACTCCGGTAATGTTCCTGTAAAACATTGTTACATATGGAGTTAACAAAAGACCCAAGGCCCTCCGCGTTCCTCACAGCACCGGTCCTCACGGCCTTGAGTACGCGCACGAAGGTTTCCTGGCGGATGTCGTCGACCGTTTGAGAAGAACGCAGACGGGAACGCAGCTTTATCAGAAGAAGCTGGCCAAAATAATCGACAAAATGTTGCTCGGTCGGGAAGTCCCCACCTCGAAGCCGCTGAAGATAGGACTCGTCGAACGAGAAGAATTCCACATACCCCTCAAGTGGTCGGAGAGTATAACCCCCTGAGAAATCAGGCGCAACGAGCCCCACGAGCAAGGGACCGGCTTCCACAATTTACCTGCACAGCTTACCTGCACAGCTCGGAATAATTTTTTCCCAAAGTGAAACGATTCTTGCACACACTTCACTACTCTGCAGCGATGGTGACGCAATGATAATGCAATCTCAAGCTCCGATCCTGGAGAACAGCATTGCTAGAGCTTCCCGTGCCCCCGGCGCATCCCGGGGCGTCCCTACCCCGAACGAACCGGGATGCGCTTCCCCATCGCGATGAAGGCCAAATCAAGGAGTGGCAGCCCAAATGAGGCAGGCGATCGAAACCGAATTCGCGAAGATTGAAAACGTGGTCTGCAACTCCAATCCGTGGGAGACGAAGCCCGCATTGGCTGTCCATGGCGCTTTAGGAGTTCAAGCGCTGCATGCGCGGTCCGTGGAATTGGTAGCCCAGCCCGGGAAAATTCGCGAACTGGGAAGCTTTGTGCGTGGCGCCTTGGTGGACTACCTGAAAAAGCAACGAGGTTTCGCCGGCATGATCGTTCTCAGTTCGCTGAAAGAACCGCGACTAATTCTGGTGATGAGCTTCTGGACGGCTGAGAAAGACGCTGGAAATCGGTGGGAGTCGTCGGCGGCTGTGTTGAAGATGGTCTCACCGCTGATCGACGTGTGCACCAGAGTTCACACGTATGAGGCGGCAATGCCCAATTTCCCGAACGCACCATTACCGGTAGCAGCGACACCGTTTTGCTGATCGGAATGCAGATGCCATTCGCAACGCACAGCCAGATCAATCTCTTAACGTCATCAACCACCACGGGGACAATGAGGGCAATGAAGGAAGACTTCGAAGAAAAAATCAATTCAAGTGAAGGAACCGAACCATCCGCCAGAAAATGGATTCGCTGCGACACGCCTCATTGCGGAAATCCCGCCGTCGGTTTGCTCGCTTTAAGGTTTTATTGCGTCGGACATTTCATATCGCACTGTTACGAGTATCTCGAGCGCTGCAACAGCAATCCGATCCGTGATGCAGACGTGGTCACGTCGTTTTCGGTCGACCGTTTTCTGCAACAATGCATATGTCAAGCAGGAGAATTAGTGCGGCCCATTCGCGGACTTGACAATTTGGACCGCGCCCGGCTTTTCGACATTTTCCTCTGGGCGTCGGATCTCGTCGCGAAGCGAAGCGTCTTTGAAGCGGAACACGGTTCACGTTCGGATATCAGCTACTCCGCGGATCTGGCCAAGAAAGTAAGTGCGAGTGACTAGCGGCGTCAATTTTGCAAATGCCGATAACTCGACTCTGCTACAGCTTTTTGACCTGCTGTATGGCTTTCTCGAGCGACTGCCGGCTTCGAAAGAAATCGCTCCACGGATCGATTTTCTTGGCGCGTTCCGCAAAGTTACCGATATTGAATTTCGACGGAATCAAGGAGGGTTTTACTTCCGTCCAGGCAAGCGGCGTAGACACCGGAGCTTTGGGCTTTCGACGCACCGAATAAGGCGTCACCACGGTTTGCCCGAATCCGTTTCGAAAGGGATCCAGGTAGACGCGCCCTTTCCGCCCTGCTATCGAATGCTCCATGGTGAGTTCTTTGGGATGGGCGGCAGCCAGCCTTGCAGAAAACTCCTGCGCAAATGAAAGCACGACATCCACGTCGGGACCGGTGCGAAGCGGCACGAAAACATGGATCCCGCGGCTGCCGGAAGTTTTTGCGAATGATTCAAGCTTCAGCCTATCCAACCCTTCTTTCACTTGTAGCGCCGCGCGTGCGGCATCGGCAAATTCTCCTGAATCAGGATCGAGATCGAAGCAGATCCAGTCTGGCTTTCGCGGCGACTCCCCGCGCCCGCCCATGGCGTGAATTGCGATACAGCCCAAATTCACAAGCGCCAACTGCGTCTCAAGGCTTCCGCCTACCACGTAATTCGTGAATGGCCGCTTGCTTTCCTCATTCTTAATTCGCTTTGTGGGGGTATTTGCCGGCATGCCTTTCGGCATTTCCTTTTGGTAAAAGCACTGGCCCGCCATTCCGTCCGGGCATCGCTCGAGCGTGAGCAAGCGATCTTTCACATACGGCTCGAGCTTCGGAAATATCGATTCGTAAAATTCAGCCAGATCGCCTTTTGTGTAGCCGTCGTCGGGCCAAAAGACTTTGTCGGGATGGGAAATATTCACCGGCAGCTCTTTTGTGGCGGCGGAATTCGCTCGCTTTATTGGCGTTTTTTTCATTTTTGCGGCTCCGGCAATAAGACTTCCGTGGGTTTCTTGTCGTCGCGCAGGCCCAGAAACACCGGCTGGCGCAATTTCATGTCCGCCGTCCATTCTTGAAACGAAATTTGCGCGACGAGTTTCGGTTGAATGTAGGTCACGTCGCGTTCGCGCGGCGGATCGGCGAACGGCGGCCCGTCAACCTTCAGGGGAGTGAACTTCTTCGACAAGGATGCGAGCAAATCTTCATCGAAACCGGTTCCAACTTTGCCTATATAGTGCAACTTCCCGCCTTGATAAGCGCCCAGAAGCAAAGCTCCGAAATGTTTACGGGCCCCGGCAGGCTTTGTAAAACCACCGATCACAAACTCATCTTCCTGGTGAACTTTCACTTTCAACCAACTCGTGGAGCGGCCTTCGTAGTATGGCGACGACGCGTCTTTCGCGACCAAACCTTCGAAATCGCGTTTCTTAGCCTCGCGGTAAGCTTCAAAGCCATTTGCTGCGAGGCGGCGTGAAGGAATCAGAATTCCCGGCGAACCAAGCGTTTTGTCCATTGCGGCTCGCCGCTCTGAAAGCGGTTGCCGCCGCAGATCTTTTCCTTGGCGGTACAAACAGTCGAAGACTGCATACACGGCTTCGCCCTTTCCTTGCTGCAGCAGTTGAAAGCGCGAAACCTTCTTTCGATCGAAGACAATGAGTTCGCCGTCCAGTAACAGCGTCGTGGGTTTCAACGCGCGAATCGCTTCGACTACGTTCGGAAAACCTTTCGTTCGGTCGATGTCGTTTCGCGAGAGCAGCTTGACATCCTTGCCTTCTTTATAAGCGAGGATTCGAATGCCGTCATACTTCTCTTCGTAGACCCATCCCGTCCTGTCGAATGGCTCGCGCACCAGCGTCGCCAGCATTGGTTGAACGCAAAATGGAATTCGATCGCTCATGCGCGATAGCGGCTCCTTAGGAGTTCAGCGCAAACAGAAACAGATCAAGATATTTGAACGGCCTATGCTCGCCGCTTGCGAGGGGATGCTTGAGGCGCCGGCTTGGCGCGTTTCGAAGTGACTTTTCGAGGGCTGGCCTTGCTGACCGGATCGCCCGTGGCTGCCTGCTCCACATTGCCGCCGTTGTCGCGGGCGATACCCGCGAGGAGGCGCCTGCTGACCGCCGATCTCGGCTGCGTTTCAGTAATATCTTCCGTGGAGGCATATTGATCGCGGTGTTTGATGAGCAGCCATGAAGGCTTGCTGCCGCTGCCAAAACCGCGAGTGCGGACCAGAACCCACGATCCCCTGAGCTTCTTCCCATGGAGCGTGAATTTCAGGTCACCTTTTTCTAGCGCCGCTTGCGGATCGGGTTGCTCCGGTTCCCAAGTTCCCTTGTCCCAAATCATAACGGTTCCGCCGCCATATTCTCCAGCGGGTATCACACCCTCAAAATTTGCATATTCGATTGGGTGATCCTCCACCTGCATCGCCAGCCGTTTTACGGAAGGATCGAGCGAAGGACCTTTAGGGACAGCCCATGAGAGCAGCGTTCCGTTCCACTCCAGCCTGAAGTCGTAGTGCAACTGTGTGGCGCGGTGTTTCTGCACGACGAAGATTCGCGACGGCGCCTTGTGAGCTTTGCCATCCTTTCCCCCGGCCGGCTCCGGAGTCACGCCGAACCGCCGCTTCTTGCGATACTCTTTCAGGCTCATCGGTTAACAATCCTCGCAAACAGCGTTCAACAATTCTTCGCACTAACTGCGGAAGCAAGTCAATCACATTCTGTGCTTGCAGGAAGCGGAGCGGCTTATTGAGCGAAGGACAAGTCTCCCGGCAATAGCGGCGCGCTGGGCGCAACATTCTTTTCAAACTGAAACCACCCTCCCCAAGCGTCCGTCTCCTAGTGTGTGAATGGGGTGGCAAAAAATGTCAATCCAGAGTATCGACAAATCCCAGGAATCTTGCGGTAATCCCCGATCTGCAACGGGCTTACGGTGACCTAATATCTACGCAATCTTTGCCATCTATTCGGAATCAAATTAAGAGAGGAAATGTTTGTTTCGGTCTATGCTGGCGGTTAGCAACCGATGATGATCCATAAGGCCATCGAATTCGCCAAGCCAGCCCATGAAGT
Organism: uncultured Acidobacteriota bacterium; assembly: GCA_963729525.1. Taxonomy (GTDB): domain Bacteria; phylum Acidobacteriota; class Terriglobia; order Acidiferrales; family UBA7541; genus Palsa-295. Next base: position 181,866 of record CAVSOB010000007.1, read on the forward strand.
TTTTCACTGGCTGCATCATCTCGGCGGCCCGGGCCTCATCGTCTTGGGCCTGATCGATAACTCCGTGATTCCGGTTCCCGGCAGCATGGACGCGTTGACGATCATTCTCTCCGCGAACCAGCGCAAGTTGTGGCCTTATTACGCACTGATGGCTACTATCGGATCGGTCATCGGCGGCTACGTCACCTATCGCATCTCATTCCGGCAAGGCAAAAGCGCGCTGGAGCACAGATTTTCACGCAAGCGGATAAATAAAATCACGAAGACTTTCGAGAAGTGGGGCTTTGGAGCAGTTCTAATTCCCGCGATGCTCCCTCCACCGGCGCCGATGGTTCCATTTCTCATCGCGGCAGGCGCCATGCAATACTCGCGCAATAAATTCCTCGGGGCCCTCGCGATCGGCCGCGCAATCCGATTCACGATCCTCGCATGCCTAAGCGCTTTCTACGGGCGACTGATTCTTACGGTCATCACCAATCATGCGAAGCCGATCTTAATAACATTTATCGTAGTGTCGGTGAGCCTGGGTCTCTATATTCTCTATCGCTATAGGAAGAGCCTGCATTTTAAGAAGAGCAAAGCCCGTCAAGCGGCATAACTTCCGCCCTGTCGGTTCTACAGCCCTTTCCAAGCCACAAATGCCGCTCCCATTAGTGGGCATTTTTCATTCAATACAATCACCACCGGGATCTGCTCTAAATAGGCCCCCATCTTTTCCTTGTCTTTCACGGCCGCCGCAAACCGCCCGGTCGTCATCTTCGGCAAAACCTTCACGGCAATCCCCCCGGCCACAAAAATCCCGCCGCGAGCCATCGACCGCACCGCTAAGTTTCCCGCTTCCGCCCCGTAAATATCCACCCACAAATCGAGCGTCGCCGCACACACTGCGCATTCGCCCGAAAGCCCACGCTCGGTGATAGCAGGCGCAGGATCGACTCCCGGCACGTCAAAATCATGCCGCACCGACGGGTCCAGAAATTCGTGCACGCGCTTGAATCCTCCGCCCGATAAAATCGTTTCCGCGCTCACGAACTCTTCGCGCTCTTTCAAGAATTGCCACAACTCGGCCTGCTGCTTCGTGTGCGGCGCATAATCCGCGTGACCTCCTTCGGTGGCCATCGGCACGTGTTGTGTGCCGTCCCAGAAAAGGATCGCCTCGCCTAGTCCCGTTCCCGCCGCAATCACCGCTCGATTCACTTGCGGAACAAACACGCCCGGATGAATCACTTCGAGATCCGACGGCTCCATTACCCCGATTCCATACGCCGCAGCCTCCAAATCGTTCAGCAAACGCACGCGGCCTATTCCCAAATGCTCCGCCAGCGAGGCCCCGTCCACAATCCACGGAAAATTCGTCGCATGAACGCGATTCTGTACCACCGGTCCCGCGATCCCAAACGATGCCGCCGTCACTTTCCCTTTCGTCTCGTTCAGAAAATCCGTGATCGCTTCTTCAAGGCCCTTGTATTCATGCGTCGCGTAACGTTTCCCAGCAACCGTTGCGAGCTTCCCCGCTCGAATTTCGAATAGACCCAGATTGACCTTCGTTCCACCCAGGTCGCCCGCAAGAATCATCGAGGAGATCCTCCGCCGTGAAAAGCGCTTGGAATTGTACCGTTCTAATTCGGTATGGGAGACCTACGAAACGACCTACAACCTACAACGGCCGCCAGCGGCGTCCATCGGTAGTAATCAAATCATCGGCCGCTTTCGGCCCTTGGCTTCCCGCTGGATAGTTGGGGAACGGCGGCGGACTGCCCTTTATCCATCCATCGAGAATCGGATCCACCAGCGACCATGCCGCCTCCACGCTGTCTGCGCGATCGAACAGCGTCGCATCGCCGCGTATGCAATCGTTGATCAGAGTCGCATACGCATCGCGCGATCCCGCCCCAAACGTCTCCTTATACCTGAAGTCCATCGTCACAGGGCGTATCTGCATGTGTCCACCAGGGGCCTTCGCTCCAAACGAAAGCGAAATCCCCTCATCCGGCTGTATGTTCAGCACCAGCGAATTCGACTCCACGTTTTCGCCTTGAAAAACCATGTGCGGCGCTTTCTTGAACTCAATCGCTACTTCAGTGCCCGGCCGCGCCAGCCGCTTTCCCGTGCGCAAATAGAACGGCACGCCACTCCACCGCCAGTTATCGACGTAAAGTTTCAGCGCCACAAACGTCTCCGTCGCCGAATTCGGATTCACCCCCGGCTCCTGCCGATAACCGGGTACCTGCTTCCCGCCCACGGTTCCCGGTCCGTACTGCCCTCGCACAACTAACTTCCAAATCGACTCCGCAGAAAATGGCCGAATGGATTGCAGCACTTTGATCTTCTCGTTTCGCACAGCCGTCGCGTCGAACGTCGCCGGCGCTTCCATCGCCACAAGCGACGTCAATTGCAGCACGTGACTCTGAATCATGTCCCGCAATGCGCCCGTGTTCTCGTAAAATCCTCCCCTCCGTTCCACTCCCAGCGATTCCGCCGCCGTAATCTGAATGTGGTCGATGTAGTTCCGGTTCCATAGCGGCTCGAAAATCCCGTTGCCGAATCGAAAGACCAGCATGTTCTGTACGGTCTCTTTGCCCAGGTAGTGATCGATCCGGTAAACCTGATTCTCGCTGAACACGCTGAGCACTTTTGCGTTCAGATCCTCGGCCGACGCCTTGTCGTGTCCAAACGGTTTCTCGATAATCACGCGCGTCCACGATTTGTCGCTTTTCGGTTTCGCCAGCCCCGCCTTTCCAATCTGCTCGATGATCTTCAAATAGACGTCCGGCGGCGTCGCCAAATAAAAAAGCCGGTTTCCATGCAGATCCGCTTCGCGATCGATTTCCTCCAATCGCTGTGACAGCCGCTGAAACGCCGCCGGATCGTCATAGTTGCCGCTGAAATATTGCAAGTGCTTCAGAAATTCTTCGATCTTGCCTTGGCCCCCCGCACCGCCTCCGCCATCGCCTCCCGCAGCCTTGGGCAAAAATTCTCCCGCCCTCTTCCGGAAGTCGTCATCGCTCATCCCCGTCCGCGCATACCCCAGCAAACGAAATCGCGGCGCCAGGCATGCATGCACGGCGAGGTCGTAAAGCGCAGGCAGCAATTTGCGCCGCGCCAAATCTCCTGACGCGCCAAACATCACAATCGCACAGGGATCATTGGGAACTTCACAATAATAAGCATCCGTTTGCGGCACATCAGCCGTCACTGTCGCACGGGTATTCATAAATGGTCTCCCGGAAGTCTCGAATGCGTGGAGAAGCGAGTCTATCTTTCTCTCCACACCGTGTCCAGACCGCAAGCACGCAAGCGGCGGTCATATTCTCACCGGATGTCTCCGCTCACTCCGCGGCTTCATGTCCAGCATCGGCTGGAATTCCGCAGGTGAATGAAGTATCTTTGATTTGTAACTTTTCGCTGCCAGGCTTAGGAGGATTTGTGGCCGACGATAAATGCGCTGACAATGTTCCAGCGCCAGCTCCGCAGCAATCCGCGGGTCACCACGAACGCATCGTGCACTGCGTCAAATTCGGACGCGACCTCCCCGGTCTCGACCGCATTCCCTGGAAGGGCGAAATCGGCAAACGCGTCTATGAAAATGTCTCCAAGGACGCATGGAAAATGTGGCTCGAACATTCGAAAATGGTCATGAACGAGTACCGCCTGAATCCCCTCGACCCCAGTTCGCAGAAAATCATGGAAGACCAAATGGAGCAGTTTTTCTTCGGCGAAGGCGCCAAACTCCCCGAAGGCTACGTCCCGCAAAGAGGCAAAGGTTAGAGCGCAAGCCTCTCTCGCTGAGCGCAAGGCAACAACTTTCAAAAAGACCCAGCAGCAGGTAGCGGGCGCAGCTGCCATTCCGTAACGCCGGCGTCTCGCCGGCTCTTTGACTTTCTCTTTTCGCTTTCGACTTAGGTAGCAATCTTCCCGGTAGCCGGATGTTCCACCGGCAACCGAGGCGATAACCGAAAGTTCATCCGCCGATGCGCCTCGCGCAACGCCGCCTCCACCTCCGCCGCAGCAGAATCCCCTCGCGCAAAGATAAATCCCAAATAACTCGATCCTTCAGGCCAAGCTGCCACGTAGTCGTGCAATCGCGCCGTAATCTGAATCTCGGTTATGCCTAGCACACTCTCGGCCGCTTCAATTCCCTCAACCCCGTCCAAAATTCCACTCTTTGGCACCGGAATCATCATCACGCCACTAGCCTGATTCTCTCGCTCCGCATCGCCGCCCGGCATTCCCAACGCATCCCGCAGCAGCAATTCTTCGAGAGAAATCCCATCCGCGCCAAATCGCAACGCCCGCGAGCACAAGCCGCCAATCGGCCGCGGCGCAATCTCCAGCACCCACGGGCCGCTTTCGTTCACCCGAAATTCCGCGTGCACGGGCCCGGTTGTTAATCCGAGTGCCGCAATGGCGCTTGCCGCGCATTCGTCGATGGCCTTTTGCATCTCCACTGGCAATCGCGATGGCGTCACGTAAATCGTCTCTTCGAAATACGGCCCCTCGAGCGCATCGGGCTTGTCGAAAATAGCCAGAACGCGCAGCCGCCCGCCCACGATCAGCCCTTCCACCGCCACTTCGCGCCCTGGAACGTACGTCTCGACCACCAGCCGGTCGGCCCCCGGCTCGCGCAGCACTTGAATCTCAGGAGACTCCATCAGTAACCGAATCCGCCGCACTGCCTCTGCAAATTCGTCCGCATCGTTCGTCCGTATCACGCCTTGGCTCGCGGAAAGCGAAAGCGGCTTCAGCACACAAGGAAATTTCACCCGCGCCACTACATCAGCCAAACGCTCCGAAATCGCAAACGAAAAAAAGTCCGGCACCCGCACGCCCGCCGCTCGAAGCGTTTCGCGCTGCCGCAATTTGTTCCGGCAAATTTCGACTGCTGCCGGCGAATTCCCCGCAATTCCCAGCGCCTCCGCCGTATACGCAGCCGTCACCGTAGGCCGGTCGCCCAGCGCAAGCACCGCATCAACCGCTTTCTCGTCCGCCACACCCTTGCTGAAAGCTCTCACGACCTCCCGCGCCGCCTCTCGCGGCTTCTCGAAATGCAGCGCCAGCGCATCATCTCCCCATGGGTTTTCAAGCTGATGGCAGCGGTCGGTGCCAAACCGCACTTCGACGCCCAGCCTCTCAGCCGCCTCCGCAAACCCGCGAGTTTGATAACCAAGCTTGCTCGCCAATATCAGCACCCGTTTCGAACGTTGCCCATTGCCGCGTCCCGTGTTGTTGGCGTCGATCAAGTCAGTCACTCAGCAGTCAGCTTTAGTTTTCACTTCCCGTGAAATATGGAAACTCCGCTCTCGGCTCGGCTCATGTGGAGTGCGGTGGCTTGCCACCGCTTTCATGAGCCCGGGCTTGCCGGGGCGGTTTCGATCCAGCGAAAGTGTCGCTTGGCGCGCACGGCCTCGTGCATCTTCGACGGATCATTTTTCATCAACAACGAAATCACACAAAAGTAACCGCTTGCCCCATCTTCTTTCTCGCCTCAACGATGGGAACCAACTGGTCCCCGGTCGGTTCCGCTCAACAGTACCAAGGCTCATTCAAGTACGGCACCGCCGCCCGCGATGCCAGCACTGGAAAAGACCTCCGCGTTATGTCACCGCCTGCAACCGCGAACGCCGCATCCTCGATTCGCTCGAAAATTTCCGCGCGGCTGCGCTTCATCTGCTCGCCCGAATGCACGATTCCCTGAATCTGTTCGCACAAGCGATCCACCCGCGGATCGCCGTGCTTCCACGGATACACAAGCGCCGCTTCATCAAACACCCCAACACCTCGCCGAATCTCATCCAGCTCCATCAGCCGCGAACCCGCCGGAATCAGCAACCGAATCGCAAGCTGAATCGGCGCCACGTTCTCGACCAGCTCCTCCTCGCGCAACACTTCCAGCAATTCGCAATAACCTCCGAGCGTCGTCCAAGGCGTGAATGGAACAAACGTCGGCTGCAGCGCCAAACCAATCTCCCGGAACATTTCGACCACCCGCAAAAAATCCGCCCGCGTGTGATTCTTCTCCAGCCGCTCCAGCACCGCATCATCGACGCTTTCCACCGCGCTCGTCACGAACAAGCATCCCGTATCGCGCAACTTGCCAATGCAATGCGAGTGTTTCAACAAGTGCTCGACCTTGATCGTCGCGTCATACGTGACGCCCGGAAATTCCCGATGAAGCTCCTCGACGAGCGGAATCGCGTGCCCCACGCCGTTGAAGAAATCCGGATCCCCGAAAGTAATGTGCTGCGCGCCCGCCGACACCTGCTGCCGAATATCCGCCATCACCACATCGCGATCAACAACCCGAAAAACGCCGTTGTAAACCGGCACGATCGGGCAGTGCCGGCACAAATGCTTGCACCCGCGACTCGCTTCCGTGTATCCCACCGCGCGCGTCTCGCCTGAAGGCATCACCAGCCGCGCATACTTGTCGAGTGCCACCATCCCGGCGCGATCAGGCGTAATGAACTTCTGTCGCGCAACCGAAATCACAGGCTCGCCCTGAGGCGCGGACAACGCGCCGAAGGGTTCACCCTGTCCATTTTTCGCACTCGGCCCCAGATTCCCTGCGCCCAGCCTCTCCGCAAGTGAACGCAATCCCTCCTCGAATTCCCCGCCAAGAATCGACTCCACCCCCAGCCCACGCAGATAACTCTCATTCACCGGAGCATACAAACCATAAAAACAAACATGCGCCCCCGGATTCAACCCGCGCACCGCAGGCAAAGCCGCCACCGCTAATCGAGTCGCCGTGTGCATCGGCACGTAAAACGCCACCAAGTCCGCCGCCCTCACCGCATCCTCCGGCAATGTTTCCCGTGACAAGTCGACGCAAGTCACACCGGCCCCCGCAGCCCGCAGCCACGCCGCCGGCGACGCCAGCCCAAACGGCTGGCGCCCCAACTCGTACGTCGAAATCAGCACCACTCTCATCGGAGCGAAATTATCCCACGCTTTCTCTTTAACTTAGCCATTCCGCCGTCACAGCCGGCCCCCGCTGAGTTGCAGGTAACATTTTGTTACTTTACAACCCGTAACCCATATGTTAACATCAGTCGTGTTGGTTCGACAAAACACGGCCCGCTCGCGACTGCCCCAGGGGGGCCCAAGTCCAGACTGCATCGAAATTTCTAATCGTTACACCGCGATTAGAAATGCCAATAACCCTCCCGGTTTCAACAACTTCGAATTTTCTAATCGTTACAAAAGTGGCTTTTCCCCGATCCATTTTGAAATGCTCCCGGCCGCTCTTCTGACTGTTCTCCTGACAACCACCCGCCGTCGCTGTTACCTTCCGACTGCGCGTGCGTTACAATATCCTGCTATTCACACAGGAGCTTCCAACCCGGCATGAGCCCATCGCACAAAAACTCTTTCGCCACCCGCGCCGCTCTCAAAGTAGGCAGCGAATCCTTCGAAATTTACCGCCTCAACGCGCTCGAGCGCTCCGGCGTCGGCAAGCCCTCGCGACTTCCCTTCTCGTTGAAGGTTCTCCTCGAAAATTTACTGCGCCACGAAGACGGCCGTTTCGTTCATGCCGAAGACATTCGCGCCCTTGCCACCTGGGATCCCACCAGCGCCGAAGGCGCCAGCGAAAAAGAAATTTCCTTCATGCCCGCTCGCGTCCTGCTTCAGGATTTCACGGGCGTTCCAGCCGTTGTCGATCTCGCCGCCATGCGCGACGCGATGCGCCACCTCGGCGGCGATCCAAAGAAAATTAATCCGCTCCTGCCCGCCGAACTCGTGATCGATCATTCCGTCCAAGTAGACCAATTCGGCGCGGCCGGCGCATTTCTCTTTAACGCTGACCTCGAAATGAAACGCAACATCGAGCGTTACGCCTTCCTGCGCTGGGGCCAAAAAGGCTTCCAGAATTTCAAGGTCGTCCCGCCGGACACCGGCATCTGCCACCAGGTAAATCTTGAATACCTCGCCCGCGTCGTTTTCAAAAAACAGGAAAATGGCGCGTGGCTCGCTTTCCCCGATTCGCTCGTCGGCACCGATTCCCACACCACGATGGTCAATGGCCTCGGCGTTTTCGGTTGGGGCGTCGGAGGGATCGAAGCGGAAGCGGCCATGCTCGGTCAGCCCCTCTCGATGCTGATTCCAGCTGTTGTCGGATTCAAACTTCACGGGCGTTTGCCCGAAGGCGCAACGGCCACCGACCTCGTCCTCACCGTCACTGAAATTCTCCGCAAAAAAGGCGTCGTCGGAAAATTCGTCGAGTTCTATGGCACAGGCCTCTCAAGCCTCACCCTTCCCGACCGCGCCACGATCGCAAATATGGCTCCGGAATATGGCGCGACGATGGGCTTTTTTCCCGCCGACGCGGAAACGCTCGCGTATCTTCGCTTCACCAGCCGCAGCGAAGAGCAAGTCCGCCTCGTCGAAGCCTACACGAAAGAACAAGGCCTCTTCCACACCGACCAGACCCCCGATCCAATTTTCTCGGACCGCCTGGAACTCGACCTCGCAAAAGTGGTCCCGACGATGGCCGGCCCAAAGCGTCCACAAGACAGCGTTCCGCTGACGCAGGCGAAAAAGTCTTTCGAAAAATCTCTCGCGGGCGCGGCACCCAAGCACGTCAACGTAAAGAACAATGGCGACAATTTCGATCTCGCCGACGGTTCCGTGGTCATCGCGGCGATCACCAGCTGCACCAACACTTCGAATCCATCCCTGATGCTGGGCGCAGGCCTGCTGGCGAAAAAAGCCGTCGAACGAGGCCTCAGCTCCAAGCCCTGGGTAAAAACCAGTTTCGCTCCAGGCTCCAAAGTCGTCACCGACTACATCGAAAAAGCCGGTCTCTGGCCCTATCTCGAAAAGCTGCGCTTCCACCTCGTCGGCTACGGCTGCACCACCTGCATCGGGAATAGCGGCCCGCTCCCCGAACCGATCGGCAAAGCCATCAAAGACAATAATCTCGTCGCCGTCTCCGTCCTCAGCGGCAATCGCAATTTTGAAGGCCGCATCAACGCTCTCTGCCGCGCCAATTATCTTGCTTCGCCGCCGCTCGTCGTCGCGTATGCTCTCGCCGGCCGCATGGACATCGACATCGTCAACGATTCGCTCGGCAACGATAAATCCGGCAAACCCGTCTACCTCCGCGATATCTGGCCCACGCCGCAAGAAGTCGAAACCACCATGCGCGATTCAGTCACTAGCGAAATGTTCCGCAAGGAATACGCCGACGTTTTCACCGGTGACGAGCACTGGCGCGCGCTCCCGATTCCCGAAGGCGATCTCTACGCCTGGGACGAAAAATCAACGTACATCAAGAACCCGCCCTACTTCGAAGGAATGCCCAAGAAACCTGGATCGCTCTCTGACCTGCACGGCTTGCGCGCTCTCGCAGTTCTTGGTGACAGCGTCACCACCGACCATATTTCTCCCGCCGGCTCGATTCCCCACGATACGCCGGCCGGAAAATATCTGATCGCGCACGGCGTTCAACCGAAAGATTTCAATTCCTACGGCGCACGCCGCGGCAATCATGAAGTGATGATGCGCGGCACGTTCGCAAACATCCGCCTGAAAAACATGCTTGCAGCCGGCACCGAAGGCGGCTGGACGATTCACCAGCCCAGCGGCGAAAAAATGAGCATCTACGACGCGGCGATGAAATATCGCGACGAGCACGTTCCGCTGATCGTGATCGCCGGCAAGGAATACGGTTCAGGTTCCTCCCGCGATTGGGCTGCCAAAGGAACGATCCTCCTCGGCGTCCGCGCCGTCCTCGCCGAAAGTTTCGAGCGCATCCATCGCTCGAACCTGGTCGGTATGGGCGTCCTGCCGCTTGAATTCCTCCCGGACGAAACTCCAAAAACACTCGGCCTCAGCGGCCTCGAAATCTTCGAAATCGAAGGCTTGGCTGGTAATTTCGAACCCCGCAAGAAAATGAAAGTCCGCGCTCGCGACGCTTCAGGCAAAGAGAAACATTTCACCGCCATCGCGCGCATCGACACCCCATTCGAAGTCGCCTACTACCAGCACGGCGGGATTCTGCAATACGTCCTTCGCCAAATGCTTTAGAGTCTTTCTAACTTTGAAGCCGCGAAAGTGAAGCGAAGCGCGATGTGCTCATCTGGTCACCAAATTAATACTTGATTCAGACTGTAAGCTTGTTATAAACAGAGCCTCGCTTTTCCCATTTTGGAAAAGGTGAACAATGAGGCTCCCAGCCCCAGCTCGCAGCACTCGAAGTGTCTTCCGCCTCTATCATTTAGTCGTCCTGCAAGCTTCGTTACTCATGCTGCTCGCGGCACCGTTTCCCGCCTTCAGCCAAGCACAAACTGCCCCACCCAGGCCCGCGCTCATCACCCAGCCTATCGAGGAATCGAACCTCACAGTATTGCGGGGCAACACGTATCCGCTCGCGCGCGCGCAATACGACCGCGGTGCGGCTCCGGCGAGCTTGCCGATGCAGCGCATGTTGCTCGTATTGAGGCGCAGTCCGCAGCTCGAAGCTTCGCTCGAAGCATTGCTCGACCAGCAACAGGATAAATCGTCCCCGAATTACCACGCATGGCTCACGCCCGAGCAATTTGGCCAGCAATTCGGCCCCGCTGACGCGGATATTCAGGCAATCACGTCATGGCTCCAGCTCCAAGGATTCCAAGTCGCAAAGGTCTCGAACGGCCGCACCGTAATCGAATTCTCCGGCACCGCCGCGCAAGTACAAAACGCCTTCCACACCGAGATTCACAAGTACACAGTGAACGGCAAAGACCATTGGGCCAATTCCACCGACCCGCAAATCCCGTCAGCGCTCGTGCCCGCGGTGGCCGGTATCGACACGCTGCATAATTTCCCAAGGCATCCCATGCATTACCTCGGCCGTGCGTACACGCGATCGAAGGAAACGGGTGCGGCCAAGCCCGTCGGCCCTCCCGCGGGGCCCGTGCCACTCTTTACTCTTTCCGCCCCGGGTGGCTGCGGCGTGCAACGTTCCGATTGTTACGCCTTGGGTCCCTATGATTTCGCCACGATCTACGGTGTACTTCCCTTGTGGAATGCGACACCGACTCACATTGACGGAACAGGCCAGACCATTGCCGTCGTCGCTGAGAGCAACATTGATCCGAACGACGTCACAAGTTTCCGCAACTTCTTTGGCCTAACGAACCCGCCAAAACTGAACATCCTTCTCAATGGCCCCGATCCCGGACTAGACCCAGGGGGAGCGGAGACCGAAGCGGACTTGGACGTCGAATGGTCCGGTGCCATCGCACCGAATGCAACGGTCGACCTCGTTGTGTCGCAGTCTACGGAAACAACTCTCGGTGCAGACCTGTCGGCTGTCTTTGCGGTTGACAACAATTTGGCTCCGGTACTGAACGTGAGTTTCGGGATATGCGAATTTGGCTTGGGAACCGCAGGCAATCAGTTTTTCAACCAGCTGTGGCAGCAGGCTGCGGCTCAGGGAATCACGGTTCTCGTCGCGACAGGCGACAGCGGCTCCGCCGTTTGCGACCGTGGTGACGGGCCATCCCCCGCGCCAGCAGTGTTCGGCCTCACAGTCAGTGGATTTTCCAGCACGCCTTACAATGTCGCCGTAGGCGGCACCGATTTCAACGACCTCACGAATGCCTCGACATACTGGAGTTTGACGAATTCCGCTCCCGCCGGCAATCCTTCCGCTCATCCAACTTTATCAGCGAAATCCTACATTCCGGAAACCACCTGGAACGACACCTGTACGAACGGAGTTTTCGGTACCCTTCTTGGTTTTAGTACAAACGCTGAGACGAACTGCAACAACCCGCAGTTGGTCGGTTTTGTCGCTGCGGTAGGTGGATCGGGCGGCCAGAGCAATTGCATCACGTCAGACGGGCAGAACGAATCCACTTGCAGTGGCGCGTACCCGATTCCATCCTGGCAAACCGGCCCGGGGGTTCCGACAAAAGGAGGGCGCGCAGTCCCGGATGTTTCGCTGTTTGCCGCGGTTGGTTCTCCATCCGGAAGTTTCTACATAATTTGTGAAGCGGATCTTCTGCAAGGCGCAAGCTCCTGCGATCCGACAGATCCTGCAACAGAGTTTCTCGAAATCGGCGGCACTTCCGCGTCCGCGCCGACGTTCTCGGCCATCATGGCGCTCGTGAATCAGCAAACGAAATCTGCGCAAGGCAACGCCAACTACGTCCTCTACAAGCTCGCCGTGCAGCAGCCCGCTGCTTTCAATGATGTTCCGGCAGGCGGAACGATCGCCATGCCGTGCGCGAACGGCAGCCCCAACTGCACGGTTACCAACAAGTCTGACGCGTACGGTGTCCTCTCAGGCTTTAGCACCACAGCTGGATATGACCTGGCTACCGGACTCGGCTCCGTGGACGCAAATATTCTCGTCACCAAATGGAGTTCGGTTGCGACCAAGGGCAGCGCGACGACCCTTACCCTCAGCCCCACGCCGGTGAAGGTCACGCATGGACAGCCCGTAAACGTCAGCATCGACGTAACAGCCGCTGCTCCGGCTACGGGAACGCCGACAGGCAACGTATCTCTCATCGCGAACACTGTACCGCCTGGCTCGCCCGCCGAAGTAACCGATCAAGGCGTGCAGGGTTTCCAGTTGACCAGCGGCTCCGTTTCTTCGACTACCAACATTCTACCGGGCGGCAGCTACACGGTTTTCGCTCAGTATCCGGGCGACGGCATCTTCGGGCCCAGCACTTCTTCTCCCGTTTCGGTGGTGGTGGCAAAGGAAGCTAGTGCTGCGAATATTGCCCTTCAACTCTACGATCCAGTTACAGGACTTCAAACGAATCCGAATGCCACCATGACGCAATACGGTTCGTCGTTCGAGATCTTGCGCGTCAACACGACAAGCCAGTCAGGCGATACCTGCGTTTTAACCGCCGTCGTGCAAACCGGCTGTCCTACCGGAAGCGTGACGATTACAAATAACGGGACCCCGCTCGATGCCGGCACGTTCCCGTTGAACAGTCAGGGATACGCAGAAGACCAGACCGTTCAAGTTCCCGGAGGCACCGATAATCTAAAGGTCACATACGCGGGCGATAATAGTTTTTTGGCAACCACGGCCACGACCACGATCATGGTTACTAAAGCGCCGACCACTACGTCCGCAATCGTACCCATTAACAAAGCCATCCTCGGCGGCTTCAATCAGCTAAATGCCAACATTTCCAGTGTTGGCGTCGGTGCCGGTCCCACGGGACAGGTCACATTTTTTTCCGGCACGAACCAAGTAGGCAGCCCTGCCGTTTTGACGAACTCAGTGGGTGGAGGCTTCAACGGCAATCCGCAGGCTCAGGCAAGCATCACCACCTCGCAACTCCCTCTCGGTAATAATAGTATTACTGCCCAATACAGCGGTGACGGCAACTATGCGGCATCGGTTTCCTCGCCAACGACAATCGACATTCAGATTCTTACCTCTTGCTCGATAAATACTTCAAGTCTTACGCTCAATCACGGGTCCAGCGTAACCATTACCGCTCAGGTCACACCCAACCAAAGCGGAGGACCAGCGCCGACTGGCACAATGATGTTCACCGCGAACAGCAACAACATCGGCACCGTTCAGATTGCAAACGGACAAGCGCAGATCACAACGTCGACTCTGCCGGGAGGTAACGTTCAGGTTAACGCTTTCTACGGTGGTGATGTCAACTATACACCTTGTGGCGCCGGTGTCGTCGAAACGGTTGTCCTCCTTGCCAGCCACACCACGGTAACCACGTCGAACGCCGCGATACAACAGGGTCAAAGCGTTACGCTTACAGCCCAAGTGGCTGCCACCCAGCCGGGTGGGCCGGCACTCACCGGCACAGTGCAATTCCTCTCGGCGGTTAGTGCCACAAGTAGCGAAAACCCTCTTGGAAGTGCCGTGACGTTGTCAAGCGGACAAGCACAGATCACCACGACCTCGATCCCGGCGAATACTCAATTGATATTCGCCTTCTACAGCGGCGATGCTAACTATTCGACATCTAGTGGATCGACGGCCGAAGTTGTAACGCCCGCGCCGGATTTCTCGATGGTCGCGAACCCGAGCTCGATTACGATCACGAAGCCCGGTCAACCCGGCACCACGATGCTGGTGCTCACCGCGATGAACGGTCTCGCGGGGACGTTCACCCTCGTGCCGCAGTGTTCAGGCTTGCCATCGGAGAGCAGTTGCAGCGTTTCTCCTGCGAGCGTGACATTCAGCTCGACCGTGACGACTGCCACCGTGATGCTCACTGTCTCGACCACGGCTCCGTCGAGCATCCCCATCGGCCGGCGATTGCAACCGACCAACAATCGCCCATACGTGCTTCCCACCGGGCTACTCATGCTCATATCGCTGTTTGGCCTGTGGCGACGCCGGCGCGCGATTCAAATCGCTTTCACTGCAATTGCTTTCGCGGCTCTGCTCACATTCGCGGCCTGCGGCGGGGGCAGTGGCGGTGGAGGCGTTCATGATCCAGGAACCCCTGTCGGATTGGATTCCAGCGCGAGCGTTTCGTTTACAATCGGATCTGCTACGCACACCGTCCCGTTCTCGATTAATGTCCAGTAGAGGAAGGCTATCTCGCCGCATCGCCAGGACGCATTCGCCGGCCGCCGCCTATTTCTTACTGGTTTCCATCGCACGGCGAGTTTCGCGCTTCGGCCCATCCCGCATTTCAGTCGCCGCGCTTTCCGCGAATTCGTTCCACGCCGAAATCTGTTCCGTGAGTCCCAGATTCTCGAGATACTCCGGATCGGGCTTCAAGTACGCATTCGAATCTTCTTCGGCTGCCGAACGCACAGGATTCTCGTGCGCCAGGTAATTCGCCACGTGCACCATGGCCACCGCATCCAGCGTCTGCTGCGGAAGTCGCTCGGGATGATGATGGTGCGCCACCGCCTCCACCACCGGGCATGGCAATCCCCAAATACCCAACAAGTGTGCGCCCACCTCGGCGTGCGAAACTCCCATCAACTCCTGCTCCACGGCGAACAGCGGACGTTTTTCTTCCGCTGAGCCTTGCAGTGCGCGAGCGAAGTGCTTCGGCGCTCGCGTGGCAAGAACCAGTTTGCCAACGTCATGCAGTAAACCCGCCACCACAGCCGCGTTGTGCACGGCCATCGGCCCGGGGATATGAGACGCGATCTTCGCGGTGAGTTGAGAGTGCTGGTGAAGTTCCTCGAAGGAAAATCCTGGCAGACTCGAGCCATTTTCAAAAACCCGAAACACCCCGGCCGACAACACGAGATTGTGGAGCATGTCCATTCCCAGATAGCTCACGGCGGTATTCAGCGTGGAAATCTCGCGTGGCAATCCAAAAAATGCGGAATTCACGAGCTGGAGAATTTTCGCGGAGATCGAAATATCCTGCTCCACGAGCTTCACCACCTCTTTCACCGAAGCGTTCGGGTCGGCCAGCTTTTCGCGAAGAGCCATGAACGTGCGCGGCAACACCGGCAGGTCTTTCACGGAGCCCACGATGCTGGCGAGCATCTTGTTGCTGAGAACGTCTGAAAGGCTCGTGGCGCGCTCCACCGCCACTCGCAGCGTATGCGGATCGCAGGGCTTCAGCAAGAACTGGTGCGCCACGGGCACGGCCCGGAGCGCTCCATTCATCTCTTCCTGGCTGCAAACCACGATTCGCACTGCTCCGGGAAAGCGCTCGCAAACAATTTTCAGCAGCGCTGCGCCGTCCATCTCCGGCATTCGAATGTCGGAGACAATCACGTCGAACGCTTTTTCCGTCATCAGATCGAGCGCCGATTTCCCGCTGCTCGCAAAGCCCGTCTCCCACGGAAATTCCTGCATCTGCAGCATGAGCTTCAAATCTTCCAGAGCCTTGCATTCGTCGTCCACAAAAAGAACTCGTTTCATCCCCGCTCCATTTTCCGTATTCGTATTGAACTGGCTGAATTGAACTGCCTGAAAATTCGAACCGGCTGAATTACGAACGCCCGACGCGTAACTCGGCAAGACACATCGCCTCGCCAACGCGCCAGCGCCCCGGCAACCAAATTGGAAGAGGATATAAATCTAAGGAGAGGGATTTTCGCGAAATGCCAACCGGCAGCAAAACTCCGCGAGCCTGAATACAGCTTAGATTATAGTGCATAATTCTCTGCGGCGCTGGTGAGCGTGCCGCAAGAGTTAAAGGCGGCAATTCATAAGGAGGAATTAGGTTCCAGCATGACCGCTTCCCTGCTCTCGCCATTCATCCCCGATGGGCACACCCTCACCGCCATGCTGGTCGTAATCTGTTTTTCAGCGGGATTAAATGTGTACGCAACTGTCGCGATGCTGGGTCTCCTGGCTCACACTCACGTCCTTATTCTTCCGCAGTCGCTCGGCATCGTCGAAAGCTGGTACGTGATTGGCGCGTGCGGGGTTTTATTTCTCGTCGAGTTTGTGGGAGATAAAATCCCGGTCTTTGATTTGCTGTGGAACGCGCTGCAGACGTTCGTGCGCGTGCCGGCGGCGGCCTTGATCACGTACGCCGCCACTTCGCAGTTACCGCAATGGCAGCAATTGCTCGCAACGCTGGCCGGATCGCTGATCGCGCTGGCCGCTCACGGCGGAAAGACGGCGGCTCGCGCTGCGGTGCTGCATTCGCCGGAACCGGTTTCGAATGCCGCGCTAAGTCTCAGCGAAGATGCCGCGGTCGTGTTCCTGATCTGGTTTGCGACCAAACATCCTTACGCCGCCGCCGCGATCGTGCTGGTCGCGACGATCACAATTGTATTGATGATTCGGGTGGTCGTAAGGGCGCTGCGGAATCTGCTGTTGGAAGCCGAGCGAACGCTCACCGCTTAGCAGTTCTATGGAGTGCGGTGGCTTGCCGCCGCTTTGTTTTGCCCGGCTTGCCGGGCGCCGTGCACCGCGTTCTTCAACGCCAAGGCTGCGCAAAAACCGGGCGCGGCAAGCGCGCCCTATGAAAGCGGGAGCAAACTCTCGCACTCCATATTTCTCTTCGGACCTTGGCCGGTTTTGAGTTGAGAAATGGCCGCTGCTATTTCTTCTTGCCTAGCAGGCCGCCCAACGCTCCCGCTGCGCCACCCGCCGCACCGCCGGCTGCGCCGCCAAGCGCCTTGCCGCCACCGAGTGCCGCCGCGGCGCCGCCTTGCGCGAGGCCTCCGGCGACTCCAGCGACATCAGGAACGAAGATGGGATTCGACGTTGTGCCCGTGATGCGGAACGGTATTCCGCCACCGCTGCCGCCCTTCCCTCCGCCGCCCAAAGGCAATGAAGCCACCGATGCCACCTGCGATATGCCTCCCAACGCGCCGCCACTAACGTGGGCCACCATCTTGCAATCGAGTTTTCCCGCCGCGTCCACGTTGGCATCACCGGTGACCGAACCGATGCCCTGAATCACCACATTTAGATTCTGCGCGTGCGTGCCCGCGGGCTCCACGCGAACGTTCGTCGTCAAGCTTTCAATCACGGTATCCGAACTCTTGCTTCCGCCTAAGCCCGCAAAAGAGCCGAGCGCACCCAATTTCGAGCTCACGCTAAAACCTTTAATCGTGCCGTTCGTCAGCTTGATCGGGCCCGTAATCACCAGCTTGTCCGTGGGCCCCGCAATCGCCAGATTCGCATCGAGCGTGCCAGTGGTCAACGCCGAACCGGATGGCAGCGTGACGCCCACGGCAGGCAACACGCCTTCAAGATCGGGCACAGACATCGCCTGCCCGTTCATTTTCAATTGCACCGTCGGCGTCTCACCCGCGATGTTGTAAGTTCCGGTCAATCGCGCGAGCGCCTTACCCACGTGAATGTCTCCCTGCTTCAGCACGCCCGATTGCGACTTCAGCTGATAATCCGTGTCGTAGTCCACGTTTACGGGAACGGTCGAAGGGCTTCCGGAGGCGGACAGTTTGAGCTTTGTCGTCTTCACAGTTCCCTTCGAACTCATCTGCTTTCCGTCCGACGTGAGCGAGCCATTGAAATCAACCAGGCCTGCAATTCCGGCGGACGGGCTCGCAAGGCCTGCGAAGGTGGCGATGTCGAGATGCTGCACGTCGATCGTCGCGTTCAGCGGTGTGAGCGAAGCGTCGGTCTGATCGATCGGTCCGGCTTTACCCTCTATTTTCAGTGCGCCATTGCCGGGATCTTTTGCCGAAAGCTTGAATGGGAACTGCGATGTGTAGGAAAGGTCGGTCACCGTGAGATTCACCTCCTGGTAAATCAAAGGCTTCGCACGGGAGCCGACTGTACCCACGGAAATTTTTCCGTTCGTAATTTCGATCTTTCCAACGGAAAGTGATTCGGAACTTGAGGAGGAGCTTGCGGGCTTCGCGGCGCTCTTTGAAGCGCTGCCGCCCATGCTCGAATAATTCCACACTCCGGCGTTGTTGCGAAGCAGCGTCACCTGCGGCTCGTTTACGGTGATCGACTCGATCTCAAGCTGCTTCGAAAAGATGAGCGGAATCAGATGGACTCCGACGGTCAGTTCTTTCGCTGACAGAAATTGCGAGTGGCTGAAAGCGGGATCGTCGGAAATGGCAACGTCGTCCACCACGACGCCGCCCGAAAAAATGGATAGTTTGATATTGCCGATCTGCACGTTGCGCCCCAGCGCTGTTCCGAGTTTCGCTTGGATCTCCGGCTTGTAGCGGTTCGCATCAATCAGCGATGGAAGGATAAGAATCACGATGACCAGAACGGCGACAATAACGCCGATAATGGTAAGCATTTTCTTGTTCATTGCGTGCCTCCGAGAGGAACCACGAGCTGCGAGGCGGGTCGCTGCTCGAAAGAGAACAAATACCACATTTCAGCGTTAATTACTCCCTCAAATAGTTGCTGCAACAGTGCGCTTGAGTGGGCGCAAAGTCGATGCATCCAAGTAGCGTAGGCCTTCGCGTTTTTTGCGTCCCGACGGTTGCGTCGGGGAGCTTGCGCCAGCGTGACAACGCAGCAGGACCACCAATCCTTGGCTCGCATCGCGACCTCGTTCTTTGTCTTTCTCGCATCGCAGCACTATTACGAGCCTCTAAACGTAACGATATCGTTATCCGTCATCCTGAGCAAAGCGAAGGATCTCAGCGTCAAAACCGGCGAAGCTTGACCACACGCGCCTGCGGCACAACCACGGCACTAAACTTCATGCGCCCGTCGCACTCAGATTTTGCTAGGCGTACAGCCCAAATCATGGTATGTTCACTCTGCGTTTGTTGCTCTTGTAACACCTTTAGATTCGATTGAAGGGGCTGCAAGTTCACACTTGCGGCCTCTTTTGCTTTACGGCTGGAGGCGGTCGAGAAGCACAAATAGCTTAAGAAAAAGGAAGTACATCAGTGAGAGAACAAGGAACAGTGAAGTGGTTTAATGCCAGCAAGGGTTTTGGGTTCATCCAGCGCCAGTCCGGCGAGGACGTTTTCGTCCACTTTTCCGCCATCCAGGCGGAGGGTTACAAGTCGCTGAACGAAGGCCAGGCGGTTGAATTCGAAGTTACCCGCGGCCCCAAGGGTCTGCAGGCAGCCAACGTCACTAGCCTCTAGTCGAAAAGGGCGGGTCAGCTCACGCTGATCCGCCTTTTTTTGTCTGCACACGAATCGAAAACCCTCCAAAAACTTTTCCAGATTCGATTCCAGGAACGACGCGAAGTGAACTCGCGCCGGAATCCCGCTCGTAGGCCCAAAAATATGGATGTGCGGATTTAGTTCTCGAGAATTTTTTCGAGGCCGGCTCGATCCCGGATCACCAGCGTCGAGCCTTTAATCTGCAAGAGCTGCTTTTTCTTGAAGTCCGTAAATAGGCGGGTCACCGTTTCGCGCGAAGCTCCAATCATCTGCGCGATTTCTTCGTGGGTCAAAGTGAGCTTCACTTTGATCTCGCCGTTTCCCGTGTGGTGCTCGGCGATCCAATCCAGCAGGAATCGAGCAAGTTTCTCGCCGGCCGAATGCGAAAGACCGATAGTCCGCATTTCACTGAGGGCGTGATGATAGTTTTCAGCCAGCTGTTGGGCGACGCGCACCGCAGCCTCCCCATGCTCGCGCAAAAACTGAAGAAACTCATTGCGGCCGATGAAATTCGCCTGCGCCGGCTCGAGCACTTCGGCCGTCGCCTGATAAGCCTTGCCCGAAACCACCGCCGCCAATCCGAGTACCTCTCCAATTTCCGATATGCGCAGGATCAAAGTCTTGCCATCAGCCGACGATGTGGAAAGCTTTACTTTGCCGCTGCACAGAATAAACACGCCTCGCGGCGACTGCCCTTCCACGAATAACATGGCGCCCTTCGGATAGCTGGCGGGGGACGTGATTGACGATAATTTCTGCACCGATGCCGCAGGAAGATTGCAGAAGAGCCGCTCTTCCCGATGCGGGCAGTTCATGCAGCTCTCGATGATCTCAAGCCCGTAAGGAGCAGGCATGGTGTTGTCCCCGGAGATTATAGCCCTCTCGGGGCGTTGCGAGTACCAAAACGATTTGGGAGACATATTCAGCCTGTGAGCGGGTGCGCCCGCTGGTGAATATGTTCCTTGAGAATAGAACGTTGAAGCTGTAGCCGCCGTCACTCGACCTCGTGACCTTCATCACAAAGAACCGCAGCACATCAATCTGGGTTAGAGATTCAGGACCGCGATGACTACGCTTGGGTCAGGGTTCGGACGGACGGTGAATTGGAAGCGCCTGGCGAGCGCCATCATTCCGTAGTTTTCCGGCAATATCACCGCGACGATCCGTTCCAGCTTTTCGTCCCGCCCCACTTCGATGAGCCGCCGAACCAGCTCCGCACCCAAGCCCTGCTTCTGCGCTCTATCGCTCACGAGGACTGCGACTTCCGCCTCGGGTGAATCAGCTTCTTTCGTAAGCCGTCCGACTGCAAATATTTCGTGCTCGCCAGTCGAGGGATCTTGCCGGTCGGCTACCAGCGCCATCTCGCGATCATAGTCAATGAAGCACTTTCGCAGCAGTCGATCATGCGCCACACGTGAATCGAGTTTCTCCATATGAAAATAGCGCAGATATACGGACTGCTCGGACAGCGTGCCGTGAAATTTCACCATTAGAGGCTCGTCTTCCGGCCGTATGGGACGAATCATCACCGGCGTTCCGTCCTTGGTCGTCCACCGGCCGATATATCGAGTCGGATAAGGACGAATGGCCGGTCTTGGGAGCCTTGCAGCATCCGTGTCGCGGGGATACGTCACGATCCGCGCATCGAGCGCGATAATCTTTCCTGGCGCGGCTAGCAGCGGGTTGACATCAATCTCTTTGATCCACGGCTGGTCAACCAGCAATTGGCTGAAGCTTACTAGAATTCGCTGTAATTCGGCAATATCGATGGCGGCGCGTCCTCTTACCCCTTTCAACGCGGTAAAAATGTTCGTTTGCTCCATCAGCCGCTCGGCAAGCGTGGCGTTCAGCGGTGGCAGCGCGAGTGCGCGATCTTTGTAAACCTCCACCAGTTGGCCGCCCGAACCGAATAAAATCACCGGCCCGAATTGCGGGTCCACGCTGCTGCCGAGGATGAGTTCGTACCCCTCCTTGCTCACCATCGGTTGCACCGTAACTCCATGGAACTTCCCCTCGCCCACTTTCTCCCGCACCGCCGCCTCGATTTTTCGATACGCTTCCGCGACGGCTTTTTCGCCGGTCAGATTCAGAACCACTCCCCCAACGTCTGTTTTGTGCGTGATCGTGTCGCTGAATACTTTCAGCACCACTGGGAAACCGAGAGAGCGCGCGACCTCTACTGCGCCTTTTTCCGAGGAAGCCACGCGCGTTTCCACCACCCGGATTCCGTAGCTGGCCAGAACCTGCTTCGATTCCACTTCGTTCAAGAGCGTGCGCCCGTCCCGTCGCGCACTTGCCAGAATTTCCTCCGATTTGGCGCGCGCGCTGGTGCCTTCCTCCACTTCCATCACCAGGCTCGGCGTTTCATATAGCCCGCGCAGGTTGTACGTATATCGCCACATATAATCGAACGCGCGTGCTGCTGTGTCGGGATAAGAGAAAGTTGGAATTCCCGCGGCGTTCAGCGTCTCAACGCCGGCGGCAACCATCTTGCCGCCCATCCAGCTCGCCAGTACCGGCTTTCCATATCCGCGCGCGTAAGGCTTCAGTCGTTCCGCCACACGCGCCGGGTCCGTCATTCCCTGTGGAGCCAAAATGCCCAGCAAACCATCGCTGTTGGGGTCGCGGATCGCAATTTCCACCGTTCGAGCAAACTCATCTGGCCCCGAATCACCCAGAATGTCGATCGGGTTGGAATGGCTCCAATGCGGCGAAAGGAATTCGCTCAAGGAGTCAATCGTCGCTGCAGATAGAGGCGCCAGTTCGCCGCCGTGCGCGATCAGGGCGTCTGTCGCCAGCACCCCCGGCCCTCCTGCATTCGTAATAATTGTCAGCCTCGGGCCTCGCGGTCTCGGCTGGCGCGCAAGTGTTTCCGCCATGTAGAAAAGGTCTGCTATGCTTTGCACTCGCAACACCCCGCAACGCCGCAAGGCAGCGTCAAAAACTTCGTCGCTGCCGGTGAGCGCACCGGTGTGAGACGTGGCAGCCTTGGACGCCTCCTCGGAACGTCCTGCTTTGATAACGATGATCGGCTTCCGCAGTGCCACTTCCCGCGCTGCAGAAAGAAACGATCGCGCCTCGCCCACCGATTCCATGTAGATCAAAATACTGTGCGTATCCGGATCTTCTCCGTAGTAGTCGATCAGGTCTCCCCATCCCACATCTAGCATCGAACCGGTCGAGATGATCGCGCTGAACCCCACCTGCTCCTCGATGCTCCAATCGAGGATTGCTGTTTCGAGCGCGCCGCTCTGGCTGAGAAATGCCACATTTCCGGGGCGAGCGATGTCGTGAGCGAAAGTGGCGTTCAAGCCCGTTAGGGGATTCATGATTCCAAGGCAATTCGGGCCGATGAGCCGCATCGCCCCCCGGCTGAGTTGCTCTTGAATTTGCGTTTCGAGCTTTGCGCCCGCCTCGCCCATTTCCCTGAATCCAGCGGAAATCACGATCGCGGCTCGCACTCCCGCTGCCACGCATTCGCCCACCACCGCGGGAACAGTCTGCGCGGGCGTGACAATCACCCCCAGGTCGATTTTTTCAGGAATGCTCCCGATATCCTTGTAACAATGCAGGCCGAGAACTTCGCTGCGCTTTGGATTTACAGCAAACACTTTGCCGTGATAGATGCCATTCAAAAGATTCAGTAGAAGTGTCCGGCCGACGCTCGATGCGCGATCCGTCGCTCCGATCACCGCAACGGATTGCGGTGCGAACATGCACTGGAAACTGGACCGCCGGCTCATATCAAGCTCAAATGGTTCGGAACTACTGCTAGTGTATCGTCATTCACAACAGAGAAATTAGAAAGGGGCGAAGTTTCAATGGTTTTGCAGCAGCGATTTAATGTTGGAAACGATGCCAGTATGTTCGATTTCTGTTATTGCCCGGCACGGTAGCCACGGCGAGCATATCTCTAGCCCTGGGCCTGAGTCTCCGTAGGCGAATCACAAAAGGTTCGATACGTGGCGCCGGCAAACCAAAGTAATGCTGTTTTCTCCCGCTGTGCCGGCGCCGCGTATCGCTATTCCAATTTCAATCCCAATTCACCGATTTCCATGCCTTCAGCCGCGTACCGCAAGAACCGGACAACGCGCTTCCGCGATGATCTTATGAGCGATCGTCCACGGTATGTGCGTCACTCCCAGGGCGCGGTGAACACGCTTCACTCCCAGCACAATCAAATCGGCTTTGCGCAGTTCGGACACTTGCAGGATCTTTTGCACCGGCTCCCCGATCTCGGCCAGATACTGGGGCTTGCACCACACCTCCGCTTCCAGAGGAACAAGCTGCTTCAACTTCCGAACAGTGGCATCCATCAGCTCGCTCGGATGCACGAGCTCTCCACTCTTCTGCGGCGGGATTACCCGCAAAATATCCAGCTCGGCCTGATTCTCCTCCGCCAGCGAGACGGCGTAAGGAAGGGCCGCGAGGGACGCTTCCGAGGAATCCGTTGCAAAAAGGATGCGCTTCATGCGCGTTGTCGTTTCCGGCTCCAATCGAACGTACGGCCCTACCACCAGCACCGGCACAGGTGAGTGGCGCAGAATATTTTCCGCATGGGATCCGAGCAACATTTTCCCGAATCCTTCGCGGCCATGCGTTCCCGTCACCACCAGGTCAGGCTTCTTTTCTTCAATCGTTCTGGAAATCACGTCCCAGATGCCGCCTTCCGTGACCTCGACTTCGTTCTGCACTCCGAGAAACAACTCTCTCAAGTGCCCGGCTTGTTGTTTCGCCTGCCACTCATGGGCCTCCCGAATCGGCGCCCATGATTCTGGCGGAACCATGCCGTTCACTTCCGGAGGCCGAACGTGTATTGCGATCACCTTGGCGCCGTAACGGCGGGCGAGCAGCCAGGCATAAGGGGCGGCCGCTTCCGCAGTCGGCGAAAAGTCGGTTGTGTAAAGAATGGTCTTCAAAGAAATGCGGGTTATAGGTTCAAGGGTTTTCATGGCCTCCTCCTTTTCTATCTGTCTGTTGTATAGCGCCGCCTTCCCTCCCTTGCGGTGTCGAACGACACCACGCTAGGTGATGTTCGTCACAACTTCAGTAATTCCCCACAGCGGGTTCTCCACAACGCGCCGCTATGCCGTGGTATGTTTATTGAACGAAAGGCTTTGTACGGGTTCTGATTTGATTCGTTCCGATGTCTTGATCTCCGCGCCTCACGAAAAACAGCAATCGTCCGCTGAAGTTCCCGCGAAAAGTCGAATCTTGCCGGCGGCTTCCAGGTTCATAGCCGAGCACTGGGTGCGATTGGTCGCGATCTCGGTGCTCATTCTGATTCCCTGCTTCTGGCACCGCCATATCGAGGCCGGCGATCTCGGCAGCCACGTCTACAACGCATGGCTCGCTCAGCTAATTGAGCACGGGCAGGCGCCCGGATTGCAGATCGCGCATCCCTCGACCAATATTCTGTTCGACTACCTGCTGACCGGTCTGGCCAAAATCTTCGGCCTGCAAATCGCCGAAAAACTTTCGGTGGCAATCGCAGTCCTCATTTTTTTCTGGGGAGCCTTTGCCCTCATAGCAGCGGCATCAAAGCGGGCGCCATGGCTCTTGACTCCGGCGATCGCGATGATCGCCTACGGCTGGACCTTCGAGATGGGCTTTTTCAACTACTACATCGCGCTGGGACTTTCATTCTTCGCACTCGCGATTCTCTGGCGAGGGACAGTCCGCGAATGGGCGATAGCCATCGCGCTTATCCTGTTCATTTACGTCGCGCATCCCCTCGGCGTGATTTGGCTCATTGCCGCCGCTGCGTACGTCCGCGTCGCATCTTTGATTCGGCCAAGATTTCAGCTGCTGCTGGTGGCCGTCGCAGCGGGAGTTCTGTACTTGCTGCGCCTATACCTATCCACACATTTCGTCGTCGCGATGCCAATTGACCCGCTTTACTTGTTCCATGGCGGCGACCAACTTGTTCTGTTCAGCAACCGCTACAAAATTGTTGAAGCGCTCTGCGGATTTTTCATCGCGGCCGCACTTGCGTTCGATCTCGTCGCTCGCAGGCGCGAGCGCAACTTCTGGCACGCCTATCTCATCCCTCTGCAACTTTACGTGATAGCCGAAATGGCGGTGCTTCTGCTGCCTGACGGAGTGCGAGTGCCAAACCAGCCCGCGGCGCTCGCACTCATCACCGAGCGAGTCACTTCGATTTCGGCAGTGCTGATTTGCTGCGTGCTGGGGGCGATGCTGCCGCGCAAATGGCACCTGATCGCTCTGGCAGGAATCGCGCTGTTTTTTTTCGCGCTCCTCTACCAGGACACGGCGCTGATCAACCGGATGGAAGCGCAGGCCGCAGCTCTGGTGAAAACTCTGCCGCCGGATCAGCGTGTTCTCGAAACGATTCTCAAGCGTGACGAATCACGCGTTCTGGTGCAGCACATCGTGGATCGCCAATGCATCGGCCACTGCTTCAGCTACGGAAATTACGAACCGGCTTCGACCCTATTTCGAATTCAGGCGTTGCCGGGAAACAAATACGCGATGAGTGATTTCGAAGACGTGGCCTCGATGGAAGCGGGAGACTACACGGTGCAGCCGGAGGATTTACCCGCTTATCAAATTTATCAATGCGGCGAAGATTGGACGAAGCTTTGCATTCGCCCGCTCGCTGCCGGCGAACTAAACGACCGGCTCGGGGTTCATCCTGAGAACTGAACCAGATACCGAGCAGGCCGAGCGGCATCGGTCGCAGTGAGATTTTTAAGGCAGCTCACCGAAAACGATCACGCCCGTCGGGGTGCCCACGAAGACTTTGCCATTTGCAATCATTGGCGTAATGAATTTGTTGCCCGCAAAATTGTCGCGCCCGCCGGCGGCCTGGCTGCTGTTGTAGAGTTCGGTGGCGAGATTGCCCGCGTCATACGCGTGCAATACAGCCGTTCCGCCATTCTGTATCGCCCAAACGATTCCATTCGACGTGCCGTTTGCGGAAACGCTCGGCGTCGTTCCGGGATAGCCGAACGAGGCTGAAGAACTCGAAGAAGGCGAACCTGCGACTTTCGCGTTTGCAATCGGAAAAGCTTGCAGCGCGGCATTCACGGAGCCGTAGTAAATCGTGCCGTTGAAATAAGCAGGCATCGCCCAGACGCCGCCGGGCAACGCGCCGTTGAGCTGCTGATAAATCGAGTTGTCGTTCTGGATGTTGAATTTTCCCATCATGTCGCGATTCACGATGTACATGTTCGAATCTTTGCCGGCGCCGACAGCCAGATGCCAGGTGTTTTGCGCGCTGTCCTGCAAATCGGGAAGCACCATCGCGCCGCCAGAACCCAGGTCCGTGTCGCCCGCAGATTCTGAATCGGTGTTGGACATGTTGAAATAGTCGGCGACGGCAAGTTTGTTGCCCGTGGTCGAAAGTTTTATGAAGCCGTTGCCGTAATCACCGTTCTCCGGAAAGCCGCTGGAATTGAGGGTGTCGTCGAAAGTGCCATTGCCTGCGAGGAAGTATATATTGCCGGTGGAATCGGCCGCGAGGCCGGCGCCTGCCATCCAGATCGCGGCGCGCGATCCGTTGGGCGTGATGTTGATCACGCTGGTCTGCTGCAACGCACTCTGGCTGTATCCCATCACCCAGCCGGTGTAAGGATCGTCGTCGCAGTGGGAAGCCCAGCTCGTATAAATCACGCCGTTCAACAGCAGCAGGGCGGCGCGCTCTTTATATTGTTTGGGAGCGAACGTAACCGTAGTGCCGTTGCCTCCCGCTCCGCTACCGGGGAAGCTCGCTTGAATCGTGACGGGACTGCCCGCAAGGTCCGCGCCCGTGGTGAGATCCAGGGCATGCAGGCGTTGAAAGTAGGTCGAGCCATTTTTCGTCATCGCCACCAAATAAATTGTTCCGTTCGGCCCGGCGTTGAGATCGATCACAGGAGTGGAAGTGATACCGATTTCGGGCGATACCTGACCGCAGCCATTCACTGCGTCGCTCGAAGTCTCGCCGGACGGGGTCATCGAAACTTTCCACAATTGAGTAAATGTATCCGCGTCGAAGGCATACACAGAATTGTGTTCGGTGACGACAAATACGACGTTGTGCGTGACACCGCCAATCTTGAGATTCGAAACGTAAAGCGGCTCGGCATCCACCAGCCCATCGGTGGTGAGAAAAGCTTTTTTGCCGAAACTGGTCGAATTCACATTGCTGTGAGTGAGGATCGTCTCGTTCAGATTCTGGCCGGTGCGGCCGACGTCATTGTGGTAAGTGAGTATGTTGACGCTGCTTGGCGGCGTGGTGGTTGTCACGGTAAGCGTGACTGTATTGCTTGGGGTGCTTCCCGCCGAGTTGCTGACGGTTACCTGGATTTGCGCGCCGTTATCGGCCGAAGTAGTCGAGGCGGTGGTGTAAGTCGCTGAATTCGTTCCAACGTTTGCTCCATTCTTGGTCCACTGATAGCTCAGCGGGGCGGTCCCGTTTGCTGCAACTGTAAACATCGCAGTGTTGCCAGCTGAGACGGTCGTGTTCGCCGGTTGCGTGGTGATCGTCGGCTTTGTTGCCGCCGCGTTCACGGTAAGAGTAACAACGTTACTGGGTGTGCTTCCCGCTGAATTGCTGACGGTTACCTGGATCTGCGCGCCGTTGTCCATTAAAGTCGTGGCAGCTGTCGTGTAGGTCGCGGAGTTCGTTCCCACATCGCTTCCGTTCTTTGTCCACTGGTAACTGAGAGGAGCCGTGCCCGTTGCGCCCACAATAAAAGTTGCGGTTTGGCCGACGGTAACGGTGGCATTGGTCGGTTTCGTGGCAATTGTTGGTTTCGTCGCTGCGGCGTCAACGGTGAGGGTGGCGATGCCGCTGGGCGTGCTGCCTTTCGAATTGCTCACCGTTACTTGAATTTTCGCGCCGTTGTCGGAGGAAGTGGTCGCCGCAGTCGTGTACGTGGAGGAGTTCGTGCCGACGATCATTCCATTCTTGGTCCACTGATAGCTGAGTGGTGCGGTGCCGGTTGCAGCGACAGTGAATGTTGCAGGCTGTCCAACGGTGACTGTGGCGTTGGCAGGCTGAGTTGTGATGACCGGAGCCGTCGGCGGGATGCTGGACGTGCTGGCACAGGAGGTGAGCATTCCGCACAGAGCCCCAAAAATCGAAATGTGTAAAATTGCGAAAAGGGCGTTTTTGTTGCGGTTAGAATTTGATGAACTACTTTGTTTGCAGGCATTTACGCAAATTTCTAATAATCGACTGTTGCGATTAGACTCTGTGCGCTCATGGCGGTGAACTGAAGTTTGAAGGTTCGAGGCGCTGCGATCCGTGCGCGCATTAAGTTTTGTCTTGAGCTTGATAAGTTTTGTCATGAGTTTGTGATGACCAACCGCCTGCCGTCTATTTTAGAGGAAGGGTGTTCGCGACACACCTGTACGAAAGACTAGTTGCGGGCCAGCCGACATTCGACTGGCAAAAAGGAGCACGTAGGCTGTGCCACGAGGTAAGCGGCAAATCAAATTCAAAAACGCCGGCCGGAGGCCAGCGGTACGAAAACCGGTACCCGTGTTTCCGATTATTCAGCGAGGGATCTAACTGAGGAGTTCAAATTTTGTAGCGAAGGATGACGTAGAAGAGGACGGCGAAATAATGGCAGGCGCTGCCCGCGATGACGAAGACATGCCATATCGCGTGGGCGAACGGGAAGGCGGCGAGCGGCGAAAAATGCGACACCGATGGAATAGAGAATGCCGCCAGCGAGTAGCCAGTAGATTCCGTGTGCCGGGATGGAGGAGAGCAAGGGCTTCAGTGCAATCAGCGCGATCCAGCCCATGGCGAGGTACAGCACGGTGGATAGAATTTTGAAGTGATCAACGAACCAGAACTTGAAGACGATTCCGGCCATCGCGAGAGCCCACACGATCGAGAAAAGCGACCAGCCCCATCCGCCGCGGAGAGTGACCAGAGTGAATGGCGTGTAGGTGCCGGCGATGAGCAGATAGATCGCGCAGTGGTCGAAGATCTTCAGGGCGCGCTTGGTACGGGGCGACGGCACAGCGTGATAGAGCGTGGAGGCAGCGTAGACGCAAACCAGAGTGCATCCGTATACCGCGCAGCTGACAATTTGCAGGGCGCCGCCGCGCAGGATGGCGAAAACCAGCAGCACAACGAAACCGGCGATGCTGAGAACCAGGCCGATCCCGTGCGTGATGCTATTGGCCAATTCCTCGAGTTGCATTGCGGAGCGAGTTGGGCGCATTTTGATGCTCGAGTCCATTTTTCACTGTTGCAGCCGGCTGGCGCAATAGACAAATGGTAATGGGAAGCATCAGCGGATTTTATGAACGGTGGCTGAATTTCCCGTTACGACATTATTCTGCGGAGCAGTTGTTCTACCATTTTTCCGGTCAAGACCTGAGTCTCAGGGAGAAAACTGTGTTCGAGAATCCAGAAGTAGCAAAATACGTCGTTCAGCGGTTCCTCAATATTAACGACCAGATGGATGAATCCATTCTGACTATCGAAAAAGATACGTCTGCCGAAGAATACAAAGCTTTCAAAAGAGGAGTCGGCTACGTAATGTATGAAATCTTTGAAAAAATCATCGAGCCAATTTGCAAGCGGCATCCTTCCCTGAAACCTCCTGAGATGGACAGCTAGCGGAGGCAAACGCGAAAGCCGCGCGGCGGTGTAAAGCCTAGGCAGTTTCTGCGGTGGTCGGTTCTTCGCGGCGGAGGCCGCCGGTTGCTCAGCGCCGTGGCGACGGCCGTTTAACCAGGAGCCAAGTCGCCACGCCAGCAGGACTGCAACTATTGCTGCATATTGCAGGGGCTTGCGAACGTCGGATTTCACGAGCCAGTAGTAGTGAATTACGCCTGCGATTGCGCTGAGGTAGATAGCGCGATGGAGCAATTGCCAGCGACGGCCGCCGAGGCGGCGAATCCAGCCGGCTGTTGAGGTGATGGCGAGCGGGATCATGAGCACGAAACCTGTGAAGCCGACGGTGATGAAGGGGCGCTTGGCGATGTCTTTCAGCATTTCGGGCCAGTTGAAGTAGCGATCGAGCCAGAGCCAGGTGGTGAAATGGAGGCAGGCGTAGAAAAATGCGAAAAGGCCGAGCATGCGGCGGAAGCGGATCAGTTGCGGCAGCTTTAGAATCTTGCGGAGCGGCGTGACGGCGAGCGTGAAGATCAAGAATCGCAGCGTCCAATCGCCGGTCCAATGTTCGACGAATTGGACTGCGTTGGCTGAGAGATTATTGTGCAGGCCGCGCCAAACGAGAATTGCGAGCGGCAGGAGGCAGATTAGGAATACGACGACTTTTGTCCATTTGCTGGTGAGGATCGAATTCAAAAGAGCTCCCGCGGGACAACGTCAAGGGCCCGGGGCTAAAGCCCCGTAGTGATTGATGCCTTTTTCGCTGGACTGAAGTCCAGCTCCCCCTGCTAAAGCAGGGGGACTCCCACCGAACTGCAAGATTCTAAGGCAGGAGGCTCCCGCGGGACTACAAAGTCCTAAAGCAGCGAGCGCCGGCCGAACGTCAAAGGCCTTAGGTCAATTCCGCTGAAGGCGGCCGTAATGGGACCTGAGCTAAGTCGAGCGAAAATCCACGACATTGAAGCACAAGCCCACGTCGAAGAAGGCGGTTAGGCGTCACTGTCGAGCGCACGTCGCTTGCCGGCTAGTAATTCTTGCGCAGATCCATGCCTGTGTAGAGGCTGGCTACCTGGTCGCCGTAGCCATTAAACATCAAAGTTGGAATCGGCTTATCGAATAATCCGAGGCCGCCTTTCAGGCGGTGCTCGTGCGCCTGGCTCCAGCGAGGATGATCGACGGTGGGGTTCACGTTGGAATAGAAGCCGTATTCGCGGGCATTGGCGATGTTCCAGGTGGTGGGCGGCTGGTCTTTCACGAAGCGGATTTTCACGAGCGACTTGATGCTCTTGAAGCCGTACTTCCAGGGAATCACCA
Organism: uncultured Acidobacteriota bacterium; assembly: GCA_963729525.1. Lineage (GTDB taxonomy): Bacteria > Acidobacteriota > Terriglobia > Acidiferrales > UBA7541 > Palsa-295. The sequence goes on from CAVSOB010000007.1 coordinate 213,235, forward strand.
TGCGGACCGGGGCGCCGTCCTGATTCGGTAGAGTTTCGCCGTACATGCCGACGGTGAGAAGCGTGAGCGGATTCATCGCTTCATCGATTCTCAAGCCCTTCGACATAGGGCAGCTCGATGCCGGCCACGGGCCTTCGGGCATCTGCTTCACGTCGTAGTAACTCTGGAAGGCGACGTATTTTGCATTTGCCGTCGGCTCGACCAGATTTGCGAGGGAGCTGAAGGGATATCCGATCCACGGAACGACGATGGACCAGGCCTCGACGCAACGGTGGCGATAGATGCGCTCCTCGAGCGGCGCGAGCTTCATAATTTCGTCCATCGAGAATTTGCGCGGCTTTTTTACTTCGCCTTCGACGGAGACGGTCCACGGGACGGTGACGAAATTCTTCGAGTTATCGGCGGGATCGCCTTTGCCAGTGCCGAACTCGTAGAAGTTGTTGTAGTGCGTGGTTTTCTCGAGCGGCGTCTGCTCTTCGGTGGTGCTGCCCGGCCATTTTGTGTAGCCCGTCAGTTTCACCGGGACATTTCCGCCCGCAGATGCAGACGGAAGATGAGAGAGCTTTTTGTAGCCTTCGACTACGCCCGCTGTGGCGACCAGTCCCAACAGGAAATTGCGCCGGCCCATGTAAACGCCTTTGGGCGTGACGTCGGCGTAGGTCAAATCCGGAGTTTTCTTAATCAGCATGCGAGATTCCTGACGGTATTCTATATGTAATCGTTGTCCTGACCGCATTCTATATGCGGCTAACGGCCTGACCGCATTCCATATGCAGTCAATCTAAGTACGCATCCGTTACAACCTTGGATGCATTTGGAAGATAACAGGAATCTACGGCAGTTCTCCGCAAAAGGCTGTTTCCATGAGCTTTGTAGCATACGATTGACGCAGCGCAACTATCCCGGCGAGAGCGTGTTCCATGGACATACGGCCTTTGTGGTGGATCGAGAAGGCCAAGCCTATATAACGCACTTATACACGGGGAGGATGCGATGAAAGTGATGAATGCAATTTTAAGTGGTGCAGCGCTCTTCGTCCTGTCGGCGCCAGCTATTTTCGCGCAATCGACAACGACGAATGAGCCGCCGGAAACCATTCAGCAGCGAAAGGAAAATCAGCAGGACCGGATCGCGCAGGGCGTTCAGAGCGGTCAACTCACGGCAGGCGAGACGAAAAACCTGGAAACGAAGGAAGCCGGGCTGAACAAAGAAGAGCGGACAATGCGCTCGGAGGACGACGGTCATCTGACTGCGGCCGACCGCACCAAACTGAACAACCAGCAGAACCGCATGTCGAACCAGATTTACGACGACAAGCACAATGCAGCAGTGCAACACAATGGCGCAGGTGAAATCGGCCAGCGCAAGGAGAACCAGCAGGACCGCATCGCGCAGGGAATCAAGAGCGGCCAGCTGACCGCAGGCGAAACCGCCAAGCTTGAGAAGCAGCAACAGGGCATTAACCGTGAAGAGGCGGGGATGCGCGAAGCGAATGGCGGAAAGCTGACGGCTGCGGACAAGAAGGCTGTGAATCAGCAGCAGAACCAAGCGTCACGAAACATTTACGCGAAGAAGCACAACAGCCGGCGGCAGTAAGGCAAATTCCCCCAAGCAACGCAGAGAGCCCCGGCGCGAAGCCGGGGCTTTTCTAATTTCGCACCTGTTTCTCTGCGCTGATATTGAAATTGACTTCGGCCGTTTCTCCAGGTTTCACGCTGACCTTCTTCGCCCAAGTTTCCGGCGCGCTATAGACAGGCCGCTTTACCCTCACCTGGGCGGCGACATCGAGAACCGATTCTTCCGACATGTTCTGCCAGCCTTCGTGCCATGCTTCGAGCTCATACTCGCCGGGAGGCACGTCGCTCAGTTTGAAAAAACCATGTTCGTCGGTGACGGCGTAGTAAGGATGCTTCACGATGATTATTTCCGCGTTCATCCAGACGTGCCCGGCGTTGCACTTCAGTTCCACTACGCCGTTGCGCGGCAGATTAATCGGTATCATCTGATTTTGCATGGGAAATGGGATGTTGTTGGAAGCGGCGCCCGTCATGTGGACGGTGTGCAGGACAGGATCGCTACTCTTGGCCTCGAGGTTTCCGCCCTGCGGAATGAGCATGATGTGCGGAACATAACGGCAATTCTTCTGGTCCAGATGCTCGCGTGATTCAGGAAGGTCCATGGCCTTCCCCTTGGTGATGTCTTTCAAAAACACAACCGTATTGGCAACGCCGCCGTCGGGACCCACTTCTAGTCGTTCGAGGTCGCGAATCTTGTGGGATCCCGGATCGCAGACACTCGCATCCTTCGTGATTGGAAGTTTCGGAGTTTTGGGAGCGGGGCCGGACCATTTGACGGTTCCGGTGATCGTGCCGCCATTCTGGACCGTTACTACTGTGTAGTCTGCCTGAGCAGAAGCGCGCCCGGCGTCGAAGATGGAGAGCAATGCAGCGGCTACCGCGAGCTTCACGCAGAAATGCTTCCTTGCAGTATTCATAACGCCTCACGGCTGTGAAGTGAAGAAATCTTTTTTGGACTCAGACTCGGCAGTTCACGCGCGACCTTCGTGACTGCGAATTTGTGGTTGAGCGGGCGATGAGGTCGAGCGCTGGGAATTTGATTTTCGGCCATCGTTCATGCGCCGAGCCGGGTCCCAATTCAAAGATACACTTGGGAATCTTCGCTACTAGCGCGTTTGTTGAGGGTTTGCCCTAACGGTATATCGGTAGCAGAGGTGCTTAAGTGACGATTTGGGTGTGAGTTACGCGTTTACGTCGATGACGATGCGGCCACGGGTTTTGCCGGCGAGGATTTGGTCGGCCAAGCCGTAGATTGCGGAGAGCGGCTGGGTGGATGTGAGCGAATCGAGCTTATCGAGCGGCAATTCGCGCGCGAGGCGTTCCCAGGCTTGAATGCTGAGGGGTCTTGGCGTGAGGACGGAATTAATGCCGAGAAGCGCGACGTTGCGCAGGATGAATGGAAAGACCGTGGTGGATAGTTCGGCCCCGCCGGCGAGGCCGCAGGCTGCGATTGCGCCGTAGGATGCGGTGGCTGCGAGCAGCGAGGCGAGGGTTTGTCCGCCAACCGAATCGACGCCGCCTGCCCAGCGCTCGGACGCGAGTGGGGCGGTTTTCTGGGAGAGTTCGGCGCGATCGACGATTGTGGTGGCGCCGAGTTCGCGCAGGAACGCGTGCAGCTCCGGCCTGCCAGTGGAGGCGGCGACTTTGTATCCCTTCGCGGCGAACAAAGCCACGGCAGTCGAGCCGACGCCGCCGCCTGCTCCGGTGATAATGATTTCCTTTTCGCCGGGCTTTACGCCGTAATGTTCGAGTGCGATCAGGCAGAGCATGGACGTGAAGCCGGCGCTGCCGATTGCCATCGTTTGTTTTAGCGTGAGGCCTTTCGGAATGTGGAGCAGCGCGGCGGCGGGGACGCGCTGGCGCTGAGAATAGCCGCCCCAGCGGGTTTCGCTGAATCCGTTACCAACTGCCAGCACTTGATCGCCTGCGCGGAATTCCGGTGAATTCGATTCGAGGACCCTGCCTGCCATGTCGATCCCAAGGACCATCGGAAATTTCCGAATGATTTTGCCGCGGCCGGTGACGGCGAGCCCGTCCTTGTAATTGAGCGAGGAATATTGCACTTCGATGAGGACATCTTCTTTGGGCAGTTCGTGGTTGGCGAGTTCTTTGAAGGTGACGGTGTAGGCGTTGCTGCTCCCTTCTGCTATGAGCGCTTTGAACTTGTCAGAGGGCATCCGATCCTCGCGGTGTTTTAGTGTGGCAGAGAATTATTCGCAGCGAGGTGAGTATAGCGCAGCGGTGGTTAGCGCCAGGGCCGGCCGTCCCTTGCGCTCCGGTCGCGCCAGTTTTAAGCGATCTCGATCGCCCAGATAGCTTTGCAATCTTTTGAGGTAGCCTTGCACTGTCTCGGGCAATGCCCAAATCCTGTCGGTTGCGAAATTCTTGTGGCGACTCTACGCTGGCGGACTTACTTCATTTGTCGGGAGCAATCGCGATTGATTTTGCCACAGCACAAGAAGCAGAGTAAAATCACGCAGTAAGCTTCCCACTTGCGTTCGCGAAGACCTTCGCGGCGCAACCTGCGCGCCCGTAGCTCAGATGGATAGAGCGTGTGCCTCCGGAGCACAAGGTCAGAGGTTCGAATCCTCCCGGGCGCGCCATTTTAATTGGCTTTCATGATTGGGTGCTTGGTTCAGGAGTCTCTGGTTGCCCGTTGGTTAACCCTGGCAGAAGCTCACGAGCGCACGCCGTATCGCGAACGCTTTGGCCCAGGTGCAGTTGAGCTTTTGTCTTATGGCTGACAACCGGTGATCCCTGATAAATACGCCACACACCTCACGCACCGCCTTCAGTTCCTCTTCACTTATGGCCGGTTGTGGTGGCTCACTTTTCGATTTAAAGTCTAAATGCTTGGCTCGCTCAGCTCTGATAGCAGCTCTCTTACGGACATTGGCGGCTCTCTTCCGCGCCTTTCTCTCCTCTGAAGTTTCCGACCCCTCGTCAGACTGGCAGATCTCACATCTGTCACTAACGATCCCGCGATTGACGTGGAATCGCACATGACAGCCGACTCGTCCGCCGTAGGCGCGTACCTCGGTTGGCATCAAAGCATTGCTTGCGATTCCGGACTTAATCTTTCCTAAGATCCCTTCGGGTGAAGCATTCTTGCCACCGATTCGCCCGGCGCGAATCTTGGCCTCGGCCTTTCCATTTAATCCACCACGTCGCTTTTTCAAACGAGTCTTTGCGCTGTCCATGTGCAAAGTTTAGGTGAGCACAAATCTTCCGCCAATGGTACTGTGACGAAGAAGTAAAAGGAGGGTTTGTGGCTACCTACAAGCCGGGAGAGATAGCACCGGATTCCGGAGAGCTGATCGAGGTCGGCCCGCGTGGAGGAAAGGTAGAAGACGGGCGACGTACCGTCATCGAGCGGGGCGAGAAGATCCCGCCGACTTCGGAAGAGGGCAACAAGTTCAAGTATAAGCGCGGCTCGAAGACCACTCATTAAATGGGCTCGAATCCCAAAGCAGCAGCCTCGAAACGGGGGCCTTAAATGTTTTCAGAAGACCAAGCGCAGCCGTCCGGCGCGGAGCAAAAACCGCAGCCGCCTGACGCGGAGCAATCGAGCGATGTAGAGGTTATCGCAGCCGCAACAATTACTACGGTCGCCGCGGTTGGGAGGCGACAATCGTTCCGCGCGATTCGCCGAGAGCTTCAAGAAGCGGAGTTGACAAACGCCGGTGTGCAAAGACTCATCTTAGAAGACCTCGAGACGGCCGAGTCCGAATGTGACGCGCTTCGGGAATATGTCGAGCGTTACCACGAAGCGGATAAGCGAGCCGCTGTCCTCGAAGAAAAGCTCCGAACCCACGCAGCTTTAGAGATTCTCTTTGCAGTCAGCCTCGGCATAGGATTCGCCATTGTCGGGTTGGCACCGTATTTTTGGGACGAAACGTGGAAGGGTCCCGCCGCGCTGGCCGTCGGTGCCATGCTGATCATCGGCTCTGTTGCGGCTCGGGTCGTGAAGCGATGAGACTGAAAATAGACCAAATGATAGATCGCGGTGTGGCGAACAAGGAGCGCCTCTACATTTCAGTTATCGCCCCGGCAGACCTGAGCTATTACGCGGTTTTCGACACGGTCAAGATGACGGGCGGCAAGGTTGTGGCGATTCCAAAGCACGCGTATTGGTTCACCGCTTTGAATGTAAACCCGGGGGACGGCGTGATTCTCTACACGGGGCCGGGCCCAAATACTTCAGCCATACGGGCTGACGGTCGCCACAATCACTTCTTCCATTGGGGTTTGAAGAACACGATCTGGGACGGTGCCGATGCGACCGCAGTGCTGTTGGAAATAACTACGTGGGCATCGTCGCCCTGGCCCTAATGAACACGGCCGGATGGCGAAACTAAAGCGAAGATGCTAGACTGCCCGGCATGGACGCGCGGGCACTCATCGCGGCGATTCAATCCGAGCTACGTCGTCACTCGTGGGACACGTTCGTTGATGAGCCACCGTCGATCGCTCACGGCGGTAGAGGAGTGGTAGTCGTGGGCTGCCCGGCGTGCCGCAAGAAGCTCTACACGGTGAGTCAGTTCATCGAGCATCTAGGGCGGGATGTCATACCGGCTGTGGTCGACAGGTTATCAAAGACGGTCAGTTAATGCGTGGTCATTACTACGTCTCTATGATACCCTCCGGCGACATTCAAAGGGCTCCCCTGAAGGAGACAAGAATGCGCAACTTCTTTCTAGGGCTCTTCGTTCTCGCCACGACCGCACCGGCATTCGCGCAGAAGCTCAACGTGAAGATCATCGCTCGTCAGGACAACGAAACCGAGTACACCTATGTCGTGGCCGGATACTCGTCTTCGAACTCCAACACGAACGTAAACTGCTACGGTGACACCAGCGTGACCTGCAGCGGGTCAACCACAACGACCGGTGTGAGCACACCTGGACATCAGGTGTCATTCAACGTGCGCGGAGCAACGTATTCCCTTCTTTTGCCGGATGGTCGGGTCGCGGTCGTCAACTGCGAAAGCAAGTTCGCAGAGCACATGGCAGGACATGCGGGTAATCACCGGAGTTGTCGCATGCCATTGGTGGACGACATCGAGGCGGAGTTCAACGGCGACAAGGCGAAGCTGAAGTGGAACGTGAGCCTCGACGGAAAGAAAACGGCGTCAGAGACGTACAAGATTCTTGCTGTGCTCTCAAAGAACGGGAGTGAAAGATGATGTCCATGGGCAATACGCCAAAGACGGACGACGTGTTCCATGCCGTGGGGTACACCAATCGAGACATCTTAGAGGGCGGACAGTTTCGTCTTCTCGATCTTTCTCGTCGAGTGATGATTGAGAACCAGAAGCTGTGGAAGCAACTCGGTCCGCTCGCGTCCGCGATGCAATCGGGTACGGTCAAGCGCGAGTTCATTGAAGTGCTATCTATCACCCCGTTTCTAGGCGAGTTCGAGATGCCCTACACAGCGCCGAACAATGAGATGTACTTATCTGTTGAATACCTTAGTGATGCCGCACTTCGTCTTTGCCGCGAGTATGGGATTGAACACCCACCTGTCCTGGCAAAGGTAAAGAGAGCGGACGTTCCAGGTCAACACGGAATCACGCTACGTACTGTGTCTTACAGCCGGATTTGAAACCTCTGCGAAGGAGGGCTTAATGACAAACGGCGTACCGAAAGAAACAAACTGCCCCCGCTGTCATGGAACTGGGAAGTCTCACGGATCGCCTGAGAGAGATTGTGGTACTTGTGGTGGGACGGGAAAAGTTTCGGTTGAAGAGTACCCGCCCGATAGCAATCCTTACAAAGACAGGTAGGGAGTCTATTCACCAAAGGAGGCAGCTAGAAATGGTAACTCGTCGCGAATACAAGGTCATCTCCGAGAACAATCCGGCACAGCTCGGGGTGCAGTTAAATCAGTTGGGCCAGAGCGGTTGGAAGCCGATTCTTATGACGACTATTCACGCGGCTGGGCCAGCGGGAGTCGGCAACGTCATCACTACGGTGATCCTCGAGCACGAGACGTTGGAGTTCAAACAGTAAGAACGCCCGAGTCCTTCTTGCGCGACTGGACCAGCGCGTGATTCTTCCAAAAAAGAGTCCGGTGCGATTCAGTCTCTTCATGCAAGCTTTGACAGTTCCTTTCGAAGTTCGCCTCTGGTATGTTTTGCTCGCCCTAGGGTCTCGTAAGTCTGCGTGGTCCGTTCCCGGCAGTTTCTCCTCGCGCTCGCTGACCGAGGCTAGCTTGACGCCACTAAAGGAGAACAACAAATGAACATGTCGGAGTGGGTTAGATCCTTCACACGGGTCGTGTTGGCGATAGTCGGGCTGGTAGGATACTCCCACGCGCAGGACACCAAATCCGTCCCGCCAACCAAGAAGCCTAACATCGTATTTATCTTGGTGGACAACATCGGCTGGGGAACTTTCGGGGTGTACGGCGGAACGATACCCACTCCGCGCATCGACCAATTGGCTAGCGAGGGCATCCGCTTTAACAACTATAACGTCGAGGCCCAGTGCACGCCGACGCGCTCTGCCATCATGACAGGGCGATACTCGATTCGCTCGGGGACCTACAGGGTCCCTTATCCGGGGCAGGGGGAGCTTGGGATGGCGCCGTGGGAATATACAATCGCCGAACTCCTGTCGGACGCTGGCTACGCCACCGCCTTGTACGGCAAGTGGCATCTGGGCGAACATTCGGGGCGGCTGCCCAACGATCAGGGTTTTGACGAATGGTGGGGCGTCAGGAACAGCACGGACGAGGCGGGCTACACCGCGTGGCCGCTATTCAACGAGAGTGGCCTGCCGGTGCCGATGATCTGGGAAGGGAAAAAGGGTGAACCGTCGAAGCCAGTGATGCCGCTTGATCTGAAGATTCGGCCGGTCTTGGATGGGCAGTACATCATCCCGAAGACCGTCGAGTACATTAAACGGAACGCGGCGGCGAAAAAGCCCTTCTTTGTCTATGTCGGCTACTCCGAGTTCCACCCGCCGGTTATCGCCAACCCGGATTTCGCCGGCAAGTCCGCCGCTCAGCGGGGCGGGCTGTTTGCGGACGTCATCGCCGAGATGGATTACCGTGTCGGTCAGATCCTGGATGCCGTCAAGGAAGCGGGCATCGATAACAACACCATCGTTATCCTCAGCAGCGACAACGCGGGCGGCGGCTCAGTCCCGCAATTAGGGGGAAGTACCAATGGACCTTGGCGCGGCGATTTCATGAACACGCCGTTCGAGGGGAGCATGCGGGTGCCTGCCGTAATCCGTTGGCCGGGCAAGATCCCTGCCGGTGTTGTAACGAATGAAATGCTTGCCGCAGTGGATTGGCTGCCCACATTGGCTGAGATGGCGAGTGCATCGAACTTCGTGCCGAAGGATCGACCCATCGACGGTGTTGACGCCTCGGCCTTCATGCTGGGCAAAAGCGATATGACCGGCCGTGACAGCTACATGTTCTTCGGCCCAGACGGCGAGCTGATGTCGATCAAGTGGAAGATTTACAAAACGATCTTCCGCTACACCGAAAACACTGTGTCTCCTGCCATCCAGAGCGGGTTCATCAAACCGCAGTTTCCGATGTTCTTCGACCTGAGTAGCGATCCGCACGAGGACAACAACCTTTTCTACACGGATCTGACCAACGGCTGGATGCTGGCGCCGGATTTCAAGATCATCGGAGAATATCAACGCAGTCTTCAGAAGTACCCCAACATCAAGGTCGGCGAGGACTTCAAGGGCTATGGGAAATGAATTGTGAAGCGAAATGATTGTGGCGGTTGTGCGCGGCGGGAGCGAATTGAATTTTAAGAAGGAGGAAACTAGCAAATGAAATTCCGAGTAAAGGTCGCGACAGCACTTTTTATTTGCACCTTCTTGGGGTGCGCTTCATCCGCGTCGGCTCAACAGAAAGGCCAATGGGTCCCAGGGCAGTTTGAGCTCAATTCCGGCGTGATTCCCGATCCCGGCATCACCTATGCCAACCTGGTGTTCAACTACTCCGCGAGCCAATTAAATAACGCCAATGGGAATCGGCTCCCTGGTATCACTGGGACCTATTCATTCTGGGTGGATGAGAATGTTATCTACTATGTCCCGAAGCATAAGTTCCTGGGCGGATTCTTCATGCCCTACGTCTCATTGAACTACGCGACCGGCGAGCTGGTGGCTAGCTTCACCGGGACTAACCTCAGTGGCGCCGGGGGTGGGTCCGGTTTCGCCGATATGTACGTCCAGCCACTAAACATGGGCTGGCACTTTGGGGAAAGGGTGGATTTCAACGCCGGATACGGTTTTTTCGCTCCCACGGGCCGATTCACTCAGGGAGCTAGCGACAACGTAGGTTCCGGGTACTGGGGTAACGCTATAACGAGCGGTACCACGCTGTATATCACCAAGAACAAAGCAACCACCGCAAATTTGACGACCGTTTGGGAAATTCACGGGGAAAAAAGCGGGACCAACATCACGCCGGGGCAGGCCTTCACGGATGAGTGGGGATTGGGGCAGATACTTCCACTAAAAAAAGATTTCAGCAGACTGTTCCAGCTCGGCTTTGTTGGGTACGATCAATGGCAGGTTTCACATAGCAGCGGAACGATTGGTGGCACTATCCCCGCGAGTGCGGTGCCGTTCTATTCCGTGCATGCGTTGGGTGTGCAGTCCGCATTCGTTCTCCCGATGAAAAATTTCACCGCCTTCTTCAAATACCTGGATGAATATCGTGCACTGGCCCGTCCGCAAGGCCGCACCATCGTATTCGGTTTTTCCTGGACGTGGCGAATTCCGAAGCCCGAACCTCCAAAGTCCTGAGGGAACGTGTGCAAAGTCATGCTATTGTTGGCCGTTGCTACACATTCCAGATCGCCCGAAGGAGGCATCTGCGATGAGGTATTTTGTGAGTATCGCCGTTCTGTGCCTATTTTCCTCTTCCCTGTCGGCTCAGTCCCCATCCACAGCGGATTCCGCTCAATCCCAGCCCGCTGCTCCCGCGTGGTCGCCATCGAAGGATATCGGTGTATTTGTCTTCGGCAAAAACAACCAGACACCGGATCAGCAATTAAAAGATGAGTCCGACTGCTACGGAGCTGCGAGGCAACAAACCGGAATAGATCCGAAAGCGCCTCCTCCAGCCGGAAAAACTGCCGAACAAAAACAGGCCGAGCAAAAAGCCGCAGCAGATAATGCTAATACGCCGAGTGGCGGCCGCGCCAGAGGTGCCGCGCGCGGCGCGGCTGGCGGCGCTGCCGTTGGCGCCATCGCGGGGGACGCAGGCAAAGGCGCGGCCGCAGGGGCTGTAGCAGGCACGATGCGCGGTGGTGCTAAACAACGCGAGGCCAGCACTGCAGCCAAAAAGGAAGCAGCCGCCAAAACCGCTGCTGAGCAGAAAGCCCAAGAAGATCGCGTCAAACTGGCCCATGCCGAAGGGCTCGATACCTTTCAGCGCGCTTTTAGTGCCTGCATGGACGCTCGCAATTACTCTGTAAAGTAATAAGCACCACTTCTACTTGCCGAGCTGCAAAAGAGCTGCACGCAAGGGGGCACTTGAAAGCGGTATGAGTCCCGCATAGGGCCTATACATTTCAAGAATCATGAGGATCGCGCCAGAAACTGACGCTGCGGAAACGAACATGCAAGCGACTACAGCCGGATTTCGAGGGGCATACAAGCCGAAGCTAACAAAAATTACTGTGAGCCAAAATACCAGAGTTATGAGTAATGGCATGGATACTGAATTGGCCTGCTGCGCGTACTGCGACCAGCGTGTTTGTCCGAGACCCCACACGATACTCAATGCCTGGGCCTTAAGTAAACGTTGACTCTCATCCTTCGGCGAGAGATCCAGTATTTTGTCGGGAAGGACTTCCGACCCGGTAGATGGCTCACCCAGCTTCGGAGGATTCCCAGCGTTTTTCGGCCACATCTGATCCAGAACTCGAACGACCGAGTCGCGCAGCACCTCCCGCGTTTCCTTCGTTTCCGGACCATAATGAGCCAAGACGCGGTCGAGAAGGACGACTTTTGCGGAGCTATCCATCAGTCCTGCATTTTGCGCGTCAAGCGAACTTTTTGCCGAAGCGATCAGAAGTCCGAGTACAAGGGCAGCCATCGTGGAAACCAGTGCCATGCCCAGCTTCACTACTTCTTTCGAGTCAGCACTCAGATAATGCTCGGGCAAAGCGGCGCGTAATAAGATACCGAGTAACGCGCCTCCGAAAATGAGCACGAATACGATCGAACTGATTGCAATTGAACTCATGATTGCTTCGTCGCTCGCCTCATCTCGGTGATGATGTTCGTACTCGTGATTCGCGTTTAGCGAGTCCGTGAGCAAATGCCGATACGAGCATTGTTGTCGATGATCGCGTCCCTAATCGCTTGGTGTCCGGACTCTTTCTTTTGAGCGCTAAGTGGATCCATCTTCGCACACTGTGCCCACAACTTGAGGTTCGGAGTAGCTTAAGAGGGCCGCGCGGAAATACTACTGGTCGTAGGAACAGTCTAAGGAACAGGTGCATATTCTGGCCCTCAGTGCCTAAGGGGAAGGCTGGCGAATTTGCTGTTAAAGTCCGCCAAACCATTTCGGCAGACGGGCTCGAACTTTCGCGCCCTGATAGATGTTGTCAGAGGCGCGGGCCGGATGCCGCCCAACCGACCCGCACACTCATTTCGGCAGCCATCAGGTTGCCCTGACGCAGGTGTAAGCGGGTGAAAGCGCCCGCTCCGCGCCGAAACTTTTAGTCTGCTAGGACGGCGGCTGCCCAGCGGTCGACCATGCGTCGGTGTTCTTCTTCTGAAACTTCGAGACCGGGCAGCGTAATGCCCAGCGCGTTCAGGCGGCTGCGCAGTTCGGTTGGGACACCCATCGGGAATGCACGTGCGGCATCGACCGAGGTTCCCGTGTACACCGGAGCGGACACCGGGCCAAGTTCGACACAGCGCATGTCGGTGATGGTGCGGAGCGGACCAGCGGGGTTCGAGCGGTCAGACCAAACATCGGTGGGGTCAACGAAGGTGAACGAACAACCTTTAACGTCCCGTCGGGCAATGCTTTCTTTTAGGTCGCGAGCGTATGACGTGTTCGGCAGCGTGCAGCGGAAACGAAGTCCTTGCGGCGTGTCCGTCAACTTCAACGTCCCGGCGCTGGTACGGCCGAGGATGTACGACGGGTCATGGTTGAAACGCGAGATGATGTCCTCGCTCTTGAGTGAACGGGTCAACGCACCGGGAGCGATGCGTTCGCGGAAGCCCGGAAGATTGCCGGGTGCGCTAAGAGCGTTGTACGCGATGGCCAGTCCTTCGATGGCATTGCTGTCATCGCAACAACGAACCTCGGCTGTCAAGAAACGTCTTTCAATGTTCTGCATAAAGCCTCCTAGCGCTTTTCGGCGCGGTCAAGAATGGTCAATGGGTTCCGATCGCGTCGCCACATGAAGTACATGACGCGGATGAGGACGCTGGGAACACCATACTTCTCAGCAATTTTGTAAAGCCTGCGGTCGTCATCCGGTGGGACCGCATCTTTCTTCATGATTCCGTTAAAGAAGATCTCGAACTGTTCGGCGCTCACCGCTGCACCCCGTTCAGCACCCGGCAGTAATCTTTGAAGATTGAATCGGGTATGCGGTCGGTATGGGCGCAGTGTTCGAGTTTGCAGTTCCGCATGGGTGAGTTGGTAAACTCGTCCTCGTACACTCCGAGGGTTCGCGGAGGATTGCTGAACACCGCCTCAGCTCGACACTCCGGACAACGGGCGATAACGACGGGCAAAAGTCTGTCGTTTGTCCCCACGAGCCATTCGGCGATGCCGCGTTCTTGGCCACTGGCGGTTCGACGAACTTCTCGATGTGACCCAACATCAGGGCCATCACCGCAGCAGCGTCGTGTTCAACGTGAACGAGTGCTCCTGCATTCGGTCCAACTAAGACCTTCACTTTCATAAATGCTCCTTCGGTGCTTCAGATTTGACTACTTGAACGGCGTGTACGTGATTCTCGGGTCGGCTATGCACCGCAACCGCGCTTCAGGCGTCGGGAACGTTACGTAGCCGGTCGAGTCCATGAACCCACCGTGTTCCACAATGACTGCCATAACAGCTGCCAACTCTTTCGTTGTGCATCGCCCCTCACCGGTCAACTTCAGTTCGAGGGCGCGACTTTCATCACAGGCTTTCTTTCGTGCCGACGTCATGTCATCAATCTTGTTTAGGTCGCCGATGAATGCCCGCGCTGCTTCCTCGAGAGCTTTCGCCGCCCCGGCGCGGTCGCCCTTCTTGAGAAGCGCGTATGCTTCTTCGGTTCGTGTGGTGTCCATTCAAAGTCCTCGCACTTCAATCCGTCTGGTAAGACCGATACATGTCTTGAACCCTTCACAGGGACGGGTCGCTCAACTCATACGAGTACTCGCCCACATCCAAATGAGCGATGTAATGCACCGGCGTCTTTTCAGTCACCGGTCTGACATGCCCGGTCGGCACCTTGTTCAGCAAGAGCCGCGTCCACCAGTTCACTCTCAAAACTTTCGTTGTGCAGGGTGAGCAGATCTTCTTCGCCGTCGGTCTGAAGTACACCGTCGTCGTGTGCGTTGTCGGTTCGATCCAAAGGATGTCGCGATTGTGCGCGTGCCATCTTTCGTCGACGCCGAATGTCTGCCGAAGCAGTTGCAACATTCCTTGCATGTTCAGTCTCCAGTGTGACCACGCGCTTGCTAAGTTCCGCGATTCGGTCAAGAAGTTCCGTTACCAGCACCACGCGATTCGAGCCTGGGATTCCCGGTACCGGAACGAGTACGGCTTCATTCCGCTCGAAGCTAATGGAGCCGGTTAATGCGGCTCGGCTAGAAAGTGCGGTGCTCATCGTGTCTCCTAAAGTTTCGGAAGGAGCTGTTTGATCTCGGCCTTATCTCTGTCAGATAACGTACGCACCATCGCCAAACGATCAGCGGCGAACATGGCCGGGTCCTCGCAAAGGTTGTGTGCGTGTGCCCACCGGTCGATGGCAAGTGCTGCTAAGAACAGCGCCAACTTCTCGCGCTCCGGTTCGAAGTCATCGAGGTCAAAACCGAGAATGGCCAGCGCGGCAACCGTCAGCCGCATGTTGTTGCAGCCTTCGGCTTCACTCGCGATGCGGTCGGCTTCACGCGCGGCTTTGTAGGCCGCAACATTCGCCGGTGACTGGTCCGCGAGCATGATCCAGTCGGTCATGGCTTCTCCTCGAACACGTCCGGGAACATCGCACGTGCGCTGCGCGGGTTGACTACTTTTGGTTTCGGTACGGGAAGTTTCGCGAGGAGCTTCGAGTAATGCGCGATGAGCTGGCCGAACTTTATCTTGAGGCGGGCGTTGTGATTGACCAGCTCGATGTCGTAAGGCTTGCCCTTCGATGTGTACCTGGTGACTGTGAGCACGTTGCCTCGTGCTTCGCAATCAGCGGCAGCCGCGTCGAAGTCGGCGCGGTAAACCTCGAGGAGGCGAAGAATCTCTTCACGACTCTCCGATGATGCAGGCGCGGGCTCAGCCTTCGGCGTGAGGCGATTCTGTTCGGCAGGGTTCGACACCAGGGCGTTGGTGCGCATTCGGTTGCCTCAAATGTTTGGGATTGCACTGCACGCCCTGAAGTCCGAGCGTTCGGAAGGGTTGACTCAATCAAAATACCAGGCTAATACCGTATAGGTTAATACCCAAATGAGTGAATCTTCAAAACCCAGCTTGGGCAGAATCGGTTGCTGGCAAGGACCATCGGGACGGCTCTCTGGCTGTGCTTATTCGGTCTGATAACCGGGTCCGTTTGCCCCTATTTCATCACGTGGCTTCGGACCTGTGGTTTCCCTAAAACCCGGGTTCTTTGGTTTTTAGATGAGGCCAGTAACTTTAGCAGAGCGGGTCTCGGCGGGTTTCGGTCACGCGCTGAAATGAAACTAGGACCCCTATACCGTCAATACTTTACGTAGAATGCTGCTACGGCACGCGCCCGACCGATTGCGGTTAGAACCCCGTCTTATGAGAGCGTTGGGCCTGCCATGGCCATCTTCTCAGTGTCACCCGGACCGCGCTCTCTACACGGGTGACATTGGGGTGGCCATTGAGAGTCAACGTCACCTCAAATACGGTTGTTCTATAACTCTCTGTACGTAGTATAAACGCCGGTAAACAATACAACTACTCACGAATGGCACCCTCAATGTCAGCCCCAATGTCACCTTATCCTAACCGTTCATAGACTGAGTTAATAAGGAAAGGCGGTGACATTGAGGTTCGAGGCGCCAGTCTCCAATCACAAATCACGGAATGAAAACGCCGCCAAACTTCTATCTTGTGACTACGAAGCGACAACTTCATCTTCCAGCGGCGCACGAATGAGCCACTTGTTCCTACCCTTGATCGTTGTGTCCTCAATCTCATCGGCGAACACCAGTGACTTGACAGCGCGTTCGCAAACAGTCGCCCCAAACTGATACGCCTTCGTGCGACGACACACATCGCGGTATGAGTGCCAGCCTTCGTTGCGCGCATACGCTTCGGGCGGTGCTTGATTGGCCCTGAGGTAGTTGAGAATCTTCTCACCAGCCTGCGCCTCGAAGGTCAAGCCTTGGTTGGGCAGTAGCCGCTTGCGAACCTTCATCTGGTACCGCGCCAGTTCCCAGTGAGGCTCCATGTCCGAGGCTCGCAGCTCGACTTTCCCATCCCAAGCCGCGCATACCATTGCCACGCGGATGCACAGTTCCATCACGCGCTCATCGAGTCCCTCACTGTCGATAAGTTGGTTTCGTGCGGCGTAAACGTCGGGATTGATGCGTGGACACTTGAGCCACTTCTTCGGCGGAGCATTCTCGGGCTTTGCACCGTCGAAGGGCAAAGGCATGCTGACAACCGGCTGGCCGAACTCGCTGGGCTCGCCCGGGTAGCGGAACTTGAAGTTGGTGGGGCAAAGCGCGAACAAGAACCGATCGTACAACCCGGCCTGGGATTCGGCGGTGAAGACCTCACCGAACTTGGACTCAACAGTTCCGCCCACGATGGACAACCACGCGTTAAACCTTATCGGCTTGCGCCCGGACACTGTGGTCTCGTAGACGGACTTGTAGAAGATGGAGTTCAGCACGTGATAAAAGCTGGCACCCTTGATGTTGGCCTTCGACATCGGGTGTGCCATCTCGTCGCAGCACCAGAGATAGGGATTGCCTTCCTGGTTGCCGATCTTTTCGAGCAAGCCTTCGGCTGAACCGAATGACTTCGTGGTGACGATGCCTTCATCCAGACCCATGAGGTAGTTGGCAAAGTCCTGTGCGGAAGTCTTTCCCGTCTTGGGTTCACCGACAACCGTGACGAACAAGCTGCTGGGTTTCGAGCCGGGAATCACATGCATACCAGCGGCAGCCACCAGCGGCAGCCACGCATAAGCGACGCAGAAGCCCTTGCCTCCGTTGATGGTGAGCATTCGTTCACGGCAGATCTCGCCCAACTTACCGGACAAGACGCTGAGAGGCATGTCGGTCTTTTCAACGCTGGAGCCTTTGGATAGTTTCGGTGTGTCTGCCTTGGCCTTTGCGATCTCGGCCTCGAACTGATCGACGGTGTAGCCGCCGTTGATACGGGCGGTGTATTCCTTATCCTTCAAGGCTGTCCATCGCTCCGGATACTGCGCAAAGTGCTTAATGGTGTCTGACGGTGTTGTCATTGGTCGTCCCTCATGATCTTATTAAGTAGTCGTTCGCGTATGACGTCATCGATGGACGACGCCGCGAGAATCCGCTCGATGTTTTCTGCGCCGACGGCATCGAGCCTCTCAATCATGTAGTTCTTGGCGGCTTCGTCTGACTCAAAGTCGATGGTGTAACCGTCCCAACAGCGCTGAAACTTTTCATCACCGGACAGCTTGTAGAGTGCTTCCCAATCACCGGGATAAAGGTCGAGGCTCAAGGCACCAAACTTCAGGCCATCGTTCCAACCGTCGTACAAGTTCTGACGGCGCTTCTTCTCTGGAAGTCCAAGGTTTGCGGTTGCTTCCCAGAGGCGCTGCTTCGTTTCGACCTCGGGCAACACGCCAGCGAGAAAAGCACGCGCGGCAAACCACGCTCCCGCGTAGGACGTGTAGTGTCGTCCGCCGACGAATGACTGGCGAATCTTGACCAGCTTGTCCTCGAATGCCTCGTGAACACGCTCGATTGACATTGGCGGATACGTGGTGAGTTTTGCATCAGCAGGCCGCGTGCCTGATAGCTGCGATACCAATGGCGGAACTGAGACTGCTTCCCCGCCATTGAGTATTTCGTAGCGCTCACCTGAGTCGGGGTGAATCGCGCCAGGCGCCATGACGTAATAACCAGCGGAGCGAACCTCACCGCTCACGCCATCGTGCTTGTAGGGCTTGTTGCGCGAGATACCGTTGAAATAAAACTGAATGCCGAATGCATCACGACGACCGGTGCGAACGGTGAAAGTTGGTGGCAATCCGTTGCGGCTGGCCCACGCGGTAGCTTCGTCACCGGTAGCGAGACCGGTGTCAGCATCGAGGACCGTCAAACCGGATAAACGCAAGCTGATCGCCGGATTGAACGCTGGGTTCTGCTGCCACCACGCCTCAACCTGCGCACGATCACGCGTCGCCTCATTGACGCCGTGTTGCGTAGCGGGCTTTTTCGACCGGGGCTGGCACGGGAACACGGCCCACCCACGGTTGAGGATAGCGATGGCGTGCTCAATCACGACTTCGCCTCCTTTTCAAACTCTGCTTGCATCCGGCCCATTAGCTGGTCCCACTCCTCGTATGTCTTAAGGTCAACGTCCACGCCGCAGTCGGCGCGAAAGTTCCGTCGCACGCGGTCGAGGCAGAAGGAATCATCGTCGCCGATCTGAACAGTGCCGTAAAACTTGCTGTTCTGTGGATAGACCTCGAGGATAAAGTCGTGGAACTCCGCCCGCATCTCGCTGATGCGAACGTGCGCGGTTGTGCCGTCGGTGCACTTGACGGGTAGACAGCCAGGAGGGAACTTAGCTGCGGCGGTATTCTGGTCGGCCATGGGTGCTCCCCTTGTGGTCAGCTGCAAGTTGACGGTTTACCGTCGTGGATAACAGTGTGGGAATGCCGTGCCGGACGATGACGTTAATCTCACCGTAGGCTTGCTGCTTTATGAAGTCATCGAGAACTTCGGTGAACTGAAAGAGGATCGCTTGGCGGTCCATGGGGTTCCTCCCGACGGATTAATGGTGGTACTGGTACTAGCGTAAACTAATGAAAGTGCCTTTGTTGGACAATTTCACGGGCTGTGTCTCTTTCTTGTGAAGTGTCTATTTCGCGCTGGCTTGAACGAAGGCAGCCAGATCAGTAGCCCGATAGCGCACAGAACGACCTACCTTAATGAAAGTAAGTGCATAGCGCTTTGTGCAGCGCCAGACTGCCAGAGTTGACACGCTCACTTTCAGAACTGCAGCCACCTCTGACGGAGTAAGCAGCGTTTCGAGTTGAAGGGCCATAGACACATCTCCATTTGGCTCTTCCCACTCTCCTTGGTTTATGGGTTGAGTTGCTTTTTAGGTTTTGAACAACGCGCGATTGAAGACGCGCTCAGTCACCTGGCAGTGACATGATTATAGTAATCCCTGTGCGGACGGATGTCAACTAACTTGTAATAGTACGTGATGGTACTGAAGTACTATTAGACTTTGCCGGCTGTGAGCAGTGCTTGTGAAGCGCGTTCCATCGCTTTGCGGACGGCATCGTTTTGTAGCCGCGCATAGATGGAGGTTGCACCCAGCGAGGTAGCGTGGCCCAGCGCCTTGCCAATGATGGGTAGCGATTCACCACCGGTTGCCATCCATGAACCGAGCGTGCGGCGCAGGTCGTGAATGCGGAACTGCTTCAGTGCCGCTCGCTTCAGCAGCGCTACCCATGAGTGCTTGAAGCCCGTCAGGTGTCCGGTCTTGCCCCGGCCGGGAAACACCCACGTGCCGTCCTGCTCCCGCTCTTTTAAGATGTTCACGACCTCGGGCAGCAGCGGCACCACATACGGCGTGCGGCTCTTCGGGTCGGGAATCACTCACGATGTGGTCTCGAAGTTCACGTCGCTCCACCGCATTGACAGGATGTCCGACCTGCGGGCTCCCGTGAACAGCGCGATCACAACAAAGGCTTGAAGGTCCCGTGAAGGCTCGACGCTAAGGGCGGTGAACAGCCGTGCCGCCTCCTCGGGCAGCAGGATCGCTCGCGACTCTTTTCGGCGTACCGCTCGATGCGCGACGCGGGATTCTGACCAACCCACTCGCACGAGTGAAGCGCCCAGTTGAAGAGCGTGCGAAGCATCGTGATTACCCGGTTGGCCGTTACGTGGCCGTGCTTCTTGCCCAGCCCATGGTGCAGGTCGATGATGTTCTTGCGGGTGATGCTCTTCAGCAAACGGTTCTTCCAGTCCTTCAGGTAAAAGTCACGCGTCCACCGCACACGCTTGCACGCAGCGGTCGGGTTCTTGGAATGAGACTCCAACCGTCGAGTGCAATAGTCCTCGATCACGTCATTGATCGTTAGATCGGCGCGGCGCTTTTCGAACGGGCTGGGACCTTGGAAGTCGTCGGCGGACCACCGGCCGAGCGTGCCGTTGTGCTCCGACGCTTTCATGCGGGCGTTCTCTATGCTGAGATCGGGAAAGCTGCCGATGCGCTTGAAGTGCACACGACCGTCGCCTTTGCGCAGCCAGCAAAAAGTTTTAGCACCGGATGGCTCGACGCGTAAGATGAGTCCGGCTGTCCTTTCATCGTGATGTGTGGTGCGGTGCTTGGCGGGTTGGAGCTTGGCGATGCCGTCTTTGGTGAAGTTGAACCGGTGCACTCTGGTTGCCCGTTGGTTCCCTTTGCCGGTTAACTGGGCGGTATAAACCGACCATGCGACGGGTTAACCAACGACGCGATTATAGCCAAAAGCCCCGTGTTTGCAACTACTTCTTAATGACCGTATAGCACACGGTATCAACCGTCCCGAAGACTCCGGAGCACAAGGTCAGAGGTTCGAATCCTCCCGGGCGCGCCATTCCTCATTTTTCGCCCGCGTAAAAATCAGATCGAAAGGCTTTCTAGATGTGGGGTAAATACTCGCGGCGTCTACAGTGCCGTTCGAAAGTACAATTCGGAGCAATCTGCCTTTCTCACTCGCTGGTTGCCTAAGATAAAGAAAATGCGCTTTGATAGGTGGTGATAAGCGATTTCTCAATAGTAATCCGGTTAAGGATTACCGATCAGCTGCGACCCTCGCTTCCAGCGCCTATGGCTTGGGTGGGTAGAGCATGATGTAGAGGTAAGCTGCGGCGGCTTCGTCTTGGGTCAGGTAGGCGAAGACCGGCATGCGGCCTCTGTAAAGTGCTGGCGGCGTGCCCATGAAGATGGGGGCGCCCGTGGTCACCTTTCTGACAAAATCGGGGAGGCTGACGCGCGTTGTGAGCGACGAGAGCGGCGGGATCGCTCCTTCGTAGATTTGCTCGGAGTCTGGATTGGCGCCCGTAGCGCTGTGGCAGACGTGGCAGGTGGACTTCACGATGTGCTCGCCCATGCGGTAGGACGATTCCCTCACGGCAATCTGACGATTTGCTGCGCCGGGGACATCGGACAGCACTTCAAGGTAAGCGACCAGGGAGCGAATTTCCGCGTCGCTCAACGTGGGTGGTGGCATATGCAGCCCGCCCATGTGGAGGCGTTGCAGTAGGAGAATCTTGGATTCCTTGGCAGCAGCACTGACGTCCGATCGGCTCATTTCCCGGCCGGCCTGCTTCATTCGTTCCATGGTGGCCGTGACGGACGTCGCCTGGACCGGGCCGGTAACAGCATTTATTTCCGGGGGGCTACCGTGGCCGAGTGCTCCATGGCAGCCGCGGCAATTCAGGCGATAAAGGTCCGAACCGTGGATCGTGAGAGTTTGCGACGCATAACCGTTGGTTAGCTCGAGGTGCCAAGTGGGGGGTATTTGTCCCGGCTCCGGCGGTGCTGGGCCTAGGTCCCAGGTCTTGCCCATGCTGGTTTCGTTGAACGGCCTATGGAGATGATTGATCCAGCTTTCACCTTGGACGGCTGTCACGGATGTGTCTGGTGTGCCGGCGGTCTGAGCAAGCAACGAGGTTGCGAGAACGAATACTGCCGCCACCGCGGTGAAATGCGCACCTGGTTGAGTCCAACCCTGCTTGAGCGATTTGCGGATTTGTGTCAAGGGCGTTATGCCTAATTTGACTCGGCTACTTCGCGCTCACGACAGCTATTTGTACGTTCGTCGTGGCGTCCGTCACTGTGATCGACTGTGTGGTCGGTTTGCCGTCTGCGCTCCACGATTTCAGCGTGTAGGTGCCCGCTGGGACATTCTTGATCGTGAACGCACCATCATTGTCCGTGAGCGCGAAGTAGGGAGTCGGAACAACCACCACGTAGCCGACCATCTCAGCGTGCATGTTGCAGAGCAATTGCGCCGCACCGAGGTCATCGAATTCGAACGACTTTTTTTGCCCCGGCGAGACGATCGTCAAGCTGTGCCTTAAGTTTTTGTTGCCGCCTACCGACGGCCAGTACACGTTGTGCGCCACCTGGTCGCTATTGAGAAAATCGACGGTGGTTCCACGCAGGATCACCAGGATGTGCGGCACGAAGAGCATATTCTTCTGGTCAACCGCCACATGCTCGGTCGGCCGATCGAATTTCTTGCCGGGAATTGCGTCGATATAGACGGCAATACCGCCGGCCGACTTCAATCCCGCCGCTGTTACTTTTCCTTGTACGTCCCCAGCCTGCGCAAGCTTTGCAATCGAAAGCATGCCAAATAGAATCAACACAAACGCAGACCTGCCAATGGTGTTCATCGGAATAACTCCTCTTTGATTGCTTCGCGGATACTTTATCGAACCGCCCGACTAGACTAACCTCGTCGAGAACGCAGTTCTGTGATTCGCGACACCATTACCTGTGACGGTGGTTACATCAGGGCGTGCAGGGTTTGCGCGCCTTCCACAGCCCACTATGCACCGTACACAAAAATTCAAGGCTATAAAACGACTATGCGGATTTCCTGATTCTTCAACAAAAAGCTTGGCGCAGATCCGCTGCGGTTCAGGTTTACCTCAGCGGGTTTTTGCGTTGGAGTTCACGTTCCGTCACGTCAATGGGCCGATGCTGGTAGTTTGCCTTCGATCATAAGATTTCATAACCGAGTTTGCCCTTCTCGATTCTGTCGATTACCGCTACAATCCAGCCGCGATTACCCAAAATCCCAAATTTGTAAGGCGGTGCATTCGAAATGGCTGAGGATTTTCGCGAACTCGAAGAGCATGCCGAAGAGGCCGCTCAGCACAATCTCGCGCCTGTCACGGTGACCATGGCGATTCTCGCGGTGCTTGTCGCCGCTGTATCGCTGCTCGGACACCGCGCCCACACCGAAGAAATTGTGCTGCAAACGAAAGCGACTGACCAGTGGGCTTACTACCAGGCCAAAGAAATACGCCGCCGCAACTATGAGCTTTTTGTAGATGAGATGTCCGTGTTCGCGCTTCAAAACTCCGAAGAAGCCAACAAAATCAAAGAGAAATACCAAAAGGAAATCGAGCGATACAAAGAAGAAGGCCAGGATATACAAACCGAAGCCAAGGCCGCGGAAAAGGAAGTGGCGGCCGAACGGCGCCATGCAGACTATTACGACTTGGGCGAAGTTCTCCTCGAGGCGGCGCTGGTGATCTGCTCGATCACGGTGCTAACGCGCAAGCGATTCTTCTGGTATCTGGGGACGGCGTTGGGACTTATCGGAGTCGGGAATCGGCATCACCGGACTGCTCGTTCGCTAGTTGGCCGGATCAGCTGTCCAGCGCTACTTTGTTCGGGATCAGCTATCCGACCGCCAAGCTGGCGATCTGCTTCGCGAGTTTTTCCACTTCCTTCGCCTTCTGAATCATCGGCAGAGAAAGCGTGGTGGTCGAATCCGTTTTTTCCACCTCGTCCTTCAATTCGCCGGCGAGCTTGTAGAGTTTCTGGATATCCTGAACGATCGTCTTTTGGTTGTGCTCCTGAATTTTCTTGGGATCCAGTGCCGGCGGTTGGTTCATCGGATCCGACAGCGAGTCGGGCGGTCCAGGTCTTCGACCCATCTGCTGCCCAGCAGCACTGCGCGCGAGTATCACGATCGGCGCCGCTACCGCCGCCGTAACGAGCGCGCTAAGAAAATCGCGTTTTTGATGGTCCATTTTCTTCACTCCCCGCTGCTCAACCGCGGCCACATCTTGCGCCGAGCCCTCGCAGCACGAATGGTATAATTCCGCCGCTTATTCTATGACCGAATCGTTTAAGAGCTGGACTGAGATCGCGCAAACCCGCGGCCTGCGAATTCTCGCGATTCTCATCATCGCGTTTGTCGTAGCGCGTCTCCTCAAAGCCCTCACCAATCGTCTGGTGGAGGCCGCGAAATCGTCCACGCGCATCGCTCAGATGCGCGAACAACAAACCCGCACGATGGCCGGGATTCTCTACAGCGCCGGCATTTTTATCATCGTCGCAGTTTCCATTTTAACCGCACTTCCCGAATTCGGATTCAACGTCACGCCGCTCGAAGCGGCCGCGGCTGTCGCCAGCCTGGCCTTTGGTTTCGGCGCACAGCACCTCGTGAAGGACCTTATCAACGGTTTCTTCATTGTGTTCGAGGACCAGTTTGTCGTGGGCGATCTCATCCAGGTAAATTCCGAGTTGGGCCGCGTCGAATATCTCACCCTGCGGCGAACAATGATTCGAAATACTGCTGGCGCGCTCGTCACGATTTCCAACGGCCTTATTGGCCAAGTTTCCAATTTCAGCCGCGACTGGTCGCAGGTTTTTGTCGACGTCACCGTTCCATCCGAAGAACACATCGGCCGCGCTCTCGCCACCCTCGAAAAAGTTACCGGCGACCTGCGCAACGATCCCGATTGGTCTCCCGCGCTCGTTGATGGCCCACGCGTGCTCGGCGTCGAATCGCTTTCGCTCGATGGCAACGTGCTTCGCACCCAAGTCCGCACCGTGCTCAACCGCAAAGAGGACGTCGCCCGCGAACTCCGTCGCCGCATCAAACTCGGATTCGAGCAATCGCGCATTCCAACCAGCCAGCTTCAGAGAGTTACGTTACAAGGAGAATTGCCACAGCCGTCCCAACAATCTAGTGAGATGCCGTCCACTCGAATAGGGTAACCGGCGGAAATCAAAGCGACCTCGAATCTCGAATCGAATTTCAATCTTGAATCAAACATACACAAACGGGAGGCATCGAAATGTCTGACGTAAATCACGAACAGGTAAATCTCATGCTGCGGCTCTACGACATTCGCCGCGAGCCGCGCCTTCGCGAAGCTCGCGAATGGTACATGTCGCATTTCAATCCGAAGACGCCGGAAGAAGTGATGACGCTGTACCCTCCCGGAAGCCAGGAAAATGCCTTTATGCGCATGGTCTTTAGCTACTGGGATATGGTGGCGAGCATCGTGAATCGCGGCTTGATTGACGAGGAGTTTTTCTTCGAGAATTCCGGCGAGCAATGGGTCGTCTGGGAACGCCTGAAGCCCGTGGTTCCCGCGTTTCGCACGATGTTCAAGAATCCGATGGTGTTCTCCAATCTTGAAAAGCACGTGGCGGCGATGGATCGCTGGCGTGAAAAGCGTGCCCCCGGCTCCACAGAAGCCATGCGCGCCATGAACGCCCAGATGCAGCAACAAGCGGCCCAGAGAAAATCCGGCGCCGGCTTCTAACCATGTTTTGAGGGGCGGCTTAGCGCCGCCTCTCAGTGTTCGCCACACGCCGCCATTCGCTCGCGCGTCAAAATCGGTGCCTTTCTTCGCGGATTTTTTCTGGTCGCTTCGCCCAACTTGTGGTAGCTTTTCGCCCAGTCCCCTCGAATAGGTTTCCAACGGATTTATAAGCACTGGGGTTGGATCGACTCACCGCCGCCAGCGCCGCACGAAATCCGCGGAGGAAAGCACGATGAACGCGTGTCGCCCAGCCACAACCGTGATCGCAATTCTAATTTGCCTGCTTCTCGCCGTTCCCGTAGGCGTGTCAGCCCAGGTGGCGCAAAGCGCTGGAAAAATCACGGCCGTCGTGCCGATCGTCAACGTCGTTCGCGGCGCCCAGCAGGTGGCCGCTTCTACATCGCAGCAGGTTTTCTGGGGCGACGTGATCAACACCGGCCATCTCGCCCGCGCCCGAGTTGGTCTCGATGATGGCTCTGTCCTCAGCGTCGGCTCCGATTCCAATCTCACCATCGCCAAACACGATACCGGCGAACAGCAAACCGATCTCGATCTGGCGTATGGTCAAGTCCGCGCCCGTGCCGTGAAACTCGTGAAGCCCAACGCCCGCTTCCAGATTCGCACTCCTGTTGGCGTCGCCGGAGTCGTCGGCACGGAAATGGTGGTGCTCTTCGACGCGGCCGGTAACATGAACGTCATCTGCATGGAAGGCGTTTGCAAGGTCTGCGATCTCGCTGGAGTTTGCGTCCTGATGAAGGGCGGCGAAGAAACTGGAATCCACGGCAATTCATCGCCTTCGACTCCAGCTCCCGTGAGCCCCGCGGCGCTCACCTCCGCTGTTAGCGCGACGAATACCGCGGGAGCCGGGGCTGGCGCAGGTGCAGCCGGAGCCGGAGCCGCTGGAGGTGGCATCGGCGCGGGAACGGCCACGGCGGTAGGCGTCGGTGCAGCGGTGGCAGCAGGCGTGGCGACGGCCGTGGTCCGCAGCGTCAGCAAGACTCAAACTTGCCCGCCCCCAACCACCGGCGGCGCCAGACCTCAAGCGAGCTGCACGCAAATTACGACTGGTACGCGAGTGAACGGTCAGCGCCAATAAGATCGCGAACTGCAGAAATCCGCCTCGCCGTTAACAGTGTATTTACGTCCGCTCTCTATTCTCTTATCGTTTTCCAATGCGCTTCGTTTTTGCATTCATCCTGCTGATCTCCGTTTTCCCGTTTGACCAGAATTTTCACGTGATCAGCGATATTCAATACTGCACCGGCGGCGGCCAACCGTTGTTGATGGACGTTTTCGTTCCGGGTCAGCGTCTCCGCACCCCGACACCCGCAGTCCTCTGGCTGCACGGCGGCGGATGGGAGCGCGGCGATAAGAACGGCAGCTCTGGCGCCGAACTTCTTGTTGCACAAGGATTCGTGACGGCCAGCATCTTTTACCGGCTCAGCGGCGACTGGCCTTTCCCGGCGGACATCGAAGATTGCAAATGCGCCATCCGCTATCTGCGCGCCAATGCGGAGAAATACGGGATCGATCCTGCACGAATTGGGATTGCGGGTGCGTCGGCCGGCGGCCAGCTTGCGATGCTCGTCGCCATGGCGGATGAAAAAGCTGGACTCGAAGGTGCCGGGGGCTGGCCTAATGTTTCGAGCCGCGTCAAGGCTGTTTCATCCTGGTACGGACCAACGGACTTCACGGTGGGTGCAACGGAATTCGAACATCACACGGGGCGCGCTCTGGTGAAACTCTTTCGCGGTACGCTCGCGGAAAAGCCGGAAGACTATCGCCGCGCCAGTCCAATTACTTACGTGAGCGTCTCAAGTCCGCCCCTGTTGCTTGTGCAGGGAGATAAGGACGAAATGGTTCCGTACGATCAGGCATTGCGCATGAAGCAGCGTTACGAATCCGTTGGCGCCACAGTCGAGTTTATCTCCGTGCAGAACGCCGGTCATGACTTTAAAGCCGCGGCCGATCTGCCGATCTCGCCTTCCATCGAGGAAATCCATCAGCGAACGATCGATTTCTTCAAGAAATATCTACTGCGCTGACTGTCGTCTCTGTATCAGGCAGTGCGTCGGCCCGCTTCTCGTCGCACAATCTCGATCAAACCTTTCACCAGCGGACTCTGATACCGGTGCTTATGCCAGATCATTGCCAACGTGCGCTTCGGCTTCACACCGCTGATCGACCGGTATCGCACAAGCTTGCTGCGGTCGCCTTTCGCCGCCATCTCCGGGACGAGCGAGATTCCCTGTTCCATCGCCACTAACTCCTGCACTGTCATCAACTGCGCGCTTCGGCAGGTCAGCGCCGGAACGCAGCCTTGCCGCTCGCAGAATCGAATAATCTGTTCTCCCAGGCAGTGCATTTCGCTTAGCAGAACAAATCTCTCGCGCGTCAATTCTTCCAGCGTCACTCGCCGCTTCTTCACAAACCGATGCCGCACCGCCATCGCCACGAGCAACTCTTCCGAATACAATCGCTCAACGACCACGCGCTCGTCGTCCACCGGAAGCGCCAGTAATCCGAGATCAACCTCACCTGCCACGCATGCATTCACAAGGTCTTCCGTAAAATCCTCGTGTACCGTAATCTGCGCTTCCGGAAAACGCCGCGTGAAAACGCGTACCAATCGCGGCAGCAGATAAGGCGCAATCGTCGGTATCGCGCCAATCCGGATCTGCCCTTGCTCCAGTCGCACCGGATCCTGCAACGAATCGCGCGCCTCCGCGACAGCCGAAACAATTGATACCGCTTTCGCGTAAAAAGCTTGGCCCGCCGACGTCAAACGCACCCCGCGCCCCAAGCGCTCGAAAAGCTTCTGGCCCAACTCCTCCTCGAGCTTCTGAATCTGTAAGCTCAATGACGGCTGGGCGATATAACAGGCCTTCGCCGCACCTGTAAAGCTTCCAACTTCCACCACCGAAACGAAATATCGCAGTTGATGTAGTTCCATGGCTCCTCGATCTATAGTCACTGCCTATCTATAAGATAGGAACAATATATTATACCTATGAAAAACGGTAGGACTAGTCTGAGGACGGTTCCTCCGCGACCAGCGGAAGAGAATTGCAGTTGGCGAAACGCAAAAAGGAGATGTGATCCATGGCGAAGTCAGAAAAGCCTCACGCTACCGGCAAAGTGAAAGCCGGCGATGTCACCCAGCGCGTGGGCGTCGAACAGTTGGAATCGCGCGGCGTCAATGTGAAGAACCTCATCGAAAAACTCATCGATGCGGCCGGCGCCGAATTTACAACGTACTACTACTATACGATCCTGCGTATGTATCTCGCGGGCAACGAAGATTACAAAGAAATCTGTGAAGACGCTCGCCTCGAAGATCGCTCGCACTTTGAACTAATCACTCCGCGCATCTACGAGCTGGGCGGCAGCATCCCGAAAGACATTCGCACGTTTGCCGATCGCGCCGGCTGTCCCGACGCGTATCTTCCCGACGATCCCAGCGCTGCGAACATCCTCACCGTCCTGCTCGAAGCCGAGCGCTGCGCTGTTCGCACCTGGAGCGAAGTCTGCGATCTCACCTTCGGGAAAGATCCGCGCACTTACGACATGGCTGCCCGCATTCTCAATGAGGAAATCGAGCACGAAGCCTGGTTCATCGAGCTTCTCAGCATGGAACGCGACGGAACTGTTCGCCCCTCCGGCCACTTCCGCCGAGGCAATCCCGGCGACGCGCCCTACAGCAAGAACCATGGATTTTACAATCCATAGAAACGCGCGATCGCCGCTGTTGGTGGAAGGGGTCGCGCGTGACTGAAGCCGATCCCGAATATCAGATCACTCTCGTGTCGCGCGGCATGGAAGTCACAATTCCCTGCCGCGCGTCGGAGTTCATTCTGCAGGTCGCGCTCGATGCCGGCATCGAGCTTCCCTACAGTTGTCTTCAAGGTTGGTGCGTCACATGCGCAGGTCGCTTGCTTTCCGGTGAAGTCGATCAGTCCGCATCGCTCCGCTATTATCCCGAAGACGCCGAAGCCAAATTCACTTTGCTATGCACTGCCCGTCCGCTCAGCGATGTTCGCGTCGAGACTCACCAGAAACAAGCCATGCAAGAGCATCGCGTCGCACATAAACTTCCGGTGCCGCTCGGGTAGCGAGGAGTGATGGCACTAGGAAATCAAATTTCGCTGATGCGTTCGATTGCCTGCGGCCCCCTGTGGACAGAGTTCGAATCGTCGCAAGGCACTTCCGTACTCCTCAATGTCACGCTCCCGGCATTGGGAGCTAGCCTTCATCGCGAAAGGAAAAGTCGGCCGCTACTTCAAATCCATCTCGCGCAACGGCCTCATCCTCCTGATGAGCGCCACCTCGACTGACGACCTGCAATATGCAACCGCAGTTCGCTTACGCTTCGCAATCTGGCATCGTTCGCATCTACGCACCGAGGCTGCCGTGCCCTACGGCCTGCTGCTACACCCGCGGCCGTTGCAAACCATCAGCGCCCAATCGGATGAAGGCCTCTATCGCGCCGAGATAACTGCATCGCGCTTTGCCAATGCGGCGCTCTCACTCGAACTCGGAGGCGAACGCTTCCTCAATATTCTCGAATAACCAAGTCAACCGCAAAAAGCAGTCCAGGCCAAACGTCACGCGCGAAATTAAGTCATGCGCCGCCGCATTCCTCGGCTGTGTATAGTTTCCCGCCTCATTCGCCTTAAGAGAGCGGACTCATCTCCTCGTCCGGCGTCAACACCAGTGGCAGGGCTGAGTAGCGTACTAGGCCGAAAAAATGCAGATGTTCAGGTATGGAGACAGCTAGGGGGCTAGGTGAGAATTGCAGAAAGAGAGGCTAAGTTGGAGGCATTGGGAGGTCAAGAAATGGCACGCCAAAGAGTAAATCGAGTAGTCTGTCCGCTGTGCGCGAAGGAATTCGGTACAAGCGCAGAGCACGAAGAGCACAAGAAAATCGTTCACAACGTAATGGACAAGAAAACAAATCTCGGCCCGCAAACAACGAATCCGCGCGACCTCGAGCCCGCTGACGACACGCCCACAACGGAGCTTCCGCCCGGCGCCGAAAACACCGTCAATCAGGCCGGCTCGCAACCTTCAGACGTCGGTGCTCCGGGAAAATCAAAAGGCGTAGGAAGATAAAAAGATAGGGTTTTAAAGGATGCACTAGCCAGCCGACGAACACCTCGCGGCTAATTGGTTGAGTGCAACCGCTCGGCTGAACTGTTGACTTAGCCTTAAGTCTTGTTATGCTCCTTTGTAGTGGCGAAGGAGTTCGCCCATTAACCGCTGTCCCTTAAGCCGGGACAGATGATGACTCCTGACAGGATTTTTGTCGCGGAGTCATGTCCCCGGCAAAAATCCTGCAAAAGAAAAAGAATTCGAGCTGGCGCCCGATTTCGGGCATCGCCATATTCGCTGTCGATCTCAAGAAAAGGAGAGCCGCGACTCTTATGAACAAGTACTTGATTGTCGGGATAGGCGGCTTCATCGGCGCGATCGCTCGATTTTGGCTCGGCGCGTACGTGGGCGATCGCATGGGGACGCGGTTCCCATACGGGACATTCATCATCAACTGCACGGGCTCATTCCTTGTCGGGTTCATCATCACCGTTCTCGCCGAGAGAACCCACTGGAGCCCGAACTGGCGTTACCTAATTCCCATCGGATTTATCGGCGCGTACACCACTTTCTCCACATTTGAATACGAAACCTTTCGCAGCATTCAAGACGGAGAATTGCTCGTAGCCGGATTGAATGTAATCCTCAGTGTCGTGGTCGGATTCATCGCGGTATGGTTGGGGGTGATTACCGGAAGGACGATTTCGTGAACGCTTCGCACCGAATTCTCGGCTAGGAGGACGCGCATGTTGACGGCTGGACCAGCCAGGAAAGTAACCATTCACGTCAGCGAAAACCATAAATATCACGGTCAGTCCGCATACGCCGCGATTCTGGATTTTCTATTCTATCGCGCCGTCTCCGGCGCCACCGTCGTCCGCGGCATCGCAGGTTTCGGCGCCGACCACCACATGCACACGGCGCGGATCGAATCGCTCGCCGCTGATCTTCCCGTTACGATCGAATTCGTCGAGTCGGCGCAAAAAGTGGAAGAGCTTTTGTCCAAGCTGCAGGAAATGGCCGGTACCGGGTTGATCGAAGTTCAGGAAACCACAATCGTCAAACCTTCCGAGGCCTCGACCAAAAAAGCGCTCGCAGCCATCGGCGCCCGCTCTGAAGCGCGAGGGCAGAGCCAAGCTGATGCGCATTTTCATCGGCGAAAATGATAAATGGCATGATAAGCCACTGCACAAGGCTCTGGTCGAAAGCATGCGCGCCAACGACATCGCGGGCGTCACCGTCAATCCCGGAATTCTCGGCTACGGAGCCAACCGCCGAATTCACAAAGACACCGCCCTTCATCTCTCGCACGATCGCCCGATGATGCTCTCGGTCGTCGATACAGAAGAAAAACTCCGCGCCTTCTTCCCGATTCTCGATTCCATGGTGCAACAGGGACTCGTCACCCTGTCAGACGTTGACGTAATCAAATACACGCACGACTACGAAACTGAAGGCCGGCGAAAAGAGGTGCGGTCATGAAACTCGAAGGCAAAGCCAAGATGCTCTGGATCCATTTCGGCGAAGATGATAAATGGCACGACAAGCCGCTCTACCGCGCTATCGTCGAGAAGTGCCGCGAGCTCGATCTCGCCGGCGCCACAGTTTTCCGCGGCAGCGAAGGCTACGGCGCAAGCACGCTGATTCACCGCTCGCACCTTCTGTCATTTTCGTCCGACGCGCCGCTGATGGTGAGCGTGATCGATTCGGAGGACAAGGTTCAGAAGCTGCTTCCCTTCCTCGATGAAATGGTTGACGAAGGCCTGATCGCGATGTCCGAAGTCGAAGTGATCAAATACGTTCATCAAGATGGGGCGCGCTCGTGACTGTGCTTAGCTGAAACAGTCTCGAGCACCTTTCGCGGTACTAACACGTAGGCCTATATTGAACATTATTAGGTACGTCCTGCCATTCCGAATTAGACCGAAGCCCCTTACTCTTTCGACTCCGAGCGAGCATACTTGGCCCAAATCCTTGGCTCCTGATTGAACCTGCCTCTCGAATCGCAACATTGTCATACTTCGCTCCTGTCGTTTGAGTTGTGCGGGGGACCGAGTGAATCCCATCCGAGTGTTAGTGGCAAACAGGCCGCGCCTGATTCGTGAACTTGTTAGTGCGACGATCTCCGATCAACCCGACATTGAAGTAGTGGGCGAAATTCAGCAAGAAACGGAAATGGAAAACGCCGTCGAGCAAATGCGACCGGATGTGCTGATCGTTGCGCTAGATCGGTCGGATCGACTTCCTGACTCCTGCGAGTCGATCCTTCTGAAACATCCGCACATACGTGTGATCGCCATCGCTCCCGATCGAAACAGTTCCATGTTCTATCGCGCCTGCTTCCATATCGAATCGAGTGAAATCGAGGCTTCTGAAGCTGGTGTGCTGGGCGCGATCCGCGGAAGCGTACAGCCCGCTGAGAGGCTTCAGTGATCTCATGAACATAAAATGGAACAGAAAATTCGCCCTCCTGAACGCGCCGATTGTTCAAGCTAGCTTGCCCGGTATCGCAAGCGCAATATTTCTTCTGTTCTTCGGATCGAGTGCACTGTTTGCACAGACCCAGCGCTCTACCGGGATGCCCTCTTCGGATCTTGGTCGCGATAATTTTAGCCGCGTTGCCGCCTCTGCCACAGAGATCAAGGCAGTCTTGCTCAAAGAGCCCGGGATCATGGTCGAAGTAAAACGATGGGTTGCAAAGGATGCCACCGACCATGGCCAACTTATAAGTGATTCTGACCTGACAACTGACGCCATTTTTGAACGGCTAGAATCGGACAGCCAGTTTCGGTCGATCGCAACCATCATCGTGCAGAAGTACGGCTACCTGGTTCCAAGAGTTAATCCCGATTCAGAACTCGCCAAGGAGCACGACCTCCTAATCGCGGAACGGACGAAGTGGCTCGCTCAGCATCAGGAAGAGGAACTCGCTTTAGCACGTCAGCACAATTTGCAAAACCTACAGAATGCGAACAATTGCGACAGTCAAGACGGAGCAAGTTGCGAAGGCTCGCGTCAGAATCCGCCGTCGAATCCTAGCGCTCCGCAACAAATGCAAAGCCCTGGAACGCCAGCGTATCCCCCAGAAACTCCTTATCCTGTTAATCCGCCATATTTTCCGCGTGGAGATGAAATCTCTCCCGGGCCCGGTCGTTTGATGCAGACCGGCGGCGACAATTGGAATTCTCCGCTGTCTCCAATGGATCAAGCCGCCGATCGTTTGGGAAGTTCTCAATCAGGAAGCTACCAATCGTTGTCTGGGTCAGGGAGAGGCCTAAATGGTTCCGGGTCGGCCGGTTCTCTACAGCAGATGCTTTCTGGGGGAGACGACGGACAATCAGCCTCCCGCTTTTCGTTGGCTAGAGGAATCAGTGAAGGAAGCAGAACGTCGGGTTCGGGAGAGGGCATGGGATTGGACTTGGGGCTTGCCGGGTTTGGTGGAATGGATCTATACCCCAGCCGGGACTCAGCGGTGAACTCTACACCGCCTATGACGCCGGTAGTTCCGCTCAGGGCGTCCAGTCGGCGCTACCCGTTGAGTGCACCGGATCAGCCCGAAATGATCCGCAGGCAGACTCCGTACGACGATATTCCGTCGCTATATGACATGTATCTTCAGGCCGTCACGCGGCCTTCCGCGCCGCGAAGATTCGGATCGGAAGTTTTCGAAAACGGAACGCGAGATCCTCAATTTATTCCGATGGATTTGCCGGCCGGGCCTGATTATGTGGTGGGACCAGGCGACGGTCTTTCGATCGACCTCTGGGGCGGAATGTCGCAGCGGTTCTTCCGCACGGTAGACCGCGAAGGAAGAGTGAGTCTCCCGGAGGCTGGACCTGTTCTTGTCAGCGGGAAGAGCCTCGCCGATGTGCAAGAAAATCTACAACAGATCCTACGCACTCAATTTCGCGACGTGTCCGCCGAAGTGTCGCTCGCGAGACTACGCACGATTCGCATATATGAAGTCGGCGACGTCGCAACCCCGGGGGCGTACGACATCAGCTCCCTCTCCACACCTTTGAACGCATTATTCGCGGCGGGTGGTCCCACTCAAAAAGGCTCACTCCGGATCGTCAAGCATTATCGAGGCAATCAGCTTGTTCAGACTGTGGATCTCTACGATCTGCTTCTTCATGGAGTGAAGAACGACATGCTTCGTCTGGACAATGGCGACACGGTCTTGGTTCCTCCGATCGGCCCACAAGTTACCGTCGAAGGCATGGTGCGGAGGCCGGCGATCTATGAACTAAAGGACGAAAAGAATCTCGCGTCTGTGCTCGAGCTCGCGGGTGGATTGCTTCCCACAGCGACTCTGCGGCATATCGAGGTGCAGCGCTTGGTCGCTCACCAAAAGCAAACCATGTTGAGTTTTGACATTCCGGATGAGAGTGACCCGGAAACGGTCACCCAGAAGCTTGAGGCATTCGGCATTCGAGACGGCGATCGGATTCGAGTGTTCCCCATCGCACCATACAACCAAGATGCAATTTATCTCGATGGGCATGTAATTCGTCCGGGTCGCTACTCATATCGAGAAAACATGCGAATCACCGACGTGGTGGCTTCATATAAAGACTTGCTGCCGGAGCCTGCAGCCAACTATGCAGAAATCATTCGACTCAATGCTCCGGATTTCCATCCTACGGTTCAGAGCTTTGACCTCGCGGCTGCTCTTGAGAATCCTTCAGAGTCGCCAGTTCTGCATCCGATGGACACTGTACGCATCTTCAGCAAATTCGATTTTGAGAACCCGCCAGCCGTTTCTGTGTGGGGAGACGTACGAGACCCGGGTACCTACCGAACTTCCGGTCAAATCCGATTGGCAGATGCAGTTCACCTGGCCGGTGGCCTCGGGCCCGACGCCCAGAAAGACGATGCCCAGATTTTCAGATACTTGCCCGACGGCAAATTCAAGATTTTCAGCGTAAATCTAAGTCTGGCCCTAACGGGTGACCCCACCGAAGATGTCGTCCTGCAGCCGCGTGACCGCATTCTGATCCATCGCAATCCTGATGCGGCCGAACCCGCTACCGTATACGTGAAAGGCGATGTGATTCGCCCGGGGCGTTATCCACTGACGTCGAATATGACTGCCGGCGACCTAATTCAGGTTGGCGGCGGTCTAAAGCCGAGTGCTGACCCTGAAACCGCCGATTTGACCCATTTTGCGTATCTGAACAATAGCCAACTGTCCGCGCAGCACGAAATCATCTCTATCCATGGTGCTTTAACCAAACGCCCTGATGCTGCTGTCCCTCTCCACAACGGTGACGTTCTTACCATTCGCCAACTGCCAAGTTGGAACGACCTTGGGGCGTCAATCTCAGTCAAAGGTGAAGTCAAGAATCCCGGCACATATGGAATTCGTCCCGGCGAGCGGTTGAGTTCGATTATCGAAAGAGCTGGCGGCTTCCAAGCAAGCGCGTATCCGTACGGTGCAATATTGCGGCGCGTTCAGATTCGCGAATTTGAGACACGTGATCAGGATCAGATGATCATGCGGGTTAAGGACGAACAATCCAACCTTCAACTCTTGCCGGAGGCCGATCCAGAAAAGAAGCGAGCGAAAGATTTGGCCCTACAGCAGTGGCAGACCGCTTTGGAACAATTGAAGTCGAATCCGCCCTCTGGCCGGCTTGCGATACGCATCTCGCCAGATATCGATCGCTGGAAGAACAGCACCGCGGACGTGGAGGTGAGAGCGGGCGACTCAATTGAGATCCCGAAGAGGCCGAGCTACGTCATGGTGACCGGGCAGGTCTTCAATCCGAGCGCAGTTTCATACCGTCCGGGCAAGAGCGCGCAATGGTATCTCAGTCAATCTGGCGGCCCCACGCAACTCGCCAACAAGAAGGCAATTTTCGTGATTCGCGCAGATGGATCCGTGTTGGGCACGAAACAAGGATTGTGGAGCGGAGACTCGTTGGGTGCCGAACTTCGCCCCGGCGATACCGTGGTGGTTCCGGAGAAGGCGATCAGCGGCGGCGTTCAGTGGCAGACAGTTTTCCTGGCGGCTCAAGTCGCTTCGTCGATCGCCAGTGCCGCATTCATCGCAGCGCATTACTAGTGATATTGGAATGACTCTAGGCTGGAGGGCATTTTTGTTCAGTTTTCTATTAGCGCTCGCATCGGGACCAGCGGTGACGAGTTGCATAGCATCGCCGCAGCAGCAGAAGGATGCTGATGGTGCATCAGTCACCGACGGTGCATCAATCACAACCGGTGCGAAAGCTCTAGACAACCATAGCAAGAAGAAGGAACAGGATGTACCGTCAGAAGACTCGCAGGATTACAACACGTCATTAGGCCTGCACCTTCTTAAGCGATTCGCAAAAGATCAGGAGCAACTTTGGACCTTTCCGGGACGACTTCGCGTGGCGGATGCGGAGTGGTTGATGCCGTTTGCGCTTACAACCGCGTTCCTCATCGGTACTGATACGGAATTCAGCAAGCATCTCTCGAATTCCCCCAGCCGTGTGAATAACAGTGCGACCTTTTCGAATTTCGGTATTGGCGCGATGGGCGCAATGGCAGGTGGCTTCTACCTGTGGGGCAAAGTAACCCACGATGATCACAGGCGTGAGACCGGATTTCTCGCGGGCGAGGCTGCCATCAACAGTCTCGCTGATGTCTACGCGCTGA
Organism: uncultured Acidobacteriota bacterium; assembly: GCA_963729525.1. Taxonomy (GTDB): domain Bacteria; phylum Acidobacteriota; class Terriglobia; order Acidiferrales; family UBA7541; genus Palsa-295. Next base: position 250,238 of record CAVSOB010000007.1, read on the forward strand.
AGTACGCATTCGGACGTGAACGTCCTCTTCAAGATAATTATCGTGGGGATTTTCGGGCTGGAGGAGATTCGTTCCCATCTGAGCATGCCGCAGCTGCCTGGTCCATCGCGAGCGTAGTCGCGCACGAATATCCCGGAACCCTGACACAAATTCTAGTGTACGGAATGGCGACGGCTGTAAGCGCATCCCGCCTGACTGCCAAGCAGCATTTTCCGTCGGACGTTCTGATCGGAAGTGCGATTGGATGGGTCTCGGGCGAAGTTGTGTATCGCGCCCATCACGATCCGGAAGGCGGCGGCTCGCCGTGGCCAACCTTTTCCGAATCGCGTGCTTATTTTGAGGGTGAACGGCCTCGTCAGAATATGGGCACCACTTTCGTCGAGCTCGACAGCTGGGTATATCCTGCATTTGATCGCCTGGCGGGATTAGGTTACATCCACAATGCGTTTGGAGGGACACGCCCCTGGACCAGGATGCAGTGTGCTCTTCTAATCGAAGAAGCGAGTGAAGAGCTTCTGGGACAAGAGATCGCTGGCGACGGTGCAGGCGCTCTCGTCCTTCGCTTACGCCATGAGTTTTCGTACGAGATGGAGCGACTGGATGGCGGACGGAATATGACCGCCGTTCTAGAATCCATTTATTCACGTACGGTCTCAATTAGCGGGCCGGCTTTAACCGACGGTTTCCATTTCGGGCAAACGGTTTCCTACGACTTTGGCCGCCCCTTCGAACGCGGTACGAATCTGCAGGACGGCGGATCGTTTCGAGCAGAAGCAGGCCCACTCGCAGTGTATGTTCGCGGCGAGTATCAGCACGCGCCAGGCGCTCCAGCTCCATCTGACGCAGTCCGCAGCTTCATCGCGCTACGTGACCTGGTGCCTGAGCCTCCCGATGTACCTGTGAATCCGATCAACCGTTTCCGGTTACTGGATGCCTATATTGGCGTCAATCTTGACAACTGGGAAATTTCGGTGGGTAAGCAAAGCTTGGATTGGGGCCCAGGCCCAAGCGGTTCGCTCATCTGGAGCAACAATGCCGAGCCGGTCAACATGGTTCGCGTCGTCAACTCTGAACCATCCCGATTGCCCGGTTTCTTGAAGTATCTAGGGCCCATGAGTTTCGACCAATTCATAGGGCAACTACAAGGCGGTACGTTTAACCCCGGTCGATACGAGTTCGGAAATAAAATCAGCCTGAAGCCCTTTCCTTGTTTTGAGTTTGGTTACGCGCGGACGGTCACGATCGGTGGCAAGGGTGGCGATCCCCTCACGCCGGGGAACTTTCTGGATAGTTTTTTTGGCCGGACATCAAGTTCGACAGCAGGAGGATCGGTACCCGGCGACAGCCACGTTCAGATTAACTGGACCTTCAACGTGCCCAAAGTTCGAAACTACCTTGTGCTTTATGGCGATTGGTATTCCGATGACGATCCTATTCCGATAGAAGCCCCTAGGCGAAGTGCATGGCATCCGGGTCTGTATATTCCGCATTTCCCGCATATCCCAAAGCTTGATTTGCATTTGGAGGCGGCGAACACTCAATCTCCCTTGATTGCACGGGGCATTCCGAATACCGGAGATCTTAATTATTGGAACTTCGAATATCGCGATGGCTACACCAACAACGGTTTTCTAATTGGCAACGTCGTGGGGAGGTTTGGTCAGTCCTATCAGGGCTGGCTGACGTACTGGGTGTCCTCACGCGACACCCTACAGCTCACCTACAAAAATAGCTCTGTAGGCAATGCTTTCATACCCGGCGGCGGCGAATGGCAGGATTACGGATTAAAGAACGAGATTTATCTCAAATCTGGCGTCTACATAAAAAGCCAAATTCAGTACGAGCACATTTCCCATTTTCCGATCCTGTTCAAAGGGCCACAAAGCAATATCACAGCGACTCTGGAATTTGGATTTTTGCATGACTCTAAGCAGTGACTCTCAGAAGTTCGCGCAGTTTGAAAAAGGTTGGAGATGATGCAGTCGTCGCGAAAAATCGATACGTTCGTATTTGAAGCGCCCGTTTCCCAGCCTACTACTGGTTCCTCGCCTAGCGAAAAGCCCGCGAACGAATCGGTGGTGCCCAAGCTGCGTTTGCTTTGGTCGCGCCGTGAATTTTTGTGGCGTTGTAGCCTGCTCGGTTTTCTAGCGTCAGTGCTAATAGCATTCCTGATTCCAGCGGAATACAAGACCTCCGTACGCTTGATGCCGCCCGATTCTCAATCCTCCAGTGGGCTGGCACTCCTCGCCTCGCTCACCAGTCAAAATGGGAACGGACTTGGCGCCATTGCGAGCGATCTTCTCGGTGCGAAGACCACCGGGGCGCTGTTCATTGCAGTTATGCGAAGCCGGACCATTGAGGACCGAATCGTCCAACGGTTTGATTTGAAAAAAGTGTATTGGACGAGATATCAGGAATCCGCGCGGAAGCGTCTCGAAGATCACACGGAGATGTTAGAGGAACGTAAGAGTGGCGTAACTACGCTGACTGTCGAGGACCACGATCCCAAGCGCGCTGCAGGCATTGCCGCGGCTTACGTGGACGAACTGAATTCCATTCTGGCCCAAGTCAATACGTCTGCGGCGCATCGCGAGCGTGTATTTCTTGAAGGGCGCCTGAACTCAATCAAAGCCGAACTGGAGTCCGCCGAGAAGGACTTCAGCCAGTTCGCTAGCAAAAATGCGACTTTCGACATCGGCACGCAAGGCAAGGCAATGCTGGAAGGCGCAGCGAGCCTGCAAGGTGAACTTATCGCGGCAGAGTCGGAACTCGAAGGGCTTAAGCAGATCTATTCCGATCAGAACGTTCGAGTACGATCAATGCAAGCGCGCGTCAACGAACTGCGGAGTGAGCAATCAAAACTCGGGGGTAAATATAACGGCGCTGGATCCGCTAACGATATATCCATTGGAGATTCTTTCCCAACGCTCAGGCAGCTGCCCATTCTCGGCGTGCCCTACGCTGACAAGTTTCGACAACTCAAGGTGGACGAGGCCGTATTCGAGATTCTGACTAAACAGTACGAGTTGGCCAGAGTACAAGAAGCAAAAGAAATTCCTTCCGTGAAGGTCTTGGATTCTCCTGAGGTGCCGGAACGCAAGTCCTTCCCACCAAGGACTCTTATCATTGTGTCCGGAACCCTGTGCGCATTAATACTCGCCGGCCTTTGGGTTTTCGCCAGGTTTCGCTGGAACGAAATCGATCCGCAGGATCCGGGACTTCTCCTTACGCACGAAGTTCTTGACACGATGCGGACCGGGATGTCTCGGACATTTGCGAGGAGCAAGTTGGGACGTGAACAAGAGAATGGTGCAGGGGGACTTGTCGGGGAACAAACGAAGTCTTAGGCATTTTTGATTTAAAGTTTAGCTGTGGGAAGACATAGCTAGATAAGGGGTTAGGTCACAAAAGCCCTGTGAGTGACGGGGCGAAGCTGTCTTACTTCGAACGGCAATGTTAAACGAAAGCTCAATTCCCAGATGGTATGCCGCGTACACGCGATCCAATCATGAGCGCAGCGCGGCCGAACAACTGAAGGAGCGATCAATCGAGCATTTCGTCCCGATGTATGAAAGTGTCCACACTTGGAAAGACCGCCGTAAACGATTGGAGATGCCGCTTTTTCCTGGCTACGTGTTTGTCCGCGTCGCGATTGAGAAGCGTTTAAGTGTGCTGGTCGTACCAGGGGTTGTCCGGTTAGTCGGTTTCGACAACCGCCCGGTGCCACTTGCTGACGAAGAGATCGAATCGCTGCGTACGATTGTGAATTATCGACTGCGCTCCGAACCACATCCCTTTCTCGCAGTTGGCCGCAAGGTCCGAATCAAGCGCGGTGCACTAGAGGGAATGACGGGAATATTGGTCCGCAAAAAAGGTCGCGTTCGCCTGCTGATTTCCATTGACCTGATTCGCCTGTCAGCGATCGTGGAGGTTGACTCAGCTGACGTTGAGTCGACATGAGGCGGGAGGCCATACCTTGCTTCTCAGCCCGCCATCAAAAGCACACATAGGCCGCCCAGTCTTTTCATTCTTAGTTTTGTAACGACTTCGCGGCTGGAGACCAGCTTGCGTATCCTAATTTTGGTTGATTGCTACTATCCTAGCATTAAATCTGGCGCGAAACTAATTCACGATTTGGCAGTCGAGTTGTCTTGCCGTGGGCATCACACCATCGTACTCACACCCAGCGACGGAATCTCTGAGCGCTTCCAGATCCGTGCAGAAGACGAAGTCACTGTCGCGCGGGTCAAGACACCGCGAATAAAGGGAACGCATAAAATTCAACGCGCGTTTTGCGAAGCGCAATTGTCGGGACGCATGTGGCAAGCCGCGGGTCCATTCTTGCTGGAAAATCCATGCGATCTAATCCTCTTTTACTCGCCAACCATTTTTTTTGGAGATATCGTGCGCCGTCTCAAGCAGGTCTGGCATTGTCCGGCATACCTGATTCTTAGGGATATTTTCCCCGATTGGGCTGTTGACGCTGGCGTTCTTCGTAGAGGCCTGATTTATCGCTTCTTCCGCCGCGTAGCCCTTGAGCAGTATCGGGTCGCAGATGTTATCGCCGTTCAGTCTCCAGCGAACTTGAATCACTTCGGTCGTGCCTTTCCTAGGGAGAAATTTGACTTGAAGGTTCTTTTCAACTGGGCCGATGTCAAGACTGATCTCCCGCGTAGCAATCATCGTGAACGCATGGGTTTGAATGGAAAAATGGTTTTTCTCTACGGTGGAAACATGGGCGTGGCACAGGATGTCGATAACATCCTGAGATTGGCCGCGCGGCTAATTTCGCGGAAAGACATTCACTTTCTTTTGGTGGGCGAAGGAAGTGAGGTTCCTCGATTGGCCAAGATCATCAAGCGAGATTGCATGACCAATGTGCAAATTGTGCCCGGTCTTCTGCAAGACGACTATCTTTCCTTTGTTTCGGAATTTGATATCGGTTTGATCTCGCTCGATGCTCGCCTTACTACACACAACGTCCCCGGGAAATTACTCAGTTATCTCCACTGGGGTATGCCGGTACTGGCGAGCGTAAATCCGGGCAACGATCTTTTTGAACTGCTTCAAGGGAGTCACGCTGGCTTATGCGTCCCCAACGGCAACGACGAACAACTCTATCGCGCGGCCCTGCAATTAGCAGACGACATAAAGCTTAGAAATTCAATGAAAATAAACGCTCGTCGATTATTAGAGCAGAGATTTTCGGTCGACATCGCTGTTGATCACATTTTTGAACATCTTTCACAAGCGAGGGTTCTTTCCCCGAGCAGCAAATACGATTTCGCTGCCTCAGTCGCGTCGCAACTCCACTCGTCAGAACTTGCAGAAAAGTCTTAGTCAGCCTGTCGAGACTGAGGACTCGCTTCTTACAATCAAACAATGAATGCGGAGGGGATTTTGATCGCGAGCATTTATCTACTCTGCTTCTTCGCCAGCATTTTCTTGTCTCTGGCTTTGACGCAGTGGGTTCGCTCATATGCAACTTCGCACGGATGGGTTTCCAAACCGGAATTGGACCGCGATATTCACACGAAGTCCGTCCCTAGAATCGGGGGCGTGGCCATTTTTGTGTCGTTCCTGATCATGGCCGGGCTGTCCATGCTCATCCCAAGATGGCTAGGACTTCATATCGATTTACCGGCGCATAAGGCTCTTCTGAGTATTCTCGGAGCTGCCTTCGTCATTTTTTTGCTCGGCCTTTATGACGATCTTCGGGGCTTGGGCCCGTATTGGAAGTTTGCAATACAAGCGGTCGCAGCGGTCATTCTGTATGCCGGCGGCGTCGGCGTTCAACAGCTCGACCTTTTTTCTGCAGGGCATTCGCTTCGTACCTTCATTGGATTGCCGCTGTCCGTCATCTGGATACTCCTCATCACAAATGCATTTAATCTTATCGATGGCCTGGACGGTCTCGCTGCCGGTTCCGCTTTTTTCTCCACTCTCATTTTGTTTGTTACGTCTTTATCCGTGTCGAACTCGATGGTTGCTTTGCTCACTATCGCTCTCGCCGGAACTATTCTCGGATTTCTGCGATTCAATTTTCATCCCGCTTCTATTTTCTTGGGGGATTCGGGCAGCATGTTTATCGGTTTCATGCTCGCCGCCCTAGCATTGGAAGGATCGCAAAAAGCCCCTACTATGATCGCGGTGGCCATCCCTGTGATCTCGTCTGGTTTTCCGATCCTTGATGTTGCTTTGGCGGTCTCCCGCCGTTTTCTAGGCGGCAAGCCCTTGTTTTCGGGCGATAGCGACCATATACATCACAAATTACTGAAGAGGGGTTTGTCGCAGCGACGCGCCGTTCTAGTGCTCTATGGGGTCACCTCCATCTTCGCTCTTCTGAGTCTTGTAATTCTGCATGATGCCGCCAAGATTGCGGTGGTGCTAACGATTATCGGAGTGGGCGTGGCGTTCGGAGTCGAATATCTTGGCTACGCAGAGTTTTCTGAAGTGAAAGACCTCTTGCGCAGGACTGCTGCGAGGAAACGGTTCATCGCCAACAATGTGGAAGTTCGGCACGCTATTGAAGCACTGAATTCCTGCGCTGATATCAACGCGGTTTGCAAGATTCTTAAGAATAGTCTGCAGTTAATCGGATTCGATGGATTCCGTATTGGTCATTCTCTGGCGGATGTATTTTCTGATACCGCCGCAGTGCCTTTAGAGCTTACGGAGGGCGGTGAACTTCAGTCGTTCTGGAATAGTGTACAAAAAAACGAATCAACTTTGGAATTGCGGTTCGAACTTATAACCGACATACACCGTCGGCTCGGCTACTTTTCCTTGCTGCGCGTTGCAACCGGAAACCCACTTCTAGTGGATTTCAATCTCTTGAGCTGCGATTTTCGATTAGCGCTTTCTCAGGCGGTGCTTCGCTCTACAAATGGAAGTCGCACCCGGATGGCATACCAGAGCTCAGAGAAAAACCTTCGAGCGAAGGCTGTTCCAAGTGCTAGTGATTAAAGAAGCGACTTCACCAACGGTATCAAGACAACGGCTAAACGAGAATGGCGTCAGTCTGAACCGCTTCCACTACTCCCAGGCGGTCGTCTACACCGACCTTTCGAAGGATTCGGTGAACATGATTCTTGACGGTCTGTTCCGACAAATTGAGATGATTCGCGATCTCCTTGTTCGTCATTCCACGCTCAATCAACGGAATCAGCTGTTGCTCGCGTCGGGTCAAGCCAAATTGGCGACGCACGTGGCTATCTGGCGCTCCTGAGGAGCGTGATAAGAAGTAATCGTAGAGAATTCGGACGTACTGGGATGGACAAACTGCTTCTCCCTGGGCAACAGCTCGAATAGCGCCGACGACTTCTGCCGCAGACGCATCCTGAAGCACATAGCCCAAAGCACCCATGCGCACCGCAGCCAAGAAACTCTTTGGATCATCCTCCATAGCCACCAGCACGCATTTGTTCGCCCGCCGATTGGGTTGACCCGGCACAACAGTGGATGTCTCTCCCAATCGTTGCAAGGAATCGAGAACAATCACATCCGCTTTCGTCAGCGCAGTTTCCGATTTAGCGATGGCAGCTGATGGTGCCGATTGGATGACGCAAAAGTTGGTTTTCTTATTTAGAATCCGGGCTACAGATTCACGCAGGAGGCGATTACAGCAGACAATGTAGACGTTAGTCCGAGTTTCCACCGGCGCGCCTTTATAACTGAGTTTGTTGTGAACTTGTTTATTACGGGCTGGATTATATGCGCTTGAACGCGGAAATCAAATAACTTATCCGCGTTTTACTACGGGCCAAGATGCTAGATGCCTCAGGGCGTGATGTCGTTGTACAGAGTTTGCCTTAATCCTCATAAGTAAAAATACCTAGCCCGTTAGCCTCAGCGGGGGCAAGTTAAAGTGTTACCTGAGCTTGGGCTACTCGCGTTTCTGAAATATGCCGAGGATATTGACCCGCATGGAACCGAAGAACTCGCTGCTGTTAACCAACCTTTCGTAGGCCATCATAGGATAAAAGAGAAGCCAGTGCGCGGTACCGTAGGTCGGCTCCGCTTCAATCATCCTGAGTTCTTTAGCGAAGAAACGGGTATCTCTTGCCAATTTCAACAACCTTCTGCGGGTGTTCGCACGATAAATAGTAGGCCATGGGTCGTGAGCACTCTTATCTAGCCCACGCAACTTATTTGCCAAACGAAGGTGCAAGGAGTGCGGAAGCAAACTTGAGCCTAAGCTCACATAATGCCACCGATTAGGCGTTCGGAAACAATACGCCCCTCCGGGTCTTAGGACGCGGAATACTTCCCGAAAGTGCGTGCGAGGATCGGCAAGATGTTCCAACACATAATTCGAAACGCACATACCAAAAGACGCGTCCGCAAGAGGCAAAGTACCGCCTTGATACACGAGAGCCTGGGTCAAATTGGGATTGTCGAGTACTTCAGCGGATATATCTAATCCAGTCACGGCTCCTAGGTGCGATAGAAACAATGTGGTGGGATTGGCGGGACCGGCTCCAACTTCGAGGATGGGCTGCCCCTCTAAGAACTGACTTTTGCAAATGCGATGAAATACCTCAGTCCCCCGCACAAAATCAGCTTTAGAGAAATAGTGACGTTCAAACAGGGCGCGCGTCCGCATAAGGGCGCCATCGTAACAGAGGTTCTTTGCAAGAAGCAGCACACTGGGGTGCCGCGAGGTCCTTTTTCATCTGTCATTCGCCGATATTTGGGCTTTTGTTCACAACATTCGGAGTTCCGGGGCGTCGAGGCTGATCGCGACGAACGATATCATTACTGACTTCAACTCGGATATCGTCTCTGGCGATTTCCGTATACTCAATTTGGCAAAGTCCCCATTTCGCTTCCCACGCTCGATTTTTTCGATTCCTGACGACGAGGTCTCACCGAAGCGAACGCTGGAAGCATGGCGGGTTTCCGACTTGCCAAACTGTCCCAAGAGCGTGGCCCTCCGATGAATTTCTTGTCGAATGCAGTTGTTCCGCATGAGGATGACCTTGGCTCATTCTGAGAGTCTGGAAACCACGGATGCCGCTCCTGGCCCAATAACGGCTACGGTTCCGGCGCGATTTTCCAGTAAGACGGCCTACGCTCAAACTTTCGCGGCCACCGCCGCAGTTCGAGTTTTTGGAGCTTTGTCCGGTATTCTCGCCGCCCGACTTCTAGGCCCAACAGGGCGCGGGGAATTAGCGATCATTGTCTTCATTCCGCTGATGCTACTTTCTTTGGGCGAGTTTGAATTTTCTAGGAGCGTGATAGTCCAAGCCAGTAGGTGCGACGAAGCAAGTTCGGAACTCACTTCCACTGCCTTCGCCGTTGCCCTCATATTGGGCTGTATGGAGATGGCGCTGTTGGCAATATTCCTTCGCCTTTTCTTACCTGCGGACAAGATTCATCTGCTAGGGCCCGCGAGGTGGTTCACATTCTATCTCCCCGCGTCTTACATAACGGCCTCACTGATCGGCATCGATCAGGGTCGAGGGCGATTCGGACGATTTAGCCTTATCCAAGCGATGCCAGGAGTGCTTTACGTATTCATCATTTTGTGCGTTCTCTGGCCAGCAAGGTTGTTATCGCCCGAGACGTTTGCATTTGCCATGTTGGCGGGTGTGATCTCTATAGCCGTACTAAGAATCAGTCAGGATGCCTCGGCGATTCTTACGACTCGGCCAGACTGGACCTTGGCTCTTCGGCTTCTACGACGTGGCTTTGCTTTCTACATACCGTCTCTTGCAGGGCTGGCGCTTCTGCGCGCGGACATGTTCTTACTTGTCAGGCTGGCTCCGGCTGGAATAATCGGTATCTATGCGGTTGCTCAGGCAATTTCAATGGGACAGGTTGGAGTAATTAATCCTTTCATCCAAGTAGGTTTTGCTGCAGTCGCACAGCAAACTGCACGAGACCGCGCACTAGAAACCCTTGCACGGCATTTTCGCTTTGCGCAGTTAGCTGCGATTGGTATGGGAGTTGCCGCGGCCGCCCTAACCCCGTGGGCCATTCGGATTTTTTTTGGTACCAAATTCCTTTCAGCCGCGGCCGCAACCTATTTCCTCATTGGAGCCGCTGCTTTTTGGGGCATGGGTGAGACGCTCGAACAAGGACTCCGAGCAGCGGCACATCCAAGGTTGGGTATCATCTCGAATCTGATCGGACTGGCTATCCTGCTGGCATTCGGTGTACCCGCGTATCACCACCTCGGTCTGCCCGGACTTGCCGCCGCTGTGTTTCTAGGTCAAGGCGTCAGCCTTTTTGCCTTGATCGGTTTCTGCGTCTTCTTTTTAAGAATGCAGCCCGGACTATTCTGGGGCTTCGGCGCTGAGACTTTCCAAGTGTTGAAGGGAGCAGCATCCTCTCTTTTCAAGCGGGGTGGGTCGACGATTCTCGGGTCGTAGATTGGAACACCAACGTTAACGGTCTACCTGTTCGCCGACCGGCGAAAAGAAATCGCAAAAGAATATCAGAACAAACAGCATGGCAATCACGCGAAAATCGCAAGAATCCTAGCGGAGAGAAGCAAATTATGACGACCACTGTTTCTGAAGCTCCCCAAATCACCATCACAAAATGGAATCGAACCCTGCCAATCATTTTTTTTGTCAGTTATTTGACGTTTACCGTCATCTTTTTCGCGTTCGGCCCATTTGAATATCCCGTCGACAACCCTGTATCACTTTATGTGTTTCTTGCCCTGGCTCACCTGGCTCTCTTTGCGGGCTATTGGCGCGTGGTGTTCCGCCGGCCTCAGGCTTACGCCGGCCTTTTGAGAATCAACCAGCTGATCACATGGGCTGCGTTAGCGAGTATTTTGTTACTCTTTCCGACCAGCAAAGCCAGAACGGGAAGTTTTATGCCCGATGTCGCCTACGGGATCTCGAATCCAGGCGAGGCATACGCCCAGACATATTCTCTGATGAACGAATCGGCAGGACTCCCTCTCATAGAATATATTCGCATTCTGTCGGGGCCCCTTCTCATCATGTTGCTCCCGCTAACGATTTTCTATTGGGAATATCTTACTAAGAAGACTAAATTTCTTGGAATTACAGGAATTCTGGGGACCGTGGCATTGTTTCTGGCGATGGGCACAAACAAGGCCGTCGCCGACACGGTACTCTTGCTTCCATGGATGATCTTTGCGGGATACAAAGCAGGAGTTCTTCACTTGAAGCCGCGCCGCGTCATCGTAGTTTCCGCGTGCGCTGCAGTGGCCTTCATCCTCTTTCTGACGTTTTTTGGCGCGGGTATGCTTGCTCGTGAGGGCTCGCCTGTAGCTGCGAAGTTTTTTCCGGCGACGCAATCAACAGCCGACCCTGACAATTTCTTGGTTCGAAATCTAGGCGAGATACCTACCGCCGTCGTGATGGGAATGGATATTTATCTTACATCGGGGTATTACGCGGTTAGTCTGTCTCTGCATGAACCATATGTACCCATGTTCGGTATTGGCAACTCCACATTCTTGTCTCGTCAGACGGCTCGATTCATTGGGGACTCCGGAGTTCCCAATCGCTCCTATCCCGTAAGAATTGAAAAATATGGCTGGGACTCAGTGGGTCTCTGGTCGACCATCTATCCTTGGATAGCTTCCGATGTGTCGTTCCCCGGGACTATCCTCATCGTCTACCTCATTGGCAAACTATTCGCCCTCTCCTGGCTCGACACGCTCGCCGGTAACCCTTTCGCAGTCGTCCTATTCGCTCAATTCCTGATCATGCTGTTTTATTTCCCTGCGAATAACCAACTTCTTCAGTCAGGCGAAGGATTTACCGCCTTTTGGGTAACGCTAATCTTGTGGTGGCGGAGCAGGCGGCCGAACGAGGCGATCTCGCAACAGACGGTTACGTAACTCCACAGCTGATTCTTGTTTGCCGGGTCGGCTTTGTCTAAATCGCTTTTCAAAATTGGGAGACACGCCTTGTCGTTAGGAAAGCGTAATAACTCGAAAGTCCCGGTTGCACTGGCATTTGTCGGAAGCATCGCTCCAGATGATCCCCGGTTTCATACTGCAGCTCTTAATCCAGCTGGACAAATGTATCAACGCGAATTGCTCGTGGGTTTAAGGCGCGCTGGACTGGCACCCTCTACGATCCTTTCGGTACTGCCCGTGCCTTCTCGCCGGCACGTGAAAACTGGCCGATGTAGCTCCGCACGATTGTGGATTGGCCGTCAGACGGCCGATATTGCGCAAGGTCTATCGATAAAATTTCTCCCTTTCATTAACGTCACTCCCTTCAAGCAACTCGGCATAGGAATAGGAACGGTTTTCAACTTAGTGCGTTGGGGCTGGCAGAATCGCCGCGCGAAATGCAGAGTGGTGTATTGCTATAACCTCTCTGTTCCGCCGGGCCTCTTTATCCTCCTGGGTGCGTGGCTGATCCGTGCTAAGACGCTCGTTTCTCTTTGCGACATTGACATTCCGGGAGAAACGGTACCGCTGGGTTGGTATTGGAAACTCGATTATTGGATGCAGCGGCTGCTTATCCCACATTTCGATGGTCATATTGTCGCCGCGGACGCGATTGCAAAGGATTTCTTAAACGGCAAACCGCACTTGCGCTTAGAAGGGGGCGTTCGGAAAGAGGTATTAGAGCAAATCGACCGGAAACCTCTTGCCGCGGCAGAGGACTCCAAAAAGCAGTTTGTGATCGTGGCTGCCGGCCACCTGAACGAGGCGAACGGTTTACCGGTGCTTTTGGACGCCTTTTCATTGCTCCGTGGTGACCGCTTCCGTCTGAGAATCGCGGGGGGCGGGCCTCTCGAAGCGCAAGTTCGCGCAGCAGCCGCTTCGGATCATCGAATCGAATTTTTTGGACTTCTCCCCTTTGAACAGGTACTCGAGATGTATGCCTCGGCAAACGTTCTCGTGAACGTGCGAATGACAAAAACTCAAAATACCAGATATTTCTTCCCCTCCAAGATGATGGAGTACCTCGCGTCGGGGGTACCGGTTATATCCACGAGCACCGGTCATGTAGAGGAAGAATTCGGAAGCTTCACCTACGTATTGAAAGAGGAAACCCCTAAAGGCTTGTCTGACCTGATTCGATACGTTGCCGATCTCGACCCTGAAGCGCGGCGCGACACCGGGGCGCGAGCACGCGCATATATGGCTGCCCATAAAACCTGGGAAGTGCAAACGCAAAGATTGGCGGTATTTATTCGTACAACGCTCTTGAAATTAGAGCCATCGTCCTAAATGCCTCCAAAGATTTTCATAGTCGCTGATTGGTACTTGCCCGGATACAAGGCTGGAGGACTCGTCACGGCTCTTTCAAACCTGGTTGATTCCGTCGGTGATGTGTTTGACCCTTTCATATTCACGCGCGACCGTGATTTAACCGACAAGCGACCGTACTCGCAGTTTCGCTCAACGCAATGGCAGTCCGTTGGCTCAGCGCGCGTGATCTACACGTCTGACCTATCGTTTCGTCACCTTCGGAAGCGAATTGTCGAAGTAATGCCGGACATAATTTATCTGAATAGTTTTTTTTCGCCCTTGGTCGTCAAAACGCTCTGCCTTCGAAAGCTTGGGCTGCTGCCCCGGTCAGCGTTTGTCCTGGCGCCACGCGGAGAATTGTCGCCCAGTGCGCTCAAAATAAAATCACTGAAGAAGGCTGCATTCACAAATTGTGCTTTACGTGCGGGCCTCTATCGGAATTTGATTTGGCAAGCCACGTCTGATCTTGAGGTAGAAAATATCACGAAGGTTCTGCATTCGGCCGGCGAACGGCGATCGCTCATCCATAAGGCGTCGGATCTGCCCAGCCGGAGTTGGCTACGAGCGACACAGCAGCTAATCAAGCATCCAAAGCGGCCTGGCGGACGTTTTTTGTTTATCTCGCGGATTTCGCGAAACAAGAATCTCTCCTTCGCTCTGGACATTCTCGCCAATGTAAAAGGGCATGTGGAATTGGACATCTTCGGCCCGCTTGACGACGAACGATATTGGCGTGATTGCCAGCTGCTAATGAAATCTTTGCCGAGTAACATCGTTGTCCGTTACAAAGGCCCGATACCGCGCGAAGACATCCAACGAATCTCTCAGAACTATGATTTCTTTATACTGCCCACACAGGGCGAGAACTTCGGCTATGTAATCCTGGAAGCTATGGCAGCTGGCTGCCCCGTTATCGTGAGCGACAGGACCCCGTGGAAAGATTTGTCTGACCGAGGGTTAGGTTGGACCTTGCCGCTTGAGAATCGCACCTTATGGACTCACGTTTTGCAGCAATGCGTCGACCTGGAACCTGAGGTCTATGCGGCGATGTCTCGAAAGACGCGCGAATTCGTGGAGTCCTGGGCCAAATCTGCTCACCAGTCCAACAAGACAATGGAGCTGTTCAATCTAGCGCTCCGCAGCGCTGCTGACATGCGCGATCCCGATACCCTACCAAAGTCAGATTGCACCAGTTATGAGGCCGTTGATTCTGATGACGGCACCAAGGAAGTTTTCCGTTAAAAGCATTGCACGGTTCAAAAATGGACATTCTGATCTTAGGTGGCGCGGGGATGCTTGGCCACAAGCTATTCCAGCGCCTGAGACAATCGCATCCCGAAACATTTTGCACGCTTCGCGGTTCGGCTAGTGACGCCGCCTTAAAAAAGGTCGCACTGTTTCACGCGGGAAACGTCATAGAGAATTGTGACGCTTCCGATTTTTCCGCCGTAGAGCGGCTTCTCTTTCAGCACAAGCCTGGGATCGTTATCAATTGCATTGGAATTATCAAGCAACGAGCCGCGGCACAAAAGCCCATTCCAAGCATTGAAATCAACTCCTTATTCCCGCATAGGCTAGCGGCGGTTTGCGAGATTTGGCGCGGCCGATTCATACACTTCAGCACGGACTGCGTCTTCAGCGGGCAGAGGGGCAATTATTCGGAAGAAGATGTCTCCGATGCGCAAGACCTGTATGGCCGCACCAAGTTTTTGGGCGAGGTTGTTTGTGGCAGAGCATTAACTCTGCGGACTTCCATCATCGGACGGGAGCTCACGCACCGGGAGTCATTGCTCGAATGGCTTCTGCAACAAAACCATCAACGCATCTCAGGATTTACTCGCGCGATGTTCTCCGGCGTCACCACGAATTACATGGCGAGGGTAGTTGAGCGCTTGATAGACGATCACCCCAATCTTGCCGGTCTGTATCAAGTCACCAGCCCAACGATCTCAAAATTCGATCTGCTTTGCTTATTAAAGGACGCTTACCAACTCGATCTCGAAATTGTTCCCGATTCAGAATTCTTCTGCGATCGCAGCATGAAAGGAGACAAATTCGCTCAAGCGACGGGCCGCGCGGGTCCTTCGTGGCCGGAACTTGTGGCGGAGATTTCCGACGATGACACTCCCTACGAAAAATGGCAATAACTCGAAGCTGCAAAGCTTTGACGGAAAGACAATTCTGATCACTGGCGGCACCGGTTCGCTCGGGAAAACTCTCGTGCGCCGGTTCCTTGGCGGCAGGGCGGGCAATCCTGCAAAAATCATTGTTCTTTCGCGTGACGAGGCGAAACAACACGCCATGCGCATGGAGTATCAGAACAAAGCGGCTGCTACGGACGAAATTATCTATCGAAACTTTCAGCAGCTGCTCGAGTTCCGGATCGGCGACGTTCGCGACATTCACTCTGTTGCACAGGCCCTTCGTGATGTTCAAATCGTTTTTAATGCCGCCGCTCTCAAACAGGTTCCCACCTGCGAATATTTCCCCTATGAAGCCGTTCGCACAAATATCGAAGGACCGGAGAATATTGTCCGGGCAATCCAGGAGCACTCCCTCCCCGTCGAAACCGTGATTGGCGTTTCCACCGATAAGGCCTGCAAGCCGGTCAACGCCATGGGCATGACCAAAGCGCTACAGGAGCGCCTCTTCATTCAGGCCAACATTCGCTGTCCGAAAACACGTTTCGTCTGCGTTCGATATGGCAACGTGCTCGCGTCGAGAGGTTCCGTGATTCCGTTATTTCATGACCAAATCCGTAGCGGCGGCCCCGTCACGATTACAACAGAGGAAATGACAAGATTTCTGCTTAGCCTCGACGACGCTGTCGACGTCATCCTCGCTGCCGTGCAAAGCGGCTCGCCCGGCGAAACCTACATTCCTCGCGTTCCCTCCGCGCAAGTCACACATATCGCTAAAGACTCTGATCGGCCACCGTCCAATCGAAACGAGAATCGTCGGCATTCGCCCCGGAGAAAAAGTGCATGAAATTCTGGTGAGCGAGGAAGAGGCGCACCGCACAGTCGAGCGCGGCCCTTACTACGCGATTCTGCCCATGTTACCCGAGCTGCGAACGAACGGAAGCAAAGCCACGAGTCTCGCCAAAGAATATAGTTCGGCCGACAACTTGATGAATTTGGAGGAGACCACACAGTTACTTCGAAATCAGAAGCTCATGCCCGAAGATGTGTTCGGCGATTTTGCTGAGGTACTCCGTTGAAGATCGTCACGATTCTCGGAACCAGGCCCGAGATCATTCGCTTGAGTCTGATCATCAAGCTTCTCGATCAACACGCGGATCATTTGCTGGTCGACACCGGACAGAATTACGACGACCGCCTCAGCGGATTGTTCTATCGTGAATTGGAAGTAAGGAAGCCCGATATTTCGCTCGGTATTCGTGCCACACGACTTTGGAGAACAGATCGGCCAAATCCTATGCGGTGTAGAGACTGTCCTTCAGGCTCAGAGTCCGGATAGAGTCCTGATTCTCGGCGATACCAACAGCGGGCTCTCGGCAATTGTCGCGCGCAGACTGGGAATCCCCGTATTTCATATGGAAGCCGGCAATCGCTGCTACGACTTCCGGGTTCCCGAAGAAAGCAATCGCCGCATCATCGACCACGTTAGTTCAGTCCTGATGCCGTACACATCCCGCAGTCGTGAGAACTTGATTCGCGAAGGAATTCCGGCCGAACAAATTTATGTCACGGGCAATCCCATCAACGAAGTCATCCAGCATTTCAGGGACAAGATCGCTGCAAGCCAGGTGCTCGCAAGCCTCAAGCTGAAAGAAAAACAATTCTTCCTCGTCACGATGCATCGAGCAGAAAACGTTGACGTCGAAAACCGTTTGCGCGGCTTCGTCGAAGCTCTGATTCTTCTGCACGATCGATATGGTTTTCCCGTGGTCGGTTCATTGCATCCGCGCACACGTTCGAAAGCAGATCAGTTTGGCTTCCACTTGGATCGTCCCGGCCTGCACTTCGTCGAGCCGCTGGGTTTCGCGGACTTCATTCGCCTGGAGCAAAGCGCCTTCTGCGTTCTTACGGATAGCGGTACGGTTCAGGAAGAGACTTGCATCCTCCGAGTCCCCAACGTCACGATTCGCGATGTCACGGAGCGCCCTGAAACCGTCGAGTGCGGATCAAACATTCTCGTCGGGTGCGACACGGAAAACATCCTGAAGACAGTCGATCTGGTTACGTCGAATCCGCCGAATTGGCAGGTTCACCCTGAATACCTCGCGCCCGAGGTATCGAACATTGTCGTTCGCATTTTGATGGGGGTGGCCCCAGGCTCTCGGTTCGCGGGGGGAGCTAATGGAGGCGCGGGTGGGAATCGAACCCACGTATAAAGGTTTTGCAGACCTCTCCCTTACCACTTGGGTACCGCGCCCTCGAGCTAGCTAGTATAGCGAAAGTCGCGGGCGGTTTCAGCCGCGAAGCACACACCGCACCGAAAGTCATACTCCCGCACACCTCGCAACGATAGCCACGAAAGAAAAAGCCCATGACGAAAAATGCAGTCGTCGTGGCTACCTGAGCCGACCGAAGAAAGCGAGCGCCACTAATTAATGTGCAGCTCGTAGGCTATGCGGGCTTGGACGATGTCCATGCGGCCGATGATGCGGCGTATGATGGCGTCTATCGTTTTCGCGTCAGCTCCCACCAAGCCATAAGCAGAGCTGCCTGCTTCCGCCGCGACTGCCGCTTCCCCGCTCGTCATTTCCCGTTCGCGCTCGAAAAGCTGCTGCAAAAATGATTTTTCCTCCGGGAAGCGCACGATATTCACGCGCTCGCTCGCGGGAATATGCGCGAGCTCTTTTGCGAGACGAATCGCGGTGTCAACTCCGCCCAATTCATCTACCAGCCCTAAATCCTTCGCCTGCGCGCCGGTCCACACACGGCCTTTGCCGATTTTGTCCACCGCGTCGACGGACATCCCGCGGCCTTGCGCAACACCTTTTACAAACTGATCGTAGGTGTCGTGCAGCGATTTCTCGACCCAGGCGCGCTGCGCCGGAGTGAAATTCTGCTGCAAAGAAAATAGAGTCGCGTTGTCGCTCGTTACCACTTGATCGGTGCTCAGCCCCAGCATATTGAAAAGGCCCGAAATATTGAATTTGCCGATGATCACGCCTATTGATCCGGTGATCGTGTTCGGGTCAGCGACGATCTTGTTCGCCGGCGCTGAAATCCAGTAGCCGCCCGAAGCCGCCACGTCCGACATGGACACCACCACCGGCTTCACGTCGTGCGCCAGCTGCACTTCCCGCCGAATCACTTCACTCGCCACCACCGAACCGCCGCCCGAATCCACGCGCAGCACAATCGCTTTGATGCTCGAATCTTTGCGCGCGCGACGCACGTCGGCCGCAACCGTGTCGCCGCCCATGATGAATCCCTGCGTCGGCGATTCGTGCGATTCGCCCGAGAGAATCAGTCCGGTAGCATGAATTAGGGCGATGCGATCGCTGCCGAACGCGGCGCCGCTCGACTTCAAATAGTTGCGATAACGCACCAGTTGCACCGGATTCCAATCGCCAGCTTGCGTTTTGAAATAGTCCTGCACCTGATCCCAATACGCGAGCTTGTCGGCGAGCTTCGCGTCCAACGCTGCCTTTGCCGAAAATGGTCCCTGCTTGACGAGGTCTTCGAATTTCGCGCGTTCGATGCCGCGTGCGGCGGACGCATCCGTCAGATACTGGTTATAGAAGCCATTCAGCAGGCCTTCCACTTCTTCCTTGTGTGGCGGCGTGAATTTCTTCTCAGTGAACATGTTGCCCGCAGTTTTGAATTCAGCGATGTGGTAGTACTCCGGCACGATTTTCAGCTTATCGAGCGTGCCACGCATGAAAAGCGCTTGCGCCATCATGCCGTGAACGATCACGGACGATTGCGGCACCACCCACACCTGCTGGCACGCGCTGGCTAAATAATATTCGGGGTTGGCGACGCCGTCGTAGCCGAGATAGCAGATGCTGGGCTTGCCGCTCTTGCGAAATTCCATCAGGTGCGTGTGAATCTCTTCGAGCTTGGCCCAACCGGTGGCGAGCGGCGCGATGCGGACCACGAGACCGCGAATATGCGAATCGCCGCGCGCTGCGTCAATCGCGTCGAGATAATCGTGAAGCACGGGCGTGCCGCCGCCGGTGAGGTCCGCGAAGATATCGGGCGCGCGCTGCTCGTTGATCTCGCCGTCCGCGTCGATCACAAGGACAGCATTCGACGGCAGCCGCGCCGGCTTCGAAGCCGCCCAGATCACGATGATGAAAAATAAAATCAAGAATCCGATTACGAGCGCTCGCCGCTTTCCCCAGGTCATCGTCGTTCCTCTCGAACCGCCCGCGTGATTTCAGCGGTCGTCATTTCTAGTAGTCCTTGGACGTTAGCGCGTGGTCATCGTCGGCGAGCGGAATACAAACGCCACGATCAATTTCGCCGGGATCGGTTTC
Organism: uncultured Acidobacteriota bacterium; assembly: GCA_963729525.1. Lineage (GTDB taxonomy): Bacteria > Acidobacteriota > Terriglobia > Acidiferrales > UBA7541 > Palsa-295. Next base: position 269,896 of record CAVSOB010000007.1, read on the forward strand.
CCGCTGAACGTCGCCGGATTGATCGTCCACCGCTTCAGTGTGGCAATCGCTTCCGGCGAAAGCGAAGGCACGTCGCGAAGCAGGTCGACTTTTTTCACCTGGCTGTATTTGTCCACCGCCGCGTCAAGCACCACCGCGCCGATCCCCACGCTATTCACCGGATAGGCCACATACGACGCCACCGCAATCTCCGGCGGAAGATAACCCTGGGGAAGTGGAGGCGGCGTGGGCGCCACGGGCCCAATTTTCAGATTCTCGTTCAGCGTGTCGCCTGGGTTGAACACCACTTCGATCGTAATCGTCGACGGTGCAGGATTCCCGTCGAGCCTGCCCGGCGTATAGCTCCATGTTTTCACGAGCGAAGCTGCCACCGACGTGAGCCCCGGAATATCGCGCAGCACCTGCACGTTGTCCGGCTGGCCGCTGGCGCTCACATTCACCGAGAGCGTCACAAGCCCGGAGGCGAGCACTTCGACGGGATACGGAATGTCGGTCGCCGACGTCACGTCGGGCGGCACGAAACGATCTTTCGCGCCAACTCCGGCTCGCGGCGCGCAAAATAACGCGATGCCGAGCAGCAGCGCGGCTGGCGCGATCGGCTTCGATTTCATTCTCGTTTTCATGTTATTCGAATCTCGTTGGTTTCATTTGGGCGCTCTCGGCGATGTCTGAACGTTCGATTAGAGCCAACAAAGTAGCATCCGGCGCGGGGAAAAGCCAAGGCTGAGAGGAGTGGTCCGCCGCGGCGGATCTCCCCGGGGGCTAGAGATGCTGGACCCCCGCTTTGCCGCCTATTAGAAAATGAGTTCTACTCCGGTTGAGTCATCGGAAGTTTTAATCGCAAAACCGCAGATAAGACTCCGCGCGAGAGGACTTGAAGTCAGCACGAACCAATCAAGAATAAACATCAACGAGGACTCGAATGAGAGTGCGGAAAACCGTTAAAAAAGTCGCGGCCGATAGCGGATCGATGCTTTGACAGCTATCTTGAGGAAGCTGGGATCAAGGATGAAGTGGAGGCGGTGGCATGTTAAACGCGTACAGGCGTGGCAACTGGAGCGGGCTATGAAGGTTGCAGCAGAAGACGAAGCGGGCGATGGCCAAAGAGCTGCGGACCAGCCGGTCGCAGCTGGATCGTTTGCTTGATCCGCGGAATGTGTTGGTGACGCTGGATACGATTACGCGGGCGGCGCGGGCGTTGGGGAAACGGTTGGTGATTCGGATTGCGGATGTGAAGGCGAAGCGGGGGTAACAGCATTAGGGATCGATGGCGCATTTTGTGCGTGTGGCGCGTGCGGGCACGGCGTGCCGTGCCCTACTGAAGAAAGGGCCAGACGCGAGAAATTCAAGAGAGCCGGCAAGATGCCGGCGCTACAAGGGAGAATGCAACGGCAAGATTCAAAGGCGCCGGCCGGAGGCCAGGTACGTGAGGCTAAGGCGGAACCGCAGATCCCTCTCTGCGCCGGGATGCCAATCGTCAGGGCAGTGCGGGATGACAACCCGGTCGGCCGCAGGAAAACCGTCGGGACCTGACTATGAGCCAGCAGCGTCACTCTGAGCGGAGGGCTTGGATGATGTCGACGCGGGCGGCGCGCGATGCGGGCAGAATCGAAGCGATCACCGCTGCGGCGAGCAGCACGAAGGCCGAGACGATTACCGGCAAAACACCGGGCATCCGCAGGTCGCCAAAATAACTGTTGGCAACACGAGCCACGATGAAGCCGAACGCGGCTCCGGCAAGAACACCCGCCGCGGCCATGATGGCGCCTTCGCTAACGACGGCACGCAGAATATTTTCCGGCTGCGAGCCGAGGGCGAGCCGGATGCCAAACTCGCGCGTGCGCGCGCTAACGGAAAAGGCCAGCACACCGGCGACTCCGACGACGGCGATCGCGAGCGCCACAATCGCAAAAACTCCAAAGACGAGCGAGTTCAAGCGGTCGGGCGCGAGAACCTTCGCGCGAATGTCTTCGAGGGTCGCAGCATGCTCAACGGGCTGATCCACGGACATGTCGCGAATGATGCGGGTAACAGGAGTAACAAGCGAATAGGGATTCGCCGTCGTGTGGATGAAGAGATGGCCTCCATACAGGCCTCCGCCATCGGCAAACGTGTTGTAAACGGATGCTGTCGGTTCAGGCACGACGTGAATGTCGTCTACGTCGGCTGCCACGCCGATGATGCGGTGCGGCGCTTTCACGCGCGCCTTTTCGGCATCGTCACCGGGAAGGAATTCAAGGACGGGATCGGTCCAGTAGACGTGGCGTCCGATGGCACTTTGACCGGGCCACATGCGCTCAGCCAGAGTCTTGCTGATGATCACGACGGGCTCGCTCTTCCCGTCGTCGAGGTCGTTGAAATCGCGCCCTTCCAATAAGGGAACGCCGAGAGCGGCAAAAAAGCCCGGCGAGATGGTGCGAATCATGGCGCGAGGATCTTCGGCGGTGTGCGTGTGACCGTCACCAGAATATTGAAGGCCGGGACCAAAATTCTCCGCGTCGCGCCAGGGGGCCGTCTCAGCGAAGGCCGTGCCCGTGACACCCGGAAGGGCGTCAACCTGACGGATGGCTTCCTTGTAGAAATCGATGACTTGCTGCGGAGTTTTACCGTAGGTCATCGCGGGGACATCAATGGCGAGAACGCGCTGCGTCTCGAAACCAGTGCGGGTGGCTTGAAGAGCGAGAAGAGTGGTGACCAGAGCAGCAGCGCCCGCGAGAAGCACGAACGAGGCGGCGATTTGAGTGATGGCGAAGGCGCGCTGGCGGCGGCTGGTGCTGCTGGTCATGCGGACGCTGCCGCTCGATACGTTGAGGCCGTTGGCCTTGTCAGCGGAAGGCAGGCGCGGAACGAAGGCCAGAATCACAGCGGCGAGAATGGCGAGCCCCGCTCCGACCAAGAGCAAGCTGGAATCGACCTTCAGATCCATCGCGCGAACCGAGAAGCGCGAGGCGTAGCGAGCGAGGATCGAGACGAGCGGCTGCGCGATGATCACGCCGATTGCCGCGCCAGCGCCACACAGGATAAGGCTTTCGGCTAACAGCATGCGTCGCAGCGCGCCAGAGCTGGCGCCGAGGGCCGCGCGAATCGAAAGTTCACCTTCGCGGCGGACGGTGCGCGCGAGAATCAGGTTGGCCACATTGCAGCAGGCGATGATGAAGATAAGGCCCGAGGCAGCGAGGAGCACAAGCAGGACGGTGCGCGCGCCCGAAGTGATCTGGTCGCGAAGCATTTTAGTGCTGATGGTGAACTGAGCGCTGGCAGGGTAGGCTTCGGGGTGGTCTTTTTTAATCGTCTCGTAGACAGTACGCAGCTCGGTGCGAGCCTGATCGAGAGTGGCGCCGGGAGCGAGCTTGCCGAAGAGTTCGGTCATACGATGGACGCGTCCCGTAACCATCGTGGCCGACATGTGATGCGGGCTGGTGACGATATTGGCGATGATGTCGGTATCGGCCGGATAAGGGGTGGAGGGTTCGAGGACGCCGATCACCGTGCCGGTGCGGTCGCCGATGCTGCCGAGGCGGACCGTTTTTCCAAGCACGTTGGGATCTTGTTTGAGGACGGTCGACCAGAAACGGTAGGTGAGAACGACGACGCCGGGAGCGTTGGGACCATCGTCCTGCGGGCCGATCAGGCGACCGAGAACAGGATGGAGGCCCATCACGTCGAAGTAGGTGCCGCTTACCACGCCTCCCTGAATTTCGCGGGGCTCGCCGAGGCCGATCATGGTGAAGCCGACTTCAGAGAAATCGCCGAACTGTTGGACGGAGTGAACGCTGGACTCAATGTCCTTGATTTCGGGGACGGAAAAGGTGGTGTTTTCGTCGCGCAGGCCAGGCGCGCTCTGGCGGATGTAGACGAGCCGGTCCTCGTCACGGTTGACGAGAGGCTTGAGCAGGACGCCGCGAACGAGAGTGAAGATGGCCGCGTTGGCTCCGATGCCGAGCGCCAAGGTGAGGATCACGATGACAGCGAACCCTGGCGTGCGGCGCAGAGAGTGGAGTGCAACTCTTAGATCGCGATAAAATGACATCTTTCTTGCCCCCTCGCCGTCATGATTTCTCCTTCTCCTGCAACGGCCTTCAGGCGGGCCGGTTGCCTGCCTTCACTACCATAGACGAACGGCCGGACCGGAATTCGACAAATCCTCCTGGAAATTTTGCTTCTTCCTATCCGCATCACGCGTGCCAATAGAAAGACCCACATTGTAAATCACTTACCATCAACTGCGTCAGAGGGGATGGTCGTTTTCGGCAGCCAACGTCCAAATTCGGACAGCGGCCGGTCGCAGGCCGTCGGTATAAGGCAAATGCAAAACGCCTCAGGTCATCCCGACCGCCAATCGGTCGGGATGAGGGACCTGGGCTACGGGCCTTAATACCAGCAATTCAAAAGAGCGGCAAGATGCCCTTCGTTCCTCAGGACAAGCCGGCGCTACAAGGGACACGGAATGATACGCGCGGGGGCGGCGCAGAATTTTAGCAGGTTTCTGTGGGTAGGTTGCGCGGGGGTGGAGTGTCGCCGGTGTGGGGAGGGGCGTTGAGGACGGCGATGATTGTGTTGGTTGCGAGATGCATGATGCGGACTTCATTATCCGTGCGTTTGGCTAGTTCCTTCAGTTGCTGGAGTGCGGGTTCGTGGCCCGCGACTGTACACTTCCAGATGGGCGAGCCGTCGGGGAGGATTTCAAACAGGTCGTAGTTGCGATCCACAGTGTGTCCTTTGGCGTCCGTACGCTAGTTGGAATTTTACCGAGAGGGCGAGAGCAGGTGGTTGAATTATAACACGACTGTCCTCTCTTCCGGATTACACGCTTAAAAAAACACCGAATCGCAATTTTTGTCGCGCAACTAAATTCACGGGCACGTGTTTAATGTTCCGACGGAGTGTATCTCGTCGCGGTTTCGCGGAGTCTTAGAGGCGGAGCGAAAGAAAGGTAACGGTCATTGATACATGGAGTTCGAAAGCTGCAACCATAATGATGTGGAGGCAATCAAATTAGGTGTAAAATCACCGGGAAGATGAGCGGAGCTGTCCCCGGCTCCCGGCGACCGGTGGAGGATAATAGATGAAGCAATCCACCTACATTAAATTCATATTTGCATTTATCGCATTGGTGGCGTTGGTTTGTGCTCCGAAGTCTGCATTCGCGCAACATGGCGGAGGCGGGCACGGAGGTGGTGGCGGTGGTGGTTTCCATGGAGGAGGCGGAGGAGGTGGCTTCCACGGCGGCGGTGGTGGAGGCGGCGGATACCATGGAGGCGGTGGCGGGAGTTATGGTGGCGGTGCGTATCGCGGCGGAGGCGGTGGCGCGTACCGCGGCGGTCCACCCAGCAGCGCCGCTCGAGGTATGGGTTCATATGGACGCGGCGGCACGTACGGCGGCGGGCGTTCGTATGGCGGGTACGGCGGAGCGCGTTCGAACGGAATGAACGCGCGGAATAGCGCCGGATCGAGTGCGGGGCGTTCGAATTCGCTGAACGCGCGCACGTCGGGCTGGCCGGCCGGACGCGGAGCGACTCACGCGAATGCGGATGGCAACTGGCACTCCTTTGCAGGTAACTCGGGCTCGGGTAATTCCGGAAGCGCGCGCGGTCCTAACACCGGAAATACGGCGGGGACACACGCGAATGGTAATTCGGCGGCGAGCGGGTCGACCGCTCGTTCGTTCGCAGGCTCTGGAAATTCAGCGGCATCACGCGGCTCGAATTCGCCTTCGGTAGCTTCGAATTCGCACACCGGAAATTACAACAACGGGTTGACGACGGCTGGACGCAACTCAATGCTGGGCTCGTCCGCGTCGCGCAACTCGATTTCACCAAATCGCGCAGTGTCCAACATTGAAGGCTCGCACTTCGGCAGCTCTTCGACTTCCGGTTCGCATTTCGGGTCGAGCGCTTCGCTAAGCGGCTCGCGATCTGTGTCGAGCAGCTCGTCGTTTGGCCGGTCCAGCAATTCTTCGTTCAGTGGCACTTCGCGGACGGTGAGCGGCAGCCACGGTTACACCGGGCACATAAGCTCAGGACACACGCTTAGCACCTCGTTCGGCCACGGCGGGTCCTCTTCCGGTAGTTCGTTCAGCGGCGGCCGCAGTTCGAGCGTGAACAGCAGTTTCCGCGGCACGTCGACTGGCACGCGCAGCACGTCGAGCAATGGCGCGTTCCACGGGAACAGTTTCCACAGCGCGTCGTTCAGCGGTTCGCGCAATGGCTCGTGGAGCGGATCGGGCTGGCACGGGAACAATTGGCATGGCGGTTGGAATAACGGCTGGCATGGCGGGTGGGGCTGGCGCGGCGGCTGTTGCGGCTGGGGTGGTGGCTGGGGCTGGGGATTTGGTTGGGGTTGGGGTTGGGGCTGGGGCTGGGGTCTCGGCTGGGGTTGGGGCTGGGGCGGATGGTGGGGACCTGGCTGGGGATTCTGGGGTCCATCGTATGCATGGTGGGGCTACCCGGCATATGCCTATCCCTATCCTGTCTATCCCAACTACAACGTGACGTATCCGCCGCCGTATTCGGGCACGGATTCGGACAACGGCAACTACAACAACGATTCGTCTGACAACGCGGCGCCCTCGCAGGATTATTTCCAGCGGCCGTCGTTCGGCGGATCACTCGATGCGGAGCCGCAAGGAAGTCCGAACACGAACCCGGATACGGGGAATGTGGCGACTACCACGCCGACTGTGCTGATTTATCTGAAGGACGGCACGATGTACACGGCGAGCGACTACTGGCTCGTGGACGGCAAGCTCCATTACATGACGAGCTATAGCACGGAGAGCGTCGTGGACATGGACGAAGTGGACTTGCAGCGTACGGTGGATGAGAACGCGAAGCGGGGCGTGACGTTCACGTTGAAGCCGTCTCGCAATGGTCCGGGGCCTTCGCCGGATTCAACCCCTGCGCGGCAACCGGGCAATGGCACTGGAACCGCTTCGAGCGATCCGGGGGCGGGTCGCGATGGCGGTGCTACGCCGGCGGCGAGTCCTGCACCGGAGCCGATGCCGGCGCCAGTGATGCAGGATAATTCGGAGACGCAGACGTAATAGCGATAACAAACAGTAATTCACTTTGGCGCCCGCGAAGACTCCTCTTCGCGGGCGCTTTTGTTTTTAGGGCCTGTAGCATCCCCACAGTGTGGCCGTCGGCGGAATCTCGTCACAACAAGAGACGCGATCAACGCAGACCTCGCGGTAAGCTTCCGCCCCGGCTGCCATTCCGTAACGCCGGCGTCCCGCCGGCTCTTTTGATCTCGCCTTTGTTTAAACAAAATTTCGATTAACAAAATGAAGAAAGGAACCAGGTCGGGTTGATTGCAGGTATAGGGGAGGGCGTGCCGCGTGCTGCTGGAGGCACAGGCAGGAATGCCTGTGCTACTGAGGATCGTCACTTCGCGTCGCGTAAGAAGCGGGCGGCTTCTTCGGGCGGGGTGGGGTTGATGTAGAAGCCCGTGCCCCATTCGAAGCCTGCGACTTTAGTGAGCTTCGGCATCATTTCGATGTGCCAGTGGTAGTGGTCGTTGATTTCTTCGCCGATGGGCGAAGTGTGGATCACGTAATTGTAGGACGGAAAGGTGAGCACGCTATCGAGGCGCGCGAGGAAGTCGCGAAGAATTTTTGCGAGGCTGCCGTAGTAGGGCGTGGGCATGTTTTCGAATGCGGAGCTGTGACGCCGCGGAAGAATCCACGTTTCAAACGGGAAACGCGGCGCATAGGGAGCGAGGGCGATGAAGTAATCGTTTTCGAGAATCACGCGCGAAGCGGTTTCCACTTCCTGGCGAATCATGTCGCAAAAAATGCAGCGTTCTTTTTCGTCGTAGTAGTGCTTGGCGCTATCCACTTCTTCGCGGACGCGCTTGGGAACAATCGGCAGCGCGATCAATTGCGAATGGGTATGTTCCAGTGTTGCGCCGGCTGGTTCGCCATGATTCTTGAAGAGCAGGATGTAGCGAAAGCGGCGGTCGTTTTTCAGGTCGAGCATGCGATCGCGGTAGGCCCAGAAAACTTCTTCGACCGCTTTCTCACCCAGGTTCGCGAGCGTCTTCATGTGATCAGGAGTTTCGACGATCACTTCGTGGGCGCCGACGCCGTTCATGCGATCGAAAAGGCCTTCGCCTTCGCGATCGAGGCCACCTTCAATCCCCAGCGCCGGAAACTTATTTGGCACGACGCGGAGCGACCAGCCCGCCGTATCTTTCCCTGTGCCGTTGCGGCCGTAGGCAAGAATCTCCGGGGGCGTCTTCCCTTCGTTGCCAGGGCAAAAAGGACAAGCGGGCGTTCCTTTTATTTGGACACTTTCGCGAACAAAATCCAGCGGCCGCTTGCCACGCTCTGTGGAGATGATGACCCACCGGCCGGTGATCGGATCCCTGCGAAGCTCCGGCAAACTTCCCTCCTCGTCCAGATTTTTGCCTCGAAGCGGTCGAGGCCAATATTTCTGCTAGATTGCAGTTATTTTACTACGCGATCTTAGGAGCCAGGGGAGGTTATAGCAAATTGTGTGCCATTTGCGCGTTTGCGCGATGCCTCGAGTCACCGGTATTGGTGCGACAACTCGGCGGAAGCCATGCCAAATGCGGATTTGTGGAGGCGGACGATTGGCTTTTTCCCGGCGTGGGATTCGATGGCTAGGACGTCAAAGCGGCAGGCGGCGGAATCGATCCGACGCGAGCGAAGGAATTGGCGGGCCATGCGGGCGAGGTTGCGGCGCTTGTCGGCGTTGACGGCATCTTCGGGGGTGGATTGCGCTTGCGCCGTGGAGCGGGTTTTTACTTCCACGAACGCGAGTGCGCGGCCGTCGTAGCCTATGAGATCGATTTCACCTTTGATGCCTGGCACGGTGTAGTTGCGGGCTACGAGCGTGTAGCCGTGGCGGCGGAGATACCAGTAGGCGAAGGTTTCGCCGCGGACGCCGGTTTGGCGCGCCGATTCCTTTGGCGTTGAAGCCGATTCACGATGCGATTCGGCAAGGCCGTTGCGCGCAGCAAAATTAACGGCGGCGAAGATTAGACGGGCGAGCATCCGATTTCATCGCTCTACTTGAATTAGGCTTGGTGCACGCGCAACTGCGCACAGGCCCTTCGGTTCTCAGGATGAACAAGAGTGCCTGTGCCACTTTACACCTAGGCGCGAATTTAGGCGTAGGCGAATTTGAACGCGGCGCGCGGTCTTGAAAAGAGCCGGCCAGACGCCGGCGTTACGGCATGGCAGCCTTGCTATCAATATGCCGTGAGATCTACCGCGGGTTCTGCATTTACTTGCCGACAAGCAAGAGTGCCCCAGACTCCGCAGTCATCCTGCGCCAAAAATGCAGTTCCGTAACGCCAGCGTCTCGCCGGCTCTTTTCCTGGGCTACAGGCTGCGCTCGAGTTCGGTGATGCAGGCTTCGAGAGTATTTAGCGCGAAGTCGGTTTGCGCTTCGTCAATCAGGAGTGGCGGGCAGAGGCGCAGCGTTGTGTCGCCAGAGCCTAGAACCAGAACACCCTTGTGGAAGGCCATCTGAACCAGCTTGTTGCGCAGGTCGGTGGCTTTTTCTTTAGTCTTCTGATCGCGGACGAACTCGATGCCGATCATCAGACCCTTGCCGCGAACCTCGCCGACGATTTTGTGCTTTTCGCGCCAGTCGGCGGTGCGCTTCATGATGTAGTCGCCCATGCGTGCTGCGTTGGCCATGTATTGCCGCTCGAGCAGGCCGAGAGTGGCGATCGAAGCGGCGATGCAAACCGGGTTGCCGCCAAAGGTGGATGCGTGCGCGCCGGGAACCCAGTTCATCACGTCCGCGCGAGCGATGATCGCGCTTAGCGGCATGCCGGAAGCGATTCCCTTCGCTGTGCAAATGATGTCGGGCTCGATTCCGGCGTGGTCAGAGGCCCACCATTTGCCAGTGCGGCCCATGCCGGATTGCACTTCGTCGGCCACGAACATGATGCCGTACTTATGGCAGATGCGTTGGAGACCTTGCAGAAAATCGGCGGGCGCAGGCAGATAGCCGCCCTCGCCTTGAATCGGCTCGATGAAAATTCCCGCAACTTCTTCGGGATCGACGCGGCGGCGGAAGAGTTCATTTTCGAGATAGCTCAAGCAATCAGCCGAGGCAAACTCAGGCCGGATGCCATAAGTGCCGCGGTAGGTATCCGGAAAAGGCATGTGGAATACGCCCGAAAGGAGCGTGCCGAAGCCCTTGCGTTGAATCGAGCGGCTGGCGGTGAGCGAAAGTGCGCCCATGGTTCGGCCGTGAAATGCACCATGGAAGGCGATGAGCTTGTCGCGCTTGGTGTGGTATTTCACCAGCTTGATGGCGGCTTCAATCGCTTCGGCGCCGGAGTTACCGAAGTACACGCGCTTCGGCCCTTTACCAGGCGAAATCGAGGCGAGCTTCTCGGCGAGTTCGACGAGATTCGGATAATAGAAGTCGGTGCCCGACATATGGATTAGTTCAGACGCCTGTTTTTGAATCGCGGCAACGACCTCGGGATGGCAGTGGCCGGTGGCGCAAACTGCGATGCCGGCGGCAAGATCGAGGAACGTGTTGCCGTCAACGTCTTCAATCATGGCGCCGCGGCCCGTCTTCGCGACGAGCGGATAATCGCGCGTGTAGGAAGGCGACACGACGGCGCGATCGCGTTCGACGAGCTGCTTTGCTTTGGGCCCTGGCAATGCGGTGACCAGGTGCGGCAGATTAACCGTCGTGCCATTCAATTTTGCGGCAACCTTTGAATCACCTTTCATATCGATCGCTTGCATCACTTCCTCCAAATATGGATTTTTGTTCGGCGCGCGCACGGATTCCTGCCAGCGCATGCCGGGAACAGCCATCAGAGGAAGAGGACTTAGTCTACGCCGTAGAGGTTGGGGCGTTCGTGGGACGGCTGGCTATGGAGCGAGAGTTCGTGTTTTTTGGAGATGCTCATTTATATTTCCAGCGAACAGTGCCGTCTTTTACGTCTTCGACAATAATACCAGAGTCCGCGAGTTGTTTGCGAATTTCATCGGAGCGTTTGAAATCGCGGCGCTTCTTGGCCGCCTGGCGTTCCTCAATGAGTGTTTCGATCTCTTCGGGCGCCATGCGCGGTTTCGACGAGCCGAAACCGAGCTTGGCGAGCCGCTCGGCATCATCGTCCTTGAGCACGGAGAGAATTTCATCGAATTTCTCCATGACCGCGACCAGGCGCGGAGCATCCTGCTGGAGAAATTCGCCACGATCCATCGCCGTATTCACGTCGCGAATCAAATCGAAGACTGCGGCGAGGGCAACAGCAGTGTTCAGGTCGTCGGCCAGCGCTGCGGCAAAATCCTTTTCGGCTTCCGCAGCGCGTTTGGTCATTTCAGGATTTGACCCGGCGCCAAATTTTTCCGATTTCAGCCGAGCGACGAAATTGCGCATGCGCTCGACCGAGCTTTCGGCCTGTTTCAGCCCGTCCATGGTGAAATTCAGCTGGCGATTATAAGGAACGGAGAGAAGAAGGAAGCGGATGGACGAGGGCTTGTAACCTTTGGCGAAAAGATCGCGCAGCGTATAGAAATTGCCGAGCGACTTGGACATCTTTTCGCCTTCGATGATCAGGTGCTCGGCGTGCAGCCAGAGTTTTGCGAACTGCTTTCCGGTAGCGGCTTCGCTTTCGGCGATTTCGTTTTCGTGGTGCGGGAAGGCGAGATCGATGCCGCCCGTATGAATGTCGAGGGTCTCGCCGAGATACTTCATGGACATCGCGGCGCATTCGATGTGCCAGCCGGGGCGGCCCGGACCGACGGCAGTCTCCCAGAAAAATTCGCCCACCTTGGGAGCTTTCCAGAGGGCGAAGTCGCGGACGTCGTCTTTTTCGTAACGGTCGGTATCGCCACGGGCGCCGGCTTTCATGCCGCTCACGTCAATCTTTGAAAGCTTGCCGTAATCAGGGAATTTCGCGATGCGGTAATAAATCGATCCGTCGCTGGGATAGGTAAAACCTTTTTTCGTAAGGCGCTCGATCAGGGCAACCATGTCTTCTATGTGATCGGTGGCGCGAACGAGCTCTTCGGGCATTTCGAGGTTGAGCGAGCGCATGTCTTCAAGAAAGGCTTCAATGTATTTCTCGGTGTAGTCGCGGAGCGTGACTTTCGCGGCGGCGGCGTTGGCGATGATGCGGTCGTCAACATCGGTGAGATTCATTACCTGCAGAACGCGGTAGCCGGCAAAGCGAAGGAAACGGCGCAGAATGTCTTGAAAAACGAAGGTACGGAAATTGCCGATATGCGCGAAATCGTAAACGGTGGGTCCGCAAGTGTAGATGCGGACTTCGTCTTTATGGACGGGCTGGAGAGGCTCGAGCCGGTCGGTGAGCGTGTCGTGGAAGCGAATGTCGAGATGATTTTGCGCGGTCACAGAACCAAGCATTCTAGCTGACGGTTCGCGTGGCAAGCAATTGCGGCGCGCGCATGGTTTCTGAGTGGCGCGTAGTACACAGGCAAAGAGCCGGCGAGCGCTGCGTGGCGGAATATTCTATTTTTTTACCACCTTTCCCCTCTCTTACCCCTTTTGACGGCTTGCGACGAATGGGCGGTGCGTGCCAAGTGTCGAGTTCGGGCACGGCTGCCGTGCCCCTACTGCGGAAACAACACGCCATGGTAGGCTTTCGCGCATCAGGCGCGGGCGGCTGTCCTAATTTTCGAAGCGCGCAGTAATACGGCCGAAATTCAATTTTTGTGCGAGAGGTGAACGATGTCGTGTACGCCAGAGGCATTGAAGCAGGTCCCGTTGTTCGCTTTGCTGGACGACGATGAAGCCGCCGTCCTTGCCGGACAGGTGGAGCTGAGGCGATTCGCGCCGCGGCAGCGCGTCTACAAGATCGGCGACCAGGGCGACAAAGCCTACATCCTCGTCTCCGGGGCCGTGCAGGTGTCGACGGTGGACGAGGACCATCAAGAAGTGATCGTCGATCAGCCCGCGGCCGGCGAATTCTTCGGATTCGCCTCGATGCTCGAACAGACTCCGCACCAGACGAACGCGGTGGCGACCGAAGACACGGTGGCCATCGAAGTGGACCGCAACGACATACTGATTTTGCTGCAGCGCAAACCGCACGCGGGAATGGACATGCTCACGGTGCTGGGGCGGCAGTTTCACGCCTCGCAGCAACTGGTGCGCTTACGCGCGAGCCGCAACCCGAACGTGTTGATCGAAGAGAAAACGACTTTCGGTGAGAGGATCGCAGATGCGGTGGCGGGCTTCGGCGGATCGTGGGCGTTTATCATCATGTTTGCGGCCGCGATCATCATCTATTCGGGCATCAACATTTTCCTCCGAAATCGGGCGTGGGATCCCTATCCGTTCATCTTGCTGAATCTCTTCCTTTCGATGCTCGCGGCCATTCAGGCGCCGGTGATCATGATGAGCCAGAACCGGCAGGACACGAAAGACCGTCTGCGCGGCGAGCTTGATTTCGATGTGAACCGGCGGGCGGAGTCCGAAATTCAGGGCTTGGCGCGAAAGATGAACTTGCTCGGCGACAAGATTGGCGACCTGGAGGATTTGATTCGCTACCAAACCACGCAATCAGAGAGTGGGAACGCGGCTTCCCCTCAATCTTCGCCCCGTCCTTAAGGGCGCGGAGTGAAAGTCACCACAGGCGTCTCATAGCCTGCCCTCGAAGTTCGCACGGAACACGCCCAGATGCTTCAAGGCAAGCGTCAAGCCGCCGATACACACGTAGAGGCTCTGCCTGGTCCTAGTGGAATTGCACGGGAATTTTGTTAGTACCCATGGTACGGACGGCCCATTTTCTCTCTGCTGTGTTGTTTTAGTATACGAGGAGAGACGGCGGGCTTGCCGGGCGTCCCCGGCGGCGGAGCCCCGAAAAGGGGCGCAGATGAAACAGTTGATGGCGATAGCAGTTTTTGTTCTTTGCTTCGGAGTCGGAACGGCACACGCGCAACGAACCGGCGGCGGCAATAGCGTGGCGGGCGGAGGAGTGGCTGGGCCTTCGAACTCGGGTGGGGGTGGCGGTGGGGGTTTTGGCGGCGGTGGCGGTGGAGGGTCGGCGATTGCCGGCGTAACGCACCACGCGGTCTGGATACCTCCTGCAAATGTGAGCGGGAAGAACGACGGCCCGTTTCTCCCATCTACATATCAGAATTACGACAAGGCTGTGGAGATGGGCAAGGTCGAAGTGGCTTATCACGAGCCGACCGTTGTTGAAGCAGCGAAGATAACGCAGGAACAAAGGGCGGCAACGGCTAAGTCGCGTTTCGTCGTAGTTCAGGATGTCGAAGGAAAGCTGCAAGAAGTGAAGGCACAGCCGTAACTGGAAGAACGTAACGGCGGTCGCGAGACCGAACGGACTTCAAATTGGCGCCTTCTTTTACGGGTTCAGTTCGACGCGACGGCTGGCGAGCGAGATGTCGCCGTCGCCTGATGTTGTCGCGGTTAGCGGGCGCGACTTGACCAGAAAACTGCCCTCGGCCGGCAGGCCATACGATTGATCGAGCGTGTAAACGACCACGGATTTGCCGAGAGGCAAAGTGAAACTCAGTTCTACGCCTTTGGCGGGAACCGCCAGGCAGCTATAGACGATCCAGCCGTTGAGATATTTCCGGAGCCGCTCGGATTCAGGTTGGATCGGTTCATCCTCCATGCGCGCCGATTCGACGCCCGATTCGGGCGGAAAGAAAACCATCACATTTTGAGCGCCTCGCTCGGAACGCATTAGCGCGCGATAGGCGCGTCTCGAACCCTCCTCGGACGATTCGAGAATCGTGAACGTAGGCGGCGCGAGATCCTGGTGAGGCGCATCCGCGATGAACGCCATCGTGCTGCTCCACGGAAAAGGTCCTGCGTCCTGTCGCGTGAAATGAGTGGCCAGCTGAATCGGCTCCGGCAGCCGACGCGATTCCGGTTGGACGATCCACACCGATTTTCCCGTGTCGCCATCCTGCCAGAAGTCGATATTGACGCGTTCGGGTGACTTCGCGGAAAAAGCCGGAACAACTGTCGCCGCAAGTGCAGCCAGAACGGTGGCGATGATAGCGACTGTGGGCAACGCGATTCGCGAAAGACCGCGAACCTCCAAGAGATCGGCGCAGAAAGGAGCGAAGGGCGTGAGCAAAAGGGCCACAACGATGGCGATTGTGACCAGAACTTGATTGCCGAGCGCCGAGTAAAGAAGGATCGCCACCTCGAAGCCGGAAACCGTGGCGACTATCAGCGGCACAATTCCAGCTGCTAGACCCTGATCGAAAGTTTCCGCGCGACCGAATACCAGCGGTATTGCCGACAGCACAGCGGCCCAGAGGCAAAGCGGAAACAAGTAAGAGATACCGTGGGTATATATTGCAGAAGCGATCGAAAGGATCGCCCAGCCGGTCCAAACGCCTGCCCATAGTGCCAGAAAACCGGCGTGACGAGAAAAAGCAAAGGCGACGGTAGAAACCACAGCGAGCGCCAAACACCAAAACACCGCCTGAATCGCAACCGGATGAGCTACCCAGTTCGCCGCCATCGCGCCGGCGCGAGTCAGTCCGCGATGAATGATCCAGGCATTCGCCGCAGTAACCACAAGGATGGATAGCCACGCGAAAAATCCCCACACCAGCGCAGAAGGCGTGAGCCGCTGGCGATAGATGAGCCAACCGATTTCAACGAAAAGAAACAAGGTGCCCAGGATTGAGATGCCGAGTGTCCACGAAGCCGGCCAGTAGATTGTCCAACGCTCGAGGACGTCAGAGTATGCGGCTTCGCGCGGCGAAAAATTCGCAAGGTCGCCGTTCGCGAGCGCTAGAAGCATGGGCAATGCATTGTCGCCATCGTGCTGGAGACTCGCGGGACTGGAATTTTGAAAGTTGTCGAGCGGCGTGTGGTACTGCGTGACGTTGCCGATGAAAGCAAAGTTCGCGCCCTGGTAGCCCGCGGCTTTGAACACGGTGAAGTCGGTGTCATTGGGGAGATGTTTGTAGGCGAAATAGGCGAATGCGTTCGTGGCCGGGGAGCTTGCGTGCTTCGCGTAGAGCTGCACGATTGAATAATTGGCGGAGCCGGTTTCGAACATCAGGCTCGGCCCGGAAGTGCCGCGCGTGTCGACATTGACGGCCGCGACGATTTCCTTCGCCCAGCGGTGTTGATTGACAAACACGCGCGCACCGATAAGGCCCGCTTCTTCACCGTCGTCGATCAAGAAAACGATGGAGTGACGCGGCTTCGGCAGAGTCTTCAACGCGCGTGCGCATTCCAGCACGGTTGCAGCGCCAACGCCGTCATCGGACGCGCCTGGGCCCGCGGGCACGGAGTCATAGTGCGCTGCGATCAGAACGGACTGGCCTTGCTCGGCACCGTCGAGGCGAGCGACGACGTTATTCACGGTCGCGCAGGCTCCATATTCGTCGCAAGCGAATCCGGTTTGCACTTCCGGGGCATAGCCAAGCTTGGAAAATTCTTCGAGGATTCTCGCGCGAACGGCGTCGTTCGCAGCGCTTCCGGTGGGATGTGGAATGCCGTCGCCCACGAGCCGATCGAGCACCGCGCGAGCGCGAGCCGCGGAGAATTCTGATTCGGGGGCCTTGGCAGATTTGGGCGCCGGCGGGCGAGAGGCGAGGAGCGAAAGAAGAAAAACACCGGAAATAACCGCGACACTGAACAGGACTCGGCGAACTCCTGGCACGCTTCTGGGCTCCAAGCGGACCTCCCGTGCGCGCCATGCTAGGCCGTAAGTGCTCAGCAAGTCAATGTGATACGCGAGGAAGGCAGCAGCTAGTGGCCGTTCGTTGACGCTTGGCCTCGTCAGGATAGGCACGGGACGAGCGACCGGCGAGCTTAGGCTCGCGGGATCCAGAGCGAGGTGAGAAATGGCCATCCGTTCTCGATTGGAAATTTCTAGCAGGCTGATTTTTGTATGAGTTGGGCAGGATTTTAATCGCGCATTCTCGATTAGAAAAATCGCTTGCGGCTCGCGATCCGCGGCGTGGAAAAGAGACGGAGAAATCGTCGAAAATTTGCGATTAGGAATTTTTAGTTTGCTGATTCTTATGGGGCTTACGCGGAATTCTAATTCCAGATTTGCGATTAGAATCGGCGATACGGGAGTGGCGGCTGTCGGTTGGCACCGAGTCAAGCCACCGTTAAATCGCACGACGCATGTTACCTTACTGGTAACCATTTGTCAAGATGGGATATAAGGAGAGTCCCTTCCGAACAGGGGAATCCCAGAATAGGACATTTTGGGGGAACGCGAAATCGGCTGAGAGTCTCTCAAGCCATTCTGCTGCGGCGACTTATCACTTTTGCAGGTGCGGCGGCTCACTTGCCTATCACTATATCGCTCGGCGACATAGTGAGGTTTTGGCGATGCAGTCGGTCGCAGCGAGGGAGACATGAGGCGTGGCGTGTGGTTCACGGTGGCGGCGGCTTGTCTTTTTCTTCTGGTAGCGGGTGCGGCAGTGAAGACGCAGTCTTCGGGCTTGGGTACGACCGACCGGCCGGAGTTTACGGGGACAAAAGATCTGAAACGTCCGGAAAACTATCGCGCCTGGGTGTTTCTCTCGTCAGGCTACGGGATGACCTACAGCACAGGCGGAAATCCTCAGTTCACCAACGTCTTCGTGCCGCAGTGGGCTTATCGCGAATTTATGGGCTCAGGACGCTGGCCGGAGCAGACTATGTTCGTGGTCGAGGAGCGTAGCGCGCAGAGCAAAGGTTCGATCAACAAGGACGGCCACTTCCAAACGGATTTGACGGGTATTGCCGTCGAGGTGAAGGATGCGCGCTTGCCGGATAAGTGGGGCTACTACGCCTTCGATGAGAACAGCAAGACGGCACAGATCAATCGCAAAGAAGCATGCTTCGCCTGTCACGATGCGCATGCTGCGGTGGAGCATACATTTGTGCAGTTCTATCCTACGTTGAAGCCGGTGGCCAAGAAGTTCGGTACCTACAATCAGGAGCGGGAAAACGTGGTGAGCGCGACGGCCGCTTCTTCGGTTCCGGCGAAGAAACAGTGAGTGGATCCTAATAGCGGCGCTGGACTGTGCATTTATGAACCGCGAAGAGAAGCAGCAAACCGCTTCTGGATCTCTTCGGGAGATAGATCTTCTTTGTGGGTGGCGATCGTCCAGGCCTGCTCAAATGGATCGGCGATACTTCCGGCGCGGTCTCCGTAAAATTGATCTTTGATGGGCAATAGGATTCTCGCGCCGAGGGCCACCGCACGCTCGATCACCGCGTCCGCATCCGCCACGTAAAGGTGAACGAATGACGAAGCGCCGCCAAGTGTGCGCGGGCTCTTCGCAATGCGCCAGGGCGCTTCGTCGCCGACACGGATAACCGAGTCTCCTATCATGATTCCGGCGTCTAGAACTCTTCCAGCTGGATCCGTGAGCCTGCCCGGCAGCTCGGCGGCTGCAAAGGCTTCGCAATAAAATGCAATTGCTTTCGCCGCCGTGCCATCGAAGATCAGGTACGGCATGGCGCTATGAAGACCAGCGGGTAACGAGGATGGTTGTGGCAGTGAATGCATCTTGCCTCCGGAGATTACGGGAAACCCGGCCTAACGGGTGAGCGACACGCCAGAAGAATTTCAGTTGCGGCGCTCGCGTATGAATCGCAGAGACGCCGTCACGAGAAGCCCTAGGCCCGCGATGGTGCAGCCCCACATGTAATACATCAAGCTAAATGCTCCCGCATCATGTCCGCCGAGTCTAAATACTTTAACTAAGAGCAACGCTAGGAACCACGGGACAATGAGTGTAACGAGACCAACAATTGTAAGTCTGCGAAGCGATGGCTCACGCGCTACGGAGACTGCCATTCCGAGAATCATCAAGGAGACGATGCCAACCACAAGCACCAGAACATCCGCAACGAACTGCAAACGTTCTGACTTTTCAAAGGTGGCAGCAACGAGCGAAGCCGTGAGTCCAGTGCCAAGGGCCACGGTGAAAAATGTGAGGTTGGTCTTTGCCTCTGTGGCCTCAGATGGTGGTTCGATTGTGATCTTCATCCGATTTGCCGCGAAGTCTCCGGTAGCCGACTAATCAGGAGTTCTCGCCTGTTGGAGTCAAGCGATGTGTTGTTCCAACCTCCCGACAACGATACACCCAAGGAATATTCCAATGCAGGATCCGAGACTTCTCAGTGCTATATCCTTCCAGAAGTATGCGTAGCCGACAGATTCACGCAACCACTGGTAGCGGGTAAACTTCACTTGTCTCGATTTCAGAAAAACCTCCAAGTCTGACACTCTCCGGTTATCGTACGATTTTATTTCGGCTTCGCTCAACCCGGGTTCGTATTTCACCGTGGTTCGCACTGAAGCTACGGTGGAGACGAATGTCACAAGAGGTCCGATCAGAAGTGCCACGAGCAGTGACCTTAGAAAAAGACTTCTCATCGTTTCCGATTCCTTTGAAACTTTAAGCCACGGTTCACACGCCGTGAAGACCAAGAGGCGCACAGTCAATCACCAGCGACACTGCATCGCCGCTATGCAGAAAACGAAAGAACCACCACGCAAACAACGGTCGACAAGATGGCGCAGCATAGTTGCAACGACCACTGCCAGATGAAAGCTCGTCCGGATCGTCTGGACGTAGACCAGTGAGAAGCTTCGTCATGTTTGAGCGGTTCCAACCAAGTTTGCGGCGTGCGCGATCCAACTTCCAAAGGGCCAGATACACCCATCCGAATGAGAAGCAGATCATGGCGAGACCGACAGCATCCGGTATTTCCGTGCGGTGCGCCCGAGCGATCCACACTAGGACTAAGAGAACGGCAACATATCCTACTAGGACCGAAAGTCCGGACGGTGGGGCCGTCGTCAATATCGCTGTCGCGTGTGCTGGCTCGTTATGCCTGTCTCTGTCCACGTCAAATCCATTTCGCGCCCGTAAGGGCCGTACGGATCCTATAGTACCGGCAGTTTGGTTCACCCTTCCCAGCAAAGAGGTTAACCATAGCGTTAGAAGACCACTTGATTTTATCCGGTTGCGTAGACCCTTAAAAGATGAGAAGTGCGCAGAGTTTCCCCTAAGCCAACTTCGGCAACGCAAAGGCACGGACGAATGCTTTGCGCGGATGAGGCTGCGCAAAAGGAAGCGCTGACGCGCGATGGTCACCCAGGCGTTACGGCCTAATCTAACTCGTTTCGCGCCTACGGAGCTGGATCGAGAGGAACTCAATTGAGCAAACTAAGTATTTATGGCGCTTTGTTTTTGAAACGCTTTGTTCTTAAAACGCCTTCAAGGAGTACGCTCCGGTAGGGATTTCTGCGTTGGATCTGCTGCCCTTCTTAAACACCCCTCGAAGAGTGACCTTCGGTAGAGACTTCTGTGTTTTGATTTGCTGCGATGCGACGGGCCAATTTGGGCGCAAATAGCGGATAGCGGGAGTGGGCGGGCGGAGTCTAAGGTCGGGTGGAGAGCATCGACAATGGTGACAGCGCCGGGAATGTTTGCGGCGCTTTGGAGCAGCCGGATGCACCCACTCGATAATCCGATTTTCAATGCGCTGGGGACTTGCCAGGCGAATTTTGCTGAGACTTACGGAGTGTTGCGACGGTTTCCGCCGGAAGTGACTCCGCTGGGTGGGTTTCCCGAGCCGAATGCGGAGGGATTCGCGGCGGTGCGGGGCTTGCTTGCGGGGGGCGGCGGGCTGGGCTTGTTTCTTCCGAAGCGGTTGGACGCGCCTGAGGGGCTTGAGATTGTGCTCGACGGCGGTTTGCTGCAGATGATTTTGGAGGACGATGCGCGGCTCGAGCCTGATCGAAAGTCGTATGACTTCATTGAGCTTTCGCATGACTTCATCGAACTTCGGGAGGCGGATGTGCCGGAGATGGTGGAGCTGGCTACGCTGACCAAGCCTGGGCCGTTTGACACTCGGACGCGGGAAATGGGGACGTATCTGGGGATACGCAAGGACGGAAAGCTTGTCGCCATGGCTGGGGAGCGCCTGAAGCTTCCCGGTTATACGGAGATTAGCGCGGTGTGCACGCATCCTGAGCATTTGGGGCATGGGTATGCAGGTTTTCTGATGACGATCCTGGCGGAGCGCATTCGCGAGCGGGGCGAAACCCCTATTCTTCATGTGCGGGCGGAGAATGCGCGGGCGGTGCAGCTTTATGAGCGGTTGGGATTCAAGCGGCGGCTGCTTTCTTACTTCGCGGTGTTTCGCGCGGCGCGGGGTGGAGCGCAACGGAGCGCCAGCGCTAAAGCGCGTGATTTAAAGTGAGCTTTTTTGGAGCGCTGAAGCACTCCTCCCCGCATGAATGCGGGGGCTCCCACCGAACTGCGAAAAGAAACTACAAGGTCAAAAGAGCCGGCGGCACGGAACGACAGCTGTGCCCATGATCTACTGAGAGGTCTGGCGCGGCATAGTTCCTAACGTTGCACATTTCGCGATTCAGGCTTTACACGCTTTGCGGCGCGTGTTAACTTTTGTTCCCGTAACCGCCGATCCGAAGCGCCAGGCGGCAGGGCCATTCATACCGACCCTTCCAGCGTTGTTGTCTCAAAACTCCTCCCGAGGAAGATTAAACTGAAGCTTCTCCAGCCGATGAGGCTAATGGAGCAAACTGTGCGAGGGTCCGGGTGCTAAAACTGCGGAAGGTCGAATTGCTGGGCTTTAAGTCGTTCTGCGAGAAGACGCCTATCACGTTCAGCGGCAGCGGGATAACGTGCATTGTGGGGCCGAACGGCTGCGGGAAGTCGAATGTGGTGGACGCGATCTCCTGGGTGCTGGGCGAGCAGAGCCACAAGATGCTGCGGGCCGAGCGGATGTCGGATTGCATCTTCAACGGGACGGCGAAGCGGCCGCCGATGGGGCTGTCTGAGGTTACGCTGACGCTGGTGGACCCGGAGCTTGCTGACGCTGTGGCGAAGGTGCTGGCGGCGCCGGAAAACCACACAGTGGGGGCGGCGTTTACCGTGGCTGAGGATTCCGCGCCGAACGATTCCGCGCCGAACGGGGGCACTCTCACGATGCCCTCGCCCGTACCCTCAGTGCCGAACGAGTCCGCTGAAACAGACGCGCCCCATGAGGAACTTGCGGTTAGCGAATCCGAACCGGCCGGCAAGGGCAAGCCCTGGAAGAAGCGCGGCGCCGAGAAACCGGCGATGAACCTGAAACCGGGCGAAGTGGTGGTTGGCAGACGGCTGTATCGCTCCGGGCAAAGCGAATATGTGATCAATGGGCGCGTGGCCCGTTTGCGAGACGTGCAGGAACTTTTCATGGGCATGGGTCTGGGCCCGGACAGTTACGCCATCATCGAGCAGGGGCGCATCGGTCAAATTCTGAATTCGAAGCCGATGGACCGGCGCGCCATCATCGAAGAAGCGGCCGGCATCACGATGTACAAGACCAAGCGGCGGCTGGCGGAGGCCAAGCTCGAAGCGTCGAAGATTAATCTTTCGCGCGTGAACGACATTCTCGTGGAAGTTGAGAAGCAGCTTGCTTCGCTGAAGCGACAGGCTTCCAAGGCGCGGCGCTATGCCGAGTTGCGCGAGCAGATGCGCGGATTGCTGCGAATCGTGCTGGCGAGCAAGGCTGAGCATCTCGATATCGAAGCGGCGCGGCTTGAAAATCTGTTGCGCGAGATGGAAGCGGCGGAAGAGCGCGATGCGCGCTCGGTGCACGAACTCGAGGCCGAGCAGGAACGGCTGAACGCGCGAACGTATGAACTGGATGCGGAATTGCGCCAGACGCACAACCTGCTGGGGCAAACATCGCTCGATCTCGACCGCGCAGAGAACCGGATTACTTTTAATCGTGAACAGCTGGCGCAGCTGGCATCGCGGTCGAACCGCGTGACGCTGGAAATCGAGCAAGCCGAGAGGCAAGCGACCGATTTGGCGGCTCGCATGAACGCGCAACGGGAAGCGGTGACGCAATTGCGGGAGCAGTCTGGCGCAGTGGAATCGGCGTTGCGCGACGCGACTGAAAAGGTCGGACTCAGCACGACGGAACAGGAACGGCTCGAGGCGAGCATTGCGGAATTGCGCGCGCTGGCCGGAAAGCTGGTGGAAGAATCAGCGCGCATGCAGGCCGAATCGCTGCAAGCAGAGGAAGCCGCCGCCCGCCATACCTTGGCAGAGGAACAGCGGTCGGAAGCGGCGCGCACGATGGGAATCGAATGGGCCGCGTTGGCGCTGCGCGTGAAGAACGAAGAAGATTTCTACGAGAAAGCCGAGCGACGCGCTGAGGAACTCGGTACAGCGGCGCGAGATGCGCAGGCTCGCCTCGTCGCGCTGCGGGGCGCGCAACAGGAAACCGCTCAGCAGTTGAAGCAAACTCGCGAGGCGCTTTCGGCGGAGCGTGCCCGTCATTCATCTGTTGAGCAGATTCTAAGCGAGCGCGCTTATACGGCTGACGCGGTGCAAAAGCTCTTCAACGAGCATGGCGGCGCAGATACGAGAGGGTTCCACGCTGTTGGCTTGCTGGCTGACTACGCCGAAGTGCAGGAACAGTATGAAGGCGCAATCGAACAGTTCCTGCGCGATGAACTCGAATACGTGGTCGTCGAGTCGTTCGACCAGGCGCGCGCCGGCGTTTCGTTGCTGCGCGACGAAATGGGCGGACGCGCCACATTCTTCGTCGACTCGCTCAGCAGGCTGAACATTCAGACATCTGAAATAGATGCTTCCCTGCCGATGCCTGAGGGTGTGATCGCGCGGCTCGACCGATTGGTGGATTTTCGTGATCCGCTTGGTCCTGCGGCGAAGCATTTCCTCACGCGTCTGCGCACTGCGTATCTGGTTGAAACGGGCGCCGCGGCGGAAATGTTGGCGAACGAAAATCCACACAGCTACTACTTGACGATCGACGGCACCTGCTATCACGGCCGAATGGTTTCCGGTGGACGCCAGGGCGATGCGGGCCCGCTCGCACTGAAGCGCGAATTGCGCCAACACGAAGCAGAAGCAGCGCGGCTCGATCGAGTGGCTCAGGAACAGCAAGAGGAGCTGACGCGCATCGAGATGGCAATCGCCGGAGGAGAAATTGAAGTTGCCGACGCGAACGCCAAGCACGTGGAAGCCGAGAAGGCATTCGTTGGCGCAATGCACACCCGCGATCAAGCGCGGACGGAGTATCGTCGCGTGGAACAACTGCTTGCCGCCAAGCAGCAAGAGATTGCGTGGCTGCACCAGGAAGCGGAAGCGGCTCGCAATCGCGTGGAGCAAGCCCGCAAGGACCACGGCGAAGCCCTTCGTTCCCGCGCGAATGCCGAAGGCGATGCCGCTGGCGCAGCCGAGAGGCTTGCTGAGTTGCGCCGCGATTTCCAGTCGCTACAAGAGCAGGTCGTGGCGCAACGCGAAGCACTTGCCACGATGACGGAGCGTTATACAAGCGCCAAGGCCGCCGAGCAGCGGCTCGTGGAAGAGATGGCGCTCGCTGGGGAGCGAACGATTGCGTTGCACCAGCAGCACGGCACACTGATTCAGGAAAAAACCGACCTCGAAGCCGCCTGCGGGCAGCTTGCGTTGCAAGTGGAAGATTTGCGCAAGGAAAAAGCCCGCGCCGAGGAACTGAAAGCGTCTCTCGAAAAGGAATGGGACGAAGCGCGTGCGCGCGCGGGCCAACTCGATGAATCGCTGCGCGGCAAGCGGCAATCGCCTCGACGAGCTGCGTTCCGAGCGAGGCCAACGCCAGATCGAGAAAGCCCGCAACGATGCCGACCGCGACTATCTTCGCCAGACTTGCGTGGCCGAACTCAACGCGCAGCCGGAAGAGTTGATGGCGCAGGAAAGCCAGCTCCTGATTGGCGAAGAATTGATCGCAGCCGAAACAAACTACAACGAAATGAAAGCGCGCGTGGAAGCGATGGGCCCCGTGAACATGATGGCCCTCGAAGAATTCAAGGAATGCGAAGAGCGCGAGATCTTCATGCGCCGCGAGCGCGACGATCTGGTGCAGTCAATCGAGAACACCCAGCTCACAATCACCGAGCTCGACCAGGTATCGCGCCAGAAATTCGAAGAAGCGTTCAACTTCATCAACAGCCAGTTCGCAGTCGCCTTCCAATCGCTTTTCGGCGGCGGCCACGGCGAAATGCGCCTCGGCGAGCCGGATAGCTCAGGCGAAATGGGAATCGACATCGTCGCCCAGCCGCCGGGCAAGCGCCTGCAGAATATCCTGCTGCTCTCCGGGGGCGAAAAAGCGCTCACGGCGCTCGCGCTGCTGATCGCAGTATTTCGTTATCAGCCGAGCCCATTCTGCATTCTCGACGAAGTTGACGCACCGCTCGACGAAGCCAACGTGGGCCGCTTCAACAAAATGCTGGCCGAAATGTGCGCGCAGACACAGTTCATCGTCGTCACGCACAATCGCAAAACGATGGAAATGGGTTCGGTCCTCTACGGCGTCACGATGCAGGAGCCGGGCGTTTCAAAACTCGTGTCCGTGAAGTGGGAAGAGGCGGAACAGGCCAGCACGCCAAAAGCTGCGAGCAACGCTGCGTAATTTCGAAACGATAACGCAAATTTTTTGCAGCATTTATCTGTGGAAAATATTCTTCCCACCTGTACTTCTTAGCGGTTGACAAGCCGCGACTCTGCGCTAGAATACCGCCCTCTCAGTAAGGAAAGATTAATCCCGTGGCTTCTCCGCAAATGAGCGCTGTCATTTCGCAAACGGATTTTGCCGGGCTCAAGCTTCGAGCTCGCGGCAAAGTGCGCGATATCTATGAGCTTGGCGACCAACTGCTGATCGTGGCGACGGACCGGCTTTCCGCCTTCGATGTAGTACTTCCGACGCCGATTCCCGATAAAGGGCGTGTACTCACGCAACTATCGCTCTTCTGGTTCGAGCGACTTGCAAACATCGTGCCGAATCACGTGATTTCCGCGAATAATTTCGGCGGCGCGCTTGCTCCTTACGCGGACGCGCTCAAGGGAAGGGCGATGTTGGTCCGCCGCACCGAACCTGTTCCGATTGAATGCGTTGTGCGCGGATATATTTCCGGCTCGGGATGGAAGGACTATCAAAAGACAGGCTCCATTTGCGGCATCATACTGCCGGCGGGCCTGCGCGAAAGCGATCGCTTGCCGGAACCTATTTTCACGCCTTCGACAAAAGCGACCACCGGTCATGACGAAAATATTTCCTTCGATGAAACAGTCGCGCGAATCGGCCGTCCGCTTGCTGAGAAATTGCGCGATACCAGCCTCGCAATCTACAAGAGCGCGGCGGAATTTGCGTCAGCCCGCGGCATCATAATTGCCGACACAAAATTCGAATTTGGCTTAATTGGCAACGATCTGATCTGGATCGACGAAGCGCTAACTCCGGATTCCTCCAGATTCTGGCCCGGCCATCAATACATGCCTGGCAGGCCGCAGCCTTCGTTTGACAAGCAGTACGTGCGCGATTATCTCGAAAAGATCGATTGGAATAAGCAGCCTCCGGCGCCTGCATTGCCGCCCGATGTCGTCACTGCTACAGCGGAAAAGTATCGAGAAGCCTATCAACGCGTCACCGGCCACGCACTCGACTGAGCCCAGGAGCTAGCCCATTCCGAAGCGACACTGCGGAGCGTGCAATCGTGAAAGACCAATTGGAATCTCTGGTCGGAATGATGGTCGAGCGAGGTATCTTGCTCGAAGAGGCAGTTGGTGAATTCGAGAAAAAGTTTATCCGCCGTGTGCTCGAACGCTGCAAGGGCAATCAATCCCGGTGCGCGAAAGAGTTGGGAATCCACCGCAATACGCTGAGCCGTAAAGTAGGCGAATACAAGCTCGAACGCGTCGGCCGCAACGGCCATCGCAGCTAACCGATTCGCTAGCCGGCTAAATTTGGCCGTTCGAGTTTGACCGTGCAAGTCTTGCCGGTCACAGGCAGGTTAGCTTCCCAACACCTCAACTTTGCAAGATGTCATCCTGAACGAAGTGAAGGATCTCAGCGTCGAAATGTGCATCGGCTCGACGAGTTCACGTTCTTAGCCGCTTTCGCACCAACGACCCCGCAAATAAAAATGGCCGACCCTCAATGGGCCAGCCATTTTCATTCCCAGGGCTTCGCAGCCCGTTACTTCGGCGCCGGTTTGTGAACAGGCTTCTTAGCTCCGCCCTTTTCCGATGGAATATCCTCAGCGTTCACCTTAGCCTTGTCCCAATGCAGCATGAAGTTCGGATCGGGATCGTAGCCAACTAAAGTGCCGCTGAAGCGAACGCCTTGCTCTTTCTCAAGTCGCGCAGCTTCGGGCTGCCCAACCACTTTCACATCCAGGTTCGCAGTCGTAGCCCCCTGAATTTCCTCAGGCGTCGCGCCCGTGTACAGTTTCAACTGCACGAAATCAGCCCCGGGCGTGATGTCGATCAGCTTGCCCACAACCTCTGGAAATTCGGCTCCGCAGATAGCAAGCCACGTCATTTTCGCTTTGTCGCCGCCGGCCTTCAGATCGGCGATCACCGTGAGAATGTTGCTCGACGTGCGGATCTTGTTCAGATCGTCCGCGCTCGGAATCGCGTAGGTCGCGGGACGCTCAGGCGAGTTCGCAGACAGCTGTAAGAGTTCGTTCAGTTGCGCGTCGGCAAGCGAATCGCAACCGGGCTGCTCGTACGCAAGAATCTGTCGGCGGAGATAATCCTTGATCTTGTCGCTATCCGGGATCTTCAGGTTGATCGCGCGAGCCAGCGCCCAGAAGCCGTCGAGCGCCTGCGGTGGTTTCATTTCGAGGTATACAACGCCGAGCCGATAGGACGCGACGGCATCCGTGGGCGTCAAAGCAAGAACTTCTTTGAACGCCTTGATCGCGCATGGGTAATCCTTCAACTGCAAACACGCAAACCCTGCGGCATTTTGAAAGAAGGCAATTCCCGGCTTTTTCTGCTCTTCAAACTGCGCGTCCGTCATCGTCGCGCCAGCCGGTTTGGGAAACGCTGCCAGCAACTTCGCGCCTTCGAGGCAAGCGTCACGCTCCTTGGTCAACTGGTCTGCGGCGTCCGGAGCTTTTGCGTTATAGCCGTACGGAAAAACCTGGCAGCGCGACTGAAGCGCCTGCAGCTTTCCTCCCGCGTCCACTTTGTCGCCGAGCCCGATTACCTTGTCGGCATACTCGATCACTTTGGGATAGTTCTTAAGGTCCGTGTAAGTCTTGATGTAAAGCTGATAAACGTAAGGATTCAGCGTGGAGTTGGGAAATTTGGCGACGAAATCGTCAAGAAGCTTGAGCCGCGCCTGCGGATCTTTCTCCGCGTTGGCGGCCTGGAATGCATTGTACTCGGGGATCGTGTAGGTCGGTTTGGCCTGATCCGGGGCCTGCGCGCGTGTCGTCACCGGGTGTGCGAGCATGCAGCCCCAACCGAGAGCACTGATCAGAATCGCCTTCGCGAGGAAACACTTTCGTATCATCTCTTTCCCTGCCTCCTGGACCAGTTTACATCAGGCGAGCATCGACACTTTAGGACCGCGCCACCCGTCGAGACGCGCGAGCGCAACAAAATCTTCGGGATTATAGGGAAAAGCATCCCGAACGCGCAAGGTGAATTGCACTGCGGAGTGCGAAGATGAATCGAGCCTACCCCTGTCGTGGCGCCAACGTCCCGATGATAAGATGGTGAATACGGGCATTTTTGTCGCCTCGTCGGAGAAATTTATGAACGGAAGGGTTCTCGCAGGAAAGACAGCACTCATCACAGGCGGCAGCCGCGGAATCGGATTTTCCATCGCTCGGAAACTTGGCCAGATGGGCGCAAAAGTTGCAATCTGCGCGCGAGACGCCAAGAAGCTCGAGGAAGCGGCCGCTCGCTTGCAGAGCGACAGCATCGAAGTGCTCGCCGCCACGGCAGATGTCGCCAGCGCCAAAGAGATCGCTGGGCTTGTCTCTAAAACAGAAAAATCGCTCGGTCCGATCGAAATTCTCGTCAACAATGCCGGCGTCGGTTACTTCGGTCCCGCTCAAGACGCCGATGAAAAGAACTGGGACGCGGTGTTAGACACCAATTTGAAATCTGTGTTCCTGCTTTCAAAAATGGTGGCGCATGGAATGATCGACCGCCGCACAGGGCACATCGTCAACATCGGGTCGCTGGCTGGGAAGAATGCGTTCAAAGGCGGCGCGATTTACTGCGCGTCGAAATGGGGCCTGATGGGCTTGACGGAGTGCATGGCAGAAGACCTCCGCGAGTACGGCATCCGGGTGAGCGTGATTTGCCCCGGTTCCGTGGCCACCGATTTTGGCTCGCCAGCCAGCAAGAAGAATCCGCAAAAGATGCTGCAACCCGACGATATTGCGCACGCCGTCGAGATGCTCGTCAGCCAGGCCCCACAAAGCTTCATTAGCGAAGTTCTCATCCGCCCCACCCAAAAGCCCTGATTTCCTTGGACTTACCTCACTGAATCCTTTCCAGCAAGCCGGCATCGAATCATTCAAGTTCAAACGATTCTATGTTGAACGATATGCCGACTCATTTCAAAGGCCGCGAAGAGACAATCCGGGCGCTCAACGCCTATGTGAACCTGATCCGCGCCTCCGATTCCGTGGCCGCGCGCATGGGCCAGCAAATCGAGCAGAGCGGCCTGACCATGGGCCAGTTCGGCGTGCTCGAAGCTTTGCTGCATCTGGGACCCATGTGCCAATACGCAATCGGCGAGAAGCTCTTGCGTAGCGGCGGCAACGTGACTCTCGTGATCGACAACCTCGAGAAGCATGGCTGGGTAAGACGCGAGCGGCAGAAGGACGACCGGCGGCAGGTGAAAATCTATCTCACCCCGAAAGGCAAACGGCTGATCGCTCGCGTTTTTCCTGAACATGCCGAAGCCGTCACGCGCGAGATGAGCCGGCTAACACCGGACGAACAAGAGACTCTGCGACGGATCTGCCGAAAGCTGGGCACGAACGACGCGGAGAAGCTCTGCGAGGAAAGACGTAAGAAGGAGCATCAACATGATTCAGATTCGACCCAGTGAAGAGCGCGGACGCAACAAGCTTTCGTGGCTCGACACTCATTTCACGTTTTCTTTCGACCAATATTACGACCCCCAGCACGTTCAATTTCGCTCGTTGCGCGTGCTGAACGAAGACATCGTCGCTCCGGGCCAGGGCTTCGGGATGCATCCGCATCGCGATATGGAAATCCTCACCTGGATTATTGACGGCTCGCTCGAACACCGCGACAGCATGGGCACCGGCGCCGTGATCCGTCCCGGAGAACTGCAGCACATGAGCGCGGGTACGGGGATCATGCACAGTGAATTCAATCCTTCGAAGGAAAAGCCGGTGCACTTGCTTCAAATCTGGCTTTTGCCCGAACGCAATGGTTTGAAGCCGGAATATGAACAGCTTTCTTTTTCGGATTCGGAGCTGCGCGGGAAATTCCAGCTCGTCGCCGGCCCGAAAGCGCCCGTCACGATTCATCAGGACGCCAATCTCTACATCGCGCGCCTCGATAAAGGCCAGGAAGCAAAGCACGACCTCGAGAAGGGTCGTCACGCCTGGCTTCAGGTGGCGCGCGGATCGGTTCGCGTGAATGGAACGGAGCTGAAGCAAGGCGACGGTGCGGCCATTTCGAAGGAAAGCGAGGTTCGCGTGGAAGCGCCGGAAAGCTCTGAAGTATTGCTGTTCGATTTGGCGTAATCGGTCCCGTTTTTAGAAATTGAAAGAAAAGGAGCAGACGATGAACTCTTCGAACAACGTGGTAACGCTGGCCGGCCGAATCCTTATAAGCGCGATCTTTATTTTCGCCGGAATCGGCAAGATCGCGGCATTCTCGGGAACCGTCGGCTATGCCGCGTCGGTGCATATGCCGATACCGTCCGTGGCAATTGCCGTGGCACTCGTGGTTGAACTGCTCGGGGGCCTGGCAATCCTGGTTGGGTTTCAGACAAGAATCGCTGCCTGGATTGTGTTCTTGTATCTGATTCCGGCGTCGTTCTTCTTTCACAACTTCTGGGCAATGGAGGGCGCAGCCAGAATGAATAACCAGATTCATTTCTTGAAGAACGTCGCGATCATGGGCGGCTTGCTCATCCTTGCGGCCAACGGCGCGGGCGGCATGTCTGTGGATGCGTCCCGCGCGCGAAAAGCTTAATCGAATGCTCCGGTGAGAGGCCTCAATTGGCCTCTCGCTTTCTCGTAAGAAGATCTCGAAACCATATCTATATCCCCAAGGAGGAATCATGGCTGTTCTTCACAAGCACGCTGAAACGAGCGCACCTGTTCACGACATCATCGGCAAGCGTTGGAGTCCGCGCGCTTTCGATAGCCGTCCGGTGGAACATGCGAAGCTGAGGAGTTTGTTTGAAGCGGCCCGCTGGGCGGCGTCTTCTTATAACGGTCAGCCGTGGTATTTCCTCGTCGGAACTAAAGACGAGCCCGAGAACTACAAAAAGATTCTCGAATGTTTCGTGGAGTTCAATCAGGGTTGGGCAAAGAGCGCTCCGGTTCTCGCCATCAGCGTGGCTGCGCTGAAGTTTGCCCACAACGGCGAGCCTAATCGCCACGCGTTTCACGATGTCGGCCAAGCCGCTGCCACGCTCGCGCTTGAAGCAGCGAATCTTGGCTTGCAAGTTCACCAGATGGCTGGCATCTTGCCGGACAAGGCCAAGCAGCTATTCCATATCCCTGACGACTACGAAGCGGTCGCGGGCATCGCGATTGGCTACCCCGGCGATCCGAATTCATTGCCCGAACAACTTCGCGCCCAGGAGCACGGCCCCCGTCAACGAAAGCCGCTCGAGTCGTTTGTTTTCGATGGCGATTGGGGCAAACCATCGCCGATCGTCGCGAAGAAGTAATCTTGCCCCCCAGGGCGCACCCGCGATCGCATTGGCTCGATTGTTTGCGACGAGTTATCCGGAGGGAGGCAAAGGATATTGGCATAAGATAACGCCTTGCCATTGCCGCGCGAACTCGATCGCCTGCGCGTCGTTCTCGTTTCGACGCGAAATCCGCTAAACATCGGCGCAGCCGCTCGCGCGATGAGCAACTTCGGGTGCTCACACCTGCGAGTGGTGAATCCGTTCGAGCGCGCCTTTCGCGAGGCGCGCTCCGCTGTGGGCGGCGCTGCGGTCTTGGCCAACGCCGAGGAATACACTTCCGTCGCGGACGCTGTGGCCGACTGCACGCTCGTCGTCGGCACCACTGCCGTCCGCCATCGTGACTTGCAGCACTCGCTACGCCGCCTTGAGCCGGGCGCTCGCGCGATACGCAAACATCTCGCTGGAAGTCCCGTCGCGATTCTGTTCGGCTCGGAGAAGTTTGGCCTCTCGAATGAAGACCTGAGCCATTGCCATTGGCTGCTGAATATCCCCACAAGCGAGAAGAATATTTCACTGAATCTCGGTCAGGCAGTCGCTGTTTGTCTCTATGAATTGATTCGCGACCAAAAGGCGGCGCTGCAATCCCGGAAAGTAACGGTCGCGAGCGCCGCCGAGCTCGAGCGAATCACAACGCTGCTGCTCGAAGTGCTCCGCACGAGCGGTTACGTCGATCTCCGCCGAGTGGCAGACGTGGACGAAAGAATCCGCCGGCTCGTTCGCCGCCTGAAGTTGCCCGCGCGCGACAGCGAACTATGGCTCGGCATGTTGCGGCAAATTCTATGGAAGATAAAGTCCGGCGAACACTCGCCGAAATAACGCGGCAATGATGCTGAAGATGAAGATGAGGACTAAATCTTGGGCAGCACAATTCCCTGCTGCGCCTGGTACTTCCCCTTCTTATCTTTATAAGAAGTTTCGCACTGCTCATCGGATTCGAAGAAAACCACTTGCGCGAGCCCTTCGTTGGCATAAATCTTCGCAGGCAGGGGCGTCGTGTTGCTGATTTCCAGCGTCACGAAACCTTCCCACTCAGGCTCGAACGGCGTCACATTCACGATAATCCCGCAGCGGGCGTACGTAGACTTACCAACGCAGATCGTCAATACATTCCGCGGAATCCGGAAATATTCAATGGAGCGGCCGAGCGCGAACGAATTCGGCGGCACAATACAAACGTCGCCTTTGAACTCGACAAAGGACTTGGCGTCAAATTTCTTGGGATCCACCGTCGTGGAATTTACATTCGTGAAGATGCGAAACTCATCCGCGATGCGCAGATCGTATCCGTAGGAAGACACGCCATAGCTAATCACCCCTTCGCGCACCTGCGCGGCCGCAAATGGCTCGATCATCTTGTGCTCAAGCGCCATCCTGCGAATCCATTTGTCAGACTTCACCGACATTCCTGGCCTCCTTGGGGCTGATACCGCTGGTGATTCGCGCAACGCAAGGGCGAAAGGCGCGAGGCGCATCCACTTTTCGTGGAGCAGCTAAAAAAGGAATTGTGGAGTTTATTACAGCGCTCGATGCTTGACAACCCGCAAGTCCCTGTCTAGCATGGCCTTCCGGTGCAGTCGCGGGAGGTTAGCGTGATCAAGCTCGACATCGTCAACGCCATCGTTCAAAAAACCAACATCACTCGCACCAAAGCCGAACAGGCCGTGGAAACCGTCTTCGAAGCTATGAAGAACGCGCTCGGCCGCGGCGAACGCATCGAACTGCGCCGCTTCGGCGTCTTCAACGTGAAGCCGCGCAAGACCGGCATCGGCCGTAACCCGCGCACCGGACAGCAGGTTAGCATCCCGCCCGGCAAGGCGGTCCGCTTCAAGCCAGGCAAGGAACTGCAAGCACTGCCAGCGCCGCCGGCTTCGAAACCCTAATCCAAAGGAACAAGCGCAGCGCCTTGAATCACGCTACGATAGAAGTGTCGGCGGTGCACGAATCGGCGCCCGAAACATATCTTCATATCGCCACATCTAACTCCTATGAGCCACGGCAACGGCCACAGCCGCCTCCCGATTGACGTCATCGACCTGCAATTTCCGCAAGTGGTCGATATTCCGCCCCTGCTGCCTCCCAAGCGTCCGCTCTGGCCGGCGATCGTCATGTTCGTGCTGACGGTTCTCACTACGCTAGCGGTCGGCTCGCAGCTCGCAGCTTCCTACGCGAATAATCAGGCGCCATTTTCCAACGTGGATAACCCGTTCACGATGATCTGGCAGCCGATCGCGCATCCAAGCGTTCTGCTGCTGGGAATTCCTTTTTCGTTCACCCTGCTGGGAATTCTGTTTGCGCACGAAATGGGACATTACATCGCGTGCAAGCTGTACAAAATCGACGTGAGCTATCCGATGTTTATCCCCGCGCCGAACCTCTTTGGCACGTTCGGAGCATTCATTCGCATCCGCTCGCCATTTCCAACGAGGCGCGCACTCTTCGACGTCGGCATCGCAGGGCCGATCGCAGGATTCATCGTGGCCATTCCGGCGATTGCGTACTCGGTGGCTGTGGCGAAAATCGTGCCCGATGTGCAAGCTAACTCCGACCTGTTGCTCGGGATTCCGCCGCTTGTGAAAATTTTCGCCGCGATGTTTCATCCCAATGTGCCGGTGAGATGGCTCCTTCTGAACCCCGTCGGTTGCGCGGCGTGGTTCGGCCTTTTTGCGACGGCGCTGAATCTGCTGCCGATCTGGCAGCTCGATGGCGGTCACATTCTCTATAGCCTCGCGAACGAGGGCCATCGCAGAATTTCGATCGCGCTTTCGCTGGTGCTGATCGCGCTGGGCTTTCAGTGGCTCGGGTGGGCGCTGTGGGGATTTATTCTGCTCGTCCTCACGCTGCGCTTCCGGCATCCGCCGGTGATGAACCGCTGGGAATTTCTCGATGGCTCGCGGCGGCTGCTCGCGGTCGTCGCGATCGCGATTTTTGCGCTCTGCTTTACGCTGGTGCCGCTGATCACGCCGCAATAAATCCGGAATCGCCCGGCTCGCGCCTCTTCACGACAAGCTTGCAGGATCGACATCCACAATCACAGCTGTTTCCGGAAAATCCTTTGAGGCGCAGAAATCGAGGCACCCGCTAAGCGCGCGCGAAAGCGCTGAGCGCTGCGGCGATTTCAGCACGAATTGAAAGCGGTATTCACGCCTCAAACGCGCCAGCGGAGCAGCAGCCGGCCCGAGGATTTTCACGCCGCGATTTTCAAACGGCTCGAAGAAGCCGGCGAGGGCACGAGACCAGCGAATCGCGTTCTCGATCTTGCGGTCGCGAATCAGAATGCTTGCGAGCGCGGCGAACGGCGGGTAGTGCAGCATGCGCCGGAAGTGGGCTTCCTTTTCATAGAACGAAACGTAATCCTGTTTCACCGCGTACTGAATCGCGTAATGCTCGGGGTAATAGGTTTCGACGAGGACTTCGCCTGATAGCTCGCCACGGCCGGCGCGTCCTGCAACCTGCGTTAGAAGTTGAAATGTTTTTTCGGCGGCGCGAAAGTCAGGACGGCCGAGTGCTAAATCAGCCGCCACTACGCCCACTAAAGTGACGCGTTGAAAATCGTGTCCTTTTGCAACCATTTGGGTGCCGACGAGGATGTCGATCTCACCGCCTGCGAAAGCGCCCAGCACCTGCTGATATTCGCGCTTCGTTCGCACCGTGTCGCGGTCGAGACGTGCGATGCGGGCTTTCGGAAACTGTTCGCGAAGATATTCTTCCACGCGCTCGGCGCCATCGCCGACGAAATACAAGTACTCCGCTTTGCATTTCGGGCATTCTTTGGGCGGGCGAATCGAATAGCCGCAGTAGTGGCATTCCAGGCGCTGGCGGCTCTTGTGATAAGTGAGCGCGATGCTGCAGTTCTGGCACTGAATCATCGCGCCGCAGCTGCGGCAGAGCAGCGACCAGGAATAGCCGCGGCGATTGATGAGAATCATGGCTTGCGTTTTTTCTTCGAGGCGCAACTGAATTGCGGCGCGCAGTGTTTCGGACACTGGCGTGGCTCGATGCTCGCGGCGAAATTCTTCGCGCAGGTCGACGATGCGGACTTCGGCGAGCGAGCGATTCTCGACGCGCGAGGTTAGTTCGAGGAGGTGATATTTCCCTGCACGCGCGTTGTGGTAGGTCTCGAGTGACGGCGTTGCGGAACCGAGGATTGCTACAGCGCCTTCGAGCTGCGCGCGATAGACCGCGGTGTCGCGCCCGTTATAGCGAGGCGTTTCTTCCTGCTTGTAACTGGATTCCTGTTCCTCGTCCACGATGATCAAGCCGACATTTTGGAGCGGTGCAAAAACGGCGGAGCGCGTGCCGACGACAACTTTCGCTTCGCCATGTCGCACGCGCCACCATTCGCGGGCGCGTTCAATATCCGGCAGGCCGCTGTGCAGGGTGGCGACGCTTGCGCCGAATCGCGCACGAACCAGGCGACCGACCCATAGGGTGAGAGCGATTTCCGGCACGAGCACGATTGCAGTTTTGCCGCGAGAGAGCGCCGCTTCGATCGCGCCGAGATAGACCTCCGTCTTGCCGCTGCCCGTGACGCCATGAAGAAGCGCTGCGGCAAACTTGCCCGCTACAATCCAGCGCCAGATTTCTTCGAGCGCGCGTTTCTGTTCGGCGTTCAAGACGTTCGTGGGAGGAGTGAAATCCGTGTCCCAGGAATCTTCCTCGATGGTAAGCGGCTCTTCCCATGAGATTAGCCGGCCCTTTTTCTCGAGACGCAGGATTACCGCGCGCGAAACGCCTGCTTTCGCGGCGAGAATCGCGAGCGGCAGTGGCCCGCGCACGGCCGTGAGGACTTCTTTGATTCTTTCCTCCGCGTCATTTTTGAGCGCACCTTTTTGCGCGGACGGATCCGATTGGGCGGGCGGCGGATCTGTTTGCTCGGGATTCCAGGCTAGGATTTTCTGCGTGCGAGTGCGCCGCTTCCGAAGCACTTCGCGAGCGCTGAGGTAGCCTCGGCGAACGAGACGTCCGGCAGCCGCTTCTCCGCCGGGCCAGCGGCGAACTTGGGTTGACGAGGCGGCGCCGCCTTCGTCATTCACTCGTTCGAGCAAAGCGCGCTCGGTGGACTCTCCTTCGGTGGTTTCGGCGGGGGAAGTTAACTGCGCGAGATATGCGCGGCCCGCATCGCTCAGCGAATATTCGCGATCGTGGCGTACTTCAATTTCTGGGGGGAGCATGGCACGCATCGTCTCGCCAATCGGCGCGACGTAATAGCGGCTAATCCATTGTCCGAGCTCGATGAGCTTCGGCGGGAGGGCTGGAAGCGGATCCATCACCTCGACAATTTCCCGGATGGATTTCTTGCCGCCGGCGATTTCCGGCGCGCGATCGGAGAGCGCAAGGCCTACGCCGACCATTGCGCGGTTACGGAATGGGACCACGACTCGCCGACCGATTAATTCTTCGCCGTTAAACGATGCGGGCACCGCATAGGTGAACGTGCAGCGCAGGGGGACCGGGAGCGCCACTTCGCAGAATCTTTGAGCCATGGAGGTTGATAGTGTAGCAGCTAGGAAGCTGTGACTTGGGAGTAGCGACTCGTGATTCGTGACTCGGGAAGAGGGCGCGAGATCAGCGGTGGCGTGCGAGAAGAAAACAGGCGTTTTGTAACGATTAGAAATGCGACGTGGCGCTTGTTTTCTTGAAGTTGCGAGGGATTCTAATCGCGGTGTAACGATTAGAAATGCAGTGGCTGGTGACGAGTGACTAGCGAACAGAGAAAGGCGAGAGCGCGGGATTCGCGGGGAATGGACCCTTAGTAACTCAGGGCAAAAAATCGCCGAAAATTTGCGATTAGAAAATTTTAGATCATTGATTCTTATGGGGCTTAGCTTGAATTCTAATTCCAGATTTGCGATTAGGATTTCAGAGGGTAGCGATAGGGCGGCGTCTGCCAGCTGTAGAGTCGTCGGCGTAGCAAAGGCGCACAGGCCCTTCGTTCCTCTGGGCAAGCAAGAGTGCCCGCCACGGCGGGCAGGCCTGTGCCACTGGAACCCTCTCACGCTGCGAGCGAGGATCGGGTCTCCCCCAACGTACGTTTTCCATCCGGAGCAAACCCTTTGTGCCTCGGGGCTAGCCCAAGTGGCGGCCGATATTGTCGTCTCAGTCATGCTATAAAAACGGGAAATGGTAGCGTGGTTTCGGGCGGTTGTATATCCGTAGAACTACGCAGGGCTGTGGAAAACCCGGATCTAAATTCAGGGATCCAGTTCCAAATTGGAACTGAGGATGCGGCTGGTCTCAGGTTAAATGCTTACAAGCACGATCCCTGCGAAGACTAGGACCACGCCGAGCCACTGGGTGCGTTCGAGCTTTTCGCGCAGGAAAATCCAGGCGAGGAGGACCGTGACTGCGCCATAGAGTGAGGCTAGGACGCTGACGACGGAGACCTGGCCTGTACGCAGGCCGGCGTTATTGGCGACGAATGCGGCTGTATCGAGGAAACCTACGGCTGCGAGCTGCCACCAGACGCTGCCGCGCGGCAGATGGAGGCTTTGTCGCGCGGGGATGGCGGCGAGTGCGAGGGTCGAAAAAGACGTGAGGCGGATCACCCACACGGAGATTGTGGGGCCGACGGCGGGCACAACATAGAATCCGAGAAACCAGAAGAGCACGCCGAATCCGAGAGCTGCGAGGAGAGCCCAGCCTACACCTTTCGACAGATGTGCGGTTTCTTTCGCGGGACGTTCGTTCACGGCACTTTCATTTACGGCATTGACATTCACGGGGCTGGCGTTCACGGGATTGGCGGCGCTTGGCGTGAAAGTTGTCGCGGCGAGAATCACGCCTACCAGCGTAATGGCGAGGCCTATGCCGCGCAGCGCGGTGATTCGTTCACCGCTTGCGATCGCGAGCGCCACGGTGAGCGCCGGATAGGCTGAAGACACCGGTGCGACGATGCTCATCACACCAATCTGGAATGAGTAGTAGAGCGAAAGCGACGCGATCATGTTGATCACGCCGGCGAGGGCGGCGAGCGCCCAGGGGTGCCATCCCGGTGCGATGCCTTCGAAAAATCCGCCGCGGAATTTCAGATAGACGCTGAGAGCGATAAAACCGAAGAATTGCATGAAGAAAAGTGTGCGGTAGGCGCCGACGCGACGGGAGGCAAAGCGCGCTGCAAAATCGGCCCCGCCCCAGCACACGGCGCCGGTGAGTCCCAGGATGATGGCGAGCGATAATTGCAAGGAAGGGCGCTACCGTTTCTTCGGCTGAAGCCCGAGGACCGCCATTACTTTCTGCAAATCCTTCCAGACTTCGCTTTTTGCGGGCGGGTTGCGCAGCAGATAGGCGGGGTGATAGGTGGCGATTAGTTTCGAACCGCGAAAATCGAACCACTCGCCGCGAAATCGCGAGATGCCTTGAGTGGTGGCGAGCAAGGTCTGAGCCGAACACGCGCCCAGGCAGCAAATCACTTTCGGCTGAATGGCCGCGAGTTGCCGCAGCAGGAACGGGGAGCAGACGGCAATTTCGTCTTTGTCGGGGAGGCGATTTTCAGGCGGGCGGCATTTCACGACGTTGCAGATGTAGACATCCTCGCGGCGGAGCGACATTGCTTCGATCATCTGCGTGAGGAGTTTTCCGGCGCGGCCTACGAACGGCTCGCCTTGCACGTCTTCATCGTGGCCGGGGCCCTCACCTACGAAGACGAGCTCGGCTTTGGGATTTCCGACGCCGAATACGAGCTTGGTGCGGGCTTTGTGCAAACGGCAGCGCGTGCATTCGCCAAGGTCGGCACGAATGTCGTCGAGCGTTTCGTTGGGCACGCGTTCGGCCGCTTCAAAGAGTGTGGGGCCGGTGAGGACGGAGATGATTGGGAGAGATGGGGCGGCCTTGGTGCTTAGCGGAGCGGGCATGCGGCCTGCCCCTGCGGCTGCTGCGGATTTCGCAGAGGACGCCATGCTCATTGGTGTTGATGGAGCGGGATTTGGCGCTCGCTGCGACGAGACCACCGATTCCGTTCGAGCGACAAAATAAGGTCCGAGGCCAAGATCGTAGCCGTATTGCAGCCAAGCTTCCACACGGCTACGCTTCGCCGAATCCATCGATTCCCCACTTTCCGCCGACTGAAAGAATTTTCGCCGGAGGGAGTGTAACCGATTGCATGGAAATTGCGAGCAGGGAAAAACGGATGATTGTAGCGCCGCCGAATCTAACGAATGATCAATTCTTTTGTTCGGGGCTCTTGTCCGCAGGGGTCTTTTCCGCAGCGGCTTTATCTGCCGGTGACTCAGCCATGGGGATGTCGGCAGTACCATCCGACCATTTGCCTACCGGGACCAGGAAAATCGTCAAGCGATCCTGATCGACTTTAGCTGCAATGATCGGCGAACCCGTCGCGTCTGCGCCCCAAGCTGCAGGCTCGGTAAGTGGAACAAAAAACATCAAGTGGGGATGCCAGTGCCCGGCGCTGTCGCTCAGGTAGCCTTGCTTGGAAAGCATGTAGCACATCGCCCCGGGTTCGATTGTGAGCAATTCTTTGTTGTCGAATGCAGCGCTGAGAGCCTGGAACATCTGATCCTTCGATCGTCCGGCCAACACTAACTCCGTCTTCTTGATCGTGAGCGGAAGATAGGATCGGACGGCCGGGGCGTTGAAGCAGATCGGACCGCGCAGCTTCGGATTCCAAAAATCGGGATCGTCACTGGGGGCAGTCCAGGAGCGTTCCACGATGCACACGAAACCGTTCTTGCCATTTACCGCATTCTCATAGCCGTGGCTTCCGAGAACCATAATCCCGGCATCCGCTGAGATGGATTCTGGCGCGGCGCTCCGTGCGAGCGCGATTTCCGCGTTTCGCTCCATCAAATATTGGGCAAGAGGGGCCATGCTTGGATATGGCGTCTTGACGTCCTGCGCTTGCGCGCGCGACTCAGGAGCCAGCATGACGAGCAGCGCAAAGGCAATGGGTGCAATCGTTCTGAGAGGTCTGAGCATCGCTGTCCTCTTTTCTAGAAAATCGTTTTACCGCGCGAGAATCAGGACTTGATCGAGAATGCGGTTGGCCACGTCGAACTTGCTCATCTTTGGCAGAGCAATTTCGCGGCCATCGCGCAGGTACATGGTGACGATGTTGGTGTCGGTGTCGAAACCGGCGCCTTCCTGCGTGACGTCATTGGCGACGATCATGTCCGCGCCCTTGCGCTCGAGCTTGCCGCGCGCGTTTTCGGCCACGCGGTCTGTTTCGGCGGCGAATCCGACCAGGATGCGGCGGTTGTGCGGGTCCTGCGGGGCACGGCCGAGTTCCGCGAGAATATCGGGTGTGGGTTCGAGATCGAGTGTGATGCTGCCCTCGCGCTTCATTTTCTTGTCATGCGAGGTGGCGGTGCGATAATCGGCGACAGCCGCGGCCATGATGACGATATTTGCATCGCGCGCGCGATCGAGCACAGCGCGGCGCATTTCTTCGGTGGCGCGCACCGGCACCCAATCGACGCCGTCTAGAATTTTCAGGTCCGTGGGGCCGCTGACGAGCACTACGCGCGCACCGCGGCGGATGGCGGCTTCCGCGAGGGCGTAACCCATTTTGCCTGATGAGCGGTTGGTGAGGAATCGAACCGGGTCAATATCTTCGCAGGTGGGGCCGGCGGTGACGAGGACCGTATGGCCGGTGAGATCGTGGCGCAAGCCGAGGACGTCGCAAACTTTTCTGGCAATGGTTTCGGTGGCAGCGAGGCGTCCGGAGCCAGTCATGCCGCAGGCGAGATAACCTTCGTCGGGATCGACAACATTCACGCCGCGGGCGCGCAATGCTGCGAGATTCTGCTGCGTGGCCGGATGCTCCCACATGTTCACGTTCATCGCGGGGGCAACGACTACGGGAGCTTTCGTTGCGAGGTAGAGCGTGGTGAGAAAATCTTCGGCGATGCCGTGGGCGAATTTCCCGAGGATGTCGGCAGTGGCGGGAGCTACCAGCAGCAGATCGATGCGCTGGGCGACGGCGATGTGCTCGATCGCGCTTTCGACATTGGCGGGCGCGGAATCGACCGCGTTGAACATGTCCGTAATAACTTTTTGGCCGGTGAGCGCGGCAAACGTGAGCGGGGTAATAAACTGCTGCGCGGCGCGCGTCATTACTACTTGTATGTCGAGCTTTTCCTGCTGCAAACGGCGCACAAGCTCCGCGGCTTTATACGCCGCGACTCCACCTGTGACGCCAAGCGCAATTTTCATCGCAACGGCGGCGGCAAGCTACTTGCGCCGCTTTCCGTCCTTGTCTTTGTCCTCGGAAGCATCCATGGCTTCCGTCGTCTCGTATTCGAGGAGACCTCTCTGCAATTCTTCTTCGGCAATGCGCGTGGTCTTGCGCGCCTGCGGGTTATCGACCAGGGGCCGCCCGCCCATCATCAACTGCCGGGCGCGCCGCGCCGCCACTACCACGTAGGCGAATTGGCTTTCAGGTGCTTCGCGTGAAACAGCCATATGACGGTCAGCCTCCAAAGGACTTCAAAATTTCTCGAATCCGTTCTTCGTTCCGTTCCACCCGGCAACGCGACCCGATCGCGATGGCTTGCACTTCTTTTCCGGCGCGGTCGAGATCGTCGTTGATCACTGCAAAATCGTAGCTACTGTAGTTCAACA
This sequence comes from uncultured Acidobacteriota bacterium, assembly GCA_963729525.1. Taxonomy (GTDB): domain Bacteria; phylum Acidobacteriota; class Terriglobia; order Acidiferrales; family UBA7541; genus Palsa-295. Next base: position 312,177 of record CAVSOB010000007.1, read on the forward strand.
TCTCCTGCCGCGCCCGTTCCAGCCGGCGCGCGATCTCATCTTCTGAATCTAGACCTCGATTCCGGATGCGAATTTCCAGCTCTTTGCGCGATGGCGGCAGCACGAAAATCGCGACGGCGCCAGGCAGCTTGTGCTTCACCTGCAAGGCGCCCTGCACGTCAATCTCGAGAACAAGATCTTTTTTCAGCGCCAGCGCTTCGTCAATCGATTTCCGCGGCGTCCCGTACCAATTCTTGCCGAAGACCTGCGCGTACTCGAGAAAATCGCCCCGCGCCACCATCTGCTGAAACTCGGACTCAGTAACGAAATTGTACCATCTGCCGTCGCCTTCCGTCTTGCGCGGCTGGCGCGTGGTGCACGAAATCGACAGCATCGTGCCGGGAAGCTCCAGAATTTTTTCCACCAGCGTGGACTTCCCCGAGCCAGACGGCCCTGACACGATCAGCACGAGCGGCTCGCGGTCGCTCATTCGATGTTCTGAACCTGCTCGCGTAACTTTTCGATCTCGGACTTGATTTCGAGCGCGAGCCGCGTGATTTCGAGACCTTCCGCTTCGTTGCCCGGAGTCTTCGAGAGCAAAGTGTTCGCTTCGCGCTGCATTTCCTGCAGGAGAAAATCGAGCTTCTTGCCGATATCGCCCGCGCCGGCGAGGAGCGCTTCGAATTGCTGCACGTGGCTGCGCAGACGCGTGATCTCTTCGCTCACGTCACTGCGCTCGGCGGCAATCGCAGCCTCCTGTGCAAGGCGCGCCGGATCGAGTTGCGCTTCGCCTAGCAATTCCTTCAAACGCGATTCGAGGCGCTTGGCAAATGCGGCGTGTGCGCGTTCGGCAATGGCTTCGGTCTTTGTGGCGAGATCGGCGATCGTGCGCAGCCGTTCCGACATCTCGATGCGCAAAGCGCTTGCCTCGTCGGCGCGCATGCGATCGAGTTTATCGAGCGATTCGACCAGGCACTTCGTCACCGCCGCTTCGATCTCCGCGGTCTTGTCTTCGAGCGAAGCCGCCGGCGGACCAATCACTCCCGGCAAGCGCAGGATCGCAGCCAAGTCGGGCTGCGGCTCGATTTCAAAATCTCGACGCAACTGATTCACAGCCTCCAAATATGCCGCCGCGACTTCGCGATTTATTCCCACGGCTGCAGGCCCTGCCAATTCGTAGTGCAGCGTAACATCCAGATGACCGCGCCGCACTCGTTCGCGCACGATCTGCCGAATTCGCGGCTCGACCGGCTCGAACCCTTCCGGCACTCGCAAATGCAGATCGAGAAAACGATGATTCACGCTGCGCACCGCGACGCGCAGGCTCCAGCCGTTTTCGACGATCCGCGTCTGGGCGTAACCTGTCATCGATTTGAGTCCACTCGAGCGCGCCAACCGCGGCCGCGAATCTTCGCTCGCCACAGGCTTTGAGCTTGCGCCCAACGAGGAAGCGCTCATACGATTCCCGCCGTTCGCGCAGCCGGCTCCGCGTCGCGAAATTGCATTTCGTAGAGCCGCGCATACAATCCCCCGCCACGCGCGAGCAACTCATCGTGGGTGCCGCATTCGCGAATCGTGCCGCCTTCGAGAACCGCAATCATGTCGGCGCGGCGAATCGTCGAAAGCCGGTGCGCGATGACGAAAACGGTTCGCCCCGCCATCAAATTGTTCAACGCACTCTGCACAAGCAACTCCGATTCGGAATCGAGCTCCGACGTGGCCTCATCGAGAATCAGTATCGGCGCATCCTTCAAAAGCGCGCGCGCAATCGCGAGCCGCTGCCGCTGTCCGCCCGAAAGCCTCTGCCCGCGGTCGCCGATCAACGTTTGATAGCGATGCGGCATCTCCACGATGAAGTCGTGAGCCAACGCGGCTTGCGCCGCAGCATACACCTGTTTCTCCGGCATGTTGGGGCGGCCGTAGCAAAGGTTGTTCCAAATCGTATCGTTGAACAGAATCGTTTCCTGCGTCACGATTGCCATTTGTTCACGCAAGGAACGCAGGGTCACGTCGCGCAAATTGTGTCCGTCAATGCGCACAGAGCCGGAATCAGCGGCATAGAAGCGCGGCAGAAGGTTCACAAGCGTCGTCTTCCCCGCCCCGCTCGAGCCGACAATTGCAACGACGGCGCCCGCCGGCACCGTCAGATTAATCGCTTTCAGAATCAGCGGCCCATCGTAGCCGAAGCTCACATTATCAAATTCAATCTGCCTCGCAAATCGCGGCAGAACTTTGGCAGTCGGGCGCATCCATCATTTCTTCGCGCAGATCGATGAAAGAAAACACCTGCGTGGAGGTCCCGAGCGCTTGCTGGTAAAGTTGATAAATATTTCCGAGATGCTTGATCGGCTCATAGGCTTTGAAAAGCGCGAACGTGAACGCGCCAAACAAGCCGATGGTCAGGCGGCCGACTTTGATCTCATCACGCGCGTACAGCAAGATCATGCAGAGCACCGCGGCTCCAAGCAGGTCCATAAGCGGCGACGTCATCAGGAAAGCGCGCACCCAGCGCATGTTCTCGCGCAGCAATTTGCGGGAAGCTTCGCGGAACTTGCGGATTTCGAACCCTTCCATCCCGAATGCTTTCACCACGCGGTTTCCGCTGATCGTCTCCTGAAGAATCTGGCTCAAGTCGGCAAGACGCTGGACCGGCTGTGCTGCGAGGAATTGCGAATTTTGCGGCCGAATTTTGCTACCGGGTAGAGCACGAGGGGAATCAGCACCACAGCGCCGATCGCCATCCGCCAATCCACCACGAGCAGCACACAGATAAACGCGATCAGCGAAAAAACCTGGCGGAAGAAATCCACCAAATAATCAGAGAACACCGCGCGCAATTGTTCCACGTCACTGATCACCGCGGACATCACCCGTCCCACAGGATTATGATGAAAGAATCCCACCGGCTGCTGCACCAGTTTTCCATACACCTGGTTGCGCAAATCCGTGATGGCGGAGAGTCCGACGTATTCGATCAGATTGCCGCCGAAAAACTCAGCAAGCCCCTTCATAAAAAACAGGGACACGAGCGCCAACGCGAAAACACTCCAGACGTGACGGATGCGAGTGGGAACGAAGGAATTCAAATACACCGTTGTGGCCGTTCCACGGAATTTGGAAAAGCGTGAGCTTCTGAGCCGTCGATTGCGGATTCAGGACGACGTCAAGCGCCGGGCGAATAGAAAACGCGGTGAGGAACTCAATCGCGCCCATCGCCATCATCAGAAAAATGCCACCCGCGAGAAGCGGGGTGTATGGCCGCAAATAGCGCAGCAACCTGCGTAGTTCGCCCTGATGTTTCAAGCGCGGAATTCCGTCCATCTTTCGATCAAGCAGTCCTTTGAAAGTAACGCCGAAAACGCCGGTGCTGATCTGAACCCATCCCCGTGCGGTGATTGCCTGCCGAGATAGTACCGTGTCACGCCCCCTCGGCAAATGCCCTTTAGCTCTTAGGTTCCTGATTTCTCCATATCGCGGTGCACCACCTTCGTCGCATAACCCCGCCTCTTCAGATTTCGACGAATCACTTCTGCGAGCATCACCGAACGGTGACGGCCTCCGGTGCATCCCAGCGCAACGGTCAAATAACTTTTCCCCTCGCCAATGTAATGGGGAATCAGGTATGCCAGCAGATTTTCGATGCGGCGCAGGAACTGGCCCGTCTGCGGAAATGATCGGATATAGCGCGCAACCTTCGGATTTTTTCCGCTGAACTGCCGCAAACGCGGCACAAAATGCGGATTGGGTAGGAACCGCACGTCGAAGACGAGGTCCGCGTCCGATGGAATTCCGTACCTGAATCCAAAGCTCACCACGGAAATCAGCAGCGGCCGCGGAGCGGTTTTCTGGAAGCTCCGCGTTACGTATTGCCGAAGCTCGTGCACGTTGAATCTTGACGTGTCGATCACCACGTCAGCAAGCCGGCGTATTGGCGCCATTCTTCGGCGCTCGGCGCGGATGCCTTCCGCCACAGACAAGCCTTCTCCCATCGGGTGGGGCCGGCGCGTTTCGCTGAAGCGCCGCATCAAGACCTCATTACTTGCTTCGACAAAAACCAGCGTCGCGGGACGGTCGGCAGTAAGCGCGCGATAGATTCCAGGGAGGTTTTCGATCTGACCGCCCTCGCGGGCATCCACGAGGAGCGCAGCGCGCTCGATTTCTCCCGCGCCGCCCCCATAAATCTCGTTGAACATCGGAATCAGCGCCACCGGCAGGTTGTCAACGCAGTAGTAGCCCAAGTCCTCGAATGTATTTAGCACCGACCCCTTGCCAGAACCGGCGAGCCCCGTAAGAATCACGAGTTGTCTGGAGTCTCTTGTTTTGGAATTGTGGTTTTTTGTCTGGCGGGTGCGCTTCACGGCAGCGGGCGCTTAGCTCTTCACCCTGCGGCGATGGGTGCTGGGAATGCGAAGGTCTTCGCGATACTTCGCGACCGTCCTGCGCGTGACGTGGATTCCTTCGTCGCTCAATTTCTTTGTGATCTGTTCATCGGTGAGCGGCTGCGTCGCGTCTTCGTCTTCGATCATTTTCTTCACGCGCCGCTTCAACGAGAGCAGCGACATTTCGCTGCCTTGCGGGCCGTTTACAGATTCGGAGAAGAAATAGCGCAGCTCGATCACTCCCTGGGGCGTGTGAACGTATTTATTGGCGACGGCGCGGCTTACGGTGGAGGGATGGACTCCGACTTCCTCCGCGACTTCTTTGATCATCATCGGTCTCAGGTGATCGGCGCCGTAATCAAGGAAGTCGCCCTGCCTGCGCAGGATTGACTGGCAAACGCGCAAGATCGTGTGCTTGCGCTGCTCGATATTCTTCATCAACTGAATCGCAGCCGTGAATCGTTCCTTCACGTAGTTGCGAACGTCGCGGTCCGCCGCGTCGCGCGCCAGAAGGCGCCGGTAGGTGGGGTTCAGGCGCAGTTGCGGCAGGTCGTCATCGTTCATGAAGACTTGCCATTCGCCGTCCACTTTACGGAACTGCACGTCCGGCTCGACCAGCCGCGGCTCCATCTTGTTGTAACGCAAACCCGGCTTCGGATCGAGCCGCTTAATCACATCAACGGCCCGCTTCACCAACTCGACTGGACGGTTCAGCGCCCGAGCCACTTCTTTCAGTTGATTGTTCTGTAGCAGCTTCAGGTGTTCCGCGATAATTTGCTGCGCAAGCGTATTTTGGGGATCGAGAACTTTCAGCTGCAAAGTGAGGCATTCCTGCAGATCTCGCGCGCCTACTCCGGGGGGATCGAACTCCTGCACCATCGCAAGGGCTTCTTCCACGTCTTCCATCGAATAATTTCCGGATTGCGCGATCTCGTCGAGCGTGGCCGTGAGGTAACCGTTCTCGTCGAGGTTACCGACGATGGATTCCGCGATCTTGCGAACTACTTCGGTGCAGATCGCGACGCTCAATTGCCAGCTCAGGTGGTCGGCAAGGCTCTGCGCGGACGAAAGGAATTTCTCGAAGGATGGCTTTTCCGATTCTTCGCGCTCGCTTCCGGCGGTACGCTCTGCGCCCGTATCGAGGTACTGATTGAAGAACGAGCCAAAATCGAATTCGTCGAAGGGATTTGCGGCAGGAGTTTCGGGTAGTTTCTCGACTTCCTTCTTCAAGAACGCTTCGTCGGTATAGCTGTCCTGGGTGGGGGTTTCTTCCGCCGCTTCCTCGAGGACGGGATTGGCCATGATCTCCTGATTGATCATCTCCCGCAGCTCGAGACGGTTCAGCGCCAGCACGCTGACCATCTGCACAAGGCCCGGCGTCAGAATCTGCTTCTGCGCCACGCGTAAGCTCAATTTTGGCTGGAGCCAGTTCATAATTTCAGTTCAGCCGGAAACTCTCCCCTAGATAGATGCGGCGCACGTCGGCATTTGTTGACAGCTCGGCCGGTGTACCCGCAAATAAAATTTTGCCATCGCTGATGATGTACGCGCGATTCGTCACAGCCAGTGTTTCGCGCACATTGTGATCCGTCACCAGCACTCCGATTCCGGCCGCGCTCAGGTCCGCGATGATTTTCTGAATATCGACCACGGTGAGCGGGTCGATACCGGAAAAAGGCTCGTCCAGCAGCACGAATGACGGTGAAAGCACCAGCGAGCGCGCAATTTCCAAGCGCCTCCGCTCTCCTCCAGACAGCACGTATGCCTTGCTGTCACGCACACCTTCCAGCCCCATCTGTGCCAGAAGCTCCTCCACACGGTCACGCCGCTGCTCAGTCGTGAGCGGCAACGTCTCGAGCACCGCCATCAGGTTCGCTTCGACGGTCAATTTCCGAAAAACGGAAGGCTCTTGAGGCAGGTAGCTGATACCACTGCGGGCCCGCAAGTACATCGGAAGGTCAGTGATGTCTTCGCCGTCCAAAAGCACGCGCCCGTAATCGGGACGCGCCAGACCGACGAGAATGTAAAATGTGGTGGTCTTTCCCGCCCCGTTTGGTCCCAGCAGCCCGACTACTTCGCCCTGATGAATATCCAAGCTGACTTCATCAACTACTTTACGCCCTCGGTAAGCTTTGCTCAGGTCGGCCGCTTGGAGTCTCAACATGCCGGTTCATTTCTCAACCCGGTGCTTGGTCAAAGTGCGTAAACCTTCCTGGGAATCAATCAAAATCGTATCATTCGCAACAAAGAAGGTCAACGAATGGCCCGTGGTTGTGTCGCTATTCGCATCAATAATCGTGGGTTCGCCACCGGAAAGGACGAATTTCTGGTCCACGGCGGTGTAAATCGCCTCCTGGGAGGTGCCCCGGCGATCGCCCTGCCGGACGACCACTTGCCCTTGGGCAACGATCCGGGTGAGCTGGCGGCCTCCTGAACTGGCGGTGGGAGCGCAGGATGGGGCACTATCCTTCGCCCCAGCGATGGCAGGAGCGGGGCCGAGGTATGCGTCAAGGGTTTTCGATGTTAGTTCGCCCTGTTGGGAAGTGGCTGTGACCCCGCCCTCGAGTCGCGCCTTTGACTGGTCATCCCAATACGTGAGCGTTGGCGCGTGGATCACCCAGACCGTCGGACTCGTTTTCGCCGCGGGTGGATTCGGATCCGGCGCTGCCGCGGCCGTCAATGTTTTCCCAGCCGGCTTGGCAGTGGTCATCCCGAACCCACCGCCTACCGGGGTCGAAGCGCTCTGTGGAAACACTGCGATCACGTTGCCCGTAGCCTGGAGCTTCTTATCTTCGCGCCAGACCTCGATCTGATTCGCATCCAGCACCGATTCGCCTTGCCACAATCTGGCGCGGCCGGTGTACAACACGTGCCCGGAGGACGTCGAACCGGCGAGCGCATCCGCGGAAATGTGCGCTGGTCCGCTGCCGAGATTCACCGCACCGGGCTGCCCGTTCGAGAAATACGTCGAGATTACATTGTCAGTCGCGGTGATCGCGCCGGACTTTTGGTTGATCGTCACGCTGCCCGCTGAGGTGCGACTCGTCGCATCCGAGATTACAGGTGAACCGTCGAGCGCAATTAGGTCTGTGGTGCGAACGATCTTGGCTCGTTGTGCGCTGGCGTGTTTGTCTGCCTGCTGGAAGCGGACATTGCCGCTTTGGTCGAGTGTATCCCACTCGCCATTCGCCCCGAATGTCGCTACGAGCTCTTCCGACGAGCTCGTCTGCGGGGCACCTTTACCGATTCCGCGCCGCACCTCGACGGCCGAATGCCCGAGCAACTTCTCGAGCCGCCCGCTCGTTCCAAATTGCGTGATAAATTTCTTGGCGCGAAGCTGCGTCGTTTCATCTGCTGTTTTCGTGTCGATTGTGGCGGGAGCAAGTGTCTCGGCGCTTTCGATTTTTTGCTGGTCCGGCTGCGCGCCTGCGCCAAATTTCACCAACATCGCCTCAGTCTTCAATGAGCGCGACGCTCCATCCTGCCGCGAATCCAGCGTGACGCCGCCCTTGAGCGTCATTTCGCGAACGAGATTTCTTTCGGGCTGCATCGCAATTTCGACTTGCGCTGCCGTGAAGTGATCGGTTCCTGTTTTGGCGGTGCGGCCTCCGTTTACGTTGCCAGTTGCCTCAATCCTTTGCATCCATCCTGAGGGGTTCAGGAACCCCTCGAATTTCTCGGCGGCGACATTCATGCTGGCGCCGTTCTCGGCCGACTTCACCACAGGATTCCCTTCGGCTATCACGTGCTGCGCGTGAAATGTGGGGTCGAGTTCCATCGATATTTTTTCAGCGGATAGCTCGCGCGCGCCTTGTTTTACCCTCGCTGGGCCATCCAGCACCACGAGCCGCTCGTTGCGGCGTAGCTCCAGGCTGCTGCTTGTGGCCGTCACAGGAACGCCGGTCATTAGCGCGCTGCTGTGATCGCTCGATTGCCTAATCGCTTTATCAGCACTGCCATCGGCAGGAATCATTTCAATCGCCACGTTGTGTTCGAGGCGCACCACTGCCGTTTGCGAACTGTACGACACGCCCAGCGCTGTGCCGTGACCTTGTGGCGATTGGAACTCGACCTTTTCCGGAGAGGATGCGTGGCCCGTGTCGCGATTGAATGAGACATTGCTGGTCGTCACCTGCAATTGCTTGTCCGCCGGCTTACCCGAGGCGGGATTCGCGCCTTGAATATCGATTTCAACATTACCTGCGCAGTGGACGTCGCCGGATTTCGGCTCGTAGCTGCACTCGCGGGTGTGGATGTTGTCATTGCGATCGCCGGCGCGGCCGTAAATCGTGATCCAGACGTCCTTCAGCACGCTGCGGTCTTCGTCCTTGAACCGCGTCGCAGTGGACGCACGAATCGTAAAGACGGCGCGGTCTTGCTCCATTTTGGTGAACTTGAATTCTGCGGACTGCTGCTGAACGGTGGCGGGCACCGAAGCCGGCGCCAAGTGCCGAGCGCGTGCCGCTTGAATCGCGCGTCTCGAATACACGCCGGCAACTACGAGCGCGATAGCAGCGGCTGTGACGGCCGCCCACCGTGCGTATCGCGCCGCCTCCTGGTTTCGCACCCGCGATTCTCCTCGGTTGGGTTAGAAGCCGAGTATAGGCGAGTGGTTTTCTACGGACAACATGTCCCAGTTTTATGCGAACCAGGCTGTCAGCTCAATGTGGGCAGCGTGATTGGTTACGGAACCCGGAGAGCCAGAGCTAGTTAAAGGATTTTTCTGATGGACGTGTGGGGCTGCGCGTGCCCTTTACGAAGCAGGAATCGCAGACGCGGGTGCCGTCTTTCAGAGTGAAATCGACGCGGCGCGTCGGGTCGATATCGGCGCCACATTTTCCGCAGCGGTCTTCGGTGTTGCGATTGTTGCGATCATCGTTTAGTGCGGCCATGGATTCCCTCGGATGTTCCCGGTTCTATTCAAGCATAAAAGGATGGGCGAATGATTAACGAGGTTGAGCGGTGTTTCGATGGAGTGCATGTGGATGCGAGCACAGAACGACGTGCAGGGCATCCACTAAAGCCAAGAACAGCGGCGTGATTTTTGCTTGGAGGAAGATATTTGCGTTTCGAGAGCTTGTTACGGAGGCGTAGGCCCTTCGTTCCTCAGGAAAAACTGAAGCCTAAGCTACTAAAGTCAGGATTCGGAGTAGCGCTTTTTCGTGGTTGGTACGATGTCGGTCATGATAAAGATTTCGTGTTCGTTGCCTAGGTCGCGGGCGGAGGGAGTGAGGATTGTTTTGGGGCCGATGTAGAGTTTGCGATTGCGGGTGAGGGCCATGCGGACGTCGTTTTCGCTGAGGAATTCGGCGACTTCTATGGATGGGGGGAGTGGGTGGGGAGCGGGACTCGGAGTAGACACAGGTTTCGGTGGGAGCGCCTCGGGGGCTGAGACCCCTTCCCCCGAGCCTGGTTTCGGCACGGCTAAAGCCGTGCCCTGACGTAAGTTAGATTCAGAATTCCCACCCTCTGGGGAGGACGCGATGGATGGGGCCCCCGCAAGAACCCCAGCATCCGCAAGATTCGCAGATTTCGACGCGGCTACAACCGTGTCCTGACGAGTTTCGGGGGATGCTACGGTTGAACTGCCTCGGCGGGGGATGCCGCGTGCGGTGAAGACTTGCTCGACGATGCGAGCGATGGTTTGGCGGTCGGGCAGGGGTGCGAGTGCGGCGGCTGCGGCGACTATCGGAGAAAGTGTCGCCTTCAGAGCAATTGCCTCAGGGGCTGAAGCCCCCGGATTTGTGCTCGCTCTCGGCACGGCTGCCCTTCGTTCCTCGGGATAAAAAGCCGTGCTCTGACGTAAGTCAGAGTCACAATCCCCACCCTTCGCAGAGGACGCGAAGGATGGGGCACCCGAAAAACCACGACCTGAAACATCAGACGATACGGCCGCAGGAGCCGCAAACGCACCTCCTGCCGCACGCCTAGAGGCACCTGCACTCGCAGCTGCGGATTTCTGCACTGGAACAGGCATTGGTATGAGGCGCTGGTCGGCTGGGATTGTGCGATGCTCGATTGGGCGGGATTCCCAGGCGACGCGCTTTACGTTCATCAAGTGTTGGGGGCCGATGTTGTCGGAAGTGATGTTGCCGCCGGGCGAGCCGCAGCCGAGTGTCATCGCCGGAAACAAATTTGTAGAGTAGCCGATCGAGCCGTGGACCGACGAGGTGTTGACGGCGATGCGGAATGCGGGGACGGCGAGGCCATATTGCTTCACGGCGGCCTCGTTTTGCGAATGGACGGATGCGGTGTGTCCGGCGCCGCCGTGTTCGAGCAGGCGGACGCAGATTTCAATCGCGGCCGCTAGATTCGGCGCGGAATAGAATGCGAGAATCGGCGAAAGCTTTTCGGCGGAGAGCGGCACGTCGCGGCCGATGCCGGCGAGCTGAGCGATCAGAACGCGCGTGGAGGGCGGCACTTTAACCCCAGCCATTTCAGCAATTGTTGTGGCGGGACGCCCGACTACTTGCGTGTTAGGGACGTGTGCGCCGCCGAGAAAAACGAGCGAGCCAAGCCGTGCGATTTCATCGGCGGAAAGAAAATACGCATCCTGCTTGCGGCACTCGTCGAGCACCTGCTGGCGGATGGCCTCTTCGGCGACGATCGCTTGCTCGGACGAGCAGATGGTGCCGTAATCGAACGTCTTGCCGGCAAAAATATCGGCGACAGCTTTCTTCACGTTGGCGGTGCGCTCAATCAGCGCGGGGACATTCCCAGGGCCGACGCCGTACGCAGGGCGACCCGAGCTGTAGGCGGCGCGGACGAGACCTGTGCCACCAGTAGCGAGGATTGCTCCTGTGAGCCGGTTTTTCATCAGCTCCTGAGTGCCCTGCATCGTGGGGTGTTCGAGGCAGGTGATGAGTCCTTCGGGCGCGCCCATTTTCAGCGCGGCTTGGCGCAACACAGCGGCTGATTCGCAGATACAACGCATGGCAGTGGGGTGGGGGCTGAGGACGATGGCGTTCTGTGCTTTGAGAGAGATGAGCGTCTTGTAGATGGCAGTGGAAGTGGGGTTCGTCGAAGGAATCACCGCGGCAACGACGCCGACTGGGGCGGCGATTTCGATGATTCCCTTTTCGCGGTCTTCGCGGATTATGCCGACGGTGCGCATGTTGCGAATGGCGCGCGGGACGTCAATCGAGGCGAGGCGATTCTTTGTGACTTTGTCGGGGACGTTGCCGTAACCGGTTTCTTCGACGGCGAGGCGGGCCAGAGATTCGCCGGCTTCGGTGGCGGCGTTGGCGCAGGCTTCTACGACGGCGTCTACTTGCTGTTGGGAGAATGCGACGAACTTCTTCTGGGCTTCGTGGGCCCGCTCAACGGCATGGCGGGCTTCCTGGATGGAAATCAGGTCGCGATCGCGCAGGCTCAAAGACCGCCCTCAGGTTTGCCAAGCACTTACGGCTGAGATTCTTCGCTTCGCTCAGAATGACAGGCGCGCTTGTGAGCCACGCCTGACCAACATGAAAACGTACGCCGCGTTTACTTTTTCCGCGAGAGGCCCCCGCCGGGCAGAATGTCTTCTACTAATTCATGAGGCCGCGGGATTACGTGGACGGCGACGAGTTCGCCGACACGCCTGGCTGCAGCGGCGCCTGCATCGGTGGCGGCTTTTACGGCGCCAACGTCGCCGCGGACCATCACTGTGACATAACCTGCGCCGATATATTCCTTGCCGATGAGAATCACGTTGGCGGCTTTCACCATGGCATCGGCCGCTTCAATCGAGCCCACCAGGCCTTTGGTCTCGATCATTCCCAGCGCTTCGTTAGCCATGAATTCTCGCTCGCCTCCGGCTTGATTTCGTTGCAAATGTAAGTGTTAGCGTGGGCGCAGACTAACACGGTGACACGGGTGAATCAAGGAGCGGCGCTGTGGTTGTGCAAAACGCTGGGTCGGTGTGCACTCAACAAACTCCACAGCCGAGGGGAATGCGAGTATTCGACGAGGCTGAGATCCTTCACCGATCCTGGTCGGATCGGTTCAGGATGACAGTTTTATACTTTTGTGCTCATTCGAATGCTTGGCGTTATTCTTACTCGGAATGCTGAAGGAGACCTACCCCGGCGGCGGCGACGCTGTCGCGCGTGGTGTTCTTGACGAGGTACATTGCTTCATCGGCGAGATGCAGGAGTTCCGCTTTCGTGCGCGAATCGGTGGGATAGGAGGCGACGCCGACGCTGGCGGTGATTTGCACGTTGAGGCCCGGCTCCTTCAGCCAGATAGCTTCGCGAATCAGAGTGTGCAAGCGGCGCGCCACGCCGAGAGCGTTTTCTTTGGACGTTTGTGGCAGCAGGATTACGAACTCGTCGCCGCCATAGCGGAAGGCGAGGTCGATCATGCGACATTTTTCTTTGATGGCCGCGCCGATTTCGGCGAGGAGCTTCGAGCCCATCAGGTGGCCGTAGGTGTCGTTTACATTCTTGAAGTGATCGAGATCGATGAAAATCAGCGAAAACTCGAAGGCATAGCGATGCGAGCGGTAAAGCTCGGTGTCGAGCATGAAATTCAGGTGGCGCGCATTGTAAAGGCTGGTGCAATCGTCGGTGATCGTGAGCTCGTGGATGCGCTGGACGTGGCGCGCGTTTTCGATTGCAATCGCGGCGTAATCCGCGAGCGCTTCGAGCAGCGCGAGGTCGCGTTTGCTGAAACCTTCCGGGCCGATGCAATTGATCAGTTCGATGACGCCGAGGCAATGATCGCGGAAGCGCACGGGAACAGCGACGATGGAACGCGTTTCCATTTTCGTCCGCTCGTCAACTTGCGCAAAGAAGCGCGAATCTTTTGATGTATCGGGAACGACGACGACTTCTCCGGTTTGTGCGACCCATCCGGCGAGTCCCTGGCCCAGCTTGATGCGGACATCTTTCAGAGCCTCGGCGCCGACGCCGGTCGCGATCTGGAAATACAGCTCGCCTTTATCCACGTCCATGAGAAGGAGCGACCAAGTATCGGGCCGAAGAACTTCGTTGATCTTCTCCATGATGGTGCGAAGAACCTGATCGAGTTGCAGGGATGAGGTGAGGGCCTTGCCAAGCTCGTGGAAAACAGTGACTTCCGTGGCTTGGGCAGCTTCCGCGGCTTCGGGCACTGCGCGCGGACTTCGGCGCCGTTCGACGCCGCCGAAAGGCTTGCCGTCATTCGCCCTGCGGACCGGTTCAGTCGGTTGACGGGGGCTCGGGTCTGGGGTCTTCTCGGGCAACTCTGACATTATAAGAGGCCATTTTCGGTAACCGCAATGGACTTCGCTGGAGGTTTGACCTAAGGCCAATAGGGAGGGCTATTCGATTTCAGACGAGTGTGATTGACACACTTGCGACCGACGCCTATATTTTCCTTGGCTGCGGCCCTCAGGAATGTCATCGACACCTTTTGGCGAACACTTGAAGCGCGAGCGGGAGATGAGAGGCGTTTCGCTGGAAGAAGTGTCTGCCGCGACGCGCATCAGCACTCGATTTCTGGAAGCGATTGAGAACGATCGCTGGGAATCGCTGCCGGGCGGAGTATTCAATCGCGGATTCATTCGTTCGGTGGCGCGTTATCTCGGGCTTGATGAAGACAGCATGGTGGCGGAGTATGCCCTCGAAACGCGGGGACGCGTTGAAGTAGGTGTGGTACCGGATGCACCGATTGAGATGCCGCGCAATTGGAAGCCGGCGATCGTGGCAGCGATTGCGCTGGTGCTGATTCTGGCGGGGGTCGGCTTCGCTTATGCGCGCTACGGCGGAAAGATTGCGGAGCGGTTGCGCTGGAAGCCGACGGCTGCGACGGCGCCTTTGGCTCCTGCGCCATCGAGCGATTCGACGCGTGGCGCGGATGACGCCGCTTCGGCTGCGTCCGGAATAACCGCTGCGCCGAATAGCGCGGGGGCAAATTCGAAGCCGAATGATTTAGCCGCTGCGGCGCCGACTGCAACTGCAGTTGCGCCAGACCCCCTCGAACTCACGCTCCAAACGAGCAAACTTGTTGATGTGACGGTGGTAGCCGATGGGGCCAGCGTTTTCAGCGGCCCGATTGATGCGGGTGACAAAAGGAAATTTGAAGCGCGCGACGCGTTTGACATTACTTCGAGCGATTCCAGCGCGATCATTCTCGAATTGAATGGGCATCGAGTCCCAGCGTTCGGGCAGATGGGACTGCCAGGTAGCGTCAAGCTAACTCGAAATGATCTGAAAACACCCTCCGGAGAATCCCATTAGCGCTGAAGTGCGGGCGGAGATTCGGTCTGGGCACGCCCGTCCGGAACGAAAGCTTGCGGTGTGCGCCGGCGGAATTTCGCTGTCGCCGGAGGATCGGGTGGAATTGCTGGCGGTGCTGGCTGCGGACGCCGATGGCACGATCGCCGAGCGGGCACGAAGCGTTCTGGTGACGTTGCTGCCGGAAACTTTTCTCGCGGCTCTTGGGCGGCCTGACGCAGATGAGCACCTGTTCAAATATTCTGCGGATCAAATCGGCGACAAGCCCGGGATTGCGGACGCTCTAGCGAAAAATGGAGCGTGCCCGGCCGCGCTCGTCACGCGTGTGGCGCGGCACTTGACCGCAACAGGAATCCAAGCGCTCCTCGATAATATGGAGCGGCTGAGCTCGGACGACCGTCTGGCGATGGCGTTGGTTCAATCTCAGGCCGCAACCGCCGAGCAGCAGGCTCTCCTCGCAGAAATTCACAAGAACGAGCCTATTCCCGCGAAGGATCTCGAAGACGCTGCCAAGGACGCGGAGCCTGACCCGGTGAAGCGAGAGACCCTGCTGAAGCAAATCGCGCACATGAACGTGGTGCAACGGCTCACTCTAGCTCTGAAAGGAAACCGCGAGGCGCGGATGATCCTGATCAAGGATCCCAATAAGCTGGTGCAGCGTTGCGTGCTGCAATCACCGCGGCTGACGGACATGGAAGTGGAAGCGTTCGCTAAGATGACGAACCTGTCGGAAGAAGTGTTCCGGGTGATTTCGCTGACGCGCAAATTCATCAAGAGTTATGTGATCATGAAAAACCTGGTGAACAATCCGAAGACGCCGCTCGATATTTCGCTTCACTTGCTGCCGCGGCTGAACGCAAATGATCTGAAGTTATTGACGACGAATAAGAACATTCCCGACACGCTGCGATCGATCGCGGTGAAAACGCAGCGGCAGCGAACGGTTGCGAATTTGAAATAGGTGACGGCAACAGCTTCCCCCCTGATTATTTTGGGGCCGGGGCTGCGAGCGAAGCTTCGACCTTCTTTTTGTACTCTTCCGCTTTGGCGAGGATTTCGGGCTCGTTGAGAGTGAGTGTGCGGCGGTCTTCCATTACGATCCTGCCGTTGATGACGACCGTTCGCACGTCTGCGGCCTTCTGGGCATAGACGAGGGTCGAGTAGACGTTGTAGATCGGAGTGGCGTGAGGGGCACCGGTTTCGACTACGATCAAATCTGCCTTCTTGCCGGCTTCGAGTGAGCCGATCTGTTTTTCCAAGTGCAGTGTGCGAGCACCTCCGATTGTCGCCATCTCGACGACCTGTTGGGCGGGCAACGCTCGGGGGTCGCGGCGGGCAATTTTCTGGAGTTTCGCGGCAAGATCCATTTCCTCGAACATGTCTTGATTGTTGTTGCTGGCCGCGCCGTCCGTGGCAAGACCAATCGCCTGGCCGGCCGCGAGCATATCGATGACGGGCATCACGCCTGCGGCTGTTTTCATATTGCTCGAGGGATTGTGCGTGCAGCCCACGCCGAAATGCGTGAGGATCGCGATATCGGCAGCATCCACCCAAATGCAGTGCGCGCCGATCACGTCAGGCCCGAGCAGGCCGATTCGCTCGAGGTATGCAACGGGAGTGACGCCGTGCTTTTCGCGGCTTTGCTGCAACTCGAAGGGCGCTTCCGCTATGTGAATCGCGATCGGGGCGTGATTCCTGCGCGCGAGAGCGGCCGAGTCTTGCAATGTTTTCTCCGATAACGTGTAAATTGAGTGAGGACCCATGGCGGCCGTGATCAGGGGGTCACCCTTCCAGTGATCAATGAATTTTTGCGAGTAGGCAAAGGCCTCCGCGGTCGTTTTGTTATCGGGGGCGGGGAAATCGATGATCGTTTCGGCGAGCACGCCACGCATACCGGCTTCCTTCGTCACGCGGGCGACGGCGTCTTCGAAATAGTACATGTCGCAATATGTGGTTGTCCCGCCGCGCAACATTTCGAGAAGGCTCAGCCTGGTGGCCCAAACAACGAAATCCTCGCTGACGTTGCGTGCTTCGGCGGGGAAAATGTATTTGTTGAGCCATTCGTCGAGCGAAAGATCGTCAGCGATCCCGCGAAAGAGGCTCATAGCCGCGTGCGCGTGGCCGTTGATGAGGCCCGGCATGATGATTCCGCCGTGCGCGTCGATAGTTTTCGGCGCTTCATATTGCAATTCTATCTCGGCTGTTTTTCCGACCGCCGTGATGGAGTCGCCGAGAATGGCGATCGCGCCATCGTCGATAATGCGGCGCTGCGCGTCCATAGCTACGACGGTGCCGTGGATGACAAGAAGATCGGCTTTATCCTTGGCGAAGCTGGGAGAAGCGGCAAGCAGTGCGATGAAACCGTAGACAAACGCGGATGAGCGCGAGCGAATCAGAAAGTGCGCCATTGCGCAGCAAAATTGCCCAATCATGATCCCGCCTATTCTTAAAACCACGCGGTGAATAATCCTTACAGGAACGATGAATCGAAGGCGCGCGGCAAAAGGCTGGACATCGTCTCCTGCAGCACTTTGCCTCTTAGATTCGCCATGATCACGGGGACGTCGCCGCAAAATTCCCAGATGATTTGACGGCAGGCCCCACAGGGAGGAGTCAACGTGTCGGTGTCCGCCACGACTGCAATGGCTTCAAAGCCGCGCTCGCCTTCGGAGACCGCTTTGAAGATAGCGGTACGCTCGGCGCAACACGTCAAGCCGAGCGTTGCATTCTCCACATTACAACCTGAAAACACGCGGCCCGATTTTGCGCGCAGCGCAGCCCCGACGCGGAAATTCGAATAGGGTGCGTGGGCATTCTCCCGGGCCTGCTTGGCAGCGGCGATCAATGCGTCATATTCGGTCATAAATTTGAACTCTCTTGGATCCTCACTGCACTATGTCTGCGGCGATGCGCGGAATCACGCCGCGAAGCAAGGCGATGAATTGAGTCTTCACGCGCTCACCGGTCTCCATCACTTCTGCGTGATTGATAGGTTGATCGAGAATGCCTGCGGCCATGTTCGTGACGCAGGAGATTCCTAAGACGCGAATGCCCATTTGACGCGCAACGATGGTTTCCGGCACCGTGGACATGCCCACCAGATCGGCGCCGATTGTTCTGAGATAGCGAATTTCAGCGGGCGTTTCGTAGCTGGGGCCGGAAAGCGCCGCGTAAACGCCTTCGTGCACTTCGATACCCAGCCGTTCTGCTTCGGCGAGGGCGATTTTACGATATTGCTTCCAATATGCCTGCGTCATGTCGGGAAAACGAGGCCCGAATCGCTCATCATTCGGCCCGATAAGTGGATTCATGCCCTGCAGATTGATGTGATCGCGGATCACCACGAGCGCGCCCTGCTTGTATCCAAGAGCGATGCCACCTGCGGCGTTAGTCAGGATTGCTGAGCGAATTCCCAGCCTGCCGAGTACGCGCATCGGGAAAACGACCTCTTTCGCACCATAGCCTTCGTAGAAATGGACGCGGCCCTGCATCACCGCTACTTCGATACTGCCTACCTTGCCGATGACGAGCTGGCCTGCGTGACCCACGGCCGTCGAGCGCGGAAATCCCGGAATCTTCTGGTAGGGAATTTTTGTTGGGCCGGTAAGTTCGTCAGCAAAGGCGCCCAGGCCTGAGCCAAGGACCAACGCGGTTTTGGGTCGGAGCTTCGTTTTTGAAAGAATGAATTTTGCAGCGCGCTCGGCTCGCGCGAATTCCGTGTCTCGCGCTGCGGCCGTCACACGGGCCGTCATTGCAGCATGACTCCGACAATCGAAGCGGACATGAGATTGGCCATGGTGCCGCACAGCATCGCGCGAAGCCCGAGCCGCGCCAGATCGGTTCGCTTATTCGGGGCGAGGGCGCCAATGCCGCCAATTTGAATGCCGATAGAACTGAAATTGGCAAATCCGCAGAGAGCGAAGGTGGCGATCGTAAACGAACGCGGATCGAGCGTCTCTTTCATTGGGCCGAGACGCTGGAAAGCAACGAGTTCATTCGTGACCATACGCAGACCTAGCAAATTGCCGATGACCGGTGCGTCGTGCCATGGAATCCCGATGAGCCAAGCGATCGGGGCGAGAAACCAGCCGATAATTTGTTCCACACTCGTGGGAAACCACTCAATGCGATGAAGCGCGAGGGCATTGTGGATCGCACCGAACACGCCATCAACTAGGTAGATCATCGCGATGAAAGTGATCAGCATTGCGCCAACATTGAGGGCCAGGCTCAGCCCATCGGTCGTACCGCGCGTCAGAGCGGCAAGCACGTTCTTGTCACGCTCGACCTCCGCCATTTCCACTCGGCCCGACGTCACCGGCTTTTCAGTTTCCGGCACAAGCATCTTGGAGAGAAGAATTGTTCCTGGAGCCGTCATAATCACCGCTGCGAGGACATGTTTCGCTTCGACGCCGTACGCAATGTAAGCGGCCATCATGCCACCCGACACGTGAGCCATGCCGCTGGTCATGATGGTCATTAATTCGGAGTGCGTCACTTCCGGCAAAAACGGACGAATGGTAAGCGGAGCTTCCGTCTGCCCCATGAAGATGCTGGCAGCGACATTGAGAGACTCCGCGCCGCTCGCACCCATCAATCGCGTCATCACGATCGCGGCAATCTTGATGATGAACTGCATGATGCCGAAGTAGTACAACACCGCAAAAAATGCAGCTATAAAAATGATGGTTGGCAGCACCTGGAACGCGAAGAAAAAACCCATAGGCGAACCTTTTTTGCCGAGATCGCCGAACACAAAGGAAGAACCGTAGAATGCAAAGTTGAGCATCCAGTTCACACCTTCGCCCGCCTGATGAAAAATCCATCGGCCATATTCCCAGCGCATCACGAGAAATGCGAAGACGATCTGCAATCCCAAACCCCACGCGACAGTTTTTCTCCGAATGGCGCGGCGGTTCGTTGAAAACAAAAACGCGAGCGCCATCAGCACAACCATTCCTATCAGGCCAATCAGGCGATGCATTCGATGGAGTCTCCCCTCACAGCCGCCAGAATCACAGTGCTTCTTCCGCTCCAATCACTTTTCGCACGAGAGGCAGCACATACGGCGGTTTCGGGCCAATTTCAAAACTTTTCGCCAGCAATCCCATCGAGTGAGGAAGACGGGACTCGAGGTTATAGCGCACGATGCACAAGTTCTCGCCCGCTTTCACCGGATCGCCAAGCCGCTTCTCGACGATCAGGCCGACGCCTGGATCGATCGTGTCTTCCTTTTTCTCGCGCCCGCCGCCGAGCAGCATGCTGGCGACGCCCACCTGCTCGCACCGAATCGCTGTGATGAATCCGTCCGCCGATGCTGTGACTCGCGCCTCGTGCCTGGCCTGCGGCAGACGTTGGGGGTCATCGACGACGCGTGCATCGCCGCCTTGCAAGCGAATAATCTCGCGGAATGTATCACGGGCGCGCCCTGACACAATCATTTCCGCTGCGAGTGCGCGGCCGTCAGAAATTGTTTTCGTTTTGCCGCCGAGCAAAAACATCCAGGCCGAAAGCTCAATGCATATCTCGCGCAAGTCGGCCGGGCCACCCCCACTCATGATCTCGATGCATTCTTCCACCTCTAGCGCGTTCCCAACTTTGCGGCCGAGCGGCTGGTCCATGTCGGTGATCAGTGCGACAACTCTTTTGCCCATGCGCGTGCCTGTCTCGACCATCAATTCGGCGAGATATTCCGCGTCCGCCTGCTTCTTCATAAAAGCGCCAACGCCGGTCTTCACGTCGAGAACCAGCGCGTCGATGCCTTCTGCCATTTTCTTGCTCATGATGGAAGCGCAGATCAAATATGGGCTTTCGACGGTGGCGGTGACGTCGCGCAGGGCGTAGAGTTTTTTGTCCGCTGGCGCGATTTCGGGAGTTTGTCCGATCAAGCCGCAACGGCATTTCTCTAGAACGCAACGGAGTTCATCGAGCTTGAGATTTACATTGAAGCCCGGAATCGATTCGAGCTTGTCGAGCGTGCCGCCGCTGTGACCCAGGCCGCGCCCGCTGATCATTGGCACGTAAAGTCCAGCAGCAGCAACCACCGGCGCAATCACAAGTGAGGTCTTGTCGCCGACGCCGCCGGTTGAATGCTTGTCGACTTTGGGCGCAGGAAGATTCGACCAATCGAGGACCGAGCCCGAATGCAGCATAGATTCGGTGAAAGCTGCGAGTTCCGCGCGCGTCATGCCGCGCCAGAGAACAGCCATCAGCCATGCGGCGATCTGGTACTCCGGAATGCGGTCGTGCGTGGCGCCTTCGACGAGAAAATTAATTTCTTCGCGGGATAGTTCGATCGCATCGCGTTTTTTGCGGATGATGTCAACAGCGCGCATAGATTGGAATCGTGCGCGAGGCTAGCACTTGGTCGCTGTTCCGTCAACACAGGGGGCGAACTCTTTGGTCCCGCCGACTCTTTATCTTTTGTTTCAGACGATATCCCCTTCCAGCTCCGGCAGCCGATCGCCCGGTCGGGCGAACCACACGTAGAGGGTCGGCAGAATAAAAATGCTCATTACCAGGTCCGCAACCAAGCCCCCCACGATGACGATCGCGAATGGGCGCTGCGAATCCGAGCCGATAGCATGCGACATTGCAGCGGGCAGTAAACCTAGCGTCGCTACGAGCATCGTCATCATGATCGGGCGGAGCCTAAGGACCGCCCCTTCAATTGCGGAATCTTCTATCGAATGGCCTCTCGCGCGAAGCTGATTGATATACTCCAACATGATGACGCCAGTTTGAACGGATACGCCAAACAGGGCCAGGAACCCAACGCCGGAGGAAACACTGAAGTTCGTGTGCGTAATAAGCAACGCGAGCACACCGCCAATGCGCGCGAGCGCCACGTTGGCAAGAATGAGCACCGCCCATTTAAATGACCGAAACATCGTATAGAGGATTACGAAGATCAGCAGAATTGTTAGCGGGACGATGAGAAAGCAACCGCGCCTCGGCGCGTTTCTTACTCTCATATTCGCCTTCCCAGTCGATGTGGTATCCGCGCGGCAATTGGACTTGGGCGTTTACCTTTTTAATTGCTTCCTCTACAGTGCTGCCAAGGTCGCGTCCGCGAACGCTGTACTTGATGGCCACATAACGCTGGTTTCCTTCCCTGTAAATTTCCGAGCCGCCGTCCTGCTGCTTGATTTTGCACAGCTGTGCAAGCGAAACTCGTTCCCCGGACGGGGACAACAAACGAATGTTTTCGAGGGATTCCTTCGTTGTTCGGTACTGCGGAAGGTAACGCAAGACGAGGTCGTATCGCGCCTCGCCCTGTAATACCTGTGTGAGAGCGCCTCCTCCTGCGGCCGTTTGAATGGCGTCCTGCACATCCGCGACATTGATCTGATAGCGAGCGGCTTGTTCGCGGTCCACCTCAAAGTTAATATTCGGCTGGCCGAGAACGCGAAAGACTCCGAGATCTTCAATTCCCTTGATCTGCCGCATCGTGTTCACAATCTGATCGGCCTTCTCCTCGAGCACCTTCAAATCGTCGCCATAGACCTTTGTCGCCAGTTCGCCTTTTACTCCACTCACGGCTTCTTCCATGTTGTCTTCAATGGGCTGCGAAAAACCCCAGACCACGCCGGGAATTTTTGCAAGTTCGCGATTCATGGCCGCGATCACTCTGTCCTTATCTTCGTGGAACACGGTCCGCCACTGTTCTTTCGGCTTCAAATCAACGAAGTATTCCGTGTTGAAGAAGCCGGTCGTATCCGTTCCGTCATCCGGACGCCCAACCTGGCTCGTGCATTGCGGCACTTCAGGAAAAGAGCAGAGCAGAACGCGAGCCTGGTTCGACAGCCGGATGCCTTCCGTCGGTCCTGTGCTCGGAGCAAGAGTGCCGCGGACCCAGAGCGCGCCTTCATCCAGGTGCGGCAGAAACTCAGAGCCAATCACGCCGCCTACCGTGAGATAAATGGCCAGGATTAATCCCAGTGACGCCAGGCCTACCGTTACGTAGCGATGTTCGACTGCCCATCTCGCCGCTTCCCGATACCTGTTTTTCAAGGCTTCCATCACCGGATTGCGCCACTCATGCGCACCTTTGCGAAACAAGATGGTCGCGAGCGCTGGTGCGACAAGCATCGAAAATAACAGCGCTCCCAACAACGCAAACGCCACCGTCCAAGCCATGGGCCTAAACAAGCGTCCTTCTACTCGTTGCAGCGTGAAGACGGGCAAGTAGGCCGTGATGATGATGGCGATCGCGTAAAACACCGGCCGCTGCACTTCATGCGCGGCATCGCGAACCACTTCGGGTATCGGTCTCGTGACGCTTTCGTTTTTACGCTGGTGGATATGGCGGACGATGTTCTCCACCATCACGACGGCCCCATCCACCACCATGCCGAAATCGAGCGCGCCTAGTGACAACAGGTTCGCAGGAATTCCTTTCAGGTTGAGGCACATCGCGGCGAACAATAAGCGCAAACGGGATCGTCAGGGCCACAATGATGGCTCCCCGCACATTTCCTAAAAACAAAAACAAGACGATCACCACCAGAATCATGCCTTCGGTCAGATTATGCAGCACCGTATGTGTCGTGAAATGCACCAGGTCACTGCGGTCAATGAATGGCACTATCTTCACGCCGGCCGGCAAAATTCGTTCGTTCAGCTCTTTCACTTTCGCGTGGATTCCTGCGAGTGCTTCATCCGCATTCGCTCCTTTGCGCAGCAGCACGATTCCGGAAACCACGTCGTCGTTATCGATGATCTTGCCGTCTTCGCGATGAATGGCTCGCGCGAACTGGCCGAGCCGTATCTTCGGGCCCTGCGCGACGACCGCGATGTCCTTTACGCGCAATGGCGTCCCAGTCTTGGAAAGAATCACGGTATTTTCGATATCTTGAACGTTTCTCACCAGGCCGACTTCGCGAAGATTCAGTTGCTGAAGACCCGCCTCGATAAAGCTCCCGCCCGCGTTCGCATTGTTGTTCGTGAGCTGTTGCTCCACTTGGGCCAGACTCAGGCCATAAGAAATCAACTTATTGGGATCAATGCGGACTTGATATTCGCGAGTGGGACCTCCAAAACTGGCAACGTCAACGATATTGGGAACAGCCTTGAAGTTCTTCTCAATCACCCAATCTTCGATCGACTTCAATTCCATCACGTCGTACTGGGGATTTGTACTGCGCAGCGTAAAAAAATAGATTTGCCCCACCGGGCTCCAGTCCGTTCCCATTTGCGGTACGACGCCAGTCGGCAAGGTGACTTGGGAGAGTCGTTCGAGAACTCGCTCCCGGTTCCACGCATTCTCCTCCTCATCATCGAAAATCAGCTTCAGGTCTGACAATCCGAAGAGAGAGAACGAGCGCAGATGAACCACGTGAGGGATGCCGTTCATCACGATCTCGAGTGGAATCGTTACCTGCTGCTCGATTTGCTCCGCCGAAATTCCCGGCCATTGCGTGATGATTTCCACATAGTTGTCCGCAACGTCTGGGTACGCTTCGACCGGAAGCTGATGGAACGAGACGGCGCCCCATCCAAAGAGCAGGAGAGCTCCCGCCAGAATCAAAAAACGATTCTCCAGAGCGAAGTCGACGAGCTTGCGTATCATCTACTGCTCCACATCTACTGCTCCACCGTGTTCTGGAACATCAGCGCGCTCTGAATCACTTGCTTGCCTGGCTGTATCCCCGAGAGGACCTCTTGCATATTGCCGGGAAGCATCATTCCGCTCGTGATTTCCACACGGCGAAACGTCTTGTCTTCCGCTGGGACAAAAACCCAATCGCGGTCATGCAAATGAAGAATCGCACTGGCAGGAACAGCCGCCCGAAGCTCGGGTTTCTTCCCGTAAAAGGTGGCTGTAACGAACATACCAACGCGCATCAGTTGTCCGGGATTGGGCACCTCGAGCCGGACTTTTGTAGTGCGGATGCTGGGATCGAGAATCGGAAAAATGTTGTCGATGCGGCCTTTCAGTGTCCTATTTGGATAGGCGTTCAGCCGGACGTCGGCGCTGTCACCGAGACGCACCGCGTCCAGATCGTTCTCGTAAACATCACACATGATCCACACATAGGAGAGATCGGAAATCATGAACGGGTTGGGACCAGGCAGACCCTGCACTCCCGCGGCGTTGGTAACCTGTTGGTCGGTAACGACGCCAGAAATCGGCGCGACGACGTCGACAATTCCGGACGGATGATCTTTGTCCACACCGAGCAATCGCAATTGTTCGGTGGCTGTGTCCAGATCGACCTTGGCGTCCTGTTCGGTGTCCTCGGCTTGTTCCAGAAGACCTTTTGAAGTGGCGCCATGGGCATAGAGGTCCCGCGCTCGTTCCAGTTGCAGGCGATCTAGCCGTTCGTCGTTTACGGCCTTGAGATATACCTGGTAAGCGCTGGATACATCATTGCTTCTCACTCGCAGCAGCAACTGGCCCTTCTTAACGACGTCGCCAAGCCTAGCCTTAATCTCCACCACACGGCCTGATGCCAAGGAGATCACCGGAACCGCGCGGGCTATGTCCGGCTGCACCACACCAGTCACGTTCAGGGCCGGAACTGCCCTGTGCTCAACGGCTGTCGCCAGCGGAAACTGCTCGGGGTGATCCACGCGAATAACACTTCCATCCTGCTCGTGCTCCACCTGAGCCTCCGGCGGGGCCTCTGCCTTGGGGTCTGCTTTGCCTTCGTTGCAACCCGCAGCAAACAAGCCCGATGCCACGCAGATAGCTGTGACCATGAGCGGACCTGCAAACTTGGTTTTCACTGGATACCTCCTTTCCACTGATCGCATAAGAGTAGGAGCCCATTCACTCGGTGGCAGCCGTCAGCCTCATTATTAGGACCGATATACCAATGCCCGGCGTGTCCGGTGCACAAAACGCAAAATGCGTGCCTGGACCAGACTCAGGGTGGGCTCACCGGTTGCGTGAACGGTTAGAGGCTTGCCGTGGGAGGCGCACGACTGCAGGACAAGTCGGGCGTAAAAACTGGACACGGATATAGCGGCACAAAAACAATTGACGAGATGAGCCGTGGGGGATCGATCGTTGTTATTCGAGGGAGAATCGCCGGACCACTCTCCGGGACGACGCGTTTCGCTTGCAGCGGCTGATGGCCGGAGATCGAGTGGCGGCGGCTCGCTGCGCATTCATCCAGGAGCATCGCTTCCGCGTGCAAGTCATCGGTGAGCGAGACGGCGAAGAAAAGTAGAACGAGCGCGCAACCCATCGCGGTCCAT
The DNA here is from genome assembly GCA_963729525.1 of uncultured Acidobacteriota bacterium. Taxonomy (GTDB): domain Bacteria; phylum Acidobacteriota; class Terriglobia; order Acidiferrales; family UBA7541; genus Palsa-295. Next base: position 337,939 of record CAVSOB010000007.1, read on the forward strand.
TCGAGAAGGGATCCGCTGCGGCTCCGAGGTTTCTCGCGCACCCAACGCGTGCGCCACACACCTATGGCGCCCGCGGCAATCAACAGCCAAAGCAGATTGAGGAACAGTTCCATTTTGTGACTTTAAGTTAAAATTTTAAGGTACAGCCCAGGTTGCATGCAAACTTATCGCTTAGCGTTTTGCTCTATTATATCCGCGGCAACAGCCTGCATTTCCGAATGGATCCGGCCATTGGATGCGAGCATTTCGTGGTCACCAGGATGATACGGCTTGCCGAAAAAATCCGTCACCATTCCGCCGGCTTCCTTCACTAGAAGCGTACCCGCCGCAGTGTCCCAGGACTTCAGGCCAAATTCCCAGAAAGCCTCGAAACGACCCGACGCCACCCCGCAAAGATCGAGCGCAGCCGATCCGTCGCGCCGAACACCGTGCGTTCGAAGCGTGTAACCGGCATAGTAAGCGATATTTGTTTGCTGGCTACGCTGATCAGGCGGGAATCCGGTGACGAGCAGGCTGGTTGCCAGGGTGTCGATCTGCGAAACGTGGATGCGTTTGTGCTCGAGATAAGCGCCTTCGCCGCGAACGGCGGAGAACATTTCTCCACTCACTGGATTGAACACGACGCCCACAATCGCCTCACCATCTTCAAGCAATCCGATTGAGACGCAAAAGCACGGATACCCGTGCGCGAAGTTGGTAGTCCCATCCAGCGGATCAACGTGCCAGCGAAAACGCGCTTTACCGCTCGGCCCGCCGCTTCCCTCTTCGGCCACGATCTCGTGCTGCGGAAAATAGCGGCGTAATCTGCCCACCACAATTTCCTCCGAGCGTCGATCGGATTCCGTTACGATATCCACTTCGCCTTTGTAACTGATTCGCTTAGGACGATCGAACTCGGCCAGCAGTAACGCACCTGCCTCGCGCGCTGCGTCAATAGCCACTTCGAGGAATTGGTTCATTATCGCGGCATCGCCGAGGTGAAATATTCCTTACGGTAACGCACCATGTCTCCCGATTTTACCGTCACTTCCACGTGCCGCGTGCTGCCCGGTTTCGGCGGTGGATTCGGATAGTACCCAAGGAGATATTGCGTCCGGAGTTCGCGATTGATTCGATCGAACATCGCATCGAGCTGCTGAAGCTCGTCGAGGATGAAGAACGCACCACCCGTGCTGTCCGTGATGGTAATCAGCGCATGCTCACCGGCGGTGTTTCGGCCGTTTTCGTTCTTCACCGGCCGGATGATGATCGAATAAAGAAGCGTTCCGGACCGGATTGCCGCGCGGCGCGCGTCGTCAAACTTTGAGACGCTGGTCGTCTCGCCAGCGTCGGTAACCAGAACGATTGCGCGGCGCCGTTCCTGCGGAAGCTTCCTCAGCGCGTTCGACCCGAGGACCACTGCATCATACATGGCGGTCCCTGCGCCGGGACTGATTTTCTCCGCTGCGGCCTGCAGCCTCGGAACGTCACCCAAGAATTCCGATAGCTGTATCACGGAATCCGAGAACTCAAAAACCGAGAGCGTATCCGTAGGCCGAACCACTTGCTTGATAAAGTGTGACGCAGCTTCGGCCTCGAATTTCAGATCCTTGAACGTGCTCATGCTCGAATCGATCATCAGCGCGAGGTCAAGCGGCCGGTTCGTCTGAGCTTCGAAGCGCTCGATTTTTTGCGGCACCCCCTCTTCTTTCAGTTCGAATGCGTCCTGCGTGAGATCGGGAACCGGCCGTCCGTTCGCATCAATCACACTGGCGAGGATACTCACCAGATTCACATCCACGCGAATCGCAGGCTTTTTCTGCTCCTGCGCACCCACCTCACCGTACAAGCTTGCACACACCACCATTGCAGCCAGCGGCAAGGCGCTGAAAGTCAGGGGCAATACTTTCATCTAAGAGGTAGATTCATCCGCGCGGGAAATGGCTTCCTCTGATGGTAATTCTCCCGCTATCTCGCCCTCGGCCCACAGCGCTCCGCCGGCGAAATATTCTTTTTTCCAGATAGGCACGGTGCGCTTCAAAGTATCAATCGCGTATCGGCACGCGTCAAACGCGGCAGCGCGGTGTGCCGAACTCACAGCAATCCAAACGCTTGTCTCGCCAATCTCGATCCGCCCCAGGCGATGGACGATGATGATGCGATGCACCTGGAATTTGTCTCGCATCTGCAAGCCAATTTCGCGCATTTTTGCTAGCGCCATCGCTTCGTACGCTTCATATTCGAGGTAGAGCGTCCGTTTGCCGCGGAAATCGTTGCGCACGAACCCATCGAACGTAACAACAGCGCCGTCCTCCGGCGCCTTCATGCTTTCAACCATCTCCTGCGGCCGGATCGGCTCGCGAACAAGCTGAAAAACATCCTCGACCGTTGCAACACGCTCTCCCCCGCTAACAGGCGGAAGAAACGCCACTTCATCACCTGCGGAAAGCGACTCGCGCCAACCGGCATATTCCTGATTCACAGAAGCAGCAATCGACGGACGGAACTCCGCAAGTTTCGGAAACCGCCGGCCATAGCGCTCGAAAAGATCCTCTACACGGGCGCCATCAGAAAGCTCAGCTTCATCCTGATCGAGGCCGACGATATCCTTCAACTGCCCAAAAAATCGCACTCGAACACGCATGGCAATTATTCTATATCATTGCCCTGAATGGGTGCCTGCCGCCGTCTTCGCCATGCCGTTCACCTCATCGAGTCGAACAGACGCTCGTGCTAGTGCGGCCGCAAGCGCACTGGCTTCACGATGGAAGGTAGCAGAATCATTTCGATCGAGCGCCTCATTCACGCCGGGCATCAACTCCGCCGCATAGCCGGCGTAACTCCCGGGCGCAAAAATTGCGTGCTTGTACCAGGGACGGCCCGCGAGCCCCTCTGGAACCAGCAGCGACTGTTCCACGCTCGCCAGCGCGCGATTCAGTTCACGCTGCGTAGCCGGGCTGAGCATTGCAGGTGAAATCGCGCGAAGCGCAACGGTAGTCTGCGCAGCCGAAACCGACAACTGATCGGCAGCTTCAGAAACCGCTTTCCAATCGGCCGCCTCCGCGCCTTTCGGCTCGCGCACACGAGCATTCACGTCGCTCGTCATCCGTCCAATTTCGCTCGCGTAGGCCGAATAGTCGAACGGCAGCACATCCGCTTCGTCCAGGCGCAGCGCCACCGTACCCAGAATCCGCGCGAGCGTCGCATGATAGACAAACGTCGGATCGCCAAATTGTTTCATCCAGTAAAAATCGTCGTACAGCGAATGATACACACCGTAGTCGCCGCTGAAGCCCATGTCGAGAGAAGGTATGCCCGCAAAATCGAAGAACGGACAAAAATCCGAGCCCGCTCCTAAAGCGCCGACGGGTGTCTCGCCAGGAGTTTCCGCCTTGAGCTCCGGCCGCGCGATACCGTTAGGCGCGCTTTTCTTCTGCGATGAATGCTCTCGCCACATGTCATAAACGCTGCGTCCCGACTGTGGATCCTCTACCTCGCGCGCCACATCACGGACAGTCTCTTTCAGCGATGGCGTTGCTGCCGCTCCGAAATTCGGCCCGGTTACGCCCACATCGGTATTTAAATAGGCGACCGCTTTTGCCTGAAGCTCGGCGCGATTCGCTTCCACCCATTCCGTCGAGCCGAGCAGGCCGGGCTCTTCCCCGTCCCATTCGCACATCACGATTGTGCGACGCGGTTTCCAACCGCTTTGAGCTAGCTCGCCAAGCGCTCGCGCCGCTTCGAGCATCACAGCCGTTCCGCTGCTCGGATCTGCAGCGCCGTACACCCACGCGTCGTGATGATTGCCGAGCAAAACCCATTGACCATCGTCGGTGCCCCGCAATCTTGCGATCACGTCATAGATGGGACGTTGCGCGAAGTCCATGGCGAGCTTCATGTGAACTTCTGATTTGCCAGGCCCGGCGTGATACGTAAACGGCAAGCCTCCTTGCCAATTTCTCGGAACGTGCGGCCCGCCGAGGTGCTCGAGAATCGCCCAGGCGTCCTGCGCGTTGATGGGCATCGTAGGAATACGCGGCAGGTTCGTCGCGTCCGCCGGCGCGATGCGCTTCGCACCGGGCGTCGCTCCCACTCCCGGGGTGAGAGGGTCGCCCGGATATTCCTCCGTGTAAAGAATTGACCCGCGTTGGATTCCGCTCATCGGCCGCCACGGGCCTTTGGGAAACACATCGCCCGCCATGTAACCGTCATCGGCCGGATCGGAAAAGATAATCAGGCCGGCAGCCTTTCGCTCTTCTGCTAATTTCGCCTTAATGCCGCGATAATTGTGGCCATAACGGGCAATCGCGATCCTTCCCTGAACGCTCACACCTAGTGAATCGAGCTCCGCATAATCCTCAGGTGTTCCATAGTTCACATAGACCACCGGCGCAGTAACTTCACCCGAAGGCGAGTAGGTGTTGTACGCCATCACCGCGCGAGGATCGGCCGTGTCTTTATCCTCCGCCACAGGCTGCTCGGTCGAAGCGAGCGCTTTTTTCGATGGCGCAACTAGCTCAAGCTTCACTTCGCGCGGCTCCGCCATCCACACGCTGTACGTAACAATTTCGGACATCGAAGCCGAAGCTCCGATACTGATCTCGCAGCCATTCAGCCACCTGGTGACTCGCTTCCGTCCCTGCTCTGTGCGGCTGACTCGTCAGGTGGCGCAGATTGCTCTCCGCATGCGCGGGGTCGGGAATGCTCTGCAGCTTCGATTCGAGCTCATGCTCAGACCTTACGCGCTCGACAAAAAATCCGCGGATATCTCCATTTTCGTCTTTTCCGGATGAAAACGAGAGCACCAGCGGCACCGCCAGAACCACTATTGGACCGTACTTGCCCGCCAAGCGATTCATCATCACCTCATAAGCAGCCGATGAGTTTATCTTAGATCGACGCGCGAGCCGCAAAGCTGTTTCAGCTTTTTCAGATTTTGAATCAGGCGAATTGTGCATATGGTCGGTTCAATCGCTTGACGCCACGCACCTCGCACCTTAGGGTAGATTCCGGGATCGAGGGGAGAACACGCCAGAACAATGAAGATTCTTATTTCTGGAAGCTCAGGACTGATCGGGACGACGGCCACGGCTGGGTTGCAGGCGGACGGTCACCACGTTGTCCATTTGGTCCGGTCCGTTAAGACGGCAAATGCGGGAGACGTCCAGTGGGATCCAATGCGCGCCACCGTCGACGTCGCTGGGTTCGAAGGTGTGGACGTTGTCATCCACCTGAGCGGCGCTGGAATCGCCGATGGCCGCTGGACCGAAGAGCGCAAACAGCTTCTCCGCAGCAGCCGCATCGATACCACTCGCGTCCTGGTCGACTCGCTTTCCCGGCTGAAGCAGAAGCCTCGCACGCTGATCGTAGCGTCGGCGATCGGCTACTACGGCAATCGCGGCGACGAAATTCTCACCGAATCCAGCACCAACGGCACGGATTTTCTCGCCTTGCTATGCCGCGACTGGGAAGCGGAAGCCAGCCGTGCCGCTGCTATGGGCATCCGCACGGTCATGTTGCGCACGGGTGTCGTACTTTCCGGAAAAGGCGGAGCGCTCCCGCGCATGATCACGCCTTTCAAGCTCGCAGTTGGCGGACGCCTCGGTAACGGGCAGCAGTGGATGTCGTGGATTGCCATCGAAGACGTGCTGGGAATCATCCGCCACGCAATTGCCAACGAACAGGTGAGCGGCCCCGTAAATGTCGTTGCGCCAAGTCCGGTGCGAAACGAGGAATTCACGCGCCTGCTGGCCGGCATGCTGCATCGCCCGGCGATTTTTCCAGCTCCTGCATTTGTGCTCCGCCTCGCGATGGGCGAAATGGCCGATGCCCTCTTGCTCAGTAGCGATCGCGTCAAACCAGACCGAATGCTCGCAGCAGGATATAAGTTTCGTTTCGAAATTTTGGAGCCGGCACTGCGCGCGGCAGTGCTTTCGCGGATGTAATCGGAGAAAAGCTACAAATCGAGCCGCTGAAGCAAAGCGTTAAGATTCGATTCATCGACGACCAATGCCGGACCAGTAGCGGAGAGTTCCTCGCCTTCGTCGAATGCCTGAAATAGCCGCATCTTAGCCGCGGCATATTCTTCAGTTCCCGTCAGCGGGCGCCCCGTTGCTTCGCCCCATTTCTTGATCGCATCCTGCCCTACAAAAATCCGAACCGGAAACATTTTCTTTCGATCTGTAGACACGTAATAGATATACTCGTTTCCGCGAGCGCTTCCCTGCTGCGCGGGACGGGCGTCTTGAAACTGATACTGATAGACGTAGCCGCTTTCCGCTGAATAGCTTTTGATCCGTCGAACCGTCTCCGGTTTTGCCATGGAGGATTATTCGGCGGGCGCAGCGCTGCTGTCAACCTCGGTTGGGCCGCACTCGAATGCCCCTTCTGACCCGCCACGTCAATCGCGTGCCGATTTGAATTGCAAGAATGCCGATTTGGGACGATTAGCAGTGCGCGAACGACCACTAAACTACTGCAACATCATTCGCTCTCCTTCACCGATTCTTTCCTATTCTCCAGAAGCAACAAGGGTTAGCCGGTCAAAGAACGAATAAGCGACATCAAAAATCTCCATAAACTCGGAATGCTCCGCGGTGGCACATCCCGTGCCCTAAGCCGTCGCGCAGATGACGTCCTCAATCAAACGGCGGTGGCTGAAAATGACTTTCAGTCGGGCGGCCACCGCGTTTGACCGATCGAATCGCAGGGTGAATCTGCTCTTCCTCGCGATCTTCTGTACCGCTGCTGTCGAGATGCCCAGCTGTGCTGGAATCACCTCAACCGGCCCTGCGCTAGTCACCGTAATCTTGCAGCCGACGCAAACGAGCGTCGCGCTGAGGCAGTCGCAGCAATTCCAGGTAACCGTTACCGGTACTTCGAACAAAACTGTGACATGGTTTGCGAGTGGCATCGCCGGGGGAAATGCGAGCGTCGGCACAATTTCACTGACCGGCTTGTACACGGCTCCCAACGCGATGCCCTCGCCATCAACCGTCACGATAACCGCATCAAGCAATGCCGACAGCACCGTCACGGCGTCGGCCATCGTCACGCTTACCGATGGCATCGTCGTGGGGATTTCGCCCGCTTCCGCATCGGTTTCAACCGGCGCGGGACAGGCGTTCACAGCCAGCATCACGGGCGCAGGTTCCTCTTCGAGTGCGGTCAAATGGAGTGTAAACGGCATCCCGGGAGGCGACTCGACTCTCGGCACAATCACCTCCAATGGAGCGACAAGTGCGTTTTACATGGCCCCCGCTGTTCCGCCGTCGCCCCCGACCGTGAGCATCATCGTTACGAGTGTTGCAGACCCGGAGAAATCTGCCATTGCTGGTGTCACCATCACATGCTCGGCGACGAATACAATCTCACCATCTGCCGCCACAGTTTCACTCACGCAAACACAAACATTCAGGACGTCATTCTGTCTCGCAGCAGACGCCGCCATCGCGTGGGACGTTAACGGAGTTCCCGGCGGCAACTCGGCAGTCGGATCTATCGCAGCGAGCAGCACGAGCACGGCCCTGTACACTGCACCGATAGATTTACCCTCACCGAGCTCAGTTGTAATTCACGCCACGACTGGATCGCTCAGCGCCTCCGCATCCGTGACGCTAGTCAGCAACATTACCGTCACAGTCTCGCCCTCATCGGCCACCGTTCAGGTGAGCCAACGTACGTCACTCGCAGCTATTCTCACCGATACGTCCGATACGGACGTGTCCTGGCTCGTAAACGGGATCCCGTACGGAAATCCAACTGTCGGACAAATCTGCCAGCCAGGTTCCAATCCTTGCGCCTCGCCAGCCGGACCAAGTTCCAGCAGCGTAGACTATCTCGCGCCTGCCACACCGCCCGTCGTCGATCCTGTCACCATCACCACGGTGAGCCATGCAGACCCTTCGAAAGTGGGCCTCGCGATCGTTTCTGTCACAGGCGTCTCAACTCCGCTCTCAGTTTCCGTGTCCCCGTTCTATGTCTTCGTTCCGCGTTCCACAAGCACTCTCAGCACCCGCCAGTTTTTCGTCGCAGTAACGGACAGTAGCAACACCTCCGTCACGTGGAGCGTCCAATCCGCTGTCGCCGGCCAAGGCTGTGGCGGCGCAGCCTGCGGCTCGGTAGACGCCAAGGGCGTCTTCACCGCGCCCACTGTAGCGCCGTCGCCGAATGCGATCTCGATCATCGCCACAAGCGAAGCCGACAGTACAAAGTCCGCGTCCGCGACGATCGCCATCACATCCGGCCCCACCATCGAAGCCATTCTGCCAGCCAGCGCGATGGCCGGCGCGATAGAGGGTTTCCCCATGTCGGTACAGGGATTGAACTTTGTACCCGGCAGCGCCGGCACAGGCTCCGAAATTCTCCTCAATGGCGTCGCGCGTCCCACCACATGCTCCACAGCGACTACCTGCACGATCGCGCTCACCCCCGCCGATCTACAAACAGCCGCAACGTTCACGCTGCAAATATCCAATCCTGGCGCCCCCGCGCTCCTCTCCAACCCAGTTCCATTCGTCATATTGCCCTTCGATGTTTCGGAAGGGGTCATCGCATTGAGTGCCTCCCAAACAACTGCAGCCAGCAAAGACATCATAGTAATCGAACCCACCACAGCCGCCGTTTCCGCACCGCTTGACGTGGATTTCGATGGACTGCTCACAAACGGAACCTGCGAGGTAGAAGGCACGCCGCTAACCGTCACGCGCCCCTCATCCGGTACGCAAACGGTGAGCCTCTGCATTCATGGCAACGGCCTCGATCCGACCATGACTTACGCGTTCACAGGTCCCGGGGCAGCTCCCGGAGACATTCCCGTTACCGCATCAGTCATCGTCGGCCTTTTCCCCAACACCATCGAACTCGATCTGCAGATCTCGAGCACAACTGTTCCCGGCGCGCGCACGCTTTTTATCACTTCGCTGAATAACGACCGCGCCTCAGCCACTGGAATTCTGGAGGTGAAATGACGAAAACAATCCGAACACTCGCCGCGCTCGCACTCGTAGCTGCTTCTTTTGCGGCAAACAACTCGTCCGCACTCGCCACAACGCTCAAGCGTATGTCCGTTGCCGATTTATCACGCGCGGCTCACGTCGTCGTCCGCGTACGTTGCATCACAAACTCCACCCGCTGGGACGCCGGCGAAATTTGGACCTTCACGACTTTCGATGTAGAAGAAATCTGGAAAGGATCCGCCCCCGCACAGATCACAGTACGTCTGCTTGGCGGGCGGGCCGGAAATTTCACATCGACCGTTTCCGGCGTGCCCCGATTCGCGCCAGGCGAAGAACTGATTTTGTTTCTCGAGCGCACGTCCTCTCAGGATTTCTCAATCGTCAGCTGGATGCAGGGCACTTTTCGAATGGGCCGCAATCCCGCGACCGGCGAAGAAATCATCACGCAAGACACAGCCGCCTTCCAGGTCTTCGATCCGGCCTCGCAACACTTCGAAACCACAGGCATCCGCAAAATGCCAGTCAGCGCATTCCGCTCGCTGGTGATAGCCTCCGCCCAACCCCAAGCCGCGCAAGGGAGCCGGCAATGAAACGCCCCATCGCGCTTGCCACCATGTGCCTGTTGGTTTTCGCTGACATTATCACTCCCAACGCCTTTAGCTACACAACAGACTCCACCGTCCCCCTCGCAGGCGGCTGCCCGCAACCAAATCGCTGGAATCTCTCGCTCGCCTCGCCACTCAATCGCCGCTGGAGCACTTCCTTGCCGCTCACCAGCACGACTATCCTCACAGTCGCTGCACAGGGCACGCCCGCACAACTCACCGAAATCGAGCAATCCATTTCAGATTCCTTCGAGGCATGGGCCGGCGTCACCGGTACCACCTTCAACGGCGGTGCCCACCCCGGATTGATCGCGCCCCTGGCGCGCGTCACCGCCACAGACTCCTGCTCGAACGATCAGGAAAATAACGTCGACGGCCTCAACACAATCTGCTTCAACCAATCGAGCTCCGCATTCACCACTGGCGTCCTGGCTTTCACTCGCGTCATCACCGCCAACGCCCCCGGAGTCTCGGTCGGCGCAAGCGCACCCCCCTCTTTCGCTGGCCAAATTCTCGACGCTGACATCCTATTCCGCAACGATCAGCAGGCCATCTACGCAACTCCCGCCGCGCTCGCCACTCCTCAGGGTCAGGCCGCCTACGATCTCGAATCGCTTCTCGCCCATGAACTCGGCCACCTGTTCGGTCTCGATCATTCAGCCGTATGGCGCGCTGTAATGTTTCCCTACGCGCCGCCTCCCGGGCAATTCCTCGGCGATCGCCCCACCGCGCAAGCGCCCGATGGCCTCCTTTCCGACGACGACCGCGCCGGCATCCGCTCGCTCTACCCCGATCCCAACGACTCCGTGAATATCGGCACAATAACCGGACGAATTCTTCCAGCCAATCCTTTTGCCCTGGCGAACATCCCAGCCCCCGCCACCGGTTCATTCGTCACAGGAATTTTTGGTGCGCACGTGGTAGCAGTCGACGCAGACACCGGATCGGTGATCGCCGCAACGCTTGGCGGCTGGAGCTGCAACGCGGCCAGTCAGAAGTTGCAGTTCGATGGTTCCTACGAGATCGAGCGCCTCCCGATAAATCACAATTACAAAATCTACGCGGAGCCGCTCGAAGGATTGGTCACACCGGCGAATCTCAGCGATCCCCTCCTAAGCCTGTGCGCGTCGCAATCGCGCCCTCCTGCACCACACCGGCCGCAAACACAAACTTCAACGTCCGCACCCGCCCTGCCTCGCCTTGATTCACCAGTGCAACGCCCACAAAATAAAAGCGGCTCCCGGGGGGAACGGGAGCCGCTAGGGTGTTGCGGGGAAAGCTGTGACTATGGCGTCGGCAACACGACCTGCGTGAATCCGATCGTGTTGATCGCCTGGAACATCGGCGTTCGCGGAGGCAGCAGGCTCGGAGTCAAGAACTCCGTCTGGAAGCTGTATCCGCGGGTCGGCGGGCTATACACCGTTGCACAGCACTTGAATGTACCCACGCCTTGATGGCTGTAATACAAGCTTACAAGCGATCCCTTGTAGTAAAGCGTGCCGCCCCACTGCTCGATGTACCGCAAGAAGTTGTGCGCTCCGCCGTCGGTTCCGAAATCAGCGGAACAAGCTGCCGTGCCGCAATTCACCGTTGGTTGCTTGAATGGAATTGTCTTGCCGCCCACCACGGCCATGCGGTATGTCGTGGTGTTGCCCGCCCGCGAGCCGAGGGTATACGGGAAGGCAAACGAATTCACATCGTTCCAGTTGTCCGAGAGCAGCGTCACCGCATCTCCGATTACCGCGGCTGCCACGAACGGGGTTGCGAAATTGCCGTTGATTCCTGCGTTGTAGTCGCCCTGCACGTAGATGGGATTCTCAGCCACCACCGTAAGTCCGCAAGCTACGCCGTCGCAAGTCCCGATCGAGATCGTGCTCCCATTCACAAGCTTCAATGCGCGACGGAAGAAAGCGGGCGGATTCTCGCGAAGATCCTGGGCGTTTGCGGCCACCGCAAACGGCCAATCGTTGCCTGGTCCGGCGCAAGTCGGGTTAGGCAGGATTGCAGCCGAACCTACGGTGAAGACGCCCGTCAACTGCATAGCTTGTCCGCCGGTCGTCCACAAAGTCGGATTGTTGCTCACGTTTATTGCGTCGGTCGGAAACCACTCCCCATAGTTTCGCGGAGTCGCCGGCGGATTCAAGTCTGTTCCCATCGAAAAGTCCGATTCAAAATCCTCTGCGCCCTCGAGCGTGTTATTCGGGCAACCGTTCGCATTGGCCGAATTCACAAAATCGTCAAAGCCGAACGCCCCTGTTTTCGTTGGGGTCGTGCCAACCGAAGGCGGAGGACTTGGGTCCTTGCGGTCGCCACGGCGATCGGAGAAATAAACCGTATAGCCCGTAGTATTGTTCGCGCTGCTGCCGCTCGCGCCCAGCGTGCCGGAAAACCACTTATCCAGGTTTTTGACGTCCAGCTCGACGTAGTGCATCGCACCCGCAAGGGTCACAGCGTTGCCTGCCAGCGCCTGGTCCCGAAGCAGTCCTTCGCGAGTATCGTAAAGCACGTTTGGCCAGATATCATATCCGTGGCTTCCGGGCAAACACGTTCCCGTTGACGGATTGTCGCGAACCCTCGAGAGGCGAATTACAGCGTTCGGGCTGGGATCACCCGTAGCATTACAAGGGATCGTAGCCACACCGCCGTTGATCGTGGGGCCAGATGCGTTTACTTGGCCACCGGGCAAGTTGGGACGTTGCGGTGCCACCACTGACGTATTCGGATTGATGTTGCGGCCAGTCCAACCAAGCTGCAAAATTTCCTTCGTCACGTCCGTCCAGGCCAGAACGGTTTTCTGCTGGTAGTCGATCTTTATGCAACCCGTCTCAATCGGAAAATATTGTTTCACCCAGTAGCCGTCTTTCGTATTTGCCGCGCCCGCATAAGCAGCGCCGGCTGCCGCGGAAACGGGCATCGAAAACACCGTGGTTCCCACTCCGGTGAGGCCCAAACTGGCAAGCGGTGTATGAGCTACTTGTCCGGCGCCCGCAGGGCTAGACGCATCCCATGCCAGCGACGCCAAATCAATCGGAGTTACTGCCGAGGCATACGGCATGCTGAGGATGTCGCTGTCGGTGCATCCCCCGGACGGACCATAATCCGAAAGCAAGATTCGCAAGCTGGCCTTACTGTAATAACGTTCGTTCAGCTTTCCCGGATTCGAAGTGAATTCGCCCACCACTGGCATGCGGATCATGTCGATAGGCGTGCCGCCTAGCGCAGGAGTCGCGATGGTGAGGTTCAAAGGTTTTACGCCCGTGTAACCGTTCCCGAGATTGCCGTTGTAAGGTGAGACCGTCAGATTCTGGAACGCTGGTTCATTCAGCGAGGTGCTCACGTTGCCAAAATAGCTGGTGCCGGTGACGCTTCCCTCCGTCGTGGTCAAGTTCGCGTAGCTGTTGGAACCCGGGTTCGTCGTGATGTTGACGGTTGTGTTGTAGCTGCTCGTCGTGGGAAAGCCGTTTTCAAGGTTCGTACGAATTACTTGCCCGACGGCAGTCGTCTTGCCTGCCAGCGTGAGCGTTCCGCCGTTTTCGGCGAGCCACAAATTGCCGTTCGTATGCAAGCGGCCGCCAAAGTTGAAGTCGGGGCCGGCGAAGAAATCAAGATCCGTATCCGAAAAAAGTCCGAACTGGAACACCGGAATCGCTACTGTTTGAACGGTCCGTTGCAGCCTGGCTTCTGACCCCAACGCCGTTCGCGCAGTCACCTGCATCGTGTACGGAGTGAGCAGACCAACCAAGCCGGCGTACGTTCCGGAAAGAATTGTGTGCTGCGTGGCGAGCGGATTTCCGAGGTTGCCCGGATTGGGATCCGGCGCGAACTGGATAGCGAATCCGTTGCCGCCCGCCGGCGTGAGATAAGTCACGTTCGGAACATTCGTCGTGGTGGTTTGCGCCGTGTTGACAATGGCCGTGATGTCGGCTGCGCTCAATGCGTAGTTGTTGGCGAACGCAGATTGCAATTGCGACGTGAGCGCTTCCATGCCGGCTTCCGCTCCATAGAAGGCCGTTTGCCGGTCAGAATTGTTGCCGCCGAGCTTCTGGTCGGTCAGTACCAACCAGGACATGCCCACAATCATGGCCGAAATCAGCAAGAGCACCAAAAGAGCGGTGACCATTGCCATGCCTTGTTCGCGACGATTACTCACGGTATTTCTCCTTTGCGGCGATTACTGGAAATCGTTAAAGAAGGCCAGGCTGCGGACGCTGACCTGCGTTTGTAAGTTGTTCCGGAAATATGCTTGGTTCTGACTGAACGCACTATCCGAACGCGATCCCAGCGATAGATTCACTTTCCGGATGGAATTCGGCGAATAGGTCGGAACGATTGGGCCGCCGAAGCTGGGAGGCCCCCCATTGATGTCGTACGAGATCGAGAGATCCTCGATCACTTCGGCAACCGGCTGCGCCGGCCGAAAGTTTATCTCGCGCATTAGCATGGGCCGCAGCGGGTTCGTCGTATTCAGAAAGTACGTAACCATCCAGATCCGCGTGCAGGTTGTCGGCGGATAGGGGCCACCCGGCGACGCCACGCCGTTCTGGATATTAAGAATCGTGCCGCTCGGCTGCCCGGTTGCGTTCAACCCAAACGCGTCGTTGGGGAGGAAGTTCACCACCTGACCCACGGAAGAAGATACGGTCTGCAAGGTCGTCCCCTGCGCATTGGTGAACATGATTAAATCGCCGCCAGTAATCTGCGTATTGTCCGTAGGCAGCGTGATGCAAGCTTTATCGAATGTCACCGAGCTGCCGTCCGCCGCAATCTTTCCGCCACAGCCTGGATTGGCTGGAGGGCCTGCGGTCGGCGCCAGGTACACCGGATTCGAGTCGAGCGTATTATTCGCGGCGTCTAGGATCGTAGTGTCGGCATAAACCAGGGTTATGAAATCGGTCGGGCTGCCGAGCAGGGTTGCGCCTGGGACGTTCGGGTTGGGCGTCACTGCTAATGGGCCTTGTCTGTACCCGTCTGTAATCGCTGGAAGCGTTATATAGCTTGGTGGAAAAGTCCCCGGCCCTCCCACGGGTCCCGGTCGGTTGATGATGGAAGCGATTGCAGGAGTGGGGTTCGCGACCGTTGCAGCATTCGGAATCGTGATTCCGCCTTGCGGCAAGCCCTCGCCCGCCTCGATGATGTCTTTCACCATATAATTCATCGCCGCGCGCAGGTTTTCCTGCGAATTGGCCAGCAGCGTAACGCCTTCATTCGCATAGGTGGCATCGGATAGCGTGCGCATTAGCGCGCCCACGATTACAAGCATCACCGCGGTCGCTACCAGCAACTCCATCAGGCTGAATCCGGCTTCGCGCTTCATCCTTGGTCTCCCTCGCAAATCTCTATGAAAACGCCGAAATATTTGTGGTCAGTGTGTAGGTCTTGTTAAATCTGCCCGAAACATAAGTGATCGTCACTGCGATCTGGCGCAGATCCGCGTTTCCCGGAATGGCCGTTATCGTGATCGTTCGGGTATAAGTTCCCAGGGGAATCAGGACGTCATCCGGCGTTCCTAGTTTTCCGTCGGGCCCGGGCGTGAGAAGGCTGTCGATAATTGCGCAGTTATCGTCAGCGGTTCCGAGAATTCCATCGGGTCCGGGATCGCAAAGCTGCGTGGGTGTGGCCGTGAAGATTCCGGCGGGACATATCGCTGAGCCAATGTTGCAAATCGAATTCCAAGTCTTCTGGCCGGTGTTGCGTGCAGTGAAAATGGATTCCACCGCTTCCGCTGCTTTCTGCTGTGCGATGTAATCATCTTTTGAAGTACTCATGTAGGCCATGCTTCCGGCCAGCATCGCGGCCAGCCCGAGCACGCCCACCGCCAGAACAACGATCGAGACCATCGTTTCGATCAGCGTAAATCCCGTGTTTGAATTCCGTCGCATCTTGCTCTCCATCGCGGCGCTCCTTACCGTCAGTCGAACCATGTCTGCGTCCCTGAAATGTGATAGGACCGCACGCGTCCGGTCGCGCCGAGAATCGTGATTGCTCGGGCCGTGGTCGGCTGACCCGCTACGCCCAGAAACACAGTCCCATTGATCGGTATGCCGGTTCCGTTGGTGATGAACGTTCCATCGCTTTGATAGACCATCCCGGCCGGAGGACCGCCCACGATTCCACCAAAGTAGATCGCGCCGCCATTGCCGAATCCATCTGGCGAATCAGGCTCTCCGTTAAAGGTCGTGAAAATACGCTATTTTGAATGGGGACCATGGAAATCACCGTGTTCGCGCAGCACGCCCCACCGATTCGGGTGAGCCGCACGTATGACCCCGGCGGGTTACCGGCGGGATTCACCAAAAACTCCACCTGCACATCGCGCCGGTCCGAGATAGCCGTCTCTCGCGCCTGCCGCAGCGCGCTCTGGACTTGGTCCTTCGCGGTATTGGCGCGAATTTGCATCAGCGCGGGTTGTGCTTGCACGATTGCGATTCCCGCGATCACCATACTGATCGCGATCACTACGAGCAGTTCGAGCATCGAAAAGCCGCGCGCCTGGTCCCCACCTCGGCGCGCACTGAATTTTGCTTTCAACTCACTCACGCTCACACCCTCGGGTCGCCCGTAGCTGAAACTTGGAGTGGGCGAGCCCTACAGTCGGCGGTAGAAGTGCATGCGGAAGGCCAGCCGCAATAGCGCGCAAGTGCCACCGATACCGCCGTTTGCGGACATGAGCAGGAAGTGTCATAAGCTGTGCGGACGATAGCGGGGAGGAAACGTTACCGATTTGAACGCCGCATACAGGATTTGGGAATAGCGAATCGCTTAGGAGGAACAGGCGGATCGGATTGCTTCGAGGAGAACTTCGCCGCATTGAACGACGGAATCCACCTCCACGTATTCCTCTTTTCCGTGCAGTCCTCGGCCGCTGGGGCCGAAAACAATTCCAGAAATGCCGGCTTCGGCGAGAAGTGCGGTGTCGGTCCACGCCGCCATTCCGACAAACTGCTCTGCGGTGCTCGAGCCGATCACTTTCCGAATCGCATTGCTGACAAGTTGTGCGACCGGCGCATCTCGCGCGATTTCATAGGCTGGACGCGAGCCGAGTCCGCGCACCGTGGCGCGAAAATCGGGATCGCGCGCCGAGAGTCCGGCGACAAGAGTGCGCAATTCAACCTCGATCTCGCCCGCAGACTCTTCAGGCAGCATCCGGCGCTCGAGCTGCAATCGGCACTCGGCGGGGTAGCTCGAAAATTCCTGGCCGCCGCGAATCACAGAAGCGTGAAGCGAACCGTGGCCGAGAAGCGGATGCGGCGTGAGCGACGCGAGTTTGCGATCGAGAGCGTCCAGTATATTCAGCACGCGGCCCATCATGCGGATCGCGTCGCGCCCTTCCGACGGCAGGCTGCCATGCGCAGCGCGGCCATGCGTGATAATTTCAAACCAGGCATAACCTTTGTGCGCGATGGTGAGGTGCAGGTCCGTCGGCTCAAGAACAATCGCAGCGTCCGCCGTGTAGCGCTTGAGCAATGCTTCCGTTCCGATGCTGTCGCACTCTTCATCCACCACAGCTGCGATTAGCAACGGCTTCTGAATAATGCCTGCGTCACGGGCGGCAATCGCCGCGGCGCACATCGCAGCCACGCCGCTCTTGATATCGAGAGCGCCACGACCGTAGAGACTGCCATCGCGTTCGCGCGGCGTGAACGGCTCGGGCATGTCTCCTGGGCCGACGGTGTCGATGTGCGCGAGAATCGCGAGCGCCGCCGATTTTTTTTCTCTGCTTTGTTTCGGCGAGCGAGGAGACGAAAGCAGAGCCACGACGTTGGGTCTACCCGGCGCAGCTTCTTCGAGCTCTGCAGGAATGCCGCGCTCACGGAGAAATTTGCAGAGGAATTCTGAAGCGGCCGCCTCGCCGCGCGCGCCGGGGACAAGCGTGGGATTTACTGAGTCGATTGCGACGAGATCGCGCAGCAGATTGACTGCGAGATCTCTGTCGACAGGCATCGAAGGATGGCAGCCCGCGAATTACTCGCGGCTGCGAAGCTTTGAGAGCAGGCGCAGGATTTCAAAATACAACCAGATGAGAGTGACCATGAGCCCGAACGCGCCGTACCACTCCATATATTTCGGCGCGCCGACCCGGACGCCCGTCTCAATGAAATCAAAATCGAGCACAAGATTCAGCGCCGCAATAATCACAACAAAAATGCTGAAGCCGATTCCGATCGCTCCGGAACCGTTGACCGCAGTGAAATGGATGCCGAAGAATCCGAGCACGATTTGAACGATGTAGAAAAGCGCGATGCCCCCCGTCGCGGCGATGACGCCAAGACGAAACTTTTCGGTGACGGCGATGATCCCCGAGCGATATGCCAGGAGTAAAACGACGAGCGTGCCAAACGTGAGGCTGACAGCTTGTATCGCGATTCCTGGGAAGCGCAATTCCAGAATCGCCGAGATGCTGCCGAGCACGAGACCTTCGAGCAGCGCGTAGATTGGAGCTGTGATTCCGGCCCACTCCTTCTTGAAAATCGTGACCATCGCAACGATGAGTCCGCCGATGCCGCCGAGAATCGCGAGCGGCATCACCGATTGCGGCGAGTGCGAATGCAGGAAAAGATTCCAGGTCCAGGCGGCGGTGGCGACAGCGCATATCAACAGCACACCCGTCTTGTTGACGGTGCCTTGCAGCGTCATGGTGTCGCCGAGCACCGCTCGCTCGCCTTGAAACGCGCGCTCGTTAAGGGCCGGATTCGAAGTTCTCATCAGATCTGCCACGGTTGTCTCCTTCGCGCGGAATTGGCCTGATGCGCGAAAAATGCCGTTTTTGTTGCTATTAGAAAATCGCTAAGCCGCTTCTTTGCAAGAACTTGACCTTTTTTTCTGTGAATCGACTGTTGCTATTAGAAATTCGGGGCCGCTCTAACCGCAACAATTGGCCTGCTTGACCTGGCGACGGTTTCGGTAAAGAGAGAGCGTATCAGAATGCGGGGAAAATGGAAAACGTCGCGCGGCCGCGGGGAGTGGCTGGACGGGACGCTACTCGGAGACACCGTCCAGGATCTTCGGCTGCATACCGCTTCCGGACCGCCGCAACCGACGAGAAAGGTCAGCAGGAAAACGAGTGACATTGCCGGGAATTGCCGAAGGACCATGAAGACACGTGGGTGTGCTGGGTTCACGTTGGTTCGCCCTCTGAGCGAATTTGGGATCTAGAAATTTCGCCGGTGGCAGCCTGATTCAATCAATGAGGTATTACCATAACATAAATAACCTTAACGCGTTAACGCTCATTGGCCGGAGATGCGATGAAATGAAGGGTGGGTGAGCGAAGCTGCGGACGAGAACGATGTCTTGTGCTTGCCAAGAATTGATGTCCGAGTTGCGGCTTTGCGGTGGCGCAGGGGGAAGCCTACGCTACTTTAAGGATTAATCTCCGCAGAGAATGTTTCCGTGCCGGCGGGGGCGAATTCGAAGCGGAGTAGCCACTCGCTTGGGACTCTTTGTCCGTTGGAACTGGGCGGAGCGAAGGTCCAATTCTTTGCGGCGCCGATTGCGGCGTCGGCGAAATATTTGCTTGGGCCTGGGGCTTCGAACGCGGCGTTGGCGACTTTGCCTGAGGCATCGACGTTCACTTTTACGCTGACGCGCACTTTGCCTCGAATTGTGTTGAGTGCTGGTTGGGAAACATCCGGCATGACCTTGTGAACGACCTGGCCACGCGCGGGTAGCGATGCGGGCGAGTTTACGACAGGGCGCGGACTTGGCGGAGCGGAGGGAGCGGCTGGCTTTTTGGCCGCGAACGGTTCCGGATCATGCGCGTTTACGCGCGGTGCGCTCAGATGCGCAGGGGGCCTGGGGTCGGGGTCCGGCCTGGGGGATATTGGTTGAGGCGCGGGGTGAGCCACAGGCTGGGACGCTACTTCTATTTTAGGGGCGTCGGGTTTTGCAGCATCAGGTGCGGCAGCACTGGCGGATATTGGTTCTGATTCGGTTGCCTTGGCGGAGTGGCGAAAATATCGCGGAATGACAATGACGGCCGCGAGAGCGAGCACGAACGCGGCTGCTTGCACAACGAAACGCGAGTTCGATTTCTGCGGAAGCGGATTCATCGCTGGAGCGCGTTCGGGTTGGGACGATGCAGCTCCATAAGAAGTGGTCTTCAAGGCCGGCGCTGGGTTCATGGACGCAATGCGGGCCGATTCGGCCTGTTGAACCGGTTGAGGTTCGATGTTTTCCGAGATTTCTCGCAGCGTGCAGCGCATGGCGGGATCGCGGCGCAAGCAGTTGCGCACGATCTCGAGAAAAGGCGGCGGGAGGGTGCGCGGTGCGGGCGGATCGGCATGACCGGTCCATTCCCAAATTGGCAGACGCTGCGTGAGCACCTCGACGATCGTCATACCGAGTGACCAAACATCACCGGCGGGAGAAGGCCCTGTGGGGGCGAACTCGGGCGGATCGTAGGGGCTTGGTTTTTCGCCGGAAGAGCCGCGCTGGTGAGGCGCGCAAACTCCGTCAATCGAAAGTTTCAACTGATCGTCGACCGCCTGAATATTGGAGGGCTTCATTCGCGCGTGAACGAAGCCATGAGAATGCAGGTATTGCAGCGTGTCGATAATCAGGGGCAGCATTTCGCGCACTTCTTCGGGCGAGAGGGCTCGATCGGGCAGGATGAGCGACAAATCTTCCTCGGCATATTCCGTTACGAGATAGACGACGTGCGCGTTGCCGATTTGCGCCTGCCCGATTTCCAGGATGCGGGCGAGATGAGGATGGGAAAGTTTTGCGGCGCGACGCAAGCGCGAGAGCTGAGAATCGGTTTCGGCCGGATCGGAACCAATCAATTTGATCGCGGCGCGCTCGCGGGTATTGGGCAGTTCGGTGAGGAAGACGGCGCTGTGGTCTGAGCCGCCGAGGTAGAGGACGAGACGATATCGTCCGTCGACAATCTGGCCTTCCTGTTGTTTCCAGGCATTGGTCATTTGGCACCTGCAGCCTTCGAGCGGTGCGCAGAGGCGCTACACCCGATTTGAGGGAAGCTAATAGGGCTTTGGGTAAGAGGTATTCTGAGGCGGTTGGAGCGGAAAGGCAAAGAAAACATTCGCGGGTCTGGGCGTGAAGTGCAAGGCCTCAGGCCAATTCTGACCGAGGGCGGGCCAGAATGGGAGCTGAGCTATTGGCCGTTGGGCTGTGGTTATGGCGAGTGTTTGCTGATCGCTCGAGCGGGCACGGCATGCCGTGCCCCTACTGACGCGTTATCGGATCGGTTGCTCGTGTAGCATGATGCGGGTCGTTACTCGGGCGCAGGCCTGCCTACCGGCAGACAGGCTGAAGCCTGCGCTACTGAAGAGCTAATCCACGCCGGGTGTGCCTTTCCAATCGAGAATGTCGATCAACTTCCAAGGATTGCCCACGAGATTCCATTGCAACTCGCCTTGCTTGTTAATCACGAGCTCTGCTTCCGGGTACAAAACGCCGGTGCTCTTGGATTTATCCGCGTCATTCAAGTCGAGTTCTCCGACTGTCAAATTGTAGGAGCTGGATCGGGTGTCCCAGTAAACCTCACCGAATCGTAAGAGGCGGTTGGTGACAAATCGAATCTTTCGCCCTGTGGGGGTTGGAGTCATCTGAATATAACTTACGTCGTAGCCGATGGTGCCGGTGACGGCGATGTGGCCGACGGCCTTCATTTTCGATAGCGCGTTGTACAAGCCTTGATCTTTGCCGTGCTCGAACGAGTCGACCAGAATCTGTTTGTCTGCCCGAGGCGAGTATTCGGAGATAGTCAGAGTTACAGCAAATTCTTTTCCGAGTTGCGTGTCTGTGCCCTGGGCCGTAGCTTCTATGGTTTCGGGCTTAGATCTGCCCTGGGCCTTAGCGGAAGTGGCCGCGAGACTCAACATAGAGATTAGAAGCAACCCACCGAGGACAGGCCCGCGAATTCTTGGGACCGAGTTCGCGATTTGCGACATGTGTTCTCCTCCTTCGTTAGGAATGTTGCCAGATTCAAATGCGGTCCGAGTGAGCAGCATCGTTAGAAAATACGCCGGGCGTCGCATTTATATTTTAGGCGAACGGCTTGAATGATTGGAAGGCCCGTTCTTGCGATCGTTCAGGGCGCACCGGGAGTAACTAGTTGAATTGTGTTGGTAGCGCTAACGGGAATCGAACCCGTATTTCAGCCTTGAAAGGGCCGCGTGCTAACCGTTGCACCATAGCGCCACAGTGAGGATTTCAGGGAAAAGAGACATTCAATTATCGGAGAAAGAGACGGAATTGACAAGGAGCGGGCGGAGATCGGAAATCGGCGGTTTGTAGAATGGGGCGCCGTGCCCAGAGGATTATGCCCGAGCACGGCCGTCCTGCGGCGGGTGCGCGACGCGGCGTTCCGCCACTGCGAAATCCGGGTGCTAGCGAACCGCGCCGAGCAGATACAACACCAGCACAATGACGACGACGGTGCCGACGATGCCGAGCCCGCCGCCTGCGCCCCAGCGAGAGTATCCGTAGTAGCCGCCGCCACCAGCGAATAGAAGGGCGAGAATTATGATTAGAAGCAGCATGTTTCCTCCTTTAATTTCAGGTACGAAAAATCAGCCAAAGTCAAAGGCCTCAGGTGATTGCGATCCAAATCGGCCGGGAGGGACCTGAGCTGCTGGCGCTTGCGTGATGCACACCGCACCTCGCGACAGCCAATGGCTACTGCTGGTGCCGATGGACGGGACTGCACGCAATTTCAATCGCGAACCGGCTACGACTTTGCGGAGCGAGTCTTGGCGCTCGAGACTGTTGCTTCGCCGGTGGACGAAATATCTTCGGCGCCGGTGCCTTCCATCAGATTTTTAGCTCGTTTG
Source organism: uncultured Acidobacteriota bacterium (assembly GCA_963729525.1). Classification (GTDB taxonomy): domain Bacteria; phylum Acidobacteriota; class Terriglobia; order Acidiferrales; family UBA7541; genus Palsa-295. The sequence continues at coordinate 360,271 of CAVSOB010000007.1, forward strand.
ACATCGTCGGAAGTGTTGCAGTGAACGGAGAGCAGGACACCGCCCTTGTTCAAGCGGCTTTCGTAACGCTTGGCTTCGTATTCGGGAATTCCCAAGCCGATCAGCGCGCCCGCGACTCCGCCCACAGCTGCGCCAACGCCAACCCCAGCTAGGGTGGCCATGATCGGTCCGGCTGCGATGAGCGGGCCGACTCCGGGAATCGCGAGAGCACCGATACCGGCGAGAAGACCGATTGCGCCGCCTACGACTGCGCCTGAACCACCACCAGCGGCCGCACCTTCCGGGGCTTTCGTAGATTTTTGAGTGGCGATGGGACGAGAGCCCAGGTTATCGGGAAGGAGCGCGGAAATCTCAGATGATGGAAAGCCGCCCTTCACGAGAACATCGGTGGCGTTGTTTGCCGCTTCGAGGGTGGGATAAATTCCGAAGACTGCGGTTTTTTTATTTCTGTCCATTCACTTTATCCTTTCGCTTCGAAGAGCTTTTGCAGATTCAGTTTTGGGACTCGATCACGAGAGCGTGAGAGCGTGCGCACGAACCAATAGACTCTATTTCTGGCGCTCCGACCATACGCAGAAGCGGGTAGGAAAGGAGGGACTACGCAGTATTTAGGAAGAAGGATTTATGCAAACCGGAGCCGGCTAGCCACGCTTTCGCCAAGAACCGCCCCGGCAAGCCGGGGCTTATAAAAGCGGCGGCAAGCCGCCGCACTCCAGCTAAATCCAGGAAACTAGCGCCAGGAATTGCGTTCGCGCAGTGCGGTGATGTGTGCGACATGGTGGCGGCCGTGCCAGGAATAGAGCGCGACGTTCTGGTCGAGAGAGATTTTCCTGTTGTGTTCGGGGTGAAGGAATTCGCGTTGCCAATCGGCGGGAGCGAGCGAGTTCAATAGAACGACCCAGCGTTTGTGTAATGCGTCGAGAAGATCCAGAGACGGGGCGATCGGAGCTTTCGCGTCGGCGAGTTCGGCCCAGCGGGCTTCGAGGTAGGGCTTGATTGTGGGGACATCTTCGGTGAGCGCGAGTTTGAAACGAGTGAAGGCGTTCATATGGCTGTCGGGAACGTGGTGGACCAACTGGCGGACGGTCCAGCCGCCGGGGCGGTAGGGTGTGTCAAGTTGCTGGTCGTTGAGTCCGGCGACGGCGGCGCGCATTTTTGATGGGGCTTCTTCAATCTGCGCGATGGAAGCGCGGCGCTGATTTTCGGTGAGGCTTTCTGGGCGCTCGAATTTTCCGATGGGGTAGCGCAGGTCCGTTTCGGTGGCGAAGGCCATTTGCCCCTCCTCAATTGCGGCAAGCGTATAGACGGTTTTTGGGCGATTCGGTTTCTTTGGATGCACAAGGGCGAGGCAAGATTCTGCAAAAACCGTGGGCTTCCAGCGGCGTTAGCTCTGACGGTCGGTGTATTCCTCGTGCCAGGCCATTTGGATGCCTTCTAGCTTGCCTTCGTTGGAGAGCTTCGGGTCACCGGTGAAATTGGGGAGTTCGCAGACCCATTTGTGGAGATCGGTGAAGCGGACTGTGAGTGGATCGATGTCCGGGTACTTATCGGCGAGTTGAATGCCGATTTCTTCTACGTCGTCCCAATCGAATGTGGGGGGCATGCGTGTAGAGCCTCCTTGGCTACCGCTACGCTGAATCAAAACCCTAAGAGAGAAGAGAGATCCTTCGACTGCGCCGCGCGCCCTCGCTTCGCGAGGGAGCAAAGACACGCGCAGCTTCGCTCAGGATGACAATTTGTTCGTAGTTTAGTGCTCGGCTTCCTTGGCGTAATTTTTATTCCAGTCGGGAATTTCGACGACGATGTCTTTTGTGCCGTCGGGGACGCACTGGCAGCCGAGGCGCGATTTGGGCGTGACGCCTGGCGCTTCGTCGAGTTGATCGAGTTCGGCATCCGTGGCTTCGTTGCAGGATTCGAGGCCTTCGTGAACGATGACGTGGCACGTGGAGCAGGCGCAGACGCCGCCGCAGGCGTGGTCGAGACCTTTGCGAAAGCCCTGCGAGATATCGAGGATGCTGCCGGGGAGGCCGTCGTGACCGTAGGGGACCTTCTCGGGGTCGACTTCGATCGGCTGGCCGTCCTTGATGAAGGTGATTTTGTACTTCTTCGTCGCGGGCGTGAATTTTGTTTCTTCGATGTATGGGTTCTTGCCGCCCATTTTTTGCTCCTTGCGAAACCTGAAAAGCTGGCCGGTCTTGAAGGCCGCCGCTACAAGCGCAAAGCGAATTCAAAAAAACCTGCCACCCTGAAGGGTGGCGCTACAAAAATCAAATTCAAAGGCGCCGGCCGGAGGCCAGCGGTACAAAACAGTTCAAAATCGCCGGCAAGATACCGGCGCTACAACAGATTTCAAAGCGCCAGCCGGAGGCCCGCGAAAACTAAACGTCGTCGAGGCGCTTGCCTTCCAGGGCTGTTTGCAGCGCGCTATTCATCAGGATCTCGGCCAGGTTCGTGGTTGCTTGATTCAGGTCGTCGATGTGCTGGCGAACCAGTTTGTAATCGGTGCCGGCCATTGCGCTGCGAAGGGTGGCGACTGAATTTTCGATTGAGCGGCGCTCGGCTGCGCTGATTTCTGATGAGCGCGGATCGCGGAAGGCTTTTTCCGTGGCGGTGAGGATCGCTTCGGCTTCTGTGCGCGCTTCGATCAGTTGGCGCTCGGCGAAATCCTGTTCGGCGAATTCGATGGATTCTTCGAGCATGTGTTCGACTTCGGCGTCGGAGAGGCCGTAGCTCGGCTGCACTTCGATGGAATGCTCGCCGCCGGTGCGCAAATCCTTTGCAGCGACCTGCAGGATGCCGTTTGCGTCGATCAGGAATTTTACTTCGATGCGTGCGAGGCCTGCGGGGCCGGGCGGAACCTTCAACTGGAAACGCGCGAGCGAACGGCAATCCTTGGCGAGTTCGCGCTCTCCTTGGAGGACGTGGACGTCGATGCCGGTTTGATTCTCGACGCCGGTGGTGAACATTTCCTGGGCGCTGGCGGGAATCGTGGAGTTGCGCGGGATGATTTTCGCGACTACGCCGCCCATGGTTTCGATTCCGAGGGAGAGCGGAGTGACGTCGAGGAGCAGCATTGTTTTCACGCCGCTTTCGAGGATGTCCGCTTGCACGGCAGCGCCCAGCGCGACCACTTCATCGGGATTCAGCTCGCAGTGCGGGGCGCGCTGGAAGTAATCGCCCACCGTTTTGCGCACGAGCGGGATGCGCGTCGAGCCGCCGACTAGGACGGCTTCGTCCATTTCTTTCGGAGTGAGCTTCGCATCGGCGAGCGCCAATTTCACGGGAGCCATAGTGCGAGCCACAATGGGCCGGATCAGGTCCTCAAATTCGGCGCGGGTGAATTCGCGACGGTAAGTTTGAGCTGTCGAGATTCGACATTTCACGACGGCTTTGTCGCTCGAGGAAAGCTCGTGCTTTGCGCGAATGAGCGCGCGTCGTAATTCCTGGACGGCTTCGCCGTGGCGATCGAGTTCCATTCCGAACTGCGCTTGGATTTCGCGGCGGGCAACGTCCATTAGCGCGTTATCTATGTCGTCGCCGCCGAGGTGCGTGTCGCCGTTCGTCGAAAGGACTTGATAGATGTCGCCTTCGCTGGTGCTGATGAGTTTCAGAATGGAAATATCGAAAGTGCCGCCGCCGAAATCGTAGACGGCTACGTGGCCGCGCTTCTGTTTGTGCAGGCCATAGGCTAATGCCGCGGCAGTCGGTTCATTGACGAGACGCAGAACTTCGAGACCGGCGAGTCGTCCGGCGTCTTTGGTGGCCTGCCGCTGCGCGTCGTTGAAATAGGCTGGGACGGTGATGACGGCGCGGTCGACTGTATCGCTGAAATATTTTTCGGCCCAGGATTTGAGCTCGCGAAGAATGTAGGCTGAGATTTCTGGCGGCGTGAAGAGTTTGTCGCCCAGCCGAACGCGGATTACGTTGCTGCTTTTCTCGTCGATGCGAAATGGGAAGCGGGTGAGCTCGTCTTGAATGTCTGCGACGCCACGACCCATGAGGCGCTTCACCGAATAGATCGTGCGGTCGGGGTGCGTCAGGAGGCGTTCGCGAGCCGGATTGCCTACCAGAATTCCTCCGTCGGTATCAACGCTCACAACCGAGGGACACAGAGTTGAACCGTGCGGGCCGGGGATACACTTCGGCGCGCCCGTTTGCGGATCCAGATATGCAATCAGGCTGTATGTTGTGCCGAGATCGATTCCTACAGTGCGTCCCATATTTCGTTTACCAAAGCCAGCCAGAGGCCGACCCTACTCCAATTCTTTTTGCACGCCGGCTACGAGATTACGAATGTAGCTGCGGCGATTTAAGATTTCATTCATGCGGGCGAGAAGCGCGCTTCGCGTTGCTTCATTCGCACTCGCATCCAGCGCCGCATCCCATTCTCGCGCGACATCTACGAGCTCCGTGTCCACTTCGCTTAGCTTCTCTTTGAAATTATTCTGGGCCTCGATGAGGCGCGCGCGCAAAGATTCAATGTCGCCACCTTCGCTGCGGGCTTCGCGAAGCTCGTCGAGCGATTCGTTCAGTTCGAAAACTTCTTCGAGGAGCTCCGGTGGCGCTTGCTGTTTTGTCGTTCCCTCTTTTCGCAGGCCCAGTCGCAGCAGCAGATATTCGATTCGCGCGATTGGATCGCGCAGCGTGCGGTACGCGTCATTCAGCTGCGATGAGCGATCCAGCGAAAGATTGCGTTCTTCTTCACTCGCGCGGACAAAATTATCGGGGTGCAGCTTCCAACTCAGCTTGTGGAACTGCTCTTCGAGCAATGCCGGATCAATCGTCAACTTCTGCGGCCAGCCGAAAAATTCGAAATAGTCGGTTCCCGGCGGAAGCGGCTGAATCTTGCCGCACGACGCGCAGAAATGCGCTGCCGCAACGGGAGTCTTGCAGCTCCAGCAATTCGCTCTTGTAGTGGGTTGCGTCTGAGTTTTCGTCACACTCATGCTAGTTCACTCGCTGCTGGGTGCTGGCCCTCGGATCAGCAGCGATTCGCAACCTGCGACACTGAGCGAACCGCCGCCGGGAGGAATTCCTAGGCGGTGAAGGAACTGCCGCAGCCGCAACTACGCGTCGCCTGAGGATTCTGGAAGACGAAACCTTGCTTCATCAGATCCTCGAGGTAGTCGAGCGTAGTGTTGTGGAGGTAGAGGTAGCTTTTGGGATCGACAAAAATGCGCGCGCCATTTTCCTCGAACACCTTGTCGCGATTGCGCGCTTCTGTATCGAGCCTCATCGCGTACGTAAGCCCCGAGCAACCCCCGCCCTGCACACCCACGCGCAGCCCGCCGGATTCGGCGGGGACGCCATCTTTTTGCAGCAGCTCGCGGATTTTCGCAGCCGCTTTTTCGGTAACGTGAATCATGTCTCTTCTCTTATCGTCGCGAAGCGAGCCAGCGTGCGCTGCAATCGATGCAACGGACCTAGCGTCTTCGCGCGATTCGATTAGTGTGCGCTCGTAGCGGACTCGGCCGGCTTTGCTTCCGCCTCGCCCTGCTTCTTCTTCCAGTCACCGAGCGCAGCCTTAATCGCGTCCTCGGCGAGGACCGAGCAGTGAATCTTCACCGGCGGCAGCGAAAGCTCGCGGACGATGTCCGTGTTCTTGATCGCCAGCGCCTCTTCGACCGTCTTGCCCTTCACCCACTCGGTAGCGAGAGATGAGCTGGCGATGGCCGAGCCGCAGCCGAACGTCTTGAACTTCGCTTCCTCGATGACGCGAGTGTCCGGGTTGACCTTCATTTGAAGCTTCATGACGTCGCCGCATTCGGGCGCGCCGACGAGGCCGGTGCCGACGTTCGGATCTTTCTTATCGAGAGAGCCGACGTTGCGCGGATTGTTGTAGTGATCGACTACCTTGTCTGAATAAGCCATGTGCTTTCTGCTCCTTTGAAGAACTAAAAACTCACCTCAGCGGCTAAGCCGAATTTCCTTGACCTTCGCCCGGCACGGCCCGAAGCCATGCCCTGACGACCTTCTAGTGCGAATCCGATGCTGCCACCCATTTCATCTTGCTGATATCGACGCCCTCTTTAGCCATTTCGTAGAGCGGCGAAAGTTCGCGCAGGCGCGAAACGGTTTCTACGACGCGGTCCGCGACGTAGTCCACTTCTTCCTGCGAATTGAAACGGCCGAGGCCGAAGCGAATCGACGTGTGCGCCAGATCTTCGCCGACGCCGAGCGCCTTCAGTACATAGCTGGGCTCGAGAGTGGCGGAAGTGCATGCTGAACCGCTCGATACAGCCACGTCGTTGATGCCCATCAGGAGCGATTCGCCTTCGACGTAAGCGAAGCTGATGTTGATGTTGTTGGGCAGGCGATGCTCCATCGAGCCGTTGATGAAGGTCTCATCAAGGCGCGACATGATCGATTCTTTCAAGCGATCACGCAGCCTGCTCATCTTTTCCGCTTCTGCCGCCATTTCCTGCTGACAAAGCTCGCAGGCTTTGCCGAGACCGACGATTCCCGGAACGTTGAGCGTGCCGGAACGCATGCCTCGCTCGTGGCCGCCGCCGTCAATGATAGCGGCGAGTTGGACGCGCGGATTCTTGCGGCGAACATAAAGCGCGCCGACGCCCTTGGGGCCGTAAATCTTGTGGCCGGAGATGGACATCAGGTCGATGCCGTCTTTCTGCACGTCTACCGGAATCTTTCCAACGGCTTGCACAGCGTCCACATGGAAGAAGACGCCCTTTTCTTTGGCAATCTTTCCGATTTCGGCGATGGGCTGAACGACGCCGATTTCATTGTTCGCGTACATGATGGAGATCAGGATGGTCTTCGGCGTGATTGCGCGACGCAGATCATCGAGATTGATGCGCCCGTCCTTTTCGACCGGCAGATAAGTCACTTCGTAACCGTACTTCTCCAAGCGCTTACAGGTGTCGAGAGTGGCTTTATGCTCGGTGACCTGCGTGATGATGTGATTGCCCTTCTCGCGGTACATCTCAGCGACGCCTTTAATCGCGAGGTTGGTGGATTCGGTGGCGCCGCTGGTGAATACAATTTCTTTGGGCGTCGCATTGATCAGCCTGGCGATCTGCCCGCGAGCGTTTTCCACAGCTTCTTCAGCTTTCCAGCCGAATTCATGGTTGCGGCTCGCTGCGTTGCCAAATTTCTCCGTGAAATACGGAACCATGGCTTCGACGACGCGCGGATCGACCGGCGTAGTGGCGTGATTATCAAAATAAACCGGAAGCTTAATTGCCATTCGCTTTCTCCCTCACCCCTTAAATCTATAGAACCCCTAAACTAAACTCTGAGCTCGACGACTTCGTGCAGCGGCGATTCATCGGTCATGTGTGAAATCTTCACCTTCTCGAGCACTTCCAAAATGCTGTCGTTCACGCGGCGCAAAGGCTCGCGGATCGAGCAGGTGGTCGTTAGGTCGCAGGTGCCATGAGAAGTGACGCACGACGTGATGAATAGAGGACCGTCAATCGCTCGAATTACGTCCAGCGCGCTAATGTGTGCCGCATCCCGTGCCAGCGCATATCCCCCACCAGAGCCATGCCGCGCGGCAACCAGGCCTCCCTTGGCCAGCTTCTGAAGCACTTTCGCCATCAGCGGGGCGGAGAGTTTGTACATTTCTGAGATGTCCGCGGCGCTGCATGAGCTCCCATCGTGCATAGCACCATTGCGCATCGCGAGATGCTTCAGCGCGATGAGCCCGTAGTCTGCCTTCTTTGACAGCTTCATCATGGATGCATATGCGACTGATTCGGTCGCAGTTAGATTCTAGCGCCCGGGCCGCCTGCTTGTCAAGTTTAGCCAAGACCCAACTCCATATGCGCCAACCAGTTAAACTACGACTATTTTAGTCGCATTCGTCAATGCATGCCGGCCCAGCAGAGAGAAAAAGACGGTGAGCGGCGTCTTCCGATGGGAGAACGGTATTGGCGAGGAGCTGGGAATGGCTCGATGGCAGGGCAGCTTTTTGTCTGAGCAGGCCCGAAATCTAGGTTAGAATCAGCAACCGATGCCTCACGAAACCACCCGGCCCGTGGTTGCGATTTACCCTGGCACGTTTGACCCGGTGACAAACGGGCATCTCGACCTTATTTCCCGCGGGGCCGCGATTTTCGACAAGCTGATTGTGGGGATTTCGCAGAACCTCGAAAAAGATCCGCTGTTTGCCGTAAGCGAACGCGTGGAGATGCTGGAAGCGGTGACGTTCGAGTGGAAAAATGTGGAAGTGGAGGTATTCGACGGATTGTTGATGGACTACGCGCGCGCTAAAAATGCGCGTGTGATTTTGCGGGGGATTCGCGCTGTTTCGGACTACGAATATGAACTGCAGATGGCGATGATGAACCGCAAGATCGAGCCGCAGATTGAGACTGTATTCATGCTGCCGGCGGTGGCTTATAGCTTCTTGAGTTCACGGCTGGTGCGCGAGTTGGCGCGGCTTGGAGCGCCCGTGGTGAAAGATCTTGTACCAGCGCTGGTGGAAGAACGGTTGCGCGCGAAAGTGGGATGAGTGAAAGTAGGATGAGTTGAGTTTGAGTTGACTCAACTACTCGACGTGGACATAGATATGAGGAGCGGAATGGATTCTGCCACGGGAACGAAAGCGGAAGAAATTATTGAACTGGCTGATCGCGTAAACCGCATCAGCGTGTCGCAGACAATGATGGTGCTGCAGGAAGCCGAACGCTACAAGGCGCGAGGCGTGGACGTGGCGGACTTTGGTCCGGGGGAGCCTGATTTTCCAACGCCCGACCACATCAAGCTGGCGGCGATCAAGGCGCTCGAAGCAAATCGCACGAAGTACACGGCGACCCCGGGCATCATGGCGTTGCGCCAGGCCGTCTGCGATTGGCACGCTGCGCAACTTGGTTCTTCGTATCAGGTGACGGAGTGCATCGTCACGTCCGGCGGCAAGCATGCGATTTACAATGCGGCGTGCGCGCTGCTGAATTCGGGCGACGAGGTGATTATTCCGGCGCCGTATTGGGTGAGCTATCCCGACATCGTTAAAGTGGCGGATGGAACTCCGGTGTTTCTGGAAACGCGGGCAGAAGATGGTTTTCGTCTGCGGGCCGCTGATCTGAAGAAAGCTCTCACGCCGAGGACGAAGATCGTTATCGCCAATTCTCCGAGCAATCCGACCGGCGCGGTGATTCCCCCAGATGAGTTCGCGCGCATTCTCGAAGTATGCAAGAAGCATGGCACCTGGCTGCTGACCGATGAATGCTATTCGCATTTCACTTACGGTGATGCGAAGCCTTTTTCGGTGGCGAGTCTACCGGGATCGAAGGACCGGCTGATCGTGGCCGGGTCGCTTTCGAAAACATTTGCGATGACCGGATGGCGCATTGGCTATGCGCTGGCACCGAAACCGGTTGTGGATGCGATGACGAAGCTGCAGAGCCAGTCGACTTCGAATCCTAATTCGATTACGCAATACGCCGCGCTTGAAGCATTGCGTGGACCGATGGATTCCGTTGCGGAGATGCTTGCAGAATATGCGCGGCGGCGCGAACGGATTCTGGCCGGCTTGCGGGCGATTCCAGGCGTTACCTGCACGACGCCGGAAGGCGCGTTCTACGTGTTTCCGAATATTTCCGCGCATTTAAATCCCAAAACGCCGGACAGTACCACGATGGCTCGAGTGCTTTTGGAGGGCGAGCATGTGGCTGTGGTGCCTGGTGATGCGTTTGGAGCACCTGGACATTTGAGAATCTCCTACGCAACTTCGATGGAGCGAATCGAAGAAGGCTTGCGGCGGCTGGCGCTCTTCTTCAGGCGAGCGGCGTGATCCTCTGCCCGGCGCGACTGGAACCGATATTTAGTCCACGGCTATGGGGTTCGCTTTCACTCGCGCCATTCTTTCCGGAAAAATCAAATCTCAAAGAACCGTTGGGCGAAGCCTGGATGACGGGCAGCGAGTGCCGCTTCGCTTCGGGACCATTTGAGGGCAAGGCGCTCGGAAGCGTATGGCCCGAGATGCCTATCGAATGGGCTGGGACAAAGGCGGATGGCGGTTCAGCGTTTCCCCTGCTCGTGAAATTTATTTTCTCTGAAGACAAACTTTCGGTGCAGGTGCATCCCGACGACGAGTACGCGGCGCGATATGAGAAGGCCGCTGGTGGGCGCGGGAAGACCGAGATGTGGTATGCGGTGCGTGCGCGCGCCGGTGCAGAGGTATTGGTCGGATTGAAGGCTGGAGCCACTCGCGAAAAATTCGAGCGGGCTATCGGCGACGGAACTGCAGAAGAGTGTTTGGAGCGAATCGCTATGGGCGAGGGTGACGCGATTTTCGTCCCTGCCGGCACCGCGCACACGATTGGTGCGGGGCTAGTGCTATGCGAGATTCAGGAGCATTCGGATTTGACATATCGCGTTTACGATTACAACCGGCGCGACGCGAAGGGCCGAGCGCGAGAATTGCATATCGAGAAGGCGCTCGAAGTAATTCGTTTTGGCAAACAGAGCGGAGGGAAGATTGAGCCGGTGAGGATTGCGCGCGGCCCGTTGACCGAAACTTTTTTTGTCTCGTGCCGCTATTTCGCCACCGAGAAATGGGAGTTTGCGAAGACTGTTGCGGTTGCTACCTCGACTAAACATTTTGATTTAATGATCATCCTCGAAGGCGCCGGAAAGTTCGCATGGCACGATTCGAGTGCCGAATATTCTCCTGCGCAAGTTTGGATGATACCGGCCGCGCTTGGCGCTTATCGAATCGAGCCGTCTTCGCGCACGGCGCTTCTGCGGACCTACGTGCCGAGCGGTGCTGACGAATTCTTACGGCGCTTGAAGGATTTCGGAGTTGAGGAATCGCAGTGGTCGCGGCTGGTGCATGAGTGAAGCGCTCGACGCTGCCTGCCTGTGCGGTGCTGCTTGCGGGTGGACGAGGCACGCGCTTTTGGCCGCGGAGCCGAATGCGTACGCCGAAACAACTCCTGAATATCGTAGGGCGCGACACGATGCTGCGGGCCACGCTGCGTCGCCTTCAACCGATGCTCGGGGCTAAGAATTTTTGGGCGGTAACAAATGTGGAGCAGGCAGCCGCGGTGCGCCGCGAAATGAGTGGAGTGCTGGCGTCGCATATTTTAGCTGAACCACTTGGCCGCAACACCGCAGCCGCCATTGGTCTTGCGGCGATACATATCCAGCATGAGCGTGGCGATGCGGCGATGGCCGTCTTGCCGTCCGACAGCTACATTGCAAATTCAGGACGCTATCGAAAAATCGTTCGAGCAGCGATCCAGATGGCGCAGGTGTCCGGAAATTTGGTTGTGCTCGGCATTCCGCCCACGAGGCCCGAGACCGGTTACGGCTACATCGAACGCGGTGGAATTAGCGCTCGCCCGCTAGGAATCGGCGCGTTTGAGGTGCGGCGCTTCACGGAGAAACCTGCATTGCCGCTGGCGAAACGATACGTCGCGTCCCGGCGGTATTTGTGGAATGCGGGGATGTTTTTCTGGCGCGCCTCGACATTTCTCGACGCTTTGAAACAGTTTCTCCCCGCTACGCACGATGCGCTTATCGAGCTGAGCAGGTTCATCGGGACGTCTCAATATGGGGCGCGACTGAAGCGCATCTACACGCGGCTTGAGAATATCTCCGTTGATTACGCGGTGATGGAGCCGGCGACTCGGATGAGAAGCGCTTTCCGCGTCGCTGTGATTCCTGCGGATGTTGGTTGGAGCGACATCGGATCCTGGGCGGCTGTTTACGAGTTGCTCGCGCAGAAACCGGGAGCAAACGTGTCGGACGGGCCGTTTCACATGCTGGACGCAAGCGGCAATTATTTCTGGAGCCCAAAGAAATTCGTGGCCGCGGTTGGGGTCAACGATTTGATTCTGGTCGAAACGGATGACGCGGTGTTAGTTTGCTCCAAGGAGCGGTCGCAGGACGTGGGGAAAGTTGTAAAGTGGCTTGAAGAAAATCGGCGCCGTAACTTGCTCTAGAGGATGGCCTGCTGATGGGAATGAGCATCCGGCTCGAAACGAGGGAAGGCAAAGCTACCGAAGAGATTCCGGACCTTGAGAGTCTGCTCAGCCGTTTCTTTCCGTCGTGGGACGACCTCACCTATCATTTTCTGCGTTATATCGATCCCTGGGGCGAGACTGTCTTCAACCATCTGCAAATGGACGAGCTTATTTTCGAGTTGCGCCGCATCCGGCAAAAGGCAGGTACCGAAGAACAGCGCGCGTTTGTTGATGCGATTGAAGGTATGGCCGGACGCTGCAAGGACGGCGAAGGGCTCTACCTGAAATTTATCGGCGACTAGTGGCATAGGCGTCCTCTGTTACTTCTCTCGTGATTGCGCATCGTTTATACTTCTTCTTGATGAATCACATTCGCTTTGGAACTGATGGCTGGCGGGCCGTGATCGCTGAAGATTTCACGGCTGAGAATGTACGCAAGGTCGCTCACGCGATTGCGCGCTATGTGGTGCGCGCCGAGAAACCCGGCAGCGGCGTTCTGGTCGGCTACGACACGCGCTTTGGCTCCGAGCGCTTTGCACGTGCGGCAGCCGAGGCCGTCGCGGCTACAGGCGTACCGGTGTGGCTTGCTACCGAAGCATGCCCTACACCCGCGGTTTCCCTGCTCGTGCGGCTTCGCAATGCCGCCGGAGGAATTCAGATCACGGCCAGCCACAATCCATACCCGTGGAATGGAATGAAATACAAGGCGAGCTATGGAAGCTCCGCTTCGCCCGCCATCGTTGCCCAAATTGAAAATGAGCTTGAAAAGGTATTGCGAGACGGCGTACCCGCGCTGCCGCCGCGGACGGACATAATTCACTCACTCGACGTTCGAGCGCCCTACCTGGAAACAGTTTCGGGATTGGTTGATTGGGATCGGTTGCGAGCGGCGAAGTTCCGGTTTGTCGTCGACCCGATGCATGGGGCAGGCCGCGGGCTGCTGAGCGAGCTTTTCCGCCGGAATGGAATCGAATGCAAGGAGATTCGGGGAAATCGCGATCCGCTTTTCGGCGGCGTAAACCCCGAACCGATCGAGCCTCACGTGGAAGCTCTGCGCAAAGCGACGCGTGAGGGGAAATACGATGCCGGTTTCGCGCTCGATGGCGATGCCGATCGCATTGGCGCTTTAGACGCCGACGGCACGTTTGTCACGCCGCACCAGATTTTTTCGCTACTGCTCTGGCATCTGGCCGGTACTCGCAAGCTTACGGGTGACGTGGCCAAAACGTTTTCCACTACGAAAATGATCGACAAGATCGCCGCAAAACTTGGACGCAAAGTGTGGGAGACACCCATTGGCTTCAAATATATTTGTGACCGAATGCTCGATGGGGATGTGCTGCTGGGCGGCGAGGAAAGCGGCGGGATTGGAACGAAGCTGTATCTTCCCGAACGTGACGCAACGGTGAGCGCTCTATTGCTGGCCGAAGTGATGGCCTGGCACGGGAAGCGGCTCGGCGAACTGATTGCGATGCTGCACGGTGAATTCGGAGAGCATCACTACGGCCGCGTGGACCTCACGTTGAAACCGGGGCAAAAGGAAAAGGCACTCCAGTATTTTGCGGATGGAAATCTTAAACGGCTGCTCGACTGGCCCGTTAGGCGACGCGAGGACCTCGATGGCGTAAAGGTATATCTAGGAGAGATAGGCTGGGTGATGGTGCGCGCCTCGGGGACGGAACCTATGCTGCGAGTCTATGCGGAGACACAAAAGACGGAGACAACTCGGCGCTTGCTCGACGAAGTTACCGCTCTCGTTTCGAGATTATAACCTGATTCAGATTCCTGCTCGAATCCTCACTGGCTCCAGAGAAATTTTCGCTTTGGACTTGCCATGCTGTTCCGTTCCGTCTAACCTTCCGCAGCATAGAATCCACGGCGCAACTGTCACGCGCAGCCCGAACCAGCCCGGGTGACTTCCGATCGATCCTCATCAGGAGAAAAACTCGATGCTGAAGGAATTCAAAGAATTCGCAATGCGCGGCAGCGTGCTGGATATGGCCGTCGGTATTATCATCGGCGCGGCATTTGGAAAAATTATCACTTCGCTCGTGGGCGATGTTTTGATGCCACCACTCGGCTTGATCCTGGGCAAAGTAGACTTCTCGAACCTGTTTCTCAATATTTCTGGAAAATCGTACGATAGCCTGGCTGCCGCAAAGGCCGCCGGAGCACCGACGATCAATTACGGCCTGTTTCTGAATAACATCATTGATTTTCTGATTGTGGCGTTCGCGATTTTTCTTCTAATCCGCATGGTGAATCGTTGGAACAAGCCCGCACCAGCGCCTGCACCGAAGACCAAGGATTGCCCCTACTGCGCGACTGCAATCCCAATTGCAGCCAAGCGCTGCCCCAATTGCACATCGCAACTGACTGCTTAGAGGTATCACGATTGCAGCTTGCCGGGAGGAAGCTGCGGCGTTGAGCGGTGAGTTTCGATGTCGTGAAGATGGTCGCGAAGCCTCTGGATTACAGCGTCTTCCTGGCCTTCATCGATCTCGCGCTCCACTTCGTCTAGCGCAAAGTGAACGATATCGTGATGATGGATTTCTTCCGCGGGTAGTTTGTCGCTGAGCTGCAGCCAGAGCTTGTGCAGGAGATCTATCTCCTTTGGTGTGAGCCTCGGCGCATGTGGACCCAGATAGAAAATTTGCTCCTGTCCCGAAGGAGTAAAAATCTCAAGCGTGACGCGCGGCCGGGGTTCCGGCATTCGTTCCCAAGCGAGGCCAATGGCGCGCGCCTGCTCCGTCACCGGCATTTTCGACGAACTCCCAGATACGATGCTGCTCGATTCGAGATTGGCGGCCGTGCGCAGAATGCCTTCCCACAAATCGTTCGCCGCAGCCACTGCGAGACGAACCGGCTTGCCTTCCTTCTCAGCGACGGCTAAAACCTTGGTGAAAAGCAGCTGCTCAATCGTGCTGAAGAGCTGATCAGGCGCCAAATCATACTCGCCTGAGGCGGCGCGGCGCAGCATTCGGACGTGCAGCACGACAACTTCCGCATCACGACTTCTCACACGCCGCAACACTGCTTCGAGGTGGTACAGCGCGTAATAAGTGCTTACGGGCACGAGAATGTTTCCGGGCGTTACGCCTACGCTTGTCGGCGTCAACTCGGCTTCCGGCGCGAGATTAAACTGGTCGAGTTCAACATGGGACGCTCCCGCCTGGCGCTTGCGTACGCGGTGCTCAGAGATTTCAAATATCGTAAAAAGTAACGCTGAAAAGGTGAGCCCGGCGATCGTGGCATCCGGCTTCGTAAACAAGTTGATGATCGCGATTGCAAGCAAGACGAGTGTGATCAGGCCGAGTCCAACTGGAACTTCAACTCCGAAAATTACGGGGTTCAAAGGAACTCGATACTCGCGATCCTGAGGATGGGTGTATCGCAGCACGAGGACGGCGATCCCCTTCATCGAGAAGCTCCAAATCACGCCGAACGCATACAGGTTGCCAAGGAAAGTCACGTCGCCACGGCTTGCAACGATGGTCAGAATCTGAAAGACCACGACAAGATTGATGATCCGGTGCGTAGTCCCGAAGCGCGGGTGCGGATGTCGGAACCAGTCGGTGAGTACTCCATCTTCGGACACGCGGTTCAAGACACCATTGGAGCCAACAATAGCGGTATTCACTGCGCCGGCCAGAATCAGCGTCCCGACGACTACGACGAACACGTGGAAAGCCAGACGCGCCGGAAAACTTCCGACCAGATGCATCGAAAGTCCGCCGATTAAGTTCTCAGTGAACGAAGGGCGGATATTATCCGGAATGATCATCACTGCAAAAAACGAAACCAAAGATGTGAATACGAGGCTGTAAATAAAAATAATCAGCCCGGCCTTTTTCAGGTTCGGGAGTTTTGGATGCTCGATTTCGCGGTATACCTGAGCGAGGGATTCTTCTCCGCTCATCGCCAGCACCGAGTGCCCGAGGCCGACGAAGATCGCAATCAGCGTAATCATGTGGGCCCATTGATACCGATCGAGCCAGCCGAGCGAGCCTTTGTCGAGCTTCATATTCCAGGGGTGCGGCCACGGGGGAAGGTGCCAATCGGGACGGGCGTAAAGAGTGTAGACGCACCAGCCGATGAGTATCACCACCATCACAGTGGTGAGCTCCATGATCCGCAGAGCTTTACCACTTGATTCAGGAACGCCCTTGATGTTCTCCCACCAGAAATAGAGCGTGATGGCAATAGCCACAGCCGCAGCCGTGGCATTGACATTGAGATGAAGCGGGATGTGCGCGTAAGCGAAGAGCTCATTGAGCACGCCAACGAGATACTGCCCTGCCGAAACACCGCTGATGGGGCCGGTGAGAACGTAATCAAACATCAGCGCCGAAACTGAGAACTTCGCGAGGGTTCCTCCCAGCGCTTCTTTCACAACGCGGTACACACCGCCACGCACGAACATGCTGCAGCTCTCGACGTACACTGCTCGCACCGCGTACGAGAACAGCATGATGCCGAGAATGAACCAGGGAGCGGTCTTGCCGATGAACTGCTCGGCTTCACCGCCCGCGTAATAGGCCGACGAAGCGAGGTCGTTCAGGACGATCGCGGCGGCGCGCCAGAAAGAGATAAACGCCAGCATGGCCGTAGTGGCCACGAGGACTTTTGCTACGGGGCGGGGTCTACCCGGCGTGAATGTATTACCCGTGGTGTTTGATGCCATACGCTATCAAATGATGAGGGGATGAACTATACGTTGAAATGGGCTCCTAAGGAAAGCGTGCTAGCGTGCGCCGGAGCCAAGATTTCTAAATGATTTCGGAATTGTCGTCAAAGCTTGTTCCGGGCGGGCGCGGCGCTTGCTTCGGGCGGCGATGGTTGTGCGTCTCGGAAGTCCCTGCCGCAGGCATCGCAAGGGCAAATTTCCCGCAGATGCTCAAAGCTGTAGATTCCTGTCGCGTGGCCATCCGAGAACGTTATCTGCAATGCGTAATTACCCATCGCCTGCGCGCTCTTCGCCGTCACGCGTGGCTTATACATCGGTAGTTCAATCGAGGCAACGGGCGAGGTCCCCATGCGAGCCTTTTTATCGCGCTCATCATTGCACAACGCGCACGGACACAGATCGCGCAGATACGGAAACGGGTAGTGGCTCGTGTGGCCGTCAGACCAGATGACATCAACTCCCTCTCCGGTCGAGACGCGCACCTTTACATCGGTTGGTTTTTTACGGACGTCCTGTGGTATCGGCATCCAGTTAATTCTAACAGAGACGGGCGCTATGCTAACGAGAGGGACAGCAGCGGCCTGGAGGGATCGGATTTCCGTGCGGACATGTCTGAGGATGGCCAAGGAACGCACAGATGCGCTGGTCGAGCTCGGGGCTGATGATGTGCTCGAATTTGCAAGCGTGCGAATCGGCTTCGGAATCGGCGATCGAAAATGTGTCGGTCAGGAGGCGTTCTGCCAGTCGCCGCCGGCGCACGATATCGCGCGCGCGATTTTCGCCGTGAGCTGTGAGCGAGACTTCACTTCCGCGCAATTCGAGCAGTTTCAAATCCGCGAGGCGCGAAATAATTCGCATCGGGTCGGGCCCGCTCGATTGCCGGATTTTCTCGAGCGCCGGCGCGATTCCCTCTTCACCGCAGATCCACACTTGCTCGAGCAGATGATCGAAGCGGATCTCGTCCTCTTCCGAGAATTCCGAAATCTGCACGATGCGGCCGTGCGCCAGATCGATGCGACGGTCTGCAAGCTGGCCGATGGTTGGATCGTGCGTAACCATCAGGATTGTGTGTCCTTGATCGTGCAGTTCGCGAAGCAGGCGGATTACCGTTTCGGCGTTGGCTTCGTCCAGGTTTCCGGTAGGCTCGTCGGCGAGAACCAATTTGGGGTGATTGATCAGAGCACGAGCTACAGCAACGCGCTGTTGTTCGCCTCCGGACAGGCGCGACGGCAGATGCTTCAAGCGGTCGCCCAATCCTATGCGCTCGAGGGCGAGGCGCGCCTCGTTCTCATCTGTAGTGCTGTGGAAATATTGCGCCAGCATCACGTTTTCGAGCGCCGTGAGGTAAGGCACGAGATGAAACTGCTGGAAGACGAAACCGACTTTCTCGGCGCGAAATCGTGTAAGGCCTGCTTCGTCAAGGCGCGCGACGTCTGTGCTATCCACGATCGCCTTGCCGGCCGACGGCGAGTCGAGGCCGCCGAGAATATTGATGAGCGTCGTCTTGCCCGAGCCTGACGGGCCCATAAAAGCGATCCATTCGCCCTCGTTCACCTGAAATGAAACTCCATCGAGGGCGCGCACGTGCCCGTATTCTTTTCGCAGTCCGTCGACTTGAACGAGCGGTGCCATTATTCGCCTCGAAAGATCGCAGCCGGTTTTACGTTTCCAAGCATTCGCAGCGGGGAGGCGCCTGCCAGTGCCACGACGATCATGAGGGCAATCGTCAGCGGAACTATTTCCCAGCGCATTGAGATCGTCGCTTCAAACACCCGACGGCCCATCCAACGCGTTAACAGCATTCCTGCGATACAGCCTATCGCGCCGCCCACAGCGCCGAGCACGCCCACTTCAGCGAGGAACAATCCCACGACGCGTGAAATTGAGCCACCCAGGGCTTTCATTAGGCCTACGTCCTCGCGACGTTCAATCGCGAGGGCCGCCATGGTGGCAAGGACGCACAGAGAAGTGAGCACCAAGATCAATGCGACCATCGAAAAAATCAGCAGCCGGAGGCGGCCGAGGAGCGCGCCTTCCGCCGCCGTCACCTGGCGAATCGGGTGGACGTCGTAGCCGGGAAGCGCGGCCGTCAACTTCGCTGCTACATCGGCCACGTTTTTCGAGCCTCCGCCAACGTTTAATTGGACGAGTCCGATTTGACCATCCAGGTTCGATAGCTGCTGTGCTACGGCAAGATTCACGAACACTTGATTGTCTTCCGCATCTCCGGAATCAACGATGGCGAGGACGGTAAGCTTCGCCGTGCGGCCTAAGTAGTTCAACGCGACTTCGCTACCGGGCGAGAGATGAAGCTCTCGGGCGACGTTACGGCCAACCAGCGCGTGCACCCGATCATCGCGCGACGCAACCAGATTCCCTTCAACCTTCCACGTGGGCGAGAGCTTCTTCGCATCGTCGAGCCACGTACCGGCTACTACTACCGGCGTTTTTCCAGCGCGGGCAATCATGTAAAGGTATGGCGCTGCGACAACTTCCGGGGTCTGCAGGGAGTTTACTTGCTTGAGAGCCTTATCCTCGTCAATTAATCCGTCGGCCCTGGAAGCCAGGGCGTTCGCTTTTGCTGACGCGCTTTCTTGGGTCTGGCGCGGAGCGATTACCACATTCGCGCCAAGCGTGCGAAATTCCTGCGTGAGCTTGGAGCTGACATCAAGGTCGAGATTCAGCAACGCCGAGATCACCGCCGCGCCACTCACTATCGCGATCAATGCCACCGCCAAACGTCCGCGGCTGCCGCGCAATAGTTGAAACAACAGACGACCGAACATCATTCGCCTCGCAGAATCGCCGCTGGCTCAAAATGCGCGGCGCGACGCAAGGGAAACAAGCTTCCGAGAATCGCTACGAGCGCTGCCAGTCCCAATACAACGGGGAACAGAATCATTCGCGGCGAGCCGGGTATTCCGAATACACTTTGTCCCAACGCGCGCGCGAGCATTATGCCAAGCAAATAACCCGTCGCGCCACCGATCACGGCGAGCATCAATTGTTCAGCCAGAAAAATTCCACCTACCATCGCGTTCCGCGCACCGAGCGCTTTCATCACGCCTACCTCAGCACGCCGCTCGAGCACCGTGGTCGCGGACGTCGCAGCCATCGCCAAAGCCGCCGCACCGAGCGCCGCCAAAGTGACAATCCATAGCAACGTACTGATGCGCGAGAGAATCCTACCTTCTGTGTCAGCCACGCGTCGGATGGCGCGCACGTCGACGCCAGGAATCGCCTGGCCGATCTGGTAACTGATCGAGGAAATGTATGGCGAGCAGAACCACCGGTCGTATTCCGTGGGCGTCAAAGATTGCGGATCGCGGACCGAAAGCGCGTCAGCAGGCTTCGTCAGCGCGCTCACAAAGAGTTGCCTGAATTGGCCGGGATGATTCGAAAGGTCCTGCGCAACCGAGAGAGGAACCAGCACGGAATGGTCTTCCGCGTCGCCGGTCGAAACGATGCCGGTCACCACGAGCGGAGTTTTAACCCGCGCGTTCGTCGATGCAGCAATTTCAATCGTCTTGCCGACCTGAATTGCATCTGGATTCGTAGCGGCAAGATCGGCTCCTACCACGCACTCCTTTGCGTTGTCCGCAAACCATTTGCCCGTGATCTTCCACGAGGGGTGAGTGGTCTTAAGCCCAGCGCGAAAGTGCGTACCGTCGGGAACCGGAACATCATGCTCGTACCACGTGCCGATCACCGTGGTTTCTACAGGCGGGTTGGAACTATCGAGGACTGCCGGCACATCGAGGAAGGGAGTGAAGCCGAGAATATTGTGCCGCCAAAAAATCATTTTCAGCTTGCCGAGGTTGGCCTCTTGCAGGTAGGCGCCCTCATCCACGGGGCGATAATCCACGCCGCCGATTTCCACTGGAAGCGTATCCGATTGCGGCCTCACCAGCAGGTTTGCGCCGAGGCTGCGGAATTCGCGCGCCAGCCGATCGCCGGCATCGAGCGCTATCGTGAGAGTCGCCGTGGCGACAGCCATGCCTATGACAAGCGCGGCAGCCGTGAGGATCTTGCGGCGCGGATTGCGAACGAAGGATTCACCTACGAGGCGGGCAAACATTCTATTTGGCGTGAATTGTCGAGGCCGCTTCCATCAGCGCCGAAAGGTCGACCACCACTTCTCCCTTGTCCACCCGCGATTTCACGGCGATCGGATTGCAGCCGCCCGATTGTCCAATCGACGGGATGTAAATCGCCGCGCCGCAATTTCGGCAGATTACATTCTGCCCTTCCTGCCGATATCCGACGGCACCGCAAATTTGGCAGGCGTCCAGAGCCGTTGCGTAATCTCCGCTCGACTTGTGAATCACAAGGAAACGGATGTCAGCCTGGTTCACCTCGGCGGTGTAGTAATGAAGACTCGAATCCATCAACTGCGAAAGCGGGATACGCACCTCGCCGTTTTGCGCCACGAGCGGAGTTGCTTGTACAGGCGCGTTCACGCTGCGCGCGTATACAAACTCAGCCGTCAGGGCCAGCACAACGAGCAAACACAAGCTCGCGGCCGCAAAACTCCACGCGCGGCGGCATCGAAACTCCCACTGGAGTTTTCTTCGCTCCGCCGGGTTCGCAGCCTGCTCGGCTACGGGCGCTTTCGATCCAAACCATTCGCGCAGGACCACGAGGGCGGCGACTCCAAGGATCACGATGAAGAAGAAGACTTCGTTGCGGACGATTGGCCCAATCGTCGCCATCTCTGTCTTGCTGGATGGCAACCACATTGCCTCGCTCAATTCGTGCAGGCCGGTGAGGGCCAGCTGGAACGCCACCACCATCAAAATCACGCTGGTGGCGGCAAAAAATCGGTGCAGCGGAATTTTCAGGGTGCCCTGGAAGAAAAAGAGCCCCACCGCGGCCGCGAGTGCGATTCCCAACAACGTTCCGATCCAGACTCCCACGCCAGCGCTCGATAATTCGACTGCTCGCAGAATCAATACAAGCTCCGCACCTTCGCGCACAACCATCAGAAACACGAAAGCTCCGATTCCCCATCCGGCCGCGCGAGTGGATTGCTGGGCGTATGTTTCGAGCCGCGATTCGATGTCCTTTCGCAATGTACGTGCGACGCGGCTCATCCACACGATCATCGTTACCACGAGCGCCGAAGCTACAAGCATCAGCAATCCTTCGAAGCCGTCCTCGCTCACCTTCCAGCGATCGAGCAAGATGGCAGCCACAACACTTGCAGCGGTGGCGAGCGCAACCCCGGCCCACACGTATTTGGTGAGCGCACGCCGGCCGGTCCGGTTCAGATACACCAGAACGATGCCGACAACCAGCGCGGCTTCGACGCCCTCACGAAGGGCCACTAAGAGAGCAGAAAGCATGGAGTTTTCAGTTGAAACACAGTTACAACTACAACAGCAAGTCTAGCGCCCCCGTATCCTTAAAATCAAGGGCTTTCGGCCCCTCGGCAGACGTGCCGTCACCACACTCCTGTAGAATGGAAGCTCTTATGTACAACCGGCGAAGGCCTGCTCGAATTCCCATAGCGATTGCTTTCTGCCTTTCGCTGACGATGTCAGCGCTTCCGCAGAGTTCCAAACAGCAGAGCGCTCCTCAAAAACAAAACTCATCGTCTAGCGCAAAACCGACCTTTAAACCCGACCCCGCTAAAGCCCAGACGGCTTACAAACGAGGCCTGCGCGCCGAGCATGAAGGCAACTGGCAGGCGGCGTACGACTCCTATTCCGATGCCGTGAGTTGGGCTCCAAACGATACCGGTTACTTTTCGAGCCTCGAGATTGCCAAAGGTCATATCGTCCAGGAAAAGATGGACCTTGCCGAGCGTGAAGCGATTTCAGGGCGCCTTTCGGATGCGCTTCGGCTTCTGGTATCGGCTCGCTCGCTCGACCCTTCTAACCGAGTACTTCAGGCCCGCTATACGGAGCTGAGTGCTCTGTTCAGAGGGCAAATGAAATCTGTTTCGAGCGGACAGGAACTGGCAGGCGAGGTTCACCTCGAGTACCCGCCCGGTAAAAAGAACTTTGATATCCGAGGGGACACACAGAGCGCTTACAACGAGATTGCGCGGCAGTTCGGACTCGAGGTCGCGTTTGACGTAGATCTGCGGCCTCGGGCGGTCCGGTTCCACATAGGCGATCTCGATTTCCCCACTGCCATGCGAGTGCTGGGCGAAGAAACCGGCACGTTCTGGCGGCCGCTGACCAAGCATCTGTTTCTAGTCGCGGAGAATACGCCGCAAAAGCGTAAGGACTATGCGCTCTCGGTGGTCCGCACCGTGATGCTGCCTGCTTCAGAAAGTACCGAGCAAATGACCGAAATCTTCCGCCTCGTGCGTGAAATCGCCGGCATTACGCGGGCCGAACTCGATACGCGCACCGGCACGATCACGATGCGGGCTTCTCCACAGGCACTCACAGTCGCCTCGGGGTTGATCGACAGTCTGGAAAACCCCGTAGGAGAGCTGATCCTGGAAATCGAAGTTCTGGAAGTAGATCGCAATTACGCCCGGGATCTGGGCATCACTCCGCCTCAAAGCACCAAAGTATTCACGCTCAGCCAGCAGCAGGTGCAGGAAGCCCTGCAATCCCAGCAGGGATTGATCGACGTTATAACCCAGATTTTTGGCACGCCCTCTTCGCTCGCGGGTTTGACGGCTAGTCAAATCGCGTCGCTTCTGGGATCCGGCCAGGTTGGCATTGGATCATTGGTTCCGCCACTTGTCGCGTTCGGGGGCGGTTCCACCACCTTTCTCGCGACCGTGCCGGGTGCCACGGCAACTTTTTCTGAGATGCTTTCGCTGGTCCGTACTGGACGACGCATTTTGCTGCGCGCCGAAGATGGGAAGCCGGCAACGTTCTTCGTCGGCCAGCGATTTCCCGTCGCGCTCGCTCAGTTTTCTCCGAGCCTCGCCGGTACCGCGACGGGGGTCGCCGGGTTGGTATCCGGCAATCTGCCTACCACTGCTCTGCCGACGGGCGCGGCACCTGTTTTTGTAACCACCGCCAGCCTGCGCAACAACAGCATCGAGGACATTATTGTCGCCAACAACACCGACAATACCCTTTCCGTTTTTCTGGGTAACGGCGATGGCACGTTCGTCACGCCAACGACCGCCGTGCCAACCGGAGCCGGGCCGGTGTGGATCGTCAGCGCGAATTTCAATCCAACAGTAAACAACGACTTGAATCTGGACCTTGCTGTGGTCAATCACACCGCGGACACCGTCTCAATTCTTCTCGGCAACGGAGACGGAACATTTAAACCAAAGGTAGACATCCCAACTGGAACAGGAACTGGGCCCGTTGCCGCCGTCGCCACCACCCTCACGAGCAGTGGATTCGCGGACCTTGTGGTCGTGAATAATGCGAACAATACACTGGGCGTTTTTCTGGGCAACGGCGATGGCACGTTCAAGACGCCAACGTTTATCAACGCGGCACACGCGCCGTCTTCGATTGCTGCTGCGGACTTTAATAACGATGGCCACATCGACGTCGCGGTGACAAATCAAAACGACAATACGGTTTCTGTTTTCTTGGGAAATGGTGACGGAACATTTAAGAGCAGGACCGATTATGCGGTTGGAACGGCGCCCGTCTGGGTGTCCACGGGCGATTTTAACGGTGACGGCTTCCCCGATCTGGCTGTCGCGAATAATACCGACAACACAGTCTCGATTCTCCTGGGAAATGGCGATGGAACTTTTCAGGCGCAATCTGTATTTCCGGCTGGCAATGGACCTACCTCCATTGCCGTCGCCGATTTCAACGTTGACGGCCGGCTGGATCTCCTGGTTGCGGATGAGAATGACAATGCCGTTTCTGTTTTGCTCAATCTCGGCAGCGGATTATTCGGGCCGAATTTCGAATTGCCTGTCGGAACCACCCCCGTTGCGGTTGCCACCGCAAGTTTTGACTCGACCGGCCGAGCGGATGCCGTCACGGCCGACAAAGGATCGAACACTGCAACGGTAATCCTGAACAACACAAGCTTCACCGGTGCTACAAATCCTCTGGCGGCCACAGCATTTCCAGGGGTCGAATACCTGGATATTGGAACGAAAGTGAAAGCAACGGCGCGGATTCACCCCAACGACGAGGTGACACTGCATCTGAATCTCGAAATCAGCAGCCTCGGCGCGCAATCCGTTAACGGCATACCCGAAATTTCCAACGAATCCGTGGAACAGACGATTCGGCTTCGCGAAAACGAGACCACGATGCTGATGGGTATCAGGCAGCCCGAAGTTTCGACTTCGTTGAATGGCTGGCCATACGTGTCTTCAGTCCCTGGGGTCGGGATGCTTGGCAGCTTGCAAGGGAAGATGGATCAAGATAGCGACATACTCGTTATGATTACGCCGCGATTAGTAGAGTTTTCACCGCGCAAAGATCATCTCATCTATGCGGGCCGCGGTACCGGTGAAGGTGAGGGAGGATCCTTCGGTGGTGCCGGGCGCGGGATCGATCGGGGCGAAGCTCCAGTCCAACTGCCGCAGCCCCCGCCCGGGCAGCAACCTCCCCAACAGCCTCCGGTCCAGACTTTGCCGCCGGCTCCCGCGCCGCAACCAAATCCGAATCCTCAAAATGAAACGCCGCCGCAGCCTCCACCGCAACCTTAGCGGTACAGCACTGCGGAAGAATAGGCTCGATACAGTTCGCGCCTAGGATACTCCAGCCAGCACGACGAGCGGCTGATACGTGCGAGGGACCACAGGCTCGGCGATCGCGATGAGAAACCCTTGTTGATTGAACACACGCAATCGCGCGGGCTTCCACTCACCTGAATTCAGCTGCTCTGGCGCGCCCTGCGCGATGGTCGTATGGCCCGGCTGGATTTGAGCGAGCGACAAATTGAACTTCGCTCCATGCTGCACTCGCTTCTCAACAATCGGGAGCACAGTCGCTCGCGGCAGCTCCGGCAACATACCCTCGAGCTTGATGATCCTCTCCGCGATGCGTCCTGCCTTCGCGTCCTGTTCCAGCTCCGCCAGCGATGTCGCTTGATCCAAAGTGAACTCGCCGACAGCGGTGCGCGAAATTTCTGCGAGATGAGCGTTCGCGCCATGCAACTTGCCTAAATCGTTGGCGAGTGAGCGGATGTACGTGCCGGCACCGCATTCCACCACAAAACGGGCCATCGAGCCTTCGACACCCGTGAGCCGAAATTCGAATACTTCCACTTCGACCGATTCCAATGCTACCGGCTTATGTTTTCGGGCCAGCTCATGTGCAGGGCGCCCGTGAATTTTTTTGGCGGAAAACGATGGGGGGATCTGTTGAATGTTTCCCACGAATTGCGTAGCCATAGCCGCGACCTTTTCAGCATCAAGCACAGGCGCGGAGTCCGGACCAAGCGGCTCGCCGTCCGCGTCGTAGGTATCAGTGGCAAAACCAAACCGCACGGCGCAGCTATACCGTTTGCGCCGGCCCGCGTAGAAGCGGGCCAAGCGTGTTGCGCGTCCCAGCGCCAGCACCAGAACGCCGGTTGCCAACGGATCGAGCGTTCCGAGATGGCCTACCTGGCGAAATCCGACGAGCCGGCGGACGGACTCTACTATGTCGTGCGAAGTTTTTCCGCGAGGCTTGTCAACAACAAGGATACCGTCGATGGCAGGAGGCTGTGGCTTCCGGGGCATACGTTTCGGTTATTTCCCCGGGCTTTTCGCGTTTCGCAGGAGTTGATCGATGCGATCGCCAATTTCTTCAGACTGATCGAGAATGAATAACACTTCAGGAGCGCGGCGAAGTTGCAAACGCTCGACGAGTTCGTGGCGCACGTAGCCTTTCGCAGCCTGCAATCCCGCGAGCGTGCTGGCGCGCTCGGTTTCGTCTTCATCCGCCAAGCTCACGTAAACGCGGACGGTTCGCAGATCAGGCGTCACACGCACTTCCGTGATCGTCACGGTTCCCGCAAGGCGCGGGTCCTTCAGTTCGCCCGCCAGCATCAGGCTCACTTCGTTCCGGATTTCTTCGGCGATCCGCTCCACGCGGTGCCCTCCGGCGCGATTTGCCCCCGTATTCATTCTCCATCCTCAAAATATTCAATGTCGCGCGACACTAGGTCGCGCCCCAAAATCCGTTCGGATTCCGAGGCGATCGCTTCAAGCGACTCCTCGAGATATTTGCCGTCGCCCGAAATACTCACCACGCCCACGCGCGAGCGTTGCCATAACTCTTGATGCTCCAGCTCCGCCACCGCCACATTGAAATGCGCGCGCAGCCGGTCCTTCAGGCTTCGGAGAACCTGCCGCTTGTCCTTGAGGGACTGCGCATCCGGGATATGAATTTCCAGGGTGAGAAGGCCGATCGGCATATCCGCGCTCGTACAAGAGAACAGCAACGGACGATTCAAAAATTCGGTAACTAATTTCGCCGGGCTTCCGCGCTTTCCTGCGGCCGCCCGCGATCCCCTACGTTGACGAACTCGGGAGCGACCGTCTTCTCGATCTTAAAGCACTCGAGAATGTCGCCCACCTTCACATCGCTGAAATTGGAGATGCCCACGCCGCACTCAAATCCGGCGCGAACCTCATTCGCATCGTCCTTGAACCGGCGCAGAGAAATAATTCTGCCTGTATAGATCACCACGTTGTCGCGCAGTACGCGGACATCCGCGTCGCGCTTCAGAATGCCGTCCTGCACCGAACAGCCGGCGATCATTCCAACACCCTTTACCCGGAATGTGTTGCGTACTTCCGCGCGGCCCAGATAGGTTTCCTTGATGACGGGCGCGAGCAGACCGGCGACGGCCTTCTTCAGTTCATCCAGCAGTTCGTAAATAATTGTGTGCAGCCGGATGTCTACGCCTTCGCGCTGCGCCAGTTCGGCCGCCTTTCTTTCTGGACGCACGTTGAATCCGACGACAATCGCGTTCGAAGCCGAAGCCAGCAGCACATCCGTTTCGCTGATCGCCCCGACGCTCGCCTGAATTACCTTCAGCTTCACCTGATCGTTCGAAAGTTTCGGCAGCATGTCGTTCAACACTTCCACCGACCCCTGCACGTCCGCTTTCAAAACGACCGGCAGGTCCTTCACTTCGCCGGCTCTGAGTTGTTCGTGCAACTGATCGAGCGTAAGGCGGCCAGAGGCTGTTTTCGCGAGCGAGGCTTCGCGCTGTTTTCCCTGCCGGTATTCTACGATGTGGCGCGCTTTCGCTTCATCTGTCACCTGGAACTGGTCGCCCGCCTCTGGCACACCTTGTAAGCCGAGAACTTCTACCGGTGTGGAAGGCGCGGCCTGCTTGATCGGATGGCCCATGTCGTCAAACATAGCGCGGACTTTTCCATACACGGCACCCACCACAAAGAAATCACCGACATGTAGAGTGCCGTTTTGCACGAGCACCGTCGCCACAGGACCACGGCCCTTATCCACGCGAGATTCGAGCACGGTTCCGCTGGCAGGCGTGTCCGGATCCGCTTTCAGCTCGAGCAGATCGCCGACCAGCAAAATCATCTCCAGGAGCTTCGGCACATTCTGTTTCGTCTTCGCGGAGACTTCCACCATCACGGTGTCGCCGCCCCACTCTTCGGGCATCAATTTGCGGTCGGCGAGCTGCCGTTTCACGCGTTCCGGCTCGGCGCCCGGCTTATCGATTTTGTTGATCGCAACGATGATCTTCGTATTGGCAGCTTGCGCGTGCGCAATCGCCTCTTCCGTCTGCGGCATCACGCCATCGTCCGCGCTTACGACGAGCACCACGATGTCCGTAACTTTCGCGCCGCGCGAACGCATTCGCGTGAACGCCTCATGGCCCGGAGTGTCGATAAAGACGATCCGACGGCCGTCGATTCTTGCTTCGTAGGCTCCGATGTGTTGCGTAATTCCGCCCGCTTCGCCGGCGGCCACTTCGGTTTCGCGAATCGCGTCGAGAAGGCTGGTTTTTCCATGGTCCACGTGTCCCATCACGGTTACCACCGGCGCGCGCGGCTGCTGATTGCCGGACCGGACTTCCTTTACCTTTTCTTCCTGAACGATCTGCTCTTCGAAGCTGACTACCTGCACGATTCCGTTGAAGGCTTCGGCGAGACTTGTGGCCGTAGGCGCGTCCAGAGCTTGGTTGATGCTGGCGAAAACACCGCGGTCAAGGAGCGTCTTCAGCAGCTCCTTCGCGCGAATGTCGAGCTTTTCGGCCAGCTCGCGAACTGTGATTCCTTCGGTAACCGTTACTTCACGAGGCTCGCGCTGAACGGGCGCTACAGGCTCGGCCTGCGCCGTTCGTCCAGCACCTACACCCGCTCGGGCGCGTACCGGATGGAGTTTTCGTTCGCCTTCGGCGTAACGCTTTTCGATAAGCGGACGACCGCGTGACGCGGGCGGCTTGCGCGCGTACAGCGGCTTGCCGGGTTCAGCTTTCGGAATTCCTGCTCCGCCCGTCGCGCCAGGGCGTTGTCCGCCGACAGGTCCTTGTCCGGGCCTGCCACCTCGTTCGCCAGGGCCGCCAGGACGTTGGGGGTACCTTCCCGGAGGTCCACCCCCGGGCCGCAATGGCATGCCGGGACGCGGCCCACCGGGACGCGTTTGTCCGGGTGCCGCAGCCGGACGAAAGCTCTGAGGCGCGCCCGGGCGAGGTTGTCCGCCAGTCGGCGGTGTACCAGGCCGAGCTGGAAACCTTTGGCCTTGCGGCGGAGGAGCACCTACGGGTCGCGTTGCACCTGTGCCCGTTCCCGGCGACGTTGCAGGACTTCCCGCAGGGGCTGCAGCTGCAGGCCGCGGTGGCGAAGGCGCGCCTGGCTGCGCTGATACGGCAGGCCGAAGTGGAACGCCGGGTCGGTGTGCAGTTGGCGCGACTGGTCTTGCTGCAGGCGCTGGGGCAGCGGCCGCTGGAGCTACTCCAGTCTTCGGGGCTGCAAGTGCTTGAGCAGGCGGATGCGGACTAGTTGTTGAAGGCGCGGGCGCTGAAGGTGCGGCCGGACGCGTTGCCGACGTTCCAGGAGCAGCGGCGGGCGCCGAGGGCTTCGCCGTAGAAGGCGCTGGAGGGGCAACCGTTGCCGGAGACGCCGGAGGCTTTGCGACAGTCGGCGCGATCGCAGGGCGCGCGGCAGGCTTCTTCGTCGCGGTCGCCTTTGCTTGCTTCTCAGCTTCGGCGGCAGCTTCCTTCGCCGCCAGACCCGCAAAATGCTTTCGTGCAAGCTCCGCGTGTTCGAGGTCGAGCGAGCTCGAATGCGTCTTCTTTTCAGTGACGCCGATTTCCGGTAGGAAATCGATCAGGACCTTCGCCTTGACCTCGAGTTCGCGCGCCAGCTCGTTAATTCGAATCTGATTAGAATCTGCCATCAGCCCCTATTTTTCTCCAAAACTAGTCAGAACCCGCCGATTTCTCCGCTCCATCTTCTGATTCCGAATCTACTTCTCCACCGACGGTTGCCTCCGTCTCAGTCGCTTCAATCGCCCCGCCTTGACCTGCTCCCGCATTCTCTACGGACTGCGCTTCGCGAGTCTCCATGCCTTGTGCGGTCTCCGCATTGTCCACAGCCTCTATCGATCCTCCACTCTCGGCAGAATCCTCCGCGCTAGCTTCCGTTTCCGCAACAATGCCTCCGCCTTCGGTTGCCACCTCGGGCTCGGGTGCCTCGCCGGCAGCGGCTTGCGCCTCGATCTCTTCGAAATAAAGCGCCACGGACTGGTGAATCTTCTCCACCATTTTTTCGCCGATTCCCGGAATCTCGACCAGTTGCTCGGGAGTCATGTCCGCCAGCTTCTCGATGGACGTGACGCCGTGCGCCTCGAGCTTTTCGATCGTCTTCGGCCCCACACCCGCCAGTTGGGCAAGAGGAGTTCCGGGCGCCGTGAGCGCGGCCATTTGCGCTTCAATTTCGCGGCGCTTCTCTTCCTCGCTCTTGATGTCGATGTTCCAGCCGATGAGCTTGCTGGCGAGGCGGACATTCTGTCCCTTCTTACCAATTGCCAATGAAAGTTGCGTATCTTCGACGATCACTTCGAGGCGCTTCTCTTCGGGATCGACAATCTGGACCCGCGTGACCTTCGCGGGGCTTAGCGCCTTCTGGGCAAATGCTACCGTCTCTTCGCTGTACGGAATAATATCGATTTTCTCTCCGCGCAGTTCGCGAATGATCGACTGGACGCGCATACCCTTCATGCCCACGCAAGCGCCAACCGGGTCTACGTCCTTGTCGCGGCTTTCCACAGCTATTTTCGTACGCTCGCCCGCTTCCCGCGCTACCGCGCGAATCTGCACCGTGCCGTCATAAATCTCCGGCACTTCCATTTCGAACAACCGCTGCACTAGAGCGGGATCAGCGCGCGAGACCACTACCTGCGGACCTTTTGCGGCGCGCTCCACCGCGCGAATCGTGACGCGCAACCGGTCGCCCACGTTATATGCCTCAAGCCGCGACTGCTCGCGCTTCGGCAGCCGCGCTTCAGTGCGGCCCAAGTCCACAATCGTGTCCGGCCCTTCGGTTCGCTTTACTATGCAGTTCACGAGTTCGCCCACGCGCGTGTGAAATTCGTTGTAAATTGTGTCACGCTCGGCCTCGCGAACCTTTTGCAGGATCACCTGCTTCGCAGTCTGCGCCGCGATCCTTCCCAGCACGTCGGTCGGTTTCGTTTCTGTGACCTCGCCGCCCACTTCCACTTCGGGCTGTTTCTTCCGCGCATCGCCGATGGAAATCTCGCGCAGGGGGTCGGTGACCTCTTCCACAACCGCGCGCACCGAAAACACGTCCACATGCCCCGTATCAGGATTGAACTTCGAGCGAAGCTCTTCCTCCGTGCGGTAGTATTTCCGCGCCGCTACGACCATCGCGTCTTCAATAGCCGCGACGATCACCTCGGGCTCGATGTGCTTCTCCCGGCTGATCTGCTCGATTGTCTGATACAGCAGACTCGCCATCCAAGTTCTCCCTAGAGTTCTACTACCAGGTTCGCTTTTCGAATCCCGGCGTATGGAATTTCAATTTCGCGGTCTTTCCACTTCAATTTCACATTGCCGTCCGCGTAGCCGGCCAATCGCCCTTCCAAATATTTCTGGTTCTCGACGGGCGTCTCAAGCCAAATCTTCGCCAATCTGCCGACAAATCGCTCGTAGTCAGCCGGCTTGATCAGCTTTCGATCCATGCCCGGCGAGCTCAACTCCAGAATGTAGCTTGGCCCCGGAACCAGATCTTCCACGTCCAGAATCACACTCAACTGCTCGCTCACGCGCTGGCAATCCGCATGGCTTACTCCCAGATTGTCTGGGTTGGCCGGGCCGGGTAGCCGGTCGAGATAGACACGCAGCAGCCGCTGCTTACCTATCTTCCATTCCACGTCGAAAACCTCGAGGCCTTCCGAGCGCGCCACCCGCTCAGCTGCCTCACGTATCTTTTCCAAGTCCATTCTGTTCTAGGCGCGGCGTTTATCCAGTCTCACCTTCCGCCGATACCTCGACCCCCGCGCCAATTCTGCGCCCAACAAAAAAGTGGGCTTGCGGCCCACTTGGCGAGCGACCTATCTAGAAGCAATTAAGTATAAGCTCGGTCGCTTAGAAAACGCAAGGTGGCTCGATTTGACCTGGGTTCCGTAAACTTGCGATAGACTGTCTTTCCTAGTCATACGAGCGAAGCTACGGGGTCGGTGGTGGCATCTAAAATCGAAGCACACACGTGCATCCTGAGAATGCTGGGGGGACCAATACGATGACAGAGACAGCGCAACGAACCGCCAAGGAAAGCCAGAAGCCACAAACATTCGCGGCGAAAGCATTCGCTGCGCAAAACACTTCCGGCTCGATGGCACCGTACACTTTGCAGCGGCGCGAGCCGCGTCCGCAAGACGTCCAGATCGAAATTCTATATTGCGGCGTGTGCCATTCCGATCTGCATCAGGCGAAAAACGAGTGGGTCGACTTCCTGCCAACCGTTTACCCGTGCGTTCCGGGCCACGAAATCGTCGGGCGCGTGGTGAAAGTCGGCAGCGCGGTGAAGAAATTCAAGGAAGGCGACATCGGCTCAGTCGGCTGTTTGCTTGACTCCGATCGCGTGTGCGAAAGCTGCCGCGACGGTGAAGAACAGTATTGCGAGAAGATTCCCACTTTCACTTACAACTCGCCGGATCTGATTCTGGGCGGCGTCACCTACGGCGGGTATTCGGATAGCATTGTCGTAGATGAAGCATTCGTTCTTCGCGTCGCGAGCTCCACGAATCTTGCGGGCACTGCGCCGCTTTTGTGCGCCGGCATCACCACGTACTCGCCGATGCGCCACTGGAAGGTGAGCAAAGGGCAAAAAGTAGGAGTGGTAGGGCTCGGCGGGCTCGGACACATGGGCGTGAAATTCGGCAAAGCCTTCGGTGCGCACACGGTACTCTTCACCACGTCGGCAAACAAGGCGGCCGATGCGAAGCGACTGGGCGCGGATGAAGTGGTGCTCTCCACAAATCCTGCCGAGATGCAGAAGCACGCGAACAGTTTCAACTTCATTCTGGACACGGCCTCGGCGCAACACGACATCAACTCTTATCTTCCGCTTCTGAAACGCAACGGCACGTTCACACTGGTGGGCGCACCTCCACAGCCCTTTCCGATCACGGCGTTTAACCTGATCTTTGGGCGCCACAGTCTGGCAGGCTCGGGCATCGGCGGGATCCGCGAGACGCAGGAGATGCTCGACTTCTGCGCGGACAAGGGAATCGCAGCGGAAATCGAGATGATCAAGATTCAGCAGATTAATGACGCGTATCAGCGCTTGGCCAAGGGCGACGTGAAGTACCGCTTCGTGATTGACATGGCGTCGCTGAAGTAAGCGGCGCGAACAGGACGGGCGCGGCACGAATCTCCGCGAGAGATGCGCCGCGCTCGCCCGCCAATCTTTCCTCTGGGCAGTTTTTAGTTGGGTCAATCTTGCTGAGGCCATTGTTGGAGCCAATCTCGGTCGAACCAATCCAAGACGGTTCGGTTTTGCGTACTATGAGTGAGATTCGAGAAGGAGAAATATGAGTCGAACCGTGATGATTTTTCTTGTTCTTTGCGCGGTGGCACTGGCGCTGTTCGTGACGTCGCGCCGGCAGGCCGCTACTGCGGTGGCTGCCGCAGCCGCGATGGCGGCTGCAATTCCCGATCCCGCCGTGGATGAAAAACTCGCCGCGAAGCCGGGTCAGGAAACGCTTGTTCTCGCGGGCGGCTGCTTCTGGGGTGTGCAGACTGTGTTCAAGCACATCCGAGGCGTGAAACGCTCTACAGCGGGCTATTCGGGCGGGACCCTCAAGAATCCCGACTACGAAAGCGTGAGCAGCGGGACGACGGGGTACGCGGAGTCGGTCGAGATTGTTTACGATCCATCGGTGATTACGCTTGGGCAGCTGTTGAAAGTGTTTTTCTCCGTGGTGCACGATCCGACGCAGCTGAATCGCCAGGGTCCCGACACCGGGACTCAGTACCGCTCGGCGATTTTCTACAACAGCCCCGAGCAGCAGCGCATCGCGCAGGCTTATGTCGAGCAACTGAATCAGGCGAAGATTTTTTCGGGGCCGATCGTGACGCAGATCGCTCCGCTCGACCGTTTCTACTCAGCGGAAGGCTACCATCAGGATTATGCGGAGCATCATCCGGAGAATCCGTACATCCAGATCTGCGATATTCCGAAGATCAAGAATCTCGAGAAGCAGTTCCCGAACCTGTGGGTCGCGAAGCCGTGAAGTCGATTTAATAAGCGGAATTTTGGCGTTCAAAAACGAAAAGGCCTCTCGGAAGTTGAGAGGCCTTTTGCATTTCAAGCCGCAAATCCGGACGGTTGTTATTGTTTCGGCTGTGCTGGTGTTGCTGGCGCCGGTTTCGGAGCCGCTGCTTTTGGAGCTGACTTCGTTGCGCCCGCCTTCACAGGATAATTCTGATCGTAGAGGCGAATGATTTCCTGCGTCACGTCGATCTGGTTCGCAGCGTAAACCACCGGCGTATTCTGCGCCGAGGTGTCGAAAATCACGCCGTATCCGTTCTCTTTCGAATACTTATCCAGCACGTCGATCATCTTCCGGCCAATGCGATCGACTACTTCGCGCTGCGCTTCGTTGAAATCATCCTGCGAATCCTGCTGCTTGCGTTGAAACTGACGACTCAGCTGGTCGCCCTCGCGCGAAAGCCGTGCCTTTTCGTCGTCGCTCAGAGTGCTCGCGCCCGTGCGCAGCCGCGTCTGAATGTCTTCGATCTGCCGCCGCAGGCCGTCGAGATCCGATTGCCGCGGAGCAAACTGCGACTGCAATTCGGCCGCGGCCTGCTTTCCTTCTGACGTGCTGGTAATCGCCACCTGCACGTTGATCACTCCCACCTTCATTCCAGCCGCCGACGCAGCTCCTGCGCCGCCCGACTGCGCCCATGCCGCGGGTCCTGCTAACGACGCCGCAAGGGCCAGAACTGCCAATCGAATCCTCATTCTCACTCCTTATTCGTAAATTCCGTCAAACGCAAACTCGCGATTATAGCCGTGCCCCGAGAAGGCGGTCAATCGGATTCACCTCGCCCGGCTTTTTCGGATGCGGGCCGGGAGTTGGGGGTTGGCCCATTTGAAAATCACCACGCACCCGCGTCAATGCGGGAGCGGGATGAGCAACACGCGACTGTTGTTCGTATCTACAACAACCGCTAGATTCAACTTCGCATCGATCGCCACAGAAAACTGCTGAGTCGGCGAAAACCTCGCGGAGCTTGGCAACCCAAAGATTTCGCGGGTCTGCGGAGCCGTGCAGGTTACTGGAAAGCTGGGCGCGGGAGGACACATATAGTCCAGGAACGACATCGTGTTGCTCGCCGAGTTCACGGTGGCGAGCGTGCTCGTCTGGAAGTTGTAATCAAGCGACGTCGGATTGATACCCACTCGTACTGAGGTAGGAATACACGTTACGGGATCCACGATAACTAGGTTGTTTTGCAGGCTGTTGGCCGCCACAAAAACCTGGTTCACGGGATCGAACACAACGCCGCTCGGCACCTGCACTCCATTTATGCGGCAACTAACTCTCGACATGAAGAGGTCAATGATATCGATGCTACCCGCCTGCGACGCCGTGCCCACAGCCGCATAACGGTCACCGTCGGGATCTACGGCAACGGAAACGGGATTTTGATTCACCTGGATGCTCGTTCCCGCAGATGATCCTGTGGTCGTGAGATTGACAAAACTCGCCTCGCAGCCGCTAGTGACCGTCGAGCAAGACGTATCCGGCCCCGACGCAGCGACAATCGCGGTGGCTAAGTCCTGATCTATTCCAACCCCGGTCGGACCGGTGCAGCCGCCGCATAACGCCACCGTCTGCGGAGGGTTGATCCCATTCTCATCAACGACGGTAACATTGCTGCTCGCGTTGTTCGCAACCACAGCGAGGCTGAGCCGCGGCAAAACAGCAACTCCGATTGGACCTTGTCCAACCGTTAGCGGGCTTTGCGGCAGGATAGTTCCAGTCGTGAGGTCCACGAGCGAAACAGTCCCGTCACCGTTGTTCGTCACAACGGCTACATCCCGATCGGGATCCACCGCAACGCTGGACGGAAGATTTCCCACAACGACGGGTTGCACAACCGTTAGCTCAGTCGTGTTCGATATATTCGGTCCAGGGTTTTGAACCGTAACAATGTAGCGCCGAGCCACTTGAAGCATGCTTGCGGGAACGGTCGCAACTATTTGCCTGCCTTCGTTCGATACCGTGACATCTCCAGGCGGCAGCGGGTTAGTGTCGAGAACTACCTGCGAAGTGCCCTGCACGAAACCGAAACCGTTGATTGTGAGTGTAAGATTTGTAGCAGCCGGAGCGAACGCGACGGCCGGATTCAACGCCGTAACCTGCAAATTCCGGAAGGAGCTTCCGAGCGAGATGACCGAAACAGTACCGCTTGCTTGATTCACCACGAGCGCTTCGTTTAGTGCCTGGTCCACTGCCACAGCTTGAGGCATCGTTCCAAGCCCCGAAACGGTGGGCTGCAGCACCACGCCAGTTCCGAGGTCGACCACCGCCGCCGTCGAGGTTTGAGAGTTCACCGCGATTCCAACATTTGTTAACGAATTTACCGCGGCTGCCACATAACCCAACTGCCCTACTGTAAAGGAGATCGAACTCACGGAATTATCAAGCAGACTGAATGTCAGTAGAGTGGGGCCGCTTGGATTCGTCAAAAGCACCTGGTGCGTTTCTGTATTGATACCCACTCCCTGGATGCTCGGCAAGATGGATAGGCTTCCGATGACCTGAGGCGGCCTCCCGCCGTCACCCGCGATCGGCGCTCGGCCCAAATCGACCAGATTGATGGTGCCAGCGCCACCCGGAGTTATAACTGCCCAATTCAACAGCGGGTCGATTCCTATTTTCGGGCTAACACCAGTGCTGTACGGCGTAAGAGTGCCGCCAATTTGCGCCACAAAAACCGGGACTCCAGTTGAAGTATCCAGAACCGTGGCCAGATTCGTTGATTGGTAAGCGACAACCGCGCGGTGCGTAAGTGGATTGATGCTAATGGCTATCGATACGGGTCCGGCCACCGGGGGCGGCGGTGCTCCAATCTGGACCGAGAGAGGCGTTCCCACCACAGATTGAGTCGTCAGGTCCACTGTCGAGACAGTGTTGTCGCCACTGTTAACGACAAGCGCGATGTGATCTGGCAACTGATCGTCGATCGCGATCCCCGTGGGCGCTTTGCCGACGTTTGGAATCGTTTTGACGACGGAGTTGGTCGCCAGACTAATCAACGAAACGCTCCCGTCTCCTGAGTTAGCAACCGCCGCGAGATTCAACACCGAATCGACGGCAATCGCAGACGGACTTGCACCAACTGTAATGTTGGCGCCGGGAGCAGACGGAATCGAGGTTGGATTCGGAGTCGCCGCCAAATTCACCCCGGAAACAGACGGCAGGCTCGCGGCAATACCTGGGTTTTGAACGATGATGGGGTAGAGACCTGGCATCGTCGCGCCATTCAAAGGAATCGGGACCATCAGCTGACGGCTGCTGACCACCGTCGGTGCCACACTAGTACCGTTGAATGTGGCCGTCGTGCCCCCCGAAGAGGTTTGGGACGGGAAGAAGAAGCCCCCCGATAGAGTTACGTTTGCGCTCGAAGCCATCGACGACACGCTATCGGGCGTCGAGGAGATTATCGCCGGACGCACCGGTGCGACAGTCAGGGTCGCCGGCGGCGACGTATCTCCGTTGCTATTCATAACCTGAATGTTTACCGCGCCTGCCTTCTGAAAGAACGGCGACGGAATCGTCACCCGCAGTAGTGTGGCGTTGATAAACGTGGGAACGATTGGAGTTCCATCCACGAGCACCACGGACGTGGAAAAGAAGTCGGTGCCTGTCACGGCGCTTCCATTTATGTAGATGTCCTGCTGTACTGAACCCTGCGCAGCCGTAGTGGGATCGATGCTGGCAATTGTTGGGCTCGGAGAGGCCGCCGTAACCGTGACACTGGCGGAAGCAGATTGTGTCGGATCGGCCGACGAAGTGGCGGTCACGCTGATCGCGACTGTCGGCGCCTGTGCCGGCGCTACGTAGGTCCCCGGCGGGCATGCCGGAGGCGTGGGAACCGAAGGATTCGGGCAGACAAAGCCATGAACCGAATCGCCGCCAGCAACACCGTTTACCGACCATGTAACACCGTGGTCATTGGTCGGGCCACTTACGGTAGCGGTGAACGTGAATCTATCCTGTGGCGCGATCGTCGCCGTCGTAGGGTTAATTTGTACCGTAATGCCTGAGGTGATTGTAACGGTCGCCGTAGCAAACGCCGTCGAATTCACTGTGCTGGTAGCTACCACCAAGATTGGGTTCGTAGAAGGCACAGTCGCTGGCGCAGTGTACAGTCCTCCAGATTGAGTAGCCGATGCTTGCGTGATGGTTCCCACGCCGGTCGGGCCGGTTCCTGTCTGGCCGGGCAATGGAGTGCAATTGGTTGGCTGCTTTCCCGCTGTAGCCGGGGGAAGACAAATTTGCCAATTCACGGTCGTCGTAGTTGAACCGGATCCAACCGCGCTGAATTGCTGAGTCCCTCGTTCGACTACTGTTGCCGTCGCGGGAGATATCGTGACGCCAATCATCGTGGAGTTGCCGCCGCAACCCGTTACGCAGGCAGCAAGCAATACGACGACGCTCAGTCTACCCAATTTCATCGCCCTTCCTCCGAGCGTCTCGCGTCCGCTAAAGTTTCGCTTCTCCGAATTATAGGCATTACGACCTTTTCCTCGATGGGCATCGATTTATTAGAACGTCCGACTGATCGTGAATCGGAAAGTCTGCTTGGGTTCAATCAGACCGGCTGGAATCCTCTGAACTTGAGTAGCCAGAAACGTATCCAACTGCGGGGCGATTTGCGTCTCAAACACGCCCGGAGGTAGTGCTGCCTTCTGTGCATCCGATAGGAAGAATCCTCCCGACGGTCCCGAGATCGTCTGATTCAGACGCAGGTAGTTATACGCGTAATAGAATCGGAAGGGTGCATTAACAATCGGCAACTGAACAACGAATTCGACTCCGGCTGATGTATGAGGCTTGAAGTTTGTGCCAGGCAGCACCGCAAGATTTTTGGGGATCGTTAGATTGGGAAAATCTGGATTCGGATATTGCTGTTGCAGGGTGCTGAGCGCGCCTGGATTCAAACTTAACTGCGACTGACGAATGATCCCGTCGAAACCGATGTCATTGAACAGGCTCATACTCACCGGCCCGGCAATCGGAATCCGGTACTCGAAGTTTCCTACGCCTTGAAAATCGCCACCGGGGCGCGTCGGGAGAAACGTGACGATTGGAACGTTCAAGGCTACCTGCGTGGGGTTGCCTCCAGGGCCCAATCGCGTGGGGTCGAAATAAGTCACCGTCGTGGTCGATGCGCTCGGAATCGCTACGAATGGAGAAATGGTGTAGAAGTCGAATCCGCGAACGTCGTTCTCTCCGCCCAGATAAAAGCGGCTATAGGGCGGGACGTCGGTCCCGTTGTACCCCGTGATCATACTGGTCAAAACGCGAACGCCAATGACGTTCCGCTTCTTATGGTGAGGATGGAAATACGTCATCGTAAAAGTATTTGTAAAAGTATTGGTATTGCCGCCTAAAGGTCCGCCCTCCCAGCCAAGTCCGTAGTAAAAGCTTTTTCCGTGTGTCGGATTCTGCGGATTATCAACCGTGTTATAGCTGATCGTGGGGGTGATTTTGCTGGACTGAATTCCATTCAGGGCTGAGGGCCCCGCCAAGCTGCGGAACTGAGTGAATTCGAATAGCAGTGTTGCGGATTGGCTGAACGCGGTGATGTTCGTCGTGGAGAAACCGTAGGTCACGCCGATCCGCGTAAACTGATATTTTCGCAAAGGGTAGCTGGCAAAAATCGTGAAGCCGTGTGAGTCGGTCGTGTAGTTCTGCTGAAGCGCCGGATCGATTGCAATCTGTTGCCCAAGTAGCAGGCCTTCCTGTTTCGCCTGGTTGTAGTTGAACTTGCTGTAAAAGATTGTGAACCCGGTCGAAATCGGCCGGTCAAATAGGTACGGCTCCGTAAAGCCGAACGTGGCGCCTTGCTGCAAGTTGCCGAGCTGCCCTGAAATGGTAAGCGTTTCGCCGAGACCCAGAAAATTGTTCGTCTGGTAAGAAAGGCTGACGAACGTACCTGCGATTCCGCTCACGCCGCCCGAAAAGCTGATTGACTGTTTGCCCTTCTCCTTCACCTTAAGTTTGATATCCACCGTGCCGGCTTTCTCATTTTTCTTCAATTCTGCATTTTCAGGCTTGATCGGTTCGAAATAATTCAGCTGATTCAGCCGTAGAAGACTCAATTCCCATAGGCGATTATTGAATACCTGGCCCTCATCAATTAAAAGCTGCCGGCGGATCACTTTATCGCGCGTTGTCGTATTACCGGAAAATTCGATTCGGCGAACGTAAAACGGTTTGCCCTGATCGAATTCCATCGTGATGTTGACCAATTTTTTCGCGTCGTTCACTTCCGTGATCGGCGTCGCCACGAAGTTGATGTAGCCGTAACCCCCGTACAGTTTCTTATAATCATCCAGGGCCTTCCGAATTTTGTCGGCCGCAAAAATATCCCCCTCTTTTAGCGGGAAGACCCTGGCCAGGGCCTCGGGCTTAAATACAAGGCCTTGTTCCGAGTCACTGCTCCGGAACTTCACTGTTCCCATTCTGTACTGATCGCCTTCTTCGATTGGGATCGTAATGTTGGTCGATTTTCCGTGCTTCGAGCCGACGAGAGGCCACGGCCCCGGTATCCCGTTGCGATCCTCGTCGACGATCTTTAGGGTCGGATCTTTTACGAGCACCTTAAAATAACCGTTATTCTGATAGAGCCCTCGCACGCCGATTTCAAGGTCCTCGTCCAGTTTCTGCCGGTCGTATGTCTTGCTGAGCACCGGAATTTCGGTAAAACCCAGAGGAATCGAGTACGGGCGATCGTGCTTCATCGAGCGAATCAGCTTTCGATCCGAAAAAGCCTTATTTCCGTCGAACTTGATCTCGCCCACTTTTACCTTCGGGCCTTCATCAATATTGAACACGAGCTTTACGGCGTTTGTGGCGGCGATTCGCTCGTAGGTTGGTTTCACGGTCGCAAATTGGCGGCCGTGCTCGGCAAGCAGTTCCTTCAGGACTACCTCGGCGCGTTTGATCTTGGTCGGATCGAATTGACTTTCCACGGAAAGACCAACCTTGCGCTCTTTGAAGCGGTCGAGGATGTCGGACTCGGTGACCGACTTGTTTCCTTTGTATTCAATGCGGCGGATGATGGGACGTTCTGTCACGTAGTAAACGAGAATTTTCGCGTTCGGATTGGTGGGACTGTCTTCGACTTCGAGCCGAATGTCCTCGAAGAATTGCGTATTCCACAGCGCCTGAAAATCGCGACGGACACCTTCTTCCGTGTAAGGATCGCCGGGACGGGAGAAAATGCGAGCGAGAAGCGTGTCGCGTTGAATGCGGCGATTCCCGATAAACTCAATGCGTTCGATTGTGTATTGAGGGCCTTGGGACGGCTGCAACCGCTGAGCCCAAATGGGATGCACGACCGCAAGCCAGAGGAGATACACAACGACGAAAAATTGGAATCGGCGCAGAAAAATTTTCCTGCCTGCGGCCATGGTTCTGGTCAAGGCCGCACTTCCCCGCCCAAGATATTTGGCTCCCCCGCCGGACCGCTCCGTCCAGCTTGCGCGTGTAGGATTCCTAGTGGGCCACCGGGGTTGCTTCCACGACAGGTCGGAACAATAAGCCGTCAGTTGAGAGATAAATCTCAAGCGTTGCCGGCCGCTGCAGTCCGCCCTGAATGAGAGCTTCCGACAGTGGGTCTTCGACGTATTTCTGCAGCGCGCGCCGGAGCGGCCGCGCGCCATAATTTCGATCGCTGCAAGTTTTCTCGAGAATCCACTGGCGCGCTTCCGGTGTCAGAGCAATCTGCACCTGGCGATGCACCAGTGTCTCGTTGATCTGGCCGACGAGCAAATCGATAATCCTCAGCAGGTCGTCATCCGTGAGCGAATTGAACAGGATCACTTCGTCCAATCGATTTAAGAACTCAGGATTGAAGACTCGCTTCACCTCGCCCATCACCAAGTCGTCTTGGCTTTTCGCTGCCGCCACATCATCCGGAGACTGGAAACCCAGCCCGGCCTGTTTTTGCAGCTGCCGCGCTCCGATGTTCGAGGTCATAATAATGATTGTGTTGCGGAAGTCCACTGTATTTCCGAGGCCGTCGGTCAGTTGCCCGTCTTCGAACACTTGCAACAAAATATTGTAAACGTCCGGGTGCGCCTTCTCGATTTCGTCGAGAAGCATAACTGAGTACGGCGTGCGACGCACGCGCTCAGTCAGTTGGCCGCCTTCTTCGTATCCCACGTATCCTGGAGGCGCGCCGATCAACTTCGACACGGAATGCTTCTCCATGTATTCGGACATGTCGAAGCGGATGAGGGATTTTTCACTGCCGAATAGAAATTCCGCGAGCCTGCGAGCCACTTCCGTCTTGCCGACGCCTGTGGGGCCCAGGAACAAGAAGCAGCCGACCGGGCGGCCGGGAGCTTTCAGACCAGCGCGACTGCGCCGAATTGCCCGCGCCAAAGCCGTGATGGATTTGTCCTGGCTGATAATCCGGCGGTGCAGCTCTTCTTCGATTCGCAACAGCTTCTGTTGCTCGTCTTCTTTAATGGCGGAGACCTGAATGCCGGTCCATCGCGCAACTACGTCTTCGATGTCTTCGCGCGTGACGATGCC
Source organism: uncultured Acidobacteriota bacterium (assembly GCA_963729525.1). Lineage (GTDB taxonomy): Bacteria > Acidobacteriota > Terriglobia > Acidiferrales > UBA7541 > Palsa-295. The sequence goes on from CAVSOB010000007.1 coordinate 403,062, forward strand.
GGTAGAAGAATCATCAATCTTCAGCTTCTCGCGCAGCATTCGCAGATGCTCTTTCTCTTTGCGCTCCTCTTCGGAATAGAAACGCGCCTTCTCAAATTCGTGATTCGCGATCGCCGTTTCCATCCGGTGCGTGATGAACTTCACGCGTTTTTGGACTTCGGAGACTTCGTCCGGAAGCATCGCCTGGCGCAACTTCACGCGGGAGCCCGCCTCGTCGAGGAGATCGATCGCCTTATCCGGCAGGAAGCGATCTGGAATATACCGATTCGAAAGATAAACAGCATAGCGAATCGCATCTTCCGTGTAGCTGACGGCGTGGAATTTTTCGTAACGATCCCGCACGCCTTGAAGCACCCGTATCGCTTCGTCCTCCGCCGGCGCTGGAACTTTCACGGCTTGGAAACGGCGCTCGAGCGACCGATCCTTTTCCACAGACTTGCGATATTCCGCGGGAGTCGTTGCACCGATGCACTGAATTTCGCCGCGGCTGAGCGCTGGTTTCAAGATGTTGGCAGCATCGAGCGAACCTTCCGCCGATCCTGCGCCCACGAGCGTGTGCAACTCATCGATGAACACGATCGCGTTCTGGCTCTCCATCAATTCCTTCATGATGGTCTTCAGCCGCTCTTCGAACTGCCCGCGATATTTCGTGCCCGCGACGATTAATGAAAGATCGAGCGAAAGAATTCGCTTATCGGCAAGGAATGGAGGCACGTCGCCATCGGCAATCCGTTGTGCCAAGCCCTCGACGATTGCCGTTTTCCCCACGCCGGGCTCGCCGATCAAGACGGGGTTATTTTTCGTCCGGCGGCACAGGATCTGAATCGCGCGCTCCAATTCTCGGTCTCGTCCTACAAGAGGGTCGAGCTGGCCTTCCATCGCTGCTTGCGTAAGATCGCGGCTGAATTCTGCTAGCAATGACGCTTCTTTTGGCCGGTTCACAGGCACCTTCTCTCCCGTGCTGCGCTGCAATTCCTCGCGCACGGTTGAAAGCCGTAGTCCACGCTCCAACAGAATTTCAGCTCCGAAGGATTTTTCTTCCCTCAGAACGCCAAGGAGCAAATGTTCGGTGCCAACATGCTTGTGGCCGAGACGCTCGGCCTCTTCCGCAGCGAAGGTCAGGATGCGCTTGCACTCCTGGCTGAGAGGCACTTCCACGGAGGTGGAAATACGTTCGCGGACGGTGATCCGCGACTCGATTTCCTTCCGAATCGATTCAATCGAGCCGTGCGTACGCAGAAAACGGTTCGCCAGCGCCTTATCCTCGCGCAACAGGCCGAGCAACAGGTGCTCCGTCTCGATGAACGGACTGCCATACTGGCTCGCTTCGTAGCGAGCGAAAAATATTACGCGCCGAGCCTTCTCTGTATAGCGTTCAAACACGTTTCACCCAAGGTCTCCTGAAATCTGCGCTCCAACGGTTGCCGAATATTCCGTGGAAGCACTCGCCATTCCAGCAGGTACGTTTGCGGTCGGCGCAAGCTTGCCATGATCCAAAACCAGAATGCGGTCTGTGCGCCGCGCTAACGATAGATTGTGCGTTGCGAGAATGGAAGTCAAATGGTGCGAGCGGTGAAGGCGCGTCATGAGTTCGAAAACGCTCTCTGCGTTCCGCTCATCCAGATCGCCTGTCGGTTCGTCGGCCAACAACAATGCCGGTCGGTTCGCCAGCGCTCGTGCAATTGCAACTCGCTGCTGCTCCCCGCCCGACAATTCTCCCGCGCTTTGCTCGGCTCGATCGGTCAACCCCACTTCACCCAGCCAGTCCTGTGCCGCCCGCAGGGCCTCATTCATCGGTTCGCCCCGAACCAGCATCGGCATCGCCACGTTTTCAGTTGCGGTAAAATCCGGTAAGAGGTGGTGCCGCTGCCAGACAAAACCCACTGCCCTGCTTCGATACTCGGCGAGTTCGGTTTCATTCAAAGATTTTAATGATTTCGCGCCGAAGTATACTGCACCGTTTGTTGGAGTGTCCAGCGCAGCCAGAATGTGCAGCAAAGTGCTTTTGCCCGCGCCCGAAGGCCCCACAATCGCAATCATCTCGCCGCGTTCAATCGAAAAACTGATTCCATCGAGTGGTGCGATTTCCTGTGAGCCGGACTGGAAGGTTTTTCGCAAGCCTTCGACCCGCACAAGCTCTCGTGAGCCTGTGGCGGCTCGAAGATGAGTCTCGTCAATGACAGCGACGCCCAAGGTGGCTTGCCCCCTCATCGCATCGTCTATTTCACGTTAGATGCCGAACCGTGCCAAGTGTATGTCCTTCATTTCGTTGCAACTAGTGTTTCCCAAAGTGGCACTGATTCTAAAGACTTTCACATTTGCGCCGTACCGTTACCCCTATACACCCCTTAGCGCTATGCTTTACGCTTGATTTGATACGCCAAATGTTCGCCTGCCCTCTATTCTAGCACGTTGGCGTCGAAGTTTCATGTTGTCGGGCTCAGTTCGACGCGATTTTTCAACTGCCAGAGCAAAAAGCCCCGCGCGGCCGTTATCCGTCACTCAAACCGCAAGATTTCCACAGGTAGAATCTTGGACGCGGAGCGTGCCGGTAACACTGTGGCCGCGATGCTGATCGCGAGCGCTGCCGCCGCGATCCATAAGGCGTCGAATCCGTTGGCATGAAAAGGGACATAAGGGATTGCGTAGATTTCAGGGTTCAAAGGAATCAGCTCCCACCGGTCTGCTATCCAAGCCAGCAGATATCCGAGAACGAGACCAGCGAAGGTTCCAACAAGGCTCACGACTAAGCCCTGCAAAACGAATAATTTTCGCATCTGTTGCCGGCGTGCCCCCATCGCCATCAATACAGCAATGTCTTTAGAGCGATCGGTCACCGTCATTGTAAGCACTACGAGAATGTTCAATCCGGCCACAAAAGTTATCAATCCTATAAACAATGCAGTAACGAGCTTTTCAAGACTGAGAGCGCGAAACAGGGCACGGTTCTCGCCCATCCATGTGCTCACAGTGAAACCACTGCCGGCGCGCTTCGAAATTTCTTCTGCAACTCTTCCCGCATCATCAAGGTTGTTCACACGCACCTCAAGCAAGCTCACCACATCGCCGATGCCTGCCATGGCTTGTCCGGACGTAAGCGTTACGAAGGTCCAATTCGCGTCGTAATCGTAAAATCCGGAATCGAAAATTCCAGTTACGCGAAACCGCCTCGATCGGGGCAGCATTCCGAAGGGCGTCAGACTTCCTTGCGGACTCGTGAGTGTAAGGTAATCGCCTGCCGATATTTTCAAATCGTCCGCGAGCAGCCGCCCAACGAGGATCGCGGGAATTCCGTCCGAGTCTGCGTGAAAATCCGCGGCACCCGCCACAATCCGGTGCAATGCCTCGCTCGCGTTTAGCTCGAGTTCGGGGTCAACTCCCTTCAGCACTACTCCCCGCGCGTGATTGCCTGCCGACAGCAGCACGGTGTCGTAAATCGCCGGCTCGATGGAGCGAACTCCGGGAGTGTCCGCGAGCCGCGCCATCAGTTCACGATAATTCCGAACACCTTCAGGGCCAACGGGCTTTAGGTTCACGTGCGCGGTGACGGTGAGTAACCGGTCGCGAATCGCCTGCCGAAAACCGGTGTTCATCGCCAGCGCAATCACGAGTGTCGTCACGCCGGCAGCCACGCCGATCACCGCTAGCAGCGTAACGAGCCGAAGCACCGGGGGACGGTTTGGCGACCGCAGATACCGCAGCGCAACAAACGATTCAAACTTCATTTTGGTTTGGTATCAGAGTGCGCGCTCGCAGCCACGTCACGCTCTGCAGGCTCGGCCGATTCGGTGCGCAGAAGCGGAAACAACACCACTTCACGGATCGTTCGCGAATTCGTCAACAGCATCACCAGCCGATCGATTCCAACGCCTTCGCCGGCCGTCGGCGGAAGCCCGTGGCTGAGCGCGCGAATATAATCGGCATCTATTTCCTTCGGCGCTTCCTGCCCGCCCTTGGCCACTTGTGCTGCGAAGCGGCTCTCCTGATCGAACGGATCGTTCAACTCCGAAAACCCGTTGGCCAGCTCCATTCCGGCGATAAAGAGCTCAAAGCGCTCCGCAGTAGACGGATCGTCGGCGCGGCGTTTCGAAAGCGGAGAAATCTCCGTAGGAAAATCGTATATAAAAGTCGGTTGGACTAAATGCGCCTCGGCAACCGCCTCGAATATCTCGCCAATCAATTCGCCAGCCGAGAGCTTCTCAATGTTCGCAATCATATCTGCGCCGTGTGTCCGCGCGTAAGCGTTGTATCGCGCAGCCACCGCCTTCGGCCCCGCTTCCGTTCCGAGCTCGGCAATCAAGGTGCTCGCCTCCGCCGGGGCAATCCAATATTTCGCGATCGCTCCGCGCATCGTGAGCCGCTCGAACCGTGCGAAATCAATTTCAACCTCGCCATACTGGATTTTGGTTGCTCCGGCAATTTTCTCGGCGATTGCGCGGAAGAGCTCCTCGGTAAGATCCATCAATTCCGCAAAGTCGCTGTACGCCTGATAGAACTCGAGCATTGTGAATTCAGGCATGTGAATCGCGTCGATCCCTTCATTGCGAAAGTTTCGATTGATTTCGTAAACGCGATCAAGCCCACCCACGACCAGCCGCTTCAGATAAAGCTCCGGCGCAATGCGCAGGTATAAATCCATGTCGAACGTATTGTGGTGCGTGATGAATGGCCGCGCCGTCGCTCCGCCCAAGATGGGATGCATCATCGGCGTTTCCACTTCTACGTAACTGCGCTCGTTAAAAAAATTCCGAATTTCCCCAATGATTTTCGCGCGTGTGATGAAAATTTCGCGCGGCCGATCATTCACGATTAGATCGAGATAACGCCGCCGATACCGCTGCTCGATATCCGCAAGCCCATGCCACTTCTCAGGCAGCGGCAGCAGCGCCTTGCTGAGCAGTCCCAGCTTTGCCACCCAAACCGTCAGTTCGTTCGTTTTTGTTCGAAACAAATACCCGCTGATGCCAATAATGTCGCCCAAATCAAGCAGCTGAAATAGCTTGAACTGCTCCGCGCCTACCACATCGAGCTTCACGTAGAACTGTAGCCGCGTCCCGTCCCCCAGAATGTGCCCGAAAGCAGCCTTCCCGTGCGGCCGTAGCGCAATGATGCGTCCCGCCACTCGCACGTCCACATGATCCGCAGCCAGTTGCTCGGCGGTTCGCTCGCCGAATTTCTCGGCTACTTGCCTGGCCGTATGTGTCCATTCGAACTTGTGCGGGTACGACGCGTGTCCCAGCGCCTCAATTTCGGTCAGTTTTTTGCGGCGTTGTTGAAACTGGTCGAGCGGCTCAAATTCCAACGAAAAGTCCTTTCCAGGAGTCGTCCGGCAGTATAGCGGTCGCCTTCAAGAAGCGTCAAGAAAACGCCTTAGTGCGCCCCGAATTCTGCGGAATCATTTGTGACCGCATCAAGGCCACAACATCCAAATGAACAGGAGGTGCGTCTCCATGATGCTCCAATTTGTCGCTGCTTTAGTTCTCGGCCTGATGTGCGGAAGCGAGCTCAACGTGGCCGCATTCGCCCATCCCACACTTAACAGGCAACCGGTCGCAGTACACATTCCAGTGCGCTCTTCCTTCGCGGCACAGTTCGGGCGCGTGATGCCTTTCTGGATGGTAGGTTCAACTCTGCTGAATTTGCTTCTGCTATTTCGTTTCGAGCGTCTGAACACGGTTTCATGGCGGCTTGCCGCGATCGCTCTCGCTATCCAGGTGGCCGCGGTTGTCTTTTCTCTTATCGGTCCAGTCCCGATCAATAATCGAATCGCGAAATGGACGCCAGAAGCGCTCCCCAGCGACTGGCGAAATCAGGAACATCGCTGGGACCTATATCACGGCGTCAGAACTGTTGCGCTGATAATCGCCTTCGCACTTCTGGTTCTCAGCGTTGGGTTACGCTAAGAACAGAAGCGCTGGGCAATAAACGAACAGTGCTTGCCTTGGCGGCACGTCCCAGCCTAAAAATCTCCCCCTTCCAAAATCTGGTGCTATAATGCGCTGCCTTTCGGAGACACGTGTTGTTCAAGCGCAGGCGGGCCCCCTCCACCGTCCGACGTAGCGCATCCGATGATTGGCGAGCTACGCTCCCACGGGAGAAAAACCAAGTTTTCGAGAAGATCGTTCGCGACTGGGAATGCTCCTACGCGATGATGAGCGTATCGCTTGATGAGGCACTCGCTCAGCGTGCGCGCGGCGAGTTGGTCTGCGCCCAACAGCAGGTGGCGATTACTTCCGACCTCCTGCTCCGTCTTACCTGTATGCTCACCAACGCCTGCGCCGTGCTTTCGGAAAGCGGGAAGCACGTAAGTAATCTTCCACTCGTCCAGCCATTGCATTCGGAATTTTTCCGCGGAGACATTGGACAAAGCGCAGCATCCTGGAACAGTCTCCTCCATAACGTACTGCTTGGAGAGCGATCACGATTTTTTCATAAGCTTCGCATCCTTTCGAACACTGTCGAGCATCTTGGCACAGAGTTTGAACAGAATGCCCACGATATTGCCGCCGGGTTGTCCGTTAGGCCCGCGGCGTGTTGGAAGGAACTCGATTCGCTTCACTACGACCTCAATACCTGCCTTCGCGAGTCAGAAGTGATCCTGAAATCTTTTCTCCACGCACTTTCCCCAGACCAGCTCCTCACATTCGATGCGCAGCTGAACCGCACACGATCCGTTGTGAAACCGCGCCCACTGCCGCGCGCTGCCCGGGTCTCCGCGTAGCAATTTGAGACTCGCCCTTTGCTGCCGGGACCGTGCATTTTTGTCTTTTTCTCTTAAACTCTTAAGACGCGACTTGGCGCTCCAATAAATGGAAGAAAAACGTTAGATTTGGAACCCAACTGGACGTGCAGACGAAATGCGGCGAGAATAATGACGTCTTGTCCTAATAGAGCATCGAAACAAGCACTTCGGCCGTCTTTACAAGCTATATTTGGAATGTCGAATTGGATACTTGCGTGAAAAGAATCACTAAGACAACTTCCAGACTCAGTGATGCATCGCAATTGTTGATGCGTCACAGCGGGTAGCGTGGCCCGCACGAGACGAATCGAGACGCCTGGTGAGTTGCCGGAAGCGGAAGCGATCCGGCTGGCCCAGGCGGGAAATGCGGCGGCCTTCGAGCGTTTGTATCGGCTGCATAACCGCCGCGTGTATTCGCTGTGTCTGCGGATGGTTGGGAACACGGCCGAAGCGGAGGATTTGACTCAGGAAGCATTCCTCCAGCTCTTCCGAAAAATTGCTACCTTCCGCGGTGAATCGGCCTTTTCGACGTGGCTGCATCGGCTGGCAGTTAACGTGGTGCTGATGCGCCTGAGAAAGAAATCGGCTACCGAATCCTCGCTGGACGAGATGACCGAGCCGGACGAGGAATCCGGAGGCCCCCGGCGGGACTTCGGCATGCCGGACCTGAGGTTGAGCGGCTCGATTGACCGAGTTAACCTTCAGCGGGCCGTGGATCAATTGCCGCCCGGCTATAAGGCCGTTTTCGTGCTTCACGACGTGCAGGGTTACGAGCACAACGAGATTGCGGAGATCATGGATTGCTCGATCGGAAATTCAAAATCGCAGCTTCATAAGGCGCGGATGCGGCTGCGCGAATTACTCCACGAATCGTTGCGGGACAAAGCCCGCGAGGATCGGAAAGCTGCCGGGAACGCCGGCGGTGAGGATTAAAAGCAATGGCCACAGTCACCTGCAAGGATTTTCAGGATCATTTCGAGCCGTCTGACGATTCCCCGCGCCCGGAATCTCCGCCTGACCTGAATGCCAGGGCGCACCTTCGCGATTGTTCAGCCTGCCGCAGTTTCGTCCAGGATTTGGGTTTGATACGTTCAGCGGCAGCCGAATTGGCCGCTTCTGACCCGGAGCCGCCTGCCCGGATCTGGTTTTCGCTGCGCGCCGAACTCGAAAAGGAAGGAGTTATTCGCGACACTCGTTCCGATTCCAAATCCTGGTTGCGGGAGCTTTTCGGCGGCCGACCTGGCGCGTTATCTAGGCCCGTTTTAGCTGGCGGCTACCTGTGTGTGCTTCTCGCCATCGCCTTCGGCCTGAGTGGCCCAATCAATTCGCGAATTAATCGACAGCGTTGGCTGGACGGAACTCAGTCTGCGACAGAGCCGCTAAGCGCCCAGTTGATGTCTGCGGAAAAAGCCTCTTTCTCCTCTCTGCCTGCATCTGAGTCACCAGTGACGGCTTCCCTTCATCAGAACCTTGAGATCGTTGACAACTATATTTCTTTGTGTGAAAACAGCGTGCGCGAGGAGCCCGAAAACGAACTCGCTCGGGAATACCTCTATGAGGCATATCACCAGAAAGCTGATTTACTCGCCCAGTTGAACGAACAATGAGCGAGGAACGATCACAGCCGACTCCGGAGGCGCCAGCCCGATGAGTACCGCTCAATTCTTACCGCTTCGCTTCAAGTGGAAGGCAGGCCTTCTTGCTCCGGGCTTGCTGCTGGTCACTTCCTCCACGGTTTTTGCTCACAATATTGAAAAGCATTTTAAAGTCGAGCCTCGTAGTGTGGTGACGATTCACAATCCCAACGGGAAAGTGGTCGTAAAGGCCTGGACGAAATCCGAGGTCATGATCATTGCCACGCATACAAGCGATAAAGTGGAAGTGGATGCCGAACAGACGGGCAATCGCGTGGATGTGATGACTCATCAAATTTCCAATTCCATTTCGCCGGAGGATTTGCGCGCCGACTATCAAATCAATGTTCCCGAAGATGCCGAGCTGCAGATTCACGACGATTCGGGCGAGGTTTCCGTCGCAAACGTCCTCGGCGACATGAATGTGGAAACGGTAGGAGCCGGAGTGGACCTCGAAGATGCCGCCGGCTATCTCACCGTGAAAACGGTCGGCGGTTCTTTCCAGTGCATACGGTGCGCGGGACGACTGGAAGTATCGTCCATCAGCGGAAGCTTCAAGCTTCTCAGCCTGCGCAGCTACCACGTGCATGCGCAAACATCCAAAGGCAACATACTGTTCGATGGCGAATTTCTACCCAACGGCATTTACCGGCTTAAGAATTACAGCGGTGTGATTGAAGTGCACTTCTCCCCCGGCGATTCGTTCGATCTAAGCGCCACGTCCCTCAAAGGCAAAGTCAACAGCCAGGCAAACCTCACCCCTCCCGCCCACGCGCGTCCCGTCTACTCGAAATTCGGGAATGCGATACTGGGCACATTTAATGCTGGGCACGCGAAAGTCGAACTCAGTTCGTTCGATGGTACAATCAACATCCTGAAGCGCGAGTAATTCTCGCGCACTGGTTTCAGGCCATTGATTGAATCAATTCGCGATTGCGAAGCCGGTTATTCAGCAACGAAGCATCCCATTCATGAAGACTGACATTCGTCCGCGCCGCATCATTGGCTTGACGGGATTCATGGGCAGCGGAAAATCCACGGTTGCGCGGCTTCTCGCTCGCCAGATCGGCTGGCAGTACGTCGACCTCGATAAGATGATTGCCGAAGCAACGGGCGCCACCATTCCCGAAATATTTGCAAAGCTCGGAGAACCGGCATTCCGCAAAGTCGAGCACGAGCAACTCGAGAAAACCCTACGCGAAGCAATGGCGCTGCAAAAACCCCGCATTATCTCCCTGGGCGGCGGCACCACCGCGCAGCCGGAAAACGTGGCGCTGCTCCGCGAAAGTGGTGCGGCCCTGGTTTGGCTGCATTGCCCCGTCGAAGAACTTCTCTCGCGTTGCGCGCACATTACGAATCGTCCGCTCTTTCGCGACGAAGCAAGCTTTCGCCGGCTCTATCAGGAGCGCCTGCCATTTTATGAGTTGGCTGACTTTCGCGTCGAAACGAACATTGAACCCTTGCGCGTCGTCGAACAGATTCTCGCGCTCGGCATCTTTCCGAAGGTGACCGCATGAAGAGTCACTCCGCACAGCACACTTCCATTCCGCGATTCGACTTCAGTATTGCGTGCCTCGCGCTCACCGTTGCTCTCGCTGCTGCCACCCTCGCTGCGCCTTTCGCTTTCGCGCCGGACAAGGGAAAATTCAAGATCCTAGTGAACGGTCAACCTGCCGGCGCCGAAGAATTTTCCCTCAGCGCGAATGGAGGCAACTGGACAGCGCACGGGAATGCCGAAATTCAGACTGCACAAGGTACCGCGCACGTCACAGGTAATCTGGAACTTCGGCCGGACGGCGCGCCGGTGCGCTACGAATGGAACATGCAGGGCGCCAAGAAAGCCGCGTCAACGATCGTCTTCAATGGGACGACGGCCAATGTGGAACTCCGCATGGAAGGTGCGCGGCCGTACACTCAGCAGTTCACGTTCAATTCCGATCGAGTCGTCGTGCTCGATAACAACATGTACGACCAATACGCAATTCTCGCCCGCCTCTACGACTGGGATAAAAAAGGCGCGCAAACTTTCTCGGTGATTGTCCCGCAGGAAATGACGCCGGGCAGCGTGACGGTTGAATCGCTCGGTAAGCAGGACACAGGCGGCGGCGCAAAACTCGAACAGCTGCGAGTGAAGACCGAGGATATTGAGATTAACTTGTTCCTCGATGGACAACGGCTCGTGCGAATTGTTTCACCCAGCGCCAATGCGGAAATCGTCCGCGAGTAGCGTTTTCCCGCCACTTTTTAGTCTGGATTCTTCGCAAAAAAGTGACTCCCGAGAGGTTCTTGGATAGGCCCTTTACCGCCGATTAGAAATTGTCATATAGCCTATTTTCAATAGCTTAGTCAGACTTTTAATCGCGCTACCGTAGATTAAGATGCCGTTGCGGTTTCACATCGACTGCTCAGCGTGATCGAAACGCCACGGTGATTTTTTCTTCCGTTTTCACAGGGCGGCCATCGAATAGCGTTGGCGAATATTTCCACTCGCGAATAGCGTTGATTGCCGCAGAAGCAAACAGAGGGGGCCCACTGATTCGCTGGACATTTGTCACTAGTCCGTTCTCGCCTACTGTGGCGAGTAGCTTCACGATTTCGACTTCACCGCGGCCCATTCTTTTTGAATATTGCGGCTCGACGTGGAAGACGAGAGTTCCGGGCTGCAACCGTTTGGCTTCTTGAGTTGCGTCGGCGCCCGCGGCACGCGGCACCAGCACGGTAGCCTGGGAGCTGATAGCAACAGAGGAGGACGCGCTGACCGCCGTTTCCGGAGAGGTAAGCCGAAGAGGTCCATTTCCGGAGCCTGCGGCGGATACTAAGACCGGCGGCGTTGCGGATTCCGCAGCGCTTGCTTTGGCTCTCCCGCTGGGGCCGGCGACCTCTGCTTCGGACGAAGCTGCTTCGGGATGGGTTTCCGTGCGGCTGATGCTTGAAGTAGCCGGTTCGCTGGGCGGTGCGGCCTGACTCGGCGTCGCGGACGTTGCGGACGTCTGAGCTGAGGAAGTGTCGCTTTGGGCTTGTGCGGGCGCATCCGTTCTGGTTTTTTCCACCTTCGGGGCGGGTGGGGCAGATTCCGCGGCAGAAATGTTCGCCGTCGGCGCTTGCTGGTATTTGTCCGGAATGTACTGTCTAACGCTCTCTACGAGTCCATCAAGGGACCCGTGTCCAAGAGCCATTCCAATTGCAAAGGCAGCCGCCACAAGAAGTACTCCCATCACGACAAAGCCGAATTTGCTTCGGTGCGGGTTCGCAGCAGGATCGACCCAATTGGTCCAGTCTTCGGATTGCTGGTAACTGGAAGCGGCGGTTTGATAACCGAAACTAGGGACTCGAGCTACGCGGCCAGATAATACGCTTGGCGAAGTTTGATAGCCGAAATTAGGAACTCGAGCTGCACGGGGCGCCGAATCGTCTCGCTGCAATTGATTCGTTCTGATGACGGAATCAGCCGTGATCTCAGGCGCTTCGTCTGACTGCTCTATTAGACGAGCATTCTCGGGCGGCGCGGATTCTTCTTCTTGGTGAATTTGATTTGTCTCAGGCAACGTTTCGATCTGCACAGCATGCCTAAAGCGTGGTTCCACCGTACGAGTATTCTGAGATTCAGACAGGGATTCAGCATGCCGAACTTCGCGGCCGGTGGGCTGCCTTCCAATTGGGGGAGCCGGAGTTACAGAGGACTCACAATCCTCGCCACTTTCGGACGGGAAAAACTGAGCGCGCGACTCGGCCTGGGTCTCGTTGAACGCCACCTGAGGCGGGGGAGCGGGGCGCGCAGTTTCCGCTTCGAGGACACTTTCGGACGGGAACATCTTCCGGAGATGAGGTTCCACGATTTCGTACTGCGTTTCGTTTTTGTGGGTTTCGACCTTAGGCGCTGGAAAAGGGGTTACCTCCGATTCTTTCCGAGTTTTCCGAGCAGGGCTTACCGATTCCTGGGTTTCGGCGTAAGGCTTTTTCGAATCAATCCATTGCCTGATCTGCTCGCGACCCGCATTCGAAATATCAATGAATTCAATGCCGGCTCCCTTCTTGGAATCGTTCAGCCAAACGATTCGTCCACTGGCTTCGATCCACTCCGCTTTCTCCGTCAGTTGGAAACGCAGTCGGGGAATGAACTCGCCCGCCAGGGGCTCCGCTGCAGTGAAGGCCAATCCTTCTTCGCTGACGTTGAGGAGTATCCCTCCATTGGTTTCGCCCAACCTTACGTAATTGAGCGCCGTCGTCTGACGTGAGTGACGCCGGCGGTCGCGGGTGTCACTGATGCTGCCGAAATAGTCTTGACTACCTGGCATGTTCCGGCACCTCTCTTGCGGTCCTTGTTTCGCGGAAAGCTGGGGTTTCCGACGGGGCGTTAAGGCAATTTTTGAACGAACTAACCTCCAGATAAGTTTCCGCCCGAATCGCTAGGGATGTCAACACGGTCTAAGCCCTAGAGTTGTGTAGCCGTTTTATTGGTCTTTTGGGCCGGGTTTGCACAGCGGTGCGAAAAGGGCTGTAGACGAAAAAAGGCACTTCTACAGCCACGAAAGTCTGAGGCATTGTCTCAGACCGTTCTCGGCTTTCGATTTAGCCCACCGAAGCAACCCTGGACGAGAGTCAGTTAGTCCAACCCTAGGCCGTTTCTTGGACTTATACTTCTACTTCTCACCTAGATGCCAGTTGCTAACCAAAATCATCTGCCGAGGAACCAAGTGAAACATTGGGCCAAGATTTTGATAGCGATCGCCGCTGTCTTAGTTGCTGCAATCGCGTCAATTCCATTGCTCGTGGACGCGAACACGTTTCGCCCCACGGTCGAGAGAGAGCTGGCACGCACGCTCGGACGCAGCGTGAAGGTAGGCGATCTTAGCCTGTCGGCTTTTTCAGGAAGCATCGGCAGTAAAAACCTCAGCGTGGCCGACGATCCAAACTTCAGCGCTGCGCCTTTTCTGACCGCGAAAACCCTTCGTATTCGTGTCTCGCTGAGAGCGCTGGTCTTTTCGCATGAGCTTGAAGTCCGCGGCTTTGAGATCGAATCGCCGGAAATCAATCTGATCCGAGCCGCAAACGGCACGTGGAACTTCTCGAGCATTGGACGCGCCAGCGGCGCCGGCACGCTCAGTGGGGGCGCGGCCCCAAATCCGGCAACACTGGGATCAAAAATTATGGCTCCAGCAATTCCTAAACTCTTCGTTGCTTTGATCGAAGTTGAGAACGCGCGAGTGGCGGTTGCGACACTTCCAGCGGAAGGCGAGCCGAGCGTCTACGAGCACGTAAACATTACGGTGCGTGATTTTGCGTTCGGGTCGCAATTTCCATTCGAGCTAAGCGCGAACCTGCCTGGCGATGGAACAGTGAGCGCGAAAGGCCAACTGGGGCCTGTCAATGGCGACGATGCCGCTACCACTCCGGGACGAGCGCAAATCTCCCTGAAACATCTGGATCCTGTGGCAGCGGGATTTCTCAACGCAGGAGCCGGTATTTCGCTCGTCGCGGACGTTGAAACGCACGCGGTCTCAGATGGGAAAGCCCTCACTGCGAATGGGACCGCGGAGCTGCAAAATTTGAAACTCCGGAAAAGCGCTGCCGCCGCGGGCAAGCCGATTGATATCGCCTACGGCTTAACCCATCAACTGAAAGAAAATTCCGGGCAAATCGAGGACGTCAGCATAAAGCTGGGCGATTCCGCAATCCATGTAAACGGGACATATCAACCGCGTGCCCCCGGATTAGAAGATCCTCTGCTGAATTTTAAGGTTTCCGGGGAAAATCTACCGATCAATGAGCTGCAGCCATTGATGACAGCGGCCGCGGTCCGTATGCCCAATGGGTCGGTGTTGAAGGGCGGCACGCTATCACTCAATGTCACTGTCCACGGCCAGGCTAAGGCGCTTACGATCTCCGGTCCCATCGCTCTGACGAACACGCGCCTGGTTGGTTTTGATGTTGGATCTAAGATTCACGGTATTGCGGCGCTGAGCGGAGTGAAAACGGGAGACACAACTGAGTTCGAAAGACTGCGCTTAAATGTACGGATGACGAATGCAGGCGTTGCAGCCGAAAACATCGATGCGGTGATTAACGGAATGGGAGAACTCACTGGCAGCGGAACTGTGTCGCCTGCCGATCAACTGGATTTTAATCTCATTCTGAAGGGCGCATCGGCCAAGGGAATCGGCAAGGTGGGCGTCGGTTTACTATCGACGTTAAGTGGCGGCACGGGCGGGAAGTCAGGCGTACCGGTCCGCATCACCGGTACAGAGGATGATCCTTCAATAACGGCAGACGTTGGCGGTATCTTCGGACGAACAACGAAATCGATCTTCGGCAAGAAAAACTAGAGCTGAATTCTATTCGAGCAGGCCGGGTTCTTCGCGAGTGATGCGCGCGAGGAGCGGTTGGAACTGGAACCATCCTGCCAGATGGCTTCCGACCTGTTCCCTTGTGGTGATGGCGGCGGCGTGATCGATCTTTTTCGGAGTGCCGACCGCTTCAGCGAGCAACTGCGCCTGGCAACTGCGATCCATAGTAATGAACCACCAGGCGGCTTCTTCAACGCAGTGGCCCACCGTGAGCAGGCCGTGATTTTGGAGAATGGCGGCTTTGCCCCGGCCGAGGGCTTGGGCGATGCGCTCCCCTTCCGATGTTTCGTAGACGACTCCAGTAAAATCCGCGAAAACGGCGTGGTCTTCGTAAAACGCGCAGGCATCCTGCGTAATCGGGTCGAGCGGGCGTCCCAGGGAAGCCCAGGATTTCCCGTACATCGAATGGGCGTGCGCGGCGGCGATTACATCGGAACGGGCGCTATGCACTCGGGAATGAATGGCGAAGGCCGCTCCGTTCACGGGGTATTTTCCTTCGACGACTTCGCCTTGATGATTGACAAGAATCAAATCCGACGCGCGAATCTGCCCGAAGTGCATGCCGAAGGGGTTGACCCAAAAATGATCGAGCTTTTCGGGATCGCGTGCGGTGATGTGTCCGGCGACGCCTTCGTCGAAGCCGAAACGCGAGAAAAGCCGGAACGCAGCGGCCAGCATTCGTTTGCGATGCAAGCGCTCTTCGGCCGCCGTGGCGAACACGGGCGGACCAAAACCCTTCGAAGCGATCACTGGTGCTGGTGGCATGGGAACCTCCGGCTTACAGAATCGTGGTGAACGATCACTATTGTAATCTTGGTGCGTTGGCCCGCGTGAGAGAAAAGTCAAAAGGGCCCAAAAATTTCCGGGGCCTCTCAGCAAGTTTGGAAGAAATGTGGAGTCTAGAGTTGGGCTCGATGGACGGAATGCATTTGCTCCATCGGTCGCGGCTTTTCGATTGGGACCGTGACTGCGATTTCGGATCCTTTGCGCAGGACAGACATGTTCACCGAAGCTTGATTGCTCTTCTCGCGCAGCTGAGCGCGCAGATCGGCGAGGGTACGTACCTCTTTGCCTTCCACTTTTGTGATTACATCGCCGGCCTTTAGGCCTGCCTTTTCAGCGGGTGTACCAGGGCGAACTTCGCGGACGAGGACTCCGGCATTGTTGGGCGCACCGAAATAAGAACCGAGTTGGCTGGTGAGATCTTCCGCGTTGATTCCAAGAACAGGAGTGCGCGGGTCCATGACTTCCGGCATATCGGGCAACTCCTCGACATTCGGCATCGAGAACGAATACGCTCCCCCGAAGTCGCGCATCTTTCCTTTCATTTTTCTTACGTACACATCGGTGCGGTCGCCGAGCTCCACGGAAATATTTTGCCGCGACCCGCCGCGCGAAATCTCCAGCGTGACGGCGCGGCCGGGCGGCGTTTCGCGGATCAGGCGCCGGAACTGCACAGTGCCTTCCACTGGTTGTCCGTCATACTGGGTGATGACGTCTTTTTCTTTTATGCCAGCCTTCGCAGCTGGGCTATCGGGCTCGACGCCGTCCACGATGACGCCGCGCATGGCAGAAAGCTTCAAGTCCTTGGCTTTTTCGGCTGTGACTTCGGCAATCTCGACTCCGAGCCAGCCGCCTTCGTCTGTAGAGGACACGACGATGCCAGGGGACATGTTGAAGAGGCGATCTACGTTTTCCTGAACTTTGTCCAGGTCCTGCTGGACTTTCTCCTGATCGTCCTGCTGGACTTTCTCCTGATCGCCCTGCGGAACTTTTTCCTGGACATCCTTCTTGACTTGCTGAGCAAATCCTTCGGCGCGCGCTCCCAATTCTGCCGCACTCGACGCGAGTGCATTCCCACTCGCCAGCAACTTGGCGGAGAGACTACTGAGCCTGCTCAGTTCGGGCGAACTCATCTCCACCTCCTTGGCTGCGCGCTCCATCTCCGGGAGCCTGGCTTCAACCTCTTTCTCGATAGTACGAACCTGAGCCGCCATTTGTTTCATGCAGCGATCGAAATCTTGACACTTTTCGTCGGATGGCGAGGGTGCCTTTGAACTGGCCTGCTGAGGTCGCGTAACTTGTTGTTGCGGCTGGCTGATCGCGGGCTGGACGGCTCCCACGAGCAGCAGGAGAGTTCCGGCGCCCAAAAGAGCCGGGTATGCGAAGTGCCTCATGGGTTTCATCCTCGTAGTTGGATTACGCCCCGTAACGCAAAAAAGTTCAATGCCACGCCGAGAAATACGTCGACGTGGTTACCTATCTTGCCCGCTAGACGCCTGGGCGCTGCAAAATCAGGCGCACGCCACCGTTGACCGTGCGTACGGAAATTTCCCCGCCGCCTGTGCCAAGCTTTCCTCGAAACGCGCGCGCGGCCGGCTCGCCTACGGTGGACGTCACTGGCAACTCGGAATGGAACTCGCCGTTCATGCTCAACACTTTCAGATTTGCTTTCGCATTGCAGGGAAGGCCGAGTACTACGGAGCCGTTCACTGTTTCGAGATTCATTGGCGCGCCGTCGAGCACTTCGTGCAGTTCGAGCCGCAAATCTCCATTCGTGGTTTTGGCATTGAAACGACCGGCGCTATTCAAGACTTCGACGTTGCCGTTCACTGAGCGCAGATCGCCACCGCCGTCGACGCCACGCACAAGCACGCTGCCATTGACGGTGCCGATGCTGCCCAAAAGCACGCGATATGGGACGTGAACGTGGTACTCAACTGCGACTTCGACACCCTCACCCTTCGGGTACCGAGTGTGGACGGAAACCTGACCGGGCTCACTATCCACGTCGATCTTGACGCGTTCTAGATCTTGGCCGTCTGTGTCGGCCGTTTTTACCGCTTCAACTTCCACTTCGTCGCGGTCCCAACCTTCGACCTGTACGGAACCATTCACGTTTTCAAGCATAAAACTGCCGCCTGGCGCCAACGGATAGCTGTGTTCGAAGGTCTGGCGGTTGGCTACTGAAGCGAAGCTAGGCGCCGCGCAAACTACAAGGCCAGCGAGCAGCAGCAACACAGCAGAGCCTGCGGCTTCGAAAAACCGCAGAGTTTGAGACCGGAGCCGAGTTTCCCGCAGTTTTTTGTTCACGGTACGCCCCCTCGACTGCATTCCCATCAACTGACTGAAAACAAATCCCGAGCGCGCTTCAGGGCCGGTCGTCGGCCGCCATGGATTGTTCCAGCAAGCGCATCTGCATTCGCAGACTCTGCTCCAGTTGTTCCATCTGCTGTCTGTACATCACAAGCTGCTTATCCGCGTCGCTGAGCATCAAGCGGATATTTCCCGCCACGGTTCGCAAACGCAACACTTCGCCGCCGCCGTTCAGTTCACCCGCAGCGCGAAGCCGGCGCGTGCCGTTGGATGCGTCGTCGTAACTGATTTTCACCGGGAATGCCGGGTCGAAAATGACACGATGATCGTCGCCGTCTTGAATCTGAGCGTCGATCGTGATCGGAAGCTTGCGCGGCAAATAAACGACGATATCTCCGTCGCTCGATTGAAAATCACAGGTCCCTGGCTTGGCAGTCGACACGAACCAGGCTGTAATTCCGCCGGCCTCGGTCGAAGCCTTGACGGCACCGTCCACTTCCGTGAGGTAGATGCTTCCGCCACCGGTCTCGAGATTGGTCGGGCCGGATACGCGAACCACGCGAATTCCGCCACCTGCAGTTTTTGCTTTCACCAATCCCGCCGCTTCTCCGACGTCAATCTGGCCGCCGCCTGTGGAAGCGACCAGTTCCCCACCCGAATGCTCGAGAGTTACATTGCCGCCACCGGTGTCGAGCCGGGCGAGATTTTCAACCGATGCCACGCGAATGTGGCCGCCGCCCGTGCGCAGCGTGGCGTTTCCAGCAATCGACCCGGTGGTGATATGCCCACCGCCCGTCGTCGCGACTAGATCGCCGGAGACGTTCTTGACGGTTATGTGTCCGCCGTCAGTGTTCAAGCGTGCCGGTCCGCCAACATTACCTGCATGGATATTGCCGCCAGCCGTGGAGATTCCAAGGCGCCCGTTGATGTCTTCCGTTTCGATGTTGCCGCCGCCCGTAGACAAATCGACGTTGTAGTTCTTGGGGACGTTCACTTCCACCGTAACCCACAGACGGCCGCGGCACCGGCAACCGGCGGTTTGTCCCCGCAAGTACACACCTTCGGGGGTTTGTCGCGCGTTCATCAAAAAGCTCTTCAGAAGAAGCTTCGCATCTTTTTGGGACGAGTCAGTTTCCAGACGCACCCTGTAGTCGACCTGGTTCGTTTCTTGCGTGTGAACCACGACATTGCCTAGATCGATCACGAGATGAAGGCGCTGACCATTCTTCGTGGGAATAGAACCGCTCAATTGCGACGTGACGCGCGGCCCGAATTTCGCGGAATCGGCCGGCTGCTTTTCGCGTGCGATGCCGGTATGCGGGTAAAAAAGCGGAAGAGCGCAGATCACACCATTGAGAGCCACATTCCAGTATCGCGAGAGGCGAAAGCCCGGCATGTGAAGACGCATGACCTAGAATTTCTCGCGCGGGCCAAGGTCGCGAATTGCGGCCGCGCTCTGTAGCCGAATGTATGTGTTGGGATCCTTCTGCATGCGATCGCGCAACACTGCGATCATATGGTCGTCGGAAACCACTTTGCCCTGTGCCGCCATGTTGCGCAGCGCATTGATCGCTTCCACGCGAACGCCGGGATTACGGTCATCTAGGAGCGCGTCTAGGAGGGTTTTACGAACCAAATCCTGCGGCTCGGCGCCATTGAGCGCTTCTAGAGCTTTTAGCCGCACCGCCGCATTCGGATCGGTGTGCACGGCGTGGCAAAGGACATCGCGCACTTCGGGATCATCGTTCTTCGCGCGAAGAAGATCCACGGCATCGAGGCGCACATCGGGATCGAAGCGGTCATTGTTCCGGAGAATATTCAGGAGCACATTCTTCACGTTGTCGTTGTTGACTGTGCCCTGCATGCGGAAAGGCTGTTGCGCACGCATCTGCAGTTCCACCTGGGGTGGCTGGCCGCCACCCGAAGGCATCACGCTGATGCCAGCCACCTGTGCGCTATGCATATCTATCGGAGCCGTACCGCTGTTTGGAAATTGTGATGTGAAATTCGAGGAACTAGCTACATTATTCGAAAACCGATCTGAATCCCCTGAAACAGCCCCCGGCCGCTGAAGCAAACGCGGACCGAGGATTCCAACGGAGAATCCCACCAGCACGAGCAAAGCTGCGCTCCAAGCAGGACGGGGAGCCAGTCCACCCGCAGGTAGAAACACATTTGCAATGCGACGCAGCCAACTGCGCTCTTCCTGACGGTCGAGCGCATCCTCGAGACCCGACCGGCAGCTCGCGAGCAGAGCGGCATCAGGCTCGATCCGGCTCGCCGCGAAGCATTCGACCAATTCGCGCTCTCTTTCAAGAGCTTCGGTGCAGCGTGCGCAGTGTTTCAAGTGGTCAGCCACGTCCGCTTCCTCATCCGGCGTTAACTCACCAGCCGCAAGAAGCATGAGGCGCGAATCAAACTCTTCGCACGTCCCCGCGTTCAAGATGTCGTCTTTGCTTTCCTGCCGCATTCTGTCCGTCCCGTCAAATTTCGTCCTGCTACCGCATGCAGTCCAGGCTCGCGCGTAATTTTCGCGTGGCCCGGAACAACGAATTCTTTACCGTCTCTTCCGATGTGCCGAGCATGTCCCCAATCGCCCTCAGTTTCAAGCCCTGATAATGCTTCATCTCGAAAACCATTCGCTCGCGCGGTGAGAGTCTTTTCAACGCCGCCGAGATGTGCTGCCCAAGCTCTTGGCCCAGCAGGCTACGCTCGGGGTTGGCGGCAGCTCGCACTTCAGGCTGGCGGTCAAAGAAATCTCTGGTGCCGCCTTCCGCTTCATCCGGTACCGGTGCTTGATCTTCGCGGCGGCTGGTTCGGCGCCGCAAGTGATCGAGCGCCACGTTGGTGACAATCCGGTAGAGCCAGGTGTAGAAGCTGCATTCAAACCGGAACCGGTGCAGATTTTTGTAAACCCGCATGAAACTTTCCTGGTAGATGTCCCGGGCATCCTCGGAACGATGAACCAGATTGAGGGCCAAACGCAGAACCTCTCGGTCATAGCGATGCACCAACTCTTCGAACGCGAGGCGGTCGCCCGCCTGCGCGTTGCGCACGAGAGCCTGCTCTTCTGCAACCCTCGCCGCTGCTGCCTGGCGCGCATCTCCGTCGAGTGCGACGCTCATCCCCATGGTTTTTGCGGCCGGTTTCGAATCGCCACGCTGACTGATCGGATCAGCCTGGCGATTGCCGCTTGTTCCGGCCTCAGCCCTTTCTGCAGGTTCCGAATGCATAGACGGCCTGAGTGGCCGTTGGTGAGCACCCGTGAACGCGGATTTCCCACTATCGGACAATTGATCCACTGTGCTGCCTCGCTGTATGATGCCGCTAAGGCGCATCCTGTTGTAACGGTGCAGGTTAGCTGCCTCCGAAAGGTTGCTGACCCGTCAGTTACAGAAGTTCGAGCGATACGATGTGGAAGAATGCACGGAACGCGCCACTCAACGCGGGCGCGAATTGTCGATGAGCGAAGTGAAATTCGGCAGTGTGATCGGCAGCCATGAGCCCTAAGGCGTTCTTCCTTTTCAATCTACCAACTCGGCCTGATAGTGCTCCCTCGCCGACTGCGGCTATTGTTAGGTCGAGAGTTCTTGACTCGGCTGGCTGAATCGAGAGATTGAGAAGGACCGTAGAATCGCAATAAAGCCTCTCAATGCAGTCTTAAGGTTGTTCAAGGATTTTCCGCTGAAGTAGACCCGTCTCTCTCTGCCGCAAAAGGGGCTGCCGCCCGACCACCGGCGGCCCCTCCCCCTCCATGTTGGACCCCGTCTTTCGAGTATCAGCAATGGTATAAACATCAGGTTACGTGGATGCGCGGAGTGGTTATCGCTGGCGCAGTTCGACCTTATGACGATTGCACTTTCAAATCCGGTGAAGTATCTGCGCGGCGTAGGGCCGCACCGCGCTGCTTTACTGGAAGAGCGCGGGATTTATACCGTCGCAGACCTGCTTGCTTACTTGCCGTTCCGGTATGAAGATCGGATTCGATTTACGCCGATCGCCGAAATTATTCCGGGGCAGCCTCACACGATTTTGGTCGAGGTAGCCAATGCCGGAGGCACGATTCGTTTCGCCCGAGGGCGCGGCGGAGTGTTTCACATCGCGGTGCGCGACGGTTCCGGAACCCTCTACGCCCGCTTTTTTCATGGTTCGTACCTCGAAGGCAAATTCAAGCAGGGCCAGCGAGTCGTGATGCATGGGAAGGTGGACACCGATCCGTTCAGACCAGGGCGGCTGGAAATGGTGAACCCGCAGATCGAGCTCATAGGGAGCGCGGACGGAGCGCCTGCGGATTCCACGGAGGTGGGCAGGATTGTTCCAATCTACGAAGCTATCGGAGCCATTAGCTCACGAATGCTGCGGCGAATTATTTATTCGGTTCTGAATGATTTTGATGCCAATGTTCCCGACCCGCTGCCGGCCGCGATTCGCGAACGCTATAAGTTTCCTACGCGCCGCGAGGCCCTGCTTTACGCGCACTTTCCACCAAAGAGTGAAAACCTCGAGCTGCTCAACAGCTGGCGCAGCCCAGCGCAGATTCGGCTCATCTTCGAAGAGTTTTTTTACTATCAACTCGCACTCGCATTACGCCGACAGCAAGAACACCGCCGAACAGGAATCGCAATGCGGGTGCGCGAGGACAAAATTCGCGAAGCATTGAAACGAATATTGCCGTTCAAGCCTACGGCGGCGCAAAAGCGAGTGCTCGCCGAAATTGCGGCTGATCTGGAGCAGCCCTACCCGATGCATCGGTTGCTGGAAGGGGACGTCGGCAGCGGAAAGACGATTGTGGCATTCGAGGCGGCGACCATCGCGATCGAAAACGGTTATCAAGTGGCCTTGATGGCGCCAACGGAAATTCTCGCTGCCCAGCACTACCTCTCTGCGCGACGAATATTCCATCGTGGTGAACCTTGGCAAAGTGCGGGATACCAGGTCGAGTTGCTCGTTAGTGGCCAGAAGCGGCTCGAGAGGACCGGCGCTCTTGCGCGCGTCGAAAGCGGCGCGGCGCAGTTCGTGGTAGGCACGCACGCGTTAATCGAAAATCCCGTTCAATTCAAGCGGCTGGGTCTTGTAATCGTAGACGAGCAGCATCGCTTCGGCGTTCTGCAGCGCAAGCGGCTTATCGAGAAGGGCGCGTCGCCGCACGTGCTGGTGATGACGGCCACTCCGATTCCCCGGACGCTTGCTCTGACTCTCTATGGCGACCTCGATCTTTCGGTAATTGACGAGATGCCGCCGGGCCGCACGTCTGTTGAAACGCGCTGGAGCGACGAAGCGTCACTGAAAGGCGTATGGGAGTTCATGCGGCGCGAAGTGACACGCGGACGCCAGGGTTTCGTCCTCTACCCGGTGATTGAAGAATCGAAACAGGAACTGAAGGCAGCAACAGCGGAGTATGAGCGGCTTGCCAAAAGCGTCTTCCCCGACATTCACGTCGGCTTGCTCCACGGCCGGCTAAAGAATGAAGAAAAAGATGCGGTGATGGACGAATTTCGTCGCGGCGCGCTGCAAATTTTAGTATCTACCACCGTGATCGAGGTAGGAGTGGACGTGCCTAACGCCACGATAATGGTGATCGAGCATGCCGACCGTTTCGGGCTCGCCCAGTTACACCAACTTCGCGGGCGGATCGGCCGAGGCGCGGAAAAATCTTACTGCATTCTGGTCGCGCCCAAATCGATCACAGGCGATGCGCGCGACCGGATCGAAGCGATGGTCGCAACGTCCAACGGGTTCGAGATCGCAGAGCGGGATTTGAAGCAGCGCGGTCCGGGTGAATTTTTCGGCACCCGGCAGCATGGCGATGCTGCGTTCTCAGTAGCTCAGCCCTTGCGCGATCACGAACTCTTGGAGCTCGCGCGACGAGAGGCCTTCGCAATTGCAGAGGATCCAGTTGCGGCAAAGGAAATCGTTGCCAAAGTAGAATCTGTGAGCCCAGCATGGCAAAAGCGGTATCAACTTGCCGCCGTGGGATAGACTGCTCGACATTTTTCTGGTTGTACAAACACATCATGCGCGTGATCGCAGGCAAATATCGCAGCCGAGTATTAAAGAGTGCGCTAAGACTGCGTCTTCGCCCCACCAGCGACCGCCTCCGCGAAACGCTGTTCAACGTTCTCGGTTCATTGGTTGAAGATTCCCTTTTCGTCGACGTTTTCGCGGGAACCGGCGCCGTTGGCATCGAAGCGATCAGCCGCGGCGCGCGCGAAGCTGTCTTCATCGAATCGCACGCGGCCGGAGCTCGACTCATCCGGCAGAATCTCGAATCGCTTGGGATTCGCAACGGCACGGAGGTGATCGAGGCTGACGCTGTGCGAGGACTTGAGAACCTTTCGGCGCGACGTCTCGCAGCCGACTTTATTTTTCTCGATCCCCCATATGAAAACCAGGACGATTACGTTCGCGTGCTCGATTTTCTCGACCTCTCCCACCTGATCGCACCGCGTGGACTTGTGATTGTTGAGCACCGCAACTCGATGGAACTCCCGGAGCGTTTCGATCGGCTGGAATGCTCCCGCATCCTCGAGCAAGGCGACGCCGCATTAAGTTTTTATCGGCTGGCAGCCGCTGCGTAGTCGGGCGCATCTCATTTGGCACCCCGGCTTTGGCTTAGTATTTCTACAGGCGTATTTTATTTCGCAGGTATAATGACCGGGAAAATGCCGACATTAACGGGACGCGCCCTCGACGGGGATATCCAGCTTATCGAGCTTTCGCCGCATTCGCGTCTCCCCAGGCTCGATCTTGGAGTTGATTGGGAATCTCCCTGGCGAGAATTTTGTACCAGTGTGCGCGATTTGTTCACCGGACCGCGCGTGCCCAAAGGTGGCGAAGTCGCGGGCAACCACGCGTTTCGTGTCGAATGGGTGCGCGGAAAGCTATCCGTCTGGGCATTTGCGGCATCATCCTTATGGCACGTTGCCGTTGTCTTGTTGCTCATCCTTCCTATATGGGGCTTTCTGCCAGCGACGCAGCATAATCTCGCTCCGGTCCGCATCGAGCTGACGTATCTGACGACACACGATCTGCCGCCGATCTCGTTGCCCGGTCCGCCGTCGAAGCCGAGCCCCCCGGGCGACGCCGCGAAGCAGCTGCCGCAACTTGGCGCCGATGCTTACCATCCGCGCCAAACGATACTTTCAATGCCCGTGAAAGTGACGCATCCGCACCAGACGTTGATTCAGCCGAACGCCCCTGCAGCGGCACCGAAAATCGATGCGCCAATGCCGAATATGGTGCAATGGTCCTCGCCCGCGCCTCCGAAACCCCAGATTCAATTTTCCGCTTCGACTGCAGCGCCGCGCGTTCGTCAGCGCGCCGCACACGATGTAGCCGCACCGGATCTTGCAACCAACGAAAAAAATCCAGGACCCATCAACATCGCTGCAACCCCGCTTGTAAACGACCAGCCTCGCATGCCGATCAGTCCGATGGCGACAACAGCCACGCCAGCGAATACGCACCCGTCGAAGCAAGATGCCGGCGCCGCACCAGAAGTCGGGGCGGCAGGATCAGCCGATTCAGATCTGCATCGCGTAATCGCCCTTTCGGCAGCGCCCGCTCCTCCTGCTCCGGAAGTGAGCGTGCCTCAAGGAAACGCGGCAGCTCGAATTGCGATTTCGCCCGACGGCAAACAACCCGGTGTGCCAGGCGGCTCGGAGCATGGTGTCGCGGACAACGGTGGCATCGGTGGGCATCCGGATTCGGCGGGCGGAACGAATGGAGCGGGCGGGGCGACTCACGGTAGCGGAGGAGGCGGCAGCAATGCCAATGCAAACTCGCCGGCGGCGATAAGCATTAGCGGCGGGTCGAATAATAGCGCGGGTGGTGCTGGGGGCATTGGTACCGCGGGTTCTCGTCCCGGTGGAAAATTGAATCTGAAACTCGCGCCCTCAGCTGAGCCATCGCGATCTTCTCATCGAGGGCCAATTGATGTAACTCATCTCGACCCAAGCGTGCCACCGGAGAAAATACTTTCGGGCAAAGAAATTTATCCGGTGCACGTCAACATGCCGAATCTCACCAGCATCACCGGAAGCTGGGTCTTGAATTGCGCGCAGCTCGACGAAGGCGATACTCCGGGCTACAGGCCTCCCGGCGCATTCTCAGGCCCAGCGCCACTCGACAAAGTCGACCCAAAATATCCGCAGACAATTATCGAGCAGCATGTGGATGGCGAAGTCGTTCTGTATGCGATTGTCCGCAAGGACGGGTCGGTCGACAGCATCCAATTAGTGCGGAAGCTCGATCCCCAGCTTGACAAGAACTCGATGGACGCGCTCGCTCGCTGGAAATTCCGGCCGGGCACGCGTGACGGTGTGCCGGTTGATGTCGAAATGGTCGTGCACATCCCGTTTCGCTTCCGCAATCCCAACGATCAATAACTCGGACCTGGCAATATGGACCGACGACGATGCGAGGAAATCTTAGCCGGCGCTGCCGGCCCGACCGCTTCGCTTTGCGGAAGTTTCTTCAATCAACTTAATCAGCGCGAATAGCGTCATGTTAACCGGTGTCGGCACTCCCAGTTCTTTCCCGCGTCGCACGATGTAACCATTCAGCGAATCGATTTCTGTTAATTTGCCGCGCGCAATATCTTGCGCCGTAGACGAAGTCGCATCGCCGAGCGTCTCAGCATTCTTCAATCCCTTCTCCGTCCAATCCACATCCGGCAATGCGACCCCGGCAGCGCGTGCCACCGCGACGCATTCGTTGATCACCGTCCGCAGCACCTCCCGCGTGTCGAGGTTGCGCGCCACGTGAGCGAAGCTGGTTTGTGCGATCGCAGTTACGGCATTTCCAGCGCAGTTCATCAACATTTTTGTCCACTGATCCACTTCGATATTCTGTGACAGGTGACATGGCACGCCAGCCGCCGCACACATTTCGGCCACTCGTTCGGGTCTACTTTTTGCGTCGACGGACGGCGGAGCTGCGCCGGCATATTCACCCACGATCCACTCTCCGCGGCCGGAATGTTTCACATGGCCAGGTTCAGGCAGCGCCGCGGCCACGTACACAACCGCTGGTAGCGCTTCGATCCCCGATGCTGCGCGAATTCGGTCCACGTTATCGACGCCGTTCTGCAGGCTGATCAGAATCGAATTCGGTGACAGATGCGGCGCGATTGCGCGAGAGGCGTTTTCAGTGTCGAGCGTTTTCACACAAAAAAGAACGAACTGCGCATCGCGCACATCCGTCGGATCGGTGGAGGCATTCACCGGGACGTGCTCCTTGAACGTAACGGTATCGAGTAGCAATCCGCTCTTGCGAATCGCCTGCACGTGATTTGGGCGCGCAATCAAAGTCACACGCGCGCCGGAGCGCGCCAGCGTCCCTCCGAAGTAGGATCCCACTGCGCCAGCGCCCATCACTGCGACGCGTGTCTCGGAAAGGTTGAAAGACAAAGGAGTCTCCTGGAATCAACCGGCCTAGAAGTGAGTACGTAATTCGCGAAAACTCGTGAGAATCAAAAGCTTTCCGCCTCCGCTCTCGAGTTCGCACTTCTCGAGTTCCCAAGTGGCCGCATGGGGAATAAATACGGCGCTCAAGCCGGCATGCAGCGCGGGATTGATGTCGCTCCGCGGACTATTGCCCACCATCCAGCCGTGGGTCTTCACGATTTTGAACTGCTCGATCATCCGAGTGTAGGTGCCCGCATCTTTTTCGAGCACGATCTCGATCGCATCGAAATAGGACTGCAGTCCCGACCGCTCGACTTTGCCTGCCTGCTCGGCGGGCTCGCCTTTGGTCAGCAAAATGAGCCGGTGATGTTTCGCGAGGTAGGCGAGAGTCTCGGGAACCCCGTCGAGAATGTGCGGCGGCGTGGCTTCCAGCTCGACTGCCATGCGCTCGATTTCCTGTACAATTTCGCGACGAGCCGCGTTGCCAGCCAGCTTCAGATATGTATCTTCCAGCGAACGCCGGAAACTGCGCACTCCGTATCCGTGCTGGCGGATATTGCGGCGTTCGGTTTCATTGAGGATGTGGCGGATGTATTCGCGCGTGTAGCCAAGGTGTTCAAGCTGGGTAATGAAGTGCTCAATCGTTTTCTCGAAGAAAATATTGTTTTCCCAAAGCGTGTCGTCTGCGTCGATCAGAAGCGTGTTTCGCGCCATCCAGCTATGTCTCCAATTCCTCCGCCCGTTGAGTTAAACCCACACCATTGGGCCGCGGGCTGATTCTGAATCTCGCCGACCTATTGCGCGGATGTTTTTCGCGCGCCTGTCGCGATGCGTTCCAGAATCTCGCGCGCCACTTTTTGTAGCTCGCCAAAACGCGTCAGATAATCCTGAAATTCGCGGTTCAAATCGAGTGCGGTTGTCGGATCGAGCTTCGTCCGCAAGATCATGTCGCGCAGATGTACGGGATGAGGCAGCACAGCATCGTCGCGCAACTCGTCTAGTGCGCTGTTCGGGTCATAGTGGTACATCGATTTCTCCGTCCGCTCAGAACGTAAGGCAATTCAGCATTCTACTCCGAATTATTCGATGCAGTGAGTAACGCAATTAAACCACTGAGGTACGGGCCAAGCAGGCTGTGTCACGCGGAGGCAGGCAAAAACTCGTAACGTTCGATTCGCGCCGCCACACCGCGACGGCCGTTGTGAGGTTCGACGCGCAACACGCGTGCGTAACAGCGGATGTGCACGTCACCGGCGAGCGTGATTTGTTGCGGAAGCGTCAGGACAAATTCAATCGAGCTACCGGTGTCTGGAGTGGCGGGTTCAATCAGAAAATACAAACCGCGAAAGCTCACGTCGCGGGTTTCCCCATCTTTTTCAGTAACGCTGTCGCCGGACGTGAATCGCACCTTCAGGGGAAGCATCATCGAGAAACGTCGCGCGGCACGCCGCTCGACGACGTCATTCATCGCTCCTCCTGCCGATTCGTTCACCTGCGCCAAAACTAACACCCCTTTCATCCACGTGCAATCAAATTCACCACCACCCTGTGGATTCCAGACACGAAACACAAGCGAATTTAGCATTCGCATATGATACTAAAATTCTTAGCTTACTCTCTGTAACTTGATCACGCTGCCGATGTCTAGCACTAAAAACCTCAGCAATGAATGAGCAGAGATTTCTGCCCACGCTTTCGCTCGTTGCCGCTCTCAGTTAAACTTGTTTCACCCCCATTTTAAAAAGGACTTTCGATGGCTGAGTTTCATCGCAGCTTGTTTTTGCCCGGGCGGGCAGGCCGCCTGGAAGCGATGCTGTGGACTGCCGCGTCAGCCAATCCTGACCTCGTCGCCCTCGTCTGCCATCCCCATCCTTTGTTCGGTGGCACGATGCACAACAAGGTGGTCTTTCAAGCTGCGAAGGCGCTCCATCGGCGGGGAATTCCAGTTCTGCGATTCAATTTTCGCGGTGCGGGACAAAGTGAGGGCGAACATGACAAAGGCCGCGGTGAACGAGACGACGTCCAAACGGCTCTCGATTTCCTCGCTGCCGAATTCCCGGGCCACCCGATTCTCCTGGCGGGATTTAGTTTTGGTTCGTGGGTCGGGCTCGCGGTGGGCTGCGAGTATGAGAGCGTTTCCGATCTAATCGGCCTCGGGATTCCTGTGAATTCGGTCAGCCTCTCCTACCTGCGCGAATGCCGCAAACCAAAGCTATTTATCCAGGGCGGTAACGACCAGTTCGGCTCGCAAGAAAACGTAAATGAGCTGTTTGACGCGCTCCCGGAGCCTAAGAAGCTCGTATTCGTCGAGCAAGCGGACCATTTTTTCACCGGCAAACTCGACCAAATGACGGCGGCAATTGGCGCATGGCTGGACGAGCGCTACCCCAATCGCATTGCAGTGCTCGGCTCGGAGGCATCTGACAGCGCAATCTAACGCTTCGACTCGAACAGCATCATAAATTGCTCGCGGGACGCCGGTTCCACGCCTACCAGAGCAAGATTCGCTTGGACGTGCTCGATGCGACTCATGCCCGCAAGGGCTGTGGTAAGCCCCGGCACCGATCGCGCAAATTGCAGCGCGAGCTCGGATTCTTTCTTCAGCTTCAAGGCGGAGTGAACAAAAGGAGGCAGATTCTTTGTCAGTTGCCCTTGCAATAGGGCTGCGCTTGTGATGAGGCTGATTCCCAGATCGCGCGCCGCCTGCACCATCGGCATCGTTTTTCCGGCGACGGTCTGGTTCGGGCGCGTAAGCGCTTCCGGCATCGCGAGATTGAACGGCAACTGTACGAAGCGAAAATGGTGCTGCGCGCCGCCCACCTCGCCGGCAATCTCCGCCATCGCTTCGAGCGAGAGATAGCCGGGTGACTTAGGATCCTCGCGAAACGCATTCCAGGTAGCCATTCCATACGCGCCAATTTTACGATCAGTCATTGCAGACTCGAGAAATGCGAAGGCGTTGCGAATCCTTTTTCGAAATTCCGGAGCCGAGACTTCGGTCAGCTGCGTCTCGGGATTATGCAGGTAGAAGACGTCGACGGCTTCGACACCAAAATTCCTGAGGCTCCGCTCCATCTGATCCGCGAGATATTTGGGCGCCATGCAGTGGCATCCCGCTGCGATTTCTTCAGGTTGAAAAACACCGCGATCAAGAAATTCGTGCGCAAAATACTCATTCGGATCGGCGGGCATTTCGCCATCGGGGGTCAGGAATCCGGCTTTCGTGCACAGCATCAGTTCGTCCCGGCCGTACCCTTTTGCTGTGAGCTCATGCAATGCCGCGCCAATCGAGCGTTCGCTGCGCTGGAACCGATAGTTGATCGCCGAATCGATTACGTTGATGCCGCCCTCCACCGCGGCAACGACGGCCTGTGTGTAGCTCCTGTCGGTCGCCAGATCAGGCTCACCGAGATAGGTTCCTATACCGATGGAAGAAAGTACCCGTCCACCAAGAATTTCGCGAAAATGCCCGGCCGCTGAGCGTCCCTGGAACCGCGCCGCATATCGGAGTGTTCCCTGTGCGCTGGCTGAGCCGGTGATTCGTCCGTTATTGTGTGCTGCGGGAGATGACATTCGCCTCTCGATGACTGCGATCAATCTACAATACTCTACGACGCGCTGGGCGCCGCCACTTCCTGCGCCGGTTCACCGCCTGCCATGCTCTGCGCGATGATCAATTCCCGCGCTTCCACGCGAATCTTTGGCAAATTGCGAGCGAAAAACGCTGCGCCAACGATCGCACCCACTCCGCCAATCGCCAGCGTCCATTGCGCCCCGATGTGATCCGCTGACCAACCCGATAGCAGTGAGCCGATCGGCGCCATCCCCATGAACATCATCGAATATACGGCCATCACGCGGCCGCGTAGCCGGTCGGGAACCATGGCTTGAATCAGTGTATTCGATGATGCCATCTGCACCATCATCGCGAATCCCACAGGAATCAGCAATGCCACAGATAAGAGGTGCCAGCGCGAAAGCGAAAATAAAATGAGGAACGCGCCAAAACTGGCGCAGGCGATCGCTACCCAGCGCCCCAGTCCTTTTACTCCGGAGCGCGAAGCCAGCGTCAGTGCACCGCCCAACGCGCCTACGCCCGTCGCTCCCATCAGGAGGCCGAGCGTGCGCGCATTCCCGTGCAGAATTTTCGCCGCAAAAATAGGCATCAGCACCGAGTACGGCATTGCCACCAGGCTCACAAGGCCCAACAGCAGCAACAGCGCTCGTATCGGGCCCGTGTTCCACACGAACCGAAACCCTTCGACGATATGCTCGAACGGCGAAACCCGCCTCATTTCTACGGGTGCCCGATTCACGTGCATCAACAGGAGACCAATGATGACGGCGATATAACTAATCGAATTCGCCGCGAAGCACCAGCCCTCGCCTATGCTCGCAACAAGAATGCCCGCGATGGAAGGGCCGATCACGCGCGCGCCATTGAACATCGACGAATTCAGCGCAATCGCGTTCATCAGGTCTTCGCGGCCAACCATATCCACCAAAAACGCCTGTCGCGCCGGTATGTCAAAAGCGTTTACCGCGCCCATCAGCGCCGCGAGCACAACTACCTCCCACACTTTGACGCGGCCGGTCAAAGTCAGCACCGCAAGAATCCCGGCCAGTACCATCGAGCACGCCTGCGTAGCAATCACCACACGCTGCCGATTAAACCGGTCTGCCACCATTCCGCCGATCGGCGCCAGCAGGAACACCGGAATCTGTCCCGCGAACGCCACAGTTCCCAGCAGCAGCGAGGATCCGGTCAACCGGTAGACAAGCCACGCCTCCGCAATGTTGTCCATCCAAGTGCCGATCAACGAAATCAGTTGGCCGCTGAAGAAGAGTTGGAAATTGCGGTGCCGCAATGCGCGAAGCATCTGAGGAATTCGACCGCTATCTTCGAGCCCTGGTTTTGGGTGGTTTCGTTTCTGCTGCGGGGTCGCCATCTCTATTAATTGTACGACGCCGCGCAGCTCTGCCGGTTTCGATTATGTGGAGGATTGTGCGGGAGTGTTCGTTGACGGAGGCGCAAGCAACCGACCACAAGCGCGAAGAATACGCCGGTAGGGCCAGTCACCCTCCCGGAAGAAAATTTCGCCCTCGCGCGGCTTTGAGTAGAACCATCGCGCAAGAATCGCGAGATGCTCGGAGCGCTGCGCGGGCGCGTCTCGCAGCCCGTAATCCGAACGCCAAGCCGCGCTCGAAGAAGGATGGAGCTCACCCCTAGGAGCACCGGCCACCAGCTGTTGCGCTTCACCTTTCAGTTTGGGATCACTCACGCTGCTGGGTCGCTCAAGTCCCTGCTTGAGAATCGCTTCCACCGACCGCGGTTCGCTCGATAATTCCCCAAATCGCAGAAATATCGGCTCGGCTAGAAGGCCCGCGAGCACAGGAAAAACAATGATCGATTTTTCCTCCTCCCCGCGTTGCAGGATCACGGCATCCAGCTCGTCAATGCGCCGCGCGACTGCAGGCAGCCCACGCAGCGCCGCCGAGGCTTTGTCCAGCCGCTTGTGCACGGCAGCTGCACGCTCGAAATCAAGGGCTTCACTCGCGGATTCACGATCGCGCTCAAGCTCCTGAGTAAGCGCTTCGCCGGAGGTCGCCAGCGTCGCAAGCACGCGCCCCGTCTCCACGTCGTACTCTTCTTTCGTGCACCCCACGAAACAGGGTGCCAGGCACATTTTCATCTCCGAATAAATGCATCCCGGGAACTGCGGGTCGCGCCGAATTTTGATCTGGCAACGCCGGATTTTGAAAAGATCAAGAAACCCCTCCGCAAACGCCTCCGCGCTCTTCCGCGAAGCAAACGGACCGAAATAAAATCCGCCGTCCGCCGAAATCCGCCGCGTCACGTAACAACGCGGATATTCGTTGCTCAGATTTACCTTCAGCACGGCCGGTGGCCGCAAACGCAGCAGATCGCGATAGCGCTTCGGAAATTTGGCGCGAGCACACTCGTACAGAGTTAATGTCTGCTCGAATTTCGATCCGCTCACGCGGTAGCGCACACCCGCAGCAACGTTCCGGAGATTCAGCCGTTTGGAAGCCGCCTCGGGTTCCCGCAGCAACCGCTCAGCGGCGCGACGAATGTCAGCCGTGCGCGCCAGGTAGGGCTGCGCCCCCGCCTCGCGCATTTCAATCAGCAGAACGCCAGGGTGAGCAGGAAGCGCCGCGAAGAATATCTCGTCATGGCCCGACTCAAAATCCAGGCCGCAATCAAGTTCAAGCATCGAGAAAAGAATACACTGCCGGGTGGCAGTTCGGGAAAGTTGCAGCCGTCAATACGATTTCAAGACCCACGCAGCAATCACGAGGCGCTGAATCTCGCTGGTCCCTTCGTAAATCTCGGTGATGCGCGCATCGCGATACGCTCGCTCGACGGGATACTCGCTGCTGTAACCATAGCCCCCGTGAATCTGGATCGCCTTGTGCGTCACACGCGTGGACATTTCGCTCGCGAACAATTTCGCAATCGCCGCTTCCATCGAAAAACGCGCACCCGAATCCTGTTTCCAAGCCGCCCGCCGCGCCAGCAGCCGCGCCGCGTCAATTTCTGTGGCCATGTCCGCCAACATGAACTGAATCGCTTGAAAATCCGCAATCGGATGCCCGAAAGCCTGCCGCTGCTGCGCATAGGAAAGCGCCGCTTCAAACGCGCCCTGCGCTATCCCGGTGGCCTGCGCAGCAATACCAATGCGCCCGCCGTCGAGCGTCGAGAGCGCCACCTTGTAACCCTCGCCTTCTTCTCCGATACGATTCGACGCCGGCACCACGCAATCACTGAAAACCAACTCGGTGCAAGCCGTACCGTGAATGCCGAGCTTTTTCTCTTCCTTGCCAACACTGAATCCGCGCGTGCCTTTCTCAACGATCAGCGCCGTAATGCCCTTCTCGCCTTTTTCCGGCTGCGTATTGACATACGCAATCGCCGCATCTGCCGCGCCCCCATTCGTGATCCAAGCCTTGGTGCCGTTAATTACGTAAGTATCGCCCTTGCGAATCGCTTTCGTCTGAAGCGCCGCCGCATTCGATCCTGCTTGCGGCTCGGTAAGTGCGTAGCAGCCGATTTTTTCGCCGCGCGCAAATGGAACCAAAAACTTCTGCTTCTGTTCTTCAGTTCCGAAGCGATAAATCGGATCACAATAAAGTGAATTCTGCACGGACAGAATCACACTGGTCGAAGCACACACGCGCGCGACTTCCTCGATCACGATGGTATAGCTGATGTGATCCATTCCTGCGCCGCCATAATTTTCTGGCAACGCCACACCCGTCAGGCCCAGCTCCGCCGCTTTCTTGAAACTGTCGCGAGGAAACCGTCCCGTCTCGTCAATTTCCTTTGCGAAAGGCTTCACTTCCGCCTCGGCAAATTCGCGCACACTCTTCTGCAGCAACTGCTGCTCTTCGGTAAGTTCCAGGTTCAAACTCTTGTCCTCAAAATGTAATTACTTGCTGATGAAGCCGATAAAAAAGGGTTAAGAGTGGATCTGCGTTAGTCCAGCCCGAGGGCCTCGCGCGCTTCGAGGATTTGCAACGCATGCCGCGCCGGATGCAGCGCAAGTACAATCATCAATTCCTGGCCGGTCGCCTGCCCGAGAGCGGGATGGGGCCCTGCAAGCGCCCGTAGATCCTGGTCGGTCTTCTCCACATAGTCGATTGTGCGCGCGCGGCTTTGCTGAAAATGCTCAAGAGCTTCCGCCAAAGTCGCAAATTTCCCAGCCGGCTTTACAAACTCCGGCGCTCCAAATTTTTGACTGCGGTCCGTCACGCTGCGGATAATCTTCTGCTCCCGTGCGCGATCAATCGGAGTCTCCGGCGGCGCCAGCTTCGTCGTCACCGTAGCGAACATCCCGTCTTCCACGAGGCCCACGTGCTCGACGCATTCCAGGATCGACCAGCGATCCTCCGCAGGACGCATCCGCGCCTGTTCGTCCGTAAGCCCCTCGGCTGATTCCAATAGCTTCTTGCGTGACGCACTCAATAATCGCAACAACTGTTCTCGATCTACAGTTTCCATGGAGTTATCCGTTCAGGGCCTTTCGTAGTTTTTCATACGTCGTCGTCAGATCTTCCGGCTCAATTCGTGTCTCGCCGACCACCGTCATAAAATTCGCGTCGCCCGACCAGCGAGGCAACACGTGCATATGCAGATGCCCCGTCACTCCCGCCCCGGCCGCCCGCCCAAGATTCATCCCCAGGTTGAATCCATCAGGATGATACGTAAGCTTCAAGGCCACCTGAACACGCTGCGCGATTCGCATCATCTCGGCTAACGTCTCAGGGTCGGCCGCCCCGAGATCCGCGACATGCGCGTAGGGAACGACCATCACGTGGCCTGAGGTGTAAGGATAGCGATTGAGGATTACAAAACAAGTCGCGCCGCGGAAAACGATCTGGCTCTTCGCATCGTCATTCGCCGCCACCGCATCGCAGAAGATACACCCGGTATCCTTCCCCGCGTCGGCAATGTAGCGATACCGCCACGGCGTCCACAGATAATCCATCCCGCTTAGCTCTGCGCGCCGGATTCAGAGGAGCCCGCCGCTCGCGGGTGGTTCACGTAATCTTTCAGCTCTTTGCTCGGCTTGAAGTAAGGAATTTTCTTCGGCGGCACTTCCACTTTCGCGCCCGTTTTGGGATTTCGTCCCGTGCGGCCCCGGCGTTGCCGCGTTCGAAAACTCCCAAAGCCCCGGATTTCGATTTTATCGTCGGCCTGTAGCGCAGCGATGATGCTGTCGAATATCGTCTCGACCACGGCTTCCGATTCTTTTCGCGGCAGCTCCGTGACCCGAGTCACCTCTTCCACGAGCTCCGCCTTCGTCATCGTATGTTCTTTGTTTTCGTGCACTCCCGCAGCTTCTGCCATGGGGACGTGAGCCTCCTCTTCAATGCCTCTGGGCGACTGGCCTATTCTGAGCCGGGGTGGGGCGCCGCATACCTTTGCATATCATCAAATTACGTCGAGGTAAACGAATTTCATTTAGGGAAAAGAATGGCCCTCTCCCACTAGGGAGAGCTTAATTTCTTCTGCCCCGTCACGCGCCTTCAGGGCATCAGATCTAGTTTGCTTGCCGCTTGGCTAGAATAGCGTCGCCGATCGTCGCTGTAGGTGACGATTTCGGAGACTTCGTCGCGCGGAAAGAATCAATTTCCTGCTTCTCAGCCTGCTTTTGCGCCGCGCGATAGCTCAGACTGATCTTGTGTTGCTCCGGTTCGAGCCGCAGAACTTTGAATTCATACTCCCGGCCGGGTGTCAAAACGGCCGTCACGCGAGCTCCGCGTGAGCCCTTCTCTCTTTCCTTGTCGCGATCGCCCTTCGGGCGGCGCTCTTCGATCTCCGAAACGTGGCAAAGCGCTTCTATTCCGTCGGACAGCTCGACAAATGCTCCAAAATCGGTAGCTCGCGCCACCTTTCCTTTTATCAGATCGCCGATCTTGTGCTCGCCGAACCAGTTCGCCCAGATATCATTCACCTGCTTGATTCCCAGCGAAAGCCGCCGGTTCTGCGAATCCACTTTCAGCACCTTCGCTTGTATCGTATCGCCTTTCTTGAACTTTTCGCTGGGGTGCTTGATCCGCTCGGTCCAACTCACATCACTGATGTGGATGAGCCCTTCCATGCCTTCTTCGATCTCGACGAACGCGCCAAAGTCGGCAAGATTCCGCACGCGCCCGCTAACCATCGTTCCCACCGGGTACTTCTCCGCCGCCGCTTCCCACGGATCGGCCTGAGTCTGCTTCAATCCTAGTGAAATGCGCCGCTGGTCCGTCTTCACTTCCAGCACAACAACTTCCGCCTCGTCTCCCACTTTCACAATCTTCGACGGGTGCTTCGCGCGTTTCGACCAGCTCATTTCGCTCACATGCACGAGCCCTTCCACACCCGGCTCGATTTGCACGAACGCGCCATAATCTGTCACGCCTACAATTTTGCCTCTCACTCGCGTTCCCACCGGAAAACGCTCCGGCACGGTGGCCCACGGATCAGGCAACAATTGCTTGCGGCCCAGCGAAATGCGCTGCTTTTCCTTGTCGAATTTCAGGATCTGAACCTGAATTTCTTCGCCCGCCTGCACCACAGAAGATGGATGTGGCACGCGCCCCCATACCAAGTCGCTCACATGCAGCAATCCGTCGATGCCTCCCAAATCAACGAACACCCCGTAGTCGGTCACGTTCTTCACGCGTCCGGTAACCACAGCGCCGTCCGCCATCGTGGCCAGCAAAGCTTCCCGCTTCGCTTTCTGCTCCTCTTCGAGGATCGCGCGCCGGCTCACCACCACATTGCCGCGCTTGCGGTTCAGTTTGAGGACGCGCACTTCGATCTCGCGATCTTTCCATCCTTCCAGGTCGTGCACCGGCCGCAATTCGATCTGCGAAGCCGGCAAGAAGGCGCGCACGCCAATATCAACTACCAGGCCGCCCTTGATCCGCTCGGAAACTTTGCCCTTGATGTCCGAATGCTGACGGTAGGATTTTTCGATTCGTTCCCACACACGCCGCCGGTGCGCACGCACGTGCGACAGCAGCACGTAACCATCTTTGTGCTCGTGCAGCCGCTCGACTTCAATTGTTTGGCCCGGGCCAAATTCAATCGCCGAGCCTGACTCAGCGAACTCCTGCGCGGGCACCAATCCTTCAAACTTGCCGCCCACATCCACGATCACGCCCGCATCAGTCACGGCCAACACGCGCCCGTCGAAAATTTCGCCTTCCGTAACCACCGGCTCCGGTGTTGGAAACTGATCGAGCAGCTGGTCCATCGTCTCATTGCTCTCAGCAGTGTCTGCTCCAGACGTCTCGCCGGAAATCTCCGCCTCAACTCCATCATGATGTGTGTCGCCAGTGTTTTCAGGCAACGCATCGTGCGTCGCGGTTGCTTCGGTGGCGTGTTCTGTTTCACTTACTGGAGCAATCGTGCCAACCGCTCCGTGTCCGTCTGTAGACACACTCGTCCCCGCACTTTCTTCAACCGCTGGAGCGCTCGGCGTAGGCTCCGCCGCGCGCGCTGCTGCCGTCGCAACACCAGTGCCCTGCGATGCCTTCATCTGAGACACCGCCCTTTGCGGCGCATCCGACGAAGATTCAGGAGCGGACATTTCCAGAGTCGGGTGAAGATTATTGTCGTGTTCGGGTGACATTGAGAAGCGGCCTCCGTACGGATTCGTTCATCACATGCCGAGAGTTTGGCCTCGGTTACTCCACCCAGCTGGGTTTAGAGCAATGAAGGGGAACAGCGTCCGCGCTAGAAACGCCGTATCGCAGTGATGATACGCGTCCGCTTTGCGGCTTGTCAACAAAACGGTGGGATTCTACATCGTCGTAATCGCGCATTGTATGAATGATTTATTACGAAATCCTAATGTTTGCACATACGGACTCGCCAATGGCATCCCATTCTGATTTCTGTGCAGGTAGGAGCTCTGGCCGGTGCGTTGAATTTTTGTCTCGACGACAGCTCACACCCCAGCGCGGCTGATGTTGCGAATCTCTTTGCGATAATCCGGTGCGGAAATTTCTACCGTGCGGCACATCTCATACAGCCGTGAACGAATGCGCTTCCCTACCCGTTCCGTAAGCGTATCTTCAATCGTCGGCGCACGCATCCCCGCCACACGCGGACCCGCTCCAACTGTCGGATCGGCATCCAGGTAGTTCGTGGTGAGCACCGTCACGCGCTTTTCGTTATATCGGGTATTGAGAACATGCCCCACAGTTTCGAGCGCCCAAAGCGACGGCTTGCTCGAACCCACATCGTCGAGCACGAGAAGTTCGGCTTTTAACACCGGTTCGAGCACGCTCAATTCCGTCGATTGACTCTCGGCGTTGTAGCTGTCCTGAATCTGTTTCAGCAGATCGCGGTAATCGTAAAAAACCCCTGCGTGGCCGCGCGAAACGATCTGCTTGAGCGCTGAAACCGCTAGATGCGTCTTCCCAGCACCGCACGGACCCATCAGTAGCAGGCCATTCTCATTGCCGGACGGATACGGAAATTCCTGAGCAAAACGGTGCACCACAAGCTTTGCCTGCGCGAGGCTGCGATTCCAAACCTGCAGTTGCTCGCGCGCTACATTTTCGATGTCGTTGTCCGTTTCAAAATTTTCAAAATCGCAATGCCGGTAACGTTCAGGGATGCGCGCACGGCTCAGCGCCCGGTCAGGTTCCTCACTCTTCGTGCAATCGCAACGAATCGCCCACACCATTTTCGGCTCGCCAATACCGGAGCCCGGCCGATCCGCCGCCAGCGGCTGCGCTCCCGGCGCAGTGCGCTCGACAACCTTCCAGCCGCTTCCCTGACAATCGGAACAATCCGCTCGTGCCATCGCTAAGAAGAATATGCGCCGCCTCCGCTTCACGCAAGCACACCAGCCCCTGTGGAAGAAATCAATTCTGTGGAAAGAACCGGGACTGCACTCACTTGGCGGGGTGTCGCACGCCGATTGCTACTTCTCCACTTTGATCGCCTGCCGCGGCGCCAACCGCACAATCGCGTTGCGAATTTTCTGTTCATCCGGCGCCGCAAATCCGCGCGCCATCTCGCCGCGCACGAATTTTATAAACGCTTCCATCTGCGCCTGCATCTCGCCCATCTTGTCCCGCATATTCAAAATGATCTCGATGCCCGCCAGATTCACGCCCAGCTCGCGCGTTAAATTCAAAATTACTTCCAGCCGTTCTAGATCGCTATCAGTGTAGAGACGCGTATTCCCCTGCGAACGCGATGGCTTCAACAACCCCACGCGCTCATACAGCCGCAGCGTCTGCGGATGCAACCGGTACAGCTCCGCCACCGCGCTAATCATGTAACCGGCTTTCGCTTTCTTTCTAGGCCGCCCTGCCATTTCACTTTCTCCTTCTACATCCGATCCGTTACACAGCCGCCTTTGCAAACAACTCCTTGCGCGGATCCTCAGGATCGATCTTGCTCAGCTCTTTCAATAGATTCCGCACGCGCTCATCCTCGGGTTTCGGCACCACCACCTGCACTTCAATGATCTGATCGCCACGTTTTCCCGGTTGACGCGACGACGGCGCCCCCTTCTCGCGCAGCCGCAATCTTTTCCCGCTATTCGTCCCCGGCGGAATCCGCACCTGCGCCCGGCCGTCAATCGTCGGCACCTCCACCTTCGCCCCAAGCGATGCTTCCGTCACCGTCACCGGCACCGCCGTATACAAATCATCTCCACGCCGATCGAAAAACGGATGCGGCTGCACGCGCGTGATGATGTAGAGGTCACCCGGAGGTCCGCCATTCGTCCCCGCGTTTCCATACCCGGCCACTCGCACCCGCGAACCCGTATGCGCCCCGGGCGGAATCCGCACGTCAATCGTCTCCATCTTCGGCACGCGCCCTTCGCCGCCGCAATTTTTGCAAATCGTATGCAGCCGCCCCGAGCCACCGCACCGCGAGCAAGTCACCTGAAAACGCATCTTCCCGCTCGTCTGCATCACATGCCCCGTCCCCCCGCACGTGGGACAAACTTTCGCGTCGCCCGGCTCAACGCCCGTCCCATGACACACATTGCACACATCAAGCCGCGTAAAACTCAGCTTCTTCACCGTCCCGCGCATCGCCTCTGCAAACGTAATGTCGATCTGATATTCCAGATCGGTCCCCGGCTCCTCTTCCGCTCCCTGCTGCGCGGCACTCTGGCTGCGGAAAAATTGACTGAACAAATCGCGGAAGCTCGTTCCTCCACCGCCCGCACCAGTTCCGCCACCGGATCCCCCGCCAAAATCAAATCCGCCGAAATCGAAATGAATGTCTTCCGGGGCTCCGCCATAACCCGCTCCTTGTGGCGGCACTCCTCCCTGCCCCGGCACGTTGAATCCAAACTGGTCGTACATCTGCCGTTTCTTCGTGTCCGACAGAACGTCGTACGCTTCCTGTATCTGCTTGAATTTTTCTTCCGCCGATTTGTCGCCAGGATTCAAATCGGGATGATATTTGCGCGCGAGTTTGCGATACGCCCCCCGGAGTTCCTTCACCGACGCCTTGCGTGGCACTCCCAGCAGTTCGTAATAATCTTGTTTGGTTGTCGTAGCCATTCTTGCTTTCGCTAATCCTTAAAGTTTCGCCCAGCGCGCGTTCCACTCAGCCAATTCCTGCGCCTCGCGCGCGGCCTCTTCCTGTTTCTGTCGCTGCACTTCCGTGCGTCCCGCCATCGCTGCTTCCTTCTGGCTCGCCTTCCCTATCCAGCGATCCAGTACCGCGATCTTC
The DNA here is from genome assembly GCA_963729525.1 of uncultured Acidobacteriota bacterium. GTDB lineage: Bacteria > Acidobacteriota > Terriglobia > Acidiferrales > UBA7541 > Palsa-295. The sequence goes on from CAVSOB010000007.1 coordinate 444,512, forward strand.
TCTTCCACTGTCGCGGGATCCGTCTTGAATCTCAAAAATGTGCCGGTAATCTCAATCGACCGCGGCACAAAATCCGCAGGCACATCGTGTCCCTGGGCGTCGTAAAACAACCGCCGCCAATCCGCGCTCGGCGTCTCCGTAATCGACACCTGAATCAGAAAATAATTATCGCGAACCTTAGTGACCGCTTGCGGCGCACTCGCCCGCCGAACCCCGCTCGTCGTCAACGTGCTCTCCTGAAATTTGCTGCTCTATCACGCCCTGACAGCAAAACGGGCGGGGCTTAGCTCACGCCAGCTCCCGCCCCATTTGCTGTACTCAGTTTGTCTAATCAACTTCAACCGCGGAAGCGGCCAGCCTTAGTTCGGCTTCTTCGAGTCGTCCACGTCGACGAACTCAGCATCCACCACGTCGCCTTGTCCGCCGCCAGATGAACCCGATGCCCCGCTCGCTCCGCCGCTATCGTGCCCCGCGCCCGGAGCCCCCGCACCCGCGCCAGCCGCGCTTCCCGCCGACGCCTGCTGCGACTTGTACATCGTCTCCGCCATCGTGTGCGAAATCTTCGTCAGCTTTTCCGCAGCCGCGTTCAAACGGTCAAGTCCGCCTTCGTTCAGCGCTCGTCGCGCCTCTTCAATGGCTTCCTCAGCCGACTTCGCGTCGCTCTCGCCCAGCTTCTCGCGGTTCTCCTTCACGAGTTTCTCGGTCTGGTAGACAAGACTGTCGAGCCGGTTTCGCGCTTCCACTTCCGAAAGCCGCGCCTTGTCTTCCGTCGCGTGCGCATCCGCTTCCTTCTTCATGCGCTCCGCTTCTTCCTTGCTCAAGCCGGTCGAAGCGGTAATCGTGATTTTCTGTTCCTTATTCGTCGCCATGTCCTTGGCCGAGACGTTCAAGATTCCGTTTGCATCGATGTCGAACGTCACCTCGACCTGCGGCACGCCGCGCGGCGCCGGTGGAATTCCGATCAGATGGAATTTTCCGAGTGACCGGTTGCCACTTGCCACCGGGCGTTCGCCCTGCAGCACGTGGATTTCAACCGACGTCTGGTTATCCGCCGCCGTCGAAAATACTTCCGACTTGCGCGTCGGAATGGTCGTGTTGCGCGGAATCAGCGTTGTCATCACGCCGCCCAGCGTCTCAACGCCCAGCGAAAGCGGCGTCACGTCGAGCAGCAGAATGTCCTTCACTTCGCCCGCCAGCACGCCACCTTGAATCGCAGCGCCCACCGCCACCACTTCGTCCGGGTTCACGCCCTTGTGCGGCTCTTTCCCGTTGAAGAGGTTCTTGACGATGTCCACCACGCGCGGAATTCGCGTCGAACCGCCGACGAGCACCACCTCGTCAATTTTGTCCGCTGTAATTCCTGCATCGCTCAAAGCCTGCTTCACCGGACCCACCGTCCGTTGCAGCAAGTCTTCCATCAATTGCTCGAGCTTTGCGCGCGTCAGCTTCAATTGCAAGTGCTTCGGCCCGGATTCATTCGCGGTGACGAACGGCAGATTAATCTCCGTCTCCATCACCTGCGAGAGTTCGATCTTGGCTTTCTCCGCCGCTTCCTTCAGCCGCTGGATCGCCATGCGATCTTTGCCCAGGTCGATGCCCTGCTCTTTCTTAAACTCAGAAACGATCCAATCCACGATGCGCTGGTCGATGTCGTCGCCGCCCAGGTGCGTATCCCCGTTCGTGGACTTCACTTCCACCACGCCTTCGCCCACTTCAAGAATCGAAATGTCGAAGGTTCCGCCGCCCAGGTCGTATACGGCGATCGTTTCATCCTTCTTCTTATCCAAGCCGTACGCGAGCGCGGCCGCCGTCGGTTCGTTGATGATCCTGGCCACTTCCATGCCCGCAATCTCGCCGGCCTGTTTCGTCGCTTGCCGCTGGCTGTCGTTGAAATATGCGGGAACCGTGATGACGACCTTCGTCACCTTCTCGCCGAGAAAATCTTCTGCCGCGGTCTTCAACTTCTGTAGAATCATCGCCGAAATTTCCGGAGGAGTGTACACCTTGCCGGAAATGTCGATGCGCACATCGTCGTTCGGCCCTTTCACCACCTTATAAGGCACACGCTTCATTTCTTCTTGCACTTCGTCAAAGCGCCGCCCCATGAATCGCTTGATCGAATACACGGTGTTTTCGGGGTTCGTAATCGCTTGCCGCTTCGCCACCTGCCCTACCAGGCGTTCGCCGCTCTTCGTGATCGCCACCACCGACGGGGTCGTTCGCGCCCCTTCCTGGTTCGGGATGACCGTTGGTTCGCCTCCCTGCATCACCGCCACCACCGAGTTGGTCGTGCCCAGGTCTATACCTATAATCTTGCTCATAAAATCGCTCCTAGTGCTTTCCGCTCGCCTCAACCTCGATTCGTGCTAGCCAAAGCCGGCCCCATAATACACGTTGAGTGTTGTGTTGTCAAGTTATCTATGCGCCCGTATGTCGCTGTATTGGGGATGTTTAGATAGATTCTCCGTGCACTTAGTCCCGTCCAAGGGCAAAAGCGTTGATAGAGTGGGCATTCCCCGGCGGCGAACCCGCCATTGCCTACCGCCGGCGTCTCGCCGGCTCTTTTTGATTCTTCCTCTGGTTTGCCGTTCGGTACCACGGGCGATCCTGCCTGCCCAATGTAACAACGAATTCGTTCCAGTAACTTTGGCTTCCTGTTATTACATTGTGTCAGCCCCACTTCCAAATCGAACCAACCCATCCACCTCGGCATCACACTACCGTCGAATTAAGCGCAGGCTTTGCACCTGAGCACCGCCATCGCATCGCTCAGTTCAAAGCTGAACTAATTCGGGCTACAATAGTTATCCGAATTAAATTCTGAAACGATTAGCGTCACTGCAGGCCACGCTCGGGAGGAACAGTTGAATCCTTCAATTCATCCAGCGCGATCGACATCGCACGCGCTCACTCTGCTCGCCCTCGTGATAATCCTCGTGCCCGCGAGCTACGCCCAAACCAAACCCGTCAGCGCCAAAGCACACGCAAAGCCTGCCGCTGCGGAATCGCTCCCTGCACCAATGAAAGCCATCGGGACCAAATCCGCGCCCATCACCATGGAAGTTTTCAGCGACTATCAATGCCCCGCCTGCCGCTCCTTTTTCGAAAACACCCTGCGCTACATGATCAACGACTATGTAGCCAACGGAAAGGTCTACCTCATTCACCGCGATTTCCCTCTGCCGATGCACCCTTATTCAATGGACGCCGCCCGCTGGGCCAATGCCGCCGCTCGCATCGGAAGATTTGAAACCGTCGACGCCGCCCTCTTCGACAATCAGGACAAATGGACGAAAGACGGAAGCATGGAACAGTACATCTCGACAGCACTCGGCCCGACAGACTTCAAGCGCGTGCAAAAGCAGGTAGCTGGCTGCCTCACCCAAACTCCCGGCAACACCGGCGCCGCTCAATCCGGCCACTCCTGCGAGCTCGACGTGTTTATCCAGCAAGATCAAGCTCTGGGGAAACAGGTGCCGGTCAATTCCACGCCAACCATCGTCATCACCTATAAAGGTCAGCGCTACCCGCCCATGTCCGGCATGTTTACCTGGCCCATCATGAAGCAATATCTCGATTCCCTGATGAGCCAGTAGCTCGTGGCGCACGTCGAACGATATCTGGCTTAAGGGCTGGTTTACGTCAGGGCGCGGCTTCAGGCGTGTTGAAAATCTCGGGCCGGCTAGGCGGCTTTAGCCGCTGAAGGGCCGATTAAGTAATTGGCAGTTCTAGTTGCCAACATGAGAGGCTTCGTAGGTCGCCCATTCAGGGCGATATAGAACGCTCAAACATGACTGACGCCTCCCGACAAACAACCGCTAAAATCCTGCTTGCCATCGGCCGCATCGCGCTCGCCATCATCTTCATCGTCGCCGCCTATGCAAAACTAAAACCCCAAGCCCCAGTCCCCTGGTCCATGGGCTCGATGCGCGTCTCACTCTCCATGTTCGCCATGCAGGTTGATTCCTACCAACTTCTTCCGCCCGCAATCGTCAGCCCTGCAGCCCACTTCCTCCCGCCGTTCGAACTCTTCGTAGGCCTTTGGCTCCTGAGCGGCATTGCCCTCCGTTACGCCGCACTCGTCACCACTTTGCTGCTTACAGTCTTCTTCGCCGTAATGGTCCGCTCCTATTTCCTCGGCCTCGAAATAAATTGCGGCTGCTTCGGCCCAGGTGAACGCCTAGGCCCAATGACCCTCTTACGTGACGGCTCACTACTAGCGCTAGCAATCGCAGTCACGGTGGGCGCATTCCTAATCAACCGCCGCAGCAACGCGCCGGACCCCGCACTAGCCAACAGCTCGGCTGCAATTCCGTAACGCCGGCTTGTCCTGAGGCACGAAGGGCGTCCCGTCGGCTCTTTCGACTTTGCCCTGCCTTTGATTTGCTGGTCTTCATTTGCCTGTCATCCTGAAGGCATCCGACCAGGATGCCCGCCCTGAAGGATCTCATCGTAACCCCCAAGCCATCGCCCAAATCGATCCTCCGAACACGTCCGCGCGCGAATCCGTCCTATAATCACCATGCACCCAAGAATGAAAACCCTCGACCAATACCTCGAAGACGCCACCGTCGCCCACGGCCACATCTGCGCCGGACAAGTCCTCGGCGTCCGCCTCGCCATGCTCGGCCTTCGCGAACTCGGCATCGAAGATCCCGTCCGCGAACGCAAGCGCATCGTCACCTACGTCGAAATCGATCGCTGCATGACGGACGCCGTCGCTCTCGTCGCCAATTGCCGTCTCGGCAAGCGCGCTCTCAAATTTCTCGACTGGGGAAAAGTGGCGGCCACGTTCGTCGATCTCGAAAGCGGACGCGCCATCCGCATCGTCGCCCGCGAAGATTCCAAACAGCGCGCCAATGAAATGTTCCCGGCGCTCGAAAAAGAAAAAGGCCAGCAGCAAGCCTACCGCGTGATTCCCGACGAAGAATTATTCGACAAACAGTGGGTTCGCGTCGAAATTCATCCCGAAGATCTCCCTGGCTTCAAAGGCCCTCGCGTCGTCTGCGCCCAATGCGGCGAAGGCATCAATTTCAAACGAGAGGTCTCGCTCGACGGCCGCACCCTCTGCCGCGCCTGCGCCGGCGAAAGTTATTACACCCCACTTCACGAGTAACTCGCGGTTCGCAACAGTAGGGGCACGGCATGTCGCAGATCCCGCAAGAGTTTCGCGGGGCCGTGCCCGAACGCCTCCGGGACAGCGAATCATCCTTTCGCGATTGAAGAGTTATAATCTCCGCCATGGAACATAGCGGGCGTGAACGCGGCCGGCTCAGCAAGAGGTTTCAATATGAGGCGTTGGGATTTGGTTTTGCGATTCTTACCGCCCTAGCCTTATGCAAATCGGACACTTCTCTGTTTCTCACCATTTTTGTAGCGGCTCCAGTCCTTCTTGTCATCACTCTCGCGTCACTGACTTACGCCGCGATTGCCCATCATCCCGTTAAAAACATTGCTGCGACCTTGGCGATATTGTGGGTGATGGTAGTGTGGTTCCTCTGGTACCGCCGCGCCCACCCCTTCGCAATCCGCGAAACCGCAAAGTGGCTTCTCTACTCACATGAATACAAACAGCAGGTTTTAGCCCAGCCAACGCCAACCAATGGTGAATTGAAGCATCTGGAATGGGAGTCATCGGGATTTGCTGGAGTCGCGAACAACATAAGTTATCTCGTCTTCGACCCTACCGACGCCCTCTCTGCAACCACAAGCAATCAAAATGCAAAACTGAAAGGTGTGCCTTGCGAACCGAGGGCCGTCCGACGCTTGGAAAATCACTGGTACGCTGTTCTCTTTTACACGGACCAGGTTTGGGATGATGACTGCGGCGCGGATTTCTCGCGCCCGAGATCCTCCTCGGTTTTGCAAGACCCCGGTCACTGACAATCTCTGGTGATGCTGCACGCCTAGGGGCACATTCTTTACTCCGCCACTATTCTCGTCACTAGGCTTCCACTTGTTGTAGAATGCCGCCGATTTCAACCCAAAAGAAAATTAAGGAACCACGGTAGATGATCCTGACACCGCACTGACTCATCCTGCGCGCAGACCATCACCACCATCGCGTTTGAAAAGCTCCCATCGAGGATACGAAATGCAAAGAATGAAAGCAGTCTTGGCAATCGTTGTCGCTCTCGCTCTTCTAACCGGCACTTATCCCTTCGCCCCGCTCAAGGCATCACCTGCAAGCATCACATCCCCGGCCGCCGCTTCCGCCCCAGTCGCCCCGGCATGGCCCAAAGTAATCGATAGAGATGGCAACCACATCATCGTCTACCAGCCACAGCTCAAGTCCTGGGAAAAATACCGCACGCTCGTAGCGGACACCGCGATCTCGATCACGCCCGCCGGAGGAAAGCAGTTTCTAGGAGTAATTTCCTGGCGCGCCAACACAGTTGCCAACGTCAGCGCCCGAACCGTTTACGTCAGCGATATCCAGGTTATCAGCTCGCGTTTCCCAACCCTCGATCCCCAACACGAAGCCGAAGCCCAGCAGAAAATCAGCCAGGTCTATCCCACCATGACGTTTAACGTCTCGCTCAATCACATGATCGCGAGCCTCGAGAAAGTCAAAGAGCCGGTCAACGCCGCTGCAGTCAGCACGCAGGTCCCTACAATTTTTGCCAGCACCACCCCGGCGATAGTGCTGATGGTTGACGGCAAACCAGTCCTCGTTCCCATCGAAGGCACCAAACTCCAGTATGTCGTCAACACAAATTGGGATCTTTTCTACGACGGCAGCGAATATTTTCTCCTCACCGGTACAACGTGGCTCAAATCCAAAGAACCTTCCGGCCCGTGGACCGCAACCACAAAGCTTCCCGCCGAAATGGCCAAGCTGCCCAAAGGGCAAAACTGGGATGGCGTCCTGAAGCAGGTCCCGCCGCCCGCCGGCGCACCGCCCGCGCCGAAAGTTTTCTTCACCGAACGCCCGTCCGAATTAATCGTGTTTCGCGGCGCGCCGGTTTACGCTCCGATCCCCGGCACCAGCCTTTCCTACGCGACGAACACCGAAGAAAGCGTCTTCCTTCACAAGCCCGACAATCAGGTCTACGCACTGCTCTCCGGGCGATGGTTCCGCGCTGGAAATATCAACGCTCCCTGGGTCTACGCCGGCAATGATCTCCCCGACGACTTCGCGAAAATTTCCACCGGCAAACCGTATTCCAACGTTCTCGTCTCTGTCCCCGGAACGCAGGAAGCCAGCGACGCCGTGCTCCTCGCACAAGTTCCTACCACCGCCGTTGTAAATCGCGCCGCAGCCGAAGCCAGCGTGAAAGTCGTCTACGCGGGCGAACCGCAATTTGTTGTGATCGAAGGCACCACGATGTATTACGCCGTGAACACGCAGAATCGAGTGATTCGCGTCGGCAGCGCCTACTATCTCTGCTACCAGGGAATCTGGTTTATCTCGCTGAGTCCGTCGGGTCCATGGAAGACCGCCGACACAGTTCCCGCCCTGATCTACACAATTCCGCCGAGCTCTCCCGTCTACAACGTCACCTACGTCGTCGTCTCGAATCCCACGCCCACAACGGTGCAGACCAGCTACACCAGCGGCTACCTCGGCGTTTTCGTTCTCGGCATGGCGGTCGGCGCCTGCGTCGTTTACGGCACCGGCTACTACTACCCGCCCTACATTTATTACGGCCCGCGCTATCCCATCTATTATCCGTATCCCTACACGTACGGAGTCGCGAGCTTCTACAATCCGTACACGGGAACCTACGGCGTCGCTCACGCCGTCTACGGCCCCTACGCCTCCGCAGGCACAGCCGCTTGGTACAACCCGACCACCGGAACGTACGGTCGCGCGGTCACCTATCAAAACGCGTACGGCGGCCACACCTACGCCCAAGCCTACAATCCGTGGACGGGAACGTACGCCCAAACGTCGCAAGGTCACAATCAGTATGCGCAGTGGGGCAGCAGCGTCGTCACTAATGGCGACAACTGGGCGCAAGCAGGCCACTACTCAAACGCCAACGGCACCGTCGCGGGATTTCAAACCTCGAAGGGCAGCGAAGGCGCCGGCTTCAACACCAAGAACGGCAACAGCGGCTTCGTCGCGAAAGACGCGAACAACAACAACGTCTACGCGGGCGCCGACGGCAACGTCTACAAAAAAGATTCCAATGGCGACTGGAGCAAGTGGAGCAATGGCGGCTGGCAGCCAGTCGATCCTTCCACCGGCATCCAGCAAACCAAAAATAACAACAACCAAAATCTAAGCGGCGCCACCAACAAAAACCAGTCCGGCTTGAGCGGCACCCAGCAACCGAGCGCCAATTCGCGCGGCAACAACGCGAACAGCGGAAGCGGCAGCGGCAACCTGAATCAGACGCAGCAAACGCCCGAAGCGCGCAATCGCCAGAGCGAGCCCGGTCAAACCGCGCCCGGCAATTCAGGCAACTCCAATCTCGGCAATCAACTCAACAACGACGCGAATTCTCGCGCTCGCGGCAACCAACTCGATCAGCAGAATCGCAGCGGAGGCGGAGGAAGATTCGGCGGTGGCAGTGGCGGTCGCGGCGGCGCCGGTGCGTCAAGCGGCGGTGGCGGCGGCCGCCGGCGCTAAGCACAAATCCCGACAGACTCCGCAGTTCACTTTCGCGCGAACTACACTTCCGTAACGACGGCGTCCCGCCGGCTCTTGCGATGTCACCGTTCAGTGGTGCAGGTACTCTTGCTTGCCCTGAGGGACGAAGTGTTTACCCTGAGGACCGAAGGGCCTGCGCGCGGCACATTCTTGCAATATTCCTCATAATCCGCGCCGAATTTCGCTCGCAGAATCGGCTCTTCGTATAGCCGCACAAACAATTCCGCAATCGCCAGCGCAACAAGCGCCACAATCAGCGACCCGCGATTCGCTTCCCCGTAGAGCACCCACAAACTGAACCAGCCCACAAAAAATCCTACCCGAGCCCCATCATCATCACTTCTGGCGCTACCCGCGCCCCATCAAGGCACCACCGGCAAGTTGATAAAGCTTGCCGTGCCCGGCGCGCGCCACACCCGCTGCGTCGCCTTCTGATAATCCCCCGGCTTCGCATCGAAAATATTCGGCACAAAACTCTGCGGGTTGCGGTCGTACAGCGGAAACATCGTCGACTGCACCTGCACCATCACGCGATGCCCCGGCAGAAACACATGGTTCACCGTCGGCAGCCCGAAGCGATAAAGCAACGGCTGATCCGCCGCAATCGCCTCCGGATGCTCGAAGCTCGTCCGATATCTCCCGCGAAAAATATCCAGCGAAATCGCCAGCTCATATCCGCCCATCCCCGGCTGCGACTGCACTGTCCCCGGATACACGTCAATCAACTTCACCGCCCAATCGCTGTCGCTCCCGCTCGTCGAAGCGTACAAATTTACTTCCGGCACTCCGCTCACGCGCAACGGCTTCGTCAGCGGCGCGCTCACATACGTCAGCACATCCGTGCGCCCATCCACGAATCGCTGATCGTTCACCAGCCAATTCCGCCAGCCATCGTAATCATCCGCCGCCACCGGACGCGGCCGGTACGGCACCGGATTTGCCGGATCGGAAACGTACTCGTCATATTCATGCTTGGCGACAGCCGGTCCCTGCGTCCCGCCACCCGGCGCGTCAAACGAAAGCCCGCCATTCGGCGCGAAATACAGCGGTCGCGATTTATTCGCGCAGCCATCCGCGCAGCTTAGCGGCCAGGATTTGAATCGGTCCCAATGATTTTCCCCCGTGTTGTAAATAAACACGGGCGGCGTATCGGCCTTCGGCGCGCCCTCCACCAAATACTGATTGAAGAATGGCAGCAGCACATCGCGACGCCACTGCAGCCCCGTATCCCCATCAAACATCAACGGCCCCAGTGACGACCCGTTGTAGTTCGCCCCGCTGTGCCGCCACGGCCCCATCACCAGAAAATTTTTGTCGTTCGCCGTGTCCTTCGGCTCCATCGCCGCCCACGCATGAATCCCGCCGTACATATCTTCCTGGTCCCAAAGTCCCTGCTCCCACATCACCGGCACCGTTAACGGCGTCTTGGCCATGATTTTATCGAGCGCCTGCCCTTGCCAGAACGCGTCGTACGCCGGATGCTCCTCCATCAACTTCCAGAACCCCAGCTGATCGCACCCTCCATATCGCGCAAAATCTCCCGCCGACCCGATCTCCAGATAATTCGTGTAATCGTCATGAGTCATGCGCGGTATCGGCTTGCCTTCTCCGCGCTTCGCCGTCTGCTCCGTCAAATAATCGAGATTCGGTTGCCGAAACGCGCCGTAGTGAAACCAGTCATCGCCCATCCATCCGTCCACCATCGGACTTTCCGGCGCAGCCACCTTCAACGCCGCATGCGGATGAATCAGCGCCATCACCACCGTGAATCCTTCATACGACGAGCCCAGCATCCCCACCCTGCCATTCGACTCCGGCACATTCTTCACCAGCCAGTCAATCGTGTCGTACGCGTCCGTCGTGTCGTCCGTCCCCGTCGTATTCAACGGACCCACCGGCGGCGGCACCATCATGTAATTTCCCTCCGACCCGTACTTCCCGCGCACATCCTGAAACACGCGAATGTACCCCGCCCTCACGAACACTTCGTCGCCCTCCGGCAACTCGTCAACCATGTAAGGCGAATCCGCATTTTTCGGACGCTGCGCCCGCCCCGCCGCGTTATACGGCGTCCGCGTCAAAATCATCGGCGCATTCTTCGCCCCATTCGGCACCACGATCACCGTGTAGAGCTTCACTCCATCGCGCATCGGAATCATCTCAACGCGCTTCACATAGTCGAAGCCCGTCTGCGGCGCCTTCCACTGCGCCGCCATATCGTTCACCCGCGCGTTGTCATCTTTTGCGCTCGACTCCGCTCGCTTCTCTCCCTGCCCGCTGGACTCCGCTCGCTTCTCTTCCTGCCCGCTCGACTGCGCTCGCGCTGTTCCAGTCGCAGCAGCAAGCGCAATGACGGCGAAGGCCATCGCAGCGAAGCCAAAACTGAAAATGCGTCTCGAAAAGTCCATCGTCATCCTTTCACCAATAAACTTCCTCAGTAGGGGCACGGCATGTCGCAGATCCCGATGGGTCTCACGGGGCCGTGCCTGAACACGATGCTTGGCTCCGCTGCCGCCAGTCGCGTCCCGGCGGTGTTTCCCTTGTAGCGCCGGCTTGCCTGAGTATCGAAGGGCATCCTGCCGGGTTGCCAGAGCAAGAAACGAAGCTTCTTGCGTCTCGGCGCCAGCAGCAACATTCGACGGCCACCGGCCAGATACGATATCACCTTTTTGAGGATGCCTTTCTTGAACCTGAAACCCTCAAAAGTACGTTAGACCGTTCTTCTTTTGTTTCCCGGCAGTGCACGATCTGATTTTTCTGTGTTATATGTTTGGATACTTACAACAGATTTGTATAACAATATCTAGTATTTCTGACATAAGTATTCAGTATAACTTTACGTGAACAATAATAAATCCATTCAAGGGAGGGACCAAGGATGAGAACCAATGGCTTATTAACGAAAATGGTGATTGCGGGCGCCTTAATGATTTTCCTCCTAGGTTCAGCCCGCGCTCAGAAGTCTGTTTCAGCGCGGCTTAGCGACCAGGCCTTGGTACTCAAGCAAGACATCGATCTTCTCGCGAAGTCGTTGAGTGACCTAACAGACCGAGTTAGCCCGACCCTTCTCACAACTATGAAAAATGAGCTAAGCGCAAAGCAGGCCGCCTTAGATGCGATTATAGAAAGAATTCGGCAAGCAGAAATATTGGAACATGACGTTACGGATCTCATACTGTTGAGGGAAAGGATGCAAGAACGCTCAAGCGCGGGTTTCTTGATGAATTTGGACCGCGAAATCGACACTAAGCGAAAAGAACTGGTTGAACTTGCGGACAATGATACCGAATTCGACTCACGAAAGGTCGGCCCGCGAAGATTGACGGACCACTTGCCGGAGGCAGCATCTCTTCGGACGGCAACGTATTCACACGCAAAATCGCCAAATGCTCCCCCGCCCTCTGCTGATTCGTCCCCTTCTCCCACGAATGCTCGCCCTGTCGAGGCGACAAGTGATCGTTCGATCTTGGAAAGCCCGGCCCAAACTTCAGCACTACAGAACAACCCCGCTCAAATGAGTCCGACCGAGAAGAACCAACCGAAAATCTGTGGTGGCGATGTCCAGTCGCCCTGTCTAGATCAGCCAAAAGAAGGTTCAACAACGATTTCGGGCAAGGCGGCGAGTGGCGCGATGATTGAAATCCAGGTCAATCAGAGCGATGTTCAAAAGACAACAGCGCTACAGAATGGCACTTTCAAAATTACCGTGAACGCGTTGAAGCAGGGCGACACGGTAAAAGCAGATCAAACTGCACCCACTGCCGTCTCGATGGGCACCACGACCGTTCCTCAGTCTACCGAAGGAACCACATCATCGCTCTATACGCTCGGCCTCGCAGGAATTAATGCAACAGGCACGAGCACGTCTGGGCCAAAACAGCAATATTTCGCTGAGTTTGACTTGATCGCTCCACTTCATTGGCTAGGCAAAGGGTGTTGGAGTCCCGCTAAGGACTCAGCGGGGAACTTCCTCGCGCCGGTCAACGGCAAGAGTGTCCGCGACGATGAGATTTACCCTCTCGAAGGACGCTGCTGGGTCTGGCTTAACCCGCGAATAGCGAGCGCGCCTGCGGCCGGCAGTACAGCCCTAACCTCCCTCACCTCGGCTTCTTCCTTAACTCAAGGCATTGGCACGCAGACGATTGGACAAATCACGCAGACTTTCGAGTTTCAAGGAGGACTGGAGTACTACCTGATCAAGCCGTGGAGCGGAGCGCTGTTTGGCTCAAACAACAGCTGGGCAAAAACTACCGTCTCGTTGATTTTAGGAGGAGGAACCGTTACTCCTTTCAACTCCATTTCAACCGCGAATGAGTTTGGTCTGAACAGTAATTTGGGGAAGCAATTCAATGAAAGTGTGAAGTCAAACGTGAACCCGACTCTTCCAACTCTGTATCCTGACCTCGCAGGGGCTCTTTGCAATTTCGGCTTTACAGGTTCGCCGAACGTTACTTGTCCGATGCCCGCCGGAGCTAAGACTGTCGCTTTCGTCTTTCCCAACCGGTCGCGCTTCTACCGAGACTATTACGGCGGCATCAGACTACGAACCTTCTACTTTAAAGGGAATTGCAAAAAGCTAAAGACTGGTGAATCTGCTCCTGCTAGCGCAGATGAAACTTGCAAGCCTATCGACAATTTTCCTGGAACATTTGACGCTAGATTTGGAGAAGATGAAACGGTTACGGGCGGGAAGTTGAGAGGAGTAGTTCTGACACTCACGGGCAGTTACCCTCTGCCAGGCACAAGCGGCACGATCAGAATCTTCGGCTCGACTTATCTAAGGCTTCACAAAAACAAGAATACGACTGCCTTGGTTCTCATTCCGTCAACCAGCTTCATTTCGTTAGACGATCCCACTGTTGTTGTTCAGCCGATCCAACCCTCTGATCAAGACTACTTTCGTCTGGGTTTAGGTGTCGACTTAGTTGCATTGATTCATAAATTCACGACAGCGAAGTGAGCTCGCAGTAACCGCGCTCTAGGTTGCCGTAACAAGAAAGCCGGGTGCGCCATTCTTCGCGGGGTTGGCGAAGCGTGGGAGCTTTACCATTTTCAATTTCCCCTTTTCCAATTCCTGAATTTCCCCCCTAGCCCCCTCTCCTTCGCGCCCGCTCTCTGAAAATATGCTCACCAACTCTTCGTTATATAGTCTGAAGCTGAATTGAACGGAAAAAGTGTGTCCCAGAGCCCGCGACCTTATGCTCACCGCCCACATGCAACTAACCATTCTCGCCACATTCTTTGAAATCTCTCCTACGGTGCTCGCGATGTGCGGCGCCGGCATCCTGATTTTCTTTGTCGCCCTATGGGCTGCCCGGGACGATATCGCCCAGGCCCGCGGCCTCGACAAAGTCGTAGCCTTGAGCAACCTGTGTTTCGCTGCGCCCTTGGCGGTCTTCGGCGCCCTGCATCTCGCGGCCGCAAGAGCCCTCGCGACCATGGTGCCCTCGTACATGCCGTGGCCGTTGTTTTGGGCCTATTTCTTCGGCTTTGCGCTGCTGGCCGCCTCGCTAAGCATCGCCACAAAAATTCTGGTGCGTTGGTCCGGCCTGCTCTTCGGCATCGCGATGTTTTGTTTTGTGGCCATGATGGACATCCCGGGCGCTCTCGCAACCCCCGGAGACAGGTTTGGATGGATCTTGGCCATCCGCGAATTGGCCTTCGGCGCCGGCGCCTGGCTTCTCGCGGCGGGTGCGATGTCCGGGAACACGATGTCCGGGAAAATGACCGGCGCCGTCTCAGGCGCGATAACCAAGTCGACAACTGAAACGACGACCAACGCCGCCACCGGGCAAGTCAAAACCACGTTCCTTACCATAGGCCGCGTGGTGGTCGGGATCACTGCCATATTTTACGGCGTCGAATTTTTCCTGCACCCACAGGGAGTTCCCGCACTCCCACTCCAGAAAATGATGCCCGATTGGATTCCCGCACACCTGCTCATCAACTACCTCACAGGCGCAATCCTCGTCGTTTCCGGCGCAGCCATCCTGCTGGCCAAAAAGACGCGCCTCGCCGCAACCTACCTCGGCGCCTGGATCGTCCTGCTGGTAGTCGTCATCTACGGACCAATCCTGATCTCCGCCCTGTCCAACCCAAGCACCGAAATCAAAATCGAGGGAATCAACTACTTCTTCGACACCCTCCTCTTCGCCGGCGTAATCCTAGCCCTAGCCAGCGCCACGCCACCCACAGATTAAAATCCCGCCCTGCGTAGCGATACAGCTATACAGCCGCCCCAAAACCGTGCTACCATTGCCCGTTTTTATATGATGACGCAAACGTCACTATCGGCGGCCAGAAGTACTCGACGGAGAGAAAAACTCCCCATGCTCATGCAGAGGTGCGAAGCCACCCGCCACTCGGTCGCCGGACGAATCCAGTGGCACAGGCACTCCTGTTCACCCAGAGGTATGAAGGGCCTGTGCGCCTTCGCCAGGCCCACCAATCAACGGGTGGCGCACCGCGTGACCCCGCAACCAGTTCAATTCCTAATCGCAAATCTGGAATTAGAATTCCGCTCAACTCATAGAAAAACCAGCCCACTAAAAATTCCTAATCGCAAATATTCGACGATTTTTCATTCGCGACGATCCGGCCAGGATCGTCGTCCTGGGCGAACAGAGAGAGTCGAAGGGCCTCTCCTGCACGCATTTCTAATACACGGTTCCGCGATTAAAACTCCCGCCAACCTGCGCCGTTTCAACCACATGCAAATTTCTAATCGGCGGCAAACCGGGGGTAAGCCAATCACTCGATTCACCTGCCGTCCCACGGAAACCAGGGACACGCTGCCATTCTCGATTTTCCCTTTCCCAATTTCCGCCTGTCGCGTTTCTGCACTAACCCATCACTTCCTTGAGTCCCGCTTTCAGCAGCCAGCGATTTACCGGCAGAGACGTGATGAACCCGATGATCATGGCTATCTGCATCATCAGCCAGTAAACAGCTTCGGTGGGCATCAGGTGCGGATGCGGGAAGAGAACGAAGAAGACCAGCGCCATCCAGGTGAACATCCCGATCTCGAATGCGAGGATCGAGAGCGTGTCCGCCTTGACGGCGGCGATCAGGCCTTGCTTCGGCGTGAGGTGTTTCATCGGCTTGATGACAAAATATTGAAAGGCGATGCCGAAGATCCACGCGAGCGTGAAGTCTGCCGCGTAGCTGGCATACAGAGCGACGCCCAGAATCGTCATCCCCAGGGAAAAAACAGCGAATTCCGCGATCACGTCGCCGATCACGCAGCCTGCCCCGCAATGGCTCGCAGAAATCGCCACCTGCGTGAACGTGGGATTGGGCGCACCGCTGGGATTGCGCGGAGTCTCCGGCGATGTTTTCGAGCTCTGCTCTCGATGCATCCCATGCATGGACGTCGTCGCGCTATGCGACGCGATGGACAATGTGTCCCGGGTCATCTTGCGGCCTGCGCGAAAATAGAACCACAACGCGATTACGCTGAAGTAGAGCGCCGTCACCGGCCACACGATGTTCATCACCCACATCTGCTGAGGGTGCTTGATTTCATCTATGACGATCACTGCGGCGCTCGCAAACGCAATTCCCAGCGAGATACAGGCAATCAAGTGAAGCAAGGGAGGGTCCTCCCGCCGTTTCAAATCGCGGCCTGCCATCCGGCCGGTCACCGCCCGGGGGAGGCGCAAATATATCTCAAATTTGCCGATTCGTTTCGCAAATCCCGCGGTACTCCGGCTACGGAGTAGCGGGGCTGGCGTTGGCTGGGCCGTGCTTGGGGAGATTCGGGGTGAATTTTTTGACGACGAATTCCTGGAACAGATTGGCGGCGGCGCTGGTGCCGATGCCCATGGCGGTGTTTTCGAAGGTGAGCCCGGCGCCGCGATCGTGTGGCGGATAGTAGGAGTTGGAAATGCCGCCGGAGATCAGGCTGCCGAGAATGGCGGAGTAGTTGAACTGCCAGTGGCCATTGTCGCCCTTGCAGATCACAGCCATGGAGATGGCGTAGAGCGCGCGGGAAGTTTTGCTGCCAGTACCTTTATAGAAGTAGCGCGGGTCCTGCTTCAGGAGCGACGGCAGAATGGCGCCGCCGATGAACGTGCCGGTGACCGAATCCGCAAAACCGGCGGCGTAACGCTTGGCGTAGCCCTGCGCGCCCTGGCCGTATCCGCCGAATGTGTTTTGCGATTGCTGGATGCCGGCCACCGCGCCGATCAAGACAAACGTGACGGGATCGATCGTGGTCTTCCAGGCCAGCTCAAATTTTTGCTTGGGACGCAACGCCACGGCATTGGGATCGTATGTGACGTAGAAATTGGGAAACACGCCGAAGACGCGCTGCTTTTCCTGCTCCTGAATCTGCACTTCCGCCAATTCTTCCGCGGGAGCGGCCACATGTACTTCGGTGAGCGCAGCGGCGAGCTGCAACTCGATCATCGGAAGCACGTCGATCTCGCCGGGATGCAGGACGCCGGAAACTATTTGCGTCGTGAAACCGGGGGAGGAAATCGTGAGCTGGAACGGGCCGGGCGGAATTCCGATGAAGCTGAACTGGCCGTCGCTGCCAGCGACAGCTTCGACGATTGTTTGCGTCGCGGATTCGCCGCAGGTGAGCTTCAGGAGCGCGCCAACGATGGCTGCCTCGCTTTTGTCCGCGACCTGGCCGCTGATGGTGCCCGGCGCCGCCGGATCCGCGACGTGCCCGTCTTGCGCGTTGTGTCCATCCTGCGATTCAGAGACGGGCGGCTGCTGAGACTGAGCGAATGCGCGAGATGGAACCAGGCAAAGCGAGATGCAGAAACAGAGAAACGTCAAAGGGCCAAGCTGCGACGAGCATCGGCCGCGGCGCCGGCGGAAAGATTTTGCGGGCAAGCCTGTGGTGGTGAGTTTCACCATTTCGATTCTACTAGCCTCCCGCCATACTTCCAGCATCTTTGACTGCCGGAATGTGTTTCAGGTTGCACCCATATCGCGCCAAGGTGCGCCGGCTACGATATTTCGGAGGCGTTGCCATCAAAACCGAAATCGCCGGAATTTTTGCATGGCTTCCATCAAAAAAGAATCATATCTCCACCGTGCTGTAATTGAACCGTAACAACCCTCAGCCAAACTTTCGCGCAGCGTTACAAAGAAGCCCTGCCCATTCACTACAACACTGGAGGAAATACATGGCACGTGTGTCCGTTCGAAGGACGTGGCGAGAGCGCGCAATTGCAGGAATGCTCTTCGTCACGCTCACGCCGTTTGCCGCCGGCCCAGTTTCCGCTCGTACGCCCGGCAACGACAACCAAAATGATCACCACGAGACCGAAACGCCCATCAAGCACGTGATCGTACTCATCGGAGAGAATCGAACCTTCGACCACTTGTTCGCCACATACGTTCCACAGAGCAACGATTCGGTGAAGAACCTGCTTTCGGAGCAGATCATTAAAGCCGATGGCACGCCGGGAAAAAACTTTGGAAACGCGGCAGAGTTCCAGGCTGTCGCCCCGTTCAAGACGAAGTATTACATCAGTCTCGACAATGATGACAAGGCGCCTTACACCACGCTGCCGGAACCGAGCCTGAATTTTTCGCCCAGCCCCGTCACAGGCGAGCCACCTCCATTTCCAGCCGCAGACCTCCCTCTGCTGGGACTCATCGAGCCGTCGCTGGAAACGGGTGATCTCGGTTTGCTGACCACCGGGGCGTCCGGAGCGAACCAAACAGCCGAGTTTCTCAATCCCGTAACTGGCGAGATTCTGGATGCCGACACGCGAGTAGCGAATTTCAATAATCTGCCAAACCGGCCCTTCCCGCTTGAGGGAGCCACTCTCCCGTACGATTCCTACACGGGAGACACCACGCACCGGCTCTTCGAGATGTGGCAACAGTCCGATTGCAACATCCGCAACGCAACGCGGGAGAATCCGTCGGGCTGCTTAAACGACCTCTATCCTTTCGTCATCTCCAACTATACGAGTGAACCGGATCCCAACAGCTTTATCACGGCTGGCCTTGTGGATGACAATGGCGAGGGCAACTCCATGGGGTTCTATAACATGCAGAAGGGGGACGTTCCGGTTCTGAAGAGCCTCGCTGATCAATACTCAATGAGTGATAATTTCCATCAGTCGGTGATGGGCGGCACGGGAGCCAATCACGTGATGCTCGGCACAGGCGACG
The DNA here is from genome assembly GCA_963729525.1 of uncultured Acidobacteriota bacterium. GTDB lineage: Bacteria > Acidobacteriota > Terriglobia > Acidiferrales > UBA7541 > Palsa-295. The sequence continues at coordinate 463,251 of CAVSOB010000007.1, forward strand.
CCATTTTCTGGAGCGATGGCAACGGCAATCCAACCATGCCACCGTCGCACATTGCCAACCCCGATCCGCTGCCAGGCTCAAACGACCAATACACGGTGGACATCAATTTTGACGGCAACTTCACGAAGTGCGCCGACTCTTCGCAGCCGGGCATAAAACCGATCAGGGACTACCTTGAATCGCTGCCTTACGATCCGAGTCCGAATTGCGAAGCCAATCACTACTACATGGTGAACAACGACAATCCGGGCTTTCTGCCGGACGGCACGGTGGACACGAATGGCATCGCCAGCGGCGGATCGGTGCCACCGACGAACGTGCGGACAATCGGCGAAGCCCTGAACGACAAAGGCATCAGCTGGGCTTATTACGGTGGCGCTTACAATGCCGCCATCGCCTTCCAGCACGATCCTACGAACCCAAATCCGCTGGTGCAAATCGGCCGGGCCTACTGCAACATCTGCAACTTCGAGTCGTACACCAATGCGATCATGGGCAACACCGCCCAGCGAACCGCGCATATCAAGGATGCGACCGACTTCTTTGCGGCCATCGCCAACAGCTCGCTGCCTGCCGTGTCGTTCGTGAAGCCCGACGGACTACTCGACGGACACCCGGCGTCCTCGAAGGAGGATCTCTTCGAAGGCATGGTGAAGAAGATTGTCGATGCATTGAATGCGAACCCGGAGCTATTCGCCAGCACGGCGCTTATGATCACGATGGATGAGGGCGGCGGATTCTACGATTCCGGTTACATCCAGCCGCTCGATTTCTTCGGCGATGGTCCGCGGATTCCGCTGATCGTGGTGTCGCCGTTTACCCAGGGCGGACACATCAGTCACACGTACGCGGATCACGTATCAATTCTGAAGTTCATCGAGCGCAATTGGCATTTGCAACCTTTGACGGCTCGGAGCCGGGATAATTTTCCGAATCCGGTTTCCCGTCCGGACAACCCCTACGTGCCGCTCAACAGCCCGGCGATCAGCGATCTGTTCGATATTTTCCAGTTCGGACACGATCGTGATGGCGGCGGAGGCGGCAACCAGTAAAACAGCAGAAACGGCATAAGTGGTGCCGGTTAAGTGAGCCTGTGTGAGACGAGTTCTCACACAGGCTCTTTTATTTTGCGGGAGGAAATAAAATGAGGATGATAAACTTCTGCGTTTTCTCCAGGAGACAGAATGACAGGGCTCGTACGCGCGAGAATTCTCTGCGCGCTGTTCTTCGTGGTTGGCACCGGAGGCATCGGTGCACCGCTGGTGTGGGCGCAAGCATCCGCGACACCAGCGAAAGAACTTACCGTGGAGCGCATCTACAGCGCGCCGAGTTTGAGCGGGCACCTTACTGAAGGGATAGAGTGGACGCCGGACAGCAAGCGGATCTCGTACATTGTGCGCAATGGCTCGGGCCCCGATGCACCAGTCGAGCTTTGGACGATGGATGGGGCAGGCGGCGAGCGCAAGATGCTGGTAGGCGCGAAAACTTTGAAATCTGTGACGCAGCCGGAAAAGCAGCAGACGATTCAGTCCACGGGCCTCGGGCGCGTGAGCGCGGAAAGCTACATGTGGGAGCCGGACGGCAAGGCGATATTGTTCGCGGGCAGCAGCCGGCTGGTGCTGCTCGATCTGGGGACGATGACGCCGAAGACGATCGTAAGCGGCGAACAGGATGTGGAAGATCCAAAATTCTCGCCCGACGGAAAATGGATCAGCTTTGTTCGCGATTCGAATTTGTGGGTCGCCAACCTTGCGAGCGGAGAGACAAAAGCGCTCACCACGGGCGGCAGCGAAGAAATTCTAAAAGGCAAGCTCGACTGGGTGTACCCGGAAGAACTGAGCACCTCGACCGCGTACTGGTGGTCGCCCGACTCGACCAAGATCGCTTACTACGAAATGGACGAGCGGCACGTAACGCGGTATCCCATCATGGACATGAGCTCGGTGACTGGCGCAATGCAGTACACGCGGTTCCCGCAAGCGGGCGAGGCGAATCCGATCGTTCGCGTGGGAGTGGTGCCGGTGACAGGCGGCGAAACGAAGTGGATGGATACGGGTTCGAACACGGATGTGTACCTGGCGCGGGTGAACTGGCTGCCTGATAGCCGGCGCATCGCGATTCAGCGATTGAATCGCGCGCAAGACAAACTCGATCTGCTTTTTGCGGACGCGGCTTCGGGGACGTCGCGAAATATTCTGACTGAGTCCGACAAATATTGGGTCAACATCAGCGACGATCTTTATTTTTTCTCCGACGGCAAGCGATTCCTGTGGTCGAGCGAGCGCACCGGATTCCGCCACTACTATATTTACGACCTGGCAGGTAAACAACTGGAACAGGTGACCAGCGGCGACTGGGGCATCAATGGCACCGGCGCCTTTGGACCGGGAACGGCAAGCCATCCGCAGGTGGACGAAGCGCACAACTGTGTCTTCTTCATTTCCAATAAAGATGATGTGGTGGAAACGCAGGTGTACCGAGTTTCGCTGGGCGATAAGAGCGTGACGCGGATCACGGGCGAGGCAGGCACGCATCAGCCGATGTTTGCGGCAGATAGCTCCGCGTTCGTTGATGTGTTTTCGACCGCGATGACGCCGCCGCGGCAAGATCTGATTCGGATTGACGGCAAACGCATCGCGGCCATTGACGAAAATAAAGTTGCCGAGCTCGCCGAATACCATTTTTCGCCGGTCGAGTATTTGAACGTGGCCGCGAACGACCGTACGAAACTTTACGCGATGATAATGAAGCCAGCGACTTTTGACCCCGCGAAAAAATATCCGGTTCTCATTTATGTTTACGGTGGCCCGCAAGCGCAGACCGTGCGGAATCTGTGGGGTGACGTCGAGGGGCTCTGGCTCGAACTAATGGCGCAACGGGGATTCGTTATTTTCGCGCTCGATAATCGCGGCTCCTACAATCGCGGGCATGCCTTTGAGACGCCGGTATATCACCACCTCGGCAAGATCGAACTGGAAGATCAAGTGACCGGCGTGAATTACCTGAAATCGCTGCCGTATGTGGACGGCTTACGGATCGGAATCTGGGGCTGGAGTTACGGCGGTTTCATGACGCTGGAGGCCCTGTTCAATGCAGCAAGTGTTTTCAAAGCCGGCGTGGCGGTGGCGCCTGTAAGCGATTGGCGCCTGTACGACACGATTTACACCGAGCGCTACATGGGCCGGCCGCAGGAGAACGAAGAGGGCTACAAGCAGGCGTCTCCCGGTTATGATTCGGCGAAGCTGAAGGGCCAATTGATGCTCGCGCATGGGACTGGCGACGATAACGTGCACTTCGCGAACACGGCCGAAGTGCTGAATCAGATGATTGACAACAACCGCTATCCTGCGGCGCTGATGATATTTCCGGGACGCGGCCATCCGATCGGCGACGTGCCGGCGCGCATACAGTTGTTCCAGCGGATTACAGAATTTTTTCTAAAAAATCTTTAGGCGATGATAGATTCGAAAACAAGAATGAATACAACCACCAGGAGGTGGATGTATTCCAATATAATCGCGCGCAACGCCGGTTCTGTAAAAGCTCCTGCCGTGCGGGTTCGGAGAACTTTGAATCTCCATTCGAAAATGCGGGTCAAGCAATGTGTGGGGCTGTGCCTCGCGGTGGGATTGTGGCCTGCGACTCGCGCCGAAGCTCAACAGGGTCCGACAGCGAAGCACGAGCTGGTGCTCGAAGCGGATACATCGCCGCAGCTTCTGGATGCTGGATTCAAGAAACTCTATGAGCTCGATTTCGACGGCGCGCGTCTCGATTTCAAAGAGTATCAGAGGGTTCGCCCCGACGACCCGATGGGAAAAGCAGCCGAAGCTGCGAGTTACCTTTATCAGCAGTTCGACGCGAAAGGCATTTTGTCGTCAGAGTTCTTTCTGAACGACCAACGATTCCTCGGCGGCGCGGAAGGAAGTCCCGCCCAAAATCGCAACGTACCTTTTGAAGCAGCGGTTCGCGAGTCCCGGGAGATGGCGAAAAAACGGGTGAAAGCGGACTCGCACGACGTGCAAGGGTTGCTGGTTCTTACGATCGCCGACGGGATGGAATCGAACTATGACGCGTTCATTCAGAAGAAGCAGATGGCCGCGCTCAGCTTTATGAAACAGGGCGAGGCAGAAGCAAATGCAGTGCTTTTGATCGATCCCTCGTCGCAGGACGCATACGTGGCGCTGGGCATGGCTAATTACGTGATTGGATCGCTGCCTAGCTACAAGCGCGCATTTTTGTGGTTCGGCGGCGTTCACGGTGACAAGGTAAAAGGAATGGAGCTGATGTCGACCGCCGCCGAACACGGGCGTTATCTGAGTCCGTTTGCGAAGATCATGCTGGCGCTAGCTTATGAACGAGAGCATCAACCCGAAAAGGCCCGCATACTTCTAAGCGAACTTTCCGCGCAATTCCCGTCGAACCGGATTTTTGCGCACGAACTGGTGCTTGTGGATCAGCGATCGACGTGCTGCAAGCGCTGAACCCTTCTCAATTGAGGACCTCTCCTACCGCTTACCATTTCACGCGCACGCGATAATCGAGCGTTGCTGCTCCGTTTTTCTCGACTGGAATCGAAAATCCGAGCGTGGTGGCGTCGAGTTTCGTCCATTTTAAATTCGAGTTGAGCACTTCCCAATCGCCGCCGATTGGTTCGCGGACTTCGACGGTTACAGCGCTGTCCTTGTGATTGCGCAGCGTGATCTGGTATTCGAGTTCGATGACGTTGGTGGCGATTTTCTTGTAATCCGTTTCTTTGCGTTCGCACACCACGTCGAAGGCGTTGCCGACGTGAATTTTGAGCGTTTCGTCCTTGGGCGTGTGTTCGATGCGATCTTCGCCGACGAACTGGATACCGCCCTTTGAATCGGCTTGGTAGACGCGAACGGTTCCGGCGGGCAGCGGCATTCCGAGGCTGCTCTTTTCGTCATTCTTGAAGCGATAGAGAACTTTTACCGGTTGCGAGATGGGATTGCCGATTCCCTGCGGATTGCGGAACCAATATTGCTGGCCTTCGACCAGGAGATATTTTTCGACGGGCACGCCGCTGCCGGTTAGCAGGCTAATCTGTTTCGATTCGTTGTTCTGAATCGAGGTGCGGCGGCCGAGCGTGTAAAGGTGATATTCGGAGAATGCTTCCTGGCCGAATTGCGGCGCTGCTTTGGCCTCCATGGCGGCGATTCCGGCTAGGGCTCTTCCGCTTATAGGCGGCTCGACGCGATTGAGCTGGCCGGCGACGAGCTGGAGCTTGGCGTTGGAGTACGCGACGCCGCTGTTGTTGACGAGCGTGACCCAGCCGTCGAGGTCGGCGCTTTTTTCGTCGCGGCCGACGGTGAGAACGTAATCAGCACTCCAGTTCATATTGTTCGTGAGGTAAGAGGCTTCGACGCGCTGCGATTCGGCGCCGCGATTTTCGAGCATCCAGACGAGCGTGGGGCGGCTATAGAGATTTTCGGGGAGATCGGGGAAGCGATAGGAATCAACCGCCATGCCGGTGACGATTTCGTTGCCGATTTTCCAAACGGGGCCACCGTTATTGGCGAGTAGTGTTGCTTTGGTCTCCACCCATTTCGTCGAACCGCCTTCCCTTTCCCCCCGGACGAGCGTGACTTCCTTGCCGACATACTTTTGGAGGAGCTTTTGAGGATCGAGAAGATCGAATTCGTAATTTTGCTCGATGACGTTGAGCTTCGAGGCGTCAGCGAGCGAACGGAAATGAACCGTGGCGGGGTTTATGGAAGCGGCGACGTCTTCGAAGTGCAGCGGGAACATGCCGGAGGGCAGGTGGATTTGGCGGACGTCGCGAACGAGCGCGATATTGGAGTTGTAGACGGTGACGGCAAGATCGACCTGGTCTTTTTCGGTGGTTATCGAAGGTTGCTTGCGCGCGGCGTCTTCTTTTTCAGTGCGCTTTTCGGCTTGGGGGCCGGCGGCTTGAGCGAGATTTCCGACGAGCGGCAGAAGAGCGAGAGCCGCGACGGCGAGTCCGGCGCGAGTTATTTTGTTGGAAAGGGGATGCATGGGCTGTCTCCTTGTAGTGAAACTACTCCTCTGATTAGAACGGCCGAGCTCGAAAGTCTTGCTGAGTTTATTTCACCGGGTGCCAGTTTTTGCCGGCGTCGTCGGTTGACCACTTTCGATTGTCATTCGCGGTGACTGTCGCGGCCGAAGCGCTTTTTGCGATCACAGCAACCAAATCGTCCGATGTGGGCGACGAAAGCTTTTGCCAGTTTTTTCCATCCGCGGTGAGGAAGACGATGCCGGACCCGCCTACGAGCCAGCAGATTCGCTGCTGCGGTGCAGAACCGGCGGTAAATTCGGCGGAGGGATTGAGGAGCTGGCGTTGCCACGTGACGCCGCCGTCCTCGGAAATTTCGACGAAGCCGCCGCCAGCGATGCGGTAGAAGATATCGGAATCGGGCGTCGGAATTATCGTTTCGGAATAGCTTTCTCGGGCGGGTTTTGCTTTTGCGAGGGAGTTCGCCGCGGCCGAGCCGTGAAGGTTTTGGCTCTTGAGTCCAAAGGCTTGCGATTTTTGTTCGGCGGTCGGAGGCGGCGCGGGCGCGGGGGACTTCACGGCGTCTGCTGAGCTCGTTGCAACCACTATCGACGGCATTGACGCGTTCAACTCCGGAGCAGGCGCAGCGGGCGCGGGTTCAGTTGGAAATTTCTCTTTCTTGGGGTTTCGGTCAGCTGAAGCTTCGGTGGTGCGCCATTCTGGCGAATGGAAAACATAAACCGGAGCCTTTTCGGTCTTGGCAGGACCTCTTGATCCGACGCTAGCTGAGGCCGTGCCTCCGGTCGACGCGCGTTCGTTTCTTTGCGCTGATGCCGATTGTCGATTTGGCACTGTGCCTGGGGCGGATGGGATGGAAGATCGCGAGTGAGTCGGTGAATTCGCTGTGGATGGTTGGTTATTTGGCGCGGCTTTCGCTGGCGTTGCAACGTCGCTGGACTGATTTTCCGGCACGGGCGCGGTCTGCTCCTGAGGCGGCTGAACTGGCTTCGTCATTGCCACCTGATTATTGAGACCGACGTTAGCCTGGTGAGAGGCAAAACGCACGAATACGACGGTGCCGAGTACGAGCATTGCTGCTACTGGAATGAGCCAGCGGAGATCGAGCCAGCGGGCGTCGGGTGATTTGGGCTTAGGGAGCTTTGTTTCGGAGCGCGCGATGGATACGACGGATTTCGGATGTGCCGGCATGCGTGCCGCGTCCGAGGCAATTGCTTGTGCTGGCCTCGCACCTGCGAAAGCTGGTTCGAGCGCGAGATCGGATTGCTCGATCTGTTCGGTGTTGGCGCGCGCCATCGCGGCGAGCTGTTCGCGACAACGCGGGCACGTGGAGAAATGAATCTCGTATCTGGCGGCTTCATCGGCGCCGAGCGACTGGTCGAAATATGCGGCCAGGAGCTCGGCGTCGGGACAATCGCTGTTGGCCGAGGAATCGCGCGCAAGACTTCGCCGAAGCAGGCCGTCCATCGCGTTTTCGTTTTCCTGCGAAGGCATGACGCTATTCTCCTTCTTTAGAACGGGCCGGGCCGAAATTCTTGCCAAAATAAAGCGCGATTTGCACAGCCGTGCCCAGGGCTAATCGCGCGCCGAAAGCGCGCGCGTCAGATCGAATGGCCATTGCTGGCGCGCATATTCAAAGCACAGCTTCAACTGCGCTTCGGTTAATTTTTTTTTTCGCGGAGCGCGGCCTCGACGCAACGCTTCAACTCTGCGCGTGTTCGCTCGAGCTTGCGCGAGACGGTGGCTTCATGCTCGCCGAGCAGCTTGCCAATCTGCGCGAGCGTCAGGCCATCGACATAGTAATAAGCGAGGCGCAGGCGATCGCGCGACGCGAGGTCGCGAAGCGCCGCAGTAACGCAGGCTTGCATGATCGCGAGGTAGGCGTCGCGCTCCGGGTCGGGTGTCACGCTCTTCGTTTCAGGCAATTCACGCGCGCCGGAGTCGCCGTTTCCGGGAGTGTCAAGCGAATCGATTTTTTGCGTGCGGCGAATTTCGTCGATGTAACGTTGCGCGAGAATCGCGTGCAGCCAGGTGGATAATTTGCTGCGACCGTGGAAATAATCGAAAAGCGAGCGGCGCGAGCCGTCGGATGACTCGCGCAGCCCGTATAGATCGGCGTACAGCGAATCGGCCAAGTCGCGGGCTTTGGAATCATTGGCGCCCGATTTCGAGAGAATCATGCGCGCGGCGCGGTAAAGCTCTGAGCGGTAATGCTCGATGAAATATTCCCAGGCAGCGCTGTCGCCGGCACTGCAGGCGCACGCGAGGGCGAGGTCACTTAGATTAAGGCTTTCGAGGTATCCGGCTACGATGCGCTCGTCCGGTAGAGAATCCGGAAAACGGCGAGAGGCGCTGCGTTCGAGTGCGCGCTGAAATTGTTCGCGCGTGAGGCTGCAGTTTGGAGGAACGGCGGCTTTTTGCCAGCAGCGCGCAACGACTGGATTGAGCGCGGGGGGAAATCGATGCGACTTGCCGGCTTGCATCTTCGCTGGGCCGCCTCTGGAGAAGAATGATACTAGAATCGGGTGCGTGAGTTGCACGGGAGCGATAGGTTGGCCGTACAGGGTGCGGCGTCGTCCGAGAGATGCAAAAGGCGCACAGGCAAGAGTACCTGCGCCACTTAAGACGAGCGCACAGACCTCCGCTGCGCCGGGCGCATTGACTGCCGATTTGTCCACATCGTACTTCAGGGGCTGAAGGTGCCTTTCCGGCGCACCGAGATGCCGCGGTTGAAACCGCGCCTACAATGCCCTCCGTTGCAGCGGCTTCTTGTAATGCTGTTGCGACTTCGCCTATAGTCCCACTCGAATTTCTTAACGGATGTGACCCGGAGGAATCGATGATGCGTCGTCTCGCTGTTCTTGCCGCCGGTGTAATTTGCTGCGTGTCGCTGAATGCGCAGGCGCCGAAGGAGGCGCCCAAGAAACGAATCGCCGTGCGCGCTGGAAGATTAATTGACGGCAAAAGCGAGCTCCCGATCGCGAACGCGATGATCTTGGTCGAAGGCGGCAAGATTGCGTCTGTGACGGCGGGAGGAAGCGCGCCGGCGGGCGTTGAGGTGATCGACCTTTCGCATGCGACGGTGCTCTCTGGATTCACTGATGCGCACACCCACATTCTGCTGCAGGGCGATGTAACCGCTGCCGATTACGACGAGCAACTGCTGAAGCAATCGATTCCCTATCGAGCAATTCTGGCAGCACGGAATGCGAAGATCGCGCTCGATCGCGGTTTCACGACGCTGCGCGATCTGGAAACCGAAGGTGCGATGTATGCGGACGTAGACGTGAAGACGGCGATTAATCGCGGCGAAGTTCCAGGGCCGCATATGTTCGTCTCGACGCGAGCGATGACGCCGACGGGCATGTATCCGCTGCTGGGCTACTCGTGGGAAATCGAAGTGCCACATGGAGTGCAGTACGTGGATGGTGTGGACAACGCGCGGCTGGCGGTGCGCGAGCAGATTTCTCGCGGCGCGGACTGGATCAAGTATTACTCGGACCGCGGGTATTATTTCGGCTCAGATGGCGTGTTGCACAGCCATGTGAATTTCACGGATGAAGAAGCGCGCGCGATTGTCGAGGAGACGCATCGGTTGGGGCACAAAGTGGCGGCGCATTCCATTGGATCGGATGGCATCGCCGCTTCACTTCGCGCCGGGGTAGATTCGATCGAGCATGGCGATGGATTCACTGAGGTGCTTCTCGATCAAGCAGTGAAGCAAGGGGCGTACTGGTGTCCGACGGTGATGGTGGGCGCCTACGTGGCGCCGGGGCGCGGTGGGAGTTGGGGGCCGATGGTTGAGGCCGAGAAGAAGGCCTTCGGACTCGGATTGAAAAAGGGTGTGAAGATCGTGTTCGGCACAGATGCGGGTGGGTTTCCATGGACCGACCCGGATTTAAACGAAGCGCACGAATTTCATTACTACGTGGATTATGGAATGACGCCGATGCAGGCGATTCGTTCCGCAACGACGGTCGCCGCGGAGATGCTGGGCTGGAGCGATCGCTCCGGGACGATTGAGCCGGGTAAGTTCGCGGACATGGTCGCGGTTTCTGGCGATCCGCTTGCGAATATTGATGAATTGCTGAATGTGAAGTTTGTGATGAAGGAAGGCGTGGTTTATAAGAACGAATTCAAGTGAGCAGGGGAAATGCGTTGGCCTCGCGGTGCCAAGGATTAGGGGCTGGGTTTCTTCGCTTCGCTCAGAATGACCACCTCTATGCATCGGTCGCGTGAGAAGTTATACGGACTCGCCTTCCTGCTAAGATTGTCTTTCGATGTACACCTGCCGGGAATGCGACGCGGCGATTAACTCGGGTAGCGAAGTGTGCCCGTATTGTGGTGCGGACCTAACTTCGCCGGTTGCGGATGTGTTTGGCGAGCCGGCTCCCATCGCGAAGAAGCCTACCGCAAAACGGATCCTTATTGCGTGCGGCATTTTGCTTGTGACGCTCGGAGCGGTGGGCTGGTTCGCGGTGCCCTGGCACATGTCGGGCTCGAAATCGGAATCAGAGGCGCGCGCCCGCGACGCAATCGCGACGGTGCAAGCGGCGCTTTCGAGTTATCAGTCGGCCGAAGCTGCTTATCCATTTTCGCTCGAAGCTCTGGGAGACACAGCGCGTATTGCGGCGCAAAAAGCGCAACTCGGCCATTACACTCTGCAGTACACGCCTGGGAAGCCTGACGCTGAAGGCCGGGTGACGAACTATACCCTCATAGCGCGGCCCGGAAATTTTGGTTTTCGGAGTTACTACACGGATGAGTCTGGGGTGCTCCGCGCCACAGCCGAGGATCGCGCAGCCACGGTGCAGGATAGCCCGGTCCAGCCGAACCTTTGAACAACAGCCATTGAAATGTCTGACAGACCTGACAGGGCGATTCCGTCGGAGAAGTGGAAATAGCTTGATGCTATACTAGCGGCGCAGGCCGTCGCCCCATCCACTCGAAATTCCGCGGAGAGGTGCTGGAGTGGCCGAACAGGGCTGCCTGCTAAGTCTCCTCGAACGAAGAATCAATCACTTACATGGAGTGCGATGGAATGTTACTGACGGTTGCAGGTGCTACGGTCACATGGATTTGCGGCGAGGGGTCAACTCTCGGTATCACTCAGTAGGGTTTGGTGGTGGGCACAAAACTGGGCACAATGCCGACACCACATTCTATCCCGCAAACTCTCCCGCCCGTTGCAACCCTCCTCGCGTACCCACCTGCTTGGGAGTCCCATGAAAAATTTCCGAGCACCCGTCTGCCTTCGGGGCCCCGGAATGGCAGGGTCCCCGCGCAGGGGCATTTTTAGAGACGAATCAAAATCACACCAAGCCGGGCTGCGAATGACCCGGCTCGATGGCATCGATTGAGCAGCAACGCAAACGCTGAACGGAGTATTTTCGCAAGCGTGAGATATATGACTTGATGAAAATCGCAGCCCTGAAAAACTACCATCGCCGCCACCGAGCGGGATACTTCCAAGACCTCACGCCGAGCGTTCGAGCTAGCGCCCACCGTTGGCTGGATCGGTTCTGCAGACGTTGGCGAGGAGACCTGCCACCCTGGAGGCTCGCGATTTTAGTTGGCCAGGCAAGAAGACTAGCTCTCAATCCACCATCTTCAGCATGGGGCCGATCTACGCTCGCCAAGCGGGGCGGACTGGCACAACAACGCAAGCTTCGAATGGAAGGCAAGCATCCCACTGAGCGCGCAACGCGCATCCGGTTGCAGAAGCTCGCTGCCAAGCGGCGCGCGAAGTTGGAGGCTGAAGAAAGAACTAGCTTGGGATTGCCATCTCCCCCTACCACAGTCTGGTTGCCGCTTGATTGAACTTTCGTGCTCCTATGTCATCGTGACCGTCGGTCACCCATAAACGAATAACCAGCGGCGGGTGATCCGACGCACAACCGACGGGAGCCAGCTATTGGCGTGGGCTGGCTTCCGTCTTCATTGTCATAGAAAAGGGACATGGAAGCAGGGCTGCGTCCGCGTTATCTAGAGCTTTGCGATCAACCCGTCTATTATTTCTAGGCCCTTCAAAATGTTCTCTACAGTATTCAACTCATCTGCGGGGTTGATTAGTTGCTGAGTCTTTATGGATGTATGAGCAACCTCGCCACGGTTCCTCGCGAAGGGCCCGGGACGAAGAAACCGTAAGACCCCGCTTCGCATATGCTTGGGCGCGTTCTACTGCTTTTGCGAGAAGCTCCTCATCGTGAGGCACAGAATCTCCCGTTTGAAAAAGTAGATCGCATCTGGCGTTAATGAAAAACGACTCGTTCGAAGCCTCAGCCGCTTTGCGAGCTTCCCGAACCCGATCCACTTGTGTAGCGATGTCCCGAACCGCGCCGGTCGCTGGAACACTGTCCTCCAGATTGCAGCCTACAGCGCCCGCCTCGATCGCAAGTGAAACGCTCTTCGCAGCCTGGCTCGCTTTGTCGCCATAGCCACTCTCAAGGTCCACCGTTACGGGAAGCTCAACTGCCTCAACGATTCGGCGCAGATTTTGCATCTCGAGGGCGCACCGATCTGATGCATCCAGACCTATTTGCCGACAGATCAGCGCTTGCCGTTCGGGTATAGGATTGCCTTGCCGTTGTATTTGGACGCTAACGCAATCGCATCGACATACTGGTCAAGTTCAAATTCGCCAGCGACAGGAATCACGATCTTGCCCGATGCCATTAGGGGGGCAATCTCTTCAAAGACGGCTGTAAGTCGCTCGCGATTTCCGGGAATTTTCAACCAGTTGACAATCCAGAATCCGTGCAGAGATTTGCCCGCGAAAAGCACTGGAATTGTTGCGATTGTGGGATCTACACCACCCATTCGGCTCCAAAGCACGATACTTCCATAGAGACCGATCGCTTCGATCAATTGCTGCGTCAGTGGGCCGCCGACGCCGTCCAGAGCAAGCTGAATGTCGGCACCACCAGTGGCCGCAGAGATCCGCTTCGCGAGATTCGGTCCGTCAGCCAGCACGACATCGCCGCCCGCCGCTTTTATTTCATCGAGGAGATCAGGTGTGCGAACGATGTTGACGGTTTTTATGCCGCGCGCCTTTGCAATCGGGATGACCGAGCGACCGACCGCTGAATTCGCGGAGGTCGAGATCACCCAGTTGCCGGCCTTTAAAGTCTTGAATTCGGTCAGCAACAGAAGTGCGGTGGCAGGATTCATACCGACCTGTGCCATCTGGCTGAGGTTGCCTTCGGGCAGTGCACGCTGCCACGTCTCTCTGGTCTTGACGCGCGTCGACCAAGTCGTGTTTTGGAGTAACGGAGCGATTACTCGATCGCCGACTTTCAGGTGCCTGACGGCGCTACCGACCGCCGAGACTCGGCCAACACCCTCAGAGCCCAGACCGTGCGGTAGCGGTGGAAGTTCACCATAAATGCCGGCGATGATGTATTGATCGGTCGGCGAGACCGGTGCTGCCTCCATGTCGATGACCCATTCATCGGAGGCCAACGGACCGAACTCAGGTTGGTCAACGAGTCTGATCACGTCCTTCGGGTTGCCGTAAGCGGTGAGTTCAAGTGCTTTCATGACAAGTCCCTCTCTTGATACAAGATCCGAATCTGCGATCCGGCGCCGTTTATTTCTTCATTCGATCGGAAGATCCTTGAAATCTTCCGCGCGGCCGAGACGCTCGCCCATGTGCATTTCCATATCGCCGGGCTGCATGAATCCCATCTCAACCAACTTCCGCACCCGCGCCTGACTCTCCGGCCACGATTTCGTCCCGAGAAACGCGTGGTTGGAATTCCAGAGTTCTGCTTCCGACGGAAATCCCACATGGGCGTTCACTAGCTTCTTGACCAGTTCGAGTGGTCGCTTCAAGAAACTCCCGACTCTCCGAGCAAACTTGTCGACAAATGCGTCGAGCTCCGCATCGGGGATCGATCGATTTACCCAACCATATTTCTCGGCGGTGTCGGCATCGAAGTCGTCGGCGCCGCAAAGGATCTCGAGAGCACGAGCTCGCCCGACCAACCGGGCGACCCATTCAGTGCCACCACCACCTGGTACAACGCCGACGCCGACTTCAGGTTGTCCGAGTATGGCCTTCTCCTTCGAAGCGAAGCGGATGTCGCACGCGAACGCAAGTTCCGAACCCTGGCCCCGTGCCCGACCACGTAGCTTTGCTATGCTTAGCACTCGAGACTGCGCGAAACGCGTCATCATACGAGGCCAAGCCGTGAATTCGGCAGCGCCTGGCTGATCGGGGATGATGTCAGCTCGAGCAAAGTCGAAGTGCGCGACGAAGTAGTCTGGGTTGGCGCTTTCAAGCACGATGACACTTACGTCCTTGTCGTCGTCGAGCGTATCCAGAAGCACATTCAGCTCTGCGAACATTTCTGGGTCGTAGAGATTGATCGGCGGGTTGTTGATGGAGACGTTCCAATAAGCAGGAGTAATTTTCGTGATTGTCAGTCGATTGTGCGTAGACATCAGTGTTCTCTCCTATCAGAGCTTCGTCGGTCGCCCACGGCGGATAGGCCATGTAGTGCCAGCTGAAGAGTTTTGATCGGTTTAGTGGCCAGCAGTGCGACCGCCGTCGACGTAATGGATTTCGCCGGTAACGTAGTCAGCGTCTTCGAGATAGTTCATCGCACGGACGACATCTTCGACTTTGCCGTTGCGGTTGAGCGGCGAGAATGACTTAAGGTCTTCGGGATTCGAGCCCGCGTGCAGCGGAGTCAGGACAATGCCAAGTGAAATCGCATTGACGCGGATGTTGCTTGATGCAAGTTCCATCGCTAGCCCGCGCGTGGCGGCCACGCAAGCGCCCTTTGAAAGCGACGCTAGCACGGCCGGTACAGTCTGCAACGCGTGCTCCACGAGGCTCGTCGAGATCTGGACGATATGGCCGCCGCCCTGCTTCTGCATGGCCGGCACAACCGCCTGAGTCGCAAAGAAAACGCTGTCCATGTTGGTCGCCATCACTCGTCTGTACAATTCTTCAGAGATTGAGGTGATCGGACCCGGACGCCAAATGCCCGCGTTATTGATGAGCGTGTCGACCCGCCCGAAGCGATCGAGCGCTGTCTGCACTACCTTCCTCGCAATGGCTGGCTCTCCGATGTCACCGGGGACTGTTATGTAATCGGGGTCACGGGAAGTTGCGATCTCGCGCGCGTTTCCAACCACGCGCCAACCGCGCTCCCGGTAAGCTCGCACAAATCCTTCTCCCAAACCCCGCGACGATCCGGTTACGACTAATACTTTACGATCCGCGTTCATTGAAGCTCCTTCTTCCGTGAATTGACTTGTTTTGATCGCTCTTGAGAGGTGCCCGACAATCAGCGCATTTGGAGACGCTATGCAGAAACGACGGCGGAAGTTGCAGCTGCCGCCCTCATGCGCCGGACCGCCTCATCGGTAGTCCAAATCGCGTTCGCCATGAAGCGCCAGTTGACCATCGCGGCCTCG
>CAVSOB010000008.1:0-92784 GCA_963729525.1 uncultured Acidobacteriota bacterium
GGCCCGAAGCACGCGCAAACGAAATTCGGTTTCCCGCCAGATCCGTCACCCGCAGACCCAGAAGTTTTTTGCCCAGCGTCGCTTGCCACGTCGAACTTTCCATTGAGGCGTAATAAATCCAGCTCAACATCACTGCTAGTAGACGGATGGCAAAAAGCGGCCGCGACATCGTGGTGTACACCTCCCACGGGTTCTGCGTCGTGAAGGCATGAATGTTTGCCCTGAATAGTGGAAAGAAAGCTATTACGCCGGCTATGCCAAGAATGATCGCGTCAATGATGTAGGCGACAACACGAAGCCAGAACCCGGCGTATGCCACTGGCTGGCTGGGCGCCCGTGTCTGCCAAACATTCTGTGCTGGTGGCTGCTCAGCCGGCTGAGCCTGGACCGGAGGAGGAGCAGCCGGGGATGGATAGGCAGCGCTTGCGATTCGCTGAACCGCCTGACCACAACTGGTGCAAAATGCAGCGTCGTCTGCGAGTTGCGTTCCACATTTCGGACAAAACATTTTTCCGCCCCAAACCGCCCGCGTGCCCTCAAATCAAATCACTGGACTCGCGCATGCTACTCAACCCGAAACCAGCGGGTCAACATCCAAATGCCACCATCCGTCCAGCGCTCAACTCGAGTCGGCAACATCGCGGTAGCCACGACGATGCCTTTTTTCGTCGTGGGATTCTTGCGCCTGCGATCATCGAATCGCAATCAGACCCCACACCAACCCGACCCGCAATGAGAATACGCGAAAACGTCCACAGAAGTTGCACAGCCCGAGCGCCGTCGCTTAGACTCGTGCGTCCAATTGAATGAGAGGAGCTATCATGCGAATTCATTTCACAACTGCCACAAAGATTCTCGGAGCCACGCTCACGGCGCTAAGCCTTTTCGCGGGCGGCTATGTCGCCGGACAAAACAAATTCGGCCAGCCCAAGACCATCATCCACATGGTGATTTTGAAGTGGCGCCCGGGTGTTGCCGACGCCGATAAGCAGCGCGCGCTCGAAGGCGTGAAAGAAATGGCCGCAAAAGTCCCCGGCATAAAAAACATCTGGATCAAAGCCGACCGCATCCAACCCCGCGATTTCAACGCCGCCTACGCCATCGAATTTAAAGACCGTGACGCCGCCGACGCCTACGCCGAAAGCCCGCTACACCAGGAATGGGAGCAAAAATATTACGTCCCTATCCGCGACGTCAGCATCTCCGAGCAGGTAACAAACCCATAGCCGTTGATGGATCGCATTGATGGAGGGCGCGGCGCGGTGGAGATCTGGTGTTGGTTTTCAGTAGCGTAGGCTTCAGCCTGCGCCCCAGTAACTGGCGCCGCCCGTCGCCGCTCTCGGCACGGTCCAACGCAATCGTTCTCTTGTAGCGCCGGCATCTTGCCGGCTCTTTGCTTTTCTCTCAGGGCACTGTCGTTACCCGCTACAGCAATTCGTGCATTGCACTCACCGCTTGCCTGATCAAAATAGAATCGGAGGTGCGAAATGATCAAAAAAGTGAAAGAAGGCTACAAAGTTCTGTCAGAAAAGGGCAAGAGTCTCGGGGGCCCCTACAAGAGCAAAGCCGAAGCCGAAAAGCGCTTGCGCCAGGTCGAATTCTTCAAACACCGAAAAGGATAGAGGTCTAATACCAGTTTTCCAGCCCAGCCTCAATCCACCAATGTAAGGGCGAACTTCGTATACGCCGAGCTTTTCCACAGGAACCTCCAAATTCCACAATTCATCTCCTCGAAATAATTGTTACAACTACTTGACGAAATTTTCTTTTTTGCTATACTTCCCTGATGTCGGCGTACCTCGGATTTGCCGGGGATTGTCCTGACGAACCGGGTCTGCCGCTTAACCAGAGGTGAAGTTGGTTACAAGCACCGGGTTGGCACATAACGAGTTTCGAGCATATCCGTTCCGGAGGCTGCTAGCGTAGACGCGGCCACAGGAATAGGACGGACATGCCCGGCGCTCGTTGCCGGGTTTTTTTATTGCTCGCGACTTCGGCTCCAAAACCGATTTCGCGCTCCGCCGGGAGCGGAGACGTTTCGATCGGAAGCTGTTGATCGGAACGACGGTCTTTGACAACTGAAGGAAGTAGGCATCGCGTTATGCGAATTTCAAGGTTCGCATAGCGTGATAAACCGCAAATTTTTGCTCGAGAAAGTAGCGCAATGTGGAAAGGCGAACTTTCCTGCACGCGCGATCTCGTGGTCCCTTTCATTTCTCAAAAATCTGAAAAGTTCCACGCATCAAACCCGGAAGATTCGGAACGAAGGGCTTGCAAGACCCTTCATTCTGTTTCTCTCGGGTCCCGATTTCTCTCGGGACGTGTTAGGTAAGTTTTATGGTTAAGCTACTAAGAGCGTACGGTGGATGCCTTGGCGCCAACAGGCGATGAAGGACGTGGCAAGCTGCGATAAGCCCCGGGGAGCTGCAAGCAAGCTTTGATCCGGGGATTTCCGAATGGGGAAACCCAATCTGGTAAAACCAGGTTACGGCCCTCTGAATATATAGGAGGGTGCGAGCAAACCCAGGGAAGTGAACCATCTCAGTACCTGGAGGAAAATAAATCAATTGAGATTCCGGTAGTAGCGGCGAGCGAAACCGGAATAGCCCAAACCGGGGTATTTATATCCCGGGGTTGTAGGACCGCGTGAGTAGAGTTACCAATCCGGAAGCTAGGCGAACCTGCTGGAAAGCAGGGCCAAAGAATGTGAAAGCCATGTAGCCGAAAGTTGACCGGACTCGAAGCGGTATCCTGAGTACTACGGGGCACGAGAAACCTCGTGGGAAACCGGGGAGACCACTCTCCAAGGCTAAATACTCGTTGGCGACCGATAGTGAACTAGTACCGTGAGGGAAAGGCGAAAAGCACCCCTGCGAGGGGAGTGAAATAGAACCTGAAACCGTATGCTTACAAGCAGTCAGAGGGCTATGCCGTGTCTTCGGATACGGAACGCCTGATGGCGTGCCTCTTGCTTAATGAGCCGGCTAGTTATTCTCACACGCAAGGTTAAGCGAAAGCGAGCCGTAGCGAAAGCGAGTCCGAATAGGGCGATTAGTGTGTGGGAATAGACGCGAAGCGGGATGATCTACCCTTGGCCAGGTTGAAGGTCGCTTAACCGCGACTGGAGGACCGAACCGGTGTGAGTTGAAAATCGCTCGGATGAGCTGAGGGTAGGGGTGAAAGGCTAATCAAATTCCGTGATAGCTCGTTCTCCCCGAAATGCCTTTAGGGGCAGCCTTGCGTGATTTGCCACGGTGGTAGAGCACTGAATGGACTAGGGTCCCATCCAGGATACCGAATCCAATCAAACTCCGAATGCCGTGGACAACAGCGCAGGAGTGAGACTACGGGGGATAAGCTCCGTGGTCGAGAGGGAAAGAACCCAGATCGCCAATTAAGGTCCCCAACTGCAGACTAAGTGGGAAAGGACGTGTGAGCGCACAGACAGCCAGGAGGTTGGCTTAGAAGCAGCCATCCTTTAAAGAAAGCGTAACAGCTCACTGGTCAAGTGTTCACGCACCGACAATCCAACGGGGCTAAGTCTGCGACCGAAATTGCGAAATTCGGGCGGCGCGAGCCGCTCGATTTGGTAGGGGAGCATTCTGTGGTGGCAAAGGTAGATCGGAAGGACTACTGAACGCCACGGAAGAGACTCTGCCGGCATAAGTAGCGATAAACACGATGAGAACTCGTGTCGCCGAAAGTCTAAGGTTTCCTGAGGAAGGTTAATCCGCTCAGGGTTAGGCGGGTCCTAAGGTGAGGCCGAGAGGCGTAGCTGATGGACAACAGGTCAACATTCCTGTCCCGCCACACGAACGTTTGACGATGGGGTGACGCAGAAGGGTAGGGGAGTCGGGTGATGGACGTCCCGATGGCCCGGTGTAAGCCGGATCCCGCAGGAAAATCCACGGGGTCATTCAACGGTTAGACCGGTCCCGAGGCCACACGGCCGCAAAGTCTCTGATCTCACGCTGCCAGGAAAATCCTCTAAGGAGTTCGGGTGGTGCCCGTACCTCAAACCGACACAGGTAGACAAGGTGAATATCCACAGGCGCTCGAGAGAACGCTCGCTCAGGAACTAGGCACATTAGCCCCGTAACTTCGGGAGAAGGGGTGCCCCGCTAGGGTTTATAGCCCGAGGGGGCCGCAGTGAAATGCGTTCGGCGACTGTTTAACAAAAACACAGCTCTCTGCTAAGTCGAATACGACGTATAGGGGGTGACGCCTGCCCGGTGCCGGAAGGTTAAAGGGAGGGCTTAGCTGCCGCAAGGCTACGAAGGCCTGATCTGAAGCCCCGGTGAACGGCGGCCGTAACTATAACGGTCCTAAGGTAGCGAAATTCCTTGTCGGGTAAGTTCCGACCTGCACGAATGGCGTACCGATCGAACGACTGTCTTGGCGAACGGCTCGGCGAATTTGTGGTTCCGGTGAAGACGCCGGATGCCCGCATCTAGACGGAAAGACCCCGTGCACCTTAACTGCACTCTGGTCATGATTAACGGTACTGCCTGCGTAGGATAGGTGGGAGCCTGGGATCCCTCGGTTTCGGCTGAGGGGGAGGCAACGGTGAAATACCACCCTGATAGTTCTGTCGCTCTAACTTGCGACCCTCGACGGGTCGGAGGACACGGCCAGACGGGTAGTTTGACTGGGGCGGTCGCCTCCTAAACTGTAACGGAGGCGCTCAAAGCTCGGCTCAGGCGGATTGGAAACCCGCCGTGGAGTGCAAGAGCATAAGCCGGGTTGACTGCGAGACACACAGGTCGAGCAGGCACGAAAGTGGGATCTAGTGATCCGGTGGTTCTGCGTGGAAGGGCCATCGCTCAACGGATAAAAGGTACGCCGGGGATAACAGGCTGATCTAAGCCAAGAGTTCACATCGACGCTTAGGTTTGGCACCTCGATGTCGGCTCATCGCATCCTGGGGCTGTAGAAGGTCCCAAGGGTTAGGCTGTTCGCCTATTAAAGCGGTACGTGAGCTGGGTTCAGAACGTCGCGAGACAGTTCGGTCCCTATCTGGTGTGGGCGCAGGAAACTTGAGAGGAGCTGTCCCTAGTACGAGAGGACCGGGATGGACGGATCTCTTGTGATCGAGTTGTCACGCCAGTGGCATCGCTCGGTAGCGAAATCCGGAAGAGATAATCGCTGAAAGCATCTAAGCGAGAAGCTCGCCTCGAGATAAGGTTTCCCAAGATGGCTGCGGCCATCTATGAAGGCCAGTCGAAGACTACGACTTTGATAGGCGGGAAGTGTAAGCGCAGTAATGCGTGTAGCTAACCCGTACTAATCGGCCGTTCGGCTTGACCATAATACTTTCCCAACACGTAGTGTTGCCCTGAGAAATTCGCAACGGGAAATCGAAGGGTAGCGTGGGGAAGGTCAAGTTCCTTTCCACATTGCATTACTTTTTCGTGGAATTTGTGGTTTACCCCTACTTCCCTCAGTTGCTCATCGAAACTCCTCGCAATCTTCGCGATCCGAGTTTCGATTTCCAGTTTCCTGGTGGTCTTATCGCAAGGGTCACACCCGTTCCCATCCCGAACACGGAAGTTAAGCCTTGCTGAGCCGATGATACTGCGCGGGTAACTGCGCGGGAACGTAGGTCGCCGCCAGGATTTAATTTCAAAAGGCTCCGAGCAATCGGAGCCTTTTTTATTTGGGCTTATCTCCAAGGCTTCATGGGAACAAAGAGCACATCAAACGTCTCAGCCGCCGATTCCACGTTTCCCCAGAATTGTTCTTCTGAAGCCTTGACGAAAACCAGGTCTCCCCGGATTCTAAGGTCCGTGAGTTCTCCTCGATTTCTGGCAATGATTTACAAAATCTGGATGCTGCGCTACGTCGACGTCCCCGAAGACGTGGGCCTCGCTATCGCGAGAGAATATGCCGCTGCCACGAAGCCCTCAAAAGGTGGCGGAAAGAAAGCAGTCCCGAAACACATTCCAGTCGTTGCCACCTCGAATAATCGCAGCACTCGCACCACTCTCGTCCCCGGAGGCGCCGGCCGCTACCGGCTCCAGGTAAATGCCATCCTCCGCAAGGCCGCGAGAGCCGACACTGGCGAACTCATCGGCGTCACGCTCAAAATTGATCTCGCATCGCGCGACTTGCCCGTTCCTCTCGAACTCGAAGCCGCCCTCAAATCCCGCCCTCGCCTCAAAAAAGAATTCGACCGCCTCACCGTAGCCGGTCGCATGCAATTCCTCCGCTGGTTCTCAGCAAAGTCCCCCGACGTTCGTAAGAGGCGACTCCCCCGCGCCCTCGAAATCCTCAGCGAGCGCGCCGTCTTCCGCAAACCAAAATTCCCCAAGAAATAATCCGCGCACTGCGAGCACGTATTGCACCGGTAGCCACGACGACGCCATCCTCGTCGTGAGCCTTTCTCTCATGGTCATAGCGACGCGGTGTCACCACAGCACGTCCGAAATCTTTGTGGGTCGGAGCTTCAGCTCCGGCATAAAACCCAGTCGCGCGAAGCGCACCGAGCGTAGAGCGGAGCGAGGGCCCTGCAACGCCAATTTGCGCGTCGAGCGCTCATTATGCAGCGCGGGTTTTCTCCTCTTGCCTCCAGCCTCTAGCCTCCAGCCTCCAGAACCGCTATCTTTAATCCGCCACTGCCATGCAAGCCGCCGGCATCCACAGCATCGAATTGATTTTTCTCCTCCTGCTGCTTTTCGTCGCAGGCCTCGCCGCCCTCGCAAAACGCTTCCAAACGCCCTACCCCATTATTCTGGTCATCGGCGGCCTCATTCTCAGTTTCTTCCCGCGCGCGCCGCATATCGCCCTGAATCCCGATCTCGTCTTTCTCGTCATTCTTCCCCCGCTTCTCTTCTCTTCCGCTTTCACCACGTCTTGGCGTGATTTCCGCTACAACCTCGTCAGCATTTCGATGCTCGCACTCGGTCTTGTCATTTTCACCGTTCGCGGTGTCGCCTCTATTTCCCATTGGATTCTTCCCGGTTTCGACTTCCGCCTCGGCCTCGTTCTCGGCGCTGTCGTCAGCACCACCGACGCGATCGCCGCCACCGCAATCGGCCAGCGCCTCGGCATCCCCAAGCGCATCACGGCCGTGATTGAGGGCGAAAGCCTCGTCAACGACGCGAGCGGCCTGCTCGCTCTCGAATTTGCAGTCGGGCTCGTCGTTTCCGGAGCAGTTCCCAGTCTTGAAATGAGGATCGAACGGCTCATCTATCTGATCGCCGGCAGCATCGTCATCGGCCTCGTCATCGCCAAGCTGATCTACTACCTCGAAACAAGAATCGACGACGCCCCCATCGAAATCACCATCAGCCTCATCGCCCCTTACTTCGCCTATCTCGCCGGGGAAAGCGCCCACGCTTCCGGCGTTCTCGCCACCGTCGTCTGCGGTCTCTACCTCGGACACAAGAGTTCGCTCTACCTCTCGCTCGGCGCGCGCCTGAAAGGCTACGCCGTCTGGGACACGCTCACGTTCATCCTGAACGGTTTTGTTTTTATCCTGCTGGGTCTACAGCTTCCCTACGTCCTCGAAGGAATTCACGAATATACAATCGGCCGCCTGCTCTTGCTCGGCGCCATGTTCAGCGCGGTCGTGATCCTTCTCCGCATGGTTTGGGTCTATCCCGGCGCCTGGGTCTCCAATTTCATCCGCCGCCGTTTGCTTCATCAGCCGGAGCCGTTTCCTAATCCGCGCTCGATCCTGATCATCGGCTGGACTGGAATGCGCGGCGTCGTCGCCCTGGCCGCCGCCATCTCGCTGCCAGAATATCTGCGCGACGGCTCGCCGTTTCCCCAGCGCAACCTCATAATCTTCCTCACATTCTCCGTAATCTTCGTCACCCTAGTCTTGCAGGGACTCACCCTTCCTCCGCTCATTCGCGCCCTCGGTCTCTCCGATGCGAATGAGAAAAATCCCGAAGAAGAAAAAGCCCGCCGCGACATGATTGAAGCCGCGCTCGCTTATCTCGAAGCGGCACGTGAGAATGACGGCGCCGAATTCGAACCAGTCTACGACGAATTGATTCACGCCCAGCGCCACCGCCTCAGCCGTCTGGAAGCGAAGGATGGCGCCGCCGATGCCGACCAGGACCCCAGGCACTATGACCGCTATCTCGAACTAACCCGCCAGCTCCGCGCCGTCCAGCGCGCCACAATCCTGAATCTCCGCAATCACAATCAGATCAATGACGAAACCCTCCGCAAACTCGAATACGAACTCGACCTCCTTGACGCCCAATCCTCAGCCGCCGCCCGCTAGCCTTTCAGTAGCACAGGCATTCCTGCTTGCCCTGAGGCACAAAGGGATACCCTGAGAAGGGCCTGCGCCAACGTAACATCACACCTCAATCATCAATTCTTGACGCATCTGGCGACACCGTTCTTTTATAGCGCAGGCATCCTGCCGGCTCTTTTGCTTTTTCCGTATTTGAAATCTGAAATTTTAGATTTGAGATGGTCTCGCCTCCCGGTAGGCGCCCATTGATTCACAACTGTGTGAGGCATTTCCCTCGCTATAATCTCCCTGATGAAATCAATCCATTCGTTCTCTCTCGCCCTCGTCTTGCTATCGTGTGCCGCACCATCCGCTGCATTCGCCCAAACGCAAAAACAATCCCCCTCCGCCGATCACCTCGGCCTCACCTGCGCCCAAATCCTCCAAATGCCATCAACCGACTGGATAAAAAAATTCACCGCCGCAAAAGATGCCACCGAGCCCACCACGATCCAGGGAATCTCCACCTACGGCAAATGCTACGACGCGCGCACAAACCGTCTCGCAGCTGTGCTTGGCAAATCAGGCAAAGGTCCATTAATGGGCGCGCGCGGAAATTTCGGCGATTTCGAGCACGCTCTCAACGACTTCACCGCCAAAGCCCTCGCCGCCACCGATCCGCCGGCCGACGCACAAAAAAAAGCCTACGCCGCGCTCTACGAAAAACAATTCCGCTATGATTTTTACCGCGAATACGAACAGAAGAACTTCAACCCTCCTCCGCTCACGCCCGAAGAATCCGATGCATTCACTAAAGCCAAAAACCATTTCGGCGAACTCTTAGGCCTTCTCCCCGAAGACAAAATGCATGAACTTCATCGCTCCTTCGGGGAAATTTTCGCCGCAGGCGGCGTCCCCGATGCCACAAAAGTCGCAGTCTACCGCTACGCTGTCTTCCTGCTCGAATCCCCAGCAGAAACTCCGTACTCCCCGCCCCCGTTCTAAGCCTCTCCGTTGCCTTTTCGGTATTTGAAATCTGAAATTGCTCTGTTGACATCCACCTCCAGACAGCTCCGCATTCGGTACAGCTCCTTCGGAGTACGGCGGCTTGCCGCCGTTTTCCTTAGCCCCGGATTGCCGGGGCGGCCGGGATTCGGCGGAAGCCTCGGGTAGCTGCCCGGGGGGTCGAAGCCACCCACGATTTTTAAGCTTGTAAACTAGTTACCAGTACGTTATCATCAGTCGTGCGTTTTACGGACAACTCGCGCGGAAGGCATCCATCAGCACCCAGAAGCGGATCTGTGCGCCAAAAACTCTCCTTCAACGCCGTCATTCCCCCCCATTGCGCCCATCTCTCGTCGCCACCCTTCAACCCCCGCATTTCTAATCGCAAATCCGGAATTAGAATTCGATCTAACCGCATAAGAATCAGCAATGTAAAATTTCCTAATCGCAAATTTTCTATGATTTCTTGCCCTGGGGAACCAAGCGCACGCCTCGCTCCGCCTTTCTGCCGCCCCAAGTTGCTCGCCACGCGTTACCCGTCACTCGCCACTGGTCTTCTAATCGAGACACCTAATCGCGACACCGCGATTCGAATTCCGCCCACGCGCAAGAAAACAAACCGTTTCCAAATTTCTAATCGAGACAAAACGGCCCTTTTCGTCGTTGCGAATGTCCGCAAGAATTGGCATCCCTTGCCTGACTTTGGTAGTCTCCCCCTTCTTGATTCAGGAGACCCAATGACACCCCGGAAGTTCCTGGCTTTCGCGGTTTTTGTGTGCCTTGCAATGGCCGCCCCGATCAAAGCGCAGACGAACGACGCCACAAATCAACTGGCGCACGACATTTTCAAACAGCTCATCGAGATCAACACCACCGATTCCGTCGGCAATACCACCGTTGCCGCCGAAGCCATGGCCAAACGCCTGCGCGATGCCGGCTACCCCGATAACGACATCTTCCTCGGCGGTCCGAATCCCCGAAAAGGAAACCTGGTCGTCCGGCTTCACGGCACTGGCGCGCGCAAACCGATTCTCATGATCTGCCACCTCGACGTCGTGGAAGCACGCCGCGAAGATTGGTCCGTTGACCCTTTTAAATTCCTCGAGAAGGACGGCTACTTCTACGGCCGCGGCACCGAAGATATCAAGGACGGCGACGCGATTCTGATGTCCGCTATGATTCGCATGAAGAGAGAAGGCTACAAGCCAGATCGCGACATCATCCTCGCCCTCACCGCCGACGAAGAGGGCGGCCAGTCAAACGGCGTCGCATGGCTCATGGAGAATCATCCCGATCTGATCGCCGCGGACTTCGTTCTGAATCCCGATGCCGGTGTTTTCGAGCTGCAAGACGGCAAGCGAAAACTAGTGGGGATCGAGGCAGCTGAAAAGACGTACCAGGATTTCGAGCTCAAGGCCACTAATCGCGGCGGCCATAGTTCTCTTCCTACTTCGGACAACGCGATTTATCAACTGGCAGATGGTCTCGCGCGCTTGCAGCATTTTCAATTCCCGTTCGAGCTGAACGAAGTTACCCGCGAATATTTTTCGCGTTCCGCCAATATCCTCGGCGGCTCGCTTGGCGCCGATATGAAAGCGATTCTGCAGACTCCGCCGGATGCCGGCGCGATCGCACGGCTCTCTGCCATGCCGTATTACAACGCGCGCTTCCGGACCACTTGTGTAGCGACGATGCTCCAGGCGGGCCACGCTAGAAATGCATTGCCAGGCGTTACTACAGCCAATGTCAATTGCCGCATCCTGCCGGGCCACACGGCCGAAGAGGCGAAAATAGCGCTCGTCGAAGCGCTGAAAGATCCTAATATTTCTGTAACTCCTATTGTCTCGCTCGGCGCTGGATCGGAAGCCACGAAACCATCGCCATTGCGGCCGGATGTGATGGGCCCGCTGGAAAAAGTAAGCGCGGAACTATGGCCGGGAGTTCCCGTTGTGCCGCAAATGGACCCGGGCGCGAGTGACAATTCGATCGTCCGCGCTCGGGGCATTCCTGCCTATGGAATTGTTGGAGTTTTTACAGATGTCGAAGACGACCGCTCCCATGGCAAAGACGAACGCATTCGAGTCGCGTCATTCTACGCCGGCGTTGATTTCTACTACCGCTTTTTGAAAGCCCTAAGTTCGGGACAATAAAATTCCAGCGAGAGACGACAACTAAATGAGCCTGATGCGCACCGCAATCTTGAAGGCTTCCGCCAGCCCTTGGATGCGCAAAAATGCGCCTCGTTACGGATTCTTGCGACGCACCGTCACGCGCTTCATGCCCGGTGAAAATATCGATGACGCTCTCGCAGCCGCGCGCCAACTGGCCGAAAAGCGCATCGCCACCCTCGTCACGCAACTCGGAGAAAACATCGAGAACCGCGCCGAAGCCGAATCCGTCACGCGCCACTATCTCGACGTCCTTCACCGGATCAGCACCGCCAGCCTGCCCACCGAAGTTTCCGTGAAACTAACGCAGCTCGGCCTCGATCTCGATCGCGAATTCTGCTATGCCAATCTCGCAAAACTCATTGAGGCCACGCCGCAGGACAAAACGCTGTGGATCGACATGGAGCAGAGTCCCTACGTGGACGTAACGCTCGAAATTTACCTGCGCGCCCGCAAAGCGTACGCGAATGTCGGCGTTTGCGTTCAGGCATATCTGTATCGCACGCAGAAGGACCTGGATTCGCTGATTGCAATCGGGGCGGCGGTTCGTCTGGTGAAGGGTGCCTACAACGAACCCGCAGAAATTGCTTATCCCAGAAAACAGGATGTTGACGCGAGCTATATGGAGCTGGCCAAAAGATTGTTAAGCCCGGAAGCTCGCAGAGCAGGCGTGCGCGCTGCCATCGCCACTCACGATCGCGCGTTGATCGCGAGCCTCATCGAATGGGCCGCCGCGCAGGGGGTTCCGAAGCATCGCCTCGAATTTCAAATGCTCTACGGCATTCAGCGTGCCGAGCAATTTCGCCTCGCGCAAGAAGGCTATCGCTCCGCCGTGCTCATTTCCTACGGAACGTTCTGGTATCCATGGTTTATGCGGCGTCTCGCCGAGCGCCCCGCCAACGTGTTATTTCTTGCTCGCAATTTTTTTGGTGGCTAGTCTTCACCCGCGCCGGAACTGAACATTGCCGGAACGATTTCCGGAATTTAAAGCGCGGGCGGATGTGGGGTAGTTACGGTTTTGCTTCGTCCGGGGCGGCTGCTTGCTGCGGCGCAGGCGATTCTGACTTTGGCGCAGCCGAAGGTTGCGTGGAGACTGGCCGTATCGATTGCGTCTTCCGTTTTGGCACGGCTGCCGTGAGAGATTGGTTGACGGTCAAGATAGTATCGCCGTGGACAACGACTCGGAAGCGCTTGTCGCTGGCCTTGATGGCCGGAGTGTCTTTGTGAAATCCGGTCAGGAAATACGGATAGCCTTCAAAGTTTTTCGGGCGTTCGTTGTCCGGTTGCTTCACGGCAAAGTTCAGCGGAATGCGGTCGCCGTTGGTGGCAACGACATCCTGCATGAACCACGCCACAGCTCCTGAGCCGTGTTGGCCGGCTGGCCGAACTGCGAGAACGCGTGCGCGCGCTTCCGAGCCGCGCACAACGATTGGAACGCCGTTCACGACAAGATCCTCGGCTGCTTCCATTTCAACGATCGTTCCTTCCTGCACATCTTCGGAGGAAACATTGCCTTTCAGTTCGACCTCGAACGAGATTCCATCCGGAACTTTCACGTCGACACCCTCCGGAGTCTTTTCTGCCGGCAAGCCAGTCGCGACAGGTGCCTGAAGCATGGCCAGGACTACTTTATCGGAGACGCCGGCAGTGCGAAGCCGTTGAATCTGATGAGGCGCCATATCGAAGGCGCAGGGATTCGATGAAATCTTCTTTAGCAAGAAATCCGAGCCGGGATGTACGGCGTGCATCGTGAGGATGTCGTCGGTCGTAAGAGCAGAGACCGGCGGTTTAGGAGCGCTGGGCTCGACGTGTTTGGGACTTTCCGTCAGGCCAAATGTGTACACATGTTGGGGCGGTGGTGGCGCATCGGCCAGATCAGCGAAACGCACCCAACCGGAGCGTCCGTCGAAGGTCCGGACCTGAGCGAAGGTGCCCTTTTGGTTGATGATTTCAACTTTTTCGCTGCAGCGCAGTTTGCCGAGTTCCTCAAATCGCTCGGTCGTCTTATACATTAGAACGTAAGCGTCATACGTGCCGCAAACCGCATAGCTGACGGAATCGGCGCGCGCAGACGTCGCGGCGGCGACGAGAACTAACAATGCGAGGGTTCGAACCTTCATCCTGTGCCCCAAGTCCGGCGCCTCTGCAATGGCACACCGGATTCACAAGAAATTAGCTGACGCCTCATTGTTGCGGAACGACCCAAAGTCTCCAATAGTACTTTGTGCCAGTCTGTCCTTAAGTGCTAAGGCGTCGACGAAACGTTCTGGGCGTCGAATCTCGTTTGTCAAAACTCAAAAACTGTCCTTAAGGACAGTAGATTTTTGGCTTCAACGCTTTATAGAGTGGTGCGCGCCCGCCCAGGACAGCTACATCAGAAATCTCCGAGGAACCTCGGATCGACCGCGGAGAGTGCCATGGTCAAGGCCGAACTCAACCTCGTCGATGAGTTTCGACGAGGTGTGAAGGCGCTGAAGGACGGTTACCCCCAGAAGGCCCTCGTACACATGCGAACGGCATTTGAATCCGAAAAACACAATCCTTTCTATCTTTCGTTCTTAGGCCTGTCAGTAGCGCGCGCGGAGCGCAGATGGGATCGCGCGGCAGAACTATGCGAAATCGCGGTGCAGTTACGACGCAGCGAATGCCAGTTCCATTTGAACCTGGCGGAAGTCTATGCCCTCTCGGGACGACGGGAAAAGGCACTAGACACCATCGATGCGGCGCTGGCACATTTTGGAAAAGATCCGCGCTTGGTGCGAGCGCGAAGCCGGGTGGAGAAGCGACGCGCACCCGTCCTGCCATTTTTGACGCGCGACCATTTTTTGAATCGCACGTTTGGCAAAGTGCGGCATCGGACGTTGAGCCGCTTCGGCAAAACAGCGTAGCTAGGGGGTGGGCGAATACCGGCGGACCATCAAGGAAATCGGCAGACCCACGCAGACGATGTGCGTGACGATTGCGATCACGGAACGCGCAATTGTTTGCGCCGAATGGAACTTCGAAAGCGGCATCACGATCCAACACATCACGACGTAAAAGCACACACCGTAAAGCACGCCGGCGAGGATCGAACGGCGCGTCATAAAGGCGATTTTCCGGCTAGCCATATAAAAAACAGCCGCTGCTGAAAACGCGATCAGAAAATGGATTGCTGCGCCGAGCAGGGCAGCCGCGCTCCCTTCCTTAAAAGCTTGCGGACCAAGAAGCCCGGCCGCAATTCCCTGCAGAATTCTCACCGGTGGAACGCCTTGTACGGCCCAGGTGATGAAGGCGGCGGTGATGTCAAGAATGCCTGCGAGCAAACCAGCGAAAAAAATAGCCGGGAATGCTCCCGAAGTACGCGCCGTAAGCTGTTGCGAGGTAGAGGCGTACATAACCGGAGCCCAAACCGTTTACCGGTCGGCGCGTGCTTCAATTCCAGAAACAGGCAAACGGCCCTGACGGCTTTCGAGCGCCAGCAAGGCTTTCTTGTTTGAAAGGCCGCCGCCATAACCGACCAGGCTGCCGTTGCTGCCGATCACTCGATGGCACGGAACAACGATAGGAATCGGATTCGATCCATTCGCCAGGCCAACGGCCCTTGAAGCGTTTGGATTTCCAAGTCGACGTGCCAGCTGACCATAGGAAGTCGTTTCGCCGTAAGGAATCGTCTGAAGCATTTCCCAGACGCGAAGCTGAAAATCCGTGCCGCTCAGTGATAAGGGCAGATAGAACTCTCTTAACTCACCGGCAAAGTAAGCGCGCAACTGACGGATGGCTTCCTGAAAGGGCGCCGCATCTTTGCGCCAATCCGATCCGGGGCGTTCGGGCCGTTTGCCGGCGGCGAAACTGATCAGGCGCAGCCCGCGTTCATCGGCGGCAAGCAGCGTCTTGCCCAGCGGAGTTTCGTAGTGGGTGTAGCTGATATCGGTCATAGATCTTTCTCCTGCTGCTCAAATCGTACCGCAAACCAGGCGATGCCTGCCATGCGGCGCGGACGAATCCGAACCTCATTCTGTTTGGGCGGTTTAATTCAAAAGAACCGGCAGGATGCCGGCGCTACAAGGGGAAAGGCAACGGCGCAGCCAGCCATTCACGGCGCGAGTTGGTGGCGGATTCCTGCGACGCTGGTTGCAGAATCAGCTTCAACATCAAACAACGAGTTTGTGTCCTGAGAGCGAGCAATGAGGAGAGCGAGGCGATTCGTGCATCGATAGAGCGCCCATCCGACCAGGACGCATAGGACGCCAAACGCGAAGAGCGTAATGAAACCTGCGAAGAAGATGACGAAAGCAGCTGTCATCTGGAATAGCGGGCTCAGAAGTAAAGGAAAGCTCATCTGAAAACCACCTTCCGTGATTGCCGGTTACCAGACTGTCCAGCGCCGGAACCACGAGCAAACGAGGTTGGCGGGGCTAACTTCTTGTCGGCGACAGTAATCCCGTGAGCGACCGATGGCTATCGGCATAAGGCCTGATTCGTAGCGAAGTATCGCTGTAAGCGGAATTTATTGAGTCGCCGCGTCTTACCAATACGGAAACTCCAAAAAATATCTAAAGTCTTCCATTGATAGTGTTGCGCCCTTGTACGCCAGTACTCTCTGTAGGCTCGGTCCCGAGCCGAGATGGGATTACGAACCTGCCGAAATAAAAAGGGGGCATCGCATATGAGCTTACGAGCACTGAGTTTTGCCATCGGCCTGATGCTTGTTACAGGCGCGCTGGCCGGTTGCGAGAAAAGCGACACAAGATCGCCGGCCGTCGCGGACCAAATCAGAAAGTCGTTGGATAATTCCGGCTACAAAGACGTTGCCGTGAGCCAAGACCGTGAAAAGGGTGTGGTGACTCTCACCGGTCACGTTGCATCGGATTCCGATAAGCAACAGGCGGAATCGATCGCGAGATCGATGGGTGCGGGACAAGTGGTTGCCGACGAAATCCAGGTTCTGCCCTCCGGCGCCGAACACGATGCGAAAGCAGTGAACGCCGATCTGGACAGAGCGATCGATAAGAATCTAGATGCCGCGCTAATTCAGAACAAACTAAACAAAGACATAAGCTATGACGTGAAGAATGGGGTGGTGACGCTGAAAGGAAACGTGAATTCAGAAATCCGGCGTAACCAGGCGGCGCATATCGCCTCTTCCGTGCCCAATGTGCAGCAAGTTGTGAATGAACTGCAGGTGAAGAATCAGAAAGCCACTTCGAACTAGTCTTGCAAAGCGGCGGGCCTCAACATTAACTGAGGAGATGTTACATGTTGCGATGGGCTTCGGTGTTCTTGATTGTTGCGATCGTCGCCGGAATCTTCGGTTTTGCGGGAGTGATGGTGGCGGCTGCGGGAGTGGCGAAACTTCTCTTCTATGTTTTTCTGGTTCTATTCGTGGTTTCTCTGGCCATGAGTGTTGTTAGCCGGGCTTGAGCTTTGAACGCGCGAGCGACACGGTCGTGACGCGATTTAACCCAGCCAGGGATTTGTATTATCTCCTCGCCGTAGTAACGGCGGTGGTTGCGATCGCCGCGCTTTACTACGCGAGAATCGTTCTCATCCCATTTGCTCTAGCGGTTCTGTTCACTTTTATTCTGACGCCGGTAGTCCGGACACTCGAACGGGCTCATCTCGGCAGGACATTCTCCAGCCTGCTGGTGGTTGCGCTTACGATTGGAGCGTGCGGGGCCCTCGGATGGTCCGTTTCGAAGCAATTCGGGCAGGTGGTGAATCAACTTCCGGCGTACAAGCTCAACATCAAGAAAAAGTTAGCTTCGTTACATTGGTCTGATAGCCACGTCCTGCACAACGCATCTGAGACGGTGACGGAAATCAGCAAAGATCTCGCTGCGAAACCTGCGCCGTCCTCTTTGGACGCAAGAGAACCGTCAAGCCATACCGCTACCCCGTCGCAGCCCGTTCCTGTGCAGGTGATATCGCCGCCATCTTTGCCGCTTGAATCCATGCAGAACGTCCTTGAACTGCTGGCTCGCGCGCTGATCGTGGTGGTATTCACTATTTTTATGTTGATTCGCCGCGAGGATCTGAGGAACCGACTAATTTCGCTGATTGGTCATGGCCATATTCATTTGATCACGCAGACTTTGGATGAGGCCAGCTCGCGAGTGAGCAAGTATTTGTTGATGCAGTTTTTAGTGAACATCGGATACGGAATTTTTATCGGGACGGGACTTTATTTTATCGGGCTTCCCGGCGCGCTTCTCTGGGGCGTGATTGTGGGCATTCTGCGATTTCTTCCGTACATTGGACCGCCCCTGGGCGGCATCATGCCGATGCTTCTTTCCATGGCTGTTTTTACCGGGTGGTCGAAACCGCTGATGGTGTTTGGACTTTTTGTGGTTACGGAGCTAGCGGTATCGAATCTACTCGAGCCGATGTTGTACGGCGTACACACGGGAATTTCGTCTCTCGCGATTGTGGTGGCAGCGATTTTCTGGACGGCGATCTGGGGTCCGATTGGACTGGTGGTGTCGACTCCTCTTACTGTCTGCCTGCTTGTGGTGGGACGGCATGTTCCGCAATTGCGCTTCCTGAATATTCTGCTGGGAGATGAGCCGCCCTTGACGCCTGAATCGCGATTTTATCAGCGACTTCTCGCGATGGACCACGAAGAGGCGCGTGAAGTGCTGCAGAAGTGCTTGACGGAAATGAGCCTCGAGGACCTATATGAAAACGTGCTGATTCCCGCGCTCGGGCTGGCGGAGCAGGATCGGCACCAGAACCTGCTCCAGGACGAGAACGAAAAATTCATCAGCCAGAGCACGCGCGAACTGATCGACGAACTCTGGGAGCCGCACAACGGGGAAATTCAACCCGATGGCGAAGAAAGCGCATCCGAAACGTCGCCGAAAACAGTCGAGCGGCATGCGGTGCGGCCACTTCGTATTCTTTGCGTTCCGGCGCGAGACGAAGCGGACGAAATTGTTTGCACGATGCTGTCACAATTGTTGCAACGGGCAGGACATCAAGCCGAGTGCCTGGAAGGTGAAAGTGCCGAGCACATGGTCGCGAAGATTGCGAGGGAGAAGCCGGATATTGTTTGTATCTCGGCGCTTCCTCCTTTCGCTATACCGGCGGTGCGCGCTTTGTACGGCAGGCTGCACGAGCAGAACCCGAATCAGAAAGTCCTTGTGGGCTTGTGGCATTTTTCTGGAGATGCAACGAAACTGGCCCGGCGGCTTGCATTGAAGGATGATTCGCGCGCGTTCACCACGCTGGCCGAGCTTGTGCACGAAGTACAGGAGA
The DNA here is from genome assembly GCA_963729525.1 of uncultured Acidobacteriota bacterium. Taxonomy (GTDB): domain Bacteria; phylum Acidobacteriota; class Terriglobia; order Acidiferrales; family UBA7541; genus Palsa-295. The sequence continues at coordinate 18,601 of CAVSOB010000008.1, forward strand.
TGTCTGCGATACCAGAGCAACCCGTGGAGCATTCTTAAAATTATTGCAATTCGGGTACGTCTTTTATTCCGGTGTCAGTACAGGCATGATGGTATGGAGGGGGAATACTGGAATCAGTAGAATCTCTGATAATTTGGAATATGACCTCGATCGCGTTTAACTCGGCTTTTTCTAGAAATCATTCCGCATGAAAGCATCAACTGACGCAGTTGCGAAAGTTGCGTCACGGCCCCGGAAAGAGTCAACTCAAGAGGAGGATTGATGCGTTATCTTCGTCATATACTTTGCTTTTTGCTTTTGGGAATGCCGGCGCTATTCATCGCCGGAGCGGCTTCCGCCCAAGTTGCTATTTCCGTCACGATTGCACCTCCCGAATTGCCCGTGTACGAGCAACCAATTTGTCCGGGTGACGGTTATATCTGGACTCCCGGCTACTGGGCCTGGGACGGAGAGGATTACTACTGGGTGCCTGGCACGTGGGTGCTGGCGCCGCAAGTAGGGTACTTTTGGACTCCGCCGTACTGGGGCTGGGGCGGTTCTGCTTTCATTTTCCACGCAGGATATTGGGGACCAGTGGTGGGATTTTACGGTGGAATCAACTATGGATTCGGGTACTTCGGCCACGGATTCGTAGGGGGACGTTGGGAAGGCGGGCACTTTTTCTATAACAGCGCGGTGTGGCACGTGGACACTCACGTGATTCACAATGTGTACGAGGAAAGAGTGAACGTAAGAGAAAATGTTCGAGTGAGCTACAACGGGGGACGGGGCGGAATTGACGCACGACCAACCCGCGAGGAAGAGGCTGCCGAGCACGAGCGGCATCTACCTCCCGTACAAGACCAGATGAGTCACGAAGAGGCGGCTCGTTCAAATCGCGAGCTCAGGAATTCCGTGAATCACGGGAAACCGCCTGTGGCCGCGACTCCACGTCCTGGGGAATTCAATGCTCGCGGAGGCGGCGGCGGGACCGCAGGGGAGGCTACCCGAGCTGAGGCAGGGCACACGAATAATCCTGTGCATCCGAAAGATCTGCCCGCGTATCAGCGTCCGGCGGCCCCGAATACCGGAAATAAACAATTAGATCAGAAGTATCAAAAACAGCAGGAAGATCTGGCCAGGAAGCAGGATCAACAGCGGCAAAAACTCCAGCAGCAGCAGGATCGGGAGCATCAACAATACACAAAGCAAAACGCTAATGAGGCGAGAAATCAACAGCTCGAGCAGAAGCACGCTCAGCAGACGCAACAAATGCAACAACACCACATACAGCAGCAGCAACAACTACAGCAGAGGCAGCAACCACAACAGTCTCATCAGGCGTCAGCGCCGAAGAGCGAAAAGCATTAACGAATCGCATGCGACAAAACGCGGCGGGGCTCGCCGATTGGCAAGCCTCGCCTCGTTCTCTTTATAGAGCATGAGAGGAAGGACGATCGGATTTAGGGCTAGGACTTTTTCCTAGGGACCTTGGCACCCTTTTTGCGAGCTTCCGAAAGGCCGATCGCGATCGCCTGTTTGCGGCTGGTTACCTTACCGCCTCTGCCGCCTTTGCCAGATCGAAGAGTCCCGCGCTTTTCCCGGCGCATGGCGCTCTCCACGCTCTTGCCCGCTGCTTTGCCGTATCGTGCCATCACGCTTCTCCTTGTGCCTGATTGTTCAGAGACAACTCTTGTTCCCGATCAGTGTGAGCTCTTGGCGCTTTTCGATGCCTCGTCCAGCCGATAAGAACTGGTAAATTCGTCCACCTGCTTTTCGGCGGCGTCTTTGGCGAGTCCATAGCGCTCTTGAATTTTGCCTACGAGTTGTTCTCTCTTGCCGTTTATGGTGGTGAGGTCGTCGTCTGTGAGTTTTCCCCACTTTTCCTTGATCTTGCCGGCGGATTGCTTCCACTTACCCTGAATTTGATCCCAGTTCATTTTGGTCTCCTGGAGTTAGATGACACAGCATTTCCATGATGCATAGAGAGGGGACTACGCCGGAATACAGCGCAACGTGTAAGTGGGATAACGATGCGCCGTATGTCAGGGTGGTCCGGAGGTTGACGTCCGGAGATCACGGTGACGCGCGGAGGTTCTTCAGGGTTCACGGTGCCTCGCTGCTGTGCTGGGCGGATGGCTAAGGCAACACGCTGAACTGGTTACAGCAATTGCTTGATGGTGAGGGCTGGGAGCCCAGTCTAGTGTAACGGAGCATTCTAAAAATCTCAGGGCGTGAGCCTTTCAGGAGTGTTGTGATGGCTGAAAAAAATTTGAAGTCGGTGTTTGTGGATGAACTCCGGGATCTTTACAACGCGGAGCAGCAGTTGATTAAGGCATTACCAAAAATGGCGAAGGCTGCCACCTCAGAAGAGCTGCGAAACGGCTTCGAGGAGCATCTCGAGCAGACGAAAGAACATGCCACCCGTATTGAAAAGATTTTCAGTGGCTTGGGCGAGCCAGTGAAAGGCAAGAAGTGCAAGGGGATGGAAGGAATCGTGGCAGAAGGCGCGGAAGTGATATCCGAGGACTACGAAGGGGCGGTGATGGATGCTGCGATAATCACCGCCGCGCAAAGAGTGGAGCATTATGAAATTGCAGCATACGGCTCCGTACATGCCTTCGCCGAGCTGATGGGCGAGAGCGAGGCAGCGTCATTGCTTGAACAAACGCTGGAAGAAGAAAAAGAGACCGATCAAAAGCTTACGGATCTTTCAAAGCAGATCAACTCTGAAGCTTACCAGGGCGAGGGCGAGAAAGAGGAAGAGGCGGGTGAAATGAAGCCGAGGCAGCGGGCTGCGAGAGCCGGGACGAACCGGTAAACAGCTAGTTGACAATACGGGAGAGGGATCGGGTGTTGGCGGATGCCCTCTCCCGGCGGAGAGCTCGGCGGGAAAGGTTGAAAGGTGCAGGAATGTTGATCCCGGTCTTAATCTTGCTGGCCATGGCGTTTTTACTCGCAGTGTTGGTGGGCCTTTCGAAATGGCGCTATAGCAGGGGAGCCTATTTCCCGGGCGCGGAGATTAGTTTTGTAACGCTCATTCTTCTAGTGCTTTTTCTCATAGGCAAGTTGTAGCCGATAAGTCTTACTGTAATCGATCAATCTTGATTCAATTCAAGGACACCGAATTTTGGGTCCAGTACGCCCACGATGTGGACACAGCACGCCGTGGCTTGCTGTGTCGTAGGCTTGAGAGCCGCAATCTCGGTGTATTCAGGTGGTTAAAGCTGGCGGATTAATTCGCGGGTCAACGAGCAAAAGCAAGAATTGCTACGCCGAGTACATCTTTCCCGACAAGAAAATACCAGACGCATCTGCAGCCCAACGTAGAGCGGACGGGATAGAATATAGCCAACGTGCTAGAGAATATGAGTGCGGGTCTTCGGATTTTGATCGTCGATGACGAAAAAGCGGTGCGAACAGCCTTGGGAAGACTGCTGGGCACGCGAGGGGAATGGGTGGTCGTTGGCGAAGCAGCCGATGGAGCTGAGGCTGTAGGCAAGGCAAAAAAGCTAAAACCGGACGTAGTAATCATGGATGTAACTCTGCCGGAACTGAACGGGCTAGCAGCGACACCGGAAATCAAGAAGGTACTCCCCAGCGCTGAAATACTCATATTCACGCAGCACGAATCCTCGCAGATGATCCGCGAAGCTCGAAGGGCGGGAGCCAGCGGTTACTTGTTAAAGTCTCAAGCGAATTGGCTGGTGACCGCCGTAGAGGCGATCGGACAACACAAGCCGTTCTTCGAGGGCAAGAATCTATCGCAAGCCCGGTAATTTACTTTCAGTAACCATTTCTTGCGCGTGGACGTATCCTTATCCGACAGGGTTCCAGCCATTAGGGAGGCGGCGGCCTGCTGCTGATCGCGATGAAGACCGATGATCAAAGCGTGAAAGCCATCGAAGCCAGGGCATATGCGGACACAATGGCAGAAACAATTCGGGAGTCCATCATCGTTCTCGATGAGGACCTGCGAATACTTTCCGCGAATCGAGCCTTCCTTGAGACATTCCGAGTTACGGACAGTGAAGCCAAAAACAGGCTTCTGAGCGAAGTTGGTGGCGGGGAATGGAACATCCCCGCGCTGCTGTCGTCGCTCAGGGATGTTTTGGGCGTAGACAGTCAATTAAGGAATTACGAAATTAGTCACGATTTTCCGGGGGCGGGACAGAGGTTTCTGATTGTGAATGCCCGCCAAATCCCGAGCCAGGATCGCGCGGCGCGATGGATACTTCTTGCAATCGACGACCGTACTGAAGAACTTCGAACAATCGAGGATCTGAGGAAACAGACTGAATTGTTACAGCTCGCTCACGATGCAATCATTGTTCGCGGCGTAGACGGCGTAATTTTGTTCTGGAATCGTGGCGCCCAGGAGACTTATGGCTGGTCTGCTGCGGAAGCCTGCGGAAACATCACGCATCAATTCCTCAGCACCCAGTTACCCGAGCCGTTCGAGCGCTGGCAGGAAAAGATTATCAACCGAGGCTCTTGGGAGGGCGAACTGGTGCACCTCACGAAAGATGGAAGGCGAATCCACGTAGCGAGCCGCCAGGTGCTGCAGCGCGATCAAAAAGGACGGACGATCGGAATCCTGGAAATCAACCGAGACATTACTTCTCGCAAGGACGCCGAAGAAGCGCTCCGCAACCTTTCCGCCCGTTTGCTCCAACTACAAGACGAGGAGCGTCGCCGTATTGCGCGAGAGCTGCATGACAGCACCGGGCAAAGCCTGGCAGCGCTGGTGATTCATCTTTCGGCAGTCAGCGCGAGAATTTCCGAGATCGACCCAACGTCTTCCGAGATGCTGCGCGAGGCCATCGATCTGTCGCAGAAGGCATCCGATGAGACTCGTACGCTGTCATATCTCCTATATCCCCCGACGCTAGACCACGCCGGTTTGAGATCTGCGCTCGAATGGTACATTGATGGTTTCACGCAACGGAGCAAGATAAAAGTTGAGTTGGACATCTCAGTTGGGCCGGGGCGGCTTGCCGAAAACATGGAAAGGACCCTCTTTCGAATTGTGCAGGAAAGCCTTACGAATATATACCGGCACTCAGGCAGCGATACGGCCCGCGTTCGCATCATCCGGGATTCGGGCGTAGTTCGTTTGGAAGTGGCGGACAACGGCAAAGGGATTCCAGATGATGTCCTAGCGGCGTTGAACAGCAGCGGCGGCCAGCTGGGCGTAGGCATTCGAGGGATGAGGGAACGCATTAGGCAGCTGGGTGGGTGGCTCAGAGTTAAATCCGACTCTGGTGGAACAACGATCATCTCAAGCCTGCCTGTCGAGTGAACCGCCAACTCCTAAGTGGCTTGGAATCCGTGAAAATTACAGCATTCTACCTAGGAGTACTAAAGGATGCCTCCGATAGGCCAGGCATCCAAAGCAGACTAAGGTACCTAGGTATTTGGCCAGCTGACGCGGGCGATCACCCGTCCATTCAAGTTCAAGGGCCGAATCCGATCGCCGACCTCTTGTATAATTTAAACGGCCAACTTCAACTGTTAGGAGCAAATTATGACCAAAGCTCTCCGAATCCTGATAGCCGACGATCACGATCTGATGCGGCGCGGGATAAAAGGTATGTTGCAGTCGCATCCGGGATGGGAGATTTGTGGAGAGGCCCATACGGGGCGGGAGGCCGTCTCGAAGGCACAGGAATTGAAGCCCGATATCGCGATTCTCGACATCAGCATGCCCGATCTGAACGGGGTGGATGCGGCGCGCAGGATTCGCAAGGAATCGCCAAACACGGAGATTTTGATTTTGTCCGTCCATTACTCGGACCAGTTGATTCGAGATATTCTCGAAGCTGGCGTTCGCGGTTACATCGTGAAGTCTGACTCGGATCGCGATCTGATCATCGCCGTTGAGACCCTTGCGAATCACAAACCCTTTCTGACACCTCGCGCAACTGAGGTAATGCTGACGAATTTCAAGGAAGGCCGGATGCGGTCGGAACTTCCGACGTCATTGCGCGACCGGCTGACGTCACGCGAGCGCGAAATCGTTCAACTGCTTGCGGAAGGCAAGAGCAGCAAGGAAGTAGCCTCGTCACTCTGTATCAGCGTGAAAACAGCGGAAACGCATCGCGCCAATATTATGCGGAAACTACAACTGCACACCGTAAGTGAGCTGGTCCGCTATGCCGTGCGGAATCAAATTGTCGAAGCCTAGTTAAACTCGGCCGCACTCGACGGCGAACAACAAATTCCGTATGTAACTTTAAAAGTTTCCCGCTGTTTAATCCGTGCATACTCTGTTCTCTGTCTATTTTCAGATGCTTAGGATGCGCTACAGGAAATTTCCTAATTGTCGTAACACTTAATCTGTATTGATGGAGAACTTCGCTTCCGCGATGATCGGGCTACGGAAGGAGGATGGGAGCCGGTGACCTTGTGAAAGCAAGGTTGGAGGGCTGGGCCGATTTTCATCCTTCTTCTCGTCCAAAGTCGAAAGGCACTTCCCATGAATAGGTCGGTAGCCACAAATGACAGCGTCACAAGTATATCGCGGCACGAATCAGTCGAAACGGTTGAGCCGAGTGGAGCCCATCCGACCGTATTGGTAGCGACCGCAGAGCCAGCAATCACGGCCAGCATGCGCGAGCTGCTTCAGGGATATCCGCTCAGAACCATTTGGGCACGGGGCGTGGGCGAAGTGCAAGCCGTGATGGCGCAAAAAAGCATTGCCGCGTGCATTTGCGGATTCTGGCTTATCGACGGCACCTATCGCGATGTGGTTCGCCATTTGAAGCGGCAGCCAGTTGAAATACCTGCAATCGTGGTGTGCGGTCCCTCGTGCCCGCAGGAGTATAGGGACTATCTAGCGGCGCTGAACCTGCGAGCCTTTGATTTTCTTTGCCACCCATATCGCAGAGCGGACTTGGAACGCATTCTTCGAGCCGCGTTTTCAAAGCGCGATCAGTCCGTTCGAATAGCGCAGGATCCTGTGCACGCGATGCAGCCGGCCTTGCGCAAGGCGGGTTAAGGCGACGGGATGAGCGGCGCGTCGCCTACGAGTCATCTTCACGAAGCGCGAACGCCTTGGTCAGGTGCGGATTTTCTGGCGGTAATCAATACTTTCTTCATTTTTACCTGCCACTTTATTCAGCGCAGAGAACAAAAATAAAAACTGTAAGCGGCCCGATAAACCGTGAACGCGCGGGCAGGGCAATGTATTCTTTCAAGTGCACGAGAGCCCTCGCCGATTTTTGCGCTTGTGCTAGCTCTTTTTCTGTCGCCCAAGTAATTTTAAGCAAGAAGGAATGATGGCTCATTCACCACTGGTGGTGTTTCCCGAGCATGAAGAACCAATTCGCGCCGAGCTGTTCAGCGTGGAACGGCTGGAGCAGCATGCTGAGTCACTGGCGGCTGCGCAGACGGTCACGGAGACCATAGGCGAAGGCCGCCCGTTGCTTCCTCGGGTGTTGGAGAACGGCCGCGTCCTTCTCGAATACTACCAGGCGACTGCGAAAGCTATCTCGCGCGAGCAAGCAATCACTCCCGCAGCGGAATGGCTCGTTGATAATTTCTATATCGTCGAAGAACAGCTGCGCGAGATTCGCGACGATTTGCCTGTCGGGTATTATCGAAAACTTCCCAAACTTTCTGCAGGCCATCTGGAAGGTTATCCGCGGGTCTATGGCGTTGCTTGGGCATATATAGCGCACACCGACAGCCGTTTCGATCCCGAGATTCTGCGACGTTTCATAGCGGCCTATCAGCGGGTTCAAGCGCTAACGATCGGAGAGCTTTGGGCGGTGGCAATCACACTGCGGGTGGTACTGGTAGAGAATCTTCGCAGAGTATCGGAAAGAATCGTGCGGAGCCGAGCGGCGCGTGAGGAAGCGGATAAAATCGCGGATAGCCTTCTCGGGACCGGCGGTCCCCCGCCCGTAGGGCCTGCCGCCGTTCTCAGAAGCCTCGAAAGCAAACCTTTGGACCGAGCTTTTGCGGTGCAGCTCGTCCAGCGATTGCGAGACCTCGACCCACGAGTTGGGCCAATTCTGTTGTGGCTCGACGAGCGGCTCTCAGCGCAAGGCTCTTCCGCAGACGAAGTAGTGCGCGCGGAGCATCAAGAGCAGGCGGCGATGAGCGTGACGGTGCGCAACATCATCACCAGCATGCGGCTGACGTCGGCGTTTGATTGGCAGACGTTTTTTGAAAGCGTGAGCCTGGTAGACGCAATTCTGCGTGAGGGAAGCAATTTTGGCGGGATGGACTTTGAAACGCGCGACCAGTATCGCCATGCGATCGAGGATCTTTCGCGAGGATCGCGTTACAACGAAATTGAAATTGCCCGGCGCGCCGTGGAGCGCGCGAAGCGTGCAAGAGCGGAGCCTCAACGCAACGGACAGCCTGGCGATGACAAGAAATCCGATCCGGGATTCTATCTTATCTCCCATGGGCGCCTCCCGTTCGAAAAGGAGCTAAATTTCAAACTGCCTTGGAGACGCTGGGTCTTGCGTCTCTATGTGCGAGCGGCTGTTCCTGGGTACTTGTGTACGATCGCCGTATTAACAGCGATGATCGCGGCCATTCCCCTGATTCACGCTCACGATTTGGGGCTGAGTACGAAATACGTAGTCTTGTTCGGCCTGCTGTCTATTGTTCCGGCCTCGGACCTCGCGATTGCACTTATCAACCGAGTCGTTACCGATTTGCTGGGGCCTCGCACCTTGGCGCGCATGGAATTTCGCGCAGGTGTGCCGACGGAGTTTCGCACGATGGTAGTGGTGCCGACGCTTCTCACCTCACAGGAATTCATAAGGGAACAAGTTGAGCGATTGGAGATCCATTATCTGGGGAATCCGGATGGCGATCTTCGATTTGCGCTGTTGTCCGACTGGTCTGATGCGCCGACGGAGACCGAGTCGGGAGATGAAGAGTTGCTGGCGGCTGCATACGAGGGAATCTCAGCATTGAACCAGCGACATGGTCCAGTGGAGGGCGGCGGCGACCGCTTTCTCTTGTTTCATCGCAAACGCCACTGGAATGAGAGCGAAGAGAAGTGGATGGGGTGGGAACGCAAACGTGGAAAGCTGCACGAGCTGAACCGATTTTTGCGCGGTTCTACCAGTACATCTTTCGTTGCGGTTGGCGGTCGCGAGCCGGAAATGGTTTCGGGCGTGCGATACGTAATTACGCTGGACGCAGATACGCGGCTGCCTCGCGGGGCCGTCGCCAGCCTGGTCGGCACGATGGCTCACGCATTGAACCGGCCAGAGTTCAGCCCGGCCGACGGGCGCGTGATCGACGGTTACGGGCTCGTACAGCCGCGCATTACGCCGTCGCTGCCCACCAAACGAGAGGGCTCGCTTTTCCAAAGAATTTTCTCGGGGCCCAGCGGGATCGACCCCTACGCGTCCGCTGTGTCGGACGTGTACCAGGATCTTTTTCGAGAGGGTTCCTATACGGGCAAAGGAATTTACGATGTGGATGCCTTTGAATCCGCGCTGGCCGGCAAAGTGCGCGATAACACGCTGCTTAGCCACGATCTTTTCGAAGGGATTTTTGTGCGGACGGCGCTGGCAACGAACATAGAACTCTTCGACGAATTTCCGTCGCACTACGAAGCTTTTGCGGCCCGGCAGCAACGGTGGGCGCGCGGGGACTGGCAGTTGCTGCCTTGGATTCTCGGACTTCGCAGTGCGCCCGCCGAAAAAAGCGTCAAGGCACGCATACCCGCGTTGGGCCGCTGGAAGATGATCGACAATCTGCGGCGCAGCCTTTCGGCGCCTATGATGTTTCTGACGCTCCTCGCCGGTTGGTTGATCCCCGAGGTCTCTCCGTGGATTTGGACTGCATTCATCCTGGCCACTATCTTAATTCCGGCGTTCATACCGTTTTTGACGGGGTTAAACACGCGGCTGGGCGGAATTTCGAAACGCAGCCATTTTCGCGATCTTCTTTCCGATTTTTTGCTCGGTGCCGCTCAATCTGCTTTGACCATTGTCTTTCTTGCTCACCAAACGTGGCAGATGTTGGACGCAATCGTGCGTACCCTGTTCCGCTTATTTATTACGCGAAAACACCTCCTGGAATGGGTAACAGCTGCTCACGCCAAACGTGCCTTGGATTTGAAACCATTTGGAATTTTCGCGCGGATGAACGGCAGCGTATTACTTGCGGCGGGCACTATCGCAATTGTAGCGCTCGTACATCGCGCCGCTCTCGCTGCCGCTCTGCCTTTCGTAATGGTGTGGGCGGCGGCGCCCGCTGTGGCTTGGTGGATCAGCCTTCCTCCCAAGCCACCTCGATTAGAAGAACTCTCCGAAATAGAGGTGAAATCGCTTCGAACCATTTCTCGGAGGACTTGGCGCTTCTTCGAGAATTTCGTGTCAGCGGCTGATCATTTTCTTCCGCCGGATAATTTTCAAGAGGACCCCAAAGGCGTCGTAGCACACCGTACCTCGCCCACGAATATCGGGCTGTATCTGCTTTCGACGCTTGCAGCATATGACTTCGGCTGGATAGGGACGCACAACGCTGTCGAACGGTGGGAGGCAACCCTCGAAACGATGGGGCAGATGGAGCGATTTCGCGGCCATTTTTACAATTGGTATGGCACGAGCGATCTCCAGCCGCTTGACCCAAAATATGTTTCAACCGTTGACAGTGGAAATATTGCCGGGCATTTGCTGGCGCTAGGTAATGGCTGCCGCGAATTGATCCAGAACTCGTCGTCTCAAGCGCGCTTCTTGGAAGGCTTGGCAGATTCGCTTGCTCTCTTGCGAGAGGCTCTCGCGAAAACATCAGATACTCGCCGGACTCAGACAGTCACGCAAAAGCAGTTGCTCAATGCCGTCGAAGCCTTACTGCTGCTTGTTGACCAGGCTCCTACGGACGCGCGGGATTGGGCGGCGAGGCTCGTGGAGCTACGCGAGCACGCGCAAACCGTGACGGATATCGCGCAGACACTGGTGCAAGAACGCGGGGATCCGATCGATTTAGAAGTGCGAGCGTGGGCTGAAGCTGCGTTGGCGTGCGTTGAAAGCCATTATCGGGATGCAACGCTCCTGATTCCCTGGCTGCGGCTTGAGCCGAGGGAAATTGTAGCCGTGGCGCAGCGCTTTCAAGACGATGCTGCCATGTGGGCCGCGATCGAGCCATTTTTCAAGGTTCTTCCGAGCTTGGAGACCGCGCCGGAGCGATTTCAGGCCTCCATTCGCGCACTCACCACGCTCCGCGCGAGGATGGCGTCCGATGGGGACAATCATTCGAGTGTGCCGGCCCGGATCGATGCGCTTATCCAAGCATTCGAATCGTCGACCGCGGAATCTACGGAACTTTCTGGGCGGCTTCAGGCGATAGCCGACTTTTGCAAAAGATTCTTCGATGAAATGGATTTCAGATTTCTCTACGATCAATCGCGAAAGCTTTTTTCCATTGGATATCGAGCAAGTGAAGGAAGCCTGGACGCCAGTTGCTACGATTTGCTCGCCTCAGAAGCTCGTCTGGCGAGCTTCATCGCCATTGCGAAGGGCGACGTCCCTTCATCGCACTGGTTCCATCTTGGCCGTGCTTTGACGCCGGTAGGACGCGGCTCTGCACTGATTTCGTGGTCAGGCTCGATGTTTGAATATCTAATGCCGCCGCTCGTGATGCGCTCGCCCGCCGAAAGTATTCTTGGCCAGACGGATGCGAACATTGTGTTGCGGCAAATCGAATACGGAACGGAGCGCGGTGTTCCGTGGGGGGTTTCCGAGTCTGCCTACTATGCGCGCGATATGGACTTTACGTATCAATATTCGAGTTTTGGAGTACCCGGACTCGGACTCAAGCGCGGGCTAAGCCAGGATCTTGTGATCGCGCCGTATGCGACTGCTCTCGCCGCAATGGTCGATCCCAAGGCGGCAGTAGATAACTTTGCGGTTCTCGCTCGTGCGGGAGGACTGGGCGCGTACGGTTTCTATGAAGCCCTCGACTATACGAGCAGCCGGCTGCCAGAGGGCAAAGACGTCGAGGTTGTGCGCGCTTTCATGGCGCACCATCAGGGAATGTCCCTTGTAGCGTTCGCAAACGCGTTGCGAGACGGCGTGATGCGAAGCCGCTTCCATTTCGAGCCGATCGTGCAGGCCACCGAATTATTGCTTCAGGAGCGCACACCGCGCGATGTACTCGTGGCGCGGCCACGCGCGGAAGAAGTTTCAGCAACGGCTCAGGTTCGCGAACTGATTCCCCCTGTGGTGCGCCGGTTCCGGACTCCGCACGATGTGACTCCAAGAACGCAGCTGCTTTCGAATGGGCGCTATTCGGTGATGCTCACAGCCGCCGGTTCGGGATATAGCCGATGGCGCGACATTGCAATCACTCGTTGGCGAGAGGATCTGACCCGCGACTGCTGGGGGACCTATATCTTCCTGCGAGATGAGCAGACTGGTGCCGTCTGGTCGGCCGGCTACCAGCCGTGCGGAGTGGAACCGGATTCTTACGAAGCGGTCTTCTATGAGGATCACGCTGAAATCAAGCGACGCGATCGAGCACTAAGTACATCGCTTGAGGTTGTCGTTTCTTCTGAAGACGATGCTGAAGTCCGCCGCGTTTCCATCATGAATCTGGGTGTGCGTGCGCGAGATATTCAGGTGACTTCTTTCGCGGAGTTGTCGCTCACGTCGCAGGCTGCGGATATAGCTCACCCGGCTTTTGCGAATCTATTTGTAGAGACGGAATTTGTTTCTGAGGTAGGGGCTATCGTCGCCACCCGCCGCAAGCGCTCGGAGGATGAGCCGTCTGTCTGGGTGGCGCATGTGGTTGCCTCAGAAGCGGAGACCATCGGAGAATTGCAATACGAGACGGACCGCGCAAAATTTCTTGGCCGTACGCGCAGTACGCGAAATCCGATCTCGGTTCTCGATGGCCGACCGCTTTCGAATACCGTAGGCTCGGTGCTCGACCCAGCTATGTCCCTAAGGATGAGCGTACATATCCCGCCGGGCAAAACCGCTCACCTGATCTACTCCACGGTTGTCGCCGCCACGCGGGACGAGGTGTTGGCTCTCGCCGATAAGCACCGCGACGCGAGAACGTATGAAAGATCCCGAACTCTAGCCTGGACGCAGGCACAAGTACAACTTCAGCACCTCGGAATCAGTCCGGATGAGGCGCATCTTTTCCAGAGGCTTGCCAACGCAGTGCTCTACTCCGACCCGTCGCTGCGGCCGCCGCCGGACTTATTGAGCGCCACTTCGCTGGAACGGTCCACATTGTGGGCCCAGGGAATCTCCGGAGACCTGCCGATTGTGCTGGCGCGCATCGACGATACGGAAGATTTTGAACTCATCCGGCAATTGCTCCGCGCGCACGAGTACTGGCGCATGAAGCAGCTCTCGGCCGACGTGGTGATAATCAACGAAAAGGCTCCGTCGTACGTTCAGGAATTGCAAGGCTCACTCGAGGCACTCGTAAGAGGCAGCCAATTGAGACTTTCTCCTGACACGACTTCTGCGAGCGGAAAGATTTTCCTGTTGCGAGGCGACTTGCTTTCTCCGACGGCGCGAGCACAACTGCAGGTAATCGCGCGAGTGGTGCTGCTAAGCCGTCGCGGCACGCTCGCCGAACAGATGTCGAGAGCACAGGTACGAGAGCCGAGCCTTCTGGCGCCGCCACGCCTCGCCCGTCCCGCCAAATACGCCGAGACACCAGTGTCGCGAGAGCGGCTGCGGTTTTTCAATGGATTTGGAGGTTTTACCGAGGACGGCCGGGAATATGTGACGGTGCTCGAGGCAGGGCTGCGAACGCCCGAACCCTGGATCAATGTTATCGCGAATCCCACGTTCGGATTCATTGTGTCGGAATCAGGTGCGGGATTTACGTGGGCGGTCAATAGCCATGAAAATCAGCTCACGCCTTGGTCCAACGATCATGTTATCGACACGCCTGGCGAAGCGATTTACATCCGCGACGAAAATACCGCTGAGGTTTGGAGCCCGACAGCGTTGCCGATTCGCGACGATACGGCCACATACGTGGCGCGCCATGGCCAGGGCTATACAAGTTTCCAGCATGCGTCGCATGGTCTAACCCATGAGTTGCTGCAATTCGTGCCCGCCGAGGATCCGATCAAGATTTCGCGGCTCACTTTGCAAAATACTTCCGGTCGCGCACGGCGCCTCTCGGTCACCGCTTATGCTGAGTGGGTGCTTGGAAGCTCCCGCAGCGCGACAGCCCCGTACATCATCACCGAAATTGATCCGCTGACGGGTGCGCTGATGGCTCATAGTGCGTGGGCAGGCGAATTTGGTGGGCGCGTCGGGTTTGCCGATCTTTGCGGGAAGCAGACTTCCTACACGGGGGATCGCTCGGAATTTTTTGGCCGGAATGGCGGGCCGGAATGGCCAGCGGCGCTCGCACGAAGTGGCTCACTCTCTCAAAAGGTCGGCGCTGGTTTTGACCCGTGTGCTGCACTTCAAACCATCATTGAATTGAAGCCCGGGGGAAGCGCAGAAGTTATCTTCTTGCTGGGCGAAGCTGAAGACCGAGAACATGCGCGCGAACTGGTCAAACGGTGCCGCGCTGCCGATTTCGACCAGGTCCTGCTTGACGTCACTCGCCGCTGGGATGATTTAGTGGGCGCCATTCAGGTTGCTACGCCCGACCCGGGCACGGATCTGATGCTGAATCGCTGGCTCCTGTATCAAACGCTCAGTTGCCGCGTGTGGGCGCGCGCCGCGTTCTACCAACTAAGCGGCGCATACGGTTTCCGCGACCAACTTCAGGACGTGATCGCTCTGGGAGTGGTGATACGAAATGTGGCGCGCGAGCATTTGCTAGTGGCGGCGTCGCGGCAGTTTGTCGAAGGCGATGTTCAGCATTGGTGGCATCCGCCTTCGGGTCGCGGTATTCGCACGCGTATTTCCGACGACCTCCTTTGGCTTCCTTATGCTGTGATTCAGTTCATCGAGACGACGGGCGATATGGGTGTTCTCGAAGAAGTGGTTCCGTTTCTAGAGGGCGACACTTTGGCGGAGGGGCAAAACGAGTCCTACTTTGAACCCAAGGTCTCGGAGATTCGCGCCCCCTTGTTTGAACACTGCGCGCGGGCGCTCGATCGCAGCCTGTCTATCGGAGCGCATGGTCTCCCTTTGATGGGCACCGGCGATTGGAACGATGGCATGAATCGCGTGGGCCAAAGCGGGAAGGGAGAAAGTGTCTGGCTTGGCTGGTTCTTGCACACGGTTCTTTGGGAGTTTGCGAAGGTTGCGGATGCACGCGGGGAAAGCAAGCGCGCGGAAGCGTGGAGGCTACACGTCAGCGCACTGAAGGCGGCACTCGAGCGGGAAGCGTGGGATGGCGAGTGGTACAGGCGCGCCTATTTCGACGACGGTACGCCGCTGGGATCCGCGCAGAACACCGAATGCCGAATCGATTCGATCGCGCAGTCATGGGGAGTGATAAGTGGCGCCGCAGAGCCGGGACGCGGGGTGCGCGCAATGGCAGCGGCCGAAAAGCAACTCGTGCGAGCGAAGGACGGCTTGATACTGCTCTTAACGCCGCCATTCGACCGCCCGGATCACGATCCTGGCTACATCAAGGGGTATCTGCCGGGAATCCGGGAAAATGGTGGCCAGTACAGCCACGCGGCTACGTGGATGCTGATCGCATTCGCCGCTCTCAGCGATGGCGACAAAGCCGTGGAACTTTTCCGCATGATCAGCCCGGTTCATCGCACGAACTCCCGGGCTGCCGTGCAGAAATACAAGGTGGAACCGTACGTGGTCGCCGGCGACATTTATGCCGAGCCGCCGCACGTGGGCCGTGGCGGCTGGACCTGGTATACAGGTTCGGCCGGTTGGCTGTATCGCGCGGGCATCGAATGGATTCTCGGATTCCGGTTACGCGGGATGACGCTCTCGATCGATCCTTGCATTCCTCGAAGCTGGCCTGCGTACTCAATCGAATTCAAATACCACTCATCTATTTACAAAATAAAAGTAGAAAATCCTTCGGGTGTTACTCGCGGGGTGGCGATAACGGAACTCGACGGAAAATTACGCCCAGGATCGGTAAACATCCCGCTTGTGGATGATGGGGCAGTGCACCGGATTCGTATTGTGCTGGGATAGCGCGGACCCTAATGCCCGACTGCCGCTTGAAGTGTCGCTAAGCCTCTTTCGCACCGACCATCATGAGCACGATTCCGCCAACGAGAGCGACGCCGCCGAAAATTGGAGGTAACGGAATGGTATTGTGCTCCGTCTTGGTTGCTTGAATCGGTCCTACATCCAAAACCTTCTTGTGTGTCGTGTAGGTGATACCTTGGTAGGTCAACGCGATAATCCCCAAAATGATCAGTACAAGCCCTGCGAGTGATGTGGGTTTCACGCGGTACCTCCTATATGTTTGTGTCCAGTGCGCGAACTCAGGCTAGGCAAGCGAGATTGTGCGGCTATCCGGCTAAAAGTCCCATACATTCTTCCGACTAAGAGGATAAAAGATTCCCTGTAGACGTTCCATCAGCGGCTGCGATCGGAAGTGGCAGCCAATCTATATGTTTTGCTATGAAATTCTACTACTCACCATTCCCCGAACTACGCCGTTCTCCGTATAGCCAATAAACCGCAGTCACAATAGTCTCCATTTCAGTAACAGCCAAAACGGTTAAACCAAGGAGAGAAGCATGCCTAGCACAGGGACAAAGCAACAACCAGAGATGGATCGGGAAACGCGAGATCAATCAGAGAAAGAGCAGTCTGGGAGGCACAACAGCGGTTCGGAGCAAAGCCAGTCTCCTGGGGGAAGCGGGACGGGCGGACAGACGGGGTCGAAATCAGAAGGCGGTTCCTTGAAGAAGAGCCAGGGGCAGCGGAATGACCGTAAGAAAGATCGGGGCCGACGGAACAAACAATAGATAAATCTTTTCTATGGGAAATCTAAAATTCAATTTCAGCGGAGGTAAAGAAATGGTTTGCGGAGCAAAGATATGGAAGGGTTCGCCATTATTTGTCGGGGTCGTTTTGGTATTGCTGCTAGGAGCGGCTCCGCAGGTTCGTGCTCAACAAAATACACCACCAGACAACACAAAAACGAATCAGGGTGACGGGAACAAAGGAGCCACAACCGCCGAGCAGCAGAAGATGAATACTGCCGACCGGAACATTACCAAGGAGATTCGTAGTTCGATCATGAAAGACAAGTCTCTTTCAACCTACGCGCACAACATCAAGATCATTACGCAAGACGGCAAAGTCACTCTGAAAGGGCCAGTTCGTTCCGAAGACGAAAAGGCAACGATCGAATCCAAGGCTGTGGCAATAGCGGGCGTGAATAATGTGACCAACCAACTCGAAGTGGCTCCGCAGAAGTAGCGGCAGCGAAATTATATCTTGACCAACTCCGTATTTTACAATCACAAAAGGAGCCATAAAAATGGCAGGAAAAAAGACGGCTGTATTTGGAATTTATTCAACCTTAGCGAGCGCCGACCAAGCAACAGATGCGCTGGTGAAGGCGGGATTTCCGGCGTCCGACATTTCGGCGCTGCTTCCCGACAATCTAGGTAGCAAGGAACTCGGCACTCAGAAAGCCACGAAGGCGCCAGAAGGTGCTGCTACCGGAGCAGGGTCTGGTGCGGTGCTAGGTGGCGCGCTCGGTCTGCTAGCCGGAATCGGCGCACTGGCGATTCCGGGTGTAGGTCCGCTCATCGCGGCTGGTCCGATCATGGCGGCTCTCGCGGGAGCGGGGGTCGGTGGCGCTGTTGGGGGCGTCACTGGCGCGCTGATTGGTCTTGGAATTCCGGAGTACGAAGCGAAACGATACGAAGGACGGATCAAGAAGGGCGGAATCCTTCTATCGGTTCACTGCGATACGTCGGATGAAGTGAAGCGAGCCAAAGAAATCATGAAGAACATCGGCGCGGAGGATGTTTCCTCGACCGGAGAATCGTCATCGGATTATCCGGCGGGCGAGCCGCAAGTCCGGCGAACATCTTCGGGCGGTACAAGCTAGCGAAATTAAAGAGGAGGCTTGCAGGCAAGCCTCCTTTTTTTTTGACTTACCTTTGCAATTCCTACAGTACTCAATCGTGCAAGATGCGAAGAAGAGTGTTTATACATTTGCCGGCCAACGGTCCAGCTCTTTAGACGCGACGCCTCAGCGCCAAAACAATCAACTTGTCTGATAACCTCGGCTTGCAAAATTCGAATCGGTGAAAACTAGTTACTCAATTTTCAATTCCTCCCGGACCCGCCTAAGCATCACGCGCTTGCGCGGTTCAGCGATTGACCATTGAATCCGTCCTCCCCCAAAGTCGCCAAAATGCCAATATGTTTTGCCTAAATACACTAATCACTGTAGGTAGGTCCGGAGTAGCTTTGTGATAAGAACTACAGTTCGCGGTCCGGCTGAGTACATCGAAATGAGGGACTTCCGCTCGCAGTGCAACTGGCATCTGCGCCAAACAAAATGCACATCAAAGTGCCCATGACTCATGACCCCGCCGCATTGCAGCGCCAAAAATCAAAACAGATCACGGCTGATATTCCTCAGTTGGGAGAGGAAGTATGAAGAGAACTGACCCTGCCAAAACTGCGGCAACCGCAACGGTAGAAGCCGAGCCTTCGGCCAAAAGTGCAAAAAACAATGGCCAGACTGTGGACGGTGCGGAACTTGTTGCCGCCCATATGAGCGTGATCCTTGCAAGCCTTCAGACTATGCGCGACGGAGATTTCTCTGTCCGGCTGCCGGGAAACTGGACTGGACTGCCGGGCAAGATCGCGGATACGTTCAACGACATCGTCGCCGCCAACCAGCAAATGGCGAAGGAATTGAAGCGCGTTGGGCAGGTGGTGGGCAAGGAAGGACGAACGCGAGAGCGAATGCGTTTCCACCTTCCCAAGGCTGCTTGGGGAGAAATGGAAGTTTCTGTCAATACGCTGGTTGACGACCTACTGCGCCCAACAACGGAAGTGACGCGCGCGATCGCCGCGGTTGCGAAAGGTAATCTGACGCAGACGGTCCAACTCGACGTCGACGGCCGACCTCTCGAGGGCGAATTCTTGCGCTCCGCCACGATCGTAAACACGATGATTCAGCAGCTCGGAGTCTTCACTTCGGAAGTGACGCGCGTGGCGCGCGAAGTGGGAACCGATGGAAAACTAGGCGGACAGGCGCAAGTGCCGGGTGTGGCGGGAACCTGGAAAGACCTGACCGACTCAGTCAACTCGATGGCCAGCAACTTAACTGGTCAAGTCCGAAACATCGCAGAAGTGGCAACCGCAGTGGCGAGCGGCGACCTTTCGCGAAAAATTACCGTGGACGTCCGCGGCGAAATTTTGCAGCTGAAGGAAGCCATCAACACGATGGTGGACCAGTTGCGGTCATTCGCATCGGAAGTGACGCGCGTGGCACGCGAAGTCGGTACCGACGGAAAGCTCGGCGGACAGGCAATCGTGCCCGGCGTCGCGGGAACATGGAAGGATCTCACCGACTCCGTTAACGCGATGGCTGGCAACCTAACTGCGCAAGTTCGCAACATCGCCGAAGTCACGACGGCGGTGGCGAGAGGCGACCTCTCGCGCAAGATCACCGTGGACGTGAAGGGCGAAATTCTCGAGTTGAAGGACACGATTAACACGATGGTGGATCAGCTCAACGCGTTCGCCGG
Organism: uncultured Acidobacteriota bacterium; assembly: GCA_963729525.1. GTDB lineage: Bacteria > Acidobacteriota > Terriglobia > Acidiferrales > UBA7541 > Palsa-295. The sequence goes on from CAVSOB010000008.1 coordinate 38,195, forward strand.
AGAAGTGACGCGTGTAGCGCGCGAAGTCGGTACGGAAGGAAAACTGGGCGGCCAGGCGCAGGTGCCCGGCGTCGGCGGCACGTGGAAGGATCTGACGGATAACGTGAACTTCATGGCCAGCAACTTGACGGGCCAGGTGCGAAACATTGCGGAAGTGGCGACTGCCATTGCGAGCGGCGACTTGTCGCGGAAGATTACGGTGGACGTCCGCGGAGAAATCCTGCAACTCAAAGAAACGCTGAACACCATGGTGGATCAACTGAACCGGTTTGCTGGAGAAGTGACTCGCGTAGCGCGCGAAGTCGGCAGCGAGGGCCGGCTCGGTGGACAAGCCAACGTGCCTGGCGTCGCGGGAACGTGGAAGGACCTCACGGACTCCGTCAACTCCATGGCGGGCAACTTGACCGGTCAGGTGCGTAACATCGCGGAAGTAACCACGGCGGTGGCGAGAGGCGACCTCTCGCGCAAGATCACGGTGGACGTAAAGGGCGAAATTCTGGAGCTGAAGAACACGATCAACACGATGGTGGATCAGCTCAACGCGTTCGCCGGAGAAGTGACGCGCGTGGCGCGCGAAGTCGGAACGGAAGGCAAGCTGGGTGGACAAGCCGAAGTGCCCGGCGTGGGTGGCACGTGGAAGGACCTGACGGATAACGTGAACTTCATGGCCAGCAACTTGACCGGTCAGGTTCGCAATATTGCGGAAGTGGCGACGGCGGTAGCAAGGGGAGACCTCTCACGCAAGATTACGGTAGATGTGAAGGGCGAAATCCTCGAACTAAAAGACACGCTCAATACGATGGTCGACCAGTTGCGCTCGTTCGCGTCAGAAGTTACGCGCGTAGCACGCGAAGTCGGCACCGACGGAAAACTTGGCGGTCAGGCGCAAGTGCCCGGCGTCGGCGGCACTTGGAAAGACCTCACCGATTCCGTGAACTCCATGGCCAGCAACTTGACGGGCCAGGTGCGAAACATCGCTGAGGTCTCCACTGCCATTGCCAGCGGCGATCTTTCCAAGAAAATCACCGTGAACGTCAGCGGCGAAATTCTTCTTCTGAAAGAAACCATCAACACGATGGTGGACCAACTCAACGCGTTCGCGGGAGAAGTGACGCGTGTGGCTCGCGAAGTCGGCAGCGAAGGCCGGCTCGGTGGACAGGCAAACGTGCCCGGTGTTGCGGGCACCTGGAAAGACCTCACCGACTCCGTGAACTCCATGGCTGGCAACTTGACCGCGCAAGTTCGCAACATCGCCGAAGTGACGACGGCGGTGGCTAGAGGTGACCTCTCGCGCAAGATCACGGTGGACGTAAAGGGCGAGATTCTTGAGTTAAAGAACACGATCAACACGATGGTGGACCAGCTCAACGCCTTCGCTGGAGAAGTCACTCGTGTGGCTCGCGAAGTCGGTACGGAAGGAAAACTGGGCGGCCAAGCGCAGGTGTTCGGCGTGGGCGGTACGTGGAAGGACCTGACGGATAACGTGAACTTCATGGCCAGCAACTTGACGGGCCAGGTGCGAAACATTGCGGAAGTGGCGACTGCCATTGCGAGTGGCGACTTGTCGCGGAAGATTACGGTGGACGTCCGCGGAGAAATCCTGCAACTCAAAGAAACGCTGAACACCATGGTCGAGCAGTTGCGTTCCTTTGCCGCGGAAGTGACGCGTGTGGCGCGCGAAGTCGGCAGCGAAGGCCGGCTGGGTGGTCAGGCAAACGTCACTGGCGTGGCGGGCACGTGGAAAGACCTAACTGACTCTGTGAACGCAATGGCCGGCAATTTAACTGCGCAAGTGCGCAACATTGCCGAGGTGACGACGGCGGTTGCGCGCGGCGACTTGTCGCGCAAGATCACGGTGGACGTGAAGGGCGAGATTCTCGAACTGAAGAACACAATTAACACGATGGTGGACCAGCTCAATGCGTTCGCCGCGGAAGTCACCCGTGTGGCGCGCGAAGTCGGTACCGATGGAAAGCTCGGCGGCCAGGCGCAGGTGCCTGGCGTGGCGGGCACGTGGAAGGACCTCACCGACAACGTCAACGTGATGGCGGCGAACCTCACAGAACAGGTACGCGGAATTGTGAAAGTCGTCACGGCAGTTGCGAACGGAGAGCTGACGAAGAAACTCACGGTAAACGCCAAAGGTGAAGTGGCAGCGTTGGCCGACACAATCAACAACATGACGGATACGCTGGCGACGTTCGCGGACCAAGTGACGACCGTGGCACGCGAGGTAGGTGTCGAAGGCCGCCTCGGTGGACAAGCCAACGTGCCCGGCGCCGCCGGCACTTGGAAAGACCTGACCGGCAACGTGAACCTACTGGCGGACAACCTGACGAACCAAGTCCGCGCAATTGCCGAAGTGACGACCGCCGTCACGAAGGGCGACCTGACGCGGTCAATTCAAGTAGAAGCGAGCGGTGAAGTAGCCGAACTAAAAGACTACATCAACACGATGATCGATAACCTCCGGCTGACCACGGATCGGAACAATGAACAGGACTGGCTCAAGACAAACCTGGCGCGCTTCACCGGCATGTTGCAAGGGCAGCGGGATTTGACGACTGTGGGGCGGATGCTCTTGTCTGAGCTGGCGCCGCTCGTTAGCGCCCAGCAGGGCGTCATTTATCAGATGGAGTCGGAAGAATCAGGAACGATGGTTCTCTTATCCGCCTTCGCAGACAGCGATCCCGACGGGCATCCACACCGCCTGCGCGTAGGAACGGGGCTCGTAGGGCAGTGCGCGGCCGAAAAACAGCGCATGCTGATTACCGACGTGCCGGCTGACGCGATTCCGATCCGCTCTGGATTGTTTCAGTCCGTTCCGCGAAGCATCATTGTTCTTCCGATCTTGTTTGAGGACCGCGTTAAGGCTGTGATCGAGCTTGCTTCGTTGCGCGTGTTCACGGCTTCCCACCTCGCGTTCTTGGAGCAGTTGACCTCCAGCATCGGTATCGTGCTCAACAGCATTGAGGCCACGATGCAGACGGAAGGCCTGTTGAAGCAATCTCAGCAATTGGCGACCGAACTCCAGACGCAGCAGACTGAATTGCAACAAACCAACGAACAGCTCGCACAAAAGGCGCAGCAGTTGGCCGAGCAGAACGTGGAAGTGGAACGCAAGAATCAAGAAATCGAGCAGGCCCGCCGCGCCGTGGAAGAGAAAGCCAAAGAGCTAGCGCTCACGTCGAAGTACAAATCAGAGTTCCTCGCGAATATGTCGCATGAATTACGGACGCCGCTCAACAGCATCCTGGTTCTTGGCCAGCAGTTGGCTGACAATCCAGATAAAAACCTGACGTCCAAACAGGTGGAGTTCGCGCGCACGATTCACGGCGCGGGCACTGACCTTTTGAACTTGATCACCGACATTCTGGATCTTTCGAAGATCGAATCGGGTACGGTATCGGTGCAGGCAGAAGAGATTTTCTTCGCCAGCTTGCTCGACATGATCGCTCGCCCATTCCGCCATGAAGCAGAAAATCGCCGACTGAACTTCGAAGTAAAGATGGATCAGAATCTGACGCGAAGCCTCGTTACCGACTCGAAGCGTCTGCAACAAGTTCTCAAGAACCTGCTGTCCAATGCATTCAAATTTACAGAAAGAGGTGGCGTGCGGCTCTCCGTCTTTGCGGCTGAGTCCGGCTGGAGCGAAGGCCATCCGGTCCTCGCAAGGTCTGCATCGGTTGTTGCATTCGAGGTTACTGACACCGGCATCGGAATTCCGCCCGAAAAGCAGCGGATTATATTCGAGGCATTCCAGCAGGCGGACGCAGGTACGAGCCGCAAGTACGGCGGCACCGGTCTGGGCCTCGCGATCAGCCGCGAACTGGCCGGCTTGTTGGGCGGTGAAATTCAACTGCGTAGTACCCCCAACGCTGGCAGCACGTTCACGCTCTACCTGCCTCAAACCTACGTAGGCCCTTCGAGCGGTACCGCGAGCGCGGAAGCTAAAGCCTCTGTAATGTCCACCACTCCAGGTCAATTAGCTACAGTTGCTGCTTCGAAGCGTGCCATCGAACAGATTGCGGTCAAAGATGACCGCGAAAATTTACAACCCGAGGATGCGACTCTGTTGATCGTGGAAGATGACCCCTATTTTGCGACTGTGCTTTGTGACTTGGCTCGCGAAAAGAGATTCAAAGTCCTCGTGGCTACCCGTGGCGCAGAAGCGTTGGCCCTTGCCCAGGAATTCCACCCAACCGCGATTTCTCTCGACGTTTTCTTGCCGGACATGTTGGGCTGGACGGTGCTCAACCACCTGAAGCAGGACCCTGCTACGCGGCATATTCCGATCCAGATGCTGACGCTCGATGAAGACAAGCAGCATGGCTTGGCGCGCGGGGCGTTTTCCTATGTGACTAAACCAGCCACGCCTGAGCAGCTTGAGATGGCGTTATCGCGAATCAAGGAATATACAACGCCTCGGCGCAAGAGGCTTTTGGTCGTTGAAGACAATCCCGCCGAGCAACTCAGCATCCGGGAACTGCTAGGCTACGAGGATATTGATGTGGAATTGGCTGCCACGGGTTCGGAGGCGTTGGCAGCCCTTGATGAAGAGTCGTTTGATTGCGTTGTACTCGATCTACGTCTGCCCGACATGTCCGGTTTTGAAATACTCGAACGCTTCCGCGATAGCCCCATGCTGAGCCACTTGCCGGTCGTAGTCTTTACCGGGAAAGATCTTTCCCCGGAAGAAGATGCGCGTCTCCGTATGTTGGCGCGCAGCGTAGTCGTGAAGGGTGTCGAATCGCCGGAAAGACTTCTCGACGAAACGGCCCTGTTCTTGCATCGCGTTGTCACCGATCTGCCAACAGAGAAACAGAAGATGCTCGACCTCTTGCACCATTCCGACGAAGCGCTTGTCGGCAAGAAAGTGCTGGTGGTTGACGACGACGTACGAAACATTTTTGCACTCAGCAGCGTCCTCGAGCGCCGGGGTATGTCGGTTCTGACGGCAGGTACCGGCCGGGAAGCGATCGCTACCCTCGAGTCCACTGCCGATGTCGCGATCGTTTTGATGGACATCATGATGCCGGACATGGATGGATACGAGACGATGCAAATTATCCGACGTAATCCTTCATTCCGGCGATTGCCGATCGTAGCTTTGACTGCGAAAGCCATGAAAGGTGATCGCGAAAAATGTCTCGAAGCTGGTGCGTCAGAATACTTGGCAAAACCGGTAAATACGGAGCAATTGCTCTCGGCATTGCGAATGTGGTTCCATCGGTAAAATGATGTGGCGGTTCGCGAGTTTTGTTTCCAGATCTTGACTTGTGCTAGATTCCGCGCAAGCGAGGTGAGGGAAAGAAATGGTTGAGCATCAGAAGGTCAACATACTCATGGTCGATGACCAGCCGGGCAAACTGGTCACGTACGAAGCCATACTGAACGAGTTGGATGAGAATCTGATCCAGGCGCGTTCGGGAAAAGAGGCGCTTGACCATCTGCTGAAGACGAACGTCGCCGTCGTGTTAATGGACGTCAGCATGCCCGAACTCGATGGCTTCGAGCTCGCCGATATGATTCGCCAGCACCCCCGCTTTCAAAATACGGCCATCATTTTTATTTCGGCGGTGCACTTGACGGATATTGACCGGCTTAAAGCGTATCAGCGCGGTGCTGTGGATTACATCGCCGTTCCGATCGTTCCCGAACTGTTACGCGCAAAAGTGCGTGTTTTTGCGGATCTCCACCGCAAGACCTATCAGCTCGAAATGCTCAACCGCGATTTGCGCACTCTTTCGGCCCGCCTAATCACGACGCAGGATGAAGAGCGGCGGCGCATCGCCCGCGATCTCCACGACAGCGTCGGTCCGCTGCTTGCCGCCCTTTCGATGAATAATGGGTTGGTCTATCAACAAGCGGAGAAACTTGATCCTCTGGCGGCGGAAGCTCTGCGCCAGAATACGGAGCTCATCGAACAGCTCTCAAAACAGACTCGCACCATTTCGCATTTGCTACATCCGCCTCTGCTGGATGAAATCGGTCTCTTGCCAGCAATTCGGATGTTCGCGGAAGGCTTTGGTGAGCGTAGTAATGTGAAAGTTACTGTCGAGCTTTCTCCGGAAGTCGGAAGGCTGCCACCGACGATGGAGATTTCAATTTTCCGGATTGTGCAGGAATGTCTCACTAACGTATATCGGCACTCGGAAAGTAAGACGGCTCTAATTCGCATCTGGCCTACTCGCGACAAATCGCTTAGTGTGCAAGTGTGTGATGAAGGCAAGGGGATACCTCTCGACAGCCGCGCTTCAATGCCGGTAGGCAACAATCACGGAGTAGGATTAAGCGGAATGCGTGAGCGTGTGAGAGAGTTGGGCGGCACACTCGATATTCAATCGGGTGAAAGCGGAACGACTGTCACGGCGTTGCTTCCTGTGGGGAATATGGCGGTGGTCGGCGCGTGATTTCGCAATCCAATAGCGCTACGCCAAGGATTCAAATGCGTACTCGGTTTTTGATTGTAGACGATAGCGAACTGGTTAGGCGATCTCTGCGCACAGTCCTGCAGGCCAACCCGGAATGGGAAATATGCGGGGAGGCTGCGGATGGAGTTTCCGCCGTAGAGATGTTCAAGGAGTTGCGGCCCCACGTCGTGATTCTGGATTTTCAGATGCCTGGAATCAACGGGATCGAAACGGCGCGCCGCATGGCTGAGATCGCGCCGGCTATTCCCGTCGTCTTATTCACGCAACACGCCAGCGCGGACTTGGAACGCCATGCCCACGAAGTAGGCATTCGCTCGGTGGTGTCAAAAACGAATGCCTTTCCAATGGTCGGTATGATTGAGGCCCTCTTGGGACCCGCTGACGCAAAAGACGGGACTGACGGTTCAGGCTCCAAACAGCATTGATTAGCCTCGCGTACCCTGTCCTCGGAATTTCCTGTTCTAAACAGCAGCGCTGCGTCCCGTGAGAAAATGCGCAACAAACAAAACCACTGCGATTACTAGCAGCAGATGGATCGCGCCAAACGTCACGTGAAATGCGATAAATCCGAGCAACCACAAGACAAGCAACACAGCAGCTATGGCAGCCAGCATGATTCCCTCCTAAGATGATTCTTTCTGCCCTCTCACCACACGATCATAGTAGTTCGCCAGAGTTTGAACATCGGGGCAAACCATTAGTGAGCGGCATAGCTTCCTGTAACTCCTCAGCGTACATGTTCTTATGGCGAAAACGGGCGCTAGGAGGACATCTGCAAGCGGGCGGAAAGCGACAGGACGAAGAGACAACAGTCGATTACAAATGGGGTGAGCAGCATTACGCCAGACGACATCCCTGCACTCAATGAGGCCATGTGAACCTGTTCGCGCAAAGCACGCGCAAAACAAGATCAGCCCAAGCTGATTGACGTGCAAAGTCAGGCTAGCCGCAATACCGCGAGGCTAATCTCCTCCGACTGACGCAGTTCCTAGGCGTTCAAAACTATTGGGCGTTTATCCAGGTGTCTGATCCCGTGAGCCTGACGGACACGTCCGAAAAGAAGATTCGCACCGGCTTGCCGTCGGCCGTTCCGCGATGATCCGTCGAGATGAGGAGAGGGCCGGCCTTCTTGTAGCCTGCCCACGTCGTTGTCACCACACTCGGCTTTTTCGGTCCGCCACGGCGGTAGATGAATTCCTCGACCCGATTGTCGGAACTGAGAAAGAGTTCCCACGTGTCGCCGGGCGTATAGCCGCCATCCGAAGGATATTTCACAACGATCTGGTCTGCGGAGCCTTTCCCCAGCGGAAGCTTCTGCTTGCCCTTATCCTGCACGTCGGCGCCGGTGTCCCACACGACATGGAAGGGGAAGACCAGCCAATATTGATCGTTCATGAAGGCTGGATCGATTTCGTCTTTCACGTTCGCAGGCTGGCCGTCGAGCTGAGAGCGCAGATACGTAACCTTCACGGGTTTGCCGTCCTTATCCTTCCCTTCAAACGTGACCTTTCCGGTCTTGGGCTCCCATTCCCACGTATGAGCCAGCTTAAGGTTGAGCGCAGCTAAATCTAGGTTGAAGGTATAGCGGATTGCTTCGATCTGCCCCCACGAATCGATACCATAGGTCTTCGCCATCTGCTCGACAATTGGCGGGCGTGTTTGCGCCCAGGAACTTGATGAAAGAGCTAGCAATGCGAAAGCCAGAAGGCCGATGACCGCTACGCGGTACGCATTCTTCATGAAAATCGCTCCTCAGTAAAATCACGCCCTGCTCGACCGACGCCGCATTATATGGCACACTGGGGTGATGTTCACGCACGCTCAGGCGGCGACACTCGTTGATCGCTTGAGCCGCCGAAACTCGAGAATAGCGGCGGCCGCTGCCACAGATCCGTATTCCAGGAGCATGATCCAACCAGGGACTGCCCACTGGCGACTAAGCGAGCGCAAATGCCATACGTAGAAAGTCGGGAGGATGCTGATGGTCCAGATGATGAGCGGCACCGTCGACACCGATCGCACAAACGGAACCAGCCAAAGAAGATACCAGGGGTACACCACCGGCGCACATAAGAGCGATGCAGCCATCGGCCATGCAAATCCCTGCGGCCAGTATCGATCTTGCCTTCTTCGCAGGATCGCTGCAGTTATCAACCCTAGTGAGAGGGCGAAACCAGCCACGATCTGCGGGCCTACGATTCTTTCGATCTCAGCGAAGACGGGATCGTTGAAGCGAAACCGCTCGATGAATACGCCGATGGATCCCGTTGGGACCGAAACACCTCGCAGAAACGGTGTGTATAGCAGGCCAACGATAAGCATCGCCAGCAATCCATCGCGGACTCGCACGCGACGCCAGTAAAGCGGCGCCAACACAATCGGGAGAAACTTCACGGCAACAGCCAGTCCAAATGTGACCGCAGCGAAGGTTCGCCAACGACGTTCGAGCGCTGCGACCGAGAGCAGCAGAAGTAGAACTCCGAGGATGTCAATGTGACCGCTGTAAGTCACGCATGTGACGAGAAGCGGATTCCAGGCGTAGGCCAACACCCAATGTTCCCCCTGACCGAGGCGGTGCAGTTCAGCGAGCAGCAGTGGAACGATAGCTAATTCGCACGTCACGAATGCGATCTTGAACGCAAAGGCCGACTCGTGGATCGTCGTCACTGCACGGAAAAAAAGCTGAGCGCCTGCTGGATAGGGGCTCGGCACGTCCGGGTTATTAAGATTACGGGTTTCGTCTGTGTGTAAAGCGCTGAACGCAGGATCATTCGGAACAACAACGTAAGGGTTGTAGCCCAGCCGGTGCAATCGGCCATCCCAGACATAGCGATGAACGTCATCATCGGCACCCGCCGGCATCAAGAGAAACGGAAGATGCCACACAGCAGCCAACGCGAGACCAATCACGACGACGCGGCGAGGGAATCTCGGCGTGGCAAAAAACTCGCGAATAGCGAGCAGGTAAGCGACGCCGGCAATGGCCAGGGTAGCGACGTAAGAAGGGGCTCCAACACCGCCAGGAATTCGGGCGCAGGCTAGAAGCGCCGCAAACATGATGGCGGCAAGCCCGTAGAGTCGGTGCGATGACGTGACCGTCATCGGTCTCCGCCGCTTTGCTCTGGCGGCGTCGCCTTCCTCCATTGCATCAGCCACTCAGCCGTTCTCGGCGCTCTTGCCGGCACGCGCTGCAGCTCGCTGGCAAGGCGGGTTAGGTCGTCGGCCACGTCAATATCGTAGAACGGATCGGTGAGACTCACCGAAAGCCCCAGCGCCCGCACCCGCCCAAGTAGCGCGTCGTATGCATTCGTGGTCCCGAGTCCGTCGCCCGCGAAGAGGCCGGGATGAGACGCTATCGCACCCACAAGGTAATACCCTCCGTCGTGCGTCGGTCCAACAACCACGTCACACTGGGCCAGCGCTCGGAACGCGCTTCTCAGTATCGAGGCCGGGAGGTGCGGGCTGTCGCTGTTGAATGCGACAACGCGCCGTTGGCCGGCCGCCGCAAAATGGGCAAACACCGACGTGAGACCCGCCGCAAGCCCATCGCCCGACTGCGCCACGATGGGAATCGAGTCACCAACAGCGTGCGATAGATCTTCCACATCAGAAGCAGGGCACATGATAGCGATATCTACATCGTTGAGTGATCGTGCTAGCGACATAGTATCGTCCAGAAGGCAACGATATAACTCGACAACGGCTGCGAGAGGCAGCCTCTGAGCCAGTCGAGTCTTCACCGCGCCCGGCTTGGGCGCCTTGGCCATAATTACGAGCGTGCAGTCGCCGCTGCGTGAACCGATGGTGTTCTGGTTAGGGGGTTCCATTAGAAGATTGCTGTCGCGGACTTCACGCAGACTGCGGCATTCCAATTCGTCGCTGGCGGAAATAGTAGCGCAGAATACGAGTAAAAATGAACCAGGCCGCGCCGAGGGTGCCGCCGATCGTGCCGCTGATCTTCGATTTTCCGATCCGCGGGTAATAGCTCACCGGAACCTCGACGATCCGGAACCCTTGCAGCGCGCCCTTCAAAATCATCTCCACCGCCCAGCCATAAGTGGTCTCTTCGAGTGCGAGCGCACGGAGGACGTCCGCACGCGCGGCGCGGAAGGGGCCGAGGTCCGTGATCCTTTGTCGAAACAGAAGTGAGATCAATCCCGCAGCAAGCCGGTTGCCGAAAGCGGAGTGCCAGGGAAGGGCACCGGGAATGCACGGTCCGGCCAATCGTGAGCCCAGAGTAATGTGCGCGCGTCCGTCCGAGATCGGAGCGAGCAAGAGCGGAAGTTCGGCCGGCCGGTCGCTATAGTCACCATCAACAAACACGACGACGTCGGGCGAGTTGGCGTTGGCGAGACCTGTTAAACAGGCTTGGCCGTATCCGCGACGCTGTTCAAAGATGACCCGAGCGCCCGCGCGCTCGGCTATCTCCGGTGTTCCATCGGTCGAGTTGCTGTCGACGACGATGACCTCGGTCACGAGATCAGCAGGAATGTCGGCGAGTACGTTACCGATGGCGCGCGCCTCATTGTGCGTAGGAATGATGACCGAGACTCGCAAGCAATCTCCGCTGCGTCCGCTGGCTTACCACCAAAGCGAGGACGGACGCCGCCGCGCCAGAAACGCATCAAGCCCCAACGTGCGGCCCGCCGCGCCCACCGCGATCCCCAGCGATGCTAGCGTAGGAACCAGCAATTCCCAGATCCACGAAGTGCCCCACTCCGAGATCCAGAGGCTCGCGAGTAAGCCAAAAGCGACGAGGCCGGCAGGTCGCGTCAACAGACCGAGCACGAGAAGGACGCCGAGCGAAATCTCCGTCATGCCCTGAAGCGGCGCCGCCATCGTTGAGTGACTCGCCGCCGTGGCCATAATGGCCTTCCAAATGGCAGGAGCGTGATCGTGTTGGATGTAGTAGTTGATCAAGCTGGCGTAGCCGCTTGGCGTGTAGAGCCCTTTCCTTAAATTCTCGAAGAAGACCCCCACAAACATCGCTCCAATCGTCAGCCGAACGATCACTAATCCGCAGCGCGCATAAGGTTGTTCGGGCATTTAGGAAATCCTCACTTGAGTTGGTTTGATTCATCGCAGTCGCCGTTGCCGCAATGGCCATTGTAGCAATCGCGGCCCGTATTCTAATCGCGCGCAATCACGATAGTCGTGCACGCGCTTTCGCCCTTGGGAAGTTCGCGGGCAGCAGACATGCGGACCTCCAACTTCTCCACCTTTCCTCGGACAACGGGGCAGTAGAAGTCCGGCTCACTAAGCGCGTTCTGCAGGCGTCGCCGCCCGGCACATCCGCCATAACAGCTCTCGAGATAGGCGCACGGCCGGCAGGCGTCCGGCACTGTACGCGACTCGACAAAGGGCGAAGTTTCCACAACTGCCGAGCCCACGGTAGTCAAGAGCGAGAGCGGCTCTCCGGCACCCGGCCAGTAGACGCAAGGCTGCGTGGTGGCTCGCGGCGTAATACGCACGGTGCTCACCCCGCATCCGCTAGTCCTCGGAGGCAGACCCGCCATCGCCCGAACCAAAGGTTCGCCGATAGCGATCACGTCGGTCTCCGCGAACAATGCCCTAAAGCCTCGCCAATACTCCTCGTAACTCAACGCATACAGATCCGAGCGGACCGACTGATAAACATTCACTCGTAGTGGCGACTTATAACGCTTCACGGCCCGCGCAACTTCTGCCAGACGCAGATAGTTCGACTTCATCATTACCGCGATGAAGGTGACGGGGACTCCCAGCCGAACGCAACGTGCGGCCTGCTCATGAATCAAGGCCCAATTGCCGCTGCCGCGCTGGGCATTCTGCTCAGGCTCCGTCGGATAATCCAGAGAGAACTCCATATCGTGGAAAGCGCGGAGTTCGTTATCAGTGAGCACGGCTGCGCTGTGACCGTTCGATGTAATGGTGAGCTTCACAGGTAGAGAACGGAGGTAAGCCAGAATCTCGCGGAATTCCGGGTGCATTCCGTTCTCGCCGGTACCCAGATTCACTGAGCGAACCGGCAGGCTTTCCATCACAGATCGTACTTGCTCCAGGCTGAGCCGGTCCGTCCGCGTCGGATCGCGGTAGCAGAATGAACAAGCCAGGTTGCACTCGTTGGTTAGTCCGAGCCCGAGCGCAAATTTTCCGGTTGCAGCGGGACGAGTCATAGCGGGTTGCGAAGGTACCATCGCGGGCTGCGAAGGTGATTGAGCGGTTGGCTGAATCACGGTCGGGTCACCTCGTTGGCGGATGTGCCGTAACGCCGAGCGATCACCTGAATGTAGCGCGCGATCGCCGAGAATTCTGGGCGCGCTCCAAGGGTGGATTCCAATTCGAATATTTCGGCGTATGCGGCACCCGTGAGATTCTCCAAGCCCACGTAGTCGGAAACCACTCGGACGCCATGTTCGGCGACAACTTCCAATCCCGCTCGAACGCACAAATTCCGCACCTCGACGGGCGTAAATACGCGCAGCGCCTCCCCATAGAGGCTATCCAGCACCGTCTCCGCGGTGAGATTGGCCGCTGCAAGTTTCCAGTCTCTCGATTTAACGGCGTCCTTTAGTACCTCCCCGGCACGATTGCGCACCATGATAGAAAAAACGGCGTCTTTCCGCAGGACGTGGGCAATGTCGCGAATAATCGTGGGAGGATCCTCGGTATATTCCAGCAGATTATGGCAAACCGCCATGTCAAACGACTCGGCATCGAAAATTCGAGGCACTTGACTCACATCGGCGTGGCAAAAGGAAATTCGCGCTGTCACTCCAGAGGCTTCTGCCTCCTGACGAGCAATCCGGAGCATCTCTACGGAACCGTCAAGCAGCGCGACCTCAAATCCTAGCCGCGCGAGGCGCACACTTGCAAAGCCCGTGCCACCGCCGACGTCGAGCGCACGGCATTCCGAGGGGTTCCCGGACAGGGAACGGTCCATATTCTGCCACGCCAACTCGGAACGCAGTCGGCCCGCCGGCGTCTTCAAGTAAGCAATGTATTTATCCGCATCTTGGAACCGCGAGGTATCCAACATTTCAGTCTCAAGCTCCAAGGGCCGTGTCTTGCATGACCGGGCGAGTCGAGTGTACGCTATCCCTTCGTAGGAGATTAAGAACAGAATTTCTGGTTCGAGGAGTTGGGGCATGAACCGCCGCGATTTTCTGCGATCGACAGGAATTGTTTCAGCAGGCCTCGCATTCTCGAAAGCCGGGCGAGTTTTTGCAACAGATGCTACGGTTGACCATTGGCGCACTTTCGAAGTCACGACGCGCGTCGAGGTCCTTAAGACTTTGGGCACCACACGCGTCTGGCTGCCAGTGCCGCTCATGAGCCAATCGCCCTTTCAGAAAACGCTCTCGACGATCTTCCACGCGGAGGGCGGCACGGCGAAAGCAACCGAAAGTAATCCGGATGCCCTCGGAATCATCGTTGCAGAATTTCCATCCGGTGTGAGACCAGTTCTCACCCTCACGAGCCGGGTGACGACGAAGACCTACGTTGTCGATCTCTCTGCGCCCGGCAATCCGCCAAAAGACAACCGCGCGGACCTCGAGCATTTCCAGCAACCGACGAAGCTTCTGCCGACCGACGGCATCGTGAAAGCCACAGCGACAGAGATCACGAGCGGCGCGAAAACGGATGTCGAGAAAGCGCGCGCCATCTACGAATGGATCGTTGACAACACATTTCGAAATCCGAAAACGCGCGGCTGTGGTGTGGGCGACATTCGTTTCATGCTGGAGTCCAAGGATCTGGGCGGCAAGTGCGCGGATCTGAATGCGCTATACGTGGGCCTCGCTCGTTCCGCCGGCCTTCCTGCCCGCGACGTGTACGGAATCCGTGTCGGCAAATCGGAATTGGGATACAAGAGCCTGGGCGCCTCATCAGAGACTGTGACAAAAGCGCAGCACTGCCGCGCCGAGGTTTACCTCACCGACTATGGCTGGGTGCCGGTCGATCCAGCAGATGTGCGGAAGGTCGTTCTCGAAGAACCGCCAGGGAATCGCCCTCTGGACGACGACATGGTGAAGAAAACCCGCGCTCGTCTATTTGGATCCTGGGAGATGAACTGGATGGCGTACAACTTTGCGCACGATGTCACTCTACCCGGATCGAACGGCGCACCAGTCGGATTCCTCATGTATCCGCAGGCGGAAACTACCGAGGGCCGGATCGACAGCCTCGACTCGGACAACTTCAAGTACGAGATCACCTCGAGGGAGACTACCTCCATATAGGCGCCGGTCACGTATGCTGCGTGCAAACTCATCCAAAATTTCTCATAAGTCCTGCCAGATGAATGGTGCCGGCGGGGGGAATCGAACCCACGGCCTAGGGATTATGAGACCCTCGCTCTACCACTGAGCTACGCCGGCACGCGGGCAATATTCGATGCTAAGGTTCGCTCCCTGAAGTGTCAAGGCATCACCCGTTGCAAACGCACCGCCTGAATGTTTGCGAATAGCAGGCGATGTACTACGATGGCGAAGTCGCCATGCCCAAAATGCTTTCGCTGAGAATGAATTCCGCCTCGAGCCCGAATTCGGCCGATTCTGGTAGCGAATTTTTATGGGGATTCTGGTATCCGGCGCTACGCAGCGAGCAGGTGACGGGACGTAAGCTCGTGCGCGCGATGCTTCTCAATGTTCCACTCGTCTTGGGACGCGATCTTGCCGGCAGGCCGTTCGCGCTGCGCGATGTTTGTCCTCACCGGGCGTTTCCGCTTTCCTTCGGGCAATTTGACGGCAAAGCGGTTGAGTGCGCCTATCACGGCTGGCAATTTGACGCGCACACGGGTGAGTGCCGCGAGATCCCATCGCTCACTGAAGATTCAAAACTGAGATGCGAGCGAATCCACGCGGGCAGCTTCCCGTGCGCGGAGCGCGACGGATATATTTGGGCGCTCATGACGAATCCCGAAGGTCGTGCAGCGCCGCCCGCCGAGCAGTCAGGATTACCTGAAGCGCCTGGTCTCCAAACTTTCAGCGACCACTACAAAACCGCTCACCTCTGGGCAGATTTGCCATGCACAGTGGACCACGGGATCATCGGTTTGATGGACCCGGCGCACGGCCCTTTTGTTCATCAGGCGTGGTGGTGGCGGTCGCGTCGCAGCATTCGTGAAAAGTCAAAGCAGTTCGAGCCGATTCCCAACGGATTCCGAATGAGCCCGCATGCGCCGTCGGCAAACAGCGCGCCGTACAAGATCCTGAAGCTGATCACCGGCGAACCGGCCACAACAACGATTGATTTCGTTCTCCCCAATCAGCGCTTCGAAATGATACGCGCAGGCCGCTACTGGTTATCGAGCCGGACGACCGTCACGCCCATTCGTCAGAATCTCTGCCGGCTCGACTTCTGCGCCGCTTGGAATATTCTTCCGTGGTTTCCGATTGTCTCGTTCATCATCCACGTGTTTGGGCCTCGATTCATTCGGCAGGATGTAGAAGTGATCGAAAAACAGGCGCTGGGATTGCAGTACGGCGACCGCATGATGCTCGTGGATGATGCAGACCGTCAGGCGCGTTGGTATTTCGAGTTGAAATCTGCATATCTCGAATCCCAGCGCACTGGCACGCCGATGCGTCATCCGATGAACGGGCCCGTCACTTTACGCTGGCGGTCCTGATTTTGCGCGGCGAGGCCTAATCCGTAATGCTGCTGAGAAATGGATAGTGATCCGCGGTGCCCATGAAGAAAAGCATCGGGAAAGACAGCCAGAATCCGACTCGCGATGCGATGTAAGCCCAACGCGCCAACCGCTCTGCTTCCGCTGGCATCGGTGTGCCGTGCTCGACGCTCGCCCGTGTCCATGCGATCAGCCGTTTCTGTGCGCGCCAAACAACACCCCAGGTATTCATCAGCATTAGTAAACCGAGTCCACCGCCAACGCTAATCGACAGATGACTGTTCGATGATTGCGGCCCGCCATTCAGATCGAGCACGATCCATGAAGCGGCAATCACGATGACTGCGATCGCAATTGTGCGCACCCATGGATTGTCAAGGATGCCCTTGCTCGGAAGTTGGAATGGATATATCAGCGCGTAAGCAACGAGCCACACGACTAGCCATTCGCCGAACCAGTGCAAGGCCAGCCGTGGATTACCGGCATTTTGGGCATCGGCGGCTAGGATCATCCAGAAATAGCGCAGTCCGGCGGCGACCGTCCAGAAGGCTGACCAGCGGAACCAGGCCATTGCGCGGGACATCAGGACCGGAAACACTTTCCCTCGCACAGAGGCGTCGAGTTGTTTCATCGTCGGAAAGCCTACAAGATTGAAGAAGTACAACAAGCCGATCCAGATGAAGCCTCCGACGAAATGCATCCAACGCAGCACAATTTGCTCGGTGGCAGCGCCTTGAGGAAAACTAAAGTGCGGCTCGATCGCATGAAGAATGAGCGAAGGGACCACAAAAGACATTGCAAACCTCCCAGCCGCGAGGCTCAGGCTGCCCGATGACCGGAACGTGCAATCTAGCGGAGTTTAGCCCGAAAAGCCAACGAGCGGCTCTTGAAGGGCCAGTTGCGCAAGCGCCCACCGAGCATGCTCCGCAATCAGCGCGTCCTCCGAATCCACGAGACGGCTTAGCGCCAATGAAATACGTTGATAAGCCTCTGACTCTCGAGCAATGTGGGAGTTCCCGAGCGCCACACAAGCGTTGCGCACTAAGCCGCGCCACTTTGCGCGCTTCACGGCGCTGCCACGAAATATCCGGCTGAAACGTTCCTGCGTCAGGGATGCGAGCCATTCCAGCTCAGGTAGAAATAACGAGCGCTCGCCGTTCGCAATGGTCTCCTGTGCATTCTCACGTGCATCAATTTTCCGCGGCAGAAACTCGGCAAGCTGCGTCGCAGGAGCCTTGCGATTCCATGGGCACACGTCCTGACAAATATCGCAGCCGATTACCGCTCGCCCCATCTCCGCGCGTAGTTCTTCCGGAATCGTGCCACGAAGCTCGATGGTGAGGTAAGAAATGCAGCGTCGCGCATCGAGTACATATGGCTCGGGAAATGCCTGGGTGGGACATGCGTCTAGGCACAGCCGGCAGTTACCGCACAAATCTGGCGCGGGCGGCTCGTCCGACAAGAGCGAGGGTGCGAACTCGAGCGTGGTCACGATCACGCCCAAGAACAGCCACGATCCCACCTGCTCATTGATCAGGCAAGTATTCTTCGCGAGCCAGCCAAGTCCTGCATACTTCGCAGCGATTCGTTCGATCACCGGTCCGGTATCGACATAAAATCGCGCATCAAAGGCTTCATTGAACTGCGCTCGCATCGCGTCTAGCAGCGCTGTTAGTTTCTCGGCGAGGATTTCGTGATAGTCGTCGCCCCAGGCATAGCGCGAGATCCAACCGCGCGGCGAATCATCGTTTGAGCCTGCTGAGACCGCATTCGCCGAAATCGCGCCAGGCAACACCTCGGTTGAATAAGGATAATCGGAATTGTAATTCAGCGCGACGACGATCAAGCTGCGCGCGCCTTCCAGAATCAGGGACGGGTCGGCGCGGCGCGGGTCGTTCAAATATTTCATCTCGCCCGCGTAACCGCGCGCTAACCATTCGGGCAATCGCGCTAGCTCTTCAAGACCCGTTGCAGCGGGGTCATGAATGGTTTCGGCTGTCGGAATCGCAACAACTCCACACAGATCAAAGCCCAGGGCTCGCGCTCGCTCGTAAATCCACCGGCTGCGTTCGGCGGAAGTCATACAGCCATCATGCCACGACCTTTGGAAAAGTAGCCTCCTTTGAACTTTACTTTATTGGCCTCCGTGGCCATAGGCGCTACAATGTTGCGACATGGCAGATTGGCGACAGATTCAAGCACGAATTCGTAAGGCAAAAAACAGCCCGGACGCCTCCTCTAAACTTTCTGAACTTTACCAGCGAACGCGCGACGCAATGGTGGCGTGGGAACTCGGCTCAATCGAAGAAAAGGCCGGACGCAACGAGGAAGCCGGCCGCTGGTACATCATTTCAGCGCAGCGATTCCGGCGTGCCGACTGGAAGAAGAAGGCCCAGGAAGCGCTCGCACGTCTTGGAATTGAGCTTCCAGAGCAGGGTACGGAATCGGCGCCTGCGCTAACGCAACGGCAATCTCGCGCCGCGGCCCGAGAAGAAGCCGAAAGCGTGGGCCAACTACCGGTGGTCGGCGAGATTTCAGATTTCTCCGCAGACGCGAGTGCGGGCACGGCAAATGGGTCTGCCGCCGAAGCAGAAGTGGTCAGTCCCGTTTCCGATGTAGACGGTGCCAAGAAGAAACGGCGACGTGGACGCCGCGGCGGCCGAGGACGCCATCGCAAAGGTGCAACACCTGCGTCTCCGGGGTTACCGAGCAAGGCCTTCGCTGAATCCAGTGCGCCCGCGGAATCACGGACTCAACCTTCGCGCATAGATGCCCGGCCAGAAACACGCGGCGAAGCCCATTTCGATCCTCGCCTCGAAAGAAGCGAATTCACAGAGGTTGGCGTTCCGCCGGAGCCCGCCTCGATCTCAGCACAACGCACCCCAGAGTTAGTGGCATCTCACCGACGATCGAGCGCTGAACACGCTGTCCCAATGTTGCCGTCGGAACGCACAGCCCACGGCCGCGCTGGCGATCCGGCGCTTGCATCGCGACTGGCACGCCTGGAATCCATGTTGCGCCGCCTGGTTTCAAGCCCGTTGCACAATCTCGATCAGGCCGAAGAGGCGCCCGCAGGACCGGGGGTTTTCCTGCTGTCGGACTCCGACCAGATCACGTCGTATTACGTTGAGGCTTGCCAGACTCTACGTGTAGGCATCGGAAATCTGGTGCGAGGTTCAGGTTCCCGTGGCGGCAAAGCGCCACGCGGAAGCGGCCGCGGATACCCCGATACAAGCGGACTGAAAGCTAAGCTGGCCGAGCATCTCGAAATCAACGAAGCCAAGGTCTCCCAATACCTGAAGGACCACTGCGTGATTCGTTGGATTCAGCTCGATGACGACGCACCTATGCTGGCGCATTTCGCGATCGCGGTGCTTCGCACTCCGCTGAACATTGAGTAGATCGTATAAGCCCCGAGCTTGTTCTAATTCACGCCGCTCATCGTAGGCTTGCTGCAGTTTTGAATATCCAACTAAACTGTTTATTTCTGTGGAGTTGGTTTAGGACTGGCGGGTGCTCCAGGCGCGGGCGCTGGTTTTGTAGAGGGGCCCGCACCCGGCCCCGTGGCGCCTTCTGCTGGTTTGCCCTCCTCCGCCGGTAGCATCGGCTTAATTTCCGGATATTCGTTGGACATCCCGCGCAGAACGGTAAGTGCAGCGTTCTGCTCCATCTCGACTCCCATTCGTTGAGACTGCTGGCTCACTTCCGGCAGCGTCTTCACAACGCGCTTCCCGAGGGGTGTTTCGTAAAATTGAATGAGGCCCTTGATATCTTCCATCGAGAAATTCTTGGCATAGATCGTCACCATCGCATCTGTCACGGCGTTTGGCGAGGCGCTTGCGTTAAACTGTGTCGAGAAAGTGTCCATAAATTTTTGTACTTTTCCCGCGCCAACTGCTCGGCCTGCGACTTCCTGCACCTGCTGTGTGATGTAGTTCTGTATGTTCTGGCCCATGTTGGAGACTTCGGTGATGTCCATCAGGTGTCGGATCGCTGCGTCTTTGGCAGGATCGAGCTTTGCTGTCGAATCGGACGACTGCGTGGGTGAACCGGTTGACGCGTTTGCTTGTGGAACCGGCGCAGGCTTTGTGACCACGCCTGGCTGATGTTGCTCTAGCGGTTTCTGTGCCCCTTCTGCGCCGGATTGTGCCGGCGTCGGATTCGCCGCAAACGTTGCCGCGACAAACATGAAAACGAAAGGGGCCATCCGTAATTTCATTTCAATTCTCCTGGTTTCCGGGGCCCGAACTCGCGTTCTGTCCCGAACTGACCTGCACACGTCTCTTAGCCATCGTATCCGAGGCTTTTGTAGGATGCAATTTGGGAAGCATGAGGCTAGTGCTGGAGCGGTTTCGCAGCCTATGGTAGTTTCAATTGAATGAAACTTGTAGACCTCTTCTCACGCCGGCCCATGAATAGCCAAGAAGGTGACGGAAACAAAGGATCCAATCGCCGGCTCGGATCTGGGTCGGACCGGGCCACCTTCGAATCCGCCCGCCACGACATGGTTGAGCGTCAGCTTCGCAAGCGCGATATCAGCTCGCCGCGTGTGCTCGCAGCCATGAATTCTGTTCCCCGTCACCTTTTCGTTCCTCCCGAACATGTCGCCGACTCTTACTCCGATACGCCTCTTCCCATTGGCGTGGGCCAGACCATCTCCCAGCCGTACATGGTCGCAGCGATGGCAGACGCACTTTTACTCGAGGGTCCTGAAAAGGTGCTTGAAATCGGGGCTGGTTCGGGCTACCAGGCCGCCGTGATCTCCCTGCTTGCTCGAGAGGTTATCGCGGTCGAATCGCAGCCAGCTTTGGCGGACGCAGCTGGCATTCGGTTGGCCAAGCTTGGGTACAACAACGTTAGGGTTGAAACGGGGGACGGCTCGCGGGGTTGGCCGCCCGATGCACCTTACGACGCCATACTTGTCACTGCCGGTGCGCCTTATGTTCCACCACCGCTTCAAGAACAACTCGCGGAGGGTGGCCGTCTCGTAATCCCAGTCGGCCCGACTAAGCAGCAGGAGCTTCTTCGGATCATCAAGCGGGGAGAACGCACCACACGGGAATCGCTCTTCGCCTGCCGCTTTGTGCCGCTTCTTGGCCGTTTTGGATGGCCTGCTTCGAGTCCGGCACAGGATCCGTCGCGCGGATGAGTGCAACGAACCTTCCGGACCTCTCCATCATCATCCCCGCATTCAATGAAGAACGCCGTCTTCCTCGCGGTCTCGCGAAAATTCGCGACTATCTTGCTACCCGCAATCTTGCCGGGGGCCAGGTGGAGATTATCGTAGTCGATGATGGTTCCAGGGATCGAACTGCGGCCATTGCCGAGGAGTGGTCTCGGGAGTTGCCAGCGCTTCGTCTCGTTCTGAACCGCGAGAATCGTGGCAAAGGCTATAGCGTCCGGCGCGGAGTATTGGAGGCCAGCGGACGCATTGCACTCTTCACCGATGCCGATCTTTCTGCGCCCATCGAAGAGGCCGACAAGCTCCTCGCCGCCATCGAAGCTGGTAATGACGTGGCAATCGGATCGAGGGCCATCGATCGTTCGCTTATCTTTGTGCGCCAAGCCCGCTTGCGCGAGGTCGCAGGAATGATTTTCAATGGCTTCGTCCGGCTCTTCACCGGTTTGTCGTTTCAGGATACGCAGTGCGGCTTCAAAGCGTTTGTGCGCGAGCGCTCGTTAATCGTTTTCGAGCAGCAACGGATCGAGGGATTTGGATTCGATCCTGAAATCCTGTTTCTCGCCAAACGCCACGGCTTGCGCGCCGTCGAAATTCCGGTTCGCTGGGCTCACGACCCGGCAACAAAGGTGCATGTGGTCCGCGACAGCTTGCTGATGTTTCTCGACCTTGTCTATATCCGCTGGAACTGGCTCATTGGTCGCTACCCCAGGCAGCGCCCGCGAAATAGGTAAGGCTATTCTTTTGGCTTCGCTGTCGGGGGCACCAGTCCATTCAACCGCAAATACATCGCCGCCATGCCGTAATGGTCGGCAAAAGCGGTGGCGAGAGTGATCATCCCCGCCGCGCGTGATACCTGGCGCCCTCCAAAGAATTGGATAGACTCGCCAAGTTTCGAATCGTCGACCTTGGCAAGAGCTTGCGAGCAATAGTCGAACGAGGCCTTCAGCGCGCTTACCAGCTTCTCCTTCGGATCGTTCTCGGTCAACTTCTCCTGCGGTGGTGACGCCGTGCCCGAAATCTGCGCGCACAAGAAGTTGTTCGTACCTGCCGTATGTTCCACGAGGGCAGCGAACGTCATTTGAGAGGGGCTTGGCTTATAGCTGAACTTATCAGCCGGCATCTCATCAGCAGCTGCCACGATGTTCTTCGATTGGCGCTCCAGGATCTTTCGCACTGCATTTGACACTGGATTTGTTTCCGTCGCTCCGGCTGCCGCCGGAGCCGCCGCTTGCTGTGCCGTCGTTGCAAATGGCATCAGCAGAAAAGCTATCGTCGTAAGTACACTTGTTCTCATCTCTTGGTCTCCCGTGTTGCCTAATCCGAATGCGAGAATAGTCTGCGGCGGGCCCGGTAACAAGTGTTAGCCTCAATACTTTGTAGAGTAAAGTACTTGACAGGCCTAGGTCGAACCTGTAGCCTGACTGTGATGAGTCAACCGTTTTCGATCCGTCCGCCCTCCACCGTCGCGCTCGATGATCACGCCCGTGACAATATCCGCTTCATTCGCGAAACCATGGAGCGTGCCGGCTCTTTCACGGCTGTTCCTGGTTGGGGTGGTGTGGCGCTCGGAATTACTGCCCTGGGAGCCGCCGTGATCGCCTCGCGCATGACGCGCCCTCGCGATTGGCTACTGATTTGGCTCAGCGAGCTGGCCCTTGCCATCGGCGTTGCAGGCTGGTCCACTCTTTCGAAAGCGCGCCGATCCGGCACATCCCTTCTCACCGGCCCCGCGCGACGCTTTGCCTATAGTTTTGCTCCGCCGATTCTGGCGGGCGCGCTGCTCACTGCCGTGATGTTCCGCCTCGGCGTTATGGGCGCAATTCCTGGAATGTGGCTGCTGCTTTACGGAACAGCAGTTGTCACTGCAGGCGCATTTTCGATTCGCGTGGTTCCATTGATGGGGCTTTGTTTCGTCGTACTCGGCGCCGTGGCCCTTTTCTGTCCTTGGAACTGGGGCAATATGTTTTTGGCTGCGGGTTTTGGTGGGCTACACATTCTTTTTGGCGCGGTAATTGCGAGGAACTATGGCGGCTAAACTAGGAGCCTTCCGCGATACGCGGGAGGAAAAAACAAAACGAAGTTCTCCGGGCTTTCGACAGCAGGAATCGACCGCGGCGAATCTCGACCGGCTCATTCACGAACGCACGCGTCTCGCGATCATTAGCGCTCTCGCGGTGAATACGACGCTCACTTTCAGCGAACTCAAGGAGCTGCTTGGCGCAAGCGATGGGAATCTTAGCGTTCACGCCCGAAAGCTCGAGGATGCAGGCTATGTAGCCTGCACCAAATCATTCGCAGGGCGGATGCCAAAAACGGAATATCGCCTAACGACCGCTGGCCGCAGAGCGCTGGAAAAATACCTCAACCACATGGAAGCTCTGATTCAGGCGACGCGCGAAGGCTGATCACGATCGTTTTACGAGGCGCCAATCGGGCAAAAACGATGACTTCTAAATTAATCAACAACTCCGGTCTGCACGTTGCCATTTTGCTCGACGGTAACGGCCGTTGGGCTGCCATGCGCGGACTTCCGCGCTCAGAGGGGCACCGCGCCGGTGTTGCAGCTGTGCGTCGCATTGTTCGCTCCGCTGCCGGGCTTGGCATCGCCAAGTTGACGCTTTATGCATTCTCCTCCGATAACTGGGCACGTCCAAGCAACGAAGTAAATTCGCTTTTTAGTCTGCTCGAAGATTTTCTGCGCGACGATGCAGCTGCCTGCTCAGCGGAAGGCATTCGTCTTCGCGTCATTGGCCGCCGCGACCGCATTCCACGATCGCTTGTCGAAGCGATTGATTTTGCCGAGCGTGCTACTGCTGCAGGCCGTGCCCTCGAATTGCGGATAGCTCTCGACTATTCAGCCCGCGATGCCATTCTTCGTGCCGCATGCTGGATGGTGTCGAGCCTCGAAGTCACCGAACGCGAATTTTCTCGCCGCCTCGGTGATGTGACGCATTCGGGCGGCCCTGCCTCTGATGTCGATCTTCTGATTCGCACCGGCGGCGAGCGCCGTTTGAGCGATTTCATGCTCTGGGAATGCGCCTACGCGGAACTGCTTTTCACGCCTCGCATGTGGCCCGAATTCGAAGCCACCGATCTCGCCGCCGCCGTGCAGGATTTCCTCGGCCGCGAACGCCGATTCGGCCGAATTCCCGAAGCGGCCGCCAGCTAAGTTTTCCGCGCTCGCGCTATTTCGAACGCCTTTTGAATTACGCGTGTCGCGGTCGGCGTGAGTGAATATTCGCTCAACTGTGATTCACGAACCCACGTCACATCCGTCACATCGCTGCCGGCCTGCGCCTCTCCTCGCACCGCTTCACACAAATAATCCAAAATCACGAAATGATACTTAAACTTACCCGTCTCATCCCGCGTCACGCGCTCGAAAACCTCAATCAAATCTAGAACTCTCACTTCGATCGCCGTTTCTTCCAGTAATTCCCGCTGAACGCCTTCCAAGAGTGTCTCGCCAATCTCCAGCATTCCTCCGGGTATAGACCACTCGCCTTCAAGCGGCGCGCTTCCACGCCGGATCAACAGCGCTCGCTCGTTGTGGATCACCACGCCTCCGACTCCCACGATCGGCCGCTCAGGATATTCGCGTCGCACCGTCACCTTTTCACGTCTCCCCGTTTTGGCATAAGCTTGACAGCGGCGTTATATAATACCCTTCGGAGTGCAGGAATCGCCCCAGGAAGGAGAGTGCGGCCGTGACGAAATGTCCCGAATGCGATGCAGAACTCGATCTCGACGAAGACGAAGTGGAAGAAGGCGAAATCCTTAGCTGCCCGGAATGTGACGTTGAATTGGAAGTCACTCAGACGCATCCAGTGCATCTCATCGTGATTTCCGACGATGAGGACGAAGACGAAGAAGAGGAAGAGGACGACGAGGAGGCCGGCGTCGTGAAGGAAGGCGAGAAGGAGGAAGAGGAAGAAGAGATCGAATGAAGTTGCCACTGGCCCTTTCAGGTTTGTCCTCCCCGGCGTGCAGCACGCGCAATCCCACCCTGCGGCGCTTCATTGTTCCGTTGTTGCTTGTCTTCCTCGCCGCGTTCACTGCCGGCGCACAAAAGAAAGGTGACCTGCAACTGCGCGTCGTTCGTGGCACCGTTCTCGATAAAGACGAAAATCCCGTCCCTTCGGCTATTGTTTACCTGAAGAATGTGAAATCGCAGGCGGTCAAGACATATATCGCCGACGACAAGGGGCAGTACCGGTTCAGCGGACTCGATCCCAACGTTGACTATGAAATACACGCCGAACAAAAGGATTGGATGTCGCCCATCCGCACCGTTTCCAGCTTCGATTCTCGCAGTGACATCGACATGCCATTAAAGCTCACCAAGAAGAAACCAACCCGCTAGACGCGCACATTCGGCGCTATCCTTGTCTCGCTTTGACTTCGGCAGCTTCAGGGATCATGGATTCGAGGCTTCGTTCCACATCACCTCAGTCGTTGCCTAGAACGATACGGCGATTCTCATCGCGGCCCGTCTGTGCCACAACGTCCCCGCACCAGCAGGTTCCTTCGGTTTGTAATGGAGCGATCACGTGGTCGGTTCCGAACATGAATACACTTCGCCCCTCAAGCGCTTCAAGGTATCGCGCAGCATTACTCGCTCCAAGAGTTCTCGAGCCCTGTCTCCACCGGCCTCATCTCACCCTCTCATCGCTGCAAAATAATTGCATTGTGCCGCTATCTTCCATCCGTTCTTGCCGGAACCATCACCCGGACTGCACCCGGCAAGATTTCGAACTCCGCCGGCGATTCGCCGAGCAGTTCGCCGTCTCCGTGCACTTTCACCGCTCTATCTGCCCATAGCACAACACGACGGCAGCGAAAGCGCTTCACCTCATCGAATCGCAAATCGCCCGTGGTCAACACGATTGGAATTGCCTCCACCAGCCGGCTCCACGCAATATCACTTACCAGCACCACTTCTAGCTGCCCATCATCCATCTTTGCGTCCGGCGCGATCCGCACTCCTGATCCATAACTCGTTGCATTCGCTACAGCCGCAAAAATCGCGCGTCCCGCCCAACGCGTCCCGTCCAATTCTGCTTCCAGCTCGAATGCCGGCTCGCGAAAAAACGTCCACAATGCTCCTGACAGATAACGTGTCACGCCCGGCCAGCTCTTGAACCGCGTGTTTGCGAGGTGCGCTGCTTCGGCGTCGAGTCCCATTCCACCTGCTCCTATGAAATGAGCGGTGTGTGCATCGCGAAACTCCACACGAACCAGATCTACGGACCGCGGCACCGAATGGCAGAACGCCGCGGCCGCACTTACCGCATCCGGCGGAATTCCTAAGTCCCGTGCGATATCGTTTCCGTTGCCCGCAGGGAAAAATCCGGCAACTGCACCGGTCCCGCGAATTCCCTCGACAACATAGTGAAACGCCCCATCGCCACCCAGCGCGACCACGTAACGATAACCCTCCGCTGCAGCCGTTGAGGCTTTCTCACGGATGTCTTCGGAGCTGCGCGAATGGACAAATTGGACGGACTTCGATTGCGCGGCGAGGCAGCTCGCAACAAGCGGCTCGGCAGCGCTTGCTCGTCCGCCGCCAGAAGCCGGATTCACGATGATCAAGGTGTCAGGACGCACGGAATCAGCCGCCGAAGGATAAAACGATTCGCAGGTTAGGCAGAATACTTAATCCTCACGTCGGTAGAATTCAGGATCTCGGCAGTAGTACATTCTGCGGAGAGCTTGCGCTCCGTGCTTCGGCATTGTAGATTCGCTTGCGGCAGCATCCCGCCCCAACACAAATAAGGAGAATTCCGATGTGTGATTCGATCCCCCGACGAGTCCCATCCATTCTTGCCATTTCTGTTTTCGCCGTCCTGGCGACAATCAGCGTCGCGCCCGCTGCATTTGCGCAAGCAACGGCCGTCGCTCACGCTCCGCACTGGGGATACTCTGGGGCCGACGGCCCGTCGCACTGGGGTGATCTCGATCCAAGCTTCGCTACCTGCAAGACGGGCAAGGACCAATCCCCGATCAATATAAAGCACGCAAAAAAAGACCCCTCGCTCGCCCCGGTTCAAATTGATTACAAGCCATCGCCTCTGAAAGTCGTCGACAATGGGCACACGATTCGCGTCAATGTCGCGCCCGGCAGCAACGTCACTGTCAACGGCACCGCGTATACGTTAACTCAATTTCATTTCCACAAGCCCAGTGAAGAAGAGATTGCCGGAAAAAAATACGCGATGGTGATTCACCTCGTCAACGAACGTTCTGGCGGCGCCGCAGTAATCGCCTTGCTCGTAAAGACCGGTGCGGCAAATCCCAGCGTCCAAAAAGTCTTTGATAATTTGCCAAAAGAGAAAGATAAAGAAAACGAAGTCGCGGGCGTTACTATCAATGCCGCCGACCTTCTTCCTGCCGATCAGAATTACTACAATTTCGACGGCTCCCTTACGACCCCGCCCTGCAGTGAAGGTGTGAGGTGGTTCGTGATGAAGACTCCCGTCGAAATGTCTGCCGCTCAGATTGCCGCATTTGCCAAGCTCTATCCGATGAACGCGCGTCCCATTCAGCCGACAAACGGTCGCGAAATTAAGGAAAGCGCGTTCACAACCACCAAATGAAATTACTGGCGTCGAGGCTGTTTCAGTCCCGCAGCGCACGCGCATACCAGTTTCTCGCCCTTCGTCTGGCGTTGACCTTTGCCGCGCTGATCGCCGCGAATCCCGCTCGCGCTCAAATCTCGCCCGAATCGGACAAGCTGCTCCACCGTCTCTTCGCCTCCTCCGATTTTGAAGTGAAGAGGTTCGGCCCGGCAAGATGGCTTGATGGAGGCCAGTTCTACACCACCGTCGAGCCTTCCGATGGTATCAAGGAGAAGGGGGCGAAAGACATCGTTCGCTACGAGACGGCGACCGGCAAGCGTGAAGTTCTCGTTTCCGCTTCGAAATTGGTCCCGCCAGATGAAAAATCACCGCTCAAGATTGAAGATTACGCGTGGTCGAAAGATAAATCGCGCGTCTTGATTTTCACAAACACTGCGCAAGTCTGGCGGCGCAATACCCGTGGCGATTACTGGGTGCTCGATCTGAAATCGGGAGCATTGCAGAAACTTGGCGGCGATGCGCCCGCATCGTCGCTGCTTTTTGCAAAATTCTCCCCTGACGGAACAAGAGTCGCCTACGTCCGCACGAATAATATCTACGTCGAGGAGGTCGCCCATAACCACATCACCCAACTGACGCGCGACGGTTCTTCTACCATCATCAACGGCACCTCTGATTGGGTGTATGAAGAAGAACTCGGCCTGCGGGACTGCTTCCGCTGGAGCCCTGACGGCCGCAAAATCGCATACTGGCGATTCGATACAAGTAATGTCGGAATCTTTACGCTGATCTATAATCTCGGCCCCCCGCGCGAAATCGTCACCGGTTTTCCCTATCCCAGCCTCGGCTCCTATCCCTCGCTACTGAATGTTGCGTACCCGATTCCCGGCACCACAAATTCCGCCGTTCGCGTCGGCGTGATTGACGCATCGGGCGGTGACACTCGCTGGCTCGACGTTCCAGGCGACCCGCGCAACAATTACATCGCCCGCATGGAGTGGGTTGAAAATTCGAACGAGCTTGTCATCGAACACCTGAACCGCCTCCAGAACGAGAACGACGTCCTTCTCGCGGATGCCTCGAGCGGCACCGTGCGTTCCGTTTTTCTCGATGAAGACAAAGCGTGGGTCAACGTGATGAGCGAAATCGCCTGGCTCCGCGGCGGCTCTGAATTCCTTTGGCTCAGCGAACGCGACGGCTGGCGCCATGCCTACCGGGTCTCCAGATCCGACGGCAACGCCAAACTCATCACGCGCGGTAATTACGATGTGATCGGGATTAATAGCGCCGACGAAAAGGACGGCTGGCTTTACTTCATCGCTTCCCCCGGCAACGCGACACAGCGATACCTCTATCGCACGCGTCTCGACGGAAGCGCCGAAGCCGAACGCGTGAGCCCGGCAAATGCTCCCGGCACGCACACATATGACGTTTCACCCGATTCCCGCTGGGCACTCCACACCTATTCGCGCGCGGACCTGACGCCCGTCACCGATCTCATCGAACTTCCCAATCACCGCTCAGCTCGAATGCTCGAAGATAATTCCACGCTGCATGCGAATGCTTCGCTGCTGCTCGAGACGCCAATCGAATTCTTCAAAACTGACATTGGCGACGGAATCACGCTCGACGCATTCATCATGAAGCCGGCACACTTTGATCCCGCGAAGAAATACCCGGTTCTTGTGTACGTCTACGGCGAGCCAGCAGCCCAAACCGTGCTCGACGCTTGGGAAACGGGTCATATCTATTTTGCTCGCATCGCCGCCGCGGCCGGATATGTGGTTATTAGCTTCGATAACCGCGGCACTCCAGCTCCCAAAGGACGAGCTTGGCGCAAAGCAATCTACGGTTCGATTCACCCTATAGTTGTCAAAGAGCAGTCGGCGGCGCTGCGGAATTTTCTTGCTTCGCACCCGTTTGCCGATCCCGAACGCGTCGCGGTATGGGGTTGGAGCGGTGGCGGCTCAAGCACGCTGAATTTGATGTTCCGCTCGCCCGATCTTTACAAAGTGGGCATGGCCGTCGCGCCTGTGCCCGATCTCAGGCTCTACGACACAATTTATCAGGAGCGTTACATGGGTCTCCCACTTGAAAACGTGGAAGGCTATCGCAACAGCTCCGCGGTCAATTTTGCAGAAGGTTTGCGCGGCCACTTGCTCTTGGTCCACGGCTCAGGCGACGACAACGTTCACTACGCAGGCAGCGAGCTCCTCCTCAATCGCCTGATCGAACTCGATAAGCCGGTGGATTTCATGGAATACCCGAATCGGACGCACTCAATTTCGCAAGGCCAGGGCACTCTGCTGCATTTATACAGTCTCTTGCTCCGCTACCTGGAGGAACACATCGCGGCGATGCCATAACGCCGCTATTCGAGAAGGCTTTCGGCGGCGGGTCCCAACTTCGCACTGCCCGGAATCAGGAATGGCAGGATCGACGCTTGCTCGTCCTCGAGCACCCGCGAGTTCATGGAGAGGGGTTTGTCCGTGTGAAAATATTTCTTGTAGGCCCCGATCCAATCGGTGGCGATCTCCCTCTGCGCTGTCGGTAGATCCACTCTTCCCGAGCAGACCATTTCGTGCAGCCGCTCCTCCAGGTCATCCTTTACGCGCGCGTTCCATGTACCCGTTTTGCGCGGCTCCGGCCAGAGGTTGTGAATGTCGTCCGCGCCGCCTAGGCCGGGAGTAATCAGGTAATCGATCTCGTAGTCTTTCGCGTGCCCCTCGCCGACGCCGTATTCTCGAAGAATCGTCTGGCGCAGCGGCGCCGGCACCTCTCGAACAACCTCTTCGTGCGCCATCGAACAGACTTCCCCGATCGCAACCACGCGCGTGACGCCTGGCGTCAGTTTCCGGTCCGGCTCGAGGTCAAGCGAAATTCCCGCCGGCGCCACTCGGTTTCCGAAGGGCGCCGAATCGCCGCGGATCAGCTGAAGCGCGAGCTTCCCGAGAATCGCAACCACCAACGCCATCGCGCAAACGTAAGCCACCGTTCCGAGTGGCCCCCCCATGCGCAGGAAGCGTTGCCAGGAACCGCCAAGCGGGCGCGTCGAGACTTGAGCCAGCCGGGCCTTCAAGAGAGCTCGCGAACCTTCCATCGGCGGCAGTTGCGGATCGAGGTCCTGCCGGTGGGCGCGAACGAAATCGTGAATCGCAGATTCCATTTGCGCCTGGCGCGCGCGGCATTCCCAGCAGGCGCGCAGGTGATTCCGAATCGCAGAAGCGCCGCGGCCGGAAAGTTCGCCCTCCAAGTCACGTAAGAGTTCCTCATCCGTCGGATGCAATCGCTCGCCCCGCATACTCAGCTCCCCTCCGCGCGCTTCAAGCGCGCAAGCGAGCGCGCCAGCGACATGTAGACGGCGCCGAGCGACATGCCCGCCGCCGCCGCAATTTCCCGGTAGCGCAATCCTTCCGCCCGCAGCCGCAGGCAGCACTGATCTTCTTGAGGCAGCGCGTACACCACGGCCAACAATCTCCGCCTCTTTTGCGTGAATAACACCTGCTCCTCCGGATCGGGTGACGAATCGAGACGCCGTTCAGCTGCTTCATCCTCTCCCGCCTCGGTGCTCGCGGATTTCAGGTTGGCGTAGCGCCTTTTCAAGCTCAGATTGTGCGCCACGCGAAAGAGCCAGCCGGGAAGATTCTGCCGGGATTTGCCCATTTGGAGATGTTGGAAAAGCGATAGAAACACTTCCTGCGATACTTCTTCCGCGTCATGAATGGTCAAACCGAAGGAGAGCGAGTACCGGAGGAGCGGATTGCGAAACTCATCGAAAAGTCTCATCACTTCGCGTTCGATCTCGGACGGTTTCGCTTTGGCCTTCGCCGGGGTAGCACCCGGGAGAACAAAATCCCCGATCCATTGAATGGGAGAGTTGGCCATGGTCCTCACTATTTATATTCCTAAACCGGCGGCTTTGTTCACGATTCTGGAGTG
Organism: uncultured Acidobacteriota bacterium; assembly: GCA_963729525.1. Lineage (GTDB taxonomy): Bacteria > Acidobacteriota > Terriglobia > Acidiferrales > UBA7541 > Palsa-295. The sequence goes on from CAVSOB010000008.1 coordinate 69,941, forward strand.
CCCGTTGAAGAAAAGCTAGAAAAAGCCTGAACAAAACATGCAGGAAACGAATAGTCACTAAGAGAGGCGTATCTGCTGCTTCGTTGCTAACATAAAGCTAGTGTTTGGAGGAACTTCCAGCCTGTGCCGCCTTCGAAAACTCTCGGTCTAAATATCTCCCCCGATAGGGAACTTCCTTCATGAGGAAGCTGGCGGTTCTTTTACTCGTTTTTGCCTTTCCCGCTTTCTCGCAGAGCAACTACGGTCAGTTGCACATGAAAGTGACAGACCCGTCCGGACTTGGCTTGAAAACGACCGTACAGATCGTTAGCGAGGCGAATCAGTATCGAAATATTCTGACGACCAACGATCAGGGCGAACTGGACGTGCAGCGTTTGCCCTACGGCATCTATCAGCTCGAGATCAACCAGCCTGGCTTTGCAGCCGTATCCCAGTCTGTCGAGATTCGTTTTTCGCTTCCCGTCGAATATAAAATTCAACTCAAGCTGCCCACGGTGAATCAATCCGTAGCTGTTAACGCGCCGAATACATTGATCGACCCCGATCAACCTGACGCGGTTACGCAGGTAGGCTCAGAGATGATTCAACACAGGCTCTCCTCGCTTCCGGGTCGTTCCTTGCAGGATTTAGTGAATCAGCAACCCGGCTGGCTATACGAAGGCAATGCGGTCTTGCATCCACGCGGCTCGGAGTACCAAACACAGTTTGTGGTAGACGGTATCCCACTGACGGACAATCGCTCGCCCAGCTTTGGGCCCGTGATTGAAGCGGACGATGTGGAATCCATGAGCATTTACACCGCAGGCTTTCCCGCGGAGTACGGCCGAAAGATGGGAGGCGTGGTCGAAGTTAATACGCTTCAGGATTCGCAAGCAGGCTTTCACGGTCAGGTAGTACTTTCCGGCGGGAGTTTTGACTCGGCCGGCGGATTCGCCAGGGGCCAGTACGGCTGGGGCAACAATACGCTGGGGTTTAGTGCCACCGGAAGTATGTCGGACCACTATCTTAACCCGGTGGTTCCGGAAAATTTCTCAAACACCGGCACACTAGGCGATTTTTCGCTGCGTTACCAGCGCGACCTGACCCCCAACGATCGCCTGAGCTTTAGCGTGCGGCATGAAATCGCGCGCTACGACATCCCCAATGAACTGGTGCAACAAACCGCGGGGCAGCGCCAAACGGCAGACAATATCGAGACGATGGGCATCGCCTCCTACCAGCACACTTTTTCGCCCAACGTCATGGCCAGCTTTCGAGCGATGGTTCGCGACAACGCGAATGATTTCAATTCCAGCGCGAATTCTACTCCGATAGAGATTTTCCAGCACAATTGGTTTCGCGAAGCATATTTCAACGGCACGGTTACCGCTGTTCGCGGCCGCCACCAATGGAAGTTCGGAATTGAATCTGACAACACATTCCTGCACGAGAATTTTAGGTACAACATTACCGATCCAACCCAATTTGATCCTGGCACTCCCCTTATTTTCAGCTTTTTGGCGAAGCGCCCGGACCTCGAGCAATCTGCGTTTGTTCAAGATTTGATCCGGCTCGGAAATTGGACCATCAACGTTGGGGTTCGTTGGGATCACTATCAACTCATATTGAACCGACAGGCTGTGGACCCGCGTTTCTCAATTTCGCGCTATTTCCCTTCGGCGGATCTGGTGCTCCACTTTTCCTACGACAGAATCTTTCAGACACCCTCTTTCAAAAACATTCTGCTTTCGAGTTCAACGGCAGCTACGATGCTTAACCCAATCTCTCTCCAATTACCTGTCGAGCCGTCGGAAGGAAACTACTACGAGCTGGGACTGACCAAGGCTTTCTTCGGAAAGCTTAAGCTGGACGCAAATTACTTTCGTCGGCTCGTGAACAACTACGCGGACGATGATCAGATCAACAACACGACCATCAGCTTCCCCATTGCGTTCCGCAAGGCGATCATCTATGGCGCCGAAGCGAAGTTGGACATTGTCAATTGGCACCGCTTTTCGGGTTTCTTGAGCTATTCCTATATCGTGGGCAATGCTTGGAATCCCGTGACAGGCGGGCTCTTTCTTGGTGCTAACGCGGTGATACCGACAATGGGTCATTTCCCGGACTCCCAGGATCAGCGCAATACCGTTCGCGGGCGCGTTCGCTACCAGATCATTCCGCGATTTTGGATCGCCGGCGGAATTCAGTACGATACAGGCCTGCCTTTCCAATTCCAATGCGATCCGAGTTTGACCGTTCAACAGTGCATCGACGCACCAGGCGGCCCATTGGAGACATATGGCCAACAGGTCGTGAACCGCGTCAACTTCGCTCGCGGACGTATCTACCCTTCGTTCCAGATAAACGCCTCGATGGGTGCTGATATTTACAAATCGGACCAAGTGAATGTGCGGATTCAAGCAGACGGACAGAATCTTAATAACGTTCTCGATGTGATCGACTTCGGAGGTCTCTTCTCGGGAAACGCCATCGGTCCATCTCGCAGCTTTGCCCTTCGCCTCACAACCGAGTTCTAGCTGGCCTGTGTTTCTGCCGATTAGAAGCATAAATCTTATTGATAACAAATGGTTTATGGAAATCTCTAATCGCGATACCGTAGATTAGAGATCCCGGCGAAAGTGAAGAAAGGCTAAACTCGCGAGGACGTTGACGGAAATTACTTGCGCCAAAATTGTTCGATCTGTTCGAGGGTGCGGCCTTTCGTCTCCGGCACAAGGCGGTACGAAAACATCCAAGCACCAATTGCGCAGAGCCCATAGAGCCAAAAAGTTTTCGGAGCTCCGATTCCCTGCAAGAGGGTTAGAAACGTCAGGCTCACGAGCAGGTTCGAACCCCAGTTAAAAGTGGCTGCCAGGCCTTCGGAGGAGCTGCGTACTTGCAGGGGATATATTTCGGCGATCAGTAGCCAGAAAATCGGCCCGAGACTAATCGCGAAGGATGCGACATATACCATCATGCTGATGACAGCGAGCCAGGAGAGCGCTTCGGAGCGAGCATTTGAGTGGAAAGCCCACCCTAGTACGCCTAACGTGACGATCATTCCGGCAATGCCAGTGAGCAGTAACGGTCGACGACCTATGCGATCGATGAGCCACATCGATACGATGGTCATCAAAACATTGACGACGCCGATGCCGGCGGTCGCCAGAATTGCACCGGAAGCGGATGAAACTCCGGCGGATTGGATGATGAGTGGCGCGTAATAAATCACCGTGTTGATCCCAGTGACTTGTTGGAATATTGCCAGGCCGATGCCGACGATCAACGCAGGCCGCAGGCTCGGACTAAGAAGATCGCGCCAATTGCCGTGCTCCTGCGATTGGGCGAAGCTATGCTCGATTTCTTTCATTTCGGCGTCGACATCGGACGTGCCGCGGATGTGAGCCAGTATCGTGCGGGCGCGGGCCGGTTCCGCATGACGCACGAGCCAGCGCGGAGATTCCGGCAAGAAATACATTCCGATTGCGAAGATCGCTGCGGGGATTACGGAGAGGCCGAACATCCAACGCCAGGCTCCTGACTTTGCGAACGCGTAATCGACCACATACGCAAGCAGGATTCCGATAGTGATGGCCAGCTGAAAGAGCGAGACGGTCCAGCCGCGCGCGTCGGCAGGCGAGACTTCGGAGATGTAGACAGGGACTGTTCCAGAGGATAATCCAATGCCGAGCCCAACGATGATGCGGCCAACGATCAGCATGGCCGGCGAGGTGGCCGCAGCACAGATCACAGCCCCGGCGGCGAAAATGATGGCGGTGACAATGAGCAGAAGTCGCCGTCCGAACAGATCCGCAAGGCGTCCACCGGCCAGCGCGCCTACGGCAGCGCCCGCAAGCACGCCGCTGACGATCACCTCGAGCGCAAAAGTAGACAGCGTAAAATCATTTTTGAAAAAGAGTTCGGCGCCGGAGATAACGCCGGTGTCGTATCCGAAAAGCAAGCCGCCCAGCCCAGCAAAGGCGGCAGCTAGATAGACAAACGCGCGGCTGCCTGAACCAGGAGGGGCTGTGGTGTGAGGAGCGACCGAAGAGGTCATGGTGTTGCGTTCCGCTCTTGCGAAGCGTCGCAGTGGTAGAGCACGACTATCCTCCTAAGCAGCGAACCTGATCAATCCTTCTCGATCTGAGCCTTCACTTCAGCGGGCGATTCATGCCACAGCTCGAGAAAAACGCCGTTCGTCCAGCCGAATCCGTTCACGTTCTGAGCGTATCCGACGCCGATGTGGGTTTCTGACGATCGCGTCACAACATTATATTTTTCTCGAATGGTGTGGTCGCGCCGAAAATTTTCCAGGATCATTGTCAAGAATTTCATTGTGATGCGGTCGGCATCGGCATTGTGCCCGTAGCGGCGCAGGCCTTCCAGGGCGAGGAGGTGGATGGGGGCCCAGCCATAAGGATAATCCCATTGGGCCTGGCTCTCATAACGGCTCATATCGATTCCGCCGGGCTGCTCGAACCGGGCGAGATTTGACGCCACGGCCTTTGCCTGTTCGCTCGAAGCAAGTCCTACCCATAAAGGATAGAAGGTGGCCGCATACTCGTAGGAAGACTGTTCGCGGCTCACGAAGTTGTAGTCGAAAAACTCGCCGCGGCTTTCACTCCAGAGATATCTGTCGATTTTTTCTCGACGTTGCCGAGCTTTCTCTTCCCACTGTGCCGCATCCTCCGGGTGACCGAGAAGGCGGCTCATTTCGGCCAGATCTCGCTCCGTTTTGTAGAGCAGGCTGTTCAGGCAGACGGGAGCGTAATGGTGTGTTTCGGCACCATAAGGGCCAAAGCGAAACGAAACGTCAAAGCCGGATTCGCGCATGCTGCGATCGCCTTTGTAATAGTCGGGCGAGAGTGCGACCCGGTCTCCCGGTTTGCAATCGTCTTTGTGATTCGGTGCTTTGTCAGAGTAGCAGCCGCGCACGGGAAAGATTGGACCGAGAATTGAAGCCGGCGGATGCTTTTCGTCGATGCGGACGAGATGTGGGCTCGATTCGCCTTCGTGCATCAGGAAGTATTGGGCGACGCCCTGATAATAGTCGCTGGGGTCGCCCATGATTTCGGGCACAGGGCCTTCGGCTTCATCGTAATAGCGGGATAGGCCCGTGTCGCCGGCGAGATGCGGAGGATGAGTCCATTGAGAGTAGTCGGTGACTGCATACTGATAGGCACGATGAAGCCACGTGAGATTCGTTTTCCCGTCGGCCTGATCCGATTGGTAAATGGCGAGGATCATGGAGGTAAGGAATGGGGGTTGAGAGCGGCCGAGGTAATAGGTTCGGTTCGCATTGAGCACGCCGCCGTAATGCTCAATCTCATAGAAGAAGTTTTCGACCATGCCCCTGGCTAATTCGCCGCGATGGTCGCGAAGCAAACCTCGAATGATAAAATAGCTGTCCCAGCCGTACATTTCATTAAATTGGCCACCGGGTACAACGTATGGATGCTCCAGGTAGAGAAGTCCGTGTTTGCGGATTTCGGAGGCTCCACCAAGGCCGAACGGGCGCGGATTCGCGGGCAGATGCTCGATTCGAACGGAACATTTCGCTCGTACTTCATCCAGGGCCTTTGGAATCGAGGCACCGACGGGAACGTAAAGGATCTGTTGTCCCTCTACCTTGCTGTCCGGATAGGTTGCGCAGTTAGTGAGCGAGCGCGTCAAACGATCCCAGTCGACGGAAATGTAGTGCAGGAGATCGGCCAAGGATTGGAAGGCCTCCGTGGTTGGTGATGAAGATTGCGCATAGGGCCACCTCTCGACCGCACTGCCCGAAGGAATCGCGAACACGAAAGCCGCGGCCAACAGCCATGACGGAGGGCAGGCGCGCCAGAATTTGATCCACGATGCGTTCACATACCTCGCTCTAGAATAAACGGGATCGAGCGCCACTGAAAGACCGTGAAGCCTACTTAAACCGGTACCCTTGCTTGAGCTCGCAGCGATAGCTCTTCGACTGGTCTTTCCCGACTTTTACGTTACAGTTTGCCCAACTCAGAGTTGGCGATGGCCCCAAAGGAAAAATGATATTGGTTCCCGCAATCTCTGCCTCCAGCGTTGGGCCTTGGGCCGCAGCCGGCAAGGAGAAGTTCAATGCCCGGCCAAATATCACCGGGTAGGACTCGCGAACGATATCGCTGATTTCCTGGCGAAACACTTCCGCTTGAAAGAGGAAAGTGGTCGTATCGGCCCAACCGCGCACCGACACCGAGATCACGCGGCCGCCGTGAGAAAAAATGTCAGATTCAATCTTTGTGAAGGGGCAAGGCCCGGCGATGCAGGAAACGCGCGCATTCTCGAATACGTTTCCCTGGCCGGCATCCAGCGAAGCACCGCCGATAGCCGCCCTCCATTTATTGTCCGGAGAGCACGGCGTCGTGTGGTCGCAGGGGACGTTCGCCGTGCTCACAACCTGAAAAGTGGTTACGCCAGTCCCTATATTCACGGACGCGGTGGTCTCGATGGTGTAGCGCACGAAGATATTAGAAACCACGGTCTGCGGCTGATTGGGCTTTTCCTCCGCGTCGTCGTGGTGAAGTGGGATCATGCGAATCACGTAGACCTTGTCACCAACGACGCCCTTCCAATCGAACGGCTGGAAATCCGGGTTACGGAAGCGGATGGTGATCGGATGGCCTCGCTTCACGCCGGGGCGCAAGGTGAGCTTGAAGTAGCCGGAAAAGTCTGACTTGGCCGGGGCAGTGGCTACGTCGCTGTCGGCAGCAATCTGCACGTCCATGATCGGCGACTGCTTTTTGGGGTCTTCGTTCTGTTGAATCACCGCGCCACGAAGCGAAATCGGACGGTTGAGATAGTGCCAAGCGACGGCGCCCAGCGCCCCTGCGAGAATCACAGCGAAGGCTGCGAGAGAAACGAGCCAAATTCTAACTTTTCCGGAATTGTGGATGGACCCCATCATCCTATGCAATTTTAGCAAAACGGGTATAGAGACGGTGTGACTGATGTTTGATAAGCACTGAGAAGCTTCACCGGTGCGGCGAGAGCCTCTATAATTCGGAGATGCATTGGGAAAAATCGAATGGGAGGCGACTCTCTCGCCGGGAGCTATTGGCAGAGGCAGCTTGCACTGGCGCCCTCCTGCCCTGGGTGGGCCAGGCAATCCTGGCCGACACGCGAACGAAAGGCAAACGGGAATCGAAGCAAGCTGTTGCGCCCAATCCTCCCCCTTTCTTTCAGGTTGATGAAGCACTGCTGGAGGAAGTTGAAAATGCGAATTTTCATTTCTTCTGGGAACAGGCGAATCCGGAGACTGGCATCGTTCGCGACCGATGTAATGCAATCAACCCGGACAAAAGCGACCTGGGAAGTATTGCGTCGACCGGATTCGGACTTACGGCGCTGTGCATAGGCGACGAACGCGGCTATGTGCCGCATAACGAGGCGCGAAACCGGGCGCTCACGACGATGCGTTTCCTCTGGAAGAAATTGCCGAGCCATCGGGGATTTTTCTATCACTGGGCCAACGTAAATAGTGGCGAACGGCTTTGGGACTCGGAAGTTTCGTCTGTTGATACAGCCATATTGTTATGCGGAATTTTGATGTGCCGCGCACATTTCCAACACTCCGAGATCAGCCAACTGGCGCTCGAAATTTTCAATCGAGTGGATTGGACGTGGCTTTCGGAAGACACCCGAATTCTCCCGCACGGCTGGACGCCGGAAAATGGCTTCCTGCAATATCGCTGGGACAATTACAGCGAGATGATGATGATGTATCTGCTGGGCCTGGGATCTTCTGTCTATCCGCTGCCCCCGGAAACATGGACCGCCTGGAAGCGCATCACGTTTGAATACGACGGAATCCGTTACATCGGGTCGTTCGCGCCGTTGTTCGTACATCAGTACTCGCAGGCGTGGTTTGATTTTCGAAATAAGCGCGACCAGTACACCGACTACTATCAGAATTCAATCACTGCCACGGATGTGCATCGCCGTTTCTGCCTTGATCTAGCTCCACAATTCCCTGATTACAGTGACGATCTATGGGGAATCACGGCTTCGGACTCGGCAAGAGGTTATGTGATCTGGGGAGGACCGCCGGCCACCGGTCCGATTGATGGCACTGTGGTTCCGTGTGCCACGGGAGGATCGCTGCCTTTTCTGCCGCAAGCGGCGATTCGGGTGCTGCAGACGATCAAGAATCGCTACGGCCAGCGCGCATGGACTCGCTATGGTTTTGTAGATGCGTTTAATCCGCTAACGAATTGGTACGACACTGACGTCGTGGGCATAGACACTGGAATCACGATGCTTATGGCGGAAAATGCGCGTACGGGATACGTGTGGAAGACGTTCATGAAAAATCCCGAGGCACAGCGAGGAATGGAGCGCGCCGGATTCAAGAGCTACCAGCCGGAGAAGCCTCCTGGAACGCACTAGCCCGCCTTCATTGAAACTCAATCAGAACGAGCGCCTGTGCAGGCAGGGTGAGCTTAAGTTCGCCGTCCTGCAACAACCTCGTTTCGGGCTTGGGAAGCTCGGACGCCCGTCGAAGCTCCGTGATTTGTTTCTGCGTTGGATAGATGGGTCTTCCCATCGCTTCGTAAGCGGGAAGTAACGAGCCGTTCGCGGAATCGAGATGGTAAATCAAGGCTCTGCGCCGAGCTGATTTTTCTGCAAACTTGATCGTGACGGTCTTTGCGTTACCCTTCTCTTCTGGCAAGAATAGATTCCAAACTGCCATTACAAGCGCGCCGTTGCTTCGCCGGGTTACCAACGCCGATTGGGAATCGTTCGCGAGCCGCTCGACACCGAGGTGATGCAGAAGCTTGAACGCATTGAACGACGGTTTGGGAAGTCCATCCTCAGCGATCAAGCCGTAGCCTCCATAGAAAGGCTGTTTCACGACGCCTTGTTCCTCAAAAACATCGGAGAATGTCCAGTACGAAAGAATATCGACGAGCCCGTCGCATTGGCGTATCGTGTCGGCAAGGTAAGGTCCCATGAAAACTGAATCGGTTACGTCCGGTTCGGTCTTGTAGCTCGCATTGTATTCACTCCAGATCAGCGGTAGCGAGGGTAGCGCGGACGCCTTTACTTGATCGTGCACCTTTCGAACGGCGCGACAGACCATTTGCGTGCGCGGAATCGTTTCATTGGTGCCGAAGACGTCCTTCGCGGAATCATTTCCATAAACGTGAGTCGAGACGAAATCCACCGGAACATGATTCTCGATGCAGTGACGGATAAACCGATCAACCCAGGCCGCTTGCGCCGTAGCTGGGCCGCCCACTCGCAGACGCGAATTCACAGCCTTCAATGATTGGGCGGTTACGTCGTACAGATGATCGTAGGTCTGTTCCTTAGGATCGCCGGCCCAGAAGTCAATATTCGGTTCGTTCCAGACCTCAAAATACCACTGCGAAACTTCGTCGATTCCATAGCGCTCGATAAGATGCTGCGCGAAATGGGAAATGAGTTCACCCCACTTCTCATAGCTTCCGGGCGGCGACACAATCGGCGCATACCAGAACGGATGCTGAATCGGCTGAGCGGCGAGTTTCCGCGGCATAAAGCTGAGTTCTACGAATGGGCGAACGCCATTCTGCAACAAGCCGTCATAAATCTGATCCACGTAAGAAAAGTTGTAAATGGGGGCGCTGTTTGAGTCTTCTCCAAATACACCGACTTCATCGTGAAAGATGGCATGGAAACGGACATATTCGAAATCAGTAACGGCTTTCACGTCGCGTAAATCGCGGAGGTACGAATCGCGGAGGCTCAAGATCGCACGTCCCGAGCCGAACATTTGCTCCCAATAGTGCGGAAATGGATGCGCCGGGGCAGCCGGATCGACAACAATTGTTTCTTCGAGTACAGGGCGCTGTGACACCGCCTCCGAAGCCGATTGTTGTGCCGCGTAAGCCCGGAAATTAACAGTCGGAGCGAATGCAATTAAGAAAACCAGCAGGAAGGAACAGACTTGACGCTGCCGCTGGCACCGGAAACTGCGCTCGTTCACGGAAGCCCGGGAACGAGGTCGCGAAATTCCGGGCGCTGCATGGCTTCGCCGATCAGGGTGCTGGGAACCGGAGGCTTTTCGCGGATCGCGTCGGCATCCTTCTCGATTGTGATTACGCGGGGCCGCTTCTCCTGCAGAACCCGTTCTGTGGCCGCTACGCACGGTTCGGCATGGAACCGCCGCTGTATCGAGGAGTCGCATAGAACGTTGGCTGCAGCCACGAGAATCATACCCTGATGGTGTGCCATCCAGTTGCAGACGATTTCGTGGCCTTTGCCATCGCTTACGCGCGACGGAGTGAAGTCAGCGGCTTCGTAAAAGCCGTATCCCGAGAGCCATCCCAGGCGTTTCATCCTGCGTATATTTTCGAGCGCATGAGCGCGATCGACAAGCATTCCCAGAAATGAGGAGTACGGCGAAATCACGAGCTCATCCGGGGAGCTGTCATGATTGAGCGCCAACCCGGGCACACCGAACGCGTGATAACGATAGTGGCCGTCGGGGAGGTTTTCGTTGCATGAGCATTCAGAAATTCCCCACGGAACATGATTTTTCCTGGCGAATTTCTGCTGTGCTCGGATCGCCGCTCTCGCGCCGTAATCGAGCACCGTATCCGGATAAATCTTGAACCACAGGTTGGGCATCAGGTATTCAAACGCCGTGCCTGTCCAGGATCCAAGCACTGGCTCGCCCTCAAACTTGGCATACAGACGCCGCAGTTCAAACCAGCTCTCTTGCGGGATGTCGCTCTTCGCGATTGCGCCGAACACTGCGGCTCGGGCCTCGGAAGGCAGCAGATCGTAGTGGCATTTGCTGAGAAGGCCTTCGCCAGCATCGTAGCCGATCGATAGCATCTTCTTCTTATCGTTGTACAAGAACCCAAAATGCATCTCGTCAATCACTGACTGGATGTTTGACGCGAGCGTGGTGAGTCGTTTGGTGATTTGCGCACAAACACGCGCGGAATTTTCCAACGCTTCACGAAGGAGAGCCGCAGAGTTTTCCCGTTCTGGTGGGGCGCTTTCGACTGGCCGAGTTATGCCAAGCCTCTCGGCAATTTGGCGATGCGCGAAAGGAGCCGAGTCCAAACTCAATTCTGTTACGAATTGCTCATCGTTTGAACTCGAGGAGAGCGCACTTTTCAACTTCCCGTGCAGCCATGGCGCAAAATCCCACACCATCTCCGTCAAGCCCGACACGCGAGCTGAGAGCTCGCGAACCCATGACGCAACTTCATCCGACGGATGCCATTTCGACAGCGTTTGGATAAAAACCGCTACGTCGACTTCGAGGGCAGACAGACGGTCGAACCGGCTAAGGTCAGGACCCGCGAGCGCTACGATCTGTTGCCGCAGGACGCGAGCGGCAGAAACAATCTCTGCACTATCCTTTTCGCTCAAAAGCATCTCGATGAGAAGGTCAACGTGATCGAGGATTCCCTGCCAGAGATTGGGGCGGAACAAAGGCTGTTTGATGGCGTCGAGGCAGCCCTGCTTGAGCGTCCAAAGGGAGCAGAGAAGATTCCCGTTGTCGACTGTGGAAACGAAAAGCGGTGCAACCGGTTTGAGGGTTCGAGTGGAATACCAGTTGTAAAGGTGGCCCCGGAATTTCGGTAAGCGCTCCGCGACCGAGAGGGTTCTTTCCGTATCTCTTATGAATTCTTTCAGCGTCGTAAAACCAAGATCCTGCGCCGCAAGCCGCGAATTTAGAAGAAGCCCTAGATTCGTTGGTGAAACGTGATGAGCAACCAGCGATGGATTCTCGCGCACGATGTCCGGGATCAGCCAATTTTCTTCCGGATTGCTAAACTCGCGGAAGAACCGCCATGTCCGCAGCGCGACGTTCCGGACGAGAGCGCTATCATCTTCGCTCATTCCCAACTCGCTCGCGTGGTGAGGCTTATTTAGCCATTTGCAAATCCAATTAGACGATCCCCACAGGAATAGAAACGGCAACGCTACCGGAAGCGACGAGGGCTGCACCAGGCCGATCATTGCGCCAATAGCAAGCGACAGCGGCAGAGTCCATTTCAGATAGGCATCGACGAGGTGCTTGTTGTCGTTTTCGTCTTGCTCTGCGTCGCTGGCCGTTTCCCATTCGAGCAGTTTTTTTCGGGTAACTTTCATGCGTATCAACGTTCGAACGACTGCATCGACAGCGACGAGGCTTTGATGGCACAGGAAAGCGATCCTGAACATGATGGTCGTGTGCGCGCCGACAAAGTCTGAACAAAGATTGATCCAGAAAGCCTTCGTGAATAGCGCCTTTCCACCCGTCAACATTGAAAATACAAACTGGAAATAGGTGGGAAACGCCAATACACCAAGCGCACCCAGCGTCCAATAGACGCTGGCCGGTCGCGGAGCAAACCATCCACAGAGAAGAAGGAGGAAAACGGCGAAGTCAGTTAGGCTGCGACGAAGATTGTCGATGATCTTCCATCGCGACACGTGGTTGAGCGGATTGCGCACGATTTCCCCGAAGTAGTTTCGGACAAAAGGCAGCAACGCAAAAATAATCTGCCAGTCTCCACGCATCCAGCGATGTTTCCTGCGAGTAAAAGCGCTGAGATGGGATGGGTAGTCGTCGACGACTTCGAGGTCGGAGACTAAGCCCGTGCGCGCATATTCGCCTTCGATCAGGTCGTGACTTAGAATGGCGTTATTCGGAAATCGATGCTCAAGAACCTTTTGGAAGGTGCGAATTTCGTAAATCCCTTTGCCGGTGAAAATTCCGGCGCCAAACAAATCCTGATACACATCGGACACCGCCCGGGTGTACATGTCATAACCCGTGTCGCCCGAAAGAAACGAAGCGAACCGCGAACGTTTCGCTGACCGGACGCTGATGTCTACACGCGGCTGCAGGATTCCGTAGCCCTCCGTGACAGTGTTGGTTGCTGCGTCGACCACGGCTTGATTGAGTGGATGTGCCATCGTTCCGACCAAACGGCGGGCAGCGTCACGAGGCAGTTGAGTGTCGAGGTCCAGCGTGATGACGTAGCGGATGTTCTTGAACGCGGCCCAGTTACCGGCCTTTACAGGAAACGCATCTTCCTTATTCAGCAAAAAGCGGTTGAACTCGAGCAACTTCCCGCGCTTCCGCTCCCACCCCATCCAAATCCCTTCGGAGGGGTTGTAAGTCCGATGCCGGTGAAAATGCGAAAAAGATCCCTTTTGTTCACGTGCGTATTTGCGATTCAGCTCTTCGATGAGGTCTGAACACAGCGCGTGCAGTGCATTGTCCTTGTCGTCGAACTGCTGATCGGAATCAGGAGAATCCGTTAGGAGCGCAAAATGAAGGTTCGCATCCCGATTCGCCAGGAATCGAATTTCCAACCCGCGCACCGCGTGGCGAACTTGCTCCTCGCTCGAAAGCAATGTTGGAACGGCCACAACAGTAGCGCACTCTTTTGGTATGCCCTTCGAAAAATCGAGCCTCGGAAGGCGCTTCGGCTTAAATAGGGCTGCTGCCAACAGATTCATTGTCGCCACAGCGCATTCCACAGCTGGCACAAGAAATAGCGCCACAGCCAGAACTCCAGGAGTCCTCGCGTGCGACAGAGCCATTAACGCCACAATAGCGCTGAGCGTGATCACTTCGATCCCGATAAAGTAAAAATAATCAGGCCACCTCAGCACGGTCTCCCGGATCGGCAGGCCTATAGACGGACGATATCCGATCAAATTCTTCAATTCGGTTGCACCCTTATCCGTCAGGTAGTAACCGACGTGCATCCTTCGATCGCTGGCGCCGTGGTTGCGCAGCTTTTCCTTCGAGGCTGTCTGCGCCAAGGCGATCGCTTTCCGCGCGATCTCCGGTTCTGGCAACTCAGAGCGCTTGGCGAATTCCGCGACAACAGCCCGATAAGTTTCACGGGTCTCGAAATCCATGAGCTCGTACGCGCCCTGAGGGTCAGAACGGAGAACCTGCTCCGTCTGCGAGATCGCCTCGAAGAACAATTTCCAGTTCAGTTCGGAGACGCTTTGAAGGGAAAGCACAAGAGAGGCGAACGGAGATGGACTGTTTTCTTGCGGTTCGACCAAACCATCGGGGACGGGCTGCCCATCCTGTCTAGCGAGCGAAATCCCTGGAAGGGTATTTGAAATCTGTTCGAGAATTGCCAGTTCCAGAAATGCTCTCAAATTCCATACTTCGAACATCTCCAACGGCAGAGTCTGTTGGATTTCAATTGCAAACTCGGCGAAGCTGCTCTCGTCGAAGGCATATTCAGCGGCCCGCAGGTAACCCGCCGCAAGTGCATACGAACGCGGAACGGCAGCAAGGTCGCCCGCATGTTCCACATGAGGAAGTTTCTGTGCCACCTGGATAGCAGCCTTGGATTCGAGCAGCGCTAACTGAATATCCGAAAGCGCCCCCGACAATGTCCTCGCATCTCCAGTCAGGCACACGCCCGTTGACGTAACCTTCTTGAGCATGCCGGCCGCCGCATCGATGCGCGCGGCGATAGCTTTTCTCTTCGCTCCCAGCGCAACTCGCGAAATGCGGCGTTCCACCAGTTTCCAGCTCGACACATCGAGCTCAACCCTCTGCTTTTCAGGACTGCGAGCTGGCTCAACCGCGGTCGGTCCGAGACGGGTTGCTGCATTCTTGTCCGAGCCACTTGAAGGCCCGCTCGGCGCCGGATGAATGAGCCGGAGATCAGACGGAGTGTGATAGGTAGTCGCCATTTTAGTTCGGATCGCCTTTAGCGATAGCCAGCAGCCTGAAGTTCAAACATCTCTGCGTATCGCCCGCCACTCTTGACGAGCCGATCGTGCGGTCCTTGCTCAGCAATCCTGCCGTTTTCAAGAACGAGAATGCGATCTGCCATACGAACTGTGGAGAAGCGGTGCGAAATCAGGAAGGTCATCTTCCCTTGCGCCAGCTCGGTGAAGTGTTGGAACACTTCGCTCTCAGAACGCGCGTCGAGTGCCGCCGTCGGCTCGTCCAAGATCAAAATCTGCGCATCGCGCAAATGCGCGCGAGCAATCGCTATTTTTTGCCACTCGCCGCCGGAGAGCTCCATGCCGCCCTCGAACCGGCATCCAAGGAGCTGGTCGTAGCCTTTCGGCAGTTTTCGGATCAGGTTTTCCGCATAGCTCTTCATTGCTGCAGCGCGAATCTGGAAAATATTGCTTGCAGCTTCAATCCGTCCCATGCCGATGTTTTCGGCAGCCGTCATGTCATAGCGCATAAAATCCTGAAAGATGGCACCGATCTCGTTCCACAGAGAGTTCAGGTCATAATCGCGAAGATCGACGCCATCGAGAAGAATCTCTCCTTCCGTTGGATCGTAGAGCCGGGTGAGAAGCTTGGCGAGCGTCGTTTTTCCTTGCCCATTTTCTCCGACGAGAGCTATTCGCTCGTGCGGCTGGATCATCAGGTTGATACCGCGCAATACCGGCTTGGGATTTCCCGGATAAGCAAATGAAACATTCCGAAATTCGATTCCGCGCCGAATCGGCCGCGGCGCCATAATGGCTCCAGACCTCGCAGCAATTCTCGGCTTCACAGCGAAGAAGTCCAGCAGGTCAGTCATGAACAAAGCCTGGTCCGCGATGCCGGAGAACGTGGAGAAGAGGGCTTGTATGTTCGTGCTGGCACCAGCGATCGCGCCCGTCAAGAAGATCATTTTCGCGATAGTGAGCGTTCCGATCACCGCTCCGTGCACAACGTAAGCATACGTCCCGTAGTAACCGAGGGTACCAAGCGAGGTCAAAATCGAGCCGTAAAGAAGCTTCCGCTTTGCCAAATCAACGTTTTGGCCGTGGAGCTCGTCGGAAATTCTCTTGTATTGTTCAACCAGGAAGGGACCAAGCCGGAAAAGCTTCAGTTCCTTAGCGCTTTCCTTGCTTCCGCCCAGAATGCGCAAGTACTCCATCTTTCGCCGTCTTGTGCTCTGCTGATACGTCAGCGAGTAGCCCAGGAAGGCGAAATGGGTCTGGCCAAGAAAGGCGGGCACGACGCAAGCAAAAAGGAATCCCAGCAGCCAGGGTGAATAGAAAAGAATACCGGCCGCCAAGCTGACAGTTGTCATTATTTCTTGAATCAGGCGGCCAGCCATCTGAATCGTCAGCACGCGGTCGTTGGCCTGCAATCGCGCGCGCTCCATCTTGTCGCAAAAAACGGGATCTTCGAATCGCGTCAGATCGAGACTCGACGCGTGCTCCATGATTCCTGTGCCGATATGCCGCGTAAACTTGTCAGCGATTACGCTGTCGCAGAAGTCGATGACGCGGGCCAACACTGTCGCCGCGCCCGCCAAAGCAAATTCGAGCGCAATCAGCCACCAAAAGTATCTGGGCAAGGCCGTGCCGCGCGATTGCAGACTAACCAGAGCAGCGATGATCGCCTGAGTGACGCCCAACAACGCAAGAGGCACGAGTCCTGCTAGGATTCGGCACGTAACATTGGCGCCTACTGGTTTCGGCGCCGATTCCCACACCATCCGGAATAGAGGAGGAATGTTATGAAGTGCCTGAATTCGTTCTTGCCACTTGGAGAGTGATTGCTGCGCTTCGTCGCTGGGCTTGGCGTTCATCCGAATGGTGCTCCTGTCGTCCACTACCTATCTTTATCCGCTCTGTGACCGCGAATTGCAGTGCACGTCCGCTTCCATGTTGAAGTCACTGCAAGCCTATAAAAACAGGCCACTTGCGGAATGGTGGCGAACCGTCAAGCATGGCCATATTTATCGCAAAAGGAAAGATTTACGTAGTGCCCTGTTGCGAAATCCGAAACTATACGCATACGCTTCTTGCGCGCTTCGTCGAACAAAAAAATGGCGCCGCGCCGGCGGACGTGTTGTGAACAAATCAAATCTATTTGGGTGCTGTCTGGCTGCAGGGCTCAAGCCTGCGGGTTGTAGCCCAGCCACTCGGGGTGCGCAGCCGTGGAGTCGAAGATGGGAGTCGTCTTGAACGGTTCGTACTTTCCATCCATTGCCACAGGTGCGGTCTTGTTCAGAATCGCGGAGATATCAGCTTTCGTGAGCTTCTCGTAAGTAGCAGCGGCTTCGAAGGCCTGATCGAGAATGGGCATGCTGTCAATACCCGTAATCACCACGGAGGTAGGAAGGTTCAGCGCATATTGGAGACATTCGAGAGGCGTCACCGTTTTGCTCGCCAGAATATGCTTGTCCCCCATCGATTTCATTCCCAGCACCGCAATTTTTTTCGAGACTAATACGGGAACGACGTTAGCTCCGAAGCTGCGGAAGTGGGCATCCATCACATTGAGCGGCATCTGCACTGTGTCGAATCGAAACTTGTGCTTGTCGGCCATTTCCAGCATGCGGAGGTGAACGCTCGGATCTTTGTGGCCGGTGAATCCCATGTAGTGGATTTTGCCGGCCCGCTTCGCTTCCAGCATGGCTTCAGCAGCTCCGCCTTCCGCAAAAAAGCGATCGGGATCCTCGAGCCGGATATTTTCGTGAAATTGCCACAGGTCCACGTGATCCACCTGCAATCGCTGCAACGATTCATCGAGCTGTTGAAGGGCCGAGCCTTTCGTTCGTCCATCGAACTTTGTCATCACAAAGACTCGATCGCGATACCCCTTCAGCGCTTTTCCCACGCGGCGCTCGCTCTCGCCTTGATTGTAGTCCCAGGAATTGTCGGAGAAATTGATACCTCGATCGACCGCGGTTTGGAACAGTTTGATCGCGTCGGCCTCTCCCAGATGTGACTGGCCAAGATGATATCCACCGAGACCAATACAGGATACTTTTTCTCCGGTACTACCCAACGGGCGATACGGGATTGAGCTGCTCACGTTCCTACCTCTATTTTGAAACTCAGCGGGAAGCCGAGACATTGCTAGCAAAGAGGCAGCTGCTCCGCCGATGAATTCCCGCCGCTTCAAATCGCTCACTCGCTCTCAAATCCATTCGCCCGGCGCGCTTCTGACATCTACGCAGTGAATGCGGCTACGCCGCATTCTGCGAGGAACTAACGCTGGATGCTTGAGTCTTTAGTGCCACCCTTGTCTCTGTTCGCTCGTAGCGCAAGGCTTGAATGATCATCCATTCCACATCGGTCGCGCGACAAGGGCTGGCGATCACGTCGAATGCACCCAGCCGCATAGCTTCGAGAAACTCATCCCACTCGGCGG
Source organism: uncultured Acidobacteriota bacterium (assembly GCA_963729525.1). GTDB lineage: Bacteria > Acidobacteriota > Terriglobia > Acidiferrales > UBA7541 > Palsa-295. The sequence continues at coordinate 88,026 of CAVSOB010000008.1, forward strand.
TCGACGATGTCACCACGATTCTGGCTTTCGTTCTTCCGCCTCGCGATGCGTTCAACAAATCGTAACAATTCCCGTCCGCGAGAAGCCGGTCGCAGAAAATCAGCCCCACTCTCTCCGTTGCCATAATCTCTTTGCATTCGCGGACGGTCGAGGTAGTGAGCGGGTCCACCCCAAGCTTTACCAGGATATTCGACAACGCCCGTCGTCCTTCCAAATCAGAAGACGCAACCAAAATCTCCCAGGGGATATTCATATAACACCTCCTGTTTCAGCTTGCAGCCCGGTCCAACATGTCGGCGAAAAATCCGAAAGCGGAGGACTTAGAAGGCTTGACCCACCCCTGCGCATGGGAAGTCAACACAGTTCCGGCGTCCGAAACTTAATTCCAGGCCGGGAAAGCAACAATCAGTGCAAGCGTGTAGGGGTAGGCGCGTACTTACGGTAGGTTTCAGGAATCCAGTGCATTCGGTGTGACTTTGGAAGACGCGCATACGTCTTCGATGTCTACAGCGTTCGATGTATTCTTTTGCGACCTTGAGACTGACATAATTGGACATAGGGCTGATCCCTGGAACAGGAATTCTCACGGCGAGAGCGCATCAGTTTAGCGATCAATGGACACTGCCAACACAGTTTCGAATCCCTCGACCTCGTCGTCACCGTGGTGCGAGCAGAAGCCCCACGGGCATGCCGTCCAGTTCTACACCCAAGACAAAGCGCTAATTGATGGACTTGGCAGCTTTATTGGCACTGCCCTCACCGCCGGTGATGCTGCGATCGTCATCGCGACGAAAGCTCATCGCCTGGCGTTGCTAGAGAGCTTGGAGGCTTGCGGCGTAGATGCATCGAGTGCTTCGCAGCATGGCCGCTTCGCTTCGCTAGACGCGCAAGAGACCTTATCCAGGTTCACGATTAACGACTGGCCTGATCCGATGCGGTTTGCGGAAGTCATTGGTGGCCTCGTGGATCGGCTGAGAGTTAATTGCCAAGGCCAGAATCCGCACGTCGTAGCATTCGGTGAGATGGTCAGCCTGCTCTGGGAACAGGGAAAACCCGACGCCGCGATCGCCCTCGAACGACTATGGAATGACCTGGCGAAGATAAGGAGTTTTTCCCTTCGCTGCGCTTACCCGATGGCCGGATTCGCGCGCGGAGAACATAGTGAGCCGTTTCTCAAGATTTGCGCCGAGCACTCCAGCGTAATTCCCGACGAAAGCTATACCGAACTGCTTTCCGAGACCGCCCGGCTTCGCGATGTCTCTGTCCTTCAGCAAAAAGCCCTGGCGCTAAGAACCGAAGCGGCGGAGCGACGCAACGTTCAAAAGTCCCTGCAGCGTCGGGAATCTGAGCTCGCGGACATTCTGGAGAACGCAATTGAAGGCGTTCAGCAAGTGGGTCCGGATCGAAGGATCTTGTGGACCAATAGGGCTCTTTTAAAGCTCCTCGGATATTCGGCCCCCGAATATCTCGGCCATTCGCTCGGCGAATTCCACGCTCACGCGGATGTTTTTGAGGCCTTTTGGGCGAAATTGATGCGGCGCGAGGACGTCTACGACTTTCCCGCTGAGCTGCGATGTAAGGACGGCTCCATAAAACAGGTCCTAATTCATTCCAATGGACTCTGGGAAGGCGATAAGTTTGTGCATACACGATGCTTCATTCGTGACGTGACCGAACAAAAGCGCCTCGAGCGGTCACTGCGAAATGCTGAAAAGCAGGCGGCGATCGGGCGTGTGGCCGCAATCATCGCGCATGAAATTAACAATCCGCTTGAAACCGTTACGAATGTTTTCTATCTGCTGCGCGACCATCCTTCTCTTGACCAAGATGCGCGCGAATTGGCCTGCATCGCAAACGAGGAGATAGCTAGGGTACGCCACATTGCCAAGCAAACTTTGGCTTTCTGCCGCGACTCGGAAAATCCAGTACCAGTGGCCGTCCGTGGTGTTCTGGATGCAGCGCTTGAGGCGCTTCAACCGCAGATTCATTCAAGCTCTATTGCCGTGGATCGAGAAACCTCGACCGATGGCCTGGTGCTCGCCTTCCCAGTAGAAATTCGCCAGGTGTTTATCAATCTTATTTCCAATGCGATTCAAGCAATGCCGGCCGGTGGCACGCTTCGTGTTAGCCTACACCAAGCCAGCGAGTGGACTCGATTCGCACCGCGGCTTGGAATACGGGTAACCATCAGCGACACGGGAGTCGGTATTCCCCTTAAGCATCGGTCCAGAATTTTTGAGCCGTTCTTTACGACCAAAGAGGAAAAAGGTACGGGGATCGGGCTGTGGGTCAGTCGCGGCATCGTCCAAAAATTCGGCGGCACGATTCAGTTTCGCTCGAAAAAATCTCGAACTGGCTTTGTCACCTCATTCGCTGTGTTCATACCGACGAATGGAATGAGCGTCCGCGTTGTATAAATCTCCTTCGCATGCCCCAGGTTTCGACAGCCAACAAGGGCGCGGGACCTTTTCAATACTTTGTATCGACGATGAGCGCTTGGGGCTTGATATTCGCAAGCGTGTGCTGGAGTCTGCCGGCCATCGAGTAGTCACGGCTCGGTCGGGCGAAGAAGGTATTCGGCTGTTCCAGTCGGAGACGTTTGATCTCGTTCTTTTGGATTACTGGATGCCGAGCTTGAATGGCACCGCTACAGCGAGGCGGCTCAAGCGAATCAACCCATCCGTGCCGCTCGTGATTTTATCCGGTCTATCGCAACTGCCGGATGAAACAATCGGCGTAGCGAACCTCTGGATTCTGAAGGATGAAGGGCCGGAATACTTATTGGCCGCAATAGCCTCGCTTCTCAGATCAAAACAATAGCGTTTGCGTTTCTCGTGGGCGAACTATTGCGCGCGATCGCTCGATTCTGACGCGACCGTCGGCTCCCAGCTCAAGCCTTCGTAACGTTCCAGATATAGAAAAAATTATCGTCCGCCGCAGTTGCGACGTTTCGCTTGATCTTTCGCGTCGCCCGGTTAAGCGCCGATCGAACGTTTTCTTTCGAATCCCCTAGTTCTGAGAGGGGCACTCGAATGGCAGCGCCGTCTTTCAGTTGCTCGAGATCCCGCAGGATCATCGTCACAATCTTCTTGTGCTTTCCGTTGCGCGAATGAGGAACGTCCAGTTGCGCCACAGTTTTGAAGTGGGCTGGTGTTCGAGTCGCACTCATAACGTACCTCCTAACGTACTACTAGCGTATGAGTATCCTATTAAATCGTATCTGGCCGTGTCAATAGGGAATTTGTAAACGACTAGCTATGGTTGCGATAAAGATATTTTAATCTCGCGCTACCGTAGGATTTCCGACATAAAGCGAGGGCGGCCATTGGTTACGCTACGCGCCGTGCTGGTAGCGCAAAACGATGCGTTGTCCTCAGTAAGAATTTCTTAAAGAGTTTCCCCGTACTGAAATTCGCCTGTTATGTTGTTGGCGGCCAAGGAGACTCAAAAATGAAGGCAGCGGAAACCCATTTCGAACAAGTCCCAAAAGCAATCGCCGAAAAAATACTTGCCCGCCAGACCGGTCCCCCAGAAACAAATTTCGCGAAGAACAGCGGAAGTATTAAACCGGACGCCAGCGAGGCCCGCAGGAGTAACTCACTCTCAAGGAGACACGGAGCAGCCATGGATCAAGCGGCAGCAATACCAACAGTAAAATCGACGGTCAGCTCAACCCAGGGGCAACGCATGGACTCTTCAAATGATGATATTCTCGAACTGCTCGAACAAAATGCGAGCTGGTGGGAACAGGCTGCGCTCACATGCGAACAGATCGCCGCAAACCATGGTGTGGGAACAAAAGAAGAATGGCAGTTGATGGGAGCCGTCTACCGCGAGCGCGCGCAGAGGCACGCGCAGATAATCGACCAACTACGTCAAAAAGCTGGCCCTCGCCGCTAGTATTTTCATCCTGTATCGCTCCCACGGGCCGAACTGCGCTCGCACCTTCAACTAACGCATCAGTAACTACCGCATCAAGCGCACCCGAATCCTGCCGACAGAATTAATCGGTAGGTGCAGACTTTCGCCGTCGGGATGACTGTGTCGCCGTAAACTTCGCGATCCGATTTAGTCCCGATTCGGTGTCGGGGACACCTTCGTTGCTGAGCAGAAAGTTATGGGCGCGCTCGAATTTCAGCGCGGCATCGTTCGACGGAATCCATAAGGAAATCGAATACATCCCAGGTTCGAACGCCGGGGCCAGAAGCGTTTCCTCAAACGTCATCGGCTTCCCCGGCTCAAGCTTCGTGAAATCCACGTGCGGCAAGGGCCTCCTCATGTGGTTCTCGCCCTTCGCATCGTCAAACGCGAGGTAGACCGTCCTTTTTTCCGCGATGTTTGTGTCGGAAGCGTTGGTAAACGTCAATTCCACATGCATGTGGCTTTCCGAAGACGGGGCAAACGAAATCACGGTACGATTCAGTAGGACGCGCGGCGGAGTGCCTTCCTTTTCGGCCGCGGCCGTTGGCGAATACGCGCATGAAATCGTGATTTCGCCAGTTCCCGTGACCTCGCACTGCGGTCCCTCAGCTGAAACCCCCAACGTGCCAACACAAATTCCAATGGAAAGGATCTCCCCCAGAATCGCGATTCGCTTGAGTGGGTTTGCTATCAAGAATGCACCATGTAAGCCACGATCTCTTTTAACCTCTCGAATGAACTCTAATCAAGACAACTCCAGTAGCTTCGACATCCAATTATCACACCTTAGGGGGAGTTGGTGGACGTGACCGGGATCGAACCGGTGACCCCCTGCTTG
>CAVSOB010000009.1:0-123187 GCA_963729525.1 uncultured Acidobacteriota bacterium
ACCAGCGCCGCGAAGCAGTGGTTGGGCGATCAGGAAAGTCGCGTTGGGATGCGTGAACGGAACTGCAGAGGATCGACCTGAGTAAAACGAATCGACGAAGTCGTTGATTCCAAGTTGGATCGAGGTACCGGTGGAGAAGCCTTTCACCGCAATTACGTTCCCCAGCGTGTTATTCGTGACCGTTGTATCTCCGGCGGTAGTGGAACCAGAGGACGCGAGTGCATTGCTTGGATCTCTCCGAATCCAGCCGAATTGTCCCAGCAGATTGGGATCGAGAACTGGTACAGGAGCACCGGGCGAGAAGGGCCCCGTGGCAATCGACAGAGAGTGTTGTGGCTCGAGAACATGGCCGGCATTATAGGAAGAAGGAATCGTAATTCCCGAGGGCTCAATGCCGCTCGGCGACAGCGTTGACGCTGTGGAAGCAAGAAGTGGGAATGGCGTTACCACCGACCCAGATGGGGTTTCGGCAATGGTGTAGTTAATTGAACGCGGAACAGCGCCGCCTTCAGTTCTTTTGACACTGAAATCAGCTACCGACTGATCGATCTGCTCCAATCGGATGTCGAGGTTATTCTCCAGGGCCATGCGGATGGCTTGTTGCAACGATAGCTGCAAGCCAGCGGGACTGGCCTCCTGGGCCTCCGGTTCCTGATGGAGGGCGAGCCGAGCGGGCGAGGATGCCTCAATTCTGCCCGCATTAATTCGGAGGCTCCCCGTTGTTTCGGACGTCGATTGGCACACCCCGCGAGTGCAAAAGAACCCGACCGCCAGGAGCAGTGCGCCGATTCTCGCGTTCCTCTTCCACGAAATCCGCGCGAACGACCAAGTTTGAGGCGCCCTCCAGCAGATGCGAATCATCTTTCCTGCCCTTTGGGCGCAGTCTTGGTTTGGACGTGAACGCCTTCCTGCACGCTATCGTTGGGGTTAACTATTATTTTGTCTCCGTTTCGAAGTCCCGTAGTTACGTACACCTCCGTTCCCAGATCCCGCCCCACGTGGACCTGCTGGAGGTGAACGATGTTGTTGTCAACGACGGCCACGAACTGTCCTTGCGCCCGAGGGATTACGCTGTCGCCAGAAATCAGAATGCCGGGGTTTTGCACATTGAGGTGCAGTTGCACCGAAGCAAACATTCCTGGGCGCAGCTGCCGCTTGGGGTCCTGTACCTGCACTTCGACCAACAGGGTTCGGGTCTGCTGATTGAGCGAGTCGCTGCTGCGAATAATCTCTCCATGGAACTGCTCACCAGGCAGCTCGGAGAATGTAAGGGTGGCTTCGTGCCCGGTCTGCACGTTCTCTGCATCCGCCTCCGGCACACTGATGAATGTTCGAAGATTGTGCGTGTTCGCGATCTGAAATAGTTCGCCGCCCTGCGCGCCGCCGGTAGATGGGCCGCCGGAGTTCGATTGAACGGATGCTGTGTTTACAGTGAGACCTGCGGCCGCCCCACTACTCGAGACGAAGCTGCCGACGTCAACGTTACGAGCAGTCACAGTACCATCAATGGGCGAACGCACCTGCTCATAAGAAGCGAGCACTCTCCAATGTTCAAGAGCAGAGGCCTCGGCGTTCACATTGTTTTCTGCCGACTGTACCGCATCAGTCGCAGCCTTGACTGCAGCGAGTGCCACGTCGTCATCCTGCTGAGACAAGACTCCGTGTTGGGCAAGAACGTGCACTCGGTCATAGGTCGCCTGTTGCAAGGAGAGTTGACTGCGCGCCGTGTTTAGAGCCGCTTTGCTGACCTGCAGTAAAGAATGCTGCTGCTGAACAGTGGCATCGAGGTCCGGGGAGTCAATGACGGCCAGTAGTTGACCGCGATGAACCTTGTCGCCGATATCGACGTTCAGAGTCTTGAGGTACCCCGTTGCTCGGGCATATATGTGGGAGGTCACAACCGGCACGACGGTTCCAGGCAACGTAAGCTCTTCCGTCTTTCGGACCTCGGAAGCGGTCACCACCTCTACAATTGGAAGCGCGGCTTTCTGTTGATTCGCTTTTGCCTGAACCTGCTCGTTGACCTTGTGTTTCGGCCACCATCCCAGCAGCAACAGTCCTGCGATGACCCCCATAGCAGCAAGCAAGTACCGAACGTAACGAGGTCGCTGGCCCGACGCGGAGCCTTTTTCTCTACCGTCCGGCGACAGGGGAGAGTCCTTAACGAACCGGGTATTCATCGCGCCTCTCCTAAGGGCATGCTTGCGGCAATGCTTGATCCGGTTCCTCGAAATTGGATATTTGCCGTAATTCGGGGTTTTTTATGGTCATTGGGCTCCCTCCAAGTGACCCCTCGTTTCTTCCTCAATGCGTTTGTCGAAATCTATCGGCGCTTGCTTGCGAAGCAGCGAGTAAATGATCGGCACAATGAAAAGCGTGCCGGCCGTGGCAAACAGAAGTCCGCCGATCACGGCGCGGCCAATCGGTGCGTTTTGCTCGCCACCTTGACCGAGCGCCAACGCCATCGGGAACATGCCGAGTATCATGGCAAGCGCAGTCATGCAGACAGGACGCAGCCGCGTGTGGCCAGCTTCAAGCGCAGCCTCGATAGCATTCTTTCCCTCAGCACGCGCGTCATTCGCAAACGTGACGACCAAGATGCTGTTTGCGGTTGCCACACCCATCGTCATGATGGCTCCCATCAGAGCGGGGACGCTGAACGTGGTCTGCGTCAAAAACAGCACCCACACGATGCCAGCGAAAGCTCCCGGAAGGGCCATCAGGATGATGAAGGGATCCGTCCACGACTGAAAGTTGAGAGCCATCAGCAGGTAAACGAAAACGATGGCCGCTATGATCCCCAGGCCAAGGTGTAGAAACGATGAATTCATCGTTTGCACTTGCCCTCCGAGCTCAATCCGAGTGGCTTCTGGAAGATGCTGCGAAGCACTTTTAATAATCTTCTGTATATCGCGCGCTACACCGCCCAGATCGCGATTCTCGGTGTTGACGTATACATCCATCACTGGCTGAGCGTTGAAGTGCGATACCGTAAGCGGCGAGACGGCACGACGAATTGAGGAAACATTGCCTAGAAGCTGATCGTTATGGACGCCCGGCGAGGTAACCGTCAAATCGGATAATGTATTGAAGCTATTAAGGCGGTACTGGGGAACCTGCACAACCAGCGGGTACTCCACTCCCGTTTTCGGATCCATCCAGAAATTCGGGGCCGTTTGCCCGCTGCCAGAAAGTGCCAGAACCATATTGCCGGCTACATCCCTCTGCGTCAGCGAAAGTTCCTGCGCTTTCAGACGATCCACGTTGATGTCGAACTGCGGTGCGCTGAATTGCTGCTGAATAAAAACGTCTGCCGCTCCGGGCACATTCTTGATCTGGTTCTGGAGCTCGACGGCAATCCGCTGCGTAGCGGCCGCGTCCTTGCCCAAAACCCGGACATCGACGGGCGCCGGTAACCCGAAGTTGAGCGTCTGGTTAGTGATGTCCGCAGGCTCGAAGAAAAATGTCTCTTGCGGAAAAACTGCATTCAGATCTTCGCGCAGAATGCTCATCCACTCCTGCGTGGGACGGTGCTTAGGAGTAAGCTGCACCAATATATCGCCGTCTCCGTTGCTGGTGGTGTCGCTCGCGGAAAACGCCAGGTTTACGCCGCCGGGCGGAAGGCCGATGTTGTCGACGACCATAGACAACTGGTCGGGCGGGATCACGCGCCGAATTTCCTTATCCACGCGTGAAAAAACCTCCGTCGCTACTTCGATCCGCGTGCCACTCGGCGGACGGACGTGAAACTGTAGCTGTCCGGAATCAACATAGGGAAAGAAATTTTCGCCAATGACAAAAGCGAGAGAAAGTGATCCCAGTGAGACTATCGCGAACACAACGATCACAAGCGCCCGATGAGCCAGAGCCCATTCGAGTAGGGAGCGATATTTCTGCTGGAAGCGGTCGAACTGGCGTTCGAAGCGTTTGTGAAAGCGCCAGATCGGGCTCCGCGCTTGCGGTGAATTCTCTTCATCCTGATACAACGAGACTTCCGCCGGCATCAGGTAATGCATCATGGTGGCCACCAGCGTTCGCGATAGCAGATACGACGCGATCATCGCGAACACAACGGCCAGCGCCAGCGGAGTGAAGATGTACTTCGCGGCTCCCGACAATAGCGTCACAGGAAGAAACACAATGCAAATGCACATCGTCGATACCAGCGCCGGAGTGGCGACCTGCTGCGCACTGTTGAGAATGGCCGCCGCCAAGGGAATCTTGCTCGCCCCGAGATTCCGGTGCGTGTTCTCGATCTCCACGGTTGCGTCGTCGACGAGCATGCCTACCGCGAGCGCCAAGCCGCCCAATGACATTACGTTGATCGTTTCGCCGAGATGGGAAAAAGCAGCCACCGAAAAAAGAATGGCGAGTGGGATCGAAGTGCAAACAATCAACGTGCTGCGCCAACTACCGAGAAAAATGAGAATCATGACGGCGGTAAGCAAGGCCGCCGTAATTGCCTCCTGCACCACGTCCCGCACGGATGCTTTCACAAGCAGCGACTGATCGAAAAGCGGAGTAATCGTGAGCGCACTGGGCAGGCCCGCTTTAATGCGGGGAAGCGCTTTCTTAACCTGGTTTACGATGGTAATGGTCGAGAAAGCACCGTTCTTGATAACGGTGAGGAGTACGGACGGCTTGCTATTTTCCCGCACGAAGCTGGTCTGTGGCTCATACCCGTCATGAATCCACGCCACGTCACGCATTCGGGTGACTGACCCGTTCAGCGAACGGATCGGCATCTCGTTGAGTTCGGCAATGGAAGGAGGGCTGCTGTTGCTGCCGACAAGATATTCCCGGTCGCCAATTTTTTCGGTGCCAGTGGGGAGGATGAGGTTTTGATTGCTGAGTGCGCTCGCGATATCGAAAACCGTGAGATGGTTAGCTGCCAGCTGCTCGGGTTCGGCATCCACCATGATGGCGCGCTCTTCCCCACCATATGGTAATGGCACGGCCGCACCCTGGATTGTGGCCAACTGCGAACGGATGAAGTTCTGCCCCAGGTCGAAGAGTTGCTGCTGTGATAGATTCGTTCCGCCCAAGCTTAGCTGCACGATGGGCACGCTGGAAGCGTCGTATTTCAATATCTGCGGCGGAAGAATCCCTGGCGGCAATTGGCGGAGGATCGACTGAGCGAGCGCGGTTACCTGTGCGATGGCCAGGTCGATTTGAACGTTGGGTTGAAACGAAACCTTGATGACTCCTACGCCGGTGTAGGACTGCGATTCAGTACTTTTGATGTTGTTGACTGTCGTGGACAGCGCTCGCTCGCAGATGCCCACGATTCGCTTCGACATGTCATCTGCGCTCAGGCCGTTGTAAGTCCAGATAACGCTGACCATTGGAATGTTGATCTGGGGAAGAATGTCTGTGGGCGTGGTTGCAATCGCGGCAACACCGAAGATAAAGATCAGCAAACCAATAATGACAACGGCATAAGGCCTTCGTAGCGCTAAACTCACCAGCCACATAGCTCTCTGCTCCCGCGATGGATCGCACTCTCAGAACGAATACTCAGGAATCTGAAGGCTGAACGCTGTGCGTATTCAGCAAAATGCAATGCTGTCCCGGGCGAGAATCGGTATTGCGCGAACCGCTGTGCTATCCAACCACTCCTTCATTGCCGCTGGGGAGAGCTTGCACCTCTGCACATAGAGACACTGAACCACGACTTGCGCTCAGCCTGCTCCAAAAGCTCCGGGAAAAAGCCGGTGCTTCTGCTCGGAGTTCCTTGCCTGAGAGTAGTTGGATGGAAAACGTTGTTATTGAAGGAGAAATTCGTAGAGTCGCCGGCTTGCCAGATCATCGACTCGCCTCAACCACTTGGGTAGGCAGTTCACGAAAGCCGTGAAATGCACAGGATTATGGCCGAATTCCCTATCATTCATTGCGTAGCAGCTGTCTGGCGGCAATACGGTTGTTACTGTATTTGCCAGAACACCTAGTAAGAATTGAGGCGGTCGGCAGCGCTCGAGTTTGCTCCCTATGGCATTACGGTGAATGCACTTATCCCCGGACTGATTGACACCCCTGCTTTTTTACCTTTCACGTTCACCCAGCCGGCTCGGTCACTCACTTCATCGTCACGGCGTTGCCTACCAGGTATCTCTTCGGTCCTTGCAGTCCATGATGAGTTCTTCGAAGGCCCGGCAATTCGGGCAGGCGGGTTGCCTATTCGATATTACCTAACCGTAGTCCGCCTTCGTGAGGATTCCCATTCTTAGCCAGATGGTTATATGATATCAACGTTATGACCGCTGCGGCGCGGCCAGACTTCATAAACGGTGCACACTCTTGCGGGATCTTAACCACAAGAAATGGTACCAAGAAACCAAGAGCTATCCTCTCGAGCATCCGCGCTTCGAGTCCGGAGGACGAACGGATGTTTTCCAACGCACGTCTCGGCTGTCTTATTCTAATGGTTCTATTGCTTACGGCCGTAGCTTCGGCGCAACAGTCTGGGCCACCGGTTCAACCTGGCACCGGTAAGGTCGTTCTTGATGTCGTTGTCGCTCCGAAGTCCGGGCCGGCTGTTGCCGGCCTCCAACAGCAAGACTTCACGCTCCTGGATAACAAGGTCCCGCAAACTATCACCTCTTTCAAGGCCGTAACCGGTCGTGAGGCTCCGATCCAGGTGATCGTGGTGATCGATGCGGTCAACGCTACTGCTCAGAACGTTAGCTACCAACGCATAGAGATCGACAAATTCCTCCGTGCCGAAGGAGGTCACCTCGCGTACCCCATCGCGCTTGTCCTGTTCACGGATGGGGGCGTCCAGGTTGTCGGGAACTTCTCGAGCGACGGCAATGCGCTAAGTGTCGCGTTGCAGCAGGTTGACGCGGGACTCCGTATTTTCGGCCGCTCCGGCGGCCTTGCCGGCGCGGCTGAACGTTGGAAGCTTTCCATCACCGCCCTACGACAGTTGGTTGCCAGCGAGTCTTCGCACCCGGGACGCAAGATCATGGTCTGGGTCTCACCTGGATGGCCTCTTTTGTCGGGTCCAAGAACAGAGCTCGACTCGAATCAAGAGAAACAGGTCTTCGCTGATATTGTGAGCCTCTCGACGCGGCTCCTGCAGGCGCGCGTCACGCTCTACGGGATCGATCCTATCGGGGCTGGCGGATCTGTGATGCGAACTTCCTATTATAAAGACTTCCTAAAAGGTGTCAGCAAACCGAGCCAGGTGAATGTGGGCGACCTGGGCCTCCCAGTGCTTGCTATCCAGAGCGGCGGCCTTGCTCTAAACTCCAACAATAATATCGCGGGCCTGCTGCAGCAATGCATGGCCGATGCCGCGCCTTACTATGAGATCTCGTTTGATTCTTCTGCGGCCAAGCGGCCCGATGAATATCATCAGCTGGAAGTTAAAGTTGCACAAGCCGGCTTAACAGCACGCACTCGTCAAGGCTTTTACGCGCAGCCGTTACCTCACGACTAAAGACGTCGATGACGTATGTTCTGTGTAACTTCTTGTTAGGCGGGGAATTCGTGCACTTCCAGAGCCCGTTGGCGTCCTCCTGAGGCGAGTGGCGGCTGAGAACGCAAAGGGAGGAAATCTGTATCAGAAGTCAAAGGGTGTTGCACTGCGGCGTACCAAAAATCTTTTCCGGAGTGTGAAATTTGGCGACATCATGCGTAATAGAGTGGGCAGGACAAACTGGTGCGCCGGGCCATGCACACTCTTATTTCCAGCGCGTTGCTGACTTTCATCCTTCTCGCATCGACGCCGTTACGTGGCCAAAACCAGGCTATAGCGACTGATACGTCGGGACCGATCGCAACGGATCGACCGACAGTGACGAATTCCAGCGTCGTTGTCCCTTCCGGTAGCCTTCAGGCGGAGAACGGCTTCCTCGAAACCACCAGCCAGGGCCAGAACATCGTAGACGGCCCGGAGACCTTGCTGCGGTTCGGGGTGGCTTCGAGAACAGAGTTACGCTTCACCGCGCCAGATTATTATTACGATGTGAACGCCGTCGCGGGCCGCAGCTCAGGATTCGGCGATTTAGCCATCGGAGTAAAAGAACAGCTTGGCCCCACCCCGGGTGGATTCGATGTTTCCGCCACACTATTCCTCAGCTTGCCGACCGGCGCCAAATTCGTATCGAGCGGCGGTTACGATCCGGGATTACAGGTTGCTTGGTCGCGCGCGTTGTCCACCAAATGGACCGTGGGCGGAATGCTCTCATTGTACTGGCCGACTCAGGGCCACTCTCGAAATCTCACCGGTGAGTCCACGTTCATGTTGGATCGACAATTGACGGGACCTTGGGGGGTGTTTGTCGAATACGTAGGTGATTTTCCGGAACGCGGCGGGTCGCGCCAGTTGATGCATTTTGGAACAACACTAACGCTCGCAAAGCGGCACCAACTCGATTTCCACTTCGGCGTGGGATTATCGTCTGCTGCGGTGGATCACTTCATCGGAATAGGATACTCGTTCCGATTTCAGGCCGTTCGTCGCAAGTAATGGCTTGAGGGTCGGTCGGTATTCCTTGACATCATTGTTGGGTACAGACAGTCTCCGCCCAGATTCCGGCGCTTTTCGTTAGCCAGTCTCTAAATCCCATCCAATCAGATCCCGTTCGCAAATCAGGAGGTTTGCGACCATGAATAGACTCAGCCGATTGTTGCTGGCGTTGTCTCTGGTCCTTACATGCAGTTGCATCACTGCGGCACAGGAAAAGTCGCAGGCAAACCAGTCCATACCAAAGGTATTGCAGATCACACGTGAATTTACCAAGCCCGGCAAAGCGGGTTTCGTGCATGATGCGACGGAAAGTGCGTTCGTCCAGTCCATGGCTCGTGCCAAGTGGCCCACGCACTATCTGGCTATGACGTCACTCTCGGGCAAGCAGCGCGCCTTGTTCCTCACTTCGTATGCTTCATTTGAAGCATGGGAGAAAGACAATGCCGCGATTCAGAAGAATACAACCCTCGCGCCCGCACTGGAAGCCGCCAGCGTGGCCGATGGCGCGCAACTCGATTCCATAGACCAGGCCGTTTTCGTTCTTAATGACGAACTGAGCCTGCGGCCTATGGCCGATCTCTCACAAATGCGTTTCATGGAAGTCTCCCTGTATCATGTGCGTCCCGGACACGGGAGAGAATGGAATGAGCTGGTTAAGCTAGTCAAAGCTGCGTATGAAAAGGGAGTGCCTGGCTCGCACTGGGGAATGTTCGAGCAAGTGTACGGTGGCGATGGCGGGTCGTATCTTGTGCTCACCGCGCGCAAAGGGCTTACCGAAATCGATCACGGCTTCCAAGTGGAAACCAAGCAATTCCAGGATGCCGTGGGCGCAGACGGAATGAAGAAGCTCGATGAGCTTGTCGCCGCGTCGGTCGAATCGGACCAACATCAACTGTTCATGTTCAACCCACACATGAGCTACGTTCTCGACGAGTGGATCAAAGCGGACCCAGATTTCTGGAAACCGTAAAACTGCCGGGACACCCGTCGCGTTCCCAATGAGGGGTCGAGAAATTAATCCACAGCTCTCGACCCCGCGATTACCCGCTATTGGTCGCTTTTTGCGCGATTAGCTCTATGAGTCAGTGGCGCCCTTCCGTCTGCGGGACACGCCGCCCCTTTCGCAGCCCACTCTCCTACCTTCGTCAAAAATTCGGCCTCAGGCATCGGAATAGGAGTGCGTCCCTCACCCGGGTTCCATCCCCAGAGCACCAGCGGAGTGCTCATGTGCCGCACAATCTGATTCACATTGCGATTGCCGTTTTGCCTGGAATCTTTAAACAATTCGCACAATTGATGGTCGGTAAGTCCTTCCCAGATCATCGCCATCGCCGGCGATGGCAACTGCCAATCGGGCGCTCCCGGAGGCACGTGCAGCCCTCCGAGATTATGGTCCTGATGACATGTGCTGCATTTCACGGCGAGCGCACCGTCTCCGTCGGGACCACGCCGCACTTGCATCGTGTGCCTGTGACTATCGTCTCCTTGCCGCGGATAATCTCCTGTCGAATGGCAATTCATGCAGCGAGGGTGATGTAGCACGGGAATGATCGCTTCGAAAGCGGCGGCTGCCGCAGCGTCGTCGCGTTCATTTTCTTGACCGTCGTTGCTTTGGGCGACGACTTGAAGCTCCAAGCAAAAAATGAAACTTAACGTCACGGCTGCCCCGACTAGGACATTGGAGAAGTTCCGCTGTGTGATTTTTAAGCGTTTAATCGGTGAGAGAGGAAGGAACATTCGAGTGCGCCGAATTCCTTCTGATTAAGCTAGCAATCTGTGCGCATCTTTGACGCGTTGCGCAGTAAACGGCGCCTGGCGAAGCCGAATGCCAGTGGCGTCAAAAATCGCGTTTCCGATCGCAGCAGCGACCAGGGTGATTGCCAGTTCGCCCCCACCGGTCGCGGGCACATCGAGCTTATTGATGAGAATTACGTCAATCGCCGGCACATCGAAGCCGAGATACAAGCTGTTGTAAGTCTCCCAATCCACCGAAGTAACTCGCTTGGCATCCCAAGTGACTTCCTCCAGGAGTGCGCGGCTCATGCCTTGCAGAACGCCACCTTCCGTCTGGTTTCGCAGGCCATCCGGATTCGAGATCGGGCCGCAATCCACAGCCACAGTAAACTTTAGCGGCTGCACGCTCCCGCTCATCAAATCGACGTTGACGTCGGCGACTAGTGCGGCATAGCCATTATCGCCTTCGTAGACGACGCAAGCGATTCCGCGTCCATTCGCGAGGCCCGTTCGAGGCGTGCTTGGCTTCGGTGAAGGACGACTTTGCCATTGGGCGGCCTCTGCCACCGCCTTCACGACATTGGCAAGGCGCTCGTCACGCAAATGCTGCAATCTAAAAGCGACCGGGTCCGCCTTCACCTGCGCACAGATTTCGTCCATGAAACCTTCGTGCGCGAAGGCATTCTGCAGCCGCAATGGTGAGCGGAGCGGGCCGGTAAAGAAAGGCCCCGCGACCGTACGTGTAATAACGCGCTCGCTTCGAATGCGTCCTGGCCCAGCGCAGCTATCGCCAACGCAGCCAGCCAAGTAAGAGGGAACCGCGTTGCTTCGGTTGCGCAGCTTAGCTTTTGGTTCTGCTGCGGCGTGGGGTTCGATCGCCTCGGGTTCATATCCGACCAACAGCCCAGTAATCACGTTACCCGGATCGGAATAGCCCGGCCTACCGCCACGCGAAGCTTCCCACTGTGTACACTCCCATGCGACGATGGCGCCGCTGTGATCGACGCCGGCACGCTGCTCGATCACGCAAGCAGAACCGTAGTTCTCCCACGCCATTTCATCTTGACGTGAAAGCTGCACGCGCACGGGTCTCGAAACCGCGTGCGACAATATCGCAGCATCGAAGGAGACTGCATCCGCGCCGTTCAGCCCATAGCAGCCGGACCCTCGAACGTAAATGACTCGCACGTTGTCGAGCGGCAGCTCCAATAGTTTCGCCACTATGCTCCGAGTTGGATATACGGACTGCGTGGCAGACCACACGGTCGCCCGATCCGCCTTCACATCTGCCACGGCGCACGACGCGCCGACAGAACCGTGCATTTGATGCGGGTAGACGTATTTCGCCTGCAAGACAGAGCTCGCTCTGGCGAGCTGTTGCTCGACGTCCTTCGAGTCAACAAGCAAAACATCGCGCGATGGCTGTTGCAGCAGCCAGTCGAAGTACGTCTCCTGCGGCACAAGATTAATCCCGGGATTCCAAGTTACCTTCAAACGGCGTGCCGCTTGAATCGCTTGCCATTGCTTCTCAGCGACGACACCAACGAAGTTATTGCGTACGACGACCTTCACAACTCCAGGGATCTGCTGCACGGAACTCTCGTCCACATGCGCGACCGTCGCACCTACCTCAGGTGGACGTACCACCCGCCCATGCAGCATTCCAGGCACACGAACGTTGTGCACAAATTCAAAGTGGCCCGTCATCAGCGCGGCCCGGTCCAGCGAAGGAACCGGCTTACCAAGTATGGTCCATTGGTCGGGCAATCGCCTCTTTGCGGTTGCGCTCAATGGAATATGGAATCGTTTATTTCCAATCAGTTCCGCATACGTGGCGCGACGACCCCTCGTGCCCCTGATGACGCCGTCAGTCACCTTAAGTTGGTCGACTGTCCCCCCAAATCTCTTCGCTGCAATACTCAAAAGCGCTTCTCTCGCCGTCGCCGCCGCGTGACCGAGATTCTGCGTATTGAAGTTGGTCGGCGTCGACTGACTCCCAGAAGTCGTTCCCTGATCCGGAGAAACAGAAGTGTCGCACTGAACCAGCTTCACGCGTTTAAGTGACACGCACAGCTCTTCTGCGACGAGCTGGGATTGCGCAGTCATCATCCCCTGCCCAAAGTCGCACTTCCCCGTGTAAGCGGTCACGCTTCCGTCGGCTCCGACTGCGATCCATGAATCGAGTTTCGTGGGATCCACGTGAGAAGGATGGGTATCGAATTGACCCTGGCCAGCCGCAAAAATCTCCGCGGGCAACGCAGCGCTGAAACTCACTATCAGCGCTCCACTGCTCTTCAGAAAATCACGGCGCGAAACGCTCATGCTTTTCTCGCGTCCGCATATTTTCGAATTGCTCGCAGCATGCGGGCGTGGGTGAAGCAGCGGCACAACACGCCACCAAGCGCTTCGCGGATTTCCTCGTCTGACGCGGCTGGTTTTTCGTCCAGAGTCGCCTTAGCCGTCAGAATCACTCCGCTTAAACAAAAGCCGCACTGAGCGGCGCCTTCGTCAATGAAGGCCTGCTGAAGGGGATGAGGCTTGTCTGGCCCGCCGAGGCCTTCGAGCGTCGTGACCTCGTCCTTACCCACGGCGCTCACCGGCATCACACAAGACCGCACGACTTGCTCCCGGAGGATTACCGTGCAGGCTCCGCACTGCGCCATTCCGCAGCCAAATTTTGGGCCACGCAACCCGAGTTCATCGCTCAAAGCGAACAGTAGCGGAGTAGTTGGGTCGATATCTAGAGTATGCAGACGGCCATTCACTTTGAGTGAAATTTTACTCATGACTTTGAGCACATCCCGGGTTGGCGCTGAAGCGCCCTGTCCGACGAAAGTGCCAGCGACGCGGTGCCCGTAATCCAAATTACGTCTTGCCGGCCAACTCGACAAGCGTAATTTCTCGCTTCCCTGAAGCGCCCAATCAAAAGAACCGCATGTGATAGGGACGCCGGCTGGAAATGTCCCGAATATTGCATTTTCAGTTGCTTGGTAGTAGCTTGCGGCTAATGGTAGACATGAAGAAAAGCTCTGAAGATAATTGTCAGTAGTCACATCGATGTTCGCATAGGGTCAAAATCTGCAGAGTTTGTATCCGATGAGAAGCGCCAGATTCATCTTTGGAGCGAGCCTGTTGCTGCTGGCAGTATTGCTGCCCTGGGTGGCAAATACGCAGGAGGAAAACCGTGCCTCGCGCGTCGCAGGGCGTATCACGGCCCTCCTTCCAGAAGATCAAGTGCTGCGCGAAACGAAGACGCTGGCGGCCTCCAAAGATATGGCCCTCCTGTGGCGCGATGTGGTGAAGACTGAAAAAGGAGGCCGCGTCCGAATTGAGCTATCCGACGGATCCGTATTAAATGTTGGCTCCGAGGCACAACTTCGGATTCTTAAGCAAGATGCAAAGCATCAGCAGACCACCCTCGAGCTACTATATGGTCGCCTCCTGGCAACGGTAGTAAAGATTGTTAGACCAGCCGGAAACTTTCGCGTGCGGACGCCTGTAGCTGTGGCCGGCGTCGTCGGCACGCAGTTCGGGCTGCGGGTCGATGGCGACTCCACAGATGTGGTATGCCGGGAAGGCACCGTCCTGGTCAACAACAGGGATGAGAATGTTGTAGGCCAAGTTGTTTTGCAACCAGGTGAGTTTACACATGTAGAGCGTGGTAAGCCGCCTTCGCCTCCTGCTCCGGCATCGCCCGAACGAATCCGCGCCGGCGATGAGGCCACGTCAATCCCGAATTCCCCGTGAAATCCCAAGGACTGCCTGGCAATCCTGCTTCAAATCTGTTGTGTACCAGGTTGCACTAGGATGTGCGCACGAGCAGCCCCAATCGCGATTTCCGGCTGCGATTGCCGGACAAATCAGGCAGGTGATGAAACCCGACGAAACCTTAGAAGCGAAGGGGCTTTCTTAACGTACTTCTTCGTACCGAAGACTCTGCGAGTCAGCGTGGGCTCCCCTGACCTGTAAAAGAGCCTTTGAGCAGTTGCCTTCCTCTCGCCAATCCCAGTCCAGCACCAATGAGTTAGAATGATCACAGGATGCCGATACCGACCGTCACGGTTCTAATCGACACTTACAATCACGAGCGCTACATCGAGGAAGCCCTCGTAAGCGTCTTAGAGCAGGATTTCCCGCGCGGGGAGATAGAGGTAATCGTCATAGATGATGGCTCGACCGATCGTACGCCCGACATCGTGCGCAAATTCGCACCGGATGTGCGTTTGATCCAAAAGCCAAACGGCGGTCAGGCATCCGCATTCAACGCAGGCATTCCCGAGGCAAAGGGCGAGATTGTTGCATTTCTCGATGGAGACGACTGGTGGGCAAAAGAAAAGCTCTCCGTGGTGGCGGACTACTTAGGCGCCCGGCCCCATATCGGAGTTGTAGGCCACGGCATTTACGAATTCGATTCCGATACCGGGAATATGAAGGCTACGACTCCGCAACGAACGCGTGAAGTCACTTTCGATAATGTTGAACAGGGAAGGTTTTTCCGGCAGATGATGTGTTTTTTTGGCACGAGTCGAGTAACGGTGCGCCGGAACATCCTGTCTCGAGTACTTCCGGTTCCTGAGCGAATCGTAGTCGAAGCAGATGAGTTTGTATCCATCATGAGCGCCGCCTATTCATCAGCCGGTCTGCTGCAGGAGCCGCTGACATTTTACCGCCTGCATTCTGAAAACTTATTTCAGATTAGAACGAAGAATGAAGTTAAGCAGCGGCGAATTCAAAAGGCCCTCGAGGCGCTAGCCGATGAGCTTCGTACCCGCCTCGCTTCCGCCGGCATAGCGCCGGGCGTCATCGACGCTATCGTCAAACCCCTCGATGTGGGCAGCAAGCGTCTCCGTTTGATGTTGGATGGGGGAAGCCCCTGGGAGACGTTTCAAGCCGAGCGAGACGAGTTTCAAATCGCTTACAAAAAAGGGAGCGCCGGTTATTGGCTGTTTAAAGGATTCGTGCTTGCCTGCACCCTCGCGATGCCCCCCAGGAATTTTTATAGGTTAAGGGATTGGTATGGCCGCAGCGACTGGCGCCGTGTCCGAGGGATGCTGGGGGAACCAATGCCGAACGCAGAAATCGGAAACGTCACTGTCACAAAGCCGCTGAACTCGGAGAGAAAAGCAGTCCCCTAGAACCTAAGAACAGAAACTCTTGCCCAGCTCCGAGGTGTTTCCCGGAAAAGAGACATTCAACGCGCGACGCTATCATATTTTCGACCTGGTCCTGGGACATGTTCAATGTCCCGGAACGGATCTCTCTCGCCCTCGCGTGCCGCGGAGCGCGTGTTTTGTATTGCGAGATTCCAGTCTCTCGTTTTCGTCGAAAGGGCCAACCCCTGAGCGAAGTGAATAATGGTGTCTATCGCTTCGGTCCGGAATATTTGGGTGCGAAGTTTAATTCCCTGCCCGTGATCGGCAATCTTCAATGGAAAACGGTTGCAAAACAGATTATCGGGCGCGCTGAGTCCTTAAAACTGAGAGACGCGGTATTCGTCTACTCGCACTTCGCAAACATGACACCACTGTGCGAGGAAATGCGAGCCGAAGGCCACTTGCTGGTCCATATCTGCATGGATTATCCGGAGCCGTATCAATACGAATTGATCGAACTATCCGATCAGACCTTAGTGATTCCCAAACAAGTCTTTCAGGAACTTCGCGCACGATATGGCGAAAAAATCCAGTGGATACCGCAATCGATTCATCTGCCGCCTGCCACGCTGTCCAGCAACAGTTCGCGTCCGGAACCGGAAGAAATCTCTCGCATTCCACGGCCGCGCTTGGGGTACCTGGGACCAATCTTCGCGCGGCTGAACTTGCCGCTGTTGCGCGAGGTTCTCACAAAAAATCCGGATTGGCACTTTGTCTACTTCGGGGATTCCAGCGATCTCTTGCCTTCGAATGCGCACGCGATGGGTTGGCATTCACCCGACGAATTGCGCCGCTACGTCGAGTCGCTCGACGCCGGGTTAATGCCGTATGATTGTTCAGGTAAGAAGAATCTTTACTGCTCTCCATTGAAACTGTACGACTATTTTCTGCGGGGGCTTCCGGTAGTTTCTACTCCGATCCTTGAAATTTCGGAATTCAAGGATCTCGTTTACGTCGGTTCGGACGCCGAGGAGCTCTCGGCAGCCGTCGTTCGCGCGCTGGAGGAACCACCAGACAGTACCAAACACGCGTGTCGCATGCACGTAGCGCGAGCGCATTCGACAGAGGCTCAAGGCCAGCGGCTCGAAGAAGTTCTGGAGCTCTTAAAAAAGGGTCAGAGGAAATCGGCTTGATCAGCCTGGGAATCAACTACTCGGAGATGCACGATTCCGCGGCGTGCATCGCCCGGGATGGCCACATCCTCTTCGCCGTAGCAGAAGAACGTTTAAGCCGCCTGAAACACGACGCGCGATTCCCTTCGCTATCGATTGAGGCATGCCTTGCCGCCGCCGGGATTCGTGGCGACCAGCTCGACTTTGTCTGCTTCGGTTGGCCCCCGGCCATGGAAGCGCTCAAGCATGACCTAAAATGCATGGCGACCGGTTCGCTTCCGTTGAACTATTTAGATCTCGTAAGCACGGTGCGGCGAAATCTCAACCACACTCGCAAACAGAACGGCAAAAAACAATTCCTCGCGAGATTTCCCACGAAAGCACAATTCAGATTTGTCGAGCATCACCTCGCGCATGCGATCAGCGCCTATTCGTACTCGGGATTCGATGACGCGGCAGTGCTCGTCCTTGATGGACGCGGTGCCTGGGAAGCATCGTCGCTCTGGCATGGTCGAGACGGCCGCCTCGAACACGTTTGGACGATTCCGTGGCCCAATTCTCTCGGCCTTTTCTACGCCCAGTTCACTCAGTATCTTGGCTTTCAGCCTTACAGCGACGAGTGGAAAGTTATGGGCCTGGCTCCTTACGGCGAGCCGGGAATCAATCTGCGGGATTTCATCGTGCCCAATGATAATCCGTATAAGGTTTCTACCCGCCTCCTGCTCGAGGACGAGCCGACTCCCCTCGCGGGAATCACGGCCCGTCTCGGACCTCAACGTGAAGCCGAATCCGAGATAAACCCAAAGCACAAGAACGTCGCATTCGCCGTGCAAGACGCCTGCGAAGAAGCGATGATGACTCTGGCTCGCGCCGCTGTTGCAAAAACTGGCTCGCGCAACATCTGCCTGGCCGGAGGAGTGGCGCTGAATTCGAAGGCCAATGGCAAAATCCTGTCCTCCGGAATCGTCGACCGAATCTTTGTGCAGCCTGCGGCTGGCGACGATGGCGTGTGCCTGGGCGCCGCTCTCGCTCCTTACCTCGACAACAGCGGAAAGTTGCCGATGCACAAAATGCGGCATGCTTACCTCGGCGCAGAGAATTCCGACGAAGAGATCGAAAAGACTCTCACAACCTACAAGCTTCGTGCCACGCGCGTCGCGGATCCTGCCGCTGCGGCGGCGGAAATGCTGGCGAACGGAAAAATCCTAGGTTGGGTCCAGGGACGGATGGAATTTGGCCCGCGCGCACTCGGCGCCCGTTCAATTCTCGCGGATCCCCGCGATCCGGAAATGAACGCAAAAGTGAATAATGCGGTGAAGTTCCGCGAGTGGTGGCGTCCTTTTGCGCCCTCGATGCTCGCCGAAGTGGCTGACCAGTACATCGAATCTGCCACCGATTCGCCGTTCATGATTCTCACCGCCCAGGTAAAACCCGAAAAACGCAGCGTGATCCCTTCGGTCACGCACGTGGACGGAAGCGCGCGGCCGCAAACAGTCGAGCGCGACGTCAATCCGCTCTATTGGCGCTTGATTCGCGAGTTCGGCAACCGCACAGGCGTCCCGGTCGTGATGAACACATCGTTCAATCTGCGCGGTGAGCCAATTGTCTCGACGCCAACCGATGCAGTCCGTACATTTTTTAGCTCCGGCATGGATGCGCTGGTCATTGGCAGTTTTGTCGTCGAGAAGTAGTGCCCCTGTCTAAGGTGAGGATTGTTGCGTGAAATGCCTGATATGCAGCGCGGATGAATCAGAGTTCGTAACAACCGTCGAGCAATGGCGGTTCGAGAGATGCAGGAATTGCACGGTTTTGTTCACCGCTCCTCTTCCAGAACAAGAAGTAGTCTCCCACTACACGAGCGGCGCGCTCCTGGAAGGGCCAGGAGAGAAAAGTCCGATCCCTACAAGTGAGTTGCTCTTTCCACCTTGGAAGCACCGTGAGCATGCCCTCCTCCTGAATCGCCTGGCGGCACTGGGAACTGATCACGGCAGATTGCTCGATGTCGGATGTCTGTGGGGTTCTTTTCTCAATCAGGCGCACAAAAGCGGATTCGACGTTGTGGGAATCGAGCCCTTTGGCAAAGCGGCCACGTATGTGAAGGACGTTTTGAAGCTCAACGCTTCACAAGGCACATTACGCTCCGCGCAGTTTCCCCCGGACAGCTTTGACGTCGTCACCATTTTGGACGTGATCGAACATTTAACCGATCCGGTCGCCGAACTCAAAGAAGCCAACCGAGTGATAAAACCGGGAGGACTGCTGGTTGTCAGCACTCCCAACGTAGGGTCGCTCATACCCACGGTCGTTAACACGGAGCGACGTCTTTTAGGGCGTCAATGGTTTCCGTTTGATAATCCTCCGTGGCATCTGTGGGGATTCACAAAAAGGAGCATCAAGGCCTGTTGCGGAAGTGCTGGCTTCGCCATCGAGTCCGTGGACCCACTCGATTCCAGTCTGAAGACAACGAACCTCGATGCCGGAAGCACCCGGTGGAAGAAAAAGGCATTCCAAAGCGTCGGCGTAGTATCGGACATGCTTGGTTTCAGTGACCGGATGGCAGTCTTTGCGCGCAAGGCCGCGCAGAAATAGTGCAAGATCAAACGACTCATTGCGGCCCCGCACCGTTCAAGGCAATAATCGAACTAGTGCGGGAAAGCCGAGATCGGCCGGATCGATCCTCGCAAGATAGAGGGCTCTATGAAAGGCGTAGTGCTGGCAGGCGGGACTGGCAGTCGTCTGAATCCACTGACGCGGGTTACGAACAAGCATCTGCTGCCCGTCTATAACAAGCCGATGGTGAACTACCCGATTCAGACGCTCGTGAACGCCGGAATTCACGAGATCCTGCTGGTCACGGGCGGAAAAAATGCCGGCGATTTCCTGCGACTGCTCGGCAATGGCCGTGACTTCGGCCTCAAACACCTGAATTACACCTACCAGGAAGGCGAGGGCGGAATCGCGGAAGCGCTTGGTCTGGCTGAACACTTCGCTGACGATGGACCGATTTGCGTCGCCCTGGGCGACAACATAATCGAGAACGACATTTGCCGGGCAGTCGAACATTTCAAAAAACAGAAGGATGGGGCGAAGATTCTGCTGAAAGAAGTGGAGGATGCGGATCGCTTCGGTGTGGCGGAAGTTCGCGGTGACCGCGTCGTCGGCATCGAGGAAAAGCCAAAAAAACCAAAATCGAATTACGCTGTCGTCGGGATTTATCTCTACGATGCGACCGTATTCGAAAAAATCCGCCGCCTAAAGCCTTCGGGACGCGGTGAACTCGAAATCACTGATGTGAATAACTTCTACATCGACGAAGGCAAGCTGACGTACGAAATTCTCGACGGTTGGTGGACCGATGCAGGCACGTTTGAATCCCTGTTGCGCGCGAACAATCTCGTGGCCGAAACCGGCGCCAATAAGCCCAAAAGCCGTTCTGCCGCAAGAGCCTTCGCGCACACGGAACCATCCCAATGAAACTTTTTGTCTCCGGCGGCGCCGGGTTCATCGGCTCGAATTTTATTCGTCATGTTCTCGGACTCCGCAGGTCCTATTCCACCGTCAACTACGACAAGTTGACCTATGCCGGCAATCTCGGAAATCTCGATTCGGTCGCAAACGATTCTCACTATCGCTTTTGTCGCGGCGACATTTGCGATCCGGCGGCGGCCGAATCTGCGATGCGTGATTGCGATGCCGTAGTCCATTTCGCCGCGGAATCACACGTCGATCGCAGTATTTATGATCCGTCTCCTGCTATCGAAACGAATGTCAAAGGGACCTTCGTCCTGCTGCAGGTAGCCAAGAAACTTGGCATCCAGCGCTTCGTTCACATTTCCACAGACGAAGTTTACGGCGACATCCCACCGGCAGCCTTCTCGAACGAATCCGCGATGCTCAACCCCAGCAGCCCCTACTCCGCGTCGAAAGCCGCCTCCGATTTTCTCGTGCTCTCCTACGTCCGCACCTACGGATTTCCCGCATTGGTTACGCGATCATCCAACAATTACGGCCCATTCCAATTTCCCGAAAAATTTCTGCCGCTGATGATCACCAATGCTCTCGACAACAAACCTCTTCCAATCTACGGTGACGGCATGCAGCAGCGCGATTGGCTGCACGTGGAAGATAACTGCCGCGGCATTCTCGCGGTTCTCGAGCGCGGACGTATCGGCGAGGTTTACAATCTCGGGGGCATAGCCATCGAAGAAAATCTTGCGATGGCGAAGCGTTTACTGCGCGCGATGGACAAACCCGAAACTCTCCTCACCTACGTGAAGGATCGCCCAGGCCACGACCGCCGCTATGCCCTCGATTGCAAGAAGGTTGAGACTGAAATCGGGTGGAAGCCTGCGATCGGGCTCGACGAAGGCTTGCGCCAGACGATTGCGTGGTATAAAGCCAATCCCGAGTGGCTCGCCGGCGTGCGTGGCGGCGAATATCAGTCCTATTACGAAAAATACTACGAGAATCGCAATCCTTCGCTCAATGCCATATCGCACGAACGGCGCAGAACGCTGCAAAATTAATCCATCGTATTCGGGCGATCGTAAAATCCCCGTGAAGGCGTGAATTCTTTGCAAAAACATGAACTCTCCATTCCGGGCCTTTGGGAATTGCGCCCGAAGGTTTTTCGCGACTCTCGCGGATTCTTCATGGAAACCTACAATCAAAAGGAGTTCGCGAATCTCGGTATTACCGATTCCTTCGTGCAGGATAATCACTCCGGCTCCGCAAAAGGCACAATCCGCGGGCTTCATTACCAACTCAAGCACGCGCAAGCAAAACTTTGCCGTGTTATCGAGGGTGAGGTTCTAGACGTAGCGGTCGATATCCGAGTTGGATCACCCTATTTCGGTAAATGGGCTTCCGTCGTTCTCTCCGCAAGAGAACGAAATCAAATCTATATTCCTCGAGGCTTCGCCCACGGATACCTGGCTCTCTCGGAAAGAGTCCAGTTTCTCTATAAATGCACCGATTTTTACAATCCGGAAGATGAGCACGGCATCCTGTGGAACGATCCACAAATCGGCATCGCGTGGAACGTAGCGAACCCGATCGTCTCGGATAAAGATTCGCGGCTCGCCACCCTGTCGCAAACCCCGAAAGAATTTCTCCCGCCGTACCTCGCGAAATGAAGCCAGGGATTTTGCTCATCGGTAGCCACGGCCAGGTCGGAACGGAGTTGGCGTCCCTGCTTCCGAGCCTCGGTGAACTCGTAGCTCTAAATCGCCATGAACTCGATCTGACAAGGCCCGCCGATATTCGCCGAACGATTCAAGAAGTCAGCCCTCGATGGATCGTCAACGCCGCAGCCTACACCGCCGTAGACCAGGCAGACACCGACGAGTCCGCAGCCCAAGCTGTGAATGAGCACGCCCCAGCCGTGATCGCCGAAGAAGCCAAAAAAATCGGCGCCGCTCTCGTTCACTACTCAACGGATTACGTATTCGACGGCTCGAAAAGGTTGCCGTACGGAGAAACCGACGTTCCCAATCCGATCAATGTCTACGGGAAAACCAAGCTCGGCGGCGAGCGTGCCATACAAGCAAGCGGTGCGCTTCACCTCATTTTTCGCACCGAGTGGGTCTACGCCACGCAAGGCCGCAATTTTCTGCTGACGATTTTGCGGCTTGCCACGCAGAAACAGGAGCTACGAATCGTCGCCGATCAGGTCGGCTCTCCCACCACCAGTCGCGAGATCGCCTCCGCAACCGCAAAAGTTATTTCGCAGCTGATGGATAAAGCAGATTGGGTTCGCTCACTCGCCACAACCGGCGGAATCTACCATATGACCGCAGAAGGCGAGACGTCCTGGTACGAATTCGCAAAAGCGATTCTCGAAGAGGTTTCGCCCTTCACTCAATCTATTCCATGGGTCAAAGCCGCAACGAAGGGCATGCCATTGCTCACCGAGCGCATCATTCCCATCACAACCGCAGAGTACCCCACGCCAGCTCGCCGCCCCGCATATTCCGTGCTTTCGACGAAACGCCTCTACGATCGCTTCGGCGTTCGCCTCCCTCCATGGCGTACACAGCTGCAATCGACTTTTGCAGCAAACACAGCGGAGCCTAGGGAGTAATATTGAAACTCGTTTAGTTCGAGAACGCCGGAGCCTAAGTGCTAGCGACTTACTCTCAATACATGCGGATCCGATTCTTCGAGTCACTCGACGGCCTTCGAGCTTTGAGCATCCTCGGCGTTATTTGGTCTCATGTGTGGTATGTCAGTGGCCCTGGTTACTACAATGAGTTGCTCAAGATACCCATTTTGCGGAATGGCGCGTTCGGTGTTTCCGTTTTTTTTGGAATCAGCGGGTTCCTGATCACCACTTTGCTGTTGCGTGAGCAGCTGAAGCATGGTCGCATTTCGCTTCGCGATTTTTACGTTCGGAGGACGCTTCGGATTTGGCCTCTTTATTACGTGACGCTGGCTTTGTATGTGCTTCTAGTGCTAGCGCTGCAACGTGGCACAGGAAGAGATCGCGTCTTCTTTCACTATTTGCCCGGATATCTCACCTTTACGTACACGTGGTTCGCTGGATGGGAAGCATCTGGCGCTATATTCAATTTTGCATGGTCACTTTCCGTCGAAGAACAGTTTTACCTGATTTGGGCAGGTGTATTGCGCGTTCTCCGGGGAGCACTGCCGGCGGCCTTGATGTGTTTGTTGATTGGAATTCGCGCCGCAACTGACATGGACGCTGTGCGACGAGTCGTGCCAGTGAATTCGCTGGCATGGCGAATGGCCGCAGGAATTGCGGTGCCCATTTGTCTCGGAGCCATACTAGCGCAAGCACTTCACTCGGAAAGATGGTTTCTACGTATCAGGCCTCTGCTGGGGCACCGCTGGAGCGCACCGGTCTTCTTCGTAGTACTTATCGCGAGTCTCGTACCATCAGCGAGCACTTGGGACTGGATTCGCTGGCCGGCCGCTTGCCTGTTGGTCGGGGCTTGTGTAATTCGAGACGATAACGGGATGGCATGGTTCCTCCGCTGGAAGAGCATGGCATACATTGGAGTTGTGAGTTATGGAATGTATATGCTCAACACGCTGGTGCTCGACTGTCTAAAGCCAATTCTCAACAGATTCGGTCCACACCATCCACTTCTCCAATTTCCGATCGCCTTAGCCTGCACGATCCTCGCCGCGGGGTTGAGTTATCGGTTCCTGGAGACTCCCTTCCTCAAGTTGAAAGAGCGATTCTCGCAGCTTCGCTCGGCAAAATCTTCGAAGCTCACTGATGTCGCTGCTGTCCCTGGCAATCGTAGTGTGTTGCCACCCGCTAAGGTTTAAAACTTACGCTGCGCCAAAGCTCCGCACAGTTGTACATCACGCCATTCGTCACCACGAATTCCACCGTCCGTATATTGCGAATGGATTCGAGAGGATTCGCGCTAAGGATCACCACCTCAGCCCGCTTGCCCGCCTCGATCGTGCCCACTTCCTTATCAACGCCCATCGCGCGAGCCGGAACTATTGTGGCGGATTGAATCGCTTCCATCGGCGTGAACCCAGCCTGCACATACAGCTCGATCTCGCGATGCAGGCTGTGTCCCGGAACAGCTTGGTCAGTTCCTGCGACGATCGGAACTCCCGCGCGATGCAAAACGCCGACAACCTCAACGCCTTTTTGTACGGCCTTCTCAAGCAAAGCGGTAAACGGCGTGGGAGGAGCATCGAAAGAAAGCTCTTCCTGAAGTTCGGGGGCGACTTTGGCGAGCCCGGGCTCAAATGTGGCCACCGGCTTGGCGGAGCTGGCGGAATAGAGTTCGAAAAGGGCGAGCGTAGGATCGATTACCGTGCCGTGTTCCACGAGGAACGCGACGGCTTTCTTGGCCTCGGGAGAATTGACGTCGACACCGCCGTCGGCCTTCAGGCTATCCAGCCGGGTCGCGTTCGCTGGGAGCGGCCCCCGCATAATATCGGCGACATATTGGATGTGGTTGATCATGTCCAGCCCCGCAGCCACACCTTGATACGCCGTCAGCCCTTCAGGAATGTGGCCGGTCACTGTCATGCCCAGGTGATGGGCTTCGTCGGCAACAATTTTGAGCTCTTCCAGCTGCACTGAACTGTAGATTTTCATCTGCTGAAAACCCGCCTCGTGATAGCGGTCCGTCCACATTTTCGCCTGCTCGGGCGTGTCGACGCGCTCAACCCCAAGCGCGAGCGGCCCCGTTCCGTCCACAACACCTGCGAGCAGCAAGCGCGGTCCAAGCCCCCGTCCATTCGCAATGGCGTCGCGAACTGCTGTGATGAATTCGAATTCATTGCCACAATCGCGGACAGTAGTCACCCCGGCAGCCAGATAAATCGGCCCCCACTCCACCTGCTCGAAGTGCGCATGCATATCCCAGAGGCCGGGAAGTATCGTCTTGCCGCGCGCGTCGATTTTCGTCGCGCCGTGCGGAATTTTTACAAGTGGACGCGGCCCCGCCGCGACGATACGTCCTTTTTCAATAACCACCACCGAATCCGGCACAGGCCCGCTGCCAGTGCCATCAATCAATGTGCCGCCCACAATTGCCAGCGTCTCAGCCCGGCTGCCGGAAATATTCTTCGAGATTTCGGCAAGCGCAGCCATCCCGTCCGTTCCGGCGATGCCAACGAATTTCCCGAGCGCGCTCTCGTAGCCTTCACGAACGGCTTCGAAATGATCGAATTCAGCGTCGATCGTCACCGCTGCGACAAGATTGCGCTCGGAGTCGAACCAAAGGCTCTCGCGTCCCCAGATGAGCCCTTCGACCGTATAGCGATCGAGCGATTCATCTTTGCCGCCGATGGTCACGGTATCGTGGCCGCGCGGTTCTATTTTCACGCGGCCGATAGGAAATGTTTCTAGCTCGGCGGGCGATCCGTGAGCGGCCCAGTAGCGCACCATCAGCATCTGCAGCGTCGCCGGAGCATAGCCAGCAATCGTGAAGAAGTATTTGGGCCGCGGCGCTTCAATCCATTTCTCGCGATTGCGCACCCGAATTTTTTCCGCTTGCACTTCGACGGCTTCGTCGATTTCCGTGGGCCGCGCCGGCTTACCGCTGATTTCGAAAGCTTGAGGGGTGAGATCGACAGCGCTGTGAAAAGTCGCGCTGAGCGGAACTGCCGTGCCGCGGTCGACGAATTTGAAGGTGACTTTTGTGACGAGGGATTGCCCTTCGCGAGTGGTTTCAAATCTTTCTTCGCCGATCGGCTGCTCGAACTTGTGAAGCACGAATTTCCCCTGCTCCACTACTTCCGATTGTGCCGATGGAGTTTGCGATTGAGCGCTTAGAGGAAGAGTCGAAAAGAAAGCAAAGACAAAGCCAAGCGCAAAAGTAATTCGCCAACGGATCATTTTCCCTCCCAACGGCTGACAGCGGAGAATACGCGTCAATGGATTTCATCACAAGTCGAGCCCCTGCTCACCCTTTACGGGTGTATTGCAGCTTACGGCACGGCGGGAGCTGTCGCTGCCCAGGCACGGGTTGATATTCGGCGCGGCGTGCATCAACATGTCCGCCGCGCTGCGTGTGTACTGGACCCGAAGAGGAAGAAGTGACCCCAGGGCGGATTGGAGCATCGTGACTTGGAAGCTGTTTCAGGCGATCGTAGTTCTGTCAGCAGTTGCCATGGTGGGTTTGTGCTCGAGCGCGCAAATGGCGCACAAGGCTGCGCCGCCACAACCGGCCCACGACGCGGCCGTAGAAGCGATGTTCAGTGTGCGCGATTTTCCGCAAGCTGAAATTTCACCGGATGGGAAGCGCGTGGCCTGGGTCGAATCGCTGCCGGGCGCTGGGGGCGCGCCCAACTCGGCGATCTACGTGGCGGATATCGCATCTCCCGCGGCGAAAAAAAGAATCACGGCCGGAGACGGTAAAGCCCCGCACGAAGAGCACGATATCGCATGGTCGGCCGACAGTAAGCAAATCGCATTCCTTTCCGACGCTCTAAAGCCCGGTCAGTTGCAGCTCTTCATTGTTCCGGTGCCATCGGCTCAGGCGGCAGAGGCTCCGGCGACCCGTAAAGCTGCGACCCACAAAACCGCATCGAAACCCGAAAGCGGCGCTGCCAAGCAGCTCACACACGTGAAGGGATTTCTTGCGGACCCCGGGTGGTCACCGGATTCCAAAACGATCGCGCTGCTGTTCACGGAAAACGCCACGCGCGCGGCAGGTCCACTCGTCGCAGAAACGCCCGACGAAGGCGTCGTCTCCGAGGAATTTCTCGAGCAACGTCTCACCCTCGTCGATGTCTCCAGCGCGAAGCTGCGGCAGCTTTCTCCCCCAGACACCTACGTGTACGAGTTCGATTGGTCGCCGGACGGTAAAGAACTGGCGATCACGTCGGCTCACGGTAACGGCGACGACAACTGGTACATCGCAGCCCTATCCACGATCGATGCTAGCTCCGGCGAAATGCGTGATGTGCAACCAAAACCCGGCATGCAGATTGCCAATCCACGCTGGTCGCCCGACGGCAAAACGATCGTCTTCATCGGCGGACTGATGAGCGACGAGCCGATTCCCGGCGGCGACGTGTATTCCACCGCCTCGACCGGTGGCTCGATGAAAAATCTCACGCCCGATTCCAAATCCACAGCAACGTCACTCGCATGGCCGCCGAACTCAGACGGTATTCTCGTCACCGGAATCGCGGCCGGTGAAACATTTGTCGCCCAACTCACGCCAACCGGCGCGATGACTCCTCTATGGAAGGGCGCGGAAACGTTGGTCCACGGCGCGTTTGTCCCGTCCGTGTCATTATCGAGCGACGGTAAGACGACCGCGGTCGTGCGTCAAACCTTCTCCAGCGCGCCCGAACTATGGGCCGGGCCAATCGGTGACTGGAAGCAGCTCGCACACGTGAATGCAGGCCTGAAAGCCGAATGGGGCGAAGCGAAGAGCCTCCGATGGACCACCAATATCGGCTCCGTGCAAGGCTGGCTCATCTACCCGAAGGATTTCGATCCCGCAAAGAAATATCCGCTTGTCGTCGACGTCCACGGTGGCCCTGCCTGGGCGTACACGCCCGCATTTCCCAACCGTTGGAACTATGCGTTCGCGCTACCCCAACACGGCTTTTTTGTGCTGGAACCAAATCCGCGCGGCAGCTATGGAATGGGCGAGAAATTCACCCAGGCGAACGTGAAGGATTTCGGCTACGGCGATTTCCTCGACATCATGGCCGGAGTCGACAAAGCAATCGAGCAAGCGCCGGTTGACCCAAACCGCCTCGGGATCACCGGCTGGAGCTATGGCGGATATATGACGATGTGGGCGGTGACGCAAACCAATCGTTTCAGTGCCGCGGTAGCGGGTGCCGGCCTTGCGAACTACCTTAGTTACTACGGCCAAAACAAGATCGATCAATGGATGATTCCCTATTTTGGCGCGACGGTCTATGACGATCCGGTCGTCTACGCCAAGAGTTCGCCTATCAATTTCATCAAGAAAGCGAAGACGCCCACACTTCTTGTTGTAGGCGACCGGGACGGCGAATGCCCCGCCCCGCAGTCCTACGAATTCTGGCATGCGCTAAAGACGCTGGGAGTGCCCACTCAGCTTGTGATCTACCCGAACGAAGGCCATCTCTTTTTGAACCCAGAGCACAACCGGGATGTGATTGACCGCAGCGCGGCTTGGTTCGGCCAGTATCTCGGAGGCGCGAAGTAAGGGTATACGACGTGATGCGATTCTCAGAATGACGACGAAGTGAAGCCATCGAGTAGCTACAGTCTCAAATTGCCCGAAGAAGTTCGGGAGAGCTTTGAGGGAACCGTATCAAGTTTCTGGATAGAAGGAAGCCCCTTGCTTCTCCAGGTTTCCAGCTACATTCGGTCAGAAGGGAAACAATTGGAAGCAGAGCACCGCTTAAGGGAGCGCATCGCGAAAGACCCTGGCGATTGGCGGGTCTGGTCCAACAAGCTTTGTAGTTCTGCAATCGAACAAGCTACCGGAGAGCACACGGATGAAACTGGTATGGTTTGGCTTCATACCTACCTGGTTTGGCCACACCTGACCGTTTACGTCACGATTTCAGGGCCCCCCGGCGTTGCTGAAACCATGGAAAACTGGGCGATCCGCGCGATCAATAGCCTGAGACTGACAACTCAATGAGATCGTCCGCGCATGGGCTAAGGCAGACGCTATGTTGGCCGATTCTTCAGGTGGGAAGCTTTCGCCTGTCATTCCGTACAGGAAATCGGACTAGCACGAAATCTGGCCGCACGTTCTATATCCTCCGGCTCAGCAGGACGCTAGGCTTTCTTTAACGTCCTCGTAGATATGCCCGGCGAGGAAAGGAAGGAGCCTATGTCCCACTGGATTGGAACCACATCCCCCACGGATGCAGGAATGACCGACTTCAAGGAATGCCTGAAGCATCTACGCGACGGACAAGCAGAAGAGGCCTTACAACATGCCCGGCGCGCCTTGGGAGTTGCTCCTAAGAACCCGTTTTATCTCTCTTATACAGGCTTGCTGGCTGCCGTTTCCGAGAAACGCTTCGGCGACGCTGAATCGCTCTGCCGCGAAGCCCTGGGAATGAGAGTGAACCACGCGCAACTCTACCTGAATCTGGCGGAGGTATACCACCAGGCTGGACGCACGTCGGAAGCGATCGACACCCTTGAAAAAGGCATGATCTCGGCAGGGCGCGATTTTCGCATCCGGCGAGCCCTCGAAAGAATTGGCGTCCGCCGTCCGCCGGTGCTGGCGTTCCTTCACCGCAGCCATCCAGTAAACCGCGCGCTGGGAAGGTGGCGGCATCAGTTGTCAGGGCCTTACAAAGCCGCGTAGCTCGGATCAAAGCCGCGCCGCGTAGCTGAAGCGCTTTCGAATTAGTTTCGCCTTCTCACAGAGCTGGCCGGAGCGGGTGATCTGGCGGGGTTGCCCGTTCCGGAACGCTTCCTTCACTTCTCCTTCGACTGGATCTTCGTCCTTCACCTCCCCCTCGCGCCAATGCCCACGTCAGCCTGTCATTCTGAGCGAAGCGAAGAATCCCACCGTCCACCGCGACGCGACGCACCGGTGCCCACATGCACGCTGCATGCAAACGCCCGCGTTCAACTTTGCCCGAGCGGCAAGAAATATTGCGTGCCTTTCACTGGCTGACGCAAGCGCCGGAGTAGCTCCTGCAAATCATGATTGCGTTCGACGAAGTCGATGTCCGACGTATCGACCACCAACAGATTCGAAGCGGAATAGCGAAAGAAGAAGTGCTCGTAGGCGTTAGAAACGGCCTCCAGATAATCGGTTGAGATCTCAGTTTCCGACGGATCGCCTTTTTTCGTCACGCGTTTCTGCAGCACATTTGGTTTGGCTTGGAGATAGATCACCAAGTCAGGCGCGGGAACCGATGGAGCGAGCATATCGAAATAGCGCTCGTAGAGCTTCAACTCTTCGTTGTCGAGATTGATGTACGCGAAGATCTTGTCCTTCTCGAAAAGGAAATCGGAGACGACGGGAACCGCGCTGTCCTCGAGATGAGATTCGAGTAGTCGGCGATGACGCTCGTATAGGAAGTACATCTGCGCACGGAAAGCGGCGCCGGGCTTTTCATTGTAAAACTCGCCGAGGAAAGGGTTGTCTTCGCAATCGAAGATACGCCGCGCGTGCATCTGCTCGGCGAGGACGCGTGCGAGTGTGGATTTGCCGACGCGAATCGGCCCTTCAACGACGATGTAGCGTGGGGACTTAAATTTTGGGCCGCTCACGGCGCGCGATTATAGCAAAGTCGTGCGACACGCCGGAGATTCAGCGGCACGTACTTTCGTCAACGAAGCACGCTGAGCGAAATCGCTTTCCGACCTTACTCGAAGACGCATGGTTGCGGCTGGATCACCAGCTGCGCGCGATGGCAGCGACGATGCGGCCGAGCGCGTCCACATCCCGCGTGTCGATCACTTCGGCGGGCGAATGCGAATAGCGTAACGGCCAGCCGAGCGCGACGTCGATCGAGCCGTAGCGGACGAACGCGGAGCCATCATTGCCCCCACCCGTGACGCCGAATTGCGCTGGAATCTGATTGTCGCGAGCAAGCTTCATGACTTTTTCGACGAATGCGCGCGAGACGATATTGGAATTGTCCACCGCCCGGACGACGAAGCCCTTGCCGATCTGAGCGTCGCCAAATCGTTTCGATTCAAGCGGTGAATCGGCGCTGACGAAAGTATCGATGGCGAAAACGAAATCTGGTGCGCGGCCCTGAGATGCCAGGCTTTTGGCCAGCGCCCCTGCGCCGACCAAGCCCAGTTCTTCACCCGTGGAGAAAACGAATGTTATGTCGCGGTCTTTCACTGGATTGCCCAGGGCCCAGAGCGCCGCGATCAACGCGGTGTCTCCCACGCGGTCGTCGAAACTGCGGCCATTGGCGCGTGTGCCAAGCAGTGGCCGGTACGCTTTCGGAATCGTGATCGAATCGCTGACGTGGATGCCGAGCTCCTCCACTTCCTCGGGAGTGCGCACGCCGACATCTACACGAATAGGTTTTGGGGCAGCCTCGGACGGCCACTGAAATTTCAGCGTGTCCCAATTTTCTGGCAGCTCCATCACGGCTTCACGATCTCCCGTACCGGTGTGGACGAGTGCCGGGTGCCCCGAAAAATAACTTTGCACTCCGCTGCCTTTCCACTCGACTTCGAGGCGGCCATCCTTGGTGATAGATTTCACTGCGAAGCCGATTTCGTCCATGTGCGCAACGACCAGCAGCCGCGGGGACTTAGATCCCGGAGCCGCAACTCCGACGCGCACGACTAGATTTCCGGCGGCATCGGTCTCCGTCGTCGCCCAATAGGGAAGCAGCGACCGGATCATTTCCCGAATCCGCTCTTCGTGATCGCTCACGCCATAGGCTTCCGCCAAATGTTGTAAGACTTCGGTGGCGGAAGAAACATTTGCGGCGCTCTTGCTTTGCCGTGCGCTGCCCAGGGCCGCAGAGTTTTGTTCGAGCTTGAAAGAAGACTTGCCGGTAGCCTGCGTGTAATCCACGAGAAGTTTCACGAGATTGTCAAAGTCGGCTGTGTTGATGGTTTCGGCGGGCGTATCGGCCCATTCGGTAGCGACGCCCATGTGAGCTGACTTAGGCGGCATTTGTGGAGGCGGTAGATAACTCGGCGGAATGACGGGCACCGAATAATCTGTCGCGAATGGAATTTTATTCGCGTCGGCGAGCTGTTTGAGTTCAGCTGTGAAGCTGCCTGGCGAAGCCTTCATTTCTTCCCCCGCAAATAAAACGCCGCCGCCAAGCTCTTTTCGCGGAGCGCGGCGCAGATTTTCAGCGCCGGTAATCGGGCCGCCCGCAAACAACCGTCCGACATAGATCATCTCGTCGAACTGCATCGTGGTAAGGATGCGCTGCAGGCCGCGCGCGCCGGTGCGCTGCTGCACGACGAAGGCGATCGTGAGCGTGCCCTTCAGCTTTGCCGGATCGATGCGCGCGAGCAGCTCGAGAAGCGCTGCGGCACCGAAGCGATCGCCCACGGCGGCGCCCGCGAATTCAGCGTCGGCGAGATTGAAGAGGCGGCGGTTGATGGCTATCGGACTCAAAATATCGACGCCCGCTTTACGGACTTCATCGGCCGAGATTGCGCCGATATCGATATACATCTCGTCGAGTTCGCTCGATGCGCGCGTAGCCACACGAACGGACGCGAGATGCACGGACAAGCCCGCGACGACGCCATCGACCCACGCGCCACTTGTCGTACCGATTTTTACCGGCTGCGCGGAATACAGCTCATTGAACATCGGCGGCAAGCCGTTCTGGGGCAAGCGTTGAACGCGCAGGTAGCCATCGTCGGTGATGGCGCTGACGACGAAGCCGGGTTCGTCGATTCCGGTGACTAACAGCCGATGCGGCGCCCCACTGCCCAGTATGACGACGACGTCACCGATGTTGTCGACTTGCGGATGAAATGCCGCCAGCTGAGAACTGATCTGATCCACGAGCGGTTTTTCGTAGCCGGAAATTGCGAGCATATCATCGAGCGATTTCAAGTTGTTGAAGCTAGCCTCACGCGGGGAGGTTTCGTGAATCGACTGCGCGCGCGAGGACAAGGCACACGCGAGAAAGCCAACCAAACAGGCGAATATGGCTGTGCGCCGATAAGTCATCTGCCCTCTCAACTACGCAAACGGGTTAG
Organism: uncultured Acidobacteriota bacterium; assembly: GCA_963729525.1. Taxonomy (GTDB): domain Bacteria; phylum Acidobacteriota; class Terriglobia; order Acidiferrales; family UBA7541; genus Palsa-295. The sequence continues at coordinate 32,593 of CAVSOB010000009.1, forward strand.
AAAGCCACGAAAGTGCGAGCCTACGTGACAATCGCTACGCCAGCTTGTTTCGCAGCAGCGCGTAAAGGTTGGTCCAAAGTTGCCAAGGGCAAATTACCACGCTGAGCGGTTTCGAGATAAGCAGCATCGTAGGAAGAAAGCTGGAATTTTCGGGCCGTCAGCAGTGATTGGCGAATGGAAACCAGAGGCGCATCGGACTCAATCATCTGTGCGAGGAGTTGCTCCAGATAAACGAGAGACTGGTCGACATCCGAGGAGGTCAAGACGCCTCGCCGCTGCGCAACAACAAGGCCGTTGGCCATTTCGAGATGCCACAAGGCGGGGACAACGGCCAGAGATCCGCCGACCAGTAATTGTTTAACTCGGCTTGCGTACGTGGGAACCGGGCGATCCAGGAACCACCGCAGAGAAACGGAGGCATCGATAACAAACCGCTTCACTCCCGACCTTCCTCAATCAGGTTCTTCACGTTTAGCTTCTTTGTCCGTCGGGCGCGCTTTCGGATACGTTCGATTCCATCGAAGATATCTTGGGGAGCAGCGTCCGGGCGAGCGGATACGATGACTGCAGCCAGCTTACCGCGGCGTGTAATCCCGATCTTTTCCCCACTACTCGCTCGTTCAACGAGTTCCGAGAGTTTTTGTTTGGCTTCAAACAGCCCGACTTTGCGCATCGTAATCACTCAACAACCTAGGTTATTATTCTAGATGATTTAGGGCGCCCCTGTCAACACGCGCGCCTCAGGAGTGCAGGTCGAGCTCGACCATTAGGAAGCGCGGGTGAGTTCGGCGATCATTTCCTCGCGGTGATTGAATGCCATGTGGTCTATGCCCTTCAGCATCACTGAATAGACTATCCAGGCGAGTGCAGCGAACACCAGAAATACAACGGTTGCCAGCCAGATCCTGTCGAAGTTGCGCGCGGTGACGAGCGTGATCGCTGCGAGTCCGATGACAGCGATTTGAACGCCGAAGCTAACGAAGACGGTGGTGTTGGAAGCGCGCTGGCGGCCAAAAGTGCCGTAGTCAATTTTCTTGGGAGACGAAATCGAGAGCAGGTTGCCGACGGTGAGGTTGACGGGCAGCGCAAACAGAATTCCGGCGATAGTGGCGAGCGTTGTTCCAAGAGAAGGCGGCTTGTACATGAGGCTGGCGCCGATCCAAACGAGAATCATTTCGAGGGCGAGAATGATGGAGTGGGCGAGATTTTTTGCCAGCATGACGGAACGGATCGGCACGGGCGCGGTGAAATACATCTGGACTCCGGCGCCTTCCGATCCGAAGTTGTTGTAAACCATGTTCGTCAGTATCAGCAGCGCGTAAGCGGCGCCGACGGGGAATGCCATGTCGGACGAGGCGCGGATGAAGGATCCCGAGCCTCGAGTGGATGGCGTGAGCCGGAAAATAAAAAGAACGAACAACGGCATGATGAGGGTAAAAAGCATGGGGCCGCTGCGAGAAAGGTATCGAATTTCCTTTTCGAAAACCGCCGCCACAGGGCCGGACACTCCTGCCAGCTTCCAGCCTACTTTGACAATCCCCCGCTCTTCGGACGATTCCGCCAGCGCCGGTGCTTCGCTCAGATTTTCTCCGTGAAATTGAGCCCGCAGACGAAGGTGCAAGAACCAGAAAATCGCGGCGCAATAGATGCCGAGTATTCCGAGAGTGCCGGCGGCGATCGCATGGTCGCCGTCGGCAGCGCGCGCAATGGCGGAAGCTGCCGTGCCGGGGGGCAGGAAGCGCTGAACCGGCAAGATGCGCTCCGCGAGTTGCTGCAAGTTCGGATGATCTCTACGGCCGTAGCGGCTCATGAGAGGGCCGATCAGCTGGAAACTGATAATGAAGAGGAGAAAAAGCACGCCGAGGATTTCGCGGGTGCGACGCTGGGCGAGCCAACGTTCAACCCAGGAGAAAATCATCCGGGCAAGCAAAATATTTACAGCTGCAAACAGGAGCAATGCGGGCGCCGCCCATAGGAACAGACGGGGCGAGGCCATTCCAACTCCAATCGCGGCTCCCAATAGCCATATCGAGCTGAGCATCGTGGCCGGCTCGAGCGAGCCGTAGATAATTCGTATCAGGGCAAAGGATGAATAGCTGAGGGGGAAACGAAGAAGGTTCGACGTGTCGAAATTTTCAGTAAACGCCGTGGCAACAACCGGAAAAAGCTGCCAGAAAAGAAATATCGGCCAGAGGATCGCAGCGAGCCATTCCGTTTTGCCGCTCGAAACCAAGTAATAAGCGCCTAGCGTGGAACCCGCGAGACCGCCGATTCCGCCGGCGGCGAAACCGAGCGTGATGAAGATGTGCGAGACAAGCTCGAGGCGGCCGCGAAGCGTGCGCAGTGAGTTTACGAAGAGTTGCCAACGCACGCGGGCGATGGCGGCGAGTTGCTCTCGAACACCAGGAGCGAAAATCAGCTCAGCCACGAGAGCTCCTGATCCGCAGGACGAGCGCCTCCAACGATGCGCAGAAAAATTTCTTCCAGGGTGAGCTTTTCTCCCGGGGCGGCGACGGCCGGGGCGTGACCTCCATCGCTCGGAAGCGCGGCTGCAGCTTGCGCTTCGACGCCGGCGCGAAGCTCTTCGAGCGAGCCCTGCGCCACGAGCCGTCCGCGATGGATGATGGCAAGATGGCTGCAGAGGCGTTCGACGATTTCGAGGACATGCGAGGTGAGAAAAATCGTGGCGCCGCGCGAGATCATGCTCTGCAGCATCGCTTTGAGCGTCCCGGAAGCAATCGCATCAACACCTTCGAATGGCTCATCGAGAAAAAGAATTTTCGGTCCATGGATGACCGCAGCGGCCAGAGCCAATTTTTTCTGCATACCATGCGAGTAGTCGGTGACAAGCTTTTTTGGCTGGTCGGCGAGCTGCATAAAATCGAGAAGTTCGGCGGCGCGCTTCGCGGCGGTTTCACGATCGAGGCCGTACATGCGCCCGACAAAATTCAGATATTCGGCGCCGGTGAGGCGTCCGAAGAGGGCCATGCCTTCGGGCACGACGCCGATCTGGCGTTTCACTTCAATCGATTGCGCGGCGAGATCGAGGCCGAGAATTTCGATGCGGCCGGCCGTGGGGGCGAGCAGGCCAGTGAGCATTTTGATGGTGGTGGATTTGCCGGCGCCATTGGGTCCGAGGAAGCCGAAGAATTGGCCGGGGGCGACGCGTAGATTTACGTCCTCCACGGCGGTGAGGGCGCCGAAACGGCGCGTCAAACCATCGGTGGCGATTGCGGACGGAATCATGTGGTTGTTGACTCTAGCATAGGGGCGGAAAGGGTCGGAAGGTGGTCGCGGCGGCGAGGCGTGGATGGTGGTCAGGCGGGCGCCGCGGGCGAATTGTGGAGGAATTTAGCTGTCTGCATAAAATGCCTGATTTGTGTCGATTAGGAGTTCGGATTCGTTTTTGTTTTCTTGAGGTTACCGTGATTTCTAATCGCGGTGTCTCCATTAGGACATTCACTCGTGGCGGTGACGGCGAGATCGCATGAGGTCTAAGTTGAGATTCTTCAGATCGGGCATTCTTGTCGGATGCCGTCCCCTCCAGCGTCAGGGCAGGCAGGACGACAGGACGCGGGCTTAGGTGTTTGAAGCTCGGAAAAATGGGGTGAAAAATCGCGGAAAATTTGCGATTAGAAAATCTTAGATCAGTGATTCTTAAGGGTCTTACATTGAATTCTAATTCCGGATTTGCGATTAGAAACTGGCGGGGAGACTTGGCCGGGAGCGATGGGATGGCCTCGATAGATTGAATCCTTGGCTTGGCAACGGCGCACGGGCCCTTCGGACTGCCACGGCGGGCAGGCCTGTGCCACCGCATCCGTTGGGATAGGCGCACGGCAGGATAGGGATATCCCTCGGAAGCCGGAGCGGCGGCTGATAGCGACCTTTGCGTCGTCATAGAAAAACGGACAATGGTAGCAAGGATCTTGGGGGTTGGGAAGCGGTATAACTACGCAGGCCTGTGGGAAACTCAAGATTCCAGTGCAAACACGAAGGTCTCGCCGGTATCAAGAGGCTGGGTTTAGGTACATTTGACGGTTCCTTCCGAAATCATGAGCGACTAGAATCGCGCCCCAACCAGCGGTTACTCATAAGGGGGAACGAAGATGCGAGAAGTTCAAACTCGAGTGTCGAAGATCGGTATCGGGCTGATATTGGCGCTATTGGTCTGCAGTGCGACATTTGCACAGGACGTAAGCACCAACTTTATGCCGGGGACGGATTTCACGAAATATCACACCTACAAGTGGGTGACGATTGAAGGGGCCACTTACCCGAATCAGATCGTGGACGCGCAGATCAAAACTGCCGTCGATTCGCAGCTGGCAGCCAAAGGCCTAACAAAGACTGACGGTGACAAGGCTGATCTCTACATTGGTTATCAGGCTTCCATCGGTCAGGAAAAGCAGTGGAACGCTTACGGCACCGGCGGTTTTCGCTGGGGCGGCGGAATGGCGACCGCTACCGCTTCCACGATCAGCATCGGCACCCTTGTGCTGGATATGTATGACCCGACGAACAAGCAGCTTGTCTGGACCGGGCGGGTGACGAAGACGCTTGATCCAAATGCGAACCAGGAAAAGAAACAGAAGAATTTGGATAAGGCCATGCAGAAATTGCTGAAGAATTTCCCGCCGAAATAGTGGGTGAGCGAGTACCGGGCGAGGCGAGACTCGCGTCTATGAAAGCGAGTTCTCGCACTCCAAATTTGCTCCTCGATTTTTTCGCCCTCGACTTTTTGGGCGTCGCACTCCAGGGATTTGGTGATTATGTCTTTGGAGCCCAGGCCTACCGCCAGCGCTAACGCGAAGATAATTCCTCCAAAGAGGATGCCGAAGGCTAGCTCGACGATACCTTTGACGATTCGCAAATGTAAGGCTGAGGCACCTTCAAGATCTAAGGCGAACCACTGAGCGAAATCAAACAGGCGCAGACATTAATCGAACACTTGTTCGCGAACAGTGAGAACTGGGCACGGGGCATGCGCGACGACTTTGTGGGCTGTGGCGCGTGCCAAATGGGTTGCCGGGCCGAGGTGACCAGCGGCATCGCGAACGCCGAGGACGATCAGATCCGACGAGCGCTCGTTGGCCAGGGCCAGTATCCGATCCGCAGGGTCTCCATATTCCACGATCGATTCGGGAGGGAAGTGGAGATCGACATCGTTTGGGATCGTTTCGTAGAGCTGATGAATGGCCTCGGCTACAGACAGCTCGAAGCGCCTCTGTTCGTTTTCACGGAGTTCACTTTTATTGCTGCCACTTTCGTTGCGGCCGTCGCCAATCCGGAGTTCAGGAGTCCGCATGACATGGAGCAAGACGAGTTTGGCGTTATTTTCCTGCGCCAATGAAATGGCATAGGGTGCGGCTGCCAAAGAAGGGCCTGTAAAATCCGTGGGAAAAAGCACGCGACGAAATCGTCCTCCCGTATGGACGCTGCTGCGGACGTGGGGACCGATTGTGAGCACCGGGACGGGTGAGCGGCGGAAAATTTCTTCCGCGACGGAGCCCATGAAGAATTTGTCGGCGCCCGTACGGCCGTGGGTGCCCATCACGATGAGATCGATGTTCTTCTCTTTGATCGTTTTCCGGACCGCGTCCCAGAGGTCAATGCTCCAGTCCACTATGGTCTCGTGCTCCAAACCGGCAAGCTGCGACTCGATTCGGGCTTTCGCGGTCTGTTCGCCTGTTTCAATGGCTGCGATTGCCAGTTTTGGCGGAGCGGCGCAAACATTTGGATCCGGAGTAAAGACATGCAGAGCGTAGACTCTGGCGCGATACCCACGGGCGATGCTGGTTGCGAATGGGAGCGCCGCTTCGGAAGGTTCCGAGAAATCCGTCAGGAAGAGTATGTTCTTAATTGAGATTGCTGTGCTGCACTCTGCGTTCTTCATAAGTCACCTCATGGTTGAACTTCTGTCTCACCGCATCTCATCTTCCGCGGGATGTCGCAACCGCGCCTAAGGCCGAATCGCAACTTTAATTACGCCGTCCCGCCGCTCGCCAAAAAGTTTGTAGGCATCGGTTATGCGGTCGAGTGGGTAGGTGTGAGTGAGGAACGGCAACAGATCCAACTTTCCGTGCCGAACCAATTCCATCAGTCTCCTCATGCGCTCTTTTCCGCCGGGGCACAGTGTGGAGACGATCTTGTGATCTCCGAGCCCTGCAGCGAACGGCTCACACGGGAGGGAGAGTTTTCCTGAATAGACGCCGAGGCTTGAGAGTGTGCCGCCCGCTCGCAACACGCGAAGCGCATTTTCGAAGGTGGCTTGCGTACCGAGAGCTTCGATCGCAACGTCAACACCTTGGCCGTGGGTGAGGCGTTTTATCTCCGCTACAACATCCTGTTTATGGTGATTGAGCACGATGTCCGCACCCATTTGTCTGGCCATAACTGTACGAGTGGGATCGGATTCGACGGCGATAATCAACGCGGCGCCTTTCAGCTTGGCTCCGGCCGTAGCGCAGAGGCCGATTGGTCCCTGAGCAAAAATTGCGACGGAATCGCCGATCTGAATGTTTCCACTCTCGGCAGCGGAAATTCCCGTGGAGGCGATATCGGAGAGAAGCACAACCTGCTCGTCGCGAAGGTCGTCCGGAATCCTGGCCAAATTTGCCTGCGCGAAGGGAACCAGCAGATATTCGGCTTGAGCGCCGTTGATCGTATTGCCGAATCTCCAGCCACCGATAGGCCCGCCGCATTGAGAGAGGTTTCCTCGAAGGCAATCGAGGCATTGGCCGCAGGGCGTGATAGCGCCGACTAATACGCGGTCGCCAACTTTGTAACCGGTGACGCCGACGCCGAGCTCGTGAATCACCCCGACAGGCTCGTGGCCGATTGTGAGGCCGGGCTTGATGGGATATTCGCCCTTCAGGATGTGAAGATCGGTTCCGCAGATCGTGGTCAAGGTGACGCGGATGACGGCATCGCCAGGGCCCGGTTTGGGGATGGGAACTTCCTCGATAGCTATTTGGTTGGGGCCGTGAAAGACGAGAGCCTTCATTGTTTTGGCTTCGTTCAAACGGTGATCGAGAAGTATTTCTTGTGTCTTGATGGCCATCGTCGGCTCCTTTCAATTGATATAGAACTCTTGTACTCCGGAGTTAGAAATCAGGTTATGACTGGGATCACGGCTGATTGTGACGTCCGTCACCTTCCACAGGGCCCAGGTGCGCAACAATCGTTTTGAGAGCAACGCAAGGAGGGTGCCATGGTTCACAAGACTTTCTTTTTCTGGTGTTGATGGTGGCTGCCCTGTATTTCGTCTCGTGGGAAGCCGGGCATCGGAAATACTAAACTGCGTTGGAAATGAATAAAGCCACAACGCTTGGGGGTGGCAAATGAGAATCGGCGGATGGAGAACGGGATTCGCGGTTAGCGGTTTGTTGGGACTCGCACTGGTTTGCGCATCGCGCGGGGCCGGCGGCGCATGGCCTCAACAGGGACAAGAGGCAGACAAACAATATCAACAGCTGATTCGTTCCGTGGAAGGACCGGACCTGTTCCGGGCATATTGCGCAGCGTGTCACGGGAAAGATGGGAAGGGAAACGGGCCTGTGGCGCCGACACTGAAGGCCACGGTTCCGGACCTGACGATAATAGCAGCGAGCAATGGCGGGAGTTTTCCTGCGGCGCGGATGCGGAGGATCATTGTGGGTGAGGGTATGATCACTTCGCATGGCTCACGCGAAATGCCGGTGTGGGGACCGATCTTTCATCAAGTTGAGGAAGACGTGGACCGAGGAAACGTCAGGCTCGAAAACCTGGTGAAATATCTGGAATCGATACAAAAAGTTCATTCAACCGGCGCAAAGCCGCTTAATAAACCGTCGGCTCAAGTGGTCCCTTCTGGAGAGAAGCTCTATAAACAAAAGTGCGCTGTGTGCCATGGAAATGACTTAAAGGGAAATGGCCCAGCCCCGCCTCCGTTCGAAGATGTACCACCGGACCTTACGAGACTCGCCCAGCGTCACGGCGGCACGTTCCCCGACGAATATTTCGCTGAGGTGCTGCGGAACGGGGTGGTGCTTCGTGCGCACGGTCCACCTGAAATGCCCACGTGGGGAGCCGATTTTAGAACTAGAGAGCATTTGGATTCGACCCAAGTGACGCTACGTATTACAAACCTGAGCAACTACATCAAATCACTTCAGGAAAAGTAGCATTGCATAAAGGCGCCGGTTTGTGCTTTGGATTCGGCCGTGACTTCAGGCCGATTTGCCAACTGGGATGGAGGTCGAATCGGCGTGTTCCTCTGATGGAGTAAATGATGAGGCGAGAACTGCCAATTTAAGAGGCAGAATCGGGCGAGGCGAGTTTTCGCACTCCAAATTTGCTAGACGTGGCGGAAGGGTTCCTCGATTTTTTCGCCCGAGACTTTTTGGGCGTCGCGCTCCAGGGATTTGGTGATTATGTCTTTGGAGCCGAGACCTACCGCCAGCGCTAACGCGAAGACAATTCCTCCAAAGAGGATGCCGAAGGCTAGCTCGACGATACCTGTGGCGATTCGCAAATGCTCCAAGGCCATTGCCACGGCCAGCACCAGCACCAGCCATCGCACGCCTACGCTGAGCAGGCGGGCGTAGTTTAGGTTCAAATTCACAGCGCCAATCAGGACGCTTCGGGAAAGATACCGGGCGACGACGCTGCCTACCACGAGGACCAGCACAGCGCCGAGCATGTTGGGAATGTAGGCGAAGATGCTGCGGGCTAGCAGGGACGTCCATTCCGCATCGAAAGCGGCTATACCGATGAGAAACCCAGCGACGATAATCAAGGCGGCAATCGTTCGCGATATCAGAAGGGTGGGGCTTTTCAGCAGCGGCCACTCGGAGGAAGAACGAAAACCCCACTGGGCGAGGCGCTGGTCAAACTGCATGCTGGTAAGCAAGCGGCGGACGACCGCGGCAAGAAGAAAGCCCAATACGATTGAGATCAGCACCGCGACGAGCAACGCGGCCGTTCCGGGCAAGAGGTTTGCGAATCTCGTAAGGAATCGCTCGGTGGATTGGGCTAATGCTTGCTTGATTTCTCCCCACATAGGTACCTCCATTGCGACTTCTTCTCCGCCGACATTCGCGGAGCGCTAAGGGTTGAATCGATCGGGCCAGCGCCATCGCGAAACGAGATAAGGCTTGGCGGATTCGTACGCGACTGCCAAGCGCTCGAGAATGCGCTCCACTCCTCCCGCGTCGGCCGCTTCCGAATCACGAGCAAAAGCGGCGACCCAGGCGAGGTAGAGCGGCGTCATGGATTTGAGCAAATGGTCGCGATTGATGGTGCGAAGACGATGCGCTAACGCAAAATCGTAAACGATGCGGACCCATAATTCGTCGGGCATGTGAAATTGTTCCAGTGGCAGGCGGGCAAGCTTTCTGAGCTCGAGGAGCGAGGAGGGCGGCAGCACCAGATCCCAGATCTCCTGCAGGTCTCGGATTCCCAGCTTGAATGATTCGACCATGCGGCTGATGTCTACGGTGCCGGTGTCTTGAGGCAAAAGAACAGGCTGACCAAACGAGGCGAGCGGAGCAGAGGAACGCGTTCGTTGCCAGCACGCCGCGCGTTTTTCCATATCGACAAAAATGGGGCTCAATATCTGTGCGACCAGAGAACTAATATTCGTCCAATCCGGCGGCGGATAGGTGCGTGGCCCGACGAGAACCTGACAAACTTTGAGGCTGTCGCAAAGGGCGGCGGGAGCAATGGATGCGAGTGGATGCACACCACTCTTTTCAGCGCCAAGCATTTTGGTGAACAGGCGACGAGAAATGCCGAGGTCCGGTCCCATGGGATTGCGGATTCTTTTTCCGTAGAGGCAACGCGTGAGCGGGGAGATGATGCTGCTGTTCAGCAATCCTTCGAATTTCCGCAGCGCGTATTGCGGCGCGACGAGATCGAAGTCTTCCTCCAGCAGCGGCCGCACCAATTCGCGAACCCAATCCGGTTTCGCATTTTCGATTGTAGAGGCGACGATGCAGCAGGCGCGGGCGTTGAGCTGTTCGCTGACGGCAAAGGCGGATTGGTATGCGGTGGCGATATTGACGACAGGGGTGCCGGGATCATCTGTTTTCGACGACGGCCAGGGAACGAAATAGGGAGACGGGACTTTTTCGGACGCTTCTGAAGGGCCATCGGCCAGGCTGCCGGATTGGGCATTTCGCAGGGCTGCAACGATCGGAGAACCGGGGAGCGTTCGCAGAGAATCGCAAAGGGTGATGAGGCTTTGGTCGTCGATCTCCGCGACAACGCCGAGCACCAAGTCGGCGCTCTTTACCGGTTCGACTTTCGGCGCTGGTTGCTCTGCGATGGGTTCGACTGCCAATTTTGTTCCTTAGCGGCAAACCTGCCGTGCGAAGCCGGGTGCTGCCATAGCGATTGTTACACCGTTGAATCTGAATCTGGTGGCCTATCAGCGAAAAAATTATAGCGAGAGCGACATGATTCCCAACAACGGAATACGTACCCAGTCGGGACGGGCGTTAAGTTCGTAAAGCACTTCATAGAGAGCCTTGTCCAGAAGGAATAAGTCGAGCAGTTTTCGGAATTCTGAGCTGTCGGACGGCAGAAATGCAGCGCCTTGAGCTGTTTCTCGATAGGCGCGCAAGAATGCCGCGGATGCGGATCGCTCCCAGAGCTGGGCCCATGGTTCGAGGCGGGCCACATCCTCGGTGTGGCGCTCCGTGTAGTTGATAAGACTGGCGTAAGCGGCGTAGCTGAAAGACCGCAGCATGCCTGCCACATCCTTAAGCGGGCACTGCTTGGCACGGCGATAGGCGAGCGGCCGGGCTGGTTCACCTTCAAAATCGAGAATTACGAAATCGGTTTTCACGCGCAGCACCTGGCCCAAATGATAATCGCCGTGAATTCGAATTCGCTGCGTTCGAAAGCTGGCCGATTTCAACGCCGCGAAATGATCGAGGATGCGGCGGCGGCGGCTGAGCACCGTAGCGGCAATCTCGACCACTTCGTCCGGCAAGTAGGACACGCGCTCTCTCAGAACGTCCAAGACCTGTGAAGCGTGCTGCTGAAAATCTTGAAGGACGGCCTGCAGGTCGTCGGGCGTCCATGGTTCCGGTTTGAATGCGGGATCGTCCGTGAGTGACGCCAGGGCGAGATGCAATTCGGCGGTGCGGCGGCCAAGCGTGGTAGCGGCATCGAAATAGATGCCGAGATGGTCGCGAGCCAACTGAGAAACCGGATGCGCGGACATTTCCACCGGATCGCCAATTTCCGAGCTCACGTTCTCGGGAAACTTAAGCGGCGCGGAGGTTTCGAAGTAGCGATCAAGTTCTTCGACCGTCCATTTCCAACCGTCACCTTCGTTCTCCACCAAACCTTGCAGCATGGCAAGCGCGGTTCCTTCGGAGCCATTGGTGGTCGGCTCCAGTTCAATGGAACCGGCGAAGGGAGGAATATGATCAAACTTCGTTTTTTCGGTCAGGTATCGCCCGATTTCAACATCGGGATTAATTCCGGACTCCAGACGGCGGAAGAGTTTCAGAATAAGGCGATCGCCGAATATGACCGAGGTATTGCTTTGCTCCGCTGAACCTCGCTTTACGGGCAACGGTGCCTCGGCCGGACCGAGAATTTGTTGAAAGATCTTACCGGGGACTCCGCGAATGTGTCCTTCGTTTGTATGCAATTCGCGCCCGGCCTCAATCAGCGAGAGCAATTCGCGGCACATGGCATCGTCGAGAACACCGTCGCAGAGAAGGCCAGCTACCTTTGCCGATGCGATGGAAGTAATGATGGCGTTGGGGGCGGCGTGGCGCATTTCGTTCGCGGCATCGCCGAGAATCATTGCCAGTGGGACGAAATACAGATCAGGGTCACCGGTGTCGAATTGAGCCTCGACGAAAACGAGAGCAAATCGCTCGTCGCTTAACAGGCTCCAGTTGATAATTCGAGTTGATTTGAGGTGGCGAGACTTTCCCGCGAACCAGCGCTGCTTAACAAGAAATTCAGGCAGATTAAATGTTTCGAGGCGCTGGCAGCTCGGGCCGTCGAAGATGCTTTCCCAGCCGCCGGCAACGTTCAACGGCGACTGTTCAGCGACATCCGCCGCGGACTCCGTGGTTTCGGCCCTCTGTTGAAGTTCGAGCCACAAGAAACTGTAGGGAGCTAATGTGAAGCGGTAGGGCTGGCGCTCGACGGGCGGGAATTCCACATAGCCGAGCATCTCGACCGGTACCAAGCCCTCCAGCTTCGCGAGATCGAGATCGACGGGCTGGGCAAAGCGCGACAGGTTGGCGAGGCAAAGAACCTGCTCGTCTTCATACGTCCTGAGATAGGCCAGCACTTTGCGATTCGATGGGTTGAGGAACTCGATGCCGCCGCGCCCGAAGACGCTGAAGAGTTTTCGTAGCGCGATCATGTTGCGCATCCAGTTCAAAAGCGAAGAGGGATCGCCCTGCTGCGCCTCTACGTTGATCGCTTCATAGCCCCAGACTGGATCCATGATCACGGGACTATATAGCCGAGCGGGCACAGCCGCGGAAAATCCGGCGTTGCGGTCGCCATTCCATTGCATAGGAGTGCGAACGCCATTGCGATCGCCGAGATAAATGTTGTCGCCCATTCCGATTTCGTCGCCGTAGTAAAGAATGGGCGTCCCGGGAAACGACAAAAGCAGACTATTCAAGAGCTCGATTCGCCGGCGATTGTTGTCGACGAGAGGAGCCAGGCGGCGGCGAATGCCTAGATTGATGCGCATCCTGGGATCGGCGCTGTAGGCGAGATACATGTAATCGCGCTCGTCGTTGGTGACCATCTCGAGCGTGAGCTCGTCATGATTTCGGAGGAAAAGACCCCACTGGCACGTGTCGGGAATCGGCGGCGTTTGCGCGATGATGTCTGTAATTGGCAGGCGGTCTTCCTGGCGCAGCGCCATATAGATGCGCGGCATCAGCGGGAAATGGAATGCCATGTGGCATTCGTCTCCGTCGCCGAAGTAAGGGCGAACGTCCGGAGGCCACTGGTTGGCTTCAGCCAAGAGCATGCGGTTCGAATAATCGGCGTCAATCTCGCGCCGCAGAGTTTTAATCACGGAGTGAGTTTCCGGAAGATTCTCGCAACTGGTACCGTCGCGCTCGACCAAATAAGGAATGGCATCGATGCGCAGGGCGTCGACTCCCATCTCCAGCCAGAAATTCATTACCTTGAGGACCTCGGCGACGACCCTCGGATTGTCGTAATTGAGATCCGGCTGGTGGGAGAAAAAGCGGTGCCAGAAAAATTGCTTGGCGACGGGATCCCAAGTCCAATTCGATCTTTCGGTATCTGAGAAGATGATTCGAGCGTCCTTGTATTTATCTTCGGTATCGCTCCAGACGTAAAAATCCCGTTCGGGTGAGCCAATCGGAGCGTGACGGGCGGCTTGAAACCAGGGGTGCTGATCGGATGTGTGATTCACGACCAGCTCGATCATTACCTGCAGACCACGCTCGTGAGCTGCGCCCAGGACGGCCTTAAAGTCGTCAAGCGTGCCGTACATCGGATGAACGTTCATGTAATCGGAGATGTCGTAGCCATCGTCCTTGAGGGGAGACGGAAAAAAGGGCAGCAGCCAAATGCAGGTGACGCCGAGATCCTGCAGGTAGTCCATTTTTTGGAGCAGGCCGGGAAAATCACCGATGCCGTCGGCATTGCTGTCTTTAAAGGCGCGTACGTGCAGTTCGTAGACGAGTGCGTCTTTGTACCAGAGCGGATCCGATGCGCTGCCGGGCAGCTTTGCCATTCGCCTTTTCCCCAGGTATTAGATTACGTGGAGCTGCGAGATTCTGGCTGGAAAATCACGATTCCAAGAGGTGGAAGCGTCATATTCAGCGAAAAAGGACGGCCGTGAATCGGGAGGGGCACCGTTGATAGGCCGCCGAAATTTCCCTGCCCGGAGCCGCCATATAAAGGAGCGTCACTATTCAGAATTTCCTTCCAGTAGCCTTCCTGGGGAACACCGACACGATAATTCTGGCGGACCACGGGAGTGAAATTGCAGACGAAAAGCAGTTGGTCGTTCGGATTTTGTCCGCGGCGGAGAAAGCTGATGATGCTTCGCTGAAAATCTTTGCAATCCACCCATTCGAAGCCGGCTGAATTGAAGTCCATGGAATGCAGCAACGGTTCGCCGCGATATAGGGTGTTGAGATCGCGCACCCAACGGTGCAGCCCGGCGTGAGAAGGGTGTTCGAGCAGATTCCACTCGAGGCTCGCATCATGGTTCCACTCCGACCATTGGCCGAATTCGTCGCCCATGAATAGAAGCTTCTTTCCTGGGTGGCCAAACATAAAACCATAGAGAAGACGCAGGTTCGCAAATTTCTGCCAATCGTCGCCCGGCATCTTGCGAATCATGGAGCCTTTGCCGTAGACGACTTCGTCATGCGAGAAAGGCAGAACGAAATTCTCAGCGAATGCGTAGACGAGGCTGAAAGTGATCTCGTTGTGATGGTAAGTGCGGAATACGGGATCCTGCGATGTGTAGTTCAACAAATCGTGCATCCAGCCCATATTCCACTTGAGACCGAAGCCAAGTCCGCCGAGATAGATGGGGCGGGACACTTGGGGCCAGGACGTGGATTCTTCCGCGATCATCATCGTATCCGGGTAGGCGCCATAGACGTGTTCGTTTAGCGTTCGTAGAAAATGAATTGCTTCGAGGTTCTCTTTTCCGCCGAAACGGTTGGGTATCCACTGGCCTTCGCGACGGCCATAATCGAGATACAGCATCGAAGCGACGGCATCGACTCGAAGGCCGTCAACGTGATATTTGTCCATCCAAAATAGCGCATTGCTGATCAGGAAATTCTGGACTTCGTTGCGGCCGTAGTTGAAGACGAAGGTGTTCCAGTCCGGATGCTCGCCCTGCCTGGGATCTTCGTGCTCGTAGAGATGCGAGCCGTCGAAGTAACCGAGGCCTGCTTCATCTTTTGGAAAATGAGCTGGGACCCAATCTAGAACTACGCCGATACCTCGCTGATGAAGATAGTCGACGAGGTACATGAAGTCGTCCGGAGTTCCGAATCTGCTTGTGGGGGCGAAATAGCCGAGGGTCTCGTATCCCCAGGAACCATCGAAGGGGTGCTCCATGACGGGAAGGAGTTCCACATGAGTGAAACCAGCGTCGTGAACGTAACCGGCGAGGAGCGGGGCTAACTCACGATAGGTGAGCCATCGGTTACCTTCTGCGAGTGCGCGTTTCCAGGAGCCGAGATGCACTTCATAGAAAGAGAGTGGAGAGCTGAGAGAATTGCTGTTTGCGCGATTCTTCATCCAGGATTCGTCATGCCAGGAATAGTTTTCTAGATTCCAGACACGGGAAGCTGTCTGCGGGCGAATTTCGGCGGCGAAACCGTAGGGATCCGATTTGTCGACCTTGTAATCGCGGTAGCGCGATTCGATGTGATATTTGTAGGAGGCGCCTTGACCGATTTCGGGGACGAATCCCTCCCAAATGCCAGCGGTGGAAGATCGCATGATCGCGCCGTTCGGATCCCAGTTGTTGAAATCGCCGATTATTGAGACACGCTTGGCATTGGGCGCCCAGACGGCGAACTGCACGCCGCGCTTGCCATCTTTTTGGGCGAGGTGAGCGCCGAGCTTTTCGTAGGCGCGGTAGTGGGTGCCTTCCGCGAGCAAGTACAGGTCGAATTCGCTTATGGCTGATTGCAAACGCCGTACTCCTTTTTCTTATTCACAAATCTCAGCCTCATCGCCCAGTTTTTCGGCCTAAAGGTAGTAGTCAAAATCACGCTCCGTTCGAACCAAACGGCGAACACGCAAAATATGTGCCGGGAGGCTTTCGGGCGTAAGCTCCACGTAATTTCGTGAACCGTGCCACATGTACTGGCCTTCGCCGAGCAAATCATGAACCTGAAATTCGTGGCCGGCGTCCACGCCAATGGCCGCCAAATCGAGATTAACCCAGCCTGACTGGGTGTGGAAGCAGTCGAGATTTACTACGACCACGATCACGTCAGAGAAATCCCTGCTGACCTTGCTGTAGCAGAGGAGCGAAAGGTTGTCGGTTGGGTGGAAACGTAGGGTGCTATTGCTTTGCAGAGCTGGATTTTCCTTGCGGATCCGGTTCACGCGGGCAATCAGCTCACTCAGGCTACCGGCCGCGTGCAGGTCCCAGTGCCTGAGTTCGTATTTCTCGGAATTCAGATACTCCTCGCTGCCCGGCTGAAGCGCGATGTTCTCACAAAGTTCGAATGCGGGGCCATACATGCCATAGCTTGATCCAAGCGTGGCCGCGAGTATTAGACGGATCATGAATGCGGGACGTCCACCGGTCTGAAGAATTTGCGAAAGGATGTCCGGGGTGTTGGGCCAGAGATTGGGGCGAAAGAACTCTCGGACATCTGTCTGCGTGAGCTCGGTGAAATAGCTGTTCAACTCCTCTTTCGTGTTGCGCCAAGTGAAGTACGTATAGGACTGGGAGAAACCCAGCTTGGCGAGCCGGTACATTACGTGGGGCCTTGTGAATGCTTCCGCAAGGAAAAGAACATCGGGATGCTGAGATTTAATTTCGCCGATCACCCATTCCCAGAAGGCGAAAGGCTTTGTGTGGGGATTATCGACACGAAAGATCCGGACACCTTGCTCAATCCAGAAGTCGAAAACGCTTTTTAACTCCTCCCACAGTGAACGCCACTGTGGGCTTTCAAAATCCAGCGGGAAAATGTCCTGATATTTCTTTGGCGGATTTTCGGCGTACTGTATGGTGCCGTCCGGACGCTTGCGGAACCATTCCGGATGTTCGCGGACGTACGGGTGATCTGGAGAGCACTGGAACGCGATATCGAGAGCGACTTCGAGTCCTTGCTTTTCTGCGGCCAAGCGAAAGTGCTTAAAATCTTCGAACGTACCGAGTTGAGGGTGAATGGACCTGTGGCCGCCCTCGGTGGATCCAATCGCCCAGGGACTTCCGGTGTCTGTGGGCTGCGGCTCCGTGGAATTATTTTTGCCCTTTCGAAATGATCGTCCGATCGGATGGATTGGCGGAAGATATACGACGTCGAAGCCCATGGATGCGATGTAGGGAAGAACTAATTCGCACTCTCGAAGTGTTCCGTGACGTCCCGGCTGAGGCGAGCATGAGCGAGGAAATACTTCGTACCAGGTGGAGAAACGCGCCCTTTCGCGATCGACCGTTATCGCCAAGTCCTTCTTGTAGCGAGTGGTGAAGTTGCGCACGGGATATTGTTGCATTATGCTGAGCAAATCTTCTTCGAGAGCGATATCGGAGCCTTCCGGCGTATCTTTGGTTTCTCGCAACCGCTTCGCCCATTGGCGAAGGAGTTGGGCGTTCTTGGCAGGCGCTTGCCCAGCAGCTTCTTCAATCAGGTCAGCTCCCATTAGCAATTCCACGTGAACGTCCTGCCGAGCAGCGACTCTTTTCACAAGCGCGTTGCGCCAGGTTTGAAAATGATCGATCCATCCTTCAATCGTGTAGTGATAGCGGCCGAGCTTCTCGACAGAAAATTCGCCGCGCCAGCGGTCGTTAGGAAGCGCGACCATAGGAGACGTGCGCGGATTCTTTGGATCCTGCCAGTAGAGCAGGCGGCAAGCGACTTGATCGTGGCCGTCGGCAAAAACATTGGCTTCAACACGCACCGTGTCACCAACCACGCGCTTGATGGGAAATCGGCCGCAATCGATTTCGGGCGATAGGTCCTCGATTGCGACACGGCGTCGCCCTTCTAGTTGCCCTTCTGCTTGGCGGTCTGGCACGAGTTTTCCGGCTCCTGATTGGAGGGCATCATTAGCATCGTTCTCCCATGTTTAATATAAACATCCCAGCGGGTTTGCTATCCACCTAAGATTGTTTTGAAATGGCCGGATCAGCACTGCGATCATCATTAAAATATTCTCTCCAGCGATGGACCCAAGCAATCAGGTTAATTCCCCCTTTTTCTTAGGGGCGCCAGACCTGATTGTGGCTGATAAAATGTCGTTATGAGTGAGGTAGCAAAAGATTGTCGGCATAGGGGCCAACTAGACGTGACTGCGGCTCGCCATGAAACTCTCGGCAGTGTTCTTGTGAGCGACAACGCATGCAGCTTTCTCGTGTGGGCGCCGCGGGCTCGGAGCGTTGAGGTACGCATTATCGAGCCGCGGGAGCGTGCGGTTCCCATGCAAGCTGCCGGATGCGGATATTTTCATGTGGTTGTGGATGGTATTTCGGGGGGAGCGCTCTACCGGTATCGTCTCGATAGTGAGAAGGAACGACCCGACCCAGCTTCGCGATTTCAGCCGCAAGGCGTTCACGGGCCATCGCAAATCGTGGATAGCCGCTTTGACTGGAATGACTCGGGATGGCGCGGCATCCCTCTCGAAAAGTACGTTCTCTACGAACTGCACGTGGGCACATTCACGCCAGAGGGAACCTTTGATGCAATCATTCCCCGGTTGACAACACTCAGAAACCTTGGCGTGACAGCAATCGAACTGATGCCGGTGGCTCAATTTCCGGGAGATCGCAACTGGGGTTACGACGGCGTCTACCCTTTCGCAGTGCAAGCGTCATACGGCGGGCCTGTGGCGTTAAAACGATTCGTCAACGCTTGCCATCAACACGAAATCGCGGTGACGCTCGATGTGGTTTACAACCACCTGGGCCCGGAGGGAAATTACCTGGCCGATTTCGCGCCCTATTTTACGGACCTGTACAAGACGCCGTGGGGTCAGGCAATTAACTTCGCCGAAGCAGATAGCGATGAGGTCCGGCGC
The DNA here is from genome assembly GCA_963729525.1 of uncultured Acidobacteriota bacterium. Lineage (GTDB taxonomy): Bacteria > Acidobacteriota > Terriglobia > Acidiferrales > UBA7541 > Palsa-295. The sequence continues at coordinate 51,328 of CAVSOB010000009.1, forward strand.
TACTTCAGCGATAACGCGCTGCAATGGATCACGGACTATCACATCGATGCGCTTCGGCTGGATGCCATCCATGCGATCGTCGATCCCTCCCCGCGAACATTTCTCGAGGAGCTGAGCGCCGCTGTTCACACCAAAGCAAACGAGCTCGGCCGCTACGCCTACGTGATACCAGAGGACAATCGCAACGATGCGCGAGCGGTGAGCCCTCCTGAGTTGGGTGGCTGGGGCCTCGATGCGGTCTGGAATGACGATTTCCATCACTCCTTGCATGTTCTCTTGACCGGAGAGCGGCATGGCTACTACGAAGATTTTTGCGGCGTCGACGATTTAGCAGGAGCTTACCGAGAAGGATTTTTGTATGCCGGCCGCTATTCCAGGTATCGCCGACAGCGTTATGGAAGTTCGTCGAAGAAGATTCCGGCCAAACGATTCGTGGTTTTTTCTCAGAATCACGATCAGGTTGGGAATCGGAGTGTAGGTGACCGGTTGTCGCATTCGCTGTCCCTCGAGCAACTGAAGCTGGCCGCAGGGACTGTGCTTCTCTCGCCGTTTCTCCCTTTGCTGTTTATGGGCGAGGAGTACGCTGAAACCGCCCCCTTCCAATACTTCGTCAGTCACGGGGATCCGGCGCTGATTGCAGCGGTACGCGAAGGACGTAGGAAAGAATTCGCGGAATTTGGCTGGGCTGCGGACATTCCCGATCCCCAGAGTGAAGAAACATTTCTCGGTTGCAAACTGCACTGGGATCTTATGAGCGCGGGACACCATCGAGTCCTCTGGAACTTCTATCGGGAGCTACTTCGCTTGCGACATGATCTAACCCCGCTGACGAATCTTAGTAAGGACGCTTTGGAGGTCACGTCATTCGCCGAAGAGAAGGTGATGTTGGCCAGGCGATGGGATGCTTCCGGCCAGGTAGTTATTGTGCATCACTTCGATCAGACGCCTACAGACGTCTGCGTTCCAATTCCGGCGGGGCATTGGCCTACTGTTCTAGATTCGAACGAGGCGCGCTGGGGCGGCGGAAACGACCGCGCACCTACCGTGCTTCAGTCACGCGGCGAAATACAGCTTCGCGTAGATCCGTGGGCATTTCTCGTTCTCGCACAAGACAACAATGCTATCGAATAGCAGACGGACCGCTGGCGCCAACAGTCCTCTGAAAATTCGTGCGAAACCATCCAAGATTTCCACAGGTGTTCTTGCGGCGAGAAGAAGGCCTGTGTATTGTTCGGGCGGTATGCGCGCGAAAAAATATGCACCACCGATTGCAGATGCGATCCCTGTGGAATTCGACGTCACTCCCTTTCGCGATTTGCGTGGCCGATGGCACCGAAACATTCGCTTGCGGATCGGGAGCCAAATGGCGCCGTCGTCCATCTGCGCACGCTGCCACATAGAGCGAGCGGGTGTAGCATGCATCGGCTTTGACGACTGGGATTCGGCCGCTGAGAATGGCTGGCAAGAGGTGCGAGAGCTTCTCAAAGGGCGAGCGCTTAAACAAAGTGTCTTAGAGCAAGCTTGAAACGAGCAAGGCATTCCGTCGCTGCGTTTGGCTCTACTACCCGCCGAGTTTCTGGTAATTCGAATTGGTCGTGGTCACCACAAGCTGCTTCGCGCTGGCATTAAGCACAGTCTGCTGCGGATAGTTAGTACCATCAGGCAGACTAGCCATCCGAACCTGCAATGTCACCGCGTCTTTCGCGTCACCCATGTACGTGTTCACATTCAAAGATAGGATCTTTTTGGTAGCGGTGTCGAAAGTGAGGGTCATTTGATCGCCGGGCTGAGCGTAATTCCGGAAGATTAAATTTACGAGGCCTCCGGCGGGATTCAATGAGAAATTCCCAGCCTGATAGGCTTCTTCCATTTTTTGAGGCTCCGGGGGCACGTACATGCTTAGGACGCCCTTCACCTCGTCCATATACTCTTGCATCTCTTTCTTTTTCTTCTCAATGATTCGTCGCTTCATTCTGCCACCGCTGGGTTGTTCCGGTGGAGGACCTATCGGCGTCTTCTGAACTTGTCCATCGGGACCGTACTGGCATAATTTTTGAGACGAAGGCTTCGCGTCTCCCTTCAACGTGAGCTGTGTTGTCTCAATCCATTGATACTGGTGCAGTTTCTGCTTATTTTCTGCGGCAGCTTGCTTGGCGGCTACCAGCTTTTGCAATACTTCCACGTTTTGCGCAACCGCAGATGAGCTGGCGATAGACGCCAGAGCGCCCACCATCATCAACCGTCTACCGAACGGAATTCGGGCACTTGTGACCTGCTTCTCACCGTAAGTAGTGGCTGCACCAGTTCGTTCCATTTGCCGCTCCTAAGTCAAATCCAGACTCCGTAACGCTCGCTGCTGAGTAACGGCTGGGTTGTTAGCGAGCGGTAACGTCGACAGCCAGAAGGGAAATATCATCTTTGTGCCCCTCACCCGGAGGCTGTTCTAGCCAGCGAGCCAATTCGAGGAATAGCGCGTCGGCAAATGGCCCTGCTTTCAGTTTGTTATTTGTTTCCATGAAACGCATGAACCGATCTGTTCCGAATTCCTCCTGCGCTGGATTATTCGTTTCAATAATTCCGTCCGTATAGAGGACGAACCTGTCGCCAGCCTCGATCGGCACCTGAAGTGAATTGTATGTGGCTTCCTCGAACTGCCCCATGACCAACCCGTTTTCCAGCAGCTGGCTCGCGGCGCCGGTTGATTTGCTCCAAAATAAGATTGGCGGATGGCCCGCTCCGGCGTAACTTATCGTGCTTTTTTCCAGATCTACATAAACGTAAGCCGCCGTCACGAAATTATGCTGAAACTTCCCGCAAAGTGCCTGATTCAAACCCGCCAGGACTTTAGCTGGTTCAGAAGCGTGGCGAGCTTGCGCAGTGAGGGCAACCTGCAGCATAGACGCAATGAGGGCAGCAGGAAGGCCGTGTCCCGAAACGTCTGCTATTAGAATCCCAATGTGACTTTCGTCTACTACGATGAAGTCGTAAAAATCCCCCGCAACCGAAGTCATGGGGATGTAGCGCGCCACGATTTCCATTCCGGCGATCTTTGGGGTACTACTCGGCAGAATGGATAACTGAATCTGGCGCGCCATTTCCAATTCAGTATTTATTTCCACCAGTTGCTTGGCGATCTGGGCATGCGCTTCACGCAGCATCAGATGCGTCCGCACACGCGCCTTCACAACTGGAGTGGAAAATGGTTTATGAATGTAATCAACTGCTCCGACCTCAAATCCTTTGGTTTCGTCCTCCGCCTCTGTCTGACTGGTAAGGAAAATCACTGGAATATCGCGCGTGTCGGGATCCGCTTTCAAACGGCGGCAGACCTCGTAGCCGTCCATTTCCGGCATCATCACGTCCAATAAAATCAGGTCCGGTTTTTCCTTGCCGGAAGCGATCGCCAGAGCTTTCGCACCGCTGGTTGCCACTTTCGTCGAGAAAGAATCTTTCAGAGCTCCGGAAATAACGCCAATGTTGATAGGCGTGTCATCGACAATCAAAATCGATTTGGGGGCGGAAGTCACGGACATAGTCTTACTCCAGTGGGAGGGTTAAACGGGCTGCAATCTCCGAGACACACTTGAGCGCGCCGTTAAAATCAAAGTTTGATACCAGAGTGCTTAGGGCAGCGATTTCCGATCCCGTCAGCACCTTCGCTAACTCCGGCTGAGCGTCCAGAATGAAATCCGCAGCCTCACCATCGTCGCTTGCCAGCAGTTTTTTCAGGCGCCTCAAGGGTGCCGCTACGGAGGATGGGTCAACAGGCGCCGAACTGACGCCTGCGGTTGCCGGCTCGTTTGGAAACGCCGACCGGATTGCCTGCACAGTGGTGCGAAGGGAAACCACCATCCTGCTCAAAGCAGGCGGGATGGTTTCTCCCGTTTGAATCTCTTTTTCGACCTTAGCCGCGGCTTCCGCCACCGCCGTCGCGCCGAGATTCGCTGCAGCACCTTTCAGCGAATGTGCTGCACGCGCTGCTGTTACGGTGTCACACTTCGCTAGCGCTTCGCGAATTTCTTCGACGGCGGTCGACTCCGCGAACTTGCGCAGCAACATTTCGTAGCGCTTGGGATTTCCGCCCGTTCGCCGCAAGGCAGATTTTGTGTCGACGCCTGCAATTTCAAACGCTGCCGTTTCGGAGGGGTGAAACGATTGAGGCTCGGTTTTTGTGGGTGCAAGAGTTTTGCCTGCATCCGCGACTGCAGCGATGCCCGCGCGAGGTTTGATCCAGCGTAGTAAGGAAGCGAACAGGGCCTCGGGATCGATAGGTTTGGCGAGATGATCATTCATGCCCGCTTCGGAACATTTTTCGCGATCGCTTTCCATTACGTTTGCAGTCATGGCGATGATTGGAAGCGTCTGGAATTGGGGCTTCAGCCGGATCGCTCGTGTGGCGGCGAGACCATCCATCACGGGCATTTGCATGTCCATGAGCACGAGATCGTAATCGTGCTCCTCGACTTTTTCCACGGCGTCCCGTCCGTTTTCCGCTACGTCAATCGACAAATGCGCATCCTCCAACAGACCGAGCGCGACCTCACGATTCAGTTCATTGTCTTCTACGAGCAAAACGCGCGAGCCTCGTATTAGTTCCAGTTCGATTGCAGGGCTGGACGCGGCTTCGTAAGTCTTGGAATTGCTTCCTCCAAGGACTTGGACTGCTGAATCGAACAGCATGGAGGCCGTAACGGGCTTAATCAGAATATTTGCAAACGAGTTCTCTTCGGCTTGTTTCAGCACCTCTTCGCGACCGTAGGCGGTGACCATCACCAATTGCGGAGCGACCGCGAGATTTGGCAGCGCGCGAATTCGTTTCCCCGTTTCAAATCCGTCAAGACCCGGCATTTGCCAATCCACAAAAACAATTTCGTACGGTTTATTAACTTCCGCAGCATGGCGGACCATTTCAATGCCTTCCAACCCGGAGGGTGCTTCATCAGCCTCGAATGTCATGCTGATCAGCATGCTGGAAAGCACCGCGCGCGCCTGCGGATTGTCGTCGATAATCAAAACTCGGCGGCCTCGAAGGTCAGGTGCGACGTCATAACGTCGCCTGGCTGCGCCATTGCCGAGCCGGGCGGTGAACCAGAACGTGCTGCCCTTGCCGATTTCACTTTCTACGCCGACATCTCCTCCCATCAGGTTCGCGAGGCGCTTTGAAATCGCCAACCCCAATCCTGTCCCACCGTGCTGCCGGGTTGTGGAAGTGTCCGCCTGCTCGAACGCCTGGAATAGCCTTCCCATTTGTTCTTTTGTGAGTCCGATACCGCTATCGCTCACGGAAAAATAGACCAACTGACCTTCTTGATCTTTTTCCTGCACACGGGCGCGAACGATGATTTCTCCGCTTTCGGTGAACTTCACGGCGTTGTTGCAGAAGTTGATCAGGATTTGGCCGAGCCGCAGCGGATCACCCTTGAGTTGCATGGGGACCCCCGCCTCGATATCAAAGATCAGTTCCAAGCCCTTTGCGGACGCCTTCTCGGATATTAGATTGCTTACATTCTCGAGCACTTTCTCCAGGTCGAAATCGATGTTCTCCACCGACAGTTTGCCCGCTTCGATTTTCGAGAAATCCAGAATGTCGTTGATGATGCCAAGCAGGTGCTGACCAGACAGTTGAATTTTCCTTACGTAGTCTTGCTGCCTCGGATTCAGATCCGTTTTCAGCGTCAGATGCGACATACCGATAATCGCGTTCATGGGAGTGCGGATTTCGTGGCTCATGTTGGCCAGGAAATCAGACTTGATCTTGGTGGCTTCTTCCGCCACTTCTTTGGCTCGACGCAATTCTTCTCCCGAAACCTCGAGAGCCTGATTAATGCTCTCTAGTTCCTCTTTGCGCGCGCTGAGCTGGCGTTCGGACGATGCCAAAGACTGGGCCTGGGCCTGAGTCTGATCGAGCAGCTTCTTGGTGGCGAGGTTTCCCGATAATATTTCGAGGCTTAGAGCGATTGAGGGCAAAAGCGAGTCGAGCAAGGCCCGCTGGCGCTCCGATAAGGCCGCATTTGTAGCCAATTCGATTACGCCGGTCGTTTCGTCCTTATTTACGACCGGGATGAAAAGGATTTTTCCGACCGTTAAAATCCCCATACCCGCGGAGATTTGAACTTGATCGCCGGATGTAATTTCAAGCATTCGCCGTTCCACTGCAGCCTGTCCCGCTAAGCCTTGGCCCAACGAAAATTCCTTCGGGCTTCCGGCATCCGTATTTGCAAACGCATACGCGCGCTCGAAGTGCTTACCGCTCTCGTCCGCAACGTAAAAAGCTCCGTAAATTATTGGAATCGATTGCGAAAGCCGCGACAACAACGCTTTGCCGAATTCAGTATAGTCTTGGGCCGATTGCAAGACTTCCAAAGTAGATCCTACTTCGGCCTTCACCCAGCCTTGCATTTCGCGCTCGCGAGCGCCGATTTGGAGGGTGCCCAGCGCGCGTCCGATCTCACCGATTTCATTCTTGCGATCAAGGAAGGGGATAGCCTGATGTAAATTCCCGTCGGCCAGATTCTGAATGCTGCCCTGCAGGGACAGCAACTCCTTTACTACTTTGGTCTCTACGATGTAGATGGCGGCAGTCCACGAAGCCAATAGCCCGATACCAATCACGAGCCAGGTGATAAAAATCGCGTGTTGCGTGTTCCTGGTTAAGTCGTCGGAGCGCTGGTCAATGTATTTTTGCAGATCCGCCATAATCCCGATCGTGGCCTGGCGGGCCCGTAGTAACTCCTGGCTTACGCTTCCACGCATGAGATCTGACGCTTTCGCGCTATTGCCGGCTAAGGCTGCCGCACGAACGGGGCGTGCGTCAGATTCTGCTTGGTCGAAGACGGCGGAGGCGGCATTGATCTTGTCTGCGCGCTCGGGACTTTCTTTTAATGCAGCCTGCATCGCCGTGTGATAGTCAGCGCGAAGTTTGTCCAATTCTCCGTTGATCACCTGTCTTCGATCGGGGTCAGTCTCGTCAATCAGTTCATAAAGAAAAAGGCCAAATCGATTCGTATGTGCTCGGGCTTCCCCAACGTTTCTGAGCGCCTCGACTTGGTTGTCGATCAACGCGCTATATCGTGCGTCGATCGTGTTGCTTTCAAACGAGGAATACACCCCCGCTGCTATCACCATCAAAACGAGCGGAGCCATTGCGATGAGGAGCTTCCGTCTCAGCCTCAAGTTGTTAAAAATAGCCATCAGAATCCTGTCCGACCGAGCCAATTCTAAGGCGTAAGCCTACCGCGTTTCACAAAATCGTGCGATCCGATGGGGAGCAAGGTGAAGCCGAACGAGCGTCTCACTGCGCTTTCAGCCTCGTCACGTTCGTTTCGGAAGAACAAAATGGAGACACAGCCTGAACTCATTCGATTCTTCTGCGACGATTTCTAGTTCGCGGCTGGCGATCTACAATTCGCCGAAAGAGATTCGTGGCCATACCGAATCCTGCGTCGGAAAACGGTACTAGTTGACCCCCGAGGTTCCCTTCCAGTCGAGCACGTCTACCAGCTTCCAGGCATTCTGATTCAGATCGATTTGCAGCTGTCCCTGCTTGTCGATCACGAGTTGGGCGGCAGGATACAGCACGCCTGTGCTCTTGTTTTTGTCCTGGTCGTTTATGTCGATCTCACCGGCAGTCAAGTTGAAGGACTGAGATTGAGAATCGGTCCAAACTTCGCCGAAGCGAAGCTGGCGATTGGTGACGAAGCGAATCTTGTGGCCGGTAGGAGTTGGAATCAGCCGGATAAAACTGCAATCATAGCCGAGCGTGCCCGTGAGTGAGACACGACCGACGGCCCTCATCCTGGATAGGGCGTTGACGAGGCCCTGGTTCTGGCCCTTTTCGAACGCTTGCACCAGGACCTGCCTGTCTTCCATGGTGGAGAACTCGTTGATTATCAGCCTGAATTCGTAGACCTGTCCCATCTGCGTGCCGGTGCCCATGGCACTGGCTTCGATCGTCTCGGGCTTGTCTGAAAATACAGGCCCGGAGCCCAGCGTCAACAATCCAATCAAAAGCAAACCGCTGAAAGCGAACGTACGAATCTTTGAAGCTGAAGTCATAGTTCGGCGCATCTAAACCTCCATCGCTAAGTACCGATAATTTCTATTTGTCACATCTATCCCGAGTTGCTTTGTCTCCTGAGCGGGCACCCGCAATCAACCGTACGAATTTAACGATGAGCGACACCTCCATTCGAGGAACCAGCCGCTAATTAATCTCCGCGACAGTCACCTCGCCGGTGGCGTCGTTGACCGCTATTGCGCCACACTGCGTGGGGTCTCCGTTTGCATCGACTTTGCAGCCGTAGGCGCCCGCTTTCTTGGCAGCGCACTGCCCGGCGTTCAGGCTAACTATGTAATAGCCCGAACCCACCGGCTTACCGGCTTTGTTACCGGTTGTATAAGCGGCCTCCAAGATGGCGGCCTTCTCGGGTTTGCCATTTGCACAAGTGAAATCATCCTGGCCGTAGGCGTAGACGATTCCGCGCTGCGCGTCATAGAGAAATTCAGTGGTCTCAACACTGCCGTCATCGTGCAGGTCAACTTCCTCCGTCCAGTATGAAGATGGAGCGGAAGCCTTTGCGGTGGCGTGGCCCTTGCCGACGGTCGTTTTCTTGGACTGGTTCTTGGCTGTATCAGACGGAGCAGGCGAAGCCGCCTTTGCTTTCATGGCCGCACCCATCTTGACGGTTGGCGCACCTTGTTGAGCGGCCGTCGATTGAGCGGCGGCATTCGTACCGAGCCCAAGCGCGACTGCCAGGCCTGCAATCAGCATCATGTTTTTCATGGAATTTTTCCTCCCTGCGGTCTTTTCGAAATGGATTTGCGGCGACGATACTGAACCTCGCGGGCGCCGACAGGCCAAGAGGCTACGGCAGTAGTTCGGGAAGTGGAACCGGCAAAACTAACGGTGGGGCCCATTTTTTCGGAGCCGATCAAATTTCGTGGCGGCGAATCCGTTTCTGTTTTATAGGCGAATTGTTTGTTTCTTGATTCCTTTGTCCCCTTTTACCGCCGATTAGGATTTTTCAAGTTGCTGACTGGTCATGGTTTACCGTAACTTTTAATCGCAGAACCGTAGATTAACTTTGCGTCGGTTGCCGGTCTGGTCGGACTTTTTTCTGATGGTTTAGGTGTCGTTTCCCGGTTCATTTTGAGTTGTCCTTTGAGGAGTTCGCGAATCCGAAGGACGCGGCGCGGTATTACAAGGTGAGAGATCGTTCGATTTTTCGGCAGCCGACTGGCATCGGCCGACGTTCTTTCAGTCGCCTCCCTTGGGGCCTTCTCACGCTCGGCATATCCGAGGTGAATCCTACGAAGATTGACGCTTCCAACCGGAAAGAGGTTATCTGGAGCTTACTATTTAGCGTTCGGCGTGATCTGACGATTTACTCAGTCAGAATGGTTCTAGAACTATGGGTATCGCACGGATTGGAGCTAAAAGGGTTGCAAGAATCTAGACAGTGCCAATTCGGGAAAATTCAAAATTCTTACGCTTCTGGAGGCCGAAGCGTGTGGCGTCCGGCGGGTCTTTTCATTCGGTGGCGGGTTGCGACAGGCGACTTCACCGCTTCTCGTTAGTTGCTGTTGTCGGTTACAACGATCTCCGAGTCCACCGACCCGCACATCCCGTAGATCGTTCCCGAAGTGCACGCTCCCGCGGAATACTTGAAACATCCTTTCCTTTTTGCCACCACCGAAACAGAACGGTCGGAGCCGCCGATGATCGCACCGGGTGGATCGAACGGTGAGGATGGCCCAAAATCCAACACAAATCCCGTGTCCTTGGACGTGCTCTGGAACGTAACAGTCGTCCCGACCTTCACGCAGAAAGGTCCGGTCCTTTTTACGTCTGGAATGCTGGGGAGCGCAGATGCTGAGCTGCCACCTCTGCGCTTGATATCGACAACGCAGGCGGCGGTGCTGGATCCGCAGGTGGTGCTGGCATTGCACATTTTGCCCGGACTTGTTTCCGAGCAAAGGTATTTGTCGCTGCTCTTCTTTTGTTCCTGCGCCGCTATAAAGCCAGCCAACAGAAGAAAAAGCGACACAAAGCCCGTCGAAATCGCTACCCGGCGCTGAATCTTCATCACACACCTCTCTGAGAATCGGTACCGAAAACGCTACCTCAGCGGATTGGGAAGCGGAACCGGCAAAACTAACGGTGAGACCAATTATTTCGGCCGTTGATCGAAGCTGGACAGCGGACCCAAATTGCAGATAGCTTTGCGGGATGTGACATTCGAGCGCAACCGTACCGTAACTTTTGACGGTTGCAAAGCAGTTGCGAAAGGCGAAATATGCCGGAACTCGCAGCAGTACTGCGGGTGATTGACACGATTTGGGAGCATATTTTTCCTTCGATTGTCAGTAAAGATCGGAATTCCGTGACGTTGGCGTCAGAGTGGGGTATCCCTAATGATCGCGAAGAACTTCGAAAAAATTGTATCCGCGCTTCTGTGCTTGGTCTTTGTCAACTATTCCTCAATCGCGCTGTACGGGTACCAAAGTCAATCTTCTGCTACTTCGACCGACACTGGGAGTCCGACGGAGCCGGCTGCGCAGACCGCGGCTGAATTGGAGTCGTTAGTTGCGCCGATCGCGCTGTATCCGGACGCGTTGGTAGCACAGATTCTGAGTGCCGCTACTTTTCCGGACCAGGTGGCGATTGCCGATTACTGGCTTCAGGAAAACAAGAGCTTGACGGGAAGCGCGCTGATGCAAGCCGTCGACAAACAAACCTGGGATCCAAGCGTAAAGGCGCTGACGCAATTTCCCTCCGTGCTCGAGAACATGGCGAAGAATCTGAGTTGGACTTCGTCGTTGGGTGAAGCGTTTCACGGCCAGCAGGCCGATGTGATGACCGCCATACAGACTTTACGCGCCAAAGCAAAGTCGGCCGGCAATCTAAAAACCTCATCCCAAGTCACTGTGGTTCAACAATCGCCGCAAGTGATCGTAATCCAGCCGACCAATCCGCAAGTCGTTTATGTTCCGGTATATAACCCGGCGGTTGTCTATGGCTACCCTTACGTGGTCCCGGCATATACCTATGTTCCTCCTCCTTCCGGCGCGGTGGTAGCGGCAGGCATTATCGGGTTCGGCGCCGGGATCGCGGTGGGGGCAATGATGAGCGGCGGAGGCGGGTGTTGCAGCTGGGGTTACAGCAGCTGGAACTGCGGGTGGCACGGGACTGCGGTGGTCTATCACGGCGGAGCTTACTACGGAAATTCTGCCTGGCACGGCGGCTACTACAACGGCGGCTATCACAACAGCTATGGTTACAACAATTCGTACAACCACAATAATTACAACAACTACAACCACTCCAACTACAACAACAATTACAAAAACAACGGGAACACGTATAACCGGAACGTGAGCGGGAACACAGTGAACGTTAACAAACAGAGTGCGCAGAACTTCGACTCCAGTCACTCTTCGGCGTCGAATTCCTGGGCCCAGCATTCTAGTGGAAGCGCCGGAAAATCGAGCGCGTTCAGCGGCATGAGCGGCCATTCTGGCGGGTTTGGCGATTCCGGCGGAGGCGGCTGGTCCTCAAGGGCCCAAAGCAGCCGCGGCTGGGGAAGCATGAGTTCAAGCGGGTTCAGCGGCGGCCGATTTGGCGGTGGTGGCGGCGGGTGGGGCGGCGGCGGATTTCATGGCGGTGGTGGCGGTTTTCGGCGCTAGCGCTCTGCGAAACACCGCCGCGAGCGGAAACGATTTAAGACTTTGGAGGATTGGATATGTTCCACCTGGTTCGGAATCGCAAACTTAGCGCCTTTTGCTTCCGGATGGTTTTGACGCTCTTGTTGACCAGCAGGTTGCTAGCCTCTTGTAACAAGTCGGAAAAGATCACACCCGAAAAAGCCGCCCAAAAGACTTTCGCGTCCCCGGCTGACGCAGGCGCCGCGTTTCTGGAAGCGGCAAAATCGGGCGACCAGAGCGCATTGCTTGCGATCTTCGGTCCCGACGGCAAAGACGTCCTCTTCACCGGAGACTCGGTGAAGGACAAAGACGCTCTGCAAGACTTCGTCGCCGCTTACAACCAAATGCATCGCTGGCGCGAGATCAAAGTAGGCGGCGAGATGCTCTACATCGGCGCAGACAATTATCCTTTTCCAATACCGTTAGGGAAGAATTCCGCGGGCCAGTGGGCCTTCGACACCGCCGCTGGCAAGGACGAGGTTCTTGCGCGTCGTATCGGCAGGGACGAGTTGACGGCAATCGCCGCTTGCAGTGCGGTCGCCGATGCGCAACAGCTATACTTCAGCCAAACTCACGACGGCGACAAGGTAAAGCAATACGCGCAAAGATTTGTCGCTGATGAAGGCAAGCAAAACGGATTGTACTGGCACGTACCAGACGGTCAGCCTCCCAGCCCGCTTGGCCTCCTTGGCGACTTCGCGAAAGCTGCCGGCTACACCAATGCAGGCGACAAGCCGCAACCGTTCGATGGCTATTATTTCCGGATTCTTACCAAACAGGGAGAGAAGGCGAAAGGCGGTGCGCAAGATTTCATCGTGAACGGCAAAATGACGGGGGGGTTCGCCGTCTTGGCCTACCCCGCCGAGTACAGGAATTCGGGAATCATGACGTTTGTTATCGGCAAGGACGGAATCGTCTACCAAAAGGATTTGGGAGAAAAGACCACCGATACCGCTTCAGCCCTGGCGGAGTACAACCCGGGCGACGGCTGGGTTCCGGCAATTTAGCTTCCACTGCGCTGGGTGATCGCGGCTTCGGGGCCCACTCGATGGCAGTTTCCGGTCGCGATGGCGTGATCTTTGCGGATTCTCAGGAAGACTCAGCAGCGAGATAAAATGATGAAACCAACTCCAGCTTTCTTATTTGTGCCCCTTGTTTTGGCGTCCTTCGCATTTTCAGCGACAAGTCCGCAACAGCAGTCCTCGTCCCAAGCGTGGAAGCAAACTCAAAGGACCGACACTGTCCGTGGCGCGTACACTCGCTTTACATTGGTAGGCAAATTCCTTAAATCACCGCAGGGAGACGATGCGTCAAATCGGCCTGCGATGGTCGTGGACTGTAGCTCATATAATCGGTCTCACAGGTCCAAGTTCTGGCGTGGGAGTCTCGTGGTCGGTGACCCTCTGAAGATTGACTGGGTTGAGCCAGAACAGATTGAGGTAATGAGTTATTATCCGAAAGTTGCGGTCGTATACCGCCTGAACGACGGTAAAGAACAGAAAGAAGATTGGACCCCGGGAACAGCTAAGACGTCGGCCTCCTTTCCGAAGAGCTCCTTCGAGAAGATCCTTCGCGCGCAGACCCTTGAACTAACTGCCGACGATAATCACGGGGCGCAAGTCGTGATGCAGTTCGATCTGCCCGACCCAACGCCGGTTGAGCAAACCTGCGATGTCGATGTTCACAAGAAGTGAATCGGTTCCGGTGATTTCCCTGAGCGGGGCCAATACCTGTCATTTTTAACACTACTAGCCGGTGACGGCGAGTGACAGTCTAGAATCGAACTCGGAAAGTGAGCGAAAGGAGCACAAACCGTGAAGACGATCTTGATAAGGGACGCGAAACCAAAGCTCATCCTTCTTGCGCTGGTCTGCGCTCTCGCGTTGTCGGCACACGCTGACACTAACAAAGAAAAACAGCAGAAGCAGGTCCGGAATATGGCCCAAGACACCCTTCAACGCCTCTACAAAGCAGAGCCAAAGGCCAAGGTATCGGTCAAACACGCGACCGGCTATGCAGTATTCAGCGACGTAGGTGTGAAAATCCTGTTCGCTGGCTCTGGAAATGGAAAGGGCATCGCTGTGAACAACCGGAGTAAGCAAGAGACATTTATGAAGATGCTCGAGATCCAAGCCGGACTCGGGATGGGAGTGGAGAAATTCCGCGTTGTCTTCGTATTTGACAACGAAAAGGCGTTTAATAGTTTCGTCAACTCCGGCTGGGAATTTGGCGACCAAGCCTCCGCTGCGGCCAAAGCAGGAGACAAGGGCGGCGCGATGAGCGGAGCGGTGTCGGTGGGCGATGGGGTCTGGATGTATCAATTGACCGACGACGGTTTGGCCGTCGAGCTCAGCGCTACGGGCACCAAGTACTACAAAGACGATGACCTGAATTAAAGCGCGAGTATGGCGCCTGTGATAAATAAGACGAGACCGAACTCGCTGCTGGCGAACGATGCGTCCGTTTAGCGGTTCGAAGTGGCCAGCGAATGAGAGGGGATTTGCATGAGGATTTCACAAACATCGACGGGCGAGGACATCAAATTGTTGTTAAAACTTCTTCGATGCTTGATCATTGCCGCCTGTTTTTTGCCTCTGGCGCTTCCTACAGTCGTGCGCGGTCAGCAGGACCAGGAATTCGACGATTACAAGCTCAGGATCGATGGCTTTTGGTTCTATTCGAATCCTTCTGGAAATTTCCAGGGGGCCGCTGATAGCGGTGCAGTTGATGTGCAAGGAGACTTGGGTTTCAGCACCTATTCGACGTTTGCGGGCAAGATTGACTGGAAGTTTACACACAAGAATCATTTCTATTTGGCGGGAAGTCCGTTCAGCCAATCGCGAGCGGTAGTGCTCGGCCGGCAAATCACATTCCAAGGCCAGACCTTCTTGGCGGGATCGACGATCCAGGCTAGCCTGAATTCAAATCTCTACGCTCCGGGCTACCAGTATGACATTATCCGCCGGAAACGCGGCCACCTTGGAATCGGCGTGCAAGTCGACTTATTTGATTCATCGGCAAAGATCAGCGCGGCGGCTCAGGTCTAGGCGGCCAGCCGCAGCCGGCAGTATCCGGGCGGGGGTCCTTGTTGGCCCCGATTCCCGTTGCGGGTCCCGAATTCAGGCTGTATTTGACGAACTCGCCCAGACTTTTTGTGGAAGGCAACGTGTACGGGATGTATTTCGGCGGCTATGGCAACTTTGTCTCGAGTTCCGACACGTTAGGGATAACCGTGGCCAAGCACCTCAGCATGAACGCGGGCTACCAGCTGGGATCGCGCCTCGTGGTTAACAATAACAGCAGCTCTAACCGCATCGGGGTCCGCTTGACGCAGCACGGTGCGATCGCCGGACTGGAGGTTTCTTTCTAGAATAGGTCGACCGGCTTCATCTTCTGATTCACATTCATGGCCAAAGTTTGCGGTCGATAACACTAACGAGGAGAAAAAGGTTGACCATGACAAAGCTCGGACGTTTGGCTGTTTGTTTGATGCTGGTGGCAGTCGTTTGCAGTGCGCAGGATGTGGTTCACTTCATCCACGGAACCATCAAACACGTGGATAGCGCGACGAAAACGGTTGTAGTAAAGACTGCCGATGGCACGGAACATACGATCAAAGTGACCGGCGATACAGTGGTGAAGGGCACGAAGGACGGTTTTGACGGCCTCAAGGAAGGCACAGAGGTCGTGGCTCGCACTACCGGGAAGGGTGCGGACGAAACCGCCGTAGATGTGGGCAAGGTGGGTAAGGACGGCCTGAAGTCTACAAAGGGAACCATCGAAAAGTTCGATAAGGGCACCAAGACGGTCGTGGTGAAGACCGCCGACGGGACGGAGAAGACATTCGAATTAACCGGCAAGGCCGCGGAAGATGCAGGTAAGGACGCCGGCAAGGGTGTGGCAAAAGGCGCGAAAGTGACTGTGTACGACAGCGAAGAAGGCGGGAAAAAAGTAGCTCACTATCTTTCTTCGTAGCGTTTGGATCTGAAGCCGGGGAAACGCACGAAAGAGTCTCGATTCATAACCTTGCTTGGGGCCAACCTCGTGTGCGGCTGGCAAGCTGAGGCGCAGCATGTGCAGGCGATTTGTTCTTTCCGGATGGCAAACCGCGCACGTCCGCGTCGTTTGGCAGGAAGGAAGAATGTGCCGTGTCCACACGACTGGTATTCGCGTTAGCTTGCGCGACGGTTTTGGGGCCTGCTTTTGCAGCCACACTGAGTGAAGCCAGTCAGCAGTCCGAGCCAAAGCAGCAGCAAGCGCCGGCGACTTCCGAGGCTTCGCATTCGAGATCGACACTCGAATTACCGGTTACCTTCGAACGGCACGTGGGCGATCTCGACGGAATGGTGAAGCGGCGCGAGATTCGCGCTCTCGTCGTGCCCAGCCGGTCGGGTTTTTTCTACGACAAAGGCCATCCACAGGGAATCTACTTTGAAGGACTGAATGAGTTTCAACGATTCGTGAATAAGAAATTCAGAACTGGCAGCCTGCAGATTAATGTCACATACCTTCCCATCCGGCCTGAGCAGTTGGAAAACGCTCTGCTCGAAGGAGTGGGCGACGTGGTCGCTTACGGCGTGGAGGTCACGTCGGAGCGCGAGAAGAAAGTGCTGTTCACCACGCCGATCGATTCGAATGTGAGGCAGATAATTGTCAGCGGTCCTACATCTCCGCCGATAGTAAGTATCGAGGATTTGAGTGGAAAAGAGGTCTACGTTAATCCGCTCACTGTTTACTACGAAAATCTGCAGAAAATCAGCGAGTCGCTTCAAAAAGCTGGGAAGGCACCCATCCTCGTGAAAAAGTCCGATGCCAATCTTACAGATGAAGACTTACTCGAAATGGTAAACGCGGGCCTAATTCCTGCGACCGCCACGATCAACATTCGGGCAGAATTCTGGTCGAAAATATTCCCTCATTTAAGGCTTCAGCCCACCGTCATCTTAAAGGAGGACGGGGAACTAGCGTGGGCCACGCGGCTGGACAGCCCGCACCTGAGGCAACTGCTTAACGAGTTCGTAAGAGGGCACGGCCTGGGCACGTCTTTCGGGAACACATTGGCGAGACGGTACCTGCAAAGTACCGCGTTTGTGAAAGACGCAACCTCGACCGAGGAAATGAAGAAATTTGAAGCTTACGTCAGCTTCTTCAAAAAATACGCGACTGAATATGATTTTGATTATCTGATGCTCGTGGCGCAGGGATATCAGGAATCTCTTCTGGAGCAAAGCCGAAGAAGCCCGAGTGGGGCGGTGGGTATAATGCAGGTGATTCCAAAGATAGCGTCGGCTCCGCCCATCAACATTTCCGACGTCTACGTAGCAGAAAACAATATCCATGCCGGCGCAAAGATAATGCGCCATATTGCTGACACCTACTTCAAGGATCCGGAGCTTGATCCGCTGAATAAGACTCTGATGGCATTCGCATCGTACAACGCGGGACCCACCAGGATCGCGCGTCTGCGGAAGAAGGCCACAGGCGAAGGCCTGGATCCGAATCAGTGGTTCGGGAATGTTGAACTTGTGGTGGCGAAAGACGCGGGACAGGAAACAGTGCAGTATGTGAACAATATCTATAAATATTATGTCGCGTACAAGCTTACGCTTGAAGAGCGGACGGACAAGCAATAAGGGACGGCAAGAAGCCGAAGCCGCAAACTGCGTGCTGACAAATCAGCGAGACCCGCAAGAATGAGTTGGAGCACGACCTGGAATTGCACTGCGAGGTTGCTGTTGGAAACTAAAGCTAACGAATTGCCCGAGCCTTCTGCCCGCGAAGTCTCGTTTATCCGTGGAGGGCCGTTCTTTCGAGCTCAGCTAGCGCTAGGACTGATCGGTCCGAACCAGTGGAACCTCACTCGGCGCATTCTTGTATTGATTGCCATTGGCTGGCTGCCCCTCGTTATTTTCACTGCCGTGCTCAACCCGGAAGGATTGCCGTCGTTGATACGGGAGTATCGCGTTCACTCCCGATTACTGATTGCGGTTCCCGCGCTGCTGATTGGCGAGACCTTTATGGAGTCTCGTTTCCGCCTCATCATGCAGCATATACGCGAGGTAGGCCTCTTGGAAGCTCCGGACCTCGAGTACATGGACGCAGTGATCGGAATGCTGGTGCGTCTTCGCGACGCATTTCTACCCGAGCTTTTGGTTTTGGTGCTTCTAATTGTTCACACTGCCGCGTCGTATAGAGGCCTCGTGGATGCCACGCCATGGCTCGGGCACGGCTCCGGTGTTGACCTGCAACTAACGGTTGCTGGCTGGTATGCCGTAATCGTGAGTGCGCCGCTGTTTCAGTTCTTGCTGGGCCTCAGTCTCTGGAGATGGCTGCTATGGGCGTTCTTTGCGTTCAAGTTGTCGGGAAGAAGTCTGAAGCTGGTACCAACGCACCCGGACGAACATGGAGGCCTCGGCTTTCTGGGTCTAACCGCCACAGCCTTCGTACCTGTGGCTTTCGCCGCCACGGCCGTGATCGGAGCAACCTGGCGGAACGATATCCTCCATCATGGAGCTCACCTGATGGATTTCAAGCTACAAGCAATCGTATTGTTGACTATCATCGCCCTCGTTGCACTTGGACCGCTGCTTTTTTTTGTGCCTCGGCTGGCGAGTCTGCGTCGCCAAGGGATTCTGGAATACGGAATCCTCGGCCAAATACACAGCACTGAGTTCCATGAAAAGTGGATCCTGCACCGCGCAGGGCACGAGGCCGAGTTTCTCCAGGCTCCGGAGAGCACCACTATCGCCAATTTTCGGAAGAGCTATCAGGAAATTGCAGAGTTGAAGCCTTTCCCCGCTGACATGGGAGCTCTTTATACTCTAGCGGCGGCGGTAGCGATTCCCGCGCTGCCCGTTATTCTTGCTCAGATCCCGCTCAAAGTCGTAGTGATGGATCTGCTAAAGACCTTGCGATGAAGAGGCAAGTTTAATTGCAGGAGCCGTCGTCCACAAACTGGCCACTCGCCGCCATTGCCGAGAGCGAGTGCCCACAAGCTATGAGGCGCTGGTTCAGATTATCATTCTGGAGCGCGTCTGGTGAGATGTAAGTCATATTGGCGCGCGCGGCGAGGTATTTGTCGTTCAATTTCGCCATGTTTTGAAATAAATTGCTTAACAGCTGATAGGCACTGCGATCCGAGTCGGTTGAAGCCGCGACCGAAGCCAAACGAAGATTGGTCGTAGCTTGAGCGCGGTATGGCGCGAGAGCGGCGGCCGTTAACGGGTATCCATTTTCGATGGTGGTAGCGAGCGCGGCGTGCCATTCGCGAAGGGTTGCTCCCTCCTCGATTGCCGCGCTCAAAAATCCTTTTGAAAATCCGGGATTCGATGCTTGAGCGGGGGCGGACGCTGGTTTCGCGGCAACTGCGGGCGCGTTTGGTGCCGGGCCGATCGGAACGCTAAACGCGATCTGGCTTCCAGCAAAACTAAGCGAGCCGTTCACCGCACTTGCCAACGCCTCGAGATCGACATAGGACCGGCCGTTCATTTGAATCACGGGGACCTGCGTGGATTGACCGTTTACGATGAGAGAGCGGTTCTGGTTCGCGTCCTGCGATAACGCGATTCCCGGTACAACGAGAAATAACGCTACCAGCATGCACGGAATTGATTTTTTTGCTCTCATCAGACCGCTCCTGGAACACGACACCGACTTCACCACAGAAAGTTTGGTAGCGGCATCTCACAACAGTTTTTGTCCGTTGATCGGTACCAAAGGTTGTTGGAGGCGACGCAACATGGGGGTCACGAGTGGTTTTGGTCCCGCTCGGGATGAGTCGCCCCACGTCCGAGAGATTCGCTCTGTTGAGAGCTTATGGGAACCGTCAAAAGTGACGGGGTCGGACCGCGCGGTGAGGGTGACACCAACAGGAAGCTCAGAGCTTCACGCGTTACTTGGGCTTATCCGAGGATGCAGCCGGCGCTTGCGCAGGCGGAACCTGGTCCGATTTCTGTGTCTCCACGGAGAATACCGTGAAAGTGCCGTTTGCCCCCCGCACTTGAATGGTCTTTGTCTGTTGCGTACCTGAGGCGGCGTACTTCACGGTGTATTTATTTTTTCCGTTTAGCTGTACACCGTCACTGGGATTCGCGATATTGGGCTGCTTAACCTCCTGCTCGGTTATTTTTCCGTCTGAACCTTGCTTCTGCACGGTGGTGACTCGCTGATCCAAATGCAGCTTGCCGTCGACAGGTAATCCAGAGACTTCGGTAGAGTAAGTTTCCACGGTACTGCTTCTTTCTCCGGCAGCGTTTTCAGTGTCTTCGCCGACGGTGCGCGAGACTTCCGAAAGTCTTCCCTCCAAATCAGGACGCGAAACGCTCTCCTCCGTGGTTCGATTCTTGCCGTCTTCCTTGATCGTTTTTTCTCTAACTTCGCCCAGTTGCCAGTTGCCATTGGCGCCAGGCAGTAGGGTGGTCGTCTTTACCTCGATCCCGCGGTCAGCGCTGCGCTTTTGCAACTCCTGCGACTGGCGGGAGGGGGCAAAGCCACCATTACCGTCCGCGAGGTAAACCGTCGTTTTCGTCTCCTGAGCGTCGGAGTTTGTCTTCTTCGTATCCGCCACTTCACGTTGCACAACCTGAAGGTTTCCGTTCACATCACGAGTCGAAGTCGTCCGCACCATCTGAGCATCGCCATTAGCCGAATTTCGTGATTCTTCCTCTGCTACCTGCACCAGACTCCTTTGTCCATTTGCATCCCACTTATAGGTGCGCACCACAGTACGGGTCGTCGTGTCATTTACCCGGATGGTTTCTGTCTCGATATCGTGGTCGGGCCGGTAGCCACCGTCCGGGCCAAGCACTTCCACTTTCTGTTTATCAAGACTGCGATTGCCGGACTTGGAGTGGCTCTCCGTTGTGCGCAGCGGATTTGTGTTCTCAATGGAAGTCTGTTTAGTCGCCGTCCAAGATTCTTCGGTGTTACTGGGTGGAGCGGCTTGAGCCCATGAGCAAACAGCTGAGCCGACGCAGAGAACCATACAAGTCATCGCCTTGCTTAAAAGCTGAGTGGCAGGCAGAGCGGCGCGCTTATCAGAGCGTCTCAAACCCATGTTGAGGCTCCTGCTGTGACTCTTGCAGCGTACTCCTGTCGCTACCTTGGACACAACACAACGAGTTGGCCAGCGAGATTTCAACGGCCATGCAAGGACTGAGAGAGGCTTAACGACCACCAACATTCTAAGACTCCATGCAGCGATTGGAATTCTATTCCACCACGCAGCTTGCATGATGCGCCGTCAGTTGGAGACTTTTTGTTGGCCGCTGGTAATCTCTTCCATCACGCGGTCAAGGTTAAAGCTACCCGGCTTTTGTCGTGGCGGAAATTCGCGGAAGCTTTGCAGCCAACGGGCGACGTAAAACCCAGCGGGAGCAAGCACGTAGATGTGGTCTACGAACCAGTGGCCGTAGTCCATGCCTTCATATTCGGCGCGCTCGAAAGGGTCGCTGCGCAGATTGGCGATCATAGGGGCCCGCAGTGGCTCGAAGGGCTCCTGCCAGACCTGCAGACCGTGTGCATTCTGTTTCAAGAAGGTGACTTTCCAGTTGTTGTAGCGCAGCGCAGCGACGTTGCCGTCGTCGGTCCAGTAGATGAATTCCTTGCGTGGCCAGGCACTCTCGCCTTTGAAGGCGGGCAGCAGGTTGTAACCATCGATGTGGACCTTGAATGTGGAGCCACCAACTTTCGCTCCCTTCAGTAGGTCTTCGATCACTGTGTTATCACCCGCCGCAGCCATCAGCGTGGGTAGCATATCTTCGTGCGAACCAACATCGTTAATCACTGTGCCGGGCTTGATGACCCCGGGCCAGCGAATCGCGCACGGAACGCGGTAACCGCCCTCCCAGTTGGTGTTCTTCTCGCCGCGGAACACAGTGGTGCCACCATCGGGCCAGCTCATGGCCTCCGCACCATTGTCGGTGGAGTACATGATGATGGTGTTGTCTGCGATTCCCAGTTCGTCGAGCTTATTAAGTAGTTCGCCGACCATGGCGTCGTGCTCCACCATACCATCGGGATATATGCCAAGCCCGGTCTTACCCTTGCTCTCGGGCTTAAGGTGCGTCCAGATATGCATTCGGGTTGTATTCCACCAGATGAAGAAGGGCTTGCCGTCTTGGTGCGCCTTATCCATAAACTCCATCGCGCCCTTAGTGATCTCCTCATCCACCGTCTCCATTCGTTTAATTGTAAGTGGCCCGGTGTCTTCGCAGATCTGCTTACCCCAAGGTCCGAAGCGCGGGTCAGGCGGAGCAGGATTGTCGGTATCCGTGGCCTTACATTTCAAAACGCCGCGAGGACCGAACATCGCTTTGAATTTGGGATCTTTCGGGTAGTCGGGGTCTTCGGGTTCCTGTTCGGCGTTCAAGTGGTACAGGTTGCCGAAGAATACGTCAAAGCCGTGAACCGTCGGCATGAACTCGTTACGATCGCCGAGGTGGTTCTTCCCGAACTGTGCGGTCTCGTAACCCAGCGGTTTGAGCAGTTCGGCAAGCGTCGGGTCTTGCTTCTGTAGCCCTTCCGGCGCGCCCGGCAAACCAACCTTGGTGAGGCCAGTGCGGATGGGTGATTGTCCTGTGATGAATGCGGCGCGGCCGGCTGTGCAGCTCTGCTGACCGTACCAATCGGTGAAGAGTGCACCTTCGTGAGCAATGCGGTCAACGTTGGGAGTTTTGTAGCCCATCATGCCTTGGTTATAGGCGCTGACGTTCCAGTAGCCGATGTCATCCCCCCAGAGGACCAGGATGTTAGGCTTCGTCTGTGATTGAGCCGTTCCGGCTGCGGGGAGTAGAGCGGTCATAAGCGCCAGTGCAGCCAACACACACTTAACGATATTGTTTCGTTTCATATCTCTCCTGTCGGTCGGTCTTTCGACCAGCTAGTTGGGTTTCTGGGTGTTCGTCAAATCCGCCGTTTGTGGCTTGACACTTGCGACAGATACTGAGTTGCCTGGGAGATCCGTAGCGGCGCCGGCATCTGATTTCGACATCGCTCCGGTTCGGAAGAACAAGGCTCGAAAGTTCTCTTCACCAAGCACACGTTGCAATTCCCTGAACGCGAACAGTGGAATGAAAGTACAAAACACAATAACGCAGCCGCTGAGCAGCCGATCAATCTTAACGTGGTGCAAAGCGGCGACTATTTTTTCTCCATGCACCAATAGTTTGATGACTTCCTCGACGATATGAAACGCCAACACAAGCAGGCTAAATAGAAACGCCTTATAAAAAGCCACCTGAAGCAATGGCCTGGCTTCTTGCCTACGGCCAAGCCGCGCATATTCCCCGATGAGAATGACTTTGGCGATGACAGCGGCGTTGATCAAGGCCGCGCCATAGCTGAAATACGAAATGTGATATTCGTTGAGCAGGAGCCTTTGATTCGTCACAACAGCGCAAAGGAAAAAAGCCAAATACAAGAAGATGCCGACAAACTCCTGACCCTCGTGAATGGCCTTTTGCTTAAGAACCGCATGTTTGGAATTTTCGTCACTCATTTTGGTCGCGTTTTGCGGGGGACATGCTTCCTCCGGCCGTGCCAAATCCCATGGATAGTCGGGGTTGCAGGCAACGCAAATCGTAGGGATGGGACTACTGTATGTCTACGGTCAAAAGAGACGGTGTAGATTCCGTGATTACAGGGGCAAACTACCTGGACCATTATTCGCAGCAAAGCCAAAACTTCGGTGGGCCCGAAAAGTAGTCCGATTGCCCCTCTGTCTCAACGCAGATGTTCGGCAGCGTCAGTCAAGACCGCGTCATCGTCGAAAAGCAATTCTTTCATGTTATACGCCAAGATGTGCCAAAGCGGCTCGCAAGGGGGCGCTCGAGATCTGAATCAATCCCCCGTAAGGGGTATACATCTCTAGAATCAAGAAGATGGCGCCGGAAACTGAGAGCGCTGAGACGAAGAAGCTGGCGACGACCATCGCGTTAGGAGGAGCGAAGAGACCAAAACTGATAAAAATAATAGTGAGCCAGAAAATCAGTACTGCCAACAGCGGGAGCGAAACCGAGGCGATTTTCTGTTCGTAGATTAACCATCGCGTCTGTCCAAGACTTATTGTAATGCTTAATGCTTGAGCCTGGATCGACCGTTGCGCATCGTTCTTCGCTGAGAGTCCTTGAATTTTGTCAAACAGGACTTCAGACGCGTTAGCAGATGGATCTGATTGGAAAGGACCAGCAGAATCTTTTGACGCCATCCGATCGAGAATGCGGACAACGGATGCGCGCAAGATATCGCGTGCTTCCATTGTCTCTGGCCCGTAATGGGCCAGGATACGGTCCAATAGAACAACCTTGCTCGACATCTCAGTCAATTCAGTGTTCTGTGTGTCGAATGAAGATTTGGCAGAAGCGATCAGTAGCCCGAGAACGAGCGCCGCCATTGTCGCGACCAACGCCATTCCGAGCTTTACAGCTTCTTTGGAATCGGCAGTCAGATCGTGCTTGGGCACGGCTGCGCGTAAAGCGGTGCCGAGCAACGCGCCTCCAAAAACGATGGCGAACGCGATCAAGCTAATTGCTGCAGGACTCATGATTCGCCTCTCACGCGCCGAATAAGAACAGGTTTTGTGAGATTCTTACGAGCCAAAGCAGCAAACACAACCGTTAAAATAGACGGTATCTCGCCTTAGACTATTGAGAACAAGTCCCGGCTTCGAGAAAGCTGTTTCGTATAATTACGCATTGAGGAGCCGGTACTTTCTGATAGAGTTCTCGCAATTCGCTACAGAATGTGCGGATTGACGGCGAATCGCGACACATTTTCTCGCCATCGTTAACGAGGGGCAAAGAAAGGCGATGGCCGTTGGAGGAATGCACCCGTGAAGCGCCCGCGTGTACTACTGGCGGATGACCACCTGATGTTAGCCGACGCGCTGCGCGGAGTCATAGAACCTCGTTGCGAGGTTGTGGGCACGGTCGCCGATGGGCGCGCCCTTCTGGAAGCTGCGAACCGATTGAAACCGGACATCGTGGTGCTCGATATTGGCATGCCGCACCTGAACGGATTCGACGCCGGGAGAAAGCTTACACACACAATGCCCAACGTAAAGCTTGTCTTCATGACGATGCATGAAGATCCCTATCTCGTAGGAGAAGCTTTTCGGGCTGGAGCTTCAGCCTTTTTACTAAAAGAGGCAGCGGCATCGGAGTTGATCGACGCGATCGACCAAGTATTGAAAGGCGGTTCCTACATAACGCCCAGTGCGGCGGAGGGTTTGAACAATATCTCGTTGCGAGACCCCAAAAATCGTGAACGTGCCCCTGAACCGACACCTCGGCAGCGGGAAGTGATTCAACTTTTGGCGGAGGGGCGTTCGATGAAAGAGGTAGCCTCCGAGCTGAAAATCACTCGGCGAACAGTGGCCGGGCACAAGTATGCCGTAATGGAACTTTTACACCTTAAGACCAATTCCGACCTGATCCAATATGCGCTCGAGCATGGAATTATCTCCCTTCACCGGATTTCCTTGCCACACCGTTAGTTCTACCTATAGACGCCCACCTCGAATGCGAACAGTCTAGTTGCAGAAATGTGTCGCATGGCAGACAGAATCGTGTCCAAGCCAAACATCATTGCGGGTTCGAAAGCTGGTCATGCCATCCGACACCAACCGAAGCACTCAAGAGACCCTCAGGTACGAGTTGTCGATGAAACTTAAGCGAGTTTTATTGGCCGATGATCTTCCGCCGCTGCTCACGGCTGTTACCGCGCTATTGGGAGGATCTTTCGATATCGTCGGCAAGTTCTCGGATGGCCAATGCGCTCTTAATGCCATCTTGGAGCTTGAACCCGATTTGGCTGTGTTGGACATTTCGATGCCCGGGAAGAACGGGCTAGAAGTGGCCAAAGAGCTGAAGAATCATGCCAGTATGACGAAGATCGTGTTTCTTACGGTGCATGAAGACAGCGACATTATCGCGGCGTGCCTTTCTGCGGGAGCCCTAGGCTATGTATTTAAAGGACTGATGGATAGCGACTTGATTCCAGCTATGAATGACGCTCTGGCCGGCCGCGTGTTCGTTTCCCATATCTCCTCGTAGCGCGCATCAGACCTAAATACGACAGTAGATCAAAGTACTCGCCGATGTAACTTCACCGAGGCAAATCCCAAATCACCACGTAGACCGTCACTTTTGACGGTTACGTCTACGACTCATTTTGGGCAGTATTTCTGGGCAATCAACTCATCGTCAGTAGCTGTCGAGGACTACCGCTGCGTTTTGCTGTGAAATGAGCAACCGGAGGAAACTCATGAAGTGGATTGGAAAAAGCACCCTTGTTGTCATAACGCTTTTCGCTATCCTGGGCCTCGCAGCATCGCCACAAGCATCAGCGCAAGAGAAGAAGCCGAACATCCTCGTCATCATGGGTGACGACATCGGCATGTGGAATATCGGCGCCTATCACCGCGGGATGATGGCCGGGCGCACGCCGAACCTTGACAAACTCGCGAAGGAAGGCATGCTGTTCACCGACTATTACGCGGAGGCAAGTTGCACGGCGGGTCGTGCGAATTTTATCACTGGCGAACTGCCGATTCGCACGGGCATGACCACAGTGGGCCAAGCGGGCGCGAAAATCGGCATACCCGCCGAAGCGGTCACCATTGCCACGATCCTGAAGTCTATGGGTTACGCAACGGGCCAGTTCGGCAAGAATCACCTTGGCGACCTCAATGAATTCCTGCCCTGCGTTCACGGCTTCGACGAGTTCTTTGGCTATCTGTATCACCTCGACGCGATGGAGGATCCTGCGCATCCCAACTATCCGCAGAATCTATTGAATGTGGTCGGCCCACGCAATATGGTTCATTGCTGGGCGACCACGACGGATGACGCTACCGATATGCCGCGGTGGGGCAAAATCGGCAAACAGAAAATCGAAGATGCCGGGACGCTCTATCCCAAGCGGATGGAGACCGTGGACGACGAGATTCGTGATCTCTCCCTCAAATTCATCGACAAGGCCAAGAGCGACAACAAGCCGTTCTTCGTCTGGCTCAATCCGACCCGTATGCACATCGTGACGCACCTCTCACCAAAATACGAGGCGACGCGAAACTCCGAGAATGGTTGGTCGGAAGAAGAAGCCGGCATGGCGCAACTGGACGACGACGTCGGCATCGTTATGAAGAAGTTGAAGGACATTGGTGAGGACGAGAATACGATCGTGGTGTTTACCACCGACAACGGCACGGAAGTCTTCACTTGGCCGGATGGCGGTCAGACGCCGTTCGCACAGTCCAAAGGAACAGTCCTCGAGGGAGGATTCCGCGTGCCGTGCCTCCTCCGCTGGCCCGGTCATGTTCCGGCGGACTCGGTTCAGAACGGCATTTTCTCCGGGATGGACTGGCTGCCCACGTTCGCTGCCGCTGCTGGCAATCCGAACATCACAGAAGAGTTGCTGAAAGGCAAAACGATCGGTGACCGGACCTACAAGAACCATCTGGATGGCTATAACCAGATGGCGGCGATCACCGGCCAAGGCCCTTCGACGCGTCATGAAATCTTCTACCTCGGCGAAAGCACGGTCGGCGCGATACGCATCGACGATTACAAATTCCGTTTTATTGACCAACCGGCAGGCTGGCTGGGCGAAAAGACCCATCCGGACGTTCCTTACATCACGAACCTGCGCCTCGATCCGTTCGAGCGTACGGGCTGGCCGAATGACGGGACGAAAGAAGGAGCGCAGCAATACTTCGATTGGTTCAAGTACCAATTCTGGCGCTTCGTGTTCGTCCAGCAGATCGTGGCCAAAGAAATCCAAACATTCATCGAGTACCCGCCGATGCAGCGGGGCGCGAGCTTCAACCTCGACGCAGTCAAGGCGGAGATGGCGAAAAGGATGGAACAGGCGGAGGCGGCTTCAAAAGGCCCCAGCAACTAAGAGGAATAACCTTCAAGGCGGGCGGCTCGCAAGAGCCGCCACCCATTTGAGATTGCTGTACAGAAAAGAACAAATAGAAAAAGCTCGCGAAATATCCGGCTTCGGACCCGGTGACTGGCGAGAGATCAGAATCAGGAGATCACAACATGACCAAAACAAGCATTGCCTTAGGTTTTTTCTTCCGTTTGACTGTTCTTTGCATTTTAGCGGTGGGGATACTTCCGTCGCTAAGCCATGCACAAGATGCTCCTGTTTTCGTAATTACACCGGAAACAAGCACGGTTACTTTCTTTGTGAAGGCGTCGGTGGCTCTGGAAGGGACCTTCGAGAAGTGGGACGCCACTCTCACATTCTCGTCTCCCGAGCTCTCGACAGGTGTTTTGACCGTCAAGATTCAAGCAGATAGCGTGAACACCGGAAGCGGGATGAAAGATGGCAAGCTGAAGAGCAAAGACTTCTTTGACGTTAAGAAGGATCCGCTGATCACGTTTAAATCAACGAAAATTACGCAGACCGGCTCCAATACCTTCGATGTGGCTGGCAACTTTACGATACGCGGAGTAACCAAACCTGAGACGCTGACGTTAACCCTTAACCGCGAGGGGGAAGGCTCAGGAGAGGTGAAAGGAACAATGGCTTTCGATCGCAAGGACTACGGAATGGACAGTGGCATTCCTTTCATCAAGATCGCCGACCGTGTCGAGGTGACCGTCAACCTGAAGGCGAAGCGAGTCAGCGGGCCACCTGTGCACCTGAAACAGTAGCTATCGATCGCATGAGAATCAGCGTTTACTGGAGGATGGGACTTCTATGAACCGGCACGCTTATGGATCAATGGCCTCACGAGTTTGGGCCACCGCAGTGATTGGGTTGTTTTCGTTGATGATTGCAGGCGACTGTGGCGCTCAGGGGGTTTCCGAGCAGCAAAGCGCAAATGTTCTCGTGTCCGACAACCTCGATTCCCTCACCACCCCGGTGCCTGTGATGGCAGACCAGCCACTAACCTCTGATACTGAGTCAACATCGGCGGCTATTCCCGCTTCGCCTCAAGTGGGTGAACCAACCAGCAATTGGCACTTCGCGGTGAGCCCCTACCTTTGGTTCCCGGGAGTGCACGGAACAATTGGCGCGCGCGGCCACGACGCCAGCATCCACGCGAGCCCCGGTGATCTGCTCTCGCACTTTCGATTCGGACTCATGGGTTTGGTGGACACACGCTACAAGCGAATCGTCCTGCCGCTCGACATCGTCTGGGTGCGACTTGGGGCAAACAATGCGTTGGCGCTCACCGATAACGCGGTCTCGGCGAGAATCAGAGGAGACGAATTCATTCTCACTCCCAAGGTTGGTTACCGGCTGATTGATTCACAAATCGTAAAAATCGATGCCCTCACAGGCTTCCGCTACTGGCATTTCGGGGAAAGTTTGACATTCAGTCCTTCCATGTTGGGCTTGAAATTTTCAAGTTCGCAAAATTGGGTAGATCCGCTCGTCGGCGGACGAATTCTGGCAAACCTATCGCCGAAAGTATCGGTATCGATAGGTGGAGACGTCGGTGGGTGGAACACTGGTTCCTTACTGGATTATCAGATCGCCGGGGTCCTGGGCTATCGGATAAAGCCAGCGGTGGTTTTGCAGGCTGGTTATCGGTATCTCGCTGTGGACTATCGAAATGGGGGAACAACAAAAATAAACACAGTTACGTCCGGTGTGCTCTTCGGCGCGACGATCACGCTCAAGTAAGAGAGGCTTATGGCGTTCCTTTCCGCATCAGGAAGGTCTGATTTCGCAATGCAGGCTTCCGGAGAATGTTAAAATGAGAAGAATAATCGCAGTTCCTTTGCTGTTTTTTGCAGCTCTTGGCACAGCTTTCGCCCAAGATCCTGGATGGCCCCGCCAAATTACGAAACCGCAGGGTACTCTCGTTTACTATCAGCCCCAGGTAGACAGCTGGAACAATTTTCAAGAACTCGATTGGAGAATGGCCATCACGATAACGCCCCCCGGGGGCAAAGAGATCGTCGGAGCAGTGACCCTCCATGGCCTGACGAGCGTGAACGCCGAGAGCCAGATGGTCCTGATCTCCAACCTGCAGATCAAGAACACCTACTTCCCTTCTCTGAGTCCTACTGACGCGGCGGCCATGGATCAATTGGTGAGAACGTTTGTGCCGCCGACTGTGTGGATTTCGATGCAGCGCCTTGTGTCTTGTGTCCCGAAACCAGCGACAGCGCCGACCGGTGTGCAATTAAACAATGATCCGCCGCAAATCTTCGTCAGCTATCAGCCGGCGATTCTTTTGGGCATCGAGGGAGAGCCCCAACTGGCTGAAATCCCGCATACAAAATTAAAATACGTCTTCAACACGAATTGGCCGTTGTTTCTTGATAGGGCAGGCAATTATTTCCTGTTAGTCGGAGATCGGTGGATCGAGTCACAGAGCTTGCAGGGGCCATGGTCAGCCGCAACGAAGCTTTCAAACGAGATGGACAAGATCGTTGACGATCCGCAGTGGGCAAGCCTGAAAAGGTTCATACCGCCGCCCCCGAGTTCTGGTTCTGTCGTTCCTGCAGTTTTCTACAGCACCGTGCCTTCAGTGGTCATACTCTTCGATGGACAGCCGGTTTATTCTCAGATTCAAGGGACGCAGCTCGCTTACGCTGTGAACACGAATAGCTATCTCTTCGTTTATTCGCCGACGAACCAATTTTATTACATGACTGCGGGACGATGGTTCACGGCGAACGGTCTGCAGGGACCCTGGACTTTTGCGAATTCCAATTTGCCTGCCGACTTTGCTCACATTCCTCCTGGCAGCCCAGCCGGACAGGTTCTCTCTTCCGTTCCTGGAACGGAGGAAGCCAAGGACGCAGTCATGATCGCTCAAGTTCCAACGTCGATCACGGTGGACGCAGCGGCAGCAGCGGCGAAAGCGAACGTGACCTATGACGGCACGCCGCAGTTCGTACCGATTTCAGGGACCACGATGTCGTACGCTACGAATACAGCGCAAAAGGTGATTCAGGTCGGTGACCTCTATTACCTCTGTCTGCAAGGAATCTGGTTCATGTCTTCGACTCCGCAGGGGCCGTGGCAAACAGCACCATCCGTTCCGCAAGTGATCTACACAATTCCGCCGAGCTCTCCCGTTTACAACGTCACGTACGTCACGCAAGTATCGGTGTCAAATGGAACGGTGCAATCGAGTTACACCGCCGGTTATATGGGAGCGTTCATAGTAGGCGCCGCAGTGGGAGCGGTGGTGGCGGGCGGCACTGGCTACTACTACCCGCCATATTATTATCATCCGGCGTACGGATATCCCGTTTACCATCCCTATCCAACGACGTATGGCTATTCGTCTACCTACCACACGACGACTGGGGCTTACGGTGTTTCGCAAACCGCGTATGGCGCTTACGGGGGATCCGCAACTCGAAGCGCGTCGTACAATCCTTACACCGGGACTTCGACTCACACAGCGTCGGCTTCTAGTGCCTATGGCAGCACGAAAGCTGGCACAGCGTATAACCCATACACAGGTGCTTCGGCCGCCACCAAGCAAGGCTCGAATGGGTACAGTTCCTGGGGAAGTTCCGCAGCAGTTTCAAAGAACGGAGAAAGCGCATATTCGCAACATTACAGCACCTCCCAGGGAACGACAGGATCTGTACAAACCTCTTCCGGTGGAAAAGCCGTTGGTGCGAGTGGCGCTTACGGAAATAGCGCGAGCGCGGGTAAAGCCGCAAACGGCAACATGTATGCAAGCGCAGACGGAAATGTTTACAAGAACACCGGCAGCGGTTGGCAAAAGGCTGGCAGCAATGGTAGCTGGAATTCTGTAAACTCGTCTAGCGCCGAGCAACATTCCTCAACCTCATCGTCGGCATACGAGCAACATCCCTCCTCGAGTTCAGCTTCCAGTTACCAAGAGCACCCCTCATCCTCGTCTGCATCCTCTTCGTACCGCCCCTCGAGCAGTGAAACACAAAGCATGCAACAAGAAGAGCAGAGCAGGCAGAGAGGTGAGCAATCCAGCCAGCGCTACTCGGAGCAACGCTCGAGCGGTGGCTGGGGGCATAGCGGCGGCGGTGGTGGTGGCTGGGGCGGCAGACGGTGAGCAATCAGATCTACTAAGGAGATCTCAAATGAACTGCAGACTTGGAACTACTGACAGCTGTCACTCTGTTTTTGGAAACCTCGTTCCAATCAGAAAACGCTTGATAATGCTCGGTGCAGTGTTGCTCGCATCCACTTTGCCAGCGATTGCGCAGAATGGCGAGCTGCAGCAGAAACTTGCGGCCGTGAAGCAAGCTGCAGCT
Organism: uncultured Acidobacteriota bacterium; assembly: GCA_963729525.1. Lineage (GTDB taxonomy): Bacteria > Acidobacteriota > Terriglobia > Acidiferrales > UBA7541 > Palsa-295. Next base: position 83,253 of record CAVSOB010000009.1, read on the forward strand.
GAAAATAAACAGCAGCTACGCCAATATCAATGGATCGAGACCACGCAGCTAACACTGAAGGGGGACCCAAAGCCTTCCTCTCAAAAATTGTGCCAGTACGGGCCCGATGGACAGATTCAGAAGACGCCGATCGGACCTCCGCCTGAACAGCCCAGCGGCGGCAGATTGAAGCAACGAGTGGTTGCGAAGAAAAAAGAAGAGATGCAGGACTACATGGGAGACGTGAAAGGCCTCCTCAGCATGTACGTCCCTCCTGACCCCCAGAAAATGGAGCAAGCCTTTCAGGCCGGGAAGGTATCATTGAATCCTGCCGGCGGCGTCGTGAATTTAATCTTCACGGATTATGCTCAGCCCGGCGATCGCATGACGCTCGCGTTCGATACCGCCTCAAAGAAAATCATCTCCTTAAGCGTCAACACATACATGGGCGAAGCGAAAGACGCGGTGACGTTGCAGGTGCGGATGGCTAGCCTGCCGGGTGGCCCCAACTACGCAGAACAAACGGTTCTCACCGCAAGCGCGAAGGAACTCGTGGTTACCACGACAAATTCCAATTACCAGAGACTCGGCGGGTAGTAGTGACGCGAATCCGATCAAAGCGCTGACCGCCACGCGGCCAGGGAGGCGCTTCGTGAAGGCGATCATCTTAGAACCCAAGCACCGACGTGCGGATTATGCTAAACAACGCCACTGAGTCCCGCATTCCGAGTCACTGCTCGGGATGTTTCTTCGTGTTTTGATGATGTGTCGTTGTCCCCGGTCCCACCGGAAATGAAGGAAATGAGCGATCGAGAATTACAAAGTATCCTCGATAACTCCACTGCCGTTATCCAGGTGAAGGACTTAAGTGGACGCTATGTGCGCATTAATCGGAGATTTGAGGAAATTTTCGGACTCGACCGGTCACAGATAATTGGCAAGACCGACCACGACTTGTTTCCCAAGGAGATTGCTGACCGCTTTCGAGCCAACGATTTGGAGGTAGCCGAAACTGGCCGTCCCTTGGAGTTTGAAGAGACAGCGCCCCTCACGGACGGGCCGCATGACTACATTTCAATTAAGTTTCCGCTTCTTGATGATACAGGAGTGGTTTACGCCACAGCAGGAATCTTCACGGACATTACCGACCGCAAGCGTGCCGAAAGGAAGCTGAGGGATAGCGAGCAGCTTTTCCGTTCGATCTTCGAGAACAATCAGATTGGGATCAGTTTCTTCAACATCGATGGCCAAGCGGTTTTTACGAACCGCGCTTTCCAGGAGATGTTGGGCTATACCGAAAAAGAACTGAGCCACCTAGAGAAATGGGATGAAATAATTCACCCGGATGAACGTGCGTCCGGGGCAAAACGATATGCCGGGCTCGTCCAAGGCAAACGCGAGAGGGACGAGTGGGAACAACGCTTCGTTCGGCGCGATGGGCGCGTCGTCGTCACGAACGCGCGGTTCTCGTTGATCAGAGATGCAGCGGGAAAGCCCCAGTACGTTACGTCCCTGACCGAGGACATTACCGAGAGCAAGCTAGCGCAGGAAGAACGAAACCGCGTCACGCAGCAAATGAAGATGCTGCTGGAATCTACCGGCCAAGGCATCTATGGAATCGATCTGCAAGGAAACTGCGTATTCATCAATCGGGCTACTTGCGAAATGATTGGCTACCGACCTGAAGAAGCGCTGGGTCGTAATATGCATGAGCTGGTGCACCACCATAAAACGGACGGCTCCCCTTATCCGGTCACTGAATGCCCCATTTACCGGGCCTTTAAGAAGGGGGAGGGTTGCCGGGTAGACACAGAAGTTATCTGGCGCCGGGATGGCACCCCAATTCCGGTCGAATATTCCTCCTTTCCAATTCTCGAGGGCGGGAGGATTACTGGCGCCGTCGTGACAGTTGTTGATATCACCGAGCGGAAGTTGGCCGAGGAAAAAGTACGGGCGAGCGAGCAGTTCTTCCGTTCGATTTTCGAGAATGCCCAGATCGGGATCAGTCTTTATAGCGTTTCAGGGGCGCAGTATTTCACCAACCGCGCATTGCGCAAGATGTTGGGTTACACCCATGACGAATTGAATTCAGTGGAGAAGTGGGACAGGATTGTCCACCCGGACGAACGTGCCGCGGAGGCGGAATGTTATTCCCGACTCCTTGAGGGTAAGCGTGATGGAGACGCGTGGGAACGGCGTTTCGTTCACAGCGATGGCCGTATCGTGAATACCTCCCGCAAAGTTTCAGTCCTCAGGGATGCAACTGGAAAGCCGCAATACATCCTCAATATGATGGAAGACGTCACGGAACGCTTACAGTCCAAAGAGGCTTTGCAGGCGAGCGAGCAGCTCTTCCGCTCGGTTTTCGAGAATGCCCAGATCGGGATCGGTGTCTTCGACATCGCAAGACGGGAGCTTAGGCCCAATCGTGCGTTGCAGGAGATGCTGGGTTATTCCGAAAGAGAGCTAAGCCGCTTGGAAACATGGGACCGAATTACTCATCCAGAAGAGAGCGCCTCAGACGCTAAGCGATACAGCGAACTCGTTCGAGGCAAGCGTGAAAAGGACGAATGGGAACAACGCTTGATCCGCAGAGATGGAAGCATCGCTGTTACGGCCGTGAGATTCTCGTTGCTCCGAGATGTGGCAGGCAGACCGCAATATGTAGCATCTTTGCAGGAGGATATTACGGAACGCAGGGCGGCGGAGGATCTTCTTCGGAAGCGCGAAGAAGAACTCCGTCGCGCGAACTTTCTAGCGGACACCGCGCTAGAGCTCTCGAAAGCGGGCTACTGGCACGTCCCTTTGGACGGCTCGGGCTGGTACAACTCGTCACCCCGCCGGGTGGCGGTTTTCGGCGAAATCCCGCGGCCAGATTACCGTTACCGCCTCGACGAGATGTTCGGCCATGCTGCTGAAGGTGATGAGGTTGCAGCCAAAAGCGCGCGGGAGGCATTTAATGCCACGGTCGAGGGTAGGACTGCCAAGTACGACACCGTGTTCGCGTATAAACGACCGATCGATGGACGTATCGCCTGGATTCACGCACTCGGACACGTCCAGAAAGACGCCGATGGTCAGCCCACCGACATGTACGGCGTCTCGCAGGATATTACTGAGTTCAAGCGGTTGGAGTCGGAGCTCCTCACTGCGAAAGACGTGGCAGTGGCCGCCACGCGAGCAAAGTCCGATTTTCTCGCCAACATGAGTCACGAGATCCGCACGCCGATGAACGCCATCCTCGGGATGACGCACCTGGCCCTAAAAACGGAGCTAACGCCCAAGCAGCGCGACTATCTGACGAAAACCAGGGTTGCCGCTCAGGCCCTTCTAGGGATTGTCAACGACATCCTGGACTTCTCAAAAATCGAGGCTGGCAAGCTGGAAATGGAAGAGACAGAATTCCACCTCGATAATGTGATTGAAAACTTGTGCTCCGTCGTAAGCCAGAAAGTTCAAGATAAGAATCTGGAGTTCCTCATCGCGGCACCGGATGACCTGTCGCTCAGGTTGGTTGGCGATCCCCTGCGGCTTGGCCAGATCCTGATTAACCTCGTTAATAACGCTTTGAAATTTACCGAACGTGGCCAAGTGGTAGTGACCGTCACGCAGGAAGAAAGAGTTTCGAACCAGGTCAAGCTGAAGTTTTCAGTTCGCGATAGTGGAATAGGAATGACGCCAGAGCAGACCGCCCGTCTGTTCCATGCATTCAGCCAGGCCGATACGTCTACGACCCGAAAGTATGGTGGCACGGGACTTGGTCTCTCAATCTGCAAGCGGCTCGTGGAGATGATGAAAGGCGAAATTTGGGTCGAGAGTAATCCTGGCGTGGGTAGCACCTTCATTTTCACCGCGTGGTTCGGCCTCGGGCAGAGCGAAACAAAGCGTCAACATTTCATCCCGGATCTGGTTGGCCTACGCACCCTGGTGGTTGATGACAATGAGCAAGCCCGAGACATCCTTTGCGATGTGCTGCGCGGATTTTCCCTACGAGCGGACTCGGCTTCGTCAGGCATGGAGGCGATCCCTAAAATCGCATCTGCTGACTCTCAAGATCCATATCGGCTAATCTTGATGGACTGGCAAATGCCGGGCATGGACGGGCTTGAGGCAAGCCGCCTCATCATCCAGAACGACAGTCTAAAGCATGGGCCCAAGATCGTGATGGTGACGGCTTTTGGTCGGGAGGACATCCGCACCGACGCAGAGGAGCTGGGTATTGGCGGCTTTCTACTGAAGCCGGTGACCCCATCCATGCTCTACGATACTCTCATTGAGCTGTTCGGAGTAGCGGAACAGGAAAGCGACTCCTCGCTACCCGCGAAAAAAGAAAGTCGTCTTTCGCCCGATGCCAGCGGGATACGAATCCTGCTTGTGGAAGACAACGAGGTAAATCAGCAAGTGGCGACCGAACTTCTTGAGAGTGCGGGAGCCACTGTAACGATCGCCGACCATGGTGGCGAAGCGGTGAGAATCCTCACGGAAGGCGATGGGTCACCCTCGTTCGACGTTGTGTTCATGGACCTGCAAATGCCTGACATGGATGGTTTCACCGCCACCAGGATTATTCGGGCGCAGCCGCGCTTTCGGGATCTGCCGATTATTGCGATGACGGCACACGCCCTGGTAGAGGAACGTCAGCGTTGCCTAGACGCAGGGATGAATGACCACGTAAGCAAGCCTATCGATCCCGTTGCGTTGTTTGCGACGCTAATGCGTTGGGCGAAGCCACGGCACTTGCACACTGACGGAAACGAAGCCCGGCCGGTGAAAGCACCCGACGACGTGATTCTTCCCGACATTGCCGGTGTTGACGTGGCTGGGGGACTCAAGCGTGTGGCTGGTAACACGCGGCTTTACCGCAATTTGCTTGCACAGTTTGTAGCAGAACAATGCGATGCCGGCACGCAGATTTCGGCTGCGATCGAGAACGGACAGCAGGAGCTGGCTGAACGCGTCGCGCATACGGTAAAGGGTGTCGCTGGGAACATCGGCCTTGGAGGCGTATTCGCAGTTGCAGAAAAGCTGGAAAGAGGAATCCGTGACAGGGATTCCAGGGTACCGCCCTTGATAGAAGAATTCACTCAATTGCTAAACAGTCAGATTCAGACCATTCGGCGGGCATTAGGCGATGATTCGATTCGTCATTCGGCAGTGGGAAGCGCCCACACCTTCGATGCACAAGCGGCGTCAGCAGCTATCGCACGCCTGAGGAGCCTCCTGGAATCGAGCGATGGCGATGCAATAGAAGAGTTCGTCGCTGTGGAGAAGATTCTGGCAAGCGCTGTCGAGAAGGAAAGGCTGAACGCTCTCCGCACCGAAGTCAGCAACTTCAACTTTGCGGCAGCACTCTCGAAGTTAGATGAAATCGCGGAGAGATGTGGCATGGACGGGATACACGGTCATGAATAACGTGCCGGAAAAACGAACCGTGCTCGTTGTGGACGACGCTCCTGCCAATATCCAGATTGTGCACGCGATTCTGAAAGACGATTACAAAGTTCGAGTCGCCACGAGCGGCGCTAAAGCTTTGGATTTAATGAAGCTAAAGCCTTTCCCCGATCTGGTTCTGCTGGACGTGGTGATGCCAGACATGGATGGCTACGAGGTCTGCGGGATCCTAAAGGCTACACCGGAGGCACGCGACATCCCTGTGATTTTCCTAACAGGGAAGACGGAAGCCGATGACGAGACAAAAGGATTCGATTTGGGCGCCGTCGACTACATTCACAAGCCTTTCTTGGCCGCAGTCGTGAAAGCTCGCGTGCACACGCATCTCATGCTTCGCGAAGCCCACGAACAACTGTCTCGGCAGCTTATTTCGATAAACAGTGAATTGGAAATGGCGCGCAAGATTCAGTTGGCGATCCTTCCGCATACCATTCCAAAAATCACAGGGCTCGAAATCGCGGCACGCTACGTTCCGATGGGTTCGGTGGCCGGCGACTTTTATGACTTCATCATTGTGGACGAAAAACGTGTCGGGATTCTCATTGCAGATGCTACGGGGCACGGTTTGCCCGCTGCCTTAATCGCCTCTATGCTTCAGATGGCTCTCGCTGCCCAAGTCGGTCACGCTGCTGAACCGGGCCGCGTGCTCGCGGGCCTGAATCAAGCTTTGTGCGGGAAATTTACAAGCCATTTTGTCACCGCGGCATACGTATTCGTGGATATGGAGCAGCGAATCATGCGGTATGCGGGGGCGGGGCACCCGCCACTTTTGGTATGGCGGACGTCGACACGGAGCGTGGATGAACTTGAGGAGAACGGGTTGGTGCTTGGTTTATTCGCGGACGCGACCTACCTTGAAATTGAAGTGCCGATGGTCCCGGGCGATCGAGTCGTCCTATATACGGACGGTATTCTTGAAGCCAGCAATCCATCCCAAGAGATGTACGGACGGGACCGTTTCAAACGATTTCTGGAAACCAACTCTTCGCGTGGAGCGGGCGAGTTTTCTGATGGATTGCTCGATGAGTTGTCTCGCTGGTCAAGTAAGCACAGCGGGCAAGGTCAGACTGACGACATAACTCTCCTAGCGGTCGATTTCAAAAATCATTAAGGATCGGCACGCGCAATGAAAAAGAAAAATCTGGCACGGAAAAGTTCTCAGGCCATGCCACGGCCAGCTTTGCCTTCTAACCGTTTAACGATCGTAGTGGTGGTCGCTGTCTTCGTTGCTGGGCTTGGCCTCTGGAAATACATGAGTCATCACGCCGTTCAAGCGAACAGGGTTATGAGCACAGCCAACACGGAAGCGCCATCCCCTACCACAAACAGTTTCGCGCCGACGGTTGAAAACAGGAATCTTCCGGCGGGGCCCGCACCGGCGGGGATGGCATGGATCCCGGGCGGTGAGTTTTCCATGGGGGCACAGGATCCCCCAACGAAAGACGCCGTCGGCATGCAGGCCACCGTTGATTCGCGGCCCATCCACCGCGTTTACGTCGATGGATTTTGGATGGATAAAACGGATGTCACGAATGGAGAATTCGCAAAATTTGCGAAGGCGACGGGATACGTCACCGTCGCGGAACGCAAACCCAGGGCGGAGGATTACCCGGGGGCGCCGCCGGAAAACCTCGTGGCGGGTTCGGTAGTTTTCTCGCCGCCTGACCACGCCGTCGGCTTGAACGATCACTACCAATGGTGGTCATACGTTCACGGTGCCAACTGGCGGCATCCGACGGGTCCCCAGAGCAACATCCAGGGAAAAGCAGACTATCCCGTCGTACAAGTCGCATATGAAGACGCGACGGCTTATGCGAAATGGGCTGGAAAGCGCTTGCCCACGGAGGCGGAATGGGAATTCGCGGCGCGAGGCGGTCTAACGGGCAAACCGTTCGTCTGGGGTGACGAATTTCGTCCCCAAGGAAAGTGGATGGCGAATACGTTCCAGGGCCAGTTTCCGTACAAGGACTCGGGCGAAGACAAGTATGTGGGTATCAGCGGAGTTGGCCGGTTTCCGCCTAACGGCTACGGGCTTTATGACATGGCCGGAAACGTATGGCAATGGACGAGCGATTGGTACCGCCCGGACTATTATCAGCAACTAGCGAATGCAGGCGGCGTGACGCGAAATCCGAAAGGACCCGCAAGCCCATATGATCCGGCCGAACCAAAGGAGGAAAAGAAGGCACATCGGGGCGGCTCATTTCTGTGTACCGATCAGTACTGTTCGAGATACATCGTGGGTACGCGGGGCAAGGGTGAAGTTAGCACGGGCACAAATCACCTCGGATTTCGTTGCGTGAAGGACCCGTCGCTTCCCGCGTCTCAATAAGTCACTGCCAACGACTCGCGTGATAGTTACAGCGCGTACTTGAGATTCGTCTTGGAGCATGCTCTTGCAAAGTGCTTTCCTACTTCTGAAGGGCTCTCCAAGAAAATCACGCTTTCAATTTCTGCTGGGATCATTTTTCTTTGTGTGTTTATGCTCATCGGCGTTCGCACAAACATCGACAACAGAATTTCTGCCCGAAATCGATGCGTACGCACAACTGCATTCCGATGTTCGGTTCGAATTTCAAGCGAAACAAACAAGAGAAGGCGGCGAGCCGACTCAGGCCGAATTGGGGCCTAGCATATCGTTCTACTTGAAACCCCTACTAAAACTAAAAGACTTCGCCAAGTTCGATTTGGACCTTTCCAAGTCCAGGCCTCTTGTTTTGTCAATCGGATATCGGTACCTGGCATCCCCGGATGCCCCAGCCGTAAATCGTATGGAGCCTGTGGCAATTTTTCACATACCGCTCAAGGGTAGAATACTGATTTCCGAAAGAAACCGGGGCGATCTTGATTGGTCCAAGGGAAAATTCACCTGGCGCTATCGCAACAAAGTGACCATCGAACATCGGATTACGATTCGTGGTTACCATCCTGCACCCTACATAAGCGCCGAGGTCTTTTACGAAAGCAAATATGTTAAATGGAGTACGACAGCGCTCTACGCTGGGTGCATCTTTCCAGCGGGTAAACATGCCGAATTTAATACTTACTTTGAGCATGAGAACGACACGGGCAAGAGTCCAAATCAGCAGGTGAACTCTGCGGGGCTAATACTGAGTCTTTACTTCTAGCTCGTTTGTGTGAGCAAACAGCGGGACTAGTCTCAGCATTGTTTAAAGACGCCCGCACGTTCATCTTATTGGAGTCAACAATGCAAACTGGGTTGCTTTCGTTATCCGGACTCAGTCGGATCTCAATGTTCACGCTTGTTGTGGCATTGTCGTGTATTTCGACTCAAGCTAAGCGAAAAGACGTGGTCATTATGAACAATGGCGACCATTTCACCGGACAGGTGAAGCGCCTACAAAACGGCCTGTTGTATATCGAAACCGACTACGTTTCCGGCAATATCGGGCTCGACTGGAATCAAGTGCAATCGGTCCAAAGCACCGCTACCTATCGGATTGTGTTGAACAATGGTCGGAGACTCGAAGGCAAGATTGAAAAGAAAGCGGGTGAAACGGCAAAGCCTGAAGATTTTCTAATCCACGAGGCGACCGAGGAATTGGAAGTCCCGTCGGCAGAGATTGTCAGCATTGATACGAAAAAGCCGACATTTTGGCGGGAATTGCAAGGAAATATTGACCTCGGCTATAGCTTCACCAGCGGAAATGGTCAGTCATCGTTGAATGTCGACACCAGTGCAGCTTATCAGACACCTAAGTGGAAAGCTGAGACCTCGTTCGATTCAACGTTCAGCGGCCAGTCGGGAGCTTCCAGTACAAATCGCCAGGATTTGCAAACGGCGCTCACCAGGTTTCTAGGTAGAAATTCCTTCGTTCTGGGACTTTCCGATTTTCTTCATAGCAGCCGGCAGGATTTGAACCTTCGCGCCACCCTTGTGGGCGGTTACGGAAGATTCTTAAAACGGACGACGAGCAGTACCCTCGCCTGGGTGGCAGGCATTGACTATATTCATGAGTCCTTCGACACTGCAGCTGGTCAACCATCGGGTCAAAGCACGGAGGCTGTTGTCGGCCTTCAATACAGTTATATTCGCTTCGATTTCGGAGAGTTCAATTCCCAGCTGCTGACGTTCCCGGGTTTATCGGATTCCGGGCGCATCCGCATAACGACGAATAACGTGGTCACGATCAAACTCAGGAATAATTTTCACCTCGCTTTCACGCTTTGGGACAACTTCGATAGTCGCCCTCCGGCGACGGCAAAGAAGAATGAGCTGGGAATCAGCTCGGGCGTCGGTTGGTCTTTCTAGACGATTCCAGTGCCCTCTGCTCGAAGTACGGAGCAATAAACCCTTCCTGTGCGGGGCGCTTACCACGGGAGAAAATGGTGCCTGCCTAGCTTGGCCTTCATGTTCGAGAAGGCAATTATGAATAGCGCGAGTGCGGCCAGCATCGCCAAGCCGAAGTAGTTGTCGACGTAGGAGAGCAGGCGGCTCTGCGTAATCACCTGGTTTTGGAAAAGCTGAAGCGCGCCGAGCGAGGGATTGCTTCCGCCGCCGCCGTTGCGATGAATCAGGCCGGCGTATTGCGACAAAGTGGAGCTAACGGTGGGGTCCAGGCGGTTAGCCACGTCGAGGAGTCGCGAGGAATGCAACGTCATGCGGTGGTCGAATAAAACTGTCGCTCCGGTCACGGCAAAAGTATTTCCGAGCTGCCGCACGAAGAAATAGGAAGTGGAAATGTCGTTCACCTCCGCGAGATTTGCACCGGCTGTGACAATGTTCCCGGCCGCGATGAGAGTGAGCGCGACGCAAAAGCCTTGGAGGAAAATCATAGGAGCCAGGAGTGCGGTGGGGGTGGTGGGGGTGGTGACATAAACGATCGTGAGATAGGTTGCGAACAATGCCATGAATCCGAATGTCAGCGTGCGAATGGGTCCCAGGCGAGGCATGAACGCGCGCAAGCTAAGCTGTATGCCCACCCCGAGGCCCAGGGTGTACATGGAAATAAATCCGCCCGCCTGCGTAGCGCTGTAGTCCTGAACGAAGCGAAGATATTGCGGTGTGACGTAAAGCCCTGCTCCGAAGAACCCTCCCACGATTAAAACCAGGAAGAACGAGGCTCGCAAGGAACCTTGCCGCCAGACCATTCGCAAATGAAGTATCGGCGCAGTGTTCTCGGGCCGGAATTCCCACCACAGGAACGCGATTAGGAAAATGGCCGCCGCAATCATGGCCGTCAAAATCCAGTACGACTCGAACCAGAGGTCGCGTTCGCCGCGGCTGAGGGCAGTTTCCAAGCAAGCCATCGATGCGATCAGCAGGGTCGCACCCCACACATCGATATGAATCCCTGTTTTGCGCTCAAACAAAAACCCCGGCGGAACGAGCTTCCAGATGAGGAAAGCGCCAATCGCCAAAAATGGAAAATCAATCAGGAAGGCATAATTCCACCGAACTTGGTCGGTGATCCATCCCGTGGAAACGGGATACAAAACCTCAAAAAAAGAGATGAGGAGGTAGAGTCGCGTGACGGCCGCGAGTTTCTCTCTCCCGGGGAACAACATCCCGGAAAGTATGACGACGCGCACGAGGAACGCACCGCCCCCGAATCCCATAATCAGCCGTGAAGCCAGTAACCAGTGGAGAGAATGAGCGGTGACGCAGCCCATCGATCCCACGGCATAGAGCGCGATGCTAAGTAACAAGTGGCGCCTGGTGCCGACGACGCGCGTCATCCACGCCGCCAAAGCCAGGGAGCAAAGGTATCCGACGTTGTAGAGAATTATGACCCAGCTTATTTCATCCGAGCTCGCGCCTACGTTGCCCTGCATGTCGGGAAGGAAGACGTTGACGGCGATGCGATTGGAGACTTCGACGGCGGTAACCATGCCGATGCTGAGTAGAGCGGCCAGGCGGTGCCTTGGCGAGAGCTTCGACAAGATACTTTTGAGGAAGGCCTCTTCTTCCAATTCCCATTCTTCGACGTTTGGCGAAAGATTTTGAGCCAGGAAGCCCATGGGTTCCTTTACATCAGCGAGTGTAAATGGTCGCTTCTACGTTCATGCCGGGGCGCAGCACCAGATTCGGATTCTTATTCGGCTTTACGAGGATTTTCACCGGAATGCGCTGCACAACTTTAATGAAATTCCCGGTGGCGTTTTGGGGCGGGAGCAATGCCTGTCGCGAGCCGCTGGCTCCGGCAATGGAGTCGACCACGCCTTCGAAATCCTGGCTGTAGGTGTCTACGTGGAGCCGGACTTTCTGGCCCGGGGCTACGTTGGCCATCTGGGTCTCTTTGAAATTCGCCGTGACGTACACCTGATCGAGAGGAACGAGGGTAAAGAGCAATTGTCCGGGCGACACGTACTGGCCCAGGTCCACTGACTTTTGCGTTACTTGGCCAGTGATCGGGGCGATGATGTGTGTGTAGGCGAGATTCAGCTCGGCCTGTTGCAACGCTGCTTTTGCGCGTTCGACCGCGGCCAGCGCTGACTTGTAAGTTGCCTCGGCAATGGGAACCTGCCTCTCTTGAGCCTTTGTCTGAAGAAGCAGGGATTGTGAGCGAGATAGCCGTGCTTGCGAAGAACGCGTATTTGCTTTTGCAATCTGCACGGCTTGCTGCGCTGCAGAAAGCTGCTGCTCGGCTGCCAGCAAGTCGCTCTTCGCCACGCGCGCGGCGGCGTCAACAGCGTCAAATTGGAATTTGGAGACGTCGTCTGTGGTGAGCAAAGGAGTGTAGCGGGCGAGATCGCTTTGTGCCCGGTCATTGGTAGCTTTCTTGGCAGCGACGTTGGCCTCAGCGACTTGCAGATTCGCGGTCGCGGTTTGTTCGAGTTGAGCCTGGGAACTTGCGAAATCCGCTGCGTCCGATTCTTTCTGAGCAGTAGCGCCGCCGGTGTTGTGGGTCGTGGTTTCGCGCGTCAAAGTGATTTGGAGCTTCGCGGAATTGGCTTGCGCCTCCGCGAAATCGAGGTTGGCCTTGGCCTGTTCGACTTCTACCTCGTAGGGTCGCGCGTCAATTTGCACCAAGAGGTCGCCCTCTTTCACTGGCGTATTGTCATTGATGAACAGCTGGACCACGTAACCGGGAACCTGCGGCGCAACAGCTGTGATGTGGCAATCCACCTGAGCGTCGTCCGTGGACACGCGACCGGTGAAGATGTACCACGCCACGGCGAGCAAGATAAGGACAGCGACGAAGGCTCCCTTCGCGAGAGGGCTAAGATTTCGAAGCCACTGGCCCAACGAAGTAGAAGCCCGAGGCGCTTGAGGCGCTGCCTCAGGCACCGCAGTGCCGGTTGGCGGCGTTGTTGGCTGAGCGGGAGTGGAACTCATGATCGCGGTTCACCTTTCAGTTCGCATACCTTTCACTTCGAATACATGGCCTCGATCTCGCCTGTGGCATGCGCCAGCGACGCGCGAGACAGGTTGAATTGAAAAAGAGCGCCAATCTGATTATCGCTGGCGCGGGCCAAGGCATCCTGTGCGGTGATCACTTCCACGTTGGTGGTGACGCCGGCTTGAAACCGGCGCTGCGCCTGAGCCACTTCTTCCTGAGCCAGCTTGAAACCTAAATTGGCGACGTCTACCGAATTTCGCGCGGCGGTGAGTTGATCGATAGCTGACTTCACCTGATCCACGATTTGTGCTTCCAGCTGACGGCGAATTTCCGCCACGCGCTGTTCTTCCAACTTGGCTCGCGCCTCTGCCGCACGAATCCTGCCGCCCGTAAAAAGAGGAAATTGCAGAGAGACTGCGTATGTGTAGGCCGGAATTCCGTTGTTGAAGCGTGAACCCTGATAGAGCCAGAAGCCCGAGAAATCAAGTTGTGGAAGCCGCTGCTCGCGGGCCGAATCCGTCGTCAGTTCCGCGATGCGTTTCTGCGAATTCAATGAACGGATCTCCGGCCGTGAGGTTAGTGCCTGGTTGAGCAGCATCTCTTTGTCGAAAACGGGGAGGTCGTAGAAATCGAGACGGTCGGTCACTTCGAGATCCTGGTCGCGAGGAAGATCGAGGAGTTCTGCCAAGCCGTACGTGGTCGTGTGGGTGAGCGTCTCCGCGTCAATCAGATTTTGCCGTTCGTTCTGCAGCTCGACGTTGGCTCGGACCGTGTCGATGTTCAAACCGATGCCCGTTTTTTGGAGTTCGGTGGCCTGTTCGTAGAGTCGCTGTGCAAGAGCGACGCGCGCGCGCGCGGCATCGCGCGTGGCGAGAGCTCGAAGAATCAGCAGGTATTGATCGACGACTAAGTTGACCACGGTCTCCCGCGTGGTCTGTTCGTCCGCGCGCGCCTGGCGCGTCCCTTCGCGGCCGATCTGGTATCCGCGAATCCGCGGGAAGTCCAGAATGGTTTGCGAAAAAGCAGGCCCCGCTTGAATCACCTGAAAGGGGCCGGCCGTCGATCGCTTTGTGTGCTCGATGCTTTGAAAGTTGTACTGATTAATCGAGCCTTCCCCTTTGATATGCGCTTGAGGAAGCAGGGCCGAGAGGGCAATGTCACGATTGCGATCGCTTTCTAAAACGAACAGGCGAGCGATGACGCGCTGGGGATTTTGCTTTAGCGCAAGTTGCACCGCTTGCTTCAGCGTGAGCTGCGACGATCCGGGTGAGCCCTGCGATGATTGTTGCGCAGATGATCCAACCGAAAACAACGCCTCCAAAAGCAACAGTAGCAAACCGCATATTCGCCGGAGACTGGCGGCCATGAAGAAACCTCCAAATCGCCAAAAGGTAAGGAGTTAAGAAGAGGCATTGTAACCAAATACTCTCTAACAGCCACCGTCCTGCTTGGACTTTGCAAGAATCCGACTTCTGATGGCGTCGCGGAGATTTTCACCGGCCCTTTATGCCCTGGCACTTTTGGTTAGAACAGTGATTTGATTTCGTGCTTGATCCTCGGCAGGATCCTCCGTCGGGCGCGGCGTCCCGGGCGAAAGAATGTCCATCGTGACAGCGACAGCCGGCACAAGGAGGATGATCGTTACGCAGATCCACATCAGGGATGCGGCGAGTTGTTGATCTTCGAGCGGCGGAATATTGAGAAGCCGCGGCGCGGAGATGTAAGAGACATACACAACGCGATCGCAGAAGGCGAGAAAACCAGAGAGCGCGTCACAGGGCAACGTTGCGGCAAAAAGATATAAAGGCAAGGACCACCGAGGCCAGCGTGCGGTACTTGGCCACGGCTGGACTACCGGCCACCAAAACAAGAGTCCGGCGGCTAAAAAGCTGGCGTGCTCCAAATTGTGCAGCCAGTCATTACGCAACGCCGCTTCAAACATCGCGGGAACGTGCCATACGATCAACGCAAGCGTGGCCACGAGCCAACAGATTGCAGGATTTGTGATCAGATGTCCGAACTTTCTAAGAGGAGCCCATCTGAGAATTGGTCCTATCACTCTTCGCGCGATCAGATGCGGAAGCCCTTGAAGAAATGGCAGTGCTGGGGCACTAAGCAGGACAAAGAGAGGAGCGATAGCCATGAGCAAGAGATGCTGCACCATGTGGACGGCGAGGGACACATCGTCAAACGCAGCCAAAGGGGAGCCGATCGCGATCCAAACCGAAATAATTCCAATCAGAAATGCAGCAAGCCGCCAAAACGAAAGCAGGCTCGGAAAAACAGCGTGCAAACGAAGCCAACCCCGTGCGTAGATAATGATGGTGAAGGCGAGAGCTAAGTTGACGCCGAATGGAGCCGACCACGATTGCAAAATGGCTTGGGCGTCAGAGGTCATAGCAATTTCATTGACGGCTCGAAGAGGGGCCAGCTGTAGCCGGTTCGATTGCGAGGGCACGCGAAGCGTTCCGTGCAGGCTGTTGCCCTGCGGGATGCAGCGTTTTGAGAAACGCGACGAGCGCCGTGGTCTCCGCCGGGCTCAGGTTTTTTCCATACGCAGGCATGTTGCCGCCGCCTTGGATCACCTGCCGGATGAGTTGATCTTGCGTCAGTCGCACGGCCACGGCGTCTAGAGCCGGGCCACGCTTTCCGCCTTGGTCGCCGAGCGAGTGGCAGTTGTGGCACTGCTTCACCTGAAATACAAGGGCGCCCTGCCGCTCGAGTGCCGAGCGGCTGTGGAGAAATTCGGGTGGGATCGGATCACCGCTCCACGCGTCCATGATAGGACTCCACGGCGTATGTTGAGCCAGGTGTGTAAACGTTCCCAACGCAACCGCCACCAACAGAATCGTGAGCACTGCGACAGGCCTGCGCCGCCAACTCTTCTCGCCTTCGCCAAAAAGAAATGGCAAGAGAAGCAGCGCGAGAATACCAACCACGGGACCGATGAGCAGGGCGGGAGTTTCCATGGAGGGCGGCAAGAACGAGAGTACTGCATAGAGCCAAAGGAAAAAGAAGTCCGGGCGCGGAGAGGTTTGAATAATTGTTGGATCAGGTGGACCCGACGGGCCGTAAGGGCCGAACCACGCGGCGCAGACAGCGATCGAAAGCAAAATGAAGGCGGCGAAAAACATATCCTTCCAGATCGCGTCGGGGACGAACGGAATCCCGTCGGCTTTTGTGAGCGCGTGGTACTCCTTGATATAGGTGGCCTTGCGAACTACGCGCCCGGGCATAGGCCACTCGTTGATGCCGAGTTTCAAAACCATCAGAAGATGAATGGACACAAAAGCGATGAGGAGTCCGGGAATCGCAAACACATGCAACGCGAAAAATCGCGAAAGAGTCGCACCTGCAATGATTGGGCCGCCCAACATCAGGTTGACGACCCAGGGGCCGATCACAGGAACACGGCTTGCGATCGAAGCACCAATTCCAAGGCCCCAGTACGCGTCCTGATCGAATCTCAACACTTGCCCTGTGAAAGCCATGCCGAGTGTGACGATCAAGAGGAAAACGCCAACGATCCAGGTAAGCTCTCGCGGGTATTTGTACGCGCCAAAGAGGAAAACCTGGACCATATGAATCAGGACAATGGCGACCATGAAATTCGAGCCCCAACCGTGAAGGGCGCGGATGTACCAACCGAGCGCAACGTTATGATTGAGAGTCTGGAGGCTATTCCAAGCCTCCCCGGCAGAGGGCACATAAATAAACGCCAGCATGATGCCGGTAACGATTTGAAGCATGAACACGACGAACGCAGCGCTGCCGAATACGTAAAACCAGCTGGAGGTTTCGCGAGGTATCCGATGTTCCATCGTCTCGCGGATAGACGTACCAACCTGAAGCCGCGCGTCCAGCCACTCGCCAATGGATTCGATCAAACGCACGGTCGTATCTCGGTGACGATATTTGAAGCAGTGGGGCTGCCTGGCGTGGGCATTTCGCCCGCATTGATCAGGAGCTTTCCGTTTTCAATCCTGTAGTGATATTCGAACAATCCACGTTCTGGCGGGCCGGAAGCGCGGGATCCATCCTGATAGTAGGCGCCACCATGACAGGGGCACATAAAGAGACTCGATTGCGGGAACCATCGAACGGGACATCCGAGGTGCGCGCAGTTGATCGCGAAGACCTGGAAAGTTTGTCCGTCCACATTGCGAACCCAACAGGCGATATCAGCGGTGTCCCCATCCGTGGGATTCACAACGGGATTGCGATAGGTGGCGAGGCGAGTCTGGCCGGAAGGGAACTGTTCGAGGTTGCCAAGCGGAACCCACGACTCGTAGCCTCCCTTGCGTCCGCGGGCAACGGGAGAGAGAAGGTAGCGCACAATCGGAACGGCAAGAACAGCGGCAACGATACCATTGAACAGGATTCCGATTTTCATCAGCGCATCGCGTCTGGTAAAGCCGCCTGGGAGGGTCATCGAGCTTCTCCTGCCGTCTTTGCGACATTCGGATAGGGTTGACCGGGGAATTTTGGCCGCTGGGAGGCGAGCCAGGCCACTACATCAGAGACATCCTGCGCTGACATCGGCTTTCCAGGAACATTGCTTCGCCAGTCAGGAGCACCGAGTTCAGGGCGGCCCACGATCACGATCGTCCGCAGTTCTTGATCGTTCAGCAAGGCAAGAAATGACCCATCCACGATCGAGCTCGCCTTTTGTCCGCCTCGGCCCCCAGCGCCGTGACACGAAGAACAGTAGATGACGTAGACTTCCGATCCGCGCGAGAAATTCCCA
Organism: uncultured Acidobacteriota bacterium; assembly: GCA_963729525.1. Taxonomy (GTDB): domain Bacteria; phylum Acidobacteriota; class Terriglobia; order Acidiferrales; family UBA7541; genus Palsa-295. The sequence continues at coordinate 100,734 of CAVSOB010000009.1, forward strand.
GGCTCGGACGACGAATAGGGAGGCGGACTCGCGCCACGCAAAACATCCGGCTTCGACCAGCGTTCGCGAATACCACTGACGATCACATCGATCTGTTTGCTGGTAAGCATTCCGCCGGCGCTTTGTGCGAAAGCAGGCATTGCCGTCCCTGCGATCCCGTTCGTCGCCGCGCGCCGAACAACCGCGTCGTCCGCAACCGCGAGGTATACCGGATCGGCTAGAGCGATGGCAGCTCCACCCTTACCTTCCGGGCCGTGGCAACCCGAGCAGTTCTGAGCAAAGAGAATCTTGAAATCTGAAATGTCGCTCGGAACGATCGGAACTTCGATTGTAGCCGCTCCCCTGGGTACGCCCGCGCATCCGCACAAGACGAAAGCAGAGAGGCTCGCGATCCCGAGGACGAGATGTCGGAACCTCATTTTGATCCACCCGGCCCTGGCTTTTCCCTTGTCATTCCCGGAGCCTCAATGCCGGCACGTACTGAAAACGGCACAAACTGTTCCGTCGGCACGCGTTCTTGTCGCATGACCACCAATCCGGCGACGATGCCGAAAGCAAACTGCGAGGCAATGAACCACAGCCAGTCGATATGCTTGTTCAGCAAGGGATTCAGGAGCTCAAGTACGCTGTAGAGCAAGCCGGTCCAAAGAATCGGCGCGATGATCCCTCCCAAAAGAATTGGACGGCGTGGAAACATCGGCAGCATGGCGCCGTACAGCAGCCCTACTAGCAGAGACGTGAGCAGATGGATGACGACCGCAATAGAAAAGCTACTCAAGTGGAAAGCATCTAGTGACGCCGTTCCGAACCGGAGAAACTCCGAATAGGCGGTCGCGGCGAGCAGATTGATCGGATACCATATGCTTCCTTGTTTGAGCAATCCGTAGAGGCATGCGAGTACGGCCATGGCCACACTCCCAGCGAGGCCACCTTTGATTCCTGCTGAAACCGGATATGTTTCCAATGGAAGCAGCGCACGGGAGAGTTCTGGCGCCACCGCGAGCCGTTCTACCTGGCGCCGGGAAGTAGCGACGACGGACACTTCCGCCGTGACTCGAATTATTTCCTCCTTCTCCTGAGGAAGGACATCGCGAAACCAGCCAACGCTTCCGGTCACCGCTAGAATCGCGCCGAGAATGCTGAGTGAAGCGTTCGTCACCAGGCCTGCGAACAGCAGAGTGATACCGAACGCAAGAATGATGGGCCAAGCTGTCGGCGCGGGCAGTGTGATCGTGCCTGGCGCGGCAGTTGCTGCTGCCCGTGAATTAGAAGAATCCATGTGATTCTGCTTCCTTCAGCGTCCGATGATGTAAACCACCGTGAAAACAACGACCCAGACCGCATCAACGAAATGCCAGTACATTGAAAAGACGTCGACACGCTCGCTGTGCGCCGGTTCCACTTTGCCTAAGAGCGTAAAAATCATGGCAAGGACAATCCCAATCAATCCTACGGTGACGTGAAAAGCGTGCAGACCGACGAGCGAGTAATATGTCGTGCCAAAGAGATTCGTGCTGATGGTCAGTCCTTTGTCGAAAATCAGGTGCTGCCACTCGCGACCCGTTCCTGCCAGAAAAATGGTCCCGAGAACCATCGTGATGAACCACCACAATCCAAACGTATTCACTCTTGCACTACGCAGCGCTCTCACAGCCAGATGAATCGTCAGGCTACTCGAGAGCAGGCAAATGGTATTGAAGATAGGAGTTTCGAGCACATCTTTCGGCATCGGCCCGGACAAGCTCTTGCCGATATAAAAAATGTACGCGACGACGAAGATCGTGAAGATCGCGGATTCAGCGGCAATCAGTGAAAACATTCCCACTCGCCCGCGCGAGGGGAGAATCCACTCGTGTTCAGTCCCTGTTGATGCAACCGCTGCGCTGCTCACGCCAGTTCTCCTCTACTCGTACTTCCAATCTGGATCTTCTGGATGTTTCAGGTCCCAGAGCGGACGCCGGCTACGAACTACGGGAATCGTCGCGAAGTCGTATTCCGGCGGAGGCGAAGTTGTAGACCATTCCAGCGTCCACGCATCCCACGGATCGTTCCCGGCCGGCTCGCCCTTCCAAAGTGACCAGAGCAGATTCACGATGAATACAATCACCCCGGCAGCTTGAACGAACGCGCCGATGGTGACAATCAGGTTCCAGATTTCCCATCCGCGTCCCGGTTCGTACGTGTAGATCCGGCGAGGCATCCCCAAAATTCCCGGGATGTGCATAAAATCAAAAGTCATGTGGAAGCCGATCAAAAATAGCCAGAAGTGACATTTCGCGAGAACCTCGTTGTACATCCGGCCGGTCATCTTCGGGTACCAATAGTAAAAGGCTGCGAAAAGCGCAAAAACAATTCCTCCAACTATGACGTAGTGAAAATGCGCGACCACAAAGTAAGAGCCGCTGAGCTGCCAGTTGAACGGAGAAGCGCCCAGCATGATTCCGGTGAGGCCGGCGATCAGGAATTGGAACAGAAAGCCAATGCAGAAAAGCATCGGAGCCCTGAACTGAATTTTTCCACCCCACATCGTCCCCAGCCAATTGAAAATCTTAATCCCGGTGGGAACCCCTACAGCCATCGTGGTGATGGTGAAGAAGCTGTTGGCGTAGGAATTCATCCCGACTGTGAACATGTGGTGAGCCCACACGCTCAGGCTCACGAAGCCGATACAGACCGTCGCCGCGACCATCACTGGATATCCGAATATCGGTTTGCGGGAGAACACCGGGACAATTTCGGACAGGAAAGCGAACGCGGGAATAACCAGGACGTACACTTCCGGGTGGCCAAAAATCCAGAAGAAGTGCATCCAAAGAACTGCCGATCCTCCCGCCTGCGTGTCAAAGAAGTGCCCGCCGAGATAACGATCAACGCAAAGCATCGCCTGAGCTGCCGTGAGCGGTGACATGGCCAGAATGACCATCGCGCCCATGACGAGGTTTAGCCACGCCAAAAGCGGCATTTTTCCTAAAGTCATCCCAGGGCAGCGCATGCACAAAATCGTGGCAATGAAATTCACAGCGGTGCCGATGCTGCCAACGCCCGACACGAGCAACGCGAGCGTCCAGAAATCGGTGCTGTGCCCCACCGAGAATGCGCGAGAAGTGAGTGGCGCATAAGCCCACCATCCAACGTCGGGAGCATTCCCGGCGCCGTAAAGCCCATTGCCGCCGACAAAACTGAAATAGAGAAGCAGCCCCCCGAACGCAGTCATCCAAAAACTGAAAGCGTTGAGCCGGGGAAAGGCCATGTCCCTGGCGCCAATCATCAAAGGAATCAAATACGTGCCGAACCCAAACAGGACCGGCATGACCATGAAAAAAATCATCGTGGTGCCGTGCATGGTCATCATGCGGTTGAAAACTTCGGGAGAAACGAAATGATTGTGCGGAACGATCAGCTGTATCCGGATGACGGCGGCTTCAATTCCGGCAACGACGAAGAAGAAAAGGGCATAAACGATGTAGAGAATCCCGAGCTTCTTGTGATCGACGGTGACGATCCAATCGTGAAGCCTTTCACTGATTGGCCGCGTAATCCCGCCGGCTCCCGTGATCGCAATTGTTTCCGAGGCCATGGCTATTCTCTTCTCGTCTCTCTTCTCATCGAAGCGTCTCGAGGTATGCGGTGAGCGCATCCAGATCTTTTTCGCTCAGCTGCATTGCCGGCATCAACGAGCCTGGTTTGATCGCGTCCGGATTCCGGATCCACAGTTTGAGTTGTTCAGGAGTGTTCGGGGCGGCGCCTGAAGCGATGGTGTCTCGGCTCATCAGATGGGTGAGGTCCGGGCCGAACCGGCCGTCCGCCACTGTTCCCGAGATGGCGTGACAGTTCACGCAGGCCGTGGTTTCAAAGACCTGTCGGCCTTGCTCCACCGAACCGCTGACCAGGGCCGGGCCCTTTTGTTCCTGAACCCACCGATCAAACTGTTCTGGTGAATCAACGTACACGCGCAAGAGCATCTTGGCATGCTGGACGCCGCAGTACTGAGCGCATTGCCCGACATACACACCTGTTTCATGAGGCTCAATCCACATGTGATTGATGCGATTTGGAATTAAGTCAGTCTTTCCCGCCAGACGCGGCACCCAAAAACTGTGGTCCGTATCTGCCGAACTTAGAGTCATGAAGGTCGGTGTGGGATGCGAGGGGTTGCTCACGGGTACATGCAGTTCATTAGCCGTGACCACGCCCAGGGTGGGATAGCGGAATTCCCACCAGAATTGATGGCCGATGGCGACAACTTCAATCGCTCCGGGAGGCTGCGGAGCATCCTGGATTGAATGGATCACCCGCGCCGTGATGAGGAATAGCACAAGCACGATCAGCACAGGAATCACCGTCCAGGCAAGTTCCACCTGATTGCTGCCATAAACTTGCGGCGGCTCGCGACCGTCGTCATCGCCGCGCCTGCGGTATTTTGAAATGGCATACACCAGTAAGCTGAAGACGACCGCAAAAATCGCACCGGTAATGGTCAACACCAACATCGACAAGCGAAAGATCGAATCTGCGGGCGTTGACTGCGGTTTGAATATGCTGGGAATCTGGGAAGGATCCGCTGGCCCGCCGAAACAGAGAGTTGCAGCAAGCAAGAAGCCGATAAGCAGTACACCGATGCCGGCGATCTTACTTACCAGCCCCCGAGTTTGCCCACTATATCTCATTTGTGTGCAACCCGTTCTCTCCCGCGCCTGCTGCAATGATCATCGAACCCGGCCGCTGATGTGCCTTCGAGCCCACGTGCCCCTTCTAGTTCGGGTACGGCACCCGAAGCAGGGTACCCGAGGTCGACGGCAAAACGTAGCGAACGCCGAAATATACCATGCTGAGATGCGCGTTCTTGGGAGCGTCAGGTGCTACGAACCACGGAGCGCGAGTCAGATAGGAATACTGAACGTACGATTGCAGCGCACCGTATTTTGTATCCTTCCAGAACGTGTTCAGCCAATCGAAAGTAGCCTGCTGAATGGCCCGGTTGTTTGTGTTAGGCGAGCCAGGTCCGCCATATCCGATAATCGTTCCAGGCTTGGCCGTATTCGTGGTATCGGGAAAGAAATTCCGTCCAAAGTAATCCGCGCCATAGTAAACCGCAAAGGCTTGTTTCTCGCTCGCTCTCCATTCGAGACCTGCTGAGGCCGCTCCTGCATGCACCATGGATAAACTGATATCAGTCCCGGCCAAATTCGGACGAACCACAAGCTGCGGTCCCGTGGCTACCAGATAGTGAGCGCCGCCGTCACTCCAAAAAATGTTGCCCAGCAGCACAAGCTTTGGCAGTAATTCATAGTTCGCAGCGAAATCGCCGCCGCCTCCGACGGCCAAGTGTTGTTTGAACGAATCTTCCCCAACCGGCTTCACGGTTGCGTGCGCGCCGGTGACGAGCCCGACGGCTTCCGCGTGGAAATGCCTGCCGGACAAATCGTGATCGAAGGTGATCTTGGAAAGAATGTCCGGGAAAGCATTCGCGGCGCCGATTTGCGAGCCGTTGTCGAACTGCGGCCCGACGGAAGTGAAGGCCGCCGGCAGAGCGACGAAGGTGCCGATGAACTGATTCGAGTTCTCGACGCCCACTCCCATCGCCCAATGTTCGTTGGCGTGATATGCGACGCGAAACTCGGCGGCCCGCGTGTAAGGCAGACCCACTCCAATGTTCTGATCCTCGTTGTAGGTAATGGCGAGATCTGCGGGGATGGGGCCTATGCCGGTGCGGTTAGGGGTCATCCAACTCCACGTTTGCCCACCAAGGAACTCCCATTTGCCTCGCCTGGAGTCCCCGAAATACAGCCGCAGACGGTTGGTGTGTGGGTTCACGCTCTGATAGACGCCTGGAGCGTCGTTGCCGCTGAAATCGCCCTCGACATACCCGATGATCTCGGCGCCGCGATATTTGTCCTTGACCATCAAGTTAAGGCGGGAATACTGCGCGGTTGTCCGAAATTCGCTGATATTTCCCTGCGGGGTGTTGCTATAGGGTATCGTGGCAAAAGACGTGGCGATGTTGCTCTGCGTGTTGGTGGTGCGGAAGATATTCTCGAAATCGACGAATCCTCCCGGAGTCAGCACTGCGTCACCGATTTTAAAACCCTGGATGGGCGACTGTGCCTTTTCTTGATCATCTTGCTGAGTCGGCTGCTGCCGGACATAGGCCGTTATGTGTACCGAGGCAGGCTGAATTGAGGCTGATGCCGAATCAGGGGCGCCTACTTCAGCCTCCGCTGGCGAAAGCTGGTTCGAAGCCGAGAGCGAGCCGGCGTTCGATCGGGCTTTCAAACTTTCAATTTCCTGCTGTTGAGCAGCCACCTGTTTCTGGGTCTGCATCAAGGCCTCGCGGAGCGTCTTCAGCTCAGTTGCAACTTCCGAGTTGTTCGGCGAGGAATCCGGTTTCTCAGAACTTTTCTGGGCACAGATTACGCCCGGCGCAATCAACAGTAAACACAGAACACGCAGGGAAAGCCTTCTCAAAACTCTCTCTCTTCGATAGCCCTTCTCAACTCGCGAGTAAGCCATTTCTGCCTCAATTCACCCTTGCCGTGAGCGGTAAATCAACATATCCGTGTCAGCTTTAGTTCAGGGCGTCGGGATGGACGTTTTCCATCAGGCGATGATTGTCGCGATAGTCTACCGGCACGCCGACAATCACTGGGCCTTGCATCGCAAGGGCCTTCTTCAGCGTCGACGAGATCTCCTCTGGACGTTCGATCTTCAATCCTTTAGCGCCGAAAGCCTCGGCAAACCGCACGATGTCTATCGGGCCTAATTTCACGCCGGACAAACGCCCGTACTTTGCCATCTCCTGAATGCCTACCATGTCATAGAAGCCGTCAATCCAAACCAGGTGGACAAGGTTGGATTTCAGACGAACGGCAGTTTCCAGTTCCATCGCCGAAAATAGGAATCCTCCGTCGCCCGAGACCGAGATCACTTTTTCGCCGGGACGGACCAGACTGGCTGCGATCGCCCATGGCAGGCCGACGCCAAGTGTCTGTTGTCCGTTCGTCATCAGAATTTGCCGAGCACGAAAACTGTAAAGATACCGAGCTAGCCAAATGTGGAACGAGCCCATGTCCAGACACAAGGTCATGTCATCACTGAGCAGGCTCTGGAGCTCATGCACCAGGCGGATGGGGTGGATGGGCGTTCCGTTCAAAGCGGCTGCTTTCTCCGCGAACGCGTTGCGTTCGATCTCCACTTCACGCAGAAGCTCGGCGCTGTCTGTGTGACCACCGGCGTTCACGTGATCAATCAGCTCTCCGACCGTTGCACCAATATTTCCAACTAATTCGACTTGCGGCCGGTAGTCATTGTCGATGTCAGGCGAGATCGCATCGATGTGAATCAAGTTCCGCTTCTTCCCGCGGTTCCAAAAGCCGGGTTCGAATTCGATAGGATCGTAGCCGATCGTGATGACCAAATCGGCTGCGTCCAGAATTCTGTCTGCGGGCTGTGTTCGAAATAATCCGACTCGTCCCCCAAACCGATGAAACTGCTCCCTCGGAACCACTCCCGCACCTTGGTATGTGCACACGATCGGCATGTTCGTTTTATCAATGAGTCCCTGCACAGAGGCAGCCGCGTTCCTCTCACTCGCAAGCAAGCCAAGCATCAGCACGGGATTTTTTGCCCTGTTGATCAGGTCAGCGGCTGCAGCTACCGCAGCGCCATCCGCCGGACCTAGGCTAGCCGGAGCTGCCGGCGTCAGGACCTCACCTTTTGCTTCTCCCATCATGACGTCTTTCGGCGCGCTGATGAACGCCGCCCCTGGGCGCCCCGATTCTGCGGCACGAAAGGCGTTTGCAACCACTTCGGAAACGGAACTCGCAGAGTCGATTTCGGCGCTGAACTTCGTAACCGGCCGAAAAAGATTGATGGTGTCCATGCTTTGATGAAGCTGTTTCAATCGATCTGCCACAGGCACGGCCCCGCCAATACCAACCACGGGATCACCTTCGGAAGTCGCCGTGGCGAAGCCCGTCACGAGATTCGAGCAGCCTGGCCCCGAAGTCACTAGTGCCACTCCGGCTTTTCCTGTCATGCGGCCAATGCCGCTTGCGATGAAGGCGGCGTTTTGCTCATGGCGGCAGACGATGGTTTTGATCTTCGAATCCACGAGTGTGTCGAATACCTTGTCCACCTTCGCTCCAGGTATGCCGAAAACATATTCCACTCCCTGGGCCTCCAGACTCTTCACCAATAACTCCGCACCCGTCTGTGGCGCTGGTTTTGCGGCAGGCGTGCTCACTTCTTTTCTCCTTCTGCTTTGGCGAGAGCCGCCGTCGGATCTCGCCGCAAATTGGCTTTCAGAAAATCTTCGGTTTCGGGCAGGACGATGTGGTAATCACCCTCCCGCTGAATCTGCAGGCGAAGATTTTTCCCTCGGCACTGCAGGACATGGCCGCCGTGTGCGCGGTCCGCTGAAATGAAGTGCAGGTGATAACCGGGCACGTTCAATGTCTTCGCGTACTCAGGAGTCCAGAAGCCCACCAGAGTCCCCGAGATATTCTGAAATTCGAATTCGGGTTGAACTGCAGCGGCCTGCACTAGTGGGACTCCTTCCTTCGTCCTGCGCATCGCTCTCGTGTGGATGTATTCGAAAGTTCCATCCACCCTCAGGCCGAAAAACAGGTTGTCAGAAGACCGGAGGGCATCGAACTGGGAGGTCAGATGGGACAAATCCGGACAATAGTTCAAAGTGATCGCTTGGTCGGCAGAAAATGCGGTAACCGCCGCAAACGGGATTTGCACATTGTCTTGCACCTCCCTTACGGAACCGTCGGAGCCCACTTGAAAGAAATGTCCGTCGACAACCACCATTTCGCCGTCCAAGCCTTCGAAGGTACCTAAGCCCAAATCTCCGTGCGCCCGCAGAGTGGCGATTCGCGCGGCGCCCTGGTAGATCCCCTCGACGAGAGCTGTGGCCGTGGAGACCTGATATAAGGTGTGCTTTACTTGCTCAGGCATTAGTTCTCACTCCCATCCGACGTCCTAATGTCGACATCGATCTAAATCGCCTCCAACGCCCCGCCCATATGGCGAACGTTGTTCTCAATCGTGTCCAGCACCTCGTCAATATGCCCGCCCAGCACTAGTTTCCCCATGGCCAGACCGAACCCCACCGCCATTTCCGGCACCACATGGGAAGGGATGGAAAGCGCGTTGGGATCGGTGACCACATCAATTAACGCAGGACCAGAATGCTGAAGCGCCTTCTTGATTCCCGACGAGACATCCGCCGGGTTTTCGATTCTTACTCCCATGATTCCGATGGCCTCGGCGAGTTTTGCGAAGTTCGGATTCTTCAGGTCCGTTTGATAGTCGGGAAGACCCGCAACCTCCATCTCGACTTTCACCATTCCAAGAGCACCGTTGTTAAACACCATGAGCTTGATGGGAAGGTTGTACTGCGTGATCGTCAATATATCTCCCAAGCTCATTGCAAATCCGCCGTCGCCGCACATTGCTACGACCTGTCTTCCGGGATAGGCGAATTGGGCGCCGATGGACTGGGGAAGTGCATTCGCCATGGAGCCGTGAGTGAAGGAGCCGATCAGCCGGCGGTCTTTCGTCGGACGGATATATCGCGACGACCAGACATTGCACATCCCAGTGTCGGCCGTAAAGATCGCATCGGGAGCCGCGACCTCACTCAAAGCGGCTGCCACGGGCTCCGGGTGCATGGGCGTCCGCTTGCTAATGTGCTCCACGTAAACATTCAATCCTCGAACTGCTTCTTTCTGCCGCGCAAGCATCGCGTCCAGGAACGAGCGATCTGATTTTGCAGACACCATCGGCAGAAGCGCGCGGAGTGTCTCGCCCACATCTCCCCACAACCCGAGATCCAATTTGCTCCGTCTGCCGAGATGGTCAACGCGGATGTCCACCTGGACGATCTTGGGCTTCGTCGGCAGGAATTTGTCATAGGGAAAATCCGTGCCTAGCATCAACAGAAGATCGCATTCGTGCATGGCGCGGTAGGCTGCTCCATAGCCAAGCAATCCGCTCATACCCACGTCGAATGGATTGTCGTATTGCACGAACGACTTCCCTCGGTAGGAATGCCCGACGGGGGATTTCAACTTATCCGCAAGAGCCATCACCTCGTCGTGCGCGTCGGCGCAGCCAAATCCGCAGAAAATGACCACCTTCTTCGCGGAATTAATCATTTCCGCCAATTCCGCCAGGTCCTTTTCACTGGGACGAATGGTCGGCCGCTGCGAGACCACTGAGCGGCGCGACCCATCGACGGGCAGGTCTGCCCCGGCCACATCGCCCGGTAGCACGATCACGCCTACTCCGCCTTTTCCGAGTGCGCTCTGCATGGCGATGTGCAGCACACGCTCAAACTGTTTCGGATTCCAGATCGCCTCACAATAGTGGCTGCACTCCTTGAAGAGAATTTCGGGGTGGGTTTCCTGGAAGTATCCCGTGCCGACCTCGCTGCTCGGAATGTGTGACGCAATCGCAAGCACCGGCGCATTGCTGCGATGAGCGTCGAATAAGCCGTTGATCAAATGAAGGTTGCCGGGACCGCAGCTACCCCCGCACGCTCCAAGCTTGCCGGTCAATTGACCCTCGGCGCCGGCTGCATAGGCGCCAGCCTCCTCGTGGCGTACGTGGATCCATTTCACTTTGTTGTTCAGGCGCAGAGCATCGGTGACTGGATTCAAACTGTCACCCACTACACCGTAAATCCGCTCGACCCCAGCCTCCGCGAGCCTTCGAATCAACTCATCCGCAATTCTATGTGGTGCCATCGGTTCAATCCTCCCTTTAGAATCTCAATGCTGCTGCGCTGAATCCGATTGAATCCCGTGCTTAAACGACCGAGCAAACCCGTGCAACCAGTGCCTACTTCGTTGCTGGTTGAGGGTGCGCGGCGCCTCCTGTCTCGCGAAGAAAGAAACTCACCAAAATTGCTGCCGCACAACACCCGATCCAGAAAATTGCGCCCTTCTGAAAATGATGGTTCAAATCTGCGGCCGTCCCAAACTCTCTTCCCACATGGGTGGCGAAGATCGGGCCCAAGAAAGCAGTCAATGCGAAAACCAGGAAATTAATGCCGCCTGTCGCGCTACCCTTTACGCTATCCGGATTCACTTCCTTGATGATGCTGTAGGGAATCATGGCGGCGCCCGACCCGATCCCGAAGATGAACATCCCTATTTTCGCGGAAATCGGCAGGGGCTTGAACGCGATTTGAGCGGCCGCCAGGATCATGATTGCGGCGCTCCCTATGATCACGGGTTTTCGCCGCCCAATACGGTCAGAGAGCCAGCCGACTAGCGGGCATCCCACCACCCAGCCGAGGGGTACCATCGAAGCAGTGACCACCGCGTTGTGATAGGACAGTTGAAGATCCTTTTGAAATGCCGCAACTCCCCAAATCATGTCTCCAATTGTCGTGGGTGCAAACAGAAGCCCGGCCACCGCTCCGCAAAGGTACGATTGAGGATTTGAGAAAACGATTTTGTACGGCTTCAGCAGCGCGCCGAAACCACCTTCCTGAATGTGTGCGCCCAATTGCTCCCGAGGAGTGGCGACATACAGAAGAACCGCAACGGCCAGTATCACCGCCCCAATCCCGACCCAGAAAACGTGGACGCTCAGCCCGCGCTCCATCATCGGCCCGACGACAAACTGCCCGGCCGAGCCTCCGAGCATTCCGACGCATTGCGTTACGCCAATCGCAGTGGCGAGATAGCGAGCGGAGAATCCGTGCGCAGCCAGGTAGACAGCGCCAGTGAAAGCGAACGCCGAACCGGCCCCCTGCAGCAGGCGTCCGGTGTTGCCCGCCGCGACTGCCGGCAGGCTGAACAGTAAGCACCCAATACCTAAAACCAACACCCCAATAGGGACTGTCAATTTCGCGCCAAAGTGATCGAGCGCAGCACCCGCCACCAAGCTCATGGACGAATAGGTGTAGTAATACACGGCGAGAATCGCACTGATCCCCAGTGCCGTCGTCGCAAACGACGCCTCCAGTTGAGAGATCATTACGGAGGGACTCGACCTCACCGCATATTCAAGGAAATAGAAGACAACGGTGAACGCCCACGCGATGATGAATCCTCGCGTTTGGGCCTCGCTCTTCACCTGCGCTGCGAGAGTAGGTTTCGGTGAAGTAGCTGCTGAAAGAGAATTTCCGGATGCCATTGCAATGCCTCCGCAGCGAGTAAATGCATTCCGTGAACCACTCGACGCGATCTCCAGGTTGTTGAAGCAAAGCGGTTTATTTTTCGTTTGCGGTCTAATGCTCAAGGGTGGGTGTCAGCATGCGCGCAACTGTGCAAATGCTGACAGGTGGCGCCTGGGTCGGATTGCTGATCGTAATCTGCGAGATAATTTGAAAACGTTTGAAACCCGCTTGGTCTATCGGGGCGTAATTCCCATCGCTTCCGACATTTCATCGTGCGCCTGGATGTAATCGAGCTGAGCTTGGAGGAACGAGGTCTCCGCATCAAACTTCTGAGCGACGGCGTTCGCCGCTTGCGACTGTAAAGCTTCACCCTTCTCCAGTTGTTGCCCGGAGACGCGGCTTGATTCCGTTCGCAGCGCCAGCAGTTCCTTTGAGACGTTCACCAGTTCGCGTGTACGCTGCAATTTGTTGTACGCAATCTGCACCTGCAGCTCCACGTCGTCCGTCACGCGGGCGAGGTTTTCCCTCGCTTGGGCAAGTCGAGAATTACTCTCGGCAAGCGCCGCGCGACGCCGTCCCGCATCAAATAGGACGTAAGTGAACTCAACTCCGAACGAGCCGAAGTTACGCGCGAGGAACGGAACCTGATCCGAGTAGCTGTAGCGCGCGAAGGCCGAAACGTCTGGGATGTAGTCCGCCTTGCTCAGTTTTACGCTAGCCGACGCCTTCTGCAATTCGTCGCGTGCCGCCACGACTTCCGGATGTGACTCCAGAGCAATCTTTACGCATTCCTCTTGCTTGCAGCTTTCGAAATCCTCCGAAGGCACTGCTTCAAGTTCGAGTCGAGTCGTAAGGGGTAGTCCGACCACGTCGTTAAGCTGCATGGTCAAGTTCGAGAGCAGCAACTCGGTCGTCAGCAATTCCTGCTTTGCTTGTAGATACTGAGCAGTGCTTTCGATCATCTCCTGGTCGAGAGCGCTGCCGTACTTTACCTGTTGCACGCGTTCGTTTTTCAGTGCCTCTGTCGCTTTGATCCTCGCCTCAGACGCGCTCTGGTGAAGCTGCGCGATTAACACGCTGTAGTAAATCTGATGGACCTTCAGCGCAATCTCGTTCTCGGTTTGCTTGGCACTCGCCCGGGTCGCGTCCAAATCCGCGCGCGCGATCTCATTCGCGGGTTTAACTCTCGTAAACAGCTGTGTGAGCGGCTGCACCAAACCCGTTCCGCTCGTAATAATCGTTCGCCCGCCCTGATTGATAGTCGCAGGCTGAGTTGGGATCGGCGTACCGTTCACGGAACCCAGGCTCCCGGTGGCAATCTGAATGAACTGAGTGTCGGTCAGGTGCGCGAGGGTGCTCTGGTTACTAATCGTAGGGAAATAGGCGCTCTTCGCTACGTCCTTCGCGTGCTGCTTCTCCTCAATCTTCATTTCTGAAATCCGAACCACATGATTCTGCCTCAGCGCCATTTGCACTGCCTCATGCAGAGTCAGGCGTCGAACGTTTTGCGCACCGGTCTGGGCTCGAACCATGCTCGAAGCAGCCAAGAAAAAGACACCGGCTACAAGTACCTTAGTACGCGCATTCATGATTTTGCCTCCTGGGGGACGAGCGCCTGAGGCGTCGCCGATGGCTGCTGAAAGGTGCTCAGCTCGCCATAGTTCATCGGCGATCTGCGTAGTAAGGCAACGAGCAGCAGAGCAATAACGCACGTCCAGGCGACCAAATAGAACCCATCGATGATAGACAACGTGTATGCCTGAAGACGAAGCCGGCCGCTTATGATTCCCACCGCACGGCCCGTGGCCGCCGCTATCCCTGAAGATTTCGCGTACACTCCCGCTGCCAGCTCGCGGATGTTGGCGTCCGTGATCCAGCTTCCGGATTGCACGTGCAAGCCGAGTAGGTTCGAGTGCAGCTTTTCGCGGTCCGCAAGAAAGTGGCCCATGTACACCGCACCCGTCGTTCCACCAAACAGGCGAATGACATGAAAGAACGCAGAAAATGTCAGTATCCACTGAGGTTTCATCAAGCCTCCGGAGAACACTCCCTGCAGGATGATGCATCCCACCAGTCCTATCAGAGCCACCGACTGTCCCACGCCCGTGAGCAACTCCGTGCGATAGTAGTTCGCCGCCGACCAAGCGGCAGTTAAATCAGCGTTCAGGCAGACGGCGAAAGCCGTGCAGGCCAAGCCCGCAGCCAGCAACAGACGCGGATCCAAATTGCGAATCATCAAAAGCCCAGCGATAAACGTAATCAGCAACAGCGGAACAGCGCTCCAGATCACAGCCGGCCCGATCTGGTCAGCTTCGAAGCCGTGAATGGCCAGCGACTGCGGAATCAGGATGATCGTTCCGGTGAGAGTGAACCGAAACCAGAAGAGCAAAGCGCCCAGCAGGACGGTATTTCGTTGCCACAGATAAGGGAGCGCCACTAGCGGATTGGGACCGCACAATCGCCGTATGAGCGCGCAAAGCGTGAAAAATGCGCCGGACCAAAACAACGCGTTGAACACTCCGGAGCGCCACCAGTCGAGCCTCTCACCTTGTTGGATAGCGGCAAACATTAGGGCTAACCCGGCGCTCAGGTACAGGAATCCGGCGAAGCTGGGCGGAACTGCGTCCTTCTTGCGGGCAGGAGCTGCCGGTATTCCGAAATAGATACAGGCCATCATCGATGGCGCGATCAGCGCCGAATTCCAGAACATCCAGTGCCAGGAAAGATGGTCGCGATACCAGCCATAGAGCGATGGCGCGATGTTAACTGCTCCGTCGATGAAAGTCGCATAGAACGCCATCGTGAAAGGCAGGTATCGCAGAGGACTAATGCGAAGCGCAAAAGTCAGGGTGAGCGGATAAAAGGTGCCTGATGTCAGCCCGGCAATTATTAATGCTGCGATCAGCAGACTATAATTGTGTATGAGCGGCAGAAAGACGCAGGTTGCAGTGAATACTCCAGCCGCATACAGCAGGATGCGCCGTGGTCCAAGTAGACCGCCGAGGTAGACGCTAAAGGGCCCTATAAACATCAGGGACGCGTTATAGGCGCTGTCGAGCCATGCCGCTTGGTCGTAACTAATGCCGACGTGGCCCCTCAAATCTGCCATCCCTAGCGAAAGCATGCGACCGGTGAGCGTGACCAGCCCGGCGCCCACAAGGACCCCGAGGATCCCCAGTATAGGTCGTGCCGAGATTCCCCAGGGGATCACCGCAGCCGTGGTACGGGCAATCTCCGCCGGGGTCAGCGGACGAGTTGTAACCGTCGTTGCAGCCATCGCACGCTCCGATCAGTGTCTTGTGCGGACCGTGGCGATAACCGAGAGGCCTGGCTGCAACGAAGTCGCAGCGCTCTCATCGTCGAAAGCGATCTTCACGGGAATTCGCTGCACGACCTTCGTGTAGTTGCCAGTAGCGTTGTCGGGCGGCAAAAGTGCAAATTGTGAGCCGCTGGCCGGCGCAATCTCGATCACTTTGCCGCGGAAGGTTTTTCCGGGATATGCGTCGATGCGTATTTCCGCCGGATCGCCTACCTTCATGTTGGTGAGCTGTGTCTCGCGATAATTGGCCACCACCCATTTAATCTTATCGACAAAGGGGATCACTTGCGTTCCGGGAGAAACCAACTGCCCGGGACGGACCTGCCTTTCGCCGACCGTGCCGTCGCTGGGCGCTTCGATCGTCGTGTAGCCAAGATTTACTTTTGCGGCAGTAAGCGCAGCTTCCTTAGCGTGCAGGTCGGCGATGAGCTGCATATCCTGGGACTCCAAAACGGACTTGGTACGCCGCTCAGCCTCAGCCGACGATTCGTTGCTCCGCAGCATCGTCTTCGCCTGCTCGAGGTCTGCCTTGCGGCTTGCAGATTGAGCCGCAAACCGCTGCTCGTCGGCGACCGCCTGTTCCACCTTCTGCTGGGTCGTGGAACGCGTTTGAAAGAGTGACTCCTGCCGGGTGCGCTCGTCCTGCGTGCGCACCACGTCCGCTTGGACCGCCGCAATTCCGGCCTCCGCCGCCGTGATCTGAGCTTTTGCCTGATCGATTCCCGCGAGTGCCTTATCGATCTTCGAATCTTGAAGTTCGCGCTGGCGCCGATTATTTTCTATCGCAGCTTTCCCTGCCTCTACCGCTGCGCTTGCCTGCGCCACCTGCGCCTTGTAGTCGTCGTCTTCCAGTTCAACAATCAGGTCTCCCTTGTGCACCTGTTGGTAATCGGAAACCCTTACATCCCGAACGATTCCGGCAACCTTTGTGCTTAGTGGCGTAAGATTTCCGCGCACGTAAGCATCGTCCGTCACCTGCTCGACTCGGCCACCCTCCCAGGAATTCCAGTTTCGTGTGATCGTGAACACGACTGCACCTGCCAGCAACATGACGAGCAGAGGTGTTCCATATTTCTGCCAACCTGGCTTCGGTGTTGGCGGGGGTGGACTGTGCTCAGGCTCCGCAGCTCTCGCCGGAGCCGGCGTACTTGCGGACGCCGTCATGAATTCGCTTCTCCATTTCTAAGCTGCTGAACAACCACGGTATTCGTTCTCTAACAAACTGCCGCCGAAAGAGCAAGCGCGAACGGCTCCATTGAAGGCTTGCACCTGAGTGACCACCCTCGGCACGAGAAAAAAATGGGTTATCATCTTTGTTTGCAGCGGACTATTGACAACCATTGGCGGCTACTCTGTCAATCGGTGTGCAATTGTCAATTAGTGGGCACAAGAAGCCGCTAGAACAATGGACCGCCGAGGGGTTTCTACTCTGAGAGCCTAGAGAGGAATCATGATCGAAATCAAACTCATCCTTTGCCCTGTTGATTTCTCGGAGTTCTCAATAAGAGCCTATCGGCATGCTGTATCGCTGGCCGAACACTATCAAGCCAAGTTAGTCGCACAGCATATCGTAGAGGTATGGCGGCACCCTTCCGCCAGTTTTGCCGTTACTGCAAATCTCTATGACGAGTACCGTCAGGTACTCCGCGGAAACGGCAAAGAGCAACTCGAGGAATTCCTGAAGAAGCACACATACAATGAAATTCAGCCGGAGTTCGTTGTGGACGAAGGAACCGCTGCCGACGTGATTCTATCGTTTGCACAAGAACGGAAAACGGATCTCATCGTCATGGGCACGCACGGTCTGCGAGGATTCGATCGCCTGATGCTGGGGTCGGTCACCGACCGGGTTATGCGCGCGGCTTCTTGCCCCGTGCTGGCTGTACGCGAGCCGCCTCATGATCTTGTGACCGCGGGTCAAGTGAGGCACAACCCCCACCGCCTGAACCGAATCCTCGCTTGCACCGATTTCTCCGAGGATGCAGACCTGGCTTTAAACTATGCATTTTCTGCAGCAGCAGAATATGACGCAGAGCTTACTCTGCTCCACGTGTTGGAAAAGACACCAAGTCGGGCAAAAACCGACGAGGCAATAGCTGAAGTGACGGAGCGACTTGATAAGGCGATTCCACCCACAAGACGTAACACCCTAAAGATCAAGACCGCGGTGCGCATTGGGAAACCCTACCAGCAAGTCATTCAATTTGCCCAGGAAGCACAAATTGACATGGTGTCCATGGGAGTTCGCGGCCGAGGCGCTCTGGACATTGCGGTATTTGGCTCAACCACGTATCGGGTTATGCAGCTAGGGCCCTGCCCTGTTCTTACCGTCGGCGAGACAAAAACCGCTCTGAAAAGAATATAATACGCACCATGGCTTCCGCCGCCCACGACTCCGAGCGCCCCGGGCCGGCCCCGGACTTTCAGCTCCTCATCGATTCGGCTCCCGCCCTGATCCACACGAGTCTGCCTGACGGCTACCTTGATTTTTTCAACCAAAGCTGGCTGGAGTACGTGGGGCGGTCACTCGAAGATCTGCAAGGCTGGAAATGGACCGCGGCGATTCACCCCGATGATGTCGAAGGAATCGTCGAAGTGTGGCGCGCATCGTTGGCCAGTGGAAAACCCTTCCTCTATGAAGCACGCGTCCGCCGTGCCGACGGCCAATATCGCTGGATGCTGCACCATAAGATTGCCCTACGCGACGAACACGGAAAAATCATCAAGTGGCACGGCTCGAGTATCGACATCGAGGATCGCAAGCAGGCGGAAGAACAGGTTCGCCGCAACTCCCAGGACCTGCAAAGAAGCGAGTTTTATCTTGCCGAAGGGCAACGCCTCGCCCACATGGGAAGCTGGGCCTTCGATGCGGACGGTTTCTACTATTGGTCTCCCGAGTTATTTCGGATGCACGGACTCGACCCGGCCAGCAAGCCGCCTAGTATTCAGGAATACCTGGATGGTGTCCACCTACAGGATCGCGAGTCCATGGCAGATCTGATCAAGGGAATGTTGGCGAACGCTTCGCCCTTCGATGCTACCAAGCGCATCGTGCGTCCCAATGGTGAGGTCCGCTACATTCGCTGCGTCGGTGTTCCTCTTGTCGAAAACCAAAGCCCGACAAAGTGCGTCGGCAGCGCCATAGACGTTACGGAGCACGAGCTCCTAACTCAAGAACTCCGCCGCCGCGAAGCGTACCTAACGGAAGCTCAAAGGCTCAGCCACACGGGCAGCTTCGGGTGGAAACCCGATACTGGCCAGATTGTCTGGTCAGACGAAACCTATAGGATTTTCGAATTTGAGCCTGCCGAGAAACCAGCCACAAGGATAGTGTTGCAGCGCACACATCCGCAGGATAGGGCGCTTGTACAACAGGTCATTGAGCGCGCATCCGAGACCGGCACGGAGTTCGAACATGAGTATCGTCTGCTTCTGCCGAGCGGAGCAATCAAGCACGTCCGCGCCCTTGCTCAGCCATTTCAGGATGCATCGGGCAACCTCGAATTCGTGGGGGCGGTGAGCGATATTAGCGCGCAACGGCGCGCAGAAGCGTTGATCAGAGAACAAGAAGCCGAACTTCGCGAGGTCCTCGATTCTATTCCTGCCGTGGTTTGGAGCGCACTACCGGACGGCTCGAATTCTTACGCCAACAAGCGGTCCGTGGAGTACTGCGGGATGACGCGAGAGCAAATCGCCGGATCAGGCTGGGAGGCCGGATTTCACCCCGATGATCTTGAGCGACACAAGGCGAAGTGGCTCGCGTGCGTTGCCAGCGGCGAGCCTTGTGAGGATGAGGTGCGTTTCCGCCGCGCGGACGGGCAATATCGCTGGCATCTGCAGCGTGGCGTCCCCCTGCGAGATGAAGCCGGCGAAATCGTCAAATGGTATGGCGTTCTCACCGACATTGAAGATCGCAAGTCAGCAGAAGGAAAGATCCGGGAGCAAGAAGCAGAGCTCCGTCAAATCGTCGACCTCGTGCCCCAACTGATTGCGGTGTACGGGCCGAATCGTGAACGCCTCTATGCAAACCGCACCGCGCTCGACTTCCTCGGCATCAGTCTCGACGAATGGCGGCGCAAGAGCTTTGGGGATAGCGCTCATCCTGACGATTCGGAACGGCTCAAGACCTATACGGATCGTGCCTTATCAAGCGGCGCTGCTGACCAGTTGGAGTTGCGACTACGCAAACATGATGGAAGTTATCGCTGGTTCTTGGCTCGTCTTAATCCATTGCGCGACGAACAAGGACAGATTATACGGTGGTATTTTGCCGGGACGGACATAGAGGATCGCAAGCAGGCTGAGGACACCCTTCGCCGCGAAAACGTCGCTCTGCGAGAAGAAATCGATAAAGCCTCGATGTTTGAAGAGATCGTCGGAACATCTCCGGCCTTGAAAAGCGTGCTCTCGCGTATTTCCAAAGTCGCACCGAGTGATTCTACGGTCCTTATCACGGGTGAAACGGGAACGGGGAAAGAGCTTGTTGCACGCGCCATACACCGACGGTCGGGTCGTGCCTCGCGTGCATTCGTCAGTGTGAACTGCGCGGCAATTCCACGCGACTTGATTGCCTCTGAGTTATTTGGTCATGAGAAGGGAGCTTTCACCGGGGCATTACAACGACGCATCGGCCGCTTCGAACTTGCGGAAGGCGGCACGATCTTCCTCGACGAAGTCGGTGATCTCCCGGCGGAGACCCAGGTTGCCCTACTGCGTGTACTGCAAGAGAGGGAGTTCGAGCGTGTGGGCGGCAACCAGCTCATTCGAGCCAATGTCCGCGTGATTGCCGCTACGAATCGAGACTTGGAGGTCGCCATTGGCGCCGGATCCTTTCGAAGGGATCTCTTTTACCGCCTCAGCGTATTCCCGATTGAAAGTCCCCCGCTGCGGGAGCGTAAAGAAGACATCCCCGTGCTGGTCGAATACTTCATTGACCGTTACGCGAGAAAAATCGGCAAGAAAATACGGAGCGTAGAAAAAAGTACAATGCAGCTTCTCTCGACATACCTTTGGCCTGGCAATATTCGAGAGCTGCAAAATGTCGTCGAACGCTCGGTCATACTCTGCGATGGCGAGGCCTTTTCTGTAGATCCAAGCTGGTTTTCTCTCGAATCTGCCCAGACGCCACAGAAAAGCCAGCCATTGGGCAAGGACCCTGCCGATCAGGGAAAGGATATGATCGAGGCGGCCTTAGCGAAAACCGGAGGCAGAGTGTCCGGACCCTTGGGTGCCGCAGCCGCGTTGGGAATTCCGGCTTCTACACTGGAGTCAAAAATCCGATCCCTAGGGATTAACAAGTTTCGCTTCAAACACGCCAGACATTAAGAAGGCTTCTTTCCAGAAAATCCCCTCAGTTCTTCGCGAAGACCTCGCGAATTCGCGAAGTTCGCGAATTGTTAAAGAGCGAAAGTCATTGTTTTTCAATGGCTTGCCACTGGTGTTCAAATTGCCTTCACCCCCAACAGAGCACAAGGAGTTGAGAGAAACACGATGCTGAAGATCAGGCGATCGGCCAATGGGAAGATTGTCTTTACCCTAAGCGGCCGAATCGAGGTCGAAGACGTTGCGGAGTTGGAGCGGTTGCTCGCCTTGGAGTTATCCGATCGCAATCTGGCCTTGGATTTGGCGGACGTCACACTTGTCGATCGAGAGGCCGTAAAGTTCCTGGCGCATTGCGAAGCCGATAGCATCGAACTGGAGAACTGTCCGCCCTACATTCGGGAGTGGATTCAACGAGAAACAAGTAGAAACAGCGGCCGACGGCGGAAGTGAATGCTCAAAGCTGTTCGATACACAGAACAGCCATTCGCAGCACTGGAGTTTTGCAATGAGCTTAAATAGTTTTGCTTTGCTCGATGTTGATGACCCGAAACCGGAACATTCAAAACGCAATCCGAGCTCTCTGAACCTGGAAATCATGGAAGACCGCTTCCATCAGGAACACGAATTCGAAGGGATCGTCGGTGACAGTGCAGTTCTTCGGCAGGTGCTGCAGCTCGTTGAAACAGTCGCAAAAGGGAATTCAACCGTGCTCTTGCTGGGAGAGACGGGCACCGGAAAGGAACTTGTCGCGCGTGCAATTCACAATCGCAGCAAACGAAGGAACCGGTCATTCGTAAAGCTCAATTGTGCTGCGATTCCAGGAGGCCTGCTCGAGAGCGAGCTATTTGGGCACGAGCGAGGTGCCTTCACAGGGGCGATCGCTCAGAAGGTTGGCCGGCTCGAGTTGGCCGATAACGGCTCGCTATTTCTAGATGAAATTGGCGATATTCCTCTTGAACTGCAGCCAAAGCTGCTGCGCGTTTTGCAAGAGCGGGAATTCGAGCGCTTGGGAAGCACGCGAACGATGAGGGTCGACGTCCGAGTCGTCGCCGCAACCCATCGCGACCTGGAAGAAATGATTTCCAAAGGTCAATTCCGTAGTGACCTGTATTATCGCCTCAACGTATTTCCTATCGTCATACCGCCACTACGCGAGCGGCCCGAAGATATTCCACTCCTCGTTCAGCATTTTGTGGAAGCAGCGGCGCAAAAGATGGACAAGACGATCGACACCATCCCATCGAGAACGATGGAGGCTCTGGTTGATTACCGATGGCCAGGTAACATACGCGAACTGGAGAATGTGATTGAACGCGCCGTAATTCTGTCCACCGGTTCTGTATTGCACGTGCCCTACCGCGATCTTCAGTCCCGAGTTACGCCCGGACACGACGGCGAGAAACTAGAAACTCTCGCAGACGTCGAGCGTGAACACATCCGCACCATCCTAAAGGAGACGAGGTGGGTTCTCTCCGGACCAAGAGGTGCTGCAACGCGGCTGGGGATGAACCGATCAACGCTCTACTTCCGAATGAAGAAACTCGGAATCGCGCGCCCGTGGCTATGACGATCAGGCTTTCCGACGGAGCAGAAGAAATAGAGAACACTGGCGGAGGGGGTGGGATTCGAACCCACGAGACCCTTTCGGGCCTAACGGTTTTCAAGACCGCCGGAGTC
>CAVSOB010000010.1:0-230863 GCA_963729525.1 uncultured Acidobacteriota bacterium
CAAAGCAGGTGCTCTCCCAGCTGAGCTACACGCCCACAGCTAGTCTTTCTTCGATTTTAAGGTATTTGTAGCCGTTCGAACACTCCGAAAACCAACCTCTTTACCATCCCCGCGTCAGATGATTGGCATCCCCGATCCGAATCGCCGCTGAGAATTCTTTTACAAAAGTACGAGGCCGTGACGAATTCCCAGCGTGACCGCCTCGGTCCTGCTCGCAGCACCGAGCTTGCCCAGAATGGATGCGACGTGGAATTTCACAGTGTGCTCGGAAATCGTTAGCCGCGTCGCGATCTCTTTATTGCCAAGCCCGCTTGCGAGCATTTGCAACACCTCGCGCTCGCGCCGTGTGAGAGGCTCGGCAAGCTCAGCTAAAGGACGAGACGCAGGATCCGCGGCGGGAAAAGTCGAAACAATATCACTGCGCGACAACACGACGAGTCCTGCCACCGCGCCCTGCAAAGCGGCAACGAGTTGTTCTGGCGACGCATTGGTCGGAAGGATCGCACCGATACCCGCTCGTATGGCCGCAGCAACCGATACAGGCGTTGGATGGTCCGCGAGTAGGACGACCTCAAATTCCGATGTGAGTTCGAAACGGTCGATGGATTCAAGAACCGTCCCGAACTGCTCGCCGGTTGCATCTACCAGTATGACGTCTGTGGTCTCTTCGACGAGTTGCTCGCTGATCTCCTCAAGGCTTGAGAAAGTGCCCGCCACTTCAACACCTTGAGTGGTGAGAATATTCTCCAAGCCGGCGAGCACAAGAGGAGAAGATGTGACGATAAAAGCTCGCATCACGCCGCAATGTCACTCCCGGAGACGATTTCACCTCCCAGTTGAACGGAAACGCGGCGCACGCGCAAGTAGTCCCCACGCAAGAATTCGAGACGTTCCACGCGTGGCCCGCGGCCACTCAAGATGTGCGACAGATCATCGATTGATGAAAACGGTTTCGCTTCGGTGCCAAGCAATATGTCGCCGGGCAAAAGTGATGCGTTGGCCGCGGGACTGGCCGCTTCGACCTCAAGAACAACCAATCCGAACACCCGAGTTCGTTCCGCAGCTTGCGGAACCTCCACCGGATGAACACTCACACCGAGCCAAGCCGGAGGATCGGAAGAAGCAAAATCTCGCACCGCATTACTTGGGATCGCGAGCGCAAGGTGGCCCGCCATCATCGTATTGATGCCGATAATTCGGCCCCGGGCATCAGCGAGCGGACCACCGGAATTACCTGGCGCCAGTCGCAGGTTTGCCTGTGTCCACGGATGCGGCCCGAGACCTCGGAGCGGCCCTATGGCGTGAACTATTCCCGTTGTGAGTGCTCCGATAAAACCCAGCGGGTTGCCGATAGCAATGGCCGTCTCGCCGGGCCGAACCTGAGATGAATCAGCCGCAATTGCTGCAGCCAGATTGTCTGCGTCAATACCCAGTAAGACCAAGTCACGCCGGTGGTTTCGCGACATGATCCTCGCGTTCAATTCGCGCCCGTCCCATAGCTGAACGCGCACTTGTGATCCACGCGCGACGTGCGCGTTCGTCACGATGGTTCCGTCCGTTGACCAGATCACACCGGAGCCTGAGCCGCTGCCTCCAGCGTGAATCAGGACGGTCGAGCGCCGCAACTTTTCCGCGACTTCGCCGAGACCCGCGATCGCCATGTTAGTCTCCTCCGTGCGGCCGCGCGCCCACCACGATGCTTGTCTCCTGAATCGCGCCTCCCCGAATGAATTTCAATGGCAGCGATTTGCCAATTACCTCCGTGCTCAGTTGCGAATGGATGTCTTCGAGCCGTGTGACCGCGCGACCCGAAAGTGAAACGAGAATATCGCCAATCACGATTCCGGCTTTATTCGCTGGGCCGTTGGGTTCGACTTCGAGAACAATCACCGCGCCCTTTTCCGTTCGCTGCAAGGATTGCCGAAGAGCATCGGGTAAACGAACCGACTGAAGCCCGACGCCCAGATATCCGCGCGGAATATGGCCCTTCTCGAGAAGCAAGTCCACCACCCGATTTACGGTGGACGTGGGAATTGCGGTCGCACCGAACCGCGCGAAACGCGGAGTAGCGATTCCGGCTGTTCGGCCATGCGCGTCGATTACCGCCCCGCCCACCGCCGTAGGCTGTAAGCCGATATCGAGCCGCACATAAGGCGCGAGCGAAGCGCCCGCCCATGTGCGGCGTTCCGCAACAACCAGGCTAACCACGCCAAGCCCGGCAACCGGCCCGCTCGCTCTTGTGTGGCCGACCACAAGCGCAAGGCCACCCGGTTGGAGCGAGCTGGCGTCGGCAAATTCGGTAACGGCTGTCGCTGCCTCCGCGCATTTCAATACGGCAATGTCCGTCGTCGGATCGCGGCCTGCAAGCGTTGCGGCCACTACTCGGCCATCGGCGAGCGTCAACTGAATTTCTTCATCGCGGCGAAGCGCATGTTCCGCCGTAACCACAACACCGCGGCGCCATATCACACCGCTAGAAGATCCGCGCGTCCCCGTATGGACTGCGACCGCGTTCGCGGCACCCTTCTCGGTGAATTGTGCCAAAACATTTGAAAGCTCAACGAGTGCTGAAGACATATGTACCACCTCCACCGGCAGGATGCCGCAGATGGGTTCGCGTTACATCCGCCGTTCGGCTAGGCCGGAACTAGCAAGTCGGGTAGGTACCCCCGAGTAATTTATTGCGCAGATTGCATGCAGCAGTTTCATAATGACGGCCGTTGCCTAATTTGATCGACGTAATGCTGCGAATATTCATGAGGCGCAAAGCGAGGAGCGAATGTCAGCACCGCGAGATTTTAGGCGCACCCTGCACTTTGCCTCATTACTCCAAGCCGCCACCTTCACCTTGCTCCTGACTGACGCGTTCTCGCCGTCCACCGCCGCACAATCCTGCGGCGCGCAAGGCATTGCAGTTCAAGTCCTTGGCTCCGGCGGTCCGGAGCTGCAAGACAAGCGCGCCTCGAGCAGCTACCTCATCTGGGAAGATGGCCAAGCGAAAGCAGTGATCGACGCAGGAGGCGGCAGCGCGCTTCGATTCGGCGAAAGCGGAGCGCAAATGTCGCAGCTCGACGTTCTCTTGTTCACTCATTTCCACATCGATCATAGTGGCGACTTCGCCGCGCTGATCAAATCGTCTTGGTTCGAAGATCGCAATCGTCCCTTGCCGATCTACGGCCCGCCAGGGAACGACTTCATGCCCGCCACAATAGAGTTCGTCTACGATCTGTTCGGGGACAAGGGAGCTTATCGTTACCTCAGCGAGTTGCTCGTCCCCAATGAACAAGGCAGCTACAAAATGCAGCCGCACAACGTAATCGCGGCTTCCACGCCCGTCCCTGTATTTCACAACGAATACCTCGCCGCATCTGCCGTGCGCGTCATTCACGGAGGCGTCCCGGCCCTCGCCTGGAAGATCGAAACGCGCGGCAAAGTGATCGTCTTCAGCGGAGATACGAATGGCGAGGGTGAAGGTCTGCCGCGCCTGGCGATGAACGCCGATCTATTCATCGCCCATAACGCTGTGCCTGAAGGTGCTACAGGCATCGAGAGGCGCCTCCACATGCCGCCCTCAGTGATCGGACAAATCGCGGGGGACGCCCACGTGAAAAGCTTGGTTCTGTCTCATCGCATGCTGCGCACGCTGGGAAAAGAAAGCGAGACCCAAGCCGAAATCCGGAAACACTATGCGGGACCAATCACATTTGCAAACGACCTCGACTGCTTCCCGATACGATAGGCCGCAAATCGCTTCCCGCATAACGCATTCTCTGGTAGCATCAAAAGTCACGCTACCTAGCGAATTTTCCTTCTGGAGAGCAACCGTCAATGGCACTCGCATGTGAAATTTGCGGCAAAAAACCGAGCTTCGGCAACGTAATCAGCCACGCTCACAACGTTCGCCGCCGCCGTTGGAATCCGAATCTGCGTCGCGTCAAGACCGTCATAAAAGGCACGAGTAAGCACATCCGCGTCTGCACCGCGTGTATCCGCGCCGGCAAGGTGAAAAAAGCCGCTTGAAAACCACTGCCCTTCCGTTGCAGCTCCGCTCTACTCGGAAAATCCTCATACTTTGCGGCATTTTGCTATGCAGCATCGCGGCGGGATGCAAAAAGGAATCGGCGCCGGGGCCGGACATATGGGCAGTAGTGAACGGAAAAGACATCCCGCGCGCCGAGGTGGACAAATATTATCGCACGCGCGTGAATGCGGATGCGCCCGCCCCCTCGCAGGAAGAATCGCTGTCCCTGAAACTCAGCATCCTCGATGAGTTGATCAACAACGAAATTCTCATCGAGCGCGCCAACAAGATGAATCTGGTCGCCAGTGATGCGGAAGTGGAAGACAAGTTCACCGAATCGAAAAGCCCCTACACTGAAGAAGAGTTTCAAAAGAAGCTGAAAGACACGGGCCTCACCGTGGACGATCTGAAAAGCGACATTCGCCGCCAGCTATCCGTTCAGAAGCTTCTCAATCGCGAGGTCGTTGCGAAAATCTCAATCACCGATCAGGACGTCACGGACTTCTATCAAAAAAATCGTTCGCAGTTCAACGTCGCTGAGCCTCAATTCCACATCGCTCAGATAGTTGTCACCAGCCATCCCGATCCGTCCGTGCACAACCGCAAGAACGACAAAGCCACCACCGAAGCGGATGCCAAGCGCAAGATCGCTGTGCTCGAGCAGAAACTGAGTTCTGGTGCGGACTTTGGACAACTCGCCATGGACTACTCGGAAGATTCCACCGCTACCACAGGCGGCGATCTCGGCTTCGTTCCCGAGTCCGCGCTGAACAAGTCGGATCCCGTCCTCAAGAAGACTGTGCTGGGGATGAAGCCAGGCGAAGTCACGCCTCCAATCGGCGTGCCGAATCAAGGCTATCGAATCTTGAAGCTGCTCGCGAAAGAGCCTGCCGGTCAGCGCGATTTGGCCGACCCCCAGGTGCAGCAGACCATTCGCGACACTCTGCGCAACCGCAAAGAACAGCTTCTCCGCTCCGCTTATATGATCGAAGCGCGCGACGAATCACATGTCACCAACTACCTCGCCCGCCAGATTATCGAATCTTCCGGCAAACTCCCCGCCTCGAAATAGATCAGGAAATAGATCAGGAAGTGGATCAGCAAGATGATCAGGTGCGAATTGTGCGCAAATAGAAGCGCATCATCGCGCGGCTAGACGATGATCGCGAGGGCTTCCCCTGCATTCACGGTTTGGCCTTCGGTCACCAGCAGCCGTTCCACTTTGCCGGATTTCGGTGACCGAATTTCGTTCTGCATTTTCATCGCTTCCACCACAAACAAGCCCTGTTTCGCATCCACCTCGTCGCCGATTTGAACAAGAACGCGAACGATTTTGCCCGGCATCGGAGCCGAGAGCTGCTGCTGGCCCTCCGCTTCCAATGCACCGCCCCGATTGCGTCGCCACTCGCGGGGATCGCGAACCTCGGCGCGCCACTCCCGATCCCCGATCGTAAGCCGCAGCCTCCCGCCGTCCGGCTCTACGCGAACTTCCAGCGATTCACCGTCAATCAAAATCGAATAAATCCCCGGCGCAATCTGCACGGCATCGGCCTCGAGTGGCAGCCCGTCAATTGTGCAGCGCAAGCGCTCAGCGACCTTCGCGAGTTCTACTTGGTGAGTTTTTCCATCGAGCGCGATTTCGACCTTCATCTGGCTCCGTTAATTTCCGTGTAGGCTGGCTCTCCTCGGGCGGCATCTAGAGGGCCGAGCGGCCCAACTTCCGCAGTTGCACCCTCGCCGCAACCTATTGGCAGTGGGCGCCCAAAACCTCATCCCGAGCGGAGGCCCGCGCAGTTTTGTTTTTCCATCGCGGAGCGAGGGCGCGTGCCGCAGTCGAGGGATCTGCTGTTGCTTCCATTTCCGAGAACCAGCAGCCCAATTTCATCGTGACGGCTCCCGATCCACTTGCTCGCGACGCCCTTCCGTTTTCCACCGAGATGACTCGGACTCGTGTGGCAAGGGGCCGTTTGCAGCGGACTTGTCCTCGCCGGCATGCCATAACGCCGCCGCAAACAGCGCTGCCGATTCCGCTCGCTTCCAATCAACGCCCGCTTCGGCTGTGTCGGATTTGTGCCCGTCCCGCAAATAATCATCCAGCCAGCGTGTATAAATATCGCCGTTCTGAAAATCAGCTGTCGCGAGGATTCTGCGGAATAGCGAAACGTTCGTCTTGATTCCGGTCGCGTAGTATTCATCGAGCGCCCGTTGCAATCGCCCTATCGCCTGGGCACGATCGCTTCCCCACGCAATTAATTTCCCCAGCATCGGATCGTAGTCGTTCGGCACCGTCCAGCCTGCATAGACGCCATCGTCCAGCCGGATCCCGGGGCCGCTCGGCACCCGCCGCTCCAGAATCTTTCCAGGTGACGGAAAGAAATTATTGTCGGGATCCTCGGCGTACATGCGGCATTCGATGGCATGGCCGCTCAGGGTCACATCCTCCTGTGCAAATGGCAGTCGCTCGCCGGTGGCGATTTGAATTTGCAACTTCACTAGATCGGTCGCTGTCACCATCTCGGTAACCGGATGCTCCACCTGCAAACGCGTGTTCATCTCGAGAAAATAAAAATTGAGCTCCGCATCCACCAGAAATTCCACCGTCCCCGCGTTCGTGTATCCGCCGGCTCGCGCCAATTTCACAGCCGCCTCGCCCATTTGCCTCCGCAAATCCGCCGTCATAATTGGCGAAGGCGCCTCCTCGATCACTTTTTGGTGCCGCCGCTGCACGGAGCATTCGCGCTCGCCCAGATACACAACGTTGCCGTGCTGGTCCGCGAGCACCTGAATCTCGATGTGCCGCGGCTTCAACAGATATTTTTCAAGGTAGAGCCTGCCATCGCCAAAAGCGTTCTGCGCTTCGGACGACGCATCGCGCCACGCGCCGGCCAGTTCCGGTTCGCGCTCCACCGACCGCATTCCCTTGCCGCCTCCACCCGCCACAGCTTTCAGCACCACCGGAAATCCTGTCTTGCGCGCAATCGCAATCAATTCATCCGCAGATTCAATCGGGTCCAGCGTTCCCGGCACCGTCGCCACATTCACTTCCTGCGCCACGTGCCGCGCTGCCGTCTTCGACCCAAGTCTTTCCATCGCTTCAGCCGTGGGCCCGATAAATGTGATTCCAGCTTCCGCACAAGCGCGAGCCAGCGCCGGATTCTCGGCAAGAAACCCATACCCAGGATGAATCGCGTCGCAACCCGCGTAACGGGCAGCGCCAATGATCTTGTCGATCACCAGATAGCTTTCCCGCGAAGGCGCAGGACCAATCGGATAGGCTTCATCCGCGAGCCTGACGTGCAGCGAAGCGCGGTCCGCGTCGCTGTATACCGCGACGGAGCGCACACCCATATCCCTGCAAGCGCGCGCAATGCGCACAGCGATCTCGCCCCGATTCGCAATCAGAACCTTCCGAAACATCTCTGCCTTTCCCATCCGGTCGCACAACGCATCAGTAGGGGCACGGCATGCCGTGCCCGAACCTGCTAGCGCTTCGTCCCATCCATTGAACTACGCCGCGCGTTCACTCTGCCTCGCCCGACGCCTTGGCTGCCAGTTGGCAACCTCACTCGCGACCGTCTATCATGGCCTCGCGCTTCGAATCGCAACGGAGGGCCGATGGACGCGAGCCAGCAGAACCAATACAAAAAAGAAGCGGCCAAAGCTGCGGCGCAGCTCGTCCACAACGGCATGATCGTCGGCCTCGGCACCGGCACCACTGCTGCCTATCTCGTAAGCGAACTCGGCCGCCGAGTTGCGGAGGAAGGACTGCGTTTCACCGGCGTCCCCACCTCGGAACGCACCGCCGAACAAGCCCGCAGCCTCGGGATTCCGCTCACGACCCTCGCCGATATAAAAGAAATCGATCTGACCATCGACGGCGCTGATGAAGTGCAGCAGGGCACTCTGGCGCTGATCAAGGGCCACGGTGGGGCGCTGCTGCGCGAAAAAATCGTCGCCGCCGCAAGTAAGCGTATGGCGGTGATTGTGGACAAGACCAAATTGGTGAAGCGTCTGGGCGGAACGCTCGCCGTTCCCGTTGAAGTGGTTCCCTTTGGCTGGGAGGCTACCGAGCGAAAGCTGAGAGCCATGGGAGCGGGAACCGAGCTCCGGCCTGGGGTTGACGACAAGCCATATGTCACGGACGGCGGGCACTACATTCTCGATTGCGCCTTTGGGCCGATCGCAGATCCAAAGAAAATAGCCCGCGAGCTGGATGAAACCGTCGGCGTCGTCGAGCACGGGCTGTTTCTCGGGCTCGCGAAACAGGTGTTTATCGGCGGGCCCGACGGAGTAAAGATTCTGAAGCAAGGCACGAATCGCGGAAAGCCGAGCGCTAGAGGAAACAAAAAAGCAAAACGATTGCGGCGCGGTTCGCGAGAGGAACCGCGTAGGCGCGATTAGAATCCGGGATAGTGCGACGACGTGCCGTGTTCGGACGCGTCGCTTGATTGCTTTTTCGGCGATTGCTTCTTCGGCGCGCAGCCTTCGGGATACACCGCATCCAGCGCGCCCCACAGAGCCTTCAAACTGCGTTCGGCCGCACAGAGCACCGCAACCTCGTCGATATTCTTCTGTGCCCCGAGCCATTCGCGCCAGGCCGCGCGATGCCGCACGTCCGCCTCTTCGTGTACTGCAAAATATCGGAGCGAACGCGAATCGGTGATTCCGTAGAACTGGCGAAGCCCCGAAATTTTCTGCGTCGCGATTTCCGGCACTTGCGCTTCGTAGCTGTAGAACATGGCCACAGCCTGCGCCATCGATCCATCGGTCGAGACCTCGTCGAACGTGTCGAGCAGCGCCGCGATACCCGGAAGCGCGCGGCTCGAATCGAGCGCCACATCGCTCACCCCGAGTGATGCGGCAAACTCGCGCCACAGCATCGGGTGCGGAGCCGACGGATCCACTTCTTCCGCCAGATTCTCGTTCACCAGCGCCTGCAAGTTGCCGTTTGTGCGCGAAGCAAGCTGCTTCAAGTTCTCCGGAAACGCGCGCACGTGCTGGTAATACTGCGCGGCATAAAGTTGCAGCGATTCCTTGGAAAGCGTGCCCTCGGTCCAAGCCTGATAAAAGGGATGCTTTAGCAAATGATAGCGTTCGATAAGCGAATCGATCGAATCGAGCAGCGTCTTCGGCGCATTCTTCGCGCCGTCTTTCGGGCCGGACTTGGGCATCACAATCTCCTAGGGCAATCTCACCTGATAATAATGGCGCAAAACCCCGCAATCCTACAGAAATGGACCTTAAATGTCCAGTAAGTGACAACCCAAGGTTACAAGCCTGCAAGCCACTATGGCTGGCAGTCGTTTCGGGGGGTCGAAGCCATGTCATAGAGGAATATTGCCGTGCTTTTTCTTTGGGTTCGTGTCGCGCTTGCTCTCGAGCGAGCGCAAGGCGGTGATGAGCTTCGCGCGCGTCTGCGACGGTTCGATGATGGCGTCGATGTAGCCGCGTTCGGCTGCCACGTACGGGTTGGCGAACCGCTCGCGGAAGTCATCGGTTTTCTCGCGGCGCAACTTTTCACGATCCGCTTCGGGGGCGCGATCGATCTCGCGCTTGTAGACGATGTTGACGGCACCCTCTGGCCCCATCACGGCAATTTCAGCGGTGGGCCAGGCGAAATTGATGTCGGTGCGAATGTGCTTTGAAGCCATCACGCAATAGGCGCCGCCATAGGCTTTGCGTGTGATCACCGTGATTTTTGGCACCGTGGCTTCTGCGAATGCGAACAGAAGCTTCGCCCCGTGCTTGATGATTCCGCCAAACTCCTGCTGCGTGCCGGGCAAAAAGCCAGGCACGTCTTCGAATGTGATAAGCGGAATGTTGAACGCATCGCAAAAACGAACGAAACGCGCCCCTTTCATCGACGAATTAATGTCGAGCACGCCCGCGAGAAAGGCAGGCTGATTGGCGACGATCCCGACCGGCCGTCCTTCGAGCCGCGCGAATCCCACCACCAGATTTTTCGCGAAGTGCTCGTGCACTTCGAAGAATTCACCCTCATCGACGATCTCGTGAATCGCATCCTTGATGTCATAAGGTTTTTGCGGGTCTTCAGGCACAAGAGCATTCAGCGCCGTCGAAGCGCGATCCCACGGATCGTCCGACGAGCGCCGCGGCGGATCTTCGAGGTTGTTCGACGGCAAATAGCTGAACAGCTCGCGAATCATCGCGAGGCACTCGGCATCGTCGCGCGAAACAAAATGAGCGACGCCGCTTTTTTCGTTGTGCGTCATCGCGCCACCCAGTTCCTGCTTCGTCACTTCTTCGTGCGTCACCGTCTTGATCACGTCAGGCCCGGTAACGAACATGTACGAGCTGTCGCGCGTCATGAAAATAAAATCCGTGATCGCGGGCGAATAAACCGCTCCGCCGGCACACGGTCCCATGATCGCGCTGATCTGCGGCACCACGCCGCTCGCCAGCGTGTTGCGCAGAAAAATGTCAGCGTAGCCCGCGAGCGACATCACACCTTCCTGAATCCGCGCCCCGCCGGAATCATTCAACCCAATCACCGGGGCGCCCTGCCGCATCGCCAAATCCATGATCTTCGTAATCTTCGAAGCATTCGCTTCCGAAAGCGACCCGCCAAACACCGTGAAGTCCTGCGCAAACACATACACCAGCCGGCCGTTGATGCGGCCGTAGCCAGTGATAAATCCATCTCCCGCAGGGCGCTGCTGCTCCATCCCAAAATCGGTGCAATGGTGGCGCACGAATTTGTCGAGTTCCTCGAAGGAGCCCTCATCGAGCAGCAGGTCCACCCGCTCCCGCGCGCTGAGCTTTCCTTCTTTGTGCTGGCGGTCGCGGCGTTCGGGGCCGCCGCCTTCTTCGGCTTCGGCGTTGCGGCGGCGAAGCTCTTCGAGGCGATCGAGATGTTTGCGGTGTTCGATTGGTTTTGGGGTGCTCATAATCGGCTCCCAATATCAGCTTTTTGCGCTGCCAAGGCAAGCGCAGCGCGATTTCTTAGGTACCCCTTTTACCGCCTATTAGAAAAAGCTATCAAATTGTTTCTAAACAGGTTAGCGGGAGTTTTAATCGCGGAACCGTGGATTAAAACCAATGTCCCCGGCGGCAGTTGCTCACGGCGAAGGCCGAAGCGAAGCAAGCAAACTGCCAGCCATGTGATGCCTCGTTTTGCCGCTTTCGTTGCTTCGCGAGATGCAGAATCGCACTGATCCAGCTCGGGCCAGGCTTTGTGGCTAGGGGATTTCTATGATCACGAGAGACATGTCGTCGTCGGGAGGGCCGTGGCGCCAGGCGGTGACGCGGTGGAGAATCTGGTCTTTCATTTCCTGCAGCGGCAACTTGGAGGTCTCGCGGACGATTTCACTGAGGCCTTCGACGCCCAGCATATCGCGCTTCTGGTTGAAACTTTCCGTGAAGCCGTCGGTATAAATCACGAGGCGATCGCCGGACTCGACGGGGACGATGACGGTGGCTTCCTTGCCCACTGCGTCTTCGAGCAGGCCGAGCACGGCGCTGCCGGATTCGAGAAGGCGCGGCGCTTGTCCGGGTTGGACAATCATTGCGGGAGGATGGCCTGCATTGGCGAATTCGAGGGTGCGTGCGTCGCGATCGAGTCGCGCTGCCACCATCGTGAAGTAAAAGACAGACGACCCGATGTTGCGCAGTACGAAGCGATTGAGGTGGTGCATCATGGGGCCGAGCGCGACGCCGCGTTCGATTTGCGACATGGTTTCGGTGTAAATGCGATTGGCGACGAGCGCTGAGCCGATGCCGTGCCCGGAAACATCGCAGACAAAAAGGCTGAGCGAATCCTGCCGCGGCGCGACCAAGCCGAAATCACCGCCGATCGTGCGCACGGGCTGATAGTACGTGGCGACATTGACGCCGCCCCAGGTGAGTCCAGTGGGCGCGAGGCTCTGCTGAACGCGGGCGGCGAGCAGCAGATCTTCTTCGATTTCCTGGTGGCGCTTTTCAAGCTGTACGTTCGCCTCGCGCAGCGCGTTTTCAGCACGCTTCTGTTCGGTGATGTCGGTGGCGGTGATCACGGCGAAAACATTGCCATCTGGATCTTCGATCTGCCGCGCAGTGACGAGCACCGGCAGACGATTGCCGTTCGCCTGGGGAAGATAGAACTCGTACTGGCTATGGCCTTCCGTTTGCCGCTGCAGGATGCGGCTGCGCAATATAGCCGCGTCTTCGGGCGGATACAAATCCAAAATCTTCTGGCCGATTATTTCGTTTTCCGGGATGCCGATCATTTTCTGGAACAGAGCATTGGCGAAAACGATGTGGCTGCAATCGTCGTTGATGATGACGCCCTGATTGATGGTCTCCAGGACGCCGGCCATTTCGCTAACCCAGGGGAATTCGGTTTCTGGCACGACGCGCTCGCTTTCGTGGTGCAGTGGGGGGAATTTGGTGCGCTGTCAGTTTAGCGCACGGATTGGGGAAGTGGAAACGGGTGGAGATGATTAGCGGCGCTGAGATCCTTCGCTGTGCTCAGGATGACAGGTGCGCGAGCGTGCGGGGGCTGGATAGCGCTCTTTACGGTGGCGCGAGAGCGGAAGAGGCACGACGAGGAGGGCGTCGTCGTGGCTACCCGAGCTGAAGCGAGGTCAAAAGCAGAGGCCGCTTCAACGTCAAAAGAGCCGGCAGGATGCCGGCACTGCAGAAGAAGGGACGGCGGTTACATGTGGCAGGCGTCACGAGTCGCGTTTGCGGCGGGCGCGGCGATCGGAAGAGGCGCTAGTTTGGCCTTTTCCAGCGTGGAGTTTACCGACGATAGCGTGTCGGAGTTCAGCGCGCGCCATGCGATGAGAGATTTGTTTAGGGAGGTGCAGGATTCGTCGATTACTTCGAGGGCTGTGGGGGCTGGAGCGGCGTCGCCGGATTCGATCATGAAAGAGGTGCGGGCGAGGTCGCGGTTCACTGCGCCAATGCCGGTCGAGCCGTTCGCACCTTCCAGGATTTCACCGATCTTTGTGTCGAGATTCTTCAGCGCTTCGGCGGCGGCATTGGCCTCGGGATCGGCGGCATTGGCCTTCAGCGTTGCGCCGAGGCTCTCTTCGCGTTCGGTCACCGCTTTGCGCAGCGCGGCCACTTCCTGGAAAGTGGCGTAGCTGGCGCGCAGGCCGCTATCGGCGCGTTTTGCGGCTGAATACTGCGCAATGTAATCCGCCGGGGCGACGTGGACGCGCGGATCGGGAACGATGGTGAGAGTCTGGCGGACGGTCTGGCCGTTCGCGGTCAGCACGATTTCATATTGGCCGGGAGGAACGATGGGGCCGAGCACTTGTTCGCGCGGCGTTTCGCCGGGGATGGCGTGGTCGGAAAGTGTGTACTCGAGATATTTGAGCGGCTGGCCATAGTAGCTGTACTGCAAAGCCGGCGGAGGCTCGAAGCGCAAATCCCATGCGAAGCGATTCAGGCCGGAATTTTTTGGAAGCTGGGGTTGCGGGCCGAACCAGTAATCGGGAACATTTTTTACGACCGTATCGGGCGCGGGCGCGGCGCTCGAGAAGCGGCGGACAAGATTTCCCTGCGCGTCGTGAATTTCTAGAGTGATATCGGCGGCCGGCGCGGATTTCAGAGTGTAGTAGATGATGGCGCCGTCGGGCGGATTTTGCGCGGCGGGAAATTCCGGTGGAAGCGGAGTTTCTTGATCGTTGTCCCAGCGAATGCGAGTGACGGTGGCGGGACGCAGAAGCGCGGCGTCCGCATTCGCGATTTGCGGCCCGGCCTGGCGCAGCGGCGAGACGTCGTCGAGAATCCAAAGCGCTCGGCCGTAAGTGGCGACGACGAGATCGTTATCGTGGATGACGAGATCGCGGGCATCGCTGGTGGGAAGATTCAGCTGGAGTGATTGCCAGTGGTCGCCGTCGTCGAATGAAACGTAGACGCCATTCGAGAGTGCGGCGTATAGAAGGGCCTTGCGCACGGAGTCTTCGCGAATCGCGCGCGCAACCCATCCGCCTGGCAGCCCCTCCGTGATTTTCTCCCACGTTTTTCCAGCATCGCGCGTGCGGAAAATATAGGGCGTCGAGTCGCGACGATTTTCCACGGTGGCAAAGGCGAGGTTCGCATCAAAGTGCGAGGCTTCGAGAATCACCACGTTGCTGTGGTCGTTGAGATCGGGCGGGGATACATTTCGCCACGTAAGGCCGCCGTCTTCGGTGACATGAATCAAGCCATTGTTGGTGCCGGCCCAGATGAGTCCGGATTGCACAGGCGAGAGCGCCAGAGTGGAGATCGCGTGCGGGCGGCGCGCGGATTGCTCGTCGCCAAAATCTTTTTCGTCATCGCTAAACGGCGCGAAGGATTCCGATTCGGCTTCGGGCGAGTGGCCCGGGCTGACGGTGGAGGCGCGCTGAGCTTCTTCGTTTCTGGCTTCGAGCGAATTTGACGGCGATTGCGGGCGCTCGAATTTCTCTGCGGTTTTTTCAGTGGATTTTTCTTTGGCGCCGGGACGGGCGGTGAGATCGGGGCTGATCGCCTGCCAGTTCTTTCCTCCGTTCGCCGTGGTGAGAACCACCTGCGCGCCAAGATACAGAAGCCGCGGATCCTGGGGCGAGAACAGCAGCGGAGGCATGGTGGTGGTGCGGTATTTCGAGCCGCGCACAAAGACGTGCGTAAATTGGCCGGTGGTGCGGTCGAAGCGGACGACGCTGCCGTACCAGCCGCCGGAATAAACGATGTCCGGATTCAGCGGATCGGGCGCGATATAGCAGTACTCGAATCCCGCAGCGGAAAACCAATCGCGATAGGTAAGCGAGCCGTAGTCGCCTCGGCTGGGAACTTCGGCAGTGCCGCTATCCTGCTGCGCGGCGTACGCGATGTAGGGGAAATTCGTGTCGGTAGAGACGTGGTAGAACTGGCCTGTTGGCTGGTTGTACCACGAAGTCCAGGTCTTACCGCCGTCGACACTGATTACGCACCCCTGATCGACGCCGAGAATGATGCGCTGCGAATTCTGCGGGTCGATCCACATGTTGTGATAATCATCGCCGCCGGGCGCGCCTTTGAAGGAGATGAACGTCTTGCCGCCGTCGGTGGAGCGGTAGAGAGAAGTCTGCATCACGTAGACGAGGTCGGCGTTGCGCGGATCGACGAAGACGCGGGCGAAATAGGAATTGCCGATCACGCGTGGGTCCTGAGTGATCTGCTTCCAGGTGGCGCCGGAGTCGTCCGAGCGATAGAGGCCTTGCTCCAGAATCGCGAAAACGCGCTGGCCGTGATTGCCCGGCGCGACGGCGACGCCAACGCGGTCCCACGGGCCTTTCGGGAATCCGGTATAAGCGAGTTCCTTCCAGGTGGCGCCTTGATCGGTGGATTTGTAGATCCAGGAATTTGGTTTTTCGGGGCCGTCGTCGCCAGCGAAGAAATCGGTGGGATGCCAGAGCGCGGCGTAGAGGACGCGCGGATTTTCCGGGTCCACCTCGAGGTCGGCGACGCCAGTGAGATCGTCCTTGTAGAGGGTTTTCTTCCAGGTCTTGCCGCCGTCGGTGGTTTTGTAGACGCCGCGATCGGGACTTGGCTGCGCGACGCTGAGGAGAGGATGGCCGAGGACGCCGACGATGATCACGTCCGGATTTTTGGGATCCACGATGATCGAGCTGATGTATTTCGATTCTTTGAGGCCGATGTTGGTCCAGGTGGCGCCGGCATCGGTGGATTTGTAGACGCCATCGCCGGGGGTTTGCTCGCCGGTGCCGACGTAGATGATTTTTGGATTTGAGGGAGCCACGGCGATTGCGCCGATAGAAGCGACGTGCTGCTCGTCGAAAATCGGGAACCAGACTTCACCTGCGTCGGTGGTTTTCCAGACGCCGCCGCCTGGGGTGGCCATGTAGTAGGTGGACGGGTCGCCGGAGATGCCGGCTACGCCCGTGACGCGACCGGCGCGGTGCGGGCCGATGAGGCGCCAGCGCATGGCGGAATACTGGCTGGGGTTAACTGGCTGCGATGATTGCTGGGCGGATGCGACGAGCGGGGCTGCGATTATTGCGAGGATTGCAACTGCTAAGCGCGATGGGCGGATGCGCATCTAGACTGCTTTCTCCTATACGAAACTCCAAAGTGTAGCACTACGCTGGCTTGAGGTAGTAACAGCGTGGCGCTTTGAGAACGACTCAGGTTATTGTTTCCCCGTGCTCTCTACCATAGCGATTTCCAATTACCGGTCGCTTCGGAAACTGGTCGTCCCTCTAAGGGCATTGAACGTAATCACCGGTGCGAACGGAAGCGGAAAATCCAGCCTTTATCGGGCGTTGAGACTCCTGGCTGACACAGCACAAAGCCGCGTCGTACCTTCACTTGCCCGCGAGGGCGGACTCCAATCAACTCTTTGGGCCGGACCCGAAGCCTTCTCAGATTCTGTGAAACGCGGCGAACATCCCGTTCAGGCGACGAGGCGGAAGAACCCGGTCAACCTTCGCCTCGGGTTTGCGGCAGACGATTTCGGATATTTAATCGACCTGGGCTTACCGATACCAGGTTCCTCAGCGTTCGATCTCGACCCTGAGATCAAGCGCGAGTGCATCTGGCATGGGCCGGTGCTGCGTCCGTCAACATTACTGGTGGATCGGCGCGGCGGCGTGATCCGCATCCGCGGGGAGGACGATAACTGGAACATTGTCACACAACAACTTTCCGCGTTCGATAGCATGATGACGCATGTTGCCGACCCGCGAAACGCACCGGAGATGTTGGCTTTGCGCGAATCGATTCGCGCCTGGCGTTTCTACGATCACTTCAGAACAGATGCGGATGCGCCTGCGCGTTCACCCCAAGTCGGCACTCACACTCCCATTCTTGCCAATGATGGTGCCGACCTCGCTGCAGCAGTTCAAACGATCTGTGAGATCGGCGATGTTGAGGCATTACATGCGGCAGTAGGAGACGCCTTCCCAGGTGGCCGCGTTTCGGTTGAGACCAGCTTTGGCCGGTTCGGGCTGACGATGGAGCAACATGGCTTGCTGCGGCCCTTGAGCGCGGCGGAACTGTCCGACGGCACACTACGATATCTGCTTTGGGTCGCTGCGCTGCTGACTCCCAGGCCGCCGGCGTTGATGGTATTAAATGAGCCGGAAACCAGTCTGCATCCAGATCTTCTCCCTCCGCTCGCACGGCTCATAGCTCAATCCGCGAAACGCTCGCAGATGATAGTCGTCACACACGCGCCTCGACTGATCGCTGCCCTCGTCGAACAACCGGGCTGCCATTCCGTCACGTTGGAGAAAGAACTTGGTGAAACTACAATATCCGGCCTGCAGGCAGTGGATGTGCCTAGTTGGAATTGGCCAGCGCGATAGGACTCGAGGGGTCGAATGAGGATTTCTGAATGGTTTGAGGACAATGTCGCGGCGCTGGCTGTCGCGACGGCGATCGCGGGCTTTGCGTCCCTCGGTGCCTGGATTGCGACTATATTCATAGGCGCAAAATTCTTTCGCGATGAATGGACTTACGGAATACCGATGGCGTTCAGTATTCCCGCTGCTCTGCTTGCGGGTGTTGTGGCATTTGTTGTGATTTTCAGGAAGCTGAGCTAGCGCGGATATAGGGAGGGCGCCCGCTCTGAGATTGATTCGCTCAGTGCAACCCGGACCAATCGTCGGCTAGCAGGATTGAGTTGCTGGGATTTGAGGGGTCGTATTTTACGCTGGCGGTTTGGCCGACGGCGGCGCGCTTGAGGTGGAGGCGCTCTTCGAGGCCGGTGACGTCTTGCGCGGTTTCGTAGGTGACGCCGGAGATCGAGTAAGTGTAGTAGATGAGGCGCTGCGTTCCGTTGGTGGGGGCGGCTGCGGTTATCTTCGCGCCGCTGCTCGAACCGGGATTATATTTTGCGGGAGTTGAATGCTGCTTGGCGTCGCCGGCCGGGAAAGCATTTTCGGAAATTTCGAGGATCTGGCCTTCGACGATGCGGCCGACCTTGTTGAGGTAGGCGCGGCGCTGGCGCTCAATTTCCGAGTCGTCGACAGGCTTGCGACGCAGCCAGACTACGATGCCAATTGCGGCCATGACGATGAGGCCGGCAATCGGCAGCAGTTCGCTCCAATTCGAAAAAAGGTGTTTCAACGCCCGCCTTTACGCGCGCCGACCGGCTCAGAAATTTCGCCGAGCGTATCGCGCGCTTTTTCCCAGTCTTTCAGGAACGATT
Organism: uncultured Acidobacteriota bacterium; assembly: GCA_963729525.1. GTDB lineage: Bacteria > Acidobacteriota > Terriglobia > Acidiferrales > UBA7541 > Palsa-295. Next base: position 18,144 of record CAVSOB010000010.1, read on the forward strand.
CGAGGCCCCGGTCCGTGAGCGGATGCTTGAAGAGCATTTCGAAAACCTTGAACGGCATGGTTCCGATATGCGCTCCCATCTTCGCGGCTTCGACGACGTGCATGGGGTGGCGAAGGCTCGCGGCGAGCACCTGCGTCTTGTAATCATACGCGCGATAAATTTGCAGGATGTCGCGAAGAAGAATCATGCTGTCCTGAGAGATATCATCGAGGCGGCCGAGAAACGGGCTGACAAAATAGGCGCCGGCTTTGGCGGCGAGAAGCGCCTGCGATGCGGAGAAGACGAGAGTGACGTTGACGCGGACGCCTTCTTTGGAGAGGACGCTGAGGGCGCGGACGCCGTCGGGCGTCATGGGAATTTTCGCGACGACGTTGGGATGCCAGCTGACCACTTCGCGGGCTTCGCGGAGCATACCGTCGTAATCGGTGGAGACGACTTCGGCGCTGATGGCGCCGTTCTTTACGATGTTGCAGATTTCGATGATGAGTTCGCGGAATGGCTTTTTTTCTTTGGCGGCGAGGGTGGGGTTGGTGGTGATGCCGTCAATTACGCCGGAGGCTGCGCCCTGGCGGATTTCGTCGAGATTTGCGGTGTCGAGGAAGAATTTCATTTTTTCACCTCTGTGGTTTGTTTCAAAAATTGTACTTCAGGGGCTGAAGCCCCTCGTCATAAACGTGATGTGAGCGTCGCGGTTGAAACCGCGACCTACAAAACTTTGCCCGGCCGACCCGCGAGGCTCGTGCTCGACCTACAAGGCCCTTGTTAGGCAGTTGCTAGCCGGCGCATCGGTGGGTGCGAAACTCCACCGACCTGAGATGTGCGAATGACGTCTTGCCGGCGGTCGAGCGGGCACGGCATGCCGTGCCCCTACTGAAAACTTGCTACCGGATTGCGAAGCGTGCCGATTCCGGTGACGCTTACTTCCACCACGTCGCCGTCGGCGAGAGGGCCGATTCCCGCCGGTGTTCCGGTTGCGATCACATCGCCGGGTTCGAGCGTCATCACCTCAGCTATCCAGCGAATTATAACATCAACGGAAAAGCTCATTTCTGACACGCTGGCCGACTGTTTCCGAACGCCGTTGACGTACGTCTCTACTCTGGTATCGGCAAGATTGAGGTCGGACTCCAGTAGCGGGCCGAACGGGGAGAAGGTGTCGAAACTTTTGCCGCGGGTCCATTGGCCGTCGAGTTTCTGGAGGTCGCGGGCGGTGACGTCGTTGAAGCAGGTGTAGCCGAGGATGTAGGGGCGGAGGTCTTCGTTTGCGGTGAGCAGATGGCAGCGGCGGCCGATGATGATGGCGATTTCGCCTTCGTAGTCGACGCGTTGGGAGATGCGGGGAAGGAAGATCGGTTCTTCGGGCGCGATGATTGCTGAAGGCGGCTTCAGGAAAATGATGGGATTTTTCGGCGGAGGGCCGCCCATTTCGGCGGCGTGGTCGACATAATTTTTGCCGATGCAGACGATTTTCGAGGGGACGGAAGGCGGCAGAAATTTTACGGAGTCGAGCGGCCATTTTTGGCCGGTGATTTCGCGCGCGCCCCAGAGTTCACCGCTGAATTCGTGAACCCAGTTGGCCTCGACGATGCCGTGGCGCACGTGCGGGTGCGATTGGTGAGGAGCGCGGGCGATATCGGCGGCAGCGAATTCGAGCGGCTGGAAGCGGCAAAGTTTCATGATTCAGGATTCATGGTGAAGGTTTCATGGTTGTTGATGGAGATGATCCGTGCGGCGGCGGCGTGGAGCGAGCGGATGTTGGCGCGCCTCGAGACACATGCCAATCACCCAGGCGCCGACTGCGGCTACTCCGTAGACGATAGTGCCTTCGATGAGAGCTTGAAATGGACTGCGCAAAGCCTGAAAAAGATTTTGGTAGAACATGCCAGTGATGTCGTAGGCGACGACGAATATCACCCAGCCAATCATCGCGGACATGAACATCGGCATCGGGCGGTTGAAGTAGCGGGCGATGGGAATCAGCATGCAGATAAAGAAAAGCGCGCAGAAGGTGGCGTTACGTTCGAGGGCGTACCGCTCCGAGCCGGGGACGCGATTGGCGACGAACAGCGCGGCAATCATCACGACGATCAGGAGAGCGCCCATAAAAACGCCCGTCTGTAGCGCGGTGCGATGTCCGGAGGCCAGCACTTCACGGCCAACCTTCAGCGGATCAGGGATTCGAGCTTCACTCATCTTATCCACGGAACTTCTCAATCACCGTATCAACGATCGGGCGCTGGAACGCTACCCGAGGCCGGCGTGCCGGCGGGGCTTTCAGTCCCTGAGCGATCGACCGCGGTGACGGTATAAAAATACGTGTGGCCGGGTACCGCATTCATATCGCGAAATGAAGGCGTAAGCAACAACTCGGAATTAAGGCGCGTTCCAGGACGCGAAGGTTCCTCGCTTCTATAGACGTTGTACCCGGCGATATCGGTTGCCGCGTTGGTGGACCAAGAAAGGTCGAGATAAGCGGGCATTCCGGCGACGGCCGGAACGAAGGCCACGACAAGATCCCGCGGCGCGGGCGGTGGGAAAACGTCTTTCGGTGTAATCATCGCAAAATTCGAATCGACTGACTCGATCTGCACGCCGGGATACTGTGCGACGCTGCGCACTGAGTATGCGTAGGTCTTGCCGAGTTCCGTCTGCGTATCGCTGTAGGGAGGGGATATGGGTTCTGCGATGCGCGCGAAGGGAACTTTTGGATTAGCTGCTTCCGTGTTGCTGGCAGCGGCAGGATTCGCAGCGGCATTTGTGCCCGGTTCCATTTCCGCTCGATACACACGATACAAAACGATGTTGGTCGCCGTGCCGATAATAGTTTTTTCGGGCGGCGCCCATGAGAGCGTCACGCCCGCGCGCGTAAATTCAGCCTTAAGGTCCGCGATCGGATTGGCGGGGGGATATACCGCGAGAGCGGCAACGTCCGAATTTGCGGAAAGTTTTTTTGGCGCGACAAATGTGCGGACGAGATACACAGCCTCGCGGCCGGTGGGGGTGAAATCCTCGACGCGTAGCGAATCGACAAATCGAACTCGCCCCTGGATTGTGTAGCGATCCACCATTGAGGGCGGAATCGTAAGCAGCAAAGTTGGGTTTGCAGGAGTGGCGGCTGCCGGCGAATTGGCGGGCGGTATCGACTCGAAATTCCGGTACACATCGACGGAGAGGGGCTTAAGAATCTCGCGCTTTTCGACAGAATCTCGTGGAAGAGTAAAGCTGAGAATCACGTCGTTGCCGGATTGAGAGGCGGTAAGGTCGGTCACCGGGGTTGGGGTTGGCGGTTTGCGTTCGATGGGTTCGCCGGGGGCGGCACAGCTGTAGAGAATGAAAATAGAGAAGAGGAAGAAGTAAGTCGGGAGCCGACGGGCGGGAAGGTGGGCGGCAGGTCCGGGTGCGAAGTCCCCTTTTCGAATTTCCATTTTTCTGGTTTCTAGAGAATGTAGCGGCTCAGATCCTGGTCCTTCACGATGTTCGCGAGCTGCTTTTGAACGTACGCAGCATCGAGCTTAAAGGATTTCTTTTTCATTTCGGGGGCTTCGAAGGAAATTTCTTCGAGCACTTTTTCAAGAATCGTGTGAAGGCGGCGCGCGCCGATATTTTCCGTGTGCTCGTTTACTTTGGCCGCAAAACCGGCGATGGCGGAAATCGCATCCTCGGTGAACGCGAGCTTGAAGCCCTCGGTATCGAGAAGCGCGACGTACTGCTTGATCAACGCGTTTTTGGGTTCGGTAAGGATGCGAATGAAGTCGGCTTCGGAGAGTGAGCTCAATTCGACGCGGATCGGAAAGCGCCCCTGCAATTCAGGAATAAGGTCGGACGGCTTCGTGGTGTGGAACGCGCCGGCAGCGATGAAAAGAATATGGTCGGTGCGCACCATGCCGTAACGCGTGTTCACCGTAGTGCCTTCCACGATCGGAAGAATGTCGCGCTGAACGCCTTCGCGCGAGACGTCCGGGCCGTGCCCCGATTCGCGACCGGCGATTTTATCGATTTCATCGATGAACAGAATTCCCATCTGCTCCACACGGTCCACCGCCATGCGAGTCACCTGATCCATGTCAATCAGCCGGTTCTCTTCTTCCTGAATCAGGTAATCAAAAGCCTCGGCCACCGTCATCTTCCGCTTTTTCTTTTGCTGGCCGAACATGCCGGAAAGCATATCCTTCACGTTGACGTCCATTTCCTCGACGCCCTGATTCGTGATGATTTCAAAGGAAGGCATAGAGCGTTCGCGAACTTCCACTTCCACCATGCGCTGGTCGAGCTTGCCTTCGCGCAGCTGGACGCGAAGTTTTTCGCGCGTGCGCTGCACTTGCTCCCGGCGCTGAGCCTCCGAAGCCGGGCTCGCGTCAGCGGGCACCGATGATGGAGGAAGTAGAAGATCGAGCAGCCGCTCTTCGGCGGACTGCTCCGCGCGCTCAGCCACTTCATCGAGCTTCTCTTCGCGCACCATGTCGATCGAAGTTTCCACTAAGTCGCGCACCATGGATTCAACATCGCGGCCCACGTAGCCTACTTCGGTGTATTTCGAAGCCTCCACTTTGACGAAAGGACAGCCAGCCAATCGCGCCAGGCGGCGCGCAATTTCCGTCTTGCCCACGCCCGTAGGGCCGATCATCAGAATATTCTTGGGAAGGATGTCTTCGGCGAGCTCCGGAGTCAGCTTCTGCCGGCGAACGCGATTGCGAAGAGCGATAGCGACCGCCTTCTTGGCCGCATTCTGGCCGACGATATATTTATCGAGCTCGACGACAATTTCGCGAGGTGTGAGCTCGTCGAACGATGGAAGCGGTTCCGGCTCCGAAGTCTGCGATTCTCCGGCCAAGTAGATCACCATATCCTTCTCCGATTTACCGGTCATAGTTCTTCGATGCTGAATTGCGCGTTTGTGAAGATACAAATTTCACTGGCGATGCGCATAGCTTCCTGAGCGATATCTTTCGAATTCATTTTCGTAAATTTAACCAGAGCGCGCGCCGCCGCGAGTGCGTAAGGGCCGCCGGAGCCGATGGCGGTAATCCCATCATCAGGCTCGATTACGTCGCCATTGCCGGAGAGCAGAAACGTGGATTTCGCGTCGGCAACAACCAGAAGTGCATCGAGATGGCGCAGCGAACGGTCCGTGCGCCATTCCTTGGCGAGTTCCACGGCCGCGCGTGAAAGATTTCCATGGAACTCCTGCAATTTGTTTTCGAAACGCTGGAAAAGCGAAAGCGCGTCTGCCGTGCTGCCGGCAAAGCCAGCCAGAATCTTGTCGTTATAGAGGCGGCGCGTCTTTTTGGCGTTGTGCTTGATCACACCTTCGCCGAGCGTCACCTGGCCATCGGCAGCCAGAACCACTTTGTTGTCGCGGCGCACGCAAAGCACGGTCGTGCTGTGTATCTGCGGAGATTTTTGCTTCCTGTGCATCAGGCGATTATACCCCGCAGGACGCGATTGGGCGAATCGGGCGGGTCTCATGTAGTGGGTTAGTTCCCGACAACGCGACTACCACAGTTTCGCAGTAGAATACTAATCAGCCTGGATCACTGATGAGATCATTCGCGCCGCAGGCGGTCTCGTTGTAGCGACCTCAGTGCAATGTGCTGACGTCGCAATAATAGATTCGGGTAAACGCAGTAAGGGAAGCACAGAAGGGAGAATGCGATGCCGCTTCAAAATAGCTACTTTGGAGACTATAACAACCTAAAACTGACACGCGATGACAAGGGTGTTCTGGTTGCTGAATTCCACACCAACGGCGGGCCGTTCATCATGACCGCGCCATCTCACACAGAATTTGTCGATGCCTTCTATCGGATTGCGCAAGATAGGGCCAACAAGATAGTAATCCTGACGGGCGCAGGCGGGGAGTTTATTACTGATGTCGATTGGTCCTCTTTCGGCGATGTCACCGATCCCGGCGTATGGAGCCAGGTTCACGACGAAGGTATTCAGGTTTTGGAAAACATAGCCAACATACGAGTGCCGGTGATCGCGGCTATCGAGGGACGTGCCCATGTGCATTCAGACTACGCGCTGCTTGCCAGTGTAATTGTGGCGGCGGATGGTGCGACCTTCCAGGATGTGGCCCACTTCTCCGCGGGCGTTGCGCCCGGCGACGGAATCTTTACCACCTGGAGTTATCGCGCTGGAGCGGGACGAGCGGAGGCGTTCCTGCTGAACCCACAGCCGCTCCCGGCGCGTACCGCTCACGAATGGGGAGTGGTTGCTGAAGTTGTGCCGAGCGGCAAGGCGCTCGGCCGGGCGCACGCACTCGCCGAGTTGTACCTGAAAGCGCCGGAAGTTACGCGCCGCAACACGCGCATCCACTTTATTCAACCGTTGAAGGAGCGCATTGTGCGGGAAGTTGGCTATGGATTGTCGCTCGAAGGAGCATCGTCGGCGGATCTCGTGAAATCGACCAAAGCCAAGAGTGAGCCCGTTGCTCGCAAAGGAAAATCCGCTTGAAGAGCACAAAAGACTAGTCGTTTCGACTGCATTCTATGAGCCTCAATTATTCTTGGCGTCTTTTTCGGCTTTTTTGCGCGCGCTCTTTCCGACTTTCTCCCACCGCTCGTCGAGCGATTCCTTGGTAAACAGCGAATCGGAGAGATTGGTGTTGTACTCGCACTTATCGAAGAAGACCTGATAAATCTTGATGTGATTGCGCTCGCGGGTTATCTGGAAAGGCGTCTGGATGCCGCTGATCGGGTGATAGTTCGAGTAGTATTCCATCTCATCGGTTTTCATTCGGGTGTTTGCGTCGCGCGTGTCCACGATCTTTCGAACCGGAAGGTGGGTGGACTGCGAAATCGCGATTTTAATAGTCCGATTGTCGCTGTCGACCAGTTCCACCCAGTCGACCGGTCTCAAGTCCACGATGTCCGGGCCGCCATAGCGGAAAATCATGTTGGGTTCTTTGATCCGGCTTCGAAGTATGTAGTCGATATCCTTTTGGGTGTCTTCCTGGAAACGAGCCATATCGGCGCCGGAAGCTTCGGAAACGCCGCCGCGATCCAGCGTCCAGCCTTTGTCGCCATTCATGACCTCGACGATATTGCGCTTGGGCAGGTTCTCGGTCCGATCTTTGAATGGAGGAATGGTGTAATCAGCGAATTTTTCGAATCCATTCAGCTCGCCGGAGTGCCCGAACTGGCTGAGCCGGCCCTCGCAGCTCGCGTCGTGTAGGTTGAGGTACGCCGTACCGCCCAATGCTTGAATCGCCTGTTGCAGAATCTCTTTCGCCTTGGCCGCGCTTTCTGCCGGCATCATGTCCTGAGGCGATTGAGCGAGAGCGCATGGTGATACCGATGCCCAGGCAGCCGCCAGCAAGAGGGAAAGAAGAACAGCGCGCGAAATTATCCGCACAATACAGCGCCTCCATTTACGTTGATTACTTCTCCCGTGATGAAGGTTGCCAGGTCCGAAGCCGCGAACAGAATAGGACCGGCGATTTCTGCCGCCGTGCCAGGCCGCTTCAGTGCAATTGCCGCGGCAGCCTGTTTGAGGCCAGCCTTATTGCGCAAAACAGACGCGGACATATCCGTATCGACCCAACCAGGCGCTACACAGTTGACCAGGATGTTGTGGCGCGCGAGTTCCGTGGCAAGGCCCTTCACAAAACTTATGATCGCGCCCTTCGATGCGCCATAGTGAGTGTGAAAGGCCTCCCCGCGCTGGCCTGCCGTGGAGCTGATGGCGATGATACGCCCGCCACGCTGCGAAATCATGTGCGGCACGGAGAAGTGAATCACGGAGTAGACGCTCTTCACGTTGACGCTCATCATTTCGTCCCACTCGCGCTCGGTGAGTTTTTCGATAGGAGTATCTGTTTCGTTCCAGATGCCGGCGTTGGCGACGAGGATGTCGATCCGGCCCAGGCGCTCTCGCGTGAATTCCACGAGTTTCTTGGCATCGGCCATTTTGCCGAGGTCGGCTTTGAGCGACTCGATGCGCGTGCCATTCTTGCGCGCTTCCTGTTCAAGCTGCGCAGCGGCTTGGCGGCTTCGGTTGTAATTGAACACCACGTCCGCCCCGGCTCGTGCGAAAAGCCGGACGGTGGCTGCTCCAATGCCCCGCGAGCCGCCAGTTACGAGAGCCGCTTTGCCTGCCAGCGAGATCATGTTTCCCCCAAGAGCGATGCCTAAAAAGCGATGATGAATGGCGAAGCGGTCACACAGACGCGCGGTATGCCAAAATTGCCGCATCGCGGATCGCGCGGCGATGCGCCGTAGCCAGCGATCCTAAACGCGCGCTTATGCTTGCCTGACTGCCGCTTTGCGGGCTACTTCCATCAAGGTGCCAAACAAACGCTGTGCGAGAGCATCCGACTCGGCCATCCGTTCCGGATGCCATTGGACGCCAGTAACCCAGTTCGAATCTCCCGTCCATTCGACGGCTTCTATGACTCCATCCGGAGCTTTGGCAGCAATCCGTAGGTTTCGGCCGGGGTCGAGGATCGACTGATGATGGGAGCTATTGATGCTAATTTCGCCCGCGCCAGCTATTTCCCGAAGACGCGAACCGGATTCAATTTTTGCGGCATGAAACGGCTCTGGCGCGCCTTTATCGCGATTCGACCATGGATGCTGAATCGGCGTATGAAGTTCGGTGGGGATGTCCTGGATAAGTGTCCCGCCGAGGAAGACATTTAAGCTCTGGTTTCCATAGCAGATGGCGAGAACGGGCTTGTGTTCGGCAAAGGCATGCTCGAGCAGGGCGAAGTCGGTGCGCTCGCGGTCCGGATCGGCTTCAGCGGAGGCTGGGTTCGCAACCGCCCCGTAAAGCGACGGATTTACGTCGGCCGGGCTGCCGGTCAAAACGACCGCATCGAGTGAGCCAGCCAATTGGCGGAGCTTGTCTGGCGGCAAAAGCAGCGAAACTTCGACGGGCTCGCCGCCAGCTCTGAGCACGGCTTGGAGGTACTTATCGTACTTTCCCCGTTCGCCCTTAAGTTCTTCGTTTCGTGTGCGGTAGGGGATTCCGACGCGCGGCTTGGGAGACGTATCAGAGGCCATGAAACAGTAATCCTACCATCAGTGTTGCGGGGCGGCAACTTCGATGCGTGGACGGTCAAGGCCGGAGGCTCTGCTCGGGATCTGCGTGTGCTGGACGCCGACGCCGGCCAGGTGCTTTGTAAACCGAGAGCGGCTTAGAGTCCCGCCGAAAGCGTAATCATTCGCTGCGACGACAAACTTGCACTCGGTCTTCCGGACGGAGAAGCCGGCTTTCTGGGCGGATTTGCTTTCAGCCAGAGTTCGTAATTTTGCCTCATTTGCTCGATGTGATGAGGGACGTGCCGCTCCTGGATATCCACCCAATCTTCAAGCCGAAGCAGTCCGTCATCGGGCCGCTCGACGGCATTTGACCAAATATGATCGGGCAACGAAGCGAGCAGTTGATAAGTCATCTTGCGCAAGCGGCGAATGATCTCCAGCGCCTCACGTGTGCTCTGGTGAAAATATCCCAGTGAACCCGCCCAGCGGGCTGCATCAAATTGCAGCACAGGGCCTCCCGGTTCCGCTATGAAACGGCGGCAGCGGACGTACCCGCTGGCTTCGCTGTCGGCAAGATGCAGAATCGTTTCGTGAATGCTCCACTTTTCGGCGGATGGCTTAAAGAGCCACATTTTCTTCGGAAATTGCCTAAGCGCGCCGGAAAGTAATACAGGCGCGCGGCCGAAAGATTCCAGTTTTTGTCGTCTCTCCTCGCGTGTCATTTAGGCCCTCCAAATCTAATTGCTTAGACGCTGTTGCCTGCAGATTAGCTACCAACCCGCACTTAAATATACGAACAAAAGGCGTTAATTGTTTCCGCACATTTGTAGTTCCATGCGCAGAAAATTTAGTTCCGTTCGAACCTGAGAAAAATTCGTCCGTGTCTGGGACGCACAAAACCTGCGTCGCGGATTCGAACTACGTGCGATTTCGAGCCTAAATCGGGGTTTCTGGGCAGGAAGTACAGGAAACTAAATTGCGTATGTGAATTGCTGAAAGTTTGTCTTACGAGATTCAGGAGTGTACGGGCGTCGGAAGCCTCCGATTGCGCCAGTGAGAGCGCAGGTCGCCGACCAGATAGAGAGAACCGGCAACAACAACGGCATCATTCTCACGGGCGGTTTCAATGGCATAGTCGAACGCTTGCACTGGGTCTGGAATGATGGTCGGACATTGCGACGCCAGGTGAGCTGTCATTTCAGCCAGCAGGGCGGCCGAGATTGCGCGTGGCTGGCGCGGTTCGGTGAGGATCACCTCGTGCGCGTGCGGAAATAGCGCGCCAGCTATCTCATCCACTGCCTTATCGCGCATCGCTCCATAAATGAGAATGATTCGTCGGCCGGCGAGATCGTTTTGCCAGAATTCCAGAAGCGCGCGAGCGCCGGCGGGATTGTGGGCGCCATCGAGATAAACTGCGGGTTTCTCGGAGATGCGCTCGAGACGGCCCGGCCACTGCACGTTCGCGATGCCACGTTCGATGGCCGTATCGTCGATAGCAAAATTGCCGCTTTCTGAAAGCACGCGCGCGGCTGTTGCGGCGGCGAGGGCATTGCGAAGTTGGAACCGGCCCGGAAGCGCCGGGGCGATTACGAGTTTCGCGCCCGAATCTTTGGACGTGGCGATGGCTCGATAGGTGCCGGTGGACACGGGCGACGGCTTTTCCACAACTTGCCAATAATCGTCGATTTCTAGCAGCCGGGCATTCATCTCGGCGCATTTTTGAGCAATTACGACGCGGGCTTCGGGGCGGGCAACCGAACTGACCACCGTCGCTCCGGGTTTGATGATGCCGGCTTTTTCTGCCGCAATTTCCGCAATGGAATGCCCTAGAAAATTCTCATGGTCGAAGTCGATGGGCGTGATAATGGCGACTTCAGGCGTGACGATGTTGGTTGAGTCCAGCCGGCCGCCGAGACCCACTTCGTAAATCGCGAAGCCGATTCCCTGCTCGGCAAAAATCAAAAAAGCCATGGCGGTGACGCATTCGAAATAGGTGGGGTGCGCGGCGAGCTTTCCCGAGGCCATCAGCGATTCGATCGATCCATGCACGCGCGTCCACGCGGCGGCGAAGATCTCATCCGAAACAGGTTCGCCATCCAAACGGATACGTTCGTTGATGCGTTCGAGATGAGGCGACGTGTAGAGGCCAGTGCGCATACCGGCCGTGCGAAGGATCGCTTCAAGCGTAGCAGCCGTCGAGCCTTTGCCGTTCGTGCCGGCGATGTGAGCGCAAGGAACTGCGCGATGCGGGTTTCCGACATCGGCTGAAAGCGCCGAAATGTTTTCGAGGCCGAATTTCTGGACGCGAGCTTGCTGCGGCGCTGCAAGTTCCCTGCCGAGCGCCAAAAGCGAGCGGACAGAATCTTCGTAGTTCATCTTCGTAATTGATCTTCTCGCTCGATCTATGAATCGAGAAAGAACGTAAACGCCTGGCTGACGTAGGGCTTTAGCTCTTTGCGTGGCACGATCGCGTCGAGAAATCCGTGCTCCAGGAGAAATTCCGCTGTCTGGAAGCCCTCCGGAAGCTTTTGGCGGATCGTATCTTCGATCACGCGCGGGCCCGCGAAGCCGATCAAGGCGCCGGGTTCGGCGATATTCAGGTCGCCGAGCATGGCGTAACTTGCCGTAACGCCACCGGTCGTTGGATCGGTGAGAATTGAAACGTACGGTATGCGCGCATCATCCAGGCGCGCGAGCGCCGCGGACACTTTTGCCAACTGCATCAGGCTGACCACGCCCTCCATCATTCTCGCGCCGCCGGAACAGGACACGATCACCAGCGGATATTTTTTTTCCATCGAGCGTTCAATCGCCCGAGCCACTTTTTCTCCCACCACTGCGCCCATCGAACCGCCGATAAATCCAAATTCCATCGAGCAACAAATCACGGGCCGGCCATCCATGCTGCCTTCGGCTGTGAGAATCGCGTCTTTCATGCCGAGCTTGTGCTGCGCGTCTTTTAATCGCTGGGCGTAAGGCTTCGTGTCCGAGAAATGGAGCGGATCGCTCGATGCGAGATCGGCGTCGAATTCGTCATAACGTTCGTCATCGAGCAGAAGCTCCAGACGGCGGCGCGCGCCCAGTCGAAAATGGTGGTCACACTTCGGGCAGACGTTCCAATTCGACTCCAGATCCTTTTTCCAGATGATGGCGCGGCATGAATTGCATTTCGTCCACATACCTTCGGTGCGCACACGGCGTTCTTCCACGGGCGTGGGATTTTCAATCGATTTTTTTTCGCGCTTGAACCAAGTCATATTTAGTAGTCGATTCCCCTCTGTGCAAGGATGCCCTTCGTGTAGGGGTGCTTTATTTCTCGCATTTCGGTGACGAGGTCGGCAGCCTCGACGAGCTTGGGATGCGCGTTGCGGCCGGTACAGATCACGTGTATACGCTCGGGGCGCTTTGTCAGGGCCTCCACCACGCCGTCCGCATCTAGCATTCTATAGCTAATCACGTAGTTGATTTCGTCCAGCACCACCAGATCGTACTTCTCGCCATAAATCTGCTCGCGGGCAAATTCCCAGGCTTGCTCACTCATGCGGATGTCCTCGGGATCGGTGTCCGCGCCGCCCACTTTAACGAACCCCCGGCCCATCGGGCGGATTTCGAACTTATCATCACCCAACATTTTCGCTGCGTCGAGCTCTCCATAGTGCCAAGAGCCCTTGATGAATTGGACCATCAACACGCGGAGTCCTTGTCCCACCGCGCGAAAAGCTGTGCCCAGGGCGCAGGTGGTCTTGCCTTTGCCAGGCCCTGTGTAGACGATAAGAAGCCCTTTACCTTCCGGCATTCGCCCGCGCTCCGCGTCAGTTAACAATAGTGGCTGCAAGCAGCGGCTAAGGTCAAGCAGCCGCCTCCTCCAAAAAAGGTGCGACGATAGGCCGGCATCAGCGCATAAAAGTGGTGCGCAAGTGCATCCAATTTTTATGGTTTACTGGAATCCGAATTCAACATCGAAAGGGGAAAAACCATGTCAACACTTGCGGCAGGCGCGCCCACCTCAAAAGGAATGCTTCGGGCCGGACAGATCCTCAGCGGGCTGATCGTTGCGTTCATTCTTTTCGTGGTAGGTTTCGGATTGCTCAAACCCGAGATGTCGCGGCAGGGCATGAGGGACATGGGCTATCCGGAATCTCTGGGGACGCCGATCACGATTGTCTTCCTCGCTTCCACCCTGCTGTATGCGATTCCTCGCACTACCGTCCTGGGAGCGATTCTCTTGACCGGGTATTTCGGTGGAGCAATTGCCACGCATGTGCGCCTGGGGCAACCGACGTTTGTAGTTGCGTTGTCGATCGCCGTGTTGACGTGGCTGGCAATCTATCTTCGCGACCCGCGCCTTCGCGCGTTACTGCCCCTGCGAACTTAGCGGTAACACTACAGCTCGCGCGCGAATCCTTGGCGCGTGGCACGACATCGTTCCCTTGTGGCGCCCGTTTACCCTGAGACACGAAGGGCATCCTGCCGGCTCTTTTGCTCCAACCTGGAATGAAGGAACGCTTACACCTGCGCGAAGCCGCCATCCACGAATAACTCCGCGCCGGTAATGTAGCTGCTGTCGTCGGAGGCCAGGAACAGCACAGCCTTCGCCACCTCATCGGCGGTGCCGAACCTTTCGTGCGGGACGGTTTTGGAAATGGCGGGGATGCGCTGCTCGGCGGCCTCGTTCACGTGCCAGGCGGGCGTGTCCGTAAAGCCCGGGCTCACAGCGTTCACGCGGATGCGGCGCTGCTTCAAGTCACTCGTCCAGGTGCGCGCGAGCGAACGCACCGCCGCTTTCGCAGCGCTGTACATGCTCCAATCGGCAAAGCCCTTCGTGGCCACGATAGACGCGTTCAAGATGATCGAGCCGCCATCGGGTATGAGCGGAAGCGCCTTCTGCACAGTGAAGATCACGCCTTTCACGTTCGCGTTGAAGATCAAGTCATAATGCTCCTCGGTAATCTTGTCGAGCGGGGCAAACCTCGCAAACCCCGCATTCGCGAACACGATATCGAGCTTGCCCTTCTCGCGCTTGATCTGCGCGATGAGGCGGTCGAGGTCGGCGAGATTCGTCACGTCACCTTGCACCGCAGTAGCGTTCTTGCCAAGTTCCTTAAGCGCTGCGGCCAGCTCCGCTTCGCGCCGCCCGGTGATGTAAACATGCGCCCCTTCGTTGACGAATTGCCTTGCAGTAGCGAGTCCGATGCCGCTATTCCCGCCCGTGACCAGTGCAACCTTTCCGTCGAGCTTGCCCATGATTTCTCCTCGGCGTTAGCTTTGCTATCGCCCCGATTCGATGTGCCGCGATTCCCTTGGTCGCACATCGTTTTGGCCAGCATGAAGATTTACACCTGAGCGAAGCCGCCATCCACGAATAATTCTGCGCCGGTCACGTAGCTGCTGTCATCGGACGCAAGAAACACAACAGCTTTGGCGATCTCATCGGGGGTGCCGCGTCTGCCGAGCGGCACGCCACTCGAAATCGCTTTGCTCCGTTCCTCGCCCACGTCGCTCGAGGCCAACAATTTGCTCAGCCCGGGCGTGTCGATCACGCCGGGGCTCACTGCGTTCACGCGGATGTGGCGATCCTTCAGGTCCGTGGTCCACGTGCGCGCAAACGAGCGCAGCGCAGCTTTCGTCGCGCTATAAACGCTATTTGCCGGAAGCCCTTTGCTCCCCACGATGGACGCATTCAGGATGATCGCAGCTCCGTCCGGCATCAACGGAAGCGCCTTCTGCACCGTGAACAGCAGCCCCTTCACATTGGTGTCAAAGATCGAATCGAAGTGCTCTTCGGTAATCGTGCCGAGCGGCGCGTACGTGGCAATGCCCGCATTCGCGAACACAATATCGAGCTTGCCCTTTTCGCGCTTGATCTGCGCAAACAACCGGTCAAGATCGGCCAGCTTTGCCACGTCACCCTGCACGCCGGTAACATTCTTTCCGATTTCCTTCACCGCCGCAGCCAGTTCCGCTTCTCGCCGCCCGGTGATGTAAACGTGCGCTCCTTCGTTGACAAAGCGCTTCGCAGTAGCCAGCCCGATGCCGCTATTCCCGCCCGTCACCAGTGCCACTTTTCCGTCTAGCTTCCCCATTGATTCCTCCTCGATTTCAGCTTTGCTCTCGGCGTAATTCGATGCGTTACGAGACCGCTCGGTCGCAATTCGCTTTGGCGCTTTTTCAGTAGCGTAGGCTTCCGCCTGACACACTAAAACTCCGGGTCAAGCGTTGCTATCGCAACTCATCATGAGTACCGCAACTCGCATCATTCCGGGAAGCGCTCACGGTGCGAATCCGTCGAATATCGGACTGGACTCGAGCTACAAGAACATCGTGGGATTCAGCGCGTTTGCGTGTTTGGGGTCAATGCTCGATGTGAGCTGGGGAAACCTGATCGACTACTTTGGCAGTGATCCAAATACAAAGACAATCATCATCCAGATGAGCTGCGTCGGCGATGCGCGGTCGCAGGTTGTATCTGCCACAACCATGGTCGAGAACTATGGTATGACCGCAATCTTTAAAAAGCTGGGCTTTAAGCTTTCAACCGACGAAGATCAGCTCGCGACGGCGAAACTTTTTCTCACACTCCCATCCTGAAAGCCCACCTTGAAAGACAGGCTCGTAGAGCGAGCGGGCCTCCGTACACTTCACTGGACGGGCTCGGCTTTCCAGCCGGGCAATCAGGCCCCTGCGAACACTACTTTGAAAGCGTAGTCGGTGAGCCTGACCGGGCTGGCGAGAGTCCCGCCGTTTTGGCCAACCATGGTGATCGCGTCGCCGGATGTAAGCGACCGCGCACCTCCCGTTGAAAAGGCGCTGATTTCGTCGAAATAGACCACCCCAAACCTCGCCAACGGGGGAAACGGTTGGTCGAGCGGCCAGGTGCGAGTGACCCCAGCATTGATCGTCACGGCGGGAGGAAATCCGGTATCGACCGAGAAGCTGATCGTTTGCCCTGTGGTCTCGTTGGCGAGGAAGTATGCTGCTGTACCGGCCTCGTTGGTCTCCAGGCACAACGAGGCGCTGATCACGTCGCCGGGCCGCACCGGCAAGTTGATATTTCCGATGGCTTCTGCCCACACCTGGCAGGTGACGTTTTCCGCCGGGTTCACCGTCATCTCGACGTGGAGGTCAAGGAAGCCGAGACCGACGAAGGTATGGAAGTAGTCGGTGCCAAGCTCGCTGGATGTGAACTGGAGGTCGGGCACGGTCCAGGTGACGAACAGGGAGGTGATCGGAGCGGAGCTAAAGAGCTGGTAGCCGCACGACTCTGTCGGATCTAGACCCAGCAGCGGAACGTTGGCGGCGACCGCCTTTTTGCCTGCCGCTGTAGTGTCTGGCTTCGGCTCGAGATGTTCGAAGTTGCGGTAGCGGGTTGCGAGTCGATCCCACAGCGCGGCTAAACCCGGCTGCGCATGAGCGTCAGGCCGTAACGGCACCCCAAACTTCAACAAGTCCTGTTTAGTAGCGGAGAACGGGTCGAAGTTCTTTGGTGGAGCCGGGTGAAGACGCAGCTTTTTGCTTTCGGCCATTCGCGTTCCAGTCATGACACTCTCCTTATAAATAGCCCGTCCACGTAGCAGAGTTTGTACTCGCCCGGCAGGCGGGTATCGAAGTCTTATTCAACGCGATAACGGATAGGCAATGCTGCCTTTCTGCGCCTCTCCGTTTGGCAAGGTCTTGCGCCAAGCCTCGCGTCGGAATGTAGTGAAGTGGCAGCCCGGTTCGTTTCAAGAAATAGACAATTCGGCGGAACCGCGGCGAGGCCCCCGGCAACACAAACGGTTTTCAACCGAGGAGAAACCCTTCACCCAACAGTTACTCGAGCCGTTCAAACTTCGACCGCACCTACATTTTCGAACATTGAGTGGGCTACCGATTCGCACCAGTTTGGATACGTCAGTGCAAATGGGACTATTTCTTAGCTGCGTTAGCTGCCATCCGAGCGCGGAAGTTTTTTTCCTGCTGAATTTCTTCGTCGCTGAAGGCGGATGCGAACTCTTCGGGCTCAAAGACCTGGCGGATCTCTATGTCGGTCTCGCCTTCGTTGGGACAGCGCTTGACCCACTCGATGGCCTCTTCAAGAGACTTGACCTGCCAGAACCAGAAGCTGGCGATGACTTCCTTGCTTTCGGCGAAAGGGCCGTCAATGACGGTGCATTTCTTGCCCGAAAAGTGGACGCGGGCGCCTTTGGAGGAGGGGTGAAGACCGTCATAGCCTATCAAGACTCCGGCTTCCAAGAGCTCGTCGTTGAATTTGTTCAAGTCGGCCATGAGCTGGGGATCGGGGAGTGCGCCTTCGTTTTCGGCGTCTTCCGTCACTTTGACGATGACCATGAATCGCATTGTGTTTGTCCTTTCGAGTCGAGTTGATTCTGACGTTCACGTTCAGAGCTTAATTGCTGCTCTACCGATATGTCGAATGAGCAGGCGCAGAATCGACATGGGTGACAATTTTTTTGCGGGCATGCACCGTCACGCGCAACATTCCCGAACTCATTGATATGTCAATCGTTGGGTCGGTATTGAGTATTTGCACCGAGCCCTTCTAAGGGGCCACCCTAGCGAAAGTCATAGCTCTGGGCCACTAGATTTTGTGATGTTTACCCTTGCTCCCGGAAAACCTGCCCATAACTCTTGCCATACGGATAGAAACGATCGCGTTCGCCCCGCTCCCAGGCGGCTTTCAGTTCGGGTTTGGAGATATCCCAGTCCGGCCGGCATTTCTTCAGCACGGCGCGCAAGTCCTGGCGCAGCTCTTCGATGGTCGGCCGGCCAAAAAACCAGTAGCCGTTGTAAATCTTGAATATGACGAGACCCGGCTCCAGGACAATCACATGCGGGATCATCGGATTGTGCTCGGGATCTGTGTACTCCGCGATGTCGAGATCCTTCTGCACCTTTCGTCCTGGATCGGATAGGAAAGTCCAATGAGCGCCCACTCCGGTGCGGTACTCGTTTGTCAAAAGCATGTTGTCGGTGCTGATTGTCACGAGCCGGGAGTAACCGACTTCCATCTCGTGGTGAAGCTGGACCAAGCCTTCCGCCTGGCGCCGATCCTTCGGGCAGAATCCTCCGCGACTAAGCACCAGGATCATCGGATCCGGCCCCTGCAGATCGGAAAGCTTGCGATGCTTTCCCGTATGATCGGTCAGCTCGTAGTCAGGAAATCTGGCGCCAACTGCAATGTCCGCTCTCATGCGCTTCAACCTCCTCTAAGACAATGCAAGGTACCTGTTTTTTAGTCGGATTCTCGATCGGCCACTCACTAGCTCGCGATCCCCCGTCAACCGGAATACTCGCTCCCGTGATCCAGCGAGCCGCGTCGGAAGCCAGCAATGCAACGACGTCCGCAACATCGTTCTGCACCGCGGGCGCCCGCTCACGCCGTGTCCTGTATTTGGTATGCACCGCGTGTTGCCCATCCAAGTTCGCGCAATCGGGGCAGCGTTCGATATGGGTTTAGTCGGCGATCATTCCTCCATCCACCGGGATGGAGGCGCCAGTCATGTACGAGGCCTTTGCGGATCCAACAAAGGCGATCACCTGAGCGATCTCCTCCGGCGTTGCCATACGCTTGAGGGGTACCGTCGAGACGAGCGCCGCCTTGTTATCATCTGTCTTGTTGAAGCGTGTAAGCATGCCTGTATCCGTAGTGCCAGGCGCGATTACGTTTACGCGAACTCCAGTTCCCGCGACTTCCAGTGCTGCGGATTTTGTTAGGCCCTCCACCGCATGTTTGCTGGCCACATAAACTGACGCCCCGGCAGCGCCGATGCTTCCATAGGACGATGAGACATTCACGATGCTCCCGCTTCCCTGTGGCAGCATCGCGCGTAGTTCGTGCTTCATGCTCAGCAGCGTGCCGAGTACATTGGTGTCGAAGGTGGCGGCGAAGCTTTCGGCGGTTTGTTCCGTAATAGGACCAGGCGCGCCTTCCGTGCCGGCGTTGTTGACGGCCACATCCAGTCGTCCGAAACGCTTGATCGTTTGGTCCACAAGGTTGCGCACGTCCTCATCTTTGCGGACATCGGTGCGCACAAAGATGGCTTCTGCCCCGCGCTTTTGCAGCTCGGCAACTAACTCTTGTCCCTCTTTGTCTCGGCGCCCGGACACAACAATGCGTGCCCCTTCCTGCGCGAAGATTATTGCAGCAGCGCGCCCAATTCCCGTCAGAGCGCCGGTGATTAAGACAACTGGTGAGCTCATCGCACACCTCCCGTTGATCCGGAGCTATCCATGGCTGAGATGCTTGCCCAAGCCGTCCCGGACTAGTTCAGATCGCTTTGTTGGATTGCGGCGCGCGGTGGCAGGAAGCATACTTTGTTAAGCTGAGAGCGATGCTTCACAGGCATGGGAGCGGAAATGGAATTGCGGCACCTTCGCTATTTTGTCTCGGTTGTGGACGCGGGAAGCTTTACATCGGCAGCAGAGCAAGGCCTCCACACATCGCAACCCTCGTTAAGTCGGCAGATTCGGCATCTCGAGGACGAAGTAGGGGTTCCACTCCTGACACGCCGCGCTCGCGGAATCGAACTGACAGCGGCTGGCCGAGCCTTTCTCGAACATGCCCGCGTGGTGCTGTCGCAGGTGGAAGCCGCCGCCGAAGCCGCACGCCGGGTCGCTCATCCCTCCAAGCCATGCTTCGCTATGGGCTTTCTGACCGGACACGAGTTGACCTGGATGCCCGAAGCCTTGAGGATTTTGCGCGACGAACTCCCTAACATCGACGTGATGATATCGAGCCAATACTCTCCGCTGCTTGCGAGCGCCCTTTCGAAAGGAAAAATCGATGCCGCTTTTCTTCGAAGGGAAAAAGGAATGCCCGAGTTGGCGTACCGTGTTCTGGTCAAAGAGCCCTTGGCTGTGATCTTGCCAAGTGACCACCGCCTTGCTCCGCTCAAAGCTATCAGTCCCCGGGATCTAGTGGGGGAGACGTTCGTGACCGTATCAAACACGGCTCCCGTACTGCGTGTGATCATCGACAGTTACCTCAAGCGCTCCGGAATCAATATCAGGCCAGCTCACGAAGCGGACCACTTGGCTATGGGAATATCTCTAATAGCCTCAACGGGCGGCGTAGGCTTGTTGCCTGCTTACGCACAGAATTTCCTCCCTTTGTCCGTTACGAGCCGACCTCTGAAGGGGATTACGCCGACTATCGACCTGGTCCTCGGCTACAAAAAGTCGAACGAATCTCTCATCTTGAGGCTCTTGCTTTCGAGATTGGATGAGTTAGTCGCTCGTGTCTCAAAGAAGCCTCACTGAGACTTCGGGATCTTCGCCGGATGGCCCACCTGGCAGTTATTTTCAGGCCAGACGAATGGTTTTGTCCTGCTCCGCAAACTTCTACGAACCGTGGACTTCGTCTAGCCGCTCGCGAAAATTCTTCGCCCAGGCGCGAAATGCGGCCTCAATATCTGCCCATTTCTTGAAGCCGCTGAGGCCGCTGAACCATCTCCGGCCCGCTTTACCAGTGACAAACGCTACCAACCTCTCGCCGGAAGTTGAATCGAGCATCTCTCCCTCGATACTGACTCTCCCCACACTGAGCCTGGGCACCGCCAGCCCGACGCCGGGCGCGGTGGCAACGGAGGCAACGGTTGTGGCCCCCGTCACCGCAGCGTTCTTCCCTTTTCCGGTGGGTTCCACGTTGGTGATGGCTACATTCAATTCAAGTACATCGGGCCCTGGAGTGGTCACGATTTGATAGCGGCCCGATTTGGTGAGTTCATCGGCCACTGCATCGTGAAAATATTTAGCCAACCGTTCCAGGTCGTCGGGGTCGATACCACGGTCTCGCGCTTCGGGGAGCAAATAAATCGTAATCGGGTCGATGATGAACTTGTCGTACTTCTTCATGGCCGACCGATCTTTCTCATAGAGGAGCAGATCGCCATTTTTCGGGTCGGGAGCGAGCGACGAGTAATCGCCCAAGAACCCCGATACTGGTCTCGACTCCTGCGCTCGCACGGTCCAGCCGATAATAAACGCACAGCCAGCAAACAGACTAAGGAGAATGAGTCGCCAATGCGGCGTCACAGGCATTACGCGACGGTTCTGGGCTTGAGGAGCGACATGGTGATTGAGCATTGCAGGGCCTTCATTGCGCATAGCTGCCTCCCTACTCGAATTTTCATCACCGGTCTTCGTCCGAAGGTCACAATCTCGCCAGTTTGTTCGTTTTCTGGTGAATGGGTACGTCAATCTTCATCGAACAGAGCTGCATCCTCGCCGTCAGCAAGTGCCTTTTGATCCGCTGCGCTCAGCCCTGACGGCGATATGTCAACAGTCACTTTCGCGATCGTTCCGGTGAACTTGTTGTCCCCTTCTTTGTAGTCGTCGGACACGGCGGTTTCAGCGTCTAATCCCACGTCCGCCCCCTCGTCTCCTGAAAAGATAAATGGCACGGTTTTCGGAATGTGTCCCTCCGCTACCTGCTTTCCATCTACGAAGAGCATGCACTTCCCGCCCGTTCCGGGCTTTGGTGCATCAGGAACGAACTCGTACTTGATCACGTGTTTACCGGCGGAAAGTGCTGAGTCGCCCGCGATGTTCGTTCTTTCCAAAGCAAAGAAGTTGTATTCGTGATGGACCTTCCCGTCTTTCATGTAGAGCGTCCAGCCTCCGAACCTGCCACCTTGCGCGATAATCACGCCGTTCGTGTTTCCATCGTGCAGTTCCACTGGGGCAGTAATGGTGTAATGGCGGTTCTTCACGTTGATGAAGGTGTTCTCCATCATGCCTACCATCCCAGGATAGACAGTCAGCGACGTGCGGTTGCCCATGAGGTCCGGGCGGCCCGCGAGCGCGGGGTTGAACCGCTCCACCCGGCGGTCGTCGATGGGCAACACATGATTCTCAACCGCCACCTTCATAAAGAGCTCTTGCATCTCTTTCAGCTTGGCGGGGTCTTTCGCGGCAAGATCGTGGGCTTCACTGAAGTCCTCAGTGATATGGTAGAGTTCCCACACGTCCTCGGTGAGCGGAGGATTTGGCACCGCAAACAGCCATGGGATCGAGTGGCGCGTTGCTGCGATCCATCCGTCGTGGTAAATGCCCCGGTTCCCGAACATCTCAAAGTACTGCGTGGTGTGGGTTTCCTTGGCCTTGGGATTGTCGAACGTATAGATCATCGAAGTTCCATCGAACGGCAGCTGCGCCGTCCCGTTCACGCTCTTGGGAAACGGCAGGTCGGCTGCTTCCAGCACGGTCGGGGCGATATCGGTAAGATAGGTGAACTGAGAACGGATCTGGTCTTTGTCCTTGATGCGCGCCGGCCAGTGGATCACCAACCCGTTCGTGGTTCCGCCGTAGTGCGAGGCGATCTGCTTGGTCCATTGGAAGGGAGTGTCACCGGCCCATGCCCAGCCAATCGCGTAATGAGGAAAAGTACTCGGGCCGCCCCAATCGTCGAGGTGCGGCAGGTTGATTGCAGCGTTCGAAATGACACCGTTAAGCGCCATGATCTCGTTATAGGCTCCTTGCGGACCGCCTTCCGCGCTGGCGCCGTTATCGCCGACAATGTAAATGAACAGGGTGTTGTCCGTCACTCCCATCTCATTCAGCGCGTCCACTAGTCGTCCGATCTGCTCATCCGTGTGCTCGCCAAATCCGGCAAAGGTTTCCATCTGGCGCGCTTCGAGCTTTTTCTCGTCTGGTGTCTGCGAATCCCAGGAGGGAATCTCCTTGGGACGCGGGGTCAGGTCTGCATTGGCCGGAATCACGCCCATCTGCTTCTGCCGTGCATAAGTCTCCTGGTTCAGCTTGTCCCAGCCCTGATCGAACTTGCCCTTGTACCGCTCGATGTATTCCTTGAATACATGGTGCGGTCCGTGAACTGCGCCGGGAGCGAAGTAGACGAAGAAAGGCTTGTCCGGCGTTAAGGCATGCTGCGCTTGCATCCAGTTGATCGCCTGATTGGTCATATCGACCGTGAAGTGGTAATGGGGGTCGTGCGGCGGCTCCACACGAACCGTGCCGTCAAAAATCGCGGGAGCCCACATATTGGTCTCGCCCCCGATGAAACCGTAGAACTTGTCAAAGCCGGAGTGGGTCGGCCACCGGTCATACGGCCCGGAGACGGAAACCTCCCAGGTCGGTGTCTCGTGATATTTGCCGAACGCCGCGGTACTGTAACCGTTGAGACGCAGCATTTCCGCGAGGGGCGCTACGTTCAAGGGGCGAATGCCAGTATTGCCGGGGAAGGATGTAGCGAGCTCCGTGATGGCGCCCGCGTTGGCGACGTGGTGATTGCGGCCGGTAAGTAGTGCGTTCCGTGTGGGCGAACAGAGCGCTGTGGTGTGAAAGTTGTTGTAGCGCAGTCCCCCGGCTGCGAGCATATCGAGTGTAGGCATGTGGATAGGTCCGCCGAACGCACTGGACTGCCCAAAACCCATATCGTCTAGCAGCACGATAACAACATTCGGTGCACCCTTCGGCGTTGTGACTTTGAAAAGCGGTGGCGCCTTGACGTTGCGGGCATCGAGTTCCGTGATTACGACCGGTTGTGGCTCTGGAATGGGCAGCACCGTACGATCTAAAGCATCCTGCGACCAGACAGGCGCGGCCAAAGCAAAAAACATCAAGAGTTGCAAGATTGCGCGGGCGGGAGTCATTGAACCACTCCTCCAATCATCAGGCGAAATGATTCAGCAGATTGTAACAATCAGTTCGGAAATGTGATAGTGCAGGGAATCGACAGTCATGCATTGAAAAAGCAACGATAAAACGTTCGGGACACTGGATAACTGTCGAGAACAGGTGCCGGCTCAACCGGTCGATGCAACACCACCTGGTATAAATCTTTTTTCTAAAAGGTGGTGTTTATGATCCCAAAGAAACGGATACGGCTTTCTGCGATGCAAAGGGTTGAGGTATGGCGTCGTTGGAAAGCGGGAGAGTCGTTACATGCGATTGGTCGAGCGTTGGGCAAGAACAATGTGGTTATTTACCTTCTGTTGAAGCGCCATGGTGGGATTGCGCCGCCCATCCGCCGCCGTTCACCGAGTTCACTCACCCTGGCAGAACGAGAAGACATCTCCCGCGGAATCGCTTGTGGCTCGTCGATTCGCGGAATCGCCCAAGGCCTGCACCGCTGTGCCTCGACGATCAGCCGGGAAGTGGCCCGCCATGGCGGGCGCGCGCAGTACCGCGCCAATGAAGCCAATCAGCAGGCATGGGAATCGGCCCTGCGGCCCAAGCCGTGCCTGCTGGCCACTCACACCACGCTCCGGGAGATCGTTGCGAGTAAACTGATGCAGGACTGGTCGCCCGAGCAAGTTTCCGGATGGCTGAAGTGGCAGTTTCCCCAGGATGAGGGCCTGCGCGTGTCGCACGAAACCATTTATCGCAGCCTATTCCTTCAAGCGCGCGGAGCACTGAAAAAGGAGCTGATTCAGCACCTTCGCTCCAAGCGGCGGATCCGCCGCTCGCGGCATTCCAGCGTTCACGGACACTCCCAGGGCAAGATCGTCGATGCCATTTCTATCCGCGAGCGACCTGCGGAAGTCGAAGATCGCGCCATTCCCGGTCATTGGGAAGGCGATCTGTTGCGCGGGGCGCGCAACAGTCATGTGGCCACGCTGGTGGAGCGTCATTCGCGGTTCTGCCTGCTGGTGAAGGTGCCCGGCAAGGACACGACTACGGTGGTGGCCGCCCTGAGCCGGCACGTGCGCACTCTGCCCGCGACGTTGCGGCGCTCGCTGACCTGGGACCGCGGGTTGGAGATGGCCCAGCACAAAAGCTTCACGATGGCTACGGACGTACAGGTTTACTTCTGCGATCCCCAAAGCCCATGGCAGCGCGGTTCGAACGAAAACACGAACGGGCTGCTGCGGCAATACCTGCCGAAGAAGGCGGATCTGTCCTGCTACTCACAGTCGGACCTGGACGAGATCGCTCTGCGCCTCAATCAACGGCCACGAAAAACATTGGGATTTGAAACTCCGGCGGATAGACTGCAAGCCAGTGTTGCATCGACCCCTTGAGACCACCGGGATTATCACTACCTATCTCACGTTGAGATTGCTAGTGGGAAGCGGATTTCTCGACATCTATCCGTAAGAGAAAGAATTTTAGCGCAGCGGAGCAACACCCAGAGCAAGAAAGCTCATACCTTCCGTTTGCCCCGGGATGCGGTCTGGGTATACTTTGCCTGTATTTCTCTTGCGAAGCTGGGGATCGACTACAATGAACATCCGCATTTACCTACGTTGTCTAACTCCGGTTATTTTATTTGCATGTTCGTCTGTGTCAGTGCGTGCTCAAGGGCAAAGAAAAGAAGTTCGGATCATCGATGATACGCGACCCGCAAAGTCCCATCCAGGTAGGAGGGAAACTATTCGTCAGAGAGGAAATCCGCAATCAAAAATTGCTCGTGTCGTTCGAAGGAAACGTCACCGCCAAGAACATATCTCAAAAGCGGATTCTTGCTCTCGTAACAGAACTGGACCTGAGCAGTTCATACGCGGGCGTCCTCCACGTGGATTTTCGGGATGACAGGTTCTTCTCATCTGATTTGCTGGAGCCGGATCAGTTGGACGAGTTGGCACGTGAAGACGAAAGGAGCAAATTTTCCGAAGACTATAGGCGATCTCCGCCACTACAGACAGATCCGATAGCAAAAGTGCTTGTTTTATATGTTCAGTTTGAAGATGGATCTACCTTTCGAGCGTTGGGGGGCACTAACATCCTTTATCAGAACCGAGTCGCTTCGCTATGGGCTCTGAAGCAACTTAACCGAGTCCTCGGTTGTACCGGGAAAGCTGGTTTTGAGGCGAGCCTCATGGAGGGTCCTGATTTCAGCGATCTGCTGGAGGTTCTGCACGTTATCTCCACGGTTCAGCACACCAGCGGTGTGGACAAGGCAGTCGATCAAATGCAGACAATGTTGCATCTGGCAGCCGCGCGCCACGGTCTGTTGTAGAGGCTGTTAAATCATGCTTATGCGCGGCTGGAAATTTGACTCGATAAGAAATGGTCTTAGTCCGTTCGCAATGTCGCATTTTGAGATAGGTAGTGATAAGCGGATTTCTCGACATCTATCCGGGGAAACCGTCCCAGCCCATCTGCAAAACCTAGTTTCCGGTTACGCGACTTACCAGGACTTGAGCCGGTTTGTGCTATAAAAAAAGGCCGTAGATAGCTGACTATGAGCAAAACAATCTGCGGCTATCCAGGTGGTTGCGACCGCGAAGGCATCAGGTTTTTCGATGCTCCTCCAGTGGAGAGATGGCTTTGTGAGGAGCATTTTCAAGCAACTCTGAACGCCGCTGCGGAAGTCGAAGCCGATGCTCGGAGAAAGAGCGACGCTGAATGGCTACTGCATCTGGAAAAATACCTCCGCGAAAAGAATCTGACTTTGCAGGAGCTAACCGAAGAGCACGCCCGCGCTGCGCTCGACAGCTGGAACAAAAGGTGATGTCACAGGTCAGGCCGTGCATTGACGTCTGACTTGGTCGTCATTTACGCTCGTCGAATGCCAGATACCAATTATCAGCCTTGGCATCGTTACAAGGATGCAATGACCGCGAGCACAAAATTGTCGCGAGTCGACGGCGACAAAGCTCTGCGACTAGTGGATGATGCAATTGCACTGGCTATCGAGGAGCAGGAGAACCAATGGATAGTTGCCCTCAACCATCATGCCGCCGTAATCTCAAGCTTCCTCGGCAAAACAGACCTGGTGAAACACTATTATCAACAATCCCTAGCCTTCAGTCCGGAGAATTCACGCGCACTGTACGGCTTAGCAAAGGTCGCAAAGGCTCAAGGTGAGCTCGGACTTGCGAAGGAATACGCGGCCCGATGCCGCAGCGCGCTTGTGGAGGGCGACGATTTTTTGAGGGACTCTTGGCTCGAAACGCTCGAAACGTTCCTCAAAGACTGGCCAACTCCTGATTAACGCGCTAATCGGAAACTAGGGTATTTCCAGATAGGTGTTGCGAACAGGGATTATCACTACCTATCTCAAGTATGAGATAGATGGTGCGAAGCGGATTTCGCAACATCTATCGGATTCCGGGATTTGGGCGAGTGTAGCTCAGTTCCGGCGACGTTTGACCGAAAACAAAGCGAGAGCGTAACCTTCTGCACCAGGGCACATTATCAATGCGGTTGGCCGAGATCTGGGCGAACTCTTCTCGAAGAAGAATATTCAAGGGGCTATTTGCACATGACAAAACAGCGTGAGCTCAGACAGGCCGCCCTTGTTGCTTCTGTATTGATGCTTCTCCTTGTAGTCGTCGTTGTTGTCCGCCCCGGGGCTGGCTCTGCAACGCTTCGCAGACAACAGGATCGCGGACCGAAAGTTTTCCATGGTTCTGGGGACTGGCTAATCGTTCCTGATAAGCGGGTCGGTGCTATCGCGCTTGGAGATGCCGAGGATAAGATCTTTGAACTCTTCCCAAAGCCGTCTATCGGCTCGTACACACAGCCCGGGCACACAGGTTCTGTGTGCGGAGCAGGATCCACTATTGGCCTGCTACAAGATGCAAAACATCCGGGTTTTCTTAATGTGTTTGCTAAGGACGGTAAGGTAGTCGAGATCGAGGCAGGCGGAGCTCATTACCATACCGTGGAAGGTATAGCGAGCAATAGCCCGCCGGAAGAGGTTCGCCTGCACTATGCAGGCATGAAATCACATTTACTCCTCCACTGCTGCGACGAGTCCTTGAATGAAGGGCCACTCATTCTCTGGACAGACGAGGAAAGAGGGATTGCGTTCAGTTTCGCCTATCCCGCAAAAGGCGACCGTAGGCTGTTTGTATCCACGTTAATCGTCTTCAAGCCCAGGACCCCCTTTTGCGAACATGGTTCAGTTTTTCCCGATCCTGACGGGTGGCGCGAACTGCCTCCCTACTCGCTGACGCCAACCAATGAGAGCGCAACGCAGCGTTGAGTGACGAAAGATCGTCTAAAGAGTTCCGAGCTAAGGATGACATCATCTCGCAATAGGTGTTGCGAACAGGGATTATCACCACCTATCTCGAAATGAGATAGCCGGGTCCCCGACCCCTTGAGGCCCACAGGTGGGACCTTTCAAATTCATTCCAACCTGTCCTATACCTTTCCTGTACTTCCGACCAGTCTCCCGCAGATACATCCCGGTGTTACCCTATATCTGGCTAATTGGCGCCGAACGCCAAAAGCCGACAAGGAGGTCCGAGATAGGCGACTGAACGAAAAGTCGACCGGCGCCAGCTGGTTGACCACAAATCGAGCGATCTCCCACCTCACCACACTGCGCCCGCGTCCTGCGGCCGCGAATCCAAAAAAGGACAACCCAACATGACCTCGAAAACGACCACGAAAGCTGCCAGCCCAAGAACCAGCAGGAAGAAGTCTTCAAAGCATTCTGTGAAAAGGCATTCTGTGAAGAATCCCAACCGAATCAACCGTCAACGCCGTCTCCAAAAGCAGCTCCAAATCCTCCTCCTCGAACGACACAGCCGCCGCTGCATCATTTGCCACCACCCCGAACGCGAAGCCATCGAAGAAGAATTCGTCCACTGGCGCTCCCCCTCGAGGCTCGCTCACGACTACAAGCTCTCCGACTATCGCACCATCTACCGCCACGCCCGCGCCGCCGGCCTTCTTCTCCAGCGCCGCGAACGTCTGCACTCCGCCCTCGATGCCTTCGTCGAATCCGTCGACGACGTAACCTTCACAGGCGACACGATCCTTCGCGCCATGCGCGCCTACTCCTGCATCGACAGCCACGGCCGCTGGACCGAAATCCCCACCCAGGTCCAATTCTCCACTTCCCACGCCGCCCACCCGACGCAGCCGAGCCCACGCGGCACTCATGTCGATTCCGATGTCATCGACATCGACCCCGACCCGGACGCCGAGCCAGGAGACGACGCAGAAGAAGACGCCGAAAACGCGCCCGAAGAGCGCGTCACCGCTCTCGACGTTCTCAATCTGATCCGCAGATACGCAAATCAGGCATCGCGCAGCGCTGCCACCACCCCCGAAGATGAGTGCGACGAACTCGAAGACGATGACTCCGACGCCGAATCAGAAGAAGAGTCAGAAGAGGACGCAGAAAACGCCCTCGAAGAGGCCCTAGCCTCTGTCTCCACCGGATCGGACGGCGAAGACGACTCAGATGACGATCCCGACGAAAACAATGACCCAAGAAATAAATCGGACGCTGACCGTCTCGAAGAGACCACCGCCGCTTGCGCAGCCCCACCCGCGCAATCTGTGGTGCCGCTAAGTTCAAACCGCCGCGGTCGAAATGGGACCGCTTCCGCTTGCGCTGTTTCACCCGCGCAAGCACTGCCGCGAGACGTTGTTCGCGGCCACAATCCGAATGACCGGTCGCCATCTGACCGCACCGATTGCGCGGCTTTACCCCCGCAACCGGCCGCCCCTCGAAAGCCGAAGCCCGACGCCGACGGCCTCATCTGGCACCCACACCCGGGCTATCCGAATCAGGAGAGGTCGGAGCCAGACGCCCAAGGCCGCGTCTTTTACAAAATCCACATGACGACTCCAGCTGCGCAGCTCCCCTCGCGCGAGACGGATGCCCAACGCGCCGCAAAGTTAATCTACGGTTCCGTGATTAAAAAGTATGGCAACCCGTGACCAGTCAGCAGCTTGAAAAATTCTAATAGGCGGTAAAGGGGGGACAAGACGACCGTGACTCACAGAAAATTCGCCGCAGAACGAGATCGTGACAGTAGGCTAGCATTCGTCGCATGCACCGCGTGGGACTTGTGGCGCAGGCCTTTCAGTTCTGAGGCTAGACAGGAATGCCTATGCCACGAAAGACGAACAGCAAAAACGCCGGCCCGAGGCCAACGGTGCGAACAGCGGAGCGAAGGCTCAGTATATTCGAGCGCGCTTTGTGGCTTCAGACCGTGTTGGATCGGGCGGCGGGGAATTTTGCTGGGTGGTGACGCAGGGAACAGCTTCGGGGTACAGGCTGAAGTCGGGGAATGGTGCCGGCTCGATCTGGTCGACCTTAACGAGCATCGACTCGGTGTAGTGCGGCGCGGCGTAAAAAGCGAAATGCTCCGCGCATACGTAGTAATCCAGGAACCTCGGCTTTTCGCAGTCTTTAGCAGCGCAGGTATTCACATCCTTCATGGTGGTCTCCTTGGCGCGGGCTGTGATCGCGCGTCGTTTTCAGGTTCGTTTTCAAGTTCCGGGCGCTGCGACACGCGCCGCCTGATTTCTCGCCAGGGAAAGCGCGAGACGAAGGGAGCCGGCCGCCAGGTTGCGACCTGTGCTCCGGCGAATGCCTCGGTTAGTTCTTCACGGCTTTGTGACCCACAGCAAATGGCTGGTAAACGGGGACGAAATTCGGAAGGACTCGATTCACGCAGGAGCGGGCGCCGAGATAGAGCAGTCGAGCGAGGCCCGTTCCAACGATTGCGGAAAACAAAATTACGAAAATTGATGCAATTGATGCAGCGAGAATCAGCAAAGACGCGATGACCATCAGGGCTTCCAATTCGATTGAGCTGAAGGAAGGAAGTGTCATCGCCGTTACACCGAACGCTTCGAAAGGAGGTGAATGAGAACTAACCAGATGTTGAAAAGGGCCATGGGGAAGCTCCTTGTAGGGCGGGTGATTGCGATGATAGGCGGCTGGGGTGCGAAGTGGAATCGGCGCGACGTCGGATTCGGCGAAGGGGAAATGTGTAAGGAGAAAAGCTGATTTTGGAGGAGGAACGCTCGTGGCGAACATGGAGCGAAGAGCGCGATGAGTTGAGACGGATGGCTGCCGGCGCGCGCGGCAGCTGGCGCGTGGCGAAAGCGCGCGAAAGCGTTGAGTGTCACACTGCTGGCGGGCGTGTCTTCTGGCAGGCTATCGTGTCCGCTGCGCCTCGGCGTCAGCGAGTCTCAGGCGTGAGGCGATCGAGCGTGAATCGCGCAAGTGGCACATTTCGCGGGGCTTTGCACAGAGGCGGGTTGCTCGATCAGCATGGCACTCGTCCTGCAACCATTCGTGGCGGCGAAGCGGGCGGGCCCAATTTGGCATGTTTACCTAAAGGGTGCGCGGCGGGTGGCGCGTTGGATTTTTGCTGGGTGCGACGCGGCGGGGCGTGGCATTCTAAAAGGCCAAGCGAAATGACGAAATCCATTCATGTCGGCGGGCGTCCTGTGTGGGCGGAAATTTCGCTCAAAGCGATCCTGCGAAATCTTGAAATTATACGGAAGCATGTGAATCCGGGGCGGGAGTTTCCGGAAGCGCGTGGCGGCGGAGAGCGGAAGAGCGCAAGCAAGAGTGCCCGCGCCACTGAAAGCGAAAAGCAAAAGCGGCGGATGATTTTGGCTGTGGTGAAGTCGAATGCGTATGGGCTTGGGGCGGTGCCGATTTCGAAGGCGCTGCAGAAGGCTGGGACGGAATGGTTTGGGGTGACGTGCGCGAACGAAGGGATTGAGCTGCGCGAGTCGGGGATTCGCAAACGGATTCTGGTGCTCACTGGATTCTGGCCGGGCGAAGAGAAGCGTCTGCTGGAAAATTATTTGACGCCGACGGTGACGCGTGTGGATGACTTGCGGCATCTCGAGCGCGCGGCGAAAAGTTTTCTCGGCAAGGCGTCGTCAAGAAAATCGGCGCACGGCACCTCTTCTTACGGCAATCTATTTGCCGCTAAACCGCCGCGAGTGCGCTTCCACCTGAAAATCAATACGGGGATGAACCGGCTGGGGATTTCGCCGTCGGAAGTGGAGGCGTTTGCGAGGGCGCTGGCAGAATGCCCGCACCTGGAACTGGAAGGGACGTTCACGCATTTCGCGTCGGCGGAAGATTTTATCGGCGGGCAGACGGTGACGCAGGAAGAATTGTTTCGTTCTTGTCTCGACCGGCTGCGGGCGCTTGGCGTTTGGCCGGGGATCGTGCATCTTGCGAATAGCGGAGCGATTTGCGCGCGGCCGGAAACGTGGGCGGGCATGGTGCGGCCGGGCGCGATTCTTTACGGTTATCATCAGCGCTTCGATCCGCCGGAAAAGCGGAGCGAGGTGATGGCGCAGATGCCGCTCGAGCCTTCACTTTCGTTGCGCGCGCGGATCATTTCGCTGCGCGACGTGCCGTCGGGAGAAGCGGTGGGATACTCGGCGCGGTTCATCACCGAGCGGCAATCGAAAATCGCTGTGATCAATGCGGGATACGCGGACGGGGTGGTGCGCGCGCGGACAAATCGCGGTTGCGCGCTGGTGCGCGAGCGGCGCGTGCCGCTGGTGGGCACGATTTCGATGGATTTGACGACGCTCGACGTGACGGATGTGCCAGGCGTGGCGCTCGGCGACGTGGTGACGATTTACGGCAAGGATGGCAAATCCGCGATCGAAGTTTCTGACGTCGCGCCGGAAATTGGCACGGTTACGTCGGATCTGCTGTGCGCGCTGGGGCGGCGCGTGCCGAAATATTACGTTTGAGTTGAGTCGCGCGACGCGCGCGGAGAAACTTCAAGAGGAAGAGGGATCCCTCCGCTTCGGTCGGGATGACAGACGACAAAAGGCTCACCGACACGATGTAACCGTGGGTTACCTCTGGTGACAGCTGCGTAGTTCCCTTCGTTGACTCGCTCGCGAGTGGCGGTGCTATACTACGGCGTCATAACACTTATTCCGGGCCACTTTCCTTCCGGCGCGCCTTACAATTTTCATAGAGCCGGGCTGCAAGAAAATGTGAATCGGATAGCGAGGTTTCATACGTCCCGATTCGTTTTCATACTTTCATAAGGTGCCATGATGCAACGGACCCCTAGCGGACCCAGCCGGCCACAAAACACCACCGCAAATTCTGAGATTACAGCGCAGAAATCGACGGCAGCGGCTCGCGCACAGCGCGATCAGGTGGGAACATTCTGGGACATGCTGGCGATTCGCGTGGTGTTCGTCGCGGTTTGCGTTGCGGCGGGGTTTCATTTCCGGCCGTTCAGCGTGTCGAGAGAAGCGGGCGCGCTGACGGGATTTCTGTTCGCGCTGGCGGTGATTCTGTTTGAAGTGCGGCTGCGGCGCGCGAGCATGCGGCGGTTGATTGGCGCGGCGACAGGCTCGATTCTGGGAATCCTGGGCGCGTATTTTACGACGCTGGTGCTGTCGCACACTTCGATGCCGGAGAGCACGCGGTCGTTTTTCAGCCTGGCGATTTTTCTGGTGATGGCTTACATCGGGCTGATTCTGGGCGCGAACAAAGGCGACATGCTCAACCTGCAGGCGCTGGGCGGACTTTTTGGCAGCGAGCGCAGCATGAAGCATTCGGTGAAGCTGCTGGATACGAGCGTGATTATTGACGGGCGCGTGGCGGACATTGCCGAGGCGCAATTTTTGGACGGGACGATTATTATTCCGCAGTTTGTGTTGCGCGAGCTGCAGCTGGTGGCGGATTCTGCCGACCCGTTGAAGCGGCAGCGGGGGCGGCGGGGGCTCGAAGTGCTGCAGAGAGTACAGAAAATGTCGCATCTGGAAGTGCAGATTGCGGAGGATGATTTTCCCAGCATTGCGGAAGTGGATTTGAAATTGATCGAGCTGGCGAAGAGGTACGACGCAAAAATCGTGACGAATGATTTCAACCTGAACAAAGTAGCGACGCTGCAGGGCATCGAGATCATGAATGTGAATCAGCTCGCCAATGCGTTGAAGCCGGTGGTGCTGCCGGGCGAGTCGATGCGTGTTTTTATTTTGCGCGAAGGCAAGGAATACAATCAGGGCGTTGCGTATCTGGATGACGGGACGATGGTGGTGGTGGATGGCGCGCGTAAGATGATCAACAAGACGATCGATATTACGGTAACGTCGGTGCATCAGACGACCGCCGGCAAAATGATTTTCGGGCGGTACGACGAGCGAGGCGAGCAGGTGGCGCGCGTGGCGATGGCGGGTCAAGGGCAGGCATCGCAGCTGCAGGGCGAATCGCAGCCCGGGCCGCGGGCGGTGGAGAGTTCGGGGGGCGGTGAACGTCCGCCGCGGCCGTTGTATCCGGAATCGAATCGGTCGTAATTTCGGCGCGCGTCGACGTTTCGCGTACAAGATCCGAGCAAGTCAAATGCTCGCGGGAAATGCACCGCGAAAGGAACGCGCTGCGCGCGGTTTTTGTACCCAGGCCTGACGGCCTGGGCTAACTTATGTCGCGCCTACGGCGCTTACGTTATCTGCACCGCTTCCTGCCAGCATGAATTTCCCACAAGTCTTCACGATCAAAAGACAGTTGAACTATCTCGCGTGTCGGGTTTGCTTGCGTTAGACTGTTAGCCCTTTGATGAGCCGGATTGCTGCTATCGTGCCTGCCGCTGGGTTGGGCACCCGCATGGGCGCAGAGACGCCGAAGCAGTTCCTTGAATTGGATGGCATGCCACTGATTCTTTTTACGCTGCGACGTCTGGCGGCCTGCTCTGCGATTACCGATTTTTTTATTTCTACGCGGGCCGAGGATATCGTTCCGCTGCAGGATAAAGTTGCGAAGGCGGGACTTGGGCGGCCGGCGCGCGTGGTGCATGGTGGCGATACGCGGCAGCAGTCGGTGGCGAATGCTCTGGCGCAGGTGGATCCGACGACGGAGATCGTGCTGGTGCACGATGCGGTGCGGCCGTTCGTCACATTGGAGCAGATCGAGCGCGTGATTGCGGAAGCGCGGACGCGAGGGGCGGCGATTCTGGGCATCCCGGCGATTGACACGGTGAAAGAAGTGAAGCGCGCGAGCTTGCCGCAGGACGTGGCGTTGATCACTTCGACGATCCCGCGCGAGCGGATCGTGCTGGCGCAGACGCCGCAAGCTTTCCAGTATGAGTTGATCCGCGATGCATTTCGAGCCGGGCAAAACGACGGTGTGACAGCATCAGATGAGTCCGGGCTGGTCGAGCGGTTCGGGCACGATGTTTACGTGGTGCAGGGCTCGGACCGCAACTTGAAGATAACGCGGCCGGCGGATATGGAGCTGGCGCGGTTTTACCTCGCGCAGGAGCGACGAAAGCAGGCTGTATGAGTTCTTCTCCCGAGCCGTTAGGACCTGGCGGGCCATCAGACAAACGCACCCAGAACGCGGTCCGGACGCTCTTTTTCTGGTTGCTAATGATTCTTCTGGCGTTCGTACTTTTCAAAATGACCTCCCAGTCAAACGGCGGTGGGACGAGCCGCGAGTTGAACTATTCGGACTTCATGCAGCAAGTCGATAAGAACAATGTGGCGGAAGGCAAATTCTTTATGTCGCAAAATACCGCCCGTTTTGATGGTCTACTGCGCAGCCCGGCAGAGAGAATTCGCGCGACTATTCCGAGGGACGATTTTTCGACCCTTACAGGTCGGCTTCGCCAGCAAGGAGCCCGCATCGAGATCGCCGAGAGTCAAAGAAGTGATTGGAAGACCAGTGTGGCTAACTTCGCGCCACTAATATTACTAGCCGTATTTTGGATTTTCATGATGAAGCGCACTACCGTTAAGAGCCAAGAAAAGTAATTGCTGCTTCTGGGGGTTCGATGACGCGCAGTGGAATCGGGTACGATTTGCATCGGCTGGCCGTGGGGCGGAAGTTGATGATTGGCGGCGTCGAAGTGCCCTTTGATAAAGGCTCGCTGGGGCATTCTGATGGAGATGTGTTGTGCCACGCGCTTTGCGATGCGCTTTTGGGGGCGGCTGGGCTGGGTGATATCGGCACGCATTTTCCGGATACGGATCCGAAATGGAAGGGAGCCGCGAGTTTGGTGTTTCTCGAGCATACGCGGAAGCTGCTTGATGGGCGCGGGTTGCGGATCAGTCATTTGGATGCGGTGGTGATTTGCGAGCGGCCGAAACTTGGGCCGCATTTTCCGGCGATGCGGGCTGCGATCGCGGGGGCGCTGGGAATTGCCGGGGAACAGATTAATTTGAAGGCGAAGACGAATGAGGGCACGGGGGAGATTGGGCGGGGCGAGGCGATTGCGGCACATACGATTGCGACATTGGAAGGTTAGTTTGAGCGGTTTGGTTCGGAATTATTTCCTCAGCGGCTAAAGCCGCACTTAATCTCGCCTAATTTCGGCACGGCTGAAAGCCGTGCCCTGACGCAAACAAGAACATGAATTGGTTGACTGGATTTCATGCGGTGGAAGAGGCGCTGGCGGCTGGGAGCGCGATGGAGCGCATTGTCATCGCGCGGGGGCGGCATGGGGAGAGGCTCGAGGCGATTGTGCGGCTGGCGAAATCGCGGAATGTGCCGGTGCGATTTGAGGAGCGGGTGCAGATCGACCGATTGACTGGGACTCGGGAGCACCAGGGGATTGCTGCGCTGGCGGCTGCGAAGCCGGCTGTGGAGTTGGAGGATTTGCTGCGCGCGAAAAATGCGCAGGGGTTGCTGGTGATTCTGGATGGCATTGAGGATCCGCATAATTTGGGGGCGATTGTGCGTACGTCGCTTGCTGCCGGTGCGAATGGCGTGGTGATTCCTGAGAGGCGAGCGGCGGGGCTTACGGATACGGTGGAGCGTGCGGCTGCCGGGGCGCTGGCGCATCTTCCTGTGGCGCGGGTGAAGAATCTTGTGCGGGCGATAGAGGAGATGAAGGAGGCGGGGTATTGGCTGGTGGGGCTGGATGAGCGGGCGGAGAAGAATTACACCGAGGTGGATTTTAAGGGTGCGATTGGAATTGTGCTGGGGGGTGAGGGGGAAGGGTTGCATGAGTTGACGCGGAAGCGGTGCGATTTTCTGGTGTCGATTCCGACGACTGGGCCGGTGCGGTCGTTGAATGTGTCGGTGGCGGCGGGAGTGGTGTTGTTTGAGGCGGTGCGGCAGAGAGGTTTGGAAAAGGGAAAATAGAAAAGGGAAAAATGGGGACGGCGTTGTTTGAACGTTGTTTCAACAAGGAGAGGTTCGCGTGCGCCGGGGCAAAAGCTAAAGAGCCGGCAGGACGCCGGTTCGCTTCGCTCAGGACAAGCCGGCGTTACGGAATGGCAGCGTTGCCATCGACATATTGCTTGGTCTGGGAATTCTGCTTTTTTGGCGCATCGGATCAATGTCAAAAACGCCGGCCGGAGGCCAGCGGTACGAAGGACAGGGCGTTGATTTTCGCGATTGCGGATATGGCGCGCGCGTGACGACTGCGCATTCGGGCACGGCATGCCGTGCCCCTACTAAAGTTTTCTATTTGTCGTATTTCAGTAGGGAGAAGACGTCTGTGCCGGGGATTTTGGCGCGGCCGTTTAGGAAATTTAGTTCTACGGCGAAGGCGGCGCCGGTGATTTCACCGCCGAGTTGGCGAATTAAGTTGATTGCGGCTGCGGCCGTGCCACCGGTGGCGAGGAGATCGTCGCAGAGGAGGACGTGCTGGCCGGGTTTTATAGCATCAGCGTGAATTTCGAGTGAATCGGTGGCGTATTCGAGCTGGTAGGTGACTGCTACAGTTTTCGCGGGGAGTTTTTTGGGTTTGCGAATGGGGACGAAACCGGCGTTGAGGCGATAGGCGAGCGCGGGCGCGAAAATGAAGCCGCGCGCCTCGATTCCGGCGACGATGTCTACTTTGTGACCGTTGTAGTGCTCGCAGAGGCGGTCAACGAGAGTGTGGAAGCCGCGCGGGTCCTGGAGCAGAGTGGTGAGGTCGTAAAAAAGAATGCCGGGCTTGGGGTAATCGGGAATTTCGCGGATCAGTTTTTTGAGATCGCCCATCGCGTTCGGATCTTCCATTGAGTCCTCAAGTCCAGGTGTCGCGCTCGACTGAAAACCTGGCCGAAAATTTCGGATCGATCGGTACGTCTTCCTCTGTCACGTTCGAAACCGATGCGCCGTTTGGGCCGCGTTCGAGTTCTGTGCGTAGGGATGCGAGCACTGAAGCGGGACCGATCACGTAGACTTCCACGCGGCCGTCGCGAAGATTCTTCACGTAGCCCGCGATGCCGAGCCGCTGCGCCAACTGCCGCGCGAAATAGCGGTATCCGACTCCTTGAACCATTCCACTGACGTAATAACGCCTGGCAACCTGCGTCTGGTGCATGGCCGAGCGACTCGCAAACAGCAAACGCGGGATTCTAGCAGAGGTGAAGCCGGGCGCATCACGGAATTGAGAGGTCGGCCCTGGGCTTACTTATGTCGCGCCTACGGCGGTCTACGAGACCTAGGACGATACTTGACGGGGCACTTTGGCAGTTCGATGGAGACTTTGGCGGGCTTGTAAAACGTGGCAGAATTGGCGGAGTGTCCGCGCGGGCCACTCCTGGACCCTTGATGCGTTTTTGCAAGATGAACCGTAATAGATGGAGAGGCCTGTCAGTGGGGCTTGCTATTGTTTGTGCGGCGGCATTCAGCGGCGCCGTCACGCGGCATTCTTCCGCGAGAATTTCCTCGCAATCCCAAAGCGCGGATGCGTCGCCGGACGGCGGCCTGGAAATCGTCGAGCACGGCGGCTATCCCGAGCTGCGCGTGGATGGCAAACCGTTTTTTATTCACTCCGCGGCGTTCTTTTACTATCGAATTCCTGTGGACCAATGGGAGCACCTGCTGCGGGTGTATCACTCGTACGGGATCAATACGATCGATCTTTATATTCCGTGGAACTGGCACGAGCCAAAAGAAGGCGAGATTGATTTCGACGGGCATACGAATCCACGGCGCAATCTTCGCGCGGTGCTGGCGCTGATCGAGCGCGAGAATTTGCGGTTGATCGCGCGGCCTGGCCCGGAAATTCTCAGTGAATGGAAGCACGGCGGATATCCCGGGTGGCTGCTCGAGCGTCCTGAATACAAGATGGATCCGATTGATTGGATCGAAGGCCGCTATCCGCCGCTCGATAATTTGAACGCCAGCGACGCAGAAGCCGCGGCAGAAGGCTGGCTCGCGAATGCCACGCACATGGAGAATTCGCGGAAATGGCTGACGGCAGTTGCGCAGGAACTGGCCAAGTACAGCGCACGGAGGATCGTGCATATCCCGCCGGATGCAAAGTCTGCGGGTGCGCGTGACGTTAGCGGGCCATTGCTATTCGTTCAGCTCGGCGATGACTTTGCGATTGGCAGGGCGAATCGAGTGGGACCGAATTTCTGGCGTTACGTCGAATCGCTTCGCGAGGCGGTGGAGGCGGGCGGATTGACGGTGCCTGTGTTCATCAATCCGACCGATATGCGCGTTTCGGCTTCAGGCTCGGATCGCCGGCACGCCATCGGCGTGATGGGACAATGGTATCTGGAGCGGAGACCTGGGCATGCGGGCGGCGTGCGGCGTTTTACGGCCAGCGATGCAGCCGAGATCGAATTCTTCACTGAGGAACTGAAGACGCAACCCGCGTTTCCGCCGGTGATGATCGAGTACCAAGCGGGATGGTATACGCCCGGCGACGATGACGGACCGATGGCAAGCCCGCCGGAGAATACGCTGCTGAGTTCGCGTCTGTTGATTGCGAACGGGATTCATGGAATCAATTATTTCCCTCTGCAGGATACGTACTCGCCTGCGGGTTATTCCGTGCCGTGGGCGAATCGCTCGTATCGCTGGGAGGCAGCGCTCGCGCCGGACGGCGAGCAGCAGCCGCGCGTACACGCCGTGCTTCGCAATATGGAAATTCTACAGCGATGGGGTCCGTGGCTCGCGGCTTCGCACAAGCGCGCGGACTTTGGAATTATTTATCCGTTGGGAGCTTATCCGCAGGAGCTACTCGAGCGCGCGGATATTTCGCTGGTGTCGGCGACGGTGCTGCGAATCGAGCGATTGGGAGCCACGGCACTGCTTTCGAGCGAGTTGGTTGATGCGCAGTATCAGCCGGTGGAACAGCTTTTGCGAAATGCGGTGACTTTGTTGCCGGTGTTCGAGCCGGAGAGGCCGCAATTTCAACTTTCTGAGAAAGCGCAGGGCGAGATTGTGGAGTATGTCCGGCACGGCGGGACGCTTGTGGTGTTTCCGCAGAGGCCGCGCGGGAGCGTGATTGATGCCTTGTGGAAGGATGCGCCGGCTGGTAACGAAACGGGCGAAGGGAAGGACAGGAGCGCAGTGAACTCAGCGATTCGCGCGCGGTGGAAATTTGGCGAGGGCGAGGTGATTTTGTCGTCGAAGGATTTCTATTCCTGGATCGCGCTGGAGCGAGCGCTGCCGGAAATTCGGGCCGAGCGGGAAGCGGATTGGGCGCTGGGGGTGCTGAGCGAATTACTGAACGCGGCGGGCGTCCGGCCGATTGTGAAAAGCGGTGGGACAGTTTCGAAGTCGAGCGATCTTTTGGTCAATGAAATTGTGTCGAACGAAGGGACGGAGGCACTGGGCGCGCGCAAGAGTGGCAGGGGATTCTTGAGCGTCATAAATTTGAGCGCAAGCGAGACAGCTGAGGAATCGCTCGAAATTCTTTCGACGGGTCACGGGCGCGATGCGGCTTACATTCCGCTTCATGTGATCGTGCCTCCGCAGGAATCGCTGCTGTTGCCGGTCGAGGAGCCGTTGTGCTTTGCTGATCCGGCGAACGCGCCGTGCGGTGACTCAATTACGACGGCTAGCGCTGAATTCCTGGACGCGCGGCGGGAGGGAAAGAATCTGGAGCTGCTTCTCTACGCGCCGACGCGCGCGGAGGTTCGGTTGCGCCTGTCGCAAAAGCCTGTTCACATTTCGCTCGACGACAACCATATCGAAGGCGAGTGGAGCACGGACAACAATGAATTGCGGGTAACAGTTCTGAAAGGCGCAGCACCGCGTTTCGCGCGAGTTCTTTCACTCGAGATGCCAGCGAAACCGAATGTCGCGGAGCGAGAAAAACCAGTGAAACCAACGCTCGATGACATTCACTATTTCGTTGCGAATGCGGTGCGATTGCCCACAGGGGCGGACGCGGGGATGCGGACTTATCCGCCGCTCGTGTTAGCGGAGAAGAATCGGTCTTTTGTTGTGGTGATGCAGGCTGAAAATCAGACGGGCGTTCCGAACTTGGCGCTCGATCTCGCGGTGAGCGGGGCATTACACGGCAGCGGTGGGATTCGGCTTGTGCCGCGGGGCGTGTCGGTTGATAAGGTGACGCTGAAGCCTGTACAGAATGAATTGATGGCGCTGCCGCCTTCGGCGGACGGGTTGTTGCACGGCAGCATTGAAATAAAGATGGGGCATGAGCGGCAGAGTCTGCCGGTGGCATTTTTGCAGCCCAGAGAAGACAGCGTGTATCACTACCGTTACGATTTCGACCGCGATGGGTCGGACGAATGGGTGCTGGAGAATTCGAATTTGCGTCTGATTATTTCGCCAGAATCGGGTGGGCGGGCGCTGGCGCTGGTGGACAAGACGTCGGGGCAGAATTTGGCGACGAGCGCCGGTCTGTTTCGAGATTATTTTTCATTTACTGCTGCGAATGCGCCGGGAGGTGATGAGGTACGCGCACGGGGGCGATATGGGCTCTTTAATCGGGCTTACACGGCCGAATGGCAGGGCGAGCCAAAGGATCCGGTTTTAAAGCTTCGTTACGATGCGGCTGATGTTTTTCCCGGAGGCGCGACGATTGAGAAATCGATTCGTTTGGAGAGGCCGAACCAGTTGCGGGTGGAATATAGCGTAGCGTTGAAGGGCGCTGTGGCGGCGGGTGCGAATGACTCCCAGGAAACCAAGTCGCAATCGTTTGTGGCAGTGAATTCATTTCCTGCGGTTGCGCGAGCGGGGCGTGAGACGAAATTTTGCTGGCCGATCGAGCATGCTTCTGAGGACGCCAGCGTCGCGAAAAGAGAGCAGGAGGCGAAAGGTGGATGGCACTGCGAGGATTTCAAACCGGCGGGCGAACCGATTGAGTTGCCGGTTGGGACGAAGCGCGTCGAGGTGCGCACTACTGGACATCCAGCGATGACCGTGGAATGGGATTGCGCGGCGGAGTGCGGGCGGATGTCTATCGAGCCGAAGCATTTTTCGGGGTTGCTTCTGCTGAAATTTCCGAAATTGACGACCGGCGCTGATCCGGCGCAGTACACGATCCACATTCGAGCGCGAGAAAGAGAGTAATCGTTTGAAAGGACGCAGTGTGAACTTCGACGGCGCGAATTGCATCTAAGCAGCATGGAAGCATCGATGGCACGTTTTGGCTTGATTGCGACGATTCTCGTACTGCTGTTTTGCGCGGTGCCTTGCCGGGCTCAGGATCCGGGGCCGATGGCGCCTCCCCCAAAATTTGACGTGAAGCGAATTCCGGCGCAACCGCATCCGGGTCCTCCGCCAATTCCAGAACCAGAAA
Organism: uncultured Acidobacteriota bacterium; assembly: GCA_963729525.1. Lineage (GTDB taxonomy): Bacteria > Acidobacteriota > Terriglobia > Acidiferrales > UBA7541 > Palsa-295. Next base: position 60,223 of record CAVSOB010000010.1, read on the forward strand.
TTATTCGGAAATTTGCGGCGAATGAAGATGTGATGAAGAAGGAGTATGACGAATATAACTTCGCGCGGACGATTCGCATCGAGGAGCTCACCGATCCGGGCGGAAAATTTGTGATGTCTGGCATGGTATACACCAAACCGAATGGCGAGCGGACTTTACGCGTCGAGAAGCCGGCCGAATCCAACTTGAAGCAGACGGATTTCACGCTTGAGGACGTAAGGGTAGTCGCGCAGTTGCCGCTTTTCATTTTGACGAGCGAGGAAATTCCGAATTACACCTTCACATATGCGGGGCAGGACAAGCTCGACCAGCTCAATACGTACGTGTTCCAAGTAAGACCGAAGCAGCTGAGCCGCAAGCGGCGCTTTTTCGAAGGCGCGGTGTGGGTGGATGACCGGGACCTTACGATTGTGAAGAGCTATGGAAAATTCGTCAGCGAACTTACCGGGAACGGAATGAAACTGCCGTTTACGATGTTTGAGACTTTCCGCGAGAATTTTCAGGATAAATACTGGCTGCCGACTTATACGCGGTCGGATGATTTCATCGAAAACGAAAAAGTAGGGGAGCTGCACATCCGTATGGTAATTCGCGATACGGATTTCAAGTTGGCCGGGCAGGTGGGACCGCCGCCTGCGGCGGGCAACGGGAATGAAGGGCCTGGCGGCGGAACTTCGCAAGATCCACAGAAACCTTCTTCGCCCTAAACCAGAAGGCGGCTTGGATCCTTCGTGCTTTTGGAACTCGCCTATCGAATGGCGATTAGTTGCCCAATTCTTTGATCCGCTGCAAATACTGCGGCAGTTCGCGAATTGAGCTTAGGATGGCATCGGGTCTAGCGGCGCGGATGCGCTCGGCGGTGGGAAATGGTCCGAGAACGCCAATCGGCCGAACGCCCGCTCGGCGCGACATTTCAATATCTTCCGCTGTATCGCCAACGTAGATGCATTCCTCCGGAGCAAGTCCAATCTGCTCAAGCGCAAGTTTCAATGGAGCCGGGTGAGGCTTTCTTTTGGGCGAGTCTTCACAGCAAATGCAGGTGGAAAAATAATTGGCGAGCGCGAAATCCCGGAGCTGCCTGCGCACCCTTGGCCGATTTCCACTGGTGACGACTCCCAGAACGAAATCTCGTTTGAGTGCGCGGATAATTTGTCTTGCACCTGGCATCAGCCGGGGATTTTCTCTTCCGTAGGCGAGAGTCCAGATCCGATCAGCCTCATCCCATTTGGCACGCGGAAGCCGGGCGGCGCGATAGACACTGTACCAGTTGGGGGAATAGTGGCGCGCGAGATCGTCGAGATCCCAATTGACGCCGAGGGCTTCGAACATCGCGAGGTAGGCGCGAGAGTCGGCACCATAGGAATTGACGAGCGTGCCGTCCCAATCAAATAGAACGGCGCGGGCAGAAAAGGGCCTGCGTTTCACATGGGAATCGTAGCAGAGATTTGAGATTACGCGGTGCGGTAGCGAGTCGGGACGACGTCGTCGCGGCGAATCGCGAAGTCGTCAAAACTTGCCGCGTAGCCGCGCCAGCCGGGCATGTCCGATTGCTCCGCTCGCACGATATGCGCAGCGGTACACATCTGGACAGTCCCCTGGCCCATTGGGCGTTCAACGAGCGCCACCTCGAGCTCGATCGCGGTGCCCGGTTCGAGCGAGCACGGCGCGAGAAAATAAACGCCGCTCGAACTTATGTTCCGCGTGACCAGGACCACGGGAATCGGCTCGACCTTGTTGCCGACGCGCGTAAGACGAAGGGGCAACGAAAGATAGGCGCGGGGATTGCCGCGCCGCTCCCGAGCTACGCCAATGGCGTGAGTAGGAACGCGAGCGAAGCGTTGTGGTCCAGGTTTATTAGAAAAAGCAGTTACTGTGGTAGTGCGGACTTCAGATTCACGCAGCGGCGAAACGAACGCCAAATTCCCACGTTCCGGAGCAGCCCCCATAGCGTCTCCTCAGCCCTGCCCTGAATTGAAAGCCTAAAACACCCCAAGTTGGTTCGACAAATATGCTCGCAGCCCGAAAATCGGTCAACACGGTACCGCACCGAAGTGCCGTATCGTGTAACAGGGCATGACTCCAGGTCAAGTCCTTTCCGCTGTTGCTTTTGGGGTCATGAGCAATGGTGCGCTAAAGGGCCTGAGGCCCGGTCAAACAAGAGGTGCGACATGGGGCCTGAACCTGCGTTCCTTAAAGAGGCCGCAAGACTTCGACCGAAAAAGAGGGCTCTTTTTCTGCTCGCGATGTTTAAGACACGGCGGAGGAAAACAGCAGGGTTTGAGCGCAAGAAACGGATAGTAGTCGGGTCTACAGTGCGCTAATTTTGGTGCGTAAACGGATGTTTGTAGAACAAATGAGTTAGAGCTTATGACACCAAGCACACTTCGATCGACAACGGAGACACAATACAGGCCAAAGGCCGCGCGGTGGCGCGCAGTGCAGTCGCGCGACCGAGGCGCTGACGGCGTTTTCGTTTACGCGGTGCGGTCCACCGGAGTTTATTGCCGGCCGTCATGCCCTTCGCGAAAGCCTCACGCTGATCAGATTGTGTTTTTCCCGTTGCCCGAAGCAGCGGAGCAGCAGGGCTTTCGAGAATGCAAGCGTTGTAAGCCTCGAACGGTCAACTTGCGCGATCCGCGCACGAAAGCGGTTGCTCAAGCGTGCCGGGAGATTGATTCACGCGTACGCGACGGAAATGATTCCCCGGTTACGCTTTCCGCCTTGAGCGCGCCGCTGGGAATGAGCCCACATCAACTGGAGCGAGCATTTCGCAGCGTGATGGGGATTACGCCGCGGCAGTATGCCGACGCGCAGCGGATGCGGCGGCTGAAATTTCAATTGAGAAAAGGAGACGACGTGACAACGGCACTGTATGACGCGGGCTTTGGATCGAGCAGCCGGTTGTATGAGCGAGCACCTTCGCAGCTGGGGATGACGCCTGCCACTTACCGGCAAGGCGGCGCGGGAATGCGGGTGAACTTTACGATCGTGGATTCGCCTCTAGGACGGCTACTTGTGGGAGCCACGGATCGCGGTATCAGCGCGGTTTATCTTGGCGAGTCCGATGCACGGCTGGAAGCGGAGCTGCATAAAGAATATCCGCGCGCGGAAATTCGGCGCGACCGCAATGGTCTTGACGCGTGGGTGAGCAAGATTCTGGAGCATTTGCGCGGCCGTGGGCCAAATCTCGATTTGCCGACCGATGTGCAAGCGACTGCGTTTCAGCGGCGGGTGTGGGAAGAGCTTCGCCGGATTCCGTATGGGACGACGCGTACGTATAGCCAAGTGGCGAAAGCGATTGGGCAGCCGGCAGCGGTTCGGGCGGTGGCGCGAGCTTGCGCGACGAATCCGGTTTCGGTGGTGGTGCCGTGCCATCGGGTAGTGCGGGCGGATGGCAACCTAGCGGGTTATCGTTGGGGGGTCGGACGGAAGACGGCATTGCTGGAACATGAATCCGCGAATGCCGGAGCGAAGAAGGCAAAGTCCGTCCGAGCCTGAGCGGTTGCCCATCACCTTTGCAAGCGTGCCGCTGACAAATCAAAAGCACCGGCCGGAGGGCAGCGGTACAAACTACACTGCTGTTCGGTCCTTTCCGGACAAACCGCAGAGGAAATGCTTCGGAATATTGACGGGCTGATCTAGCTCTTAAAGTAACCGCTTTGCAGTCGGTGAGAGGACAAGTGCTGCCTTCCCGGAACCAAAGGACCGACGATACCGATGCGGAAAGCGCGCGTCGAGTTCTGATTTTTCATTTAGGAGCCTTCTGCTTCTTGGCAGTGTGGGCGGAGTGGCCGACGTGGCCATGATCGGAATCGCCGCTGAATCCGTGGCGAACCATTGAAACGAATGCCGCGGCGGAGCGGGGAAGCGTGCGATCGCGGCGATAAACGAGACCCAATTCGCGCCAAAGGTCGACGTCGGATATTTCGATCAGTTTCACTTTGCCGGCGCGGACTTCGTCGCGCGCAAAACTTGAGCTGATCAGGGAGACGCCGAGTCCTGCTGCCACGAATCGCTTGATCATTCCGACACTGGGAAGTTCCATCGGAATGCGAAGCTGCGCGCGATATGGGCGGAAGAGTTTGTCCAGCAGCTGCCGCGTGAATCCAGTCTTGGGAATAATCAAAGGCTGGTCCGCAATTTCCGCGGGGGTGACGGTCTTGTGTTTCGCCAATGGATTATCGGGACTCACCATCAGCATCAGGCGATCGCGAAAAATCGGATGTGTTCTGAGGCTCGGTGATTTCACGGGAAGCGTGACGATGCCGACGTCGACGGCACCGTCTTCAACTTTTTCAACGACTTTACGGCTGAAATTCCGATAGACACTGATCTGCACGGACGGAAACCGCTGGTGAAATTCTGCGAAGACATTGGGCAGCACATAGAGGCACGTAGCTTCGTTGGCGCCGACGGCGAGCGTACCGCGCGGGGCGCTCGACTGGTCGGCGACGGCGCGCAACGAATCGTTCTTCAGCGTTATCAAGCGGCCGGCATAACCGAGCAAGACTTCTCCCGCGGCAGTGAGTTTCATGGATTTTCCCACGCGGTCGAAGAGCTTTTGGCCGTATTCCTCTTCAAGCTGGCGAATTTGAGCGCTGACGGCCGGTTGCGAACGAAACAGTTTTTGTCCGGCGCGCGAGAAGCTGCCTTGCTTCGCGATTTCGAGAAATGTGGTGAGGTAGTCGAGATCCATTCTGGGTGCGTTGGATTATAGCAAACATGGAATCTTACATCTCGATTCGACGGGCGCGGCGCCTCGGCGTTGCTGTTTCCCGTTCTTCTCAGGCCAACGATTCATCAACTTCTTCTGCTGTATCGAGACGGATTCGGTGCAAGAATTTCGCCGAGGCCATTCCTGCTCTAGGCGCGCGATTTTCCCAGCGCTCCAGGAACGGCGACCAAGTTTGCGCTAGTGAACAGGGAAGATGAACCGGCTCGAGGCGCAAAAGAGGGAGCGGGCCCTCTGCTTCCAGCAGTCGGATGGCGCGGGGGCTGCGGGTTTGGCGAACGTGCTCTTCGAGGGCGCGGCGAAGCCTTGCATCTTCACCAGGTGCGGTGGGGCCGCAAGCGTCTGTACAATGCACGAATTCACGGTTGTAACCGTCGGACGCGAGTAAATCCTTCAACACGTAGACCAGGCCGCCCGTCATGCCCGAACTGAGGTTCAGGCCTGTGGGACCGAGGATGATGACTACACCGGCTGTCATATATTCACAGGCGTGGTGGCCGACGCCTTCGACGACCGCGAGGGCGCCGCTATTGCGGACCGCGAAACGTTCGCCGGCGCGTCCGGCGACATAGAGTTCGCCCGAAGTAGCGCCATATAAAACTGTGTTTCCGGCCAATAAATCGGCGCGCCGGGACGCGTCTGCGCCAGCCGAAATTGCGATTGTGCCGCCGCTCAAACCTTTTCCAACGTAGTCATTGGCCTCGCCATGGAGGCGGAACGTGAGCCCGGAGATGAGAAAGGCGCCAAAACTTTGCCCGGCGGTGCCGGAGAATTCAATTTCACGTTGCTGGCCACCCAACCCTGCGAAGGCGGTGCGCCGGAGAATATGCCCGCTGAGATAGGCTCCCACGCTGCGGTCCGAATTCTGGATTGGGAAGACCATAGGAAATGCCGATTCGGAATCGAGATGGGCGATGAGCATGTTATCGAGAGTCCACTCACAGGAGGCCGGGCCCGGCGACCCTTCCTGGGCTTTGGGCGACGGACCAAAGAAGCCCCCGAGCGATTGTGCCGCTCTCGAATTCTTTGGCTGAAGCCGTTCTGCTTGACCAACGATGCCGGCAAGGGACTGCTCGCCAAGTTGCGCGAGCCGTTCTCGGACTTCTTCCGCGACTCCACGGAAATACGACATCACCATCTCCGGCTGGCCCTCGAAGCGAGCGCGAAATTCTTCGTTCTGCGTCGCGATTCCTACAGGGCAGGTGTTTAGGTGGCATTGCCGCGCCATAATGCATCCGATTGCAATCAGCGCCGCTGTGCCGAATCCATATTCATCGGCGCCGAGAAGCGCGGCTACGATTACATCGCGGCCTGATTTGAACCCGCCGTCAACGCGCAGCCGCACGCGGCTGCGATATCCCGCTCGAAGCAAGGTGTTGTGAGCTTCACGCAGCCCGATTTCCCAGGGAAGTCCTGTATTTTTGATCGAGGTGAGCGGGGAAGCGCCGGTGCCGCCGTCGAAGCCGGATATCGTAATCACGTCGGCACCCGCTTTGGCGACTCCTGCGGCGATGATTCCAACTCCGGAGCCCGACACAAGCTTGACCCCGATTCTGGCGAGCGGATTCACGGCACGCAGATCGTGAATCAATTGCGCAAGGTCCTCGATGCTGTAGATGTCGTGATGCGGCGGCGGTGAGATTAAGGACATGCCCGGAACAGCATGACGGAGGCGCGCAATCAGCGGCGTAACCTTGGCAGCGGGTAGCTGGCCGCCTTCACCTGGCTTCGAACCCTGCGCCATTTTGATTTCGAGCTCGCGGGCCCTTACCAGATATTCAGTGGTTACGCCGAATCTGGCGGAGGCGACCTGCTTCACCCGATTGGCCGCTTCGGGTTCGGTGCGGTAGACATCAGGGTCCTCTCCGCCCTCACCCGTATTGCTTCGGGCGCCGAGCCGATTCATCGCGATAGCCAGCGTACGATGTGCTTCTGGACCGAGAGCGCCGAGCGACATCGCCTGAGTGCTAAAGCGCTCGAGAATCGAGCTCTTCGGCTCGACTGCTTCGAGCGCGATTGAGTTGCCGTGAGCGAAATCAAAAAGATCCCGGACTGCGACAGGATCGCGCGTCTCGGCCAACTCAGCATAAGCTCGGTAGTTCTCCAGCGTGGGTGATTTCACGTATCGGTGCATTCGGCGGACGAGGTCAGGAGAACTGGAGTGACGCTCGCCAGTTTGGCGAAAGCGATAAAGCCCTTCGTCGCGCAGCTGCGCGGCGAGGTTGTTCGTGCTGGAGGCAAAGGCACTCTTATGGCGCTCCAAGGAATCTTGCAGCAGTTCTTCCAGCGACTTCCCACCCAGCGCGCCACCGGCATCTTCGAAGAATTCATCGCGTATGTCCTGGTTCAAGCCTACGATTTCGAAGAGCTGGCTATTGCGATAGCTTCCGATCATGCAGATGCCCATTCGCGCGAGCACTTTCCGGAGGCCGACATCGACGGCTTCACGATATCGGGTTGCGCCGTCTGCTTGAGCGCTTTGGGAAAGCTCCAATGCGAGATAAGGACATACGGCGCTGGCCCCCGCCGCGATGAGCATGGCGATGTGATGAGTCTCAATCACCTGGCCGGTTTCGATCACGAGCGGAACATCGCAAGCGCCCGCACCAACCATTGCTTTCCAGGCAGCCGCAAGTGCGAGCAAGGCAGGCAGCGCAGCGTTTTCAGAGTTTATGCCGCGATCGCTTAACAGAAGCAATCCCGGGGCTCGGCCCTTCCAATCGCTTGCTTCATCGCGGACCCGCTGGAGCGCCTCGGTAGAAGCTCTGACGCCTCCGGCCGCTTCAAATGTGAAACTGATTGAGCGAACTTGGCCGTTCACGCGCGAACGAAGCTCCGCGATCTGGCTCGGATCGAGCAATGGAGATGGAATTACCAATCCTTTGCCGAGATGGACATCGAGTGACATTACGTGTCCCTCGCGGAGGGGATCGATCGGGGGATTTGTCACTTGGGCGAAGCGCTGCTTACAGTAATCCCAAATCGGACGGCGCATCGCCGAAAGAAATGCCGGCGGCGCGTCGTCGCCCATGCTCCATGTGGCTTCTTTCGCATGAGTGCCCAAAGATTCGAAGAGCAGGCGGTATTGATCGTCACTCCATCCAAGAGCAGCCGCGACGCGTTTGGGTTCAAGGATTGAATTCTCGGCGGAATTCATATGCGTGGGGCGAGTCGGCTGCAGGCTAACCGATTTACGAACCCGAAGGTTCTCGCGAGAGGGTAGAAATTGTGCAAGGTCGGCTTGGAGAAAACATCTACCAGCGGTGGGATCCACCAGAAACATTTCGCCCGGCCCGAGACGCTGCCGTTCGATTATTTCTTTGTTTTGCAAGTGAGTGAGGCCCGCTTCAGAACCGGCGATTACAAGGCCGTCCGACGTGACGCAATAGCGCATCGGACGCAGACCGTTTCGATCGAGCTTGGCCCCGACTGTTTGGCCGTCAGTAAAGACGAGCGCTGCCGGCCCATCCCAAGGCTCCTGTTCAAAGGACTCTTCGCGCAGAAAATCGTTCAATGGTGATTCGAGAGATTTGTTGGATTGTGAGGCCGGGGGCACCATTCTCGACATCGCGGCGGCAATGTGGTAGCCCCGGTGGCGAAGAATCTCGAGACCGTTATCGAAACTTGCTGAATCGCTGACGCGATCTTCGAGAGTGCGAAACCATTCTCCAGTTTCGAGCTCACAACGGACTTTTCTCTCGCGAGCCCGTATCCACCGGCGGTTCGCGCTGATCGTGTTGATTTCGCCGTTGTGCGCGAGATAGCGGAAAGGTTGCGCCATCGTCCAGCTGGGTTGGGTGTTTGTCGAGTAGCGCTGATGAAAGATGGCAAAGGGCGCGCGGAAATTCGGGTCCGTGAGATCCAGATAGAAATCGCGGAATTGCGTAGGGGTTAGAAGACCCTTGTAAACCACGGTGCGCGATGAGAGAGAGCAGAAATATGTACCGGCAGTTCCCTCCGCTTCGACGCGCTTGCGGAGGAAGAACAGCTGCCGTTCGATGTCTGCAGCCGGGTCCAGAGATTCAAAGAAACACTGCCCAATCGACGGCTTCGTCGAAGCGGCGAGCGAGCCGAGGATCGTGGGGTTCACCGGCACGTCGCGCCAGCCCAAGCATCTCAAACCTGTCAACTGCGCGAGGAGTTCGATCGCGCCGCGCGCCTCCGTTTCGCGGCCGGGCGACAGAAAGGCCATTCCGAGCCCGAAAGTTTGCGGCAGGCTGATGCCTGACTGTAGTGATTGCGCGCGAAAGAATGCCCTTGGAATCGGGAGGAGCAGACCGGCGCCGTCTCCGCTCAAGCCATCCGAATCCACGCCTCCGCGATGGGAGAGACGGTCTAGGGCGACGAGCGAGCGCTCTACAACGTCTCGTGTTGCCTCACCGCCCAGTTGGGCGACGAAACCAACGCCGCAAGCGTCATGGTCAAGTGAAGCGTTGAGCGCAAGATGCCTCATCTTATGTTCTTAACCTAGAGCAGGGAGGAAGGCCAATTCAGATGTTGGATACAGCCCATCAATTTTTGAAGTGGCGAAGGCAGGCGAAAATTGTGGGGAGCAGTTCGTAATCGAATGAAAACGAAATTACGCGGTGATTAACGGAAAATTACTTGCGTCGTGGGCGATTCTCGAGAATCGAGACGCCATCCTGCGCGACTTCCAGAAAGCGAATCGTAGGGGCTAATCCCGCGCGTTCGAAGCGGGCGGCGATGGCTCTTCCAATTTCATCGAATCCAGCGGTGGCGAGTGCCACGACGCTCGGTCCCGCCCCGCTCAACGCCAAACCTTGTAATCCGGGCACTTGGGGCATGGCAAGCACTTCTGCCAGGCCCGGAATTAGTTTTTGCCGATAGGATTGATGCAGGCGATCCTGCATTGCGGCCCAGATCAAGTCATAGCGGCGAGTTTCGATGGCGGCGACGAAAAGGGCCGAACGTTGAAGATTCCCGACGGCATCCTCGCGGGAAACTTTGGCGGGCAGTACAGCGCGCGATTTTTTCGTGGGAAGCTCGATCGCAGGCGTTACTACAATCACGCGAATCATCTTGGGCCACGCGAGCCGGATCGCGCCCACCCCGCCGTCCGTTTGCGCGTATGTTACGACAAGGCCTCCGTGCAACGCTGCGCCGGCGTTGTCAGCGTGGCCTTCGATTTCGCTCGCGTATCGCAGCGCGTTCTCTCGCGAGAGAGGCCGGCCGGCGGTCGTGTAGGCGAGAGCTATTCCTGCGACCGCGGCAGCTGCGCTGCTCCCCAGGCCTCCCGCCATCGGTATTTCGTTTTTCACGGCAAGCCGCACCACGGGCAATTCAAACCCTTCTTTTTCGGCGGCATAGCGCATGGCGCGGAAGATCAAATTTTGCTCAGGTGATTTTGGCAGGGATGCGCTGCCGACGCCTCGGGTGCGAGCAAGCGTACGAGAGCCTGGGCGAATTTGGACGGTGGCGCGAGCGGTGAGATACATCTCGAGAGCGAGGCCTAGACAATCGAAGCCGGCGCCGAGATTTGCCGTTGACGCAGGAACGCGGACTTCGATCGAACGCTGGCGCGGAGACGTCATTGAGGAGCGAGAGACATTTCAGATGAGCACAGGAGACTGGATCGAAGAAAGCGACGGCCGATCACGAATTTGCGCGCAACTGATCGAGAATCGCATTCTTCGACGCAGCGACCTGGAACGGAGCATTGCGAAACTTTCCTTTGATCGGCACTGGCTCGGTCTTGCGATCTTCCGTGTCAGATTCTAGGGACAAAGTGCCACGGTGATATTGGCTCACATAGTCGGGATCCTTCAAGAGGTGCCCGGTAAGCACTGCAACAACCGATTCCTCGCGGCGAATAAAACCCACTTCTGCCAGTTTGCGAATTCCGGCGACTGTGGTTGCGGAGGCGGGTTCGCATCCGATGCCATCGCGGCCGATTATCGCTTTGGCGTCTGCGATTTCTTTTTCGCTCACGGTGATTACCTGGCCATGCGAACCAATCACAGATCGAAGAGCTTTCTCCCAGGAGACCGGCGAACCGATTCTAATCGCGGTTGCCAAGGTTTGGGGGTTTTCGACTGGCGTGAGCCCTTCCGGAATCGACGTGCGATCCGACTGTGGTCCCCCCTTCAATCTGGCGAACAGCTGGGCAAGAGGCGCTGCGCCTTCGGCTTGAATCACGCTTAATTTTGGCAATCGGTCGATCAGTCCAAGTTGCAGTATCTCTTCAAAGCCCTTGCCAAGAGCTGAGCTGTTACCCATATTGCCGCCAGGTACCACTATGTGATCCGGAACGTGCCACTCGCACTGCTCCGTTAGCTCAAAGGCGACAGTTTTTTGGCCCTCGATGCGGAATGGGTTAATCGAATTCGCTAAATAGATCGACGGATCTTCCGCGATTTCTCGAATCAGCCGCATGCAATCGTCGAAATTTCCGTCAATCTCGCAAACAATTGCGCCGTAGTCCATACTTTGCGCGAGCTTCGAGGATGTGATTTGTCCGCGCGGCAACAGAATCGCGCATTGCACACCCGCGCGCGCGGCGTATGCGGCAAGGCTGGCGGATGTGTTGCCAGTGCTGGCGCAGACGACGGTGCGTGCTCCCAATAGAACGGCTTGAGTAACGCAGGTAGTCATGCCTGTGTCTTTAAACGAGCCGGTTGGATTACAGCCCTGATGTTTTAACCGAAGAGCGCCCACACCGGAATATTTGGCGCATCGCGGAGCGTCATAGAGCGGCGTGTTGCCTTCTGCCAGCGTGACAATCGGAGCCGCGTCACCAAACGGCAACACGTCACGAAATCGCCAGACGCCGCTTCGGTCACGCGGATCGAGCGATCCAACACGCGCTCTCCAGCAGGCACGAAACGCCGCAGCTTCGCTCGCAGACGGCAATGGGGCCGAAATTTCCAAAGGGCCTCCGCAGCGCCGGCAAACATAGATCCGCTCGCGAATTCCGAATGAGGCTCCGCACGCCTGGCGAATGCAGTGCTGGACAGCAGTACTACTCGAGCGCGCAGAGCGAGGAGACGGATCCATCATTGTCTCGCGCCACTTTCTGAGTGATTTGCTTCGGCTGCACCCAGACCGAATTCGCGATGCAGTGCGATAACGGCTCGTTTCATATCCTTCTGTTCCACGACGAAAGAAATATTCGATTCGGAAGAGCCTTGTGCGATAGCAATTATGTTCACATTCTCGCGTCCCAATGTGCTGAAGGTGCGGCCCGCCATGCCGACCGTTCCGCGCATATTTTCCCCCACGACCGCGACAATTGCGATGAGCGGATCGAGTGAAATATGCTCGACCTTGTGGTGCGCCAGATCCTGCGCGAATTGTTCCCGCAACGCATCCACGGTGCGCTTGGCATCGGCCGAGGCGACGATAAAGCAGATATCATTCTGCGAGGACGATTGCGAAATCAGCAGAACATTGGCGCGCACCTTTGCCGTCGTGGAAAATGTGCGGCCAACGACGTCTGGAAGGCCCACGATTCCGGGCCCGCCTAGCGCAATAAGAGAAACATCACTGATCGCCGTGAGCGCCTTAGCGCCGCCTCCATTACGCCGTCCCTGTGGCGTGATTTTCGTTCCAGGTTTCTCCGGTGCAAAGCTGTTGCGGATCCAAACAGGAATTTCCTGGGGCATCACGGCGCGCAGCGTCTTTGGGTGCAGGACTTTTGCGCCAAAGTAAGCAAGCTCCGCCGCTTCGCGATACGAAATTTCAGGAATCGTGCGAGCTTCTGGAACAAGCCGGGGATCAGCGGTAAGGACACCATCCACATCCGTCCAAATAATCGCTTCGTCGGCTCCCAGAGCAGCGCTCAGAATCGTCGCCGAATAGTCCGAGCCGCCACGGCCGAGCGTGGTGAGCGCTCCGTCCTGGCTCGCGCCGATAAAACCCGTGACAACTGGTACGACGCCTTTTTGCAGCAATGGACGAAGGCGCGCTTCGCAGCGCTGTCGAGTGAGATCGAGAATTGGCTCCGCGCCTCCGTAAAATCCGTCGGTGATGATCAAGTCCGTCGCTTCAATGGGCTCGCTCAGAATTCCAAGAGCCGATATCGTCGCCGCGACTATTGGCGCGGATAGACGCTCGCCGGAACTTGATACTAGGTCCAGCGTGCGCGGAGTGAGTTCGCGAAGGAGCGCGGTGCCTTCGCACAGCCGGGTGGCTTCACCGAGGATATCCTCCATTCGTTGCGCCAACTTTTTGCGTGTTGCCGGGTCGGCAACTAAAGTGTTGAGTGCGATTTCGTGCTGTTCTCGAATCGCTGCCAAGTGTTCGGATGATTTCTGGCTTTCGCCGGCCTCGGAAAAAGTGGCCGCTTCAATCAGGCTGTTAGTCACGCCACTCATCGCAGACACGACGACTGCGACGGAACTCTCTCGCGCCGCCGCAGCACAAATTTGGGCCGCCCGTGCGATGCAGGCCGCGTCGCCGACTGAAGTACCACCGAATTTCATAACTACAAGCCTTGATTGCATCGTAGATCGTCCGGACCACGCAGACGAAACTCACCTATAGGCGCTTCAGAAAAGCCGCCCTGTAAAAACTATATAACAATAAATTCGGTTGCCCGGAGTCGAATAGACTGCGTGTCTTCAGCGAGTAAGCCGCGGGATAATTTTTTAGTCTGCGTCGCTAGCGGAACGAGCATTATGAACCGTGAGAAATTCGAGCACCGGCTTATGTGCTGCCTCAGGCTGGTCGGTGGAATAAATGTGGCTCGCATGAGGGATGATAACTAGTTTTGATCCCGAGATTCGCTGGGCAATCAGCTTTCCGTTTTCGGGGGGCACGAGCTGGTCGGTTTCGCCGTGTACGACGAGGGTGGGAGTGGCGATCTGCGCAATGCGACTATAAGCTTCCCATATGATGATGCCCTGCAATTGAGCCATGTAACCGTCTGCCGAAGCAGGCCACTGCAATCGAATCTTCATGTCCTCTTCAATTCGCGCCGATGGCGTTCCTTTGTCATAAATATAAGGATTGATGACGCGTGCGGCCTCTTCCGGAGTCATGCCTTGGCGCGTGAGGACTTCCAGGACCTCGCGGTCCGCTCGTTTCGCCTCCGGTCCACCTGCCGCTGTGCAGCCCAGAATCAAAGACTTCACGCGTTTTGGATATTGAAGCGCGAATTCCTGCGCGATCATCCCTCCCATCGACACGCCGTAGAGATGCGCACTGTCGACTCCAGCAGCATCGAGTACAGCGGCGGCATCCGATGCCATCGTCGCAATTGGATAAGGACCCGCAGGGACGTCGCTTCGCCCGGCGCCTCGATTATCGAAGGTGATCGTGCGGTAGTGGTTGGTGAGAAGGGGCTTGGTGCGATACCACATGTACGATGGCCAGCCGAGGCCCATGAGCAGGAGAACAGGCTCGCCCTTACCTTCTTCCTCCCAGTAGATCTTCACTCCGCCATTTTCTGTGAACGGCATTGAGCCTCCCGATTCAGCGACCGCCACCGCAAGCGCGCGATTTGTGGAATGTGTAGGCCCTAAGTGTCTGCTACTTTGAGCATTAACTTGCCTATGTTTTCGCCTTTGAAAAGCTTCAGAAACACTTCGGGAAAGTTTTCGAAGCCCTCCTTAATATCCTCGCGTGTCTTGAGCTTTCCGGCCGCGTACCAGCCAGCCATTTCTCGCGCGGCTTCACCGTATCGGCTCGCATAGTCGAACACGAGGAAGCCCTTCATCGTGGCGCGATTTACAAGGAGCGAGAGGTAGTTCGACGGTCCTTTGATGGGCGTGGTGTTGTTGTACTGCGAAATCGCACCGCAAATTATGACACGGGCGCCTCGCGCGAGCTGCGAAAGAGCCGCATCGAGAATTTCACCGCCGACGTTATCGAAATAGATGTCGATGCCTTTCGGGCAATGCTGCTGCAACCCTTTACGGACATCTTCCGCTTTGTAGTCGATCGCGGCGTCGAAACCGAGTTCCTTCACGATGAATTCGCACTTCGCCGAACCACCAGTTATGCCGACTGCGCGGCAGCCTTTGATCTTCGCAATCTGGCCTGCGATCATTCCGGTTGCGCCAGCTGCCCCTGAAATCACAACCGTTTCTCCGGCCTTTGGTTGCCCAACATCGAGCAGGCCGAAATAGGCAGTCATACCCGTCATGCCGAGCCCGCCGAGATAAACAGGCAAAGGCGCGATCTTCGGATCGATCTTGTTCAAACCCTTCCCGTCCGTGATCGCGTATTCCTGAACGCCCAGCATTCCTGTTACATAATCACCAAGAGCGAACGACGGATTCTTGGACTCCACCACGCGGCCCAGACCGCCTGCCCGCATCACCTCGCCAAGTCCGACTGGCGGCACGTAAGACTTGGTTTCGTTGCACCAACCGCGCATAGCCGGATCGAGCGAGATGTAGAGAACTTTGACCAGCAGCTCGCCGTCGCGTACCTCTCGAAGCGGTTCTTCCGTGTATTTCCAGTCGCTGCGCTTTGGCAATCCCACCGGCCTGCAGGCAAGCTCGAATTTGTGATTGAGAGTCGTCAAGATGTCCTCCGAAGATTCGAGAGTCCCATCGCCACGGGGGCCAAAAACAGCGGCAAACTTTCTGATAGTCGCCCACAGATGACAGTGACTATCGTGCAGCGCATTGTATATAATCGCCGCCGTCATGCCAAATCAGGAGACGCTTTACAACGTTACCGACCGCATCGCGACTGTCACTCTAAATCGCCCGGACAAGCTGAATGCGTGGACGGCGATCATGGAGCAAGAAGTTCGTTCGGCCATTGAAGAAGCGGAGCGCGACGAAAATGTCCGCGTAATTATTCTTACCGGCGCGGGCCGCGGATTCTGTGCCGGGGCGGACATGTCCTTGCTAAGCAGCGTCGTCGCAAGCGGCGTGGACGAGCGAGTTCGTAAGCAAGCCTCAAGCAGTTCGACCTCCGGGCCGGTTGACGGAGTCCGCGCCGACTTTCGCAAGAAATATTCGTACTTTCCCGCCATTGGAAAACCGGTGATTGCCGCGATCAATGGTCCGGTAGTTGGCCTCGGCCTGGTGATTGCGCTGTACTGCGATTTGCGGTTCGCGTCCGACGCGGCGAAATTCAGCACCGCCTTTGCCCGCCGCGGCTTGATCGCTGAATACGGACTTGCCTGGATATTGCCTCGCCTGGTCGGTCACGCCAATGCGCTGGATTTGCTCTTTTCCGCCCGGATGGTCGATTCGGCCGAAGCTCTGCGCATGGGTTTGGTGAATCAGGTTTTCCCCCAGGACGTATTTCTCGCAAAGGTGAACGAGTACGCGCGCGATGTGGCTGCGAACTCCAGTCCTCGCTCGACGCGCATTATGAAACGGCAGGTTTACGACGCGATGTTTCAAAACCTTGAAGAGGCATTTGGTGTTGCCGAGCGTGAAATGCTGGCAAGCCTGCAATGCGAGGATTTCAAAGAGGGCGTCGCACATTTTCTCGAGAAGCGCGCACCCGCGTTCACCGGCCGGTAAGCTGAAACAATCCCGATGACATTCGAATTCAGTGAGAAAACGAAGGAACTGCAGAAGCGCCTTCAGCGTTTCATGGATGAGCACATCTATCCCAACGAGCAACGCTTTGACGAAGAGGTGGAACTCGATCGGTGGAAGCCCACAAAAATCGTCGAGGAACTAAAGCCGAAGGCACGTGCGGCGGGATTGTGGAATCTGTTTTTGCCGGACGACGCCGATGGAGCTGGGCTGACAAATCTCGAATACGCGCCGTTGTGCGAAATTATGGGGCGATGCCACTGGGCGCCTGAAGTTTTCAATTGTTCCGCGCCGGATACTGGAAACATGGAAGTGCTTGCGCGCTACGGCTCGCCCGAGCAAAAAGCGAGATGGCTAAAACCCTTGCTATCAGGCGAGATTCGTTCCTGCTTTGCGATGACCGAGCCGGATGTGGCGTCGTCCGACGCGACCAATATCGCGTCCAGCATCGTGCGCGATGGCAAGGAATACGTGATCAATGGTAGGAAGTGGTGGACGTCAGGCGCCGGCGATCCTCGCTGCAAGATCGCCATATTCATGGGCAAGACCGATCCATCCGCCGTTACGCACAAACAGCAATCGATGATTCTGGTGCCGATGGATGCGCCGGGCGTGAAAATCGAGCGCCTGCTGCATGTCTTTGGCTATGACCATGCGCCGCATGGGCATGGAGAAGTCACCTTCAAGAATGTTCGCGTGCCCATTACCAACATGCTGTTAGGCGAAGGCCGCGGATTTGAAATTGCGCAGGGCCGTTTGGGACCGGGGCGCATTCATCATTGTATGCGCTGCATCGGCGTAGCAGAGCGCGCGCTCGAAATCATGTGCAAGCGAGTCCAATCGCGCGTGGCCTTTGGGAAACCGCTGGCCGAACAAGGAACGATTCGTGCGGACATTGCTGCTTCTCGGATTGAGATTGAACAAGCGCGACTACTGACGCTGAAAGCCGCGCATATGATGGATACCGTGGGAAACAAAGCGGCGCGCGCGGAAATCGCGATGATCAAGATTGTGGCGCCCCATATAGCGCTGCAGGTGTTAGACCGCGCCATTCAGGCTTACGGCGGCGCTGGGGTTTCGGACGACACTTTTCTTGCAGCCGCATGGGCGGGTGCTCGCACGTTGCGTCTGGCCGACGGGCCGGACGAAGTTCACTCCGAGTCGATTGCGCGTCTCGAACTCAGCAAGTGGAGCAAGGCCCGGGCGTAGATGTTCGTCTACGGAGATTCAAGTGCCGCCCGCTAAGATCAACTCCATCGAATCTCTGAAAGATTCAATCGGCCGGGAAGTCGCAGTAAGCGATTGGGTCGTCGTGACCCAGGAACGCATCTCCGCCTTTGCAGAAGCCACCGGCGACCGGCAATGGATTCACCTGGATCGTGAGCGCGCCGAAAAAGAGTCCCCATACGGCACGACCATTGCGCATGGGTTTCTCACGCTGTCTCTGTTGAGTTTTCTGATGCAGAATGCAATTCAGTTTGAACAAGTGGGCCAGCGCGCGATCAACTACGGATTGAATCGAGTTCGCTTTCCTTCGCCCGTTCGCGCAGGTTCGCGAATACGCGGCCGTTTCGCCCTTGCAGCCTTCAAAGATCTGGGTGACGCGATCGAACTCGTGCTTTCTGTGGTGGTCGAAGGTGAAGGATCAGAAAAACCGGCATGCATTGCGGAGTGGGTAGTGCGGCACTATCGGTAAGGCCAGTATCTCATCGACTGAATCACCACCGGAACTCACTGCAAGAATCTCTAAATCACGCCAGTTTCAACGCAATGCAGGGAAGCGCGGAGGAGAGCTTCCACTACGGCCGGCATTGCGGCGAAGCGTTCGTCTTTCGTGAGCCCCTGATGATAGCGGTAATAAATTTGCTGCACGATTACCGCAACCTTAAAGCGTGCGAACACCACGTAAAAATCCATGTGCGAGACGCGCTGTCCGGCCTTTTCGGCATAGCGCTCTACGATTTGTGCCCGCGTCATGCTGCCGGGACGCGTCGTTGGCCCCCATCTGATTTTCTGTAGTGGTCCTGGATCGTCTGCATCGACCCAATATGCAAGGGCCGTGCCTAGATCCGTGAGCGGATCTCCAATCGTGCACATCTCCCAATCGAGCACTCCGATAATTTTCGTGATGTCGCCTGGATCTAGAACCAGATTGTCATATTTGTAGTCGTTGTGGATGAGCGCGACACCATTCGTCGAGGGCATATGTTCTTTCATCCAGCTCACAATGCGTTCGACTTCAGGAAACTCATGGGTGCGCGAACCGTAGTAACGTTCCGTCCAGCCTCGCACTTGGCGTTCGAGGTAGCCCTCCGGCTTCCCGAGATCGCCAAGCCCAACGCTGTGATAATCCAAGCCGTGCAGTCGCGCGAGATTATCGACGAACGATTCGCTCAACTGCCGCGCGATTTCCGGAGTGAAATTGAGGCTGTCAGGAGGATTCCGCCGGATGATGACGCCGTGAATCGGCTTCATCAAATAAAAAGGTGCACCGAGCACCGTCACGTCGTCACAATAAAGAACAGCTTCGGGCGCCTGCGGATAGACAGCGTGCAGTTTCGACAGAACCCGAAATTCGCGTCCCATATCGTGCGCGGATTTGACTTTGCTGCCGAAGGGAGGACGGCGCAACACGAACTCGCCATCGCCGAGAGACACCGAGTACGTGAGGTTGGAATGCCCGCTCGGGAACTGCTTTACGTCGAGACGGCCGCGCTCGTCGGGAAAATGCGCTCGTAGGTAGGATTCGAGCGCCTCGAGATTCAGCTCTTCGCCGGCACGAACTGATATCGCGCGATCCTCCAAATCCGGCAACGCGCACTCCTCAAGGCTTCGATGCCGCGACGCCCTGTTCTTTTGTGAAATCGGCGAACTTCTTGTCCTGTTCCGCCAATTGCTTCAGCAAAGGCGCGGGCTCCCAGATTTCGCCATGTTGCTTCTGGAATTCCAGGACGCGATAATAAACTTTCTTTAGCCCAACCGTGTCCGCGTACCACATCGGACCGCCTCGATACGCCGGGAATCCGTAGCCATTCAGGTAAATGATGTCGATATCGACGGCGCGCAGTGCAAATCCCTCTTCCAGAATGCGCGCTCCTTCATTCACCAGAGCATAGATGCAACGATCGACGATTTCATCGGCAGAAATTTCGCGCTGGGGAATCTTAGCCTCCGTTGTCCATTTGCGGACTAACTCTGCCACTTCCGGATCGGGCGTCGCACGGCGATTCTCGTCATATTTGTACCAGCCTGCGCCCGTTTTCTGGCCGTAGCGCCCCATTTCGCAAAGCTGATCCTCGGCAATCGGCTGGCGAATGCCGGGCTTTTCGAGATGACGATATTCCTTGCGAATGCGCCAGCCGACGTCGAGTCCCGCAAGGTCGCCAGTTGAAAGAGGGCCCATCGCCATGCCGTAATCCACCAGCGCTTTATCAACGGCCTCGACGCTCGCTCCCTCTTCGACGAGAAATTGCGCCTCGCGACGGTAGGGACCGAACATGCGATTCCCCACGAAGCCGCGGCAATTGCCGACGAGCACGCCAATTTTGCCGAGCTTTTTCGAGAGTTGCATGCAGGTGGCGATCACTTCTTTGCTCGTCGCTTTGCCACGAACAATTTCGAGCAAGCGCATCACATTCGCCGGGCTGAAGAAGTGTGTGCCAATGACGGAAGCCGAGCGGGACGTGGCTGACGCGATTTCATCTATATTCAGCGTGGAAGTATTGCTGGCAAGAATTGCTCCCGGCTTGCAAACGCGATCGAGTTCCGCGAACACGTCCTTCTTCAGCGCCATTCCCTCGAAGACGGCTTCGATCACCATGTCCGCATCCGAAAAGCCGTCGAAGCTGAGAGTTGGCTGAATTCTTTTCATGCATTCATCGACGAATTGTTGCGTGAAACGGCCGCGCTTCACGGAGCTCGCGTAGTTCTTTTGAATGTTCGCCATTCCGCGGTCGAGCGCCGGTTGGTCGGCGTCCTTCAACACCACCGGAATTCCGGCGTTCGCAAACACCATCGCGATGCCGCCGCCCATCGTCCCGGCTCCCACCACGGCTGCTTTATTTACTGGAATAAGCGGGGTGTCTTTCGGAACGTCCGGAATTTTTGCTACCTCGCGCTCGCCAAAGAAGACGTGGATCAGCGCCTTCGACTGATTCGAGAAAAGACACTTAACGAAAAGCTCTCGCTCCTTCTCGCACCCCTGCTCGAACGGCAATTTCGTGGCGGCTTCGATAGCATCAATTGCCGCCAGCGGCGCCATCAACCCACGCTGTTTCGTGCGCGTGGTTTCGCGAGCCGCCGCAAGAATCGGCGCATTTTGCTCCGCCGTTCCAAGCTTCTCGTTTCTCTCTCGCGTCTTGGGCGCAGGCTTCTCCGCAATTTCGCGCGCAAACGCGATGGCGCCCGCAAGCAAATCGCCTTCGATCAACTTGTCAACAATCCCGTATTTCAGTGCGTCCGGCGCCTTTACCGGCTTGCCTTCGGCGCACATCTCCACAGCCTTCTCGACCCCGGCCAGCCGAGGCAAACGTTGCGTTCCTGCAGCGCCAGGAATGATGCCGAGCTTCACTTCCGGCTGCCCGACCTGAGCGTCGGGCGACGCAACTCGGTAATGCCCGGACATCGCGATCTCGAGCCCGCCACCGAAAGCTGTGCCGTGAATTGCTACCACAACAGGCTTAGCTGAATTTTCAATCTTGAGAAGCAGCGGAAGAAGCCCCGCGCCGCGTTCGGTTTTGCCGGATGTCATCTTCGCAAATTCCTTGATATCCGCGCCGGCGATGAAGGTTTTACCGCCGCCAATTAGAACAGCCGCTTTCACGCTGGGATCTTTAGCAATCTGCTCGATCGCTTCACCGATGCCCTCCGGCACGCCCGGGCTCAAAGCGTTCACCGGAGGATTATTGATCGTGATAATCGCGATATCGCCGTTCTTCGTCACTTGTACCAGGTCGCTCATCAGTCGCTCTCTCTTTTGGAGTTCTTATGCGCTCTTCGCAAGCCGTTCGTCGGCATCAATCACCAGCCGTGCAATCCGCTCACGATGGAATATGGAATCACCAAAAGCGGTCTCCGAAGATTTCGCCCTCCGGTAATAAAGATGCACGTCGTTTTCCCACGTGAAACCCATTCCGCCATGCACTTGAATGCCGCGATTCCCCACATTGCGCGCTGCGTCGCTTGCGTACATTTTCGCTATCGATACCGAAACGGAAGCATCAGGCACATTTTCTTCCAGCGCCCAGGCGGCGTAATAGGCGGCCGAGCGCGAGCTTTCCGTCTCAAGGTACATATCCGCGCACTGATGCTGCACCGCTTGAAACATCCCGATCGGCTTGCCGAACTGCTTTCGCATCTTGGCGTATTCCACGGTGATGTCGAGCGTTCGCTGCATTCCGCCCACCAACTCACACACAAGCGCGGTCGTCGCAACGTCGAATCCCTTTGCCAGCGCGGATATGTCCCCGATCTTCTCCGCGGGCGTGTCCTGGAATTCGATTCGATAAAGTTTGCGCGTCAGATCCATCCCCAGCATCGGCGCGATTTTCACTCCAGGAGCTTTCGCTGCCACGGCAAATATCCCGTTGCGCGTGATCACCACGACAAAGTCCGCCACGGCCGCGTCCGGCACAAACAGTTTCGCGCCACTCAGCGCGCTATTCGCAGCGGCCATATGAATATCCGCCGGATCCCAGCTGGCATCGGCTTCAAGAAACGCCACCGTGGAGCGCGCATCTCCGGCGCAAATCCGTGCGAGATATTTCTTTTTGTGCTCCGTGCTCGCAACCGCGTCAACCACCGCTCCCGCAAACGCTACGGTGGAAAAGAGCGGCCCGGGCAAAAGCGCGCGCCCCGCTTCTTCCATCAGCAGCGCAAGCTCCACTTTTCCAAGCCCGACGCCGCCATATTCCTCAGGAAAAATAATGCCCGTGTAACCCTGCTCGGCCATCTTCTGCCACAAGCTCTCGTCGTAAGCCGTCTCGGTCTCCATCAGCCGCCGAACCTCTTCCATCGGGCATTCGCCCGCAAAGAATTTCCGGGCGTTGTCCTTCAGCATCTGCTGGCTTTCGCTAAGTCCGAATTGCATCGCCTCTCCTGGCTAGTAGCTTCTTGGCAAACCGAGCACAAAATGCCCGATGATGTTGCGCTGTACTTCCGATGTGCCCGCCTCGATCGTATTTCCGCGCGTCCGCAGGTAGCCGTACGACCAGATTCCGTTGTCCACCGCATCCTTATCGCCGGCGAGCAGTTGCCCATAGGCTCCAAACATTTCCTGCGCAATTTGCTGGAGCCGCTGATTCAGTTCACTCCAGAATATTTTCTGAATCGAGCCTTCCGGTCCAGGAACGCCGGTTGCCGTTACGCGGCTGAAAGCACGCAGCTGATTCCAGCGCATGATCTCGATTTCCGCGTAGCATTGCGCCAGTTTCTGGCGAGTAATCGGATCCTGCGCCGCCGGATGCCCATTCTTCTGAAATTTATGCGACAGCTCGATCAAACGGGTTATCGCGCGCTTAAAGATCAAGTGCAGTCGCGCGCCATAAGAGCCCCGCTCATACATCAAAGTGCTCACCGCCACGTTCCAGCCATCATTCACTTTGCCCAGAAGATTCCCCGCGGGCACGCGCACGTCGCGAAAGAAAATCTCGTTGAACTCGCTCTCGCCCGTCATCTGCTTCAGCGGACGAACCTCCACACCCGGCGATTTCATGTCGATTAGCAGCACGGAAAGGCCTTTGTGCTTCGGCACGTTCGAATCCGTTCGCACCACAAGCTCGCACCAATTGCCGATCCACCCATAGCTCGTCCACACCTTCTGACCGTTGACGACATAGTGGTCGCCATCCAGCCGAGCTTCCGTCTGCAGCGCTGCCAGGTCCGAACCCGCATTCGGCTCCGAGAATCCCTGGCACCATATTTCTTCCGCGCTCAGAATCTTCGGAATGAATCGCTTTTTCTGCTCGTCCGTTCCATACGCGATGATCGTCGGGCCAATCAACCCGAGCCCGAGCGAATTCGCCATCGGCGGCGCTTCTACACGCGCCATCTCTTCCCAAAATAGCGACTGCTCCATCAGCGTCGCGCTGCGCCCACCGTATTCTTTTGGCCAGGAAACCGCCGCCCACCCGCCTTCATACAATTTCCGTTGCCACGCGCGAAGATACGGGAACGATTCTTCCAACGGTTTCTCTCGCCACTCGCTCCAGTCCTTGGGAACATTCGCTTCGAGCCAGGTTCTCAGTTCGTCGCGAAATTTGGTTTCTTCGGCGGTGAGGTTTAGATCCATTCAGCAAATCCTTTCAAAAAAGAAGCGGCAACAACCCGCTCGCGGCGGCTAAATGCAAGCTATGCTATTTCGAAACCTTCTGAGGGTCCGCAACAGAAGCCTGCGGCCGAATCGTTTCGCTTCCCTGCCAATATTTCTTGCGCAGCTCTTTCTTCAGAATCTTTCCAGTGCCCGTTTTCGGAAGCGATTCCAAAAACTCAATCGACCGCGGCGCCTTATAGTGCGCCACACGCTCGCGGCAAAATTCGAGCAATTCCGCTTCCGTAGTCTGCTGCCCCGGTTTCAACACCACCAGTGCTTTCGGCACTTCACCCCATCGTTGATCCGGCACCGGAACCACAGCAAGTTCGTAAACGGCAGGATGAGCCAGCAGCGCCTTTTCTATTTCCAGTGACGAAATATTTTCGCCGCCGCTCACGATAATGTCCTTCTTCCGATCAACAACCAGCAGGTAACCTTCCTCGTTAATGGTGGCCATATCCCCGGTGTGAAACCAGCCGCCGCGCAAAGCCTCCCGACTCGCCTCCGGATCGTTCCAGTAACCTTTCATCACTCCGTCGGTGCGCGCAACGATTTCTCCGATTGCCACTCCGTCGTGCGCCACATCCACATCATTCGCGTCCACCACTCGAATTTCCATCGCGGGCGCCGCATAGCCCGTCATTGCTTGTCCCATGTATCGCTCAGTGCCTTCCCAACGCAGCCAGGGCTTCATCGGCGAGATCGAAAGCATCGGCGAAGTTTCCGTCAGCCCGTAACCCGAAAAACAGGTGCATTTCAGCTTCTCCTCCACCTCGCGCACCAAAGTGGGCGAAGAAGCCGCGCCGCCAATCACCACGCGATTCAAAGTGGAAATATCGTACTTGGGCCGCTCCGGACAATTCACTAGCGCCGTCGCCATCGTTGGCACCAGGCTGCACGACTGCACCCTTTCCTGCTGGATCAAGCGAAACACCTCGCGCGTCTCGAATCGCTGGATCATCACGTGCGTTCCGCCCATTAGCGTCAGCGAGTGAGCCACGCCCCAGCCGTTCGCATGAAAAAGCGGAATGGTGTGCAGTTCGATGCTGTCGAGTCCCGTGTTGAACGCGAGAGCGACGCTCATCGCATGGAGATACACATTCCGGTGCGTGAGCATCACGCCCTTGGGATTCGCGCTCGTCCCGCTCGTGTAGAAAAGTTCCGCCACAGAATCTTCGTCCACCTGCATAAAGTCAGCCTGAACGGGTTTCGCGCCAGCCAATAGTTCGTCGTAATTTTTTCGCGCGAGCCAATCGGCCTGAGGCGTACCGTCGAGTAAAACGAATTTCTCGATTCCCGGCACATCTTTCCGGAAAGCATTCGCCAGCTCGACGAATTCCTTACCCACAAACAGCACCTTCACGCCCGCATCCCGCAAAATAAACGCCAGCTCGTGAGGTGCCAGCCGGATGTTCAACGGCAACAGAATCGCCCCCGCCTCGAGTACTCCGTAATACGCCTCGATCAAGCGATGGCAATTCATGCTCAGAAACGCCACGCGATCGCCAGGCGCAACTCCCAGGCTGTGCAAACCTCCTGCAAGCTTGCGAACCCGCTCGGCCAATTGCGCATAGCTCAGGCGCAGGTCTCCGCACACTATGCCGAGCTTGTTTGGAAATTGCTGTTCGGCGTACCTCAAAAAACGAATGGGAGTCAGTGGAATTTTCATGATCGTGTCAACATCGCCCGCTAGGCCGTTTGCCCTCCATCAACCACCAGCACGTTTCCTGTCACGTAGTCCGACGCGCTCGAAGCCAGATACACCGCCGCCCCCTTCAAATCATCGTCGCCACCGAAACGATGCGCCGGAATTCGCTGCAAAAAATAGTCCTTATTCCGCTCGATCACCACTTGCGACATGTTCGTCGGAAACCAGCCCGGCGCAATCGCATTCACCTGAATATTGTGGACGCCCCATTTGCATGCCAGATCCTTCGTGAACGCAATCACCCCGCCCTTGCTTGCGTGGTAGCCGATGGCTTGGAATTCCGGCGGCGCTCCGCGAATCCCCGCCACCGACGCGATGTTGATAATTTTTCCTTTTCGCTGCCCGATCATCACTTTTCCCGCTGCCTGCGAAAACAGAAACGTACCCGTCAAATTCGTCTCCAGCACCTTGTTCCAGTGCTCGAGCCGCATCTCCTCCACCGGCGCGCCCCAGGCAATCCCCGCGTTGTTGATCAGCACATCGATGCGCCCGAACTCCGCAACCGTCGCGTCAACCGCATCCTTCACGCTAGCCGGGTCCTTCACGTCGCAGCCAAGCGCCATCGCTTTCACTCTCAGACTTCGCAACTCCGCCGCCGCCGCTTCGCATCGTTCTTTCTTCCGCGCGCACAGCACCACATTCGCGCCCATCTCCGCCAGCCCCTGCGCCATCTGCCGCCCAAGCCCGACGGAACCTCCCGTAACGATCGCTACGCGCCCGCTGAGATCGAAAAGTTCCCTGGTGTGCATTCAATATCTCGTAATATCCCGCGATCCGTCTTGCCCTGAAGTTGCTCTCCGAAAATTTCATTGAGGCCGCGAATCTGAACTTTCACAGCGAAAAAAGCGACGCCCGCCGCCCAGCAGGCGTCGCCTTCGATCCCTCTGTTGCTCGTAAAACCTTCCCGAGGCTAGTGCTGCAGGAAAAACGCAAACGGACAACCGCGATTCGAGCCTTTCGGGCATATCGCAGCCAAAGAGTCGAATGGACGCGGATAGGGTCCCGAAAGGAAATCAATAAACGCCGGCGCCGTCGGAACTATCGCACCGTTCGCAGCAAAAATATTGAAGTCGGGTCCAAGAGCCGTCGCCTCACCGTTCAGCACATTCGCCTCCACAGTCGGCCAGTGCCCGGTATCGACCCTTGTCAATAAAGTTCCGACGGCCGCAATCGTCTCCGCGGGTGTAAAGGCGCAGTGCCCCGCGCGCGAAACGAAAGTCTGCCGCAGGAAATTGCCGTTGCCCGCAAGATCCACAATCGTCCGGTAAGCCGATTCGTTTTCATTTATGACGAGGCCATCTCCGGTGGTGTGCATCGTCAAAACTGGAATATTGATCTCGCCGTCGAAAATTATATTTTGTTCCAGGTATTGCACTGCGCTTGGATTCGCCTTGATTCGCGCCGCACGGTTCAACGTCTCAATATCTTCAAACAGGCTCAGTCCCGCCGTCTGATACAAAGCCCAAACTTCATTCAAGTTAGGCGATAGCAGTAGTTGAATGCCGTAGTCAATGTCGTTGTTCCAGGAGACGTTTCCCCCGGCGCGCAATTCGAGTTCGGCTCGAAACGCAAATACGAAAGGAAAATCAACTTCCGAATCCCACAAAAACTGGTTTTGCTCTTGCGAAGCGAAATCATTCCGTGCTGGCTCGGGCGAAAGCGGAGTAAACCAGCCCGGGGTATCCGACAGCGCAGCACCCAGCGCAATTCGCGCCCGGCCCTGAGGCGTGGCCTGTGCCGCTGCGAGAATTCCTTCGGCGAGCTTCAAATTATTGGGATTTGTGATGTTTACAAGCTGCAAGTCGCTGTTCGGCGCGAGAAGCGTCTTGAAAGCAAATTCCCCATCGAGCGCTGCGTTCCAGGTCGCCACACCGCCTGCCAGCACACCGCACATCGGTTGCGCTGCCGTAAATCGCCCTGGATTATTTTGGACCAAACCCGCCGTAATAATCCCGCCAAGAGAATGTCCCCACGCAATCGTCTGCTTGGGCTTGCCAAAATCCGCGTCGAACAAGTCCAGCACCTGAATTTGATCCACGAGAGCTTCCTGAATCGCCCAGCCGGTGGTAGCGTAGGACGAACCAGCGAGCGCATATCCGTTCAAGAGAAGGAAATCGCCCGTAGCCGGGTCGCCCACATCCTGAGCCGGATTAGCGGCGCCCGGGATCACATAGCCGTGGCTATACAAAAAGAGAACTCCATTCCAATTTGACGGAACTTCAATCAAATATGTTGCGCCGTCGTTTAAACTCCCCAATTTACAGGTCTCACCCGGTAGATTCGCGCAACTCGTGCCTTGCGCATTCGCGCCTGTGGAAATCGAAAGCACCCCAATCGCGGAAAGCACGATGATGATGACTCTCTTCATAGTAGCCTGCCACATCGGACACTCTCCTTCTTATTGAACGGCAAGAATTTCATTTGCCTCAGTCGTGCCGTTTTCCCTGCGGAGTTCAAACTGTGTGCCAAATCCGGATGCTTAGGCCTTCGGCACGCCACTGGCTCGACGGAAATTAGAAATCAAGCCGCACGCCCAACTGGATTTCACGCTTCGGAAGTGCCGACGTGAACGCCAGAGGAGTGCTTGGCGAAACCACGCCTCCACCGGCTAGAGCCGTTCCCGGTCGAATCCCGTGCACGTTGAACGTGGTGAAACCGCTGCCGCCCACCGCCGTTGGCAGCCCGAAGAGCGGGCTCACCTCGTTGTTCACGCTCGCGAAGTTGGTATGGTTGGCGATATTGAATCCTTCGGCCGTGAACCGGATGGTCGCCTTCTCGCCGATCCGGTGTGACCAGCTCAGGCGCATATCGAAATCGATATAGTTCGGACCTAGGCCCGTGTCCCGTGGCGCCCCGATAGGACGCTCGTTCGTCGTATGGTTGTTTCCGTTTACTTCTGTCCCGGCCAGCAAATTGAAAGGATGACCGCTGTGGTAGTTGAAGATGGGAGAAAGCTGGAATCCGGCGAGAATCGGATTCTTCCACGGACTATCAAAAACGCCGGCAATAACCACCTTGTGCCTTTCGTCAAATTCCGATAGCGCTCGATCGAGGCCCAGGTCTGTCGGATCTTGCGGACCGTAATCCGTGTTGTAGTCCGTCGATGTGTCGAATGCCTTGCTAAAGGTATAGTTCCCAAACAGTGTGAAATGATCGCTGAACCGTTTTTTCGCTTCAACGATCAACCCCTCATAGAGCGCCGATGCAGCCGACGTGTACTGGTTGTTTTGTGTGATGAGCGCATTCACAAAACAGGGAGAAACCGGCTGACCGAAACCATTCAGCGTGATGGCGCATGGATAAACTCCATTATGGCCTGGCCCCGAGAGTTGCAAACCGGCGGCCGGATCCGTCACAAAGCTCGTGTTCCAGTTCCGGTAGGAAACAACCTTTCCATTCGCCAACGCGATCGTGCTTTCCGGCGCTTGAAAAAGGTTTGTATCGATTGCCACCGGCAGCCGCAGGGTGTGGGAGTAAATTCCGCTCACTCCGATGGTGAAGCCCGGCGCCACTTGCCGCTCGATTCCGAGCGAGGCCTGTTGCGAGTAAGGCGGCTTGTAGTTAGGCGGATTGCTGAACAACACTTGCAAAGGCGAAAGCTGTCCACTGTTTGTTGGCAAGATTCCTGAGCCCAACGGGCCGGGGAACAGGCCGCCAGCCGAGGTTGGTCCGAGCGCCTTTGGCGTGATGCACGCATTGTTTCCCGCCGTAGCGGTTGTGCATTGAATCAGGCCATTTGCGAACAGAGTTTGGAACACTCCAGGTGCAGTCACAATCGGCAGGCCGGTGGGACTAATCGGATCCACATAAATAGCAATGTAGCGGGTACAAGGGCTCGTCCCGGCCCCAGGGAATATTGGCACTCCGGGGAACCCGATTCCGCAAGTGTTCACCACATTGTTCACCTGATCGGGAACCTGCATCTTGTTGTTCTGATTCTCGACGGTCGTATGGTTCTTGTTCAGCACGCCGAGACTCAAGTCCACCTGCGCAATCTGTGCGTCCACGGGTCCGTAGAAGATGCCGTAACCTCCGCGCACCACAGTCTTGTGATCCTTGAATGGATCCCACGCGAAGGAAATGCGCGGGCCGAAGTCACGATAGTAGGTGTTCAGCGGATTGAACTGCGAATCGATCTCCCAGCGCAGGCCTAGATTGAGCGTGAGGTTTGGCAACACCTTCCAGGAATCCTGAAGATAAAGCCCCGTGAGCGGTCGAGTGTAGGCAGGGTAATCCGCGTTGCCGAACCCCTGCTGATAGACTACCGGTTGTGCGAGTGAAGCCGCCTGCAGAGAATTGATCGCCGCTCCCGATCCCGTAAGGCCGCAAGGATTGACCGGCATCGTCGGAGTGGATGGCAGGAAACAATCGCTCAGCGCAGCTCCCGGCAAAGAACCGAACACGAAGCGACCAGGTAGGAACGTATGCGACTCCGTATGATTGCCACGAAGAATCTCGTCCACGCCAAATTGAATCGTGTGGTTGCTGCGAACCATCGTCACGTTGTCGGCGAATTCCCATCGTCGCAAGATCGTCT
The DNA here is from genome assembly GCA_963729525.1 of uncultured Acidobacteriota bacterium. Taxonomy (GTDB): domain Bacteria; phylum Acidobacteriota; class Terriglobia; order Acidiferrales; family UBA7541; genus Palsa-295. The sequence goes on from CAVSOB010000010.1 coordinate 89,974, forward strand.
TATTCGGCAGAAAGATGTTCGTACCTAGGTTGTTCGCGAAGCCGGGAATCTGAAGTCCTACTTGCGCCGGCTCATTCGGAATCACATTGAAGCTGTCATAGTTAAATTGCACCCGGAGCTCATTCTGCGTTCGCGGGCTGAAGGTATGGAACCATCCGCCTTGCAGGTTGTTGTCATAATTGTGGATCGAGCTGCCGGCCGAGAAACCGGTCAGCGACTGTACGTCTGGATTCTCGATTAGGTAATGAGCAAACCGGTAGATGAGCGAAACGTTGTTTGCCTCATCGAAACGATGATCCAAACGCCCTGAAACGAGATAATCATCCGTGGTGTAAGGGAACAATCCGCCGTTCGATTCAAACTGATTGATCAGGTACGAATTGAGGGCCGCCTGGCCAGGGCTGATAAACATTGACTGAAGCGCGTTCGGATTGGGATTCAGCGTCAGCAAAGTTTGAAGACCGAAAGCGCATGTCTGCGCGGGCAGGCTCGTGACGGTTCCATTGGGATTGTTGATGCAAGGAACCACCGGGTTACCAGGCAACGCCGCGAGTGCACCGAAAACTGTTTTTTGAGGCGTCGTGGGCCGGAAAATACTCGTGGTGGTGAGAAGCGGTACTGCGTTCTGTGAATCTTGGCGCAATCCTTCAAACGCCACAAAAGCGAAGGTCTTATCCTTCTGGATTGGAAAGCCGGCGTTGACGCCAAATTGATATCGCTGCAAAGAATTCTTGACCGGCGATCCTGTCGAATCGGGGTTTGCGGGATTGAACACTTCTCCGGGTGCCAGCGCCTGGCTGAAGGCAAAAGGATCGCGCGCGTCTAGAGCATCGTTGCGGAAGAAGCCAAATGCGCTCCCGTGAAGATCGTTCGTTCCGGATTTGGACACGATATTGATTGACGCGCCGCTCGCCGCCCCCAAATCAGCCTGGTAATTGCTTCTGTTGATCTGGAATTCCTGGACGGCATCCTGGCTCAACGTTGGACGCACGCCGCCGGCATCATCGCTGGTCTCGCCGCCGTCCACCGTGATGCTGTTCCCGCGGCCATTGCTGCCGTAAAACGACAGACCGCTTTGCGGTGTCTGCTTCACTCGAAAATCCTGGTCACCGGCCAATCGAGTGGAATCGGCGACGCCCGGCATCAACAACGTAAAAGTCAGATAATCGCGCCGGTCGATTGGCAGGTCTTCGATGTACCGCTGCACTATCGTGTCCGCCTGGCTGCCCCGTTGCACTTCCACCACGGGGGCCGCAGCGGTTACCTCGACCACAGCCTTAGAAGTCGCAAGGGTGAGGCGAAAATCAAGAACCTCTATGCTGCCTACACTGACCACCAAGCCCTTCTGCTGCACCGTTTCAAAGCCCGTGGCTCGCGCCGTCACGTCGTAGGTTGTCGGCGGCAGCCCGGTCAGGCGATAGAACCCGTTTGTGTCGGTCTCGGTGGAGTGTAGGATTCCTCGGTCGGCTTCCACCGCTACCACCAGCGCCTTCGGCACCACAGCGCCTGTCGGATCGGTTACTGTTCCGTTGATCGTTCCCGATGCGCCCACCCCTTGCGCCCGCGCCGCTGGAGTCGCAACCACTATGCACACCAGACACGCGATCAGACCGGCTAGAAATGCTGACTTCATAAATCCTCCTCGTGAGGCCAAAGCATCGCCTGGCTGCCTGTGAAGTCGCACCACGTCCACGGTTCTATCGTGCCGAATTTGTTGGAATCGCCCGCCACCCCGTCCACCCGTTCAATCCATCCAAAATTATGATAGGGAATATTACATTTTAGTGACTAACGTCAAGCCGAATTAAGCGCGGAGCCCAAGATTTTACAAGGTGTGTCCCAGGCAAGAACTAAGCTCGCAAGGGCTTTTTGGGAAATCTAGCTAGCGAAGGTCAAAACCAGCCGGCCTGCCACTTGGCCGGTCCGCAGCAACTGCAGGGCGTCATTGGCAAATTCCAGAGGCTTCGAGATGACGTCACAATGGACCTTTCCCGCCGCGGCCATCGCCAGAACGCCCTGAAGGTCCTCGCGAGTGCCTACTGACGAGGCTTTGATCCGCACTTCGCGGGCAGCCATCATAATCGGCGGGAAACAGATGCTTTCCGCAGGCAATCCCACAGCCAGAAGCGTCCCGGTGGGACGCACACTGTTAAACGCCGCGTCGTAAGCAGCTTTGGCCGCCGAGCAAACCAGCGCCACGTGCGCGCCCCCGCTTTTCCGGATCTCTTTCACGGCATCTCCGGCGGAATTGTTGAGAGCCTTCACCGCCCCCAGAGATTGAGCGCGCGCCAGCTTCTCATCCGAGATATCCACCGCCGTCACTTCAGCCCCGAACTCACGTCCGATCTGCACGGCGAGATGGCCCAAACCACCAAGACCAAAAATTGCGAGCCGCTGCCCGCTGAAAATGCCAGATTGCTTGAGCGCGCGATAGACGGTAACCCCAGCACAAAAAAGCGGCGCTGCTTCGGCTGCCGATAGGCCGCCTGGAATTCTCAGCGCGTGGCTTGCCGGCGCCTTGAAGTATTCCGCGTAGCCGCCATCCACCGTGACGCCCGTAATTTTCTGCTTGCTGCAAAGATTCTCATTTCCTTCCTTGCAGAATTCGCATTCTCCGCACGTCCAGTAAACCCAAGGAACTCCGACCCGGTCTCCGATTTCCAGGTTGCGAACATCCGAGCCCTTCTCGACCACGCGTCCTGCGATTTCGTGCCCCAGAATCAGCGGACGCTTCACGATCTTGGCGAACTGCGGCCAGTCGCCATCCGCGATATGTACATCGGAATGGCACACGCCGCAGGCCTCGACGCGAATCAAAGCTTCGTCCGCGCCGGGTGCCGGACGCTCGATGTCTTCAAATGTGAGAGGCTGTTTGAAATTGTGCAGGACGGCGGCTCGCATTCGTTTGATGGGTGGGCTGGTCGATGATGGACTCTGCAATCGCTCGCCGCGTGACCCGAAGCTTACGGTGTGACGCCGCGCAAAAAGAAATCCACCGCGTTGCGAACTCGTCCGATCAGCTTGTCGGGACCGGGCGGAGCCACCACCCAGTTTCGTACCACGGTGTTGTAGAGCGCTTCCATAAATTCGGCGAGGTGATCCACGGGAAACGCGCGCGTGATTTCTTCGCGCTTCTGGCCCTGTTCCAGAATTTCCTGCAGCAGGCTGACGGCGATTTTTTCTTGGCCGCGCATTTGTGGAGACCGTACCGGATCCATCGCGCCGGACAACACCACGGCTTGCCAGAGCCAGCGATTCGCTTCCACCTCGTGCGCAAATTCGTTGTAGAGACGTCGCAAGCGATCGGCGGTGCTCGCGTCACTCGAAAGTTCCATCTTCAATTTTTCGGTAATGCAGGAATAACCGCGATTGCCCACTTCGTAGAGAACAGCGTCCTTGGTTGGAAAATAGCGAAAGAATGTGGGCTGGCTGATTTCGAGAACCTGCACAACGTCTTCGACGCGCGTATTTTCGTAACCCTTGGCGCGGAAGAGCCGCAACGAGGTATCTATAATTTCCTGGCGCAGCCGCGCCTTCTTTCTCTCGCGAAGACCCAGCTCCGCTTCAATGCCGAGCGCACCGGCTCGCCGCGCCGTTCGTTTTCCTCCGCGCTCGGCTACGTTCCGAATTGCAGCAGGCGCTGCGCCCCTAACTTTGGCGTTGGCCATAACTAATTTTCTCCGAATATCACGCTTGGGCTGTTTGTAAGCATCTTACACAGCTGAAAGTGAGAGTCACCATAACATAATAGAGACTTAACTTTAACCAGAGACCTTCGAGAGACGCCGATTCTCGTTTTCAGCCTTTCAGCGAGAATATTCATCCAATTCTCGGAACTTAGATTCCGGTATGCAAAAAGCGATTCCGATGCGCCAAAACGCGATCCGCCCCGGCGGATGCAAAACACGCGTTTATTTGCGATTAGAAAATTGTACTTTATTGATTTTGCGATGTTTAGGAAGAATTCTAAACCCAGATTTGCGATTCGAAATTCGCGAGGCGATGGCTCCCGCCGGTTTCGAGGATGAACGGGCAATTCGGAAGAGAAAACAGCGATTTTGTAACGATTAGAAATGCGGCCGGGGCTTTGTTTTGTTACGGTTGCGGGAAATTCTAATCGCGGTGTAACGATTAGAAATCCGTGACCTGTAACTCGTGACTTGTGAATCGTGAAAAGCAAGCCGTAGCCGAGTTTGGAGAGGCTTGTGGGGGCGAAGACGGCCAAGAAGGTCGAGCCTTGCGGCGGGCGATTCGCGGCGAGCGAGCAAGCCGATCGAATTGGATTGCGGGCGGCTCGCTTTCGAGCTGCGATTTGAAACTCGAGTTTAGCTTCGTAATACATGATCGACGGTAACACCAAGCGCGGAGAAATTTTAGTGGTCAGAAGTGCAGGTCGCAGACAGTTAGTTCTAGGACTGTCCTTGAAGGTGAGTATGCAAGCATTCCTAAAATCTGCGTGCCGAATGTAGCCTTCTTATGGGTGAACTGCACCAGGAGCCCGGCGCTGGATATCGAGCGCCGTCTGATAAGCCCGAGTTCGTTGGGCCACATACCCGGCTTCAAACCACGGCACCGGCGAGTATGTCAGTTGAGTCCACGTATAGAAAAAACTGCTCGCCTTTGTGTTCGTGTCGAAAATGTATTCGTTCGCACTATAGAGCTGAACCTTCTTGTACGTAGTCGTCAATTCCAGCCCGGGCGCTATTCCATTAATCTTGCCGAACACCCCGCCAACCATGGGAGTAGCTTCCAGGATCAGCTTTTTCCCTACGCTCAGGTTGTACCCGACCCATAACGAGCCGGTCTGGAGGCTCTCGTAGTTGTATCTCGCTTCCAAGTGAAGCGCGTGGTTGTTCGCCGTGAATGTTGGCGATGCAAAAGATTGTCCATTGGGTACGTCATACCCGCTCACACTCAGATTGAATTCCCACGCGTTCGCCGCTACCGCGGCACTCGTTGGCGTTTTGCTCGCATCGGTTTGCGCAAACAGCTGCCCCCCGCAAAGGACGGCGACGATGAGCGTCCCGATAAGTTGCGCGACTATCATTCCGCAAGAGCGCCATCAACAACTGGGCGGTCGCTCCGCGTAGATCCGCGGCCAAGCGTGCTGAATTACAGTAAAAAGAAATGCCGTGGTGAGACCGAACAGAATCCAGCCATTGAATGCTTCCAGAGCGCCCATCATCTGCCAGTGTGGAGCCAAGTTGAGATTTTCGTGGCCGTAGCTCGTCATGGCATTCAGCGAGTAGAGCATAGCTGACTTGTTGTCCGCTAACGCTCCAAGAAGACGGTAAATGAGGGCCCAGATAATGCCCTCAATAGCGTGCAGAACGGTGACCGAAAGAGCCGTCCCAGCAATGAGAAAGCTCGACAGGAACAAGGGATGCCGGAGCTGTTGTCTGCTACTCGCTTGTGAGTTGACTGCCTTGTGGAGAAGTCCGAGGCCGTAGGCGTGTAGAACCGTAGTCAATATGATGAGTGGCAGACTCCACGCCCAATCCGCCCCCCAGGGAGCCACAGCATGGGGATCCATGGCTAACCTCCTCCGTGCGTCCTCACCCTCAGAAGCTGCTCCAGGCTCCACTACCCGCCAAGTCTCTGGTAGTTGGAATTGGTCGTGGTCACCACAAGCTCGTCAGAACACCAAAAAATCATCACATTGATTCGCAGGTTCATGGTCTCAATCCTCTCGAATTTGTACCGTTAGTTCCATACTTCCGTGGGAGTATCAGCCAATGTCATAGCGGATTTACGGGATGCTTGGCAGTGTCAAAAGTAACAGGGTGGAACCGACGGATTTCTGCGATAGAGGCCAAAAGCCTGAGAGAAACCAGCCGTTGCGTTGCGAGCCGCAGACCACGGGTGTAGCGGAATTTCTTCTGGAGAATGCTACCCCGGGAAAAACCTTGGCTGCCACAGACCGCGAACCTACGATGCGCTTTCCGAATTAGTTTCGTACGACGATTTTCTGGAGGATTTCATGCCACGTTGGCTGCGCTTGCTGGTTGTGGAGTAACTCTGCTTGCCGCGCCAGTCGCCACGCTGGCTGGTCCGCCAAAACCGCCGGGTCCTGCTTGGGCTGGCTACAGGATTTGAACTTGAGCGATCAAGGATTCACCTGCTAAACGCCTCTGTCCAAATTTCCCCAGTAGACCATGTACGGCAGGTCGAGATGCCTCAGCCGAAAAGAGAGGTGAAATCATGAAAATCGTAGTGATCGGCGGCAGCGGAGTCATCGGGTCAAAACTCGTTCCCAAGTTGCGCGAGCAGGGGCACGAGGCAATTGCTGCGTCCCCCAATTCCGGCGTCAACACAATCACCGAGGGACTGGCCGAAGCGCTGAACGGCGTCTCAGTAGTTGTTGTGTCGAATGCTCCCTCGTGGGAAGACGCGGCTGTGATGAAGTTCTGCGAGACCTCAACGCGTAACGTCCTCAGCAAACGAAACGGCCGCAGGCGTGAAACATCACGTTGCGCTGTCAGTGGTAGGGACCGAACTGACGCCCGTGCTTCATGTCGCATTCTCGAATGGTTGAAGTTAGTCGCGGACCACACAGCACAACGGGGCGACAGCGCTCAAACTTCGCACCCCTTCTGCACGTTCATGACTATGAGGGTCACGTCGTCGCGCTGCCGCTGGCCCTTTCGCGAACGCTGACACTTCATCGAGGATGCATTCGATGATTCGCTCCGGCGTCGCACCGACACACGGGCGCGAGCGCAGCAAATTCTCGAGCCTTTGCATTCCCCAAAGCTCGCCTTCACCGTTCTCCGCCTCTGTGATTGCGTCGGTGTAAGCAACAAGGGCATCACCGACCTCCAGGTGAAAAGTGGTGGTTCGGAAATTCAGAGTCAACCAAGATGCCCACAGGAACTCCTCCGGATCTCAACTGGTACAGCTCGCATGATCCGTCTCGCGGACGAATGACGACCGGCGGATTGTGGCCTGCGTTCACATATTTCAAAATCCGTGTCGATGGTTCGTATTCTGCATAGAAAAGGTCAGGCGAAGCGCTGGCTTATTACGCCCTTGGCCGTCGCGCAGAATCAGACAACGCGTTGAACAAACTCATTGCCACTCATCAGAATGACGCTGTTTTTCAAATTGGCGAGGTTTACGCATTTCGCGGAGAGACCGATCAAGCGTTCGCCTGGCTCGATCGGGCCTATCGACAGCGCGACTCCGGCATGCCCGAGATGAAAACCAGCCCGCTAATGAAAAGCCTTCTTCAGGATCCGCGTCGCGCCGAATTGTTGCAAAAAATGCGGCTGCCCGCTTAAAGTGAATCGTTTCGACGAGCATGTGCGGACTTCGGGGCTAGATTGGTGTCTTTGAAGCGGATCCCTAAACTGATTGAAACTACCGGACTATAATCCCATCTTATTTGTGCACTATCGGAGCCGACTTGCGGTTGCTTGCTCGCTGCGGAAAATCATGAGGCATTTCGATGACGCGTAAGTTCACGTGGATATCTATGTTGGCTTTCATGCTGATGGCTTCGGCAATCGCCGTCTTGGCGCAGGAAGTAAAGACGCTGCCGGTTCCCGATGAGCGCTACAAATTGGATATTTTGCTCGTGGTGGCGCATCCGGATGATGAGGCCGCAGCGACTGCTTATCTGGCGCGTGCGATGGACGAAGGCAAGCGCGCCGGTGTCGTCTACGGGACACGCGGAAGCAGTGGAGCGAACGAGCGTGGAACGGAGCAGGCTGCGGCGCTCGGCGATATTCGCGAGATCGAAGCGCGACGAGCGTTGGCGAACCTCGGGATTATGAACGTGTGGTTCATCGGAGGGCGCGATACGGCCTCGCAGGATGTGCTGCAGTCACTTTCCACCTGGGATCATGGTGAGGTGCTCGAGCAGATGGTGCGAATCGTCCGGCTGACGCGACCGGAGGTGATTCTCACGTTTTTGCCCGGCACCTTCATTGGCGAGGATCATGGCGATCATCAAGCGTCAGGCGTTTTGGCGACCGAGGCGTTTGACCTGGCCGGCGATCCGCTCGTGTTTCCTGAGCAAGTGACGGGGCCGATGCGGCGACTGGAGCCTTATTTCGAAAACCTGCGTCCGTGGCAGCCGAAGAAGATCTATTACTTTGCGGACGCGACGCGCGAAGATATTTTCAAGGGGAAGGGACCAAGCATCTCGCTAACGGACATTTCGAAATCGAGCAAGCAGCCCTACTGGCGCATGGCGCTTGGATCGTTCCTTTCGCATGAGACGCAAGCGAAAGGCTATATCGATTCGTTCGCGAAAATGGATGAGGCTGAGATCGAGAAAAAGGCGACTGCCAACGGGTGGACGCAGCCGCTGGACTTCGTGCTGGGGAAATCGCTCGTTGGCGGAAGCGTGACCGGCGACATTTTCGAGGGGATCACGCCGGGGGCGATTCCTTTCGCGCGAGCACAGGCTGCGCCTGCGCCGCAACTGCCCGAGCTTGCCGTCGAGCTGGCCGGTCCGTGGGGATTCTACGCAGAATTTCGGCGTGCGCATGGGCTCGAGAATCTGCCGCATCCCGAACCGCCGGAAATTGCGCTTCAGGCAGGCACCACGCTGGTGATTCCGCTGTGGCTGCGGAACGAAACTGCTTCGGCGCAGGAAATCACGTTGGCGGTAGATTTGCCGGCCGGATGGAAAGTTGAAAGCGGCGACGGGAAATTTCTAGTGGCGGCGAAACAGGTGGCAGCAGGACGCCTCGAGATCAGCCTGCCGGCGATGCACAACGACAAGGAGACGAAGCAAGACGCGCAGGAAGTGACGGTTCATGGCACGTCGAACGGAAAATCGATTGGAACCGTGAAGCTGCGCGTAGAACTGCGGAAGCGAGCGTTACCGGAGTGAAGCGCGACGCGGGTGCTGCGTGAATGTGAGACTATAACGGCGCCGAAATATCGTGTAGATCCGGACTCAGTGAGCGAGGGCGAGTGGCCGAAAAGCTGGTAATGGTGGGAGTGTTGCCGGAAGTGATCGTCCTCGACTCGGGCGATCAGGCGATATGGTATTCCAACGCTGGAAACCTGAAAATCGAATTCGATCCGCAGCGCAGCCCTTTCTCTTCGAACGTGTTTCAGGCGCCGCCCGGCGTGAGGCTCGTCAGCGGGCCGGTGCGCTCCGGAACGAACCCCGGCTCGTACCGCTACCGGCTCTCGCTGAATGACGCCGTCGTTGCGCACGGCGAGGTTCTTCTACGGGAAAAATAGCGCGCGTTCTTTCCCGACGAGCCGATCCCAAAAATCGCCACAGCAAAACAGCGCGTCCCTACGGCAAGTGGACGTGTGCAATGTGAAGTAGTACGACCCCGATGATGAGCGCGACGAGAACGAAGAGGAGAACATATTCACTCGGATCCGCGCCTTCGGGTTTCCCAAGATTCGACGGGGAACGCAAACGGGACTTGGCCATACATTATGATTTCTTCGGCTCTTTGCGGTGGGCTAGTACCGACGACTGAGTCGAGAGTCAGTTCAGGTTTAACGCCGGCTGGGGACGGAACGAATACCGCGCTGCCAACTTAACTACAACGGCGCTGGGGTTGAGTATTGCCGACTAACGGAGGATGTCCTCCGCGAGGTCTACTATCCGCTATTTTACGTAACCGCGCTATAGGGAAAAGACGGATTCAGCGTCCGTAGAATCCAGTACGTTGCGGCTTTTGGTTCGATAAAATAAATCGCCGCAGTTGATTCAACTGTTGACAGGGGAAATACTTCGGGCGCTCGTATTTGGCGCTCAGCCTGCATGAAGGAACCGCGTGGCAGACGAACTGACAATCGATTCCATCGCGGCCGCTAGCGGCAAGCTGCGGCTTGCACAGTTCGACGTGTTGATTGTCGGGGCGGGACTGTCGGGAATCGGTGCGGCTTACCATCTGCAAACGGAATGCCCCGGCAAGACTTTTGTAATTCTCGAAGCGCGAAACGCGACCGGTGGAACATGGGACCTATTCCGCTACCCCGGCATCCGTTCCGATTCCGACATGTTTACGCTAGGCTATCGTTTTCGCCCTTGGCGCGAGTCGAAAGCGATTGCCGACGGCCCATCAATTCTGCGTTACATACGCGAAACCGCGAGCGAACACGGCATCGATCGCAAAATTCGATTCGGCCATCACGTTACGCGCGCGTGCTGGTCATCAGAAGATGCGCGATGGACGGTGGAGGCGACGGACGCGAACGGCGACGCCGTTCGATTTGTCTGCAACTTTCTTTACATGTGCAGCGGTTATTACGACTACTCGGAAGGTTACATGCCGGGTTGGCCGGGGATGGAACGATTCCGCGGCCAGATTGTGCACCCACAGAAATGGCCTGAGGACCTGAAGTACAGCGGCAAGCGGATTGTTGTAGTCGGTAGTGGCGCAACGGCGGTGACGCTCGTTCCAGCGCTGACCGGCGAGGCAGCACACGTGACGATGCTGCAGCGTTCGCCGACTTATATCGTCGCCCGTCCCTCGCAAGATGTGATTGCCAATTTTCTGCGTAAGATTCTGCCTGCGCGCGCCGCCTACGCCATGGTGCGGTGGAAGAACGTGCTGATCCAAATGTACTTCTACAATCTCGCGCGGCGAAAACCTGAAAAAACGAAAAAGGGGATTTTGGCGCTGGTCGAGAAAGAGCTTGGGTCCGAATATGATGTGAACAAACATTTTTCGCCGCGCTACAACCCTTGGGATCAGCGCTTGTGCCTGGTTCCTGATGCCGATTTATTTGGCGCGATTCGCGCGGGCAAGGCTTCGATCGTCACGGATGAGATTGAAACGTTTACCGAAAGAGGATTGCGGCTGCATTCTGGCGAAGAGCTAGAAGCGGACATTATTGTGACGGCGACTGGTTTGAGGTTGAAGCTGCTGGGCGGGATGCAGATCATTGTGGATGGCAAGCCGGTCGAAATGTCGCGGACACTTGGCTACAAAGGGGTGATGTTCAGTGACGTTCCGAACCTTGCCTCCGCTTTCGGATATACCAACGCTTCGTGGACGCTGAAGGCGGATTTGACAGCTGCGTACGTTTGCCGTCTGCTGAACTATATGGATGAAAAGGGATTTGCATACTGCGTTCCGCGCAGAGGCAATTTGGATATCGTCGAAGAGCCCATGGTGAATTTTACGTCCGGATATTTTCAGAGGGCCAGCGCGATTCTTCCGAAGCAAGGCTCCAAGAAACCCTGGAAGCTTTACCAGAACTACGCGCTGGACACGCTGTCACTGCGGCTTGGCAAAGTGGACGACGGCACGATGGAATTCAGCCGCGACGGCGATCGCGCGGGAGCTCCAAACAGCCGACAGCGCTCCGAAAACGCAAGGAGCTGAGATCTACTGCGCCACTTCCTTCACAGCCTCAACAATATGGCGCGCCGAAATTCCGAAGGCGTCCACTAATTCGTCCGGCTTGCCTGAGTGCGGCATGTTGTTGACAGCCAGCAGCTTGAATTTCGAAGGCGCAGCTCCGGCTTCTGCCAAAGCCGTGAGCACCGCCTCGCCCAGACCGCCTTCCGGCCAGTGATCCTCTACCGTGACGAGACGTCCGCGGGTAGCTTTGATTTGTTCGGCGAGCGCTTTGCCATCAATCGGCTTGATGCAGTAAAGATCGATCACGCAAATCGCCGTACCTTGCGATTTCAATTGATCGGCGGCTTTGAGCGCTTCGTGCACCGTGATGCCGGCGCCGACTACCGTGACCTTATCCTGCGCGCTTTGTCGCGGGACTTTGAATCCGGGCAGAGGAAACTTCTCGTCCTTCGAATAGAGAATCGCGGTTTTGGGGCGCGATGTGCGGAGATAGTTGATGCCGGGACGGCGGGCCATCGTCTCCGTCAAGCGCTCGGTGGAAATCGCGTCGGAGGGATAAAGAACGGCCGAGCTGTGGACGGCGCGCATCATGGCGATATCTTCGAGCGCCATTTGCGACGGGCCGTCCTCGCCAATTGAGACGCCGCAATGCGAACCGCACAGATTGATATTCGCCCGGCTGATGGCGGCCATGCGCACCTGGTCATATGCGCGCGAGTGGAAGCAGGCGAAGGTATCGAGGAATGGAACTTTGCCGCGCGCGGCGAGACCGACGCCGACGCTGATCATGTTTTGTTCGGCGATGTAACCCTGGCAGAAGCGGTCGGGGTAGGCGTCGCCAAAAAACTCGGAGAAAGTTGAATTCTTCACGTCGCAGGAAATCGCGACGACGTGCGGATTCACCGCGCCGAGACGCTTGAGCGCAAAGCCGTAGGCTTCGCGTGTGGCAACCGGCTTTCCCGCTTCGTATTCCGGCGCAGGCGGCGCGGGGAAATCGGGCGGCGTGGGAAGCGGCTTGCGCTCGTAGGATTTTCCGGGATCGGGCGGAACTACGGGAGGGGTGCCACCTTGCTCGGCGATAGCGCGGACAAGTTGTTCTTTCGAGAATGGCTTGCCGTGCCATCCCATCTTGCCGGCAACTTCGCTGAAGCCATGGCCTTTGATAGTGCGCGCGAGAATCGCCTGCGGGCGGCCTTTCGTCGCTTTCGCGCGATCGAGCGCCGCGAGAACCGCTGAGACGTCGTGGCCGTCGATTACTTCTGTCGCAAAACCTTCGGAGTCGAACTTTTTGCGATACGTCTCCATGTCGTGCTGGTACATCGTGGGCTCGCTCTGGCCGAGCGCGTTGACGTCCGCAATGACAGTTAAGTTGTCGAGCTTGTAGTGCCCGGCGAACTCCGCCGCTTCCCAGATTTGTCCTTCGGCCATCTCGCCATCGCCCAGCAGGACGTAAACGCGGGTGTCGCTCTTGTCCATGCGCGCACCGATTGCGAGACCGGCGCCAACGGAAAGGCCTTGGCCAAGTGAACCGGTGGCGGCATCGACGCCGTGAATGCGCGGCGTGGGATGGCCCTCGAGTTCGCTCGAGAATTCGCGCAACGTCATCACGCGCGAAACGGGAAACACACCAGCTTCCGCGAGCGCGGAATAAAGTACGGGCGCTGCGTGGCCCTTCGACAGGACGAAGCGGTCGTCATTATTTGAATTGGCATTCTTGGGATCGAACTTCATGGCGTAGAAAAATATTCCGGCCATGAGCTGTGCGGCGGACATACAGGAGGTCGGGTGGCCCGATCCAGCGGCTGTGGTGGACATCATCGAGTAGATGCTCAAAAGACGCGCTTTTTGCTTGATGGTTTCAACCGAGGCTTGCGACGGCCCTGCGGGGGAAGTAACGCTCATAGCAGCTCCTTGAAGATTCGTAGTGGAAACCTAATCTTACCTGTTTCAGTTACCGTCTGCGAACCAGTTTCTTTTTGTATCGGCAGGAGTACGCCAGCGCATGAAAGACGGATTGCAATTCTGGGGTGCGAAACGTAGATTTGTCGCGCTGGCATAAGGGGATATTCATGGACGCGATTTCGATCACTGTAAACGGGAAGGCGCAGTCGGTAGAGGTGGCGCCGGACACGCCACTGCTTTGGGTGTTGCGCGATACGCTCGGGCTTACGGGCACCAAATTCGGTTGCGGCATGGCGCTGTGCGGCGCGTGTACTGTACATGTGGATGGCGAAGCGACTCGCTCGTGCACGACGCGGATCTCGGCGGTGGCCGGCAGAAATATCACAACGATCGAAGGGCTCTCCGCCGATGGACGCCATCCTGTGCAAGTGGCATGGCTCGATCAACAGGTGGCGCAGTGCGGCTACTGCCAGGTGGGCATGATTATGACGACCGCCGCGCTGCTGGCGAAAAACCCGAAGCCAAGCGATGCGGACATTGACGATGCGCTGGGCGGCCACATTTGCCGCTGCGGAACATACCAGCGAATTCGCGCGGCTGTGCATCAAGCCGCGACGAAGCATACGGCCCAACTGGCGGGCGCTGGAGAGACGCGATGAGCGCGAGGGCTGGAAAGTCAGCGCGAGTTTCACGGCGCGATTTCCTCAAAGCTGGCGCCGCGGGAAGCGCGAGTCTGGTGATTGGGTTTTACTGGGCTGATTCTTCGAAGGCTGGCGCTCGCGATGCGGCCGACGCGGGGAGTAATTTCGCGCCGAATGCGTATATCGAAATTCATCCGAACGGCGAGATTCGACTGATAGCGGCGCGATCGGAGATGGGCCAGGGCGTTCGAACGTCGATGACAATGATACTCGCGGAGGAGTTGGACGCCGATTGGTCGAAGATCAAGGTGGAACAGGCGGTCGCAACTTCCGAAATGAAATATGGGGATATGACTACAGGCGGAAGCGAGAGCGTGCGCAGTTCGTGGGATCCGCTCAGAAAAGCTGGAGCGACGGCGCGCGATATGTTGATCACGGCAGCGGCGCAAACCTGGGGTGTGCCGGTGAGTGAGTGCAGCGCGATCGGCGACAGCGTGATCGAGCACAAAAAATCTTCGCGACGGCTCGAATACGGCGCGCTTGTCGAAAAAGCTGCGGGATTGCCTGTTCCCAAGGATGTGCCGCTGAAAAACGCCAAGGATTATCGAATCATCGGCACGGCCAAGCCGCGTGTGGACGGTGGACCGATCGTGATCGGCGAAGCGCACTATGGCATCGACACAAAAGTTTCGGGGATGTTGTACGCAGTAGTTGCGCGGCCGCCGGTATTCGGCGGGCGCGTGAAGAAATTCGACGCGGAAAAGGCGCAGGCTGTGGCGGGCGTGAAGAAAGTAGTCGAGGTGCCGGTGGTCGAGATGCCGCCGCTTTTCGGCGAGGAACGGCCGGCGAATTCCGGGCACCAGCACTATTTGTGGGGCGGCGTGGCGGTGGTGGCCGATTCCACGTGGCAGGCAATCGCTGGTCGGAAGGCTTTGTCGATTGACTGGGACCCCGGTGCGGGTGCGGAAGAATCGAGCGAGAAGCAGCGCGCGGCGTGCGCGGAGATGGTGAAGGGCTCGGGCAAAGAACTGCGGAAGATTGGCGATCCGGCAAAGGCGTTCGACGGAGCTGCGAAGAAAATCGAAGCGGAGTACGAATTGCCATTCGTGGCGCATACGACGATGGAGCCGCCGAACTGTACAGCGTACGTTCGCGACGGCAAGTGCGAAGTTTGGGCGCCAACTCAAAATTCCGGCGGAATGGCGACGGCTCTTGCCAGCGCGCTGGGAATTCCTGCTTCGGCGATCACGATTCACATCAGTTTGCTGGGCGGCGGCTTCGGGCGACGGCTGAACATCGATTACGCTGTGGAAGCGGCGCTGATTTCGAAAGCCGCGGGCGCGCCGGTGAAAGTGTTCTGGACGCGCGAAGACGACGTACGCCACGACTTCTACCGTCCGATGAGCCACCATCGCCTGCGCGCAGGTATGGATGCGCAAAATCAAGTCACCAGCTGGATGCACCACATTGCAGCACCTACTACGGACGGCGTGTACGTCGGCGGCGACATTCCGGACATGGGGGGCACAGAAGTGGCCGGAACAGGGCTGCCCGGCGGCGTGATTCCCAATTACCTGCTTGAGACCAGCTTCTTGCACACACGCGTGCCGCGCGGCTACTGGCGCGGCGTCGATCCCACCTGGAACAATTTCGTGGTGCAGAGCTTCATCGATGAGATCGCCGCCACCACGGGCAGAGATCCGCTCGAGCTGCGACGCGAGCTGATTGCTACGAAGGCGAAGCCGGAAGCGGGCAGCGGCGATCAGCCGCCGGTGGATGTAGCGCGGTTGCGCCATGTCCTCGATCTCGCGGCGGAAAAATCCGGCTGGGGAACGCCGCTCCCCAAGGGACGCGGTCGCGGCATTGCGGGGATCGCGAGCTGGGGCACTTATCTGACGTACGTGGCCGAAGTGACGGTCGCAAATGATGGCGGCGTGAAGGTGGATCGCGTCGTGTGCGCGATTGATTGCGGGCAGGTGATCAATCCGGACATGGTGAAGGCGCAGGTTGAGGGTGGGATCGTGTTCGGATTGACTGCGGCGCTTTTCGATGAAATCACGATAGAGGGCGGCCAGACCCAGCAGAGCAATTTCAATAATTACCCGATGATGCGCATCAACGATATGCCGCGCGTGGAAGTTCACATCGTGCCGAGCCATGAATCGCCCGGTGGATGTGGCGAACCGCCCGTGCCGTCGATTGCGCCGGCTGTTGCGAATGCAATCTTCGCCGCGAGTGGAAAACGATTGCGCCGCCTGCCGTTTCAGACTCAGGAACTGGCCAAAGCCTAGCTTCGATCTGTTTTGGCAGTTCTTACCAGCCAAATACCGCCTATTAAGAATTCGTACTATATTGATTTCGCTGCACTTGCGAGGAGTTTTAATCGCGGAACCGTAGATTAAAAATTGCGGTAAGAGGGGCCTATGGTAGCCGACCCGGGCGGCTATCGAACCTCCTTCGACCTCGATTTACCTTCCTGGTTCATCATTTCCTGTGAAACTCTCCTAGGTGGGACGCTTTTGCATGGATGCGGGTTGCACGAGGCAGAGAGGGACGAGGCACCGATACGAGGCGCTACGTAGATCGTTAGGTTGGCTGGCGACTAGGTCTCGTGTGCGAAAGGTCGGCGCCTCTCGCTTCTCTTCCGCTCACCGTGACGATCGCGACCAGGACCGCAACAATCAAAACCGTCCCCGCAAGGACAGGCGCAAAATTCCCTCCGTAGCGCTGCTCCGCGATTCGAGCCTGAATCACAGAATTTTTCGACGAAAGCAGATTGCCGAGCTGATAGGCAAATCCGGGGAATGTGCCGCGAACGGCGGCCGGTGAAAGCTCGTTGAGATGTGCGGGAATCACTCCCCAGGCGCCCTGTACCATGAACTGCATCGCGAAGCCCCCGATTGCCAGCATGACGGCCGTGTGCGAGAAGGCCCACAGCGGAATCACCGGGATAGCCAGGAGCGAGGCCACGACAATCGCTTTTCGGCGCCCAATCCGTTCCGAGAAGGCGCCAAAGAAAACGCCGCCGAGAAGCGCGCCGATATTTGTGACGATGGCGACGCGGCTGACGAGCTGCGGAGTGAAGCCGTGATTCTTGGTGAGGAACGTGGGGTAAACGTCCTGCGTGCCGTGGCTGAAAGAATTGAACGCAAACATGAGCAGCGCTAAAAACAAAAAGCTGCCCAGATACGTCATGATGTCTTTACCCAGGTTGCGCTCTGCGTCTGTGGTGACGCGTCCGGCTCGCCACGCGGGCGATTCCTCCACTTTGGTGCGGATATAGAGGATGAGAAAAGCTGGAAGAGCGCCGACAACGAACATGCCGCGCCAGCCGATGTGCGGAAACAAAGTGCCGAACGCCAGCGCGGCGAGAAGATTTCCTACGACGTAGCCTTCCTGCAGAAGTCCGGAAAAAAAGCCGCGTCCTTCGGCAGGAAGAGTTTCAAAAGCCAAAGCCGCACCGACGCCCCATTCACCTCCCATAGCAATGCCGAAGAATGCTCGCATGATGAAAAACATCTTGAAGGATGGCGCGAAGGCGCTGGCAAGTTCGAAAATCGAATACGCGATGATATCGAGCATCAGGGTGGGGCGCCGGCCGAAACGGTCGGCGAGGAGACCAAACAAGAACGCACCCACAGGGCGCATGGCCAGAGTGATGAAGTTCGCTTCGAGAACGGTGGAGATTTTCAGCTGGAAATGGGCAGCGATGGCGCTGGCGCAAAAAATCAAGATGAAGTAGTCGAAGGCGTCGAGCGACCAGCCGAGGAAGCAGGCAATAAAGGTGTTGCGCTGCACGGGAGTGAGGCTGCGAAAATTTCCGAGGACGCTCACTGTCGCGTCCTGTGCCGCAATTTTGGGGATACCAGCATATCGGCGATGCGCGCTACCTGCGCCATCTCGCGCACGTCGTGAACGCGGACGATGTGGGCGCCTTGCAGGATGCATGCAGTAACGGCGGCGGCGGTGCCGTATGTTCGCTCGTTTTCGGGAACGCCTCCGAGCGTGCGGCCGATGAAGCCTTTGCGAGATGGGCCCAGGAGAAGCGGAAATCCGAGGCGAGCGAGTTCCGGGAGGCGGGCGATCAGTTCGTAGTTCTGGGCGAAGCTCTTGCCGAAGCCGATGCCTGGATCGAGAACCAGCAGGGATTTTGGGACTCCGTTGCGAGCCGCCAGGCCAGCCGCTTTTTTTAGGCTCTGTGTGACGTCGCGAATTGCATCTCGCGCGAAGGGAGCCTTCTGCATCGTTCGGGGTTCACCGCGCATGTGCATCAGGATCAGGGGCAGCTTGCGGCGTCGTGCAACATCGGCGATGCGTGGGTCGCGCTGAAGGGCGGTTACGTCGTTGATGATTTCCGCGCCGCCTTCGGCTGCGGCTTCGGCCACTTCGGATTTATTTGTATCAATCGAAATCGGAATTTTGAGGCGGCCGCGAAGCATCTTTAATACGGGAATCACTCGACCGAGCTCTTCGCCCGCAGCAAGCCATTCGGCGCCGGGGCGAGTGGATTCGCCTCCAATGTCGATGATATCGGCGCCGTCGCGCTCCATGTCAAGTGCTCGGGCGACAGCCGCTTCTGTGTCGAGATGCAAACCGTCGCCGGAGAAGCTGTCGGGCGTGACGTTGACTACTCCCATCAGCAGCGTGCGCTGGCCGAGCACAAGCGTGCGTGTTGGGAGCCGCAGGCGGAATTTCTTTCGGGCGATCATTCGTTGAAATTAGAGCGCTGAATCAAGAGCGCTATTGAACCACGGTTCGGACCGAAGGATGAGTTGCTTTATTGACATCCGTCCGAAGATATCGAAGGCCGAGACAGCGTCGTGACACGTTCGCCGAATCCAAGCCGCCCCGGCAGGCCGGGGCTTAAGAAAGGGGCGGCGAGCCGCCGCACTCCAAATGGGCCATGCTCGTGTTGAACTCTGGGACGTGGGACGGCTTCGATGTCTTGGTCGTTCCTTAACTACGGCGCAACTGCGGGGGCGTAATAAGCCGCGCGATGGATGGTCGTCGCGCCGGGACGTCCGACTACTTCGACGCGCAGGCGATGCCAGCCTGCGTGATTTGACGGGCCGGCTTCGGGGTAGTAGCCGAGGGTGTATTCGGAGCCGATGCGTTGAGCGATGCGACGGAAAATATCGGCGAGAGTCGGGGAATCCCGCAGAAAGTAAAGCTGGCCGCCTGAGCGGCGAACAAGTTCAGCGAGATACAGCGTGTACGCGGGTACGCCCGATTTGGGAGCGTCGGAAACGAGGAGGCTGGCGTCTTGGTGAGAGGCGAGCCAATCAGGCGTCATGATCCTGGGGCGGTTTTCCGTGGACACCGCAAATATCTGAATGTCGGCGGCGGCGAGCGTGCGCGCCAAATCTTCGAAAGTGAGGCGATTATTTGGCTGACCGGGCCTCGGCGCGGCGGTTGCGGGGTCGAGCGTCAGGCCTAGGCCGCTGTCCTGTCCGTCGGTGAGCAATACGATGGCTTTGCGGCCTTCACGGCCACCGAGGAATACTTTCGCGGCGGTCAGATAAACCGCCTGGTAGATATTCGAGCCGCCGACATCGCCGAGTAGTTGATGAACGTCCACACGATCGATGCCGCGACGTATCAGCTCGCGGTCACTCGAAAAATCAGCTTGCAGATATGTGTGGGCAGAAAAATCCACCACGGCGACCTGATCGGCAGGCGCTAGTCCATCCACGAGCGCGAGCGCGGCGCGCTTCATTTCATCGGAATCGCGAAGAACGCTGGGGCTTGCATCGATCACGAGCGCGACGCTGGCCGGCTCTGTTCCTGTTGCGAAGTAGGCGATCTGCTGCGCGATTCCGTCCTCGTAGATTCGGAAATCGGAACGCTTCAAATCGGCGATGGCTGTGCCGTCGGAATTAAAAACGCTGCATGTGACGGGAACGATTTGCGAGGTGACGCGAATCGCAGGGGCGGTCGAACGCGTCGCGGTAGAATTGTCATTGCCGGGTGCCGCTGCTGACGAGTACAGCTCGCCGGTTGCGGGATCGCGTTGCCAGGTGACGCCTGCGTCCAATTGCCGAGGCTTGGGCGGCTTCTTCTTTTGTTCAGCGGATTTTCGCGGCGATGCTTGCTGAGCCCAAGCGATTCGGAGTGGGAACGCGAGGCATGCGACAACGGCTGCCAAAAGCAGCCGAGTCCGGATACGAGGAAGGATGACGATTGGCCCCGGTTGTCGCTCGGCCGGCAACGGAGCTCTCTGCATTCCGAATCAATCGAGATCGAAATCGCGGAGAGGCTTTTCGACGGGGCCGTCTTTGGCTTTCTTCAAGCCTTCGGCAAATTTTCGGGCGAGAACGTCTTCTTTGGATTTTTCAGCTTCGACGGAGGCGCGAAACTTTGCTTCGACTGCTTCGGTCTGCTGACGCAAGAGTCTCGCGGTATCGTCAAGATCAACGGGCGATGGAGGCTTGGGTGGCGGAACGTGTGAGAGCACCACGCCGAGTTCGCGGTCGAGCGTTAGCTTCGCGTGGCAGCAAGGGCAATCAGTCTCGAAGGTTTCTTTATGTTCGCGCGCCATGGAGACATTTTACGCCAATTCGCGCGAAGTGGAATCGTCTGGTGCATCTGCCGCGCCCTTCAAAAAAAGACGGCGCTCTGGAAAATACAGAGCGTCGTCGAAGAAGCAGTAGCCGAGGTTAGGCCGGAGCCGGTTTCTCACCCTTGGCGAGGCCCGGAAGTGGCCGCGGTTCGGGCCGCAATGTGAGTTGCGGATCTCTGGCAGTAACCGGTGGAGCAGCAGGAGGAGGCGGTGGTGGCTTCTCAGGGAGCGGCTTGCCTTCCATCAGGAGCTTGAGCTCGGTCGCGTCAAGCACTTCCCGATCCAGCAGCGCCTGCGCCACGCGCTCGAGCGCATCCTTATAGGTTTCGAGAATATTCTTCGCTCTCGCATAACCGCTGTTAATGATCTCGCGGACTTCTCCGTCGATCTTGATCGCGGTGTCTTCGGAATAATCGCGATGCTGCGCGATTTCGCGGCCCAGGAAAATTGCTTCTTCCTTTTTGCCAAATGTGAGCGGGCCAAGCGGGCTCATTCCCCACTCGCAAACCATCTGGCGCGCGATTTCAGTGGCGCGCTCGATGTCGTTGCCGGCGCCCGTGGTGATGTGGTGCAGGAACATCTCCTCGGCGACGCGTCCGCCCATCAGCACGGCGAGTTGCGATTCGAGGAATTCCTTCGTGTAGGTGTGCTTGTCGTCGATCGGAAGCTGCATCGTGACGCCCAGCGCCATGCCGCGCGGGATGATCGTGACTTTATGCAGCGGATCGGCGCCCGGCGTCATCGCGGCGACGAGAGCGTGGCCGGCCTCGTGGTACGCCGTGTTGCGCTTCTCTTCGTCGGACAGAATCATGGAGCGCCGCTCGACGCCCATGAGCACTTTGTCCTTCGACATCTCGAAATCAAACATGGTGACGAGCTTGCGATTCTGGCGCGCGGCCCATAGAGCGGACTCGTTCACCAGATTCGCGAGATCGGCGCCGGAAAATCCGGGCGTGCCGCGCGCGATTACCGAGAGGTCGACATCGTCCGAAAGAGGCACTTTGCGCGTGTGCACGCGCAGAATTTCTTCGCGGCCTTTCACATCCGGCCGTGGCACCACAACGCGGCGATCAAATCGCCCCGGCCGCAGCAACGCTGGATCGAGAACGTCCGGCCGGTTGGTAGCGGCGATCAGAATCACGCCTTCGTTCGATTCAAAGCCGTCCATTTCGACGAGTAGCGCGTTCAACGTCTGCTCGCGCTCGTCGTGACCACCGCCGAGACCGGCGCCGCGATGACGGCCGACCGCATCGATTTCATCTATGAAAATGATGCAAGGCGCGTTCTTCTTGCCCTGCTCGAAAAGATCGCGAACGCGGCTCGCGCCAACGCCAACAAACATCTCAACGAAATCCGAGCCAGAAATCGAGAAAAACGGAACGTTCGCTTCGCCAGCAATCGCGCGTGCCAGCAAAGTCTTGCCGGTTCCCGGAGGCCCGACGAGCAACACGCCCTTCGGAATGCGGCCGCCAAGCTTCTGGAATTTCTGCGGGTCTTTCAGGAAATCAATAATCTCGTAGAGCTCTTCCTTGGGTTCGTCGATTCCAGCCACATCTTTAAAAGTTGCCTTCTTCTGCTGCGCCGTAAGCAAACGGGCGCGCGATTTCCCGAAACTCAACGCCTTGTTTCCGCCGGCCTGCATCTGCTTCATCATGAAAATCCAGAACGCGACCAGCAGCATCAGCGGCGCGAAATTCACGATAAACGTTAGCCAGTCCGCGTTCTTCACTTCCGCGTAGTTGTAGCGGACTCCCTTTTCCTGCAGCGTCTTTGTAATATCTGGAATCGCAGTGTTGGCGATCGTCACATTGCGGAACTTCCCGCCGTCGCGATAGTCGCCCTTTAATTCCGCGCTGTTGGGAGAAAGAAGAATCGTGACTTCCTTGACCTTTCCTTGGTCGAGATTCGCCAGGAAGTTGGTGTAGTTGGAGTCCTCTTCCTTCGCTGTCTGGCTCGTGCCGGACGCCATTCGCCACAGGACGACCGCAAGCAAAATCATTAGAAGCCAAAATAAAATAGTGCGGACTGTAGAGTTCACCTTGTTACCTCACCCTCTTGACGCCCTGAAACCTTTTTCGAGAACTGCAGCAAGCGGACATACCTACACCATTAGATGCAAGCAAGAGGCGCGAGTATGCATGCGCGCGATTTGTCTTGCCAGCAGCTAACTTGAGCTGGATCAAAGGCCTTCTTCCTCGATCAGCAAACCCACCCTCGTATTCTCGCGGACACAAAACTCTTCCGCGGGCGCCATCCCGCGAGCCCAAATCACTTGCCCCGCGCTTTCGAGCACGGGCCAATGAACGCGTTGATGGCGTGGGACTCGCTCTGCCTGGAACATCTGCTTGAGCTTTTGGCTCTGTCGGTGGCCGCGCGGTCGATAGGCGTCGCCCGGCCGCCAACTCCGTAGAAGCAGAGGCGAGCGAAGAGTTCCAGCGTCAAAAGCGCCGGTGTCGGTTTTAGTGTCGCTCTCCCCCAAGGGCCAGTCAACTATTTTCAGGCGGAAGCAGGTTGAGAGTTCCGGCACATCCACTGTCGTGGCACCGCTAGCGGGCAAGTCGACCATATATAGATACGAAGCCGGTTCAATTTTGGTTTCGCGGGCGGATGCGGCTCGATCCTGCTCGTCGTCTTTGTGACTGGTGCGTGCCTCACTGATGCGCGAAAACACGATGTCGTTAAACACACGCTCGACCGCGATTTTTCCCGGTAACCTCAACCGCTTGCCGCTCGTTGATTCCGCAGCCAGGCGAATCACCTGTTCCACGTGGCGCGCGGAAAGCTCGCGGCGATCCCCGCGCACCTTTTCATAAAGACGGCGAACCAATCTTTCGGTAAGCGCTCGAACGGATGCAAGCGGGGCGTGCTCGCCGGCCCCCTCGAACGCGAGCGGCAAAAGAAGATCGCGAGCGCCCATCGATAGAGCTTTTTCTGATCGCCCGCCGGTCGTGACTTTCGAATGCTTCCCTAGACGATCCTCAACCAGCACTGACCAGAACGATTCTTCTTCTCTCGCGAACCGGGCGAGATCGCCAAGGTGCTGCACGATTCCAGATGAAAAATCGCGCTCGAGAATCGGCAACAGCTGCGCGCGAATGCGCGCGCGAAGCCGAGTCTGGTCCGCATTCGTCGCATCTTCCCGCCAAGCCTGTCCGCACGATTGCAGATAATCACGCAGATCGTTACGACGGATCCGGAGAAGCGGCCGGACAATCGCGCCCCCGGTGGGTGACTCAACAATCGGATAGATGCTAGCCAAGCCGGTGGGGCCGGTGCCACGGATGATATGCCCGAGAACGGTCTCTGCCTGGTCGTCGGCGGTATGAGCAACCGCAATGCGGGTTGCTTTTCGGTCCGCCAGAACGCGATCGAAAAACCCGTATCGCAAGCGCCGCGCCGCCTCTTCAATATTCCAACCACCGTGCGTGGACGCAGCTCGCACATCTTCGCGTGCGCTCAGGAATTCCAGTCCCCGCGCTCGCGCCAATTCTTCAACGAAGCGGGCATCGCGATCGGACTCCACCCCACGCAGCATGTGATCGAAATGAATCACAAGCAACGTCACTCCAAGGCGGTGACGAAGTGCTTCGAGCAAACGCAAAAGTGCGACTGAATCGGCGCCGCCGGAGACGGCGACCCCGAGACGGTCACCGGCTGACGCCATCCGCGATTCGCGAATGAAATCAAGCACGCGCTGTTCGAGGGCTGTGCGCATAGGCTTCGTACCGAGTTGAGACTTTGACTGGTGCCCTATCGTAGCAGTCGCAGCGAAAGGGGTCGAGGGCGGGGCGGCTTGATCTAGCGCGCGATGGAAGGAGCGCGCGAGCTAGGTGCGATCAGCAACCTGCTGCGTAAATAGATCCCGGCTGTATGAAATTCGCCTGTCGAGAGCGACAGCCGCGAAGTGCGAGCAGCTTTGGCGTTCTCGTTCGGTCCAGGGTCCGAAGCCTGGTATTAAGAACGTCGAAAAATATCTGATAATCCGGAGCAGGCCGTAGTACGTGCCAACAGCGCGAATCTCCGTCTCATCGTCGCCTTGCTCGGGGCACAAGCGCACCAACTGTACGAGCCTCGAGAAGTCATCTGCGCTGATGTTCCGGCTGGCGATGCCACTCACCTCGCGAACACGGTCCGACAATTCAACCTTGCGCGTGACCGCCAAAACCGATCGGCAGTACGACACAAAGAACTGTAGGAATACAGCCACGGATATGATGCAAATGAGTGCTGCTGCCATTATCGAGCCCTCGCTACCAATCGAGCTGTTGCCAGCCTCGAATCTTCAGACACCTTTGCGAATGTATAGGCCCAAGCAATCGGCAGCCAAACTCCCATGATCGGTGGGACCCAGCGAAGGACCGAGGACTGCAGGCCGGGAAATAGATTCCGTAGCGCATACGTGCATGCCGTGGCGCTGAAAAAAACGCCCAACGCGAGTACCAACTGAATGAGCCGAGTGCGAGTTTCCCGCAGCTTGAGAATCGCGCCCCACAGAAGATATGTCAGAACCATGCCAACAAAGTGCAGGTTTTGCCCAAGCTCCACCACAAAGCGCGTAGTCAGGTGGTTGCGGTTCTCATGAACAACTATGTAGGAGAAGACTGCCGTGGCAAGCAAGAGCATCACGGCCGCTCCGCGGATGTAGCCGCTCACATTCATCTCACGGAACGTCTGCTGGTAGAACTGGATGATCGTCCAGAACAGCAAGATGATTAACAAGCTTTCGGTGTAGTAGTAGCAGTAGAAGTATTGCTGAGAGGAAAAGCCGAAACGTTCGACGCAAAGGTATTGGCCGCAGTTCACGAAAGCTGCGCAAAACATGTAGATTGTTAGGGGTAGGTAGCGGAGAACGTCCTTACGATAGAGTACGCACACCACCACGCTGATTTCCACGAGGAAACCTACAATCCAAATTGCATAATCAAACGGGCCAAGCATTCAAACCTATTTTCCGAGGCCTGGCCCAACCAACAAGTCCCGCTAGTGCAGGACCGTCTCTTTAACTACCAAGGAGACGGCGGCATCGGTGCGGGCGTGTTGGCTGCTAGCCATGGCGACGGCGGCATTGGTGCGCACGTGTTAGCCGCCAACCAAGGTGACGGCGGCATTGGTGCACAGGTATTTGCCAGCGCGTGAAGCCCCATCGCACTGGTCAATACGAGCAAAACCAATACGGCCACGACTGACCACTTAGACATTGACCCCTCCGAGTAGAGAAACTACGCGGGGGAGCTTATAAGCGGTCGGTTGCCGTCAAGAGGGAAAGTTTTGGGGCGTGTGTCTAAACGGTACACACCCCTCCCTCTCTGGCTAGTCCAGAGCCTCTACGAATTGTCGAGGGTTAAAGTAGCGTTCGGAACTGGTGCGGTCAATGTTACGAAGGTACTACCGTTTCGGGACTTTCAAATCGAGGATCGCGCAATGTTTCGGAACGGAACAGCGTGTTTGGCACAATAAAACAGGCCCTATTTCGCGGTTACAGTGTTTGTCTATTTTGCGCGATCGAAAATTGACACGCAGCGCGAATCCAATTATTCTGTCTATCGGATGTTTGCCTCCTTCTATTAGCGATTCTCTCCCGCCCGGCACCGGGCGCTGACATTCTCTTTCTTTTGTCTCATCCGAATCCGGCAATCCTGTGCTTTTGCAGTATTGAGGCCCTTATATGGCGAAATTGACGCTATTCGAAAAACTAGATCGAATCGAGTCCCGCTACGACGAAATGACAGGCGAGCTCTCGGCCGGCGCGGTTACTGATACCGACCGATTCCAGAAGCTCGCCAAGACGCACTCCGACCTGGGTGTAATTGTTGCGAAATACCGCGAGTGGAAAGATATCCAGCATGCGCTCGAAGGTGCGAAGCAGTTGTACGCCGAGTCAACCGACGCCGAAATGAAGCAGATGGCGCATGACGAGCAACGTGAGCTCGAAGCACGCCTCGCGCCTGTCGAACGTGAATTGAAGCTCTTGCTGATCCCTAAAGATCCGAATGATGAAAAGAACGTGATCGTTGAAATCCGCGCCGGTACGGGCGGTGACGAAGCATCGCTATTTGCGGCTGAACTCTTCAGGATGTATTCGCGGTACGCCGAATCGCAGGGATGGAAGGTTGAGATTTTGGACAGTTCACCCTCGTCCATCGGCGGAATGAAAGAAGTCGTCGCCGCCATTCAGGGGAAAAAGGTTTATTCCAAGCTAAAATACGAGAGCGGCGTGCATCGAGTGCAGCGCGTCCCGGCCACCGAACAGCAAGGCCGCATTCATACGTCTGCGGCCACTGTAGCTGTGCTGCCGGAAGCAGAAGACATCGACATCAAGATCGAAGCGAAAGATTTGCGCATCGACACCTTTTGCTCGTCGGGTCCAGGCGGCCAATCCGTAAATACCACTTACTCGGCCGTTCGCATCACGCACATTCCCAGTGGACTGGTCGTCTCGCAGCAGGACGAAAAATCGCAAATCAAGAATCGTGCAAAAGCGATGCGCGTGCTGCGGTCGCGTTTATACGAAATGGAGCAAGAGAAACAGCACGCCGCCCTCGCCGCCGAACGAAAAGGCCAAATTAAGACCGGCGATCGCTCCGAGAAAATTCGCACTTACAATTTCCCGCAGAACCGCATCACCGACCATCGCATTAACTTCACGCTGCACCAGCTCACCGAAGGCATGGACGGAAAGATCGGGCCGCTCGTCGATTCGCTCGTGACGCATTTCGAATCCGAGCGGCTCAATGAGGAGCTTGACGAATCGTGATCGTGCCGGCATCTGCTATGGACTCGCGCGCGGCATTGCGACAGGCGACGGCGACTCTTCGCGCCGCGGAATGTCCTTCGCATACGCTCGCGGCTGAACTGCTTCTCATGCACGTCCTGGGGCGCGACCGCGCTTGGATTTACACCCATCCAGAAGTCACGCTCGAACCAGCGGCTGTCGATCGCTATTTCGCTCTGGTCGCGCGCCGTGCTGCCGGGGAACCGACGCAATACCTCACCGGCAAGCAGGAATTCTGGGGGCTTGAATTTGAAGTTACGCCTGCCGTCCTAATCCCGCGGCCGGAAACCGAACATATCGTCGAAGTTGCCCTTGAACGCCTCGGGGCGCGCGGGATCAAGATCAATATGACGACAGGTCTTCCAAGTCCAGCACTCCAAATTGCCGATGTGGGCACCGGTTCCGGGTGTATCGCAGTCGCATTGGCACACGAACTGCCTCATGCTGAAGTTGTCGCCACGGATATTTCTGCACCAGCGCTGGAAGTGGCGCGGCGCAACGCATCTCGTCACGGGTTGGGGGATCGCGTTCTCTTCCTGCAAACGGATTTGCTCGAGTCTGTAAATGAAGCGGACTCATTTGATCTCATCGCCAGCAATCCTCCTTACGTTGCGCGCCATGAATCGCAACAGCTTCCGCGCGAAGTGCGCCACGAGCCGGCCTCGGCGCTATTTGGCGGTCCTAGCGGTGCCGAAATCTATGCCCGCCTCATCGAACAGGCTGCTGCGTTGCTGCGGCACAGAGGAATTTTGGTGCTCGAGCTTGGATACAATTCGCTAGATCGCGTGCGTCCTTTGCTCTACGGCCAGCCGGCCTGGGTGAACGTCAGCGTCACAAACGACTTGGCGGGCATTCCGCGCGTGATTGCCGCCGAACGATCCTGAACCCGCCCGCATTTTCGATCTGCCCGCGCCGTTCCCGACTCCTCGTTGTATAGTTGCTTCACAGGATGGCGATGCCGAAGCTGGCCCAGTTTCGCGCGAAGCACGGCGCCCCGCTGCAAGTCTCCGCGGATTCGCCCGCCTCGATTCTACATATTGATATGGACGCCTTCTTCGTTTCCGTCGAGCTGCTGGCTCGACCGGAACTGAGAGGCTTGCCGGTCGTCGTAGGCGGCCAACGCGATCAGCGCGGCGTAGTTTCGGCTGCGAGTTATGAAGCAAGGAAATTCGGAATCCATTCGGCGATGCCGCTCCGTACCGCCGGAAAGCTTTGTCCGCAAGCAATATTTCTCGACGGCCACCATCAGCTCTATGGCGAATGGAGCGATCGCGTCGCCACGATTCTCGGAAAGTTTTCGCCCGTAGTCGAAATGGCCTCCATTGACGAAGCCTATCTCGATCTCGGCGGCACCGAACGCATGCACGGGCCGCCGCTCGCAGCCGCTCATAAGTTATTGCTCGAAATCACCTCAGCCACAAGTCTGCCGTGCTCGGGCGGGCTCGGCGCCACGCGCCTCGTCGCAAAAGTTGCGAGCGACCAAGCCAAGCCGCGCGGCCTCGTCTGGGTCGCTCCCGGAAGCGAGGCGGCATTTCTCGCACCGCTCGCCGTGCGCAGAATTCCTGGAATCGGCAAAGTGACCGAGGCTGCCCTGAAGTCGCTTGGTATTGACACGGTGGGCCAACTGCAAAAAATTCCGCTCGAGCAATTGGAGGAGACCTTCGGCCGCTGGGGCACCGCGCTCTTTCGCAAAGCCCACGGAATCGATTCCTATGAATTTTTTATCGACGCTGAACCCAAATCCATCTCGCACAATCAAACTTTCGGTACCGATACCAGCGATCGCACTGCTCTCGAATCCACGCTGAGCCACTTATGCCAGAAAGCGTCGAAGCGCCTGCGCGATGCAGGCTTGCGCGCGCGAACCGTGAGCCTCACGCTTCGCTACACCGATTTCAAAACCATCACCAGAAGCCACACGCTCGGCGAACCGTCCGACCTCGACGAAATATTCCTCCGCACGATTCGCGAACTTTTCGCGCACGCTTGGAATGGAATCGAAATGTTGCGCCTCGTCGGCGTCGAGCTCTCCGCGTTTTCGGCGGGCGCGGCACAACTCGACCTGCTCGATCCCGGCCGCCGCGAAAAACTCGAGCGCCTCACGCGCACCACCGATCGCTTACGCGACCGCTTCGGCTTTTCGAAGGTGCAATTCGGAGGCTCGCTCGGCAATCGCGACCACCGCGACGAATAGCCGCCGCTTGCACAGCAGGGCGGGAATGTGAACGAATTTCGCAGCCGCAACGCGCCTGTCCTATAATCCCTCCGCCGATGTCGTCAGCTCCCATCCCCGCAGCCGTCCCAAAACGCTCGATGCGAACCCGGGCCCGCGACTTCTGGGCACGCGTCACCGAAGGCCTCGAAATCGAGCAACTCTGGGGGCAATTCCGCGCCGAAGCCGAAGCGAGCTACGGCCTCTATTCGAAAGATGTGGATTGGGACGTAATCCGCAGCGAAAAAAGAAGGTGGAAGCGACCGCTCCTCGCAGGTTGGGCGCTCTTCCAGGCGCTGCTGATGAAACTGTCTCCGGCGCGGCGCGTCTTGCTGCTTGTCGCGATCGTTCTTCTCGTGGTTCAGCCCGAGATTCACACGGGCGGAGGCCAATCTGGTTTCAGCCTCGGCGGCCTTGGCGCGCTGATCTTATTTTTACTTTTGGCACTTGAGCTTGCCGACCGCGTCACAATGAAGCGCGATCTAGAAATCGCGCGCGAGATTCAGCAATGGCTCGTCCCCGATCATCCGCCGCATGTTGCTGGCGCCGACATCGCCTTCGCCACTCGCCCGCAAAACACGGTGGCCGGCGATTACTACGACGCGTTCACGCGCCCAGCCCCCGGAGGCGCCGCGAATACCGGTCCGCTTATCATCGCTGTTGCGGATGTAGCCGGGAAAAGCGTCCCCGCCGCTCTCTTGATGGCCACTTTTCAAGCCAGCCTTCGCGCGCTTGCCGCCACGCCAGCCTCGCTCGATGAAATCGTCGCCGGCCTCGAACGCTACGCTCGCGCTCACAGCCTCGAAGGCCGCCGCTTCACCACCGCGTTCATCGCCGAAATTGATCCCACTACGCGCGAGATGCGCTACGTCAACGCCGGCCACAACGACCCCATCCTCCGCCGCGCCTCCGGCCAAATCGAACGGCTTTCGACAGGCGGACCGCCGCTAGGCCTGCCGCTCTTCACTCCGGAGGAGGTGCCGTATCAATCCGGCCGCGTCCTGCTTCAGCCCGGCGACCTTCTATTCATTTTCACCGACGGAGTCATCGAAGCCATTAACCTATCGGACGAAGAATATGGTGAGCGCCGATTGCTACCTTGTCTTCAGATTGCGCCGGCGGATGCTTCAGCCGCCGACGTCCTGCGCCGCGTGATGTTCGATGTCAACACGTTCGTCGGCCACATTCGCCAGCATGACGACATCACCTGCCTCGTCCTCCGCGTCACCGCCTAACCGCAATTACCCCGAATCGCGCCGAATCATTTCTGAATTCGCTCAAGCAACACCTCCGAACTTCCCCCGCCCCCCGTTTTCCCGCATAATTTCAATATGGACGGCCGCCAACTCGCCGACCGTATCTGCCGCATCCTGCGCGATCGCGGCCATCAGGCCTATCTCGCCGGCGGCTGCGTACGCGATATTCTGCTCGGCCGCGAGCCCGTTGATTTTGACGTCGCCACCGACGCCACGCCCGACCGCGTGCAGGAACTCTTCCCCAATAGCCTTGCAGTCGGCGCGAAGTTCGGAGTCGTCATCGTCACCGACGGGCCCACGCAAGTTGAAGTCGCAACGTTTCGCTCCGACGTCGGCTACTCAGACGGTCGCCATCCCGATCGCGTCGAATATGCCAGCTCGCCCGAAGAAGATGTAAAGCGCCGCGACTTCACCATCAACGGCCTGATGCTCGACCCGTTCTCGAACGAAGTTCTCGATTTCGTCGGTGGCCAGAAAGATTTGCGCGCCGGAATCATTCGCGCCATCGGCAATCCCGAAGATCGCTTCCGCGAAGACAAGCTGCGCATGATTCGCGCCGTCCGATTCGCCGCTCGCTTCCGCTATGCGATGGAAAATGGCACGTTCATCGCGATCACGAAACTTGCGCCTGACATTTTCCAGGTCTCCGCCGAACGCATCCGCGACGAGCTAACCAAAATCCTCACCGAAGGCGCCGCTCGCCGCGGCTTCGAGCTTCTCGACGAAACCAAACTGCTTCCGGAAATCCTGCCGGAAATCGCGCGCATGAAAGGCGTCGAACAGCCGCCGCAATTCCATCCCGAAGGCGACGTCTGGATTCACACGCTGCTGATGATCGAGGAGCTGAAAGCGGGCTCTTCACCGACGCTCGCCTGGGGCGTGCTTCTCCACGACGTCGGCAAGCCTCCCACCTTCACTCCGCCATCAGGCCCAAACGGCCGCATCCGATTTGACCACCACGTGGAAGTCGGCGCCAAAATGGCCGAAGACATCTGCCGCCGCCTGCGCTTCTCCAATGACGACACAGAGCAGATCGTCGCCCTCGTCGCCAATCACCTGCGCTTCAAAGACGTCGGTCAGATGAAGCTCTCCACTCTGAAGCGCTTCGTCCGCCTCAATCATTTCGAGGAGCACCTCGAGCTACATAGGCTCGACTGCCTTTCGAGCCACCGGAATCTCAGCGCCTACGATTTCGTCCAGCGCTTCTTGGCAGACACTCCCGCCGAGCAGGTTCGCCCTCCCCGCCTCGTAACAGGCGAAGACCTCAAGGTCCTCGGTTTCTCGCCCGGACCACGTTTCAAAGAAATTCTAGCCGCTCTCGAAGACGCTCAACTGAATGGCACGATCCACAATCGGGAAGAAGCCCTCAGGTTAGTCCGAGATAATTTTACGGCCTCACCCGGATAGACGTAACTTGCTTGCTGTAAGTAGGATGGAAGCCGTCGGCTAAGCACCGAGACCGCGCAATCACTTGCATTTCGATGTTGAGTCTGGTACACTCATCAAGACTTATAACGCCCAACGAAACCCTTTCAATCCTTTTTGTTCTTCCTTGCATCTAAACCCTTACAGCGGCCGATAAGCTGCTGTAGGATTCATTTGGATTTATAGGCTCAAAGGGGGACACAGTGAGTAGAACAACTAGAGTGGTTCCGCAAGAGCTCCCCATCCTGCCGGTGCGTGATACGGTTCTGTTCCCGGGCGCGGTGATGCCGCTGCCTGTGGGCCGCGAAAGCTCCCTGGCATTGCTGAATTCTTTGGACGGACCGGAGAAACTCCTCGGGGTCGTCGCGCAGCTTGATCCGCGCGTTGAAAATCCCGTCGGCTCCGATCTGCACAGCGTGGGAACTCTCGCAAAAGTACACAAGATGGTGCGCATGCCCAACGGAAACGTGGTCGCGTTTCTCGAAGGGCTCGACCGCATCCGCGTGGCTGAAGTAGTCGGCTTGCAGCCGTTCATTCGGGCGCGAATCGAAGCGCAACCGGATCTCGAAGATCAAACTGACGCGGAATTGACCGCGCTGCAGCGCAACGTTCAGGAGCTGTTCCGCGAAGTGGTGGCACGTTCGCCGCAGCTCTCCGACGACTTGCAAACCGAAGTGATGAACATCGAGTCACCCGGGCGCCTGGCCGACTTTGTCGCTTCCACTTTGCCGTCGCTCAACACCATGGTTCGCCAGGAACTGCTTGAAACCTTCAGCGTCCGCAAGCGCCTGGAAACCTTGATCAGCGAGCTGACGAAAGAGCGCGAAGTGCTCGAACTCCGCAGCAAGATTCACGATCAAGTACAAGAACAAGTGAATCAGAGCCAGCGCGAGTTTCTGCTTCGCGAACAGATGAAAGCGATTCAGAAGGAGCTCGGCGAATCCGATGATGGCCAGGCGGAAATCGAAGAGCTTCGCAAAAAAGTCGAAGAGTCCGGAATGTCTGAGGACGCCAAGAAAGAATGCGCCCGCGAACTGAAGCGACTCGCCAAGATGACTCCGGCCTCAGCCGAGTACATGGTCTCGCGGACGTACCTGGAATGGATGACTTCGCTGCCGTGGAATAAAACTTCCGGCACCGACGACATCAATATTCCCAAGGCCGAAGAGATCCTGAACGAAGATCACTACGACCTGGTTAAGGTGAAGGAACGCATCCTCGACTATCTCGCAGTAAAGAAACTGCAACCCGGCATGAAGGGTCCGATTCTATGCTTCGTTGGGCCTCCGGGCGTGGGCAAGACCTCGCTCGGAAAATCAATCGCGCGTGCGATGGGACGCAAGTTCGTCCGCATCTCGCTCGGCGGTATGCACGACGAAGCGGAAATTCGCGGACATCGCCGCACTTACATCGGTGCATTGCCGGGCCAGATCATTCAGGGAATTCGCCGAGCTGAAACGTTGGATCCGGTTTTTATGCTGGACGAAGTTGACAAGCTCGGTCGCGATTTCCGCGGTGATCCGGCGGCAGCGTTGATGGAAGTGCTTGACCCGGAACAGAACTCCACGTTCCGCGATCACTACCTGGACGTTCCTTTCGATCTTTCGAAGGTTCTCTGGGTGGCGACTGCGAACTGGATGGATCCAATTCCCGAGCCGTTGCGCGATCGCATGGAGATCATCGAACTCGCGGGTTACACCGAAGAGGAGAAAGTCCACATCGCGAAACGCTTTCTGATTCCCCGGCAAACCAAGGAACACGGTTTGGCGCTGGGCGAACAGATTGAATTCACCGACGAGTCGTTGCACTACCTGATTCACAGCTATACGCGCGAAGCAGGCGTGCGAAACCTCGAACGTGAAATCGCAACGCTCATTCGCAAGCAGGCGCGGCGCATCGCCGAAGGCAAGACGGAAAAGCAAATCGTCACGCCCGAAGTGATTCGCGAGGCTCTCGGTCTCGAGAAAGTTCGCATCGAGAAGGAAGTCGAAGAGCGCGTGCAGAAGCCCGGCGTTTCGGTGGGCCTTGTCTGGACACCGGTCGGCGGAGATATCGTGTTCATCGAAGCCAGCAAGATGCGCGGCGGCAAGCAGTTCACCGTCACCGGGCATCTCGGCGAAGTAATGCAGGAGTCCACGCGCGCCGCTTTGACCTGGGTGCGCGCCAACGCCGAGCGTTACGGCATCGATCCCGATTTCTTCCGCAAGATCGACTTGCACGTCCACGTTCCATCGGGCGCGATTCCGAAAGACGGCCCATCCGCGGGCGTCGCGATGGTCACCGCTCTCGTCAGCTTGCTGACGGGGCGGCCTGTTCGCCCGCGCGTCGCGATGACCGGCGAGATTTCACTCTCCGGAATCGTGCTGCCAATCGGCGGCGTGAAAGAAAAAGTGCTAGGCGCGAAGCGTGCGGGAATTCGCGAGGTCATTCTCCCGTCGGAGAATGAACCCAACGTGAAGGAGGACTTGCAGCCCGAAATGCTCGAAGGCGTGCAGATCCACTTCGTCCGCACCGCCGAGGAAGCCCTCGAAATCGCGCTCGGCAAATTCGAGAAGCCCGTCCGGCCAGCCTCCGGCGGCTTCCCGAAAGATCAACCCGCAGCGGGCCCAGTCCACTAAAGACGAAGCCCAGCTCCGAAGCCGCAATAGGCGCGGCTTCGCCTCAATAAGACGACAGCCCAAAGCAAAAGGCCCGGGAATGCCAAGCCCCCGGGCCTTTCTTTTTCGCTCAGTCGCATCAAGCAATATCAACCCAGACTCCACAACCTTTTGACTTTCGTGCCTGTCGCTCGAATTCCAGCAACATCTCGTCTGCCGCCACGCCTCCAGTGGCACAGGCACTCTTGCCTGTGCGCTTTTATTCACAGCAAGCCCGCAACAACTTCTCGGCGTATCAATCGCTCCCATCCCCCATCGAACCTTTCCTATTGCGACCAACCCACGATTCAAGTACAGCTAAGACACTCGAATGCCCTATCGCCCCAGAGAACTCGTAATTCGTGCCCGTGAAGCCGCCTTCTTCCTGCTCGCCACCCTCGACCGCGACGAAATGGTCCAGCGCTTCCTCGACATGTACGCCGCCGAATTCCGCCGCCCAGGCCGCGCCGATCAACCGGTCCACTACCGTGAACAACTTCAAACCATCCGGCGTGAAGCAATTCTTGCCATGACGCTGCGAGTGGAAGCCGCACTTCCCACGCGCCTGAAGGTGCACATTGCTGTAAGAAACACACGCACCAGTCCATTAAAGAAAAAAAAGAAGGGGAAAAAGACCGCAAGACGAAACAAACCGCGCAGCGCCGGACTCGAAATCGCGATCCCGCTACTCGATCTCTTTCGCGAGGAATTCTTCGTCGCCTTAGGCCAATCGCTCGATTGGTCCCAGGACGACGCCCAGCAATTCTGGCGCGACTATTCGCTTTACGAAAAACTCTCAGCCAAAGATTCCCGCGCCAACTCCCGCCAACTCGCCCGTGGGAGCGCGTCAGGTCCATTCGTCGACCGCACCGCCATGCTCCTCGATCCGTCGCTGATGGACCAAGCCCGCCGCGCAGCCGCCAAATTCCAACTCGAACTCAACACCGCAGCCGACCGCGTCCTACGCAAAGTCTTCTCCCGCCGCCGCTCAAATTAGGTCACGCAACAGAGCTCTGAGGTAGAATCCAGGTCTCCTGACGAATTCTCAAGGTCTTGCGAGGTGCGTGGATGCGTCTCCTATTGCTATGTGGGTCTGTGCTCATTGGTGCGATTGCGCTGGCCCAAACCCAGAAGTCGAGTGATGTCGCCCCGTTTGTAACTGTCGATACGCCTGTCTTCGCTGTTAAGCACGTCCGAGTCATTGATGGCACGGGTGCATCAGCGAAGGAAGACCAGACAGTCGTGATCGCCAATGGCAAGATCCAGTCCATCGGCCCGGCTGCGTCCGTCCAAATCCCTCAGGATGCGCAGCAACTGGAGCGCTCCGGCTACACCGTCATCCCCGGCTTGGTTGGAATGCATAACCACCTTTACTACACCGATTCGTACACTGTGCAGGCTGTCGATGGAAAGGTTGTTGAACCTGGATTATTCATTGCCGAGATCCCCTACACCGCGCCGCGACTCTATCTGGCGGCCGGGGTAACCACAATGCGTACCACTGGAAGCCTGGAACCGTACACCGACTTGAAGGTCAAGAGCAGGATTGACGCCAACATGATGCCAGGTCCCAGCATTGATGCCACGGCACCGTATCTGGAAGGTGCGCCGACGCGATTCGCGCAAATGCATGAACTGACCGGATCGGACGATGCGAAACGCATGGTGGACTACTGGGCGGCGGAAGGCATGACGTCGTACAAGGCGTACACGAACATCACGCGCGACGAGTTGAGGGTGGCGATCCAGCAGGCACATGCCCACAAGCACAAACTGACAGGGCATCTGTGCTCCGTGACCTGGCCGGAAGCGGTAGCTCTGGGAATCGATGATTTCGAGCATGGACCCGTCTTTACCGACACCGAATTCGTGGCGGACAAGCGGCCGGACGTATGCCCAGCGGGTGGTGGCAGCAGCAGTTGGGCCAAACAGGACATGAACGGAGAGCAGGTGCAGGAGATGATCCGCAATCTCGTGTCGCATCATGTCGCGGTGACCTCGACGCTCCCGGTGTACGAAGCTGGCGCGCCGGGACGACCCCCACTGCAGCAGCGCACCCTCGATGCGATGTCCGCAGAATCGGCGCAAAGCTACCTGACTGCGCGCGCTCGATTGGCTTCAGACTCGCCGAGGACGGCCCTGCTGCGCAAAGAGATGGATTTTGAGATTGCCTTCGTCAAGGCGGGGGGCTTGCTGCTTGCCGGTCCTGATCCAACGGGAAACGGTGGCGTACTGCCGGGTTTCGGCGATCAGCGCGAAATCGAGCTGCTCGTCGAAGCGGGGTTCACTCCGGTCGAAGCCATCCACATCGCAACCGAGAATGGCGCTTCCTATCTCGGCCGGCAAGATCAAATTGGAACCCTCGCACCTGGCAAACAGGCAGACCTCGTTTTGATCAAAGGCGATCCCTCAAAGAATATCGACGAGATCGAGAACGTTGAGACGGTCTTCAAGGCTGGCATCGGCTACGATTCAAAAAAGCTAATTGATAGTGTGCGAGGGCAGGTCGGGATTCGTTAGGAGCAAAGTCTTCTCCCGCCGCCGCGCAAACTAGATCAAACGCCAAGAGACCGAGCATCTCAATTCGTCGAAAACTTCACTTTCGTAACGCCGGCGTCCTGCAGGCTCTTTTGACTTTCGCCTTTAAGTGGCACAGGCACTCCTGTTTACCCTGAGAACCGAAGGGCCTGTGCGCTATTATTCACACTCCGCGCACACCAATTCCCGCCGCCGCGATATCGCTATCGTTTCAACCGAGAAGACCTTGGTTCAAGCGTGGTTACGCCCGCGCTTCGAGCACGATATTGAACGGCGTTTCCGCCGCCCGCCGCACGCGAGAGAATCCAGCCGCCTTCAATATCTTCGAAAGCCGCCCCTCACCCGCCTGCGCGCCCAGAGCCAACCCAACTTCCTGCGAAAGCGAAGCCGGCGTGCACAGCATCGTCGAAGCCGCGAAATATACGCGCCCAATCGGATTGAGATTGTCTTCCAGCTTGTCGTGCGCAAACGGCTCGACGATCATCCACGTTCCGTTGGGAGTCATAGATTCTTTCACGTGCTTGGCTGCGCCTTCGGGATCACCCATGTCGTGCAGGCAATCGAAAAACGCTACGAAATCAAATCCTTTCCCCGGATAATCCTTCGCCTTCGCGACTTCGAACTTCACGCGATCACCCACGCCAGCCTTATTGGCCGCATCCCGCGCCATCTTGATCGAGCCATCGTGATAGTCGAATCCCACGAACGACGATTTCAAGTACGCCTGCGCCATCAAAATCGTCGAAGTGCCCAGGCCGCAGCCTACATCCGCCACTTTCGCGCCGGCCTTCAGCTTTGCTTCGATGCCTTCCAGCGCGGGAATCCATTCGCTGATCAAATGCGCGCGATAATTGGGACGGAAGAAACGCTCGGTGCCGGCGAAGAGGCCGTGATCGTGTTCGTGCCAGCCAACGCCTTTGCCGCTGCGAAACGCATCCGTGATTTTCGGCTCGTCCTTCACGCAGGCAGCCACTACCTCAAAAAATCCAGGCAGAAACACGGGGCTAGTTTCGTCGGCAAGCGCAAGCGCTTGCTCAGGCGGCAGCGTGTATTTTCCGCTGGCTGCGTCGTAGGTGATAAATCCTCCGGCAGCTTGTGACGCGAGCCACTCGCGCACGTAGCGCTCCGCAGTCCCGGTTTTCTTGGCTAGCTCGGCCGACGTCATCGGTCCGGCTCCCGACATCGCCTTGTACAGCCCAAGTTTGTCGCCAATCACGATGAGCGCCGCATTCATCGCGGCTCCCATTTCACCCACCGCCCTCATCACAAATTCGTGCAGCTTTGCTTGGTCCAAAGGCTGAGATGCCGGGGTAGACATTTGAATTTCTCCTGATACGAACGCGACTGGGAGTTCGCGCCGAGGTATTTGGATTGCGAGTCTATCGTTGCGAATAGGGCAAGTCAATCGGCGAAGATTGCTGCGACCCCTCTTTTTCTTGCTATTCTCGCGCTATGGCCACCCTCTTCTACGTTCTGGTCATAGCGCAGATCGCGCTTGGAATCTATTCGCTCTGGAATGGATTCGAGTGGTTCCGCATGGTGAGGCGCCGGCTCACGTCTCATGCCGGTTTTTACGCGCCCACCACCGCGCTGATATGCCCCTGCAAGGGAAATGAGCGCGGTCTCGAAGATAATCTCACGGCGCTCACCCGCTTCGAGTACGCCAACTACGAAATCTACTTCACGCTGGCTACAAGTTTGGACCCTGCGCTGAAAATCATCGAGCGCGTGAAAGCCGCGAGCTCGAAGCCTGTTCACATCGTGATTGCAGGACCTCCGGAAGATTGCAGTGAGAAGGTTTTCAACCTGCGTCGCACGGTGGAAGCGCTGCCGGCCAATTTCGAAGTGCTCGTGTTTACCGATTCCGACGTGCGATTGCCGCGCGGCTGGCTCACGAAGCTGGTCGCGCCGCTTCAGGATGCGCGCGTCGGCGCTACCACCGCCTATCGCTGGATTATTCCCAGCGGGCAATTTGGCGCGGGCGCCTTTTCGAGCGCACTGGCCTCCGCGTGGAACGCTGCGATCGCCACGATGCTGGGCAAGCAAAGCGACAACTTCTGCTGGGGCGGCGGCACCGCGATTCGCCGCAAAACTTTTGACGACGCGCAAGTGCTCGAAGCGTGGAGCGGCGCGCTCAGCGACGACTTCGCGATGACCGGCGCGCTCGAAGCAGTCAATTTGCCCATCGTTTTTTGTCCGGAATGTCTCGCCGCAACGCTGCATCCCTGGACTGGCACGCAACTCGTCGAATTTACGAACCGCCAGATTCAAATCACGCGCGCCTACTCGCCGCGCCGGTGGCAAATGGGCGCGCTTGCGCATTTGAGCTACTCGCTCACCATGATTTTTGCGTTCCTCTTCACGTTTAGCACGATGGTGGACGGCGATCCCTGGGTGCAGCTTGCGCTCATCACCATGGTGGTGCCGCTGCTCGCCGTGATGAAAGGCGTGATTCGCACTATCGCGGTGAATGAACTCCTGCCGGAGTGGCGCGGGAAGCTGCACGAGTGGGGATGGGTCTGGAGCTTGATGGCTCCCATCGTGCCGTTTTTGTTTTCGTGGAATTTCATTCTCTCGCTGGTCAGCAAGCGGATCCGCTGGCGCGGGATTCGCTACGAACTGATCGCCGCCAACCAGGTCCGCATCCTCAGGAATTAGCCGCGGGCGCTTCAGGCTGCGACGCGGCGAACGCGCGCTGCACGCGGCAGAGTAAGTATCCCGTCGCGGCACCGGCCGGAATTGCCAGCCACCACCCCGCCTGAAACACCATCGTCGGACCGTAAAGCACGAAAGATAGAAAACCGGTTTCAACTCGCTGTCCTGCTTGTGTGCGCATTCCCCATTCGCCCAGAGCAGCGACCAGCAACGGCGCGAGTATCGCTGCGGCGATGGCCCAATGCAGTGGAGTCTTGCATTTCAGCAGCGTCATAATTCGTCGAAGCAAAAACGCGGCAATCAAAACCGCGAGTGCGCCAAAGACGAGGCCGTAAAAATAAAAAAACAAAATGCCGAACGCTTCGCGCGACCGTGGCGAAGTGACCGTGGAGCCCCCAAGATCCCGGATCCAGATTGCCAGACTCATGAAAAAGCAGCCGCAAATCCAGGCCGTGAGGTAATAGATCAGGCTGCCCCGCCGCGTCATATTCTTGGTTGGCCTAGCCGGGTCATGTTTTTTCGTTGACCCTGCCGGATCATATCCTTCGTTGGATGTTGGGGAAATCGGTCCAGACTTTTACGCCGCAGAAGTGGGAGCCTTCGGTGCAGATGGGGGTGGAGATTCCGGCGCGGAGATAACAGGGCGGCCCGATATAGCGAGCGAGGTCGGGGAACACTTTGCGCACCTGTTCCACTTCCTCGATGGAGGCTTGATAGATTTCTTCCTGGGCGTTAAAGCAGGTGCGCATGGTCCATTTGTGGAGAAGGTGCAGGAGCGAGCCGGATTCGACGAGGCGAATCGCTTTCGCGTTGGGCAGAAGGTACAGGGCAAATTCCACTGGAACGCCGCGATCGAGCAGTTCGTTCTTAACGTTCCACGCTTCGTGCATCGCGCGTTCGTAGACTTCGAGTGCGCGCGGATTGTCGCGAATCAACGCGGGAGTGATGTAGTCGGGAGCGCGCGTATCGGCGAGCGTGAGTAGTGGGCGCGAGCCGGGAACCATGCGATGGCGCTGATCCTGACTATCGCCGGTGTGGCTAATTTTCTTCGCGAAGGTGAAATTCGCGTGCTGCAATGCGCGCATCAGAGGCGCGTGGACGCCGATGTTCAGTGTCTCGCGGCGGTAAGGGTTGCGCGCGGGATTCAGCATGCGGTCGAGCGCTTCGGAGTCGGGACACTCGGCGGCACTTAAACCCACAACCGCGCGGTACGCATCAGCCATCACGGAAAGCGCATGCGGTGAGTAATCAATGAGCTGCGAAGTGAGCGAGCCGAGCTTTGCGTCAAATTCGCGGACGAATGCTTCGCCTCCAGTCTGGGCGGCGCGCGGCGCGCTGGCCCATTCGACCGGCTCGGTCATCGGCGGATTGTCGAAGCGATCGAAGAATTGCGGATCAATTTCGCGCACGCGCGCGACCATCTCGC
Source organism: uncultured Acidobacteriota bacterium (assembly GCA_963729525.1). Classification (GTDB taxonomy): domain Bacteria; phylum Acidobacteriota; class Terriglobia; order Acidiferrales; family UBA7541; genus Palsa-295. The sequence continues at coordinate 131,284 of CAVSOB010000010.1, forward strand.
CAATCACGAGGCGCGCTTCGCTCGGCGTGTCGCTCGCAGCGGACATGCGCCACAAGCGGTGCAGAACGATGCCAGACAGGGTGTGCACCATGGTGGTGAACGCGGCGACGGGCAGAACGTAACGCGCGATTTCGATGGCGCGTTTCTCCGACTGCCGATCCACTTTTTGCACGCGCTTCGGATGCGACATCGCGCTCACGTGCCAGATATCGGAAAGAATCTCGCGCGCCATCGGCTCGAGCAGTTGCGTCAGCTCGCGGTAGTAACCCCAGGCGCGAGCGATCGCGCGTTCGTAAATTTCGCGCTCGGCGGCGCCGAATTTCGGATTCTCCGGGGTGGCGACGGGCGGCACGTAAGCTTGCGCGCGGTCGAGGCGAACGTAGCGCTGGCTCTGCTGTTCGGAGTTATAGAAGGGGTGCGCGTGCAGGAACGACCAGACAAACTGGCGGCTGATATTTTCGAGGCCGAATTCGAAGTGCGCGTGCTGATAAACGGTGTGGTGGCCGCCGAAGTAAGTGGCGGCGCCGATGGTGACGCGCTGCTTGTCGGTAATTTCTTCGGGGCCGATCAATCGCGGGGCATAACAAGTGCGCGCTGCGGCAATGGCGGAATCGAAGGGATGTGCAAAGTGATTGCGGAGGGTGACGCGGGGAGCGGCGGTTTCGACTTGTGATTCGAGCGAAGCGTCGTGCGATGGAGAAATTCGCGTGGCCATGAGTGCTGTGCGGCATTGTACTAGATTCTCGCGGTAGCGATGTTGACGTTGCGGTTGAAACTGCCGAGGCTGCGAATCGAAAACGGCGGTTTTGTTGCTGTTAGAAATTTGTCTTCTGCTTTGTTTTCAATGATTTGACTGAAATTCTGATATAGCGACTGTTGCTATTAGAAATTCTGGGGCAGGAGATTGATTGTCAGGCGGTGCGCCTGCGAGCCACTCGTTGCTCGGCGGCGTTGAAATTTTGGGGTGAAAAATCGTCATTTATTTGCGATTAGAAATTTGTAACGGGTTGTTTCGGTGAGGCTTAGGTGGAATTCTAATTCCGGATTTGCGATTAGAAAATTGATGGCGGTGAGATGGGCTTCAGCCTCTTCTTTGGGGGTCGTCGGGTGCGATGCCATGTGGTAGCCAAGATCGGAGGGATTGCCACATAGCAACGGCGCACAGGCCCGTCGGTTCTCGGGGTAGACCCCTCGCCACTCAGGGTAAACAAGAGTGCCTGTGCCACTGAAAGGCGAGGATAAGAGCAAAAGAGCCGGCACCGCGAACACAATCGGGACACGGGCAGCGCGCAGGGTGCCTGCGCTACAGGGGAGAAAACCAAAACGCGAGTGCGCCGACCGGAGGGTGGTCGTTGTCGTTTCCGTCTTTGACTTTTCGTCTTTTTTCACTTGCAGGGCTCCATGGCGAGCGTCTCACAGGTCGGCTGGAAATTTGACTGGTCGTTCGTCCAGAACAAGGACAGGTCGCTAAACCCACGACGAGGAAAGCGTCGTCGTGGCTACCTGTTCAAAGAGCGGATGGCGCGGCGGTGAGCTGCAGGAAACGCAGAGCTAAGCAAGCGACGCTGAGATCCTTCGGCCGCGAAAACCGCGGCCTCAGGATGACAGGCGTGTGCCGGTGCTGAAGTGTGATTCGTCGCGGGTGCGAGTTGTGATGCTGAGTCCGGCGAATTCGCGACGCGAACGTTGCGCGGCTACTTTTTCTTTGCTGCGGCGGTGGCGGCCGCTTTGTCGGCGTACTTCTTTTGGAAGCGCTCGACGCGGCCGGCTGTGTCAATCAGCTTCTGCTTGCCGGTGAAGAACGGGTGGCATTGCGAGCAGATTTCGACGCGGATCAGTTCGCCTTTGCTGGTGGAGCGGGTTTGAAACGTGCTTCCGCAGGCGCAGTGGACCGTGACGGCATGATAATCGGGGTGAATTCCTTCTTTCATTGAAAGGCTCCTGTCGGCTGGCCGGTCTGCGTGACAACAGCTACGAGCATCACGGTCACGTCGCTAGGCCAGCGGAGAAACCTTAATTATACGGCATAAGGCGCGATTTGCAAAATCAGCGAAACGCGGCGCCGACGATATTCTGGGCGACTTTTTCGGAAGGCAGCGTATTTCCCTGCGCGTCTTTCCAAAGCACTATGTTCCCTTCAGCAATGACCAACGTGTATGTGATTTCCTGGGCGGACAGGAGCCAGGTTTGAGGACTGAATGTTGCGGTATAAGTCGCTTCCGGGGTTATTAAGGTAAAGCTGTTGTGGTAGGAGGCGCCTTCGAACTTGATGTAGTCGCTTCCCATCGAGGAATTGAGTTCTTTGCAGCAACTCGCGGCGGCACGGCGAACTTCAACCCACATTTTGTCGGCGTTGGAGTCGAGCAGTTTGCGGTCGTTGAGATCTTTCTCCTGCTGAAGTCTCTTGGCTTCGAGCTCGCGCTTTTTGCGTTCGGCTAGATTTTTTGCCCAGTCTGAATCCATTTGGCCACACTCCACGCTGGTCGCAAGACGGCAACCTGCGAAGTCACGGAAGCGTCAAATATACAGCAGGCAAAATTTGGAGAAGAGAAGAAATTGCCTGAGGAAGAGGCTCTCATGGGTACATTTGCGGAAATTCATGGCGCCGATCGTCTTGATAGTACAGTGATGCTGATTGACAAAGAGTCTGAAAAGCACACGAATCATCACCAGGTCACGTTAGAGGAAATTCAGCGTCGAGCTCTGAAGATTCATCATGAACATGGCGGCGTGACTGGTGGTTATACGCTGGACGACTGGCTTGAGGCCGAGCACGAGCTGGAAGACACGGACGGCACGGGCGACGGGAACGAACAGGTGCACTAAGGCAGCCGGTTTACCGCGGCTTCGCCGATAATTGGCGCTGGGCTTTCGTCGGTCTCGCTCTTTTTGCGGGATTGAAGCGACAGTCGGCCAGATTCGCAGGATATTAAGAAACGAAGGAGCAGCCGACGCGGGAACGACCGCCTTCGACGCGTTGCGTGTAAGCCTTGTGCAGAACCACCCGCACCGGGGGCAGGATCGGCACATGCAGGATGGCATTGAATTGTGCGGGAAGATCTTCCGGCTTTTCGACTAGGAGAGCAACGCCGCCGTAGCTGAGGTCTACGACGGCCGCGTGACGCTGAGCGGTTTCCGCAAGAACCGCATAGGCTTTTGTCCCTGCCAGAGAGACGCGTTCAAACTTGCGATGTTCCACAGGCGGCGCGGGTCGTGGGGGCTGCGACGCAGCCGGAAATGCGGTCGAAGGAAAGGGTCGCACGGACGGTTTCTGCGAAGAAGGCGGAGTTTCGCGCGGAGGGGCCTCACGCGAAACAGGCTCCTCGCGTGCGACGTCGTGCGGTGGAACTTCGCGATGAGCGGGTTCGCGCGGCTTTTCTTTCTCCTCCCGGGGCGGAAATGTTTCGAGGGGCCGGCCGCGACGGGAAAAGGGCGTGGGCCCTGCATCGGGGCCGGCATTCTTCAATTCATACAGGCGCTTATCCGCAAGACCGAGCAGAGTGCGTTTTGAGTCGCCGTCCTGGGGATAAACAGCGATCCCGAAATCCAAGGTCACGCCAATATCGAGTTTCAATTCGCGAATATCGCTTTCAAACTGCGTTCGGATACGGCGGCAAAGTGTATGGGCCTGTTCCGGATCGGTTTCCGGCAGCAGCAAAGCGAACTCATCGCCGCCAATGCGGAATGCAAAATCTGATGCGCGCATTGTCTTTCTGAGCATGGTGGCGGCAAGCTGCAGGATTTGGTCGCCCTGGAGATGGCCGAGGCGATCGTTCACTTCCTTCAATTTGTGGACATCAAGAATCACAAATGCGAGCTGCTGGTCGTAGCGTTTGGCGCGATTGAGTTCTTTTTCGCTGTACTCATCGAAGAGGCGGCGGTTGTAGAGGCCGGTGAGCGCGTCAGTGGCGGCATTGACCTGAAGTTTCTTGAATTCCTCATACTCCATCAAAATCGGAACGCGAAAAAAATTCGTCGTGGCGAGGACGTCAACCATCGCAGTCTTGAGGGAGACGGGACGTCCGAGACTTTCGGCGAGTTCGCGCCGGCGCGTCAGTATCCGCTGCCAGTATTCATTGCTCTGGGATTCGGTGAGATCGATCTGGGCGATCGTGCGGAAATATTGGCGCAGGAATTGGCCGCGCACCGAGACATCAAGGCCTTCGAGGGTCTCAATCAAGAGATCCAGGAAAGAGTCTTCGGGCGACGGCTGCGGCTGGGAAGCTTCGCCGGGCACAGGCATCAATGGGTTCCGAATAGAGTCTATTTTTCCCTGATGTTATCAGGGAACCCTGCGGGGCACGGTTTACTATAGCAAGGAACAGCCCAATTGAAAGCCGTAAATCAAAGCAGGAAAAACCTGTAAGCTGCTATTACTTCGGAGGTTGTGGCTCCAAGCGCCGGTACGTTGAGTGTTTCGGAGTGGGAACTGATATGAAGTGAGAAAAGGATTCGCCTTTTCGACGACTCCACTACATCTTCTTTCATTTTTTCAAACTTGAGGGGAAAGAGGAGGGAAGAACTTCAACCAATCTCCTTGAGGAATTCGACGCCGATCAACTGGACGTCACCAGCTTCCTGGCAACGCTTAATCTTGGCCTGAATGGGGGGCATGCCCGCGGGAACCAACCCAGATGACGTGATGGACGGAGCCGGGATGGTAAGAGTGATAATTTCGTTGATGGCAAGAGGGCGAGGGCTCGTGATGAATGCACCTTTTGCGCTGATATCAAGAGTCTTAGCGAGCTCGAGGAACTGTTCGCCGTAGGTATCTCTTCCACGAATGAACATGGGGACTTGCAGCCGGAGTCTCTGGAACCGCCGCCGCTCTTCATATGCTCTGCACAACGCCGACACGATGGTGGGCTACAGTCTCTTTAACAGACATTCACTCGGTACCCCGGTTTTAGTACTGCTCTGCCTCGCAATTTGAATGCAACAGTGCCGGAGATTCCATCAAATATTTTCAGCCTTTATTTTCAATGTGTTACAGCGAGTCGAGGAACTGGTACTGAGATGACTGGTAGTCATAATTGTTGTTTTTCGCCCGGTCACTTCCGCATTTGTGCAAAGTAGAACGCATTTACCATTGACTCTTTTTTGGCCCTTTGCGAGCATCCATTCGCGAGCGCAGGCCCCCCTCTTTCACAGCAAAGCAATCGAAAGAGTGGTGTCTTCGGTCTCTGAACGGGAACGGCCTAGGAGACTTCTTCTGTCCAATAACGTAGCGATGGACCAGACCGCTAGCGGCCCAGCCGTGCTGAGCCTGGTCTCGAGCCTGTTGGACGCGTTTGACCGGCCACTGCTGGTGGCTAATCGCGGGGGCCGCATTTTGTTCACGAATCTTCACGCGCAAGATATGTTGAGCAGCCGCGGGCTCGACATCAGCTCGGACCTGAATATCTTCACAGAATTTCTGAACACGGACGGAAAGAGCGTCCTGACGCAGCTGCAAAGCGGCGAGCAGGAGGTGAGTCTACCGTTCGCGCTGGCCGAAGGCAAGGGACGTGCGCGCGTGCGTTGGCTGCCGGAACCCGATTGGCTGGTTATCTACATCGAGCCAGCACCGGCCGATGCGCCTGCTGACGAAGCGGCGATGCGGCAGACGGTGCAGGAACTGATGCAGGAACGCGAGATCACGTATCGAAATCTTCTCGCAGCTTACCTGCGACTCCAGGAAGCGAACCGGCAGAAAACAGTGTTTCTGGCATCGGCCGCGCATGAGTTGAAAACTCCGCTGGCCGTGATGAAGGGTTATTACGATTTGCTGCTTTCCGGGTCGCTTGGAAAATTGAACGACCGGCAACGCGAGATTGTGCAGGATTCGAAGGAGAGTTGCGACCGGCTGGTGCGGCTGGTTTCGATGTTCTTGAATTACTCGGCGCTCGAGAGCGGCAAGCTGGTATTGCAGCTGCGCGAGAACGACATGCGGGATTGCGTGACGGACCTGACCTGCCGCTGGCAGGATGCGTTCAAGAGGGCCGATGTTCATCTCGATATCAAAATGTCCGCCGAGATGCCGCACTTCAAATTCGATTACCAAAAGGTGCAGCAGTGCATGGCGAACCTGCTCGATAACGCGCTGAAACATACGCCCGCGGGCGGAACAGTGACGTTGCGAGCGGAACAGCATTTCTGGGAGAGGCGGATTTCGGACGCGCCTCCTTCCACGGAACGGCGGCGGGGAACGGCGCCGCGTGCGAACAGCATGTTGATTTCAGTGAGCGACAGCGGAGCAGGAATTGCGGCGGAATTTCATCAGGAGATTTTCGAAGAATTCGTGCGCGTCGATCCGTCGTCGTCGGGAATGGGACTCGGATTAGCGATTACGAAAAGATTGATCCAGGCGCATCGCGGAAAAGTGTGGGTGGATAGCGAAGTGGGACGCGGAAGCGCATTTTCATTTTTGCTGCCGATGAATGCGGAGTAGACGAAAGCAATTGTTCGAGCGACAATGCTCTCCCAGGGAAAATCAGGATACTAATGGCCGATAAAGAGAAAATTCTGGTTGTGGATGATGAACCGAGCATACGGAAATATCTGCAAACGCTGCTTGAGGTGGACGGTTTCGCAGTAGAAGCGGTGCCGAGCGGCAAGGAAGCTCTGCAGAAAATCGGCGCGGGCGAACGTCCCGATTTTGTGATCCTCGATGTCCTGATGCCGGAAATTGACGGCCTGGAGACATTGCGGCAGCTCATGCAGCTGGATCGTTCACTGAACGTAATCATGCTGTCGTGCTCGAACGAAGTGACGACCGTGGTGGAAGCGATACGGCTGGGCGCGCTCGATTACCTGACGAAGCCTTTCGAGAAGCCTGAGCTGGACGCCGCGTTCCTGAAGGTGCGGCAGAAGCAGCAACTACGTTCGGAGAACCAGGCCCTTCGGGAATACTGCGAGCAGCTTACAGAGGACCTTTCCTTCCTGGCATCCAGCCCGCAGATGCTGAAAATCCGGCAGCAGATTTTGCAGATTGCGCCCGTGGACGTACCGGTGTTCATCAGCGGCGAGAGCGGGGTGGGAAAAGAAGTGGTGGCGCGGATGATTCATTTGCGCTCGATGCGGCGTCAGTTACCGTTTATCAAGGTGAACTGCGCGGCGCTGCCGGGTGAACTGCTCGAATCGGAATTATTCGGATACGACCAGGGAGCGTTCACGGGCGCGGTGCGTTCGAAGCCGGGAAAATTCGAATTGGCAAATAAAGGCACGATTTTTCTCGATGAGATTGCGGAGATGAGTCCGCATCTGCAGGCGAAGCTTCTGCACGTGCTTCAGGACGGCCAGTATTCGCGGCTTGGGGCGCGTTCGGTGGTGAACGTGGATGTGCGCGTGCTGGCCGCAACGAATATGGACGTGAAGGAAGCGATGCGCAGCGGGCGGTTCCGCGAGGATTTGTACTACCGGCTGAACGTGCTTTCGATTCATATTCCGCCGCTGCGAGAGCGGACGTCGGAAATTCCGCTGCTGTTCCGGCACTTCCTTGTGAAGTATGCGGAGAAATACCAGAAGCCGGCGATGGAGCCCTCAAAACATTTACTCGAAGCGGCATTGCGTTACTCCTGGCCGGGAAATTTGCGTGAGCTCGAAAATTTCGTGAAGCGCTATGTGATTTTGGAAGACGACGAGGGGAGCTTCCGCGAACTCGTCGAGATGACGGGACAGCAGCATCGGACCGCGCCGCGCGACGAACCTGTTGCGCCGAAAGAGCAAGGGCTGAAGGCGCTGGTGCGGGGATTGAAGGACGAAGCCGAGATGGAAGCGATCGCCGACGCGCTCGACAAGACGAATTGGTGCCGCAAAGATGCCGCGAAGATGTTGGGCATCAGTTACAAGGCGCTTCTTTACAAGATGCGGCAGTTCAATTTGGATTCGGGGCGTGGTTCGCGCAACGCAGCCGCGAGAGCCGCGAAGGAAGCGGCATTGAAAGAAGCAGCGGCGGCCGAAGCTGCAGCAAAAGAGACATCGCCGGTTCGCGGTTCGTAGCGCAACGACGAACCGAAAGAGATTTTGGAAGGCCGCGTTAGACAGAATCGCGTCACTTCCCGTCCGCGCCAATGCTCAAAACGTATGCGCAGTACTAGGGAGATATGGGCCGGTCCCTGCGTCCTAGGCCCGGAAAAGTGTTGCACACCTAGAGCAACACGCAAGAAATATCACTACACATCGTCTTCGGCTTAGTCTAGTATTCCCCCCGAAATGGGTCATTTTCGCTGCGCGCTTGAACGGCCCGTGCTTACCCGTAATTTCGAAGAATCCTTAATCGCTGTTTCCAAAGCCTTTGGTGGGCAGGCAAAATTTGGCTGGACGGTGCGCACGACAGAGATTCAGTAGCAGGGATCGCCAGCGCAAACCAGTTGGTTGGAATTTTTTGGAAGGGCGATTGCTACTGTTTGTGACGGGGTGGTGTACTACTTCTTCCTAATCCAGTCCTGGAGGAGCAGCGGGAATGACGGAGCGTCGCTTGGCCCGCCGGTATGATTTGTCGCTACCGGTAAACGTTCGCCTGCCGATCACGCGCGAGCCTGGAACGCACGACGGCCAGACTCGAGATATTTCCACGCGCGGCGTTTACTTCATCATGCAAAAAGAACTCTCTCCCGGAACTGAGGTTGATTTCACGCTCACGTTGCCGGCCGAAATCACCCGCGGATCGGAAGTATTCGTCCGTGCCCATGGACGCGTCGTCCGCGTCGATAAACAGCGCGACGACGACCATGAGTCGATCGGTGTAGCGGCGGTCATCGAACGCTACGACATCATTCGAGGCGACGGCGCTCGCTCCTAGTGTTCTGAAGTGCTGTGGTGCGAGGGCGAATGCGTAGCGTCCGCTTTCTGACTCGGGGTCATCTTCTGCCATCACTTCGTTTCCGGAAGCCATCTTGAACCACAACGCCTCCCGAAATTCTATTGCCTTTCTCTGCGAACTGGGCCTAGCATGAACGTAACTTATCCTAGGAGGGTCCGATGAGAATTGCGGACCTGATTTCATCTCGCCGGGAAGTCTACTCGATAGCAGAAGACACAACGGTTCACGATGCGGCCCGCTACTTGCGCCAGCGCGAAGTGCGCGCCGTGGGCGTCTGCGACAAACATGGAGTGCTGCAAGGCGTGGTGTCGCAGAGCGACGTTTCCGACAAAGTGGCCGCCGAGAATAAATGTCCCGCCTGGATGCGGGTGAGCGAGATCATGACACGTGAACTCGTAACCGCAACTCCGGACACATCGCTTGAGGATTGCCTACGGCTCATGGAGCAAAATGGTATCTATCATCTCGTCGTTCTTGATCACGCGAAGGGCTACCAGGGCATGATCTCGGTGACCGACCTCCTGAAATTGTTCGCCTCGGACCAAAAAGCGCGGGCGGACATGCTCGAGGCCCTGATTTTTCCACAGCGCTAGAGGCAATTTACCGCGTAATGGAACGCCTAAACCCTTGTAGCTGAGGTATCTACGCCTCTCTCAAGGGAAAGCGACTTCCCGAAAGAGATAAGTACTTTCTTCTCCTTCCGCTGCTTCGCCTGGAATTCGCGCCGATGCAGCGTTGCGCGTATGCCTCCGCGGCGAACCTACCTCCCTGAACAGCAACCGTAAACGGTTGAAACAAAACAGATCTGTTGGTTCGCTTCGACTCCTTCTGACCTTTGGCGGCTAATGTGCATTCCGGTTACGCAGCGCCGGTCCTGGCGCGGGGGCCTTTCAACTCAATGGCATCTGCGGCGGAAGCAAGACTGAATTCGATCGCTCATCCCGTCGAACTACCTCCAGAACACGTTTACTTTGGCCCTTCGGCCACCATGCAAGCTGTTCGGCAAAAAGTGTCGCGCGCTGCCGGTTTGAACGTCCCGGTTCTAGTGCTCGGTGAGAGCGGCACTGGCAAAGAGGTGCTGGCGCGTTTCATTCACGAACGATCTCCCTGGCGGGACGGCCCGTTTGTCAAGGTGAACTGCCCAGCGATCCCCGGCACGCTCCTCGAAAGCGAGCTCTTTGGATTCCAGAAAGGCGCTTTCACGGGAGCGCACGCCTCGAAGCCCGGCCGTGTAGAGCTCGCCCAAGGCGGCACGCTGTTCCTCGACGAAATCGCCGAGCTCGACGCAAGCCTGCAAGCGAAGCTGCTGCACGTCCTGCAAGACGGCCATTTCACCAGCATCGGCGACCACGAAGAGAAGCGCGTCGATGCGCGCGTGATCTGCGCCACGAATCGAAAGCTGCAGCACGAAATCGAGTCCGGCGGATTCCGCGCCGATCTTTTCTACCGCATCAACGTAATCAGCATCACGCTTCCACCTCTGCGCGAGCGCCGCGACGATATTCCTTACCTCGTCGAGTATTTGCGGCAGCAGTTCAATCGCCGCTACCAGCGCGACGCGCATCCGGTATCGCGCGACGTGCTGCACCTTCTGCAGCAGCGCAACTGGCCCGGCAATGTCCGCGAACTCGAAAATTGCATGGCGCGCTACGTGATCCTCGGTTCGGAAGAAGCGTTTCACCTCGAGCGTCCGGAGGAAGAGAAGAAGCCGTTCAGCTTCTCCTACGAGCTTTCCGAAGATGGCAAGATCCCGCTGAAGCGCCTCGCCCAACAGGTGACGCGCAGGATGGAACGCGATTTAATCTTGAAGGTCCTGCAAGATAACCACTGGAACCGTAGAAAATCCGCTGAGGTGCTCAAAATCAGCTATCGCGCCCTTTTGTATAAGGTTCGCCAGGCAGGCCTCCCGGCGAAGCGTCTGCAGCGAAAAATCGAAGGTGAGCCTGAACTCCTGGGAACGGATGGCTCCTCAGCAGACGCCGAGTAACCGTTTTAGTTTCTGTTATTTCGCTGGCAGGCTGCAATAATTTCGCCGATCTGCACTCTTCCCTTTCGATTCGCCTAATCGTACACCCCCGTATCTGATGGGAAACGTTCGTCTCGAGTTCCTTGCCCCGCTGGGACAATTTCGTTAGCCTGAATCTCTAAACTACGATGGCCAAGAACTCCGCTAAACCGCATCTGAGAGTCTGTCTGCTCTCTCCGCACCCGATGGTGCTCGACGAGTTTAACCGCCTCCTATCGGAGTCGGGCTTCCAGATGGTATCGCGGCAGCTGGATTCGATGCTCGCACCCGATTTACGCAATCTTGAAGTACCGAAAGCCAGCATCTATGTGATCGATGCCCACGCGGCTCGCCAGGCTACTGGAGCGTTGCTTGGAAATATCCTCGACAAGCACGCAGGCGCGCGGCTGCTGGTGGTTGGAGACAAGCTGAAAGAAGCCGACGCGTACAGCCTCCTGCGCCAGGGTGTGAAAGGAATTCTGAATTACGCGGAAGCTCGCGAGCAACTTCCCCGCGCGCTGCCGCTCGTCGCGGCCGGTGGTTTTTGGGTGCCGCGCACCGTGCTCTCCCGATTCGTAGACTCAATCTTGACCACGACGCAGGGTCGCCGGCTACGCAGCGATTCGCCCGCCGAGTTGAGCCGGCGCGAACAAGAAGTGCTCAGCGGCTTGCTCGAAAATTTAGCCAACAAAGAAGTAGCCGATCGCCTGCACATCTCCGAACGCACCGTAAAATTCCACGTTTCGAATCTGCTCGCAAAATTCGGCGTCCGGCGGCGCGCCGACTTGATTCTGCTGTGCTACCAGCGCCGCGCCCCTAACTGATCGCCTGTAGTCTCCAGAGACCGCATCATTTTTTTGCAGGCCCGTCGCGCGGCGAGTCGGTTTGAACCAATACGCTTCTGCGCTACTATGGTTCGTTTGAATTTCTCGCGGATTGATTCTAGCTGATCGCATGACAACATTTTCGATCGAAAACTTTGGTTGCCGCGCCACGGACGCGGATGCTGCGGCGTTGCGACGCGATTTCCTCGCGAACGGTCTAGCGGTTGTTGAAGAGCATGCGCGCGCGGACTTGGTTGTGCTGAATACGTGCACGGTGACGGCGGCGGCTGATGCCCAGGCGAGGGATGCAGTGCGCAAGATTCACCGCGCCAACCCTGGTGCGCGCGTCGTTGTCACAGGTTGTTACGCTCAGCGCGCGCCGGAGGAGATTGCGCGACTCGAGGGCGTTGATTTCGTTGTTGGCAACTCGCATCAGACCGAAATTGCTCGCTTGGTTTGTACTTCCCTTAAGCCGTTGGCTAAATCGAATTCTGAGACTCCTTCGAGGAGTTCTAGAAGCGCTTTCGTCGCGCTCACCGAAATTGATTGCGAGCCCATGACGCTGGCGCGTGGCCCGGCCAAGATTCTTACCGGTGATATTTTCGAGCAGGCCGCGGTACAAATCGCGCCTGCCGAATTCGCGGAGAGTGGGCGCACCCGGCCGATCCTGAAGGTTCAGGACGGCTGCAACAATCGCTGTTCCTATTGCGTGATTCCGTTCGTGCGCGGAAAAAGCCGCAGCCTGCCCCCGGACGCGGTAATCGCGGAAATCCGAAAGCTCGTCGAGGCGGGCGCGAAGGAAGTGGTTCTCAGCGGCATCAATCTCGGCAGCTATGGCCGCGACCTGACGCCGCGCGTTGAACTCGTCAAGACGGTGCGCCGGGTTCTGGACGAAACGACTCTGGAGCAGCTGCGATTCAGCTCCATCGAGCCGCAGGACGTCACCGAAGAGTTTATCGAGTTGGTCGCATCAACGGATCGCGTGGCGCCGCATTTTCACGTCCCGCTGCAATCCGGCTCAGACCGGATTTTGCGCGCGATGCATCGCTGGTATCGCTCCGAACATTACGCCGAGCGGATTCAGCGCATCCGCCGCTATTCTCGCAGCGCTGCGATTGGCGCCGACGTGATCGTTGGTTTCCCGGGCGAAACGGACGCGGAGTTTCAGACCACAGTCGATTTCATCGAGGAGTTGCCGCTTACTTACCTCCACGTTTTCTCATTCTCAGTGCGCCCTGGCACCACAGCAGCAGCGCTTCCCGAGCACGAATACGTCGCGCCCGGAGTAGTCCGCGAGCGCGCTCGGTGCCTGCGCACAATCAGCGAGAAAAAGGCCTCCGCTTTTCGAGCGGCTCAGTCTGGCCGCACCCTCCGAGCGCTCACACTCGCGCGAACCGGACAAGATTGGACGGAAGCCCTGACCGGAAATTACCTCAAGATGAAAGTCAAAGGGCGGCGCCCGCCCAACGAATGGTGCGCCGCACGCCTCTAGTCTGGCGGAAACTCCGTGTCCAATTTCGGGATAGGTGGTGAGAAGCGGATTTATCAACATGTATCCGCGCTAACGCAAACGTTCGCGGGGAATCCGTGTTTGTATGTACCACCCATCGTGGTTCCTATCGGTCTCAGTCAGGTCGGAAGGGTAATCGAAACGGTTGTGCCCCGGCCCGCGGATTCAATCTTCATCTCGCCCCGACACTGCAAGACACGCTCGCGCATTCCTCGGATTCCTACACCCGTCCCACGCGATTGAATTTCAAGCAGCTTTTCGGGGGATATACCGCAACCTGCATCTTCAACCTCCAGCAAAACACACCGGTCTGCGCGCTTCATGCGAATGGCTGCCACCTTGCTGCCAGAATGACGGTGGACATTCGTCAGGCACTCTTGCACCAGCCGGAAGACCGCTAGTTCCATGTCGCGTGGAAGCCTTCCGAAGCTTTCGGAAATGTCAAAAGTAATATCGAGCCCGCTGCGCTCGTTCAATCCGCGCACATACAAGGAGATGGCTGCTGCTAGTCCTTCTTCATCCAAGAGAGGTGGATGCAAAAGATAAGAGGTAGTACGAATATCGCTGGTTAATTGGTGCACAAGCTCGCGTGCTTGTTCTGCAGACTCCGCAATCTCAGGTGCTTTTTCTTGTGCGTTACGAACCAGAGTCGACAGTTCCATCGCTAGCACCGTAAGCACCTGCCCCGCGCTATCGTGCAATTCGCGGGCGATATTTCGCCTTTCTTCATCCTGTATCTGCATCATTCGATGCGATAGTTCCCTGAGTTGCTCTGCCTGGTTCAGCACTTCTGTATTTCGCCGCACCAGCTGTTCTGTCCTCATTCGAACTTGCGTCTCCAGCGTATCAGTCAGCGCTCGAAGCCGATTTTCGCTTTCACGCAATGCTCTCTCGCTTTGTTTCTGTTGGGTGATGTCATTGTTCGTTTCGAGAACGCATTTCCGGTTTCCGCGGTCGTCCCGGTCTAGCGCCCAACGGCTGATAACTACCACTTGGGTGCCGTCCTTACGTCTGTGAACGAGTTCGCCGGTCCAGCGGCCGTCGCGATGAAGTTGTTCGGTAATGCGCTCCAGCGGCTCGGGGAATTCGGTACGCAGCAGCTCGTGGGTTACGCGACCCAGTGCTTCCTCGCGGCTGTGACCATAGAGCTCGGTCGCGCTTTTGTTCCAATACGTAATACGGTCAGCCCCGTCCCGAACAAGGATTGCGTCATTGCTCAAGTCGAGCAGCAGCGCTCGTTCCGACAGCGCTTGCTCGATCTCTCTTCGTTTCGTGATGTCCCGTGCCACCTTCGAAGCGCCAATCACACGGCCTGCGCCATCCTTTACCGGCGAAATGGTGACGGAAATATCAACCAGCGAACCGTCCTTTCGCCTACGAACGGTATCGAAATGCTCGATCCGCTCACCTCGCCTGAGCCGCTCAATAATCATTGTTTCTTCGCCTCGGCGGTCGGCTGGAATTATCAAAGTAATGTGCTGGCCAACTGCGTCTTCCGGAGAGTAGCCGAACAAACGCTCCGCACCCTTATTCCAGCTTGTGATAACGCCATCGAGATTCTTGCTGACGATCGCATCGTCGGACGAATCGACTATCGCAGCAAGCAAGCCGATCGCCTTATCGGCTTTCAGACGCAGCCCGGGCAATTCTTCAAGCAGTAGCTGGTCCACCGAACTCAAGGAAGCGGAATCGGCTTCTGGAGCGTTGAGGATACAGGCCGCCAGCGCTTCATGTGTCGCGAGAAGACGCTTGATGTCGTCCTCGAATTCAATTTCGGGATGCACCTTTGTCCAATAGTGCGCCGCCCTAACAAATGACAAAAACAGGAGCATGTACTGAAAGCGCTTGGCCCCCAGAACTCGTTCCATCGCATCTAGGCAGTTGGGTGCATCTAGAGTCTGCAGGAAGATGTGGCCTGCAAGCGCGAAGAGCGCATCTTCCAATTCGGAATCCGGAGCAGGCATTTCATCGAGGGGTGCGGGGCAATTCACGCAACGCGAGAGCCGCAACTGCAGTTCTTGCTCGCGGGGAAACGGACGCTGCAAGAGGCGGACAACGTCCACAATGCTTTGCGGCTGAACTCCGGCGTCCCCCGCCGGTCTCCCGAGTCCGACGAGGAAACCCACATGGCGGGCTATGCAGTAGCGCACAGCACAGAAACGCGATAGATAAACAAACAGCCGCTCCTTGAAAACCGACGGCATGGGATTGTCGAGATAAGCGGCTTGGGCGAATTCCCACAACTTTTCAGTGATCTCAGGTGTTTCGGGAGCGAGGCGAAAAAAGTTCGGAAGGACTCCGAACCGGCCCTCAACCGGCGCAGACAATCCTGCAGAAAAAGTTTCAGGCGGAGGATTCGGTTTTCCGGACGTCACGGCCTCGTTCCTTGGGTTGAATCAAACTTATTGCCAGGCATTATAGGCTCAAGATCCTGCCGACAACAGGGTTTGTCACTGGCTATCAGTTCGAGATAGCTGGTTGAAAGAGGACTTCTCAATACCTCCGCACGGTGTCATCTCGTCTGGTTGCAGCCTCCGGAATCAGGCAAATCGCTTTCATATTGCTGGCTTCACTGCGTTTTTCCTTTCGATCAGAAGTGCCGCTTTGATTCGCGCAACGTGAATGGCTGAAAATCCCCCGGACGTGGTAAAGCAATCTTTGCCGCGCTTTGCGCCGCAGAAGGGGCAAACGAGGCGCAGTGGGTTGGTGGGAAGCACTGCAGGTACTCGGACCTTTGACGTTGCTATTCCTGCACGCTTAGTCATCTTTTTTGGCTGTCCGTTTTCTGTCTTCTCACAGTTTCTCTCAGCTTCGTGACTTTTTATAAACCAGAGAGATTTGGTATCGCGCACAGGCCGCTTCGGAACCATCGCCCTCGGATGCTAGCAGGCATTTTTTAACGCGCAGTGCTGAAAAGAA
Source organism: uncultured Acidobacteriota bacterium (assembly GCA_963729525.1). GTDB lineage: Bacteria > Acidobacteriota > Terriglobia > Acidiferrales > UBA7541 > Palsa-295. The sequence goes on from CAVSOB010000010.1 coordinate 147,345, forward strand.
ATTAGGCTGGGGCAAGTGACTTTACATGCCCCATGAGACTCTCGGGATTGCTCTTCGAAACCATTCGGTCAATGTTCGCCTGAGGCTTCGCCAGCTCTATCCCTGTTGCGTGCTGAGTGAAGAGAATTATCGGAACGTCAGGCATAATCTTCTTCAATTGTCGCGCCGCCTCAAGTCCATTCAATACAGGCATAGCGAAATCGAGAATTATCAGGTCGGGGCGATGCTTTAAAGCCAGATCAATGGCTTCTTGGCCGTTCTGCGCTTCCGCACAGATGTCGTACTCGTCTTCGCGTTCAAAAAGCTGACACAACATCTTGCGGATCAGGGGATGGTCGTCTGCTACTAAAACTCGCTTGGCCATGGGGGCCCCCCGGCGGGGGCAAACTGACCTAGGCCGTTAATCCACTTTTAACGCACCATCTTGGTTGAGAGCCATACCGTTCTTTATGTAAGTAGAGATGACGACAAAAACAGCCTTAGGACGTGCCCTTGCGGTCATTTCACGGAACTTACAGTGACGATATTGGGATTGAGACAATGATTGAGTCGCTCGCGACGATTGTGCGCGACGCGGGTGAATCGAAAGCGTCCGGTTGAGCGTGGAATGCCGGTTCCCTGGGTAACTGTCGATAACAGGGGGATTATCACCACCAATTTCAGAACGAGATAGCTGGTCGTGTGAGGATTTCCGGACGGCAATCCGAGTCAGCAAAGGGTCAATGACTTCGCATCACTCCTGGGACGGCTTTGCTGGCAAATTTGTTGTGTCCGGGGCGGGGGAAGCATAGGATGCCCACGAGCAAGAGGTCCAAACCCGAAAACACAGAATGGGCTCTGAGCAAAGGCAAAGGAGGAATGAACGATGACGATGCAATGCATTACTCGCCAGGCTGGTGACGTTACCATCCTTGATCTGGCAGGACGCTTAAGTCTCGGTGAAGCGGTCGCCTTCGGCCCGGGTAGTGGCGTGGTTCTCAGCGAGACCGTTCGAGACTTGGTCAAGAAAGGGCAAAAAAATATTCTGCTGAATCTCGCAGGAGTCTCGTATGTCGACAGCTCCGGCGTTGGTCAGCTCACCGGCGCATTAACGAGCGCACATAGGCAAGGAGCGAGCCTGAAGTTGCTTCGTCCCACCACTCGAGTACTCGATCTCTTGAAAATGTCGAAGCTGGACACAATCTTCGACATTAGTGACGATGAACCCACCGCCATCGCTTCGTTCAAGAGGGCGGCAGCTACAGGAGGATAGTCTCAGCTGTTCTTCCCGCTTGAAGATTTCTTTTTTTCCTTCTTCACGCCCAAATGTGCAAATTCTTGCACCATCGAGCAGTTTAGGGAGCGCGCTGAACGTTCACGCCTCGTTCTCAAAAATCACTTCGGCGAGCGCGAGATTTCCACTGTGAGTGATCGTCAGCGAAATATTCTTCACGCCCATTTTATCCGCCCGTTCCCGCGCGACACCCTGTAGCTCCAGCGTCGGCTTTCCACTGGGCTCGCGGGTCACTTCAATATCGCGCCAGCGTATCCCGGCACGCCAGCCCGTCCCCAGAGCTTTCATCGCCGCTTCTTTCGCGGCGAATCGTCCAGCATAGCGCTCGAATTTGTTTCGATGGCTTTCGCAGTAAGCGGCTTCACGCGGCGTGAACAGCCGTTCGATCAGCTGAGCGCCATGACGCACGATCGCCGCTTCGATCCGATCGATTTCCGCGATGTCCAGTCCCAGCCCGACAATCACACGCCCTCTGCTTTCCAGAGCTCGCTTGTAGTTGTCTGAAACGCGAGCAGCTCTGCAGCGCGCCGCGATTATACCTATAATTGACCGGAGCAATTCGCGTCAGCGGAACCAGGATTGCGATGGGAGATGACGGTGCCGGTAAGAACAGGGACGAAGAAATCAGACGAGCGCAAACGGCCCGCAACAAAGCGGGCCGCACCGTCCGCGGCGAAGTGGAATTTACGACCCGCCGGCGGTTTGCAGGTGCTTGAAGCACCCGGGCTCGCGCGACTCAATTGGCTCGTTCATGGTTTCAGCACAAGACCCGGCGGCGCCAGCGAATTGACAGCGACTCGCGACGGCCAAGACACCTGCGAAGAAGTGCTCAATCTAGGACTGACGGACTGGGACATGATCGAGCGCGTTCGCGACAATCGGGAGAAGTTCTTCCGCGCGATTGCCGCGAGCAAAATGCGAGTGGCAGCGCTGCGGCAGATTCACTCCGACGTTGTGCATGTAATTGATTCGGGGAACGGGTCGCCAGCCGGGTCCGATTCGCAAGGAGCCAAATCACAGGACGCAGTTCCGCAAGGTGATGCCCTCATCACGCGCCACCCGGGCGTCCTTCTCGTCGTTCAAATCGCCGACTGCATTCCGATTCTATTCGCAGATCCGAAGCGTCGCGCGATCGCTGCAATTCATTCCGGCTGGCGCGGCACAGTTCGGCGCATTGCCGCAAAAGCGCTGGGCCGTATGCAAATGGAGTTCGGCACGAAACCTGAGGACGTAGTCGCGGCGCTCGGTCCCGGCATCGGCCAGTCGTGCTACGAAGTGGGCACTGAGGTGGCCGCGGAATTTCACGCGCAGTTTCCCAATGCGCGAGACTGGTTCGAAGGCCCGTTCGACCGGCTAGCGGACAGCGACAACGACCCGAATTGGCTTCCGTGGCTAACGATGAAGCCTCCGGGCCATGCGCCCCCGCCGCCTCACGTGCATCTCGATTTGGTTGCCGCCAACCGCGCTATTCTCGAAGAGGCCGGAATTCCCGCACGGAATATCTCTTCCTGTGGTCTGTGCACCGCGTGCCGCAGCGATCTTTTCTTCAGCTTCCGCAAAGAGCGCACAACAGGCCGCATGATGGCAGCCATCGGCATCCGCTGAGAGAATTTTGAACCTGGATTTTTTGCTTACGGCGAGATCTGAGTAAGATTTGAAGCCGGCGCGCCCAATTCCATGAGCGCCAGCTGTCCGCAAGCAGCCATCACATCCTGCCCGCGCGAGTCGCGCACAAACACTCGCACATCCTTGTCAGCAAGGATTTTGCGGAACGCTTCAATGCGCGCGGAATCGGGTTTGGCGTAAGGCAAATCACCAGGATTCCACGGGATGAGATTTACTTTCGCGCGAAGATTCGCGAGCAATTTCACCACGCGCCGAGCATCCCCTGGCGAGTCGTTGAATCTGCCAAGCAACACGTATTCAAAAGTCAGGTGTTCCCACGGCCTCAGTGGGTACCGGCGGCAAGCTTCCAGAAGCGCCTCGATCGGATACTTTCGATTGATAGGCATGATTTCGTCGCGCTGTTCGTCTGAAGAAGCATTCAAGGAAATTGCCAGCTTGGGCCGCACTTTTTCTCTCGCCAGCCGTTCGATGCCTGGAACGATTCCGCTCGTAGAAAGCGTCACATGCTTCGGCGAAATGGCCATGCCGTTGGGGTCGAGCAGGATGCGCAGCGCTGCCATCACCGGATCGAAGTTCAAGAGCGGCTCGCCCTGGCCCATCAGGACGACATTCGTTTGCGGCTTGAGCGCCTCGCGATTCTCTTCTAGCGCGACGAGCACTTGGCCGATGATTTCACCGGCGGTCAGGTTGCGGATCAGGCCGAGAGTAGCCGTCAGGCAGAAGTGGCAATCGACCGCGCAGCCTGCCTGCGTCGAAACGCAGATCGTCTGGCGATTCTCTTCTGGCATGAACACGGTCTCGATCGTCGCAGGCGTCAACGGACGAGCATTTGTTTGCGAACCTCCGGCCGGCGAGTCTTTAGGCACACCATCCAGCGCCAGCACATAGCGAATCGTGCCGTCATCCGAGCAATGCTTCCGGACAATTCGAGGTAGCTCAATCGCCGCTTCTCTCGCCAGCCGTTCGCGCAATTTTGCGGGAAGGTTCGTCATGCCCGCAAAATCGAAGCGGTGCTCGGCGTACAGCGCGTGATAAATTTGCGCGCCGCGATAGGCAGGCTCGCCAAGCGTTTCAAGAAATGCGCGCAGCTCTTGCGGAGATTTCCCCAGCAGGTTTGAAAAGCAAGCCGGCGCGGATTGCGGTGTTTGCGACGCCATCTTTTGGATGATAGCACGCCCCATATTCGCGATTTTTATCACCGGCGCGAAACGCAGCGGGATATAATGGAATGTTTGGAATGGTTCTTTATGCGCGCAGGAGTGAATGCGATGGAACAAACGACGATGCAACAACTGACAATCGACGAATGGACAAAACAACTCTGCGCCATTCCCAAGCAGGATTTCACGATTCCGCGCGTGTTGAAATTTACGCAGGAAAAAACGATTCGCCCTGAGTCGCTGGCGCCCTATCTTTTCTACGCGAAAAGCCATTACACCCGGAATCTGATCTATAAGTGTGAACTCTTTGAGGTGCTCGCAATCTGCTGGAACGTAGGCCAGGTCAGCCGAATTCACAATCATCGCGACCAGAATTGCTGGATGGTGACGCCTATCGGCCGCCTGCGTGTCCAAAATTTCCGCGTGGAGAATCGCGATGCGGCACATGGCGCCTGCAAGCTCATCCCCACCGATTCCTACGACATGGACGCCACTCATCCCGCCGCAGTTTCGCCGGAGGAGCCTGTGCATCAAGTGCTGAACCTTCCCGAATTCGGCGCGCAGGCGACAAGTGTTCACATCTATTCCTATCCCTATGCGAGCTGCGAAGTGTATTCGATGGACCGCGGATCGTATGCGGATGTGCCGCTGCATTATTCGAGCGAATATGGCAAGTTGTCGCCGGACGAGAAATTGATGTAGTGCGTATGGCCGAAAGTGACAGTTTTTGTCGTCGCAAGTGCAGCAACGAGGTTGCCGCAAAAAGCAGTTTTCCAGGCTTTTGAAGCAAGAATCTGATAGGGAACACCGCGCCGGGCCGCCCGTGACTTCGCGGCGCGCGCATGCGAAGATTTGGCTCCTAACTTACCGGGAAAATTGATGGCTGAAGTAAAAAACTCGGTTCAAAAAGAAGTGCTGCCAAACGGCTTGGTGGTAATCACCGAGCCGATGGAGCACATGCACTCCGTTTCGGTGGGAATCTGGCTGCGCGCGGGATCGCGGCGCGAGCCAGCGGAACTGAACGGCATTTCGCATTTCATCGAGCACATGGTGTTCAAGGGCACCGCGCGGCGCACGGCCGAAGATATCGCGCGGGAAGTGGATAGCGTGGGCGGGATGCTCGACGCGTTCACTGCGAAGGAAATGGTTTGCTTCAATACGCGCGTCCTCGACGAGCATCTTCCGAAAGCATTCGATGTGGTTGCGGACATGGTCCTGGAACCGAAATTCGCGAACGAAGATATCGACAAAGAAAAATCCGTGATCCTCGAAGAAATCCGGATGACGCAGGATAACCCAGAAGACCTGGTTCACGAGCTTTTCACCCAGAATTTCTGGACGCCGCACGCACTCGGAAAGCCGATCCTGGGTACGCCGGAAACGGTTTCGTCATTCACGCGCGAGACGCTTGATAGCTGGTTTCGCCACTGGTACGCGCCGAATCATCTGGTGATCACCGCTGCTGGCCGGCTGACCCATCGACAGCTTGTGGATCTGGTCAACGAGCGCTTCGCGAAGCTTGTGCCATCATCGAATGGCGCCGCCGATTCCGTACCCGTCGCTGCGCCTCATATCACGCAACGTACGAAGCACGAACTCGAGCAAGTGCACATGTGCATCGGCGTGCCGGCGTTGCCTATGACGGATGAGCGCCGCTTCGCGGTTTCCGCGCTCAATAACGTGCTGGGCGGAGGCATGTCGTCACGCTTGTTTCAGAACATCCGCGAAAAGCAGGGCCTGGCGTATGCCATTTTCAGCGAGATGAATTCCTACCGCGATTCCGGGTCTTTTTCAGTTTATGCGGGAACATCGCTCGAGAATGTTTCGAAGGTGGTTCGCTCGGTGCTCGATGAATTCCGACGCATCAAGGATGAGCCGCTTCCGGAAGAGGAATTGCGTCGCGCCAAGGACCATCTGAAAGGCGCCACGCTGCTGGCGTCGGAAGGCACCGGGCAGCGGATGAACAGCCTGGCGCGGTATCACATGTATTTCGACCGCTACTTTTCGCCGGTTGAGCTGATTGCGCTGCTCGAGAAAGTAACCCCCGAAGACGTTCAGAAAATCGCGCAGGAATTCTTTCAGCCTGAACGGATTGCCGCCAGTGTCGTAGGAAATCTCGACGGCTTCGAGCTTACCCGCGAGCATCTGACTTTCTAGGTCACAGGGCATGTGAATGGGCAGCCCGAATACAAGCGCAATACCACCAGAACCTCCTAAAATTCCTGAACCACCCAATCCTGGGATAACAGTTCTGAAGGTGCTGATCGTTGCAGCGCTGGTTATCGGCGCTTTGAATCTTTTGAACTTTGCAGTGGAGGCTTGGAAGGGTACTTTGGACCAGCAGGCTCTTCGCAGGTTTCTCCCTAAAGCCGCCTTCGGTGTCGTTCTAATCAGTTACGTGATTCAAAAAATCAGGACAAAGACACCATTTTAGCGGTCTGCTACTTTACGGGCGACGCAATCTACTCTACCGCCAAAAGTTATGACGCGTAATGGAAACGAGCGACGCATCGGTTCATGTTGACCTTGCGGCCACAGTTTGCCATCATCCATTGCGAAGCTGGTGCGGAGAGAGCACGGCCAGCGGACGGAGAGAGCGCATCGCGTTCCGCATTTCGATTCTAGCTTCGGGTAGTGCGGGCAACTCCACGTTGCTTGAGACCGAACACACCGCTCTCCTCATCGATGCCGGGCTGGGCAAAAAAGAAATGCTGCGGCGCTTTGAAGCGCTGGGCCGGCAAAAACCCGATCACCTCGACGGCATCCTGGTTTCCCACGAACATTCCGATCATTCGAACGGCCTGGGCCAGTTGCAACGCGAGTGGAAATGCCTGGCATTTCTTACCGAGCCAACGCATCGCGTAATCCAGCAGATGCTCAAAGATCAGGGCATCAAGAAAACGATTGATTACGTGCAGTACGTGCATCCCGGCGAGAAATTTGAAATCGGCGATATTGAAGTCACACCGTTTGCGATTCCGCACGATGCATCGGATCCGGTCGGCTACTGCTTCAAGGCCAATGGAATCAAGGTAGCGATCGTTACCGATCTCGGCTATCTCCCAGAGCTTGTGAAACACCATTTGCGCGAAGCCGATTTCCTGATTCTCGAATCGAATCACGATCTTGAAATGCTGAAAGTGGGGCCTTATCCCTGGCACATCAAGCAACGGGTGATGAGCCGCACAGGACACTTGTCGAATGCTACCGTGAGCGACTTCTTGGCGGATTGTGAAGTATTTGACGGGCTCGCGCGCCATCTCGTTCTCGCGCATCTTTCTGAGCAGAATAATAATCCTTCCGTGGCTCGTATTTCCGCCGAAGAAGCGCTGGGACGACGGGCGAGTTTGTTTGGCTTCGGCGGCACATTGCATATTGCTTCGCAACATTCTCCGCTTGGACCGTTTGAGCTGTAATCTCTCGTAAAAACATGGCTAAGAACGAGCTCGTGCGTTGTACAAGCATCATCGTCGTGCTGCGTTTTGGCGGTGGCACAGGCAGGAACGCCTGTGCTACTGAACAGCGAAACGAACGAAGCTGCCGTGCTTGCCAAGAATTGATGAACTATGGGGTATTTTTGCGAAGGCACAGGCTGAAGCCTGCGCTACCGGGCTTCTTCGCGCCTCACAAGATTCTGGTAGAACATGTCGTGCATCTGGCGGGTGGTGCCGCTTTCGAGGTCAGCGTTGCGAACGATGGCGGCGCGCGCGTCGAACAGGGTTTCCGGATTCACGGTGACACCCGGTGCCACTTCGATTTGAACCAGGTCCGGGCCACGGTTTTTCTCTCCCGCGATTTCGCGCAGGCCCTGGCACTGGTAGCAAACGCCGGTTTTGTTGATGAGTGCGCAGAGGCCGTCGAAAGCTTGCGTCATTTTGGCGCGCGCATCGGAAAGGCGATGCCGAAAGACGGGCTCGAAGACGCGCAGGATCGCCGCTGCTTCCTGGTTCGTGAATTCGAGAACTTCTTTCAGCATCACCGCCGCTTGCTCCTCGGGTTCGAGTGACCGCGCAATACACGAAAAGCAGAACGCGATGTGCTCGCGGATTTCATAGACGAAGCCGGGCGAACTCATCAAATCGCGCAGGCCTTCTAGTTGTTCGGGATGCTCGGTGGTTTCCTGCTCGCCAATGCGCTGCGCTTCCACGCGCCAGCGTTTCCGTTTTCGCAAATGGTCGAGACAGGCGTGCGTGGCGATACCGAAGAGCCAACTCTTGAAGCGCGCTTCGCCACGATAGCTGCGAATATCTTCGAGCACGCGGATGAAAACGTCTTGGAGCAGATCTTCGGCATCCTGACGCAAGGTGACCATACGATAGATGTAGCCGAAGAGCGGCTTGCGCCAAGGCTCAACGAGCGAGCCGAACGCGGCGCGATCGCCCTGTTGTGCGCGCTCAACGAGTTTTAGTTCTTCGTCGTGTGGAAGCGGCGGCTGCGAATAACCTGTCATCATTACTCTCTCGCTTGGCGATTTCGCCTTTAGGTTCGGGCCGCGACAGTTTACATCGGTTCCCACCGAGAGCTGATGATCTGCCGCGACCCGCAAGACTTTCTCCGGTCGATCACGCTGCTGCTTGCGCGCGCTAGGATTTGACCAGCACCTGGCAAAGCTGCAGGCGATTGCCGGAAGGATCACGAAAAATGGCGAGCTTCACCATGCCGGGAATTTCTTCCGTCTTGCCTTCGAATTTCACGCCGCTTGATTCGAGGCGCTTACGCTCGCGTTCGATATCGTCGACACGCAGGACGATCGTCGCGCCGTGCTCTTTGGGCGTGTATTGCCCCGTGGAGATGCCGACGGCTGCTTCATCCTGGCCGCCGCCATTGAATTCCGCCCAGCCATCTATTTCGAACGATTTCTTGAGGCCGAGGACGCTGCCATAGAATTTCTTGGCCTGCTCGAAATCGTTTACGTTGAACCATGCGACTGATAGCTTCATTTGTGGGTCTCCTGTTCGATTGAATTTGTGCTGCTAGAAGCTATGTCGTTCGGGCGCGGGATTTCCGCCAACTGACAGAAACAAGAGGAGATGAGATAGGGGAAGCCAAGTGATCGAAGCGGTTCAACGTGCAATCCGGAAAAAATCGTGGTACGGGTGGATTAGCCACGCTAGGCTTCTCACTTCCATTGAACGGTCCTATGTCGTGAACTCTCCTATATTCTGTGGCTTCGTACAGTACCTCCGAATGACAAAAAATTGACTCGCCATGCATTGATGATTCGGAATGACCCGAGGAGAGTGGCGATAGTCCGTGGGTTTCACTTCAATGCAAATCACGGACGGGCGGCAGTGAGTTTCCACACCGCCGCCCGAAGGATGGAGAGGACAAGGAGGAACCATGAAAACGAAACTCTATGTGTTAACTGCGGCGTTGGTGCTTTCCGTCATGGCAACCGGCACCAGCTACGCTCAACAGTACCCGTTGTCAGTGGAGATTCCTTTTGCATTCCAAGCTGGGGATCACACGCTGCCGGCAGGCAAGTATCGCGTTGAGTCCGCAGTCAGCGGGACGCAGGCGATCCAGCGGCTTCGTCAAGTAGACGGCAATGCGGTGATGATCGTCATGACGATCCCGGTTGAAGCCCGGAATGGGCACGCAGAACCTGCGCTGGTATTCAACTGTTATGGAGATTCCAGATTTCTGTCGCAGATCTGGACGGGAAATAACGAAGGAAAGCAACTGCCCAAGTCGAACCGTGAGAAGCGTGCCGCAATCGGAGAAGGAGGACGCGAAATTGCATTGCTTCTGCAACCAACAGGCGTCAGGCCGTAACTTTTGCCGCCATGTTGCGTCGAGTGCATTCGCAAAAATCGCGCAGACTTGGCGGGCATCCCAGAAACTTCAACCGAAATGCAAATGGAAGCCGGAGTCCTGGGTTTCGGCTTTCCGTTTGCTTTCAAATTGCAGAAACGAGAAATTTGCGGTTCGTAAGAAACCCTCGCGATAAACAGATATAATCCGTCCGCATGATTCCGCCTTCCTACAAACCAAAAAAGAAATTCATGGAGCTGGCTATTGCCGAGGCGAAACGCGCTGGGGACCGCGGCGACTATCCGATTGGCGCGGTGATTACGCGCCTCGTCGGCAAACGCGAAGTGGTGATTGCCAGCGCCGGCAACCGAGTGAAAACTTCGGGCTCGAGCATCAAGCACGTCGAACTCGAAACGCTGAAGTATGTGTCGAGCGGCTATGGGCGCTACCTGCCCGACTTCGTCCTTTACTCGACGCATGAGCCGTGCGCGATGTGCGCCGGAGCCGGCGTGTGGTCGCGAATTGGCGCGGTGGTGTATGGCGTTTCGCAGGAAGATATTGATGCGTACGGTCGCAAACACGGCACCGAATATTACAAGTGGCGAGCTTGCCTGATCCCGTGCCGCCTGATTTTCGAGAAGGGCAATCACCGCATTCCTGTTTTTGGCGGCTTTCTGCGACGCGAATGCCAGAAGCTCTTCAGCTACAGGCCGGCGAAGCGATAGGTGTCGTTTTCGATTTCGTTTCGGCAATTGCAGGAACGCCGCCGCTTTCCAGCGTCCGATTACAGGTATGCCATCGTTGAGCCCTTTTTACAGGTATAATCGAGCAGGGAAATTCCCCGCCGTTTGCAAGCCAGCTTGACGAGTTGCGCCAAAAAGGAGCTTCCAATTTGATCCCGCGATACACACGCGCGGAAATGGGCCGCGTCTGGAGCGACGAAAATAGATTTCAGAAATGGCTTGAAGTGGAGCTGGCCGCCGCGGAAACGCTGGCAGAAGCGGGCATCGTGCCACGCGAAGCGGCGCTGAAGCTGCGTGAGCGGGGCCGTGTGGACGTGGGGCGAATTAATGAGCTGGAAGCGAAGGTGCGCCACGACGTGATCGCATTCACGATGGCGGTGCAGGAATCGGTGGGCGATCCCGAAGCGGCGCGCTGGCTGCATTACGGGCTCACGTCAAACGACGTGGTGGACACGGCGCAGGCACTGCTGGTGCGCGAAGCTTCGCAGCAGATCGAGAAAGCGCTGGAGCGGATGGGCGAAGTGCTGGAGCAGCGCGCGTGGGAGTTCAAAGATACGCCGCAGATTGGCCGGACGCATGGCGTGCATGCGGAACCGATTACGTTCGGGCTAAAAATTGCGAACTGGTTCTCGGAGAATCGGCGCGATCTGGCGCGGTTTCAAGTAGCGGCGCGGCAGATGGCTGTAGGAAAGATTTCGGGCGCGGTGGGCACGTGCACGCACCTGGGCCCGGAAATCGAAGAAAGGATTTGCGCGAGGCTGGGGCTGGCGACGGCGCCAATCACGTCGCAAGTGATTGAACGCGACCGGCACGCGCAATATCTTTCAACGTTGGCGATTGTGGCGGGAGGGCTGGAACGAATCGCGCAGGAAGTGAGGCACCTGCAACGGACGGAAGTGCGCGAGGTGGAGGAGCCGTTTGGCGGGGAGCAGCGCGGAAGTTCGGCGATGCCGCACAAGCGGAATCCAGTGTCGAGCGAGCAGGTGTGCGGGCTGGCGCGGGTGGTGCGGGCGAATTCTTTGGCGGCGCTCGAAAATATCGCGCTGTGGCACGAGCGGGACATTTCGCACAGTTCGGTGGAGCGAGTGATTCTGCCGGATTCGACGATTCTGATCGACTACATGCTGCACCGCACCACGGAAATCGTGGCGAACATGAAAGTGTTCCCTGACCGCATGCGCCGGAATCTCGACGCCACCAAGGGCCTGGTGTTCTCCGGGCAGCTTTTGCAGGACCTTGTGGAGCACGGCGCGCCGCGTGAAGACGCTTACAAATGGGTGCAGAGCCACGCGATGGCGGCATGGGACTCGGAGACGAGTTTCCGGGATCGCATCGCGTCGGATGCGAATATCCGGAAATACCTCGACGGAAAGGCGCTCGCGCAGACATTTGACCTACAGCGGCAGCTTCGCGCTGTGGATGAAATTTTCCGGCGAGTCTTCGGGACGAAAGCTTCGGTCGCAATGTAGTCGCACGTTTCGCTTGACCCGCTCACGGTCGTGGCTTGGGGACGGTATCGGACGCTGGCTCGGCTGCTGGATCTTTCACCGGCGTCGACGGGCCGATTCTGGTCTCAACCCGGAATTTCTTGTAGTCACTGTAGCGATCGATTTCGTTTTGGTGGACTTTCACGAAAACCACCCGGGCGGTGGCGTGAACCTCGGCATAAGACGGCAGCCAGACTTCGCCATTGATTTTCGTTTGCTCGATGACGAGGTTCGTCCCCTTATCGAGCGAAGCCAGCAGGCCGCCGCCGATTTTCGCCGTCTCACTGAAGCGAGCCTCGAGCCGGGCCACGTCACGAGCTTCTTCGTCGATCCAGACCACGCCCACCAGTTTTTGCACGATAGACTCGACCAGCTTGCGCGGCTTGTAGTCGGGATTCGGGCCGAAATCGAAAACGATCACATCCTGCCCACGAAACCGCTCGCGGCGCGGATTCGTGAAGCTTTCGGCGCGCAGGAAATCAGAAATCTGCGCCTGCTGGCGTTCGTCCTCTTTTTCCTGTTTCTTGGGATCGTTCGCTAGCTCCGCTTGCTTCTTTTGGAATTCGCTGAACTCTTTATTGAACCGCTCATCCTCTTTGCGCTGCTGTTCGGGCGTGAGCGGCTTCGAATCGTCTTTCATCAGGTGGCGGATTTCATCGCCACCACAATTGAACACGTCGTATTCCTTCACGGTGCGCGACGTGACTCCTCCCTTCGAATCGAACTTCTCTTCTTCCGCGACGAGATGACAGGTGTATTGCTTCTGCAACTCCTCAATCGCTTTTTGGTTTTTGGCCACGTCGAGAAGGAGCGACTTGATATCGGGCAGCGGGCGGTTCTTGTTATTTGGGAAGTCGAATACGGAATCGTTCACGGGTGCGTTCCACTCGATGCGCGAGACGGCGACGGTGTAAGTGCGGCCGGCGCGACGCAGCGTGATTCGATAAGGGGCCTCGATGCCGTCGACGCGTCGATAGTCAGCGTAGTCCAGTTCTTCTGCGACAGCGTTCTTCGATCCCGACTGTTGCTGTGCCGAAGCAGGAGTGATCTCGCGAATCAGCAAATGAGTTTGGGCGTCGAAAAACAGTTCGCGAGAGACGCGCGGCGAGAGCGAAACCCTGACGTGATAGGCCTTACGGCCGCCCACATCCTCCGTATCGATCAGTTCCAGGCCGAATTTGGATTTCTTCGCGTCGGCCAGCCTGCTGTTCAAGTAACGGCCTGCCGCTTCCCACTCCGTAGCGACCGTGCCGGTTAGTGTGTGCGGTGCGCCCGTAGAGTCAGAAGACGAATCGGCGCCCGTGTCCTGGCCCCACGCCGATTTCCCGTTGTAAGCCTCGATCAGGCGATGAGGCTCGATGATGATTTCGGAATAAAACTTGTCGGGCGCCTTCGTAATCAGCGAATACGTGCCGGATTGTCCGGAGGCGTCGTCAGTCAAGCTTCCGGTGATGCGGGCGGTTTGAATTTTCGCGAGGGCTTTCGCGCCGCCTTCGGCGTGAACGTAGTCGTCAACAATCTTCTGCGCGGATTGCGCGAAACACGGCCTGCTGCCGTTGCTGAAAATAATAAGCCAGAGAGCGAGCAGAGGCTTCCGAGTGGCCGCGCTTTTCACCAAATGAGCGTAGCACGTTGCGAGCGAGCTACTAGTATGATGTCGGGCGGCTTGACGTGCAATCTGAGCGCAGCCTACTATCGCTCACAAGTTTCCGATAGGCAGCAATTCTGACGTTCCCGACAATCTCGGTGTAACGCCTACCCGGCGTCGAGCACTATTTACAAATGCCATGCGAAGCAGTTGCGACGTCGCCACCCACTGACGCTGCGCGGCTGACCCCTATTCAATGGCTAGTATGCGCTGTCGCCTCCCTTGGCTTCCTATTTGATCTTTACGAATTTCTAGTGATGCCTCTGACAGTGCGACCGCTGCTGACAGATCTGGGCCACTTGAAGCCCGGTATCCCGGCGTTCAATTTATGGGTGGGCTTGCTGTTTTTTATTCCCACAGCAACGGGAGGCATTTTCGGCCTCTTAGGTGGCTATTTGATTGATCTTTTCGGGCGTCGCCGCGTACTCGTCTGGAGCATACTTCTCTACGCGTTTTCGGCGTGGGCGGCAAGTTACGCTACTTCGCTGCATCAGATCATGTTTTTCCGCTGCACGACGGTGATCGGGGTTTGCGTCGAGTATGTGGCATCGATCACGTGGCTGGCGGAACTTTTCTCGAATCCCAAGCAAAGAGAATCCGTGCTCGGCTACGCCCAAGCTTTCTATCCCCTAGGCGGCTTTGTGGCCGCCGACGCCTACTATGCAGCCGTCACTTGGGCCGCACGCCTTCCGGCGATCAATGGAGTTCACGAAGCCTGGCGGTACACCTTGCTCGCGGGGCTAATTCCTGCGGTCCCGCTTATTGTAGTGCGACCGTTTTTGCCCGAGTCGCCGGTATGGCGTGAGGAGAAATCGCTCGGGAAATTGGAACGTCCCAGCTTTCGGGAACTGTTCCAGCCCGCTTTGCGACGGACTACTCTCGTCACAGCGCTCTTGATGGGCGCAACGAGCGCCCTCGCGTTTGGTGCAATTCAGCACACGGCCCGGATCGTTCCCGGGCTCGCCGACGTTCGCAACCTTCCTCCCAAACAATCGAACAGACGGTCAGCCACGTACAGGTGCTACAAGAACTGGGTGGCGTAGCCGGGCGGCTGATATTCGCGCTGCTGATTATCCGCATCGCGTCGGAACGGCGCCGTATGCGGATTTTTCTGGTGCCGGCTTTTGTTGTATTCGCGTGGCTTTATTTCTTTGCCTCAACGCAAAGGCTTGCTCAACTGGGCTTCGGCATCTTTCTTGCGACGTTGCTGTTTAACGGGCTGCACAGCTTTTGGGGCAACTACATGCCTCGCGTCTATCCCACGCACTTGAGAGGCACCGGCGGAAGTTTCGCAATGAACTTCGGGGGCAGAACAATTGGCGCCTCTGCTGCACTCGCGACGACCCAGTTGGCCAATGTGATGCCGGGCTCGGGATCGTCGGTCCAACTGGCTTATTCCGCTGGAACAGTCGCGTTAGTGGCCTGCGGTTTAGCTTTGGCGGGGAGCGTTTGGCTCCGCGAGCCGGAGAGCGAACAACTTCCCGACTGACAGCTCGCGGCTTGACTTGCGCCAGCAGCGCGCCTAACATCGCCCGCACTCATAACGGACCGCATCTCCGGAAAATGATCGGTAAAACCCTTTCGCACTACGTGATTCTCGAAAAACTCGGTGGCGGCGGCATGGGTGTGGTCTACAAAGCCGAGGACACGAAATTAGGCCGCCAGGTAGCGCTGAAGTTTTTGCCCGAAGGATTCTCGAAAGATCGCGCGACTCTCGAACGATTTCAACGCGAAGCGCGCGCGGCGTCGGCGTTGAATCACCCCAACATCTGCACCATCTACGAAATCGACGTGGTGAATGACGGCGGCGAAGCAATTCCCTTCATCGCGATGGAACTGCTCGAAGGCCAAACGCTGAAGCATCGAATTGGGGAGAAGCCGCTTGCATTCGACCAAGTGCTCGACCTCGGAATCCAGATTGCCGATGCGCTCGACGCCGCGCATGCAAAAGGCATCGTTCATCGCGACATCAAGCCCGCCAATATTTTTGTCACCAGACGCGGCCAAGCCAAGGTGCTCGATTTTGGCCTGGCCAAACTCGCTCCCGAGCGCGTGGGTATCGGTGCTAGTTCTTCTGCAATGCCCACGATCGCAGCCGAAGCACTCCTCACCAGCCCGGGAACTGCGGTCGGGACGGTTGCCTACATGTCGCCCGAGCAGGTGCGCGGTGAAGAACTCGACGCGCGCTCGGACCTCTTCAGCTTCGGTACAGTGCTCTACGAAATGGCCACTGGGCGGCAGGCTTTCACCGGCAACACCTCGGGTGTGATCACCGAAGCCATCCTCAACCGCTCGCCCGCACCTCCCACGCGCGTGAATCCCGATCTGCCGGGAGAATTCGAAATCATTCTCGCGAAGGCGCTCGAAAAAGATCGCGAAATGCGTTGCCAGACGGCCGCGGAGCTGCGCGCCGATTTGAAGCGTCTGAAACGGCAATCGGAATCCGGCCGCTCCGGAAGCGGTTCCGGTTTCTCATCTTCAGCTGTGCAAGTGTCGCCGTCAGCATCGTCAGCACCCGCATCGATCGGCGCCCCTAAGCGTGCCTGGACGATAGCGGCCATCGCAGCCGCTGCAGCTCTCGCCGCCGGGCTTGCCGGAGGACTTTTCCTCGCGAAGCGCCAAGCTCCCTCATCTCAACCGGCCTATCACCAGGTCACCTTCCGCCGAGGCACTGTCTATTCCGCCCGCTTTGGCCCCGATGGCCAGACAATCTATTTCAGCGCCGCGTGGGACGGAAATCCCGTCGACATTTATTCCACGCGTGCCGGCAGTCCCGAGTACGCCTCTCTGGGAAATTCCGGATCCCGGGTCATGGGAGTCTCTTCGACCGGTGAGATGGCTGTACTGCTTCACAGCCGCTCCGGAGTCTTTTCGCAGTTCGGCACTCTGGCGCGGATGCCACTCGCGGGCGGAGCACCCCGCGAAATCCTCGATCAGGTAAATTGGGCCGACTGGTCTCCGGACGGTTCCAATCTCACAATCGTTCGCGCGCAAGCCGGCTTTTATCAGCTCGAATACCCGATCGGCAAAGTGCTGTACAAAACTCCCGGCTGGATCGGCGACCCGCGAATTTCTGCCAAGGGCGACCGCATCGCGTTTATCGACCATCCCATTCCACAGGACGATGGCGGCACGATCAATGTGATCGATCTGAAGGGAACGGTGACGAAACTAACCGACACATTCATCAGCGCCGATGGGCTCGTGTGGTCGCCGCGCGGCGATGAAATCTGGTTCACGGCCACATACGAGGGCCTTTCCCGGGCGATCTTTGCCGTGGATCTCTCGGCGCACAGTCGCTTGCTCGCACGCGTCCCCGGCACGCTTACAATCTTCGACGTGGCCCGCGATGGCCGCGTCTTGCTCATTCGCGATGCCAATCGGCAGGAGGTAAAGGCCTTCATCAACGGTGATATGCGCGGTCGGGAACTCTCCTGGTTCGATTTCTCCCTCCCTGCCGGAATTAGCGACGACGGAAAAACCCTTCTGTTTGCGGAAGTCGGGGAGGCGGGCGGAGCTACCTACAGCATTTACATTCGCGGCACGGACGGCTCACCCGCCATTCGCCTAGGTGAAGGAAATCCTCAGGCTCTCTCTCCGGACGGCGCATGGGTTCTGGCTTTGACTCACAAGACGCCCGCTCAATTGTTTCTCCTTCCCACCAAGGCAGGCGAGCCTCGTAATGCCACAAACGATTCGATCAATCATGTTGCTGGCGGCTTCACTCCCGACGGGAAACAGATTGTCTTCGCCGGAAACGAGCCGAACAAGGGCGTTCGCCTCTACATCCAGGATCTCGTAGGCGGCAAACCAAGAGCCATCAGCCCGGAAGGAGGCGGACTTCCGGTGATCTTCGTCTCTCCGGACGGAAAATTTGTCCAGGGAGTGGATGCGGAAGGCCGACGTATTCTCTATCCTGTTGAGGGAGGCGACCCGCACCCGATTCCCGGTATTCAACCCGGCGAGTCCTTGGTTGGCTTCTCAGCTGACTCCAAATCGGTTTTCGTCCACAATTTTGCCGGATTGCCCAGCATCGTCGTCCGCGTGGACCTCGGCACGGGCAAACGCACGGAATGGAAACAGCTTGCTCCTGCGGACGCCGCGGGCGTGGACGCCATTGGTGGCATCGGCATCACCCCCGACGGAAAGTCCTACGTCTATGCTTATCCACGAACTCTTTCGGATTTGTATGTTGTGGAAGGATTGAAGTGACAATTCGCCCAGGATTGTCATCCTGAGGAGCAACGCGACGAAGGATCTCCCCTCAGCTCATTGCACGCGCTGAATGTAGCGGGCCTCCGATGTATCGACCTTCACCTTATCGCCGGTTCCCACAAACGGCGGCACGTTGATTACAAGCCCAGTTTCGAGTTTCGCCGGTTTCATCACGGAGCTGGCGGTCGCCTTCTGAATGCTGGGCTCAGTTTCAACCACGGTGAGATCCACCGTATCCGGAATCAGCACGCCGATGGGCTTCTCGTCGTAATACTCGATTTTCACGGGCATATTCGCGATCAAATAATCCTTCGTATCGCCCACGATGTCGTTCTGCAGCGACAGTTGCTCGTAGTTTTCCGTGTTCATGAAGTGGTGGCCATCGCCGTCGCTATAGAGGTATTGGAATTCGATCTCATCCACGATCACTTTTTCGACGAATTCCTCAGCGCGGAACCGGTAGTCGGTCATCGACCCCGTGCGTAGGTTGCGCATCTTCGTCTGCATGGCAGCGCGCTTGTTGCCGGGCGTGCGGTGATCCACGCTGTATACGTGATATAGGTCGCCCTCGTGCTGGATGATCATGCCTGCGCGCAGTTGGGTGGCTTTTAAGGCGCTCATCGGATACTCCTGAATTCGCTGGGTGTTTCCTGCAGAGTCGCAAGCAGTGGCGCCTGCCAAGCAAGAAATTCACGCTATGACGAAACACCAATTATAGCGGCCCTTCGCGCATCGGGTCAAACATCTAGAAAACGTTTTAGGCCATAAAAATCGCAGGAATCCAACGCTTGCGGCTCGCGTCAAACGACATAGCGGCCTGGCGTGAGCGGAATTTCAGCCCGGCAAGTTCGCTCGACTCGAACGAGGCATCAATAACCATGGCTCGCAGAAAGCACCTGAACTCAATCCTGGCAATCGCGCTCGCACTGGCGTCCTACGGCTTCCTGAAAAATGTCGCACATCGCGCTGCTGCCTCCGCGATTCCCAACGCTCGAACCGAAGTCTCGCGCCTCGCCGAAGAGATGCAATGGAAGCCGGGCATGACGATCGCGGATATCGGCGCCGGAGACGGAAGCTACAGTTTCGCCGCTGAGAAAATCGTAGGCGCATCGGGCCACGTCTACGCCACGGAGATTGACGCCACCAAGCTAGCCGCGCTTCGCGACGAAGTTGCCAAGCAAAAACTAGCCAATGTCACGATCGTGGAAAGCGCAGCCGACGACACCAAGCTCCCCACCGGCAGCTGCGACGCGATTTTTCTACGCCGCGTCTATCACCACATCACCGCGCCCGAAGCCTTCGACAAAAATCTCCTGCGCTCGCTGAAGCCCGGCGCGCGCCTCGCCATCATCGACTTCGCGCCGGACAGCAGCCTGCCTCCAGTCGAAGGGGTACCCGCAAATCGCGGCGGCCACGGCATCCCGAAGAAAATCATGGTCGACGAATTAACCGGGGCAGGATTTCGCATAGAGAAAACAATCGATCACTGGTCAGGCAACGACTACTGCGTAATTTTCAAGAAACCCGTCGAATAACTCGCGAAGGCGACGGTTACGGCAGCGTCTGCGGATGCTCGCGGCCTTCCGCCATCACTTTTTCCACTTCATCCGCATTCCGCGGCAGCTTCTCCGTCATCACGCGGTGACCGTCCGCTGTAACGAGCACATCATCCTCAATCCGCACGCCTAGGTTTTCGTCGCGAATGTAGATGCCGGGCTCGATCGTAATTGTCATCCCCGCCTTCAGCGGCTGCCGAAAATCCGTCGGATCGTGAACGTTCAACCCCAAGCCGTGCCCAAGCCCATGCATAAAATATTTCCCGAGCGGCTTGCCGTCCTTATCCTTGCCGTGCGTGTTGATGTAATCAGCCGCGATGGTATGCAAGCTACCCGGGCCGCCGTACATAGACACACCCGGCTTCACGGCCGCAATCGCCGCATTCTGCGCCCCAAGCACGACGTCGTAAATTTCGCGCTGCCTCGCCGTAAATTTTCCGCTCGCCGGCAGCGTGCGCGTGATATCGGCGTCGTAGCCGCCATACTCGCCGGCCACGTCAATCACCACCACGTCGCCATCCTTGATCTGATTATCGAGAGCGTCGTAGTGCAGCACAGTGGAGAAAAATCCCGCGCCCACGATGGGCGAATACGCTTCGCGCGAGCACCCTTCCCATTTGTGAATTTCTTCCATCTTCGCGGCCACTTGATACTCCATCAGCCCCGGCTTCATCATTTTCATCGCCGCGAATTGCGCATCCACTGAAGCATCCACCGCCTTTTGCAGCAGCTCGAGCTCTCCCGCCGATTTCACCATCCGCATTGCCGTCAGAGTCGGTTGCAGGTCTTCGATTTCCGACTGCGGCGGCAGCGCATCCTTCAACCACTCATGCCAGGTGTGAAGCTGCGGGTAGCCGTTCTCCAGACCTTTCGGCAACAGCGCATAAAATTTTGGATTCGTCTTTGCCAGCGCAGCCAAATCGCCGCGCAGTTCCGCAAACGGCCTAACTGCTTGAAACCCCGTCTTCTCCGCAACTCCCGGATCGTTCGGCCCCAAATTCGCGACGCTCCAAATTGCCTCGCGCGGATCCCGCGGCGGCAGATACAAAATTTCTGTCGGTCGGCTGGAGGATTTCGCTGCTGCCGAGTCCGGAATTAGAACGAGCGCCGCATCCGGTTCGTTGTAGCCAGTAAGGTAGTAGAAATCTTCATCCTGGAAAAACACCGCCACTTCGCCCGCATCATTCCGGCTCGTATAACCAAAAAGCACCACGGGGCCATCCACTTCGCTGCGCAATTTCGCCCGCCGCCCCTGATACTCCGCGGCCGGCTGCGGAAACCGCGCCTGCACCAGCACAGCCACAAACGACAATGCCAGCGCCGAGAGCATGCCGCGAAGCACGAGCATCCGAAATCTCATACAAGTTCCTCCGATGCTAGTAGACGAGCCGCGACGATAAAAGGGGTAGGCTAAATTCGCTAGTGGGTTCGCGCTCTAACTCTCATGCGTGTCATCCTGAACGAAGTGAAGGATCTCAGCGTTAAATTCCATCCTGAGCCCCGCGAACCTAAAATCCCGGCGCCCCCGTCGAAGCCGGCCGCACTTCGCCAGCCTCCACGCCAAACCGCCACCGGTCAATATATGTCTGCCCGAGCGACATCAACCCCGTATACAAATACCCCCAGACAAACAGCAGCAGAAACGGAACCGTAGCGTAATTTTCCATCTCGATCGCATACACCACCGCCGCCGCAAAATAGAGACCGAGAAAAACTTCGGCCCACGGCATCCATCCCGCCTTCTTCCGATACTTTTTTTTCGCCCACGCATCCGAGCCGTGCGCGCCCGCTTCCACGCGATACTTCGGCGTGCGCACGAATTCCGATTTCACTCCGAAAATCGCTTCCAGCACATCCACCGCATTACGCACGGAAAGTCCGATGCCCACGGCCATGATGAACGGCAAATAAAGAAACGTCCGCTTCCACGTCTTCGGGAAAATCGCCCGCTCCGCCGCCAGATAAAATGACGAAATCGAGCAAGTCGACGCGATAAACAGCGGCAGGTCGATCACCAGCACCTGAAACCACCCCTGATAAAAACGCACAATCATCGCCGGCAGCAAAATCATCGAGAGCAGCACCATCAGCGGATAGCTGATGTTGGCGGTCAGATGAAAGAACGCCTCCGCCTTCACCGCGCCTGAAGCATTCGATCGCATCACGCGCGGCATGATTTTCTTCGCCGTCTGCATCAGGCCCTTCGCCCAGCGCGCTTGCTGGGATTTGAACGCATTCATCTCCACCGGCAATTCCGATGGACACTCGATGTCCGGCAAATAAATAAACTGCCAGCCGCGAAGCTGCGCGCGATAAGAAAGGTCGGTATCCTCCGTCAACGTGTCGTGCTGCCACCCGCCCGCATCGTCAATCGCCACGCGCCGCCAGATGCCGGCCGTGCCATTGAAATTGAAGAACAGCCCGGTGCGAAAGCGCGCCGAATGCTCGATAACGAAATGCCCGTCGAGCAGCACCGCTTCCACTTCCGTAAGCTTCGAATAGTTTCGGTTGATGTAGCTCCAGCGCGTCTGCACCATTGCCAGCTTTTCGTCGGCAAAATACGGCACCGTGTTGCGCAGAAAGTCCGCTGGCGGAATGAAATCCGCATCGAAAATGGCGACATGCTCGCCGCGCGCCACCTTTAACCCCTCCTGCAGGGCACCAGCTTTGAATCCCTCGCGGTTGTCGCGATGAATGTAGGAAATCGGCAGGCCCAGCTGCTGATAACGTTCCACGCAATTGCGCGCCACTTCCTGCGTCTCGTCGGTTGAATCGTCGAGCACCTGAATATCCAGCAGCTCGCGCGGATAATCGAACTGCGCCACCGCGTCCACCAGCCGCTCGATCACGTAGCGTTCGTTGTAAATCGGCAGCTGCACTGTGACCCGCGGCCACTCGCTGACTTCCGGCGGAGGCGGCGCAATTCGTTTGCGATTCTTGAAAAAGTAATAGACGAGGACGTAGCGATGGATTCCGTACATCGCCAAAATCACCATCACCACGAAGTACGGCGCCATCACCGCCAGATCGAACGAATTCAGCTGGTAAAGCCCTTTGAACGGGTTCGACAGCGGATCGGTATTCCGACGCCAATAATCCGACACAGGATTCGCGATGGGCGCGAACCAACTCGCAATCGTGTACACCAACGTCAAGCTGCACCTGCTTCTAAAGGGATGATTATCTGATCTGCTTGGTTAATTTGAGCTGCCTCGCGACGCACCCCGCAACAAATATGCGAAAGAGGCCTTAGCCCCTGAAGCCCCCAAATCGAAATCCTCGCGAATACCCATCCCTAAACGATTGATCATGCTGCGTTTCCCGGGAGGGACGGGCGAGCAATTCCAATTTATACGACGAGGCGAAACCCTGTCAACGAATCGTTAAGCGGAGCCAGCCGCCGCCTCCGTCGTTGCCCTTTCGTACCGCTGGCTTCCAGCCGGCGCCTTTGATTCCGCTGTCGCCATTTCCGCTGTAGCGCGGGCATCCTGCCGGCTCTTTTGACTCTGTCGCAGCCGTTTCGTACCGCTGGCTTCCGTCCGGCGACTCAAGGTAGCACGAGAGCCTTATTCGGATTCCTCGCTGCCAGATCGGCAACCTGGTAAATGTCCGAGTTGTGCCTGCGTTGGCTGGCCGGCCCGCAGTTCGATCACCAAGCGAGCGTTGTCGGAGCGAATCCCGACCGGCCCGTCGAAGGCAAGCGCATCGGGCCCTACTGAGCCTTCCCACACGAGCGAGTTGTCGGCGTAAACCTTCATCTCGGAGCCGTTCATTTCCGCGCGAAGTATATGCGTCGCTCCGGCACGCAAAACGGGAATCGGAAAGCTGCGGCGTGGCTTAATATTCCGGTATCCGTGGTTACCGCACTCAGCGCTGGTATGCTGGCCAGAGTTGCTTTTGACGGACACAACAAGCTTCGATTCCGGCTCCATGCGCCACATCGCATAAACCAGGTTGCAAGCGTCTTGCGCCCGTAACTTGAGGCCGAACTGGCGGCGCACTTCTCCAGACCCTAGGCGCGTCTCATCCGCTGTTGAGCCGAGATAGATGAAATGTGCCTCGACAAGTTGTGGTGTGAAAGCGTTTACGTACGCGCGCATCTTCGGGACACTCACGGATAGCCGGCCCCCAGGCAGTTCCTCAATCGTTCCTTCCGTAACACAAAGATTCGGGCGCGAAACAGGCATTAGCTTGCTTGCTGAAGGGTTTGAGGTTGCGCTGATGCTCAACGCACCCAGGAACAGGAAAGCCCTCGTGTAGAGATACCGTCGTACTGGCATCCGGTGAATCAGGGGCATGCTACTCTTGTGACTTGACATCATGAATGACCTCCTTGCCCTAGTTAGCCGCCACGGTTACATCATCATTTTTCTCATTGTTTTGGCGGAAGCCCTCGGAATTCCGGTGCCGGCTGCACTGGCGCTGGTCACAGGCGGAGCCGCTGTGGCATCGGGTGTCCTAAGCGCGCCGGCGGCAGCGCTTACCGCCGTGACGGCGATGCTGGTCGGAGACTCGCTGCTCTACGTACTTGGAAACCGCATGGGATGGAGGTTGTTGGGTTTTCTCTGCCGAGTCTCCATGGACCCCGAAACGTGTATCCTGCGAGCTGCGGAGTCGTTCTTCAAGCGCGGCCGGGCGACGCTCATGTTCGCTAAGTTCATCCCAGGATTTAATTCGATGGCCCCTCCTCTCGCCGGAAGTATGAAAATGCCATTCATGCAGTTTCTGGGACTAGACTTCCTCGGCGCCACCGCCTATGCGCTCGTATATGGCGGGATTGGATTTATCTTCCGCGATTTCGTCGCGACCATCGCGCACGGGTTTCAAGCGGCGGCGCACGCAGTCGAGGTCGCGGTAATCGTCGCCGCGATTGCATTCACCGCTTATCGTGTCTTCCTGTATTGGAAGCACCGGGTTTATCGCATCGTTCCACGGATACAGGTCGCCGAACTGGCGGCGAAGCTGAAGACTCAATATCCAGAAAAGATTCTGCTGGCCGATGTGCGCAGCCACGGCTACTACGATCCTGGTGCCCGCCGCATTCGAGGGTCGATTCGACTGGAGCCGAACAATCTCACAGAAGAAGTCAAAACTCTTCCCAAGGCTAAAGACATCTACCTGTACTGCACTTGACCGCGCGAAGAGACGAGCGCCCGTGTGGCGTTCTTGCTGCGAGAGCAAGGATTCAACACGTTTGTCATCGTTGGCGGCTTGGTGGCTTGGCGCAAAGCCGGGAATCCGTTGGAGCCGGTGCCCGAGACCGACCTGGTGCATCTCCCCACCTTCAGCCGATAGTCATTACGACTGTTACGGCGGTTAAAGCTGACTCGACTGCTTGTGCGATGCGATTGATTTCATTTCGTCAGGAACAATCGCGGGGCTTCGCGGTCAGGCGTCCATTTGTTGGGCCAGGTCGACTATGGTCGAGGAGACCACGTCAAAATCTCCCGGCTTCGCTTTATCGGGGACGCCTACGGGACCGTTGCCGTATTCATCAGGGCGATAGATGAATCCTGTGCGGAGACCTTGGCTGCGGGCAGCCTGCAAATCGTAGACGTGCGCAGCGCACATCATCACCTCCTCGGGCTTCAGGTCGAGATAGTCGTAAGCCGAGACGTATACTTCGCGGTCTGGCTTGTAATGCCGCACCAGTTCGGCGCCGAGGATGGCGTCCCATTGGAAGCCGCGCAATCTGGCCAGGTGAGTCATCAGGGCGATATTGCCGTTGGAAAGCGGCGCGATCAGGTACTTCTTTTTTATTCGCGCGAGGCCCTCGACGGAATCGGGCCAAGGTTTGAGCCGGCGCCAGACGTGAGTCCAGAAAACTTTTTCTTCTTCGGTGAGCCCTTCAATTTTGAATTCATCGAGGAGTTCTTCGAGGATCACGCGGTGCAAATCGTCGAGCCTAGTCCAGGGGATTTCGCCTTTGCGTACTTTGTCCATCGCCGGTTTGTAGCCGAGGCGCCAACGATCGGCGAAGGCGACCCAGTCGAGGCGGAGGTTTTTGGCCTTGCCCCAGCCCACGCCCTCGGCGATTACCGAGCCGCGCCAATCCACAACCGTGCCAAATATATCGAAGACGAGTGCTTTCACGCTGGCTAGTTCGGGTTTCATTTGCAGTGGTTCTCTGCGGGTAGCTACGCTACTGGAAGGCGATCCTAAAGGCAAAAGCAAAAGAGTTCGATGCACGCGGAGGAGCAGGGAGGCGACGGCGCGGACTACGACGATGTCGGCACCGCTCATGCGAAGAACGAGCTGGCGCCCGACGAGATGATTTTCATTTGGCCCGTGAGTGTTCGTGATTGAACCAAGATTACTTGCGGGTGCAGAGGAATTTGGCGAGGGAGATGTGTGGAAGGATTGCGAGTTGGGCGGCGAGAGCGCGCGGGGCGTATTGTGCGGCTTGCTGAGTGAGGCGGGAGATCGCGGCGGGGTCGAGTGGCAACGCGTAGATATCGGCTCTGTGCGCGTAGGAGTATTCGCGGTAAGTAGGCGCTTGTGGGCGACTGAGGTCGATAAGCGCGTCCCAGAGGCTGCGCGTGCGGAAGAAGCGTTTGCGGGATGCATCGGTGCGGCGGAGACGTAACATGTGGCGCGGCGGAGTGCCGGCGGATTCTAGGATTACCTCGGTGCAATTTTCTTGGCGGAAAGGCCTGGAGGGATCAGCGTCGGGATAGGCGGAGAGGAGAGTTGCGAGCTCGGCTGGGACCGCGTCGATTGCGTCCCACCAGTAGCGGTAGGAATTGAAGACGATAGTGCCGCAGTGCAGGATTTGCTCGACGCGGTGCGGATCTTTTCCTGTGACGCTGACGATCATGTCGATGAGTTCGGCTGGGCGAAAGGTTTGGCGGACGAGTGGGCGGACGCTGATGAATTGGGCGTCGTCTTCGGAGTATTTGACGGGGATTTGGGCGGGGAGGGGCATGGGGCTAGCTTAGGGAAAAGCGGGCCGCGTGGGAAGCGGGCGGAGGCGGGAGTGGCGCAAAGGCCGCCGACGAGGGAGGCGTCGTCGTGGCTGCCCACGTCCCATGCGGGTTGCACGTTGCGTGTTGAGTGAATGAGATGAAGGCCGAGATCCTTCGCTGCGCTCAGGATGACAGCGGTAAGCGACGAGTTGGGGAAGAAGCTAGGATTTTCGGGTTAGGCGGTCGCGGACTTTGTCGCTTAGGGCTTTGCCATCGATGGATTTGCCTTCCAGGCGGGCGCGGGCGGCTTTGATTACGGCGCCCATGTGCTTGAGTGAGTCGGCGCTGAGTTCGTCGATGGCTTCTTGGATGGCGCGGTGAAGTTCGTCGTCGGTGGGGGCGGCCGGTAGATATTGTTCGATGAAGGCGATTTCCTTTTTTTCTTTTTCGGCGAGATCGAATCGGCCGCCTTTAGTGAATTGTTCGGCGGATTCGTGGCGCTGCTTGACGAGGGTTTGCAGCACCTGAAGGGATTCAAGGTCGTCGAGCGGGCGCATCTTTTCGATTTCTTTGTGTTTCAGCGCGGATTTGACCATGCGGAGGACGCTGAGGCGGAGCTCGTCCTTTTCCTTCATGGCAGCGGTGAGATCGGATTGGATGCGGTCGATGTAGGACATTTTCTCCTCGGGTTGTTGGAAAGAATAGCATACGAGATGCGGAGGTGAGTGAGTCCGCGTGGTTCGTTTGTGGTGGGTGCGCGGCCGAGAGTTGAACCGTGGGTGGGCGTCGCGTAAATGAATGGCGCAGGGAGCCGGCCGTGGGGCGGGCGTCGCGGGCGCGTCTTAGACGCGCCCCTACTGGGACGTGTGAGGAAAGGTTGCGGCTTGCCTCGACTGGAGTCTGGTGCTAAGTTGCCCGCACATTTGGATGCCAAATTGGACGGTCGTTTGTGATTGAGCGCGTCGATGGCGGCTCTGCTGATTGGCGCGCGGATTTTGTGGAGGTGAGGCTTGGCGATTGCGAATAAGGCGTGGAGTTCGACGGCGCCGCCGGGGGAGTTTCGGCCGTATGTGCCGGCGGAGGAGTCGCTCGCTGAGTTCACTTTGCGCGCGGTGGTGCTGGGGGCGTTGTTCGGGTTGCTGTTTGGTGCGGTGACCGTTTATGTGGGGTTGCGGGCCGGGTTGACGGTGTCGGCGTCGATTCCGATTGCTGTTCTGTCGATCAGTATTTTGCGGGCGTTTGGACGGTCGACGATTCTCGAAAACAATATCGTGCAGACGACCGGGTCGGCGGGAGAATCGCTCGCAGCGGGCGTAATGTTCACGATCCCGGCGCTGATTTTTTTGGGATTCGGATCGGAGTTTACGTTCTGGCGAATTTTTCCGCTGGCGCTGCTGGGCGGATGGCTCGGCGTGTTGTTCATGATTCCGCTGCGGCGGCAATTGATTGTGAAAGAACACGGCAATCTGACTTTTCCGGAGGGGACGGCTTGCGCGGACGTGCTGGTGGCGGGAGAGCGCGGCGGATCGTTTGCGGGGCGCGTGTTCTGGGGCTTGGGGCTTGGCGGCGTGTATACGTTTTTCATGAACACGATTCAGGCATGGAACGGGCAGCCGGAAGCGCGGCCGAAGTGGTTTCCGGGCGCATCATTTCGGGCGACGATCACTTCGGAATATCTCGGCGTGGGTTTTATTATCGGGCCCCGGGTGGCGGGAATTCTTTTTGCCGGCGGCGTGATTTCGTGGTTGCTGGTGATGCCTGCGATTCAATTTTTCGGGCAACTGGCGGGGAACACTCCGATTTATCCCTCGACGATTCCGATTCCACAAATGACGCCGGACGATATGTGGCGGCAGTACATCCGTCCGATGGGAGCGGGGGCGGTGGCGGCGGCTGGTTTGATCACGCTGCTGCGGACGCTGCCGACAATTATTTCGGCGTTGCGCGCCGGGTTGAAGGACGTGCGGGCGGAAGGCGCGGGGGGTGAGGCGGCGGAGAAGAGCCGCTTGGAGCGTGATATTTCGCTGCGGACTGTGCTGATCGGGTCGCTCGTGATCGTGGTGCTGATGTGGATCATGCTGACGTTTGAGCCGATGAAGGGCGCGAGCACGACGTGGTATCAGAATTTGCTGGCGGGAGTTTTCGTGGTGGTATTCGGATTTTTGTTCGTTACGGTGGCGGCGCGAATCAGCGGGCTGCTCGGTAATTCGTCGAATCCGGTGAGCGGGATGAGCATTGCGACGTTGATGGCGACGTGCGCGATATTTTTTGTGGCGGGATGGACGGCGCCGAACTACGCCGTGCTGGCGTTGATCATTGGCGGTGTGGTGTGCACGGCGGCGGCGATTGCTGGTGCGACGTCGCAGGATTTGAAGACGGGATTTCTGGTGGGGTCGACGCCGGTGAAACAGCAGTGGGGATTGCTGGTGGGCGTGACGGTGTCCACGATTGCGATCGGTGCGACGCTGAATTTGATGAATACCGGTTTGCAGAAGTACATCCCGACGCAGATTCCGGTGAACGTGCAGGAATTGCCGACAGGCGTGAAGGTGGAACGCGAGTCGTTCACATACCTAGGGAAATCTTACGAGCTGATTAACGCGCTTGGGTCGCGGACAATTCCCGATGGCGAATATTTGTACGATCCCGGGACGAAACAGATTGAAGTGCAATGGGTGCAGGGGATCGGCAGCGATAAGGCTCCGGCGCCGCAGGCGCGGTTGATGGCGACGGTTATTAACGGGATTTTGAATCAGCGACTGCCGTGGCGGTTGGTGTTGATGGGCGTGGCGCTGGTGCTGGCGGTGGAAATTCTTGGGGTGCGCTCGCTGGCGTTTGCGGTGGGAGCTTACCTTTCGATTGGAACGACGGCGACGATGTTTGCGGGCGGGATCGTGAGATGGATGGTGGAGGCGAGTTCGAAGGAATCGAAGGATGAGGGTGAAGCGAGTCCTGGGGCGCTCTATTCGAGTGGTCTGATTGCGGCGGGCGGAGTGTTTGGATTGCTGGGAATCGTGATTGCGTTGCTGCAGGATCCGGAAATCTCGACGCGCGTGCCGCAGTGGCTGACGTCGGTTTTGAGATTACCGTGGCGGCCGGATTTGTTTGCGTTTGGACCGAAGTGGCTGGGATCGCTGGCGACGAGCAATATTTTCGGGCTGGTGATGTTCTTGCTGCTGGCAGCGTCGCTATTCTATTTTGCGCGGAAGAAGCTCAGTTAATTCGCGAGAGACCGGACTCGCCGAAACGATTTCAGCCGAGTAAGGCAGCAAATTGGGGCGATTGCGGTCGCCCCTATTGCCTTGACTCAAACAGATCAAGGATTGCTTGATTTTGCCGAGGCTGAGACTTCAGAGTTTGGCTTCATAGCCACTACTGTGTAAGTCATGGTTTTATTGTTGTCGCTATCTGCGACTTTCAGGATCATGTGGTCTTTCTTAATCTTGAAGACAATCTCCTTACCGACTGGCAGGACTGCGGGATGTTTGGTGTCGGTTGGGCGGATGTGATATTCCATCTGGTCGGTTACGACCATATATTGCGGACACAATTTTTCATCGCTGTTCACATGAGTGATGCCGGCAGATCCCCAAGGAGTACCCAGGCCTGTCACGCCTTTTTCTTTAGCCCCGCACGGCACGGCTTCCATTTTCTCGAGCATGGCGCGCTCAGTTTTTTTCTTGTCGCCGCCGGCGTTCGCGGGGATGGCGGACAATAAGATCAGGCCTGCGATCAGAGACGCTCTAACTTTCATAAGTCCTCCTCAAAACTGCTTGTCCGTCGCGAGGCGGGGCTGATGTGAACTCGCTTACGATTCGATCCGAGCCCCGAAGATTGGAAGGCCGGCGAAGGCCCTCCAATCCCCAAGGGGTAATCACGTTACTGCTTCGGCTTAGTCGGGTCCGTGGCTGGCTTAGATCCGGTGGCCGGCGTCGTCATTTGCGCGGCGCCGCTGTAACTTCCGTTTTTGTTGGTCGTGTTGAATTGCTGTGAAGCCTTGACGAACGACTCGGGGTTTTGCATCAAGCCCTGTCGCACGTCGGGATGCTGGTTGAGGTAGTCCTTCAGCTCAGGATGGACCTCCATGTACTCTTCGTTCTTCACAAGAGACGGGTCCTTCGAGAGTTGCTCGTTGATGCTGGAATGATCGCCGAGGAATTCCCCGAAGTGCCTGTGAGGTTCGCCCGCTTCGCCGCTACGCATTCGGTACTCGTTTTGATCGTAACGGGCTTCCTGCTGCATGAAGGCATTGGGATTCTGCTTGATCGCTGTGCGCACTCCCGGGTGCTGCTGCAAGTAGGATTGCAGCGAAGGATGGTTCTTCACGAACTCGTCGTTGTTTACGAGTGATGGGTCTTTCCGGATTTGTTCTGCAGTCTCACGGTGGCTATCGAGGTAACGATCGAAGCTCGCTAGTTCGTCACGATGGGCGTCGCGGTCGCGATCGTCCGCGTCATGGTGATTGTAGCGGTAGTCATTGTCGTGGCGCGCGTCGTTATCCCGTCGAGCATCACTGTCGCGAGTGTTATCGGCGCGAGCGTCACGGTCACGGGCATCGTTATCCGCGCGAGCAGCGCGGCTATCGTTGTCGGCTTTTGCATCACGGTCGCGATTATCGTTGTCGGTTCGAGCGTCACGATCGCGGGCGTTGTTATCTTGCCGAGCATCGCGGTCGCGGTTATCGTTGTCGGCTTTCGCATCACGGTCGCGATTATCGTTATCCGCACGGGCATCGCGGTCGCGTGCGTCGTTGTCCTTTCGAGCATCAGAGTCGCGAGCGTCGTTATCCCGACGAGCGTCACGATCGCGAGCGTCGTTATCCCGCCGCGCATATCGATCATTATCCGCACGCGTGAAAGCGTCCGGGTCCTTCTTTTCAGCTTCCCGGAATTCCGGATGTTGCTGCAGGTAGGTTTGCAGCTCGGGATGAGCATTTACATATTTTGCATCGTTGATCAGCTTAGGATCCCTGCGAAGCTGCTCGGCGATCTCGCGATGGCTGTCCAGGAAACCATTGAAGCGGACCCACTCGTCGCGCATGCGGTCTTCCTGACGATCATAACGGGCTTCCCGGTGCATGAATGCGTTTGGATTTTCTTTCAGCTCCTCGCGAACAGCGGGGTGTTGCTGCATGAAGGATTGCAGCGCGGGATGATTCTTGACGAACTGATCGTTATTCACGAGCGAAGGATTTTGTCGAACTTGTTCGGAAATCTCGCGGTGGGAATCGAGGAACTGATCGAATTGGGCAAGTTCCTGCCGGGTGATGTCGTTGTTTTGCGCCGGCTGAGAATTTTGAGACTGGGCCGGTGAGGCGTGAAGGACGGCCGGGACACCGAGCGAGATCAGGGCGGCCAGCATGGGCGTTGCCGGCCAGCCCTTAGTGTGCCAATTTCTTTTTTTCATAACATATCTCCTTGTGCGTGGAAGGTGAATATGTCACCCGCGGTTAGAAGTGCACGCTCGGTGCCAAAGCGCCTAAGGTAAAGTGAACGCGCCAATGAATCAGCGACTTGGAGGAAATGCGGGGAGGCCGCTCACCGGCGCAAAGTGGAAATTCGACATGCTGGGGACAAAATTGTTATACGGGAAATATAGTACGAAAAATGATGCATATACCGTTTTAGCGCTGGTTTTAGTGCTTACGGTTCTTATGCGTGCGCGAAATCGCAGAGGGTGAGAGCGCAACAGAGCCAAATAGATTTCAAGGAAGAGACAACAACGCGAAGAACTTACGCAGAATCCTGACGCCCGGTTTACCGATGCCAAACGCTTTCGGTAAACCGAGCCCGTCGCTTTTTTGCTGTGACCTCGA
This sequence comes from uncultured Acidobacteriota bacterium, assembly GCA_963729525.1. Classification (GTDB taxonomy): domain Bacteria; phylum Acidobacteriota; class Terriglobia; order Acidiferrales; family UBA7541; genus Palsa-295. The sequence goes on from CAVSOB010000010.1 coordinate 179,527, forward strand.
GTTAACGCCGGCCTGAGAGGCGGCCGACGTGAACCGGGCTGTGATGCCGTGGTGCTGGTGAAGACGTGACTTTCTTAAACGGAATGTCGGTGCCAGAAATCCCCGAGCACGCGCCTGCGAGTCCGTCGTAGGTCGTGAAGAGGCCACCGTTGGGGAGAGTTTTGCCGTTGGCGTCGGTGTTGCTCGCAATGAAGGCGACGACATTGCCGGTGCTGTCGGAAGCGATAACTTCCAGCAAGTCTCCAGACGCGAGACTTGGCGCAAAAGTGTTTGCGAGAGGAGTGCCGATGGTGAGCGTCGAGAAGCAGAGGTTGGCATTTTTCGCAGCAGTGACAGTTCCGGTGACATTAAAGCTGGAATCAGTCTTGAGGGTCATCGACACGCTAGCGGGGGGGGCATTTGAATTCTCGAAGGAACCTACATAAGTGCCGTTGACCGTCGAAAACAGGGTGGCTGTAAATTGACCCGAATCGTTGTTCATGCAGACGCCGGTGGAGCGAAATGTACCGGAGAATTGGTCTGCGTCGAAGCTAGGATTCCCAGTGAACGTGATCGTGGCGCCATTATCGAGGACGACGGTGAAAATGGCCTGGTAGAAGCCGAAGATGTCGTAGCCGGTGACGTTGGCGCTCACCACGCCGCCTGAGGCTGAGCAGCTGGAGTTCGTAAAGGTATTCGGAAGAACGGTGGTGAGACCTGTGGCGATTCCGAATTCGCTCGTCAGCGTCCAGTCAGTGGTGATGACGAGCGGGTTGTAGCAGTTTGGATTCGAATCATTGGGATTATCGACATTCTGCCCATTGCAAGGGTAAGGATTGCCGTTCACATCTGACAATGGGAACGCGTTGGGCGCGGATTCTTTGGTGGTGACGATCGTCCATTGCTGCGGGGTCTTCTCGATTTGCGCGGAGGCGGCGAGTGTGGTGAGGAAAAAAGCCGCGATAAGCATTCCGACTCGACTGAATTTCATGTGTGATTCTTCCTTAGGCTGCTTGATTGAACCGCTTTGCGTCACCTGCTGCTTGCGTGACAATTGAATTGTGAGGATGCCTGCCGTGACCCGAAATGACGCACCCGGTCTACCGAGGTGGAACTGCGCGACTTCTCGTGGTTAGGTCGGCAGTACTAGGAAGCGATTGGCGAGCGATTGATCTTGGTCAGGAGGAACATTGCCGAACAATAGCTTTCGAGTAACTAGCGAGTCAGAGGATAAATGTAGCAGTTAGTGGAAGTTAGCATGGGCTTGGGCTTTGCAGCCGGTAGCGCTGGCGTTTCCAACGGAGCGAATTGATATAGTATTCGTGTGCTTTAAACTTGGGCATCGCCAAAGGAAGCATGATGCAGAAGATTTTTTCGCGGAGGGCGCTGTTCAGTTCGCTGGGGATCGGCTCGATCGCGCTTGCAAGCATGCTGACGCTGGCGGCCGAAAAATTCGCTTCACCCCCGGTGCCACCGACGGCGAAACGGATTCCAAACGTGACTGAGGTGAATGGACACAAGCTCGTGGACAACTACTACTGGCTGCGCGACAAGACGAATCCGGAAGTGAAGGCGTATCTAGAATCCGAGAACGCCTATACCGACGCGGTGATGAAACCTACTGAACCTTTACAAAAGAAGCTTTACGACGAAATGCTAGGCCGGATTAAAGAGACGGACGTGGAGGTTCCGTATAAAAAAGGCGACTACTTCTATTACACGCGGACGGAGGCCGGCAAGCAGTATCCCATCCGCTGCCGAAGAAAAGGCAGCATGGAAGCGCCCGAAGAGGTGCTGCTGGATGTGAATGAACTGGCGAAGGGCCAGATCTTCATGTCGCTCGGTGAGTTCGAAGTGAGCGATAACGGCAACCTGCTCGCTTACAGTACGGATAACACCGGCTTCCGCCAGTATGTGCTCGCGGTAAAAGATCTGCGGACTGGGGAGACACTGGCGGACCATGCGGAGAGGGTCGGGTCGGTGGCATGGGCGAACGACAACAAGACATTTTTCTATACGATCGAGGATGCGCAAACCAAACGCCAATATCGAATGTACCGGCATACCGCGGGAACTACGGGCGCGGATACTCTGGTGTATGAAGAGAAGGATGAGCGATTCAGCGTCCACGTGGCCAAGTCGCGCAGCAAGGCTTATGTCTTTTTGGTTTCGGCGAGCCATACCACCAGCGAGGCTCGGTATATTTCTGCCGACCAGCCGGCGGCCGAATGGAAGGTGATGGAACCGCGCAAACAAGATGTGGAGTATTACCCGGACCATAACGGAGATTTTTTCTATCTACGCGCGAACGATACGGGGCGGAATTTTCGTCTGGTGAAGGCGCCTGTGACAGATCCGCGCCGCGCGAATTGGCAAGAAGTGGTGCCGCAGCGGGCGGACGTGATGTTGAGAGATGTCGACTTTTTCAAAGACTATTACGTTTCCTATGAAAGGCAGGATGGCTTGCCGCAGATCCGCGTGACCGATCTGCACAGCGGGAAATCGCGACGGATCGAGTTTCCCGAACCCGCTTACCTGAGCTATGGGTATATCAACGCCGAGTACGACACCAACAAAATTCGCTATGGCTACCAGTCCTTCGTTACGCCGCCATCGGTTTTTGAGTACGACATGACGAGCGGCGCTTCCGTGTTGCTCAAGCAAAAGGAGGTGCCTGGGTATGACCGCGAGCGTTATCGAGTGGAACGGATCTATGCCACGGCGTCTGACGGCGTGAAGATTCCGATCTCGATCGTGCATTTGAAAGGCGAGAAACTCGATGGAAAAGGGCCGCTGTATCTCACGGGCTACGGGTCCTATGGCTATGCGTATGACATCAGCTTCAACTCGAACATATTCAGCATGGTGGATCGCGGCGTAGTGTTTTCAGTGGCGCATATTCGCGGCGGAGGGGAGATGGGCAAGGCGTGGCACGATGCCGGCCGCATGATGAACAAGAAAAATACTTTTGCGGATTTCATCGCGTCTGCCGAGTACTTGCTGGCGCAGGGATATGGTTCGAAGGACCGGTTAGTGATCGAAGGGAGAAGCGCGGGCGGGCTGCTGATGGGCGTGGTGCTTAATATGCGTCCGGATTTGTTTCACGCGGCGCTCGTCGGGGTTCCGTTTGTCGACGTGATAAATACGATGTTGGACGAATCGTTGCCGCTGACGGTGGGGGAATTTGAAGAGTGGGGCAATCCGAAGGAAAAGGCTGTGTTCGAGTACATGATTACGTATTCGCCGTACGACAACATTGAGCCGAAGGCTTACCCGAACATGCTGGTGAAGACATCGTTCAATGACAGCCAGGTGATGTATTGGGAGCCGGCGAAGTATGTTGCGAAGATGCGTGCTGTGCGCACCGACCACAATACTTTGCTTCTGAAGACTAATATGAGTCCGGCGGGGCACGGCGGGGCGTCTGGGCGATACGACCGCTTGAAGGAAACTGCGTTCGATTATGCATATTTCCTCACGCAGATGGGAATTAACAACTGACGCTTTTGCTGCTCGGAATATGCCCGTGCCCATCGTTTTCGTGGCTTTGACTCGGGTAGGCTGACGCTTTAGACTTAATGAACTGTGAGCCCTGTTTTCCGCCGCGGATATGGTCACCGGTTTGACCTGACTGAGTATTTCCCGCCTGCCATCAAGACGATCTGCATCGCGTGCGTTTCGGTGTTTGTGCTGCAGGAACTATCGGCGCTGCTTTTTGGACCGGCCGGGGCGGAATTCTGGACCAAGACGTTCGGTCTTATTCCATATGCGGCCGTGTTCGGATTCCGCGTATGGCAGCCTTTCACCTATCTCTTTCTGCATGCAAACGTGCTGCACATTCTGTTCAACCTTCTTTATCTGGCGATGTTTGGGGCCGATCTGGAGCGGATGTGGGGCGCGCGGAAATTCTATACGTATTTCTTCGTGTGTGGCGTAGGCGCCGGACTTATCAACGTGGTTGTTAAGCTGATTATCGATCCCCACGGGAAAGGCACCGCGATCTGGCCGCCAACAATTGGGGCGTCGGGTGCGATTTATGGAATTCTTCTGGCATGTGCGGTACTGATGCCGCACAGGCAGGTGTGGGTGTTTCCGCTGCCCGTGACGGTTTCGATGCGAATTTTTGTGGCAGTGATGGGAGCGCTGGAGTTCTTCGCGACCATTGGAGCCAGCGGCGATAATGTGAGCCACGTGTGCCACCTGGGCGGGATGCTCGTCGGATATATCTATCTGCGGCGCGGTTCGTATTTATATGGATTTCGCAATTCGGTATCGGACTGGCAGCGGCGGCGGTTGAAGAAAAAGTTCGAAGTGTATGTGCGGGAGCACCGGGATAAGCCGCCGTCGAATCCCGATAATTGGGTGAATTAGCGCTCGCGATTGGAGGCGAAGCCTAGAAGCTCGATGCGACGGCGCGCCGCAGGACATCCGGAGCGATATTTGCGCCGCTGACGAGAAGCGCCACGTTTCTACCTGTAAATTCCTTGCCTGATCTCAGCAATGCTGCTGTGGAGGCTGCCCCCGCGGGTTCCGCGACCGTGTGCTCGTTGAGGAGTAGAAAAGCTATGGCGCGCAGCATATCATCTTCGGAAACGAGACGGATATCGTCGACGAGCGCCGTGAGCTGCCGGACGTTGTCTTCCGTGGTTGTGAAGGCCGCGAGCCCGTCGGCGATTGTCTCTGTGAAGTCCGTACTGAGCGAACGGTGTTGCTTCCACGATTCATAGTAGGCCGGGGCCCGTTCTGCTTGCACGCCGATGATGCGCACCGTCGGACGAATTTGTTTCGCAGCGTAGGCGATTCCACGAATTAAATTGCTGTCCCCGACGGGAACCACGATAACACCGGTTGACGGCGCCTGTTCGAGAATCTCGCAGGCGATTGTAGCGGCACCGGCAGCGATATAGGGATCGTCCACATCCACAATGAGGGGCCAGCCGCTTTCCTTTGAGAATTTCGCGGCTTGCTCGCGGCTCTTTTCGAGGTCCTGTCCCACTTCGACAATCTCCGCACCCAGGTTTGCGATCCTGTCGCGTTTCACGGGATTGGGATTTTCAGGGAGATAAATGCGCGACCTAAGATTCATCTGCTGAGCTGCGAATGCGATGGCGGCTCCATGATTTCCAGTGCTGCTGGTGACGACGCCCGCGAAACTGGATTCTTGCAAGCGACGAGCGACGGCGTTGAGCGCGCCACGGACTTTGAATGTGCCGGTAGGATTTTCAATTTCGAGTTTCAGCCAAATCTGCGCGCCGGAAGATCTTTCGAGCGACTCGGCCCGGACTAGTCGCGTAGGCGCGAGGGACTTTGCGAGGAATTTGCGCGCGTCGAGGACATCCGACATCTGAAAGCTGCTGGCAGGCACGGGAGTACGTTAGCAGCCTATACGGACCAGACGCATCAGGTTTGTGGAGCCGCGGGTGCCGAGCGGCGTGCCGGCAATCACGCCGACGATGTCGCCATTCTTGACGAGATTTTCCTGCTTCAAGCGACGCTCGGCAGTCTTTGCGAGCTTATCAATATCGTGCACACGTTCGATGCTGCGAGGGAGCACGCCCCAGAAGAGGCTCATCTTGCGACGCGTATCCTGATTTGGCGAAAAAGCAATGATGGCAGCGCGCGGGCGGTACTTGGATACGAGTCGCGCAGAGCCGCCGGTTTCCGTGAAGACGGCGATGGCTTTCATTTTCAATTCTTCCGCAGCATGGCAGATGGCTTCTGCAATCGTTTCGCTGATGAGCAGATCGCCGATATGCGCCGGGCGCAGCGATTCGGTGGCGTTAGCTTCGGCCTCGCGAATGATGCGGTCCATCATGAGAACGGACTCGAGGGGGTAGCGGCCGGCGGCCGTTTCGCCGGAGAGCATGAGGGCGTCGCTGCCGTCAAAAATGGCGTTGGCAACGTCGGAGGCTTCGGCGCGAGTGGGACGCGGATTTTCCTGCATCGAATCGAGCATCTGCGTGGCGGTGATCACGGGAACCAGCGCGTCGCGGGCCTGCATGATGATCTTCTTCTGCACCACCGGCACCTTTTCCGGGCTCATCTCGACGCCGAGATCACCGCGAGCAACCATCACACAATCGGCGACGGCAAGAATTTCCGCGAGATTGTCGATGGCTTCCGGTTTCTCGAGTTTGGCGATGATCGGAATGTCTTTGCCGGCGCGGCGGATCGCCGATTTGGCGGCGCGGATATCAGCAGCCGTGCGCACGAAGCTTTGCGCCACGTAATTCACACCGAGCGTCAAGGCGAAAGCGAGATCGCGCCGGTCCTTGGGCGTTAGCGACGGAATTTTAAGTTTCACACCCGGGAGGTTGATCCCCTGATGCTCGCGAAGTTCGCCGCCATTTTCCACCTGGCAAATCACCGTTTCACCGCGCGTGGAAAGCACGCGCATGGCAATGTTGCCGTCGCTCACAAGGATTCTGTCGCCTTTGTGGACAGAATGCGGGAGCGCGCGAAATGTGGTGCTGACCCCTTCGGAGGCGCCGGTCACTTTTTTCGTTGTGATCGTGAATTTCTGCCCAAAGTGCAACTGAACGGGAACGCCTCGCTCAAGGGTGCCGGTGCGAATTTTTGGCCCCTGCAAATCGGCCATGACGGCAACGGATTTTTCGTAGTGCTCGGAAGCGCGCCGAACCGCTGCGACGCGGGCGGCGTGTTCTTCAGGTGTCCCGTGAGAAAAATTCAGGCGGGCGACATCCATACCGGCGCCGACAAGGCTGTCGATCAATTCGGGTGTGGAGCTGCTGGGTCCCAGCGTGCAAACAATTTTGGCCCTTCGTTCTGTCATGGAGTCATCGCGAAACTGCAAAATCGGTGACGATCATGTAAAGAAAATCGACTCCCTTGCGGAAAGAATCGAGTGGAATGCGCTCATCGTCCGCGTGCATTCGGAGGAAATCGTTTTCAGTGAGTGGAAATGGCATCAGACCGTAGGCCTGAACGCTGCGCATCCTCAGCGGATAGGAATCGGTGGCACCGGGCGACATAAAAGGAATCGCGACAGCACCGGGAAATTGCTGTTTCGTGGCACGCTTTATTTCATCATAGAGTTCGGTGGTAAGCGATGACGACGGTGCGGCCTCGCCCGCCCCGGGCAGTATCTCGAATCGAATCTGCGGGTCGTTTACGAGTTGCGTGAGTTTGGCAATGAGCGCGGAGGCCATATTGCCGGGCAGGAGGCGAATATTAATCGTGGCGCGCGCCTCTGAAGGAATCACGTTTGGGCGAATTCCCGCCTGCAACATTGTGGGCGAAATTGTGTCGCGCATCATCGCATTCCAGAGCAGGTTTTCGTTCGATAGATAGCGCGCTGCGTGCTCTCCGCGGTCGGACGTCTCGAGCGAGCGCAGCCACTTGGCGGTTTCTTCATCCTCCACTTGCGCGAGGCCTTCGAAATAGCCGCGCGTGACGGAGTTCAATTGCACAGGCGTTTCGTAGGTTCCGATTTTTGCGATAGCGGCGGCCAGATGCGTCACTGGATTGTCTTTTCGTGGCAGCGAAGCATGACCGGAAACGCCGGTCGCAATTACGTCGACGCTGACGGAGACTTTTTCGCTGGCTTGCACGGCCATGTATTGCACTTTGCCGTCTTTCAGGACGTTGTAGCCACCTTCATTGAGGGCGTAGCCGGCCGCAATCTTGTCCCAATATTTTTCGACGGCCACTTTCATTCCGTTTACGCCGCCAGCTTCCTCGTCGCCTTCTGCAAGGTAAATCACATCGCGATTTAGACGAGCACTCGAGCGCTTCAACGAGACGAACGCAGCGAGATTCGCAATCGCCATCGCTTTGTCGTCGATGGCACCGCGGCCATAGAGATAACCGTCCTTCACGACGGCGCCGAAGGGATCGACGGTCCATTTTGTTTTGTCGACACCGACGACGTCGAGATGGGCCATCAACAAAAGAGCGCGCGCCGGATCGGGCACGGCTGCGGCAGATAGGCGAGCCACAAGGAATCCGCGGCCGGGCGTAGTCTCGATAATCTGTGCGGTAATGCCTTCGTGCTGAAGAATGTCTGCGACGTACTTTGCCGCGACGAGTTCGTTGCCGGGTGGATTGGTCGTATTGATGCGGATCAAACCCTCCAGCCATCCGAGCGCGTCACTTTCAAGCTTGGAGAGATCGGATGACTGCGGAGGAGTGGTTTGCCGCGATTGCGGCTGGATTGGAACCGCGTGCGAAGCGGACTGCCTACGAGTCTGGGCCGAGCTTGCCGTTGCGAAAATGACGATGCAGGTGAGCGTGAGCAAGGAGATTCGAGCGGCCGTCCGCGCCATCCAATTGCCTCCGAATGAGTTTGAAAACGCCAAGCAAACAGGGCTTGCAGCCACAGGGTGATGCCGGTGCAACTGAGACGCGAGCGAATTATCTTAGCATGTCGGCCGAATGCCTTCGGGAAGCCGCTGAGGATCGGTTTTCTGAATTGCAATTGACCATCCAAGTAAGCCCATGGCAGCATCCTACGTACCTGCGAGGGACCGGTATGCGACGGAAGGAATCTGTGCGTTGGTTGCTGGTGGCGGGATTGGTTGTGACTCTGGGCGTGCCGCCGGGAGCGTGGACGGCGCGCGCTGAGCAGCAAGAAGGTCCAGCGAAACCGCCGCCCGCGCAACCAGAACCTCCGAAGCCGCCTACCGGCCAGCAGAACGGCCCGCAAGCTCAGGCGCCCGCGCCGCAGGTGGCGATTGCGGTTGAGTCGAATGTGGTGAACATCGACGCAGTCGTAACCGACCACGAGGGCAATATCGTAACGGGATTGAAGAAGGAGAATTTCCGGATTCTCGACGATGGCCAACCCCAGCAGGTGACGAACTTTGCTCCCACCGAAGCGCCGATTACAGTCGTAATCCTGCTGGAATTCAGCGCGAGTTACTGGGGATATTTTGGATATAAGGGAGAGAGTTGGGCTTGGGGTTTCCTCCAGGGCTTGGGCCCCAAGGACTGGGTGGCGTTCAAGACTTTCGACATCAAAACCGAAGTGACGGTGGATTTCACGCAAAACAAGCAGGAAATTAGGCAAGCGATCGCGGGCTTGTTCGTTCCCGGATTTCACGAGGCGTGTTTGTTTGACGCTGTGATCGAGACGCTCGACCAGCTCAACAGCGTGAAAGGCAAGAAGGCAATTCTGCTTCTCGCTACTGGCTACGATACGTTCAGCAAGCATACTCTGGATCAGACATATCACCGGCTCAAGGAAGCCGACGTGCCGATTTTTGCGGTCGGCATGGGTGAGGAGATTGATTTGCGCAGTCGGAACGGCGGAGGGGTGGGCTATTTGCAGGCGAAGAATCAATTGACACAATTCGGGCAGATGACCGGCGGCTACTCTTGGTTTCCGCGGTTTCAGGGCGAAATGCCGGAAATATTTAATCAGGTGGCGGCGTTTCTGCGGAGCCAGTATTCGATGGGATTTTCGCCAACTGCGCCTGCGGACGGAAAGTTTCATAAGCTAAAAGTGGAAGCAGTGGACACGAGTGGAAATTTGCTGGAACTGCCCGACAAGAAGGGCAAGATGAAGAAAGTGAACGTCTACGCGCGAAATGGTTATACGCCGAAGGTGCAGGCTGGAACCGGCGGCGGTAGCCAGTAAGAAACGATCCTCAATAGCCGCGATTCAGATCGACACGATTCAAGAGTTCTTCTCCGGCGAACCAACGCTCTAGATTTTCCATCAACAGATCTGTTTGGCGCTCCCACAGATGCTCGCTCACGGCGCTCATGTGTGGCGTGATGAACGCATTATCAAGCTTCCAAAGAGGATTCTCAGGCGGCAGCGGTTCTTGCGAGGCTACGTCCAGCGCGGCCCCCGCGATTTTACGTTGCTCGAGCGCGGAAATAAGCGCGGGTTCGTCCACTAGTGTTCCGCGCGATACATTCAGGAAATAGGCCGAGGGTTTCATGAGCGCGAATTCGCGTGCTCCGATCATTTTGCGTGTTTCAGGTGTTTCGGGTGCGGCCAGAACTACAAAATCCGCCTGAGGCAGCGCCTCCTCCAATTTCGAGGCCGGGAAAGCTTGCTCGGCCAAGCCTTCTGCTGCGCGGCCGGAACGCGTGACAGCCCATAGGCGCATCCCGAGCGGCCGGACGACTTTTGCCACTTCGCGGCCAATTGCGCCGAACCCGATGAAAAGCAGAATTTGTCCGCGGAGTTCACGGAGACGCACCGGCGCCTTCCAAAGCTCTTGCTGCGCCCAACGCGATTGTTGCTGGTAGCGGAAGCAATCGGGAAAACGGCGCGCGAGGGCGATGAGGGTGCCGAGAACGTGCTCGGCCATCGGGATGCGGTGAACGCCGCTCGCATTTGTTACCTCGATGCCACTCTTCTGCAGCGCGGGATACATCAGCTGGCCAACCCCGGCGGCGGTCGAGTGAAGCCATTTGAGTTTTCGCGCGAGTGCAAATTGTTCGGGGCGCAGGGAGAATCCGACGAAAATGTCGCTGTCGGGAATTTCATCGAGTATGCGGTCGTAGCGCGGAAGATGAACCACCCGTATTTCCGGCCAGCGCGCGCGAATCCGCTCCGGCATTTCAGGTGGCGGATTCCACAGCGCGAATGCGTGCCACACGCAAATCAGTAATTTTGTCTCTGCAGGCAATGTGCGGGGGGGAGTCGTCACGCGCAGCGTCCGGCAGCGCGGCTAAGCCACACGAAGACCGTGGGGAGAAGCCCTGAGTTGAGATTCTTCGCTGCGCTCAGGATGACAGCACTGTCAATTCGTAGCCTCGAGTAGATGATCTGGGATATAGCCATCCGACAGGTCTTTCCATTCTGGATTTTTCGACTTGATTGAACTGATCTTCTTTTTGCGCAAAAGCCCCTGAGCTGTTTCTCCCGCATGATCGCTAAACCAATACCGCCGAATTGTTCGAAGTAAACTAACCGAGTGACATTGTACCTGTGCGTGAAACCGGGAATTTTCTTTTGCTTGTGCTGGACGACTCGCTTCAAGAGATTGTTTGTTACGCCTACGTAGAGAGTTCGCGTGCGGCTGGCCATAATGTAGACGAGTATCCGCTTGCTCGAGCCATCGAAAACGCTTGGATGCCCTCAGATCTCCCCAGGAACTGTCATTCTGAGCGAAACGAAGAATCCCAACTGTCCGTCCTCCTTGCAATTCGAACGTACAGGAAGAACTTCATTTGCTTCCCAGCTTCCGCAAATCCCGGCCGGTCATTTCAGGCGGCGACGGCAGGCTGAGAACGCCGAGCAGTGTGGGCGCAATGTCGCGAAGCGAACCGTCGGGGCTGAGTTGCAAGCGGCCATCTTCCGTGACGAGAATGAAAGGCACGGGATTCGTCGTGTGATACGTGTGGGGGCCGCCCGTGACGGGGTCGATCATCGTTTCCGCGTTGCCGTGATCGGCGGTGATGATCCACGCGCCGCCTCGAGGACGCAAAGCCTGGAAAATTCCGCCGAGACAAGCATCCACCGTTTCGCAAGCCTTAATCGCCGCTTCGAGCTTGCCCGAATGGCCGACCATGTCCGCATTCGCGAAATTCATAATGATCGCGTCGAAATCGCCTTTTTCGACTGCTTGCACGACTGCATCCGCAACACCCGCCGCAGACATTTCCGGTTTGAGATCGTAGGTGGGCACCTTCGGCGATGGCACGAGCACGCGTTCTTCGCCGCCGAACGGTTTCTCGACGCCGCCATTGAAAAAATATGTGACGTGCGCGTATTTTTCGGTCTCAGCCACGCGAAGATTCTTGTACTGCATTTCGGCAAACACATTAGCCAAAATGTGTTCGATCTTCTCGGGCCCGATAATGTACTGGAGCCAGGGCCAGGTTTTTTCATACTGCGTCATCGCGACAAATTTCAGACTCTTCGGGCGCGCAGGATCCTGAAATTTATCGAAGCCGGGCTCGACGAGCGCACGCGTGATCTGGCGCGCGCGATCAGCGCGGAAATTGAAGAAAATGATGGCGTCGTTGTCGCGAATCAATCCGCGCGGGGCTGCCGGCCTTCCTGGGGCACCTTCTGTAGTGATCACAACGGGCACGATGAACTCGTCAGTGACGCCCTTCTCATAACTCGTCCGAACGGCCGTAATTGGGTCGTCGAATTTCGCTTCGGTATCACCGTGCACCATCGCGCGATACGCCTTCTCGACGCGCTCCCAGCGATGGTCCCGATCCATCGCATAGTAGCGCCCTATTACCGTCGCGATCTGTCCCACACCATACTCGCGCATCTTCTGCTCGAGCTGGCGCAGAAAATCGATGCCGCTGTTGGGGGGCGTGTCACGCCCGTCCATAAAGCAGTGAACGAAAACGCGCTCGACTTTGTTTTCGCGAGCCATCCGAAGCAGCGCAAAAAGATGCTCGATATGCGAGTGAACACCGCCATCGCTCACGAGCCCGATGAGATGAAGTTGGCGCTCACGGCCGCGCTGCATCGCTTCGAGCAGCAGGGGCTGGCGGAAAAGTTCGCCGCTCGCGATAAGCGCGTCGACACGCGTGATGTCCATATGCACGATGCGTCCGGCGCCCATATTCAAATGCCCCACCTCGCTATTGCCCATCTGCCCTTCAGGCAATCCGACAAATGGGCCAGAGGTGTGAATCAATGTGTTCGGAAAGTCCGCAATGAGCCGGTCGTAATTCGGCTTACGCGCAAGGGCGACGGCATTTCCTTTCCTATCGGCGCGGAAACCCCAGCCATCAAGTATGGTAAGAACGATTGGTTTCGGTCGTTTAGCCATGTTCGCGGAGTTAGGCTAGCATGGGAAAGAATGAATGCAAGGGGCGGGCACAGCGCTCAGGATTTTTCTGACTGCTTACGGAGAGCGCCCTCCGTGCGTCTAAGCGACGCAGCGGGAACCAAGGTGCGAACGTGACGATGTGATTCAGTAAGAGTGCGGGCTCAGCAATTTCTATTCAGGAGATTCCAATGAGTAGAGTTCGACATACCGCTTTGCTTCTGGGCGTTTTACTGGTCGCCGTAGCGAGTCGCGCCCAATCGGCCATCGACGACCTGCCGCGGCCGAGCCAGCACGCCGAGGTGGTACAGCGGATCGGCGTGACCAACATTACGATCAACTACTCGCGTCCGCTCGTGAATGGCCGCAAAGTTTTTGGAGGCCTCGAAGCTTACGGAAAAGTATGGCGAGCCGGCGCAAATGAGAACACGACGATCGCGTTCAGCGATCCCGTCACGATCGAGGGGAAACCGCTGGACGCCGGTACCTATGGCCTGCACATGATTCCGGGCGAAAACGAATGGACGGTTATTTTCTCCAAAGCGAATAGTTCCTGGGGAAGCTTCACCTATGACCAGAAGGAAGACGCATTGCGCGTCACCGTGAAACCGCAGGCGTCTGACTTCCACGAAGCGCTCACATACGAATTCGACGATCTCAAGTCCGACTCTTCCGTTATCACGATGCGCTGGGACAAGGTCGCAGTGCCATTCAAAGTGGCGGTCAACGTGAATGAAGTGGTCGAGCAGAATATGCGCAAGCATCTCCGGGGCCTGGCGCAATACACCTGGGATGGATGGAATGACGCGGCCGATTATCTCGTGAACGCCAAGATAGATTTGGAGGAAGCGCTTGCGTACACCGACAAATCAATTGCCGTAGAAGAGCGATACGAAAACCTGATGACCAAGTCGCAGGTTTTGGATCTGCTCGGGCGCAAAGAAGAAGCGGCGAAATTTCGCACAGAAGCCCTAGCCAGGGCCAATGCAACTCAATCGTACACATATGCCCGCCAGCTCCAACGCGCGAAGAAGCTGGATGAAGCCTGGGCCGCGTACCGTGCCAATGAGAAGAAGTTTCCGAATGACTGGATCAGCCATTTCGGAATGGCGCGAGTTTATAGCGCGCAGGGCGACTATGACAACGCGCTGAAAGAAGCGAAGATCGCATTAGCCGGTGCGCCCGCCGACGGAACAAAGGACTTCGTCGAGGGGCAAATCCGGAGGCTCGAAGCCAAACAAGACATCAACATATAGAACTTTTTGTAGGGGCTTAGGCGGCAGCGTATTAGGCGGACGACGCGAGTTCGCGCATCGCCACCAGCAGGCGGTCTACTTCTTCGGCGGTGTTGTAGTGCACCAGGCCGATGCGAAGCAGGCCGCCTGTTTTCTCTACGCCAAGACGTTCGGTAAGATTTAAAGCGTAGTAGTTGCCGTCCCACGTAAAGATCCCACGATCCCCGAGAAATTTCGCGCAGGCTAGCGGCGTTAGATCTTTCACGCGTACGGCCACCGTCGGGCATCGCTCGTCGAATCGCGCGAGATCTGAAATTCCGTAAAATCGCACGCCGGGAATTTCGAGCAAGCCCGCAACCATGCGAGTCGCGAGTGCCATTTCATGCTGGCGGATCGCTCGATACGCGCTAACGAGAGCCGAGCGGCGATCTTCCAGCGTCGCCGGATCTGCATGCCGGCCTAAATCCGCAAGGTAATCAATCGCAGCGGCCACGCCTGCCAATCCCTCGTGAATTTGCGTGCCGGTTTCCCAGCGGTCGGGCAAATAGGCCGGAGCGGGGCGAACCTTGTACGGTTGGAATCGCAGGAGGAGCTCACGCTTCCCGTAAATGCTGCCCGTGTGCGGCCCAAAAAATTTATACGGCGAGCAGGCCAGAAAATCGCAATCTAGCGCGCGAACGTCAATCAAGCCATGCGGCGCGTAGTGAACGGCGTCAATAAACGCGAGCGCGCCAGCTTCATGAGCGAGGCGAACAATTTCGACCACCGGATTGATGGTGCCGACGGCGTTCGAGGCGTATCCAGCGGCCACGAGTTTCGTGCGCCTCGTGATTTTTCGGCGCAGGTCATCCATGTCGAGCGTGCAATCGGAATCGCGTATGTCCACCTGGCGTATCACGATGCCGATGTCTTCAAGAGCACGCCACGGAGCCACGTTGCCGTCATGGTCCAGCGTGGTAACCACGATCTCGTCGCCTGGTCTTAAGTCGCGGCCAATTCCGCGCGCGAGAGCAAAAGTAAGCGTCGTCATGTTGGGGCCGAAAAACACTTCGTCGGACGTGCAATGGAAAAGATCCGCCATAGCTCCGCGCGCGGCTGCGATCACCTCGTCCGTTCGGCGGCTCGTCAGGAACTGGCCCACGTTGTTCGCGTTCGAGGTCTCAAAGTATTTGCGAAAAGCGTCGATCACGCGCTGCGGCACCTGAGTGCCCGCAGGAGCATCAAGAAATGCGGCGGGATGGCCGCCTACTGTGAGCTTCAACGACGGAAATTGCGCTCGCACCCAGTTGGTGTCGAGCGGGGCGGGCGGCGCCTGTTGTGCTTTCGATGCGTTCATTTAGGCGCTCGTAGTTTACGACGGGTTCGCCACAGCGCGAATGAAATCGCCCAGCAGCCCATAGGCCGTGGCGATCACGGTGGCTTTGTGTTCGATGATCGAAAGACCGAAAACATCCATGTCGAAACGCACGGCCGAAGTAGTGCCGTCGAGTAGCGCAAGCGGATCGGTGAGGGGCAGTTGCTCGGGTTTGACGCTGGCGCGGACGCCGCTCGCAGTGCGTTCTGCCCGGCAAATCAATTTATAACGCATTCCGGAATCGCGCGCGCCGCGCACTTCTTCTGGCGAGAGATTGCGGATGCCGGTGCGGTCAATCTGGTCGAGCTTGATATCTACGCCCATCAGCACGATGATGAGCGCCGCCACTTTGACGGTGGCGTCCCAGCCGTCGAGATCGTCGGAAGGATCGGTTTCCGCGACGCCAATTTCCTGAGCCTTTTTCACCGCCTGGTCGAGCGTCAGTCCCTTCTCCATTTCTGTGAGAACCACGTTGGTGGTCGCGTTCAACACGCCCCGAAACCCGCGCAGATCGACTGCAGGCAGCGAATACGGAAACATCGAGAAAATAGGCGTGCCATCCATCACCGTGGATTCAAAAAGAAATTTGCGGCCTTTGGCTTTTGCCAGATCGCGAAGCTCTCGATAGGCGTGGACGATCGGGCCTTTGTTGGCGCTGATCGCATGCGCGCCGGATTCGAGGGCTGCTTTCAAATGGTCGGTCGCGGGCTGGCCGCTACGCCAATCGAGCGACGATGCCTCAAAGAAAACCTGCGGATCGGCAGTCGCAAGCCACTGGTGAAGGCTCTGAGGCGTTTTCCAAGCAGGAAACGCAGGAAATTGATGTGAGAGCAGCGCCTCGGGATCGAGAGCGTTGCAATCGGCGATCCACCCGATCCGCCGCGACGCAATTCCCGTTATGCGCCAGTCGATTTCGTATTTGTCGCGAAGCTCGGCACGTTTCGCAAGAAGCAGGCGCACGAATTCCCTGCCCACATTTCCGAACCCCATCATTGCCAGATTGAATGTGCGAATGGCCGGCTCCTTCGCCGCGTGTTTAATGAACCGCGAGGGCCTTGCGGCCAGGGAAACGAGCAGCCGGTCCCAATTCTTCTTCGATGCGCAGAAGCTGATTGTATTTGGCGACGCGGTCGGTGCGCGACGCAGACCCGGTCTTAATCTGGCCCGAGCCCATCGCCACCGCAAAATCCGAGATAAACGCGTCTTCTGTTTCGCCGGAGCGATGCGAAATAATCGACGCGTAGCCGGCCTTGCGCGCCATTTCGACGGCTTCAATCGTTTCCGTCACGGTGCCAATCTGATTCAGCTTGATCAAAATGGCATTCGCGATTTTTTCAGAGATACCGCGCGCGAAGATTTTTGGATTTGTTACGAACGCGTCATCGCCCACCAATTGCATTTTCGTTCCAACGTCGCGTGTAAGGATCTTCCAGCCGTCCCAATCGTTCTCGGCCAACCCATCTTCGATCGAGACGATCGGATACTGCCGCACCCACTCCTCCCAGAATTTCACCATTTCTTCTGAGCCGCGCTGCGACTTGTCAGATTTCTTGAAGACATATTTCTTCGTGGCACGGTCATAAAACTCGCTCGACGCCGGGTCCAGCGCGATTGAAATTTGCTCCCCAGGCTTATAACCGGCCGCGGTGATAGCTTCGAGCACTCGCTCCAGCGCTTCTTCATTCGACTTCAGATTCGGCGCGAACCCGCCTTCATCTCCAACGGCTGTCGAGTAGCCGTTTTTCTTCAGCACCGCCTTCAAATTGTGAAACACTTCCACACCCCAGCGCAGCGCCTCGCGAAAGTTTGGCGCGCCCAGCGGCATCACCATGAATTCCTGCACGTCCACGGAATTATCCGCGTGCGCTCCGCCGTTAAGAATATTCATCATTGGAACGGGAAGCGTATTTGCGGACGTATCACTCAAATAGCGCGCGAGATATTTGTAAAGCGGCTGCCCGGCAGCCACCGCCGCCGCGCGCGCCGCAGCCATCGAAACCGCCAGAATCGCGTTCGCGCCCAATTTCGATTTATTCGGCGTCCCATCAGCCTCAATCATTCGCCGATCGAGCGCGCGTTGATCGAATGCATCCATGCCCGCCACCGCTTTTGCGATTTCGCCATTCACATGACCGACGGCTTTCGTCACGCCTTTGCCCTGATAGCGCGATTTGTCACCATCGCGAAGCTCGTTGGCCTCGTGTTCGCCCGTGGACGCGCCCGATGGAACGGCCGCGCGGCCGAGCGCGCCGCCTTCCAAACGAACATCCGCCTCTACCGTAGGATTGCCGCGCGAATCCAGAATTTCGCGGCCACGCACTTGCACTATTTTTTCCGCCATGAATCCCCCTGGTTGTCAGCGTCCCCAACGCGGCGCGCCGAATCCTATGCTTTTGTGCCTTGGCGATTCAAGTGCTGCAAGAGTTTTCTGCCGCGAGCGCGCATCGCTGGCGTTCCCACTTCGGCGAGTTCCCGCAGCAGGGGGAGTACCTTCCCCCGAAGTTGCGGGTCCGTGCTCGCCAGCGTCGCGAGTCCCTGCATTGCGAAAGTTTTGACAATGCTGCTGCGATCGCGCAAGTAGTCAAAGAGAATATTTACGGCCACCGCGCGCTCTTTTGAAGTCAGCTTTAGCCGCGGAATCATAAGCGCCGCATGCCACCGCACCTCCTGCTGATCGCTGCCGCCGGCGATCGTGAAAAGATTCTTCTTGTGCGGCTGGAGAAGGTCCGGCCGTCGCGCGGTCACTTTTTCGGCCACGTCTGCAGCACGCATCCGCACAATCGCATCGCCGCTCGCCATTCCCTCAAACAAATAACGAAAAAGCGACGGCCGGTGCAGTATCTCTTCAACGATCTCGTTCGAGCGCCCGATCGAGCGACGATCTCCCCAGGAAAGTTTCTTCAGGATGGTATTCATGAAAAGAGAGATGGTTGCCGGAAAATTAGCAGAATCCGTCGCGCGCCAGCTACTCCGGCTCTTCCAGCATCGATTCAGGACGGACCACCACCACAACGCCATTTTCGCTTACAGAATAGCGAGCGCGATCGGCCTCAAGGTCATAGCCGATCACCGTGCCCTCAGGAATGCTCACGTGCCGGTCTATGATCGCGCGCCGAATGCGTGAGCTGCGTCCCACATTCACGTGGTTGAAAATGATCGAATCTTCCACTTCGCTATAGCTGTTCACGCGCACGTCATAGCCCAAAATGCACCGCTCCACTCGCCCTCCGGAAATAATCGATCCGCCGCAGACCATCGAATCCACCGCTGTCCCCATGCGCTCCGGATCGGCAAACACGAATTTCGCCGGCGGATACTGCTGCTGCCAGGTATGCAGCGGCCAGCTCTTGTCGTAAAGATTGAAAACCGGCGACACCGACACGAGGTCCATGTTCGCCTCATGGTACGCGTCGATCGTTCCCACGTCCCGCCAGTAAGATGTTTCTTTTTTGTTCTCGTCCTGAAAGTTATATGCGAAAACGTGGTACTTGCTGATGATGCGCGGAATCACGTCCTTGCCGAAATCGTGCGACGAGGTGGGATCCTCCGCATCTGCGATCAACATCGGCACGAGCAGCTGCGTATTAAAAAGATACACGCCCATCGAAGCGTTCACTTTGCCCGGATGAACCGCCGAAGCCTTCGGGTGCGCAGGCTTTTCTTCGAACCCAACGATGCGCCAGTTCTTGTCCGTTTCGATCACGCCAAACCGTTTCGCCGCCTCCGCAATATCCATTTCGATCGTGGCCACCGTTACGTCCGCGCCGGCCTCAACATGCTGGTCGAGCATCTTCTGATAATTCATTTTGTAAATGTGATCGCCCGACAAAATGAAGACGTAGTTCGACTGCTCGCTGCCGATCGAGTAGATGTTCTGATAAACGGCGTCCGCTGTGCCGAGATACCAGTGCTGCGAGACGCGCATTTGCGGTGGCAGGACTTCGATGAATTCGCCAAGCCCCATCAGCACAGACCATCCGCGGCGTACGTGCCGATTCAAGCTCAAAGCTTTGTACTGCGTGAGCACGAATACTCTGCGGAGCTCGCTATTTAGGCAATTCGAAAGCGTTATATCGATGATGCGGTACACGCCGCCGAACGGAACCGCCGGTTTGGCGCGATCTCGGGTAAGTGGCCAAAGCCGTTCGCCCTGCCCGCCCGCCAGCAGGACGCCGAGCACGTTGCGCATCGCAGGCATCGAGAAATCCTCGAACAAATTCAGCCGCAGATTCATTCTACAGCAAGAATTTTTCACCGCATGGAAATCTCGCCTCACTGCGTCGCAATCGCCGCACAACCAAGGTTCGCAACCTATGCAATTGCGATAACCATTTACGGTCTGGTTACATAACGGCCGCTCCCGCGCCTTATACAATTTAAACCTTGACTTGCGCGGTAGCCTTGGATAGAAGTTGCTGATTGCCGGCTCCCCTAGGAACCGGTTACACTGGTGTGAATCCAGCAAGACAAACTCAAACATCCATTAGGGACGGGGGTGAATACGCGTGGCAGAAGTTGTCATTCAAGAGGGCGAATCTTTGGAGAATGCTCTCCGCCGCTTCAAGAGAAAGGTGCAGTCGGAAGACATCATCAAAGAGATCAAAAAGCACAGCTACTACATGAAGCCGGGGGAGAAGCGTCGCGCCAAGGAAGCACTCTCGCGTAAGCGTCTCCGCAAGAAGCAACGTCGTGAGCAGGATTAGGCGAACATCAATTGGGCCCATTTAAGCAGTTCGTGCCGGACGGAAAGCGGGAATCGTCGCGTTCGCGATTGTTCCTTGCCCAACGTCCGGCGTGAGTTGCTCGCTGCCAGTCCTCTCCCAGCACGGTGGAGCAGCGCAATGGAATACCACGATAAGGTCCTGAAGTGCGCGGAATGCAACGCCGAGTTCGTTTTCACGGCCGGCGAACAGATGTTTTTCTCCGACAAGGGCTTCAAAAACGAGCCCAAGCGGTGCAAAACCTGCAAAGCAAACCGGGCGCAGGGCAACGGCTCAAGTTCGACGAATGTTCAGCGCGTCGAAACCAAAACCGTTTGCTCGCAGTGCGGTAAAGAAACGACAGTTCCTTTCAAGCCCACCCAGGGACGTCCCGTCTACTGCCGCGAATGCTTCCAGCAGCGGCGTGCGATGGGCGCATCTCAGGCGGGCGCCACGGCCTAGCAGTCGAAGCAGCGGGAACTGGGGCGAACCAGGCTGTAACCCTGCGGGGGCGGGGCGGGCCGAGTAGGGACTCGGGGCGTCCGGGGTTCTCTCTCCAAATTAACCGCAATCACACGCACAAAATCGCAAACCCAACCGAAATGCAGGGTAGCCACGACGACGTCTTTTTCGTCGTGGGGCTTTCATTTCGGCCTTCCCCGTAAGGGCGTTTTGAGCGTTCACTCCTCGCTGGCCTCAGCATCGCGCACCACCAGTTGTCATCCCGAGCAAAGCGAGGAATCTCAGCTCAGCGTCTATTTTACTCGCGCCGCCATCATCAGGCAGTCCTTCGAGGACCACCCCGCACCGCCTTCCGAACGCCCGTCACCGAACCTTCAGCGGATATTGCTTCGTCACCGGCGGCACGATGCCGTTCAATCGCAGATACACCACCAGCTGGCCAAAATGATCCGTGATATGCCACAGCGCGGCCATCGCCATGCCGAGTTTCGTGTTCGGCCCTGCGTAAGGTCCCTCCACGCGGTCGAGCACGTTCTGCGGCGTAATCGTGGCGAGCACCTTGTCGCCATACGCGAACGAATCGCGCAGGTATTGCAGCAGTTCATCCTTCGTCTTGGCCTTTGACGGTCCGCCCTTCTCGCAATGCTCTGGCGGAGTCCTCCCCTCAATCTCATTGAAAAATGCAAACTGCGCGCATGCCACGTGTTTCACCTGCTCCCCAAACGACCGCACTCCCTCAAAATTTCCCTGACTAGGAATAAACGAATACTTCTCCTCAGGCATCGCTTCCACCACGCCAAGAAATCCCCTCTCCGCCCAGCCCAGTGAGAAGCCAACGCTCTCCGATATGCTCTTCGGAATTTCATCCTTCTGCGCATGGGCGGCCGGAACCAAAAGAATCACCACAGCGAAAGTAAAAAGAGCAACGAACTTCATGGCATCCTCCCATTACGCGAATTTCGAATTTTGATCCCTTGCTCGCTCATCGTATGCCCTCCCTGGCCCACATACAACGGGGCGCAGCAGTGCGGTACACTCTGGCCCTCAACCCGGTCTCAGAGGTGATGCGATGACCCGACTTCTGTTTGCGCTGATGGTTCTACAAGGCCTCGCAGCCACGATTGCAGGGCAGGACACGCCCGGCACTTCCACCATGTTCGATGCCGGCCGCGCGTTTCTTGCGACGCTGAATCCGGCGCAGAAGTCAAAAGCCGTCTTCCCATTCAATTCCGATGAGAGATTTCGCTGGTTTTACACCCCGGTACCCAGGAAGGGCATTCCCCTCAAAGAATTGAACGCGACGCAGCAGAAGGCGGCAATGGCTCTGCTGCGTGCCGGCCTCAGCGAGCAAGGCTACACGAAGGCGGAAACGATCCGAAAGCTTGAAGACGTGCTGCGCGAACTGGAACAGGGCAATGGTCCGACCCGCGATCCTGACCTGTACTTCTTTACCTTTTTCGGAGAGCCCTCCGACACCGGCGCCTGGGGCTGGCGCTACGAAGGGCATCACTGTTCGCAGAACTGGACGATCCTCAATGGCAAGTCGATCGGCAGCAGCCCGCAGTTTTTTGGCGCGAATCCCGCCGAGGTGCGCGAAGGGCCCATGAAAGGGACGCGCGTACTCAAAGCCGAGGAGGATCTGGGTCGCTCGCTGGCGAAATCTTTCACCGCCGAGCAACGCGCAGAAGCGTTCCTGAGTTCTTCCGCGCCGAACGATATTGTCACCTCAAACCAACGCAACGCCGCCATCCGGGAAGACAAAGGCATCGCCTACAGCAAGCTCAGCAAAGATCAGCAGGGCGCACTCCTGGCCCTGATCGAGGAATACCTGGGGGCGCAACCCCACGCGCAGGCACGCGAGCGGCTCGAGAAAATCCGCCAGGCGGGCTTCGACCACATCAAATTCGCTTGGATGGGCGGCTTGGAGAAAGGCGAAGGCCACTATTACCGCGTGCAAGGCAGCACTTTTTTGATCGAGTACGACAACACCCAGGACAACGCCAATCACATTCACTGCGTCTGGCGCGACTTCAATGGCGACTGGGGCCAAGACCTGCTAGCAGAACACTACCGGAATTCAACACATCATCAGCACGCCTTTCACGAATAGGTATCGATAATCCCTTTCCCTGACAACCGAGCGCATTGACGCGTTTATCGAACGCTCGCCAGGGATAACACGCAGAATTAATACGTTCAAATCACAAGGCAGGGAGAAGAAAGGAGAGAGGCGCTCGGTAACCTCACAAGCGCCTCCTCTACTGCGTCAACGTAAACCGTACCTCACTGGATCACCTCCTTCTCGGCAGGAACGCCGATGTCGACAAGAATGTCGAATGATCTGAGTATAACCCGGGGTCGGAGAGATGTCGGAAAGTAATTCTTAAGGCTTGCGTTTAACGCGCGAAAGCCAGTTACCGATAAATCGCTGGATCTGAGAAACCAACTCGCAGGGCACTCGGATGGCGCGAAGGGCGGTTCTCTTTCCGTCTCGCAGACCGCCTTTTGGCAACATTTAGTTACTTGACAACTAGTTACCAGTATATTATCATGAGTCGTGATTGTTATTCAAAACTCGGCCCGTCGCGCGCAGTTGGACGGAGGTCGCTCCTCGCGCCTCCTAACCCCCCGATTTGCACAGCTCGATGCCAAATTTCTAATCGCGAATCTGGAATTAGAGATCCGCGCAACTCCCACAAGACAAACGAGGCCCTTGAAGTCTAATCGCAAATATTTTGCGGTTTTTTCCCCTGACGTACGAAGGATTCATCCCGCTCCGATGCCCTGCCCCGCTACCGGTTCTCGGACTGCCCGCCCTCTCTGCTCTAATAGCAACAGTCGAATTACAGAAAAAGAGTTAAGTCGCAGAAAAGAAAGAAGAAAGCAAAATTCTAATAGCAACAAAATCGCGGTTTCCGGCAACTACGCCACGCAGGCTTTTTCCCTACACAGATCCGCAGCGGCGCATCGACGTCAGATGATTTCGGCCAGCGCGCCATTATCCTCGGCGCCCAACCTCGCTATAATAGACTTCCCTATGCGAGGACGTTCATGAGCCGGCAGCAAGCAGTCATCGAATCCGCTGCGCCAACCGAGACCCAGGCGCGCGTCTGGGATGCGTTCCGCCGCTGGGGCTATCTTCAGGCGAATCTTGACCCTTTGGGTGATCTAAAGCCTGTCAATCTTCCCGAGCTCGCCATTTCAGGCCCGGATGCCGAAGCAGCGCGCAAGATCTATTGCGGCACAATCGGCGTCGAGTTTATGCACATCCCCGATCTTGAACGTCGCCGCTGGATCGAAGAACGCATGGAATCGGGGGCGCCCGCGTCAACACCGGACCAGAAAGCGATTCTCGATCGCCTCGTTCGCGCGGAAATTTTCGAACAGGTTCTGCAGACACGCTATCTCGGCACGAAACGGTATTCACTCGAAGGCGAAGCGGCGCTTCTGCCGCTCCTTGACGCGATCCTCAATGCGGCGTCAGGGCATGACGCGCAGCAGGCCGTCCTGGCGATGAGCCATCGCGGCCGGCTCAACGTAATGGTGCACATCGTCGGCCGTCCGGCTGCAGAAGTTTTCGCGAAATTCGAAGATGTAGACCCGCGCAGCGTTCTCGGTGGCGGCGACGTGAAATATCACATCGGCGCAACGGGCGAATTTCGCGCAGCAAATGGCCGGAACATCGGAATTCATCTGGCATCGAATCCGAGCCACCTCGAAGCGGTAGATCCGGTGGCGGTCGGCCGCGCGCGCGCCAAGCAAACGCGTATCGGTAAAGATGGCGCGCAGGCGATCGTTCCGGTCATCATGCACGGCGACGCTGCATTCGCCGGGCAGGGAATCTGGGCCGAAACGCTCAACATGGCCGGCGTCGAAGGTTTCAACGTGGGCGGCTCGGTTCACATCATCGTCAACAATCTGATTGGCTTCACCACCGTGCCGCGCGAATCGCATTCCTCGCGTTTTTCATCGGATCTCAGCAAACGCCTGCCGATTCCGATTTTCCACGTAAATGCGGAAGACCCGGAGGCGGTGGCGCGCGTCGGTCGCATCGCGCTCGACTATCGCTATGCATTTGCCTCCCCGGTCGTCGTGGATCTGATCGGCTACCGCAAACATGGCCACAGCGAAGTGGACGATCCGACGATCACCCAGCCGCTGGGCTACAAGAAAATTCAGGCGCATCAGCCGCTCTGGCAAATTTACGCGCAAAAAATCGGTGTCGATGCCGAACCGATTGTCGAAAAAGTGCGCCAGGAACTTGACGCGGCGCAAAAAGAAGCCGAAGAACTCGAGAAGAATCCGCCGATGCGCAAATTACCCGCGTATTGGGATACCTATCGCGGCGGACGTTACAACCCAACGCTCGAAGTCGACACGGGAGTTTCCGCGGCGGAATTGACCGCGACCGGCGAAGCGCTCGCAAGCTATCCGGATGGATTTCACATCCATCCGAAAGTTAAAAAGCTGCTCGAACAGCGTCTCGAAATGGCCCGCGGCAAGCGTCCGCTCGATTTCGGTATGGCGGAAGCCCTGGCGTTCGGAACGCTACTGAAGCAGGGAACTCCGGTGCGCCTCAGCGGACAGGACAGCAAGCGCGGTACCTTCAACCAGCGCCATGCGGCCCTGATCGATATCGAAAACGAACAAGAATTTATTCCCCTTCAGCACCTGGCGCCCGGCCAGGCGTTTTTTGAAGCCTACAATTCAACTTTGTCCGAAGCCTCCGTACTCGGCTTCGAATACGGCTTCAGTCGCGACTATCCCGAAGCGCTGGTCTTATGGGAAGCGCAGTTCGGCGATTTCGCGAACGGCGCGCAGATCATCATCGATCAGTTCATCGCGGCGGGTGAAGACAAGTGGAATCTGCTCTCGGGTGTTGTGCTGCTGCTGCCGCACGGATACGAAGGGCAGGGTCCGGAACATTCCAGCGCGCGCATCGAAAGATTTCTGCAGCTCGCCGCGCGCGACAATATTCAAATCTGTCAGCCGTCCACGGCCGCGCAATATTTTCATCTGCTGCGCCGGCAAGCGATGCGCGCGTGGCGCAAGCCGCTCGTCATCTTCACACCCAAGAGCATGTTGCGCACGCCCGCTTCGTCATCTTCGCTGGCGGAGCTTTCAGCAGCGCGGTTCCGTCCCGTGATTCCCGACAGCGGAAATGGAAGCGCGACGCGCGTCCTGCTGTGCACAGGAAAAATCGGCCATGAACTCGAAGCGGAAAGAACACGCCGGAAGGACGACTCGACTGCGATCGTTTTTCTCGAGCAGCTCTACCCGTTCCCCGAGGCCGAGCTAGCCGCCGAAATGGACAGGCACGCAAACGCCCGCGAATTCGTCTGGGCGCAGGAAGAACCGGCTAACATGGGCGCGCTGGCGTTCATGCTGCCGCGCCTCGAACGTCTCGCGCGTGGCCGCTCGGTGCGCTCGGTAAAACGTTCTGCGAGCGCGAGCCCTGCGACTGGCTCGCACAAAGCGCACGAGATGGAACAAAGAACTCTTCTCACCGTCGCGTTCGCGAATCCCACAAGCAAATAAATATTGCGCGCGAAATGATTCGTGGCTTCCGCGAAATGACGATTAACGCGGACGCAACGATGTTCTACTTCCGAGAAATGATAAAGCTCTGCGGTCCGGGCGTCGCGCGCAATTCGTTCGACGAAAAACCCGCATTCCGGAACATGCGTTCGTACTCGGACATAGGATACGAATCGCCGGCACGCGTCGAGGCCAGCATGATCAAGCTGAAGCCCGCCGCAGTCGCGGGCGTAACACGATCTTCGTTCGGCACAAACTCGACGGTGAACGCCCGGCCATTCGGCGCGAGCGCCGCATGCACCTTGCGCAGCAGCTTTTCAATCGTGGGCGGATCAAAGTGGTGCAGGAAGCCAGTGAGCAACACGAGATCGTAGCCCGATCCGAAATCCACCTCGAAGGCATTTCCCGGAATCGCGTGATAGCGCGAGTCAACCTTCGCAGCGCGCGCATTTTCTTTCGCCACTTCCAGCACGCTCGGCCAATCGACAGCGAATATTTCCGCATTGGGATTGTGCCGCGCGATGGTAACGCCGTAGACGCCGTGTCCCGCCGCGATATCCAGCACTTTCCATTTCTCGCCCGCGTCCGCGTTGACAGTCTTCGCGACGCCTTCGGCAACGGGCCTTTGCATCGCAGCCATCGAGCGGGCGAACTCGATCCAGATGGGATTGTTCGCCTCGGTGGTGCCTCGGTCCTCCTGAAGCGAGCCGCCCTTGCGGACCACAGCCGTCAAGTCCTTGAACCGGTCGATCATTTCGGGCGCCGTGACAAATCCTGCAATTGAGCCAATGTATGCGGGCGAGCGGCGATCCAGGAATGTCGCCGCATCGGGCGCGAGCGTGTACTTGTGATCCTGCTTCGCAAGAAAACCAATGATGGTGAGATAGTCGCATAGTGTTCGCATGCCGCGTTCCGACGCGTGGCAGCGCCTTGCTAGCGCTGCGGCGGTATTTGCTCCTTCGCCGATTGCGGTAAAGACGTCGAGTTCGAGTCCGGTTTTCAGCGCCGCCGTCTTTTGGTAGGCGTTAAAGGTGTCAAAAATCCTTTCCGGATTGGGTTGCGAATGCCCAGTTGGCGTAGCCATGATTCCTCCCGCTTGCTTATTTCGCGAACGTCGATGAGTTTGTAATCAAGCGTTATTCTCTCGCGATGCCGCGCCGAAGTGCAAATGCGAACCTTACACGTTCGTTTTGCAATTCTCACACTCACGCGGATCGTGGCTTGTATGAGCGAATCGCTCCGCCCTGCCGTTAGTTACGCTTCGTTGACTTGCGCTGCGCAGCGGCCATAAGATGACGCGCAGCCGGTTTTGACCCGGCCCACGCCTCCCATGAAAGCGCCCCTACCCGAAAATGAAGCGGCGCGCCTCGAATCGCTCCACCGCTATGCAATTCTCGATACGCTGCCGGAGCAGGAGTTCGACGATCTCTCGCGCCTGGCTGCGTTGATCTGCGGGACGCCGATCGCACTCGTAAGTCTGGTTGACGAGAATCGCCAGTGGTTCAAGGCGAAGGTGGGAATCGAGGAGTCGGAGACGCCGCGCGACATCGCGTTCTGCGCGCACGCGATTCACATGTCCAACGTCATGGTGGTCCCTGACGCGCTTGCCGACGAACGTTTCCGCTCGAATCCGCTCGTCACCGGGAATCCGAACGTCCGGTTTTACGCCGGCGCGCCGCTTCTCACGCCGGAAGGGTACGCGCTCGGCACGCTGTGCGTGGTCGACCGGGTACCGCGGGAACTCTCGGCAGATCAACTCGAGGCATTGAAGGCGCTCAGCCGGCTGGTGGTGAATGAACTGGAATTGCGGCGCAGCGTCGCCGATCTTTCCAAGGCTGTTCGCGAGCGCCGGCTGGTGGAAGGTGAGCTCGACCAACTCTTCCATCTCTCGTCGGACCTTTTTTGTATCGCGGGATTCGACGGATATTTCAAACGCCTGAACCCATCGTGGGAACAGACGCTGGGGATTTCCAGAAAAGAGCTTCTTTCGCAGCCGTATATCGAATTCGTTCACCCTGACGATCGCGAAACTACACTCAAGGAATCCGAGAAAATCGCAGATGGAGCGGCGATATTTTCTTTCGAGAATCGCTTCCGCTGCGATGACGGCACGTATATCTGGCTGCTTTGGAATGCGACACCCAGCAGCGACCAAAACCTAATTTTCGCGGTGGCGCGCGACATTACTCTTCGCAAGCGCGCTGAGCGGCGACTGGCGGTGGGCTACACACTGACGCGGATTTTGGCCGAAGCAGAAAACCTTGGCGCAGCGTCGCCGCTTATTTTGCGCACGATTTGTGAAGGCCTTGGCTGGGAGATGGGCGCTTTCTGGCGGTTGGACGAACTCGCGCATGTCCTGCGCTGCGTCGATCTCTGGCATATGCCGGGCCAGGAATTTCCCGGCTTCGAGAGAGCTACGCGCGAACTCACATTCCGGCGGGGCGAAAGTCTGCCGGGACTCGTTTGGGAGACGGGTCAGGCCAAATGGGTTACCGATGTGCCGGAGCGGGAGAACTTTCCTCGAATCAAAGTCGCGAGAAGCGAGGGCTTGAATTCAGGGTTTGCTTTTCCGATACGAATTGACGATCGAGTGGTGGGCGTCGTCGAATTCGTGAGCAGGGAGATCCGGACACACGAACCTGAATTGCTGGAGATGTTCGATTCGATCGGCAGCCAAATCGGCCAGTTCATGGAGCGGCGGCGTGCGGAGAGCGAGTTAAAACTGTACGCCGATTACCTGGAGGCAGCGCGACTCGCGCAGGAGGCGGATGCGCGGCGGCTGGCACTGCTCGTTCATGAGTTGGAAATTGCCAAGGCCCGAGCGGAGGAGGCCACGCGCTCGAAGAGCGAGTTTCTGGCGAATATGAGCCACGAGATACGCACGCCGATGAACGCCGTAATCGGGATGACGGAATTGGCTCTCGACACGAAGCTGACGTCCCAGCAGCGCGAATATCTAGTGACGGTTAAAAACTCCGCGGGTTCGCTTCTGAACCTGATTAACGACATATTGGATTTCTCGAAGGCAGAAGCCAAGAAGCTCGAACTCGATCGGGTGGATTTTGTGCTGCGGGACATGCTGGAGGATACGCTGCGAGCTTTGGCTATCCGCGCGCAGCAGAAAGGACTCGAGTTGGCCTGTCATGTAGCGGCCGAAGTGCCCGACGTTCTGGCTGGTGATGCGGAACGGCTGCGCCGCATCGTCGTGAATCTGGTAGGAAACGCGATCAAATTTACGGAAAGCGGCGAAGTGGTTCTGAATGCGAGCGTGGAATCCAGAACGAATGAAAACGTGGTTCTACATTTCTCCGTGACAGACACAGGCATCGGAATCCCCCGGGAAAAACAGAAAGCAATTTTCGAGGCGTTTGCGCAAGGCGACGCCTCGACCACTCGAAAGTATGGAGGCACCGGGCTCGGCCTTTCGATTTCGTCGCAACTCTCGGAACTGATGGGCGGCCGCATCTGGCTGGAGAGCGAACCCGGCCGAGGAAGCACATTTCATTTCACGGTGCGCCTGGGATTGCAGAGGTCTGCGACCAGCGAGCAACTGCCGGTGCCCGTGAAACTGCTCGCTCTTCCCGTGCTGGTGGTGGACGACAATTCTACAAGCCGCCAGATCCTCGAAGAGATGCTGACGAACTGGAAGATGAAACCAGTCGCTGCAGCGAGCGGTCGAGCGGCGCTCGAGGCGCTCAAGCACGCGCAGAAAAAGGGCGAACCGTTTCGACTTGTTCTGGCCGACGGACACATGCCTGGGATGGATGGATTCGATCTTTCAGCGAGCGTGCATAAGGATTCGCGACTTCGTGGAGTGACGATTATCCTTTTGACCTTTGCGGGTCACCGCGAAGATCAAGCACGCGCGAAAAGCGTGGGCGCGGCAGCCGCTGTGACCAAACCAGTGAAGCAATCGGAATTGTGGGACGCAATCGTCACCGCATTGCACGTTCCAAGCCCACAGAAGAGACGACCATCCGCGGCGCGAAGCGTGGCGCGCGGCTCGCACCGGAGATTGCGGGTGCTGGTGGCGGAAGACAATCCCGTGAACCAGGAGTTGGTGTTGCATCTGTTGGAGCGTAGAGGACATTCGGCAATCGTCGCGGAGAACGGCAAGCAAGCGATCGCAGCACTCGAAAAACACAAATTCGATCTGGTGGTGATGGACGTTCAGATGCCGGAAATGGGAGGCATCGAAGCAACCGAAGAAATTCGAAGAAAAGAAAAAAGTAATGGTGGCCACGTGCCAATTTTCGCGATGACGGCCCATGCGATGCCCGGCGATCGTGAGAGATGCCTCGCGGCGGGGATGGACGGGTACATTCCGAAACCGATTGACCCAAAATCGTTCGCGCAAATCATCGAAAGCGGCGTATCGCCCTCGGCAACGGCACCTGGACATAATGAAAAACCGTTGGATCAGGCAAAAGCTGATGGAGCCGTCGACGCACAAAAGCTCGTCGAGCGATTCGGCGGCAATCGAAAACTAATGCGATCTTTGATCGAAGCGTTCCGGCACGACTGTCCCAAGATGATGACAAAAATCCGAGGGGCTCTCTCCGCACGCGATGCGCGGGCCCTGGCGGAAGCGGCTCACGCGTTGAAAGGGTCGGTGGGAAACTTCGGGGCTTCGAGCGCCTTCGAAACAGCTCGGGAGATTGAAAAAAGCGGCCGAGAGGGTAAACTCGACGGCGCCTGGGAGCTCTACGCCACCCTGGAAGACGACCTTGCAGGGCTCTTGCCGGCACTGCAGTCTGCCGCCAATCCGAAGGGTGTGAAGGCTCGAGTTAAAAGGAAGGCGAGCGGGGCCTGACGTCACCCATCGCCTGCATCATGTACCGCGGAGGAAACGATGACGCGCATCCTTGTCGCTGATGACGACCGCACAACGCGCCTGCTCCTGACCGAAATTCTGCGCGGTGGGAAATATACTGTGGTGGCCGTTCCTGACGGTGCGGCCGCGCTGAAGAAGTTAAAAGAGGATAAGTTCGATCTGGCGCTGCTCGACGTGTGGATGCCCAAGAAAAACGGCCTGGAAGTTTTGTCAGCGCTGCGGAAGAGCAACAAGAAGCCAAAAGTGATCGTGATGACCTCCGACGACACACCCGAAACCCTCCTGAGCGCCATCCGCGAGGAAGCGTACCAATACGTAGCCAAGCCGATCGAACCGAGATCGCTGTTGGTGCTGGTACGGGAGACGCTTGCAAAAACATCGAAGACTTTGCCGATCGAAGTGATTTCCGCGCGACCCACGTGGGTGGAACTCTCTGTGCCGTGTTCTCTCGAAGCGGCCGAGCGTATTGAAGCATTCATGTCGCACATGAAGGCAGGCTTGTCTGAAGAAGTGCAACGCTCCGTGGGCCAAGCGTTTCACGAGCTGCTGCTGAACGCTGTGGAATGGGGCGGAAAGCTGGACCCGAGCCGCAAGGTGCGCATTTCATATCTGCGGGGCAACCGGATGGTGCTGTACCGGATTGCGGACCCGGGGCCAGGATTTAAGTTTGCGGAGCTCCAGCACGCAGCAATTACCCATCGAGCCGACGAGCCAACGAAACATGACGAAGTGCGCCAGCAGAAAGGTTTGCGTCCCGGGGGATTTGGATTGCTGCTGGCAAAGGCGAATGTGGACGATCTGCTCTACAACGAAGCGCAAAACGAAGTCGTGTTCGTGAAGTATCTCGATGAAGAGGGTTCTGCGAAGCAGGAAGCCGCGAGCTAGATCACGGCGGCGGAACCCGATTGACGATCCATCGCGGCCCGTATACGATGGCTGCCGTTTCAGACGGAGGAGACTGATGAAGAAGAAGAACAAATTGTTGAACGAAGCGGCGGAAAAAATCGGCACCGCGATGGGCAAGGCCAACCGCACCGCGCACAAAGTGGCGAAGGCGGGTGTGCTGGCGAAGAAAGAGCTCGAGGACATCTCGAAGCAGGTGGAGTCGCTCAAGAAGCAGCTGCAGAAGACGACGAAGCGCTTACGAAAAGCTCTGGCTTAGGCTTCCCGATTTCGCGCTCAAGTGGGGCTTGCTGTTCAGCTCGCCTTGCGCGACTTCTTCTGCTTTTCGCTGGCTTTCGGCACGGCGCGCAATAACGCTTTCCTTGCCGGTTCGGCCGAGAGGCTTTTCTTCAGCGCCGACATCAAATCCGGAACGTTTTCACGTTTGGCGCGCGGCATTACCGTCAGTTTCTTACCGTGGGCTTTCGCTTCAATCAGTTTTTCCAATTCCTGCTGATAGGTGTCTGAATACTGATCGGGATTGAAGGATTCCGCGAGCGTTTCAATCAACTGCATTGCGAGCTTGGATTCCGCCGGCTTCAACTCCGCCTGATTCGGCTTGGCATTTTCGGCTATCGCTCGAATTTCATTTTTATAGAACATGGTGTGAAGCGTGAAACCGCTGTCACGAGCACGGATGATGACGATATTTTCGCGTCCGTGCATGGTGACCTTTGCGACTCCTGAGTAACCGGTTTTGCGCATCGCGTCGAGCAGCAGGTTGTAGGCTCTCACGCCGCCTTCGCCCGGCTCCGCATAATAAGAGCTATCGAAATAAACCGGATCGATTTCCTCCGCTTTCACGAAACTCAGAATCTCCATCGTCTGAGCGGACTCGGGCTCGATTTCTTCGAGCTCCTGTTTCGTGAACATTAGATACTGATCCTTCTCGTATTCGTAGCCCTTTTCAATTTCCGAGCGGTCAACGAATTTTTCACAGGTTGGGCAATAGGTGGGCTGCTTGATGCGCGTGTGGCACACGGAGTGAAGCTGATTGAAGCTAATTCGTTCGGACCGAGCAGCCGGCGTCAGTTGAATTGGAATGGAGACCATCCCGAATGTGAGAAAACCCTTCCAGGTTGCGGCCATCGTACCCCTCCGACGGAAGGAGCCAATCATACACTCGGTTGCCGCCAAGCTCGCATCGAATGCTCGCGGTATAACCAGGCGGTTAAGGGCGAAGAAAAAGCGAAGCCGCGAGGAATGGCTAGTCGTCCGAGGCATTCGCGGGGCTGGAGAATCTGCGTAGGCAACTTGAAAGCAAGTCCAGCATTCACATGTTTGAAGGGCGTCCTTACCAGCACCGGCGTGGAAACCCCTTGATTGACAGGACTGGTGGGGCTAGGCATAGTATTTGACGGGGTTATCTCTCTTATGGGTGTCACAGTCCGCAGGGCGAAGGACTGGGCGGGCAAGCCTGTTTCAATAGGGTTTTTATTGGCGTTTTTGTGCCTACAGGTTGCGAACGGCCAGGGGCAGGAGACGACGCAGCAAGGGAACGACACGTCTCAACCGGCTCAAGATGAAACACTGCAACCAAACCACAAAACTCAACAGGCCCAAGAAGAAACAACGCAGCAAACGAACGACAGGATCCAACAACTTTCTCAAATCGCAAAGCCGACTCTGACGGATATTCCGATCGGGGCCGGCGATGTGATTCATATCGATGTGTTTGACGTTCCGGAGCTTTCGCGCGACGTCCGCGTGAGCAGCACCGGAAACATAGCCCTCCCTCTGGTTCACGAGCGAATTCGCGTGGCGGGCGTAACACCATTCCAACTCGAACAAACGATTCAAGAAAAGCTGATCGAGAGCGGGTTGGTATCGCGTCCGCAAGTGTCGGTATTCGTCAAAGAGCAAAACAGTCAGCCCGTAACGATCCTGGGAGCGGTCGGGCACCCAATGACGACACAATTGCTGCGTCCGACGACCCTGCTTGAGGTTCTAGCGAATGCGGGAGGAATCTCGGACAATGCGGGAACCGTTATCTTGATCACCCGCAAAACTCAGCAGGAGATGATACGGCCTGTCTCCGAAACTTCGGGCGCCAACTCCGATTCGGGAACGCAAACAATCAGGATTCAGCTGCAAGATCTACTGGACACCGGGAATACGGCGTTCAACATTCAAGTATTCGGCGGCGATGTTATCGAAGTGCCTAAAGCCGGAATTATCTATGTGTTGGGTGGCGGAGTCTCGCAGCCAGGCGGTTATACGATACAGAGCCATGGAGAACCGCCTACGGTGTTGAAGGCAGTTGCGCTAGCGCATGGCTTGGGGGGGTTCGCAAAGCCGAATGACGCCGTAATTTACCGGATCAATCCGAAGACGGGTGAACGCGAAGCGATCCCCGTTCATATCAAGAAGATTGAAAAGAACACCTCCGAAGACGTCGCGATGAAATCGAACGACATTCTGTACGTTCCGGACAGTCTGGCCAAGAAGGTTGCCGTGCGAGGACTGGAAGCGGCAGTCAGTATCGGGAGTGGTCTCTTAATTTATCGTTCGACTTTGAACGGAGGCGGCAGCAGCACCAATAACAATAATCCTCCGCCGGCTCAATAGTCTCAATAAAGGACTGTCTTCACCAAATGGAAGAAGCATCCAGGCTGGTTGCGCGCGACCGGAAAGCGGTTGATTCGCTCACGGTGATTCCTGCTCCTTCGGTTCTTCCGTGGGAGCAGATGCCGAGGGAGCCGCATCTCCTCGACTATGTGATTATTTTGCGCAAGCACCAGTGGCTGATCCTCACCTTTCTCGTAACGGTGGTGACGGTGGTTACGATTGCTTCGTTCAAGATGAAGCCGGTGTACCAGGCGGCGGCGCGTGTGGAAGTGGATCGTGAATCGCAGAGCGTGTTGCCATTCCAGGGGCCGAGTTCTTACGACGAAATCATGGATATGGAGAATTACCTGGAGACGCAGGCGAAAATTCTTGGGAGTGAGACTCTGGCTCTGCAAACGATTAAATCGATGGACCTGGGGCGTTATCCGGAATTCGGCGGAGTGGCAAATTCACTGGTGTGGACACACGGGAATACATCGCAAACGCGTCCTGAAATCCTGGGCGCATTTCTTGGCCGATTAAGCGTACGGCGAGTGCCGAACAGCCGCCTGATCGAGGTGGGGTTCGAAGCGGAAGACCCGCACCTCGCAGCGCAGGTGGTGAATGCGCATTTGCAGAACTTCATCGAACAAAATTTTCGCAGCAAGTACGATGCGACGACGCAGGCTTCCAGCTGGCTTTCCGGCGAACTCGAGGAATTGCGGATTAAGGTAGAGAAGTCCGAAGACGCGCGAATCGCTTACGAGCGGCAAAATCAAATCTGGCGAACCAATGAAAAGCAGGACATCACTACCGAAAAGCTCGGTGACCTGAATAAGGCGGTGACCGACGGCCAGACACAGTTGGCGGAGAAGGAAGCGCTCTATCGCATGGCCGTATCGGGAAACGTGGACGCGCTACCGGCGGCGCAGGGCAATCCTGTAATCCAAGAACTGCTCAGACATAAGGCCGAATTGAATGAGCAGTATCTGGTGGCCGTCGATCAATATGGGCCGAACTTCCCGAAGGTGCTGAGACTCGCAGCCCAGCAGAAGGAAGTGGAGGAGAATCTGGACAAAGCGAGAAAGACGCTCATTGAGACGGTGGAGCAGGATTACAACACCGCGCGAAGTCGCGTCGAGATCCTGCAGCAAAATCTGGACAAACAAAAGGCCGAAGCGAACGACATGGCCGAAAAGCTCGTCCAGTATCAGATTCTTCAGCACGATGCGGATTCGAACAAGCAGCTTTACGACGGTTTGCTTCAAAAATTGAAGGAAGCTGGTATTACCGCAGGCTTGAAATCGAGCAATATTCGAATCGTCGACCCCGCGCTGACTCCTTCGAGCCCGTCGAGGCCGCAAAGGGCGCGCAATATTCTGCTCGCGGTGTTGGTGGGGCTCGTTGGCGGCGCTGGGCTCGCGCTCTTCCGCGAATACTTGGACAATACGATCAAGTCTCCGGACGACATCGAATCGCTCGCTGGACTGCCTTCGCTGGCCGTGGTGCCTACGCTTCCGGGCCTGAATGGAAATTACAGCCGCCGGGCGAAAGGAGAAGCCGCCATTCAATCGGCATCCAGTCCTCGGGTCGAGCTGCTTTCGTACGTTCAGCCGAAATCGCAAATTTCTGAGGCTTTCCGTGCGCTGAGGACTTCGCTGCTGCTTTCACAAGCAGATCACCCGCCGCAGGTGATTCTGGTAACAAGCGCTCTCCCGCGCGAGGGGAAAACAACTGCGGCAGTGAATCTCGCTGTCACGCTGGCCCAGTTGGGCGATCGCACCCTGCTGATGGATTCCGACCTGCGGAAGCCGGGCGTGCGTCGGGCGTTGAACCTCACGATCGGGAAAGAAGTGGGGCTGAGCTCTTACCTTGCGGGTGTTTCGACGCTCGATGAGGTCCTATATCCTCACCCGACGATCAACAATCTCGAGGCGCTAACGACAGGACCTGTGCCACCCAGTCCCGCGGACCTTCTCTCGTCCCACCGGATGCGCGAAGCGATCGCGGAGCTTCGGTTGCGTTTTAAATTTATCGTGATTGACTCGCCGCCGGTGATGGCGGCCACGGATGCGGTGATTCTCTCGGCGCTCACGGACGGCGTTCTGCTCGTCGTCCGGAGCGGAGAAACCCCCAAGGAAGCTTTCACTCGCACCCGCGATCTGTTGACGGCAGTGAAGAGCCGTCTGCTCGGCGTCGTACTCAATGCCGTGGATTCGAGCGCGCCCGATTATTACTATTCGTATCGCTACTATCCATACGCGTATGGGTATGGTTACGGCGAAGATGTGGCAAAAACAAAAACGTCCCGGTTCCCAGCCAATCCGGACGATACAAGCGACACCTAGAGGACGGAGTAATCACATGCGCTATCTCATTACGGGCGGGGCTGGTTTTATCGGTTCACATCTGTCTGAGACTCTTCTGGAAAAGGGCTCAGAGGTATTTATCCTCGATGATCTTTCGACAGGAAGCGTCGAAAACATCCGTCATTTGAAGTCGAACAACCGCTTCCACCATTTCTTCGATTCTATCCAGAATAAGCATCTCCTAGCGGAACTCGTGGACGAGTCCGACGTGGTGATTCATCTTGCCGCGGCTGTGGGCGTGCGTCTGATCGTCGAGAGTCCCGTGCGAACTCTCGAAACGAATATTCACGGAACGCAGTCCGTATTGGATGCTGCGTCAAAAAAGAAAAAGCTCGTGTTTATCGCTTCTACGTCTGAGGTCTACGGCAAGAGTGACAAAGTTCCGTTCCGCGAAGATGCCGATCTCGTGCTGGGACCTACAACGAAGGCTCGCTGGAGTTATGCGGCTTCGAAAGCGCTGGATGAATTTCTCGCGCTCTCGTACTGGAAGGAACGCAAGCAGCCCGTGAAGATTGCACGATTTTTCAATACGGTCGGGCCGCGCCAAACGGGACGCTATGGAATGGTGGTTCCGAACTTCGTTCAACAGGCGCTTGCCGGTAAGCCGATTACGGTATTCGGCAGCGGAAAGCAGTCTCGATGCTTTTGCGATGTTCGCGATTGCGTCGAGTCGTTGATTCGTCTTTTGGCCAACGACCACTGCGTCGGCGAGGTGGTGAACATTGGAACCGACGAAGAGATCTCGATCGAAGGGCTGGCACAAGTCGTAAAGGAACGCACCGGAAGCGACTCGCCGATTACTTACATCCCGTACGATCGCGCCTATGAACCTGGATTTGAGGACATGCCCCGACGTATTCCCTCTCTCGAAAAACTCGAAAGCCTCACCGGCTTCCGGCCGGCGACACCGCTGGTTGAAATTGTGGATCGCGTGATCGCGCATTCGAAGAAGCGCAACGCGGCGAGGGTGATGCCGGCAAGGGACGAATTGGCTGCGGCTCAGGCTGCATCCGACTGAAGGGATCGAATTGCGTTTGCAGCCTGAGCAAGCTCTAGAAGCCTACCGCGTTCATTGCGACCATGTGCTGGAGCTACTTCGAGAAGCTGGCCACGGCGGCGGCTTCGCTATCGTAGGTGTCGAAGACAGTCATGAGCTTCGTGACCTGCAGCACTTCCTTGAACTTCGAGCCCAGGTTGGCGAGCTTCAGGACAGCGCCCTGCGAGCGGGCGCTGTGGAATGTGGCTACGAGGGTGCCCAGACCGGCGCTATCGATGTAGCCGACGTTGGCCAGGTTGAGCACGATTTTCTTTTTGCCGGCTGCGAGGAGGCTCTTCACCTTCTCGCGAAACGCATTGCTTTCTTCGCCGAGCACGATGCGCCCTTCGATCTCGAGCACAGTAACGCCATCCATTTCTCGATCCGTCATTCTGAGTGCCACGTTCGCGCCTCCTGGATTCTGTCAGCTGGTATTTGAATTTGGTAACCGGAGAAATCGCCGCTGAGCGCGGCGAGGATTCTCGCTAAATCTTCCTCAGCAAAACTCAGTAAAAATCCGAACAGGACATGTAGTACCCGCAAGATGAGCAGACCAGCTTGCAGCTCCGTGGCTCGAGCCGGGCCGAGCAGCGCGGACAGAAGGCGGATGAAAACTCCGAAATCTCAACCGCCCGATGCGCGTCTGCCGGTTTCGCATCCGCTGCGGTTGCCGCTTGCGACAACGGCGAAACCGAGTGTTTATGAGCCATATCCGGACACCCTTCGGACGGACGTTTATAGCACATCCAGCGTACCGGGAAAAGCAACGTAAATCGTTATTTCCGGGGGGAACGAAATGCTTTCGCTAGACGCGAGCCTAGGCTTTGGTGTAGACACCGCAGGCAAGGATTTTGTGCCAGCGAAGCGAGCGGGATTGTCCTGCCCCGTTGCTTAGAAACGTGCAACCGTGGCAATGGTGCGGGCGTCTCATATTATGGAAGAAGGGAAGGCAGCCATGAAAATGCAAGGCAGATTCGGGCTGGCTACCGCGGTCCTGCTGGTAATACCCACCTTTGCTCAAGCACAACGTGCGACGGGAAGTTTTCGAGCGGCTCCCAGTGCGCCTGCGAGTGCGCCGGCTGTGCATAGCACAGCGGTGCGAGCACATACTGGAACTCGAACGAATAGCACACGGGCGTCAAGAACATCGTCGGCTACCCCGTCGGCCGCTGAATCGAGCCTTGGCGCGAACAATTTTGGGCCGAACAATTTTGGATCTCTAGGCGTTGGCATAGATCCACTCTCGGCGCAGCTCCTTGACCCCCTTGCGAGCCTTGGCTTTGGATTCGACTTCGCGCACGCAGTCGCGATCCGCGACGCGGAACTTAAGGCTTTTATCGATCCTGCAACGCAGCAGAGGCTTGCGCTTGCAGAGCGACGTTTCTCGAAATCGCCGCACCCCACTAATGGATTTTTCTTCCTAGACGGCGGTGGCGCCCACGTGCTTCCCGTTGATGCGGGCAATGGCGTGAATCCTGATGCTGATACGCAAGCAGCGCAAGATCAAAATCAAGACCAGGGGCGAAATGGGCAGGGAGCGCCGGCAGAGCGGGAGCAATCGGGATCGCAGCAAGGATCACAACAGGGGTACGAGCGGCCTATCATAATCCTTCAGCAGCCTGCGGAATCGAAGGAACAGTCTGATCTGCCGGATGAAGGCGAGTTCACGCTGATCTTGCGAAGCGGCCAGGAAATCGAGGCCGTGGCGTTTACGCGTGTCGGCGATAGGATCGTGTACATCACTACTGGAGGCGGGCGCCGCACCGTTGCGGTGCGCGAGGTTGACGTTGACGCGACAGTGCGTTTGAACCAGGAGCGCGGGACGCCGCTGCAGATTCCGCTTTGATTTCCAATTAGCATAAACCGCCAAAGAGTGCATCGTTGCATACTGCTCGTTCGAGCTCGGCGTGCCGTGCCGCCGACAAAAGAACCGGATTTCTGAGCATCTAGCCAACATAGGCGCAGGCTGAAGCCTACGCTACTTAATGGCGACGGCGACTGCTACTCGGTGCGGCGGGCTGGGGCTGGCTCAGGCATCAGGGGGCCGGCTTCGGCTGGGAGGCCGGCGCGTTCTAGTTGTACCGTGGTGTGCGAAATATGAAAATTGCGGGATAGGACTTCGCAGATGCGGCTGAGGATTTTCTCGCTGTCTTCCATGTGCATGTCGGGGATGCGCGCGTGGCAGGAGAGCGCGTGGAGATCAGTACCCAGCGTCCAGATGTGAATATCGTGGACTTCCTGTACGCCTTCGACCTTCAGGATGGCACCGGCGACGTCCTTCAAGTCAATGCTGCGCGGCAATCCTTCGAGCAGGATGTGAGTGCTCTCGCGCAGTATCCCGGTTCCCGTCCAGAGCACCATGGCGCCGATGGCGATGCCGATGACCGGATCAATCCAGTTCGCGCCGGTGCGGCGAATCACGATCGCGCCGGCGATGATGGCGATGTTGGAGAGCGCGTCACCAAGATTGTGAATCCATACGGCTCGGATGTTCAGGTCGCGTCGGCCGCTGTGGAGCGAGAACGTGATGCCGCTATTGATCACCAGCGCAAGAACCGAAACCCAGAGCATCACGCCCGACTCGACTGCCACGGGCACGCGGAGCCGCAGAATCGACTCGTAAATAAGAAAGAGGGCGACAATCGAAAGCAGCATCGAATTGATAAAGGCTGCGAGTATTCCGGCGCGGTGATAGCCGTAGGTTTTTTCGGGGGTCGGGGGACGCATGGCCCAGCGCGCGGCCAGCCATGAAATCACCATCGTGGGCACGTCAGTGAGGTTATGAAGGGCGTCGCTGATCAGGGCGATAGAATGTGCCGCGTATCCGGCGACAAGTTCCGTGGCGACAAGAACGAACGTGGCGAGGACCGCTGTGCCGAGGATGAGGGTCATCCCCTGGCTTGCGTCGATGCGCATGTGCGAGTGGCTGTGCGAGCCACCGTGCGAATGGACGTGCATCTCCTGGATTCTACTCGCACAGCAGTCCCGGGAACCATCTTTCGCCTACCGGGATGTCGCGAAAGTTCCGGCCGATGGGCCGAAATCGCAACTGGCATGGAGCGAAATTCAAGCGCAACGTGGATAGCTTCCGGGAACGAACACCTGCGGGAAACTCAATTGACTTGGCGCGCTGCCACCGCCTACCATGAGCATCATCCTCGAAGCTTTGGGACTCTCAGGGGGCGCGGGCGGCGCGCGGGAAGCTTCGCCCAGCGATGACGCACAACGCAGCCAAGCTGGTCTTCTGGGGAGTGCGCGGCTCGACGCCTACGCTTGAGCGCGATACTTGGCGCTACGGCGGAAACACGCCCTGCCTGGAGCTAACGTCGCCCGAAGGCACGCGGTTCATCCTCGACTGCGGAACCGGGATGAGGATGCTCGGGAATCTTTGGACGGAAACGCATGGTGAGCGCGGCGTTCATGCGCATGTCTTGGTGACACACTATCACTGGGACCACATTCAGGGCCTGCCGTTCTTTCGACCTCTTTTTGAATCGCAGAACAAATTTAACTTCTATAGCTTTCAATCAGAGTACTTGGGTCCCGACAGCCTGCGGAAAGTGCTCGAAGCGCAGCTTGCGAGCCCTTATTTTCCGGTGGACGTAAGCACGATGACAGCTGGCCGGACGTTTCACGAAGTAACCTCCGGGCTAAAATGGGAGATTGGCGGAACGAAGATTACTGCCGGATGGCTGAACCATCCGCAGGGCTGCCTGGGCTACCGGCTGGAGACTTCCGGAGGCTCGATCGTTTACGCGACCGACAACGAACCGGGCGTCGCCGAATTTGACAAGAATCTGAGAGAACTGGCGCACGGCGCGGACGTCTTGGTTTACGATGCGCAATATTCACCGGAACAGCTCGCCACGGAAAGGCGCGGTTGGGGACATTCGAGCTGGCTCGAAGGCGTAAAAATCGCG
The DNA here is from genome assembly GCA_963729525.1 of uncultured Acidobacteriota bacterium. GTDB lineage: Bacteria > Acidobacteriota > Terriglobia > Acidiferrales > UBA7541 > Palsa-295. Next base: position 221,156 of record CAVSOB010000010.1, read on the forward strand.
CGAGAGTGCAAAGTCCGGAACCTGATTCTCTTTCATCACGATCCGGATTCAACTGACAAGACTATCGACGGCTTTCTTTCCGCTGCCCGCCACGAATTCCCGGCCACCTGGGCGGCTACGGAAGGGATGACCGTGTCTCTCAGCGAGCGCGGAATTCACGTGGGGCTGCCGAAGTCGCGCGTTGGACAGCGGCGCCGGATACGGTTTGCGGCGACAGTGAGCGGCCAGGGAGAAGATGGCGCGAATTTCGAAGAGAAGGCGACGGTGCGCGACATCAGCCTGCAGGGAGCTTATCTGACGCTCAAGAGCCGGCCGAAGCTGCAGTCGGAATTGCGAGTGGTGATCGAAGCCGCCGGTGATGATAAACGGTCGAGCGTGCTATCGCTGCGGGGTACCGTGATTCACTTCGATCCGGGGCGTGAGAAAGGCAGCAACGGCGTGGGCGTGGTGTTCATCGAAGAGCCCGAAACGGCTCATCCCAATGACTAGAAGTTCCTTTTGTTCCTTCGTCCGCGCCAACCTTTCAGGACTTTTCCGTTAACGCTGCAATCTGCGAATCCAGATCGGCTAATGCGCTATTGAGTTGATCTCGATGGCGGGGATTCTGGCTTAGCTGCAGATCTTTTTCGACTCGCGAGCGGGAGAGCAACAGTACCTCCCGTTTTCGGCGCGATTCGAGTTGTTCGGTAGTCAGTTGCGTTTTCGTGTTTTTTCCCTTCTTTTGATGATGTTCCTGGACCTGTTCCTCGACTGACTTGCTTTCCCATCCTCTGGCCATGCGAGCATTCTATGATGGCAGTGCTATCTGAGTTTGATTTTTCTTAACGGATGTTTCATTAGGCCGGGCGGGCTAGCCGGCTTGGGCAATCGAATCGATTTCGATTGAGTCGCGGCGTGGCGCTTCGACGGCGACACCATCGCGGAAGGCTACGAAACGGCCTGAAATCGCAGGCACGCGTTCGCCGGGAACGATGATTCCGACGAGATTGAGCGGGTCGGCAGCGGAAATCGTGATCGTCTCTCCGGATGATTGTTGATCGCGGGTGGCTCGCAATGACTCCACAGCCACCGGCAACGCGAATTGTTCGCCGAGGAAGCCGCTGACAAATCTCCCGCCACGAATTTCTCCTCGATCTTCGAGACGGCGGAGGGCCAACAACACTTCTCGCCAGCGCGGAAGAATGGCTTCGCGCGTGAGCACTTCGCGGAACACCACTCCATAACGATTGAGCAACATCTTGCACGTCGCTTCGAGCGCGGCGGTGCGATCGTCTGCTTCGATTGGATACAGAAGCGACCAGCGGCCGGCGCTGTGACGCGGGCGCGTAGTGCGTCCATGACCCTGGCCGCTGCGGCGCTTGGGATCGATCAGGGCGCGAAGATTATCGAAGCCGTCGGCGGTGATGATTCCGGCTGCGACGAGCTCCCACAGGGCGGATTCGACTTCGGATTTCAGCTTAGCAGTGCCGCGGACGATGTCCGGGAAGAAGGACGCGCCGCGCTGTTTCAGGAATTGCAGGACTTCGGCCGCGCCCCGGCTTAAGCCTTTTGCGGTGTCCTCGCCCTCTTCTGTGCGCCGTGGCATCATCCATTCGGATTCTTCGCGGATAAAAAAGGTGATGGGCGCAACACTTGTTGGAATCACGCGGCGTGTGCCTTCGCGGGAGTCGTCGAGCAACGCAGGATGAGGCGAAAGGCGTCCCCAACCGACAGCGCCGGTGAGGCAGAGCTGGTCGAGGACCTTTGGATCGTAGTTCGCGACGCGACGGCCGAGGATCTGGCGCTCCCAGGCGTTGGCCGGGGCCTCATAACCCTGAAGCTGGCGTAAAGCCTCGAGCGTGCCGCGCTCGCCAAGCAGCTGCGTGGACGGAGCAACGTGCTGCCAGCGCAGCAGCCAACGCATGAATTGCGCCGCATTGACGGGTTGGATTTCGTTGCGCAGTCTGCCTAGGGTGAGGCGGTGAATTCGCGCGAGGAGACGGCGATCGCACCATTCGGTTTCGGGCGTCGAAGGATCGGTGAATTTTCCGCGCAACACGGCGCCGCTGGCTTCGAGCCGCAACAGCCACTTATCAATGTCGTTAGGCGGGATGCCGAGCGCATTGCCAAGTTGGTTGGAAGTGACCGGACCGGTATGCTGTATCCAGCCGGTGACGAGGGCGAAGGTCGCGTCGTCTTTCGACGGAGTGGCCGCTTCGACGTCGGCTGCCGGAATTTCGAAATGGGCCGCCGGAAAAATCGCGGAGAACGATTTTGCCTTCTCGGCCGCCACCCAGTAAGTTTGGTCTTGGGTTGTAGCGCGCGCGGCACGGCCTTGCGCTACGAGCTGATCGAAGAATGATTGCCACGTGCCGGATTCTTCGGCTGTGAGCTGAAATATTTTTGAGTTGCCTTCGTGTGCCTCTGGGAATGCAATCAAGGTGAGCAGGCCATCGTGCAGCTCGTCGGCGTTGCGTGCGTCGAGCCGAGCTTCTTCGCGCACTTCCGCTATTGCAGCCGGATCAAGCCCACCGACTTCGGACAGGACTGCTTCGGGCAGCACGCGGCGCATCTCGACCGCGCGGGCGCGGCGCTCTTCGAGCGGGGCATCGTCGAGATAGGCGAAGGGATTTGCATTGAGGATCTCGTGTGAGAATTGCGATGGAACCGGCGTGTCGACCGCCACGCACCGAATGCTGCCGTCCAGAATGTTGGCGAGAACCTGTTTCAGGCCGTCGATATCCATCGCTTCGGTGAGCGCGTCTTTCATCACTTCACGCACCAGCGGATGATCGGGTATTCGCAGCTCCCCATCGAGATTTTCCGGGCACGCGGCGGCATCGGGAAAAACTGCCGCTAGCAGGTCGTCCGCGCGCATTCGCTGAATTTGGGGCGGGACTTTCTTGCCGCCCTGAAAGCGGAGAAGCATCAGAGCGCGGTTTGCGTCCCAGCGCCAGCGCGCCGTAAAAATGGGAGACGCAAGGACCGCTTGCTCAACCACGCGGTCTAGAGATGCCGGATGCAGAAATCGAAAAACGTCAGCCAACGGAAAACTGTGCTGCTCGGCAAGCGAGATGTTAAGGCCGTTATCGGTGGCCGCAGCTTGTAGCTCGAGATTGAATGAGCGGCAGAAGCGTTTGCGCAGCGCGAGGCCCCAGGCCTTATTGATACGGCCGCCGAACGGAGCGTGGATCACGAGCTGCATGCCGCCGCTCTCGTCGAAGAAACGCTCGGCGACGATCGTTTGTTGCGTTGGCACCGTGCCGAGGACCGCGCGGCCAGCGACCATATATTCGACGATTTGCTCCGCACCCGCATCATCGAGGCAGCACTGTGCTTTTAGCCATTCGAGCGCGAGCTGTGCTGGTGGAAGATTCTTCACCTGAACGCCTGGCGGAACATCCCGCGTCCGTTCGTCAATTTGCGCCCGCAGGTCGGCAACCTGCGCGGAGAGTTCCGCGGTACGAGCCGGAGCTTCGCCGCGCCAGAAAGGAACGGTGGGGGCAGCGCCGTGCGCGTCTTCAACGATCACTCGACCCATCTGCACGCGCCGAATGCGCCAGGAGGTATTGCCGAGCAGCATGATGTCGCCATGCAGACTTTCGACAGCGAAGTCTTCGTCAACAGTGCCTACCATAGTGCCTTCGGGCTCCGCGACAACGGTGTAAAGTGCGTTATCGGGAATCGCGCCTCCGCTCGTGATTGCCGCAAGTCGGCTGCCACGCCGGCCGCGCACGCGTCCGTTAACGCGGTCACGATGCAGGTATGTGCCATAACGTCCCCGGCGCGCGGCGATACCTTCTGAAAGCATTTCGATGACTGTGTCGAATTCGGCGCGCGCGAGATTGCGGTAAGGGTACGCGCGACGAACGCGCTCGAAGAGGCCGTCTTCTTGCCAATCCTCAGCAGAGCACATTGCGACGATTTGCTGCGCGAGGACGTCCTGAGGCGCGTCGGGAATTTCAATGCTGTCGAGATCGCCCTGCCGGATCGCGCGAACGAGCGCAGCACATTCGATAAGCTCGTCGCGGGTGGAAGCGAAGATGCGCCCCCTCGGAATTGCACCGCGCCAGTGGCCAGCGCGGCCGATGCGCTGCAGGGCAGTGGCGATCGAACGTGTGGAGCCGATCTGACACACGAGATCGACGGCGCCGATATCGATACCAAGCTCCAGCGAAGCGGTGGCGACCAGGGCTCGAATTTCCCCGGATTTCAGCTTGTTTTCGGCAGCGAGCCGGAGCTTGCGCGAGAGGCTGCCGTGATGCGTAGCGACAGCGTCTTTGCCAAGGCGTTCTTCGAGATGATGGGCAACCCGTTCCGCGAGGCGGCGCGTGTTGACAAAAACGAGTGTCGAGCGGTGATTGCGAACTAGTTCAGCAACGCGATTGTAAATCTCGTCCCACATTTCATGCGAGGCGACGGGGCCGAGTTCGCTGGCCGGAACCTCGATTGCGAGATCGAGCGCGCGTTGATGACCGATCTGTATGATCACGGGATCGGGACGGCCGCTGCCGGTAAGAAAATGCGCTATTAGCTCGATCGGTTTTTGCGTGGCAGAGAGGCCGATTCGCACTGGCGGATGATGGGCAAGTACTTCGAGGCGTTCAAGTGACAGCGCGAGATGCGAGCCGCGCTTGTCGTCGGCAACGGCATGAATTTCGTCGACAATTACAGTTTCGACAGATTTGAGGATTTCGCGGCTCTTGGCTGCGGTGAGCAAAATGTACAGGGATTCGGGCGTCGTAACGAGAATGTGCGGCGGGCGCTCGAGCATTTTGCGGCGCTCATGCATCAGGGTGTCGCCAGTCCGGACTGCGGTGCGAATCTCGGGCATCAAAAAGCCGCGTTCGGCTGCGAGTTGCAAAATCTCGCCCAGCGGAATCTCGAGGTTTTTCTGAATATCGTTGCCCAGCGCTTTGAGCGGTGAGACGTAAAGAACTTCGAGACGGTCAGTTAACTGACCTGCGAGCGCCTTGCGGACCAGGTGATCGATGCAGGCCAGAAATGCAGCGAGTGTTTTGCCTGAGCCGGTGGGCGCCGATATGAGCGTCGTTTTTCCGGCGAGGATGTGCGGCCAGCCCTGCTCCTGCGGCTCGGTGGGCGTGCCAAGGCGGCGGAGAAACCACTCGCGAACGAGCGGGTGAGCCCAATCGAGAGACGCGAATGGCGCGGCTGCGGATTCTGTAATAGCAGGACTCATAGAAGAGAACTCGATGCCACCGTGAGAGAACTGAAGTTTATTGCTGCCGGCGAACTCCTAGAATACTCTTTGCTGACGGCGATGTCATCTTTGTGAAGAAGCTTAGCGAGTGGACTAGGAAGATCCGGTCATATCTAACGATTTGAAAACGCCACAACGCATTGAAAATAGAAGACGAAGTCGAGTTTAATCGCCATTACACTAGGCCTTGCCGCACGTACCTTGACAAGCCGATTCGCGGCCAACAGCTCGCTTGTGTTCGACCTAGAGGAATACCTAAATTGAATGAAAAAACATCTCGCCGCATTCGCATCGAATCGGCCATCGCCGCTCCGATATCTATACTCGCGTTGGTCGCGGTCTTATCTCTGGCTGCTCTTTCATCGCGCTCAGCTGCCGCACCGCCGCAATCGGACGACGCCGCTGCGATCCTCACTCTTCTCAACGATCAAACGGCGGCTTGGAATCGGGGCGATGTCCAGGGCTTTATGAACGGCTATTGGAATTCGGACCAGACCGAATTTGTCAGCGCAGACGGAGTTTCGCGCGGCTGGCGAGCGCTTCTCGAACGCTACCGGCGCAGTTATCCTGATCGCAAAGCCATGGGTCATCTGACGTTTTCAGGTCTCGAAGTTCGCGTGGAATGTCCTACCGCCGCTTACGCGGTCGGCGAATTCCATTTGACGCGCGAAAACGACAATCCCTCCGGCGTCTTCACGCTGGATTTCAGGAAATTTCCAGAAGGCTGGCGCATCGTCGTGGACCACACGACCGCTTTCGCGAAGCCTGTTGCTGCGTCGAATAGCACGAATCAATGAATATGCGGAGTGACGAAACTCGGCGATAATGAACCGGGCAAACGCTTGCTAAATTAGAGTCACTAAGGAGATCACAACTTTGCGCGCGGTAATAACAGGCGGTGCGGGCTTCCTCGGCTCGCATCTCTGCGACTTGATGCTCGACAAAGGCTGGGAGATCCTCTGCCTGGATAATCTTGTCACCGGCAGCGATTCCAATGTTGGGCACCTGCTGGTTCATCCCAAGTTTCGGTTCGGCCGCCAGGACGTCAGCCGGTACATCGACGTGCCAGGGCCCGTCGAGGCGGTATTGCATTTCGCTTCGCCGGCAAGTCCTCCCGACTACCTTAAGATGCCGATTCAGACGATGAAAGTCGGCGCGCTTGGCACACACAACGCCCTCGGTCTCGCACTCGCGAAAAAATCGAAGTTTCTTTTGGCATCAACGTCGGAATGTTACGGCGATCCTGAGGTGAGCCCACAGCCGGAAACCTATTGGGGCCGGGTGAATCCGATTGGGCCGCGCGGGGTCTACGACGAGTCGAAGCGATTCGCCGAGGCTCTCACGATGGCTTATCACCGCTACCACGGCGTGGACACGAGGATCGTGCGCATCTTCAATACCTACGGGCCGCGTATGCGCCTCAACGACGGCCGCGCGCTTCCGAATTTTTTGTATCAAGCCTTGACTAATGAACCGCTCACGGTATACGGCGACGGCAAGCAAACCCGCAGTTTCTGCTACGTTTCTGATTTACTCGATGGAATCTACCGGCTTCTCGAATCCGACGAGCACGACCCCGTGAATATCGGAAACCCTCACGAAATCACGATTCTGGAATTCGCCGAACGAGTGCGAGCCCTAGTCGGATCGAAGGAACCGATCGTGTTTCGTCCTTTGCCCCAGGACGATCCCAAGCAGCGCTGCCCGGACATCACGAGAGCCCGGCACCTATTGAAGTGGGAGCCGAAAGTAAATCTCGAAGAGGGGCTGAAGCGCACGTACGACTATTTTCACAAGAAAGTTGCTGAGCCCGCGCGTTAAGCCAATATTTTCAACCCAATCCGATTCTCAATCCGGCCGGCCAATCGAATAATATTCGAAGCCAAGCGCTTTCATTTCCGGCCCGGAAAGCAAATTCCGCGCGTCTATGATCAGCGGACGCATCATTGCATCGCGCATGCGCGCCCAATCCAGCTCTCGGAATTGTTTCCACTCTGTTGCGATGATTAGAGCTTCGGCTTCTTTTGCGGCGTCGTAAGCCGAATCTGACATTTTCATCTGCGGCATCAGAGCCCTTGCCTTCTCCATGGCTTCCGGGTCAAAGGCCCGAATCTTAGCTCCTTCTGCTGCCAAGTCATGTATCAGGTCAATGGCAGGCGCAAAACGAATGTCGTCTGTATTCGCTTTGAACGCGAGGCCCAGCACGGCAATGGGCTTCCCTTTTACCACCCAGAGCGCTCGACGGACCTTCTCGATCACGTGATGAATGCGCTTTCGATTGATCTTTTCGACTTCTTTGAGCAGCGAGAAATCAACGCCGGACCGTTCGGCGAGGTGTACGAAAGCCTGTAAGTCCTTCGGCAAGCAAAAGCCGCCGAAGCCCAGACCGGCATTCAGGAAACTACGTCCGATCCGGCTGTCCATTCCCACCGCGGTCGTGACTTCCTGGATATCGGCTCCTAATCGCTCCGCCAGATCGGCCACCATATTCGCGTAGGAAATCTTCAACGCGAGAAACGAATTCGATGCGTGCTTGATTAATTCCGCGCTGTTGATCGTCGTCACCAGCCATGCGGGCGGCGGCACGTCCGGGCACGCTGCCGGAGCGTGGAAAGGACAATTAAATTTGCGCTCCAGAACCGGGCGATAAATTTCGTGGAGCTGCTTTTCCGCAACCGGATCCTCCACGCCTACTACTATTCGGTCAGGATGCAGAAAATCCTCGACAGCCGTCCCTTCACGAAGGAATTCTGGGTTGGAAGCTACGCGAAATTCGACTTTGCTTTTTCGGCCGTAGACCGAAAGGGCGCGTTTCAATTCCTGGCCGGTCTGCGCCGGAACTGTGCTCTTCTCGACTACGAGCTTTGGTGAGCGCGCTTCGCTAGCGATCAGCCGTGCGACGTGGTCAATCGCGCTCAGGTCGGCATCGCCGTTGGGCAACGGAGGAGTGCCCACGCAGATAAAAATGGCATCGCCGGCGGCCACCGCATCCTCTGGGTTGGCGCTGAACTTCAGCTTGCCCTCTTTTCGTGTTTTCGCGATGACGCCGTCAAGTCCAGGCTCGTAAATGGGCAATCGCCCGGCTTCGAGCGTCGCGATCTTTTCCGCATCGTTGTCGGTGCAAAGAACCTCGTGGCCAATTTCTGCGAGGCAACCACCCGTGACGAGGCCAACGTACCCCGCGCCAACCACCGATATCTTCAACGCTTCCCCCAAAAAAACGTCATGAACTCTTGGAAATGTGCCTTGTTATGTTACCTCAGTCTCGCCGGGTTTCCGAACGACGAGAGGAACGATGTGAGCGAATACATCATTAGCAATACCGGCGGTTCAAGGAAGTAGGCGACCCGCCCCAGTATCGCCACTCTACTTTGCTAGCGCTTCGAAAGCAGGAAATTTCCCGCCATTAGCGCGTCTACGCCGGAGCAGAAGTAGCTTCGAACCGCATCCCTCGGAGTGATCACAAGGGGCTCGCCAAACAAATTGAACGACGCGTTCACGAGCAGCGGGGCGGGGCCTTTTTCTCCCGAGCGCTTCAGGAGCTTCCAAAGCAGAGGATTATCTTCCCTTGCAACAATGTGGAGACGCACGCGATCCTGAGTGATGAATCCGGATGAAACCGGTTCCAGCAGTTTGCGCGTCTTGGACGTCGGTGTCCCCATCGTCGTCATAAATCGCCCGTTCTTTGTGCAATCAAAATATTCCGGGCAGACGTCTTCCGGAATTGAAAGCGCGAAGGGGCGATACGGTTCGCGATGCTTCACAAAATCATTCAGATTATCGGTGACATAAGGCGCCCAGGGAGAAGCGAGCAAGCTGCGGTTGCCCAGTGCGCGCGGTCCGAATTCGGCGGCGCCTTGAAACCATGCGACGATTCTTCCAGCCTGCAATAAGCTCAATGCTTCGTCGACTTTTTGATCCTCGGAATTGCACCAGTGATATGTAGCCTTACAATTGTCGAGCACCTGCTTGATTTGTTCGTTGGAATACGACGGGCCAACATATAGGCTCGCCAGCGGCGGGACGCGCGAACGTGCCGGCGATTCGTGCCAGGCAAGCCATGCGGCTCCCAGCGCCGTGCCTTCGTTGCCCGCGGCGGGCTGAACAAATGTGTTCTGGAATCCCGTTTTCTCCTCGACCGCGGCCACGAGAAGAGGATTCAAGAACAACCCGCCGGCGAGACAGAGATTCTGCTCCCCGCTCTGTTTGCGCAGGGTTTCAACGCAGTCGACGACGATTTCGGTGCAGGCATGTTGCAAGCTGGCGGCAATATTTGCGCAGAGCTTGGGCTCGAGATGCGCTTCTGCTCCGCGCTTTATTCCGAGGCCTTTGTAGAATTCATCGCTGAAAGAAAGATCTTCAGCAAAATCGCGCTGAAAATATTTCGACTGTAAATGTGGCGGGGATTGCGGAGCGCGCCGAAGCATTGCTGTGAAGAAGTTTGCAAAAATGGGCTCACCGGTCGTGCTGAGCCATTGCGTCTTATGCTCATCACCGTGGGGCTGAAA